>CBDCEM010000003.1:397500-5557412 GCA_965215825.1 Cyclobacteriaceae bacterium | reverse complement strand
GGAGTGCAAAGCATACATCCTTGATTTCTGATTCAGTTACCGAACCTTGCTCTATGTAATGGAGCATGTAAACTGCCTTTCTAAGGTCATTGCTGGCCGTTACGATTATGAGATAACCCCTGCTTAGGTCTCTCAATGCTCGTAAAGGGCATTCGCAGTCGTTTCCTGGCTGCAAACCTTACAGGGGTATGTTTTTAGAGTATTCGCAAAAGGCTTTACGATTCTGAGAGTAAAATTATCTAATTCGATTGGCTATGGCCCTCTAGTCTTCATGATTCATAGATTAACCTAATGGGTGAAACTGTTGCACTTCTTCTTTGAGTCCTTCCAGGTCGTTTTGCAAGTATCTTTCTGTGCTACTGATGTATCTATGTCCGGCCAAGTATTGTACTTCTCGCAGGTTGTGTGCTTTTAGCCATCTGGTAATCACACTTGTTCTGATCTGGTGAGCATTAAGCAAAGAGGGGTTGATTTCTCGGGCCTTGATCATAGTTTGAGTAATGAAGTTTTTAATGCTGTGTCTATGCCCACCCTGACCAATAAAAAGCAGCTCTGTTTCTTGCCTTTGCTGGCTCCTTCGTTTAGGCTTCATCTTCATCAGCTCTGGCCGAACTTGCAGGATGTAGTCGTGCATGTCCATTACTTGATAGCTTTCAAGCTGCATCAATCTTGTGTTATTCTTTGGGCCGCCTAATACATCGATCTTGCCTTCTCTTAGCTGGATGTGTTGTACTTCTAACTTTCCCACTTCATCAGCCCGTAAGCCTTGATAAACCAATAGTCCTAAAATGATTCGATTGCGTCTGTCGGGTAAGCTCTGAGCGGGGTACTCATGATAGAGGTGGTGCAGTTCGTACGGCTCTAAGAGGTGATAGAGTACTTTACGACGCACGCCTTTTACGTCGATATCTGTGGTTGGATTTAGGGTAATTACACGCTCACGGATTAGGTGATCATAGTAATGCTTAACTGCGGCAATATAATGCTTGATTGTTCTTTGCGCTACTCCTTGTTGTTGGCAGTACTTTAGGTAAAGCAGTAAATCATTGTAAGTGATTTGCTCTAATGCTATGTTCTCCTGATCCACCCAAAGCAAGTATTGATTAAATACGTTCATTCGGCTATGGATGCTTTTGTTAGTGAACTGTTTGGCTTTCAAGTATTCCCTAAAGTCCTCTTTCGTCTTCTGATAGTCTTCCTGGTTCATAGGTTCTGATTTTGGCAAAGGGTTGTTCCGTTCGTGATTTCACACCTGCTAGGTGCGTGTATATCTGTGTACTGTCCAGGCTGTCGTGTCCAAGGAATCGAGCGATACTGTCCAACTTCATCCCTGCTTGCATAAAGTGCGTGGCGATACTGTGCCGGAGCGTGTGTAAGCCTATTTCCTTTTCTAAAAGATCAAGATCGCCTGTCTGTAGCTGTAGATACTTTAGCCGATTGAACAGGCTTTGTCCCTGTAGTCTCTGGTGGCTCTGATAACTGATAAAAACCGCTTCACTTTTACTGGCTTTTACTAGCATTGATCTGTGGTCGTAGATGTACTCGGTTAAATATTTCCGGTTGGTTCTACTGATCGGCACAAGCCTTTCTTTGTTGTTCTTGCCCTTTCTCACGTGAAGCAATGACCTATCAAAGTTGATGTCCCCAACGTTCAGATTAACCCCTTCATTTCGTCTCAGTCCGCAGCCGTAAAACACCGCTAGCATAGCCCTATCTCTGGACTGTATCGCCTCAAGTAATTCAAGGCCTTTGTTAGGTAACTTCTCCGGTACTTGGTGAGTCACTTTGAACAGTAGCGTGATCTCTTCAGGGGTTAAGTAGGTAATCCGGTTCTCTGATTCTTCATTAGAGATTTGCGGTGCTGCTATTTCCAGACGGCCTACTTTCCGCAAGTACTCTGTAAACTTCCGCAGTGCTTGGATGTGCTTATTTAGATGCGCATTGCTCAGGCTGCCGCCCCTTCTTTGGTTTCGTCTTTCCTTCAGGTTTTGATAGTATGACTCGATATGATGGATGGTTAGTTCTTTGATGCTCTGTATCCCTTCTAATTCCAGATAGTGAAGCAGTTCACGAACGTGGGGCGGTAGTCGGTAAACCGTACTTTCTGCATAGCCTTGGACGTTTAGCCATTCGGTGAAGCTCTTTTCAAGGTATCTAAAGGAGGGATTCGATAAGACTAAATTTTTCACTCGGTTGATGTTTCCGATTTAAAGTGAACTACTTCGATTCTGTGGGTTTGCTGGCTGTATGGGCTGTTATGTGGTTCATTTTTGGCTATGAACTTCTTTTGGTCTTCTTGAACTTCTTCAACTCAGACAAAGTATTATCCAGCACTTGTCCGATCTTTTCATTACGCTGCTGCTGATCATCGAAGGCGGCCACTTCATAGGCGTAGCCGTTCTTTTTGTCACCCTTTACCTTTCTCACCAAGCCCCATTCTTGCAGTGCAATCATGTACCGCTTTTGATTGCTGGCGTTTACTTTTAAAGCCTGTCTGGCTGATACATTGCTAAAGGTGTTCTTGTCTTCCTGCTTCATCCATGCTTTTAGTCGCTCAAAGTAATTCCGGGTTGCCCCGTTCAGATCATCAGATTTGCGCAGCAGTATTTCACGCATCAGCTTGTTAGCTTCTTCTATATCTTCCAAAGTGGTTTCGATGTACTCTTCTCCGGTTTCCTTGTCGTGCTGCTTTTCTCGCTGGTACTGGTGATAAAAAGTCACTGCCTCGATAAAGGCCAGATAGTGGGCATTGGTCCTTCTTGGCTTAAACACTTCCGGCGGGATCCGCAGGGATTCAGCATATGGGTTTCTGATGCTCACAGATTGCAACACCCTTTGCATGTTCTGGAACTGCTCAATGACTTCCCATTGCTCGGATAGGTTGATTTTGCCCGCGCTTAGCTGGCGTTGATAGCTCATGATTTGCTCGTCTTGCTCCGGGCTTTCATCGATGTAGATCAAAAAGCTTCGGTTCGCATTGTCCTCATATAAACTCTCCTTGGTTGTACATCCAGACACGCAAACCGGACCTTCAACCTTCAGCGTTACAGTTCTGGTCTCGCCCTTTGTATTCTTGATCACCACCGTCTTAGTTACCTGCTTCTTGCTCTTGATCTCTCGCAGGGGATAAAGCACTTCTTCCGCTCCGTCTAAGTCTTCAATCAGGATCAGTTTATTTCTCAGCTCTTGTTGACCGAAGTAGTAGAAGGCGTTGCCGCTTAAAGTGGTGATCTCTAATTTGTCTTCATCCGGGATCAGTGCGCTAACCTTCTCTTGCAGGTGTGTTTTGCCGATCCCTGAACTACCCAAGCCGATAATATGCAAAGGGTTGTCTCGCTTTCTGCTGGTAAAGATCAAGTACATGAGCAGGCGGTTGATCATTTCACCAATCACACCGGCCCTGCCTATGTCCTGCATGGTTCTAGTCATTAGGTTGGGAGCTTTTAGATAGTCTTGGGCAGCTTTGATTTCATCAGGAGTTAGCATTTTCCTTTTGTCATGTGCTTGCTGCTGTCTTTCGATTTCCTCTAGTCTGTATTGCTCCAAGCAGTCGGTTAAATCAGTCAAAGCTGCAGTTGCTACACTCGTGCCAATGTCTAACCGCTCGGCGATCTTCCTAACGAGCTTTTCCGTTTGGTTATCATTGTACAAGTCCAGATTATGCCGCAAGCTCAGGTGTTCCACTTGTACTTTGAGTGTTACCCGCATTCTGTCCAAGCCTTCTAAACGGACTCCACCGAGTACAGCAATGTCTAGCGGTTCGTGTTGATAGATGATGTGTTCAGGGTTTGTGGTATCTAATCGACGCTGAGTTGGTAGCTGCTCCATAAAATTTTTCTTGCTTGTTACCAATTGGTGACAAACATATACAATTGGTTATCTTAAAGCTAAACTTTTGTGATTGTTTTTAACCAATTGTTTAGATATTATTGCGCGATAGCCTCTAAATCGAGACTTTTAGCACCTATTGGGTATGGAACTGGGTAAAAAAATACTGGAACTTCGTAAGGAAAGAGACTACACCAGGGAGAAGCTAGCTGAACTTATCGGTACTTCCGGTGCGATCATTGGCAAGTATGAGCGCAATGAAAGAACTCCTTCCGTTGATATTGCCCGGAACATTGCCAAGGCTCTAAATGTCTCTTTGGATTATCTCGTAGGTAATACGGAACTGCTGCTAGATGCAACGATTGTTAACAAAATAGAAGAGATACAAAAACTACCACCAGAGGACAGGGACCATCTACTGTATTTGATGGATAATGTCCTGCAAAATGTCAAGGCTAAAAAAGCTTTCTCGTCTTAAAATAAAAGCCCCTTACATCACTGCAAGAGGCTATAGCTTCTGTTTAATTCTTATGTAACAATACTACCTTCAATTCATTCTAAGAAGGTTCAAAAGTGTAGATGCTTCGCACAATACCACTTTCTAAATAAAAGATGATATAACTATCGTATAGATTGGTCCTTAAGATTTTACTGCCTTCAGGGTTTGTATCTATTTTTTGATAGGAATTAGGAAAAAAACGTTGCAATTCGGATTCTGAAGCTCCGACGCATAAATCATAAGGAAGCAACTTGATGTTATTATCATTTAATTCGAACCCGTAAAACTCACCATCCAAAATCTGTAAAATCGAATTGCCGTATTGTAATTCCTCAATCTTTGTGCCTTCCATTTCACTGTAGAAAGTGGTTAAGGTATCAGGTTCTCCAAGAGTCTCTCTGATAACTTCTATGTCATCCCCAAATCGGATACCATTCAGTGCTATTTCCTTATGAATATTATCGTAGCCATTCTGAGCGAATGAACTGAACCCTAATAAACTCAGCAGTATGTAGAATAATTTAGTTTTCATCATTAACTCACTCTTAAAAACCCATCCTCTTTAACATATTACTAATAGCAGTTTTGGAGATGCCATGCCTATTAAATTTAGTAGACATATAGATTTCAGGATCAACTCTTTGCCCGTTTCTTCTGGCCTTAATGTGAACGTGATTATTTCGTTCGGCAATAGCTCCATTTTCAAAGCTTGTGAAGTTTCCATCATACACCGCTCGACCGTTTCGGGTTCCTATTCTTTTACCTTTAAATCCTGCATTTCCAGTGTTACCAGCATAACCCAGGACTTCTCCCGAACCCACCTGTCTATCCTTATAAGATACGGATACATCTAAATGATTGTAATAAAGTACGATTCTGTTGCCATGAGCATCGATTGATTCTACTGCAACAATGTTGCCATAACTATTACTACCATATTGACCAGGATAAAAAGTTTCTCTTGTCCACAATACTTTCCCCGGTAGAATAGACCTTATTGCAGTACCTTTTGATGCTTTAATATCCGTTCCGTCATGGAATCTAGGTGTGCCGTTCCTGTTCGTTCTGGTGTTACCAAATCTACCACCATTTCGACCGCTTGCAGTTGGGGCAATTTCAGGATTATCAACAACATCACTTTGCTCCGAATCATCGAAGCCATTATTATCTGAATCTGAACTTTCGGAACTACTCTTACTGGATTTAATCAAGTTTTTCACCCCTCGTATGTAAGCCCTTTTCAACTTCCCCTTTACTTTTTCTCCATTTACACTCACTTCGATCATTCCAGAAGGGTCTGTAAACTTCAAAGGGTTGTTATAAGCGAATCGATAAGGAGTCCAATCTGAACGAGTTTCTGTTAAAGGGTCAAGTTGCATAAACCTTCCTAATGCAGGGTCATACATCCTTGCACTAAAGTCGTACAAATTCGTTTCCGGTTGTTCTTCTTTTCCATTGTATTTGTACTGATTCTCGGGGCTATCCGCCGAGTGATTAAAACCGAGCCCGAAGGGCAAGTAACTGTAGCAAAATTTTTCAGCGCGACTTTTTTCTTCTGGGGTACCTAAAAAATGAACGTCAACATTTTCTAAACGCTCCTTCTTCCATACCCTTAAAAACGGTGAAGACTCCTGGTCGGGGTTATATAGATGTTTTGGGCAACCCATTGAGGATTTAAAGATAACGCTTACACTTCACACCAGCCACCGCATTGACAAGGAAAGGACCGGTAGTGTATTGATTTTCTGTGCAGGAGTTAGTCGGGCCTTTGCTTTTCAAGGTGGTGCGCCAAGCGAAGCAACGGACTAGATCGAGGCGGATCATTAACAGAGTGCGGCAGGTTTCCACCACATGCTTTAATGACTTGATGTCCTTTGCTCTTGGGGTAGTCACTTTGCGGGCCGTCTGCGGGTACCACCGACAGCCACACAGGGAACGAGACTAACAGGAACAACTGGGTGTGCCGTAGGGAACTGGCGGTGGTCGCAGGCCCGCATTAACTAGAGGTGAGTAACTGGCTTTTTTGTCCGGGGCGCGGAGCCTAGCTGCCGCAGGCGTTGAACCAATTGAAAAAGACAGTGAGAACACCTGTGACGAGGACCGTACTGGCAGCAACCAAAAGAAAATGCAAGGTGGATGCCCCGTTTTTTTCTTGCCTAAAAAAATGAACACCAAAGAAAAAACTGGAACGACCTTTTCTATTTCCGGCGGGCAGCCTGACAGACGAACCACAGGCACGCCGCTTTTCCTAAGTGTTTTTTGCCCTGGCTCGATGCCTGGGTAAAAACAGATTACCACTGACCTATCACGGGTAAACTGCCCTTTCAAGATCGCCCACCCAAGACAGCAAGCGACCCACTGCCTTTTTATTATCTTTACAACTGAATGGAGCTTCTCAAAGACATATCTGTAAACCTCTTAGCTGATGCAATCTGGGCATTAGGAGGAGCTGCTGCCTACCACTTTGCCTTTTTTAAAAAAGCTTAGCATTGTATCGTACGATACAATGTCGCTACATATAATCATAGCTTCTAAGCACAACTTCCCACTTACTTAAAATCAGTTTCCAAAAATCGCTTCAAAAAGAGTTGCTGGACTAGTGCTGCACCGGGTCTGGCTGGCACAAGAAGCTTGCATCCTTTGGATTAGAGGCCGATCACATCGGCGAGTGCGGTGAGTACTGCGGGGCTGTCTGGGGAACTGTGGACGGGGTAGGCGGAATGTCGAGGTAGCGTAGCTAATTGCGTGTAGCTCGTAGAGGGGTTAAAGTATTTTGTCCGCTTTTTCTAAAATGGTTTCTTGTGATCCAGAGGATTAAAAAAGGCTCCTTTCGGAGCCTCTGGTTACTTATCTATTTTGATGTTGATTCGATTCTTATAGGCCGTAAACAGTCTTTGACTCATGTGATGGAGTGCAAAGCATACATCCTTGATTTCTGATTCAGTTACCGAACCTTGCTCTATGTAATGGAGCATGTAAACTGCCTTTCTAAGGTCATTGCTGGCCGTGGCCAGATCACCTACATAGGAGTCATTGATAAAGTCGGCCAATGGCGCTAGCTCATTAGCCTGGATTGTTGTTTTCATTTTATTACGATTATGAGATAACCCCTGCTTAGGTCTCTCAATGCTCGTAAAGGGCATTCGCAGTCGTTTCCTGGCTGCAAACCTTACAGGGGTATGTTTTTAGAGTATTCGCAAAAGGCTTTACGATTCTGAGAGTAAAATTATCTAATTCGATTGGCTATGGCCCTCTAGTCTTCATGATTCATAGATTAACCTAATGGGTGAAACTGTTGCACTTCTTCTTTGAGTCCTTCCAGGTCGTTTTGCAAGTATCTTTCTGTGCTACTGATGTATCTATGTCCGGCCAAGTATTGTACTTCTCGCAGGTTGTGTGCTTTTAGCCATCTGGTAATCACACTTGTTCTGATCTGGTGAGCATTAAGCAAAGAGGGGTTGATTTCTCGGGCCTTGATCATAGTTTGAGTAATGAAGTTTTTAATGCTGTGTCTATGCCCACCCTGACCAATAAAAAGCAGCTCTGTTTCTTGCCTTTGCTGGCTCCTTCGTTTAGGCTTCATCTTCATCAGCTCTGGCCGAACTTGCAGGATGTAGTCGTGCATGTCCATTACTTGATAGCTTTCAAGCTGCATCAATCTTGTGTTATTCTTTGGGCCGCCTAATACATCGATCTTGCCTTCTCTTAGCTGGATGTGTTGTACTTCTAACTTTCCCACTTCATCAGCCCGTAAGCCTTGATAAACCAATAGTCCTAAAATGATTCGATTGCGTCTGTCGGGTAAGCTCTGAGCGGGGTACTCATGATAGAGGTGGTGCAGTTCGTACGGCTCTAAGAGGTGATAGAGTACTTTACGACGCACGCCTTTTACGTCGATATCTGTGGTTGGATTTAGGGTAATTACACGCTCACGGATTAGGTGATCATAGTAATGCTTAACTGCGGCAATATAATGCTTGATTGTTCTTTGCGCTACTCCTTGTTGTTGGCAGTACTTTAGGTAAAGCAGTAAATCATTGTAAGTGATTTGCTCTAATGCTATGTTCTCCTGATCCACCCAAAGCAAGTATTGATTAAATACGTTCATTCGGCTATGGATGCTTTTGTTAGTGAACTGTTTGGCTTTCAAGTATTCCCTAAAGTCCTCTTTCGTCTTCTGATAGTCTTCCTGGTTCATAGGTTCTGATTTTGGCAAAGGGTTGTTCCGTTCGTGATTTCACACCTGCTAGGTGCGTGTATATCTGTGTACTGTCCAGGCTGTCGTGTCCAAGGAATCGAGCGATACTGTCCAACTTCATCCCTGCTTGCATAAAGTGCGTGGCGATACTGTGCCGGAGCGTGTGTAAGCCTATTTCCTTTTCTAAAAGATCAAGATCGCCTGTCTGTAGCTGTAGATACTTTAGCCGATTGAACAGGCTTTGTCCCTGTAGTCTCTGGTGGCTCTGATAACTGATAAAAACCGCTTCACTTTTACTGGCTTTTACTAGCATTGATCTGTGGTCGTAGATGTACTCGGTTAAATATTTCCGGTTGGTTCTACTGATCGGCACAAGCCTTTCTTTGTTGTTCTTGCCCTTTCTCACGTGAAGCAATGACCTATCAAAGTTGATGTCCCCAACGTTCAGATTAACCCCTTCATTTCGTCTCAGTCCGCAGCCGTAAAACACCGCTAGCATAGCCCTATCTCTGGACTGTATCGCCTCAAGTAATTCAAGGCCTTTGTTAGGTAACTTCTCCGGTACTTGGTGAGTCACTTTGAACAGTAGCGTGATCTCTTCAGGGGTTAAGTAGGTAATCCGGTTCTCTGATTCTTCATTAGAGATTTGCGGTGCTGCTATTTCCAGACGGCCTACTTTCCGCAAGTACTCTGTAAACTTCCGCAGTGCTTGGATGTGCTTATTTAGATGCGCATTGCTCAGGCTGCCGCCCCTTCTTTGGTTTCGTCTTTCCTTCAGGTTTTGATAGTATGACTCGATATGATGGATGGTTAGTTCTTTGATGCTCTGTATCCCTTCTAATTCCAGATAGTGAAGCAGTTCACGAACGTGGGGCGGTAGTCGGTAAACCGTACTTTCTGCATAGCCTTGGACGTTTAGCCATTCGGTGAAGCTCTTTTCAAGGTATCTAAAGGAGGGATTCGATAAGACTAAATTTTTCACTCGGTTGATGTTTCCGATTTAAAGTGAACTACTTCGATTCTGTGGGTTTGCTGGCTGTATGGGCTGTTATGTGGTTCATTTTTGGCTATGAACTTCTTTTGGTCTTCTTGAACTTCTTCAACTCAGACAAAGTATTATCCAGCACTTGTCCGATCTTTTCATTACGCTGCTGCTGATCATCGAAGGCGGCCACTTCATAGGCGTAGCCGTTCTTTTTGTCACCCTTTACCTTTCTCACCAAGCCCCATTCTTGCAGTGCAATCATGTACCGCTTTTGATTGCTGGCGTTTACTTTTAAAGCCTGTCTGGCTGATACATTGCTAAAGGTGTTCTTGTCTTCCTGCTTCATCCATGCTTTTAGTCGCTCAAAGTAATTCCGGGTTGCCCCGTTCAGATCATCAGATTTGCGCAGCAGTATTTCACGCATCAGCTTGTTAGCTTCTTCTATATCTTCCAAAGTGGTTTCGATGTACTCTTCTCCGGTTTCCTTGTCGTGCTGCTTTTCTCGCTGGTACTGGTGATAAAAAGTCACTGCCTCGATAAAGGCCAGATAGTGGGCATTGGTCCTTCTTGGCTTAAACACTTCCGGCGGGATCCGCAGGGATTCAGCATATGGGTTTCTGATGCTCACAGATTGCAACACCCTTTGCATGTTCTGGAACTGCTCAATGACTTCCCATTGCTCGGATAGGTTGATTTTGCCCGCGCTTAGCTGGCGTTGATAGCTCATGATTTGCTCGTCTTGCTCCGGGCTTTCATCGATGTAGATCAAAAAGCTTCGGTTCGCATTGTCCTCATATAAACTCTCCTTGGTTGTACATCCAGACACGCAAACCGGACCTTCAACCTTCAGCGTTACAGTTCTGGTCTCGCCCTTTGTATTCTTGATCACCACCGTCTTAGTTACCTGCTTCTTGCTCTTGATCTCTCGCAGGGGATAAAGCACTTCTTCCGCTCCGTCTAAGTCTTCAATCAGGATCAGTTTATTTCTCAGCTCTTGTTGACCGAAGTAGTAGAAGGCGTTGCCGCTTAAAGTGGTGATCTCTAATTTGTCTTCATCCGGGATCAGTGCGCTAACCTTCTCTTGCAGGTGTGTTTTGCCGATCCCTGAACTACCCAAGCCGATAATATGCAAAGGGTTGTCTCGCTTTCTGCTGGTAAAGATCAAGTACATGAGCAGGCGGTTGATCATTTCACCAATCACACCGGCCCTGCCTATGTCCTGCATGGTTCTAGTCATTAGGTTGGGAGCTTTTAGATAGTCTTGGGCAGCTTTGATTTCATCAGGAGTTAGCATTTTCCTTTTGTCATGTGCTTGCTGCTGTCTTTCGATTTCCTCTAGTCTGTATTGCTCCAAGCAGTCGGTTAAATCAGTCAAAGCTGCAGTTGCTACACTCGTGCCAATGTCTAACCGCTCGGCGATCTTCCTAACGAGCTTTTCCGTTTGGTTATCATTGTACAAGTCCAGATTATGCCGCAAGCTCAGGTGTTCCACTTGTACTTTGAGTGTTACCCGCATTCTGTCCAAGCCTTCTAAACGGACTCCACCGAGTACAGCAATGTCTAGCGGTTCGTGTTGATAGATGATGTGTTCAGGGTTTGTGGTATCTAATCGACGCTGAGTTGGTAGCTGCTCCATAAAATTTTTCTTGCTTGTTACCAATTGGTGACAAACATATACAATTGGTTATCTTAAAGCTAAACTTTTGTGATTGTTTTTAACCAATTGTTTAGATATTATTGCGCGATAGCCTCTAAATCGAGACTTTTAGCACCTATTGGGTATGGAACTGGGTAAAAAAATACTGGAACTTCGTAAGGAAAGAGACTACACCAGGGAGAAGCTAGCTGAACTTATCGGTACTTCCGGTGCGATCATTGGCAAGTATGAGCGCAATGAAAGAACTCCTTCCGTTGATATTGCCCGGAACATTGCCAAGGCTCTAAATGTCTCTTTGGATTATCTCGTAGGTAATACGGAACTGCTGCTAGATGCAACGATTGTTAACAAAATAGAAGAGATACAAAAACTACCACCAGAGGACAGGGACCATCTACTGTATTTGATGGATAATGTCCTGCAAAATGTCAAGGCTAAAAAAGCTTTCTCGTCTTAAAATAAAAGCCCCTTACATCACTGCAAGAGGCTATAGCTTCTGTTTAATTCTTATGTAACAATACTACCTTCAATTCATTCTAAGAAGGTTCAAAAGTGTAGATGCTTCGCACAATACCACTTTCTAAATAAAAGATGATATAACTATCGTATAGATTGGTCCTTAAGATTTTACTGCCTTCAGGGTTTGTATCTATTTTTTGATAGGAATTAGGAAAAAAACGTTGCAATTCGGATTCTGAAGCTCCGACGCATAAATCATAAGGAAGCAACTTGATGTTATTATCATTTAATTCGAACCCGTAAAACTCACCATCCAAAATCTGTAAAATCGAATTGCCGTATTGTAATTCCTCAATCTTTGTGCCTTCCATTTCACTGTAGAAAGTGGTTAAGGTATCAGGTTCTCCAAGAGTCTCTCTGATAACTTCTATGTCATCCCCAAATCGGATACCATTCAGTGCTATTTCCTTATGAATATTATCGTAGCCATTCTGAGCGAATGAACTGAACCCTAATAAACTCAGCAGTATGTAGAATAATTTAGTTTTCATCATTAACTCACTCTTAAAAACCCATCCTCTTTAACATATTACTAATAGCAGTTTTGGAGATGCCATGCCTATTAAATTTAGTAGACATATAGATTTCAGGATCAACTCTTTGCCCGTTTCTTCTGGCCTTAATGTGAACGTGATTATTTCGTTCGGCAATAGCTCCATTTTCAAAGCTTGTGAAGTTTCCATCATACACCGCTCGACCGTTTCGGGTTCCTATTCTTTTACCTTTAAATCCTGCATTTCCAGTGTTACCAGCATAACCCAGGACTTCTCCCGAACCCACCTGTCTATCCTTATAAGATACGGATACATCTAAATGATTGTAATAAAGTACGATTCTGTTGCCATGAGCATCGATTGATTCTACTGCAACAATGTTGCCATAACTATTACTACCATATTGACCAGGATAAAAAGTTTCTCTTGTCCACAATACTTTCCCCGGTAGAATAGACCTTATTGCAGTACCTTTTGATGCTTTAATATCCGTTCCGTCATGGAATCTAGGTGTGCCGTTCCTGTTCGTTCTGGTGTTACCAAATCTACCACCATTTCGACCGCTTGCAGTTGGGGCAATTTCAGGATTATCAACAACATCACTTTGCTCCGAATCATCGAAGCCATTATTATCTGAATCTGAACTTTCGGAACTACTCTTACTGGATTTAATCAAGTTTTTCACCCCTCGTATGTAAGCCCTTTTCAACTTCCCCTTTACTTTTTCTCCATTTACACTCACTTCGATCATTCCAGAAGGGTCTGTAAACTTCAAAGGGTTGTTATAAGCGAATCGATAAGGAGTCCAATCTGAACGAGTTTCTGTTAAAGGGTCAAGTTGCATAAACCTTCCTAATGCAGGGTCATACATCCTTGCACTAAAGTCGTACAAATTCGTTTCCGGTTGTTCTTCTTTTCCATTGTATTTGTACTGATTCTCGGGGCTATCCGCCGAGTGATTAAAACCGAGCCCGAAGGGATAATACCCATCTCTTTGCACGACATTACCTGATTCGTTCACAGTCACTCGAACGTTCCCCAGATGGTCGGTGAGGTTGTATTCATAGTTGAATGAACTGCCGCTCTTAACCGCTCTTCCTTCCGAATGCTGAATAAACTCTAGTTGAGAACTGCTTTCTGAGGATTCTCGTTCATAATGGAACGTACCTACGTAAGTTGATTCTTTTCCGTTGTAGGTTTTCCTATGTTTTATACCTGCGGCATCATAAACGTAGCTCACGTTACCACCAGGAATTTCCACCAACTCTGGCAAGTTCAGGTAGTTATAACTGATCTCTGTGATGCCTTTATTGGTATCACTGGTCATGTTGCCATTGCTATCGTAATCGTATTCCTGAGTTATAGAACTCCCATCTTCAAAACCCAGATCTTTGATTCGCAACGAACTCGACCCGGATCTTAAGTCAATCTGACCTGTAGCTGGTGAGTCATCTGCAACACTGCTCAACTGATTCCCTGAAGTGTAAGTGTAACTTAGTTGATCTATGGAATGATCAGCATAGCTTTCTGTTCCATTCGCCGCAAAAAGTTTCACCCGCTTCATTCTGTCCAAAGTTTCGATGTTACCGTTCTTATCGTAAGTTATATCAACATTATGATTTCCCAACCCTGAATAACTGGCGCTGGTCAGACGGTTGAGATTATCATAAGTGTACTGGTAGTTTTGGCTGGCTTCTGTCAGGCCTCCACCTTTCGATTTCCACAGCATCTGGCCGATGTTGCCATTGTACTGGGCATTCGGTGCGTCATGGTATTTCAACTCCATGCCGAACTGATCTGTATTGACTTCTCCATTATCAAAATCTCCGGACCCTCCATTGATCGTGGTGAGCCACCCGCGTTCATTGTAGCGGTAGTCTACCGACTGGACTGGAGTACCAGGATTATCCAGGTCTTTCTCTATTAATTGACCGATCGCATTATAGGTGTTGGAAGCCAGAGTTTTGGTGTTATTGCCATTGATTGTGTGGGTATGGGTCAGCAAGCGGTCCCGATGGTCATAAGTGAAGTTTTCGGTGACCGTAGTGACACCCCCGTTCCTATGTGTGGTGATGGTACTGGTCACTAATGGAGAGATGTCATTGCGATAGGTGTTTACCACTTTGTCCACTTCTCCAAAATAGTTCTCACTGCATACTGCTTTTACCCGATATCGATCATCGTACCAGGTCGTGCTGTTCAGCATATTGTTGGTGCCCAATAAACGCACCCTGGCGCCTGTGACTAATCCTTTGGCCTCCGTTTGTGTTCCACTAAGTTCCTGGTAATGACTCCCCCAGTTGAAGTCACTCACAAAATCATAGTTGTCATAGTAGGTGATCGTAAGAATTTCCGTTCCTGCCGAGGAAGGGTAGCTGCCATCGTCATAGCCATAAAAATTCCCACTGGCACTGCCGATGTAGTTCACATTAAAATCGTATGAAGCATCATTATCAATGGCGGCCTGTAGCGATGCCCTGGAAGCTGTGATCATCTTAAGACCCGTAATTACCGGACGATTCAGGGCATCATACTTGGTATAAAGCCATTCACTGGGATAAGCATTTTCTGCTTTTTCCACGGAGAAATTATCCTGATAGGATGCCCGGAACCCAGGTTTCTTTAATACGATTCTCGCTCCTGGTGCCCGGACATAGCTTGTGTCGTTGTAGCTGGTTACTTCTTTCGTTCCACTCTCCACAAATTCGACATTGGAAGAGGATGAGCCAATTGCCCGACGATTACCATCAAGCGTGAAAACCAATCGATCGCGTTTGTCATAAACCATTTCCACCTTCGCGGCTCCCGGGACTTGCTTTTCGATCATCCGGTTGCGCTGGTCATACTTGTATCGAAACAGCCATCGGTTGCGAAAGGAGACATCATTCAACTGTCCCCAGTTCGTACCTATCGTTGCTATGGCTTCAGGTGGGATGACAAAGGTCAGCCGATCATGAACATCATAGACATAATAGGTAAGCGTCTCTTCTGAGGTACCCACCGCAGATTTCTTACAAACTACTTGTCCGGTCAGGTTGGTGAATTCCTGCATAACATTTCCATCTTCATCGCTGACTTCATTCACCCAAAGCAAATTCGCACCATAATTATCTGAGCTTGTTAACGTTTGTGCCTCATTGAGACTCACAGTGATTTTCCGAATTTCTCCTGCTGTATTCTGTCGATATTGATAGTTTACACCTTGCGTACCCCCATCAAGCGAATGACGCCATGGGGTCCCGGGACTACCACTTTCAACGACTCTGCTTAATGGAGAGACTTCAAAGGAAGACTGACTATAAGGATAATTGTTGATAACTACGCCTTCAGGAGGAGAGAGGTAAAACCCCTCGAGGGCTGAAAAGGCACCGCCTTGGAAATGACCACTGGTGGTTCCTGCTTCGTAGGGCAAATAGTCCTTATTGGCCCTTCCCATGATGTCGTAGGTGTACATTTTCACCACGTCCTTTCCGTTGGGTGAAGCTTCTCGCATCACCTCTTGTAAACTCCGACCCAGGCCATCAACATAAGTAATATCCGTTTGGACTTTTTGTTGATCTGCTCGTAGACCACTGAGGTATCCGGTGATGGGTTCGCGAGCTGTCATGCTCATGATATAATTCTGAGTAGCCGATTGGGCTATTAGATCACTGACAGTCAGTACAAAAACTACCAACGCCAGAATGATTCTGTTTTTTGTGAGATTCTTAGTTAGCATAGTTGTAGCTGTATTCCTTTAGTGTGTTGTAGTCTTGATCTATGATATACTTCAGTCGTCCCAGTGCGTCCAGCTCATATCGAATGGTGATGCCATTAGTATCGGTTTGACTGATCATCTGTCCACCAAAGCCTGTTTGATAGCTTTCGACTAAAGCGCCTTTTGGATAGATCCTGATCTCATCTATTCGTGTAGCTCCATTTTCATAAAGTGTAGAGGTTGTATAATCCACTTCCTTATAGTGCCAGGAGCCATTGACATAGTAATGATAGGAGAGCAGTAAGTTACCTCCCGGGTTTGGTGCGCCTAAAGCAGCAAGATCCACCGAACTACCTGTGCTATAATAAAATCCAGTTTTTGCTAAAGTAGCACTGAAAGTTCCAGACCCTACTTCTTCAAAACTGGTGTAAAAAACCTGACCAGGTGCAGCATGGGTGAACTTCGCGACGGAAACACCCATTTCGCCTTCCCAGTAATAGGCAACAGGAATATCATCTTCTTTCTGGATGGATTCAAATTGATCAGCACTATTGAACCCCACATCCGTTCTGATCACATCCGTCCCTGCTGGATAAGATGCGATCTGAGACAAGTTCATTATTGCACTGCCAGAGTAGAAGTAATCAGACCTGGAAACCAACTGACCATTGACATATTGCTTCTGTTCCAGCGGGACAATTTGATTGCGTTGAGTAAGGTCCAAAGCCGTAGCAGTTGTCAGGTCAGGCGAATACTGCGTGTTTGATGTCATGGTCTCGCCTTCGGAATTGGTAGTAGTCACCTCCAAGGGCTGCTGATGAAAATTGCCATAAGTATAAGAAGAAGTCTGACTGATGCCATCACGTGTTTCCGTCACAGTTGCAAGCCTCGCTGCGCTGCTGGAGATGTTGTAGATATTCTTAAAGTTCCAGGTAACAGGTACTGGAGTAGTGCCTTGGTATTCATCCGGATCAAAACGATAACCAGTTACAGGTTGGATTTTGATAATGGAAAAATCGCTATTGAAATTTAGAAAATCATGGGTATTATGTGTCGATGCCACAATAGCACCTGAATCATCATAGGATTCCATACGCAACATGGAACCATTACTGATTTTCAACTGCGATGGTTTTGCCGGATGATAATCATCAAAGAAGATGATTGGGCTGTTGTTGTAAACAAACTTCTGACTGCTACCATCCAAATGATCCACAATTACCGTCGTATATCCGATGTGGTAATTCTGGCTATGTCTAAGGGCTGTCTTGGGAGTGGAGCGGAATAAAGCTCCATAATTATCCCCCATAAGAAAGTTGTGAACATAAGGATTATCGACTTGTAGATCAACACCATATTCGTCGGGCTCGGAGTAAAGCTGAGAGGATACGTATTCGAAACTCTTACTGGTCCCTAAAATATCATTTGCGTCAAAGGCCTCCACTTTCTTGATGCGTAAGCCGCCGACGAGATCGCCGTTATGCCTATTTCCCTCATAAGTGAAAATAGAATATCCTCCGGTGGGGTAGGTGATTTTTTCCAGAGCCCAAGCTTTCATTTTGGCCTCATTTGGATTTCTATTGGCTCCTCCGTTACTGCTTATAGGACTGAAGGTGCCTGAGGGGAACCAAATATTTTGATCTTCTCCACCCTCATGTCCAGACCAAATCCAGTTGGTAACATTCACTGTTTCATCGGGAATTAGGCCATCCTGTGCATCGGAGCCATTATAATAACCCCAATGATCACGACCCAAAGAATATCGACGGGCCATCGTTTGAGATTCATTGTAGTCGAATTCATGAGGGGGAAGGCTAATATTTTCAGCGCAATCGTATTCTTGTATGGCGTCAAGCCTGAGGCGTTTTCGATCAGACTCTTCATAGGTAACTCCACCATGTATGGTAGCAGGGCTTTGAAAGTAAGAAGTAAAAAATCTGAATTTCTTGCACCATCCATAATTATCATCTATTTCAATGGATTCAAGTGGATACGCTGTTATAGGCCCGGCTTCAGTTGAAAGGTCTTGTCTTTTATCAGCTACATTGCTTGATATTAAGAAACGTACTTCATATCGCCCTGAACTAGTAATTACCCTTGATAACCTTACGCCGCTGACCAGGTTTCTGACTCGAACCAAAGATGCCTGATCACAATCTGTTCCTACAATCGGCCCTGCTACATCCGCTTGGCAACTGTGTGAAGCACGTGAGCCAAATGAATACGTTTCTGGAACATATTCTAATTCAATCCAATGTCGACCATTTGGCGATTCAATGCGATACAAGTACCATGAAGAGGTGCTGTAGAAAACCTCTGAATCACTTGGAGCACCGTTTGGGTTTGCATAGGAATTTTCAATTGCATCAATTCCCGTTGGCCGATCCCCAAAGTAATATTTCACTCCATCAGGCGTGGTTATTGTCCATCGATCAAACTTCATGGTTGATGCATTGTAATCAACATCTATTTTGATATCCTGGACAGGCATAAGTACCGGCGTTCTGTTTTCATCGAAGATAAATTTTCCTGAAAAGCCACCTATGTTAAAGGAGAAAATATCTGGTTCGGTATCAATCAAGCCTCTGGCGGCATCATAGTGGTAATCGTAGCATGAAGCAATGGTTCCGGCTACAGGGTTTTGGTTGTTGATCTTTGGTACAGTACTTAGTCCAGTTACTGGATCGATGTATTGGTCTGGACAAGCATTTTGATAATCCTCAATTTGAGGAGGTACGCCATAATTTCGGTACCAGCCCCATTTCGCAGTGGAAGTTAGGGCATGAGGTTTGTCATTCCCTTCATCTAGTCCTCCCTGAACGGATCGGGAAATAACGCCACCAGCATTCAGCGACCAACCTAAACCCACCCAGCTGGCCATTTCATCTACACGAATACCTCCGCTATGATATGACATGGATATTGGGAGAGACAGGTTACCTTCCGTGATACTGAAGATAGGAATTCCGATATTAGCAACTCCCGTATGATGGCTGACAGGTATATCTCCATACTTTCCGAAAGCGGCGGCATTAGGAGGAAGAAAAGTAGGTTCACCTGTATTGTTGTCCTGAGCATACGCAACTACACCCAGTATGACCAAAAGGCCAAAGTATATTAATCTGTACATTTCTCTGGAGTTAGTCGTTTTGGGCTGCTTCCAATGCTTCAATTTCTTTTGACTGCTGTTCCAGTTTGGACATCAATTCCTCATTGGATTGCCGAATAGCTTTTGTTTCACTAGCCTGATTAGTCATTTCTTTCTCCATCCTGATCATATGGAGTGTCAATTCCTCTATCTTCTGCAGAAGGAGGATGTTCATTTCTTTGATGGCGAGGCCTTCCGCGGCCATTTCTGCAGCAGAGGGAACCTCCGGCAGGTGTTTATTCTTTTTGATGAATTGCTCGGTAGCTTCCAATGAGCGCAAATCATAGTCTTCTTCAAATACAAAGTCCGCTCCGGCTACATCTTCCAATATGATCTCTTCGGCATTGATCTTGCCATTGACGGTAAGTTTTTGGGTTGGTGTTGAGGTTCCGATTCCAATCTTGCCAGCACCATCAAAGACCATCTCATCCGTTCCATGTTGCGCATTTTTGATAAAAAGCCCCTTGGATCCTGCCAACATAATTTGATAAGGATCATGGCCAGACCTTTCAAAACGAAGAGCACTTGGACCATTTTGTTCGATGGTAAGCAGGTCAGAAGGTGAAGTGGTTCCTATGCCCACATTGCCACTTCCAGTAACCCGTATTCTTTCACTAGGATTAGTCCCATCATGTGTATGAAATGTCAGGTATCCTTCATTTGTAGTGACACCCATTTTAAAATTCGAATTCTCTCCATCTGTTGCAAATCCAATGTGTCCCTTAACACTTCCATCTATTGGTCGTCGAAAAAGTAACTTACCGGAATGACCTAGTCTTCCTGCAATCATGTCCCCTTGAACATCTAGCATTGCCTCTGGATTTACGGTTCCAATACCGATTTCACCATCCTTTGTAATCCTCATGCGCTCGTGGGTACTTCCATCTCCAGATGTGATATCTTCGGTAGTATGGAGAGTCAGAAACCCACCACCAGTGGTCACTTTCATCTGAAATTCCTTATTTTCATTACCATCTTTAAATCCTACTACCCCACGTGTTGAACCATCCAGGTTTCTACGAAAGTTTATCTGTCCTGACGTTCCTTGCGTGCCTAAGACGATATCTCCCGCAACATCCAGCTTCTTAATAGGGTTCGTGGTTCCAATGCCAACATTTCCCTGAAAAGTGGCATCTCCATTATTCAAATCCCACGCTTGAGACCCTCCTGTACCACTAATCAGCCCTTCGTAAGGAGTGGTCGCTTCGGGGTGAATGAAGAATAGCTCCGATAATCCGATCCTTCCCGTAGCATGATGAGATTCGTAAAAAGTAAATCGCAGACCGGTATAACTCCCATCTTGCACTTCCTGCATGAAGGATTTGGTCTGTGCCGTGCCATAATCTGTAGAGCTGTAATCTGCCAGAGTAACCCAGTCAACTGGTCCATGTGGTGCATAGGTGTTGTATCCTTCAATTTTGAATCGCTTAGCGGCTCTTCCTCTGGTCGTCCAACCTACCCAGGCACCTGCTTGAGTATGTTTATCGGGGAGGTTGGTGATTTCAATAACGATCGGATGGGCAGGGTCCACAGCATCGGGAGTATAACATACCGCGAACGCCCCATCGAAAAGGACATTTAAGTGGAATATTTGAGTTCCAGTGGTTGTTTGAGTGGTGCCATATCTGTTGATCGCGTCAAAAAGGACATTATGTTCCATTCCTACCGGTGCATCATTTGCCGAAAAGGTCTGGGCATTTGTTCCTATGGTGACTGTCAGGAGAAGTAAAACCAATAGAAGTTTCGCATTTTTTGTGGCTTTTAGATATTGGTCTACTGATCTTTCAGTTAGCCCCACGGAAAGGTTTTTGTCGTTGTTCATAAGTCGTCAATGGTTAAAAAAATAGTTGTATCATATAACTCCCCCCATTCGAGAAGCGTCCTCAAAGAAGAGAAAACGGTATCATAATTCCTACGAGAACTTCATGAACGACGGGAATACTTCATGTATGTAGCAAAATCACCAATAAGTGTAAAACGGTTTGGTGTTTTCAGAAGGCTGTTGGAACCTCTTGTGGGTAGCGAAATGAAGGAGGATGTATAAAAACCAAAGGAAATCTTATCGATTGCTTATTTTTTCCAGGAAAACGGTAACCTTTGCCGCTTTATAACAGTATTAAACACAGGTCAAAAAACTCATCTACTTATGTTTAAGCTTTTCGGAAAGAAGAAGAAAGTATTCAGAGCCTCTTGTGAATTGAGCAAAGAGCCTCTGGAAAAAGGGAGAGGCTATGTTATAACCAGCGCTCAGCTGATTGCCTCGAAGAAATTTTGGGACAACAAAATGACAGAACCAGAGACGCTTTCGTATACGGAATCACATTTCAAAAGTGGAGATAGCACTTCTACGAACATGCGTCAGATGATTTTCAATAAATACGGAAATGTAGACAAGCCGTGGATCATCTCGGAATCTTATGGTCACCTCTTTGATGTCGACCTCAATCAGGCGCAGACACAAGCCAAAGAATGGTGGGAAAAAGAAGGGGATTTTGTTCCTGAAGGCTCGGACAGTTCGCTGAAGAATTTGGATTCTTCCTCATTCGAGGAATACAAGGATTATGCGGTTATGGAAGCTGGTCGTTCCCGAATCGCTGTTTAATTCAATCGAACCTATTTAGAGAAATTCATTCGGGGCGGAAGAGATAGCACCTTTGTAATCACGTGATTATCTTAGGTGCTTGATTTGTTATGAATGAAGATTTCCCAGCTTTTTGTTGAGCGAACTCACCTTCGAGATCGACTCATATTTTTGCTATACGCCTGCCTGATCACACTCTTATTTGCTTTGGGGACTTTTGGTCCGGTCCTTCCGGAATTTGGAGAACTTACTCTTCTCATTTTAACCGTTGGCCAATTTTATTTATCGGCGTTCCTGAGGTTTCCGATTTCCAGGGCGCCCTTAAGGTACCTGTCATACGCAGGCTTCTTTCTGTTTAATTATGTTCTTTACAGGCAGATTGGTACCTCATTATTGTGGGCAAGACCAGTTCTGGACCTGTCACTGGAATGGATGCTGGCACTAACTTTTTTGCTCACACTGGTGGGGAGAAACATCCGCATGTACATTTCTCTGATTGAAAACCTAAAACGGCTCAATGACCTTCGGCAGCACAATTTCTTATTTGGTAAACCGGAGAAGGTAACCATCAATTTTGGTAATGAAGGGAAACTCACCCTACACCCAAACGAAATTGTCTACATCCGTACCCGTTCAGCAGGAGATCATACGAAAGTATTTGGCCTGAAAGCGAAGAAAGGGGAGAAGGGACAGGAAAAACTGGTTGAATACGAAACGAACTTCTATCAGAATTTCAATGAAATTTTTAAGGAACTCGTACATTTCCCGCAATTCAAGCGCATTAGCCAAAGTACAGTAGTCAATTTTCAGTACCCATCTGAAGAAAAGAATGGTACTTTGATCATCGAGTCCAGGCGATTCAGCATCAGCCCTAAGTACGCTCCCAAGAAGTAGAGGGATTTATTTGTGCTTCCAGTAAACAGCTATTTGTCCCGTGTGATAAACGTCATGTTGCAGCAAGCCATGCAGCATTTGGATAAATGAGTAAGCTTTTCCTGGTACGGTCTCCTTTAGCGATTCATCGGTCTTACCGCCAAGAAGCTCTAATAATTGATTTTGAGTATTATCAAGTTTCAATAACAAGAGTTCCCAGTCTTCAAACTGGGCAATTGTGATATCAGTCCAATCAGCATCCGTATTCAGCACGATATCAAACTCAGCATTACCTTGTAATTTCTGAATAGCAAATTGCCGCCAATTGATCAGATGTTGAATGAAACTGGCTGTCTTACTGAGGTCTTCAGGCTGATTTGCTTCATCGCGAATTTTGTTCAGTTTCAAGATCAAAGATTCACCATACCAAGGTTGGCCATCAAAAATTTCTCGGAACTGCTCAACAAGTGATTGTCCTGTAAAGGAAGCGGGGACCACTAATCTTCAGGCCAGAATTCTGGCCTTTCGTATGTTCCAAACTCTTTACAATCCGCGCAGCGACGCGAGCTGATCTGCCATGAGAAATCTGTGACCTGCTCCAGAATGCCAAAGCGACGACCGAATCCCGTGTATTGCCCGACAAGTTCCGTCGTGTTTAGCGTGTCCAGTGTAGATGAAGTGCAATTGGGATAAGGGGATTGCGCAAATCCATCGTCGACAAATTGGTCAGGTGTAAAGAAAACACGTTCTTCATAGAACCTGGAAACTTCAAAGTACCCCAAAATCAATTCACTTGGATTGTCTTCCGAAGTGATGTTGCCCGGGAATGTACCAACCTGACTATCTGAAAGAGAGCCTGAGCCTTCGTTGGTTTCTTCCAGGTTTCTGTAATACTCATGGGCATCAGCCGTAAGAGCGAATTGTTGAATAAGAATGGAATACTGCTGACTCAATTGCTGGGTCGTTTGATCTACAAATTTGATAGGAATCTCCTGTACTCTGTTCTCCGACTGGCCAGAGGCCGTCGTGAGGATCAGCTGAGTGTTCGGGATGGTTCGATAACAGATGTGGATTGAATCCTGACGTGGTACTGGTAAATTCACTTCGAAATCAAACACAAATTTTGACACGAATGGAGATTGCACTTCGTACGTCTCAATCCAGTTGTATCGTAGACGTGCAGGTTCTTCTCCCTCGCTGGATGCGTCTACAAATAATTGTACGCCACGGTCTTCCCCGGAATCGTCACTTGATGGAATAACGACATATCTACCATAGATGCGGTCCAGTGTTACAGGATCTGGTAGACGCTCAGTTCTGGAAACTAATTTCTCACCATCCGGCATAATGATATGCAGCGCATAATCCCTACCAGGAATCGCCTGGAATGTACTTGATGTCAGATAATCTCCTGGGACAGAACTGGAAGTGAGGTCTTCCCGGTTGCCATCCTGGTCTACTATCCATACCTGAGCACCTCTTATGGGCGTATTGAGCGAAGTATCGACAGGAAAAGATTCACTCAGTTTAATGATGTGAGTTTTCATTTCATCAGTAATTGCCGCATCCACTACGATGGACGATCTGCTACCAATGGAAACCAAGTCAAATGGTTCGATGCAAGAAAGAAATCCCACGAAAATCACTGGGATCAGGAATTTTACAATCCTCATTACTCTACAATAAATGATTTTTTAATACTAATTGGGTTGCCGGAGGCTGTAACTCCTTCGATTCGAATTTGATAGTTGCCCGAAATATCGGAAGTAAAGAAATCAAAACTCAGTTGACCATCTTCAACTTCTTTCTCAGGAATCCATAAGAGCTGATCTCTGAAATCCGGTTCTTTGCAAGGGTCTGTGTGATCAGCCTTGCGGTATTTCTTTTTACCCTGGACTCCTACATAATTCATATTGTATTGTTTGAAATTCAGACCAGATAGGTCTCTTTCAGGAGTTTCGAGCATCAGAATACCTTTCAGGGTCACTTCTCCAATGTAATAATGATAAGGAACAATATGGATCGCACTAACGCCATAAGGAGATATTTCCAGCGCTTCTTTCGATGAAAACGGTACTCCATCGATCAGGACCAGCTCTGTCGTGTCTGAAGGGTGGTCTTCAGCAGAATCCCAAAGCCTTACTCGCAAGTTGAAATTATCCTCGCTTTTATTTACGGCCACTTCTTCTACATATTCGATGAACGTATCTCGCATCGTAGGAAATCGAGTAAAGTCATCTAGTCTATAAGTTTTAATAGGCAGTATTTGCTCTTCAAAAGGAAGTTTCAACGACATCAAGGAATCAGGATTAAACGCATAGTAGACATTTTGGACCTGATTCTTAACACTACGTTCGGCAAGTGCTGCTACTTTAGAAGAGTCCAGTTCTACAGGTGTGTTATTAAGCGGAGGATAACTTTCATAGAATTCACTTTCCCAGACAAGTGTGGCATCTTGGTAATCTCCCATAAGTTTTGCTAAAATTTCCGTGCCTTCTTTTTCGGGATGGATACTCATGGTGACATTTCCGGCAGCATCAGGTCGTACCAATTCCAGTTGGCCATTCATTACTGCAGCAGCAACCACACGATTGCGAACTCCGGATTCTGAAGTGACCTTTCCGTGAAGTTGATCGGAGCGGTATTCTGCGAGGTACCGAGGTTCGAAATCTGAAGGAAGTGGTTGGACCTCAGGGTTGTTGATCACCAACAGATGATCTATTAATTCCGTGTTGCCAGCACTTTTTCGGATGCTGTGATTTAGAAATTGAGCGGTACCCTGATCATAAGCCAGATCAAAAGCATTCAGGTTATTTTCATATTTTCTGCTTACCGAAATAGAAACAGTCGCACTTTCATCTATAGAGAAGTTTTCCTCAAGTCGGGTTCGGGTAGCATAGGTTTTGACACCAGTTACTTCCTGAATTTGAGGAGTTTCATTTAAAATATTACGAGTGGTGATTAATTCCGACCGATCCGCGGACCAAAGCTTTATTTGGGTAAAACCTTTGGGAAGTCTGTTCCTTAGGACGGTGAATGACTCATTGTCTTCGATTGAGCGTCTGAAGTACCTGTTCTGTCCATCAACCACTTCCAACCAGGCAGGCAATGTTCCTTTTTTCAATTGAACCAGAAAGTCATTCTTTCTTGGTGTTACCGAAAGTAATGTGCAATCAGAGCAAGCTGCAGGGAGATCGAAGAACAAGAATTCTCCCGTGCTACTTTCTGTAATAATCCGATAATTCTGACCAGCTTCCGGATTAAACACAATGGAGACAAGACCATATTCATCCGTTTCAAAACTTTGGAGATTATCTCCATCTGCATTAACAATCCTTCCTTTGGTTTGGAATGGAGAACCATTAGCATACGTACTTTTCAACACGATTTTATTTTCTCGATTGGCGTGTAAAAAGCCACTTTCAGGAAATGCTTCCACCGTGGGTTGTCCTTTTGCGGCAGAGTTTGGTTTATAGTACTCAAAGGGATTGTAAATGAGGATCTCCTGATCGTAGAATTCCCCAAAATTTTTCATCCATTGTGTATAAGCCACAAGGTGATAATTCCCTGTGTTAAGAAGAGAGGAGAGGAAAAGATCTCCTGTGCCCCTTCCATTTTCAAGTAGAATCTTTGATTGCCAGACTGATTGTCCATTGCCATCCAGTAATTCCACGTATAAGATGCGGCTTAGGTCAGAGACTTTGCCTGTGAGACTACTTCTGACATAAGCTGAGAACAGCAGGGTTTCGCCAACAACCAGTTCGGCGCTGTTGAGGTGAAGGAAAACTTCTTCCTTTTTATTCTTAAGTGGCTCCTGAGCCAGGCTTTGGGTTGTCCCGACAGCTAATACGACTGCCGTCAGGAGACAAGAAATTAGTGTTCGAGTCGACGTTAAATTCGGCATGTGATTAGAATGTGAAGTTATAAGTTAGGGTTGGGATCGGATTCGGGAACACCGTGAGCTTATAAGCTTTCACCTGGCCATTGTCCACGTTGAAGAAAACCGAATATACATTGTCTATTCCTAGCACATTGTATATCGAGAAAGACCAAAAGGAGTGTGATAGTTTTTTGATCTTGTGATTCCCTTCCATATTAAATCCGATATCCAATCTGAAGTAATCAGGAATTCGGAAGGCATTTCGCTCCGAGTAGTAGATGTTTTCAACATTTTTAAAATTCCATTTACCAATAGGGTAGGTAATAGGCCGGCCTGTTGAGTAAACCACGTTTGCCGAGAAACTGTACCTTCTTGTGAATTTGTAGTTGGTGACCAGATTCACGTAGTGAGGCTTGTCGTAGTTCGTGGGGAAGAATCGGCCTTCATTGATGTTTTCCAATGGACTGTCACCTTCCAGTTTGATCTGTGATCGAGAATAGGTGTAGTTGATCCATCCGGTAAACCAACCATCAGTTTTCTTAGCAGAAAGCTCCACACCATAAGATCGTCCGGGACCTTGAAGTACGGCCGTTTCGATATTTTCATTAAACAACAAATCGGCACCCAATTTGAAATCCAGCAGATCCTGAATGTCTTTGTAGTATACTTCAACGGAAGTTTCGATGATCTGATCTTTGAAAGGCAGGTTACGGTAATATCCTAATGAGATTTGATCAGCGATTTGTGGCCGTAGATGTTCACTGGAAAGTCTCCAGATGTCCGTAGGAGAAATAGAGGCCGCATTAACCAGCAGGTGGATGAATTGCTGATTCCTGTTGAAGCCGAATTTCACAGAGCTATTAGGATCCAATGTGTATCGTGCAGATAATCGCCATTCCGGGCCCGAGTAGGATTGGATTACTTCTCCTTTATTGAAAAAAGTGGAATCTGTTCGGTCTTGAATGCTATTCTTTTCGTCATTGCCGTAGGTGTAGGCTGTTCTTGCTCCTAATGCCGCAAATCGCGTGAAGCGTAGGCCCCCGTTTATCAGTAATTTGTCGGAGGGTTCATACTTGGCACTTACATATCCAGCCATTTCAGCGCCTTGCTCATCCTCAATTCTTGCTTCTGTGATCAATGATTCAGATCCAACTGGCGTACGATGACCCGGTTGCAGGTCGAATCGTTTGAAATCCACACCAAAGTCATAAGTAAATTGAGGGTTTTGATAATAATTGAAATTCAGTCGACCACTTTTTTCATTTATCTGAAAAGCCAAATTGAAAGCTTGAGAAGGCAGGAATTCATAGTTAATATCATATTCATATTGTACGGTTGAAAGATTTAGATCAGCCTTCCAATTGTCATTGAATTGATAATCCCAGTTAAGCGTTGCTAGTGTGTTGGTGTATGAGAAATTTGAAAAAGATAATAACGTATCCGTCTGTAATTGAAAGCTATCGAAGCTTCTATACCCAGTTATGCTGATGTTACTCTTGTCATTGATTTTGTGATGAACCTTTGCAACCACGTCATAGAAGTTGGCGTCTGTATTGCCAATGGAGGAATTGGTGACTCGGTTTAAGACAAAATCTGAATAAGTTGCTTGTCCTCCGATCATTACAGAGGTGCGATCTTTAATGATTGGAGTCTCTATCAATAACTTCGAGGTAACCGGCCCTAATCCACCCGTTCCGGAAAATTTTTCTTTATCGGGGGTTTTCAAGTCGATATCAAATACAGACGAAAGACGACCACCATACTGAGCCGGGATAGAACTTTTATAAAGATTCAGGTTGTCAATCGCTTCTGCATTGAAAATGGAGAAGAATCCAAAGAAGTGAGACGTGTTGTAAACTGTAGCTCCGTCAACCAAAAACAGGTTTTGATCAGCTTTCCCTCCACGGATGTTTACCCCTGCAGCGCCTTCTCCAATTGTCTGAACCCCAGACGTAGTGGTGGCTACTTTTACAATGTCACGTTCTCCAAGAAGCACAGGAAGGTTTTTGGTTTCCTTAATATCAATTCGGGTCACACCCAGTTCGGCCTCTCTTACATTAGCATCTCTTTCGGCACTTACTACGACTGATTTCAGGGCCACAATGTCCACGGCCATATTTACATCCAAACGCCCATCAGAGAAAAGCACCACATTTCTATGGGTGTTCTTCATATTGAGTGATTGAAAGTTCAGAAGATGTTTTCCTCTGGGAATGGTAAGGTTAAAAAAGCCTTCTTCGTCGGTAGAAACGCCAATAAAAGGATTTTGAATAAATACCAAAGCTCCTTCAACCGGGTCTCCGGATAATTTCTCTTTGACGTAACCAGCAATGGTCGATTTGGTATCAGCTTCTCCGGGGCTCCATTTTCCTATCTCGAATACTTTTGTTGTAAGGTCTTCCTCTTCTCCTTCCAGGTTGAGGTATTCTCTACGGAAGATCAACCCTTTATCCACTTGTTCTTCCTGTTGGTTTTTCGATCTTCTGAAAGCAGACGTTATTCCCAACTCAGTAATGACACGGGAGTTATAAGTAAGAATGACCGAATTGCCTTCCATTAGGTAATTGATACCCTGATTTTGGAATAATTCCTCTAATACTGTTTTCAAAGGCTGTTGGTCAAAAGAGCCAGAGAACTGAAGTGAATCAGTTGCTGAGGGTGCATAGAATATTTGAACTCCCGTAGAAGACTGAATGCTATTAGCTACTTCCTCAATTGAAGCATTGTTCAATGTTCCCGAGTATTTGATCTCATTATTATCTTGACCCATGGCAAATAAGCACGAGCAGAGAACGCAGATTATGCTGATACTATATTTCATTTTGAGTCAATTAGGGTTTCACAATACTCTATTAATCTGATCATGTCTATCTGGTTGACAGGCTTGATCTTCAATGCATTCGCACTGCAGAAACTTTTAATCTGCGCTTTGTATGTTTCGAAGGCCGCGATGAAAGATCCTTTATTTTTTACACGAGTGAATTGCTTTCCATTTTTCACATAGACTTTATCCGACTGGACAAATTCCAATTGCCGACCTTCAACTACTTGTCGTTTTGTGTATTTGGCGAGTAATGCAACTTCAGGGCCGGCGTAGAGTACATGATAAAACCCTTCATTCCCTTCCGGGGCATATTCTCCTTTCAGGTTTTGAAAAAGATCACCTTCCAGGTCGAAGTAGGCTATGTCTCCCTGATTGGGAATGATAGGCTGTAGTGGTGACCCTGCTATATTAAGTACAGTCAGCTGATCGCTATACAGGTCGTACTTCAACGGTATATCATTGAAGGTTTTGCCCCTGAACATTATTGTGCCGTCTATCCATTGTGCAGACTTAAAAGCACTAAATGTCTTCCGTGTTGTAATATTGATATTTAGCTGGAATATTTTCCCCTCGTAGATTTCGAGCAGTTCCGCTCCTGAGTTATCATCGTACCAAGAGCTAACCTCCCTGTCAAGATCAAGGTCGTCTAGTGATATTTGCGCATGCGCGCTCCCCATAAGTAATGCCATCACAAACATTGGCATCAGCCGGGGAAGGTAATTCTTCATAAGGCTGATCAGTAGTATAATTCTTGGTTAAGACAATTATTTTGCGCTTTCCCCTACGTGTAGCAATAAAATATTGACTACCCGCAAAGTTGCTTAATCTTCATGTCAAAAATCGCGTGAATATACCAATCTAGTTCTCAATGGAGAAACATTTTTATGTCGAACAGTCTAACGGACCCAAGGTTGCCTCTTTTGAACGGAATTTTGGGCCTTATTTATTGTCCGATATAGTTGAACGGTGTGATTGCTCGCAGCTCAGATTTAACTTCCTCCCTGACATCCAGATCGTTAATAAATGATTGAATAGACTCTTCAGTGATCTTTTCGTTTTTGCGAGTGAGGTTTTTCAACGCTTCATACGGTTTGGGAAAACCTTCTCTTCGCAGGATGGTTTGAATGCCTTCAGCTACAACCGCCCAATTGTCCTCAAGATCATTTTTTATGACTTGATGATTGCACTGAAGTTTTCCGAGCCCTTTCATAATAGAAAGCAGCGCTACATGCGTGTGGGCCAGAGGAACCCCAATGTTTCTCAGAACAGTGGAGTCGGTGAGGTCACGTTGCAACCTGGAAATTGGAAGTTTGCCTGCAAGATGTTCGAATATAGCATTTGCAAGCCCGAGATTTCCTTCGGCGTTTTCAAAGTCAATTGGATTCACTTTGTGTGGCATCGCTGATGAGCCTATTTCTCCGGCTACAATTTTCTGAGAGAAATAATTCATGGAAATGTAAGTCCATAGATCTCGTGAAAGGTCGATCAGAATCGTGTTGATTCGCTTCAACGCATCGAACAAGGCCGCCAGATTATCATAGTGTTCAATCTGCGTAGTTGGTTCACTTCTGCTAATATTCAGTTCGCCTGACAGGAAGCGACCCGCAAAGGCATGCCAGTCAACATCCGGATAAGCCAGATAGTGCGCATTAAAATTCCCAGTGGCTCCCCCAAATTTCCCTGAATAAGGAACTTCTTTTAACTGAGACAATTGGAGGTCCAGACGTTTCACAAAAACATCAAACTCTTTTCCCAGTCGGGTAGGAGAGGCAGGTTGACCATGAGTCTTGGCTAACATGGGGATGTCTTTCCATTCATTTGCGAGACTGGTGATCTGAGATTTTAGGTTTTCCAATTCAGGAATGTAAACTTCTTCTACGGCATCTTTTAAACTCATCGGAATGGCCGTGTTATTGATGTCCTGAGAGGTTAGACCGAAATGAATGAACTCGATGTATTTATCTAATCCCAGGCCTTCTAGTTTTTCTTTCAGAAAATATTCAACCGCTTTTACATCATGGTTTGTTGTTTTCTCAATGTTCTTAATGCGGTCAGCATCTTCAAAAGAGAAATTATCAATGATGGCGTGCATTTCAGAGAACAATTTTCTGTCGACCCCTGTTAAGTTTGGAATTACGTCGCAGAGCGAAATGAAGTAAAGTACCTCCACTTTGACCCGATATCGAATCAAAGCGAATTCTGAAAAGTAGTTCTCCAGGGAGGCGGTCTTCGATCGGTACCGGCCGTCAACAGGAGAGATGGCCATTAAAGGGTTTAATTCAGGCATAGAAGGAAAAATGAAGGTGCAAAAATAAGATGAACCGACCAACTTGGAGGGTAGGGCACATGCATTTACCTTTGCGGCCTCAAATCAGTACATGACATGGTGTTTGGACTATTCAAAAAGAAGAAAGAAAAGCAAAAGAACGGTGGAGATTCACGCTATCACCAGTTGAAAATCAGGGAAGTTGTTCCCATCGCCAAAGATGCAGTAAACCTGGTCTTTGAAGAGCCAGAAAGCTCGTTTTCTTACCAACCCGGTCAATTCATTACGTTGATTCAGACGGTTGATGGCAAAAAAGTACGACGAGCGTATTCATTATGTAGTACGCCTTTTGAAGATCCGTACCCTGCCGTCACTGTGAAAAGAGTAGAAGGTGGATTGATGTCCAACCACGTCAATGATAAATTGAGAGCGGGGGATTTGGTTGAGGTGATGGAGCCCATGGGCATGTTTACTACAACTTTTGATTCAGCGGCAATTCGAAACCTGGTGTTTTTTGGCGGGGGTTCTGGTATTACTCCATTGTATTCTTTGATTCGGTCCGTTCTTTTAAAAGAGCCGAATACCACAGTTGCTTTGGTGTATGGTAACCGCAGTGAAGAATATGTGATTTTCAAGAAAGAGCTTGAGGAACTTCAAGCCACTTATGCGGATCGCTTTCAGCTCGTTCATGTCCTTGAAGAAGGAAAAGCGGATTACGTTGGCAGACCAACAAAAGAGACCATTAAGGAAATTGCTGAAAAACTTGAAGTCGATAAGGAGACTGAAATTTTCATTTGCGGACCTCAGCCTATGATGGATGTTGTGACTGAAGGTCTAAAGCTCGCCAATGTTCAGGACGATCAGGTTCATTTAGAAAGTTTTGAAGCAGGTAAGACGTCTCCTTCCGACATTATTGCAGACGATTCTGGCGCCGGCGAAAATAGTAGCGAAGTAAGCATTCTATTAGAAGGCGAAAATTACAGCATCACGGTGCCCAAGGAGCGTGCGGTCCTGGAAGTGGGATTAGAAGATGGCCTGGATATGCCGTATTCATGCCAATCAGGTCTTTGTACAGCTTGTAGAGGTAAATGCACGGAAGGTGAAATTAGCATCGATGGAGCAGAAGGCCTTACTCAGGAAGAGCTGGATGAAGGTTATGTGTTGCTTTGCGTGGGTAAACCACTTTCTGATCAAGTGAAAGTAGAGATTGGTTAAATAGAGTATTCCATAGTGAATTGAGTTAAAGTGTCGAGAAGCTGGCAAAAGCCGGGTGACAGAATTCCTATGTTTGTTGCTTTCACTGGAACACCATGCAAAAGCTCAAGTATTACCTTCCGCGAGTGATCGCTGCAGTGATTATGCTGCAAACTCTTTATTTTAAGTTTGGATTAGGAGGTGCGGAGGCACTTCAGGAGTCAAAGAATCTCTTTAGCCAGGTTGCCGGTTTTTTGCTGGGATCTTCGGATTTGGAGGGGTTGACAAGGATGGGAACCGGGTTTGGAGAATTGTTGGCCTCTATCTTATTGTTTATTCCGAAATTCACCAGATGGGGAGCCTTATTGACCATTGGAGTCATGTCGGGAGCAGTAGTGTCGCACCTGTTAATTCTTGGAGTTGAAGTGGCAGGTGATGGTGGATTTCTTTTTGGAATGGCGGTGACAGCCTTTATTTGTGGAGTTTGGGCCTATTTTGTGCCAAGGAGTAATTAATGACTATGGCATAAGCCAACCGTCAATAAATTCCCGGACTGCTCCTTCGCCACCTTTCATAGTCATTACGTGATCCACTCTTTCTTTGACAATGGCCATGGCATCGGATGGACATGCTGTGAGCCCACACACATCAATGATATCCAGATCGTTGATGTCATCACCCATGTATGCAACTTCGTCCCGGGTGAGTTGAAGCTCTGTTAACCATTCGTCCAAGACTTCTTGTTTTGCTTTTTGTCCAACGTAGACGTATTTCAACTTCAGCGTATTGGCTCGATTCGAGATCATTTCAGAAACAGAACTGTGGCTGATGATACCAACTTCTGTTCCGGCCTTCTTTAGCGTGACAATACCCATTCCATCCTTTACATTGAATTTTTTGGTTTGTTCACCTTTTTCAGAAATGTATACTCCCCCATCGGTGAGCGTACCATCCACATCCAGAACTAATAATTTTATCGAGTTCTTATTCATCAGCAAGTGCGTTTCTAACCCGCATAATACGTTTAAGAATCTTTTCCAGTTGATCCAATTGAAGCATGGACTTCCCATCACTCAGGGCTGCACCAGGATCCGGGTGCGTTTCTATGAATAAACCATCTGCGCCTGTAGCCACGGCAGAAAGCGCCACCGTTTCGATCATGTTGGGATTTCCGCCACTTACACCATCCGATTTATTTGGTTGCTGCAAAGCATGTGTGCAGTCCATGACAACAGGAGTTCCAAGTTTTTTCATCCGGGCAATGGAGGTAGCATCTACGATCAGGTTTTCATATCCGTGGGTAATGCCCCGTTCACATAACCAGATATTGTTATTGCCAGTGGATTGTACTTTTTCCAATGGAAATTGCATGGCTTCAGGTGAAAGGAATTGCCCTTTCTTAATGTTGATGCCTTTTCCGGTTTGGCCGGCAGCCAGAAGTAAATCGGTTTGCCTGCAGAGAAAGGCAGGTATCTGAAGGTAATCCACATAAGCGGCTGTTTCATCCACCTCCTGTGATTCATGAACATCAGTGAGTGTTGGAATCTCAAGCTGTTTGCCGACCTGTTGAATGATACGCAAGGCTTCAGTTTTATCAATGCCCGTGAAACTTGACAAACTGGTACGGTTTGCTTTTTTGAAGGAGGCCTTAAAAATGAAGTCGATCCCCAAAGTCTGGCAAATACCAGCCACTTTCTCGGCTATTAAAAAGGGAGTCTTATCATTTTCAACTATGCACGGACCTGCTATGAGAAATAAATTATCCATGATTTCTACTTTTTTCACCTAGATAGCCACTATGATGCCTTTGTGCATATTCCTTAGAGGTAAATTTTATTTTTTCCATTAACAGCACTACCAGAAGATCCCCTATAACTCCCATAACTGTGGTGCTAGTGGTAGGAGTCAGCCCCAAGGGGCAGATTTCTTTTGGATTTCCAGTGAAAAGTGTGACATCAGCTTGTTGAGATAAAGGGCTATCCGGATGCCCTGTGAGGCAAATGATCTTGATGTCTGGATACAAAGATTTGGCTAGTTGCACCAAGAGCAAGATTTCCGTTGTTTTACCTGAATTGGAGATCAGGAAGAGTACATCATCTGATTGTAAAACTCCCAGGTCACCGTGTTGAGCTTCCGAGGGGTGTAAAAATATGGACGGAGTTCCCGTGGATGAAAGCGTAGTGGCTATGTTACTTCCCACTTGTCCTGCTTTGCCCATGCCACTAAAAACGACCTTGGCATTCATTTTGTGTACTTGCTGATAAATGAGTTCAACAACCTCATTAAATCCAGATTCCAATGGAATGTTTTGCAAGGCAAGGATTTCTCTTTGAATCAGTTTGGTGATCTTGTTCTGTAGCTCCATCAATGTGGGTCAAAGATATAGCTAGTTTGACAAGTTAGGGTTCGTAGTAGGCAGGATGAGGAAAATTTCAAATACAAAGCAAAAAAGACATGACAATTTGAAGTGCTGCAAGGAACCCGAAAATGGTAAAGAAAACGTTTGAAATGGTATAAAAACCTATATAAAATACTTTCTAGATGAATGATCTATGTTTATAAAATTTGTTAAAAGCTTTTATTGCAGAATAATATTGCTAAATTGCTGGAGAATTGGAAACAATATAGAAGGTCCTTTCGTATAGAAAGCATAATTTCTCTTTAGAAAAACACATTGGTTTAGTAAAAGGGGTCCCGCTGGGTTCCCTTTTCTTTTTTACATTCTGCCCTTTTTCCGCCCGCCATATATTCGAATTTTGATCCAAATCTTTCTCGTCTAAAACATAATGGTCAGACTACCTGATTTGTCTTCCTGAAAACTTGAAATTGGGTGATAGTTTCCCAATTGATCGACTATTTTCGTTTCCGAAATGAGTCGTTTGAAACAATTAAGAGAATTTCTTGGCAAAGAAGTCGACAACAGCAATATCGTTGTGTTTCGTATTGGCTTTGGCTTTTTACTGCTTGCCGAATCCTGGGGAGCAATCCTTACCGGTTGGGTAAGGCGCGTATTTATCGAACCGGATTTTACATTTTCTTACATTGGTTTTGAGTGGTTGCAGCCTCTGGATGGCAATGGGATGTATTATTACTTTTTTGTGATGGGCTTGTTTGGCTTGTTCATGATGATAGGGTTCGCTTATCGCTTTTCTTCAGCCATGTTTTGTTTGCTTTGGCTTGGGAGTTATCTCATGCAGAAGTCCAGTTATAATAACCACTACTACCTGCTTATCATTCTATCCGGATTGATGGGGTTTGTCCCAGCACACAAGGCGTATTCCCTGGATGTGAAGTTAGGGTGGACAGAACGACGAGAAACAGCAGCACATGGCTATCTCTTTCTTTTCATCGCTCAAGTGGCAATTGTCTATGTCTTTGCGAGTATCAATAAAATTTATCCGGATTGGCTCCAGGCCAAACCCATTGCCATTTGGTTCTACATCAAGAGAAATTACTTCCTCATCGGACCACTATTGCAAAAAGAGTGGATGCATTATTTCGTTGCTTATGGAGGGATCATCTACGATGGAGTGATTGTTTTTCTACTGCTTAATCACAGAACCCGCAAGCTGGGATTTTATCTATCACTGTTTTTCAACCTATTTAATTCTGCAGTTTTCCAGATCGGTATCTTCCCCTATATGATGATCCTTTTTTCTGTCTTCTTTTACCCTGGAGAGATTATCAGAAAAACTTTCTTAAAGAAAAAGGAGCCTACCAATACTTCTCCCGGCACGTTCCCTCAATGGGCTACCTATGGAATATTAATTTATCTGATGATTCAGGTGTTCCTACCCCTTCGACATTGGCTTATTCCTGGGAATGTGAATTGGACGGAAGAAGGACATAAATACAGTTGGCGCATGATGTTGCGATCGAAAAGCGGTACTGGGCGCTATCTGGTAACAGACCAAAAACAAGGTAAGCAAGAATGGGTCAACCCTAGAGAATACCTGACATATAAACAATACACCAAAGTGGCCAGCTTTCCGGATATGACCTGGCAGTTTGCTCAGCGCCTAAAAAAAGTCTATGAAGAGAAAGGTTGGACTGATGTAGCGGTTTATGCTCATTTTTCCATGTCACTTAATGGAGGTGTAAGTCACGACCTGGTGGACCCTACAATAAATCTGGCGGCTGTGGAATGGAATTATTTTGGACATGCAAATTGGAAGTTAACACCCTTAAATGAATGATTGATCTTAGAAGCGATACAGTAACCAAACCTACGAAAGGTATGCTTGAAGCTATGTTTCAGGCAGAAGTGGGTGATGACGTATTTGAGTCAGACCCAACAGTAAATGCCCTTCAACAGAAAGTGGCAGATCTTTTTGGTATGGAAGATTCATTATACTGTCCTTCGGGTACGATGACCAATCAGATTGGGTTGAGGATACTGACCCAACCGCAGGACGAGGTGGTTTGTCATAAACACTCTCATATTTATTTATATGAAGGAGGAGGATTGGCCTACAATTCCATGTTATCTCCCAAATTACTGGAAGGTAATCGGGGACGACTAACTGCCGATCAGATTGAGACAAGCGTCAACCCAGACGATATTCATTTTCCTAAGACCCGGCTGGTTTCTCTGGAGAATACCATGAATAAAGGTGGTGGCAGTTATTACCACCTTGAAGAATTACGCCGGATTCGGGAGGTTTGTGACCAAAAAGGTTTGGTCTTGCACCTGGATGGTGCCCGATTATTTAACGCGATTGTTGAATCAGGAGTTACACCACAACAATTCGGTGAGATTTTCGATACCATTTCTGTTTGCTTTTCGAAGGGATTAGGTGCGCCGATTGGCTCCATTTTGTTAGGAACAAAAGACTACATCAAGCAAGCCCGAAGAGTTCGTAAAGTCTTTGGTGGAGGCATGCGCCAGGTAGGTTATTTGGCGGCGGCATGTAGCTATGCCCTCGATCATCATGTAGATCGGCTAAAAGAAGATCATGATCGTGCGCGAACCATAGGCAACGAAGCTGAAAAGATTCCTTTTGTGAAAGAAGTCTACCCCGTAGATACTAATATCGTGATCCTCTCTCTTGAAGGTAAGTCAGAAAAGTGGATGCTGGAGCAGCTTAGTGCAAAAGGAGTAGAGGCCGTTGCTTTTGGCCCGGGGCTGGTGCGATTTGTCACTCACCTTGATTTTACCGACCAACATTTGGAAGATTTGATAAAAGCTTTCAGGACATTTTCTTAAGGGATTATGACGCAATTCAGGGGATCGCAGGTCTTATTGTTTATTGTGCCCGCTTTGATCTGGGGGTCAACCTGGTACGTGATCAAATTCCAGTTAGGACACGTTGACCCTTTATGGTCAGTGAGTTACCGGTTTTTCTTTGCTGGGTTGATGTTATTGGCTTATGCCCTTGTGAGGAAGATCAACCTGAAGTTTACCTTGATTGAACATGGCCGGATGGCTCTTCAGGGGGTGCTTTTGTTTGGGGTCAATTACTGGTTGGTATATGAAGCAGAAGAGGAGTTGACCAGCGCATTGGTGGCTATCGCTTTTTCTACGATTATCTTTTTCAACATTTTCTTTGGGACGCTTTTCCTACGACGAAGAACTGATAAAAAAGTATTTCTGGGTGCCGGACTGGGACTACTCGGCACGGTGGCGCTTTTTTACAATGACCTTACAGGTGTACAATACGAGTCATTACCACTTTTTAGCGTGATTGTTTGTGTATTGTCTGTCGTGTTTGCTTCGCTTGGTAACATCACCTCAGCAGCAAACCAAGCCAAAGGAATTCCTGTCGTTCAGGCCAATGGATTTGGAATGATTTACGGTGCAGTAGGAATGGCCTTGATTGCAGTATGCTCAGGAATTTATCCAACATTCGATCTGCAGACGGATTATATTATCTCGCTGTTGTACCTCGCCATTTTTGGATCCATTACAGCGTTTGGAGCCTACCTGACCTTAATCGGACAAATTGGACCGGACCGGGCAGCATACGTGCTGATCACCATACCCGTTACAGCTTTGGTCATTTCAATTTTGCTGGAAGGATATGAATTGAATTTCTGGTCCGTCGGCGGGGTGGCTTTAATTTTGATTGGCAATCTTATTGTGTTGAAAAAATAACGGAATTGCTACTTTAGTCTTGATGTTTCAAGATCACTCTCCATTAGCAGAACGAATGCGCCCCAAATCGCTGGACGACCTGATAGGCCAGGATCATCTGGTGGGTGAAAAAGGTGTGCTTAGAAGAGCTATTCAACAAGGCCGGGTTCCTTCTATGATCTTATGGGGTCCTCCGGGTACTGGGAAAACAACCATGGCCAATATCATTGCCAATGAGGTGAAATTGCCTTTTCATACTTTGAGTGCCATTAGCGCAGGTGTAAAGGACGTTCGGGAAGTAATTGCCAAAGTCAGACCCGGAAGTAAAAGTATCCTGTTCATTGATGAGATTCATCGCTTCAACAAGTCTCAACAAGACGCCTTACTAGGTGCCGTAGAAAAAGGAACCATCACACTTATTGGTGCCACTACCGAGAATCCCAGTTTTGAGGTGAACAGCGCATTGCTCTCCAGAAGTCAGGTATATACCTTGAATCACCTGGAAAAAAAGAACCTGATTGAGATCATAGAACGCGCTCTGACAGAGGATGAGGAGTTGAAGAAATTAAAAGTGAACCTCAAAGAGACAGAAGCACTCTTTAACCTTTCAGGAGGCGATGCCCGCAAACTGCTCAACCTTTTTGAATTGATCGTAAAGAGCCATGAGGGAACTGAGATTACCTTGAAAGATGAGGAGGTCATTCACATTGCCCAGCGCAAGACTGTACTCTATGACAAGCAGGGTGAGATGCACTATGATATCATCAGTGCGTTCATCAAATCCATTCGAGGCAGCGATCCCAATGCGGCGGTTTACTACCTGGCTCGGATGATCGAAGGAGGAGAAGATGTGAAGTTCATCGCCAGAAGGCTGGTGATCCTGGCTTCAGAAGATATTGGTAATGCCAACCCCACGGCATTAGTCATGGCGACAAGTTGTTTTCAGGCAGTGAATCTGATTGGTTATCCCGAGAGTCGAATCATTTTGAGTCAATGCACCACCTACCTGGCCAGCTCGCCCAAGAGCAATGCCAGCTACATGGCTATAGGCGCTGCGCAAAAGGCGGTTAAAGAAAAAGGTGACCTGGCTGTCCCAATGGCCATCAGAAATGCCCCGACCAAGCTGATGAAAGATTCAGGTTATGGTCAAGGCTATAAATATGCACATGACTATCCTGGGAATTTCGCGGCTGTAGAATTCTTACCGGAAGAGCTATCGAATACGAAATTCTACGATCCGGGAAAGAACCCAAGAGAAGAAGAATTGAGAAAGTTTCTGCGCGCTCGATGGCAGGAGAAGTATGGGTATTAATCCAATGCCATAATTTTAAGTTCAAAACAACCAAACCAAATGACTAGACTTTGCTTTGTTTTTTGGATGATCTATTCATTCCACGCCGTTACTGCTCAGCGGGAAGTGCTCAATGTCGATAAACGCCAATCAAATAGCATAGGACTTCAGAAGGACGCTAACCTCAGAGTGTCGAGAAAAGACCCGGAAGCCATTTCGGTTGAAGATTTCACCATTGATGCCCCGGGAGAATCCGCTATTTATCTCGTAAATAATGGATATACAAAGATAAATTATGATTACAGAAAAGGGTTTTGGCAAGTCTCTTCTAAAAGGTTGATGAGAATCTTAATCCTTACAGAAGAAGGACTAGGTCTAGGCAACGTCAAAATCCCTTTAATTTTTAAGGGGAAAAGTACGAAGGAGCATGAACTGATAAGAGATGTCAAAGCTGTAACTTATAGTATCAATGAAACGACGGGAGAAATTGACAGTGCAGCAGTAAATAGCAATGATATATTTACGATCCCTGTTAACGACAGATTGAAGGAAGTTTCTTTTGCTATGCCTAATGTAAGGGTCAATTCAATTCTTCACATTATGTATATAACAGACTCTCCTTTTCTATCGGGCATTGATAGTTGGTATTTTCAAAAAGAACATCCTGTGAGGAGTAGTTGGTTTACCTTTTTGGCTGACGGGCCCTTTCGTTATGTCTATGAACTTCAAGGACAGGAACAACTGACTCAAGCCCAAACAAATGACATCAGAGGCATTACGTCTTTGGGCAGACTCAGGCCAATGAAGGAAGAGTGGTGGGTGACTGAGGACATTCCGGCCTACAAAAATGAATCCTACACAACAACTGAAGAAGATTATATAACAAAATTAAGCTTTCAATTGGAGTCCGCAGGAATAGGTAAAAATGAAAGATCCTATTTGAAAGACTGGTTTGCCGTGACCCATGACCTGCAACAAAGTAAGAGGTTTAAGCTTTTCTACGCAGGGAAACGCAACTTCGACCTTTTTGATATCCCCGAATCTGGGAATGCGCTGGAAAACGCCACTGAAATTTACGACCGTTTCAAGACTCAATTCAGCTGGGATAAGAAATTCGGTGTATATCCAAATGTCAGTTTTCGAGAGATGGTGAAACAACATTCTGGAAATACCTCCTCTATGGGGTTGACCTTGTTTCAAATTTTAGATCAGGCAGGCTTTGAGGTGAGACCGATCTTGTGTAGCCCCAGGTTCAACGGAAAAATAAACGAAAAATACCCTTTCGTTGACAAGTTAATTGCTACAGTAGTCAGGTTGAAAATTCGCGAAAAAACCTACTTGCTTGATCCAATTCATGATGTTCCTTTTGGCCATTTACATCAAGATTTTCTAAACGATAAAGGCCTTGTATTGGATGATGTAGTAGTATGGCAGGACCTGACCATTGACGCAAATGACTATAAAACCAGTGAAGTGAGTATTTCAGTGTCAGAAGATTTTATCAAGGCAGATCTCGCACTGAATATGAAAGACTATGGAGTCGTTTCAATTGAAAATGAACCGATTGATCTTTTCAAGTCAGACTGGGAGGTTTCAGATATTGTTGTAGAAGAAAACGAGTTGACGGCTCAGAGATTAACTGCGAAGATTCAGAGAGAAATTGAGGACGACCTGATCCTTATTCCGCTTTCTTTTGACAAGGTAGTGTTTTCGGAAAACCCCTTCAAGTCGGAGGATAGATTGTATCCAATAGACTTTCTCTACAAAAAGAAGTACGGTTATAAACTGGAAGTGAAGCTTTCTGATGAATTTGAGTTCGATGCTAACCCGGAAAGTCAGCTGGTAAAAACATCTGATGGAAAACTGAGTGCCGTATTAAATGTCAATCAAATCGGACAAAGCCTTAATCTCACTTTTCTTTTTTGGACGAAATCCAATTCATTCGATGTGGCGTACTACCCTCATTTACAGTCGGCTTATGAATTGATGGCTGAACTGGCTGATGGATTTATCATTGTCAAACGAAAGCCCTAAATTGTCGAACAAAGAAGTTGTGAAGTAGTCATTTGCCGATACTTGACGGCATCTCAAAATAACCGACCACAATGACTAAAAACGCGATACTATTGGTTTGTGCTCTTTTTCTCAGTTTTGCTTCGTATGGACAGCTGGGAGAACCAAGAGCAATAAATATGCTGGATTTTGGTGCCCCGGAGCAAGATGTTGCCGCTATTTATTTATTGAATAATGGGCATACGGAGGTTCGATATGATCGAACCCTGAATACCTGGTTTGCTTCTACTCAGCGGATTTATCGGGTTAGAATCCTGACGGAAGACGCCCTGGATCTGGCGAACGTTAAAATCAGGCTGCATCTGGCAGGTAAAATGGCAGAAGAGCGCCAATATGTAGATGAAATCAATGCGACTACCTACAGTTTTAATATTGAAACTGGCCGTATTGAGAAAGCTCCACTTTCAAAAAGAAACATTTATAGGACAAAGATCAATGAAAAGACCGCAGAGGTTTCCTTTTCACTTCCGAAGGTTCAAGTCGGCTCAGTGTTGGAAGTTTCATACACAAAACATTCTCCATTCATAGATCAACTGGAAGATTGGCATTTTCAAAAAGACTATCCGGTGAAACGTAGCAGGTTTGATGTGACGATACCCGCTTTCTTTGTTTATGTCTTTCAATTGCAGGGTTATTTTAAGACCAAAGCCTCGAATGTTGGATTAGATCCAAAGAAAAGATCTTTTGGGCGATACACTTATCAGGAGTTAAAAGCCTATTGGCAGATGGAGAACATGCCCGCTTTTCGAGAAGAATCATTTATGACCACACGAGAAGATTACATTTCGAAGTTAGTATTCCAAATTCAATCACTGCAACTACCAGATTACGAAAGGAATTATTTGAAAACCTGGGAAGCGGTAACACATGATCTTCAAAATAGCCACAGGTTTAAGTTGTTTTATGAAGGCAAAAAAGATTTTACGGCCTTTCCTCTCTCGAAAGCAGCGAATCCTCTTGTCAGAGCTCAGGAAATATATGAAAGTTTCAAGAAGGCTTTCACCTGGAACCAGTACTACGGAGTTTATCCCGATGCTGGTTTCAAGAAAATGATGATTGACAGGGAAGGTAATGCGAGCTCAATGGGGCTCACGCTATTTCAGAGTCTGGTGCAGGCGGGTTTAGATGCAAGACCTGTGTTGATCAGTCCAAGGTCCAATGGCGCTATTGCTTATAATTACCCGTTCTATGATAAGTTGATTGCAACCATGGTGCGACTGGAAATAGATGGAAAAGTTTACTTACTTGATCCACTCACAGATGTTCCTTTTGGATACTTGAACGGAGAGTTCATCAATGGAAAAGGTCTCATTTTGAGTGATAAAGTGCAGTGGGTTGATTTAACTCGGCGAGCCATTGAGCAAAAATCAAGTACGGTGCAACTCCAGGTTTCCGGCGATTCCATTTCAGGTCAAATTGAGTTGAAAATGGCGGATTACGGAATGGTTTCGGCAAGTTCAAACCCTGAAGAATTATTCAAGTCTGACTGGGACGTGTTAAACGTCCAGATTGCCGAAGATGAGTTGACTTCCAGAAAAATATTGGCCCATATAAAGAAAGAAATAGACGATGATTTGATTCTGATTCCTTTGACCTTTGATGAGTTGATATTTGGTGAAAATCCCTTAAAACCTGAAGAACGTTTGTATCCGCTGGACTTTTATTACAAAAAGCGCTACAGCTACCAACTAACTATCCAACTTTCGGAAGAATATACATTCGAGTCTCTGCCGGAAAATAAGATCGTTCGTTTAGCAGGTCGCCTGTTGGATATGTCAATCAATGTTTCGCAAATTGGATCAAAAGCGAATATTACTTTTTTATTCTGGACTCGTACCAACTCATTCGATGCTCGCCATTATTCAAAAGTCAGGGAAGCATACGAACTCATGGGTTCTCTTGAAAATACGGCCGTAGTGGTTAAAAAGAAAACTTAGGATCTATTGGACAATCGCAGTAGCTTCTATTTCTACTACCATTTTCTTGTCAATTAGCTGGGAAACTTCTACCATACTGGTCGCTGGGTTGATTCCCTTGAAAAATTCACCGTGGGCACGACCTATTTCTTCCCATTGGCTGATATCCGTTACGAACATGCGAGTTCGGATAACCTCGTTGAGGCTGCTTCCAAGTGCTTCCAGGCTTTCCTGAATGATTTCTAAGCACCTTACCGCTTGCTCATATGCAGTGCCGTCCATCGTTTGTCCATCCTTCACGGGAGCTGTTCCCGATATTTCTATGATATTTCCAATCCTGACTGCTCGGGAATAACCTACATGTTCTTCCCAGGGAGCTCCCGAACTCAAATTTTTTCGATCTGCCATATGTGCTTGTTATTTATTTCGACCAAAAACAACCGTTCGCTGTACTGTATGTGGTGCAGGTATAATTAAAGTTTCACCAGTCTTGGTCGGTAGGGCAATATCTTTATTTTTGTCGGATTGCGATTTACCTAACTTGAATTTTTGTATGCAGGAACTCAATGATATTCTGAAATTGATAGATGGTTTTATAGGGAGTGCTGCCTGGTTTCCCTACGCATTGCTGGGAACCGGACTTTTCTTCACGATCTATCTCAAATTTCCTCAGGTCAGGTACTTAGGATTTGCGATCAAAGTAGTCAAAGGCAAATTTGACAGGGCGGATGACGAAGGAGATACTTCACACTTTCAGGCCCTTGCTACGGCCCTTTCTGGTACGGTAGGAACTGGAAATATTGCCGGTGTAGCGCTGGCGGTTCATATTGGAGGCCCTGCAGCACTTTTTTGGATGCTTATGACCGCAGCTGTGGGAATGTGTACCAAATTCGTCGAGGTAACCCTCTCCCACAAATATCGTGAGAAGGCTGAAGACGGCACCATGGCAGGTGGTCCCATGTATTATATGAAGAACAAACTGAACATGGGATGGCTGGCTGCAATTTTTGCAGTGGCAACTGTTCTGTCTTCATTTGGCACGGGAAGCTTGCCTCAGATCAATAGCATCTCAAATTCATTGTTTGCTACTTTCGGTATTGATAAAATCGTGACAGGTGTCGTGCTATCGATCCTTCTTGGTTTTGTGATCATTGGTGGGATCAAGCGGATTGCTGCGGTAACAGAGAAATTAGTACCGTCCATGGCCATCATCTATTTCATTGGTGCCTTTGCGGTAATACTTGCTAACCTTGGAAATATCGGACCTTCATTTGTCGCTATTTTCGGCGACCTTTTCTCTGGATCTTCCGCTTCTGGTGGATTCTTAGGCGCTTCCATTGCGTTTGCTTTCAATAAGGGAGTAGGACGTGGCTTGTTCTCAAATGAAGCAGGTCAGGGTAGCGCGCCTATTGCGCATGCCTCAGCAAAGGGACATGAGCCTGTTTCAGAAGGTCTTGTAGCTATTTTGGAACCTTTCATCGATACGATAATCATTTGTACGGTGACGGGACTTGTGTTGCTATCTTCAGGTGTTTGGAATGAAAAGCATCAAAATGAATTCCAATTGACTGACTTGGCCATTGTTGAAGGTGTCTATACGGATGCCACAGAGGAGGGAAGAGCCCAACTATACGGACATATCAGTGGGGAAGCTCCATTACCAGCATTCACTGGAGATGCTCGGATAACCAACGGTGCCCTACCCGGCAACCTGTCTGTCATCCATGCAAGATCATTGGCCGAAAAGGTCATGATTTTTGATGTGGAAACCGGAAACCTCTACACAGGAAGTTTATCTTTTTCGGAAGGTAAGCCAATATCAAGTGAGATTGTATTTAAAGGAAAATCTCTGGTGCACAGTGCACCTTTGACTGCCATTGCTTTCCAAAGAGGATTTTTTGGAGAATGGGGTCAATACATCGTTTCTATTGGGTTGTTATTGTTTGCCTTCAGTACGGCAATTTCATGGTCTTACTATGGAGATCGTGCGATGACTTTCCTTTTTGGCAGCAAGTCAGTGGTGTACTATCGAATTGTATATGTCATTGCCTTCTGCCTGGCTGCATTTACTGACACGACCATTATCTGGACCTTGTCCGGGATTACCATCGCAGTAATGACATTGCCCAACCTTGTGGGTATCTTCATTCTGAGAAAAGACATGAAAACCACTGTGGATGAGTTTTGGGTGAATTTTAAGAAAGAGTGGCCTGAGGAGAAAACTCCGGAATGAAAAAGATAAAACAGAATAAATGAAGCTGTCTCGAAAGGGTCAGCTTCTTTTATTTTATATCCTTGAGTGGTATTTTTAGGTAATACAGACTGAGCTAATGATTGATGAGTTAAGGAAGCCTTTACCTCATTTAGGCAGCCTTCTTGGCCAGATTATGTGCAATTGCGAGTAATCCTGTTTCGATTGCGACCTTATCCAGGCCCCTAAGGTTAAACCTTCTAAATCCTTTGTTGTGTTTGATTGCTCCAAAGACAGCTTCAACATCAGCAGGTCGTTTAGATCGATGCTTTTTACCCTCCTCACTGAGCAGCTTTTCCCTGGCCTTTTTTTTGTGCCTTCTTAGTTTGTGATTGATCTCTACAATCCGATTGCCTCTTGCTTTATGACAAGATGACCTTAATGAGCACCCTTCACAGTTCTTGGCCTGGTATCGGATGTATTGTTGTTTAAATCCGCTAGCAGTAATTCTTTCTTTCTCACCAATATTCTCCATTTGTTGCCCTATCGGGCAAGTCATGGTATCGTTGGATTCGTTGTAGTGGAGGTTATCGGCTTTAAAGGGGTCTTCTTTCCATTTCTTGGTTTGCTCTTTGTGGAAGTAATTGTACTTCACATATCCATCAATTTCTTGTTCCTCTAGATATAGATAGTTCTCTTCACTACCAAAACCAGCATCAGCACACACTACAGCAGGGCATGATCCATATAAGTCATTGTATTGTTGTAGATGAGGAATGAAGGTGAGTGTGTCGGTTGGGTTTTGATGTAGACTGTAATTAATGATGAACTGATCTGAGGTACTCATTTGTAGATTATAGCCAGGTTTTAGCTGACCATTGAGCATGTGATCTTCCTTCATCCTCATGAATGTGGCATCAGGATCGGTTTTAGAAAAACTGTTTCTCTTGCCTAATGTGGCCTCTTTCTTCTCATAATCATCCAGCTTGTCAGGCCAGTTCTTGCGAGCATAGTTTAGCTTCTGCTTTACCTTTTTATCGACTTGTTTACCTTCCAGTGCCTGATCGATCTTGTCAATGGTTTGTCTGACTTTCTGACTATCAATCTCATTAAAATCAACTGACTGCAGGTCCTTCAACTCCTCTTCAGCTACCTGTTGAGTATAACTCCATAGGTCATCAAGTTGCTTGGCAATACGTTTTTTGCTGGTCTTGATCGCTCTACCCCAAACGAAAGAATACTTGTTTGCATTGGCCTCAATCTTGGTCCCATCAGTGTAAAGTTGCTTGATACTCACCAAGCCTTCTTCAACCAATAATCCCACAATCTGACCAAAGATTTGACGTAAACTGTCTTTCAAACGCTCGCTACGAAAACGTGCTAAGGTGTTGTGGTCTGGTTTACTCATACCACTAAGCCACATCAAGTGAATATTCTCCTTCAAGCCAGCTTCCATTTTACGTGAAGAGAAAATGTTCGTCAGATAACAGTAAACCATAACCTTCAGCAGCATACGTGGATGATATACTGAAGTGCCTCCGGGTTTGTATTGCTTAAGCAACACATCAATGTTGATTTGATCAATCACTTGGCTAACAACTCGAACAGGATGATTCGCTTCAATGAGTTCCTCCAAGGAAGGAGGAAGAAGCATCGGTTGGTTCTGGTCGTAAGGCTTAAAATGTAGATTCTTGGATGTCTCTTTCACATCCCCAAGATAATAAGATTACAAATAGCTGTTAAATAAATTAACCAAAAAAAGAGAGTGCCTTTTGAGACACCCTCTTTTTATATCCTCCGAGTACGGCTAATCGGCCAGTCCCAATTTTTTCAGTCGGGAATAAATAGCTCCTTTGTTTCTCCCCATTTCCTCACTCATTTTTTTGATGGATTGATGCTCAGCAAACCGATCTTGCAATTCCTGATCTTCGGAGGAAGTCCATTTTTTGTATGCATTTGCATTGGTTTTCCTCCTCTCCTTCATGGGGGTACCAGCCTTTTCTTTGACAGAAGCTCGCCAGTCATGTTGACTGAAGAAATCGTTGCGGTTTTCCTTCTCTTTTTCGGGCTCCTGCATGTGAAGGGGAAGTAATTCATTAGGCATGTTGAGTAATTGCCTGGTTCGTGTAACTCCTACATAGAGCAGATTGATTTCTTCGCCCAAACGTCCCTTATCTACAGATGCTTTGTCAGATGATCCAATTGTTTCCAGTAGCCGCTCTTCCGTTAAGAAATCTGCTGTCAGCGTAACCTGATCATATTCCATACCCTTGGCCTTGTGAATGGTGGAGAAGATCATATCTGCCTTGTCCTTCTCCGCAACTTCAACCTGAGCATTTTTGATTTTCTTGATGAGGAAGGGCAGTTCACTCTGGTATTTCACTACAATTTCGATCAATCCTTTCAACGGGGAATCATTCGTTTCTTCGGCATATTCTTTCAGCTGCGTCATCCCTTTCATGCCTCTAATCAGATTGTTTCGGATTTGTTGTCTTTTACCTTGATGCAAATTCAGAATGTCCCATATAGAACCATTCTCATCAGCATAAGTGTAAGTCTCAAAATTACCCTCGAAGTACAGAGACTCAATTTCTTTTTCTTCGATCAATTGGTCGATGGCACTAACCAATATGCCGGCATTTGTCCTGCCTAAAGTCGCTTTAGTCGGATGGCTTACTAACTTGCTTTGACCTAATCCCTTGATTTTAGGACTTTCAGGAAAGTCGAGGTGAGACTTTCTACCCAGGACGTCATTGGCCATGTCTGCTATGTCCTGAGGAAATCGGAAGCTATTGGTCAAAACTTTTTCCTCGAAATCCACTTCCATCAACGCATTGATTGCATAGCGCCAACTGTAAATCTGTTGATTCTGATCCCCAACGATGACTTTCCTGGCAGATTGTTGTAAAAAGATATCCAGCATCACACCAGAAGCATCCTGACCTTCATCAAAGAGGATAATGTCATAATTGAGTTGTGGTTGAGTAAGTTGGTATTGCTTCAAGTAGAATTCATGTGTGATGGGCTGTTTGCCTCGATGCATCATTCCCAAAAAATCACGTGTTGATCGATGGATCAGGTCAAAATATTCTTCGGCAAATTGTTTCTCGGGACCAACCGGCAAGTAGGTGAGATAAGGGCAGTCTTTGAGCAGTCTTTCCTGACCATTGCAAAAACAAGAAGCCATTTTTGTCACATGGCTGGCAATTTTCATTTCCGTGATCAGGTCACCCATCGAGAATTGAAGTAACTCTCTTATATCAAAGGCGGTATAGCCTTGATGCCTGAGTTCCATCGGGCCTCGTCTTCGCATGGTGCCATATGCCAGGGAGTGCGCGGTTTCTATCGTGACATTTCTTAATCCCTGTGTTTGAAATTTCAGCTTCGCTTCTTCTTTTACCGATTTATTAAAAACCAGATAGAGGATTCGTTTGTCGGGATGCTGTCCGGCATAAGCCAGTAGCGTAGAAGTTTTACCAGATCCGGCCACTGCGTTTACCTTGAGGTCAGTACCGGAATGGATGATGTCGTTTTGTTCTTCGGTGAAATTCATGAGCTGGTGCTTACGAACATGAAAATTTAACAGCTTTCATTAAATCCAATACTAATTTCATAGAATAAACTGTCAAAACACTTGAGTATGTAGAGTAGGACCAGAGGAATTTTACACAATAAGTCGTTTCAAAGGCAGTAATTGAGTTTCTTAAAGGCGATTTGGCTTCTTCTCAACAAAACCATAGACCTTTAGTAGATCCTATTTAGAAGATAGTAGGGTGCAAAAAAAAAGCCCGGGAATTTCCCGAGCCTATCAATTTTGTATTATGAACCCAGAGGGTTAGAAAAACTTCGAAATATCGTTAAAGATCACAAAGACCATCAAGCCCAGGATAAGTACCATGCCCACTTTCTGAGCATTTTCCAGGAATTTATCTGAAGGTTTTCTGCCAGTGACCATTTCCCATGTTAGGAACATCACGTGCCCACCATCCAAAGCAGGAATAGGTAGTAAGTTCATGAAAGCAAGGACCATCGATAAAAGACCGGTAATGTTCCAGAAGTTGACCCAGTCCCAATTGCCCCCAAACAATCCGGCAATACCAATGGGGCCTGAAAGTGATTTTCTTGGAGATATGTCTCCGGAGAAGATCTTGCCAAAAGCTTTAATATTCACCCATACAACGCTAAATGCCCTGGTCGTTCCGCGAGATACGGATTCGCCAAATGAAAATTCGTTTCGGGAATACTCCAAAATGGAAACCGGGAAGAAACCTAATTTTCCGTCTTCGTCAACTAACAGATTCAGATTGATGGTTTCACCATCGCGATCCACAACCATATCGACATTACCGTTCTTTTTCTTTTCAAGAATAGGTCCTATTTGATCGTAAAACTGAATGCGTTGACCTGCCAGAACTTTGATTTGATCACCCACTTGTAGCCCACCTTGAATGGCGTTGCTCCCTTCAGGAATCCTGCCGATCTCAAACGGTGCTCGTGCCGTGATAAATGGGGTTGCCTCACGACCTTCAGAAAAATCATCGAGGAAGCTGTTTGGAATGTCAATCCGTACTTCCTGGCCATTTCTTGAAACTGTGTAATAGCCATCGGTACCCAACAACACGTCAGGGCTGATCAGGTCACGGAATTTCTCATAGTCCTGCCCGTTGATGTTGATAATTCTATCTCCGGTTTGAAAGCCAATTTTTTCACCTAACTCATAGGCCATGATCCCATGTTTGTTAAGGTCTTCCTTGGAGAGATAAGTTTCTCCCTGGGAATAAGTAAGTGCAATGAAGACAATGATACCCGTGATCACATTAACGATGATCCCGCCCAACATAACGATCAGTCGCTGCCAGGCTGGCTTAGCTCGAAATTCCCATGGTTCGGGCTCTTCACTTAGACTTTCTGTGTCCAGTGATTCATCGATCATCCCCGATATTTTAACAAAACCTCCCAATGGAATGGCTCCGATAGAGTATTCCGTTTCACCAAATTTTTTACCCCAGATCTTCGGTGGAAATCCAATGGAGTACTTTTCGACACGCATGCCGAAGGCTTTGGCCGCCGCAAGGTGGCCCCACTCGTGTACTCCTACAAGTATGGATAGACCCAGCAATAGCTGGACCGTCATAATAATTGTTTCCATTACGCTACAAATTCTCTCGCTTTTATTCTTGTCTCTTTATCTGTATTTACAAAATCTTCTAAAATAGGTTGCCTCACAAAATCCACTTTTTCGAGACATTGCCCGATCACATCAGAGATTTCCAGGAATCCTATCTTATCTTTCAAAAACCCATCCACAGCAATTTCATTAGCCGCATTAAGGATACAAGGTTTGTTTCCTCCTGATTTCATCGCCTCGTAAGCCAATGCCAGATTCCTAAATGTCGATGTATCTGGCTTTTCAAACGTCAGCGACGGATAGTCCATGAAATCGAACCTTGGAAAATCAGATTTCAGTCGCTCAGGATAGCCTAAGGCAAACTGAATAGGAATACGCATATCAGGTAGTCCAAGTTGTGCTTTGATGGAAGCATCTTCAAATTGGACCATGGAATGGATGATGGACTGTGGGTGAACCACTACTTCAATCTTATCCAGTCCAATGCCGAAAAGCCATTTGGCTTCAATTACTTCCAGACCTTTGTTCATCAAACTAGCGGAATCTATGGTGATTTTTGCCCCCATGTCCCAGTTTGGATGCTTCAATGCCTGCTGCTTGGTGACTTTTAATAATTCATCTCGACTCTTGCCCCTGAATGGGCCGCCAGAGGCAGTGAGAATTAGTTTTTCAATTGGATTATGGAATTCTCCTACCAGGCATTGAAATATTGCTGAGTGCTCCGAGTCTACCGGAAGAATGTTGACTCCTTTTTCCTGCGCCAGCCTTGTAACCAGTTCCCCGGCCACCACAAGTGTTTCTTTGTTGGCCAAAGCAATTGGTTTCCCTGCTTCGATGGCGGCGATGGTAGGCTTCAGCCCTGAATAACCAACAAGAGCAGTGAGCACAATATCGACAGTGTCCATTTGAACCACGCTTGAAAGTGCATTGTCTCCGGCATATACTTTGATGTCCAGCGAATCCAAGGCTGAAAAGACCTGGTCGTAGAGCGTGTCATTTCCAATGACCACTACATTGGGTTTGAACCGACTGGCCTGTTGGATAAGTAAATGTGCGTTGTTATTGGCTGTAAGTACTTCTACACTGAATCGATCTGTATGCTGCTCGATGACTTCTAGGGTTTGAGTGCCAATAGAACCTGTAGATCCGAGAATTGCAATACGTTTTTTGGGCTTTTCCAAAGTTTTATTTCAGGGAATGATGGATCAACTGGTCAGCAATTTTTCTGTCATTTGACAAGCGGGGAACTTTGTTTTGCCCACCCAGTTTTCCTATGGATTTCATGTAATCGATAAAAGCATTTTTTTGCAATCTGATGATCTTCAGCTCCTCCAAAATGGCCCCATCAATAAGGTCGTCATAATAGGAGTTGAGCTTACGAAGGTGCAAATCTAAACTTTTTGTGAAAGAGGAGAGGTCGTCAGGTTCATTTGCGAACTCAATGTACCATTCATGTCGGGGTAACCCCTCCTTTGGAGTCACATTGGGAGCGACTGTGAATTCAACCAATTCGGTCCCAGGATGTTCTTCGCAGACAAGTTTCATTGCTCTTTCAACTTCTTCGCCGATCACATGTTCACCGAATGCTGAAATAAAATGTTTGATACGTCCCGTAACTAGCAACCTGTGTGGTGATTTGCTCACAAATTTTACAGTGTCTCCGATGGAATAACCCCACAGGCCAGCATTGCTGTTAATAATCACTGCATAATTCACTCCTATCTCAACTTCATCAATTGTATATCGAGGAGGGTTTTCATCAAAATATTTGTCTGCAGGAATAAACTCAAAGAATATGCCACTGTTTGCAAGGAGTAATAGGCCATCTGCATCCTGCGAATCCTGATAGGCTATGAATCCTTCAGAAGCGGGATAAGTTTCTATGGAATCAATGGTTTTGCCTATGGTTTCGAAGAGCTTTTTCCGATAGGGTTCAAAATTCACTCCTCCGTAGACGAAGAGCGAGAAATTCGGGAAAATATCCTTGACGGGCATCCCCTTTTTCTCCACTAATCGATCAAAGTACATTTGAACCCAGGGTGGAATTCCTGAAATCAGTGCCATGTCCTGATCGCTGGTTTCCTTCACGATGGTGTCTACTTTTTGCTCCCAGTCCTCAATGCAATTAGTTTCGTAAGAGGGCATTTGGTTCGTCCTCAGATATGAAGGTACATGGTGATTGACAATCCCGGATAATCTACCCGTATGAATACCAGCTCGTTGGTCCATGGTTGGGCTTCCTGATAGGAAAATCAATTTTCTATCCAGAAAATCCGCGTTGCCTGATTCATGTACATAAGAAAGAAGGGCATTTCTGGCGCTATTGATGTGATTAGGTATGGAGTCTTTGGTGATAGGGATGTATTTTGTGCCACTTGTTGTGCCGGATGTTTTTGCGAAATAGGTGGGTTTTCCTTTCCATAAAACATCAGATTTACCTTCCAGGATTTGATTCACGTAAGGTGAAAGTCCTTCGTAATCACGAATCGGTACTTGTTTTTTAAAGTCGTCATGATTTTTAATTTCATCAAAACCATGATCTTCTCCAAAAGTTGTTCTTCTGCCAATCTGGATCAGATTTTCGAAGGTAGCTTGCTGATACTTCCCTGGTTCCTTAGACCACTTATTTTGGTCTTTGACAACCAGTGAAGCAAACGGCTTACTTAGTATTGCTCGGATTCCCATATTTAGGTTAGGCGTTGCGCAAAAATAAGCGCACACGTCCAACAATATTGAAACAATTTTTTCACTTTGCAGTAAATAACTTTCGAAATAAAGAAGGTATCCATGAGATGAGCCTTAATGCCAGAGATCTTATCTTGCCAGAACCGAATAAGAGATGTTGATTTTAAGGAATTTCTGAATTGATGGACTTGTTCACTTTAGTGAACTGAAGTTGATGGAAAGTAAAAATATAATTATGAGACGAGCATTGCTTACGGCGATTATAGGATTTTCAACGGGGTTTTTAGGGCTGATTATTGGAGCCGAATGGTACAAATCTGAGATCATTTCTGAATTGGGACAGGATGTCCCTGCTCAGTTTTTAAATTATCATGTATCGCCTGATGAGTCCTTCGCTTCAAAAACGTCAACAGAGATAGACACCAGCTTTTTTCGGGAAGACTTTGTAGAAGCTTCTCATACCAGTACCACAAGTGTTGTTTTTATCCAGACATCTACGGAGTATGAATACCTTGGGCGAAACATATTCGATTGGTTCTTTGAGCCCAGGAGCTCCCAAAAAGTAAGTTCCGGGTCAGGGGTGATTCTGTCCGAAGATGGCTACATCGTCACCAATAATCATGTTATAGAAGATGCTGATGTCATAAGAGTAACAGCAGGAAAGAAAATTTACGATGCCGAATTGATAGGTACGGACCCTTCCACCGATCTGGCAGTAATCAAAGTTCAAGACACGAAGTTGCCCGCTATTCCACTTGGCCAATCCAAAAATGTGAATGTAGGGGAGTGGGTATTGGCAGTAGGCAACCCGTTTAACCTGACCTCTACCGTTACAGCAGGAATAGTAAGTGCAAAGGGGCGAAATATCAACATTTTGCGTGATCGATTTCCCATTGAATCCTTTATTCAGACAGATGCAGCCATTAACCCTGGGAATAGTGGAGGGGCGTTAGTCAATAAAAAAGGAGAACTAATTGGGATCAATACGGCGATTTTATCCAGAACCGGCTCTTATGCAGGCTATGGGTTTGCGGTTCCTGTCGATATTGTGAAAAAAGTATATACAGATCTGGTGGAGTACGGCCAGGTGCAAAAAGCTTTGACCGGTGCAGAGTTTTTGGATATCGATAGTGAAATTGCTGATCGATTGGAGTTGAAAAATTTGCAAGGAGTATTGGTTACAGGTATAGCAAGAAACAGTGCTTCGGAGAGTGCGGGTTTAGAAAAAGGAGATGTGATTTTGAGAGCCAATGGACAAAAAGTAGACTCTAAGGCCAATCTCGAAGAATACCTTGCTGGATTGTATCCGGGAGACGAGATTGAGCTGGTTGTCAGGCGAGACGATCGTACACTTAACAAAGCACTGACGCTGACCAACAGAGAAGGAACTACAGAGATCTTGCGAAGAGTGACCTTTTACTCAGAGGACTTGCAAGCTACGTTCGAAGCACTTTCGAAAGTTGAGCGAGACGCTTTTGAAGTTTCCGGCGGAGTAAGGGTCATTGATTTCGACCGACGGGGGTTCTTTGCGCGGTTAGATATTCCTGAAGGCTTTATCATCACCTCTATCAATGGTCGGTCGATGGACACGCCCGAACAACTTTCAGACTTGTTGTCCCGAATCAGAGGAAGGGTTACCGTCGTTGGTATCGATAGGAATGGGAGACAGGTTTATTATCCATATCGATTTTAATTTAGTGGCGTTAACATTAAGGACACAGAATTGACGAAACAAGAAGTTATGATCAAGCCAAACCAATCGCTACAGACTTGAACAGGCACCATAGAAAGGTGCCTTCATCTATGTTCAATCTTTGCTGAGAGTCGTGGGTAATCTCGACCAACAGGGGAAAGCCAATGTCTACCAAACAAATGATAGCGCTGTTCCTTGGAATCAACTGGATCACTTTTCCAGGTAATTGATTTTGTGTTGTGACTCCCTCTACTCGATTCAGTGAAAGTGAGATGTCATCCGCCTGTAAGAATACTCTTACAGGGACATTATCACTGAATTGCGTTCGTTGACATTTAATAAATACCTCCTTGTCGGCATATTGCCATTTCAGGGTCTGAAGTTCTTCCTTTTTTCCAGTCACTACCGGTTGCATTTCAAAACAGTTGATCAGAGGCCGATTACCGAATATGACTTGCGTTTCTGGTTGTTGAATGAGGTCAATGAATGAACCATGAGCGACTTGATGTCCATCCCGGATGCATAATAGATTTGGGGATAGTTTTAACAATTCCGATAAATCATGACTCACGACAAGGATCGGGATTTCAATGCGTTTGTGAATCTGATAGATGAAAGGCAGAATCTGATCTCGGAGTTGCACGTCTAGTGCAGAAAAGGGTTCATCCAGAAGTAAAATGTCTGGAGAAGACAATAACGCTCTGCCAATGGCAACACGCTGTTGTTCCCCTCCGGAGAGCTGGTGTGGTTTGGAATTTATAAGATTACTTAGTTCAAGCAGGTCGATAACTTCATCAAAAGATATCTGATTTTTATTCGAATTTTTAATGCCATACTTTAGGTTTTGCTCGAGACTAAGGTGAGGGAAAAGCCTTCCTTCCTGAAAAACGTATCCCACATTCCGCTTAGATAGGTTTACGTTGATGTTGTTTATCGTATCTAGAAGGATACGATCTCCAATCTTGATATGCCCTGAATCAGGGCAGTCGATTCCTGCGATGACATTCAATAAGGTCGTTTTTCCGGAGCCACTAGGTCCATAGATGCCTGTTATGCCCATTGGAAAAGTAACGCTCATCTGGGATTGAAAAGCTCCGCGATCCAGTTGATAGTCGATACTAACCATAAGGCTTCATTTTTCTAATGGACCATTCTGAAAGGATCATCGCAATGAAAGATATGATTACGGCTATGGCCACAAGAACGTAAGTGTTCTGCTCATTTCCTGGAGATTGCATGTTGGAGTAGATCGCCAGGGGTAAGGTTTGCGTCTCCCCGGGAATGTTACCGGCAAATGAGATAGTAGCTCCAAATTCTCCTAGTGATCGTGCAAAGGCTAATACTGCTCCCGAAATGATTCCAGGAGAGGCCAGAGGAATGGTGATTTTTATCAAGGTACGCCATTGGCTAGCTCCTAACAGCCTGGAACTTTGTTCAAGTTTGGGATCCACTAGCTCTATGGCAGTTCGGATTGAACGAACCATAAGCGGGAAGGCCACGACAATCGAAGCAAGTACCGCAGCAGGGAAGGCAAAGGCCAATCGCAGATTAAACGTTTCAAATATCCAGCTTCCAATGATTCCACGGGTTCCGAAAATGAGCAGAAGTAAATATCCAGTGGCTACCGGAGGCATGACCAAAGGGAGGTGGATCACACTCTCCAGGATTGGTTTCCCCAAAAAATTTCTTCGAGCCATAAAATACCCCAGTAGAATTGCAAAAGGGAGTGAGGCTAATGTACTGAGCACACCCACCTCAACAGATAGAAAAATGGCTTGATATGTCGATTCGCTAAATGTCAAGATAAGTCAGGGAGCAAATCCATGGTTTTTCCAAACAGCAAAAGCTTCGGGAGTATGTAGGAAGTTGATAAAGTTAGTTGATAAACGATTTTCACTACAAATACCTGCAAAATAGTTTATGGGTTGGTGAGTTCTGGCTGGAAATGTGCCAATTATTTTCACCTTCCCGGACTTTTCCGCATCCGTCCTATATACGATACCCAGGCCAGTCTCTCCTAATTCCACGGTCACCAGCGTCGCTCTGGCGTCTTTAGTTAATAGGGTTTGATCAGGAGCTAGGTTCCACCCTAAATAGTCGATCGCCTGCCGCGCATATTGACCTGCCGGGACGTGATTAGGATCGCCGATGGCGAGTTTGCTGTTTGCAAGAAGACGAGAAAAATCTAAACCAGGTAATAATGAGATAGAGTCTAATGGACTGTTAGGAGTAGTGATCAGTACCAATTGATTCATCACAGGTAGCCTCGTGTGTTTACTTATCATGCCTTCATTACTTAGAACTCTTACCCATTTTTCATTGGCAGATATGAATAAATCTGCAGGGGCTCCTTGCTGGATTTGGCGAGCAAGTGTGCCACTTGAAGCAGCGTTAATAACAAGTTGAACACCTTGCTGTTGTTCAAAAATTGTGGTCAATTCTTGTAAAACTGGCGCTAAACTGGCTGCAACGAAAATTCTCATGGAGGCTGAGTCCGTAGCAGGTGAGCAGGCCTTACATAAGATTAAGATCCACAGGATTGAAAAAATCCTTTTCATCTTACCAAGATAGGTAGAAGGATACGGCCTGAAAAATAGTGGGAAAATTCTCTAGGTTGTGCGCATCTTGAGCTTCTTTTTGAGCTCATCGATAGAATAGCGAAATTTCGAATTGGTGTCCATCATATCATTCACTGATTGGACAGCATGGATCACAGTACTGTGGTCGCGTCCGCCGAAATGATAGCCAATGGATTTTAAGGAATGATTGGTGTAATCTTTAGAGAAATACATGGCCACCTGTCGGGCAATAACGATTTCTCGTTTTCTTGTTTTAGCCTTCAGGTCATCCTGATCGACTTTGAAGTAATCGGAAACAGTTTTCTGGATGTAATCGATACCTACTTCTGAATCAATATCAGTGACAATGTTTTTTAGTGTTTGCTTAGCTAACTCCAGATCAATCTGATCTTTGGTAAGAGAAGCGTGCGCAATCAACGAAATGATGACACCTTCGAGTTCCCGAATATTGGTATCAACCGAATATGCCAAATATTCAACGACCTGATCGGGTATTCTAATTCCGTCTGCCTGAAGTTTCTTTAGGATGATCGCCATCCGCGTCTCGAAATCTGGTGTTTGCAAGTCGGTTGTCAGGCCCCACTTAAACCGGGAAACTAATCTTTCCTGTAAGCCTTTCAGATCTCGGGGAGCACAATCACTTGTCATGATGATTTGCTTGCCACTCTGATGAAGGTGGTTGAAAATGTGGAAGAAGATTTCCTGAGTTTTTTCCTTTTCCTTCAGAAACTGCACATCATCCAGGATGAGAACATCTACGTTTCTATAATAAGCGATGAACTCCTGAATACTATTGTTCTTCAACGCATCGATAAACTGCGTCGTGAATTTCTCCGAAGCAACGTAGAAAACGTATTTCTCAGGATGGTTCTGTTTTATTTCATTTCCTATGGCCTGTACCAGATGAGTTTTCCCCAACCCTACGCCGCCATAGATCATTAATGGATTGAAGGATGTTACACCAGGCTTCTTCGCAACTGCGTATCCGGCAGACCTTGCAAGTCTATTGCAGTCTCCTTCTATGAAATTTTCAAAAAGATAGGTGGGATTGAGGTTCGAATCCGAGGCCAGTTCCTGAATGAACTGAGGGTTCTTATATTGATCAAAACCGTTTACACGTGCTTTATTCTGGCTATTTACAACTCCAGAGACGTTTACTGTATAGGGTTGAACCATTTCATCACCCCTGTCGACCACAACAGAATATTCCAATCTGCCTTCAGGGCCTATTTCGGTTTGTATGGCTTGTTTTAAGAGATGGACGTAGTTTTCCTCTAACCATTCGTAGAAAAACTGACTTGGTACCTGAATGGTAAGTACTTTGTTTTCAAGCTTGATAGGTTGAATAGGCAAAAACCAAGTTTTATAACTTTGAGCAGGAATGCGCTGCTGAATGAATTGGAGGCATTTTTCCCAGGTTTTTGTGTACATGGACAAGCGTCTTTCGGCGGTCTCTTGAGTGTTTATTTCCCCTCGCTTAACTTTAAGGGGACATCAAAATTGATTCAAACTTTTTTAAGAAAAAAATTGTTTTCCTATTGACTTTTTCGAAAACTCATTTGACACCTGTTTTGCCGATATTCAGACTAAAGTTCTTTGAAAAATACAATTCTCAATTTTTTACAGTTTGAACTATATCAAGATTGTTTTTAACAAAGCGCTAATTTTACCTTAATACTTTAAATGTTGATTGTGTAATGCCTGATTTTGAGGAATTTAAAAAAATCGATAATGACGGTTGGGTTGCCAGGGCTACAGCTGATATTAAAGGAGCATCGCTGGAGGACTCATTAACCTGGTCCTTCGACCGGCATTTGAATGCTTTTGGATATTACGATCAAAGTTCTGTAAAGCATGCTCGATACCTTGGGCAATTTTTTAAGGAACGCCAGATTAAGAGATGGCAATTACTGGAATCAATAGAAGTAAATGTAGGAGCTGAGAAAGCAGCGAACCAACAGGCATTACAAGCCTTGAAGGCAGGAGTAGATGGTGTTTTCTTCAGAATCACTGATCCATCTATTGATATAACTCAGGTAGTAGCTGGTATTCAACCACAATTTTGTTCTCTTTCATTCTTAGGAATCTCAACAGATCTATTTCAAACTTATCAGGACAGTCTAGAGGTTGAACAGGGAAAACTGACGGGTTACTTGTTTGGGCAGGATAAAATTGATACCCAAAAGTCTACAAGAGTTCGATCATTTGGAATCGATACAAAGGCATTCGATGCTGCAAGTTTGGTAGAACATACAGCTCATGTATTTATCGATTTATTAAAGTGCGATCAATCATTTGATGATACGACGATCATTCTTTATCCAGAACATCGCTTTTATGCTGAACTGGTTAGGTTGAGGTCCCTGATATTTATCGGTCAGGCTTTGCAACAGTGGAGGCAACAGACAGGTGAGTTTGCAATAGTTGCGTTACCAGTATCAACCGGCGAATCTGAGAAAGACTTGCTAAGCTTGACTACCGCTGGATTGGCCTCTATTCTTGGTGGCTGCGATGCCATCAGTTTTTCTATACACCCATTCAAGTCTGTCGAATTTGACCGCCGGATTGCCCGTAATATTGGTAATCTCCTGCGATATGAATCACGACTAGAAGAAATTGGAGATGTGAGTGCCGGATCTTATTCACTGGACCACCTGACCGACGCATTTTGTAGGGAAGTCTGGAAAGTCATGCAAAATAGCGTAAAAGACCTTCCAGACTATGAATTGCTAATAGCACCTTTTCAGCAAGAACTTCCCGCTCCGAGTCCTTTTCCACAAGAAGGCTTTTCCGCAGGGATTCCTCCTTATTTAAGAGGTCCTTATAGTACCATGTACACATTGAGGCCCTGGACCGTCAGACAATATGCCGGGTTCTCAACTGCGGAAGAGTCCAATGCTTTTTATAGAAGAAATCTGGCTGCAGGTCAAAAGGGATTATCAGTCGCATTTGATCTGGCTACCCACCGTGGTTATGACAGTGATCACCAAAGGGTAAAAGGAGATGTTGGCAAGGCAGGAGTAGCCATTGATTCTATTCTGGATATGAAAACTTTGTTTGATGGAATCCCATTAGATAAAATGTCGGTTTCCATGACTATGAATGGGGCGGTAATTCCTATCATGGCCTTTTACATCGTTGCAGCGGAGGAGCAGGGTGTTGCTCCAGATCAATTGGCGGGTACCATACAGAACGATATCCTCAAAGAGTTCATGGTGCGAAATACTTACATCTACCCGCCGGCGCAATCCATGCGGATCGTTGGAGATATATTTAAGTATACTTCCGTACATATGCCAAAATTCAATTCGATCAGTATCAGTGGCTATCATATGCATGAAGCCGGAGCTACGGCTGAGATAGAGTTGGCCTTTACCCTTGCAGATGGTGTCGAATATATCCGGCAAGGACTGGAAGCTGGAATAGACATAGATGCTTTTGCGCCACGTTTATCGTTTTTTTGGGGAATCGGTATGGACCTATTAACAGAGATTGCCAAGATGCGGGCAGCCAGGGTGCTTTGGGCCAAGCTAGTGAAACAGTTTAATCCGAAAAACCCAAAATCGTTGGCGCTGAGGACACACAGCCAAACTTCAGGGTATAGCCTTACTGCACAGGATCCGTACAACAATGTAGCGCGAACCTGTACTGAAGCCATGGCGGCGGTGTTTGGACACACCCAAAGCCTTCATACCAATGCCCTTGATGAAGCTATCGCACTTCCTACCGATTATAGTGCCAAGATTGCGCGCGAAACACAATTATTTTTGCAGAAAGAGACGGATATCACACGTGTGATAGACCCCTGGGGAGGCTCCTACGAAGTGGAAAAAAGGACAACCGAACTAATGGACAAAGCCTGGGAAATTTTGCAGGAAGTAGACACCATGGGAGGGATGGCCAAGGCGATTGAACAAGGGTATCCTAAAATGAAGATCGAGGAAGCGGCTGCAATAAAACAAGCCCGAATTGATACTGGCAAGGAGACCATAGTAGGTGTAAACAATTTCCAAACCGATGATAAGACAGAGATTGACCTGTTGGAAGTTGACAATCAGAAAGTATTGAAGAGTCAGTTGGATCGATTGACCACTTTAAAGGCTGAAAGAGATAATGATGCGGTGGATCAGGCACTGCAAAGACTAGCAATATGCGCAAGTTCAGGAGACGGTAATTTGCTGGAACTGGCAGTTGATGCAGCCCGGTACAGGGCTACTCTCGGAGAGATCTCACAGGCAATGGAAAAGAGTTTCGGACGGTATAAGGCAAATACAAGAACCATAAGCGGAGTGTATTCTTCAGAAATTAAACAAAATGAAACATTCCTTAAAGCCAGAGAACTGGCAGATAAATTTGAGGAACAAGAAGGTCGTCGGCCCAGAATCATGATTGCTAAAATGGGGCAGGACGGCCATGATAGGGGTGCTAAAGTCATCGCTACCAGCTTTGCCGATTTAGGTTTTGACGTAGATGTTGGTCCGTTGTTTCAAACTCCGGCAGAAGTGGCCATGCAAGCGGCCGAAAATGATGTACATATCGTTGGGGCCTCTTCACTTGCGGCGGGACACAAGACCCTTGTTCCTGAATTGATCCAGGAATTGGGAAAAATTGGTAGGTCAGACATTGCTGTGGTGGCTGGAGGAATCATTCCGGAAAGTGATCACCAGTTTTTAAGAGATCATGGTGTGCTTGCCATATTCGGCCCTGGGACTGTTATCGCCTCCGCTGCAATTGAGATTCTTGAAAATCTCATGGGATAATATAAAAAAAGTCCATATTTTTATAAAAATAATCAACTTTTAATCATGCCGAGCTTCCTCCGATGCTTGCTGATTGCTTTTTTAGTAATCGGCTCGTTCCCCATATCTGCTCAAAACTGGGAAAAATCATTCGTCAAACTAGACGCCTATTATGTCTATGGTGACTATGCAAAAGCGCGAAAAGGCATAGGAAAAATAGAAAAGAAAGTTCGAAAAAAATTAGGTGAAAACAGTTCGGTACTGGCCAATGTCCTATTGCGTAAAGCACAATACAATTTTGGTTTAGGCCTGTTGTCTGAAGTTGAACCTGGTCTGGAAGAAGCCATCAAATTGAGTGAATCAGTCAATGCTGAAAATCCTGCTGAGCATGGTTATTTGTTGAAAGAGGCTGCTAAAGTTCTTGTGGCTTATGGAAACTTTCGTCTGGCTGGAGACTATATCGAAAATTCTCGAACGGTGGTAGCTCAGACGGGGGATATCCCGGAAAACTTTGAAGCGGAATTGGATGTGCTATGGGCACAAGTATTGACAGGGAAAGGATATTATCGAAGATCTATTGTAGTGGTTGATAGCTTAACGGATTTTTTTAATGATCGCGTATTAGGTGCGAGTAAGAAGGACCTTGAACCGAGAGAATCATTTGCTAGTATCCTAATAGCAAAAGCCAATGCACTACGGAAAATGGGAGACTATCTTAGATCTGACTCTGCCTTTGTTTACAATGAGCAATGGATTGATCGCGAGCTTGGAAAGACACATATTCTCTATGCGGAGAACCAATACTTAAATACCAAGTTGTTGGAAGAAAATGGGTTAAGTGTAGAAGCTCAAGCTAAGCGTTATCAGGACATTTACCTGAAAGCAGGGAGGAAATATGCCAATTCGCATCAATTACTAATGTCCATTCGGGAAAGCCTCATGAAGGCTTACTTCGAAAATGGCAACACCAGTAAAATTAAGGTTGTTTCAGCAGAATTTAAGAAAACGATCTCCAAGGAGTATCCAAGAGCAAGCATATATCGTTTGGCAGATGACCTCATTCGACTCAACTACCGACTGATCAATGAAGATGTTGAGTCTTTGGAAGATCGCCTGAATAGCCTTTTGGGTGAATCCAGTATTCCCGAAAATCATGGATACAGAATTGAGCTTCTGGAGTTGACGAATCTGGTAGCGCTCTTGAAGGGATCCGTAAAAAATACAGAAACATACCTCAACGAAGTATTGCAGATCAAATGGTACTTGTATGGTGCTGAATCACCAGAATACCACCTGACCAAAATCGATATCGCCAATTTCTGGATTGATTATTCTGACAAATTCAGCGAAGCCAAAGCGGCGTACGAGGAGAGTTTTGAGAAGATTGTGAAACCTGAGATCATGGAAGGCCATGTGGCATATCTTGATATCTTAAATCACCTGGCAGCTTACTACCAGGAAACGGATAATTACAGGAAAGCAGGTGAAATTCTGGATGAGGCGTTATTGACATCACGGAAGAAGTATGACAACAAAGACATTGCGTATGGAGATGAACTGAAGAAGATTGCCGGCTTGCAGATTAAGATCGGAGCTTATGAAAAAGCAGAAGAAAATATCAATACGGCACTTGCAATTTTTGATGAACTGAAAACCCGTGAGGCCAAAACTGCAGCCTCTCTGGCACTGATTACCCAAGCCAAACTTTTCGGTATCAAAGGACTTTATGATGAAGCTGAAGACAATCTCGATGAATCATATAAGCTTCAAGAACAAGGTGCACTCACCACAGAAACTGCAGTAACTTCTTATGTAGACCTGGCGGGACTTTACATCAAATTGGGTCGACTCAGTGAAGCAGACGAAATTCTTGAATTTACCCTTGAGGAACGTGAGAGCCAATTTGGTCCCAATAGCCGCCAGCTGAATGAACCTTTGGTATTGCGTTCGGAATTGCTGCTTACGAGAGGAGAATATACTCAGGCAGAAAATCTGGGTCGAAGAGCCAACATCTTGTCACGTTCGGTTTTCGGAGATGAGTCTACCAAAATAGTTCCTTCCATGATTAGGCTGGCTGAGGTCTATAGCACCATCGGTGATTATGATAAAGCAGAATCGCTGCTGGTCAATGCTATTGCTATCCAGAAGATGCAATTTGGTTCGGAGCACGTTGATGTAGCCAAGTCTATCTCAGAATTGGCCTTAGTGAAATACTATCAGGGGGCTCCTTTGAAAGAAGTGCAGGACCTATTCACTCAGGCAGAAAGAATCATTGGTGCCAAATTAGGTGCCTCAAATCCAACTTATGCCGAGATCTTGAAAAACCTGGCTATTGTGAATATTGCTGCAGAGCAATACAATATTGCATTTACTTACCTCGACGATGCAGGTCGCATTTGGAGTTCTAAAATTGGACGTAGAAACAATATCAATGCAGCAACGATCAACGTGCTCAAGGGGGATATCTACTATCGACAGAGGCGCTATAACAGGGCAGAGCGATTCTACGAAGAGGCCAAAAAACAATATGAAAAATTCTTCAGTGATAGTCACCCGGAATTTGTGAAAGTACAGTCCAAGTTGTCAAAAACTTACTACATGCAAGGAGACTGGAAAAAGTCTCAGCAGCAGATGGAATCCGTATTGAGCAACTATCAGGATTTTATCGCTAACTATTTTCCAGCGCTATCTGAGCGAGAAAAAACGAAGTTTTGGAATACGATCAAAACGGACTATGAGTTCTATAATACGCTGGTAGTAAGCAAAAACCGAAACAGTAAGTACCTGGGTGAATTGTTTAATAATGCGTTATTGACCAAGGCCCTCCTGCTGAACTCGTCTATTAAAATCAGGCAACGAATCAACAACAGTGGAGATGAAGAACTCAAAGAAGCCTATGCCAATTGGGTGACCAAAAAGGAAATGTTGACCACCGCGCTTTCTATGGGGCCACAGCAACTGGCTGAAAACGGTATTAATCGTTCGGCACTAACCAGCGAGGTGGAGTTGCTGGAAAAAGAACTCAGCTTAAAGTCAGAGATATTTGGAAAGGAACTGGAAAAGAAAGCCACTAGCTGGAAAGATGTCAAGGCTACTTTGAAAGAACAGGAGGTAGCAATGGAAATGGTGCGTTTCAGGGTGTTTGATCACACATTCACAGATTCTGTCATGTATGCCATGCTCTACGTGACTGGAGAAAAGAAGTCACGCCCAAAAGCAGTATTGCTCGCCAATGGTAAGGACCTGGAAAAAAAATATTTAAAATATTACCGCAACAGTATCAAATTTAAATTGAAGGATAAGTTCTCCTACGATCAATTTTGGGCTCCCATTACCAATGAATTGGGTACTATTTCGAAACTGTACTTATCACCTGATGGTGTCTATAACCAGATCAATGTAGAAGCGATTCCTACGCCGGATGGCAGATATGTCCTGGACAATTCAAATATTGTACTGTTGAGTAATACCAAGGACCTTCATTTGCAGCAATCAAAAGAGAAAAAGTCGCTAACAGAGCAGCCTGGTAATCAGGTGGCCATGCTTTTTGGTAACCCTAAGTTCTATGTAGATACTCAGCCTGGAAAACCCGTGGCCAATTCGGGCCTTACCAGAGCTACAGCAGAAGTAATCAGCGATTTGCCAGGAACAAAAAAGGAAATAGTAGAATTGAAAGAGTACCTGGGTGATCGAGGTTGGAAAATCAATGATTTCACGGAGCAGAATGCCAGTGAGCAAGCGATTAAGTCCATTTCTAATCCAAGAATTTTCCATGTGGCCACCCATGGGTTTTTCCAAAGTGAAACAGCAAAGGCAAGTGTACTGGATGAGGAATTGCGGGCGAATGCAGCGTATAACAATCCGTTATTGAAGACAGGCTTACTTCTTTCAGGTGCTGGAGACATCCTGAATGAAACTAAGTTTAATTACAATATTGACAATGGTATTTTGACAGCATATGAGGCGATGAACCTGGATCTGGATCAGACGGACCTGGTTGTACTATCTGCTTGTGAAACTGGCCTCGGAGAAATTGAAGCCGGAGAAGGTGTTTATGGTTTGCAGCGAGCCTTCCTTGTGGCTGGCGCCAATAACATTATCATGAGTCTTTTCAAAGTAGCGGATGATGCCACCCAACAATTGATGGTAAAATTCTATCGCAAGTGGTTTGAAACCGGTGACAAACGTCAGGCTTTTATCGATGCGAAAAAGGAGATCAGGAATGAATTTGGTGATCCGTTATACTGGGGGCCATTCATTATGATAGGGTTGGATTGATTAATTGACAATTTGTAAATCCATTTTCAGGATTGTCATTGATCCAGCCAGGCTTTAAATGAACTCGCCTTCTCGGCACTCACGATGATCTCTTCGTCGGTTTTGGTGGTCATTTCCACCAGTAGTTTTCCCTTGTGGTAACGATGCACCATGGCGATGGCCTTGAATCTGACAATGAATTGCCGATTGGCTCGGTAAAATTTTTCAGGATCGATTTCATTCGAAACTTCGTCAAGTGTATGATCTAATATGAATTTCTTATTATCAAATGTCACCAGATGTACCACTCCGTGTCGACTCTGGAAATAGGCAATATTTTCCGTTTCGATCGAGATTAACTTGTCTCCTTGTTTGGCCAGAAACCTCGATTTAAATTTTTTGTCATCCAGCCGTATTTCCTTGACAAGGTCCGAGAGATTAACAGCACTTTGCCCACTAAAACTCTCGCGCATTTCCTGGTATTTTTCCAGGCTTTGGGTCAATTCTTCCGGACGTATAGGTTTAAGTAAATAATCGATGCTATTGACCTTGAATGCTTGCAGCATGTATTCGTCGAAGGCTGTCGTGAAAATGACAGGTGCAGTCACTTTGACCTGCTCGAAAATCTCGAAACTGATGCCATCATTCAATTGAATGTCCATGAAAATAAGGTGCGGTGCCTCGTGATTCCGAAGCCATTTGACGGATTCATCTACACTATCGATGACTTCTACAATTTCAATTTCTGAATCAGTTTCTTCAAGTATTTTCTGTAACCTCCGAAAAGCCGGCGCTTCATCTTCAATGATCAATACTTTCATTTACGCACTGGCTCGTTTAAAATCTTGTTCACGCATTACATTGATGAGAGGTACGGCAACCATAAAATTCTTGGCGGTTGTTATGATGTCTATTTCACGATTGCCCAGGTAATGGTAGCGTTTTTTGATATTAGCTAGTCCCGTTTTTGTGGATTTCTCAATGGTCTTTTTGATTTGCAGGTTGTTCTTTACCACTATCGAGCGTCCGTTCTCGACGTAAATCTCAATTTTTAGCGGGTGAGTTTTAGAGATCACATTGTGTTTGACACCATTTTCAATGAGCATCTGAATGGTAAGTGGGGCAGTATACTGATCAAGGTATTTCTCATCTATAGAAAATTCAGTTTCAAGATTTTCCGGATACCGCATTTGTAGCAGGAATAAGTATGCTTTCGAAAACTCCAGCTCCTCCGACAATCGAACCAATTCCTTGTCCTTGGTTTGCAGAATGTAGCGATAAACGTCGGATAGTTTTTGCGTGAATTCTATGGCTGTTTCTTGATTTTCGGCAATCAAAGTCGTGAGCGCATTCAAGCTGTTGAACAAGAAGTGTGGACTCATCTGATTTTGAAGCACTTCAAATTGCGTTCTTACCTGTTGATTCTTCAGTTCCTCATTTTGTCGAAAAGCGACCTTCCACTTTTCAAAAAAGTATACCGCTTCATAGGTCAGTGTGATGATAATTGCAGCCGTAAAGTTGAAGGGGATAAACGATGTATGTTCAGAAGGTTGGAGTAAATCTTGAAATTTACTTACTCCAAAAAGCAATTTCAACGGTAGCCCTCCAATTGACATCCAGATCATGATAAAAACAGCACTGTATATCAATCGGCTTTTTGTTCGGTTGATTTCCGGAATCTTCCTTCTGAGATAAAAAATAACCAGACAAGCGCCATTCCAATAAACAGCGGTAAATGCCAAAGAGATAAGATAGACTACCCACGGTGGATTCTCTTCCAGGTGATGGGGCATGGCAATTTGTGCAATGAGTGCTACAATTGGAATTCCCATCCAGCGTATGATAGGCTCTGTCAATTTCAATTTCATAGAGTGCGCTGCAAAATCATACTTAAAACTATGTATTTAAGGTATTTCAAACGTGCGTCATGTACTGAAGCCTGAAATATTCACTTTGAAACCGCGAATTAATGGGCCAAGATGGGAAACATGGCCCCAAGTATGCCTAAAAAGCTTCAAAGCTGCATTTTTATGGTTTAAGGTAATCATCTCTTGGTTCAATAGAGTTCTTCTATTAGTAGGGTATTCCGACCGTTAGTTTCACCATCGAAATTCAAAATCTACCCATTACTATGAATACAATAGATTTGAAATCAGTATTGGCGGTCTCTCTCATATTGCTCGCACACACACTGTTTGCACAAACCCAGGTTGTTAAGGGACAAATCAATGACCTGCAAGGGGACTACCCTTTGATTGGCGCCACGATCTTGCTTGTTGGTTCGAATCCCGCCCTGGGCGCCGTTACTGATGTTGAAGGAAACTTCGAAATTAGAAATGTGCCGGTCGGTCGTCAAAATTTCGCTGTGCAATACATTGGATACAAAAGCATAACACTTCCAAATGTTTTGGTCACTGCAGGTAAACAAGTTGTGTTGGACGTGGAATTGGAAGAATCCGTAGAAAGTCTTGCGGAAATTGTCATCACAGCCGATGCGGATAAAGACCTTCCTATCAACGAATTGGCGAAAGTGAGTGCCAGGACTTTTAGTCTCGAAGAAGTCACACGCTTTTCTGGAGGCAGGAATGATGTAGCTCGTTTGGCGACTTCCTTTGCTGGAGTTAGTGCACCGAATGATTCCAGAAACGATATCGTGGTGCGTGGCAACTCTCCTGTTGGTTTGCTTTGGAGGGTAGAGGGAATCCCCGTTGCTACCACCAATCATTTTGCCACATTAGGAACTACCGGTGGACCGGTAAATGCTCTCAATACTAATCTACTTAGAACTTCGGACTTCCTTACCAGCGCCTTCCCGGCAGAATACGGAAATGCCAATGCTGCAGTCTTTGATGTGAACTTTAGAAATGGCAATGCGGATGAATTCGAATTCACCGGCCAAATGAGTGCATTCAGTGGATTGGAATTCATGGCAGAAGGCCCGATAGATCGAGAGCGAAACAGCTCATTTGTTGCTTCCTATCGATATGGGATTGCGAGTCTCGCTGCTACCGGAACCAGTGCCATCCCCTTCTATCAGGATTTTTCATTCAAGGTCAATCTTGGAGAAACGAAAATCGGAAGATTTGAACTATTTGGGCTAGGCGGCCTGAGTAGCATTGAATTCCAGGGAGAAGAAACGGATGAAAATGACCTTTTTGCAAACCCTGATCAGGATGCATATGTGGACAATGACCTGGGTTTGTTTGGCCTCAGCAACACTTTGAGAATTGGGCGTGCAGGATACCTGAAAAGTACTATTGGCTTATCAACTACTTTCAACGATTACCGACAGGATAATTTGATTCGAGATGCAGATGGAATCATTCAACGAAAATTTCGAGCCACCAATGTCAATAATCGAGAAAGCCGATATACAATTAGCTCAACATTCAATCAAAAAGTTAATGCCAGATTTAGCTTCAGAACGGGAGCACTTGTAGAGTTTTATGAGGTCAAGTTCTTTACGGAGGACCGTGACAATCGCAGCGAACTACCTGACGTAGACAATGATGGTGTTCCCGACCGATTTCTGCTACAAAGAGATATTCGGGATGTCTATTCCCTAACACAAGGGTATATTCAGGGAGAATATAAATTCACTGATGACTTAAATGTTACTCTGGGTTTCCATAGCCAATACCATGGTTTTACTGGTAAAGCGTCACTTGAACCACGGCTGGGCCTAAGCTGGCAACTGAATGAAGTACAGCGGTTAAGTTTTGCATATGGATTGCATGCTCAAGCCGCTCCATCCCCGATTTTGTTTTTTGAGGAAGAGATAACACCTGAACGTTATGAAAGGACCAATGCCGATATTGGCTTTATGCTAAGCCATCACTTTGTTTTAGGTTACGATCGCAATTTTGGAACCGACTGGCGGTTGAAATCAGAGATTTACTATCAAAGTTTATTTGATATTCCTGTAGCGTCGACACCAAGTAGCTATTCCATTGTCAATCAGGGTTCGGATTTTGTTTTTGATGAGAAAGGCTCATTGGTCAATGAAGGGAAAGGTACCAATTATGGTATTGAATTGACCGTGGAGAAATTCTTTGGTCGAGGGTACTATGCACTTTTTACGACATCCATTTACGAATCTACTTATGAGGGTAGTGATGAGATAGAACGTAGCACTGCCTACAATAACAATTACGTCGTAAACTTTCTGGCCGGTAAAGAATGGAAATTTGGCCCGAATGGCAGACACGCGTGGACTTTTGATACCAAAGTGACCACAGCAGGTGGTAATCCTTTTACACCTATTGATCTGGAAGGAACAAGAAACAATGCAGGTCGTGAAGTCCGAATGGACAATGCTGCTTTTAGTGAGCGATACGAAGATTACTTCCGCTGGGATGTGAAATTTGGAGTTCGACTAAACAGTGCACAGAAGAAAGTTTCACACCAATTCTTCGTGGACCTGCAAAACGTGACGAATCGTACCAACGAGTTTGTGAGAAGATACAATGAGGTAACGGATGAGATTAATAGTGTAGAGCAGATAGGGTTCTTCCCGGACATCTTGTATAGGATACAGTTTTGAATCAGTTATACGCTTCGCAGTGTAATAAAGTCCGTGATCAAATGGCTTCGGACTTTTTCTTTGTAACTGAACTAAGGCACTTATATATATACAGCGCCAGGTGGTTATTTCGCTATTTCATCAAGCTGTTTTTGGAGATCGGCGATAAGTAAGGAGGAAGTTTCGTTATCTTGTCTGGAAAGCTCTTCAATCATCCGTTTCATTGTCTCCTTCGAGTAAACAGGTGTTTTTGCTTTCGATTCTTCTTCAAAGTCATATCCCGCGGACCGGAAAATTTCATCTGACCAATCATTTCTAATACAATCCAATACCAGGTGCACGCGGCCTGTTTTTCCTTCGTTTATGACACCATGAGGAAGACTGATATTGGTGTACCAGGCCTCTCCTGGATTCATCTTAATGTCGTGATCTTCGAGTTGGAATTTTACTTTGTCGTTTGTTTTGATAGGGATGTGAATACGAAAGACACCATCTTCATACCCACTCTGGTAATCAACATGTCTATTGATTATAGCTCCTGCGGGCAAGCTCATGATCCTAACTGACTCCTTCGGACATTCGAATGCATTGATTACTTCCTGAAAATAGTTACATTCTTTCAGGGCTTCAGTATCCTTAAACTGGTTGGAAGCTCCTTGTAGAGCAATGCCATGATCCATTTTTCCGTCAATAGACCTCAAGGGTAGAATGTACTTATCACCATCATAGTTTGCTGGTATATAGTTTCTAAGAAATTCATACCCCATACATTTCTTCAAATCTTCATTGAGCAAGGTGGGGTCGAATGAGAATGGAAGTAAGAAAGATGCGTTTTTGGAAGATGGAACATTCATTATCTGTTGTTGGTGTTTATTAAATTGGATTATTTCTCTTAACTGCAATAAAGTTAGGAAATGGAACCCAGGGATGGATCAAAGGAGGCTAAAATTGAGCGCTACAATTTGATTTCCGTACATTCGTTCTAGTAAGCCATAGAATAATCATGAAGTATTCATTGACCTTTATACTACTGCCGACTCTGATTGGCTTTTCATGCCAGAAGCAACTGGAACCCGTTTATCAATTGGAGACTTTGCGTCAAGCCAACATTTCGATGCAAAAAATGGTTGACCTGAAACTTGATGAAGCAATTTGGACCGACGAACAGCAAGGCAGAAACAATGAAACCGTAGTGGATCTTTTGAAGCAGCTGGCCGATTCCCGAAAACAATTGGATGTTGAAAGCGCGTCTTCCATGGAGGCACATATTTCAACCTTGAGATCTCTCGGCGAGGAGCTAGATGAATCACCTGAAGTCGATGGTTCGTTAAATCGACTGGATCAATATGTCTATGAAGCTCTTGATACACAAACTCAGTTAATATTCCTGGCCGAATTGAGCTATCTGGAGTTTGTAATAGTAGGAGGTCTGTCTAGTCAGATGGGGATAGTGGATTGTTGTTTTTCTATTCCAATACAGGTGCAAACGAACGGCGATGCACTAGCAGGTGAACCATATGAAATAGCGATCATTCCAGGGAGTGATAGAGCTTTGTGGAAACAAATGAACTATTCGTATGACAATATCATATTGTCCCAGGCCGGGATGCAAATTCCGGTAGAAATTGTAACCAATCGGATTGGACATGTTATGATTTTGCAATTTGAGCTCGATAAGTCAGGTGAGTACATGATTCAATTTTCAGTTACCCAGGATGGGGAATACCTGGCGGAACCCTGGCAGCAAGACTTTGAATGGCCTGTGATAGTGCGTTGAAATTGAATAGAAATCTCAACTATGGAAGCTCAACTAGCGCCGATATCTGTAAAAACAGTGGTGTTAAAAAATCCTTAATGATAAGCAGAATTTAAACTGAGTTTTTTAAACAGCTTAGGGGCATTTGATGTTGGATTTTGTTCCAGTCCGTTTGCTCCAGTCATTTCGCCTCCAATAGAAAGTTGAGTTGTTTTTAATAATCAAGTCCCATTGTATGGGCTTGCCATTCTTGTCCAGTCTACTTTCTCCAAGTATTCGTCCTCTAAACCCCGACTTTCATGCCCATAAAATCTTATAGGTATAACTTGTTGGAACGCCATCTTCAAATCCAACAGGTTCAAGCATGATTAGGTCAACGCTACTTTTGTTGATATCGAACTTAAATGTTTGAAGGTTTTCTTCACAATTATCGCCTTCCCATATCCACTTCCCCCCTTCAAGTGTAGTTACGACATTAGAAAATTCTATAGAATCCAATGACACTCTTTCTTCGACTTTGGAGCAGCCAATAAGAAATGTCAGTACCAGAATGTTATATAATTGTATTTTCATTAGTTACAAATTATAAAGTTGTCTTCTTTAACATCTGAGCTTTATTTTCAATTTCTCAAACAAAGTTGTTCTACAACATTATGGAAAATGTCGATTAAATACTTATTGAAATATTCGTTGATCATAGGTTATTGATGAGAATCGAACTTTTCTGGCAAACAAAAAAAGCCACAACTCCCGTCATGGCTCTATGTTTATTATTAAGCCCAATTAACGCCGTTCAATCTCCATCTTTCTCTCTGTCGCTAACTCCGGCAATCCCAAAGTCGACTTTACTTCATCGTAAGATGGGACTTCTGTCAATCGACCTGATCCCCAGAAGTTGCCAGGTGCAACCACCACCCGTGCAATCCACTGATCAGTATCTCTAGCTTCCAGCCAATCCAGTGGATAGTTGGCATCCAAAAACAGCCGTGTGTCCAATACAGTAAAATCGAAATTGTATTGCAATGTCCCATCAAATGTGAAGACAGTTTGCGGGAGTGGACGCCAAACTTCCGTAGCTATGCCATCGATATCTTGAACATCCCAAAGTAAGTAAACTAATACCACGTCTGAAGTCAGTACCTCAAAGTCAGTTGGGAATGGCAGAAATACCTCGTAACCTGGCGCAACGAAATCAATATCGCTGAATTCAAAAACGTAACCACTCTCCCCCGGAGCACCTGTTGCTCCAGGGATTCCTTGCACGCCCTGTAGGCCTTCTACCACCACTGTTTTGTCGTAGCAGGAGAACAGACCAAGTAAGAGAAGAACGAAAAGGATTTTAGTAAAAGTTTTCATAATTGTAGTTTTTGATCCTACACTCAACTATTCAAAGTCCGTTCCAACTTTTACTGATTAGATCAACTACTATCCTGCCTATGTTATTTTCTGCATTGTAAGTATTTGAAAATCAATTGATTGCATTGATTTTAAATTTGATGTAAAAAAATGTCATCACATTTGAATCGACGACACATGCCCTGGTCAACACACTACAGGGCTACGTGAATGAGCTTTTTATCTCACTATCCACAGCATTTCCGTCTTATCCACGTGTTATGCACAGCATTTCCATCTAATTAATGATTTATACTCCAGTTATCTACGGGAAAATGAGATATCCACGAGATTATCCACGTTATTGTGAATTAGAGTCATTTAACCGCCAGTCATACTCCATATATTTGATGTCGTACTCTTGTGGAATAGAAACGAAGCGGTGTTGATTGATGAATTGTCGAATTGTGCCGTTTTCGGTGAAGTCTTTCTGGTACCAGTCAAAAATCTTACTCACATAAACAGCGCGGGATTCGTGATCAATGAGTACATAGTCATCACGATCCATTACAATTTGAATGGCAAAATTCAGTTGCGCCTCCAATTCTTCGGGCTTCATGGCTTCATTGGAGAGTGTTGGGCAACTGTAGGCACCACAGTTGAGGACAAAATGGAACCTTGGATCTGCGTTTTTCTTAAAGAGTTTTTCAAATTCAATTTCATCCAGCGTCAACGTTTCACCAGCCACGTTGAACCGCAAGTCTGAAAAGAACCCTTCGATATCTTGCATATTGGAGATAGGATATCGTTCGGTCACTCCTTTGATCACCAATAGATTATAGGCGTTGATATAGAATGCCAGGTATTCATTTTCAATAAGTGTATTCGTATTCATGCCCTCAATCATCTGTACCAATGAATCCAGTAGCGCGGGTTCCTCCTTGACAAGTTGATAATTCAGGCGATTGTTGATCATTCTCTTTTTTAGGAACTGATCTGCCTTGGTGAAAAAGTCAGTTTGGGCTGCACTTATTAAAGGCAATAGGAATAGGGCAAAAAATAATACTCTCATGCTGGTTGATTTTCGCAAACTAGGTTACTACACAACAATTGATAGTATTTCAATTTTCAAGGAAAAATTTGGTCGTAAACTGGTTTTTCGATACAAATTGTCTGCTGGTGCACTAAAAATGCTCGTTCAAAGTTCAACAGGCTCATTGAGACGTGCTGATTTGTAAATGGCTTCTACAATGCGAATATCTTTTTGCCCTTCCTGACCAGGGACCAGAACAGCCGTATTGTTTAGGATAGCCATCGCATCGTCATCCATTTGTTTTGCTTGCTGATTGGCGATTCGTTGATTCAATTGAGTGCCATCGCTTGTTCTTCCGCGGACTCCTGAGTATGATTGAAAGGGAATCAGGTTATACCAACCTTCCTCGCAGGTTACCGTGAGTTCATTCATTCCTTTTCCTAAACTAGTGATACCATGGCCACTGACCCCTTCAGGGAATGCAAGTTCGAAGTACGTGGTTTCATCTACTTCATGATAAACCTTGGGTCGACTGGTTTCATGTCGGGCATTGACACGAATAGGTTCTTTACCCATAGCGTATCGCATAGCATTTAGTGGATATACACCCATGTCATACATAGCACCACCTCCAAGTGACTTGTTTTGTTTCCAATGATTTGTCCTCCCGTCATAATAGCCGGCTTCCGCCTGGATTTTAATTATATCACCATAGGGTTTACTTCTTGCATACTGAATAATTGTCTGTGTGTTGGGTTCATGCTGCATTCGGTATCCAATGGAAAGTTTCACTTTGTTTTTGCGACAGGCATCTATCATCTGTTGGCACTCATCTGCAGTCACAGCCATTGGTTTTTCACACCAAACATGTTTGCCGGTATTTGCAGCAAGGGTAGTATATCTGCAATGAAGGCCCGTGGGTAAAACAATGTAGATCACATCAATTTCATCGTTGTTAGCGATTTGATGCATGTTTTCGTAATTGTACACGTTGTTCTCCTTTATGTCATATTGCTTTTGCCATCTTGGAATTTTGGCAGGTGTGCCGGTCACGATTCCGGTGAGTTTACAATGTCTGGTTTGCTGTAACGCCGGTGCCAACAAATCTCGGCTATAGTATCCCAATCCCACCAGCGCCACTCCCAGTACTTTTTGTTTAGGAACAATGATATTGGCGAAGCTGGATTGCACGGCAAGGGTAGCAGTACCTGCTCCAATCGCCTTGATGAAATTCCGTCGATTGCCCATAATTTCTAAACTATTCTTAGAAAGTTAACCAATACCAGTCAGATAAATTAAATAGGTGGTCGACGGATGTTCATGGGAATTTTTACAAAATGGCGGCAATCCGATCTTTCAAAGTGGGTAATACCAGTTCAGGAAACCAGGGATGTTTCGCTTGCCAAATGTTATTGCGGGGAGAAGGATGAGGCAGTACAAAATGGTTGGGTAGGTATGATTCAAAGTTCCTTACTGTTTCAGTAAGCGTTTTCATTCCCTTTTCCTGTAAGTATTGATCCTGGGCATATTTACCAATCAGAAGTGTCAATTCAATCTCACCTAAATGCTCCAGTAAACGCGAATGCCAGGTAGGGGCACATTCCGGGCGAGGTGGCAGGTCGCCTGATTTCCCTTTTCCCGGATAACAAAACCCCATAGGTACAAGAGCAATTTTGTCAGGATTATAAAAATCTTCTTTAGAGATGCCCATCCACTTTCTCAGGTTATCACCACTCTTATCGTCCCAGGGAATACCACTCTTGTGAACAGCCAGGCCTGGGGCTTGACCTATGATGGCTATTTTACTTTTTGGAGAAGCGACAACTATGGGCCTGGGTCCCAGTGCCAGATGTTGCTGGCAGATCGTGCACTTTCGGATTTCTTGGAGAAGAGACTTCATACGAAAAAAGGAAAGAACAGGCGATCAAGCCCGTCCCTTCCGTTGACATGATTTGAGTCGTAAATACTTTACTATTTTTTACTTAAGCCTTGCCAGTTTTTATTGGCCGTGGGAATCAATTTCGATTCGTTTTCCTTCAACCAAAGCTCCTGGGCATCTAGCTCAAGATTGTAGAGAAAAAGATAGTACTTTCCTTCTGACACTACAAACTTGTTCGGGTCTGGTCGGAATTTTGCTCCGGCATAGACACCAAAAGCGCAGAATCCTCCATACTGGGGAAGGTACTTCTCGGGGTTTTTAGTGAACGCTTTCTTTTGCTCTGCAGAAGTAAAGTAATAGTTGATACCCTCATGGGTAGCTTTATGCTCTTTTACTCCCTTCTGAGCGATGCCAAGGTCCAAATAAGATACTGGGCTGTAGCCCTGCAAGGCAATATTGCTATCATCGATGTTATTAGCTTGCTTGTCCTGACCTAAAACAACTATTGCGAAGGTCAATGCAAATGTGAATGTCAATATTCTTTTCATGATACTGAATTTGAAATGGGGATTAACCGGCGTTGAAATATTCTTCTGCTACTACTTCACCGTTTTCGTTCCAGATACGTCTGATGATTTCGTGCCACAGGATTTTGCTACCATCTTTCATATCAAAATCAAAAGTGAATTCTGAAGCGCTAGCGTGACCATCGGTAAGGGTTCGATGATGAGTGATGCCATTTACATTGGCAATGCTCCCCACAAATCCTTCCATTTTTGAAACCATCTGATCCTTGGAAGATGTGTTTACATTGTTGTAGTCTGCTGTTTCTGCCTCTGAAGCAAAAAAGCTCTTTACTGCGTCGACAATAGCTCCTTGAGCGACCAACGCATCCATTTTTTGTACTTGAGTTGAGATATCCATGTGCTTGTGTTACATATTGATTACGAAGCAAAATTGTCACTTCAGACAAGCGGAATGGCTACAAAAAATGGACTATGAGTTGTACTTTTTGGACAGAAATGTCGTGGGCGTTATTCCCGTATAATGTTTGAAAAATGAAGTCAGGTGATTGGGTTCTTCGAATTTGAGCTGTAAGGCAACTTCCTTTACCGAAGCACCATCTAGCAGTGCTTTTTTAGCTGTTTCAATTACTTCGTTTCTGATGATCGCGCCCAGGGTCAAATTCATTTTTTGACTGACTTTCCTTGAAAGGGATTTGACAGATAGGTTCATTTGATCAGCATAAAAATCAAGCGATCGTTCCTGGCTGTGAAAGGTCTTCACAAGTTCAAGCAGGTGTTGTGTAAATAAGTCCTTGTTTTCAAAGTCGTAGTTGTTGCGAAACTCGGACGGACTTTGACCGGTAGCATTCTTGAAGGACCGATGGAAATAGGCGGGATCTTTATATCCCAGTTCGTACGAAATTTCCTTAATATTCTTGTCAGTGAAGGCAATTTCTTTCTTGCTTTCAGTCAATTGCTTTTTTGACATCAGATTCTTGATAGAAAGACCTATTCTCTCTCGAATCAGCGCGTTGGCGTTATACCCTTGTTGGTTGATCATGCTGACGATTTCGGAGCTGGTCAGGTGATTCGAAAACTGCGTGTCAATCAAATCTTTAATATCAAAGATGACCTGATACTCGTCACGGTTGGCACCAAATGGATTTTGCCAGAACCATTGCTCAGAAGATACATCCACGATGGCATCGAGTCGATCGTGAAAAACACTTTCATTCAGATACTTCTGGCATTCATTGCAAGTTTCAAAATTGATGTATCCCAAAGAAATGAGGTGTTTGAACAGCACCCTGAAATCTTTGTTTCTAAACAGCCTTTCTGTAGGAAACTCAATTTTTCGGGCAACAAAGTCATCCGAACGAAACCGAATGTACTGCCCCTTTTCCAGGTAGATGGCTTTGTCTTCCCAGTCGAGGTAATGCTTGAAGTCCACTTCTATAGCGCCCGTACCAGAAAGGACATGAATCAGTGTGTACTGATTAATGAAATATACTTTATTGATTTCCGGCTCGAACTTTTCAACCATAGTATTACGATCAGGTTTTATTCAGGCAGGTAGCCATAGGGGATGAAATTTTCCGGTAGCACCACGTGGTTTTCTTCTGCATAAGCTTGCCAGTACTGTTCCATTTCAGTCACAAGTTCAGGATGTGTGGAGGCCAGATTTATTTGCTCCCCGATATCCGATTCCAGGTCATACAATTCCCATATGCCTGTACCAAAAGGAGGCTCCAGCTTTAATCCTTTCCACTTTCCTTTTCTAACACCAATCCTTCCATACAGTTCCCAAACATGTGCTTTTTCTATAGCATGAACCCTCGGAACTTTTCGATTCAAATAGGAGATCATGGACGTTCCTTCAATGGGAAAGACCGCTCTACCCTGATAATTATTATTCTCCGGAAATTCTGCGCCTGTAGCTTCCAGAAATGTAGGCGCCAGATCCATCACAGAGATGTATTGATCCTCAATTTTTCCTGCTGTTGATCTTGATCCCGGATATCGGAGAATCATTGGTGTTCTTACACCCCCCTCACTGGAAAATCCTTTGTAGTACTTAAAGGGCATACTGGAAACAGAAGCCCAGTCACGACCTTGTTGAATGTAAGAACCTTTTAGTCCCATGTTCTCAAAGCTGTTATCCCAGGTCTTTTCAGTCCATTCTTTGGTATCTTCTATCGTGAATATATCATTTCCCTCTGCACCATTATCGGCCATGAACACAATTAGGGTGTTTTCATATAAACCCTCCTTTTTAAGGTGGTCGATTACTCTGCCTACGTGAAAGTCCAGTCGTTCTACCATGGCAGCATAAATCTCCATGGTTCTTGATTTTTCTTTTTTCTCTGTTTCTGAAAGAGAATCCCACGGTAACACGAGTTCAGGAAAGCTCGGCAACTTTAATTGATCTGAAACTACTCCTTTTGCTTTTGCTCCTGCTAATCGGGTTGTTGCCAGTGCTTCATATCCATTATCATAAACACCGCGATACAGTTCAGCATGTTGATCAGGTATTTGTAGTGGCCAGTGGGGAGCGGTAAAAGAGAGAAAGCTAAAAAATGGTTTATCCATTGATTGACTTTCATCAATATAATCAATGACTTTGCTGGCGTAATATTCACTGGAATAAAACCCTTTCGGTAATTCATCAATTTCCTCCCCGTCTTCTACATAGATAGCGCGATCCAGAAACCCGAAGAGTTTTTGCTTGTCATCAAAGTGACCAGCCCCTCCTTGATTCATACAAAAAGAGCGATCAAAACCACGTTTGTCAGGCCACAAACTGGCTTCTCCTGCAGGGAAGGCCTGGTGCCATTTTCCGGCAATTGAAGTGTGATATCCATGATCTCTGAGTAAGGTCGGGAAGGTCACTACATCCCAGTTCAGATGCGTTTCATATCCTCGTAATCCTATTTGATTTTCGGCCAGATCACCTTCCATCGTTCCATAGCCATTTTTATGAGTAGTCACTCCGGTGAGAAGCATGGCTCGGGTAGGGGAGCAGGTTGCAGCAGTATGGAAATCCGTAAACTGTATACCTTCTGCAGCGAGGGCATCCAGGTTAGGTGTGCGGATTTCACTCCCATAGCACCCGAGATCAGAAAAACCCAGATCATCTGCCACAATTAACAGGATGTTCGTAGGTGTTTCCGTTTCTTTTGGTGTGTTGCAGGCAAGAAACAATAGTCCCAGGGCAAGGATTGGCATGAATTTCATTGAGGTGAAGATAAAACTTCTTTTGTACACTGAAATTACTGAACGACTGTAATTGCCTTAATGATATAGGAAGTATTTTAATGAAAAAGGCTGCACCAGAAGTAAACTTCCAGAGCAGCCTGTCTTTGTAGGTTTGATTGATATTAATCTTGCAGGCCCTGCACAATTACTTGTTGTACTTTCCCAGTTCTTCGGAAAATTTCCTGACTCAATTCCTGTGTCAGTTGATGACCTTTAACCTCTACCTTGCTACCATCATTAAAGACTACTACGATTTTCTTGTCTCCGGCGAGTTGGTAGATAATCGGTACCTGACAATAGGTGAAGCCCAAGGCACCTTCGGTGATATCAATACATTTCAGATGATCATCTATGTCGTAATACCTGAAAGTTGCTGGACTAGCCAGATACTCATTTTTTCTTAAGAGCGAAGATTCGAAATGGATTTTACCTTCCTCGACTAAAACTCCCAACTCAAACCAGCGATTGATCACATCTTCTTTTACCTGCCCGGTCATGCCAGGTTGCTGCGCCCCTTTATTTCCAGGAGTATGCGAATAAGGATCCGTTGGGAAGGCTCCGTAGAGATCAGGAGATTTGTTGAGACCGATACCTGCCCGGGTCGAATAATAGAATTCCATTAATTGACCCAGGGTTTCCCAGTGAACTCCGTTCTTTCTGGCAGTATGGAAGTTTTCAGCAACAGCCAATACAAGTTTACTCACCATGTGCCAGTAAATACTGCCCAGGCCTTCATATCCGTAGAATGTGCCTGATCTTCCGGTGAAGGCGTAGTGATTGAACATCTTTTCAAAAACAGATAACACGGAGTGTCGTTCATTCCGGACCAGATCAGTGAAAGTATCATTAGATTCCAGAAGGTCCATGGCCTCACTAACGCTAGTAGCATTGTTGAATGTCCCATTGAAATGGGATTGGCCATTGACATCTTTGTTAATCAACTGCACATTACCATCCTCGTGAAGCGCTTTGAATAAGATAGAATTTTCAGCAAAATCGGCAGGGATATTATTCTTTTCTAGAAAACGGGGCAATTGCCGGTCTGGATACAGCATGTAACTATATTGATCCTCCCGATATATTTTGCTGTTTTTCAAGGCATACATGACTTGCAGTGCCTCATTGGCGTCCAGTAACCCGGCACTTAATACCGCTACCTGACCTTCCAGCATCTCATAGAGGTAATCTATGCTTAAGGTGTCGTCATCCAGTGTCACCAGGTTATAGGCATGATATAAATTATCCTCACGTTTATTGTTCCTGATTGTCTGGTCAATATAAACGAGTGATTTCTGAAGTAATCCTGTCAGGTCTTCCTTAGCAAGTGGGCTCTTTTTCTCACTAAGGCCAGCATAAGCTTTATTTCTATAGGTTTCTCCTGCAGAACCGAGCTCATCTACAAAACTCCTTCGGCTATGATCATCCAAACCTTGGGCCAGCTTATCCTCATATTTACTGAAGGTAGTGTGAATAGAATGCAATAATTCAACTACCTCTTCGCTTACCTGAACTTCGGAATTTTGTGCTTCCAATAGTTGAGATAAAAAGGCTATATACCGGCGTAAGTAGTACACAGTGACCATAGATACACCATTTCCAACGAGGGCATTGTTAGCATCGTTCCACTCCGGACGTTGGGTATTTAGCCAAATACCTGCATCTGGGATGAAATTGCTCAATTTCGCTAATAAAGTGACCAGTAGCTTTTCGAGAAGATTCACTTTAAGCACTTTGCCATCCTTTCCCAGAATCAGTTTTCCGTCTGATCCCAGATCACTGAATCGCTGATCGGTAACCCGGTCTACATCATCATCAAAGTCAATGGTATCTCGTGGATTACGAACGATATCCTCGTAAGATTTGATGCGATAAGGCACATTAGCATAGCAGAATTCTTCAGATGCCAGTAAGTCCTTGAGTAATCCGGGATGATGATTATTACTTGCTTCAAGAAGCTTTAATAGATAAATGATTTGATGATCTCCCCAATAGCCAATGAATGACCATGGATCATCTGGCTCGATCTTTTCCCAGTCGATACCATTTCTAGTTATCCGGTAAGGATTATACCCGTCAATGGTAGAGGCATTGACGAACTTGGAGATCATTGAAATAAGGTATTCCGGGAAAGAGAATGCCAGCGCTTCCCAGTTTTGGAATATGTCACGCCAATTACCTTCATAACTTCGGTTCTTGGTGCCGTCTTCTTTTACTGTGTCGATAGAAAAGCGATTCCAGGGACGACTGGGGTCCCCATGCCGGCGACTAAAGGTCAGCGGCATGTATTCGTAAGTCAGTCGAGTAAGGTCAGCGTCGTTTTGCTCCTTCGCGAAGGAGGTCAGTTCAATGTATGTCAGTCGCTGATCCAGCGTATTGACTTTGTTTTCAAAGGCCTTAAAAATTGATCGATTTGCATTAGCAAGGAAGTCCTTGTAATCATCAAGTTCAACATCATATTGATCCTCAAACTGTCCACCACGCATGATATTGAACAAGACGTTGGATAAATGTCTGCTTGCTGTAAGCTGGTCAGCACTCAACTGCAAGCCATCCGCTTTTCCAATCAGGCTGAGCAGGTGATTAGTGCCATTTTCAATGTCCTTTTTAATGTCCTGTATTTTGTCTTTCCCCTGATCTTTTAGGTAGGCAGATATGGCGACCACTTCTGAAGGACCTTGCTCCACCTCTGAGACCAAATACCAGGATTGCTCTGCATCCCTATTGAGTGATATCGCAGCATTCACGAAATAAGCTCCTCTTCTTGCCCGGATATCTATTTCCTGGTGTATATCGCCGCCTTTACGGAAGGTGTCCAACTGATCATTACAAAGTAGGATTCTTGTTTTAGAAATACCTGTATGCCAAACCGTAGTGGTTTTGAGTGCCTCACTCGGAACCGGCTTATCAACAATTACAGCACTCAGCATAAACATACCAAGTTGTGTCTCTTCGTCCAGTTCGTTTTTCTTATAAGCATCTACAAGATTGCTGGACTTCACCTGAGTATCTGACTCTACGCCATACGGTAAAATATTTTGAATGCCATCTAATACTTCGATTGTACAAGGTTCTGAGTGATTGGTGAGGCATGACTCCTTAACAAAGCCTAAGGACTCTGAATATTTCCATCCATAGCGAAAAGTTAATCCCAGATCATGGTTGATTTCCTCAAATACAACCTGATTGCCAGTCACGTGCTTGAATAAGTTTCTTTCTGTGGCATAAACACCTTGAAAGTGACTTGAGAAAGGCTCCCATAAGTATTTTTTGCCTGATCTGTTTACCAGGAATATAGATTTGCTGCCAGTTTGATCGGCGGAATCTGTGATCTTGTCATCTGTGTAGTAGGGGAACAATGCGTGTTCGGAGTTTTGCCGTCCAGCACTTAATCCGCCATTGCTACTGATAAACATCCAATGATTGGAGTCGCTCACAATCGACATGAAAAAAGGAGGCATCATGTCATAGTTACTGATCTTATAGAATCCCTGGCCATCCAGGTTTTCATAACTTCCAGTAACCTGACCAGTCCCGTGTTTCAACGGAGCTTGTCCAACGAAAATAGTTTCAGACATAGGTATTACCTGCTAAATGAAAGGTATAATGTGTTAATATTCTTTACTGTTCGAATCGAATGTTTCTGATCTCGATTGTCTTCCCATCGAAGTTGTCGGCACCTCTCACAAAGAAGAGTGACCTCACATTGGTAAACATGTTTTTATCAGAGAGCGTTTTCAATGGAATCGAATAGCTGGTCCATGAATCACGCAATTGATATGCTGGATTATCTCCTGAAAATATCACGGAGTGATTGACCTGATCGCCATCAGCGAAGGCACCAGTTTGATAACCTAGTTCGAAGGAAGCTTTTGTGGCTCCCTTCATTTCAAAGTTGAGCGTGCCACTTACGAATTGTGAAAGGTCTTCACCGTTAGGGCCGGTAATCTCCATGGCACCACCCCACCAATCTCCTGTTCCGGTTTCTATTTCAAGAGTGCCACTTTCCTTCAGTTCAAGGTGGCAAGATCCTTCCCACGAAGTAATTCGGAAGATAGTGCTGGGGTAAGTCGCGTCAGCAGACAGTGCCGCATCCGGAGATTTCGGAACCATGACCAATGTCTTTTCTGTGATGATTTCTCCTGGTTCGCGGGATTCATTCATGCCAGGTAATTGAAAACCACCACCATCATCCATACTTGGTGGAGCAAGGAGAGTTGAGAGTAGCGCTTCTTCATCTCCATCCAAAGATTTCGTTATTGAGTATCCATTTCTGGTAAGTCCATCAAAAGCACCCGCATCAACCATTTCCCATAAAGCATATTTAGCTTCTCCTTTTAGGTTGATCAGGCCAAAGTGATTTTCCGAGCCATCAGGATCATCCGCATCCTTCCATTGCTCATCAAAAGCCTCGAAGTAAAAGCAGGAGATGCCTGCTTTATCCGTCCATTCCCTCAGCAAGTCATGAAACAGTTTCTCTTTATATTGATCTGATGCCTTGGTGCCCTCATCACCGTAGTGTTCACTTGAGATAGTGGCCCAGCCGGTTTCACCTATATGTATGGGTTTTTCGGAATCGATATTTCTCACATAAGCTGCGGCACTTTCATACTGTCCCTTGGCAAATGCAATGGAGCGCGTCATCGCATTATCAATTCTTTCAATATCAGATAATTCGTCTTCCGATAACGGACTCAACCAAAACCCGGGATTGAAATGTGTCTCATGATAGGGATAGGTGTGCAAAGACACAAAATCTACCGCCTTGATCAGCTTATCCAAATCCTCTAAATGATAACTTTTTCCACCACCACCCCAGGATTCATAATTATCGGAGCTTGTAACCCAAATACCTTTGGGTAAATCCCCTCGCGATTTGAGATTTTGCAAATGCACCACCCATTTCAAAATGATGCCGGGCACGACATAATAGGAGGAGGCCCAATGGATCATGGCTTCATTTCCGACAGCAATGGCTTTTACAATTCCCGGATATTCATTGGCCATAGCCACTGCAGCCTCTATTTCCGCCTGGTTGTTTTCGAGGCTCTCTTTTTCGTGATCCGGATTGCTCGTCCAGGCGCCCTGACAATCGATCCAAACACCAAGCATGACATACATTTCAAAGTCCGGATCTTCCTGTTTTACAGCGTCAATGGCTTGTACCAAATTTTTTGCCTGGTCGAATTGCTGGGTATTGTAAGTCCGTAGCAATCTCACCCCCATTGCTGCGAGGATTCGAACATCCTCTTTCAATTGCTCCACAGTAGGTACCTGATCTCTGGTTTTTCCCCGATACCCTCCAAATGAAATGGCTCGGTATTCAGGGTTTCCGAAGATTTCCGAAGCAGGTTTCAATACCACTGATTCTTTCTTGGTACTTCCACAGGCATACACTAGAAAAATGAAAATAAGTAATGATAATTTTTGCATGATCTCCTCTCGTTAAGAACTCTTTGAGTATTGAATCTGATACACCCGGATCGCATATTCCCTGCAAAACGAAGACCAATATCGACGATTTTGACTGGCCCAGAAAATGCGAACCACAGATTCAGGGGGGGTGATGTAGTATTGATGTAAAATTTATATCGTATCCGTTTCTTACATTTTAGTCCACTAATCAGGTGTTTTATGCATCTGGGCCTCATCAAAGGGATGAAAATTGCCTGTAGATGGACTGCAAGTCGTCTTGCTAACATAAATCAACTGGTATGGATGAAGTATCCTGTTTGGGACGGTATAATTGAGAAGAACGCGCAAAATACATGAAGTTTTTCGCAGGCCTGGAACCTTTTTTTAGTGAACGATTGATATGTCTTATTAGGTGTTTGGAGAAGCTGGGTGCCAAATTGAAATGCCTCATTTTGCTTCAATTTTTCTCCTTACCGGATTGGAAGTTCCAAGGTATTTGATCCTGAAGCAATTTGAATTTTCATTCCTTTCTGATTCTGGAAGCCTGGTCAAAGTATTCTCCTAATCGGATGATTTATCTATGTAGCCAGTTGTCCCCTTGTGCCACGGTCAAGACCATTGGACCGAATGTCATTGGTGACACTCTTAATTGCTACTATATTTGATGCAATAATTTCCGACTATGAAGAAGCTTTTCTTACCTCTGTTGTTGTTTGTTGTTTTTGCCTGTTCTCCGGGAAATCCGACAGAAAATGAAACCAGTGCTGAACCTGTTGCTGAAGAACCTGAAATAGAAGTAGGGAGTTCGGAAGGCCTCGAGATCGACCGCCTGAATTTACCAGACGGTTTCAACGTAGAAGTCTACGGACGAGCCAAGAATGCAAGATCTATCGCGATGAGTCCAGACGGAACACTATTCATAGGGAATAGATCCGGTGGTAATGTCTATGCCCTGAAAGATACAGATGGTGATTTTAAAGCAGATGAACGATATACACTTGCGACAGGTCTTAATATGCCAAATGGAGTAGCCTTCAAAGATGGGGATCTCTATGTGGCAGAAGTAAGCAAGCTTTGGAAATATGAAAATATTGAATCGAACCTGGATAACCCCACGGAACCAGTATTGATTTACGACGATCTACCAAAAGATCGACACCATGGATGGAAGTACATTGCTTTCGGCCCTGATGGGAAGTTATATGTCCCAATAGGAGCTCCGTGCAATATTTGTGAAAGTAAAAACGAATATTATACCTCCATTCTCAGAATGAATGCTGATGGGTCAGATCGCGAAATTTATGTGACGGGTGTTAGGAATACCGTAGGATTTACGTGGCATCCTGAAACCGGGGATTTGTGGTTCACTGACAATGGCAGAGATATGCTGGGAGATGATTCACCTTCATGTGAGTTGAATCGTGCATCCGAACAAGGTCAACACTTTGGATACCCATATTGTCATGCAGGCATGCTCAAAGATCCGGAATTTGGAGATAAGCGACCATGCGAAGATTTCGTTGCACCTGCGCAGAATCTGGGACCTCATGTGGCACCACTGGGACTTAAATTCTACACTGCCTCCATGTTCCCGGCAGATTATCAGGGCAAAATCATTATTGCAGAACATGGATCATGGAATCGGAGTGCCGACGCTGGTCATACAGGGCATATGCTAACTATGGTTGGGGAATCTAACGGCCAGGGAACTTCTTATGATCCTTTTATCACGGGGTGGTTAAATAAGGAGACGAACAAAGCCTGGGGAAGGCCAGTGGATATCCTGGTACTTGAAGATGGTTCAATTCTTGTTTCGGATGACCTTTCAGGTACCATCTATCGTGTGACATACACAAGTTAATCTGTAGTTAAGGTTAGTCTGGGCTCTTTAGCTCTGGAGGAGGTGCTTTCTTGATTGATGGGGGCGCTGGAGTGATTTCAAGCCTTGATAGCTGAAGTTTTGCCTTCAGAATGAATTGGAAGCCGGCGAATTGGTTCTTTAATTCATAGCAACGTCAAGGTACGATTCGCCGCAAACAACAAGATTTGGTGAAGCATAGGGTCAAATATTGGGGGAATGCTCCCCCGATATTATATGCGGGCACACGAATCATGTGATCAGTGACTTAAGAAAAAACCTAAAAGCTCTGGAATACGAATAGCAAATTCCGAAACCTATTGTTCTGCTTTTCTGGGCTTTACTTCCAGGTCTCTCAATATGTCAAGTGACATGAGACTTGCATCGATAGAGATTTCAATAATGTCCTCCAGGAACTCCCCATCAACAAGAACTTCCAGTGCTTCTAAATCGGACAAAACTTCAAGTTCTTCAAGGCTCTCCAGCTCGCCCAATGCGCTTAACGCCGAAAGTTCATTGAGAGATTCTAAGCTGCTTAAATCAATCTCCATGTCACCAATATTCAAGTCCCTCAAATTAATAGTAATGTCTTCATCGGGAATATGAATAATGGTAGTTGATCCTTTTGATCTGTCAGGGCTAATTTTTTTCAAGCCTTCGTATTTGTCTTTGGTCTGCGCTTGTGTGGCGAGGCTCAAAGTAAAGGCCGCAAGGATTATGAATATTCTTTTCATTCTTCTTAGAGTTTGAGTTTGCCTGAAATACTGCTGTAAACGGGAAAGGTTACAGATAGATAAGAAAATCTATAAAGAAATCCCGAAAAGAAACATAACCTGACGTTTATTCAACCTATCCTTTTCCTCGAAATAATCATTTCTGCGAATTTCGAAGGTTAGGTTATGACGACTTCTCAATTGATATTGAATGCCAGCTCCCAGAATATAGCCAAACATATCAACAGAAACCAGTTGTGGACCGGTGATGTCATTGGTTAAGATCGTGCCATTTGTGTCAGGCCGAAACTCCTCAATTCGATACTTGTTTCCAATGTGATAAGACATGTTCATTCCCAGATTCACAAAAGGGCGTAATCGCCTTTCGGGTAAGGTGTACCGAATCATAAATGGAAAATCAAGGGCAATTAATTCAAGTTTGGAGTAGATATCCGAACGATACGCAAAACTGTTGATGTCAGTCACTACTCGGTTGTGACGTGATTCAAGAGTACTTTTCGAAATACTTACTCCATAGTGATACGAGAAGCTCGATTTTTTGATGGGATCATCCGCAAACAAACCAATGACGATTGTATTGGATGGCGCAAAATCAGCCGTAGCTAACAGCGGGAACCGGCTATTTCTAGGTAACCCCGCCAAGCGGTCAGACATTCCGGCTATAGGGACTCCAATGGTAGTATGATTGATCCCTGCATTAACTCCCCATTTAAAGTAAGACAAGGGTCTGTTCCGACCTCTGTTATATAAAGCAACCAATCGACTAAGTGTATTTCGACTGTATCTGGTCTGCCGGATAGGGTCTTTCATCCAGGGGTAGTCACCTACGTATTTTGTTAGTGTATCATGCCTGGCCTCTGCATCGAAGGGGATTTCTATTAGTCCACCGCTTCCTTTTTCAATAAAGAACGCTCGTCTTTCTTTATCTACATAGTAGTACAGGTTGACCTCTCCATGCTCAATGTTTTCAACAAAAACACGAAGTGTCTCACCCTCCAATTCTATGCGCCTGGAGTAAAAGATTTTACCATTTTTTAAACCATAGGAGATTACATCGTTGGGATATAAATTGATTGTATCTCCGTTCGACTTTAACCTTATGAATTGCGAATTGTTATGGGGTCGCCCCTCAATCAATGGTGCGTTTGGAAGAAACCTGGCATAAGTTTCGATGAAACTTCGCTGGGCAAGTGCGTCAGAAGCAAAGCAGAACAGTGCTATGACGAAGATGGTGGTTAGCTTTTTCACGATATAAAAATAACAAAAGTGGTGTTGAAGCTATAACAACCTTTGGTACTCAATCCACTAACCCTGCTATATATTCTCTTAAGTCAGCGGGTATTGCCTCGTGGGAAATGATCTTTTCGAGCTTCGAAGCATCATCTAATTTACGGTAAAGTGCCCGAAACAATTGAGCTACGGTGACTTCTGCATCATCTACATGGATCAATTGAAAAGTATCACCTTGTTTTACTTTACCTGGTTCCAGTACTTTGAAATAGATGCCAGTCCTGCTTTCCCGTATGAACTGCTTTAAAACGCCCTGATCCCCGAACCGAATACCCAGTTTGAAGCAAGGTTGTCGCGGTTGAGCCACCTGAACTTTTGCTGTACCCACCTGGTAAACCGATCCAATATAAGTCTCTGTTTCAATACATTGGTCTACGGTGAGGTTCTCGCCAAACATGCCCCAGTTCCAATCTAATTGTGGATACAGCTCTTTCCAAAAGGAATAGTGATTAGCCCCATAGAGGTAGCAGGCCTTGTGTTCTCCACCATGATATCTCCGGTCCACGACGTGATCATCGCTCACATCTGTGATACCCAGAAAGATCGATTTCAGAACTGGAGCTTTAAAAATCCCAGTTGTGACTTCCCTATCCTTCCACGTGACCGTAGTAGATTCGCCAATGTTTGTTGAGATTACTTTCATGAAGTTGCCTGGGTGCTATGCGCTAATACTTCGCAGCTGCTCCGTTTGATGCACTTTTCTCAATGAAATCCCTGATATCTTCGTTGGCTTGGATCAGGTCTTCCTTACGTAGATACATCATATGGCCGCTGCGATATCCTTTGAAACTGAACCTGTTTTTCATTTTACCACTAGGGTCAATTCTCCACATCGTGTATTTCGCATCAAAGTACTTGGTAGCACCATCATAGTATCCAGACTGGACCATGGTATGTAGGTATGGATTTTGTGCCATGGCCAGACGCAGGTTTTCACCTGTTCTGTTTCCTGTCCGATCCCAGGGTCTCACCGGGCCAAACATGTTGTACTTTACGTCTGTTTTAAAGTTCAGTACGTTGCGGTAATAGTAATTGATAGCCGGAGTAAAAGAGTGCAGCCAGGAAGTTAATTCGGAGTTGAAATCTGGCCGATCTCCACCTTCTACTTCATCTATTCCTTTATATCGGGAATCTAATCTACCTACCGTAAACCCTTCTTCTCTTAAGAGTTCTTTCCAGAAAAAGGATGTTGGAACATCAAGGTTGTATTGCAAGATCACTTTGTCTGAAATTCCCGAATAACGTGACATTTTCCGTGCTGCTTCGTTTCTTGCGGCCTCATCCACAAATCCTCCTTTGGCAATGACAGGCATCAATTCGTCCACGGCGTATTCTTCGACTTCAGGAAGTAATTCTTCCAGGTCCCGGGATTGCAAATCCGGGGGTAATTGCTTGTGATACCATGCAGCAGCAGTAAAATAAGGAACCCTAAGCGCGGCACCCAATGGCCCTCCTCTGCGACCTCCTCCTGCATCAATACCCAGTTCCGTTGGAGATACCAGAATTACGCCATTTAAATACATCCACTGGCGATTTTGCAAAGCCATGGCAAGACCGGAAACTCTTGTCGTTCCGTAACTTTCACCAATCAGGTATTTTGGAGATTCCCATCTGTTAACTCGGGTAACAAAGGTGTTCACCCATTCGGCCAGGTACTCAATGTCAGCGTTCACGCCGAAGAACATTTCTTTCTTAGCATCTTTATCCGCGATTCTGGAATAACCGGTATTTACCGGGTTGACAAATACGATATCTGCTACATCCAGAATCGAATAGGGATTGTCTTTAACACCATAAGGTTGAATCGGGAATCCTTCATCGTCGACTTTCAGAATCTTGGGTCCCGTATAGGCCAGGTGCATCCATACCGAACCGGAGCCTGGCCCGCCATTAAAAGAGATGAACAAAGGCCTTGTCGCTTTGTTTTTGATATCTGTACGCTCATAATAAGTATAGTGCAGATAAGCTGAGGCATTTCCCATTTTATCCCATACCGGTTGGGTACCTGTGGTGGCTTTGTAAGGGAAATTCTTTCCTTTCACTGTCAGTTGATGATTGGTCACTACAGTAGTGTCTACAGGTAGCATACGCTGGGCATTGGCGCCCAGGGTAAGACACAAAATCAGAAATGCGGCTATGGACTTCATTAGGTCAATGGATTAGGTGGAAATGAATGGGGAAATTACATAAAGCCTTAATTTCTTCGACGCAGTTTTTGACAAGCGGAAGTGTCACTTTTTTTATAATGAGGACTAGTGATTAGCTTTAAATTGATGTTGCAGCAAATATGAAGGGAATGATGGTACAAAAGATGAAATCACTATTTACAGTAATTTCTTTGTTAGGAATACTCCTTTTTGCTCAACCGGGCTATTCGCAATCGGAGAAACACCTTAATCTCGGCGAAATGTCTCTTAAAAGTTGGCCTAATCCATTTCGACCTTCCTTGGCTAATCAGGAGGGTTCTCCTTTTTTGTTTGATGATTGGATCAGAGGAAGTATTCACTCCGTGAAAGGAAAAGAATATGCAGATGTGAGGATGAAATTCAACTTACTTCATGGGAGATTGCTCATCATGATAGAAGGAGAAAATAATCCAAGAATGATGATTCCTATTCATATTAAATCATTTTCCATTCCATTTGGTGACTCGACCTATACTTTCCAGCGACATCTTGTGCCTATCAATCAGGTAAAAAACCCTATGGACGTATTTTTCATTGAAATGGCATCAGGAGATTATTTCTTGCTTGTTAAACCAGGTAAGCAAGCTCAACGTGAGGATAAGAATGTGTTGGCCCAAATTGATGAACAACACAATGTAAAGTATGTGGATTTAGTGGACTATTTCATTGAGACCCCTGCTGGTGAGATTATTCCTTTCAAAAATTCGAAAAAGGTCAGGGCTCAGATCTTTGGAGATGATCAGGCTGAACTTGAGAAATATGCCAAACAAAACAAGTTGCGTTGGGGCAAACCGACGGATTTGGCAAAAATTGTCATGAGGGCAAATGAGCAATAATTTTAATAACCTTCTTTTTATCAGGAAGGCACCTGAGTCTTTCTTTTATTTCATGTCTTTTCAACTGATTATCGAATTACTGTAAATGAGTGGAAAACTTATTACTTATCTACTACAGTTCTTATAGCATCTCTTCTACTTTTGCCGCCCTGATTTAATTAACAAAAACCCCAATAGATGAAAGTCTGGTTCACCTGCAAAGCGAAATACGGTAAGGAAAATGATGAAGGTATCATGAAACAAGTCACTGAGGCTTACCTCGTGGATGCTGTTTCTTATACAGATGCTGAAACAAGAATTTATGCCGCTATGGAGCAAAATATCGCGGGCGAATTTGCTATTACTGCGATTACGAAATCTAATATTTCCGAGGTAATTAACTATGAAGATTCCGATTACTGGTATAAGTGTAAGGTGACCTACTCTACCGTAGATGGAGACAGTGAGAAGGAAGTGAAAATCAACACCTATTTCCTGGTGGGATCGGAAGATGTAAAGCAGGCTTTTGAACGAGTAGAGGATAATTTAAGCTCTATGCTCGTGCCGTTTGAGATTCCGTCGATTTCAAAGACAAATATTGTTGAAGTCTATCCATATCTGGAGGAAGAAGAGATTCCATCTAACCTCACTCCGTTAGCTGAGGCAACAGATTCGGAGGAATAAGACCAGGAAAGTTTCCAAATCCCGTAATCCTTCGTAAATTGGTTTTCAGATACTCCAGATAGGCTATTTTGAAAACTTACTCGCGAACCGGAATCATCTTGCTCCTGCTATTATGCGGGTGCCAGTACTTTAGTATTTTTAAAACGGTTTCGCTTGACATTAAGACCAACAATCCTGACATCAAGGGTCTTGTGAATATTAATGGTCACAATGTGGGCATTACGCCATTGAAAATTGCTGTCCTTCCCGGAAAAATTAAGCTACAGGTGAGAAGTCTGGATTCGCTGGCCTATGTCTGTACATTCAATGAGGAGTTTAAGTTTCCATCCAAGCTGGAAACCACAATTGAAGTGGAATGCGAAGCCAGAGAGACCGTGGCACTTAATTTCAATCTGGACGATCCAAATGCGATTGTGGTCCTCAATGAAGATACGATCAGGAATTGGAAAGAACATTTGCCGAATATCGCTCCGGATACCTATAAAATCCAGGTAATCGGATCGTTCGGATACAGCAGTTTCGAAAAAGAGTACATCTTTAGTCCTTTTGACCAGGACACGATCAAATTAAAACTGGCGCTGGACACAGCTGTCTGGAAAGAAGCCAACGTTTCGTTTGAAGCGGTCCGTATTGGAAAACAATGGTGGACTGCCACAAACCTGGCCAAAATTGGAGAAAACAATACCTGTTATGACTTGGATGACAAGAATTGCGAAACGTATGGAGCGTTGTACAATTGGTACGAAGCGAAAGAAGTAGCGGACCAGATTGACGGATGGCGCTTACCAAGTGACTTGGATTGGAAGCAATTGGAACTGGCTTTGGGTATGGATACGAAGACGACTGATTCGTTAGAATGGCGAGGCAATCCTATTGGGCGATCTCTTAAAGAAGATGGTAAATCAGGATTTAACGGACTGTATGGGGGATTTCTGCATTATGATGGAGATGAATATGCCTTTTTAGAGGAGAGTGGCTACTATTGGACCTCCACAGATACCAGTATGAAGCAGACCGACCTGGCGGCTTTGCGATACATTAAAAAAAAAGAAGGACGTCTGTACCGCGATTATGCCTATAAGACTTATGGCTTTAGTGTGAGACTGGTTAGAGACCCGGAGACTGCTCAGGTAAACTAACCCTTCAAACTTTTAGTCTTCCTGCTACTTCACTAATATTGCTTCCGAACTGCCATTTCGACCAATCTTGCGGAATACAATACCAACAAATATTTATATCAATACAGATCTTAAAGATCTTCCTGAAGGGGAAAAAGTTTATTTCGCGAGTGATTTTCACTTAGGCGCCCCGAATCAGGAAGAAAGCCTGCACCGGGAAAAAAAGATCATTCGGTGGTTGGATCAGATCCAGCATGATGCGGCAGCTATTATTTTGGTGGGCGATATTTTTGACTTCTGGTTTGAGTATAACAATGTGATCCCGATGGGATTCGTTCGCTTTCAGGGCAAAGTGGCAGAGTTGCGTGATAAAGGTATTCCTATCTTCTTTTTTACGGGCAACCACGACATGTGGATGTTTGATTATTTTCCAAGAGAGCTGGGGATTCCTGTTTATAGTGCGCCGGTCAATTTCCAAATTGGAGACCAATCTTTTTTCGTGGCCCACGGAGATGGACTTGGGCCTGGTGATCACTTCTATAAATTTTTGAAAGGCTTCTTCTCCAGTGGCTTGTGTCAATGGATGTTCAAATGGCTGCATCCTAATGTAGGTGTTTGGTTGGCAAAAACCTGGTCAGGTAGGAGTAGGAATAAGAACGCAGTGAAGGACGCTGAATTTTTGGGTGAAGAAGAATACCTACTCCAATTTGTGCGTACTAGTGAAACCGAGCAACATTTCGATGCCTACTTATTTGGTCATCGACATTTGCCACTAGATATAGAAGTCGGAAAATCACGTTATATCAACCTGGGAGAATGGATCAAACATTTTACTTATGCTTCATTCGATGGTGAAAAATTGCTTCTTGAGAAGTTTAAGGGTCAGTAGTTTCGTATTGATTTTCTTAAATCATGCCGTGCACGGTCAGTCTTTGAAAGAAGTCAGTGTCCATACGTTTGACGCTGAGGTCGTTGCAATTTCCGTAGATTTTCAAAAACATATTTATGTGGCATTGACCGATAATCAGTTAATCAAGCTTGATGAATTGGGTGAGGAGCTTGCCTCATTTTCTCAACCCAATTTGGGTCCATTTACATCAGTAGCCGGTCAAAATAGTCTCAACCCTTTCTTCTTTGTTCGGGACAATCAGCAAGTTGTATTCCTGGATCGATTTCTGGCAAATCCAGTGATTTATGACTTGAATCAATGGACATCATCCTTTGTTTGGCTGGCTGCTCCAAGTGTGGACCGGCAACTTTGGTTACTTGAAAGTAACCCTTTTCGAATTGCCAAAGTAGACCGCTTTACTGGTAATGTTCTTCATGAAGTCTTCATTCAGATTGGCCTGGAAATAGAGGACCTTGTTTTTTTTAAAGCCCAGCAACAGTATCTGATATTGGTTGATCAGCACAAAGGGATTTATCTTTTTGACTTATTCGGTAACCTGGTTCGACATATCGTAGAGGAGAATGTAACCTCAGTACAACTAATCGATGATCGGCTTATCTACTTTTTAGAGACTTCATTAGTACAACTGGAGCTTAGATCAGGTTCACGGACTGAGGTGTCCCTGCCGTATTCATGTGATAAAGTGATCAAGAATGGGGAGTTCTATCTGTGTTTTGGCTCCGATGAGATGACTCGATGGGTAAGGCCCAAAAAATAAAAGCCAACCCTTCTGGATCGGCTTTCAGTTTTTTCAAACATTTGAAATATTTATCCGCCAGTTCCCGTGTCTGTTTCCGCCTGAGGAATAGGGAGTACGAAATTATCTCCCCACGGATCGGATAACCCAAAGGGAGTACCTACAAATTCTCCCCATCTGCGCAGATCATGCAACAAGTGTCCTTCATAAATCAGCTCCCGTTTACGCTCAACTCTCACACTATCCCGAAAAGCAGTAGGGTCGGCAAAATCTGTAACTGCCAGAGCTGGTAACCCGGCTCGTTCCCTGATAAGGTTTAAATCTTCCAGTGCAGTAGTGTTAATGAAAGAACTATTGAGTTCGTATAAAGCCTCTGCCCGGGATAGATGCATTTCAGCCAGACGAATTACTGGTAGTACGTGATCGCCTCGCAAATATTTCGTACTCGACAGCAAGTCATCATTGTTATTAGGAATGTTCTTGATAAACGCCGTACTCACTTGGGCGCTTGTGGTGGAAGCGTCAACGTCTACATCGACAGTTCCCCTAAGATCCGCTGCTTCATACCTGGGACTGTTGAAAGGCAGGTCCCCAAAAACTGAGGAGCGAATGATGGCCATTGTTCCTATTCCGCTTTCAGTCAAAGGAGAGAAGAAGTTGACGAGTCCCGTGCCTGTAGATCGATCACCCGCGGTATTGGACAAGGTTTGCTGAATGGCAAAAATATCCTCCGTTGTATTTACGCTATTGTTGAAAGCTGCCAAAGGAGAACTAACCAGGGAATAAGCCCCTGCGGTGATCACCTCATTCAGGTAAAGCGTGGCATCTACATAATTATTTTGCTGCATAGCCATTCTGGCCAGATAGGCTTGACATGCGTAGTAAGACAACCGGGTTCCATTGGTTCCAAAAGCCTGCAACAGGTTGGAGGCATCCGTCAGGTCACTCTCCACTTGTTGATAGACCTGCTCCATAGTGTTGATTGAAGGGGTGGAGATTTCACTCACATCGTTGATAGGAGCGGTTACAATCGGGATAGCGGAGGTAGAGGACGGAGAAACACCATCCGCATCATATTGCGGGGCCCAGAGTCGGACCATTTCGAAATATAGGATACCGCGCATGGCCAGGGCTTCACCGCGAATGCGGTCGCGATCCGTGGCTGAAGAGACATTTTCAATGTTTGTCAGGATGTTATTTACAGCATTGATCACCTCGTATCCCCTTCGCCAGTTGGCTTCAACCCGTGTATTCGTATTGATGATGTCCTTATCAATGAAATTAGCATAAGCAGGACCCGTAGCTGAGGACCAGAATATCTCCTGTCCGTTCGCTCTTCCCAATAGTGTGGCGATAATTGAGAAATCTCCGCCTAATAGTTCGCCACCATCACTACCATCGGCAATACCTCCGAAACTGTAGTAAGCACCCAGGAGCGCACTTTCAATTGCCGCATCGTTGGAAAGAACGTCTCCACTGATGGTGCCGTCGGCATCTATGTCCAATAGACTGTCGCATGAAAAAGCAGTTAGCAACAGCACAAAAAGAGTTGTATATCTAAGCGTTTTCATGATCAAAATCCGATTTTAATTCCAGAAATAATTGTTCGGGCCTGCGGGGCCGTAAAGTTGTCGATACCCCGACTAATGTTCCGTTCGATGGTCCCGAAATTCGGGTCGACGTAGTTGACATCCGGGTCATACCCTGAGTAGTCGGTGAAGGTCAATAAGTTCTGACCTCCAACATAGAACTTGAAAAAACTAAGTCCCCAATTAGACACCATTTCACTTGGGAAATTATAGGTCAGAGTGACTGTTTTAAGGCGTACATAACTGCCATCTTCCAGAAACCTCGAAGATGGGTTTGTGTTTTCCTGAAAGGGATTCAATACCGGAAACTGTGCCTGATCTCCGGGAGCATACCAACGGTTCAACTGATTAGAGGTTTGTCCCAAATTGAGGATACCACTATTAGACAAGAATTCTCCGGTGGCATTATAAATATCAACTCCCTGCACAAACTGAAACAAGACGTCCAGCTCCAGGCCTTTGAACGCTACATTGTTATTCAATCCCCCAAAGAAGTCGGGATTCGGATCTCCAATTACCATTCTGGGAGCCTCATCAAAGTCCTGGGTTGTTCCACCACTACCATTGTCGTAGAGGGCAGCACCATTCCCCGGATCTACTCCGACATATCGTCTGGCAAAGAAAACACCAGACGATTGTCCCTCCGTGAACGCGCTGACGTCTCTGACGATGGTTCGACCTCCTATATCCGTGATTTCATTTTTGTTAGTAGAAATGTTGAAGCTGGTCGTCCATGAGAAATCATCAGTTGATACATTCAGACTGCTAATAGAAAACTCAAACCCTTTATTCTCCATTTCCCCGGTATTTATCAATACTGAGGAAAATCCACTGGTACGTGTTACTTCAACTGGGAATAACAAGTCACTAGTTTTCTTTATGTAGTAGTTCATAGATCCTGTTATTCTATCTGAGATAAAACCAAAATCAACACCAATGTCCGTTTGAACTGTGGTTTCCCATCTCAGGTCTTTATTTGCAAGATTGGAAAGGCGAATAGCTTCTTCATTTCCGTATCTGGAGTTAATGTAATTTAACCTATATAGAAAATCCTCTTCAGGAGTGGTACCAACTAGTCCGTAACTGGCTTTCAACTTTATTGTACTGATCGCTCCAACATTGAAAAAAGATTCATTATGGATGTTCCATCCTGCGGAAATTGCCGGGAAGTAAGCGATGCGATTATCTTCACTGAATCGCGACGACCCATCCATGCGACCACTTACTTGAACAAGGTATTTGTCTTCGAAATTGAAATTTACTCGTGTAAAGAAGGATAAGAAGGAAAACCGTGAGTCTCCGAGAAGCGGGTTCTGAAGGTTCGGGTCCGTTTCTGATAATCCTTCCAATGTGCTTATGGAATTTACTCTTGCTAATCGAAAGGAAGTTTCTGTCGTAGATGTTTCATAAGAAGATCCAAGTATTGCAGAAAGTTTCCGATTATTACCGAGGTTCTTGTTAAAGTCCAGGAATCCAGTAAATATGTTACTCATCACAGTAACTTCTGTCAAGCGTGATAGACCAGTACCGCTACCCTCAAGGGTTTGTGGTCCCTGTCGACGTTCAGCTCTCGAATCAAAGTAATCCGTACCGCCCTGTACATTCAAAGAAAGTTGGTCGCTGATGTCATACTTTAGATTCAGATTACCAATCAAGCTATTTCCTTTTGCTATGTTGTCTGAGAAGTTGATCTCCGTCAGCGGGTTGTATTCTAACCTTCTTACGATCAATCGGTAATCATCACTCTTTGAAAAAGCATCTGAAGGAGGAAGAACGATTGCTTGTAGTGGGGACCCCAAATCCTGATCATCATTCAGTCGGTTATCTTTCGTCCCGGCATAATTCAGACTCAAATTGACTGATAAGGCTGGAGTAATTTGACTACCAAGATTTAATCGGCCACTAAATCTCTGAAAGTCATTGCCAACGAGAATGCCCTGCTGATCCATAAAGGAAATGCCTCCAAAATAGTTGAACTGCTCAGTTCCTCCGGACACATTTACATTCGCCCTGTTGGAATGTGCATTTCTAAAGACCTGATCCTGCCAGTCCGTATTGAATGTTAACGAATCAAGGACAGGTATGGTAATTTCTGTGATCCCTGAGGGGTCTGTTCCTGATAACTGGAAAGTGTTGTTTCCCTGGGTAGCCCACCTTTCAAGGTTTTCCCGGGTTACTTCTCCATCCAGACTTATTGCCCGTAAAGTGAACTCAATCAATTGCTGATTGTACTGCTCAGCGGAATAGAGGTCAAGAGTTTTAGGAGTCTGGCCAATACCAAACTGGTAGTCGGCTTCGATTTTCATTTTACCGGATTTCCCGGATTTTGTAGTGATAATGATCACTCCATTGGCAGCTCTTGAGCCGTAGATAGCTGCTGCCGAAGCATCTTTAAGTACTTCCATGGATTCGATATTAGCTGGGTTAATATCATTCTGAGATCCGGAAGTCAGCGGTACACCATCGATGATGTACAAAGGCTGATTGGAGGCTGATAGTGACGAGCCACCTCGAATCCTTATAGATGTTCCTTCACCTAATTTTCCGCCGTTATTCTGAATGAAGATACCCGAAGCACGTCCCTGGTTGGCTTGCTCCAGATCTACCACAGGAGCAGCACTGATATCGTCAGATTTAATTTGAGCAATGCTACTGGTTACTTCAGAGGCACTCTGTGTTCCAAAACCTACGGAAAGAACATCCGCATTTTCGGAATTAAGAGCAGGAGTTAGTGAAATATTGATGACCGTACTTGCTCCAATGGATGATTCAATTGTGATCATTCCAGGATAGGAAAAAATGAGTACAGTGGTTCCCGCCGGAACATTCAGTTCAAATTCTCCATATACATCAGTGATGGTCGAGGCGGTTGATCCTTTGGCAGTTACAGTAACTCCCGGAAGTCCTATGTCATTCCCTTCTTCGGTGACTTTTCCGGAAACTACCGTTTGCGCATAGGCAAGATTCAAGCATAGAAATGCCAGAATAAATGCAGGCAGTGATTTCATAAAAGTTACAAACGGTTAATACGAGAACAAATTAAGAAGAATGCTTTTACATCAGGCGATTCAAACCAGAAAAAATCACCAAGAGTCTTTTGGACGGTACACGACATATAGATGATTGTAGGAGGAGTTTTTATAAAAAAGTCGAGTTTTAGGCAACAAAATGGTATTAATTAAAGTTTAAATATAAATAAAATAACAAATATTATGAATTTCATCAGAAATCTCCTCTTTAAAAAGGGTATGCGAATTCAATTCAATGAAGCCCTTGATGCCTACACAGTAATTCGTGAGAATGCGAGTATTTTATTCGTTGGATCTAAGACCAAATGTCGTGCCTTTATTAAAAGTCACATGGCGTAAAAGTGCCGCTCGCGATCTACTTAAAACTCTTCGGCCCCAAAACGGGTCACAATCAATACAACCCGAAGATTAGCAACTCCGTCTATCGAACGCTCAACTTTCGATAGACAATCAACCAATTAGATGAAGTGTGGTGGCCATGTGCCAAATCACAAAAAAGGTTAAATGTCGCCATCTGTGTGTGATAGTTTGATCTGATGTGACGTTATTCACAGTGGAATGAGATACATCGTTTTCATTTTGTTGTTGTTTGGAGGAGCGGTTTGTGCGCAGGATCGACTTTCAGGATACCTGCTGGATACTGAAAAGGAACCCTTGATAGGAGCACATGTTATCAGGGCCAGTGACAATAAAGGAACGGTAACTAATGTTAAGGGCCTGTTTCGCATGGATATTGAAATAGGCGATACCCTTCAGATTACTCATGTGGGATTTCAACCCCATCATGTGGTTGTGGATGCCAACATGGTCAACCGGAGCCTTGAAATCACACTTACAGCAGCAGTCACAGAGTTGTTATCAGTGATGGTTTTTGCAGAGGTCAATTACCGGGTACCCAGACGTTATCGACCGCAGCCCCTCAAAATAGATGGCCTCACAAAAGAAGTAAGTAAACGACCCATTAAGGTAGGGAGTATTCGATCCTCAAAATCACCGGCACAGGGTAATGAAGTGCCTCTAATTGGTGCAGGAGTTGTCATCTATGGTCCACTTTCGTTTTTCACTGCTGCTGAAAAGGAAAAAAGAAAAGCTGAAAAACTGGCATTAGAAACGCAAGAGACCATTGCTTACCAGCAATTTGTAAACAAAGCGGAAGTCAGAGACAGTCTGATGACTAAATATGAGATTTCGGCCAGAGTCCTAGATGGATTCATTTTAGATCTGAACCAAAAAGATACAGGTGTGGCTGAACTTACCTCCGAAAAACAACTTTGGTACAGCCTGTCGCACTTCATTGAAGATCGGATCGGTCAGTCGATCTCAGACTGAACACTCACATTTTCTTCCTATCTTATTTATCCCCTTTCAAGAACCACCAGGAAGATCAAGGCTTTAACACTCGGCTGAATAGCAACTTTTCCCTAAACAGATCCCGAAGAACCACTACGTGGCCGTATGCGACATTTTTTTGATGAAAAATACTCGGCATGCATAATAAATTGAATTGATTACTTCCCATTCTGACAGAAAATGTTTTTCTTCCATTTAAGTAAAATCAACCTTTAATTATTCATGAAGAACCTCAGAATTCCTGTGATCATAGGGCTGGTATGCCTCATTGGTTGCAAATCGAATCAAGAGCCAGATGTTTTGTCGATCGAACAGCGGCAAACCATACAACTCACCTCACAACAAGTCTCCAGTCAGATTGATAATATCCTAATACAACATGGAGAGTTTGAATGGCACATGGCTTCAACGAGTCTTGTGTGGAACGTACTAGTTAACCATGACTCGACTTTGGTTATTGGGTATCAGCCGGAGGGATTTGGAGAAGTCAATAAGCAAATTCATCAACTGAATCTCAAGAGTCAGCTTTGGGCAGACGCTCGTACCGTGGTAATCGATCAAGTCCAGCAAGTTTACGATCAATTTGGGATCGATAAAATTGCTCGGGAGCAAGTGGTGAATGTACATGAAACGCTTCCATATTTTCATATGAAAGTCAGTGAAGTGGAAGTACTGGATCGATTGCGACAGCTTTCGCAAATTCGCTATTCAGAGCCTGCGACCTATATTCCCGCGGAAGGAGCAATTGGAGCACCGTTGCGGGTTGAAAGTAAATTGGGTTGTGGCAATGATCCGAATTTCAGTATCCCGTCTTCGGATTATGTTACTGTATCGCCATCCGCAAAAATCCCATGGAATTTCTACCACATGAATATTCCCAGCGCCTGGAATGTAAGTACAGGTGATAATGTTACTGTAGCAGTAATTGATACCGGTATTTCCCCTGATCAGGCAAAGTTGAATAGCCAGTTTAGCTCTGGTGAATCTACCGGAAGGTACCGACTAAAATATGGAACTTATGTAAGCTCCTGGTGGTGGTGGGCAAGTCCTGATGGGCCTGATGATCAATGTGGACATGGTACACAGATGTCAGGAGCGGCCACAGCACCAAGGTCCAGTGGTGGATCTTCTCTGGGAGTGGCATATGATGCTAATCTTGTAAGTATCCGTGGTACCGGAGATGTCGTCATTGAGAGTGGAAGAGAAAAGAACGGCGTGTCGGATGCTCTTGTGCTTGCAGGAAATCGAAGCGACGTGAAAATCATCAGTATGTCTTTAGGTACACCATTTTCAAGTGGCCAGGTGGCTGATGCGGTTCGATATGCCTACAACCGTGGCAAATTGATCTTTGCTGCTGCAGGTACTTCTACATCTATCACCAGTTTTGTTGGGGTAATTTTTCCGGCAACCATGAATGAAACCGTAGCTGTGACGGGTATCAAAGATAATGGTTATAACCAGTGCAACACCTGTCACAAAGGAAGTAAAGTGGATTTTGTAGCAGTAATGCAACGCGCTTCAAATAATGATCGTACTTCGCTGACACTTGCGGAAAGTGGAAATCAACCATCTAATGTAGGTGGTTCATCAGTAGCAACTGCTACTACAGCTGGTATAGCGGCACTGGTTTGGGCAACCAATCCAGGACAGACAAGAGATCAGGTGCTTAATCGATTGAAGAATGCTTCGGAATTTTACCCTTCCAGAAATAGTAACTACGGGTACGGTTTGATCGATGCGTTCGAAGCCGTGCAGTAAAACAAGATGTGAAACTATAAGGGATTCTATCAACTGGAATCCCTTTATTCTAATTCGTGGAAAATAGAAATATTGCTGTCATCGCAATTGACCATAGTTCTGTACAAAAATTAAGCACTTTTCTTTGCTTCCGACAAATAGAATGCTCGTGTCCATTTTTACCGCGAACGATTCCATGTCTTTGTCGAATTTGACCTGCATTCGTGGCTTTTGGAAGAAGTTCTTGAATAATCCCATTTGTTTTTGCTTCTGGTGTAACAACAAGAACAAATTTTGGGAAAGTAAAGCCCGCTTTTATACCGCTTATGATTGAAATGTGAGCGTACTGCAAATGCAGTAGGGACAAGATCCCTGATCAGAAAAAAGTCTTTATGATTGGGTATGTCGGTACCAACTGTTTTTATCCGTAGGTTCGATGAAGTCCCATTTGTTTCCATACAGGTCTTCGAATACTGCGACTTTGCCGTAATCAGTTTCTTCTGCATGCCTGATGAATTTGATTCCCCGCTCGACCATGTTGTTGTAATCTCTCCAAAAATCATCAGTGAAGAGAAATAGAAAGACGCGGCCCCCGGTTTGCTGACCAATACTGGCTTTTTGTTGTTCATCTGAGGCTTTTGCAAGTAGCAGGCTGCATTCGCGAGCCCCTGGAGGTGACACAATCACCCATCTTTTTTCAGGACTTAGGCGTGTATCTTCAATAAGTGTGAAATTCAGTTTTTGGGTATAAAAGGTAATAGCTTCGTCATAGTCTTCTACTACCAGGGCGATGTGGGCAAGGCTTTGTTTCAAAGGATTCGATTTATGGGATCAAATATCAATGATAATTTCAATTAAAGAAGAGAAAAATGGATTGACCAGCAAGCATCAGAACTGCGGCATATGAAAAGATCACAAAAATTAAACTGAGCAAGTACACCGCCATAAAGCCTGGGCGAGAAGTGGAGCTGAACAGCCTGGCAGATTTGACCACTCCCGGCCTCGTACGATATTTGTTAAATCCCAACTTTAGGAATGTGTCTTCATCATACTGAACTCCTATAACTAACATAAGCCCTGATAGTACTTGTGTGACTAGAAAAAAAATAGCGAGATTTTGAAGCGCCTGCATGCTTACGTCATTAAAAACTACAAATTAGGTAAAAATTAAACCATATCGCTTGCATGTCCGTATTATTATAAACTACATTTAAGGTAAATATTAAATTCAATGGGAAAGTATCACCTTGGCGAGTTTGAGGAAGTAGTAATGTTGACGGTATGTGTGCTGCACGGGCAGGCTTACGGAATTGCCATTATTGATGAAATGGAGAAGCAGTTGGGCCGAAAAGTAAGCATCGGTTCTTTACAGACGGTACTCAGAAGGCTAGAGGATAAAGGATTGCTGGAATCCGAATTGGGCGAGGCTACCAAAATCCGAGGTGGTAAACGAAAGCGCTTTTTTAACCCCACAACCCAGGGACGGAAGGTGCTTCAAGAAACCAAAGAGCAACGGCTGAAGCTCTGGAATGCTATTCCTCAAATTGCATTGGAAGATTAATAATGGAAGAGACTCATCAAGTTCCCAAATGGCCCCTCGCTTTTTTTCGATGGTATTGCAACGCCGATTACCTCGAAGACCTGGAAGGCGATATCCAGGAACGTTATGAGCTCAACATGATAGGAAAAGGTCGGTCCTATGCTCGAAAACACTTCATGCTTGATGTATTGAGGTTGTTTCGTCCAGGGATCATACAAATAAAGGTCAGTACTCAAAATAGAAACACAATGACGCGACATCATTTCTTAATCGGCTACCGAAATCTACTCCGGAATAAAGGATATTCCCTACTGAATATAGGAGGGCTTGCCTTAGGTATGACCATCTCTATTTTGATTGGACTTTGGTTACACGATGAATTTACCTTTAATGAGGTTCACAAACAGAAAGATCGTATTGTTCAGATACTCCGTAGAAGTTCTGCCCGGGGCGAAACCTTTGTTAATCGGCCTATGCCCGGTAAACTGGCACCAATACTCGATGAACAATTTCAAGATTTATTTGATCAGATAGTCGTCATCCGGGGCCGAATAGAGGAACGTGCATTTGCCTACGGTCGTAATCGCTTTTCGCAAAAAGGTTATTACATGCAGCATGGAGGAGCAGAAATGTTTTCCTTACCGATGATAAGCGGCAGTAGAAATGGCCTCAAGGAGGTCAATAGTGTCTTCTTATCTCGCTCCCTGGCTGAAAAGCTATTTAACGACGAGAATCCCATTGGGAAATATGTTGCTATGGATAATCAGGTGGACCTGGAAGTCACTGGTGTATACGAAGATTTGCCGCGTAATTCCACTTTTAGTGATGCGTCATTTTTTATCTCACTGGATCGCTATACGACGGGCAGGCCCTGGTTGTTCGCATGGGACAACTACAACATGTGGATATATGGCAAGTTATCCGAAGGTGCTTCCGCCGTATCTGCTTCCGAGTCCATTGAACACCTGATGAAAGGCCATACAGGCAATCAGAATGGCTACCCCAAGGCTTTTGCACATCCGATGGAAGATTGGCACCTGCGATCGGATTTTGAAAATGGCATATCAGTATTGAGTGAAGCCATGAAATTCGTGATTCTTTATGGTATGGTTGGCACATTTGTCCTGCTATTAGCCTGTATTAATTTCATTAACCTGAGTACGGCCCGTTCCGAAAAGCGCGCTAAAGAAGTGGGTATTAGAAAAACTTTTGGTTCCGTACGTATGGAGTTGGTACGTCAGTTTTTGATTGAGTCATTTCTCTATGTGTTTTTCGCCTTCCTGCTATCCGTCCTTGCCTCCTGGTTCTTACTGGGTTGGTTCAATATGGTAGTGGACAAACAACTCCTGATGCCTTTTGATCAACCCTTATTTTGGCTGACAGGACTTGGTCTAACGCTTATCACGGCCCTGATTTCCGGAAGCTACCCTGCTTTTTACCTTTCACATTTTCAACCCATATCCGTCCTTAAAAAGATTGGTTTTTCCGGCAGATCATCCATTTTTTCGAGAAGAGCACTGGTCATTTTCCAGTTTGCCATTTCCATGACATTGATCATTGCCAGTCTGGTTGTGCAAAATCAAGTCAATTACGTGAAAAGCCGGCCAGTGGGTTACAATCAAAGTGGCTTGCTAACCCTGCGGTCCACCTCACCCGAATTTGAGGGGAAGTACGACCTACTTCGCCAGGAATTGAAAGCTACGGGAATGGTATTGGAAATTGCTCAGGCCAACTATCCTCTAACGACTACACTGGGAAATATGGATGATTTTTTCTGGGAAGGAAAATCAGAATATGACCCAACTTTTAACATGGTGATCGTAAACTATGATTATGGTAATACCATCGGTTGGGAAGTAGTTGAAGGTCGCGATTTTTCGAGAACCATTGCCAGTGATCAGGGAGGTGGGGTTGTGATCAACGAAGCTGCCCAGAAGGTCATGGGAATGGAGAACCCGATTGGGCAAACGATCATCTCAAAAGGAGGATATGCCGGTATCGAAAGGTTTCACATCGTCGGCGTGGTGAAAGATCTGCTGAAAGGGTCTCCTTATGAACCTGTACAGGAATCCATTATGATCCTGGCAGATATGGAAATGAGCAATACGTTCATTCGCATCAACCCTCAGGTCAGTACGTCCGATGCACTGATAGCCATATCAGAGAAGTTTGATGAATTACTTCCCAATACACCATTTCACTATGAGTTTGTGGATGATGTCTACAATCAGAAGTTTGCCATGGAAGAACGTGTAGGAAACCTAAGTGGATTTTTCACGGTGCTTGCCTGCGTGATCAGTTGTCTTGGCTTATTTGGACTGGCAGCTTATTCTGTGGAAAGGCGCACAAAAGAAATTGGAATTCGGAAAGTACTGGGAGCATCTGTGCTCAACCTCTGGCAGTTGATGTCCAAAGAATATACCGTACTAGTGATCATTGGACTGCTCATTGCAACACCAGTTTCCTACATGTTGATGTCCCAGTGGTTAGACAGCTACACCTTTAAAGTTGACTTGAATGGCTGGGTCTTTGCCCTGGCGGGATTAGGAACTTTGCTTATCACTCACCTTACGGTAAGCTCACAGGCACTGAAAGCGGCTACCAGAAACCCAACTGAAGTACTTCGGGATGAGTAATTCGGATCAACCTTCAAAGTGGGCAATCATATGGTTGCGATGGTTTTGTCGCGATGCGTATCTGGAGGACCTGGAGGGAGACGTACTGGAGCGTTTCGATCGGAATGTAGCCTCGGCAAGTACGATGAAAAGTAATTTATTGCTATGGAAAGATGTCCTGGTACTTTTTCGTCCATCCATGATGAAACAACTGAGATTTAATACAACCCACAATATGATTACATCACACTTTACAATGGCACTTCGTAGTGCTAGAAAAGAGAAAACTTTTTCTATACTAAATGTTCTGGGATTGGTGCTGGGTTTTTCGGCATGTTTGTATATAGGCATATACGTACTCGATGAGACCAAATTTGATACGTTTCATGAACATGCTCCATATATATATCGCATCAATCAGACTTTCATATGGGGAGATACCGACAAACTTTTTGGTTCTACTGGTCCAGGAGTGATGCCTGCCATTCAGGCAGAAGTGCCAGAATTTGAATACATGACACGAGTGAGCCCATTGGGTGATCAGTTGGTCCATGCAAAATCAGTCGGTAGCAATATCCTGGAGGAAACTCGTCTGTATGCAGCAGATTCGACCTTTTTTAAAGTATTCACTTTCCCTTTGTTGCATGGAAATCCAAACACTGCATTAGTCAATCCTAATAGTATAATTCTAACGGAATCCATAGCCCGGAAATATTTTGGTGATCAGGAGGCTATGGGACAGCAACTGTTGCTAGGCGAGGAGGATAGCCAGGTGTCTTACCTGATTACTGGGATTGCAAAAGATGTACCACGTAATTCACACATCCAATTCCATGCCTTGACTTCCATATCATCCCTTCCGCGTTTGCGAAATCAAGGCGATACCTGGTATTGGACGACTTTCGTCACTTTTGGAAGGTTGCGACCTGATGCCGACCCTAAACTAGTTGCGGAGAAGGTAGCGAAAGTACCAGGAAAGTACCTTGGCCCGTTTTTACAAAACTATAAAGGGATCACCTACGAAGAGTTTCTGGCCTCCGGAGAGGAATGGGAAATGTACATGCAGCCATTTCTGGATATCCGATTGTTTTCGCATCATGTATTCTCGCGTTTAAACCAAACCACTGACATACAAACCATTTATATTCTGGGAACGATCGCACTATTGACTTTGCTGTTGTCCATCATCAATTTCGTGAATTTGACAACTGCGCGGGCGTCAAAACGCAGTAAAGAGGTTGGTATAAGAAAGACGCTCGGGTCCAATAAAAAACTATTGATTGAGCAGTTTTTGGTAGAAGCAATTTTATTCAGTTCCATAGCGATTCTACTCAGTTTTATATTGATTGGAATTATGCTGCCCTTCATGGATTTCATTACAGGAAAGGCGCTACCTGGGACCCTGCTTTTTGACCCAATAATTATTGTTGCAGGACTGATTTCCGTGATAGTGATAGGAGCAATAGCGGGTTTGTATCCTGCTTTCGTCTTGTCTTCATTTCGACCACTTCAGGTGCTCAAGGGGCAGCTCAAACATGGTAAAGCGGGTGTTTACACCAGAAATGTGCTTGTGGTGTTACAATTCACGATTTCTATTGGTCTCATTTCCGGAGCAATGATCATCAGGCAACATGTACAACATTGGATGGAAATGGACCTGGGTTTTAACCGTAGCAATAAATTGATTATTGAGGATGTAAATCGACTTAAGCAATCGATAGACTCTTTCGAAGAAAGGGTTCGGGGAATACCCGCCGTAAAGGCTGTTAGTTTTTCGTCTGATACGCCACCATATCTTTGGGATTCGGATAATGGGTTCCAGATTTCCGGATCAGAAAAACAAGCTAAGTTGTCATTCATGACGATTGATGAACATTTCATAGATATGTATGGTTTGAAGTTGATTGCCGGAAGAAATTTCACGGGTTCCACAGCGAATAAAAATCAGGTATTGGTAGGTGAATCGGTACTCGAAGCTTTTGACATTCAAAATCCCGAAGTAGCTATCGGCCAAACCTTAACCTATGATACGACGAAAGTGCGCGTCATTGGAGTTTTTAAAAACCTCATTACTGAGGTCAATTGGGAGCAGTTGCCGATTGCACTTTACTACAAAGGTGGAGGGCAAACTTATTTACCAGGAAGAGTACTTTCCATTACCTTGGATCAAAAGCAGTCAAGTGAAGAAATGACGAGTCTCTTGCAAAACCTCGAAAGAGAATGGTCTTCCTTTTCTCCCAATAGTCCTTTTCGATACACTTTTTCAGATCAGGAGTACAAGCAAATCTTTGCTCCAGGCATTAGGTTAGGCAAGGTGGTAAATCTCTATGCCATTCTAGCCATCTTTATTGCTTGTCTTGGACTTACAGGATTATTGGCTTATATGATCGAACGACGCAACAAAGAACTAGGGGTTCGAAAAGTACTTGGTGCACCTGTTGCTCATTTACTGGGACTCCTGACCGTCGATTTTACCCGGCTATTGGGTATAGGGTTTGTTCTCGCTTCCGCAGTAACGTGGTGGATCATGCACCGCTGGTCGGAGGAGTTCGTTTATCGGGCACCGATTACGGCATGGACATTCCTCTTCGCAGGGCTTTTGATGCTGGGTGTCTCTCTCCTTATCATGAGTTTACAATCGGTGAAAGCTGCTTTGTCTAATCCTATTAGGTATTTGAGGGAGGAGTAAAATCTAAGTGATTCAAATCCTACTTCCGGAAAAGGGTTATTTATTCCCACCAGGGTTCGCTGATGTCATTCTGGGCGATTTCAAAACGTTCACCAATGTAGGGGTTTACCACTTTTACTCCCTTTTCTGCAGCTGCCGCACGAGCGCGTTCAATGGGTTCTCGCCAATCGTGTAGGGATAGGTTGAAAGCGCCCCAATGAATAGGCATCATGACCTTACTGTTTACATCAAGGTTGGCCTGCACGGATTCTTCCGGGAACATGTGAATAGCAGACCATCGTTCATTATATTGTCCACATTCAACAAAAGCAAAATCGAAAGGACCAAATTGATCTCCGATGGCCTTGAAGTGAGGTCCGTAACCTCCATCTCCACTGAAGTAGACCTTTCTTGTTTTTCCTAGAAGCACCCAGGAAGCCCATTGCGTTTTGTTACGATCAGAAAAGCCTCTTCCTGAAAAATGGCGGGCCGGAGCAGAAACGATTTCAAGGTCACCCAGTTTTACCGATTGTCCCCAATCCAGCTCGGTGATGTTGGTGGCAGGTACCCCCCAACTCTTCAAGTGTTCACCCACTGCAAGTGCCGTGTAGAAGTGCTTCACCTCATCTTTGATTTTCTTGATGGTAGGATAGTCTAAATGGTCATAATGATCGTGAGAGATGATAACGGCATCTATGTCTTTGATGTCCGCCAGGTCGATGGGTTGGTCGTACTGGAAACGCTTGGTAAGGAAAGAAACCGGTGCACTGGCTCCTCCTAACATCGGATCAAGTAAAATACGTTTCCCTTCCATTTCTATCAGAAACGCGGAGTGGCCAAACCAGGTCACGTAAACCAGGGAATCTACATCGTTTGAGTTTCCTTCGTCCCATTTTACCGGATGAGACTTTTCTGGTGTGCGGACTTCTTTACCAAAGAATTGCTCTTTCAGTAAACCCGGCATTTTGCTCAGGTTCATATCCATAATTGTCTCAATCTGGTTTTGAAATATCCCATCCTTGAAGTTTGCAGAAGCTTCAATTTCTTTGAGTCGTTCTGAACTGGGTTTGCCTCCAAATTGGGGGGAGGTATTCATGAAAATGGCGACTCCTCCAATGAATAAAACAACGATGGCCAAAAAGACTAACATGATTCTCAACAAGGTTTTTAAAATACGCATGAATCAAAGAGCTTTTGACGATTAGTCAAATATGATATTTCCTTAATTATGACAATATTAGCCAAAACTATGCAACCAATGACCGGTCAATATACCTTCGGATTACCCACGAAGACACGTTACGCTGAATATGTAGTATTGGAGAATGTTTTTTCAGACGATGAGATAACTTTTATCCGCAATCTTTGGAATCCGAATAATACCCTCGAATCACTACTGAACAGTACGGAAGGCAATACCCAGAATCAAGAATTGCGACAATCATCCCTGAATTTAATCAACCCTGAAGAGCCATGCACATGGATTTTTGAGCGCCTTTCAAGGACCGCCATTGATCAAAATTTACATTGGTTCAACTTTGATTTGCATGGGTTGAATGAAGGATTACAACTGGCCAGGTATAACCAGTCTGATTTGTTTAATTGGCACATGGACTATGGAGGGGGGTTGGCCTCCACTAGAAAATTAAGTATATCGCTGCAGTTAAGTGAACCTGAAGAATATGAAGGAGGAGATTTGCAATTCATGATCAATGACCAACACTATAACATGCCTCGGGCTAAGGGAACAGTGATCGTATTTCCTTCTTATATGGTACATCGGGTTACGCCAATTGCCTCAGGAACAAGGATGTCATTGGTGGGTTGGGTCCATGGAATGCCATTTCGCTAATAAGCATTCCTATTTCATTGGTATAGATTTAGATCCTTTTCACAGATGCTAAAAGCAATCAAGAGAATCTTCATTGGCGTAGCTGTAATACTTACCTTATTCGTAGGCCTTGTATTAGTTCCCTATTTAACGAACACGATGATGCCATGGGATCGTGCCAACGCCATTGAAATAACGTTGCACTGGGGAGGTTTAGCTGAAATACCACATGAGCACAAACATCTGTCAGTGCGGACGGAGGGAAGCATGTTCACCCGAACTTTCTTTGTTGAATTTGAGCTACCCCCGGAAGCGCTTCATAAATGGATTGCCAGTAGCAAACGTTTGAGAAATCATACTCCTGACATGAAAACTGACGGCACCGCATTGTATGAAATTGACCCAGGAGAAGGGGGCGCAATTGGTGGAACTGTCCAAATTGATTTTCAGAAAGGAGAAGTCCAAATAAAGATGGCCTGGAGTTAGCCACTTTTTACCTAAGCCGCTACTGCCTCTTGCGAATAAATCCTTTTGTACTCTCTGAAGGTTATCATTCGCTGTTCGTCTTCGTCCCATAGTTTATGGTTCATGAACTTTAGGCTTTCGCCAAATGTAACCTCAGTAGTGTATTTACTAAATTCAGGATTCTCCTCGATACATCGAATCAGGTTGTAATTTGGGATGGCCGAATAAAGGTGATGGATATGATGAACACCAATATTGCCTGTCAACCAATTCATAAATCTAGGTAGCTTATAGTAAGTGCTTCCTTTGAGAGCAGCAACGAAATGGTCCCAGTTTTCTTCCCATCTTTTGTAGCCATTTTCATGTTGATGTTGCACAAAAAAGAACCAAATGGAAATTACTGAGAAAAAGTAAAGAACCGTTAAATAAGTAGCTAGCGCCGCTTTCCAGTCGAGTAATAAGCAAAGTGCGACTACACCTCCGATGACAAGAACATTATTGAGCATAACACTCCAATAAGCTCGGCCTTTCTTATTGTTCAATATGACGAGGGGTAACCTCATGTTTCTCACGAAGTAAATGATTGGGCCAATCAGGAAAGTAACTGGTGGGAAACGGAAAACCTTGTATTTCAATCGATCCCATGGACTCATGGATTGATATTCTTTTACGGTGAGTGTATTGATGTCGCCTATGTCCCGGTTTTCTAATTTCCCATTGTGGTTGTGATGAAAACTATGTGCATCCGCCCAGTAGGTATAGGGCATCGCACTGAAGATGCTGCAGATGAAGCCGATCGCGTCCCGTATGCTCTTGGATTTCACGAACGAATGATGTCCGCAATCATGTTGGATGATGAATATTCTAACAAGAAAAAACATGTTGATCACTCCCAATCCAAAAAACAAAAGGAGATTGTAAGAGAAGGCGTGATACATCGCGATCCACAAACCAATGAAGGGAACGATCGAATTGCTCAGTTGCCAGAAAGCCTTTCTATATGAGGTTTGCTTATAGGTGTGCAGCTTCGCCATCATTTCCTTGGCGAATGTCCTCATTTCAATTTCACTCATATCAATAATCCTGTTCTAAATCTTAAGACAGCATACTTCGCTATTTGTGACAAGAATGGAGCAACTCTTTTAAAATTTTCTTTCCAGGTGTCCGCTTCGTTGCATTTTAGGATAAGAAAAATTGACGTGAAATATCTCAATGCATTCGTTTGAGTCGAATTGATTGTTTCACCCAATTATCAAGCGAGATGCTACTAGGACATTCTTATTGCGAACTGCTTTCTAAGTACTTCTTAAGATTGAAAGCAATGAATCGGTCCCAGGTATTGGAACAGAAATCATAACAGATAAACTCCGGTACTAACCCCTGATGGATGAATTGAAGTTCAGTCTCCTGTTTCCTTGATTCCTTTAAGGTCCATTGCAATTGCGTACCGACCCATTCTTTTTCAACGCCTTCCAGGTCACCAATGATCTGTTTGGCATCAATACATTCCCAGGTGATTTTGTGATTTGGTTCATAGGCGACAACCCGGAACTGATACCAGGGTTCACCCCATGACATGGTAAATACATCTTCTGGATTCTGGACGGGTTTATCCTGATCTCCCCACCAGTCTCCGATATTTGAGGAAAGCGCTGCAAATGCTTTTTCGATGGAGCATTTTATTAATAGTTCGGTTGAATAACTGTTGTTCTTTGTGTTCATAATTATACTGATTGCAAATTAAAACCAGTTGTAAATATAGGAAACCAATTGTATTTTGCAATCAGATTTTGAAAATGACATGAAAAATCCCAGGTCCCACTGTCCTCAAAACTTGATTCTGGAAGTAATTGGAGACAAATGGAGTTTATTGATCATCAGGGACATCATTTTAGAAGACAAGCGATATTTCAGGGAATTCTTACAATCAAGGGAGCACATTGCTTCAAACATTTTGTCCAATCGGTTGAAGTCTTTGGAAGAGGAAGGGGTACTTTGCAAAAGAGGGGATCCTGATCATAAGCAGAAAATCAGGTATTCACTTACCCAAAAAGGCATTGACCTGTTCCCTATTTTAATGGAAAACGCTCGTTGGAGCTTGAAGTACAAAGACGTAGATGAAGCAGATGCGAGACAGGCGCTAGCCATTCTGGATAAAGGTGAAGTTGGAATCCACATGGTCATGAAAGAACTGGAACGCATTCATCTGAAAGAGGCAGAATAGATAAATTGTTGTGTTAGCTAAGTTTGAAAACCAGAAGAAACAGACAAGAAAATTCAAGTGTCACAAATTATCGATCTAAGTCAGGAGGTATATGAAGGGATGCCTGTGTTTAAGGATTTGCCACAGGTAAAGATGGAAATCCACAATTCTCATGAAGAGTGGGCGGGGATCCAAAACCCTAAAAAAAGAACACCAGCTGTCCACAAACTAGAACTCGGTGAGCATACAGGGACACATGTAGATGCCATCAACCACATGGCCCAACAATACGAGGGACAATCCATCGACAAAATGCCACTTTCAATGTTCTATACGGAAGGGATTTGTCTGGATTTTTCGAATAAAGGACTACAAGAATTGATCGAGCCTCATGAACTGGAGCAAGCTTGTCAAAACCAAAACCTGGAAATCAAGAAAGGAGATACGGTATTAATTTATACCGATCACTACAGAAAACATTTTGATTCCGAAGATTGGGAGAATGGCCCTGGGATTTCTGCAGAATCAGCACGTTGGTTCGGGCAGAAAAGCATCTCGGCGTTTGGTGTGGAAACCATGTCTCCGGGCGTCAGAAAAGTATCAAACAAGGCAGTACATCATATTTGTGGTGAGCTTGCCTTCACACACTATGAAAACCTCATCAACCTTCACTTACTCATTGGAAAAGGCAGGTTTCGCTTCATAGGACTTCCATTAAAGATTCGGGGAGGAACAGGTTCTCCGGTCAGGGCTGTGGCTGTATTTGAAAGTTAGATTGAATCAGAAAAAGTGCCTATAAGTAATTAAGAATACCATTTTCTGAAACCTCATTTCTTCAATTAGATAAATAATACAGGCACGTATTCAAAAGGCTTTTCACAATTCCATAGCTGAGCTATTCTATTTCTTTTACAACTTATATACAAATGACTCGTATATTTGTTTTACAATTTATATAGAAATGGGAAAATTGTACCTTGGGGAATTCGAAGAGCTTGTAGTGACCATGGTCATTTTGCTAAATGATGAAGCATATGGCAATACCATAGTCAAAGCAATCAAAGAACATCAGAAAAGAGAGGTCAGTCTTAGCGCTGTACATGTGACGCTCTACAGGCTGGAAGAAAAAGGGCTCGTTTCTTCCACTGTCGGAGGGGCCACATCTGCCAGGGGAGGTCGGCGAAAGCGATATTTCCAGATTACAAATGCGGGGCTTGCATTATTGAAGGAAATGAAGGAAGGACGTACCGAGCTTTGGAAACTCATTCCGCAATTACAAATGACAACTCTCTGAATGCAAGCTCCTCCACAAACACCACCGGGACTGATGATCAAATTGCTGCAGATATGTTGCAAGGCAGAGCTGTTGGAATATGTCCTGGGAGATTTGGAGGAACAATTTCTTGAAAACCTTGAAAGCCGCAGCCTGAGGAGAGCCAGGTGGGCTTATATCCTGCAAGCGGTAAAATTCCTTCGCCCGGGGATCCTGAAATCAGTCAAAACTCAAAAAAATAATCCTTACACCATGTTTTTACACGACGTTAAGACTTCCTTTCGTTTGGTCAGACGAGAGAAATTGTATTCTTCGATTAATGTAATTGGTCTCGCTACGGCCTTCACAATCGCCCTTTTAATATTCTGGTATGTGAGTTTCGAAACCAGTTATGAAGCATACAACCCAAATGCAGATCACATGGTGAGAATAACCATGGACTATCTGGATGGAGAAACGGTTGTCGATCAGGATTGTGAAACCTATCATCCACTGGCAAAAATGATGATGGAGGAATTTCCTCAGGTAGAAGCTTATACCCACGCTTATGAGTTGGATGAAGTAGTTTTCAAGCCGGAAGAAGGAGGCAAAACTTTCAGGTTGATGAGAGGTGCTTTTTCCGTAGATCCCAGTTTTTTTGATTTATTTCATTACCCTTTGATTTCCGGAGATCCCAATACGATCTTTCAGGAGCCCAATGAGATGGTTTTTACCGAATCCAGCGCAATGCAGTATTTTGGTACGACAGACATCATTGGCAGAACAATTGACTTGTATGCGTTTAAAGCAAAAGTTGTGGGAATCATTCCTGACAGCCCTCCAAACACGCACCTCAAGGTAAACATGTTGATTTCATACAAGACTTCAGAGAAGTTTCTGAAAGAAAGAGAAAGCATCTGGAATTCTAATGATACCTATACCTACTTCAAACTGAAGGATGAAATTATGATCGAGGGTTTTCGACAGGCGATGGGGCCATATTCCCGCCGGTTGGTCGAGGAAGAACGATTTGAGAACGAGCAGATTATAGCACAGGCAATGACGGACATCCATCTGTATTCCAATAAATCCTTTGAGATAGAAAAAAACGGAGATGCTATTACGGTTTTCTTCTTACTTGGTGTTGCATTTTTGGTGATTTTGATCGCGATGGTCAACTATATCAACCTGTCTACTTCCAAGTCACTGGATCGCGCCAAAGAAGTGGGGATACGAAAAGTCATTGGCTCCTCTATGGGGCAAATAAGAGCTCGGTTCTTCACAGAATCCATTGTCATCAACTTTATTTCGATAATTACCACCATTGTGTTAATTGCATTTATTGCGGGACCCTTCAAGGCATTGGCTGGTTTACCTCCACAACTCTTCATTTTTGCGGAGGTAAACTTTTGGTTGGTACTAGCTGTACTTTTTGTGGTGAGTGTTGTGCTATCAGGTTCGTTCCCTGCCTTTATACTCGCCAGATTCAAACCAGTAACCATTTTGCGGGGCAAGTTTTCTCATAGTCAAACAGGTACGATCTTAAGGAAAGGGTTAGTGATTTTTCAATTTGCCATTGCGCTGTTTTTATTGGTGCAAACCATTACTGCTAATGAGCAATTGCAGTTTTTGAGGAACCTCGATAAGGGAGCTAACTTTGATCAGGTCATGGTGATGAGAACGCCTCTTGGCCAGGAGATGTCCAAATTCGAGACATTTAGGAACGAACTCTCGAAACATTCCTTTGTGAAGTCCGCGTCATTGGCGAGTTGTGTGCCGGGCTTGCCCACCTCTCAAATGGGCAGTACCACGGGGATTAAGGTCATCGGTGGTGGTGAAGACAGAAATTTCAATTTCTATCTATCCTTTATTGATACGGCCTATATACCCACCTTAGAGATGGAGTTGGTTGCCGGTAGAAATTACGTCCACTTTGACTCGTCCAGTACCATCATTGTAAACGAGGAGGCCGTGCGGTTGTGGGGATTTCATGATCCTAATGAAATTATTGGTGAAAAGCTACAATTGTGGAATAAGCAGCCAAGGGTTATTGGTGTGATCAAAAACTTCCATCAAACGAATATTAAAGACAATCATATCCCTATGATATTTCCAACGAACGGAGGTGAATGGGGAGAATATATAAGTGTCAAGGTCAGCACAGAAAATTTGACGGAGCAAATTGGAGCAATCGAAAGTCAATACAATGAAATCTTTCCTGACAGTCCTTTTGACTTCTTTTTCCTGGATGAGGAATTCGGAAAGGAGTATGAAGCTGACGAGCGATTTCGCCAGGTTTTTGGAACGTTAAGCATTTTTTCACTGATCATCACTTGTTTAGGGCTATTTGGATTGGCTTCATTTACTGTTGCAAAGCGTACGAAGGAAATTGGCATACGAAAGGTATTGGGGGCTTCTGTACCTCAGATCGTGGGACTCATATCCAGGGAGTTTATCATCTTGATCGTTATTGGCATGGGAATCGCTATGCCTTTAACCATTTTCCTCATTCAAAATTGGCTGGGGAGGTATGCTTTTAGAATAGAATTACATCCATTATTGTTCATCGTTCCTGCTTTCTTGATTGTGATTGTGGCATTGATAACTGTGTGGGCGCGTACTTTCCGGGTATCTGTTTCGAATCCGGTGGAGTCTTTGAGGGATGAGTGATTAAATTCAGTTTTATGCAAATGATGAAATAATGCATGAATTTAATTTCGTTGGTTCTTTAATGACGGATGGATGAAAATTGGCCGATGCCGATTTTTACGTAGTTTGATCAATCTTCTATTTCGTATTTGAGATAACTAAGAAACTTATTTCTTTAAGTTTAAGCTTAAAATTATCCCAATTGTGAAACAAATCTTTCTTCAAAAATTCGCAAATAAAAGCCGGGATGAATTGCATCATATCATCAATAATTCAGCAGATTATCAACCTATTGCTGTAGATGCTGCAATAGAATTACTGAAAAGACAAGGAGATACATCCGAGACGATAGAAGAAATAGAAAGGGCTCAGGAACAAAAAAAGAGAATAATATCAGAGGTAGCCGAATCCAAATTGACCGTCGATATTGACACGCTTTTTCCACGCGTCGGAGCATTTATTATTGATGGGCTAATAGTAATAGGTGTTGGGTTTTTTTTGGGGTTAATACTGTCTGAATATTTTGTCAAATTGCAACATCACGGTGTTTGGGTTGGATTTATTGTCACGACGATATACTTGACCCTGGGCAACAGCATCCTGATGGATGGGAAGACCTTTGGCAAACAGTTTTTGTCACTTCAAACAGTGGGAATTGATGGATCTGTCTTATTGGTCTCCCGAGCTTTTTTCAGGACTTTGATATTGACTGCCCCTTTTTTCCTATTCAATTATCTCTCAGCCATGTCTTGGATACCAGATTGGCTATCAACATTAATGGGAAACGTTCTGGGTATTCTTGTGATTGCTTTCGTCTATTTCTATTTGGTCAATCAGAATTCCCGTCAAACCGTTCATGACTTGATCTGCAAAACACTGGTGGTGAGCGACACTCAAAATTTAGAGAAAATTCAATCTGGGGTTGCCCGGAAGAAGGTTTACATCTTGGCCGGAATTATATTTTTTATTATTGGAACACTCCTTTTGACTTTAAACCGGAGTACGGATTCTTCCGGGGAGTATGCTAACCTTACAGCTGTTCTGGAGGCGAATCAAGAAGTGTTTTCGGAAATTTTAACTGAACTAGATGAATTCGATGAAACTTTATCGGCCAGAATAAAAATTTTGACAAATTCGGAGGTAGGACTGATTGTAACCGTCTACACCAACCAAAAGATTGCATCCTTTAAGAGCGATTACTTCAATGATCGGGTTTTTGCCATTATCTCCAGCAAAGAATACAATATCAATCGAATTGACTACCTGAAAGTCATTGTGAAGTATCAATATGACATTGGCATTGCTAAATATGAAAATATGAAATCCTGGAGGACTGAATTACGATTAAAGCAACGAGAACCTTAATCTGTAACCGTTTAACCTCCACTAAATATCATCTTCAATTTCTGTCCAAAAGTGGGGCCTTTAAGTCCTAATTGCTTTTGCATGGTAGCTGCCACTTTCATGATTCCTTTCATGGGGCGGATAAATACTTTGAATTCCGTAATCAAACCTTGCTCATCCCAGGTAATCATGTCAATTCCCTCAACGAAGATGCCATCGATTTTTGAATGAAAAACCAGCACGGCACTGTTATCTTCCATCACTTCTTTCACATAGGTGAATTGCTCTGCTTCTTTGAACATTCTGGCGGCTGCCGAAAGAAATTGTTTGGTGAGTGCTTTGCCTTCTTTCGGTTGGAATACCAGCGGTGAATAAAAAACGCAATCCTCGTGAAAGATGTCGTCGAAAATTGCAATGTCGTAGCTCTTAACTAGCTCGTGCCAGCGGGGAATAGGTGATTTAGACATGAGCCAAATGTAGGCAATCCCGAAGATTCCCTATTTTTAATCGCCAATCTAAGATTCCATGAAGTTCAAATCCCCTCTATTTCTAATTCTGACCTTTGTCATTGTCTCTTGTCAAAAGTTGGAAACACAACCCTTAATTCCAAGTTCCATTTTTGGAGATCACATGGTCTTGCAGCAAGATGAGACAGTGGCCATATGGGGAACAGGCACACCCAACGATGAAGTAAAAGCTCAAGGCAGTTGGAGTGATCAATTTGTTACCACCCAGGTAGACGAAAATGGTAAATGGCTGCTAGAATTGATGACACCTGAAGCCGGAGGGCCTTACTTGTTGGATGTGGGACAAAGCGATACACTGATACGCTTTGAAGATGTCATGATCGGTGAGGTCTGGTTGGCCTCCGGTCAATCCAATATGGAAATGCCACTGACCGGATTCCTTCCCGCTGAGCCCATAGATAACTATGAAGAAGAAATAGCGCAAGCTAATTATCCTGCCATTAGATACATCACTGTGAAACGCGCCATCTCACCTGAGCCGATTACCTCTTTCGATGGTACGTGGAAGGCCATGAGCTCTGAAACAGCCGATAAGAGTAGTGCAACAGCTTACTTTTTTGCCAGAGAATTGCACCAGAAACTTGATGTGCCAATTGGGGTTATCCATTCCAGTTGGGGCGGGACACCTGTAGAGTCCTGGATCAGCCAAGACAAGTTGTTGGCTTTAGGTGAATTTGAGGAACAGTTGGCCACCCTCGATCCGGAAAAAATAGCTACTTATCAGACATGGTATGACCAGTTTCCCAGCCGCTCATTTCCCAATAACGAAGCAGATTGGGAGTCGCTGGAATTGGAAGATGCTCAATATGCTTCGGAGGATTTCGATGACAGTGATTGGAGAAACGTTGACCTACCAGACGACATTGAAAACATGGAAGGAACGTATCCTGATGGAGTTGTGTGGTTTCGGAAAAAGGTGATTATTGAGGACGTAGAAGATTACTTTACTTTTTCCTTTACCGAAGGTATTGATGATATGGATGCCCTGTACATCAATGGGGAGAAAGCGGCATTTACCCTTTGTTGGAACTGTCCACGTTCTTATGAATTGAAAGATTTACTTCGAGAAGGTGAAAATCAAATAGCCATCCGGCTGATTGATACCGGAGGAGGAGGAGGTTTTCGTGGTGAAATGTCTTTGATCAGTAATTCTGGAAAGACCGTAGAAATCAATAAGGATTGGAAATATCAGGCGATTGCAGGTGTCTATCGCGGAAAATTCCTGTTATTTCATACCAATCAGGAAGCTCTGAATGACCCGCCTGAAGGTATTGAATCCTATCGTTTTGATTCATGGACGCCTAGTGGTTTGTTTAATGCCATGATCAATCCAGTGATTCCATACAATATTCAGGGAGCAATTTGGTATCAGGGAGAGAGCAACGTTGGGCGTGCGGAACAATATGAAAAAACCTTTCCAGGGATGATTTCTGATTGGAGATCACGCTGGAAGGACGAGTTTTCGTTTTACTATGTTCAGATTGCTCCTTTCAACTACGGAAATGGGTTGTCACCTGCCTTGAGAGACGCACAACGGAAAACATTGAAGCTTTCCGGAACAGGTATGGCAAGCACCATGGATATCGGTCATCCGACCAGCATTCACCCCGGCAACAAACAGGACGTAGGCAAACGACTGGCTCTATGGGCTTTGACACGTGACTATGGTGAGAATGTTTCCCCTTCAGGCCCACTTTATAAATCACATCAGATTGTAGGCGGGAAGATTATCATAGAATTTGATTATGCGGAAAGTGGCCTCGTTTATGAACCTGGGTTGAGCACCATTTTTGAAGTAGCAGGAGATAATGGGCAGTTTATCGAGGCACAGGCAAAAATAATAGACGGAAAAATGGAAGTTTGGTCCACCAACATACCTAATCCGAAACATGTGCGGTACGCCTGGGCTGACTATGCCGATGTAACTTTATTCAATAAAGAGGGGCTACCGGCTTCATCTTTTACCACTGAGTGATTTTTTGATTTAAACCCAAAACCCTGCATGAAACGATTGCTATTCCCCGTTTTATTCACATTGGTCTTGCTATCCTGCCAGTCTCCTCAAAAGCCACCTGCCGAGGAAAAACCGGCTGAAAAGATCGTTAACGAATGGATTTACCTTTTTGATGGAAAAACCACCGATGGGTGGAGAGCTTACAACGGAGATGCTTTACCTCCGGGGTGGGTTGCGAAGGATGGAGAACTGACCTTCGATACTGAATTGGGTCTGGAACAGGACTACACAGGAGGCAAGGACATTATTTATGCCAAGGAAGAATTTGAAAATTTCGAATTGTACCTGGAGTGGAAAATTCCAGAAGGTGGAAACAGTGGTATTTTCTATCACTTAAAAGAAGGCTTTGATGCCCCATGGGAAGTTTCTCCCGAGTATCAAATGATTGATGATGAGAATTATGCCAGTATTCACGACCTGACGAGTTACAATACGAGCCTTGGATACACGGAAAATGTAGACCAGCTACAGCCTCTACAGAAAACTGCTTCTGATTATGCCATGTACCCTGCAGATCCTGCTAAAAAAGTATTAAATCCGGTAGGCGAGTGGAACAGTACTAAGATTGTCTTTACACCAGAAAAGGTAGAGCACTGGTTAAACGACCAAATGGTGCTCTCTTTTGTTCCCTGGTCGGAGGACTGGCAGTCAAAGAAAGACAATGGTAAATGGAAAGATGCCGAAAACTACGGCAAGTTTAAATCCGGTTACATCGGATTGCAGGATCATTCCAGCCCTATATGGTTTCGCAATATTAAACTCAGAAAACTATGAGTCAACTACATCAAAACCTGAACAGAAGAAAATTCATCAAAGGGACTGCTGCATTAGCTTCCCTGACCTTTTTGCCCTCGACCACCTGGGCGTCCATCAAGCAAAATAAACTCCGTACAGCGCATATAGGTATTGGAGGAATGGGCATGGAGGACCTGAAGTCGATGACCTCTCATCCAGCAGTGGATGTTGTGGCATTGTGTGATGTCGATTCAAATCGGCTGAAAGTAGCAAGTAAAATGCATCCTAAAGCCAAACTGTTTGCTGACTATCGCAAATTAATGGACAGCATGGCTGGAGACATAGATGCAGTAGTGGTTTCTACTCCGGACCACACCCACGCACCTGCCTCAATTCGAGCGATGGAAATGGGTAAAAATGTGTATTGCCAAAAGCCATTGACACATCATGTAACCGAATCACGGGCGATGGCAAAATTGGCCAGTGATAATAACCTGATCACCCAAATGGGAATTCAGGTTCATTCCTTTTATGACTATAAATTGGCTACTCATTTGATCCAGTCAGGTATTATTGGCAATGTGAGTACTGTGCATGCCTGGTCACCCAAAAACTGGGGATATGACGGGCCTTTACCTACAGGAAAAGATAAGGTGCCCAAAAACCTCGATTGGAACTTGTGGCTAGGTACTGCGCAAGAAAGAGACTACAAAGATGGTATGTATCATCCAGGAAATTGGCGCAAGCTGATGGATTATGGCTGTGGAACGTTGGGAGATATGGGTGTTCATATTTTCGATACACCTTACAACGCGTTGGAACTGGATGTTCCCAGGACTATCAAAAACACGTGTCGAATGCCCAACGGCTTTGGGTATCCGGAGAAAAATCAGGTGACATACGAGTTTCCTGGGACAAGATATACAGCGGAATCACTGACCTGGATCTGGTATGATGGCCAGGGGGCACCAGCTACACACGAAGACCTGCGACTGCCGAATAATGAAACATTGCCCGAGCAGGGGGCTATGTTTATCGGGGAGAAAGGTAAGTTATTGTTACCGCACTTTCAGCAACTCCCAAGGTTAATTGTGGATGGAAATTACGAGGATTTGGAAATTGAGAAATACGATACGAAGGGTGAGTTCGCAGAACCAGTAAGAGATTACACGATCGAAGGAAACAAGCATTATCAGCAATTCACAGATGCTTGTCTCGGCAATGGTACCTGTACTGCGCCCTTTTCTTATGCATCCCGATTGACTGAAACCATATTGCTTGGCGTGATTGCCGGGAGATATCCGGGAGAAACACTCGATTGGGACCGACAAAAAGCCGTTTTCTTGCAATCCGAGGCTAACCAATACCTCGATGGCTATTACCGGAAATTTTAGTGATCCAATCAGCATTTTAGTGACTGTTTGATCCTGACCAAAACTGATCATTCCCATTGGTGGAGTAAAACACCAGTTGGGAGTGATTGGTAATTTTCGCTTCATTAATTTTAGGCCCATAAGGATCAAAACCATCAGTTACAAGATGAAAAAATACTTTACCCTAACCTTCTTTTTGCTGGGATTACTGTTCTCATTCAACGGAGTTGCGCAAGAGAAAAGAAAGAAATTTTCACATACCCTGGGTACTTTCACTGACTCGAGAGATGGAAGAGAATATAAAACGATAACCTTTAATAGAAGGCATCATAACGGTATCATAAGTAGGACCTGGTACGCTGAAAATGTGAAATATGAAATTGAGGGGTCACTGTGCTTTGAGGATTTGAAAGAATATTGTGATGCTTTTGGTCGTCTATACAACTATGAACAAGCCAACCTTGCGTGCCCTCCGGGCTGGCACGTACCGACAATAGTGGAATGGAAACACCTTTTTCAATTTTTTGAAGGGGTACACCATGCCGCGAAACATCTCGTTCAGGATGGAGATAGTGATATGAATATGCTTTTCGGAGGGTTTGCTTCTAATGGGAAAGAATTCCAGCAGGCTGGTTCCAGCGGTAATTGGTGGGACAATGAGTTGAAGGACAGCAACACTGCTGGTATCATTACTTTACAGAAAGGATCGGAGCAGATCTTTCATTCGAGAGTAGGGGATCGTTACTTTCTTAGTACCCGATGCGTCAAGTTTCATAACTGATACACTCCGACCGTAAGATTGGCGCAGCTGATTCTATTCCTTCTTAGTATTTTCACGGTTGAATTCTTAAGCTGAAATTACATGAGTGCGATTGCCTGGAAAACCGTCAAGGAATACCAAGATATTACTTATAAGAAAGCAAATGGCGTAGCCCGAATTGCGTTTAACCGTCCAAATGTGAGGAACGCGTTTCGCCCTAAAACGGTTGCTGAACTTTTTGAAGCATTTGTTGATGCCCGGGAAGATACGTCCATTGGTGTTGTGTTGCTCTCTGCCGAAGGACCTTCTACTAAAGATGGTGTTTATTCCTTTTGCAGTGGAGGTGATCAAAATGCTCGCGGCCATCAGGGATATGTAGATGATGAAGGTATGCCCCGGCTCAATATTTTGGAAGTGCAACGACTTATCCGCTTTATGTCTAAGGCAGTAATTGCCGTAGTTCCAGGATGGGCCGTAGGTGGAGGACATAGCCTTCATGTCATATGCGACTTAACTCTGGCTAGCAAAGAACATGCTATATTCAAACAAACGGATGCCGATGTAACCAGCTTTGATGGAGGCTACGGTTCTGCTTATCTGGCTAAAATGGTGGGACAGAAAAGGGCCCGGGAGATCTTTTTTCTGGGGAGAAATTATTCAGCGCAGGAGGCTTATGACATGGGTATGGTCAATGCAGTGATCCCTCATGAAGAACTGGAAGATACTGCCTATCAGTGGGCACAAGAGATACTGGCCAAATCACCAACCTCGATTAAGATGCTCAAGTTTGCCTTTAATCTCACCGATGACGGGATGGTAGGTCAGCAAGTATTTGCCGGAGAAGCAACTCGACTGGCATACATGACCGACGAAGCCAAAGAAGGTAGAAATGCATTCCTGGAAAAGCGCAAGCCCGATTTTAAAGACATTAAATACATCCCATAAAACCTACTATGAAAAATTTTTCAGCATTACTAATTCTTATTAGTTTATTGGGCTGTAGCACACCTAATGAAGAAAAAGAAGAAAAAAATATGAAGATTCCATTACTTATCGGAACCTATACGAACGGCACAAGCGAAGGCGTTTATCAAGTAGAATTTGATGCTTCCGATGGTTCCTTCGGAGAGGTTTATCTGATGGCAAAGACAGAAAATCCTTCTTTTTTGGCTGTTTCTAAAATTAAGAAAAACGTGTATGTGGTCAATGAAAACGAACAAGGATCATTGAGTACGTTTGAATGGAATCAGAGAGGTTCACTCAATCTAATCGACAAGAAAAGTGTGGAAGGCATGCATCCATGCCATGTCTCAATCAACCCTGACAATTCTCTGATATCTGTAGCCAATTACAGCTCAGGTAATATTGCTGTATTTCAGTCTGTCGCAGAGTTGGTCGAAGGTGCAAGCTTCTTTCAACATGAAGGGAAAGGTACTCACGAAAGACAAGAGGGACCCCATGCGCACTTCAGTACCTTTTCTAAAGATGGTAAGTATCTGTATGCAATAGACCTGGGTATCGATGAAGTGAAGGTTTACGATATCGTGGATGGCAACATCGATACGGTAAGGACTGCCCTGAAAGCTGATCCTGAAGATGGGCCCAGACACTTGGACTTTCATCCTGAACTGGATTTGGTCTATGTCCTTAATGAATTGGGCAATACTGTAACGTCCTGTCGTATAGCGGAAGATGGAACATTCGATCAGCTGAACAAGGTAAGCGCATTACCAGAAGGATTTGATGGAGTGGCTTGGGCCGCAGATATCCACATAAGTACAGATGGGCAATTTCTGTACTATTCAAACCGCGGACATAACAGTATAGCTGTTTTTAACCTGGATGATCAAGGTGGCATGGAATTGATTGGCCACGCCTCGGAAGGGATATCCAACCCCAGGAGTTTTACATTATCCCCAAATGGTAAGTTCTTGATTGTCGCTAATCAGGATACTAATGACATCATTTCCTTTTCTGTAGGCACAGATGGATTACTTACTCCTACCAGGAACCGAGTGGAGGTAGGAACACCTGTTTGTGTTAAGTTTTATTGAATCGTGTAAATGAAGAACCGCCTTAAGGAAAGACTCCAGACCGAAGATATTAGCTACGGTCTTTGGAACACCATTGTAGATACGTATGTAGGAGAGATCTGTGCAAGTGCCGGATACGATTGGGTAGTAATCGATGCAGAGCATGCACCATTCGATGAAAGAACGATTCTATCGCAACTTCAATCAATGGCCGCCTATACAGAGACTCAGGTGCTGGTTCGACCACCTTCAGGAAATCCTGTCCTTCTTAAAAAGTTATTGGATTTCGGTGTGCAATCTTTTGTGATTCCCATGATTGAAACTCGGGAACAGGCTGAGGAAATGGTACGAGCAGTACTATATCCCCCCGAAGGAATCAGGGGTGTAGCACCGGCTCTGGCACGGGCATCCAGATGGGGAACCATTGAAGACTATGCGAAGAATGCCAATCAGGAAATATGCTTGATTTTACAGATTGAATCGAAAACCGGTATTGATAACCTGGAAGAAATCAGCCAGGTAAAGGGTGTGGACGGATTGTTCATAGGACCTGCAGATCTGGCCGCATCATATGGACATATTGGTGATGCGGACCATCCTGAAATTGAACACATAATCCAGAATGCTCTGGGGACCATTCGCAGAAGCGGTAAAACGGCGGGAATATTGGCACTTGGTGAACAGGAGATCCAATCCTACATGGAGCAAGGAGCCAATTTTATCGGCATAGGGGTAGATCTGCTTATGCTTGCTTCTCAGGTTAGGGGAACCATCAGTAACTATAAAAAAAAGTAGTAAGACTCAGGTGAAAATCAGCTTGAAATAGCGCTTCATAGTGATTATAAGACTTTTGGTCAATCACTCAGCAAAGAGGAATCCAAAAAAAATAATCGCTGAATTCGTGAGCCTATTTACTAAATTTTATTGTCGACCAAAAATGAATTAAATCGTCTTGATCTTTTGCATCAGTACAGGTCGGTGAGCACGACTCACAGGAATGACCTTGTCTTTTATCACCAGATTCGTTTCTTCGATATCCACGATTTTGGTCAGGTTCACGATGTAGGAGCGATGCACTTTTAGGAAGTCTTCACTCTTGATCTTTTCATCGATGTTTTTCAGTGTCGAGTGTACAATGTACTTGCCATGGTTGGTTACGAAGGTCACATAATCTCCCAAAGACTCTACATATAAGATGTCCACAAAATCCAGTCGTATGTAGCGTCCGTTGACACGAACATAGATATCGTTTTGAAGATCTTTGCTTGTATCGATGTTTGTCTGTAACTCCTTTGCTCGCTCCACTGCCTTCATCAGTCTGGGCAGATCTACTGGTTTGGGTACGAAATCCGTGACGTGATATTCGAAGGCCTCCAGGGCGTATTGTGTATGCCCGGTGATGAAAATGATTTGAGGTAAATCATCCAGCGATTTGATCAGGTCCATGCCGGAAAAATCAGGCATATCGATATCCAGGAAGACTAGGTCTACCTTATTGGTTTTCAAAAACTTCATGGCTTCCAGGCCGCTATCAAAGCTTTTGAGGATATTGATGTCTTCAATCTTTTCGCACAGAGCATTCAATGATACCCTGGCCATTTTATCGTCATCTACAATTAAGCAATTCATATATTGAATTCCTTTAAGCGGTGAAGTTCTTTTTCAATAAGTTTCTTGCCATTTTCTACCTGGCCTTTCACTTCATTGAATTGCAAACTAATCATTTTCCTTAAGTCTTCCTCCATTTTGGCTCCTTCAAACAATTTCATCAATTCACTCAATTCTGCAAGTCCAACCATCATGAAGTTGGGTTTGATTTTATGAGCCTGAGCGGAGAAGGCGCTCCAGTCGCCATTAGATTCGTGCTTTTGTAAAATTTCAATCTCTCCATCTATGACTTGCAGGAATACCTGAAACATCATGGCAGCTCTTGCCACATCGTCTCCGTAAAATTGCGACAGATACGAAGCATCCAGTGCTTCGTTATAGATGAAATTTTGATCACTCATACCCGGCTAGAATCTTTGATTCGACTGGTTCGAAGCTTAAAACTAATTGATCCGCGGGTAACAGAAATTGTTCATGGATATAAAAATCCGGACAAATGGGATACTCGGTAAAACGATGTTATTTCGTATCATGAAAATTGGCCTTATTTCGGACACTCACAGTTTCCTGGATCCAAAAGTCTTTACCTATTTTGAACCTTGCGATGAGATATGGCATGCAGGAGATATTGGTACGATAGAATTGTATGACCAATTGAACGAATTTCGACCCACACATGCCGTATGGGGGAATATCGATGGACACAAGATTAGGGAAGCTGTCCCTGAAGATCTTTTATTAGGGCGTTCGGGCAAAACCTTTTTGATGACACATATTGCGGGAAAACCTCCCTCGTATAACAAGCGAGTGCGGGAACTATTGAATAAACACCAACCGGATGTGTTGATTTGCGGCCATTCGCACATCCTGAAAGTGGAGATGGATAAAAAACGGAATGTCTTGTTTATGAATCCGGGAGCAGCTGGAAAACATGGGTTTCATAAAGTAAAAACCCTGCTCCGCTTTGACGTGGAACAGGGTTCATTGCAAAATCTTGAAGTAGTGGAACTTGGCCCCAGGGCCAAAAGCTAATGAAACTCCTGAGTGTTTTATTTACTTTCTCGTATGCTCTTGAATTCAGAACCCTCTTTCCATTTAGGAAAGATATTCGAGTTGGCTAATTGATCTCCAATGGTCAGGTAGAGCATGGCATCCTGATACAGGCCTCCATACTGCCAATTAACAGCACCAAACTCGTCTTGAGGTCTGTGGTATCTTCCAGTCAGGTAGGCATCCTTCAAAGCCTGAATGGCATCGACACCACCATCGACAGCTTCATAGTCGGCACCGGCATACAACGCCGGAACACCGATTTTAGCAAAATTGAAGTGATCTGAACGATAAAAATAGCCCTTGCCTGCATCTGGATCAGGGATGATGTAGCGATCTTGAGTCTCTGCTACTGAAGCAGCCAGGTCATCCATTTCTGATTGCCCATATCCGATCACTGTCAGGTCCTTCATCTTTCCATAATAGGAAGCGCCATCCATATTGATGTTCGCTACAATTTTCTGAGGATCAAAAGTGGGGTTTTCCGCATAATACTGTGATCCATAAAGACCTTGTTCTTCCGCTGTTACGGCAAGGAAAACCACTGTTCTCCTGGGCATGATTTCCTTGTTGGCGAATGCCTGTGCAAGCCCCAGAAGTACCGCAGTTCCACTGGCATTGTCCAGTGCGCCATTGTAAATGCTGTCTCCGTCGATTGGCGTACCTATCCCCAGGTGGTCCCAGTGCGCACTATAAATAATGGCCTCATCAGGTTTTTCGGTTCCCTGGATCTGAGCGATTACATTTTTTGAAACATTTCTTTCGATGGTGTTAATTATACCAATGCTAGTGTTCAGCCCAAGACTTATGGGTTGGAAGTCTTTGTTTCGGGCCATTTCACGGAAGTTTTTCAGGTCTTCACCAGAAGTCTCAAATAACTTAATAGCTGCATCACGTGTAATCCAACCCTGTACTGCACATAAATTTCCTGGATCACCATCAAGGGTCAGTCGTCCTCCTGACCATGAGTTGCTCACCACCAACCAGGGATAACCGGCAGGAACCGTCTCGTGTATGATGAGGCATCCCGCCGCTCCCTGACGCGCAGCTTCTTCATATTTATAGGTCCAACGACCGTAATAGGTCATTTGCTCGCCCTTAAACAGGGTACTATCTCCACTACCAAAACCTGGGTCATTTACAAGGACAATAACTGTTTTTCCTTTCACATCCAGGCCTTCATAATCGTTCCAGCCATACTCCGGGGCCACTACTCCGTATCCAGCAAAAACCATTTCAGAGTTATCCAGGCTTACGGATTCAACGGGGCGGTCCGTATAAGCAACGTACTCTTTATTAGCAGATAGGGACACTGGTGACGAACCACCAGAAATCTTCATGGTTTCGTCTGGACTTCCTGTGATCTGTACCATGGGTACATCCTGAAAGTAACTACCTCCATTACCTGGCTCCAGCCCTATTTTTTCAAATTGTTCCTTAAGGTAATTGACCGTTTTTTCTTCTCCGGGTGAAAAGGGTTTTCGACCTTCAAAGGCGTCGGAGGAAAGGGTTTTGAGGTGATTAGCCACCGCTAGTGTATCAATCTCAAATTTACCAGAGATGTTTGAAGTCTCCGAGGGGGTACATGAATAGATGAGAATAAGACCCAACAGGCCAAATAGTGTTCGTTTCATAAGTAACTAGGTTAAGAATGCTGATGGCAAGTTGTGGAATGCAAGGGAAATATGCAATGAGAGAACAAGTGAGCAGAGACGTTTCTGTGGTTAATTACATCTAAAGAAACGAGTGAAGTGAAAAAGACGCAATATGCTTTATTTCAAAGGAACTCAAACATGGATTATGAAGTGTGATGTTAATTTCAGGTGCTTTTGATCTGGTTTGATGTCCTTGCTATTGCTCATTTGGTCTTATCTTGAGACAAAAAAGCGCTCATGACTGCTGAAGGTCCGAAAGCCTGCCTCAACTGCGAAATGGAATTAGTCGGTGATTTTTGTCACCAATGTGGCCAATCGGCTAAAGTCCGAAGGCTGGCATTTGTAGAAACCATGCAAGACTTTTTCTCTTCCTCTTTTGCTTTGGAAGGACCCCTGATAAGAACCATAAGATGGCTACTGATCAATCCCGGATTGCTTTTTCGTGAATACGTGGCTGGAAAGCGAAAGAAGTACTACCGCCCAGTGGCTTTCTTTATTCTATTAACAGCCATATACATCATCGTTCGTACATTGATCAAATACGATCCATTTGAGAATAATTTGCCTCCGACTGAAATACCCGAGTCCGGCAGAATCTTGTTTGAGGCGGGTCAGTACATGGTGAGAAACATCAATAACATCTTGTTCTTCCTGGTCTTATCTATTTCAATTTTTCAGAAATTGTTTTTCCGCAGGCGCTTCAACTTTACCGAATATCTGACCATGAGTTTTTTCACGGTTGGCCTTTATATTCTGTTTGGAATGATCGTGGCGATCTTCAGTATCTACGTATACAGGATTCACCCACAGGTCAATTTGGTGATCTTATTTTTCATGCTTATTTACAACTTCTACTCCCTTCATCAGGACCGTTCATTTTGGGGGATGGTGAGGTATCCGCTTGTAAGTATTTTAAGTATTTTAGGATATATGGCGATGGGCTTCGGTCTCTCCTTTTTGATTGTCTATTTGAAGAGTTAGCCTGTTGAGCAGTTAAATTGTGCTTTAGACACCTGAATTAAACCCGACATGCATCTTTTTGCGTAAGCAACCTCGATGCGGTTTGAGCTTTCATTGATTCAGTTGATCACGATCTGTTCCATCATCAATGGCCTGGTGTTTAGTTTTCTGCTTCTTGAAAAGCGCGAAAACAGAAAAGCCAATCGATTCCTGGCTTTGCTGATCCTGGCACTTTGTCTCACCTTTACGCCTTACATGATGGAACCTGCAATCTGGCATCGATACCGATGGCTCGCATGGCTTCCTTTTTCACTCTCCTATTGGATTGGTCCATCGCTCTACCTGTATGTACGAACACTGACCAGTTCCATAGGCGTATCCAAAAAAGATGGATGGCATTTTGCTCCTATTGTATTGAACTACCTACATAGCTTCTATCATCTCTTTTTGGATAGAGGACTCCATTGGTTTCATGCCACGGCAGAATTATTGGAATCAGCAGCCATTGTTTCCATTCTCATTTATTCCTGGGTCACTTACAAGAAAGTAAGTGTCTATCAGCAATCGTTGCTCAACCAGGTTTCCACTACGGAATTTATCGACCTGCAATGGGTGAAGCGTATTATAAAGGTTTTGGTTTTCTCATTTTTGATCATTTTGTTATTCCTGGCTATCAGTAGCACCTTACTAGGGAAAGAACCCACCAACGAATGGGACGAATACCGCGCGTCAATTCTTCTGGTCTATGCCGGCATGCTCTATTGGATAAGTATCAATGGTTTTAGACAAGCCCAGACCATTGTTTTGCCAAAGGTGGAAGATGAAACCGAAGAGATTCCTAAAATGTCCACCCTTCTTTCAGAATTGCAGGCACTCGTGACTGACCAAAAACTCTATCGCAATCCGGAGTTTAGTTTGGCGGAACTGAGCGAATTATCTGGATTGTCGGGAAGGGTGATCTCTGGTGTTCTGAATAGAGAGTTAGGGAAGAATTACTTTCAGTTCATCAATGAATATCGCGTCATAGAGGTAAAAGTAAGATTGAAGGATCCTGGCTATGAGCACCTGACGATACTAAGCCTTGCACTCGATGCGGGGTTCAATTCAAAAGCAAGTTTTAATCGGGTGTTTAAACTCTACACCGGACAGACGCCAAAAGACTTCAAGTCAGGCAACTCTGGAAAATAAGAGCTTTTTGAGACCTACTGAGCAGGTATTGAGACGTTTTTAAGACACTTGAAACCTAAGTTGAGCCCAAAACTCAAAAAGATGAAAAGACTACAATTCTCCATGATCATGCTATTGTGTATGCATGGTTTACAAGCACAATCCATTAATGATCTTGATTTCCTGATTGGTGAATGGGAAGTATTGGAAACCATTCTTCCGGGTACAGAAAAAGAATACACCGAATCAGGCACAAGAACATGTACCTATTACCTAAATGATAGCTATATCAAATGTGAGTCGGCTACCACCAGTTCGCGTAATGGTAAGAAACGTTTCTATGCTTATCTGATCAATTATGATCATAAAAATGCTTGCTTTTGGGCTACCGGACTGGCTAACGACTTCCCACTTCAAAGTAAACATCAGTGGTTTCTGGATAAAGAAAGCCAGCAAATCAGGGCCATTACTCCTAACAACGTGAATGGAGATCGATTTTTCCGAGCTACCATTTCTTATGCCGATCGGGACCAACTTATTTGGGATGGCTGGCGGAGCAGGTATGCGGGAGAAAAAGAATGGGAGCAAGTATTCCATGATGTGGCTACTAAGAAAGGAACCTGATCACCCATTGGAAATTACGTTTAGAGGTATCAGGACAGTACTTGTTCTAATATCTCTTTTCATTGCTGGATTTTGGATCAACCCCCGGTGATAGAAGTTGGAAGAAAAATTCAAAAATATGCGAAAGAGGTGCTTGATGATTTAGGGTAAGGGTTAAATCGGAGTGAAGTTTGGCTTCCGGACAACCTTTTCGGATCAAATGCATCTTACCATAAAGCACCAATGCCTTTACGTACCCTCGCTCATCAACGACCCCTGACCTTCTACATCCTGTTGAACTATTTGATTTCATGGGCTTTTCTATATCCCTGTTATCAGGCGATATTGAATGCAGAAGAAGGCACATTTCCCTGGTTAGCGTTAGTAGGTATTCCTGGTGGGTTTGGCCCCAGTATAGCCGCATTAATCGTGGTGGCCCTGAATGATGGAAAGGAGGGGGTCCGGCAACTGCTAAAGAAATTCGGATCATTTAAAGTTTCATTGAAATGGTATCTGTTGGTTTTGGTATTGCCATTTGTGGTTTACTTCCTGGCGCTTACTACCACCTCTTTGTTTGGGTTTTCACTGGGTGCTTCCGCTTATGCAGAAGGGTTCAATGTTGTATTTCTCTACCTGTTGCTGGCCCTTCCTTTTGGTCCGTTAATGGAAGAGTTGGGATGGCGCGGGTACATGCTTCCGGCATTGCTGGAAAAGTATAGCGTTTTTCAAAGCAGTTTGATCCTTGGTTTTTGCTGGTCCCTGTGGCATTTGGCATCTTTTACATTTCCGGGTGCAGCCATTCCAGGTGTATTCGAAGTAAATGCCTGGACCATTACGTTGTACTTCCTCAACATAACAGCCGAAACTTTTGTCTTCAGCTATGTTTACCTAAGGACCAGGGGCAGTCTTATCCTGGCTATTTTATTGCACACGACCTTCAATGCGGCTTCCAATATCGTTTTAACCATTTATCCTGAAGTCAGTGAGCAGGTAGAGCAACGCATGTATCTATATGCGCTACATATTGTTTTTGTTGTTGTGGCGGCCGGATTACTTTTTAAGCTTAGTAAAAGGCCAAATGATTTGTTGAATAAATAGGATTTTAATGCATGTTTTAAAATGATGTAATATCAGTTACTGAATAGCCACTATGTGTTGATCAAGCACTTCTAGTTTTCCCTTCCAGGAATCCACCGCTTCACTAAGCTTCCTAATTGCTTTTGGTTCCTTTGCAATTCTCAATCGCTCCAATCCCAGGTTCAGGTTTGAGAGATAGGTGGTGCGGTTTTTATTGAGTAATTGAAGCAATGATGCTTTGTCTCGGGGAATATAACCTGGTCCAATGCAACCGCACGAGTGAAACGTAATACCTACTTCATATAGTGATTGTATGTGATTCCAGGTCTTCAGATCTTTCTTTTTCGGTGCTTCGAAATCCTTACCCATGTCGGCCATTAATTGCCCACATTCAGGACATTTTGCCGGGAGTTCCTCCTCTTGCTTGAGGACTTTTTCACGATCTATATCCCAAAGCCGCCTTCTTTTAAAAGTCTTTCGGCATTCGAAGCAGGCAAAATGCTCCTTGTAGTTAGACATGGCATAGCGACACATGAGCTAAGAAGGTCAGTCTTTGTGTTCTTCCCGACCATCGGCATGTTTGGCGAAACGGCCCGTTTCTCTGGGATGCACATGATCGTGTTCCGGCCAGGGCCATCCCCCAAATTCGGTCCGTTGATAATCGGCAAACGCTTCCTGGATCTCTTGTTGGGTATTCATGACGAAAGGGCCATATTGGGCCACTGGTTCCCCAATGGGGTTTCCTTGTAATAGCAGCAGGTGGCCCTCTGTTGTACCATTTTTCAATGTTACCTCCGCGTCTGGAACCAGATCCACTCCTTGTTGGAGCCCTATGCTTTCATCGGCCATTTGTATTTGCTCACCCTGGTAGAAATAGACCTTGCGGTTGACATCCGGACTGGCTTTGGGAAGGTTCCATTGAGCACCCGGTTCCATTATGATATTCCAGATGCCCACTTCATGAGCCGGGTCCGCTGCCCAGGAATTGGGTGCCGGTGATGGAGCCTTCACCTCATCAATTTTGCCTGCAATGACCTTAACCGCCGTTCGCTTACCTGAGGCATCCAGATGTTCATAGGTTGGAATGGTATCACCCCAAAGCATGGCAAAATGCGGATCGACAAATTTGCTTTTCGCCGGTAGGTTAAGCCAGATCTGGAACAGCAATAAAGGGTTTTCCTCTTCCTGGGAGAGCAGAGGAAACATTTCCGAATGCAGTACCCCTTTACCGGCCGTCATCCATTGCACATCACCATTGCCAAATCGACCAGCGGCGCCTAGAGAGTCCGAATGATCGACCAAACCTTGGGGTACGATCGTAATCGTTTCGAAGCCCCGGTGTGGATGTTGGGGGAAGCCTGGCACTTTCTGACCATGGTACATGCGCCAACCATCTTTTATGGTAAAATCATTACCCAGGCTTCGACCAGCGAGTGAAGCATCCGGCCCCATGTCAGTATTGCCTTTCGGGTAATCGTCTTTGTGATACACACAAAACAAAAAAGGATCCAGGGTTTCCCATGGGAAGCCCAGAGGGCGAATGCTTTTGATAGGAGAGCTCATGCGTCTATAGGGTTTGTTATGATGGAGAACATCTGGAGAGGAAATTTAGTTTAGTCACCTGACTAGATGGTCCGCAAGAGGAAGTTTTATCTTCCAGAATTTAGAGTAATCAATTATAGCTGTCACGAATCGCGCGTCTTAGTATGCTAAAAACACCAAACCGTTTTACACTTATTGGCGATTTTGCTACATACATGAAGAAATTCAGTCGTTCATGAAGTTATTGTAGGAATTGTAGAAATGTTTTTGCTTTTTTGCCTACGCTTCTCGATTGGGGAGTTATGTGATACAACTATTTTTTTAACCATTGACGACTTATGAACAACGACAAAAACCTTTCCTTAGGGCTAACTGAAAGATCAGTAGACCAATATCTAAAAGTCACAAAAAATGCGAAACTTCTATTGGTTTTACTTCTCCTGACGGTAACCATAGGTGCAAATGCCCAGACCTTTTCGGCAAATGATGCACCAGTAGGAATGGAGCATAATGTTCTTTTTGATGCCATCAACAGATATGGCGCTACCCAAACAACTACAGGGACACAATCCTTCCACTTAAATGTCCTTTTCGATGGAGCGTTCGCGGTTTGTTATACTCCCGATGCGGTGGACCCTGCCCATCCGATTGTTATTGAAATCACCAACCTCCCCGATAAACATACACAAGCAGGTGCCTGGGTAGGATGGACGACCAGAGCAAGAGCCGCTAAGCGATTCAAAATTGAAGGATACAACACCTATGAGCCTCATGGACTTGTTGACTGGGTTACTCTGGCAGATTACAGTACTACAGATTATGGCACGGCACAGACCAAATCCTTCATGCAGGAAGTGCCCGATGGGAGTTATACCGGTCTGAGATTTACTTTTTACGAGTCTCATCATGCTACGGGAAGGATCGGATTGTCAGAACTCTTCTTCATTCACCCCGAAGCGACCACTCCTTATGAAGGGCTGATTAGTGGTACAGGAGGGTCTCAAGGGTGGGATTTGAATAGTGGAGATGCCACTTTTCAGGGAAATGTTGGCATTGGAACCACGAACCCTATTAAGAAGCTGGATGTTGCGGGAGATATCGTCTTAGGCACGCAAGGAACGTCAGGACAGATAAACTTTCGTAGAAACCTGGATGGTTCAACACGTGGGGTAGTAGGATTTAAAGATGGTAATGAAAATAAGGAATTTCAGATGAAAGTGACCACTGGTGGTGGGTTTCTGACTCTCCATACTACCGAAGATATCACATCTGGAGATGGAAGTACCCACGAGCGCATGAGGATTACAAAGGATGGTGAAATCGGTATTGGAACCGTAAATCCAGAGGCAATGCTAGATGTTCAAGGGGACATGATTGCAGGAAGACTAGGTCATTCCGGTAAGTTACTTTTTCGACGACCAATAGATGGAAGTGTTAAGGGACACATTGGATTTGCAACAGATGGAGAGAATTCGAATTTTAAAATGGGTGTCACTACAAATGAAGGATACCTGACATTTCATACACATGATGGGACTAATCCTAGTGAAAGAATACGGGTTACTGGAAGTGGCAATGTGGGCATAGGAACCACTTCACCTTCTGACCTGCTTACCATCGAACAAAATGGTCCAAGTGCTCTTCGTTTTGAAAGGTCTGGCCATGATCCTTATCAAATTATGTTGGCAGGATCCAAGGGGCTTTTTATCAAAAATGCGAAACATGGAACGGATGAGATGGTCTTTGATGGTGCTGGCAAGATTGGAATCGGAACCTCAACACCAACCCAAAAACTTACCGTCAATGGCAAAATCAATGCCGAAGAGATCATATTGGAAGATGTAGCCGGAGCGGACTTTGTATTTGAAGAAGATTATGAATTGCGCTCATTGGAAGCTACCGAGCAATTCATCAAAGCCAACAAACACCTACCGGAGGTTCCTTCTGCGGCAGAAATGGCCGCGGAAGGCCTCGCCATCAAAGAAATGAACATCCTCCTGCTGCAGAAGATAGAGGAATTGACACTCCATATGATCAGGATGGAGAAAGAAATGACTAATCAGATGAATCTTAGTGAACAAACCAATGCGGAACTGAAAGCTAGGCTCCTACAACAGGAAAACAAGATTGAAGCACTGGAAGCAGTCCAAAACAACGACTAATCATGCGAAAGATAATCATTGCGTTTTGGGCGGTGCTATGCACGGCTCAGACGTTGATTGCTCAAAACAGCAATCAAAACTTGCTCCCCAATGTCACCGGACCTTCTCCAGAAGTAGCGCAACTTGGAAAGTTTGGCTCGTTTGACGTCAATTATTTCACAGGAGTTGCAGCTATAGAAGTACCGATTCATAACATTGTTGCTAAAGACATCCAGGTTCCGATAGTGTTGCGCTATCACCCTTCCGGAATTAAAGTCACGGACAGACCCAGCTGGGTTGGGTTGGGCTGGTCGCTGGATGCGGGAGGATTCGTATCCAGACAAGTTTTGGGTTTGCCGGATGAACTACCTCAGGGCTACGCCAACACGGCATTGCCTTCCTCGCTTGACCCCAATATCAATGCGGATCTGCATTACTTAAATGATGTAAATCGTGGCTTAATTGATGCCGAGCCTGATGTGTTTTCCTACGGATTTGGGGGCTACTCAGGGAAATTTATGCTGGACAGGAACCAGAATAGTCCGGATGCCAATAATGTTGTCGCTAATACAGGTGGTGCCTATTTCAATGCAGCAAGAATAGCAGAAGCCGAACAAGGCTGTGATGATGATGATGTGATGATGATACCTTATCGACCTCTGGATATTCAGCCTACCTATGGGTCAAGTTCAGTCGCTTTCAAAGCCTTTGATGCCTACGGAAGAGAGTATCAGTTTGATGAACATGAAACCACAAAAGAGGTAAATGATAACCTCGATGTACGCTCAGCCTGGAAAATGACGAAGGTGATTTCCAAAAACCGCACAACCGAAGTTGATTTCAGTTACCACACTCTAAGTGGTCAAGTATCCCATGACAGGAGTTATTCTGTCAACGTGAATGATCAGGTGCAGAATCTGGCTGGAGGGTCCACCTACACTGCAAATCCAGGCGTCTACAGTTATCAAGACCATAATATGTGGTCCACGGAAAAATACCTTGAAACCATTACATTCCCTTTGGGTAAGGTGGAGTTTGTACGTTCTGGTACTCGCGAGGGGGGATTTACCGGACAGGAGATGCTGTCTGGGATACACGTGTATAGACTTGTTGATGGTGCTTATCAACTGGTAAAACGGATAGATTTTGTCTATGGCCATTTCACTTCCACTGATGGTTCTGGAACCAAACGATCCTTTCTGCAGGATATCTTAGTCAAGAATGGCTACGGGACCATAGATCAGAAATATCATTTTGATTACAATACCTCACAGATCCTTCCAGATTTCCTATCTACTAAAAGAGACTTGTGGGGCTATTATAATAACGAAACCAACGAACGATCAGGGACACCCACACTTGTGCCCTATCATAGCATCAACTATCAGGCAAGTGCCTCAGGAACTTCGACCACCATTCAGGTAGGGTCTGAAAATGTTAACGGAAGAGACCCTAATGCTACCTACGCACAGGCCTGCATGCTCAACAAAATCACGTACCCAACTGGGGGCTATACGCAGTTTATCTATGAAGGCAATAGCTACCTGGATGGCACCACAACTCGTCAGGGGCCAGGAGTACGGATCAAAGAGATACATACGTATAAGGAGACTGGAGCCACACCAATCAAAAGAACATTTGAGTACGGGGATGGCCGGGCCAACTACCTTGATCAGCACTATACATTTGACAATGAAGTCAGTCATCGGACGGTAGATGCCCATAGCCATGACATTTGTTGTACCATGCGTTCACGGACCTACCTTTCCTCACCCAACATTGCATTAGAACCATTCGATCAGGCGTTGGTGGTCTATCCCGAAGTGACCGTATATGAAGGAACGACTACTGCTAATATTGGAAAGTCCATTTACGAATATTGGGACTACAACGATACACCAGGACCAGGATTTCAGATCGGCACTCCGAGTATTGAGAGTAATCACTGGCGTAGAGGAAAACTCAAACGGATGCGGTCCTACCGGTTTGATGGTGGAAGTGTACCCTACAAGATGGTACAAGAACAAAACCATACCTACGGCGGATTTGGACTTTGCCAGATGGGTAAAATGGGTCTGAAAGTCAAAAAGCTTTTCTACAATGGTGGGAACGACGCTTTTTGGGAAGATGGAGGTGGAGCGAACTCCGACGTGAATGCATTTCAACATGCTTATTACCGGGTGCTACGAGGCGATGATATGCTCCTGAGTACAGAAGAAATCAACTATCCGGAAACAGGCACACCCTATACTGTACTGACCGAATATTTCTACGATAGCTATGACCATCAACAGCTAACGTTTACGACGACTACCTCTAGTAAAGGTGAAGCCTTGTCCAAAGAGCTTTACTATCCACATGAAGTAACAGGTGCGGTATATGATGATATGGTGGCCAGTCACCAGATTGCCTACCCCGTCATTGAAACATCTCTACGGGGAAATGTTGAGGTGCAAAAATTGGTCAGGAATTATACCGAGTCTGTCACAAATGTTTTTGAACCTCAGACCATTACTAGTCAGAGAAACGGGGGTACTGTCTACACTGAGGCAACTTTTCATGGGTATGATACATACGGTAACCCTACCAGTTTCACAGGTAGAGACGGGGTGCAAAAGTCCGTATTTTGGAGTCATGAAGGACATTATGCGGCGGTGGTGGCAGACCATGTGGACTTTATCACGCTCCAATTGGCGATAAGCTCAAGTTTACCATCGGGATATACTTCCCTGCAAGATTTGCTGGACAACATGGATGATATTGCAACCAACAGCAGTGCCCAGGCAGATTGGCAGCTGTTCAATAATAATTTGAGGTCACAGTCTTCATTGGCATCGGCTTTTGTTCAGACGTTCACTTATGATCCGACTGTGGGCCAAACCTCTGCTACCGATGCAACCGGACTGACCAGTTATTATCGCTACGATAATAATAACAGGCTCTATCAGGTCAAAGACTTCCAGGGCAATGTGCTTGAAGAACACAAATACAACTTTCGAAACAACTAATCCTACCAAGCCATGAAAAGAATATTATTTCTCTTACTCACGGTGGTGGGTATGAACTGCCTACAAGCCCAAACAGCGGCGCAAAACTACATCATGTCTATGCGGGCGCGGCAAGCAACAACTTCGACGCTGGAGAGCCAGAAGAGCACCGAGCAAAATGTACAAACCAACATCACTTATTTTGATGGGTTGGGGCGACCAGACCAGGTGATTCAATATCGCGGTTCCGTAGATGATAGTGGCACACCTGGCGATATTATCATGCCGTATTTCTATGACATTTACGGACGTCAAATACAGCAGGGCTTACCCTTTGAGGTCAATGAATCTGGGAATTATAAGTCCAATGCTATGACGGAATTGCTGGACGAATATGATGCAACCAGAGCCGCTGGTATTCCGCAGATTGACAATCCATTTGCCGAATCGTTGTTTGAAGATTCACCGCTCGGCCGGACGATGAAAACAGCATCTCCTGGTGACTCCTGGAAGATGACTGGTACTAATACGGTTGACTATACATATCGGTCCAATAATAGCACGGATGATATTCAGGAATTCAATGTTGATCAGTCCGAGTTCCCGATCGTCACAACATCAGGGACTTATACAGCTGGGGAATTGTGGGTTGTTGACATCAATGATGAGGACAACCGCAGGGTTTATGAATTCAAAGACAAAGAAGGTCGCGTCGTTTGCAAGAAAATAGAAAATGGTGCAGAAGATGCAACTACCTATTATCTCTATGATGATTTTGGTCAGCTGACCCTCGTGATCCCTCCAGAGGCGGTGCATCAAATTGAACTTGTGAGTGACTGGACTAAAGTCAATGATGCAAGTTTTAGGGATCAGTGGCTCTTTGTGTATCAATATGACGAGCGGGGCCGGATGATTGTTAAAAAAGTACCTGGATCCGGGTCAATAGAAATGGTCTATGATGCCAGAGATCGCGTGGTATTCACGCTTGATGGAAACAGAAGAGCCATTGGCTCCTCCTCTTCCGATGTGATATTCGTGGAGAGTGACTCCCTTGTAGTAAACACTTACCAGAATAAAAGTTATGTCCGTGCCCCAGGAGCCAGAATAGTGTTGAAAAAGCCGGGGTTCACCGCTTCCTATCAGGATAATTTTTCTGTAGAAAAAGCAGCAAATGCTTATCCTAGTGAATGGCTCTACACCAAGTACGATTACATGAACCGTCCGGTGATCACCGGCCTTAAAATGATCACGACTTCCAGAGCGGCATTGCAAGCTACTATAGACAATGATGCGAATTACGACTTTGATGTGGACTATATCGGCAATGTGAGTGGCAATGTGTACGGCTATGATAACACTAGCTACCCGTCTACTTCTAATTCAGAAATCCTATCCATTACCTACTACGATACCTACGATTTTGTCAGTGATTTCACATGGGGCAACAATTATGATCATTCCGGGCACCACACCTCAACAAAAGGACTCGTAACGGGTAGCAGGACCAGGGTTTTGGAGACGTCAACTTTCTTGAAATCAGCCACTTACTACGATAATCGGTTGAGACCAACACTTGTGGCTGCTGAGAATTATATTGGAGGAGTGGATCGGGTGCTCACGACCTACCGCAATGAAGTTTCCCCGTTGATTGAATCAACGACCACCACCCATGTAGCAACAGGGGGAACCACGACTGTTCTTGAAGAGTTCACCTATGATCATCGAGACCGACCCACCACAGTGGAACATAAAGTCAACAACGAGTCTCAAGTCACTTTAGCGGAATTTAAGTATAACCTGGTGGGGCAAATGATTGAGAAGGATTTGCATGGTGGAGCAGCACAATCGGTAGATTATGCCTACAATGAACGGGGCTGGATCAAGACCATCAATGGCGGGATGGCTGGTGATGGAGATGCAAATGATCAGTTCTTTATGGAACTTAATTATGATGATGCACCGATACCACAATATGGCGGAAACATTGGACAGATGCTCTGGAAGACAATGGGCTTCAGTGGTAATGAAAACCAGCAAAGCTATGATTATACCTATGATAACTTGAACCGGCTAAAAAGGGCAACCTATAACAGTGTAGGAAAGGCCAATCACTTCAATCTGGATGGAGATAACAATGGGATCCGTTATGACTTGAATGGAAATATCAAGAACTTACAAAGACATTACGAAGGAACCTTGATTGATAATTTGAGTTTTAGTCACTTTGGTAATCGTATAACCAGTGCTGGAGATGCTGCTTTGGATACTGGTCAAGGTTTTGTAGAAGCCTCCAATGGATTGGTAGCCAATGAATATGAATATGACGCCAATGGCAATATCACCAAAGATGATAACAAAGGTCTGACCACCATTGATTACAATATCTTAAACCTGCCACGACAGGTCGTACAGTCCAATGGCGATGTGATCAATTATGTCTATGATGCGACCGGAACCAAACTCGCAAAAACAGTTGATGATGGTTCACCGGATACCACCTATTACGATGGACCATTTCACTACATAGGAGACAACCTGCAATTTATCCAGACGGCTGAAGGGCGTACACGAAAATCAGGTTCCAACTTCTTGTATGAATATAACCTGACGGATCATTTGGGTAATGTACGAGTATCAGTAGATGCCGGTGGTACAGTTGTGCAACGAGACGGTTACTATCCTTTTGGTTTGACCTTCAATCATAGCAATGTAAGCCCGGAGAACGACTACAAATACAATGGTTTTGAAGAGCAAAAAGAAACCGGATGGTACGATTATCAGGCCCGATTCTATGATCCGTCATTAGGCAGGTTCCTGAATGTAGATCCGGCCGCTGATCTGATGCGCAGGCACTCGACTTATTCCTACGCGTTCAATAACCCGATACGCTTTATCGATCCCGATGGGATGATGCCGAGTGATCAAAGTAATCAGCATACGGATAATCATTCTGCTAGTGCGAGTACTGATGATACGGATGGGGATGATAGCGGAGCAGTTAAAAAGAAAACAAAGAGATTAAAAAGAAGGAAGAAGGAGAGTTATGAAAAGTTTAGGAGAAGAATTGGAAAGAAGAGGTTAAGACTTTACAAAGCTGGATATGCAGTTGATGGTGTTGATAGTGGAAATGGAGGGTCCAGCACTCAATATCAAACAAATGGGGGTGGTATCGAATGGGATACGAATGGAGACGGGATTCTCTCTTTGAGCGAAGCAAACAACTACTACAGGAATGGTAATGGTGTTCCGATTACGGTAGATGCTTCAAAAATGACCTTTACCAATGTTGATCCTAGAGAATTATCTACCACAAAAGTTACACATATCAATTTTGACCTTAGAGGTCCTCAGAGTATTGGAAAGGTTTATGGAACATTAGATTTAACTCTAGTAGGTGAAAACCAAGTACAGATACTATCAAATGAATATGATTTTAGAGTAGGCGCGGAACATGGGCATCCATGGTTTGGTCGTGGTGTCAAGGGATTTATTAGTGGTGTCAAGGGATTTATTAGAAATGTGGGTACTGTGATAGGCGGAGCGTATGCTGGAGAAGGTCAGCCGTTCATGATTCACTTTTCAGGGTTAGCGAATTTAGATTATCGAACTATTCCTATTACAAACCCGAGAATACGATGAAGGGTAAACATATAATTTGGCCTTTGTCAGCACTGTTGGTTTTCATTTGTTTTTCTTGTGGTGGACAAATCGGAGATGAAGCAGAAAGCTTGAGTGGTGGTTATGTATATCGTGTTGATGGTACTATGCGATATATATTGCCAGATCATATTTTTCATGAAGGTGTTTACCCTAATGTAATTGCTCATTCATTTGATGAAAACCATATTTTAGTTCTTCAAAAGCCTTCTAGAAAGTATGTAGTTAGTTTTTTAGCTCAGGATATAAGAACAAGATACTTGGTATTATATCATGCAGGAGAGATTAAAGAGTTGAGCCAAGAAGATGAAGAAATATTAATCAATGGCTATGTTCAGGATAGTTCATTTTATTCAATGCTTTCCAATGTTTTATCACCTAACAATACAGCTGAAGATATTAGAAAGAGTACTGAAATAGCAGAAGAACTAATAGAGAAAAACCCATATTATTCATCGCTTCTAGAAAAAGAATTAAGCTACTGGATCATTGATCATTCGAGCGAAATAAAACTAGGGCCACTAACCAGACAAGAGTTTGAAGAGCAGATTACAAGACTGGGAGTATCTGAGGATCTAAAATCGAATTTTTGGGTTCTGGTTGATTAACAACATTTTAAGACAGCCCTTGCAGAGATGTGAGGGCTTTTGTTTATCCTAGATATTGACTGTACATTACTGTTCTGATCCAAATTATCATCCTTTTCAACCAAAAACAGCAAGAAGTTCACAGCGGTTCATAAGTAGTTCACTAGTAAAAATGAACCACTTATCGGCCTCTAGAAGCTAGAAACACATAAAATCGAAGTGGTTCACTGATTTTCGGAAACATCGACCGAAGCAAAATTTTTTCTGGGAAGTGATACCCGTTTGCCGCTTTGGGCGGCACGCTCCTCGTACTATCTCGGAGCGGTGAAATGGGAGTTTATCAATATGATCCTTTCGGATAATGCATGAAATAAGTTGAGAAATCGTTACTTTGTACGAAAGGTGAATGGTATGGATATTCAGGCAGAGAAAATACGATTAATCGAATGGCTTGCTGGTCTAAATGATACAAGAACACTGAATGAATTCATTGCTTTGAAGAAACAAAAGGAAATGGATTGGTGGGACGAAATTAGTGCTGAAGAGCAGGTAGAAATAGAAGAAGGTCTTGCTCAAGCTGATAGAGGAGAAGTGTTACCTCATGAAAAGGTAATGGCAAAGTACAAGAAATGGCTTTAGAGATTGTTTGGACAAAACGTGCAGAAGTAGGTTATGCGACGATCGTTCAATATTTAGAAACCCATTTCACGGAGAAAGAAATTCAAAAATTTATTCGTGAATCTCATGAATTTTTTGAGTTAATTCGCCCCTTTCTGGCTTAAGTCTTCTGAAAGGGGACTTAAGTCCTAAGAATAAAAATCAAGTCTGAGACTTGGTAGAAAGGATAAGAAGCCTACGTGGCCCGGCCCTTTGCAGAAATGTGAAGGGCTTTTTATTGCGCTAGATTGTCAGTGATATTGGATTTAAGCAGAAAGGCATCGAGCATGGCAAAGCGAAAGGCCTGCAGAGATGTGGGGCTTTTTGTTCATAGTAGATTTTGATTGTACATTACGTTTCTGAGTCGATTTTTTGTCTATTTAGACCAGAAACAGCAAGAAGTTCACAGCGGTTCAGTAGTAGTTCATTATGGAAATGAACCACTAAACAAACAGATAATCAGAGTTAAAGAAGTAGTTCACTGACTTCCGGAAACATCGACCGAAGCAAAATTTTTTCTGGGAAATGATACCCGTTTGCTGCTTTTGGCGGCATGCTCCTCGTGCTATCTTGGAGTGGTGAAAACTTGTTCATGCAGATTTTTGAGTATAGGGCATTAATTCTGTTAATCCGATGGAGTGAAAAGGCCTAATAATTGTTACTTTGTAAGTAAATCATGAAGAAAATGGCTGATATCAAAGTAGAGTTACATCAAATGATTGATCAGATAGGAGATAATAAAGTGTTGGAAGCGGTTTACACATTATTATCTAATCAGTCAGTTGCTTTTAGTACAAGTGGCCAGGCATTGAATCAAACTGCATATAAGTCCATGATTGAAGAAGGTGAACGTGATATTTCTTCAGGAAAGGTCTTCAGTCATAAAGAAGTAATTTCACACTTCAAGCAAAAACTTGATGCCTGATTATAAGGTGATCTGGTCTGCCAGATCATTGAAGGATTTAGACAAAGCACATGATTTCCTAGGAGAATTTTCTACTCAAACTGCGAATCAAACAATTACTGATATTTTGAGTAGGGCTGAGCAATTACATCAGTTCCCTGAATCAGGGCCAATAGAATTAAGTCTTGCTCATCGGAAGAAAGAACATCGATATTTAATTAGCGGTCATCATAAAATAATTTATAGAGTCGAAAAGCAATCTATTTTCATCATCAGGGTATTTGATACGCGACAGCATCCTAAAAAGCTGAAGTAGTTTTGCCGCTAGGGCGGCACGCCCTTCGTGCTATCTCGGAGCGGTTAAACCGTATTTAGAACTATTTCTATTATTGATATAAAATCAATCAACTGTATCAGATTAAAAGCCAGGGATAAATCGTTATTTTGTAGGAAAGAAGTTTGTCATGGATCTACAAGCGGAACAATTAAGTTTATTGGAGTGGTTAGCAGGATTAAATGATCCTAAGACTCTCAAAGAGTTTATCTCTCTAAAGAAATCCAAAGAAGTTGATTGGTGGGACGAGATTAATGAAAAAGAACAAGCAGCAATTGATGAAGGTTTAACTCAGCTTGATAAAGGAGAAGGTATGTCACATGAGCAGGTCATGAAAGAAGTTCGAGCAAAGTACAATCTGTGAGTAAACCAATCGAAAGGTCACCTCGTTCCCGACAAGATTACTTAAACTTATTGGATTTATCTACAAAACAAATGGGGGGAAAGGACTATTCAGAAGTCTAATGATCGATTTCAATCAGTCCTTGAACTAATCGCTGAAAGACCGGAAGTCTTTCCATCGTCAGGTATAAAGAAACAAGTGAGAAGGTGTGTGCTCAGCAAGCAAACTAGTCTTTATTATCGAATCAAGAAAGAAAATAGAGTTGATCACATTGTTCGATAATCGACAAGACCCGGCGAAAAGACGATTATACCTTTGCTTAATTTGCCCTTGGGCACTCGCTAGGATGTTCCGAGTGAGGGGTACCTGTCTGCCGACAGGCAGGTTGAAAAGGCTTAAAGCCTGGAATAATAAAATGAAATGGTATGACTTACAGGCGAGGTTTTATGACCTGGCATTAGGTCGCTTTTTGAATGTAGACCTGATCTGAACGGGAATATCAAAAGCCTGAAACGTCATCATCATGGCACCTTGATTGATGATCTGAGTTTTAGTCATTTCGGTAATCGTATAACCAGTGCTGGAGATGCTGCTTTGGATACTGGTGAAGGCTTTGTAGAGGCTTCCAATGGCAAGATCACCAAAGATGATAACAAAGGTCTGACCCCCCTTTCTGGCTTAAGTCTTCTGAAAGGGGACTTAAGTCCTAAGAATAAAAATCAAGTCTGAGACTTGGCAGAAAGAATAAGAAGCCTACGTGGCCCGGCCCTTTGCAGAAATGTGAAGGGCTTTTTAAATGCCTCCGAGTTTTACAGACTTAATCATGGCATCGTGGCAAATAAGATATGCCCCAACTAAGCGTAGTTTGTAAAAAATGAATCACTGAGCGTAGGATGTTCCTACGCTCTTATATTTTCTGCTATCCGAGCACGTCAATAGTAGTATCTTGCCATTACAAAACAACAAACAACATTATGCCAGACAGCTATCAAATCAAGGACCAGTCCGCCATCTATTTTGTAACCTTTCAGGTCGTTGGCTGGGTAGACATATTCAGTCGTAAGATTTATAGAGATCTAATTTTAGAGAGCCTGAAGTTCTGCCAGATCAATAAAGCTCTGATCATCTATGGATATGTAGTCATGACGAACCATCTCCATTTGATATTGAGAAGTGACAATGATTCTCTGTCAGATACGATTAGAGATTTCAAGAGATTTACATCGCGAGAGATCATCAAGTCAATTGAAATGAGCAAGGAGGAAAGTCGGAGAGATCGGACTGGCGTTCCAGTGGATGCAGATAGTATTTGCATATCATGCCAAACACAATAGACGATCAGGAGAGAGACAATTTTGGACACATGAGAACCATGCTGTTCAATTGGACACCAATGAAATGATTGACAGCAAATTGAATTACATTCACCAAAACCCGGTTCGAGCCGGTTGGGTAGAAGAAGCCGAACATTACTTGTACAGTAGCGCCCGAAACTATGCGGGTATGATTAATCTATTGGAAATAGAAATGATATGAAAGACGTAGATGCAATCTACGCTTAGAATGGGGCTTGTAGCCCGGAATTGACAACCTGAATTATAAACCAATCGATAACCGCTAATACGCATTTTGCAATCCGCGCGGATAAGTAAGGATATCCATGAAATACACCAGCCATACCTTTACTCCATATTCTCCTGCATTTGATCTTCGTCTTCTTCCTCCTTTTCTTCGACCAGTTCTATTTGTACTTCCGCATCCTGGTATCTTCGGGTATTAGGTAGGATCGCACCGAAACCTGCTCCGGTGGCAGCCAGCAAGATGAATAGGACCATGATGATGACCCTCATCGCTTTCTTAAGCTTTTTCAAAATGTAAGATAAATGTGCCCTGTTTAGAGCTGTTGAACCATGGGTTTAAGCGGTGGGGAGTCGGCTTACTGGTTCATCATCGGAAGAGGTGGAATGGATTGTTTTCCTATAAAATTTCCTCGCTATAGGGAAAGGGTAGGCGAGCTTTTTAAAAGTATTCTTAACAGTCTGAGTTTCCCACTGAATAATGCCCCAATATGCTGCTGGCGATTTTCGAAATTCAGAACTGACATGAAAGATTCGGATTGATCTTGTTTGTTGCCGATGGTTTTCGACCAATTCCGTTCTTGTGGGTTCCGCTGGTGCGTTACTCGAAGTTGTATAAACTCCAAAAGGACTAAACGTTGTTATTAACGCCAGAAAAAGCCCTTTTACAAGGAAATTGGATATGTTTTTGCTCAATCGCACTTGTATCATGTACGGATTGTTTTCTGTTGGGTTGAGTAATCTCGGGGTTTTGAAAAGCGCCTTGAAAACGAAAAGACCTTAAAGGGTTTGCCCTGAGATCAATGCGCCTTCAAATAAACCATTCGCAATAGCAGGAAAGCGCTTCAACTTACATTATCTATCTATTTTGTGATACATGACTTAAATTGGGATAATTAACCTAACCAAATTGATGAAAAGAATATCCTGGCTATTACTTGTACCGATCCTCGCTGCATGTGGAACTAGCGAACTCGAATCATGGGAACAGCAAGCCCAAAATGTGACGATCATCCGAGATGATTTTGGTGTGCCCCATATCTATGGAAAAACAGATGCAGATGCTGTGTTTGGTATGCTATATGCCCAATGCGAAGATGATTTCAATCGAGTAGAGCGCAACTATATCTGGGCTATCGGACGATTGGCGGAAGTAGAAGGTGAAGAAGCTCTTTACAGCGACCTTAGGGCCCGCCTTTTCATGACGAAGGACGAGGCGATTAATCACTACAATAATAGTCCAGAATGGCTCAGGGAGCTCTGTGATGCTTTTGCTGATGGGATCAATTATTACTTGCATACCCATCCTGAAGTTAAACCTAAGCTTCTTACGCGATTTGAGCCGTGGATGCCCTTTTATTTCAGCGAAGGGTCCATCGGTGGAGATATAGAACGCGTTTCTACGCGCCGCGTAAAAGCTTTCTATGAATCAGATCAGTCCCTGGCATTAAACGAGAAAGGTAATGGACTGGCACTGGTCGACCCCTACCTGGAACCACAGGGATCAAATGGTTTTGCCATTTCTGGTGATTTGACGGAATCGGGAGATGCCATGTTGCTGATCAATCCGCATACGTCCTTCTTCTTTAGAGGTGAGATTCATGTAGTAAGCGAGGAAGGACTGAATGCCTATGGTGCGGTGACCTGGGGTCAGTTTTTTGTATACCAGGGGTTCAATGAAAATACCGGATGGATGCACACCTCAACCTATACCGATGTGATTGATGAGTTTGTAGAAGAGGTAACAGAAACCCCGGAGGGCCTGCAATATCGTTATGGTGAAGAGCTTCGTTCCGTGGAGCAGAATAAAGTGACATTGCGGCATAAAACTACTGAAGGGTTTGAGGAAAAAACTTTCGACATGTATAGGACACATCATGGCCCGATTACACACAAGTTGGAAGATAAATGGGTAGCAACCGCTTTGATGTGGGAACCGGTAGATGCATTGCAACAATCATTTATACGTTCTAAACAATCCGGCTATGCAGGTTTTCGCAAAATGATGGATAGGAAAACCAATTCCTCTAATAATACCGTATATGCGGATTCAGAAGGGAACATCGCCTATTTTCATGGCAATTTTGTTCCCGTACGGGATACAACCTTCGATTATCGAAAGCCTGTGGATGGCTCGAACCCTGATACGGATTGGCGAGGATTACATGACGTAGAGGAAGCCATTACTCTGTTGAACCCGAAGAATGGGTGGATCCAAAATTGCAATTCCACACCTTTTACCTCTGCTGCTGAGAATAGCCCTAAGAAGGAAGACTACCCTTATTACATGTCGTATGCTCCTGAGAATTTTAGGGGAGTACATGCGATTAGGTTACTGGAAAATACAGAAAGTTACACATTGGATAAACTCCTTGATGTAGCATATGACCCTGTCATTACCGGGTTTGAACAATTGATTCCGGGCCTGGTGGAAGCTTATGATCAGGTTCGGCCCAGAGACCCTGAATTGAAGGAGGCCATTGCCACGTTGCGTGATTGGGACTTCAAGGTGTCTGCGGAATCGGTTCCTATGTCTCTGGCGCATTTTTATGGCTCCATTTACAACCGAGAGGGCCCGGCAACTCCCGGACTTTCCAGAATGGAACGTGTCAACTACTTTGGTACCGACTCACCAAATGAAGAGCGACTCAAATTCTTCAAACAGGCCTTGACACAATTAGACGAAGATTTTGGCTCCTGGAATACTGCCTGGGGAGAAATCAATCGGTACCAACGCCTGAATGGCGAAATTCGACAACCGTTTGATGATAACGAACCAAGCTTGCCAGTGGGTATGGCTTCCGGGCGATGGGGTGCATTGGCGAGTTATGGGGCCAGGGCCTATCCTGGGACGAAACGCCTTTATGGCACCTCCGGAAATAGTTTTGTAGCGGTAGTGGAGTTTGGTGAAAGGGTAAAAGCCAAGAGCATGCTCGCGGGAGGGCAAAGTGGAGATCCGGACTCACCTCATTTTGATGACCAGGCGCAACGATATGTAGACCGGGCTTTTAAAGACGTGGCCTTTTACAAAGAAGATGTAGAAGCCCGAGCCAAAAACACTTACAAGCCAGGAGAATAACCACCCAATCCTAAGATTTATGGAAAGAAGAAAATTTTTCAAAAAAGGCCTGAGTGCTGCGGCACTTCCTTTGATTCCCGGTATATCACGAGCAACAACTCAAACCATACCCGATGCTCAGCCTTTCCAACTGAAATATGCGCCACATTTCGGCATGTTTGAACAGTCAGCTGGAAAAGACCTGGAAGACCAACTTCAGTTCATGGCGGATCAGGGATTTGTCGCACTGGAAGACAATGGCATGACTGGCAGATCTGTTGAAGATCAAAATAAGATTGCTCGAAAAATGGAGCAGTTGGGAATGGAGATGGGCGTATTTGTGGCCCATAAGATCTATTGGCGAGACCCAAATCTGACCAGTGGAAAGGAAGATTGGCGCACTGAATTTTTGGATGGCATTCGAAATTCAGTAGAAGTAGCAAAACGTGTGAATGCGAAATGGATGACCGTAGTTCCCGGACATGTAGATCTTCGGTTAGAAATGGGCTATCAAACGGCAAACGTTGTGGAGTCGCTACGGCAAGCTTGTGAAATTTTCGAACCTCATGGGTTGATTATGGTATTGGAACCACTCAATTGGTGGGCAGGACACGATGGGCAATTCCTAACCAAAATTCCGCAGGCCTTTGAAATCTGCAAAGCAGTGAATAGCCCTTCATGCAAGATCTTGTTTGATGTGTATCACCAGCAGATTCAAGAGGGCCACCTGATTAAAAACATAGACATGGCCTGGGAGGAAATAGCCTATTTTCAAGTAGGAGATAATCCGGGACGGAAAGAACCCACAACCGGCGAGATCAATTACCTGAATGTGTTCAAACATATTCATAGCAAAGGTTATAAAGGGATCGTCGGTATGGAGCACGGCAATTCGAAGCCTGGGAAAGAGGGCGAAATGCGAGTGATAGAGGCCTATCGCGAAGTGGATCAGTTCTAAATTTGCATGATTACCCGCGAGTTACCATTGAGTTTAAGAAGTGGATCAGTCTTTCTTTTTTACTTTTTTGGAAAGGTACTTTCTTACTTCATCGTAAGCCGTATGTTCCCGATTACTGACTTTCAATGAACGATTGCCTAATCTGATTTGCAATTCTTTGAATTCACTGCCTTTTGTTTTTACTTTTTCTTCTTTCCAGGATTGGATATCGCCCAGCTTATAAGTTCTTTTCGATTGCAAAGGGAATTTGAAACTTATCTTTTTGTCTCCAAGTTCGATGACCTTGAGAGAAGTATAGAATTTTATAGCAACAAAGGTCCAGATCACCAATAGGATGGGTGCCAGTGTAAGCTTTAGAAAGAAATAGGCTTCAGGATATCTGACTAGGTCAAGAATTACCCACAGTGTAACTCCAAGAATAATGATCAGGAAGAGAGAAAGAGCGAATACGGTCTGGTTTTTGGGTCTGGAAACAATCACAGCACAATGCTAGTGACTATTTGACTTTGATCGTAATTCAATTTGCAATGAATCATTGTAGCTCGTACATTTAGTTAAACAAGTGATCTATGAGACAACTTAAGCAACTATCTGCTCATTTCGTATTTTCAGTTTTGTTAGTGTGTATTTCTTGCGACCTGGAGGAGGTCGCCGATGCCTGCGAGGGGGAAGACATTCAATCTTTGGCTTCCATCAATAACATCAGTGAGGATTGTAAAGAAGCGATAAATGGACTTCTACCGAGTCCACAGGATAACCTGACCAGCAACCTGGCAAGAATCGGATATGATAGTAGAGGAGATTTTGTTCAGCTTTTTTTTGTTGTTTCAGATCAAAATGGACCTATTCCGAACCTTGACCTGACTGAATTGTCCATTGAGCAATCTATTGACGGTTCATCCGTTCCCATTACAATTTCCACTGAAGATATCTCAGATGCCTCGGAGGAGTCCATCTCTTTTGCTACTGTTTTGGATTACAGTGGAAGTATGAGTCAGAGTGACATAGAGAACAGTGCGGAAGTATTACGAAATGTACTGACACTAACTGATTTTTCTGGCAGAATTGAAGCCAACCATATTGCATTTTCAACTAACGTGGATGAGATTGCTACCCATACAGAGGATATTAATGCACTTAGTAATGAACTTGTATTTCAGGAAAATTATGAACGTGGAGGTACCGCATTTTATGATGGCCTTGCAGCAGGATTAATCTCACTGGTAGATCGGTCTCCAGCGATTCGGGTCATGATCAATATATCCGATGGCAAAGAAAATAGCAGCACAAGATATGATTATGATCAGGTAGTTTCATTAGCTTCGGCCAACCGCATCTTCATCGTCTCTGTGGGTTTTTTGCTATCCGACCTTGATGTTTTCAGACGTTTAAGTCAGGATACTGAAGGATACTTTGTCTACGCCAGAAAGGCTTCGGAGCTTAATGAGCAGATGTCAAAATTGGGAAGTTTGCTGTCAACTGGTATCAAATCTGTAAGAGTTCCAAGAAATAACGCTGATTCAATCCATGTTTCGTATATGGGAAATACAATTACCTATCAATTGGGTGGCGGTTGAGTATTGATATATTTAAGGTGTATTGTAAGTATCCCCTCACTTCCGACGCTAAACGCATTTAAGCTAATTCGTGGTGACACCTTGATGTAGAGCAACTCGATTTCCCTCAGAGTCTTCGAAGTGCCCACAAAAGCCATGTTCTCCGATACTGAATTTGGTATTCAGGACCTTACCGCCAGCATGCTCCACTCTAACCAAAACATCATTGATCTCAGGCACGGAGAAATATACCATTGTTCCTGCGTGTGATGGAACATAGGATTCCCCTTTGATCAATGTGCCGGTGGCACCAGGAGCTGAATGATCAAATGGAAACCAACCCATTACAGAATTTTCCAATTGATTGATCGCAATTTCTATTTTAAAGATCTTTTCGTAAAATGACTTGGCGCGTTCCATGTCATTTACAGGAATCTCAAACCAATTGACCGGATTTTGCATACTTCTTCAAATTTTTGACGCTTCTTAGAAGTAAGTTAATGAGCAAGGTTGTTTCATTCAATCCTTAAAATAGAACGGTGTAAAAAAGCCCGGCCAGAATGCTGGAAATGGTAATTAACACGACCCAAAGTTTTGTTGTTTCTGCTTTTCTCCTTTTTTCATTCTGAATTTGGATCAATTTTAAAGTTTCAGGATCTGGTTCTTTGTATCGAAGTTTAAGGTTCATGCAGAACACATTCTTCCTAAGTTCCTCAAAAGGGGTCTTCTTTTTCAGTAAATCCCTGTTGCTTTGAAAAGAGATTTTTGCAGTATCTACTACTCCCATTGTCTGTTGTTTTGGTATACCTATTCTAACGGAGTGTAGAAGCTTGTGGTTGTTTTGGATGGAAAAACAAAAAGCCACCTCAAAGAGATGACTTTTCATCAGAAATAGTGTTGTTGTGTTTATTCGTCCTTTAATAATTTCATAAGCTCCTCATTTTTTGTTTCGAGTGCTTTGATTCTTTTATTCTGTTCTATGAGATAAAGGGTCAGTTCCTCAATTTTCATCAGCAATTTGGCGTCTATTTCCCCAAGATTGACCCCATTTTTGATGACTTCCTCTTCACTCGGAATTTCAGGTAAATGATTGTGTTGTTGAATAAAGGTTTCAACTTCTTCCAGGTCCCGAAGGTCATACGCTGCTTCGAAGACGAAATCGGGCCAGCTGTCCGTGTCTATTAGTACCTCACGAGCACCTATTGAACCTTCTACAGCCAGTTTATGAGAACCCGTTGTAGAGGTGCCTATGCCTATACTTTTTTCTAGTTCATAAGTGACATTGCCATTGGAGTCCCAATTAGATGTCGGAAATGAAGACATTTGAAACAAAATGTTAATTTCTTCAGGCGACAGTGCTCGATTGTAAATTCTCACCTCATCTAAAACGCCATTAAAATTTCGATCTGGACTTGTCTTTCCCAAGAACTTCAGTGTCATACCATTTGTGGCAGTAGTACCGGTTTCAAGGTGTTGACCATCGACATATAGGAGGTGATTATTGCCCGAAGTTACAACGGCAACGTGCTGCCATTCGTCAAGCTTCAGGGTATAGTTAAAATTATATTCATCACCATCCTGCGTCATTTCAATGGTTAATCTTCCGTTACTATTAAAGTACAACCTGCTTTTAGTTCCGTGACCATAGATGATGTTATGAAACCCACTAATGGTTTTTGGTCTGATGTCGAAAGCTATGGTTGCATCTGTTAAGCTAATTAAGGGAAACTCTGCATAATCATTAATTCCGTCAAAATAGAATGCCGATGCTGGAACACCTTTCTTATTGGACCAGGTTCCTACACCATTTCCTAGTGTGGCATGTTTACCGTTTCCACTTGCGTCATCTCCATTTCCGTTATCCATTGGCCAATACACGACCTGATTACTTCCAATGTTTTGTGCGACAGACGCGATGACCACAGCAATTCCAAAAAGAACTAATAAAAATTTTCTCATCATTTTAAGTTGTTAAATACCTCCATCAAAAAAGTAAATCGTCGTTTTGGAAGGAGGCCTTTTGTTATTTGTGAAACGAAGGTAATTTTTTTTGAGCAAAAAACCTGCTTTAAAGAGAATTAGTGCATGAATCGTAAAAATCAATACTACAAATAGGAGATTGATGAAACTTTTTTATGTTTGCACTCGAATACTACAAATAGGAAATTGCCTTAGTCGATGAAAAAGTATCAATTAGGAGAGTTTGAAGAGATCGTTATGTTGGTTGTGGGCGTACTGTATGATGAAGCTTACGGTGTGGCGGTCAAAGTAGAAATCGAAGAACGCGTGAAAAGGAAAGTAAGCGTAGGCGCCTTGCAAAGTGCACTTCGAAGATTGGAGCAGAAAGGATTTCTTGAGTCCAGGGAAGGCGAGATTGCTCCCAACAGAGGAGGTAAACCCAAACGATATTTTAGAATTACTGCACTGGGTAAGCAGGCGTTAGAGTACAACCAGCAAACACGTCTGAAACTTTGGAATGACATTCCCGAGGTTGCACTGGATCTGAAGATGGCATAAAAAGAATAAAACCATGAAAAATTTAAACATAATATTAATGATGTTTGTGATGCTCCCATGCAGTGCTCAACTTTTTGATGAGACCCCTGCCAAGAACCATCGCTTTACACATGTGGATCTTCAAAAGCTTCGCAAAGTTGTTCTCAATCAGCTTTTGAAAGATGATCTGATTCAAAATAAGAAGACTGAAGTGTTTCTTTTCCTAAAGGAGGACGAGATCAAACTCAACCGACTGAAATTACCTGCTGCGCTTGAAAGTAGATATACTGCATTACTCGATGATTACAATCTGGGAAAAGGGCCAAATCGTATGATTCTCATCAGTCGCGATTGCACGGCGGTCGGAGACTTTTGGGACGAGTCTTTTTCAGGAAAATCAAATGGTCGGCTTAGCCTTCCTGAAACCAGAAAAGCCATGGAAGCACTAGAATGATCAAACGAATAGCGGATCGGTTTTTTAGATGGTTTTGCCATGCCGATTACTATTCGGACATAAGTGGTGACCTGGAAGAGTTGTATCACTGGAATTGCGAGGAACGCTCAGTAGCCTATGCTAACCGAAAATACCTGGCTGATATCCTACTCTTGGTGCGTCCAACATTATTCAAACGAAATAGTCAAAACTCAATAATAAACATGGGAATGCTCAATAATTATGTGAAGGTCAGTGCGAGGACGCTGAAACAACACAAAGTGTATTCTGGCATCAACATCATAGGTCTGGCGGTTGGTCTCGTCGGATTTCTGCTGATCAACGAATATGTCAAATTTGAACGGGGTTACGATAGCTTTCATCAAAACGCGGATGAAATCTATCGGATATCTTCGGTAGAAATGATTGATAACCTTGTGGATTCAAAAGACGCTATGGCTCCCTATGCATTAGGAGAAAGAGTTGCCAATGAGCTGCCAGAAGTCAAAACGTATACCATCACAAAGAAGATTGATGAAAATATTGTCATGCGCTATGGTGATAAGATTTTTGAAGAATTAAATGTTGCCTCCGCGGATTCCAATTTCCTTGACATATTTCCATATAAAATATTGCGAGGAACTCCGGAAGCGATGTTCGAGGAACCGCTTTCCATTGTCCTGACTGAGTCGCAGGCTCGGAAATACTTTGGAGTTGAAGATCCCATGGGGAAATCGATCCAGGTGGTTTCTCCTTACAATTATCCACTGAAGGTGACTGGTGTCATTGAAGATATCCCTGCAAATACGCACTATCGTTTTGATATTTTACTTTCAGATAAAACATTAGCTGAAGACCAGGATTACAACAAGTGGAATTGGTTCAATTACTACCTGTACGTTCGCCTTCAACCTGGTACCGATTTAGCTGCAACTACTGAGAAATTGACTAAAATATCCAAGGATCAATACGGAGAAGAGACTAATAATGCCTGGGAGACCCGCCCAATCCAGTGGATTCATTTGCATTCTGATTTTACTTTTGAACCTCAACAGATTGGCAACAAGAAATCAGTTGATTTCCTGGCGATTATTTCCATTTTTATTTTGGTCATTGCCTGGGTCAATTACATCAACCTGTCTACCGCAAGAGCCGTAGATCGTGCAAAAGAAGTGGGTTTGAGAAAAGTGATTGGTGCTTTTCGAGGGCAATTAATGGGACAATTTTTGATGGAATCTTTCCTGATCAATTTGCTTAGTGGGCTAGTAGCCATTGGGCTTGCGGAGTTGTTATTAAATGGGTTCAATAACCTTGTAGGGGTCCATATTCTTGATAACATTTGGAATCACCTGCCTTTTATACAGAATCTTGCAATTTTTATTTTATTGGGCACTTTTCTGGCGGGTTTCTATCCCGCGTTGGTGTTATCCGGCTTCCGTCCAATTCAGGTGCTGAAAGGCAAGTTCAGAAATTCTAAAGGAGGTGTCAATTTACGCAAAGGCCTGGTCGTTGTTCAGTTTGCTGCGTCATTAGGGATGATTGCCGCGACATTTGTAGTATACAATCAAGTCCAATACATGCGTGGCCTGGACCTGGGAATTGACAAAGATCACGTGATTACAATGTCCCGACCTAACGCCAATGCCGAGACTCAGGAAGAATGGGATGGATTTATCAAGAATTTCGAATCTTTCAAGGAGGAGTTGCGGACTTTCAGCGCCATTGAAAGTGTAGGAAGTACCTCGAATATGCCGGGTGGTGGTGCTTCGGATATCAATTCTACCGGGAATACAATTACTATCCTCGGGGTGACCGACCCTAAAGAGGGTACAACTTATCTTCAGTGGAACGATGATCAATTCATAGATGCTCTGGACCTGGAACTTGTGGCGGGCCGAAATTTTGACCGCTCCAGAAAAGCTGATTCAGCTGCCATTATTGCAAATGAGTCTTTTTTGAAGAAAATGGGTTTGTCTGACCCTAATGAAATCCTGGGAAAGAAGTTGAAGCTCGGAGATGATGAAGATGCCGATCGATTTACGGTTATAGGTATTCTTAAAGACTACAGCCGTACCACATTAAAAAATCAAATTGAACCAACCCTGTATTTAGCATCGGCGAACCCGAGTAAATTGGCGATAGAAGTCCAGGCAGGTAGACACAAAGATGCCCTTGAATTCATGGAAACAACCTGGACTAAATACTACAGCGATATCCCTTTCATATATGGCTTTCTGGATGCGCGATTTGCGGCGCTATATGCACAAGATCAGCGATTCGGTGATGTTTTTGCAGTTTTTGCAGTTTTCACCATCCTGGTCTCCATGCTTGGACTGTTTGGATTGGCTTCATTTATGTCTTTGCAACGAACCAAAGAGGTTGGCATCCGAAAAGTGTTAGGAGCCAGCATTACAAGTATTGTAGGATTATTTTATAAGGAGTTTCTGATTTTGTTAACCGTTTCAGCAGTTATTGGAATACCCGCTATTTATTTCGCAATGAATTCTTGGTTGGACAATTACGCATTTCGCATAAGCTTTCCCTGGTTAGCGGCGATAATGGCTTTGGCCCTGGTTGTCATCTTTGCATTGATAACGGTTGGGTATCAAACACTGAAAGTGGCTGCCGTCAATCCTTCTCAAAGTATCAGAAATGAATAACAACGGGAACCTGGGAATGCTTCAGGAACGAAATCAATTAGGGTCTGTTTTTCGGACCCTAATTTCTTGTAACCCCCGAAAAAACATTAACCTTTGGATTCATGGGGTTGCCGGAAGACCTCCGGAAGCTCACCACCTGGCCCGTGTGATAGATGGCGTCTGCAATGGGGCCGTTCATGATATGCCACAAGGCGAATTCAGATTGGTTGTTGCCATTGCTGAAAATTACTTTGGCTTTAGATAGCTCATCTTCAGAAAGGCTTTTGTACAACTCACTGGCTTCCTGTAGTTGTTCCAACGTTCTTTTTCGAAGTTCCTCGTAGGACATATCTGACCAATCAGCCGGACGTATATTGGGTTGACTTTTGGCAGCGTTCAAAATCATTTCTGAAAGTCCATATAAATGTTGTATCGTTTCAAAAGTTGACCGGGCATCGGTTGAGGGTTTAAAATCCAGATCGATCTGGGTAAGTCCTTCTGAGGCCCAATAATATCGAAACCCAAGGCCATCAACCATTCTGGATAGGATGTTTCCTGAAGAATAGGACGCTGGGTAATCGGGAATTTTATGGTAAGGGAGAGATACGTCTTGAGCCATGCTACTTGAGCCAAAAAGGATGAATGAAAAATAAAACCAGTACTTCATAAGGAACACTTTGGACAATGATACGACATAGGAATCATTTCCAAAAGGAATGCAAAAAGGCCGGAATCCCCAGCCTTTTCTTATTCATTGCCATTCATTTTAAATGAACTTACTATTTACCAGTATAAGATGTCTATTTTTCATCCCAATCGTCATTTGAGATCTTCTCTTTGAGCCTGATTAATTTCTGTTTGTGTGGCTCTTGCTTTTTCGTCAAGCCAAACCAAACCACAAAGTAGCTGAGTATGAATGCACCGGTAACCAGCACCCACTTTGAAACGGAAGCATCCGTCATATACATATTTAGGAAGGCAGGTATAGCTATAGGAACCAGGTACCATAGAGGGAAAGTTCGGGCTCGTTTGACTTCATAATCTACGTTGTACAGCGCATGGTCCAGATCACCTAACATGGTACGATCGAATTGCATTTCTTTCTTTTTTCTGTTGAGCCGCCCGATGTAGATATAGACGCTGGTAAGTAACAATACGATGACCGGTGGATAGGCGTATGGATTGTCCTTGTCAATATTATTGATGACGACAATTAGGAACGTAACGATTGAAATCAGGATCAATCCGATCTCATTCATATTGGAAGCGAAACTGGCTTTTCGGCTTTTGGCATGGATACGTCTTCGTAGCGCGTCTTCATCTATCGCATAAAGAGGGCGTTGATTCTGGTCATCCCAGATTTTTTTCATTTCTTCAAATTCCATGGAAATCATGTTTTTCAGACCTTTTAATGAGTTTTTGTTTGATGCGATTGATCCGTACACCGACATTGCTTTCGGAGATTCCTACAATGCCTGACATTTCTTTGTAACTAAAACCATCAAGCAAAAGCAGTGATAGCGATCGATCAATCTCGTTGAGTTTAGAAATTTCCCTGTATAGCCAGAGCAGTCGTTCGTCAGGTGGTTCATGGGTAGTTTTTAGGATGCCCTCCATCCCCTGCAAAGACGTATGGGCTTCTTCGTGCCTTCTATGTCGACCATTCCATTTCATTGCGACGTTCAAGGCAATCCGGTACAACCAGGTTGTTACTGCCGAATCCCCCCTGAAGTTGGGAATGGATCTCCAGACTTGAAGCACGATATCCTGAAACAGATCGTCCCTGTCATCGTGGGTATGGGCGTAAGCCCTCACCACTTTGAACAGCAAGCCGCGGTGCTTTTGGAGCCACTCCTCAAGGATGCGTTTCTGCTCTTGCTCAATCATGGGTATTAAATGCTTTCATGACCCCACTAGTACCTTTCAATGTAAATAACTTACAGAAGTCAAGATAAAATTTTAAATGTTCATGAAATCGATCAGAATGACCACTATGCTTTCACTTCTTTTTCAGTGGGATAGTGATAGCACAAGATAGTGTGCTGTTTTGTGGAAGTATCTGCCAAATCATTGATATGGAAACGCGAAAATCTCCACAACATCAATGCCGGGGAATTTGATGGAGATGAATACGTTGACCTATCCAGAAAAGTAGAATTCAACTTGGACGAGTTAAGCCTATATTACCTGGGTACCATAAGGAATTAGCATGGCTTATCCATGAGAATGCTAGAAGTTGAAGTTGTCTGGATCGGGCCCCACGCGCTTGGCCTGATCCAACCCGTCAATGGCTTCTATGTCTTCAGCATCGATCTCGAAATCGAAAATAGCTGCATTAGCAACGATCCGCTCCTTTTTCACACTTTTGGGAATGGTGACTACTCCCTTTTGTAAGTTCCATCTCAAAGCAATTTGAGCGACGGATTTTCCATACTTTCCGGCAAGCTGTCGTAGCAATTCTATTTCGAAGATTTTGCCTTGCATCAAAGGACTCCAGGCTTCGTATTGGATGCCCTGCGACTTACAGAAATCAATCAATTCTTGTTGTATCAATCTCGGGTGAAATTCCATTTGGTTGATCATGGGAACCACTTCAGCATCTTCAAGCAAGTCTTCCAGATGATGCTGCAGGAAATTACTCACACCGATGGCTTTCACGCGACCAGATTGATAGAGCTCCTCAAGAACTTTCCAGGTGTCTTTGTATTTACCCTCCACAGCCCAGTGAATCAGATACAGATCCAGATACTCAAACCCTAATTTGTTCATGGTGGTGTCAAAGGCCTTTATGATATCTCCCGACCTTTGATCGTCATTCCAGACTTTACTGGTCACAAAGATCTCTTCACGAGGTATTGCCGACTGAGCAATGGCCTGTCCTACACCTTCTTCATTTTGATAAATGGCGGCTGTGTCAATGGCACGATAACCGGCATCCAGCGCATACTGCACTGCGTCTATGACTTCTTGTCCATCTTTGGATTGCCAAACACCAAGGCCAAAATAGGGCATTTCAAGGCCGTTGTTCAGTGTGAAAGTACCTTTGAGATCTGTGATATTCATAGGGCCGAAAATAGTGAATAATCCCTCTTTTTTTGAAAGCGGAAAAAGAAAGAGTCTGTCCTAAAAATACCCAAGGTGTCAGGTTGAGTTCATCGAAACCTTATTCTACGGCTCTGAAACATCCATTTTGACGGGCTCCTGTAATAAAATTCTTTGTGATTGTGACTTTTAGGACAGCTTCCCTTCTCTTATTTTTTGATGCCCGGAGCTAGCGGAACACCGTTGAGACATGGGTTTGGATCCGGATCATCATTAGAAGCCTGTACCCATCGCGTACCCTGACCTAACCATATACCATCAATCGATAACCAGGAAGCCCAGGGAAGCCCCAGATCACATTGAAGCATGGATTCAGCGGCGTTTAACGCACCCTGTACCCAGCCTTGTACATTGGAATAGCACTCACCTATGATGTAGATGTTTTCATCTTTCAATGGCCTCCGGATTTTCGGAATGAATTCTTCTTTGGAGTAACCAGACCTCCAACTATGCCATCCCGCGCCCCAGGGATCTTTGGACCAATCCTCAAAATGAACGTAATAGGGAAGTGGGATTTCATTGTAATTGCCAGACATGCCATGCAGCTCGACGATTTGTTTATGAGCCTCGATCCCCATGGTCTGACTGCCATGCCTGGGACCCCCAGCCTGAGGGTTCCGAATGTTAAGGTTCTCCGCAGGCTTACCCGCAGCCTGATTAAACAAATGTGCCTGAGGAGTCTGTGAGCCAGAAATCAGGTCATAAGGCTGGCCATACTGAATGGCTTTCCAATACCGTGTAGCATCACCATTGTTATAACTGGCTAATAATACCGCAGGTGCATCAGGGTCGGTATAGTTTCCTTTGATATTGCTGCCAGATGGATTTAACGGACTGGCCAGTTTGTTATAGCACCAGTAATACAATTGCCGAATTCCCAGATCAGTCCTTGTTCTACCCACGGGATAGAATTGTGATTGGGTAAGAGGGTCATTGTTCTGATAAGGGTCGCTGGAGGGCTGGAGTGCTTCCTGATAAAAAGGAGCATTCAGCCACCAGGGTTTTGGATAGGCCATGAACAATCGCATCGCAAGGATGTCGTTCACAGACTGATTGAGTAACTTTTGTACGCCCATACTTCCAAAGAAGAAATTGTTTTGATTGATCAGCTCCAGCGCTCTTCTTGGGAGAGATAACACCAGGAATTCACAATAAACAATTTCGTAATTCGCCAAAACTGCCTGAGCGGCGACCAGTTTCTCATTTTCTGCATTAGAAAGGGGACCAGGTTTTTGTAGATCTTTAAGGTAAGTGACCGTCATGAGATTTTGCTCGTACTGAAACAGAGCTTCTGAGCCAGATATAGAGGCGGAAGGTCCCTGTTGTCGCTTGTAGAACAAGCACTTGTACCTGGGACCCACATTTTGCTTGGTGAAGGCAATGAGTTGTTTTTTAACCACATCGATCGATTTGTCACCGGAGAGATTACTGAATTTCCCAAAGAGTTGTTGAGGGATGGCAGAATACCCTTCTGTAATATGTCTCCATGCCGTTTTTGCTGAAAATGGGTCACTTTGCGTATAATAAGTCAGGGGACCACTTTTCGGAGAGAAATAAAAGCCCTCATCCACGTCTGTTTCAATACTTCCTGAACTACCCTGCTCATTATATCCACCAGTGTCTTCCAACATATCTACGGCCTCCTGAGTCAGATAATGACGCTTCAAAGCCCACCAGGACCAATCTGTAAAAGGTCTTCCGGCAATATTAGATTTAAGCTTAGCACTTTCATACGAATCTCCTATTGCTTGTACAGTACTCCAGTCACCTACATTGAAAGCATAGTGATAAGCCACGAAGGCAAATGAGTAACCATTCACATCTCCGGGTATTGTCACGATTACCCTGGATGATGGATTGTTTTGGTATTCAAGTGTGACGTCTAGCTTTGGATAAGTGCTCGTTGAAGCGTTTTTGGCAATGCTTACCACGTTGGGGTATACCGCAGGCCCACCTGCAATTGCAGGTGAGAGAGAAGCGCCAAAAGCCAAATCGGTAATGTAGTTTCCTAAATCGAGCCCAGCATTCAGTAAGCTCAACTCTACTGTGCTTAATTTAGGGTAAGAGTTTGAAATGTTGGTTTCCGGTTTACCTGCCTGCGGTTGATTGGGATAAAGATCTCCACGTACATTTACAATGTTATTTTGTTCGACGTTGATGTCTTCATAATAAAATGGCTCGTCCGTCAGACCTAGCGCCTGCGCCGTTTCCCATACGATCTTCATTTGCCTATCGAATCGAAACCCACCAAACTCAGCATACCGCAGCGGACCAACATTTTCACCATCCACACCTTCTATTGGTGTCGATAATAAGCGACCGCCAACCCTGCCGGAATATTCATATAGTTTGACCGTTAGCTTTTGTTTGTTTTTGGACTTGAGGTACTGGTCGATCACTCCACCAGCCCGGGGTGGTTGTGGGGTAACAGTAGGAGTAGTACCCTGTCTCTGGGTATTACTGACAATTGGGGCTTTTATATCAATGAGCGCAAGCCTCGCAGCAGCATATGTGCCTGAAACACCGGCTCCCACGACAACAACATCGGTATCTACATTAGGAACATCGGTTTCGTCTAATTCGGAGATGATACCTGTACCAGGCTGACTTACAGCACATGCAGAGGTCATCACCCCAAAGCTTGAGGCCGCTCCGGCACCAAATGCTGCATTTTTCAAAAAGGATCTTCTGGAGTTATTTTCTTTCTTTTTCATCGTTCAATGTTTTTGTGATCTGGAATCAATCAATTGCCGTCGGTATTGACAGGGGTAAGCGGAGGGATCTCGAATTGAGTTTCGGTATCCGTCTTGGCGCCATCACGGCCACCCAGCAAGACGAAGCTGAAAGAAAATCCTCTACTTTGAGCTACTCCATGACAGCCCATACAACCTCCCATATTGTAGGCTACTCTGTTGAACGATGTATTGGAGTTGTTCCGGAGAAAGTTCGCAGTGGCATTGACGCCAACTCCGGCTCCTTGATAATTGGGAATGGTAAGGGTTCCGGGTGGCTGACCCTGAAAAAGCTGTAAGCCTTGATTGGTTTCGATAACCAGATTAGCCAGGTATACAGGAAGTCCTATGCCCTGCGGATCATTCTGAGTTACGGGATATCGGGGCGTTTTTCCTGCAGCTTGTAGTACAGAGGCACTGCTGACATCAATAGCAATGAATTGGGTGCCAACCAATTGATAATTCTTCCAAACTGACCCGTCAGGGAGCATGCTGTGTACCATGTCGTTTATTTCCTTGGTGGCTGGAGAGGTCGTGGAACCCGGATTGCTTAGAATATTGAATTTTGCGGGTACCTGATAAACTCCGTCAAAGGCTTTGGTGGTATCAATTGGAGGATAAAACCCCTGCGGGTTTTTGTACGTGCCATCAGCGTTTTTCACCGCTCCTGGATCAACAATAGGATTGTAATAATTGGAATAAGTGAATTGTGTGAATCCATCTTTGATGTCGTCACGAATGGAAGTATGTTCCCAGGTGGCGAAGATGAACGTCCCTCCGGTAGGATTGGAGTCAACTTCATCATTTGTTACATGTACACGCTGAATGATGTGAAGTCCGATTAGCCCAAAAAGGGCTTCAACGGGTTTCGGTTGACCAGAGGGATCGGTCACATAGTACAATGCACGACTCGTATGGTAGTTTGCCGTATCAGCGGAGGTGGAATCTAGCGCCATCCAGGCAGCTTTGAATTGCATGGAACCGATCAAAGGTGGAGTATTGCTACCACTGGTAATATTGCCGTATTGCGTCTCTACCTTGCTTTGATCATATCCTGTAGCCAACTGATATTTTTGTCCACTTTTCTGCTCCTTCGGCCCGAACTGAGAAGAGGTGCGGTAGGGCAGCCTTAATTCTGCTCTGCCGGCTGCCGCTTTGACCGAATCTGCATTGTCAGTATAAAGTCCATTGGCTTTGATGTAGTTGTAATAGTCGTAGTTGAGTTTTACTTCATACAAAACAGGCACGCCATCCGTTGGGTTACCTTTCCAAACCCTGGGACCAACAGGACGCCCGAAGATTGGATTTAAGGTGCTGTCCGGAAAATAAAATTCCAACGCTTCTGATCCCACTTCGGCCGTCTCATCGAAAGTATTGTAGGGGGTCATCTGCTTCCTTCTCTGGAAAAGTACTTTGGGGTGTTTTTCTATAGGGGCCAGGGGATCACTGTCTACTTCTGCTGGAATTAATGGACCGTAATCCGGTTCAGAATTCCAGGGGTAGAGATAAGGAACAGTATCTGTTCCGGTCACTTTGACCTGATTGAAAACTTCTCTTTTTTCCTTGAAAGTCTCCCAGACCAGCAAATCACCAGGTTGGGCATCTTTGAACGTTTTCTGAACGTTGGGGATGCCTCGCAGGTAGCCGTTTGCGGCTGTTGGCTCAACAGCGGGCCAGCTTAGTGCAATGAAGCTATTCCACGCGAAGATGTCAAAGTCGGGTTGAGCTGACAGGTTATTCGTGTTAGGTGGAGCGATGCTCCCCAGATCGATTGCAGCAGTTCCTGAAGGGTCTTGTGAAACTTGTTGCAACATTTGTTTTTCTCCTCTACTGAGCATGGAACTGGCTCCTATGAAGGCAATGAGTACCAATCCGACAAGCGAGATGACAATGGTTCGCTTTTTCATGTGGTTTATGGTTGGTTGTATGAAAGGCTTCAATAACTAACTGAAACCGTTTAGATGAAATTAATAAATTTCAAGATCGAATCAAAGTGTGGGAGGAGCTAACCGTTCGAAAACTATGGTTAAATAAGTCTGATAAACAGGCAGTTATGTTGAGATGGCTACGTTGGTGACAATGTAAACAAGTGTTTTGTTGGGAATATTTTCAAAACAGGAAAGAGGAGCGTGTGAATTGTTTTGAACGAAAATTAAAAAAGCCCCTCAACACCAGAATGCTGAAGGGCTTCTTCGTCAGGATAATACTTTATCTACCTAAAATCTATCGTCTCAAGAGACTTAAGAAATTCAGTTTTTTCTTCCTGATTCAGGTCTGCAGGAATGTGATTGTTAATGTCAAACACAAATGAATCATCATTGAGGTCCGATCTTTCCAGAAAATCGCTGATACTGTAGCGATAAACATTTCCTGAAGGTTCAAATACGGAAAAGGCTTGTAAGCGATCACTTCCATCGATTTCCATTCGGATTTTAAAGTAACTTTTATCGCTTTTGTCTTCCGGGTCAAGATCGATAAACGTGACTCCTTTGATTACCTCGTATATAGCATATTTGAAGCCTTTTTTGTAGATATCATAGATATTGTTCAAACTGATCTCCTGCTCTTCAGCATCATAAGTAGCGATGGTGAGCTCATTGATCTCTGGATTGTAGGTATAAACATCCATTCCATTGTTGTATACGAATTGTCCTGAGACTTCAAGGAGATATTTGTCTTCCTTGACGGCAATTTTTCCTTCGATGGATTCATCCAGACCTGCTGTAGGGTTTTTTAAATTTTGAGTGAACGCTGCCGAAAATGCAGGTGCGTTTTTATATTTCGCACTCATTGCATCCAATATCTTCAAGGCAGCGGCATCATATTGTCCGAAAGCTGTAGCCACGAAACAAACCATCATAAACATCAACGCTACTCTTCTCATCTCTTGAATTTTTTAGTATTTATTTTCTAGTTCAGTCAATAACTGTTCCAAACTGTATTCGTCCTTGATTAAAACTTCCCGGGCCTTACTTCCTTCAAAAGGCCCCACGATACCTGCTACTTCCAGCTGGTCGATCAATCGACCCGCACGATTGTAACCTAGTTTCATTTTTCTCTGGATCAGAGACGTACTTCCCTGTTGATGGGTTACAATTAATCGAGCAGCGTCAGGAAAAAGCACATCTCTATCCGATAAATCGACGCCAATTGCCGATGACTCTTCTTCACCGACGAATTCGGGAAGAAGATAAGCAGAGTCATATCCACGCTGTTCGCCAATGAACTCGCAGATGCGATCCACTTCAGGAGTGTCAACAAAAGCACATTGCAAACGGGTCATTTCCGAGCCCAAAGACAGGAGCATATCTCCCATACCAATCAATTGCTCTGCGCCTCCGGTATCCAGAATGGTTCTTGAATCTACCTTAGAGGTCACCCGGAAGGACAGGCGAGCAGGGAAATTCGCTTTGATGATACCCGTGATCACATTCACAGAAGGCCGCTGCGTGGCCACAATTAAGTGAATTCCAATGGCTCGGGCCAATTGAGCCAGTCGGGCAATCGGCGTTTCCACTTCTTTTCCAGCTGTCATCATCAAATCCGCCAACTCATCGATAACCAAAACGATGTATGGCATGAAAGAGTGACCCTTTGTTGGGTTCAATCTTCTATTGACAAATTTCTTATTGTATTCCTTGATATTGCGGCACCCGGCATCTTTCAGCAAGTCATACCGGTTGTCCATTTCAATACAAAGTGAATTGAGCGTGTGGATCACCTGACTTGTATCCGTGATGATGGATTCTTCGCCATCTGGTAACTTGGCCAGGTAGTGACGCTCCAGGTGGTTGAATAAGGTCAGTTCCACCTTCTTCGGGTCCACCAGGACAAACTTCAGTTGAGAAGGGTGCTTTTTGTAAAGCAGAGATGTCAGAATGATGTTCAGTCCAACTGATTTTCCTTGCCCTGTGGCTCCTGCCATTAGCAAGTGCGGCATTTTGGCCAGATCTGTCACAAAGACCTCATTGGAAATGGTCTTGCCAAGAACTACTGGCAATTCCTTATCGCTCTTCATGAATTTCTCTGTGGAAATCACAGAGCGGCTATCGACCATCTCGCGGTTTTTATTCGGCACCTCTATACCAATGGTTCCGCGTCCGGGAATAGGGGCGATGATCCGTATCCCCAGAGCAGCAAGGCTCAGCGCAATGTCATCCTCCAGGTTTTTGATTTTGGAGATTTTAACTCCAGCTTCAGGAATGATCTCGTACAAAGTTACCGTTGGGCCAATGGTCGCTTTGATGCTCGAAATGCCAATCTTGAAGTTGATCAAGGTCTCAACAATTTTGTCCTTGTTGGCTTCTAATTCTTCTTTGGATACCTGTACGTTTTTTTCCGGATACTCTATCAGGAGGTCAATGGACGGAAACTGATACCGTGGAAGGTCCATTGTAGGATCGTAGTTCTCCGAAACTTCAACCACCTTCTCTTCAAACTTTGCTTCTTCAACCTCCATGGAAAGGTCTTCTACTGGAGTCGGTTTGGGTTTAGTGATCGGCGTGAGGGGTTCAAAAGCAATGGTGTTATCAACTGCTTCTTCCTCTTCCTCAGGCTCAGGTGTTAATGGTGCGGGGGGGGCTTGAGGCTGGATAGGTTCCGGAGGTTCTTTATTTACTGATTCAGTGGCTGCTTCACTCGTAGATGACTCAATTGAAAAAATAGGTCCTTCTTTGATGGGTTTCGACCGTGTCTTTTTGAGTGGTTCTATTTCCCATTCCTCTTCTTCTTCGTCCTCTTCATCTTCGATCATGTTGGAAGCAACAATGCGATCCTTTTGTTCATCTTCCTGTTCTACTTCCTTTTTTACCTGCTCCAGCACGGAGCTCAAATCTGATTGAGTGTCTTCTTCATCTTCCGAATTGGATTTGAAAAGGTTGCCAATGTTGTTAAAGAATGCATTGACCTTATCTGTCCACCCTGCCAAAGCCGGGATTTGCGTGATGTTGAAGAAATACATGTTAAATACCACTACCAGAAATAGCAAGATCAGACCCGCTCCCCAACCCATGAGGCTCTCCAGAATAATGGATAACTCAAATCCGATTCCTCCTGAAAGAAAACCCCAGGATGAAAATTCACTGGAATTGATCAGGAAATAACCCATTATCATACTTACCCAGAGTACATAGAAAATGACAAAAACCGAGAACCGTAGGATTGGCAAAAGTTGTCGCTGGTACAGTAATTGGTAGCCAATCACAAACAGCAAGGGAGCAACAAGTAAACTCGATATGCCAAACCATTTGAAGACAAAGAAGTGGGCCACTGTTGCACCTACAATGCCAAACCAATTGGCAACCTCAAGTCCTGATTCCTTGATACTGGATGAAAGGAGCGCATCAACAATACTTTGGTCTTCCCTTCCCGTACTCAGATAGGAGAGGATAGCAATGAAAAGAAAGATAGACGATAGGGAAAACAAGAGCCCCATGGCAATCTGAAACTTGCGATCCTCAATAAAATTGAAGGAAAATTTGAGCGATTTTTTTGGTTTAGCCTTTTCTGGCTTTTTGTTCTTGAATGTGTTTTTTGCCATTGGCAGCATTGATTAGGGATTGGCCCTAAACATCAAAGGTCTATTGTACTTCTAAAATAGAGTTAAAACAAAAATAAGCAATGATCAGGCTTCTTCCATGCGCCGTAGAATCGCTTTGTTGATTCTTTTGATCAGTCCGGGGCCTTCATATATGAATCCTGTATACAGTTGTAGCAGGTTGGCTCCGGCATCCCACTTTTCTAAAGCAGATTCGACATCATGGATACCACCTACGGCGATTATGGGAATTTCCGGATCATGTTTCCTTAAATAACGAATAACTTCAGTTGATCTTACACGCAGAGGCTTTCCGCTCAGTCCACCAGCGCCAAGGGCATCTACATCGTTCTTAGCCGTATTAAGTCCGGACCGATCTATGGTGGTATTGGTAGCAATCACACCATCGATAGGTACTTCATGCAAGATCTCCAAAATATCATTTAATTGTGATTCGGTAAGGTCCGGGGCAATCTTGAGAAGAATGGGCTTGGTTAGTTTCTTCTCTGCATTGGACTCAATTAGCTTTTCAAGTAAGACCTTCAGTGGTTCTTTCTCCTGTAAATCTCGCAAATTCGGGGTATTTGGCGAGCTTACATTGACTACAAAATAATCCACTAGTTCATGCAGGGCATGAAAACATGCTACATAGTCGTCTTGTGCATTTTCATTGGGCGTGACTTTGTTTTTTCCAATATTGCCGCCAATCGGAACCACTTTTGGTCGATGCTTCAATCGATGGACCGCATGATCGAGCCCCTCGTTATTAAAGCCCATCCGGTTGATAAGTGCCTTGTCTTTTTTTAACCTAAAAAGCCTTGGAGTCGGATTGCCCGTTTGTCCCTTAGGCGTGATGGTGCCGACTTCCAGGAACCCAAACCCCAGGCATGATAACTCATGGAGGAAATCCGCGTTTTTGTCAAATCCTGCCGCAAGACCTACAGGGTTAGGGAAATTGATGCCGAATACATTTTGGGCCAATTTGGGATCATTCACTACAAAGGTTTTACGCATCATTTGTTTGATGCCAGGGATCTTAAAAATCCACTTAATCATCGTCGTAGTGAAGTGATGTGCCTTTTCGGCAGGCAATAAGAAGAGCAAAGATCGTATGAGCTTAAACATCTCAGAGGTCAATAATCGTGCGAAAATAAAGCGCCTTGCTGTAAGAAATGGCGGTTTCATTGGTTTTAAAGTGAAAATTTCTAATTTCGTACGTATTGATTTTATTTATCTGTACGTATAGGCTGATGGATGTAAAGTTGACTTTGAAATTGAATCAAGAAATAATCGAGCGTGCGAAGCAATATGCCAGGGAAAATAATGTGAGCTTATCAAGACTAGTGGAGGGTTATTTGTCCGGGTTGACTGATTCAGGAGACGCTAAAAATTCACACAGTCCATTGGTTAACAGTCTGACAGGTGTCATCCAACTGGCTGATGATGCCGATGTAAGGGAAACGAAACTACTAAAGCACAAATTGAAATAACATGGATAAGGTTTTAATAGATACTTCGATCATACTCGATTTGTTCGCTGCAAGGGAGCCCCATGTGCATGATGCTCAGGCTATTTTTTCACTGGCCGATGAGCAACAAATTTCGCTCTATGTATCACCTATTGGCCTGACCAATGCCTATTATCATTTGTCTGACCAATTGACACCAGACGAAAGCAGAAAAGTTATGGTTCGTTTTAGAAACCTGGTAAATATTTTACCCATAGATCAGCGAGTTATGGACCTGGCGCTTACCTCCGTGTTTCAGGATGTTACTGATGCAGTTCAGTACTTTTCCGCTTCTGAGAATGAATTGGACCTGATACTCACTCGGAATCTCAAGCATTTTCGAGATTCTCATCTTTTGGTCTTGACCCCCAAGCAATACCTGGGTTTACAAAGATCGGATTATAAAACAGCTTAAGAATGATTTAAGTGCATTTCCAAATAGCACGCAGGAAGTTAATTTATGGTATGATAACTTTAATAAAATTAAAATGGACTTTAATTTTATTCAAAATACTTGCTATGTTTGATAGATGATCAAGAAGATTCCTGTCAATTGTCCAAGCTGTGATCACTTGCTGACAGTAACTGGATTACATTGTCACAATTGTGATACAATGGTCCAGGGTAAGTATCAGCTTCCACTTTTGGCAAGCCTGAGTAGCGAAGAGCAGGAATTTATCCTCACATTTTTTAAAGAAAGCGGCAAACTGAATACGATGGCTAAACAACTGAACGTCAGTTATCCAACGCTCCGTAACCGGTTGGACGACTTGATAGAGAAAGTAAAGCGGGTGGAAGAAGAGTTAAACGACCAACTATGATAGCCATAGAACTATTATATAACCCGTTTGAAAGAGTTGCCGGTTGGAAGGCCCTGTTATTTGGATCACTTGGAATTTTATTGGCCAGCGTATTAGCAGCACTGAGTGGAACTCATTTTACCGGAATGTTTTCAGCCATTTATACGATTTCTACGGGTTGGCATGTACCCTTCTTTGAATTGATGCTGATCTGGGTGCCTCTGACTTTTTTCTGTGCCCTGTACTGCCAGTTTTTTGGCTCCCTATATTACCGACTGATCGACGTGATTGGGACCATAGCTTTTTCTATGATTCCATATGTATTAATAGGCGCAGGAGGATTTTTGAGGATGCTTCCTATAGGGGATCAAATGAAATTTATCCTGGCCTTAATCCTAATTTTTCTTTCACTCACTTGGTCACTTTCACTCATTTATCACGCGTTGAAAGTTTCCGGAAATTTGAAGCAACGGAGGTTGTGGGTGGGATTCTTAGCGTGCTCGTTACTGAGCCAGGTGATTTACTTACTGTTCATTAATAAACTCTATTTAATCATATTATAAAGGTCAACTATCATGAAAGTACTAACAACTACCTTATTCTCATTACTGGTGATGTACGCTTGTCAGTCGCAGGTAGACAATCAAAAAGCATTGGTCAAAATTTCTGAGGAGATTGCCTTGAATTTATCAGAAGGAAATTTTGGTGAAGTACGCGAGACATTTGATGCGAACATGAAAAAAGCATTAAATGAAGCGCAGCTCAAGCAAGTTTGGGACGGTCTTGTTGCTCAGTTGGGAGCATACAAAGGAACAGGAACGGTTACCAGTACAGAAATACAGGGTTACCGCATCATCTATCACATTTTGAAGTTCGAAAAAGCTCCTTTCAAATTGAAAACCGCCTTCAGCTCATCAAATGAAGTGGCTGGTTTATTTTTAATCCCGGTAAACGCGGAGTAGGCATGGTCATGTCTACCCGATTCAAAGAAGATCAAGGTTTCCGACAATGGTGGCTTTGGTTGATTGTCCTATTGGTGGCATTACTTCCACTTTATGGCGTATATAAACAACTGGTTCTGGGCGTGCCATTTGGGGATAAGCCGCTATCTGATACCGGACTCATCGTTTTCGCAGGTATGATGCTTGCACTTGTAGCTTTGTTCTATTTCGTCAAACTGACCCTCATTATTGATAAGGAAGGTGTATTCATGCGATTGTTTCCCTTCACAAAACGTATGATATCCTGGGATAAGATTGACCGCTTGGAAGTTGTCAATTATGGTTTTGTTGGAGGCTATGGGATTCGTCTGACCAAAAAATTCGGAACAGTGTACAATGTGAGTGGTAATCAAGGTCTTTTAATTGAACTAAAAGGAGGGGAGAAATTCTGTATAGGTACCAATAGAAAAGCGGAAGTTGAACAAACCTTAAAAGATCTGGGAAAGGCTTAGCTTCTGGGGTGATATTCCGTAATGATTTGTTTGAGATAATCACGATCCAGGTGCGTGTAGATCTCTGTTGTGGTGATGGATTCGTGTCCTAACATTTCCTGAACGGCACGTAAGTCAGCTCCACCTTCTATGAGATGTGTGGCAAAAGAATGACGAAAGGTGTGTGGGCTTATATTTTTTTCAAGCCCAATGGCTGAGGCCAGGTTTTTGATTACGGTATAAATCATAACCCTTGTCAATTTGGCACCTCTGCGATTGAGGAACAGGTAATCCTCCTGCCCTGGTTTGATAACTTGATTCGGCCTGACTTGATCCTTATATATCCGAATGTACTTGAGGGCTGTCTTTCCAATAGGGACAAGTCTTTCTTTGTTTCCCTTTCCTATGATTCTTAGGAACCCCAGGTCTTCATGTACATTACTAATCTTGAGGTCCGTGAGTTCGGAAACACGCAATCCTGAACTATACAGCGTTTCCAAGATGGCCCGGTTGCGGGCACCTTCGGTTTTTGAATGATCAATCGCTTCAAACAACTGCTCGATTTCATGAATGTTGAGGGTGTCCGGTAACTTTCTTCCCAATTTGGGTGCCTCTATGAGTTCTGAAGGATCTTTGATCAATAGCTCTTCATAAACTAAGAACTTATAGAAAGCTTTGATGCCACTTATAATTCTGGCCTGAGAATAAGGTGACATGCCCAGTTCATTCAGGAATTCGATAAAGTCTACAAGGTCTGTTTGTTGTACCTGGGTTGGGGTAAGGTCTCTTTCACGTAGGTCCAGGAACTGGTGAAGCTTAGCAATATCCGACAAATATGCCTCTATGGAATTATCAGCCAGAGAACGTTCCAATTTTAGGAATGCTTTGAATTGCCTGGTGAAGGTGTTCCAGCTCACAGCTTATTTTCTTCTGGCACGGATAAGAACGTCAATATTGTCAGGCCGGTCATTAAGAAAGTCCAGCCGAATCTGGCCGGAATCTGTTGTCCGGATTTTAGCAGGAATAGAATTTGTTGTTAGCGACCAACCCTCCGGTAGCACAACAGCATTGCGATTCCTACCAAAAGACCGATCCCAGACCAATTCACCCTGATGAAGGAGATACCGATTGGGGTCCGTATAGGTTTCGGTGATTCTTAAGCGCGTGCTTTTGCCTTCTTCTACAGGGTCAAACCAGATGACTATTACCTCTGTATTTTCTGTGATGTTGTTGAGTTCAACCCCTTTTTTTGTGATCTCTTCCCCCTTCAACGTTTCAACTTTCAATGCTTCACCGGTATCCAAAACCCTGGCAGATGGGTTACTTGCTTTACTTCCTGCCCGGACAATGTTCAGATATCGGTCTATACCTGGTCTTTTTTCAGTATAGTCATGATATAGGAGGAAGGAATGTGTTTCAGGTTGTTGGAGAAAGTAGACGATTTCCCGATCCTGAAAAGCCCTTTCGCGGAGGTTGTAATCCAATCTGGCTTTGCGTTTATCCCTTCCCTGTGGCGCTGGAACATGATCAGGCCAGGGGTTTGTGCTCTTCGTTGGGGAGGACAACTCAACAGGTCTTGCTTCGATCCGATAGGGCACTGCTACCAATCCCTCGTGCATGAAGCTTACTTTGATTCGTCCATTGTCTTCCAAAGACACCTGAGAAGGATAATTACAAGCTGTAAGTTCATATCCCGCGGGTAAAACCACAGCGTTTCTGGTAATTCCCAGTGTTCGGTCAAAAACAATCTTTTCACCTTCGGAGAAATAGCTGTTAGGGTCCTGATAGGTCTTATCGATTCGGAGACGAGTCTCTCCGCCTTCCGGAACGGGCCTTGCTAATTCTATTTGCAAATACTCATTGTCATCCTGAGCCCGTACATGTCCGTTTTTCCTGGCGTCACTTCCCGAGACAATGGTCCATGGCAAATCACTTCCCGAATACAAATCAATGACCTGATCAACTTCGTGTTCACTGCCTTTTCTTAACGTGTTCCAATAGAATGTGGCCCCTGTAGCGGTAGCGGACACATCATAGATAATCCGAAACTTTTGTGTTTCCGGTGTTAGTAATTCGTAGCGTGTATAGGAATCGGTTTGTGTTTGCTGGCCCTGGGCCCAGGATGTCAGTAATAAGATGATGGATAAGAATATTCCTGATCGAAGTGCTGGATTTTGCTCCATTTTGCAGACTCTTTTGAATTCACGGAAATATCGGGAATTTTCGGCGAACCATTCAGTTTGTTTATGTCAGGTTAAGGACGGATAAAGTAAAGGGTCAAAAACAAGTTTACCTGTCTTCTGAGGATAAACAAATTAATGACGCTTTACTGTATTTGCTTATGGCGATTATTGAGATAGAAACACTTCGAAATGCTTGAAAGTCATACGTTGCTGGTTAATCACTGAGAAGTGCTGCAATAGAGTTGGATCGTTCATTGCTTTTGCGGAAGCTGTTTTTGCGGAAGTAAGGTCAGTCCAGTAAACCAGATCAAGGAATTGTTCATCTTCCGATATGGATGTCTTTCTATTTAAAAAACCGGGCTGTTGACTGATAAATTGATTGAGGGCTTCCATGGCTCTTTTGCCCTCCTCCAGTGGCACTTCATCATTGAGGTAGAACATTGCCATTTCTACGATTTTTGTTTCGTTCATTTTTGTTTGGAATCGTTCCAATGGCACTTCTACTCCGGCCATTAAAAAGGTGAATACTAAGACTACATATTTCATATAAGCAAAGAAATTATGGATGGGTGACAGCCCTGTGTCAGTGACTTTGAAGGAAACTAAAAAATGATCAATTGACTGGGCCAAATGCCGAGGTTTATTGTTTCCTTTATTACAGGATTAAAAAACCACGATACATGAGTTTTCTGAAAGCTGAATGGAGAAAATTGGCGATGGCCAATTATGTGATAGATCCGAAAGTGTTGCAGCCTTATGTGCCGTTGCATACTGAACTTGATTTATGGAAGGGTAACTGCTACGTCAGTTTAGTCGGGTTTATGTTTCTGAACACCCGGTTGTTCAGTGTACCCATACCTTTTCATCGAAATTTCGAAGAAGTGAATTTGAGGTTTTATGTGCGATACAGGGATCAGGGAAAGTGGAAGCGAGGTGTCGTCTTTATCAAAGAGATAGTACCGAAACCTGCCTTAACTTTTGTAGCCAATACGGTCTATCACGAGCATTATCAGACCTTGAAGATGAATCATCACTGGCATGAATTTAGGGACTTCCTGGAGGTAGAATATAACTGGAAGACCCGGGGGAAGAACAACAGAATAAATGTACTTGCCAATAGTGAAGCAAGGCATATCAGGAAGGGGTCCGAAGCGGAATTCATAACCGAGCATTATTGGGGTTATACGAAATCTGGGGACAAGGCAACCTACGAATATGAAGTGACGCATCCTACATGGCAAGTATATGAGGTAGAGAAGCATGAAGTGGATGTGGATTTTGGTGCCGTCTACGGAGCAGAATTTGCTGCGTTAGCTGATGCAACTCCCAAATCTGTCATGTTGGCGGAAGGTTCTCTAATCACTGTCGAGAACAAACGTAGGATAACAGACTAGATACAATTCTAAGAAACAGGCATAAACCCGCTGATTCAAACTATTTTTGCATTTGGAACGTTCCTTCCAATATGCCAAAGTCTATCACATTCGATCGTGACCTGGTCATGGAAAATGTTATGAAGCTTTTTTGGGAAAAAGGCTACAACGGCACTTCTATGCAAGACCTGGTAGATGTTACTGGCCTGAACCGTTCCAGTTTCTATAATTCATTTGGTGATAAGTTTTCACTCTACGAGGAGGCCTTGAGTTTCTATCAGGACCGACAAATGGACATGTTAAATAAAGTAGCGAGTAGCTACGAATCGCCGAAACAAGCCATCGTTTCCCTTTTTAAGGGAATAAGTCAGGATGTAGGAAGAGGAGACACAAAAGGTTGCATGGTGTCAAAGTGTACTTCGGAGATGAGTAGCGTGGAACCTCGTATCATGCCTTTTCTTAAGGACAATAAGGATCGTGTGATGAATATTTTCCTTACCCTGATCAAGGATGCACAGGAACGTGGAGAGATCAATCCGGATAAAGATCCCAAAACCCTCGCTCTTTATTTGTTTACCAACCTTCAAGGACTGAGAATTACCTCCATGCTAGAAACTGATTTAGAAGGAGTTACCGGTCAAGTGTTAGAAGTCTTGTAATTTTTTTCGACTTATTTGAAACACTCGTTTCAATATTATCGTTATTTGTACTGATCGTTTCAAATAGAAATAATACAAAAAACATAATAACCAAAATGGGAAAATTAGATGGAAAAGTAGCCTTGATTACAGGAGGCAATAGCGGAATTGGATTGGCAACCGCAAAACTTTTCGTGCAAGAAGGAGCTAAAGTCGTAATTACGGGACGAAGGCAAGAGGCGCTGGATGCGGCTTTGAATGAAATTGGAGGAGAGGCCAAAGCCATTTTAGCAGATGCTGCCGATGTAAACAGATCTAAAGAAGTGGTGAGTGAGACCGTTGCGGCCTTCGGCAAAATCGACATTTTGTTTGCCAATGCAGGGATTGCATTTTTCGCGCCCATTACCGATATCTCAGAAGACTTCTTTGACAATCATTTCAACATTAATGTAAAGGGGCCTTTCTTCCTTATTAAAGAAGCAATTCCTCAATTGAATGATGGTGCTGTGATCATCAATAATACCTCTATTGTAGGTCAAAAAGGATTCCCTGGCTCTAGTGTCTATTCGGCTACAAAAGCTGCTCTGAGGAACTTATCCAGGGTACTTGCTTCAGAATTACAAGATAGAAAAATAAGGTCGGTGAGTCTGGCTCCCGGTCCGGTGGAAACTCCCATCTATGGTAAAATGGGCATGGGAGAAGAAGAATTGCAGGGAATGGCTCAGGGGTTTGCACAACAAGTACCACTTGGGAGATTTGGTAGTCCGGAAGAGTTGGCAAAAGCTGCCTTATTCCTCGCCTCGGATGATGCCTCATTCGTAAATGGTGTTGAGCTTGAGGTAGATGGAGGTTTAAGTCAAATATAAATCGGTCAGTTCACCTGACATAGCAATAGATCAAAAGCCACTCTTTTCGAGTGGCTTTTACATTTAATCACATCTAAAGAAATTATCACATCCCTCGAAATCAACCGTTCCGTTGATCTTTCTTAAATATTGAATGATGGTTTCAGCGGTGGTAAGTGCTTGAATTTCAGCATCGGCAATGGGAAAGAATTCCGGATTGTTCGCAGGGATAAAATCGTTCATTCCAATACTTAATTCTTCTGAATCACTTAGTTCGGTTCCATCCTCCAGAAACATTTGGATACCGCCAGCTCCCTCCTGAATCACGATTCCCGAAATGTTGTAACGACCACCATCAGTACAGAAAAAGCGGTCTGTAAACCATACGCTTAGGAATAGTGGGACGCTTAGAGAAATGGCAAATTACGTGGATGCGACTTAAATGACTCAATGGAAAATGTTCTTTTAACATTGTCGTAATCAAATCGGTTATCTTGTTCCGAATAGATGTGTTGATGATGAAACGTATTCTTATTGTTAGTGTGGTTCTGGTTACAATGATGTACACTGGAATCTGTTATTATTTTTCGTCCCGTGTTATTATTCCCCGTCGTAAGGCACTGCAGGATCCACAAGAACTGGTGGAACAATATGGCTCATTTACGGATATTTCTGTTCAGACAGATGACGGTTTGCAATTGAATGGCTGGTTGTTCGAAAATGCTGATTCCACAGATTGTGGTGTGATTCTGGTACATGGTCATGGTGATAACCGCTATGGTATGCGGCATTGGATGCCTTACTTCTGGCTGAAAAGGTGCGATGTATTGATGTATGATCATCGGGCACATGGAACAAGTGAAGGAACTTATGGTACTTTCGGAATCAGAGAGGCGCAAGATTTATTGCTAATTCACGATTACTTCAAGTCAACAGTTGGTTTGAAAGATCAGGAGATTTCCTGGGTCGGTTCTTCCTGGGGAGCTGCAACTGTTTTACAAGCTGGGCCTGAGGTGAATGACCTGGCATTTATATTATCAGATTCACCTTTCAGAGACCTTAATGCAGCGGTGATGGAGCGTGCCATTCGAGATTACGGTTCCTGGATCAAATTGCTTAAACCAACGATCTACGCTATGGTTCAATGGCGAGCTGGATTTGATCCGGAGAAGGCCAGCACGGTGGAACGTGCCAAGTCCGTTAATGTGCCTGTACTATTAATTCATTCACAATCAGATGAAGCCACTTCATCCGATCAATCTGAAGCTATTGCATCAGTTATGAAATCGCAACATTTGATTTTCCATCATACCGACTGGGGTTCTGCACATGTCAAGGATGTTCAAAATTTCCCTGATCGCTATTGGGGATTAGTCGATGCTTTTTTGCGCTCCAAAGTTCGACTGGATTCTGCGGTCGTTTGGTGATATAACCCATTCGATATTATCTAAATATAAATCCTTCTTTTAGTGGGTCATCGGGATCAATCGTATAAGTGTTTTTCCCGGTCACATAGGCCTCACCAGAAACTTCAGGAATCACTGCTTCGAAACCGTGATAATCTACGGTATCAGTAACCTTACATTCGAAGGACGTCCCAAGTATACTTTCAATGGTGATGGATTCGCCTAAAGCTATTTCACCTCTTTTGTGGTGGATTGCCACCCGACCGGAGACACCTGATCCTGTTGGTGAACGATCCACTTCTCCTTCAGCGAATACGCACACGTTCCGACTGTGAGATTCAGGTGATTCAGGTTTATCGATAAAAATGGTTCCATATAAAAAACTCAGATCTTCTTCTTCAGGATGTTTGATCTTTTGTGAGGCCGAAACAGCCTTTTTGACTTTCATGCCCAGGTTGATCAACTGTTGATAATGGTCGGCATTTAACTTTATGTCGAACTGCTTTGCATCTACATAGGCATAGTAAGCACCACCGTACGCAAGGTCATATTGTACGGTTCCTATATGCGGAATATCGACCGACTGGTCCAGAGCAGTAACAAAGGAAGGTACGTTGAGAAATCGTACGTGTTCCACCTTATCATTCTTCACATGAACATGAGCGGTCAGTACACCACATGGAGCCTCAATATGGATTTTTGTAACGGGTTCTTGTACCTCGACCCAGTCTGCTTCCACTGCAAGTTTTGCAATAGCTAGCGTGGCATGGCCACACATGGTACTATAGCCTTCATTGTGGATGAATACAACACCGAAATCAGCAACCTTACTGGGTGTTACAATGACTCCATACATGTCTGCATGTCCTCTTGGTTCAAACATGAGGGCCGTACGCAAATGATCATAGTTATCTTGCATGTAGCGTCGGTAATCCAATACGCGAGTGCCTTGCAATTCCGGGAAACCATCCAGGATCACGCGCAAAGGTTCACCTGCAGTGTGCATTTCAATGGTTTCTATCTGAATCCAATCATTGGGGAATGAATACGAGGAAGATGAAAACATAAATAGATCATTTAGTAGGTCAAAAATACATCGAAGAAGAAAACTCAGAGAGACCAATGACTGGTTGTGAAGTCATTGGTCTCTGAGTATCGCAGCGTCTACACTGTGTGTTGTATGCCCTATGTTGTTGAGTTTGTTTCTCGGGATGATGTGCCGAGTAAGTTTTTGATTGTATGAGTAGGTCTGAAGCCATCAGTGACTTCAGGGGATTGTGTGAATTCTTGAGTTATTTGTGAAGCAGCAATAGGTTGTAATTGCCTAAGGTATGAACCATATAAAGTCCAATCGAAAAATGAATGTTTTTCGGATTTATGAGAAATAGTGTAAAATCCTGTTCTTTTCGATTGTCTGGGGAATTTTGAAAAAATGTCCAAGCCAGCCAATAAAAAAGTGGCGAACGATAGTCTGGTCATAGCGCGGCTGCTAATGTCCTAAAAAAATTGTTCTTAAAGAAAGATATCACAGGATTTAATAGTACGATCATGGAAAACTTTTATCGAGATGTATGATGTGATCTCTAAGTTAATTCTTTGTAACGCCCTGTGTATAGGTATGATTAAATGATTTGATGGATAAATCTTAGGTCAAAGCTCGCGAATCCGTATGTTTTTGAAAGCCACCGTACTACCATGATCCTGGAGTGCAAATCGACCTGTTTTTGCGGCCCCAAATCCCGGTGCGTTTGCAAAACTGGATGCAGCGATAAGCTTCTCCCATCCAGGGCCATTTACTGGAAATTCCAGTACCAGCTCATCATTGAATTTCACAAAACCTTCGTTCTTGTTATGATCGATATGTATTAGGTAGTGATTCCATGTATTAGCAGGTTTGCTCACAATTTTTGACGGTGGTAACAGTGCGTACAACGACCCGGCTCGATTGATATCTCCACGTTCTTCAATGTATTCTGTCCAGTTGTCGTCAAGGATTTGGATTTCAGGCCCCGTTTGATAGGGATATTCATAAGTCGCATCTTCCACAACTCCCCAGAAAAATCCGGAGTTCCCATGGTCGCCGATCATCCACTCGAATGAAATTTCGAAGTTCGTGTATTCGTTATCGGTTACCAGGTAGGCACTGCTCGCCTCTGTACGTTGACTCGGGTCAAACGCCAATACCTGATCTTGTACGACCCAACCATTGTAATTTTTTGCCTGATTGTAGATGTGCCATCCATCAAGATTCTCTCCATTAAATAGAGGTGTCCAGCCATCCTCTGACTGACAGCCAGAAAGGGTAACCAAAACTACAAAAAGGACTACAGCAGCATTTTTCATGTTCTCTTTCATTTGAATTGAGCAATTTAGCCCCCATGAGACTTTTCATTTCAGGGGTATTTGTTTTTTTCCTGCTGGCCTGTAGTAACAAGGCTGACAAGACGTCCGATTTTAGCTTTGATAAATTAGAAAAGAGTACGCCTGAAGAAGAAAGGGTAGCTGCTTCCATAAGAATTGACCTCAAGAATAAAGGTGTGGGGCCTGTTACATCAATCGTGCTTACGGAAGCAATTGATGAATCCCTGGCCAACACAGGATCAGTCCTCTATCAACAGAAGTGTACGGCATGTCATAAAGTAGGTGAAAAGTTCATAGGCCCTCCGCCTAATGACATTTTGAACCGCCGATCGCCGGAGTGGGTCATGAACATGATCCTCAACCCGGAAGTTATGCTGAAGGAGGATGAACTGGCTAAGGACCTCTTCATGGAATTTAATGGAGCGCCAATGGCTAATCAGGGATTGACCCAGGAAGAGGCGCGAGCCATTTTGGAATTTTTCCGTACGCTGGATTAATTAGCCACCACAACCGCCGCAGCCACCACATCCACTGCAACCACCGCCATCGCCTCCACCATCGGAGCTACAACCGCCACCTGTCCAGTCACCGGAGTTGTCATAAGAATCATATTCCCCGTCAAAGGAAGTGCTGAAATCATCGTAAAGGAACAAGAACCACAATGCCGCCATATCGTCAATGTCTCTTGAGTCTCTTCTGTCCATCAATTCATCTTCGAAAATGGGATCCAATTGTCTTAATAACCTGAAATCAAATGACTTGAGTAGCAGGATGTTTCCGTGGATCTGACTGATCAATGCTTTGACTTCCTCCGGATTATTCTCAATCAAAGAGGGTAAGGTGCTTTCCAGTTTGGAAAGCTCTGAATTGATCTTGTTTTGTTGCTCATATCCCTCCTCAGTGAGTTTGCAATACCCAAAAGTGCGGTAGAACCAACCTTCCTTTACAGAATAATTAACATCCTTGCTGGTCAGTACATGTTTAAACATGTAGTGATTTCTGTTTCGCGCACCTTCCCAACCCATTTTGACCAGGTGCTTAAATTGGACACTTAAATCCGGAGCTTTCTGGAAGGGGTACAAATAGATCAATTCATGATACTTTGGGTTGTAACCATCAAAGGCTGGGCCTATTCCCAGGTTCTTATAGCCTACTTGATTATCAGTTTCCTCCTGGTTCGTTGGCAATTCGCTGTTTTTGATGACGAGTACCTTCTTTAAAATGAGATCCAACAAGGTGAATTTTAGCATGTCCTTGAAGGAAGTCTTCGAGGTGTCACGAATTACGAGCGTTTCTGCTGGAGTAAGCTTTTTTAACGTTTCCATAGGCGTAAAAATCTTGGTTTAGGAATCACCCAGTTTTGATGGCGATTCACTCGAGTGAAGTGAGTACTTGAAAATCGTGTTTGACTATCAGGCCAAATATCCTCCGGAGGCTCCTGCTCAAAAATTGTCTTATATAGCTCTTTGGTTGCGCCGTACCAATTGTTGAACTTGTTTCTTTCGGAATACCCGCCTTTTGTAGGGCCATGTTGAATGGTTCGTTCCAGAGTGTCCTGACAAAAATCTTTCCAATATGATTCGGTATACAACAAATGCAAATGCCAGGCTTGATCCACTTCATCAGAAGGAGTAAGTGGATGCGAAGCATTACAAATGAGGAACATAAATCTTTTGTATTCCATAACAACCCGTAAAGAGAAAGCCATTGACCAGTCGTTTTCCCTGGCCAGGCGATCAGTAAATGAAAAGCTGGCTCCGGGAGTATTCAAGTCAAAATCTTTGACTTTGTTCCAAAGTTGAATTTGCTCGGGTGTCATCATTACATAAGTGTTCGATATTAGGATTTTCTTACATTTCATTGAAAAAAATCACCAACCTGGTTGTGATCTGAGTCATCTTCAGAACTTAGAATCCGGCGTTTTATAATGGATGTTCTAATAATTTTTTAATAAAAACTGCAATTACGAATAAAATATGAAACTATATTTACTGCAATTACGAATAATAACCCTGAAGAGTTAGAAAAGCTTGTTTCCCAATGAAAAAGACAAAACTTGGAGAATTTGAAGAAATGGTCTTGCTAACCGTGATCCTACTAAAAGAGGAGGCTTACGGTGTGGAGATCAAACGAGAACTGGAAGCAAGGATAGGTGAGCGGCTAAGTGTTGGCTCCATTCAGTCCGCATTGAAAAGGATGGAAGAAAAAGGCTTTCTGGAATCTGTTCTGGGGGAAGCCACGCAGAAAAGAGGCGGGAAACGAAAGCGCATCTATACCGCAACTCCGCATGCTCATCATGTACTCAAAGAGATTACTGAGATTCGTCAGGGTCTATGGTCCGAAATTAACCTGGAGAAGGGCCTACGAACCATCTGATGTCCGAGTATTTGCCCCCAAAATGGAGTACCAGGTTGCTGCGAAGCACGATCCGTGGTACTTACCTGGAAGAAATAGAAGGAGACCTGGAAGAAGTCTTTCAGGACGATATTGAAGAACATGGATTGCGTACAGCAAGAAAGTGCTATAACATCGGTGTTTTTCAGGCGGTCAGGCCTAACCTGATCAAAAGAATCAAATGGTTGTATCAACTAAGAAGAACAAATTCCATGACTAGAACTTTCAAAATTGCATTCAGGAGTTTAATGAAATTTAAAGCCCATACGGCGATCAATCTGGTAGGGCTTTCAATTGGACTGGCCATAGGGGGCCTGGTTTTGAAATATGCCCTGGACCAGTTTACTTATGATGATTTTCATACGAAAAAAGGCAGAATCTTCAAGATCGTTACCGCATCCAATGGTGGAGGAATGGAAGCCAATGCCGGGCCTGTAGGACATCATTTAAAAACCAATTACCCCGAAGTAGAAGGAGTGGTCTATTCAAGAAGGGCTCCTGTAGGATTCAAAGTCTACCATAATTTTCAGCGATATGATCACGAGGTTCATTTCGCAAACGAGGACTTTTTTGATATGTTCTCATTTGACCTGAAACAGGGAATAACTAAGGGTTTGTTGGCTTCTCCTTATACGGTAGTCATCACGGAAGAATTGGCTAACAAGTATTTTGATGGAGATGCAATGGGCAAGACCCTTACTTTTCGCGATTCATTAGATTTTACTGTCACAGGTGTTTTAGCCAATGTTCCGATAAATTCACATATCCAGTTTGATGCCCTGATTTCATTCAGTACGCTGGTCAAGATGAACGGCTTTAATTTTACTGAAGGCTGGGGTAATTTCAATGTAAGGAATTACTTGTTATTGAAAGAAGGAGTGAATGCAGAGGCATTTAAGGCTAAAATTAGTGGTATATATCAAGAGGAAGTAGGAGAGTGGATGAAGGAAATGGGTGTAGATTTCACAGTGGACCTGATGCCCCTGATGGACATTTATCTAAGCTCCAGATTTTGGAATGGCTTTGGTCCCAATGGCTCGAAAGCTGAACTGCAGACACTGTTGGTGATTGCTGTGTTTCTATTACTGCTGGCATGTGTCAATTACATTAACCTCAGTACCGCACGAGCCGCTTATCGCGCAAAGGAAATTGGCATCAAGAAGGTTGTGGGGTCATCCAGGAAGTTTATAATTGGGCAATTTATGGCCGAATCTACCTTGCTCACGGTATTGGCCGCAGCACTTGGATTGGCATTGATAACTGGGATTTTACCGCTGTTCAACCACCTGATGGATAAGGAATACGAGGTAATCGATTTCCTTACACCTGATTTTTTAGCGGCCTTGTTCGCTCTGATTATAATGGTATCTTTTATTGCAGGATTTTACCCTGCGTTGATCATGTCCGGTTTCAAACCCCTGCAAGCACTGAGTGGTAAAGGGTTGAGTTCAAAAGGCGGAGCTCGGCTGAGGAAAGGATTGATCATTTTTCAATTCTTTATATCCTCGGGATTGGTGCTAAGTACCCTCCTGGTGATCACTCAGTTGAATTTCATGAAAAACCAAAACCTCGGCTTTGATAAGGAACAGGTATTGATCATTGAAGCCACTGATGTTGGGCAAGGTTCGGGTAAACAGGTTCTGGAAAATGAGATCAGAGGCCTGTCTGGAGTGGAGTTAGTGAGTCAAAGCAATGCGCTGCCTGGACGACCAGGTTGGCAAGGGCAGTGGGCCTACCCTGAGCAGGTCACTGATCAGCCTGTGGATACAGAATACATGGCCATTGATGAAACGTACCTTCCTACATTGGGTCTTGAGCTACTTGCCGGAGCAAATTTTGACCTGACTAAGCCTTCTGAACTGGAAGAGGGATTGATTATCAATGAATCATGCGTGAGAGAAATGGGCTGGACCAGTCCAGAAGATGCTATAGGTCGGAGAATTGTTTCTCCCTCTAAGTCACCAGCAGGTATTGTTATCGGAGTTGTAAGGGATTATCATGGCCTTGGTTTGCAGGAGAAGATATGGCCGAAGGCGATGGATTATTCCGCGGAAAGATACGGGCGATACTATGCCATTCGGTTCAGCCCTGAGCAAACCGATCAACTGCTCGCACAGCTGGAAAAAGCCTGGGACACGGTATATCCCAGTTACCCCTTGAAATATAAATTCCTGGACGAGGATTTTGCACGTCAATACGAGGAAGAAAATAGATTGGCTCAATTGCTATCCATTTTTGCTGTGATTGTGATCATTGTATCGATCATCGGATTACTGGGACTTATTTCATTCATTACCTTAAGTAAAACCAAGGAAGTGGGCATAAGAAAAGTACTGGGTGCCAATACCAGTCATATTGTTTATGTGTTGTCCCGCCAGTTCATTTTGTTGGTGTTGTTCGGCAACTTCCTGTCAATGCCACTGATTTGGTTTTATGGCAATGACTGGCTCAATAATTTCGCTTATCGAACGGACCTGAATCCCCTTCTTTTTGCGATAGCTGCACTAGTTACTGCGATCATTGCCTTTTCGGCGGTAGGGCTACATACGTTAAGAACAGCACGGATGAATCCTGTCATTTCATTACGATATGAGTAGTGTCATCGATTGATTTGTACAAATCGTCTTTATAGGTAGCAAAGTGCTGTTGGAGTAATCTTTTCGCCACTACTTTCGCGGTGTGAATTATTTCGTAACGGCGATAGGGACAGATAGTGGCAAAACGCTGATCTCTTCTATTCTTGTACAGGCACTGGGAGCGGACTATTGGAAGCCTGTGCAGGCGGGACTCCCCACAGATACTCAGGATGTTAAACTTCTGACCGATTCTTCGGATACCCGTTTTTACGGCGAGCGCTATGTGTTGCAGACACCAGCCTCTCCACATGCCGCTGCCATGATCGATGGTGTGAAGATTTCCCTTAAAGATTTTCATCCTCCAGTGTCCAACCGTGATTTGATCATAGAAGGTGCGGGAGGCCTGATGGTACCTCTGAATGACGAGGAGGTGATTATTGATATGGTCCCTTTGGTGAGTGCGGAAGTGATTCTGGTTTGTAATTTGTATTTAGGAAGCATCAACCATTCCTTGTTGTCCATTGAGTTGCTGAAACAACGAGGGTATCCGGTAAAGGGCATCGTGTTCAATGGTCCATCGAATGAAGAGAGTGAACGTATCATATTGAAGAAATCCGGCTGGCCGTTGCTTTTCAAGGTGGCCCAACATGACCAGGTGAGTCCCGCACTGGTTGCCGAATATGCAGAAGAAGTAAGGAATACCTGGAGTTAAAAACGACAATTAATTATGAAAGATTGGGCCGCACTGGATCGTGCTAATATCTGGCACCCATTTTCGCCACTGGCGGGTAGCGATCCTTTGTATGTATCACATGCTAAAGGGATGTACCTCTACACAGAAGATGGTCGTGAGATCATGGATGTCATCTCTTCCTGGTGGGTTAATATCCATGGGCATTCACACCCCAAGATTGCCAAAGCCATTGCCAAACAGGCCGGAGAACTGGAACATGTAATTTTTGCAGGGTTTACTCACAAACCCTCGATCAAGCTATCCGAGACCCTCCTTCAATTATTACCAGATGATCAATCGAAAGTGTTCTTTTCGGACAATGGAAGTACGGCAACGGAAGTTGCAATCAAACTGGCGATCCAGTACTGGTTCAATCAGGGCACTCCTCGAAAAAAGATCATTGCAATTGAGGGTGCCTATCATGGCGATACTTTCGGTGCCATGTCGGTGGGAGACCGGACTTCTATCTTCAACGTGCCGTTTACGGACTTTCTATTTGATGTGGAGTACCTGCCATTTCCCGAAGGAGATGGGACGAACACACTGGAGGTCATGAAACAAGTGGCTACAGAAGAAGTAGCTGCATTTATTTTTGAGCCCCTGGTACAGGGAGCAGGAGGGATGCGCATGTATTCCGCAGATGTACTGGACCAATTGATTCAAATGGCTCAGACGAAAGAGATCATTTGCATTGCGGATGAGGTGATGACGGGATTTGGCAGAACAGGGAAGATCTTTGCTTGTGATTATGTGCAGCACAAGCCGGAGATTTATTGCTTGTCCAAGGGAATTACCGGAGGGTTTTTGCCCATGGGAGTAACCACGGTCAATGAGCGGATAGCGGAAGCTTTTGATAGTACGGATAAACGAAAGGCTTTCTTTCATGGCCATTCCTACACGGCCAACCCCATGGCGTGTGCAGCCGCTAATGCCAGTTGTAAGCTGCTACTAAAGAAGAAGACCGTAAAAGCAATCAATAGAATTACGAAATCTCATCAGGGTTTTGTCGCATCATTCACGCCACCGGCTATAGTAGCGGATGTACGTTGCACAGGTACCATATTAGCCGTAGAACTTAAAGCAGATGATCCGGGCTATGTCAGTACGATCAAAGACCAGATCTACGCACATTTTCTGAAAAAGGAGATCTTGTTGAGGCCACTGGGTAACGTGATTTACATGATACCTCCTTATATCATTACTGATAAAGAATTGAAGCGCGTTTACGCGGCTATCGAGGAGTTTTTGGCTACCCTTTGAATTGCAGAGATACCAACGTGCCACGACCCTCAGAAGAGTGATCGGCTTTGTTCTGATAGGTAAGTTCCCCTTTAAGTTGACGACTCAACAATTTGAGTACTTTGGAACCTGTGCCTTTTTTCTCAGGATCTGTAATACCAGGTCCATGATCTTCAATTTCTAAAGTATATCCACCGCCGTTTTTATGGAAACGGATAGCGTAGGGTTCTTCGCCATATTTCAGGCCATTGGTGATGATCTCATTCGTGATCATACCAAGAGGCCCCGAAACACTCATGTTGATGGGCACATCCTGAATGTCGGAGGTGAATTCCCGATTGGCCAGCAGGTTGTGAGAAATGTCTTCCAGAAAGGACCTGGAGGCAATGGTGTCTTTGTTGTACGAAAGCCGATCCAGGTGTCGGTTCACAGTAGAAATGGCATCGATTCGGTTCTGCGCAAAGGAAATGATCTCGTCATTTTTCTCGGTCTTGCCTTCATTGAACCAGTTTTTAAGCAAAAGCAAGTTGTTCATGTATCGGTGCCGTGAATCCAGGAACATCGTTTCCAGTTTCTTCGCGTATTTGGATCGGGTTCGGTATTGCCAGAAGATGAAGACCAGCGCACTGATCACCAGCGCAATGGAAATGTACATGATCAGGATCTGCAGGTTGTTGTTGTCAATCTCAAGCTGCTGATTGGCAATGGTGCTTTCTTGCTTGTCCATCTCGTTTTGCGTACGTAGGATTTGGTACACGGCCTCCGAGCGGTCATTAAATAGTTCTTCACGTACCTTGATTTCTTCTTCTTTTACGGCTAAAGCTTCTTTGTAGCGACTGAAGTGATTAAGGACGTTGAATTTTTGAGTGAGAGCTTCGGCAAGGCGATCTTTATTATTATACTTCGTGGCTAATTGAACAGCATGATTAATGGAATTTAGACTTTCTTCTAAACGATTCTCATTTAGGAAATACCCACTTTCATATATTCTCAATAGTGGCTCTGCTCTCTTGTCTCCTTGATTTCCAAGGATTAAGTTCATTTTATCAATTGCATCTTTTAATCTTGTTTGGTTGGGATTAAGTGTTAAGTAAAGTTTGGCTAGATTTAAGAATACTTCCCTTTGTAAAATGGTGTTGTTGCTACTTTCAGCGATAATTTTCGCATTGTTAAAGTAATAAATGGCTGAATCACTTCCTTTCAAATAGAAACTTTCACCTAAGCCAATTTGTGCTAAAGTTCTTCTATAGTTATTATCTGATATTTTGAGGAGCTCTCTATAGTATCCATACGCCAATTCATTTTTATAGTCTTTTTCAATGTACGCAATTCTGTAGGTGCTAAGCCATTTCCAGTACGGTTGTGTGTGATTTTCGGTAAAAAATTCATATGCTTCGGATGCGATACTAAATGCACTATCTAGGAGTCCTATTTTGAAGTAATTGCTAGAAATGTTACTTCTAGTTTGCATGAATTCTATAGAGTCGTCACCTACAAGCATCAATGACTTTTGATAATATTGAATCGATTGTGAATATTCACTACGCTCCTCATAGATCGTAGCAACATTATTAAGAGCCCTAGAAATGTTCAAATCTGATTTAGTTAGTTCAGCATGTCTGAGACTGATTTTTGAATAATGAAGGGCGCTATCACGTTCGAATAATGCCTTATGACTCATGAAAATGTAGTAGCAATTCGCATAGGCATTAAAGTTTTCGTTTCTAGTAATACTTAGCCTTAACTGATGCTTGAGAATTGGAAGTGCCTCAGCATATTTCTCTAAGAAGTAGTATGATTTTCCAATCAATTCTAATTCTTTATTCTGAAGTTTAGGTTTGTTTGACTCTCCCCTTCTTTTTTCATACTCACTAATTACAAATTCGTAATCTTTCTTATCAAAAGCAACGGAAATTGAGTCATTATTAATTTGGTTTTGTGTGAAAGCGATAAAGGAAAAGGAGATGCCAAATACACTCAAAAATGCTTTGAGGAAAAATAAACTCATGATGTTTCTTGGACGGACTCAAACTTACAAAAAAAACCCTAAGCAGAATTTGCTTAGGGTCACCTTGTCTTGGACTTTATCCTCCATTGCCATTTGTTGGAGGCTTTTGTCCATCTCCACAATCTCCTCCAGTACAAGCTCCAGTAACAATCTCGATGTTATCATCTTTTGTGATGTCACTCATTGGATCTTCACAAGAAACCAATGATACGAAAGCCAATAGGACGAAGGCAAAAACGTTCAGTTTAGCGCGTACCCCACCTGGTAGGATCGCAGCCCATAGTTGTTTGTTTAGCATGTTGTTTAGTTGTTAAATTTAGTTGTTGTGCTTGTTTGTTAATTTAGACAATTATTCTGAATTATCCAAATTTTTGCTTATAAATATTCATGATATTTCATGATTCGTTGTTTCACTTATATATTCGTTTGAAATCGAAAAGGTAACCCTCTTGTTGAAAATTTCTTTTTTCGAGCTTTTTAAACTCAGTTTTCCTCTGTTAATTGTGCTGCACAATCGATGGAAAAGAACCTTTCTTAGCGATCAGAATTCCCAATGAAATTCAGTCGATCAGAGCAATGGTCGTTCGAAGAGAAAATTTGCTTGATTTCATGTTCTTGTTGCTTTAGTTATCTTGTTTTTAATTGGTCAATCAACGTGTTTTGAAGCGTCGATCAGTATACAAATATACGGACACTTTACATAAAAGGTTATACGACCGTGGTAATTAGCTGCCAATTCTTACTTCAACACTTGAATGATGCTCACTTAGATGTATTTTAACTAATTGATATCCAATTGGTTAATATAGTTGTAAAAGTAAAATTTAAATGAATCTAAATTTTGCAAGAAAATTTTTGAGATAGGTTCGACCGATGGGATAACTGTCATTTCCGATTTCAATGTATTTATTTTCAAAGCCATCGACCTTGTCAATATTAACAATGTAGGATTTATGGATACGCACGAATTGTTGTAGCCCCGACATTTTGGACTCCACTTTTTTCATGCTTTCGGATAACATATAGCGTCGCTTGTTGGCAATGATGGTGGTGTAACTCCCATCCGCCTCAATGATATCAATGTCACCGAGGGACATGCGGACGAATTTGTTGGATTCCTGCCGAACAAAGATTCGATCTTTCAAGATATAGCCCCCTGTTTGTTCTTCGGGTTGAATATCGTTAGCATTGGCCAAAGCCAGTTCAATGGCGATATTGAGGTCCTTATCACCAATTTGGTTCTTGAATAAATAGGCGGCGGGTTTGGAGCGTTTGGCTTGCCTGAAATGGAGGTCATCCTGAAAGGCAGTAAGGAAAATCAGCCCAATCTTACTTTTCTTAAATTTCTTATTGATGTGATTTGCCAGGTCGATGCCCGTCATTTTGCCAGCCAGCTCTATATCAAGCAAAGCAAAGTCCACCAATTCATGGTTATCCTTCAGCCAGTCCTGTGCTTCTTCTCCTGTGGTAAATGAGTTCAGCACCTCATAGTCGAACTTTTCGAGTGTTTCAATGACATCCTCTGCCAGTAACAGATTGTCTTCTACTACGATTACCGATGCTTTCAATGGTCTGAGATTCTACGCTAGTGATCAAATATAATTAGAAAAAGGTCCCTTGACCCTCGAAATTGCAAAATCAAAACACCAAACCGTTTTACACTTATTGGTGATTTTGCTACACACATGAAGTATTTATGTCGTTCATGAAGTTCCTGTTTTAAAATCCAACTGGGTGCCGCAACTTCGTAACTGTTGTAGTTGATCAATGAGCTAAACAAACTGCAACATGGTCTTTACATATTGATTCGATTGCCACGGGCAGTCACTGCTGGAAGAAAGGTCGCAGGTTTGGGTGTAATATTGCTTCTGAAACAACGCTTCTTTTTCGCTTAACCATGTCTATCTAAACCGTTCCGGTTTTTGGGAGCGCTTACATTAAAACTAAAGATTTGGACCTGCGTCACCTTCATTCCACTTCCAAAACAGCGGGGCAGAACAAGCTAATTGCAACGCAGAACGAACTAAAAGCACACAACCAAACAACAACAAACAAACGATTCCTGACACCCTTCTCAAGTACCTTGAGAAGGGTTGTTAAGGAATGTTTATAATTTCCTTATCAAGAGGTGACGTTTTCGTTAAGCTTCGATTTTTGCCCTTGTTCAACATATCATCACGAGTTCCTTTGTCGGAATAAATTTCCAGCAAATGAAATTACAGATGCTATTCCTATTGTCAACCCTTTTTTTATTCGATTCAGCCCCTTCTAAGGCGGGGCAGGACATGGTCATTACACTTACAGATACTTTGTATGGAGACGTGCAAATTGATTTTACTGCCAATATGATCCTTGTTGGAAAGGCTAGGAGATATCAATGCCTCACCGTCTCCCAAGTGGTGTGGATCAGGAAAGGTGATCATGAGTATTGTGTAGCAGCGTTTGGACTAGAATCCAGTTATTTTATTTTCGAAGTACTCAGCAAAGGGAAAAAACCCTTGTTATATCGGGAGGGAGTGAAATTCAATCCATATGGCGAAGAGGCCTTTCCACCATTCTTCGTATTAGCAAATCGTTCTGCCTTTTCTGTGGGGACGAAAAAGGAAGTGCTTTCCGTTTTTGGAGCTAATCAGAAGCAAATAAGAGCTTTTGCCAAAACCAATGGCTTGTCGTTCTCCAGTAGACAAGGTCTGTCCAGGATGTTTAATTACTATAACGATTCGAAGTAACTTCTGATTTTAAGATTTATAAACCTCAGTTCAGAATAAACAGCAATGTTTAAAATCGAGTTTGGGTTATAAGTATTTGCTTTTGAAAACAAGCATTTTTTCCCTCGACATGTCTTCCATCGAGTATTTGATGCCACCCATTCCTAATCCGGAGGCATCACGTCCTCCAAAGGGCATCCAGTCTACTCGAAATGCGGTATGGTCGTTGATCATTACCGCTGCGGCATTAAGTTGATGCCCCAGGTTCAATGCCTGATCCAGGTCTTTTGTGAAGACAGATGCCTGGAAGGCAAAAGGAAGGGAATTGGCTTGTTTTACCGCATCTTCCTGACTTTCATAGCTATAAACACAAACGACCGGTCCGAAAATCTCCTCACGGGAAACTTTGCTTTCCGGAGAAGGATTCAGTAAGACTGTTGGCTGATAGAGTGTATCAGAGATCTTTTGACCACCACAAAGTAACTGTGCACCTTCGGTAACGGCTTCTTTTACCCATTGATCGACCCTGTCCACTTCCCGTGGCAAGATCAAAGGCCCACATTCCGTTTCAGGTTTCTTTGGGTCGCCAACTACCAGGTCTTTCGCCGCGGCAGCCATTTTTTGTGCCAGTTCTTCGGCAATATTATGATGTGCAAAAATTCTTTGTACAGAGACACAAACTTGTCCACTGTGATAGAAACCTCCCTTCATGAGCGGAGGCACGATTTCATCCAAATCTGCGCTTTGATCAATTATAGCTGGAGCAGCTCCTCCATGTTCAAGGGCGCATCGAGCTCCGGGAGATAACTTAGATCGCAAGAACCATCCAACCCGGGCTGATCCGATGAAAGAGAAGAAATTGACACGATCATCTACTACCAGTTGCTCCGAATCTTCATTGCTGGTTATCAGGTACTCGCACCATCCGTTAGGTAATCCTGCTTCCTTGAGGATTTCTACGAATTTGATGCAGGATCGAGGAGTGGTCATTGCGGGTTTTACGATCACTGGCGTGCCGACCGCTATGGCCGGTACAGTTTGGTGCACGATGAGGTTCAGTGGATGATTGAAAGCACTCACGGAGGCGACTACTCCGATCGGTTCTTTTCGGGTAAAGGCCATTCTATTTGCTGAAGAGGCCGTATGACCCATGGGAATTTCACTCCCTGCGAAATGACTCATTTCTTCTATGGCAATTTTGATACCATTAATAGCTCTATCTACCTCGACTTTTGAATCTACATAGGGCTTGCCCCCTTCTTCCGCAGCAATCAGCGTCAGGGATTCCTTCTGAGCTTCCATCAGAGCCATGGTACGCTCAAGAATAGCCACTCTTTCGTATTTAGGAATCCACTTTGACCGATCCAGAAAATGGTCATGAGCCGTGGCCAGTGTAGATTCCACAGCAGCACCGTCGTGCAGGGGTATTTCATCGATTACGCCCAGATCATAAGGGGCATTTACGGTCAATCTACTCATGAGAATATTATTTTGTGTCCTGCTCCTGCAGTCCTTTGATCAATATTTGATGGTTCAACGAATAATCCACAGGGAGATCAATCACATGAACCCCCTTTTCATTGAGACATTTATCCAGTGTAGTGGTAAAGTCATCTGTGTCTGAAATGCGATAACCTTTGGCCCCGTAGGCTTCGGCATACTTGACAAAATCGGGATTGTTAAAGTCGAGTCCGAAATTGGCAAATTCCATTCCCTTCTGTTTCCATTTGATCATGCCATAGGCACTGTCATTCAGAATGATCACAATCAGATCCATTTGAAGTCTCACGGCCGTTTCCAGTTCCTGAGAGTTCATCATAAATCCACCATCTCCGCAGATGGCAATTACCTTTCGGTCAGGGTAAGTAATTTTGGCACCCATTCCGGAGGGAAGGCCTGCACCCATCGTAGCAAGGGCATTGTCCAACAGTACGGTATTGGGCTCGTGCGCCTTGTAGTTTCGAGCAAACCAGATTTTGTAAACGCCATTGTCCAACGTTAGGATGCCATCGCTGGGTAACTGTTTTCGGATCTCATTGACAGCCCGCTGTGGTAACATCGGGAATCTCTTGTCTTCAAAATATTTGGTGATATGGCTTTCCACATCCTCCTTGACAGTGGAGAAAATATCAGATTTCCATTGATCTTGAGGTTGAATATGCTCTGCGAGATAAGAAACACTCGCGGCAATGTCGCCCACAACTTCTACCTGTGGGAAATACACCTGATCTACTTCCGCGGAGAAATAATTGACATGAACCACGTTGCACCCATCTTCGTGCATGAAGAATGGAGGTTTTTCGATCACATCGTGACCAATATTTAGGATAAGGTCAGCCTGATCAATGGCCTTGTGTAGATAATCGTGATCAGAAAGTGCCGCAGTGCCCAGAAATTGCGGATGTCTTTCGTCAACCACCCCTTTACCCATTTGGGTGTTGAAGAAAAACATGCCTGTTTTGTCCAGTAAATCAGTGACGGCTTTGCCGGTCCGGTTGCGATTGGCACTTGCACCCAGGAGTATTAAAGGTCTCCTGGCCAGTTGGATCATTTCGATTGCCGCATCAAGTGCTTTGCTGTCAGCGAGTGGTCTACGTGTGTAGCTTTTGTGAAATATGGTAGCATCACATTCCTCAGCGGCGATATCTTCCGGTAATTCGATGTGTACGGCCCCAGGTCGTTCTTCTGCACTAATTCTAAATGCTTCCCTGACTATGGAGGGAATGGTGTTGCCATTAACTATTTGTCGGGTGTACTTGGTCAGGGGCTTCATCATATCAACAATGTCGACGATCTGAAAGCGCCCTTGTTTGCTCTTTTTGATGGGCTTTTGTCCCGTGATCATGAGTAAAGGCATACCTCCCAATTGCGCGTAAGCGGCTGCAGTAACAAAGTTGGTGGCGCCGGGCCCCAGCGTGGAAAGGCAAACGCCAGGTTTTCCCGTCAACCTGCCATAAGTAGCCGCCATAAAAGCAGCTCCTTGTTCGTGACGGGTGAGAATGAGTTTGATATTGGAATGTCGCAGTGATTCAAGAAAATCGAGATTTTCCTCGCCGGGAATCCCGAAAATGTACTCTACTTCCTCTGCTTCTAGGCACTTTATGAACAAGTCGGAGGCTTTCATCGAAAATTGGGTCTTTTTTGATCAAGTTAAATCAATCATCAAGATCATTTCGGTTCTTGACTGAAAAATTGCCGGAAAGGCTGTTTTGTGTCCGGTTTGGGACATGGTCCGATTGCTCGATGAAGAGATTGTTTCCTTTAAAATTGATCTCCTTTCGTTCGATCGCGAATCAAGAATGAACATGAGTGCCGTTCCTTGATCGATCAATCAGTCACTGTGCAGAAGAGACGCTGGGTTCTAATTCACAGGATTAAATTTTGTGGAATTCTTTCCTCAGTATCCAACTTGAAATTGGATGATTTTTGACTCAGATCTTTGGCTATTTCCATATTATGATTGCTGCGATCTTTGAATGCATTCATTTGTAGAGAAACGCGTTCGGCAGAAGCGTGAATTTCTTCTGTGCCAGATGCGGTTTGTTCGGAAATTACTACTACTTCTTCCAGAATTCCCGAAATGCCCCGAATATCCTGGACTTGTTGCCCTGTGGCCTCTGTTATTTTTTGGGAAGAGATCACCGTTTCTTTATAGAGTTCAGTGATCACTGCTAAAGCTTTATCAGTTTCGCCGGAGGCTGTGATTCCATCATTAACACGATGATCCATTTTTTGCATTAGCCTGGCCATGGCTTCTGTTTCGCTCTGAATACTAGTGATCAGATCTTCGATCATTCCAGCAGATTTTTTAGAATCTACGGCCAACTTCCTGATCTCGGTGGCCACCACGGCAAATCCACGACCTGCGTCTCCGGCTTGAGCTGCTTCAATCGCTGCATTTAGAGAAAGCATGTTGGTTTGTGTAGCGATTTCCTTCATGATGCTTATGATACCTGAGATTTCTTTTGAGCGTTTTTCCAGGTGTTGCATGGAGGCATTGCTTTCCTTTGAGATACTGCCTATCTCGTTCATGATATTGTTTTGAGCGGCGACCATGGCTTTGCCTTCTATGCTCTTTTCAGAACCCAAATTAGCAGACTGGTTAATTGATTTGGCCAATTGGCCCATTTGATCCGAAAATTTTAATATTTCTTCCGTTAGTTGAAAAGATTGACCTACACGTTGGAGTTGTTGTTGGGCACCGGTACTCATTTCACCTATTGCAGATGTGATTTCACCGGATACAATATGCAGATCGTCCGTGGCATCTTTCATTTCCATTGAGACTTGCTGTATGGAAATAATGCTGGTAGAAATTTCCCTTATAAATCCTGATAATTTGTCCAGGGCCAGGTTAAGGTTTTGTGCAACTGCTGCAGTGTCTCCTTTAAATTCATTTTCTAATCGGGGAGTCAGGTCGCCCTGAGCAATGGAATTGATGATTTCGTTGAGTTCATTGAATGGTTTGAGAATGGACTTGAACAAATTATTGATGGATTGAGCTAACTCCCGCCATTCGCCTTCTTTACCCTCCAATATCATCCGTTCATGGAAATTGCCGCTATTGATCGTGGCATTGACAACCTGATTGGTTTCGGCTACCGCAAGTTGGAGCCTGTCCTTTTGAGTGGCAATCTCCTCTTTTTGTCGATTTGCATCATTAACTGCTTCCGCGATCTTTTCTTTTAATTGTTTTTCATATCTACGGGTTTGTTTTGACCTTACATAAACTGCGCTTCCAATAGCCAATAATGCAAACAGGCTGCCAAATGACTTGAACCACCAGGTATTCCACCAGGGAGGAAGAACAGTAATGGTTAGTTCTCTTGGAGTAGAGGACCAGAGACCATCATTATTGGCGGCCTTGACTTCAAAGGTGTAATCTCCAGCTTCCAGATTGGAATAGGACGCAGTTGTTTGAGCACCGACATCATTCCATTCTGTTTCCAGGCCTAACAGCCTGAAAGCATATTGATTTTTATCGGCATGGGTCATACTTACCCCCACATATTCAATGGAAAAGACGTTTTGGTGGTGTTGGAGAGTGAGTGCTGTGGCGGTGTTAATGTGACTTGCAAGTGGGGCGTTATCGCCATAGTCAATTACTTCCTTGTTGAAAATTTTCAATTTGGAGAAATGTACTACGGGTGCGTGTGGATTGTCCTTTACCATTTCTTGTTTGAAATGATTGAAACCGTTGGTGCCGCCGAGTAGCAACGTATTGTCTTTTGTCAAATAAGAAGCTCCACGTGAAAAGTTGTCCCCCTGAATCCCGTCAGTAGCATCGTAGTTTTGAAGTTGCCAACCTGACCCTATTTTTGTGATCTTGGAAATTCCCTTATTGGTTGTTACCCAATAGTTGTTATCCGTATCCTGAATGATGCTTTGAGCGAAATTTCCTGATAGTCCGGAACTCTTATTAATTCGTTCAAAATTGTTAGAGCCTTCGTGATATAGATTCAGGCCCATGGACGTACAAATCCATAATTTCCCGGAATGATCCTCAAATACTTTATTGACATAGTTGCTGCTGATCGAGGTTGGATCGTTTGGGTCATTGAGGAATGTTGTTACTGAGAAATCCTCATCGGTTTGAAATGTGATGCGATTCAGGCCAATTTCTGTGCCTACCCAGAGCGTGTTACTCTGATCGACTAATATATCATTAGTAAAGTCACTATGCCAGAGGTCATTTCCATGGGTGGATTTGTTGATGGTGAAAAAGGAATCATCATTGGGGTTGTACCTTGCGATTCCGCGATTCCAGAGTGCAATCCACAAATTTTTATTTCGATCCTCATCAATAGCAAAGATCATATTTGAAGGAATAGAATTGGAGTTATTCGGTTGATTCATAAACCTTTTAAAGCTTCCCTTGCCTTCGTATTTGTTCAGACCGCCTTCCCATGTCGCTATCCAAATCGTGCCATTACTATCCTCGTACATATCTAACACCGCATCGCTACCGAGTGATTGCGGTTGGTTGTGGTCTTTTTGAAAATACCTGAACTTATCACGGTTTTGATTCCATACATTGATCCCTCCACCGTCGGTTCCGACCCAGACTTCATTGCCGACTTCTAAAAATGACGTAACTGCATCATTGGAGATCCCGTCTCCGGAAAAGAAATTCTGACGTACATGGGAGAATTTTCTATCTTTTGGATCCATCAAACTGATACCTTTATTGAAGGTGCCAAGCCAAATTCTACCAGTTACATCATGATAGATGTCCCAAATTGAATTTGTGGAGATAGATGCCTCGTTAAAGCGATTTGATTTGTATTTTGTAAGTCGATCAGAATGAGGATTGTAAACAACAAGACCTTGATTTTCCGGGGCCAACCAAATTTGGCCATTGGCATCCTCGGCCATGGAGTTGACACGCATGCTCCCAAGGTTGTGAGTGCCACCAGGGGTGTTATCAAATTTGCGGTATTCATATATATCATTGTTTCCGAAGAGCTCGAAGACACCCTTACTCTCTGTGGACACCCAAATCCTCTTATTTTTTCCCTGAATAATATCTATGATCGTAGCATTTATTTTTTCCCCATTCCTCATTGAAGGGGATTGTATATTTCTGGAGTTTGCTTCTGCGAAGTAGAGATCTTCAGAAGTGCCAATCCAAATTTTCCCACTGTTGTCTTCCAGTAGAGCCTGAACATGAAATTGAGCAGAAGTCTCGAAATTTATTTTTTTCATGAAATATCGACTCTCGTCCACAGAAAATATGCCTATGCCTGTTCCTACCCACAATTCACCATTGCCAAACTCAATGATTGTTTTTACGTCGGCATTGATAAAGTCCGTCGGTTGTGCCTGGTCTGGAATCCAGAGGTCAAATTTTTCGTCTGATCTGTTGAAGCGTGCTAACCCATTGTCCGTGCCTACCCAGAGTTCTCCTTTTGCATCTTCGAATAAGGTGTGAATTTCATTGCCAGGGAGGCTTCTTTCTTCCTCTTTATTATGTTCGAAAATTCGAAAATTCTGACCATCATATCGATTCAACCCGCTGTGTGTTCCTATCCAAAGAAACCCCTGATGATCTTCAAGAATACTGTGTACTCTATTGTGGGAAAGCCTGTTGCTGATGTGTTTCCATTGAAAGTCTGGTCCCTTGATCTGTGCAATTGAATGACTGATCAATCCGAATACTATGAACAATAGAAACACATACCTCTTACTATTGGACATGTAATGAAGGTATTAGTGTTAGTTCAGGCGAAGAACGGAACCAATGCAGAAGGTAATTCTAGTGATTTAATGTTACGAATTACTAAGGTTGCGAGTGAATAGGTGTTCTGATCTACTGATCGAGATAACGCGAGGTTGTAAAAAATAGGTGAGTGGACCTGCAAGGAAGCTGTGAGGTGCTGTATTCAGTTTTTTATTCTCTTTGATTTTATCAAAGAAGCCCTAAAAAAAGAAAAACCTATAAGGATAACTTCAAGTAGAAGAGACCTTATAGGTTCGCTATATCTAAAATCGTATGATCAGATCAAATGTCTGTATTCATATCGAACTTTTCCAGGTAATCAGCTACTCTTCGTACGAACATGCCACCCAGCGCGCCATCTACCACACGATGATCATAACTATGCGATAAGAACATTTTGTGACGGATTCCAATGAAGTCGCCTTCTGATGTTTCTATCACTGCTGGTTTTTTCTGTATGGCTCCAAGCGCAAGAATCCCAACCTGAGGTTGCATGATGATCGGTGTGCCCATCACGTTTCCGAATGAACCGACGTTGGAAACAGTATAGGTTCCACCTGACAATTCATCTGGTTTCAGTTTGTTTTCTCGTGCTCGTTTGGCCAGGTCGTTCACTCTTTTTGTAATCCCCAGAATATTGAGCTGATCCGCGTGCTGGATCACTGGAACGATCAGATTGCCAGTAGGTAGAGCAACGGCCAAGCCAATGTTGATGGCTGCTTTCTTGACAATGTTATTGCCATCCACCTGGACATTGATCATCGGGTAATCTTTGATGGCTTTTATTACTGCCTCGATCATGATCGGTGTGAAAGTAAGCGCTTCACCCTCTCGTTCTTTTACCAGAGTTTTCTTCTGATTTCTCCATTTGACCAGATTGGTCACATCGGCTTCTACGAAAGAGGTCACATGTGGAGAAATGGCTTTTGACGAAACCATGCGCTCTGCGATCATTTTGCGCATGCGGTCCATCTCAATGATTTCATCCTGACCGTCAATTACAGCAGGTACTGCCTGAATTTTTCGGTCCATAGCTGGTGAAGCGGTACCATTGGATTTTGCAGGTGCTGGAGCGGGTGTCACAGTGCCTTTTTTTCTGGAATCAATGAAAGACAGCATATCGTGTTTGGTTACCCGACCATCTTTGCCAGTTCCGGCAATTGATTCTAATTCCAATAGTGAAATATTTTCTTCTTTGGCCATGTTCCGAACCAAAGGCGAATAGAATCGTCCGGAATCGGAAGAGGCTGGGATGTGTTCTACCGCAACGCTGTGTTCCGCTATTGCCTGATTCAGTAGCGTGGACGCGGCTTCAACCGGAGAAGATTCAGGTGCGGGGCTATCGGCAACTACTTCTGTAGCTTCCTCTCCCTCCGTATCTATGATGGCTATAGGTTTGCCAACTTGTATAACATCTCCTTCCTGTGCCAAAATCTGCTTGATGGTACCAGCATGAGTGGAAGGGATCTCGGTATCGACTTTGTCGGTAGCGACTTCCAGAATTGCCTCATCTTCGTCCACAGCATCCCCTTCGGATTTCAACCATGATAAGACAGTGCCTTCCATCACACTTTCGCCCATTTTAGGCATTAACAATTCAATAGTAGCCATAGATTATTCGCTCTTGTATCATTTTTGGGTATCACAAAGATACAATATTTTGTATTTCAGTCATTGAAATTCATTCTAAATAGGTTCAATGCAGCCATAACTCCAAACTTGATGTTCATTTGCCTGTTTTTGGTGTATTGTACCTTCCTGGTAATTGTTTTTGTCGCATCGGAATAGCCCAACCAGATCGTGCCAACGGGTTTTTCTGGTGTACCTCCATCAGGGCCGGCTATACCACTGGTGGCTAGCCCAACATCTGTTTTCAAGGTTTTTCGGACATTTTCTGCCATTTGCGACACAACCTGCTCACTTACTGCGCCGTGTGTTTCGATGGCCTTGGGGTCTACTCCCAATTGATCGATTTTGACCTGATTGTCATAGGCGACAACACTTCCCTTGAAATAGGCGGAGCTTCCAGGAATACTCGTGAATGCAGCAGCAATCTGTCCACCGGTACAGCTTTCTGCGGTAGCGATAGTAGCATTTTTAGATTTAAGCATTTTGCCAAGCACTTCTTCCAACTCCTCATTGTCAAAGCCAAAAACGTGTTTGGAAATCAATGGAAGAAGCAGTTGAATTTGTGCTTCCGTCTCCTTTTTCAATACCTCAAGGTCAGTTCCAGTACTGGTCAATCGGAGTTTTACCTGACCAAAAGTGGGCAGATATGCCAGTTTTTGGTGGGCAGGAAGGTTCTCCTCCCAATATTTGATTTGATCGGCCAGTGTGGACTCAGGAACTCCAACTGTTTTTACTATACGATGATGAATTACCTCTTTCGCATACTTCTCATGGAGCATAGGCAGAAAGTTACGTTCCATCATGTGTTTCATTTCATAAGGTACCCCTGGCATGGAAATGAAAATCTTATCGCGAACTTCAAACCACATGCCAGGAGCTGTCCCGACCTGGTTGGTGATTTTCTGACAATTGGCAGGCAAATCTGCTTGTTGCTCATTACTGGTAGACATTTCACGACCCGCTCGATAAAACAGATTTTTGATTTCCTCCAGCGCTTCTTCATTTCTGATGAGCTCAACACCAAAATATTTGGCCAATGTGGGTTTGGTCAAATCGTCATTAGTGGGACCAAGGCCGCCTGTTATCAAAATGACATCCGCTCTGGATTCAGCTTCTTTTAAGGAGGCCAAAATGTGATCCTCTGTATCCCCAATCGTTGTTTTCTGATGGACTTTGATATTGATTTCGTCAAGCGCACCACTCATCCAGTGGCTGTTCGTGTCGAGGGTCTGTCCATAGAGAATTTCGTCTCCGATGGTAATAATTTCAGCTTTGGTGGGCATAAGAATATTGAAGAATTTTGATAGTCGCGAGATGCAAATCAAACAATAAACCAATTGCTGAATACAGTAGTTTCCATATTTCAATTTTTATCGAGCTTAATTGCATACCCTTTGAAGTGGAAATGTGTTACCAATATTGGTTATCTTGCGCATGGTTTCACGATTCCAAGATCGCTGACATGTTAACTGAGATACAAGAGAATAAGCTTACCCATTACTTTAACGTACTTGATTTTGATAGCAATAAGCTCATCGAAAAGGATGATTTTACTGCCATAGGCGAAAATCTTTGTATCCTTTGGGGATTCAAACCCGGATCTGATCGATACAACGAGTACATCTCCAAATGCGAAAACCTATGGGTGAGTTTTCGCCAGTTTATCAATCAGGAGATCGAAGAAAGTGCCAGTTTGCAAGAATGGCTGGAATTTGCGGATAAAGGAATTGTTAACGGCAGTGACGAATTATATGAAAAGCACGTCAACCAGTTTGTGAAAGATATTTTCGATGTATTCGATGCGAATGGAGATGGCTTCATTTCTCTGGACGAGTACATTGATTTATTCATGGCTTATCGAATTGAGATTCGTTACTCCGCCAAGAGCTTTACCAAAATTGACCTGAACAAGGACGACATGATCAGTCGTGAGGAACTCCTTAGTGCCGTAAGGGAATTTTATCGAAGCAACGATAAAGATGCTCCAGGTAACTGGCTTTTTGGTTTTTGGGATGGTGCGATGTGGTAATTATCCACGGGTTCAAAATTCAGTCGTCTTCAAAAATGCCTCTCAATACAGGTAGTACACTTGCCCTATTATGACCGGATGTCATGCTGGGATGATAGAGAATCCGGATCAAGTCCCTATCAATCTCCGCATATTGCGTTACAGTGGTCCATTCTTGTTGGAAAATACTATCGGGATATCTTCCTGAATCCCTGGCTAATCCAATGGATTGTGTGAGCTCCTCTCGTAAGAGATGAAGCTGTGCCCTGGCGTTTGGGCGTTCTGTATCAACATACATCTGTCCTCTATTTAAGTTTTGATTGTTATCCCACCAAATACTGAAAAGCCCCCAGTTGCTGTTAATCAGATCTGAACGCGAAGGGAATATTAGTTGATATTCCCGATAGGAACCTATGAATAAGTAGTAGTTGGATTGAAGCGTGTCCTCGACAATTGACATTTCAAAATTATCAGTTGCTAAATCGTTGATCTCTTGGATTATGTTATCAAGTTCGGTTAAGTGGGCCTCCGTGGGTTCTCCACCGACGAAAATTCGCATGGGCTCGATCCACTTCCGTGTGATTTGTGACGCATCTCCAAATTCGAATCCAAGGGCAATGGACCTGAAATAAGTAACTACCTCAATTTCATAATCTGAAAGACCTTCAAACTCTGAATTGATGGGTGACACTTCCTCGTCCGAAGAACAAGAAGTGATTAACAAAAACAAGCAGAATATGGGTAATAACTCAGATAATTGTTTCATGACGATTACAATATACGGTAATTATGATGTCGCCCATCTATAATCGGTTTCAACGAATTTTAACTATGGAGACTTGGTTCATTCTATATTTGCGACCTCATTTGCAATTTCAATGAAAACAGACTTCAAAAAGCATACCATTACGGCAGCCTTGCCTTATGCCAACGGCCCCATTCATATTGGCCATATGGCAGGAGTTTATGTGCCAGCAGATACTTACGTACGATACCTCAGGTTGAAGGGCGAAGATGTTGCATTCGTTTGTGGCTCTGATGAGCACGGTGTTGCCATTACCCTAAGAGCGAGAAAGGAAGGAATAACACCTCAGGAGGTAGTGGATAGGTACCACGAGCAAATCAAAAGTTCTTTTGACGCGTTCGGAATATCATTTGATATTTATTCGCGGACGTCTTCTAAAATCCACCACGAAACAGCCGGAGCTTTTTTTAAGGAGCTTTATGAAAAAGGAACTTTTGTAGAAGAAGCATCCGAACAATTTTTCGATGAGACCGCACAGCAATTCCTGGCGGATCGATATATAAAAGGTACTTGTCCCACTTGTAGTTTTCCCGAGGCATATGGCGATCAGTGCGAAAATTGTGGATCTACACTGAGTCCCAATGAATTGATCAATCCCAAGTCCATGCTGAGTGGTGATTCACCTGTGAAGAAACCCACAAAACACTGGTCTTTTCCTTTGGATCAATATGAAACGTGGTTAAAAGAATGGATACTTGAAGGACATAAAGAATGGAAATCCAATGTTTACGGACAATGCAAAAGTTGGATTGATGGTGGTTTGCGTCCCAGACCAATGACGCGAGATCTGGACTGGGGAATTCCTGTACCCGTTGCAGGTGCTGAAGGAAAAGTGCTATATGTGTGGTTCGATGCTCCCATTGGTTATATCTCTGCAACCAAAGAATGGGCAGATGACAAAGGAAAAAACTGGGAAGATTACTGGAAAGATGAGAATACGAGGTTGTTGCATTTTATTGGGAAGGACAATATCGTCTTCCATTGTATCATCTTCCCCGCGATTTTAAAAGCACAGGGTAGTTATATTTTGCCTGAAAATGTGCCGGCCAATGAGTTCCTCAACTTAGAAAGCAATAAAATTTCAACATCCAGAAACTGGGCCGTTTGGTTGCACGAATACCTGGAAGAGTTTCCGGATAAACAAGATGTACTTCGATATGTTCTTACTGCCAATGCGCCAGAAACGAAGGATAACGATTTTACCTGGAAAGACTATCAATCCAGAAATAATAGCGAATTGGTTGCCATTCTGGGGAATTTTGTCAATCGAGCTATTGTACTGACACATAAATATTATGATGGCAAAGTGCCGGCCCTGGGAGAAATTCAACCCATTGATTCTGGTGTTTTGGAAGCAGTAAAAGGTTACCCTGCCAAAATAGGAGGGAGCCTGGATGCATTTCGTTTTCGGGAAGCACTCGCTTTGATGATGGAAGTTGCGCGTGCTGGCAATAAATACCTTGCGGATACAGAGCCCTGGAAACTCATCAAAACCGATGAGACCCGTGTCAATACAATCATGCATGTGGCGCTTCAGATTGTTGCTAATTTATCCATCGTTGCGGAGCCGTTCTTACCTGAAACAGCTTTTAAAATTAGAAGTATGCTAGGCGTTGATGAACTTACATGGAACGACGCGGGGAGGCCTGATCTACTTGCAACAGGCCAGTCCATCGAGAAAGCTCAGCTATTATTTGAAAAAATCGAAGATTCAGTTGTTGAAAAACAAGTTCAAAAGCTTATGGATACCAAAGCACAAAATGAAAAGGAAGCTGCTGGAGTAACGGTAGCTCCTGAGAAGGAAGGAATCAATTACGATGATTTCATGAAAATGGACATTAGGGTAGGTGAGATACTGGAAGCAGAGAAAGTGGCCAAGTCCAATAAACTCCTCAAGTTCAAGGTGGATACGGGAATTGATCAGCGTACTATATTGAGTGGAGTAGCCAAGCACTTCACTCCAGAAGAAATGATCGGTAAAAAAGTGACTGTCTTGGTAAATCTGGCTCCCAGAAAGATCATGGGCGTAGAGTCGCAGGGAATGTTACTTTTTGCGGAGAATGAAGATGGGACGCTTAAAGCTGTATCTCCTGATGATACTGCGGAGAACGGAGCAGGAATCAGCTAAGCTGTTGCTTTTGCGACATTTGTTTGATTCACAAAACATATCTGAAACTGGTTTTGATCCATTGGGGTTAAGCCACTAAACAGTAGATACATGAAAAACCTGATCCTTATTTCTCTCGCTTTGGTAGCGACCGCATGCGGAACCTCTGAAAAGTCGAACTCGCCTAAGCAAGAAGAGCCTTACACCAAAGCCAGACCAAAAACGGATTGGGTGGCAACACGGGTCAAAGCTTCTGAGGAGAGACTTAAAAGCTCTGAAGCCGGAAAATTGGTATGGAACGCGATAGAATTTCACGGAGGACTGACCAATTGGTGGAACAATGGTCCGCTCTATTTCCGATTCAATTACCGACCAAAACCTGGTACAGGTCAGTATCGTGATACTTACGAAACTGCAGACTATTGGAGGTCCATCACACGTCACCAACGAGTTGAAAATACTTCTGTGGAATATGGATGGGATGGGGAGCAGGCGTGGTATGCTCCGGATACAGCCACTATTCCATATAACACCAGATTTTGGGCCCTGACACCTTATTATTTTGCAGGAATGCCTTTTCTGTTTGCAGATGAAGGAGTGAATCTCGCCCTGGAGGAGCCAGTGGAATATGATGGTGAAACTTACCATATCGTTCGCGTGACTTTTGGAAAAGGAGTAGGGGATGCCCCAGATGATTTTTATGTGCTTTACCTGGATCAGGAAACCTTCCGATTAGCTGCGATCAGATATGTGGTTTCCTACCCAGGGTATTTTCCCGACGGTGGCCATACACAGGAAAAGATCATGACCTATGAAGGTGAGCAGAGAATTTCCGGAATTACATTCCCTCAAAAGCACCGCACATTCATGTGGGAAGCAGATGGTTCTATTGGAAAATATGTAACTGATATCACACTCTCTGATTTGGAATTCCGGCCTGGTACTGAACGTGCTTATTTTGAGATACCAAATGGAGCTTACGTTTTCGAGGGGTTATTGGAATAACAAATCCGTCATTCAAAGGTAATCTGGATTACATTGGTTAGTCTGGATTACCTCGTTTCGATATACAATGATGAGACATCAGCAGCTTTCCTGATGGATTTGATTTGGATTAAGTTGTCTCGACTCCTTTAGTTATTTGGCTTGTTCCGCTTGCATGTGTTCTGATATCTGCCAACCGCCCGTCCAGCATGCTTGAAAATTGAATCCCCCCGTCAATGCATCGATATTCAGAACTTCTCCTGCGAGGTAGAGTCCCGGAAATCGTTTGGCTTGCATGGTAGCCAGTTCGATTTCATTTAGTGCTACACCACCACAGGTGACAAATTCTTCTTTGAATGTGCTTTTTCCTTTTACGCTAAATCGGGCCTGAGTCAATTCTTCTGTAATCTTATTGACGTCTTTTTTACTCAGCTCTGAGAGTTTTTTCGTTGAGGGAATTTCACACATTTCGAGAAGACGATTGTAATAACGATTTGGGCAATTGTCCACTTGTAGGTTGCCTATTTGCCGGTTGCCATGAGATACCTGTTGTTCTTTTATCCAGGATCTGAATTCCTCTGAAGGTTGATTCACCAAATTGGCGATCAGCTCAAAGGAATATTTTCGCTCTTGAAGCAGTTCAGCTCCCCAGGCAGATAATTTAAGAACAGCAGGTCCGCTCAATCCCCAATGTGTGATGAGTAAAGGTCCTGATTCCTGAAGTTTGGTTGAAGTGATCTTTAGGGTAGCTTCTGGGAATGAAAGGCCCTGTAATTCATTGAGCCTTTGATCTTTGATGTTAAACGTGAATAAAGAAGGAACTCTTTTTTCGGTTTGTAAACCCAGGTTTTCGAGTACATGCCACATTTGCTCTGAAGCACCGGATGCAACAACTAATCGGTCAAAAGAAAGCTGCTGATCATGTGAAAAGACGTGCCAGGACTTATCGATTCGTTCGATTTTTGTAACTCCAAAGCCCATTTTAATGGTTACATCGTGCTGTTTTGACAAACGTAAAAAGCAATCGATGATGGTCTGCGAAGTGTTGCTGGCCGGAAAAACACGCTGGTCCTCTTCTTCTTTAGTAGCTACGTCTCGCTTCAGGAGCCATTGCCGCATTTCTAGAGTCCCAAAATGCTGAAAGGGTTTATATAATTTTTTGCCTCCCCTCGGGTAAAAAGGTGTTAATTCTGCCGGCTTCTGCCGACCATTCGTGACATTGCACCGCCCGCCACCGGAAACTTTTACCTTGGCCAGTACTTTGCTCGACTTTTCCAATAAGGTAATGTGAGCGTCTGGTAATTTTTCAGCAACGTTGATAGCAGAGAAAAAACCGGCTGCCCCACCCCCAATAATCCCAATCTTCATGGTTTAGATATGCGATAAAGGACATGTGGCTTCAATTGATTGCCTTCCGGAACCTTTGGATGTTGGAACTCTCCAACTTTGGTCATGCCAATTTTTTTCATAACGTTCTCTGAACGTTGATTACCTATCGTAGTGAAAGACCATATCTCGGGAATATGTTTCTGTTCGAAGGCGAATTTCAGTGCGGCGTTTGCTCCTTCTGTGGCATACCCCTTTCCCCAATGCTCATACCCAAGTCTCCATCCAATTTCTACTCCGGGACTGAAGAATACGTTGAATTTGAAGTTCAAAATGCCAATAAATCCAATCAAACTTCGTCTTTGAAGGTCATCCGCAGCAAAGAAGCAATAACCTTCCGCCTCCTGAGCACGCTGTTGGCTTTCGATAAAAGATTTGGTTTCTTCTGTGGTTCTTGTTTCCGGGAAATACTCCATGACCCGCGCATCTGCATTGATACGACTCATGGGAGCTAAGTCTTCCATGGTCCAGGCTCTTAAGCCAACTCTCATTGTTTGAACCAGGTAATCAGCCATTGTGAGAGTTCATTGCTCGTTCAATTCCAATGGCGGCAAAGGCAAGTGTGGCATCAATGGCCCGATCCATGTTCGTGATCAGGTCTTTCATTTCCTGATTTGAAAAGTTGCTCAAAACATAATCTGCCTGATGTCCCGAATGGAAGTCATCACCTACACCAAATCGCAATCGAGGATAATCCTGGCCACCAATAAGGCTTTCAATGTTTTTTAGCCCGTTGTGACCGCCGGCTGATCCTTTCTTCCTCATCCTGAGTTTCCCAAAAGGCAATGCTATATCGTCTGTAATGACCAACAGGTTCTCTTTCGGGACTTTCAGTTCCTTCATCCAATAATTGACTGCCTTGCCGCTCAGGTTCATATAGGTGGTAGGTTTGATCAGGTGAAGTGTTCTTCCTTTGTGCTTCACTTCCGCTTTGAAGCAGAGTTTTTCCTGTTCAAATTTCGCTCCTTGCTCATCGGCCAATCGGTCGAGTACGAGGAAGCCGATATTGTGCCTGCTGAGTTCGTATTCAGCACCTATGTTACCAAGTCCGGCAATTAAGTATTTCACGGTCGTTCGTTATGATGGGCTCAAAATAAAAAAGTCCCGTCGAAACGGGACTTTTAATATCAAAATTTATTAGTGACTTATTCTGCAGTCTCTTCTTCCTCTTCTCCTTCTTCGTCACCTGATTTGCCACGCATGGCTCTAGGTACCTCAACTGAGCAGATGGTCACCAGGTCACTGTTCAGAATGCTATAATCCCCAGATTCCAATTCCCCGATTTTGACGGTTTTTCCGAGTTGTAATTTGGAGATGTCTACTTCAATGAATTCAGGCATGTTTGCCGGTAAAGCATTGACTTTCGCATGAGTCAGTTTCATGATCAATTTACCCCCGCTTTGAACACCAGGTGCGTTACCTACGGTTCGAAGAGGAATCTCCATTGTCACAGGCTTGTCATCGAAGAGCTCCAGGAAATCCGCGTGAAGAATAACCTCACTTACAGGGTGGAACTGGATGTCTTGCAGAATGGCCTTGGCTTTACGTCCCTCGATATTGAGGTTAACAAACCTTGCTTCTGGCGTGTAAACCACGTCTCTGAATAAAATCATTGGAGAGTGGAAGTGAACTTGTTCTTTTCCACCATAAAGTACACTAGGTACGTTTCCTTCGGCTCGCAGTTTCTTAGATTCTGACTTGCCGAGATTTGCTCTGTTATACCCTATAATCTCAACAGTTTTCATAATAGTATAAATTAAATTAAAAGTTATTTCTCATCAGAGATAAACAGCGTGCTTACGGATTCATGGTTATTGATCCGTTGGATTGCCTTGGCAAACAAGTCAGCCACTGTCAATACTTTGATTTTATTTGATTTACGATTCATCGGAATAGTGTCTGTGATGATCACTTCCTCTAAAACCGATTTTTCAATGTTTTCGTAAGCTTTTCCGGAAAGGACACCATGTGTACATACCGCCCTCACTGAAATAGCTCCTTTGTCTTTTAGGATACCAGCAGCTTTGCAAATTGTACCGGCAGTGTCGATCATGTCATCAACCAATACCACATTGGCATCTGTTACATCTCCGATTACCTGCATGGATGCAATCTCATTGGCTCTTTTGCGATGTTTATCACAAATGACCATATCTGCCTTAAAATACTTGGCGTAGGTACGAGCTCGGGCACTACCCCCTACATCCGGAGATGCAATGATCAGATTGTCCAGATTTAATGATTTCAGATACGGAACAAAGATCGCCGCCCCATCCAGGTGGTCCACTGGGAAATCGAAGAAGCCCTGGATTTGACCTGCGTGTAAATCGCAAGTCATGATTCGATCGGCGCCTGCTGCGGAAAGTAGGTTGGCAACCATTTTGGCAGCGATAGCTACTCTGGGTTTGTCTTTTCTGTCTTGCCGTGCATAACCATAATAGGGGACTACTACCGTTATTGATGCGGCACTTGCCCTTTTTGCTGCGTCGATCATCAGGAGCAATTCCATGATGTTTTCAGCAGGAGGCACTGTAGATTGAATCAGGAAAACCTTACAACCACGAATGCTTTCATCAAAGTAGAAATTAATTTCCCCGTCGCTGAAGGTTTTTGAAGTGCATTTTCCTAACGGCTTGCCATAGAATTGAGCAATTTTCTTGGCGAGTTCGGAGGTGCCATTTCCGGCGAAAATCTTTACTGTAGACATGGGCCTTAAAAACAAATAATCCCGATCAATTTTTTGTGACCGGGATTGCTGTTGGTCTACTAGGGCTCGAACCTAGACTCTTCTGGACCAAAACCAGACGTGTTGCCAGTTACACCATAGACCAAAACGGACGGCAAAAGTAGGAGTTTTCTTGAGAACAAAAAAGCCTGTCATGAAAAAATGTACAGCATCTTTTTAAAAGAGAAGGTTCCGAAAAGTGATACTCTCCGGAACCTCAAAAACCAATATTTATTTGTAAAGAAAATCCTTGTTTTTAATTGAAGATGATCTCTTCTACATCTTCCCAGGGCACGTACATCGGGTTGTTGCCTTCATAGACCAAAAGCCCGGTATTATCTTCAGATACATCCTGACTATCTTCAAGTACCAATTTTGTGCCATTCTTCAATTCCACTTCCGAACGCTGGTAACCTCTGGGGCGAATCTTCTTGATGTTTCTGAAGGGAATTACATATTCAGAACGATCATCCTTGCCATGCAGGACTTCAATATCCAGAGATTCATCAAGGTCATATACAATCCGACCATCTAGTGTGCCATTTCTGGTTACAACCTTGGCCTCCAATTGTGAAGGGTTCTTGAAGTCATCATAGCTCTTTCCGGAGTTTCTAGCCTCTTTGAAAGTTACTTTATTAAATTCCCTCCAGGGGATGTCCACGCGCCCCAGACCTTCTACAGTGACGATGATACCTCTATTTTCATAATTTACGTCGTTGCTTCCGCGTAGGGTAAGTTCTCGTCCGGATTTTAGGACCACATCACTTCTGCTTCCATCGTTGGTGATGCTAGTTATTTTTCCAAAAGCTATCGATACATCCCCATCGTAGGTGTCCCCATCTAAAACATCTCTGGATACACGTTCGTCATGATCCCATTGGACGTAACCTGTGAATTCTCCTATTTCAGAATCAACCGTACCATATAATGGATCTCCGAATTTTTCATCCAAATTTTTGGGAGTTGACATGAATTCGATTGTTTCAATCCGGCTCCAGCTCAGTTCGATCTCTCCAATTTCGGCATCCAGGACTTTTACTTTGGTTCCCACGTCATTGTAACCGCTGCCGTCCACTTCTATACGTGTTCCATCTCTTAATTCAATTTCTGCTTCATCGCCACGATAAAGCCTCATGGACTTGATCTCTCCAAACTGAACACTGAACTGATGAAGGAATGATCTTTCACTCCATTCATGCCAATTGTTTCCGACCCAGGAAGAAACTCGATTATCCCAGTTGCGACCGTTTCTCAACTGATCTCTTTCGTCTCGGGAAAGGTAATCGATGTTTTCATTTTCCATTTTTGAGGCATTGAACATATCTGTCCAGTAAACTTCTTCCTTTCCCCATCTCATAGCGCCAATAAATTCATCTCCATCTTCTGTGGTGACTTTGCCATAGATGAAACCTTCGTCTTGTGCCTGAACTTGTTGGGGGAGTAGGGTAAGCTGAATCGCCAATACCAATACGTAGGATTTAAAGAGGTTGTGCATGATCATTTTATTTAAGTCAATCTTTTGGGTCAACAATCTTAGGAGGGTTGTAAAGAGAGTGGAGAGACCAATCCCCACTCTTCAATTCTTTACTTCAAGTTTGACCTAAGGGCATTCACTCGTTGTGAATGGTTGACAATTCGAAGATGCTATAAATAAAAGGTGTATGGAAGGGTTTTCCGACGAGGCGGGCCATGATATGACCGAATCGGGATATGGCGATGATGGGTTTTCTTGATAAAATCTGGGATGAGGAGCTTCTTTCTAGGGATTAGGAAGGAAAGGGACAGAAGCTGAATAGGTGGTATCAGAAATACCAATAGTGAATGACCTTAAAAAGTAAATCTGACCTTTCCGAAATTGATGAGTGATGTCCTGAGAGAATCCGCCAGCATCAGGTGCACCTTCATTTAATACTAAACCCTCATTCCTAAACGGGGCAAGATGTGGAGCTTTTTCAGTCCAATGCCAGACAAATCCAAAATCGGAAATGGGCTCGGTTCCCACTTGCAAAAAACGAACATCAGCAGTTATTCTTTCGGCTGAATTGGTAGTGATTTGTGCGATCTCCATGAAGGGGTATGGTCTCATTTCCAGTTCACCTGAATCTTTACAGGCAAAAATGACTGTGGCAAGAATGATCAATCGTTTCATTTGCTTAGATTTAGTGTATAACCAAGGAATAATTCAACTGATTGCCTAATGTGATCGGCTTTAAGAGCGGTTTTCCGATCGACTCCATTTTGAATGGAGTACTTCAATGAAATTCCTGTATGAAATGGCCCGAAATAGTAAAATCCACCTAATTCGGCTGAGTAGCCCAGATAATTTGAATGAATAATTAGTGCATTTTCCAAAAGGCTCACAACCCTTCCGTAAGGTTGTGGAGTGTCTTGAAATACGATGGTATCAATATTTAAAAATTGGCCAAAGAAGAGTCCGATACTTCCTTGAAGTTTAATCTTATCCCAGCCCTTTTGATATCCTACTTGCAACGGTATCGATAGCGCATCGTAACGAACAACGCTCAGAAAGGAGGTATTTTCTGTGCTTGGACTTACTACACCGGAAAAACTTGATGATCCATAGTTAAAGCCTGATCTAATGAAGAATTCATTTCTTCGGTCAAGATTGATGGCGACTGAAAAGTTAAAGTAATTGTCAGAGGAGTAATATTTGTCTGGAAGAAGAAAGGGTGCCCCATCCAAGTCGAATAGTAATGGATTTGGAATGTATACCAAATCAGTCTCATTGACCACAAAGATTGATTGTGTTATTTCAATTCCAGACCGGAAGGTTAATGCATATTTTTTCTTTGTGCGCTTTATTACTTTATAGGGTTTGCTTGCGCACCCGTGGTAGTCAGTTAATATTTCAATTAAATCTGTTTGTGATAATTTATGCCGTTCGCTCAGTCTACTACAACTTCCGGTGAAACTTGCTAGTGTATTTCTCCAGACCGGGACAATGACATTTTTTGTGAGGCCGTTGATTTGACGGGAGACTTCTTCCGTTTTAAGTTTCACCTTTTTTTCACCTTTCTGTAACCAGAAGAACCTATTATATACTAAAAGTGAGATTTCTCCATGAAGTAAGACACTGTACAGTTTCGATGAGTCCACCTGGTAAAGACTCTCGCCAGCAATTCTTAGAAATTTAATATTGCCAAGAGAAATATCTTGCCTCACTCCCTGATGCTGAACCGTGACAAATTTCCTTTTCCCTAACAGACGGTCTTTTATTTTCAGGAAAGTTGTATCTCCTGCACTGTCTACAATAAATCCATCTCTGAAGTTTGTTTGTCCTTTTGTGTAGTGGGCAAGGAGATTAATCAGAATAATCGGTATCACATGTCGGAGCATCTTGCTATAGTTGTTCAAAATATATTGTTGTTATAGGTTTACGAAATTATGCCAATAATTCTCATTTTCTATAGAACCAACATTTATTTGCGTTATTCTAAAACAAAAACCACCCGATGAAATCACTATTTCTACTATCCGCTTTAGGTGCGGTATCCGTTCTGGTATCCTGCAGTTCCGAGGACGATGCTATGGATCAGGCAAGTGAAAATCCAGCTTCAGGCGTTATCGCAGGTGAGGCCTGGGAGTTTGATGGAGGTACTGCATTTTTTGAGGAAATTGATAATAAGTATACCATCAACTTATTGGGTGTTGCCGAGGGTTTGACCGATGATGGGTGCAGCATTCTTTTTCCGGGAGAGGAGTATGTGAGATTCACGATAGATGCAGAGGTAGGCAGAACAGATGTGCCTTTTGAGTTTAGCTCGCAGGGTGTTAAGTTTTATCCGGATAGATCGGTTGGAGGATTTGAATTGGCGACGAGTGGCTATGTGGAACTAACTGAGATAACGTCTGGTCAGGTTACTGGAAACATTGACGCCATGCTGGATAGTAATAATCAAGTAACGGGATCTTTTACGGTGACCATTTGCCAGTAACCGTGATTACATATCCAACCAGCTCTTAAATTCAGGAGTTCTTTCTGAAGAAATGGTGATCTCATCTTCAGCTTCTGGATTGAGGGTGACTTTCATACGCCCTTTGAAGTATGGATGAATCTCTCCTATGGAATCAATGCTGATGATATATTGCCGATTGGCTCTGAAAAATTGCTTTGGGTCGAGTTGACTGTCCACAACTTCCAGGGGTTGGTCTATGGGGTATTTCTTGTTCTCCTTGGTTACGGCATAAGTGAGTTTATGCTGGCTGAAAAAATAGGCGACCTTTTCCACTGGTAATGCCAGGATCTTCTGACCAGCTTTGATCATAAAACGTGTTTTGAAGGCTTTCTTCTGTACCTGAATCAGGTCGTATAGACTGCTAAAGTCAGCTGGAAACTTGTTGTCTTCAGTCCGTTTGATATGCTTTTCAATGCTCGACTGTAGTTTTTCTTTCTGAATGGGTTTGAGCAGGTAGTCGATACTGTTTACCTCAAAAGCTTTGATGGCATATTGATCATAAGCGGTAGTGAAAATGACGGGTGATTCAATCTTTACCTTCTTGAAGAGATCGAAACTTAGACCGTCTAACAATCGGATGTCACTGATGATCAAATCTGGTTCATCATTCTCGGTAAACCACCGCTGACCTTCTTCTATCGATTTGATGTCTGCAAGAATCTCAATCGCAGGATCAATTTCGTGGATCAATTTTCGGATCCTATCAGCAGCTAATGTTTCATCTTCTAAGATCAATACCCTCATAAGGTTTCAATTTTAAGTAAAGGTACGCTTACCCGAAACTCGTCTTTTGATTTGTGCATGACGAGTTCTTCATCTGAAAAGTATTTGAAACGTGATTTTATGTTTTTCAAACCTGTCCCCGAACGACTTTTCAGATCTTCCGCTTTTTCATAAAGTGAATTGCAAACATGAAGACGATCTCCATTTGATGCGATAGTGATCGTCAATGGTCGACTCTCCGTAATAATGTTGTGCTTAATGGCATTTTCAATTAGCATTTGAATGGTCAATGGAGGGATCATTTCATCCAGCGCGTCCGGTTGGATATCTACTGCAAACTGGATGTTATTCTCGAATCGTGTTTCGATTAGAAATATATAGGATTGGATGAATTCCAGCTCTTCCTCCAGTGTGACCAGATCTTCTCCTTTATTCAGAAGAAGTGTTCGATAAACCTGAGCAAAACGCACCAAAAATTCCTGGCTGAGATTCGTGTCTTTATCTATTAGCGAAGAAAGAATATTCAAATTATTGAAAAGGAAATGGGGGTCCAGGTGGTTTTTCAGGTTGGTCAACTGGCTGATCATGGTTTCCTTTTGATATCGCTCCACTTCGATACTGGATTGTTGCCAGGACCGTAAAAAGTGCAACCCAAAATACACGGAATAGGTAGGGACGATCAGGATAAGTCCCCAAAAATTCATAAGTATAATCTGAGCTAGTATCGGTGGCTCATCAGTAAGTAGGTACTTGAAAATAAAGTAGGCGGCATTAATGACAATAAGTGAGAAGAGGATGCCACTACCAAGTTGAAAGAAAAATCGCTTTCTACCGTATTTGATCCATGAATACTTTCGATTGAAAAACTGAGTAATCGCTTGATTTCCCAGCCAAAGTAGGATCAGGATGAATAATATCCAACCTGAAGTCAGATACAGAGGTTGCTCGGGATTCATCTCGCCCATGTAAATCAATGCGAGCACGATCAGGAGACCTATGACCCAAAAAAGATTCTTTTTCTTCAGCACGTAAAATCAAAATCGACCAGGCCTTAAAGCTAATGAGGTTCCATGGTTTAAAGACCATGTAAGGATCTATGATTTGAAGATTCTTCCGAATCCTCAATTCAGTCGAACTTCACTTCGGCAACATCTCTCCATTTGATGTAAACAGGTTCTCTGTTTCCTTTCCCGAAGAGAATAATCCCGTCATTATTAGACGATACGTCCCGACCTTCTCCCAGTAAAACTTTGTCGCCATTACGCAATCGAACCACGCTGTAATAGCTGTTTTTGGGAGCAATGCTTTCAATATTTGCAAAAGGAATTATATATTCTACTCCATCGTCTTTTGCTTCCAGGGTCTCTACTTCCCAGGCCTCGTCCACGTCAAATACTATTCTACCACTATGTGTGTCGCCGCGAAACGTTTCTACTGTTCCTCTTAGACCATTTGGTACTTTGTAATTCTTATAAGCGTCACGTGTGTTTTTTGTTTTCTCAAAATCTGCACGATCAAATATTTTCCAGGGGATGTCTATTTTTCCAACCTGAGGGACGGTGACGATGATTCCTTTATTTTCGCTGTTCACATCATTTGTTCCTCTAAGGGTAAAAGTTCGACCTGAATGCAGCGTAACGAAACTGGTATTACCCTGACTTTCGATGGACTTAATGTGTTTGAAGGCGATAGAGACATCACCATCGCGACTTTCTCCATCGAGAACATCATTGCCTAATCTTTCGTCATGATCCCATTGAACGTAACCAGTATAAGTTCCTTTGAAGGTTTCTACTGTGCCGTAAATGGGTCCACCTCCTGATGGTTCGAAGTTACGTGGGGCTTCGGAGAAATCTATTTTCTCAATTCGATCCCAGGCGAGTTTTACGTCACCAAGTTCATCGTCGAAAATAGTAATTCTTGCACCCACATCATTGTATCCCTGGCCACTCAAGTCAATTTCTTGTCCATTTTTTAGGGTCAATCTGATCTTGGACCTGCCACGTGGTTCCAGCGAGGCAATGTTTCCGAATTGTGTTGAAAATTCGTGTCGTGTGTATTTTCTGTTCTCCCAGATACTGGAGAAATCCCAAAAGTCGACATCCTCCCAGAGGTCTCCATCTTTTTTGTCTCCTTTTTCTGATAGAATGGACTCGTAATATTCATCGCCCAATTTCTGCGCATTGAAAAAATCATTCCAGAAGGCTTCCTCCGAGCCCCATCTGATCTGACCAGTGTAAGAGGTGTTATAAGTTGTTACGGTTCCGTAGATATATCCGGCGGACTCTTGGGCGTTTGTAGCACCTATCACGATCAACAAGGCAAGGATATTTCCGATAACAATTAGTAATGTCTTCATACGCGTATTATTCAATTGCGCTTTTTCCATGATTCAAATAACGAGTGGAAATTAGAAAAAGAAAAGGTGAATCTTCCAAGTTAGCATTTACAATGACCGAAACCGGATATAAACGGACCGAAATGTCTGCCAATTAATAGACTGGGTTTGTTTGAGTTTGATAAGTTGAGAGGATCGTAGCCATCAGAATAGTTGCGGGATGTCTTGCATTATTCAGTGATCTCCATTAGAGCTTTAACGAAGACGCTGCTCTCTTCGTGGATAATACAATGTATGTATTTAGTATCTAAATTCAGCGAAACCTGACTGCAACGACATTTTTCCATTTGATGTAAATGGGGTCTTTGCTGTCATTGGGAAACAGTATAATTCCGTCATTGTTCGTATTTACTTCTTTACTATCTCCAAGTAATACTTTGTCCCCGTTTCGTAATTTAACAATACTGTAATAGCTATTCTTTGGTGAAATGCTCTCAATATTGGCGAATGGAATCACATATTCAACGTCATTTTCTTTGGCCTCCAGGGTTTCTACTTCCCAAGCCACATCTGCATTGTAAACGATTCTTCCATCGTAAGTATCCCCCTGAAATGTTTCAACAGTACCTCGTAAACCTTTGGGAGGCGCGTAAGACCTGTAATCATCACGTGTGTTCTTTGTTTTATCAAAGTTGGCATTGTCAAATATCCGCCAGGGGATTTCAATTTTGCCAACCTGAGGTATGGTAACAATGATGCCTCGATTGTTATCATTTACGTCCCTTTCACCACTTAGTGTAAGTGTTCTTCCCGAGTGCAGGGTTACAAAACAGGAATTACTCCTTCCAACAATCGACTTGATGTACTTAAACGCGATGGAAACATCACCATCCCTACTTACCCCATCCAGTTTATCGTCGCCCAATCTTTCTTCGTGATCCCATTGTACATAGCCTGTATAGGATCCTCTCAAGGTTTCTATCGTTCCGTAGATGGGACCACCCCCGGATGGTTCAAAATTTCTTGGAGTTTCTGAGAAGTCAACCTTTTTGATTTTATCCCAGGATAATTTCACATCTCCGAGTTCATTATCATAGATGGTGATTTTGGTGCCTACATCATTGTATCCAGTTCCATTGAGGTCTATTTCCTGGCCATTTTTCAAGGTTAATTTTACCCTGGACTTTCCTTTGGGTTGAAGCGAGGCGATGTTTCCAAATGGAGTAGAAAATTCATAATGTGGATATTTTCGATTTTCCCAGATACTCGAAAAATCCCAGAAGTCTACATCGTCCCAAAAATTGTCTTCTTTTTTGTCTCCTTTTTCTGTAAGAATGGAAGTGTAATATTCATCGCCCACTTTATCTGCATTGAATAAGTCATTCCAGTATGACTCTTCTTTTCCCCACCGGAGTTGGCCTGTATAAGAAGAGTTGTATGTTGTTACAGTTCCGTAGATGTATCCGGTTGTTTCCTGGGCTTTTGTGGCTCCTATGACGATCAATAAGGCGATAATATTTCCGATGACAATCAGTATTATTCTTATGTTCCTAGTTGTCACGCGTTCTTTCCCCATGATTCAAATAACCAATGGAATTTTAAAATGGAAAAGGTGAATCTTCCAGATTCGACTTTGGTATAACCGAAACCGGATATATAAAGACCGAAATGTCATTAGGTTGTGGGAGAAAAGACTTTTTAGTCGGATCAAAAATGAATTCCAGGATAAACCATCAATCCGGGAGAGTGGCTGTTGCTGAGAGTAGCATGCTAATTAGTCTTTAAAGAAGATGTCCAGGGAATAAGACTTTGAATGATGAAATCCTTGCCAGGAGGATAAAAAAAAGGGCGGCCTCAATCAGTTTTTGGATGATAGTTGAGACAGCCACTTCAAAAGTTCCCCTAGTTGTTTGATTTAGTTGTTAGTATGTCATGTTGTTTTGGGAGCAATTAATTCGCCGATGAGTTTATCGAAGGTATAGGAACCATCGAGTAACCATTACCTATTGCTCGCAAAGACAAAGCTTCGACATTGATTTGATCTCCGGAGATGGAGGGGGTTGGCCGCAAAGAGGAGAGCGCAAGGCCAATAATAGTAGCAGTAATCACTATCACAGTCATAGTAGTAAAATTTAGAGGTTGAACAATTGGTTGATTTCCATATATTTCTACGGGAAATTTTAACAATTAGTTATATTATTCTGAAAAAAATGTTAAAAATTTTTCAGTTGGAATATTCTTTTCGAAAATACCGAATGCGCCAAATTTGATAATAATGATGTCTAATGCTCAAAAAACTGACATTTTACCTGGAATAAATTGATTTAATATTGGCTGTTACTTTCGTTTCGGGTAAGTGATAGTAAGTGATGTTTGTGTTGTGTTTTAAGGAATTGGCTGTTTTCTCCATAGGAGTAGCTAATTTTGCGGCTCAATTGAATAGGACAATGCAAGATATTCGTAATGTGGCCATTATCGCCCACGTTGATCATGGTAAAACAACCCTGGTTGACAAAATCATTTATGCCTCTCAAATCCTTAGGGAAAATGAGGAGCGAGGTGAATTGATTTTGGATAACAATGACCTGGAACGAGAGCGAGGGATTACAATTCTATCCAAGAATGTGTCAGTTACTTATAATGGCGTAAAGATCAATATTATCGATACCCCGGGTCACGCGGACTTTGGTGGTGAAGTTGAGCGTGTGTTGAAAATGGCCGATGGGGTGATTTTACTGGTAGATGCATTCGAAGGTCCGATGCCCCAGACCAGATTTGTATTGAGCAAAGCATTAGGATTAGGCTTGAAACCAATTGTTGTAGTTAATAAAGTTGATAAGGAGAATTGCCGTCCCGATGAAGTACATGAGTCAGTATTTGATCTCATGTTCTCTTTGGATGCTACGGAGGACCAATTAAACTTCTCCACTCTTTATGGTTCGTCCAAAAATGGATGGATGAGTGAGGACTGGAAGCAGCCGACGGACAATATTTTCCCGATACTGGATCAAATCATTACAGACATTCCTTCTGCTCCGGTTAATGAAGGTGTACCTGCCATGCAGATCACTTCTCTTGACTTTTCTTCTTTCGTAGGTCGAATTGCCATTGGAAGGGTATACCAGGGGACACTTAAAGAAGGACAACAACTTGCATTGAGCAAAAGGGATGGTTCTTTGAAGCGGATCAAAATCAAAGAACTACATGTTTTTGAGGGACTTGGGAAAAGAAGAGTAGAACAGGTGAAATCCGGCGATATATGTGCCATCACCGGACTGGAGGGTTTTGATATCGGTGATACGGTGACGGATATGGAGAACCCTAAAGTATTGCCAAGAATTTCCATAGATGAGCCTACAATGAGTATGCTTTTTGCGATCAACGATTCACCTTTTTTCGGTAAAGAAGGAAAGTTCGTTACTTCTCGTCATTTGCGTGACAGGTTGATGAAGGAGATGGAGAAGAATTTGGCATTGCGTGTACAGGAAACTGATACTGAAGACAAATTCAATGTATTCGGTCGCGGCGTATTGCACCTTTCAGTTTTGATTGAGACCATGCGTCGAGAAGGATACGAACTTCAGGTGGGACAGCCTCAAGTGCTCTTCAAAGAAGTAGATGGGCAAAGGCATGAGCCCATAGAACATCTGGTGGTAGATGTGCCGGAAGAGTTATCGGGAAAAGTCATCGAAATGGTAACAGTCCGAAAAGGCGAGATGACCATTATGGAACCCAAGGGCAATATTCAACACCTGGAATTTGATATTCCTGCCAGAGGAATCATTGGGTTGAGAAATAACATGCTGACGGCTACATCAGGTGAAGCTGTAATGACCCACCGTTTTAAGGGGTATGCTCCTTTTAAGGGAGCCATCGCAGGACGGATCAATGGTTCCCTGATATCTATGGAAAACGGACCAGGAACACCTTATTCCATCGATAAGCTGCAGGACAGAGGAATTTTCTTCGTAGATCCAGGTATTGAAGTGTATACAGGGCAGGTGATTGGAGAGCACTCAAGGGACAATGACATTGTTGTCAATATCCAGAAAGGTAAGAAACTGACCAATATGCGTGCTTCCGGATCGGACAATAACACGAGGATCGCGCCAGCCAGGAAGTTTTCTCTTGAAGAAGCGCTGGAATACATTCAGAAGGATGAATACCTTGAAGTGACACCTCAATCCATCAGAATGAGGAAGATCTTCCTAAGTGAGCACGATAGAAAGAAGAACAGTTTTGCATAAGGTTTTTGAGCCATTGGAAGGAGATAAGTATCCATCCAAAGAAAAACAAGACCCGATGCATCATCACAAACTATATCTTACGTTTTAGACAAAAACTCATAATATAATGCGCAAGCTTTTCTTTATACTGACCCTTCTTGCCACTGTCAGTCTGGCAATGGGCCAGGAATCTAAATATCAGGTCTCATTAGATCTGGTGGACGTTACTGATGATCAGGTAAAAGTGACCCTCATTCCTCCGAAGATGGAAGAGGAAGTGGCTGAATATCATATGGCCAAAATCGTTCCAGGCACTTATTCCATTTCGGATTTCGGAAGATTTGTGGTCGGTTTTGAGGCCTTCGATGCAAATGGTGAATCACTGGAAGTGAGTCAGGTATCTACTAATAAGTGGCAAATATCTAATGCTCAATCACTGGCAAAAGTCACGTATCGGGTACATGATACTTTTGATGCTTTTGAAAATTACAACGGTGATTCTGAAAATATAGTTTTCGAGCCAGGAGGTAGTAATATTGAAGCAGAGCGAGATGTCTTTGTGATCAACACTTTTGGTTTTGTTGGTTACTTCAAAGGGCATAAATTCGATCCCTATGAGCTTACTATAGAACATAAGGAAGAAATACAAGGGGCCACTGCGTTAGAGAAGATCAGTTCAACAGCTAATTCCGATACGTATGCAGCGCGTGATTTTAATTTCCTTGCTGATGGGCCATTGATGTATTCCAAACCCGACATTGCAACTAAGAAGTTGGCAAATGCTGAAATACTGGTCTCTGTTTTCTCACCCAATAATGTATTGTCAGCGCAAGAGGTGATGGATAAGATCTCTGATTTGATGGAGGCCCAGAGTAAATATCTGGGAGGAGAATTGCCAGTGGAACGTTACGCCTATTTGATCTACTTATTGGATGGGCCAAGCTTATCAGGAGCTATGGGTGCATTGGAACATTCATACTCTTCACTGTATAGTTTGCCAGAAGGTGGCGCTGATCAGATCGGTCAAACGGTAAGGGATGTAGCTGCCCACGAATTTTTTCATATCGTTACGCCGCTTAATATTCATTCCGAGCAGATTGGGAATTTTGACTACATCGACCCGAAAATGTCAAAACACCTGTGGTTGTATGAGGGATGCACAGAATATGCTTCAATGCACGTACAAGCGAAATACAATCTTTATGATGGGGAGAAATTCCTTGAAGAGATACAGGAGAAAATGCGTGTTAGGGATCAATTCCCGAAAGACGTACCCTTCACTGTAATGAGTGAGCAAATACTGGATGAAAGGTATGAGCCCATGTATGCCAATGTCTATTATAAGGGAGCTTTGATCGGAATGTGCCTGGATTTGCAACTTCTCAAGTTGTCTGATGGCGATTACGACCTACAAAGCCTGATGAGAGATTTGGCCAAGAAATATGGCCCTGAGAAGTCATTTGAGGATGATAAGTTATTTGAGGAGATCGAGCAACTTACTTATCCGCAAATCGGTGATTTCCTTCGAACTTATGTGTCGGGCGAAAAGGAACTTCCCTTACAAGAATATCTGGGTTGGGCTGGAATCAACTACGAAGCGGAGCGAGAAGTGGAGACCTTTAGCCTGGGGCAAATCGGACTTAATGTGAACGATGATCAGGAAATTTACGTGACTTCCACTAGTGGCATGAATGATTTCGGGAAAGCGATGGGTTATGAAGAGGGTGATGTCTTCAAATCTATTACCGGTGAAGAAGTTTCTCTCGCAACTATCCAGCGTATCCTTGAAAACTATGGTCAAGGCATGGAAGAAGGAGATAAAGTAAAAGTTGAGGTTTATCGCGAGGTAAAAGGAAAAAGAAAGCGCCTTAAGTTGAAAGCTAAAGCAGTGAAAACAACGCGTACTCAAAATCACTTTCTTGAGTTCGATGAGGCCCCTTCTCCAGATCAGAAAAAATTAAGGGACAGTTGGTTAAGTGTTGAATAGTACTTGCTTTTTAAGCTAATACCAGATTTGACGAAAGTATTCAAATGGGATTCTGACGAATTTATATTTGAATACTTTCTAGTCATAACCTATCCAAAATCAGTTTTTTTCAGCTGATTTCGGCTTTCGGAGTTCTCAAGGACATGAGACCAATGAGTGAAATGAAAGCTTGTTTCCTGCTAAAAATCCAAACCTTTCAATACTTTATTGGTTAAATAAAAGTTAATTCAGTAACCTTTAATAGGATTAACAGTATAATCCACAATACTACTTAACCAAATTTCAAATGACTAAGAGGAGAATTATCCAACTCTCAATCGGCCTCACCCTGGTGGTGGCGGTAATTTTTATTGTGAGAGGTAGTGCTTCAGGCGCTGAAAGCGGTTTGATCATTTCACCGAAGAAAGGACCCTTTACGATAGATGTTACTACCACTGGTGAATTGGAAGCCAAAAATTCAGTAAAAATTCTTGGACCAGGTACGCTACGAAATCACCATATCTGGAACGTGACGATCCAAAGTATCATTCCCGAAGGTACTTATGTTGAAAAAGGTCAACGAGTGGCAAATCTTGATCCTTCTGAGGTTAGGAATAAATTGAATGAGGCTAACCTCGAATTGCAGAAAGTAAATTCTCAATTCATTCAAACAAAATTGGATACTACACTTCAAATGCGGGAATCCAGAGATGAACTAATCAATCTGGAGTATGCCGTGACTGAAAAGAAATTGATACTGGATCAATCTCAATTCGAGCCCCCGGCGCAAATCCAAAAAGCGGGAATTGAGTTGGAGAAAGCGAAAAGAGCTTTGAGTCAGGCCAAGGAGAACTATAAAATTAAAAGAGATCAAAATATTGCGAAAATGTCGGAAGTTGCTGCAGACCGACGACAGGTGAGTAACCAATTGGAAGGTTTGCAACAATTAGAAAGAGATTTCACCATTCTCGCACCTGAAGATGGTATGCTGATTTACAAAAAGGACTGGAGAGGTTCACCGATCAAGGAGGGTTCTCAAATCGGAGCGTGGGATCCTGTTGTAGCAACGCTACCCGATCTCTCGAAAATGATGTCGAAGACGTTTGTAAACGAGGTAGACATTCGCCGCATTAAAAAAGGGCAAAATGTGGTGATTGGTCTTGACGCCTTCCCAGATAAAAGACTGTCGGGAAAAGTGGTTAAAGTAGCCAATGTGGGTGAACAACGTCCAAACTCGGATGCTAAGGTATTTCAAGTGGACATTGAGGTTAATGAATCCGATGATCTGATCAAGCCTGCGATGACCACCAGTAATACGATTGTTGTCAATACAATGGAAGAGGCCCTGTTCATTCCATTAGAGTGCTTGCACAATCAAAATGATTCGATCACTTATGTGTTTATCAAAAGTGGTTTGAATATTGTGAAACAAGAAGTACTGCTAGGAGAAGCTAATGCCAATGAAGTGGTGGTTGAGGCAGGACTGGAAGAGAGTGACCAAATCTACTTGTCTTCACCGGTGGGTTATGAAAATGATGCTGTGAAATTATTGAGTGAGCTCGAAGGGAAACGAGGAAAAGGTACGACCGTATCTCAATCTCTCTGATTCCAATCTTTTTAACTCACTTAATACCATCTCATGTTTAAAGACAAAGAGAGACTACTATCTAATCTCTACATCGCTCTTGATGCCGTTCTGGCCAATAGAGTGAGATCGATCCTTACGGCATTAGGTATCATTTTTGGTGTTTCTGCCGTAATTGCTATGCTGGCCATTGGAAATGGTGCTCAGCAAGAAATTCTGGAACAAATAAAATTGGTCGGATTGAACAACATTGTGATCACTCCTGTGGTCGAGCAGAAGGAGGAGAGTGTTGGAGAAACAGAAGACGTCACAGAGAAAAAAGAAAAATTTTCTCCCGGGATTTCATTGAAAGACAAAGCTGCTATAGCTGACATTGTTCCTGGGATCACAAGTATCAGCCCAGAAATTTTACTGGAGACCTATATCATCAAATCAGGCATTCGACGTTCGGCGAAGGTTGTTGGAGTTGAGAATGCTTATTTTGATCTTTTCAATTTTGACCTGGAATCGGGTAGTAAATTCAACGCGAAGCAGCTTGAAAGCGGAGCTCCTGTTTGCGTTATTGGAAAATCGATCAAAACTAAATTCTTTCCCACAGAAAACCCTTTGGGTAAATCCATCAAGTGTGGAAGTCAATGGCTTACCATTATCGGAGTACTGGAAGAACGATTGATCAGTGATCGAAGCATCACCAGCCTGGGCATTCGTGATTATAACATGGATGTTTATACACCGCTTAATACGGTCCTGATCCGTTACAAAAACAGGGAACTCGTGACCCGAAAGATGATCACTATCGCCAACCGCAGTTCTGGAAGGGATAATGGTGATGCTAAACCTGCGACCAACTATCATCAGTTAGACCGATTGGTAGTTCAGGTGGAAAATACGGAACTGCTTGGCTCTACTGCGGAGACGATTTCCAGAATGCTGGAACGTAAGCATTTCGATGTGGTGGATTATGAGATTGAAATTCCCGAGCTGCTCCTCAAACAGCAACAGCGTACCAAGGACATCTTTAATTATGTGCTAGGTGCGATTGCCGGGATCTCTCTTATCGTCGGAGGCATTGGGATTATGAACATCATGCTGGCGTCAGTTTTGGAGCGTATCAAAGAGATCGGTCTCAGACTTTCTTTAGGGGCGAAAAAATCTGATATCGTCAATCAGTTCATGTTCGAAGCGATGATGATCAGTGTCGCCGGTGGTTTGATTGGTATTATTCTGGGAGTTATCATGGCTTTTTTGGTAAGTCAAATCGCCGAAATCCCAACCATAGTCTCATTTTTCTCTATATTAATTTCCTTCGGAGTAGCCGCATCAGTCGGCCTTTTATTTGGTATTGCTCCGGCCAGAAAAGCAGCTAATCAGGACCCTATCCAATCTTTAAGATATGAGTAGATTTTTTCTAAGCATGTGCGTGTTATGTGTAACCCTCACGCTAAATGCACAAAAAAGATATAGCCTAACCGATATCATTGAGCAGGCGAAAAGTCAGTCACCAGCGTCCAAGCAGGCTGAAACCAGAAAAGAGAACCGATATTGGCAGTATCGATTGTTTAAGTCAGACTACAACCCTCAGTTGAGTTTATTTGGGGCACTGCCAAATTACAACAGGGACTTTTTTGGAAATAGGCAAGACAATGGTCAGATTGTTTTCCAAAGCAGAGAACAAACCAATTCTAACCTTGGGTTGGGATTGCAACAACCACTGGCATTTAGTGGAGGAAACGTATCTGTCAATTCTTTCCTTAATCAATTCAATGACATTACGGGGGATTTTACTCAGTGGAATACCACGCTTGTCAATGTTCAATTGAATCAACCACTATTTGCTTTTAATGAATTGAAATGGGCCAAAAGAACGGAACCAGTAAGATTTGAGGAGTCGAAGAGAGAATACGTAGAAGAATTGGAATTCATTTCCGGTGAATCCGTAGATCGCTTCTTTGATTATTTGGATGCTCAGGTTAATCTGGAGATTTCATCTTATAACCTGGCCAATAATGACACCATTTACAACATAGAGCAGGGTCGGTATAATATTGGTACGACCTCTAAGGACAAACTGTTGCAAGTCGAATTGCAGTTGCTTCGATCTCGGCAGGAGGTAGCTCAGGCACAGTTAGATTTGGAAACCAGTCGACTGGCGCTAATCACCTACCTGGGACTTAATTCCGGGGAGTCCTTTGAATTACTATTGCCAGAGGTTATTCCGGACTTTACTCCTGAAGAGCGTACGGCATTGACTTATGCCAAGGCTAACCGAGCAGACTTCCTGGCTTTTGAACGGAGGAGAATGGAAGCACAACGAGATGTGGCCAGAGCCAAAGCTGACCGGTTTTCCGCGAACCTTACAGCGGCTTATGGTTTAAATGCAGCAGGTGAAACATTTGATGATAGTTACAATGACGCAAATAACCAGCAACGAATCAACGTTACCTTTAGCATGCCTTTGATTGACTGGGGCAGGAATAAGGCCAGCAGAAGAACAGCCATCGCTAATCAGCAACTGACTGAGTTTGTAATTCGTCAGCAGGAACAAAATTTCGAGCAGGAGGTCATTACCCAGGTGAAACAGTTTGAGGTATTACGAATCCAAATTGAGATTTCGAAAAAGTCAGATGAGGTGGCGCAGGAACGTTATTTGGTGGCGCAGAATCGATACTTGATTGGTAAAATTGATATCACAAACCTGAACATTGCGCTGACTGAAAAGGATGCCGCACGAAGAAGTTACATTGCCTCGCTACGGAGTTTTTGGGCTTCTTATTACGAACTTAGGCGATTGACCTTATATGATTTTGTTAACCAGGAATTACTCTATACCCAGGAATAAGGTCAGAATGTACTTTTTTCGCTATTGCTTAATTTGATGAAGTTGTGATCTTCCCATCCCCACGGCTGGTGTATAAGCCTCAAATCAAATCAAAAGAATGAAAAAATCCAGTCTTGATCAATCGTAAAATCAACGAATAATGAAATCTTTAATATGAGTTGTAGAATAATCTCCACCAACTTCATGAATTTCAAATTGATCGGTAAAAATCACCTCATCGCCTCTTTTGATCTCCACTCGATAGATTTCGTCAGAAATAATCTCCATTTTATAAACTCCACGGTCGCTGGTGTTTGAACGGAATTTTTCATCTTCATACTTGGAAGGAGTGAAGATTACTTCCACATCTGAGAGCAATTGTTTTGACGCCTCATTAAACACTTTACCCTCGATTTTGACTTTACTAATTTCGAAATAGAAATAGATATCAAAATCTCCCATGGTGTGTAGGCGATTAGAGCTGAAATACCCCGATTTTCCATCTGCATTGATCTTGAAGTGAATTTCGTCCTCTGGTGAATTCACAGGGAAGCCAAGGTTCTCAGGTTCAGACCATGTGCTGGTTGCTTCGTCAAATTCGCTTTTGAATACGTCGTATCCTCCAATGCCATCGTGTCCGTTTGAACTAAAATAAAGCGTCTTTTCGTCGTGGGTAAGGTATGGACTGTCTTCGTCCAACTCACTGTTGATGACGTTAGCGAAAGGAGCGGGTTTTGTCCAACGCCCGGTCTCAGGATCTTTGAAGGACTGGTAAAGATCTAAACCGGTTTTTTTCGCATTTTTCGCGGATGCGAAGATGATGCGGTCTTCATGTTCATTGATGAAGAAATGAGATTCAAGGTGAGTACTTGTTATTTTAGAATCAAATTCTGTTGGAATTTCCCAGGTATCATTTACAGTTTCGCTGAAATAAAGATCTCCTCCCTTAGCGGGATTGAATAGGAAAAGCTTTCCGTCTTCATCTACCACCTCAATGTTTGCAGTAGCGCGATCAAACTGACCTAATACCGGTACCGTGGAGATGTCGGACCAATCAGCTGCGTCACCTTTGGCATGATAGATATCAAACTTCTCTGTTCCCTCAAAGGAAGATCGTGAAGAGGCAAAGAGTAATTCATGTTTTTCTTGGAAATAAGTGGGAGATAATTCGGCGAATGGAGAGTTAATTGGTGCGGGTAATTGCTGAATTTCGTAATTATCGGGATTGGCAAAAGCTTCCATTTTACGTTGAGTCAGAGCCAATGCTTCCTTCACTATCTCTTCATGCGTGTTTGATAAGGAGCGCGCGCCATTCAAAAGGGACTCATAACTGTCATTAGCTTTTTGAAATTCATAACGATAGTCGTATGCTTTTCCCAGGTAATAAAGATATAGTTCATCTTTTGACCCATCACTTTCTCTCATTTCCTGCAATTGTTCGAGTGACTCCTCCCGCCGTTCTCCCAGTGCCATTTCCAGTGCTAAAATCTTATAATTGACGGCCCGAATGGAGTTTTTCTTTTCTTTGGCCGCCAGGTAATTTTCCAGAGCTTTGTCAAATTCACCTCTTTCCTCATAGATTTTGGCGCGATCATAAAGTTCAGCGGCCGAATATTGTCCGAATGAGGCATGAACCATGAAACCGAGGAATAAAAGAACGATTGGACGAATAGAATTTTTCATGAACTTGTCTAAAACTATTAAACAGGATTAGAATAGAACTCACTAATCCATGCATGACATATAAATGCAACGTCAAATATAGAAAAGCAGAATTACAACGAAGAGGAGATTACCCTAATCTCTACTCGTCGATTAAGTTCTCTGCCGTCTTCTTCATCATCGTTTGTTGAAAGCGGGTGTGTATCTCCATAGCCTGCGGCTTTGATTCGTTCCGATGAGACGCCAAGATTGATGAGCCAGTTTCTTACTGTTTCCGCCCGAGCCATTGAAATTTCCTGATTACGGGTAATGCTTCCTGTATTATCTGTATGTCCGGCTACTTCAACCTGCAGGTCTTTTCTAATACTCAGCAACCTGACGGCTTTATAGAGGATTTCATCGGAATCGTCACTTTCGTTAAAATTACCCGACTCGAAATATATATTTTCCCGGACCAACTTGAACCCCTTCTTCAATCGCGCGACTCTTTCGTTCTGTGTGATGCGCTGTACTGGTTTTGTAATGGGCTGATGATCTGTCGTTGATTTCTTCGCCATTACCACTTCCTTTACTACAGGAATTAGTTGAATACCTTCGTCTGGATTGTCACTAATCATGAAATTGAGTTCCTGACTAAGTTGACCATTGATCTGTAACTCATCCTCAACTTCCAGTTGATTTCCACGTTTGATTTGAACAGTATAACTTTCTTCGTCTAATAATTGCATTTCAAAAGAACCATCTTCAGCGGTTTCTGTAGCATATCGTTCGCTCACATATTGTCGCGGTTGAAAGATAACCTGGACGTTTGGGACTGGTTCCTCATTTGAGGCGGTGAGGATTTTGCCATAAATTCTGGATTTCGGAACTTTAGAGAAATGAAATATATCGAAATCCCCCTGGCTGAATACCCTGTTTGAGCTGAAATATCCACTAGAACCGTCTTGTGCTAATTTGAAATGTAAGTCGTCATCAGGTGTATTGATCGGATAATTCATCTGAATCGGTTTGGTCCATTTAAAGGCGATTTTATCCCACTTACTATAGAAAATATCAAACCCACCAATAGCATTGTGTCCATTGGAACTGAAATAGAGCGTCTGTTCATCGAAAGTAAGGAAAGGACTACTCTCATCCATTTCCGAGTTAATTTCCAGGATGAATTCAGGCTTTGACCATTTTCCCAGGATGCTGTCGTACCTCACTTCATAGAGGTCGTATCCATTTTTCTTGAGGTTTTTCCTCGAGCTAAAAATGATGCGATCTTGTTTTCGATTGACTGTGAAATCCGGACCGAGGGCTGGTAATTTAATTTCGTGATGCGCTTTTTCAGGATTTTGCCACTGGTCATCACTCAAAGTACTTGTATACAGGATGCCATTGTTTCGTGCGATCAATGTTTCAACTTCATCTTTCCAGTAAGTAAGACAGAACCTAATATTATTTTTTTCAACGGCATTTAATGGAATTATAGAAGATGGTGTTTGCCAGACCATGTCCGTACCAATTCCCTCTAATTTGCTTCCTCGTATTTCAAATATTTCTTTCTTGCTGTTAGAGATAGCCGAAGTGGAATAAAGAAGTTGTTGGTTGTCGGCACTAAAGGCCGGGTTAAGTTCTGCCTCTCTGGTATTGATGGTTTCTGGTAAAAGAGTTACCACGTAATCCGTATTTTCTTCAAAAAATGTCGATAGCGTTTCCGTGGATCGGATGAATTCATTAGTCTCCTGTCGAATTTCTTTGGTTTTGAATACGTCCTTACTCAGGAAATCATTCCAGGAACCTATGGCTTCTCCAAACATATATTTTTTCACAAAAACACGACCAAGCCAATAGTGATAGAATTTGTCATTTTTGCCGAGTGTCGTTTCAAAGCTCAGCAGTCGATCCAATGACCGATTATGTTCCCCATCCAGGAAATAGGTTATTTCAAGACGATATTCAACATCCTTATAATTTGGATCAATCAGGTTAATCTCTTCGAATTCAATGCGGGCTAAATCAAAATGTTCGTCATACATCAGTACCAGTGCCCGATCGTACTTTTTATCAAGCTTCTTGGTTTGGGGATATGCGAAAGAATGAATTAGAATGACAAAAAACGTCATAATAATTAGCTGGCGAGTAGACACACTTATACAGTTTAGTATCGGCGGAAACAATTAAGCTGAGAGGAATGAAATTAATAGATATTTTGGATTATGCCAAGTAAATTTTGTAGGAAACCTCTAGAAAAGTGTGTAGTTACCGTGTTGGTCCGATGGAGCAGAGGGACTAATCAGGTTAGCATGATTTTTTTCCTCATCCAGGATTTCCGGACTTACTGCGTGACTTGTAAATTGTATTGAGGAGCTTTTCACAAGTATTTTCTGTAGGTTTTCCTGAGGAATGGACGGATCCAACCACGCATTGAAATCACTTGGGTTGAGAAAAAGAGGTGTCTCTTCCTGAATCTCGGATAATTGTTGATGTGTATCGGTGATCAACATAAAGCACTTAAATTCATTACCCTCAAGATCTTCCGAACTTTCCCAGTATCCGGCCATTCCAAACATTTGTTGGTTATCCGGATAGCAGTAGTAAGGAGTTTGTTTCTTCTTTCCAATCTGTTTCCAGAGAAAGAGACCGTCCGCCAGTATGATGCACCGACGTTGTTCCATGGCCGTTTTAGTAGAGGCTTTGGTAAATACGTTAGTGAGTGCGGTATTGAATAATTTGGCACTGGTCGCTTTTCTACTGGACATCTTTACGCGTAATCCCCAATTGAACAATGCGATCTCGCCTTCCTTAACAAGTACAGGTAGTGATTGTGCCGGAGCAGCATTGTAGTTTGCTTCCCATGAAGCTTTTTCCTGGGAGAACTGGTATGGTGAACCGGTGATCGTATATCTATTGATCATCTAAAGGCAAATCTAACTCCAATCCGCTACTTGTTTTCGCAAAAAGCCAATGCTCGTTTTTCCGACCAGTATTTACCCTTCATATTTCTGGTAACGAAACCTACATGACCTCCATGGTTAGGAGTTTCAAAATGGACAGTATCCAGCGATTCAAAAAGGGAATGATCCAGGCATTCCTCTGATAGAAACGGATCATTCATGGCATTGACCACTAGCGTTGGAACATTGATGTCTTTCAGGAAATCCCTTGAACTACTTTTTTGGTAATAATCTATGGCATCGCGAAAACCATGGAGTGGAGCGGTGTATGCATCATCAAAATCCATCAATGTTTTAATTTTCTTGAAAGGTTCCATTGAGACTTGATCTGGAAATTGTTCTTGCTTCATAGCCACTTTCTTTTTTAGAGAGCGTAGAAATCGCCTGGTATAAATCCAATTTTTCCTTTGCGCAATTTTTATTGATCCGGTATGCAAGTCCAAAGGCACCGAAAATGCTACGGCAGCTTTGATGCTATCTCTATTGTATTCTCCCAGGTATTTTAGGGTGAGATTGCCACCAAGACTGAAACCTACGAGATAAATATGTTTAAAACCTTGCGCTTCCACATGTTTCACCACCTCATCCAGATCATACGTGGCACCACTGTGGTACATCCTTAAATGACGGTTGATCTCTTCGCTGCATCCACGATAACTCCAGGCGACAACATCAAATCCTGCCTGAAAAAACTGATTTGCCATGCCCACGACATATTGTCGATCAGTATGACCTTCCAATCCGTGAGAGATGATCACCACCTTTTCTTTTTTGTGATCCATCCAATCCAGGTCTAGGAAATCGTTATCATTCGTGTCGATTCGTTCCCGTCGGTAATCCTTAATTAACTTCGGCTTTCGAAAGAGTGCCGGAAACATTGTGCACAGATGGCCATTTTTAAAAGGAAAGGGAGCTTTGTAACTAGACTTTTTGATTACTGGCATTTAGCATTAATATTACCGGAACAAAAAAAGCGTCATTTTAATTTATAAATGATACAGTGCGTAAAAGATTTGTGATGTGTGTGTAGAAAACACACATGGCTTAACTTTGGCGCCTTAATAAGACTTTAAGATCTAATCGCGAATGGCCATAGTAATAAAAATGCCAAAAATGAGTGACACCATGGAAGAGGGTGTTATTGCAAGTTGGTTAAAGCAAGTAGGTGAGGAAGTGAGCTCAGGGGATATCCTGGCAGAAGTGGAGACAGACAAAGCCACCATGGAGCTTGAAAATTATGAGGATGGTATTTTGCTCCATGTGGGAGTCAAAGAAAAGGATACAGTTCCAGTAGATGGAGTACTCGCGATTGTGGGAGAAAAAGGGGAAGACATTAGTGCCCTTTTGAAAGAAATTGAAGGTGGAGGTACTGCCCCTGCGACCCAAGAAGTGGCGGCTGCGGCACCAACTGCAACAACTGCGCCTACAGAGGCCATAGATACTTCTTCGATCAATGCGGAAGTAGTGACCTTGCCTAAGATGAGTGACACCATGGAAGAAGGTGTCATTGCTTCATGGCTAAAAGAAGTTGGTGATGCTGTCGCTGAAGGAGACATCCTTGCCGAGGTTGAGACAGATAAGGCTACAATGGAACTTGAGTCTTACAACGAGGGAATTTTGCTTTTTAAAGCTGTAGAAGCCGGCAATGCAGTACCAGTGGATGGTGTAATTGCCATCATCGGTGAAAAAGGGGCTGACGTGGACTTACTCTTAAAAGCCCAGGAACAGAAGAATTCAAGTACTGCTAGTGCAACTACGCCTGAAGCTACACCTGCTCCTCAGGCGACTACACCGGCCCCGGTTGCTACTCCTGAAGTAACAGCTACATCAACTAATGGTCGCGTCAAAGCATCGCCGTTAGCCAAGCGCCTGGCGCAGGAAAAAGGAATTGACATCAGTTTGGTTGCTGGTTCCGGAGAAGGCGGGCGGATTATCAAAAGAGACATAGAAAACTATACCCCGGCTGCAGCACCTATCCCTGCAGCAAGTAGTTCGGCTGCTTCTGCGCCTTCGATTAGCTTACCTATGGTTGTTGGAGAAGAGCGATCTGAAGATGTGGCACTTTCGCAAATGCGCAAATCCATTGCCAACCGCCTGAGTGAAAGCAAATTCTCTGCTCCTCACTTCTATGTGACAATGGAAATTGAGATGGACAAAGCCATCGCTGCTCGTAAGAGCATGAACGAGATTTCGCCTGTCAAAATTTCATTCAATGATATTGTTGTGAAGGCCACGGCTGCTGCATTACGTCAGAATCCAGCTGTCAATGTGAGCTGGATGGGCGATAAAATGGTTCAGCATCACCACATTCATATTGGTATTGCTGTTGCTATTCCTGATGGCCTGATCGTTCCTGTTGTACGATTTACAGATAACAAGGCCATTTCTCACATCTCTGCAGAGGTGAAAGAACTGGCTCAAAAGGCTAAGGATAAAAAACTCAAACCTGAAGAGTTCTCGGGAAACACTTTTACCATCTCCAACCTGGGGATGTTTGGTGTAGACGAATTTACAGCGATCATTAACCCACCAGATGCGTGTATTTTGGCGGTTAGTGGCATCAAAGAAACTGTGATCGTCAAAAATGGAGAAATGAAACCTGGCAACGTAATGAAAGTGACCTTGTCCTGCGACCATAGAGCAGTTGATGGAGCTTCTGGCGCAGCTTTCTTGAAAACATTGAAAACATTGTTGGAAGATCCCGTTAGGTTATTGGTATAACATTAGAAATTAAGAGCAGGGTATCTCAAAGTGCCGGTCATATGTCATTTTGAGCCTGTCGAGCCTTAAGTGCAAAACGTACACTTGCGGAAAGCAGGTTTCGACAAGCGAAAAGTGATGACCAGATAACAGCTTCGCATTTTGAGATATCTTTTTTATTAGAAAGCTATGAGTTTACCGGAAATACACGCTACCACCGTGGTGGCGATCAAACATAATGGACAAGTTGCGATTGGAGCAGACGGGCAAGCAACTATGGGCAATACCGTGGCCAAAAGCAATGTGAAAAAGATCAGAAAACTGGCTGAAGGAAAGATAGTAACTGGTTTTGCTGGGTCCACGGCTGATGCATTTACATTACTCGATCGTTTTGAAGAGAAATTGAGCAATTTTTCAGGCAACTTGAAGCGTGCAGCAGTGGAGCTCGCCAAGGATTGGAGAATGGACAAATACCTGCGTCAATTGGAGGCCATGATGATCGTTGCAGATAAATCCGAAATATTGATCATTTCGGGAAATGGTGATGTATTGGAGCCAGATATGGACGTTGCTTCAATTGGAAGTGGAAGTGCTTATGCGAAGCCTGCTGCCATGGCTTTGATAAAACACGCTCCGAATCTTACGGCTAAAGAAATGGTGGAAGAAAGCCTTCATATTGCCGCAGAGATCGATATTTATACCAATCATAATTTAGTCATAGAGACATTATAATCGCACATGTAAGAAAGTCAGAATGAACTTTGATCAATTAAATGGATCTGTATTTTGATTTATTACAACTTTATCTAGATTTGCATCCCTTTTGAGGGCGACCTCAGAGGAATACCAGTCCCTGGTAGCGGATTCATTCCAAAATGAGGGAATTCCTAAGCCCAGGTGGCGGAACTGGTAGACGCGTTGGTCTCAAACACCAATGGCTTCGGCCGTGCCGGTTCGATTCCGGCCCTGGGTACGAAAATCCTTCTCCTAACTCACTGGAGAGGGATTTTTTTTTAGAGGGGACACCAGAGGGGTCACCAAAAAGCAAATTGATCTTTCCCATGTTTACGCAGGTCTTACCGCTCACCTTTACGATCACGCCAGGGTATTTCTTATCCAGGTCATAGAACCACCCCCGGCTACATTCCCAGTTCTTGGTAGCCACTTTAAGAGGAATCAGGGAGTCGTCACCCTTTTCGCTGAGCATTCGTTTCAGTACCTCATTTTCCGCTTCCAGAGCAGAGAGACGGCCAAATAGTCGCATAATCGTCTGTATGATCTCTTCAGCCTTCATTTGTTCAGTTCATTTATTTGTTCTGCAAGGCGCTGGCCTGTTAGCTCATGCGCATATAGAACTCGTCGGCTACTTTCATCTATAATAATCCTACCTTCTTCCCAGTAGCGAACAGGAAAGTCAATTTCGTCTATGGGTATGATCAAATCGGATATCATAGAGAAAAGAATTGATTAATTCTATTACGAGCATACTCAGTACCATTCATCTGATAGTAGTTAATGATATGGTGTCGTGCGCTTTCTTCCATTTCAATGATGGTCATTCTCCCCGCATAATGCTCCTGCATGTATTGCAAGTAGTCTTGCATATAGGAGTCAGCCTCTTGTTGATTTTCGCAGTAGAGGGCACCCCGCACCTGTTCGCCCATGGTCAACGTCCTTTTCCCTTCCGGATTAAAAGTCCACATAGGTACGTCCTTGTGTTCTTGCGTGGCAGGCAATACAGACAGATGCTTATTCAGTAAGTATTTCACTATATAGTAAAACGACAGCAGTTGCACGCAGATCGTCAGACCAACCAGCATCATTTTATTAGAGGTAGTCATGCTAATGATTTCAGCGCCGAAGATCACGATTATAAGCGTGATGACCGCTATGCAAATGGTCCATAGCAGAACATCTGCCAATTTCGATTCCACATCCGAGGTTACCTTTTGTATTTCATCAGAAGTCATATATCAGAGAAGGTTTGTGATTTTAGAGAAAATGCCCGCAACCGACTGCTGCGGGTCTTTTTAACCTAGTTATGACTCTCAGATAGACACCAAACTATCATCGTGCTTGAGAGTGATTCATACAATATTATGAAAAAAATCACAATATTATTATAAAAACATGAATATTATCACAAAATAATTCGAATAAAATCCTATAATTAGGATTCCTCTTCCCGATGACAATTCATTTAAAGAGACCTACATATAACCATCCCAGAGTCCAGGTGATGGGAATCAGTAGTAGGCACACCCCAGTAAAGAGCAGCGTTAGTATCCCGAAGGTCAGGAAGTTTCCAGTGGCGATATAGGATTCGTCCTTGTCCTTTTGCCAGGCCTTGTAGCAGTGGTCGCGTCCATCCACTGGGAAGAACGTAAAGTCTACCAGATCATTGGCAAAACGCCAGTACCTGTTGCGTTTGCTCTTTTGGCCTATACGGGCACTGATGCTTACATCCGCATGCCCTCCGGATAAGGCGTTGCCCAGCTGGCTCAACCCCTGCAGTACCTGACCTATGTACGTTTTTTCGTAATGAGAATGCATCTTATTGGGATTTATTTACAATAAAAATACGAATATTATCACAATACTGTGATAATTCACCAGATGAATTAATAGTTGTCAATATTAATTTGGACCTTGACTATTTGTATACATACAAAAAAGCCTCTGCCATAAAACAGAGGCTTTCACAGTTTTTCACGAAAACTTCAATCTTCCTTCATCGCCCGCACATCCTCTATCAGCCCGGCGATCTCACTGGTCAGGTTGATGCCACGTTCCACCAGCTTTTCCACGTTATCATTACGTAGATCCAACTCATTTTGTACCAGCGCCACCAGTTCTTCACGTTCATCCTGATCTAGATCCTTCAGTTCCTCGACGGCAGCCGGTGCGGCCTTTATCACATCAGGTATATCTTTCAGATCCTTCAGTAATCCGATTCCTTCAAATAAATTGATCTTACCATCTTCCAGCTTTTTGTCCAGACTTTCAGCTAGATTAATTCCAAAGAGCGCGACTGCTTTTAAATTTTCAATTCCGAGATTGTTCATAGTTATTCAATCAGTTTTTTTATATAGGTCGAAAAATTACAAGCAGCAATCCTTCCGAACTTAGGACTAAATTCTATAGCCTTCTATCTGCACCTCACGGCCTCCATGCTGAGTAGCTTCTAGTTCTTCTTCCTTTAGCCGCACCTTACCATTTTCAGTAAGCATCACTTTTTTTTCATTGATATCTGCTAGTTCCTGGTGAGTGAAGAAACCGAATATCCGCACGATCATCGTTTGTAATATCCAGTTCGTCAGTAAGTCGTGATAGTGCTTTATCATGCTATTCTTCGTTGTGGTATTTAGCGTGTAGGTGCCTATTACTGTTCCAGAGCTGTCCAAATTGTCGCAGCTAGCCATCTCATAGGTACCACTGTCCATATCATCCTGAGTGCCATGTATCAGTACCAGGCGTGGCACCTTCCATTCTTGGCCCTGCTCTTTTAGGTTGTAAGGTTCGTATGGTACACCTCCTACCACAGGAATGTATCGGTTCAGCGTCTTCCGTATCGTTATTTTATTCACCTTTTCCGTGTGGTCGTTGGTAGATGCAGAGAACCGCACGGTGTATGTAGGCCCCGCGCCAGTTATAATATTTGTCACCTCTCTGTAGTAGGGTTCATAGTGAGGTTCGTTCAGCGTTTTGCCAGAGGTATCCTCTTCCACCAGGATGTAGTCTCCGATAGATAAAAATGCGTTCGGATCTTCGTCCCACCCCAGTAGTTGCAGATAAAATGTATTTTCATCTATATCGATATTGGTCACATTCATCTCGATGTAGACATACCTGTGTTTTTCCGCTGGGCATGCAGTTATAGGAATGTCTTTCGTAGGGCCCTGGCTACTACTTTCATAGGGGGCCACGTCCATTCCTTTGCGCACCCCTGTCAGCGAACTATTCACAGTCAGGTACTGATAGTAGGCGTTTTCAATCTTTACAAACCCGTATTCGCCCTCATTACTGGCTGCGGTTTCGAAAGCAGCTACCGTATCATATTCTCCCAGATAGTCCCCGGATGGCAATGTTGTGTCTTCTAGTAGATGGTCATCACTCAGGTCGTAGTGCACGCGCACTTTTTTCACTCTTGATAGCTCTGTTTCCACTATTCGGTTTATTCTTCCCGTTAGATTGACCGGATCACGGTTATTTACACGTGTCAGGTCATTTATCTCAAGCACGCGCAGATCAGTGCCTATGGCCAGGCTACTACCTGTTACCCCCGTCAGTATCTTGAGTAGCTCTATTAGTGAGATGGCCGTCAGATAGTCTGATACGTAGCCTTCATTCAGTGTCTCCTGCTTGCGGTTGTGCATTAGTCCTAGTTTTCTGATGTCATCACCGATCACTGAGAGATTATCATTTAGCACCATACCTATTGCAACCAGACATTCTTTTATCAGGTCCATCAGATAGAAGGATGGTACCTGGTATGCTGCTGATTTATTTACCACCAGACTATTTTCGCTCACAGCAGATTCAAAGTATAGCTGGTGCCCGTAGTAGTGAAACTCGGGGTAGGGATTGTCGATGTACCGTACCCCTGCTATTTCATTTCCAGGTATATTATTCCATCGGACCTCCTTCAGCAGTGTGCGGATGCTCACATCCTTATTATCGAAAAAAGTAGCATTTACTGTGCTAAAGGTGCCAGAAATATTTTCGTCTACCACCGTGTCTGTGTGGGTAAATACCACTTCCAACCAGATGTTTCCGCCAAAAGTGATGTAAAACCCCTCATGCGTTTTGTAGGTCTGAGAGCTAACCGGATTTCCGGCCCATTCCAGTATTTGCGCATTTCCCTCATACGGCAGATCGTATGAAAAAGTGTGTCGCTGGCCTATATTATCATAGTTCAGAATATCGTCTTCGTTTCTCCATGTAAGACGCGAAGCTGGAAAAAGCTTCAACTCTGTGGTGCCATATCGTATACCAAGAACCCCTTTCATTGCACCCTGTCAAAAGCCATATCTTCCCACGCATACCTCAGCCTGATCACCTGGTTGTGCAGTGTGGATCTTTGCGAGGGTAGCGCCACGCCATTCCCATCGAGTATTGCAGGTAGTAAAGTCTCAACTGCATTTACCGTTTCATGAATACATACAGGTTTTTTTACTCCCAGTTCCCGGAGCGCCTCAGCTTCTTTTTCGGGCAGGTGACCTGTGTATATTTCAAAGGATCGACGGCCGCGGCTATTGTGTATGGTGAATTGCGGACTTTCCTGCAGCACACCATCATAGTCTATTTCAGCGCTGGCTATCTGGTAGTCACTTTCTACCGATTCGGTCCGGTCGCCGATGCATATCAAACTGTCCATACCTCCGTAGCTATTCACGTAGTACACGCGCAGTTTCTGGTCACTTATAGCAGTATAGGGAATGTACGTGAGTTTATCTCCGCTATCTTCAGTATCAGCAGTACCCACGTATATTTCTATTTTCGAGATCGATTCACCAGATGGTATATTGCTGACATAGTCAATTGCAGCATAGCCTATGTCCACACATTTTGTTTCCCCTTTATTAAGGTTGCTCAGACTCACCGTATGCACGTTAGTGGTGGCGTCACTGTAGTAGGCCTTAGCATACAGGTTTGCCCCAGTCATATCAGCAATTGGACACACATACACATACTCAGGGTCTGTAGTGCTCAGCCTGCGTTTATCCGCCTTAGTGGTCAGTAGCTGATAGTCTCCGGTAAAGGTGGGACGACTCATAGGTTATTCCCTATTTCGACCATATCTATAGCCCTTTCCTCATATAGCGCCCGTACTTCCCTACTTATGGCGCTGACAAGTCGGCGAGCTACATAGTCGTCTTTCAGATTTTCATCAGCTTCTTTATCTCCGTTGTGGAGCTTAACATTAAAAGTGTCCTGATCGATGTAGTTGATTTGAAAGTTATGAATATCATCATTAGTAAATTTTGAGAAAATGCCAATTAGGATCGGTAGATCGTGCCCCAGGTCCTGAGTCATTTTTACATACTTCGATGCCTTTTCAAATTTGGAGGCTTCGGTCACACTGATGGTTATATCCGCATGGGGCTTATCTGATACGTGTACTTGAGTTTCATCATTGAGTTTAGCTCTTATCACTAAGGTACCGACTGACGTAGGTTTTAGTATATTTTCATTTAATGAAGCAGTGGCAGTGCTACTGGATTCCACTTCGTACATCATACGCAAACCCGCATCATTTTTAGCACTTAGTATAATCCTGTCGTTTAAAAATATTTTGTAGTCACCAGGGTCATCAAAAGTGATACCGACCGTCAGTGGTAGTTTACTCGCTAATTCTGCATCAGTAAATAGTATTGCCAATTGTTCTGCTGTGTACCCTTCCAATACTGGCAGATAATCTGTATCGTCAGCAGGATTGTATTCACCGTCTATAAAGCCTGCAGCGATTCCTGCCGCATTGATTTCGTCCAATCGAGAAGCTTTAGTAGGGTTGTCTGCAAATGGTATTACGTATGTTGGCATTATCTTTTATTTAAACTTTTGTTAGTCCTACAAATGTCCAGGAGTGAGTGGTCTCAAGTGTACTGATAGCAGTATCAGAAGCGCTGGTTCGCGTGCAGTTAGTAGCTCCAAAAGTGATACCACTAGGTATCGTGCCCAGGGCCGCCCATGCATTCAATATCGCGTCCATTGTGCTCGATGTTACTGCCGTGTTGTCCAGAAAGTTGGCAAAGCTATTTACGGTGCCTATGGTCCAGGTGCTCAGCCCTAAACCGGTAAAGGAAGTAGCACCGCTAAACATACTGCTGCAGTTATTTTTCACCGTCCAGCTTGGGAGTTCACTATCAAAGGCGGTAGCACCCTCAAAAGCACCTTGCCCAGAACACTCTATATTAGACCAACTGCTGATGTCCTGATCAAAGTCAGTATTGTCCTTCACGAAATGTCGCCACCCTCCAGTAATACCCGAAGGGTCCCACCCGGATATATCTGCGTTCATGTTTGTCCCTTCAAAAATGTCGTTTAAGTTGCCTGTGGCACCATCAACATTCCACGTGTTTAGGCCAATGCCGGTAAATGCGCTGCAGTTAAGGAACATAGCCTCGATAGTTCCATTGATATCCCAACCAGCCGTGCTGCTGTTATACGTTGAATTTCCGCTGAACATCTGGTGAAATGTCGTTCCGTTTGAAACATCCCAATTATCCAGATCATTATTAAAATTTGAATTGATAAAGCATGTGCGAAACTCCAGGATGGTACTTACATCCCAATTATTATAGTTTGTATTGGATGATAGCGAGGTGCAACCGCTAAAAAAAGCCCACAAACTGACGCATTGACTCAAGTCCGGAGCATCTGTAGCAGTAACATCCAAATTAGTGCATCCACGGAAACAGGCAGATTGACCTAAAACGTTTACAGCTCCATTACTTTGCCAGTTGCCCCACTTGCTGATCTGTGTGATTTTAAGACAGTCATCTGTATTGTTAAATGCCCATCCCAATAGTTGCCCTTCTATTTCTGGGCTATAGGTACCAGACGTGGAGTAAGTATGTGTTATTTCAGATTGATTGTAACTGGTTATTGTGTCGCTATTCCCATCACCCCAGTTAATAGTAAAATCATAAGTACCAGAACTGATTAAAGGAAGCTTGAACTGCGTGCTGGTACTTACACCACTATTGGCTGTGTTTACTGTGAAAATGAATGGAATGAACGTGGTGGCATTGGCTACATTGCTGTAGCCGCTGCTTTTGGTTCCAGTGATCGCTTTCACCCTGTAGTACCTCGTTTGCCCTTCGCTGAGCGTGCTGTCGGTATGGGTCGTTACTCCAGCCCCGAGCGTCACCAGATTAGCCCAGGTCACCTCATCCGTAGATCTTTGGAGTACAAATCCTGTTTCATTATCACTATTATCATCCCATGTCAGCTGTATAGCACTCGCGCTTTGCGCGGTGGCCACCAGGTTGGAAGGATCATCAGGGGTTGCCAGTGGCTTATGTAGCAGTTCTTTGCTTATTCCGGCCTTTAGCGCAAAGGGCTCGCGAGTGTCCTGACCGTGGGTTCGGAAGGTCACTTTATAGATTTGCACCTTCGTATCAGAAGGCACGTGTATTTCGTCAAAGTTAGCTGTGGTGGTCGTGACAGCATGATGATATAGCTTACCTATTTTCGTGTAGTTAGTGGATCCACTGCTTACAAGGTATCCACTGGGAGCATCACAGTCCAACTCAGTCGATCCGTCTTGTATTTTAAGGTCATCATACGGTTTGTCCAGCACGATCAGATATGCCTGGCTATTTTCCAGGGCAGTTATGTCTTTATACCCTACCGCTCCATCTTCATGATACACTTCCTCTATCAATTCCAGGTCGGAGTATTTAAATTCAAAAAACTCCACCTTATACCGTCTGCTCACCTTTGTCATCACCTGCACCTGATCCGCTCCTGGGTCAGGTATATTGTACTCCAGTACTTCATTCAGGTAGGGTTGCAGGTTGATCTCCGCGGTGCCATCGATCACAGGTTGTATCAGATCTGCTACATTGGTCCATGTGTCACTTTCCGGAGTGTCTTCTATCCACAGGTAGCACCGTATGTACCAGTCATTACCGGTTTCAGAAGTAGACACCACATATACGCAGGGATTAAGCGATAGCGCGGGTATTAAAGGCTGTATGGTTAGTGCTACACTCATGCGATGCTGTTCGTTAGATTTACGATTTTGTCACACGTCTTGCAGTGTCCCTGCTCCATTTCTCCATATGGAGTATGAGCCGGCGCTACCCTTTCTATCTGACAAGTAGTTAGGCCACAGGGTCCCTTCGGGTTAGATTCTACCACGGTCCCTTGCACTTTCTTTTTTAGCATATTCCTCTTGTCCTGTTTCATAAAGTCGTGCGCTTTCTCTTTTGCTAATTTTCGCCTCTATCCCGTGTTCTCTTAGGACATTTACCAAATCCGCAAACATGGTAATGCCCATTTCCATTTTCGTGGCAACCGAGTCCATCCCTGAAGCATCCAGTGTGCTTGTCACGTTCACAGATCCGGGAGCAGGAGGAGTAGTCATTGTTGTTCCATTCATACGGGCTTTCGTCACACCTATAGCCGCCTGCACATCAGGGTATCCACGTACCCATGCTGGTGTTGTAAATTCCCCGCCGTGTGTGGCATACATCCCAGAGAAGTTGCCGTACTTATCGCCGCCATATTGGCCCATACCATGGCCCGTTTCCCCAACTTCACCACCGTAGTAGAAAGAGGGTATTGCCTGATTAATAGCAGCGCCAGCGGCCACACCTAGCCCAGTCGCTACTGCCAGGTTAAAGGGTGGGGGGATTGGTAGTGTCATGATAGCCTTGGTTATTTGGATAGAGATCGCTCGGCTTATTTCACCTACGATCAGCTCACGCAGCTGCTGCTTCATGATCTCACCAGCTTCCTTCCAGCTTTCCGCTTGTAGACCCGCTTGCATGCTGCTTTCTACCTGGAAGGCTATCATTTGCTCCATCAGTGCCCTTTCCTTCGCTTGCTCAGCTTGCCGTTTTTTGGAGTTCTCTATGAGTTGTCCAGTGCGCGTGTCTTCTAGTTCGATCAGCTCCTGAGTAACATCCTTAATTTCGTCGATGCCTTTCGAATCGATTTTATCAAGTTCATCACGTTTCATTTTGCTAGTCGATCCTGATTGAGTTGGAGTCTCTTCTAAATTAGGTTCTGGTGTAGAAAAATCTGACGTTTGTGCAGCAGCTAGCAGGGAATTCAAGTTAGACTTTTCAAAGTCCGACTGCTCTTCTGAGTTTCTGCCTCCTTCTCCGAACAGCTTTATTTTCAATGAGTTCTTTTCATCTACCAATTCTTGAGCGTGCTGGTTCAGGGATTTAAAACTGACTAATGTGGCATTGTAGTCCCTCATTGCCTTTCCTAGTTGGGCAAATGGATTAAACATTATTCCCTGCGCTCCACGGTGCTTGTTGCTAAATTCCTGCATGGCTTCCGCCTGATCGAGCAGAGTTTCACCCTCAGGTATTTCAAGGTCGTATTTATTGGCGATCTCCGCCATTTTCTCTTTGAGTTCATCTTCTCTAGCCAGGAGGTCCAGTTTTCTTTCTGCTGCCGAGTTATTTAGTTCAGCGATTTCTTCTTCTTTTTTAGCTATTACAATACGATTTATCAGCTGTTCATTGACTTCCTTCAGTTTCTTACTAAGTTCATCATTACTTATTGTTTCGGCATTTATATTTCCTAAAATTCCTGGGTATTGTTTTTGCAGAGAATTTATAATTTCCAGCCTCCTGGCTCTATCAGTATTTCCCGCTTTCAGTTCTATGTGTAGCATATTGAGCTGTACAATTTCTTTTGCTAGCACTTCACTCACCGGCACTTCTATAAACTCCACCAACTTAGCCGTCACCCGCTCCAGCCATCGCACCATGCCACTATTGATGAAATTGGTTTTGATGGCCTTGCCAATCTTCGCCAGGTTCGCCCCTGCGGTTTGATTCTTTTGGTTAAATTCTTCTATTACCGAGTTCCCTTGCTCAAATGCACGTTTCGCAATCCCCTGTTGTTCCGTCACATTTTCGATGCCCCCGGCCAGTCCGGCTATCACCTGGCGTACCCGCTGACCTTCTAGTCCCATATCACCCAGACTGTCAATAAAGTCCGTCATGGCTTCATTGTTGCCATTTAGTCCCCTTAGTACCGATAGTAGCGCCTCATTCGTGTCGGTGTTCAGCAGCGTGGTAAAGTCTTCCAGGCTTATCTGATTGTTTTTAGTATCCCGGGCAAACTGCACATAGTCTGACCTGTTGGCTACCATTTTACCGATGATCTGGCTGGTAGCCGTTCCAGCTACTTCCATGCTCAGTCCCATCAGGTCGGCGGCGGCACCAAGCCCCATGATGTCTTCTATAGAGATATTTGCCGCAGCGGCCATTGGCCCCATCCTTTTAGTAAAGTCCGCTATCCTTTCCTCATTGGCTTCACTGCTACGGCCCAGGTCATTCAGTACAGATCCCACACGTAGCAGGCTGTCTTCTATGCCAAACTTTTGCTTTAGCTTAAAAGTGTTCGTTAGTTTACCGAGTTCACGCAGTGTCGTTATCGGGTCACCGCCCAGGTCTTCACCCAGTGCCACATTTATCTTATCCGCCGCACTGGCAAACCCTTCCAGGTCCTGCACTCCACGTATGCCCAGTTTACCGCCGATCGTCACCAGTTCAAGTAGTTGTTGTTTGCTGGTGCGCGTATCTAGGTTTTCCAGACGGTCCATCAGCACCGCCAATTCATCATTGGTCAGCTCCGTGTTTTTCTGCACGTCAGCCATCGTGTCACTGAGGGTAATGTTATCACGAGCGACTGAGCGGATGGCAGCACCAAGGCCATATATCAGGCTCGTTATAGCCGCCACCGGGCCAAACATGGCTAGCGACTGCCTTACCGACTGGCCCAGCTGCACCCACGCACCCGTCATGCCGCGCATTTCCATTCGTTGCTTAGTTACCTGTGCCGTTACTTGTACTAGCTTTTGGCGTAGCTTTTCATAGTCCTTGGTGCCTCGGGTAGTGGTGTTAGTAATTTCACGTCGAAGATCCCGCTGGTAGCGTACCAGCTGCTGCAGTGTCATTCCTTCCAGTCCCAGCTCCTCACGGCGTTTTTTGATATCCTTGCGCACCCCGCGCATGCGCTCGAGGGCCTTGTTGTACTTGTCAGTGTCCTTCTTCAGGGCTTTGGTTACCTGGCGCAGTTCACTCAGCTCCATCTCCAGCTTACCCAGCTCATTGAGGCTCTGCTTTCCGTCCATCAGGACGGTCGTTTTTACGATATCGTTTTTTACTGCCATTATCTCTGTTAAGTGCCCTGAGGCTCTCGAAGGGTACTGAAACTCTCCTTTACCGCATCCATCAGTTTCAGCCCTACAGCACCCTGCAAGTCATTGAGTCGTCCGTAGAATACTTTTCCGTACCACTTTTTAGGCTTGCGCCCCTTCTTGTGCCTCCCTTCCTGCAAGTCCTGATCACCACGAGTACTCCGCCCGAAGCTGTACCCACGGCCACTACCCATATCCACAAATCGCCCTCGCTCCAAAAAAGTGATTTCACCTTCCATGTAGCCACTCGCCAGTCGTTTCAAGTCCGTCTTTAGCGAGTTCCGGAGTTCATCCGATTCACCTATGCCCATATCACTGATGCGCCCTTCCATTATATCCACCGTGCGCCGCAGCCATTGGTCGAAGAATACTTCCGTTTCGTTGCTATATGCCTGCCCTATACTCATTTTTCACAATTCATTTTATGTTCCCCCTGAGCCTGTCGAAGGGTTAAGTCCAGTCGCTCGCATTGTAGGTTAGATCTACCGTTTGCCGCAACGCATAGCTCACATACACCCCAAAAAAAGTATCCAGTTCCGGACCCACCTTGCGTATTTCTATGCTAGTCGGGTCCAAAAACTTCATTATGGTCGATTCTTCCTCGTTAAACTCATAAGTCATTTTGGATAGTGTCTTTTTTGCAAGCACATTACATTCCTCTACCACCACATTTTCATTGGCCCAGTCCTGTTTTTCCAGATGCTTCAGTATCCAAAAGCCATGAGAGTTCACACCTGTCCATCCGCTATTGTATTCCAGAGGCGCGCGTACCTCATCTAGGGCCATGGTAGGCTCCAGGCAAGGGTGTGCGTCTCGTTTACCGGCCTTCAGTTCATCTATGTTATAAGCAAATCGTTTATTGCTGGCCGTGTGGCTCAAGATGTGTGTAGCCACATCCAAGAAGTAAGCGTCTATTAGCGTCAGGTCGATCATTTTCTTTCCTCCCTTTCCTTTGCTTCGAGCAGTTTATCATCCAGATCACTCAGGGCTATATCCGCCGCCGTGTAAGCCATATCCATTACCTTAAATGCCGGTCCCGCCTGCTTTTTCAGTACATGCGCCCAAGCCTTTCCGCCATCATCAAACGCCGCGGCTTCATTGAGGGTGTTATCTTCTGATCCGTCATCCTGAGCTTGTCGAAGGGTGTGTTTTGGGTACACATAAGGAAACATCGGCATCCAGTCACTTCTGCACCCCTCATACCACCAGCTAATTGCCCACTGGTAACGTTTAGGGATTTTCGCCCCGTCCCGTGCGTAGCGCTCCTCATCATGGTGGTACCATTCACCATTATGGGTGTATAGGCTTCCACAGAGTACCGCTAGTTCCTTTTCAGCTTCATCTGATTTCTTTTCCTTCAGTGCATTGTGGTAGCGGACAAAAGCAATTTCACAAGCGATAAACTGCCTGTACACCAAATATCCCAGCATATCTTTCGATCCAACAGGCACCGCACATTTTAGACCCTTCAGACTTCCTATCTTACACTGTGTCAGGTAGTCTCCTTTTTTCTGCCGTTCCTCCTTATTGTAGAATAGAAATTCCAATAAGATCAGGTTGTTTGCCCTATCCTCCTGATTTAGCCATAAGTACCAGTTCCAGGTTAAGCGAGGGCGCTTCCAGAGTTGAAGGAGTATCATCAGGCTAAGCCACTGCAAGCGCTGCAAGTCCTTCACTGTGTGCCATACAAGCGCAAGCAGTACCAGCTGCGTTTTTGTCAGCTCGTTCATGCAGGAGGGTACAGGATAATAGTGATTCGCTACCATGCACGTGTTCTTCATTTCACCAGCTTTTTCATGATGTTCTTGATGTTGTTTACCGATAGATGAATGCTGTTTCTGGACTTAGCTCCGCTGAAGTTTGTAGTGATCGTGCTGGCTATGCTACAGTAGTAGAATGCTTTAGGAGTCTCACAGAGATAGTGTATCTCACTATACTTGACGTTTTCAGCTACATAGATGTCTTTTAATATACATGGAGGCATCTCACTTACCACAAGGCTTGTATGTCCGTGAGAGCTTGCATCTGCCAGCATGCTTATGTATTCATTGTCTACCGGAAGCTTTTGATAGTCGTCTTTTATGGAGGGTAATCCGGAAAGTACTTCGTAGAGTACCGATACATTGATTGTACTACCAATTTTCGGTCTACCACCGCCGTTTTCCGCCTTGAGAATGAGAAAACGATTGGCGTCAGTCTCGTTCAGTAGCTGTTGCATCTTGCTGTAGATGTTGCTTAGGCCAGCAAGCAGGGTGCTAATGTCCTTTCGCTTTTCACGTTGCCCAAGCCACCATTTTATGACGAAGGTGCCAATGCCCGTAGCTCCAAAAAGAAAAGTCAATATTTGGTATAGATTGTCCATATCAGAAGTAGAATACCCCGCTATCTTTTTCGTTTTGCACTTCCGTACTCGGCTGCTCTTCCTCATATAGGTCACTGGCTTTCCAAAGGGGATAGTCATCAGGAGCGGCATACAGTTGGTCGCGCAGGCTTTCCTGATATTCCCGGCTTATCGATTGGTGGTGGTCCACCATAGCAGAGAGCGTACCCCCTGCTGCCGCGGTTTGTCCGTCTACCGTCCCGGCAAAGCTGCTGTTGTGTACCAGTAACCCGCCTCCTTCTTCATCTACATCCACCGTCAGGTCTACCAGCGCTTCAGCCCAGGCCAGATGCGCTATAGCCCCGCATATGTTGTCCATTAGCTTAGCGTTGGCAGTCGTCAGAGAGTCCGCTTTGTCCTCCGTTTTCATCTGGTCATACAGCGACTGGCTGATTATAGAGGGGATCATTTTTTTTTCCACCCGCCCCATGGTCGACTTCACTTGTTGGTACTGGTAGCGGCTGCCCTTCATTTTCGCCACATATTCTGTGAATATTTTAGCAGTGGGTATGAAGTGTTCACGTACTAGCGTACAGCCATCGCTGGTCAACCATGTAGGGAAGTCAGTGGCGGCTACTTTTTCCAGGTGGGCTATCAGTTCATCCAGCGCTTCCCATCCTATGGATAGTAGGCTGCGTCGGTACTCACGGCTTTGCCATTGAAAAGCCGGTTTAAGATCGCTGGTGTGTTGAGCCATCACCCCCTGGTCAGTCTGTATCACATTGCCTTTGGGCTGATACACCCATAGCGTCAGGTGAGCCAGTGCCGGCTGCACCTTATCAATCAGCTTTTGCTCGGCTGTAGTAGGCGTGCCAGCGTAGGCCGTTTCCAGGCTTGCCAGTAGCGTATCTCCCAGTATCTGTGCTACAAATTTAGTCTGCACCCGATCCACATCTTTGGCTATCTTCGAGAAGGTAAATCCCTTCGATATACTGCCCATTTGTTCCTTAAAATCCACGTCGTTCAGTAGCATATCATTCCTCGTTAGGAGTGGTTTCTCGTTCTTTTGGTGTCACCTGGTCCAGCGTCTGCAAGTGGGGAGCTTTGAAGTACCACTCTATTATCTGCTCCTCGTTATTCCATTCGTTATAGTCGCTGGCAAATTCGTACGGCTGCAGCAGCAGCTGCGCATGAGGCTGTATCAGGCTGATGTAGATGTTCAGGGCTTCCCGCTTATCCGATCCGGATCGGTTGCTACCCCCTTTGCCAGGCACTATACCAAGTATCGATGGGTCCAGCGTCAGAGCAGTAAATAGCTTGATGGTCGCTTCCACCGTGTCTTCCAGGTAGATGCCGTCCTTTAGCTTATCATCGATCGGCTCTATTTTAATACCAGGATACTCCTTCATCTGAACCGGGTCAAATTTGTATCCAGTAAACAGGCTCTTCCCCGCTGATTCTTCTCCCCGCAGGTAGTCATTTATGCTCTTAATCTGCTCCTCTTTCTTAGCCTTCTTTTCTGCATCCGTATAGTTTCCCCAGGTCTTTTTACCATACTTCCACTCGTAGTAGTACTCCGGTATCTGTATGTGATACTTGAGAGTGATCTGGTTTTTCATTACCGCCAGCTTAAAGGCCGGTATCTTATTGGCCAGTTCCAGCCACTTGCTTTTGCGGAGCGCATTCCAGTTGGCCAGCTGATAGTAAATCTTTCCCGTAGGGTAGGATATGGGGTACGTGTAGTGTGGGCCGTCCGTTCGTTTCTTCACATCCTCGGGCAAGTCATACATCGGGTCTATCACCGGTATCTTCTCCGTCAGCTTGTGGTCCGCATCGTGCGATGCCCAGTCAGAGTTCACATACGTGTGATTGATGCGGCCTGTCTTTTGGTTTTGCAGTCCATGGCGGCAGAAGGGTGCTTCTTTGGTGCCCAGCCATACCAACTTTTCACGGTTGTCACTTACCGATATCTGGGGGAATACATTGATGTACTTGTATAAGTCCGTAGCCGCTCGCAGCGGATAAGCCCAGTTCCTTCTTAGAAACTGTTCTATTTCCAGTATCCTTTTCTTAGGCATCACCTCACCTGAGGCCATGTCCACCACCCGGTAGCCCACGCCACCCGCTACCAGTGCCCGAGCTTGTAGATCCAGCATACCACCCAGGTCGCTATTTTTCTCTATTTCGGTCAGTACCTGTTGCGGGAAATCGTTAGCATCGCCCCAGTGAGCTATTTTGTCATAGGTGGCTATATTTTGGTCGTTCTCCAGCGTGTGCTGCTTGCGTGGCTTAGCCCCCTTTATTTCCTCATACACTGCCCCTGCAGCAGGGCTGATGAAGATCGTCGCTTCCGGATTGGTAATAAACTCACTCATATCACCTTCATTCCGTTAAATCGAGTAATCAGCCGCAGATGCACCTTGCGTATCTGCATATTTGGCAACAGCACGTTTATCGTGCCATTCGCACCGTGGTTAGGATGTTTTGCGGCACCCTGAGGCTCTCGAAGGGTGGCCCCCTGAGCCTTGATCTTGTCGAAAGGTCGAAGAGTGGCCTCCTTTGCCGGCAGCTGCACTTTCTCCAGTTCCAGCAATTCCCCACCGGTACCCTGGCGTTTGTTGAGCGTGACCGCCCGAATGCTAAACTTCGGAAGCTGCCCCCGCACCTTCGTGCGCATGCGCTCCAGCATCTTATTTCTGGATATCTCCATATCTACGAAAGTGCATGGAGTACCACAGGGAGATTAGGACAAAAAGAAAGCCCGACATTCCTGCCGGGCTTTAGTTATTAGGTTACTGTTATCTTATTTACGACTGCTTTTCATTTAGATACCTTTGAACGACATCAGGCATCGGGGCGCTAAAATCGTATTGCTTACTTTTCAGAAACTCCACAAACTTTTCCAATTCCTCCTTCAAGTCCACTTCCGCGATCATTAGAAAATCAAGGTCACCACCCTTGTACATGTTTTCCCTTGGGTGGGTAGGTATTTGCTTAGCTTGTGAAATCCAGTTTTTACGAGATTTGAATGTTATTGAATCCAAATCGATTGCCGAAGAATCCGGCACAAATTCATCTGGCCCACTATAGGGTAAATCAGCCCCTATTTTGAAAGAAGAAGGAACAAGGGTGTTTAGAGCGGATCGGCGTGCGATGTTCATGCTAATATCCTCTTTTACTCTCTGTTTGATAAAAGCCTGCTCTTCCGGGCTTCTCTTCTCCCAATCTTCCCAGTTTTCTGAGAGTTCCTTTTCGAATTTCGATTCGTCTAACCCCATCACGCTACCAATTTGTATTCGTTGATGAAATATAGCAAAAACCGCTGTACTACCCCACGGCACTGCTGGTATTCGGCGATGGCTTCCGGCTTGAGGTATTGGGCCATACGGTCATCGATGCTGCGCAGTATCATAGCTATATAGTCCACTTCCTTTTCTTCCAGGTACTTCACCCACGGGTCCAGGTTCACTTTCAGGTCATCGTTTTGGGCCATCAGGCAGCGCGTGGGGAGCGTGGCCATGTGTGTGGCTACCTCGCGCAGCTCCTTGAGTACAGTCAGGTGCTCCTGATACTCTTGCTCACAGCCTCCGGTGTGTAAGGTTGTATAATGTTGCCTCGCCTGCATGTAGTGGCTGATCACCCGGCTGAGTTCATCTACCAGGTACATGGCTTTGTGGCTGCTATACAGCTCCAGTACGTTCGTGAAATTGTTCATTGTAGCAAAAATTTACGTGTAATAAGGTAGGCAGGGACGGAATTTTTGCTACAAAATACACAACCACGGAGTGGCGCCCCTGCCATATTTTAAATAAGAAACTTCTAAGGAAAGTCATGATAATGTATTTTGTAGCACTTCAAAGGTAAGAAAATATTTTATATTCGTCCATCATCAATCAAACACACCTCCGTTATGAGATTTCTTTTTTTGTCCCTTCTGCTAGTTCTTGGTTTCACTTCCGTCGCCCAGGTAGATGCCCTCTTTCGTATGAAGAACCGAACAGATAAGCGGGTAATGCTTACAGGGAAGGTATCTGATAATGTAAAATACTTCTACACAGAGTCTGGCGTTATTCCTATCAAGCGCATAAATCTTGCTTGCTTCACACAGGAACCACCTACAAATATTTCCAGGGCTCTTTCTAGGCATAAAGTACAATACCGTATTTCTAAGGTACCATTAGATAACATGGTTATCATTCCTGTGGCCACCGAGTTTGATCGATATACCACAGATATAGAGCACAATGTTTATCGCTTCGGTGAAGAGCGGATGATTGGGAAAATTCTACAGTTGGTTGGTACTGGTATTGTTACGTGGGGTGCATTAGAAAATCAAGATTCACTTATTGCCATCGGAACAGCTTCAAGTTTGGTAGGATTCTCTTTTGATATTTTAGCAGGTCGCCACATCTTCAGAAAGAAAGACTAATCTTTTGTAGGGCTTAGGGATGGTGGGCAGCACGTTGGTCGTCCGCCTTTGCAAGGCTATGGCGGGTAATAGCGGACAGCCCGGGCCGCAGGCAAGCCCCTTATTTTAATCTATAACCTCTGCAGGGTTGCTCTGTTTCTTCCATTTTTTTAAACCGCTAAGCCTACCAAGCAAAAAGGAGATAGCAATTACAACCACACGCCCGGTCCAGTTTATCAGATTTTCCGCCATCTCCTTTTGTCCTATGTTGATCAAGACATAGATAACACCGGCGAAGAGTAGAATGATTACTACTACAATCCCTGAATAGGTCAATATTGTTAGTCGATGTTCTTTTGGTTTGTTTTTTAGAAGTTCTCCTTCCACCTTGAGTACTTCTTTTGCATGATCATACTGCCTGTCGATTTCCTTATTGCGGATTTGCAGTTCCTGCGCTTGGTTTTGAGCCTCGGCGGCTTGTACGTTTATAAAATCTTGTACTAGGTTCGGAGGTAGCGCAGGGGGGGTTGCCTGTAGGTTTTTGCCTTTTTGATTACTTTGTTTCAACTTCGAAAACTGGTTGAATATTACCCGATCCTAGTTTAGGAGTAATCATTTTACTTGACTTGATGGAGTTAGGATTCTGCTTTACTAGGCCTATAAACTTTTGAGCGTTCATCATCCTAGTTTTCTTAACGACAACTCGTGAAGCTTTCATATTTTGATACTTGAGAAAAAGTGGATAGTGTTACTAGTAACGCCTTAAAAGTAGTTTTAGTTTTTTATATAAAAAAATTCCCTTCAGTCAATTGGTTCCGCCTCTATCTCCTTTGGTTGGGTTGAGTGGCCAGGTATTCCCTTATTTTGGTGGCGTTTTCCATAAACTTCCGAGCCTCTTGTGAGGTATAAAAGGTCTTGGATCCTTCCCCATACTCATCTTTCCAGTTTATGATGATCTCCGCGAATTTTATTTTGTTGTTGTTGTCTTCCATTCTTAGTATGTCTTGTACAGATAGTCCATTATCGTAGTATGTGTTGATCGTTTTGTCTGGTAGATTATAGTGCTGTTCTACATATCCTTTGTATCCCTGATAGCTACTATTTCCTTTACGTACACTGTCCAGTTCCTCATATTTCGACATGAATACAGTTAGTTTCTTGCTAATATATTTAGTTTTTGTGTGCTTTTATCGGTGGTTATTGTAATTGTTCTTGTTACAATAAACTGGCAATTAGCTGTTTATAAGTGTTTTTGGGGCTGAGAGAAGTAGGTATCATGCTCGTCTCTGCGCCCCGCACTATCGGCCATGTGCATCTGCATAGGGAAAAAAGGCATCCGTATATGATCTGGGTGGTGTGTGGGTACTAGCTACAGCGGGAAGTCTCCACCTTCGTGGACACGGAGCTGCACGGCTCCTATGAGTAGGGTATCACCTGCATCGGTGATGTGTGGTGCTTTGTTTTGTGGGAAGCCTGCCTTCTTCTCGTCCCGCTTATCCTTCTCGAAGCCTGTCTTGCCTATTATGGTACCTGTCATGCGGGCACGCTCTGCCCAGTACTCTGCTGTGCTGGTGTTGTACCTGAACTTGGGGTAGTCTGGGTAGGTACCACTGAACAAACGCTCCCACATGGTGTGCCTGGCTTTATGGCTGGGCTGGGGACCTATGTAGTTCTTATGTACGGTCCACCCTTTGTCCTCCAGGATATGCACCACTTCCTCAGAGATGTCGATATCGGCATCAGGTCGGCCTTTTATATCGGTGTGATCGTGGAAGTAGTTGACCTCTTTGGTAGGGTGGTATTTGTAGAAGTCGTTCCACTGATCGAGGAGCAGTTGGAACCGTCCCTCGTAGTACATGGACCCCTGTAGGCGGTAGACGCTACTGGTACCCTGGCCGGTGACTATGTTGTTTATCCTGGCGTTGGTATCCATGGCTATGTCCAGGGGGGCGCTGGGGTAGTAGTCTGTGTACCACCTGCAATCGGGTTGGGGGTCGCGGTGGTTGATGTCGTGGGCATCTAACCAGTCGTGATTAACAGCCTCGTAGCCATGGGTGATGTGGTCCAGGTCTTTGTAGAAACCTCCTTCTACTTCCTTGATGGTCTCATTGAGGATGCTGATGCGGTAGACGATATCACTGAGCTGCCGCACAAAGTTTTTGATGGGAGCGGTTCCTAGTGCATCGATATTATCCAGGGTGCTGGCCTCAATGACGGCAATGGTGTCTTTGCGGATGTCTTTTAGCTCTGATTCGAATTGATTGATCAGTTGCTGGATCTTTCGTTTTTCTGCTTGTGGGCGCTTCTCGGCGATCTGTGCATTGAGCTTGAAGAGTTCTTCCTGAATCATCAGGATCATCTCTACTGCCTCATGATCGGCCTGGCTGGCCAAGTCGTACAACCATTCGCCCCGGCTGTCGCGGGGCTTGTCTGTGGTGAGTAGTACGGCGTGATGCTCCGGAAGGTCTCCAAAAACCTTGTTGGTGCCCTTGATTGGGGCGTCGGCATTTCCCCGGTTGGCATTGATGACTTCTACAAACTTCTCATAGTCGAACAGGCGGCACTCATCTGCATAAATCCAGTCCAAATCCGCAGCATTGGAGATGCCCAGGCGATCGAGGGAAATGAGTTGCTGGCCTGAGCCATTGTACCAGTGGCAAAAGTGCTTGGGGTCGGTAGGGGATAGAAAGGGGCGCTCGCGCTTGAGGTCCTTGGGGGCAAACTTCCTGAACCAAAAGTGTGTGTCTTCATAGTAGCCATGCTTTTCCCAACCCTTGATCAGCTTTGGAATTATGAAGCTCAGCAGCTTGTCGTAGGTGACGCTGACCAGTCCGCCCAACGATCGCTCTAACGTGAGGGTTTGGTGTAGTGTGAAGTCTACGCCAGGGCCTTCCGTTTTGCCCGTGGCACGGCCCCAAAAGCACAGTGTGGTATGTGCCCTGATAATGTGGAAAAGGAGCTGCGGTATGTTGTGATGTATTCGAACGGGTTCACTCTGCATCGCCTGCGATTTGCGCGTCTTCGAACTCCACTTTCTTGCGCTTAGCTGTTTTGAACTTCTCGACGATCTTCAGCTTCTCTTCGGAGGTCTTGTCAGACATGTCTGTCTTCAGTAGCTCTGGCCAATATGCAAGAAGTACCTGTGGTGGTTGTATGCGCTCGTATAGCGACACATCGGCAGAACCCATTTGATCACGGATCAATTCGCCTTTTTGCTTCAGCAGCTGAGCCTTTACTTTGTCGTCTGCAGTGTTGTCATATAGTTCCTGAATTTGTTCAAGTAAAATGTCTAGACTTACTTTTTGATCATGATGAGTGACAACCGGATAAATCTTATTCATTCGGTTCCAAACAGTGTAGCCTTTCTTCTCGGACCACCCTTCGATAGCGGCCATCATCATCACTGTTTTTCGACGGCTTCCATACTTTTTGTATAGATGATGACAAGTATTCATTTCATCTATTTTGTCCTGGATCTTTTTACTGGGCTTGTAGCGGTCTTCCATGTTGCCCTGTAGGTACTGCACGATGATATCATCGTCTGTATTGTGTATGGTTAGGGCCTTGTGAGGGGCGGGCAGTATTTCGTCGTATGTTTTAATCTTCATGGCTCTCTGCTTCTCTGATGCGTCGTTCTGCTTCGACTATGACTGATTTGTAGAACTCCGGAGGCTCTGGCATGAGTGGGCGCTTGCTGGGGCTTAGGTAGGTCTTGTAGTTTTTTTGGATGCGCATGAGGTCCGACACCCGCGTGACCTGGTGGAATATCTTTTCGAGCTTGTCAGTAGGTATCTTTGGCATAGGGGTGCCATACTCCTTGTAATGGTCGATTTCTTCCCATACTCGGCGCCACTCTTCCTCCTTTGTGATGATGGCTAAGGCTGTTTTGTGCCGCTCTTCTTTGCTGTCGATGAGTTCCAGCATGCCGCAGTAATGGTCCATCTCTCGCACGAGTTGGTTGCGGCGGTCGTAAAGGGTTTGCAGGTGGTCGGAATTGGTCGTATCAGGCGCTGAGTGATTCGATTCACTTATAAGTGAAGGGCCTGATGGTGTTGGGGTATCGGCAAGGGTTTTTAACTCCTGGATGATCTGGCCATCGGTGAAGCTGGTACGGGATAGGCTGCGTAGCATCTGTGCTTTGCGCGCATTGCCGTACTGCTCCAGGAAGTCAAGGGCCTTGTCGTAATTGAATGTGTCGAGTTGGGATTGTGCCAGTAATCCAATGTCCATGGATACGAAGGAAATCCATGCAGCTGCACGTTACTAAGGACATGAAAAAACCCGCTGTGAAAGCGGGTTTCCAATCATCAATCTAAAACTCAGAACTAACTACCTGATTCCACGAGGTATGGGAAATTAGGGTCTTTTACAAGTGTCATTGCGTCAGATTTGGAGATCGTACGCAAGTCAATCACTTTCTTCTTGTAATACACTTTACCTGGTACCACTCCGACTATCTTATAGCCAGATTCTTTTTTTGTTACATTCGAACCTGCCATGATATTAAGCGGCTGGGGTTAAGGGGACAACTTGATCTGTATATACACGGGCGATATCCCCAACAGACTCTGCAATGAACTTGCAGTGCTTGTCGTCAGAAACATCCGCACCGGAATCACCAGAAAACTCCTCGATCATAGCCGGAAGTACTTCTGTGCCAAGAACACGCAGATTATCATCCAGATCCTCGACAATCAAAACGAGTTCGTCATTTTTGTGACTCTCAAAGAATCCAAAAATGTCATCATCCATTGTTGCGCGAATCACTTCCAGTCGGTTGACCGCAGATTTGCTACCACGCTCGCCTGCAGATTCGAACTTCAACGAAGACCTACGTACGGTGGCTTTGAAACTCCAGAACTGTTTGCCAGTCTTCATAGCGAAGGCACCATCATGCTTTACCAGATCCTGGTAGGTTGTCGGGCTAGCAGGAAGCGTAGGCCATGTTGCAACATCTTCCGCCAGAGCGAAGTAGATGGTGCGAGAGATCCCGGCCTTATTGTCCGTGCCGGAAGATCTCGAAATATTGTTAATTACTCCCATGGCTTACTTCTTAGGTTCAATTAGGAACATGCCGCTTTTCTTCCTTTTCAGGTACTGAAAGACGGTTTCGTCGCCTACCTTCATTTTACCTTCCTTGAGGTCGGTCACCGTTACTTTACCCACGCCTGGAACTTTCACGGATGGCATAAGGATAGTAACCTTTTCTTTGCCAATGGTGACCACTTGCGGGCCTTTTCTTGGCGCAGATTCTGCTTCTTTCAACTGTTCGTTGAGAGCAGTAATCATCTGATCTTTCTCTGCAATGGTGGCCTCTAGTTCGGCCACCTTTGCTTCTAATTCTTTATTATCCACTGTTATCTTATTTAAAAAAGTGAAAAATCAATTACGCTTGATCGCTTACCGCGATTTCGTCAACATTGGCAATCTGGAAACCAGCCAAAGCTTTAAGTCCCATTTCTAGCAACCACAAGTGAGAAGTATCAAATTCAATTTGATTCAGATCACTTAACAGGTCTGTACCAAACAGCAGCGCCATGTTTCGCACATTGCTACCTTCAATACGAGAAGGACCTGCGATCAATCGACGACCAGTAATCCAGGTGCCAGGCTTGGCCACGCACTTGTTGTTGGTGCGAGGAACAATGATGTGTTTGACTTGACGTGTGGTCTTATCATATTCCACATACTTGGCGTGATCATCGATAGCATCCAATAGCAGGTTGAAATCCGTATAGGATTGATTGATGACTACTCCACCATCCTGATACGGTTGATCCATAGAGCGGAAAAGTTCAATGTTTCCATCCAAAGCCTCGGCTTTTGTAGTGATCGCTCCAATAGCTACTGGAGATATCTTGCTTGCCGTAATCTCTTCACCAATGATGGTGTTGATGCCCTTCACGATGGCTTGCGCTGTAACTTTTTTCCACTTGGCAGCATGTGTGTCAGGGCTTTCTGCCGCAGCTGTAGCCGTAACGCACTCAAACCACTCTTTGCGGCTGCTCTGCGTGAAAGTGACCCGGTCTCCTACACTATAGGTAGACCCTGTTGCCCAGGCTGAAGTAGCGGACCCATCAAAGCCATTGTATACCGTATTGTTATTCAACTCAGCAGCTACTTTTTTCAAAATAGCTTCCATTGTGAACTGTGCAAATGGGATTTGAGATCGTTTGTCTTTGGTAGCTGCCGATCCTGCGGAAATAAATTCTGAAAGATAGGTTTGGCGATAACTTTCTATATCAATCTGAATTTCTCGCTTGAAGGGTTCTACTTCCAAAAAGCGGTCTGTATATACGAGATCTCCCGTACCAAACTCTTCTTCGCTACTGAAAGGCCTAATACCATTGCTCACATCCAGTTTTCCAATTCGGAGTTTGTTTTTGATGTTGAGCATCATGGTAAAATCCTGTGCCGCTGACAGTGTATTTACCATGGTAAGCAATAGTCGATTAAGATGCTTACCTGAATAGGATGTAAGTGCCGAAATATCTTCACCCTTGGCCAGTAATACGCCGGATGGTACCTTAATAAAAAGGTTTAACCCTGTGATAACTCCGGCGACGGGAAGCACAGGCAGGTCCGCAGCTGTAGCAATGGCTACACTGAAGAACAATAATGAAAATAGGCTATAAAAAAACTTCATGTCTGTCTATTGAAATTTTGCTAGTAATTCATCCGCTTCATCATCTATAGACGTGCGGTAGGGATTATCCTCCGTTTCCGTTTCCAGATCTTCCTGGCCGTCCTTTGAGGTAGGCTTAGGCTTCTCCCCTTTGTTGTCAAGCTTGGCTTGCAGGGTGCTGATCTCTTTGTTTTTGGCTGTGAGGGCTGTAGTAGCCATCTCTGCCACATTTGCATTGGCTACTTCTTCCGGCTTGGTGTCCGGGGCCAATGCCTGTACCGCACTTTCGTGCGCACTGGAGAGCGTCTTTACCTTATTGGCATTCTCCTGTAGAGCTGAGTAGTCTGCACTACCCACCAGAGTCACCGGAAGCTCGTCTGCAGCAAACTCAGTGTTTACCGCGGCGATCATCTCGCTGGTGATTTCATCTCCTTTTTTGGCACTCTCAGCAAGGGCTGCAAGTGCTTTGAATTTGGTATTAAACATCTATTTATCAATCAATTTTATGCTGCTAATTCTGCCACTCGATTGACCGCATCGGCAAACGTGCCTATGTTATCGGCCAGCCCACAATCAATGGCCTTTTGCCCTCGGGCGGTCATGCCATTCGTTACTTTGATTTTGCTTTCGTCTATGCGACCTGCACGTTGCTCCCGTACAAAGGCGAGAAACATTTCGTTTATTTCGTCCACTTCGGCCCGTAGTTTAGAAGGGTCCTGACTGTTGATCAGGGCACGGATAGCGGCGTTCTTTTCCGTGCTTTCCGTGGCGTAGATTTCCCATATTTTCACACCTTTTTCTTCATAGAATTTGGTGAAATCGGGAATTGTAGAGTAAGTGCCAATACTGCCTACACCCGCTATTGGTGCACTCAACCATATTTCATCGCTGGGTGCCAATGCCCAGTATGCGGCGCTGTATCCTCCATTTTCTACAAATCCAACATTGGGTTTTGAGGTTCTTGCTATCAGGTCGGCCATTTGCATGGTGCCCATAGGATTGCCTCCTGGAGAGTCTGTCCGAAGTACTCTGCCAATGATATTAGGGTGCTCCTCGGCCTGTTCTATGAACCGGGCAATAGACTTGGTGCCATATACACCGCACCAATCATCCTTGTCCATGATCCCCTGAATAGGAATGACGGCTACACTGCCTTTCGGCGCATCGTTGTAGTTGGAATACCGACGGGTTTCAAAAGCTGAGATACAATAAGGCTCACTATTGGCATCTATATCTGAGTCGTCAGCTAGGATCATGTCACTTTGGCCAGTGATGAAATTCATGATCATGGGCAGATAGGCCGCTGACTCTGCGGGATCTATTGCCCAGACGTTCCTGAAGATTCTCGAGTATAGTGTGATGTTCATGCTCCCATGGATTTGGGAGCAAGGGTACCCGTATTTAAATGGTATGTACTAGTACAGGAATGGGGGGTCTTGTCAGGTGGTGATCGTCACGGTGAAGGCTGGGAGTGGGGTGGTACTTGTCCACTGGATGGTGTGGCTGTTGGTGTCTTTGGGTTCTTTGCCGGTGTTGTGGGTGGGATTGTGGGTAAGGCCGTAGGTGAGCTTCCAAAGGCCGTTCATGTCTTTCCATAGCATGACCAACTGGTGATTTTTGGCATAGGTGCGCTGATTGCGAACTGTGGATCGATCGCCAGGGAAACGTGCCTCTATGACGTGGCTGTATTGGTCGCCATGACCTGTAACTCCATGTGGTTCGTCGTGGTTGGCTGTGCGCTGAAGGAACTGGATCCGGAAGAAATTGCTATCGATGAACGACTGGGTGATGGTGAGCGTTTCGGTCTCCGTCATCAGGGATTCATCTAACGATAGGGTATCGTACACATCTTCCTGACGGGCATAGTATAGCTGGGCTATACCTCCTTTGTTACTGCTTCCACTGGTTTGTTTGGATACTGCGCTCATGGATTTTTAACTTTTTGTACTTGCTGGATCGCTGCCACATTTTGTAAGCACGCTCTCTGTCGTATTCGCTGGCTGTAATTTCATAATCATCGAGGAAATCTCTTAGCATAGCCGCCGCTGATCGGTTGACGGGTGGCAGAACTCCATTGTATACACGGTCGCACATTTCGTCCCTAAAGCGCTTGTCCATCACCTGGATGAAGTTGTAGAAAATGGAAAGGTTGTCCGTTTGGGCCGCGACAGGCATCCAGGGATAGTTGCGCTTTCTGTGTACGCTGGTAAAGTAATTGTTGTGATTGCCACCGCTTGTCGTTTTGGGAAGTAGTAGCACCTTATTGGTAAGGATCAAAAAACCATTGGCATTTTTACTGTGGTGATGCTTGAGGTATTTGACCAAGTGGGGTGGAGTGGGAATCCACATTTCTTTGTATCTCAATGCCTGATTTGTCTAAGTTAAATACAATAAAATATTACCTCAGTACCGTGTTTTTAGGACAATTATATATACAATTTTAGGATATTTATTTGAAAAAATCACATATTGGGATAAAAATAGGATTTCGAGTAACTTCTCAGTGTAAACGCCCCGGTTTTTTTATGTCTCGTTGACAAAACACGGTTATTTAAAATAGATCCATTTGATTCCGTTTGTGAAATCTGCCATACTTGCGATTTCGGGCATGCTGCTGCGCATCGTAACCTAAGTGACACTTTTGGCAAAGGGCGGCAAGGTTGTGATCTTGGTTATTGTCTTTGTTTTGGTCCAGATGCGCGACGGTGAGCACAATACGCGTAAGCTTCCATCTGTTGGTTTTGCCCCATCGATGATTGAATGACTTGATCTGCGGCCAGTTCCACTTTTGATGCATCGAAGTGCTTTCTTCCCATGAATCGTCTTTGTGTCGCCTGATCACTTTGCTATTCGGTACACCACACCATTCGCATTTGTTGTTAGCACGTTTCCGTATTAGCCTACTAAGTAATGTCCACCTAGGATGATAGTCTTTAAGATTGATCGGCATGGGGCGTTTACTTTACTTCTTTGATGTGATACAATGGCTCTATGGTGTAGTAGTTGCCGGGGCGGAGCTTGTCCTGGTTTTTTTGCATGAAGGTGTACACTTCGGACTCTGAGGTGTACACCCCGCGTATGACCAGCCTCCGGAGGAACTTGTGGCCGTCGATATTGGCGTCTGCAGAGGGAATATGACGCACCAACGCCCAACTTTTGACTAATTCGGTTTTTTTCGTGCTATTCATATTTGCATTTTATTGTACTATTCTAAGAAAGCATTAAGGGTGTTGTGAAAACAGCCAAACATGTACCCCCCTTTTTGGGAAGGTGGGGGCCTGAATTGCAAGGTGTACGGGTGTACAGGGTGTACAAAGTGGAGTCAAGGTGTACAAAATGGGGGTCAAGGTGTACGAAATAGGGGGTAAGGTGTACGAAATAGGGGGTAAGGTGTACAGTACAATTTTTATATAACTTATTTATTATCAATAACTTATATACTTCAATTGCTATTTTGTACACCTTGTACACCCTGAAAATCATGTTGCTGGATATTTTCATGCTTAGAAGGGTAAATCTTTGTCTGGTACAGTAGAGGAGTCTGAAGTGGGTGGTATAGGTGCTGCTGATTCCGGCTCGTTGATAAGGCTTAGACCCAGCGCGTCATAGTCGAAAAGGAACGCACTCACCATCTTATCGCCCATACGTTCGCGTTTGATCCAGCCCAGATAGTACTCCCTGCTTTTCAGATAGCTGAGTAAAGAAGTCCAGTCTATGGGGCTGCCATCTTCCTTTTTCTTCTGCATGGCGTATATCTTCTGCACTTCACGCAGTTTGATGTAGATCACGTTTTTCTGTTCGGGAAGCATTACGGATTTTTCCACTCCATCATTGGTTATTCGTATCTGCGTTTTCTCCATCACCTTGTAGTGGATTTTTTCCCGTACCTGCCCCAGATCGGCCAGGGTATTGATCGTAACCCAAAAGTCCACGAGTATGTCGGTCTCACTGATAAGGTTGCTGAGATCTACTATTTCGTTTTTGCACCACTCCATGTATTCGGTTCGGCTCCATGGAAAGTCGAATGTGTCTTTAAACATATCGTACATGGTGGCCAGGGCGGCATAGTTTCTCAATACCCGCTCTTCTACCTGCTTTTGCTGCTTTCGAATGTCTAGCCCCAGTTGCTTAAAGACCCTGTTAAATTGGGTGTAGTAGTCTTTTTCTACCCGTTCCCTGTGGGGCAGTATTTTGGTGATGATACTGGTGATGCCCTGCTTTTCGTATTCTTTTAGTTGGTTGTAGGCTTCTATCTTTTGTTCGCTGCGGTCGTGTTGTATTTTGAAGGTGCGCAGTATTGATCGGCTGGGTACGGAGTTGTCATCTTGTGTAATCAGGTACTGCCCCACCAATAACGGAGTACCATTTATTTTTTGAGTCTCGGTTTTGCTTCTGCTCCCGCCCTTGCCGCGCTCGCGGCCTTCGCCATCATAGGCCCCTTTTATGGATTGAAAGCGCTCCGGGAACTTTTTTAGCATCACATCCGGATCAAATTCATTGAAAGGTATAGGCACGTTTCTACAGCGCGCCATCCTATTTGCAAATGAAAAAGGAGTGCCACTATTGAGATTGAATGCTGGCATGTCTTTGAAAAACAATGCAGAGATAGACTCGCTAAACTTTGACTTTCCCGACTTGCTCTGTCCAAAGCAGTAGAGCATGGGGCAGTTGTTGTCCACTTTGAACACCACATCACGAAACAAACAGACCAGCACCCAAGGGATACCCGCGAAGGCATGCTCTCCATACACATCCATCATCAACTGCATCCACTTTTGAAAGGTAATGGGGCTGTCGGTATACTCCAGGAAGCGATCATTTTCGAACATATCGTCATCCTTGCGCATATCCGAGTAGATGTTGCTGGCAGCGGGTGAGAAGTAGAACTGTTCTTTGTGCTCTATCAGTCCCGCGTCGTTGTATTCCTTCAATTGGCCATTGTACACACAGTTGTAAAAAGCAAAGAAGCCTTCCCGCTGCCAGCCGAGGGTTTTGAGTTCGAACGCCTTGGGGAATTCGAATAAGTACTTTTCGTTGAGCTTATTGAGATGTACTTTTTCGCCCCGCCAGAGGTACGACCCCTTATCAAACATGAACTTTTGGAACTCGCTCACGCCGATCATGGCGCTGCTGGGCATTTCGATGATTTCAGCTGGACCGATGCCGTTTTGTACGCGTATCACCCGAGTGTTGTCTTCCATTTCGTACTTATGGAAAAGCGGCTCTATTACGAAGTTGCTCACCTTGTGGAAGTCGGTCCAGTCTTTGGTAAGAAAGTAGTAGCCGGTTTCGGATCCATTGACGATGCCGTAGAAGGAATCACTTAAAATGTCTTCCACTGTTACTTTCTCTGGTAACTTTTCCTGAAAGTCGTAGGTGCGTTCTTTACTCCGGTTGAAGGTAATCCGCAATTCTTCCTGCTGAGCTTCTCGCTTTTCCAGGTCCTTTTCCTTCACCTTCAGCTTTTTAGCCAGCTCCTTGCGATACTGCCCCCGCACAAAGTCATCGGGCATCAAGGTGATCCACTGGGTGATTTGGTCCAGGGCTTTGGCCTGAGCGGGTGGGGTTTTGGCTGATTTGTACTCGCTCTGGCTGAAGTGTATAAGCGCGTCGCAGGTATTATCTTCTACCCAGATTTCAGGGTCATCGATATCAATGTCGTGGCAGATATCGTACGGATCTTTACCATCTGGCAACAGCACATACTGCGCGTCTAGCCCTGCCTCTAGTAGCATCTCCATGTCCTTGATGGCTGCGCGGATCCCGGCAGCGTCGCCATCGCGAAGGATCACTACGCGCTCTGCATTTTTTTTAAGCCACTTCACATGCCACTCGGATAATGCCGTGCCTAGCGTGGCCACGGTGTTTTCCATGGAAACCTCATGCATGGCGATCGCGTCGGCATAGCCTTCTACCAGGTGAGCGGTTTCTGTTTTGCGGATATGTGCTGCAGCGAAGTGTGCACCGTAGAGTACGTTGCTTTTGTTGAAAATGGGGGTGTCAGGGCCATTGAGGTACTTGGGCTTTCCATCCTTTTCCAAAGTACGACCACCAAAGGAAATTATTTCGCCCTTACTGTTGTGAATGGGAAATACTACTCGCCACCGGAAATAGTCGTAGTAGTTGCCTTTACTAAAGGCCAATACACCTGCTTGTTCTGCAGGCTTCACGATTCCCTTTTCCTGGCATAGGTTGTAGATGTACTTGAAATCGTCGGGAGCAAAACCTATTTGCCACTGCACCAGACTGTCATCGCTAAACCGATCGAGCTGCTGCAGTAGTTTGTCGTTTTCTTCTTCACTCTTCTTGCGCAGATCTACATACTTTCGCGCGGTAGCTTTTACTATCTTCTTAAGGTCAGCTTTCGTTTGGGCTTGCTCCTTTTGCTCCTTGGATTGCTTTTCGTACTGGATCTCTATGCTATAATACTGAGCCATGTACTCGATGATTTCTGGGTAAGTCCATCCTTTGAGTTCTTCCAAAAAGGTGATCACGCTGCCGCCCTTGCCACTGCTAAAGTCTTTGAAAATGTCCTTGGATGGTACTACGTAAAAGCTCGGTGTTTTTTCCTCATTGAAAGGGCTTTTTCCCTGATAACTACTACCGGATTTTTTCAACTCAACGAACTGACCGATAATTTCAACGATATCGACTGATGCGTATACACTATCGATGGTAGACTGTGCTATCATATGCTATTTGTAGTTATTAGGAACGAGAAGTGTTTTTAAACTTGTGCCTTCTTATCCCATTCTCGTAGGACGACCAATAAATCCTTTTCTTTACATGCTCTACTATGCCCTGCCAGGGCCTTGAATTTATCGTCGCCTTTTAGCCCATTGCCACATGCTGGGCACACGCCCATTTGTACGATTGACCTAAACTGATGTGCATAAACGTGAATACTCTGCGCATTGACTTCTTCGGCCTTGGTGGCCGCTTGCTCCGCTTCTGCTTGGCGTTGTTGGGCCACTTTTCTTTTCTGCTCAGCAGCTGCTGTTTCCAGTTCGATGCTGTTTAGCTTCAGCTCGTCTCTGCTCTTTTTTTGGAAAATGTAGGAGAAAGCATAAATGATAATTGAGTATACCATGCCTTCATATACAGATTCATGTTTAAGGCTGAGTAAACCGCTCTTGAATGTTGAAAGATCAGGATCACCGTCCCACATACCCAGGAATATTATCACCCCAATACCATCGAGAATTGCCAGTATAATTGGCGTAGCAGAGTTCATTAATTCCTTATTAACCGATGTAGCAAAAACGCCGAGCGCCACTGCAAAGCCGCCAGCGATGCCAGCGATTAATTTAAGTGCCTCTGATCCTTCATAAAGACGGTAGATCAACCCTCCATGAATCACCCATATAGTAATGATCATAAGAATAATGGCCAGGTTGATAAACCGAACTGAGTTGAAATATCTAGTTAGGGGGTATGTGGTCATTTTATTGATCATTTTTTGGATTTCCGTTTCTTCCGATTCTTAGCGCAGGTTACATGATGCTTATGATCATTCCTACCTTCAGGTTCAATGCCTAATTTCCTCCTGAATGCTTGCCATCCTCCGGCATCATGTATGTAGTTACATGTTGTCATATCTGATCGAATTTTGCGTCTAGTCTTTTTATTTCCTCCATTATGATCGTAGCCCGTGGAAAGTCACCGTTATCGATAAGTTCACCGGATTTCAACCCAAGCGCGGTTCGCACTTCATTTTCATATTCTTCATGGGTGCAATCAACCAATTTTCCATTGGTGATGGCTGCTATTGCTTCTTGTGCGTTCATAGGTTATTGATCGATTAATTCAATTCTAATTTTCTTTGAGGCATGACAGACAAACTGAAGTCCTCGATAGTTTTTGGAGTTGCCATGATTGTAGCCATGTCCTTCTCTATGTTTTCATCTGGAGAGATTACTGCCAGATCAATCTTTGCTCTCATCGTTGCAGGTGCAGTGTGTGGTTTATTGTGGTTCATAGCTTATGATAAGTTTATTCGGCGGCGATAGGATCGTATTTAGTGACTGCATTCGGCAGCCTTGATTTTGTTAAAAATGTCTTCTGCTATATCTGGAACCAGGGCATTCCCTAGCTCTTTAATTCTGTCCACCCGATCGGAAATCCCATAATCGCTTCGTAAAGCTCCGGGTGCGGATTGCAGCCAATTTCCTCCGGAAGTGGTAAGCCTCTGGTACCAAGTAGTCGAGGGTGATCCTTCGCGCCTGGTGCTTTCCAATCTCTTGCCGTTGGAGTTGGCAACAAAGAGGAATCTCTTTCTTTCATGAGGGTAGCCAAAATCCGTAGCCTTGTATTCCAGCTTGGATACTCTGTAGCCAAGAGCCTCCAAATCACCCTTAATTTTACCTTCCCACGTTTTGATGCCGGAAGGTTGTTCAGCAACGACCCAACGGAATCCCATCTCTTCAATAATTCTTCGATACTCCCTCCAGAGGCCTGAGTCTTTTCCATTAAGTCCCTCACGCTTTCCGTGGATAGCTGCTCCGACACTGGTTTGGGTGCAGGGAAAGCCTCCAGTTGCAATGTCTGTGAGTTGCAGGTTGTGTTTTCCAGAGTTTCGGATGTCATCTTCGATGATTTCATGTTGAAAGTGTTGTCTAAGTATCTGGCAGCATCTAGGGTTTTTCTCCACAGACCACAGGGTTTTTACTCCCGTTCTTTTCGCAGCCAGGGAGAAAGCACCTATTCCATCGAAGAAATTACCTGTAGTCATTACCATCGTTAAGTGAGGCCATTGGCTCGGTTAATATTTTCTCTGCGTCTAGGGTGTCATCTACTCGTATTTCATAAATAGTAATCTTTTCGCCGAACTCCTTAACAGCTTCAATTTTCACAGCTTCACGTGCTGACTCCTTGTCTTTCGCTTTGACTAGTTGAAGTACTTTTTTGACACCCGTCTTAGCGGGTTTACCAAACATTTCCATTTCCAGTTCGAACTCCATCTTAGTCAGGTAAAAGTTCAAGGACTCAATCCTCTTCGATGCTTCATATGCTGCTGCTTCTGCGTATAGACTCATGGCTTCAATTGATCATTTTTTGATTGAGCGTGTTCTTTAACTAGTCTCCAGAGGATAGCGTCATTAAACACTATTTTCATTGCAGTGGTACCTGCATCATCATTGGATGACAGAAGATGAAAGGTAGATCTCCATTACTTTTGACTTCTTATAATTCTTCCATTCTCGTCTTAACCATGCAACTGCGTCACGTTTGTATGCATGAAAAGACTCTGCTATTTGTTCGTGATCTTTTGATTCATCCACCAGAGTAGCGAACCATCCGCCGCATTCTCCCGGATCCACATCCCCTATGTAATGTCCTTTTGTAGTGGTTACTCCTTCCATGTTATTGATCATTTGTTAATTCATAATTGTAAGCAAATGCCAGGTCCCTCATGTACTTGGTTCTTTTGTCGGATTTGTCGCTATCCCAAAACCAGTCCTTCCATTGTCGTTTCGAGAACTGGACTCCACAACCGAGAGTATGATCATTGCCTTCACTCAAAAGGACCACTTTACCAACTCCAAGTTGATTGTGCCGCACTTCAGGAAATTGCTCGTGTTCCTGGATGAATTCTATCAGTTCTTTGAATGTCATATCCGATCGTATTAAGAGGCGACCGAAGCCGCGGTTAAAGTGTTAGGAAATTCTCTGACCTTAAGATGCTCAGGCCATTCGTCCCAGTTGCCGCCGTGACGATCCTTGAGACCTAATTCTTTTGAAAGATGAGTACCAAGCTGTTTCATGAAAACAGGAACCTCGTACACGTTGCAATCAATCAAAATATGTTTAATCCAATCTAGTTGGCAGGAACGATATCTGTATTTGCCTTTATCATTCCCGGACTCTCCACCAATTATAACCCAGTCCGGAGGGGTTACCAGCTTCGAACTATCTTCGTCGCCTAGATCCATCTCTTCTAGCCAGTCGGTCAAATCAATTGGACCTAAGAGGGGTTCAAGACTCAAGAATCTCGTAACCTTATATTGTTCAATGACTGGCCACCTTCCGTCAAATTGGTCTTGATCTTCGCAACTGACTCCCAACCAAATGTTTTTCGGCCAACCTAGAAAGTGCCACTCTTCAGGAATGGATTGAAAAATGCGTTCAGGTCGCTTAGTTAGTATCTGGTAAGTATGTTGCGGCGTGTCTTGAATAATCTTCCACGCTTCATCTCTCCATTCGTCGGCTTCTTCAATGAACCAATCCGACCAGGAACAAGTGAAAATCATTCGTCCATCTTCCCATTTCAATGGAGCATTGAACTTTGTTTTGGATCGCTGCACGTTCTTGCCATCCTGGCCGTACTTCTCTTTATCCCTGAACATGTAGCAGTACTTACAGCCAGTAGACACTTTTCGGCACCCGTGCCATGGGTTCCAGGTGCTTTCAGTCCATTGTATTTTCGATTCAGTTCCCATTCAATTGATCGGTTTGTGATTTCAGTAAACAGTTACAGGTCTTTCCTGGCGTTTTTAAATGACAGTCGTCAGGTTGTTTGCAGTCAATATCGAAATCACTCGACCCTTCAGTATTCCAGGCTGAAATACTTTGATCAAAACTTGCACATCCCGTGAAGTCTGGTTTATCTTGTTTGTCCTCTTTTTTCATTGTTCAACTTTATTAGAAATGGATAAAAAACATCGTCGTAAAATCTTGGAGAATCTATTGGTAGAGGTTCTAAAGATTGAACCGGAGTATGACAGATTTCCCGGAAGAGAAATTGCAGCGAGAGCTGAAGCTGTAGGTGATAAAATCAGAATATTAACCCCACATGCGAATCTATTCCCGGATGAGTTCAAGCTCAGAGTCAAAGACTGGATGACCATTGCGAACCTAGCCTTCGAAGGAAATGAGCCTATGGTTTTGCGCTTAATGCCAATGGTTGATCCTATGGATGAATTCATAAGAGAATCATTGGAGAACATGATTATCGAGCTATCGTAGTTTATCCCCATCGTAATTAGCTACTAGTTTTTCAATTTCAGTTTGTGGAATCCAACTCTCAGCAATGAGCATAGTAATTCCCATTTCATACTCTGTGGTGTTCATGACGAACCCGTCACCATCGTCAGGATGATTGACATATACAGTAACCTTTGTGTCGGAAGGAACAGGGTTTGACTCCATTCCGCTTTCACTCCAAATAGGGGTGAACTTGTCCAAATGAGGGTGTACTTGCTCTGCGGTTAATTCCATTTACTGATCGATTTCTGAGTAGTCTATTCCGAAAGTGACATGAAGGATATCATCATCGGTGCCGATGTACTCAATCACCCAATTTTTAGGGATCACAAGCCCTGGGCATCCATTACCTCCAGTTTCTTTGAAACTCAAGCCTGATCCGCCGTATTTTTTACTTGATCTCAAGCTTACCTGATGAGTCAAGAGGTTTACATGACCCACTTTCGCTAACTCCAACACGAAAGCCTTATCAGCTTCGGATAGTCGGTATCGAGTATTTGGTTTTAGTTTCATATCTGATCATTATTTGAGTTAAGAAATTCATGCAGCTTCTCCACTGCTTCCTTTAAATATTTGCTTTTGATCGCAGCTGATTCGATCCCGTCGATTCCCCTTCCTATATGATATTCCACCTCTATCAACTGCTTTTCTGCCTCAATCCGTAGAGTGTTCGCTTTATGTATTAATTCAGTCGGTTTCATTCTATTGATCGGTTCTGGAGACAAACGCTCCTAGTTTAATTGTGAAATAGTTTTTCCCTGGTTCTGCTCCCCATTCCGGGTTGCCAGTACCTATTGAAATGCCCTTGTTCTCAAATATGATTTGTGGGCGATTCTTTGCATAGGCTCGTGAGAACATGATGTATGAAAAGTCAATGAATTCCGGGTTAGTCATATCAAAGTTTTTCATCAGTCGGGTTGCCCAAAACTTTTTAATGTCTCGATACTCCTCTTTCTTCACGCCTGAAGCTATCAGGTCAAACCACTTATGTGTTAGTACCAGATGTAGAGTTGATCCATTCATATCTGATCGTTACTTGAGCCACTAGGTGGCATTAAATACTTTCCTGATTCTGCGAGTTGTATCAATGCTTCAGGTTCAATGAACTGAGCAATCGAATTCGCCATTTTGCAGATTGATTTATACATTTCTACAAAGAACTTTGCCCGTTCTTCTGTGTAGTCCATTTCCTTTAATGAGGCATATCCGGGTTTGGACATACTTGCTATTCCTTCCAGCCATGCCAGATAGTATTGATCCTCATTAGCTATAGAAGCACCGAATAAAGAGCAATCCTGGTACTCGACTTTTGTTCGTCCATTTAGATACTTCCAAACTATCCTTTTTGCCGGTCTTACATAAAATTGTATCCCCGATGGGGCTGGTGTTGTAGCTGAAGTAAGCCTGGTTCCGTTAAGCCAATACGTTTCTTGATCAAGCTTACCATCTCTACTCCAGGAAAGGTTCGGAACAATATCACCAGCGAGAGAAAGACCAAAAGAGCATGCAGTTTCTATGGCGTATCTGATCACAATCTTCTCCTCTTCAATTGTTCTTGAATAGCACTGCTCAAGAACGGAGTGAACTTGCTTAACTAAATCTGATTTGGTATCAGACTTAAAAAACCCTTGACGACCATTCCGTTTGCCATTTGTTTTTAGTTCAATCCCGTATGTATTGATGATGTCAGCATCTGCCTGGTTAAGTGTAGTGGTGAACTCACCTTCGACATTCACGGATACTTCAAATTCAATTTCTAGATAGTCGTCTGAGTCTCCGACTTTAATCCTTGATTTCCCAACTTTAGGCATATCTATTGATCATTTTTTGGATTTCCGTTTCTTCCGATTCTTAGCGCAGGTTTGCTGATGCTTATGATCGTTCCTGCCTTCGGGTTCAATGCCTAATTTCCTCCTGAATGCTTGCCATCCTCCGGCATCATGTATGTAGTTACATGTTGTCATATCTGATCGTTTAATTATTCAAGTTTTGCATATAGTAGCGATACACTTGCGGCACCTGATCCTTCAGTATTTCACGGAATCCATAGGGAATAATCACATGGATTCCGTATGATTTATAAAGCTTTGATCTAACCGAATTCCATTTCTGATCCATCTCTTTGCAAAGAGGAATTAATGCTCTATCTAGCTGGATATTTCTGGCTACTTGAAGGTTCTTGAAGTCCTCAATAAAGGTATTCATCAGACTCAATAATGCTTTTTGCATTTGCTCTTCTTCCTCCGTGTTGGGGACACTTTCAATGAATTCAGCGGCTATGTCTTTAGCTCTCATTAGGATCGTATTTTAAGAGGCTTCCGCCAGTTGTGTTTTCTGTAATTCAGTTTGAATCTTACCTAGTAGATCCTTGAGCCATTTAAACTGTCGAGACTCCTTTGTTTCCAAGAATTGCCACGGCTCACTAAAAATGGCTTTGATTAATTCCGTGAACTCGCGCTCTTCTTCCCACTTCATATCAAGACATAGAAGACTTGAATGAATATTGCGACAGCAGTACATGAAGTCATCTTCACTGGAGCATGACTCAAGCTCCCTAATCTTTTCCCGAAGTTCCTTTTGTCCACTCATCCATTTATACCAAGGCATCTCGTAAGAGCAATCGGTTTTGATGTATTTGCGAATAGCTCTCGCGCTGGCTTTAGCGTCAAATTGCTCTCGCTTGGTGGATAGTTTGTCGGCGAAGTATTCACCGTTGATTCGCATCAAGAAACCAGCAAGGTCATCGCTGCCCATGGCTCCCCAGTAGTAAGTGTATGCTCCATGCCAAGAATCAGATACAGTTATTTTGCCTGACCCTGGCTTGGTGTCATCTAAATAGATGTCTGTTGTTTCAATTCTAAGCTTCTCCATGACCATCATTTAATAATAATTTCTGCTTTCACATCGTGATGGATGTCGTCAGTGAATTCCTTCTGAAGGCGACCTGATCTTACATGATCAATTATCCCTTGCGTTTCCTTGCTTTGGAATACTTCTTCTGTGCAATTCCATTCGAGTGTTACCTTGATGCTCTTCATTTCAATTGATCGTTAGTTCAGAATTTTGATGTTCTTGAAATTTCTCCATTCGTAATCGTTCACTAGATCCAATGTTACCAAGTTTGATCCCAGCTCGTCTCCTCTGACCTAAAGCGAATTTTGTTCTTTCGCTTATTTGGTCTCTTTCCAATTCAGACATCAAGGCCATTAGACCAAAGAAGAACCTTCCCATTGGAGTTTTTGTGTCTATTTGTTGGGTAAGGCTTACTAGGTCAACCTTGGATTGGTCAATGTGATCAATGACGCTGTAATGATCTCTTGTGTCCCGACTAAGCCTATCGAGTTTGTAAACGACTATCACATCACCTTGCCGAGCGAAATCCAGCATTTTGTCTCGTTGGACTAATACTTTTCTGGTTGACTCTTTTTCTCGAAAAATCTTCTCGCAACCATACTCTTCAAGGGCGCTTACTTGATCCTCTAACTTCTGATCCCAGGTGCTTACCCTGGCGTATCCAATTACCATAGCTGTAGCAAAAATTATGTACCATAAAATGTCACATGGTAGAATTGTTTGCGGACTACTTTTTGAGACTCGTCCCGATGCCAATAAAAAATGTGATGTCGACATAGGCAAATGACTAACTCACCTTTTCGTATCCCAATATCTCATCGGTAGATACCCCGAATATTTCTGCTAATACTGGAACATCGTCAGTCGTTAGCTTGCCATTATAATTAACGAGGCCGTTGAACTTCTTCAGACTGATCTTATCAGAGGCGTCCACTTTTTCTAATATTGTTTCACCCTGGCCCGCTTTCCTTGCTTTAGCCATCAGCACGCCGACATTATGATCCGATTGCGATTTCATTGTGATTATTTTCAGATAAAAATACGAATATTATCACAATATTGTATGTTTATCCTATAAATATGTGATTTTATTCACAGAATTTTACAAGAAAACCATGGTTCACGAAGGAAAAGCCATAAAAGCTAAGATCAAAGAGCTTGGGCAAACTCAGGTTTGGTTGGCTGAAAGGATGAACGTGACCGATAACACGGTTTCGTATCACTTACAGAAACCCTATCTAAAATCAGAATTTATTATCAAAATAGGTAAGGCCCTGAGGTATGACCTATCGGATGTAATCCCAAGGTTAAAAGCCTTGCCTGAGGTGAAAGAGTTGAATTTCTTCAACGAGAATCCTAGTGAGGTGATGCACGAGGTTTCTGAAATGAAGAGAATTCATGAAGAGCAGCTGCAAGTCACCGCTGATCAGAAAGCCCAGATTCATCACCTGGAAGTAAGAATTAAGGACTTGGAATCTTCCCTGCAGGATAAAAGTGATTTGATACAAGCCAAAGACGTGATCATTGAATCCCTTCAAAAGCGACTTTCTAAGTACGAGAGAGGCTAGGTCTGACTATCTAAAAGTTGTTTTATTGTCGTCCGCTGCTCTTCTATTACCGCATCCTTTTCTTCTTTAGTTCTTTGCAGCAGGCTGTATCTCCAGTCTGTTAGTTTATGTCTAGCAAAGTACAGCGACACAAATACTAATAATATAAAAACACCACATCCAATCAATATTAATTTTACCCTTTCTCCATGCTCCAGGATCAGGATGGCATTGCGTTGTTGCGCATCGCTTAGCAGTACTTTTGTTTGCTCCAATTCCATCACCATTTCACTCCGGAATTTAAGTACCGCGGTTGCTTCTTTATTCATCGCCATACTATAATGTGTCATACTGTCGTATAGTCCGTTGTTATGGTAATGATTCACGATGTGCTGCACGCTGCTAGCATACTCATCGTGATAATGGGTGCCTTCATAGTATTTAACAGCCGCCTGATAGCTCATTATCGCACTATCCATCTGCCCCAGCTCACGGTATAGGTCGCCCACCCTGTAGTAGGCTAGGGTGAGCTTTTCAGTACTGGTCATTTGCATTACCTCCTTGTAGATTTTCAGACTTTCTGCAAGTTTGCCTTGCTTATATAAAGTGTTCGATAAGTTACGCAACAGCTTACCTCGCTCATAGTTGTCATTAGCGTCTGACTTAGCCAGGCCATTGTATAAGTATTCTTCCGCCTTATCGTACAACTTTGTGTTTTTGTAGAGGATACCTATCTCATTGTACAGATCGATCATGTCTTCTTCATTGCCCCTTTCCTGAAAAGAAAACTCTGCTTTGAATAGATGTTTCTGAGCCTCTTGCAGTTGGCCCAGCTGTATCAGAGAGCGGCCTTTATTGTAATCGAGGTAGGGGTTGTCACCTTCTGCAAGGCCATATAGATTGTATGCTTCCTGCCACATGCCACCGTCCATGTATACGTTGGCCAGGTTTTCAGTAGTAAGCGATATCCACTGCTCATTTTCCAACTCAGTCCAGTGCTTCAGAGACTTTTTGTAGGCGGCTTGTGCAGGGTACAGATTGCGCTGTTTTTTTAGAATGTACCCTTTTAGGTAAAAGGCACTCGCCAGTGTTTCATCATCCAACGTTGCTTTGGTGAGTGAGTCTATCAGTATCAGCGATGCCTCCGGATCCTCTTCGTATAGCCCAACTGCCTGCTGGTACAAGGGATGCATTTTTTTTACTGAATTAGTGGCACATCCCGCTATGAATATAGCAAGTGATAGTAGTATAAGTGTGTTTGGCGCTGTTTTCATATCATTTGATATAATTCTCGTAGAATTCTACAAGATTCGTACAATATAAATACGATTTTGTGATTTACAAACACCTACTGCGCCAACGGTAATTGGGAAGGTGGCACAAAATGATTGCATATATGTGCCACCTTCAATTTCCTTGCATAAGGAAATTAGCCGCCAGCTCCTGGAGGCGGGTTGTCTTTTGAATCCCCGTCATCTCCATCGGTGTTGGTTGTGATCTCCAGATCGACAGGAGCAATGTCCTGCAGTGTGTCTTCTCCGCAGCTGGTGGCCAGGGCACCAATGAGTAGTACAAGCGCTAAGGCTTTTGTCAGTTTCTTCATGGTTAAACTATTTGTTTGAATAAAACCAACAAATTAGCCATGGATCCGCTGCAGATTACGGACACTTCTTCACAAACGATCTACACGTTTTGCACAATATCTGATTGCGTGTGGTGTATCGTACTAAGTATGTGATGTGCGTTTGATTTTTCTCTCACATCTCCCTCGCTTTCGTACAAAGCCATTAGTGCAGCCAGTAATTTGCTACTGTGGGTGATGAAGTGGGCACGGTTCTGCCGATCGGGTCGAGAAACGTGTTTGTCTGCCAGGGCGCTGGTGTGCAGGCGCCCGATCATGTCTACCATCTGGGTGATGTTGTACATGTCGGTAAACTCCGCTACGGCCTGGGCTAACTCTTGCTTACGTGCTTGGATTTTTCTTTCGGAATGTTGCATTTCAAAGAAGTTAATAAATAAAAATAGAGGGCAGGAATTGCAACATTCCGAATTCTACGAATAGAACTTTCGTGGGATAAACCCAACCTGCCCCCATACCTTAGGTAGGGTACCCCGCAAAAATGTAATTGAAAACATAAAATTCGAAATGTTGCACTACAAATATAGGGGAATTCTTTGTGTTCTCTTCTTTTTTTGATCGATCGCCAGATAGCGGGGGTCATGTGGTAATCCATAATCAATTTCCAAAAGCAAGTTTCATACGTTGGGAGGCTGCTTCCGCAGAGCTTTTACCCAGATAGCTGCGTTGCAAGGTTTTCATGGTTTTACCTGTAATGGTGGCTAAGTCCTGAACTGTCATACCCTGAGCCAGCCCATTATTAGCAAAGGTCTTTATGGCGTCGTGGTTGGTGATCACACTCCATAGCGGAAACTGTTCATATATTTTGTCTCCCGCTCGATAAGTTACTTTTTCCACAGTTCTACTGATATCCGCATGCTTTAGCGCATCTTTAAGAGCGCGGTTGTATCGTTGCTCACTTTCGAAAGGTAACTTACCCTCATAACGTTCCCATATCTCACGGGTGATGGAGGTCAGTGGAATAACAAGCCAAGCACGATTCTTGTGAGCACGCATACGGATGGAGCCATCGATAATCATAAACTCTTGTGTTCGTTTCAGGTCGCTGATGCGCTGGCCGGTTCGTGCCTGGAAGCAAAAGAGATCTCTTGCCCGTGCCATGCCTGGGTATTGCGATAGGTCTGCGTGATAAAACTGGTCTAGTTCGCTAGCCTCCAGATAGAATATCTCCGGAGGGCTGCTGTATACTGGAAACTTCTCCCAGTCGCTCGGAATACTAACTCCACCTTGCTCACTAAGCCACTTACAAAACTGCCTTAGGTTTTTATTGGCTGCTCCTACGCTATTTTCTTTCATATTGCGGTTATCTCCAAGCCATTGGAGCCACTTTAGGTTCCAGTTTTTGGTCAGTTGCTCTGGTTTAACATTGCCATTTTGTTTTTGGTAAAGTTTCAGGTTGGTGAGTAGTACGCTGTAGTTTTTCAACGTTTGCTTCCCGCGAAGGCTCCGCATGGCTTGTATCCAGTCTGTTCCCCAGTCATTCAGTGACTGACTGATGGGTTTTACCACTGTCTTTTCTTGTTGCTTACGATGGGTGCCCTTGACCAAATTCGGGTTTGGATCTTCCTGTCGTATAATAAGGTGTCGTACTACCGTCATTATCTCCTCTTTTTTTAGTTGGACCTTAGTATTGAGGGTAGAGTAGCCAGCCACCTTACGGCTGATGGGCTGGTCCGGATTGTCGGCGTTGAAGTCTTCTGGCCTGGCGTGTACGCCGGTACTGAATTTTGCCCGGGCGCCTTGTCCGTGCAAGTATTGCCATTCGATGGCATATTGTCCGTATCGGTTGGCTTTTTTGTCGGTGCGGAGTACGAGTCGGTAGGTAGACATTTAATATTAGGGGACACTATAGGGGTCATCAAATATCGTTCAATGCTGTCGAAATCCGATGCAGATAGCCCCCCAATACCCCTAATAGTGTCTAATATGCACAATCCTGTTGGGTTTATGGATTCCGGCCCTGGGTACAAAAACCCTCTTCGCAGAAATGTGGAGAGGGTTTTTTATTGTACTTGAGGAGAGGAAGTCGTCAGTGACATAGACAATCTGTATTAGCAAGAGGACGTATTGAAGTTCTCGGAATTCTAAGATGCATTCTTTTTCAATGGTTGAATCCATGATATCAAAAAAGCAGGAGCGCTCCTGGAAGAAGCAGATTTTGCATTGAATGCATTTAGGTTAGGTGCTGATGGTATTTGGTTCGGGTTTCTCTTTCTAAACCTGTAACATAACCGGGATCAAGCAATAAATCTGTGGAGTAGCTACATATAGTCTAATTTCGATTTCCAAAAACAATCATTGGAAAAGGAATTAGCATCTCTGATTTTGCCTGAAGGCATTCTGACCTACTTTGATGTCACTGTGGTAGAGAAAACAGAAGAAGGTTACTGGATCAGTTTATTAGAGAGGGAATTAGCTCCTTCCGAATTTCTGGGTCATAAACTCAGCTCTAAGGGCTTTTTCGAAGAGGTAACCATCAAGGATTTTCCTATCCGGGGTAAAGCGAGTTACCTAAAAGTCAAGCGTAGAAGGTGGCTAAATGAGACCATGAATCAAGTGGTTTCCAGAGATTGGGAACTAGTGGCTAAGGGGACCCGCATGACTAAAGAGTTTGCGGCTTTTTTAAAAGCAGTGCATCGACACAACGCCAGTAAGCTGTAAAAGCCTGGGTAATTACTTCCATGTTAATGGAAAGCTACTTGAGGAACAGTATGCCACGCATTTGAGTGATTATAGTACCTGGGATCAACTTACTCATGCAGAGAATTATGTGGTTTTTCCTGATAATATTGGTCCTTACCTGACCATTGATGAGACTTCTCTTTCTCAGGGAGAGCTCTACACCATTATCACGAACAAGGCAGCAAAAGGAAACAAAGGATGTTTGGTTGCTATTATCAAAGGCACTGATAGTGAGACAATAAAGGCTATTCTTAAAAGAAAAATATCCTTTGAAAAACGTAGATCAGTTCAAGAAGTGACCCTAGATATGGCGGTTTCCATGCAAGAAATAGTGAGGAAGGTTTTCTCCAAAGCCACTTTAGTAACCGATCGTTTCCATGTTCAAAAACTGGCCTATGATGCGGTGCAAGAAATGCGAATCAAATATCGATGGGAGGCAATAGATCAGGAGAATACAGAAATATCGTTAGCTAAAGAACTTGGTGAAAAATATGTAACACAGCGATTGGAAAATGGAGATTCTCCCAAGCAATTACTCGCTCGAAGTAGATACCTACTTTTCAAGAATAAAGAAAAATGGAGTCCTTCTCAGATTCACCGTGCAGAGATTCTTTTCGACTTTACCCCAGATTAGAACAAGCTTATGAGTTGGCTCAGAAGTTGGGACATATCTACCATACCGGAAAAGACAAAGGAGTAGTTTATACCAAATTGGCAAGATGGTATAATGATGTAGAACTAGCTGACTTTAAGTCCTTCAAAACCCTGGCGAATACCATTGAAAACCACTATGAAACCATCTTGAACTTCTTTGAACGAAGAAGTACAAACGCTGCCGCAGAATCATTTAATGCAAAGATCAAGGCTTTCAGGTCTCAATTCCGTGGCGTCAGAAACATCTCATTCTTTCTATATCGACTCGCTAAAATCTATGGATAATTCAATTTGCCCCCAGATTTATTGCTTGATCCCATAACCGACCATCGGACAATAAATGACTTGAAAACCATAAAACTGCCTGATTTTGAGTCGCAAACGGAACAATTTGTTGTGCATTTGACTTAACTAATTGGTAATTATTAATTACCTTCGAGCTGTTGTTGTGGATTAAGAATTTATTAGTCCTTTTATTTTGAGTTTTTGACCTTTGGGTTCAGGTTGACCGCCTGAACCTTTTTTTATGTCCGATTTGTGACCGCCCCCGGACACTTTCTTGTATCATTCCGTACAAGTTCAAATTGACCCAATTACACCCATATTTTTTAATTCACTGATAATCAGTCACTTATTAATAGTGGCACCCAAATTGGCATAGTGAGGTCAAGAGAATCAGAAACCAATTTTTCCCGATGGATAGAAAAATAAAAAAGAAGAAGTGGACACTTAAGAGATTCCTCACCATAGGCGGTGCGGCACTCTTCCTTTCGTTTGTTGCCTACAGCTTCGTTTTCGCTGGTGGTGGCGCCCGATTGAAAGTCGAGCTTGAAAAAATCAACGTGGCAGGTGTCAAGGAAGGCGAGTTCATGGAAACTATTCCTGTAGACGGATCAGTATTGCCGATCAAAACCATTCGACTGGATGCGATAGTAGGTGGCGTTGTTGAAAAGAAGTATTACGAAGGTGGTATCCTGGTAGAGGAGGGAGATACGATCCTGAAATTAACCAATGACGCTTTGATTCAGAACTTCGTCCGGGAAGAAACGCAGGGTTTTATTTTGGTGAACAATGTGGAGAATACCAAGTTAGGTCTGCAGCGAAATCAGTTTAACCTGAGAAGCCAGTTGACGCAGCTTGATTTCCAAATTGATCAGGCACGTGATGCTTATGAGCGAGGTAAACCACTATTTGAAGAAAAAATTATTTCCGAACAAGAATTCCTGAACCTGAAGCGAGAATTCGAAAGATTGACTCAGACTCGTGAAATTCAGATCGAGACGAACAAGTTCGATTCCTTGAATGCCATTCTTCAGATCGCTCAAGCTGAAAATACCCTGGAGCGAACTAGAAGCAATCTTGAGATGATCAAAGGCAATCTGGATAATCTTTTTATCAAAGCACCTATTTCAGGACGACTCTCTACCGTAAGTGCGGAAGTAGGAGAATCCATTGGGCCCGGTCAGAACATTGGTCAGATTGACGACCTGAACGGTTTCAGAGTTCGTGCATCTATCGATGAGCACTATATCAGCCGTATCTACGAAGGTCTTGCGGGATCTTTTCCATTTGCTGGCCAGGAATACGGCCTGAGAATCTACAAAATCTATCCAGAGGTAAATGGAGGTTTATTCTCTGTTGACATGGAGTTTACAGACTCAACGCCACCGGAAGGGATCAGGAGAGGTCAAACATTGCAAATCAGATTGCAGTTGAGTCAAAAAATAACTGCAGTACAAATTCCGAGAGGAAGCTTTTATCAGACTACTGGTGGCAACTGGATATTTGTACTGGATGAGACGGAATCATTTGCCGTCAAAAGAGACATTCGTCTAGGTAGACAAAACCCCAGATACTATGAAGTTTTGGAAGGATTGCAACCTGGAGAGAAAGTTGTTGTCTCTTCATATGAAGGATATGAAGATAAAGACCGACTTGTATTCAAATAACCTAAATTTTTGTAAATCAACTTTCACAGCAAATAAATAAGCACAAATGGAAAACTCTAGTCAACTGATTAAAACATCAGGATTAAAGAAATTTTACTACACCGACGAGATCGAAACAACCGCATTAGCGGGTGTAAATCTGGAAGTGAAAAAGGGCGAGTTTGTCGCCATTATGGGACCTTCTGGTTGTGGTAAATCTACCTTACTCAATATCATCGGACTTTTGGATAACCCTTCTGAAGGGGAGTTCAACTTCGGAGAATTGGAAATTTCAGAGTACAACGAGAGAAAAAGAGCTGATCTAAGGAAAGCTAACATTGGATTTGTATTCCAGAGCTTTAACCTGATCGACGAACTCACTGTTTATGAAAACATCGAGCTTCCCTTGATCTATCTGAAATATTCTGCGGCAGACCGTAAGAAACGCGTGGAAGAAGTGATGGAGCAAATGAAAATCATGCACCGTAGAAATCACTTCCCACAACAACTTTCTGGTGGACAGCAGCAACGTGTTGCAATCTCCAGAGCAGTAGTTGCCAAGCCTAAATTGATTCTTGCGGATGAGCCTACGGGTAATCTGGATTCTGCAAACGGACAGGAAGTGATGAATCTGCTTACAGAGCTCAACGAGAATGGTACAACCGTGATTATGGTGACACACTCACCTATTGATGCCGAGTACTCACACCGAGTTATTCACTTATTCGATGGTCAAATCGTTTCTGAGAATATCAATTCCAAGGATTCTGCATTAGTCTGATAGAATCCTCGGGGCCGCTGTGAAAGCGAGCTTTCCTGTGCGTCCCTGAACTCAAAGGCAAACTCAAACTCAAACCTGGCAAGTAAGAAGAAACTACCCTTGGGGTAGTTTCTTCTCCACTGCTGAACTGATACCTATGGATATGAGAAAAGTATTACTATGTCTTCTGCTCGCTGTTTCTGCGAGTCTTTCAGCCCAGAATACCCAAGTCCTTACCCTGGATGATTGTATCAATCTGGCACTTGAAAATGGTCTGGAAATTGAAAGGGCTCGCAACAACGAATTGATTGCACGATCCACCAAGTTACAATCACTTATGCAGTTCTTGCCTTCCGTCAATGCCGGGATCAACTGGAATATGTCCCTGGGTAATCAATTTGATCAAAATACCCTGCAGGTGGTCAATATTACCACACAGAGATCCAGCCCTAGTGTTCAGGCAAACTGGATTTTGTTCCAGGGACTTTCAAATTTAAATGTAAGGAATCAACGTGACCATGAATACAGGGCCGCTCAGGAGACCTCACGAAATACGACACTAACGACGAAAGCAAACATCCTCTCCTTTTATTTAAATGTAATTCTGAGTCAGGAGAACATTAAAATTTCTCAACAGCGTGTGGATTTACTCACAGCTCAGTTGGACAGAGCTGAAAAACGAGAATCTGTTGGCGTAGGTAATCTTGAAGAAGTCTATAACTTCCGGTCACAACTGGCTACGGAAAAGCTCAACTTGGCCAACCTGCAAAATGTATTTGCAGGCAGTAAACTTACACTACTTCAAGCTATGCAGTTAGATCCTACTGCTGCGGAATATGAAGTAGAACCCTATGTAATTTCTGAAAGCGACCTGATTGCGGAGCCAGATGCGTTTAACGCGATTTTGTATGATGCCCTTAATAACAACCCTGCAGTCCGTGCTGCAGAGGCTTCTCAAAGAGCGTCCGTATTTCAGTATCGCGCTGCTCAAGGGCAATTATTACCGACTATTTCTGTCTTTGGTCAATACGGGAGTAATTACTCTTCCAATGGCGCATTCAACCCGGACGTTACTGGTGAGGAGTCTTTTGAACCTGATGCGACTTTTATCGAACAATTGGGCTACAATGAGTTTCAATTTGTCGGGTTCAATATGAACATCCCCATCTTTACCAGATTTGCGAATAGAAACTCGATTCAGACAGCCAAACTTACTATGGCCAATGCTGAGATCAATAACAGACAGGCGAGATTGACAGCTACCAATACCGTACAAACTGTTTATCTGGATCTGGTAGCCGCAAAAAATACTTATGTGTCTGCTTCCGAAAATCTGGTGTCATTACAGCAAAGCTTTGAATTCATGGAAAAGCGTTACCAATCTGGAAACTCCGATTTCTATGCTTATCTGGAGAGCCTGAATAATAAGAACAGAGCTGAGGTGCAGTTGGCAAATGCCAAATACAGCATTGTTTTAAGAAAACGTATCCTCGAATTGTATCGGGGAAACTAAAATATTGGTCAAACTCGAAAAGAGCTTAGACAGGACCTCCGGGTCCTGTTTTTGTTTACTTTCTTTCGGGTGAAACCTTTATTGCTGTGAAAAGAACCAGGCCCTCGCGGGCCTGGCTTCACAACCAAGTAGTAAACTCACCAACCAAAATCTTGAACATACAGGTCTTTTCGAGGAAGTGTGAAGACCATGTTACCAGGCGTACTGCTCCCAACAAGTACTCCTGAAGGGGTAACGCTGATCTCCACAAGCTTTCTAAACTCAACCGTTGATACGAAAGTAATTTGAGTGGATATAACAGGCTTTGATACGTAGGAGAACGGCAGTTTTCGTGCTGAAAATGGTCCTAAATCAGATGTTTTTGAAATAAGAAAAGCCAGACTATCAGGCCTGGCTTATGGAAATGTTTCTTAGCGATACGTTGCTTCCCGGAGTACTTTACTTCAATGTGGAAGGGCACACATAGTCTGTGGTTGATACATCTGTTTTAATGATATCCTGGAAGCCCCCGGCAATATCGACTACTTGATGATAGCCACGTGACTTTAGAATAGAAGCCGCTATCACAGACCGGTAGCCACCAGCACAATGAATGTGATAGGTCGTTTCCTTGTTTAGATCATCCATGTGTTTATTAATGAAATCGAGGGGAAAGCTTTGTGCATCCTCCACATGTTCCGCAGAGAATTCTCCAGGTTTCCTGACATCAAGGACGTTAAGTCCACCTGATTTGAAAAGACTTGCAAAGTCACTTGCTTTGATGGATTTCACTTGATCCGTATCCTTGCCGGCAGCTTCCCAGGCATTTATGCCTCCTTTTAAATAGCCCAGTGTATTATCGTAGCCTACTCTCGAGAGACGGGTGACGACCTCTTCTTCTCTGCCTTTGTCTGCGATGAAAATTATTGGTTGTTGCAGGTCAGTGATCAATGCACCCACCCAGGGTGCGAAACTTCCGTCAACCCCGATAAAAATGGAATTTGGTATATGGGATCTGTTGAAATCTTTGGCAGATCTGGTATCAAGGACCAAAGCACCTTCATGATTGGCTATCGCTTCGAATGCATCAATGTCTAGGGGAACATTTCCGGTTTCGAGGACCTGGTCAATCCCCTGTGCGCCAGATTTGTTCATTGCAACATTTTTAGCGAAGTACTGAGGAGGAGGCAGGAGCCCATCTGTTACTTCTTTGACGAATTCATCTTTCGACATATCCGAACGAAGCGCGTAATTGGTCTTTTTCTGATTGCCTAGCAAATCGGTGGTTTCACTACTCATGTTCTTGCCACAAGAAGATCCTGCGCCATGTGCCGGATATACGATCACTTCGTCAGGAAGCGGCATGATCTTATTTCTCAAGCTGTCATAAAGTAAGCCAGCCAGGTCGTTTTGGGTTAAGTTGCCTTTTTGTGCCAGGTCAGGCCGTCCAACATCTCCAATAAAGAGCGTATCACCGCTAAAAATAGCATGCTCTTTTCCAGCTTCATCAATCAATAGAAATGTAGTACTCTCCATGGTATGACCGGGAGTATGTAGAACTTTGATCTTGATATCCCCAAGTTCAAAGAGCTCACCATCTTTGGCTTCATGAATGTCGTACTGAGTTTTGGCATTGGGGCCGTAGACGATATCGGCATTGGTCTTTTTTGCCAGGTCTACGTGCCCTGATACAAAATCGGCATGAAAATGAGTTTCGAAAATGTATTTGATCGTAGCATTTTCCTTCTCTGCTTTTTCTATGTATGGTTTCGATTCTCTCAGTGGATCAATTATGGCAGCTTCCCCGTTACTTTCTATGTAATAAGCACCCTGTGCCAGACAGCCTGTATATATTTGTTCTACTTTCATTTTTCCGTCAATTCTTTTGCAATTTTACGTAAGATCATCACCTCGAAATGTAACAATCGTTACTCATGGTTTTGATTGTCCAATTCACCATGTTGCAGGGCATCTTCCCGGCGAAGATATTCTTTTTCGTTTCCAGCGTCAAGTGCATCATTCAACGTCAGTAGAATGTTCGAAACTCCAATCTGGTGAATTAATCCAGTTTTGAATAAGGTATCACGAACTGGTCCTACGACATCTGTTAGTAGTAATACTCTATCCTGGTTTTTAAAATCATTAAGTAGACTAGAAAGTTCCTCAATCGCAGAGGCATCTATTTGACTGATGGCAGAGGCATCGAGAATCAGCGTTTTTACACCTGGGTTTGTCAGAAGCAACTCTTCGATATACGATCTTACAAATTGTATATTGATGAATGTCAGAGGAGCATCAACTCTCAAAATGGCTTTATCCGGCCAGGTTTCAAGGTCCGTAAACCGTTTGATATTTCGGAATTCAGTTTGCCCCTGAAACCTACCTAATTGTGCAATATGAGGATATGCAGCGCGATAGAGAAGTATAAGAATTGAAGCCACAACACCACTAACGATCCCTGGAATCATACTAAAGTTAAGGGTGACCAAAAAGGTAACAAGCATCAGCGCAAATTCCAGTTTATTTTCCTTCCAAAGCTTACGGGCATACTTTAGGTCGATGAGACTGCTGACAGCAACCATAATTACAGAAGCCAAAATAGCATGAGGCAAGTAATAAAATAGAGGTGTCAGAAAAAGCAAAGTCAAACCGATGAGTAGGGCACTGATAATGGAGGAGAGTGGCGTGTTGGCACCTGCCTGATGATTAACTGCTGAGCGGGAAAATCCACCTGTGACCGGATAAGCCTGAAACAAGGAACCTAAGATATTGGAGGCTCCCAGGGCAATCAGTTCCTGGTTTGCCACGACCTTGTAGTCTTTTCTTTTTGCTTCTATTGCCTTTGCCACCGAATATGCTTCCATAAATGCCACGACAGCAACCGTAAGGGCCAACGGGACAAGCTCTGCGAGCTTACCAAGAGAAAAATCGGGCAAATGAAATGGAGGTAGTCCCTGAGGAATATGCTGAACAGTTGAGACGCCTGCCTGGTCCCAATCCATGACAGAAACCAACACAATTCCAAAGATGACAGCTATGAGAGCCCCCGGGATGCGAGCATGAAGTTTTTTTATCCCTTTGATGATCGCTATGCCCGCAATTCCAATGAGGAACGTTAGCCAATGGGTTTTATCCAATTGCCCGATAGCGTTGATGAGGAGTTGAAAAACCTGACTGCTTTTTTCTATCTCTGTACCGAGTAAGTACTTGAGTTGATTGAGACCGATGATGATGGCAGCTGCTGAGGTAAACCCGCTGATGACTGGTTTGGCCAATAAGTTGGTAATGAATCCCATTTTGAAAACTCCCAATAGCAGTTGGAATGTACCCATGAAAAAAGCCAGCAGAATAGCGAACCCGATATAAGCGTCAGTCCCTTCCATGGCCAGAACAGATACCCCGGTAGCTACCAGCAGAGAGTCCATAGCTACGGGTGCTACAGATAGCTGCCTGGAGGTGCCGAAAATGGCATAAACTAATTGTGGTACAATAGACGCGTATAGACCATAGACTGGCGGGAGCCCGGCAATCAAAGCATAGGCCATTCCTTGCGGTATAAGCATGATACCCACGGTTATTCCCGCAAACAGGTCACTTCCTAAGTCGGCTTTTTTGTAATGAGTAAGCCAGTAGGTAATGGGAAATATTTTGTACAGGAACGTCATTCTTAATTAGCTAAATGTCGCTCAAAAGTAGACTGTTCGCAAACGTGGAGGAGTAACAATTGTAACAAGTCGCTATAGGATTTCTATAAGATTGCGGTGTTGCTCTATTTTTTCCTCACGTTCCAATTGCTTCAAAAGGCGCGAGATGACCACCCTGGAAGTATTGAGTTCTTTCGCTATTTGGTCATGGGTTTTTCTAATCTCAAAAGACCCGGTGGCTTGTTTGGTGTCCAGTAGATACCGATATAGTCGTTCATCCATTTTGTGAAAAACAACATTGTCGATGGTGTGCAATAGTTCATCAAGGCGGGCTTGATAAGACTTGAAAACAAACTTGCGGAACGATTGGTATTTGACGACCCAAAGATCCATATAAGTCATGGGAATCATCCAAAGAACTGAGTCCTTTTCCGCAACAAGTTTAATAGCAGCCATTTTTCCTTCCAGACAACAGGTGATGGACATGGCACAAGTTTCTCCTCCTTCGAGATAATACAGGAATACTTCCTTACCACTTTGTTCTTGTCTTACAACCTTAAGCAATCCACTCAAAACCATGGGTACCTCTGTTCCTGGATTTTCAGGACTAATAAGTACCCTTCCTTCGGATGATTTTTTTAGTCTGCCGATGGAGATGATCTCTTCCACTAATTTCGGATCGAAATCCTGTGCTTCCAAAACATCTCTAACCTGGTCTGCCATAGATTTAATCGATTGTGTTGAACTAACTTTCCCTATTGGTTTCAGGTTCCCAAGTTAGGCTTTTATGGATATACCAGACGTCCTTTCCCTACAGCTTCCATTTTTTCGAGAGGCTAATTTAAAAGAAGAAATCGCTGAAAAAGCGCAAATGGTCGACGTGACCGCAGGTACGGAAATCCTTAGAGAAGGAAGCTATGTGAAAACCATACCCATCTTATTACGGGGACTGGCAAAGGTGGTTAAACAGGAATCAGGAGGAAAAGAACTCCTTTTATATTACATCTATCCCCTCGAAAGTTGCATCGTATCCATCAATTGTGGTTTGAATGATTTGAAAAGCCGGGTAAAGGCAATAGCTGAAGAAGATTCCACGGCTTTGCTGATTCCGTCTACGGTACTGAGCGAATGGCAGCGAAAGTACCCTTCATTTGCTGGTTTTATTTTGAATTTGTACCAAAAACGGTTTGACGATTTGCTGGATGCCTATAATGCGCTGGCTTTTCAAAGCCTGGATGAGAGGTTATTGATGTACTTAAACGAGAAAACTAAAGCCCTTGATTCCAGCAAGATCAAAGCCACACATCAGGAATTGGGAGATGAATTAGGTACTGCTCGTGAAACCATTTCTCGTATGCTGAAAAAATTAGAAATGGAAGGAATGGTAAAGCTGCATCGTGGGTGGATTGAGCTGCTTGTCAATTCTTGAGATCCGAGAAATGTGTAAGAATTACTACTGATAGCGGAATCCAATCAATGTGTATTCTTCCACCTTTTGAAATTTCGACAAATCTCCTTTTAACAAGTCGTCGTACTCATCGTTGAAGTCTATTATGACGCCACTTTTCGTTTTGATTGCAACTCTTTCGAAGTATTCAATTGGTTTGAAACTGATGTTGGCCATTTTCAGTTCAAGCTGGATTTCGGCGAAATTCTTGACCTTATCAGCACGGAATAACCGAGGTTCTATCGCAAATTGGGGATTACCAAACTCCATCATTTCGGGGTAATCGGAATTGAACTGATCGTTTTGGATCATTGTGAGGAACCCCTTAATAAAATAGAATTCGTAGTGTCCGTAATGAATCGCTATCTGTGGTTTGGTAACTCTTATTTTACCTTGGGGCGGGCCGAGTGATTCGACTATTGCATCATAAGAATCTCCCAAACTTATGGGTCCGAATTTGCCAGTTTTTAAGAACTCAAGGAGGTCAATAGTTTTCATTGAGAATTAGTTTCTAATTTTTCCTTCAGCCTCCGGTATTGTATTAACAGCTCTCCCCGGTTACCCCAATCTTCAATTTCATCTTCAACTTTAGGATTGAGAAAAGTCCCCTCAGCGGAAATGATTTCTATAGTTTCCAATCCAAGTTGTTTGTTGAATTGCTTTTGTTCTTCAGTCTCATCAAGGATGCCCATCATTTCTTTCGAGTATTTCCAGTCTCGATCAAAAACTTCTTCAAAAGCGTTGAGAAAGACTTTGATATCTTCTTCCATAGATATTTTTATTACAACAAGCTAAATCCCTTTTGTTGATATTCAACTAAAGTTGTGATTGCCGAAATGGCCAGTTTTACATTCGGATTGATTTCAGCTAGTGCGATTCTTCTGGCATGAATGGATTGCCCACATACCATGAATTTCACACCGGCTTTAGTCAAAGTGTTGAGTGCGTCAAGATTGGGATTGTCTTTATTAAATCTTTGCTGATAAGCTTCATCGGTCAAAATAATTTCGTAAGCTGCACTGTGGACGACCACTACAATTTCTAACTTCTCCGGAGTAACTCCACCCAATCCATATAGATTGATCAGTCTTGCTACACGGTCCATACTTTGACTATGCCCTTTACCTGTTGAATTCGCTGTTGTCATGTCGATAACTATCTGCGCTCCTTTTGAGGGTAAAGTAACCTCGTCATACTTCACAACAGGCCCATATCCTTCGACAGATGGATACTGATAGGTTTGTGAGAAACATAAGATTGGTAAGAGAAGCAGTAAAACAGCGATGTACTTCATGGTTTAATATGGATTCGTGAAAAATTTTGTCTTGTGTGATCCTGATCACTGACAATGAAAAAGTAAGCATCAATCTTTGAATCAAAAAGGATCATTATGAAAAAGAATATGAGTAAAACAGATAGTGTAGTTAGGTTGATTGTCGCTTTAGCCATTGTTGCTCTATGGTATTTTGGTTTCGTGGGAGGGGTTCTTTTGACAATATTGTCGGTGGTTGCAGTGATCTTCATTATCACTGGATTTGTGAATTTTTGCCCCCTATATGCTGTGTTCCGAATAAGAACACGTAAATCTTAAAGGGATTAATCGATCATTTCTTTGGAGGCGATCTCAAAAGTCATAATCACAAGAAACTTAGTTACTTGACCAATCGAAATGTATGTTTCAGCATATAGAATGCGGTTTCGATGAATCCGACCTGACATCTTGAGCTTTGGGGACAGCCTCTGTTTTACATTATAGTGAATCAACTTTTTGTTCATATAAATGATATTGCTCATGGAATATCAAATATGCAAGCGCCAGATTTGCAAGTACGATTAACCCTGGATGAATTAACAAGTACGTGACCAGATAAGCAAGTAGGATCAGGAAGATGTATTGTACATATTTTTTGAAGCTCAGCGCAGAGGTATATAAGACGGAAAAGAGCAATACAAATTGGGAAGCGAGCAGTCCATATAACATGAGACTGTCAGAAATAGTCAATAATTTGAAGCCACTAACCAGCATCATGATCAGTTCTGGTAGAAAAAGGATCAGCCCTGTTGTCACGATCATCAGAATCCGATGTGTCATGCTTATCGGCAGGTTCCGTAAAAAGCTTAGCTTTTCTTCAGTCAATTTATGACAGTTGAAAATTAGTAATGCGTTGATGGCCCCAATCAGAAAGATGAAGAACGTGAAGTAATCAACACGGAAGATCTCGGCGTTTCGGATAAAGAAAAAATTGAAGCTTAAGTAGGTAAATAACTTCTGCGTGAGCAATCCAATTTTCTTATCTGACCACAAAAAGGCCAGAAGCATGAATTTCATTCCAATACTTTTTTTGAGTTGAGATTGGGAGAATGATTGCAGGGTTATGGCAGACTGATTGGACTCACGGCTCGTTACGAGTAGCTTTTGTGACCAAATCATTGAAAGGATTACTGTAAAAAGAAGTAATAGGGAAGTACCTACTGAGTACCAATGGGCCGCTTGAGTAATGGCGATCAATAATGTTACCGTGGCATATGACAAAATTGGGAGATACATAAGAAGAAAGCACTTGCCGATCATTCGAAAAGTTTGAGATGGAGCAAGACCCTGATAGATATGCAGAATTGAGTGATGGTATTCTGAACTCTGTCGATCTATGAAACGAATGCATCGTCCGGCATACAGCAACCAAAAGAAGCTTACTCCCAACATCAGAGAAGGACTGGTGATTTGGGCCTGGATCAATGTCGCATGCGTTGTAATAAGATGCTGCGGTGGGATGATCCCAAAGAATAGCAAAAACAGAAATAAGAACAACCCTGCGTTTTGTTTGTAAAACTGTGCAACCACCAACTTCAAGAGAAAAATTTCTCCCGATCTCATAAGCGGCTCAATTGGGCATTGGTGATGGAGAGTTTTGTATAAGTATTTTGACCCCAATGAAAGTCTTGATGAGAAGTCAGGATAAATGATGATCCGTTTTGGTGATACTGATTGATAAGTGGATCCAGTATGGCAGTGGCATCTGTATCCAGGGCATTGAGCGGTTCATCCAGAATGATCAATTTGGGTGCACCAATGAATGCCAATACAAGTGAGAGCTTTTTGATCATTCCACTGGAATAGCTCATAATTTCCTGATGTTGAAATTGATCAACACCGAGTCTTTGGATCAGCGTCTCATCTTCTTTTGGCGTTGTATTTCTTAAGTCCTGATGTAAACTAATCAGATCAATCCCTTTCATGAAGCCCGGGTAATTGGGCTCTGAAGGAGCAAAACTTACCAGTTTGCGGTAGGCCTGTTGATGCTTGAGGGTGTTGTAGACGCCCAAAAGTTCAATGCGTCCCTGAAAAGGGATCAGGCCGGCAATACTTTTGATCAATGTCGTTTTACCCGATCCGTTTTGCCCTTTAAGATGATAAAGACCCTCGGGTAAGTTTTCATCGGGTATGTCAACGATAGGTACACCCTTATAGGATTTCTGATACTGGTGGAATGCGAGCATTCGAAATTTTTGCTTATCGTGCAAGGATAGTACTTCAGCTTTAAAAAGCTCACCCTTGCGTTTCATTTGAATCTCTATACGTGTATTCAAATAATTTGATTGCAAAAATGATAAGAATGCTCAGTGTGGGAGTTTTGTTTTCAGTAAGCCATAGACATATGTGCCTAACAGGGCAGATAAAATCACCACGGCAATTACACCCACACCATTACCCAACAAGATGAAGAGCGGCCCCGGGCATGCTCCGGTCATGGCCCATCCAAACCCGAATAATGTTCCTCCAAACAGGTACCTAGTGATTCCTCTTTGTTTAGGTGGAATATCTATAACGTCCCCATCTATGGATTTAATCTTGAACCGTTTGATGGCCTGGTTGATGATGATGCCAACGGTAATGGCCGAACCGATCACGCCATACATGTGAAAAGATTGGAAACGGAACATTTCATAAATGCGATACCAGGAAATGATTTCAGCTTTGGTCAATATGACGCCAAATAGGATTCCAATGAGTAAATATTTGATCAATTTCATGTCGTCCTGATTGAATTAAAGTGCGAGTAAAGAAGGGAGGACGAAGTAGGTGACGATCAGACCACCTATGAAGAAGCCTATTACAGCAATCAAAGAAGGCATCTGAAGGTTACTCAGCCCACTGATGGCATGCCCCGAGGTGCAGCCGCCAGCGTATCGGGTGCCAAAACCTACCAGAAATCCACCTAATACCAACATGAGTATACCTCTAATAGAGAGTAAGGAATCCCAGGAAAATAACGAGGCAGGCACTAAGGAGTCCGTTGGACTTTCTATTCCCAGGGCATTCAGTTCTTGTAGCGTCGCCTTAGATAATTGAACACTTGTTTCTGGTGTTAGAAAAGAACTGGCAATAGCTCCACCAATCATCATGCCTGCGGCAAAGACAAGGTTCCAGGTTTGGGCTCTCCAATTGAAGTCAAAAAACTCACAACTTCTGCCAGCTCCTAAAATTGAACACATCGTTCTCAGATTGGACGAAATGCCAAAGCTTTTTCCAAAAAAAAGTAAAGAAAACATAACCAGGCCGATCAAGGGACCGGCGACATACCAGGGCCAGGGTTGGCTGATAAAGTCAATTAAACTCATGTAGCAGATTTTCTAATTCACTGTAAAACTCGAAAATAGAGGCAGATGGTTTCTTGAATTGTAACAATTGTTGCATTGGCCAGGTGGTCTAATCAAAGTGAGCCCTTTGTCTGAACTATTTTACCTGTCTTTTTGTCTGAGGCTGATTCACATTCTCTAATAGCCTGACTTGAGCTTCCGGGGAGTCCGATAATTGAATTACCATAAATGGCCGAAGTGTCTCGTTCGACCTTAGCTCATTCACGTGAAGGACCTTAAATATGGTAAAGAAAGGTTTGGATTTTCTCTTCTCAATTTTATTCGTACCTTTTTGTATACAATCAATCAACATAGCATGAAATTATTACCAGTACTTACGATCTTAGCTATTCTTTTGTATGGATGTCAAACTCAGCCAGAGAAAGAAAGAAAAGATGAGTCAAACGCAAATGAACAGCCCGACAGGACCAAAATTCTGAAAGCAATCCGAGACGTAAAGCCACTTTTTCAGGAAAGACAATTATTGAAATCAACGGATACGGATGAAGATGTCGCTCAGTCAGACCTGATTTTTCAGCCATTTCAAAATCCACCAGAGGACACATCGAGTAGTGGTCGCCTGGAAACTGAATTGAACTTACAATTTGCTACTAATCAAATGTACAATACTGTGCAGCAATCGAACGTCGACATCTATCATCGTTCTTACAATGGACAATTAGTGGGAAGTACATGGCGGATCAAACCTGGTGATTTTCTTTCAGTAGACGTCAGGAACCAGTTAGAAGACACAACCTGTGCTAGTGACCCTTTGAATCCTGGTTCGCATACAGGGCACGATATGAATGTAATTGATACGGCGAGATTCAATACGACGAACTTGCATGTTCACGGTTTCCACGTTTCACCATCCGATCATTCTGATAATGTGTTTGTAGAAATCGAGCCCGGTTGCGAATTCCAAAATAGGTATGATATGCCTATAGATCATGCACCGGGGACTTTCTGGTACCATGGTCACGTTCATGGATCCACTGCGATTCAGGTATCTTCCGGAATGGCCGGCGCCATAATCATTGAAGGAGGCCTGGACGATGTGCCTGAGATTGAAGCTATGGAAGAAAAGATCTTCGTTTTACAGCAAATGCCCTACATGTATGATAGTACGGCAGGTCGCTACCACATTCCCTGGAATAGTACCACATTTGGACCAGGTGGATGGAGCGGGAATTACGAAGCGCAAGGATGGCGAACCACAATTAATGGACAGAGCATTCCGGTCATTGATATGGCGCCGGAAGAGGTGCAACGTTGGAGGTTTGTTCATGCGGGAGTAAGGGAGACAATTAACCTGGAACTATTTGATCAAGACGGTACTTCTGCCGAATTGCTCTCACAGGATTTATATACCATCGCAGAAGATGGTATCGCGTATGGGTACATTAATGAAGTTCAGAGCATGGAGTTAGAGCCTGGCTACCGCGTAGACATGATGATCCAGGCACCCAATAAACAAAGTGATACGCTATATCTCATGGATACCGGAACTGAAGTCCTGGGTAGCTTGGAGGATACACCTAGCACTGAGGATCCAAAACTCCTCGCTATGATAGTTCTTAAGGAACGGGGAGGATCCGTAGCTAAGACAATGCCTTCCTCCGAATCGTTAGCTACTCTGGCTCCTTATCCATCTTTAGTAGATGTTACGCCTACGGCAGAACTGGAAAATATGGAGTTTTACATTGATACAAAAGTTAGTCCTGTCCAGTTTCAGATTGATAGGCAGGCGTTCGATCCAGCAAATATCAGGCAGTTGACCTTGAATAAAATCCAGGATTGGGATTTGACTTCAGGCCTGGCAAACCATCCTTTTCATATCCATGTCAATCACTTTCAAATTTTGGAAAAATCCATTTGCAATGATTGGGATTCTGGAAATAACACGTGTAATGAATGGGGGGAACCGACCAAGTTTGATAAACCTATTTGGAAGGACACCTATTTCGTGAAATCGCGGGAAAAAACCAGAATTCGCACCGTGTACAAGGATTTTACAGGCAAGTTTGTGATTCACTGCCATATTCTTGATCACGAAGATCAGGGGATGATGCAGTCTGTTGAGATCTTTGAAGAGGGTCAGGTAAGTCAAATTAACTTCCCGGATATTACACTGTGCGATGAAGACGTACAATTGGCAACTTTGCAGCCCTGATCAACTAAGAAGATGAAGTGAGATTAATGGTAATGGTCGGATACACTTTGCTCCGACCTTTTTTTATACCCATCCATTGTTTACAGCGTACATCGCAAGGCCAACCCGACTCTTGACTTTAAGCTTTTCGAACAGCGCTTTTCGGTAGCCGTCCACCGTTTTTGGACTGACACACATTTCGTCAGCGATTTGCTGATAGGTCATTTCTGTACATGCCAGTTTTATGAATTTTAACTCTCGATCAGTTAAGGTGATGCGATCATCTTCCTGGATGGCATGGATCAGCTTGCGACTTAAAAAGTCGGTATAATAGAACTTGCCCTGAACCACCTTCTGCAGTGCCTGATGGAGAACCTCCGGATCAATATCTTTCGTCAGGTACCCTTTCACATCGTACTTGATCATCCTTATGATGCTTTCTTCCTGACCGACCATGCTAAGCACCAATACTTGAATTTCAGGAAAGTGCAGATTGAGCCATGAGATGCTTTCAAAGCCATCCTTTCGAGGCATATTGATGTCCATGATAATGACTTCAGGTAATGCTTCGGGTTTGATGAGCTGAGTGAGACTTTCTCCATCCCGGGCTTCCAATACCACCTCGTAGAGCGAACCCCATTTTTCCAGTAGACTGATTAGGCCTTTCCTGTAGAGCTGATGGTCATCTACGATACCTACTTTGATAGGGCGGCTTTGCTGTTTCACGTAATTGGCATTCTTATGTGAATTGAGGTGCCTTTGTCTTGTGCGCTATTTACCTGTAATTGTGCATTGATGACTCGAGCTCGTTCGTACAGGTGATTAATACCCAAATGCGGGTTTTCAGTCTTTGCTGTCGGATCATATCCAACTCCATCATCTTCCAAATGAAAATTCATATAGGAACGTGTGCATGACACCTCAATCTTTACAAGAGAGGCTTGACTATGTTTGAGAATATTGTTCAAAATTTCCTGAACCATTCGAAACAGTACAGTGGTTTTTAGCGGTTGTAACGATGGCCAATGAGTTGGTTCGAGATAAACCAGCTTAAACAGGTCCAATCTTCTAATGCGATGAACTTCTTTCACGAGCAACTTATCTAAAGCTATCAATGGAGAACCTGATTCCGTAAGACTGATAGACAGGTGCTTGATTTCTTGATTCAACTCTGAAACAAGAGAACTGATTTCATTTACCTTGTCCTGATGTGCGCTATCAATCGGCATTTCTGCTAACAGCTTTAGATGTATGTGGGCCAGATTTGCCAGATGTCCCAGGTTGTCGTGAATTTCCCGGGCTGCATATTTCAACTCCTGATGGGCCATTTCCAATTGCGAACGTAATTGAGAGACTATCTCCTTCTCAGAAACCATTCCACTGGAAGCAGGAGTGACATCTGGGCTGACAGTTTTGTCACTTGCTTCATACGTTTTAGTAAATGGTCGTTTGCTCATCTATGTCAATACTGGTTGCTGAAAAATCTTGCCTGGTCGCTTAGGGCGGAACTGTAGGCATCAAAACATCGAAGGTCAAACACTAATGGACCACTCAATCATCTAGCGGATATCACGCCATAATTCACTAACCCTTTACTGTTCCGTATTTGGGGGAGTAAATATAATACTATTATTATTAGTATATTACTATATATATTAGTAATTCTATAATGGTAAAACAATGATATTTCTATTTCAGCAGTCGGTCATACCGGTTACATTAAAACAGGGTTTTTCTTTTTACCTACCTGAAAAACACTTGTGTGATCACAGGGTTTTTCCGCTTGATCAATTATGGTTTCTAACGGATTTTTGTATCAGTTAAGTGTTTCCGGTGGGAAGGCAAACGGTAGTGGAAGATTGGATCAAGCAATAAATCTGTGGAGTAGCTACATATAGTCTAATTTCGATTTCCAAAAACAATCATTGGAAAAGGAATTAGCATCTCTGATTTTGCCTGAAGGCATTCTGACCTACTTTGATGTCACTGTGGTAGAGAAAACAGAAGAAGGTTACTGGATCAGTTTATTAGAGAGGGAATTAGCTCCTTCCGAATTTCTGGGTCATAAACTCAGCTCTAAGGGCTTTTTCGAAGAGGTAACCATCAAGGATTTTCCTATCCGGGGTAAAGCGAGTTACCTAAAAGTCAAGCGTAGAAGGTGGCTAAATGAGACCATGAATCAAGTGGTTTCCAGAGATTGGGAACTAGTGGCTAAGGGGACCCGCATGACTAAAGAGTTTGCGGCTTTTTTAAAAGCAGTGCATCGACACAACGCCAGTAAGCTGTAAAAGCCTGGGTAATTACTTCCATGTTAATGGAAAGCTACTTGAGGAACAGTATGCCACGCATTTGAGTGATTATAGTACCTGGGATCAACTTACTCATGCAGAGAATTATGTGGTTTTTCCTGATAATATTGGTCCTTACCTGACCATTGATGAGACTTCTCTTTCTCAGGGAGAGCTCTACACCATTATCACGAACAAGGCAGCAAAAGGAAACAAAGGATGTTTGGTTGCTATTATCAAAGGCACTGATAGTGAGACAATAAAGGCTATTCTTAAAAGAAAAATATCCTTTGAAAAACGTAGATCAGTTCAAGAAGTGACCCTAGATATGGCGGTTTCCATGCAAGAAATAGTGAGGAAGGTTTTCTCCAAAGCCACTTTAGTAACCGATCGTTTCCATGTTCAAAAACTGGCCTATGATGCGGTGCAAGAAATGCGAATCAAATATCGATGGGAGGCAATAGATCAGGAGAATACAGAAATATCGTTAGCTAAAGAACTTGGTGAAAAATATGTAACACAGCGATTGGAAAATGGAGATTCTCCCAAGCAATTACTCGCTCGAAGTAGATACCTACTTTTCAAGAATAAAGAAAAATGGAGTCCTTCTCAGATTCACCGTGCAGAGATTCTTTTTCGACTTTACCCCAGATTAGAACAAGCTTATGAGTTGGCTCAGAAGTTGGGACATATCTACCATACCGGAAAAGACAAAGGAGTAGTTTATACCAAATTGGCAAGATGGTATAATGATGTAGAACTAGCTGACTTTAAGTCCTTCAAAACCCTGGCGAATACCATTGAAAACCACTATGAAACCATCTTGAACTTCTTTGAACGAAGAAGTACAAACGCTGCCGCAGAATCATTTAATGCAAAGATCAAGGCTTTCAGGTCTCAATTCCGTGGCGTCAGAAACATCTCATTCTTTCTATATCGACTCGCTAAAATCTATGGATAATTCAATTTGCCCCCAGATTTATTGCTTGATCCGGAAGATTGGATGTTCACACGATTCTCGTACTTAGAACCTTTCGGTGGGTTCCGCAAAATGTGAACAGAAGAGCTCCCAAACAACCATTGGAGAGACGATATGCATGTGGAAAATAGATTACTCACAAACCAGATCGGTTCCGCCTGCATAGACACCCAGGATCATAAACAAGGTCAAGACCGACCTTGCTTCCTGGGATGTTTCTCAATGAGATTCAACATTACACAGCCAAACAGAAGAACTTGACTGGTAAAACAGAATCAGCTATCAAATTACTGGTATTTCAACAAATTCAAAAGAAGGCCCAACAAATACACCCGCTTCATTGGGATAAGGTGTAGCACATAACTTTTCACCTGCGAGTTTGATGTCATACATTAAACCTAGCGTATTATCAAGGTACCCAGGTTGACCATTGAATGTAATGTGTAATCCATTCAAAAGTCTCCTGTATGTTGCGTTGAATTCGTCCAGGTTCTTTCTGGCTTCAGTACCCTCTGGTAAATCCTTTGCTTTCGTATTGGCCTTTATATTATGTACTCCTCCCGGGTCAAAAGAGATAGAAGGCTGTCCAAAGACATATTCACCATCTTTCAATTCCTTAATGGTCAATTGCTTGTAGAGTTCGTAGAACTTGTAATAATGAGCAACCTCACCATCAAAATCAGGAGATGTGGAAGTTCCTTCGCCTTGCTCAATAATGATGTCTATGGCTCGTGCTGCATCTTCTTTATGAATGATAGGGAAAAGCTCATCTGTTGGAAAAAAATTGGAAGTAACCTGAAATTCCGGGTTACCGGGCAACTGACTTCCTGGGAGTGCCAGAATCTGTTCTTTAACTTTTTCGTAGAATTCCCCGATCGTATGCTGGTCGTCGGCTAAAGGAGCGTTTAAGGTGCCAATGTGCAACGGATTTTCCGGTTCCTCAATTTCCATGAAGACATTCCACATCAGGTCTTTCGAATATTGCTCAAGCCCGACAATAAGACCATCTCCGATATTCATTGGCAAAGTTCCAGGATAGGAAGGAACGAATTGCTTCTTATTAATTGCCGGACTACCACCGAGTGCTAGCAGAATATTAGAAGAAATAGTCATGTGCAGCATTTCTTCGATAACTACCGAATGGATCACTTCGCGGATCTTTTCATTCTTATTTCGCATCAAAGAAAACATGGCAGTCAGGTACGGAGGTATGGTTGCATGCTCCAATTCAATGGCCATTTGCATCGATTCATGCAACTGCTCCGGACGTTTGGCGTCAAGTATCCCTTGTATATATTTTGCGTCTATCTTTAGCATGATTATTCAGCTTCGTTTTGGTTGAAAATAGGATGTTCAAACGCACGCGGATCACCTGCCTTGGCGAGGGTCATGATGTGCAATAATTCATCTCTGGGCACCTCTTTCGCTTCATCCAGTTCTTCGATTTCTCCAAATAACAGATCATCCGAAATGATTAGGTCACTTTCTTCTTCTTCGGGTGATGTGGTTGTGAGCCACTTGACCAACGTCTCCATCTTATTTCTGGATAAATCTCGTGTCACTGGCATATACAATGGATCCTCGATTTCTCTGGTAAATGCAAAATGGAGGATATTCTTCTGGGCCAGTATATCCTTTCTGATATTGAAGTCCATGATGTGGTGACTCATAATCGGATATAAGTTGCCAAACTGAACCCAAATAGGTTTGACGTCACTCCAATTTGGTTTAGCAGGAACATGGAATTCGTCGCGCAAGTGCACGATTACTTTGTCATTCCAATATTGATTCAGTTGATCTTTCGAGACATTCGATAACTGATAGCTAAACAAATAGATTTGACCATCAATGTATTTCCTGGGGTTACCCGGGGGAGTACCACTAAGAGTGATGGTGGTTTTACCAATTTGATTGGTGCCAATAGGTTTTGAGAGTAATACTTTCCCTACAGGAACATTGTTTGCGGGAATCTTGGCGATGGGAGGATCTGGATCGTTCGAAGGCCCTGAACCGGCTCCGGTTACTTTGGGATCGAGCGAAACAACCACTTGCGCGTCGGGTACCGGATTACCTCTTTGGTAAATATAGAAATCTACATCTACCTGATCTCCCGGATCTATTCGCTGTACATTTTGATCTGCACGCATGTACAATCCATTTACCGGTTCCTTTGCAATTTGATTCAGTGCTTTGTCTTGCTCCTGTATTAATACCAACTGATTGTTTTTTAGGAGTTGGAGTTCCTTCTTCTTCAACTTACAAGTCAATATACCACCGGTTTCCATTAGCCATTGCTTTGGATTTTTGATGTTGAATTTTTTGATGGTATTGATTTGTTCCGGTAGTACCGGGTTGGTGACACCATCGATCTTTACATCTGCAGCAACGGCTAATCGAAACTCCGTGAAGTTGTCCAATATCGACCCGTCAGAGTGAGCCAGAGGTATGGACATCCCCAGATCAATTCCTAGCCATTGTTCCTTTTCATTGATAGCGAAATTGCCGTATTGAAAGAAGCTGCCATTGCCATAAATCCGGCGATCTGAAGTGAATTTGACTGGCTCATTTTTTTTCCATGGCGAAATGCTTCCCAGTAGTTTTCCCAGGGAGAAACGACCGTCTGCATGATTGTAGTAATAGCCGAAAGTCGTTAAAACAATTCTCAATCTATTTCCTTCCGTTTCTTCCTGAAGCTGCTGCAGAAAAGGATGGTCATCTATGTCTCCCCAGCTTACATTTTCCAGGACGGAGTAAAAAGTAGCCCCTAAGGGTTGACCGTTCGGAGATTTGTTTGGATTTCCTTTCTCATCGAACTGCCGCATTTGCAAATCTCGAAATCCAGTATGTCGAATTATCCCTTCAAATAGTAGGTGACCATTGTGGTCAGAAAGCTTACATCGTACACCCCACAATTCAGACGTCATTTGCATTTGTGGATCGAGATCAACCATTTTACCCCCAGAGCGATCACCAGAATTGCTGATAGGAGTGCCAATCAAAGGGTTTTTCTCATCATTTTCTCCTTTTTCATTGATGCATTGCTTTACTGTGCAATTAAGAAACTGGAATAAGGCACCCCCGGTGGGATTCCACCAGCCATTTTGCAAGTTGCCATCTTTCGGTAGCTGAAAGCGTTTCTGGAAAGTTGCATTATCGTAGTGACGTACGTCATTGTTTACCGTCGATACATCCGATCGAAAATCCCCGGTAAACACGACGTTCAGCGAATTCAAATAGGGCATAGTCTAGCTTGAGTTATATGAATAGACCTCAATTCTGGAATACAGGGAATTCCTATCAGTGAGATCTTGTCTCAAATTATCGAATAAAACTGAAAAACGGAGGTGGGATAGGTAGAAATCCTGTTTGGAGGGAACAAAACGTCCTATCAGTTTAAACTGGTTTAGCCTTTATGTGGAGCTGTATCAATCCTCAATTTATTTCCCTTGAGATTGGAACGACTTATCAATCTTCTCAAAAATACCGAGTAGTTGTTCTTGTTCTTTTTCAGTAAGTATCGTGGCAATAGTTTCGCTCATTTCCTTTCTTTTGCTGCAAAACATGGATTTGAGCTCTTTCGCTTTATCAGTAAGTCCTACCAATACTGTGCGACGGTCTTCTTCCGAATAGAAACGCTCTAAGTATTCCTTTTTTACGAGTTTGTCTATGATTCCCGTAGCTGTACTGTGTGGTGTATTCAGGTATTCTGCGATATCTCGCATGATAAGATATTCACTTTCGCCAATGTGGTCGATCAACAACAAGTCTTGCTTGGTAATGTCCTGAGTAACACGAACACACCAGTCATCTACTTCCTCCATCCGGACGAGAAGCGCAGAGAAAATCTTTGGGAAAGTCTCAGAAAAACTCAACTTATCTACTTTTTTCTGTCCAATTGTTGCCGCCTCACTCGTCATCGTCTATAAAAATTAATACCTGTAAGAACTACAAAAATCCGAATAAAAATGTTTCAGAAAAAATATTATTCGAAAATCGAAATATTTTGAAACTAAAATATTTGTATTCCGATTAAAGGGATATACTTCGAAAATCGAAATATTCATCAATCGTATTTATTGATATTCTAACCAATGAACGAATCATTCAACAACCTCAAAGAAAATTCCCAACAGTTTGGGGAGCGATGGGGTAGATGGGTCATCAAATACAGATGGCCTGTATTGATACTCAGTATTGCGCTTGCTATGACCTTTGGGTCTGGAGGTGCTAAATTGGGTTTTGACGGAGATTATAGGGTGTTTTTTACCAAAGACAACCCTCAGCTGCTGGCTTATGAAGCCTTGCAGCGGAAATATACCCAGGACGATAATGTATTGATTGTAATTGCTCCAAAGGATGGAGAAGTTTTTAACAATACAACCCTTGAAGCAATAGAAGAGCTAACGGCCTCTTCCTGGCAAGTACCTTTTTCAACAAGAGTAGACGCGATCACCAACTTTCAGCATACATATGCCGAAGAAGATGACCTCTTTGTTGAAGATCTTGTGACTGACGCGGCCCAAAAGACGCATGCGCAGATCAAAAAGATCAAGGACGTAGCTACGAATGAGCCCTTGCTCGTACATCGATTACTCAATGAATCCGGTACTGTAGCTGCCATCAATGTTACGGTTCAGCTTCCCGGGGAAGATGTAAGCGAAAATCCTACTATAGTGGGTCACGTTCGTGAAATGACAGAAGCATTTGAGAAGAAGTACCCGGAATTGGAAACACACCTTTCGGGGTTAGTAATGCTCAATAGCGCTTTTTTTGAGGCTTCCCAGAAGGACAGTTCAACCTTGATTCCTGCTATGTTCCTGGCGATCCTGATCACCATTTTGATTGCGACCAAAACTTTGTCCGGAACTTTTGTTTCTCTTCTTGTCATTGTATTCTCCATTGTTTTTGGGATGGGTTTCGCCGGACACATGGGCATTAAGCTCACTCCTCCATCCGGAGCGGCACCGATCATTATCATGACCCTGGCAGTGGCGGACAGTATCCATATTCTGATCACGATGATACAGGGAGTTCGTAAGGGATTGACGCGGAACGCTGCTGTTATTGAGAGCCTTCGGGTAAATTTCATGCCCGTATTCATCACAAGTCTCACTACCGTTATCGGGTTTCTTTCATTGAACACAGCAGAAGTACCTCCATTTCGGGATTTGGGTAATATTGCTGCAGTCGGAATGGTAGGAGCATTTATCTTTTCTGTGACGTTGCTACCGGCATTGATGTCATTGCTACCTATTCGCGTGAAGGTTAAGACAGCCGAAGAAAAGAACTCAAATTCGAGTGGATTCTATCAGCGAATTGCAGATGCGGTCATTGGTCAAAGAATGGCGACGCTGGGAGGTTCGGTCGTAGTGATTGCGGTGCTTGGATTCTTCGCGATGAACATTGAATTGAACGACGAATTCGTCAAATATTTCGATGATAGTGTGACTTTCAGACAGGATACAGATTTTATTAATGATAACCTGACAGGCATCTACAACGCCGAGTTTTCACTTGCATCGGGCGAATCAGGCGGGATCAACAATCCGGAGTACCTGGAAAACCTGGAATCTTTTGAAAAGTGGTTGGAAAGTCAACCTGAAGTGGTACATGTAAATGCTTACTCTGAAGTGGCACGTAGAATCAATCGGTCCATGCACGGAGACGATCAGGCATACTATAAAGTGCCGAAAAGCAGAGAGGAGGCTGCCCAATACCTGTTGCTGTATGAGCTTTCCTTGCCGTTTGGTCTCGACCTCAACAACCAGATCAATGTTGACAAATCGGAAACAAGACTGACTGCAACTTATGTGAACATGCCTACTAAGGACATGATTAGTTTCACCGAAAGAGCTGAAAACTGGTTGGAGCAAAACACACCTGAATACATGCATACCAAAGGGATCAGCCCTACGATGATGTTTGCGTACTTGTCTCGAACCCAGATTGTGAGCCTGATCGGTGGCAACTTAATCGCGATTGGCCTGATTACGCTGGTACTCACGCTGGCATTGAGAAGCTTCAAGCATGGGTTCTTGAGCTTGATACCCAACCTGACACCTGCCGTAGTTGGATTTGGCGTATGGGCATTGCTTGGCGGAACCATTAATGTTGGAATATCCATCGTTTTTGGAATGACCCTTGGGATTATCGTAGATGATACGATTCACTTCCTTACTAAATATTTAAGGGCAAGAAGAGAACATGGCTACTCAGCTGAGGATGCTGTTCGATATGCTTTTGATACCGTAGGTAGAGCTTTAGTAGTAACTACCATCGTACTTGTATCTGGATTTGTCATTTTATCACAATCCAGCTTTGGAATGAATGAAGGCATGGCGAAAGTGACGACTATCATTATCATCAGTGCCCTGATCATCGACTTCCTGATGCTACCTGCAATTCTTTTGATCACGGCTGGCTCGAAGGCACAAGACCCGGCTTTAGCTACCCAAAAAATTTCATAATCCACACTTCGGCTTTCCGCGGATGATAAAAAATTGAAAATCATACAATAATGAAAACTAAATTATCATTAATAGCCTTGTTGACCCTGCTCGTTGCAGGATCCTCTTTAGGCCAGTCTCCCGAAGAAAAAGGAGTCGAAATTGCGAAAAAGGCCATAGTGGCTGATGAAGGATTCGAATCCTCAGAAGTGGGCCTCAGAATGGTGCTTAGAAACCGACAAGGCCAGGAAAGTGAACGCTTCATGACCAATATGACGTATGAATTGACCGCCGATGGCGACAAGTCTCTGATTGTCTTCAACAGTCCCAGAGATGTTCAGGGTACGGCTACATTAACTTTTACACACAAAGAAGGTTCGGATGATCAATGGCTGTATTTACCATCAATTAAACGTGTGAAGCGAATTTCTTCCAGCAACAAGTCAGGTCCTTTTATGGGGAGTGAATTTGCTTACGAAGATCTTTCTTCGGATGAGGTAGAAAAATATACATATAAGTTTTTGAAAGAAGACACTTTCAATGGTGAGAAGGTGCTGTTGGTGGAACAATATCCCAATGACCCAAAATCGGGTTATCAAAAACGGATTGCTTACTACAACCCCGAGAAGAACTACAGATTTGAGAAAATGGAATTCTTTGATCGCAAAGGAGCTCTTCTGAAAACGCTTACCTACCACGATTACCAGGTTTACCTGGACAAGCACCAAAGAGCGGGTCGTTTCTACATGGTCAACCATCAGACAGGTAAAGAGACGGAACTCTTCTTCGAAGATTACAAGTTTAAAACGGGCCTGAAAGAAGACGACTTCAATCAGACCACATTGCAACGAATCGGAAGGTAATAGAAGTGATTGGCGGTGGATTAGTGAGAGGCTTGGGACACATGGTTCTGAGTCTCTTCCCTTTGTTTTTGATGGCCCAGGAAGGCGAACCTTTTTATCAGGAGTTTTCTGTGGAAGTGGAAGGTAGTAATCGATTTTTCTTCAACGATGCCATGTATCCAGGGCAGGAGCAGAATTATCTGTCTTTTGCAATACAACCAGAGTACTTACTTGAGTGGGCTGACGGTGTACATAGTCTGAAATTCGAGGGGTTTGCACGCCTGGATCAACATGACAGTCGAAGAACGCATCTGGACATTAGGGAATTATACTGGCAGACCTACAATGATGATCTGGATTTTTCTTTGGGCTTTAAGAAGGTGTTTTGGGGTAAGACGGAATCAGCTCACCTGGTAGATGTCATTAATCAAACAGACGCAGTTGAGAGTTTTGATGGTGAAGCCAAGTTAGGGGAATTCATGGCTCATTTGAGCATCCTCAATAACCTTGGAACGGTGGAGCTTTTTGTGATGCCTTATTTCAGAAAGCGCGTTTTCCCTGGAAGGAAAGGTCGGCTCCGACCTGGTGATGTATCAGATGTTGTGATCGATAGCCGTGATTTTGATTTTGAGAGTAGCGCTGGTAGGTGGCGACCTTCTTTCGCTGCGAGACTGTCCAATTACATTGGGCCGTTGGACTTTGGATTGTCTTACTTTAATGGCACGGGAAGAGAGCCCATAATCACTGATTTTGCAACCTTCAATTCCATCTATGGCATCATCCATCAGTTTGGGGCAGACTTGCAGTTGACCACTGGTTCTTTATTGCTCAAGCTTGAATCGATCTACAGAGCGAATCAATTTCAAGATGTCTTTGCTTTAGTAGGGGGTTTCGAATACACATTTGGAAACGTTGGAGGCTCGGGATTGGATATCGGGGTTTTAGGTGAATACTTGTATGATGATCGTGACGAGCTTTCACTTAATGGCCTGCAAAGCGATGTGTTTGCGGGTATGAGACTGGGCTTCAATGACGTGCAGGATACGCAGTTTCTAATGGGCGCAATCCATGATGTCAATCGGACCACAGAGTTGTACTTCGTAGAATTCAGCAGAAGGATGGGAAGTAATTGGAAGGCTGTGCTTGAGACTCGTTTGTTCAAGAATGTGGATCCGGAGGAGTTTACCTACTTCATCCGCGATGATAGCTTTTTGCAAGCCTCGGTAACGCGGTATTTTTAAGATTTGAAAAAAAGCACCTAATTCTATAAACTGAATGCCTGGAGATTCACCTTCATTATTTTGTTTTAGCCCTTCCCTCTGGGTTTTTTGACAGAACTGTGACCATTAAAAAATTTCCAGGATTCATCTTCCTTTCTCGTAAGAATCGTCATTGCTCCATCCAGGGTGAATTGATAGCCTGAGTTTAGTTTTACCTCTTGCGTGTACTGAACGTACAATGTGGCGAGTTTTTCGTTGATTACAATAATCTCGATCTTTGATACATTCAAATTAACAGATGAAACAGAGGGTGAAAATGCCTGGATGCCTTCTATAAGGGCGGTTTTGTTCGGGTATTGTAGTACGCCATCTTCGACCCAATAAAATTCCTCTGCATCGGAGAAGAATCTATGGACATCCTCTATGCCCGAAGTATTCACTTCCTCTACATAAGAGTCGAACATATCCTGAATTTCAATCCGAATCTGAGGAGAGTTTATCTCTGCCTCTTTCTTGCAAGAACAGACCGCTAAGAAACAAATTATGAGTAGTCTAATTGATAAGTTATTCATGTTTGTATGCTTTTTATAGGCATTTCAGAATGCCAGTCTTTCAGAATCTCAGTTTTGAATGTGTAGAAATTATTTTGATCACACATGACAATTCTCAAGCTATGCTGGAATTTATTTAGATCGCTGGGACTGATTCCTAAGACTTCCCTATACGATTTAATCATATGTGAGGCATCCCAGAAACCAACATTATAGGCCGTGTTTGTAAGAGGCTCTCCTTTAAGGACCAAGCCCAGTGAATTGATGACTTTCATCCAGACCATAAAACTCTGAATGGACTGACCCACTTCTTGTTTGAAAAGAAAACGCAGCCGACTTTCAGATAAACATACCTGATTTGCAACCTCCTTCACCAGTACTGGTTTATTGATTTTAGAAATGTAAGCTATGGCATCGATTATTCGCTGATCTTTTTTTTCCGTTTTCTTGAAATCTATCAGATGCTCAATAATGAAATGAAAGCCCTTGAATAACTCATTACAATCGCTATTGACCAATAATCTCTTGAAGAAGGAAGGGTCCATACCACTGATATCAGAATCTTCCAGGTGATTGATGTCTCTGTTATTGAGGTACTTTTCAGTTAGCCGTTGAGCATAGTCACTTTTTTCATCTAGATAGATAAACAGTTGAATGCTGTTGTTACTATCGAATTGATGAATGTGTGAACTACGAATGATTGCCGAAGAATAGGTATTCCACGTTGATTGTTTGTCTTTGATTTTGAACATTTTTTCAATATCGAAGACCAATTGCAACGTTTCATGTCGATGGGGACTAGTATTAAAAGACGTACCCCAAAAAGCACTCATACCATTCCATATGAAGAGTGCTGAAGTCGCTCCGGTATCACCATCAATTTTTTCCAATTCTCAGATTTTTCTTTTGTGACCAAAACAAAACTAGACGTTGAGTTTTCGACAGAGTAGTAAAATCTGACTGTTTTTTAAAGATGATCTGGCATGGGTGCATCTTTGAGAAATTATTTTGAGGCGTTTGAGGAAAATGCGAGATACTAGGCCTTTGTTAATATAAGAATAGCTGTGTCGAAGAAAGTCTTTGGAAATCGTGTAGGTTTCGAGGGTGGTACTTGAAGTGTACTATTATCCGGGTTACAGTAAGCTAAGCCACATCCGTTAAATTCATTTTACTGATACTCATTGGAGCATGATCAGGCAGATCAATAGTGAATACAGTTCCATCGGTTGGTAAGCTGCTCACCGATATGTGCCCACCCATAGCTTCTACGAGGTTTTTAGTAATGAATAAGCCGATTCCGGTCCCTGGGACATCAGTATGGAACCTCTGGTACATCTTGAATATTTTAGAATCAAACCTGGACAGGTCGATACCCCTTCCATTGTCGGCTATGGACACCTGAATCATGCCAGATGTACGCCGCGCATCGATGCGTAGTTCGAGTGTGCGGTCCATTCTTCTGAATTTGAATGTATTTGAAATCAATGCATACAGTATGTTTTGGATCTGGGACACATTGCCATACGTACGAATGTTTTTTGCAATAGCTACTTTCATGCGACACTCCACTGATGACCATTCTCCGTGTACTTCCTTCAAGGTGGTTTCCACAAGTTCACTTAATGGGATTTCTTCTGCGAGGGTTTGCTCGTCCGTGTATTTGACGATTTCTATGAGATCTCTGATCACCTGATCCAATTCCAGAGAAGAAGTATTGATCCGATTCATGATCTCACTCTGTATACCTTCTGATTGAGGATCGTTATACAAATTGGACAGCCCAATGATACGAGTCAATGGCCCTCTTAGATGGTGGGATATGACATAAGTCAACTCTTCCAGGTTCTCATTTCTCTTGAGTAATTTCTTGATAAGGTCACCTTTTTCTCTTTCTAATTGCTTTTTCAAGCTCGTGGAGTAGGCGCTGGCAATGATATCGGTTAAAGAGCCTACATACCTTTGATCGGAGTACGTCCACGATTTTGTGTCGTTGTGTACTACTGTAAAAAGCCCAATCAAATTCCCTTCAATCTCTACTTTGGAATCGAGTATGGAGCGAACTCCATGCTGCTGATAAAAATAGGTATTCAAGAGTGCCGTTTTTTCATCCTCCAGGAGATCACTAACCGGCGTGGACCTGTAATCCAATAATCGATTGAAGTACTTGGGGTATTCCTTCAAACTTAGTTCCGCTCCCGGATCAATACCATCTACACCATAAACCTTCAAACACTTCAGTTTTCCTGCAGCTTCATCATACATCCAAAAAATAGCTCCCATGACTTCCAGGGTTATCGAAGATTCTTTCAGGAGATGCTCAACAAATTGTTTAAAGTCATACGTGACCAGGCTGAGATTGGCAGATCTGGATAAGTCAAACAACGAACGGATAATGGCTTTCTCTTTTTCTTCTGTCTTTACCAAATCTGTGATCTCCTGACTTGATCCGAAGGCACGAATGGCATTATCTTCACTTCGATCAACGAAGTATCGAAAACGGAAGAATTTGGCATGGCCGTTCTCAATATCAATTTTTACATCTTCCTCGAAGATTAAACCTTCTTTTGTGGATGATTTTAATATCGCGGCCACCCGGCCGTAACTTTCATTCAGGATGTAGTCTGTGATCAATGGTTCCACAAGATGCTCCAAACCTTCGGTCATACCCAACTCATCAAAGACATCACCGGTCCATTTTACATTATTGGCGTGGAAATCATATTCCCAACTATCGATCCTCGTGATTTTCTGACTCTCATAAAGCAGTTTAGTGGCGTGCATCAGTTTGTGATCCAGCGCGGCGTTGATTTGCTCAATTTTTCGATTCTTCCTAAGGATAATGTTGTTGAGCTCATTTAAAGAATCACTTTGATTTTTTTGCCTTCGCAGACTTTTGCGATAGGTGAAAAAGAATACAAACAAAACGATCGCAAGAATTGAGATACTGATAATAACCCAATTTTGCCTTTTTATTACCTCATGTTGTGTATTTCGTCCTTGCTCGAGTAATTGATAATCTTTTTCTCTGATTTCAGCGCTGAGGGCTTCTTTGATCCTTTCGACCTGTTCTGTAAATGCAGTTTGATCCAGACTTTCCTTCATGGAAAAATGCTTCATGAGCCATTGATTTGCTTCTTCATGTTTGTTTGTTCTTTTCATGAAGTCTGCTTTCACAAGATACGATTGACTCATGTAGTTCTTGTTTTCGGAAGATTCGGATATCGAGAGAGATTCCGTAATAAACTTGTTGGAGCGTACAAAATCCCCCAAATCCATGTAAATCTCTGCCAGCTTGTTAAGACTAGTAACCTGACCAGCCACGTCATTGGATTTCATTCGTATGGAATAGGCCTGGTGATGGTATTCGATGGATTCTTGCAGTTGTCCTTTTTGTTCTGCTATCTCCGCTTTCCCAAACCATGCATAGGCTTCATACCTTGGGTTGGTTGAGCTAGAAATTTTAGCGACTGACTGGGTAATGTAGTCTTCAGCCATCTTCAAATCGCCCATTTTAAGGAATAATTCGCTGATATTGTAAAGTAAAAGGACTTCCTCGGAGTGTAAGTTTTGATCTTTAGCGAGTTCTTTGGCCAAGTCGAGATAAACGAGTGCCGAATCGAATTGATTTTTTCGTTTGAATACTTCTCCGATGTTGTTGTAGACAGCAAGTCGGGGAAAGATCATCTTGGGATCCGTCATTTGACGCGCTCTCAAAAACCAGTTCAACGCCGCATCGTACATGCCAGCAAACCAAAAGGTGTTTCCTCGATTGACCGTAGCCCAAAACATGCCCGTTTTGTAATTCAGTGAATCGGACAATCTCATTGCTTCAATGATCATGTCTTGTGCTTCTTTTTGATTGGTATGGAGATACTCTAGAGTCAGGTCATTAAGAACCATAACATAGCTTGTATCTCTGGTCTTTTGATTTTCATAGATGAATTCCAGACTATCAATTAGTTGCTGCGCTGATCCAAGAAAACTGTAGCAGACTATAAGCGATATCAAATAACCTCTCCTCACAGGCAAAAAGTACGAATTTTTCTTTAGACCAAGAATAGGTAACTGATGGAGGAGAATAATAATTCATTGAATGGATATCTTTTTTGAATCGTGGGTTCATCAAAGTGAGATGGGCCTTTGATTTTATCATTTCAAATGAAGCTGCACGACAAATTGGCGCTAACCATCGAATAGGAATATCTCAATCAATATGGAATGCGTTATTTTGATCAGCGATTCGAAAAACATTGACCAGATCTCTACTCATTTTATCATTCCTCCTCGGGCTAGTTCACAGCAATTTGGCTCAAAAGACCATTTATCGTCCCAAGCTTGCGGAATTTGGAGTAGAGACGTTAATGAATTATGGGGTAAAAACTGATTCAGAAAACTTCGGGAACTCCACTAATCAGATTGATGAAGATCGGTTGATCAAAGCAAAGCTTGGAATCCCGGTAATTGTCAGACCGGACCGTTTGTTTGGTCTTCAACTGAAGTATTATGAACATAGGTTTGATTTTGACCTGGAAGATCAGGTAATAAGTGATGATCTTTTTCAACATCTTAACAGTAGTAAGTTTACCAGTGCGGGGATTCGGTTCTTTTATCAACAGAGCATTAAAAACAATCAACTATTCCGCATCATAGGCGGAACCGAATTGAAAAGTGATGAATTCAAATGGAATCGTAATACCGCCAAGCATTTCATAAGTGGTACGTATTCATGGAAACCTTCAAATACAACAAATTTTGGTGCTGGAGTAGTGATCAATCGGGTAATGGGGATCACAGCGGTTTACCCTTTGCTATTGCTCAATAAGGACCTTTCATCTAAATGGACCCTCGATCTCATTTTGCCAAAATCCGCTTCTTTGCGTTACAACTGGAATGATCGGAATTTCCTAATTGCCACAACAGAACTGCGAGGGTGGAGGTATAACCTGACCGGGGCAATTGATAGTGATCAGCAGAACTTAATGTTAAGAAGAGTGGATTTGCAATTTTCACTAAGCTGGGAACATGAAATCCATGACTGGTTGTGGTTTGGCTTGGATGTAGGTTACAATAAGAATCTGCAATACTTCGCTGCAAATCCAGGAGATCGAAATAGAGATGCGCTCATCAATTTGCGAACGCAAGATGCGCTTTACAGCAAAATATCGATCTTTATTGTTCCACCCAGAAAGTTTTTCAAATAACCCCCGAACCTTATTCGGTAAATGCTGCCCCAATTTCCTCTTTCTTCATTAGCGCTTTGAGTTCAACCAATGCTTTTGGGTCTTCGATGGTTGACGGTTCATGATAAGATCTGCCATCAGCAATGGCACGCATGGTACTTCTTAGGATTTTTCCCGATCGTGTTTTTGGAAGCCGTTTTGTCACTGCTGCTCGTTTGAAACTGGCTACAGGGCCCACTTCCTTACGTACCATCCGAATGAGTTCACGCTCCAGCACCTCATCTTCAATGGTAACGCCACCTTTGAGCACAACAAAACCAACAGGGACTTGCCCTTTTAAACCTTCGGAAATACCAATAACGGCACATTCTGCCACCGCTTCATGAGCAGATACGACCTCTTCAATATCCGAAGTAGACAAGCGGTGACCAGCCACGTTGATCACATCGTCAATTCTACCAGTGATGAACAAATACCCGTCCTTATCCTTGTATCCACCATCTCCAGAAAGATAATATCCCTTGTAACGAGATAAATAGGAGTTTTGAAAGCGTTCGTCATTTCTCCATAGCGTTGGAAGACATCCGGGAGGGAGCGGAAGTTTAATAGCTACAGAGCCCTCTTCGTCATACGAGAGTGAACGCCCACTTTCATCCAGAATCTGAATGTCAAAGCCACAAACTGGAAACGAGGCAGATCCGGGTTTTACAGGGACCGCTTTGTATCCCATTGGATTGCAGATCATTGGCCATCCGGATTCACTTTGCCACCAATGATCGATTACTTCTACGTCCAGTAATTTTCGTAACCATTCATAAGTGGAAATGTCGCAGCGTTCTCCGGCGAGAAACACATTTCTTAGACTTGAAGTGTCATATTTTTTATGTCTTTTCCCTTCAGGGTCTTCTTTTTTAATGGCGCGGATTCCCGTAGGGGCTGTGAAAAGTACGCTCACCTTGTGTTGCTGGATCAACCTCCAGAAAGTACCTGCATCAGGAGTGAAAACCGGTTTGCCTTCAAATAATACAGTGGTGCAACCGTGAAGTAAAGGTGCATATACGATATAGGAATGCCCCACTACCCAGCCTACATCTGAAGCTGCCCAGTAAACTGCCCCGGGTGCCACATCATACAAGTATTGCATACTGTATTTTAAGGCCACTGCATGACCGCCATTGTCGCGAATAATTCCTTTGGGTTTTCCTGTAGTGCCAGAAGTATACAAGATATACAACGGGTCTGTAGCATCCAATTCAACAGGGGAACAGGGTTCGGCAGTTTTGAGAAGCTGCTTCCAATCCAGATCGCGACCTGTTTTCATGCCTGCGGTTACAAAAGGACGTTGCCAAACCAGTACCTTTTCTACCTGGTGCTTCGCTATCTCTATGGCTTCATCTACTAACGGCTTGTACTGGATTACCCGCTTGACTTCAATTCCACCACTGGCGGTAAGGAGCAGTTTAGGCTGAGCATCGTCGATCCGAATGGCCAATTCCCTTGCGGCAAAGCCACCGAAAACTACGGAATGAACGGCTCCAATTCTTGCACAAGCCAACATCGCAAAAACGACTTGCGGGATCATGGGCATATAGATAATAACTGTATCTCCTTTTTTGATGCCTTGAGATTGGAGTAACCCTGCAAGCAACGCAGTTTCTTCCAGAACCTCACGATAAGTGTAAGTCTGACTTGTAAAACTAACAGGGGATTCGAAGATGATAGCGGGCTGATCACCACGACCATTTTTTACATGATGGTCCAGGGCCAGATATGATGTGTTGAGCTTACCTCCTTTAAACCACCGGTAAAATCCGTTTTCATCCTGACTAAGCCCCTTAGTAGGGGCAACAAACCAGTCGATGACTTGTGCCCGCTCCATCCAAAATGACTCAGGATTTTCCAGACTTTGCTGGTAATGTGATTGATAATCCTGCATGCCCTCAGATTAAGCGTTCATATCCACTACAACTCTGCCTTTAGACCCACCTTTGAGCATGGCATCGACGTAGGGCCCAAGATCGTCCATCGAACAGGTAGTTGACAGGCTTTGCAAGTCTGGAATGCGCCATTCAGTAGCTAACTTTTCCCATACGTGCAGACGATCCTCCCGTCGGTAAGTAGCGGAATCAATGCCAATTAAATTCACTCCATTCAAAATAAAAGGGAAAACAGTAGTGGGTAAGACTGGCGAGCTGACCAGACCACAGGCAGCTATATTTCCTTCTGATTTACAACCTTTTATGAGCGTTGCTAAGGTGTTACCTCCGATCGTATCTATTGCCCCTGCCCACTGAGGTTTCATTAGCGGTCGATTGGAGTCGTCATTGATGAATTCTCGGTCTACTATCTGATGGGCTCCCAATTCCGTGAGGTAATCGGTCATTTCTGGTTTTCCGGAGGAGGCAATTACCTCATATCCGGCTTTCGCCAAAATACCAATCGCCATATTTCCCACGCCTCCCGTGGCTCCACTGATCACGATTGGTCCGATTTCAGGAGTTTGTCCCATTTTTTCCATTTTGAAAAGACCGATACCCGCTGTTAATCCCGCAGTGCCCATGATCATGCTCTCGAGTAATGAAAGGTTTTCCGGAAGGGGCACAACCCAGCTAGAAGGCACTCGGATATATTCGGAAAATGCTCCGTCCGTATTCATGCCAAGATCATAACTGGTCACGATTACTTTGTCACCCCTTTTGAAATCGTCGGACTTACTTTCCACAACTACCCCCGCACCGTCTATACCAGGTGTATGTGGATATTTTCTGGTGACTCCCTTATTACCTGAAAAGGAAAGCGCATCCTTGTAATTGAGAGCTGCATAATGAATGTTGATGAGTACATCACCTTCAGGTAAATCCGCCAATGATCGTTCGGTAATGGTTCGGTGAAATTTGCCGGATTCATCTTCAGTGACCCTATAGGCCTTAAAGGAGAGGTTATTCATAGTGTGATTGATCAACTTTGTTTATTTCTCTTTTCAGCGAAAGAGGAATTTATAGAAAACTCTCCAAAAAAGTTAACCCAAGGGCTGACGTTAGCGAGACACTTCCCGGAATAGCGCAGCAATACTTCCCAGTTCCCGGTTGATGGCTTCGTCATTTGAGTTGGTCAAAATGACTATTACCATTTTTATATCTGGATAGACGATCAAAACCGACCTGGCCCCTACAGCAGAGCCAGAGTGCCCGTGGTAACGTACACCTTCGGAATTTGTCACATCTCCGATGCCGAAGGCGTACTGCGTCGATTGACCTGAATCTGTTGGGATCTCTGAAAAGTACTGCTCGATGCTTTCAGAGGTAAGTATTTCTTTATTCAGCATGCTCAGGTAGAGCTTCACCAGATCCTCAGCCGTTCCTACGTAGGAACCTCCTCCGAACTTACAGGTATTGTCTACTTCGATGGCAGACCTACCCTTTTCCTTTTTTGCATTCCATTTTGAATAATAAGATACTTCGTTGGTCAAAGCGACTGATCGATCCATCGCGATATTTCCAATACCAATAGGTTGAAACAATACCTGGTGTATATAATCTCCGTAGGACTGACCAGAGACTTCAGCTATCAAATGCGACAGCAGAACATAGCCGAAAGAAGAATAAGCGTACTTTTCTCCGGGCATGGACGCTAACTCATCATGAATAAAAGTGTTGATGGCTGATTCTGTGGTTTCACAATGATCCTTACTGATTTTTATCCATTCCCCTTTATTATAGTGGCGAACCCCACTGGTGTGATTGATCAGGTGTCTCACTTTTACGCGATCATAGGTCAGAGGAAGATTGGGTAGATATTGCCTAACTCCGGCGTTGATATCGAGCTGACCTGAAGCGATCAACTTAGCCAGAGCAAGGCCTGTAATGGACTTTGATAGGCTATAGAACCGAAACTGATGCTCGGGACTCACTTTTTCCTTGAGACTGACATCTCCGAAACCAAACCCTTCAGACCAAATGATTTCTTCGTCCATGCCCACTGCGATTGATATGCCGGGATAAATTTTCAAATAAGGTTGGATGAGATTTCTTGCTTTCCTTATCGCCTCTTCAACCTGGATTTTGCTCGCATTGATTTGACTTTCTCCTGAACTAGTTTGAGCGATGGTTTTATGAAAAACGATTGAAAGCAGTAGGATTACTTTTATTTTTAGCATGACCTTTTTTCTGCATATATACTTGCATCAATGACCTGTAGATGTCATTTGAACAGGATATGAGTTCAATCCGATCGGAAAAAACTATGCATACTGTGTCAGAAATCCTGAGGGAGTCTGGTTGGTCGCTTTTTTGAAGGCATTGAAGAAAGAGGATTTCGACTTGTACCCAAGCTGATATGCCAATTGTTCAATTTTGATATTTTCTGACTTTTGAAGAATGCGCTTGGCCTCCTGGATGCGATAATGATTCGTTAGTTCAAAGAAATTACAATCCATTTCCGAATTGATGATTTGGGAAATATGATGTTTACTCAGGCCTGTTTTTTGTGCGATAAGGTCGAGTGAAAAGTCCGTATTCAGGAAGAGCTTTTCCTGTTCGAAAATCTTCTGGATAGTAATCATTTTGTCCTTCATGAATGATTTGGATAAGGAGGACTTTTGGTATTTACCTTTTATGGATTTCAGGAACTCAGGACGGAACAACAAGTAAAAGCTCATTGCAAATAGGCATAAGGTACTGAATAGGTCCCCGGAGAAATTGGGGAAAGGGCTTGTGAAAAATACGGTTCCATTGATGATCCCACCTTCAGACAGAAAGAGTATTACACCTCCAAGCACAATCAGGGTATTTACAAATCGGATCCATGATAATCTATTTCCAAATCCTGCATTAGCCGTAAAAACCCTTAATCTCCAAAGTGAAGCAACGCCATAAACAATTAAATGAAGGGATAGAATTTCCACAACTACCCAACCCTGGATATCCCAGGGATCAATTGAGAACACTTGTTTGAATTCAGGAACTTCAATCTTGACCTGGAGTAGTTCTGCCAGGACCAGGAGTTTGTAGGAAGGATCCTGTAAAAAGAAAAAGAATGAATAAACGAGGTAAAAAATAAATGGAAAGAGGTGCAAAACCCTTTGGTATGAGCTCCATGTTTTGCCGGTTATACTTTCCGAGTATGCGTAAACGAGCGGCCCAAATAAGAAAATAAATGGGATATTCGTATTCATTAGAAAGAGCGTGTGAATCATCGCCCCCGATCTTACCAAGAAAGAATGGAGTTGAACAAATAATAACGCCCCAAGAAACCAAAGTAAATATTGATGATGCCTATACCTTTTTTGCTGAAGGAAGAATCCAAAAATGATAACACCTTGTAAGATGCCAAAGAGTACCGTCACGGAAAGACCATCCATGCGGATTAGTAGGCTTTGCATGAGAGGAAAGACTCATGCAGGAGTCTTTGGTTGCATTTCCTGATCGGATTTGATTGAAGTTCCTGAATGTTGTTAAAAGGGATATTTGTCTGGATTTATATCCATTAAACTCTTTAAAATTCAAAAGGGCCCTGCATTTGATTGAGCTGCATTACTTCCTCATTGGAAAAGGGTCGATTAAAAATAGCCAATTCATCGAGGAGGCCGATGAAGCCAAGTCCGAGGTAGATGTTTGATTTTTCCAGATCCCAGGTGAAAGGATCGTCAAAACCTTGTTTGCTACCCTGAGATGTACCGTCTAAAAACAGTTCATACTTGCTGTTCGCGGTGCCCAAACTTTCGAAAACAATGACGACATGGGTCCATTTTTCATTGTTGAAAGGGGGAGATTTTACGGGGACCAATCTTTTCTCAAACTCTTCGCGAGCTGAAGTTTGAATTGTATCCTGCTCCCAGGATGCTACGTCTCCAATGATTCCCAGACGAAAGTCTCGAGGGTTTTCATTTGTGAAATCCACCCAAATTGCAGCATCATCATATCTGGTATCAGTAATTTGAATAGGATCGGTATATCCAGGTGCGAGATCTTTTCCAGGATCGACTTGCAGCCAGAATGAAATTGTTCCTGACCAGTTTTTAGGATCGTAGTTGATGTTTTGTTTGCCCTTGAAGAAAAGAACATTCGAAACTCTTTCTTGAAATCTTAACGAATTTCCCCACTTTCCGGATTTTTCCAAAGAGTGAACATCAACAGCAAGTCCCAGCTGGGTACTGTCCAGGGCCCTGCGAGAAGGAGCATTGTATAGCAATGGATCTCCAAGGGATAAATCAGCTTGTTCCTGGTCAAAAGATGCATAAAATGTAAGCGAATCACGTAAGTTTTTATGAGGATCCGATTGGCAACTTAACAATAAGAATAGGCTGGCTCCAAGTAGGTAGATGGGGACGAATTTCATGAAATTGGATTTACTGAATAGTGGGAACGATCGGTGGCAGGTGAATAGTTCATTTAAGTAATTAGGTTACTGTAACTTTCAACCTTCTTAAAGGTCAAAATAAAACTCATGAAACTAAATTCCACAATTTTCCTCTTGGCTTTTCTTTTGCTGTGGGTGTCAAGTTCCGTTTTTGCGCAAGAAGCTACTACAGAACATAAAGACTCCTTAAACGCAATAGTTGATGAATACTATCAGCTCAATGTCAAAATATTTCAGGCAGGTTCTACCATTGAAGACATAGACAAGGTGTTTGAGTTATTTACGGATGATTTTGTCTATGTCCATCCCAAGTATGGCGGCACTTATACCAGACAAGTGCTGTACGATGGTTATGTCAGGAATCAGAAAAATGGTGGATATGATGGCAGTGTCGTAGACATTAAAGTGCTGAGAAAAATGGCCGGTTTAAATGGCGTGGTGACTGAAAAAGTCTTTGTCAAAAAAGAGGGGGGCCAGATAGTCGATGGAGAGCCGCAAATGACCCTTTTTGAGTTTAAAGAGGGGAAGATCTCTAAGATCATGGAGTATTGGTGATAGAAATTCCTGTCACACTCAGGTCAACGAAGTGCCTCCAAGTATGCCTTTGTTGGTGTCAGAGATCGCTTCGTTCCTCGCGAAGACGCCACTATATACCGTGACTTCACGTTTGATCGTCACGGGAAGTCTTTTTGACGATCACAACCTGTCAGGAGATTCTCATGTCACTTCTTGATATGAAATGGAATAAGCCTGAATGTCGATGAACCTGATAGTCCTAGTAGACACATGTAGCATTATCTGATGCTACGAAATAAGTCTTATAGTTTTTGGCTTTTTGATCGGTACAACCACGTAGGTTAAGTAGTTCTATTGATTTGAAATCAATTGGATGCGTCTCGGCCTGAATTGATATCCATCCTTCTTCAAGCGGAATTCCTTCCACGAAAGCACTTCCCCATTCTTCAGCGGACCCTCCGCCGATGCTTGGTTTACTGTATTCCATTACCACTTCTCCTCCGACAATGTGTTGGATTAGTGAATCTCCAAGTACCAAAGCCTCAACATTTACCCATTGGTCTCCTCTGTATGTACCGGAGGTAGATCCAATACAATGTGGAGTGAAGAGTGTATCAGACATTTGTACATGAGTACCCGGAGTACAAAGATTGCATGTAGGTCGCTCACCAGATTCTGCACCACCAAGTAGTTGCAACTCCAGCGAAATTGGGAATTCCTGATTCAGCGAAAGTGTCTCTGGGTTCTGACAATGAAGCATTAGTCCGTTATTGCGGAAAGCCCACCCCGGACCACCGGGTTGTTGGTTTCCGATAAATCGGTAAGTTGCTCTTAACTTATAATGTGAGAATTTTTCCTGATAAAAAAGGTGGCCAAAATTACCTTTGAAAGTATCCTCAGGTAGATACCTGACACTGAGTAAGCTGTCCGCAAACACGAATCGGTTCCTGTAATTGATGCCTAGTTCTGAACCAGTAAATTTAGGAGTCCATTTATCTATGCTGGATCCATCAAAGAGGGCAATCCACTCTTCCTTTTCTGGATCCGTAATTAGATTGGAACCAGGCCGACAGGCCCAAAAAACAACTCCAATTAGGAGAAATGGCACTAATACGGTAAGAATTCTTGTTTTCATATTTTAATGGTTGAGCAACGAAAATCAATCTATTACATTTTTCACGGATGGTGACGATATTTTCGAATACGACTAAATCAGAATTTCATTCTCTCCGAATGTTTTCCAAAATACTGATCAAAAGAGTTATTTGATGACACTAAATTTATACACACAAACGGAGTAATACACTTCACCTGGATCAATGTAGTAGTGGGGAAGTGAGGTTTATTCGGGCTGTCAGGAAAATGCTGGGTTTCCAGGCAAAAAGCGCTTCGGAAGTCATAAACCTTGTTTTCTTTTCCTGTGATGGTACCGTCCAGGAAATTTCCTCCATAGAATTGAAGACCAGGTTCGTTGGTATATACTTCCATCACTCGCCCGGAAGTTGGCTCCTCCACCCTTGCCGCATAAGTCAATCCTTCCAGATTTTGATTTAGTACAAAATTGTGATCGTATCCATTCCCATACTTTAGTTGTTGATTCGCGGAACCTACTCTATCACCAATAGCAGTCAGGTTTTGAAAATCGAAAGGCGTATTCTCGACAGTTGCAATTTGACCTGTAGGGATCAATCCCTGGTCAACAGGGGTATAATAGGAGGCATTGATTTGTAACAGATGATCATTGATGGTGCCATTGCCCGCCCCATGAAGATTGAAGAATGAATGATGGGTAAGATTAACCACAGTTGGCTGATCCGTATTGGCTCGATATTCGATTTTCAATTCATTGGTATTGGTCAATTGATATACCAACTTGATGGTCAGGTTACCCGGATAACCTTCTTCCCCATCAACGGATAGATAAGTCAGTTCCAATGTTTGGCTATCAATCTGTTTGGCATTCCAAACCACTGCGTCGTAACCTTTTTCGCCACCATGTAAATGATTTTTACCATTATTTGTGACTAAAGTATAATCTTTTCCATTCAATGAAAATTTCCCTCTTGCTATTCGATTGCCATAGCGACCAATCGACGCTCCGAAGTACTTTTCTTTTGCAGACAGAAAGCCAGCAATATCTTCATAACCCAATACGATATCTTCATAATTTCCCCCTCTATCTCGAATCCAAAGTGAAACAACCTTACCACCAAAATTGGTAATCTGGGCCACTGTACCTTGTTCATTTTGGAGCGTATATAAATTAACTGATTTGCCATCAACTTGTGTTTCAAATGCCTTTCCGGGAAGGAGGTTGATGCCATTTTCAATATCCGTCTGAGCACTTACTTGCAACACGATTAACATACTCATTAGCAGAATTATGAATCGCCATTTATCAATGCACGATACATCATTTGAAGTCCATCCCATCTAGTAAAGGTTCATTATATCTTGCTTGATCTTGCCGGTTGTATGAGAACAAACTTAATACTTTGAGATACTCCACGGAAAAATGAGATTCCTCTTAAGTCTTCCAGCTAATATGATGGATGTTCATTGGAAAGCCCGAGGTTGGTTAAAGTAATTCAACCTGGTACTTCAGATGTCTTGCTTACTGTGAAATTTTAATCAAAGTAATCTTTGTTCAAACCCATCACTTTTCATATAACGCAAACCTCTAAAAAAAAAGCTCGCCTTCGCATCTATTCCCAGGAATGAGATGCTTCGGCTAAAATAAAAAGTGCTTTTTAGCGAAAGCTCTGCCTGAACCGGACTTCAAGTATTTTTCAAATTGATAGGCTTTGTACTTGTCAGGGAAACAGGTATAGGTAACGACTTTAACTGGTAATCTTGTTTTGGTATACCGCACTTCACCTCGATTGTGCCTGATTAGTCTTTGGTCCAGATTATTTGTGCATCCGGTGTAGTACGTATCATCGGAACACTTCAGAATGTAAACGAATTGCTGTTCGATTTCTTTGCTTTCCATAACGATGTTTAGAGGTGGAGAGTCTCCACCGTAGCTCGCCGGTGATTCTTTTATTGATACAGAGTTCTAAAGTAAAAAAGCTCGCCTTCGCATCTATTTCCAGGAATGAGATGCTTCGGCTAAAATAAAAAGTGCTTTTTAGCGAAAGCTCTGCCTGAACCGGACTTCAAGTATTTTTCAAATTGATAGGCTTTGTACTTGTCAGGGAAACAGGTATAGGTAACGACTTTAACTGGTAATCTTGTTTTGGTATACCGCACTTCACCTCGATTGTGCCTGATTAGTCTTTGGTCCAGATTATTTGTGCATCCGGTGTAGTACGTATTATCGGAACACTTCAGAATGTAAACGAATTGCTGTTCGATTTCTTTGCTTTCCATAACGATGTTTAGAGGTGGAGAGTCTCCACCGTAGCTCGCCGGTGATTCTTTATTGATACAGAGTTCTAAAGTAAAAAAGCTCGCCTTCGCATCTATTTCCAGGAATGAGATGCTTCGGCGAGCGAAAGTGGAGCTGGAGGGATTCGAACCCTCGTCCAGAGAAGGGAAATAAGCACCCTCTACATGTTTAGTCAAACCTTTAAATCTTACTATTAAGCTGGTGGTAAGACTACCCACTTACTAGCCAGTCACTGAAATCTCACTTCTTCTTAGTAACCTCGAAGAAGCCAGTCCTAAAGATTGACACCCTGTGATCCAGCCTAAAGGACAGAGGCTTAGCAGGATGTGGCCGGGGACCGTCGCTAGACAGTCAACCCTTTAAGCCTGTCTATTCAACAAAAAGTCGAATTAGGCAGCCATGGCATAGTTAGACTCGCCAATTAAAATTTGAGCACATTGATTACGGATGCATACTCAACACCCGACATGCAAGTACATAGTTCGCACTTCCTGTCGATTCCAGTCAGCCCCGAAAAATGGATCGCAAAGCTAACGATGTTCCGGTTAATCTTTACGAGAATTTTGGTATGTTGGATTTGGATGTGGTATGAAATAGGTTAAACGCAAGCCCATGCCCTGGCTTTTATTGGTACTAATGAATGGCATCGAGCCACCTAGCTCGTAGTTTAAGGCGGCGCGAAGGCGATGCCATTGATAACCCGCTTCAAAGTTGATGATGAACTGGCGGTCTTTGTTGTTCTGCAAAAGATTGACTGGATTTGCAGTTTCAAATGTCTTTTTGCCAGTGGCACTTGAAGTAAAACCAATCCCAGGTCCCGCACTCAGAAAAAAATATTTTTCTCCAACTCCAAAATTGAAATTACCATTTAGGATAAAGGTTAACTGTTGCCAGTTATATTCAACGGTGGAAAAACCATCCAGAACCGGTCCATCCTGGAAAAAAACTTCTGTGGTACCGAAACTCCTGTGAAATCCAATAATGCCCAGATTGAAACGTTTTCGTTCTTTGGCATTGAGAAGAATATGAAATCCAATATTATGGATAAGATCTGCTGGTGTATCAAAATTTGCCGGGAGTATTCTTGAGTTTTCTAACTCAACATCAAATAGCTGGCCCCCTAGAAACAGACCGAACAAGGCTTTCGAACCACGAGCGACTTTTGGCTTACTATAAGTGGAGACATTGTTATTGCATCCATTGTACGTTCTGACAATGGCCGTAACTCCTTTTTCAGTGAGTTGGGATAACCCATGGATGCTACCCATAACCTCAGGGCAATCCCCAAGTAAAAAGGTAAGCTGCCCTTTGTATTTGTCCACTGCCTTGAAAGCACTGGAAGCATTTGGTTGCCTTGTAGCCTGACTTGCAGAAACTGACCGGATGCTGCTGATCAATTCGATTGGGCCATCCGATTTTGAGTTTTCGAGGAAATAATGATAGCGTCCACGCTCCTGATCGAAGCTTTGAAACATATTGGCCGATCCGAGTAGCAGGACTTTGGCGAAGAAACTTTGTTCCTCAAACTTATCTTCCCCCATTTTTAGCAATTGATCTGGATTGGTAGGGCTGATGTCAACATCGACCGTCAAACTTTGGTAATAATCTCCATTTTTAATCTTAAATCCCTTCAGGTTAACAGGGGTGAATCGTTCGTCATCATTACCGGCAATCCTGAAAGTAAGTTCTCCGGGTTTGGTGACCCAATTGAAATTGATTTCTCCCTGGATTGTGTCCCTTTCATTGTTGATGATATATCCTGGTTCAAAGTTGGTTTGTGCCTGAGTCCATTGAACATATATCAGTGCTACTACAAGTATTAGTTGTCTCATGTTTGTTTTAGTTGGTTTACATTCGAAACTATTCGCGAAGTAATCATGAAAGTGGCCCTTATCCAAGATTCACCAGTTCTTTTCGATTTGGAGGTCAGCTTGCAAAAAAAAGTCGAGACCCTGGTAGACAAGCCAGTGATCAATCGATTGATTTGGTTCTTTTTCCCAAAGCTTTTTTGTCTGCTAACCCAATGGGACTTCCCTTAGGGACGATAGTTTTATCGCAGCAATAAATAAGTGAATCGGAAGTTAATTGCTTTGGAATGTCCAAATCGGAAATGTTTGGATGAACCACCCAAATCATAGTCCAACGCGGCACGAAATCTTTTGAATTGATAACCTGCCCCCATTGTGATTATTAATTGTCTGTCAATACTTTCATTGAGTATTTCCGTTTGGCTTCCTGTATCAAAGTCCTTTGTACCGGTTCCATTGAATAGTAGATTTACACCAAAACCAGGGGTCAGGAAAACAAATCGATCACCTAGACCTATTTTGAAATGTGTTTTTATGTGAGTTGTTATTTGTTGCCAGTCGTAAGTAATAGTAGAGAAGCCACTGAGCACGGCCCGGTCCTCGAAAAATGTTTTTGAAGCTCCAAATTGACTGTAGAAGGCTGTTAGACTCATTCCAAATGATCTTCGGTTTCTAAACGAAAACACAGCCTCAATGCCCACTGTTGGTGAAAATTGCGGGTCTACATCAAAATCATCGGGGAATAATCCGGCGGATTCTGGTTTAATATCGAATAATTGAGCACCAGCAGTTACTCCAAGACTGACTCCAGAATTACGTAGTTCTTTTATTTGGGCATAAGAGGCCTCATTATTTTCACAGTTATTGTATTGCTGAAAAAGATCAATGATTGAATTCTGATCCAGAGATTCCATTTCTTGAATATAACCGCTTACCTCAGCACAATCACTCATTAAGAATGACAATTGACCCTTGAATTTATCCTGAGTCTTCACCAGACCAGTGACTATTTTGATCTCATAGATTTCATCCAGGTTTATTTTTCGTCTATTTTCAATTAACTCTATAGTTCCATTTGACTTTGCTGTCTCAATGAAGTAATGATATCGCTGACGTGGTTCATCATAACTTTGGTAGAGGTTGGCACTGCCAAGAACCAATGCTTTGACGAAAAGATTTTGAGTAGAGAATGTGTCCTGACCAACGACTAGCATTTCCTCTAAGTCTGTGGGACTTACGTCAAGTACAACCTGTTTCCTAAGATAAAGATCACCATTTTCAATTTTGAATGAGGAGAGTTCCTCAACATCATAAACTTGAGTGAGAGATCCTCTTTTGAATGAAAGTCGATTGGCTTTTATTGCCCAGTTGTAATTTATTTCACCTTCTATGGTCTCTCCTGCATTAGTGACAACATATCCGCGTTCATAAGTTGATTGTGCATACAAGATTCTGGATAAACCGACCAGCGATATAAAAAGGATGTTTCGTAGCACGGGTATTGACGATTTTTACTTGTTTCGAATTCGAAAAGCGAAGTAATCATGAATGTAGCCCTTATCCAAGATTCTCCTGTTCTATTCGATTTGGAGGCCAGTTTGCAAAAAGTCGAGACCCTGGTGGAGCAAGCCAGTGATCAGTCTGTCGATTTGATTCTTTTTCCGGAAGCTTTTTTGTCCGCTTACCCAAGAGGACTATCCTTTGGGACCGTGGTGGGAAGTAGGAGTGAAGAAGGGCGGGAAATGTGGTTGCGATATTGGGAGAGCAGTTTGGAAATTCCAGGCCCAGCAATAGATCGACTTTCAAAAATTGCGAGAGACTTTAATTGTTACCTGGTTATTGGTGTTATCGAAAGAGGTGATACAGGCACCCTTTACTGTTCTACGCTGTACTTTGACGATCAGGGCAAGTTCCTTGGTAAACATCGTAAGCTGAAACCTACAGGAGCTGAAAGAATCGTCTGGGGTGAAGGGGATGGCGCAGACTTAAAAGTGTTCGATTCACCTCACGGCAAGATAGGAGGGCTGATATGCTGGGAAAACTACATGCCGCTGGCCCGTACCTGGTTGTATCAACAAGGTATTGAAATATACCTGGCTCCAACCGCAGACCAACGGGATAGTTGGCAAGCTACTATGCAACATATCGCTTGTGAAGGGCGATGTTTCGTGTTAGGATGCAATCAATATGTAACAAGGAAAGATTACCCTACGGACCTACCCGGTGAGGACATATCTCAAATACCGGAAGTCAGTAGTCGCGGTGGAAGTGTAGTTGTGGACCCGCTTGGAAATATTGTTGCTGGTCCGCTTTGGGATGAACGAGGTATTCTCATGGCTGAACTCGATATGAAGCTGATTGCAAAAGGAAAGATGGACTTTGATCCGGTAGGACACTATGCGAGAAACGACGTGTTTCGATTAATGGGACCTCAGGAATAATCGTTCAGATCACTTAGTTTCTAGTAAGATTGAAGTAGTCATGCGAGAATCAAACTCGTCAAGAACTTCTGCAATGGTTAGTAGTATTGCCTGATAAGTGAGGGTGTACTGTCATTTACTAATAAAGTAAGTGCGGAACCATTAAGGGTATAGGTGAACACTTCCCTCAGAAACGATATCAGGTCTCTAAGAATCTGTTTATGATGGTTTTCATATACTGCATTTGGGGTAAGCCTTTCGGTTGATTTTCCTTTTTCCTGTTGGTTATCAAGTAGCAGGCACGTAATTTCAACGTTGTGAATAGCCGGAATACACTTCTTGGGCTTTTGCTGTTGTGTAGTTTACATCAGGCAGAAAGCCAAATTCTACAGGTAGACCATCGACAATTTGCTAACGACACAATAGTAGGTTGGCTGGGAGATGTGCGAATTAATTTCCAATTTAACAACCTCAATAATCCTACTTCTGAGAAGGAAATTTATTTGTACCTGGGATTGAATGGAAACTTGTCATACTTCACAAAAAAGGATCACTACTTTTGGAAAAACTACGTTTCCTACGGTGAAGCCGGTCAATTCACTTTTGTAAGCCAGGGGTATTCTCATTTTCGGGTTGATCTGAATTACAAAAAGAAGTTTTCGCCTGAGTTCTTTGCACAAGTCCAATATGACATTACAAGGCAAATGCGTCTAAGAGCAGTAACCGGCATGGGTTTCCGTTATGTTTTTCTACGTAGTGAAACGGCCGAGCTCGAATATGGGCTTGCAGGTATTTTGGAGCATGAAAGATGGGATTTCATCAATGATACCAATGCTTTTGCCGAACGGACTTTGCCCAAGTTGGCTACTTATGTTGGCGTCTATAAGAACTTTGCTCATGTCAAAATCTCCTATTTACAATTTTATCAGGTAGGTTTTGATCCAACGGATGATGTTTGGAGAAATCGTCTCAGTGGAACCTTTGAAGTAGACGATGAGATTTTCAAAAACTTCCATTTAATCCTGAATTTTAACTACGATTTTGATTTTGACCCAGTAATCGATGACTTGAAAAAAATCTTTTATCAATTCAATAACGGGATCAGATTCAAGTTCTGATCTACTAAGACCAGGCTATTTATTATTTAATCATTTCCCAAGCAAATCATCAACATCCTTGTAGAACAATCCAGATAGTGTAGTAACATATACTCTATTGTTAAACGCTGAAATTGAGGTAATATCCCTATATTCCAAACCGTCTGATGGAATATCGTTTATTTTGAAAGAAGTTTCATCAATGGAGACATGAATTAATCCCGTATCTTCAGAAATGAAATCCCATCTGGGATAGCCAATGATTTTGTTACCAATAATTACATAATTGTAAGAGAATCCATCAGGTAACTGATGAAAAGTATTCCAGTTTTCACCACTATTAGTCGATAAGTAAGTTTGACCATTATCGGAGATTGCAATTAAACTATCAGGTTTTATGATTGTGCCGGTGATTCGTTGAGATATAACCTCCTCATGGTTTCCCAGGGTATCAATTCTATAAAAATGACTATTGATACCTACGAAAAAGTAATCATTCTGAGTTTCTAAACTATGAATCTGAGTGATTAATGAGGGATCCAGGTCCGGAATAATCAATTTTCTAACAATGCTTGTTGATATATCGGGGTTTACAATATTATGCGCTCCACGTTCACGAACTTCGGGTTTTATGATCAGAAACGGAGTGTAAGAGGTTGAATTAGGAGCGCGGTATGGAACAAGGACGTAAGACGATTTGCTAATAACAGGAGATTCTGTTTTTCCTCCAAGGTAGTCGATATTGAAAAAACCATGGGCACTGGAATCATATTCCGACAAAGAATATATTCCCACAAAGCGATCTTCATGGAAACGATCGACTGTTGCTATCCTGATAATTGGATCATTCCTCCATATCGGAAAATTAACAAAAAGTGTTTTTGAAATAGCAGGTTTTTGGTCAACAGTTATGTTGGAATTTGAGGGAATAAAATACCCTTCGTGCTCATTTGAAGAATCAATTGTTGTCCAATTGTCGAGGGATAAAACTATCAATTCATTATCAAGAGCCTGGCTATTCACAATTACAGCATTCTTTCCGGAAAAATACAAATCTCGATTCCATGAATATTCTCTGTCCCGATATACAATTTTTTCTTTTTCACAACCTAAAATCAAGAAAATCAAAATGCTAAAGCCAGGCAATATTCTTTTCATTGTTTTGCTTATGTATCTGGAGTTAATAAATAGACACGGCAAAAGTATTGCCTATATTTCCATGCTAGAATTGAATTATACTTCAGTGATTTTATCAGTTGTATATTTCATTAAAGAAGTATTTATTTTTCAAGGCTAGGCAGAATCGATAAGATGTGTTTTAATTTGCAACCGTGGACAGCTTCGTAGTATCTGCTCGTAAATACAGACCTCTCGGATTCGATGAGGTTGTTGGTCAGTCACATATAACGACGACACTTAAAAATGCCATTGACAGCAATCAATTAGCGCAGGCAATGCTTTTTTGTGGCCCTCGTGGTGTTGGCAAAACAACCTGTGCCCGGATCATGGCACGAATGGTCAATGGATTTGATGCGGAAGGCCAGGAGGATAATTCTGGTAATTTCAACATCTATGAGCTGGATGCCGCTTCCAACAACAGTGTGGAAGATATTCGTAATCTGATTGATCAGGTACGGTACCCACCTCAGCAGGGGAAATACAAAGTGTACATCATAGATGAGGTACATATGTTGTCCAATCAGGCTTTCAATGCCTTTCTAAAGACTTTGGAAGAGCCACCTTCATACGCGATTTTCATCCTCGCCACTACTGAGAAGCACAAAGTAATTCCCACGATCTTGTCCCGGTGCCAGATCTACGATTTCAATCGTATAGAGATCAGTGATATTGTATTTCAATTAAAGAAAATTGCGGATAAGGAAGGGGTAGAGGCTGAAGAGGATGCCCTACATCTGATCGCTCGAAAAGCCGATGGCGCATTAAGAGATGCTTTATCCATATTTGACCTGATTGTAACTTTCTCATCTGATGGAAAGATTACATATCAGCAGGCCATCAAAAACCTTCATATTCTTGATTACGATTATTATTTCCGCCTGTTAGATCACTTTATGAGTGAGGACCTTAATGGGTCACTGTTGCTCTTCGATGAGATCCTAAGGAATGGATTTGATGGTCACAACTTCCTGGTCGGTTTGCAATCTCATTTTAGAGATTTATTGGTGTGTAAGGATAAATCCACCATAGAGTTGTTGGAAGTTTCAGAAAAAGTAAAAGAGAAGTATATCACTCAGTCACAAGCTGTTAGTTCCTCATTTTTATTGACAGGATTGAACCTGTTGAGTCAATGCGACTTGAACTATAAGTCCAGCAAGAATCAGCGTCTACATATTGAACTAGCGCTGATGAAACTTTCTAGTTTGAATAGGGCGATTACTTTAGCTGCTGCGGAAAAAAAAAAAGTAGCATAGTTCAGTCTGCGGAAGTTGGCTCTGTACCAGCTGCTCCACCACCTGTATCCGAATCTACATCTGGTGCTCCGGCTATTTCAGGAACTAAAAACCCCATAAGAGCCCCGCAAGAAGGCACAGCTTCAGGCGGAGAAAGAGAGACTCCCAGTTTATTCAAACGTAACAAGAAGCCTGCGGCGGAGGCAGAAACCCAGATTTTAAAAGAAGAGAAGGTAAAGGAGTTTACTCAGGAGGAGTTGGAAAAAGTATGGACGGACTTCAGGAACCTGGAAGTGGAACGGAGCTCCACGGAGACGGAAGTACTGAAACGAAAAGTTACGAAAATTGAAGGCTACGATGTGGAAATTCAACTTGTCAGTTCACTGGAAATAACAATTTTCGAACGGATTGAATTGGAAGTGGTAGGGTACTTGAGATCAAAACTTCAAAACGATAGAATCTCTGTCACCAAGCAAGTGGAGGAAGTGGAAACAACAAAGAAACTCTATACCAGCAAGGATATATACGAGTACATGGCCGGGATTAATCCAGCTATTGTGACTTTGAAAGAGAAACTGGGAATGGATTTTGAGTATTAAAAAGCAAAACGGTTCTTAAACTCAGCCAGCTCAATTGCAAAATCTCTCTTCTCCCAATGAGGGATATAATCGAATAACTTTGATGTGGGGTCAATTCGCAGTTCCCGTAACTTCATATGTTGATTGGTGAACATGAATTCCAGTGTGGGATACAACTCCTTCAAAGCATCAACTATATCCAGTATTTGTAGGTTTTTATCCACAACATTGTAGGTGCCAGATGGAACCTCATGAAGGATCGTATTTTTGATGCATTCCACAAGGTAATTCACATGAATGAATGCTCGGCTTTGTTTACCCGAACCAAAAACCTGGATACGGTTGTTGAAGTTCGCCTCAAACATGAATTTATTGATTACCGCATCAAAACGCATACTTCTGCTCGGGCCATAGACATTTCCTCCACGAAGGATAATCCCGTTTTTTTGTTCTTTTAACCGATCAACGTGCTCTTCTCCGCGCATCTTAGAAACTCCATAAAAAGTCCTGGGATTGGGATGAGTCTCTTCGGTTGCTATTTCCTTGCTTGCACCGTATACCGAAGTGCTACTCAGATAAATGAATTTAGAAATGTTACTTTCCTCAGCAGCATAGACTACCTCGGCTGTTCCCCAGTGATTTACCTGTTCAAAAAAGTGTGGGTCCGTATTCGAAAATGGGGTAGTCACTTTCGCGGCCAGATGCACTACCACGTCACAAGTTTCTATTTGTTTTTTTAACCTCCTGGAATCTAGAATTTCTCCCTCGATAAATTTTATTTTGGCGTTTGGATAGCGTTCGCCAACAAAAAAATTGTGATGACCTTTACTAAGGTTGTCGTAGATAAGGATTTCGGAAATTTCCGAAAGCTCACTTAATTGCCAGGACAATACGGTGCCAATGTACCCGGCACCACCGGTGATCAAAACTTTCATTTACTTACCAAATCTGTGTGCAATCCACATTCTACTTTGTTCAGACCGTACCATCGGGCCTCACGTTCTTGCATTTCTGGGTCAGGAAGTCTTGTGCATGGTTCACAACCTATGCTTACAAAACCTTTTGCGTCCAGGGGGTGACGTGGGAGATTTTTTTCTTTGATATACTTGAAGATCATCCGCTTGTCCCAATCCAACATGGGGTGAAATCGGATAGCGTTGAAAGGAGCCGGCTGCTCTACCTTCATGGCTTTTCTTGTTGCACTCTGGTCAGCACGCACACCGTTAATCCAAATATCAAATGTACTCAACACTGTTTCCATGGGTTGAGTCTTATTCAAATAGCAGCAATGATCCGGATCTGTTGTAAACATAAGCTTACCATTCGGTTCTCGTTGCAAGTATTTGGGTGTTTGAGGTTTAAGGTCGATGACATTTAACCCAAAGGTGCCAGTCACCTGATCCCTAAATGAGATTGTTTCAGGATACAGATAACCTGTATTGATAAAGTAAACGGGGATAGTAGGGTCTACTTCGCTTAAAATATGGAGCATGACAAGGCTGTGCGTTTGAAAAGAAGATGTAGTAAACATCCGCATTCCTTTAGCTCGATATTGTTGTATTTTGGACCTTATCTCAGATATGATCATACGGCGAAGATAAAGTAATCATCAAAGCAATAAATATTTCTTTTTCTTTGAGGCTAAATTGGGAATTCCAGAACATTGTACTAACCCATTGAGTTAATGTTTTGCACATGGAATTTATTTAATAAGGTATTCGTTGATTGCTAGAAATGAAGGTAGCAGTATTCAGGAAGGAACATTTTAATGCCGCACATCGTTTGCATAATCCTGGTTGGGACCAACTTAAGAATGAGCAGGTTTTTGGGAAATGTAACAACCCCAACTGGCATGGTCACAATTATGAATTAATTGTCAGATTAGTAGGTGAACCAGATCCTGAGACGGGATACGTTTATGACATGAAGTTATTGAGCGACCTGATTAAGAAACATATAACAGATAGATTTGACCACAGGAATTTGAATCTGGATGTTGCTGAGTTTAAAAACCTGATTCCAACCGCTGAAAATATTGCCGTTGTGATCTACAATATCTTGCGAGATAAAATTGATAGTTCGCTTGATTTGAAAATAACCCTCTATGAAACAGAAAGGAACTTTGTTGAATACCCCATCTGATCAAAACGATGAGGACCTGGACCATATATCCAGTTCTGATGAAACACCTTTGAGGGAAGATGCTTTTGTTATGGATGATGAGTTGAAAATGGAACTCATCGAAAAGCACTTTAGAGAAATCATGCATATCATGGGGCTTGACCTTGATGATGACAGTTTGAGTGGAACCCCTCGGCGAGTCGCAAAGATGTATGTTCAGGAAGTGTTTTCAGGACTCAACCCGGCGAATAAACCTGAACCTAAACTCTTCGAAAATAAATACCAGTATGATCAAATGCTGGTCGAGAAGGACATTACCTTCTATTCCCACTGTGAACACCATTTTGTGCCTATCTATGGCAAGGCACATGTAGCTTATTTCTCCAGTGGCAAAGTGATCGGCTTGTCCAAGATCAACCGAATCGTCCAGTACTTTAGCAAAAGACCACAGGTACAAGAGAGGTTGACAGTACAAATTGCCAACGAACTGAAGAAAATCCTTCAAACTGAAGATATAGCAATTGTTATGGACGCTGCACACATGTGTGTTTCTTCCAGGGGTGTCAATGATACCAACAGCAGGACTGGGACTGCACACTTCAGCGGAAAATTCAAAAACCAGGATATTAAAAACGAGTTCCTGAACTACGTCAATAGTAAGGCAGAAGTTTGAATGGCAAGGATTTATTAACGTTTTCTCCAAAGGGCATTTATTGCCCGAGAGCTGACGTTTTTATTGATCCAACACATCCCGTAGATAAAGCTTTGATCACGCATGCTCACTCGGATCATGCCAGGTGGGGAAATAAACATTACATTGCTCAGCGGCAGAATAAAGAAATTCTCAAACTGCGATTAGGTCAGAATATTGATCTAACACTCAAAGAGTTTGACGAATCCTTTTCAATCAATGGCGTTAAATTTTCTTTTCACCCTGCCGGTCATATCTGGGGAAGTGCTCAGGTACGAGTATCATATAAGGGAGAAGTTTGGGTTGCATCTGGAGATTATAAAACGGAAGCGGATCACTTTTCTTCAAGCTTTGAACCCATACGATGCCATACCTTTATCACGGAATCTACCTTTGCGTTGCCCATTTTCAAATGGAGACCCCAAATCCAGGTCATGAATGAAATAAATGACTGGTGGGCCAGGAATAGGGTAGAAGGAAAAGTATCTGTCATCAACGCTTACGCATTGGGAAAAGCCCAGCGCGTCATTACGAGTGTCAATCGAGATATTGGCCCAATTTTCGTTCATGAAGGAGTTTGGAAGGTACACCAGGCCTTGAATCGCGATGGGGCGAACCTTCCGGAAGTAACTCGACTGACTGACAATACAAAAGCTTCTGACGTTGCTGGTGCTATGATTGTGACACCTTCTTCTAATATAGAGAGTAGCTGGATTCAAAAATTCAAACCTTATGAAGTCGCATCAGTTTCAGGATGGATGAGCGTTCGGGGAATTAAAAAACGACGGAACGGCGGTAAGGGCTTTGTGTTTTCCGATCATGCAGACTGGCAGGGACTGAATAGTGCAATAAAAGAAACAGGGGCAGAAAAAGTATGGGTCACTCATGGGTATACGGAGACCTATGCACGCTGGCTTCGTCAAGAAGGTTTGGATGCCCAAAGCGCTGAATCACTTACAATCAACGATGAGTTCGAGTCTGAGAAAAACTCTTAATTTACCCACTTCCCTGATAACATCTGTCTCGCGTTTTTATAATTTCATCATTCCTATATCTTTGCACGACATTTTTCAAAAAGGCAACCTTAACGGTCGTGAAAAGAAGCGAATCTAAAAGTCAATTAACGAGATAGAACCTCAAGGAAGAGAAGAGATTGATGGACCGTTACAGAAATTCTAAAAACTTATGAACTACTTGATTTATTCGGTGCCAGTACTGGGACTGATTGGCTTACTTATGATGGTCATTAAGGCCAAATGGGTAAATGCCCAAGATGCAGGCGACGACAAAATGCAGGAGCTTGCCAACTATATCCGAGAAGGAGCTTTGGCGTTTCTTTCGGCAGAGTATCGTGTATTGGCGATTTTCGTCGTGATAGCTGGAGTTTTGTTGGCTGTGGTATCTACCATCGTTGAGACTACTCACTGGTTTATTGTTGTTGCATTTGTTATCGGGGCAGTTTTTTCCGCCCTGGCAGGCAATATAGGTATGCGAATCGCTACTGCGGCGAATGTTAGAACTACCCAGGCAGCCAGAAGTAGTTTACCAAAAGCATTGAACGTTTCATTTTCTGGTGGAATGGTCATGGGGCTTGGTGTGGCTGGTCTTGCAGTTTTCGGACTGAGCGTACTCTTTATCTTACTATTTCACTGGTTCATGGACGGAGCCTGGACGGCTACCGGTGTTAGTGATATGACAGTGGTGCTGGAAGCTCTTGCCGGATTTTCACTTGGCGCAGAATCTATTGCTCTTTTTGCTAGAGTAGGTGGAGGTATCTATACCAAAGCTGCTGATGTGGGTGCTGACCTTGTAGGTAAGGTTGAAGCTGGTATTCCTGAGGATGACCCCAGAAACCCTGCAACAATCGCTGATAATGTTGGCGATAATGTGGGTGACGTAGCCGGAATGGGTGCAGACCTTTTTGGCTCTTATGTAGCTACAGTATTAGCATCTATGGTATTGGGTAACTATGTGATCCGAGACATGGGTGGTTCAATTAACGATGCTTTCAATGGAATAGGGCCTATTCTACTGCCATTGGTTATCGCCGGTCTTGGGATCGTATTTTCTATCCTGGGCTCATTACTGATCAAAATAAGTGATGAAGGAGCCAAGGAGCCTCAGGTACAGGCGGCATTGAACAAAGGGAACTGGGGATCAATTGTCTTGACGGCAATTGCTTGTTACTTTATTATTGACCTGATCTTGCCAGCCACCATGACCATGGAGCTGTTTGGCGAAGGTTTAGTGGAAATCACTTCTCTCCGGGTATTTGGAGCTGTTATTGTGGGACTTGTTGTTGGAGGCCTGATCTCTTATTTCACAGAGTATTATACTGGATTAGGTAAAAAACCTGTTCTGGAAATTGTCTATAATTCTGCCACTGGTGCAGGAACAAATATCATTGCAGGACTGTCGACAGGTATGATGTCCACATTTGCTCCGGTTTTGTTATTTGCAGGAGCAATTTGGGGAGCTTACGAATTGGCAGGATTCTATGGTGTAGGTATTGCTGCTTCTGCAATGATGGCTACAACTGCCATGCAGCTTGCGATTGATGCTTTCGGGCCTATCGCCGATAATGCTGGAGGTATTGCTGAAATGAGTGAATTACCTGAAGATGTTCGTGAAAAAACGGATATTCTGGATTCAGTAGGAAACACCACTGCAGCGATTGGTAAAGGTTTTGCCATTGCTTCCGCTGCTTTAACAGCATTGGCACTTTTCGCGGCTTATGTAACATTCACGGGAATCGATGGAATTAACATCTTCAAGGCAGATGTTTTAGCAGCATTGTTCATTGGAGGAATGATTCCAGTTGTTTTCTCAGCTCTGGCGATGAGATCTGTAGGTAAAGCGGCCATGGAAATGGTGAAAGAAGTAAGACGACAGTTCAAGGAAATTCCAGGAATCATGGAAGGTACTTCCAAGCCAGAATACGATAAATGCGTTGAGATTTCTACAAAAGCGTCAATTAGAGAAATGATGTTGCCAGGGGCAATCACCATCATTACACCTATTATAATAGGATTTGTTATGGGCCCTGAAGCACTAGGTAGCTATATGGCTGGAGTGGCTGTTTCCGGAGTGTTGTGGGCTATCTTCCAGAACAATGCAGGTGGCGCATGGGATAACGCTAAAAAAAGCTTCGAAGCTGGTGTTCTGATTGATGGAGAAATGACCTACAAAGGTTCTGAAGCTCATAAAGCTGCTGTTACTGGTGATACAGTTGGAGATCCTTTCAAGGATACTTCAGGACCATCAATGAATATTCTGATTAAACTGACTTGCCTGGTTGGCTTAATTATTGCCCCAATTTTAGGAGGAGATCATGGTTCCGGACATGCCCAGAGCAATGAGGTTACTGTAACTGTAGCCATAAACGATGAGGGAATGACTCAGGAAGATATCTCCAAAGAAATCAAAGTTGAGATGACTTCTCTGGAGGGAGGCGACTATGAAGCCACGGTTACAACGAAAACTGTTGAAAACGGTGCGGAAACAACTGCTGTAACTGTCCTAACCGGAACAAAAGATGAAATCGACGCCAAGCTCGACGAAATGAAGTAACAATTGTTACAAAATATCTTTGTGAAGGCCCGGTCTTTTTAGTCTGGGTCTTTTTTTTGTCTTAGCGGTAGTTAAAATCTTTGGTTGGAAGAATTAAAATGTTGTGAAGGTTGCAAATTCCTCGTTTTTTATCTGTTCTGTGTGTGATTTTTTGATGAAAACATAACATTATCTCAATATTTAGATCTTTCAGATAGACTAAAGTTGTTAAACCAATATATATTTGAAGCGAGTAATTCTGTATTCGGGTTTTGCGTTGCCCGAGTCTTTGCTCACCAATGTGTTAAAAAGTTTTACTAATCAAATGTGTTTTTATGAAGAGAAAACTACTATTTAGTTTACTGTTCTCTTTCTGTGCGATCGCTTCAGTTTTCGCACAAGAGAGGTCAGTAAGCGGAACAATCACATCCATTGAGGATGGGGCTTCTATCCCCGGTGTAAACGTAGTGCTGAAAGGTACTACTACAGGTACTACCTCAGATTTGGATGGTAACTATCGCCTCACTGTACCTGAAGAAGGTGGAGTGCTTATTTACTCTTTTATTGGTTTGGTATCTCAGGAAGTTGAAATCGGCTCTCGATCTGTGATCGATGTAGCTATGACTTCAGATGTTCAGGAGTTAGAAACCGTAGTTGTAACTGCTTTGGGTATCGAACGTGAAGCCAGAAGTTTAGGTTACGCTGTTTCAGGAGTTAAAAGTGAAGATCTGGTAAAAGCTAGAGAAACTAACATTCTTAACGCGCTTCAGGGTAAAGTTACTGGAGTAAGAATCGGACGTTCTTCTGGTAATCTTGGATCATCTTCAAAAATCACTATTAGAGGGGTATCCTCCCTGGCAGGTCGAAACAATCCTCTTTGGGTTGTGGATGGTGTGCCTATCTCTAACGCTCAGGATGCTTCTACTAGCCGAATTGCTGGTAACAGAGACTTTGGTAATAACGCCGGTCTTCTGAACCCTGATGATATCGAATCTATCAACGTATTGAAAGGTGGAGCTGCTGCTGCACTTTATGGATCACGTGCTGGTGCCGGTGTAATTGTGGTTACTACCAAAAAAGGTAAAAAGTCTGCTTCAGGCGCACCTAATGTGAACTTCAGCACTTCTTTCCGAATTGATGAAATCTTTAAGGTGCCTGACTTTCAGAATGATTACTCTACTGGTACACTTGGAAAATATGATTCTTCTTTCCTTGCTACTAGCTGGGGTGAGCCTATTCAGGGGCAAATCAGAAGAAATAATATCCTTGGCGTTGACGAGCCTCTCCAGAGACAAGAAGAGAACTACAAAGATTTCTTCCATAATGGTTTGACTTTGATCAACAACCTTGCAATTTCTGATGCTGATGATCGTGGTGATTATCGTTTGAGTATCACTTCTTTGAATCAGGAAGGTATTCTTCCAGGTGCTAATCTTGACAGATTGACAACTAGCTTGAACGCGGGATTCAATCATAGCAAAAACGTTAAATCAAGATTCAGCGCTCAATTTGTTCGTTCTATTAATAGAGGCGTAGGTGTTCAGGGAGCTAACGACCCTAACATTTTCGGTATCCAGAACTTCGGACGATCTATTGATTTCAAAGATTTCCAGGATTGGGCTGATGAGAATGGTACTCAACTCGGTATAATCGAGCAGTCTACAAACAATCCTTACTGGACAAGAAGAGAGAATAGAAATGAGCAGAAAGTTTCCAGATTCTTAGGAAACTACTCCATCGATTATTCTCCTATTGATAACTTGACCTTCAAAGGTCGTGTAGGTTATGATTTCGTTCAGGATAACAGGTTCATCGCAAATGCGAAAGGAACATTGGGACGAGTAAATGGTGACTTTACAGTGGATAACATCAACCGTCGACAGTTGACGATCGATGGTATTGCTAACTACAATATCCCTGTTAATGAAGACATCAGCATCAATATTCTTGGAGGTATTCAGTACAACGAACGAATCTTCGAGCAAGAAACAAACTTTGCTCAGGATCTCGTAATTGCTGGTTTGTTCCAGACTGCTAATGCAGCAAACAACTCACCGAATAGAGATTTCACTGAAGTACGACTTTACGGAGTATTTGGAGAAGCTGAGTTTTCTTACAAAAACTGGTTGACCGTTACAGCAACAGCTCGTAATGACTGGTCTTCTACGCTTCCATTGGATAATAACTCATACTTTTATCCATCTATAAGTACTGCTTTTGTATTTACTGATGCATTCCAGATTTCAAACAACATCCTCTCTTACGGTAAGTTGAGAGCTAGTTGGGCGAACATTGGTAATGATGCGACTGCTTATCAGGCTGATTTCCGTTTCTTCCCAAGAACTACTGCAAATGGTCAGTACGGGTTGAACCTGACATTCCCTTATAATGGCGTATTGGCATTCGGTAAAACGAACCGATTCCCTAATCAGACTCTTGTTCCCGAGAACAAAGGAACGTTAGAGGTTGGTGTTGAATTAGGTTTCTTCGACGGTCGAGTAGGATTGGATGCAACTTATTTTAACTCAACTACTACTGATCAATTCTTCCCAGCTCCTATTCCGGAGAGTACTGGATTTGCTACGATCGCGTTGAACGCGGGAGAAGTACAAAACGAAGGAATTGAGCTTTCTTTGAACGTTGACATTCTTCAGCAAGGAGACTTTCAGTGGAGTGTAAATGCTAACTTCTTCACAGCTGAGTCTACTGTAAAAGAATTGACCGAAGGTGTTGATCGTCTTTTGATCGCTTCTGCATTCAACAGCTTGCAAGTAGTTGCTGAACCTGGTAAAGAATTCCAGTTATTCGGTATCCCTTACTTGAGAGATTCTGTCTCTGGACGACCAGTTATCAACGAATTGAATGGTACTCGTCAGGCGGGAGAAGCTAGAACGTTTGGTAGTGTATTTCCTGAGTGGCAAGGTGGTTTCACCAACAACTTCTCTTGGAAAGGTATCAACTTCGGATTCACAATTGATGCTAGTGTAGGTGGATTGATGAGATCTTCTACTGTAAATGCATTGTGGACTGCAGGTTTGACGGAAGAAACACTCCGTAACAGACAAGGTACTTTCATTGATTTAGAAGGTGTTATTGATAATGGAGACGGCACGTTCAGAGACAATGATGTTCCTGTTCGATCTGCACAGGCTTACTGGCAGAGTCTTGATGATAATAGTATTGCTGAGGCGACTATTTTCGATGCGACCTACGTGAAACTGAGAGAAGCTAATGTTTCTTACACGCTGCCTTCTGCTTGGCTTGCAAACTCTCCTATCAGAACCATTACAGTCGGTTTTGAGGGAAGAAACCTGGCACTACTCTATTCAACAGTACCTCACATCGATCCAGAGGCTAACCTTTTTGGTTCTGCTAGTGATGGGGTTGGAGTTGAGCGTGCGTCTGTCGCTTCGACTCGAAGCTTTGGCTTCAATCTTAGATTTGGATTCTAATAAAGTAGACTATTAATGAAAAAGATTTCAATATATATAACCATCGTGGCTGTGCTATTTGGCGCAATCAGCTGCGAGGAGAAACTGGACATCAACTCTGACCCTTTGGCGTCAACGGTTGCTGAGCCAGCGACGATTATACCGAATGTTTTGGTTTCTTATGAGGCTCGAAAGCAAACGGAATTGGGTACCCGTATCATGGACGTTTCGCAGCATTTCTCTGCGTGTTTTAACTCACCAAGAGCAGGTATCACTACGAGTTTCTTGACTGGTAACACCTGGTTCATGTACTATAACCTGGTATTGGGTAACCTGGTACTTCTTGAGCAAGATGCAAGAGCGGCTGGCGAGGCTCGTAACAATGTTACTGCTTTCGCTGTAATCATGAAGGCACTGTCTTTTTATGAGCTAAGTGTTATTTATGAGCAAGCACCGTTTACTGAAGCGTTGAATGGTACTGATTTCCCTTCACCAAACTTTGACTCTCAAGAGACTATCTTGAAAGGAACAGTTGACATGTTGGATGAAGCAGTAGCCTTGATTGCTGCCATTCCTGCAGAAGGTGCCTTCCCAATTGGGACGGAGGACTTCATTTACAATGGTGACATGAGCCTTTGGGAGCGATTTGCCAACTCTCTACAGTTGAGAATCCTGATGCTAATTAGAAATGCAGATCCCGGATATGCTGCTCCTAGAATCGCGGACGTACTTTCTCGTCCTTTGATTACAGAGTTGGGTCATGTAGCGAGATTCCCATTCTTTAACAACGTAGGTAATCAAAATGCATTTGCAGATTTGAATAATACCTTCTTTGGAACGGAGAATAATGAGGTTGTAGGCGTTTATGCTCCATCCCCAGTATTGAGAGACTTGTTGGTGAACAACAATGACCCTCGTGTGAATATCTTCCTTACAGATATCAATGGTGGAGACGATTATGATAATCCTCCTATGGGTAGTTTCTCTTTTGGTGCATTCGGAGCAGTTGTTTCGAGCCACATGATTCGCTATGACTTCCCTGCAGTATGGTATACGCCAGCTGAAGTTGCATTTTACAGAGCGGAACTGGCTTTGGCTGGTGAAGTGTCTGGTGATGCGGATGCATTGACCCAGGAAGGTGTAACGCTGGCGTTACAATATTATGGCGGTGCTATCGATGGAGCAACAGCGACGATCGCGCAAGCTGATATTGACGCTTTTGCTGCTACTTTTACTGGTGTAACTCAACAGCAGCTTCATGAGCAGCAGTACCTTGAAACTTTCATGAGACCTGTTGTCGCATGGAACCATGTGAGAAGAACCCGAGTTCCTGAATTGGACGCAGTTCCTGGCGCTGTGATCGCTGATTTCTTACAACGATTTACTTACCCTCCGGATGAGATTGGTGCAAATGGAAATGCTCCTGCACAGGAAGCTGATAACGGAGTTGCAATGTGGGCTTTCCAATAGGAATTTATTAAGGAATTTAACGATGAAAAATTTAATATATCTTCTTTTTGTAGGCGTTATCCTCGTTTCTTGTGATGGATTCGATCTTTCGGATAACGGATTAGATAACCTTCAGGATTTACCTGAATACGTAGCATTTAATGCTCCTGGAGTAAACGCAACCCTTGCCCCTTTCAATGAGACTGAAGGAAGTTCAGTTGATATAGGTGTTGAGGCCCCAGCTGGGACGCTTGAAGATATCGTGGTTTCTTACACTTTTGGTGGAGACGCGGTATTTGGTGTTGATTTTAACGTAGCTGGAGCTTCCGCAACAGGTGGTACAGTGACGGTTGAACACAACATCAATCAAGCAGGAACAGAGGTAACAGGTGGTGTAGCATTTACCGATCGTGGTAATATTGCTGTCGAGTTGTTGACTGATGGAATTGTAGATGGAGATAAAGTGTTAACTATAACACTTACTTCAGCTTCAAGAGGTTCTGAAACCATTGCTGTTGGCCGTGGAGGAACTGATTTCCTAACTGTTGCTACAGTAAATATTGCTGACGCAGACTAAGCAATAAGCAATTTGATATTGTTCTAAAGGCACTTGCACTTGTTGTGAGTGCTTTTTTTTTGTTCTAATAACGCTCATGCAATGAAAAATATCTTAACAATTATAGCTTTCACCCTGGTTTTGGGAACTTCTTTCGCTCAAGTTTCGAATGATCCTAATCTACTTATCAAGAATCGAGGAAGCTTGTTTGGTTATATAAGTACGTTCGCACCAGACCCTGAAATTGAAGGAGACTACTTGTATTTTGAAAAAACGGTTCCTGTAACACTGTATCTAAAAGATGGAAAAGGAACGTACAAAATTGAGAACGCTAACATTGACTTAATTAACCAGGCAGTATTGGTCGATATCCAAGACAATATGTATTCAATCAACTATACTAAAATTGATTCTGCAATATTCCTGGGATTAAGAGTCATGGACTATCAGCACAAATCAGCGACTATAAATGCCAGTACCATGGCTATGGTTATTTCGCAAAAAGGTAATTCAGCATTATACAAGACGATTGATATTCAGGTTATTAAACCTACGTACAATGAAGCGCTCGATGCAGGGAATAGAAATTATACCTTGCAGCATAAAGTGAAATACTACATAGATATTGAGGGTAGGGGTATTCTGGATTTGTCTAAGAAATTGAAATCCTTCAAAGGGACTGATTATTATGATCAAGTCAAGAAGTTCGTGAAACAGAATGCTACGGACTTTTCTTCAGATAAGGATATGATCAGACTTAATGAATTTATTACTACCATTATTTAGCTATCAGATGTCGCCAGGCATCCTTTTTTAGGTAGCGCACCGTATAGGTATTGATTGTTCAAAAGTTGGAAGTAGTATGAGAAGAAGTAGCCAAAGTCTATTTTTTACATTAGTAAGTGTATTTGTTATTTCATCCATATGGATAATTAGCTGTGTGAATCCGGATACCCCAGTGGTGAAAGTGAAGTCAAAGATCCGGGGAGCAAGACTTATTCACCAAATGATCAAGACAAAGACAGGGAAAGAGAAGATTAGCTACCCGGATGAATATTTGTCATTAGCTCTTTCAGCGACACGGGAAAGGGAAAAGCATGTGGCTCGAACGAACAACGATATTCCATGGATAGAACGAGGGCCTGGAAATATTGGAGGACGTACTCGAACGATACTTGTGGATGTAGCAGATGGAACGGGTTCAACATGGATCATTGGAACAGCAGGCGGTGGTATTTGGCGAACTACGGATGATGGCGATAGTTGGACCAATGTTTCTCCGACTGTTCCTAATCTGAGTGTGGTTACACTGGCGCAATCGGAAAGTAACCCAAGTATTATCTATGCAGGAACCGGGGAAGGAGGATTGGGAGGTAATTATGTCAATGGTTATGGAATCCTGAAGTCTTTGGACGGAGGCCTTACCTGGACTTTATTGGAGTCTACTTCTGGAGATAATGCATCAAACTTCCTCAACACCAATCGGATTATCGTGCATCCGGACAATGCGAACCTGGTTTACGCAGGAACATCAAATGGTATTGGCCAGGCATTTACTGCAGGTATTTTTAAAAGTGAAGATGGTGGTTTGTCGTGGACAGAAGCCCTGGATGCAAATGCCCGTGTACAGCAGTTGGCTTTTGACCCGGAAGATCCAAATACGATTTACGCATCGTTGATCTTGCGAGGAATTCTCAAAAGTACAGATGCAGGTGCCACATGGAATACAACAACCTTACAGACAATCGTGTCAGCAAGTGGAGGCTCAGCGGAGAGAACGGAATTTGCTATTTCGCCCAGTAATCCTAATAAGATCTATGCTTCTATATCCTATGTAGCGAGAAGTGGTTCTGGTCTTTATTGGTCAACAGATAAAGGTGAGTCCTGGAAGGAAATCAGGGATGCTAACCAGGACGGAACAAATTTCTTGGTTCAAGGAGAATATGACAATTGTATCGTAGTGGACCCGGACAATGAAAACCGGGTTTATTGGGGTGGTGTGAATTTGTGGAGCGGTTTGGTTGACCCCAATTCTGTGGGAGAATCAACCAGGGATTTTGTAGGCGTAGACGAAGATGGAACATCAGAATTTCTTTCTTTCGTCACTTTTAACAACGGGACACATTTCAATAATAGTTTTCTGATCGCCAATTCACGCAATACGCCAAACATAGAAATACGTTTTGGTAACCTTTCCCAAAAAGCGCACAGATTCCAGGTGCCCGCCGGAGGAAACGCCGGTGTTCCTGATAATGACTATGAATATCAGGACTACATTGACGTTCCGTTTGAAGTATGGGATATTGATACCAATCAACAATTAGCGATCTCGTTCAGAGATCAGTCAAGAGATGGTGGATTTAACCTCAATCCGAGGGAATTGGATGCTGATGAAAGCATGAACAGGGAGTATTTATTCATTCACAATCGACCTTATGATGCTGAAAACCCTGATCCTGAAATTACTGTCAATGGAGGGCAGGAAGTTGATCAGTTGATTTTTATTTGGCCTACACTGACTGATGGAGCAACATGGGATCCTGACAACTTGCCAGCATCTATTTTAAGAATAAAATTTGCTGAAATCCAGTTTCAAGAGGGAATAATTAACCAGTTAGGAGGGAATAACTCTGTGCACCCTGACCATCATTTTCTGACTTATGCGGGTAATCGTCTACTTTCCGCAAATGATGGAGGAGTTGCTATTAGTACAAATGATGGATTGTCTTTTTCTGAAAAGGAACTCGGCCTGGTTACCAGTCAATACTATGGAGCAGATAAAAAACCTGGGGAACAAGTGTATATCGGTGGAACCCAGGATAATGATGTTAACCTTTCTGGTGTAAATCCTGACGCATCCTCCATTTGGGAGGATAACGCCTTTACCCAATTCTTTGCAGATGGTTTTGAAGTAGTATGGAACCGAGATGGTGAAAGGATATTAGCTACAAATCAAAATAACTTCATCTTTCGGTCTGATGATGGTGGCCAGACATGGGCTGAATCTTCAGTTGGGATCTCTGATTCGGACATTTCCGGAGGAGATCCGGACACGCCATTTTTCACAAAAGTAGCGTACTCCAAGCTTGGAGATGATCGCGCGTATGTGGTTAGTGACAATGGGGTGTGGTTCTCAAATAATTTTGGGGAGAGATGGGGAATCTCTGCGATACCATCACAATTTGGTGGCTTCCTGGATGTCGAAGTTTCGGATGTAGACGTCAATGTTGTTTGGGCCGGTGGTGCGATGGATAATAACCGGAAAGTACACGTTTCAGAAGATGGTGGCGAAACTTTTAGCGCCGTTAATGTTTTCGATGCTTATCCCGACAAAGGAAACATCAGTACCATTGTTCCGGATCCAAACGATCGGGCAACAGCCTATGTACTTTTCTCACAGGCGGCGGAGCCAAAGATCATTAAGACCACTGATATGGGACAAACCTGGACAGATATTTCAGGATTTGTTGACGGTGTTTCAACTGCTGGTTTCCCTGATGTTGGAACGTTCAGCCTGCTTGTCTTTCCGGATCCGGCACGCATATGGGCGGGCACCGAAATCGGTGTTTTTGAAACACTGGATGGAGGTACTTCATGGAATATCATACACAGTGATTTTCCGGCCGTTGCAGTTTGGGATATGAAAGTCGTGGATGGCGAAATAGTGATGGCAACGCATGGTAGAGGTATATGGACTGCAGATCTGGAGCTGGAATACCCAAATCAGGAATTACAAATTGTCCTGAATGCAAGTCAATCCGTGAAAGTGGACCCGTTGATATATCCTAACCCTTCAAATGGAAATTTTAGTATTACCAATGATGGAAGGCCCATAGACCGTTTAGAAATATGGTCGTTAGAGGGAAAACTTGTTAAGACTTTTGAAGAAACCCAATCAACCTATTCAATTGAAAGAAAAGGTGTATTTATAACACGGATCTATAAAAATGGGGAAGTGATTACTGGTAAACTGCTGATTGATTAGATCACAGACCCAGAACAATATTATGAAAGGGGCTTTAGGGCCCTTTTTCTATTTTTGAGGCAGTAAATTGAGTTTACTGTAAATGCTTATGATCAAGTTTTTGTTAAGAATAGTTTTGTTGGTTGTGATGGTACTCGGTTTTGTTCGATCACCTCAGGCACAGGACATGTCTATTGCGAGAGAGTGGAATGAGATTTTGTTAAGTGCTATTCGGGATGATTTTGCACGCCCGACTGTACATGCACGAAATCTGTTTCATTCTGCAATCATTATGTACGATAGTTGGGCCTTTTTTCAGGACGATCAACCGACTTACTTTCTGGGTAGAGATGTACATGATTTTACCACAGAAATGCCAACCTCACCAGTCACAGACCCGGGAAACGATGAGATTAGAGAAATGATGAGTGTAGCGATGTACCGGTTGTTGGAATATCGTTTTAGGAATTCACCCGCATATCCCGCTCTAATACGAACCATGCGGGATCAAATGGATATCTGGGGATACGGTGCGTATTTCACGGATGCTCCTAATGATTTGGCAATATTAGGAGAGTTTCTCAGTGAGAATGTAATAGCATTTGGTTTGCAGGATGGAGCTAATGAAGAATTTAATTATGGAAACAATTTCTATGAAACGGTAAACGAGGCCCTGGACCCCACTCAACCAGGTAACGCTACACTGAGTGATCCCGACCGATGGCAGACGCTGGATTTGGGCACTTTCATCGATCAATCAGGGAACTTGATCAGTGGAGCGATTGATTTCCTAAGTCCGGAATGGGGGTTTGTTGCTCCATTCGCGCTTACAGAAGAGGACCGAACTGTCGAATTCAGGGGTCAGGGTATGTTCGTGTATCATGATCCAGGCCCCCCGCCGCTGTTTACCGATGAGGATAATTCACTCTATAAATGGGGATTCGAACTCGTTGCTATCTGGAGTTCTCATCTCGACCCTTCAGATGAAGTCATGTGGGATATTTCGCCTGGAAATATTGGCAACATTCCCACACTACCTGAGACGTTTGAGGGGATGAATGATTTTTATAATTTAATTGAAGGCGGAGATGCTAGTTTGGGGTGGGAGTTGAATCCAAAAACGGGTTTGCCATATGAACCTCAAATCGTTCCAAGGGCAGACTATGTCAGAGTACTTGCTGAATTTTGGGCAGATGGACCGGATTCCGAAACTCCTCCTGGTCATTGGTTTACCATACTCAATTATGTAAATGATCACGATCAATTCGAAAAGCGTTTCAAGGGAGAAGGTGATGTGTTGAATGACCTGGAATGGGATGTTAAGTCTTATTTCATCCTGGGAGGAGCAATGCACGATGCTGCCATTTCGGCCTGGAGTATCAAGGGCTGGCATGACTATATTCGACCTATTTCGGCGATTCGATATATGGCTGATCAGGGGCAAAGCTCGGACCCTGATGGTGAATCTTATGATCCAAATGGTATCAGATTATACGAGGGATTGATCGAATTAGTAGACGCTAATGATCCATTGGCCGGTGAGAACGGAGAGCACACAGGAAAAATAAAAGTTTTTGCGTGGAGAGGACCGGATTACATTGATGTCCCCGAAACGGACCTTGCCGGAGTGGATTGGATACTGGCCGAGAATTGGTGGCCATATCAGCGACCTTCTTTCGTTACACCACCTTTTGCAGGATATATCTCGGGTCATTCTACGTTTTCAAGGGCAGCCGCGGAGGTAATGACCTTGTTGACAGGAGACGAATTTTTCCCTGGCGGGGTGGGGGAGTTTATAGCTGAAAAGAATGAATTCCTCGTCTTTGAAGAAGGTCCAAGTCAGGATATTGTCCTGCAATGGGCTACCTATAGAGATGCCTCGGATCAAACCAGCCTTTCAAGGATATGGGGAGGTATACATCCTCCTGCTGACGATATACCTGGTAGGTTAATTGGAATTGAGGTTGGAATTGACGCTTTTCATAAGGCTGAGAAGATTTTTAACAATGAATACATACTTTCAACAAATAGAATAAATGAGTCCTTACATGTATTTCCAAACCCTGCGGTACCTGGAGGTGCACTTGAAGTCAAGATAGGTTTTGGTTTTAAGGAAGTAGAATTAAAGCTCATAGATCTTCAGGGGAAAACCAGATACTTACAAAGTTTTAATTCCAAAAAAACCGGAGAATTTATAACAATTGGTGTTCCTGAAATAGAGGTAGGATTATACTTGCTATTATTAGATATTGATGGTCAGCTGTTTATTGAAAGAATTCGTATGACCAAATAAGAATACTACTCGCTTGAAACAGCTAGTTTTGCGATCAATTTCAATTGATCGAAAAATGAGTTCTGTCTCCGAAATAAAATTCAAAGTACACCTTGACGATAAAAGTATCCCTGAGAAAATTGAATGGGATGCCGACCATAAGGAAGTTCCGGGCTGGAGTGAAACCAAATCAATTTCAATTTCACTTTGGGATCATATCAATAAAAACTCACTACGAATGGATCTCTGGACGAAAGAGATGCCTGTAGATGAAATGAAGCGCTTTTATGTAGATTGTTTAGGTGGCCTGGCACAAAGTATCCTGAACGCTACCGGGGACGATTACATGGCAAAGGAACTGAATGAGGTTTGCGACCGCATGGTTGAACATGTAAAGAAAGAATTCGGCTAAAGGAATTTGAGCGAATTAGCACCAGTTTCTATCGTGGTTTGCTATTTTTAAAAAAATGGAAGGAGACTACAAATATTTCAAAGGTCTGAGGACACGCCTCTTTGTTGTAGTATTTGGAACAGATACCCCGGCAGGTAGACTGTTCGATATTGTACTTCTTTGGGCAATCGTCCTTAGTATAATCCAGGTAATGCTGGAAAGTGTGCCTTCCCTGAATGCACGCTTCGGAAGCACCTTTGCGATAGCAGAATGGGCCTTCACGATTCTGTTTACTGTAGAATATACCTTACGCTTGTCCATAGAACGGAGACCTACAAGGTACGCTTTCAGTTTCTATGGGATCATAGATTTTCTAGCGTTGTTACCAACTTATCTTACCTTGTTTCTGGCAGGTGGCAGTTATCTGGTGGTCATCAGGGCCATTCGTTTACTGAGAGTGTTCCGAATTCTTAAACTTTCAAGGTACATGGGCGAAGCCAATGTGATTACCAGTGCATTAGCGGCCAGCCGCTATAAAATCATGGTATTCCTCGGAGGCGTATTTACACTGGCCATCATTACTGGTACTTTGATGTATTTGATCGAAGGGGGTGAAAATGGATTTACCAGTATACCCAGGAGTATTTATTGGGCTATTGTGACGATTACGACAGTGGGCTATGGAGATATTGCCCCACAAACGGTATTAGGACAGTTTCTAGCCTCCTTTATCATGTTAATGGGCTACGCAATCATTGCAGTACCTACAGGGATAGTTACGGCGGAAATGACAGCAGCTTCATTGGCGGAAAAACGGACTAAGAAAGATGTTCAAATTTGCCCCAATATTGAATGCGACATGATCACTAACGATACGGAGGCAAATTACTGTGCAAATTGCGGTGTAAGGTTTGACGGTCATGACCATCCGTCCTGATTAAAGGCGTTTGGTCTTCAGATACCCTCCTTTGCTACTTTCACGTGCATTTCATTGACTTTCATCAAAGCGGCTGATCCATACCAGGGATGCAATTCCAAGGTTAGGCTACCGGCTTGAATAGCTGGGTCTGAAAGTGCAATTTTTTCAGCTTCTTCAATAGATGCTACCGCAAAAATGTAAATCCCCCTAATATCGGTATCATCCATAAAAGGGCCTGCCAGAACCAGTTTTCCTTCTTCCGCCAGACGTGTAATATTGTCGAGATGGGCCCTTTGCAATTGAGCGGACTCCTCCTCAGGTAGATCTCGGTTCGGACCTTTTTTCAAATAGGCCAATACATATTGACGCATACCATATTGGTCAGCCCCTAATTCCGTGGCCAGATCTGGGTCAAAACCTTGTTTCTCGTTCTTCACTTCGGGCACCGCTTCAGTGGAGTTATTCACTGAATTATTACAGGATGAGCATATTGATAGGATTGCAAGAGAGAGGTAAAAAAGTCGCTTCATGATGAGTAGAAAAATTAAATGGTATAACCTCCGTCAGCAGCATAAATGCCACCTGTCAGAAACCCAGAAGCATCCGAGGCAAGTAACAATGCCAATCCGGCTATGTCTATTGGTTGAGCAACGTCCGGCAATGCTTGCTTAGCCATTACATGTTTGAGAATATGTTCATTAGAAGTGAGTGCTTCACTGAATTTGGTTTCTACTAATCCGGGGCAAATGGCATTGGCACGGACACCATAGGGCCCCCATTCGCGGGCGAATACTTTGGTAAGAGCGATAATGGCAGATTTACTGACACTGTAAAGCCCAAGTCCCTGCCCAGGTGTGATCCCCTCAACGCTACTTATATTAATGATCGATCCTTTAACCTCCTTTAAGTGGGGATAAGCAGCCTTGCACAAAGTCCAGGGTCCTTTCACATTTACTCCCATGATCTTGTCAAAAGCGCCATGATCCGCTTCCTCAATGCCACCAAAAACGGGATTTGTAGCGGCATTATTAACGATGACGTCAATTGAGCCAAATGCCTTTACGGTTTCTTCGACCAATTTGGGAATGGTGTCAAGATCACCCATGTGACAGGCGAATCCTTTTGCCAGGATACCTTTCTTAGTAAATTCACTTGCAATCTCGTCGCAGGCCTCCTGTTTGCGACTGGAGATCATCACATTAGCTCCTTGTTGTCCGAAAGCTTCCGCGATGGCCAGTCCTATCCCTTTACTTGCACCTGTGACAATTGCAGTTCTGCCAGAAAGGTCAAATTTTTCTATTATTCCCATGCTTTTAATTAAGACGTTCCTCCGAAATTATCCATATTTCGGTAAATCATACGGATCCCACACTTGAATTCTAAGCAGTTAGGTGTACCAACGAAAGACCTAAGCATGTCATTTATCCCTATCTGTTGAAGGCCGGTCGAATAAAGCGGCAGTATCACAGATCACTTTAATAACTTCCATAACAATATCGAAACACAGGTCCTATGAAAGTCCGCCGCATTCTTTTCCTGTTGATTCCATTCTTGATCTATCAGTGTAATACAAGAGAAACAACTGGACAACTGGTAGTAGAAGCTAGTATCTCAGCTGGTAAGCCAGTGGAAAATGTAAGTGTAAAGTTGATGGATGAAAAGGGACTCATGGAGGCCGAACCAGTTTCAAATGCGGATGTAAGACTACTTTCTTTTGGAGTTACATATTTGCTAAATGAAATAAAGGGCAGACCAGGATATTACGCTTATTATGGATCAGATCTGGAAATTATTTCCGGGCATGAATACATGATATGGGTTCAACATGAGTCTTCTGTAGCAGTTACTTCTATCGTGATCAAAGCCAATGAATTAATTAAGGGGGAAGCTGAGGATGGACTTGGTTATTCCTATGTTCAGAACTGAGCCGAGTTGCCTTGCGATCATTCACTTCTAAGTACTTTCACTGGATTAATAGTCGCAATCTTCAGCGCTTGATAACTGACTGTGATCAATACCAGCAATACGGTTAATAAACCGGCTATAGCGAACGAAAACGTACCTACTGATACATGATATGCAAAACTCGAGAGCCATTCATTGAGTACCAGCGTAGCGATCGGTATCCCAATTACGAAAGCAACACCAATCAAAATGATGAATTCTTTCGAGAATGACGCGATAATATGAGGGAGAGAAGCCCCGAGGACTTTGCGAATACCCATTTCCTTGCTGCGTTGATTTACAATATAGGTAGCGAGGCCAAATAGACCTGTGCAAGACATGATAATGGCGATGTAAGTGAAAATGTTGAACATCGTTGCCGTATTGTTATCTGCTTCATATTGTTGTTGAAGGTCTTCGTCAAGAAAGGAATAATTGAAATTGGATTGAGTCATGCCCAGCCACTGATTTTCGATGGATCGAAGGACATCCAGGGTATTATTTGCATTGACCTTTACTATCAGATTTGAAAGAACTGCCTGCGGCGAGGTATTGAAAATTGTCATAGGGCCTACCTCCGAATGTAATGAGTAAAAATTATAGTCCTTGACCACACCGATGATCGTACGTTCCGGCCCCCTGGAACCATCAGCAATAGAAGAATAAAGTTTGTAGTTCAATGCCTCTTTGATGCCCATGGCCCTGACAAAAGCTTCATTGACAATGACTGATAATGAATCATCAAATCGTTCGTCAAAGAACCTTCCTTCCGTCAGCTCAAACCCCATGGTAGTCATATAATTATCATCAGCGGAGCACGAGTTGGCCCGGACATCAGGTATTTCTGGATTGGTGAATTTATAGACACCACTTCCATGAAATGAACCTGGCAGTAGCGTTGCTGCTCCTATTTCCACTATACCGGGTACAGCAGATAATTCATTTTTGAATGATTGGTAATTTTCCTGAAGGTTAAATGCTTGTTTAATGACCAAAACATTTTCCTGATTGAATCCAAGATTTTTATTTCTCAAAAAGTCCATTTGACGGAAAGCCACTACCGAACCCGAGATCATGATGATGGAGATCAAAAATTGTACGGTAATCAAAGTGTTTCGAAGCCAAACACCTTTGTTACTGGTTTTGAAGCTGCCTTTCAATACCCTCGAGGGTAATAGAGCTGAAATGCTAAGCGCAGGATACAATCCGGAAAGGACACCCGTTAGCAAAATGAATGAGAGAATACCTCCAATAGCTACTGGATGCAGAAGGGTGGAAAAACGGAGATGCGTACCTACCAACCGATTGAAATCAGGAATGATTAGAAAGAGGACACCAATGGCCAGAATGGAAGATAAAAAACATATAAACACTGATTCGGTCAGGAACTGACCGATAAGAACTCTCCTAAATGAGCCCAGTACTTTACGAATGCCTACTTCTTTAGCACGCTCAGTAGAACGAGCAATGGACAAATTGATGAAATTAATTGAACTGATGATTAGTATGAAAAAAGCAATGGCTGTTAAAACATAGACATAGGCGATACTGCCATTAGGTTCTACCTCTACATCCAGATGAGATTGTAAATGGATCGAAGAAAGAGGTTGCATGAAGTACTCAAAAGCATGCCCGTTTTCTTGCCAGTCAGCACCCAGAGATGAGGTAAGTTCCGCATTACCATACTTCACCACCATTTCATCGAATTGTTCCTCTAATTCCCCTGGGTTAGCACTTTCCCGGAGCTTTACATAAGAGTAAACCCATGGATTGGTCCAGTTGTTGGTGGCGATGGCCTGATCCAGGAAGCCAAGCCCGGTGATTGTTCCCAATAAATCAAAATGTATATGTGAATTATCAGGGATGTCTTCGATTACCCCAGTAATTTCAGCTACCTGACCGTTAAGATCGATGGTTCGATTGAGTACTGCATCTGTACCAAAATATTTAACGGCAGTCGATCGCGTAATTACGACCGAAGATTCTCCATTCAATGCAGTTTCGGGATTACCATGAATGAAAGGGTGTTCAAAAACTCGAAAGAAAAGTGAATCAGCAAATAAAAAACGTTTTTCGATAAACGTTTTGTCACTTTCTTCGATTACAACAGGTACTTCATTTTGAAAAAATAGCCTGTGAAGCCTTGTAGCTTCTTCCACTTGAGGGTAATCTCGCTTCAATGCAGTAGCCAGGTTGATAGAAGAAGTCCCAAAATCTTTGGTCCGGGTTGGGTAAACCCGATGAAGGGCAACTCGGTAAATACGTTCACTGTTTGGGAAGAATTCGTCGTATGAAGTCTCAAAATGGACGTACAATCCAATCAGGATCATACTGGCAATCCCAACGGAAAGGCCAATGATATTGATGAATGCGTAGACCTTGTTCTTTATCAGGTTTCGATAAGAAATCTTGATGTGGTTTAGAGTCATCATGGTATGATTGAGTTTTTGAGTTTTTCTAACAATATGAGGTCGTATGAAGCGGAAAGTCTCCCACCAGTATAGAAGTCGTGCCAGCCAGATTGACTTTTCTGAATTATCAACGAATTGTTCCTCCAGATCTCCAAGTACTTCATCCACCCAGTTGTCATCGCAAAACCAATGAACAAAACGATGGGCAAGTTTTGGAGGTAGACGACTCACTAGAAACTTATTTGGTCTGGTGAGATTCGACTCCACAAAGACTGACGCAGCTTCCTCAGTTCCTCGGCCATTTGATATCCTCTCGCTGTGAGACTAAATAAACGCTTGCTACGCCCACCTCGTTTATTAGTGCTTCCACCCAAATGGGATTTCAACAGCCCTGCATTTTCCAATCGATACAAAATGGTGTGAATAGTCCCAAGTGACATGGATTTTTTAGACTGATTCTTGATTTCTTCTTTGATCGCATAGGCATACGCATCGGGATATAGAGCGCCCACCGACAATAAGACCAATTCTTCCTGGTTGCTGATATTTTCCATTCCTATTTGTTTTGACGTCAGAAAACAAATAAGGTTGCGTGACTTACACAAAAGCACCTTAAATCCGTGTTAATCACAGAGGTGGTCAGTCAGTTGTACTTTTCGTTAGCTCTGTGATTTCCCCAGGTTGTTAATCCGCATGGTATTTTTTTTGGATTTTTACTAGGGGATAGACTTCATCAATTGTATTGGATATGACCAAATTATACTAGTACACCTATCTAAAACCTCAATGACTTTTTCATTATTGACTTTTTGTATTGCCTTTCTTGGCGGTACCCAGGGCCTAAGTATCGAGACTATCAGAAATGAAGTAGATGCCATGGAACTGAATATTAATCACTTACCTTATCGTTTTCAGGCAGACTTTCAATCATTGCAAGAGCAAATCAATGATTACGAAAGCAATCCCGACAGTAGTAACCTTGAAGATATTCGTTTGACTTTTGCGAAGCTGGAGTATGGGTATGAGCTTCTTCTCTCCATTAATGAAGATGAACGTCGTGTCCGACAATTGTATTTTGACACCTGGCACAAAGCATCCCAATTGAAGAAAAGGGTCGACAACCTGTACGTCTCGAAAGGCGTTGGCGGCAATCAGGCCTTGATGATCGAGAGTGAAATTTCCAATGTGCGCAAGAAACCAATCTATGAGGCGTACACAGCCATCTTTCAACATTACGGGAAGAAGCTGCAGCGGGTGGATGAATGTGATAACCAATCCAAAACTGAACTTGTGAACAAATTGATTCCGGTTTTGAATAATGCGGAAAAACTGCTGCAGGTGGAAAATACGCGCGCTTTTGAAAAAGAACTTAAGAAAATTGACGATCTCACTACACTTGAGAGCAAGATTGTCAACTATGAATTTGAATAGACATTCCTGATCAATTTAAAAGGACACAACGCGAACTACACTTGAAATTTCAGGTGTAGTTTTTTTATGGATCGGTTTCAAGCATCCTTTTTCCCCGTTTACCGGTAGGGGTAGATGACTGGCGAATCTTTTTTAACTTGTCTGAGGTAATTTGACCGAATCCCAAGTATCAGAAATTATGACGGAAAATAAATCTGTGAAATGGCGTGAGATCTATAGCCTGGCTGCGTTGAACGCGGCAGTTGTGATCAGCTGGATTGCTTACCACGAATACCAGCCAGTGTTGATGGAGAAATTCAATTTCACCTCTTTGGTAGATTTTCTCATCGTAACCAAAGCAATTGTGTTGGTGGTGATTCCTCCCGTGGCGGGACTTTTTGCCGATCGAATCATGAAGAAAAATGGCAAGTTCTTCATTGTATTTACCGTAGGTATTGGTGCCACTGCTATGATATTTATGATCGTGGCAAGTATCATTGGTGCCGGGCCTGTAAGCACCATCAGGCCATTCCTGCCATTCATGATTATTCTGTGGTTAGTATCAATGAATTTGTTCATTAGCCCGGCCAATTCAATGATTGAGGCCTTTGCACCTGTGCAGAAGTTGCCGATGGTTATGGGTGTCTTGTTTTTAGTTACCGAATTAATATATGCGCTGGAGCCAGTTATTGTGAGTTTGGTCCACTTTTTTGGTGATACGTTGACATTCATTGTTGGAGGTGTCTTGATTGCTGGTTCCGGATACTTGTTCCATAGGGTATCTTCTGATGAGGTAATTCAGCGGAAGAAGGATCTTTTGGCCTCAACGGATAAAAAGGGGCAAACCGTCATGTCTTTCCTGGCTATCATGGTAATTGGATTACTGTTAGGTGTTGCTAAGGCATTTCTGGTAGAATTCCTACCCGATTACATGGGGTCTAATTTTGAGGATTTCTCAGTGAATGGTGAATATGTTTCCTTCGGTTTGCTGGGATTTGCGGCACTTTTGGCTTTTGGGATAGGCGGATATGTTTCAAAGCAAAACCTTTCCAGTGTTCTGATGGTTGGTTTTGCTGTGTTGTTAGTTGGCGTGCTAGTCCTTATCCTCGCCCCTAATGCTCCAGTCTTTATTGTTGGAGGAGTATTGAGTGCTATCGCATTTAGCATCATCAATGTATCCGGCTTGCCATACGCCATTAAGAGCCTGACTGTCAACCATCTCACTTATGGAGTAGGGATATATCTGGGAGCATCAGAAATTTTCACGGGATTAATGGAGGTTTATTTGCATAGGGTGTAGGTGTACAACTAGGATTAGAACACTGGATTTCATTAATTTCGCCTCTCAAAAATTAAGTTTCATCCGTATGACTGCTGATCAGCTGAAAGATTTAAAGGCTCGTGTTAATGCCTTAAGGGGGTACCTTTGACTATGATCGTAAGAAAAAGGAGCTAGAGGAAGAAGAGCTCGTCACGGCGCAACCGGACTTTTGGAATGACCCAGCAGGGGCTGAAAAAGTACTCAAGGCCATCCGTGCTAAAAAATCCTGGACAACCAGTTTTGAAGACCTGCAGACAGGCCTGGAAGATGTAGAAACACTTCAGGAATTTGCAGAGATGGAAGAAGCTTCTCCCGAGGAAGTAGAAGCCGAGTATCAAAAAGTGATACAAAAACTGGAAGAGCTTGAAATGAAGAAAATGCTTTCTTCTGAAGAGGACCAGTTATCGGCTATGTTGCAGATTACTCCTGGAGCAGGAGGTACAGAAAGCAATGACTGGGCCGGCATCCTGATGCGGATGTACATCATGTGGGGGGAAGCAAATGGCCATAAAGTGAAAGAAATTGACTTTCAGGCTGGTGATGTCGCTGGAGTTAAGTCTGTCACACTGGAATTTGAAGGTGCGCTTGCTTATGGCTTCTTGAAGTCTGAAAATGGCGTTCACCGCCTGGTGCGGATTTCTCCCTTTGATAGTGGTGGTAGAAGACATACATCGTTTGCATCGGTATATGTTTACCCTGTGGCGGATGATAGCATTGAGATCGATATCAATCCGAACGATATCGAATTGCAGACCTCACGTTCAGGTGGGGCTGGTGGCCAGAACGTAAACAAGGTGGAAACCAAGGTTCAGTTGACCCACAAACCGTCAGGAATTGTGGTAGTATGTCAGGTGGAACGCTCGCAGTTGGCCAACCGGGAACGGGCCATGCAAATGCTGAAATCGCAGCTTTATCAGCGTGAAGTTGAGAAGCGAAATGCTGAACGTGATAAAGTAGAGGCGGGTAAGATGAAAATCGATTTCGGTTCTCAGATCAGAAATTACGTACTGCACCCGTATAAGCTCATCAAAGATGCTCGTACAGGTTTCGAGAGAACGGATGTTCAGAATGTATTGGATGGCGATTTGAATGATTTTATTAAATCAGTACTGTTACAAGCGCAAGAGCCTACAGATTAAGAAGTTTTACTTTTTCACATCGTTTATTTAGATCAGAAAAGTTTCATCGGAAGTGTAGCAATAATTTAGTTGGGTCTTTCTCCGGTTAAATTGGATCAGCACGCAGCGAATGACTACCTTCGCCGCGTGCGCAAGTACTCCAAAAACTTCTGGCTTCTTTGCTTAAGTACTTTTCTGTTTTTTTCTTCTTTGACTATGATCCTGGCGGAGTTGCCGGATTATCTAAAATCATTGGGAGGCGAGGAATACCTGGGGCTAATCATTGCCCTTGCCACGCTATCTGCCGGTATCTCTAGGCCTTTTAGCGGTAAACTCACAGATATGTGGGGACGAGTGCCTGTGATGATTCTGGGATCGATCATTGGTATGATTGTCTGTTTCGCTTATCCGGCACTTACTTCAATCTACGGTTTTCTTACCCTTCGTTTTCTTCACGGTTTTGCAACAGGTTTTAAGCCAACCGGAACCTCCGCGTATGTCGCAGATATTGCCCCTGATGAACACCGTGGCGAGGCAATGGGCATTGCCAGTTTTTTTAGCACGACAGGTATGGCACTAGGCCCTTCCTTGGGTTCAGAGATATTCCTGTACTACGATATGGAAGTCTTATTCTATGTCAGTGGTGTGTTTTCTATTCTTTCTATTCTCATTCTGGGTGGATTAAAAGAGACTTTGCCTAACCCTCAGAAGTTTAAACTCTCCATGTTGAAGATCAACAAAGATGAGTTGTACGAACCAACGGTGATTCCAGCTTGCATCGTTATGATTTTATCAATGGTTGCGTTTGGTACATTGCTCACCCTCTCACCAGATTTCAGTAAGCACCTTGGAATTGAGAATAAAGGATTGTTTTTTAGTTTCTATACAGGTGCTTCAATGATCGCAAGGATGGTTGGAGGAAAGCTTTCAGATCAATATGGAAGGATTCGAATCCTTCGAGTAAGCATGCTTATCATCTTTGTAAGTATGGTGTTTACAGGCTTTGCCGAAAGTGCTACCTGGCTCTTTGCAGGGGCATTGTTTTATGGGATAGGAAATGGTCTCACAAATCCGACCTTATTTGCCTGGGCTGTCGACCTCTGTCCGGAGAAGCTTAGAGGGAAGGGAATTGCTACGCTCTACATATTCTTAGAAATTGGTATTGGATCAGGGTCGCTTGTTTCCGGATGGGCGTTCCAGCAAGACCCAACACGTTTCCCTATCATTTTTGCGTCAGCTGGTTTCTTTGCGTTATTGGGATTTTTCTACACTCTGAGAAAGAAATAGTTCAGGGTTTCTGGTATTTTTATTGACGATGATTGCTCGTATTTATCTGATAATTTACATCGTTGCTGCATTAGTCAATGTAGGCGCACGATTAATGGACCTGGAAACTGTGGCGATGTATTCCAAAGTTTTGTTGATGCCTTTGTTAATCGTCTATGTCTATGAAGCGGTAAAAGGTGAAGTCACGTTGTTGGTGTTGCTGTTGTGTGCTGCACTTATCTTTTCCTGGGGTGGAGATGTAGCCCTGCTGTATGAAGGAGACACCTTTTTCCTGTTAGGGATGGGCCTGTTTCTGATTGCCCAACTCATCTATGCTTATCTTTTCATCAAATCGATTCAATTGGCCATCCATTGGAAGTGGTGGTATTTTGCTCCAGTATTGCTTATGACCTTCGGCTTTCTGAGTCAGGTACTCCCGAAAGCGGGCACCCTTCAGATTCCAATAGGTGTTTATTCACTTGCCATTTCTTCAATGGCAATAGCGGCCCTTGCCAGGCAGGGCAAAGTAGGTAAAGCCAGTTTTTGGCTGGTATTTATGGGAGCTATCACTTTTGTAATATCAGATAGTGCTATTGCCTGGAATAAATTTGTAATGCCTTTTGATTTTGCGGATGCCTTCGTGATGCTTACCTACACTACGGCGCAGGTATTGATTGTACTGGGAATCTTGAAGCAGAAATGGAAGATAGGAGTTGGCTGAGGTTGGGTTATTCCGTATATCGGAAAGCAATGTTCCCTAAAGAAACATCGAGTTTGAATATCAGTAAATTGGCAGCTTCTTTATCGTAGTGGCGGTTGATAAATACGTTCTTTTCTACTTCTTCAAAATCCTTTACCATGTTCATTCCACGAAAAGGTGAGTCTTTCACGTAGATGATCACCGGCTCATCTTTTGGTAGGAAAATTTCCAGGCCTCCCAGAGCGACGTTGGCCTGTACCTCGCACTTTTTTGTTAGAGGGTGAGTAAAGTCAAGTAAAGCGCTTCCAAATCCGATATCAGCAATGATATAGCTGGCACGTGCATGGTCTAGGTCGGTGGCGGAGAAAGACCCTAAATCCACTTTGACCATAAAGGTGTCCATTTCACACACGTTGGGTTGTTCGTGATTGTAATTCACTCGGACATCAGCACTACCCGTTTTTACTTTCAATCGCCTCACACTCGCACCACTCAAATCGATATCTGACGTGCCAATACCAAAATGAAGATCCAGATTGTAGACCTTCTCGTTGCTGAGTAAGATTTTCCAGTAATTGGCGTCCTCTTCGGATGGCGAAGAACCCATCATCGCAAAAGCCAATCCGTCACCCAGACCAGAAGCCCGATACTCTTCTAATTCAAGATTTACATTGCATGTCCGACCCTGGATCAATGCATCAAATGTAGGGTTGATCTTTTCAAGATCCGGGTTACCATAAATGCTTAGTGGGTTTTGCTGTGGTATATATCTGAGAAAGGAATGACCCGAGGTAGCAACGAAATCGAAATTAACGGTATCGAAATTCGAAACATCATCTAAAGAGTAAAACTTTTTCAGCTGGGCAACCAATCCCAAATTCACCGCCAGACTCAACCCAACCGTCAACGCCAACTTCAACATGCCCTATAATACGGATAGTCTTCTGACATGTTGCGATGATAAAAAACAACTAGAAATATTCCTTCATTCTTTCGAAGAAACTTTTGTCGCTTTTTGATGGATTGGGTTGAAAATTTTCCGATGACCGAAGAGATTCGAGGATTTCCCTCTCGTCTTTGGTAAGCTCTTGAGGTGTCCATACATTGACATGGATTAATTGATCTCCTTTGCCATAACCTTCCAGATCTTTGATGCCTTTTCCTCTGAGTCTCAATATTTTACCACTTTGAGTTCCGGGTTCGATCTTGATTTTCACTTTACCGTCTATGGTGGGGACCTCTGCGGAAGTGCCAAGTACCGCGTCAATAAAGTTGAGGTATAATTCAAAGATGACATTATTTCCGTCTCTTTGCAGAATATCACTCGGCTCTTCCTCCACAACGATCAGTAGGTCACCGGCGACTCCACCAGCTACTTCATTTCCTTTTCCAGACATGGAAAGCTGCATGCCTTCTGATACGCCAGCAGGAATTTTGATCGAAATCACTTCTTCCTGGCTTTTGAGTCCGGAGCTATCTACACCAGCAGACCTGGAATCAACCATTTGCCCGGTTCCTCCACAGGTAGTACAGGTAGTCGTGGACATCATTTGGCCCAACATGGTGTTCATAACCTTTTTAATCTGCCCGGCGCCATTACAGGTCTGGCAAGTCTTGAAGGTGGTATTCGGATCTACTTTAAGGCGATTTACCTTGATCTTTTTCTCTACGCCATTGGCGATTTCATCCAACGTTAGCTTCAGCTTGATACGAAGGTTGCTTCCTTTGCGCGACCTTCGACCACCACCGCCTCCAAAGAAGCTGTCAAATGGGCTGCCACCACCTCCGAATATGTCGCCGAATTGGGAGAATATGTCTTCCATATTCATGTTTCCTCCAAATCCACCGGCTCCTCCTCCAAGGCCCTGATGACCAAAACGATCGTACTTTGCCTTTTTGTCCTGATTGCTCAGAACCTCATAGGCTTCGGCTGCTTCCTTGAATTTATCCTCAGCCTCAGAATCGCCAGGATTCTTATCTGGGTGAAATTTGATCGCAATTTTGCGATAAGCCTTTTTTATTTCGTCAGAGGAAGCTGATTTATCAACTCCTAGTACGTCGTAATAGTCCCTTTTTGCCATTATTCACTTTTTGCTCCTGTCACGACCTTGGCAAATCGAATTACCTTATCGTTTAGGAAATATCCTTTTTCTACCACGTCCACAATTTTTCCCGCCAGTTCCTTACTTGGAGCAGGAATTTGTGTGATAGCTTCATGAAACTCATCATTAAACTCATCGCCAGCTTTCACTTCTACGAGTTTAAGTCCTTTATTTTCAAGGGTTTTTTGGAATTTGTTGCTGATCAATTCCATCCCTTCTATAGAACTTTCATTGGCATCATTATCCCTCATGGATTTTAAAGCACGCTCAAAATCGTCCATGATAGGAAGCAGATCGACCATCAATTCGCGACTCGCAGTGTTGATGATGTCCAACTTTTCTTTGGCTGTTCTTCTTCTGAAATTCTCAAATTCAGAATATAATCGAAGGTATTTGTCCTTAGCTTCAGCTACGTCACGAGATAGTTTAGCTTCAATGTCTTCCTCCTCCTCTTCTTCAAGCTCATCCTCTTCGGTAGTTTCACTTTCTGTAGACTCAGACGTTTCTTTCTGCTCTTCTTCGGCAGCTTCCGTCAATTCGTTTTCCAATTCTTCGTTTTGGTCTTTCACCTCTTGATCCATTGGGAATTTATTTCACAATCATTTGCTAGCGTCGCATTGTCAATTTCTTTGCCAAAAACAATTCTGTGACAGAATGTCAGAAAGATGGATTGATATGAACGGGAAACAGGTAATTAGTTCAGTTTTTGCCAGATGAGGTCTTTCAATTCTGGCAGTCCCTGTTGCGTAATACTGGAAATGAAGACATGTGGAATGTCAGGTAAATTCATTTTCATTTCTTCGATCAGCTCATCATCCAGCAAGTCTGATTTGGAAATGGCGAGGATTCTTTGCTTATCAAGCAGTTCGGGGTTGTACTGTTTTAGCTCACCTAATAATACTTGATAATCTTCTTTGATGTCATCTGCATCAGCAGGAATGACAAATAGCAGTGCACTATTTCTTTCAATATGTCGTAAAAAACGTATGCCCAAGCCTTTGCCCTCGGCCGCTCCTTCAATAATTCCGGGAATATCCGCCATTACAAAAGATTTGTAGTTGCGGTATTCTACTACTCCCAGGTTAGGTGTCAGTGTGGTGAATGGGTAGTCTGCGATTTCCGGTTTGGCCGCCGATACAGCGGACAGTAAAGTGCTTTTTCCTGCATTTGGGAAACCAACCAATCCAATATCAGCGAGCAGTTTTAGTTCGAGAACCACCCATTTCTCAATGGCGTCCTCTCCGGGTTGTGCATACTGGGGAGCCTGGTTTGTTGAAGTCTTATAGTGACTATTTCCCTGTCCTCCACGACCTCCTGAGAGCAATATTTGCTCCTGGTCATCCAGGATTTCAATCAGTTTTTCTCCGGTTTCTGCATCTTTCGCAATGGTACCTATAGGTACTTCCAGGATTGTATCTGCACCATTTTGTCCAAAGCGTTGCCCTCCCTCACCAGGATTTCCATGATCGGCCTTAATGTGCTTACGATACCGTAAGTGTAGTAGCGTCCAAAGTTGCTTGTTGCCTTTCAGGATGATGTGACCACCTCGACCACCATCACCTCCGTCAGGGCCTCCTTTTGGCACGAATTTTTCTCTGCGAAAGTGAACTGATCCTGCTCCACCGGCACCGGATCTGGTATAGATTTTTACATGGTCAATGAAATTGGTATCCATGGCTTAGAAACCACCGATGACTTCACCGATTTTTGTAGAAATCTCACCAATGCCGCCGACGCCATTGATGGAGTTGAATTTATCTTGTTGCTGGTAAAAATCTGCTACCGGCGTTGTTTCATTGAGATACACCTGAATTCGCGTGTTGATTTTTTCCTCATTCTGATCATCTACACGGCCAGAAGTCTTTCCTCTCTCCAGTAAACGTGTTTTCAGCTCGTCTTGAGGGACTTCAAGAGCAACCATTCCGGAGATACTCAAGGAATGGGAGGCCAGCATGACGTCCAGAGCTTCAGCCTGTGCTACTGTTCGCGGAAATCCATCGAAAATGAACCCCCTAGCATCCAAATGATCTTTGATCTTGTCTTCTACCATACCGATAACAATTTTGTCCGGAACGAGTTTTCCCTCGTCCATATAGCCTTGTGCCAATTTCCCTAGTTCCGTTCCTTCACCTAGGTGCTTGCGAAACAGGTCGCCGGTCGACAAGTGTACCAATTGGTAGTCGTTGATCAAAAACTCGCTTTGGGTGCCTTTGCCAGCACCGGGAGGGCCAAACAGTACGATGTTAAGCATTATCTGTTTTTTTCAAAATTTGGATCGCCAAAGGTAAGGCAAACGGCCCAGATGATCTTTCGATCATTGGGCCGTCTTATTTTTCTTTGAAAGTTTATTGTAAAAGCTTATTTCAGCTTCGAGAAATCGTAGTTATCGAGGAACTTGGTTGTGAATTGCCCTGCTTTAAAATTCTCATTTTCCATGAGTTCCATATGCAATGGAATGGTGGTTTTCACTCCTTCAATGACCATTTCACTCAAAGCACGTTTCATTTTGATAAGCGCCTCTTCACGCGTTTGGGCCGAAACGATCAATTTAGCGATCATTGAATCATAATAAGGAGGAATGGTATAACCTGCGTAAACGTGGCTATCCACTCTCACTCCGTGCCCACCGGGTAAATGCAAATTGGTTATTCGACCGGGACTAGGACGGAAGTCGTTACCAGGATCCTCTGCATTGATTCTACACTCTATGGCATGCAATTGCGGATAGTAGTTTCTTCCCGATACCTCAATTCCTGCGGCGACTTTGATTTGCTCTTTGATTAAGTCAAAATCCGTTACCTCTTCCGTGATTGGATGCTCCACCTGAATACGGGTGTTCATTTCCATGAAGTAGAAATCGCCATGTTTATCTACCAGAAATTCTACGGTACCCGCACCTTCATAACTGATGGCTTCGGCGCCTTTGATCGCCGCTTCACCCATTTTCTCTCTCAATTCCTGAGTTACAATGGGCGAGGGGGTTTCTTCAATAAGTTTCTGATGTCTTCTTTGTATGGAGCAATCCCGCTCGGACAAATGGCAAACTCGACCTCTGCTGTCACCAACAACCTGAATCTCGATGTGACGAGGTTCTTCCACGAATTTTTCCAGGTACATTCCATCATTGCCAAAAGCGGCACCAGCTTCTTGTCTGGCACTGTCCCAGGCACCTTTGAATTCCGCCTCTTCGTTGACCAAGCGCATACCTTTACCACCGCCACCGGCGGTTGCTTTCAGCATGACCGGGTAACCAACCTCTTGAGCCAGACTCAGTCCTTCTTCCAGGGATTCCAACAATCCTTCACTGCCAGGAATGGTAGGAACACCTGCTTTTTTCATAGTGTCCTTTGCTGTCGCCTTGTCTCCCATGAGGTTGATCATGTTGGCTGAGGCACCTATGAATTTAATGCCATGCTCCGCACAAACATTTGAAAACTCGGCGTTTTCCGCAAGGAATCCATATCCTGGGTGAATGGCATCTGCATTTGTGATTTCCGCAGCAGAAATGATGTTTGGGATTTTCAGATATGAATCCCGACCCATCGGCGGGCCGACGCACACGGCTTCATCAGCAAACCTCACATGCAAGCTTTCCCGGTCAGCAGTAGAATAGACTGCTACGGTCTTAATGCCCATTTCCTTACAGGTACGGATAACCCGTAGAGCAATTTCGCCACGATTGGCGATCAATATTTTCTTGAACATAAACCTGTGATTAAGATGGATCTACCAGAAACAATGGCTGATCATACTCAACTGGTGAGGAATTGTCCACCAATACTTTTACAATTTTCCCTGATACTTCGCTATCAATGTCATTGAAAAGCTTCATTGCCTCGATGATACAAACTGTTTTCCCAGCGGTAATATCATCACCTACACTTACAAAAGGAGCAGATTCCGGATTGGCAGATCGATAGAAGGTTCCGATCATCGGAGATTTGATCGTCACGTAATTACTTTCGTCAGCCGCGGCGGGAGCTTCAGTCGCAGGTGCCGCTACAGGAGCTGGAGCTGCGGAAACTGGAGCCGCTACCGGAGGAGCAACTGCTGGAACGGCAGTTGTTACTACCGCCTGGTCCGGAGACCTTTTCACACTTATTTTGAATTCTTCAGTTTCGATGTTTACTTCTTCAAGTCCACTGCCCGAAATGAAGTCTATAAGTTCACGGATTTCTTTGGCCTTCATGGGTTAAAGTTATGATTTAAACTCAGGTTAAGTCTACCATTGATGAGCTATACGATAGTTTCAGTTCATCAATGGGTCAAAATTAATATCGTTTGAACAAAAGTTGCGCTTATTGCTTGACACGTTCTACATAAGTACCCGATCGGGTGTCTACTTTTATCACTTCATCCTGATTGATGAAAAGTGGGACATTGATACTGGCACCTGTTTCCAGTTCCGCTGGTTTCGACGCGTTGGTTGCTGTATCGCCTTTCAGTCCTGGCTCTGTGTAGATTATTTTCAATTGCACGTGCTGTGGTAACTCGCATCCTAATACACGTTCTTGCTCGGTATGAAAAATTACTTCGCACACTTCTCCGTCTTTCAGGAATTGTGGATTGGTGATCATTTTCTCCTCGATCGGTATTTGCTCATAAGTTTCGGCATTCATGAAGTTGTACCCCATGTCGTCCTTGTACAAATACTGATACTTATGTCTTTCAACACGAGCCGTTGTGATCTTATGCCCTGCGGAAAATGTGTTGTCGATCACCTTGCCAGTGGTAAGGCTTTTCAACTTTGTTCGCACAAATGCAGGGCCTTTTCCAGGCTTCACATGTTGAAATTCGACAACAGCGAAAAGGTCGTGATTAAACTCAATCACGAGGCCATTTTTAATATCGGCAGTAGTAGCCATGATAATTAAATTATGAATTATTTAGTGTCATAGGCCCATTTGACGTATGTGGCGCCCCAAGTGAAGCCGCCGCCAAAGGCAGCCAATACAATATTATCACCTTTTTTTAGCTTGGACTCATAGTCCCAGAGGCAAAGTGGCAGTGTACCCGCGGTTGTATTGCCGTAATTCGTGATGTTCAGCATCACTTTGCTATCGTCAACTCCCATCCGTTTGGCAGTTGCATCAATGATTCTTTTGTTGGCCTGATGCGGAACCAGATAAGCCACATCGTCAGCCGTCAGATTATTGCGCTCCATGATCTCAGCAGCAACATCCGCCATATTGGTAACCGCAAATTTGAATACAGCCATCCCTTCCTGAAAAACAAAATGCTCTCTGGCATCAATGGTTTCGTGTGTGGAAGGCTTGCGGCTTCCGCCTGCTTTCATATGTAGATGTGTTTCGCCGGAACCATCTGATCTAAGCACTGAATCCAATATGCCGTGATCGTCTTCGGTGGGCTCCAGAAGCACAGCTCCGGCTCCGTCGCCAAAGATCACACAGGTGGTGCGATCAGTATAATCGACAATGCTCGACATTTTGTCTGCACCCACGATGACCACTTTCTTATGTGTACCTGATTCTATGAATTTTGAGCCCGTTGCCATGGCATACAGGAATCCGGAGCAAGCCGCTCCGATATCATAGCTAAAGCTGTTAATCGCTCCAATATTGTTGGCGATTACATTGGCAGTGGCCGGGAACACCATGTCCGGTGTTACGGTTGCGCAAATGAGCAAGTCAATTTCTTCAGGAGTAGTCCCCGTTTTCTTTAGAAGTTCCTCCACGGCTTTGGTCCCCATTACGGAGGTACCCTGGCCTTCACCTTTTAAGATATGTCTTTGTTTAATTCCGGTTCGGGTGGTGATCCACTCATCGGTGGTGTCTACCATGGTCTCCAGTTCCTTGTTTGTCAATACATATTCAGGAACATATCCGCCAACCCCAGTGATGGCCGCTTTAATTTTTGACATGCCTTTGGTTTATATAAAATCAGCCCGGATATTTCCAGGCTGATCGTTCGAAGGTAATAAATGCTTTTGCTTTATGCTAAAACTTCTTTCTCCATTACTACTTTTCCTTTGTAGTAAAGTTTACCTTCATGCCAGTGAGCACGGTGTGGAAGGTGAGCTTCGCCTGTGGTTTGACAAATCACGTAGCTTTTAGGCGTAGCTTTGACGTTAGTTCTTCTTTTATCCCGTCTCGTTTTTGAGATCTTTCTCTTTGGATGCGCCATTGTACAACTATTTTATCTCGATCTATTCTTGTTTCAAATTTTTTAAAGCTGCCCATCGAGGATCAGTTTCCTGTTCCTCTTCTTGTTCCGGCTCTTCTGAGCTATAAACAATATCAGGCCGTTGCTCATCTTTGATATCCGGATGAATTCTCTTCATCGGAATACTCAACAAAAGGAACTGATAGATGTATTCAGCAACGTTGAAAAATTGTGTATCCCTGTGGATCACAATCACATCTTCACTAAGTTCCTCATCTGCTTCACCAAACTTAACCATGATGTCTTTCTCTACCTTGATCTCATGCCAAAAAGGCTTAACTGAGATATCGCAGATCAATTCAACCTTCGCATTGATGTCAAAATGCAAGGTCATCATGGTCTCTGAACGTGTCAAAACCACTTCAGAAGTGCCCTCTCCGCGCTCAACTATACTTTGCTCGAATAGTCCGAAAAGCGTTTCATTAATAGGGAATCGGTATTCATGAACCTTACTAGAGAGGTTGAAAATGCTGATTTCAAATGCTCGGAACGCCTTCTTATCCATTGGAGCGCAATAAAGAACCGCAAAGCTAGTGATTATTAGAGGATTAATCACAAATAAGATTACAAATTTCCCCAGTCAGGAAGGAGGAGGAGTGGCCTGCGGACTCAGTCGAAGTATGTCTTTATGTCTATTTCGACAAGTTAAATATGACATCTGTAACATCCCACCAGGGAAGACCTTAGAAATGGTGAGTTATATGCGGTGAGAATTCTAATAAACTACGCATTCAAATTCCCCCTTTCGGAGGACAGGAGTGAACCCTGCTTACTTCTTCTTCAATTTCCGCTGCTTCTTTTTGGCCTTTTTTTTCATAGCTTTCCTCAATTTCTTTTCTGCGCGCTTCTCTTCCTTGAGTTTCTTTTTCTGGGCCTTTTTGAGCTTTCGGGGAAGGCGCTCCTGGGTTTGTGTGGTATCTGACATAAGGATAAAGATAAGCCTTGAACTAAATAAGTTATGTATTAACGGTATTTTCCTGGTCCCGCAACAAAATGTTGATGCCAGCCTTTTGATAATATTTAGCCAGGTCTTCTACCTTTTGTTCATACTGTGAAATGAACCACTGGTCGTACATGGCAAAGTGCCAGGCTTCCTGTTTGGGTTCCGCAATGCACGCCATCAGGCATTCACCGGCTTTGATTCCTGACATCAGGGCGTTTAAAATACCTTGTCCTGCTGCCGGATCTAAAATGCCTGCTGCATCCCCACATAACAATACCTGCTGGTCGCAAATGGGTCGGAATACGCGCCAACGGACATTGTATGCATACGGTTTTCCGATAGACTCAAATTCAGGAACCGGTGCGTTCCCTTTTGCCTTTCCGTCTAATTGTAATGTGCTCCAGGTAAGGTGGCGTTCATCTTCCGGCGCAATCCATGTCCAGCCAGCATCATGCATTGAGAATTCTGTTCGTGAGCCATTTCCGTGTTTACCAAAGGACCTTCCTGTCCAACAGGTCATGGGGCGGGTCAAAAAGATTTCATCGAGCTTGAGGAAGTGTCGGGTGATGCGTCGGGCACCGCTCGCATCAATCAAATACCTGCATCGGAGGATCAGGTCTTCGTCTACAATCACCTCAACAGAAGCATCAGCTCCTCTTGTTACTTTATGGATGCTCGTGTCTGAATATAAGGCAATGGGCAAAGACTCCAGATGTTGCAAAAGTGCCTGATCCCAAAGCCGTCTATCAAGGTGGTGACCATACCAGGGTTCACCTCCGTTTGGGTTTAGTGGATTGGCCTCTCCATTGACCACAATAGCATCGAATTGAGCGCGTGTACTATTTTCAAGGGTTGGTTCCAGATCAAGCGCTTGAAGCAGGGACACCACTCCAGGGTGAATACTTTGAACGGGTGTTGGATCGGGTACTTCACCAATGGCTACCTGAGTAATAACAGCCACGTTAAGCCCTGCTTTACTACAGGTGACTGCAGCAGCCGTACCTGCGGGGCCAGCGCCTAATATGATGACGTCATATTTCATCTCAGGATATGTACCACCATTCTCTTTTCCACTTACCAGGTTTTTTCTGACCTTTTTTGATTTGTGTGAAGGCCAGCGCACCGGGGGTTACCTGGCAGATCCAAAGCTTTTTGCAAGGCAACATCAAACGCTTCTTGTCTTTGTCACTGCTATCCAGGTCTCCGATTTTCTGTGTCTGACCTTTTCCTGTTTTGGCAATCACAAAAAAGTATCCTTCTCCTTTTAATCGTTCGTTTTGTGGGGTATTGTAATCGATCTGATCAAAAATGCCACCCTTTGGAAGGCACTTCGGATCGAAGGGTTGACTCCAGTCAGTCACTTTAATGGCATTAATCAACCACAGTTTGGTGTTCCACAACTTTTTATGGTCCACTTTTTTGATGGTTTTTCTCAGGCAGTCCATCCGTCGAATGATTTCCTTACTGCTGAGTTGCCTCAATTGAGACATATCGAATCCTACGTCAGGGTCTAGCAAGTTTTGCAGATAATCCGCTCTGCCAATGTCTGTATAATTGACCTGGATGTTGCTTCCTTTCAATTCGATAAAAGGTCCCTGCTCACCATCCCAACCAAAATTGGGTGAATTGCTATATGTTTTAACGGATGGGCTATTGGGATGGATGCCTATTTCCTCATCCATCAACGGAATAGCCGTGTTTGGCTTGAGGTTAACAATAGGGAAAGCTTCCAGCGACCCCTGAAAGGTGCGACCTGCGTCGGGTGAGGTAACAGGCCACATGCCATTGGCTGCCGCACACAATTTCATGTCTTCGGGGAAGGGAGAGCCTAGTCCGTAGGTGGCAATGTAGGGGTTTTTTCTGTTCGCCTTTCCGGGTTCAGCCGAATAGGTCACATCCCAGCCAGGGAAAAATACACCGGTACCTGTGTCCGGAAGAAAGCTCGAAGTGAGGAAGTCCCTTTCGAAATTCTGTACAGCTCCCCTTGAAACCTCCGACATGGTTTTGCCACTGGACACCACAACCGTCAGGGTATCGTAACTCGCGTTTTCGTCGAGGGTTTTTGCAAAGGCTGGTTGGTCTTGATCAAAAGGATTTCTTAATGCCGGATTACCTCTTTGTCTGAGCCCGCTGAGATTCATGGTTCCTCCCTCAAAGAAATCCTGATCTGTATTAACCCCGCGACCTGGTTTGTAGGAGGCCCGGATGTCATTGCTATCAATATACGGGAAGAAATCTGGCGCTGTGACCAATGAAAAAGCAGGTAATACCTGTTCTGACTTTTCGTTTAAAATTTCAGGTAGTACCGCATTGTTTTTAGTGACGAGACGCGCGGCTACGCATCCGTCGCATATACTATCTTCAAAGATGATGGTTTGGTAGCCGCCTTCCTCAATCTTATTTTCAAAAGAAGTTCCGGGGAATGATTCTCCATTAATGTGCTTGTAACCCTCTTCTGAAGACGGATCTGCCTCAAACTTGATGTTCAGGAATAGAGGAGCAATCTTCGGCGATCTAAAACTCGTAACCCTCCGAGATCTGCGATAGATCACGTCTGATATAATTACATTGGTCACTTCCTTGCCATTTTCATTGGGTAGCTTCAAAGCGGAATGTCTTCTGTTGCTATGCATCCTCTTCGCCCACCCTTCAGGTACCGGGACGGATAGGAGCTTGTCGTCCTGATAGGCAAACCGGATCAGGTCATTGGGTACTGAAGTTACCAACAGGGAAGAACCGATTTGACTGGTCTGAACCATTGGTTCATCATTTTTGGCCAGTTCGGGATTGCTGGAATCTACACGAATAAAGGGCTCACGTTTCAGATCCAGGTCTTTGTTGAATTCAATCGCGCTTTCTTTGTAGCGGTACTGACTCAATCGGTAGAGCTTCTCGTTGACGTGATGATGTCCATACTCAATCTGATAAGCCTCTGTATCGGAAATTTTGGTAATGGGACAAACAAAACGACGAGGACTTTTACCTTTTGCTTCATTTTTCTGCCGATTCATGATTTTAAGACGACTGTCTGTTGCATCTACTAATTCCACCAGAAATAGTCCGTAACGTGCCGCAGTTACGGCTACGTTCTTCTTGTTTCCGGCTTTCGGCTCATTCGTAAACAAGCGGTTTTCTGTATCATAGTGCAATGGGTCCGTACCAATTCTCGCTATGCCACATCTGGAAAATACCATACGGGATGCTTTCGATCGGGACAGGTAATTTTGGAAATAGGGAGGGGTCTTCAATCCAGGACGATATTCGTAGGCCAATACGGTCAGGAATACATTATCCCTATTCTTGAATGGGTAGTTGTTCAGGTCTACCAAACTGTAGATGTAATTCTCTAGTGCTTCCAGCTGTTCGATTTCAGGATACTTTTTAAAAAGAGAAGACTTGACGCGGGGAGAGGCCATTAAATGGTAGAGCAAACTTTCTTCTGGCACACCTGGTTCGATCAATTTACTCCCACTGAAATCCTGCAAGCCCCCCACTTTTTTTATTTCGATCAGGCTCCGCAACTCTTGTTGTAATACCACTTGAGAGGTGTTCTCAGAAAGATCAATATTGATCCTCAATTCCTCTTTGATAAAACGACCCCAGCCATGGTCACTCATCCAGTTTAGCGTGGATTTGAAGGAATCCAAAATGTCCGGGTTCAGCTTTTCAAAGGGAAGCAAGGGCAAATTACCGTCCGGTAAACCTGATCCGAATAAGTCTGAAAGGGGTACGGTCGCCAAAAGAGCCGATGAAGCTAATGACTTCACCGTGAAATCTCGCCTGTTCATGAATAGTGAGTTTTTGCTGATTATGATACTTGGTCCACCTGCATTGTAAAGCTAAAAGTGTCTACAGACAGGTGTTTCCGAAAATAATCAAATGCACTACGCGATGCAAGCGCTTTAAGCAAGTAGATGTTAGAAGACAGAAGCCCTATTGATACTCTGCTCGATTTTTGATGATATCGCAAGCATAAAACAAGGCGCTTCTGAAAGAAGACTCCTCGGCGATATTCTTGCCGGCCAGATTAAAGGCAGTGCCGTGATCCGGGGAAGTCCTTACTGCTGGTAGTCCTGCAGTGAAATTGACACCACCACCAAAGGAGAATTGCTTGAATGGGATCAGGCCCTGATCATGATACATGGCCAGTACCGCATCGAAACTGGAGAATTGTGAACTTCCAAAAAAACCATCTGCAGGAAAAGGGCCGTAGGCGAGATTACCACATTCTTTCAATTGCTCAATAGCGGGAATAATCGTTTCTTCTTCTTCCTTACCTAACAGGCCATTTTCACCAGCATGTGGATTCATGCCCAAAACCGCAACCCGGGGCTTTTTGATTCCAAAGTCTTTTTGTAAGGACCGGAACATGATCTTTGCTTTATTCACAATACCCTCTGTAGTCACGGCATTCGAAACGTCCGAGAGCGCAATATGGCCAGTAACAACACCAACACGCAACTGCTCGTGAACCATGAACATCAGACTCTCTTTCTGTTCGAAAGCATCTGCGAGATATTCCGTATGCCCGGGAAAGTTAAAACTGTCGTCCTGAACCAATTCTTTGTTCAAAGGTGCGGTGACCAGTCCATGGATGCTGCCATTCTTTAGTAATTCCACGCCTTTAGCTAAAGACATGCGCGTGTATTTCCCGAGATCTTTGGAAGCCTCGCCGGGGTTAATGTCTGGTTTATCTTCCCAGAGATTCAGGACGTTGGTTTTTTTGTGGTGTATTTTTTCAATGTCATCGATCTGAAAGAAATTGAATTCCTCCATATCCAGTTGCTTTTTATAAAACGAAATGACTTTCGAAGAACAAAGCAATACAGGTGTCATGATTTTGGAAATTCGGTTGTCTTTCAGCGCCTTGAGGGCAACCTCCATTCCGATTCCGTTCAAGTCGCCGCAAGTAATTCCGATTGTTGGCTTCTTTCTGTCTTTATTCTCCTTACTCATGTGATGCTTCAATTCAAATCGCCATTTTCTATGCGACGCGTCAGATAGTTATACAATTGGCAATACCTTCGTTCTAACCTAGCCTTAAGTTATCAATTTAAACATGCCTTGCTGACTCATCGAAATTGTAATACCAATTCGATAGGTCATTACGACAGAAATAATTTATCATGCAAGATAACATGACAAAGTAGGGCTAGCTTCGCAATGCTATAACTCATGCCGTAGTTAGCGTCCGAAATTAATTGATTCATTCTAAAATGGTTAGCATTTGAGACCTGTAAAGCCCAAAAAACACCTAGGTCAGCACTTTTTGAGAGATGAGGCCATCGCAGAAAAAATTGTTGAAGCACTATCTCCCTCTCAAGATAATCGGGTGGTCCTGGAAGTGGGGCCTGGTACAGGTGTATTGTCCAGGGGATTGATTGATAAAAACTTGAATTTCTATGCCTACGATCTGGATGAGGAATCTATTGATTATTTGAAAGTGAATCATCCATTTCACATGGATCGGTTCCGTTATCAGGACTTTCTACGTTTGGATCTGTCGGAATTTGAATCGGACATCACGATCATAGGAAATTTTCCGTACAACATTTCTTCACAATTGTTTTTCCAGGTCTATGATCAACGGGGACGCGTTCAGGAAGTGGTTTGTATGATTCAAAAAGAAGTGGCAGATAGGATATGTTCTTCACATGGGAATAAAGTCTATGGAATTCTTAGTGTCTTGCTTCAGGCTTTTTACGAAGTAGAATACCTCTTTACAGTTCCTCCGGATGTTTTTGATCCGCCGCCTAAGGTTAATTCGGCTGTAATACGCTTGAAAAGGAACGAAAAAACTCACCTGGATTGCGATGAAAAGCTTTTTAAAAGAGTGATCAAAGAGGGATTTGGAAAAAGACGGAAAACATTGCGCAATGCACTAAAAGGCCTAAATTTGCCTGCTTCGCTGACTGATGAGAAGACCTTTGATCTCCGCGCTGAACAATTATCAGTCAGCGACTTTGTCACACTGACAAAACGCATCGCCACCGCATGAATACCACGATGGAATTTGAGTTGTCCAAGGAGTACCTGGAACGGTTTCAGGAAGCTGTTGATACCCAGGATAAGGACTTTATACTCAAAAGCCTGGAAGGTGCGAATCCAGCGGATATTTCTGCTCTGCTCGACGAATTTGAGGCTGAATCCTGTAAATACGTTTTTGATCTGCTGCCTCCGCAAGTCGATGCAGCTGTACTCGCGGATTTGGACGAGGACGTCCGTGAAGCGTTTCTCGAATTCTTTACACTGGAGGAGATCGCGGCATTTCTTTTATACATGGATTCCGATGATGCTGCAGATATTGCCATGCAGTTTCCTTTGAAGAAGCGCGAGGAAATTATCGGATTCATCAGTAATGAAGAAAAAGCCAGGAACCTGACTGACCTACTTCGTTACGATGAGGATGTAGCTGGCGGATTGATGGCCAAGGAACTAATCAAAGCCAACCTCAATTGGGACATTAAGCAGTGCATCGAAGAGATTAGAAAGCAGGCCGGTCGTGTAGAAAAAATTTATTCTGTTTATGTGGTTGATGATTTTGAAATGCTGCTGGGTAAGGTCAGCTTGAAGAAAATCATTCTGTCTGATGATAGTGTGAAAATAGAGGATATCTATTCTAAAGACATTCATGCGGTAGAAACCTACATCGAAGAAGATGAAGTTGCTGCTATCATGCAGAAATATGACCTGGAGGCCGTTCCTGTGATCAATCCACGTGGTAAACTGGTGGGAAGGATTACGATTGATGATATATTAGATGTGATCACCGAAACAGCCGAGGAAGAAAGACAAATAATGTCTGGTATTTCTTCTGATGTGGAAGAAGACGATTCCGTCTGGGCCTTGTCAAAAGCGCGTTTACCATGGCTGATTATTGGTATGGGTGGCGGACTGGTAGCTGCGCAGATTACAGACTTGTTCCGGGGGGATATTGCGATCATTTCCGGATTGGCACTATTTATTCCACTGATCATGGCGACAGGAGGTAATGTTGGTATTCAGTCTTCCTCGATTGTTGTACAGAGCCTGGCCAACCCCAGCGCGTTTGAAAGCAGTACGGTTTCACGATTGATCAAAGTGTTGTTTGTGGCAGTAGTTAATGGAGCTATCCTGGCATTGATGGTCTTAGGTGCGGTGATCCTTATTTTCAATGAGGTGCTATTGGCCTATACGGTCTGTATTGCCTTGTTCAGTGTTGTGTTACTTGCTTCATTTATGGGGACCATCACACCATTAGTCTTACACCGGATTGGCATCAATCCGGCATTGGCTTCAGGACCTTTTATTACTACGGCGAATGATTTGCTAGGTCTTGCTGTTTATTTCTCAGTTGCACACGCCATATTCAATTTTTAAATGACAAAACGGATACTGATCATTGATAGGATGCACGAATCCATCCTCGAGATGTTGGATGACAAAGGATTGAAAGCTGATTACCAGCCTGAGATCAATCGAGAAGAAATCCTGCAGTGTGTAAAAGGGGCTCATGGTGTTGTGGTCAGAAGTAAAACATCCATTGACCGTGAACTGATCGATGCAAGTGGAACATTGCGTTTTGTGGCAAGGGCAGGAGCTGGCCTGGAAAAAATGGATACTGATTACCTCGAAGCGAAGAACATCGCTTGGGTGAATGCACCGGAAGGGAATCGCGATGCATTGGGAGAGCACAACGTCGGTGTGTTGTTAGCGTTGTTGCATCGGCTACATCTCGCCGATCGGGAGGTCCGAGGGAAAGTATGGGACCGGGAAGGCAATAGAGGAACAGAGTTGAAAGACAAAACTGTAGGGATTTTTGGCTATGGGTTCATGGGCAGTTCCTTTGCTGAGAAATTGAGAGGTTTTGGCTGTAGAATTATCGCTTACGACAAGTATAAAACCGGTTTCAGTGCAGCTTATGTAAAAGAAGTGTCACTTGAAACTTTTCAACAAGAAACTCAGATCCTGAGTATTCATGTGCCCTTAACTCCGGAAACAGATAATTTGTTTGATGTGCCATACTTGAAACAGTTTCCGAAGCTTAGAATTTTACTGAATTCGGCGAGGGGTGGTATCCTGTCTAATGAAACCGTATTGAGCCTATTAGACGAGGGCTTGCTACAGGGTGTTGGTCTGGATGTCCTTGAGAATGAAAAACTGAATCGCCTTAGCGAAAAACAACAACAGGAATTTGACGAACTAGCTGCTTCAGACCGAGTCATTCTGACGCCACACGTAGCTGGTTGGAGCCATGAATCATACCATCGGATCAATGAGGTGCTGATTCAAAAACTTGAGAAATTAGAATTGATCCCCTAAAAACATCCCATATTTTTAGGTAGAAAGGCTTTTTCATTGCCTTTTATTCAGATTAAGGCAAGAAAAATGTTAAAAAATCCAGGTTACGATAAAATCGGCTTGGTCTTTGTGATGACATTTCCAATCTGTTGTAATCATGAAAAAGTTACCTTACCTACTTGCGTTTTTGACCGTACTTTTTACTGTTTCCTGCTCAGATACCTGCCAGAGAACAGTCAGTTACATTAACTATGAGCCAATCTTCACGACCACTGAAGAGGTTCGTTCTGAATTGAATTATTCCACTACAGCCCGCGAAATCAATAATCCGGGTCGCCTTTATTTCAAAGATGGCTACATGTACATCAATGAAATTGGAGAAGGTATTCACGTAGTGAACAATATCAATCCACAATTCCCGGTAACCATTGGGTTTATCAATATTCCAGGGAATTTCGACCTGGCCGCAAAAGGAAATTATCTATATGTCGATAGTTACATTGATCTGGTTGTACTCGACATCAGCAACCCCTTGGACATTGCGTTGGTGAGCCGTGTGGAAAGTGCTTTTGCGGATTATGGAACATGGAATGGCCGATGGGATGAAAATAATGGAACGATTCTTACCGGGTACAACGAGACCTGGGTTGAGGATGAAGTAGTGATGGACTGTGGTTCCGATGGAGGCGCCTGGTGGGGTGGAAGATTCTTTGCAGAAGATGCCAATATTCAAGCTCTGTCTTCGCAGACTGCCGCGGCTGGAACCCCAGGAACAGGAGTCGGAGGCTCACTGGCTAAATTCACCATCTATGATGATTACCTGTACACGATTGATTGGACAGATATGCGATTGTTTGACTTGAGCGATCAAACTGCTCCCGAAAAAACGCAGACCATCCCATTGGGTTGGGGAATCGAGACGATTTATCCATATGGGGATAAACTGTTTCTGGGTGCTCAAAACGGCATGCATATTTACGATAACGCAGATCCATCTGCGCCGGAATGGATTTCTACTTACGAACATATCAATAGTTGTGATCCGGTGGTCGTTCAGGGAGACTGGGCTTATGTGACCTTAAGAAGCGGAAATGATTGTGCCGGATTTACAAACCAGCTGGATGTTGTCAATATTTCGGATTTATCTAATCCTTATAGGCACCGAACTTACGAAATGGAAAATCCGCATGGCCTGGGAATAGATGATGACTGTCTCTTCATTACTGAAGGAGCCAACGGTATGAAATTTATGGATGCCTCAAACCTCGATGATATCACGTTGGTAGACGAAATAGAAAATATGCACACCATCGACGTGATTGCACTCAATGAGATACTGATGGTGATAGGGCAAGATGGTTTCTATCAGTATTCCTATGACTGTGAGGCGAAAGAGTGGTCTTTTCTTAGTACGATACAAATTGTACGACTTTGAGGGCCGTCAACGTCATAGCCGTACTGATTTTTCTTGTTGTTGCAGAATTTGCAACAGCACAGTCAGCGGATTCTACTAAAATTGAAAAAAAGACATTCAATCGGGTAGGGTTTGCCGGGTCCCTTACTGTAAATAAACAGGGGGATGAAGAAAGTTTACCCATGTCTTTCATAGGGACCTTTCGACATCATCCCATACCGGCACTGGGTGTTGGAGGAGGAATTGGTCTGGTGGATACTTATTGGCAATTTGAAAATTTACAATACGTGCCAGTTTTTGCGGTCGTCCAAGGAGAGGCTGGTGATGGAAAAAGTAAATTAGTTGGATTTACTCATTGGGGTTACTGCTTTGCCACTTCCAAAGATGTTCGGGAGAATGAATGGTTTGGACAAGAGTATGGAGGAGGTTGGATGTGGAACATCGGGGCTGGGCTCAAATTTAGAATTAAAGATGCCTGGATTCAGTTTACGGCTGGTTATCGGTTTTTCAAAGGCGAGATTACTGATACATCATACGCAGAGGGAGTACCAATATACATTAATCGACAAGAGAGAAGCTTTAACCGGACAGAGTTGTCGATAGGAATAGAAATCTGAAATCAATCATTAAAGTAAATAGTCATATACCAAAATTTTTAAGTAAACGTTCTTCTCAATACTAAATACCTGCTTTTATGAAGACAATTAAATTGGCCTTTCTGGCCGTCATGGTCATCCTTTTAGGATGCACCGACACTGCCGACGTAACCGTCACCTATACTAAGGGAGCTGCCATCTATGGCGACCTTGGTGCAATTCGCAGCACTCCGATTTTTGAGGGAGCGCGGGGATCAATAGTCGATGCTGGGAAACTTTTCAGCAACGAAGAATTATTATTGATTGGAGAGGAAGGAGAAGGAATTCACATATTCAATAATGCCGACCCTGAAAATCCAGTGGCGACAGGATTCCTTAACATCCCCGGAAATCGCGAATTCTTTGTGAAGGACAATACGATTTTTGCTGAAAGTTTCTATGACATGGTGAAAATCGATATCAGTGAAGCGCTTGCTCCACGATTGGTCACTCGACTGGAGAATGCCATAAGTTCTGAACTTGTGAATGCACAAGGCGAGACTTTGATCGGATTTGAATTTACTACGGTGACGGAAAAGGTCAACAAAGATGACGATATCTATGGTCAGATCATTGATACCAGTGGTCCTTTGTATTACGATTACGAAGAAAACCTGATCCCTCCATCAGCAGTTCCAACATCATTTGCAGGCAGCAGTAATTCAGCGACAGGTTCTATCAATAGAGTTGCTGAGATGGATGGATATGTTTACGTGATCGGGAATTCGAGACTTAGTGTCTACGACAACAATGGTGAATTCCATCAAGTATTTTCGGAATCCATTGGTTGGCAGATGGAAACGGTTTTCCCATTCAATGAGCGCCTCTTCATTGGGACAAGAAATTCTGTTGATATTTATAATGTTAGTGATCCCGCAAACCCTCAATACGAGTCAGGATTTTGGCATGCAACATCTTGCGATCCGGTTTTGCCTGTTGATGGCGATATAGCTTATGCCACCCTTAGAACGGGAGATGACGCCTTCTGCCCGGGAGATGACAATGCACTTGTCGTACTGGATGTATCAGATTTGAGTTTTGTAAATCAATTGCAGGAAATTGATATGGAAAGCCCTTATGGCCTGACCATGATTGACAATAAGCTGTATGTCGGAGAAGGACCAAACGGTCTTAAGATCTTTGATGCTTCGGATCGACGAAATCTTCAGCTGCTAGAACATGATCGCAGCATTCAGGCGTACGATGTTCTGGAACATCCGGTTTATAGCAATATCGTTATGATCGCCGGACCTGAAGGATTTAGTCAATACCGTATTAATGCGGATGGAGATGTCCGAACGCAGATCAGTACAATAGCATTTTAAGACATTGGGACGATCATTTTTGTTCGTTCTGCTGATCACTTTTTCGCTTGGGGTAATGGGTCAAACCGAACCTCAGGTGAAGAAGTCTTCAACAAGAATACAATTAAAGGATGGATCAATCTTCAGAGGTGAGAATATTGATGAGAGTGGTTACCACCTCGAAATGATTATTTCAACTGGTGATACGGTGATTTTCGACAAAGACGAAATTATCAGTATATCCGTGCTTGACACCTCTGGTTTGAGCCTTTTTAAGGGCAAACGGTATCACAAAACCAAAGGGATTTTTGCCCATGTGAACTATGGGTTTAGATCCTATAATACGGAGATTACCAACAAAGGTGATATGACTTTCGGTAAGCGTCTATCTGAAAAGATGCAACTGGGTCTGGGTCTGGCGATCGTCCAATCTGATGCGCTGGTGACTCAAAATATTTGGGTATTCAATACCTTCGTTGCACCATATGCATACGGGCGACGATATATTAATCAAAAGAAATTCCGGCCGTTTGTAGATGCTAAGTTAGGTTATGGGTTCTCTACGCGTGAAAGGAACCACTCAGGAGGAATTTATGCTGAACCTGGAATCGGCCTGCAAGCTGCTTCAAGAGGGAAATTCAAATGGAATGTTGGACTATCGTTCTATTATCAACCTACCTCCGGTCAACGTACCGAGGGTGGAGGTCCATTCAATACACCGATTGAAATAGATTATAATATTAAGTACTCTCGACTTCTTCTGAATTTTGGTATAGAAATATGAAGAAAATATCTGGCCATATCTTATCAGGCATTTTAGTTGCCTTTTTCATGCTTGCAACAATTGATGCTGACGCTCAGCAAACGGAAAGCCCTACTCGGGAGTCCATTGTTTATTATAAAGATGGGTCTGTCTTCAAAGGCAGGATCGTAAATGAGGACCCTAATCAATACCTGATGGTTATAGGGACACTAGATACGATCACCATCAACAAATCGATGGTAGGTCGTTTTTCTGATGCACGTCACATGGACTTGTATCGCAAGGGCGGTTTTCATTATAAGGATGGATTTTATGCGTACATAACGGCGATGTTGGGAGGCAATGATGAACATGCCACCGGTCTAACTGATATCACTTTTGCATATCGAACAAGACAAGATCAATCCATCGGAATAGGAGCTGGACTTGCAATCAGTGATGTCGTGTTAGCAAGTACCTGGATGACTCATGAGTTTACGACACTGTTTTTATACGGCCGCCAATACCTTGGCCGATCAAAGTCCCGGTTTTATTTCGATACGCGAGTAGGTTATGGCTTTCCTCGCGTTAGTGAAAATGTATTTGGAGACGATCATAAGGGCGGCGTACATTTCCAACCCGGCATAGGATTGCATTTTGCTTCTAAATCTGGCTTAAAGTGGCACATTGGCCTGGCCAGGTTCATTCAGCGCACGTCCGGAGAAGATGTTACCACCGGACCTTTTAACCAACCTATAGAGACTGACTTTAAGCTCTGGTACAGCCGTACCGTTTTCAAAATTGGTATTGAAATCCGATAACTTAATTGTCCCTTTTTTCGAAAGTTTCCTGATCCTTGATGTTCACTCGTCGAATGATCAGATAAACTAAGATGGCAAAACAAACGATAAATATCATTCCGTAGAGACTAAAGATAAAAACTGCGAAATTGTCCATTACGATAACTTTACTGCCGTACCATAGGCCACTATTTCGGATGTTCCTTGCATGACCATAGAGGAAGTTAATCGAACGTTTACGATAGCATCTGCACCTAACCTACGGGCATCATCCTCCATCCTTTCCAAAGCCTGTTCTCTGGAATGCGCCAGGAGTTTTGTATATTCTTCAATTTCTCCGCCCACAATATTTTTCAACCCTGCGAAGATGTCTCTACCAATGTTTCTTGCGCGGACCGTACTGCCTCTGGCGATACCAATTACTTCAGTGATTGTTTTGTCCGGTAGTGTTTCTGTTGTTGTTACGATCATGTAGTTACAGTATGGTTATGTTCTATGATACGCATTTTGGTTATGTTAGGGTTTCCATCTGAATTCAATTCAGACAGTTCGATGAGGAATTATGAATGTCATTCTGTGAAATCATGATATTTTAGACGAGATGACAACAAACCAGGAAATATTGTGGTTTTACGGGTGGTGGCAATTGATCGTCTGCTTATTCGCCTTTCTGGCCCTTATTGCTATCTGGTGGCACCTGGGTAAAAAGCAGGGTGACTTGGGGCAGGTATGGTTGGCGATCTCCATTCTATGCTGGAGTTTGTCCGGAGCAACAGAGGTCATCTTTATAAAGTTTTTTCATGATCATGCTTACGATGCATATTTAAATGGCCTTCGGAGTATTTTTTCTTTGTCGAATAGCCTTTTTATTCTCCTTGGTCTACCCTGGTTCAGATACTTGCCAGAACGTATCGCCCCACTTATCAAAAGCAAGACCTGGACCATCATTGTGCTGGTTCCCTTCGGGTTCTCTATTCTACCAACAATCAGCCGAATCTTGTTTTCCCGGGAGATAGGACTTATTTATGAACCGGATATATATTATGCCATTTTCACCTTGTTCTTTCTTGGAATCGTATTGTGGGAATCTTTCCAAAAGCGAGGTTTGAAATGGTTAGCCTGGCTATCGGTTACTTGTATCCTAACTACCCTTCTGGCGCAACTGCTGAAACATCCTTCTTTTGAGATCAATCCGGCATTGTTATCGGCAATTTTTAAAACGTTTTTGATCATGATCTTTTTTGCGTTGGCGCTAAGCTGGGTGAAGGAGCTTGCCGAACATGTGATACCCGCTTCAGATTTTTTGCAAATCAACTTGAAGCAAGAAAAAAGTGTTTCTGGCAAAATCGAGTGCCATATGTTGCTTTTGGGAATACCGAACACGAACAGTGACTTGCTGCTATCGCCAGCCTTGTTTGACTTGTTAGTCAGATTCACTCATGCTTTGCAAAATGGAGATGGTTGGTTGGAGATTAAACCAAAAGTAGATGGACGAACAAATCGCGAGTACGATATTCAAGACCATAATCAGATCAAGCGACTACTAACGGGTATTTTGGATGGCTTATATGGGAAAGGTCAATGGACAAAAGACTTACACGAGCTTCCATTACGACAAGCATTATTTGAAATGTCTGAAAAGCGGGAAAGAAAGATCAGACTTGCCTTACCAGTGAAAAATGTCAATTATCTATCGACTTCCTTATTAGAGACATGAAATAGAAACAATCGGTCAGTAACATTCTCTACTGACAATCTACTGGTTTCATTACGACAAAACGTCATCTGGGTCATTTCCCGGCACAATTTGCTGGAAAATTTTCCGATATGATGAGATATATTTTTGATAAGTCTCTTTACGAGATACTAAGGTTGATCAAAGACGAACTACTAAAGGTATTGAACTGATGAAATCAAACGACCAATTCAGTAGTCCATTAGGGTTCATAGCCGCAGCGGCAGGTTCAGCCGTGGGACTGGGTAATATATGGGGGTTCCCCTACGAAGTGGGGCAGGGCGGGGGTGCCTTGTTTGTGCTTATCTACTTGTTTTTCTGTTTCACTTTGTGCCTGCCCGTGATGCTGGTGGAGATCGCGATAGGTCGAAAATCGGCTAGTAATCCTGTGAATGCTTTTCGTGTGCTGGGTTTTCCGAAATGGAGATTCATAGGATTCCTGGGTATTCTTTCAGGGATTCTGATCCTTTCGTTTTACAATGTGATTGCCGGGTGGGCCTTCGGATACATTTTTGAGATGGGCAAGGGAAATTTCGGAATCACGGCTACTTTTTCTTCCTATACAGCTGACTTTGTAAGAGTCGGATTATATGGAATACTATTCATGAGCGTTACGGCCTTTTTTGTTTCAAAAGGAATTGCAAAAGGAATTGAGAAAGTGGCCAAAATTTTGATGCCTCTGTTGATTCTAATGATCATTGGGGTTGCAGTCTATTCTCTGACTCTGGAGCATGCCATGGCCGGCTTGCGATTTTATTTGTTACCAAAATTTGATGCTCTGGATGGAAAAGTGATCTACAATGCCATGGGACAGGCATTTTTCTCTCTTTCTCTTGGGATGGGGGCATTAATTACCTATGGCAGTTACGTTAAACGCACCAATAATTTATTAAAATCTGCCGCACTAATTACGGTTGCGGATGTGGGAATAGCACTACTTGCCGGGTTAATGATATTTCCGCTGATTGGTCACGTATCCAATGGAACCATGGACGGTGTAAGTCGCGGCCCCGAGCTTATTTTTGAGACCATTCCTGCCATTTTCGGAAAGATTGGGGGCTGGTCGGGACGAATTGCCGGAACCAGTTTTTTTCTCTTGTTGTGTTTCGCTGCATTGACAAGCACCATTTCTTTGTTGGAGGTGCCTGTATCTTATGTGATCCAGGCTTCAAAATTCAAACGAGAAAAAGCGGTATGGTTAGTAGCTGGTGTGATATTTCTCGTAGGTATCCCTTCTTTATTGAGTAAAGGTGGGAATGATTACTTTGTGAATTTCCTCACTTATCGAGGGTCAGAACAAAGTACGGATTTTATGGATTTTGTTCTGAATTTAGCAAATGATACCTTCCTTCCGTTGGGTGGATGTCTCATGGTTTCTTTTGCAGCCTTTGTTTGGAAGAGGCACAATCTGGACGAAGAACTTCGTGAAGGGTGTAATGGATATCAAGGCTCCTTTTATCAACGTTACCTACATTTTGCCATGACCTATATGATTCCTGTACTGTTGGGTCTGCTTTGTTTGTATACCATTTTCTCGACGTTTTTTGGATTATAATCCGAGCTGTTTAGCAACGAATAAGTTGCCTGACCCGAAACATTAAAATTGGTAAAAAAGGCTGATTTTGCTATATTTGTAACCTCATATCAAGAGGTATGAAGATAAAACGGTCCCGAATGGGGCCGTTATTTTTTGTTATAAGGGATAGAACGAAATTAGAAAATGGCGTATAGTTATTACACTAAGGAGGGGTTGCAGAAGTTGAAAGACGAACTCCTGGATCTCAAAACACGCGGAAGAGCCGACATGGCAAAGCAGATCTCCGAAGCACGTGATAAAGGTGATTTAAGTGAAAATGCTGAATACGATGCCGCGAAAGATGCACAGGGCTTAATGGAGCTTAAAATTTCGAAATTGGAAAACCTGGTGGCCAATGCTCGAATCATTGATGAGTCCAGCCTGGATAATTCAAAAGTGGGTATTCTTTCGAATGTAACTATCAAGAACACTAAGAATGGCATGGAGGTCAAGTACATTCTGGTAGCGGAGGAAGAAGCAGACCTGAAAGCCAATAAGATATCCGTAAAGTCTCCGATCGGTTCAGGTTTGATTGGGAAGAAAGTTGGTGACAAAGCATCGATCAAAGCTCCGGCAGGAATGTTGGAATTTGAGATCTTAGATATATCTTTCTGATCTGAAAACCATCAATAGAAACAATCATGGCAAGTATCTTCACCAAGATTGTGACTCGGGAAATTCCCGCACACATCGTTGCTGAGAATGACGAATTCCTGGCTTTTTTAGACATAAATCCATTGGCCGAAGGCCATACACTGGTTATTCCAAAGGTTGAAGTTGATTACCTGTTTGACCTGGGTGATGATGTGTTGTCTAAAATTCTGGTATTTTCCAAGGGCGTCGCGAAAGCGATCGAGTCCGTCATTACTTGCGAACGCATCGGTGTAAGCGTGATTGGCCTGGAAGTGCCTCATGCGCATGTTCATTTGATTCCTATGAACAGTATTGATGACATGAATTTCACGCGACTAAAGTTGTCATTATCCCCTGAAGAGCTCGCAGAGACGGCCAAGAAAATTAACGCGGCTTATCAGGCAAATTGATTCATGAGTTATGATGGCATTCAGATTAGGTCCGAACATCTTGATGGGGCGGAAGTAGCCTGGTTTGCTCCTATTTGTGATGGCGATGATCGCTTCCTAGGGGAGCGAAATATGGACTACAAAAGCACCTGGAAAAATACCTCCGAGATTTTACTTAAAGCAGACGAGACAGGATTTCGAAATATCTTGTGTCCGTCATCTTATCAGGTAGGACAGGACACGTTGACCTTCGCTTCAGCGTTGGCTCCATTGACAGCCCAAATCAATTTGCTGACCGCCATTCGATGTGGCGAAGTGCATCCACCAATGTTGGCTCGGACAATCGCTACATTGGACCACTTACTCGAAGGCAGGTTGACCATCAATATTATCTCTTCCAATCTTCCGGGAGACGATTTGTCTTCGGAAGCCCGATACCAACGCTCTCGGGAAGTGATTCAGATTCTTAAGCAATCCTGGACACAGGAGGAGATCAATTTTAAAGGGGAATTCTACGATTTTAAACTACCCACAAATCCGGTGAAGCCCTATCAAAAAGGAGGCCCACTGCTATATTTTGGTGGTTATTCTCCTGCTGCGGTGGACCTTTGTGCTGAACATTGCGACGTGTACCTGATGTGGCCTGAAACTGAGGAAAACCTGAAAGGACTAATGAAAACCATGAGTGACAAAGCCGCAGGTTACGACCGCAAAGTAGATTTTGGACTAAGGATTCACGTGGTTGTACGGCAAACGGAAGAGGAAGCCAGAGTTTACGCGGATAGTATTATCTCTAAACTTGATATTGCACAGGGGGAGGAGCTACGAAACAGGGCCCTGGATGCAAAATCTTATGGTGTCAGTAGACAGGCGGAAATGCGTGACCAGTCCAATGACGAGGGTTACATAGAACCTAATGTATGGACAGGTATTGGCAAAGGCAGATCCGGTTGTGGTGCTGCTCTGGTTGGGACACCCGAACAAATCATTACCAAGATTAAGAGGTATATGGACATGGGCATTCGAGCATTTATTTTTTCCGGATACCCTCATAAGCAAGAATGTGAGCTGTTTGCCGAACATGTACTCCCACACTTAAAGACAGTCTCTATGCCTAAGGAGCAAGGTCGAGTTGACGGAAATCAACCAGATACACCTTTGGGGTGTGGGATTAGGGTATAAACTATTATCTATACCAGTGATAACCCGTTCAAATCCGTCGTAAGGATTTCACTCATCGCGTCAAAGAAAGGCCTAAACCCTTTGAATCCATCACTGATCAATTTCGATGCTTCGGTACTTTGTACTTCTTTATCACTGAATGATTTTCGAAAAAGGAACTGCTTGTAGCGCAACAAGTCGATGTTAGGATCTTCCTTACTGAATCCTTTGGGTGCACTTTTTACCTGATCCCCATCCATCGCTCCCAAGTGCTTTGAAGTAGCTGCAATCGCGTCTCGCAAAAAATCACCATCCTGACTGATGTGTTTCCTGATATGGAGCAAGTCTTGAGGGTTTGGCCCAAAAAAACCACCGGCGATATAGCTGTTTCCAGGCTGTAATTGCAGGTAGTAGCCGCCTCTGTTTTCAGCTCCCATCCGTTTGAAACTAATATTCCAGCTGGTTTTGTAAGGTGTTTTATCTTTTGAAAATCGAACGTCCTTATAAATTCTAAAAATCTTTGTCTTACCAGTTTCCAGCTCATCATGAGCGAGCATAGCTTCTTCCAGGTTTTTGACGTAGGTCTTTAATTCCACTTGAGATGCCTGAAATGTTGATTTATTGGCGTTGAACCATTCTCGGTTGTTGTTGGATTTTAGTTCGGTGAGAAAGGAAAAGGTAGTGGTCAATGACATGCTTGAAAAAGATAAAGAACAATTTTAGTCCAATTGATCTTAATGACGGCAAGTACTTGTTGATTTCACCTACGTATATCGAATTTTAATAGTTCCGGCTGAGACTAATTCTCTAACCCTCTCATTGCTTTTACCTATAATAAATATTCTTCAATCAATATGTCATTTTCATAGACCTCTTTTTTAGCCTCTATACCGGACTCACTCCAAAAAAATTGTTCCCCTTCCTTCTTTCCATTTTTGAAGGTAACTGAAGAATGTTTTGCGCCAGATTCGTAATACCACGTCCACTTCCCATCATGTTCGTCATTAACCATATAGCCCTCTGACAACATCATGCCATTTTCAAAGTATGCTATATTTCGACCATTCAGTATTCCCGCTTGATAGGTCAATTCGAACTGTATAATCAGGGAATTAGGATAGTAGGAGGTCCAGGTTTCGTTTAACAAGCCGTCTTTGATGCTTCCCCTTTCTTCAGCGAAACCTGTGTCCGGGTTTGTGAATTTAAAATCCCCGTTACCATTGCTCACCAATACTTTTCCCTGATGGTCCCACATTGAATGGATGTGCAATACGCCATCCTTGTATCTTCCTGTGGTTTTTACTTGACCGTTAGCATGGTAGATGGTCCATTCACCAACCCTAAGACCATTTTCTATTTTCCCTTGGTCTGTGAGTACACCATTTGCTTCTCCAGTATATGTGCCATACCCGTTTTTGACAGTCATATTGCCATTCTGATCCCACGCGGAAATGAGTTTGGAGCTGTCTTTCGTGATGTTATCATACACTTCCTTTTGGGAGCCATTTTCCCGGTAGAAGTTCCATAGCCCATTTGGTAAATCGTCTTTATAGATGCCTTCGGACCTTAATGCCCCATTTTCATAGTAGTATTTCCAGGGTCCCTCATTTCTGTCTCTTTTGAATGATCCTATTTGTGCTAGCTGACCATTAGCAAAAAAGGATTTATGGGGGCCATGGAGCCTCCCATCAACATAATTACTTGAATCTATTAAGACGCCACCTTCAGCATAATAGAGCCAGGTCCCATCGGACAGGCCATTTTTGAAGATGCCTTTTCGCATTAGGTTTCCATTTTCATGGAACCATTCCCATAAACCAGTTTCGATTCCATTAACGTAGTGGGCGTTGGCTTGCACATTTCCACTTTCATAATAATATATCCAAGGTCCTTCAGGTATATTTTCCACCAACTTGCCTCTTGACATCACTGCTCCATTATCATGATACAAAACTTGCTCACCCGTCACACCTTTTGAAAAGGCAAACATGGAAATTGAAAGTAAAATGATACTAGTAATGACGACAGGTAACCTGAGTTTGGAATATGGGGGAGTGAAATCTTCGCCACTTAATATTTCATCGGTAACTGGCCGGAATGCAAATCGGTAACCTTCATAAATGGCGACACCATAAAAGAGCAAATCTATCGGGTTAAATGTATCTTCATAGATGAGTACGATAGTTGTTAAGTCTAAGAAGGTAAGTGTTTCGAAATAACTTAATTTTTGTGTCAATGCAATAAAACCAACCTGACTGAAAAGATTACCAAGCAAACATCCAAATAGTGAAAAGAAGGCACCTGTGAATCCGTAGATTTGGTCAACTCCCGCACCGAAAAATCGAGTTGCATACCCCACAGCAAATCCGACTCCAATAGCCATATATGCGATTTGATATTCAGTAGAAACTGTAATAACAGCCCAGAGGATTGCACATACAATAGAAACGAGCAAACTGCCAATGAAAGCATAAAAGAAATCTTGATGTGGTCTTAATTGAGCAATAGTCTTGTCGGGCAGTTCTGCTAAGGAGGTTCGTTCTTGATCTTCTCTTTTGATCATACCTAAATTGGTTGAATTGAAATACTGTTTCGAAGCTTTAGCCTTTAGAAGTGAAAGATAAAGACAAATTTCAAGATTGAAGTTGAGCTGTAGTGGTCAACCTTTGTGAAAGGAAGTTATGTGTTCAGGAATTTGAGTATTTCCTCACTCAATTCTGCTGAGACTTCTTCTTGTAAAAAGTGCCCGGCATTTGGATAAGATTTAACTGCCGCCTGAGGTAGTTCCTTCTTCGCTTGTGCCATGGTTTTGGCTACATCAGGTAAAATCTTGTCCTTTTCTCCATACAATATGAGCACTGGCCCCTTGAACTTTGGTAAGTCTTTGCCAATTTCTTTATAAGCCTGCATGCTTAAGCGCTGAACAGTTTTAATGAGCAGTTTTCGGTCTGATTTTTTAAGAAAGGGTTCCTGGTAATTCTTGATGATTTCAGGGGTGAGCATGCTCTTTTGGTTTACTCCGAAATACATGGAGCGCTTTATCCCCCAGGGACTTGTGAGAGCAGTTTTGATGCCTGGTGCTACCGTTGCAAAGGCAAACAACTTAACCATGAAAGAGAATTCGGGGTAGATCAATGTATTAAAAAGGATCAGGCGTTCCACTTTCTCCATATGTTTGATCATCCAGTACAATCCAATAGGACCCCCCATATCATGGACACCCAGTGTCACTTTCTCCAATCCCAGGTTTTGAAGAAATCCATTCAAGATTCGGGTATGGTACCTGAAGCTGTAGGAATCGCCAAGATTTTTGTCAGATTTTCCAAAACCAGGTAAGTCCATCGCGATGACCTGATAATTTTCAGACACCTTATCTATGATTTCGCGGTACAGATAAGAGGAGGTGGGCCACCCGTGTAGTAACAAAAGTACCGGGCCATTTCCCGCTGTTCTGTAGTGAATGTTTACTCCTTCCACCTCCGTAAAAGCGCTGATGATTTGCGAATTCATATGATCAAACTTACGATATGGGAACGGTTTCCTGATGCAATAGTCTCAGTTTAATGAGATTAATTTAGCTTGTTCTCGTCGAAACCGTATGCTTGGAATAGTTCCCCCAAGCCATTTAAAGCCTCTTGGTTTAAGTCTGGAATTTCTGCGGATTGTAAAATCGATATGGATTCCGAACATTCGAAGCACACCTCTATGAATCCACTAAGTTTGGCATCAGATCCATATATGATGATTGCATGTCGGGGTGAGTAGCAAAAACTCACGCTTTTCTTTTCACTACCTGTGAAAAGGACAAGGAGCAGTTTCTTGATGTCTTGAGGTTTTAAGGTTTTCCTTTCTCCAAATCGATCTGCGTCGATAATGATTTGATCCAGATTATTTAAGTGTTCTCTTTTTAGACTATCTCCTTCAAGCGATGACAAGACAGTAGTTTCACGGCATTGCTCTTCCCCATCGAATATCTCGCAATCGGGCAGCAAATTGAGTAAAACAACAGAGTCCATTCTTTGCTCGGCATAGATCAGGGCCCGGGTAAGGTGATCTTGCGAAAGTTGCGAAGGAAAGGAAATGCCGAGCTTTTCAGAAGAAAATAAAGGCGTACTGGTTTCGGTAATAGCCTCTTTCTCTGGAACCTGAGCCACTTTTTTCGATTCGCAAGAAAATAGAATAACGCCTGTGATTCCCAATACAATAAGCCACTTCATCCTATGAAGATAACCCTATTCTTGATTTTTGACTTTAGTACCAACTTGCTGGAAAGAAGTAGGAAGTGTTGGGTTTCCAAACCAGAGAAGATGAGCTTTAGTCCAATTGAACCACGAATGAGTTGGGCTAATTGGATATGGTTTCTTTAGTTGAACCTGCCAATCTGAAAATGTTAGGATTGCTTTGGTGGTAATATACCTGGACAGTATCCCCAACTGCGATGGTATTTGGAGAAATTCGAAACTTCTGTTCGAGCAACTGATCCTCCACTTCATATCTGCAATCGCAGTAATCCTCCTCACAGTCCACAACTAATGCTGTGGTCAGCTCGCTCGACTCATCCAATAAGCGGTTATGATAAAGGCTGGACAGTTCGTCAGCAAGCACAAATTGAGCAACAGATAGTAGGAACGCCATGACAAGTATACCATGACGTTCGATTCGATTGAAACGCATTTTATCCGTCAGTCTTATGATCCAGGGAATATTTCGTATGGCCAGAAAAAACAAAAACCCTGAGATAACGAACCCTGCGAAACGGATCAAACTAAATCCTGTTAGCCCATAATTGATGTGAGTAATGATGCTATAGTAAACCGCCGCGGAAAGGACGAATGCTGATATGAACCGAAGGAAGTACTTCATGTCAGTCGATGAACTCGCGTGTTTCGGTAAACGAACGGATTTTCTGAGGTTGGTAGCATAGGTGTTCGATTAAGTCTATGTACGTTAAACGAAAACCTCTTGTTGATCTTGTGCTGGTAATACAAAGAAATTAGTTAATTCTCTACGCCATCTGCGAAATCAAACTTCCGGAATTTCGTCTAAACTAAAGTAAACTTTCAAGCCCTTTTGCTTAGCAACTTGTACATCCTGATCTGCTCCTGTAGATGCTCCTGGAATCCGCAGAATGGCGTCACACTTTTCCAGTAATCGGTGAGCTGTTGGGTATTGAACTTCTGTCCAAATGTCATCTCCGATTTTCTTCGAACCGGCTTGTTTCATAATAGGCAAGGCAACCCATTCCCCAACCATAGGCACATGACCTTTTCTAAAGATAGGTAAAGCCATCGCTTCCAGGTTATCCATGTTTTGTTGGATCAGTTTGGGGTCATCGTTGGTGCCACTTCTGTATGGACCTGCAATCAAAATCAGCATGTTCTTTTTTGTTTTCAAATGAAGGCGCTTTACCCTTAAAAAAGAATAAGGTACATTAAGAAAATGGCCAGCTAGTCTTTCTCAGATCTGATTTTACTAAGGAATTCCGGTGTAATACCCAGATAGGATGCGATTTGCTTTAATGGAACAGCCGATGCGATGAATGGGTATTTGTCAAGGAAGTTTTCATAGCGTGCTTTCGCCGGAATAGATAAATTTTGAATCATTCTCAGCTGCTCACGGCAATAAGCATTCTGCATTAGAATCCGGAAGAAAGTGTTGAACGCCGGAATTCTATCATAAAGCTTATTTAAGTCATTCAATGATATTTTTAACAGGCGGCAATCCTTTACAGCCTGTATACTTACCATAGCTGGTTGTTGATGAAGAAAACAATGCATATCAGTAATCCACCAACCGGTAGAAGCGAACATAATAGTGGCAGCTTTTCCGTTGAAATCTTGATGGAAAGCCCGAAGGATTCCAGAGTTCATGAAATAGATAAAATGACAGGGATCGCCTTGTTGTAGGACAAAAGCCTTTTTCTTCAATTGTTCTTCTTTTAGGAGACCTAGAAAATACACTTTCTCATGTGCGGTGAGAGAGATGTGTTTCGATATGTGCTCTAATATTAGTTGGGTATCCACTTAGAGAAAGATATAATGAAATCTGATCAGGTAGATATTAATTATTGTAAAATATAACTGTTTGCTGGTGTGTAGAATGCTTTGTATATTCGGATGACAACTGCTTTAAAAGAACTTGCTTACCAAATGAAATACGCTTCTTCACATGAATGAATCCAACTTCGTGATCATAGGAATCGCCATGACACTGGTCTTGATATTATTGATTTTAATTCTTGCATTAATCTTCAAGAAGGATTTTCGAGCGGATATGCTCAAGATGAAAAGTGAAAATTCTGCTGAATTCAAAGGAGTTAAAGTTACAGGTGCATTATTCTGGGTTATTTATGCTGCTACGGCTATTGGCACAATTTATTTGGTGAATAAGCTCATTGAGGAGGGTGCCAATGGAGATGCACCTATTGTTAAGTCTGTTAGTTCAAATGAGTGGATGGCTTTGGATTTAAATGAAGAGAAGCCGGTTGAAATTGCTTATGGTCTAGATGAAACTTCCATGATAAAAACGAATCAGAAAAGAGATAAATTGACATTGGACTTGCGAATGGATAATCATCTAAAAATCAGAAGTGCTAAATCCAATTACGAATTTGGAGAAATTGAAGATCAGGATTTGCAATCCCTTCGCCTGACTAATGACTTCAGCCCTGTGAGTCCGTCCTTTGAAATAAGATATGACCTTATCCTCAATCCGTTTGAATATTCGAAAAATCAAGGTAGGACATATAACTGGACAGAGTACGAAAAGCTTCCTTTTCAGATTTTGCCAAAATACGACAGGAATAATGGACTTCACGTGGAAATCATTAGTGAAGCGGGTCAATTAGAGACTGAGACGTATTCGTTGAATGACAAATGGGAAATTCCACTTTACTTTTCGCCTAAAATATACCTGGTGGCATTGCGACAAGTGGATCTAAATCCTAACTATGGTGATACGGAATTTGCGAATTTCAGAATCACAGAGTTCACCGGCAAGATTTTACATTAATATCCGAAACGATGAAACCAACATCAAATACCGTCTTTATTGCCACCAGTCTGGATGGATACATCGCGGATAAAGAAGGGGGAATTGATTGGCTTCATGCCATTCCGAATCCTGATCATGATGATATGGGCTATAATGACCTCATATCTAGAGTCGATGCACTGGTTATGGGCAGAACAACTTTTGAGACTGTTTGTGGATTCGATATCGATTGGCCCTACACAATTCCGGTTTATGTCTTGAGTAACCGGCTGGATGTCATTCCAGAAACTTATGCTGAGCATGCGGAATTAGTGAAAGGATCTCTTTCTGATATACTACAGCAAATTCATGCAAAGGGTCAGAAACGGCTTTACATTGATGGAGGAGCTACCATTCAGAGTTTTCTCAAGGAGGATCTGATCGACGAACTGATTATAACGACAATTCCCGTACTGCTTGGAGGAGGTAGTCCGCTATTCGGGCCTCTGGATCAAAGCCTGGATTTCGAACATGTTGAAGCCCGAAGATATCTGGATGTCATCGTTCAGAATCACTTTCGAAGGAAACGTTAAAAAAGATATATGAAGTATCACTTTCCTGGCGTGAAGTGAACTTATTATGAGTTCATTTGGGACGATTCTTCATTAGAGATCTGGGGATTTTCGTGAGTTGAGTTCGGTTTTCCTGAAAAGACCATAAAATTGTGACATGCGAAGCTACAATAGGCGTAGTATAAGGCTTGCGATATCTCTGACTTTAGGGTTGCCTTCCTATGCTGTTTTTGCATTGATCCGTAACTTTCCATTCGAGCAAATTACGGTATATGCTTTTTTAAATTATGGAGTTATCGCTTTCATTGCGTTCTTTATCATTTTTGAAATCCAAGAAGTAAAGTCGACTTTTCTAAATCGAATGATGCCTTGGGAGGACCGGTCGATCACCCGAGTATTCACCGAATTGATCAGTAGTTTTTTAGTAACAAGTGTCGTGGTTACTGGGTCTTATTCCTTCCTGTATCTTGTGATTTGGAAAATGCCCGTTTTTCTACCTTCCATTTTCCTTTATGTATGTTTGGTATATTTCATATCACTTACTTTCACGGCTTTCGTCAATGCCGCACCTGTCATTTCCGGTTGGAAAAGAAGCATCCTTAAGACTCAGGATTTAGAGAAGCAAACGGTAGAAGCAAAGTTAGAGGCGCTTAGGACTCAACTTAGTCCGCACTTTTTTTTTAACAATCTGAGCATACTCAATGGCCTGATTGATCTTAACCCTGAAAAGGCCAAGGATTTTCTGGCTAAGCTATCCGATGTATTTCGATACATTCTCCGCCATAGAAAAGATGAATTAGTTCCACTGAAGGAGGAAATTCGATTTATTGAAGACTATATCTTTCTTATTCAAAGCCGATACGAGGAAAAAGTCATTTTTCATTTGTCGGTAGATATCGATCACGGATGGCTACCACCAGTAACGCTACAGCAACTCGTGGAAAATGCTGTAAAGCATAATGAATCCTCATTTGAAAGGCCTCTTCATATCCGGATAGAAACAACAAAAGATCAACTTCAGGTATCAAATCTTATTCAGCCACGGAAGGGTGTTGTGGACTCCAATGGTTTAGGTCTTCAGATGGTCAGGAAACGATTCGAGACATTGACTGATGAAAAGGTGATAATTTCCGATGATGGCATCACCTTTTCGGTAAGATTGCCATTGATCAAGGAGGTCCAATCAAAAAAGTCTGAACGATGAAAATACTGATTGTAGAAGATGAGCCTGTAAGTGCCAGAGAATTGTCTCAACTTATTTCTGCTTATGACCCAACATTTGCTATTCTTGATATACTCGATACGATTGAGGGAGCGGTTCAATTTCTAAAACAAGAAGTTCCTGATTTGTTGTTTCTGGACATAGAATTAGCCGATGGTTCAGCTTTCGAGATCTTCAGGCAGATAGAGTTCTCGTGTCCAGTTGTTTTCATAACGGCTTACGATGAGTATGCCTTGCAGGCTTTCGAACAGAATAGTGTCGCTTACTTACTTAAACCGATAACAAGAGTAAAGCTAAAAGAGGCTTTCGACCATTTCAGAAACATGAAATCTGCCGTGATCAGATCTGGTGAATACTTAAACATGGTAAACGGTCTACGTCACAAGGAGAATTTTCTGGTGAAATTCGGGAATCAGCTGATTCCTATTTCTGCGAATCAGGTGGCATATTTCTATTCGGAAAATACCATTGTATATGTGGTGAGTCGTGACAACAACAAATATGTATCTAACCATACTTTGATAGAGCTCGAGGATCTTTTAGATCCAAAACTTTTTTTCAGGATCAATCGAAAGTATTTGGTTCATCAACAGTCTATTGTTTCGTTGGTTCAGCATGTTAAGGGGCAGGTATTGGTACGCCTGACTCAATGCACGGATGAACAGATCGTAGTAAGCAGGCAAAGAACAGCCCAACTAAAGGCCTGGCTTTCTTGAAGTGACGTAGGATTCACTTTAATGCGGAGAAGTGTACTTTCAATTATAAGAAGTCTGATTTGACCAGAATCCACATTGGTCGATGATCACTCAAAACCTAGGTTTGCTAAAAAAAGAATGGGCAAATCGCACCACGTGTTTTTGTTATTAATCATATTAGGAATCTCAGCCTGTTTTGGAGACGATGATCAAGAGATTGGTCCGGAATGGCGATTTGAGAAGATCACCTTTCTATTGGATGGGTCGGAGTTGCATGTGATCGAGGTACCCAACATCCAGATTAGAATGACTGATTCAACTTACTCCTATTTCAGGAACTCGGCAGCCTTTGCAGGGGAGTGGGAAATCAATGGAGATCAAACAGTTATTGCCGGCTCATTTGAAGGTCAGACATTCGAATATCCCTTGATTTCCCGATCTGGGCGTGAAATAGTTTTTCAGGCAAATCTGATTGATTTGACACGGGGTGAAACTACAAATGCTGAGAGACTCACGCTACAACTATTGAGCCAACGGTTGAATGCTGAAGGCAAAAACCTAAACGAGTCACTTAGTCAGGGCCAATTTTTAGAGGTCCATTACTCCCTGGCGAACATTTAACAGACGTAATAATTAAACCATGAAAACCCTTTCTTGTATTTTCTTTTGCTTCCTGTGTTGGAGTAATATTCATGCCCAGCAAACGGTTTTGAGTTTTGATCGCCCGGGGCTTTCTCCAGTTGTATTCGCCGAGGGAATTGTATCTACTAACCTTAAGCAAAGAGACCTTACGGTTTCGCCAGATCAAACTGAAATGTACTTTACTGTATTTGGTAGCGGATTTGATGGAAATATCTACTTCACTCATTTTGAAAATGGGCAATGGACCGTTCCAGAGGTAGCGTCATTTTCTGGAAATAGCGAAGACCTTGAACCTTCATTTTCGCCTGATGGATCGAGGTTATATTTTTCCTCGAAGCGAGGTTCCTCGAATTTTGACATTTATTATGTCAATCGATTAGATGGGAGAACCTGGTCAGACCCTATCAGCGTCGGAAGCACTGTGAATACATCAGCCGATGAATTTTACCCCTCTGTTGCACAAAATGGTTCACTGTATTATACAGCCAGATACGCCAACGGACAAGGTGGAGAGGATATCTGGTATGCCGAGTGGGAGGACGGGGCTTATAAAGAACCAATTCCTTTAATCAATTTTTGTGGGTCAACTGATGAGTTCAATGCGTATGTAGCGCCTGATGAGAGTTTTATTTACTTTTCGAGTTTTGGTCGCCCGGACGGACAGGGCGGAGGTGATCTCTATATTGCACGCAAAAATGCCTCCGGGGAATGGTCTGCTGCATCAAATTTGGGGGCTAGATTCAACTCAAATTTGTTGGATTATTCTCCGTTTGTCCTGGGTGGATTACTTTTTTTCACCAGTACTCGACCTCTAAATATCAATGACGTTTCGACTAACGTGTTTGACCCTGAAGCTGTTGTTGGTAATTTGATGTCTCCCAATCGTTCAACCAGCAATATTTTCTGGATTAGCAGGTAATTGTAGTTGATTGAAGTCCGCTCGAAAATCAAGGGAATATATTCTTCATTCTCTCTCTAAAATAATTCGCTTGTGTTGTCCTCTCCACCGTTCGACTTAGCCAGGGGGTGGTTTTAGTAACGCCTCTACATATTTCGTCGGTACTGTCCACCAACCTCAAACATGGCATGAGTTATTTGACCAAGTGAACAGTATTTGGCTGTCTCCATGAGTTGGTCAAAAGTGTTGCCATTATTCAGTGCTACGTCCTGTAGGGCTCTGAGCATAGTAGCGGACTTGGAAACATTGCTATTGTGCAATGCTTGTAGGTTGGTGATTTGAGCTTCCTTTTCTTCCTGTGTTGCACGAATTACTTCATCAGGAATGATCGTAGGTGACCCTTTTGAAGAAAGGAAGGTGTTAACCCCAATTATGGGTAATTCACCCGTATGTTTTTTGGTCTCGTAATAGAGACTTTCTTCCTGGATCTTTCCACGTTGATACATACTTTCCATGGCACCCAAGACACCTCCACGGTCTGTAATCCGATCAAATTCCGCCATCACAGCTTCTTCCACAAGGTCAGTAAGTTCTTCCGTGATGAATGATCCTTGCATAGGGTTTTCATTCCTGGCAAGTCCCAGCTCTTTATTTATGATCAGCTGGATGGCCATCGCACGACGCACAGAGCCTTCAGTAGGTGTGGTGATCGCTTCATCATACGCGTTGGTATGCAGGGAATTACAGTTATCGTAGATCGCGTAGAGTGCTTGTAAGGTAGTTCGGATATCGTTGAAATCGATCTCCTGAGCATGCAGTGATCTTCCGGAAGTCTGAATATGATACTTCAGTTTTTGCGAACGCTCATTGGCACCATATTTCAGTTTCATGGCCTTCGCCCAGATTCTACGGGCGACACGACCAATTACCGCGTATTCCGGATCAACACCATTACTGAAAAAGAAAGAGAGATTTGGCGCAAAATCATTGATATCCATCCCCCGTGACAGGTAGTATTCTACGAAGGTGAATCCATTGGCTAACGTGAAAGCGAGTTGGCTAATGGGGTTAGCCCCGGCTTCAGCAATATGATAGCCTGAAATGGAAACGGAGTAGAAGTTGCGGACTTTTTTGTCGATGAAATACTGCTGAACATCGCCCATCAAACGAAGCGAAAACTCCGTAGAAAAGATACAGGTGTTCTGAGCCTGATCCTCTTTAAGGATGTCGGCCTGAACAGTACCGCGTACCTTGGACAATGCATCTGCTTTGATCTCTGCATAAACTTCTGCCGGAAGTACCTGGTCTCCGGTTACACCCAAAAGCATCAGCCCTAAACCATCATTACCTTCTGGTAATTCTCCATGGTATTTAGGTTGGTCAGCTCCCAGGTACTGATAGATCTTATTGATCTTTTCATGAACCTCCTTTTCCAGGTTATTGGATTTGATGTAAAGCTCGCACTGTTGATCGATAGCGGCATTCATGAAGAACGCAGCGATTGTGGCAGCGGGGCCATTGATGGTCATAGAAACCGACGTAGTAGGATCACAAAGATTAAATCCTGAGTAAAGTTTTTTGGCATCGTCCAGGCAGCAGATACTCACTCCCGAGTTTCCGATCTTTCCATAGATGTCCGGTCGGTGGTCGGGATCTTCACCATACAGTGTTACCGAGTCGAATGCTGTTGACAACCTTGCTGCTGGCAAGCCATGCGAGACATAATGGAATCGTTTGTTGGTTCGTTCCGGGCCTCCTTCACCTGCAAACATTCGGGTAGGATCTTCGCCTTGACGTTTGAATGGAAATACACCTGCCGTAAAAGGGAACTCACCAGGTACGTTTTCCTGAAGGGACCATTTTAGTATATCCCCCCAACCCTCATAGCGTGGTAAACTGACTTTGGGAACTTTAGTATGTGAGAGGGATTCGGTGGTGGTCGCCACCTTTATTTCTTTACCACGGACGTGGTAGACAAATTCGTTTCCTTCGTAGTTCGCCTTTTTCGCGGGCCAGTTCTCCAGAATCTTCTGGTTGTGTGGGTCGAGATCCAACTGTAGCGAAGCTCGTGCGTCCTCAATGGCTTGAAGAGCAGCTTCCTGATCTTTCAATATGACTGCTGACTGATCCAGGCTATATAATTTCTGTGCAACCGAGCCTTGCTGCTCTACTTTTTGATTATAATCCCTGATGGCATCGGTGATCTCCGACAGGTATCGGGTGCGCTTAGGAGGAATGATGTAGATTTTTTCCGACATCTCCCTGGTACTACTGAAATTGGAGGTGAGATCAACTGCTCCCGTCTTCTCTACCAGTGTGTCAAGAATAGCTTTGTAAAGCTGATTCATGCCCGGGTCGTTGAACTGGGAGGCGATGGTGCCATAAACCGGAATATCATCTTCCGGAGTATCCCATAGTTGATGGTTGCGTTGATATTGTTTCTTTACATCCCGCAGCGCGTCGAGTGCACCGCGCTTGTCAAACTTATTCAGGGCGATTAAGTCGGCAAAATCGAGCATGTCGATCTTTTCCAATTGCGTAGCTGCACCGTATTCTGGTGTCATTACATAAAGTGACAAATCAGAATGCTCTGTGATTTCTGTGTCAGATTGTCCAATACCGGAAGTTTCAAGGATAATCAGATCGAAACCTGCCGCTTTGGTGATGTCTACCGCGTCTTGTACGTACTTGGATAGTGCCAAATTTGATTGACGAGTGGCCAATGATCGCATATACACACGATCATTGAATATAGCATTCATGCGTATTCGGTCGCCCAATAGCGCACCACCAGTCTTTCTTTTCGAAGGATCTACGGAAATTACCGCAATTTTCTTGTCAGAAAAATCGATCAGAAACCTGCGAACCAATTCGTCCACTAACGATGATTTTCCAGCACCTCCTGTACCAGTGATCCCGAGAACGGGGGCCACGGTTACATCAACATTGTTAGCTCTGATGGTCGTGAGTACATCCTCATGTTTTTCCGGGAAGTTCTCGACCGATGATATGAGACGGGCAATGTCTGAGTATTGTTTCTTCGGCAGTCGATCTAGCTGACCGTTCAGGTTTTCGCCAACAGTAAAGTCACTTCGTTCGACCAGATCGTTGATCATGCCCTGAAGACCCATTGCACGACCATCATCAGGAGAATAAATCCTGGAGATGCCGTAATCATGCAACTCATCGATTTCTTCAGGCAGAATGGTTCCGCCACCTCCACCAAATATCCTGATTTGTGATGCACCTCTTTCTTTCAACAAGTCATGCATGTATTTAAAGTACTCCACATGACCACCCTGATAAGAAGTGATCGCGATGGCTTGTGCATCTTCCTGAATAGCACAATCTACAATTTCCTGTACAGCTCGATTGTGACCCAGATGAATCACTTCACAACCGGTTGTTTGAATGATTCTGCGCATGATGTTGATGGCGGCATCATGACCATCAAACAAAGACGCTGCAGTAACGATTCGGATGTGATTATTGGGTTTGTACGGGGGGACAGTTGCGTGGCTCATGATCAACTGATATTAAGGGTTAAGAGCTTACAAAAGTAGCTAATCCCCGTCAGTTTATCCGGGCATTTGTGATAACCGGAATCTACCTTAGATCAGTGCCGTTATTGAGAGATGTTTAATCGAATATGCGGCATAATCATGTTATTTCGAAATAATCAATTAACGAAGTGTTCTATCTGATTGAATTCAGAATAAAATTTCTTCGTTTCTCCTTAATCTCAATTGCTGAATGGAGCTTATTGGTTCAAAGGGACCAGTCCATTTGATTCAATTACATACCGCGCTCTATCTGTTGATAGATAGCTTAAAAAAGCCCTGGTGGCAGGATCTGCGTTGCTTTTGAAGTAGATGCGCAACGATCGCTTCAAGGGGTAGGATCCCGACAATAAATTTTTGTAAGAGGGAGCAACAAATGTCGCGTCCTCAATGATGGAACTGGTCAGTAAAATGTTGCGTACTCTTTGAGTGAAATACGCAAAACCAATAAAACCGATTCCGTTTCTGGTTTTGGTGATGGTATTTACAATTGTCCTATTTTCAGAGGCGATCACAGCTGCTTTTGCGATGTTTTCGATCCCGAAGAAATTCGTGAAAAATTGTTGTGTACCTGAGTTCTGGTCTCTGATTACCGGAATGATATTACCGGAAGTGCCTCCAACTTCATTCCAATCCCTAATGCTACCTGAAAAGATACCAGCAATCTGCTCGTTTGTCAGTTGTTGAATGGGGTTGTCTTCATGACTGATTAATACAATGCCATCATAGGCAACTACTTGTTCCTGTAGTTCATGATCGCTCGCTAAAATCGAGTCCAGCTTGAAGGGGAATGATGACAGACCAATTTGAACCTCATCTCTGTAAACGCCCATCATCCCAGTGCGGCTGCCACCACCTTCCAATTCTATAGTTAATGTGTCCTGCATCTTTTCGAAATCACTTTTAAGTTCATTGAAAGTTTCATGCATAGATTCGCTTCCACGCAATTTCAGAACGTAGGTCTTACTGGATTGAGAAGAATCACAGGCGGAGAACAAAACCGCAAACAAAACCGGAATCAAAAAATGTTTTTTCATAGCAATTTGTTGGTTCCGGCGAATCTATTCGCGGAATGAGATCGAATGAGGAATGACAGGTTACGAATATGTTAAGTATTGAGAATGGCGATTTGCCTATATCTACCATAAGCATTCTGTACATGCATCAGAATCGTGGCTTATTTTAGTGGCCATCGATCAAAAGGCCCAGGAGCTTTTACTTCTGAATAATTGTCGCCTTCCTTTTCCAGTCCGGTTTGAAGTATTTGGGTTCAAGTAATTTCAAGATAAGGCCACCTAACACCAGACTACCACTGGCGGTCCAAATCGAATTGTGAATTCCAGTGTTATTTCCAGATCCGGAAACTTGCTGATTCAGCAATTCTGCAAGAGGTAGCAAGCCTCCTGCAAATATTAAGGTATTGGAAGAAGCTCGATAGTTGAAGTTGTGATTGTGTTTCTCCCGGATGTCGTATCGATAAATATCGGTTAGTTGAACCTCTGTGTCATGTATGACGAAATGATCTTCTCCGAAATTTTCGATCGTTCCAATTGTGAAATGATTATCTCCTCTTAATTGAAACCTGATTTCATTTCCAACTTCATATTTTACGGCAAGCTTTCCGGTCAGTTTCTTGAGATACAAATAGGATTGACTGGTGCCGATAAAGCAATTACATAGTAAAAAACTTAAGATGAAGCATCGTGACATACTTAAAAGTAGAAACCTCCATTGAGTGCTGGAAGTATTTCAGATTTTTTAACAAGCTGCGCTTATCGATAGGAGTGTCAAACAGATTTCACATCTTTGATCCTATGATTAGTTTTTGGGAACGGCGCTCATTTTTAAGTTATGATATCATTATTGTAGGAGCTGGTATAACGGGATTGTCAACTGCTGCTACAATAAAGGAACAGCATCCTGATCTATCGGTACTGGTATTGGAAAGAGGACTGTTGCCAACGGGAGCCAGTACAAAAAATGCGGGATTCGCTTGTTTTGGTAGCCTTACAGAGTTGCTTTCAGATATTGAGGTAATGGGTGAAGATTCGATGCTTCAGTTGGTGCAAAAACGAATCACGGGACTTAGAAAAACGGAATCCAGATTGGGAAAGGAATTGATCGACCTGCAACTCAAAGGAGGTTATGAATTAGTCAATGACGTGAATGAGATGGAAGATCAACTCGAACATGTCAATAAGTTACTGTCTTTTGAATTTGAAAAGCCTGTTTTCAAAAGCCTGGATAGATCATTGAATAAGTTCGGATTTATGGGTTTTGGAGGAATCATTTTGAATCAATATGAAGGCCAACTAGATACCGGGAAACTCATGAAATCGCTGTGGGAGTATTGTGCTCAAATTGGCATAAAAGTTTTAACAGGGGCCGAAGTAACAGCGCTGGAAGAAGATGAAAATGGGGTGAATGTAACCACACTGTCAGGTACTTTTCATTCGAAGAAAGTGGCGCTATGTACCAATGCGTTTACAAAAAGACTTCTTGACTTGGACTTAGACCCGGGTCGCGGCATGGTTATGGCTATTGAACCAAAGACGCCCTTACGCTTTGAGGGGACCTTCCACTACGATGAGGGCTACTATTACTTCCGCGATTTTTACGGGAAACTCATTTTTGGAGGCGGGAGAAATTTAGATAAAACAGGCGAAGCCACGACAGATTTTGGATTCAATCCCGAAATAGAAAATAGGTTGCACGAAGACTTGCAAAACAGAATCCTTCCCGGGACTAAATACGAGGTGATACAGCAATGGTCCGGAATCATGGCTTTTGGTGATACGAAAGCTCCAATTATCAAAAATGTAACTGACAAAATAGCCGTGGGGGTGCGCCTGGGAGGTATGGGGGTTGCCATCGGAAGTATGGTAGGTGAGGAGTTGGCGGGCTTACTTATTCAAAATCCAGATTAGTTTCTGGTCTCGGGATCGACGATGATTCAACTTTCTCTATTGTTTGTGTAAACCAAAGCTCTATCTGGTATTTTTACGTTAACTTTTCGAATTGTGTAAATAATCATTCATGGCGGAAAAGCGCGAACCTACTCTTCTAAATTCCTTAATACCTATCATCTTCTTGATCATCTTGTTGTCCTTCAATGTTGCCATTTTTGGAGATGGTGCATTAGATGGCTCTAACCAGATTGTTTTGATCCTATCAGCTGCTGTAGCAGCCATCGTTGCGATACGAGTTGGCTTCAAATGGCAAGAACTTAGAGAGGGGATTGTAAAAAGTATTAGCTCCGCGATGACTTCCATGCTGATCTTGTTAATGATCGGTTCTCTGGCTGGTACCTGGCTGTTAAGTGGGATCGTGCCGGCGATGATCTATTATGGCCTCCAGATATTAAGTCCCGGAATATTTCTTTTTGCTGCGTGCGTCGTTTGTTCGGTAGTGTCGATAGCTACAGGTAGCTCATGGACCACATCTGCTACTGTGGGGATCGCACTGATTGGCATCGGAACAGCATTGGGAATACCCGTTGGGTGGATTGCCGGGGCGATTTTGTCCGGAGCATACTTTGGTGATAAGCTTTCGCCTTTGTCTGATACCACCAACCTGGCACCCGCGATGGCCGGAACGGATTTGTTTACACACATCAGGTATATGACTCTTACCACTGTGCCTTCCATTTCCATTGCATTGGTGGTTTTTTTAGTCGTAGGGTTTACGATGGATACCAGTTCCGAGGCAATCCCTACTGACGTGATATTACAGGCCATATCCAGTAAGTTCAATGTCACCGGATTGTTGTTCATAGTCCCAGTCGTAGTTGTTGTACTCATTGTGCGCAAGGTAGCTGCGCTGCCCGCCTTGCTGGCGGGTACGCTATTGGGAGCGCTTTTCGCCATTATTTTCCAACCAAACATAGTTGCTGAAGTAGCTGGGATGACCGGATCAAAAGGACTTTACGTAGGCGTTATGAAATCCCTCTATGGGAAAATTTCTATTACCACTTCGAATGACATGGTCAATGAATTATTGTCATCGAAAGGAATGTCAGGGATGCTCAACACCGTTTGGCTGATTTTATCCGCCATGATCTTTGGTGGCATCATGGAAAAGGCAGGATTTTTGAAATGTATCGCAGCAGCTGTACTGTCAATGGTGCGGTCAACTGGAAGCCTGGTAGCTTCGACCGCTGGTACTTGTGTTTTCTTTAATGTAACCGCTTCAGATCAATACTTGGCGATTGTAGTGCCAGGAAGAATGTACGCAGATATTTATCGTGATAAAGGTCTGGCGCCAGAAAATTTAAGTCGGACGCTGGAAGATTCGGGAACGGTAACTTCGGTATTGGTACCTTGGAATACCTGTGGAGCATATCACAGTACAGTATTGGGAGTTTCCACGCTGACCTATTTGCCATATTGTATTTTCAATATCATCAGCCCCCTGATGACCATCTTCTTTGCCTACGCGGGTATCAAAATCAGAAAACTCACTACTAAACAGGAAGCTGCCTGATGTTCCCCACATCCATACCCAAAGAAAAGATTCAACATTTACCATTGACACGTTTTGGTGGAGAGATCATTGTGATCGACGAACCTGGCCAATTGCCGGAAGTAATTTCGGAATGCCGCAGGCAGAAGTGTATGGGATTTGATACAGAAAAGAAACCCACTTTTCAAAGAGGACAATATCACCCAACAGCATTGATCCAATTGTCTACGTTGGATACAGCCTATTTAATTCGAGTTAATAAAGTCGGATTTCCAGCCTCCCTGGTTAGCCTTATGGCTGATCCTGATCTTATCAAAGTAGGCATCAGTATCCTCGATGACATCAAGGCCTTACAAAAGATCTCTGATTTCCATCCGGCTGGATTTTTGGAATTAAACGATGTTGCCGGAGAAGTGGGAGTAGAAGATAGAGGTGTAAAGAAGCTGGCAGGTATTTTTCTGGAGGCTCGGATTTCCAAGAATCAACAAACCTCCAATTGGGAGAATGAAGAATTAACCGCCAGTCAGCAACTTTATGCAGCCACAGATGCCTGGGTTTGTATGGAGATCTACGATAGCTTACAGCGGAAAGGATACCTGGATTCATAATGTCCGGAAAAGAGAGATTCGAACTTGAAATCACAGTTGAAAGTCAACATCTGGACGACCTGAACCATGTCAACAATGTGGTTTACTTGCAATGGGTACAGGATGTTGCCGAAGCTCATTGGAACCTCAAGGCAACTACTGAGATGAAGGAGGAATATATTTGGGTGGTGTTGAATCACTACCTGGAATACAAAAGGTCTGCTTTTCTTGGCGAAACTTTGATCGCAAGGACTTATGTACAGAATTATCAGGGAGCCAAATCCGAACGCCACGTTCAGATTTTAAGAGGAGAAACTCTTTTAGTAGAAGCCAAAACCACCTGGTGTTTGCTAGACAAAAGCTCCTTACGCCCTAAAAGAGTTCCTCAGGCTTTTGCCGATATTTTTATTGCTGAGGGAAATGAATAAGAGTGATAGTATTGTCATTACTGGTGTTTCCACAGGAATCGGCCACGCGCTGACCCGGCAGTTTCTTGAAAAAGGGTATCGGGTTTTTGGAAGTGTACGCAAACAGGAGGATGCAGATAAATTATCACTCGAGTTTGGAGAGGGGTTTATCCCATTGCTATTTGATGTGACTGATTATGCAGCTATTGAAGCCGCTGTAACCCAGGTCGAAAAGGAAGTAGGTCAAAAAGGGATTGGCGGATTGATCAATAATGCAGGGATTGCTGTGGGAGGACCTTCATTGCATGTGGACATTGCAGATTTTGAATATCAATTTCAAGTGAATGTATTTGGACTGGTGAAATGTATCCAGTCTTTTGCCCCATTGTTAGGTGCCCGGGCCAATCACCTGTCAGCACCAGGAAGAATCATCAATATTAGCTCGGTTTCCGGAAAGCTTGGAATGCCTTTTGTTGGACCTTATGTCGGTTCAAAGTTTGCCGTGGAAGGCCTTTCACATAGCATTAGGAGAGAGCTTCTTCTCTATGGCATTGATGTGATTGTCATAAGACCGGGGCCTGTTAAAACTCCCATTTGGGAGAAAAGCATTCAGATGGAACCCTACTACGATACGCCTTATGGCAAAATTCTCCAGAGATTTGAAAATGGCCAGGTAAAGAAGAGTATTGCCCGAGGATTAACTCCCCGCTTTCTGGCTGGAAGAATTCTTAAAGTTTTTGAAAAACGAAAACCCAGGACGCGTTATACCATGGCGCCTCAAGTTCTAATTAGCCATTACCTACCCAGGTTATTGCCAGATCGTGTATTAGATGCAATTGTAAAAAAACTGATGCGATTTTAATACGCCTAGTTCAATTGTCCCCTTTAAACGTCTAATACCTTGTTGAGCACCTCGCTCAACTCCTTAGCCCGATCGACGATCATGAAATGCCCGGCATCGTGTAACACAATAACCTTTTCACTTTCGGTAAAATTCAGTAATCGATCTGAGGAGCCATGTATTCGAATCACATTAGTTGGACTTTTTGGGTTTTCCCAGGTAGTAATTGCTTTTATGGCCCACCTGATAAACTGTACATCGGTATCAGCCAGGATTTCTTTCAGAATTTGTTTGTGTTTTGAATCAGAAACACTGAAGAAATAGTTGGCCAGAAACATTGGTGGTTTCATTAAGAACCCTGGAATGATATTGAGTAGACCAGATTTTCCAGCCAGTTTAAATAGCTGTGGAATATCATCGCTGGTGCTTGCAGATGAGATGAGTATTATCTTCTCAGGGTCCATGATCTTACTCAATTCTATGGCAATGATTCCGCCAAATGAGACACCCACTATTGAAAAGGGACAACTTTGATCGATTTGCTTCGCGAAACGAGCCACATAGTTTCTCAGAGATTCTCCGGATTGTGGTGCTAACCACTTAAGTGGGATAAGCTCAAAACCGATATCCAATTCGGAGAAAATCCGTTCATCTACTCCCAGCCCTCCAATGCCGTATGTTTTCAAAATGAATCAAATTGAAGTTTCGGGGGTAAGGTTAATGAAATCACGACACTTGCGGACATATTAGATTCATTGTCGATGAAGCATCAGATTGACTGACTATTTTATTTAAATTAGTTGGAGTAAAGTGTTTTAATTACTTCTATGAAATTCGGAAGCGTTGATAATCCTGAGGCAGTTGATTTTACAATACCTGCAGATCATCATGGTACAGCCGCTGCGCTGGCCAAGGGGAAAGGTGGTCTCAAAGAGGTTTTTGTCGGATGTGCGAAGTGGAACAAGGGTGACCTGAAAGGATTTTACCCTCGAGGGACCAAAGACGAGCTGGGGTACTATTCGCAGCAATTTAATTCCATAGAGCTCAATGCTACTTTTTACAACAGCTACCAGCCTGATCAGATAGCGGCCTGGCGAGACAAGACACCTGAAGACTTTAAGTTCTTCCCAAAAGTACATCGCTATGTCAGTCATGTCAAGCGGCTCAATAATGTGGAAATGTCCATGGAAGAATACTGCCAGACAATCCGGACATTTGAAGATAAATTGGGTATGGTATTCCTGCAATTACATAACAATTTCGCACCCAAAAATGTAGAGCGACTTCAAACTGCACTTGAGTTCTGGCCTAAAGACATTCCCTTGGCCGTAGAACTCCGCCATACGGATTGGTACAATGATGAGGCGGTGGCTGAAGATCTGTTTGCTTTATTGGAAACCCACAATGCGGCGAATATCATTGTTGATACAGCAGGTAGGAGAGACCTCATGCACATGCGTTTGACAACACCTGTCGCTTTTGTGAGATATGTAGGTGCCAACCATGCCAGTGACTATGATAGACTACATGACTGGATTGATCGAATAAAAGCGTGGAAAGATCAGGGACTTGAAAAGCTTTACTTTTTCGTTCATCAAAATATGGAAAAAGAGTCGCCTTTGTTGAGTTACAAATTCATAGAGGAATTCAATAAAACCTTTGACTATGAACTCAGACTCCCAGTGCAACAGACACTGAAGGTGTAGCTACTTATTCGCAGTGATTCTCCCTAAATATTGTTGATAATCGTCAGTATACAGTACTTCAAAATTGAGTTTCAACTCCTTGCAGATACCAAATAAGGTGTCCTCGTCGACATAGACCCAGTCAAACCAATCACCAAGCTGGTTTTTGTATTCATAGCGATACCTTACTTCACCATAGTAATCGAAAGCCTTGTCTTCTGCTTCACCGGCATATAAGTAGCTGATGTCGGATGAATCAAATATGAGTTGTCCGCCTGGTTTCAACAGGGCCATACATTTTTGCAGGAATTTGGGGACGACATCAAGCGTACCTGCAAGTCCCAGTCCGTTCATCATGGCCAGAACCGTGTCAAATTGATCTTTGTAATCCCAAAAGTCCTGGTGCTTTACCTTATTTACTCCCAGTGCTTGCATCAGTTGGACACAACCAGCGTCATTTTCCAGAGCGGTTACACACTGATTTTGGTCTTGCAAAACCATACTCAACGCACCGGCACCTGCACCCAGGTCAAGAATACTGCCAGTACAAGCGGACAATGCGAGCTGTTCAAGCTCACTTAAATCTTCACCCTCTCGAAAAAACACCTCCACTGACATTTCCTCTGGTTCGCCATAGCTGTTGTGAAGCATCAATGAGTGCTCCGTTTGGCACTCAACGTAATCCATAAGAGCTTCTACAAAGGGGTTGAATTGTTGGGTCATGATTTTTTACGTGATTCGGGTTTTTTTGGGTTTACATAAACCGGGCAGGGCTTATTCTTTTTATAGATCACCGAGCGTTTGCGTCGCGGTTCAGGCGTGTTAATGATGAGTGTAATTTCTAAACTTGTTTTTTGGGTGCTTTCCTGGCTTAAAGGTGAGATATTCCAGTCATAACTAACTCCAAGATCGACCAAACCATATGTGAGACCAGTGACAAGAATAGCTCCATCGTTTGAAATACCATAGCCACGGTACCCAAGTCCGGCAAACATAGCTACCTCTTCGTTAAAGTGGCGTTTTACCTGAAAAACCGTTCCGAATTGTTTGGCAGTTGCGGTGGACATCAATTGGCTTTCGGAAATAAGTGACCAGGAGGCATCTATTCGGTAGTAGGAACGGTGATGGAGCGCATACCTCAAAGGAGTAACTACTCGTTGACCCGAAAGCGCCTCGTTAGGACGGTTCAGGTGGGCGATGGAAAATCCCGTCTTCATCTGGTAACGACCATTGATGACAGAATGCCACATGATGCCCAGATTGATATCCATTTGTTGGCGATTAAAATCTAGGGATGTTTCATTATTAGTTCCCAAATCAAAAGCACCTGTGGTGGCATTGAATTGTGATGGGAACGTCTGATTGGGGTCAATTCCAGTATCATACATCCCCAGTTGGACTCCCGCTGATAACATGTTAGTGCCAAATTGTTTTAGGTAACTTGTGGTGAGGAAGAAACTATTGGTAACATATCCTACTTGTCCCGCTTTGTCATTAACGAACAGCGCGCCAAATCCAAGATAATCGCCGTTCAGCCATATTTTCGACTCGACACTCGCTCCTGAAGTCTGAATTGGTTTCCCAAGCTGGTCCCATTGCCGGCGATTGACGAATGCGGCTCGTACAGGGCCTTTATGGTCGCCTGCCATGGCTGGATTAAGCAGTAAAGGAGATGCATAAAACTGCGAAAAATGAGGATCCTGAGCAGGAAGAATTTGCGGCATTAACGATAGGGCTAATACGCCACATACAACTAGACTTCTCATTACCACCAATCATTTCTGTTGTAGGTTGCTGCCATTTTTCGAAGCTGGCCCCTGCTGAATCCCCCGTTACAGTAGCAAGGATCATCGGGGAAGTAGTAAGCCATGATGTTGTCAATGTCGGGCTCATAATAATCCCCATTGGTATCGCGGCCGTCATAGACATAGACACAGTTGGTGTCGATCCATACTGTACCATTAGGATCATTAGGGATGTACGGGTCCGCGGGGGTGTCACAAACCTGGTCGCCGGCAGTTTCACAATTGCTGCCGTCTACTAACTCCGTAGAAGCATCGAATGGTTCTCCTTGTGCAGCCGCAATTACATCTCCTGAGCCAAAGGTGTGGGCCAATCCAAAAACATGCCCGAGTTCGTGTGTGACTGTCCCACTGTTTTCGAGTGACGCATAGGGCAAAAACATACTTTCCCCTGAGGCAATGCCTGCGGCGCCATCCAATACACCTGCAAAGGCGTCGAAAACAAATAAGTTGATTCGATCTTCTACAGCATGGTTTTTCACCATTTCATCCAATCTCCAGGTTTCCTCTGGTAGATTAAATCGATAATTCTCAATGATACGGACACTGTCTTCGGTTGCAAAGGAAATGCCAATGCCAGAAAAGGCATCGCTGGCTCCGGCTACACTGTTTTTGACAGTAGTAACTTCTGCATCAGTCAGTATTTCTCCGAGTGAATCCCGGACTATATGTATCTGAATGAGAAATTTCTTATTGACTTGTGGTAAACTGGAATCCCCGATAGTGAGATGTTCATTGCAAACTGAGGCAAAAACGTTGGATTCTGGTAAAAAACACGCGTGAAATGGCTTTTTGAGCTTGGTCCGTGAGTAATAAGAATACTCAAATAGTCCGTAGAAAAGGATGGCGAGTAGCAGGTAAAGCAACCCTGGCGAGAGCGTGGAAAATCGTTTTTTCATACAACGAGGCGAATTGAACAGATTCGTGTCAGTTGTCTTTTTGTCCTAGCTATCTCTGCGCAAGATAGGAGCAGCATCCTGGTAAAAACAAGGAAAATGTAATTTTTTTTGTACTTAAATGTTATTTTTTTGAATAATTCTATGATATTTGCTTCAGCTCGGCACACAAAAACATGCTATTTGAGCTGCTTAGTCATTAATCTTCTGCTGTTCAACCACTACAATCGCTCATCAGCTATAGCGACAGTTTTATTACTCGCCAATTGTTTAGTTAATCCATGCGGACTGGCTTTGTCGCTCTATTGTTTTTTATTTCCTGCTACCATGTTGTTGGGCAAACACTTGCCACTACAAATGGGTGTGTTTCCAATGATCAGTCATTTGTTCTGAATGGTTTTGGTTCCGGCACGACGTACTGGTGGGACTTTGGAGATGGGACCAGAATTTCCGGGGATACCGTGGCTTATGTCTACACCCTACCTGATGCGGGTACATATACCGTAAGTGCTTACGGTGATGCTACCACCACCACACCGTCGGCGACCTATTCTGTGGAGGTTTATGAAATTCCGCAAGTAACGATTTTTTCTTCAGCGACCGAAGGTTGCGCACCTTTTGATGTTCAGTTCTGGTATGAGTTGAGTTTTTCAACTTCGAAGAGAGACCTCCCGATTGGTGACCTGACATGGATTTTCGGTGATGGAAATTCATTGACTTCCTCTGATGACACAGTGACTTACTCCTATACTAGTTCATTGGGGCCTGGATCGCGATATCAGGTGGCCGTTGAATTTGCAACTGGAATTGACCTTTGTACGCCTTATGCCAGTGAGGATGATTTTATTGAAGTTTGGGACACTCCGGCTGTTGATTTCGAAACGAATTCAAGCACGCCTTGTGAGTCTGGTTCAGAGATCACTTTTACTAATAGTACGACGGATGTATATGCCTTGACTTATCAATGGGATTTTGGTGATGGCGGCTCGAGCACAGAAGAGACGCCATCATTAAGAAATTATACTTCTGGTGCTTATGATATTCAATTAATTGCAACCAATTCTCGTGGTTGCCGAGACTCATTAACGACTACTGAATCAATTGGTGCTCCCTCCATCATCCTTCCGGATACAGTCTGTAAGGATGTACCATTGACCATTTCTTCCTCGATAGGATCCAGCTACCGGTCAATAGATTGGGATTACGGTGATGGAGCGGAGTACTTTGATTCAGTACAAAATCGATTTCTCAGCATTCAGGATACTTCTGACATAGCAGCTATGGAGATTTTTTACCGTACCGGAGGCATGAAATACATTAGTCTGGATCTTACCGTTTCTGGCTGTACTCCGCCTACTATTATCGATTCGGTGTATGTGCAGGAAATCCAAATTAGTGCCATCGCGGATCCTGGTAATGGCTGCGATAACCCTATTAATGTAGATTATCAGCTGATAAGTACAGATGCTAATTCTCCTACATATCAATGGGATTTTGTCGGAGATTTTCTGACGAGTTCTTCCGATGAAACCAGCGCAAATGCCACGGCTACCTATTTTGACCCAAATGATACATTGGAATATGGCCTCGTTGCTGAGACCATCTATAACACGGATTTGATTGTTACCGATGGCGTTACCGGCTGTGTTGATACAACTGCCGTTGAATTTGTACATACGCCTCTTTCTGCAAGGGTCTGGTTCAATAGTGGTTCGGCTTTGCTTTGTGAGACCAGTGCGGAAATCACAGTCACGGATAGTGTTACCGTGAGCGATACTGATCCTTTGGTTTCCTGGTCCTGGGATTTTGGAGAAGGTAGCGGTTACACGAACTTTACGACGGAGCAAAATGAATGGGTACATACATATACAGCACCAGGAACTTATGATGTTTTTGTGGCGGTGGAAAACAGTTCAGGCTGTCAGGATACTTCTTTTGCTTCGCAGGTTTATGTAGGTAAATCGTTTGATCCCAGTGATATCAGTTTTACTATTGAAGACCTTGGCGGAACTGCGATCACGACCACTTGCAAGGAAGATTCCTTTAATCTGGTGACCAATACGGCTATGGTTGATTTCAACCTGATCGATGCCTTTCATTTCTATGCAGACAGCAACCGTGTTTATCATCAATCTTCTGAGAGTACTGTGAAATGGGGATTTACCGAAGTAGGATCGCATGAAGTTACTCTTGTCGTGGAATCTGCTGGTTGCCTTTCTGAATCCCATGTTCAAAACATTCAGGTAAATGGTAATAAAGCAGCATTTGCTTTCGGAAGTAATTGTGATGCGCCGCTAGACTATCGATTTTATTCTTCCTCCGTTTCTACCGGGACACAAACTTTGAATTGGGACTTTGGAGATGGAAGTAATTCTACTGTGGCTGAACCAGACCATACCTATATACATAGTGGGGTGTCAGGGGCAGATATCACCGTAAGACTGACGATTTCGGATGATTCAGGATGTGATGCAGATGAAGTTTCACATCAGGTAATGGTACGACAGGTTTCAGCCGCTCTGTCCGGTGGTTCATTGGCCTGTGCTGGCGGTGAAATAGAATTTGATGCCAGCGGTTCGGTGGATGTTGCTTGCAGAGGTTATAGTTATCAATTCCCAACGATCAAAGAAGTTCAACGGCCTTATACACATTCCTATGATTCTTTGGTATATAAGATACCAGATACATTAAGTCAGCCACAGGAGGTTTGGCTGGTTGTCAAAGATGATAATGGCTGTAGAGATACGGCAACTTTCGCCTATGATCCGGATATCATTATCCCGACACTGGCAGTGAGTGATACATTTTTATGTAATGGTCAGACCTTCAACCTAAGTGCCACTGCAACTTCAGATAATACTCTGGATTCAGTCACATGGTTGATTTCCAGCTTAACGACGGATACCATCTTCGGTGGTACCGATTTGAATCTAAACTACACCGTGGGCGCTGCTATTGGTGATTCCATCTTTGTGTCAATGAGAATGGCTGATAGCCTTGGATGTGCTTATGCAATTGAGGATACGCTGGCAACACTATATTATGAGCCCCTTGCATTGCGAACAAGTATTGATCCTGGCAATGGTAATGGACGCTGTACAGACCAGGAATTTACTTTGACCGCACGTGATCGCTCCAATAATGAAGGCCTGATGTATTCCTGGGATGTCAATGACGATTCCATCGTCGATGTGCTTGATACGCTCCAGCTAGGACCGATCTCATTTGATGCCGAAGGCGACTATGTAATTACGCTTTACGGGGAAACTGCTGAAGGATGCAGAGATTCCGTAGATCGAACCATTACGGTTCAAACTTCACCACAGGTCGGTTTTGCCTTCAATACTGATAGTAGTTCGGATACTGTGTATTGCGACCCACTATTTGTGACACTGACGGATACGACTTTCTCAAATAGTAGCTACTCGCTACTTTGGGATCTTGGAAACGGAATTACCAGCAACTCTTCGGAGGTAAGTTCTTTCTACAGCAAAGGCACCTGGGAAGTTACACTGATGGCTGAGACCGACAATGGTTGCATTGATTCTTTATCAGTCGCATTCAATGTGAATGCACCTGAAGCAAGTTTTGATTTGTTGGATGACCAAATCTGTGCCGGTGACCTGGTTCCGTTTACGGCTATGGATACCGTGGATGTCGATTCCATGGCCTGGGTTTTCGGAGATGGAGCCCTGATTACTTCTGGCGATGGTTTTAGCCTGGGACAGGTCATAGATACAAGTCATGTTTATCGGTCCACTCCTGATAATTTTCAGGCGGTCGCCCGGTTGTTCCTCTTTTCTGAAAATGGTTGTACTTCGGAAGTTTCGGATACTGTATTCTTTCATGATGTCAAAGCCGATTTTCTCACCTTGAATGGAGATGGTGTGGAAGATAGTGTCTTATGCATCGGAGAGGAGATAGTTGTTCAAAGTAGGGCACAAAATGCCGATACTTATCAATGGATCATTCCAGGAGAAAGTTCAATTCCCGATGTGGAAACTTCATTTACTTCTCCAGACCCACAAACAATTTTAATTACACAGATCGTGGAAAACTTTGAATTCGGCTGTGTAGATAGTATTTCCAGATATGTGGTAGTAGAAGGACTGCCAGAAATAGACTTTACAATATCATCGGACACGTTGTGCTATGGAGAAGAGCTCACTGGAACCATTGATGATCCAAACGATTCTAGTTTGTATCGATGGGGGCCTGCTGAGTATTTTGGGTCAGGGAGCGGTAGCTTGGTTACCGCTATCCCTGATTCATCTTTTACGCTCACCTTAACTGAAGAAAATTACGCGGGTTGTGTTCAGTCGCTGGATACTGTCATTCAGGTGATTTTACCCTATCTTTTCTCTGATTGGGACACCACCATCCAGGAAGGAAAAACAGCTAAACTTCCGATTGTATTAGAAGAACTTTATGACTTCACTGTCTCCCCTGATGAGGACCTGAGTTGTCTGGATTGTGATGGACCAGAAGTCTCTCCCCTGGAAGATGCTTTCTTTGACTTGTACGTTCAGGACATAAAAGGGTGCTTTGACTCCACCTACAATCTGTCCGTCTATGTCATTCCACCCTCTTTTATAAGCATGCCCCAATCGTTCACACCTAATGGAGACGGAGTTAACGATTTGGTTTTCGTCAAGGGATGGTTATTAGAGTCCTTGTTGGAATTCAGGATATTTAACCGGTGGGGGGAAATGATCTTTTCAACCAATGACATGGAGATAGGCTGGGACGGCAAATACAATGGTAGACTACAGAAGTCCGATACGTATGTTTATAAGGTCAGAGCCATCGGTGTTGATGGCGATGAAGTAAGCCTGGAAGGCTATCTTAATTTGGTCAAGTGATATTGAGAACTAACTTAACCAGTTCAATTTCTTTAAGAGCTCCTCTTTACTGCTTCGGCTGATCGGTAATTCTACCGTACCCAGAGCGATGGTGTTCATTGCTACGTTAATGGAACTTACCTTTTCCAAATTCACAAGGTACTTTCGGTGTGTCCTGTAAAACTGATTTCCTGATAGTTTTTCTTCCATTTCATTCAGACCTACTCTTGCCACATACTTATGCTCCCCGGAAACGAGTGTGCAATAACGATCATCAACTTCAAGATAGTCAATACTGTCTATCCGAATTTTATTGATCTTAGATCGAACTTTGACGAAAATATGATCCTTAAATGCGAAATCGCTCCAGGGCTGTTCCTTTGAAGTCTCTTCGTCATTTTTCTGAGTAATGTGTATCACTGCCAGTTCAATTGCCCGCTGCAATTGTTGCTGATCAAAGGGTTTGGTTATAAAGGCAAAAGGAGTCAGCACCTTTACCTTTTCAAAAGTTGCTTCGTCAGCGAAAGATGTAATGAAAATCGCTGGAGTCACTTTAATATGTTGAGCAATTTGTACCAGTTCTATGCCGTTCATAGCCCCCTCCAGGTTGATGTCGACCAGTAATAGATCTGGCATTGATTCTTCGATCTCTTGTAGAGCGGATTTAGCGTCAGCAACGATGGCAACGAGTTCATAGCCCAATTCATCAATTAAAATCTCCAGGGAATTTGCATACAGGGCTTCATCTTCTACAATGAGGACTTTGATATTTTCGGTGGTCATGTGTGTTATGCAGCAGCTAGTGGTAAATCGAATGTGAATTTTGACCCTTTACCAACGGTACTGTTGACCTCAATTTTTCCGTGATTCAACTCAACTAATTCTTTGCAAAGAACCAGTCCCAGGCCAGTTCCTTTTTCACCATCTGTGCCGACATCACTCTTATTCCCTATCGTAAACAAATCGGCAAGTTTTTCTGAAGGCATTCCAGTTCCAGTGTCATTAATCTTCACAAAAGCCTTGTTCCCGATTTCCGCATCCACGGATATGTTGCCTCCAGGTTTTGTGAACTTAATAGCATTACTTATCAGATTACGGAGAATTGCATGTAGTGCTTTTTCATCAGCTATTACGAAAAGATCATTTTCAATATCCGAGGTAAGATTGATGTTTTTATTCGAGGCCATTCCATGAAATAGACGCAGGTTTTCTTCGGTGACAGCTTTCAAATTCACGGCATCTGGATTGTAAGGGACATTTTCCATTTGAAGCAATGCCCAACTCAGTAGATTGTCCAATAAATCATTAAGTCTGGAGGAAGTATCACTTACTTGTTGTGCAACATCAATGAGTTTTTCGGTATTTTGTTTCTTCAGATAGAAAGAGATCTGACTGGCGACACTTTGCAATGCGATAATGGGCCCTCGTATATCATGAGCAATAATGCCAAAAAATTTATCTTTTGTTTTATTGAGTTCATTTAGCTGAATATTTTGTTTGCTAATGACTCGATTTCTTTGATTCTTGGACCAGATTAGCAAAATCAGCATACTCGTAATCGCTAATAAGAGGACACCAATGGCAAGTAATGAAAGTGTTACTGTTCTTTGTTGTTTGATCTTAGCTTCCTGATTTTCTAATTGTGAAGCCTGCAACGCCAGTTGTTGTTCTTTTTTTTCCAAATCGTATCTTTTGGTAAGTGCTGCGATCTGTCTGTATCTACGCTGGTCGAAGATGCTGTCCTGCATAAGCGTATACTGTTTGTGATAGATGTGTGCCTGCTGATAATTTCTGACAAGTTCGTAAGACACAGAAAGTCGAAGTAGCGCAACTCGTTTTCGATCCGCGAATTGATGAGTTTCTGATAATTCGAGACCTCTTTCGGCAAATTCAATGGCTTTGAGTGGCTGGTTCATATCATTGTAGATATCTGCCAACAGGAGCAGTGAGAAGACCTGACTCAGATGGTTCCCAGCGGCTTCTTTCAGTTTCAAAGCTTCTAAACTGTATTCCAGTGCCTTTTTAAAATCTTTTTTCTCACGGTAACTATTTGATACGTTGTTATATGCTTTTCCTTTTTCGCCTGGAAAACCAAGAGAATCGTATATAGCTCCGGCTTTCTTGTGATAGTAAATAGCACTATCGTAGGTCCCCAGGTTATTGAAGTGTAATCCCAGGTTATTTAAAGTTTGGGCGAGTACTTTCTTATAATCAGACTTGTCCGAAAGAACGGATATGGCTTGTCTCGTAAATTGAATGGCTTGTTCATAGTCGCGCTGCCGAATAAACGCTAAACTTATTTGATTGTAATTTGTAGCCAATGCGTCGAATCGTTCTAGCTCTTCATTGAATTCCGCTGATTCGAGAAAGTGTTCGATTGCCAATACATATTGATCAGTTGCCAGATATGCCTGCCCTAATCGGTGAAGGATTTTTGCTGACCATAAGGCGTCTTGTGAAGTCTCTAGTTCCAACAACGCTTTTTCTAAATTTTCGAATGCCTGACTATATGCGCCTTCATAATAGTATTCCACACCTAATTCGTACAGCGTTGCATGAATTGCTTCTCCCCGTACTTTTTGCTCCGCCAGAGCTTGTTTGAGGCTGTCGATCGTTTGTTGCTCTGTTGCCAGTGTTATTTGGGCGGTTAGGGAAAAAAATAGAAACAGAAGAATGGATGGTGGTGTGGAACGGTGCATCTAAAATATTATAATTCACTTCCTGAAATTCGTCATTCACGTCAATGAGCGTGCAGGTCGCTTCCAATTTACAAAAATGGACGGCACGCGGCTCTATTTTGATGGAAAATTTGATAGAAATGAAGCACACCAGAAATTTATTTATGATTGTCCTCTGCATGTTTCTAGCATGTGAGGGCCCCGAAGGACCGATCGGGCCACAAGGATCAACAGGCGAAAGAGGACCAACGGGCTCTACAGGCGCTACCGGAGCGCAGGGAGAGACTGGAGCGAACGGCCAGAACGGAGCAGATGGTCAGGATGGAGCGGATGGCCAGAACGGCGCCACAGGTCCTCAAGGACCCCAAGGCCCTCAGGGAGCCACAGGTAATAGTCACATTGATTTCTTCGACGATTTCGACGATGGTACTGCTACTGGTTTTGGTACAAGTGGTGATGCCAATTGGTTCATTGGAGGAAATGATGTTTATGGATCTGGCATCGACACCCGTAGAGATAATATGAGCTTATACAGTGGTAATATCGACCATAACCAAGTATCGGTATTGACATTTAACATGAACAATGAAATTGCTGCAGTTGTAGAATTTGATGTCTGGATTTCAAGTGAGATTAATTTTGATTACCTGATCTGGGCGATTAACGGAGAAGAAGTGGATGGTATCTCAGGAATTGGTGGACCATTTACGTTTCGGTTTGAAGTGCCTGCAGGGTCAAACTCTATCACTTGGACCTATGATAAAGATGGTTCACGAGTTGGAGGAGATGACAGAAGCATCATTGATAATGTCTTTATTACCAATTATGATGTAAGCGGAAAATTGATTGATCCGGAGTTGCCGGAAACGGTAAGCCAACTGGCAGACAAGCAAAAGAAATAACAAACTCAACGGAGCTTTATTTCCGCCGCCAGGAACGGGAGGCAATATCATATTGTCTCCCTTCATTATATCAAAGTGTCAACATCTTACCCATCAACTCTTTCATTAATTTATAGGCAACCATGGCGGTCATGTGATTGAGGTCTCGCATGGGATTATACTCCACAATATCCGCCCCAACAACGGGAACATTCACTGCCTGAATGACTTGAAGAATATCTCGAGTAGACAACCCCCCAGGTTCATGGTGCGATACGCCCGGAGCAAAAGCAGGATCCAGTACATCCAGGTCCAACGAAATGTATAAAGGTCCTTGCAGTCTATCGATCAAATCCAAATGAAAATCCTTTGCCTCAATCACTTGCACATTGTACTTCTTAGCTTGTTCTTTTTGGTGCGTATTGAAGGTCCTTATCCCCACTTGTGTAAGGGAGTTGATTTTTCCTTCTTCCATGATCCTGGCAAAAGGCGAGGCATGTGAAAAGCGGTTGCCTTCAAAGTCTTCGTAGAGATCCGCATGCGCATCGAGGTGTAGGATGTTTAATCCGGCATACTGATCAGTGAAAGCACTGATGATCGGATAGCTCACCGAGTGATCACCTCCTAAAGACAGTACCTGATCCCCATTTGCAATTAATGAGGAGATATTAGACCGGATGGTGTTAAATACCTTTTCCGGGTTGGGATCTTCGAATGTCAGGTCGCCAGCATCATTATAGATCGTACCTTCTTGAATATCAATGCCCGCCTCTGTAAATCGATTGGCGGAACCTTCTGTCTCTGAAAGCCTGATTCTTGGAGGGGCATAAGACGGACCTCTTAGGAAAGAAGAATTGAGGTCGTAAGGGATACCAAGTAGTTGGATCATATCAATTCGCTTTTAATCTGGATTAGGGCAAATTTATAAATCAACTGGTAGAAGCCTTTGTCAGAATTCTCCTTTGCTTTTCTGTAATAAGTCAGTACTTCATCAAAATGATCATTTTCCTCCAGCACTTTAGCAATCAGGAAAAAGTCTGCGCTATTTGTTGCCTACAAGGAGTGACCATATAATTCTCTTCATTAATGTGAAATCCAATTTCTTTAGCAAATTTCCGTTCACTCTCATCTGACAATTGAATGACGGTGAGTGTCTCATCCGGTGCCTCGATCGGGAGTTTCACCATCGTAGTATCTACTAAATATTTGTTAAGAGGTTCGTTCAAGATGTTGGTAGTTTTAATAAGAAAGCTCTGACATGATTTTTGTTCAGGAAAGTGAGCATTCCACCAAAGACAAATGACTTGATTTAAGTCGGTTTTCTCAAAATTGCCAAAGGGGTAAAGAAACTGATAAGGAGCTGGAGGTGTGATATACATTATTGTGCGTGGATCTATTCGAAGGACCTCCGTGGCATCGATAAGAAAAGTAACGTCTCGAACATATCGGATTTTTTTGAGACGTTTTTCTTTGATTGCAAGATCGTTTCACTGAAATATTGAGCAGATACAGGCAGGATAGATGGCGATGTGAAGGAAGTAGAACAATAACATACCTCACATAATCACTTTTTCAATCACCAGATGCTGCAACAACATGATGGTTTTGGCATCTTTGATCTTACCAGTTTTGATCATGTCCAAGGCTTCCTGAAAACTCAATTCCAACACTTCAATGTTTTCTTGTTCATGTGCCAGTCCACCACCTTCGCTGACTTTCATGTCTTGCGTATATTCAGCAATAAAGAAATAAAGGATCTCCGTTACTGAACCAGGGGACATGTACACTTCAAAGACTTTTTGAACATTGGAGATTTGATACCCTGTTTCTTCTTCCGTTTCTTTTCGAATACAATCTTCGGGGCTGTCCTTATCTAAAAGACCCGCGCAAGCCTCGATCATCATACCGGTTTCGTTGCCATTGACGAACGTAGGTAAACGGAACTGCCGTGTTAGAATTACGGTAGATTGAGATGGGTTATAAAGCAGGATGGTGGCACCATTTCCACGGTCATACACTTCTCGCATTTGCTTGTCCCAGGAGCCATTGGCTTGTTGGATCTCAAAGGCATACCGATGTAGAAAGTACCAGTTGTCTGAAAGTAATTCTTTTGAAGTGATCTTGACTTGATTGCTCATGAGTGCGGTGTGTTATCCCCTCAAATATGCGGGGGATTTACTTCAATTTCCTTTAACTACATTAAGATAATTCAAGTGCTGACGAGAGAACGAAATATATCGTCAACAACACAGTTTATTTAGATAAATAACCTCGATCTCGCTACCTTTAGTCATGTCCAATTCAGATCTTATCATTGAGGAGAGAAGCCGTGATATCGGTGATTTCCTGGTAGGCCGATTGATCCCATTTCGCACGAAGCGAATGGTGGGGCCATTTATTTTCATTGATCATATGGGGCCTTCAGAGATTGGACCAGATCATTACCTGGATGTGGATCAACATCCGCATATCGGACTTTCTACCCTGACCTACCTGCTGGACGGGGCTATCTTTCATGAGGATAGCACAGGCACTCGTCAACTCATTGAGCCTGGTTCTGTGAATTGGATGACGGCTGGTAAAGGTGTTACACATACGGAACGTACGCCTGAGGCATTTCGGGATGGACAAATCAGAAGTGTTCATGGCTATCAGATTTGGGTTGCGCTGCCTAGGCACCTCGAGCAAATGGAACCCGAATTTCAACACGTAGAGCAAGAGAAGTTGCCCAGGTGGTCAGACGGAACAACACAATTTACTTTGGTAGCGGGGGAGGGCTACGGCAAAAAATCTCCTGTGAATGTTCATTCCGAATTGTTCATGATGGACATTGAATCTGAGGAATCTTATGAACTTAAAATCGGAGGTCAGCTACAAGGTGAAATTGGCATTTGCATTGTGGAAGGCGCCATAAAAGCTTGCGACCATATGATTGAGCAAGGGAATATGCTGGTTTCTAAAACCGAAGATGCCTGCCAAATTCGACTGGCACCGAAGACTCGGGTATTGTTATTCGGTGGTCAGCCTTTCGGAGAGAGACGAGAGATTTTTTGGAATTTCGTAGCGTCCACAAAGGACAGAATTGAGGAAGCTAAGAGACAGTGGAAGGACAAGAAGTTTCCGAAGGTTTCTGGTGATGAGACGTACGTTCCTATGCCTGAGTTCACAGGTAACTTCAGACGGAAGTAAGAATCCTATGTACAATTAAAAATTGCATTTTATCTTGTGGTCATGAGGCTCAACCTGACTACAATTACCTTTTGCATTGTTGCACTTTCTATCTTCATGTCCTGTAAGCAGGATTTTCAGGAACCTGAGATTCCATTGGAAGGATATCAAATTGAAGCTGGGTTTGACCTTGTAGTGATCGCTGCTGAACCTATGTTGAATTCACCCGTAGCGATGGACTTTGATGATCAGGGACGAATGTGGGTGACACAAATGCCTGGCTACATGGAAACCATCGCCGGAGAAACTGAAAAAGAACCTACAGGTTCCATTTTGATCCTCGAGGATAAGGATGGTGACGGCAAAATGGACAATTCCAAAGTTTTTCTCGACAACCTTGTGCTTCCTCGGGCAATCGCTCATGTTTATGGTGGCCTGCTATATGCCGAACCTCCTAACCTTTGGTTTGTAGAAATAGAAAATGATTTGCCAGGAAAGCGCACATTAGTCGACTCCTTGTATGCCACTGAGGGAAATGTTGAACACCAGGCCAATGGACTAATGATGAATATCGACAACTGGATCTACAACTCCCGTTCTCATTACCGTTACCGACGTATCAATGACCGATGGGTCAAAGAAGTCACTTCATTTAGAGGGCAGTGGGGAATCTCCAAAGATAATTTTGGGCGATTATACTATAATGATAATTCAACTCAACTAGCAGGAGATTTTGTCTTACCTAACCAGCACATTAAGAATCCCTATTGGCAACCCAGAGGAGGAATAGGGAAGGTACTGACCGATAATCAGCGAGTTTACCCCATTCAGGCAACCATGGTTAACCGTGGCTATCAGCCAGGGGTACTGGATGCAGACAGTATGTTGGTCAATGTAACCTCTGCTTGTGGGCCGTTAATTTATCGCGGTGGTACATTCCCCGAAACCCATGATCAAAACGCTTTTATTTGCGTGCCTGAAATAAATGCTGTCAAAAGGAATGTATTGCATTTTGAAGGCCCTTATACCAGAGGAGAACAAGCTGAGATTGGTAAAGAGTTTCTGGTAACTACGGACGAGGCGTTCCGCCCTGTGAATTTGTACAATGGACCTGACGGAGCCATGTACATCGTGGATTTACACCGTGGGATCATACAACACCAGGCGTACATGACTACTTACCTGCGAGACAAGGTTGCCTTACGAGGATTTGATACCTTGATTGCCATGGGACGTATTTTAAAAGTATCTTCTTCCAATCAAGAAACTTCTCCTGTTCCTGAGCTAATTGATTCAGAAACTGAGACGTTGGTGCAGTTGTTAGGACATGCGAACGGATGGATCAGGGATCGGGTGCAGCAGCTGTTGATCAGAAGTTCGGATCCGGAAGTCAACACCCAGGTGAGCGCTTACATAACTACAGCTGACAATGACCTAAGTATAATTCACGCGCTATACGTTCTTGAAGGACGTGATGACCTGAATAGAGACCTTTTGATAAAGACCATTTCAAAAAACAAGACGAATGTAACCGCTCATGCGTTGAAACTATTGACTGAAGCTGACTTTTTATTAACTGGTGAAAAAAGGAATGTGCTAATTGAGTCATTGATTGCCAAAAGGGATCCAATCGTAGATCTCTATATGATATCATATTTGGCGCAACAAGCTCCGGAAGATACCAATTTGTTGACACTGACCAGTCGTTATGATACGTTGTTGTATCATGATGCGTTTCTTAGCGCTATGGATGTTGAGGGAGTTACAATTTCTACGGCCAGTAGCCCGACTTTGAAGAGTCATCTATCCAAATTGAAGGAGAATAGAGAGGAAGACACAAAACACTGGATTCACCGGCGTGCGGTTTTACCGTCTGATAATCGCACGGTAGGACTGAAGTTATTTAGGGAAATTTGTACTGCTTGTCATGGCGACCTGGGGCAAGGAACAGAGGGGCTTGCGCCTCCGCTAACCAATTCAGAATATATCAAAGGACCAAACAGGCGACTGGCTGCCTTACTCCTGCATGGAATGAAAGGACCTTTGCATGTCAACGGTCAGCGCTATGAATTCAATGCGCAAATGCCTGGTTTATTGGCCAATCCTAATATCTCCGATGAAGACCTATCCAACCTGATCATGTATATCAATAATGCATTTGGAGAATCTCGATGGGAGTCGACAGGTGATATGATCAAAGAACTGAGGAACGCCAGACCAAGTGGTCAACCTTATACGGAGGAAGAGTTGATGGGTATTACGGAGTGAACACACTTTGCATTATATAAAGAAGCTTTAACCAAAACAAGCGATGGATTCGTTTTATTTGTACCTTCTTGGCCTACTCTTTATCAATAGTGTTTATCTGGTAGGTAAGTTTTTTCTGGCTTTGAAACTAGGAATTCATGATGAAGCCATTTTCCTCGGTTTTGGGAAGTATGAAGCCATCCAGTTGAAACTTGGAAAATTGAAAGTATATATTGGACTTTTCATCCCACTGCCTTTTTTGGCTCGGTTTTACAAATATCATGAAGGTGCCAAAGTGCCCATCACCTATGAGTGGCAACTTTATGATCGGCCATGGTATTCCAGACTGTTCGCAACTTTTGGCGGGTCGATAAGTGCATTATTGGTATCCATGTTGATATTTTCGGTACTGTCATATCAAGAAGTGGACACCTACTTGTCAAAAGAAGAATTAAACAAGTACGGCATTTTCCCTTCTCGAGGAGCATTCGATCAAGGATTTAAGAAAGGCGATAAAATACTACAGATTAATGGTCAGGAATATGAGAGATTCGGAGATGTCGTTGGGCCTCGCGTACTTTCCGACGACCAGACTGAATACAAAATTTCTAGAGACGGAGAAGTTTTTCAATTGTCGGTACTCTGGTTGGATGTCGTTGATAGATTAGATTCTGAAGAATTCTTCTTGGTTCCCAATTCTCCATATAGAATCAGTACTGTGATTCCCGGCAAAGCTGCGGAAAGCGCTGGTATATTACCGGGTGATGTGATTTTATCTATCAACGATCAACCTGTCAGTAGCATGAAGGAAATGCAGCGCTACTTTCAGGAATTTCGCAACGAATCAGTTTTGTTGAAAATTCAGAGAGACGAACGGGTCTATCGGACGGAATTGGCGGTTGATGAGGATGGAAAGATTGGGTTCTATGCTAAAAGTATTATTAAATACTCTTATGTATCCAAAACATTATGGGAAGCATTATCGACCGGAATTAAAAGGCCATTCCGAGTTGTTGGGGTTAACCTTAAAGCCTTCACAAAAATTTTCACTGGAGATATTAGCCCTAATAAGAACTTAAATGGGCCTGTTGGTATCTCTGGGTTATTTGACAGTGGCCCAAAAAACTTCTTCCGGGTAAGTGCATTACTCTTGGCACTTGTGTTTTTCTGGGATTTTCTACCAATGCCAAGATCTGCAGCACTAAAAAGCATTCCCATTCTCATTGAAGTAATAATAAAGAAAAAGGTCTCTCTGCAAGATTTCAATTCAATTCGTAAGGCAGGATGGGCACTCATCATCACATTCATGATCGCTACTATTGTGAGCGATATTATGAAATTCCTATGATTACTTACTACGGTACAAAGGACCGGACTACCCAATCAACTTATATCCAGCCCCGTGTACAGTCAAAATGAATTTTGGATCGTTAGGGTTCTCCTCTATTTTTTGACGGAGTTTTAAAATAAAATTGTCGACTGTCCGGGTTGTAGGTGTGGCTTCATAACCCCAAACATCTTCCAGTAACTGATAACGGCTAACAATCTCATTTTGGTGCTTGTGCAGATACAGCAACACTTCAAATTCTTTGTGCGACATTTTGACTTCTTCACCATTGGACACGGCTTCGTATCGCGTGAAATCAACCTTGAGCCTGCCAACCTCTAATTCTTTTGGACTTTCTTTTTCATCTGATGTGCCCTCTGTTCTGCGAAGGACTGCTTTTACCCTCGCAACCAACTCCCGGATGCTAAAGGGTTTTGTGATATAGTCGTCAGCCCCCAATTCCAGTCCTAAGACTTTATCAATTTCCTCCCCTTTAGCGGTAAGAAATATGATTGGAGTTTTGACGCCTTCTTTTCTAGCTGCTTTACATACATCGAACCCAGACATTTTGGGCATCATTACATCCAACAAAACCAGGTCGAAGGAATGCTCGAGAAGTTGACCCAACCCTTCTTGTCCATCTTTAGCTACGGTTACCTCAAATGATTCGAATTCAAGGTTGTCTCGCAGACCGATCTGCATATTGGGTTCGTCTTCTACTACTAGAATTTTTGCCATTGTCAATTTGTTAATACAGGTTCTTGAAGATTTGCCTGCACAATTTGTTGCGCTTCTGATAACTGAAAGACCAACCTAAAGGTACTCCCCTCTCCAAGCTTGCTTTCTAATTCAATGTTACCGCCGTGTGCTTCCATAATGGAGGTGACCAGGGATAAGCCCAGTCCTGCTCCTTGGATCGTGTGAACATTGCCTTCAGAAACACGGAAAAATTTATCAAAGATCTGCTTGAGGTTCTCTTTCGGGATACCGATGCCTTTGTCCTGTACCTCAATGATTGCATGTTCGCCACGCAATTTGGTGCGGATGGCTATGAATTTCTCTTCCTGGCTGTACTTAATAGCATTATCCATTAGGTTCACCAATGCTTCATAGATGGTTTCCTTATCCGCTTCGATACTCACCAGTTCATCCACTTTTTCAAATTCGTATTCGAAACCATTGTGTTCCAGGTGAAAAGAATAATCATGCATCAACTCGTCGACAATAGCATTGATGTCCATGGATATGAAATGATATTTCTTACGGTCCGCTTCTACCTGCGAGAAATTTAAGATGCGATTGACAATCCGCGTGAGTCTACTGGTCTCTTTAAAAATAATCTCGATGTATTCAGATTTCTTTTCCTCGCTTTTCACCCGTTGTAGTAACAAGGTTTCAGCGAACATGCTGATCAGTGCCAGGGGAGTACGAAGCTCATGACTCACATTAGAAACGAAATCCGATTTCGTTTGTGCCAGTTGCATTTGCTTATAAATATTCCTTGCAATGAGGACAAACCCAATCAGTAGCAAGGTGATCAATATCCCGGAAGCCATCAGATTGTATTCCAGTCGTTGGTTGATTAACCCCTGTAGTGTCTGGTTTTTGAGGCTAATGCCTAACTCCAGCGAAGGGAATAACCACATTTTCTTAGAGGCAATGATCTCGCTGGATATGGTGTCAGTTACCAGCATTACCATGTCTTTTTCCTCATTGACCAAAGAAATGACCAGGTCTTTTTGCGCGATCTGCTGAAGTTTGGGATATAATACTTCGTTAGCAAATGCAGCAGGTTCGATAATGCCAGTCATTAATACCATATTCCCATCAGGTGCCAGTAAAACAGCATAGAGTACTTGCATTTCCAGGCTGTCGACATGGATCATTTGATTGGGTTCCAGCTTTCTGTAATCTCCCAGTTTGCGATAATTGATCAATTGGGCGATGACCGCTTTATTGGATTTGTGGAGGCTATCGATCATTTGATCATACACCGCTGACAGTTCCTCCGGTTGTGTATTTCCTGTACCCAGAATTCCTGTGGAATCGACGGATTTTAAGTTCAACATCATGCATCCACTAGCCGTCAATAAAGTTTGAGTCTTGGGACTTAAGAGGTAGGTGTCCGATGATTGCAGGTCCTCTTCCACGCTATTGACCATACGATCCAAAAAGTCGTTGGAATATTGGTTGGCAGAGAAGATGACAAAATCAAGTTGGTTTTCATAGATACGCTGAATCACAGCTTCGTCTTCTTGCAATGAGGATACTTCATAGACCATGTACATGATCAGCGGAAGCACGATGGTGCCTGCAATGATGAAGAGAAGTCGTTTGCTGTTTTTGAGCATCTACTTGTTTCTTACCTGAACACAATTTACTACACAATGTACGGAGTGTCGGGAAGTTTGTGTTTTCAAAAAGTTATTCTTTAACTTCATTTTACAAAATTTTACACCATTAGAATGTCAGAAGATTCGAAAGGAAAGGTTGAGAACCTGTTAACAGAACTCGGTAAAAAAATTGATCACCTCATAGAAGAAGCGAAAGAAGCTTCGGGAGATGTGAGAGAAGAAGTCGATCAGAAAATCGAAGAGTTAAAAGTACGGAAGGATAAACTCGAAGATGAATTTCAGGAATTCAAAAGTCAGGAACGCTGGCAAGAGGCGAAAGGTCATTTTACCTCGGCTGCTCAGGAGCTAAAGCAGGCGATGGAAAAGGTATTTAAGAAAGGTTAGCTGAGAGACTAGCCTGCTTTAAATAGTTACTTCTAATACTCATGGTTCAACGAGACTATTTTTAGTCAGGTGATCTCTTTCTGTTCCTTGCCTTTCCAAACTCGTCTAACTACTGCGATTAACCCAGCACCGGCCAGGAGTAAAATTTTCCAGAATTTCACCAGAAAAATGCCAATGACTTTAAGTAAGCCCGCTTTAGCAGCCAGTTTCCCTGCTACAAGAGCTCCTATTCCATAAGCCGCTACTTTGTCGGCCGAAGGATCGAAATCGAAATAGGTATTTCCCTGACTAAACTCTACACGACTTAACAAAATTTGCATGGAGGTTTTTACCTGATCAAGTTGAGTGATACCTGCCACGGCATTCATTTGCAGAAACCCTTTTCTGCCAAGGATACGGATGTCATAATTAAGTGTACTCTCATCATTTCCATCAAATAGTAATTCCTTGGCCCAATAAAGTTTTTTGGTCTCCATGTCGTAATAGGGAGCTTCGGCCCATCCTGATAATTCATAGCCCGCATATCCTGCTGCTCTCCGGGCTTCATTTTGTTCGACCGTCTCTTCTTGCATGGATTCCAGAAGTTCATCATAGTCAATGCTGCTCGCGTCTTCATCCTTGATATATCCTTCCTCTTCGTAATAGACAATCACTCCCCAACCGCTATATAGGTAAGGATTCACTGAGTCCGGCATAATCATACCTAGTGTCTCTTGTGCCGGGTTACCCCATGCTTCGACCAGGATTTTCTGAGCCTCTTCGTTATCGAGGTACTTAAAGTCCTCACCAAGTTCAATAATAGCCAGGCCGTTTGATAACTCGATGGTGCCTCGTTGATAATTGAGCGCTGAGTCCATCGCCTCCGCTTCAACAAAATAATTCACGAATTGTGCGAAATCTGCACTATCTAATTCTGCCGTTGTGCTGTCAGATTCCTGACTGAATGAAATGGTTGCGCAAAACCATAGAGTGACCATCATCAGGCCTTTAATTGTTTTCATTAGTTTATTTGGTTGGTGAATGAAAAGATCAAATAAAGAGATTAGTTCTTTCAAAAGCAAGTAGTTGCCTCGGTCGGTAAGCAACGACGGTCATTGGAGCTGGGTACCACACTGGCAACGGAGGTATCCGGCGTATCTAGCCTGTTTTTTTGCATGTTCATGTAAAATCATGCCGTTCGAAGAACGATCTTTTTCAGGCTTTGGTTTTAGTGCTTTACAACATAAAAACTAAGATATTCAGCATGAGTACCATTAGATTAGGTGATGAAGCACCCAACTTTCAAGCACAGTCCACAGAAGGTGAGATTAACTTTCATGAGTGGCTGGGAGATAGCTGGGGAGTACTCTTCTCTCACCCCGCAGATTACACACCTGTTTGCACCACAGAACTTGGTGCCGCCGCGAAATACAAAGCTCAATTTGATGAGAGGAATGTAAAAGTTGTCGCGCTAAGCGTGGATGGATTGGCCTCACATAAAGATTGGATTGGCGACATTAATGAAACGCAAAACACAGAAGTGAATTTTCCTATCATCGCCGATGAAGATAGAAACGTTTCCACGCTGTACGACATGATCCATCCTAATTCGGATAACAAACTAACCGTAAGGTCTGTTTTTGTGATCGGACCAGACAAGAAGGTGAAATTGACAATTACCTATCCTGCTTCTACAGGTAGAAATTTTGATGAGCTAATCCGGGTCATTGACTCCTTGCAGTTGACAGCTTATCACAAGGTAGCTACTCCAGTGAACTGGAACAATGGTGATGATTGTGTGATCGTTCCTGCGGTGACGAATGAACAAATCCCGGAGTTGTTTCCAAAAGGACATACGGAAGTCAAACCTTACCTGCGTATGACTCCACAACCTAATTTGGATTAACCCGGATTATTCAATAGAATATTTACAATTACCAGTCAAAATATTCTACTGAATAATGACGAAAAATTCTAAATGAAAGAATTTTTGTCAGGGTAATCCAGACAAAGCAGCGCTTTCGTCTGCCCTTTGGGCAAATTATGCTTAATGCATAATTTGGGATTAAGATAAACTGTAGTCAACCTATCTACAGACAAGAAAGATTAGAATCTCAAGTTTTATTGATAATTAAGCTTGAGGTTCTTTTTGAAAGAAGGGGTATTTTGGAATTTGTATCTGCGTTATTTATCAAATGATGGAGATACAAACTCAAAATGCCTATTCCATACCATAAGAGTATTCTCAATTTCCTTCCCATTCCTGCCAGGCCTTCGCCAATTCCTCATCAGTCATGTAAAAAGTATCCATGAACTGCTTGCCTCTAGCATATATCTCAACACAAGAAGGATCATATCGCACAAAGTAAGCATACTGCCAGATCTGACTTCCGAGGCCATGATAAACAGGCATTAGATCAGTGGTACGTTCATGTGTGGCTCGAAATTCAGGGTCATTGAGGTATTTTAATCCCCATTTGCCGATCTTCAGTAAGTTCCTTTCATGGTAATAAACCACATGTCCCAGTTCATGAGCCAAAATCCCAACCTGCGCATCTAAAGGTAAGTTTTTCATAAAGATGGGGTCGAATGAAGCTTCCCCCTCTCGCAATAAGATTTTGTACTGACGATTTTTTTTACCGGGGACGAACATTGTCCACAAATCAAAATTTGATTCCATAGGAGCTCCTTTATCAGTCAGGATCATGTCGATCTTAACATCTTTAAGCTCAGGGTAGGCTGAATAGGCAATGGCCGCTGCCAATTCATAGCCTGGAGGTAACCCCTTGTTATCTCCGATAATGACTTTGATGCTGTCCAGGTCCCATGTCCCGTTCGCCAGACTGTCAGGGAAATTATAGGATTTGAAAGTTGGTTCTATCTGCTGAGGCTCGACCTTTTGGACCAGAACCAAAGCGGCTAACAACAAAAGTGGAGAAATGATAATAGCTGCAATCTTCATGATATTAAGCAGGAATTTCATGTGTAAATCAATACGATACGTGTTTGATTTTGACGTTTCTGAATGAAATATTACCAGTTTCGCCAGCTTGTATAGCTACAAATCCTTCATCGAGACTATCATCGATCATGTCAACGGTCTTTATATCATTGACCCATGCTTCTAATTTGCCTTTTTGAGCTTTGATAACATAAGTGTTCCACTTGCTCAAAGTTTCTACATAATTAAGGGGATTAGCCCTACCTACCAGGGCTCCTGTTCGATAGTCTTGATTTGGATGTAAATCCCAAATATTGAATTCATAACAATCTACCGCTGAAATACTTTGTTCGCCACATCGAATGAAAATGCCAGAATTCACAGTACTATCCGGAAGGAACTCCAGTGACAATTCGAAATCACCGTAAGCTTCAGTAGTCATTAAAAAGCTTGAACCACTTTCAGACTCGCCGGTAATCTCGCCCTCGTTCCAACTCCAATTGGCTGTACCCTCTTTTACCCAAGCATCTTTGTCATCAAATAAGAAAAGTTCTTTTTCTACGTAGGAAGTACTACACCCGGCAGAGACCAGGATGAGTATTATCAATTGCCCAAGGGTCGTTTTCATCAATTAAAAATTTTGCTTGAAAGTAGGCAATTTGAATTAGAGCTGGAATTTATTTGACCCAAGTTCCTGATTATGACATTGAATAGTCAATCATACGATATCACTTGCATTATCCTGGAATAACAATCGTCTGAATGGCCTGTCCACTGATTTCGATGATCGACTTACGTTCACCCAATACCAGTTCAATGTCTTGCTTAGCTGGTAACATATTCAAGATCACCACAGCGATAGATCCATCTATGTTTCTCGCAGCCGTAACCATCAGGTCCTTATTAGAACTTTCGAATCCGATTCGGACCGCCTTGGGGCGAATGAACCTACTGAAATGTGCAAGCGTATGGTATAGGGGAGTGAAATAAACTTCATCATTTTCCGGATCTACAATTACAGGAGCGACACACCAGTTATTGGCCCAATTAGGACCCAGCCCCGTTTACAACTATTTACTCCATTTGATCCAATCGCCTTTTTAGCTGCATTAAAGCACCTTTCCGATAGCCAGGTTGACGATCTTTTACGACATTTACTGTCACCCATAGTGTCACCCACATGTCTAAGATCAAAATCGTCCTTTGGAAAAAGAAAGGAGCCAGGCCACCCTTGCCCGTCTACATCAGCTACTACCACGCCGGGCAGCGCAAGCGGTTCAGCACAGGAGTCAGCTGCATGCCCGACGCCTTCGTGGAGTCCAACCAGGACAATCCTATTAGCCGAAAGGTCACAGGCTACACAGCGCTCAACCGACAGATTAGAAACAAAAAACAGCAGATCATGACCGCCGTAGATCAGATATTGCTAGCCGGTGAAGAGCCTACTGCCGCCCGGGTCAAATCCCTGATAGATCCTGAGGACCGAAGCGAGCCAGAAGCTGAAGTGCTCACCATGCGGCAGTGGGTCAATCGGTGGATCGATACAGAGACCCCACGCAAGTCCTGGGAGACCATCAAAACCTACACGCGATTTCGTAAGCACTACTTCGACTATCAGGATCGCTACGGCATTATTACTCCTGATCAGATCACCACAGCATTTTACGACCAGTTTGTAGAGTATCTCTACTACGAGGCCGACCTGCTCACCAATACCGTGGGTATCACTATCAAAGAGCTCAAAGTATTCACCAAGTGGCTCAGCTTCCAGGGGGTGGCCGTACCACCAGACTACACAGATTTCAAGATACTCAAGAGCCCGCCCAACATTGTATATCTATTTCAGGCAGAGCTACAGCAGTACTACGAGGCAGATTTACCCGAGCCACTGGCCCGGCAGCGCGATGTGTGGTGCTTCCAGGCCAGCACCGGGCCACGGTGGAGTGACCTGCAGCGCGTCAACCAGGGCATGGTACAAGATGGCGTGCTACATGGCTTTTCACAGAAGAACGAATCCGAGATGTACGTGCCGCTCAATCCCATGGCCCTGGAGATCTACCAGCGCCACGATGGGCAGCTGCCACTGATCAGCGAGCAGAAGTACCGCGATATGGTCAAAGAAGGCATGCGAGAGGCAGGACTGGACAGGACAGTGGAGCTGGTACTGCACCGGGCCAATCGCAAAGATTACGATCACCCACCCCTTTGGCAGGTAGTAGCCACCCATACCGCACGCAAGACATTCATCACCCACGCCATAGAGCGCGGCATCACGCCCAAAGCCATTGCCGAAGTAGTAGGCATCACCATGGACGTACTTACCAAAAACTACTACGGCACCGACAAGAGCCATATCAGAAACGAATTCAGAAACAAATGGAAATAATATTCTACATCGGACTCATCAGTGGATGCGTCATCACCTACATCATCATCAGATTGGGATGGGTCAAAGTCAAAACAAAGAGCCCAGAGCCTATCGAACACAAAGCTGAAGGCCAGTGTATGGTGCCAAACTGCGACAAGCCTATCTACAATATTGGCATGTGCTTTCATCACTATTGCGTCACAGACGAATACCCATAAACCTATGAATTACAGACCAACCAAACCCTTCCTTGCATTTCTGTTAGGTATTATTATCGGAATAATCATAGGAATTTCAATTCCCCTATATTTGTAATGCGACATATATCATTATCATGATCAAATTACATTTTTCGGAGTATAGTATCCCGTTCAAGAAACGGGGCAGGTGGGATTTATCCCGATTTTATCACTATGTGGTAATGATTGTGTCGCAACGCCTGCCTCTTTTTCCACTTTATCTTACAAATCTTATGCGACACAATCAAGATCAAACCCCCTTGCAGACCTTTCTGCAATTTCACACCGACGCCACCCAGGTCCGTACCGATCTATGGCGTATTTTCATCATGGCCATGGAGAGCCACACGTTAGAGAGCCTACCACCGTTGGAGCGCTCCGAGCTGCTTTTCACCATGCACACCGCCACCGAGGCACTAAGCACCATCGTCGAACAAAACCACCCACAATCATGAGTGATAAATGGAAAGGAAAACAGTACATCTCTGAAGGACCTGTATGGGGCGCAGGGGAGAAAGTTAAACTTATTGAAGTGCCAACCGAAGATCGTGGATACCGACTGTTAAGTTGTAGACCAATTCCTGAGATTAACGATGACTTACTTCATGAGTGTGTTGCTAGATATTATGAGCAAGTACATCAAGGTCCTGATGGTTTAGAAATGCACATAGTACTTTTCCGTCAACTAAAAGCTGCTTCCAAATACCATCCAGGCTACACACAAGAGCAAGTTTATAGTTGGTCAGGTTATCCTATCAAGATCGATTTAGACTTACCAGAAACAGAGCTAAGGTTTATCAGCGACCGAGATCGGATATCGATGCCCGTATACATAACACCGTAATCCTTTAGAAAATGAAGTACCTTGTACCTTGTACTTGGTACTTTATACCTTTCCACCACTATGCAACTACCCTTCACCACAGAACCTACCCGTCCATTCAGCAAAGCCCAGTATTTCGCGTGCCAGGCCAACGAAGCACAAAAGCAGATCAACGATATTTTGTTTTCAAATGATATTTTCAGCAGTCTGGAGGTAGCCATAACCAACAACAGACTTAGCCAGCGCGACCTGGACCACATAGCGCAGCTCCAGGAGCAAAAGCAATCCATGACCGAGAAGTCACACCATTGGTACTGGAATCATGGTACCTGTCCGTTTGATAGGGCTTGAACTTGGGGCTTTTTTGTTTTGGTAATAAGGGGACAGAATTTAAACTATTATTTAAAACCTACCGTTACATGGTTGAATACCATTATATTCGCAATTACCTAGACACTACCTATGACTCAAGATACAGTTTTTCCCGCCCAAACTGGTCAAATAGATGAATGGTTTGATACATTCATTGCCACGTTAAGAGTAGATCAACTTCAAATACAGACAAACACAGCTGAAGAGAATAAGAAAGAAGTCTACAAAGACCTTATTGAAGGGAATACCAAAAAAGTACTTTCAAATGTGGTTGTTCACTCTCAGCAGCTTTTTGTATATGAGATAGTAAAAGACTTCCTTTCAGAAATAGTTGCAAGGAAAGTTGATTATTCCCGACTTGCTTTTGATTTAAGTAACACCAAAGTTTTAGTTTGGGTTGAGATTGACGATGATGATGAACAATCAGAGGATGGATTAATACTAGCTCAAGCAAAGGTTAATTACAACTATCAGACCTATGGTTATACCATTTCATCAACAATAGTGGAGCAAGGGGATAACATCGAAGTACCTTCACATTATGTTTTAGCTGAATTGGCTAATTAATTAAAAGCAATTGGCAACATTCGAAGAACATATCAGGCAAGCGAAAAGTAATCTATCGTTTTTAGAATCAGTTAGCAGCAGTATTCCGAGATATTGGGATTGGAAAATTACTGTTTCTTTTTATGCCTCATTACACTTGGTAAACGCTCACATAAAAAGTAGAACCGATCAACATTATCGCTCACATGAGCAAGTGGCATTTGCGATAAATCCAAATAATCAATTATCCCCAGCGCAAGTCCCTGAAGATATTTTTCTCTCTTACAAGAAACTGCAGAACCTCTCTCGGAGAGCCCGATACTTAGTCCACGACAACACCAATAATCACGATACACAGGCGCATTTCACTTATGATCGTCATTTGTCGAAGACTTTAACGCACTTAGATAATTTGCTCATTTTTTTTGCAAATACTTACGGTACAACTTTTGAAAAATTATCTGTTGACTGTCCTGGTATTGAAAAGAAGGATTTAAAGAACTTTAGACGTACAGTTTAGAGTCTCTGTCTAATTTGATACTTGTGTAGGGGCGTGTCCTACCACACCCCCCACACTCCGCCGACATTCGTATCATGTCGGTTTTCCCATTACTAAACCCCCACCTGGCCTACAGAAATTCCCCCTTTTCAAAGGGGGTGGCTGAAAGCCGGGTGATTCCTTATCAAACAGTCATCGGCCAGATAGACTCTACAGGCTTGCGCAGACCATTTGTCTTGGTCTTTGCCAAGGCAGACGGCACACTTCGCGAGATCGTTTGTGTCAAAAAAAACAAGCAAGTCAACCGCCGCACCGAGAAGTCCGCAGGGGGCAGTGCTTTCCGATATTCCCTGAGCGAAAAGCACATGCTCATGTTGCTCGATCTCAATATTCCTACCACCATCGTAGAGGTACCCGGAGTAGGCACACTCACCAAGCTCAAGTACACACCCGATCTCGATCAGCTGGCCGATCGCCTGCATGATAGAAACGATCGGCAAATCGACTATAAAAGGTGCAGTAGCAAATCCGTGAAGATGAGCAGCATTTTCGCATTCAATGGACAGGAGGTGCACTCATGACACTCAAAGTAAAAAGCATCAAGCTCACCAACGCAGTAGCCATGAGCGCCCGCACAGGCAATGTATACGAGTATACAGATGCCAACAATAGCCGCACCAAGCCCGGCGTACATCGGGTAGGCGGTACGGAGGTGGTCAAGTGGGGCACCGACAACCTGCTGCCCTTCCAGTACCGCCAGATATTGGCCGACAATGACATCAAGCAGGGCATCATCAACACAACTGCCGATATCAACAGTGGCAAGGGCCTGGTACCCTACACGCTCAGTCCCACCAATGATGAAGGCAAGCGGGAGGTACAGTTTATTACCGATCCGGAGCTAGAAGACTGGCGCGACTCATTGGAGCTCAACGAGCTTTTTATGATGACCCAGCAAGACTACAGCGAATTTGGGCAGTCCTGGGTAGAGTTCATACTCACCCGCGACCGGTCCCGTGTTGCGAGCATCGAAAGTCTCAATGCCGTAGACTGCCGCGTGGGCAAAGTTCGTGACGGGCAGATCTATTCCGATACTGTCTACATAGCCGATTGGAAGTACCAGCAGCTCAAAGAAAAAGACATCACGCCAGTCCCTATGCTGGCACATAAAAATCCTACACTCGGACAGCAGACCAAAGTAGTGATGCAGGCCCGTTTCCGCTATAGTGGGCAGCCCTACTATAGTTTGCCAGAGTGGCATGGCACGCGCACATGGGCCAAGGTTAGCAACAAGATTCCCGACTTCCATTTATCCGGCCTGGATAATGGGTACTTGCTACGGTACCATGTCAAGATACCTATGAGCTACATCATGAATTTTGCAGATATAGCAAAAAAAGAGAATGGAAGCCTAACCGAAAGCCAGGCCATCCAGAAAGTAAAGCAGGACATTCAGGACGAGCTGGACAAAGTGCTGAAGGGTACAGACAATGCACACCGGTCATTCATGTCCTTTCTCAACGATGCAGTACCTGGTGGCGATACTACGGGATGGTCCTTGGATAAGATAGAGACCGACCTCAAGGACGACAGCTACATCAAGCTCAGCGATACCGCCGACAAGAAGCACGCCCGAGGCCATAGCCTTCACCCGGTTTTGGCCGGTATAGAGACCAGCGGCAGCCTTAGTAGTGGCAGCGAAATACTCAACCTGCTCAACTATCACATAGCCTACAAGACCACCAGGCCACGGCAGATTGGCATGAAGCCCATACACCTGGCTTTCCGGCACGACTTCCCGGATCGGTGGGCAGCAGGCGAGCGGTGGACAGTAGAAGACGTAGAGCTCACCACCCTCGATGCCAACCCATCCGGTAAACAAAGTACCATATCAGAGTAATTCACTATGGCAACCACATTATTCAACGACATTCCTGATTTTCGCAAAGCCTACCCTAACTATCAGAATGCGGGCAAGGCCGACGACCTTTTTCCCTATCTGGAGATGGCCGCACGAGACTACCTGCACCCTTACATCGGCGAATCATATTACAACGATCTCCGCGATGCACTTGAAACGGCCACCTATGATCTCACCACACTTACTGCTCCCAGACAGGCTATTGCCACCATACTACGCCGTGCCGAAGCTTTTTTTGGTTTGCATACGGCCCTACCTTTTTTAGGACCACAGACAGGAAGCATGGGTAGCAAGCTACATCAGCTAGAGAGTACCATGGAGCCTAAGATGTGGCAAACCCGCGACCTGCAGGCCATGGCCATGCGCCAGGCAGATCTAGCACTCGATCAGGTGCTCAAGGTTATGGAAGCCACGCCAGACGACTACACCATTTGGCGGGACAGCACCGCATTTACCGTACATCACCAGTATCTTATCACTCGGGCCGATGAGTTCACGTTTATTCAAGGTAGCCGCCGCACATACATGGCCCTTCTACCCGCATTGGCCATTATCGAAGAGCGTCATATTATCCCCAGTATAGGCACAGATCTATTGGCGGCGTTCAAGACCAAGCAAAAGACAGCAGCTACATTCACCACACATGAGCAGACGGTGGTCGATTTCCTCAAGAAGGCCATCAGCTACCTTACCCTGAGCCATGGTGCGCCGGATCTCAAGATGGACATCAGTAGCCAGGGCGTACGAGTCGTCAGTCACGACGATGGCATCACAGGTATCAAAGGTGATTCCAAAGAGTTTTTAGCTTGGATCAATCAGAAGCAGTCCGATGGGCTTTTTTGGTTGGGCAAGGCCAAAGCATATCTGGATGCCAACGAGAGCCAGTTCACAGACTATGAAGATAGTAAAGCCAGCGATAGAGAGCACCCGCAGTATGGACCTACCGTCATTGGAAGTGGCGGCAGTATAATGGTATGAGCACATGCGCACGATATGGACATTGCTAATTAATAGCCAGATGAAAGTATTCTACACCAGCTTAATAGGGGCCATTTTTCAAAGCGGATTGATTGTAGCACAACTACCCACGTTAGAAGCTAATAGCACATTACTGGGACCTCTCAGTGGATTGGTCATCACCATCCTGGTGGCGTGGTTGCTTTATAAAAACGGCCAGAAAAAAGACCAACAGCTTGAAGCCAAAAACAAAGAGATCCAGGAGTTGCTCAAGAAGCAGCTAGAAGAGCAGAAGCGCGAAAACGACAGACTAAAGCAAAAAGGACCATGATAGCACAGATCATACTATTGTTGTGGTGGGTATTCTACATAGGCATGTGGGTACGGTTGTTGGTCCGCGATCGCAGCGACATGCACCCCATAGTATTCACTACTTCCATTTTGGTCATTGTCTATTCGTTCACGCTTGTATATGGATATGCACATAGTTTGGTGGATTTCCAGCCAGGTGGCAAACCCCTCATCTTTTGGGTTACCGACTACACGAGTGCCCTGGCCAGCTTCGCCATATTTCTATTACTCCAGCGCTACAAGAGATTCTACGACATGTTCCATACCAACTACTGGACCTTCAAAGACCAAAACATCTATGAGAACCAAGTCACAGAAGATTCCAATGAGGACTGCCTGCCCTGAGCTTTAGGTGAGCTTGCCGAACCGGTCGAAAGTGCCCGACATGAGCCCTTGCCGATGGGGCTGCCCTGAGATTGTCGAAGGGTCCTACCAAGAAATTTCCACCATGCCCACCTTTACTCTCATACAATAAAACAAAAAACATTTTACCTCATGGGAGTATTTCGAAAAGATCAAATCACATCACTTCGCAAGATTATCGATGATGAAATCAAAGCCGGTCCTTTAGAATTTATTGACGGTCCCCTGGCAGAGGCTGGTATTAAAAAAATTGATGGAATTATTGAGGCTAAAGTACCTGAGCATTTGCACGATGATATCAGACAGCTAGCCGACAAGGTTATTCTAAAAGACGTGCCAGGAGTTATCGATGAATCCGCGGACCTGTTGTCAGAGATAGGCAAAAGCTTTTTGCTTACAGTCGCCGATAGATAGTCGGGGTTACTCAGCCACAGATCAAAGGATGCGTCAAAAAGTAGCTATCACCATTTCCGGGAAGACCTATCACCGTAGGCTTCCCGATTCCTTTTCGGGTCTTACCAGGAGAGAAGTCCTTGCTATCTCTCGCTACATGATCAGCAAGCAAATGCAGTTCGGTCAGTGGCACAACGAAGATCGATGGTTCGTACTCAGCTTACTACTCCGGATAGACCTGGAGCATTTTTACGAGCTACCCGACTATCACGCCACCGCATTACTACAGACCGTTCAGAGCGTCTTCACCGACTCATATTTTCCTGCTTTGCGCTATGTTCGTCCACATCATTGGCCGTGGGTTCTTCCAAACAAAGAACTGGAGGGCATGCCGTTCATACAGTTCGTTTATGCTGAGTCCTTCTATGCGCTGGTGCCTAAGGGGGATGATTATCTGCACAAACTTGTTGCCACACTATGCACACCAGGCATACACTACAATGACCGCATCAGGTGGGTTCGCGTTTTTACCGATCGGCAGTTAGATCAGCGGGCAGAGCAAGCCACCAACTTACTGCACGAGGAGCAGTATGCTGTATTGTGGTTTTACCATAGTTGTAGGCAAGCATTGGTGCAGAAGTATCCGGCAGTCTTTCGAAAGTCCGGCGATAGCCGTGGCATGGGCGGCCCAGATTTCACCAGTAAGTACGGATGGTCCGGTGCATTGCATGTTATGGCCAAAGAAGGAGCTTTTGGTACTATGGAGCAGTGCATGGTGGCCGACCTGCACGACGTATTACATCACCTCAATTACAACAGCGACTATGCCCGCGAAATGGAGATCAAGCACAAAATCAAAAAGTAATGGCCATTAAAAAACCTGCAGAGTTAGAAACCTACCTTACCAGCGTAGGCACACTGCACAACAGTATCAGCCATGTCGTCTACGGATCAGCCGACAAGGTTGCAGAGCTATTCGGAAATGAGGCCACTAGCATTCAGTACGTAATGGTCATCGAGTGGCCCGATCAGCGATACCGCGACGCTCAGGGCACTGTAGACGTGCGCCATGTTGTAGGAGTCAGCATACTTAAAGCCATCAATTCCGAAGGCTACGACGCACAAAACGCCGCCATCAGCGAGTGCATGAGTATCTGGCAGCAAATGGTCGTGCGTATGCGAAAAGAGACCTTTCAGAACAGCCACCATTTCATCATCCAGGACATGGGCCGTACCGAGCCTATACTGAGCTACCTGGTTAGCAATGCATTTGGCTGCCGTACAGAGATAGAGATGGGCGACTGGATCAGCCTTGTACCGGACAGTGCCGTATGGAGCGACGGATACAGTGGCTAATTCTCCCCTCTTGAGAGGGACCCAATGCTATTAAGTTAAGAAGAAAGAAAGCCGATCAATAGCTATCAATCGGCCTGTCTCGGTTATCTTAGAGACACGTAAAATATATCGACAATGAATTTAGATAAAGAAAATGACACAGTGAAGAGCTCTGGGGGCTCTTCAAAAAAAACTCTTTGACTTTTTTCATAATTCGAGAAAAATATCTCGCTATAAACGCTCTCCTAGAGACTTTAGTAGATCCTCTCCCTTATCGTTTGAAGCTGTCGCTGGCAGTATTCTTCATTTATTTAAAGAATCAGTAGAATTTAATCTTCAGAAGATTCTTCCCTGTCTGGATACAAGACCTGTAACTGGAAGTGCGTTTACTCAAGCTCGTTATAAAATCAGGCCTGAGTTTTTCAGAGATCTCGTAGAGCAACTAAATGACACTTTTCATGATTGTGACAAAAAGCTTTGGAAAGGGCATTGTCTACTTGCGGGAGATGGTAGTACATTAAACCTACCCGCACATCAAGATATCGAAGATTATTTTGGCCTATACGCGACTAATGAGTTAGGAACTAAAAGGTACTTGGCCAGGACATTCATGATCTATGATGTATTGAATCAGTTTGTGGTGGACAGTCAATTATCTACAATGAGAGAAGGTGAAAAGACTTTGCTTAAAAAGGGCCTGTCTAGCGTTAAAGAAAATGATATGCTGATCTTAGACAGAGGATTTGGTCATTTCTGTACGATAAAAGAGTTGGTGAGTCACCAGACCAAAGTCTGTATACGATTACCAATTAACAGTTCCAACTTCGCCAAGAATATCATAACTCACGATGAGGATGACATAATTACCACATGGGAGCCTAGTCCAAAAGAGGTTGAGAATAGCCGTAAGAATAAACTCGATGCCACTCCCATTAAGGTCAGAATTGTAAGAATTGAACTAAGTAGTGGTGAAACCGAATTGCTAATCACCAACCTTTTCGATCAGCAGAAATACAGCGCTCGGGACATAAATGAGCTGTATCAGCTTCGTTGGGGCGTGGAGGAAGGCTTTAAAAACTTAAAGCCAAAGATGAAAGTTGAACAATTTGGTTGCAAGAAGGCCGCAGGCATCTTTCAAGAGTTTTACGCACATATTTTTTGTATGAATTTAGTCGCTATTACAGGCTTATTAGCTAGTAGAACTATCGATCAACGTACTTCCAACCGTAAATGGAAATACAAATACAACTGGAAGAATGCCTATCGATTTGTAAGAGAAAAACTACTCTCATTCCTCTTTAACTCAAATAATGAGCATTTCATAAGTCAAATATTGAATCAAGTAGCCTCTTCCATCATAGCAATAATTCCTGATAGGCATTTTGGCCGAGATGTAATAGCTAGTAGTAAAAAGGGAAGGATTACTCAATTCAATAAGTGACCATATGAAGCTTAACTTAATAGCATTGGAGAGGGACCGGGGGTGTGTCAGGGTCGGATGGTAAAAACATGTTGGACAAGCTCGATCAGGAGTTCAAGCTCGCGATCAAAGATATGTTGGCCGAGGCACCGCCTATGCTCCGAACCAACCTGCAGCGGCTGGGCTATCGATATACAGATGCATTGTACAATGGCCTCCGGATCAGCGAAGAGTTCAGTGCAGATAGCTGGGAGCTGGTAGTACAGATGCCCGCCTATGGCAAAACATTGGAGATGAAGCGGCGCTTTGCCTTTGGTGCCACAGTGCAAGACCTGGCCGATTGGGTGAAGCGCAGGGGCCTCGACAATTTCAGCAGCATTCCAGGTTACGAGCGGAGCGGCACCGTGCCAGCGAAGGCAGCCGTTAGGATCGCACTTGCTATACAAAACAGCAACAAGACCATGCGCTACGGTATCGCCGGTGGTACTATTGGCAACTACAAGGGTAGCGCCAGGCAGAGATACAAGAAGAGTCAGATGGTTAGCTGGTTTTATCGGCCATATTTTGGCATGTGGGCTACCAAGCGAGAGAGAGTGGTAGACTACTATTTCGAGCAGGTACCTATAGAAGCAGCCGAAGAGATCCGCGATACCTACCAGGCAGCCATCAACGCCGCCACCAAGCACATAAAATAAAAAAAGCCCTAACCACCGTCTGCGGTTAGGGCTTTCACCACTTTATATAAAACACAAACTCATCGCTTGATGTAGTAAAACTAATAAATATCATTTAGTATTTTACGTATACTATGCGATATTCTATAATTTTACTGCATGTCTAGTCGTATCAAACTCACTACACTGCCTGCCAAACCCCACGTAGCGCAGTGGGTCAACGTACACTTCAGTAGTAGTACAATTCCCCCTTTGGAAAGGGGGTGCCTACAGGGCGGGGGATTATCTCCGAGAATACACCCACGCCATCACTCCCTATTGTTCAATGCCCTCCGCTCCAACCTTACCAGCCATTTCCATAAGCGCATGATTCGCGCACCTTTCAAGTGCGATACAGTAGATGTGCAGCTACCACGAGTAGTCGAGCACATGTGGGTCAGTCGCAATGGTGGCCAGGCCGTGGCCGACATCCTGGAGGAGTACTGGTGGGAGAAGACAGTCAATCATTTGCTCAAGCACATACAGGTCCACAACCAGCCAAAGGAAGATGCCCTACGTGCTTACCTCGATCACTACGGCATCACGGAGAGCATGTACAGCCTGGGCAACTTACGGCGGCGGCTCCATCGCGAAAACGTACAAGGCCTACATCAGCCCGAGCCCGAGACCAGCATACGGTTCAGTTACAAGCTCAACAATGCCCAGTGCTTCCAGATCTACCGCATCCACAAGAAGCGAAAAGTCAGTCTTCGAAAGCTCGGAGAAGCATACGATTTAGCCCATCCGGGAGCCCGAAATATTTTTATAAAAGTTTCTGAGTATCTGTCCCATAATTCACCAAAAAACTCACCAGATAGCCATGCCAATTGACGTCAAAGATTACCACCCAAAGTGGACATTGATCAGCCGACTCATCAGGTATCAGCGTGCAAAGAATAAGTGCGAATGGTGTAGTGCTCCAAATGGTAAAGTCATTCGACGATACAAAGACGATACCATCGAGGTAGCGCCAGACATCCAGCAAAGTTGGGGGTGGGGTAACATCCGATGGTTCAACGATAAGTTCCACGGACTATTCGACTTCAAACTTACTAAGATAGTACTTACAGTTGCCCACTTGGATCAGGACAAAGACAACAACCAGTTTAGCAATCTCGCAGCACTGTGCCAAAAGTGCCACCTTGGGCATGACGCACAGCAGCATGCCCGCAATAGACAGTACGGACGAAATCACAAGCGAAATCAATTGACTTTAGATATATGATCATCCACTGCCCAAAACTGTGCGATAAAAGAGGGTGCGAATGCGCCTTTGAACTCACAAAGTATACCAGAAAGTCAAGACCTGTTGTACGTATGAAGAATGGAGCAGGACATACAGTCATCCAGTGGCTGGATAAAACTTAGAAATACTATATTTGTAGTGCTTACACTTTACTATAAAATGGTTTCACTCCAAAAATCCATAGAACAGAATTAAAAGAAATAGACCGGCATAGGGTGCGAGTCCTTAACTCCGTCAAATTTTGGGTAGCCAAAATAGGATTGTGTAAGCAGTGACCGGTCTGCTATTTTCCACTTTATTCTTTAATTGAAATGCTTACACAATCCGAGAATCAAACCCAGCTGCAGGTCATCCTGGAGCAGTTCATCACTTTTCATAGCGATTCCACGCGGCTCCGTGCCGATCTTTGGCAGATATACACCATAGCCATTGCACATCCACTTATAGAAGACATGAGCACTACCCAGCGCGAAGAGCTCATGTTCACCATGTCATCAGTTATGGAGCTATGCACAGCCATATCTGATTACGGTTCCCCTCTTGAACAGTCCGCTGATGCGGGGGGTTAGGGGTGTGTAGTCCTACATGAAAAATGGCCATGATCGCACATTTGCATCATGGCCATTTCACATACAGACGGGCAAAACAGCGGCATCATCAGCAAGCTGCACATCATTCCCCATGCATCCGTCACATGGCCATCACCCTTTCCACATTTGCATGGCCTTACCCTTTCCACGCTCACCACTTCCGAAAATTTCTTAGAGATCCAGTTCGTACCATCCGCCCCAGCATTGCTGCAGGGCAGTCCAAGCAGAGATGCTCAGGGCCTTTCCCATGCCTGGCGTGCAGAGTGTGTAGTAAATAAGTACAGCAGCACAGTCAATGAGCAGTTGGAGAGTCGCCAGCACACCAAGTTTATAGCCCTGGTAGAGTTAGCAGATGGTGGCAATTACCTTTTAGGTACACCAGACCAATGGTGTTGGCTCAGTTGGGGCGCGCAGGTCCAGCATACTTCCAATCTATACCGAGTAGAGCTCACCACCCAGCAGAGTCACCCACTATTCAAGTACACAGGCACCTTCACCACCTCATAAATTCCCCTCTTTGAGAGGGGTTAGGGGTGTGTCATACTACACCCCTTACATACAGGGTTTGTTTGTATCGACTAATAATAGCATGCAAGACATTCTCAGTACCAAGTTTTGGGCCTTTGAGCCAGGCTTTTTCCACCGCACCAGCGAGTTGGTCATGCACCGGCTACGACAGGGGCAGGATTTAAGCGTTTTGCAGACGCTGGGAGATAAAGAAGCACTGCACACCGAAGATCCGGCAGGGATCAAAACCGAAGACGGATATGTGCTAAAAAAGGCGGTACAAGTCTCTGCAGGTATCACAATGGAGTACGATTACGACATCAGGTGCTATGTCTACGAGTTAGACGATGGTAGCCGTGTCGCACGCATTCCTATGGTAGGCTCACTTACCAAGCGTGGCGATTTATGCGCCTATGGTAGCAAGCACCTTACAGAAAAGCTCATGGCGGCAGATATCAACAAGAAGATCGATGCCATCATGCTTTATGTAGATGGTCCTGGTGGATCAGTCAGTGGTACTACAGAGTTAGGATTAGCCGTCAGTCAGTCCACCAAGCCCGTCATAGCATTTGTAGATGAGATGGCGGCCAGTGCACACTATTGGGTCACCAGTCAGGCCGACTATATCGTGGGCAATGCCAATGAATATACCCAGGTGGGATCCATTGGCACATTGTGCATGCTCCTGAGTGAGCGCGAGTGGTTGGCCAAAGAAGGCTACGAGGTTCGGATTATGCGAGCAGAGCAGAGTACGGACAAAGCCCGGCTAAATTCTGTAGAAGAATGGCCCGAAGAAGAGCTGAAGAAGCTACAGATAGAGCTCAATAGCATCACCGACGACTTTATTGGAGCAGTCAGAGCCGGTCGTGGCGACCGTTTGGCAGATGCGTCAGATAGCATTTTCACAGGCAAAATGTATGAGTTATCCGATGCCTTGGATTTAGGTATGGTTGACAGCTATGGAGTAGTAGGAGATGCCATTCACCTGGCCGCAGATGTTGCTAAGAGTCGCAAGAAAAATGTAACTAATTAATTCTTTCTATATGAAACTGTTTGGATTCGGAAATAAGTCCGAGAAACGTACTGCGACAGCATTACCACCCTTACTGGCCAGCTTGTTTGGTGCAGAAGAGGGGCAGGAGCTCGTCGTAGACGCCACTGAGTCCGGGCAATCTGCTATTGCAGCAGCTGAGTCCAGACTACAAGAGTACAATACTGGCATAGAAGGTCACAACGACGCTATTGCCAAGTTGGAATCAGAGCACACTATTGCCCTTACGGAGCAAAAGACAGCATCTGACAAGGCTCTGGAAGAAGAGCAAACTGCCCACCAGACTACCAAAGATGCTTTCGAGGCATTCAAAAAGGAGCCAGGGGCCACGCACACTACGGTACCACATGCCGATAACCAGGACCCAGATGATACCACTGCGCCAGTAAGCCAAATCCGTAAGGACGAAGCAGAGGCCAAGGCTTTTGGGGAAAAGATTGCAGCGAAGAAAACAGCACAACCAGCAAACGCATAAATTATGTCATTAGTAATTTCATCCTTAGCCGCTGATCTTAAGAAGCACGTAGCGGACAATCCTACGATTTTCCAGGAAGTCATGGTAGATTTATCTGGCCAATTATCACGGGCAGGTATTCAGGTCTACAATGATGTAGAAGATCAAATGCCATTGTATGAGCTTTCCGTCTCTGATCCTGGACAACCAGGCGATAGAGCGACAGAAGCTGTCAAAACTGGCGTCATCAACTGGAAAAACCGTACCCTGGAAACCAAGCATGGTGAAGTCACGCTGAAGATCACCAATCAGCAGATCAATGCCATGTACAAAACTCACCTCAATGAGATGCGAAATGCACCTGCACGAGGCGATGTTTACGAGCTTCCATTCGAAGAAGTAATGATTCGTGGAGTTGTTCAGCGATTGCTCGATCGTATTGCTGTCGCCATGTTGTGGAAAGGTTCACACAGTGCTGCTGGAACTACCACTGCCGCCATTGCCAATGGTTATGAGACGTTGATTGCTGCTGACATCACAGCTAATAACATTGCAGCGGCCAATGTGTTTGCCGGAGCAGCTATTACAGCAGCCAATGCACTCACTCAGTTTCATGGTGTCTTGGATAAAGTGTATTCTCAGAATCCGGAGTACGCTACACAGGAGCTTATTTGCTATTGTGGACCTACACCGCTTAAGCATTACAGAGAGAACTACCGTTCTACTTACAATGCTTTGCCGTACAACAGTGAGTTCATGAAGAACATGGTGAACGATCACCCTAATGTACGGATCGAGCCGATGCAAGGCCTGGCAGGAGACGATCGTATTGTCATCACCACGCCAAACAACTTCGTGTTGGGTACAGACGCTTTCAATCGTCTGGAAAATGTACTGATTGAACGTAGGGGTCGCGACCTTTTCATTTACATCGATTTCAAGATTGGTGTCAACTATAAGCTGGCTCAGGAGATCTGGTGCAACGATCAGTAATTCTTTTTCATCATCAAAATTTTGACATTCCATCATGGCAGAAAATAAACCCACTGTAGCACAGCTACAAAAGCAGCTCGCAGCAGAGCAGGAAGCCAACAAGGCCAAGGATCAGGAGATTCAGGACTTGAAAAAGGCCAATGAAGACGGTAACCAATCCATTGATTCTTTAGAAAAAAAATTGGTTTCAGAGCAGGAAGCCAACAAGGCTAAGGATCAGGAAATCTCTGCTTTGAAAAAAGCCAAACAGACAGTCGATGAGTCTGAGAAAGCTGCGCCTGAGGTAAAAAAGCTTTCTAATAAAGAGCGCACGTTCACCGCCGAGTGGATCATTCCCGATCCGGAGCAGCCAGACAATCCAGATGCAGGCAGCAAAGGTTCTGGAAAGTTCCTTTTGACCACACATAAGATCTATGTGAATGGTATCAAGTACACCGATGTAGATTTCTTGGCGGATAAAAACGCCAGCATCCGCAACGGAGCAGCAAGAGATGAGCACATTCTACTCAAAAAGTTAGACTAGCATGCCTACGCTTACTGCATTACCAGTACATGATGCGGACAATACCCCAGGGTTTAAGAAACTCTGGGCCAGTCCCACGGCCAACATCACGTCATTTGGTGCCGTTAGTTCCGGAGAGATATCTGCGGTCACTATGAGTGCTTCCAATGTGTTTGTGGAGTTGCCGGTAGATCCTGAGGGTGGGGCTTTTTTCACCTCAGAGCAGCCCGAGGCAGAGGGTACTACGGGAGATAATTATTCCTTTCAGTATTTCTCTCCAGGATACAAAGCAGCGTTTATTGTCGCTGCCGAAACCTTCAATGGTGTACACTGTACACTCATAGGAGAAATGCACGATGGTACTAAGAAGATTCTGGGAGACGAGACCCGTGGCATGATTCTCAGGAGAAACTTTGAGTCATCCAACCAGGCAGGCAATCGTCAGGGATTATTGATGCAGGGTAAACTGCTTATGAATCACCTGCCGTACGGCTTCACTGGTACAGTTCCAACTTAAAAATTTGAATCATGAAGCTAAAAAAATACAAGCTTACAGCTGCAGGGGAAGTATACCTGAAAAATGCTAAGGACAAGGAGTCTAATGTCAAAGGGATCTTGCATACCCAAGACAAAAACAAAAACCCTTTAGCAGTTGATATACAGCAGCTCACAGACGATACAGCTGAGCTGATTATGGATACCCCATATGTAGAAGAAACTAAGGCGGCATCTTCCTAGCACGCTTTATGTAATGACTAGATTAGATTACGGAAAGCCCCGTCCATCAGGTCGGGGCTTTTTTATTTACCTGCCTTGAGCTGGTCGAAAGGGTCCTACTAAGAAATTTCCACTGTCTCCACCTTCGCTGAATGACATTAAAGCATCAAGTCATACAGTGGATCAATAGCGATCAGGATCATCAGCAAGGGCTTTACCTACTCAAGCAGTGGCAGCCAGGGCATAGCTTACTATCACCATCAGACAGCCGTCCTGCCCCAGCTTCACTCCTACAAGTACTTAGCCGTGGACTATTGAGCGATGCATTCGATGTAGTATCCATTACACCCCATCACCCACCTGAGCAAAGTGCTAAACATCACCCTGAGAATGATAATACTGAGACTGTCGAAGAAGTCGAGGCACCAGGACTTTCTATAGCCGCCCGCCTGGAGTTCGACCGATCAGATTTAATAAAAGGCCGTGCTGTATTAGAGAACAAACTGAGATCCGCAACCAGTGACACAGCCAGGAAGTCTATTCTTGATGAGATATCTGCACTGCAGAAGCGCCTGGTTACCATATCTAATCAAATCAAGCAAGCGAACAATGGCGATAAGGTAGATCTGTTACAAGACCAGAGCATTATCACCGATGACTTCTTTACATACATCCCTTCAGACCAGTTAGAGATCATCCAAAAGATACCATTGGTGCGTAGCAGACTATCCAAAGCCCGTGGCAAGCTGAAGAAACTTGAAGAGACGCCAGGCAAAGACACGCCGGACTACAACGAATGTGTCGATTTGATCAACAAACTAGTAACGCTAAAAACGACCCTTGAACAGAGCAGAAAAAAAGAGCATGCGTAGTGCCGTTGTAAAACTCGATGACGCAACGAGACCCGAACGGATCTTGAAGTGGTACATGCAACAGGAGGTGAGCCTACTTGCCCATGATGATGCTGTGGTACTTTCTCCAGAAGATGATGACATGCGCGAGAAGTTGGAAATTATTTTTTCCATGCTCACAGATGTACGGAAGCTACGCAGCCAGGTGCAGGTAGCCAAGCAGCTTACCAAGATGTGGCGAAATAGCCATGGCAAGCCTATCACCTACCAGTACGCACGTCAACTAATCAACGATGCACAATTTGTTTTTGGCCAGGCTGAGAAGCTCGACAAGCAGGTTATGAGGGTGATACACATCCAGCTGCGCCGCAATGCCATCAACCACATACAGACCAACCCAGGTATAGAAGATAAGGATAAAGCCGAATTGGTAGATCGTCACCTTTCCCGCATTGAGAAGATCGGCGGACTGGAAGATAAGGATACCATAGATCTCAAACGAGTACTGGAGCTGCTTCAGCTACCCGATGCCGAGTTCACAGAGGACCCGGCAGCACTAGACGAAATGGCCGAAGACATAACGCATCAGGATGTTACAAATACTTCAAGCAGTACGTAAACGCATTCGCGTATATGTAAATCGAGTACAAAAAGCATTCATAAAGGCCCGTCAAAAGACCAGGGTATGGATAGGCGGCCGTGGCTCGGGTAAGACTACTGTCATTGGCGACCTGATCAAAGTCATGTTTTCTGGTAGCAAAGCCATGGAGATCCCATCGATGGCTGGTGCCAAGGTCTATTTACTTGCAGCTACCTACGATCAGGCCATCACCAAGATCATCCCGGAGATACAAAACCGCCTTGAGAAGCATGGGCTTAAGGAATACATATCAGATAATGAGCCTGGGCACTATGTAATGTACAGGAAGCCGCCGGAGTGGTTTGGCAAGCCTCGTAAAAAAGTAAAGAAGTACGAGAAGCTCATCACCTTCATCAATGGCTTCACCATCGAGATCCTTTCTTTTGATAGTCACGACAACCGCCGAGGCGGAAGCTACGATGCAGGCATCATCGATGAAGCCGCATTGATCGATTGGGACAAATACGAGAAGTCTATACTTCCGCTTACACGTGGCAACATCCGAGAGTGGAATCATCCATGGCGCAGTGCGATTTTCATGTTTACCAGCCGCGCCTGGAAGTCCAAAGGCAAGTGGGTAGAAACGAAGATGAAGAAGCTGGCCGCCGACTATCCGGACGACTACTATTTCGTAGAGAGCAGCGCCCGCGACAACATTGCCGTACTTGGCGAAGAGTATTTCGAAAAGAACAAGCGGGAGATGAACCCGCTCACCTATGCGGTAGAGATCGAAAACAAACCTATTGAGCGAATTCCAGACTGCTACTACCAGTTTCTGGACGATGAAATGCACACTTACACTGCCAGGTATGACATGGTGCATGTCGGCAATCAGTGGAAGATCACTTCAGAGAAGGACAAAAACCTTACTTTACCCCTAGATATATCCTTCGATTTCAACAACAAATTTACCAGCGCCACTATCTGGCAGGAGTTTCTGCCAGGCTTCAACGATGGATCCACCGGACTTGATTCCGGAGTATGGGAATTGAGATGCCTGCGCAACATGTGGATCCAGTGGCAGCACATAGATATCCTGGTAGAGGACATTTGTCGGCAGTACGAGTCACACCCCACCAAGGAGGTCAATGTATTTGGTGGCAAGGATGGCCACAACAAGCTCGCACAGATCAGCAACTTTACTTTGTATGAACTCATCGCCAAGAAGTTTCGAGAACTTGGTTGGGAGTGCTGGATACGAGTAGACCTTCAGTATGCGGATGTGGAACACAAGCTGAAGCACGCCGCTATTAATAGTGTGCTGCGAGAAAACGACACCACGTTGCCAGTAGTCCGCATCAATGATGAGAATGCCAAAGAGGTATTTCAATCCATGGGTATGGCTCCTACTACTGATGATTTCAAAAAAGATAAGTCCAGTGAGAGCGATGAACAGCTAGATCAGCAGTATGCTACACACCTTTCAGATACCGTGGATAACTATGTTTTCCCTAAATCCAGGGGTCAAATTGCCACAAGAGGTTACAAAATGCTGGAAGTTTTCTCTGCATGAAGTACTTTTCTAAGTTCAAATGTTGATTATAAGATATATATACCCTTCAAAATTGTACTTTTCGGATAATCAAACACAGTTCGGCCCTCGAAGCTTAACGTTTTGGAAATTTCACTATTCAAATTTTACGAAATCTGTGAGGGGCATGGAAGGTTGTAGAGTTGCAGTAAAACAGTTATTTTTAAGATACCATGAGATTAACAATAACAATGGCTATGTTTCTACTAGTAGTAGTGACATACGCACAAACGGACGCATCTATCCTCTTTAAAAGCAATGAAATAGAGCAGCACACGCTCGTTGATGAAACCAATGCAGCAGAGACGAAGCTATACACAGATCAAGGCTTACAAATTCGCATGGGTCAGGTTAAATACATTTCATTTCATACAGAGCCTACACAGTTTCTATCGGAACTACTAAGTAGTAACTATGTAGAGTACTCAGTGAATGAAAACCTGAAAAATAGAATACCTAAGGTGAAACTGACCCACTCCGATCAGCTCACCGAAATCTCATATGATTCTGACCTGTATAGATTTGGCAGGGGTAGAATGATTGGGAAACTGACACAGGTAGGAGGATTACTTTTGGGAATTCTCTCACTTACTCAGAGTAATAGTGAATTAGGAGTTGCTAGTATGGTAGTTACGGGAGTAGGTTTAACAATTGATATTGCCGCAGGCATACCAATCAACAAGAAAAGAAGATAAGCGTCCTACCAAGCCTGTAGGCAATAGGGGTTATTTGTAGCGTACAGATAACTCCTTTTTTATGGCCAATCGTACGGAAACGGCAGAAGTACGCCTAAAGATCAACGGGCAGGAAATACCCAACAGCTACAAGGACCTGCAGGCTGCTCAGCGCCGTGTGAAAAAAGAGCTGCAAGGCCTGGAAGTGGGCACCAAAAAGTACCGACAAGAGTCGGCTAAGCTCAAGGAGGTGAACAAGCGCCTGGACATGATCCGTCAGGACATCAACAAGAACTCAAAGAGCTGGAAGAAACAGACTACCGAGTTTAAGGCGGGGTTAAAAGATCGCATAGCGGGAATGTCTATTTATGGACAATCAATTAGATCAATTTCTTCAAATTACTCAACGTTAACCGGAAGTATTGGTGGAGCGTCAAAAGCTGCACGTATATTCCGAATGGCTCTATTAGCTACAGGAGTTGGTGCCATTGTAATTGGATTGGCTGCTTTAGTCAGTTACCTCACCAAGGTGCAATCAGGGATGAACCTTGTTAGTAAAGTAACTACTGTGGTTGGAGCGGTATTTGAACAGTTGATAGGTAGATTGGCAAAACTTGGTGGCGCCTTGATCAAATTTTTTAGTGGGGATTTTAAAGGTGCTGGTGAAGATTTAAAAGCAACATTTACGGGAGTGGGTGACGCTATAGTCGATACTATCAAAAAAGCAAACGACCTTGCAGATACGCGCATCCTAAATCGCAGATTAGATCGAGAGTCAAATCGATTAATTGCTAGGCTGGAAACACAATCGGAAGCACTAAACTCCATTGCTGATGATGCTACCCGATCATTTGAACAACGGGAGTCTGCTGCAAAAAAAGCCAGAGAGGTAGAGGTTCGAATAACAACTGAAAGGCTAAAGCTAGCTCAGAGAGAAGCTAACTTGATCAATAGGGAAATAGCGTTGAAGGAAAAGGCAGGTACAGTAACCGACGATCTGTTGGATAAACAACTTGAAGCTCAGAAAGTATTATTTGACGCAGAGAAACAGCAGCAACTTGTTTTTTTGGAAGGGGAAAAACGAAAGCGTGAATTAATACAGGATCGTTTAGAACGTGATTTAGATATACTGATAGATGGTTTTGATAATCAAAAGACCATAAACGAAAAACTTATCACAGATGATGAATTAACTCTGGGTAAGAGAAAAGCATTATTAGAGGAAACTACCCGACTCGCTACGGAGAGTTTCGAGCAACAGATAGCCACAATTCAGAAATTTACAGACGCTCAGTTAGATGCCAACGACCTCTTGAATACAAGCAATGCCACTTTACTACAAGAGAAAATTAGAGAGCTTAATCTATCAGAAATAATTGAAGGCCGACTATTGGAAGTAGTTCGTGAAAGAAAAACTGTACTAAGCGATGTAGTAGAATTGGAAAGAGATCTATCAGCCGAGAAATTAGCGCAGCAAGAACTGCAGAGAAATGCAGCCATAGAATCATTGGATTTGGCTGCCAATGAAGAATTGTTGTTGCTCAAGCAACGTGTGCTCGAGGAGAAGATTACGATTGAAGAATTTAATGAAGAAAAGGAAGCGCTGGAATTAGCTCACCTGCTTCAGATGAAAGCATATAAAGAGCAGTTGGGCTTCGAAACGCTCGACTTGGAACAACAAATTGCTGATAAGCAGATTGAAATACTAAGGCGGAAGTATGAAGAGGAAAAAAAATTAGGTAAGACCATCCGTGAAATTGCAGAGCAGAAAACTGAAGCACTTATTAATGAAACGGCAGCTGTAATTGAGAACGCTGAAAGCTTCAAACAAGCTAGCCGAGGTATTTTAAATGCACTACGCAATCAAGTGAAAGGATTTATCAATGAGGCAGTTGTAGTTGCAGTAGGAAAAGCGCTTAAGGAAGCACCATTTCCATTAAATATTGCACTTGCTCCTGTAGCTGGAGCTACCGCTGCCGCTCTATTTGATAAATTCTCATCTTTCTACCACGGCGGCCCGACAGGATCCAAAGGTATGGGCATTGGGGATCAGTATGGACAGTTTACTGGCTTTACGCATGGAGATGAATTTGTTCTGAGCAAAGCCATGCTTAATGATCCCTATGTAGCCAATGTAGCCAGGTACGTAGAGACCAACACGCGAGCAGGACAATTCAGCCAGCCGGTAACTACTGCCCCTCAAGAGGTGAACGTAACGAGTAAACTGGATGCATCGGGTATGAATAGTGCGGTAGATAGACTCTATGAAATAGCTGTCCTACAAAGTCAGGGCATGAAATTGAAATTTAGCAGAAGAGACGGATACTTATTTGTAGAAAATGCACTCGAAGACATTGCTGACAAAGACCAGGCGAAGGACCGTAGTAAATAGGCCTGTAAAAGGACCCTGCGGACGCACTACTTGCCATGTACAAGTTAATACAGACTCCTGTATACGCGGAAAGATCGAGCAAGGGTGGTGTACCACGTGCAATGAACAAAAGAGCGTAAATATTATCAGATGAGTGCTTCCATCACAGCAGAACCCAATTACCCAGGGAAGGCCCTAAACCCGGTTACTTTCTCCGTGACCACCACGCTGACGGACGATAGCGTATGGATTCGCTGCTACATTTATGTGGAAACAACACCATACAGCAATACATGGGATGCCGTGGGCATGGTGGAGCAGCTGTGTAAAAGCCAAAAAGCGGTAATACATGTAGGTAATCGCCTAAAGTCTAAATTGGGATACGACTCTCCGGATCCGGGAGGTGACCAGGTAGTGGTAGCAGAGCAGGTTTGCAGAAGATTCAAGCTTGAGTTTTTTGAATACCTGACGACTGACCTGGAACTGATCAACGAATACTACCAAACCACCGGATCTGCCGCGTACTATGATATCGATGAACTGACAAACGGCCAGGACTATCTCATAGTAATGGATACGAACAGTTCTGAGGTGAAAATACAGGCAGGCGCTACAGAGATCGATGCGACAGTGCCGGATAACTACCTGATCGCTACCGGTGATGGAAATGTGGGTGGTGAATATCATCGTGAAGTTTCGCCCACAGCTGCGAGTTATGATGAAATAAAGGTGCCTTCCGGAGTAAAACTGAAGGTGTACAAGTGGGTAAATAAACGCGCGCATGTAGAACCGGCAGCTATACAGTCTGGACTACTGGGAGGTATTAGTGTAGAATTACTACATAAGCCTATTCCTGCACCTGCAGCACCTACCAGTCTTACCGCTACAGCAGCCAGTTCGTCACAAATTGATTTGGCGTGGACGGATAATAGCGACAATGAAGGCGGTTTTACAATAGAAGGAAGCGATGATGGCATTACATTTTCGCATTTAGCTACTGTTGGTGCCAATGTAACATCTTATAGTGAGACGGTACTAACTGAAGGAACTACACGATACTACCGGGTGAAGGCCACCAATGGCGGTAAATCCAGCGCCTGGAGTAACACAGCCAATGCCACCACGTTCATTCCTTTCATATTTACTGTAAACACTGCTAATAGTGGTGTAAGTACCAGCACGCAGTTCAAGCTTCCTTTAATCAGTTCTGGTACTTATGATTTTACTATTAACTGGGGTGATGGGAATAGCGACACAATAACCAGTTACAATCAATCTGAAATAACACATACTTACTCCACGTCTGGTACCTATAGCCCAGAAATAGAAGGGCAGCTACTGGGATGGGCATTTAACAACGGAGGTGACAAGTTAAAAATCACTCAAATATCAAAATGGGGCAACTGGCAAAGTAATGGGGCAGTGAATGTCCTCACTCAATCCGCCTGCTTCTTTGGGTGTGTCAATCTGGACATTACAGCTACCGATAATCCGGACTTTAGTCAAGCAACAAGTGTGTGGGCATGCTTCAATGGATGCACGTCATTGTCTTCAAATTCAAATTACAATAATTGGGATATGAGCACAATCACTGAGTTTCGTACATGCTGGAAAAACTCCAACTTCAATAATGACATCAATAATTGGGATGTGTCTAATGGTACAACATTTCACGAAATGTTTAGTGGGAACTCCTCATTTAATAGTAGCTGTGCAGGCTGGGATATCAACGGCACTATTGAAGCCATGTTTCTGAATGCAAGTGCTTTTACAGGCATCGGTCTAAACACATGGAATGTAGACGGAGCCACCGGAAACTTTAACGATACATTTGAAGGCACTGCTATGAACTCCGATATTTCTGGATGGGACCCTAGCGGTATTACCGGTGGATGGAGACATGTATTTAAGGACACCTCCTTCAATCAGGATATCAGTGGATGGACCAGTATAAGCGTAGGAGGTGGTCAGGGGGCTTTTGAAGGCAACACCTCTTTCAATCAAAATTTACCTAACTGGACAATTAGAAATAATTGTAGCAGAATGTTTTATGGTTGTACTGCGTACACAGGACAGGGATTGTCTACCTGGACAATAGACTCATCCGTAAACTCCATGGCAAACATGTTGGATAATACCAACATATCGTCAGCAACATTTGATGCAATATTAATTGCCTGGGCTGCGCAAGGGTCCGGTTTGCCTACGGGTATCACTCTTGGTGCGCTGGGCCTAACAAGAACTTCAGCGTCTGATGCAGCCTATACAACTCTAACTACTACTTACTCCTGGACCATAAACACTTAAAATATGTCAACCTACGTAATACCATTTGCAGACAAAAATGTCAATAAAGCCTCTCGACTGGATGAAATCAATGCTACAGGAATCGCTGCGGGTTTTCTAGACGGTGAATACACCCCTGCTGACGATACAGATTATTTGCCAGTATTGGAAGGTTATACGGCAGAACAGCTGGCACTACTATTTACTACCGCAGAACTAGCGAGTAAACTACTACTGACGGTCGATATCACTTTTGATGATCCTGGTGACTACAAAATATTTTTAAACGACCGGATTATACTAAGTGCTAAAAATGATGCGGGTTTGCGTATGATGTACGAAGTGGAATCCAGCAGCACTGCCACTGCTACATTAAATGAAAATATACTAAAACCTACGTCAGTCGGTACCCTAGTGATAAGAGCTAAACTCAATGATGAAACTCAAGTACACGTATCAGATAAGCCCTATAAGGATATTACTATCAGTGTGACCGAAGCTTCTAAATTTGAAAAGGCATCTAAGTACGTAAAAATGACTCAGGACCTGGGGCACGATATACCGATACTTACTGGCATCTTTTCAAAATTCACCAATGACGATATTCATAATTTTCAAATCAACTACATTGATCAGGATACTTTTAATGTTAAGCTCCACAACGGAGATAAAGAAGCTGATGAAAATCTAAAAGACGACTATGTAGCTCGCCGACTTGTCAGCGCCATAAGTAGGGAAGTACGGGCGCTATATGAGGAAAGGGCTATAGATATGGTCGAAATAGGGAATAACCTATGAGTCGTCCCACCTTTACCGGAGACTATCAGTTTTTAACTACAAAGCCCAATAGCCGGCGGCTCAGCAAAGTAGACAAAGAATGGCTATACATACTGCCAATAGCAGATATGACCAGTGCTAACCTGTACTACAAAATGTACTTTGATGATGGTACTAACATCACGGATAGCATAAGCCTGGGTGACCTGAGAGAATATGAAGTGAAGATCGTGGATATCAGCTATCTTCTGGTAGACTATGACTCCAACATAACAAGCCCGGCCATGTACATCGAGAAAATAGAAGTGTATGTTGGCACTGCCAGTACTGAGGATAGCGGCGACAAACTGACTTATGTCCCCTACACCCCGAAGGGTGAGCGGATGACTTTCTATTATGCGAATAGCTACGGGGGGATCGATAGCTTGATTTGCACCGGAGATACATCCGAGACGATAGAAAGCGATCAACAAACGGCCAGATTTGAACTGGCGCACGATGCTGACATAAATGAGGTGACCCAGTACACGGATGTAAATGCAAAAGCCAGAAGGAGGTTTAACATAAACACCTCCCACATGCCCGACCTGGAAGCAAAAGCCCTACGTGATCTGGCGATAAAAAAGCCAATCAGGATATACAAGGAGATCAATACCACCCCTGTGCTTCTGCCCTGCAGGCTGGAACCAAATCGTATGGGCTTGCCGGGTTCTTTTACTCAACTCAATACTAATAGCTTCACCATTTCCTACGCTTTTGACGACTATGCATTTGACCGATCTGAATAATGCCAGGCTTACGATACAACAATACTGACTTACTGCTGCCACCGGATTGGCAGCTTGACTGGGAACTAGAAGATGATCCTCTGGATACCGACGCGGGAGGTGGTGAGGGCCACAGCTGGCCGGTGGATATACCAAGAGAAGGCAATCATGATTTGCTTTGGTTTGCAGGAGATCCGAATAGCCCAATAAATCACAGAAGCTACGATGGTTTTGAAATAACTTTTGATAGCCGGATGTGGTGGTCTGTAACCTTTCGACATAAGAAAACGACCCACAGATGGATACGGGGTACTTTTAGTGTGGTGAGTAGCGTGTTTTACAGTGCAAAAGATCAAAGTATTCGAGGCTATTTACCTGAACGATTTACCAATATTGCTGTAGGAAGTAGATCATCAGACTACTCATACCTGGATCCAGTATTCCCATACGTAGCTTTCTACAATAGTCGTGCAGTATTTTACCTAAGCAGCCCACAATCGATACTTGGATTTAGCCGAGCTAATGCCAGTAGTACCTATAAGCTGCTCCCGTGTTTTTACTTAATGGATGTACTACGCTCAGTCCTGAAAAATATTGGCCTTGACCTGGAAGATAACTTTAGCAGTACAGGGGATACATATCAAAAGTTGATTTTGGTACATAACAGAATTAGTGAAATGGCCTATGACACGGGCTATGAAAAGGTAAGTGACTATGTGACTGATATGACTGTTAGCGAATTGCTTGGTATTGTTAACTTCTACGCGGGTACTTCCCATGCCATACTGATAAAGGAGAACATAGTAGAGATTAACAGCCTGGATCGAGCAAGGACACTCACACCCATAGACATATCTGGGGCTGTAGAAGTAGAAGACACTGAATCTGATGAAATGCCAAGGCAAAACGTGAAAGTGACTTACACCCTGGATGATGATCAACTTTTGAAAAACACGGTAACTCCGGAAGGCACCTATCTGAGGGACTACACAAGCGTGAGCAGCATGATAGCTAGTAACCCCAGCCCGAGCGATGGTGAATATGGATTTTGTAAAAGAGAGAATGCATACTATAAATACTCCACCCAGGTAGAAGGTGATATTGCACTACAACTGTATACATATCCATTTTACGACTACTCTACTGGTGAAACCGACCCACTGGAAGCTAGTAGCATAGCCATACCCGCTCGCAAAGACCAGTATACTCACAAGGTGCTTGAAGAAAGTGGCCTGGATCTGGCAACGATTTATTCCTATATTTTCATAAAAGGGTTTGACTCTGTACCATCGATCAGTGTGGGCGACTACATAATGATGGAAGAACAGGCAGACAGCACTGATGACCAAGTGTATAGCAAAATATGGAGAGAGGTGACAGCTATAGGTACACTGAATGGAGATAACTACGTCCAGTGTGCCAATGATATTTATGTGAGCAATTCAAAGCTTAGAAAAGTGTTTGTGCGTGAATCTCACAATGAGTACTTTCCTGAAATTGGTCATGAAATATACCTGCCAGAAAAGGACCTGGGTAAAGAAATGAAAAAGCCCAGGGTAATGATTTACCATGGGCTTCAGGACATAACCAGCGGAGCAGGTACTACATATGCATACGCAAGCTGTGACCGCACTAGCAGCAACGGTACGGACCTGGGGACGCATACCTTGAATACTCACGAAAGTGAAACATTTGTAGACTACACCTGGAAGAAGTGGTATGAATTCATGCAAAACTCTATTCAGTTAATACTGTATACTTCCATGACCGCCGAGACATTAAAACAAGCATTCTCACGCCGCGTAATCCGGTGGGAAAAAGGCCTGATGTTAGTGACCAAAGTACGCACATTGCTGGGTAGTACGGGTGCGAAAGATCAGGAAGTGCAAGGCTATCGATTATAGCGGGACTACTATCAAATGAATAAATATGGTCAATTAATTATATCATTTGATATATACTGAGAGGTATTGACCACTTTTAGGCACATTTTTATCATTTTTTTCTAGTATATTCCACTTGACGAAATTATTTTCACTGGCGGAATGTAGTCCTACTACTGGGCCTTACCTTTCGTGATATTTAAACACTAATTAAAACGTTTTATATCATGAAAAAAGCACTGAAAGTCCTATTGGTAGTTTTCGCACTTGGAACACTATTGACAAACTGTGTAGATGACACACTTAATGAAATCACAGATGGGAATGCCGATTTTGAAATCCGTACTAATGGCGGTGATGGAGATGATGGCGGTGACGGTGGTGACACTCCCCCTCCAGGTAGCTAAGAAATGTTACGTTGGGCTGGTCGTAGCTTTGTTGATTAGCCCAACTATCTCCGCACAAAATTTTTACAAAATAGCTAGAGATACTTTTACTGTTAACAAGCAGCTTGCTCTTGAAAGTCTGGAAATATACCGGAGTGAAGTAACTGGTCAAGACTTAGGAAAAGCGTTGTTTTTGGAGGGGTACATCCACCAGCACTATGGCAATCATAGAGGTGCGGTAAAAGGATATTTGCAAGCCCTAACTTTTTATCCTGAGAGGAATGAAACACACGGCGATTTGTTAAATAAAATTGGTAGCCTTTATCTAGAGCGAGGTGCTGCACGTAAAAGCATACCATTTTTCGAAAAGGCCTTGAAGAGTTGGGGAGCCAACGCCTCAAAACAGTCCATAGGGTATTTGCAAATAGGACAAGCATATATAGAAATGGGCGATTATTCTGCAGCAAAACGGCCATTAGATCTTAGTAAGGAATTAGCGTTCAAGACTACCAGTAACAAACGAAAATATGAGTCTATGCGAGAAATGGGTAGACTTCAATATAGACTTCAACATTTCAACTCAAGTATCAAATTAAGCTCCGACGCTCTAAGATATGCACCTAGTAGGCATGACAGTGCCCGTCTCTATAACAATGTGGCTATAGCCAAAATACACCTGAAGCAATTGAAAGAAGCAGACGTCCTGCTTCAATGGTCTTTGCAAGTGAAAAGGGAAAGCGGCCGGGATCTTGTGAGTACATATATGAATCTAGGTAAGATAAGCTTTATGAAATCTGATAGTGCCGTGGGAATTGGGTACTACGAGTTGGCTGCTAACCCTGACAACCATAATAAATACCAAAAGGATCTCAACCTGAAGCAGGTGATAGATGTAATTACTGAATATCATTATCGTGAGGGTGATATAGAAAAGTTGTACAAGTACCACCAGTTTGCTAATAGTGTGTTTTTACCAAATACTAGAAGCCTGGAGGAAATAGACAATCTGCTTGAAGTATATCAAATACAAAGGGAAGAAGACAAACTAAAAATGCTCGAGAATGAGCGTGAAATACGAAACAACTGGATTTTGCTTGCCGTGATTCTGATCATTACCATTCCGATAATTCTATTCCTCACCTTACACTTCTACCGGATACATAGGTATAAGGACAAGGCGGTGCAGATGCTAGAAGGAAGTGGTGTGAGCGGAGATCTGCTGTTTCTGGTAAAAACACAGCTGTGGAATAAAGAAGAAATGAGCAAAACGCTAAGACAAATGTCTGGGAAGTCGCTCAAAAAGTAGTGTTACTTCTTCTTTTCCAACTTTTCAAGCTGAGTCTGTAACTGATCGATCAGTTGATTTTTAGTATCTATGACTTCCCGCATCGTAGTTACTTCCGTTTTCAGCCCTCCAATGATAATGTCTTTCTCACGCAGCTGAGCCTCTGCTGCTTTTAGAGCTTCGGCGTTTTCAGCGACACTTAGATAAGGGTCCAGTGCATCGTTTAGTTCAGTTCGGAGCCTGGGGAAGTAGTCGCCCATCCGGACCTTCATCACCTTACCAATCTTAATTAGCTGTTTCAGTTGGATCTGTTCACTATTGAACCACCAATTGATGGTACTACGGCTCACATCTAGAATGTTAGCCATATTAGACAAATTCACGTAGTGGTTTTCAAACAACCATTTGACCACTGTGCCTTCATGATCAAGTTTTGGAGGTTTCTGCAAGGCTTTAAAGAGTAGATTACGGAGTATAAAAGTATTGTATATTGTAGAATTCACTAAAAACTATAAGAAATTTTACAGTTTTGTTTTGGTATATGTTCAATATATGTTAGTATTGCTGAAATACTATAAGATATTTAACAGTTTTATCATGACGGTAAGAAACCGAATAGCAGATATACTGCTGAAAGAAAGTCACTTACGCGACTGTCCTGATAAGTGGCGTGAAGAAGCCGTTGATGCACTGCGAAAAGTCACTGGACGTACGCAAAGCTTTGGTAGAATACTGAACAATAATGGTGCGCTACGTCTAAGTATATCAGAGCTGGTCAAGGTAAAAAATGCACTGCGCAAGTTAACCAACGAGCCCTATACACTGGACGATTTGATCGTGGATCCGGCGGAAGTGAAACTGGATGTGACAAGTGAAATGTCAGCGGCATGATGTACGTAGCATTTTCGCACCGGCAGTTTATCGTGCAACAATCCTACAGGTACTTGCACCTAAACAAAGCGGATGCGCTTGCCGCACTACGTCAGAAGCACCCTTATCTGGAAGATATAAAAGACCTCTGTCAAAAGGGAGAGGTGAGCACTAGGTTAGGTTAGTAAAGGAGCCCGCACAGACCACACCGGAGGCTTATTAGTTGTGCCGCCGGTCGGGCTTCTTATTTCAAACCAAATAAACTTTTTAACTAAAGAATCATGATCTACGACCGTAGCAAAGTAATACAGCATTATCGCCGGGAATGTCTGGATGAAGTATATCAAGGCATAGATCACCTTGCTGTTTTTTTGGTCCTTCTGATCATAGGATTGGTGGCAGGTGTGAGTCTGGAGTGTGTTAGATGGGAGTTGGCTTTGCAGGGATTGATTGTATTGATAGGTACCATGATACTGATCTGGGTAGGCGTTTGGATACTGGACCAGCATACCGAGGAAAAGGTAGAGAAGATACTGCGCAACATGGAAACAACTAATCGAGCTATAACAGATGTGCAGAAGCGCCTGCAACAATTAACCAAACTGTACGAACTATGAGAACGATCAAAAACCTACTGGACAACCCTATAATATTGGCCATGTGCCTGATACTAGTATCCTGTCACCCTGGGGTCTTGGAAGGGGACATAGTGGAAAGAAATGACCGGGTAAGTATTTCGAAAACGCCGGTCGGCTTGCAACCCTGGGCAGTTGGCGGACTCGCCCAGGCCGTTGCTGCCATTTCAGAAAATATTCCTATCATTGTATCGCGAATACATTTAAAATACAATGATGGATCATTCCATTTTAGCAATTCTATTTCCCAAGATACGGGTCCGCATAGGTGGTGTAAGTCCCCTAGCTCTTTTAAGATTCATCTTAAATGTGTTCGCAGTGACGGACCCCTTTTACTTCAATTTGTCATGCGAACACAAAATGAGCGTACCCAAACCGAGGGCCAGGTCCTCAATGGTGCTAACCTAGAAACATTATTCAACGATTTTTTGTACAAGAGTGGCGGCGCAGCTCAGGTGCGCGAGCGATTGTGGCAGATGTACGTCCAATGCTGTACTCACCCCGACGAGCTATGGGGTCCTGAGCAACATGCAGACACAGCGCAGATGGTGTATTTCCTCTGTGAGCTAGTCAGCAGTCAGGAAGGGGGTGTAGTATGACTACCGCAAGCATACCCCCCAAGAGTTACATCGGCCGAGTAGGCCAGGCACTGAGCCAGTTGGGCAATGCACTGGCGAACGGAAACCCGGATGTGAGTATAAGCGCCCGCATAGGACATAAACAGCGTCGCAACTGGTACTGGCGCATGGCCAATGCCATAGTAGACTTTTCGTTTTACCCTATGGAAGGACCCGGCCACTGCGACCGGGCCTGGCGCAAGGATATGAATGAAATGTACATTATACAGGGCCACTGGCTACCCTTTGTAGTCCTTACGACTATCTTTTGTACGGCATGCAGTATACTTATACCACTGTCCTGGACCATTGGTCTAGCGATCGGCAAGAAAGGGGGTGCTGTATGATACTGTCATTCCAATCACAGTTTATGAAGCCCATCAAGGATGGGCACAAGGTACACACCATCAGAGTGGATAAGGCCAATCGATGGAAAGCTGGAAACAACCTAGAAGCCTACAATGGCCCCTACTGGAAAGGCCAGAAACGAATCAAGTTTTTTGAAGGAACCTGCCATAGTACTCAAGCGATCACAATCAGGTACGGTGATAACAAGCTGCACCGTCCGGCAATAGAAGTCGATGGCACATTGCTATCTGAGCTGGAGTGCATTCATCTTGCAATCAACGACGGCTTCAATAGTTTGGATGACTTCCTGAAGTGGTTTGATGATGACTTTACTGGAAAGATCATCCACTGGACTGAGTTGAAGTATACACCAACAAGAGACAAGGCACATGCAATGGATTCGTAAAGACATAGAGCGTGCGATCATTGGCGCGGTACTGATACATCATGGTGGGTACTCACGTGTGCGGGCTTTTCTGGATCGCCAGTCATTTAGCGATCAGCTGCATCAAGAAGTATGGGTAGTATGTGGTATGTTGGCCGATAAGTCGGATGAGATAAATCTGCGCACCGGACGCCAGGCTATACTTACTGCCCGACAAGACCACAAGCCAGGATTTGTAGACGATCAGGCGCAAAATCTTGCACACGAATTGAGCCAGATTGCCGTGCCTGTAACAGCGGCGGATGTGCTGATGATAGAGCGTAATGCTCTGGCACTAATAGAGTGTGGTATACGTGATCGATTTCTGGAAATCTGCCAGACCGTTACCACAGAGGCAGGGGCTTTTTATCATGTAGTATGCGAGTGGACACAGGACATCACGGACTACAACATGCGCAGCCTTGAGGTCCTGCAAGAGGCCGTGCTCGAATGGCACCGCGTAGATCCTGAGCATACGGCCACCCTGGCCATGATAGCGCTCAATGATGAAATAATGCTAATGGCCCGTCGGATAAAACTTGCCATAGACAGGCGCCAGTCGGCAGACCCTATGCCAGTGAGCCGGTACCGCTCTGCAGATGGCACTGGAAAGCGAGACACGCCGGTGATCGTCCGGAGCAAAAAAGAATATGTAATCACCCGGCCGACTGCTAATGTCCTGGGTGATGAGATAGCAAAAAGTATTCTGAATGGGATTTAAGGAAAGCATAAGAAAAAAATCATTAAAATTTCATGATACCCCAGACATCCAAAAAGAGCTATTGCAACGAGAGAAAGAGAACAATCCTTTTCCGTTGCATGTATTTCACCCAAGAGTGCACCCGGTTATGAATAGGCTCATACAAGACTATCGCCTCACCCCTTCCTACGTGGGAGCCAGCTTTCTGGCGGCCTATAGCAGTGCCATCGGCACAGCCTACACGGTATCGCAAAATGAGCACGCCGACCCCATGTTTCTGGCAATATACCTGGGCCTGGTGGGGGATAGCTCTCAGGGCAAGTCTACGGCCATCAACAAGGCCTTTGCTCCTATTAAAACAATTAGTGATCAGTATTCGCAAGATTACGACGAGCAGATAAAAGTGATGAGTGATGAACACCAGCGAGAAAGTAAGTTTAGGGAGTGGATCATCCGAGATGTGCGAGTACCCACGTTGCTCAAAGATTCGCTACCAGCTAACCCCAAGGGAGTGGTAAAGCTGCAGGGCGAAATAATAGAATGGATAAAGGGCATGAACCCCGGCGGAAAGCGCGAGGGTACCGACGAAGAGTTTTGGATCAGCACATGGAACTGCGACCCCTACCAGAAGACACTATCCGGCAATAGGCGCTACTACATCCCTAGTCCTTTTGTCAACATCATAGGTGGGGTGCAGTGGGACGTGGTGCCCGAAATATTCGACGGTAAGCGCTCCACCAGTGGCTTTGCTTACCGGATATTGTTTGCTGTACCGGAAAATGAAAATGTGGCATGGAGAATAAAAGGTGCATATACTCCGGCTAATGAAATGGCCGCGCATGAGAAGTGTATACAGCGCCTGCATGAAGACCTGACAGTAACAGACGTATACCACGAACCCTACCGCTGCATTCTCACTCCGGACGCAGAGCAGCTACACTACGACTATTTCGATGAGCTGCGCCAGCAGATAGACGATATGGACCCACAGCTGGCACGTAAGGCAAAAGGGATATTTGGTAAGATGGTTGAGTATTCCCTGCGGTTTGCGGCCATCCTACACTTACATCACAAAAGTTTGGATCCTGGTTACGGTACCGACTTTGGTACAGGATTCGCTCAGCGGGAGCCTATAGTCAGCAAGACCATGCAATATGCCCTGGACCTGACAAGCTACTTTTATCGCGCCGCACAAGAGGTAAACGAGCGCGTAGAGAAGCTGATCATAGCGCCACCTGAGGTGCTACTCATGGCCGGTATGCTCAAGAATGGTAAGACATATCGGCAGATGCTCGATGTATACTATCAAGACGATAACACCTTCCAGGTAGAAAAGGAGTTAAAGCCTAAAAATTGTTACGAGAAGTACAGAAAGCGACTCAAGCGCACAATAGAAAGCTATCAGAGAGACTATCCTAAAGCCTTTGGAATATGGAGATAATGAGCGTTGTATTATTCGAAGGTATTTATCAGCGAAAACATTGTTTATCCAAAACGTCCATCGAAAACAACCATAGTATTGTATGTGATGTATTGCAAAGCATTGTTAGTCAATTAGTTATGATAGTAAAGCGCCCGGACGCTTATTTGTCCGGATGGACAAAACCTGTGTTTAATGGCTGTATAAGCCGTTTTTATGGACGTCCGAGGCGTCCATCCGCGTCCGAAAAATGCCCGCCGATGGACAGATTTTTGTCCATAAAACCTGTGTTTTTCGGCAGTATAAGGCGCTTTTGTCCATCCGGACAGATTTCTGTCCATAGATTAACTATCTATTATACAGTGAGTTACAAAAATAAAAACGCAGGAAACGGCGATTTTTCAGCTCGGACAATGGACGTTTCAGTATATATTGAAAATCATAGGATTATTCTAAGATGAGTAGTTACGATCATAGCAACGGATTTTATAAGAGCAGCTACCACGTGGCGGAGTTCTTCACGAGTCTACCATTTATCATGCTGGTGCTGCTCATGTTTATGGGGTATCGCTTCTATGAGGTACAGACGCTCTTTATAGATATGCTGCAGACGCGCATCGATGATCCTGGCACCCGTACTGTAGCTTCTACTCTGATCGCCGGTGTGATCACCTGCTTCACCCTTGCCATAATGGTTCATAGCGAAGGGCTAATGGAATCCAATACATGGGTAGTGCGGGTGGTGCTTGCGCTTGTAGGTATGTTCATTAACCTGGCTTTTTGGTTGCCCTGGCAGAGTGCGGATCTGTTTGCCAGCTGGGGTATCAGTATCATACTATCAGGTATAGACTGGACGCTGCCCTTCCTATTTGCCATCCGTTGGGCGGAGATAGTGCAGCGTGAAGCTCCACCCATATATAAGTGTGATCAGTGCGAGCGAGAATTCCAATCACAAAATGGCTTGAATGGTCATAAGTGTGAGGGTAAGAAAGGACCAGAATCAAAAAACGCTATCAAAAAATAGTATCAACCACATACAATTTCTGAGACATGAAACCAAACGAGAATCAAGCTATGAAAAGAGAAATGAACCCAAGAGACAGAGGCCCTATAAATGGACACACCATAGGGCAGTTGAAGCGGAAAATAAACCGCCTTGAAAAGGAAAACGGCACTTTGAAAAGAGATCTAGCGGCTGAACAAGACTTGTTTCTGAACTACAGAAAAGAGGTAGTGTCGTTCACAGAAGAAGTAAAAAAGAAAAGAATTTAAACGATGGTAATGACTACAGGTAATTTCTTCGATGGAATAGGTGCTTTCTCCCTGGCTGCGAAAAGAACGGGAGTAAAAACCCTGTGGTCTGTGGAGAAAAACCCTAGATGCTGCCAGATACTTAGACAACACTTTCAACATGAAATCATCGAAGATGACATCCGAAACTCTGGAAAACACAACCTGCAACTCACAGACATTGCAACTGGAGGCTTTCCCTGCACCCAAACCAGTGTCGGAGCAGCTATCCACGGAAAGCGTGAGGGACTTAATGGAAAAGACTCAGGCCTCTGGAGGGAGTATCGAAGAATTATTGAAGAGATGGGATTCCGTTGGGTCGTTGCTGAACAACCTTCCGGCATCAAAACGTGGGAAGGTAAAATTAAGGGTGATTTGGAGGCTCTTGGCTACAGAGTATCCAAGCTGGAATACAAGGCTACGGATTTTGGCTACCCTCATGAAAGAAAGAGATTCCTCTTTGTTGCCAACTCCAACGGCAAGAGATTGGAAAGCACCAGGCGCGAAGGATCACCCTCGACTACTTGGTACCAGAGGCTTACCACTTCCGGAGGAAATTGGCTGCAATCCGCACCCGGAGCTTTACGAAGCGATTATGGGATTTCCGATCGGGTGGACAGAATTAAAGAGCTAGGGAATGCCCTGGTTCCAGATATAGCAGAAGACATTTTTAACAAAATCAAGGCTGCCGAATGCAGTCACTAAATACGATCCTATCGCCGCCGAATAAACTTATCATAAGCTATGAACCACAATAAACCACACACTGCACCTGCAACGATGAGAGCAAAGATTGATCTGGCAGTAATCTCTCCAGATGAAAACATAGAGAAGGACATGGCTACAATCATGGCAACTCCAAAAACTATCGAGGACTTCAGTTTGTCTGTCATGCCTCAAAGAAAATTAGAATTGAATTAATCGATCAATAACCTATGAACGCACAAGAAGCAATAGCAGCCATCACCAATGGAAAATTGGTTGATTGCACCCATGAAGAATATGAAAATGAAGTGCGAACCGCGCTTGGGTTGAAATCCGGTGAACTTATCGATAACGGTGACTTTCCACGGGCTACGATCATAATGGAGGAAATAAAAAGACTAGACGCAAAATTCGATGGTAATGACTACAGGTAATTTCTTCGATGGAATAGGTGCTTTCTCCCTGGCTGCGAAAAGAACGGGAGTAAAAACCCTGTGGTCTGTGGAGAAAAACCCTAGATGCTGCCAGATACTTAGACAACACTTTCAACATGAAATCATCGAAGATGACATCCGAAACTCTGGAAAACACAACCTGCAACTCACAGACATTGCAACTGGAGGCTTTCCCTGCACCCAAACCAGTGTCGGAGCAGCTATCCACGGAAAGCGTGAGGGACTTAATGGAAAAGACTCAGGCCTCTGGAGGGAGTATCGAAGAATTATTGAAGAGATGGGATTCCGTTGGGTCGTTGCTGAACAACCTTCCGGCATCAAAACGTGGGAAGGTAAAATTAAGGGTGATTTGGAGGCTCTTGGCTACAGAGTATCCAAGCTGGAATACAAGGCTACGGATTTTGGCTACCCTCATGAAAGAAAGAGATTCCTCTTTGTTGCCAACTCCAACGGCAAGAGATTGGAAAGCACCAGGCGCGAAGGATCACCCTCGACTACTTGGTACCAGAGGCTTACCACTTCCGGAGGAAATTGGCTGCAATCCGCACCCGGAGCTTTACGAAGCGATTATGGGATTTCCGATCGGGTGGACAGAATTAAAGAGCTAGGGAATGCCCTGGTTCCAGATATAGCAGAAGACATTTTTAACAAAATCAAGGCTGCCGAATGCAGTCACTAAATACGATCCTATCGCCGCCGAATAAACTTATCATAAGCTATGAACCACAATAAACCACACACTGCACCTGCAACGATGAGAGCAAAGATTGATCTGGCAGTAATCTCTCCAGATGAAAACATAGAGAAGGACATGGCTACAATCATGGCAACTCCAAAAACTATCGAGGACTTCAGTTTGTCTGTCATGCCTCAAAGAAAATTAGAATTGAATTAATCGATCAATAACCTATGAACGCACAAGAAGCAATAGCAGCCATCACCAATGGAAAATTGGTTGATTGCACCCATGAAGAATATGAAAATGAAGTGCGAACCGCGCTTGGGTTGAAATCCGGTGAACTTATCGATAACGGTGACTTTCCACGGGCTACGATCATAATGGAGGAAATAAAAAGACTAGACGCAAAATTCGATCAGATATGACAACATGTAACTACATACATGATGCCGGAGGATGGCAAGCATTCAGGAGGAAATTAGGCATTGAACCTGAAGGTAGGAATGATCATAAGCATCATGTAACCTGCGCTAAGAATCGGAAGAAACGGAAATCCAAAAAATGATCAGATATGAAACTAAAACCAAATACTCGATACCGACTATCCGAAGCTGATAAGGCTTTCGTGTTGGAGTTAGCGAAAGTGGGTCATGTAAACCTCTTGACTCATCAGGTAAGCTTGAGATCAAGTAAAAAATACGGCGGATCAGGCTTGAGTTTCAAAGAAACTGGAGGTAATGGATGCCCAGGGCTTGTGATCCCTAAAAATTGGGTGATTGAGTACATCGGCACCGATGATGATATCCTTCATGTCACTTTCGGAATAGACTACTCAGAAATCGATCAGTAAATGGAATTAACCGCAGAGCAAGTACACCCTCATTTGGACAAGTTCACCCCTATTTGGAGTGAAAGCGGAATGGAGTCAAACCCTGTTCCTTCCGACACAAAGGTTACTGTATATGTCAATCATCCTGACGATGGTGACGGGTTCGTCATGAACACCACAGAGTATGAAATGGGAATTACTATGCTCATTGCTGAGAGTTGGATTCCACAAACTGAAATTGAAAAACTAGTAGCTAATTACGATGGGGATAAACTACGATAGCTCGATAATCATGTTCTCCAATGATTCTCTTATGAATTCATCCATAGGATCAACCATTGGCATTAAGCGCAAAACCATAGGCTCATTTCCTTCGAAGGCTAGGTTCGCAATGGTCATCCAGTCTTTGACTCTGAGCTTGAACTCATCCGGGAATAGATTCGCATGTGGGGTTAATATTCTGATTTTATCACCTACAGCTTCAGCTCTCGCTGCAATTTCTCTTCCGGGAAATCTGTCATACTCCGGTTCAATCTTTAGAACCTCTACCAATAGATTCTCCAAGATTTTACGACGATGTTTTTTATCCATTTCTAATAAAGTTGAACAATGAAAAAAGAGGACAAACAAGATAAACCAGACTTCACGGGATGTGCAAGTTTTGATCAAAGTATTTCAGCCTGGAATACTGAAGGGTCGAGTGATTTCGATATTGACTGCAAACAACCTGACGACTGTCATTTAAAAACGCCAGGAAAGACCTGTAACTGTTTACTGAAATCACAAACCGATCAATTGAATGGGAACTGAATCGAAAATACAATGGACTGAAAGCACCTGGAACCCATGGCACGGGTGCCGAAAAGTGTCTACTGGCTGTAAGTACTGCTACATGTTCAGGGATAAAGAGAAGTACGGCCAGGATGGCAAGAACGTGCAGCGATCCAAAACAAAGTTCAATGCTCCATTGAAATGGGAAGATGGACGAATGATTTTCACTTGTTCCTGGTCGGATTGGTTCATTGAAGAAGCCGACGAATGGAGAGATGAAGCGTGGAAGATTATTCAAGACACGCCGCAACATACTTACCAGATACTAACTAAGCGACCTGAACGCATTTTTCAATCCATTCCTGAAGAGTGGCACTTTCTAGGTTGGCCGAAAAACATTTGGTTGGGAGTCAGTTGCGAAGATCAAGACCAATTTGACGGAAGGTGGCCAGTCATTGAACAATATAAGGTTACGAGATTCTTGAGTCTTGAACCCCTCTTAGGTCCAATTGATTTGACCGACTGGCTAGAAGAGATGGATCTAGGCGACGAAGATAGTTCGAAGCTGGTAACCCCTCCGGACTGGGTTATAATTGGTGGAGAGTCCGGGAATGATAAAGGCAAATACAGATATCGTTCCTGCCAACTAGATTGGATTAAACATATTTTGATTGATTGCAACGTGTACGAGGTTCCTGTTTTCATGAAACAGCTTGGTACTCATCTTTCAAAAGAATTAGGTCTCAAGGATCGTCACGGCGGCAACTGGGACGAATGGCCTGAGCATCTTAAGGTCAGAGAATTTCCTAACACTTTAACCGCGGCTTCGGTCGCCTCTTAATACGATCGGATATGACATTCAAAGAACTGATAGAATTCATCCAGGAACACGAGCAATTTCCTGAAGTGCGGCACAATCAACTTGGAGTTGGTAAAGTGGTCCTTTTGAGTGAAGGCAATGATCATACTCTCGGTTGTGGAGTCCAGTTCTCGAAACGACAATGGAAGGACTGGTTTTGGGATAGCGACAAATCCGACAAAAGAACCAAGTACATGAGGGACCTGGCATTTGCTTACAATTATGAATTAACAAATGATCAATAACATGGAAGGAGTAACCACTACAAAAGGACATTACATAGGGGATGTGGATCCGGGAGAATGCGGCGGATGGTTCGCTACTCTGGTGGATGAATCAAAAGATCACGAACAAATAGCAGAGTCTTTTCATGCATACAAACGTGACGCAGTTGCATGGTTAAGACGAGAATGGAAGAATTATAAGAAGTCAAAAGTAATGGAGATCTACCTTTCATCTTCTGTCATCCAATGATGATGCAGGTACCACTGCAATGAAAATAGTGTTTAATGACGCTATCCTCTGGAGACTAGTTAAAGAACACGCTCAATCAAAAAATGATCAATTGAAGCCATGAGTCTATACGCAGAAGCAGCAGCATATGAAGCATCGAAGAGGATTGAGTCCTTGAACTTTTACCTGACTAAGATGGAGTTCGAACTGGAAATGGAAATGTTTGGTAAACCCGCTAAGACGGGTGTCAAAAAAGTACTTCAACTAGTCAAAGCGAAAGACAAGGAGTCAGCACGTGAAGCTGTGAAAATTGAAGCTGTTAAGGAGTTCGGCGAAAAGATTACTATTTATGAAATACGAGTAGATGACACCCTAGACGCAGAGAAAATATTAACCGAGCCAATGGCCTCACTTAACGATCATTTGTGAGTCACACATCCATTGACATATTAACCCAAATAGCACAACTCGTTGCAGAACGTGATGCTTTGACTAAGGAGGTGGAAAAACTTCGTGGATTAGTAATGTCTCAGAATGGATTTGACCATATGAAGCCAATTGAAATGGCAGCAAAACAATTAGGATGCTCTAAGCCACACATTTATAATGAGGCGAAGAAACTACCCGGATTGTTGCATACTGACAGAGGGAAAACTTATGTAAATCTGAAGGTCTGGTTTAGTGATAATAATGACACCTCAGATGACACCTGTCAAGAAAAAAGCCCAATAAACAACAAAAATGGGCTTTCTAGTGGCCTCACCAGGACTCGAACCTGGATCTAAAGTTTAGGAAACTTCTATTCTATCCCTTGAACTATGAGGCCAAATGGGGCTGCAAAACTAGAAAAACCTCTCATTATTTCAATCAATTCACCTTTTTTCGATTTCAGAGTAGCTTCGAGATGGTGTTTGTTTCCTTATTCCTTGTAAATGGGCATACCAGCTGCTTCCCAGCCGCTAAAACCTACACCCAGGTCATAAATCTTCTTGAAGCCCAATTTACTTAGCTTTTGAGCTGCTCCGGCACTCCTTCCACCTGCTGCACAATAGACCACCAAGGGTTTTTCTTTGTCGAGTACCTGCTCCATTTGTTGGAGAAAATTATCGTCCCGATAGTTAATTTTCTTAGCATTTCGAATAATTCCACCTGACCACTCGCCGGGCGTCCTGACATCTACTAACTGTACATCCGGATCTTTTAGCAGCTCAATCAATTCTTCATTGGTAATGACTTTCGATACGCTGGCCTGTTGACATGCTATGATCAAGACGGTTAGTATGGGCAATATGCACTTCATGATCAAGGTTTAGGAGGAGTAATCATAATGTGCGCGCGATGGGTGCCGGGATTCATCACCCACGGAGCTCCAGGACCAAGAGGTTTTTCTGGCAGACCTGTACTTGCTCCCGTAGCAAACGGGATATAGACGACATAACGTGTATGTGTATCACTGATAAATCCCGTATCAGGATCTTCGTTTCCTGTAAGTACCATTAGAGTGCTGTTTTGAGGAATGTTCAGTTTACCTGCTTTTACTTCTTCCTCCCGGGTGTCGAAAATGCTTTTAAAATCAAGACCCTGAGCTTTCAGCTCCCGGCCTCTGGTCATGAATGGCTCCAAACCTTTGTGATAACACGCCACACTGAATTTTGAAGAACTCGGATTGTTAGCCAGACATACTAAATCACCTGTACCCTCTCGTAGCATAACCACTTCGCCATTGGAGGTGTACCCGAGTACGGTAGCATCAGCCCTTTGGTCCTGAGGCGCTGCCATCACAGCCTGCGAGATTTGTCGATCTTTATTTGGCACATCCTGAGCCAGAGCGCAAATGGTGTACACGCTACATACTAAAAGCAAAAAGGTCTTCATTTCAATGAAACATTTGGTTGTTCAAAAAAAGATAAAGATAACAGGACCAATGCTAATAAAAGGCTAGCCATACTGCTTTGTATTGAAATATCTCACACGATCTCGCTGGGATTTGGAGATGGCTTGATAAATCAGGAAGGGAGTGCCTAGAACGGCGGCGAAATTGGCAATAACCCAAATGTCGTTCGTTCGGGTAATGTACTTCCAGACAAGCATGAATAAAGCGATTGTGCCTCCGATCAATATGATGGTCGCTATGAAATCAATCCGCGTACTTTCTTCTGCAGAGATTTCATTGGGTTCATAACTGCTTCTTGTACCACAGCTTTTACAATCCAGAAAGATTTCTTTCCCGAGTTTTCGTGCTAACTGGAAGCGGTCCGAACCTGAAAAAGTAAAGTGGACTTCCTGCTTGCACTGCTTACATTTGGTGTAAAGTTTCATCAATGGAAAGCAAAATATTCAAGTGTCAAATACCGATTAGGTTTTCTTTTTGAAACCGTGTGTGTTCTGTCCAAGAAAACCTTTTGGGAAATGCTCTACTCCCGGGAAACCCAGTTTGATATCACGGCCATCAGATGGGATGTAATTCGTTTTGAAGAGGTAATCCCAAAGACTAAGTGTAATTCCAAAATTGACGCCATTTTTCCGCTCAGCTGGAAGGTCATATGCATGATGCCATATATGCATTTGTGGGTTGTTAAATACATACTTCAACGGCCCCAGAGTCAGACGAAAGTTAGAGTGATTGAAATGTCCTACAGCTAGCGTAAATATGTGTATGATAAAGAAATCTCTCAATCCAATCCCGATCAGGGCAAGCGGTAGGTATTCAAGTGTTCTGTAAACCACGTTTTCCATCCAGTGATATCGCAAGTGTGCGGCAAATCCCATTTGGGCAACTGAATGATGAACCTTATGAAATTCCCATAGAAAAGGGACACGATGCAACAGGCGATGAACCCACCATTGTACAAAATCACGAACCACAAAACCAATTAGCAAATGTGTCCATAGCGGCCATGACATCACTTCAAAAGCCAATAAGTTTTGGATGCCGATGCCGGCCAAAACTTCATTGAAGAAATTCACCAGTATGTTGGATGCAGCGTTGTAAATCAGCAGGGAGAATAAAAAGAAATTGAAGAACATATAAAAGGCGTCCATCCAGAAGTCTTTTCTAAATTTTTGCTGATCCTTCCTCCAGGGGCGCAGCCATTCTAACGCGAGGAAAAATAGAGAAACCCCGATGAGCCAATAGAAATAGTTATGCCAGCCAGGGTTCAGAATTTCCTGTAATAGATAATTAGCATAACCCTGGTAGCTGTCAACAACAATATTCCAATAGCGCTGCATCAGTTAGTTTTCTTGCAACTTGATAGAAGCAGAATTAATACAATAACGTAGCCCACTGGGCTCAGGACCATCAGGAAAAACATGCCCGAGGTGACAGTCGCACACATTGCAAAGTACTTCTACTCGTTGCATGCCATGGCTTAAATCCGCGTCATAGTTGATTACATTGTCAGCTACAGGCTCTGTGAAACTCGGCCAGCCGGAATGTGATTCAAATTTTAAATTGGAATCAAAAAGTAGTTCTCCGCAGCATTTGCAACCATACTTTCCAGGTTGATGTGCTTCACAATACTCACCTGTAAATGCCCGTTCTGTTCCTTTTTTCCGGGTTATCCTAAACTCTTCTTCGGTAAGTGTTTCCGCCCATTCGGCATCTGTTTTCTCTACTCTACGAGAAGGGGCCGGCACACCTTGTTTCGTGTATTGTAATATTTTATTCCAATTCATTATTCACGTACTTTCAAGTAAAATACCTCAAATCTGAACGAATGGTTCACTGCCAGGAAAAATAACAAATGTATTGAAATGGAGCAACTAAGCTGAAATGCTTGTTGATAAAGAGGATGACCTTATTTTTTCTAAAGTTTTTTGAAATCGATCACTAGTGAGTGTCGTCTTATCTAACATATCGATTACCTGACTTTGAAAAACCTCCGAGGCAAATTTCTCATTTGCAGAAATGATAATCAATGCAGGGTTATAAGGATAAAGATTTAGTATTTCTTCCGGCGACATGCCCAGGAAAGCAGGGTCAAAGAAAATAATATCAGGAGAAGACTCTGTCATGGATCGCACATCTTCCTTGGAGAAGACCGTACTATGAAGTTCCAGGTCTGCACTTCTTTGAATCAACTCTTCCAGTATTTTCTGAAAGAAAAAATTATCATCAAGGATCATGCAGGAATATTTCTTCATGCCGGTCTATGCGGTAGAGTTGAATGCTAAAGTACGGTTGTGGGAGCGTTTAAGATTTAGTTTTTCGGTGGTTGGAGTCAATCTGTCGATTATTGAAATGACGAACATTTAATCTAATATCTCCCGGATCAAGTAATGTTTTGTGCATGCGCTCCAGTTTTGCCGAAGCCAAGCTAATTTCACATCTGTGATATCAAAGAAAGAACAGATTTTTCTGGCGGCCCTCAAATTGTTTCGCCACAAAGGCTACGTGTCTTGTTCTATGCAAGACATTGCCAATCAACTGGACATCAAGGCTGCCAGTCTTTACAACCATATACAGTCCAAGCATGAGATTCTTCAAAAGTTATTGATTGATGGTGCTGATCTGTTTGCAAGAGGAATGACGGAAATACAGGAATCTTCACTTTCTGCAATGGAAAAACTAGAACGATTGATCGCCTTGCATGTCAGGTTATCAATTGAACACACTGACCTCATGGCCCTGATGATGGTAGAGTGGAGACATCTCGAGGAACCTGCTATGAATCACTACAAGACACTCAGGGATGTATATGAGAATGATTTTAGAGATATTTTGAAAACAGCTATTGCTGAAGAAAACCTGGAGGGAGTGCATCAGGAAATTGCTCTTTTTTCCATGCTTACGACACTTCAGCGATTCTATGCATGGTACGATAAACGTTCCAATATGAATGCGCTAGATCTGGAGAAACACACCATTAAGTCCCTTTTGGATGGGATAAGAAATGGATAGGAATGAATGTTGATCATAGGTGTTTAAGGGGTGTTCGTTCAAATGGACAGGGTGTTTTGTCTCTTTGACATCTTTGTTACATGATTTTGTTGTTTACTCCAGTATCTTGAAATTCCATTTTCAGGAACAATAACATGCATGCGAAGCTCGCATTTTTGATCTCCCTTACTTTGCTTTCCTTCAGGTCTAACAGCCAGTACGCATTGGCGAATTTTGATTTGAGTGATAGCGCAGAGCATTGGTTTGATACGGAAATCGGCTTACAAGCACACGATATCTTTATTGGAGTTTATGAATCCCTGGAAGGGCGACCAGCAATCGAACAAGCGTCCTGGGGTTCAAATACCTGGTCTGTCGGCAACATCTTTTATCGAGGTGAAGGCTACAAGAACATTTACCTGTTTTATGACCAGGAAAGTGATGTGCTGTTCACGAAAAACCACCTGAATAGTGCGTATTTTAATCAACCAATCAAACTGAATCAACAACAGATCGAATGGTTCAGTATTGGAAATGACCTTTTTAGGAGGACGAGTTTTCCTTCACTGAATGCCTTGCCTGGTTTCTATCAGGAGTTGTATAGAAGTGAAACCTTTTGCATGTATGTCAAAAGAGTGAAGGTGCGAAAACTCGACGTGAATGCTGTAAAATTGGAATCGGACGATGCATTTTATATAGCAATAAAGGGAGCAGAACATAAGGTTCATGGACGTGCTTCTTTTTACAAGATTTTTCCGGAATTTAAACGCGACCTGAAGCCTATATTTAAATCATTGAGGATCCGAAAGCTTCAAAATGCCTCCACATATCAGCTAGAAGAATTGGCACATCGCCTTTCGCCTATTATCACACGATCATGAAGAGATACATTCCAATGATCATGATTGTCATGGCGTTTGGCCAAATTGAAGCTCAAGAAATGCCGCTTGTTTCTGCCCACTTTCAGGAAATGGAAGCACACCAGGCACTTATGGAGCTGCAGAATGAGAGTGAAATCAGGCTGTACTTTGATCCATTGGAGATGGATTCTCTTTTAGTTTCGGGTACTTATTCTGACATCCCACTGGATGAAATTGTAACAGAATTACTTGGAGCAGAAGGATTTCATGTTTTAGTACACGAAGGTCATATTTTCTTAACCCTGAACAATCGAATCTTGACTGACCTCCCATTGGTTAATGCGGTTTTGAATACCGGAGAGGCATCTGGTATTATTGAAAAAGGCCTTGTTTTTTCTCAGGATTATGCAGCTCAGCAAGCCGCTGAGAACCTGGAGCAGGTAGTCTTTGAAATAGGTCAGCGGAGCAAAATGATCTCTGGTGGACGATCAACGCTTGTGGGTTATATAAAAGAAAAGGAAGGTGGTGAGCCTGTAGCGGATGCAGTCGTATATGTTGAGAATCCAACAATAGTATCCAGCACGGACGTAAACGGTTTTTATTCAATCACAATACCGAATGGTAGAAATGAATTAAAAATTCAATATGCCGGCCTTAAGCCAACCAGGAGGAATATCGTGCTTTTTTCTGAAGGCCAGCTCAATATCGATATGCTCGTGGATGTAATAGCACTTCGAGAAGTACTAGTGGAGTCTGATCGTGATGCCAATGTAAATGCGGTAAAGATGGGTTTAACCAAGATTGATGTGAAAGGCAGTAAAAATGTGCCTACTGTTCTTGGTGAAAGAGATGTCATTAAAATAGCAACTACTTATGCGGGTGTTCAAACGCTAGGTGAAGGAGCGGCAGGTTTCAATGTTCGCGGAGGGAAATCCGATCAGAATCTCATACAATTCAATGGTGCTCCGGTCTACAATGCGAATCATTTTCTTGGATTCTTCTCTGTTTTCAATTCAGATGTTATCGATCGTTTGGATATTTATAAAGCAAGTGTGCCCGCAAAGTTTGGTGGAAGGCTTTCATCAGTTTTTGATATCCAGGGTAAAGCTGCTCAGGCAGAAAAAATCACGGGACGAGGAGGCGTTTCACCGGTGACCTCCAAAATTGCATTGGAAGTTCCTGTTGTAAAAGGAAAGTCGGGTTTGGTATTTGGTGGTCGCTCGACGTATTCTAATTGGCTTTTACAACAGTCGAATAATGCCAATTTCAACGAGAACAGAATCTCCTTTCAGGATCTTGTATTCCAATACGATCACAAGCTTTCAGTGGGCAGTGAATTACAGGTTTCGGCTTATGTTAGCGAGGACGAATTCAGATTGAATTCCGATACTTTATTTTCCTTTTCAAATCTGGAATACCTCAACCGCATCGGTAGCATTACCTGGAAAAAAGTAGTTAATGAAAAACTAGACATGAATCTGCGGACTTATGGCTCGTTTTACCGTTACGAACTGACTTTTGATCAATCTGTTGAAAACGCGTTTCGACAGGATTTCGATATTCGTGATCTAGGTTTTACTGCTGATGGTACTTATTACCGTGATGACAGCCATACGGTGGTTTTCGGTACTTCATTTAAGCACTATCAAGTCAACCCAGGAAGCAGAATTCCTTTCAACGATGAATCCGAAGTTTCAGAATTGTTTTTAGATCAAACACAAGGAAGAGAGTTGGTATTGCATGCAGAAGACCAGGTAGAGTGGAATGAAAAACTGGCCTTTTCTGTAGGCTTTCGCTATTCCTTGTTTCAGTCGCTTGGACCCGGGACTGTATATGAATATAATGAGGACGGACCAAGGAATCGGGCTACAAGACAGGATTCTGTGGAGGTTAGAAGTGGTGAAGTAATAAAAACCAATGGAGGCTTAGAGTATCGACTATCTGCGAGATACATATTGTCCGAAACATCCTCATTGAAATTTGGCATGAATCGCGCGAGGCAATATATCCACACCTTAACCAACAGTGCGACATTATCGCCGACTGATACCTGGGCACTGACCGGGTTTCACCTGAAGCCCCAGATTAGTGATCAAATTTCATTGGGATACTTCAGGAATTTTCCTGAAAGGAGAGTTGAGGCCAGTATTGAAGGGTATTATAAACGACTTCAAAATTTGGTTGATTTCAAAGTTGGCGCTGATTTCTTATTGAACCCCAATGTGGAAACCGCGGTACTTCAGGGGCCCGGTCGCTCCTATGGAGTTGAATTTTCTCTTAAGAAGCGAGGGAAATTAAACGGATGGTTGAACTACACCTTCTCACGGACACTTTTACAACTGGATAGTGATTTTGCCGAAGAGACAATCAATGAAGGAGAATATTTTCCGACAAGCTATGATAAGCCCCACTCCATCAATATTGTGGCGAATTATAAAGCGACACGACGGTTAAGTTTTTCGTACAATTTGAATTACTCTACCGGCCGGCCAGTCACTTCGCCAGTTGGGTCATATGACTTCAAAGGCCAGTCTATTGTGCATTTTAGTGATAGAAATACTTATAGAATACCAGATTACCTGAGGATGGATGTTGGTGTAAACCTGGAAGAGGGTCATTTATTGAAGCGACTAAGCCATGCATATTGGTCATTTTCCATCTACAATGTGTTAGGTCGAGACAATCCCTATTCGGTATTTTTTGACTCTCGTGAAGGAGAGGTAAAAGCGTTCAAATTAGTTGTATTTGGGAATCCAATTCCGACTTTATCATTCAATTTCAGGTTCTGATGCGTAGTATTACCTTTCATCTTGCTTTGATCGGCCTGGTTGTTGTTAGCTGCGTCCAACCCTTCAATTTTGAAGCTCAGACCTATGAGCGTTTTCTTGTAGTAGATGGATTATTAACTGATGAATTACATCAACAGGAAATTATTCTTGCCTATACACGTCCTGTGGATCAAGATTCACTCCTTCCTGCTGTAGGGGCTCAGGTCATCGTGGAAAGTGATCGTGGAGAGGTTTTTAACTATCTGGAATCAGATGCAGGTGTTTATCGGTCGGAAAATGCATTTACAGGTGTTTCTGGTGTGACTTATACTCTACATATAACTACAGCTGAGAGTCAGACCTATGTTTCGCGACCTGGTTTGTTGCAGGTTGCTCCCCCTGTTGATGACATAACAGCCCGATATGCAGAATTGCCATCCGAGGTACTTGAGCGAAATGAGCCAGGCATTCAGTTTTTTATAGACGCAGATCCGAAGGCGATAGGAGGAAGTGAGTTTTTTCGATTCGATTGGAGTGAAACTTCGGAGATTCGGGTGCCTTTCCCTTCCAATTGGGAAGTGATTGGTGTATGTACACCTCCGGATGAATGTAGTTGGGAATTAAGGGATGAACGTGTTAGTATTTGCTACGAAACCGGCGAGTCTCAGGGACTGACACTTGGAACTACCGCCTTTAACGCGAATCAAAAACTTGCGGAAATTCCACTTAGGTTTGTTAGCCTTGAGACCGATTTACTTCGCACTCGATATTCTTTAGAAGCGACTATCTATAGTATAGACGCGGAAGCGTATGAGTACTATAGTCAACTAAAGAAAGTGAATGAATCAGGAGGGTCCTTGTTTGATAATCAACAAGGCGCTGTTATTGGAAATATGCTCTCTGTAACTGATCCTGATGAGCCCGTACTCGGTTATTTTGAAGTGTCAGGTATTAGCAGGCGCCGTGAATTCTTTACCTCTGAAGATTATGGTGAGGAGTTCTTTTTCCCCCCTTTTCGTTTTTCATGCAGTGGACAAGGAATTATCATTGAAACCACTCCAGATAGTATTAGATACTATTTGGGCCTTTTCCCTAACTATCAGATTATAAATGTGACCAATATCCCTTTCGAAGCTTCTCTCGGACCCAGGTCGTGCACGGATTGCTCCTGGTATGCACCTAATAAAAAACCTGACTTTTGGGAAGATTGAAAACGAAGATACACATAGCGATAGCTATTTGTTTGTTAGCATGTAATTTGTTGGCACAACCCAGAGATGTTCTGGAACGTGTTTTCATTCAACCTAACTCACAAGTCTTTGTATCTGGAGAAACGCTGAGGTTTTCGGCATTTACTTTGAGTCATCAGACGGGGAAGGTCACGGACCTGAGCAAGATACTTTATGTGCAGTTGATAGGAAAGGACGGAGCTGTCATGGAACAAAAGGTGGCTTTGGGTGAGGGACGTGGAAGCGGTGAGTTCTTTGTGAATTCTTTGTTGCCTACAGGAAGGTATCAATTGCTGGCATATACGCGTTGGATGAGAAATTTTGATGAGTATTTTCAACTTCCAATAACAATTATCAATCCCTTTGAGACGGAATTGCCGGAATTTCAGGAGGATAGCACAGTTCAGGTTAAATTCTACCATCCAAATAGGTGTCTGATTGTAGGAGTTCAAAACAAAGTCGGCTTCAGAGTCATACTTCCCGGAGGAAGCCCAAGTATCAAAGCTGGAAAAGTGCTTGATGCTCAAGGCAAGGTAGTTCAGACATTTCTGCCATCAGAAAACGGGCTGGGACATTTTGATTTTACACCTAAGACAGGTGGGCGCTATCGAGTCCTTCTTGAAAATGAACTTGGAATAATAAGTTTTCATGAGTTTATGCCCATAGATAATGAGGGATATGATGTTTTTTCCAGAGAGGAAGGTGATAGTCTTGTTTTAGTCCCCAGAGCCATTAATCGCTCCCCTGGAGAATTGACCATGCGCTTATATTTTGCCAACTCCCTCTGGGAGGATCGTGAAGTGCAGCCAAATGAACCTCAGGTCTTTCCTCTGAGGACACTCCCAAAGGATATTTTTCAAGTTGTCTTAACGGAATCAGGCAGACAGGTATACACCAGAAGCATTGTTCCTCCGAAAGAGAGCAATCAAGTAAAAAAAATCAAAGGTTTGAAGCGCACTTATGGTGTCCGGGATAGCGTGAAGATACAAGCCGATCTTCCTGCAGGTGAATACAGTGTCTCCATTCATGAAAAAACCAATCTCCTGAATGCCTTGAATGTCTCAGCAATTCAATCCAGGCTCTGGAACGAATTGCAAGATCCCCTAGGTTTTCATACGACTCCTCCGGTGTTATCTGGAGATTCGGACTTACTGATGTCTGTACAAGGATATAAAGAAGTCCGGGAACTGCCGGATTCTGTCCTGTACTTACCTGAATTCAGAGAGGAAATATTTAGCGCGACCCTTAAGGAAACTGATGGTCAGCCAATACCGAATGTAGAAGTTGGGCTTTCTTTTCCTGGCGAGAACTATCAATTCAAAACAGGGTTTACCAATGACAATGGGAAGGTCGTATTTCAACATCGGCCCTTGTCTCTTACGCAAGAAGCATTTCTTTCGGTATTGGATCAGGAAGCTGTTTGGCAATTTGAAATAGAGGAAAAATTCCTGAATGAATTTCCAGTATTCGATTACGACCTGGAAGCATTTGATTCTTTAACCGCAGTGGCTATTAAGCGACGAAGTATCGACAATCAGATTGTAAATGCTTTTCACAAGGTGCCCGATAGCCCTGCCTTAACTCAAGGAACAGACTTACCTTTCACTCAATGGGATTTTGAATATACCCTCGATGATTACCAGCGTTTTCCGGATTTTAATGAATATTTCATTGAATACATCATTGGTGCTGGGATTAAGAATGGTGGAATTAATATAAGGAGAGAATACTACCGATCAGATTTTCAAAACCGACAATTGGTACTATTGGATGGGGTACCTGTGAATGCAAAGCGAATTCTGCAATTGGACCCTTACCTTGTAGAAAAAGTAAGTGTCCTGATGAACAGGGCCTATTTGGGACCTTCTGTTTTTGATGGAGTAGTTCTCATTGAGACCTATGATAACGATCTGGCAGGCTTTGAATTGACATCTTCACAAAAATTTGATTATAAAGGTATTTCACCGCTTTCCGGGTCCTTTTCAGGACCGGCCATAATGAGTAATCACCAACCAGACAGACGAATTCAAATCTATTGGGAACCACTGCTTGATTGGCCCGGGGGCTTATTCCATTTGAATAGCCTTACTTCGGACGTATCCAGTGTTTTTGAAATTAGGATAGAGGGATTTTCTTCTTCGGGTGAGCCTGTTTCGATCAGCAGTGAGTTTGAAGTAAAACGTTAACCGATCAATAATACAAGTAATGCAGGCATGGTGATAAAGGCCACCAGAGTTTCAATGGTAATGATGGAGGCCATCAAGGGTTGGTCACCGTTGAGATGGCCTGCAAGAATGTAAGAGGATACCGCACAAGGGACTGCACAGAATAAAGTCCCAACTGCAAGAGAAAGACCAGACACGCCCAGGTACTGAAGTAAAAGGAAAGCACATAGAGGCATTAAGGTCAATTTGGCAAGGCTAGAAAGAACGATAGGTAGTAAGGTCTGTTGTTGCCCGAGTGCTCGCAATCCCGTACCTACGGAGATAAGACCAAGTGGCAAGGCTGCGCTGGAGAGGATACCAAACAAATCATAAGTGAAGTAAGGAAGTCCAATTCTTGAGATATTTAGCGAGATTCCGATGAGGCACGCAAGGACTAATGGGTTTTTAAAAATGCTTTTCAATACACCTCCTGCAGTCCTTTTCCCATTAGGAACATAATAGGCGAAAGAGATGATGCACAAGATATTGACAAGTGGAATTACTCCAGCGAGGGGAATGACTGCAAGGGCGAGGCCCTCAGGTCCATAAAGTGTGGAAGCGGAAGCTAACACTACATAAGTGTTAGGACGGATGCTCCCCTGAAATACGGAAGTAAGAGCAGCTGAACTGATGCGCAGAAATGTACCTGAGATAAGGGCAAAGATGCCAATGATCACTACACTAATGCAAAGGATAAAAAATAGTTGGCTCACTGAAGAAGAAGCAAAATCTGCAACAGCAAGTTTTTGAATGATGAGAGCTGGTAATAGTACAAAATAGGTCAGACGATCCGCGGACACCCAGAAATTGTCCGACGGAAACTTCCATCTCCGAAAAACAAAGCCCAACATGATCAAAGAGAAGATTGGGAGCAATGAATAAATGATAGCTAACATGGCTTTATCAGAAGGTGTTCAAGTTAGTCATTCCCCGTTTATCTTTGATTCTGCCTTGCCATTTGTATATGTATTGCTCATGTGACGAATAATCCATAATTTGCCACTCTCAGCTACTGGTAATCAATCAGAAAATTGTATTAAACTGAAATTAAGAGCCCGCTCCATGCCCAAGATAATTTTCTTTGAAAGAGGCAGAATATTTTTTCTGATTCTCACATGTTGGATACTTTTTACCTCGTGCCAGGATCATTACAAAATGAAACTACTGGTATCAATTGAGGATGCACCTTTGATGCAAGAGATAATCGGAGAGATCAACAGCCATTCCAATTTCGAGATTGAAGTTGTATCCCGGGATTCCCTTACAGAAGTCAAAGCAATTGAGTCAATCCTTAATGGTGAGTTTGCCGTCACTACTGTGGACAACACCCTGGATTACCCACAGTCTAAAAAAAATATCAGAACTGTGATTCCATTTTTTCATGAGGTGCTTGTTATCCTATCCAGACACCAAATCTCTCAGTCCAAAATTGATTCCCTGTTACGTGCTGGAGATTATCTGGTACTCACAAAGGAGCTGGAGGAATTGCAGTTTTTTAAGAAACTTATTCCCAGGTTTACTGGTGACTCCACTGTGAACTATCGAATAGAAGATCATTTTGATTTGGAAAATGACCTGAAGCGAAACGAGTTGATCTTGTTTTTTTCAGGAAAGGAAAACTATGAATTAGGGCAGTTACTTCATGCCAAAAAGGCTTATATCTATTCTTTCGACCCGGTAAGTTCTAAAGGAAATGGATCTTTTATCGAAGGTTTCTGTCGAGAGTATAAAAAGACCACCCCATATGTGCTTTCCAGGGATGCCTTTGGGATAGCCCTTGATAAGCCTATATATACTTTTGCTGTGCATGAATTATTGGTCACAAGGCGTGAATTTCCTGCAGATGTCATTTATGATCTGATAGAGACCATTCATCATCATCACATTGTGCCAATTTTCGGATCATCCAACAGTTACACTTTTGAAGTTAACCAACAGGATATCAACCTGATTTTTCCTTTTCAACAAGGAACGATTGACTACCTGAATCGAGATCAGCCCAAGTTTGTAGAAAGGTATGCCGAGGTAATGGGATTTGTTTTGTCCGCCTTTGTTTTGCTCATTGGTTTAGTGGCGAGCTTGAGGGCCACAATTAATCAACGTAAGAAAGATCGCATGGATGAGTACTACAAGGATCTTCTTACACTCAAAGAGAACATGAGTACTTACGATAGTCAATATTTGTTTGACCGGTTAAGGAGACTCCAGAAGAAAGTATTTGAGTTATTGATCGATGAGAAGCTCAGCGCAAATAATGAGTTTGTGATCTTTATGATGCTTTGGGATGAGATTTACCACTCCCTTGATCATTCAAAAATCATCAATGATCAAAATCGTTCAGACGTTGAAGTTGAATAAAAACAGAACGACTGTAGCGTAAATTGCGACACAGAGAAAATAAACAAAGACTCTTTTGTGATTTTTGATGCGGTGGATGGTATTCATTGGCGGTTTATTAGAACCCCAAAGAAATACACAAGGTCTTTAAATGGCAATGTTTATTCGATGAATAGTCCAAATTTCTCGAAGAAATTATTTTATTCAACTGTTAAACTTTTGGCAACAGCTACAGGTCCATTACTAGCTGGCCGCACTTATTTGAATACTGAAACGTTGAAAGTCAGTCACTTGCTTTGAATTCAATGCCATGGTTTGCTAATTTAGTTGACGCTAACTCAACCTAACCTCATTTGAATCAGGGCAGAAATATCATTCTTCAACACATTAAAAATGGAGATGAATCTTCGTTTCGATCGATTTTTGAGGAGTACTATTCCCCACTAGTGAGTTTCGCAAATTCCTATTTACTTGATCGAGCAGAAGCTGAAGACGTTGTTCAGACTGTTTTGATCAACCTTTGGGAAAAAGCCAGATATCTTGAAATCGAGTCTTCCATAGATGCATATTTATTTACATGCGTTAAAAACTCTTGCCTGAACCAATTGAAAGTTCTCAATATCCGGGATAAGAACAATATCCTATTTGTTGAAGGTTTGATGAGTTACTACTCTGAAAATGATAGGGTAGACCCGAATTTGGAACAAAAACTAAAATTGGCTATTGCAGAATTGCCTGCACGGGTTCAAGAAATTATAAGGCTTCGGTATGGAAGAAGCAAGAAAATATCAGAGATTTCTACGATTCTGGATATTTCGGAAAATACCGTAAAAACTCAATTAAAACGAGGAAAAGAGAAATTGAGAAAGCACTTTCGTGTTTCTGGTCAAACGCTCACGGCGACATTGGTTATGTTGGGCGATCAACTTTTTTAACATTTATTTATCTTTTTTGTCACCCGTTTTTATGATAAAGTTGTCATAAGAGCGAATGGTGAAAAACGAGATAGATATTGAGCTTATTTGGAGGAAGATACACTCTACATTGAGCCCTGAGGAGGAGATTCAGTTGCAGGAATGGCTTGATGATGATCCCGCGCATCGTGCCTACTTTGAAAGAGCTAAAACCTTCCATAGCGTTAATGAAGAACAGGCCTTACCGAATGCTGGCGATTGGGATACCTTCAAAACTCATATTAACTCAACGGGATTTGGAGGATTTAGGTGGATTTATGCCATAGCTGCCTCCTTTATATTATTAACACTTGCTTTCACCTTGTTTTTATACCAACCTGAAAACTCATCTCAACCTTTTACCCATCAATACATTGAACCAGGTTCCGATAAAGCGACACTGGTACTTGCCGACGGACAATCAGTGAGTCTCGAGGAGCAATCCTTGGACCTTCTGGATGATAGTGTCTCGATCGTTTCAGATGGGAGAACATTGGTTTATGAAAAAGGTGACGAAGGGGAGAATTATCAGGAAAATACACTTTTAGTTCCACGAGGAGGAAAGTACAAACTGGTACTCTCAGATGGTACTATTGTACATTTAAATTCTGAGACTCAATTGGTTTATCCCGTGGGGTTCAAAGATCAACGAGTAGTGAAACTTTCGGGAGAAGCTTTTTTTGAAGTAAAAGAAGATCCCAATAGGCCATTTAGGGTCATTACAGATGGTCCGGACATATCTGTTTTAGGAACCTCCTTCAATGTTTCTTCCTATAAAGATGCTTCAGTCGTTGTGACCACACTGGTAGAAGGTAAAGTGCGTTTATTGGAAGGTGGAGGTGGTGTTATGGAGCTTTCCCCGGGAGATCAATCCATCTATATGAAGACGTCAGGAGATTGGATTAAGCATAATGTGGATACCGAGTTGTTTACGGGATGGGTGGAGAACGTTTTTGTCTTTGAAGATGAAAATCTCGAGAGCCTCATGACTACCCTATCGAGATGGTATGATATAGATGTATTCTTCGTCAATCCGGAAGCTCGAAAACTGAAGTTTACCGGAGAGATTGTACGGTATGAAGAAATAGAGAAGATTTTGAAATTAATTGAAAAAACTCATGTAGTACAGTTCGCAATCAAAGGACGAACAGTAATTATTAATTGAGCATAAAGAAAGGGGTGCGGCAACACCCCTTATGCTTATTAAACAAATGTTCAACTTAAAACAAGTAACATATGCTTTTCACTTTTACAAAGATACCCTCCGCGGGGGGTAAGTTCATTATTATAATGAAAATTACGCTCTTGCTCTTAACAACCGTATTATTCGGTGCTTCAGCAAGTTCTGTTTATTCCCAAAATACCAAAATGGATATCAGGGTTGAGAAACAGAGCTTTCGGAAGATCATGCGTGAAATTCGTAAGCAAAGTGAGTTCAACTTCGTATATCAGAGCGGAATTTTTCAGGATGTACCAGAGCTGTCGATCAATGCCACTGATGCTACGGTGGAAGAAATCCTTCAGGAATTATTACCTCCGCATGGCCTCGAATTTGAAATTGAAGACCGTACCATTATCATCCGAAAATCAAAGGAGAAACCCAAGACAGAAATAAATGGCACTGTTAAAGATCAGAACGGTGAGCCAGTAATAGGAGCTTCGGTATTAATTAAAGGCACCACAACGGGTACTGTTACTGATATCAATGGAAATTTCACCTTAGACGTAGAGCCAGGGCAAACCTTGCAAATATCATTTGTTGGTTTTGTAAGCCAGGAAGTAGTCGCCAATGGAGGAAATCTTAATGTTGTCCTTACGGAGGACATAGCAGGATTAGAATCAGTAGTCGTAGTGGGTTCTCGCGGTAGACCAAGAACAGTGATTGAATCTCCAGTTCCTATTGATAATATCGACGCAGCCAGTCTTAATCAAAGTGGTCAGCTTACTCTGGAGCAAATTATTAATTATCGCATCCCCTCGTTTAATTCCTCCAATCAAACAGTTTCGGATGCAACCGCTCACTTTGATCCTTCTGAATTGAGAAACCTCGGACCATCTCGGACTTTGGTATTGGTCAATGGTAAGCGAAAAACACAAAGTGCTCTGGTTTATGTAAATGATACACCAGGTAAAGGAGAGGTCGGTGTAGACTTGAAAAGTATTCCTACATCAGCGATTGAGCGAATTGAAGTGCTAAGAGATGGAGCTGCTGCTCAATATGGTTCGGATGCCATTGCAGGTGTGATTAACGTGGTATTGAAAGAGTCTGTAGATGGTTTGGCCACACTTAACTCAGGTGTTACAACTGAAGGAGATGGATTTACTTATGAAGCCGCAATTAACAAGGGTTTTAAGGTTGGAAACAATGGAGTTTTGAATCTAACGGCTAATTTTTACCATCAGGATTATACAAATAGAGCCGGAGAACCTGGCGACGATGTATTATTTGGAGTAGATGGAACCAATGAGTGGATCCAGAACAATCCCGATCTGGGGATGATCATTGGGCAGCCTGAGTTTGATCGTGCTTCTTTGTACGCCAATTTCTCCACCACGTACAATGATGAGCAAGGAGAGCTTTATCTTCATGGAGGGTATACATATAGGGACGGAAAATCTTTTGCACTGTATCGAGCTCCTTACTGGATTACTGATGATGCTGGCCTGCTAACACCTTCCGGTCAGACTTATCAGGGGTTTCACCCTACCTTCGAAACCTCGATCAATGATTACATATTTACAGTAGGCACCAAAAACAAATTTGGGGACTGGAAGACAGATGTTAGTTATACCACGGGCGGGAATAATGTAGGTTATACCATTGGAAATACAATCAATGTAGCATTGCTCCCAAACAGCCCTACAGAATTTGATGCCGGATCGTACTTATTTGACTCGCATATAGGAAACATCGATGTTTCCAGATCTTATGAAGATATTGAAATCTATTTTGGGACAGAAATCCGGTCAGAGAGATTTAAAGTGACAGAAGGCCAGGAAGAGTCCTATGTTGATGGAGGAGCACAATCATTCCCTGGATTGCAGCCAAATAACGCGCTGGATGAATCTCGAAATAACATTGGAGTTTATGCCGGCTTGGATTGGGACATTTCTGATGATTTTCTACTTGGAGGCGCAGTTCGTTATGAGAACTTTTCGGACTTTGGAGGTAATTTCTCATGGAAGGTAAATGCTCGTCAATTATTTGCAGATGGTAATGGCGCAATTCGCGGCTCCATTAGTACCGGCTTTAGAGCGCCTTCATTACATCAGATCTATCTGAGCAATGTACAAACATTAGTCTCGGGAGGGACAGTTTCTAATCAGGGGACTTTCAATAATGTAAGTCCGGTTATCAGAGGGTTGGGTGTACCTGAATTGGATGCCGAAACTTCTTTCAACGTCTCTGCAGGTTTGACTTATCGATTGTTGGACAACTTTTCTATTACAGCGGACTATTACAATGTTGCTGTTGATGATCGGGTGTTGTTCACTGGAGAAATAGGATTTGACGGTGATGACGACAATACCAATGCTGTTGAGCAAATTTTGATTGACAATGCAGTTACAAGTATTAAGTTTTTTGTGAATGCGTTGGATACTCGTACTCAGGGTGCCGATATTATTTTGGACTATACTGGAATTCCAATTGGAACCGACAATACCCTGGGCTTTACTTCCTCTACCAATTTTAATGAAACCACCATTCAGGGGTCCATACAGGCACCAGGTATAATAGGTGCTGAAGGTTATGATATTTTCAATAGGAAAGAACAATCCAGGGTAACATCTGCAAGGCCCAATTTCAAAACACTTTTGGGTGTGAATTTGGACCTGGGTAAGTTCCATTCTTCTATTAATAATACGTACTTTGGTGAAGTAACCTGGAGGCACTTCGACAATGGTCTGAATGGAGCTCCATTAGGCCCTGGAGGATCCAATTTACCTACAAATGATGCGGATTTTGATCAGACTTTTGCCGGGAAAGTCATCACTGATCTTATTCTCAGTTATCAGGCATTGGATAATCTCACATTCAATTTGACAGTCAATAATTTGTTCAACGTTTATCCGGACAAAATCGAAACAAAAGGAGATTTTGTAACGGACCTGGGTGGTAGATTTTTATACCCCTGGGAGGTGAATCAGTTCGGGTTTACAGGCACATTTATAAGAGGAGGTGCTAACTTCAGATTTTAAGGATTTTAATTAGGTTGATTTTGGGGTCGTTCATTAAGAGTTCGGCCCTTTTTTTATTCAATCATATGAGGGCTTTTACTTTTTACCTGCAAGGAAAGGAAAGACTCAATTCGCGCAATATTTGATATGCCAAAGAGCTTTTCAGTTACAAATTCCTTGTAGCGTTCAATATCCCGGACTAGGATTTTAATAATAAAATCAGCCCCACCGGTAACATAATGGCACTCTTGAACCTCGGGCAAAGCAAGAATTTTTTCTTCGAACGCAGCAATCAACTCCTTGGAGTGATCTTTGAACGAGATGTGAGCAAATGCAATCAATTTCTTTCCAAGCAATTCTTGATTAACTACTGCGGTATAATGATCGATAACTCCACATTTCTCAAGCTTTTTGATACGTTCGAAAATTGGCGTTGTAGAGAGGTTTAATTTCTCTGACATTTCTTTAACCGTCATTCGGGCATTTTGCTGAAGTAAGTGCAAAATTTTATGATCCGTCTCATCAAGCTTTTTAGGAGAACTCATAGGGGAAAATTTTTCTTCTTTATAAAAGAAACTGGCTATTTAATGGATTTATATTCTAAATAATTGTAAATATACGGAGGAATCACACTATTTACTTTATATCAAATGATAAAACTCTATTAAGGGGTAACTTTATGGGATAAAATTCCATTATATAAAGGTAAGTCAAATTGGAATTCACCCCTTGATTGTGTCTTATGCCAAAAGTCAAAGAGCCCCTGTCTATTGCTAAAAAAGAACTGCTAAAAGGTTTCGAACTCATGAGTACAGCCAAAAGCATGGCTGAGTGCTACGAGGAAAACTTCAAAGTAGCTTCCAAGTATGTTCATGCTACCTCTCGAGGACATGAGGCGATACAATTAGCAGCGGGCATGACGCTATTACCTGACGATTATGCTTACCCTTACTATAGGGATGATGCAATGCTTCTGGGAATGGGATTGACTCCCTACGATCTTATGCTCCAGCTGCTGGCGAAAAAAGATGATCCATTTTCCGGCGGGCGTACTTATTATGCTCATCCAAGTCTTAGAGATGCTGATAAACCTAAAATTCCTCATCAATCTTCAGCTACTGGGATGCAAGCAATCCCAGCAACCGGGGCAGCCATGGGACTTCAGTACAAGGATAAAAAATTCGGGAAACAAAAGGGAAATCCAATTGTGCTTTGCTCTCTTGGGGATGCAAGTGTAACTGAAGGAGAAGTGGCTGAAGCTTTTCAGATGGCTGCTTTGAAACAATTGCCTATCCTATTTCTTATCCAGGACAATGGCTGGGATATATCCGCAAGTGCGGATGAAGTTCGTGCCCAAAATGCGTTGGAATATATCAAAGGGTTTAATGGAATTGAAGCCAGGAGCGTCAATGGTTCCGATTTTAAGGAATGCCTTGAGGTGACACAAGAAGTGATCGATACGATTAGAAAAGAACGTAGACCCTTCCTTATTCATGCAAGTGTGCCATTGTTGAATCACCATACCTCTGGTGTTCGTATGGAGTGGTATCGAGACGACCTGGATGAGCATCAAACTCGCGATCCTTATCCATTTTTACGGTCAGCGCTGATGGATTCCGGCGTTGGAGAAGTTGATATTCTGGAGGTTGAGTCTCGGGCAAAGGCTTTGGTGCAGAATGATTTTGATCGTGCGTTGTTGGCGGAGGACCCCAGGCCGGAAGACCTTTTCAAACACGATTACGCACCTACACCAGTTGTGAGAGAAGAAGGGGACCGAAAACCTTCGGATTCACAAAAAAGCGTGATGGTCGATTGTGCATTACATGCCATGGAAGATCTGTTGAAATACGATGAGTGCTTGTTGTATGGACAGGATGTAGGTGGAAGACTGGGGGGTGTTTTTAGAGAAGCAGCGACACTGGCAGGAAAATTTGGAGACGATAAGGTATTTAACACACCGATTCAAGAGGCCTTTATTGTAGGCTCAACGGTCGGGATGTCGGCCGTTGGACTAAAACCTGTAGTTGAAGTCCAATTTGCAGACTACATATGGCCAGGTTTGAATCAGCTTTTTACAGAAGTAAGTCGATCGTATTACCTCAGTAATGGAAAGTGGCCTGCAAGTATGATTCTGCGTGTCCCCATTGGAGCTTATGGTAGTGGTGGTCCTTATCACTCATCCAGTGTGGAATCTGTGGTGGCCAATATCAGAGGCGTAAAAATTGCTTATCCAAGTAATGGGGCTGACCTGAAAGGATTAATGAAAGCGGCATACCATGACCCCAACCCTGTAGTCATTTTTGAACACAAGGGCCTCTACTGGTCGAAAGTTCCTGGTACGGAACAGGCAAAGACGCATGAACCTGATGAAAATTACATCCTTCCCTTTGGTCAGGCAGCAATTACTCAAAAAGCGGACCCTGAACAGGTGAATGAAGGTAGGGCGCTTACCGTAGTAACTTATGGTATGGGTGTGCACTGGGCCCTGAATGCTTCGAAATCCTTTGAAGGAAGGGTAGAGATAGTGGACCTGAGGACCTTGAATCCTGTCGATTACGATACAGTGTATCTATCTGTGAAAAAGACCAATCGATGCATCGTACTAACCGAGGAACCCAATTCAGCCACTTTTGCAGGATCCATGGCTGCGAATATCCAACAACACTGCTTTAAGAACCTTGATGCTCCTGTAGTGACGATGGGTTCTGAGAACGTACCAGCTATACCGCTCAATAGCACACTGGAAAAGGCCATGTTACCATCGGCAGAGAAAGTTGAACAGAAACTTCAGGAGATGTTCGACTATTGAAGTTGATTTCTGCATTATTTCTTCTTAGTGGGCTTAGGCTTCAGGGTGTTGATATAACTATAACTCTTCTTGAAGTAATCTGTCAATTCTTCTGTATCCCAAAGTGAATGAGGAACAATTGTGTACTCCTTCATTATGGCACCGTAAGACACTGGCCTTTCTGTTTTGTAGGTAGAAATGAATACTTCTAAGTCTTGCTTGCCTAGCCTTAAGCAAAGTGTGCCTTGCTGATCCAAATAGGAAAACATGTGTCCGTTGTGTGATGTGTAGGGATTTTTAGCTCCTTTTCTTTTCTGTTCAGGCAGGTTGGTGATTTGACGATCGTACTTTTCGAAAATGACTTCAGGTATCGTGGGGTGAGATTTTTTCGTTGACATTGTCTTATCGTCTTTGATGAAAGATAGGAAATTTCAATTTCCTATTGTTAGGAATTGCCCCTCAATACCAGGCTAAAATAGGGTTAAAGCATTGACTTTGGTCAAATGAGCAGAGAGGCATCGCCAGGACTCACCTTCAGTTCGTAAGAACAAATTGCCATTGGTCGCTCCAAATACTTGCGTTTCTTCTTTCTGATCAAACGCCTGTCGCAATACGATATCGAAACAATTCTCGTAGGGAAGTCCATGACTATCATCCACCCAGGTTTTTCCAAAATCTTCAGTTTTAAATACCTGTAATTTGAGTTCTGGAGCAATTCGTCGCTCATCACTTTCGGCAGGAATCACCCAGGCCCTGTTAGGATTATCATGGTCAATGGTCATCGCGAAGCCATAATGCGGGAGCCTTCCCTCTTGTGAAACGAGGTTCCATTGCTTACCTCCGTCCCTGGAGTTGAAAATGCCACAATGATTTTGTTGCCATAATATCTTAGAATTGGAATGAGACATGTGTAAAATGTGTGGGTCGTGACCAACCTCTACATTGGGGTTTGGCAAATAGGCCGCGATCAGCCCTTTGTTGATAGGTGCCCAGGTTTGTCCACTATCCCATGATTCAAAAACACCAGCACAACTTACCGCAACTAAAATGTGATCCTCATCGTGTGGGTCTACCACAATAGAATGAATGAATGGGTAGTCACTACCTGCTCCAAACCACTGCCCTTCTGACTGACGGCTATCATGATTCCATAATGAAGTCACCAATTGGAATGACAGACCATGATCCTCACTTAAGAACAAGGCTCCCGGGTCTGTACCCATCCACAGACGAGAAGGATACTTTTTACCTCCCTGTGCAAAGCACCAAATTTGCCTGAGTCTTGCAGGCTTGCCATTAGGTAGTATTTGATTTCTTAGGTTAGGTATGGGTGTTTCTTTCCAGGATTGACCGTTATCTTCTGAAAAGTGTAGCTTTTGCCCCCAATGTTTATGTGAAATTCCGGCCCAGATACGGTCGTTGATCGGGTCATGATACACATTAGTTACATTGAAACCGGGAAAATGTACTTCTTCCCAAATCCACTCATTGTTCGAGCGATCAAATTGGACTAACCCTTTAGCTGTTGCTACAAGTAGATTGTTCATGAATTATCCCCCAGACAAGGCCTGGAATATGAGCACTTCATCTGAAGAGGTTACAGGATCAGTAAGTTGATTACGATCTCTGATCAATTCCTCTTTCAGGAAAATATTAACGTGTTTTCTTAAGCTGCCATCTTCTTCCAGTAAGTAATCTTTCAATCCTGGGAATTGCTCATTAATGCTTTCCACAACTTCCATTACTGTTTTGCCTTCAATCTCCATGTTTTGGAGGCTAGGGAAAAAGCGCTGTAAGGCAGATGTGAACTTTACTTGAGGCATGACTAAATCATTAAGGATGAGCGGCGACCCATACTTCACCATCTTCAAAATATTCTTTTTTCCAGATAGGAACGGTTTCTTTAAGAGAATCAATAGCAAATTGACAAGCTTCGAAGGCCGCTTTTCGATGTGGTGTACTTACAGCGATGATTACCGGTATTTCTCCAACTTTTAATGAACCCACCCGATGATGGATTGCAACATGCAGTGCGTTCCATTTTTTGGTTACCTGATCTGCAATCTTTTGCATTTCTTTTATTGCCATTGGCTCATAAGCTTCGAAATCCAATTTTACGACACGCTTACCCTTCGTTTGATTCCTCACAGTACCTACGAATATCACCGTTCCTCCCGCGGCATCCGAGGCTACGGCCTCTTCACAGGCACTTGTGTTCAGAGTGGTGTTATCAATTTTAATATCATGCATAATTATCCACCACTTACCGGGGGTATGATGACTACCTCATCCTTTTCTGAAAGTTGAAATTCATCATCCTGATAGGACTCATTCACCGCAAAACGCAAACTGGCCAGTCGTTCAAGCTCCGGAAATTGACTTGACAGTAAAGATCTGACATCTTTTAATGTCAACGAATTTTCAATCTCCAAATCCATTTCATGTGACTGAAGAATTTCCTTAGCTATGCCGTATGCGATTACTTTTATCTGCACCGTTTTATCGTTGAAATTAATGTTTTTCTTCCAGGTAGGAGAGCAGGGCCTCCCAACTGAGCTTTATGCAATCGGAACGACTACCAAGATCATTTAGTTCAACTAAGACCTGAAGCACCTTCTGATCAAAGTGATTTTCATACTGTCCGTCAACGGCTGCTATGAAAGCCTTACAAAAATCTATGACTTCCATGTTTGATTTTCCCTCTATAGCTTGGAGTAAAGCTGACGTTGATGCTTTGGAGAGGGCACAGCCAAATCCATGAAAATACCCCTCCTTTATTTGGCTAGCATTTTGGTCGATTTGCAATTTGTATTTATCACCACACATTGGATTATATGCCAACACTTCTTCAAGTTTAACGTCCTTATCAAAATGATAAGGAGCTTTGCTTTCCTTGATCACCGTCTTGTGATAAAGTTGCTGAAGTGATTCCTGATCCATAAGTGAATCTAGGTGTATTTGAGTCTTTCTACAATCTTATTTGTGTGGGAGGCGGATCTCATTTCAATTAGAATTGTAAGCGTCATAGATATTCCAAACCCAGACCACAAATGGAATAACCACCGTCCACCAGAGGAAGAAACCTACCAATCCGCCTACGATCCAAATAAGAATACCCTTCATGATTTGTCCCTTGACAAGTTGGCCAAGCCCTGGAATGAAGAAGGAGAGAATTGCTGGAAGTCCGTGCTTTTGCATATTGTAGTGGATTAATGATCTTCTAAATTACCTAATCTTCTACGATGACAGGATACTAATCACTCCAGAACTTCACTAACTCTTTCAGAGCTATTGCCAATCGTTCGATATCTTCCTCAGTATTGTAAATGCTTAGTGATATCCGGATGGTAGCGTATACTTCCAAATATTCCAATAAAGGCTGAGTACAATGCATGCCAGCGCGGACTGCTATATGGCTGCTATTTAGAAAGGACGCTACGTCATGTGGATGAACTTCATTGATATTGATACTGATGATACCATGAGTGACGGGTTCAGGTGAAATAACAGATATACCTTCAGTCCTTTTCAACAATTCATAAGCCTTTTGGGATAGCCTTGCAATATATTGTCGTGCGGATTTGATATCCAGTGATCGAACATATTGGATAGCTGCTTCTAATCCCAGGACACCTGCTACATTGGGCGTACCTGCCTCCAGCATGGTCGGGTATCGCTGAAAGGATGTTTCGTCCAGGGTTACGTGTTGCACGATGCCACCTCCAACTTGGAATGGTGCCATTTCTGTTTGCCGTTCTGGGTGAGTATACAAAATACCAACTCCCATAGGGCCGAAAAGTTTGTGGCCAGAAAAAGCAAGGAAATCGCAGTGAAGGTCTTTGATGTCCAACTCGTGAAGTGCGGCGCTTTGTGCAGCATCAATTAATAGTGGTACCCCTGATGAGTTGATGATATCATTGATCTTCGCTATGTCGGTGAGCACTCCCAAGGTATTTGACAGATGAGTAATGGCCACTAACTCGGAGTTTTCATCAATCAAATTACTTAGTTGTTCATAGTCAAGTTCACCTTGCGACGTTAGTGGAATGACTCGCAATTCGGCACCCATTTCCTTACAGACCTGCTGCCAGGGAATTAGGTTGGCATGATGTTCCATTAGGCTGACGACTACATTTTTGGTTGCATCCAATTTTGGTTTTAACCAGGATTGCGCAACAATATTGATGGATTCCGTGGTGCCTTTTGTAAAAGCGATACAATCGGAAGATTCCGCGCGAATGAAGTCAGCGACAGTGATCCGCGCGTGCTCGAAAGCTTGAGTGGCCTGATGAGATAAATCATAAATGCCCCTGTGAATGTTGGCATTTTCTGACGAATAAAATTGCGAAATTCGGTCAATAACCTGTTTTGGTTTCTGTGCGGTAGCTGCGCTATCAAGATAGATCAATTTGGGATGTGCCTTGAAAATGGGAAAATCTTCTCGGATTAAATTGACATTGAATGCAGGATGTTGAACCGGATTCATGAATTACAAGTTGTAAACATTGATAAGTACTGCCCAAGTTAAAGGAGTAATCGTATTTTAGCTATATGAGCTTTTCATCCAATTGGAAAACCTTTGAGAATGTTGTACGATAATCACGGTCGCGTCATCAATTATGTCCGATTAGCGGTTACTGATCGGTGCAATCTGCGGTGCTTTTACTGTATGCCTGAGTCAGGTATCAAATATATCAACCGGAAAGACCTGTTGACTTACGAAGAGATGGAAAGGATCATGCGAGTTTTGAGTGCGCATGGGGTTTCCAAGCTCCGTATAACTGGAGGTGAGCCTTTTATCCGGCGAGGGTTGATGGATTTTCTACACCGATTGAGTGATATTAAGGAATTAGAACAAATTCACATCACGACGAATGGTACCTTTACTAAGGACTATATTCCACAATTCAAACAAATGGGGATGAAGTCGGTGAACCTCAGTCTGGACACATTGGATAAAAAGCGATTCTTCGAAATAACCAGAAGAGATGCTTTTGATCAGGTAATGGAAACATTTCGTGGATTGCTTGATGCGGAGATTCACACAAAGACCAATATGGTCGTTATGGAGGGAAGGAACACGCAGGATATTATCCCCATGCTTGAACTGGGGAAAGAACATAAAATGGGTGTGCGATTCATTGAGGAAATGCCTTTCAATGGTACCCTGGGCCAGGGGAATGCTACCTTTTGGCCAGCTAGAAAAATATTGGATCATATCAAGGAAGTATATCCTGACATTGAAAAGTTGGATGATCCTGTTAATTCTACTTCGCAGAACTATAGGGTCCCTGGTTTTAAAGGCACATTTGGGATTATTGCTGCATACACGCGTACTTTTTGCGGTTCTTGCAATCGGATACGCCTTACACCAAAAGGTGAATTGAAAACCTGCCTTTACGACAATGGATTCGTAAGCTTACGGGATGTAATCAGATCGGGTGCATCAGACGAAGAGCTGATCAAAGTAGTGCAATCTTCTTTGAGTAGCCGGGCAAAAGATGGATTTGAAGCGGAAAAAAGAAGAGCACCTGTACATGAATCAATGGCCACAATAGGAGGGTAAACATGATCACTGTAGAAGAAGCCCTCGAATTCATTTTCGATAACCTGGTTGATTTTGGTACAGAAGCGGTACCATTAAGTGAAGCCGCAGGTAAAATATTAAGAGAGCCTGTTGAAGCTGATCGGGATTTTCCACCGTTTGATCGGGTAACTATGGATGGTATCGCTATACCATTTGAGTCTTTTAAAGATGGAATCAGAAACTTTGAAATCGAAGGGGAAGCACCAGCAGGGTCTCCGGTAGCTACATTAAAGGATTATAAAAAGTGTCTTGAGGTGATGACAGGAGCAGTGTTGCCGCAAGGAACAGATACAGTTATTCGATACGAAGATGTCGACATAAATGACGGAACTGCCCGGATTGTAATTGAGGACATTAATTTTCGTCAAAACGTCCATTTTCAAGGTATTGATCGAAAGCAAGGCGAGCAGGTCTTACCGGAAGGTATTGTTCTGGGGCCTGCCCAATTGGGCGTTTGTGCTACGGTCGGTCAAAGCCCGGTTAAAGTAAGTAAACCTCCAAAAACTCTAATCATTTCGACAGGTGATGAATTAGTCGAAGTGCATGAAACTCCGGCACCACACCAAATCAGAAAGAGTAACATTGCCCAACTACATGCATTGTTAAGCGAATACAAAGTCACACCTGATACCCTGCACCTTACTGACGATTACACTGAAATCTTATCAAAGCTTCAAGATGCAGTTGATAATTACAATGTGATTCTTTTAAGCGGAGGAGTATCAAAGGGAAAATATGACTTTCTACCTAAGGCACTTACTGAGCTCGGAGTTGAAAAGTTATTTCATAAGATTAAACAAAGGCCAGGAAAGCCGTTTTGGTTTGGGCGAAAAGAAGATTGTTTGGTTTTCGCTTTTCCCGGAAACCCTGTGTCCTCGTTCATGTGTGCCAATCGTTACTTGAGACCATGGTTATCAGCGTGTTTGCAGCAAAACATTCAAGGTCCGGAATTTGCTCGTTTAGCCAAAGAAGTGACGTTTAAACCTGATCTGACTTATTTTTTGGAGGTGCAATTGAAATCCAATACAAAGGGTGTCCTGGAAGCTCATCCCGTCAAAGGAAATGGCTCTGGTGACCTGGCTAACCTTGTAGACGCGGATGCTTTCATACAATTGCCTCAAGGAAAAGATCTTTACGAAGCTGGGGGAGTGTACCCGGTTTGGAGGTATTAACTGATTAATCGAGTTCAGTTGGAATTCTATTTCCGATGACTACTTTATGCTGCTTTCGATAGTCCGACGGTGAGATTTTGTAAGCTTTTTTGAACCGGTTACGGAAGTACTTAGGGTCATTAAATCCCAGGTCGTAGGCAATTTCTGAAATGCGTTTATCCGTTGTAACGATACGGTTGATTGCTTCTTGTAATCGTACTTCAGAAATTAACTCTACTACAGATTTACCCAGAAGAAATTTCGCTTTTTTATACAGTGCAGATTGACTCATACCTAATAGGCTGGCCAGCTCTTTTACCCCAAATTTCGGATGATGGAGTTGAGTCTTTATCAATTGGATGAGTTCTGTGATGAATGATTGCTCTTCAGATGGCAATTCAGGAGTTTCTGCCAGTTGTAATGTTTTCTGATAGTGTTCAGTGAAGTTCTTACGTATCTGCATAAAATTGTCAACTTTCGCTATCAGGGCAGATAAATTGACTGGTTTCACAATATAGTCGTTTGCCCCTGCTCTGAGGCCTGCCAATTCATATTCATCCAATCCTCTTGCTGTTAATAGCATTACCGGGATGTGACTACTTTCGGGATCTGATTTCAGTTGCTTGCAAAAAGATATACCATCCATCTCTGCCATCATCACATCACTAATAACCAAATCAGGAGGATGCTTGTCTAGCATTTTTAACCCTTCTATGCCATTTGCCGCTGAAAATACTACATAGTACCGGGATAGTTCGTTGGAAAGGTAAGATCTTAAATCATCACTGTCCTCAACTAATAAGATTGTATAAGGTTGTTTTGCCTTATTGGGTTTAGAGTATTGAGATAAAGAAAGGGATGGAGCATCAATTTCGATTGGCTGATCAATGTTGATCTGATCCTTGGCCAAATGGGATTCTCCAAAGGGCAATCGGATAGTAAAAGAGGTTTGTTGATTTGGTTCACTCTCTAATAAAATATTTCCGTGATGTAATTCCACCAGATCTTTTGCCAGAGCCAACCCAATACCTGTACCGGAAGCCACGATGGAATCTTGCATTTTGGCTTGATAAAATCGATCAAAAACAAGTGGAATTTCTTCTTTACTTAAGCCTTTACCATTGTCGGAAATGCTAATTTCCAGATAATTTTCAATTAAGTGCCTTTGTGTAAATGCCCCTTCCTCGTGAGGAGAGCCATCTATGCGCATCTCTACTGTTACTTGCCCATTTTGGAACTTAAATGAATTGGAAAGCAAGTTCATTAAAACAGTTTCCATTTTCGCCCGGTCGAAATACATAATGAGGGACTCGGGACAATTCTTTAATTCGTAGATCAGGCCTTTCTGATCTGCCTCAAAGTGAAATGCTTCAAAGCAGGACGTGATCAACGAGACGACATTGTCCTTTCTAGCAACCAATTCCAAGCGGTCCATTGATACTTTCCTAAAATCCAGGAGTTGATTTGTTAGTGTTAAAAGTTTCTGAGAATTGTCCCGGATAAACATCAACTTATCCTGATATGCAGGAGCTGCTTTGTGATCGATCAGGTCCTGAACTGGTCCTAGAATTAACGTCAAAGGAGTTCTTAATTCATGGGAGACGTTGGTGAAGAATTTCAGTTTCAGTCCGTTCAACTCATTGTCTTTCTTGCGATCATACTCTGATCGTTCTAACTCCTCCCGCAATTTTTTTCTTTTCTTCAGAAACAAAATGATCGTGAAACTCAACATCAAAACCATGATTAAATACAGGAATTGGGCGATTGTCGTATTCCAGGGTGGTGGATTGATGGTCAATTGCAACTCCACTGTCTCCGGTGACGATAATTCTCTTGCTTTAACTCGATATTCTCCAGGAGGTAGGTCAATGAATGGGATCCAATTAGAATTTCCGTTAAAAACCCAATCTTGATTGAGGTTTTCAATGAAATATGCATACTGGGGATCATCATCGATACCTAATTTCAATGATGAAAAATACAGGTTAAAATTATTTTTATTGTATGCCAGTTCCACGGGACCTTCAATGGTTTCCCAAGTTGGAGTAGAAGATTCAGCATCCGTATGTGTATCAAGTATTTCCAGTCGAGTAAAAACAAGTGAATTGTTAGGACTGTCCACTGGGAATAAGTCCAGGTCCAAAGAAGCAAAACCGCCTTCTCCTCCCACATAGAGTAGGTTTCCTTGTTGTGTAAGGCCATTAACATTATCTCCGGCTAGACCATCTCCACTGGTAAATGTTTTGAATTTGTCAGTTTCAGGGAGGTACAAGCACAGCCCTTTTGAAGAAGCAGCCCAAACGCGACCATTCGTGTCGATGGTGATATCGTCTACCAGTTCGCTTATTAGGCCATCGCGATCCGTGTAGCGCCGGCTCTGTTGGGTCTCAGGATCAAATTTGACGACACCACCGCTTGTTGTAATCCACACGGATTTGTGATCTTTGCTTTCTACAACATTCCATAGGAACTTGTATGGCATAGTTTCCGGGTCTAGAAAATTGGTGAAGCGCCCATTTTTGAAAAGAGATAACCCCCCACCATAAGTAGCAATCCATAACCCTCCGCCATGGCTGCCGGAAATGCCACGGATTTGGTTACTTGGGATCGTATGCTCGTCTGTATTGGCTTTGTATCGGATGAATTGACCATCTTTAAATAGGTTTAGACCATCTCTTGTACCTATCCATATGTTGCCTTGTTCATTCTCAAAAATGCTTTCTATGAAATCACTGCTTAAACTCGTGGGATCATTTTCGACGTGATAATAATGAGTCAGATGACCGTCTTTCAGGTATTGTATACCTCGTCCGGTGCCAATCATGCCCATCCATAAACCACCCTCACGGTCTTCTAAAATCTGATTGATGTCGTTAAATTTTAGTTCACCAGAGGCCTCGGAAATGGTTTTGAAAGTCCCGTCTTGGAATTGATTAACACCCTCGTTAGTAGCAAGCCAAATGCCGCCATTACCGGATGGATTTATGTGTGTTATTGTATTTTGTAACATGCCTTTTCTGGCATTTTCTTGCATGTTGTAGGTTTTGAAGGTTTGTTGGTAGTATTTGTTGACGCCTCCCTGGTAGGTTGCAATCCATAAGTCTCCATGTGAGTCAACTAAAATATCCTCTATTCGATCGGACTTTAAAGTGGATGAAGCGGCTTGGTCAAAGCCGGAAACAAATTTGACCCCATCAAAGTAGTTCAGGCCACCACCCCAGGTGCCTATCCAAAGCCCATCATTTGCCTGGTCTTGTTCAATGGCAAGTATTACGTTGTGACTGATTTGATTGGTTACGCTTGAATTATATTGGTAAGCCGTGAAAGTGGAATCTACCTCATTGAATAAGTTAAGACCTCCATCCACTGTTCCAATCCAAATATTTCCTTTTTGGTCCTGATGAAACTCATGGGCATAGTTATGGCTAAGCGACTGTGAGTCGTTTTCGGAGTGGCGAAATATAGTGTATCCCCCTTCGCTGTGATAGAAATTTATGCCTTGGGTCGTGCCTTCCCATATATTACCTAACTGATCCTCCATTAAAGCATAGGTCTCACGACTTTTTATGTCATCCCGGTAAGCTGATAGACGATGAGTTTTAAGTACTTTTCCATTCGATATCGCATTGATTCCGGCATCGATTGTACCAACCCAAAGGGTACCTTCCTGGTCTACCATTAGGCATTCCGCTAAATTGCTCGACAGACCATTCTCTACAGTGATGGTACTTGAGATTTTACCTTTCACAATTGATCTGACACCACCTCCTCTGATCGCTATCCAGATTGTATCCTCGCCCTGGAGGATAATATCTCTAACAAGAACATCTGCCAGACCTTCATGAGCGATAGGAAAGTCCACTAGCTCATCTCCATCAAAACGTTGAAGACCTCCGGCTGTGCCAATCCAAATAAAACCGTGTCTGTCTTCCAGCATGCAATAGGCATCGTCACTCAGCAAACCTTCCTTGGTGCCGAGATGAGCCAAACCAAAGTTCGATTGACCGTGGGCTGGTAACAACCACAACCCTAAGGCGGAGAGCAACAAACAACAGATATAGTTTCTCAAAACTTTATAGTAAGCATGATGACTTTCGTAAGTCAATTATAGGCTACTTCTATGCTTATATATCACTGGCATACGGAAAATTTCCCCCTTTTTTACAGAAAAGTACCCTCATCCAATCGCATTTCTACGAGTTCTTTGAGTACATCAAAATGGACGTATTATCATGAATATTGGTACCACACAACAACCTTTACATGGAAAAGTGACCCAAAGGTTTATCTCTAGAAAATTAGATGTTTCTGTTTCCACTGTTTCAAGGGCCCTGAATAATAATCCATTGGTCAATGCAGATACAAAGAAGAAGGTTTTGGAGATTGCAAACCAGCTTAATTATTCTCCCAACGAAGTGGCACTTAGCCTGAAGAATAGAAAAACCAAACGAGTAGGTATTGTTTTTAATGATGATTTCCCACAGGAGAATTTGATGACCATCATCAAGGTTGTTCTGACAAATGATCATTGGCCAGTTCTTGGGTCGATAGATCAAGTATTTGAGTTAGTACGAAATGGATTGGATGGGCTAATTATTCTGGGGAAACCGACATTGGATCATCCATTAATTATTCCACATGTACAAACTGAGGGGAGAAGTTCTTTGGACTTATATCCTTCACTACCAGATTTATTTGATCGCTTACGGGAAATGGAGGGATAAGCACTATTTGCTCTTGATCTGCTCATAATCTGCCGGAGTATCAATATCCCGAAGTATTCCGTCGGTATTTAATCGCACACGTTCTACATGTTGTTCATGGTTGACTACTATCTCTTTGCATCCCTCCGGTACGTTATGATTGAGTATGATGTTTTTGTAAGTAGATGAAAAAACTACCGGATTTCCTTTTTGATTATTGTACGTAGGTAGAACAATGGATGCAGAGTCATTTTTCACGTGCTCACCAAAAGATTGGATGATCTGATTGTAATCCGTGGTTGTAACCAATGGCTGGTCACCAAGGCATATCATATAGCCATCGGATTGAAAAGAAGCGGCTTTTACACCAGCCTGGATCGAAGAGGTCATGCCAGTTTTATAGTGTTTATTTAAGACTACCGTTCGATCCGGAAAAAGAGCCGAGGAAACTTCACTTGTAACAATGATGATTTCAAAAGCATGACTTGCTGAAAGTTGATCGATTACATGATAGACGATAGGTTTACCCTGAAACAGTAGTTCCATTTTGTTGTCTTTACCCATCCGTCGGGAAAGTCCTGCAGCTAGTACAATTGCCGAGACCTTAGCCATGAATGAGCTGTTCTGCCTGCTTTTTCTCCTCGGGCGTATTTACATTCAACAATACCTGATTGTTTGGTACTTCGATTTCCTTTACATCGCTATTGATCAGTACTTTGCGTGGACAGCTGTAACCCAGCGTCAAAAACTGAAGTAATACTGGATACGCCCTGGGTTCCCAAAGGGTAATCAATGGCTCTGGAAAATTGGTTTCCGGATTATGAAAGCAAGTAGCTAACTTAGAAGGGTCTCTTTCCGAAATCAGTAAATTGATGATTTGTTGATCTACAAAAGGCACGTCACAGGCGACCGCTAACCAGGCGGAGTTGGGATCTTTTCTAAACGCAGATAAGATGCCACCAAAAGGCCCCAGGTCCAGAAAAGTATCAGTGATTTGTGGAATAGAAGATTCAAATTCTGATTGGACTGATAAGTATGTTTGTTGACAGGTTCCGGCCATAAGGTCCGCCATATATTCCCGTTGGGGTTTATCATAATAGGTGATTGCGCCTTTATCCTGACCCATGCGTGTGCTTTTACCTCCCGCGAGGACTAATCCATTAATCGGAGGGATACGATTCAGGAGGTCATTCATCAGGTTTGAAATGCCTGGAAGATCATCAATCTTCAGTACCGGAACCTGTTTTTCTCCAATGTGTTTTAATATAAAATCGAATGGCTCATCTAAACCTTTATCGAGAATGATGCCCCGGATATCTGTCAGACGGTCTAACTTTCGATGCAGGGAGTCACGTTTTTTCTCATTGATAACAACGATTTGTGAATTGGCCTTGAAGTGATTTCCGTTAACGATTACTCCATCCGTTTCGTTGAATAACTGGCGGAAATTGTAAGTTAGGTCATGAGCTTCAAAAGCTAGTTGATGATGACTGATCTTATCGGTATAAACTTTTTTGAATCCCTCCTCAAGCGCGCTGGCCTGGTGGTCTGCATCGATGTAACCCAAATCGAGGTGCGCTAGTGATGGCCCAATAGCATCGATGAGTTGATGAATAATGCCGCAAGGTGCACCAAGGATTGCTATCTCATTCCTGTGAAACTTTCCTCCGGAAGGCTTCTGAACGAAGGCGTGTTTTTTATGTGTGTTGGAAGTCACTTTTTCCTCCTGTCTTTTTAATCAATCGGGTTTCTTTGATGACGATATTGTGCGAGAATCCCTTGCACATATCGTAGATCGTCAGGGCGGCTACAGAGGCACCTGTCAGCGCTTCCATTTCCACACCGGTCTTTGAAACAACTTTTGCTGTACAAAAGATCACTACTTCCTGATTTTCATTGATAGAAATATCAATAGAAGCTTTGCTTAGCCCCAGCGGGTGGCAAAGCGGTATCAGGTCGCTTGTTTTTTTGCAGGCCATAATTCCTGCCAGAATCGCTGTTTGAAATACAGGGCCTTTTTTGGTATGGATCTCATCGTTTTCTAACTGATCGATGATTTCAGGGTCCAAAACCACCGTAGAACGAGCGATGGCTACTCGCTCGGTTGTTGACTTCTCCGAGACATCTACCATTGTAGGATCACCATTTCCGGTGAGGTGTGAAAACTTCTTTTCCATGGATACGTACCAATTTGGAACGAAATTAAGAAATAAGTCAAAGCAATTTTTCGTTTAATCACAAAGTATTGTTCACCAAAACTGATACCTGTTTGTTTCCAAAATATTTCTTAGTCGGCATGATTATTCTATTTAGTGGAGTAGTTTTTGGTCAATCAGAAACGCCTGAGAAAAAAAGAGGAATCACACTGGGGTTTGGGTTGAGGACTTTTCTGGTTAATGACGAGATAGGATCCAATCTAAATTATCAGGGAAATGCTTTATCGCTCCACATTCAGCATGATGTGATCAAAGCAAACCATGCCAGAGATTTCAATTTCTTCCTCGCCACCCCTAACATTGAAAACGAGTTCAATCAAAACGTCCTGGATGGAGTTTCCTTGTCTTTGGATTATCATTGGCGTTTTCGGTTAAAACTACAACTACCCTTGCAGGTGAAATGGTACCTTGGACCTTACCTAAAGACGACAGCCTTTGCCAGGACATTTAATTTTGACATCAATCAGGTAGAGATTTCAACAGGAGATGTCTATGGCACGATTGGCGCCAGCAGTTTAATGTTTAAAGAGCTAAATAATGACCGTTATCTCAGTTTGGCGATTCAAGCGCCAATGTTGACGTATATGATAAATAGGGAGTTCATTGGGTCTTCGACACGAGAGTGGATGTTACCAGACCGTTTTGCTGACTACCAGTTTCGGTTGACATACGCAGATAAAATATTGAAAGCCGTGGATTGGATAGTGGCTTATCAATACCAGTTGGTTGTCATAGATCGAAGTACACGCGTTGGCCATGAAGGACATTTATTTGAAACCGGATTAAAATTCACCTATTGAAATTGAACAAGTACATAGTCGTTGGATTGAGTGTTTTACTGGTCGCCTGTAATTCACTTTTTATTGAAGAAGATCCCTCCAATTCTTTTGAGGAAAACTTTGAGGTCTTTTGGCAGTCTTTCGATAGGCATTACGCTTATTTTGATGTGAAAGACCTGGACTGGCAGGCGGCATATGATACCAATATTCATCGTGTAAGAAACCTGACCACCAACGAACAGCTCTTTTTACTTTTGGAAAACCTTACCCTGGCATTTCAGGACGGCCACGTTAATTTATATCGGCTAAATACTCAGGTAGCCCATGACTTCCAGGCGGGATACCCATTAAATGATCCGGAAAACGCTGTTAATTATCTCTCATCAGTGGAGAATCCCAATACAGCGATTCAATATGGAGAAATAGCAGATACCAATCTTGGTTATATCAGGATCTTCACGTTTGGAGCGCCAAATAACCACTATGAGCAAATTGACATGGCGATTGCCACTTTAGCGGACAAAGATGGAATCATCATCGATGTTCGTAATAATGGTGGAGGAAGCGACATTAATGCAGATCGTGTGGCCACAAGGTTTATGGATCAGGAAAGGGTCTACCGCTGGGTCCGTTTTCGAAATGGTTCTAAACATTCGGATTTCAATGAATGGCGGAAGAGCTCTATTGGGCCGGAAGGAACTACCTACACGAAGCCTGTAGCGATTCTGACCAACAGAAGGTGTTTTAGTACGGCGGAAAGTTTTATTTTGTCCATGAAGACAAGACCCGATGTATGGACGGTAGGAGGGAATACAGGAGGCGGATCAGGAAATCCCATATTCAGAGAACTACCCAATGGATGGACCTTTCGCCTGTCCTCTTGGCAAATGACAGATGCAGATTTCAACTATATAGAAGAAACTGGAATCGAGCCAGACTCAGCACTCTCCATACCAAATGCTGTCGCTAATGCGGGAATTGATACGATTTTGGAAGGTGCAATCGCACTTCTTGAGGGTAATTGATGTTACCTTGCTGGACGGAAATCGATCATTTGAATGGAGCTTTCTTTAGAAGAATTACAGCGATACAGCAGACATCTTAACTTACCCAATTTTGGAATCGATTCGCAGCAACGATTGAAGCAATCAAAAGTGCTGGTAGTAGGAACCGGGGGGTTGGGTGCACCCATGTTACAATACCTCACTGCAGCAGGAGTTGGGACCATTGGGGTGGTGGATTTTGATACGGTGGATGCTTCTAACCTTCAACGCCAGGTGTTATTTACAACAGAGGATATCGGAAAATCAAAAGTTTCAACGGCGATTGGGCGATTGCGGCAGCAGAATCCCAACATCAATTTCGTTCCTTTTGAAACCAAACTAGATAGTTCCAATGCGCTTGAGATTATCAAAGATTTTGATGTTGTGGCTGATGGCACGGACAATTTTCCTACCCGCTATCTCGTGAACGATGCTTGCGTACTTTCGGGAAAAGTGAATGTATATGCTTCCATTTTCCAATTCGAAGGGCAGGTAAGTGTTTTTAATTATCAACATAAAGATGGAACCCGAGGACCGAATTACCGTGACCTTTTTCCTTCACCCCCTCCTCCGGGAATGGTTCCTAGCTGTGCAGAAGGAGGGGTGTTGGGAGTATTACCTGGCATAGTAGGAAGTTTGCAAGCTTCGGAAGTACTCAAAGTATTGACCGGAATGGGAGACCCCCTGGTGGGGAGACTATTTCTATTTGATGCATTGCATTTCACCTCAAGGATATTGAAAGTGCAGAGAGATGAAACAAACCCCCTGACAGGGACGCAACCGACGCTTGCAGAACTGATTGATTATGAAGAATTCTGTGGATTGACAGAAGCAGATCTTTCAGGTCAAATTACGGTAACCGAACTGCATGACAGGACTGGCGAATCTTACACACTTATCGATGTACGTGAAGCCTACGAATACGATGCTGGTAATTTGGGTGGCATCCACATTCCGCTCTCGGAAATTGAGAATCACCTAGAAGAAATTCCGCGAAATGGGGAAGTGATCCTCCATTGCAAAAGCGGGGGGAGAAGCCAAAAGGCCGTCGATCTGTTGAAGGATAAGTATGGCTACAGCAACTTACTGAACCTTCAAGGTGGAGTGACGGCCTGGCAAAAGAAAATCGACGCTGACCTGGTCGTGGTTTAGTCCATGTATTCTATTTCAAATCCGATATCTTCCCCATTGGGCTTGTCTTCCTGATAGGTGAGCCTCGCTTTTTTTCGAGGAACTACTAAGTTATCAAGTATCAATTTGATGGTAAGACCCGATTCATTGACATTTAACCATTCGTCCTGATAAGTCTGAATCGAAGTTTTCATCATCAGCATTTGGTAGTCATCTGAAGGGAGGGTCAGTTCAGTTTCATAGTTCTTCTCCGGCACATTTTTATAATCCAATTCGTAAATGCTACCCACAAGTATTTCGTCTGGCTGCCCTGAAACTCTGGGGTTTTCCATGGTGGCATCAATCTTGATGTTCTGAGGAACGAAGGTGCCGTCTTCTTTCAGGAACCGTACCAGATTTCTGGTCAGGGGTACCTGACACTCTTTTTTGAGTGCTACCTGCATGGTTTCGGAGACGATGATGTCGAAGGATTCTTCGAATTGAATATCAGGGTCCGTGCCGTCGGCATTGACCCAATCTTTCACATAATCGGTTAGTTCAAGTTGCTCGTACACCTTTTGGGCATTGGCCATGGGTACTTTTCCGATTTCTAACATGGTAACTTGAACTTGCTTTGGATCAAAAAAGTATGTCAGTGGTGTGAACAACGTGGCGTATGGGCCACATCCGGCATAGAGTATGTGCACCGAGTCTTTCAGCTTAAGCTGATCCTTAATCGCCAGGTAAAGACCTCTCATGAAACGAGCTGATCGTGCAATATCTTTCAAGCAGTGTGCAGCCGTAATTTGACTCACAGCCTTGCCCGTTTTCGCCTCGGAGAAACTTTCGTGAGTCAAATCACCGGCGTAAACCCCTGCTTTGACGCTTAAAATTTCATAGAGCTCATTGGTTCCTTCTCCCCAGGTACCTACTTCTTCTGTGAAAAGAATTTTCTTAGTGGCAGACTTGATTTTTGCTGCTATGCTCATGGTTGCTTAAGGTTATATTTTGTCTAACTTGTTGAGTGCCTAAATTAGAAAATGCTTGCTTAGGAACTAAATTCTTCCTAAAATTATCTTTCCACAGACAAATAGTTTATAACCTTATAACTTATATATAATCTGATGACAACACAGCAAGTAGCATGGACAGTGGATGGTTTTGGTAATTTGGCTATTTTACATGCCGATCACCAGACACCTTCCTATACCGCAGATTGGAAAATTTTGGACCTTACTGTTTCCAAGGCAGAGACTTTGATGGTGCTTACCATTGATGGTGCCTTTACCGTGGTGCATCACGCTCCGGAAGTTTTCCCGTTACAGTGGTCAAGCACAGTAATCAATCTGGATAATGTAAAACATACTCCGAAGGGCCAGCTAAACCCAGAAATAACGGAGGTGCTGAAAATGGATGCTTCTCCTGATAATACACTTTATCTGGTGTTGAATTCAGGAAAGTTAGCTCAGGTTCAATTGCCCGAAGGAGGAGATTCCGAAGTAGAGGCAACTCTGGTTGAAGGGGTAGAAAGCGTAAGTCAGATCAGTGCGGCCCCGGATGGGCTCGTATGGGTGGTATGTAGTGAACCCAAAATTGGATCAGTAGTTAAATGGATGGATCCTCAAAAAGGAAAGTGGAACCTGATTCCGGACCTAAATGATGCTCTTCAGGTTACAGGAGGCCCAAACGGGAAAGCGTATATCATTAATTCCTATGGGGAATTAGCCAACTATACGCAGAAAGGTGCCAAAACGAACATTCCTTGTGAGAATTATGGGCCTAGGGCCATAAGCATGGGGCCTGATGGCCGACTTTGGATGGTTACTTCCTTTGGTGGAGAAGGTCAGGAAGGAGGATCAGTGGTATTTTGGACAGACAATGACGGGGAAAGCTGGACGGAAGTACCTGATTCCAATGCGAATAACCTCGATGCAGGACTTATGAAAATAGAAGAATTCGCCTGATATATCTGATATATCAATATAGTGAAGAAGCTGTTTCAAGAGGAACAGCTTCTTCTGTTTTATAGCGAATTACCGACCTAAAATTGTCCCTACAGGTGTGCCAAGTGCTGCAATTTTATTGCCCGAAAATATGCCTTCATTTAAAGATAAGATGTTGATTTTTAAATAATTGCCATCCTTACATTTTACAATTAGGCCTTGTTCCAGGCTGCTATGAACCACTTCTCCTGGTTGCTTTTTATCAGCATCAGCAACGACGAGGCTGGCGGGCATCACTTCATAAATACTTAAAGTACCTCCTTGTAAGACAGTTTTTGCACCACCATGAACAGGATTGCAGGCGTTCACCAGGTTTTCGATTTGAAGAGCGGTCATTTCATCCCAGTCGATTATAAAATCATGCCCCATTGGCATCGGATTATAGTGGGCTCGATCCGCTTCTTGTTTGCGTGGTTTGGAATTACCAGCAATGAGCTCCTGAACCAGTTGAATAGTCATATGAGACAATCGACTGGTCAAAAAACCATAATTTTCTCCCGGAGCAATGTCAAAAGATTGTTCTTTGAGGATGAGCCCTGAATCAAGAGATTCATCTTCATTGATTTCATGTATGGCTACATAGGCGAGCAGCTTTCCATTTTTCAACGTCCAAAAAATGGGATCCGGCCCTTTGTTTTCTGGCAAAGGCCCAAAATGGATATTGACCAGCTTAGCACTGTATGTTCCAGTGATTTTTGTAGGATAGCCCATAACGATCACCAGGTCACAAGTATCCTTGATTGGTGGATTCGCAGGATCATCAACGCGATCTATCTCCATTGGAGCGATCATGTTGCTCAATGGTTCTCGTAACATGGCTTCAGCATCAGCGTGTAACATCACCTGTTCCAAAAGTCCCTGCTGATGCAAATGGATCATGAGAGGCATAGGAAGATAAGTGGAAGTGATGATGCCTATTTTTTTGTACATGGTTGTATTTATAGATTTTGCTTGTGTGTCTTAAAAAATGAGGCATGAAGTTAATTCTATGCCGGAGTTTAGCAATATTTCTTGAAAAAATTTCTTGTTGATCAGGTAATAAATAGAAATCAATCATAAGTTCAAATCTTATGGAAGGTGATAGGGTTCTTTCTGTTATTTTAGCGCCAACACCTTCACAATCATGCATAGAATTATCAGAATAGGCTTTTTAGGAAACCACTCAACGATCTATCCAACCTATTCCCAAGACTTTATGGATGGCATCTGGTCTGGGATTCCTGAAAAGCTTCATCGCTATTTTGAACTGGTACCTGAATTCGTCAGGTTTGGAGAACCCAAAGCCATGGAACCGGTTTTGGAAAAGATGCTGTCATTCCAAAATGTGGACCTGATCACAGGGATGACGAATTATCGTACGATGACCAATTTCACCCATACCATCAATCAGTTTAAAAAAATCTGTTTATTCGGTGATATGGGGGAATATGTGCCCTTCATGAATGATCAGTCACCATACGTTTTTTACAATAGCTTCCAGTCCTGGCAGTCGCAATATGCCATGGGGTATTGGGCACGAAAGAAGTGGGGCGATGGCGGTGTAATGGTCCTGGCCGGCTATGAATCAGGGTATCATTTTCATGGGTCATTCCATGAGGGAGTTCAGGTAGCGGAACCGACTCCAATGAAGATGTTGGTCATGAGAAGATACGCAGATCTGGAGATCAGTGCGGAGGACATGTTGATGGAGTACCTGGGAAATTTGAGAAAAGAAGCTCCAAGTTTTGCCAACGCCATGTTTTGCGGGGATGAGGCAGTTGATTTTTTAAGGGTTTACCATAGAGAAGGTTTGCATAAAACCGTACCGCTTGTAGTTACGGCTCCAATGGCCGCTCACGATGTGTTGAATCAGGTGTCGAACCTGGATATGACCTTATATGCGGGCTCCATGTGGGACATGGATGCAGGAGATAAGTTGAACAAGCAATTCAAACAAGCATTTGTCAACCGGACAGGGCGTATGCCCAACATGTTTGCTCTGCTAGGATTTGAGATTGGTCAGGCCTTGGAACAGTTGTATCCTTACTTTCAGCGCCGTGAGTTGAGCAAGGTACAGCAGTGGTTAACCGAACAAACGATAGATACGCCCAGAGGGCAGCAATCTTTCCATCTAGGGTCACAATATGCCACGCCGGTGATCAACATTGAAAAGATCAAGATTGAAAATAATACGGTTCGGAAAATGGTGATTGAGCAAGGTAGGGCACTTCCTTACGATCACAGGGTATTCGAGGAGATTCAAACGGGAGGCTCTTCTGGTTATTACAACAACTATTTGTGTGTATAACTTTCACAAAAATCATTTTTAGGTTTTGTCCCATCGATTATTTTCCTAAATTAACATCGAATTACATCATGGCATAGACAAACCATCCATCACGGTCGAAGTTAAGTGTGATTGTGAAGGCTGGATATCGCCGGCTGTCATTCATAATTTTATTAACAACAAAATTTAAAGACATTTATGCAAGCTTTTCTATGTACAGTCATGGGCTGGGCGCCAAACTTTGCACCAAGAGATTGGACTTATTGCCATGGACAATTGCTGGCGATCTCCTCATTCACGGCTATCTACTCGTTGGTAGGTACGATCTACGGTGGTGACGGAAGAACGTCATTCGGAATACCAGAACTTAGAGGTCGGGCTTTGATTGGACAAGGTACCGCACCTGGTATGCAGCCTTATATCATCGGTCAGAGAGGTGGTATAGAATTCGTTACCCTGAGTATTCCTGAAATGCCAGCACATAATCATACCGCGGCTTTGTCAGGGGCATCTATCTCTATCGGATGTAGTAATCAGCCAGGCACCGAAACATCCCCTGTCGGAAATTTTATGGCGGTGGCCAATAAAATCTCAATGACGGACGTTACTCCTTATTCCACTGTTGCAAATACCCAAATGGGTGTTAATTCGGCGGTTACAGGTTCGGTAGCCATAGGTATCACCGGTAACAGTAGTTCTCATGAAAACAGAATGCCTTATCAGGCGATGAACTGGATTTTCTGTACGCAAGGGATTTATCCTTCAAGAAATTAAAGCCTTACATTTTATAAAAATCTAATAAATCCACTTCTGCTTGTCAGAGGTGGATTTTTTTGTGATGGGAAAAGCTGAAATTGTTTACCCTCCCAATAATTATCGGGAATTATGGAGAGAAGGGTCATTGATCATGTCCGGCGCTACCTTAGCGGGAGGAGATTATGATAAATTGATCAGTAAAGCCAAAGGCGATGTATTGATGATTGGTTTGGGTTTGGGCTCGGCGAACAGTGCCTTTGATTACGAAAAAATCGATTCTGTTGATGTATTAGAATTATATCAGGACATCATCGATCTGAGTGAGGGGTTTCCAAAGACAAACATTATGCAGGCAGATGCCCTGACCTATCAAACAGATAAGTTGTATGATGTGATCTGGATTGATATTTGGAAAGACATGAAACACACTTTACTACCCGAAATGTATAAAATGATTGAACGCTGGAAAAGTAATTTGAAGCCAGGAGGTTGGATTGAATGTTACCATAGAGAAGAGTACGAAATCTTCCTAAAGGAGGTCGATGATATGAACAAAGCAAGAGAAGCGAAAGAGCGTCAATGATCATTCCAGTCCATCGCCAAATTCGTAAAAACTGGCGCTTGTCGATTCAGTTAGTCCTTTAAAACCTGGCCTTGTCCTGATAAAATCCTAGTAATTGTCCTGTATAATGTACCATTAAACGAATTGAATTGGTAAATAAGATGGTTTTTCTTATTTATGCTTTAGCTAGACTAAGATAATCAATCATCACCCGCTAGATATGCTGATGCACTATACCCAACAGATCAAAGTTCATCTCCTTTTACCAGGACTACAGGATTCCTATTGTTTAATATCCCAACCAATACTTCATGCGTAACAAATTATTAAAAAATTTAGGCGCTACTTTTTTTAGTCTTGCGCTGAGCTCTGCTTCCTTAACCTCCTTGGGAGCTTCTAATTATTACCAGAGATCGCGAAGAGGGGGTTATTCCGGGAATAAGCAATATTTGGCTGATCCCGGACTTGCTCCGTTTTCAAGCATCAATTTTCCAGGTGTTCAAAAAACAGCTGGTTCTGTTGGAGGCATGGATGCGGAAACTGATGTAGATTTTCACTTTGAAAAAGGGCAGAAGATCAAGGAGCTCCTGATCGTAGATGGAGCAGTCCAGAACAAATCGGTATTCCTTTCACAGGATCGCCCAGGTGTGGACATCATTGAAATCGAATCGGGTAAAAGTGGTATTGTGCAACTGCTGGCTACCTTGACAAGGTATCGTAATCTGGAGGCGGTTCATGTGATCTCTCATGCAACTTCTGGTAAGTTACAACTAGGGAATGATGTTATTGATGCCAAGACCTTTGAAGAAAATGTAAGTGCGCTGGCGGCTTTAAATGGCGCCATCAAATCTGGAGGTGACTTATTGTTCTATGGATGCGAGTTGGCCAAAGGTGCAGAAGGTGAGCGTTTCCTGGAAGTAGTGAAGGGAGATTATGATTTTGATATTGCAGCTTCCAATGACCTGACAGGAAATGATGCAGAAAAAGCCAACTGGGACCTGGAGATCCAGACCGGAGACATTGAAGCAACTCCGCTTCCTGAATCCATTGCTTCGAAAGACTTTACCGGTACGCTTCAGTTTTCTGGTACGATAGATTTCAGTCAAATTAAAAATACCGGAGATTACAATATTTCTGGTGGATCGAAGGACGATGCGGAGTTCTATACCAGTGCTTCGATGGAGTATACGCTCTACACCAGTGGCAGTTACTATGGTACGGGCGCTTATAGCGGTGCTCTCTATACCGGTAACACGGGAGGTACCGTGACCATGAATTTTGATGGCAGTGCTACTTTTAATGCAACGTCTATTTACATAAAAGCTTATAATGCTGGTCCTTATAACTTCAATATATCTTCGAACCTTGGATCCATTGTAACTAATTACTCAGTAAGTAACGCAGGAGCGACCATTGCTTTATCTACCAACAATACGGGTATCACTCATTTGTATGTAAGCTATGCCGGAGGCGATGTGTCAGGAGGAGCCTTCTATATAGATAACCTGGTAGTGGCGAATGTTTCGTCTGGAGGAGGAGACACAACACCGCCGGAGGTAACTTCCATTGTGCGACAAAGCCCTATGGATGCTACAACAAATGCAACCAGTGCTACCTTCCGCGTTACCTTCGACGAAGATGTAACCAATGTAAGTACAGATGGCTCTGACTTTACTATTTCAGGAGCTGGAGCTGGAGGTACTGCGACCATCACCGGGGCGAGTGCAGTGACAGGAAGTACCGTTTTTGATGTCACAGTAGGATCAATCAATACAGATGGATTACTAGACCTGGGTTTTGCTGGAGGGCAAGATATTCAGGACCTTGCAACCAATGCCTTTGGCGGAACAAACAATGGCACGGAAGAGACCTACACCATCGATCAGACAGGTGCAACGACCTCTGTACCAGATCTGGCTACGACTTCAGATACGGGTAATGAAGATTTTACATCCGGTTCGACATCTGATAACCTGACGAATGACCGGACACCTACTTTTACTGGATCAACGGAAATTGGGGCAAGTGTCTCAGTGATTTCAACCAATGGCGGAACCCTCGGAGCAGCTGTCGTTGATGGAAGTGGGAATTGGACTTTTACCCCTTCTTCAGACATTGCTACGGGTGCACATGACGTTACAGCACAAGCTACGGATGCACTGGGGAATGTGGGTGCAGTTTCTGGTATCTTGTCCATTACTATCGACAATACGGCGCCTACTGTGTCGATTACCAGTACATCCAGCCCTGGCCCGACCAATGACAACCCTATTCCGATCACAATTACCTTTAACGAAGAGGCTGAGAATTTAAAGGAGAATGAGATCGCAATAACAGGTACAGCGAATGGCACTACTGGTGATTATGCATCTGCGGATAGCACGACATTTACCGTAAACGTAACTCCGGGTAATGATGGAACCGTCTTGGTAGACCTTGCAGCAGGAGCAGCCTTCGATTTAGCAGGTAATAGTAGCCCGACGGCAACACAGTTGAGCATCACTTATGATGGCACCGCTCCAACAATTTCTTCCAGTACCCCTGCAGACAATGCGACAGGCGTTGCGGTGGCTGATGATATTACGATAACCTTCAATGAGAACATCCAGTTTGGTACCGGATTCTTCGAGATACGGCAATCAAGTGATGATGCTGCACTCTTTTCCATCAATGCAGCAGATCCTACCGCAACAACGAATGTGGCCTCTATCTCCGGAGCTACCTTGACCATTAATCCGGGTGCATCTCTGGCAGCAGGGACCGGGTATTACGTTTTTATACTATCTGGAACACCAATTCTTGACCTTGCAGGAAATCCTTTCAGTGGCTTAAACAACGGTACTGATTTGAATTTCACAACGTTTGCACCCAATAACGAACCTTCTTTCTCTTTGCCAGGTAGTCCGAATCAGACGGTTTCTCAAAATGCTGGCGCACAAACCGTTAATGCTTTTGCGACAAGCATCTCAGACGGTGATGGAGATACCCAAACGCTTACTTTCAATGTAAGTAATGACAATAACGGAATATTCTCGGCCCAACCAGACGTAGATGAAACGACGGGTAACCTAACATTTACACCCATGTCTTCCACTTTTGGAAAGGCAACGGTGACGGTTTCTCTCTCGGATAATGGTGGGACTTCCGGTGGTGGAGACGATCAGTCCCCAAACCAGACTTTTGACATATTTGTAACGCCTGACAATATTAAGATTAATGAAGTACATGCAGCCGCTGGAACTGATCTGGAATTCATTGAGGTATATAACACAGATGCGTCGGCTACTTCTCTATCTGGGCTGGTCATGGTCTGGTTCAATGGAGGTGATGACCTGGCGTATAAAGATTTTGACCTGACCGGGAGTACTAATGCCAGTGGTTTTTACCTGATAGGCGAAACGAATTACACAGCTGTAACCCCGGATCAAACCTGGGGTGCTGATGGACTCCAGAATGGACCAGATGCAGTGGCGATTTATGTGGGTAGCTCCTCAGATTTCACTGGATCTTCAGCCGGTACTACAGACGGACTGGTTGACATAATTGTATATGGTTCCTCCGATGATGCGGCTTTGAGAGCATCCCTCGGGAATCCGTCTCTTGATGTTGCCGGAGATGCAAGTAATTCAATCTCCAGAGAACCGGATGGTACGGGTACTTTCGTAGCTCAGTCTGTATCTCCAGGGGCTACGAATGATGTAACCGCCCCAACGGTCACCAATGTAACCTCTTCCACGACAAACGGAAGCTTTATGGCAGGAGATATGATCTCTATCCAGGTAGTTTTCAGTGAGGATCTGACCGTAACGGGCACGCCTCAATTGACATTGGAAACAGGGGCAACAGATCGTACAGTGAATTATGCAAGTGGCTCCGGAACAGCAACCCTGACTTTCACCTATACGGTACAGGCAGGAGATGAAAGTGCTGACCTGGATTATGTGGCAACGAATTCATTGGCTTTGAACAGCGGAACAATTGCCGATGGTGCAGGAAACAACGCCACCCTGACCCTGGCCACCCCTGGAGCAGCAGGTTCTTTGGGAGCCAACAAAGCACTCGTAATAGATGGAGTAGTTCCTACAGTCACAAATGTGACCTCTTCCACGGCGAATGGTACTTTTGGTGTAGGCGAAATGATTTCTATCCAGACGGTATTCAGTGAAGCAGTCACCGTTACAGGAACACCACAATTGACATTGGAAACAGGGGCAACAGATCGTACAGTGAATTATGCAAGTGGCTCCGGAACAGCAACCCTGACTTTCACCTATACGGTACAGGCAGGAGATGAAAGTGCTGACCTGGATTATGTGGCAACGAATTCATTGGCTTTGAACAGCGGAACAATTGCCGATGGTGCAGGAAACGATGCCACCCTGACCCTGGCAACTCCTGGGGCAGCAGGTTCTTTGGGAGCCAACAAAGCACTCGTAATAGATGGAGTAGTTCCCACAGTCACAAATGTGACTTCTTCCACGGCGAATGGTACTTATGGTGTAGGCGATGCGATTTCTATCCAGGCGGTATTCAGTGAAGCAGTAACGGTTACAGGTACACCTCAATTGACTTTGGAGACCGGGGCAACGGATCGCACCGTGAATTATGCAAGTGGTTCCGGATCAACCACCCTGACTTTCACCTATACGGTACAGGCAGGAGATGAAAGTGCTGACCTGGATTATGTAGCAACGAATTCTTTGGCTTTGAACAGCGGTACGATAGCAGATGGTGCAGGAAATAATGCCACCCTGACCCTGGCAACTCCTGGGGCCGCGGGTTCATTGGGAGCCAATAAGGCACTAGTTATTGATGGAGTAGTTCCCACAGTCACGAATGTGACTTCTTCCACGGCGAATGGTACTTATGGTGTAGGCGATGCGATTTCTATACAGGCCGTATTTAGCGAAGCAGTAACCGTTACAGGTACGCCTCAGCTTACTTTAGAGACAGGGGCAACTGATCGCACGGTGAACTATGTAAGTGGCTCTGGGACAACCACCCTGACTTTCACCTATACGGTTCAAGCAGGAGATGAAAGTGCTGATCTTGATTATGCAGCAACGAATTCTCTGGCCCTAAATTCAGGAACGATCAACGACGGAGCAGGTAATGCAGCGACCTTGACGTTAGCGACTCCTGGCGCTGCGGGTTCACTTGGCGCGAATAAGGATTTAGTAATTGACACGGCTGCCCCAACAGGCTACAGCGTCGGCATTCTTCAAACACCGATCAATTCCGGAAATGAAACGGCAGTGAGTTTCGCCTTTGCAAGTGCCGAGGTTGGAGCAACATACAACTATACGTTATCAAGTACTGGAGGAGGAACGAATGTCACGGGTAGTGGCACCATCACTACGGCTACCGATCTGATCTCCGGCATTGACGTCAGTGGTTTGGGAGATGGGACCATTACGCTGAGCGTAACCTTAACCGATGCCGCAGGCAATACCGGAACCGCCGCGACAGACACGGAAACGAAAGACACGGTAGCTCCTTCCGGCTACACCATTACGATTGATCAATCACCTATCAATTCAGGAAATGCAGGCTCAGTGAGTTTCACTTTTGCTGGAGCGGAAATTGGCGCTGATTATAGTTATACGGTTACTACTAGTGGCGGAGCGGCTACTCTTACATCCGGAGGTACCATTGTCACGAGTACGGATCAGGTTACTATTCCTGGTGGGTTAAGCGGATTCCAGGATGGTACCATTACCGTGAGTGTTACCCTGGAAGATGTCAACAGCAATACGGGAATTGCTGCTACGGATACCGAGACGAAAGATGTTGTAGCCCCCACAATATCTTCTTCCTCTCCTTCTGACGGTGCGACTTCTGTAGCAAGGGACGGTGACATTACCCTGACTTTCAATGAGGACATTTCCTTAGGAACAGGCAATGTTACGGTTGTGGATATTGGGAATACAGCCAATAATGTAGTCATTGATGTTACGAGCTCAGGAGGGCAACTTTCGGTCAGCGGTGCTATTTTAACAATAAATCCGACAGCAAACCTGGCTTTAGATACGGAATACGCGATCCAGGTTGATGCAACAGCTATCATGGATGCATATGCTAATGCCTATGCAGGTATTAGTAATACCACTACCCTGAATTTTACAACGGATGATCCATCTCTGGCATATGGTCCTTCTGGAGCAACACTCTCGCCGACCCCATCTTCCGCGGGAAGTTTCAGCTACTTTGCTTCACAAGGTGGCCAGGAAGGGCTAGGCTTCACTCTCAGTACAGACGGGCAAAAGGCTTACATGGTAAACTCTGGAAGTGTTGATAAATTATTTGAATACTCCCTTAGCACCCCATTTGATATATCCACCGCCACTGCAACTACCAATATCAGTATTGCTGCTCAAAACACTAACCCACAGGGAGTAACAATGAGTGCCGATGGTTCCAAAATCTATATGGTGGGAGCGAGCAAGGTAATTTACCAGTACACCCTGAACACACCATTCGACTTAAGTGCCGGTGTTTCTGTTACTTCGCAATCTTTTTCCGGTGGCGGAGATGTACGTGATGTGTTCATAGGACCAAATGGTCAAAATATCTACACCATTGACCGTGACAGAAGAGTAGCGGGATGGACGTTAGGCACGGCCTATGATATCTCAACATTGAGTTCAAATGGCGCATTTTCAGTGACGGGCTTTGGGTCCAACCAGACGCAAGGCCTGGCAATCAGCAATGATGGTACCAAATTGTTTGTCAGTGCGCTCGGTAAGACCATTCGCGAGTATGAGATGTCTACTCCGTTCTCAATTGGAACAGCAAGTGCTACGGGTAATACTTTCTCTACCAGTTCAGGTAGTAGTTTCCCCTCGGCCGTTTATCTGACCGCAAAAGGCGATAATATGTATGTCGCCAATGTAGGTTTCAGCAATGGTACAGGTAATAATGTAAATCAATATTCGATCGAAGTAGCAGGATTTACAGAAGTTGCGGGCAATGATGGATCTGTCTCAGGTTCTATTGAAGTTACCGTTACCGATGCCTTGTTTAATAATGCTGGTGGGACATTTACGCACACCACTGACTATACCGTGACCAATCTGCCTGCTGGATTTACACCGGCGATGAATGTTTCCGGAGATGGTTTGGTTGCTACATTGACTTTAACTGGCAATGCTACGGCTCATGAAAATGTTGACGATCTTGCTGATCTGAGTTTCACATTCCAAAATTCAGCTTTCAATGGTTTTGACGCAAGCGAAGTGGCGAATGCTGTTTCGGCTAATAGCGGGTTTGGCATTGATTTCGATAATGAAACAGATCCGCCTGTCATTAGCAGTTCCACGCCTGCAGATGATGCAACAACTTATCCAACAGCAGATAATCTCACAATAACTTTTAATGAAGATATTCAATTCGGGAATGGGAATATAACCATTCAGGACCTTGATGCGCCATCCACTTTTGTGACCATTGACGTCACTTCACCAGGAAGTCAGGCTTCCATATCTGGCGGTGTTCTGACCATCAATCCAACTTCAGACCTGGCAGAGGTTACGAACTACGCCATCCAAATTGATAATACAGCGATTACAGATCTAGTAGATAATGCATTTGCTGGCATATCGGATAATACCACATTGAACTTCTTATCAGCAGATGAAACGCCACCTACCATCACGATAACAACACCAATAGAAACTGATGATCAGGTCAACAGCACTGAGGACGGAGATGTTACCATAAGTGGAACAACCTCCGGAGCAGAAGACGGCCAGACCGTTACAGTTACCCTCAGTGATGGCAACAATCCTGACGTACAGGTCACAGGAACGGTGAGCAGCGACGCCTGGACGGCCTCAGATGCAGACATCAGTGGATTGGACAATGGCAATATTACAGTGACTGCCGATGTAGATGACCAGGCAGGTAACAGCGCTATACAGGCAAGTGAGACGATCACTTTAGACAACATGGCCCCAACGATTGCGATTACTACACCTATCGAGGGAGATGATATAGCCAATGCTGCTGAAGACAATGACGTTACCGTAACTGGAACGACGAGTGGTGCCGAAGATGGTCAGACGGTGACTGTAACATTCAACGATGGTACAAATCCTACGATTCAGGTCACTGGTACGGTAAGCAGCAATGCCTGGACAGCCTCAGATGCGGACATCAGTGGTCTGGACAATGGCAATATAACAGTTACAGCTGATGTGGATGATGCCGTGGGCAACAGTGCGACTCAGTCTAGTGAGACCATCATATTGGATCAAACGGCTCCAACTACTGCGAGTTTTACAAGGAAGACCCCTACAGCGTCTACAACAAATGCTGATATGGTTACCTACCTGGCAACGTTCAGTGAGGATGTCACAGGTGTAGACATGAATGACTTTATAGCAACAGGTGTTTCAGGAACGGATATTGCGGTTAGTCAGGTGACGGCAGCTACCTACGATGTGACCGTTTCAGGAGGAGATATGGCGAATTTCAATGGGGCAATGGCGTTGAATTTCAATTCACCGTCCATTACGGACCTGGCGGGAAATGCATTACCCAATACTGAACCTGCCACAGACGATATATATACCCTTGACAATACTGCACCTACGATCACTATCTCTACTCCAATTGAAGGAGATGACCTGGTTGAAACAGCAGAGTCATCTGATGTAGAAGTTAGTGGCACTACCACTGGCGTTGAAGACGGCCAGTCGGTAACGGTTGCTTTCAATGACGGTGCAAATACACCTGTGAGCGTAAATGCCACGGTGACCAGTAATGCCTGGTCTATTACAGCCACGGATATTAGTGGACTGAATGATGGGTCAGTAACCGTAACGGCGGACATAAGCGATGTGGCAGGAAATGCCGCGACGCAAGCAAGCGAAACGATTACGCTGGACCAGGCCCCACCAACCATCAGCAGTACATCACCTGCAGACGATGCGACCAATGTGGACATAGAATCAGACCTTACGATCACGTTCAATGAGAATATTCAGTTCAATACTGGAAATATTCAATTGATCGACCTGGATGATAACAGTGGCGATATTACGATCGATGCTTCATCACCTGGTTCGGCTGCTTCTATAAGTGGAGCAGTATTAACGATTGCCAATCCGAGCGGTTTCCTTGAAGAGTCTGTGAATTATGTAGTTCAAATTGCCAGTACAGCGATTCAGGATGTAGGTGGAAATGCCTTTGCAGGAATTGCTGACAATACCACGTTGAATTTCACGACTGAAGCGGCTCCAACCATTTCGATTGCTGATGCGACAGTGACGGAAGGGAACTCAGGGACGGTCAATGCGACTTTTACGATCTCTTTGGACAAAACATCACCAAAGACCATCACACTGGATTACGCCACTTCCGATAATACGGCAACTACTGCGGATAGTGATTATACAACAGTAAGTACGACTACATTGACCTTCAATCCATCGGAGACGTCTCACGATGTGACGGTAGCAGTGAATGGCGATACCAGGGATGAAGACAATGAGACCTTCTTTGTTGATGGGACGAACCCGACGAATGCGAGTTTTGCAGACAACCAGGGCGAGGGGACGATCACCGATGATGACGATGCGCCGACAGTAGCCTTTACTTCGACCACCTCGAATGGTGCTGAGTCGACCAGTTCAGCAGACATCACCGTTGAACTGAGTACGGCCACGTCCAGAACGGTGACAGTGGATTATGCGTTGACGGGCACGGCCACGGGTTCGGGTACAGACTATACGCTGGCAGATGGCACGATTACGTTTGCTGCAGACGATGTGAGTGAGACAGTTACGATAGGTAGTATAGTAGATGATGCGATTTTAGAGACTGATGAAACAGTTATTCTGACCTTATCATCGCCTACAAATGCCACGCTGGGGACAAATACCATACACACTTACACGATTACCAATAATGATAATGCGGCTGTAACCATTGCTGACGCTTCTGTTAGTGAAGACGGAACGAGTGTTACGGTTACGGCTACATTGGACAATCAAGTGCAAGGCGGTTTTGATATCACAGTTACAAGTGCGGATGGTACGGCCAGTGCAACGAACGGAGATTATACTGCTGTTAGTGAAACTTTGACATTTGCAGGAACTGCTTCGGAAACACAAACCTTCACGGTGAGCGTGACGGATGACGCCATAGTAGAAGCGGATGAGAACCTTACGCTTTCCATGGGTAGCCTATCGACTTCCGCAGCTGTTGACATTTCCGATGGAGCTACAGTAACTATCACCAATGATGACAGTGCGACCATCACGATAGCGGATGTATCACAGAACGAAGGCACAGGAGATGTGACAGTGACGCTGACATTGGATGAGGTAGTAGATGGAGGCGTGAGTGTAGATGTCAGTACAGCCGACGGCACTGCAACGACAGGCGATGGCGATTACACGGCCCTTTCATCGGAGACGGTAACTTTCACAGGAACTTCCGGCGAGACGCAAACGGTGACCATAGCGGTTACAGATGACAGCAAAGTAGAGGCAGATGAGACGATAAGTGTGAGCCAGGGCAATGCGAGTGCGAGTACGGTAGATGCGTCTAATGTGGATGTTACAGATGGGGCGACGGTGACCTTGACCAATGATGATGTGGCGGCTGTGACGCTCGAAGACATATCGGGCGATGAGGATTCAGGAGTGATCACGGTGACGGCCACATTGGATAATCCGGTAGATGGCGGCTTCACAGTAGAAGTGAGCACCGCAGATGGTACAGCAGAGAGCGATGACTATACCTCGGTGACGAGCGAGACGCTGACGTTTGCAGGCACAGCTGGTGAGGCACAGACCTTTACGGTAACGCCTACATCGGATGAACGAGTAGAGGGAGAAGAGACAGTGTCGATATCGATGGCGAACCTTGGTTCGACCACCTTATCGGTAACGATCACAGACGATGGTACGGTAACTATCACAGAGAATGATGCCACGACATTGACCTTCAGCGATGAGAGTGTGGATGAGAATGGTGGTACGGTCACGGTCACGGCGACACTGGAACATGCGGTTGAAGGAGGCTTTACGGTACCTGTAAGTAGCACAGACGGCACAGCAGGGAGCAGTGACTACACGACGGTAAGCGAGACATTGACCTTTGCAGGCACAGCGGGTGAGACGCAGACTTTTGAAGTAGCGATCACCGATGATGCGATCGTAGAGACCAATGAGACACTGACGGTATCGTTTGGGAGTTTGTCGACCACAGCGGATATTGACAACAGTGATGAGGGAACGGTAACGATTGTTGATGAAGACAATGCAGTAGTGACGGTAGCTGATGTAAGCCAGGCAGAAGGAGATGGGAATGTGACGGTAACGCTCACATTGGATGCGGTAGTAGCGGCAGGATTGACAGTAGATGTCAGTACGGCAGACGGTTCAGCGACTACAACTGACAGTGATTACACGGCATTGGAATCAGAGACGATAACATTTACGGGTACATCGGGCGAGACGCAGACAGTAACGATATCAGTAACGGATGATTCAAAAGTGGAATCGGATGAGACCTTGACGGTATCGCTGGGGAATTTGACCTCTACTGTATCCTCTACTGCACTGGACATTACTGATGGCGCGACGGTAACGTTGACCAATGATGATGCAGCGGCAGTAACGATAGCAGATGCAAGTGGAGCAGAAGAAGGAGGGGCGATCACCTTGACGGCCACGTTGGATAACCCTGTAGATGGCGGATTTATCGTTGAGGTGAGTACGACAGATGAGACGGCCGCTTCGGCCACGGATTATACAGCCATAGAAGGTCAAACGCTGACCTTTGCCGGGACAACAGGCGAGACTCAGACCTTTACCGTGACGCCTTCTTCGGATGAAGCGGTAGAGGCAGATGAGACGGTGACCGTATCGATGGGTAACCTTGGTGGGACGACCTTGGCAGTAACGATCAGTGATGAGGCGACGGTGACGATCACCAATGATGACAATGCACCGGTAATTACGGCAAATCAAACGTTCCCAATTGAAGGGATTTTAAGCGCCGGAGATGTTGTTGGTACTGCGGTAGCCACTGATGCTGATGAAGGGACAACCTTCTCTGCGTGGACGATTGTTGCAGGCAACACGGACGATGCATTTGCTATAGCTGGAGGTACAGGTGTGATCACTGTAAATGATCCTTCAGTAATTGACTTAATAGCTACACCTAGCTATACATTGACTTTAACCGTGGGTGACGGTACAAACACAAGTGCCCAGGAGACAGTGACCATAGAAGTAGGGGATGGCATCGCACCAACCGTGACACTGAGCAGTGATGTTGGAGCTGTCACGAATGTTGCACCGATAACTGTTACTGCTACCTTCAGTGAGTTGGTATTGGGCTTTGCATTGGAAGATCTGACATTGACAAATGCCACTGCCTCTAACCTTGCTGCGAATGATGCACAAACCATTTATACTTTTGACCTGACACCAGATGCAGAAGGAAATGTTAGTGTAAGTATGGCGGCAGGAGTTGTGACAGATGCAGTAGGCAATCTAATTGAAGCTTCCAACTCAATCTCTTATTTCTACGATATCACATTGCCTTCCGCAACTCTGACTACTACGGCAGATGCCATTACCGGCGAGACCTCTGGTAGAATTCTAATTGATTTCAGCGAAATGGTTACAGGCCTGGAAATAGCCGATATCCAGAGCAGTAGTGGAACACTTTCAAACTTTACAGGGTCCGGTAATGCCTATTCAGTTGATGTTACCGATTTAAGCGAGGGGACTGCAACCATCACCGTACCTGTTGGTGCTGCCAGCGATGCAGCGGGCAATGGAAATTCAGAGGGCAGTGTATCCTGGGTGGTAGATCTCACGGGCCCTTCTGGGTTCACTGTGAATATCCTAAATCCGGCAATCAATGATTTGAATGAAGATAATTTCCGATTCCGAATAAATGGAGCCGAGCCCCGCTCGACTTTTAATTACACAATTAATTCTACTGGAGGAGGAACAGCGGTTACTGGAACTGGTGAATTGAATGGCAATGGTCAGGGAGGTGTTCTGGATGACATTGATGTGGCAGGTCTTGGAGATGGAGTGTTGACTCTCTCCGTTGAAATGATCGACGAATTCGGAAACCTCGGTGCCATCGCTACGGACGAAATTCAGAAAAATACTGAAGAAGAAAGCAATGGAATTGCTCAGGGATATAGCCCTAACGGGGATAATGTAGATGACACCTGGACCATACCTGGAATTGAGGACCTACCGAATAATGTGGTTACTATCTTTAATCGATATGGAACCAAAGTCTGGGAGACCACTAATTATGATAATGAAGACAATTCCTGGGACAGTCAATCGAATGTGGACAACATATTTGGTAGCGCTGGTTTGCCAGATGGGACGTACTTCTATGTCATTGAATTCCCCGGTACTAACACAGACACGAAATCAGGATTTGTAATCCTTAAGAGATAATCGCCAACTTCAGTGAAGATGAAAAGAATATTAGCAATCACAGTTTTTAGTTTGTTCGCTATCACAAGTTTGGTAGCCCAGCAACAAGCAACGTACACACAGTACATGTTCAACGGCATGTCCATTAACCCGGGTTATATTGGGAGTCATGGTGCACTTAGCCTGACGGCATTAGGTAGATGGCAATGGGTAGGCCTTGAAGGAGCGCCCAATACGCAGACCATTGCCATTCATTCACCGGTGCCAGGCAAGAATATAGGACTGGGTCTTCAGATTACACGTGATCAAATCGCGGTAACGGATCTTACCAGTGTGCTCGCGGGCTATTCTTATCGTTTACCCGTTGGAGGTGGAATCCTGAGCATGGGGCTGCAGGCTGGCCTACAGTCTTACAGTGCCGATTTTGGGTCTGTTTACACCATCAATTCCGATCCGACTTTTCAGGAGAACTTTAGTGCGATGAAGCCGAATGTAGGAGCAGGGTTATTCTATTATAATCCGATCTTCTACGTGGGTCTTTCAGCGCCCCTATTGATAAATAACACGATCACTAATGGAGCGACAGATGTCTTCACACAAAGAAGACACTATTTCCTGACAGGGGGGGTGGTGATCAACGTAAACGACAATGTTAAGTTGAAACCTAACCTACTTGCGAGAGTCGTAGATGGTGCACCAATCTCCTTTGATTACAATGTCAATGTATTGTTAAATGATATCCTTTGGTTGGGAGTTTCTTTCAGACCGCCGGAATCGGTGAACTTCCTTATCGAGTTTGAAGTATCTCAACAATTCCGAGTGGGCTATGCATTGGATTACATCATTGATGAAACCCTAAGTGACGTAGCAACCACTTCACACGAATTGATGCTGAACTATCGTTTCAAGCTCTCCAAGGACAAAGTTGTTACTCCAAGATATTTTTAATTCGATGACCATGCAGAAGCAATTACTAACCTACATTACTCTGATTATGCTGTCATCCGGATTGATGGCGCAGGATTTACCCTTCATGGATGGAACGATTAACTATCTCAAGAAGGGGGACTATCTTCTTGAAAAGGGGGCTTACATCAAGGCCTTGAAAGCATATGCCAAAGGAGCTCAGAAGAATCCGGAAGATTCATTACAATATTTCAGCAAATTGGCCTACGTGACCAAGGAGTTGAAACAGTACGAGGAGGCCGAGAAATACTATGCATTGGCCACGACTAATGATCCTTCTCAAGATGAGATCCTGAATTACGCGGAGGTATTGGCCGCCAATGAAAAATATGATGAAGCCAGTGATTGGATGTCCAAATACGACGGAGATGAATCACTTTCCGCTGAAAGAAAAGAAGGATTCGATAATGTGAGAAATTTCTACGCAGACTCTCTGGCGTATCTGGTAAGAACTACTGATTTCAATTCCAATGAGAGTGACTTTTCACCCACTTACTTTGATGATGGGTTGCTTTTTGTGTCGGGAAGAGGTGCGAAAGGAGGCCTGTTTCGTGCTTTGGACTTAAGAGAAGAAACAAGTTTTTTGGATCTATATAAGCAATCTTCTGAGGGTGTTGCCCCTTTCGAGGCAGTAAATGACATTTTGCATCAGGGTCCGGTTACTTATTCAGAAAAATTGGGCCAGTTACTGGTAACATCAAATCATCCTGAATCCGCAAAAAACAAGGATCGGGGAAAAGATACCAATTTGCGTATTTTGTTTTTCGAACAAGTAGACGGTGAATGGAAGGAAAAAAGCGAATTTCCTCACAACAACCCGGACTATTCCCTGGCTCATCCGACTTTCGACGAGGAAGGTGATGTACTTTACTTTGCCAGTAACATGCCTGGAGGAGAAGGTGGAGTTGATATTTACTCCTCAAGTTATGCTGATGGAACATGGTCTGAGCCTGTAAACCTGGGACCTGATGTAAATACCTCTCGTGATGATATGTTTCCTTACATCGACACCAGACAAAAAGTACTGTACTTCTCTAGTAATGGTTACGGGGGAGTTGGTGGCCTTGATGTATATCGAGTAACAACCTCTGGCGATAAGAGAATTGTAAATTTGGGATACCCGATAAATTCACCAAAAGATGATTTTGGTCTTATCATCAATCGTTCCGGAGATTCGGGATATTTATCAAGTAACAGGGATGGTGGTGAAGGGAAAGATGATATTTATGCTTTCCTGGTACAACGAGTAACCGTAAGATCTAAATTGATAGATTTTGAAACGAAACAACCAATCATCGGCGATATCAGAGTGATTGATGTAAATACTGGCAATGAGGTTCCTTATCGTGTCGAGGGTGACGAGGTGGTATTCGATGGTATTCAGGGAAAAGATTACAAGATTGTTGGTGATAAGGAAGGTTATGCGGCGAATGAGGTTCCTATTACTGCACCTACAGATACAAGAGAACTTTCTGTCGAAGTTCCCATCGAGCCAGAAGAAGTGGCACCTACTCACAGTCTCGTAATTTTGGATCATGTCACCGGAAAGCAGTACTTCAAGGTGAATGATGAAAGTGTATCAGAGATTGCAGAAAGAGAAGAAGGTGATGAGCTTTATGAAATTAAGAATGTCTTCTTCGATTTCGATAGTGATCACCCAAACGAATCCGTAGTAGTGATTGATAACCTGGTGGACTTGTTGAAAAAGTATGATCAGGTACAGCTAGAGATCAAGGCTTTCACCGACAGTCGGGGGCCTGAACATTATAATACTTCACTAGCGCAAAGAAGAGCGAAAAAGATTGTTGAACTTTTGACAAGTAATGGAATAGAAAAGTCTAGAGTATCACACATTGCCATTGGTGAAAGTGAGATTTACAACGACTGCAAAGAAGGTGCAAATTGTTCAGAAGAAGATCATGCACTTAATCGACGTGTAGATTTCCGGATCGAGAAATAGAAGTTGATGGATGTAATAACCACATTTTAAGAATAAGAAGCCGTGACTATTTTTAGCTACGGCTTTTTTTACTCACTCATATTCTACAAATGTTGTAGAAATGCGTTACGTTTGTTCTACAAATGTTGTAGTAATGTCGAAAAACCTGGGCTCTTTAGAGGAATCTGTATTGTTGTTAGTCGCTGTTTTACAGGGACAGGCTTATGGCTATGTGCTTTCAGAAGATTACTACAAACACTTTGGGAGCCGTATATCGATAAGTGCGGTACACACGGTCTTGAAGAGGTTAGAAGAGAAAGGATTGATCCGCTCGGAAATGGGAGGAGCGACCTCCGAGCGTGGTGGTAGGAGAAAGAGGATCTTTAAGGTAACGAGTTCTGGAACCTCGACCCTGGAGGACCTTCAGTCTCGCAGGATGAAACTCTGGGGGATGTTAAGCCAAACAAGATAAGCCATGTCCGGTCATTCGCCTGAGCCTAATCGATTCATAAACCGCTTCCTCGAATGGTTTTGCTCTGATCGGCTGATTGAAGAAGTTCAGGGCGATCTCCATGAAGCATTTTATCATCGAAGTAAAGAGTTTGGGGCGTTTTGGGCCAATAGCTGGTTCGTTTTGGACGTTCTTCGATTTTTTCGCCCGGGGTATGTAAAGTCCGTTGAAACTCAAAATAATCAAATAGCTATGCATCGAAACTATCTTAAAGCCGCATTGCGCAACTTTAAAAAAAATGGGGGCTACAGTACCATCAACTTGCTGGGTCTGGTCCTGGGAAGTACCTGTTGCTTACTTATTGCGTTACATGTTTCGGAGGAGTTTTCTTATGATAACTTCCATGCCGATTCCCGAAACACTTACCGTGTGGTTATGGACATTTACAATAACAATGAACTAACCACAAAGAGCGCACCCATTTACCCGGGTGTTGGCCCTGTACTGAAAGATGAATACCCTGAAGTTATCGATTTTGTTCGGATACTTCCATTCGGGAGTGGCGTATATAGTGTGCGCAAAATGGACGGGACACTAGTTCGGTACAATGAAGAAAATGCAGTATTTGCAGATCCTAATTTCTTCCAAATGTTTGGATTCAAACTGATTGATGGAAATCCCCGGGAGGTATTATCGTCACCCAATCAAACCGTAATATCTACTTCCGCAGCTAAGCGATATTTCGGTGATGAGAACCCCATTGGGAAAACCCTCCTGTACAGGGGGACTGAGAAAAATATTGTAACTGGAGTAATGGAAGACTTTCCTGAGAACTCTCACCTGAAATTTGAAATTATCTCCTCACTCAATTCCTGGGACGGGTATGAGTCCTGGCCTCAGAATTTTGGCTGGTATGATTTCTACACATTTATTAGGGTAGTTGAAGGAACAGATTCGGAGTTACTCAATGAAAAAGTTGGAGGCTTTCTTGATGTTAAAAAAGCTGAAAATTATGCGCAGGAGACCAGCAGAGAACAACTTTGGATTCAGAACGTCGCAGACATACATTTATTTTCCAAAGGTTTAAGTTGGGAGATGGGTCAAAATGGTGGAGCCAGTCAGGTGTATTTCTTAAGTGCCATCGCAGTGTTAATGCTAATTGTGGCCTGGGTCAATTTCATCAACCTTTCCACTGCCAGAGCGGTGAGACGTGCAAAAGAAGTAGGGATTAGGAAGGTAGTGGGAGCAATGCGTAAGCACCTTGTTCAACAATTCCTGGCTGAAGCGTTTTTATATAACTTATTAGCTCTTATAGTCAGCGTGATACTTGTGCTTCTTTTAGTGCCAGGTATCAATGGCCTGTTGGATATTACGTTGGACCGTTCATTATTAATTTCTACGGATATTGCCCTGGGTGCTATTGGCTTATTGTTCCTTGGAACACTTTTTTCAGGGTTTTACCCCTCCATTGTCTTGTCATCTTTCAAACCTTTAAGCGTAATCAAAGGTAATTTTTATCGACGAAGAACCAGGTTTGGTTTTCGGCAAGTGCTGGTCACTTTTCAGTTTGTGGTTTCGGTAGTATTGATTTTTGGGACAATAGTTGTTTTTAAACAAGTGAAGTTCATGCAATCGCAGGATCTGGGGCTTGATGTGGCTCAAACCCTGGTTTTGAATGGCCCCACATCTTCCAACGGAGAAGAAGGAGATCTTAATAATCGCAGAGCTATTTTCAGGGATAGAATGGATGAGATTCCTTCTGTTCAGAATTTCACGATTTCAAATATTGTGCCTGGGGAGGAGAATTTCAGTATCTCTAGTTTTTATACACGTCAGAGTCCGGATGTTCATAGAGATTGTTATCGGGTGCGTGTGGATGAAAATTATTTCCCCAATTTCTCCATAGAGGTTTTATCAGGTCGTAATTTCATCAAGGACATGGCTTCAGATTCGAATGCCATTGTACTGAACAGAACAGCAGCGAAGATGTTCGGGTTTACTTCAGCTTCAGCATTAGGCGAAGTGTTGAACTTCAAAAGCAGGTATCCTCTGAAGGTAATTGGAGTAGTGGAGGACTATCATCATTCATCTCTCAAGGAATCATTGGACCCTATGATGTTTATGTATCGACCTAACGCGGCTAATTATTATTCAATGAAAGTGGCAACCGGTGATCTTCCAGCTACCATCTCTCAGGTGGAAGAATTATGGAATGACTTATATCCCGATAATCCTTTTCAATATTTTTTCCTTGATGAGTTTTTTGACCGCCAATACAAGAGTGATCAGCAGTTCAATACTGTCTTTTCAGCTTTCGCGATTATGGTGATTATTGTTGCATGTATGGGACTATTCGGTCTGGTTTCATTCACGGTTGAGCAATCGAGGAAAGAGATCGGGATCCGAAAAGTGCTGGGAGCTTCTGTACAAAAATTAATTCTCCTCCTCACCAGGGATTATGCCATTCTTATTGTGATTTCGATTTGTATGTCATTGCCTTTGGGATACTACCTGATGAATGAGTGGTTAGGAGAATTTGCTTATCGCACATCCATCGGGCCAATGGTATATCTCCTTGGGGCTTTGTCAATTATCCTTATTACACTGCTCACGGTCAGTTTTAAGTCGATGGCAGCGGCCAATAGTAATCCGGTTCATTCTTTGAGGGATGAATAGGGACTTGTTTTATGTACCTCGCTGCTTTGGAACAGTAGACACGGGCTGACTTCTGATTACTAGATTAATTTGGGGTATCCTAATAATGAAGCTATGTCCCGAAGAACTCGAAGAAAATTCATAAAGAAACTAGTAAGCACAAGCGCGTTGGCAGCTGGTATCCCAGGTTTGCTTGAAGCCCGACCTGAGAAAGAGTATCTTATTTCTAAGGATGCCTCCCGTAGCCTGCAAGACAGCCCAATAAGACTTGGGGCAGTCGGTATGGGCATTATGGGTTACAACAATGTGCGAACGGCACTCAATGTCCCTGGTGCCCGGTTAGTTGCTGCTTGTGACCTTTACGATGGGCATTTAGAAAGTAGCCGGGAAAATTTTGGGCGAGACCTGTTTATTACAAGGAAGTATAAGGAACTTCTGGATCGTGATGATATTGATGCTGTAGTTGTTTCTACCTCAGATCACTGGCATGATAAAATATCTATTGAGGCCATGAAAAAGGGAAAAGCAGTTTATTGTGAGAAGCCTATGGTCCATAAAATAGAAGAAGGAGCAGCAGTAATTGAAGCAGAACGACAAACAGGTCAGGTATTTCAGGTTGGAAGTCAACGGGTAAGTTCCATCATCCACGAGAAGGCAGGTGAATTATATCGGTCAGGAGCTATTGGCGATCTTGTACTCGCCGAGACCTACAATGACCGGTTTTCAAGGAATGGGGCATGGCAATATTCAATCCCTACAGATGCATCTGAAGAGACTGTTGATTGGAAAGGTTTTATCGGAGACGCGCCAAAAGGATCCTATGACCCCAAGCGATTTTTTAGATGGAGAAATTATCAGGATTACGGAACAGGCGTAGCTGGTGATTTATTTGTTCATCTGTTTTCAGGCTTACATGTAACCTTAGGCTCAAATGGTCCCAGTCAGATTTATGCTAGTGGAGGATTGCGGTTTTGGAATGATGGAAGAGATGTGCCAGATGTAATGCTCGCCGTTGTGGACTATGAGCAATCAACAACACATCCTGCCTTTAACTTACAGATTCGGGTGAATTTTGTCGACTCCAGCGGAGGCGGTTCATTGCTAAAACTAGTGGGTACCGAAGGTACAATGACGATCGGATGGAATGATATCCGAATCAAAAAGAATAAAATTCCTAATGCCCCAGGTTATGGTGGGTGGGATACTTATGGCACCTTTACAAAAGCACAACAAGCGGATTACGAGAAATGGTATAACGCCACATATCCTAAAACTTATGAGTTACAGGAGCCTGGTGAACAAATCTACAGGACACCAGAGGGATACAGTGACCACCTGGATCATTGGACCAATTTTTTTGAATCCATACGCAATGGCAAGAAAGTGGTTGAAGATGCGGCTTTCGGGTTACGTGCGGCTGGACCTTCTTTGGCCACGAATGTGAGTCTGTTTGAGAAGCGTATCGTCAATTGGGATCCGGATAAAATGATATTGAGTTAGTTTGTCCGTTCATAGCTCACAAACGCAAAGCGTTTGCTGTCTGGTGACCAGGAAGGCACGTTTATCGTACCTTGACCCCCGAATAATTCAAATAGTTTGGTGATTTTTCCTCCTTCGGGATTGACTTTTCTAATCATAACTCGTTTCCAGGCAGGGTGACTTCCCGGAGCTACCTCGTCTATATAACTGATGAATATTACGGTTTTATTGTTAGGTGAGACATGTGGAAACCAACTGTTAAATTCATCGAAAGTTAGTTGCTCTTGATCTGAACCATCTGAACGCATGCGCCAGATTTGCATTTTGCCGGTTCTGACGGAATTGAAATAGATCCATTGACCATCGGGTGAATATTCAGGTCCGTCATCAAGTCCATTTGTGGAGGTAAGTCGAATTTCTTCACCTCCACTGACATCAATGGTGTAGATGTCGTAATTGCCATTTCTTTCTGCGCAATAGGCAAGCTCCCTTCCATCGGGAGACCAACCATGCCAATAAGAAGGACCCTTTTCTGTGACCAAATGAGGTTTCCCACCCGAGGCATCTACAAGGTAGATTCGGGACCCTATGCTTTCATCGTTATTGGAGATAACAATTTTATTACCGTCCGGCGAAATCCCATGATCATTGTTACATACATCAGCGAAACCCGTTTCAAGCTTTTGAACAGTCTTGTCCTTCAAGTCAAATTTGTAAAGTAATCCGCCCTCATTGAAAAGCAGGTAAGTTCCGTCTGGACTCCAGTTGGGCGCCTCGAAGTGTGTATTGTTCTCATAAACAACCGTTCTTTGACCTGTTTCTATATCGTAGATCTCAAGTTTGGAAGTGACTTGTTGGGCTGATAGGCTGAGCATTAGCAGTACTAAGATTGAAAAAACGGAATACCTGAGCATGACAATTAGGTTATTGGAAAATAAAAAAAAAAGGACAACTCGGAACTTATCGAAGTTAAATTCGTCACTTGATTAAGATAATAGCATAATGAAAACAATAAATATCGCTGAGAAATTCAATTCATTCCAAGAACAGTGGACACCTAAGATCATCGGTGAATTAAATGGTCAACTGGTTAAACTTGCAAAACTTCAAGGTGAGTTCGTCTGGCACAGTCATGAAGAAGAAGATGAACTGTTTATGATTTTCAAAGGGACTCTGATAATGGAGTTTCGGGATCGAACCGAAGTTGTAAAAGAAGGAGAAACCATTATAGTACCACGAGGGGTAGAACACTTCCCCAGAACAGAGAATGGAGAAGAAGTTTGGGTACTTCTTTTCGAGCCAGCGGTTACAAAACACACCGGGGAAGAAGTTTATGAGAAAACGGTTATTGATCAGGAGTGGATCTGATTGGTAACTAGTTTTTCACGCCCGAGTTGTCTAAGCATATCGTAGTGTAAATACAACGCAGCCCACAAGTTCTTTTGTAGATGATAAGGCATGTCGAATTCTTGCACTGTGCTTTTTACAATCTTAGCAATGGCAGGATAATGAACATGGCAGATATGCGGAAATAAATGATGTTCAATCTGATAATTTAACCCTCCTGATAGCCAGGCCAGGAATGGGTTCAACTTGAAGTTGGTGGTTGTCTGAAGTTGATATTTGTGCCAGCTCCTTGCAATTTTGTTTTCATCTTGCTTGATGAATTCTGATCCCGAAAATACGTGAGCAGGCTGAAAGATTATGCTCAGAAGTATACCTCCAATGATGTGCATAACGACAAACATTGACAGAGTGATGTACCAGGGAAACTCAAGCACTGAGAGAGGAACCACCAGCAAGTATCCGAAATAGACGACTTTCCAGATCGCGATATTCATCAACCGTTTAAGGTATTCATTTTTTTCTTTGAGAATTTTTCTCTGCCTGTATTTGTCTAACATGGCAAAATCTTTCGAAGTAACCCACAAGATGGTAGCAAATGCATAAAGGAACCATACATAGAGATGTTGGAAACGATGGAACCAATGCCTGGGTTGATGTGGAGACATCCTTAATAGAAATGGGATATCTATATCATCATCCGTTTCATCGATGTTGGGATAAGTATGATGAAGGACGTTATGCTGCATATGCCAGACGTAGGCATTACCACCCATTAGATTCAGTGTCAATCCGAGCAATCGGTTAACCACTGGTGATTTCGCGTAAGACCCGTGAATTGAGTCATGCATGATCCCCATACCTATACCTGCCATGGCTACTCCCATGACGGCCCACAGTGCGTAATAGCTCCATAGGTCTTCTAAAGGAAAGAGAACTATAAGGAAATACGGACCAAAAAATCCAGTGAGCATCACAATGGTCTTAAAAACCATTCGAGTATCTGCTCCTTTGGACTTTTGATTTTCTGAGAAATAGGAATTTACCCGGTTGGTTACGGTCTTTGAAAATTCCCGATCCAACTCATTGCTGTAACGGAAGTACTGAAACGACATTTTTGGTTGGTTAATCCATTGCAAAGATACCACAAAAAAATGTCGTCAGCTTTACGATGCCGTCTGAGGGAGCTAAGAACGCCGCCCTACGATACGATTTCGACCAGTTCTATTTCGAAAACGAGCTCTTTTCCAGCTAATTCATGATTGGCATCCAGTAGCACGCTACTTTCATCTATCTCGATAATAGTTGCCGGTACTTGCTGTCCATTTTCCATGCTGATCATAATTTTCATGCCTACTTCTGGCTTCATTTCAGGTGGAAACTGATTAATCCCTGCTCGGTGCATGGCTTTTTCATCCCTTTCTCCGTATGCCTGATCAGCAGGCAGGGTAACGGTTTTCTTTTCGTTTAATTCCATGCCATTGACAGCCGCGTCAAAACCAGCAATCATTTGACCTGCCCCAATGGTAAATTCCAGAGGTTCTCGTCCTACGGAGCTATCGAATTGTTCGCCATCAGTGAGTTTCCCGGTATAGTGGACTCGGACGGTATCGTTTGTCTTTGCGGTGGGCATTTTAGTTAAGTTTAAAGCTTAAATTTTAAATTATTTCGTACGTTCAATAGTGAATTGAACTAATTTTTGAAGGCTTTGACGGTACGGCGTTTCCGGGAAAGTATCCAGAATCTCCAGTGCTTTTTGATGATAGCGGTCCATGGCTTTTATGGCGTATTCCAATCCCTCATGCGCTTTCACGAAATCAATTACTTCGGTCACAAACTTGGGCTGTTTGGCACTTTTCTTCATTTTATTGATCACTCGTTTTCTTTCCGTTTTCCCAACTTGTTTGAGGGCGTGGATCAATGGCAAGGTCATTTTCTTCTCTTTGATATCGATCCCAGTTGGTTTCCCGATTTCGAAAGTCCCATAATCGAATAGGTCATCTTTGATCTGAAAGGCCATACCTACATTCAGCCCAAATTCACGCATTCTGGAGATTACATCTGCATCTGTTTTGGAGGAAGAGGCACCAATTGCGCAGCAGGCAGCGATTAAACTGGCTGTCTTTTGGCGAATTACATCGTAGTATACTTCTTCCGTGATATCTAACTTCCGGGCTTTTTCCATCTGAAGCAATTCACCTTCGCTCATTTCCTTAATGGTCTGAGAGATGATCTTCAACAAGTCAAAGTCGTTATTTTCCAGGGAGACCAGAAAACCTTTTGAGAAAAGGAAATCTCCTACAAGAACGGCAATTTTATTTTTCCATAAAGCATTGATCGAAAAAAAACCCCTCCTGTAGTGCGAATCGTCTACAACATCATCGTGAACCAGCGTAGCGGTATGCAGCAGTTCGATCATCGCTGCTCCATTGTACGTCGTATTAGTGATGTCGCCAGAAACTCCCGCGCTAAGAAAAACGAATAAAGGACGCATCTGCTTTCCTTTCCGTTTTACGATGTAGCTCATAATTTTATCAAGTAAGACGACATTCGTTTTCATCGACTCCCGGAATTTCTTCTCGAAAGCGACCATTTCTGAGGCCACGGGAGCCTGAATATCCTTGAGCGTATGAGCCATTATTTGCGCACAATATTAATACAGATATTCACCATTGCCTCAAGCCTTTAAGGTAAAACATGAGAGATGTCCACAGTGTTTCACACTTTTTAGGAGTATTTCATCAAAATAGTGGCAAATACCCAAGTTGTTGTAGGTGAATTTTGAATAAAAATTGATAGTAGAAGCTCTTTTTAATCAAGTCTGGCATCTATTTTCGATTATTCTATATTTGCACCCGCAGCTCACTGCAAAGCCCCTTTAATGCGAAAAAACAAGGTTAGATACTCCGAGATCATTTCTAAAACAAAGGAGTGGCCGATATACCAACTTTCTAAGAACCGGGATGAGTTCATTCGAGAAGTGATCGATGAATCTTTCGATAATTTTCTGGAAGTCAGAAAAGGAAAATCCCTTAGGGAGGAATTGGAGACTACCGTTTATCGGGAGAAACTTCGAATGAAGGCCAATCCATGGCGGGTAGATCCTAAAGATGAAAAGGAATTCTGGGCTGGAATTCAGCAGCGGTTATTGGAAAGTGAAGGATTAGACAATTCTTCGGACTTTGAGAAAAAGATCCTGCGAGATATCATCAACAGGTATAGCAATGAGATTGCTGGTAATTTCAGGAAATCTTATTACAAGTTTGCAAAAACATTTGTGACCTTCGGGTTTGCAAGACTACTCAATGCAGCACGGGTAAAAGGATTTTTATCTCTTTTTAGTCGACAACTCGATCTGGATGACAAAATCAGTATTGAAGGAGAGCCAGAGCACATACGACAGCTGGCACAGAAAGGTACAGTGGTCATGGTGCCTACGCATTTCAGTAACCTGGATTCAATTTTAATCGGCTGGGTAATCCAGTTTCTGGGGCTTCCGGCATTCATATACGGAGCAGGACTCAATCTATTCAACATTAAAATCCTGGCATATTTCATGAATAGCCTGGGGGCTTATAAGGTTGATCGCCGCAAGAAGAACCCAGTTTACCTTGAAACTTTACGTGCTTATTCTACTCTGGCAATTAAGAGAGGTTGTCATAGTTTGTTTTTCCCCGGAGGAACTCGTTCTCGTTCAGGCCACATCGAGAAAGCGTTGAAATTGGGACTCCTGGGCACCTCTATCGAGGCGCAGCGTATGCTTTATCAACAGAACGACGGTGCCGAAAGTAAGATATTTATTGTTCCTACGGTCATCAATTATCAGTTCACACTCGAAGCTCCGGCGCTTATTCGTGAACACTTGAAACGTACAGGACAGGAACGATACTACGAAGAGAATGATGAGTTCTCGACCAGTTACAAGATTGCAAGCTTCCTTTTCAAGTTTTTCACCAAGGGTTCGAACATCTCTGTAAGCCTTGGGCGGGGGATGGATATTCTTGGGAATTACGTAGATGATGAAGGCAACAGTTTTGATAAAAATGGGAATCCTATTTACCCACGAGATTACTTTGTGAGCGATGGTAAGGTAACGGTTGATAAACAACGAGAGCAAACTTATGTACGTATTCTTGCGAAACGAATTGTTGAAGAATTCCACGTATACAATAAAGTTTTTGCCAGTCATCTTGTGGCATATACCAGCTTCAAAATGCTTGAAAGAAAAAACCCTAAACTCGACCTGTATCATGTGCTGAGGTTATCAGATGATGACCTGGAGCTGGACTATGAGGAATTCAAGACGACTTTCAAAAAGCTAAGAAAGGAGATTCTTAAACAGGAGCAAAAAGGTGAGGTGGGTACCACGGAGCACCTTAGAAATAAAGCGGATGCTGCCATAAAAGATGGGTTGAAAAATGTGGGGATGTACCATGCGCGCCGACCTGTGATACATCGCAAGGATAAGATCATAGTTCAGGATCCAAATACCTTATATTACTATCACAATCGCCTTGAAGGATATGGACTTGAAAAACACATCTAAGCATATCGGAGTAATCGGGGCCGGTAGTTTCGGGTCTGCAGTGGCAAATATTCTTGCTGAAAAAAGTGATAAAGTACTGCTTCATGCACGTACAAAAGAAAAAGCTGCAATGCTGCAGGCTTCTCGTGAAAGTGCTGGACAACCACTTCATTCAAATGTAGAGGTGATACATGATATTGCAAGAATCGGAGAGACATGTGATGTGATATTTCCGGTTGTTCCATCGGCGAGCTTTCGGGAAATGATGAGTACACTTTCGCCGTATTTAAGACCCTATCACATTCTGATTCATGGCACCAAGGGGTTTGACCTGAGTCGCAAGCCAACGTCTTCAGATGATCTGGTGGGTCGTGACGATGTTCACACCATGAGTGAAGTCATTCAACAAGAAAGTTCAGTTGTTCGCGTCGGATGTCTGGCAGGACCGAATTTGGCTTCCGAAATATCTCAGGGAAAACCTGCTGCTACAGTAGTGGCCAGTCAGTTTGATGAAGTTGTGCAAATCGGCCAGAAGCTTCTTAAGAATGACCGATTCCTGATCTATGGGAGCAGTGATTTGCTTGGAATAGAATTGTGTGGAATTCTTAAAAATATTATTGCCTTAGGTGCAGGCTCTGTGATGGGGCTTGGACTTGGAGAAAATGCCAAAGCTTTGTTCATTAGTCGGGGCCTTGTAGAAATGGTACATATAGGTAAGGCCATGGGTGGAAACGCTCAAGCATTTTTGGGTCTGGCAGGAGTGGGGGATCTGATGGCTACATGTTCCAGTAGCCTGAGTAGAAACTTTACCGTGGGACGAAAATTGGCTGAAGGAAAGGAAATTGAAGTCATTTTAGAGGAGATGGAAGAAGTGGCTGAAGGTGTCAAGACCATCAATATCATAAGAGATCTAGCGAACTCATTCGGTATCCGCGTTCCCATTACGGAGACACTCTATCGCGTCATTCATCGTCAAATCACCGTAGAAGAGGCGCATACTTACCTCATGAAATTCCCTTTTCGAGCAGAGATTGATTTCTTAGATTGAGAACTTCAGGTTCTTTCCTTCACCGCCTTCATAGCTAATACACGTTGTAGCAATGGAGGGTGCGAATAGTTCACAAACACAAAAGCCGGATGAGGAGTTAAATTCGAAAGATGATCACTACTCATCTTTTTCAACCCTTCGATCAAAGGAGCTTCACCGTAGTTCCGAACCGCATATTCGTCCGCTTCATATTCATTCTTCCGACTCAATACATTCATGAAAATTCCCAGTATGCGCGAAAGGGGGCTGTAAAGGATAACGAAAGCAAGCATGTTCAGGTGAATAGTCGATACTTCTCCGCCCATGGCATAGCTTACTTCACTTGTGAAGATCATCCTTGACAATAGGAAGAGCATGATTCCCATTTGAGCAATGGATAGAACGGTAGACAAAATGATATGCTTCTTTTTGTAGTGCCCAACTTCATGGGCAAAGACTGCTGTTAGTTCTGCTGTGGTATGTTTTTCAATTAGCGTATCAAAAAGTACGACTTTCTTCCTTTTACCAAGCCCTGAAAAGAAGGCATTGCCTTTGCTTGATCGTTTTGAACCATCCATTACGAAAATATTCGAAAGTGGAAATCCGACTTTTTTACTGAAATCCTCGATGGATGACTTCAATTCACCATCTTCCATGGGATTAAGCTTATTGAAAAGGGGTAAAATCCATGAAGTGTAAAAGACGTTAAGAAATAGGACAAAAACCGTAAGAATTGTCCAGAAATAGACCCAGAAATTTTTGCCCATCACAGCAACCAGAGCTAATAAAGCCGCCAATAACAAGCCTCCCACCACAATGCTTAAGACATACCCTTTGATCTTGTCTAGAATGAAGGTTTTTACTGTGGTTTTATTGAATCCAAATCGCTCCTCAATAACGAAAGTGCCGTAAAGGGAGAAAGGAATAGCAACTAGGTCAGAGGCGATAAAAATGATACTAAAAAAAATTAATGTTGACAGAAGGTCAAAAGGACTAAAACCTCTTACCACTTCATCAAGCCAACCAAACCAACCAAAATACAATGCACTCAATGTAAGAATAAAAGAAAAAGTGGCCGTGAAATTTCCAAACCTGCCTGTTACACTCTGGTATTCCTGAGATTTCTCGTATTGAGCCTGGTCATACACCCCGTCCAATTCACTTGGAATCGGAGCTTTTGAGCTTTTGTCATTGAGGTATCCCAGTACTCTTTCGAGTATAAAATCAATCACGACAATGGCCAGTAACAAATAGAGGATTGCGGATTCCGTCATTTTGCGAAGATAACTGCAATCAACTGAAAAGGACGAATACAAGGTAGTGTTATGAGGGAACTGTAATTCGCAGCCTTTCGAGCGAAAATGCATTCTGGCAGCTTTCTGAAAATATGATTGACTTCCAATCATTGCGTGGGAGAGTCTTTTCAGTTTTGGTACCCTTGATGCTTAGAAGTAATAGGGGAGATGATTTCTTACATGGGTCAATATTACCCTTTTTTGCTTCTGGAGACTGATCAATTGTGATAAGTACTTCTTTTATTGGCACTTCTTTTCTAGAAGTTCGAACATGGTAGGTGTTAAAGTTATTTACCGACAGCAATGCCAGGTCAGTGTGAGAAGTAAGAAACATGATCGATTCGTCTTCATGAATAAGCTTACTTCTTAAAAGAGGTTCCAGGTTTTTGGTCATCAGTACACTATTGTCTCCTTTTAAAACAAAGAGATAGTCAGGGGAGGTTGTTTGATGCTTCACAAAACCATTTGCGAGTTGTTTTTCTCCAAGTGATATGTCCAGGTCAGGAAGTTTTGATTTTTCATCACTAAACGAAGTATCTTCTTTTTCAGAAGTGATGAGAAATGGATTGGCCTGTGGGCTACATTTTTCTGACGGTAACGTGATTGTATCACTTGTTGCACGTTTCGATTCAAGTAGGTGAGATAGATGGGTTTTAGCTCCTTCAATTAATTCACTATCAATATGATCCTGTTCCAGTACTTTTTGAAAATATGTCGCTGACTCGCTTAGATGATCAGTCTCTTTATAAAGCAGTCCTAAATTGTATAGCGCTTCGATATGCCGAGGATCCAGTGTAAGAACGTGTTCAAAGTGTATTATAGCTCTGGTTGTTTCTCCGTTATGAAAAGCGGCAATCCCTAACAAAGAAAAAAGCAAGATATCAGTCTCAGTTAAGAACATTCCCTCATGGATATCTGTGAGCCTACTGACTTTTTGATACTTTGATTTATAATAAGTGGAAGGTGATTGATTTGGAGAGGCCTGAAGAAACCGAACCCGCATCGTTGGTTTTTTCCCATGATGATACTCAGGCCATATCACGAGATCAGCTTGATGTGTGGATCCTAGATCCTTGATCCTGTTTATACCAGTGGGTGTTTCCTTCAGAGATTCCTCATACACCAACTCCAGGTTATCGATTTCAAGCTCAGCTTTGAGTTCTTCGTATCTATTGAAGATCAATTCTGATATCTGCCCTTCAAATTTTCCAACTTCTCCATATCTCTTGTCAGGAAGAACAAGGAGCCGTACAACCTGATTTTTGTTCTGTTTTGTATGGTTTACATTGAAATGTGTATTTCGAAACTCGTTCCATCCATTATATCCAAGAAACTCGCACATTAAGTCCAGACGATTTTGCCGGACGGAAAACCGCTTCTCCTTTCTATAGATGTAACGATAATCACGGAGAGTTGCTGGTTGAATACCAAAGTTATCGCATGTCCTCCTGTTGATTTTGCGACTAAGCAAGAAGAAGTGATTCTTTTGTAAGTTTTCGACGGCAACCTCCAATCCCCCCATTTCAACTACTGCGTCGAATAGCTTGCAAAAGGTTTGGAAATATAACTCGTCGTTTACCAGCATTATATTCAGATTCTTATTTGATCGGAACTTCCGAAAGGAAGGAATGAAGTTGTAGAGATCTTCTAACGCCATCAATTTTATTCCGTGACTTCTACCATTTATTTCGTGACTTGCTGTATTTGTACCGTGGAGGTATGCGCCGTTATCTATGTGATTAAAAAGTCGAAGAATAACCACATTGCCTTACGGTAGTGACCGAAATAAGCTACTCAGAGGACTGATAATCAGATAGTTAAATTTCGACAATATTTTTTCTGCCAATGTAAGTCGATCGAAATCCACACAAGTACATTGGCTATTTACAATTGCATCAAGCTCAGCTCATCCGGAGGGCTGGGAATAGAAAAGAAGAATGATGAAACTAATTAGAACTCCTGACATGAACACTGATAGAGGTTACGGATCAGAAGCTGATTCTCTCCGGTTATACGCGATCGGATGCTCTCTTCACCTCAGGAAAGTACTATTTAAACGATTGACTCTTCCTATCGAAATAGCTTCGTATGTATCGCCTCCTTCTTTATCAGGGTACGATGATAAAGAGAAAGGGAGACCGTGCCCGATAGCGCGAAGCACAGAAAACCCTCTGATAAATGAGAAAGTTTCTTGTGCGTATTTCAATGGTAGCATTTATTCTGGTATCCCTTTCAAGTTGTATTGATGACGGTGCGGATATAGTTCCAGCTGACATCATAACGACCAATACGGGTGATCCGGATGAACCTGAATGTAAGGATAATTGTGGGTGAAATGAAACCCAAGAAACCATCTAATACCAAGGTGGTTTCTTTTTCTTTATGTTCGTGCCGATATTTAAAGTATGAAGGCACGTCAATTTTTTGGCAAGGGAAGATTCATACGGTATTATTTGCTCATTAACTGCGTTATGCTAACAGTTTTTGTAGCATCAGGCATTCCACAAAATTCGAAATCTGGGGATCAATTATTTGCACTTGGAGACTCCTGTTATTACGACGGAAACTTCGCCAAATCTATATTTTTCTATAAACGGGCTTTGGAAGAATATCGTCAGTCCAGGGACTCCTCAAGAATTGCTAAATCATTAAATGATATAGGCGTGTCATTTAAGAAAATGGGTGAATTTGATAGTGCCAAAAACTACTATGAACAAGCAATCGCTGTTGATAGGCTAACCGGGGATTCCGTTCGTCTAGTAAATCATTCTTATAATTTAGGGAATTTGTATCGTAATTGGGGTAAATATTCACAAGCAAGTGCCATTATCATAGAGAGCTTAACGGTTGCCAGGAGAAACGATAACATAAAGGCAATAGCAAGACTTACCAGTACATTGGGGAGTATTTACATTAATCAGGAAGATTATAACCGAGCACTAGTCTATCACCATCAGGCAAAGAAGGCATACATGCAGGTACAAGATGCCGTTAGATTCAATACCGCCTTAAATAATATTGGTATCAGTTTAACGGAACTTGAACAATGGGATAGTGCCCTTTATTATTTGCATAAGGCTCTTAAAGAAAAGCTAGTAAGCTCAAAGCCCCGTTCAGTAGCGTTTCCACTGCACAATCTTGGTAGTCTTTATCATGCTAAAGGGACTTATGATTCGGCAGAATATTACTTAATGCAGGCCTATGATATCAGAAAGAATCTTACGGATAGCTATGCAGTGGCTTTTACTGGAAATGACCTGGGTCAACTCTACCTGGACATGGGAAGGCCAACAGATGCGATTTTATACTTGAAGGAAGCAAGGACTTATGCCGAGTCCGAAGAGAATTACACCATTCTGATTGACAACATAGATGCCATGAATGACTATTACCTGATGATAGGTGATACGGCCAGGGCTTATCAGGCTTTGAATCAGTGGTCCGTCCTCAAGGACAGCCTTTACAATCAGGAAAAAGTGAAAGTTATGGAGCTTCAAAGTGCATTTGCCCTTAATCAAAAAGAAGAAGAACGCAAAAGTCAGGAAGAAGAGGCTCAGAATCAATTTCGTCTAGCGGAACAACGACTAACGGTAATTGGTATTGTGACTGGAGCGGCACTCATTTTAGTTGTATTAATATTATTCGTAGTGAGGCAACGTGTCAGAATTAAGCGACTCAATGAAAACCTTAAATTGATTAATCGCGACATGTACCATAGAAAGAAGAACGATTACATGCGCTTGCTCAACGAGATATCGGCTGTTAATGTCCCAATCTCAGAAGAAATTCGCGGACAGTTACTGGCAAGTGCTGCAGTTGATGAATCACTTTATGAGGAGAAATACGATAAGGTGGAGTTGAGCGATTATCTGGAAGAAAGGTTGGAAGATATTAGCGACGCACAAGGTTTTGCTTCGAAGGGAGTAGATCTGGAATTTTCCATTTCAAGAGTACACATCAGCGGGCAGAAAGCTTCAGCCCTGCTTCTGGTGTTGAATGAACTTTTAACAAATTCTCTGAAGCACTCCTTTGCGGAACAAGGAGGTACCATCCACATTACGATAGCTGATGTTGACGATACGCTTAAGGTGCTCTTCAAAGACGATGGCGCTCCTTTTCCAACGACCAGAAAAAGTCATGGAATGGGGCAGCAAATCATCCAACAAATTTTAAAGACATTGCGATCAGAATTAATAAGGGAAGTGGAAGACAACTGGAATCTCAGTTCCTTCGAAATTAAAGTATCATAGTGCCCGAAAACAGCTAGCTAAAATTGACTAGAGGCCTGTCCTAATTAGCAGGTATTTATCTTTGCGTCATTTGTGAATTAGTTGAATTTGATTAATTTTCGGAAATTAGTCTATCCAAAAAGACAACCAAATAGACCAAATAGATGAATGTCCTACTGGTGGAAGACGATCCAGACCAAGCGGCTAAGGTTGTTGATCGTGTCCAAAAACACATGGGAGAAGAGACCAATGTACTTGGGCCTTATTCCGAATTTGCTTCGGTAGTTTCTATCGTTAAAGAACGAAAATTTCAACTGGCATTGATTGATATTCAGTTGAAAAATGATCTTTATGCAGGTATTAATATTGCTGAAACTATACAGCAGTTTCACCCGGTTCCTATTTTGTTTATTTCCGGAGTTACCGAAAAAGAGGTAGTGGAGAGGGCCGACCTGGTCCAGTCCAGTGATTTTCTACAAAAGCCATATGATGACGAGAGTTTTTTTCGGGCATTGGAATATGTGTTGCAGAAGGTAGAATTAAATCCTTCAGGAGACCTGAGAAGAGTTTTTCGACCCAGGAACAAAGACCGCTATTGGATCAAAAGTGATCGATCCGTTTATGAAAAAGTTGATCCTCGGCATATAATATGTGTAGAAGCGTTGGATCATCATTGTCGGTTTTATATCAGAAACGAAAAACCTATCGTAACCAGTGCCAAACTAAAACAAGAAGTATTCGAAAATGGCCTTGGTCCGCTTGGGACTTTCTATTTATTAAACAGGAGCACGATAATAAATTTAAATTACGTAGAACGGATAGAGGGTAATCAAGTGATTATGAAAGAGTTCAAAACAATGAACAATAAATCGCTACTGGTGCCTAAAGATCGTAGAAGAGAACTGTTCAACTATTTGGGGATACCTGATTGAGCCTGATTGATATTTAGTAGAATTCTGAATAGTTCCGATTGGATCGTAAAATTCAATATTTGGTACGTAGATAATGGTTCGGTTCATGATAATTGTGAAACACTTTACGTATGCCCCGTAGTATATCACGAAGTATAAACAGCACTTCACGAAGTAAGTTTTTCATCAGGTTTTAATTATTCCATCTTCCATTTAGATATCATTTCATCGTGAACTTGATATTCTATTGTAATAGAACCCTATCGACATGAAGATACTTACAGCCATTAGTTCACATTCCGGCGATCCTTATAATCTTGGTGAAGCCGTACTGGAAGCCAGCCATTCAATAGCTGTAAAGACAATTCAGGAAATTCGTCATGTTCGGGAAGTGGATGGAATAGCCTCCTTTCATGGCGCTATCTTCCAGATAGAGACAGAAGAAGAATTATATCAAAGTCAGTCCATCATTCAACAACAAACAGCCAGATTTCCGATCCCCTATTTGTATTTGGTTCAGGGCTCCTTTCCTTTCGATGTAAATCAGATCAGTCAGCTTTTTCCGGATCAGTTGATTTTAACCCCCGTGTCACAAGACCATCTTCGTTTGGTGATTCGTTTGTTCTTGATGAAAATCCAACAAGGATATCATATCAATGGTGTTGAGCAGCGAGAAAGAAAGAAGATTTGGCTGACCGTGAAACGAGGCGTTTATCAAAGTTTAGAAACAGACCGAATTAAATGGATAGAGGCCAGTGATCATTATGTGAAAGTATTCACGGATCAAGAAGATTACGTGATGATCAAAGCCTCCTTGAAAGATTTCTATGAAAAGCATTTGAGCCATTTTGAAGATTTCTACATCTTAAATAGATCTCTGATCATCAACACCACGAAAGTATCCAAGATTGAAAATGGAAATCTTTACATCGATGGAGACAAACCACTGAGTATTCCTAGAACAAAACGGGAAGCGGTATTGGAGGTATTGGAGGTGGGGTGATATACTAAATAAATCCCTCTCTTTTCAGATCTTTGACTAAGAGCCGAAGAGACTAATTCACCAACCCTTCCTTATTATATTGAATCTTGTTGATGTAGAAGACCTTGCGACTGTTCTTGAATCCTAATCCCCCAGGCTTTGCCAGGTTCTGGATTCCGGAGGCATAAAAGCACTCGTCATACCAGTGATCCAGACCTTCGTCCAATGACGATTTTGATCGCAGTTCTTCGGTTTCATCATTAAGTTTTACTGGATTGTAAGTTTTCCCTTCCAATACCTCATTTTCACGTACGATCTTGGAACGGATCTCATTTTCATCGAGGTACATCAATACCGTTTCGTCACCAAAATTACCTACTGACACCAGCTTGTCAAGTGAGTAAGTTTCTACGTCTTTGATCTTGAAGCTGTGATCCCAGACAATCTCACCATTGTTGTTAAAGGCGACCACAATGGCGTGGGTAAACTTGTATCCCATAAAGGTGGTAGGATTGCCTCGGCTATATGAGCCATAGGCATAGGGTGTTCCATAGTTGCCCGCTCCACTGTATCTGGGATAGTAAGCTTCTGCTACCATCAAATTAATGCCATTTTCCAACTCTTTCATCTCATGAATAAGAAGGCGATAGTTGAACTTGCTGTTTTTCCCCAGGTCTTTCCTACGTTTGATACGTGCCTTGATTCGTTGCTCGCGCTTGTCGTTGAGGTAACCAAAGAAATTTTCAAGATCAGCGAAGTTGTGATATTTAATGAACTGCTGGCGGCCATTTACAAATTTTGCCAGGTATAACCCTTTACTGTATGAAGTGCTCCGTTTGGATTGTGCTCCCGCTACTAATTGGATGCCATTGTCAAATGTGGTAGATGCGCCATCGATCAGGTTTTTCTTTTCGCCCGGAGTGATGAATAAATCCTGAACCATCAGGCCTTCGGAGGTGAAAGTTTTGGCCCTGATCGTATATTGTCTGCTGACCAGCTTTTCACGAACTACTACTGTGAACATTTCCTCATCATCGTCGATGATGATATCCATGAGTTGATTGCGTGATTCATAGAAACCAGGAAGTACTTTGGGCTTCTTTTCATTCACATTGTAGGTGATAATTGCAGGTTTATTATTGACATTTCCACCAAGAATTAGTGTTTCTCCGATCACCTCAAAATATTCCATCCTAATGGGAAATACCGTAGTGATCTCAAATTCATTTACTTGCTCATTGTCGTCAATTTCGTATACCAATAAATCCTGCTGTCGGTATTGTGAGGCGGTCAATAATAAATAATATTTACCTCCAAAGTACTCGTAACCTATCAGACGACTATTGACATCAACGAATAGCGATTTCTTCCATTCCTCCTGTAATGCTGTGTCTAGTTTGGTTAGGTTCCAGGTGTATTTTCCGTCTACTTTCTTGTAAGTTTCCTCAACCACGAGCAGTCCATCGTAACTTCCGTTGATGATCGTGAATTCCTGTTGTATCCGTTTTACTTCGAATTCAAGACGATTGGGTTGTACCAGCAGACTACTGGTGTCTTTTTCCTTTTTCTTTTGTGCGGAAAGCGGAATCTGAATTGCTATAAACAGAAATATCAAAAGCTTTCTCATTGATATGGAGTTAAAAGTGAAACTAGACAAACCTTGTGCTTTTAATAATTAACAATCATCATGAACCAATCCTTTATGATTCACTTTTTCCAATGACGAGATCAAACTCCTCGGGTTTAACTGGCTGAACAGATAATCGGCTATGTTTAACCAATACCATGTCCGATAAACGCTCGTCTTCCTTGATCTCGGCTAAGGTAACAGGTCTTTTCAGGGGGCGTACCGGGACAAAATCCACAACATACCAGCGGTGGTCATCGGTTGTGGGGTCCGGATAATATTCTCGGACAACTTCTGCTATTCCGACCACAGATTTCTCAGAAACAGAATGATAAAAAAGAGCCTGATCACCGATTTTCATGGCTTTCATGTTATTTCGGGCCTTGAAGTTTCGGACACCATCCCAATGGTCTCGGCCTAATTTGACAAAGTCATCCCACGAATATGTGCCAGGTTCCGATTTAATCAACCAGTAGTTCATGACTAAGCATTTTAAAGTTGAACAATCGTCCGAAAGTAAGGTTCTCAGAATAGAGGTTCCATCTACTTTTGACGTAGTATTACAATTTAACCAATTTCTTTGGCAATGATTTCATCTGATGCTTCCTTGCCGCGACATTTCAATTGAATGAAGATTTTAATTATACGTTTTTCTTCGGTCGGAGATATCGTACTTACTTCACCGGTAGTCAGAACCCTGAAGTCACAACTTCAAGAGGTAGAAATTCACTATGCTACAAAAAGGGCATTCCACAATATTCTTGAATCCAATCCATACATCGATCGGGTACACTTATTGGGTGATAGTCTGTGGAAATTCTACGAGGAGCTGAAAAAAGAATCGTTCGATGTGATCATCGATCTTCACAACAATTTGAGAACCGGGATACTTAAGCGTCTACTCAAAGCCCGATCTTATAGCTTTGATAAGCTCAATTGGGAAAAAATGCTGATGGTGCGATTTAAGCTCAATCGCCTGCCGTCGAAACACATTGTGGATCGCTACATGGAAACTGTTGAGCCTCTTGATGTGAAAATGGACGCTTTGGGCCTGGATTACTTTATTCCGGATAGAGATATTGTAGAAACAGATTGGCTTCCGGAAACGCATCGGAATGGGTTTTATGCGGTTGTAGTAGGTGGGCAGCATGCCACTAAGAGACTTCCAACCACCCGATTAATTGAATTGTGTGACCGGATTAATAAACCCATCATTTTGCTTGGGGGAAAGGAAGATCAGGCGGTTGGAGTCGAGATAGAGAGGTTCTTTGTTCAGGGAGATGCGGATGACCCGCGAGAGCTGCAATTACAAAATGAGTTGGGGAAAAAAGCGCTCGTTTACAATGCATGCGGAAAGTTTAATTTTAACCAATCCGCTTCTCTGGTACAGCAATCCACGGCAGTTTTTTCGCATGATACAGGCCTGATGCATGTAGCAGCGGCCTTTAAAAAGAAGATTTTCTCCATATGGGGAAATACTATCCCAGAGTTTGGGATGTATCCTTACCGAACATCATTCACCATTTTCGAAAACAAAAAACTCGGCTGTCGTCCGTGTTCAAAGATCGGTTTTGATCAATGTCCAAAGGGACATTTCAAATGCATGAACGACCTTTATTTCGATTTTTGGCTTCCTGGTTAATATTCCTACTTTTAGAATAGTCGTTTTCAGTTCTGTTACGTTTTTCTAAGGAACACTTAAAGTTTCCATGAAAAAACTTTATCTAATTAGGCATGCCAAGTCTTCCTGGAGTTTTGAGGACCTGGACGATTATGATCGGCCACTGAGTAAACGAGGGCGAAAAGACTTGACTCGAATGGGGCAATTTGTTAAGGCTCAGATAGACGCTCCGGACCTTATAATGACGAGTGGTGCGAGTCGTGCCTTTTATACTGCCTTGCATTTGGCGGATCATTGGAAGTATCCTGAGGAAAGGATCATCATTTCAAATACGCTATACCATGCAGGTGTAGTAGAATTTGAGAATGTAATCCGGGCTGTTCGAAATTTTAATACCATTGCCATTTTTGGTCATAATCCAGGGCTTACGATGTTTCATAACCGAATTAATGATAGCTACATTGACAATATTCCAACTTGTGGCATAGTGGGATTGGAGATCAAAGAAGGTGTTTCTAATGAAAAATGGAGGACTGAGAGACTTTTCTATCAAGTGCCCAGGGAGCTTCAAATATGATCAGGTATCAATAATTTGAGAGATTTGAAAATATAGACGTCATTCATGTAGAGGCTGGATGCCACTCCAGCTCATAATTGCAGGAAGGAATAATTCTTAACGTAAATAGCCATCATAATAGCTAATATATTATCTATTATAAGTGATTTTTGCTATATTTGGTTAATATATTAACCATAAATATATGCTTAAATTGCCTCATGAGATATCGGAAGGGTTGTCAGGGAAAGTTCGTCAGATCAGAAAAAAAAAGAATTTCTCGCAACAGCGTTTGGCTACTAAATCCGGGGTGTCTCTGGGAAGCCTTAAGCGTTTCGAAAGTACTGGTCAAATTTCACTGGAATCCCTATTGAAAATAGCGTTAGTTCTGGGACACCTGAATGATTTCGACGCTTTGTTTGAACCTCATGATGAATTGCCCGCTTCGTTGGATGAAATCTTGAACGTCTGAGATGGACCTTGAATCTGTAACGTTAATTGAAGTGAAAATGTCTACTGAGGTCGAAGTGATTCCTGTGGGCAGGCTTGCTATGCATCAGGGTCGGATTTTATTTGAGTATGCAGCTGGTTTCATAGAACGAAGACTGGATATTTCGCCCTTTTATTTGCCGCTGCAATCTGGGGTACAAGTAGCCAAATCTCATTTATTTGAAGGACTACCAGGCGTGTTTAATGATTCCCTTCCTGACGGTTGGGGGCGGCTGTTACTGGATAGAGCTGTGATGGCAAGAGGAATTCCTCATCAACAGCTAACTCCACTTGATCGCTTAGCCTATGTAGGATCAAAAGGAATGGGTGCTTTAATCTACGAGCCGGAATATCAGGAAGCAAGCAAATCGACCAGCGTACTTGACTTGGATGAACTGAATGAAGAGACCAGAGGTGTTTTAGGTGGAGAGGCGCAAGAGGTAATTGACAAATTACTTGAACTGGGAGGTAGTTCCGCCGGAGCCCGGCCTAAAGTTTTGGTCAACTACAATAAAAACGCCAATACGCTGACCAGAGGAAGTCAGAAGGTGAAAGAAAGTGAGGAGCCCTGGATGATCAAATTTGCGTCACATTCGGATCAATTGGATATTGGGAACATTGAATACGCTTATTCCCTCATGGCGAGAGCTTCGGGAATAGATATGCCTGAAACCCGTTTATTCCATGGACGATCTAACAGAGCTTATTTTGGAGTAAGGCGATTTGATAGGGATCATGCGAAAAGGATACATATGCATACGGCGAGTGGTTTGTTGAATGCCGATCATCGCATTCCAAGTCTGGACTATGAGAATTTATTTCGAGGTATGCTTGCTTTGAATCCTGATATGCAGGAATTGGAGAAGTTATTTCGATTGACTTGTTTCAACGTTTTTGCTCATAACCGTGATGATCATAGTAAGAATTTTTCTTTCATCATGAAATCGAATGGAGATTGGTTATTTGCACCGGCCTATGACCTTACCTTCTCCTTTGGTCCAGGAGGGGAACATAGTGCTGTTGTTATGGGCGAGGGCAAAAGTCCCGGTCGACCTCACCTTCTGGAATTAGCCAAGAAATTTCAACTCAAAAAGGCAAATGAGATCATTGATCAGGTGGTGGAAGTAATTTCTCAATGGTCAACTTTTGCCGAGAAGGCTGAAGTTCGAATGGATTCATTGAAGACCATCAGAAGAAAGTTGGATTCCTTGTTGAGTGATAGATGAAAAAGGCCCTTTCTGATCTGAATCAAAGTGATTACCTCAAGGGAGTCGATTTAAACAACCGTGACATGACTTGGGCAGGGACATCCGGCCTTGTCTTGTAACAAATGGCACCACCAGTCCTATTCAAATGTCGATTCGAAACTTTCCATTTTCGTAAATCCGGATACAGGAGTCGTCCATTACAGCGCTCATGTATTGACTACAAAATGTACTGACTCAGATCTTTGTCTTTTACCAGGCCATCCAGGTTTGTATTTACCAGTTCCTTATCTACAACGACGTGTGCGTTTGCGCTTATAGTGTCAGGAATCTCAAACAAAATATCGTTGAGCAATTTGCTCATGACCGTATGTAGCCTTCGGGCTCCAATGTTCTCAACTTCCTCATTAATTTGAAATGCGATTTCAGCAATTTCTTCCAATGCGTCATCCCTAAAAGTGAGTTTTACCTCTTCGGAATCCAGCAAAGCCGTGTACTGTTTTGTAAGCGAATTCTTGGGCTCCTTTAATATCTTCAGGAAATCCCCTTTCGTTAGATTTTCAAGTTCAACACGGATAGGGAAACGTCCTTGAAGTTCAGGAATCAGGTCAGAAGGCTTAGAAAAATGAAAGGCTCCTGCCGCGATGAATAAGATGTGATCGGTATTGATGATGCCGTACTTTGTGTTTACAGCACTTCCCTCCACAATCGGTAATAAATCTCTTTGAACCCCTTCGCGACTTACATCCGGACCACTTTTTCCATTTCTGCCACCTGCGATTTTATCCACTTCATCAATGAAAACAATCCCCGTATTGGCAGCTCTTTTGATCGCTTCGTCCTTCACCTCATCCATGTCGATGAGTTTGGAAGTTTCCTCATCCATCAAGAGTTTCCTGGCTTCAGCAATGGTTACCTTACGTTTCTTGCTTTTCTTGGGCATCATGTTGCCAATCATTTCTTGCAGGTTAATCATGGAAGCTTCGTCCATCATTCCACCACCAATCATGCCGACCCCATTTGCATTGGGTGCCTGAATATCGATTTCAATTTTTCGATCATCCAGTTCACCATTTTTTACTTTTTCTCTAAATCGCTCCCGCGTCTTTTCATTCAGTTCTTTCTCCTCCGTAGGGGAATCTTCTCCTACGGAATGGGTATTTGTAGTAGCCTTCAGAGGTGGGATCAAAGCATCCAGTATGATGGATTCAACGATCTCCGAAGCTTTTTCTTCTACTTCTTCCTTTTTGGCCAACTTCACCATGTTTACCGATTGTTCCACCAGATCGCGAACCATACTTTCCACATCCCGACCCACATATCCTACTTCGGTAAACTTTGAGGCTTCTACTTTGGTAAAAGGCGCCTGGGCAATCTTCGCCAGCCTTCTGGCTATCTCTGTTTTCCCAACACCAGTAGATCCGATTAACAGAATGTTATTGGGTACAATCTCTTTCTTGATATCTTCTTTTACATTCATCCGACGCCAGCGATTCCGCAATGCGATTGCCACGTTTTTCTTGGCGTCTTTCTGTCCAATGATATATTTATCAAGCTCTCCAACAATCTGCGTTGGAGTTAGGTTAATGTCTTCCATATAATGGTTAAAATAATTTCTTAATTCGACTTAAATTCCCCTGAACGCTGAAGGTGCTCATTCCTCCCGCTGCGTGATAAGTTGCTCTTGAGAATCTAACTTCTATTTTTTTTATCCGTGCCATAAACCCCCATGAAAATCCTGCACCAAAGCCCCCTTGAGCCAATCTAAGTTCCTGGTTTCGCAGGTGATTGTAGCCAATTAGTGCATTAAATGACTTTCCGATTAATAATTCCAGGCCAACATTGATATGGCGAAAAACTTCTTGAAAAATGGCAGGGTTTTCCTCGTCTTCTAAAGTCTGGCCAAAATAAGCCAAATCAGAATCAACAAAATTGTAAGCATTCAGTGAAAGCCTGGCAGGCATATGTTCAGGCTTGAAACTCAAACCCATGAGCAAGTCGAGTGGTAGTTCAGGTGTATTTGTAGCGAAATTGTTGAATGATCGTCCCAGATTTTTGAGCGTCATTCCAAACACGAATTGAGACCCGGGCTTTTGATAGAAACCTCCCAGGTCAGCCATGATAGCGTGTGAAGCGTATCCTACAAGAGAAGTGTGAGCGTACTTCAGGCTCGCACCCAATACGAACGGTCCAATTCGATGACTTCTACTTACCCGAATCATGAGATCACGGGAAGTAAATGATCCAATTTCTGTTCCGATTTGATCACGCTCAGTAAAATCACCATAATCCACATAGGCAATTCCAACTCCGAAAGTTCCGGCCTTTACTACATTAAATGCTCCAGCTACGTTTAGGTAGTTGATGCCTCCAAAAAAGGGTGAGTACGCAAAGGCGAAATCTCCGGATTTGACGGAATCCAATAAGGCGGGATTATCGGCTGCCAAAGTAACATCACCTGGTAATGCAGGGGTTACGCCTCCGAGGGCCGCTGATCTCGCACCAGAAGGAAGTTGCAAAACTCCAAAGGAGCTTTCCCCTGAGACCTGAGCTGCGGCAAGGCTCACCTGGAGATAGAAAAAGACCGTTGCGATTACAATTCTCAAGACTTTACTGCTTCATCTGGTATTACGAATTCGATTGGGTTAGTCACTTTTTCCTCCATAAGGGCGAATTTCAATACTTCGCTCACATCCTGGACAAAATGAATCCCTAATCCCTTAACGTAACTAGCCGAAATTTCTTCGAAATCTTTCTGATTCTTTTCACAAAGAATAATTTCCTGTATTCCGGCTCGTTTGGCGGCCAGTATTTTTTCTTTGATTCCTCCAACAGGTAATACCTTTCCCCGAAGTGTAATTTCACCGGTCATTGCCAGCTTGCTTTTGATCTTCCTTTGGGTAAAAGCAGACGCCAAGGCAGTTAGCATAGTAATTCCAGCTGATGGGCCATCTTTTGGTACGGCTCCGGCGGGAACATGAACATGAATGTCGTAATGATCAAATACCCTGTAATCTAAGCCCAACAAGTCGACATTAGATTTCAAAAATGACAAAGCGGTCATTGCCGATTCTTTCATTACATCACCTAATTGACCACTTAAGGTCAATTTGCCTTTTCCTCTACTGAGGCTTACTTCAATGAATAGAATTTCGCCTCCTACAGAAGTCCAAGCCAGGCCTGTGGCAACTCCCGCAAAAGCATTATTTTCATAAAATTCTTTATCAAATACTTCAGGCCCAAGAATCTTTCTAACAGATTTTTCCGAAATTTTGGATGAAGCTTTTTCCTCCATAGCAATGGACTTGGCCACATTTCGACAAAGGGCAGCAATTTTTCTTTCCAAATTCCTGACACCAGATTCCCGGGTGTAATCATTGATTACTTTTTGAACCGATTTTAGGTCGAAGGAAATGTCCTCTTCTTTTAAGCCGTGTTCTTCCTTTTGTTTGGGAATCAAATGCTTCTTTGCAATCTCCAGTTTTTCTTCTTGCGTGTAGCCATTGATTTCTACAATCTCCATTCGATCCCGGAGAGCAGGTTGTATCGTATCCAGGGAATTCGCCGTGGCGATGAAGAGTACTTTAGACAAGTCATAATCCACCTCTACATAATTGTCCTTGAACGCAGTATTTTGCTCGGGATCCAAAACTTCCAGGAGTGCTGAAGAGGGGTCGCCTCTGAAATCCGAACTTACTTTGTCGATCTCGTCAAGGATAAATACAGGGTTTGATGACTTGGCGCGTTTGATATTTTGGATGATTTTTCCAGGCATCGCGCCAATATAAGTTTTGCGGTGCCCTCTGATTTCCGCCTCATCGTGAACTCCACCAAGCGACATCCTTACGTATTGCCTGCCTAAAGCCTCAGCAATAGATTTACCAAGTGAAGTTTTTCCAACACCAGGAGGGCCATAAAGGCACAAAATAGGACCTTTCAGGTCGTTCTTCAATTTCCTGACAGCCAGGTACTCGAGTATTCTGTCCTTTACCTTGTCCAGGCCGTAATGTTCTTTATCTAATACTTCAGCGGCATTTTTCAGGTCAAAATTGTCCTCGGTGACTTCATTCCAGGGGAGGTCCACTAACAACTCGGCATAGCTCATGGCTACAGGATATTCGGCGGCCGAGGGGTTCATGCGAGCGATCTTATCCATTTCCTTCTTGAAATGAGCCGCTACCTCTTCTGGCCAATCCTTTTCCTGAACGCGCTCCTTCAGGGTTTTTAACTCCTGATCCGGTCCTTCCTGCCCCAACTCATCCTGCAGTACTTTCATTTGTTGCCGCAGGAAGTAGTCACGTTGTTGTTGGTCGATATCGGTGTGTACCTTGTGCTGGATCTCCTGCTTGAGTTGAAGCATTTGGATATCCTTTGACATGAATTTGAGCAGTTTTTCTGCCCGAATTCTGGGATCATCAATTTCAAGGAGGCCTTGCTTATCATCTACTTCGGCATTAACATTCGAGCTCAGGAAATGAGTCAGAAAGGCCGTATTATCGATATTGTCTAGTGTTGACTGTGCTTCCTTTGGAATCTCAGGGTTGAGCTTCATGATCTTGTTGGCAGCCTCTTTTAACGATTGCTGGATCGCGATGATTTCTTCTTCATCCCCTTCCATTTCGCCTTCTGGCAACAAGTTAAAGTCAGCGGTAATGAAAGGCTCTTCCTGAACCGCCTTAATTAATGAGAATCGCTTTTGACCCTGAATAATGATTGTGGTATTGCCATCGGGTAAGACTAGCATCTTGATGATCTTGGCCACAGTTCCTACAGCATGCAAATCCGCGAATTTCGGATCCTCCACTTTGTTGTTCTTCTGGGCCACCACTCCGATGATACGATCACCTTTATATGCTTTTTTAACAAGCTTAATGGATTTTTGACGACCTACCGTGATGGGAATCATTACCCCGGGAAAGAGTACCGTATTGCGAATCGGTAAAATGGGTAACGGATTTGGAATGCTTTCATCCGATATCTCTTCCCCGTCTTCAGGGCTAATGATCTGAATCAATTCGTCCGTTTCTTCGTCGATGAATTCAGGGAATAAGATTTGAAAGTCTCTTTTTTCGTTCATAAAGACAATATGTCAAATTGGCAGGTGTTTTTAGATTACATGCCTTTTTTGAATGCTCTTATTAAGGGTTCAAGAGGTATGCCAAATTAAAACTTAGTCCGTATTTAGTATTATCTTTAATTAAAATGCAACTTTGACTGACTTTTCGTCGGATATGAACAGGTGCGTTTCCATAAGGTTTTTGTTGCTTTTGGGAGGTCTTCTCATGGTAATGTGGTGTGATGCCCAATCCCGAAGACGGAATAGGGCTGTGGTGCCTGTTGATTCTTTGCCTTCAAATGTTGTTTTAAATATCTACGATTTTCAGAATATCAATAAAGTAGCGGACTACCACGACGAAGGGAAGCTTAATCGAATTCGAAAATTAGAGAAAGAGAAACGCTGGGAAGAATTATTTGTCGCCCTCAAAGACTATGTGAAACGATTTGGTGTTCGCAATTTTTATAAGGACACCCGAATGATCTGGCGACTGGCAAAATTGACAGAACTTTTCGGCGATTACGAAGAAGCACGTTCCCTGTACCGACTGGTACTGAGACATCATCATCAGGGAATAGATATCCGTGAGATAGAAATTTACTACGATTCCCTGAATACCAAAGAGGCTGAACAATACGTCCCTATTGAGTATTACTACGAGCTGGTAGAGCATCGAAAGCTAATCGATACACTAAGACCACCCAGGGGGGTACTTCTTAACATGGGAACATTGGTCAATAGCAGCAGGGCAGATTACGGCCCTACGCTCAGTTTTGATAACGACAAATTAATTTTTACTTCCAAGCGGAATAACCTGGAATTCTCAATTAACAGGAAGGAGAACGAAGACTTGTTTTTCAGTACCATGGATGAATATGGGACCTGGTCTAAAGCGAAACCCATGCCAGCCATAAACTCCTACTATAATGAAGGTAGTGCCGTATTGAGTCGGGATGGAAACACACTGTTCTTTTCAAGATGTGATTGCCGGAACTGTATCGGTGACTGTGACTTGTTCATGTCAGAAATGCAGGAGGACAGTACCTGGGGAGCTGTACAGAATTTAGGGATCAATGTGAATAGTGTCAGTTGGGATTCGCACCCTGCACTTAGCCATACTGGAGATACGCTTTATTTTGCTTCTGATCGTTTAGGGGGGTTTGGACTTGCCGATATCTATTTTACTTATAAAGAAGATGGAGATTGGGTAGCTGCAAAAAACCTTGGACCCGTTATTAATACAAGGAATAATGATGTGAGCCCTTTTTATCACCCGGTTTTTGACGTCCTCTATTTTACATCGAATGGACAACTTTACAGTTTTGGGGAGTATGACATTTTTAAAGCGCACAATGTAAATGGCGATTGGTCTGAACCTCACAACATTGGCCCATTGGTCAATGGTAAGGGGAGTGAGTTTTATTTTACGATTGACAAGACCTCAGCAAACTTATTCTACGCGCGCTCCGCAACACGAGACCTGAATAAACAAGACTTATATTCTTTTCCGCTACCAATGGAGGCACAACCACTGGCTACAACTCGTTTTAGTGGGTCACTGACAGATTCCATTACCGGAGCTCCTTTTCGGGGAATAGTAACAATCATCGATATGGATGAAGGAATTGAGGTGGCGCCACGATACCTACGGGATGATGGTACATTCGAGTTCAACCTGATTGATCAGAGGAATTACTTACTCGTAATTCAGGGTGATGATTTTTTCCGAATCGAGGAAGCGTTTTTCTTAGATGGCCCGATGATTCTTGATCGGGTAACTGAACCTCTTACGGCTCGCGTGAAGTTTGAATCAATTGAATTTGAAGTGGGACAGGCGGAGTTATTGCCTGCTATGTATGGAGATCTGAATAAGATCGTGAATTTCCTGTATGACAACCTCGATTTCAAATTGCGAGTCTCTGGTCATACAGATTCTGACGGAGCGGAGGATTTTAATCTAAGATTGTCTAAAGATCGGGCAAAAGTAATTCGAGACTATATTGTCCTATTTGCGGGAATCCAACCTGACAGAGTGGAGCACGATGGATTTGGTAGTTCACAGCCCATTGTCGAAGAAAATTCCGAAGAGGATGAAGCACTCAATCGTCGGGTTGAATTTGAAATCTACCGCCCGGGTAGAGAAGCTCCTGAAGTGGAAGATCAGGATGGCGACAGATAATTTTCTGTCTGTTATTAGATATGCTGTACAATTATAGACTTTGTTGAAATTATCATCTGCCAGCAATAGTCGTTTTGGTCCACGTTTGGTATTCATCAAATTCAAGTAGAGCTCATACCTTCATTTAGATTGTCTCACTATTGTGGTGATGAAATTGATGTAGATAATATTTTACAAATGGGGTATTTCATGGTCTGTTATTTCGTTTTTGATGTTTATTTAAAAATTTATGTCAATTCCATGTGACTTTCGGCATGCTTTTGGATTATGATCTAAAAAGATCCGAGTGCCGGAAGCAAAACAACATATTGAACATCAGGATGAACAACAATGGATAGCTGAGGCTCAGCAAGACCCACAGCGTTTCGAACCTTTGTATAACCGCTATTACGATGAGATATTTCGTTTCATTTATCGGCGTACTGATCATGAGGCGCTCACTGCGGACATATGTTCCCAAACGTTTTACAAAGCGTTACTTAATTTGAGAAAGTACAAATGGACGGGCAGGCCCTTTGTTGCCTGGCTTTATCGCATTGCAACTAATGAATTGAACAGGTATTTCAGAGATCAGAAACCTGTTTTTATTATCGAAGAAGACAAGATATGGGAATCCTTCAATGAGGTTGAAATACTCCCTGGATCAGATGAATTGATTCGGGTTTTTTCCATGCTCACTGAGGAGGAAGTTCACCTTTTGGAGCTTAAATTTTTTGAGCAAAAAACTTTCAAAGAGATCGCAGACATTTTAGGTCTTTCAGAAAGCTCTTCCAAGATGCGCTTATATCGATTATTAGGGAGAATGAAGCAAATGCTACAGTCATGATGAGACGTGATTACAAAGTAAGACGTGCGGTTTTTAAGGAAAGCCAATATCAACATCATCGAGATTTTAGACAATTCCGAGAACGATATCGGGAACGGAGAAGAAGAGATTGGCGAATCAAAATTGCAATTGGAGTGGCTATTCTGGCATTGCTGATCTCTTTGTTGTTTGGGGTATCGGCAAAAAGTACGGATCAAGGCCATAAGAATTACAGTGAGATAAAATTCAAGAACGCATATCAAAAATTATAGGAATATGGAATACAAGAAGAATCCTGAAAAAGACCTGCAGCGATCCAGGACACAGTTCCTGGCCCTTGGAATGGTTATTAGTTTGGCCCTGGCCATCACCGCCTTCGAATGGAAGACAGAACAAGCACAAATTGACCTTTTTGGACCAATGAACGTGCAATTTGATCCAGAAGATGTCATTTTTAATACGGTGATACCGCCACCGGAACCACCAAAACCAAAAGTAGTACTGACTAATGTCGTGGAGACCAAGGATGAAGTTGAGCCACCAAAGGAGTTGCTTATTCTTGATATTGATGAGTATGTACCGGACGAAATTGTGATTGACTATGAACCTGAACCTGAGCCTGTCGAAGAGGTGCTTTCTTTTGTGGAAGAGATGCCTGCTCCAATTGGAGGTATGGAAGCATTTTATGGGTTTTTATCCAAGAAAATGAAATACCCTAAGCAAGCCAGAAGAATGGGAATGGAAGGAAAGGTTTATGTGCAATTTGTGGTGGACGAAACGGGGAAAATGACTGAATTGCAGGTGATGAAGGGCATTGGTGCGGGGTGTGATGAGGAGGCCCTTAGGGTAATGAAGCTTGCTCCTGAGTGGAATCCTGGTAAGCAAAGAGGCCGGCCTGTGAAAGTAAGAATGGTCGTGCCTATCTATTTCAGATTAAATAAATAAAGTTTGTTAAGCATTGAAAGAAAAGCTGACGCTATTTGGCGTCAGCTTTTTTTATTTACAATTAATCCGGTTCCGCAATCGATATATTCATAGGAACCCCTTGCTTTCCCTTTCTATAAAGATTGTATTCTGCAGCATTTTGATGATTCAGGCTTATGTACTGCCCAGGGGTAAGTCCAACCTTGCCAGCATAGATTTCATAGTAAGCCTTTTTTACCTCGTCTAGTGCTGAAATAAAATGACTGTAATTTGTTCCTCTGCTTGCTTTGATAGAAACGACTGCCTCCTTTGGGCTATCTGAAAGATTAGGGTCTTTTCCATAATTCAAAATAAAAGGTTTGATTTCACTACTTAGCCCCTCCAGATCCTGACGTAACTCACCTTCAACAAGGAATTGGTTATTAGCGTTAATCAGGATTTTGTACAAGTTGCGTTCATGAATCTCAACATCAACTTTGTCCTGTGGAGGAGGTGGAAGCTTGAGAAGTAACCCTTTGTCTTGTTTGATGGTCGTGGTGACCAGAAAGAAAATCAGCAGCAAGAAGGCAATGTCTGCCATAGAGCCGCTATTGATAGTTGGTTTCTGAGGTTTTGTATGCATAATATCTTGTCTTTGATACTATGCATACAATCCCAAAATGTCAGAAAGTCACCTGCGAGGTTTTAGTTATAATATTTCTTTAGCGCATCTGCGTATTGCGTGGCCAGTTCATTTTCCCCGTTAACCCTTAGCGTTCTACTGATTTCGCTCAAGGACAACAAGCGTCTTCGCATTTCCAGGTCTTCAAAGTTTCCTTTGTCTGCGTAATAGGCGAGCCATTCTTCAGCCTTTGAACCCATCTCTTGTGCAATATTCAAAGCAAGCTCATTTTCACCTACCTCAAACAATAATCCCATCTGTTGCAGGGAGAAGAAATCATAAGGGATCACTTCATTTGGCATTACCTCCAATGATTTCAGTAAAACTTCCTTCGCTTTTTCAAAATCACCTCTCTCGACATACGCATTCGCGAGTGAGTTGAAAGAAGACCTGTGATTTAAACAGAAATTCCTATAATCTTCGGTGTTGTAGGTACTGGGGTCAGATAGTCCTCTCCAGTGAAATTTATTCATCAGATTGTCATACATCACCTCTGTATTGATGAGAAAGTCTCCGTTGGTAGTTGGATATTCTATGGGCATCAATCGGTAAGTAAGTCCTTCCTGAACCACATGTTTGCTCAAATCCATGCTGATACTTCTAAGAGAGGTTGTATTGAAATAGAGGGGTCTTTCCCACTTACTGTTGATCATCAGGTCAATGATGGCCAGGTCTTTCTTTTCAATCCCTCTTCCTTTGATATTCCAGGTAAGGCGATCTGTGTAATACCGAGAAAGCTCAGAAGTCTCGTAAGGAACGGTAGTTAACTCTCCTCCCTGAATGAGTTTGGAAGTGTCAACTTTCAGAAACATGGACTTGGCAGGAACTGCATTGTAAGAGCTGATTGTCGTAGGAACCTGAAGGCCGGGGTGTTCTTTGGCAATTAGTCCCATGTACTGTTCGGCATTGATAGCCCCTTTGATATTGGGTTGCTCCACTACAGGTAGATAATCATTCAATCCACCCTGCTGGTAGTCTTTCAAAGTCAAGCCAAAAGGCAACGGATCTGACTCATAAGCCTGCCGCATCATTTGCTCGATATACCAGTCTGTATTAAAATAACTGAGTACAACAACACGAACGTCAGTACGGTATCCTTCCACTTCCTGGACATACCACAAGGGGAAGGTGTCATTATCACCACCTGTAAACAAAATGGCATTTGGAGCACAACTGTCAAGATAATTCTTGGCAGCATCCACGGAAAAGAATCGACCAGTTCTGTCGTGATCGTCCCAATTCTCACTTGCCATGATCGTCGGAATGCCCAAACACATGATCGACGAAAAGGCAGCGATTACTACTGCATTTCTCCTGGACGAACTACTGAATAATTCATATAAAGCCAGGACGCCAAACCCGACCCAAATGGCAAATACATAGTAAGAACCTGTGTAGATATAATCTCTTTCACGAGGTTCAATAGGAGGGGAGTTAAGATACAGTACAAGGGCTGCTCCTGTTAGGAAAAACAGCAATAGTGTAACCCCAAAATATTTTGGACTTTTGAAATACTGAATAAATGCACCAAGTAGTCCCAATAGTAGGGGAAGCATAAAATAGGCATTGCGCCCACGATTATTTTCTAGTTCCGGAGGCAGTTCCTCAAAAGTGTTCACCGGGCCTAACCAATCTGCATCTTGTATATCGGAAGCACGACCTGCGAAATTCCACATAAAGTAACGGAAGTACATATGACCCAGTTGGTGCTTCCGCATGAATGCAATATTGTCTGAAAAGGTGGGTTTTTCTCCGTCACGTAAGCCGGTGATTTGCCGGTACCGTCGTTGGTGGCCACCATCTGGACTCTTACTGTACATTCTGGGAAGAATGGTGGTATGATCCTTGTCGTACTCGTACTCGACTTTATAATCTTTGATGATGTACTCGTCCTCCCCTTTCATGTAGATTGGATCTCCCTTTTTTTGATCTACCAGGTCGGCAGTGAAGTACTGACCTTTGAGTAGCGGCCTGTTTCCGTATTGCTCCCGCTTAAGATAGCTCACGTATTTGATGAGGTCCTCCGGGTTGTTCTCATCGATTGGCGTATTGTAGTTCGATCTAATCAATACGACCATGTACGAAGCGTAGCCGATAAGAATAAAAGTGAGACAAAGTAATGCGGTATTCAATACCAGTTTTTTCTGACGTTCGGAGAAAATGATACCGTAAATAAGAGCACCTAGTGAGATAGCCAGGAAGAAAAACAACCCGGATCCAAAAGGAAGTCCGATGGAATTCACGAAGAAGATTTCAAAACGCCCAGCCATAGATGGCAGTCCCGGGATGATAATGTTGTTCACCAAAATAATGACCGCACCACCGATACCCATGGTAACGATTGCCCCTTTCCAGTTCCAATTGTCGTATTTCTTAAAATAGAAGATCAATGCCAATGCAGGAATCGTTACGAGGTTCAACAAGTGAACACCAATCGACAAGCCCATCATATAAGCAATGAGGATCAACCATTTGTTAGAATAACTCTCGTCTTTGATGGTTTCCCACTTGAGCATGGCCCAGAATACGAAAGCTGTAAAGAACGAAGACATGGCATATACTTCGGCTTCTACCGCTGAGAACCAGAACGAATCAGAGAAAGTACAGGTCATTGCCCCTACAAACCCTGCTCCGATAACAGCTATGGTTTTTCCAAGATTGTTTTCACCTTCTTCCAGTTTTACCACCTTTCTTGCAAGGTGTGTGATGGACCAGAAAAGGAATAATATGCTGAAGGACGCGCTTAGAACACTAAGAATATTGATCCAGTAAGCGACCTGAGTAACATCTCCCAGCGCCAGCATGGAAAACATGCGACCCATGAGTAAGAAGAAGGGGGCCCCAGGAGGGTGTGGAACTTCAAGTTTGTAAGCTGTGGCAATGAACTCCCCACAATCCCAAAAGCTCGCTGTTTCTTCAACTGTAAGTAGGTAAACTACGAGAGAGAAGAAAAAAGCGGCCCATCCCGCTACATTATTGATTAGCTTATATCCCATGCTCAGTATTTCTAGACTGGCGAAATTAGCAATTAATCAAAAATTAATAGGGGCATGTTTTATGGTTTCGAGTAATTAACAATTTTTTACACGACTGGTGCTATCTTGAGCAATGTCAACTACCCAACAAATTGAAAGTCAACAAGTTTTTAACATTGAGTGACAAATAGTAATCTCTGATTCTTAATCCACGATGAAAGCCAGACCCGCATTTTTCCTTATTTCGTTCTTAGCGATCGCTACGATCACTTTTGTGTCATTGTATGTAGTACCGATATGGGGATTCTTTATCCTGGTTGGGCCGCTTTTTTTAGTGGGCGTTGCTGATGTTTTACAAACCCGACATGCGATACGTCGAAATTTTCCTGTGATTGGACATGGTCGATACCTGCTGGAGAAGATCCGGCCGGAGATCATGCAGTACTTTGTGGAAACAGATACTGAAGGACGTCCCATCAATCGGATTTACCGCTCTATGATCTATCAAAGGGCCAAAGGTGTCAATGATACTTCGCCTTTTGGAACCCAGATGAACGCATACGAGACTGGATATGAGTGGATGGAACATTCCATGTATCCCAAATCTTTCGATGATCTGAATCATGATCCACGTGTCAAAGTAGGAGGGCCAAATTGTACGCAACCTTATGATGCGAGCTTGCTGAACATCTCGGCGATGAGTTTCGGTGCACTTTCCAAAAACGCAATTTTGGCTTTAAACGGCGGTGCCAAAGATGGCAATTTTGCTCATAATACTGGTGAAGGGGCGATCAGCCCTTATCATAAAGCACCAGGTGGAGACCTTATTTGGCAGATTGGAACAGGATATTTTGGGTGTCGTGACAATGATGGAAACTTTAACCCTGAGCTATTTAAAGAGAAAGCAACCGATCCGCAGGTCAAGATGATCGAGATTAAGTTGTCCCAGGGAGCTAAGCCCGGACATGGCGGAATTCTACCTGGAGAGAAAAATACTCCGGAGATTGCGGCCATTAGAAATGTTCCTGTTGGCAAAACAGTCTTTTCTCCCCCATTTCATAAAGCTTTTTCAGATGCTCAGGGCTTGATGGACTTCATACAACAACTGCGTGATCTTTCAGGAGGAAAACCTGTAGGTTTCAAAATGTGCCTTGGACGAAAAGAAGAATTCGTTGATTTATGTGACGCCATTAAAAAATCTGGCACCGGTCCGGATTTCATTTCCGTTGATGGAGGGGAAGGAGGAACAGGGGCTTCTCCCGTTGAATTCTCCAATTCCCTTGGAACACCGTTGATCGAAGGTTTGTCATATGTACATTGCACGCTTGAAAAGAAAGGGCTTCGGGATGATATTAAATTATTTGCTTCAGGTAAAATCATTACTGGCTTTGACATGATCCGAGTGTTGGCACTTGGAGCCGATGCATGTTACAGTGCTCGGGCCATGATGATGGCCCTTGGTTGCATCCAGGCACTTGAATGCAATCACAATACCTGTCCGGTGGGGGTTGCCACGCAAAACAAAGTGCTGCAACAGGGTCTTGACCCCACGAATAAACGGGTCCGCGTCAAAAACTTTCATGAGCGCACAATGGAATCCTTTGTAGAAATGTTGGGCGCTGCTGGATTGAGCTCGCCAGCTGAAGTCAGTAAAGAGCACATTTTCAGAAGGGTGGAGATGCATGAGGTACAGTCCTACGAGGAATTGTATCCTTCTACTAAGTGATAATCGAGTGAACTAACCATATTTTCTCGAAATTCGCCTTTATTATGAGCGAAGTGAAAGTTCCATTCGTCGATCTCAAGGCTCAATACCAGTCTATTAAGGTGGAGATTGACCGTGTGATGCTTTCCGCCCTTGAAGGTGCCCAATTTGTAGGAGGAGAGCTGGTGAGTTCATTTGAACAAAAGTTCGGAAAGTACTTGGATGTACCTCATTGTATAACCTGCGGCAATGGCACAGATGCGTTGGAAATGGTACTTAATGCACTTGAAATCGGCTCGGGAGATGAAGTGATAGTTCCGGCCAATAGTTGGATATCTACCGCTGAGGCGGTGACGCATGTTGGAGCGGAACCTGTCTTTGTGGATGTCCTTACTGATGAATATAGCATGGATCCCGGATTGCTCGAAAAGGCAATCTCCACGAAAACCAAATGCCTTATTCCGGTTCATTTGACGGGTCTACCGGCTCGTATGCCTGAAATTTTGACCATTGCAGAAACATATGGTTTATGGGTGGTGGAGGATGGAGCTCAAGCTCACGGAGCAACGATCAATGGCAGAAAAGTCGGAACATTCGGCATTGCAGGTACTTTCAGTTTTTATCCAAGCAAGAACCTGGGCGCCTACGGAGATGGTGGTTGCATTGTGACACATGATGATCAGTTGGCGGAAAAACTAAGGAGGATCGGTAATCATGGACAGCTACATAAACATGATCATTTCTTTGCAGGTAGAAATAGTAGACTTGACAGTCTGCAGGCGGCTCTTTTGGAAGTGAAACTCCAATATCTGGACCAGTGGAATCAACAAAGGAACGAGGTTGCCAATTGGTACAACCAATACTTATCACCAGAAATTCTTCGACCAATTGTTCCGGACGGTTATGTACATCCCTTTCACCTGTACATGATCAGGATTCCTGAAAGAGACTTGTTACGTGAAAGTTTGAGTAAAAAAGGAATACTTACCGGAATCCATTATCCTAAACCCATTCCTTTTACTCAGGCTTATCAATATTTAGGACATCAGACTGGTGATTTCCCTGTTGCGGTTGCACTTAGTAAAGAAATTCTTTCTTTGCCTATGTACCCTGAACTCACCGAAAACCAGGTAAGATACGTCTCCAAAGTTGTGAATGAACATCTTAATCAAGTGAGATAACGTGGAGATTGTCCATTTTTGCGCCAGTTTGATCATCTACAAATTGTAAGCACTTTCACTTCCATGAAAATTCTGGGGATTTCAGCTTTTTATCATGATTCTGCGGCATGCCTGGTTGATAATGGAGAAATTATAGCAGCTGCTCAGGAGGAGCGATTTTCCAGAATCAAGCACGATGCATCTTTTCCTAAAGGTGCCGTGACTTATTGCCTAAAGGAGGGAAGAGTTCTACCTGAACAAATTGATAAGATTGTTTTTTACGATAAACCCTTACTCAAATTTGAGCGGTTATTAGAAAGCTATTATGCATTTGCTCCCAGAGGGCTTAGGTCATTCATCGCATCTATTCCGGTATGGTTGAACGAAAAATTGTTCCTCAAGCGCCTCATCAGAAAAGAGTTAAAAGCCATTGGGTTTTCTGAACTACCAAAGGTACTGTTCACAGAACACCATTTGTCGCATGCTGCAAGTGCTTATTACCCATCGGGATTTCAGGATGCAGCTATCTTGACAATAGATGGCGTGGGAGAATGGGCTACGGCCTCCATTTGTAGAGGGAATGGTAATGAAATTGAGGTTCTAAAAGAATTGAAGTTTCCGCACTCTCTGGGTCTGTTGTACTCAGCGTTCACCTATTTTCTGGGGTTTCGGGTCAATTCAGGGGAATATAAATTGATGGGATTGGCTCCTTATGGCAATCATGCTGATCCACAGGTAAAAGCCTTCGAAGAAATTATCGAGCGAGAACTTGTCGATATTTCGTCCGATGGATCGATCTGGCTCAATCAGCGCTATTTCAATTATGCGACTGGTTTGAGGATGGTTTTTGATAAGAAATGGGAGAAGCTTTTTGGAATGCCCAAGCGCTTACCGGGTGATGAATTGGAGCAAAAGCATTGCAACCTGGGATTGGCCATTCAAAATGTAACAGAACGTGTGGTGATGCTCATGGCAAAGGAAGCTCGGAAACTTACAGGAAGCAGTAACCTGTGCCTGGCTGGTGGTGTAGCATTGAATTGTGTGAGTAATGGAAAGCTTCAGAAAGAAGGAATCTTTGAGGAAATCTTTATACAACCTGCGGCGGGAGATGCTGGTGGGGCTTTAGGAGCTGCCCTGGCAGCGCATCATATCTACTTTGAGGAACCATTGAAGAAGTTGTCAACTTCAGATGGCATGAAAGGATCCTATTTGGGCCCTTCAATTTCGGATGACGAAGTGCTTTTCGTCCAAAACAGGTACGGAGCTAAAGTAAGAAAAGTGGATTTTGAGCCCCTTTACTATGAGGTAGCGCAATGCCTTGATGAGGGTAAGGTCGTCGGGTGGGTGCAAGGAAGAATGGAGTTTGGTCCCCGTGCATTAGGGGCCAGGAGTATTCTTGGGGATCCCAGAAATCCCGAGATGCAGAAGAAACTGAACCTGAAAATCAAATACAGAGAGTCATTTCGCCCTTTTGCGCCATCGGTCCTGGCTGAAGATGCTGCAGATTATTTTGAATTGGATACCTCCAGTCCGTACATGCTACTGGTACATCCTGTTTCAGAAGACATAAAAAAAACGCTGCCAGAAGACTATGCCGGACGTTCTGTAAAAGAGAAATTGTATTTTGAACGTTCCGATTTGCCAGCGATAACACATATTGATTACTCTGCGAGAATTCAAACAGTACATCAGGATACAAATCCGCACTATTGGAATCTAATCGATGCATTTAAACAACGAACTGGTTGTGGTGTTGTGGTCAATACCAGTTTTAATGTGCGTGGCGAACCAATCGTATGTACAGCGGATGATGGCTATCGATGTTTTATGCGGACTGAAATGGATGTGCTGGTGGTGGGTCAGTACATTTTCCTTAAAGAAGATCAACCTGATTGGGATCAAAAGGACAATTGGCAACAAGAATTCATACTGGATTAATTGAATGAAGAATCACTGATGGAACAGTATAATTACAAAACGATCCTTGTCATGGTCCTCGGGCTACTCCTTATTGCAATATGGAAGGATTGGGTATGGTTGAGTTATTCTGCTATTGGAATAGGTGTAGCAACGCTCCTATCTCAACGCTTAATGGAATGGACACTAAAGCTTTGGTTTGGACTGGCAAAAGTCCTGGGTTTCATTAATTCAAGGATTTTGCTCACGGTAGTCTATGTATTAGTACTCATGCCATTAGCATTTCTTAGCAGAATGTTTGGAAGCAATACGGTGCAGCTAAAGAAAAGAGAGGAAGGTTCCTATTTCGTCACCCGCAATCATAAATATGAGAAGACGGACCTTGACAATCCCTGGTGAGGGGGTGTTAACCAAAGACCACAAGTCCTCATCCAGCGCGGAAGTTACTTCACCAACTAGCGCGGAAGTTACTTCCGTGCTCAGCACTGGCGCATTTATAACACGTAAACAAATACCCCTTTGCCAACTTTACCCTTGACAAAAAAGAGATAAATTCTCTTACCCAAAGACCAACGAGTAAAAAATCAACCATAGGATCATTCAATCTGAGCGAAGATTGCATCTTCGCTCTTGTATCTTCTGCTATCTGAGTAGTAGAAGGAATAAAGTCCTCGGACTAGATTGTATCTACGCCCCCACTGGTCTTAGCGTCTCGCTGAGAGCCCCATGAGCAATTTATTTTATGGACATAGCCCTTATAGTTGGGTTAAGAATAACCCGCCCCACTAGCGCGGAAGTTACTTCCGTGCTCAGCACTGGCGTATTTATAACACATAAATAAATACCCCTTTGCCAACTGTATCCTGGATAAAAAGGAAGTTTTCTCTTTACCCAGAGACCAACGAATAAAAAATCAACCAGAGGATCATTCCCAAAACATAACTGGAAAGCACCACGTAAGTCGAAATTGAAATTTTCTTACCACTGAGAATGAAAATGCCAGCTATCAGTGCAAAAGCGTACAGCACCTCGAAGATGTTAAGCGTTTTCATCGGGTAGTGCCACCTACCAGCTAAAGTTTGGTAGTCGAAAAAATTCATCAAAGAAAAAGGGTAGAAGGCCCGATATTGTTCGTAGTTGGCTTCAGAGGCAAATGCTGTAAACCAAACAACTTTCAAGGCTTCCGGAAATAAAAAGATAACTTCCGCAAACATGACCCACTTCCAGAGCTGTGCAAAGGTGAGGCGATACCCAAACATAAAACAGCCCATCCACAATAAAAATGTGGTAAATAGAAATTTCCAAACGAGAAAGAAGGGAACAGAGAGGTACTCAAGTCCAAACAGTAAGTCGAAGACCCAGAATTCGCCTCTCTCCTGAAGTATTTCGAAAGCCGCTATCCCATCGATGATGAATAGTCGCTTAAGTAACAAAAGTGCGATGTATAGAAAACATAGCAACAGAAAAAAGACAGGTACGTTGAAGTTATACCAATCGGATAAAAACTTTTCCCGATTACGTTGCAGCCATTCCATTTTTCGCTTTTTAAATTCGCAAAGTAAATTGAAGGCTTGATTATCAGTGAAGTTGAAACGACATATTTTATGACCAATAGGAAATTTCTGTTTCAAATGGTCCTTGTGCTTGCCCTATTGATGAGTTTCGAATTGAGTGCTCAACAGTGGATGGTGCCTGTGGATAGTGCAAATAAGAGCATTCTTACCAATCCTCATGTCCAGTTTGAAGCGACAGAGGCCGTTGATGACATGTATAATTTCAATTTTGAAAGAGCGAAAAACGGGTTCAATGCATTGAAAAAACAATACGGCTGGCATCCATTACCCTATTTTTTGCAGGGGATGAACAACTGGTGGCAGATCATTCCACATATTCCCAATGAAGCCTACGACGAAGCTTTTTATGCAGAGATGGATACGGCACTGATATTATCCCGGCGCCTGTATGAAGAAGTAAATGAAGTGGAAGGTGCATTTTTTCTGGCGATTACATACGCTTTTAAAGGGAGGTTACTTTCGGAGCGCGGGCAGTACGCCAGATCGGCGGTAGCAGGTCGCAATACCTTGAAATATTTGGGAGAGGTTCGAGGTAAGTCCGACTACAGTCCCGAAATCCTTTTTGCGGATGCCCTTTTCAATTACTATGCCGTATGGATACGAGAAAATTATCCTTTGTTACGGCCCATCATGGCATTATTTCCTAAAGGGGACAAAGGCCTTGGAATCTCACAACTCAAGGAAGTGGCCAACAATGCTTTTTATAGCAGAACAGAGGCACAGTATTACCTGATGCGTTTGCTGGCCCTGGAAGAAAATGATATGATTGGCGGCATACGGATGGCCGGGTACCTGCACGAGACCTACCCAAACAATGCCTACTTTCATCGTTTTTATGCCAGGTTGTTGTACCAGACAGGTAAGTACCGACAGGCTGCGAATGAGTCCCAGATTATACTGACCCGTGTTGATAGTTTATGGCAAGGCTACGAATCTAACTCGGCCAGATACGCAAGCTTCTATCTCGGACATATCAATGAGCTGCAGTACAACTACGACAAGGCCATTGGTTATTTTAATATGGCCATCGAACATTCAGAAAAAATTGGAGCTACAGACAAAGGTTATTATTTCTATTCCTATTTGCATTTAGGACGGATCGAGGAGAAGAATGGAAATATGGATCAGGCCCGCGCGTACTATAAGAAAGTACGCAAAGTCTCTAAACGAAGCCATGGTGCAAACAAACAGGCCAAGGCTGCTTTGAAACGGTTACGTTCTTAAACCTCAAATAATTTTAGGAATCTTTCCTTAATGCTCTTCACCGAGAAGTGTGCTTCGATGTGAGCCCTGCCTGCTTCGCCCATTTCTTTTCTCAGCGTACTAGACTTAATCAACTCTTCCAATCTCGATTCCCATTCATCCGGAGTATTACACCAGTACCCTGAAACATTGTTTTTCACCACGTCTTTATTTACCCCTACCGGAGAGAGAAGGGCGGGAATTCCAGTTGCGCCATACTGAATCGCTTTGAAACCGCACTTCCCCTGTGACCAAATGTCATCTGTTAGTGGCATGATGCCAATGTCGAATTGCTGTAAGTCGGAAACTTCACGTGATTGATCCCAGGCGATGAATTTAAATCCTGCAATGGGAAGTTCTGGGTCTTTGTTCGCAATTACGGCAAAACTGATGTCATATTTTTTACAGAGTCGATCCAATGTTGGGACCAGAGGGTTTAAGTACTGTAACGTGGTATGAGAGCCTGTCCAGCCAATGGTAATCTTGTTGTTTTTTTGAGGAGCAGGGACATGATAATCCGTGTTCACAACTGTTGGGATAACTACTACGGAATCACAATATTGGCCAGCAAAGTCAGCCAGATATTCATTTCCCGCAGAAACTTTCCAACTCCATCTACAAATTAGTCGGACTTTAGATTTCCACTTGATGAACCGCAATAATGGACTGTTTTCATTGGGGTCTGGTAACCAGATGGCGTCATCAAAATCGTAGATGATTTTCTTTCTAAAGATTTTGGCAATAATGAATTCAAAAAGAGGAGGTCCTAAGAAGTAGCTTTCCCGAAAAATAAAAATGATCTCATGACTAAATACCAGCCGTAGCGAAGCTAGCCTGCGGAAAAACCCCCGGATAAAAATGAGTGCCTTTTGAATGGAAGAAGATGTGTATAGTCTGGTGAATTCCGAATGAGTTAAGGTCGGAGAAAGGGTATAGCTCCCTTCAAGATCCTTCAAGAATAGTTCGTATCGAAACCTGGATCCTGGTGCCGTATTTAAAGGATAATTGGTTATGAAGAGGATGCTGGCTTTATTTCTTTTGAGAGAGGACATGCCAATAGGGGGCCTTTTCAGAAAACTCGATATTGATCATGCCTGAATCTTTCAGCATTGAGGTGATTTCATCACGTGAAAACCGTTTTTCAAGTGGGGTGCCAAACCGGTCCAGCGCATCGTTTCTAAGAATGTGCATAGACTTATCGTGATAATATGCCAAAGGAATGACAGACCAAAATGGAAGCCGAATAGTTTTTAGCAATCCTGCAAATCGTGACAATGGCCAGTAAACAAAATACCCAATAAAGTCACAGCAAAAATGCTTTGAGCTTTTTGGAAGTCCTGAAATCACCTTGCGAATGCTCGTGCTAATATTAAATAAGGTCTTGTAAAATATACCACGGTTATCTAAGGCATAATATAAATAGATTAATAAATGACCTTTGGACTTCACTTTAGAAATGCATTGTTGAAGGCCATTTAGCGTGTCTGGCATGTGGTGCAATACACCCAGGCTAAAGACGAAATCAAAAGATTCGTCATGGAACGGTATGTTGTTCGCAGAGGCTTGCGTTACTCTGACATTGGTTTCCGATTTCAAATATTGCTTTGCTCCGATGACCGAATCACTAGGATCTATTGCTTCAATGGCTTTTACTCGTGGACTCAGGTACTTACTCCAGCGGCCAGAGCCACATCCCATATCCAGTGCTAGCGTCTTGGAAGTATCTAAAATAGATGGGGGAACAATATCGAAATAGTCGTCTCCAATAGCGGCTAATTCCGCTTCTTCAAATTGATCGAATTTGGTCCATTCCTGCCCAAATGATTCAACTGTCTTTTCTTCCAGATTGTCCTCAGTATCACGTAGAAACGAAGAAACCGAGAGACCATTGAATTCCAGCGCTCTTACAGGCGGTTGATTATATTTGAGCATCGATTAGAAAAAAGACAATTATTTTACCTCATTGATTGGACTCTTCGGCAAAGGTAGCTTTTATGGAATAATATTTAGCTGAGGAAGTCAGGTCCATTCTGGTGATGTAAATCGCAGTTCGTTTAGTGCATCAACTCAAATCTTTCCCTAATTTTGATTCGAACCATCGCAAGATGTCTATAAGCGAATTATATAGCGACCAAACATAAGAGGGATCCAATGAATATTCAGGATTTGATCATTACTCCTGCTTATATCTTTTTGATCAGTCTGATAGCGTATGTTGTCAGGCCTTATGTTACCAATGCGCGAACTAAGGCCTTCTTTTTACCTGCTCTTGGATTCAAGTTCTTTGGAGCGATCGTGCTCGGGGTGATTTACCAGTTCTATTATAATGGTGGAGATACCTTCGGTTATTTTGATTTTGGAAGTCGTTGGGTCTGGGAGGCAATCTTGAAAGATCCCCTGGTGGGTGTCCAAATGCTATTTGAATATGGCGAAGAAGCCCACGCCGAGACTTACGTCTATACTAGAAACATCTTGTACTTCGGGGATGGATCCTCGTATGCTATTGTGAAAATAGCAGGAGTTTTTGACCTCTTTACCTTCCATACGTACTCTGCTACGGCGTTATTCTTTGCTGTGTTCAATTTTAGCGGTTCGTGGGCGTTGTTTCAAACGATCAATAAGAAATACCCTTACCGTGTTTATTCACAGGTTTTCGCAATATTTTTTATTCCATCAGTAATTTTCTGGGGCTCAGGTATATTAAAAGACACGATCACTTTTGGAGCCCTGGCCTGGATGACTAGCGCCGCGTTTCAATTGATAGAACAAAAAAGGTCGATTGTTTTGAATGCGCTTATTTTACTGACTGCAGGTTATCTCATTTATGTAATTAAATTATACATCCTTTTGAGTTTTCTTCCGATGACCATTTTCTGGATCTATTGGAGACAGATCACCGCAATTCGCAATACAACGCTCAAATGGATTGCCGCACCAATCATGCTTTTGCTGTTTTCTGGGGTAGGCTATTTCGCCACTTCTAGTGTGTCTGCTGGCTCGGAACGATACCGATTAGAGAACATTGCCCAAACTGCGGCGGTGACAGCTTACGACATACGCTACGGCTGGGGAGCAAGAGCAGGAGGAGATGGAGGGTATGATCTTGGGGAATTGGATGGATCCTGGGGAAGCATGATACGCTTGTTTCCTAAAGCGGTGGTCGTATCGCTTTACCGCCCCTTTTTGTGGGAGGTAAGAAATCCATTGATGCTATTATCTGCGATGGAAGCACTTCTGGCACTTATATTTACGCTGAGATGGATCAGGAATGGTGGGTGGCGAAGGATATCTTCTTACCCGTTTCTCGTCTTTTGTTTAGGGTTCACGCTGATCTTTGCCTTTGCCGTGGGTGTAAGTACGTTCAATTTTGGAACCCTGGCCAGATATAAGATACCCATGTTGCCTTTTTTAGCCATGGTGGTTTTAGAAGTATGTGAGCCTATTAGAAAAGTTGTTCGCCGGGATCAGTAGCTGAGTGCTTTCTGTTCAAATCGTCACGCAGGTTTTGGGTAAACGGGATAGCACCCTTTTCATTCATGTGCATTACATCCTTCCAATGCTGGATAGGTTTTAGTGAATCGTTGCTCATAAATGCACCTGAGTAGTCGTAATAGGACACTTCCATTGCTTCGAAGAATAACCTGAGCGCATCGGATTGCGCTTTTGTCAATCCTGAACTATTATAAATTGGTGAAGTGAAGCAGATCAGTTTGATATTGGCCTGTTGGCAGAGAGATTGGATGTGTTGTAGGTTAGATCTGACTGTAGGATTGAGCTGACTATTTTGAGGGATGTAAGAATGCATATCAGTAGTATTCAACTGCCAAGTCACGTTGATACTGTCTCTTTCTGTGGCCAATTTTGGAACATAGCCATCCGTAGGAGGAGGGTTCCTAAAGGATTTTATCCGGTTCGCTAATACTGTGACAAACTTACCATTCCAACGGTAGCTGGAGAAAAGAAACTTTATGGACTCGTATCGGGAAAAAGCATTGATCTGTTGACGGATCCAGGCATTGTCCTTATAATAATACTTCAAATGCTGGATATCACGACTTTGAGCTGTGTCTTCATTAAATAGCTCATGTATTTCCAGGTGCAATAAAATTGTATCGACCCGAAGAGATTCATTAGTCAGCAGTTGATCGATCAGTCCCGTGTGGAAAATGAGCGACATGCCATTGTGTGATAAATTATACGTGGAAGGGCTCATATGACCAGGTACCAAGTGGTGCGCACAGCGTGAGTTACCAATTGCCAAAATATTGACAGAATCATAATTATTAAGGAGATAGTTGATTTTCCCTCCGGATTGACCAAACTCTACACCCTGGTAAACACGATTCATCAAGCCGGAAAATATGCGATCACTCAGTATCAATGCGACGAAAAGTATAAGGAAGTATCGGACAATCTTCATGAACTAAAATTGAAAGTAAATGAATTGACTGCCTTCACTAATGCCGAAAACCATAATCAAGATCACCAGTGCGACCTTTAATCCAATGAGACTCCATTTATTTTTAGGTGCACTAAGGTTGCTAAGGTCCAGTTTGCGAAACAAGAAAATGTCAAAAAGCAGAAGCAGGCATGTGGTGATCACAATCGAGCCAAACACATTGGTATCCTTGATTTGCAAATTCCAGAAATAGTCCATGCTAAATAGGCGATCTAGAATGGACATGGCCTGGTCAAAATTGTCTGCCCGAAAGAAAACCCAGGACAGGCACACGAGATGAAAGGTAAGAACTCCCCCGATAAATCGTAATAGTTGATGGCTATTATCTATGAATTTTCGGTAATTGAAATATCTTTCTACTGCCAGATATAAACCGTGTAGCATGCCCCAAATAACAAAGTTCCATGCTGCCCCGTGCCACAGCCCACCAAGCAGCATAGTGATCATGAGATTTCGGTAGGTGAGGAACTTATTTTGTCTGTTACCACCCAGAGGAATGTACAGGTAGTCTCGTAGCCATGTCGAAAGTGAAATATGCCATCTCCGCCAGAATTCTGTAATGGACTTGGAAAAGTACGGCGTACGAAAATTTTCCATTAGGTCGTAACCTAATATGCGAGCACCTCCAATAGCGATATCAGTATATCCGGAGAAATCGCAATAGATCTGAATCGCGAAAAGGTACGTCGCAAACAGTAAGGTGAATCCGGTGTAAAGATCATGAGAACCATAAACGTGATTCACGTAAATACTAATGGTATCTGCAACGACTACTTTCTTGAAAAATCCGATGAGCATTTGAGTTAGCCCGGAGGTTACTCGGCCATAATCTAACTTTTGTGAATTGCTTTGGAATTGCGGTAATAATTTATCTGCCCTTTCAATGGGTCCGGCAACTAACTGTGGAAAAAAAGTCACATATAGGGCGAATCGACCCAGGTGTTTTTCATAGGTAATATTTCCGCGGTAGATGTCGATGGAATACGCCAGGGTTTGAAACGTATAGAACGAGATGCCCATGGGCAGGATCAGGTTAAGACCAGGGAAAGTGCTACCGGCTATTGCGTTCACGGATGAACTAAAAAAGTCGAAATATTTGAAAAAGAACAAGATTCCCAGATTGGCACACAAACTTATCAGCAGGAAGGGCTTTCTTTCTTTCTGCGTGGCTCTTAGAGACATGGCGCGGCCACAGTAATAATCGATCAGTGTGGAAATTATGATGAGGAAAATGAATTCCCATTTCCAGAACATGTAGAAAAAATAACTACCCGCCAGCAAGAGAAGCCAGCGGAATTTTGGACGCAGCACAAAAAACAGGGTAGCAAATGCCACGAAGAAAAGAACAAAATCTAGTGAGTTGAATAACATTTATCTGTTATTACTTGAAGGAGACTTTGTATTAGGTTTCCAAACATCCGTTCTAAATTTGGAGATTTACGAAGTAGATAACTCAAAATTCAAAAAGTGCTCTTTAATTCAATTGATTTTGCAATATTTCTGCCAATCGTATTTATCCTTTATTGGTCAATCAATGACCTGAAATATCAAAATTTATTGATTGTACTCGCAAGTTATGTGTTTTATGCATGGTGGGATTGGAGATTTCTTATTTTGATTGTATTCAGCACAATAGTTGATTATTCTGTCGGACGAAAACTAAAAAATGCAGAGAATCAAATCAAACGCAAGATCCTATTATGGACAAGCATCTCAATTAACCTTGGATTCTTATGCTACTTCAAGTACTATAATTTCTTTCTGGACAATTTTATTTCTGCATTCACACTGTTAGGTGTGCGCCTCGAGTCCTCTTCGCTAAATATTATTTTGCCTGTTGGTATTAGCTTCTATACATTTCAAACGCTCAGTTACACCATCGATGTAGATAAACGGAAACTTGACCCAACCAAGGATTTTGTTGCCTTTTCGGCATTTGTGTGTTTCTTTCCGCAATTGGTGGCAGGACCAATAGAAAGGGCAACTAATTTATTACCGCAGTTCTTCCAAAGACGTTCGTTCAACTATAGCAATTCCGTTGACGGTCTTAGGCAATTGCTTTGGGGCCTATTCAAAAAAATGGTTATCGCAGATAGCTGTGCCGAATATGTAAACATCATCTATGGCGCTGAAGATCTGTACCCAGGTAGTTCCTTGTTGTTAGGGTCTGCGTTGTTTAGTGTTCAAATTTACTGTGACTTCTCAGGGTATTCGGATATTGCAATAGGGTCAGCTCGACTGTTAGGTTTTGACCTTATGAAAAATTTTGCTTTTCCATATTTCAGCCGAGACATTCCTGAGTTTTGGAGAAGGTGGCATATTTCTCTTTCCACCTGGTTCAGAGATTACGTTTATATACCATTAGGCGGCAGTAGAGTTGGTCAATTTAAGCAGTTTAGAAACATTTTTGTTATATTTCTTCTTAGTGGACTTTGGCATGGTGCGAACTGGACCTTTGTTATTTGAGGACTCCTGTATGCCATTTTTTACCTCCCCAGTTTTATAGTCAAGAGCAATAGAAAAAACCTGGATACAGTCGCTGAAGGGTATATCTTTCCGAGCTTCAGAAATATTTTAAGAATAGGGCTTACATTTCTGTTGACAACATTTGGTTGGATTTTTTTCCGCTCTGGCAGCCTGGATCAGGCATTTACGATTATTGGAAAGATATTTTCAAAATCTATAATGGTTTTTCCATATATCGTCGAGGAGCAAAGTGGGAATAAGATTCTTCCCAAAATGAAAATATTACTGATAGTGGTATTTTTCCTTGTTGAATGGATTACAAGAAACCTGGATCATCCATTGCAAGCATTGGAGCAAACACGATTCAAATTGCTGAATCAGTTTGTGTATTTTTTGCTGTTTATCGCAATTATTTTCATAGGTGGCACGAGACAAGAGTTTGTGTACTTTCAATTCTAGAGGATTCAAATTATGAAAGAAATGAGAAGGTTTGTTGTTAAAGCTTGTTTTGTTTTTGTCGTGTTCATTGGATTGCTGGAAATATATTTTGCGGTTGTCCCTGGTGCCAAATACAGTTTAGGGCCACAAAACTGGTTAAAAACGGTTGAGATTAATAACAGATCCAAAACGACCATAAAAAGTGATACGTTGTTTGTTGGTTGTAGCGTGGCAGGACAAATATTGAACGGATCAAAAGAAAATGTATTAACTACGAATGGATCAACGTATCCAGCTGGTAACTATTTCCTAATCAAGAATGTATTGGAGAAGAATAAGCACGTGGAGCATGTGATTTATCTCAGTGTTCCCAACGTTATTGGACATAGTCTCGCTCGGAAAAATACGTGCAATAACTTTCTGAAGCCGTTTTTGAATGTGCAAAATTTCAGTGAGATCATGTCCGATGAAGCAACAAGAGAGGTACTACTGAAGAATAAACTTCTTCCATTCTATGTCTTCAATACTTTTAAATTGGGTCAGTTTGATGATTATGATTATACGTCAGATTCTATCTACCCCGATTCATTGGAGAATAAGTGGCAATTAAGTGATTTTCTGTCAGAGGAATCTTTTTACTGGATTGAAAAAATCAATGAATTGTGCATGGCGGAGGGTGTGCAATTTCATTTAGTTTCTCCACCAGTTCCAAAATCCAATTCGATAAAATATGCGGATTGGACCAATCTGCGAGATGGAGTTAAGAGAACTGAACTCCAAGATCTTTTTACGCAATATTTCAATTCCATTATATATTCGGAAGATTCGTATTTGATGGATGAATTTCATTGGAATGAAGCTTATCTGGAGAAGAATAAAGGAACTTTATTGGAGAAAATTTTACTCAAAGCCAATAATAGGGGCCTAAATTAGCGGATGTTGAACATGGCGCGAATTGCCTATAACTTGAAAGTGTTATGCCATAAATGCCATTTTACTTTTACTCATGTATCAGAAATTGAGGTAGGGGAAATACCTTTGTCCTCCTAAACAGGAATGCAATTTTATCGCGAAATTTTCGGATGTGTATGATAAACTGTTTGAGCAAGTCTCCATTTGATCGAATTTAATGCACTATTACTCAAGCGAAGGAAGCAAAAGCAAGACAATTGATTTTAAAGAATTATTTGCTTACAAAGATTTATTCCTGATCCTGGCATACAGGGATTTGAAGGTGAGATATGCACAAACTTTCCTGGGGCTCATTTGGGCCATACTTCAGCCGCTACTTACTTTATTGATTTTCACACTGGTTTTTGGAAGATTAGTAAAGATCGATACCGGCGGGATACCCTATCCCCTTTTCGCTATTTGCGGTATGGGTGCATGGAGCTACTTTTCATTTGTCCTTAGCCAGTCAGGCAACTCCATTATTGGGGCCCAGGACATGATAAAAAAAATCTATTTTCCTCGTCTGATCATCCCATTGTCTAAATCGTTGGTTGGTTTTGTTGACTTCTCAGTGGCCCTGGGTTTTATCCTGATCTTAGCTATTGTTTACGGGCATGTACCGCCAGTAGAATTCATCTACTTTCCGGTTTTCATATTTTTGGCCATAATCAGTGCTTTGGCCGTAGGAATCTGGTTAAGTGCATTAACCATTCGTTACCGGGATTTCCAACACGTCGTGCCCTTTTTGGTTCAATTTGGATTGTATGCCACACCGGTAGGTTACCCATCTGCATTAATCTTAAAAAACCTTCCTGCATGGGGAGGTGTATTATACTATCTCAATCCGATGGCGGGTGTGGCCGATGGTTTCAGATGGAGTTTGCTGGGTGCTGCTCCTCCATCTATGTATTCGTTTATCTCCTTCGGGGCCATTATCATATTATTCATAACTGGGTTATTTTATTTTAAATCGGTTGAGAAAGTCATGGCCGATATTGTCTGATATGGGGGATTTAGCGATTGAAGCCAAAGGATTAGGGAAGTCCTATAAAATCGGCAAAGTTCAGGAAGGTGATTTGAGAGGGGCCATTACCAGCTTTTTGAGAACCAAATCGTCCAGGTCCGAAGAGACTTTTTGGGCGTTGAGAGACCTGGATTTTAAGATTGAGAAGGGAACGGCAGTTGGAGTAATTGGCAAGAATGGAGCGGGGAAAAGTACCTTGTTAAAGATCCTTTCCCGAATTACGGAACCCACTAAAGGAGGATTTGAGCTTCACGGAAGGGTTTCTTCGTTGTTGGAAGTGGGGACGGGTTTCCATCCGGAACTGACTGGAAGAGAGAATATATTTCTCAACGGAACCATTCTTGGAATGACCCGCCAGGAAGTTCGCTCCAGGTTCGATGAAATCGTGGAGTTCAGCGGTGTAGGTAAATTTCTGGAAACACCCGTAAAGCACTATAGCTCGGGCATGAAAGTACGCCTTGCATTTTCTGTTGCCGCCCATTTAGATCCGGAAATCCTCATCATTGATGAAGTACTTGCTGTGGGTGATGCTGAATTCCAGAAAAAATGCCTCGGAAAAATGGATGCTGTGAGCAAAGAGGAAGGCAGAACCATCCTTTTTGTGAGCCACAACCTTCAGTTTATCGAGAAACTATGTCGCCAGGGAATCCTGTTAGAAAAAGGGACGATAAAGGACCAGGGTCCCATTGCTCAGGTTTTACGTTCCTATGACGGAGGCGCATTAGCTGGAATTGATGCTGGTTTTGTTGTTCATCGTGAATTGTTTGATAAAGCCAGGATTGATGGCATGGAAGTGCTCGACATTAAAGTGAGCAATGAAAGCAATCCGGAAGACCTCTTCCGAATGAACGATTCCCTTAAGATTGAAGTGTCCTACAAGTGCTTCAGTGAGTTTGTGGATCCGAGCTTTGTCGTGATCCTGAAAGACGAATATGGGTTGGAGATAGCGCGTTTTTCAACGATGCCTATCAGTGGTTTTGATCTGCCCAAACTTTATGAAAGTGGTACAATTTCCCTGGTACTTGACGATATTCCTTTAGTAGCAGGAAGGTATTCTCTCGATTTTGGATTCGTACAAACTAATGTTGAATGGCACTTTAACCTCGAACGGGTCATAGAATTGCGTGTTCATGAGAAGGACGTTTATCAAAGTGGCGTGCTCATGGACCGAACCCGGGGACTGATCACACTAAATCATAATTGGCAACATACAGAAGGATGAATGCATCCGGTGAACATATAGTTTTTCTTATATCGGCACCCAGGTCGGGCTCGTCCATGACACAGCAATTGTTAATCTCCAACCCTGAGATCAACAGCGCCCCTGAACCTTATTTCATGCTGCCTTTACTGGGGCTGCTGGACCCTGATATGATGCAAGGTCATTATGAGCACGAATTAGCATTAAACGGTATAAATGAACTTTTCGAAACCCATGGGCTGAGAAAAAAATGGGACGATTCAGTCAAAACGCTGGCTTTGGACTTATACAGTAAGTTAAAGACAGATCAGTTCAAGTATTTTCTAGATAAGACGCCACGCTACTACCACATCATTCCTCAACTAAAAAAGACTTTCCCCGAAGCTAAGTTTATCCTTTTGGCCAGGAATCCCATTTCCGTATTTGCCTCGTTGCTTGGGCATAATATGAGAGGATCAATTGACTCATTTACCAGGAATGCCTATGTTCAAAATGACATATTTCTATCGTTCCGTAATATGGTTGCGTTTCACAAAGCAAATCCCGAATCATTGCTACTTAGATATGAAGACATGGTCACCGATCCTGTGTTGCAACTTCAAAAAGTGGCCGACTTTTTAGAAATTCCTAAATGGAAGGATGCGAGCTACGAGGTGGCAAAAGAGTTTTCAGAGTCAAACCGAATTGACAACCGGAGTTTGACCCAACACAAAGAGGTCGTGACAACCTATGTGAAATCCTGGATGAAATTTATTGATACGCCCCAAAAAAAACAGATAGCTTTGGATTACTTGACGTTATTGGGTCCAGACATACATCGATACATGGGCTATGATATGGAAGCCTCCAGACAAGAGATCGCGGCGCTGAAGTTGCGAAAAGTCCAGTATCGTTTCAATTTGGATTTTTTGATCAAACTGAACGAGAAAGGCATAAAATCACAGTTATTGCGAAAACTTATCTTTAAGTACCTGATAAAATGACTACCAGTCAGATTCATACCATCACACATGAAGGTCAGACATTGGCCATTATCATACCGAACAACTACTCTTGCGAGGGGATCAACTTCTTTACACCGGATGATTTTTCCCAGCAGTTGGCCTATATGAAACATCCGGCTGGCAAGCAAATCATTCCACACTCACATCGACCCATCGATCGGACAATTTCCTATACGCAAGAAGTACTGATCATCAAGAAAGGTAAGATTCGTGTCGATTTTTACGACGATCAAAAGTCATACCTCCACAGTAGAGTACTGGTATCTGGAGATATTATTTTGCTGGCTTCAGGAGGGCATGGGTTTGAAATGTTGGAGGAATCTGAATTCGTTGAGGTAAAGCAGGGACCTTATGCGGGTCCTGAGGAAAAAACGCGGTTTGATTCTATTCCTGAATCTGAGGTAGTGATCAAAGGAGAAGATTGATGGAGTTTATTCCGGTCAATACCCCTGCACTCGAAGGTAATGAAGCTAAGTATTTGCAAGAGTGTATCGATACTGCTTGGATTTCCTCTGAGGGCCCATTTGTTAAAAGGTTTGAGAAGGAATTTGCCGAACGCGTCAATCGCAATTTTGCAATTTCAGTCACAAATGGTACGGTAGCCCTGGAAGCTGCCATGCAGGCCTTGAAGATTGGAAAAGGAGATGAAGTAATTCTACCTGCTTTCTCGATCATTTCGGTATTGGGTGCCGTCGTAAAAGCAGGCGCCCATCCGGTACTGGTAGATTGTGATCCAATCACATGGAACATGGACCTCAATCAGGTTGAGGACAAAGTAAATGAGCGTACCAAGGCAATTGTGGCGGTGCATACTTATGGACTTCCGGTGGACATAGATCCATTGGTACAGTTGTGTCGCGACAAAGGTATTTTTCTGATCGAAGATGCAGCTGAATCTCACGGTTTGACTTATAAGGGACGTCCCTGTGGCAGTTTCGGTGATATCAGTACCTTTAGTTTTTATCCGAATAAGCTAATTACAACCGGCGAAGGTGGTATGGTTTTGACAGATAACCCTGATTTGGCTGAGCGACTTGAGTTGATCAAAAATCTGTTTTTCACAAAGGACAGATTTGTACACGAGGAAATTGGTTCGAACCTCCGTATGACAAACCTTCAGGCAGCTTTAGGAGTAGCACAACTTGAACAAATTGATCTCTTTATTAAGCGTAAAAGAGAGATAGGTGAGTTTTACAACAGAGCGTTTAATGAATTGAAACAACTTCAATTGCCGGCGAAGAATACCGAGCACGCTGAAAATATTTACTGGGTATATGGCATGGTGATAAGAGATCAATTGATGACCGCTAAGGAAGCTATGAGAATACTTGGTCAGGAAGGTATCGGCTCCCGCCCTTTTTTCTGGCCAATGCACCTACAGCCCATCTGTCAGAAAATGGGCCTATTCGTAGATGAACAATACCCTGTCTCGGAAAACATCGCGAAATATGGCTTTTATATTCCCAGTGGGTTGGGTCTCACTGATCCCCAGCTTAGCCGAGTAGGTGCTATGATTAATAAGATATTTTCCTAATGGATAACTTTAAAGAATACACATACTACTACGATCTTTTCTATCAGGATAAAGACTATCAGAAGGAGGTTGATTTTATCTGGAAGAACTTAGCCGAACACGGCCATACTTCCGGACAATTGCTTGATGTTGGTTGTGGAACAGGCAAGCACGCTAGTTTGCTAAGTCAAAAAGGATACAAGGTCACTGGCATTGACCTGTCTCAGGGAATGATCGATCAGGCAAGCAAGAATTATGGATCTGATCAAATTGAGTTCTTGCAGGCAGATGGCAGAGACTTTGATCTAGGTAAAAGCTATCAGGTAGTCACTTCTCTTTTTCATGTTTTGAGTTACCAGACATCCAATGAGGATTTGCAAAGTTACTTCAATTCTATCGCCAGGCACCTGGAAAAAGGAGGGCTGTTCCTTGCAGACTTTTGGTATGGGCATGGGGTAGTTTCTTTAGGGCAGATTCCAACCTTGAAATTACATGATGGTGAGACGGAGTGGGTGCGCCGGTTTTCTACTTCTGAGCACCTCGTCGAGGAGAATAGGGTTAATGTTCACTATCAGTTCGTTGTGAAAGACAAATCGCAAGATGTGCTTAAGGAGTTCGAAGAGACACATAGCATGCGGTATTACTTTTTGCCTGAGTTGAGGCAAATGCTGGAAACAGCCGGGCTGGAATTATTCACTATTGGCGAGTGGTTGACGGACCAACCAGTGAAAATAGATACCTGGAATGCACACTTGATCGCGAGAAAAAGGTGAAAAAGCTACTTGTTATCGGTTTTGAGCCTTTCAATGAAAGCATGTACCCCCATTGTTATGAGGTTTTGCAGTATTTATCGAAAGCCTTTGAGCTGACTTATACAGACTGTGATGATCGCGGTAAGATGGCCCGCCAAGTAGGTAATTCACGTCCGAAAGGAGGGCCAGGATCCCTGCTGCGGTGGTTAGGCTGGTACAGGTCTTTTCGTGGCTATAATTCGTGGCTTAAGCAAACCAGAAGTAATGTGGATGCTTTAGCCGGAGATCAGGACGTCATCATAGCGATGGACCATACCGCGCTGGATTTGATCAGCGAAAACCTATTGAAAGAAAAACAGGTATTCTTGTGGTCACTGGATTTCTATTCCAATGATCATTTCTGGAGGCAGGATTCTTTCCTAATCGAAGAGGTGGTTGAGCGCAATGTTCAGCAAATGTCTCGATTAAAAGGAATCCTTGTACAAGACTATCGCAGGTCTGCCGTACTTGACGATATTTTACTATCCCATGAACTTCGGAAGTTTTTCCTCCCCGTGGCTATTAATGATCTGACCGATCCCGAAGCTGCTAACAGGAAAAAGGTGGTGATTCCTCCGCTGAATATTGGGCAAATTGGATCTGTCAATAAGCAAAGAGGATCCGATCTACTGATCAATGAGATTAATCAATGGGGCGAAGAGTACCGACTCCTTATTAAAGGTCATATCGACGAAGAGATCAGGATGGCGACAGACCTTTCAAATGCACTCATTGGTGAAATAAGTCCAGACTTAAAGCATTTTAGAGCGTTCATAGGAAAGATTGATATTGGGGTGGTTTTGTGTCCTTTGAAGAATCTGAATAATACTTTCTTTGCCATGGCCTCAGGTCAAATGGTGGAGTATTTCCGCCTCGGAATCCCTGTAATATCAGTGGGTATGAATGATATGGAAAACTTTCTTTCAATGACAGGAGGAGGAGTAGGCATTGCACAAATAAGTGAACTCAAGGATGTCGTTACCCACATGGAGCAGGAATATGAGGTGTATTCTGAGAAAGCTCGAAAAACCTATGAGCAATATTTTGATTTGGAGTTATACCAGAACGAACTGGAAGACTTCCTAAATTTTTAACTTCGTAAGCGATGATTCGAAAACTGCTTAATCGAAAAAATCCAGCGGAGAAGAGTTCTTTCTCTCAATCTGGTGAAGACCTTATTGTTCAGTTCATCTTTGAAGCCAAAGGGATTCAAAAACCATCTTATTTGGATATTGGTGCTAATCACCCATTCAATTTGAACAACACCGCGATTTTCTACCAAAAGGGAGCTCGTGGCGTGAATGTTGAGCCTGCGAAGAAGGAATTTCAAATGTTTGAGCAGCATCGGACGGAGGATACTAACCTTAATGTTGGGATCGGTCCGGAAGAGGGTTTTCTGAAATATTTTGAAATGGAAAACTCCCGACTCAATACCTTTTCGGCCGAGGAAGTGAAAACTTACGTGGAGAAAGAAGGCCTCACAGTGTTGAGTCAGTCCGAGGTTCAGGTACTCACCATTCAGCAGGTACTGGAGCAGTATTGCAATGGCATATTTCCGGATTTTATGTCGGTGGATACCGAGGGGCTGGATTTTGAGATTGTGCAGTCCATCGACTTTGAATCGAATTACCCCAAGGTAGTGTGCCTGGAAACATTGACCTTTTCCGCATCTGGGAAAGGAGAAAAACGGTACAATCTCATCGAATACATGAAGAGTCAGGGGTATTGGCTCTACGGTGACACCTATATCAATAGCATTTTTGTCAAAAACGAATTTTACGAGAGTTGAATCTCATACTTTTAAATAGCGTAGATTTTGATAAGATCCAGACTTCAATATCTTAAAAGGCGCATTACCCAATATCAGGAGTCTCAAAGATATTTCGAATCTAAGAAGGTAGAGTTGGATATGCTACTGAAGAGCGGCAACTCAAGATCATTCCAGATAGACTTTGCCAAGCACCTGGTAATAAATGAAAGCAGTCAGGCCACAGATTATGATCGACACTATGTGCTTCATCTGGCTTGGGCAGTAAGGAAAATAGCCAAAGAGCAACCTGTCAAACACGTTGATATCTCTTCGTCTCTTCACTTTTGTACTATGCTCTCGGCCTTTTTGCCTGTTGAGTTTTATGATTATCGCCCGGCAAAGGTGAGCTTGTCGAATTTGACATCTGATCATGCCAATCTGGTCCGTTTGCATTTTGACAATGGAAGCTTGTCCTCATTGTCTTGCATGCATGTAGTGGAGCATATCGGATTGGGCAGATATGGAGACCCTATTGATTATGATGGCGATTTGAAAGCCTTTAAGGAATTGGCCAGAGTGCTTAAGCCGGGAGGTAAATTATATTTTGTTACTCCGGTTGGAACACCCAGGATAGTTTTTAATCGTCACAGGATATATTCGTATGGTCAAATTCTACAGAATTTCGAATCACTTGAGATGATAAGTTTCACATTAATTCCAGATGATGCAGCTGATGGAGATTTAATTGAAAATGCTTCTGAAAGTATGGCAAATGACCAAAGTTATGGTTGTGGATGTTGGGTTTTTACTAAAAAATAATGAGATCAGTAATAATAAAATTCCTGATACGGTTAATCAATCTGATTAATCCACCTCGGCGGACCGTAGTTGGAACAGAGAACGAATCGAATCGGGTGAGCTGGATTGAGTCTTCCCTTGCCAAAATCCCCGCTGGGAGTAAAATACTGGATGCCGGGGCCGGAGAACAGCAGTTTAGAAAATTCTGCAGCCACCTGGAGTATGTGAGTCAGGATTTCAACCAATATGATGGCTCAGGGGATGGACATGGCTTGCAAATGGATAAATGGGATACTTCAAGCATTGATCTCGTTAGTGATATTACGGCCATTCCTGTGGAAGAAGGTACTTTTGATGCAGTAATGTGCACAGAAGTTCTGGAACATGTACCAGATCCGGTTGCGGCTTTAAAGGAATTATACCGCGTTTTACGACCGGGAGGATTTTTGCTAATCACCGCTCCTTTTTGTTCCATGACCCATTTTGCACCCTACCATTTTGCAACGGGATTCAATCGTTATTTTTATGAACATTGGTTCGCTGAATTAGGCGTAGAAGTATTGGATCTTCAAGCAAACGGTACTTACTATGATTACCTGGCTCAGGAACTAGGACGTCTTGAAAGGGTAAGTTTAGAAAATAAAGGAGCTCATGCTGATAGTCGCTACTTCTTATCCCGGAGGTTATTGACCGAATTCATGGACCAGTCCAAAAGAGAAGAAGCGACTTCTGAACTGATGTGTTTTGGCTATCACGTGTTTGCTCAGAAACGCTAACTATGATCATTGCCAGAATTACCGGTGGATTGGGAAATCAAATGTTTCAATATGCGGCAGGATTAGCAATGGCCAGTCGACACCAAGCACCCTTAATCCTGGATATAAGTGGATACGATGATTATCCATTGCGTACATTCGATCTTCCTAAAGTTTTTGATATCAAGCCCCAAATAGCCTCTTTAAAGTTGCTTAAATCGTTTCTGCCAGAGAAACAAAACCGACTTTTCCGGAAGTTACTTCCTGCTCCGCACCTGGGGAAAACCACCTTTCGTGAACCACATTTTCATGTAACTGAGCAATTTTATTCCCTCCCAGATTATACTTACTTAGATGGTTATTGGCAATCAGAGAAGTACTTTTTGGATATCGAGGAACAGATAAGAACTCATTTTAGTATCAAAGCAAACCTTACCGCCGAGCAGCAGCGGTTACTGGAAGAGATCTGTGTTCACGAGTCAGTTGCCGTTCATGTTCGCAGAGGTGATTATTTATCGAATGCAAAAGCTAACCGTTACCATGGTTTATTAACACCTGCTTATTACGAGGGCGCCATCAAAGATTTGAAGGAACACCAACCAGAAATAAAGTTCTTCTTTTTTTCTGATGACATGGCATGGGTTCGCGAGACTTTTGCTCATGTGAAACATGCTCATTTTTCTGATGAATATGAGCAACAAATTGACTTGCTTTTAATGAAGTCTTGCAAACACCAGATTATTGCCAATAGTAGCTTCAGTTGGTGGGGGGGCTGGCTCAATGAAAATTCGCAGAAAAAGGTGATTGCTCCTGCTCGATGGTTTGATAAGGTTAATCATGATACGAGAGATTTGCTGCCTAAGTCCTGGAAAAAGCGATGAAAACACCCCTGGTAACTGTCTTGATGCCAGTATATAATGCTGAAGCCTATCTTCATTTGGCTGTTCAGAGTATTTTGGATCAGTCGCTCAGGGACTTTCATTTTCTAATCATCAACGACGGGTCATCCGATCGGTCTGGAGAGATTATTCAATCTTTCGAAAAAAAGGATGATCGTATAATCTGCATCAATCGTGAAAACAAAGGATTGTCCTTTTCACTTAATGAAGGAGTAGCTTTGAGTACGACGCCCTACATCGCCAGAATGGATGCTGATGATATTTCATTGCCGCGAAGATTAGAACAACAGTTGGCGTTTATGGAGCAAAACCCTAAGGTAGATGTTCTCGGTACCCAGGCTATAACCATCGATGAAAATGGTCGGGAAATAGACAAGGGATTTTTACCTCTTTCTGACGGTCAGATCAAATGGTCTATGTTCTTCAAGACGTCATTGGCCCATCCATCAGTAATGATCAGGAAGTCTGTTTTTGATAGGGTGGGTCTTTTTAAAGTAGATACCCGACAAGAAAAAATACCGGAAGACTATGAATTATGGACCCGAGGAGTAGATGAATTGAAATTTGCCAACCTCGAACAGTATTTGTTCCATTATCGTCAAGTATCAACCAGTTTGTCCCATGATGGCAATGCGTATTTTAAAGAAGCTACCCTTAAGATTTCACTTGCATACATGCAAAGAGTAACGGGGAAGAAACTCTCTACAGGTCAGGTTGCCAGACTAATCAGGGAAGTGCCAGGAGAAGAATCCTCCTCAGACATTGAAGAACGTCTGTCCTATTTGATTAAATTGTATCGAGGGTTTACCCAACGATACACGATGAACGCTCAAGATGCCAATTGGGTGAGAAATAATTTTAATCAGAGGCTATCTATTACATTAGGTGCATTGAGAAGAGTTTCTCTGAAACGTTTTATATTTCGGATTGCCGCCTTAAGTATTAATCAACCTACTCACTTTTTAGGATGGTTTAACTTACAACTCAGGCGATGAAGTTACCATTGATATCTGTAGTTATGCCAGTATACAATGCGGCGCCGTATCTGGTAAAATCGGTTCGAAGCATTCTGGATCAGACCTACAAGAATCTGGAGCTCTTGATGGTGGATGATGCATCAAGCGATGGTTCATTACTAGTGATCAAGGACCTGGCAAAACAAGATACCAGAATCACATACTTTGTCAATGAAATTAATCAGGGTTATTTGAAGTCTTGTAATCGGTTGTTCGAAAGGACCAATGGCAATTTTATTACTTTTCAGGATGCTGATGATTGGTCTGACTGTTCCAGATTAGAAAAGCAGTTGACGGCTTTTAACCTTGACCCAGAGCTTGGATTATGTGGGACCTACGATGAAATTGTCTTCACTGGTGATCGTTCTTCAATTGTCAATCGGCGCGAAACAGTTCACGATCGCATTCTCCAAGGACTGAAGAAGCAAAATCAGTTTTGTGGAGCCTCTATTATGATCACTCGAAAAGCTTTTGAAGTCGTCGGAGGATATCGGGAATACTTTGACCGAATTGGCAACGAAGATTATGACTGGACCGCACGAATAGTTGAGCAATTTAAGGCAATTAACCTGCCAGAACCTTTATACACCGTATATGCGAGTGAAAATTCTATTTCAAGAACGATTCGGACACCTCGACAATTGGTCAGTGATCAATTAGTACGATACTTGTTGCGTCAAAGGGCGGAAAACCAAGGCCAGGATGCCACTGATGGGTTGGATTTGTCCACCTTAATCAACTTTGAACGTGATATGGTGGCCCCTTATGAACGTGACCCAAGTCTGTTCCATCGAAAGTGTGCTGACCTGTATTACTATAATCAGGATATACACGCGTATTTTTTGAGCAGTTATCGGGCCATGCTGTCCAGGCCATTATTGATCATTAACTGGAAATATTTCATAAAGGCCATTTGGAGGAAATTTCAAACTGCTGGAAAAACCAGAACCGAATGATATGTGTGGGATAGCAGGTCAGATAAATTTCGAAAGAACAACCTTTGTTCCAGAGAATCGGATTCGTGTCATGATGGATTTCATGAAGGAACGAGGCCCCGATGCATCAGATTGTTGGCAGAAGGAAAACCTGGCATTAGGACATACGCGCTTAAGCATTATTGACTTATCAATTGCTGGTAATCAGCCCATGATCCGACATAACATTGTGGTCGTGTTTAACGGGGAGATCTATAACTTTCGAAGTTTAAAAGAGCAGCTGATCACACGTGGAGCAAGTTTTGAAACCCAAACAGATACGGAAGTCATTATATGGGGCTACAAGATTTGGGGAATGGCAGGTTTGCTGGACCAATTAGAGGGCATGTTTGCCTTCGGATTGTACGACGAGTCTGTCCAACAGTTTTATTTGGCAAGAGATCGATTCGGGGAGAAACCGCTGTATTATTTTAATCACCCTGAGCGACTACTTTTCTGCTCGGACATCCGTGCCATCCATCACTTGGAGCGAGATCATTTATCAATGGATTTGCAATCCATTGATTACTACTTATCGGAACTGTCTTCTCCACAGCCGAAATCGATCTGGAAAGAAGTAAAGCAAGTCCGACCTTCGCATTACTTATGTCTGGATATTCCAAACAAGGCAGTGGAGGAAAAGATATATTGGTCCGTTGATTCACAGGCCCGCGTCGATTTGGACTCCATAGAGCTTTTAGAGACAGTGGAGAGTCACTTGAAGCGGGCTGTTATGTCCTGTACGGTATCTGATGTGCCTATAGGATGCTTTTTAAGCGGTGGCGTTGATTCGGGAATGATTGTCGCAATGCTCGCAGAAATGACCAATAGTCCGATCAAGACATTTACAGTGGGATTACCTTTTCACAAAGAAAATGAGCTACCAGAAGCCAAAATGGTGGCCGATCGTTATGGTACTGACCACCAGGAAATTATCCTTGAAGCCAATCTTCTGCAAGATATTGAAGGGTTGCTGGCTTATTATGGAGAGCCTTTTGCGGATTCCAGTTGCATTCCAACCTACTATGTTACCAAGGCCATAGGAAGCAAGGTGAAAGTGGCATTGTCTGGAGACGGTGGAGATGAAGTTTTCGGTGGTTATCCTGATTACAAACTGGCTTATCACACAGATCGATACCTGGAGCAATATAAAAACCCGGGGATTCGGAGATTCGCGACCCTTGTGGACAAGGTGACCAGTCGGTTAGGGCCATCGCGTGAGAACATGGGTAGTTTTGAAGCTTATGCCCGAATGCGCGGTAACGAGCGGCTTTACCGACAAATTGGATTCTCCAAAGAGGCAAAAAGTAGGCTTTTTAAAAATGATGTATGGGAAGAAGTAGCTCATTTTTCGGATACTCACCTGGAACGGCTTTGGGAGGCAAATCGCGCAGATAGTTTAACAGATACCTTGATGAGTGCTTCTTTGCACTCGCGTTTGCTTAATGATTATTTGGTCAAGGTGGATAGAGCTTCTATGCGAAACAGCCTTGAAGTACGTGTGCCTTTTTTAAATAAGACATTAGTAGAGTTCATGTTCCAGGTCAATGGTACTGTGAAATTGCAAGGTGGACATGGCAAATACCTACTTAAGCAGTTGGCAATGAAATACCTGGACAAAAGCATCATGAATCGACCAAAAAAAGGATTTGCGATCCCTTTGGAGAAATGGTTGAAAAATGATTTGAGATTTTTGATCGGAGATTACCTCGAAGTGTCCAATACCATAACCGGCGACTTGTTCGACGAAAAGGAACTACGAGCACTTATCTCAAGGTTTTTGGCAGGAGGTAGTGGCCTTACCCATCAGATATGGTCACTGATTTGCCTGGAAGTATGGTATAGAACCAAAAATCGTAGTGATGCGCATCCTTTACCTGGCTGATCCACATTCCACCCATGATCAAAAGTGGATGCGGTATTTCATCAATCGCAAAGGATATGAGACGTACTTACTGCCACGCCAGCATCATATGCGTGAAAATTTGGAATCAACTTTGAACCAAGCGGATATCAAATTTCTGGAACCTATTGCCGATTTTTCAGTTTCACATTTTTTCAAGACAATAGCTACTGCCAGAAGAATCAAGCGGATCGTTAGAGATCATCACATTGATTTGTTGCACATTTACTATGCTGAACCCAATGCCCTTTGGAGTATTTTTCAGGCATATTTCGATATTCCTGTTGTGATTACCACCCGAGGTACCGATGTGCTAAAGACTATCCCCGAAGCTTTTACCAGGCGTGATGTCCTGAATCGAATAGTTGCATTTTTGTATAGACGAGCCTTTCTTCGAGCTTCCTGGGTAACTTCTACATCACATGGCCAGATTTTGTCTATAAAAAGATTGAAATTGAGAACTGAAGGATACTCTATTATTCGAACAGGAGTAGACCTGTCATCAATTAAAGCAGATACCGCGTCCTATTTCCCCATGAATGATGACGTCCCCTATGTCTTTTTTCCGCGCCTGATCACACCTATTTATAACCATGAATTTGCTTTGGAGGCCATAGCGAAGTTGTCATCAAGTTTTAAGGAGTCTTTCAAAATGGTGTTTATTGGTAGGGATGCCGGTAATCAGAATTATCAAGAAGAACTGGAGCAAATGATGCAGAAATTGACAGATGTTCGGATTGAGTTTTTGCCTAAACAGCAGAGTCAAGCAATGTACGAGTTGTACAAAAGAGCCTCGCTCGTAGTGATGACTCCCATGTCAGATGGTACTCCTGTTTCGATGATGGAGGCTAGTTTATCTGGTTGTCAGAGCATTTTAGGGCCATTGCCCTATGATTCGGATATTCTTAATCCCAATGTTGTGCAACTTTCTAAATGGGATAGTGATGAACTGGCAAGGCTTATGGAAGCAAAGTTGGACCCGCCAAAAACCTTCACAGCTCTCACCCAGGAAATCATTGACCGGTATAGCCGGGATAGCAACATGGAACGAGTGGCCTTACTATATGAACAACTTCTTTCGAGAGAACATGGAGAAGTATGAACAGAGCATGTTTCTTTGCAAATATTTTGAGGATTCCTTTATTGTGAAAGCTGGATAATTGAAAACGAAGGTCACTTATATACTTAGTCACATTTACAAATCTTTGGAATACGAATGGATCATTCGATACCTGGATGATTCAAGATTTGAGTTGAATTTTATTCTTCTAAATGATGGCCCGTCTGAACTCCAGCAATTTGTGGAATCACATGGACTAAGATGCAAGCATGTGCAGTTTCGTAACAAGCTGGATTATCCACTAGCCTTTCGCCAGGTTCTGAAGGAAGTCAAAGTAGTCAAGCCGGATTATGTCAATTGTAATCTGCTCGATGCTTCATTGTTAGGTTTATCTGCAGCCAAGTTGGTCGGTATAAAAAATCGTATTTACACACGGCACCACAGTACTTTTCATCATGTATATTTCAAGAAAGGTATTCTCTACGATAAGATCACGAATGGTTTGGCTACCAAAATAGTAGCTGTGAGTAGTTTGGTCAAGCGTGTGCTTGTGGAAAAAGAAGGGGTAGATGAATCGAAAATAACTGTCATTCAACACGGCTTTGACCGGAGTGACTTTGAAGCCCTTACTGAACAGCGAATTAAAGCAGTACAGGAGAAAGTCAATCCTAACTCTCAATACCCGGTTATCGGGGTGATTTCCCGCTATATCAAGTGGAAGGGAGTAGATTTTATTGTTCGAGCATTTAAAGAGATACGCGAAAAATTTCCAAACGCCCGATTGGTACTTGTCAATAGTCAGGGTGGTGATTATGCTGACATCATTCGACATTTATTAAGTGAGTTGCCGAAGGAAAGCTATTGCGAACTGCCCTTCGAAAATGACGTGATTGCATTATACCAGACCTTCGACATTTTCGTACATACGCCGATCGACGATCATTCTGAGGCTTTTGGTCGAATCTTTCCTGAAGTGATGCTTGCCAAGATCCCAATGGTGTGCACGATTTCGGGAATAGCCCACGACATTGTGGAGCCTGGTAAGAATGCCCTGGTGGTGGATCACCAAAATCATAAAGCCATTGCAGAAGCGGTGATCCGATTGTTGGACGACCCATCGCTCAAAAAAGAAATTGCGGATAACGCCTTTCGCACAGCTTCTGAAGCCTGTTCGATTCAACGCCAAATGGTTTTGCTTAGTGAACTGTATAGCAACTCCTGATGCTGCGAGACAAGACCATACTGATTATTTCACCTGAGCCCTGGGGAATCAATTTCCTTTCTAAGCATCATTATGCACTTACCCTGGCAAAATGGGGCAATAAGGTTTATTTTCTAAATCCTTCCACACGGGACTTATCTGAATCGATTCGTATTAAGAAATCCGGACACGAGGGATTGTATTTGGTCGATTACCGGTCACCGATGAAGGGTACTTACCGCCTCCCAGGCCCTTTGCGAAGAATGCTGGTTGGACGTGAAATCAAGAAAATTCATCAAGGACTGGATCAAGACATTGATGTGGTTTGGAGTTTTGACCCGCACCGACTTCAACAGATACAAGATTTTGAGGCATCACTCAATATTTATCACCCAGTGGACTTGCATTTTACGCCATTGGAAAAGGAAATTGCCAGTCAGGCCTCTTGCATTTTGGCTACCTCTGACTCGATTCTGGAAAGGTTCAGTGATCATCCTTTTACCGCCAAGTCCGGCCATGGATTAGATGAGATTTTCCTGGGAAAAGAAGTAGTAGATGAAGGTTCGGACGGAACAATACGTGTTGGTTACGTTGGTAATTTATCGAATAAGCTCATCGATGTACCTACTATTGAAAAAATGGTAAAGGAACATCCCGATGTAGTTTTTGAGTTTGTAGGTCCATATCAACCCAGCAACTTGTCTCAGCATGGGTCGAAACTGTATGAGGTATTGGAAGGAATGGAGAATGTGCAATTTCATGGTCCGATGAAGAAACTTGAAATTGTAGGATTCTTCCGTAGAATGGACATCCTGCTACTGGCCTATACTACAGATAATCCGGGAATCTTAGCTAATCCCCACAAGATGTTAGAATACTTGAGTTCGGGGAAGGTAGTACTTTGTCATTATATTGATGAATACAAAGAATCTGATTTGATAGTTATGGCGAAACAAGGCAATCATGAGATGCCTGAACTAATGGCACAGATTATCGGTAATTTGGCGGCCTACAATTCGGAGGTGGAGCGAGAGAGGAGGAAGACTTTTGCTAGTAGTTTTTCGTACGAATCGGTGATTACCAACCTTGAGAAATTATTGATTGATCATGGCTAGAAATGTGCTGTTGGTGAGTATTGGTTTTCCACCCAAAAATGACCCGGAAAGCATTCAAACAGGGAAGTATTTTAAGTACCTGCGGCAAAACGAGAACTATTCGTATGAAGTGCTCACATCTAAATTGCCGACATTATTCATGCCTTACGATCCTGATTTGGAGCACTTCATCGAAGGCTTTGATGACATTCAATTCATTTCAGTACCAGAGACCAAGCTGACCAACTTTGCCCTAAGAAAAATCAAGTTTCCCTGGATTGGTCAACCGGATTCCAAATTTTTCTTTCACAGGCATTGGCGTTCCGGATATAAGAACCTGAAACGCAAACCTGATATCATTTATTCCCGTTCCAATCCGGTGAGTTCTACACTTTGTGCACTCCGTCTTCAGGAGACGCTTAATGTGCCCTGGGTACTTCATATGAGTGATCCATGGTCACTTTCCCCACTACATCAGTATAACCAACGGCAGTTGGCGTATCACCGGGAGATGGAGAAAGTTTGTTTGGACAAGGCCTCCGTAGTTTGTTTTACCTCGGCGCAAACCATAGACATGTACACAGAACATTACCCTCAACTGAAGGATAAGTTCGTTTGGATGCCTAACGTTTACGATGAAACGGATGTCAGCCAGGTCAAATTATCCTGGGATAAACTCCGTCTGGTTTACACAGGCGGACTCACTTCAGATCGTTCAGCCAAATACCTGATTTCGGCCCTTGAAGTTATCCACCAGGAAGACCCGGATTTACTTACACCACTTGAAGCCATTTTTGCCGGCGATATGGATCGGCCTAATCGGGAAGCATTTGCTAATACATCGCTAACCTGTGTGAAGCACGTGGGAAGACTGCCTTACAAAGAATCTTTGAGTTTGCAGAAGTCCGCTCATGCTTTGTTTCTAATCGATGATCCTTTAGATGATCCAAGTCAGGGTGTATTTTTACCTTCCAAATTACTGGATTACATGTTGGCCAAGAGGCGAGTTCTATCGATTACAAATGCCAAAAGTACCACCGAGAAATTCCTTAAAGCAGTCAATTCTGATATCATACGACACAAGGAACATGACGAATTGGTGAGTTTGATTAAGAAGTATCTTTTTGAGTTTGCTGAAAGGAATACGACTTTTTTCTTGAATGAGTTTTTACCCGAAGATTACGCTGCATCTTACAATGCTGATCGTCTAAGTACCCTTTTTGATCAATTATGATTCGACTTTCCATCATTGCCGGAACCCGTCCAGAGATCATCAAACTGATGCCTGTGTACTTTGCAGCGAGGCAACATGACGAAGTGGATGTACAATTGATTTTCACTGGTCAGCATCAGGAAATGGCCCAGCAGATTTTCGATTATTTCGATTTCGTACCTGACCACAACCTTCGGATCATGACATCCAATCAGTCACTTAGTGGACTTACCGCCCAATTGTTTACCAAAATTGATGAAGTGGTTGCAGAACTGCAGCCAGACGTGATTTTGGTGCAAGGCGATACGACCACCGCATTTGTAGGTGCTATGGTCGCCTTTTATCATAAGATCAAAGTTGGGCATGTGGAAGCTGGTTTGCGCACCGGCGATAAATGGAATCCCTTTCCTGAAGAAGTCAACCGTAAACTTATTGGTACCGCAGCAGATTTTCATTTTACACCAACAGGACAATCGACAAAGAATCTGGAGAAGGAAGGAGCTACTGGTATTTTTGAAGTGGGGAATACTGTGGTGGATAGCCTGAAGCTAGGGTTAAGTAAAGTGGAAGAAACCCGGTCTACCTACTTAGATCAATTCGAATCACTAACGCAGAAGTCGAAAACGGTGTTAGTCACAGGGCATCGGCGAGAGAGTTTCGGGGAAGGGTTTAAAGAAATATGCGCAGCCCTTAAAACGCTCGCCAGTCAATACAAGGATGTTAATTGGATCTATCCGGTTCATCTGAATCCAAATGTTAGGGAAACTGTTCATCACTACCTTGGTGGCATTGAAGATTTTCATCTTATTGATCCGGTACCATATGATCAGATGGTATTCCTAATGTCTCAGGCCCATCTTATCCTTACGGATTCAGGAGGTATTCAGGAAGAAGCCCCTACCCTTGGTGTTCCCACATTGGTGATGAGGAAGGTGACTGAACGAATGGAAGGGATAACCGCCGGTTGCTCCATGTTGGTTGGGACCACTCAGAAGAGCATTGTAGAGGGCTTTAATCGTATATACCAGAATGATAATATACGGGAGCAAATGGTTTCCGTTGGTAACCCTTTTGGTGATGGACTTGCCTCTAAGCGGATTATCCAAACATTAGTTGATTCTATAGCATGAAGTTGCTATATGTTAGTTATTGGGGTGTGTCGGACCCGCTATTTCAAGCTACAGTACTACCTAACCTGAAAATACTTCAGTCTTTTGATTTCATTAAAGAAATCTGGGTGTCTACGGTTGAACGCGAGGAGGGGCTACCTGAGGAAGACGTTTTACCTAAAGAGTTACAGCATATCAGATTAAATGCGAGAAACTCGGGATTCACTTTATTGGACAGAGGGCTTGACATGTTTCATTTTGCTGAAGAGTTACGAAAACTTATCGAAACCGAAAGTTTTGGTGTGATTGTAGCCAGGAGTTCCATGGCGGGATCACTTGTATTTAAGGCAGCAAAGAGCAACAAGATACCAATCATTATTGAGTCTTTTGAGCCCCATGCAGCGTATATGCTGGAATCTGGAATTTGGCGATGGTGGGACCCGCGCTACCTTTTTCAAACCAAAAAGGAGGCCAGGCAAAAGCAACATGCTACTGGCTTGATCACTGTCGCTAACAATTACAAAGATCAACTGATCAAGGAAGGATACAATGCCGAAAAGATTTCTGTGGCGCCTTGCCCTGTTGATCAACAACAATTTGCATACGATGCCATACAGCGCCATAAGATCCGTGATTCCTTAGGCATTAGTGACGATACTTTGGTGGGAATCTATGTTGGGAAGTTTGGCGGCATTTATTGGGACGATGAGGCTTTAGGGTTGTTCGGGCAGCTCAATGAACTGCTGGATTACAGATTTCATATGATCATATTGTCTAATCAGGAAGGATTGGAAGCCCGCTTATCTAGTCATGGATTGCACCCCGAACAAGTGACGGCCAGGCAAGTGCAACATCACGAGGTGGCGGCTTATCTTTCCGCGGCCGACGTGGCTTTTGCGACCATCAAGTCTACACCTCACCGGAGATTCTGTTCTGCGATAAAGATTGCTGAGTATTGGGCCAATGGACTACCTATTATGATTCCTGAGGGAATTGGAGACGATTCCGACATCATTAGAGCAGCAAATGCAGGCGTAATCATTCATGAGAAAACCCCCCTAAAGCAGGTTTTATCAATTGATATGATCCGGAAATTAATAACTCGAGAAAAGCGACAGGCGATAGCCAAACTAGCGACTAAATGGAGAGATCTGACTTTAACCAGAGAAGCTTATAAATACCAGTTTCATCGAATTAGGCAAGGGCGTGCATAGTTGCCCGGATACCTTATGAATTTGTACTCCACGTTAGCTAACTTTTCGGAGTTTTGCTACAGCCTTGAACGCTTGCCATTTTATCCTGGAAAGGTTTTGATTTGGTTTTATTCTTCCCGTAGTTCTTGTTTACATCAGAATTACAGATGGAGAACATGTACTTATTCAGTTTTTTAGGTCAAACATCTTAGACTTACGTCGATTGAAAGAAATTTACGTATTTGAAGGAATTAGATTAGCTATCTTCGAATGGTCATATTTATATAAAATATTCAATTAATTACATTTCCCTGAAACAACCAGTTATCATAGCGATTACTCTTATCCAGAGTTTCTGGTGCTTAGCTCAGTGCCCCACTCCTGATTTTAATTTTGTGGATGATATCTGTATTGGTGAGTCTGTCAATGTGACCAATAACAGTGTAAATGCCATCAGCCATGAATGGGATTTTTGTATTGGAGACCTGGCAGTGGCACCAACGGCAAGCAACCTGGCTTCTAATGCTACTTCGAGTGACATTCTGAGACCTATGGACATGACCATTGTAGAGGAGAATGGCAACTATTACGGATTCCTGCCAAATCGAACAGGAGTAGATGTTCTAAGGTTTGATTTTGGGACCGACCTGTCTACTTCTCCAACACCAGTCGTGATTGAAAATTCAGAGTTTGCCCAACCCACAGCGATTAAATTTTATCAGGATGCAGGAGTTTGGTATGCCTTGTTAACGGATTTTACTAAAGGAGGAGGAAACGGAGCTTTGTTGCGATTGACGTTTGGGAATGGCCTGAATGCAGATCCAACAGCTGCCGATGATCTTGGGCGATTTGGGAAATTGATACGCCCTTCGGATTTGGTTTTAGCCTCGGATACTTCCGGTGTGTATGCTTTTGTGACCAATTCTAATTCTTCATCGATGACACGCATTGATTTCAGCGGGTCATATCAAAATAATCCGGCAAATGGAGATGCAGTCAACATAAGTGTCGGAGGAGCTCCCTGGGGATTGGAAATCGTTGCAGAATGTGAAGCCAGGTATGGAGTTGTTACTATTCCGGCTAGTGCCAGTAATAAAGTCCGACATGTGTCCTTTCCCGATGGCCTTGGGTCTGCGCCGACGCTGACTACCATAGCAGGAACATTTACAACACCTTATGGAATTGACCTTGCGGAAGAGGGTACCAGTAAGTATGGAGTAGTGGCAGGTCAAGGAGCAAACCTTTATCATTTAACGTTTTCGGGATCATTTTCAGATACATCGCCTACAGTGGCTGATCAGGGAAATTTTGGGTTGTTGACTACTCCCAACTCGATTGTTTTGGCATCAGACAGTTCTCAATGGTATGGATTTGTGTCGGATGAAGATAGCCGCACGGTCGAACGACTTACCTACACCAATGACTGTGGAAATGGCGTATTCTTTTCTACTGATGAGACACCAACGGGCATTAATTATGATACTGATGGAGATTATGTGATCAGTCTGACAGTGACGGATGCCGATGGCGATCGTGTCACGACCCAGCAGACGTTGACGGTTACAGCCAACACCAGCCCGGATATTTCCTTCACTATCGATAATAACCGATGTATATTAAACGATAACACCTTCACGAGTAGCAGTGCGGCTACAATTACGACGTATAATTGGGATTTCAATGGCGAAGGGAACGCTTCGACGAGCACGCCGGATTTTGATTTCTCCACTTCGGGCGAGAAGACGATCACTTTGGATGTAGTTGCTGACAATGGCTGTAGCAGCGAAGTAAGCGAGACAATTACGATCTATGAGGAACCACCGTTACCGAATTTTGATTTTACCGGTTCGCAGTGTGTGTCTAATGCATTGACGTTTGACAATTTGACTGTAGATACAGATTGGACGGATGTAATAACCTATGACTGGGACTTCAACTCGGAAGGGTCGAGCTCAGATCGTGATCCAACTTTTACATTTGCAACGGCAGGGACCAAGACCGTGAGCGTGACCTCCAGTATTCCTGGTTGTACTTCCACAGCTTACGAGGAAACCGATATAGAGATCCAGGCGAGTCCAACACCCTCATTTAGTTTTACAGGCAATTGCGGTACAGGGTCGACGATAACATTTAATGATGAGAGTGGTTCAGGCGGTCTGACATATTTGTGGGATTTTGGGGATTCCAATACATCAACAGATCAAAATACAACACACAGTTACGCTACGGAGAATACTTATACTGTGAGCTTTACCCAAACCAGTAGCAATGGTTGTAGTGCAATGGTTGAGATGGATGTGGTGGTTTCGAATGCGAGTCTGGCCTCCATTACATCCGGAGCTGCGGAAGTGAACGCAACGACAAGTTTTAACGGAGTAGATGAGACGGTCTCAGGAGATGTGGTTACCGCCTGGTCCTGGGATTTCGATAATGATGATGTCGAAGATGCCAATACACAGGATGCAGATTTCGTATTCACATCAGCAGGAGATTTTACGGTTTCCCTGATGGTGACCACTTCTCAAGGTTGTACGGAAGAGATAGAAGAGGTAGTAACGGTAACGGTAGCCCCTTGTCCAACTTCTGACTTCAGCTTTGTGGATGATATCTGTATTGGCGAGGAGCTCAATCTTAGCAACATTAGTATCAACGCCGAGGGTTACGAATGGGATTTTTGTGTGGGAGACCTGGCAGGGACACCAACGGCAGGCAATCTGGCATCTAATGCTACTTCGAGCGACATTCTGAGACCTATGGACATGACCATTGTAGAGGAGAATGGCAACTATTACGGATTCCTGCCAAATCGAACAGGAGTAGATATTCTAAGATTTGATTTTGGGACCGACCTGTCTACTTCTCCAACACCAGTCGTGATTGAAAATTCAGAGTTTGCCCAACCCACAGCGATTAAATTTTATCAGGATGCAGGAGTTTGGTATGCCTTGTTAACGGATTTCACCAAAGGAGGAGGAAACGGAGCTTTGTTGCGGTTGACGTTTGGGAATGGCCTGAATGCAGATCCAACAGCTGCCGATGATCTTGGGCGATTTGCTCGTTTGAATCGCCCTTCGGATCTGGTACTGGCTTCCGATACTTCGGGAGTATATGCATTTGTGGTCAACTCCAATGCGAGTACAATTACCCGCATAGACTTTAGCGGCTCTTATCAAAACAATCCTGCAGATGAGGATGCATCAGACCTTTCTCCGGGAAGCACTCCCTGGGGTTTGGAGATTATTGATGAATGCGAGAGTAGATATGGAGTAGTAACACTCCCAACAAGTGGTCTTGTTCGGCATATGTCTTTTACCGGTGGCTTAGGGTCAGCGCCTACTTTTACAGACATTACAACAGGCACGTTTGATACTCCCTTCGGGATAGACCTGAAAGATGAAGGAACTTCCAGGTATGGCGTAGTGACAGGGAATACAGGTAACCTTTATCATTTAACGTTTTCGGGATCATTTTCAGATACGTCGCCTACAGTGGCAGATCAGGGAAACCTTGGGTTGTTGACTACTCCCAACTCGATTGTTTTGGCATCAGACAGTTCTCAATGGTATGGATTTGTGTCGGATGAAGATAGCCGCACGATCGAACGACTTACTTACACCAATGACTGTGGTAATGGTGTATTCTTTTCTACTGATGAGACACCAACGGGCATTAATTATGATACTGATGGAGATTATGTGATCAGTCTGACAGTGACGGATGCCGATGGCGATCGTGTCACGACCCAGCAGACGTTGACGGTTACAGCCAACACCAGTCCGGATATTTCCTTCACTATCGATGATAACCGATGTATATTAAACGATAACACCTTCACGAGTAGCAGTGCGGCTACAATTACGACTTATAATTGGGATTTCAATGGAGAAGGGAACGCTTCGACGAGCACGCCGGATTTTGATTTCTCCACTTCGGGCGAGAAGACGATCACTTTGGATGTAGTTGCTGACAATGGCTGTAGCAGCGAAGTAAGAGAGACAATTACGATCTATGAGGAACCACCGTTACCGAATTTTGATTTTACGGGTTCGCAGTGTGTGTCTAATGCATTGACGTTTGACAATTTGACTGTAGATACAGATTGGACGGATGTAATAACCTATGACTGGGACTTCAACTCGGAAGGGTCGAGCTCAGATCGTGATCCAACTTTTACATTTGCAACGGCAGGGACCAAGACCGTGAGCGTGACCTCCAGTATTCCTGGTTGTACTTCCACAGCTTACGAGGAAACCGATATAGAGATCCAGGCGAGTCCAACACCCTCATTTAGTTTTACAGGCAATTGCGGTACAGGGTCGACGATAACATTTAATGATGAGAGTGGTTCAGGCGGTCTGACATATTTGTGGGATTTTGGGGATTCCAATACATCAACAGATCAAAATACAACACACAGTTACGCTACGGAGAATACTTATACTGTGAGCTTTACCCAAACCAGTAGCAATGGTTGTAGTGCAATGGTTGAGATGGATGTGGTGGTTTCGAATGCGAGTCTGGCTTCCATTACATCCGGAGCTGCGGAAGTGAACGCAACGACAAGTTTTAACGGAGTAGATGAGACGGTCTCAGGAGATGTGGTTACCGCCTGGTCCTGGGATTTCGATAATGATGATGTCGAAGATGCCAATACACAGGATGCAGATTTCGTATTCACATCAGCAGGAGATTTTACGGTTTCCCTGATGGTGACCACTTCTCAAGGTTGTACGGAAGAGATAGAAGGGGTGGTGACCGTAACGGTAGCCCCTTGTCCAACTTCTGACTTCAGCTTTGTGGATGATATCTGCATTGGCGAGGAGCTCAATCTTAGCAACATTAGTACTAATGCTGAGGGTTACGAATGGGATTTTTGTGTGGGAGACCTGGCAGGGACACCAACTGCCGAGAACATGTTGACAGAGTCGGACGGCCTGACGCGACCTATGGACCTGACGATAGTGGAAGATGGAGGCAACTATTATGGTTTTACACCAAACAGGACTGGTGTGGATATCATAAGGTTAGATTTCGGGAATGATCTATCAAATACACCAGCTGCTCCAGTGAGTTTAGGTAATGTAGTAGATGGCGATGCTTTCTCTCAACCGACGGCTATTAAATTTTATCAGGATGCAGGAGTTTGGTATGCCTTGTTAACGGATTTCACTTCTACCAATAGTCTTGGAGCTTTGTTAAGGTGGACTTTTGGAGATGGACTGGCAGCCATACCAACAGCTTCGGAAAGTTTAGGACGATTTGCTCGTTTGAATCGCCCTTCGGATCTGGTACTGGCTTCCGATACTTCGGGAGTATATGCATTTGTGGCCAACTCCAATGTGAGTACAATTACCCGCATAGACTTTAGCGGTTCTTATCAAAACAATCCGGCAGATGAGGATGCATCAGACCTTTCTCCGGGAAGCACTCCCTGGGGTTTGGAGATTATCGATGAATGCGAGAGTAGATATGGAGTAGTAACACTCCCAACAAGTGGTCTTGTTCGGCATATGTCTTTTACCGGTGGCTTAGGGTCAGCGCCTACTTTTACAGACATCACAACAGGCACGTTTGATACTCCCTTCGGGATAGACCTGAAAGATGAAGGAACTTCCAGGTATGGCGTAGTGACAGGGAATACAGGTAACCTTTATCATTTAACGTTTTCGGGATCATTTTCAGATACGTCGCCTACAGTGACAGATCAGGGAAACCTTGGTTTGTTGACTACTCCCAACTCGATTGTTTTGGCATCAGACAGTTCTCAATGGTATGGATTTGTGTCGGATGAAGATAGCCGCACGATCGAACGACTTACTTACACCAATGACTGTGGTAATGGTGTATTCTTTTCTACTGATGAGACACCAACGGGCATTAGTTATGAGACTGATGGAGATTATGTGATCAGTCTGACAGTGACGGATGCCGATGGCGATCGTGTCACGACCCAGCAGACGTTGACGGTTACAGCCAACACCAGTCCGGATATTTCCTTCACTATCGATGATAACCGATGTATATTAAACGATAACACCTTCACGAGTAGCAGTGCGGCTACAATTACGACTTATAATTGGGAATTCAATGGAGAAGGGAACGCTTCGACGAGCACGCCGGATTTTGATTTCTCCACTTCGGGCGAGAAGACGATCACTTTGGATGTAGTTGCTGACAATGGCTGTAGCAGCGAAGTAAGCGAGACAATTACGATCTATGAGGAACCACCGGTACCGAATTTTGATTTTACGGGTTCGCAGTGTGTGTCTAATGCATTGACGTTTGACAATTTGACTGTAGATACAGATTGGACGGATGTAATAACCTATGACTGGGACTTCAACTCGGAAGGGTCGAGCTCAGATCGTGATCCAACTTTTACATTTGCAACGGCAGGGACCAAGACCGTGAGCGTGACCTCCAGTATTCCTGGTTGTACTTCCACAGCTTACGAGGAAACCGATATAGAGATCCAGGCGAGTCCAACACCCTCATTTAGTTTTACAGGCAATTGCGGTACAGGGTCGACGATAACATTTAATGATGAGAGTGGTTCAGGCGGTCTGACATATTTGTGGGATTTTGGGGATTCCAATACATCAACAGATCAAAATACAACACACAGTTACGCTACGGAGAATACTTATACTGTGAGCTTTACCCAAACCAGTAGCAATGGTTGTAGTGCAATGGTTGAGATGGATGTGGTGGTTTCGAATGCGAGTCTGGCTTCCATTACATCCGGAGCTGCGGAAGTGAACGCAACGACAAGTTTTAACGGAGTAGATGAGACGGTCTCAGGAGATGTGGTTACCGCCTGGTCCTGGGATTTCGATAATGATGATGTCGAAGATGCCAATACACAGGATGCAGATTTCGTATTCACATCAGCAGGAGATTTTACGGTTTCCCTGATGGTGATCACTTCTCAAGGTTGTACGGAAGAGATAGAAGGGGTGGTGACCGTAACGGTAGCCCCTTGTCCAACTTCTGACTTCAGCTTTGTGGATGATATCTGCATTGGCGAGGAGCTCAATCTTAGCAACATTAGTACTAATGCTGAGGGTTACGAATGGGATTTTTGTGTGGGAGACCTGGCAGGGACACCAACTGCCGAGAACATGTTGACAGAGTCGGACGGCCTGACGCGACCTATGGACCTGACGATAGTGGAAGATGGAGGCAACTATTATGGTTTTACACCAAACAGGACTGGTGTGGATATCATAAGGTTAGATTTCGGGAATGATCTATCAAATACACCAGCTGCTCCAGTGAGTTTAGGTAATGTAGTAGATGGCGATACTTTCTCTCAACCGACGGCTATTAAATTTTATCAGGATGCAGGAGTTTGGTATGCCTTGTTAACGGATTTCACTTCTACCAATAGTCTTGGAGCTTTGTTAAGGTGGACTTTTGGAGATGGACTGGCAGCCATACCAACAGCTTCGGAAAGTTTAGGACGATTTGCTCGTTTGAATCGCCCTTCGGATCTGGTACTGGCTTCCGATACTTCGGGAGTATATGCATTTGTGGCCAACTCCAATGTGAGTACAATTACCCGCATAGACTTTAGCGGTTCTTATCAAAACAATCCGGCAGATGAGGATGCATCAGACCTTTCTCCGGGAAGCACTCCCTGGGGTTTGGAGATTATCGATGAATGCGAGAGTAGATATGGAGTAGTAACACTCCCAACAAGTGGTCTTGTTCGGCATATGTCTTTTACCGGTGGCTTAGGGTCAGCGCCTACTTTTACAGACATCACAACAGGCACGTTTGATACTCCCTTCGGGATAGACCTGAAAGATGAAGGAACTTCAAGGTATGGCGTAGTGACAGGGAATACAGGTAACCTTTATCATTTAACGTTTTCGGGATCATTTTCAGATACGTCGCCTACAGTGGCAGATCAGGGAAACCTTGGTTTGTTGACTACTCCCAACTCGATTGTTTTGGCATCAGACAGTTCTCAATGGTATGGATTTGTGTCGGATGAAGATAGCCGCACGATCGAACGACTTACTTACACCAATGACTGTGGTAATGGTGTATTCTTTTCTACTGATGAGACACCAACGGGCATTAGTTATGAGACTGATGGAGATTATGTGATCAGTCTGACAGTGACGGATGCCGATGGCGATCGTGTCACGACCCAGCAGACGTTGACGGTTACAGCCAACACCAGTCCGGATATTTCCTTCACTATCGACAATTCCCGCTGCATCGATAATAGCAACACTTTTGCTGCAAGTGTATCTTCCGGCCTTATCTACAGTTGGGACTTTAACGGAGAAGGTACTGGTGCCAGTAGTGAAGAAACTTTTCAATTTTCAAGCGCCGGGGAAAAAACCATTGCCCTGACTGTAAGCGATGGTACTTGTTCAAATTCCAACCTGGAGACTATAACGATTTATGAGGCACCTCCAATTCCTGTTTTTGATATTTCAGGAAACATATGTGAATCCACTTCCCTCAGTATTGCTAATACAACTGATGACGAAGCCTGGTCGACCTCAATCTCATATATATGGACTTTTGATGGGGATTCTTCAGTAACTGTGGATCAGCCAGACTTTGCATTTACAGACTCGGGTTCTCGATCAGTTAGTGTTATCTCCTCTATTCCAGGATGCTTATCTGAAGCTGCTTCGGAAGATATTGTCGTCAATAATATTCCTAATGCAGACTATTCCATATCACCAACCTGCGATCAGGAAGTTACCAATTATACCAACCTGACTACCGGAGCTGCTACATACAGCTGGGATTTCGGTGACGGGTTTACGAGTACACAACAATCACCCGCACACCTTTACACGGCCCCGGGAAATTATATGATTGAGATGGTGGCCACTAATAGCGCTGGTTGTACGGATACTTTAACGCAAGAATTTTCCGTAGACTATCTGCCTGTGGCGGGCTTTAGAGCACAGTTGCCTTGCGAAGGCCTTATTAATTTGATCGATACTTCTTCTGTTGCTGCTTCTGATATCATTACATGGAGTTATTCCGTCGAAAGCATTGAACAATTATTTTCTGATCAAAATCCTGAATTAACACTTGATGAACCCGGAACTTATGAAGTGACCCAGGAAGTGGTTAGTGCGCAAGGCTGTAGAAGCTCGGTTACACAAAGTATCCCTGTACAGGATGCCGCAGATCCAAATATGCTGGTTGATGTAGCTTGTTTCGGTGACTCCTTTCATTTTACCGACATCAGTTCAGTTTCGTCTAATAACCGAGTCATTTCAAGGATTTGGAATTTTGAAGGTCAAAGTATCGAAGTTGAAGATACCAGTACAGTAGAAATTAATCACACCTTCTCGGCTCCGGGGACTTATCAGGTTTCTCTTACGCTAACCACTCAAAACCTATGTACGTCAACCATATCCAGAACAGTTGAAGTATTGGAGCGACCGACTTTGGTATTTGATGTACCACAGATTTGCCAAAACGATTTTGCGTCATTTACAGATCTTTCGCAATCTAATAGCGATGGTATCATTTCCAGACAGTGGATTTTGAATGATGGACTTATTGGTAATGGTACTACGGTCAGTCATAAATTCACAGTAGATGGAATAAATGAGATTAGCCTTGTGACAACCACACAGCAGGGGTGTTTGGACACACTAACAAGATTTGTGGACGTCTTGCCAGCTCCCCAAGCATCTTTTGAAGCGTCTGATGAGTTTGGTGTAGAAGGCACCGCATTTTCGTTCTTTAATACATCAACAGGAAGTTCAACCTATCAATGGTTGGTAGATGGGAGCTCCGTTGCAACAACCGATAATTTTGATACCATCTTCAATGTAGGTGGGAATAGAGATGTAGAATTGATTGCATTCTCTGATTTTGAATGTTCTGATACGACCTCTTTGGAAGTATTAGTGAGAGCACCCGAAATTGATGTAGCACTTACGGGTATGAGACTAGTTCCAGACGATCAGAATCCGGAATTTTCTATTATTCAGGTTTCTGTAGAAAACCGGAGTAATCTACCGTTGGATGATTTGCGGTTTGTAGTGGAAATTGATGATCAATTGCCAATTCAAAACACGGAGAACCTATTTATTCCTATTGGTGAATCCAGAACTACTGTTTTAGGAGTGAGTGCGCCTGTCCAGGCTAGCTACATTTGCGTTGAAGTAGTTTCTACATATGATAGTGAAGATATAAACACTCAGGACAACAATCAATGCATCAATATTGAGCCACAACCAGTATTCCCACCCGCGTACCCTAACCCTGTCAGAGATGAGGTATCTGTTGATGCAGTACTTCCTACGGAAGGGGATATTACGATCAGTTTACTTGACATTTCAGGAAAAGTAGAATTGCAGGACACTTACTCAGATATGAATGAGGGATTACAATCATTTACATTGGAATTATCCCCATTTGAGCCGGGGATGTATTTCATTAAAATAGAATACGGAAGCTTCACAGAGATTAAGAGAATCGTTAAACAATAAACCCCGTTACGCAAATTCTTATTTTCTAAAAGAGGATTGGAATCATTCCTATTCTTTCAGAATAAAAATAATAGTTCATACATTTGTGAAGAATAATATTTTGTTATGAACTTTATTCGTTTGCAAACGTGTGTAATTCAAAATAGTCTGTAAAAGAATCAACTTTTTGGAGTCATTCGTCAAATGGAAACAAGCAGCATTAGCATTTTTATAAACCCAAAATGAAATATTACCGAGTTTTCTTTGGCTAAAGAACTGAGATGTTTGTTTTAGCAATTTTTATTTGGTTGATTTGCAGTTAGTTGATCTGTAAGTAAACTTGGTAGAAGAAATCGCAATTGGAATGAAATTAAACGCCCTAAACATCAAATTGGACAATACTGACAGAAAGATTCTTGAAATCCTCCAGTCCAATGCGAAAATCACCAATGCACAATTATCAAAGGATATCGGTCTTTCTCCTGCTCCTACTTTGGAAAGGGTTAAGAAGCTCGAAAATTCAGGTATCATTAAAAGTTACCATGCCAAGCTGGATACCAACTTAATTGGCCTGGGGGTGAGCACTTTTGTGCAGGTCTCTCTTAAGGGCCATAATAGTAAGAACATCGCTACATTCAATGAGCGGATCAATGATATTCCTGAAGTAATAGAATGCCACCACATTACGGGATCAGGAGATTTTATTTTGAAAGTCATCTCAAGTGATATTGCATCTTATCAGAAATTGATGCTCGAAAAAGTAAGTGAGATAGAAGTAGTGGATAGTATGCAGTCAATGGTCATCTTATCTACGTTTAAAGACAGTAAAGTAATGCCGGTGCCTGAATAGTGATTCGTCACAAATTCTCAATCGTGATAGAGATTGGGATTTCTTTCAAGCATTTCAAGGCTTAACTCCACCACAGACCCCATATTTAGGCACTGATGAAAATCTGATTCCTCGTAGAAATCAGCTAATTCCTCTCTGAGAGATTTGACATTTTCATCAGGCGCAATTCTTGACCTCTTCATTGCGGCGAGTAAATGCCCGACACGGATATGTTCTACTTTTATCCGGTTTGACATCAGGGTTCGCTCTTCACGTTGGTATTGTCTGACAGTTTCTGGGGTCATGTGTTTTAATCCCAGCTCAATGATTGGGTTGTTTTGCTTGAAATATTGGGGCATGTAGATGGCTCGCCTGCCTTCGTAGGACTGTTGATCAAAATCAATGGGTCGCAAACGGTAAGAAACCTCTTCAAAGTCTGGAGTAATATCAATGACAAAATTTGATGAGTGCATATCACCCAGAAGTCGAACGAAGCACCGCTCATTGAATTTAACAAATTCCTTGGCCAGTCGGATCTCATTCAAATGCGGATCTTTCATTCGGGTTTTGATGAACTGCTCGGCTGGAATTCCGACTATGTGTTCCTCGATAAGTGTATCCTTATTCACCAGATAGTCCATCTTGTTCGGCGAAAGCAGATGTTCCAGTTCCAGGCCGTAGATGCGGGAAGCGTCGGCGTGTTTGATGTAGAAATAATCAAAATTGTCATTGATGCGATTAACTATCCGCACCCTAAAAGGCTGAGTATTACCATAGACACAGAGATCTACACGATCAATGAACAGATGTTCCATTACAGAAAGGTCTCCATTGGCCTTCATAATGGCGTACACTTTTTTCAACGCATCCTGTACTCCTTCCATATCCGATTGAGGGTAGAACACCGTCTCCCAAAGGGTATCGTTTCCAAGGGTGTCATATTGCGGAATGGAGTTGTCATACCTAAGGAGATCGCTGTAATTGACCGGAAGCGATATGATCCTTGAATAATGATCGAGGTATTCTCTAAGAGACTTGTCTATCGGGTACGGAATCTTCTTTTTGGAGATAATGGCCATTGTTACTTACCTACAGCGTTAGTTGAAACTGTTGAATTTGACAACTGGATAAATATAACATGGTTAAAATGGTGTTAGCTAAGGTGAGCTAAAAACATGTCAGCATTTTGGTCAGCCCAAGGTTTAAAAAAGACTGAGGTGTCCTGATATTGAGGAATGTAGTCCACTAGTTTTTTAATGTTGAATGCATTATTCTGGATTCCTGCTCCCGCTTTCTCTCCATCAACTGCATTGCATGCTTGCTCGTAATGTCCTTTAACCGGGATCATCATCGTCGGCTTACCCAAGTACATTGCTTCACAGACAGATTCAAAACCTGCAGTAGTAATGTATCCCCTGGATTGAGCCATTTTCTCAATGAACTTTTGATCATTCAACTGATGAAATGTCAATGTTTTATCAACTATCAGTTCTTCGGGTTGGTCCTTTTTGTCCCAGAAACAATCGAGCGCTATTTCAGGATATGCCTTATGAAAAGCTTCGACTTCCGCTCCATATCCTGGGTTGACCATGTAGATCAATAGTGAATTTCCGGCTGTAGGTCGTAGTGCCTTTACTTCGGATCGGAGTAGGGGAGGCACGACGAAAAGCTTTTTACGTGGAAGGTCCGGGAAGGATTGAAAGGAAAGGGCCAATATTTTTTCTGCGCTCAGTGCGGTGATTTTGTTGGCCAGTTTAAGCGTTGTTCGTTCCAGTTTTCTTCCCGGGGGGAAATCAAACTCCGGATGAGCCATTAGGTATTGATGAGCCAGGCAAATGAATTTGCATTTGGGTCGGAATCTGAAATTGTACAGGCCTCCCAGAAAGTCATAAAAATTAACAATAACATCAGGTTGTGTTCGCTGTACGATATCATGTATTTTTCTGAGACTTTTCTGGTATTTTGGGGAATTGAGCAAAGTGTAAATAACCGTTTTCATCGGCTTCACAGATTTATGCTGCTTATCAGTGACAAAGGTTGGACTTTCGAGACGAGTTATTGAGGCATCCATTTTTTCAGGGAAAAAAGCAGGTAGTTCCCGTTTCTCGCTTTTCCCCATGACCACTTCAACAATTTCATGCCCTCCCTGTCGTAAGATCTGACCCAGAGAGATAGCCTGTGTCATATGTCCGCGACCCTCACCTTGAACAATGAATAAATATTTCATAGTGCCGGCTTCACAGCCATGTAAATCAATTCATTGGGTAACGCAAAGCGTTCAATTTCTTCTGGTTTCAATTGCTGCAGTAAATCCACTTCCGATACCTCGAACCCTGCCTTTTTGATTCGTTCCGGGTAATCCTGTCCATACATACGAACATGATCATCCTGTCCAAAAGCTTTTTCTCGTTCTTTTGGGCTGGTAATTGAGGCGTCCTCATAAGTGGAGCTGCGCCAAGGGTGAAAGATAGGGATCTGTAGAATGGCCCAGCCTCCTGGTCGAAGTACCCGAAGCATCTCGGTCATGGCCAAATGATCGTCACGCACGTGTTCCAGGACATGGTTGCAAAAAATAACATCGAAACTTCCTTCATCGAAAGGGATGTCATGAATGTCCATTTTTACCTTGGCCAATGGTGATTCGATATCTGCGGTTGTGTATTCCAGATTTTCCAGTGCCTCGAAGCGATCAATGTAGCATAACTCCGGAGCTACGTGAAGCATCTCAAGTCGGTCCTTGAAAAAGTTCGTTTCTCTCTTCAGGAATAACCAAAGTAGCCGGTGCCTTTCTAAAGACAGACAAGAGGGGCACAATGCGTTTTCTCTTGATACCCTGCCATAGGGTAGAAATTTCCTAAACTTAGCTTCACAAATTGGACATTCTACCTTGTTGCCTCGATAAAACAACGACATAATGCGAAGCACAAAGTGACTGAATAGCTGTAGATATTTTCTGGGAATTCTTTTCAGGGCCCAGCTGATTAGACTTTTGATCATGATTTGTTTTAAATCCACCCCAAATTTAAGAGGTTATTGGACAGACTACTGTACACTTTTGGTTTGTGTATCCTTCGGGAATATTGAAAAGGCTTAACTTAGAAGCTCAGGAAACCCCCGGATAGTTGAACAGGTACCATGTATCCATATTGATGTTAGGAGTGTTAATGCTTTGCTCGGCAGATGTATTGGCACAGCGAAAGAAAGAAGGGACTATACATGACTATCTCCCTTCAGAAAATGTGGATCTCAAAAAGAAGTTCAAGAAAAAGTCCAATGCACCTAAAACCAAAAATTTTTCGTTGATCGTGAAAAACAAAACGACAGGCATTTTATATGGAAATGCGTGCATGACAGAAAATACCCAACGTATGGGGTTTGAGTATTCTATTCAAGTGGAAGGACTCCCAGGAAGCCTTAAGCCATGGACTCGACGGTGGAAAAATACCCTTGTACATGCTAAACTGATTTTTACCAGAGGCCCCTGGTGGAAACTCGTTCTCAATAAAAGAGTGAAGAATTGTCGTCAGCAAAGCGGTGACCTTGTTGGATAAGTAGACCACTTCACCTACAAAAAAGCTTTTGTTTCAAGGCTTGCTTTTCACAATAACTTTTTATGCGTAAGCCTTGGGCTCCAGGTATTTCAGCCAATCCTTTTGTAACCGGCCTGCGCTTGATTTCAAGAAGACCAGGTAGGATGGCTTCACGGGTTTTTTTGCAAGCTTCATCCCTACTTCCTCTGGTGATATATCACCCTTCTTTGAGTTGCAATGCTTGCAGGCCGTGACGAGGTTGGTCCAGCTGGACTTTCCTCCTTTGGATTTTGGAATCAGATGGTCAAGGGTCAGGTCCTTCGTAGTGCCACAGTATTGGCATTGGTAGTTGTCGCGCTTAAATAGATTGTATCTGGTCAACACAACGCCTCGATAGGGTACATGTCTATAATCGAGAATACGGATCACCGACGGATAAGGATAACTATTGGTTACAGAACGTAGAGCTTTGCCTTCAACATGGTCAAGTAACTCGGCTTTATTAAGATATATCAGCAAAAATGCTCGTTGCAAGGAGCATAGTGTCAATGGAGAATAATCCTGATTAAGCACGAGTACGCTGTTCATCCCTGCAATTCTTTTATCACTTTGCTCTCTTCTTTTTTCTTGATAGATTCTCGCTTATCGTAGAGCTTCTTCCCTTTTGCCAGAGCTACTTCCAATTTGGCAAGCCCCCGGCTGTTGATGTACATTTTCGTTGGAACGATCGTCAGTCCTTTCTCTTGAGATTTTTTCTTCATTCGATCCAACTCACGTGCTTTGAGTAAAAGCTTACGCTCTCTTAATGGGTCATGATTATTGTACGTTCCTTCAAGATAAATGGAAATGGTCATTCCCTTTGTGAAAAGTTCTTTGCCTTTGAAAAAACAATAGGACTCCTGCAAACTGACTTTGCCTTCACGGATAGATTTGATTTCACTTCCCGTCAGGACAATGCCTGCCTCGAAAGTTTCCACGAATTGGTATTCGTATGAAGCTTTCCTGTTTCTTACAGAAATGTTCTTTGCAAATCTTTCCGACTTTTTCATTCAATGATTTTGTTTCCGCGCCTCTAGTAATTTCCATCAATGCCGCCAGACATCAGTAAGAAAGAGCCTGAATAAGAATGACTAAAAAGACATTCTGGGTAGTGGACTCTCCCGAAGGCTATCAAACTTCCCGCCAATATATTTGTAATATCCCGAGATTGCAATCATTGCGGCATTGTCTGTGCAATATTCTAACTTAGGTATATACAATTGCCAACTGTGTCGCTCCGCTTCTGTTTTTAATTGCTGTTGGAGTCCCTGATTGGCTGAAACCCCGCCAGCAATGGCAATTTCTTTGATACCAGTTTCCTTAACTGCCTTCTTCAGCTTTTTGATCAGCATATTTATAATAGTTTGCTGATAAGAAGCGCAGAGGTCATCGAGGTTTTGCTCGATAAACTGATCGTTGGTTTTTAGTTGATCCCTGAGAAAATACAATAGGCTTGTTTTGATTCCAGAGAATGAATAGTCGAGATCAGGCATGTCGGACTCTGCGAATTTGAATCGCCTGGAGTCTCCGACTTTGGCATGCTTATCGATCAATGGTCCTCCGGGATAAGGAAGTCCCAGCAGTTTAGCGCCTTTATCAAAAGCTTCGCCAGCAGCATCGTCCCGGGTCTGGCCGATGATAGTCATTTCTTGATAGTCTGTCACCTTCACGATTTGCGTGTGACCGCCGCTGATCGTGAGGCACAAAAATGGAAATTTGGGAGCTGGCTCATCAATGAAGTGAGCCAGTACATGGGCCATCATGTGGTTTACGGAAATGATTGGGATGTCAAGCGCAAAAGCCATGGCCTTGGCAAAAGAACTACCTACCAACAATGCTCCAAGTAAACCAGGTCCCTGAGTATAGGCAATAGCATCGAGATCAGAAGCGTTTATCTTTGCAGTAGCAAGTGCTTCGTGAACCACCGGAACAATGTTGCGCTGGTGAGCCCTTGAGGCAAGTTCAGGTACAACACCCCCGAATTGCTCGTGTATCGATTGTGTGGCGATTATATTATTGATTACTTTGCCATCGTGACAGATGGCTGCAGAGGTTTCGTCACAAGAAGATTCGATGCCCAGTATAGTACCCATTGAGATTGGAATGTGAAGGCAAAGTTGACAATAAATAGAATAATAACAGGAATCTACCGGTCCTTGCTGTGGGTAATTTTGTCTGTTTTTATCTTAATCATGGTGATTTTGCTGGCTTTACAGGTCCCATCAGCAAAACAATACCTGGCGCAGCAGGCCCTGTCAAAGCTTTCTGAGTTAACTGATCACCGAGCTGAATTAGGAGAAGTAAGGATGTCATGGCTTGATTTTGCCAGCGGAAAGGACTTTCGACTATACGATTTTAAGGATTCTCTAATGATCTCTGCTGAAGAAATTAGTATCAATTTTGATTTACTTCATGCATTCGATCAGGAAAGCCTGCATCTGGATGACATTATTCTTGAGGGCATAGAAGTATACCTAACGAAGTACAATGACAGTACTTCCATCAACCTGATCACTTTCCTTAATCAAATTAAATTAAATAAAGAGAAGGATACAGGAAAACCTACACCACCCATTTACATTGGAAATGTTGAACTGACCAACGTTACAGTCAATTACAATGATCTCAGAATCGAACCAAAGGATAATGACAAGCTGGACCTGGGACATGTTGCTTTCAATATGCATGAAGGTTACTTTCATGATTTGTCATTGGACTCGGGTGCCGTTCGTTTTAGAATGCTGTCGCTTCAGGGCAAGGATCTGAATTCGGGGATGACGATCACTGACTGGAGTTCGGATGTTTTTATAGATCCTCAACATATTGTCCTCTCGGATTTGGAATTAATTACGCCTCATAGCTTAGTGCGTGATTCGGTAGCTCTGTCCTTCAATGAGTTTGGGAACCTCGGGCAATTCACTGATAGTGTGAAGATGGACATCAATCTTGTCAACACGGACATTGGACTTGAGGACCTAAGATATTTTGCAAACCTGGATCAAAGCTTTGATACTGTGATCCATGTCACTTCTCGACTGAAAGGCCCAGTCTCCAGTCTCTATGTTCCAGCTTTAGATGTTTCTCTTTTATCCGGAACGCGCCTCACTGGAAATGCACAACTCATTGGATTACCAAATATTGAAAACACTTTCGTTGATCTGAATGTAGCTTCCGGCACCTTGAAATCCAGTGACATCAAGAGATACCTGGGTAAGTACACTTTCCGCGATGATATTATGATCAAAGGAAACTTCCTGGGCTTTATGAAAGATTTTGTAGCCAGTGCAAAATTTGATACGCCCCATGGAAATGTGGTAACAGATATCAATTTTAAGATACCAGATCGGTTGCAGGATGCTAAGTACTCGGGCCACGTGACGCTCGAAGACTTTGATTTGGGGAGAGCTGTTCAAAATAATGCCGTTGCCACACTGGATTTACAAGGAAAAATTGAAGGTTCAGGCATAACAAAGGAGAAGGCAGATTTTTACGTAGATGCAAAGGCACAAAACCTGATTCTCAATGAATATTCCTATGATAGTATGGAGATCAAAGGGAATTTCGCTTCCAAATTTTTCAAAGGAGATTTTTTTGTGAAAGACCCTAATTGTCGAATAGAAGGGTTGGCTATTCTCGACTATACCACAGAAACAGAACGGCTGTTTGCTCAAGCCAAAGTGGATACACTACATCTTTATGACCTGAACTTCAGCGAGCAGAAACTCAATTTCAATACATCGGTATCCGTCAATGTGCAAAACCTGAATATTGATGAAGTTACAGGAAGTATAGAATTTCGAAACGCTACCATTGAGAATCAATATGGTTCGAAGACGATGCACACGCTTAAGCTGGACGCGTCAACCTTAGGCGATCAGCGACATTACATCCTTGACTCACCGGAACTCAAAGGTGATTTTTCAGGGAAGTTCGTGCCCACGGTATTGTTGGAGGACCTTCCTAGAGTGATAGAGTCCTATTACGAATTGCTTACCAATGATAGAAGCGGAGAATTTTTTCTAGTGGAGGATCAAAGCGCTGATAGCCTGCGGTCCTACGAGTGGGATGTCCGACTGGATGTAGTCGATATCAATTCGCTTTTGAAGCTATTTAATCTTCCTGTTCAACTTTCAGATAATTCTTTTGTGGAAGCATCTTTCAGAAAGAGTAAGAATGTCAATCTTTCCATGTATTCGGAAATGGATACGATTGCAATTAATGGAAATGAATTTTACAATAATATTATTGATGTGAATGCTTCCAGGGACATCAATTCTCCCGATGTTTTGGCGATCATTCAATTGTCTTCTGCGGATCAAAATTGGACATGGACTAACCCAACAACCAAACTATCTGTTGAGTCCACGTGGTTCAACAATGAAATTACTTCACAAGTCAGAGTAACTGAGCCTTTGCTGGATGATAGGATTGTTCTTAATTCTGAAGTCACTTACTTTCCTGATTCAATCATGTTGAAGATCAAACCATCCAAGATAGATGTGCTTGGTAACAGGTGGGTCGTCAATCCGGAGAACCGTATCAATTGGGAAAAAGAGCAACTGCACCTCGTGAAATTGGGATTCACCAGTGGCGAACAGTCCTTTCAATTGGGAGGTGAAACTTCTCAGGTGTCCTCCACCTTTATTGACTTTAAGTTTAAGAATTTTCAACTGGAAAACCTGGATCCTTTTATTTCGAAGAAATTGAGTGGACAGCTCAACGCGGAAGGTATTATTACTCGTACCCTGAGCGATTCCCTTGTAAAGGTTGCTAGTGAGGTGAGCATCAGAAATATGGGTGTAGATAATCTGCAAATGGGAGATTTGGAAGGATTTTCCAGGTGGGACGCGGAGGAAGAGGCGGTGGTAATGGATTTCAAGATTCTGACAGAAGGGATCAATACCGTGGAACTGAGTGGTAAGTATTCTCCTAATGATAAATCTCAACAACTTGACCTGGAAGTAGATTTTGATAGGGCAGCTCTAAATATGGCTGAACCTTTTGTGGAGGGTCTTTTTAGTCAAATGGCAGGTACGATCTCCGGCAAGGTCAACATTGGGGGCGGACTATCTAATCCTGCTTTTCACGGTTCGGGTAAAATCGAGGGAGGCAAAGCCTTGTTCAATTACACCAAAGCTGAATATACATTTGACGGATCCATAGACTTTGATTCCTATGAGATCGCGCTACGGGGTTTAGACATTACCGACGGGTTGAATGGACGAGGAAAACTTTTTGGAAGCATTTATCATGATCAGTTAAAAGACATGCAAATGGATTTCAACGCCAGTTTCAACAAGCTGCAGATGCTCAACACCACCGCCGTGGATAGTGATGTATACTATGGCCGGGCTTATGGTACCGGATCACTCAAGTTGAGTGGACCAATTAGTCAGCTGAGTCTCAATGCGGAAATCAAGTCCGAACCTGGTACCCGGATTTTCTTCCCACTCGAGTCCAGTGCCAGTGTTCAACAAGAGGACTTTATTACATTCGTCGACCCTAATGCGACTCCCGACCCAGAAGTAATTGTAAGTCGCCAAAGGGAATCAACAGGCATGTCCATACAGATGGATTTGAATATCACCTCTGATGCCTATGCAGAAATGATCTTTGACGCGCAATCCGGAGATATTCTAAGAGGCAGGGCCCAGGGCAACTTACAATTCAAGATGGACCCCAATGGGGAATTTAACTTACTTGGGGGGCTGGAAATCGAGCAAGGAGCGTACAATTTCACCGTACCTGGTATCAACAAGGAATTCGTCTTGGAAAAAGGTGGAACGATCAGTTGGGTGGGTGATCCCTATCAGGGAATTGTAGACTTGAAGGCGTCGTATCGTCAATTGGCTACGCTTAGTCAGTGGGACCCAAGCATCACTAATTCATCTAAGATTCCTTTTCTGGTAGTACTGGGACTAAAAGGGAGTATGTTAAAACCTGAGATCTCTTTCGAAATCGAAACGGCCGAGGACGTTACCGTACTGCCGGGAGTAGACAGCCAGGGTTTGAGGAGATTCCTCATCACGACGAATGACAGAGAAGATGAGCTGAACCGTCAGGTATTTAGCTTACTCATGTTAAGAAAACTTTCACCACAAAATAGTTTTGTGGTAGGGGGCGTCGGACGAGGTATTTCAGGAAGTGTTAGTGAATTACTTGCTAATCAATTGAGTTACTGGTTGAGCCAGTCCAACGAAAACCTCGAAGTGGATATTGATCTGGCCGGCCTGGATCAGGATGCTTTCAATACTTTTCAGTATCGACTTGCCTATACATTTCTAGATGGCAGGTTAAGGGTGAGTGGAGGAAGTAGTCTCAACAATCAGGTTAATGGCACCACTACGAATTTTGGTGACGGCAACAATAACCTAATTGGAAATTGGGCAGTAGAGTATTTGCTTTCACCTGATGGAAGATGGCGCGCCAAGTTCTTTAGTAAATCGAGCCAAAACCTTACTGCCAATTCTGAAAACAACCAACAAACCGGGATCAGTTTTCAATACATCCGTTCCTTTGACCAGTTTCAGCAATTGATCAAGAAAAGTCGGGATACTGAAGAGCCGGCTATCCAGATCCCATCCGCAGGCAGAACCTCAGCGAAGGTAAATTAGGTTTTGGTATTAGCAGGCCTTTTACAATCGAAATCTATTGCTCAGTCTTTTGTCGTGATTCCAGTTCTTCCAAGATTTTGGAGGCAATGCTCTGAAAGTCTGAGTTGAATTTTTTACCTAGTGACTGGATCGCGGTGCTTTGAATGTTGTGCTTCTCTTTTAAAGCTTGATGATCTTCTTTCTCTTTTGAGAGTGCATGATTCAGTTCATCACAGATGATGATTCTTTTCTTTAGATCTTTTACCACCTTCTCCATTCTTCTGTTTACCTGTACGATCTCTTTTTCCAAGCTTGTTTTTTCGATTTCTAATTCAGATTTCTCAATCAATAGCGCTTTAAGTTGCTTCTCTAACCTTGTTGTCTCATCGTTTCGATTTACAATCGGAGTTTCTTGTTGTGAAATTAAATCGTTAGAATTTCTTTCTTCTACGGACTCTAGTTGTGCTTTAACGGCTATTATTTCAGTATCTAGCTTGAGCAATTCACGCTCTCCTTGATCACATATTTCTTTAGTTAATTTCAATTCTTCTTCTAATCGTTGATGTCTCTCTTCTCCCGATTTTATCCTTAGATCCAGGGAGTGATCTTTTCGTTTCAATTTCTGTAATTCTTCATTATTGACATGAGGCGTGTTTTGCAGTTGTAAATAGGTAATAATTGCCCCAAAAGCTGCACCTAATAGTATATACAGGATTCCCATAGGAGATTGTTTTGTGTATTTATGCTAATGAAAATTTTCACCAGCACTTTTGATCTTAGTATTTACAAATCAAAAGTTCCACCAAAATAATGAACCTCTGCATTGATCCAAAGTACGGCCTGGAATTTCAACTCAGAATCATTGCAGCTCGGTACTTCAGTATGACTCCCAGGGTCTTCAATTGCAATTGCACTTAGGAATCTGTAACTTGATAGGCACCTATCATCACTCTCTTAAAAGAAACCTATGGACTTTAGAGCTTTCAGTGCTCAGTTTGCTAAAGAGGCAAACGGTACCTACGACGAATACGACGATAAGAAATCTGTTTTTATCCTGCCTTTAGCCAATGGCCGCAATCAGACTGTCATCGCTGAGATCAAAGAGCACTCGGATGGCCGGGAGATGATACGAGTGGATTCAAAAATTTGCAAACTTTTTTCACCGATTAAATACTCGGAGATCCTTGCAGCGAGTGCCGACTTTATCCACACACGTTTCATGGCAGAAGATGACTATTTGAAAGCTGAAGCGTCCTTCTACCTGGATAATTTGAATGCCGCCATCATTAAAGAGATGATTCTTGAGGTTGCCCAGGTGGCGGATGATTGGGAGTTGACCATTACTGGTGAAGACATTAATTGATATTCCTGCTAGTTTTGCGAAAGCAAGCCAGTTCATCGCTCTGCCGATTATGGCAGGGAGGAAAGTCCGGGCAACATAGAGCATCACACTTCTTAATGAGAAGTCTCTGCCGTAAGGTGGAGGAGAAAGTGCCGCAGAAAACGTACCGCCACTGACGACTTGTCGCCGGAGGTAAGGGTGAAAAGGTAGAGTAAGAGCCTACCGGTCGCTTCGTGAGAAGAGACGCATGGTAAACCTTGTGAGTTGAAAGACCAAATAGGTCCCGCATTTTATAGAGACTTGTCTCTTTGATTCAGAACGGCTCGTTCTGGTGGGATGGGTAGGTCGTTAGATCCTAATAGCAATATCAGGGCAAGATAAATGATGAACCTCGACAGAACCCGGCTTATCGGCTTGCTTCTTTTTATTTTTACAAATCCGGCACGAAACTTGAGTCGGAGCTTTTGAGAAAAGAATTACCATATTTAATGAATCCCATTTCAGCTATAATTCTCCTAGTGAGTGACCAGCAAAATGAGGTGTTTTCCAATGCTGGAAACGTTTAGATTCAAGGTGAAAAAATAAAAAAAAACACAACGAATGTCCAAGATCCTGATCGTCGACGATGAAAAAAGCATTCGCGACACACTTCGAGAAATATTAGAATACGAGAAATACACAGTAGAGGAGGCTGAAGATGGTGAAGTCGCACTAGCGAAGTTAAAAGCCAATACCTATGATGTGGTACTTTGCGATATCAAGATGCCCAAAAAGGATGGGACGGATGTGTTGGATGGCGCACAGGAACTGGGGATTGCTTCCCCTTTCATTATGATCTCTGCACATGGTACAATTGAAACGGCCGTTGAGTGCACAAAAAAAGGAGCATTTGATTTCATTCAGAAGCCACCGGACCTGAACAGGTTATTGTTGGCGATTCGGAATGCCCTGGATAAATCAGATCTGGTACAAGAGACGAAGACACTCAAACGAAAAATCAACAAAACGTACGATATCGTAGGTGAATCAGACAGCATAGTAGAAATAAAAGAGACCATTGATAAAGTGGCCCCGACAGAAGCTCGTGTTTTGATTACGGGTGGAAATGGGACTGGCAAAGAACTGGTTGCCCGCTGGTTACATGAGAAGAGTGGTCGTGCTACCGGGCCTATGGTAGAAGTGAATTGCGCAGCGATTCCTGCCGAGTTGATTGAGAGCGAACTTTTTGGTCATGAAAAAGGAAGCTTTACCTCCGCTCACAAGCAAAGAATAGGGAAGTTTGAACAAGCGAACGGAGGTACGTTGTTTCTGGACGAAATTGGAGACATGAGCCAATCAGCACAAGCCAAAGTCCTACGCGCCCTTCAGGAAAGTAAGATCACACGAGTAGGTGGGGATAAATCAAAGAAGGTAAATGTCCGTGTACTTGCCGCTACTAACAAAGACTTAAAGCAAGAAATAGCTGATGGAAAGTTCCGGGAAGACCTGTATCACCGATTGAGTGTAATTGTTGTCAAAGTGCCAAGTCTTAAAGATCGTCTCGAAGACATACCACTATTGTGCGAGCACTTTCTAAGTGAAATTGCTGCTGAATATGGCGATAATAAGGTTGAAATGGACGCAGGAGCTCTGTCCGAGCTTCAAAAGCTGGAATGGAGCGGAAATATCCGCGAATTGAGGAATGTCGTCGAACGACTAGTGATCATGGCCGGAAACCAGATCACAGCGGCAGATGTAGTTAAATATGCTTGAGCCAACAACTTAAACGTTGGCTTCGTTTTGCTCAACTTCAACTGTGTCGTTTTGGGCATAAGTAGGGCATGTACGTTGAGTACAAGCAGCCATTCCCAATACTACCAGGCAAAAGAGTATAACTTTTAATTTCATAGTCTGTAGCTTAAAACGTAAAGGAGATAATTCTCTTAAGTATTCAAAAATAGGTGCTAGTTCCTTACAATCCAATTTATTTTCTATTAAAACCCCTAAAAGGGTATAATATTATCTGAACGGGAATAATTTATTTATTGCTCTAAATCAGCAAGTTACAGCCTCGAATATCTGAATTATCGAACCTGCCAAGGATTTCAAAGGCATCATTGTCTCCTACAGTACCTAAGTCTTTCGTTTCTACGAAGGCACAGGAATCTACATTGGCCAGGTCTATAATATTCACTCCACCCGTGCGGCCAACAGGTAAATAAACAAAGGGATCATTGATGTCACGAATCAGAACTTTGGCCCATTTGGGAAACTTGAATAGACCTCTCTTTAGGGCATAAGCCTGAGTGAATAGTTCGCACATTCCATATTCCGAGTGTATTTCACTTACATGAAAGGCAGGTTTTAATGTTCCATGCAATTCATCGCGGATCATTTCTTTTCGTCGACCTTTCATGCCACCCGTTTCCATGATAATGCTATTATTGAGATCCAATTTATAATTTTCCGCCAGGTCCAATAAGGCATAGGAGACGCCAATCAGAATGGTGGAAGATGGGTTTTGACGCAAATCCCGAACCAACTCCTCGTCTCGATTAAGGTAGTAGGAAGAGCCGGAAGTTTGCGACATGAAATGATCCACCATGGCAATCAGTGAGGAATCTCCCTGCTCCTGATAGGATGGGAGTAAGGCTCGGATTTGATACTTGTTTACATTTCCATAGAAAGTCTCAAACGCTCTGGTTGTATTGCCCAAATAGAAGCGCAGATCTTTGACAAGGTGTCGACTTCTTGAAGTATTTCCTGTTCCGCTACTTTTAAAAATTTTCTCAGGCGTCCAATTGCCTGTTTTTACTTCATGACTTTTAAAGAAAGATATCGGCAAGAAAGGGATGTCCGCAATGCGCCTGACATTGGTAGGGTTTTTGCTCAGAAATTTGCAATACGATTGATAGAGTTCGTTTTCATGCCACTGATAGTCGAATAACTCGACTGCAGCAGCTTCGAATTCCTTTTCTTCGATCTGATATATGTCTTTTTTGAAACTATCTGAAAATGACATGAGTTTCTCCCATAAGGGATTGTAAATTTACTTTTGTCCTTAAGCATATGAACAAGAAAAAGGTTCTATTCTTATTTTATGTTGCCACATTTCTGATTTTAGTGTCTGGATGCTTCGATCCGCCCGAATTTTCAGAGATTCCGGAAATCAAATATAAAAGCCTACGCTTCTCAGAAGTCGACGGTGCTGCGGATACGCTGGTGCTCAGTTTCGATTTTCAAGATGGCGATGGTGATATTGGATTAGATCCAGCTCAGATTTTCCCTCCCTTTCATTCCCTGAATGAGATCAGAGACAGTGATGATAGCCTGGTGTTTTTTGGTAATCCTGGGGGAGTAAGACCACCTTTGTTTGCAGTAAATCCTTTCGATCGCTCGGAACGTGAGTTATTTAGTGATACCTATGATCCCCCTCCATATAGTACCAGAGACTGGTTCATACGACAGGCATTTGGGGATACGGTGTTGGTGGCAGAGAATGAATTCAGCAAGAACATTCGCATAGATCTCTTAAGGAAAGCTGGTGGTCAGTACACCTTGATCAACGATGAGCTTTTCGAGGATTTTGATTCCCGAATTCCAATTTTTGATTTTGAAAACTTTCAGGAGGGACGTGCATTGTCTGGCACGATTAACTACGCAATGCAATCACAAGCTTTCCCAATCATATTCAGGAACGACACCATTAAACTACGTTTCTTCATTTATGATCAGCGACTGAATAAAAGTAACGTGGAAGAAACTCCCGATTTTGTATTGAGCGATCTTCAATAATTAGTATCAGTTGGAGGTACATCGATACTATGAATCTAATAATGACCCATTGGTTTCACAGCTTTTTTCCTCTTCACTTGAAAATGACGCTATTTGAAATAAGGTTTTTTATCTATGACCTTGATCTAAATAGAAGCAATGTTGAGGAAACTCGGGCTTTTGTCTTTTAATTTAGGGATTGCATGAAATTCACAACCAAATTTTTCTTTACGATATTCTTGAGTATCTCGTTCATGCTCGGCTGTGAAGAAACTGTGGAGTTACCCGCTGAACCGGCTATCAGTTTTGAGGCGATGGAATTCATCGAGGTAGATCAAGATCTGGAAGCAGTTCGATTGACTTTTAATTTACAGGATGGTGATGGGGATATGGGACTGAAGCCGGAGCAGAATTTTGTTCCTTTTCACGAGTTTGATCTTATCCTGGATGCCAATGATCAGTTAGTGAAGCGCTCCAATCAAGTTCATACTCCTTTTTTCCGCCTGCAACCAAATGGAGAGCGATTTTTCTTTAGTGAAGGAGATCGGCCCGCTTACAATGGGTTTGACTACCTGCTAATGGATAGCGCGTCAGATGGAACTGTTCTGTCAGATACTGTTCTCATTCACCGGAACCCATTTCATCATAATATTTATCTGTCCATACTAAAGAAGAGTAAGTTTGGATTTTTGTCAGTTGGGCAGAACCCTTTGAATCCGGCAAGATTGCCTATTTATGGAAGATTCGATGTGGAATTACCCGCAAAAAAGCAAGGACCACTGGTGTCAGAAGTTGCCTTTGATATAGCTATTGATCATTTCAGAAAACTAGATCCCAGCGATACACTCAAACTACAATTCTACATTTTTGATCGAAAGCTACACCAAAGCAACGTGGAGGTGTCCCCGGAATTCATTCTTGGTGATCTCATCGATTTCGAAGAGTAGAGATTCACTCCCTCCGAAACCATGTAATCTTTTCAATGGATTCCATTTTCAAGGCTAATGAGCATGGTTCACCCATGATCTGGCCTTCACGGGAACACTCAAGTTAAATAACAGCTTACTTGAGAGCTCAATATTGTCTAGGTCGCTTTGAAATGGTTCAGATAATTGCTCGCAGGTGGGTCAAATCACTTTAATAAAGATCTGAAAACTCTCCCGGTTTCACTTCGGCCATCATTGCATAAGCTTCCTCGAAGATGTCTTCAGCGTTTGGCTTTGAGAAGTAGTCTCCATCAGAACTATAGGCAGGCCGGTGGTTCATGCCTGAGAGTGCCCTTGGTTTAGAGTCCAGGTATTGATAGGCGCCATCTCTGTCAAGTACTTGCTGCATCATAAAAGCAGTTGCTCCACCAGGGACGTCTTCGTCAACAAAAAGTACCCGATTCGTTTTTCGTACTGAACTGGCAATGGTTCCCGTTCGATCGAAAGGAAGTAAGCTTTGGACGTCAATCACTTCCGCACTTATCCCAAATTCACGAAGTTGACTGGCGGCTTCCATGACGATTCTGCAGGTAGAACCGTAAGTAACAATGGTCAAATCTTCTCCGGTATGAAGAATTTCAGGAACACCAAGGGGAGTTTTAACATCCTTCAGGTTTTCGGGAATTCTCTCTTTCAGGCGATAACCATTTAGAGATTCAATAATGATCGCTGTATCATCGGAGGCAAGCATCGTATTGTAAAATCCAGCAGCCTGGGTCATATTTCTTGGAACCAGTACATAAATGCCTCTAAGTGCGCCGAGTATCATACTCATCGGTGAGCCAGAGTGCCATACGCCTTCCAGTCTATGACCCCTGGTACGAATAATTAATGGTGCTTTCTGCCCGCCTTTGGTTCTGTATTGCAAAGTAGCAAGGTCGTCGGATAGGGTCTGGATTGCATATAACAGGTAGTCCAGGTATTGGATTTCTGTAATTGGTCGCAAACCCCTTAGTGCCGCGCCAATTCCTTGTCCAATGATAGAGGTCTCACGGATTCCTGTATCGGTTACTTTCAATTCACCATGTTTTTCCTGAAGACCTGCGAAACCTTGATTTACATCTCCAATCTTACCCACATCTTCACCAATGGCAAAGACGAGCGGGTTTGTGGAAAGATGATGATCAAAACATGCTTGCAGTACTTCCCGACCATCGACCATTCGACTGTCTTCTTTGTATTCGGGTCTTACTTCTCCAACCTTAATCGCGGCTTGAGAAGACTCACTGTACATATGTGAGCTGTATTCGTCAAATCTTGTTTTCCGCGTTTCTCGCAACCACTCTTGTAATTCGCGTTTGCTTTCTGTTTCTTCATCCTTCAGATATCGGAGACATTTGCGTACGCTACGAAGGATATCCGATTTGATCGGATTTAATGTTTCATTTAGGGAGTTAGCGATTTCTGTGAGTTTAGCAGCTTGGGCTGTCCCGTCGATCGCCTGCTGTATCAATTTTGATGCTTCTTCCAGTTCCTGCTGAAGGTCAGCCCGAAATGCCTTCCAAGCTGCATCTTTTTGTTTCTTAGCTTTTTGCCTGGCATCCTTTTCGATTTGAACCAATGATTCCTCATCGATCATTTCTTCTTCGAGGATCCATTTTCTCATTTGAAGGAGGCAGTCGTACTCCTCCTCCCAGGCCAGGCGATCTTTTGTTTTATATCGCTCATGCGAACCTGAAGTGGAGTGTCCCTGAGGCTGGGTCAGTTCTGTTATATGAACCAGACAGGGAGTATGAGTCTGCCGCGCAAATTCCTCAGCTTTTGCATAAGTGTCCAGTAACTCCTGATAGTTCCAGCCACGAGCAACTAAGATTTCAAAGCCATTAGATCCTTCTTCTCTTTGATAGCCCGCGAGCGCTTTGGAAATGCTCTCTTTGATTGTATGATATTTCTGAGGAACAGAGATGCCGAATTCATCATCCCATACGGATATGACCATGGGTACCTGAAGAACACCGGCAGCATTAAGTGTTTCCAGAAAGTGTCCCTCGGATGTAGATGCATTGCCAATAGTTCCATAGGCAATTTCATTCCCATTGATTGAAAAATCTTTGAACTCCTGAAGGTCGGGATTTTCGCGATACAGCTTAGAAGCATAAGCCAACCCTAACAGGCGAGGCATCTGACCAGCAGTGCATGAGATATCCGCACTGCTGTTTTTCATATCAGTGAGTGTCTTCCAGTCTCCTTTGCTATTTAGTGAACGAGTAGCAAAGTGACCGTTCATTAACCTTCCGGCGGAAGCGGGTTCTTCCTTAACATCTGTGTGTGCGTAGAGTTGCGCGAAAAACTGCTGAACCGTCAATTGGTCGATGGCCATCATGAAAGTCTGGTCCCTATAGTAACCAGATCGAAAATCGCCATTGCGAAAAAAGCGCGCCATTGCCAGTTGAGGTAGTTCCTTTCCGTCACCGAAAATGCCAAATTTGGCTTTTCCCATAAACACCTCTTTGCGACCCATAAGGCTTGCTTGCCTGCTCTCTACCGCAAGCGCAAAATCTTTTAGGATTTCGTCCTTTGATAAGGTGATTTTGGTCGATGTAGAGGTGGTTTTGCTATCGATCATGAATCGGAATTTTATCTTTCAGAGGTAACAAATTTATTAATAAACGGCGAGCATTTCAAGGGAGAGTACGGAATAAACTAAAAATTACCGACAGATTCGAGATTATTAATCAAATATAATTTCATAAATACTTGATTTTAAAAATTATATACTGAATTACTCAATCTGGCTTTTTATTCCTTTGGCCGTTGTAAAATAACGAGATTTATTGATCAAAAGTTGAATAAAATCTCAAATAGGTCCGCCATCTTTGCTCACATTTTAACCCGGAATAAACGATTTTTATAATGGTTATTGGAGTCCCTAAAGAAATCAAAAACAACGAGAATCGAGTGGCATTAACCCCTGCAGGAGTTAAAGAGCTGACCAAGCATGGTCACACGGTTCATGTGCAATCTACGGCCGGCAATGGTAGTGGTTTTTCTGATGAGAATTACATTGATGCTGGCGCCTCTGTGTTGCCCAGCATTGAAGCAGTGTATGAGATTGCTGAGATGATCATCAAAGTGAAAGAGCCCATCGAGCCTGAGTATAAGCTCATCAAGAAGGATCAACTGGTATTCACTTATTTTCATTTTGCCTCTTACGAACCCCTTACAAAGGCGATGATGGAGAGTGGATCGGTTTGCCTGGCTTATGAGACTGTTGAAAAACCTGACCGATCGTTGCCGCTATTAGTGCCCATGTCCGAAGTAGCAGGCAGAATGTCTATACAAGAAGGAGCCAAGTACCTGGAAAAACCAATGGGTGGCCGTGGTATTCTTCTAGGTGGAGTACCCGGCGTTCGACCAGCAAAAGTATTGATTCTGGGAGGTGGTGTTGTGGGCACTAACGCCGCTAAGATGGCTGCAGGACTTGGAGCGGATGTTACGATCATGGATATCAGCTTGTCAAGGCTGCGTTACCTGGACGATGTGATGCCCGCAAACGTGAACACTTTCATGAGCAATGAATACAACATTCGGGAATTGATCACGACACATGATCTTATTGTCGGAGCTGTATTGATACCAGGAGCAAAGGCTCCTCATCTGATTACTCGAGACATGTTAAGTGAAATGGCTCCTGGAGCCGTATTGGTAGATGTCGCTGTGGATCAAGGTGGTTGTATCGAGACGTGCAAGCCCACAACACATGAAGATCCGACGTATTTTATTGATGATGTATTGCACTATTGCGTGGCCAACATGCCAGGAGCGGTACCATATACTTCCACCTTGGCATTGACGAACGCTACGTTGCCATATGCAATTCAACTTGCAAATAAAGGGTGGAAAAAGGCGTGTCAGGATAACAAAGAATTGGAACTTGGCCTGAATGTAATCAATGGCGATGTGGTATACAAAGGAGTTGCTGACGCCTTTGATTTACCTTACACAGATGTAAAGAAATTCCTTTAATCTTCTAAGAACCAGGAAAAGAAGGGAAGTTTTCCAGAGGATCGTAGCCACTACGATCCTCTTTTTTTTGCCAGCAAAAATGGCGCACGCCATTCGTGATTGCCACGTAATCGGCATCGAGAATCTTGTTGTACGTTGCTAGTTGATGTAAGGTGGATTTACCCATCTCAATTTTATACGATTTGCATTCAATGAGCATGAAACCCTTGCCAGAACGATCATAAACCAAAAGGTCACTTCGTTTGTCTTTTTTATGGTAGGTCAACCCCGATTCCACTCTAATCAATGATTTCGGGTAAGCCAAATGGTTGATCATCAGGTGGAGAAAGTGTTGCCGTACCCATTCTTCAGGAGTCAGGAAGATCATTTTTTTGCGAATGATGTCGAAAACGTACAGCTCCTCTCCCTGACGTTCCAAGCGCAATTCTGCTGGCGGAAGATTAAGTTTCGGATGTGGCAGTGACATGTTTCATTCGTACCTGAGTGAGGAAAACAATTCCTAAAATGAAAAAAATAGCCAGTGCCAATGTGCTATTTCGCATCGATCCTGTCACCTGCTCAATGAACCCATAGCTAAACGTTCCCAGTACCACGCTTACGTGGAAGGTCACATCAAAAAAGGAAAAAAACGAGGCATGATCTTCTGTGTCTTTCGGGATCAATTTGGAAAATGTGGCTCTGGATAAAGCCTGAATACCCCCCATGACTAGCCCTACCAGGACAGCAATCACATAAAATTGATTTACCTGATCAACGAAGTAGGCGCCAAAGCAAACGCCAATCCAGATGGTAATCATGGTGTTTAGTGAAAACTTATTGCCCTTCCGTTCACTGAGCCTGGCAAATAATAGTGAACCAGCTACCCCAACAAATTGAATGATTAAGAGTACAGGTATAAGCTGACCTGATTCCATTTTCAATTCTTTGGACCCAAACAAGGTTGCCAGTAACATGACGGTCTGGACGCCCATGTTGAAAAAGAAAAATGAGATCAGATACATTTTCATGTTCCTTAGACCCTTCAAAGCCCGGAAAACTTTCTTAATCTCCAGATAGCCATTGAACAGGACGCTTCCGGAAGGCTTTTTCTGGAAAATATTGTCTGGAAGTTTGCGAAAGGGAATTTGTGCCCAACCAATCCACCAGACACCAACTAATAGAAATACAGTTCGGGTTGCCCATCCTGTGGAGGTAAATCCAAACACCTCGTACATTTGTATAAGGATTAGGCTGACAATCATCATCAATGCGCTACCGAAATAACCGTAGGCATAGCCAAGGCCACTGACTCTATCGGTATCTTTTTCAGAAGCTATTTCAGGAAGAAAGGCGTCGTAGAATACCAATCCACTGCTATATCCCACACTAGCGAAGACTACACAAAATATGCCCCATTCCAGCGTCTCCCCGGTGAAGAAAAACATGCCCATACAAGACCCTGCTCCCAAATAGGTAAAGATTTTAAGAAACAGCTTCTTCTTTCCTGTATAATCTGCAATGCCAGACAGCAATGGCAAGATTACCGCAGAAATCAGGTACGAAAATGACAAGGCATAGCTATAGAGAACTGAATTGATAATCTCGTGGCCGAAGAATTTGACTGTTTCACCATCACCCATGTGGCTGGTGACTGCCGTGTAATAGATCGGAAATATCGAGGTGTTAATAACCAGGTTATAAACCGAATTGGCCCAGTCATACATGCACCAGGCTTTGACAAGTTTTTTTGGCTGCTTCATAAATTTCGGCTTGTAAGTTAAGTCGAGTTACAGAATGAGTGCCAAAAAGTTGGAATAGCAATCCGACTCAGGAAGGTTAACCCGAAATATCTAATGTCAATTACCTCATTTGAGGGACCGTAGGTTTATTTCCGAAAAGACCTCATCTTTTCGAGGAATTGGAGAACTTACAGGTATGTGTTTTAGGTTTTTATATAAACATCAGCTTTAAAAAATGAGCGAATCATCAGTTAAAGATTTGGAGGGTAGTCTTCCCCCAAGCAAACTGCCAAGAGTAGTGATTATTGGGGGGGGATTTGCGGGTATTGAACTGGTCCAAAAACTTCGTAATTGCCCGGTGGAAACAGTGATGCTTGATAAAAACAATTATCACACTTTTATACCGCTATTGTATCAAGTTGCTACAGCGGGACTATCTCCAGGTGATATCTCCAGTCCTTTGCGGGAGTTTTTGCAAGATGATGATCACTTTCATTTTCGACTGGCAGAAGTACTCACAGTAGATCAGGAAAGTCAAGTTGTGAAAACGGACCTTGGAGACCTGAAATATGACTATTTGGTTATTGGCACAGGTTCCAAAACAAATTTTTTTGGCAATGCAAAAATTGAGAAGCAGGCGCTGAAATTACGAGAAGTAAAAGACGCGCTGGCACTCAGAACGCAGTTAATCAATAACTTTGAGAAAGCCCTTTTTGCCAACAGTGAAGAGGAGCTAAAACAATACATGACGATCGTGATTGTCGGTGCTGGACCAACCGGAGTGGAGTTGGCTGGAGCTATTGGAGAATTGCGAGACCATATTTTGCCTAAGGACTATCCTGAGCTAGATTTTAGTCAAATGAAAATTTGCCTGGTGGAAGGAAGCGATAAGGTACTCAATACCATGTCAAAACCTGCCAGTAGAAGGGCCAAGGCTTATCTGGAATCTTTTGGTGTGGAGGTTCTGATGGAGAAACGGGTCATGGATTTCGAGGAGGGGCATGTCAAGTTGAATGATGGTCAGGAACTTCCATCCAGATGTTTGATTTGGGCTGCCGGGGTTGTTGGGAATGTGCCGGAAGGGTTTGGCCCTGAATCAATTGATAGAGGCCGGCTTAAAGTGAATGAATACCACGAAGTGGCAGGAACAAAATGCGTTTATGCGATAGGTGATGTTGCTATTCAGTATGTTAAAGGCTGGGAAGAGGGTTTGCCTATGCTGGCTCCGGTAGCTATCCAACAAGCGAGGCATCTGGGGAAAAATATTAAACGACGACTGGCAGGTAGAGAAAGAACAACCTTCCAATATTTGGATAAAGGATCGATGGCCACAATTGGTAGAAATCGCGCGGTGGTAGACGCAAGGGGCTTCAGTTTTGGAGGTTTTTTTGGATGGTTCGTATGGATGTTTATTCATCTCATTTCCATCATGGGATTCAGGAGAAAGTTTATGGTATTCATGGGTTGGATATGGAATTACATTTCGTATAATCGGGGGAATCGATTGATCATCGCACCCACCAAAACAGAAACACCTCGAGTAAAGGAAGAAATTGCTTCAAATTTGTAGGGATGCCGCACGTCCATGTTCAAAAAATTCCGCTTCATGTAGGAAGCTCGACGAATCAACATGCTTCTTTCAGATAAATGACTAATTTTCGCTTCGGTAAAATTTGAGAACCACTGACTTGAAACACATGATTGCTTCGGCAGGAAAATTCTCTAGATTTGTCTACTGTTTAATGAACCATCTCAATTTTCAATTTGGCGAATGAGCACTAAGTACTCTTGCATCATCGTGGAAGATGACGAGGACTTTGCTGAAATGCTACAGCAGTATCTCGTACGTATCGGCGGTCTTGACGTTTTGGCAGTCCATGGCGACACGACAAAAGCTGCCCTGGATATTGAGAAACTCAAGCCAGACCTTATTTTCCTGGACATAAATATTTCCGGCCTGGAAGGGCCAGAGTTTATGGAGTTGGTAGAGCATAGCCCCCAAATTATTATTTGCTCCGGGCATCCACCATCTGTAATGTCGAACTACGAGATAGAAATCGCGGAGTACTTACAGAAGCCGTTTACCAGAGACCAACTGGAAGCTGCAGTCAAAAGATGCATCGCATCGCTATAATCAGGTAATTTTCTATTCTCTCTTGGATTGAAGGGCCCTAACTTTGTCCTCCCATGATTAGTATCAATAAACTGTCCTATTTCCTAGGCGATCGTGTGCTCTACGATGAAGCGTCTTTATTCATTACGCCAAAAGATAAAATTGGCCTTATTGGATTGAATGGCACGGGTAAATCCACCCTGCTAAAGATGATCTCCGGAGACACAGAGCCCTCAGAAGGTGATATATCCATGAGCAAGGGCATCACAATCGGGTTCTTAAATCAGGATCTGTTGAGTTATCAGTCAGATGAGCCTATTTTGGAAGTAGCTATGCTTGCTTTTCAGGAGGCTCATGACCTGCAGCATCAAATGGATCAGGTATTGCACGAGATGGAAACCAACTATCGAGACGAGTTGGTAAATAAACTGGCCAAGCTACAGGAGCGTTTTGAGGCCGTCGAGGGCTACACCATACAGTCCCGGGCAGAAGAGATATTAGAAGGGATCGGTTTTAAAACCGAAGATTTGAAGCGACCGTTGAGAGAATTCTCAGGAGGATGGAGGATGCGGGTCATGTTGGCCAAGTTGCTGTTGGAGCAACCTTCCCTGCTGATGCTTGATGAGCCTACCAACCACCTCGACCTGCCTTCGATCAAGTGGCTGGAAGGGTACTTACAGAGCTACGAAGGTGCTTTCATTATTGTTTCTCACGACCGTAGGTTTCTGAATGCTTCGATCGATAAGATTGTAGAAGTGTATCAGGGCGATTTACACGCTTATGCAGGAAATTATGATTTCTACGAAGAAGAGAAAGAGCTTCGAAATGAAATCCAGCAGAATGCTTTTGAGAATCAACAGCAAAAAATTCGCCAGGCAGAGCGGTTCATAGAGCGGTTCAAAGCTAAAGCAACCAAGGCCAAGCAAGCGCAATCGAAAGCCAAACAGTTGCAGAAAATGGATCGTATCGAGGCAGTAGTAGATGATACGGCGCAGGTGAATTTCAAATTCAATTTCAAAACCAAATCAGGGCGTCATGTAGTACGCCTGGAAAATATCTCCAAGTCATATGGAGATTTGGAGATACTTGACGCTACGGTAGCGCATATTGAACGAGGAGACAAGATCGCTTTGATCGGAGCGAATGGAAAAGGAAAGTCTACCGTACTTAGAATTGTTGGAGGTGCAGAATCGCACGAAGGGAAAGTAGAGCTCGGCCATAATGTGATGACTTCTTTCTATGCTCAACACCAGTTAGAAGCGCTGGATATTGAAAGTGAGATCATTGAAGAACTGAAGCAGCAAGGAACAGGTAAAACGGAGCAGGAATTGCGCGGCGTGCTTGGCTGTTTCTTGTTTACTGATGATGAAGTGTTCAAGAAGATTAAAGTACTTTCCGGAGGTGAGAAATCGAGGGTGGCATTGGCTAAAACTTTAATTTCAGAATCGAATTTCCTGATGCTTGACGAACCTACTAACCATCTGGATATGCTTTCAGTAGGTATTTTGGTCCAGGCCTTGCAGCAGTTTGAGGGGACATTCTTATTGGTTTCTCACGACAGAGATTTTATTTCCAAAGTGGCTACCAAGATATGGTGGATAGAGGATCAACAGATCAAAGAATACCCTGGAACTTACGAGGAATTCGAGTGGTGGATGGAACAAAGAGAAAAAAATCAATCCAAAACTCCAGAATCGTCAGCTTCAAATAAACCCCAAAAGTCAAAGAAGCAGAACACTAAGCCCAAGCTCGACAATAAAGAGGAAAAAACCTTGAAACGTGAAATAGGTGAAATCGAGACCACCATTGAAACGCTTGAGGGCGAAATCGCTACGCTGGAAGCCCAACTGGCGGAACCAGAAGTGTACGAAAACGAAGAACGATTATCAGAAGTAAATCAGGTGTATCAACAAAAAAAGACCTCATTAAATGAGGTCACTGAAAAATGGGAACAATTGCTTGAGAAGTTGGGCTAGCTACTTCTTTTTAACCATAAAAAAGTAAACGATCGCCGTGATGATGTTGAAGATAAGGCCGAAAATTGTCCAAATCAACTTTGTTCCCGTGCTCATCTTTTTTTGAACCATCCACACGTCATAAAGGACGTAGATAGCACACACGATCGCCAGGATATAAAGAATGTTATTCATGGTAGGTTTATTTGATTGGTAAGGTTGTAAAACACCTTAATTTAATCAAAACCGTTTTCATTCTTCGATGAATCAGCCAACTATTAAGTTGAACGCATTAAACGATGCGATGAGTAGAAAAAGTAATTTATCCCTTCTCTGATCCGACATCAAAGAAGAGATAAATTACAAAAGTACGGTTGTGACGATCAGTCAAAATCGATGATCAAGGGAGTCATTGCCGGTACCGTAAGGCCTTGACTTAAGTCCACGGACTCCCCGGAAATGATCTCTTTTCCTTTCTCATTGCCATTAATCAATTCAGAAAAACGACTCAAGTCCAGATCAACGTTTTTGTCGCTTTTACTCAGGATGGTCATTACTTTATCAGTTTCTGTAAATCGGAATAACACATAGATATCTTGCTTCGGATTGTAATGCTTCAACTTGCCATTGTGGACAGCATCGCTGGTTTTTCTCCAGGTTAATAAGGTTTTGAAGTAGGCCTGCGTAGCTTTTTGCTCATCAGTCATTCCTTCGCCAGTGAAACCATTTTGGGTATCTCCAGCCCAGCCACCAGGGAAATCGCTTCGAATGATGCCATGCTCTGTTGTACCGGGATTGCTCATCAACACTTCGGTACCATAATAGAATTGAGGTATACCTCGTATGGTGGTGTAATAGGCCAAGCCCAATTTGAAAAGATCCATGTCTTCGTTGACTTGCGTGTAGAAACGACTCATGTCATGATTGTCCGGGAAAACCACAAGGTTGGAAGGATCAGCGTAAGAGAAATCATTGGCCAAAGTTGTATAAGCAGGGAGCCAACCATTCCAATTTCCCCGTTGATTGTTCAATGCTTTTGTTAATTCAGCCTGCAGGGGAAAATCCATCAGGCTTGGAAGGCAAGAGGTGTAGCCATTCGGATTATCCTTACCTTTCTGCCAGTAGGCGACTATGGATGGGTCCTCAAACCACTCTTCACCCACAATGTTGAAGTTCGGATACTCGTTCATTACCGCACAAGTCCATTCTGTCATATAATCCATTTCAGGGTAAGGATAAGTATCCATTCTGATTCCTGACATGTCTGCAAATTCTATCCACCAAATGGAATTTTGAGTCAGGTAGGTAGCCATGTAAGGATTTCTCTGATTCATGTCCGGCATGGTTGTTACAAACCATCCATCGAAGAATTCTTTGCGATCTATGGCCGTAGAATACGGATCTTGTACGACAGGCTTGCGGTGGGTGGTGATCTGGTATTCACCACGCAAATACTCCTCTTGATAATTGACCCAGTCTTTAGCGGGGAAGTCTTCCATCCACCAATGGAAAGACCCACAATGATTCACAATCATGTCCATGATTACTTTGATACCCTTCTCCTTTGCTTTGCGTGTCAATTCTGCATATTCCTCATTGGTCCCGAATCGGGGATCTACCTTATAGAAATCGGTAGTGGAATATCCATGATAAGACCATTCTTCCATATCATTTTCCAAAACCGGGTTTACCCAAATGGCAGTGAAACCAAGGTCCTTCAGGTAATCAAGGTTGTTGATGATACCCCGGATATCACCGCCATGTCGGCCATATGGTTCGGACCGGTTAAGGCCTTCCCGCATTCCTTCGATCACGTCATTAGAAGGGTCTCCGTTAGCAAAGCGATCGGGAGTGATCAGATAAAGTACGTCTGTGGTATTGAATCCCTGGCGTTCAGCCGACCCCTGAGCGCGTTCTTTCAATTCATAGCTATAGGTAGCTTTGGTTTTGCCTCTTTGTCTAAAAGAAATGTCGAAAGAACCAGGCTCAATGCCCGGAGCTAATTCCAGGTCAATGAATAAATAGTTGGGACTTTGAAGACTGGTGACAGCTTTTACTTCAACTCCAGGGTAATTCAGCTCAGGTTTGGTATCAGCGATGTTTTCACCATGTACCATCAATTGCAGCTTCGGATTTTTCATACCTGCCCACCAAAAAGGTGGTTCTACTTGATCCAGTTTTTGAGCTTCTAACTGGATGGCAAACAAGGCTAAACAGGCAACTAATAATCTTTTCATCAATAACCAGGGTTTTGGTTCAAATTAGGATTTACAATCAAATCGGTCGAGGGGATAGGAAAGATCCTTAAGTGATCGGAGATACCTTCTCCTTCGGCTACACCACCTTTCCATGGCCACAGATAAGTGCTGGAACTGAATGCTCCGAACCGGATCAGATCCGTTCTTCTATGACCTTCCCAATACAGCTCTCTCGATCTTTCCTCGAGTAGAAAGTCTAATGTGATTTCACTGGCAGCAACATCTCCTGTATTGTCGCCAAAAGCTCTTTGACGTAGTTCATTGATCCGACTGACACTTCCCGCACTGGCGCTACCATTGTTTCGCAATTCAGCCTCAGCGAGCATCAAATAGGCGTCGGCCAGACGGAACATTGGGAAATCTGTGCCTACGTGATCGATACCTGAAGCTCTTTCGCCAGTGGTTGCTTCAATATTGGACCACTTTTCTACGGCATAGCCTTCCTCAAATACAGAAAGATCTTCGATCTCAAGAGTTTGACCCTCACTGAAGAACATGCCACGCGAATCATCCGCATCAAATTTATTGACCAACCCGCTGGTCGTTCTCAGGCCCGTCCATCCTGAGGGTACTCCGTAGTTTGTTAGTGCTTCTTCTTCGATCTCATTGCCTGAGGCGTCCATGTTGTCCTGCATCGCACCACCAATGCTCGCTCTGACCAAAAACGTTGTGCCGCCCCAACTTTGAGAAACCTCTCCATCATGGATGATTGGAAAAATTATTTCATCCCTTCTCAAGTGATTATCTCCCATGAATAACTCATTATAATTACTTGCCAGCGAGAAAACACCTGAATTGATGACTTTTTCGCAGGCGGCTATGGCGTCTGATGATCGATCGGAATCGATGTAGACACTTGCGTTAAGAAAAAGCTTGGCTTGCAACATCCAAACCGCTGCAGCATCGGCACGTCCATATTCATTTAGTCCGGCTCCGGCGATCGTATTTTCGATAGCTGATAATTCAGATTCGATGAAATCAAAAACCTCTTGTGGCGTACTCTGAAAAGGAAGTTCAGAGGAAATGGAGGTCGTCAGTGCAATGTTTCGGAAAATATCCAGTGCATGCCAGTAGGAGAGTGCCCTGAGAAACCTGGCTTCTGCCCTATATTCTTCCAATGTGGCTAGTTCAGGTTCAGTAAGCGGAGCCACTGGGTTTTCAGAAACTCGAAGGAAATCGTTGGCCAATGAAATGTTGAAGAATATTCGTGTATACAATCGCAACGACCATGGATCGTCTGCTCCCCATCCGTGCAAGTGTAATTCCTGTATACCCGGATCAACCCAGGCGATGACTGCTTCTTCGGTAGTCAATTCCTGCATTTTCCAGAAAACCCTGAGGTAACTTGAAAATCCTTCATCACCACCAAGCGTCAAGTCAGGATCACCCGCAGGTCCCTGGTTTCCAGTCAGAGAAAGTGCACCGTATATTTTGGCTAAATAGGAGGTGTAGCCATCGAAGGTTGCAAAAGCAACAGATTCCACTGCCCCGTTTCTTGGAGTGATGTCCAGGTCAGTACAGGCAGTAAAAGTGAAAATTGAAAGTATTGCCAATAATTTTTTCATGATCCTGCGATTAAAATTGAGCACTTACACCAATTAAGAAAGTCTGAGAACGCGGATAGATATTATTATCAATCCCATTGATACCTGCCTCAGGGTCCAGGCCGCTATAGCCGGATATTAACAGCGGATTACTTGCTGTCAAATAGGTGCGCAAATTGATGGCCTCCAGGTTGTTGAAAGTGTAACCAACCGTGAAATTATCAACCCTCAGAAAGGAGCCGTTTTCGACATATATATCAGATAATACCTGATAGCTGGTGAACTCATTGGCGTATGCTGATCGATGGATATTATTTGGAGCGAAGTTGTTGTTTACTCCTTCGAAGGCTCCATTTTGCGAAAAGACATTGTTGTAAGTCCAACTGCCAAGCTGAGCTCTTAATGTCAAAGAGAAATCCCAATTCTTCCATTGTGTATTTGAAGTGAATCCCAGAATGAAATCGGGAGCTGGATTTTCCCCCACAATCAGGTCTTGTTGATTGATTATTCCATCTCCGTTTTGATCGATATACACATCGAGTTCGTCAGTTACCCGATCGCCATTTCTGTCCTGATCGGGTACGGGATTGCCATTTTCATCTCTTATGTGCTCATAAGTGAAAAATGAATTGGCGGGGAAGCCAACGCGGAGAATTTGAATTCGCTGGTCCAGTCCCTGGCCGGAAATGCCGCCAACGGGATAGCCAATAAAGTCTTGTAAATTGGAATTGTCGAGTTTCAGAATCTCATTTTTGTTATAAGAACCGTTGAAACTGATGTCCCATTTCAAGTTCGAGGTATTGACAATGTTGGCATTTACCACAAGTTCGACACCTCTGTTTTCCATTTCACCAATGTTGGTGACTGCTTCATCTCCTGTGAGTGTGCCTGCTGGAAATGGAATTTCAAATAATAAGTCGGAGGTCACCTTGCGGTAAAAATCCAAAGTACCATAGATCTTCCCGCCCAAAATGCCATAGTCGATCCCGATGTTCCAGGATTCATTTTCTTCCCATTTGATGCTTGGGTCTACTGCATTGGGTCTTAAGGTATTGATCGTATCGTTTCCGAAGATATACTGCGCCTGATCCTGACCTGATTCATACAAGTTCACGTACAGGTAGTCGGCGATTTCCTGACTACCTGTCAAACCGTACCCGATCCGTAGTTTTAAGTCCGAAAATACGGGGGTCAATCCTTGAGCGAAGGATTCATCCAGGATTCTCCAGCCAATGGCTGCCGACGGGAAAAACCCCCATCGATTATTCGTTCCAAAACGAGTAGAGCCATCTCTTCTCAAGGTAGCAGTCAACAAGTACTTGTCCTTTAAGGTGACATTGGCCCTTCCCCAGAAAGAGATCAATCGGTTCTCGGTCTGACGATTGAGTGCCCGTTGCTCGGTAATGGGAGCAATTTCCCGGATAGTCGCATCGTCAATAATTTTTAATGGGTCATCTAATGTGAGACTTTCCCCATCGATCTTACTGAAGTTAGGGAACTCACTAAAAAAATCCTGATAAGAATATCCTCCGGTAAGATTGAGTGTGATATCGGAATTGATGTCCTTATCATAAGTCAGGTAAGATTCAAAAAGATTACTTTTTCGTGTGACCTCTTCGTAAGCAAATCTTCCCACGGTAAAAACAGCGCCTCGTAAAGTGGGGTTTTGGAGTCTTTGTCGGGCTCCATCTGTTCGGTCATGCGCGTAGTTCAACTTGACTTGAAGGCCCTCTAAAAAAGGCAAATCATAAGCAGCAGAAACATTGATCAGATTTCGGTAATTTCTGCCGATTTCAAAGGTCTGGTCAATGGTCGAAACAGGGTTGTCTGCGGCCAACTCCTGCTCATGTTCATAATACCCTCCAAAATCCGGATTGTCTGCGAAAACAGGTTGCGTCGGATCAAATAGGAGGGCTGTTCCAATAACATTCGGCGCAAACCGATCATTGGTAAGGGCGTGCTTGGAATTGAATTGCAGGGTCAGCGCATCGCCCAACAGTTTTTGAGTAAGATTCAAAGAGCCGGCAATTCTCTGTGTGTTTTCAGTTTTAAGCACACCATTCAAATCCTGATAATTGAGCGAAGCCCGAAAAGTGGTCTTTTTACTACCGAGTGAAGCACTCAAATTATGGTTTTGCCCATGAGCCAATTGAAGTATTTCATCTACCCAATCTGTATTGGCATCGCCAAGGGAATTTACCCATCGCTGACCTCTTCTTTCAACTGTAAATATGAATTCGTCGCGATTGAGCATATCTACTCTTTGCGTCATAATGGAAGCAGAGTAATTGCCGTCATAAGAAAATTGTACTTTTCCATTGGTTGCTCCGCTACCTGACTTGGTAGTGATGAGGATCACTCCATTATTGCCTCGAGACCCGTAAATAGCAGCTGCAGACGCGTCTTTCAGAACAGTGATGTCCGCTATATCTGCTGGATTGATAAAGTTCAAAGGGTTTCTTCCGCCGCTTAGCCCACCAGGGTTATGAGGCGAGTTGTCCAATGGAACGCCATCCACAACAAACAGGGGCTCGTTGCTTGCATTGAGTGAAGTGCCTCCTCTTAACCGTATAGAGACCTGATCCCCTGGTCGACCACCATTTGAGGTGATTTGCACGCCTGCTACCTTGCCAGCGATCAATTGGTCAGGAGAAGTGAGTACTCCACGATTAAACGTTCTGTCGTCCACTTTCGCGATCGCACCTGTGATGTCTCCTTTTTCAACCTGGCCGTACCCAATCACGACAACTTCATCCAGTTGTTGCACATCAAGGGGCAGGGCTATGTTGATCAAAGTTTGGTTGACAAGATTGATTTCCTGGGTTTGATATCCAACTGAGCTAAAAACAAGGATGCCCCCGTAATCAGGAACCGTAATCTCATAATCCCCACTAATGTTGGTTACAACACCAGTGGTTGTTCCTTTGAGCAATACAGTTACTCCGGGAATCGATGAATCGTCGTTGGCATCTGTGACTGTTCCTTTCACAGAACGCTGTGCCATCAATAACCCTGGGGTAAGCAGCAGGACAAGTCCCACCGCCACCCTGGGTCGGGAGTTAAACAAATGAAAAAATTTCTTCATACTATTCAGGATTAGTTTCTACATCATGGTCGTTTGATCATTTTCAGGGTCTCTTTTTTACCTGCTGCAAACACTTCAATCAAGTAAATGCCTGGTTGATAGTTTGTGGCAGTCACTAGGATTTCTGAGGCATTTGGGGTGATGTCGGCGATTACTTTACCAGAGAGATCTGTGATCAATACATGGTCGATGCTATAAGCACCTTTGATCGTAAATGTTTCTTCAAAAGGGTTGGGGTAGGTGTGCAACTCGAACTGCGGAACTCTTGTAGAGAGAACAATACTTGACTCAACATTTATTGCAGTGAAGTTGTCGATAGGTTCCGAGGTGTAGATGTGAAATTCGCCTGGAGCCAGTGTCATGGACGCATTGGGATTAGAGATCGTGATCTGCTCACCAGTGAAGTAATCATACCATTCACCCGCCGCTACGAAGTGGGGATCCCCCTCCCGTGTCGAACTGGTCGGGTTTCCGATCATTGAGATTTGGACCTCCGGATGCTCGTAGTTGATCCATCGAATGCCTGTGCTGGGATTCCAACTGAAATGCTCATCGGATAAGTAATCCGTTTGCGTTTTTAAGTTGATCAGGGATTGATAAAGGCCATAAAGTTGAAGACGATCTACATCTTCCAAATACTCCCATCGGGTGGGCTTGATGCCTAATCGATCGTTGTTCAACTCCTCGTCATAGCCTAATTCACCAAATTGCCAGATCATTTTTGGGCCAGGAACCATGAAGAAAAATGCCGCGTCTACTTTCGCCTCTTCAATGCGCTCAGCGAGAGAGCCATCATTGCGATTTTCCCACATGACGCGCTCTTCGTCATGGCTTTCCAGATAGTTGACATTATTAGGATTTTGCCATCCACGGGAGTCGTAATACTGCCAGTCCAGATTGGAGTGTCTTGTGTTAGCCCAGAGCATCATTCCTGCATTCGCCAGTTCTCGTTCTTCGCTGTTGTCCGCAAAATGTTCCAGCAGAATGTATGAGTCCGGATCGGTTTCTTTGATCACGTTGGCCATGCGTTTTAACAGATTGATCCGATCAATATCAAACTGACCCCAAAGGCCAACATTCCCCAAACTGTTCTTTTGAGTAAATCCCTTCGACAGGTCAAATCGATAGCCATCTACTCTATATTCCTCAATCCAGTACTTCACTACCCTGTCTACATAGTCCTGGGTGTGCTGGCTTTCGTGGTTAAAGTCGAATCCCACATTAAAGTCGTGTTTTGGCGTCACGTTGAACCATGCATTGTTTTGAGTGGGAGGGCCAAAAGCACCTGATGCTTCCATTTGAACCAAAGGACTTCTGCCAAAATGGTGGTTCAAAACAATATCCAGGATGATGGCCATTCCTCTTTTGTGGGCCTCGTCAATGAGTGTTCTTAAATCATTTTCCGTTCCGTAAAACTTATCTACCGCGAACTTGAAAGAAGGATTGTAGCCCCAGCTGAGATTTCCTTCAAACTCCATTACGGGCATGAATTCGATGGCATTGACCCCAAGTGAATCTAGGTAATCAAGTCTTTCCGTTACGGCATTGTAAGTACGTTCTTCCGTGAAATCTCTTACTAATAATTCGTAGATCACCAGATCTTCTACGTCTGGTTTTTCAAAATTGTCGACCTCCCAATCAAATTCCGAGCGGCCTGTTTGAAGTACTGCAACCTCTCCCGTCGTAAATTCAACTGGAAATGCCACCAGACCAGGATAACGTCCTTCGTTTCTGATTTGCCCATCATCGTAACTGGAAATGACCTTTTCAGTATAAGGGTCAGCTATTACAATTTCCCCATCAATCAGGTATTGGTACAAGTATTCTTGTTCAGAGGTCAACTCATTGACCTCCAACCAAAACTGATCACCATCTTTATTCATCAAAAAGTCCTGATCCAGAGACCAGTTATTGAAATCTCCAAGTACAAATACATTGTCTTTGCCTGGAGCAGTTAAGACGAGGTAAGCTTGCGTATTATCACTGGTATAATTCGGGCCATCCTTTAACCCATTAGGAAGGGTAACTTCTGGCGTATTTGGTGTGGTGGAATAGGAGTGTGTGAATGTCTCCGTGTCAGTACCATTGGTAGCTTCAATGATCAGTGTATGTGCTTCTCCGTCGGTGATGACGCTATGTGTGTATTCCAGCGAGGTGACATCTGAAATAGTATGTTCTACAGTTCCATCGATAGCGACGGTAATGGTTGATGCTTCGGAGGTCGCTATATCCACGTTAACCTCTGCGCCAGCGCTGTAAAAAGTTCTTGTTTTTTCAGGTGAGTTCACTTTCATGGCGAATCCTTCTGAAATTTCTATAAAAGCATCGGTCGTCTGGCCATTGGACCAATCATTGCCTTTTAGTAAAATTCCGACTCGATTAAGCTCACTCGCTGAGGCCTGAATGAGATCTGTTGGGGTGAAGGTGATCGTAAATGCTTCCTGCCCGTCGATTTCTTCTCGAGTGAATTTTGCGGGATCCGTAGCCGTAGGATCGCTTGTGGCGGGATTTACATTGGAAGAGACACCCGCATTGGAGAGGTCCGGCGCCCAGGTCCAGAGCCATGCCTCGCCGATACCTTCAAGCGCAGTGCCGCCGGTAATGTAAGTAAGTGTGACGGGTTCATCTGCAGCAGGAAAATCCGGAGTAACCATGGGCCGAATGTCATGTGTTCCGGAAGTTTCGCCGCCTCCGGTAGAAGTTTCGCCCACATTGAAAACAAAATCGGAAGTTTGTCCTCCGGACCAGTCATTGGCTTTGAGTAATAGTCCAACCTCATTGATGGTATTAGGAGCATCTACGAAATCAGAAATGACGAGCGTAATGGCAAAGGTTACTACGTTGTTTTCTTCAGTCCTTGTGAATTTGGCGGCATCAGTGGCGTTTGTGTCGTTGGAAGCAGGGTTTACATTGGAAGTAATTGTAGCATCGTCCTGATCAGGTAGCCAAAGCCACAACCATGCCTCGTCAAGCGATTCCAGGTCCGTGCCAGTCACATCGTAAGTGATGGTAACTTCATCATCTGCAGTAGGGTTTTCCGGTGATACAGTAGGATCCAACGATACCGTTTGTCCCCAGGACCAAAAGCCAAATGCACATAAAAGGAAAGTAAGGATCTTCTTCACGGGTTGAAAATTGTTTGTGACAATTAGAAATGATTGTAGAAAAAAAGAGCCGTCACAGTGGACAGCTCTTTTTACTTATGCTTGAAAATTGATTATTGTACAGTTGCAGAATGCTGTGTGGTACCATCGTCAGCCAGTCCAACAGAAAGTGTTACAGTGAAATTGCCACCTTCTGATAATTCAATATTGCCGTCACTGCTAAATATTAAGTTACTCAGGTCACTTCCAGAGGATTCTGGTCCGACATTTATCAGCCAGTCATCATTGGCGCGGAACTTCCAACCTGCAGACGTGAAGTCACCAGAGATTGTGTAGGTGGTGATGCCATCTGCGAAGCCATTGGCAGTCATGTCCATGTCATCCCCTTCCCAAGCACCAACGGGTGAACCTTCGCCGTATACTGCCCAGCTTGTAGCTGACATTGTTCCTTGCCAGGTAGTCCCTTCATCAGTTGTGTAAATCTCGAAGTAATAAGCACCTGATTCAGCTGGGGCTGCAAAGTTTGGAGCGTCACTGGTTTCAAACTCAGTTGATGTTTCTCCAATCGTTCCTCCTACATTCAGGTCCCAAGCATCGTTGGTTCTGAACTTGAATCCTTCGGCATCTCCCTCTCCATCATCAGCAATCAAATAAGCAACACCAGCCCAAAGATGTCCTTTTTCAGCGTCTTCATTTATGTATCGGAAATCTCTATCGCTATCCCAGCCACCAGCGGTTGCGTTTCCAATGATTCCCCAGTTGAAATCTGCTGGATCGAATGTGACTTCCACAGGCGTCGCATCCCCTGTTTTTGTTAATGTAAAATCAGGTCCATCTGATCCAAAGGAAGCAGCTATCGTATAGACACCAGGTTCAGATAACTCAATGTTTGCTCCACCGATCAAAAACGCTCCATCTGTGACACCAAAATTGGTAAAGACGTTAAAATCATCGATATCATCGAAAGCAATGTCCCAGTTGCTGTTGTAACGGAACTTATACTGTTGGCCGTCTCTGTAAGTCCCTAATGTCAAATCCGTAAGTTCGAAAGTGGTGCTGGTAGCGGAAGCATCCTTTAACGGAATTTGTGTGCCTGTACCCCAGTCTCCCTCAGTAGCTGATCCAATGATTTCCCAATATTCAATGGGAACGATCACAATGGTGTTCGAGGTAAGGTCCACTACCACATGATGCAGGCCGTTAGCCGTAGGAGTGGTGATTGCATCGCCATCTTCTGTTAAAGTACCGACATAGTAGTTGGCATTTTCGTTATCAGGCAAAGGGGTGGCTGTTAGTGTTCCTCCATAGATCGTTGAATCTCCATTACTGTATTGAATAAATTGGAAATCGCCAGAGCCTAAGAAATAAAAGGAGGAAAATAAACCTGTTCGGGGCATAGTAGTGAAGTCCGGACCACCTACTACACCATCACCTAGTTGATAGTCACTAATTGCACTGGTACTGGTGGCGGAACCTACCAGATACATGCCGTCTGCTACGGGAATGGGTTCATCGTCATCGATAATGGTCGGCTCATCCTCCGAACATGAGACGAAAAGCGTCAATGCGGCAAACGAGGCGCAAATCGCTAAAAAGTTAAAATACTTCTTCATCATAATCATTTAATCGTATTCAAGTTATTGTTTCCTTTCTTGATAAAGTCCAATTTGTGTTTTTAGAAACAGACAGATTTTACTGTATCAATATTTTCTTTTTCCAATCGGCGCGCTAGAAAATTTTTGAAGCATTTGCTTTAATAATTTCCCAATTCACGAGACATGGTTTTTTGAAATTAGCAGAGTGATATCAAATCAAGGACTCTCAATTGAAGTTTTTTCAATTCGGTTTTTTCGTAACCGTTTGCAATTTTTCGCAACCGTTTTCGGAATGAACAGGTTTCTTAGTGGTTCACCTTTTTTGGAGAGATTAGTCGTGAAGTTGGCAAAAGCTGTACATTCGAATTGATTTGTTGTAAATAGGAGTTCTGAACGAGTTACTTCGTCATGAAAGCCATCAGAATCACACTTTTCAAGAAATGACCGAATTTTGTGTTATTTCTTAAAAATGTACAATTATTAGCGGAAAGGGAACTAGCCCTTCATGGAATACGTGAATGAATAAGCGTCATGCTTGCTTAAATTGAGATCGCAGTATGAAAAGGAATATTACCATTAAAGACCTTGCGAAAGAACTGGGAGTGGCCCCAAGTACGATTTCGCGTGCCTTAAAAGATCACCCTGAGATCAATGTTGAGACGAAGAAGAAGGTGCATGCCCTGGCAAAGAAGTGGAACTATGAGCCAAATGCTATTGCACTTAGCTTAAGAAATCAGAAGACCAATACCATTGGTGTGATCCTTCCGGAATTGGTTCATTTCTTCTTTTCAACCGTAATCAGTGGTGTGGAGGATGTGGCCTACAGCAAAGGCTATCAGGTATTTGTGACACAATCCAATGAGGACTATGAGAAAGAGGTACTTGATTGTAAAGCGATGTACAATGTACGTGCAGACGGGTTTTTGATCTGCCCTTCGAAGAATACCTATCAGTTTGATCATATCAATGCATTGATCGACCGCAGTGCCCCTGTGGTTTTGTTTGACAGGAATGTCAAGGAATTAGGTTGCTCTTATGTCAGTGTGGATGACATTTCCGGGGGATATCAGGCCACGAAACACCTAATTGAAAAAGGATGTCGAAGAATAGGTTATATCGGCGGACATGAGAACCTGATCAATGTAAAAGATCGATACAAAGGTTTTTTGAAAGCCATGGAAGAAAGCGAACTGCCCGTAGAGGAGGACCTTGTTGTTACCGTCGATTATCCCGTGGACTCAGATTACAAAGTGACCGTGCTTCGCGAATTGATTGGCAAAAAACCGGATGGCATTTTTGTTCATAATGACATGGTGGCCATTGAATTGCTACAAGAGGCGAAAGAACTGGGCGTGAAGGTGCCTGAAGAACTTAAGGTTATCGGATTTAGCAATTGGTTCTTTACCCGGCATACCACACCATCTCTTTCTACGATGGAGCAAAAGGGCTTTGAGATTGGCCGGGAAGCAGCTTTGCTGTTGTTCGATGAAATCCTATCCAACAAACAGGAACACGGATTTGTGGAGCCCAAACATATCCTTGTGCAACCGGAATTGGTGGAGAGAGATTCTTCTAAGTAACAGCCTGACCCGGTGAAGCGTTTCTTTTGTATTTCTTGATCACCCGAGCGATGATTATGCCTCCGATTGCGCCAGGGAGCACCCAGAATAACCAACTGACCGAACTGCCAGGTAACCACGCATCGCCATTTTGCACAGCAAAAGCAGTGACTGCTGCGATGTATGAACCCCCCATGGCATTGATGTGCTCATGGAGCCAACGTTGAGCATGATTGGCTTTCTTTTTGTAGAAGTAGACCAGATCTGTCCAACCATTGGCGAAAGTAAAGGTGCCAAACAAAATGCTAAGGAAGCCGACCCAGTGCCATCCGGCAATATTGAAAATGTGAATAGCGTATCCGAATAGACCAAGGGCGAATAGGCACGTGATGATTGAAGCCATCCAATCGTACCACCTTTCAGTACCGGGTTGCTTTCGTCTCGTTGTTCTAATACCAACAAATGTGGAATAGAAGGTCAATACCCCAATGACCATCAGGAAAAAACTAAACCGATAAAAAGTAATGATGGTCAATGCACTGGCACAGATCCAGAACATGGAAAATGAGTAGATCCAACCTAATCTGATGTGAGCTTTTGTTCCCTTGGGCCTAAACATCAAAATGAGTCCGACCAGCAAGGCGATGCCACCTGAAACTATATGCGAGTAGGTAAGGAAAGAATCCATTATGTTTTTTTTGCAATGAAATGGATTTGTAGGGAATATTGATCAGAAAAATATACTCATCCGTCGTGATCGTGAGATGAACTGTATGAAGGCAAGCAGCAAATATTTATGGATATGCATGCATTATTCAGAGACTTTAAAGCAAAACAGGTTTGTTCATAAAAAACCTCCGATTTCATAGTTAGTCACGGAAGTAACTTCCGCTCCAGTAGAGGAAAAACGACTTTTCCCCAGAGCTGTATATTGGCCTTTGAACGTTGTACTCAGTAAGTAAGGGAATTATTGGTCCAGTAGATTTCTTAACCTTGTTCTTATCCTCAATGCACGTCTGATCTTGAAAACTACATTTTCATTTTTTGAATATTTGGAAACCTCAATAGTAGGTTGATCTGGAGTTGATGGAGATCGATAAACCAGTAATCCATCTTCAGAGTAACTTTCCGAAATTGTGTGTTCTGTGATCAGGATATAACCAAAGCTCTGTAGCAGTTTCTTACAATCCTCATGTCCGGAATCAAAATGTGTTGATACAAAAAGATAGTCAATATTTTTTGATGTTAGAGCATCTTTGGCACCTTCCAGCATTTCAACCTCAGCACCTTGAATGTCAGCATGTAAAATTGAAAGCTTCTGAATTTGGTTCTTTTCAATAAAACCATCAATGCTGTATTGAGGAATCAGGTATTTCTTTTTATCCCAGTCCTCAAATATGGTTTCTTCATGTTGCTCCTTCCCAACACTTCCGTAGAAAAAATCTCCGTCAAATCCATTTACTGAAAAATTGAGTCTTCCGACTTCCAATTTAGAGGCATTGGGTTCGATCATAAAGTTTCTGGATTTCTTGACTTCCTGATGAAACCATAGAGAATAATAGGCCCAATTGGCACCCACTTCCAGCATGACACCTCCTTTATCAATTTTTTTTAATACCTCATAAAATACTTTTTCTTCCTGTGGTTCGTGATGCCCCTTCAACTCCCTGATAATAGTGGTCATGAACTCGTGATAACAGTCTTTAACTATCTTGAGACCATTGTGCATCAATTGTACCTCCAGCCCCATTGGGTCACTTTCAATTTGACCGGCCTGAGGACATTTAGGAATTTCATTACAATCATCACAACTAACAGTAAGTCTTATTCTTTCTTTATATCTGGACATTGATCAGGGACTAAGTGATTTAAAGTGAAGACAAGACTATTTGATTTTCAACTCAAAACTGAAAAATTATCGATTTATCCTTTGTACTACTGCTGCGTGGGACACCTAACCAATTGGGAAACATGGAGCGTACCCATAACCTCTGAGCCAGCGGGGATTTTTAGAAAGCTTTCGTTTAGTTAGTCACGGAAGTAACTTCCGCGCCAGCAGGGGCTCATGATTACGTAGGCATATAGGATTAGGCCTTTTTCTTCCACGCAATAATGCAAACTATCAATGATTATATGTCTAGATACTGGTCTTGACAATGCATCAACCCACTGAATGGTTGCAAATGTGGTGAAATGCAATGCTTGATGATCCACAATCTTATATTTCGAAGGCATATCACCCAAGTTACAAACTTGGCGTTATTGGTAGGCTTAAGTCACCCCTCAGGGAAGACTTAAGCCAGATTGGTGCTAAAAAGACTTAATGATATTATTGCCCTGCCTGATGCCGATAAATCGCATATCCTGTACACCATTGACAACCTTTTGGCTTCTGTAAAAACTCGACTGGCGTACAAGTAAAAGCCCCTGATTTCTCAGAGGCTTGATTTCTTTTCAATATCTATTAAGAAGCCCAACAGGAAACACAAAGGCTAATCCCATTATCACCCAACCTTTTTAAATTATCGGGTAAAAACTCCATGTTACATTGATTATCGTATTCGTACAACAGCCATACACTGATGTCTTCCTTAGATATACCCATAGATTTTAACTGATCATATTTTCCTTCCAGCATATCCAGAAAATGATGGATGAAATCAAAGTACTCATCACTTTCTTTCTCCTGAACTTCAAAACACCAAATATTCCCCATTTGCTTATTGGACTTTGAGTTGAGTAGGTTTGATACCTTCTCTATTTGGTCTTCATTCGAACATGAGATTTGTAGATTATAAATATTTTTACTCATAACTAAAACCCTCCAAAAAAGTCTGATGCATCTAAACCAGTATTAAAGCTCTTGCCCTTAAATGGTCCTGTACCTGTTAACCTAATTCTACCACCAACGATTTTGATATCAGGATTCCTTCCAACTACCTTAGAAAAGTTACCTGACTTACCCAGAATATTCGGTTTTATCGTTCTATGAAAAGTCTCTGCTGGAACTTTGATCTTACCAAAGTTTATGGTCTTACTAAAACCTCTTCCTGCTGCTCCTAATGATCTGAATGTTGGAGCACTCGACCTAGCGGCAATTTGTCTGCCTGCTACTTGCCTCAACGCCTTAGCTCCTGTCTTAATTCCTGCTCCGAACCCTCCAGTAAAAGGATCATCTACAGGATATATTGCACCTGTAGCGGTTGGTGGGTTTGCGAAAAAGAATAGGTTGACTCCAGCTTGGAGATCTCCTTGAAGATAGGATTCGTATTGTGAGAAATATTCAAATGCCGTTTCATGCGTAAATAAGTCGCCATCTATAGGGATTGAGCGTAGAGTCCCTATCTCTACGGTTCCTTCCGGCAATGGTCCCAGTCCAGGAATCAACGAATTTGGTGATGTGCCTGCTTTTACATCTATTCCCCAAATGGTATTCTTGCTTTGAGCTTTGGAAATGGAATACCCGCTGACGCCACCTTCCATAAAGCCCAATACTGCATTCAATTCCCAATTGTCCCAGAAACCTTTCCCACCTATCCAATTTGTAATTCCATTGCTAACCACTCTTTCGGAAGCACCAACCAGTCCACCAGGAATTACGCCTGGGACAGTAAACGCAGAAGAAAACACAGAAGAAACCACATTACCTGTGTAATATGACGCTACTGCAATCATTGACGACTTGGTGTGCTGAACCAAATAAGCAGCAACATCTCCTAAGTCTCCATTGACAGCTGTGTTTATGAAATTGTAAGTATTAGTGGCAAAAGTGGGTAGGAAGTTTCCAACTGCGATATACCCGCTAGGATCGGTAAAACTCACCGGATTGTTAAAGACATAACTGTACCTATTAAGCCCTTGCGTGAAGTCAGGGCTTTGGGTATAAGGATCCGCACTTAGGAACCTTCCCAATACCGGGTCATACATTCGACCGTTCATGTTTACCAGGGCGAAAAGCTCCAGGTGTTCGTGACCAGTAAAGCCCCTACCGTATGAGACGTCTGTAGAACCATCCAGGTCGTCCCAGGTATTGGCATCCCTGCGTTTGCCCCAGGCATCGTAGCTGTAGCGTTCGATGACATTGCCATTTTTATCAGCAATGGCGGCTAAGGAGCCCAAGTGATCCTTGAGCAGATAGTGTGTATCAAATGTGCCCTGACTTTCATCCTCGGTATAGATCGCAATCGCCTCACCTCCGGCGCTGATGTAATGGAGTTTCCGTTTGTCCCCGTCATGATTTTCTTCCTCTTCGTAGAGCCCTCCGACGAACCGCTTCGTAAAGTGTACTCCTGCAACCGTAGTGGTCGTGATCTTACGATCATGGCCCATTCCATAGGTGAAATGAATACTTGCGTCCCCTTCGGTGAGGGTTCTTACTTTCTCAAAACCCGAATAGGTAATGTCTTGTGTGACAATCGGAATGGCCGTTCCACTCTGAACGATTTCGGAAACCGCATGGGGCCTGGCTCCCGTGTAGCTGTAAGTCCCTACATCGGATTTGCTAATGATATTGCCCAGGTCATCGTAATCCATGGAAAGTTGACCATAAGGTTTGCCTTTGATGCTGGTAGTTTTGAGTCGATTCAGGTTGTCATAGGTAAAGGATTCTTCCAATCCCCTGTTTCCATCAGCCAGATAGTCGGTACGCTTCGTCAGATTGTTCAGCTCATCGAACTCATAATACACGTTTTGAAGCTTTTCACTTCCATGCTCCGTCATGATCTGACTGAGCAGCCCCGTCGCTTTTTCAAAAGTACGGTTGCTTTGGAAGGTGCCATTCGCCAGGGAAAAGACTTCTAATTGGCCCCGGGCGTTTTCCTGGGTTTTCTGCCAATAGATAGTGGTGCCATCGGAACTGGTTACTTGTTCCAGATAACCCTGAGCCGTATACTGGTGTTGTATCGCAAAGCCCGTTGGATAAGTCAGATTGTGTAACCGTCCATAACCGTCATAACTTTGAAAGATATCATAAACCTCACCTTCAAGGCTTTCTCTAACCTGAATAGGTCTCAGATAGGTATCATAGAAATACTCCTCTGAAATGTTGCCAACCGAACTGCTGGTTAACAGTCCTACCTTCCGGGTATCATACAACCAACTGGTCGTTTCTTCATCGGAGCCCTTTTTGATTTTTCGTTGTGTGGTTCGTCCCAGCACATCATATTCAAAAGTAGTCTCAAAGTTTCTGGCAGATTGCTGCCATATGACTTCTCCAAAACCATTATAGCGGGTATTGACGATCCCCAGATCCGGGTCATTGACCTGTGTTCGATTGCCCAATACATCATAAGTAAACGAAGTAACATTGCCTGCAAAATCACTGATGGTCGCAAGCGAGCCATTGGCCCGGTAGGTGTAAGTCAGGCTATTGCCACGGGCATCGGTAGCCCTGACTTGTTGCCCAAGCATGTTGATCCGGGCACTGGTTTCCTGACCTTTCGCATTCCGGGTGGTAGTAATAAGACCGGTGTAAATATTCTCCGTTGTTCGATCACCGGGTGCTTCGATTCTGGTCACTCTCCCAATGGCATCAAACTCCCGAGAAGTCCAAAGTGGTGTGTCTCCGCTGAAGTAGGGATCGGAAGATTTATATACACGACCTTGCCCGTCATATCTTGTATCATCCAGCACTACCTGACTGGCCCAGTTGGTGGTCCGGCTGCGCAATGGGCGATTGAGTCGGTCATAATAGGTCCTTACCGTTGGTGACCCGCTAGTGATTTCATCCACATAATAACGTGCATGATCTGGTGCATCTCCCGCTCCCGAGACCCAACCATAGTTGGAAGTGGCCACAATGTTCGTGTTTGGAGCTATCGCTTGATAGAGCCTGCCGAAATTGTCGTAGGCATAAGTAGTCGTCAACCCATTGGGGCCTGTCTCTGTCAACAGATTGCCGAATGCATGATCGTAAGTTCGGGAAGCGCTATGTGTCAGGGAATTGGCTTCCGACTCAACAAATCTGCCTTTCATGTCAAAGGTCAATCCCAATGTCCGGCTTTGGGTAGCTCCGGCATCATCTACTTTTCCTGTGGTGGTTGTGGATAAGATATTCCCGAAACCATCGTATGTATAGTTGGTAGTGAGTTCCAGGTCATGACCGGGCTGAATGGTCTCTGAGGAGAGAAACCAATTGCCATTATAGGAAAAAGAAGAAGTTCTGATACTATTAGTCTCACCGGGTGCTGTTTTGGTAACGGTGGCCGCACTCAACTTTCCTAATATCCAATTACTGACGCCACCATAGTCATAGGTGTTTTCAGTGATCGTTTGATGCCCTGATCCGTAGGTAGTGGACATCAGCTCAATGTTGCCATAACTATCATAGGTAGAATAGTCAGTGGTCATAGAGGTGAGCTCCGAGTCGGTGTAAACATCGAAGGTTCTGGCTGTTTCTGAGCTTTTGGCAAATAGAAAGGTCCCTGGAAAACCATCGTCCAGATCGTCATAAAGTGCCGTACTTGCAGAAATTCGATTCCCTGTGACCAATGAAGTAGTTTCCGTACTGCTCAATAGTGGCACATATCGATGGGCCGAATTGATGGTATAAGATTGGGTCGTTTGAATGTTTTGCGTGATGTCTTGTACGACAATTTGTTGAAAACCTAAATACCCTTTCCCAAATCGATGAACCAACGCGCCTTCATAGTGGTAGCGTGTTTCAGCCAGACTGCCTAATCCATTATCCGCGTACACCGACTGAACTACATGCATAGGGAACTGGGCGTCTAATAAGTCCTCCGCCCCTCCTGCTTCTGTGGTTTGATATTTCGTGTACACATCAGGATTGGTCAATGGTTGATAATCCAGGTACAAACGACTGCCATAACTGTTGGCAATGGCCTTTACCATAGTAGGGGCCTTTCGGTAATCGGAGTGGAGTGTGATTGGCTGGCTGTAACGGTATAGTTCACAGGTAGGTGGTGTCGCACCAGTACCACAAGTCACTGTTTGTTCAAAAGTCACCTGCAACTCCTCTAGTTCCAGGACGTCTGAAGTGCCATTCCCTGTAAAGTCTCCGATAGAAATTTCACTTTCATCATCAAGGGACATGGTAGCTAAAGGAGCAAAGGTCGAAGACCCATCAAAAACATGTATGTTGACAACCGTCCCAAGTTGTTGAATTAAGTCCGTTTTACTATCACCATTAAAATCACCAATATTATAGGGCTGATCTGAATTCCCAACCGTATTGACTCGAATGGATTGAAAACCGTTTCCTGTACCCTGGTACAAGTTCCAATAAGTTGTATTATGGTGAAAAATGCACCGTCCGGCCACACAACTATAATCAACTGTATCGGGACAAGAGCTGCAGTCTCCAACGTCATTATCAATAGTATGATACTGATCTCTTTTTGTTACGAGGATATCTAAAAAACCATCTCCATTAAAGTCTCCAGTCGTTGCTTCCTGATTGGTCAAAGCATCAGAAAAGTCAGGCCAATCCGCATTGTTCACTTCTTGAAATTCCCATCTGGTAGGGTTTGAAAGTACCAGCGCTTTGCCGTCCTCTATAGATTCAGTTGCTTCTGGATCGGTGTAGAGATATAAACCCGAATAAATGTCTGTTTTTCCATCCGAATTAAAATCATGGAGTAAAAATTCCAGACCATTATTTTCCTCTTCCAGAGCCCAGGTCCATTCCCATGCGTTCCATGTCTTGTCACCTATAAAACCAGCACCATCATTATACAGAATATCACCATATAATCTATTGGAGGAAGTAACATATTTAAACAAAAGCAGGTCTGTTTTCCCATCGCCATCAAAATCTGCCATCTGGAAAAACTGTACATCTTTTTCAGTTCTTAAGTCACCGGAGAAACCTGTACCAAAACCAAACTCATTGCCAAAATAAATATCAAATTCTAAAGAAGCGGTGACGGCCATATAATCTGTAAATCCATCCCCATTAAAATCTCCAGCATACTTTGTAGTACCAGGATGGGTATCTACTCCGGTCTGAGTCTGCGTCATGACGCCATCTTCCTCTTCGAAAAGGACCCATTGTTCATAGGTCGCATTTTCATCGATGTTAGGGTTATATGCCCCCAATTGATAGAATACCAATAGGTCCGTTTTTCCATCTCCGGTAAAGTCACCGGTGAGTTCCTGGGTATGTTGATATTGATTTTGTTCCCCATTCATCAAGGTAATCTGACGGGTGCCAGATTCCGTTACTAAGCCAAGGCCTTCCTCATTCCAGTCAAACAGAATTGGATTGTAATGCTCTCCGGCACTGTTGTACTCGGTAACACTCGTCAGGTGCGGCATGTGCTCATAGGAATCATAGGCCATTCGGTAATCTCTTACAAGCTCTGAACCATAGAAGGACTTGATGTTTTTAAGACGTTTGGTCAATTCTGTTTGATGGCCATATACAAATCCGGTTCTGTTAGTTGTCCCTCGCTCCTCATACTCGAATTTGACATGCGCATAGGTTGACAATCCAGCGGTTGTGTTTCCGGTATAATGCACTTCATCGATGCGATACTCAGTGCCGTCATTGATGTACTGATAAGTCATGAAATTGGAGGCCTGATCCTCTACTTTCACCAGCGCCCAGACATAGGCCCCCAGGTTCGTGCCATCAATATCAGCGACCATTTGCGCATCTGCATTCAACCCATAGGTCTTTACCAGTCCTGATTTTTCCTTTACTGTGAAATGAGTTGCCCAATTAGAATTCCCAAGGCTGCCAAATGCTTCCACTTTGGCCATGCGGTTATTTTCCAGTCGGTACTCACTACCAGCCTTGCCATAGTCGCCGGCGACCAGAATTAACCGTACTCCGTCCAATAACAAACGATCCTGATCATCAAAATCTACCTGATCGGCCTGGGTATCGTGATATCTCGTCGCAGGTCCACGAGCAATGGCAGATAATCCACCAAGAGAGAACCCCTTTCCAAGCAGCCCATCAGGTGCCTGACTGTTGTAAACAATCGACAAATTGGGCTCCATTTCGTTAGTTCCTGGAGATACGATAATGGGAATGGCATAAGTAGCCGCTCCGGAAGGGCCCACATCAAAACTGGTAGCAGTACCTCCTACCTCTCCGGAGTTGCTGATACCGAATCCCGAGGAAGATGATAAAGGTCCTCCAATGTCAAGTAATAATTCCTGGTAACCAAAATAGGCGACAAAAGTTTTGTCCGCTTCATCCTCAGGTATCTGATACAAAAACCCCGGATTAAAGGTGATATGATCACGTCCTTTGATCACGTGGGATTCTCCGGACATGTTGGTATCCAGGGTAGGGTTTGGGCTTAGTTGGGCTCTACTCACATTCAATTGGGTGACAACAATTGCCAGCAAAAGCAAGTATTTGCAACAATCCAAGCCCCCTTTGAAAGGGGGATTTAGATATTTTTTTAGGATATGCCTTTTCATTGTTTGATGATCTTGATGCTTCGTGACTGATCTGCGAAGGTCCATTTGAGGACATAGATCCCTGCCGGACGGTTAGAGATGTTAACCTCAAAATCTTGTTCTGTAAAGGTCTTGCGATATAGCAAACGGCCATTCAGATCTATCAAACTTACCTGCGAAACTGCAGGATCCTCTCTAAGAAGAGAAAACCGAAGAATTCCCTCAGTAGGGTTTGGATAAAGTTTATCTTCTTCAAGAATTTCTTTTGCTGTTTCAGTGGTCTCCTCTCCACTCTCATCTTCTACTCTGGCGCTGACCATATGCCTCTTTTCCCGATTGCCACTTTCATCGTACTTAAAATGAATATTTTGGGCTGATACAGTCAGGGAACAAGTAAGTCCGGCAATGCAGCCGATGATCACTATGATCATTCGGATCATTTGGTTTTCCTTTTTCATGATTTCAATCGTAGAAATTCCAAATGATTATTGTCCAATCTTTTGTTCCAATGCTTCCAGCCTCGCTGCAAAGTCCTCCTTTTGTTCTTTCAGCTCTTTCTGCTGACTCTTGATTGTTTTGTTCTGCTCAATGATGTACAAGGTCAGCTCCTCAATCTTCTGCAGCAGAACGCCATCCATCTCAGCTACGTCAATTCCATTTTCCCGGACTTCCTTTTCCGAGGGAACGTCTGGCAAGTGGTTATTGGCTTTAACATAAGTTTCAACCTCTTCCAGGCTCTTTAACTCGTAGTTGTCTTTGAAGACATAATCCGGCCATTCGGACTGCAGGTCCAATTCAAGTTTTCGTGCACGGATGTTACCAGCACCATCTACTTTAAAGTTAGTTGTCGCTCCATTTTTTACCACGAGGGCCAGGTCACTGGCGTTATCTGCTTCTGAATAGATACCTTGAGTTGAGGTAATGGTTCCCGCATCGTAGCTTAGATTGTTGCTGCCATCGATAGCCCAATGGCTGAAATTGAAGGAAGAAAGGTCTTTGTAACCCAGGTTCCCTGAACCATCTTCCATAAGGACTCGATCGAACGTGGCCCCACTGACCAGCCCGGTAATACTTAAAGAACCTGTACTAATCGCACTCGCATCAAAAGAACCTGTAAGCGTGGCATCACCTGTATAGCTGATGATACCTGCGCTCTCAGACCAGGGGCTATTGATTCCCAGATCGCTGGAATTCACACTTTTCACAGTGCCATCACTGCTGATCATCATCACCTTATCCAAATCCTTGTCACCAACACCAACACTTGTCACCTGTAAACTATTGGTTCTAAAAGAAGAGGTGACTTCCGCGTTGCCTGTATAAGTCAGGAAACCTGATGATAACTGCCAGGGTAAGTCTGTTATCTGATCGGCACCGATCTCAATAGCATCTTGATCTAATTCCAACTGATCTGAGGCGCCGAGCTTTAGTCCCATGCCATAATCGATCCCAATTTTATCGTTGACGAGTGTCAGGGCACGATCGGTGGCAATATCTACCTTCTGCGTGGTGGCGTTGTAAATCAGGCCAATTCCCGGATCAGTAAGGTTGTCGTAAGAAGATTTCCAATCCGCAGAGGTGCCATGAGAAGTTGTGAAAACCTGCCCTGAAACACTAATATTTTGATTCACCGTTAATCCTTCCAGTGTAGCAACTGAACCTCCGGGCATAGTAAGATCACCACCCAAAGTGACATCCCTATCCGTGGCCTTCAAAAAATATCCACTAAGTCCAGTGCTATTGGCCAGGTAACTGTCGTCCCCGTCTTGAGTAAGATTCAAAAATTGTGTTGAAGTCGTATTTTTACCAAAAATCACTACTCCTTCTCCTACGTTATTGTTGGAACTCAACTCGATGCGTTCGGCTATATGTATCCAGTCATCTCGTTCCCCACCATGCTCACCAGCCCAAATCTGATCTTCATTTGCTAATTCAGCATCCCTATCATCAATGTATCCATTGTTGCCCAAAAGAAGATTTCCATGGATATCCAATACATCTACTTCCACTGCCAGTCCTGTATTGAGGTCTTCGAATTCCATACAACTCAGCCCTGTTTCAAGAACGTCCTGGACAAACCTCAAGCCCCAGGGGTTTCGAACGTCATTTAACTCATGATAGACCATCTTATCATATTCGTCAAGTGCCAGCAACCTGGATGCCTGAGGATCTGGGTCGATCCCTTCACCATAAACGAAATCACCATCCAGGTAGAGGTTTCCAGTGACTTTCGCATCACCGACTACCTCAAGATCATGACTTGGTGATGTCGTACCAATCCCCACATTGCCATTTGCAATGATCCTCATTCGTTCTCCTAGTGTGCCATTGTTGTTTGTGAAAAACCGAAGCTGTCCATTTTGGCCGTCTGCAGCTTCTTTTCCAGCCCCAATCCGGGCCATGTTGATATATTGGTCCTCCTCCGCTTCGTTGTTGTCATAGAGGTCAAAATCAATGAATGAGGATGTACCCACACTTCCATTTCTAACTCCTTTTATCGCAATAGATGCATCAGCACCACCGGAAGTCGCTTCGAAATAGGCCAGTCGGTGAATAGGATCATAGATAGATGTGCTTGATCGTGTGTCGCCTCTCACATGAAGTTTAGACGTAGGGCTGGTGGTACCAATTCCCACATTACCGGATCTAACGAAGAAATCCCCTTCCTGCACGTAAGTGTTTCCACCTAATTCCACATTGTCATTGGTTAGATTGATACGAAATGGCCAATAGGAGCCATTTATATCCCAGCCACTAGCGTGAGATTCACCGTTGGTGTTATCATGGCCCCGAATATAGAACCAATCGCCATTCACCGTAATGCTAGCTTCATCCGTACTATTGGTATCATTGAAGTGAATAGAAGGGGAAGCGCCCCTCAGGTTCATACCATCACCGAAATCCGGTGTATCACCTTCTGTGAGGTAACCAAAATTTGCATGATCACCCCAACCAGCAGCAGCATTCCAATCGCCTGAATTACCACCATTCGCATATAAAGTACCAGAGGCCCGAATATTCCCTGAAACATCCAGCTTTTGACTCGGAGAAGTGAGTCCTATGCCGACATTGCCATTATTGGCCACTCTGACTTTCTCGGAAAGTGTGCCATTATTTCTTGTTACAAATTTGATATCTCCGGAATTGTCCAGTCCTGACATGAGCAATAACCCCTTATTGGGAGTGAAAATACCCGTAGTATTTGCATAGTCCTGGCTTCCGGAACCATAGGCCACAAGATCTAATGTTCCATTGGTTTGTTCAAACCTGGCTCGATCATTACCTAGTGCATGAAAATGATAAGCTGGCTGGCTTGTTCCAACACCTACGTTGCCACCACCATCATTGATAATTACTTTTGAATTAGCCAGACCGCCTCGTATATAGGTGTCTTCGTTGGTCGAATAGTTGAAATGTGAGTGGCGGGTGGTCCCTCTAAATATTGCGCCACTGGTACCAGTCCCACGATACACATCCAAAGCTGCTTCCGGATCTCTGTTGCCAATACCAACAAGACCATCTCCACGAACGAAAAAATGAACTTGATCATCATTTTTTATCTCCAGGCCGTATTTGCTGCTGTTATTAGCCACGCCTGTATTGATATGAATTCCCGATCCTCCATGATAAGCCAGGTATACATTGGAAGGGCCATTTGTGAATCGCCCTTGCCAGGCATCGACGTTAGTTTGCGTAACGTGAAAAGGAAAAGCCGGAGCTCCACCAATACCTACACTGCCATTGAATCTCAGCACATTACTCGAAAAATCCCCCCAGATCAATGGACTCGAAGTAGACGTATTGTCGATGTAGAGTTTGTCGGAGCCCGTTTCGTTGTATCCAGCTTGATGGCCAATAAAAATATTGTTAGAGCCATTATTATTGTATCCAGACCTGTAACCAAGGAATATATTATTAGATCCTGTTGTTAGAAAATTTCCAGACTGTAAGCCTGCAAAAAAGTTCCTATCACCTGTAGTAAGACTGTTCCCAGCGTAGGCACCAAATAACGAGTTTCCAGAAGCGGAGCTAAGTATACCTCCGGCAGAATAGCCAAAGAGTGAATTTTCAACACTTGATAAATGAGTTGTAGTTAGACCTTCACCTACGCCTGTATTAGCGATACCCCCCGGCATATTGTTGTTGTTGCCATAAACGACATTTCCGGGTTGAGTGAAGGCTTTAAAGTGGATAAATAGGAATAGTGGGAAAGCAAAGAAAAGAGCCTTTTTCTTCATGATAGCATAGTTTTGATTAATAAAAATGGTATAAATCCGGAAATTGAATTTTAGTTGTAATTCACATGTTATCAGTTATTTGATACCAAAGGAAAGTAGATTCTGGATGAAATGCAAATATCCACTTATAGCACCTTTATTAGTATTTATGGTAGAATTGATACTAAAATTCCCTATGCTTTAGAGCTACGACCGTCACAGTATTGTAAATATCTAATTTCTTAAAAATGGCAACCTAATCACTCAAAAACCACATTTGGAGTAGCCTTAGAATAACTTTCTCCATTATCAAGGGTGATGGTTATGCTGAAGGATGCCGTATCCGTAGCGCTAGGCTGCTCTGTCAATTGGAGAAAGAACTGCGGGCTAGGAATGGACCTGTCTTCTCCATTGAGCAATTCGGTGAGGGTCCGTTCCGTGAAGAAGTCATTGTAGGTAATCAGGTTATTGATGGTATCTCCTGCCAGGTAGCTTTCGTTAAAATCAAATTGGGTAATAACAACAAAGTCGCTGATGGTCTCTAGCGATCCTTCATGGCCGCCTGCAATACAAGACAAAGCGTAAGATCTACTGAAGAAGCCACCTTTTGTTGGAATATGTGAATGTAGGGTGAAATCATACGAGCCTACGATGGCATATCGATCAAACTCGATTCTTTGATTAGGTGTAATTTCTTCACTACAACAGGAGCTTTCAAAGATGCGATTACTTAGACTAAGGTCATTGATGTCAAAAAATGGAGGTACGTCAGAACAAGTCCCACCACCATCGATAACTTCACATCCCAGAAAAATAGTAAACAAAAACGCGGTTGCTACGACTTTTTTCATCTCTTTAAGTTTAAGAAGTTGTAGCAACAATCTAGCCAAAACTTCAAGTGTTTCATTATTTCAATTTTCACCTGGAATTCACAGAACCCCGGCGCGTCAGCGGCATGTCATCTTCGACTTGAATACCATGGATGTTTGAGCTTATGCGCAATTCATGATTATCTTTCTGCTATGCAAAAATCACGTGCCCAGGAAATTTTATACTCAATGACCAAAGGCGAAAGCTTGCTTCGTCATGCCCGAACAGTGGAATTGGTGATGGAAGCTTACGCAGAAAAACTAGGAGAAGATGTATTGGAATGGGGCAATACCGGATTACTTCACGATTCGGATTATGAAGCCTACCCCGAGGAACATCCAAACCGTATCGTGGCCTTACTGCGAGAAGAAGGTGAGGAGAAAATGGCCCACGCGATATCTGCTCATTATACCAAATGGGGAGTTTCCTATGATACGCTATTGGACAAAGCCTTGTTAGCGTGCGATGAGGTCACCGGATTTGTGGTTGCCTGTTGCCAGGTAAGGCCGGAAGGCATTGCGACGCTTACACCCAAATCCGTCAAAAAGAAGTTGAAACAGAAGAGTTTTGCGGCCTCAGTAGATCGAAATGAAATAGAGCAAGGGTTAGCACTTTTTGAAGTGTCGCTTGATGATCATTTGCAATTGATAATCGAAGTATTGCGTGGCAACAAGGAAGAATTGAAAATATGAACTGAACTTATTACGCACGAAAGACGTACTCACAATCTAACATCGCAATGATATGAAGCAGACCTTCGTACTATTATTATTGGTTATCAGTTGTTTTCAAGTATCCGCTCAGGATCGAAAGCTGGTAGGTAAAACAGCTCCGGAAATTTCTTTGAAAAACCTGAATGGTGAGGTTGAGAACCTATCGGACTATCGGGGGAAAGTCGTGTTGATCGAATTCTGGGCAGGCTGGTGTGGCCCCTGTATCAAAGACATGAAAACATGGCTAAAGCCCATGTACAAGGAGTATAAATCTCAGGGATTTGAAGTTTTTGCGGTTAATTATGATCGGACTGAAGCAGCCTGGAAGAAATCTACGGAGCGTTTCGAAGTACCATGGCCGCAGGTCTGGGACTATGCAACAGCCACGGCGCATGCCGACTACAATGTTCAGGTGATTCCCACCAATTTTCTGGTGGATCAGGATGGAAAGATCCTGGCTATGAATATCAAGGGAGCCAAACTTTCACGTAAATTAGATCAGCTGCTCTCCAAATAACCAAATATTAATTTGAAAAATTAACAATCTCAACACATCAATTGGTGAAGATTGTGTACAGAAGCCTGTAGCTTTGCGGCTGCATTATTCAATAAATCATTTCATGAAGTATTATAATTCGATCGTAGATACCATTGGGAATACACCTTTGGTTAAACTCAATAGTGTAAACAAAGGAATCAAAGGCACTATTTTGGTGAAGGTCGAGTATTTCAATCCTGGTAATTCTATAAAAGACCGTATCGCATTAAAGATGATTGAGGATGCTGAAGCAGAAGGCATTCTTAAACCTGGAGGAACCATTATCGAAGGAACTTCGGGTAATACGGGTATGGGACTTGCTTTGGTCGCCATTAGTAAAGGTTATAAATGCATTTTTACCCTGGCAGATAAACAGTCTCAGGAAAAGATAGATATCCTAAGAGCGGTGGGAGCGGAAGTGTTTGTCTGCCCCACGAATGTGGAACCAGAAGATCCCAGATCATACTACTCTGTTGCGAAAAAGTTGAATGAGGACATTCCGAATTCATTTTACCCCAATCAATACGACAACAAGTCCAATACGGCTGCTCACGTAGAGTCCACAGGGCCGGAAATCTGGAGAGATACAGAAGGCAAGATCACGCACTATGCGGCTGGAATGGGAACAGGCGGTACGATAAGTGGTACCTCCAAGTACCTGAAGGCACAGAAGGCGGATATCGTTACTGTGGGCATTGATACGTACGGATCGGTCTTTAAGAAATACAAGGAAACGGGTATTTTCGATGAGAATGAGGTTTTCCCTTACCTCACGGAAGGGATCGGAGAAGATATCCTGCCTGAAAATGTTGATTTTAGTCAGGTAGATCATATCGAGAAAGTAACCGACAAGGATGGCGCTGTAATGACCAGAATCCTGGCCAGAGAAGAAGGCTTATTTGTGGGCTGGTCTTGTGGGTCTGCAGTTTTTGGAGCGTTGGCTTATGCCCGAAAACACCTGAAGGAAGATGACGTGATGGTGATCATATTGCCGGACCATGGTACTAGATATCTCGGCAAAGTCTACAATGACAACTGGATGAAAGATCATGGCTTCCTTGAAGAACGCAAATTTGCTACTGCAAAGGACATCATTGATCATAGAAATGGTGCTGCAGACCTTTATACCATTAATAAAGACCTGAAGGTCGGAGAGGCAATCTTAAAAATGAATGAAAAAGGCATCGACCAGGTACCTGTTGTGGATGGCAATCATTTTGTAGGCAGTTTGTCTGACAATAAAGTATTGAAAAGTCTTTTAGAAAAACCCGAACTCAAAGATCAGCCAGTTTCCGAGATCATGGACCCATCATTCCAATTCGTAGGCATGGACAATACCGTGGACGTACTTTCTTCATTGATCAGTAAAGAGAACAAGGCATTACTCGTGAGAGATGTATCGCATCGGGTTCACATCATTACGCAAAGTGATTTGTTGATGGCCATGACCAATTAGGAGTGTGGTTGGTCAGTGAGATCAGACCAACATTCATTATCTTTACTACATAAAAGTTAATTATTTAACTCTTTGCTTGCAAGATCCCCCTGCTTCGGTAGGGGGATTACTTTTTTCAGACCGGACCTATGGATTCAAAGGATTCATTTATTGGGATATTCGATAGTGGTGTCGGGGGCCTCACTTTATTAAGCGAAGCCAGGAAGTTAATGCCTGATCAGTCTTTTCTATATTTTGCTGATCGACAACATGCGCCTTATGGAGAGGGGACCAAAGCCCAAACTTTACAACTCACTTTGGATTGTGTTCAATTCATGGAGCCCATGGGATTGAAAGCGCTGGTTCTGGCTTGTAATACTGCTACCAGTGCAGCTGTCAAAGAATTACGTCGCCAGTACGATTTCCCAATCATTGGTATGGAACCCGCCGTAAAGCCAGCGGTGGAAAATGGAAAAGGTAAGGTCCTTGTTTTGGCCACACCATTGACGTTGCAAGAGGAGAAATTCAAAAAACTCGTACAGCAGATAGACAAAAATGGGAAAGTTGACGGCATTGGGATGCCAGAGTTAGTCCGGCTCGCCGAAGATGGAGTATTCACTGGAAGTTTGGTTGAGGGGTACCTATTTAAACAATTAGGCGATGTGTTATGGAATGAATATTCAGCGATCGTTTTGGGCTGTACACATTTCATATACTTTAGAGCAGCACTGGAATCTTTCGTTCCCAAACATATTGCTATTGTGGATGGAAACGAAGGTACCGTTCGGCAACTGATGAACCAACTCGGACCAGATACTTCTCCTCAGATTAGTAAGGAGGTGTTTTTCGATTCCCAACGAAAGGTAGATTCGAAGTATTTCGAGAAGTGGTTAGATTACTTGGAAGATCATGACTGAACGAGAAAAGATGCTCGCAGGGTTATCCTACGATTCGAGGGATAAGGAATTACTGGAGATGTACCATTCAGCGAGGGAGGTGATGCAGGCCTACAATCAGATCAGTTCGAGAGACCTGGAAGGAAGAAATGTACTTTTGGAACAATTACTGGGAAAGGTGGCCAGGGGCGTATGGATTGAAAATCCCTTCTTCTGTGACTATGGGCAACACATTGAAATTGGCGCCAACACGTTCGTCAACACGAATTGCATTTTTCTCGATGATAATTACATACGCATTGGCGAGGACTGTTTAATTGGCCCTTACACCCAGATATATACCGCGGGCCACCCGTTGAAGGCAGAGGAGCGGATACTTAGCAACGTGCAGAAAGGAGGAACTTACGTCACACACACAAAGCCCGTAACTATTGGCGATAAAGTATGGATTGGTGGTAATGTGGTCATTCTTCCAGGTGTGACAATTGGCAATGGCGTGACCATTGCTGCTTCTACATTGGTCAAAGAAGATGTGCCAGATCATTCATTGGTAGTAGGTAATCCGGGCAGGGTGGTAAAGGAATTATGAACCCGGATCCTGTTAAGGCACATGAGCATCTCAATGCGCAACGAAGGCATCAATTTTTGTAGCACTATTATTGTTTAGTAGTAGCCAGTGAGTAGCTGTCAGTTGATAACTCCTGTAATTCGCTCAATAACTGAGTAATGTAGACTTGCCAGGATTCCTGATTGGTTCTTAGGAACCCATGAGCAGTTTGCTTATCGTATTCTTCCTGAAACAAATCGCATTCATAGAGTAATCGATCGATAGCTTTTGTATAAACCTCTTTATCGGTGTTGCCCTGATCTCTCAATTCGAGGATTTTGGACCGTATCTTTCTGGCATATAGTTCATAGATGTCAAAATGATATTGCTCATGATGTAATAAGTCATGTGAAGTACTGTCATTAGTCCATGATAGGCTGGAATTGAACCTGAAGGTCACTTCATAGTTGGGGAGTAGGTCTTCCTCATAAGGTGTAACCGAGATACTGACAACCGTTGCTGCATTTGATGCATAGGAGCTAATAGGTTCTCTATATCTAAAATCAGACCACTGTAATTTCCGTTCTCGTGACCAGTAGATTCGTTGGCTTTTCGTGATTTGAGCTTCAACTAGTATTGGGGAAAAGCAAATGATTAAAATGAAAAGCTTCGACATGTGACTGATAGGAAATAGGATAAAAGTTAGGTCAATCAGATGGAAAATCCACAAGAATGATGCCATTACCACCTATATCACTTTTATATAGTCCCTGTCAACTCGGCGTGAAGAGTGCATCAGAGTCGCTCCAGGAGGACTCTGATAAAGATTGGCTAAGGTCTAAATCACAGGAATACAGAAATCAACGATCGCTTTCTGTTCTGGGTGATCATGATAATCGTTATGATAGATCTCGAAGGGTTCGCGATCTGCTTTTTTGTATCCATTTTCATTCATCCAGACAAACAGACCCGTCCATGATTTTTCGTACTCATGTAGTCCAATTTCAAAACTCCCCACGATGCTCTTTCCTCGTTCAATAGAAGTTAATCCTATTTCTCCTTCGGGTTGTACAGGGTCATTGAGCAAGAGACAAGCGCTCATTCTTACTTTACTCGCTTCGGTTACTTTGAAACTGTCATAATAAATGGTAACAAGTTTAGCTCCACCCATCAGTCCTTTGGGAGTGGCCCAACGGATCAGTTTTTCGTATGTTGCAGGCATATTTTCCGGCCCGGTACAAGAGACATGAGCAAGTTTCATGGCAGGTAATTCTTTTACTTGAATCTTCGCGTTCATATTTATCCAGTTTTTAAGATTATCTATAACACGAAGGTATTTTTCCTGGTCCGGATAACTTTGACCATTCTTGCTTTCTAATTGACGAATCTTGCTAAAACGATTGGGGTTTTCCTTTCTGAATTCAGTGGGACTGGTCGCATAAAATTTCTTAAAGGCCCGGGTAAAAGTGGAATGGTTATTGAAACCGTATTTGAGTGATATTTCCGAAACACTCAGACGTTGGTGTATCAAATCCAGCGCTGCCTTTTCCAGCCGTTTCCTTGTCACATATTCGTTGATCGTTTCATTGGTAATTGCTTTAAAAACACGATGAAAATGAAAGGGTGAGAAGCATCCTATTTCCGCCAGCCCATTTAATGAAAGGTCAGCGTCAAGGTTATTCTCGATGTACTCAAAAACCCGGTGGATTCTGATTTTGTAATCCGTTTGTAAGTCGTGTTCCAAAAGGTAAACGCTCTTGCTGGAAAGCTCGGTTTAATAACTACTTACTCCTCCAGCTTTGTGATCTCAATCTCGTGGAAGAATATATCGTAATTAGGTACGTCGATTTCCATTCCAGTGACTTTCGCATCGTGATCCAGGTCAAACTGCACGGTCCCAAAATCAAACCAGGCATGCGTTTCGTCCCACACAATTTCCCAGGTGTCTTTGTGCCAGTGTTTCAAGGTGGCTGACAATTGTGAAGCTCGTTCAAAATCTAGCCTTAATTCTCCGTCTGTTTCAGTAATTCGAATGTTTCCGTGCATCGGTGCATCGTACATTCCAGTATAGCTATCTAAGGACAAACTGGGTTGTGTATCCACTATTCTTGCCGCTTTTCGCTCCTTCACCGGATCTTTCCCATTAGAAGTGCGATTCAAAAACTCGGAGGACCAATCTCTTTGGTCTTCTTTGATGAAATCATTGATAAGCTTCATGGTCAGTGGAAAGGTGATACCCGACATGCTGTTCGTAAGAATCACGATTCCAAGCCCCTCATCCGGGATCATGGCCACTCTTGAGTACATGCCATCGTACCCACCACTATGAGTCACGATCATGCGTCCGAAATAATCATATAATCCCCACCCTAGGCCATAACCGGTGAAATGCCTGCCGGGAATAGTCTTTCTGGAATTATCATTGAGTACGAAATTGTTGTGTGGTGTCCAGAGGACGTTTTGTTGCGACCTTTCAAGTAAGGTGTCCCCTTGCCAGATGCCATTATTCAGGTTCATCATCATCCATTTTGACATGTCATTGACAGAAGAAATAATTCCACCTGCCGCGCCCATGTTATCCCAGTTCACCCAGTTGATGGGCTTGTTTTTTTCCTCCACAGGTTTATGAGGCGTGGCCACATTATTATTCGATTGAATCTCTTCCACTGAAGTCAGGGTGCGATCCATTTGTAGAGGCTTCAGGAAGTTTTGGTCGATGAAGTCCGCCCAGCTTTTACCGGTTACCACCTGAATCACTTCACCAGCTGTAATGAACATGAGATTGGAGTATCCATAACCAGCTCTGAAAGAATATGCCTGGGGCACATATTGTATTCTTCGAATCACTTCTTCTGCTGTGAAATCAGACTTATACCAAATCACATCACCACTAAAGGTACCAAGGCCAGCACGATGACATAGCAGGTCTCTGATGGTCGTTTCTGAAGAGGCGTACGTATCATATAACTGGAAATAAGGCAGATATTTCGTTACCTTATCATCCCAGGAAATGGTTCCGTCTGCAACCAGGTTTGCCAACGCCGACGCCACAAAAGCTTTGGTGTTGGAAGCAATAGCAAATTGCGTATCACCATCGACAGTTTGGTTGCCACCTGATTTTAGTTGGCCAAATCCCTGACTAAATACAATTTCACCTTCTTTTACAATGGCAACGGCCATACCTGGAACTCCCCAGTCTGTTCTGGCCTGCTCAATATATTGGCTGGTTTTCTTAAAGTTCGGTTGCCCCTGTACCCAGAAAGCAAGGAAAAAGCAAAGAATAAGCAACGTGGATTTCTTCATCTGTCCATGATTTTTCAAAAAGCACGGAAAACTAAACATTTTTAAGTCGGTGACCGGAAATCAATTCCATGGAAGGCACTTAGGTATGCAAAAAAAAGCTTCCCAAAAAAATGATGTAAACTGATTGGCATTAGGTACGAATATTCCTAATATCGTTACTTTACTAAAAATCATACGACCATGATATTAGACGATGCTCAAATTACCTGGATTGTTAACGAGGTTAACAAGAAAGTGAACGTTCCCTTATTAGGCGAAAAAGCTGAGGGAAAACTGATCCGTAAAGCTGTGGATCTGGTACTTAGCAAGTTGGACGATGCTTTGCCGGAAGAAATAACGAAATTCATGACTGACGCTGCCGATGGTATTGAACCTGGTGCTGACACGGCTGAAATGAAGGAGAATACAGTGGATTTCCTAAATAAAGAAATCAATCTACCTATTCTCAATGAGAAGCAGGAAGGGGACCTGATCGGAAAGATCGTGGATCTGTTGTTTGATGCCCTCGAGAAAGGTAAATCTGTTCCGACCTAAAGAAAGAGAAAGGAAGGCTGTTTCAAGAGCTATCCGCACATTGAGCTTGTCGAAATGTACGGCTTGAAACGGCCTCTTTTTATATTAATAATATCCAGTCAACCTCTTCAGTCTGCGAATACTGGATTGAAAACTAAAGGCTTCAAAAACCAGATAATACTCTTCTACATCACACACCCTTGAGTAAGCAAAAGCTGCCAGCTCAAGTTTCGAATCATCGAAAGTCATCTGTTCCAGAATATAATGAAGGTCGTAAGCAAACACGCTATTTTGTTGGATTGCATGTTTAGCCAATTGAACTTTCCGACCATCAAATCTTTCACAATTCATTTGATCGATTAATCGATCTACATTGAAGTAACGAGCATCCGCGCAGAAATCTACCTGACCTTTGCCTACCCGTGAATCATGTAGACGTCCACGTCGATTTCTTGTGGGGTTGAGGGCTACAACCGGATCCAGGTACAATCCTCCTCGTCTTCCTGCGGAGCGAACGGCAAACTGATTGACTCTTCTTGGTCGAATAGCCACGACATCCCGCGTTTCTTTGGTCAGCCTGGTACCATAAGCGATTATTCGTACCCGATGATTGCCAGGTCTGAGCCGTATGTCTTTAACCTGATGTTGGGGGCGATAATTGACGGCCCGTCCGTTTACAAAGACTTTGATCTTGAAGGGACCTTCTGCAACGAAACTGGTACTGGACCAGCTGCGACTAGCTCCATGATTTGCTTGGGTTAGGCCAGGTGATAATAATGCAAGGAAAAGTATAAGTGTTTTCATAACCCATTTTCTTTAATTAAACCATGCCAGACATTTTGCAATCACTGTGCCAACTTTGATTTCGTTGACATCTTATGACAATTGAAGAATTTCAAAAATCATGAAAAGTGCATAGTGCTCGTACTGAAAAATACTACTTTCGATTCATGAAGAGTATTGCAGTTTTTTGTGGATCCAGCATGGGGAATCACCCTCAGTTTCAGGTAGTAACCAGGCAATTAGGGGAATTGCTTGGGAATAAAGGTATTGGATTGGTTTATGGTGGTGCACAGGTTGGATTAATGGGAGTCATCGCGGATGCTGTCTTACAGGCTGGAGGGCATGCTATTGGTGTTTTACCCAAGTTTCTGGGGGCAAAAGAGATCGCTCACCATCATCTCAATAAACTGATCATGGTAGACTCTATGCACGAGCGTAAGCAAAAGATGAGTGAACTCTGTGATGGAGTTATCACCTTGCCAGGGGGTTTTGGCACGATGGAGGAGCTTTTTGAATTCATTACGTGGGCGCAGCTGGGACTACATACAAAACCTATCGGCCTTTTGAATATAGTGGGTTACTACGACGCATTAATTCAATTGCTTGATGATATGGTAAAGTTTGAATTACTCAAACCCATCAATCGTGAAATGTTGATCATTTCAGATGACGCAGAGCAACTCTTGCAGCGTATGAGTGATTACCGAGCTCCGGAAGTCCCTAAATGGATTCGCCCGGAAACCACTTAATTCATTGATTAGGAATTCAGTTGTTTTAAAATCTCTTCAACCAGGATTTCAGGTTTTTCTCCAATGTCTATAGCAATGGCCTCATCAGGTACTTCCAGTGCGTCAAATTGAGACTGGAGGAGCGTGTCGGGCATGAAGTGATCTTTTCTGGCTTGCATACGTGCACGAATGATGTCGATGGACCCGATCAGATGGATCCAACGAAGAGGCAACTGACCATTCTTACCGAGTATTTCACGATAGGTGGCTTTCAAGGCAGAGCAGGCCAGGATCGCTCCGGTTTCTGACCATTCCTGGAGTTTATCTGAGAGCAATTGGAGCCATGGTGCCCGGTCCAGATCATTGAGCGGGTTTCCTTCACGCATTTTTCGGACATTGGCTTCCGGGTGAAAATCATCGGCATCATGAAAAGGTAACTGCAGACTTTTAGAGAGCAATCGACCTATGGTGCTTTTACCGGTACCAGAAACACCCATGATAATGATCAATTGAGGCATAAAGGAGAAGACTAGATGAAAAAAGTGGGAAATTACTAAAATCCTGTTTCCGAGTTGTGTTATTTAAAACATGAGGTAAAGGAAGTAGGGCAAAACAATCAGAACCCCCAGTTCATAAAGTTTTAGATTTCGTTTAATTATAACGAAGATGCTTAATAGTGTGAGTACGATATGAGTAATATTGGTGAGCATCAATCCGTCTTCAAAAAACAAACTTGAATTGATTACTTCAGCTAAGGAGAGACCCTGCCTGGCCATGACGGTAGTAATATTGATTAAGGTCGCCTGAATGAGTAGAAAGATGAAAAGCACTAGAAATAGCTGGAGTCTTTTTTGGAAAAACTCCTTATAGTCAACGGCATACTTTTGTTCAGGAAATAATATAACTCCAACGAAAAAGAAGAGTGAAGGTGTAAGGATCACAATAAACAAAAAACTACTGTAATTAGTGACTAACTCGAAACTGGGATTGTTTAGGCCGATATAATATCGTTGTGTGAAACCTACAAACAAGTATATGGTCGTCATCAAATGTGCCCAATAATTTTTATTGCCCTTGATTTTGATCATATAATACCAACCTTGCAGGAACCGTGCGGTTACAAGTCCGTAGATTATAGATTCAAAAACATGGAAGTATTCAACTTTTGACATGAATAGAGGCTTCTGTACCTAAATTAGAAAGAAAACCAGACAAGAGATCAGGAAGTTGCTGCAATTATTACTAACTGATACGCCATGTTTATATGAAGCAATTTGCTCAACTCATTGAGGAACTTGAGGATACACCGAAAGATGATGGCAAGATCGATTGCTTGAAGCGTTATTTTCAGCAGGCACCTGAATCAGATCGTGTGTGGACCATTGCTTTGTTGATAAATCGCAGACCCAAACGCCAAGTGCATATCCGCATGTTGGTTGAATGGGCCAGACAAGTGGCTGCACTTGAAGAATGGTTGTTTCGGGAGTCCAAAGACGTAGTAGGTGATCTTGCGGAAACGATCGCTTTGATTTTACCCAAGCAGCATAAGGTTTACCCAGATCGTTCGCTCAAAGAGTGGGTTCTATTTCTGGTGGAAATGACCGATAAAAACGAGGGGGAAAAAGAAGCATTGGTAAAACAAGCGTGGCTTGAGTTGCCAGAGGGGGAGCGTTTCGTTTTTAATAAATTGATTACCGGTGGTTTTCGTATTGGCGTTTCTCAAAATCTGATGGTAAAAGCCCTGGCTGAACAATATGATTTAAATACGGCAGACGTGACTTATGCCTTGAGTGGGGAATGGGATCCTATGTCTATTTCCTTTTCGGAATTACTTTTTCAGAGGAAAGAAGTTGCCATTTCCAGGCCTTATCCCTTTCAGATCACCGATCCGATAGACATGGAGGTTCATAACCTGAGAGAACCCGATGATTGGTCAGTTGAATGGAGTTGGGATGGAATCAGGAGTCAGTTGATCATACGAGAAGGAAATTTATTTCTTTGGAGTCGGAATGAGAACTTGCTTACAGAAAAGTTTCCGGAATTGCGTCCGTTGGTCGAACTGTTACCAGACGGGACTGTAATCGACGGAGAATTAGTACCATTCAAGGATGGAGTTCCTTTGTCTTTCCATCTGCTTAAAACCCGAATAGGGAGGAAAAATGTAACCAAAAAACTCTTGAAGGAAGTACCTGCTTCCATATTAGCTTATGATCTCTTAGAATTTGAGGGACAAGATATCAGGCAACTTTCATTGAAAGAGCGACGAAAAATGCTTTCCAGGCTTATCAAACAATCACTAGCCGAGCCGATGTTGCAATACTCTGATTCAATAAAATGGTCTTCATGGAGTGATTTGGAGGTTTTGAGAGCACAATCCCGTGCCCATCATGCCAAAGGGTTTGTGATTAAGGGCAAAGAATCTTCTTATCAGTCAGGTGAAAAACAAGGAGGTTGGTGGAAGTGGAAGGTAGATCCTTATACGGTTGATGCCGTGATGATCTATGCCCAAAAGGGGCAGGGAGAGCGTGCAGACTTTTATTCTGACTGCACTTTTGCTGTGTGGCAGGGCGAAACGTTGGTACCTTTTGCAAAAGCCCGATGGGGATTGACGGATAAAGAACTCCATGAGGTGACTCAATTTGTACAGAAGAACACTTTGGAGAAATTTGGCCCGGTTCGAACCGTAAACCCTACCTTGGTATTTGAGATTCATTTTGAGGGGATTAATTTGTCACCCAGGCATAAGTCTGGAGTGGCTGTTCGGTTTCCCAAAGTCCACGGTTGGAAAAGAGATAAGTCCGCAAAAGAAGCCAACACCATCGATGATCTAATGATCTTACTTAAGTGATCGAGAGAGAACAACTTATTCAGGTAGCCGAAGATTGGTTCCAGTCGCGTGGGTGGGAACCTTTCGATTTTCAAAGAAATTGTTGGGAGGCCTATCTGGATGGGAATAGCGGATTGCTTAATGCGCCAACAGGAAGCGGCAAGACCTATGCCATGTGGATTCCTTGTGTTCTGGAATTTCTGAAAAGCAATCAACGCCATGAGGTCTTGCCTGAAGTGCAAATACTTTGGGTGACCCCTTTAAGGGCACTTGCCAAGGACATTCACAGGGCCATGCAGGAGTTTTGCGACGAAATAGAACTTCCCTGGAAAGTGGGACTCAGAACGGGAGATACCCCAACTTCCGAACGTCAGAAACAGAAAAAGGTAGCTCCACAAGCGTTGGTAATCACGCCTGAAAGTCTGCATATTTTACTGAGCCAAAAGGATCACCCCAACTATTTCAAATCTTTGAAGGCCGTCATTGTCGATGAATGGCATGAGATCATAGGCACAAAAAGAGGTGTAGCTACAGAACTTGCTCTATCAAGATTGAAGCAATTGACTTTACAGCCGTTGAAAGTCTGGGGAATTTCTGCGACGATCGGCAACATGAAGCAAGCGGTTAGGGTGCTGTTAGGAGAGGACCTATATAGGGAGGCTGTTTTCATAAAAGCGGAAATCGAAAAGCGGATAGAGATTGAGTCCATTCTCCCCGATGAAGTGGAGAATTTCCCATGGTCTGGTCACCTCGGAACAAAATTGCTCCCCAAGATTATTCCAATCATTCAAAAGAACAACACGACCCTTCTTTTTACGAACACAAGATCACAGACGGAACTGTGGTATCAAGCCATTCTGAGGCAAGCTCCCGAGCTTTCGGGAATCATTGCCATGCACCATGGGAGTATGGACCATGATGTGCGTACCTGGGTGGAGGATGCCTTGCATGCGGGCAAGCTCAAATTGGTGGTTTGCACCTCCAGTCTTGATCTGGGGGTGGACTTCAGACCTGTGGATTTGGTCATACAAGTGGGAGGCCCTAAGGGTGTCGCACGCTTTCAACAACGAGCTGGCAGGAGTGGACACAGACCCGGAGAACTCAGTAAGATTTATTTTGTTCCTACTCATTCTTTGGAGCTGGTGGAAGGAGCAGCCTTGAGAGAAGCGGTTTCAAGAGGACAGTTTGAGAGCAGAAAGCCGCTCGAAAAATGCATGGATGTGCTCGTACAATACTTGCTCACCCTTGCTGTAAGTGGAGGATTCAAGCCACTGACTATTTTGGAAGAGGTCAAAAATACTTTTTGCTACCGCTTATTGACAGGGAGAGAGTGGCTTTGGGCCCTGGATTTCATCACTACCGGGGGTACTACACTAGGGGAGTACGATGAGTATGCGAAAGTTTATCAGGAAGATGGAGTCTACAAGATCATCAATCGGAAATCTGCGACTCAACACCGATTGTCCATAGGTACCATTGTTGGGGATCCTGCGTTGAAAGTCAGGTTCATTACGGGAGGTTATCTCGGCACAGTCGAGGAATATTTTGTTAGTAAACTCAATCCAGGAGATACCTTTTGGTTTGCAGGGCAAAACCTTGAGTTTGTTCAAATCAAGGAACTGACGGTTCTTGTACGAAAGTCGAAAAAGAAAAGTGGCGTTACTCCCGCGTGGGGCGGAGGCCGATTGCCTTTGTCTTCTTTGCTATCTGATGTAATTCGTGAAAAACTCGAACAAGCGGTTGAGGAGAACAATCCGGACATAGAACTCAGGGCCATCAAGCCCATCTTGGATTTGCAGCAAAAATGGTCTGTGGTACCACACCGTAAGGCCCTTCTTATTGAGAAGACTTCTACAAAATTCGGGAACCACATCTTCATCTACCCTTTCGAAGGTATGTTTGTACATGAAGTGTTGGCTGGCGTGATTGCCTACAGGATCAGTAAGCTGCAGCGCATCACTTTCTCCATTTCCATGAATGACTATGGTTTTGAATTACTCTCTGATCAGGAGATCCACATTGAAGAAGCCTTAGAACTGGACTTGTTCAGCGAAGAGAACCTGATGGAAGATATCAATGAAAGCCTGAATAAGACCGAACTGGCACGTCGTAAATTTCGGGATGTGGCGACAATCGCAGGTCTTATTTTCCAAGGTTATCCGGGTAAAAATGTAAAAGCGAAGCACCTTCAGGCATCCAGTAATATCATTTATGATGTGTTTGAGGAATATGATGGTGAAAACCTGCTGTTAAAGCAGTCGATGGAAGAAGTGATGAGCGAGCAATTTGAACAATCCCGAATGTTGGAGGCGTTCAGAAGAATCAATCAACAGGAAATTGTATTAAAAGAAACACCTCAACCTACACCTTTTGCCTTTCCCATTCTGGTGGACTCCATTCGGCGCCAAAACCTTTCTTCCGAAGAACTGAGTGATCGCATTGCCAAGATGCAGGTTCAATTGGACCGATATGCCAGGGGGCATAGTTAGCGAAAGTTGTAACCTTCAAACTAATGGTTAAGTTTATAATCAGATTTACCGATAGTTTTACTTTCAATTCAGATAAACAGTCAATGAAAAGTTGCTTAATAGTTCTTCTTGTAGTCTTTGGTTTCAACGCCGGTTTACAGGCACAATCAATTTTAGGCAAGTGGAAAACCATTGATGATGTCAGTGGCAAACCACGTTCTGTCGTAGAGATTTCCCAGGAAGGAGATAAATTCTTTGGGAAAATCATCAAATTCTTTCCGGAACCCGGTGATGATCCTGATCCAATTTGTGAGGAATGCAAAGGGCCGAAAAAAGGAAAGAAAGTTGTGGGTTTGCAAATCATCGAAGATATGATGCAAGATGGTGATGAATATAAAGGGGGAGAAATTCTCGACCCGGAAAATGGCAAAGTTTATGATTGTAAACTTTGGGTCGAAGATGGCTCATTGAAAGTGAGAGGATACTTATTGTTCTTATACCGAACACAGACCTGGCTTCCATACGATGGTTGAATCAACCGTTGATGGAGCGTTCAGGATTCGATTAAAAGGAGAGGAGTTATGGTTACTCCCAGATAAAGCCCTGTATTGGCCTCAGGAAAAAACGATGGTCGTATCTGATATTCACCTCGGAAAAGCAGGTCACTTTCGAAAACATGGAATTCCTGTTCCTGCCGAAGTTCATCACCATGACCTTTTTAATCTCACAGATTTGTGCAATCGCTTTGAGGTCGGGCATATGATATTTTTAGGTGATCTGTTTCACAGTGACCCCAACGCCCAGTGGCGCCAGTTTGAGGATTGGGTACAACAATATGCCAGCGGACATATGACACTGATCAAAGGAAATCACGACATCCTGCCCGACAGACATTACACAGATTTGGGGTTAGAAGTAGTAGATGAATTGATCTTAGGTCCTTTTTTGTGGACTCACGAAGAAACTATATCAAAGCAGCATTATAATATCTCAGGCCATTTACACCCTGCTATTAGATTGCGTGGAGCTGCCAAGCAGGGGATGAGGATTCCTTGTTTCTATTTTTGCCCTGATCATGGCTTTATGCCCGCTTTTGGGAAATTTACTGGTCTATATGCCCTCAAAAAAAAGAAAGAGGATAAAGCTTTCGGTATAGCAAATGGCCAAATATTTTCTGTGGATTGATAACCTTAGGAAACGTCTAAAACTCATTTCCTATTAGCTTTGTTGAAAAGTTTTTTTAGCATCCTTTTGATGTCACTGGTTACCTATCTCGTTTTTGTCGTATTAAATAGGAGGATATTTATGTTCCCGCTCTCTCCATGAAAGACAGTGAAGTACTGAAGCGGATTGAAAATGGAGATGAACGAGCGTTAGATTATCTCTATCAGAAGCACTATCGAATGATGACGAATGTGGTCATGAAGAATAGTGGTACGGAGGTAGAAGCGCAAGACATATATCAGGAAGCATTGGTTGCATTTTGGCAAAAAGCAGCAAGTAAACAACTGGTTTTGACTTCCAAAATCAGTACGTATTTGTACAGTATTTGTCAGAATTTGTGGCGCAAGGAGTTGGATCGAAAGAGTCGCCTTTCTAATGAAGAGAAGGATGGCGAGGAATTTCAAATGTATGAAGAGCGCGAAAATCTTCAGATCGTTTTGAAATGTATCGAGGCGTTGGGCGAAACTTGCCAGAGCATCCTAACCTATTATTACTTTGACGGATTGTCTATGAATGATATTGCGAAGCGAATGGGTTTTGCAAACACAGACACGGCCAAAACGAAAAAGTATAAGTGTAAAAAGAAATTAGATAGTTTAATTAAAGAACGTTATACCCGGACAGATTTCTTCGACCAATGAGCGCTAGCAACCAGACAGAGACCATTGACGCTTTCCTAAGAGGAGAACTAAGCCCCGCCGAACTGCAGGACTTTGAATCTCAGCTAGAGAAGGATCCCACACTGGCGGAAGAACTTGCTTTTCAGAAGCAGGTGGTTTCCGGCATTCAAGAAGCACGTAAACTCCAATTGAAAAACCGACTGGCACAAGTAGATGTTGTCGGAGGTTCAGTAACTGGTCAGGGTACCTGGATCAAAGTAGCTGGTAGTATTTTGGTGACCTCACTCATTGGCGTAGCTGCATGGCAATTCTTTTCCAATGAGGAAGTTGATCCAATTTATGGGGAAGTAGATGCTCCAGTATTGGAAATAAGAGAAATCCCCACCATTGAAATTCCACAAAAATCCGTTGTTGATCTTCCAGTGGAATCTGTAATAAAGGAGGTGATTGTACCTGAGCCAATACCGGCAGAAGAAAACATAACACTGACCCCAAAGGAAAATACGATTACCACGGACGTTGAAGAAACAGACGGTAGCCGGGAATTTGCGCCACAGGTGGATCTCCCCGAAGACGAGAGCGAATTGGACTCAAGTGAATTTGAGCCAGAAGAACTTGGAGAAACTTTTTCGAATACCATTGAATCCAGTGATATCGATGCGTTGAACATTGAACGTTTTGATCAAAAAGCAAAAGCGCTTCGATATCGATATTATGATGGAAAACTGGCGCTATTTGGAGATTTTGGTGATTCACCTTATCAAATCCTGGAGATCAATCAACAAGATGGTGGTAAGCAAATTTTCCTACTTCATGCGGAGCAATTCTATCGTCTCGAAACTACGAAAGAAGAAAAGGCCCTTGTCGAAATCAAAGATTCTGCCTTGCTAAACAAATTGCAAATCTTTCAGAACAAGAAGTAACGCACTCCTTGGGGTGCTTTTATTACTTTTGGGTCGATGGAATCCCGAAAACCACGGAAAAAGCGTAAACTGGGTAGCTACCCGTTCATTAGTGTAACTTTCAGCATTACACTGGCACTGCTGGTAATTGGGCTATTTGGACTGCTTTTGGTACACACCAACAGGTTGACGACCATCATCCAGGAAAACGTTGAGGTTCAGGTTTTTCTAAAAAAGGATATTCAACCGGGTGAGAGAAACAGAATTCAACGAATCCTTACTTCCAAGAGATATGTCCCACAAAGTGAAGAACAGACATTAGTCCGTTTTATTAGCAGAGATGAGGCAGCTGAGCAATTCATTAAAGATACGGGGGAAGATTTTACGGAATTGTTAGGAGAAAACCCGCTTCGGGACTTATTTGTCATTAATGTAGGACAAACCTACCAATCCGTAGATAGCCTGCAATTAATTGAGAAAGAGCTGGAAGCCCTGAATGGGGTATATGAGGTAACTTTTGTGGAATCCCTTGTACGAAGTATCAATCAGAACCTGACCAAGATAAGTGCAATCCTTGTGGGTTTTGCGGTCATTCTTCTGATCGTTGTGGTTATCCTTATCAACAACACAATCAAACTGGCGTTGTTTTCACAAAGATTCCTTATTCGCAGCATGCAGTTGGTCGGAGCTACAGGTCGCTTCATAAAGAGGCCTTTTCTCAACCGGGCACTTATCTATGGTGCTCTGTCCGGGCTCTGTACCAGTGCTATTCTCTATGGGTTATACCAATCTGCGCTCAGTAAGATTGAAGATTTGAAACAATTGCAGGACGAACAGAGTATTCTAATACTTTATGGTATACTCGTGCTGCTAGGGATGATAGTTGCCTATCTTAGCACCTTACTGGCCGTTAAAAGATATTTGAAAACATCGTTAGACGAACTTTATTAGAATCATGTCAGAACAATCGAAATTTGCATTTACCAGAAAAAATTACCTCATTATGTTGTTAGGCATTGTGATCCTGGCACTTGGTTTTTTTATCATGACGCTTGATACGGAGCCTTATGGATTTGGTTTCCTGGGATTGACCCTTGGCCCTGTAACAGTCATGTTGGGCTTCATGATCCAATTCTTTGCCATTCTTTATAAAGAGAAAAGTACTCCGACTACCTGATTATATAGATGTCATGGCTTGAGGCCCTCGTTCTCGGCATAATCCAGGGATTAACCGAGTTCTTACCCGTGAGTAGTAGCGGTCATCTTGAGATCGGAAACGTGTTGCTAGGCGTCAAAAGCACGGATCATTTATTGTTTGCAGTGGTCGTACATACTGCGACTGCTCTAAGCACCGTGGTAGTTTTTAGAAAGGATATTAGGGTGCTACTCCAGGATCTTCTGACTTTTAAATGGAACGAGTCCTGGTCTTTCACACTTAAAATCATTATTTCAATGATCCCTGTGGGAGTGATCGGTATCCTTTATGAAGATCAGATCGAGATCTTATTTGCCAGCAACATGCTTTTGGTAGGCTCGGCATTGATCTTTACCAGTCTGCTTTTATTTTTCACTTATTTTAAAAAGAACACCGCGGGCGATGTGTCTTATCTTGGAGCGCTGATCATTGGTCTGGCTCAAGCAGTGGCCATTTTGCCGGGTGTGTCCAGATCAGGGTCTACCATAGCCACAGCGCTATTATTAGGCGTTGATAAAGTGAAAGCCACACGATTTTCATTTCTGATGGTGTTGATACCGATCCTGGGAGCGAGCTTATTGAAAGCTAAGGATTATTTCGAAGCGCCGGAAGCAGTAGGTAATATTAGCGGCCTGGCTCTTTTTGTTGGTTTTGTTGCTGCATTTATTTCCGGTTTTCTAGCATGCCGCTGGATGATCCAATTGGTTCGGCATGGTAAGTTGACATACTTTGCTATCTATTGTTTGCTTGTGGGTGCACTTGCTATACTGAGTACATTGTTTTGAGTTTACTTGATAAATACCAGGAAGGTCAGTTGCTGCTGATCGATAAACCCTACAAATGGACTTCTTTTGATGTGGTAAAGAAGTTGCGTTATGCCTTGAAAGTGAAAAAAATTGGCCATGCGGGTACGTTGGACCCCCTTGCAACAGGTCTGTTGCTCATAGGAACAGGCAAGTGGACCAAAAAACTGGAACAACTTCAGGGGCTGGATAAATCTTATGAGGGGGTCATAGAGATTGGGAAAACAACACCCTCGTATGACCTGGAGACACCTTTTGATAGCGAAACTGCCATTAAGGATATTTCTGAAGATGACCTGGAAGCGGCGAGATTGAAACTGTATGGACCGATTGAGCAAGTGCCTCCTGCACATTCTGCCGTAAAAATTGACGGTGAGCGCGCCTATAAAAAAGCCCGACGTAATGAAGTAGTGAAAATGAAGGTGCGATCTGTACAGATTCATCGATTCGATATTAAGCCAGACCTGCCTGAGGTAGCTTTTACAATTGAATGCTCTAAAGGGACATACATTCGAAGTATGGCACATGATTTTGGACAAGCATTAGGTGTGGGTGGATATTTGAAAAGCTTACGCAGAACGAGCGTTGGTCCACATCACATAGATCAGGCGAAAACACTTGAGGACTTTTTGATAGAATTGCAACAGGAACTTGAGCATGAAAATCATTGAAGACCTTTCACAGATTAATGGTATCCGAAATCCAGTAGTGACCAGTGGGACATTTGATGGTGTTCATATCGGACATCAGAAAATCCTAAAACGAGTCACGGATCTTGCCCGGAAGCAAGATGGTGATAGTGTAGTGATTACTTATTGGCCACACCCTCGGTTTGTACTGGGTAAAGGCTGGGGAGATTTAAGGTTACTTACTACCTTTTTGGAAAAGGCTACTTTTCTGGCAGAAGAAGGAATTGACTACCTGATCAAAATTCCTTTTACTCGGGAGTTCTCAGAAATGAGCTCCACCAGATTTATTCAGGACATCATAATCAATAAGATAGGTACTCAGAAACTCGTGATTGGATATGATCATAAATTCGGCAGGAATCGTGAAGGAAGTTTCCAGTTTCTTCAGGAAAACCAATCGAATTTTGGTTTTGAAATTGAAGAGATTCCAAGACTTGATATTGATGATGTAGGGATCAGTTCAACAAAGATCAGAACGGCGCTGAAGACTGGCCACTGTGAAGAGGCTAAAAGTTTTTTGGGACGGGTTTATTCACTTAAAGGTATTGTGATCAAAGGAGATCAACTGGGCAGGACGCTAGGATACCCTACCGCAAACATTTATGTGGCTGAGGAATTTAAACTTATTCCATCTGATGGTGTCTATGCAGTGAATGTTATGGTTCGTGATGCGAGGTATCAGGGAATGCTTAACATAGGTATTCGACCTACAGTGGCGGGTACCCGGATGCAAATAGAAGTGAATCTGTTTGACTTTGATGAGGACATTTACGGACAGAACATACAGGTGGAATTTGTCAGTATGCTACGTGAAGAAAGGAAGTTTGAAAACAAAGAAGCTCTTTCCAAACAGTTATATCATGACAAACAAAAGGCATTAGCCGTTTTGAATCCCTAACTTTGGTAAAGAATATTTTCGACGAGCTTAGTATATAATCATGAAAAACTTTAGACTTTCTTTCTTGGTGCTTAGTCTGGCTACGATAAGCCTGTTTGTAAGCTGTGGTGACGATGATGGGTCCTTGTTGGATCAAATTACCGGATTGACACCCGCAAACGATGTAGAATTGGGACGATCTGTAGTACAGCAGATTGAGTCCGATCCCGCCCAATTCCCGATTTTGTCTGAGACCGAATACCCACAGGCATATTCCTATATCAGAGCTATGACAAGCAACATCCTTCAAAGTGATGACGTAGCCCACAAAGACATTTTTCAATATGAAGAAGTGAAAATCATTCACAATGACGAAGTGCTCAATGCTTTTGCCACTCCTGGAGGATTTATTTATGTCTATACAGGATTGATCAAGTTTTTGGACCGAGCGGATGATTTGGCTGGTGTGATGGGACATGAAATTGCTCATGCCTCACTAAGGCACTCCAAAGAGCAACTGCAACAGCAGCTCGGTCTACAGTTCCTGATCTCCATTGCTCTTGGGGATGGGTCTGCAGCTGATATCGCAGCACTCGCAAGCAACGTGCTCAGTTTGCAGTTTAGCCGTTCCGATGAAGCAGAATCAGATGAATATTCCGTGATCTACCTGAACGATACGGACTATGCCTGTAATGGAGCTGCTACTTTCTTTGAGAAGATCGAAGCTGCAGGAGGAAGTGGTGTGCCTGAGTTCTTAAGTACTCACCCTTCTCCGGATTCAAGGGTACAAGACATTAATTCAAAAGCAACAGAAGTCGGTTGTTCTACAGATGCGATTTCCGAATCAGGAATGACTTATGCCGAATTCATTGCCAGCTTACCCCAATAAATAACCCAATGACAAGTCACTTATTCACCCCGACCACTTATCAGGAACGCCGAGCAAAATTAAAATCCAGGTTAGGTGGAGGGCAGATCCTCCTACTTGGTAATGAAGAAAGTAGCATGAACTATGGTGATAACCACTATCCGTTTCGACAGGATAGTACGTTCAGGTATTTCTTTGGTCTTAATCAACCAGGCCTGGTTGGGTTAATAGATGTGGATAAGGACGAAGTTGTGCTTTTCGGCAATGATCTCAGTATGGAAGATATCGTATGGACAGGACCCCAGCCGGTTATGGCTGATCTGGCAGCTTCCGTGGGGGTGGTCAAAGTTCTGCCAACGAAAGAGATCGCCAGGACACTCTCAGGTCATGTTCACTATTTACCACCTTATCGCGAAAGGAACTTATTGAAGTTAAGCGAGTGGCTTGGTAAAAGTCCATCGGCCATTAATGACAATGTTTCTAAAGTGTTGATAGATGCTGTGATCAGTCTACGGGCGTATAAGAGTGACGAAGAAATTGAGCAATTACACGATGCAGTGAGTATCACTTCTTTAATGCATCAGGAAGCCATGAAGATGGCAAAACCGGGGATGGTTGAGCGAGACATTGTTGCGCACCTGAATGCCGTAGCCCTTTCTAAAGGGGCTGGGATTTCATTCCCCCCAATTGTTACGATTAATGGGCAGACGCTTCATAATCACTTCTATGGAAATACCTTGCAATCAGGCAAACTCCTACTGTGCGATAGTGGAGCTGAGAACCTCTTTGGTTACTCGGGAGACATGACCCGAACTTATCCGGTGGACCCTACTTTTAATGCAAAGCAAAAAGAAGTTTATCAGGTGGTGTTGGAGGCCATTAAGACCGGTGCGGCCATGTGCCGACCAGGAGTTACCTACCAAAACGTGCATTTGAATGCGGCCAAAGTAATCGTTTCCGGACTAAAAGACATTGGTCTATTGAAAGGAGATGTGGATGAAGCTGTTTCAAGGGGTGTGCACGCTTTGTTTTTCCCTCATGGCCTGGGACACTCCATGGGAATGGATGTACACGATATGGAAGACCTGGGAGAAAATAATGTGGGTTACACCGAGGAGACACCTAGGTCTACTCAATTGGGGCTTAGTGCTCTTCGATTCGGTAAAGCACTGGAAGAACGTATAGTATTCACCATTGAGCCAGGAATCTACTTTATACCCGAACTCTATGAACAGTGGAAGTCCGAGAAGAAATTTAACGAATTCATTAACTATGATCGTTTAGCTGACTACCAGGACTTTGGCGGTATCCGCATTGAAAACGATTATGTGGTCACATCGGACGGAGCTCAACTATTAGGTGAGCCTGCACCTATGGAGGTTGCGGATGTGGAAGTGTTACGTAGTTGAGAAATGCATAACTATCATGATGTCCTTTGATTCTATAAAGGGCATTATGATTGATTTTGATTCTTCTACAGGCTTTCGGGATGAAAGAGGCCATGACTAATCGCTTTGATCACCAGACCAGCTGTGTTTTTAGCGCCAAGCTTCTCCATTAAGTTTTTCCTATGAGATTCCACGGTACGTTGGCTTAAAAATAGTTTTTCCGCTATTTCTGGGGTGGTGTTTTCATGACAAATGAGGTCAAGCACTTCTTCTTCTCGTGGTGTCAACCTCGTATTCGCATCAATTTTCGGCTTGTGCAAGTGTTTCCTTTTAAGGCCTTGCAACATCACCTTGCTTACCCTTTCATCAAAGTAATAATCACGTTGATGTGTTGCCAAAATAGCTTCTTTTAATTCACCAGAGGAAGTATCCTTGAGTAAGTAGGCATTGACACCTAAATTGAGCATATGTAGGATGAAGTCTTCCTGATGGTGCATCGTTAGAATGATAACCTTTATTGACGGATGTTGCCTCTTAAGCACTTCTGTTACTTGTATCCCATCCATTCCAGGCATTTTAAGGTCCAGGAGGACTACTTCAGGCGTATGATCTGAAATGGCTGCCAACAAAGCTTCACCATTACCCGCTTCGGATATTACTTCGAATTCTTCAAAGGAAGATAAAATACCAACCAAACCTTCCCTAAACAGAGCATGGTCGTCCGCAATTGCAATTTTGATGGGTTCCATGGCTTATTGCCTTCTAGTCGTGAATCTACTGGCGACCCAAAAATAGGCGATATCAGCTATCTGTGTTGTCCGATGGTCAATTTCAGGTGAAAACCAGTTTCCTCCTTAGGTAAGTAGATCCCTGCTCCGATGATTTCTGCTCTGCTACGAATATTATTAAAGCCAATTCCATTTGTAGCGTGTGTAGCTGATTCTTGAATCCCTTTTCCATTATCGGAATAGGTGAGTATGGTTTGTCCATTTTCAAGGACAATCTGGATTGAGATTTTAGTCGCTTCCGCATGTTTCAGGGTGTTGTTGATCAACTCCTGTACGATCCGATAAATATGAAGTTGATGTTCACTTCGAAATTTAGCCTTATAGTCAAATTGATAAGACACCTGAAGGTGTTTTGTGTCGTTGATTTTTTCACATAAGTCCTCCAAAGCACTGATCAGTCCAAACTGCTGAAGGTTAGCAGGAATCAGGTTATGAGAAATTTGCCTGACGGATTGAATGGTTTCTTTAAGCATTCCTGTCACTTTCGCCAGACTTGTTGTAGTATCCTGCTCGTTGCCAGCCTCTAAATGGCTAACGAACAATTTGATTGTTGACAGGTTGGCTCCTACATCATCGTGCAGATCACTGGCAATTCGCGCTCTTTCCTTTTCCTGAGATTCCAGGTTGGCCTTGATCAATAATTGCTTTTGTTCATTTTTGATCCGTTGTATTTCGAATTCCTTGGCATATAGCCTTCTTAAGTAATAGATACAAAAGACAATGACTGTAAGGCCTAATAAAAAAGTAATAGCAATTACCAGGTAAAGCTGGGAGAGCAGTTCATCACTTACTTCGATGGTTTGTGGTGTATCCATAGGCCTGTACCTAATGAGAGAAAGAAAATCCACATCAAACCAGCATGAATATTCCAAACGGGAATGGTGACTGATTTGAATGGTGAAATGGCGTTAGCGATCGTAAAAATAAAGAGGGAGGAGAGAAAATATAGCAGTACTCCGGCACTGAACCAAAACATAAACAACCGTTCAATCCTGACCGTATATGGCCGACGGATCAACTGTAAAAAATAATAGGCCGACAGCAACGTGAGTAGTATACTGGCGAAGTTTCTGGCGTAAGTATTGTGAACGGTGAGGGGTTGCCACAGAAAGGTGTTAAATAGGGAAAAAATTGTAAAAGAGATCATTATCCCCCAGAAAAGATGACGACTTAACATGTCCTTCATCTCCAATTGGAAGATTCGAACCAGAAAAACGAATTGAAACAGTAGGTAAAAGTGGCCGATAAACAGGTTGTTCTCTTTTTTGAAAAACAACACATTAGCATATGTCATGAGTAAAAAGGAGCCCAGGCAAAACCAAAATGTCCAGCGATGGGCTGGAGATAAAGACCGATAGAAGCGGATTCCCACGTAGATGGGCCAAAGCGTGGAAAGCGTGGTGGACAGCATGAAAATTGTTCCGGGAGCAAGCTGATCTAAACTCATGATTCCATTTTAATTTATTGATTCATAATCTAGCCCAGACAAACATCAGGGCAAGGTGTGGCAATGTCATAATAGCCCCCGCCTCCGTCGCGGATGAGGCCATTGTCGTCTGCGGTATGCAGTATAACACCAAAAGTACAAGTTGGAGGAGGCAATGCATTCTCCATCTGAGGTGCTCCATGTAAACCGAATATGATATGAATATTCTTGACGTCATCTTCGGGGCCATTGGAAAGTAATACATCAACTGTTTCCTGAATTTTGAAGTTGTAGCCAAGAATTACTTTTTCCTCAGGTGGTGTTATGTCCGCATCAAAACCTGGAACATCGAAATACCTTGGATCGAAGGTGCTGTTGGCGATACAATTGGTCCAGTTGGCGATCCAACAGGTAGCAAGTTGGTCTGTCAATTCCCCCTTACCGGTCCCGAGCTCCGAGATTTGCTCGGAGACAATCAGGTAGTCACTAACGATGCGATGTTTGGAGTCCACCGAATACAAAACACAGACAATTTCGCTGTGCTTAGCGTTGCCATGAAGGCCGAATTTCACACACAGATGTGTAGCACCCACGGTGATTAAAGAAGCGTATTCATTGAAAGACATATGAAGCCCTCTCATTGTGCCAAATGCTTTTTCCAGATCAATGGCTCCTTTGCTAATTCTTTCCTGCCAATTGTCCTGAAGTTGTTGCGGTACTTCAGGGGCTGTCATAGGAATGGTTTTGTTTTTCCTGCTCATGGTTGTATGATTTAGTATGAAACAAAAAGAAAGTAGTAATAATAGGTCAATAAAGCGTCAATATCAATTGCAATTGAATACACAAACATCTGATAATCAGAGATATAATGTATTTTATGTCATTTAATTCATGGTAAACCCTGGGAAATTTCAGTGGAAATACGGATAAGGTGGTTTCGGAGATTTACGGGGTAAAGTCAGTGGTGCCAGGGAGAGGTGAAAAAACCGTATTTGTCTTGATGGCGGGAGATTTTTGACATGAGGACTTTTGGCGTATCGGAAACGATAGGGTGAACGCCGAAAAGCCCAGGACTGACCAAATAGAGTAGGCGACTATTTACAATCAATATTATGGCAAACTCATTTGATCTTGCACAAACCGCATTTATTTTTAGTTGGGTTTCGAATTACTCAAGCTACAAGAAATCGTCAGAGAAAGATTTAGCGCAATACGTGGAATCATGCTTGACTTCTTCGTCCAAGAATCCTTTTAGTGGAAAATTAAATGCACCTCACATTTTGGACAATGCTTCCACGAAAGATCGACTTTTCGGTGGCGGCTGGAAATTAGCCTGGAGCCCAGGCGTACTCTGCTCTATTGAGCAGAATGCAAAGAATACCGCATATATCGTGGAAAATGAAAAATATGCAATCCTGGCAGTAGCCGGGACAAACCCGCATTCGTTTTGGGACTGGTTCAAGGAAGATGGCCGGGTAGGTAAGGAGGACAATATTGATTGGGATGACTTCCTCCAGTTCGATCTTTACAACCATGATCCGGATTTGACACTGCTTAAGAAGAATGCAAGTGACAAAGAACAGATTTCTTTAGGGACAGCCACGGGAGTGAAAGACGTCTTAAGGAATTTACATAGTAGCAGTGGTAATCGCACAAGTCTTGTTGAATACCTGGCGGGAATTCCTGCTACGGGAAAACAACTAATAGTTACCGGGCATAGTCTGGGTGGAGCATTATCCCCAACATTGGCTCGATACATTCTGGAGAAGTATGGCACCAAATTTAGTGCGATTCATGCGATGCCAACTGCAGGCCCAACTCCTGGAAATGTAGCCTATCAGACTTGTTGGGACGGAAAATTCAAACCCGTAACATCAGGTTCCAAAACGCTGGTAGAGGATTTCAATAAGAATGTGTTTTGTACCCACGATGTGGTCCCGCATGCTTGGCGCTATATCCTGGAAGCATGGAAAGACGAGAAACGTGATCCTCACAATGCCAAAATGTTTAACTATTTCTACGGAGAGTTGGACTATCAAAAGCTCCAGATAAATTTAGCTTGGCCCGGTGGTGTAATCGACTATACCACTGCATTTGCCCTTGGAAAGCCTATACTGGCCGCAAGAGCCAAAGGAATAAGCGGGAATATGGGGACGGCCAAAAATCTTACCGGATTTGAATTAAAAAATTATTTTTCGATTCTCGAGAAAGCAGGTGATGGAGAAGCTAAAACAAAGGTAGTAGATGTATACAAAGAGGGCTTTTTGGATGCCATTGCCCAGATCCATGTTTGGAGCTACGGTCAGGAAGCATTTCAGATCCCTATTGAATTCTGGGGAGAGATCTATCCCAGAACAGTAGTTAATTGAATAGTAACATTTGATTTTAGACTCGCCTTCATTCCAAGAGGGCGAGTTTATTTAGTACAATCCTGGTTGTAGGAAAAGGGAAAATCTCTTCATTACTTTCCCATTTCATCGAGTAGTGAGTTGGCAAACTTTCGGCGTTTTGAAGTGTCAGAAATCTGTTCAAGATAATAAGTCGTAGAATCTGGTTGATCCAGCGCCAAATGTCCGAGTCCTTGATACCAAAGCACTTCTTCTCGGAAGATAGATGATGAGTTTATGAGTTTAAAAGTGTGGAGCGCCGAGTCCGGTTGAGTTAAAGCCAGGTGATTAATGCCTTTAAAAAACAGGAGTGTATCGTTGGTGATTGATTCTGGAAAAAGACCTGAAGCTTCTTCGTATCTCTTTTGTTGGTACAGATCAAGAGCTCCTGCCGGCTTTGTGACGTTATTTGGTTTGTTTCTCGAATTGAAGAGATAAGGATATGGCTCAAAGTGTTGCTCAAACAAAGTGATTGGAGAGATATCTCGCCTGGTGTTGAAGAGGGATATTCCCAGTAAAATGGAAGCTGCCACTCCAATGGGGATAAGACGCTTCACAATTGTAACATGACGTTTTTTTGCATTGCGAATTTCTGCCAGGTCGGTTTTCAGTCCTTCAATTTCAAGTGCCCTTCGGGCTACTTTGTAAGCTTCAAAATCTTCTGCAACCTCTTGGTTTTCAGTAATTAGGCGTTCAAACTCCGCAAGTTCTTCAGTCGTTAGCTGTTGGTCGATCACCCGATCAAAGAGTTCGATATAGTCTCGTTCAGTACTCATCCACAATGAATTGATCGATGGTAAGTTCTTTTTCTTTGACCATTTGAATCAAAGTTTTCATGCAATTTCTTTTCTTGTTTTTCGCTGCCTGTTCGCTTTTTAAACCAAAAAGAGACTTAATCTCAGCCATAGACTGATTGAAGTAATAGAAGGACACCAACAACTTTTTGCACGATTCATTCATGTGGTCTAGCAAGATCTGAAGTTTATGCCCATCATAGCTCGGATTACCCGGGGATTCCATAGGGACCTCAATTGCCTTTGATATGTTGCGTTTATTCAATCGCTTCACCCATAGGTTTTTGCAGATCGCAAAAAGATAAGTGTTTATGGACGATTCCCTTCGAAATCGATCGTCCAGAATGGCTTCGTATAGGATCACAAGCCCTTCCTGAAAGACATCTTCCGCGTCTTCTCTATTTCCCCCGTTGTGCCGAATATGATGTTTTATCTGTGGGAAATTGTGTTGATACAAAAATTGTATCGCTGACTTCCTGTCGACGGGAGTGGATTTGAGTTGAGTAAGAAGTTGATGTTGCTTGATAATTGTCTATTTGAGTTTCAGTTGCTCCTTCTCCCTGAAGAACAAGGCTTTACAAAAATACTACATCCTGTCTTTACTTGTTGACTGGCCTGCAAAATGAAAAGTCTAAAAAAAAGGCGGAGTACGATGTTACCTCCTGACTAAATGCAGTACTAAGAGGAAAATATTTGTAATAAGCACATCAGGCACGATTACATCGGAAGAGTACGTGTCGGATTTGTATTTATTGAACTAAGCCACAATACACTGAAAAGAAATGAATACACAAGTTAAGATCATTATCGTAACCTTCATGCTAAATCTGGTTTATCAACAAGGGATTGCCCAATGGCAAGGCCCCGGTGTAACAGGCTCCGGGAATATTTACCTTCTTAACGGTAAGGTTGGTATAGGTACTTCAAATCCAAGCAACGTTTTGCATCTAGAAAAACCGGGGAATACTTTCATCACTCTTAAGAATACAGCTACGAATGGATCAGTGGCGAATTTTGGAACAGTGAGTACTAACGGAAAAGTAGAAACTCAGCTTCAGTATCAAACTGAGTTTGGTATCAGGGATAATGCAGCCAGTGCTTTCAGGTTTAAGATTCTGGCGAATGGATTTATTGGGATTGGCTATAACAGCCCTTTGGAAAAGTTGCACATTAATGGGAATATCAGAGGGAATCAAGCAGGAGCAATAAGAATCAAATCCCCCACGGGATATGTGGACATAGGTTCTAAGAATGAAAACTGGGCACATTTTCAGACTGATAGAGCCAAAATATTTCTTCAGAAAATGGTTTCCATAGGTGATGGGATTCTTTCTTCTCATGATACCAAGGATCTGTTGTTCAATACCGGTATGAACAGCAGTTCAGACGGTATAACTAGAATAGCCATCAAGAATTCCAATGGGAATGTAGGTATTGGAACAACTAATCCATTGGCCAAATTGCAAATTGTACAGAGCAACGAGAATGGGTTGAGAATTGAAAGGGATGGCCATGAAAGTTATGAACTTCGGTTGGCTGGCGGTAATGGTTTACAGGTGCTCAATAAGACCGATGGTCGTTATGAAATGACTTTTGATGGGGCCGGCAATGTAGGCATTGGAACCATAGATCCGAATTATAAGCTAGAGGTAGAAAAATCAAACGCAGCTAATAATACAGAATATCTACTTGCGGCCTTCAATCACACTGGAAATGCTGGTGGGGTGTATATGGGGTATGTTGGAAATGGAACAGATGCAAGAGAAGCAGTCTTGAGATCAGGTGGAAATATTAATCTCAACCTGGGAACTTCAGCATACAAGAGTGCACTGACTATCAATAATTCAGATGGCAATGTGGGTATTGGCACGGAATCCCCAGACAATAAGTTGGAGGTCAATGGAATTATCCGCTCCAAAGAAATTCTGGTGGAAGCTTCTCCCTGGCCTGATTACGTTTTTGCTCCCGAATACAACCTGAGATCCCTGACTGACACCAAAGCATTCATTGAAGAAAATCACCATTTACCGGGCATCCCCAGTGCCGAGGAAGTAGATGAGAATGGTATCGCGGTGGGTGATATGCAGGCAAAACTGCTTCAGAAGATAGAGGAGTTGACGCTTTATATTCTTGACTTGGAAGAACGAATGGAGTCACTGGAACAGGCTGATAATCAATAAGTAAACAGGAATTTTGATCCTCAATAGGATCGTAAAAAACTGAATTGACCCAAGCAAAACTGTATCCCCAAAACTGTGATTCATGAAAAAAATCAAATGCATATTTATGCCTGATTGCAAGACAGGCTTCAGTGTAGAATATGGCAACTACATAAACACGATAAGGTTTCAAGTCATAGCATTAATATTATTTGCCATGATTTTTCTTAATGGCTATCGCACCAGTGCTCAGGACGGAGACCCTACACAGGTCCTTCAGGATTATCCGTTATCACCACAAGCATCAGCGATTGCGAGATACGGCAACGTACCCGTAAATCTTAGCTCTGGGCAAATCCAATTCACAGTGCCGATTCATCAAATCCAAATGGATGATTTCAACTGGCCCGTAAATCTATACTATAGTTACAATGGCTTATTAAGGGAAGGTAAGCCTTCGGAAGTAGGGCTCGGTTGGAACCTTAATGCAACCGGAGCGGTAATCCGGGAAGTGAGGGGACTACCAGATGACCACCCGAAAGGTTATCAGGGTTATGAAAATGATAGAATTCATTATATAGAATCTTACCAGGAGTCACAAGTAGATATGCCCTTGTCAATTGTGGAAGATTTTTTCAATAACAAATATGACTCAGAACCAGACAAGTTTATGGTTCAAGCAGGAAACCTCAGTTTTTCCTTTTACATGGATGGAGATGAGCCGATCATAACTCCCTACCAGAATTATAAAGTGGACTTTAGCTGGGATCAGATTACCGTAACCGACGATCAGGCTGTGACATATGTCTTTTCTCACAAAGAAACCAATACATTTCAATCCTCATACCTCGACGAGGATGAAATATACAATTACTTATTTCCAGAGTACACTTCGAGTTGGTTTTTAACTAAAATAATTGACAATATCGGGCAAGAAATTACTTTTAGTTACTCTAACCAAAACTTAGAGAGTTACAGTTTTTCTGAGACATTTAACAAGACCAAAGCATTAGCTGAGTTCTTTGAATTGGTTTGTAATACCTCAACCGGAGGGGGTAACGGTGGGTCAGCCAATGGCGAGGTGACATCAAAATACATTAGGGAACTCCAACATCACAAGCAAAATAGCTTTACCCTTATAAATCAGGCTCTTCTTGAGAGCATTGTCTTTCCAAATGGTCGATTGATATTAACAAGAGGAACAGGTACTGCTGTCCGACCACCAAGGATCGAGCAAATTCAGCTTATGCACGATACGGAAATAATTAATGATTTTGCCCTTAACTACATTGATGGAAATAGAGACCTCTTGCAAGAGGTAGTAAGAAATCAGGAAGAGAGACACGCTTTTGAATATAACCCAGGATTGCTTCCAACTTATGTTGATGATAAGAACGACTATCCACTAGATCAGGACTTTTGGGGCTATTACAATCAAGCATTCAATGAGTACACGGCTATTCCTGAAAAAGGTGCTGATCGATACCCCAAACATTTCAATACAAAAACCGGATCTATGAAAAAAATCACCTATCCTACTGGTGGTTATACAAACATCGAATATGAACAAAATACTGTAAAGAAACCTATCAGCCATCTTTATACCGGAGATAATCTGTCAGTCCCGGATAAGGCAAACTGGCGCATTAAGGTTGAGCATGAGGGTGTGCCATTTCAAAATACTGAAACGAGATATCAGTATACTTTTGAAGAAATCACCTTTGCGAAGATATGGCACGAGGCCAGGATCGATGGGCCTAGTTCCGTTCTCAATATGCAAATCAATCCTATTGGATTAAATGACCCTCAGGAATATGATACTTATGCTTATCAGCAGCGCTATACGTATCCGGCAGACATACCAGAGTTCGTGCCAAGCCTGGGAATCCAACTCACAGGAGACATTGACCTGGAAACTGCCTTGAGTAACTGTGGACCTGGACTTAGAGCCTGTGAATCGGGCAATTCCGGAGGATGGATCTTAATATTGCCCGGGACATACGACTTTGTCATAAACTCATTGCCAGAAGCTTATGCGTATGGACGGATAATGGTGGATTTTTACAAATATGACCTGGCCGATTCAGAAAATGAACCGGATTACATTGATATAGATTCTGGTGGAATTCGCGTTTCAAAAACGAAAGATTGCACAGGTACCTCCAGTGAACCATGTGTGGAGAAGTTTTATAAGTATTTAGGCGAAGACGGATACTCGAGCGGCATTGAGTTAGGAAAATTGGACTACAGCTATAATTATCATGTCTATGACGCTCACGATTGTGATCCTGCCAATTTCTTTACATTTGGTAATTATCTCATGTACGATTATGAGGCCATTAGCTACAACTACAGAAGCCTGAATCCTTTGCAGTTTCATGCAGGAAGTCCTGTCTATTATCCCAGAGTGGAAGTATGGCAAAAAGATCATATGTACTATGACGGAACTGCCGAGCATAATGGCCATATCATCTATCAATTAGATGACGATCCACCTAATCTAATTCGTCTTTCAGGTGGGATACCTAATCATTTGGAACGGCACTTACCAGTAAACGGCAAAGAGGTACATCACTATGTTTACAAAGACTATCATAAAGCGGGTAATTATCCCTACACGCCTCGGCCTCATAACCCCTTCCTTGGATTGGAATGGAAAACTGAGATACACGAATACAACCCAGAAGATTCGACTACTTCGGTCATTCGAGAAACCGAAAATGTGTACGAAAACCCAGGCACTTTTGATGAGTCATTTGATCCACCGGCAGCCCTGAAAATGGGAGTGGATTATACCTATACATTTACTCCCGGTCATGATCAGGCTGTATGGGAGCAAATCAAGCTGGATTCCTATATCTATGCGTCTTACAACCTGGATAAGACACCTTCGAAGTTGATCCGAACCAGGCAGATTGAGCGTATTTGGGAAAGTGGAGATCCGATAATAACTACTACGGATTTTGAATATGATCGTAAATGGAATCTGAGTAGGTCGAGCTTCAATGATAGCCGGGGCGACCTGAGAAGTACAGAGTTGACTTATGCTTACGATCTTGGGACAACTTACAATGATGTGGTTTCTAGTAATAACGTTGCTCAACCGCTCAAAACTGACCGTTTTGTCAAAGGTACGAAGGTTGCAACTGATCAGATTTATTTGAATAGTTTAGGAACCAATCCTTGGACGGGCAAACCTATTGTGAAACCATCCCGGATAGAAAAAATCATAGGGGAGGAAGGCACACCTTTCACCGTTGCTCATTTTGATTATAGAGGGAATAAGATTGCCGAGGTATACAAACCGGGAGGCATGAAAACTGCCTACTTGTGGGGCCACGATCGGATGCTTCCTATTTTGAAAGCGGAGAATGCCAGTTACCTTGAATTGGTCGGGCAATTGGGGCCATCGTTAGTAGAGATAACCGATATGCCGGATGCTGAACAACGAGACTTGTTTGCAAACCTTCGAGCCTCACTGCCAGCAGCAAGAATAACCACTTTTAAGCATCGACCATTGGTCGGAGTGGTGGAAGTAACAGATCCGAATGGAAGGGCGATGCGATATGAATGGGATGAACTGAATCGACTTCACCTGGTATGGGACATTCAGAAAACTGAGCCTCTGGAAGCCAATCTGTTGCAGATGCATACTTACAATTACGACGAGGGGTATCAACGTACATTCACATATAAAACGGAACGGGATCAGGTGCTCTCGGAGAGTGCTTCCATGGCACTGAATAAATCGGAGGTAAGCGTAACGACCCAATATGTTGACGGATTAGGAAGGCCGGAGCAAGTAGTTAATAAAGAAGCATCACCAGCTGGAAAGGACGTTGTGGAGTTTTATCGATATGATGAGTTAGGTAGAACGCCCAAGCAATATCTGCCCTTTACCTACGGTACGGAAGGTTCACGGAAAACAGACCTTTTGGCCAGGCATCAGGATTTCTATGGCAGTTTGGGATTAGGTTCAGATGCCGGAGATTTTGCTTTTCACGAACAAGTGCATGAGCGATCTCCACTGAATCAGGTAGTTGAGCAATATGCTCCAGGAGTATCATGGTCACGTGAGGCAAATGGAAGAGCCATCAAAGTGAACCAGCGGATCAATGTCGCTGCTGATGAGGTCATTCAATGGGAAGTGATTGGAGATACATTTGTCCATGATGGACTGTATCCGGCCCCAAGCTCCGGAGTTGCGGGCTCACTTATTGTTTCTGAGACTACTGATGAAAATGGATTTCTGTCACTGGAGTTCACCGATAAAGTGGGGCACGTAATTTTGAAAAAACAGCAAAAAGATGATTCAACTTTTTTATCCACCTACTATCTGTACGATGACTCAAACAACCTCCGTTTTGTTATTCAGCCTGAGGGAGTCCGCCAGTTTTTGCAACAAGGCAACACCATAGTGAATCAGGAGCTGATCGATCGTTTCTGTTTTGTTTATGAATACGATGATCGTAATCGTATGGTCAGGAAGAAGGTGCCCGGAGCTGAAGCGTCCAATATGGTTTATGACCTGAAGAACCGATTGATTCTCACCCAACAAGGTAATGACCATCTGCCTTTTGTAGAGAGCGCAAATGAAGCGGGGTTGGAGTTGATCAATGAGGACCTGGCCGTCGATCAGTACCAGGGACAATCTTATGCTTTATTGAACAACAGGTCGGGGAGGCTGACAGATGGTTTCCATTTTACATCTTCAGAAGGAACGTCTTTTCGATTGACTTCAGATGAATTGTCTTACTCTAGTGAATGGAATTTCACGAAATATGATGTTTTCGACAGACCTGTTCAGTCAGGACGGGTCTCCTTAGCAGGTAGCCGTGAACAGTTGCAAAATCAGGTGAATGAAGAAGAGGTATGGGATGAATCTTTCCAGAATTCCGAAGGGTTGCTGTTATACACCAATCAGGCATTTCCGAGGGACATTGATCAATCACATGTGCTGTCTGTCAATTACTATGATGGGTATGAATTCACTTCAGAAACTGCACCAGCGCAGGCCACAACTCAGGTAAGGGGATTGCCTACTGGGAGTAAAGTAAGAATGTTGGGATTAGCGGACTTCCTGAATTCTGTAAGCTTCTATGATGAACAATTACGCCCAATCAAAGTAATTAGTGACAATCACGTGGGAGGAGAAGATGTGGTGACTAACACTTATTTCAATAAGGTCCGACCTTTGATCACTGAGTCTATCCGAACTCAAACTGCCCATGGTACAACTACATCGGTAAAGGAGGACTTTGACTATGATCACATCGATCGATTACTATCTGTGACACATCAGGTTAATGATCAGGCACCTGTGACATTGGTACGCAACAACTACAATGAACGTGGGGAGTTGGTAGAAAAGGAGTTAAGTAACGACGAATTGTCGACAAGCTACCAATACAACCTTAGAGGTTGGCTGACACAGATCAACAACGGTACTGGCTTTGATAGCCAGGAAGATGTGTTTGGAATGGAGTTGCTTTACGATGATGCTGGGCAGTTCAATGGTAATATTGGGATGATCATGTGGAAAACAGTAGGGGGCTCAGGTATGTATGGTGGGGAACAAACTTACAGTTATACCTACGATGGCGCTAGTCGGTTGAAGACAGCTGTTTACACCGGGCAAAGCAATAACCTATTTAATGTTGGAGGGAATGATGGCGGCATACGATATGATGATAATGGCAATATCCAAAACCTGGTTCGACGATTTCAGGGTGACATTGCGGATGATCTGGCTTATGTTTATGAAGGTAATCAACTTACTCGAGTAGATGATCAGGCCACAGCCGATCCTGCAGCCTTATTCTTCGATGGAAATACTTCCGGCGCAGACTATATTTACGACGCCAATGGCAACATGACCCAGGATTTGAACAAGGACATTATTGAAATCCGATACAATTATCTGAACCTTCCGGAGTTGGTCACGAAATCCAATGGAGATCAAATTGCCTATATGTATGATGCCGCAGGAATGAAGCTGCGTAAAGTATCTGAGATCGGTGCCAATACAGAAACTACTGATTATCTGGGAGGCTTCCACTATGTAAATAATGATCTGAAGTTCCTGCAGCATGCTGAGGGAAGGGCTTTGTTGGATGGCGCCACTTTCTCTTATGAATACAATATGACCGATCACCTCGGGAATGTGAGAGCTTCTGTGAACCAAAATGGTGTACTCAAGCAGCGGGATGATTATTATCCGTTTGGCTTAGAGTTTAACTCGTGGACCAGTGGGACAGAGAGTCAATACAAATACAATCAAGGTACTGGCGAAAAGACGTTTAAAACAGAGAGACAGCCGGAGTTAGGTGTAGATTTTACGAAATTCAGGACCTATGATTATGCGATAGGTAGATTTTGGCAAGTGGATCCATTATCAGATGCATATCCGCAAGAAAGCTGGACACCTTATCAATATGGATATGACAATCCTGTGCGATATAATGATCCTTATGGAGACTGTCCTTGGTGTGCTGTTGTTGCAGGGGCTTGGGAATATGGCTCTCAAGTATATGATAATTATCAAAAAGGACATACAGGTGCTGATGCTTGGATAAATAATATTGATGTTGTTGATGTTGCCGTAGAAGCTGGAGCAGCTTTAATTCCTGGAGGTAAAGTGGTTAAAGGTTTAGTAACTGTAGGAACTGAAATAGTTAAAGAGTCATTGGATATACAAGTTTATGGTGATGTTAGCTATGTCGGTGATGGATCCGAAGGTAAAAGTGTCGGTGATATATCTAAGACTGTTGCAATTAATTCCACTATTTCTTTAGTAGGAGGGAAATCAGCAGCCAATAAATTGAAGGGAGCGAGCAGCGATGCCGCAGTTAAAGGTGCAACAAGTGCAAAGACTGCTGCTACCAAGAATCTTCAAAAGTCTATTACGGTTAAGAATACTGGGGATTTAAGAAGTAAAGCCACGAATCCTAGAGAAGCATTTAATAATTTGAATAGTGCTGATCGAAAACTTCAAGTTGTAGAATCTCTAAATAAAGCAAAGCTTGGTACAGAAGGTGGAGCCGCATTGGTTGAAGAAGTAGTTAATAAAACTTTAGAATCTACAGAAGCTGAGGTTGAAAAGAGAATAAAGGAATGAAGAAAAGGTATATAATGGCTGTGGTTTTAGCGCTTTTGTCTGTTGCGATCTATAATGCCATTATAAAGCAAAACGATTTAAACCTTAATGGTGTTGACGGAATTGCGAAAATTGTAGATGTAAAAGTTTCGAACTTTAGAAACTCAACAACTGATAGAACAATATACTTTCAATATGAGATTGATGGTAAATCATATTCGAATTCTGTTGATACAGGAGCTAAGAAAGCGAAAATTGGTGACTGCTATCGTATAGAGTATTCCTCGAAGAACCCTGAAGTTGTCAAAATGTATTTTGGTGATAAAGTGGAATGTTCTTCGAATTGAATTTAATGCTATTCTCGATAAAAAGCCCTTTGCGTCAACGTAAAGGGCTTTTGTCATTACAGGGTTTTGAGCTTGACTTTGGTAATCATAGCATCCAGAGCAAAAAGAATGTGCGCTTTTTCCTCGGAAGAAAAAGCGGCAATGTCATTGAGTCGTTTAAGCATCTCCTGGTCTTTGAGAATGTTCTGATCTTGGGTCTCCCCAAGTAGATAGCCTACGGTAGTGTCTAGTGTCTCCGCTAGTTTTTTAACCACATCCACGGTGGGCTTTACTTCATCCCTTTCATACTTACCAATGATGGAATGATTAGTTCCCAGGAGCTTGGCTACTTCATTCTGTGAAATCCCCTTCGCTTCTCTACACTCATCTCGAATCCCCAATTCATCAGCAACTTCTCGAACTGATTTACCTGTCAGGCATAGGTTCACAGCCATTTGCTTGAACTCTCGATCAAAGTGTCTTCTCTCTCTTTTCATCTACAGTAAATTTAGCTTGCGAGCTTAACTTACCGTCCAGTCAAATGTAGCAGGTCCACCTGAGCGGAGATTGTATCTTCAAGAAAACAGATGGGCATCACAAGGAAAAAGTAAGTGATAAACCTGATAAAATGAGTGATCCTAGAAATATTGAAATGATGGTAAAAGAAAAGCATAAAAAGCACCACAAAGAGAATGGATACTAGAATGAGTGAATTATTTGATATAGGTGCTTGGATAGAATGCGAAGATGGGTTAGGTCAAGTTCTTTTTGTAAGACAGTTATACAGAGATTCTTTTGAGGAAAGTAGACAAAATGAAAAGGTAGGTGAGTTAAGACAGGTAAACGTTATTTGTAAGCTCTTGTGTGGTTTTAATGGGAAAATAAAAAAGAGTAAAAGGATTAAGTCCTATTTATTCAAACATTGTGACCTAATTAGCGATAAACATCTTGAAGTTGTCAAAAGGATCAAACTGGATGAGCCTGAGGAATATCATAAATACATACTCTACGATGATGATTTTGAGGTAAGTAATGTGGTTCGCTTAAGGTATCGAGTTGATAGTAATGAGCTTCCTCATATTGATGGTCAAATTGAAAAAATAAGGAACAAGCTGTTACCAGCATTTACCTTTAAGGACTTTTCTAAAGAGTTTAAAAAGATGGGGTTCTCGTTTAATCTTGATGACTTCATCAGCTATAAACATGAATATAAACGAGAAGAAATAGTTGAATTAGTTTTTAACAATAGAGCTTATAAAACTAAGGGTAAAGACAAAGTTTTTGACTGGGTAAAGATTGCTCCTTACGATTAATATTTGCACTAAGCAAATTAATGTTATACTCCTCAACTAATCGTAGTTTAAAAACCCCACTAGCGCGGAAGTTACTTCCGTGCTTATGAGAAAGATAATCCTTTGGCGCGAGTTTGTAACTCGTGCCATTTACCCGAACGGACTTAGATTAAATAAAGAGTCTGAGCGGAGATTGTATCTTCAAGAACCTACAGTGATTCTTATATCTTTGGCTTGCGAGAAACAATCGAAAAAGAGGACCATTGCAACGTACATTAATGAAAATATGATAAAACAAGGAATTGGAATATTGCTACTGCTCATGCCATTTATGGCCATGAGTCAGCCAGGTGATACAGTGGTTTATACCATGCTTTTTAGCGAGCGGAAAGCTGGTTTCTTGAAAGCCTGGGAAAATGCGGATGGCAGTCGAACAGAATGGTTCCAATATAACGATCGCGGCCGGGGAGACAGCACCGTAACAAATTACCGATACAATGAGAATAAGGAGATTGTGTGGATGGAAGGTAGTGGGGTGAGCTATTACAAGAAGCCTGTATTTGAAAAATTCTTCATCCGAGATGATACGGCTTATTGGGAAAACGACATTGAGAAAGGTGCCGTTTTTGCGCCTAAAAACTGCACCTACATACCACTTCAAATATCTGCAGGGACGTCATTAAGACCCTATTTCTTATCTCCTAATCGTACCATATCACTCGTACCATCAGGCAGTTCTACATTAGAGGTATTAAGAAATTATTCCCTGGAAAATGGACAGGTAATTCGGCTCATTTCTACGCGTGGGGCAGGACTAGTACCTTCATTTTTCTGGATAGATGAAGAGGATGAGTTCTTCGCATCAGTAGGTTCCTGGATCTCAGTCATACGTGCGGGATATGAACATTTGAAGAGCGAGCTCTTTGAAATGAATGAAGCATATTCCCAGGGATACTTTAAGAGTGTTAGGGAGAAGGTTACTCAAGATATTGGGGGAGGGTTAGTGATTACTAACCTGAATGTTTTCAATCCAGCCACCGGTGCCACAAGATCGAATGTAGCCGTTATCATGAAGGCCGGCCGGATCATAGATATCGTCGAGGGTAATGATGCAATCCCGCAAGAATATCGATCTATTGATGGACAAGGTCAGTTTGCCATGCCGGGATTGTGGGACATGCATGTACACTATCGTGATGGTCTAAATGGAGTTCTTCATTTGGCTTGCGGAGTGACCAGTGTCAGGGACCTGGGCAATGGGACGGATCTGGTCGATATCAAGAAGCAAATCGATACAGGAGAACTCCTGGGCCCAAGGATACAGATGATGAGTGGGTTCATTGACATGGCAGGGGATTTTGCAGGCCCTACGGGAGTGAAAATTGAATCATTAGAAGAAGGCAAAGAAGCCATCAAAATGTACGCTGATTTGGATTATCAACAAATCAAACTTTACAGTTCGATAAAGCCTGAATGGGTGGCCCCGCTGGCGGCGGAGGCCCACAAGTACCAGATGCGTGTTAGCGGTCATATTCCATCATTTATGTTGGCATCTGAGGCCGTAGAGGCGGGTTACAACGAGATTCAGCACATGAATATGTTGATGTTGAATTTTTTGGGAAAAGAAATCGACACTAGAACACCGGCTCGTTTTTCAGAAGTTGGGAAGAAAGCTGCTTTGATCGATTTTGATAGCCAGGAATTTAGGGACTTCATTGCCTTGCTTAAAAGGAAGTCCATCACCATCGATCCAACGGTGACCATTTTTGAAGGTATGTTTACTGGCGAAGTAGGCAAGCCTAACCCTTCTTACCTGGGAATTGCTGGCAGACTGCCAATCAACAGCCAACGCAGTTTCAAAAAAGGATCGTCTTTGGAGATTCCAGAAGATATGAAAGATACCTACAAAGCTTCCTATCAGAAAATGCTACAATTGATTCAGGTACTCTATAAAAACCAAATCAGGATAGTGGCAGGAACAGATGCGTTTGCCGGATTCACGCTACATCGTGAGTTGGAAAACTATGTTCTGGCAGGCGTACCCAATGAGGAAGTTTTGAAAATCGCTACCTGGACGGCTGCTAACCTCGCAGGTGTGCAAGGGAATTATGGAACCCTCGAAAAAGGGAAGGTGTCTGATTTGATCTTAATTGACGGTAATCCGCTGGAAAATATCCAGGACCTGTCCCGGGTAACACTGGTCATAAAAGGCGATTCCATGTATGAGACGAAAGAGTTGTTGGAATCGATATCAATCCAGTACTTTGAGTAATTGTGATTTAAGTTCTTTCTGCTCTAAAAAAAATATGGAGATAGTTTTATCGAGATAACAGTATTGGGATGTCCTCAAGAGAGCGTCACGAAGTGCCTTGACCGGCACCGGCTTCATTATCGACTCCTTCGAAGAAATTAAGATAATAATATCCTTTGTGACGCTCTTTCTGACTTGATCTTGTCTCTAATTTTCGTTCAACAAGCGTTTAGTGGTTGTGCCATTGGGGGATTCGATTCGTAGAAAATACAAATTCGACTCCAGTCCCAGGTTGCTGAACTTGAAGGACTTCAGACCTTCCTCCATTTCCTCGCTAATTAGCTCCCGTTGCTGACCTGTCAAGGCATTCACCAGAACTACCCTGTATTTCCCTCGGGTTTCTGCGTCGAAATTCAACTGAACTTCATCGTGTTTCACGGGATTGGGGAAAGCGTTTGCGTCTAATTCAACTGGGTCTAAAGCTGGACGTGGTATTTCGATACACTGGTTGTCAATGGAAACCTGCATACTTTTTGATTCGCTTAAACATGTCCATTCTGAGGTGGCTGTAACCTGAAAAGAGCCTCCTGAGGGAACGACTCCAAATGGGTTAGACAAAGTATGTTGAGAAATTCTGATTCTAACAATTCTGTCCTCTGGTGATAAAGGAACTGGCGCATTTGTAGCTTTTCCTGAATTGGTGGTATAGCATGGGGTAAGGACATAGCTGCCGTTTATCTTTTTGAAACACTTAGAAATAGTCCCAAAAGTAGTTGCCCAGTTGAACTGCGCTGCGGTGGATAAAGAACCACCCGGAAGGTCGTAATATTCATGTGTAGTTGAGCCTGGAGTGATTTCGAAGCAATCTGATCCACTAATAGCAGGAGCTACAAGGGTATTAAGAGTCGCCGTGACAAAAGGAATGATGTTAGCATTGGTCAGCATCTGGTTTCGCATCCTGTCCACTTGTCCTGGAGTGAATTGAGTTCTGCATTGATCCCGGTAACCTGACATAATATTTGTAAACAGCGCCGGATGTGGATTGCAGCTAAAACAATTTCCATTGGTCGCGACACAAGAGCTTCCATCGTCGTTGGAGGGGGGAGTATCGCAGACCAGATCCCCTGTGTTTTGACAATTCGAAGCCACTTCATTGCCATGAAAAGTGTGGTAAAGTCCAAGTGCATGTCCGACTTCATGTGGAAAAGAAGAATCGTAACCTACGCCGGTGACATTTTTCCACGTGGAGTCACTATCGCGGCCAAGAATTATGGTATTTCCACCAATTGCATTGGTTTGAGGTATGGTCTGAGATCGTGGGACAATGAAGACATTTAACGCATTGGGATCATTTTCGGGAGAATTGACATAAGGGGAAACAGATCCCATATAATTGGCAAGAATATCGCTACTGATATAATTCGTGAGCAGCTTTGAAAAGTAAATTGAGTGACCATTGTAAAAGCTTTGCAAGCGGGATAATCCAGTGTTTAATAATATCTCATTTACTCCAGGGTCAAAGGCTTCTTCGAAATTTGCATGAGGATCGGGACAGCCGCCCCCACAAGCATCAATGTCCGGTTGCTGGAATGAAACGATGTGAAATTTAATGTCTACGTCAAACTGATAATCGCATTGTGCGGTGGTTCGGAAAAACGCGACAATACATAATGACAATAGGAAGTACTGTTTTTTCATGATAAGTGATTTTAATGTTTACCAGGGATTAGTGCCGTTTCTTGAAAATAGGTAATAGCTTTTTTGTATTTTTTTAAGTTTTTTCTAACTCAAGACTCTTTATTAGGGAGATACCGCTAATTCTGTGACTTATTAGATCGACCTTTCTAAATATTTCACAAAGTGCGCAATATGCAGCTGTTGGTTTATTAGAGTGATATTAGGGAGTTAGTTTTAGCAAGAATATTATCATTCTATTGATTTAGTAAGTCAGGCAGTCAGACTTCACGGCTCTTATTATCTTTGTCTAATACCCAAAGTAAACAGCATGTATAACTCGAGAATCGCAGGGATTGGACATTACGTACCTGAAAATGTGGTCAAGAATGATGACCTCAAACAATATATGGATACGAGTGATGAATGGATTCAGGAACGGACCGGGATAAAAGAACGCCGCTGGATAGATCCTGCTACAGAGGACGCCACTTCCGTGATGGGCACCAAGGCCGCTCGCATTGCAATTAAAAATGCCGGACTTACCCCCGACGATATCGACTTCATCGTATTTGCTACGCTTAGTCCGGACTACTACTTTCCGGGACCCGGAGTTCAGGTGCAACAACAATTGGGTATTCGTGAAATTGGCGCACTGGATGTGCGAAACCAATGCTCCGGATTTGTGTATAGTCTTTCGGTAGCTGATCAGTTCATTAAGACTGGCATGTACGAAAATATATTGGTAATCGGTTCAGAGAACCACTCTGGTGGCTTGGAACGCTCCACACGCGGACGCGGAGTAACTGTGATATTCGGAGATGGTGCTGGTGCAGTTGTACTGCAACGGACCGAAGAAAAGCGGGGAATTTTGTCCACACACCTTCATTCTGAAGGGCAACATGCAGAAGAACTTTCTCTGATAGGTCCTGCGACTAGTCGGTGGGTTGATAAGATCATTGATGAAAATGACCCTGAGGATACTTCTTATTATCCTCATATGAACGGGAACTTTGTGTTTAAACACGCGGTGGTTCGCTTTCAGGAAGTGATCTACGAAGCATTAGCGAAGAATGGATATAAGCCCGAAGATATTGATATGTTGATTCCACATCAGGCCAATCTTCGTATCAGTCAGTTCATTATGAAGAAGATGGGACTGCCTCCCGAAAAGGTATACAACAACATCATGCGCTATGGTAATACCACGGCTGCCTCTATTCCGATCGCGTTGAGTGAGGCGCATCAGGAAGGTAAAATCAAGGAGGGTGACCTGGTGTGCTTTGCTGCCTTTGGCAGTGGTTTTACATGGGCGTCGGCATTAGTTCGCTGGTAATTGGAATTATTCTCTGAAAAGGAAATTCAATTCCTGGTTGACACAGATTTCTTACGGACTAAACAAGAAATCAACCAGAAAATCACCACGTTGCTAAGCAAAACGGAGCAAGCACTTAAGTCGGAGATTGAGCAGTCGAATTTTCCTTTTCCCGAACAGGTTTTCCTGAAATCAGGAAAGATTTCAAGGGGTGAACAGTATCGCGGGCTACCTTATTGGGTGCTGGATTATCCCCGAAAGTTCAGTAAAGAAGCGACTTTTTCCTTCCGGATTATGATCTGGTGGGGGAACGAGATGAGTTGTTTTTTGCACCTTGGAGGTAAAGACCTGGATTATTTTATGCCGAAGGTCTTAGAAAATTTCAAATTGGACCCTGACCAATTTATTTCGATAAACCCATCACCATGGGAGTATCATTTTGGTGAGGACAATTATTTGAAAGCTATGGAAATTCAAGCTGACGTGCTGGAAAAGCACATAATTGAACATCGCTACCACAAAATGGTCTATCGGTTTCAATTAAAAGAAATCGAAGAAATTCCCAATTTGGCCAATATAAGTTTCCGAAAAATTTTGAGCGGTCTCCGGTAAGCAACATTCTGGTACTATTTTTGAGTTTCCAGTAAAAGCACCAATCCTGTATAGAATCACCTATGCTCGTAAAGTACATAACAACGTTATTCTTGTCTAGCCTGGCACTGACGTTAAGTGCCCAGAGCGTGTCACCTGCAACCAAAGTTTTCAAGGAAGATACGATAACGAATGGCATATTTCGTGCATACTTTGATGATGGCGAATCCCTCATGCTTAAAGGGCGTGTAAAGGATGGCTTACGGAAAGGGCCATGGATACACTATCGAGAGAACGGTACGGTAAGTAGTATTGTGCAATATGAAGATGATGCGATCAATGGCCCAACCTTGTATTATGATGAGCAGGAGATCAAAGTAAGTGAAACCATATTCGTCGAAGGCATCAAAGAAGGGGAACACAAAGAATTTTACAATGATGGGTCGGTAGCATTATCAGGATTCTTTAAAGCTGGGAAAAAGGACAGCATCTGGACAGAGTATCTTGGCTATCAAAGAAAAGGATTTGAGAAGAAGTATTTAAATGGCCAATTGCATGGACAGAGTGTTTACTACTATGATTATGAGTACAGTTACGATCGTATACAGGCCGTGGAGAATTACAACTATGGTGTAAAGCATGGGGAATGGAGGTTCTATTTCCACAACCGACAAGTTGAGAAAAGTTTTTTTTACAAAAACGGATTGTTGGAAGGCGCTTACGCGGAATATTACAGAACAGGTAGAAAGAAAGAGGAAGGATTATTTAAGTATGACCAGCGCGAAGGTAGATGGCTTACCTTTTTCGAAGAAGGGGCATTGGAATCCATCGGAAATTACTTTCGTGATCAGAAAACAGGCATTTGGAAGTATTTTTCATCCACGGGTACTTTGCGTAGTGAAGGTCGATACAAAAACGATTTGAGAGAAGGGCAATGGATTTACTACTACGAAGATGGCACACTTTCAGCGGTGGGTAGCTATCGGTTTGATGACAAAGATGGCTTGTGGGGATTGTTTTATACCAACGATCAATTGCAGCAGGAACAAACATGGAATCGGGGAAAACTGATGGAAACCTCAGATTTCTATTCCATCAAAGGAGAGGCCTTAGAGGCAGGGACTTTGAAAAATGGGACCGGAACTTACTTCGAATATTACCCGGAAGGTGAACTTTACATTTCTGCGAACGTCCAGAATGGACTTTTTCATGGCGATTATACCATTTATTATGCTTCCGGTGTACGACAAACCACAGGAAAAATGAAGTTCGGGCTACAAAATGGTGAGTGGACGTATTGGCATCCCAATGAGAAACCAGAGTCTTCCGGGAAATTCCTGGAAGGAGAAAAAGTAGGATACTGGAACTACTACTCGGGTCGTGGCCGCCTTCGTGAAAAGATCAACCACGACGAATAAGTATCAAGGCATATTTTGTTTCTTATAATCGCGAATGAAACCAACTAGTTGCTCTACGGCAAGGCGTTTGGCAATGATTTTCCTTTCTTTATCTAAAACAAAAACCCTTGGGAATGAACGTACGTCATAATCCGCTCTGAAATTACTTCTTCTGAGCGGATCAGCTAGATTGATCCAATCAAGTTCACGTTCTATAATGTACTCTTTCCAACGTTCGATATCTGTAGGAGCGCATACAGCAACTACCTCCGCACCCAGGTCTTTCAAGTCATAATAAGCATCCAACAGAACAGGCGTTTTCTTTTTACAATGTCCACAATCAGGATCATAAAAAAACAGTACCAAATAGTCATCAGGAAGGTTGAGTACATTTACCGGACTCATTAATGTGTCTACCAAATTCAGTGGAGGAGCAGGTTGTCCAATGAGGTTCGGCTTAAGAAAAGCTACTTCCTCTTTCATTTTTTTGAGACTTTCTTCTTCTATCCAATCCGCTTTTCCATTCAGGTAGTAATTTTCCAGAATATGAACCAGCACTGCATCGTGTCCCATCGTGGTGCTAGCCTGATAAAAATCCAGCAAGGTCACCAGCCAGTATCGAAAAGCTACAGGATCATCTGCGACTGTATTAAGCGCCTCGTCGACTTCCGCATTCAGGGTGTCCGGGATTTGCGGACGAATGACATCTTTAAAATATTTTAGAACATTTGATTTGAAAACAGGTGTTCTTAGTAGTCCTGTTTCTTTGAAATCCAATCGATTTTTGAAATGTTTTCGGTAATCGAGATAGCTGGCTATTTTCCGTTCTTTTTCATCGGGAATTTCCTCAAATTCCTTAAAGTCGATAGGCTGCATTAACGTCAGCATTTTGGCAATCAACAAATCTGGATTGTCTTCAATCAACGCTTGTCTTGAAGCAACTCCCTGATCTCTTAATGTCTGGATTTCTGAAATGATGCGGGTGGAGTCTTCACCAGAAGCTGATTTGAGTTGTTGGATTAATTCGTTTCGTTGACCCTGGATATTGGCGCCCTCTACCTGGAATTTTTTAAATAATTCATTTTCCGGAGAGCCGGTTATTTCAAAAGTCTGGAATCCCTTTTGCCCCATCGTAAGGGAAAAAGAAGGTTCATTGATCACAAATTCCTGATAAAAAGGATCGGCATAAAGGAAATACAGTCCAGGCCGTAGAGATTCCTCATAATTCAGGACAACTTCTCCTCCAGGGGCTACTGTGAGCGTATCTTCCACATACTTTTGTTCGGAGAGGTAGTAGCCCAATAAGACTTCTGAAGCTTCCAGTTCTTTCACTGTAATGCTGATATTGGTTTGAGCGGTGGCCCAAAGAGGTAGGGCGAACACCAACATCAATAGCTGTTTGCTGAATATGAACTTATGCATGATATTCTATAAAAAATCAAAGATAGCCTGAACAATTGTTTCGGGGTGACTCCAGGGAATAAAGTGATTCACCTTTTCAAGGTAACGAACATCCAGAGGAGCGTGATCCTGGAGCATTTTGCGAGCAAACTCGGCATTTTCCCAAGGAACCAACATGTCTTTTTTCCCTTGAATAACGATGGAAGGGGTCTGAATGTATTTCCATAGTGGAATCATTTCAGTCAGTTCTTCTTTCAGCGTAATGATTTCTTCGTTACTGACCCAAAATCCCTTAGGTGTAACCCAGCCTCCGACTTTGGTTTTGATCCATGACCGATACCACTCGTTCTTTTCCATTTCAGGATCAATGGACGGGGCAACGAAGATCAAGCCCTGATAAGCATCCGGATAGTCCATTGCCATCCTCGCAATGACAGGACCCCCCAGAGAGTGTCCGATCAGTAAAATCCTTTCATGGTTGAATTGTTGGACCACTTCATGGACAAGCATGGCTTGTTTCTGTAAAGAGGGTTCAGGTATCCCTGGATCAGACAAACCAAAACCAGGTCGGTCGATCGATATCATATCTACTTCCGACATAAGACTATCATTCTTAAAGAAGTCGATGAACGCGTTCCAGGAACCTGGTGATCCGTGGATGAAAACTGCCAATGCGTCCTTTCCTTGGTTCAGAAAGGCATAATTCATGGTCCGTTCCCTAACCTTCAGTGAAGAAATTTGTGGTACGACACTCTTGCTTTTAAATTCCTTCTTTACTTTATCCTCCGAAATGGAGAATTGACATGAGAGTAACCCCATTGACATGAGAAAGGCCAATTTTTTCATCCTTTCAATGGAACGTCTTCGTCTCTAAATAGTTATGTAACTGATGCGACGCTTTTTAATAATTCCATTCCTTATTTCCCTGATGCCTCAAATTACCTGGGCTCAGGAGGGAGACAATGCTGCAATTGACTTTGAAGCAAGTTTGGCGCTCTTTGAAGAATCTAAATTGTTAATTGAAGAAGGTCAATACGACGAAGCTGTTGAATACCTGGAGCAAGCTCACGATTTCTATAATGGTGACAGTGATTATACCTATGCGGCGGCGTTTGCTTTGTATAAACTGAAAAGATATGAAGAGGCCCTGAATAAAATTCAATGGTCAATTTCATTGCAACCCTTTGAGTCCACTTATCACGTAATGGCCGGTAATATTGCTTATCGTAGCAAACAATACGAAAAAGGTATTGATTATTTTTCGCAGGCACTGAATTATCAGGATAGCAGTAAGGTTGCCATCGATGATTTGAGTTGTTTCTACAACCGGGGAAATTGTTTCTTAGGAAATAAGCAATATCAGGAGGCAGAAAGTGACTTTACAGAGGTCCTTTCCGTTGATGAGACAAATTTCATGGCTTATCACAACAGGGCCCAGGCCAGATTACGACAGTCTAAACGAGAAGAGGCTTGTTCCGATTTCAATGCCGCCATTGAAAACGGAAGTGAAATCTCACAATCTTATCTGATCAAGTACTGCCAGTAAAAAACATTGTTATTCTTGGGCTGAGAAGGTGCGGGGGTTTATACAACGCATTAAAGAAAATCTGAATGCATGAATCAATATCTTTGTGCGTATTATCAGGGATTATCAAATGTCAGAACAACCAATTACCCGTTCCTGATCCAAAATGTACGATAAGACGATGACCAGACCAACACTATCATTTTTGCTCTTTGTGGGAATATTAATGCCATTGATCACCTCCGCTCAGGAGCATTCGAACGATCTTCTGGTGCGGTTAAAAGAAAATAACAAAACAGCAACTCGATTATATGACTTGGGTGCGATTGATTCGGCCCTTCAAGTGATCGATCCGCTAGCAGAATATACCTCATCTCAATTAACCGAAGAAATACGCCTTCAGTTAGCATTAAACTATAGGCTGGCAAAGCAGGTATTTAATCGGAAGGGTGATTACCGCGGAACTGTGGATGTTCTGAAGAAAGCAGTTGAATTATTGACCCCACTGGACCGTGAAGGGCCGGAGCTAGTAGCAAGCGTAATGGACGTAGGAATTGCTTTTTGGCGACTTACACAGTATGACAGTGCCATTGCCTGGACTGATAGATCTGTCCAAATCGCCATATCCTCACAACAGGACTGGCGAAAGAAATATTTGCAACGGGGTTACTTAATGATGGGCCTGGCACATTGGAGTGACTTGAGTCTTGAAAAAGCTGTTCTGTACAATAAACTGGCATTAAATACCATAGGAGAAGACATAAAGGCCAATGCCAGGGACTATTTTCTTCTTATGAATAACCTATCAGGTGTCTTTGAGTCTCAAGAAGAATATGATAGTGCAATCATCTATAATAAAAAAGGTTTGCGTGCATTGGAGTTGATTTCAGAAGGAGATGAGCATCAGGCTTTAGTCCCTTATTACAAGGCGGAAATGACGAGTAACCTGGGCGCTTTGTATTATTTGGCCAAAGACTTTGCTTTGGCGAGAGAACATTTACTAGAGGCGGTAGTCCTCAAAGAAGCTTATTATGGTAAAGGTCACGAAAATTTAACCAGAACATTTTGGAACCTGGGGCGGATTTTTAGAGATATGGGCAGTTATGAAGAATCTCAGAAATATTTCAATGAGGGCCTCAATGCGGGTGAAGGTCGGGCCACACCCGACTATGACTTCTTATTACGTACTTACAACGATATGGCTGATCTTTTTATCAAAGCTAATGACATTATCAAAGCCGAAATGTACCTTGATAGCGCCAAACAGGCTAGTCCCAAATTGGTAAAAGCGTCTGATACTTTGTACCTCGGAGTAGGAATTTTTCAGACCTATGAAAAGGAACTGGAATTGATCAATTTACAAGCTCATGATGAAAAAGCAATTCAAGTTGATAACCTTTTTGAAAAGGCAAAGGAGCAGTTGAATTTCTTTTATCAGAATAACACTCATTATTTCATTCTCAATGAGGCCAGGCCTTTTTTTGGTCAATTGTGGCGTACGTATAGCACGTTGTTGCAGGAATTCGAAGATGAAAAGTATGCACATTATTTATGGGAAATTAGTGAAATAAATAAGGCAAGAAGCCTGGCAGACAAATCTTCAAATGCCTTTGCGCTAGAACATTCGGTGAGTCAGGATGATCAATTAAGAGAACAGGTGTTGAAGGACAGTGTGGCATGGGCAATGACCGGACTAGGTGAGCCGCTACAAGATTCCCTCTACCTTGCTCTTACAAATAGGTATGAACAACTCATTCAATCATTTGAATCTAAATACCCCGACTATCATCGATTGAAGTACAAACAAAAACTATCTACGATGTGGGACGCCAGGGGAAAGTTAGGCGACAGAGAGGTTGTTGCTTGTTTTTTTGACGCCATTGATACAGTCTACGGCTTGTTCATTTCACCGGATCGCATCTATCAGCGTCAATATGAAAAGAATGAACTTCAGACGCTAGTCGGCGATTTGAACAGCAAGGTATTTCAAGGTCAAAGTGAGGAAATTGAAGTCGCATCAAAAGAACTTACTGCATTCCTGCTTGGCTCAGACTTCAATTGGGAAACCTTGGAAAGAGCGCATATCATTCCGGATGGGTTGATGTGGGATGTGAATTTTTCATTGATAAACCTGGGTGAAAAGAAAAATCAGATTCTCTTTAACGAGATCAGTTTTACTTATCAATATTCAGGAACTGCATGGTTAAATTCCCTACCCAAGAAAGGTACTGGTATATTGGCTATGAGTCAAGGGATGAAACCCGAACAAATTACAATAGCGAATGGTATTTTTAGAAGCGAAGCGAGCATTGATTTACCAGGAACTGGATTGGAATTGTCTCAAATGGAGCCATTGCTAGAAGGGGATTATTACTATAACTCAGAAGCTTCGGAATCTTTATTTAAGAGACAAACCTCGGGAAATGGAATTATTCACCTTGCTTTGCATGGAGTAATGAATAATTACCAACCGGAGAGATCATTTTTGCAGTTTCATCAAGCCGATTCTCTAAACGATAGCAGATTGCATGTATACGAAATCTACGGATTGGATTTGGATGCCAATCTTGTCGTTTTGAGTGCTTGCAATTCCGGATCGGGGAGGAAGGTAAGAGGAGAAGGCATTTTAAGTTTGGGAAGGGCTTTTAAGGCTGTAGGAGCCAATAGTTTGTTACTCGCCCGATGGGATGTTTCTGATGCCGTTGCCCCGATACTCATGAATTATTTTTATCAGGAATTGAAAAAGGGCTTACCAAAAAGCCTTGCTTTGTCAAATGCACAAAGAAGATTTCTGGAACAGGACGCTGATGATATTACTTCCTCACCCTATTACTGGAGTTCATTCTACATTTTGGGTGATGATGCCCCGGTTTTTGAAAGGTCTGGTCTTTCATTGCCTTCCAAGTTGCTGATTTTATTGACACTAATTTTGGCCATCGTGGGGTTTGGTAAATTTAGGAGCTATAATAATTAGGCTTATCCATTTTTCTTTATTGAGTTGAAACTATCGTAAGTAAAGAACAAAAAAGAGCACCTCTATGAAGTGCTCTATTGGCAGAATTTACCTACCGATGTGGTTGTGATGAGCCACAAAAAGCACTCAGTCACAGGTATTGGCGATGCCGGGGACCTTAGTTTGTAGGAGTAGTTAACTCCTTTGTCTAAGATAGAGCGGCTATCGGAGAATCCCCCTTGAGATGGTTGAATCCGTTGAATTTGACGATGAACGTAGGCAATCCAACGATTAGTGTAAAACCTAAATGCAAACGATTGGAATTATTCTCTTTCATTGGGAAAAGCTATATTTAATCCAAACCTAAGTGGATCAATATATTACCTACACCTCATGAAGCACCTCGATCGTAGAAGTTTTATTCGGAAAAGTACTTTATCAGCTGCTGGAGTAGCGGCACTGAATACTCTGGCAGCAGAAGAAATGCCCACGCGACCAAGTCAGTCCCGTTATATGGGTGATTTTGCTGCTCCAAAATTGGAGGAACTTAGGATAGCCATTATTGGGGTCGGAGCTCGCGGGCCTGGTCATTTACACTTTTTGTCCAAGCTTGATGGATGCGAGATTGTAGCCATTTCTGACCTCTACGAAGACCTGGTCATGAAAGAAAAGCGTTATTGCGAGGACGTAGGCCAGGGAAAACGACATAAGAACATCAAAACTTATTTTGGTGAAGAAAATCAGTGGCGGAAGATGTTGGATGAGGTGAAACCCAATGTAGTATTCGTTTGTACAAACTGGCAAAATCATGCACCTATGGCCATCGAATCCATGAAAAAAGGTGCGCACGTTTTTGTGGAAGTGCCAATAGCTTTGACTGTCGAAGAAATGTGGGAGATAGTGAATACTTCTGAAGCTACTCAGCGACACTGTATGATGATGGAGAATGTCAATTATAGCCGGGATGAATTGATGTTTTTGAACATGTGCCGTCAGGGAATTGTAGGAGATCTCTTACATGCGGAAGCAGCTTACATTCACGAGTTACGCTGGCAGATGGATGAAGTAGAAAGAGGGACAGGTTCCTGGAGAACATTTCATTATGCCAGGAGAAATGGTAACTTATATCCAACCCATGGATTAGGGCCAGTTGCTCAGTACATGAACCTTGGGCGAACAGATGACACTTTTAAATCTTTGGTTTCCTTCTCTACTCCCGCACTTGGAAGAGCCGCTCATGCCGCGAAAAACTATGAAGCGAATCATCAGTGGAACCAATTGGATTACAAAGGTGGAGATTTGAACACCTCGATCATTAAGACTTCTTTGGGAAGAACGATCATGGTTCAATGGGATGAAACCAGTCCTCGTCCATATTCCCGATTGAATCTTGTTCAGGGAACGAGGGGAACACTTGCAGGCTTCCCGACACGGGTAGCATTGGAAGGTGGAGTGGAAGGCCTGACCGAAGATCATCATCGATGGGTCCAGGGCGAGCAATTGCAAGCGCTATATGAAAAATATGATCACCCACTCTATAAAAGGCTGAGTGAGAAGACCAAAGAAAGTGGTCATGGAGGAATGGATGGTTTGATGGTTTACCGTATTGTGGAATGCCTTAGAGAGGGTTTGCCTTTGGATCAAAACCTCTATGAGGGTTGTTTCTGGAGTGCTGTATCTCCATTAAGTGAGCGGTCGGTGGCTTCAGACGGAGCACCGCAGCCATTTCCAGATTTCACAAGAGGTGAATGGAAAAGAACGAAACCTCTGAATGTAATTAGCTAAATCCGGTGAGATGAATTTAAAGATCAATTGTTCTGGAAGAAACCGACTTGTTATTATGAGTTTCCTGCTCTTCATTGGCACGTCTACTCTGGCGCAAAGTACCGAACAAGGTTTCGAAGTACTCTTCAATGGGGAGAATCTGGATGGTTGGGTTGGCAACAAAGAAGCGTACCGGGCAGAGAGTGGACTGATCATTGTGGACCCTGAAGGTGGAGGCAGTGGAGGAAATCTCTATACGGAGAAAGAATATAGCAACTTTATCTTTCGCTTCGAATTTCAATTGACTCCTGGAGCCAACAATGGCTTAGGTTTTCATGCCCCATTGGAGGGAGATGCCGCATATGTTGGGAAAGAGCTTCAGATTCTTGAAAACACAGCAGAGAAATACGCGAATTTGAAACACTACCAGTATCACGGCTCACTCTACGGAGTGATGCCGGCGAAAAGAGGCTTTCAAAAGCCTGTTGGAGAGTGGAACCGCCAGCAAGTAACTGTGCGCGATTCCTGGATTCAGGTGATTCTCAATGGAAATGTGATTCTGGAGGGTGATTTTATGGAACTAAGTAAAAATGGCACCAAGGACGGCAGAGAACACCCTGGTTTGGAGCGGACATCCGGTCACATAGGTTTCCTGGGGCATGGAGATGTAGTTCGATTTCGCAATATCCATATCAAAGACCTTTCAAATCCTTAGTCCATCTTTTAGTATCACCGTGGGTCGCTGTGCTGAACGGAATAGTCTATTGAAAGTGTTTGTGTTTCGAAGCCATAACACTTTCGTAAGCCTCGGAATATCGATGAACCTTAAATCAACATGAAAAATATTCGAATCCTGTTTTTGCTGCTTGCGGTTGTGTTTGTTCTTCCTGGACTTGCACAACATGGCCTTTCAACCGAGCGATTAAAACGATACGATCTATTCCTCGAAAATGAGGTAAATGAGGGACGTATTGCCGGAGCTGTTAGTTTGGTGCTTCGGAATGGTGAGATAGCCCATGAGAAAGCATTTGGAAAGCGGAATGTGGGCAAATCAGAACAAATGGATAAAGATGATTTCTTTTTCATTCAGTCCATGACGAAGCCGATTATTTCGGTGGCGTTTATGATGTTGTATGAAGAGGGTCATTTCTTCCTGACGGATCCTGTAGATAAATATATTCCAGAATTTGCTCAGCTGAAAGTGAGTGCTGACCCGGCACTGGGTTCTGAAGGGGAAACTGTACCATTATCAAATTCCATCACCATTGCCCAACTTCTTAATCACACGGCTGGTTTCTCACATGGTCTTGGAGGGAATAAATTGGAACAGGAATACTTCAAGGCGATGTATATGGAGGGCCATAAAACCATTCAGGATCGTATGTATCGCATGCTGGAACTTCCACTGATTGGTCAACCCGGAGAGCAATGGCATTATAGTGCAGGTCCGGACGTATTAAGTGTGCTTATCGAGCATTTTTCCGGTAAGCCTACGTCGGATTTTATTCGGGAAAGAATTTTGGATCCACTGGGCATGACTGAAACAGGTTATAACCTTACAGATAGCCAGCTTAGAAGACTAGCCACTGTTCACGAAATGAAGGATGGGAAACTTGTTCCGTCCGAATATCAACCTGATGCCCAGGGCAATACTATATGGAGTGGTGTGAATGGCCTTTTTTCTACGGCCGCGGATTACATGAAATTTTGTCAAATGATGCTCAATAAGGGAGAGTGGAATGGAACAAGATACTTGAGCCGTAAGACCGTCGAAATTATGACAATCAACCAGGTAGATGGACTTTATGGAAGTCAGGGATTTGGTTTAGGTTTTGCAGTGCTGACCAACCTTGCCGCTAATAAGGCCATGGGCTCAGTAGGGCAGTATTTTTGGAGTGGCGCCTATAGGACCCATTTCTTCATAGATCCTGCGGAGAGTTTGATTGCTATTCTTATGACGCAAACAAATCCGTATTCTAATTACTATAGTGACCGAATGCGTCAATTTGTGTACCAGGCCATCGATGATTGAGTCTAATCCTGACTATTCATGCGACATGACTTTACTCTGACCTAAGCTTCACTTCCCCCGAATTCACTACCAAGGACTTGTCGATTGATGTCGTGAATTTTTTATCCCTGACCGTAGATACGATATTCCATTCAGCTTTCGCTTGTTTTTCCGTGAGTCTCAACACCAAATAACCATGATCGCGAAGATTGGCATACTTGAGGTGTGGATTAACCGGACTGTCAACGATTTTTGATTCGTGTTCAAGTACAGCTTCTTTACCATTACGTTCATCAGAGTTCGAGGAATTGATACTGGTTGTGCCGAATTCCACGGCAAATGCTCCTTCTGAAGTTTTTGCATCGTAGCTTTCAAAGGGGTCGATGGTTACTTCGAAGGCCCACCCTGAATGCGTATCTCCAGTGACGAATACCACGTTTTCGATATTGTTTTCCGTGATATGGTCAGCAATCTTCTTCTGCTCATGAGGATATCCGTCCCAGGAATCAAGGTTGATGGTGAAGCTGGGCTCATATCCCCAGTTTAGATAGGAATAGATGACCTGGTTTCCAATAATTTTCCAACGTGCAGGTGAGTCCTGAAGCCCGGCGAGTAACCACGCCAGTTGTTTTTCACCCAACATGGTTCTGGTTTCGCTATTGATGTTTGGGTCTTCCAGACTATCTACAGGTGAAGTACGTCCTTCTAAACGTTCATCCATCATGAAGACTTCCGCTACCTGTCCGTACTCGAATTTACGATAGTGCATTTTGCTTTCCCGGATAGGTATCCATTCATAATACGCCTGAACAGCTGCATTTTTTCTTGTTTCATAGGGGCCCTCATTTTTCTGATGATTTTGCGCACCCGTTTTGTAAGAGTTGTTGGCAATCTCATGATCATCCCAGATGTTGATGAAGGGTAATTTGGCGTGAGCAGCCTTAAGGTCTTCATCCAGCCGGTACTGAGAATATCTGGTGCGGTAGTCACTTAATGAGATGATTTCTTTATTAGGAATATTGATACGGTTCAGGGAAGTATCTCCATAGCTACCTGAGCCATATTCATAGATATAATCCCCCAGGTGGAGCACTGCATCCAGGTCATTTCGCTCGGCAATAGCCCGATAAGCATTGAAGTAACCCCATTCGTAATTGCTACAACTAACCACCGCAAAGTTGACAGGTCCCGAATTAGCTGCAGTTTTAGTGGTTCCAATGGTTGATTGTTGTCCCAGGGCTTTGAATCGATAGTAGTATGTTGTTCCTGGGTTTAAGTTGGTCACGTCCACTTTTACAGTGAAATCTCTTGCTGAATCAGTTTCAAATGTGCCTGATTGTGAATCTTGATCAAAACTTTCGGAGGTACTGACTTCCCAGTCTACGACCACTGAAGATACTTCGGTCGCAGGAGTCACTCGGGTCCAGATGATGACGGCATCAGGCAGAGGATCACCGGAAGCTACACCGTGATAGAATGGAGCCTGGCTTTTGTCTTTGAGAGAATCTACTATCTCCGTGAATGGGGGATAGTTTGGCTGACATGATAATACAATGGCGCAGATAATAAAAAGTAGATTTATGTTTTTCATGATTCGGAAAAGGTGTAACCGGAAAGATAAGTCCCTCTTTTTGAATCGTGGAGATTTAGATTTAGACGACTTGCGATTTCAGCCTTGTTAACCAGGATGGGAATAGACCCGGGTAGCAAGAATAGCTGATCCTCATACGCCGCGCCGGCAGGAATAAAGATTTAGCTTGACCTGTATTTGCCTGGTGGTTAATTTCAGAGAAAGAATCAATCAGAGATGAGGCACACGATACAAACTATACTTCTTTGTCTGAACTTCATTGCGTGTATAGCACAGGTAGATCCGCCTGATAATATCAAAAGGCCAGCAAATTACTCTCCATTGAAAGATCATCATTTTCAGGGTGATTGGTACATGGTAATTGGTTCTGATCCACAATTTCCATTTCCCCCGAAACAATTGGAGGACGCTTCGGATGAGAAAAAACGACTGCACTCTTTAGCCAGCATGAAGGCCAGTATAAGTACCATTAATTGGATGCAGTCTGCGACCAAAGATAAGATCAAAGGACTGATCTTAAATGGGGATCTAACTAATAATGGTAGCAAGGAGTTTATGGAGGTATACCTTACGTTGTACGATGATCTCAAGGTCAATTTGTATCCGGGCCTGGGGAATCACGATTTCAACAAAAAAGACGAGAATGCAATAAGGGCTATTAAATACCTCAATGATGCGGTAACGGACCTGGGAATTCCAACTTATACACCAAGTTTTAAGTCCATTTTTAATAAGCTGGTACAAGGCCGGTCACGGGAAATAAAATTCAACAACCCTGATACCTCCTTTGATATAGTGATGCGAGACAATAGGATAAATGGCAGTCTTGCATACTCCTGGGAAATTGAAGATATTCATTTTGTTCAATTGAATAATCATCCTTTTTATAACCATGAAGCAAAAAACGGAGGTTGGGAGGCTAAGATTATCTCCTCACTGGCCTGGTTATATGGAGACCTGTTGCAAGCTCGAAAAAGAGGGAAGCAAATCATTGTGAACTTTCATCAAATGGGAGATTCGGACAAGTGTCACTTCCCACTGCCTCTGAGTAGGGATCTCCAGAGCGGTGCAGACTTGTCAAAAAACCAACGCGAGTTGATGAATCGGTTGTTTGCTCAAATGATGAATGAGTTCAAAGTTCTGACTATTTTCGTTGGGCACGAGCATGATTCATTTGGCATTACTGGTCAGACAGTCAAATACAAAGGAGAACAGGTGCTGAATACGCCAGTTTTCAAATGCGGAGCAGTTTTTAATAATAATCTTCTTTTACTGGAGTTTTTTGATGATGAAAAGAAGTTTATCATTCACCCTTTAAGAAGTAGAATCAAAATCAGGCCAACTAATATTGCCAATCCAGAGTTGATCTCTGAAATTGATATTGACAATCCTTACCTGATCCAATATCGATGAGTAAAGTAAAGACTTGAATCGGTACGGCGCTATCCATCATCTTTGTCTGGATTTTTTTAAGTTTATCTATAGATGCTGACCAAATCTCAATTGTATGTTAAGCGCTTCGACCTTCGGCACAATTACCTAAGAACATTTGCCTTGCAGCGATACAAACGATTGATGCGGTGGCTCATGCCGGGCAATCACAACTACAATCGTTTCGTGATACTTTCTTCTCCTCGAAGTGGGTCTACTTTATTGCATACTTATCTCAATTCCAGTATCAACATCCTATCGATAGGAGAACAGCCATGGCGAGATATCGAGAGCGGACTTGAATGGGATTATTTCGGTATTTATCCTGATCTCATAAAAGCTGTTGGATTCAAGGTGTTCTATCAATTTGCAACAGACTTACCCTACCAAAAAATATATCATGAATTGATGGGGGAAAAGAACCTCAAAGTGATTCATTTAATTCGAGAGAATAAATTGGAACAGTACATCTCTCATGTACTTGCATGGCAAAAACGAGAGTGGACATTGAAAAGAGAGACGAAGTTCCCGGAAAAGATCACATTGGATATCGAGAGGTTTGAACAATACATGTCTGAGCAGAGAAGTCAGGCTGAGCGATGTGTAAGTGATTTCGACGACCAAAGGATATTAACCATATCTTATAAGTCGTTGGTAGATGAGCCTCAAAAAACTTTGCTTGAAGTACAGCACTTTTTGGAAGTACCAAAGCGTCAGCTATTTTCCCTACTGGAAAAACAAAGCACAAAACCATTGCATGAACTACTTCATAACCGGGAGGAGGTGAGGATACAATATCCCCAATATTTCGAATGATAATGGATTGAGCCGCTTATTTTAGTTTCGAAGCAATTTTCGTTCAGCATGGTTTGCCATTAATACGACCAGACCAACCACTGAGATGGAACTTACAGGCATTAGAATGGCAGAGACCAATGGTGACAGGTGACCTGAGATGGCAAAACTTAGTCCGACGATGTTATAAAGAAATGAGAAAATAAATGCGATTTTAAGTACGATTTGCATTCTTCCAGCGAAACTGAATACCCTGGGAAGCTTCGTGAACTCTTTGGAATCCAATATGGCATCACAAGCTGGAGAGAATTGATGAACATCATCTGCCACAGCAATACCCACCTCACTTTTTCGAAGGGCACCAGCATCATTGAGACCATCTCCCACCATCGCGATCCTGCTTCCTGAATGCTGCTTCTTACGAACAAACTCAAGTTTTTCAATGGGCTTCAATTGGAAGTGCAATTCATCGAAATTTGAAGTCAATACATCCCCGTGAGTAGGTCGATCGCCAGAAAGTAGCAGCAGTTCGTAAGAATGGTGCAGTTTACCAAGGACCGCATCAAGTCCTCTGCGGTAGTTGTGTTCGATGTGAAAATAACCACGGACTTCACCTTGAATACTTACATAAACGCGAGCCTGCCGCATGTCACCAGAATCATCTATGCCTAGAAAAGAGGCAGAGCCTATTCTGATAGATTTGTTGAGAACTTCTCCTTTTAATCCTTTTCCGATGATTTCCTGGAAATCTAGAACAGGATGGTCAGCTCCGGTATGCAGACATTCCTGGATCATTCGACTCAAGGGGTGAGCAGAGTGCCGGATCAGGGCAACTACTAATTCAAGTTCAAATGTCGAAAGATCACCAATGAATTCAACTTGCTTTGCTGTTTGATAAGTCAATGTGCCTGTTTTGTCGAAGATTAACGTATTGATTTGACTAAGTTTTTCCACCACATTGGCATTTTTCAGGTAGATGCCGTGTTGTCCAAGAATCCGCAACGCATGTCCATAGGCAAAAGGTAGGGCGAGGGCTAATGCACAAGGGCATGCCACAATCAATACCGATGACACCACTTTCCAAACCAGTGTCGGATCTGCCAGGTGCCAGTACACGCCTGCGCTTATGGCAAGGGCCAATATTACAAATGTGAAATACCTTGAAATACGATCGGTCAGGTTATGAAACGTGGAATCCTGAGGGTTTAGATCCTCATGATTCCAAAGACTGGTCAGGTAACTCATATCTACAGGTTTGTCCACCTTCAATTCAATACGACTACCGAGATTACGTCCCCCTGCGTAGAGTAATTCTCCCTGGCGTACAGTAACGGGTTCTGATTCACCCGAAACAAAACTATAGTCCAGGTTAGCTACAGTTGTTTCCAGAAAAGCATCACAGGGTACTAGTTCCTGATGGTGCAAGATGACCAGATCTCCTGATGCCAGATCTTTGACATGGGTAGGTTCTTCCTTTCCATTGATTAGTTTACTTACGGCAATTGGAAAGTAAGATTTGAAATCCCGGTCAAATGATAATGCCTCATACGTTTTATGCTGGTACCATTTTCCAACCAGTAGTAGGAATACGAGACCTGTTAGAGAGTCAGCATATCCAGCCCCTATTCCTGTGGCTACTTCATAACATGTTCGGATGAAGAGGGTAAGTACCCCCAATACGATGGGTACGTCAATTGTGAAATGCTTTTTAGATAAACCACCCCAGGCGCTTTTGAAATAATCTTGCGCGGCATAGAAAATGACCGGTAAAGTCAGTATCAGGTTTAGAATACGGAACAACCACTGGAATTGCGTATCCAAGAGAAAGTTGGTGTCGAGGTATTCCGGCAAGCTAAGTAGCATGGTGTTGCCAAAACAAAATCCAGCGACAGCAATCTTCTTCCCGATGTTGTTTTGCTGCTTTATTTTCTTGTTGTCCACTCCCAGATTAATGCTGGGTTCATAGCCTATTGCACAAAGAAGCTGTACCAGCTGACTAAGCGGAAGTTCCTTTTTGAATAAAATATCCGCCTCTTTTTTGGGGAAATTGATCCGACTTTGGACAATGTTCGGATAGAATTGTGGCAATTGCTCGAGTAAATAGACACAGGAGCTACAGTGAATGTTCGGTAAATGGAAGTGTACCCTTGCAAACTGATCGGATTGAAACACAAGCATCTGCTCCTCGATCTCCGGTAGGTCCAGGTATTGGAAGCGGCTGGACACTCCCGTTTCTTGAAACTGTAATTCCGGGTCATTCTCCAGGATGGAATAGACCGTCTGGCATCCTGTACAGCAGAACTGATTACCCAGTGTATCCAGCAAAACATCACCATCACATGGCTGTTGGCACAAATGACAATGATGTTTCTCAGTATTTATTGAGAGAGCGGTTTTTGTCATATCATCACTCCCGTGAAGTCAGTGTCCGACTTTTCAAATAACATAAGGTCGTCCTTTTTGAAGGGGAATGCTAATACAGGAATGTTGGTGTGATTGACCACACTTTCTGTCGTGCTGCCCAAAAACAAATGGGCGATGCCTCGGCGCTGACTGGTAGCCATGGCTATCATATCCGCATTGGATTCTTTGGCAAAGGTCACGATAGCTTCCTCAGGCAAGAAGTCACGTTGCGTGAAGAGATTGTATTCATCTTCTTCAAAATAAGCACTGAGGTAATCGGTAAACTGCTTATGTAATTGATCGAATGCACTAATGTCATGAGGAGACTTCACCCAAACGAAGTTTAGTTTCGCTTCAAATAAGTCCCTCAATAGTTTCACTTCTTCCAGCAATCGCACAGGTACTCGATCCAGTTGCACCGGGATCAAAATGTTTTTGATCTTATTTGTTGAAGATGTTGCGGGGACGGTCAATACGGGAACATTCGCGAACCGCACCACTTTTTCTGTGTTTGATCCTATCAGGAATTCCTGTAAGCCAGATGCGCCTTTGGTTCCCATGATGATGAGATCAGTTTTCCTGCTTTTGGCCACCCGATTAATGGTTTCACTTAGCGATAGTTCTTCCACGCAAACTTCCATTTTGGCATTGGGTGCATATTCGGATTTCCAAGTTTCCAAATTACGTTCCGCATTATCCTTCAAATCTTTTATGAGCCTGGAGGTCAGAACGGGATCCATATAAACCGGATGGAAGATCTGAGTAGTATTCACTACATGGATCAATGTGATTTCTGCTTGTTCTCGTTTGGCGAGATCATTTGCAAAGGCCAGGGCTGCTGTGGCTTCCTCGGAGAAATCGGTAGGTACTATGATGTGTTCCATGGCTCGTAAAGTTTATGTTCGGAATAAATCTGGAGCCAAGGTACGGAGGGGGGATTACCGGAAACATGACTTTTGACAGGTCCGGAATTGACTTTTTGTGAGCGTACAACAATTTTAAGATTGAGTATGTAGAACGATGCGATTTCTGACATACCCACGCTATTGTCAATTAATTTGCAGTTTGCTTGCAAAGGATTAATAGACGACATTTTTAGCCACATCTTTGTTGATCTCAAGATCCCTTGACAGGCTATCGATTTTTGCTCCGATGGTTACCATTGATATTTTCCCCAGTGGTAACCGGAGGCTTGGTTTTTTCTGAATGACATGTGCCATAATTGCGCGGGCAGCTTTATTTGGGTCGCCTTCTTGCTTGCCATTTACACCTTGAATTTTCTCTTTGAAGACGCCAGCGGTTGCTTCATAGTCCTCTATATGGCCGGACGCCATTCTGAGATTATTGCCGGCGAACGCAGTTCGGAAAGGACCTGGTTCTATGATAGTTACTTTAATGTTCAAGGGTGCTACTTCCTGCGCCAGGGCCTCACTGAAACCTTCTAACGCAAACTTGCTGGCATTGTACATGCCAAAACCCGCAAAAGCTTTTACGCCTCCATGGGATGATATTTGTACAATATGACCTGATCTTTGTTGACGCATCAATGGCAAGACTGATTGCGTCAATGCCAGGGTTGCGAAGAAGTTTGTTTCAAGAACCTCACGTGTTTCTTTCATTGAAGTTTCCTCAATGGCACCCACAAATCCTAACCCAGCATTATTGACCAATACATCAATCCTGCCGTATGTCGCTTGAATTTTGCGAATTGCTTTTTTGCCTGCCTCCTGATCGTTAATGTCCAGTAGAATACCCTCGCCTTTACCCTCGTAAGCTTTGTTAAACGCAGTGACTTGCTTCTCTTTTCGGAAAGTACCTATTACAAAATGACCACCTGACATGACCGTCTGAGATAGAGATTCCCCCAGACCACTTGAGATTCCTGTAATGAACCAAATTTGTTTTCTCATGATCAAACTGTTGTAATTAATTGAAATAGAGGCCTTCGATAATTCATGCCAATCCAAACAAACAGTACGGTAGGAAGTAACCAAATCCCATTTCCGATGAAGTCGTGCGCGATATGAAATACGACGATACTGAATATAACAGGGGCAAGTATCAACCATCCCAGAAATCTTAGTTTCGGAAGCAACAGTAGGATGCCTCCGATGATTTCTGTTAATGCCACGGTCTTAAATAGAAAACTCGAAAACATGTTGACTAAAAAAGCTTGGGCTATTGGGTCCTCGGGAGGTACTACGATAATGAAATCCAGGAATTTATTTGACCCGAATATGATCATCAGGATACCTAGCAGAACTTCAGGTAGCTTCTCTTTTAAATTTCGCATATCTAATTGATTTTTGATGGAGCAAAATTTGTGAGGTTTGGCGGCCGGAAAAATGAACTGGATTAGGAAATAGTCTTGAACTGGTTCAAGATTTCTTGCTTAGGTTGGAGCGGATCTTACTCAAAAATTCAGGAGACATACCCAGGTAAGATGCCACGATCTTTTGTGGAACGCGTTGCACAATACCCGGGTACATTTCATTGAACTCAAGGTAACGTTCTTCAGCAGTCTTGCTCAGATTGGATAGTGCTCTCATTCGGGAAAAAGCAAAGGCTCTTTCAGTAGTGATTCTGAAATATTCACTCAGGTTATGACACTCCTTACATAACTTTTCTATGTCCTCGAATCGCATCTGCAATAGCACTGAATTTTCCAGGGCCTCTACAAATAAGGTGGCAGGAGTTCTTGTGATGTAACTATAGAAATCACTCACAAACCAATCTTCAATTGCAATCTGAACCGTGTGATCTTTTCCTTCCTGATCTATGAAGTAGGAGCGGAAAGCTCCTTTCAGGATGTAATTCCTATTGTTACTAACGAATCCAGGCTGATCAAGGAACTGTCGTTTCCTGAATCGAGTGGTTTTGATGATTCCCATCAATTGATCAGCCTCTTCATCAGAAAGGTCAACAAAACGTCGGATATTGGCGAGTATGGGAGCGGGGACTGACATGAACCCTCGAAGCTACGACCTCATCAGAAGTCGGTCAAGTTTTTCAGCATTCTATGTATTGCTTTTTGTTCCTCACTCGGCTTTAGCAAAACCACTCTGCTTTTATAGCGTTACAGATTATCTCTCCACCTTCTATGTACTCGTCAATTGCTACCAAATGTGGATAACTATGTGCGTAACCATTGTATAACCCGGGTATTATTAGGTGGAAAACCTGTTGAAAATGAGGAGGTTGTGAAATTTGGAATCGCAAAAATATGAGCTACTTTAGATTCACCAAACGAGGGATAGGAAGCTGAAACGAAAGTTTCCAACCAGACAAAGGGAAGTGGATGTAAGTTACGACTTATATCAGCGAAGTTTGAATGGTTGTGATGGAAGACCGAACAAAGAGGCAACTCTGAGAAACGGAGCTATTGGGAGTCCGAACAGTAGTTTGGAGTTGTGCAAGTGCTACGGCACCTGTAGAACTAGAGGGGCGAGTTCAGCAATGAACCCGCCCTTTTGTTTTTGGACTGGATTGATTTATCCATTCTGGAAAGTTCTATATCCGCACATTTTCGGCGACGTTCAATAAATAGTTAGTTTTGCTAATGCTTTAACTAGCCTTTGCATGACGCGTCAACAGCTTTTTGATAAAATAAAGGAAAAAGAATCCTTCCTGTGCGTGGGTTTAGACCCTGATCTTAATAAGATTCCCGCTCATATTCGTCAAATGGAGGATCCGATCTTCGAATTCAATAAAAGAATCATTGATGCTACTGCACCTTATGCAGTCGCTTATAAACCCAACATCGCCTTTTATGAAGTGCTGGGAGCAGAAGGGTGGCGTTCGTTGGAGCGGACCATGGAATACATGCCCAGGGATGTATTTACAATAGCTGATGCCAAGCGGGCCGATATCGGCAACACTTCCCGCATGTATGCCAAAGCTTTTTTTGAGAACATGGATTTTGACGCTGTTACGGTGGCTCCCTATATGGGCCATGATTCGGTTCTGCCTTTTCTTGAGTTTGAGCGTAAATGGGTAATTCTTCTAAGCGCAACTTCAAATAAAGGCTCCTTCGATTTTCAGGAGCTATTGGTAGACAACAACAGTGAAAAGCTTTACGAACGTATCATCCGGAAAAGTCAGGAATGGGGTAATCCCAACAATATCATGTATGTGGTGGGAGCTACACGTTCTGAATCGCTTTTTAAAGTACGCTCCATTATTCCAGATCACTTTTTACTCATTCCGGGAGTAGGAGCGCAGGGTGGTGATTTAGCACAAGTATGTCGTTACGGCATGAACAAGCAATGTGGCCTCTTTGTCAATTCTTCTCGTGGTATAATCTATGCTGGCGATGGAGAAGACTTTGGAGAGAAAGCGGCAGCTGCTGCACGAGGAATGCAACAGTACATGGCTAAAAGTTTAATTGATTTGCCGTCTAGCCGGGTATCTGGCATTATAGATAAAGTCTGACCTGTTTTATCACCCATTCACTAAATTTTGTTGATACAAGTGCTGATCCATTCAATTGGGGTTGTGTGCTCGCGAAGGAATTGCTAAATTCTCCGGCGATTTAGATCAAAACTATCGGTATGGGTGAACAGAATATCCATGTAAATACAAGTGAAGAGGATCGCCTGATTTTTTTACAACATCTGTTGAACGATCTCAAAGCCCTCGAACGTATTCACAAAGCGGGCATGATCGAAGATGATGTGATCCGCATTGGTGCAGAGCAAGAATTTTGCTTGGTAAACGAGCAATGGAGACCGGCCTCCAATGCCATGGAGGTACTTCAGGAATTAGATGACAATCACTTTACTACGGAGCTGGCACGATTCAATTTAGAGATTAACCTGGATCCTGTGACACTTTCGGGAGGTGCGTTCAGTCAGATGGGCAATCAGTTGGATCAACTGATGAAAAAAGCTAAATCGGCGGCAGATAAACATGGTAGCAAGATCGTTTTGACCGGTATATTGCCCAGTATCTCCATGCATGAAATGAGTTTAGATTTCATGACACCCCTGGATCGGTATTATGCCCTGAATGAGTTGTTTAAAAAAGCCCGTGGCGGGGATTTTAGAATGCACTTTAGTGGTGTGGATGAATTTTCGATCAATCATAATTCCGTGATGTTCGAGGCCTGTAATACCAGCTTTCAGATGCACCTCCAGATAAGGCCTGATGATTTTGTGCAAAGCTACAATTGGTCACAAGCGATTGCCGGCCCTGTTTTAGGTGCTTGTGTGAATTCACCGTTGTTGCTCGGGAAAGAGCTTTGGTCCGAAACCAGAATAGCGCTTTTTCAACAGACCCTGGATACTCGCGTGATTGCCCGGGCAAATCTTGATAAGCAAGCACGTGTAACTTTTGGTACTGACTGGGTACACGGTGATGTCGTTGATTATTTTAAACATGAAGTTTCGAAGTACAAGGCTTTACTCACCCGAGAAATCGAACAGAATTCGTTAGAGGAACTAAAAATGGGAAATATTCCCAAGCTTAAGGCGCTGAGTCTTCACAATGGTACAATCTACCGGTGGAACCGTCCTTGCTATGGTGTAGGAGATGGAAAGCCTCATATTCGAATTGAAAACCGGTATATCCCCGCTGGCCCTTCAGTTAAAGATGAAATGGCTAACCTGGCATTTTGGGTTGGGCTTATGATTGGTCGGCCGCCTGAGTTTGATGATTTGCCAAAAATCATGGATTTCCAGGATGCCAAAGCCAATTTTTTAAGGGCTTGCAGAAATGGTACCGAGACCGTGATGAATTGGAATGGTAAACGAATACCTTTAGCAGATCTAGTCCTGGAGGAATTGCTGCCTATTGCAAGAAAAGGCCTTGAAAAAATGAGCATTGATGAACAAGACATCAATGAGTCCCTGGGAGTGATTGAAAAACGAATAGCTGGTTGTACAGGTTCTCAGTGGATGATCACCAACTACCGGAAATTTAAAAAAAGCCTCAAAACCGACGATGCGTTAATTGCGCTTACGGAATCTCTTCATCGAAATCAGCAGTCTTATGAGAGCATCAACGAATGGCCGGAGCAACAAGACCTGACAACCTTCAACTCTGCGGCGAACAAGGTGGGGCATATCATGAAAACGACGTTGGTTACTGCAGAAAGTGGAGATAGCGGAGAATTGACGTTGAGGTACATGAAATGGAATAATGTTCACCACCTCCCTGTAGTGGATAAAGAAGAACGATTGGTGGGATTGATCACTTGGCAGCATTTGTTTAAATACCTGGACGAAATTATCGATGCGGATCACGTGATCAGTGCAGAAGAGATTATGATTCGAAAAGTAATCACCGTAGAGAGTTCAACATCAATACATGAGGCCATTGAAATCATGAAGTCTAATAATATTGGATGTTTACCAGTTCTTGAAGAAGATCACCTGGTAGGGATCATTACTGTAAAGGATGTGCTGAAATTTGCCGATGCCTGAAGTATACAGCAAAGCCTTAGATGAGAAGTTGAAGATAGACCGGATCATCGGTCGAGTAGAAGGGGGAGAGGAGGGGCCTTGTGTTGTGTTCTTTGCTGGTATTCATGGGAATGAACCTTCTGGCGTTTTTGCGATACATCAGGTGCTCGAAGAACTTGAAAAAAGTCAAACTCAAGTTAAAGGCACGGTATTAGGTATTTCTGGTAATCTATGGGCGCTGCAGCGGGGTGAAAGGTATCATCAGGTAGATCTGAATAGGATCTGGACGCAAGAGCGGATGGAGAATATCCAGCGGGATGACTTTCTTCCTGGGAATGAAGATGAGCGAGAGCAACTAGAAATATACAAGGTATTGGAGCAATTGTTTCAGGAACAAGCTGGACCATTTTACTTTTTTGACCTTCATACCACATCCGGTGAAACTATACCTTTCATACCGATTAACGACAGTTTACTCAATCGCAAGTTTGCGAAGCAATTCCCGATACCCTTGATTCTGGGAATCGAAGAGCATCTGGAAGGGCCTATATTAAGTTATCTCAATGAGCTGGGCTATGTCTCTTTTGGGTTTGAGGCCGGACAGCATGACGAATTAAGCTCGGTTGACAATCATCGGATATTTATCTATCTGTCGCTGGTATTTGCGCAAGTAGTTGACCGGACGGAGGTCGATTATGAGAACTTTCTTGACAGTTGGTCGAGAGTTATTGGTAAGCGACAGTCATTTTATGAGATTTATAGTCGCTATGAGGTGGCGCCGATGGAGGAATTTGTGATGGAACCCGGGTTTTCGAATTTTCAACAGGTGGAAGAGGGAACACTACTTGCACGTAGTAATGGAAGGGCGATTCACTCAGATATCTGTGGTACCATGTTTTTGCCGCTGTATCAATCTCAGGGTAATGACGGTTATTTCTTAATCAAGAAAATTCCTGTTGTCTTCCTGTGGATGTCGAAGATGCTTCGCCAGTTGAGATTAGATCGCCTTCTTGCCTATTTGCCAGGTGTGCGACGTGCCGATGGACTTCAAGGGTCCTTCGTATTGAATTTGAAAATAGCACGTTTCCTTGCAAGACCCATTCTCCATCTGCTTGGTTATCGCAGCAAGCAAAAAAGCAGCGACCAATTAATTATCAGAAGCCGAGAATTTGAAGCCAAAAAAAGAGAATATAGAGGTACGCTATGGTATACCAGATAGTAATTCAGGTTTTAAGTGTAACAAATGTTGCGCCCTGTATCGTCTGGGTTGGTTAATTATGTAGTCAAATTAAGTTGAGATGTTCGGTTTATTCAAGAGAAAGAAACAAGCTTTTCAAAATATAGACTTGCCTGATTTTGAGACGTATAGGACACAAAAGAGGGTGGTCGTATTGGATGTAAGGTCACCCAAAGAGATTGCGGCAGGAGCCATTCCTGGTCATAAGGCAATTAACATTTCTGATTCGAACTTTCGGGAAGAAGTCAATAAGCTCGATAAATCCGCGACCTATCTTGTTTATTGCAAGAGTGGTATGCGCAGTGCCAAGGCGTGTAGGGTCATGTCTGACCTTGGATTTGAGTCACTTTATAATTTCAAGGGTGGAATCACTGCCTGGAATGCTCGTAAATAAGGTAAGTTTAGGGAAAGGTAGATTATGGATAAGAAGGAAATTCCCAGAGATGAATACGAGGCCATCGAAAAATTGATCAGCAGTACGGAGAGTGTTGTTGGGATAGACGCTAAAGAAACACATATCATCATCATACATAAATTGATGCAAATCGAGCGTCGACTAAAGGTACTGGAAGAAGGTGCGACAGGCATAAATTAGAACCTCTCGCTCAATAAATATCAGGACAATAGCTGTTTTTTTGAGCACAGGAAATAAAAATTAGCAATATCAGCAACTTTCGTTGGGTTTTTACGTGCTAATAATTAGAGCAATGCTTGAAATATTGGCATTACTTGAATTAAACTCATGAAAAAACCTAACTTAAAACGACTCACTATGCCCTCAGTAATCGCTTTTATCTTGATAATCGCTTCTTTTTCCGTTGCCTCAAAGTATGAGCTGAAATCTGTTATGAAAAGACCGATTAAATTAATTTCACCTTCTATTGATAAGAGAGAAGCTACAACTGTTGCCCTGGATTCAATTGACTTGAAAACTGAGCAAATTGATACGGTAGCTTATTCCGGAAATCAAGATGAGGTGTTGTTGGTTGATAAACCCTTCAGCATGGTATCTAAAGAAGTGAGCATTATCTTATTGCACCGCTTGCACTTCAGTCTTTCATTTCCATTCGGAACGTAGCTGAGGTGATCAGGAGAAATCAATGGTTTCACCGTCATTAGGGATTATGACTTTTTCTGTCAGGCGTTGCCGATTCACATCAGCTTGTAACTCCTTCCGTGAATTTGGGCAGTGATTCAAAGCTTCGAGGTGATTGGCAACAACTTTTCCGGGAGCATTCTGGATGAAATTCATGATATCTGCAGGGTTCATAAGTAGTAAATCTCCTATATCTAATTGAGCCATTCCTGCCGCGAGAATGGAAATGTCTGGCTTTAATTCTGTCAATGCCCGATGGACATCATTTGTATAAACTGTGTCAGAACTGATGTAAACGGTATGGTCATTTGGGAGCTTCATGTAGAAGCCCATGACGGGACCGGCTATTTTTTTGACAAACCCATACCCATGAGTGGCTGGTATCCCGGTAATTTCTCCCTGGACATAGGATTGAGGTTTCCAATACTTGCAAATTAACTCTACCATTAATCCTTTTTTCTTCAAGGTCTTTTGATCCTTATAACTGCATATGATAGGGATTTTTTTGTTTACAAGAAATTTGATGCCTTCCTTATCAATGTGGTCTCGGTGGAGGTGTGTAATCAAGCAGTGTGTGACATTTTCCAGGAGTTCAATTGTGTTTGATGGTAACTCTACGGTTGGGTTTCTTAATGCCTTAAAACGGAAAAATGCCAGGGGCGAACCCGAGCCTTTTGGGCCTAGCATCGGATCAACCAAAATGAACTTATCACCAGCTTCGATGATGAAAGTTGCGTTTCTAATGTGGTGAATTTTCATGGTGTCATGAGTTACTTTTCAGGAATTCTGGTCCAGGTCCACTCGCTTTCTGCAATCCATTCTCCTTCTTCATCTTTTCGGTAAGAGACATTACGATGAATATTGTCGTTGACAATAAAATTTTCATCTTTATGCTCATAAGAGGAACCTCTCGCAGTAAAAATTCTCACGGTAGAAATAAACATAGAATCACTGGGAAATGCCGTGATCCCCTCTGAATAACCATTTCCACGATTTCCATTTACGTGGATAAATTGTTTTTCACCAGGATGCCATGAGAAGATACCTTCTGAGCTGGTCAGGATTGTATCTTTCTGATAGCTGACAATCTTTAAGGTCATGAGATTTCTCATCGGCCTTTTAAACCAAAGTCCGAACGCTTTCGCAGACCTGGGGTTATTGGGGTTATGATTGTTGTTCGGCGCTTTCCATTGACCGCTTCCTTGTGTCAGGTAAGTGGCTATATTATCGAAATGCATTAGTTCCGGGTTTTGGGTATTCTGTTGCGCCATGGATACCCCAATAGTGAATGTGAGGAATAGCGAGCTCAGGAATACCGAACTGAGCAAAGATCTCGTCGATAAAAAATGAAGCATGACTTGAGTTATTGAACCTTTTTACAAGATAGCTCCTTTTCTCGTTCTTTTTCGATTTCGGGAATTGACCTTATCTTCCACTTTGTAACAACCAGATCCTACTGCTGCATGGAAATTGTAATTCTCACTTCCATTATTGTTTCTTCCGTTATTTTCCTGGGAATTGGCTTTCGCACCTCTTCCAAAAACAAGAGCTTGTCAGATTTTATACCCATCACGCTGGGGAAAAGTCATGTACGAAATAGTACCGAATTTTCTGCATCAACCGTCGCTACAACCGTAAGCCTGGCTACCATAGTAATCTCCTATTTTCAGCTAGCTGGTTATTTTGGGATGTGGTTGCTGTGGACCGTACTTACCACTGCAATTGGGATGTATTGGCTCTCAAAAATCAGTCCTCTGATCCTGAAAAAGCTGTCAGCTTACGATCATCGACCTTCACTTCATGAGTATTTAGGATCAGAGTATGCTTCCGGCATAGTGAAAGTTGTCGGTGCCATCTGTAGCAGTGTTGGATTTCTTCTGATATTTGCTACAGAACTTCTTGTAGGCTCCAGGTTTTTGGCCTTTCTGGTTCCTTCTATTCCTGAATGGATTACAGTACTTACTTTGTCTCTGGTCTCTGTAGTTTATACTTTTCTAGGAGGCTACCGGGCGGTGATTAAGACTGACAACATCATGATGAATGCTATTTGGGCGTTGATCATCGCTTTCTTTGGATTCATTGGCTATGGATTGTTTACTGCTGACCTGGGGAACCTCAGTGAAATTCCGGTACCCGCCTGGGACTTCTCTAATCGAGACGGCTTGATATGGTTCTTAGTTGGGATCGCCATCATGAATATCCCTACCCATATCAGTAACATGAGTATTTGGCAACGAATAGGCGCTTCATCGGACCAGGGTGTCGTAAATAATGGACTGAAGAGAAGTACCTGGATGATAGCCATGGCCTGGGGGTTTCTGGCAATTGTTTCGGTATTAGGAATGGCATTCGTTACTCCGGATGACAAGACGACTTATTTGTATCAGTTTTTAGAAGTATTCTCCACTTCCACTGTTGGATTGATTTTACTCTTCATCATCACTGTGGGATTATATGCAGCTATGTTATCTACGGCTTCCACGCTTTTGATTGCCACAGTACACACTTTTTATGAAGATGTGATTGCCAATTTTAGATCAAAAGCCGCAACTGAAAAGATCACTGCTCAGGGAGAATTTAGAACCGCTCGAATCACGATTATTGTTGCGACGATCATCGCTGTTGCATTAGTTGAAGGACTTAAATTAATCGGATTCTCAATTTCTGACCTGGTCTTTGCGATCTATGGTGGTGCATTGGCTTTATTTCCACCGATATTACTTTCCCTCTATCTGTCTCGTGAGCGCCTTCATCAATATTCTAAGTACGCTTCAATAGGTGTGGTCCTTGGGTTTATTGTCGGGTGGGGCATGGCCATTGTTGGTAAAATCATAGGGGATGACAATATGATTTTTCTCTCTCCAACCTTAGGAATAGCGGCAAGTGCACTGATGTTGTGGGTGGGACATGTCAATCGAAAAAAATCGGACTAAGGACTAAACTCCCAAAAGTCTTTCTGAAAGAGTTGAGAGGATTGGGAGAGAGAGGTTCCGGTGCCCAAATAGCCATTTCCTTTAATCGCAAAGCCAATACCAAATCTTCGCCCATCGGGATGGGAAGTCTTTTGAGTCCAGTGATCGGTATTGGGATCGTACTCCCAGCACTGCTTGCCCACTACATAGATCTTTTGGTCGATTTGGAAACTACTCAAACCCCAGGTAGAAGCTCCCGGATATGGAGAGAGGGAAGTCCAATCATTGTTAACTGGGTCATATTTCCACCAATCGGAGTTGTAGTTGAAACCAAGTCCTATATAGACGTTCTCATTCACTACCTCGGCCTGGCGACTGGAAATACCATTGCCGGGGAATACACCGTGTTCTGACCATGAATCATGCTCCGATTCATAGCGCCATAGTTGCTTTTCTAATAGTAGAAAACCTATTTCGTCAATAACGAAAGTGGCATAGGTGTCGGTGAAGTCAGGCAATAATCCGGGGAAATCTTTTATTTGATTCCAGTTTTCGGATAAAGGATCATACTGATAAAACGTGGATGAAATCTCTGTTTCATTGTCTTTTCTTCCTAGTCCGACATACGCCTTTTCTCCGATCACAAAACCTGAGCTAAATCGTCGGCCTCCACCTGGAATGGCAGGTAGTTCTGACCACTGATCAATTTCCGGATTGTATTTCCAAAACGTATCGAATATTCGACCATTATCTGCTCCAGTACCTACGTAACCCACGTCTGCTATAGTAAAACCTACGGCTGCACCGAAGCCAGTATCTACGGGAAGATCTTGTTTTTTTGTCCAGGTGCCAGATAGTACCTCAAACGGATTGGCACTGCTCGCAACTTGTTCTTCTACCCGAATATTGATTGTACCGGAAGTGGCATTTAAAGGTACCTCCGTGATTAACAGGGTATCGTTCATTGATAAGATCGAGGCAGGAGTACCATTGAAGTCGATGCGGACGCGTGTAGAATCATTGCCAAATCCAGCACCTGCGATTTGAACCTCAATCCCAGGACCATCGCTGGTGGGTGTAAACGAAAAAATCGATATTTCTCGGATGGGGTCATCGTTGCAAGACCATAAGAAAATCACCCAGATAATATAATGTGAAATCTTCCGCATAAACCGTTCAAGGACTCACTAATTTATCGACTTTTCACGGTCTTTCAGCCAGTTCCCGAAAGTGCTTTTATTAAGAGATATTTCGATGTTACTTTCGAATTATTTCAGTTTTTGATAAACCCGATGGGCCCATGCTGCTCTTTCAGTGCCGACTTCTTCGCTGGTTTTTGTTCGCAGCGCTTTCAATACATCCATGGCCCGATCGGCCTCAATGTCCAGGTACCTCAAGAAAGCCAGACTAATCATGCCTGTTCGATGAATGCCCGCGGAGCAGTGGATGTAAATTTTCCCACCTTTGTTCAAAATGACTTTCATTTTCCCAAATACCTCAGCGAGCTCCTGATACCGGGATTCATCAGGCGGTTGTGCAGAAGTCATAGGGAACCAAAGCCATTCCAGGTGATTCTTCAGGGCAATAGATTGAATGCTTTTGGCCTGTTCGTTTTCAGAAAGGAGCGTAAGGATATGTGTGGTATTTTGCAGTTTAAGATCAATTCCCATTTTGACGCTGGGTCTATGACCGATGGCCAGATGTCCTTTTTGAACCTTAACCCAATCCATCGTTTCGATGTTCTCGATGGCTTTTTGTGTGCTTTTTACACGTCCGAGGAGTGCGCCTAATTCTTTCTTGGATCCAACTCCTTCCTTCATCAATGCTACTAAACCAACGACGATCTCTGTTGCTGTACCCATTGCCTCAAGAGTATCTCTTTTCATCGGTTTTTTCAACCATTCTTCGGCAGATTGTATGATTACTTCTGGGTTTTGTTTCATCACTCGTTTAGCTAAAAATAACTCGTATGCTCAATTTATGTCAATCCAAAATGATTGATAGGGCCATTGCCCTTGCCGAGCACTTTGTCTTTTCCAGAGGCAATACCACGATTGACAAAAGCACAACCTTTTTCAACTGCGACATTCAATTCATCTCCCTGGCTCAGGTAGGCAGCGATGCTTGAAGAAAGGCTACATCCAGTTCCATGTGTGTGATTCGTTTCAATTCTGGAGTTACAGATGGTTAGAATTTTGTCGGAATCATACTGATAAAGAAAATCAGTCATTTGACTATTTGAGCCATTTAAATGCCCCCCCTTCAGGAGAACTGAAGTTTTGAAAGTCTGTCCGATTTCACGCGATGCATCTTCCGCATTTGAATATTCAATTTCGCGTCCGATTAAGATTTCAGCTTCGGGAATATTTGGGGTGATTAATGTTGCTTTAGGTAGAAAAGCCTTCAGACAATTGATGGCCGTTTGGTCGATAAGACTATCTCCTGAAGTGGCCATCATCACCGGGTCCAATACAATGTTTTTGGCGCAGTATGCTTCCAGTTTTGCTTGTACTGACTGGATTACTTCACAAGAGTGGAGCATGCCGATTTTGATGGCTCCAAATTCAATGTCGCTCAACACAGCATCCAATTGCTTTTTTAGGTGATCTATAGGTATGGCATGAATATCAAAAACACCCTGTGTGTTTTGTGCCGTAGTGGCGGTAATCACAGAGGCTGCATAAGCGCCACAAGCACTGATGCTTTTGATGTCTGCCTGGATGCCTGCGCCTCCTCCGGAATCGCTGCCGGCGATGGTAAGTACGGAATCGTAGGTGGTTTTAGTCATGATATGAATGCTTGCGACTGTACAAGGATAGTAGATAAACACACCCCATACCCCTCTCCAATGCTATTAAGTTAAGAAGAAAGAAAGCCGATCAATAGCTATCAATCGGCCTGTCTCGGTTATCTTAGAGACACGTAAAATATATCGACAATGAATTTAGATAAAGAAAATGACACAGTGAAGAGCTCTGGGGGCTCTTCAAAAAAAACTCTTTGACTTTTTTCATAATTCGAGAAAAATATCTCGCTATAAACGCTCTCCTAGAGACTTTAGTAGATCCTCTCCCTTATCGTTTGAAGCTGTCGCTGGCAGTATTCTTCATTTATTTAAAGAATCAGTAGAATTTAATCTTCAGAAGATTCTTCCCTGTCTGGATACAAGACCTGTAACTGGAAGTGCGTTTACTCAAGCTCGTTATAAAATCAGGCCTGAGTTTTTCAGAGATCTCGTAGAGCAACTAAATGACACTTTTCATGATTGTGACAAAAAGCTTTGGAAAGGGCATTGTCTACTTGCGGGAGATGGTAGTACATTAAACCTACCCGCACATCAAGATATCGAAGATTATTTTGGCCTATACGCGACTAATGAGTTAGGAACTAAAAGGTACTTGGCCAGGACATTCATGATCTATGATGTATTGAATCAGTTTGTGGTGGACAGTCAATTATCTACAATGAGAGAAGGTGAAAAGACTTTGCTTAAAAAGGGCCTGTCTAGCGTTAAAGAAAATGATATGCTGATCTTAGACAGAGGATTTGGTCATTTCTGTACGATAAAAGAGTTGGTGAGTCACCAGACCAAAGTCTGTATACGATTACCAATTAACAGTTCCAACTTCGCCAAGAATATCATAACTCACGATGAGGATGACATAATTACCACATGGGAGCCTAGTCCAAAAGAGGTTGAGAATAGCCGTAAGAATAAACTCGATGCCACTCCCATTAAGGTCAGAATTGTAAGAATTGAACTAAGTAGTGGTGAAACCGAATTGCTAATCACCAACCTTTTCGATCAGCAGAAATACAGCGCTCGGGACATAAATGAGCTGTATCAGCTTCGTTGGGGCGTGGAGGAAGGCTTTAAAAACTTAAAGCCAAAGATGAAAGTTGAACAATTTGGTTGCAAGAAGGCCGCAGGCATCTTTCAAGAGTTTTACGCACATATTTTTTGTATGAATTTAGTCGCTATTACAGGCTTATTAGCTAGTAGAACTATCGATCAACGTACTTCCAACCGTAAATGGAAATACAAATACAACTGGAAGAATGCCTATCGATTTGTAAGAGAAAAACTACTCTCATTCCTCTTTAACTCAAATAATGAGCATTTCATAAGTCAAATATTGAATCAAGTAGCCTCTTCCATCATAGCAATAATTCCTGATAGGCATTTTGGCCGAGATGTAATAGCTAGTAGTAAAAAGGGAAGGATTACTCAATTCAATAAGTGACCATATGAAGCTTAACTTAATAGCATTGTACCCCTCTCAAGAGGGAATTTTGTTTGAGTAGAAAGGGGTGTCAGGAAAGTTTCAGTACATCTGACTAAGAATCGGGGTGAACTTCAAGAGTCTGGACACCTTCCTGGCCCACGCCTCCGCGGACGGTTTGAAGAGGAGAAGTTGCTGGATTATCCCAATACCTTTCCTTGTTTTTTAGCTTCTGCATCTTTCAGAGAACCAAAAGCAATACCCAGGGCCATTCCCATACCTGTGCCAAGAGACAAACCGATTGCTATGCCTGTTTCCGCGCTAATAGCTGTGCCAATTGCTATTCCCAGACCTTGCCCAAAGATCATCCCAAAGATTAGCCCTTGTGTGGTGTAGTAGCTCGTGGTGATCAGTGAGAATTCCTTCAATAGGAAATTGGTTAGCTTGGCATACATTTTTCTCAAATGTTTCTTAAGATTGATGTGCTGCTTGTCTAATTCTAGTTCTGTTAATTTCTCATCGATCTTGTTCAACTCTTCATCTGTAAAGTCCCTGCTGTTCAGGTTGTTGAGCACTTTCAGGAACGCCTCGGTTATTTTGATTTCGGCTTTGTTTCTAGAGGTTCCTATAATGTTTTCGAAAAATGTGATGGCTTGGGTCAGTTTCATTGGATACGATAGATATACTCAAATATCTGGATTTTTTACTACTCCCTACAATCGGTGTATAGGTGTCTATCCTTAAAACCTGAGTTCGATTTATAATTTATCTCAAAAACCGCCCTAATCGTCACTGCGAACCTTATCGAGGGGGAATAGCGTGGAAAGGTGTGGCAGTCTACGCTAAACTTATTAAAGATTACTTCGGCCATTTAAGGAATTATTATGAATGGCCTCGTAATGACGGTCTTGAAGCGTTTTATAATCGGACTCACATTTAAAGTAGCAGGCCTAGGGATAGAGCGGCCTGTCTGAGTCTTCCTTCGACTCACCTGCCTCGGCAAGGTGGACTCGGCATAACACAGGTCTGTCGAAGAAGGACGAGTAGTGAAAGCCCGGCCGTAGGCAGGCCCCCAATTTTCTGTTGTGTTGTCCTTGGGAGCGCAGAGAAGTAGTGCACTGGCTTATGTTTCTGAGTCCCTTCTCCAACGCCCTTAAGCTTAGGATAACATTCTATCGCACTTGCGAATAATCTTAACTTAACCGTATTGGGCCCCTTTCAAGGAGGGAAGAAAATATGACAAAAGTCATGTTTCATCCTGAAGCCGATCAGTAAGGACATTCTGTTCCAGGTCTAACATTGCTGCCAACAAAATTGATGCACATGGAAGTACTCTTCTTACTGATAGGGATCAGTCTGATTATTGCCGTATTGTTTTTAGTGGCCTTTTTGAAAGCAAGTAAAGACGGCCAATTCGAGGATGATTACACGCCTTCTATACGCATTTTATTTCCAGAGAACGACAATTCAAAAGATCACTAAATGGAGACTCAAGAATCTGTGAATCACACTGAACCTACTCGTAATCAAACAGAAGCGACTGGTGTGGAGGTATTTTACTACGACAATACGACTGTTCGGATGTTTATCATCGCAGCAACGGTATTTGGTATTGTGGGTATGACGGTCGGATTGCTGGTAGCGCTACAATTCGTATTTCCGGAGCTGAACTTTGGTATCCAGTACACCACTTTTGGAAGGATACGGCCTTTACATACCAATGCCGTGATTTTTGCCTTTGTCGGGAATGGCATTTTTGCAGGGGTATACTATACACTACAACGACTATGCAAGGCTCGAATGTTTAGTGATCTACTGAGCAAGATTCACTTCTGGGGGTGGCAGACGATCATCCTGGCGGCGGCAATTACTTTACCGCTGGGGCTAACCACCTCTAAGGAATATGCGGAGCTTGAGTGGCCCATAGATATTGCCATCGCTTTGATTTGGGTAGTCTTTGGCATCAATATGTTCATGACGATCTTGAAAAGAAGAGAGCGTCACCTGTACGTAGCTATCTGGTTTTATATCGCCACCTTCGTCACAGTTGCGGTACTGCATATCGTCAATTCTCTTGAGTTTCCAGTAACATTATTCAAAAGCTACAGCCTGTTTGCAGGGGTACAAGATGCGCTGGTACAATGGTGGTATGGACATAATGCGGTCGCGTTCTTCCTGACTACTCCTTACCTGGGACTGATGTACTATTTTATTCCTAAAGCGTCCAATCGCCCGATCTACAGCTACCGTCTGTCGATTATTCACTTTTGGGCACTAATTTTTATCTACATCTGGGCGGGCCCTCACCATTTGCTGTACAATGCTTTGCCTGATTGGGCACAGTCACTGGGAGTGGTCTTCTCCGTAATGTTGATCGCTCCGTCCTGGGGAGGCATGCTGAATGGACTATTCACACTCCGAGGTGCATGGGACCGGGTAAGAGAAGACCCTATTCTTAAATTCATGGTCGTGGCCGTTTCTTGTTATGGCATGGCGACATTTGAAGGCCCATTGTTGTCGCTGAAAAATGTGAATGCCATAGCGCACTTTACAGACTGGATTGTAGCACACGTGCATGTGGGAGGTTTGGGCTGGAATGGATTTCTCACTTTCGGCATGTTGTATTACCTGATTCCGAAACTGTATGGAGCACAGTTGTTCTCAAATAAGCTGGCAAATATTCACTTCTGGGTTGGTACGATGGGTATTGTATTTTATGCACTTCCAATGTATTGGGCTGGTTTTGTTCAAAGCCTGATGTGGAAAGAATTCACCGAGTCTGGTATCCTGGCATATCCCAACTTCCTCGAGACTGTCACGCAGATTAAACCAATGTATGCCCTCCGCGCCTTTGGAGGTGCCCTCTACCTGGGTGGCGTATTTGTAATGGTCTATAACCTGGTAATGACCGCAAAACAAGGGAGTTTTATTCCGGAGACAAAAGACCAGGCGGCTCCTTTATCCGCAGGGTATGTACCTCCGAAACATGAACACTGGCATCGACGGATATTCGAATGGAGACCAGTGAACCTTCTGGTTTGGTCGCTGATCATGATTCTGATCGGTGGCTTGGTAGAATTAGTGCCAACCTTTTTAGTGAAATCCAATGTGCCGACGATTTCAAGTGTTGAACCCTATACGCCACTGGAACTTGAAGGGCGTGACATCTACATCCGTGAAGGATGTAATGTCTGTCACTCTCAAATGATCCGCCCGTTCAGATCTGAGACAGAGCGATATGGTGAATATGCTAAAGCCGGTGAGTTTGTATATGATCACCCGTTCTTGTGGGGTTCGAAACGAACAGGACCAGATTTGCTAAGAATAGGTGGTAAATATCCTGATAGCTGGCACTATCATCACATGTTGGACCCAAATTCTATGTCGCCGGGTTCAATCATGCCTCCCTATCCATGGCTTTTTGAGCAAGAGCTAAATACCTCCTCAACTGAAGCTAAGCTCAATGCCATGCGTCAGATGGGTGTTCCATATCCCGACATGAGTGAGGCGGAGGCTTTAAAACTGATCCAGGATCAATCCGTCGAGATTTCCAGAAACCTTGGCGACCAGGGTATTGAAGTAGGTTCCCAAAAAGAGATCATTGCTCTTATCGCCTACCTACAGCGACTAGGTACCGATATCAGTAAAGTAGACCCTAACTGAGAGAAAACAATTGACACCATGCTAAAATTCATTAAACATCACTTAGAGACCATCACGGGAATAGAATTCTTTCCCCTTATCTCCTTTGTCATCTTCTTCTTATTCTTCGTGGTGTGCCTGGTCTGGGTGATCAAGGCTGATAAGAAAAAGATGGACGAAATAGCAAGACTTCCTTTAGATCAAAACGAATCTCAGCCATGAAAAAGCCTGTTGCGTTAGCTCTTCTTACTTCACTTCCGGCACTTGGATTTGGGCAGGATGGAAGTGGTTTTATAGAAACCTATTTTGCAGAAATTGTACTTTCCATCGCACTTGGTGTTGCTTTGGTAGCACTACTACTGTTGGTCGTGACTGTGCAGGCGGTGAAGGTATTTAGCCAATCAGAAGCCGATGAATCAGTCAAAGAGTCATGGTTCAGTAAATGGTGGAAGTCTGCAAATAGCTTTAAACCCATGGAGCAGGAGACAGTTATACTGACTTCTCACGAGTACGACGGCATTCGGGAGTTGGACAACAACCTGCCACCCTGGTGGAAAGGAATGTTTTACCTGACGATCGTTTTTGGTGTCCTTTATCTGGTCAACTATCATTTGATTGGTACCGGACAGTTGCAGCAGGAAGAGTACGAAACGGAAATGGTCGTTGCGGCACAGGAAGTGGCGGACTATAAAGCGGCTTTGTTGGCAAAGGAAGGGCCCATTGAAGTGCCGGTAACAGGGCCGGAAGCCATTGCAGCGGGTAAAAAGGTATATCAGAAATTCTGTTCTGCCTGCCACGGTGCACAAGGCCAGGGGGGTATCGGTCCCAATTTTGTTGATCAATACTGGATTCATGGGGGAAGCATGGCGAACATCATCACGACCATAGAAGAAGGTGTGCCAACTAAAGGGATGATCGCCTGGAAGAATCAACTCTCCGGAGCTGAGATCCAACAGGTGTCGGCATTTATTTATGATATGGAAGGAGCCAATCCGGACGGACAAAAAGCGCCTCAGGGCGATTTGTACGAGCGAACCGTACTTGAAACTGAAGAAGAGTAGGGACTCCCACGTGAGGATGGATAAATTGGATAATATATATGATGATGAAGACTTTCGTGATGAAATAAGTACGATTGATAAAGAAGGTAAACGGATTTGGGTTTACCCCAAAAAACCGAAAGGTCGTTTTCACAACTGGCGACTGATTGTTTCCATTATCTTGTTGGCCTTTCTTTTCCTGGCGCCTATTATCAAAATTGGAGGACAGCCCATGCTGCTCTTCAATATTTTTGAGCGCCGTTTTGTCATCTTCGGTCAGATCTTTTGGCCACAGGATTTTTTTCTATTTGTGATTGGGATGATCACATCAGTGGTCTTTATCATCCTTTTTACGGTGGCTTATGGTCGGATTTTCTGTGGATGGATCTGTCCTCAGACCATTTTTATGGAAATGGTCTTTCGAAAGGTAGAGTATTGGATCGAGGGGGATTACATGGCACAGAAGAAGTTGAATAAGCAGACCTGGAATTCCGAAAAGATTCTAAAAAAGAGTGCCAAACACTTCATATTTCTATTTATCAGCTTCTTTATCATGCATACCTTCATCTCCTACCTGATAGGTTTTGATGAGACAGTTGCGTTGGTACAAACGGCCCCTTCTGAGAATATTGGAGGCTTTCTGGCAATGATAGGTTTTACCGGAGCATTTTATGGGGTGTTTTCCAAGCTTCGGGAGCAGGTTTGTACAACTATTTGTCCTTATGGACGCTTTCAAGGGGTGATGTTGGATCGAAACAGTGTTGTTGTTGCTTATGATCATGTAAGGGGAGAGTCACGTGGTAAGTATCGGAAAAATCAGGATCGCGATGCAACGAGTCTGGGAGATTGTATTGACTGCAATCAGTGCGTCCAGGTTTGCCCCACAGGTATCGATATTCGCAATGGAACTCAGCTCGAATGTGTGAATTGTACGGCTTGTATTGATGCCTGCGACAGCATCATGGATCGAATTGGTTTGAATCGTGGATTGATTCGGTATGCTTCCGAAGCTAACATAGTAGATAGAAAACCTTTTCAATTTACCACAAGACTTAAAGCTTATACTGGTGTGTTAGTGGTCCTAATCGGAGTAATGGTAACGCTATTGGTCATGCGCTCTGACATAGAAGCTACGATACTTAGAACACCCGGTATGCTTTACCAGAAGCAAGATGACAACAAAGTGAGTAACCTCTATAATTTCAAAGTATTAAATAAGACCTTATCGGAAGTACCCTTCGAATTCAGGCTGGAAAATGTCAAAGGAGAAATTACAATGGTCGGCGACTTGCTTCCTGTAGAAGGGCAATCTGTTGGCGAAGGTGCTTTGTTTATTCACCTTGATCGATCCGAATTGACCGGTATGTCTACGAAAGTAAAGGTGGGAGTGTATGCTCAAGGGAAAAAATTACAAACGATCAACACGACCTTCTTAGGTCCAAACTTGTAGTAGTATGAATTGGGGACATGGATTGACATTATCATTTATCGGATTTGCCGGATTTATCCTTTTCATGGCAGTCAAAAGTTTTGATCAAAACATTGATTTGGTCACGGAAGATTACTACCGGGAAGAACTGAATTTCCAAAAGCGAATTGATCAAATTGAGCGAACCAGAACAAATGATATGGAGGCTCGTGTTCAGCTTACTTCGAGCCAGCTGCAATTGACTTTCCCCCAGGCTCCAGAGCAAGGGGAGGCGCATTTATACCGCCCTTCTGACAGTCAGTTTGATAAATACTTCCAATTGAGAAAGGCGCAAAAAATGACCTTTGATCGTTCCGACCTTAAGAAAGGCTATTACATTCTGAAGATCCGATGGGAAATTGACGGCCAGAAATTTTACCAGGAAAAAGGGATTGTATTGTGATGGCGACTTTGCTTATCGGATTCACAATTGGGTTTGTAGGCAGTTGGCACTGTGTAGGCATGTGTGGGCCCCTTGCTATGGCTTTGCCTTATCGAACGTCGCACTTTGGAACTCGATTGCTTAAGAGCCTAATGTATAGCTTGGGCCGTACGATTACCTATGTGCTCATTGGTCTGTTACTGGCAATTCTGGGAGAGGGGTTTACTCTCGCCGGGTTTCAGCGATCATTATCGTTGTTGGTAGGCCTGATATTGATAGCCATCGTTGTATTTCCTTCGATTAATCAAAGGTTAGAATTGTCCGTTTCCAAAACTCAATTGGGGCGATTTGTGAGGAAACGAATCGCTCACCTTTACCAATCCCGGCGGGCTGATACATTCTTTTTTGTCGGCTTGTTAAACGGTTTGCTGCCCTGTGGGCTGGTATATATGGCGGCTTTTGCTGCCCTTGGAAGTGCTGATCGTTTGACTGGAGCAATGATGATGGCCGGCTTTGGCTTGGGGACAATACCCCTGATGACAAGTTTCACTGTATTGCCGCTTCGCGAGTGGCTTTCCAGATTTCGGGGAATCAAACTGACCAATGTATTGATGCTGTTAACTGGTGCCATAATGATCATCAGAGCCACGACCATAGAATTTCCGGATGTTCCCGTTATGGGGGCATTCAATCCATCACAATTGACCATTTGTAAATAGAAAATATTATGTCAACCGATCTGGAATTACTTCAAGAATACACTATTCCGGTGCCTCGATACACCAGTTACCCCACTGTGCCTTTCTGGGACCTTGAGAAATTTGACATTGCTGATTGGAAGAATAGTATCAGAAATGCTTACTGGGCGAATGCAGGAGAAGTCAGTTTGTACATTCATTTACCTTATTGCGAGAGCCTATGTACGTACTGTGGCTGCAATACGATCATTACAAAAAATCACGCTGTAGAAGATTCATACCTGAACTACTTGCTTAAAGAATGGATGCTTTATGTTCAAGCATTGCCTGGTACCCCTATTTTGAAAGAACTTCATATTGGAGGTGGTACTCCAACTTTTTTTCAACCCAATAACCTGGAGAAGCTCATACAAGGAATCCTTGATCATTGTGAGGTCTCGAAAGAAACCGAAATGAGTTTTGAAGGCCACCCAGCAAATACCACACGTGAGCACCTGGAAGCACTGTATCAATTGGGTTTCCGACGCATGAGTTTGGGGATACAGGATTTTGATGAAGCAGTACAGAAACAGATCAATCGGCGGCAATCATACGAAGATGTGCAGCAGGTCACTTCATGGGCCCGGGCTATTGGTTTCAAGTCCATCAACTACGATCTGATTTATGGATTACCTAAACAAACGGCCAAAACCGTAGCGGATACTCTTGAAAAGACGATCCAATTAAGGCCAGACCGCATTGCTTTTTACAGTTACGCACATGTTCCATGGATGAAACCGGGACAGAAATCTTTTGAGCACCTTCTTCCTTCGGGAGAAGAGAAACTTTCTTTCTTCCTCGCCGGAAAACAACAGTTTGCCATAGCGGGGTACAAAGAAGTGGGTATGGATCACTTTGTATTGCCAGCGGATGAATTGTACAAGGCAAAGGAGGCCGGGGATTTGCATCGAAACTTCATGGGCTATACGACACAAAGAACAGAATATTTAATTGGATTGGGAGTGAGTTCAATTGGAGATAGTTGGTCCGCATTTGGTCAAAACCATAAGAACATCAAGGCTTATAGGGATGCACTGGATCAAGGAGAATTCCCTATTGCCAAAGGACATTTGCACACCAAAGAAGACCTATTCCTGCGGGGACTGATTCGGGACATCATGTGCAACGGCAAAGTAGAATGGAAGACTAACTTCCTGGAAGAATTTGGATTGGATATCAATTGGGATCTTATGGATAAACTGGTCCGAGATGAGGTGATCCGAATGGATGAATTCGGTATGAAGATCAATCTGGATCGAATGATGTTATTGAGAAATGTTTGCTCCGTTTTCGATGTTCGGTTATGGCGTTCGAAGGGTGGGTTTGATAAGTTTAGTAAGGCGATTTGATTCTATGACTGGCCAGCCCAGGGTTTATATGATGGCACCTTTGCCAGATAGTTATGAAGCTTGACTGCTGCTGATCAAAGTTTGAGAAACTCATATTGGTTCATCACTGGTTGATTTACTCTTCTGGAAATTGGCTAATTTGGATGTCTCACTTCCAAATTCAGTATATGATGGTCAAATCGAAGTTCGTGATTTTCCTGCTTATTTTGGCTTGCACACCAGCTCCCAAACAAGCTACTCCTGAACAGCTTGCGGAATGGAACAAATGGAAGGCAGAACGAATGACTGAACTAAAATCAAAAGAGGGCTTTCTGAATTTAGAGGGTTTATACTGGCTTGAGGATGGGACAAACACTTTTGGTTCAGATAGTGGTAATTCGATAATTTTCCCCGAAGCTTTTCCCTCCGAAAGTGGTATACTAAACGTGGTGAACGGCGTAGTGACAATAACCAAAGTAGCTCAGGGAATTTTGGTTGATTCAGTTTATCAGACAGAAAGCATCGTATTTGATCCTGATCAGGAAGTAGTAAAGGAGATGGTCTTTGGGGACTATGTCTGGTATATTATTGAAAGAGTTGGTAATGTAGGCGTAAGGCTAAAGGACCTCAATCACCCTTTACTTACAGAGAATATTGATATTCATTTCTATGAGTACAACCCCAATCTAGTTGTCGATGCTATTTTCAAACCTTATATACCGATGAAAAAGCTGAAGGTAGACAATGTTCTTGGGCATCATTTTGAGTTCGAAGTGGAAGGGCAACTTCAATTTCAATTCAATGGAAACGAGTACTCACTGGAGCCCCTAAAAGACACTGATTTCTTTATCATTTTTAGTGATGAAACGAGTGCAATTGAGACTTATGGTAGTGGACGTTATTTACATGTGCCAAGGCCTGGACCTGACGGGAAAACAACGATTGATTTCAATAAATCCTACAATCCTCCGTGTGCCTTTACCGATTTTGCAACCTGTTTGATTCCTCCTCCAGAAAATCGATTAGAATTTCGTGTAAATGCGGGAGAACTGGATTTTCATCTGGATTGATCGTACCTTTAAAACAAGTGTCTGTACTTAGTTTGTTTGATTTCATATAAAAACCACATTTGACTAATAGAGTCATTTGTAAATAATCATAAAATTAAAGTCCTTTGATTCACACATGTGCAATTCAATTATCATAATCACCGCGTGAATCTATTGCTATGGAAGAAATTAAGACATTGCTAGTTGCAACAGGTTTGTTGGCCTTGTGTTATTACTATTTGATCAAAGCACACAAAAGCAGAAAAATCAGTAGGCCCAAGATTTACCATCACCTTTACGGGCCAATGCTATTTCTGTTGGTTCTTCTTCCCATTGTCTTGCAATTCGCATCGACCTGGGAGGTGATTTCCATTTCAGATGGTATTGTGATGATATTGACCATACCGCTTTACTTGCAATTGGCGGTTTCTCTGGTCATGGTACTTAGATTGTTTTTCAATAACCAAGATTATAGAGATCCTGATCTTATCAAATTGGAGAACTACCCGAAGGTAGCTATCATTCTGCCGACCTATCAAGAGCCATTTGAAATGGCAAGAATGACCCTGGATAGCCTGATTGCTATGGAGTACGATGGGGATTGGAAAATTGTTGTGGTGGACAACAGTCAGGATCATGAAGACCTGACGGAATGGAAGTTGTATGTTACTCAACTCGGGGATTTGTTTCGTGGGAGCAATTTGTCCGTTGAGTGGATTTCCAGAGACCCGGAATTGAAAGGTTATAAACCCTTGAATTTGGACGTGGCATATGAGCGCTTTGTTGCCAATGATTGGGAAGTAGAGTATGTGATGTATGTAGATACGGATTCTACCTTTGGCAGCAATACGTTAACGGATTTGGTGAAAACTTTTGCTGCCGACGAGGATGTGGCTTACCTCCAGCTTATGACAGTTTCCAATAACATGGAAGTGAATAGCCTAAGTAGAGCCGTTGGCATGCAGCAGACCATCTTCCGATATGTGTTGGGCGAGATTGGAAATTGGGGGATGCCTATCTTCTACGGTCACAATGCCATCTACAAAAGAGCTGAACTTGCTCAACTGGGTTCATTTCTTGAAACTGATTCCAGGGGAGAATTTATCCTTACGGAGGATTTCTCTATGACGATTAGATCTTACTTGCACGGAAGCTACGGAAAAGCGCACTGGGTCTTGAGTGGAGAAGGTGTCCCGACTTCACTTGCTGCACTGAAAGGGATGTGGGATCGTTGGGCCGTCGGTGGATTACAGGTATTGTTCAAATACTTTAAACAGGTAGTTCTTTCGGATAAGATCAACTTTTACGAAAAAGCATCCTTTCTATTCCACGGTATGTGTTACCCAAGTCAGGCAATGATTCCTCTTCTCATATTGGTTTCACCATTGATTCCAGAGTTTGCATTATTTTCATTGACTTTGGTAGTTGCAAACTCTTGTCTTTCCGCGGTAGGTTTTAATAGGAAATTTGCACCTTTAATTGAGGAAACCAGAAAGAATAAACCACCATTAACCAGTTATTTCCTTTCATTTTTTGCAGTCAATAGCTACATCATCTGGGTCATGTTTTTGTCAACCTGGAAGTTTTTATATCGGCTTATTATTCCTAAGAAATATCGAGAGAAACTGACCTGGGTTGTTACACCAAAAGGAAAAGAAGAAAAAATGAAATGGTCTGTTGTATTGAGAAGCAACGCGTCCATTATTGTTTTTGCTTGCTTATTTCTATTTATTTCTAATGTCTTCATGCGAGAGTCTTATACGGATTTAAGTGACTTGCTTATTTTGCTCCCTGGCGGATTATTTTGCGCGAATCTGTTGCTTACAATATTGGTGTTCGGACGTTCGAGAAAAGCATCTTCTGTTCCATCAATTAAGTCACCGAAGCGCGGTTTTTCCAAGGAGATTATGATGGTAGAATAAAATTTGCATAACAAGGTGTAAATCCAAGCATAATCAGACTCGAATCGATTTGACTCTTTTAAATTTGTATATACTTATTTAATTTATTTAAGATATAAAATTAGAGTACGAATTTGGGTTGCTAATAAATTGATAATCAATTATTTATAATATGAATAATGATTTATATGATTTTCAATTATTAGATAGTACTTTCATTTTCTTGAATAATTTTCTTATCATAGCATTGTAGAACAGATTTTAACCGTAAAGTCTGTTTAAGTACGCCAGACAAAATACGCCGCTTCAATATTCCTTTCAGAAGCCCAGAATTTTTGGGACTTCATTCGGCGAAGCCATTCCAAGTCCATACTTATGAACCTTCACAATGAGCCAAGAAGGTGGCATATACTTCGTGTCAAACCTACCTATGAAAAGCAGGTAGGATCCGCTTTGAAGTACATTGATACAGAAGTTTATGTACCGGTCATGAGCGTGATAAAACGCTGGTCTGATCAAGAGAAGCAAGTGCTCTTGCCTATGTTTCCGGGCTATGTGTTTTGTAATATCTACTCGTTTGAGAAAGAGCAAATGCTTTGTGTTAACCATGTATATGGTTTTGGCATTACAAATAACGAATCAAAACCCGTGACGATTCCGGGGGATGAGATTGCAATAATAAAGTTGTTGGAAAAAGGCCATCCAGAGATATCAAGCGAGCAACAATATTGTGGAGAGGAAGTGATGATAGCCGAAGGGCCTTTTAGCGGGTTTCATGGTATTATTATTGAAAAATATGGTATTCAACGGCTTTTAGTGAAGTTAGTGACAGTTAAGCAATTTGTGTCTGTAGATGTTTCTCCTTTTGAAGCTGATAAAGCCAATGCAAGTCATTACCTGGCTAGCTGAGATGTCCTCCAAAAGTAGTAGCAATATTGAAATGAATATTTAAGGAAATGAAGAAAAAGAAACTCAGAATAAGCTTGAGGAAAATTGTGATTATTTCTGTGGCTCTTTTTATTGGTTTGTTTATCGGTGCAGAAATCTATTTGCGGTCGGGGGTTCACACACAATATGGATACATCACTTCTGTAAATCAATATGACAAAGAGCTTGGATTTACATTTATCCCCGAAGGTGCGCACTATTTAGACAAAGACACGGTAAACTTCAATAGACATGGTTATGTAGACTCCAACTGGTCGGCTAAAAAAGACCCGGCAACATACAGGATCGCCATGGTTGGTAGTTGCGTCCTCACTGGGGTGTTTCATATAATTGATACGGCCTGTTACAACTATCCCAATATGGCGGAAGTAGAGTTGCAAAATAGGGGATACGATGTGGAGATTATGAATTTTGGTATGCCTGGTGAAGGCAGGTCCTATTATACTTTTAAGACAATTGAGGAAGATGTACTGGCATTTGAACCTGATCTGGTTATACTAGAGAATGTATTTCCATACGCTAAGAAAGAGTATGCGAGAGATGATTATTTAGGCTATCAATTGGAGTATATCTTCACTTCAGAAAAGAGTAAGGAGCATACGATGAAGTGGGCCCAAACGATGAACGACTGGTCCTTCTTCGTATTTTTGATGGACAACAGTTGGGTGATCAAGAAACTGGCCTTGAAATATCAGCATACTCACCAGGACGATATTGCCACATTTATTCGATTTGCCGACAAACGACAGGTTTCTTTTATTGATGATGCGATTACAGGTTTTTACACCATGAAAAAATCTGTTGAAATGACACTGGAGTTGGAAGAAGAGTTGGGTAGAGATTCCATCGAATTTAGGGTCTTACGCTATAGAAGGGATGGGATCAAGGATTCTCTTTTACTTAACTCATTTGAGCACATTGCCTTAAAAACTGATTTCACGGAAGAGATGTATTATCCACATGATGACCATTTCAACAACCTGGGCCAAATACATATAAAGGAGAAGTTTATCGAAGAACTGGTATCTCTTATTCCTGTTCAATACCGACCCCAGGAATTCTCATACAATGAATCGTTTGATTGAATTGATGTCTCGCATTAGGGTGATTTTTTGCGGTCTTGTGCTTCTGATTTCCGGCTGTTCCGGAAAAGAGGAAAAGCAGGCTTTGGTTGCGATTTCAAACTGCAGGCCAACTGTCGATGGAAAAGTAGACGAATGTTGGAAGGAGTTACCCTATTACCCAATTGATGGCAGTCTCGTAGGTGAAATCAATTGGGATGGAAAGCAAGACCTCTCTGCTGAATTCCGTGTTTTGATGCATGATGAAGACCTATTTTTTTTGGTCAAAGTGACAGATGATATTGAAGGGAGGATAGAGTCAAGTTTGCAGTCTCAGTATTGGGAAAACGACAATGTTGAATTTTTCTTCACGAATAACATAAGAATGGCGCAAGGGGAATTGTCCAAAGAAGATTCGATCTATTTTGTCAATTACAGTTCGTCATATAACCGACTGGAGAAAATGGTAAATATACCAGATAGTAAAGCTGTGAATGTTTCCTTTGGTAGAACAGATTTTGAAGGAGGATTCCTATTAGAAGCTCGCTTTGACAAGGAATTGGGAGTATTTGATTTTGATGAAGGATCAATTCCATTCAATATTGAATTATCAGATAATGATAATATAAACAATGAAGAAGGTTTCATAAAAGGCCGTGAAAGTGGCCTTGCCTGGAGTTATAATTCCGCCAGGAGTTCTTGGCTAGAAACCATCAATTACGGAGAGTTAGTTGTAGAGCAATAGCCAATTGATCATTCCAAGAAATCACTTTCACAACCTCTAGCCACAAAGTTTCTTTTCCATTCTTCGAGCTTCTTTTTCTAAAGGGCTGTTTAAATACCCTACTGTGTCGCACTCATGGATGTATCGGCTTAGAAAATTTTCAATTCCTCCTAATCTCTCATATTGAGCTGTATGGGTCATTTCGTGTATTAGCAATGACCTTGAATCGACCCAACCTCTACGTACCGCAATGCCATATCTGTAGGAGGTCCCCCTTGATTGACTGGTAACAAGTCCAATTGCTTCCGCTGCCCATTGTAATTCTAATTCCTCCGGGTAAGGCATATTCACGAATTCCATAACTCTTAGTTTTGATGGATCAGTAACGCCAACAAGATGACCGTCTATTTTCTGATCTTCACTTAACGCTTGGCCATTTTCTAATATATAATGCTCTTGTTCCAGAATCCATTTTGAAGCAGAAGGAATTAGATTCTTAAAATTATGGACTTTAGACATATTGTTTAATTTCCAGGTTTAACGTTGATAGGTTTAGACATAGATGTATCTCAAAACCTAAAGTGTAACTCAAAACTTGTTCCTTCTCCAGGATTCGAATGTACCTTGATACTCCCTTTGTGAGCTCGCATGATCTGGCGAGATAGCGGGAGTCCTATGCCGGAACCCGTTTCCTTGGTGGTATAAAATGGTACAAAAATGTTATTCAATAACTCCTTGTCCATTCCAGGGCCATTATCAATGATTCGAATGGTAGCCACGTCGGTTTTTTCATCCAACCAGACCTGGATTTCGGCCTCTTCTGTACCTTCCAGCGCTTCAATTCCATTTTTGATCAGGTTGATAAGAACCTGTTCGATCATTCCCGGATCTATTTTTTGTATCACCTCCCTATTAGGCAGACGTTTTCTTAGTTTGATGTTGGCTTTTTTGAAGTCCGCTGCTTCCAATTCCAAAATCTGACTGACCAACTCCGTAAGGTCCACTTCCTCAATCTTGGGCTTGGGAACTTTGGCCAGATCCCCATAGGAGTTCACAAACTTCACCAGGGATTTACTGCGTTTTCCGATTGTAAATAGGCTCATCCTCAGGTCAGATTCTTCCTCCTCATCCAGTTCCATAATAGGTCGCTCCGAACCGTCATTGTTTTCCAGCATTTGGTAGGCTACCTCTGTTAGTGTAGAAATGGGGATCACACTATTTTTAATTTCGTGCGTCAATACCCTGATTAGCTTTTGCCAGGATTCGATTTCCTGTTGATCCAACTCCGTATTGATATTGTGAAACGCCAGTACTTTGTACCTGCGTTCCTGCAAAATGAGCACCTTCGATAAAACCGACAGGTGAAATAACTCATCACCAATCTCAGTTTTTATCAAGATTCGTTCATCACTGCCGAGTTCTCGAATTTTTTGCAACAACAACGTACTTGCACGTCCAATTGAATCAAGTCGAGTTGAATAGGGAATGCGAAATAGTTCTTTTGCCGATTCGTTCATCAAGTGGATACGCTCATCCGCTAAGTCGTAAGAAAGTAAAGGAACCCCGCTGTACTCCACTAGTGTTTTGAAGAAGTGAAAATTGGACTCTTTTTCACTTCGTAGTTTTGTGAATTCCCTTGTGATTATGTTGAAGGCATGAAATAAAGACCTGGACTGCTGATTATGTTCCGGATACACATTGGAAAAATCGTTCTGCTTAATTGCTAAAAGAAAGTTTCCCAAATCGCGATTGGATTTCTCTACATAGCGGATGAGGTCTATTAATACCATAATGGCAAATAGTGTCAGCCAAAATACCATCAGAGAAAAGGGGGTATAGACACCTACATAAAAGGCCGTTGAACCAAGTGCAATTACAGCAAGGATTCGGATAATAACTTTTACCCTAAATACGAAAAAGCCCTGATCGTTCATGAATCGGAAAGTTATCCAGGTGGACTGCTATTATTCATTCAATTTACCCTCCTTTACCAACATATAAAATCTCTTTAATTCTACTGAAACCCTGTGTAGGCTACATTCAAAGACCATACTTTTTCATTTTCCGGTATAAGGTGGTGCGGCCAATCCCGAGTTCCTCTGAGGCTTTACTCAAGTTGCCTTCAAAGCGTTCAATGGCCTTACGAATGGCTTCTTTTTCTACATCTTCGACTTTCAAAGAATTGATACTTGGTGTGTGATTGACCTTGGGCATCAGAAAGTCTGAGGATTTCAAAGTCCTTTCTCCACTCATGATCACTGCCCGCTCAACGGCATGTTGTAACTCCCGAATGTTTCCAGGCCACGGATAAGCATTCAGTTGTTTCATCGCCGATGAATCGATACGTATACCTGGTTTTTGATACTTGGAGGCATAAACCCCTAAATAATGATCGACCAACAAGGGGATGTCTTCTTTACGTTCGCGAAGTGGTGGCAATTCAATTTCAACAGTGTTGATGCGATAGAGTAAATCCAATCGAAAACTTCCGTCAGCAACCATCTCCATCAAAGGTTGGTTAGTGGCACTGACAATACGAACATCAAAAGGAAGGAGCTTGCTGGACCCAACACGATTCACAGTTTTGTTTTGCAATACGGTGAGCAATTTCACCTGCATCGATGGGCTAATGTTGCCAATCTCGTCCAGGAAAAGTGTGCCTCCATCTGCGATCTCGAAACGACCTTGTCGATCTTCTTTAGCATCGGTGAAGGCTCCTCTTACATGCCCGAATAGCTCCGACTCGAATAGCGTCTCCGGAAGTGCACCCAAATCCACTTTGATCATCGACTCCTTATTCCTTGGAGACATTCGATGAATGGTACGAGCCATGACTTCCTTTCCGGTGCCGTTTTCCCCCATGATCAATACTGAAGCATCTGTTACCGCCACTTTTTCCACGATTTGCATGATCTTTTTCATGCTTGCTGACCCAAAGATTAAGTCGGAATAAGCGGATTCTATGTCCTGAGTCAGGGCGGTTTCACGACCTTCCAATTTTTTAATCTTCTTCTTTGATTGCCTCAAATTGAATACATTCTGAATAGTGGCAAGCAATTTTTCTTTTTCCCAGGGTTTGATTAAAAAATCCACGGCTCCCTGTTTCATGGATTCTACTGCAAGGTCGATATCTCCGTATGCCGTGTTTAAAATGACATGAATCTCAGGATCCAGTTCATGGATTCTTTTAAGCCAAAATAGCCCCTCATTCCCAGAGGTTACGCCAGCCTTGAAGTTCATGTCCAGAATCACCAGATCTATCTCTTCTTTATGTAACAGTGTTTCCAATCGATTAGGTGAGCTTTCGGTAGTCACCTTCTCAAACTCTCGTTTCAAGATGGTCTTTGCTGTGAACAGAACATCATGATCATCATCGACGATCAGTATATGGCCTTTCTTTTTCAATCCTTATTATTTGTTTCAATGGTAGTAAGTGTTTCATAATAAAACAAATAATTGTTTCATATAGGAACAGTTCTTTTCGCTGGCATAAAGTATAACTATCAGATTTTCAGCATGTTAAGTATATGGCATTATCCGTGCCAATTGATTGACAACAAAATTTGGAGTCATGTTACGCAATTATTTAACTACCGCATTCCGCAACTTTAGAAAAAACCGATTCTATCTGTTTGTTAACATCGTAGGACTTTCTATTGGTATCTCCTGTTGCCTGGTTGTTTACAGCATTCTCAAACACGAACTCACTTTTGATTCGTGGCATCCAAATGCAGACCAATTGTTCAGGGTGGTTGAGCATTATGCAGGAGACAATGGTATGGATTATGATGGTGTATTGCCTAATCCTATGCCCCATGCCATATCACAGGAATTAGCGAGCATAAAGGCCATTCCTATACTAGGACCTGTAGGAGAAAATGTTGAATTTGAACTCAATGGTCAATACAAAACTTTTGAACAGGATTACATTATTTACGCTGATAAGCAATTCCTGTCATTACTTGACTTTCCAATTCTACGAGGGGCAGGAGCTGATGCGTTGGATGAGCCCAATAAAGTTTTTCTTACAGCACGACTTGCTAAAAAATTCTTTGGAGATCAGGAGCCATTAGGGCGAACCATTACGATTTCGGAGAAAGTGAAGTTGGATGTCGTGGGAATACTGGATAATACGCCAACAAACACTTCAGCTCCATTCGATATGCTAGTCTCTTATGGAACCCGTGAAGCAGCGTATAATGATTTCGTGAAAAACTGGGGATCTTACTGGGCGGGGACATGTTATGTATCGATCGAGCCATCACGAGTTACGGAAGTAGAAGCCCAAATCAACGCGTTGGCCAATACAAATCTGAGTGAAAAAGCTGCCGAGCGCAACACATATTACCTTCAGCCGCTTAGCGAAGTACATATGGACAATCGATATGGTGATGCAGTGAATTATGTGGCACCTGTGGAAATCCTGATTGGTTTTGTGCTTTTGGGTAGTATCACCTTGATTGCCAGCATCCTCAATTTCATCAATCTGGCCACTGCGCAAGCCGTCAATCGCGCCAAGGAAATTGGGATTCGGAAAACACTGGGTTCTTTGCGATCCGATCTGATCATTCAGTTCCTGGGAGAAACACTCATGGTAGTGATCATGGCTGTTTTATTAGGCTTCACAATTGGTCAGTTTTTCATGAACAAAATGAACGAGTTTTTGATTAATGAAAGTTTTCATATTGAATATGACATCACGACGGTGATCTTTGCCTCTTTATTGTCTTTGGTTGTAACCCTATTGGCTGGGTTTTACCCGGCGATGGTCCTTGCTCGTTATTCTCCGATCAATGCACTTAGAAGTACTATTGCCTTAAAGAGTGGCTCTGGTCGCATGTGGGTTAGAAGAGGGCTTGTGATTAGTCAGTTCGTGATTGCAAATCTGTTAATTGTATCGACCATCATTGTGGCTGCCCAAATGAACTTTATCCGCCACAAGGATTTAGGTTTCAGTACTGAAAATGTGATGACCATTGGATTCCCGCGCGGAATGAATGGGAAAATGGATGTGGTATTGCAGGAATTTGAGAAAGCAAGCTACGTGGAATCTGTTTCCAGAAGCCGATCTTACCCTCATGGGGGCACGTGGAATACCGGGTTCAAAGTTGCTGGAACTGATTATGTCGACAATATGCACACGGCAATTCACTTTGCTGATTCCCGCTTCATCGATTTGTATGACATCCCATTGATTGCCGGCGAAAACATCCGCGATCAATACAATTCTGATACAACCCTTCAGATGTTGGTAACCAGGGAATTTGTGAAGACTTCAACGGTTCCGATGGAGGAAATAATTGGAAAGGAAGTAGGTATTCTTGGAACTTCCAAAGGAAAGGTAATCGGAGTGATCGAGGATTTCCATAACTCAAGTTTGCAAAATAGGATCCGCCCGGTGATGCTAATTTATAACCCAACGCATATGAATTTGCTCAATGTGAAAGTAGCTGGTGATAATCCAATACAGCATTTCGGGCAAATAGAAAGCATGTTCCGAGAGCTTTCACCAACAGGACATTTCAGTGCGACATTGTTATTGGATTCTATCGATGAATCTTACGTTTTAGAAAACCTTGTCTATGGTATATTTCAGATTTTTGCGGGACTGGCTGTACTGATTGGTATTTTCGGACTTTACGGACTCGTTTCATTCATGTCGGAAAGAAACAGTAAGACCATCAGTATTCGCAAAGTATTTGGTGCGGGTACGCGCGACGTGCTTTGGACGTTTAGTCGCCCGTTTGCCTGGATGGTGATATTAGCTTTCATCATAGCAAGTCCCATCAGTTATCTATTGACAGGGGAGTGGTTGAATGAGTTTGAATATCAAATTACCGCAAGTGCCATACATTTTCTTGTTGGATTGGTAATCACTATTGGGATTACTGCTGTTACCGTGGGCTATAGGTCCTGGAGAGTTGCAACCAGTAATCCAGTAAATGCATTAAGAAACGAATAATCGAAAGGACCATGTTGAAGAATTATATCCTGACCATCTTAAGACAAGTTCGTAAGAACCAAACTTTTTCGCTGATCAATATTTTTGGCCTGGCTATGGGTATGGCCGCCTGTATTGTGATTGCGCAATTCGTTTACTTCCATCTCCAATTCGATAAGCATTACACAGATTCAGATCGGATTGTTCGTGTAGAGCGACAGGTCTTAAGAAATGGCGTTGACCTGGGAGTTACGGCGTTTACTTCACCAATGATAGTCGAACAGGCGATGCTCGATCTACCGGAGATTGAATCAAGGGTGAGGTTTCGAAGTATCGACTATCAAAACAACTCCATCACCTACAAAGGAGACGGCAATGTTTTGACCTTTGAACAGCCTGGGCTTTATGCGACAGACAAAGAAGCATTCGATGTATTTCAATTTGAATTTCTAGCTGGGAACGCTGAAAAGTTTGATCAGCCAAATAAGATCGTCTTAAGCGAATCCTCTGCCCGTAAGTACTTCAGTGATTTTGAGAGTGCAATTGGAGCTAAGATCGATATTCAAGGCAATGTAGGAAGCTTTTCTTATGAGGTTGTCGGAATTATGCGAGACCTTCCTCCAAACACGCATTTCGACTTTAATGCGCTGTTTTCTTTCCCTACCCTGGACGTCTACGGCCTGCAGCCGCAAAGTTGGACCTCTGGCAATGTGCAGAGCTATTTGAAGCTTCGAAGTATAGAAGATCAGGGAGGTGTATTAGCACATGTCAAATTGCTTTATGAGACGCATGCGAAGGAGCGGTTGCAACAGTTCGGCTATGATATAGCTTTTCAGATGATTCCTATGGAAGAGATCCATTTATTCACAAAGGTAGGGAGTGACTTTAAAGAGCCAATGGACTATCGTTTGATCATTGCTCTTGCGTCCATTGCATTTATTATTCTTTTTATTGCCTGGATCAATTACCTGAATTTGTCGCTGGTCAAAACTATAGATCGTCTCAAAGAAGTCGGTATACGTAAAGTGTTGGGTTCCAGGACCCGTCAGATCACGGCCTTATTTACAACGGAAGCGATATTTTTGAATTTGATTTCGTTCATTGTTGCCCTTACATTGGCACAGCTTACTGCCCCATTTACCAGTCAATTGACCGGGGTTAAGTTTAGCTTTTTTCAAAACCCGGAGGTTACGTTGCTCCTGTTCCTATTGGTGATTGCAGGAGCAGTTATCATCGGACTTTACCCGGCGATAATGTTGCGTACCTTTAATATGACAAACATTTTAGTAGGGAACAAGCGCAAACAAAAAGTTGGAGGTCTGGGGCTCAGAAGCATTTTAGTAGCGGTCCAATTCATGGTGACCTTTTTGCTGATTGCAGCTACGCTAACCGTTTACAAGCAAGTTTCTTTTATGAAGTCTGCAGACCTTGGGATCAACATTGATGATATCATGGTCCTCAAATCTCCTCCAGGTGATATCAATAGTGACGATCGTCAGGATGTAGTAAGTTATAACGCTTTCAACACAGCATTGTCACAGCAGAGCGGAATCGCATCTATAACCAATGCTGGTGAAATTCCTGGAGAGCCCATTAGCTGGGGAACAAATATTCGACTTAAGAATGCAGATACGGAATCCTCGGAGCAAATTAGCCTTGTCTCGATGGGTAAAGAATTTTTGGATTTCTTCGACTTGAATATTGTAGCCGGGAGACAAATTAGAGAAGGGGATGACCCCTGGACCAAAGGAGATGTTTGGATCAATGTGAAAATGACTGAATTATTAGGTTTTGAGAAACCGGAAGATGCTATTGGTGCTGAATTGGAAGGATTTCACGTGCCAATTCAAGTAAGAGGAATCGTAGAAAATCATCATCACAACTCGTTGCACTTCGATTATGATCCCATTGCCTATATCCTGAGTTCCTGGACAGAGTTCTACTTTGTGAAATTTAATATTGGTAAAAACTTGAATGATGCAGAAAGAGCGCGTGAGTTTGACCGATTGGTAAATATTGTGGAGTCAGAGTGGGCTGAATTCTTTACTGACCATCAAATTGATTATTTCTTTTTAGATCAATCTTTCAATAGGCAATATGCTTCTGATGAACGCTTTGGCAAGATTTTCGGAACGTTTTCATTTTTGGCTATTTTCATTGCTTGTCTCGGATTGTTTGGGCTGACTTCATTTACACTACAACAGCGTACTAAGGAAATTGGTATCAGAAAGGTATTAGGTGCCGAAGTAACCCATCTAATCCTATTGCTTTCAAAAAGCTATTTTATTGTTATCGGAATAGCTTATTCTGTTGCTATGCCTGTAGCCTGGTATTTCCTGTCGGGTTGGTTGGAGCAATATCACTTTCAAATCGATTTGGGAGCGTGGTTATTCTGGCTTCCTTTGGCGGTGGTCGTGGTTATTGCCATGATCACTATTCTATCACGGATGCTCAAATTCATCAAATTGAACCCCGTGAATTCGTTGCGGTACGAGTAAAATGTGTCTTTACCTTAACAATTATTCCTATTCACTTATAAACTATTGACGTGTAAGTCTTAAAGAAATACCTTAGTACATATCCGTAAGAGCCAGTTCGGAAAGGGAATTTTTTTAACACTGCCACCATGAAAATCAAACTCCACTTGATTGTCCTTGGCTTGTTATTCCTTTATCACCCGATTAGGGCTCAGGAAGGGATATTCAAGGATTTTAACACGTTTTACAGCCTTTACGTACACCTGGGGAAGGTGAAGTATGATCAGATACAATACAATAGGGATTTGATTGAAATTCTGGTGAAACGAATTGGTGAACAAAGCTTAAGTGGAAAGTCTGATGATTTCAAAGCGGCATTTTATATCAACACATATAACTTGCTCACGATATATCAGATTGTAGAAAACTACCCCTCCATCCAATCAGTAAAAGACATTCCTGGTTTTTTTAAAGGAAGAAAATTCTTAGTTGCAGGCGATTATATGACCCTGGATGAACTGGAATTCAAAGAGTTGTTCGAAATTGAGAAGGACCCCAGGTATCATTTTGCACTTGTTTGTGGAGCGCAAAGCTGTCCGTTGTTGTCCAATCAGGCCTTTTTTCCCAATAAGCTGGATCAACAATTGGATATGCGTGCTCGGGTAATGCTCAACATCGAGACGTATGCGGATCCCAGAGAAGGAGAACTAAGGCTTTTTAAAGTTTTGAAATGGTACCGGGCCGATTTTGAGGTGAACAAGTCGTTGATCTCCTGGATCAATGATTACAGAGACTCTCCATTGATAGAAGGATTGCCGATTGTTTTTGGGGAGTATAACTGGGACCTGAACAACGCTAAGCAATAGCTAATTGCTATTTCTTTTTGAGTGAAGATTTGCGAACAACGAGTTCGGTTTTCAGGATTTCTGCATTGTAGATGGGTTCGTCATCATTCTTGACGATTTCTATTTCATTTAGAAGGCGATCACAGGCGATTTTCCCCATTTCATAGGCCGGTTGAGAAACCGCGCTTAGTGAAGGTTCAATCAATCTGGACATGGTAGAATCATTGAAAGCCACGATAGCGATATCATCCGGGATACTTACTTTGTGCTCTTTCAAGCCTTGAATCAAACCCAGAGCCGTGACATCTGCCAGAGAAAAAATGGCATCCACTTTGGGTTGTAACTCCAATACTTTAGACGCCAGGTCGATTCCTTCTTCTATCTCGGAAGTACGCGTTTCAATCACCAGGTTTTCCTGATATTTCAAGCCGTTTGCCTTCAAAGCATCTTTGAAACCTTCCACGCGTTGTTTAACGAGAGGGATTAGTTTACCGCGGACCAATGCAATGTTTTTACAGCCTTGATCAATCAAATGTTGCGTGGCACTGTATGCCCCTTCATAGTCATCTACTGAGATTTTAGAGGTTTGAAGGTCATCGGAAATCCGATCAAATTGTACAACAGGTATTCCATAGTCCAGGAACTGCTCGATGTGTCTGTAGTTGGTCGTTTCGAAAGTGGAGGAGATCAATAGTCCTTCCAAAGGACTTTGTAGGAGTACTTTGGTTTCCTTAACTTCTTTCCGGTATGACTCATTGGTTTGGACCAGTATGACCGTATAGCCATGTTCATCGGCCATGTCCATAATGCCACTTACCACTTCGCTAAAAAAGGTATGGAACAATTTGGGGCAAACTACTCCAATGATTTTCGATCGTTGATTTTTTAAATTAAGCGCAATAGGGTTTGGGCGATACTTCAGTTTCTTTGCCAGGTCCTTAACTGCTTTCTTGGTTTTATCACTGATTCCGGGATAATCTTTCAGTGCCCGGGAGACAGTTCCCATAGACACACCTAGTTCATTTGCAATATCTTTTAAGGTGACAGGACCTGTTTTCATACCAGATTAGGAGTCGGTGGACCGTTCAAATGTACCGTTTGTTTCGTAGAAAGTGACTATCGTTCTTCTCTTTTTACAAGAAGGATGAAGCCATTGTCCAATTCCAGATAACCGTACTCATAGCAAAAATGATACTCATCTCCAGCCTTGGTATGATACGCATGCGTAAAGTATTGAAAATCAAACCCACGCTTGAGCATTTCGTCGCGATGAGTCTTCTTTTTTCCTTCGGGATTCATTTCCGAAAGTATTCTTCGATTTTTTCGTAATGTGCCATTAATCTTTCTAACCAGGTTTACAGCATCTGAATTCTGCTTGTTGTTAAAAGCATTGCGACAAGCATCTGAACAAAACTTCTTGTCTACTCTTCCAAATACCGGTCTGCCACACTCTTCACATACTCTTTCACTCATAGTTGTCCAATATTAGCCGTTTTCGTATAGATGTTTTTTATACATTTTTGATAATTGCTAAACTATGTAACTAATTGAATAATAGCAATAAAAACAATTTTAAACGACTACAAACGGATAACAAACGACTACAAATGTTTATGAACCGAGTCCAACTTGCCTCTTGAGACATCTTTGCTTCAACAATTTGATTATCTGCCGATCAGACAGAAAAACAAGTTCAATTTTAAACAATTACACACATGAACACTTTAAAAAATCACGTACAATTAATTGGTAGATTAGGAAACGACCCTCAAGTTAAAACTTTTGATTCCGGTAAAACGGTTGCCACGTTCCCTCTCGCTACAAATGAAACTTACTATAACAATCAGGGGGAGCGAATCTCTGATACCCAATGGCATAACATTGTCGTGTGGGGTAAGAAGTGCGATATTGTAGAAAGCTACTTACAAAAAGGTAGTGAGATTGCCATGCAGGGCAAGTTGGTCAACCGTGCCTACGACAAAGAAGGTGAGAAAAGGTTTGTTACTGAGATTGTACTAAGCGAACTCCTCATGATGGACAAGAAACCAACTCAAGCATAAGATTGCTCCTAAAGACACAACTAAGGAAAAAAAGAGGGTGTCTCAAAAGGCACTCTTTTTTTTTTGGTTAAGATAATTAACAGCTATTTGTAATCTTATTATCTTAAGGATGTGAAAGAGACATCCAAGAATCTACATTTTAAGCACTATGATCAGAACCAGCCAATGCTCTTACCTCCCTCACTTGATGAGCTTATAGAGGCAAATCATCCGGTCAGAGTCGTTAGCCAAGTGATTGATCAAATCAACATTGATGTGTTGCTTAAGCAATACAAACCCGGAGGCACTTCAGTATATCATCCACGTATGCTGCTGAAGGTTATGGTTTACTGTTATCTGACGAACATTTTCTCTTCACGTAAAATGGAAGCTGGCTTGAAGGAGAATATTCACTTGATGTGGCTTAGTGGTATGAGTAAACCAGACCACAACACCTTAGCACGTTTTCGTAGCGAGCGTTTGAAAGACAGTTTACGTCAAATCTTTGGTCAGATTGTGGGATTATTGGTTGAAGAAGGCTTGGTGAGTATCAAGCAACTTTACACTGATGGGACCAAGATTGAGGCCAATGCAAACAAGTATTCTTTCGTTTGGGGTAGAGCGATCAAGACCAGCAAAAAACGTATTGCCAAGCAACTTGATGACCTATGGAGTTATACTCAACAGGTAGCTGAAGAGGAGTTGAAGGACCTGCAGTCAGTTGATTTTAATGAGATTGATAGTCAGAAAGTCAGACAAACCATTGACAAGATCGATCAGGCACTGGAAGGTAAACAAGTCGATAAAAAGGTAAAGCAGAAGCTAAACTATGCTCGCAAGAACTGGCCTGACAAGCTGGATGATTATGAGAAGAAAGAGGCCACATTAGGCAAGAGAAACAGTTTTTCTAAAACCGATCCTGATGCCACATTCATGAGGATGAAGGAAGATCACATGCTCAATGGTCAGCTAAAACCTGGCTATAATCTACAAATGAGTACCTCAGATCAGTTCATCATTAATTACAGTCTACATCAAAACCCAACCGACACACTCACCTTCATTCCTCATCTACAACAATACAATGACTTATATGGATCATGCCCTGCTGTAGTGTGTGCTGATGCTGGTTTTGGTAGTGAAGAGAACTATCTATATCTAGAGGAACAAGAAATTGATGGATATGTGAAGTACAATTACTTCCACAAAGAGCAAACCAAGAAATGGAAAGAAGACCCCTTTAAAGCCGATAACCTCCACTACAACGAATCCAACGATACCATGACTTGCCCGATAGGTCAACAAATGGAGAATATTGGTGAGAAAGAAAGAATTACTGCTAGCGGATTTAAACAGCAATACATCCGATACCAGGCCAAGAACTGTGAAGGGTGCTCATTAAGGTCATCTTGTCATAAAGCAAGAGGCAATCGGATTGTAGAGATCAATCACAAACTAAGAAGGCACAAAAAAAAGGCCAGGGAAAAGCTGCTCAGTGAGGAGGGTAAAAAGCATCGATCTAAACGACCTGCTGATGTTGAAGCTGTCTTTGGAGCAATCAAACATAACAAAGGATTTAGAAGGTTTAACCTTAGGGGCCTGGATAAGGTCGCAATCGAAACAGGATTACTCGCAATTGCACATAATCTGGCCAAGAAGGCTGCCTAAATGAGGTAAAGGCTTCCTTAACTCATCAATCATTAGCTCAGTCTGTATTACCTAAAAATACCACTCAAGGATATAAAATAAAAGAAGCTGACCCTTTCGAGGCAGCTTCTTTTTTTGGTTTTGAGAGATAAATCCGGCCTTTCCTCCATTTTATTTCTTCCTCGGATATATCACATCCAATTCCATTGTCTGACCAGATAGAACTGAGATGTCGTTTATCCTCTTCTTTACTTTTCCCTGCGAATTTGAAAGTGAGGTAGTAGATACCTGTCGGTGTATTAGGAAATGCGAACTCTCCATTGAAATCGGTGAAATTAGAGGCAACCAAATCCTTGCCTTGAAACAATTCCACAACTACTCCTGGGAAATTTTCATTATTCCTGTTATCGAGAACCGTACCTGTGATTTCACCAGTTTCAGTAGGTGATCCGACGGAAAAGTGGACCAATAGAATGAATAGCTTGTACATAGGAATGCAGTTTAACCTCGGTGTTAGTTTTTGCAGGTCACCTAAGATATCTGAAATCAGCTCTGTACACAGATGAGGCAATGCGGAGATCGCTCTCACAATGCGATATCATTTGCTGCTGGAGAGGAATTACTGCTGACCATGTTGAATGGCTTGAGTAAGATTCTCACGATAGACTTCCAGGTTTTTATGGTTACTTCTTTCAGCCAGCTTAACGGCTACCCTGTAGTTCTTAATCGCTTCATTTATATCGCCACACTTCATCAGCCCTTCACCATAGCTATCCCAGACATTTGGCGATTTGGGAAAACGTAAAGTATTTTCCTGGAAAAATGTCAACCCGATTTTACAATTGTCTTCCAATAAATTGTAGCCCATATTGTTTATAGAGGCTTCAGTAAGGTCGTAATGACTGAAAAAGGCTTGCTTCAGACTATCCGCTATATAAGTGTCTCCATTTTCATAGTACAGATACATGATGTGCGCGATAGAGTTTTGCGAAGGCAGTACCTCGTAACCAGCAAATGAGGATAGTTCGTTAAAGTACCTTTTCAAAGCATGTATACCTCCTTCTTGTTCGAATTGAGACAATGAACTTCGATCAGGGTACCCTCTAATGCCAAATGTGTCTTTGAGCCCATGAGTAGAAAGGTACAGTTGATGAGTCAGTTCCTGATTCTTAAGTTGATTGGTATTAGCGAGGTAGATGATCGTAGTGCCATCGTCAAACACATTGATAGAAGACCTGTGGCCAAACAAAGCCCCTCCATGGTTATACACTTTCACATTTTTATTGCGTTCAATTAACTCATCCCAATTTCTGATCCAACCATAGCAGTAGCCCTCTTTGTTTGGAGTAAGCATTTTGTCCGTTTGCTCTTTGGAGAGCAAAGCGTAGTTTTTGATGGCCCGGGACCAAACCCAAAGATCCATAACAGTAGAATGCATGCCTCCAGTACTGTACTTGTTGGATTGATCTCTAAAAGAAACCTCGTTAAAGTCACCTCCATGTCTCTTGAAGAGCATTTTGAAAGTTTCATCTTCAATAAATGCATAACCCTTTGCTGTTTTTTTAGCAATAAATTCATTTGATTCAAAGCCAGTATTCTTTAAGCCTAATGGGGTCGTAATCTTTTGTTCCAGAAGTCTTTGATAAGGAGATCCGGTCACCTCTTCCAGCATGGCACCCAGGAGCATGTACCCCATACTACTGTAATGAAATCTTGTATCGATGGGGTAGGACAATTCAACACCATCGATTAGCAAAGCCAATTCCATTGGGGAGTATCGTGAGGTAGCAAACACGTCCCGATCCACGACCTGCGCGAATAAGCCTGGATAATGAGGCAAGCCTGAAGTGTGGGATAGCAGGTGATGTATGGTCACTTTTTTACTCCATTCACTATTGAGATAAGGCAAGTGTTTTTTAATGGTATCATTCAATTCGATTTTACCTTCTTCTTCCAATTGCATAACCAGCATCGCTGTGAATTGCTTGGTAATGGACCCGATGGGAAACCTGGTATCTATGGTGTTGGGTATTTCTTTAGTTCGATCATTCAGGCCATAAGCACCTGTGAAGACGATCTTGTCATTTTGAGCGATGAGTACCGTTCCGGAAAATGGACTTCCAATTTTTCTTCTTCCGTTCTTTTCATAATAATTCATTAAGTCTTCTGTCGAATCAAATGATCCTTGACAGCTCCACAGAAGTAACGTCAGGAGGAAAATGAAGCATGAGGTAACTATTGATCGTTGAGTCATATTTGGTCCGAATTTTAAGTTCGGGCCAAATCTATTTTTTCAACAGTTGAGTCTTTGCGACAATGGTGCGTCACTACTATGACACTTTAATATGCGTCATTTCTACGAAGGCACTTGAACGGTTTTCCTAAAAGAAGTTAGGAACAAGTCCCTTCAATTTTAGAATACCTCTATTGAGATCGGAAGTGTTTTTTAGGAGGATGAAGATATTATAAATGATGAGGCAGACATAGATGATCAATCCAATGTATTGTCCGTTTCCGGCATTTTTGGTCAATAAGTTGGATAGGAAAACTCCAAGAAAGAACAACAAGACAACCGCTACACTCCAAAGCACTTGAAAACTAATCATCTGCTTCACAGGTAAACTGGGGAGTTGGTGCTTTGAGAAAATCGCCCAAAAGCTAAATGGCACTAAGATATTGCTAAGTGGAACTGCCAGTGTGATGATGATAAGTAGGTTCATTAGTTTTAACAACCTCACTGACTTAACGGAATCTCCTTTAACCTCAGCTGCATCCGGTAAATGGGTGTCCAGAATTTCCGTAAGGAGGCTCAATGTTGAGTTTCTGGGCTGTACTTGTCCTAACTCGATTCGCTGGATAGTTCTTAGTGACACGTTCGACAACTCCGCCAGTGCTTCCTGAGTCAGTCCCTTTTTTACCCGGGATTCTTTCAAATGATTTGCGATAATATGCATTGTCTTTTTTCGCTTAAATCAGATAGGATTGTCGCTGTTCCAATCTAAAGTATTGGATTTCTATACGTTTTGCAAGAGCAGACAATATACGCGGAACTTGTAAAATAGTTAAGTGTCTTCATAACCAAAAGCGGTGCACATTCATCTATCTCAATTCCTTCCTTTGTCCAGCAGTTCATCTCCGCCAAGTTTATCGTAGACCTTTTCAACTGTATCGATTTCATCTTCAAAACTATCAAGTTTGATATAAGACCCGAGGACGCTGGCAAGCGCAAAGAAAACTGTAGTGATGATGACGGACTTTGCCATCGTGACAAGATGGATTCGGCGGAACAATGAGCCCAGATAGAAGAGGGAGAATACGAATGCCGTAGTAGTTGCAGATTGAACGACACTGGTTCCTACCGTTCTCATGTCGTTTTCATAAAGCACCGTTACTAATTGTACGAGGACAATAAAGATTACGGAACTGATAAAGGTGGCGGTCATAGATTCTTTGAAAGTGCCCTGACCTTTGATCATTTTGAAGGACCCATGGATCAACATTGATAGAATGAACATGGGGACAAATGCAATAAGTACGTTGAGCAGGTCATAATCTGTTAAACTCAGGACCTTAGCCAGTGACTGGGCGCGATCGGGAACCCAATCGTTGAGCACCTGACTGGTCGCGGCAAATGCGCCAAAAAAAGTCACAAATTTTAAGGTCGTGATTCGGTCTTTTTTGATAAGAAACGCCAGCAGAGTTGGGCTATAGATCATTCGAAGTTGTTCCTGTACAAATGATTTATCAGGTAATTGATCCATGACTTTGATAATCAATTTATCATGCCAGTGCTGTCCTCGGTTTTTATCTAATTCCTTTCCTGTCACCTGGGTGATCAATTCTCGGATTTCGTCTTTAGTCACTTCCATGGAGTATCCGGATACCCGGAGCTGGTCCATATCGATCCCAAAAGAGGTAAAAAAGACTACTGGCTGTTTTCGCTCTAAAGTACGGAATCGCCTTTTTGATTTTTTCTTGAATGGATTTCTAACATTATTGTTTAGCCGATAGATTTGTTCAAAAAATTCATCTTCTACGGGTTCTTCAAAAATGAAATAATAGGCTATTCTTAAATTATTGCGATCGTCAAAGCCCAATTCATGACTTAACTGATCATATTCATAACTCATGTTGTCGACCAGTTCATGTAGTTCTTCATAGGTCTTACCATCGGCCTTGATGAAGAAAACCAATTTGGTGATAGACATCACAAAATAGTGCGAACAGCGACCGTAGACACCTACAAATTGACCAAAATCTTCTCCGTATCGCTCAGCCAGATTAACCAGGCGAGGCTCAGCTGCAATTTGTTCAGTATCCGTTAGCTCTAGAAAGGCACGATCTTTGAATTTAGATTGTAGAAGGGAGTAAAACTCAGATTTGTTCACCTGATAGGCCGTTCCACAGTTGGAGCAGAACTTTCCGTGACCTTCAGTTTGACATTTAGGGCAAAGTAGGTTGGATTTCATAATTTGACTAGCTAGGTATTGCAATATAATTCAGATTATTCAGTGATTCATTTGATGCCAACATCCTTCCTGTCAGAGTTTTATGATAGGCTTATTGCGGATGTCCTTTATTATTTTTAAAAAAATATTCAGCCTCATGCAACCGATCGTGGGTCACTGACATCTTCCTTATGAAGATCAACAAAATGCTTACCATTCAAAAGTCACCTACACTCGATGAAATCTATCGAGGTTGCCGAGCCGGAAAGGCCAGGGCGCAGAAGGCGCTTTATGACCGATGTGCGTCCAAAATGTTGGGCGTTTGCTTGCGGTATGTGAGTGACAGGGAAGAGGCGGAGCACGTGATGATAGGCGGATTTGTGAAGGTCTTTGAAAAGATCGATCAGTTCAGTGGTGAAGGGAGCTTTGAAGGTTGGATCAGACGGATCATGGTAAACGAGTCTCTGATGTATATCAGGAAACACCAGGCCATGTCTCTGGAAGTGGAGATAAACGAGGTGGAGGGAGATCTGGATTATGATACACTGGACCAATTCCTGAACGTGGAGGATATAATCAAACTCATTCAGAATTTACCCGTGGGTTATAAGACGGTCTTCAATTTGTACGCGATAGAAGGGTACAATCACGCTGAGATAGCTGAAAAGCTGAACATCAGTGAGAATACCTCCAAGTCGCAGTTGAGCAGGGCCAGAAAATTACTGCAACAAAAGCTGGCAAAAATGGAACAAGAAGTGAATCGAAAAATATTGAGCCATGAATAAGGAAAACATGGATCGGCTGTTTGCAGAAAGAGCTGAGCAATATGAGGTAAAACCCGATGCAGCAGCATGGGATGCCATTCAAAGTCAAATGGGAACTAAATCCAATGGTTTGGTGATGGTTTGGAAAGTGGCTGCAGTTCTGGTGGTTTTGATCTCATCTGTGTTGGTGATTTTCAATTGGGACAACCCGACTTCTGAAACATTGGCCGGTGAAACAGACCATCCGCAATTGATGGAAAGGAAATTAGCTTGGAATCTGCCGGTAGATGTTGTTAAGAAACAGTTGGATGTTGCAGAGACGGTAGCAGAGACGGTGATTGTTCCTGTCGAGGAGTTTCGGGAAAGTGCACAAATACTTGCGGTGACTCAAGTAAATCGGCCCTATTTAGAATTAACAAGCATTACGTTGACATGGGAGATTGATATTCCCTCCAAACCGGCCCTGTTCAACGATATTACACCAGAAACAAGTGTGAAAATCAGGTATTATGCCAGCACACCAGAATCAGAAAAAACGAAAAAAAGCTTTGGTCAATTCATAGCTCGTGCTCAACAGAAACTCAGTCCGGATGAGTTACTCGCTGACATAAGAACGGCTAAGGATGACCTGTTCAGAGGCAACAAAGGAGACTAACAACAAATCGGGTATAAGGTCAAAATTCAAAAAAGAAAAAGAAATGAAAACTTCAATGAGAGCAATATTTACTGCCTGCTTATTTATACCATTATTTGCAATGGCGGCATCAAATTCCAATAGTTCGGATACCGTAATCATCGAACTAGAAGGAGGAAGCAAAATCGTGATCTACACAGAGTCTAAAGCGGATTTGAAGGCCCTGGAGAATTACGATTTCAATAAAATGATATCGGACCTTAATAGTTCAGTTGATACTTCAGGGACCAATTACATCGAATTGACGGATGAAAATGGCGACAAGTATAAAAGAGAAGCGCGTGTATATAGAGATGAACGTACATACGCGGAGAGAACGCGGGATCGTGATTGGGATCGTGATGATAGAAAGAAAAGAAGACGCAGATATTATCGACGAACTCGCAATGTGTGGAACGTAGAACTTGGTACAAACAACTGGCTTGAAGATGGTAACTTTCCTAATGATCAGGATGAGCGCTACGCAGTACAACCCTGGGGTTCCTGGTATCTTGCTCTAAATAGTAACTATAGAACTTACATCGGAGGTCCGCTTTTGTTACAGTGGGGATTTGGTGTGAGTACATCACAATTCAGATTTGAAGACTCAGATGTCAGAATTGAAAAAGGAGATGACATGGTTGAATTCAATATAGATACTACTGGAAATGCAATACGAAGCAAACTCAGAATGTCACACCTGAATTTTACGATGGTTCCAACACTCGTACTTGGCGATGAAAACGGCGGTTCGCGATACAGTCGAAGATCTTTTAGAATTGGAGTAGGGGGGTACGTTGGCTATCGCCTCGGAGGTTCTTCGAAATTCGTTTATGACGATGATGGCGATAATGAAAAGGATGTCGATCGTGACGATTTTTTCCTTACCAACCTGAGATATGGAGTAAGGGCGCAATTTGGATATAAAGCATTTGATGCCTTTATCAATTATGATCTTAACAATGTCTTTGCCGAAAATAGAGGCCCGGAATTGAATGCATTCACATTTGGAGTGATTTTTTAAGACATAAGAACACAGCAATAAGAATGAAAGAGGCTGTTCCGAAAGGGACAGCTTCTTTTTTTGTGGTTGGAGATGAACAGAATGAAACCAGTTTAGAAAAAAATGCGTATTATTATGATATCATTTTAATATCATAATAGAATGCTATGAAAAACAATTCCGGATATCTTGAAAAAAACCATGATGCTGTTTCTGGCTATGTGGTGATTGTAATCGACATCTTTCTGCTTTTTATTTCTTTGCTATTAGATGCGGGTGATTTTGGGCTGGCATTCTTCCCTGCGATCCTGGCGGTCATCTCGGTCCCGGGGTTTTTCACAGTAAACCCCAATGGATCCAGGGTACTAACCCTTCTTGGAAAGTACGTGGGTACAGTAAGGAAAAATGGCTTTTTCTGGGTAAATCCAATTTATGCGAAGAAAAAGGTGTCATTAAGAGCCAGGAATTTTGACAGTGATCGGTTGAAAGTAAATGACTTGATTGGAAACCCAATATTGATTTCAGTCATTCTGGTATGGCGTGTGAAAAACACTTATGCGGCTGCTTTTGAAGTGGACAACTATGAGAATTTTGTGAAGGTGCAAACTGACGCAGCGGTGAGGAAACTAGCTGGTACATATCCTTATGATAATTTCGAAGACAATGAAGATGTGGTAACCCTTAGATCTGGTTTGGCGGAAGTGAATCACCAGCTTGAGAAAGAATTAGAAGAGCGATTACAAATAGCTGGGATTGAAATTCTTGAAGCACGAATTGGTTATTTGGCGTATGCCGAAGAAATTGCAAGTGCTATGTTGAGAAGACAACAAGCCAGTGCGATCGTTTCAGCCCGACATAAGATTGTTGAAGGTGCTGTAGGAATGGTCGAGATGGCGCTGGAAGAGATTGCCAAGAAGGAAGTAGTGACATTGGATGAAGAGCGGAAAGCAACCATGGTTAGTAACCTGATGGTTGTTTTGTGTGCGGACAAGGACGTTTCGCCAGTGATTAATTCAGGCTCGTTGTACTAAAGAAAGAATAGGAAGGATAAGATGGCGAAAAAGAAGCCTTTCGCGCTTAGAATGGATGAAAAGACAATGGTGGCTATTGAAAAATGGGCCGCTGATGAATTCCGTAGCACCAACGGTCAGATCGAATGGATCATCAACGAGGCATTGAAAAAGAACAATCGCCTCCCCAGGAAAGAGGAATGATTCGAATGTTTCCTAAATGACATACCCCCTAATCCGGTGTAATTAGGCAAACCCTTTTTCTAAAGATCGATGTATCTCTATAAGATGAAGAAAGTGGTCTTATTCCTGAGTTTTGGCTTAGTAGTTTCTTATGCGTATTCACAATGTTGTTCTGGTGGAGTACCCATGTCCGGAAATATTGGATTGCCTTCATCAGAGAAAGGTACCTGGCAATTCACCGCGAATTACGACCTCAATGTGTTGGAAACTTTAAAGGCGGGCTCAGAAACGTTAGATGATCGTTCCCGAAGACGAGAGACACATGCCGCGTTGATTGAGGCAGGCTTTTCCATTAATGAAAAATGGTCCGTTGATTTATTCTTGTCCTTTGTACGTCAGGAACGCACGATTAACCAGAGAGGTTTTTCGCAAGACTTTGTCTATACACAAGGGATAGGAGATGGGGTATTGCTAGTGAAGTACAAGGTGACCCCTAAAATAACCGCGGGGATTGGGGTAAAACTACCCATTGGTTCCTCCGATCGTTTAAGAGCAAATGGTGCTTTTCTCAATGCCGACTTGCAACCAGGTAGCGGCGCATGGGATCAGGTCCTTTATGGAAGCTATACGACCCAATTATCCTTTCGTTCAACTTTGACTTTATCAGCTACTGGTATTCATCGGTTTACGGGGACCAATAACAACTACTTTGATAATGGTGTTTCCAGCTCCACTTATGCTTTTGGAGATGAGACCCAATTCCTTATAGCATTGGCGGACCGCCTTACTTTCGGTTCTATGATCATTGATCCCTCCATAAAATTCCGCTATCGAAGAGCAGGCCGGGACTTCTTTAATGATGCTGAATTTCCAGCGTCTGGTGGAGATTTCATTTTTGTCAACCCCGGATTATCCTACGCCCTCAATCCCAAGTTATCTTACCAATTCAATGTAGAACTACCCCTCTTTTCAAAAGTCACCGACACCCAACTCTCTCCTACAGTGAGATTTAATACCGGATTCTTTGTAGTGTTGCCTAGGAAGGTGAGTTTGTTTTGAGTAAAGATCCAAACATAGTTGTTGCAGGTTAAGTGAGTTCTGTTTGAGAATGAACTAACGTGTGCTACTTAATGTCAACGGCTAGAATTCAGAAGTTCGCTAATTCCCGTTCTATACTCCTCAAATTCAATCAAATTGTTATGTTGCGCTCCTTCGATGGTAGCGAAAGTGGCTTTGTCAGCCACCGCATCATAAAGTTTTTTCCCTGACCAGTAAGGCACCACGCCATCATCCGTGCCATGAAAAATATGAATGGGTTGTTGCGTTTCTTGAAGGCGCTTCCAATTATACATGTTGTACCTCACTAACAACCTTGTAGGTAGTAACGGGAAACGGAATTTTGCCATGCTTTGCAGGCTATAGAAAGGAGTCTCAAGAATAAGCATCCTTGAAGCATTATTAGCAGCCAGATGGCAGGCCATGCCAGATCCTAAAGAGCGACCATAAATAATGATTTGGTCTTCCCGCCAATCATTTTTTAACTGATCATAAATGTATTGGGCATCCCGATGAAGTGTTTTTTCTGTTAGTACCCCTGAACTTTTGCCGTATCCCCGGTAATCATAGATCAGTACATCATATCCGAACTGCACAAAATATTGTGCAATGCCACCCCATCTTGCCAGGTTTCCAGCATTGCCATGATGATAGTAGATGATACCTTTTTTTTCTGTCGACTTAAAATGAAGGGCATTGACCGCAGCACCGTCGCTCATTTCGAAGTTTAGTTCTTCGAATGAGGTGCTAAAAGCATATCGATAATCCTGAGGTAGTGATTCACCCAGAAAGATGAAATTCTCCTGAAAGAAGTAGAGTGCAAGGACCAATAGTACATAAAGCCCCGCAAGTGAACCAATAGTTATTTTGAGGATGCTCAAAGCCGAACCTTTTTGCGTTTTTTCTTTCTTGAGAAACTGATACTTGTCTCTTTGGAGCTTATGGCTTCAGGGAGCTTGGAATTGAGAATTTCATCCAACATCCGGTGATACTCCTCCTGGGTGTACAGGTTGTTGTGTCCTGCTCCAATTACAGAATATAGTCGCGTGTTTTCAGGTTTGATTTTCGAAAGTTTAACCGCGGTTTTGTACGGAATGAGTTTATCATTGGTGCCGTGCAAAATCTTTATTGGACACTCCACATATTTCAGCCACTTGTAAGTTTTTATGGGAAACCGCAGAATCAGAGAAAGAGGTAAAAAAGGAGTGTAGCGTTTGGCTACATGTTGAACACTGTAATAGGGAGATTCCAGGATTAGCATGCGGGGATTGTTAGTCGAAGCCAGTTTCGCTGCAAACCCTGAACCCAAAGAGCGTCCGTAGATGATAATATATTTTTCCTTGACCTGTTTTTTTATTTCATCATAGATGTATTGCAAGTCTCTTTTGATGCCTTCTTCTGTGCGTTTGCCGGTGCTCTTGCCAAAACCACGGTAATCAATCATGATCACGTCATAGCCCAGCCGAGTGAAATCTACGGCAAATCTTCCCCATCCTTTTATCGATCTGCTGTTTCCTTTTAAGTACAGCACCACTCCTTTGGGGTTGTCCTGACAGAAATGGATGCCGTTGATATTGACTCCTGGAACGGGCTCCAGGTTGTATTCCATGAATTCAATGTCTCCGTCACCGTATTTGAATTCGAAATCGGCAGGAAGCTTTTCAGGCTTGAATAAAAATTTCTCCTGCCAAAAGTAGATGACAAAGTTAGCGGCGACATAAAGCCCCAATACCACAAGTAAGATGGTCCAGATCATATGCGAAAAGCATAATTTAAAGGAATTCCATGAAACTGAGAAAGATAGCTCCTACCAACCCTTGTATTTGATGCGGGTCGCTGCCTTTTTTAGCTGACGCTCAAGAATAGCCCTTGCAAGGTTTCTGGATACTAAAGATGGGTCGTCATTGAGAATTTCTGATACTGCCTGTTCCGATACATCTATTCGATACAAAGCTTCCATTAATTGTTTGTAATCATGATCAATCAGGTGAGTGACCTGAGCGCTAAGCCAATCAAGTAGCCGGTCGAAGTTAAATTCCTGACTTTCGTCAAATTCGCTTTGAGTGGGCAGCGTCAATTGAATAAGTTGTAGCGTGGTTAATGCTAGTTCTTTGTCCATCAATTGTAAATTATGAAGTTTCATCGATTCCCACTTATCCTTCTGCTTTTATGTTCAATGGCCTCTGTTCAGGCCCAGGAGAATGAAATTATGCAAGTAGTCCAATCTGTTTTTGATGGAATGGCATCAGATAATGGCGAAATGGTTAAAGCGGCATTTACTGAAGATGCAACCATGTATACAGTGGCCTACGATGAGAATGGAGACGTATTTAAGCGACAGGGGTCTCTAGAGAAATTTGCTACAGCTGTGAGTGCCAAAAAAGACCAGGCTTACAATGAGCCTATCTGGAACGAACGCATTGAAATCGATGGACCATTGGCCTCTGTTTGGGTCGACTATGCTTTTTACCTGGGCAATTCCTTTCACCACTGTGGTGTCGATGCATTTCATTTAATGCTTACCGACGAAGGATGGAAAATATTTCACCTGGTTGATACCCGAAAAACAGAGGATTGTGATATCCCCAAATCGGTCAAAAAGAAATATAAAGGTTAACCTTCTTTGGCATCTTCCGAAGAACTGTCGTCTTCTTTGATGACTTCCTCAGGTTTCTCTTCCGTAGCATCTTGAGTCAATACTTCGGGGTATTCAGATGCAAGCTTATTGTACCAGTTTACAAGTTTCTTTATATCTGAGACATAAACGCGATCCTCGTCATAGGTAGGGAGCACATGCTTAAGAAAAGATTTCAACTCCTCTGAGTCACTTGTGCCGGATAATCCTGTATCACCACCAAACTCTTCGTGAATCTTTACCATCACATCTTTTAACGGAACTGCTCCTTCTCCGTCAGTTGTATAAATTGAAATGTCTGAAAGTACGGATACCTTCGTTTGCATTCCGGCCACTAACCTCTTCTTAGAGCCGTCTAGAGATTCCAGGATTACTCCCGATCGTGTGGGTGAAAGTACTTTAAATAAACCGCCTTTACCTGAGACTGATGCTACGTCGCTAAATTCCATATGTAATATTGATTCGGTTGCAAATCTAATCTAGTTTGGATCGCACTTTTTTTTAATCGTGAAAAAATCGTAAAATCGCGTGTTCAGTATATGCTTCTACACACGCGTTTTTTTGGGTAGAATATATCAAATGCTTCGCGCAAAATTTACTCCGGGTCGTAAAAACCTGTCTTTTAAGAAAAAAATGGCCATCAAAGCCACAGAAACAGAAAGCCATTGGTGAATAAGTTGAAAGATAAGGCCCAATTGTATGGTTGGTTTACATCAGGATCGTTGGTGTCAGCTTGTTATTTCCTGCTGTTTTATCTTGTGTTTGATCCTGGCGGTATTTTGTTTTATATGTGCCTGGGGCTTGTTTTTGCTTATTTACTCCTCCACTTCTTGATAACATGGACTTCCGCTAAGCAGCCAATTTTCCTTTTCTCTGTTGGATTAGGGTACCTCAGTTTTTTTACCCATATCGCCCTCACTGGGGGCATCTTGTCCTCGGCTGCTCCCCACTTGATTGTAGCTGCTTTGTTTAGTTTTTTCTTTACTTATCAGAAACGCATTTTTGTTTTTTTCGGGATAAGCTTATTTCTTCTGTTTGGACTCGGAATTTCTGATGTGTTTTTTCTTGATCCAATAAATTTGATTAGTGAGGAAATGATGTTGGCGTTCAACTTTTCCAATCACGCCTATTCCGCCATTGTAATCTTTTTCTTCGTTTTTATTTTCCGAGAACTCGCCAATGCCAACAATCGATCTTTGAAGAAGAGTTTGACCGAATTGGGAGAAGCCACTAAAAAATTGGTGGAAGTTGAAAAATTTGCTTCTCTGGGTGAGCTTACAGCCGGACTTGCTCATGAGATCAATAATCCTGTGAATTATGTTCAGGGCAATGCCATTCTCATTCGCAAGATTGTAGGGGACCTGTTTAAATTAGAAAGCCACCGCGAGGAACAAGAAATGAAGCTCCGTCGGTTTTTGAATGACGGGGGAAATCAAGAGGATGCTATCAAGTTGATCACCGAGATTTTAGAAGCGAGCGAAGTACAGAAAAAGAAAATTGAATATACGATTATCAAGGATGAATTGGCTCAACTACTCGATGGATTGAGACATGGGGTTCGACGGACATCTGAAATTGTAAAGAGCTTGCGGATCTACTCTTCAGCTGGGAACACGATAAAAAGCGCATTTGATCTTAATCAATCCGTCGAATCAGCTATGACATTGCTTAGTCACGTGATCGTAGGGAAAGTGGCCGTGGAGAAAAATCTCGGTAAAATCCCCAAAGTACAAGGAAATCCCGGGAAAGTGAGCCAGGTAATCATAAACATTGTGTCCAATGCAATTCAATCTATCGGAGATCGTGAAAAGGGAACAATAAGGGTTCGAACTTTTGCTCAACCAGAAGATCAAAAAGTTGTTGTGAGTATAACTGATAATGGCTCTGGAATCCCTGAAGATATATTGTCAAAGATCTTTGATCCTTTTTTCACTACTAAAGAAGTGGGTTCGGGTACTGGACTAGGGCTTTCTATTTCTAAGGGAATAATGAATGAACATGGAGGAGAAATCACCGTTGAGACCGAACCCGGGAAGGGCACGACTTTTCATATTTCCCTTCCGCAACATCAAATCTAAAATTTAATTTTTTCATGTGACTGGCAACCATTTGTGTGGGTTATTCCGAATTAAGGGAAACGCATCCGATCATGAAAACTCATCAAGTGGCCCAGCAAGATATTCCCGTAAGACCTGCCGAATTGTTTTTTGGCATTTTGATGCTTGTCATCATTCTTTTGACAAGTGGACATTCAGTAAGTGCTAAATCCAGAGTAAACACAGAAGGCGCTCAAATTGAACACTCCTCAACGGAGTTAGATAGAAACCTGGAATGGCAGGTGATTAAATACGCAGAGAATAATGTGGAACTGGTACAAGGCAATTTTGAGGTCCCTCTCTTGATAATGATTTTACTAACTTTTTCGTATGGCGCGTTGAGTGGTGGTGTCTATCTGGTTCAGGAGTTAAAGAAATAGAGGTATATTTTATTTAGGTTGATTGGGCCCTGGCGGCCCTTTTTTTGCACAAAAAAATGCCATGGCTACACCATGGCACTTTTAAAGAGAATTTTACTACTTAGTTTAAATTTTTAACGTGCATTCCAGATCTTGGCTTGCAATTGACCTGTATCTGGATTCAGCGTTGTTTCTTTAAGCAACAAGAGGCTTTCGTGGTAATATTTGATGGCACTTTTCTTATCACCCATGGTGAAATAGTAATCTCCCATTACTTCCAGATTGAAGGAAGTCTTTTGAATTTTCAGTGAAGCTTCCAACCATTCTTTCGCTTCTTCCAGAGCTATATCTTCCGCGATGATCAAACTTGCCGAATGAGCAAATACCTTCCAGCTATTGTCAAAATTGCTGGCTACTGCCTTGCGCGCTTTGTTAAGCACTTTGTCTTTTCCGGTATATACGTGAGCGTTTACAACGATTGCTGACAGTAGGACCAGTACTGCCAACAGGCTTTTTTTATTCTTCATAACTTATTTGAGTTTTAACCTGCAATGGGTTCAGCATAGGTTGTTCCAAAACACGTATAACACTGATATTCAATGATATACTGCAGATAATATATTGATAAGTGTACACTTTTGAATATAAATTGACCCATATCGAACATGACAACCCAAATGGCTTTCAGTGCGTTTAAGACCGCAATTGTGAAGTGGATGCCTGGTCTATACCAATCAGCTATGCATTCTAGCCTTAGGTAATAAAAAGAGAACTTCAATCGCCCTTTTGAAGAAAATGCCGCAATCCAATTGAAGTAAGAAATAAAGATGAAGCGACCGGCTTTTTTACCATTTGCCTTCCATCACGCTTATTTTTTACCATCTTGATCTCTGGCGAAAGGATTTCCTAAGAAGTCAAATGAAAGTGATTGCAGGGAAATAGTTCATAATTCCATTATTAACCTGAGAGAACTTTCTCCGGACAGATCGTTTAGAAGATGAACTTTGTAAAAACAAGATAGGTGTACTATAGTGGACAAGTAATTTCGATGAAAATGTTCATAAATGAACACCGATTTTGTAATTTACCGCCATCTAATGGTCAGAGTGCATGTGGCACAGTTTCTGACTTATGAACTTTATGCAAACATCCGTGGAAAAAGAATTAGGTAAAATATTGATCATCGATGATGATGAAGATGTGTTGTTGGCAGCGAAAATGCTTTTGAAGAAGCATGCAAAAGAGGTCACCATTGAGAAGAATCCGAAGAAGATTCCTTTCTTACTCAATAATCACACGTATGATTTGATATTGCTGGACATGAACTTCAGCAAAGATATCACCAGTGGAAAAGAAGGGTTTTACTGGTTAGAGCAAATTCTTGATAAAGACCCACAGGCAGTTGTAATCCTCATTACAGCTTTTGGAGATGTAGAAATGGCTGTAAGGGCATTGAAAGCGGGAGCGACAGACTTTGTTCTCAAACCATGGCAAAACGAAAAACTGATTGCCACATTGTCTTCTGCTTCGAGGTTGAAAAAATCCTACGAAGAAGTTTCTCAATTGAAACAGACTAAAAAGCAACTACAGGACGATAGCAACCACGCATTTAAAGACATCATCGGCAATAGCGAAGTGATGAAGGAGGTCTTTAAGGTCATCGAAAAAGTTGCCGCAACAGATGCCAATGTACTGATCCTGGGAGAAAATGGTACCGGTAAAGAGTTGATCGCGCGCGCCATCCACCAGAAGTCAATGCGAAATGATAATGTCTTCATAGGCGTTGATATGGGTGCAATTACAGAAACACTCTTTGAGAGTGAGTTGTTTGGTCATAAAAAGGGAGCCTTTACTGATGCCAAAGAAGACAGGGCAGGTAGGTTCGAAATCGCAAATAAGGGGAGTTTATTTCTGGATGAAATCGGAAACCTGAGTTTGCCACTTCAGTCCAAACTGCTCACTGCAATCCAGAAAAGAGAAGTGACCAGGATAGGTTCCAATAAGGTTACGGCGATAGATATTCGTTTGATTTGTGCGACCAACATGCCTGTGTACGACATGGTAGGTGATAACACATTCAGACAGGATTTACTCTACCGCATCAATACAGTAGAGATCCAATTACCTCCTTTGCGTCAACGTCCGGAGGACATTCCTTTGCTTACAGATCACTTTTCTAGACAATATGCCAATAAGTATCGTAAGCCTATTTCTAAGATCGCACCAGGTACAGTAAAGAAATTGCAAAAGTACAGCTGGCCGGGGAACATCCGGGAATTGCAGCATGCCATAGAACGAGCTATCATCATGTCTGATTCGGATACGCTCAATCCAGAAGATTTCTTTTTCTTGTCTCAAAAGCAGGAGTCCGTCCAAACGGCAGAACCAGATAGCTATAACCTGGATGATGTGGAAAAGGGAGTGATCGAGCGTGTAATTAATAAGCACAATGGCAACATTTCGAAAGCTGCGAAAGAATTGGGCCTGACGAGGGCATCACTGTATCGTAGACTGGAAAAATATGGTCTTTAAGAACTTTAAAGTTCAATTAATAATAAGGGTCACCTTGCTGATTGGGACCATTTTCGTTTTTACGAATTTGGTTAACTCTGAGGCCTATACGTTTACACAAGGATTGTTTTTGCTTTTGATTGCCGGACAAGTGTATTACTTGTTTCAATTCCTGAGCAAAGTCAATCGCGAGCTTGTTACCTTTCTTAAAAGTATTCACTACGATGATTTTTCTCTGACCTATCCTGAAAAAGCGACCAAGTCCAGTTTGGACCTTGTTTACCGGGAATTCAATTCAGTAATAAAGAAATTTCGGGAGATTCGAGCTGAAAAAGAGGCGCAATACACTTACCTCAAGACCATCGTTCAACATGTAGGGATTGGGATCATTACCATTGACAATGCAGGTGAGATCCAGATCATCAACACCGCAGCCAGATCTTTGCTCGGAATTAAGCAAGTAAAAAACATACATCAAATTCGTAGTGTCTCGCCTGCTTTGGTGGAAGCTATGGAATCGATGAAAACAGGAGGAAGGGATCTTATTAAAATTAACCGACAGGGAGACGAAGTACAACTGGCTATTTATGTGATTGAGTTATCCCTCAGAGGAAAGGACTTTAAACTCATTTCACTGCAAAATATTCAGAGTGAGTTGGAAGAGAAAGAGATGGAAGCCTGGCAGAACCTGATCCGGGTACTGACTCATGAGATCATGAATTCCGTGACTCCTATTTCGTCACTTGCAGCTACAGTGGAGAGCGAGCTGAGTGGATTTCTGGCAAATGAAGAGGATGTAAATTCTATATCCAATGAGGAAGTAGAGGATTTTCATCTGGCATTGCAGACCATACACACTAGAAGTGAAAGCCTCATTAAATTCGTAAGCGACTTCCGTAACATGACGCATGTGAAATTACCAGCGATCGAGGAATATAAGGTTTGCGACATTCTGAAACATGTTATTTCACTGCTCAAGAATGACATGAAAGAGCAGCAGATAGAGCTGGAGTACCATGTAAATCCCGAGGAACTTCTTTTCAATGTAGACAAAGAACAAATTGAGCAGGTTGTGATTAATCTGGTTAAAAATGCTATTCAGGCGCTTGCTGAAAATGAGGAGGACGGCAAGGAAAATAAACTACTGAAGATAAAAGCCAAACAGGGAGAAGATAAAGCAGTCTTTATCAACATTATAGATAATGGCCCAGGAATAGAAGAAGAGGCTTTAAAGAAGATTTTCATTCCATTTTTTACAACCAAGAAAAATGGTTCCGGTATAGGCCTGAGCTTGTCTAAGCAAATCATGCGAAATCACCGTGGCAATATCACTGCTAAGTCGGTGTTAAATGTTGGTACGGAGTTCACGTTGAAATTTCAGAATTAGCCTTCCAGTTTCTGTTAAAATGCCACTGCGTTGATTGATCGGTCCATTTGACAGGATTCAGTAAGAAATGACCTGACCGGATATGCCGCTGATAAATTTTTGATTTCTATTCAGGGTTTGATGATCTAATTTGATTAAGCAAATACTCAAATCATGGAATTACTGAAGAAATTAACACGAACCTCACCCGAGGTTTCACCTTTCATAGCAAGACTTTTTCTGGGTATTGTCATTTTCCCCCATGGCGCTCAAAAGATCCTGGGCATCTGGGGAGGTCATGGCCTTGAGGCAATGATGGATTCTTTTCAGAATTGGTTCGGTATTCCACCTTTCATTTCAGCACTGGTCGCGTTCGCGGAATTTTTTGGAGCGCTGGCATTGGTGTTGGGATTATTTGGAAGGTTCATGGCATCCTCCATTATTCTGGTCATGCTTGGAGCAGTCTATTTTGTCGTGAATGATTTTTTCTTCATGAACTGGTATTCACAGCCTAGAGGTGAGGGGTTTGAGTTTCATTTGCTTGCAATTGGATTGGCCTTAATTGTCATGGTTCGTGGAAGTGGAAAGTATTCGCTGGATATGGCTCTGAATAAGAAATTTGGGACTTCCTGAAGTAGTCCGTAAGTATCTCAACCTAAATAGTTCACTAAATTAATGGACACTGAAACCACTTTATGAACTCAGCTGGTCAGTACAACTCTATGTACCTGGTATTCGGATCAATACCTCTTAGTTTTCGAATCCATTCATACACCAAACCATATCCGTAGCCGAACATCTGAAGGAAAGAGGCTGCGGGTGTGAGCAATGCTACAACTAGCGAGCGGTTTATGATCAGGCTTTCCAGTGTTATCAGGGAGAAATAAGCTCCGTATGCAATCAGAAGAGGCTGGCCCAATGCTGGCAATAGCAGAAACAGAGGGATACTGATTATTAAACCAAGGCTGAATACCAACGGGAAAAGATGAATGATCTTGATTTGTTCGGGGTGGAATCGAGTCAGGTTGATCCTGGCCCTACCGAAATATTTCAGTTGCTGATAGAATTTTTTTAGATCAGTCCTTCGCTTATGATAGACAAAAGCTTCCGGAATTAAGGCCGTTTTAAACCCTTGTTTAATAATTCGGGTACTGAATTCCAGGTCTTCGCCCATGAAAGGAATGATATAACCTTTAGTGGTTTCAAATGTTTTTCGGGAGATGCCCATATTGAAGCTTCGAGGGTGATACTCCCCAACATGCTTCTTTCTTCCCCGAATTCCACCAGTAGTAAACACAGACGTCATGCTATGACTGATGGCTTTTTGAGTGTGGGTGAACTCCGGATGAGCGGCATCGGGACCGCCATAAGCATCTACTTCGGAATCCAGGAGAAATGACTCGACTATTTTCAGGTAATCCGGAGGAATCAGACAGTCTGAATCAAAGACGATGAAAAAATCACCTGTAGCGTGAGCATAGCCATGATTTCTGGCAAAGCCCTGGCCTTCGTTTTCCTTTTCCAGGTATTGAATGTTGAGCTTTTTTTTGAAAGAAACAGCAACACTTTTGGAAGAAATCGTGGAACCATCCTCAACGATGATGACTTCATCTGGTTTTCTTGATTGCCTATCCAGTGAATCAAGCAACTCTCTTAGTTCATCCGGCCTGTTGTATACGGGTATGATGACTGAAAGCTTCAGAGACATAAGCAGTCAGTTGAGTTTCTCGGCGATTTGCTCCTTCCTTCCAGGAACAATTCTCAAAATTAGTTCCGCAATGAAACCAGCTAAGAAAAGCTGAGAACCAACAATTAGTGCTACCAGGGCCAGGAAAAAGAGGGGCTGATCAACCACATCTCTCACAGGCACGTTTTGTGAAATGCGATAGATCTTATCGCCAATAACATAAGCGGTTATTGAAAAGCCGATGAACATGGATATCGACCCCAAGCCACCAAAGAAATGCATGGGGCGTTTCTTAAATCGGGTAACAAACACCACTGACAAGAGATCCAGGAAGCCTGTAAGATATCGCTCAAAGCCAAATTTCGTTTTTCCGAATTCCCTGGCTCTATGCTCAACTACTTTTTCACCGATTCGACCAAAGCCATTCCATTTTGCAAGGAGGGGAATGTACCGATGCATCTCTCCATACAAAGAGATGGATTTGACCACTTCTTTACGATACGCTTTGAGTCCGCAATTGAAATCGTGGAGTTTGATCCCCGATACCCAACGAGTGACCCCATTGAAGAATCTGGATGGAAGCCGTTTCTCCAAAGGATCATAGCGCTTCTTTTTCCACCCGGATATCAAATCATATCCATCCTCTCGGATCAAGCGATAAAGCTCCGGAATTTCATCAGGACTGTCTTGCATGTCAGCGTCCAGGGTGACAATTACCTCACCCTGGGCGTGATCAAATCCTGCCTGAAGAGCGAAAGATTTTCCCTGATTCCCTTGAAGCCTGATTCCCTTCACATGTGTTGCCTGATCACAAAACTTACGAATGATAGGCCATGAGCGATCAGAACTGCCATCGTCGATAAAGACAATTTCAGCATTAAGTTGCTCTGCATCTAACACGCGCTGAAGCCAGTCAAATAGCTTTGGAAGCGATTCTTCTTCGTTGTAGACTGGAATAACTAAGCTAAGGTCCAAAGAAAGAGTCTTTCGATTTTGATATTAAAATTGTTCCTCAGGGGCATTTTTCTTAATGAATGCCGCTGTTATCAGTGAGGCAATCACATAGAATATTATTGCCCACAGATAACCTGTTAAAAGGCCTTTCACGGACATACTATCTTCAATGGAGCTTCTTATGTTGTCCATTTGAGCATCTATGGTACTTGAGGTTGCTCCGAAGCTTTCCATTATCGAGATTTGTTGCTCCACTAATTGTTCTGTGAGTACTCCAACCAGGTCGGGATCAACTACTTCAAAAAGTAATATACGAGCCAGTATACCTAGAATTCCGGAAATCATAAACACCACAAAAGAATATTGGAAAGCTTTGCCATAGGATAAGTAGCCGTCCTCGGTTTCTTCATTTCTATATTTCTTTCCCTGAACAATGATTATTACCAGAAAAATGGCCAGGAATAGTAACCCAAGCCACCACTTTGCTAATAAATCGGGGCTAATCATATAAAAGATGAAAGTCAGCGCCATGCTTAACACGCCAAGCAAGAGGCCAGATCTAGATGCATTTTGTAACATGTTGATGTTATTTAGGATTCTTTTTTAAAATTATGGAGATTACGGGTGCCACAAAGAACCCGCTAATGATTTTTTTCAGCAGTGTATTTAGGAAGAGGCCCCCCAATGTTAAATTTTGGATATCGTTCCATTCCTCTTGATAACGTTCCTCACTAAATTTCTCCAGGTAGGTCGATTTCTCTGCTTCCAAAAATGCGATTGCGGCTTGTTGATATTCCTGTAGAGGGTCTGATGACAAAATGAAATAGACAGCAAGCATGATCCCAAAGATGATCGTGGCTTGCGTGTAGACCAGAAAGGCCATCGACATTCCTTCCCAGAACTTGAGATACCCACCTTTTTCATGAGATTTGTATTCGTATGCAGCAAAACCAACAAATAACCCAAAGATGAATACGTCAAAAATCAAATGACTGAAATCCAGAAATGGATTACCGCCCAGAGCAAAAGTGACAGCAAAAGCCCCTATGGTGAAAACACCGCAAATGAGTGCGTATTTGATGGATCTTCGAAGCATGTTAGGTCGGCTTTTTGATTTGTTTCCTCCTTTATTTAAGAGATTGATGGGCAAACCTCACAAGGAGAACCTCGACCAATCCAAAAAGCAACGCCAAAAGTAGTGCATATTTCCATAGCGCTTCCCGATCCTCCTCCCCTGAGAAAAACCCTGCTAATTGTGTAGCATCTTCATAATCCACCCATTCAAGTTGAGGCAGTTGCTCAGCCAAGGTAGCCAATTCCTGGGAAGTATATGGCGTGAGATCTGACTCCATTTTAGAAGCATTGAACGCTAATGTAGCAACAGTATCTGTATCGATTGTTACCTCGAAAAAACCATTATCAAAGGCATCCGGAGGCATTTCCATAGTCAGTGACTTTGCTGTGAAGTAATAATTGGGGACGAACTCGCTGTTTTTTCCGTATACTTTAACAGCTCCCTGAGCTTCTACATCCCGGGGCCTGGGAAGGGCAATCACAGATTCGTCAAAAGAATGTGCCAAAACACCTACGCCTTTTGCACTTAATTGGGCGATCCTATACATGATGGGGACAAACAAAGCATGCTCAGGAAGATCAGTATATTGAAGATCCATAGGTGCGGTGAAGAGGAAAACATCACTTTGTAGAGAGAATAAGGTAATCAATGGGCTTCCGAATTCATTTCCAAGCAGGCTGTTTACCGTAGGGCGATGCGACAATACCCTTCTCACCTTCGGTAATGCGATATTACTGGTAGTCTGCTCTATCAATCCATCGAAGAAGGGGTTTTCCTTATTCATAAGAGTGGATGACAAAGGGATCGAATCACTGATATCGCTTATGCTTGTATTCAAAGTTTGGGCAAACATCGTGGGATTCACTTGCGCGGCAGGAATCCAAACCATGTGCTCAATTTGTCCCATCTGCCCCAGTAGCCATCCTGGAACGTCGTTCATCCCCTCAACAACCAACAGGTCAATACCGCCTAGCTTTGAGAAATCAATGTTGTCAGATGTGAAAATTGTAAGATCAAATAACTCTGAATTTCCATAAACCCGTGAAAGGTATGATTGATCATTGTCTGTGATCACGGTGACTTTTACCTTGGGGGTAGCAGGTACTGCAAGGGCAAAATCATTATCAAATGTGACCGGAAAATCCTCGAATGTCAATATCAAACGTTCGCTTTGTAGTGCAGACTGGTCTAATTCAAAATTGACAGTTGACTTGCCTTCTGGAGGTATTGAAAGGGTTTGTGACCCTACAAGTTTGCTTTCATTCAACAAGCGCATCGTTAAGTTATCATACGCGTCCTGTCCCGTATTTCGTACTTCGAAAACCACTTCATTCTTTTCACCGAGGTTTACAAATGGATTCAGTAAGTAAGTAGTATCCACATATATGTTGCCGGATGTACCGGTAGTAATAGCAGTTGCATAGATTTTTCCGGAAGGGATTTCATTAGTTGTCAATGCGCCAAGTGTAGATCTCTGAAAATCCGAAAACAAAAACACGTTCGCATTTTGCTGTTGGTAACTGGCGACGCGAGACATGACAGATTCAAAAGTTCTGGACCTGGGACTATAAGAGACTTCCGTTAGGTAGTCTAGGGTCTCATCCTGAGATTGAAATTGACTCGCGAAAGAAGCATAGTCGTTGGTGAGTATCACAAATTCATGATCTCTTGGTTGCCTTTTCACATAGGCGTTGACAAGGTTCAAAGCTTCGTCCAGTCCCGAGATCCCAGGCCCCACTTCGCCAGACATGCTGTAGGAATTGTCAACATAAAGGATAGATCTACGAGATAATTCTTCCCCCTGATTAAAAGAAGGTTGTAAAAAAGCGAAGATCAGAAAAAGGAAAAATAGCAACCTGCAGGCCATGATCAGAAGGTGTTGCAGGCGACTTCTGGATTTAGTTTCATCCTTGACCTGATTGATCAGCGAAATATTCGAAAAGTAGACCTTTTTGGTTCTTCGAAATGCAAATAAATGAACGATGATTGGGACTGCCAATGCGAGGAGCCCCCATAGAAATATCGGATTTGTCAATGTCATACTTACCTCTCGCCTTAGCAGCTTGAAATGCTGAACGATATTAGTGCATTCAGGTTGCTTATCCAATCATTTGTTTGGGGGTGGGAGTAGTTTTAATATAACCATTGGAAAATTTACCCTTTACTGAAGATTCTAGATACTTCATCCACAGGTTTTACAATGATTGACAGTATAGTCTCGTGAAATTCTACAAGTGAATGATTTTTGTGACCTAAACGAAAAAAATCGCAGCTTGAGACTGCTTCTTCGAATAACTCCACCGTGGAATCAGAGGACTTTTTCATCTTTTATAGAATGCATAGTGCAGCCTTAAAACTGCTCAGAAATGATTCTTTGCTGTGATTTTCCCTTTTTAACTAAATTACGATCAATTCGGTCAAATACACTTCTATATTACCTGGACAAGCAAGTAGTTGAGATGAGAAATGGAGTATTAGGAATATGCGTAGGGTTGTTTTTACTTTCATCGTGTGTATCCCACAAGAAATTTATCAACTTCCAAACCGATGGAGAGAATAGTCAAATTGCAAATCAGGACATTGCAAATCAAATTGCAATAACCATACAACCAGATGATATATTAGCCATTAGGGTGAGTAGCTTTGATGCTAAAGCGGCGGCTCCATTTAATCTGACCAGTTCCGGAGACCAGTTAAGGGAGCAAAATTTGAGAATTAGTGACTTTTTGGTAGACGCTGATGGGAATATTGACTTTCCAGGTTTGGGAACACTAAAGGTGTCAGGTTTCACTTTACCGGAGGCTAAAACATTCTTACTTGAGAAATTAGCACCATTCCTGAAGGATGCAATTGTGAATATTCGTTTGACAAACTTTAGGGTAAATGTACTCGGAGAAGTGCGAATACCCGGAGCGATCAGTACAATAGATCAGACGTTGACAATTGTAGAAGCAATAACACAGGCAGGTGATATTTCCGATTTCGGTAATCGTGAACAAGTTCAAATAATAAGAGAACAGAACGGGAAACGTGAATTTGCTGTCTTAAATTTACTGTCTTCAGAGATCTTTTCATCACCTTATTATTATTTGAGACAAAATGATATCATCTATGTTCCTCCAACAAAAGGAAGGACTACCACCGTCTCTGCTCAACCATTCAGTAGCGTGATTTTACCTGTTTTGGGAGTAGGAATATCACTGACTTCTTTAATCATTTCGATTTCTCGATAGATCATGGACAAAGGCCCCTCAGACGTTGATATAGCAGTTTCGGAGGAATTTGGAGCGTTAAGTATTTGGTCCCTCATGATGAGGTACCTGAGATACTGGTATGTCTTTTTGTTGATGACCATTTTATCCCTCGGTCTTGCCTGGTGGAGGCTTCAGACCCTTCCAATAATATATCCTGTTAGTGGTAAGGTATTGATCGATCAGAATGATAAGCAAGCCGGGATTGATCCCATGGGGTTGATAGCTCCTCTTTCATCAACTGCCGGAGGCTCGATTTCGGATGAAATTGAAATTATTAAATCTCGTGAGATCATGTCCAGGGTCGTCACAAAGCTAGGTTTAGACAAAACCTACTACATCGAAACTCGATTTGGATTAAAAGAGGTCTATGAAAATCTTCCTTTCAAATTACTGACGCAAGGTTCTCCTAGATCGCTTTATGGGGCCAAGTTAGAAATAGAACCAACTGATAATGAGGATTTTACATTGATTCTGAATAATACGGATACCCTGAAAGGAACTTTTGAGGAAATTATTGAATATAAAGGGGCAAGTATATTTATCAGTAACAATCAGGTCAATAAAGATCCCTTGATTATTCAGATTGCCTGGCCGGATGATGCGGCACGTAAATATGCTTCAAGACTTGCCGTTAGAAGGATTAACAGGTCCAATGTGCTGGAGTTATCCATTGAAGATTCGTTTTCCGGGCGGGCGATTCTTATACTCAATGAATTAGTGAATGCATACAATACATACGTATTGAATAAAAATAAGCGCTCCGCAAGGACCATGATTGAATTTATTGATGACCGGCTAACAATCATTTCGAAGGAGCTTTTTAATGTAGAGAAAGAGGTTGAAGATTACAAGAGACGCATAGACGTTCCGTTAGAGCTATCTAGTACTACATCGGATTTTCTGGCTGAGGTTAACGCCAAAGATCAGATGATCGCAGAATTAGAATTGAAGAGGAGCCTTCTTGAGAATATTAAATATAAGCTCTCAAATGATTTTGAATTGTTAGATTACCTGCCTTTCAATATAGGTTCCAGTGATCAAGACCTTCAGAACGACCTTATCACACAATTTAACGAGTTACTTTCTGAGCGTAGCAGGTTATTGGTTTCGGCTACAGATGCTAACCCATCTATACAAATTATTGACAAAGAACTTGTCAAAAACAGAGAAAATATCCTGAATTGGATAGATATCAAAAATGATCAACTTTCAAAGCAACAAGACTTCTATAAGAATCAGTTGAGTCCTGTTGAAGACCGAATTTCGGAAGTGCCCAGGTACGAACGTGAGTTGTTGCAAATCATACGTCAACAAAAAATTAAAGAGACACTTTTTACTTATTTGCTTCAGAGAAGAGAAGAAACCGCTATCACTTTAGCGTCGGAAGTTACAAGTACAACTATCATAGATGCGCCAATTGTTGGACGATATATATCTCCGAATAAGCTGAGAGTTTACCTCATGTTCTTAGTTATTGGATTGGCCTTGCCTGGATTACTTTTTCTGATAATTGAATTTTTGGATAAGACGATTCATAATGAAATGGAATTAAAGAAACTGTCGGAAACACCTTTTCTAGGGAGTGTGGCAAAAACCAAGACTAGTGATAAGATTATAGGGGACTTAGGGAACAAATCTGTAATTTCTGAAATGATAAGACTGATCAGGACTAACCTGACCTTCTTATTTTCAAAACCCGATGAGCCAAATGTGGTCCTCGTTACTTCCTCTCGAAGTGGAGAAGGGAAGACCTTTCTTAGTATGAATTTGGCGTCTATTATTTCCAAATCAGATAAATCCGTAATAGCAATTGAATTGGATTTAAGAAAACCAAAACTCGCTTCCTATTTAGGGATGTTTGATTCCTCAGTAATAGGAATTTCAAATTTCCTTTCAGGTAGTACATCTGATATAAATTCCTTAATACAGAAAGTAGAAGGACATGAAAACTTTGATTTCATAGCAAGTGGTCCCATTCCTCCAAATCCCTCTGAATTGATTCTAGGAGAAAAAATGAGAATTTTGATTGAAGAATTAAAATTGAGATATGATATAATTATCATTGATACTCCACCTGTTGGCCTTGTGGCCGATGCATTTTTGTTAAAGAACTTGGTCAACGCAAGTATTTATGTGCTTCGCGCTTCTTATACAAGAAAGACTGATGTAAATCTTTTACACGATGCCAGTAAAGGGAAACTAATCAATATAGGAGTAGTGTTGAATGGCATTAAAATGGGAAGAGGCTATGGCAATTATCGAGGTTATGATTATGGATACTATCAAGAGAATGAAACTAGTTTTAAGGATCGATTAAAGAAATTTTTTCAATAGATCGATGAGCATATCTGGAATCTTATTTAACAAATAATCAAACATAAACCTTGAAAGCACAGCCTTCAAAAGAAATAATTATTGCTCCTCCTGGTAAGTTCAATTTGGAACTTAAGGAACTCGTTAGATACAAGGGATTATTGGCTTCGTATGTTTGGCGCGACATAAACGTCAAATACAAGCAAACGGTCCTGGGGTTTTTATGGGCTGTTTTACAACCTTTATCGATGATGGCCATTTTTACAGTATTCTTTAGTAGAATTCTGAATGTGCCGACGGATAATGTCCCTGCTCCAATATTCTATTTCAGCGGTTTGATCATCTGGACCTTGTTCACCACGAGTCTATCGAATGCGAGCAATAGCATGCTCTCCAATGCTGAGATGATTAAGAAAGTGTTTTTTCCGAGGTTAATAATCCCAATCAGTAGTGTGATTGTTGCCTTGTTTGATTATGCAATTACCGCATTGCTTTTCATTTTGATGATCATTTTTTACAGTGTGACACAAGAGGGATTTGAATTTTCTTTAATTCAATTATTTGTCAGTATTCCATCTGCGGTTCTGATTACTATCATAACAGCGTTTGGTATTGGGTCCATGATAGCAGCTCTGAATATCAAGTATCGGGATTTTAGGTTTATTGTGCCTTTTATGATCCAATTAATGATGTTCGTTACTCCAGTAATATATCCCGTTTCGATATTGAATGATTATCTCTGGCTAAAATATGTCTTTGCAATTAATCCAATGTTTACTGCATTGAACTTATCAAGATTCCCTTTTACTTCTGTGGAATTAGATACCCTGATGATGTCTATTAGTCTGACCTCCATGGTTGTATTGTTTATTGTGGGTGTATACACTTTCAAGCGTACAGAAAGATTCTTTGCTGATATTGCCTAGCGTCTATTAGAATTACAGGACCTGAGTGGTGATGATATACTTAGTTGCATAAAATTCCACAAAGATATTGCTCCTTTTTCTGGACAGTAGTGTGAAAAATCACGATATTGATTTATCTGTTACATGGATTTGAAAAAGGTATCGATATTAATTCCCATGTTCAATGCGGAACATTTTATCACTGAAACACTAGAATCAGCACTGTCGCAAACATGGTTTGATAAGGAAATTGTCGTAGTTGATGATGGATCTAAAGACCGCAGTTTGGATTATGCAAAACACTTCGAACCTCGAGGGGTCAAAGTGATAAGTACTGAAAATAGGGGAGCATCACATGCACGCAATGTGGCCTTTGAAAATAGTACGGGAAATTATATACAGTACCTGGATGCAGATGATTTGCTTTCACCGGAGAAAATCGAGATTCAGATGAACTGCTTAATGCAGTATCCAAATGCTATAGCATCAAGTACATGGGGTAGATTCTTTATATCCTGGGAACAGGCAAGTTTTTCTCCCGAGAAGGTTTGGGAGGACTATGACCAACCACTTAACTGGCTATTGGATGCCTGGGAGTCGGGGGGCATGATGCAAACTTCCTGTTGGTTAACGCCTCGTGAGCTGATTGAAAAAAGTGGAGGTTGGGATGAGGAGATCACTATGAATGATGATGGTGAATTTTTCGCTCGAGTACTGCTACTGTCTTCCAGGGTGATTTTTTGCCGGGAGGCAATGGTCTATTATCGATCAGGCCTGAACGATAGTTTGAGTCAATTGGTAAATCAGGGTGCGATTGAGTCATTATATAAAAGTTATCTAAGCTATGAAAGAAATGTTTTGGCTATTGAAGATTCTGAAAGAGTCAGGCATGCGTTAATGAAAAACTATCTCTCATTCATATATGAATATTATCCTAAGCATTCAGAATTCACGGATTTATGTAGGGAGAGAATCAAAACACTAGGCTTTGATAAACTGGAGCCCTTTGGTGGCAAGAAAGCCTTATGGCTTTCAAGGCTTATTGGATTTAACAACATGCTGAAATTGCGGGCTCTGATTAATCTATGAATATGGCCCCTCCAGTATCGATTATTATTCCCGTTTATAATGGCCAATTATTTATTCGGCAATTGTGCAAAAACCTTGTTTATTATCATGACAGAGGCTGTGAAATCATACTCGTTGAAAATGGGACCAAGCAAGGGGTAGAACCTGAAATAAATGCGACACTCCCTCATGCCAAATATTTTTGGACGGAAAAGGCGAATGTTTCTTACGCCAGGAACCTTGGGGCGGCTCATGCTACCGGTGATTTTCTTCAATTTCTGGACGTTGATGACACGCTTGAACCCGGTAAACTTGAATGCCAAAGCCAGTTTGCTTTTGACAATAAATTGGATTTAGTTTATTCTGACTGGAGATTTGTCTATCATGATGGGGAGGAGATTACTTATAGTGAATGGCATGATTCATCGAAAGAGTTCATACTTGGCTTACTACTCGGAGAGGGTTGGCACCCTATTCACTCTTATTTGTGGAGCCGTGCAATTTTTGAGCAATTACGTGGCTTCGATACGTCTTTTAAAGTGGCTCATGAGGATGCAAACCTGCTGATGCATTTTTTATTGAAATACAATATTGGGTACTGCCCCGGTAGGTTTACGAATCACCATAAGTACGCGAACCACAAAAGCCTTTCTTCTTCAAGAGGAGTCAAGTATTGGAAGGATAATAAGCGATTTTGGTTGAACCACCTTGAGCTACTGAACTCCTCGACGCACAAAGGAATAAAAGACCAACTTCCTGATAAACTCTTTAACATTACCCGGAATTTGGCGAAATGGGATATGAAGGAGGCGATACATCTATTGAAGATCATTCATGATAACTTTCCCGATTTTCAACCGATTCGAGAAAGCTTGTTATTTAGGTATGTTTACAAAGCGATGGGCTATCGCTTTGCAGAACATCTTGCGATTACAATTGATCGGATTTCACGCAGAACTAACCACTAGATTTTGACACAAATACCTAAAATTATTCATCAAATTTGGTTGGGGCCACTTATTCCGCCAAAGCGAGCAATGAAATCCTGGAAAAAGTATCATCCGGATTGGGAATATATGTTATGGACGGAAAAGAACATCCCAAAACTTGTCAATCAAGAGGCCTTCGACACTTCTCCTAATTGGCATCAAAAGTCTGATATCTTACGGTATGAGATTCTGTTCCGGTATGGTGGCATTTACATAGACTCAGATGAATACTGCCTCAAGTCTATAGAACCTCTATTGGAGCAAACTTCAAATGCCGGATTCACATTGATTGCCGGAAGAGAGGGGAGTGAAGAAATGCCAAATCTCGTTGCCAACGGAGTATTGGGTTGCCTTGCAGGTGAACCATTCATGCAAAAGATGATTGAAAATATCAATGTTAACCAACCAGCCAAAAAGACATGGGAAAAAACGGGTCCGTTATATCTCACCGACATGATTGAAAAATTTAGGCCTTCCATTCATGTTGTGGCGGCAAAGGTTTTTTATCCAATTCACCATCGGGGAGTAACAGGATTTCGTGCAAGCTTGAGAGACTTTCGAGATGATAAGGAAGTATTTGGTGTGCAAATGTGGGGAAGTACTTATAATTTGTACAAGCCAAAATGGTACAAACAACCTGTAGATTTGCTAAGGTATTATTATCACCTTTATAAGGGTAAGCAAATATCCAGGATCAAAGTATAGGTCAGATATGAATGAGAGCAAAAGTTAATTGATGAAGCCTAAAGCCATTGAACCTTTGTGTAAACCTGGAGTATGTATTGGGATTGAGGACTTACCAAAAGGTGATATGTACTCATGAACAATTCCCAAAACTTTATTTACAGATTTTATTCTGACTATGTGAATTCATTGATCCATTTCGACCAAGATTGAAAGAGCTGGGTTTTCTAATACTGGAGCTTTCAGAGTATAAAACAACGGAACCTTGTACCGATGGATGGATTTAATAACATATTGAAATTAAGAGCCTTGATCAAATAACTCGACCCCTCCATCAATTGAATAAGACTTCTGAAGGTGAGTTTTAAACCAGCAATAAAAAGAGACAGTGATTAGTACTATTCAATACTGTTAATTGTTATTGCCTCTCTGGCCATATAAAATAAAGTTAGTTCATTTGGATATTGGATTTTCAGCTTAAGTCATTTTTTACAACATCTTATTGGCGTTACTTTTGGGACGCTTTAGCAATTGCTTGAATATGAAACCCATTATTGAGGTAGATCACATCACCAAAGAGTTTAGAAAGGGAGAGTATATTGAATACGGTAGCCTTCGTGAATCACTCTCAGGACTCTTTCGGAAAAGCAAAAGAAATTCGAATAACGTATTTTGTGCGCTGAATGATATCAGCTTCACCATAGAAAAAGGTGAAGCTGTTGGGATTGTAGGCAAAAACGGGGCTGGTAAAAGTACTTTCCTAAAAATACTATCAAGAATTACACCCCCAACCAGGGGAAAAGTAACCATGAGAGGCAGGTCTGCCTCATTGCTAGAGGTAGGCACAGGATTTCATTCTGAACTGACTGGAAGAGAAAATATTTTTTTTAATGGTTCCTTAATGGGACTCACCAAATCAGAGATTAAGAAAAACTTCGATTCAATCATTGACTTTTCTGGAGTAGAAGAGTTTATAGATACGCCCATTAAGAGGTATTCGACAGGGATGCACGTACGGCTGGCATTTGCTGTTGCGGCTCATTTAGAACCTGATATATTGATGGTTGATGAGGTTTTGGCTGTAGGTGATATGGAGTTTCAGAAAAGGTGCCTTAAGAAAATGGATGAAGTGGCGCATGATGGGAAAACAGTGATTTTCGTAAGCCATCAGATGGAAATGATCGAACGGTTATGCTCCAGAGGTATTTTGCTTTCTTCTGGCGCGGTTAAAGCAGATGGCGGGATAAAGGAGGTTGTGGAATTATATTACAAAACAAACTTGTCCAATGAAGAATTGCAGGGTTTTTCAGCTGTTCGGACTCCTTTCTCAGACTTTTATTTCACTAAAGGGAAATTTCTAGATGCTGAAAAAGAGCCTTTGGACTTAATACGTGCCGGACGAAGCTGCACATTAAGATTATACTATGAATGTCCGAAAGATGCAGGGACGTTCAATTTTGGTGTGGCTGTATACGATCAACGTTATACCATCGTCGCACAATTTTTTTCCGGTGGACTCACCAATCCCCAGATATTGGCAGACAAGGAGAAAGGATATTTCGATCTCAACATAAAAGAATTACCTCTCATACCTGGTAAATACACCATGGACCTGGATTTGACTCAAAATGGGGTAAGTAAAGATTGGGTTACTAGGGGGATGATGTTCGAAGTGTCTTACGATGATTTTTATGGTACCGGACAATTGCCAAGTTTTGGGCCATTGATTCGTTATGGTGTTACCTAGGATCAGAGTATGAAAGGGGCAATTAATTGAAACATTCGATGGGGTAGCGTGTCAGGTGTATACTAGCCAAGTAATCCAGAAGAGCAACTTGATTGAATTTATTTTTATGTAATTAGGGTCTGCTGAGAAACGCTAAAAAGATTTCCTTTGTGTCCTAGGGCGGTATTTTCATTATCTTTTAGGAAGCCAAAGTGCAAAGGAAAGTGAAACGACCCTCTAAAAAGCGTGCACCTACAACCAGTTATGTGAGCCAGAACCAGCTGGTTATTTCTGGGTTTGAGACTGGGTTTTCGCAAGATCTTGATCCTAATAATCGTTGGGTACAGCTAGCCAGTAAAATCCCTTGGGATGATCTGGTTTCCTTGTATGAACGTCACTACAGCCGTAAGTCCACCGGTAGACCTCCACTAAATCCCAGGGTAGTCATTGGAGCATTGATCATCAAACACATGTGCAACCTCGATGATAGGGAGACCATCCATCAAATCACCGAGAACATTTACATGCAGTATTTCCTAGGCTACAGTGGTTTTTCTACACGATCACCTTTCGATCCTTCCTTGTTTGTCGAGATCAGGAAGCGGTTGGGGGAAGAGATCTTAAATGAGATGAATATGCGCATACTTCAAGCCTCTGGCTCAGTCGGTTCATCGCAAGAGCAAGAAGATGATGAAGATCCTCCTGATAGGGATAAGCGTAAAGGGGAGTTACTTATGGATGCAACCGTATCTCCTCAAGACATTGCCTATCCAACGGACTTGAATCTACTCAATGAAGCACGCAAGCACACAGAGAAGATCATTGACACGCTCCATGAAAAAGGAGACTTTGAGAAAAAGCCACGGACTTATCGAAAAGTAGCTCGCAAGGAATACCTAAAAGTTGCTCAGAATCGTAATCCGAGCAGGAGAATAGTACGCAAAGCAATAGGCAAGCAGTTACGGTACTTACGCAGGGACATTGCTCATATTCATACTATGTTGGATACTTTTGAGGCATTTCCTCTCTCCAGGCGGGAACAAAGAATGTTTATGGTAATACAAACTCTGTTCGCTCAACAGCAAGAGATGTTTGAGGAACGTAAACACAGTGTAGCAGATAGAATCGTAAGCATACATCAACCTCATGTTCGTCCGATTGTTCGAGGCAAGGCCAGAGCCAAGACAGAGTTTGGATCCAAATTGCATCTCTCGCTGGTAGACGGATATGCCTTTATAGATACTATTTCCTGGGATGCATTCAATGAAGGCACGCATTTAGAGGAATACGTAGAGAACTACAAACAGCGATTTGGGTACTATCCCGAGAAGGTCATAGCTGATAAGTTGTATTGGTCAAGAGATAACCGCCGGTGGCTCAAAAAGAATAACATAAAGCTGGCAGCTAAGCCACTTGGCCGCCCATCGGCTAAGGCAGTGGCAAACCACGTAAGTCCGGGAGAGCGTAATCCCATCGAAGGAAAATTTGGGCAAGCCAAGAACGGATATGGAATGAATCGTATTCGTGCTAGGCTTAAACAAACAAGTGAATCATGGGTAGCATCCATTATCCTGGTACTGAACCTGGTCAAATTGGCTGGGACGGTACCATATTGCCTGAGTTTTTCAGCACAACAATGGATCATAAAACTCTTCCGAGTATACTGCAAAGAGCTTAGAGATAACATATTTCGAATAAAGTGGCTTTTAAGCCCCTATGAACGTGAATTGAATAATCTTAACCTCTGAGTTTTTCAGCAGACCCTAATTAGCAATGTTCCTTTCCGGAAAATGTTACCTCGATGATTTCTGAATGATATGTTTTATTTCCGAATTCAATGGCCGTTTTTGGTTTTAGCATCTTAATTTATATTTGGGATAATCTTGGACTTATCTACTTCGTCAATTGTTTGGGACTTCATAGGTTTTATGATAATAATGCGGTTGCGCTGTGATGAACTTTTAATGAGAGGAGATAAGCTACCTTTTTGGCAAAATGACATGGTAAGGAGGGTTCCTGCATGTGATCGTCCGGGGGTAAATTTTAGTAATTTCTACTCTATTATATGTTGAGGATCAAACAGGTTTTTTTGTTGATTATAAGAATAATAGCGAATCCGAAAAAGTTCTTGACCTGGACAAAGTTCTTTGGGCAAAAACTGCGATCGGATGAATTTTTAAGAAATTATGAACGGTTAAATGTGACTGCTGACATAAGTTCTGAAAACAAAAAGATGGACAATCCTTTATGGGATTATTTTCAAGGAAACAACGAAAGAAATGGGATTTTTAAGTGGGAGCATTACTTTGATGTATATCACAATTATTTAAAGAAATTCATTGAGAAGGAAGTCAAAATACTTGAAATCGGAATGTACAGTGGAGGAAGTTTAGGGATGTGGAAATCTTACCTTGGAGCAGAATGTAAAGTTTATGGCATAGATATTAAAGAAGATTGTAAGCAGTATGAAAATGAGCACACAACTGTATTTATCGGAGATCAGGCAGATCGAAGTTTTTGGAGATCTTTATTTCACCAAATAGGTCCGGTAGACATTATTATAGATGATGGCGGACATTCCGTGGATCAACAACGAGTGACATTCGAAGAAAGCTTACCATTCTTGAATCCAGGAGGGATTTATTTGTGTGAAGACATCCATGGCGTAGGAAATAGGTTTGCTGAGTATTGCACAAATCTGGTTCATGATCTGAATTTTTTTAATAGCCCTGATTCTGATATACTTGAGTCAGAGGTGTCAAATTTTCAATCCACGGTTAAAGGCATGCATTTTTTTCCATATCTATTCGTGCTTGAAAAACATGAAAATCTAATCAAAAGCTTACGAGCTACTAAAATTGGTTCCAACTGGCGACCTCTCTAATGGCGATTGGTGTCGCATAACTATGGAATCTTGTGAGGTGTATTCAATCGAGAATATTTGGTCAGGTCCGACGCTTACACAATCCGATGTTTTTGAAATAAATGGATGTTTATTAAATGGTCTGGGATTGATTTTGAGCAAAAATATCATTGTTGTTTTAAAATTCTTTTTCGACTTTAGCAGAGAAAGTGCACATATGATACGACCTCAATAAAGTAAAATTCCTTTTTACTCTACTAATACGCAGTAGAACTGGAACTCATTAATAGTGAAGTTCTTAGGTTTTGTAATAGATGATGAGGTTCCAAGTGCGTTATAGAGAGTATTGTGGTAATGATTTATTCCTAATTATGGATCTTTGACTTGATATGGTCTTTTAATTCAATTAAATGGAACATTATCTTAAATAAAATTTATATGAGCACTACCGGACTTTGATACATTTAATAAACTCTTTAATCGCTAAGTAAGTGAATCGTACAGAGCTGATACAGCAAATTTTCGAAGTTTCTAACTTTAACAGATATCTGGAGATAGGCGTGCAACAAGGGTTGAATTTTTTACCCATAAAAGCCTCGAAGAAAGTAGCGGTAGATCCTTACTTTCACATTCCTCTTAGAAGAAAGGTTAAGTGGTTGTATAAGAATCCCAAAAACCTTTCTAATCAATATTATGAGGAAGAAAGCGATATATTCTTTAGTAAAAGGGCGGAGTACCTGAAACGGATCAAGAAATTCGATGTAGTTTTTATTGATGGTCTCCACACGTTTAGAGCTTCGTTAAACGATGCGCTCAATTCTTTGCGTCATTTAAATGCCAATGGCATCATTGTGATGCATGATTGCTACCCACCCACAGAAGCTGCGGCACTCCCTACCGAAAATGTACCCACCCAAGGAGACTTGGTAGGCGTAGAAGGGTTTGATGGAACATGGTGTGGTGATGTTTGGAAAACCATTGTTTATCTGAAGAAGACAATGGATCTAACGCTCGAAATACAAGTTTTGAATACAGACCTGGGATTAGGAATATTGCTCCCTAAGGGAGAGATCCCGGAAGATCAATTGCAGATAGATGAAGAGATATTTAGAGAGGTTGATGCTTTGAATTACAGGGATATGAAGCCCAACGCTGATGAAATACTGAACTTGAAGGGTTTATCCCTTGTAGGTGAACTCACAAGAGAAATTACTGAAAGGTCTTTGAAGAAGTGATGGAGAAGAATACCAAACTAGTTATTTTAGTTCTTGCTTGTCTCGATGAAAAGTATGCGGCGTTTGACAAAGCTTGCAGGGAAACATGGGTGAATGAAGCCAGAGCCAAAGGAATAAGAGTGATTTTCTACTATGGCGGATCAAAGCCTGATTTTAGAGATGATAATATCTATCTTGATGTGGATGATAGCTATGATAATCTCACTGAGAAGTTGTTGAAAGCATTAGAGGTTTTAGAATCATCAGGAATTAGTTACGACTGTATTTATCGGACCAATCATTCATCTTCAATTGATATTGATGGTATGCTTCGATTCTATGAAGAGCATGCTGCTGAGAATTTCTACGCGGGTGTTCCGGTGCCTTATAATTACGGACTTTTTCAGATTCCTTTGTTTCCCCGATTCCAATGGTACCGTTCATCCATCTGGAGCTTATGTAAAATTTTTTCGGAGAGGTTCGCTTCAGGCTGTGGATTTTTTCTCAGCAAATCCAATGTACAAAAGTTGCTGGAATCTAAAAAGGACTTAGCAATAGCAGATGATGTATTTGTGGCCAGGAGTTTAAGAAGACATGGCATACATGCGCAACCTGTTCCTCGAATTGATTTCGAAAACTCTAACACGCCTATTTTTTTAGAATTAGATGAAAAAGGCCCGGAGGGTGTATTTCATTTTAGAAATTATTCCGAGAATAGAGAAATGGATGTGCAACGGATGTATGAATTGAGCGATAACAATTATACATTCAAGAAATTAGGGCACTAAATTCGTAGATAGTTCTGAATTCAAGATTCAGATATTTTCCGACTATTTGCACAATACCACCAACATGCTTTCAAGGAAATGCCTTTAACTTACGAACATACCGGAGGTTGTTTGTGGATTGAAAAGAGATAAATTAATAGGTGCTGAAAATAACTAACCCATAGACATAGCACATGAAAATTGCTTACATCGTAAGCCACCCTACTCAGTTTGAGGTGCCCTTTTTTCGCAGGTTTGAGAAAATGAAACCTGAGATACTACATGTATATTACTACAATGTGGGAAATGCGGAAGGAAACCTGGATGAAGAACTAGGTATCAAGGTTAAATGGGGAATTGATTTGTACAAAGACTATCAATATTTCAGATTGTCTGGGAAAAAAAGACTTGCTGAAGTTCAGTCGCAATTCATGGATGAGAGTTACGATTTGGTGGTTATTAGTGGGTATAATAGCCAATTCCTCATACGGCTAATATTCCTTTGTAAACGGATGGGAATACCTGCGGCACTAAAGTTAGATACTGTTTTGTTTGCCTCAGAAACGTGGCCTAAGCGGATGTATCGCAGTATGCTAATTTACCTCTGCCAGAAATACTTCTGTCATTTTTTCGTTACTGGTAGCTTGTGTGAGCAATATCTACAGTCCTATGGTGTGAAAGAACAATACATAAGTTGTGTTTCATACGTAATAGATAATCACTTTTTTAAAACAGGAAGTAACCTATCTGATATAGAGAGAATGACATTTCGTCACGAGCTTGGTGTTAAAGGTGATCAGAAAGTTATTTTATGTCTATCAAAACTGGTTGGCAGAGAGAGTCCATGGGATGTTTTAGAAGCATTACACAATATTGAAAGAAAGGACCTTCACTTGATTGTAGCTGGCGATGGCCCAGATAGAGATCAATTGAAAGAACGTGCGTCGGATTTAAATATTCCTGTCACATTTCTTGGACATTGGCCATATAAGGAATTGCCCAAACTTTATGGTATAGCTGACTTGTTCATTCACCCAGCGGCAAATGAGCCTTGGGGTGTATCGGTGCAGGAAGCGCTGGCGTGTGGACTTCCGGTCATTGCTTCGGATCGGGTAGGTTCCGCCTACGACTTAATCCGTCCCGGTGAGAATGGGTTCGTCTATAAGTACAAAGATTTCAGTGCACTAAAAGGAAATATTATTGCTGTTTTCGAAGAATTTGAAATGGGAAATGTCCAGGAGGTGAATGATAATATTCTGGAAGTTTGGAACTATGATGTTATGATGAATAATATTATTGAGGTGACAAGTAGATACCCATGAAAATATTGATTATTGGAAGTTTTCGTGAGATTGCTTTAGAAAAAACTTATGCTCATAACCTTAAGTTACTGGGGCATGAGATCATTCCTGTGGAAACCTTTGTTGGATTTCATGACATGACAGAATCTCTTTTTGGGAAAGTTTGGCACAAGTTGCAGATCACGCGGATTCGTCAAAAAGTCAATAAGGTCATTATACAGCGATACCGTGAAGTCAAACCAGATGTCGTATTGATTTTTAAAGGAGAGGACATTACTCCCGACACCCTACAAGAATTAAGAAGCGAGGAAGGGATTCTTGTCAACTACAATCCAGACCATCCATTTTATTTCGAGAAAGAAACTGTATCGAGTAAAAATATTACTGAGTGCATTTCGATGTATGATTTGTATCTCACGTACTCTCAGGAAATTAAAGAACAACTGAGTCGTGAAGGTGTCCCCGCTGGGTGTATACCCTTTGGATACGATGCAAGGATGATAAAGAAGGCACAAAATTTAAATAAGGAGGTGCCATCATTCTTGTTTGTGGGTGCTTGGGATCAAGATAGAGAAGAGTGGTTGTCTCAAATGACGGATAAGGTGAATCTTGAAATTTATGGAAATCAAGATTGGTCCCTGATGAGTAGGGGCAAAGAAGTTGCTACTAGCTTTCAAAACCGGTATCTGATTGGTGAAGAATATGCAAACGTAGTTAGCAGGTCGGCTGGAGTAATTAATTTGCTTCGTCCACAAAACATGAGAGAGCAATCTCATAATATGAGAACTTTTGAGGTGCCGGGATACGGAGGGGTACTGATCTCCCAGAGAACCGATGAACAAATGAGTTATTTTGAAGAAGATAAGGAAGCCATCTTTTTTAGTGATATTGAGGAATTGATTGACAAACTTGATTTTTTAGTTCGTAACCCCAATCATGCACGTCAAATCAAAGAACAAGCTTTAAATCGTAGTGAAACAAGTGGATATTCCTATTTTGATCGGGCAAAAGCACTCTCGAATATGATAGGTGAGATGAAAGATCAAATTACATGACTCGGATACAAACGAAATCTGTATTGCTCGCAATCTACAATCACCCGGATCAATTCCCTCCAACAAGGAATGCGATTCATTTGCTGGCACGGGAATTTGAGAAGATCTTTGTTGTATTTCGACCCAATTCTCTCAATTCCAATGATTTCCCATCAAATGTTGTTGAGAGTCGATGGAGTCAAATGGAGCCGACTAACCCTTCATTGATTAATAAAATCCTTCAATTTATTCGTTTCATTCGAAAAATGAAACGAATTGTGGCAACGGAGAATCCAGGCTTGATCATCGTTTATGATAACCTGGCTTTGTACGGGATGTATTGGGTGCTCAAATGGACTAAGACGAAAGCAATGGTCTGGTACCATAACCATGATGTCCCACAAATGGATCTTATTAGAAAATATTCGATTGGTTGGTTCGCTTCCAAGGTTGACAAGGATATTTTCCCGAGGCTAAATATTTTCTCAGTACCAACGGAAGAGAGAGCCACTCAATTCCCCTTGCATTTATTAAAGGCAAAGCCTTTGGTGATACCGAACTACCCTTTAACCTCTCTTTTGAAAATCACTGATGTGAAAGAGAAAGATTCGCAGTTGATTAAGGTCATCTTTCAAGGTAGAGTAACGAGGAACCGTGGAATTGAAGAAATGCTGGCGTATATGGCGAGTAGTAAAAAAATGATGCTTCTCACGTTGAAAGGACCTATGGATGAATCCTTTAAGGATGATTTGGAAGAACTAGTATCTAAATATCAAGTGGAAGACAGAGTCGTCATCAAAGGGGTAGGCCCCTACCAGGAAGTGGCTATTGAAACCTCTAAGCATCATATCGGCTTGGCAGGAATAAAGCCGGTTGGGGTCAATTATCAAAGTGCAGGTACAGCCTCCAATAAAATCTATGAGTATGCCAGCTGTGGCTTGCCTGTAATCTACTTTGATACCGGACATTATCGTAAATACCTGGATCCATATGAATGGGCATTTTCTAGTGATTTATCTACTGAGTCACTGGACACAACAATATCCGAAATCATGAGATCCTATACGGAACTTTCTGCCCTGGCCATCAAGGATTTTCGAGAAGATCTGAATTACGAGGTGGTTTTTTTGCCGGTGATTGCCGATGTTAAGAATTCCTTGAAGAGCAGCTTCGATAAGCATGAAGGCTAAGCATAAATATTCCAATATCATAGAGCGACTATTTTTTGTAGTTTGTATGGCGTTGCTCATTGACTATTGGTTTATTCGGGTGGTTTATACCTTAGAATTGTACCTGATTATTACGTCCTTCATAAGCTTGTCCGTTCTGGTCATCTTAATCAATGCGGTGGGCAAAAGATTCGGTATGATTGATTTGCTGGCCTTCATGGCTCCTGCGCTTTGGCTCTGGGTGCCTGCAATTGCCTATAAACAGGAACAGGCCATTCTTGTGGGTTATGAATGGCTGCAAATGCCAGTTCCTTTTGAAACTTACTTTAACGTTGCCCTACCAGGAACCCTAATGCTCCTCCTGGGGATCTATTTCCCTATCAAGTCTTCCGGTTTCTCTTTGAAGTCAATGCGACAGTTAATTATTGAGGATATCAGCACAAAAAGTGGAATTGGAAAGCGATTGGTCATTTTCGGAATTATCTGTCATTTTACCGGGCAATTTGTGCCTGCATCCCTGGGGTTTCTCTTTGCCCTTTTTTCTCAATTTATGTATGTGGGTGTTTGTTATTTGTTTTTCACAAAATCTAAATACAATGTCCTCTTTTATGCAGCGGTATTCCTGTTTACAGCGTTGGGTTCAGTGAATTCTGGTATGTTTGGTAGCCTGATTTTCTGGGCAGCGCTCTTAGCTATTGTCTTTCTCATTAGTCGCCCTATACGGCTTCTGCCGAGAATTTTACTAGCAGCTTTGGGAGTTTTTGCCGTTTTGGCGATACAAAGTATTAAAACTCAGTATCGCGCAGTGGCTTGGTATGGAGGGGAGACTAATAGCCACGAAAATCATTCCTCTTTGTTGATTGAGTTGATCATTGATCGATTTGAAAACCCTGATTTCTTGAGTGACGAAGAGACTAATGTCAATTTTATCCATCGTTTTAATCAAGGCAGACTTACAGGTTTAGCGATTAATCACACGCCTCTACACGAGCCCTTCGCGGAGGGAGAAACCGTTTTTAATGCACTCCTTGGATCGTTTGTTCCAAGAATCTTTTGGCCAAATAAGCCGAAAGCGGGTGGAAAGGAGAATTTTGAGCGATTTACGGGACAAGAGTTGGTTGGGAATACCAGTATGAATATAGCTCCTTTAGGAGACGCGTATGTGAATTTTGGAATAAAAGGAGGGGCGGTGTTCTTATTTTTTTACGGACTTTTTTTCAATACATTCAACCAAAAGTTATTGAAAAGCATCAGGAAGAAACCAACTTTGTTGTTTTGGACTGGGTTGATCTGGGTACAAGCTGTCGTTGTGGAGACTGATGTGGTGACGGTTTTTAATCATGTCATTAAGGCGATTTTCTTAATTGCATTGACATTTTATATTTCAAAAAAAGTATTTGGAATTTCACTTTGAAATAGAGACAGGCTTTGGTGCATGACATTTTAATCGTTTCCAGGAATTAATTTAATAATGCAACTCACGAAACTGATTTACTTCGAAAAGATTTATGCAAGCATTGCTTTATCTCTTATGAAAATCACTACGATAGTATTAACCTGTACTGTCAGATATTTTAAGCTTTATAAGCCAGTCCAGATTGCTCCGATTTATCTTTGAATAAGTGCAGTTAAAATCTTCATCAGGCTTATGGGAATTTTGATCGCGTTAAATGAATAGACATAAAAACATCCATTGTTTCTTCACCCAGGTTCAAGGTCATGGAGGTATTCCCCGATTTAATAGAAATTTGATCCAAGTTCTCTCAGGAAGCGCCAACATATACTCCCTCAATGATTCGAATACTTTGAATGCCGTAGCCGGTTACAATCGCAAGAAATTTCATTTTCTTCTTGCTTTCATCCAATCCGTTTTTCAAAAACCTTCAACGATTGTTCTGGGCCATATCAACTTTCTCCCTTTTGCCTTTATCGCCTGGTTATTCAAAATAAAGGTGGTCGTGATTTTGCATGGAGTCGAAGCTTGGAGCCTGAATAAAAAGCAGCGGTTCTTAGCGGGGTTTGTAAATCAATTCTGGGCCGTCAGCCAATATACAAAAGAAAAATTTCACGAAGAAAGCGATGTTGTAAAACGTAAGATCTTCAAAATTTTTAATACCCTTCCCCAGGACTGGAATGTTGAAGGATTCGAAAGGGATTATCAGAAGTACTTTCTTTCGATTGCCAGACTTAGTCAGGAAGAGAGTTATAAAGGAATTCTTGAATCGATTGAGGCAATAGCAGAAGCAAAAGACTACCTGGAAGAAAATGATTGGAAGTACATTGTGGTAGCTCATGGCGATGATGTAACAAAGCATGAACAGTTGGTTAGTAAACTCCGCCTACAGAACATTATTGAATTTCAAAAGGCCGTACCAGATGAGGAGTTAAAAAAGATGTATGCGGCGTGTAGTTTCTTTTTACTTCCGAGTAGTGGAGAGGGGTTTGGGATCGTGTTTTTGGAAGCCATGTCTTTTAAAAAACCCTGTATAGGTGCGATAGCTTGTGGTAGCTCAGATGTGATCGTAAACGGGAATACAGGTTTTCTTGTTAACAGATCACCACAGGAAATTAAAGAGGCTATTTTGAAGATGACCAATGATGAAAAACTTATTAGAGAATTGGGATCGAATGGGTTTGACTACCTTCAATCTAATTTCACTTTTGAGCATTTTGATAAGCGAATAAATGAGCTCATTAGGGAATCCGAATAGCAGTACTCAGGTGCGGATTTATCTACCTAAACCAATTACCCAAATAGGTCTCTTTGGTTGTGTTTTTAATTAAATAATTTGATACTTTGAATGGAATGAAGGAAGTAATAAATAATGAAATATGACTAGAGAAAAAGGAGCAATTAAAATAGCCGTTATTCTATCCTTCATGCATGGTTTGTTCTTTATGACTTCTCTTTTTTTATGGATTATGTGGTCACATGAAGATGCACTTTTTGATCAAATTGTAAACAAGGTGATTACGGAAGAGATGGATCAACGTGAAAAGGCATTGACTTTGCTTGGAACTACCCACGATTTATTGTCGTATCGAAATACGCTTTTCCAATATCAACCTCATCTGGGTTTGAAAGATAAGTTCTTTCGTTCCTCCGATTCACACTTAATGGATTCAAAAGGGGCATGTGGTAGTCATGCTCAAGTACTAGCCAGACTATTGCAACGAGCAAATATTCCTGTCAGAATTGCCCAAATGCAGGATGTTGATGGGCAAACATGCCATGTTTTGGTAGAAGCTGAAATTCAGGAACGGTATGTTGCTTTAGATGCGCTATATAATCTCTCGTTTGAGAATGATGAGAACCAACTTATGAGTTTTGAGGAAGTTGGTGCTGCTTGGAATGAAATTTCAAGCACATTACCTCCGGATTATGATTCATCTTATAATTATCAACAAGTCAGGTACACGAACTGGGAAAAAATACCCTTCATCATGCCTTTACTTAGAAGTGCTATTTCAGTAGTTATTGGGGATGATGTTAATTATTTATCCATTCGTACCTTTATATTAAATCGTTATCGATTTTTGGGTCTAATTACCTTTACAGGTTATGGATTGCTGATTGTGATTTCTATTTTTTGGTACAGGAAATCTATTTTTTATGCACGTAAATCATAGGTGCTCCATTATAATTTATGAAACAGCCACAAAAGTGTACTATGATTTTAGCCTTTTTGTATGAGCAGAACTTTGAGGAATCGTCAGATGTTAATGGAGGATTGGAAAATCACAAAGCATCAGATTCAAAATAGAACAAAAGAGCAGTTTGCGTAATGTGTGGTATCGCTGGAGTTGTAGGGTTAGAAGAGGAGGAAGCAAGGGGGTATGTTTCCAAAATGAACGATTTGCAAGCACACAGAGGACCAGACGCGAATGGAATTGTGTCTGATCAATACGCATGCCTTGGACATAGAAGACTTGCAATTATCGACTTGGATCAACGGTCAAATCAACCTCTAATAAGTAAAAATGGACGTTTCTGGCTGGTGTTCAATGGCGAGATCTACAATTACCGCGAGATTAGGTTAAAGCTAATTCCTTATAAATTTAGAACAGAATCTGATTCGGAGATTTTATTAGCAGGTTATGAAAAGTGGGGTGAAGAAGTACTGCAGTATTTGAATGGTATGTTTTCATTCGCAATCTGGGATACAGAACGACAGTCCTTATTCGTCGCTCGAGATCGCCTGGGGATCAAGCCCTTGTATTACTCCACCAAAAAAGGCTTCTCATTCAGTTCAGAATTAAGGGCAATTATTCACGCGGGCGTGATGAGGCCCCTGCTCAATATGCAATCATTGAAGACATTTTTGATCAATCAGTCGATTCCTACCCCTGAAACATTGATCGATGGAGTACAACAATTACCGGCCGGTTGTTATGGTGTGTATAGAGAAGGGAAATTTTCAATTCAAAAATATTGGAGTTTAGAAGGCATAAAAACAACGGACTTAGAGGAAGGTGCGGATTTGGATGCATTGAAACCACACTTGTTGGATGCGGTTTCTGAGAGAACTGTAGCCGATGTGGATTTAGGTGCCTTCCTTTCTGGTGGTATTGATTCCAGTGCCATAGTAGGCCTGTTGTCCGAGCTTAAACTCCAAAAGGTCAATACGTTTTCCATTGGATTCAAAGAGGATCAATACGATGAGTCCTCTTTTGCCAGGCTGGTGTCAAAAAAATTTGAGACCAACCATGAGAATTTGATACTGACACCAGAAGACCTCCTTTCTAAAATCCCTGATACTCTTCAAGCAATGGATTCACCCACTGCAGATGGTGTAAATACTTACATCATCTCGGAGGCGGTTCGTAACAGAGGAATTAAGGTGGCACTATCGGGCCTGGGGGGAGATGAATTGTTTGCAGGTTATCCGGTTTTCAAGCAATTGCCAGCGGTCGGTCGTCAGTTGATTTATAGATTGCCATCACTATGCCGCCAGCCCCTAGCCTTTCTATTGAAGCAAATGATTCCATCTCATCGGGGTGCGAAGCTGCAATCGCTGTTGAGTGTTTCAGGAAGTGACCTGAATTCTCTATACCCCATTTTCAGGAGTATTGCTACTGCGAAGGAAGTCGATCAATTATTCCTGGTCGAGGAGCCTGAAAATGCCCAAAGTAATTTAACCCATTTTAAGCATTTAGATACGATTGCTTCCATATCGGCCCTTGAATTGAGTTCCTATACAGAAAATGTTTTATTGAGAGATACGGACCAAATGAGCATGGCACATGGACTAGAGGTTAGGGTGCCTTTTCTGGACCATCGACTTGTTGAGAAGGTATTGGCCACTCCAGGATCATTAAAGTTTGGGCCATCTCCAAAGCACTTGTTGATTCAGACATTAGGAAATTTACTTCCTACAGAGATAGTTCATCGCAAAAAACAAGGATTTGCACTGCCGTGGGAACATTGGTTGAAACATGAACTTAAAGGGTTTGCACAAAATGAACTAAATAAATTGTCTAACTATGATCTCTTCAACCAGGTTGAGGTGGAAAGGCTTTGGTGGGAGTTCCAATCAGGAAATAGACGCATCCACTGGAGCCGGATATGGACTTTAGTTATTTTGGGAAATTGGATTCGAACCCATCTGGATTAGTTGTGAAACAAAGAATATTAATTGTTACGGACTGGTTTGATCCGGCATTTAAGGCCGGAGGGCCGATAACTTCGGTGATTAATTTTTGTGCGTCGTTGAGTGCTGAATTTGAACTCTTCGTACTCACATCAGATCATGATTTGGACCAGACTGATAAGCTTGAAGTGCCGAAAAATCAATGGGTGGATTGGCAACATCATGTTAAAGTCTATTATGCAGGCAGTCCCTTGAGTCCGATATCTTACAGAAAGCTTGTGCAGAGAGTTACTCCTGATTTTATCTACCTGAATAGCATGTTCTCAATGCACTATACTTTAATTCCATTATTGATGATGCACTTTCTGAGTAGTGATATTAAAGTGATTCTCAATCCGAGAGGCATGCTGCTTCCCAGGGCCCTTGAAATTAAGAGTTTTAAAAAGAAACTGTTTTTGTCATTGGTTAGGAAATTACCAATTTGGAGAAGAATAGTTTGGCAGCATACTTCTACCGAAGAGGAGAGATGGACTCGAAAAAAATTCGGCGAAAAGATCAATTCTGTTATTGTTGGTAATTTTTATCCCGAACAGTTTTTGTCGAAACACCTGCCTAAGGTGATTGGAGAAGTGAGGTTGATCTTCGTAGGGAGGGTACATCCGATTAAAAATTTGAAACCTCTTTTGGAGGCATTTAAGGGGATTAAGAAAGCTGTGACATTAAGTATTTATGGTTCACAGGAGCATCAAGAATACTACAGAAAATGCCTCTCTTTGGCAAAGAAGCTGCCAAATAGCGTCCGTGTTGAATTTTATGGACCTAAGTCCAGAGAGCATATCAGGAAGCAAATAGCCAATCATCATTTTTTAGTGTTACCAAGCCAAAGTGAAAACTTCGGTCATGTTATTTGCGAAGCATGGGCATGTGCACGCCCGGTCCTGATCAGTAAGCATACACCATGGAAAAATCTAGAAGAAAAAGGATTAGGTTGGGATGTGGAAGTCGAAGATTTGTCTAAAAAAATTGAAGTAATGCTTGATATGGATGAAGTTCATTATCAGGCGCTTTGCCAAAGAAGCACTCATTTCATGCAAGCATTGAAGGGAGACGAATCAATGTTGGAGACATACAGGCATCTTTTCTCGATGTAATTATATAACTTCACGAAGTTTAAATTTCACCGCCAACATAGAAGAAATTTGATAATTGCCGGCATCAATGCGTATCACGGGAATTCTTCCGTATGTTTATTAGATGATGATAGACTTATTCTAGCCATTGAGGAAGAAAGACTCAATCGGATTAAAAATTGGGCAGGATTTCCATTTCAAGCTCTGGACCATTGCCTTTCAGAAGCTAACCTCAGTATACATGATGTGGATTACTTTGCTATCTCTCGTGATCCGAAAGCAAAAATCTTTGAGAAGGCGCTGACGGTGTTGCAAAATCCCAGGCTTTTCCTAAATTCTTTGAATAGAGCCCGAAACGCAAGTAAGATCAATAATATCTCCGACGATATAGCTAAACTTCTGAAAGACCCTAAGGAACCGCAACAACATCTGGGAAAAGTTCTTAACATTGAGCACCACAGGTCTCATATGGCTTCGTCCTTTTTTGCTTCTCCTTATGACAAAGCGGCACTACTGTCAATCGATGGCATGGGAGACTTCACCTCCACCATGATGGGGCAGGGAATCGGCAATGATATCGAAGTATTTTCATCCGTTTCTTATCCTTATTCTGTCGGCTACTTTTATACCGCATTAACGCAGTATCTGGGGTTTCCGAATTTTGGAGATGAATACAAAGTCATGGGGCTTGCGCCCTATGGGAATCCAAGATATGTCGAGGAACTGAGAAAAGTAATTTGGCCAACGCGGAATGGGAAATTCAAATTGTCGAAGAAATGCTTTAATCATTTCAAACAGGGAATAAAGATGTCCTGGGAAGAAGGGCAACCCTTTATCCACCCTATGTGGGACGAAGGATTAATTGAATTGCTGGGCCCTGCAAGAAGTAAAGATGACGTACTGGATCAAAGACATAAAGATATTGCCGCCTCTCTTCAGTTCGTGACCGAAGAAATCGTATTCTACCTTGCTGATGAATTATACAAAAAAGCGAATTCGGAAGTGCTCTGCTTAAGTGGAGGTGTCGCACAAAACTCCGTGGCTAACGGAAAAATACTGGAAAACACAAAATTTAAGGAGCTCTATGTGCCTCCGGCCGCTCATGATGGCGGTACATCAATAGGGGCGGCGCTTTACCTGCGTCATTCCATATTGAACATTGAGCGCAAGGGATACCAACCATATGCTTACTCAGGAAGTGAGTTTAGCAGAGATAGTGTGAAAGGGATACTGGAAAAAATGGGAATTTCCTTTACCCAATTTGAAGATGAAGATCTCTTTGATGTCGTTTCTGATTGCATTTCAAATAAAGGTGTCGTAGGATGGTTTCAGGGTAAATCGGAGTTTGGTCCCAGGGCCCTTGGTAATCGGTCGATTTTAGCAGACCCCAGAGATGCAAATGTGCGCGAACTGCTAAACTACAAGATTAAACGCCGAGAAAGCTTTCGTCCTTTCGCTCCATCAGTTTTGAATGAACGGGTTGGCGATTTTTTTGATTCTAAAGGCCCATCCCCATACATGGAAAAAGTATTCAGGGTACGGAAGGATAAAAGAGAACTAATTCCGGCGGTAACCCATGTTGACGGTACTGGCCGATTGCAAACAGTAGAATCTCACCAAAATAATCGATACTATAACCTGATTAAGGCATTTGAACTCAAGACTTCCATACCTATTTTACTAAACACTTCCTTCAATGAAAATGAGCCAATAGTCAATACTCCCCAAGATGCGATTAATTGTTTTCTGAGAACGAAGATGGATATGCTGGTAGTCGAAGATATCGTCGTACGAAGATGAAGATATCAATTATTACCGTCTGTCTCAATAGCGCCGAGACCATTAGAGACACAATTGAATGTATCCTATGTCAGAATTACCCTAATGTTGAATACATTATTTGTGATGGGGGATCCATTGACGATACCTTATCAATCATTGATTCCGTCAATGCTAATATAAAAGTACTCCCAGGTCCGGATGATGGTATCTACGATGCAATGAATAAAGGGATATCTGCTGCAACCGGAGAAGTTATTGGGATTTTGAATTCTGATGACCTATATGCAAATGAAAATGTGTTGGGGAACGTCATGGAAGCATTTCTTAATCCCACTGTTAATCTTCTATATGGGGATTTGCATTATGTGCACAGAAATCAAGTGAATAAAGTATACCGGGTTTGGAAGTCAGGTAAGTTGAAGCCAATTAAATTCAAATTCGGTTGGAGCATACCTCATCCTACTTTTTTTGTTAGAAAATCGATCTATGAAAGATATGGTCTGTACAACCCCTCTTTTAAGCTAGCTGGAGACTATGAGTTAATCTTGAGGTATTTGTACAAACACAGATTGAACGCCTATTATTTGCCTGAAGTGCTTGTAAACATGAAGACAATGGGAGTAGGTGGAAGTTCAATGTCCAACCGTTTATTGGCCCATCAGGAAGATCGAATTGCCTGGGAGGTTAACGATCTACGACCCAGCTTTTGGACAATACCCATGAAACCCTTGCGTAAGATTCCGCAACTATTCATTCCGCATCTGAGAGATCACAGTAAGTTCCTGAGAAAGAGAGAAAGAGCGTAGAAGTCACCCTGGACTTGTGCGCTGAATCCTTGCAGCTATTTTTCATTAGTTTTTTTCAGTTGATTGAAAATTTTCATTATGGATAAATGTTGAATTTTCGACTGTACGGTACGTTATTTCATACCGTTATAATATATTATACATACATAAATACAGTATATATAAATAATTTACAATCACCTTTTATATAACCAATTTCTGCACTAATTTCCTTGTAAATCAAATCAAATGAACCTATGAAAAATGTTAGAATTTACACGGTGATTGTTGCAGTAATCTGTGTCACGCTTGTTGGATTCAAGCCAGTGGAAATGGAATTATCTTATCCTGAGGCTACAGGACCTGAATTTTTGTCTATCGTATGCGATGAAGACCTCTTTGATCGTTTTGAGGTACAATTTGCGGGAATCGATGAAGTCTCCAACATAGAAGCTTATCAGCTGGATGGTTTTGGATATTACTATGCGGTGACTGCCAAAGATGCGGAGGGCGCTGAATTTGTAGAATACTTCAAGACTACTGAGGAGGAGATTAATCTGGGCATCTACGATTACATCGAGTTGAATGAAAGAACAACCGGGATCTCATTTTCACAAACTTGTCGTGAGGACTTCACCAATTTTCCCAACTGGTGTGAGACCTACAACAGTGGTCCTATATGTGGGTATAAGCCTTACCCATGGTATGGTTGTATCTATTATTAAGCCTTACATCAACTAAATTCACCTTAAGAACCAGATGCCTAATAAACATCTGGTTTTTTTATGGAAATTCTTTCCAAAACTTTAACTGAGTAATAAGAGGGTTGGATCCTGAGTCGTTTCAATATGGTTCGTCAATTAATCCTCCATCATCGCAACAACCCTGGTAGGTCCGGCACTTGCTCCTTTTATTTTCAAGGGGAAAGCGGCCACGTTAAATCCTGAATGGGGTAAACTGTTCAGGTTAGTTAGTTGCTCCATGTGGCAATATTCTTTATCTACTCCGACTAAGTGAGCTTCCCAAAATAAGTCAGGATTTTGCTGCTTCTTAGCTTCTTCTACCAGATAGGGTAACGGAAGGTCCCATCCCCATTGGTCAATGCCCATCATTTTCACGCCCTGATCAATTAACCATTTAGTAGCTTCGGCGCTCATACCGGTACCATGGGTGAAAAACTTCTCAGTACCCATGTATTGATCCCTTCCAGTCATAATCAGCACAATCATGTTGGGTTTAACCTCCAGCATGTGCTTCGTCAGAAAGTCCTGAATGTCCTTAACAGAAATCGCTTCAAAATCTGGTTTATCTCGCATGTCCAGGACCAATCCCTCTCCATAGCACCATTCGAGTGGTACTTCATCGATGGTCTTGGCTTTTTTCCCTTCACAAAGTGGACCATAATGCCAGGGAGCGTCCAGGTGCGTGGTAGAATGAACGCCCATCTTTTGGATAGAGTCATCTGCCCAGCCAGTGAAGTTTTTGGGAAATAATTTGAATGGAAGTCCCAGGTATCGGATCAACCATTTGGCTTTCTTGTGAGGCTTATGTTTCACCTTGACCTTCATGAAGAAAGGATCACCAGGATTGTATTGAATCGTTTTGGACAGATCGATAATTCTCATGATTGGAAAGTAGAATCTTTTTGAGCTATTGAGTGTGGCAATTTTGCAGCGGCCTGGGTGAATGATATATCGGATAACTGCTCCTTCAGGTTGGTGTTGCTAACCCACTTTCCATTGAGGAGCGGCTCACGAGATCGTTTGGCAAGCTGGTTGACTTCAGACATGGGATAAATATAAATATCACCATGGATTTATTGAATTTTAGAAGAATATCAATTCTTGATGTGAATTCGCTTTACTCGTACGTTCTAAATTCATATTTTCAACATGTCATCGTGCTGGCTCTCATGTTTACTTTCACGAGTTCTTGTCCGGCGTGATTATTGAATAACGGAAAAGTAGAATTTAAAATATCAGGAGATGAGCGATTTTAAAACACGAGCAAGCAAATTAGGCCATAGTGTAGAGCAACTGAATCATGGTGTGACGCTGATAGGTACTTACCCAATTAAGCACTGGGATAGCTATGTTGCAAAATCATTGGACATCAAAACTTTTGCGGAAACGGACTTTCATGGTTATGCGGTCCATGTGTTGGGCACATCGGCCATTGATAAAACGGCTACTAAAGCGCATCCTTTGACCATTAATTCTCCAACTTACTTGAATCTGCAAATGCTGACGGTAGCCAAAGCTGGTTTTATTAAAATTGAAGGAGTAGGGGGAAGAATTGTTGTAGATGAATTAGTGTTCTGCTGTGATTCTGAAGATCCTGAAGATGCGGACATCATGATGTATCCACCTGCACATGGAGGTTCCAGAAAAGCCGATTTCATCATCCAGGCAACAGAATCCTATTCTGGTGTGATTAACGTAGGCCTGGCTCGCGGAACCGGAAATCTAAATGTCTATTACCCCAAGGGGTTAGAAGCACCAACATTTGTGGTCAATCATCTTGATGAGGGCCCGGTCGATGAGGGTTATGCTGAAGTTACCCTGGAACACGCCTTGCTGGATGTCTAACCAACGTCAACTGGTACATTGCACCCTACCTGACTAATATTACATCGCAGGTGCTCCAGGAAATTGGTAAGGTACTGTGGAGGTCGATCTTGCTTCAATGAGATCGCATACCATTTCCGGCTGATTCCTCTTTTGGTCACGGGAACCAGCTCAATGCCGTGGCCTTTCAGAAAGGGTTCGACGATCCATTTAGCCATAACATTGACCCCCAATCCGGCTTTCACCATCTCTATGATGGCCTCCAGTACCTGAACCTGAATGACATTTTTAGGTTGCACTCCTTCCGGAATTAATACTTGCTTGAATAACGTAACAGATTCCAGAGGAAAAGAATGGATAATGACCTGCTGGTTTTCAAAATCCTTCGCCTCTACAAATGGTTTTTTAGTCCAGGGGTGTCCTGTGGGTACGATTGCAAACATTTCGTCTTGAAAGAGCTCCACGTATTCGAGGTTCGAGTAGTCTGAGGATTCGTAGATAACCGCCAGATCTATATCACCTCTGAGTACCTGGTCTTCCGTGTCTGCAGCGTTATTGTGTAAGATCTCTATTTCCACGTTTGGAAATTCTCTTTTGAAATCTGTAAGCAAAGAGGGCAACCAATGGTAACAAGTATAGCACTGGGTTGATAACCGAATCGTACCCGTTTGTCCAGATACAAACCGCTTGATCGATTGTTCGGTTTGTTCCAATTCTTTTAAGATACGTTCTGCCGAGTTCAGAACCATTTTGCCAGCGGTGGTTAGAATTAGCTGTTTGTTAACCCTATGAAAAATCTGTGTGCCTAGTTGTGTTTCCAATTCTTTCAGTTGATGGCTGAGCGCTGATTGAGAAAGAAACAAGGCTTCCTTAGCTTTGGACAAACTTTTGGTTTGAGCCACTTCACGTATTAGTCTTAAGTGTCGAATTTCCATTTAGTAAGTATTAATATTTTTCATCGTTTTCTCAAAATCAATTCATCCTATTCATCATACGAAGATTATCAGAAACCGTTCATTTAGTGGTAATTAAATTTTTTGAGATGAACTTAAAAAGCATACACTTACTGATACTCCTGGCTTTGTGCTGGGGTCCATCTTTCCTATTTATCAAGCTCGCTTTGATTCAGCTTAACCCTGTGTTGCTTTCTGTCCTGAGGATTGGCATCGGGGCTTTGCTTCTCAACGTGATTCTGCTAATTCGAAAGGATTTCTTGCCCTCTGATTCAAGCTTTTGGAAGGCTTCTGCGGTTGCGGCATTTTTTTCAGTAGCACTTCCATTTATGCTGATCAATTGGGGACAGCAATTCATAGATAGTTCTTTGGGAGCTTTGTTGAATGGTACGACACCTTTTTTTACTGTAATATTTTCCTTCCTTTTGCTTCAAAATGAATCTATCCCTGCCAATAAAGTTCGAGGTATAGCGATTGGCTTCCTTGGTTTGATCGTGTTGGTTTATCCTAACCTGAACCAGGGGATGAATGCCAGTCTAACAGGAATTGCAGCCGTGGTTTTGGCTTCCGTAAGTTATGGAGTTGGTTGGGTTTGGGTGAAAAAACACCTGACTGGAATTGCTTCGTTTAAGGCTCCGGCTGCTCAGCTATTGATTGGTACCTTATATCTAATACCATTTATCTTTTTCTCGGAGCAGGAGATTTCAATGACTTCATTAAGCATGGTTACCATTAGCGCAGTAATAGCGCTGGGAGTTTTAGGTACGGCCATTGCCTTCATCCTTTACTTCCAGTTGATTGCCAAAGCGGGACCAAGCTACGCAGCGATGGTTACCTATTTGGTGCCAGTTATTGGGGTATTTCTGGGCGTGCTCGTACTTGATGAAACTTTGACACCCTGGATGATGGGTGGTGCTGGTATGATCCTGTTTGGCATATATCTTGGGAACAGGCCTAAGAGAGACAATTCGTCAAATACCTGTGTTGATCTGGGTGCTTTTTCCAAGGTCCGGTGATAGACGAATTAGATATAAAATTAGTACTATGGAGAGGGTAGAGGGGCGTGTTTGATTAACTTGATTCCAAATATAGGTTAATTGACCATGCCCTCTGAAATCATTGAAATCTATCACAAGCCTTCGGGAGAACTCATCGCAAGAGGGGAAAAAGGTTGGGGGATGTTCCCATTTGAGGGCAATTACTATATAGCCAAATCCAATCTCATAACCCGGGGGTTTCGTTTTACGGGAATCCCGGGAATTTGTCCCTACAAATTCATTTACTTTTGGTACCATTTCACGGCAGAAGATGGTAAGAGATCGCCGATGTTGGGATGGAAATATTGGGTGCCAAATCCTCTTTTTCCATTCATTGCTTTTAGGGTTGCTGTGCCAGCTCGTCATTCTGATATTGTCATCAAAAAGTTGACTTCTGATGACCATTCCTGAGTACCACGGAAGTTTACCGCTGCTCACTACTGAGCAGATGATAGAGGTGGATAGGTTGATGATAGAGAAGTATGAGATCAGGCTGATACAGATGATGGAAAACGCTGGTAGAGGCCTTGCGATTCTCGCGAAGACAAAATTCCTGAACAATAAATCAAAGGTGGCAGTATTAGCGGGTACCGGGGGCAATGGGGGAGGTGCCCTTGTGTGTGCTCGCAGGTTAATTAGTTGGGGATATAAAGTGGATGTTTTTGTGAGCAATCCAAATAACATGAAAGATATCTCCGGCCATCAATTGGCCATATTAAAGAAAATGAATGTCCTTGTACATGGCGCAGGTGATTTGTGTGCAGATCGATATGATCTTATCATTGATGGAATCATTGGCTACAGCCTCCAGGGCAAACCCTCAGGAGTTGTTGCAGACATGATCCGTTGGAGCAATGAACAAGAAACCCCTGTTTTATCACTGGATACACCATCAGGGATTGATCTGACATCTGGGGATATTCATGATCCGGTCGTGAGGGCGGATGCCACGCTGACACTGGCCCTTCCAAAGAAAGGTCTCTACGAGAAACAGGTCAAGCCACTACGTGGAATGCTTTATTTAGCTGATATCAGTGTGCCTCCGGAGTTATACGGTCAACCTACATTAGGTTTGGAAGTAGTAGCCACCATATTCCAACAAGGAGATATCATTAGGATAGATTGAGCTGCAACATGTCAATAAGATATTTTTTGAAACATTTATTCGACATTTACGAATTATATATTAAATTCGTAAATGTCGAATAAATAAATACCATGAAAGGAACCCACCTGGGAGAGCTGGAAGAGATTGTATTGCTGGTAGTAGCCAACCTGTTTGATAACGCGTATGGTGTTGTAATCAAATTGGAGATTGAGGAGAAGTGTAGTCGGTCTATTACGATCAGTACAGTTCATAATGTGTTGCAGCGGTTGCAGGAAAAGAGTTTTTTGGAGTCCCGATACAGTGAACCTACTCGGGAAAGGGGAGGAAAACGCAAGTTGTTGTTCAGGGTCACGAAAAGTGGACAGACAGCCCTTGAGAACTCACGGGGAATGCGCGAGAAATTGTGGGAAGGTATCCCTAAAGTGGCATTCGAATGATCCGGCGACTGGTCAATTACCTGATCACAAGAGTTTGCCACCCGGCTTTAAAAGAGTCCATATTTGGCGACCTGGAAGAACTCTACGAGTTGGATAGGGACAGAAACCCAAAGAGGGCCAACCGTAACTATTGCCTGAATGCGCTGGCCTTTCTTCGTTACCATCGGCTCAGAAAAAAACAATTGTCAAAAACTCAAAATCATATGTCACTATTCAAAAACTACGTCAAAGTCTCCTGGAGAGACCTGGCCCGAAACCGGACTTATGCAGCGATCAATCTGATGGGGTTGGTGTCTGGCCTGACTGTAGCGCTGTTAATTTTTCAGTATGTGCTCTTCGAGACAAGCTTTGATCGATTTTTTCCGGATGCTGAAAAGATCCACCGGGTAGTTAATAGCCGGTTCCAAAATGGTTCACTTGTGCAGCATGGGACCATTACGTACCCGACCATTGGGCCTGCACTGTATGAGGAATTTCCGGAAGTAGAGGCATACACGCGAATGACCATTAGTTCAAGGGAGTACATTGGTTTTGAAGATGAGTTGTACTTGTCGCATCAGTACCTCACTGCAGATGAACACTTCCTGGAATTCTTTTCTTTCCCTATGTTATATGGTGATAGGGCCACGGCATTGGATGGTCCTTTTCAGGTGGTTTTCACCAAAAGCTTTGCCGAACGCTTACTACCGGCAGGGAAGCCTGTTTCCGATTTACTGGGAAAAACAATTGACCTCTATGGAAACCCGACGAAAGTGACCGGGATCATGAAAGATGTGCCAGGTCAGTCTCACTTACAATTTGACCTGTTGGTCTCCTACAAAACTTTCATTTCGTTTTCCGGGGAAGGTGCGGACAACAGCTGGACCTGGTCAGATTTCTATCATTACGTTAAGTTGACAGAAGGGGTAGACCCAAAATCGTTGGATGAAAAACTCGAAGCATTCGGAATCAGTCACTTTGGAGAAGGGGAAGTCTCAGGAGGTGTGGAGCGATTCAGTCTTCAGCCCTTATTGGCTGCCCACATGGACAATTCCATGGAATATGAGATTGGACATACCATAGATGGAAAGGTAGTGTGGATCATGTTAGTCATTGCCTGTTTTATCGTGGCTGTGGCCTGGATCAATTACATCAATCTCACTTCCAGTCGATCCCTGCAACGTGCCAAGGAGATTGGCATTCGAAAGTCCGTGGGAGCAGGAACACAGCATATCGTATTTCAATTCATAACAGAAGCTTTGTTGTTCAATATCATTGCCCTAGTACTTTCGGTAGCAAGTGTGTGGTTGTTGCAGCCTTTCTTCAACACACTTACTGGGATTCAACTGGGCGTAGATACGTTGCTGGAAAGCACCATATTCGGTATTCCTTTTTTACTATTCTTTTTTGTTTCCTATCTCTTTATTACTGTATTAGTTGCCCTGTACCCGGCATGGCTGATCACCCGATTTCGTGCCGGAGATATCACCAATGGTCAATTTAAATTACGTGGGGAGGTCAAGTGGCTTAGGAAGGGGTTGGTTATTTTTCAATTTGCCCTGGCCGTCATTTTAATCAATGCCGCGTTCGGGATTTCGCAGCAAATAGATTTCATGATCAACAAAGACCTGGGACTGGATATTGAACATTCGATGGTGGTATACGGTCCGGCACTTACGAATTGGGACAGCACGTTCATTCCTAAAATGGACCGTTTCAAAAATGAGGCCGGTACTATCCCCGGTGTTAGATCGGTATCTTCAACCGGACGCATGGCCGGGAATCAAATGAGTCGGGTTTTTCAATTAAGGAACATGAGTAATCCCGAAGCCAAAGACTTGACCCTGAACAATATTCATGTTGATCACGATTTCGATGAGGTTTTTGGACTTGACATCATTGCCGGGAGAAGCCTGGAGTTTACGGATCACAATTTCGATGGTAACCTTGTTACGTCATTGTTGCTAAATGAAGCGGCTGTGGCTCATTTGGGTTTTGCAGGCGCAGAAGCCGCGATAGGTAGAAGGCTGCAGTTCCATCGAAAAGAATGGACCATTGTTGGAGTGGTCAACGACTTTCACCAGCTTTCGCTCCATGATGCTATCGAGCCCATTCTGTTTTTGCCATACATGGGTTCCCAGCACAGTTTTTTGGTCAAACACGAAGGGCAGCCTGCAGAGGGAACCATTGCTAAGATTCGTCAGGTATACGATGCCATATACCCCGGCAATTACTTTGATTACTACTTTTTGGAAGATAGTTACCGGGAGCAATACCAGGCGGATGTGAGATTGGGTAAGATCAGCAATATTTTCACGGTATTATCGATCATCATGGTAGTGCTTGGCCTCTATGGTCTGTTGACCATGACCCTGGATCGAAAAGTGAAGGAAATCGGGATCCGGAAGGTGTTGGGTGCCCGTATCGATCAGATACTTCTTGTCTTGAGCCGGGAATTCTTTGGATTGATGATCCTGGCCATGGTCATCGGTATTCCGGTAAGTCTATTTGGAATTGCCAGTTGGAAAGAAGGATTTGCCTACGTATCAAATTTCGGTACTGAGTGGGTATTCCTCAGCTCAATGTTAATTCTGACAATTAGCCTTTTGCCACTATTGATCCAAAGCCGCAAAGTGACTACAAATAACCCTGTGGAGTCCTTGCGGAATGAATGAGGAGACATGCTAACTGGTAAGAAGCGGCTATCTTGCTTATAAAGCAATTGCTGTGTCTTATCCTAAATTCTATTTGTATCACCGAATTGTTCGAGCAAAGATGTTCATTGATGAGCATTTCGCTCAAGACATTGATGTAGACAACATTGCGGATGAAGCAAGTTTTTCGAAATTTCACTTCATTCGCACTTTTAAGGACATCTATGGCATAACCCCAAGGCAATACCTGATTGCTCGGCGCATGAATAAGGCCCAGGAAATGCTAAAAGCAGGATATTCTGTCACAGAGACTTGCTTTAAAATAGGGTTTCAAAGTATCACGACTTTCAGTGGATTGTTTAAAAAAAGTGTAGGAACCAAGCCTCTGCAATTTCAGAAAGAGCAACAGCGACTTAAAAAAGCAATGAATGAAAAGCCATTTCATTTTGTGCCTTCTTGTTTTGTTTATCAGAATGGCTGGTTGGAGAAAAGCAATTTTCAAGAAGTTTTGGAGTAGGACATTTACAATTTTTGCTTCAGAGACTTAAACAAAAAAGCAAATGATCGCAAGAATGAACCATGTAAGCGTCTATGTCCTCGATCAGGACAGTGCTTACAAATTTTATGTTGATACGTTGGGATTTAAAGTAAAGACGGATGCTCCGATGGGGCCGGGGATGCGATGGTTGACGGTGTGCCCACCAGAACAGGAAGGCCTGGAAATTGTCTTGATGCCCATAATGGAAGGGCCTGTACTCGATAAAGACACAGCAGGTCAATTGAGGGAATTGATCAAAAAAGGAACGTTTGGTTTTGGGGTTTTTCAATGTCATGACCTCAATGCAACCTACGAAGAGATGAAGGCTAAAGGAGTCAACTTTCAAAAGCCCCCAACTAAAGAATTTTATGGTTATGAGGCTTTATTTTCTGATGATTCAGGCAATTGGTTTTCCCTCACCGAAATTGCCAAAGAAGCATAAATTTGTATTGACCCGACATCTGCCTTGATGTCGGGCTTTCTTCAGGAGGTGGTTTACAAATTCCTTAATGTTCGTTAGTTTTAGTGTCGATGGGCACCGAAAAGAAACCGATCGTACCAAAATGGCTTACGGACTTACAGCAACGTAGCTGGGAACCTGAAATCTTGCTCTCCGGTATCGTTCTTTTTGGCATGTTGCGAGTCCCCGCGATGCTTGATCAGCTTTTGCGATATTTCAAACTGAACATATATGGCGACCTAAACGATATTGATAACCTGGTGGCCATGTTTAAAGTGGGTATTTACTGGCTCATTTCTGGCCTGGTATTGCACCTTGTTTGTCGCGGTGTTTGGATAGGAATGGTAGGTTTGAGTTATGCCTTTCCACAAGGAATTCAAAAAGACAAACTGAAGTATAAGGAACCTTTCAAGAGCAAAGTTGAGGCGATTTCGTCTTTCGAACATATTGTGATTCGCCTGGAAAAACTCTGTAGTGTGCTGTTCAGTGTTTCATTCATGCTGTTCATGAGCCTGCTTGGAGGTTACTTTTTTCTTCTGATTCTGGTCATCGTTCCTTTTATGATCAGCTATGCCTACTTTGATATCGGGTTTTCAGGGACATTCTTCAACCTGTTTCAAGTTTGGGTACTGATCATGTTAACCATTGGTTTTCTGGGAATGGTTGACTTTTTGAGTTTGGGGTATTTCCGAAGGTATACCTGGTTCGTAAAATTATTCTGGCCCCTGCATAGAATCATCGGCTACCTGACCCTTTCTCGATTCTATCGTCCCATCTACTATGGGATGGTGACCAATTTCAACCGATGGTGGTTTTTCTTTTTTCTGGTGACTTTCACAATCACCAGTATCATTGGATCAGTAAACAATGTTTCTTTTTATAGAGGCGATACTTTTTCTCGTTTACAGCTTTGGGAAAGTAAACGGGGTGCAGCTGCCTTTTCCGGATTCTATCAAAATCAGAATCATGAACAACCTTCTGATAAGGCGCAAATCCCTTCTGATGTCATTTCCGAAGAGGTCCTACGCTTATTTGTAGTTGCCAGTATCAGAAAAGAAGGAGAAATCCTTGAACACCTGTCTTTCGACTCTTTGCAGCGTACTCATCCCGACGCGTCTGAAGCGGATGTTAAACTCAAAATGATCAAACATTATTTTCAGGTAGCCATCGATCGGGAAGAGATGGAAATTGATCAATGGTTTTTTCATTACAATACAACTACTAATCAGCGAGGTTACCTGACCTTTATTCCTCTTAAACAGATCACTGAGGGAACACATACCATTCAGGTGAAAGATCCGGAGAACGATAACTATGTGAGTATTCCATTCTATTTGCTGAAATAGAATGGATTTCTCCGAAATATTCTTAATCGCATAAGATTTGAAAATGTTATGGGTTGGAAAATGCTAATAACTCATTAAAACAATTTTCCCGATCGAATGTCCAATAGGTGTAAGGTAGAGGGAATACTTTAATGCCTGTCCTGACCAGAATTTTGTAATCTTCTAAGCCAAGTGCATCAACAAATTGTCCAGGGTAGCCTATTAAGTTGATTCCATAAATACGACCTTCTTTCCGATAGAGGATGTCCAATAATACGCCTGCCACCTTATAATTCATCCAATAATCCCACTTCATTGCAGAAATGCGCTCTTTCACGTCAAGAAGAAACTCATCTCTTGTTGCCTGGAATGTGTCATCAACTTTCGAAAGATCGGATTGGATTTGACTAAGATATTTGACCAAATAGGAGTCCCGAAACTTATTCTTTGTGAAAGATTTAAAAAGCACTTGCTTCGACTTGGCTCTGGTGATCGAAACATTGAAGACTTCTGGTTTATTCAAGTGAATAATTGCCGAGTGATGCGATTGATCGTCGATTGCCCATGAAATGAGTACAATATCTCGTTCTTCACCCTGAAAGGCATAAGCAGTTCCGCACTTGATCTGATGTTTCTCTATTGCAAAGAGGTCAATTTTCTCGACGAGCAGATCGGTTAAACGATCTACTTGTTCACGAAAAGGTGATAGCACTCCTATCGTCTGAGCAGCATAATTGTCGAGATGTTTTTGTCTCTCAATCGTCTTCGTGATGTATTGAATAATGTCCTGAGCTTCTTTTTCATTCACCCCTTTTACTCTTTCTCCATTTGATTCAATGATCTGGAAGGGTTCAGACTTTTTAATCTGAGGAGCATTGGTCATAATCCGAAGTTTGTCTCCATAAAAATGACCATTACTGAATCTAATCAACTCAGGACTGCTTCGAAAATGTTCATCAAGGAAACACACCTGATTTTGATCTATAATACGGTCATTAACCAGATCAAGAATGCTGATATTTCTATAGTCAAATCGTGGGTCGTCACCGGAAGCATCAATTTTATTCTTTCTTAAAAGCGTTGATTGGGCTGATCGGGATAGGAAAGAAATATGCCTTAATTGTTGAGGGTCCCCCACGATAACCACTCTTTTTGCTCTTTGGAGGATGGGAATGCTACTAGCAATATCACACTGAGTAGCTTCATCGATAATGGCTAGATCGAAAACTTCCTTTCTCAACGGAAATAAGCTATGGATATCTGCCATGTTCACAAGCCAAATAGGCAGAGTGTCCAGCAATAGATCAAGGTCAATTTTTGAGAAGAATTCTTCCTTCCTGGAACTATTTCTGGAACTCAGACTCCTAAAAAAAAGTCTGTACATTTCCCGTGACTTGAATAGTGCTCGGTCAAATTGATACTCGAAAGTCATTCGGATCAATTTTTTAATGAGCTTCATTCTTTTGGAAGAATCTTCCAAAAACTTTTGAGTTATTACCCAATGAGGAAGTTGCTTTTTGTTTTTCCAGGCAATGTATCTCAGTTGTAATTTTCTTAAAAGGTTATTACGATAACTGTATTGGGAGACGAACTTGCCCCATTTCAACTCATTGCTGATTTGTAGATCGAACTGAGCTGAATCATCTTGTTCTTCTCTGTCTAATTTTCTTAGCTCATCTTTCTTCGAATCGATTTTTTCGATTCTTCCTTCCAGCTTTCCTCCAGGTCTGTAAATTTTTCCCTCAAGTTGATCCTTGAGTGATTTTCGATAGTTGCTTCTTCCTGCTCGAAATGCCAGGCCCTTCATATTCAGATCATATTCAATCTTTTTGAGAATTACATCTACTGCCTGATCAGTTTTGGAGGCTATTAAAACGGATTTGCCTTTGCTTAAAAAGTCTAACGCTAATGAGGCGATGGTGAATGACTTACCAGTTCCTGGTGGGCCAATAACTAAAGACGTATGATGCTGATTGACAGTGGTGAGCACATTGTTCTGCGCATCACTGAGTACTGCAGGGACGTATCCAATTTCAAGTGTTTCGTTAAATGACGGAGTTTTTTTTTCAAACAGATATTGCAAGGTTGTGGAAAAATCGGATTGCTCTGACATCTTAGACAGTTCGCTAAGAATCCCTTGCGTATGTGTGGATCTCTTAAAAACACCAAAAGTGATGGAGGGTACAATTTTGAAGCCATCTATCTTGTCCAATTGCTTGGGTTGCAACATGCGTTTAAGCTGCTTTTCGGAAGAAAGAGCAGGATACATCAGTAAATCTTCTGCTTGGAAATCCTGCAGCCGTTTCGAAAGAGTTCGTTGTAAATTTCCGATGGTACCCAGATCCGAAATAACAGGATCGATATTTAAGATTGATTCATAGAGATCTGTGGTTTCCAGCTTCTTGATTGTATTCAGGAAGTTGATGTTGATAATTCGTTTATCAAGGTCTATGCTAACAAAATGATGCTCTTCCCGCTTAATGATTTTGGCGGGATACAGGAAGAGTGGTGCACAAAGTTTACTATCTCTTAGTTTTAATTCTTCCTGTCTGCCGATGATGGAGAAAGCGCAGCAATAGAATACTTTTTCAGTTATGTAAAGAGAGAGATTTTTCTCCACCGCCCAGGCATAGTCCCATGAAACGGGGTATTCTTTTAAGTTGCCGTTTAAAATTTCATCATTGCCTTCAATTACAAGCCGATTCTCAACCTTTTTTGAGAATGTATTGGTTATGGAAAGTGTTCTGGTATCTGCTCGATAACAATCCCGGAAATAAGCAATGATGTTGTTGAGATTCATTTAGTCATTGTCGATCTCCAATTTAATTAAGGAATTCCAGTTTATAAAACTGGAATTCCATGATCCTTTAAGATTAACCAATCATTGTAATCGCCCGGCCAGTTTTACCAGCGCGACCAGTTCGGCCAATTCTATGAACATAGTCGGTATAATTTCTTGGTGGTTCATAATTGATCACCAACGCGACATCCGATACATCAATGCCTCTGGCAACTACGTCAGTAGCTACTAATACGGTAATGTTTCCTCTTTTGAACTTGCGTAAAGCCGTCTGACGTGCATTTTGGGTTTTATCTCCGTGAATGACATCCGCCCTTATGTCCTCATTTTTGAGGCGTTTGAGTATCTCATCTGCCTTCCGCTTGGTTTCGCAAAACAAAATGACTTTTTCCTCTTCTTGCTCAGCAATCAAGTCGTGCATAAGCTGGAACTTGTCCTGTCCTCTCACATGCAAGACGTCCTGATGGATGGCATCCGTCTTTTGGGTGTTCATCGCTGCTTGTACTTCCTGAGCACCACCTGCTATTTCATTGATCAATTTCCTTTGTGAAGGATCTACAGTGGCTGAAAACAACATGGTTTGCTGTTTATTAACCATCTCTTTGTTGATCATTCGCATCTCGTCACTAAAGCCCATGTCTAGCATTCGATCGAATTCATCGAGAACGAGTGTTTCGAAATTTTCCAGATCAAGCAAGCCGCGATCATGCATGTCAAGTAAACGTCCGGGAGTTCCAATGACGATATGATTGGTTCGCTTCAAAGCCTGGATGGAATCTCTGACAGATAACCCACCAATCAAACAGGTGGAATAAATGCCCAACCCTTTTACCAGTGAACGAAACTCATCATTGATCTGACTTGCCAACTCGCGGGTTGGGGCGATGATGAGTGCACTTTGATCTTCAGGCTCTTCTAACAATCGGTCAATGATCGGAATCAAAAACGCAGCTGTTTTTCCAGTACCCGTTCCTGCTACACCAATCAAATCATCTCCCTGCAATAAGACTGGGATGGCTTTGTCCTGGATTTCAGAAGGTGCTGTAAAGCCTTTTTGTTTGATGCGTTGAAGTAAGTCCTGATTGACATGGAATTCTTCGAACGAGTGCTCCGGTTCGTATTGAGCAGCCTTTTCTTTTACTTCTCCAGGCGTATGAATGTACATGCTCAGGTCTCTGCCTGAGGTTCTTCTGGATCGCTCATTACGTCGCTTTTTGGGACGTGATCGATCAGGGCGTGATCTGTCAGAATTCCACCTTTCGGAACGCGGCTGATCTTGTTGATCTTGCTCGAAACGTGACTGTCTGGGCCGAGCCCATTCTGGTGCTTGTTCGGATCGTTCTGATCCGGAACGGAATTTCTTACGGTCTTTCTTGAACCGTGGTTGTTCAGGACGAGAACCTCCTTTATTTGATCTTTCAGAGTAGCCTCTGTCAGGACCCTCTTGCCGGGAACCCTCTTGTTCGGAGCCTTCGATCCTGGGACGTTTGTTGTTCTTCCTGGGTTTTCTGTCCCATTCCTGCCTGTTCCCCTCTTGTGGACGACTTCCTCTATTATTTGAAGGTTTTCTTTTCTTGAATTTCGTTTTCTGCATTTTTTGCCAAATGAATCCCCGCCTCAACATCAGAGGTAGCGATGATATGTAATTCAACCATACTGTTTTTCCTGAAACAGTATAGTTTGGCCTTTTGCCAGATTACTGATCGGGGATAGCAAGAATGATCAGGTGGGTCATGGATGTTCACCTGAGCCGAGGTTTTAAAAATCCTTAAGTCCAATGAACAAAAAGGATTTATCATCTCGTTTGATGCCGCGAATTTAGATGAGTAGAATATTAAATCCTATGTAAAGTGAAATAATTTCACAAAAAAAGTAAAATTCTCCGTACGTCAATCCATTTAAGACTTTCAGCAAAACGATTAATCACCCTTTTTCTATACAGGACATTGTTCTTTCAAAAAAACCATCTCCACGGTGGTCATCATTCCATGCCATAGAGGAGATTTTCCAGTCTCCGTCTATTTTGATGAATTGAAGCGTGTTAATCCCCACTGCAAATGGTTTGGTGCTCGCTGAAATACGTGCTTCATAAAAGCTAAAGCGATGAGCAATATGATCGTAAATCTTGGTTTTATGATGAACTTCTATTTCGTACAAGCTTGTGAACTGCTTTTTTTGGAAAAGCCCAATGAAATGTTCAATGAATTCATCCACTGGAAAAACCTGTGGTGTTGCTTCATTGCAATTGATCAGTAATCCCCCTTCAATGAACAATTCTTTTATCTGAGATATATTGGGCTCATTTCCTTCCTTAAAAGAAATGGCTTTAAATAAGGCATCTACTTTCTGGTTCAAGTGCTTTATTTCTTCTTTTCCGGGATAGGACATGTTTTTGAGTTGAGATTGCGGGTACATTAGTATTGCGTCGGCAGTCACTGACTTCTATCCTCAAAATTAATGAGGTTCGTTATTTACTATTTCCCTAATTTAACATCACAAAAGCTCCCCAATAGTAAGGCGCTTCATACTCCTCTCTAATGATTCGTTGAGCACTTTTAAAAGCCGCGAATTTATCTCCGGTAGTGAGCCATTCATCGTAGAAGTGAGTCATCAGTTTTTGAGTGGCTTCATCATTTACTTTCCATAGGCTCATGATGATTGTTTCTGCACCGGCAATTTGAAATGCGCGCTGCAATCCATAAACACCTTCTCCGGCTTGTATTTCTCCGAGCCCGGTCTCACAGGCACTTAAGACTACCATTTTCGTTTGGTCCAGGTCCAGGGTCATTGCCTCGTAGGCAGTAAGGATGCCATTGTTGGCATCACTTACTTCTGTCGCATTTGCAATGGTATTTTCGGCATCCGCTAACATCAAACCGGACCGTAATAAAGGGTTCTCTTTGGCTTTGCTGATCTCCACTCCATATACAATCTCCTCACTTTCCGTAAGATCATTGAGGAAAAAGCCATGAGTGGCAATGTGAAGCACGTCGGGGTTTGTTGATTCCGCTTTGAATTTTTCCTCATTGGCCTGGGCCTGTAGGTATTGCTCAGTTTTGATTCCCTTGATTCGGGCTATTTTATTGATCTCCTCCAACTCCGTTTTTGTGCCGGGTAAAGCCGCCACTTTTCCTGTTCCGCCATAATCCGGAAAACCGAACATGAGTAGCTTGTTTTTAGGTGTGCTCTTTCTGTTGATTTTTGAAATGTCTCTTGTACTGGAAATTGGAATCAGCAAAGTTTCGTCTCCCAGGTACGACCCATCGGGACGCAGGAGTGTGTTGAGGTTGATCTGGTTGTAAATTCCGTCCATGGAAAGGTAGATGGTCTTTTTGTCAGTAACCAATGCCGCGACGGGCTCCCAGAAATTGTTATATGATCGATCGTCCTGAATCTTGAATTCGATTGATCGTCGGTACAGACTGGCCAATCTCGTTTCCATTTCTACACCGTTTTTCAATACAGTATACTTGATCCCCATAACATCCAGAACAAGTGCGACATACACAATCTCTTCAGTGAATTGCTTTTTGAAGGTTGGAAAACGGATGATCTCCACGGCAGCTTCATCAGGTCCTAAAGTTGTTGAAAGGGATTTTGTGTTGGTTGTCGTGAGTTTGCTGGCAGCTGCAAATACGCTACTCTTTAAGCTCATTCGCTTTTCAAGAGCATTTGCCGCGCCTTCTATTGAATCCAGATTAATACCCTGTTCGACAAGGTCCTGTTTGGACAGAGTGTAGTAATTGGCTAGCTCCTCCTTTAAATAGGTCCATTCCAAATAGTCATCCCTCAGAGATTCATCCTCGTTGTTCAGGATTTCCTTTCGCATTTTCGTCGTTGTACTCAATAGTATGCCCTTAATAGCTAATTGAATGTTGTACATTTCCTCAATAGCTTCGGAAGTTCCATAATCACTGGCGAAGGAATAGAATTTCACAAAAGAGGGCCTGAGTTTTGCCCATAGTTTAGCTTTTTCGTTTTCACTTAGTGCCGGAAAAAACTTGTCGAGCTGCTCTAGCTTTAAATCATTTGCGGCATGGAAGTAGTAAAATGCTGAATCCATTTGGTTCCTATTCCAAGAAATGACGGCCAGATCTTCCAGGATTTGTTGATAGTCCGGGTGTTGTTTTCCAAAGTTGGTCCCAACCAACCGATAGACATCCTTGCTTCGGATCCAGGCTTGTTCATAATTGTCATTCATGAAATAGAATTGGGCCAATAATCTCTGGGTACTGGTGTAGGCTGGATGGCTTTCGGAAAACTTATTTTTGTAGATGTCAAGGGCGTGTTTTAGCAGAGATTCAACATGGTCTTTTTTGCCTTGCCCCATATACACAGCTGCCAGTAGACTTTCGATATCTGCATAATCCTGATGCCTTTTTCCAAACCGCAGTTCTTTGCTCTTTTTGAGCTGTAACAATAGGGTTTCAGCGGCTTCATATTGCTTTTGAGATTTGAAAATGACTGCCTTATTGATTTGAAGTTTGCTGTAATCATCTCCCTTTTTGCTAATATGTTTTTCTGCCAGGACAAGTGCTTCATCCATGGTTTCCAGCGCCCGATCGTATTGCCCAATTTCCTGGAAGAGCATCGCCTGGTTATTCATGATTACAGCACGGTCGAGTTTTTCTTCGTTACGTCTTCCTTGTATCAATTCGAGGGAGCGATTTAGATAAGTCTCGGCTTCGGCATAGTTGCCCAGGTCCCTTTCAATCAATGCCAGGTTATTGTACGTTGAAGCCATAGCCAGGCTTTTGGGGCCTAAATGATCAGAGATGAACGGAAGTAAGGCTCTATTGAGTTGTTCAGCATGGAGGTATTGTCCGCGGGAATGAAAATAGATTCCCATGTTTAAGAACGTTTTGCAGAGGGCGTATCGATCAGCTATAGTCAATGTATCATCGAGTGTTGGCGGTAGGAGCGTGGTGATGTTCTCATTGTGTTTCTTAAGAAAGAATTCTTTCAGTCGCTCCGGATCAATATAATTCTTGAGTGCGAGGTTGAAATTGAGTAGCGCCATCGGTTTGTTGATGGCCAATACTTTGCTGCCGATACGATTACGTTCAAAAGCTTTTTCATGGGGAAGAAGTTTGGCATTACTTGTCAGGTATTCACGATACCTTTTTGAGGCAGTCAATACTACATTTTGCTCATCGTCTCTGCTGTCAAAGAAGGCTACTTTTTCAGCTTGTGCCAGCGTGTAATTGTAGAAGGAAGTATCTTTTTGAAGCTGCTTGGCTTGCAGTTCACTGAGTTCCGCAAGTTTACCACTGACAAAGGTGTTTTTCTTAGCAACCGTGGTGGTGTCTTCTGAACCCTCATTGCTTTTTTTCTTGTTAGTTAGCGAGCTAACTTCTTCATCCAGTTTCTGCTGGACTTTCTCTCCCATTTGTTTGAGCTTCTTACCAAATTGGGCATGTGAAGGGCTGACAAGCGCCAGCATACAAAGCACTAGAATTGTACGTATCATACAGCAAGTGAAAGGCGAGTTTCAAGGAACTCGAAAATAGCCAACCTGGCTTAATGATTGGGTTAGAAATAAAGATAATATTAGAAGGTAGAATTCTACGCGATGAGATTTTTTCGGATCGTGATTCAGATCCGTCCGATTAAGATTTCTTGGAGATGGCCATATCAAAATCAATTCCGGGTTGTTTTTCCCAGTCGAAATTGATCAATTTGACTCGCATGTCCATGACGGAAAAAAGGTTAACTCTTCAACCGCAGACTCACATGACCAACAGTTTAGTTTCGGGAATGACCACATTTTTAAAAGCGACCTCAATGTCGGCGATCAGGTCACGGTAGTACTCTATACCAACAGAAAGTCTTATAAGGCTATCTGTAATTCCCAGCCTGGACCTTATATCAGGATCCATGCCAACATGTGTCATGGTGGCAGGATGCTGAACCAGGCTTTCTGTACTACCCAAACTTACTGCTAGTTTGATAAGCTTTAAATGGTTCAAAAATTCAAATGCTTCTTTTTGAGTTCCGTTCAATTCAAAAGAAATCATGGCTCCGGGAGAGGAATATTGTGCTTGATAAATTGGATAATCAGAAGCTGTCTGTTTCAGATGACCCAGGTACTGTGTTTTTTTGACTTTGGGATGATTTGATAGGTAATCGGCAATCTTTTGAGCATTGGTGGCTTGTTGCTCCATTCTGACTTTCAGTGTTTCCAGGCTGCGCAATAAGAGCCAGCATGTATGCGGACTGGCCATGTTACCGAGAAACGTTCTGAGAGTTTTAACTCTCCCGATATATTCGTTGTTTCCCAGTACCGCGCCTGCAATCAAATCGCTGTGTCCTCCTATGTATTTGGTCGCCGAATAAAGTACCAGGTCCGCGCCATGATCAAGGGGATGGGACCAAAGCGGCCCCATGTAGGTATTATCCACAGCAAGATGAACTTTCTCATTGTTTCCAAAGATATCTGCGACCTCCCTGCACATGGATATATCAATCAGGTCATTTGTGGGGTTCGCAGGAGTTTCCAAGTAGATCAGCTTCAATTGATGAGATTTCCCACTTTCCCGAATCATCTGAGTTAACTCTTCTTTTGAAGTTCCGGGAAGAAATCCTATGGAATCTATTCCCACAGATTTCAAATAATGGTTTATAAAATGGTCGGTTCCGCCGTAGGTAGGCATGCTGTAGAGCAGTAGATCACCTGGCTTTAAAAATTCCAATAAGACCGTACTGATTGCCGACATTCCGCTTTCGAAAACCGCACAATCCCCTGCCTTATCCCAAAGGCAAAGCCGATCCTCCAGGATTTCAAGATTAGGATTATTAATACGACTGTAGATTAGCCCAAGTTCTTCTTCCTGTCCCTGATCCCGAAGACCATAAGCTACCTCGAAGTAATTCTTTCCTTCTTCGGCTGTTTTGAAGACGAAAGTCGACGTTTGGAATATTGGAGGTTTTATGGCTCCTTCAGATAATTCTGGTTTAAAACCATGGGACATCATCAGACTTTCAGGCTTCATGCTTCTTAGGTATTTTTCTTCAAAATTATCTATCTGTACGATTAATTCTTATGAGGCATATAATATTGGTTTTTTATCCTGAATAGTGATGATATTTTAGGTATTATTACTTTTGTAGATTTGAATATCTCCTCTTTAAGGAAATTTTCCTCACATGAAACTGGATGAAATTGACATCAAATTACTGGAGTATCTTCAAGAAGATTCCAGAACCAATATCAATGAGCTATCAAAGGCCTTGAATCTTACTAAAACGCCTATTTATGAGCGGATCAAACGGTATGAGAAAGAGGGATTGATTGAGAAATTTGTGGCCGTGTTAAATAGGGAAGTTATTCAAGGCATGGTGGTTTTTTGCTCGGTAGCTCTTGAGAGCCAAAAGTTAAGCCTGATTCATTCTTTCCGAGAAGATGTCCGGGAACTACCTGAAGTAACGGAATGCTATTTGATGGGAGGTGCCAACGATTTTTTACTCAAAGTGATGGTTCGGGACCTCAATCACTACCATGAGTTTTCATCGGGGAAATTGGCCGCAATTCCGAATGTTCGAGAGATCAAAAGCACGTTTGTACTCAATACCGTGAAGCATTCAACAAAATTGCCCATCTACTAAGATTTCATGTATCATTGGAGTATGAGCCTGATCCATACCATTAAAGCATTGGAGGAACAAAGTGCACAACTGTCTCCTGATGCTAAAGAAAGAGCGTCATTGCGGGAGGATGTGTTACAGATTGCAGAGCAATTTCTAGATAACCTTGCCACTTCCCCGGTTTATGGGAAAGACGAAACAGGTAAGAGGACTTATGAGATGCCTGTTGAGAGCAAGGAGAGTTGGGAAGAAATTCTCTCTAAGGTCCAGGATGAATTGGAGTTGCCGGGAATCAACGCCGCATCCGGAAGACACCTGGGTTACATTCCTGGCGGAGGAATCTATCTGGGGGCGTTGGGAGACTACCTGGCGGCTGTATACAACAAATATCAGGGTGTGTTTTATGCCTCACCAGGAGGCGTACGCATGGAAAATCAGTTAATTCAGTGGATGGGAGAGCTTGTAGGTTATCCTGGAGGTTTTGCTGGGAATCTTACTTCAGGCGGAAGTATTGCCAATCTTACGGCAGTAGTCACGGCTCGGGACGCCCACGAAATCAAAGGGAGAGACATAGAGCGGACCGTAATTTATGTTTCCGAGCAGATGCACCATTGTCTCAATAAGGCTTTTAGAATTGCAGGTATGGGGGAGGCTATTATCCGTCAGATACCCCTTGATGATCACTTTAAAATCAAACCGGATGCGTTACAGGAAATCATCCAGGGTGATCTCAAAGAAGGCCTTAATCCATGGTTAGTCATTGCATCTGCAGGAACTACGGATACGGGGGTAATCGACCCACTTCAGGAAATTGGCGTCATTGCAAAAAAACATAATTTGTGGTTTCATATAGATGCAGCTTATGGCGGATTCTTTCTGCTTACAGATGAGGTGCATGATGCTCTAAGAGGCATTGAAATGTCTGATTCCGTAGTGATGGATCCTCACAAAAGTATGTTCATACCTTATGGACTTGGTGCTGTTTTGATTCGGGATCGACGCAAACTGTACAACTCCCATTATTTTCAGGCCAACTATATGCAGGATACGTTTGAAGCAGAAGAAATGTCACCAGCAGACCTTTCACCGGAATTATCGAAACACTTCCGGGCACTTAGGATGTGGCTGCCTCTCAAATTGTATGGAACCGCGCCCTTTAAAGCTTCCTTGTCCGAAAAAGTGCATTTGGCCAGGTACTTCTATGAAGAAATTTCCAAAAGACCGGAGTTTGAGGTAGGCCCGCATCCTGATATATCTGTTGTTTATTTTAGGTATGTTGCCGAAAAAGGTGATGTAAATGCTATAAACGAAAGGCTGGTCAAAACCATTCAGGACGATGGCCGTGTATTTCTTTCGTCTACTGTGTTAAATGGCAAATTTGTGATTCGCTGTGCGGTTGTGTCCTTCCGAACTCACCTCGCCGAGATTGATTTGGCCTTAAGCGTGATCGACGAAAAAGTGAAAGAGCTAGCGATTAAAGAATGATCCAAAACCCGTCTTTTAAGAAATTTTTATCAGCACTTGGCCTGAGTGCTGTATTACTCTCTTGCACCATTGAGAAAACTTCTCTGGAAGGAGGGAAAATTAAAAGTATCTCACATGAGGAAAAGCAACGTGGAACTCATGTTTTTGGAAGACTGGATTCTACGAATTTTCAGTTTTTAATCAATGACAATATACAATGGATTACCCTGGTGCCCTGGGGTTTTCAGGAAGATATAGATAGCCCGGAAGTATTCCATCACAGAGGAGATAGTTCACGTATCAAACGACGGAACATGTACTGGCTTCGTCAAATACAAAGGGCCAGAGAAGTGGGCCTTAAAGTATTTGTAAAACCTCATGTCTGGATGCATCGACCTTCCAGTGGGAAATGGCGATCAGATATTTTTCCTGTCAATGAAGAAAATTGGGTCCTCTGGCAAAATTCATATCGTGAATTTATCATGAGATATGCTCAACTGGCCGAGCAGGCAGGAGCGGAAATGTTTTGCCTGGGAACGGAATTTACTCGCCTGGCAATTGAAAAGCCCGAATATTGGAAAGCCTTGATCGAAGAAGTCCGCAGTGTATATTCCGGGAAACTTACTTATGCAGCCAATTGGTACAATGAATATGAGGAGATTACATTTTGGGGAGACCTGGATTATGTTGGTATTCAGGCTTATTTCCCTCTGGTGGATCATGAAAATCCCGAATTAGCAGATATTTCAGGAGGTTGGGATCCCCATCTTCGGGCGATGGAAAAAGTACATCGACGATTCGGCCGCAACATTTTATTTACGGAACTAGGCTATAAAAGTACCCCTAATAGTGCCATGAAGCCCTGGGAGTGGATGGATCATGCCAATACTGACCAAATGGAGGTTTCTTTCAAAACTCAATCCAATTGTTATGAAGCATTTTTTGAGCGGGTATGGATTCAACCCTGGTTTGCGGGTGTACACCTTTGGCAATATCGAAGTGACTTTAAAACACTCACCAAAGATTTGGAATATGACTTTACGCCACAGGGTAAACCAGCTAAGGGCGTCATTGCAAGGGGATTTCAGAAATGACCAAACTAATCTCTGACTGATGCCATTATCACGATTTCAAAGTTGATTGACCCAGTTCAGAAAATCGGGTATGATCTGACCTCCTAATTGACCGGTGCTTTCCTCAAGGTCATGATTTAATGTCGGATAGAAATGTATTTCGAAATTTTCTTTCTCGAGTGATTGAATATATTCCACTTCCCAAAGCGTGGGATGACTTCTATCCAGTCCGCCAAGAATGAAGAGCACGGGAATATTCATAGACTCAAATATGGGTCTGGAATCGAAACCCAATGCACCCTCATATGAAGTCAACTGCTCATGTCCATCTTCTACTGAAAGTTCAGGATTGTCCAATAACAAGTTGTCATAAAATTGTTCATATCCAGTAGGAATTGCGCCGCCACTTGCCATGATCATGAAATGGAGGTCATCCGATTGATTAAAAACAAGTGCATTGACCCACGTTCCCTGACTTGAACCACTTAAAGCAATTCTGTTTTCATCAATATTCTGATGTTCTCTGAGCGTGTTAATAATCGCTAAAACATCGTCAGCGCGGGCCTGAAAAAATTCTGTCCCGTCGGTAGTTTCAATCGGATAAGAGCCCGTGGAACCTCCGATACCTCTCTTATCGTAGAGGTATACAGCGTAGTTGATCGAATGGAATATCTCAACAAAAGCCAAATCCTCCTCACGTGTGCCCAATCCACTGCCGGGTACTATGATGACCACCGGAAACTCATCGTCTTCATTGGGTAGGAACAATTCTCCTTCTATGATGCCATTGTCTATACTGGATGTAAGTACTCCGGAACCACAAATGCATTGTACTTCTTCCTGATTCTTACAATTGTTGAGAAATAGAAGAGTCAGCAAAATGGGATAAAATAGATACTTCATTTGTAAAGGAATTATGTAATTCCTGACAATATGAGGAAGTAGAATGGAGCAATCGCCTCAGTCAGGTGATTGAGACCAATTATTCCTGATTTTGCTTTTCTTTTTTGAATTGCGAGGGTGATTGACCCACATAAAGTTTGAAAACTCTGTTGAATGAAGCTTTGCTATTAAAGCCTGCTTCGAGGCCAAGTGCTAGTAGTGTCTTGTGATTGTTGCCAGGATTTGAAATCAATTTCTTGACTTCCTCCACACGATATGCGTTGACAAACTCATAAAAGTTTCTTCCTAATTTCGTATTGATAACCTGTGTGATATAGTGAGACTTAATACCCGTTAATTTTTCCAATTCCTTTGGCGTAAGGTCAGCATTTCTAAAGGATTTTGATTCAACCATTTCCCTGGTCAACGTTTCCAAATAGCCTTGTAGTTGCTTTTCTGAAAGTGGTGAGTTTTTGTATTGACTCTTCCTGATTTGTACCTCACCAGGAATGATACCCTCAGGGCCCCAGAGTATGTATGGGTTTTTGATCAGGACGAACCCATTGAAGTAGAAAGCAAGCGTCAAAAGCAAACTCGAAATGATATCCGAGTCAAACATGAGCGTTACTCCAAGATTCCCCAGCGTAAAAATGGTCAAACTGAAGACTCCAATGATCACCATCAAAATCAGGACCCGGTAAAACCATAAAACATTTTGATAGTTGTTTGGGGGAAGTTGGTCTTTCCCCGCTTTCTTCTTGAATCTGATAACATTTGAAAGTGTTATTGGAAAATAGATAAGAGCTGAAAAAGCCTTGAGATATCCAAGTACGGCTACTTCAGTGTCATCCCGTTGAGAGAATTTCAGGTCGCCATCCAGAGAGTAAAATGGCATCAAGATGATGGTGAACATCAGAAATGGCAGAAGGTGCAGCAAATCCTTTTTCCTTAGGTGTTTTCTTTCTTCCGTTGAAAGGATGCCGTAGAGATAGAGAGACGGTAGTATCAAAAGAAACAGACCATCGGTGGAGGAGATAATATGAGGAAATGATTGATGAATACCCAGACGCTTTAATAAATCTTCCAGGATTATCAATGAAATCAGGAACAAAGCGAAGCCAAATAGCCTGGTAGCGATGGGGTTGCCATTCTTCAGTCCTACAAGAACTGTAGCTAATGTTAGTCCATTTATTACCCCTAAGGATAAGACTATTTCAATCACATAGATACCGTTCATATTGCAAAGAAAGCAGCTCCCTCGGTCTTACGATGAAATACATGTAGTCAGATCAGAATCATTCCGCCGCTTCCAGCTCCTGTACCATTCCTTTCAGCCTTTTGATTTTTCTGCCATAGATGAGATTGATGAGCCATGTGGATATCAAAATCATAATCCCAATTGTAACGACGAGAAAACCTATAAGGATCGCCCAGGCCTTGAGACCTTCAGGCATTTCTCCCCCTGATCCTTCTTTGAATCCAACCCAAAATCCATAGATCCAGGAGCCGGGGAATATGGTCCATACCAATACTTTGTAGTGCAGCAGGTAGAAATTGAGGTATTTATAGAGCCGCTTCAAACTGCTTTTTACGTCGTTGAGGTAATTGAACTTATTGATCAGCCGGATGAGAAACAGATAGTAAATCAAATAAACAGCAACCAACACCAGAAAGAATCCTAGTAGGGGATAAGATTCCAATTCAAGAAGCATCTTGATGATAATAGGTGTGGAGATCACATTGATCCAAAACTCCATCCATAGAATGATCTTAATCCAATACAGAGTTGTTCTGGACTTGCCTTTGATAGCCTGATCAATATCTATTTCAGGCTCCGTAGACCGGTTGGCTTGCTTACCCTTTTCCCATAATCCCTGAATATCGATATCAGCCATTGATCATTTTCTTTAATTGGTTCTTCAATCGATTTACTTTCACCCCCACGTTGGTAACAGATATACCTAAGATCTCCGCAATTTCCTTATAGCTTTTGTTTTCGAGGTACAGTAACATAATAGCCCGGTCCCCCTCTTTCAATCTCCTGATAGCCGTGTACAACAACTCTATCTGCTCTTTCTCTTCCGTCGAAACATCTTCTGATATATCTATTTTGTCTAAGGAAAAAGTCTGGATCTGACGTTTGTTTTTACGGGCCAGTGATAAACACACATTGAGTGCAACGCGGTACACCCAGGTAGATACCTGGGATTTGCCTTCGAATCGCTCATGTGATTTCCAAAGTTGTACAGTCACTTCCTGAATAAAATCTTTTAATTCCTCTTCACTACGCGCGTAGGCCCGACAGATATGCCGGATCAGGTCCATATTTTCAGTGACGAAAGTCTTAAAAAATGCCTGAGACACGCGCTTTAGTACATTAGTAGAAGAAAATTGAAATTTATTTCAGTTGGCCTGTAATAAATCTGTGGAAAGATAAACTAATGAAGCAAATCATCATCTGATGCCATCACCTCGTTACTATAAAAAAATCATTTTTTTCGGTTGTATCATCGCCTTGGGTATTTGTCTCTATAACCCGGTGACGAGCATGCCTGCTGAAGAGATCGCCTCTTTTTTCGAGCCTAGAATTCAGTTTTTGAAAAGTGTTCGATTTACGATTATCGATCACAGCCTTGACCTTGTACTGGATTGGATCAAGTCTATCGGTTAAATACAACTACAATCACGTAAAGGTTAGGGTGCTGACTTTTACATCGAACAAAGCGATTAGCAGATCATACTTCGTCGTATTTTCAAAGAATTTTCGGAAATTGAGACTTTACTAATTTGATACATAAGTCCATTTCCATGCAAACTTTTAAACACATCATTGTCGGTACAGGCCAGGCTACCGGAACACTTCTTGGTAAATTGATCCCAACAGGAGATAGCATTGCCGTAATCGAAGGAGGAAAAGTGGGTGGTAGTTGCGTGAATTATGGTTGCACCCCAACCAAGACTCTGGTGGCTTCTGCGAAAGCGTTACACATGGCACGACGAGGAGAGTTCTATGGATTTGAAACTGGAGATATAAAACTCAATTTTAGTAGAGTTCTGGAACGAATGAACGGAATTCGTAATGGAGGCAGCAATGGACTTACAGGATGGATGGAAAGCACTTCCAACGTGAGCCTAATTCGGGGATGGGCCCGATTTGTTCAAGACAAAGTATTGGAAGTAAACGGAGAGGAAATCACAGGAGAAAATATTTATATCAACGTTGGTACACGTCCTGGAGTGCCTCCGATAGAAGGAATTGAATCCGTTCCGTGGATGGATAGTGCCGGGCTGTTGGACCTTCAGGAAGTTCCCGAACATTTACTAATTGTTGGAGGAGGATACATCGGAGTAGAGTTCGGTCAGGTATTCCGTCGGTTTGGTGCTAAAGTGACGATACTTCAACGAGGAGATCAACTCATGCCTCAAGAAGACCAGGACATAGCCAACGATATTCAACAATTTCTTGAAGCGGAGGGTATCGATGTTCGATTGAATGCCAGCGTAAATGCCGCCAGAAGCGAAGGCAGTGATATTTCTCTGGAGTTGGAAAGTGGAGACGCCACTGAAACCCTCGAAGGATCTCATTTACTGATTGCAGCGGGGAGGACGTCCAATAGCGACAGACTGGAATTGACCAATACCAGCATCAATTTAAATGAACGTGGTTTCATCGAAGTGGACGATTATTGCCAGACCGGTGTTCCTGGTGTCTATGCATTGGGAGATGTCAACGGTCATGGCGCGTTTACTCATACTTCGGTAAATGATGCAGAAATCGTATTGGATCATATGTTTGGAGGCACTCGGAAAATTTCGAATCGTATTCCGATTTACGGCCTGTTTACGGATCCTCCATTAGGAAAAGTTGGACTATCTGAAAAAGCGGCAATTGCCCAAGGACACAAAATCATGGTCGCAAGGCGACCCATGTCTAAGATCAGTCGCGCCAAAGAAATGGGGGAGACCAATGGTTTCGCCAAGCTGATTGTTGATCAGGAAACAGACCTGATCCTGGGAGCGGCTATTCTTGGTCCTGGGGGAGATGAGATTGTAAACATGTTTGCTGCGATTATGCATAGCAAAATTCCATGCAAAAAGTACAGAGAAGTAGTACTTGTTCATCCTACTGTTTCCGAATTGATGCCCTGGGTATTGGATGGATTGAAACCAGTGAATTGATTAGGATTCCATTTGATATAATGATTTAATCAAGCAAGGTTCACGAGCTCTCTGAACTTCTCTTCGTCAGATTGTTCTACAGCACTGCGAAGCTCGTTAGCCCAAAGTGAGGAGATATCCCTGGCATCATCTCTGCTCAGGATTTTGAAAATCTCCCCCGCCTGATATACTTCGAGAACCCGAAGCTCTTTGGACAGGGTTTCAATTCTGATCTTTTCTTCATGCAGGATGAAGTCGGTCCTTTTCACTTTGCCTTGCTGACTTGTTCTTGAAGTAGGTACAGTAAAGAAAAAGTCTGTGCCATTCATATTTTCTGAAGAGACGCTGATTTCACCTCCATGTGCTTCTATGGCCAACTTACAGAAGGTCAGTCCCAGACCTGTGGATGAGATATTACCTTGTTTCATTGCGTTGGTCTGCCAGAACTTTTCAAAAACATGAGGTAGATCTTCCTCTGGTATACCCCCGCCAAAATCCCGAATAGAAATACTAACCATTTCGTTCGGTTGGTGAGTCATTGAAAGTATGACTTTACTATCACGGTCCGAATATTTGATAGCGTTGGTCAGTAGGTTAACCAATACCCGGACAATCAAATCTTCATTACACTCAAGTAGTACTTTCTGATCTATTTTGTTCACAATTGTTACACCTTCAGAGTAAGCATGTAATTCTACCTGGTAAAGTGCCTCTTTCGTAATGTAGTCAATCCCATGTGTCTTGGGATTGAGTTTCATTTGAGCTTCTTCGAACTTCTGAATGTCCAGCATATTCAGCACCATCCTCAGTAGTTGACTTCCGGAATGATGAATGTTTTTCATTTTTTCTTCTGATTCATTTTCAGATAACCCAAGAATGACATTCAGAGAGTTTTTCATGTCATGTGCTATCATATGGGTCAGGCCTTCTTTGAAACTCGAAAGCTCTTCGAGCTGCTCATTCTTAAAAGTAAGCTGCTGGCTTTGTTCCAATATTTTGAGATTGTCTCGCTTTTTCATTTGAAAGGACCTGTAAAAGAAAAAAGCAACTACGATGATAAGTGCCAGACTCCCGAATGAGGCATATTGGACCATTCTTTGATGTTGGATTTCAATTCTGTATTCAAGATCCTTCTTTTCCTGTTCCAGTTTTAAATCTTTTTTCTCCCGGTCAAATTCGTATTGCATTTGTAACTCTGTTAATCGCTGAATGGAACTTTCATTTAGGAGGCTGTCTTTTTGAGTTGAATAAGTTTCATGATACCAATAAGCTTTTTTGAATTCGCCTTTTTGGGCTGATAACTTTGAAAGAAGCAGGGCGCTTTCACTCATAATTTTTCTATTGGTAAGCTCTTCAGCAGTGTTGAAAGCTTTTATGGCATAGGGATAGCTTTCAGTAAAGTCTCGGTTCTCGAAATGAATTTTAGCTAGTCCGAGATCTGCCGAATTAGATATCTCTTTTATACCATATTCATTTCCGGACCGCTGTGCTTTTTCGTAGTAGAAGCGGGCACTGTCTAGCATTTTCAGATGGCGGAAATTGTCTCCGATTTTCCCAAAGGACCTTGTTATTTTCTTGTTTTCCTGACTGTTATTAATGTCAATTGCTTTTTTGAAATAGGTGGTTGATTCCTTGTAATCGCCTTTGTCACCTAAGATGTCTCCAATATTATTGTAAGAAGTGTACAGGGCATCATTGTTATTCTGTTGTATTCCCATGTTCACCGCTTTTTGCATGTATTCCATAGCCAGGTCATATTTTTTCTGCTTGCTGTAGACTTTGCTTATGCCTCCGTATACATAATATATCCTGCTGAAATCTTCATACTCTTCGAGTATATCCAGGGTCTTTTGGTAATATTCTAGCGCTCGAGGAAGGTCTCCACGATTCTCATAGATAACCCCGATATTATTCAGCTGAGGAACAGTCCCAAGGATATTTCCATACCGCATATTGATATCGAGAGCTTTGTAATAATATTCAAAGGCTTTTTCCTGGTTTCCAAGTATATCATATGACTGTCCGATATTGCTGTGAGGAGATTTGGATTCAAACTCCTTGTGGGTAAGTGCGTATTCTTCGATGCTTTTTCGGAAAAAATCCAGACTCTCTTCCGGTTTTCCGGATTTTGTCAGCATCATACCAATGTAGTTATAGGCGAGGGCTATGCCATGATGATAATTAATTTTCAACACCAACTTGAGCGCTTGATTGAAGATTACTTTGGCCGTGTCTCGCTCCCCGGTGTTTTCCAGAATTCCTCCCCGATTTAGTTGGATAAGAGACAATCCTATTTGATAATTTATTGGCTTTGCAAGATTGTGAGCGTCATTCAGATGGTGCATGGCCTGATCAAAATTCCCAAAACGCACCTGACTTCTACTAAAATTGAGTAGTGCTCTTACCTTTCCTTCCGGGAAATTCCGTAGCTCACTAAGTTCATAAATACTTGTGTCAAGTTGAGCAGCTTCTGCACTTCTACCAAAGAAAAAGAGTGTTTCAGAGAGCTCGATCATGTTCATGATCTTCGAAGAGTCATTTACTGAATTTTCAACTTTCGCTTCCCAGTGTCTAATGGCTTGGTTATCTATTTCCTGAGCCCTATGTATGCCCGGAAGTAATATAAATAGTAATGTGAATTGCAGAATTCTCATTCAATTTTGGCGCTGATTAGTTCTTAGTATTTGGGACAGTTTGATTTTTTCACTGTTAATTTAGCTTCTTCTGGTAAATTCGCCTGGATCACTTGCTATAATCACTACTAAGCGAGGCGACGAATTAAGGAATACTTACGAATGTCCTACTCGTTCTTTTTAAGGAATCATTCGATTCATTGAAGTAACTTCGCGCTTTCATACTGGAATGACACTTTACCAAAGGATCGTCATTTGGTAAATACACATCTATGTCATTCGAAAAATTGGGCTTGTCTAAGCCGCTACTGAAGGCTATTTCAGATAAAGGTTATACCGAGCCCTCACCAATTCAGGAGAAAGCTATTCCTGTTGTGCTACAGGGGAAGGATGTCTTGGCCTCCGCTCAAACCGGGACCGGAAAAACGGCCAGTTTTACTTTACCCATTCTGCAGCTTCTGAATAAACAGGGGTTTCAGAAAAGAAGGCCCATCAGAGCGTTGGTACTTACTCCGACTCGGGAGCTGGCAGCACAAATCCTGGAAAATGCGGAATCTTATGGGAAATACCTGGATATCCGATCTACAGTGATCTTCGGTGGAGTAAAGCAATCTCGTCAGGTGACAGAACTCCGCAAAGGGGTCGATTTTCTTATCGCCACTCCCGGTCGTTTACTGGACTTAAATAACCAGGGACTCTTGTCTTTATCGAAGGTGGAAATTCTGGTTTTGGATGAAGCAGACCGAATGCTGGATATGGGCTTCATTCATGACATCAAAAAAGTATTGGCGCTGCTACCCAAAAAACGTCATAGCCTGTTGTTCTCAGCCACTTTCTCCAAGGAAATAAGAAAACTGGCTACTGGGTTCCTATACAACCCAATCACTGTGGAGGCAACTCCTGAAAATACCACCGTTGAGAAAATTATTCAGAAAGCTTACCGCGTGGACAAAAATCGGAAAACTGATATGATCATCGACATGATTTCTGGAGGTAGATGGCAGCAAGTATTGGTTTTCACCCGCACCAAACACGGTGCCAACCGATTGGCGGAAAAAATGAACAAAGCAGACGTCAGGGCATCTGCGATTCACGGCAATAAGACCCAGGCTGCCAGAGTCAAAGCGTTGGCCGGATTTAAAGCCAATGAAATACGTGTGTTAGTGGCTACGGACATTGCCGCTCGTGGTTTGGATATTCCATTGTTGCCCTACGTAATCAATTTCGAAATGCCCAATGTTCCCGAGGATTATGTACATAGAATAGGTCGGACCGGGAGAGCAGGAGCAAATGGAGAAGCCATTTCATTGGTTGCATCAGATGAAGTTGCCTACTTACGGGATATAGAGAAATTAACAGACCAGCAAATTCCCAGTGAAATCATGGAGGGGTTTGAACCTACAGAAAAGCCAACTGATGTAGGTGCCGCGTCTAAACAAAATAATCAACGTAAGCCCCGACCGAAACGGTCAGGAGGCTCGAATGGAAATAACAAACATTGGAGAAGAAAACCGAGGAGATAGGCTTATTCGAAACTATCATTCTACACATTTAAGCATGTTCATGTGACATGCTCAGGGGTTTTGACTGGTGAAAAATACAACAGAATAGCGGCGACAAGTAATGTAATTGTCAGGTACACCCAAAGAGGTGCGTCATTGAACCCGATATAGACAGGGAAGATGGGAAAGGCCTCCGTAACTCCATTCACTAATTGGTGATACAAGTGAGAATAAAACAGGCTCCTTCCACTCTTAATATAAATCCACCCAAGTAATAGCGTCTGCCCGGCAACCATAAGTGTGAATTCCGAAATTCCATAACCTCCGGGGTGCCCGTCAGGATAAAGAAAAAGCGGAAGGTGGAATAGCCACCAGATTGGTCCGAGAATGAAACATGCTTTGAAGAAGCCGTGTGTTTGAAACAACTTGTCAAAGGCCACTCCCCGCCAGGCAAATTCTTCAGTGTTGATTAACAAATACATAACTGTTATGCCTGCGGCGTTCCCCAGGATGGTCTTCGGTGAATGGGTGAGAGGCCATGGAGTTTCAGTAAAATATAGTCCTATTACCGCCGCAAGTGCAGCCAAAATTATTGGCATGATCAGTGTGAATACGATAACTAAACCATTGACTCGGAAGTGTATTATTTTTCTGAATAGAGATTTGACCCCTTCGGATCCCTGATCTAGATATAAGTAGATTAGGGCACCCGATACGGGCCCTAGGGTCATTAACCAATGAAAATGTTTTAATACGTTGGGCAGTGGTATGCCATGGGCAATAAGTAGTGAGGGGAGTACACCAATCCAGGAAATGCCAAAAACCAACAGATAGAACTTATAGAGATTGTCCTTTTTCATTTGCATCGAATTTTTGAGCAAAAAAGGACTCCAAATGAGCAATAGAGGAATTTCTTAATTAATTCATACTTCTTTTCTTTTTGAATTGTCCTGGCGTTGTACCGGTGATTTTTTTGAAGTGTTGGAAAAAAGCAGATTTAGTATTGTAGCCACAACTATATCCAATTGCTTCTAATTTGAGGTGATCATATTTTGGATCGCTCAACAATTTCATAGCATGGACGATTCTTTTCTCGTTGACCAGGTCATAAAAAGTAGCCGCTATTTCGATGTTGATGACCTGGGACAAGTGATGCTTGGCAAGGCCAATACTTTCAGAAAGACTGGCGAGAGAAAAGTCATGCTTTAAATACTCATCGGAGGTTTCAAAGAATTGAAGGACCTTCTCTTTTTCAGAGGCGAGACTTTCAGAAGAAAGTGAACTGGTTTCATATTTTATTGATGAGGGGTAGCTATCGGTGATGTCGTAAACGACCCGGTATTTAAGTCCATAAAATCCAATTGTAGTGACCAATATCACATACATAATGATGTCCAAAGTAATAGAGAACGAGAATTGAAAAAGCACTTCCCCAATGACATGGGCAATTCCCAGGAGTGAATGGATGATCAATAAAGTGGTGACGTGAGTTAGCCAGGCTGAATTCGATATAAAATCATCGGACCTGGAACGTTTCAAATGTGCCCATTTATTTCGAAGCCACTTTCTCACGAACAAAGGATACAGGATCAAAGAACCGATCTTCGTGATCGTAATTCCAACTTCGAAATTCTGGTCAATACCACCAAAAAGGCCGACAATCAGAAACAGGCTAAATGGCAATAAGTGCCAGAGAGTTACCCACTTTTTCTGACGAAATAAAGCCCTCGTGTAGTGCCAAAGAAAAGGACCATGTAACAGGGGGGTGATCTTGACCAGAACAATGACCAGAGGTGACATCAATTGATCTATCAGAGGGATCAGTCCCAGGTGAATAGAGAAAGTAAGAAACCATCCAAGTAAAATCCAATCCGCCAGCGCCTTACTTTTCTTTACTGCAATGAGTGCCGAAAACAGAAGGCTTTGAATAGCTCCCACAAGGGTAGTAATGATAATGACCATACTTGCGAGTACAAAATAACGTGGAAACCGTACCGAAAGCAATTGGCTTAAGTGTTGGAACCTAAATTATTGTCCACGGATTTCAATGCAATCTGAAGCAATTAAGAAACTAATATAATCTCAGTAGATAGATGCTCCAGGACCATACAACCAAGGTTCAACAGGTGGATTGAATCGCCGCAGATAGTTTGAGGCTTCTAAGACTACTTCTTCCTACCCCTTCCTTTCTTCTCCGGTGCCTTATCTGCCAGTTCTTTACACTCAGCGTAAGTCAGTTCTTCAGGCTTCTTATCCTTTGGAATCTTGACATTCTTCTTTCCAAACTTGATATAAGGTCCGAATCGTCCGTTTAAGACGAAACACTGGTCATCCTCATCGAAGGTCTTGATGTATTTGTTGGCATCTGCTTCCCGTTTCTCAAGAATCAGTGCAATCGCTTCTTCAAGATTAATTGCGTACGGATCTTGTTCTTTTTTTAGAGAGGCAAACTTGCCATCGTGCCGTATATAAGGTCCATATCGGCCGACATTGGCTTGGACAGGCTTTTCTTCAAATTCTCCCAGAGCGCGAGGAAGCTTAAACAGTTCCATTGCATCCTCGATGGTGATGTTCTCAATGAATTGATCTTTGCGAAGACTAGCATACTGTGGTTTTTCGCCTGTTTCTTCTTCACTGGCTCCCAACTGAGCATAAGCTCCGTACCGACCCATTTTCACGGTCACAGGTTTGCCACTTTTCGGATCATCACCGAGCTCTCTGGAAGTAGGCACATCTGATCGTTCGATCTTTTCTGTGCTTTCTACTCTGGAATGAAATCGTCCGTAAAAGGCTTCAATCATTTTGTCCCAGGAAACTTTTCCATGAGCAATATCATCGAATTCCTGCTCCACATTTGCTGTAAATGAAAAGTCGATCACATTTGGAAAGTGACCCACCAGAAAGTCATTTACAATCATGGCAATGTTCGTAGGAAACAACTTATTCTTTTCTGCTCCTGTGATCTCTGTTTTTGTAGATCGCTCGATCTTTTGACTGGCCAGCACGATCTCGGTGTACTGCCTTTCATGGCCATCACGGGACTCTTTGAGCACGTATTCCCGTTTTTGTATTGTCGAAATAGTTGGTGCATAAGTGGACGGACGTCCGATGCCCATTTCTTCTAATTTTTTGACCAGACTAGCTTCCGTATATCGTGGAGCATGTCGTGAAAACCCTTCGCGCGCAAGCATATCTTTGAGTTCGAGATCCTGGCCAATGCTCAGAGGAGGAAGCATCGACTTGTTTTCTTCATCTTCCTCGCTCTCATCATCCTGAGACTCCAGATACACTTTCAGAAAGCCCTCAAATTTGATCACTTCACCTCGGGCAACAAGTTTTTCATCTGCCTTGGAAATGTCAATGGTCGCGGTGGTTTTTTCCAGTTGTGCGTCCGCCATTTGTGACGCGATGGCACGCTTCCAGATTAGCTCGTATAGCCTGTTTTCGGCATTATTGGTGCCTAACTTGTGCTTGTTAAAGTCGGTGGGCCGAATGGCTTCGTGAGCCTCTTGAGCCGATTGTGATTTAGTCTTGTAAGCCCGGTTTTGAATGAATTCATTGCCGTAGGCACCAGCAATTTCTGTGTTGGCGCCATTCACCGCTTCCTGAGACAGATTCACAGAATCCGTTCTCATGTAGGTGATCTTTCCAGCTTCATAAAGCTTTTGTGCCAGGGACATGGTATAGGCCACTGAATATCCAAGTTTTCTACTGGCTTCTTGCTGTAGCGTAGAAGTTGTAAACGGCGGAGCAGGAGATTTTTTGCCAGGCTTGGTTTCGAGGTTGCCGATTGAAAACGTAGAATCTGCACATTTTTCAAGAAATTCCTGAGCTTCTTCCTCCGTCGCAAGCTTTTTACCCAATTCTGCTACCAGGACTTTGCCCTTAGGTAGCAAAAAATTGGCAACTATTCTAAAACTGGCGGTGGCCTTGAAGTCGGTGATTTCCCTCTCTCTCTCTACGACTAATCGTACTGCTACTGACTGGACTCGGCCAGCCGAAAGGCCCGTTTTAATTTTTTTCCAGAGAATCGGACTAAGTTCAAACCCTACCAATCTATCGAGGATGCGTCTGGCTTGTTGTGCGTTCACCAGATCCAAATCGATCCCTCGTGGATTTTCAATGGCATTGGTCACGGCTTTTTTCGTGATTTCCCGGAAGACAATTCGCTTGGTTTTCTCATCCTGGAGCTCCAAAGCCTCTTTTAAATGCCAGGAAATGGCTTCTCCCTCACGGTCATCATCACTAGCGAGGTAGATGGTTTCGGCCGCCTTGGATCGTTTCCTAAGATCTTTGATGACGTCCTTTTTGTCCGGAGACACCTCATAAGTAGGTTTGAATCCGTTAGCAACATCAATTGCGTTTTCCCCTTTAGGTAAATCACGGACGTGACCATACGAGGAAGTCACTTCATAATCCTTTCCTAAATAGCCTTCAATGGTCTTCGCTTTGGCGGGAGACTCCACAATGACAAGATTTTTCCCCATAATAGTTGCGGTTTAAGGCGCCAAAGATGTAAACAATGTTTTGTAAACTCCAAGCGAACTTTGGCATTCAACAGATAAATTACTTATTTCAACCCTCCGAATAACATTCGTCACGAGAACAATGATTAAGAAACTTTACCTGGTGAGACACGCAGAAGCCTCGAATTCAACGGCGAGTGATTTTCAACGACCCCTTACTGCTGAAGGGGAACGAGTGGCCAGACATTTAGGCAAATGGATTGATCAGCAGGAGTTTACAGTCGATCAGATCGTCACCAGCACCGCACTCAGAGCAAAGAATACTGCGGAATTGATCGATGACTCATTGAGTAAAGGAAGTATCAAACATGATCCCGAACTTTACGAGGCGTCTGTTCGAACTTTTTTACGATCTGTCAATGCATTTTCCAGCGATTGCCCGAATTCTTTGGTTGTTGCGCATAATCCTGCGATTACATACCTGGCCGAATACATGACGGGTGAACCTGTTGTAAACATGGAGCCAGGGGGGATGGCCATTATTACTTTTTCAGGCTTCGAATGGGATGAATTAGGTGAAAAAACCGGAAGTTTGGATCGGTACATTTCACCTAGAGAGATCAGTTGATGCCGGACTTTGACCCATCTGGTGTCGGTGTGAGAGGAAGTCTTTTTGGTTTTCCATATTACCCGGATGATGCGGACCTGATTATCATTCCTATGCCCTGGGACGTTACCGTTTCATACGGATCTGGCACGTCTCAGGGGCCACAAGCGATCCTTGATGCCTCCGTCCAGTTGGATTTTGAACTTTATGGGGTCAAGCAACCCTGGACTTTTTCTGCTGTCATGGTGAGCAACGATGAAATGGAAGAGAAGAGTGCCCAATCCCGAATGGATGCAAGAGCCATTATCGATGAGTTGGAACGTGGAAATTTAGTGGATGCAGATCAGTTGGCAAGCGTTAATCAGGCCTGCGTGGAAATGGTGGAATGTGGAAAATCACTAGCTGATCATTGGCTAAGTAGAGGTAAAAAAGTTGCCTTCTTGGGTGGCGATCATTCTTCGCCGCTGGGCTTAATCAGGGCTTTGAGCAGCAAACAAGAATTCGGTATTCTGCAGATTGATGCACACATGGATCTGCGTAAAGCCTACGAGGGTTTTGAGTATTCTCATGCATCGATCATGTACAATGCCATTCAGGAAGATGGAGTCGGGTCTATTACCCAGGTGGGTATACGTGATTTTTCTGAAAAGGAAATTGCCTTCATCGAACAGATTGAAAAACCTGTGCATGTCTTTTACGATGATCAGTTAAAAGCTGGAATGATGCAAGGCCAAACCTGGGATGATTGGGTGCAGCAAATTGTAAAGACATTACCAGATCGAATCTACATCAGCTTCGATATAGATGGGCTGCAACCTTACCTCTGTCCCAATACAGGTACTCCGGTGCCAGGTGGGCTCACATTTGAGGAAGCGGATTATCTCATGAGGGCCGTCGTGAGGTCAGGGAAAGAGATTATTGGTTTTGACCTTTCGGAGGTAAGCCCAGGATCAGACGAATGGGATGCCAATGTGGGGGCACGGATTTTGTATCGTTTATGTGCTTACCAGGGACTTTCTAGCGGTCAGTTGAGCTGGGTAGCTGGTTGAAATCGTCCGAATTCAGCGAACTCAGATACATTCTGAATTCCTCCGTATCATATTTGGCCATACCGGATCTGGTCACGGTGATATTACCCTTCGGAGAGATTACAAAAGTTGTAGGTATCGATCTGCTCTGATATTGAACAGGCATTGGTGAGCGTTGAAAATAAACGGGGAACTCATACCCTTTTCGCAAGATCCAGTTTTTAGCTTTCTCTTCGTCATCGTCTCTGGAAAGCATGACAAAAGCTACTTCTCCATCCATCTGCTCATACAAACTATGAATGTCAGGCATTTCTGCCACGCAAGGAGCACACCAGGTAGCCCATAAATTCATAAATATGGTTTTCCCTTTTAATGATTCCAGTGTAACCTGATTACCGTTGAGGTCTTCAAGTAAAAGATCGTAGGAAGCAACCTTCATGTCTTGTTCCAGCGAGGGCTGCATAATTCCGGTTGCCAGGATACCACGTTGTAACGTTCCTATTACTGTGGTGTGCAACCCCGTGAAATAGAGGAACGACCCCACGGCGATCAGTATGATCCATTCACGTGCTTCCTTGGATATCTTTCGTTGCTTCTCAGCCATGCCATTCTTTTTGTATCTTCAAGAATACAATTTTTTGAAAGCTATAATTCCAAACTAGGGTAATAATCTTTCAGTTCTGGCATTTGAAGAGCTGTTTAACTTAATTGTTGAGGGTATGATCCTTAATATTGTCAACTAAACCTCCTGCGCGCATTTCAACTCCTGGAGCAACTTGAGCCCAATTCGTTCGGTGGTTTGATTAAACTGATAGAGTACACTTTCTGAATCAGCCTGATTCGAATCTACTTTCGAATTGAAGTCATCAATGTCGGAAAAGTTGTATTGTTGTTCTTTTGAGCTGAACCAAATGACGGCACTTACTTTCATGTAATTATTGTGATTTGCATTTAGGTACAAACAGCTCCAGAAATACCCTTCCAGAATATTTTTCTTTTTCGTAGTACTTTTCAGTATTCAATATTGGCTATTGGCAATGTGTAACCCGCACCTGGAGATTAGCAATCAGAAATAAATAAAATAGATGACAATTTGATCCAAGGTCAATATTCTATTCCGTCTCCCTTTCTCTATTTTTGCGCACCTCAAAAAATAAAATTGAATGAGATCCCACTCGGATAAGATTGCTAAAGAACTACAGGTTAAACCCACTCAGGTAGAAGCTACTGTGAGTCTTTTGGATGAAGGTGCTACGGTGCCATTCATTTCGAGATATCGCAAAGAGCGAACGGGTAGTCTTGATGATTTGGAAGTAAGTACGATCAGGGATCGTATTCAGCAACTCCGAGATCTGGATAAAAGGCGCGAGAGTATTCTGAAGTCCATCGATGAACAAGACAAATTGACTCCAGAATTGAAAGCAAAAATTGATGGTGCCGAGACGCTAAATACCCTGGAAGACCTTTATCTACCTTACAAACCCAAAAGGAAAACCAAAGCTTCCGCGGCGAGGGAGAAGGGTTTGGAACCTCTTTCACAATTCCTCTGGAAACAAGGGTCAGGAGATGTAATGTCAGAAGCTGCCAAATATGTCAATGAAGAGAAGGGGGTTGGCAGTGAGATGCAAGCGGTATATGGTGCACGTGACATCATTGCTGAGATGATCAATGAGGACGCAAATGCCCGGGATGAAATCAGAAGGCTCTTCATGAAGGACGGAGTTATTTCTTCCAAGGTGCTGAAAGGAAAGGAAAATGCCGCAGCGAAATTCAAAGATTATTTCGAATGGCAGGAGTCCATCGCCAAAATACCATCACATCGGCTATTGGCTATTCGCAGAGGCGAACGTGAAATGATGTTGTTAGTTGACATTGCTCCTGACGAAGATGAAGCTATCTCGCGACTGGAACGGCGGTTCCTAAAAGGGCATAACGAATGTTCAGAACAAGTACAGGGTGCGATCAAAGACGCGTACAAACGCCTCATGAAGCCTAGCCTGGAAAATGAAGTACGATTAGAGACGAAGAAGAGAGCCGACGGTGAAGCCATTCAGGTATTTTCTGAAAACCTCAAACAATTGTTGTTGTCTGCTCCATTAGGCCAAAAAGCCGTGATGGCTGTTGATCCTGGCTATCGTACAGGTTGCAAAGTGGTATGTTTGGGCAAGCAAGGTCAGTTGCTGGCGTTTCAGGCTATTTTTCCAAATACGCCACAGCGTGAGACGATGAAAGCAGGGGAAACTGTCAAACACCTGGTCAAGCAACATAACATAGAAGCCATCGCTATCGGTAATGGTACAGCGAGCAGAGAAACGGAGCAATTCATTCGAGCTCTGGATTTGCCTGCCAACCTGGTGATCACTGTCGTGAGTGAAAGTGGTGCTTCCGTATATTCGGCTTCAGAAACAGCTCGACAAGAATTTCCCGATCAGGATGTGACCGTGCGAGGTGCAGTATCTATTGGTCGAAGATTGATGGACCCGTTAGCGGAGTTGGTTAAAATTGATCCTAAATCCATAGGTGTTGGTCAGTACCAGCATGATGTAGACCAAACGGCTTTGAAAAAATCTTTGGATGACGTGGTAATGGCCTGTGTAAATGGAGTAGGGGTAGAGTTAAACACGGCAAGTAAAGAGTTGCTCACCTATGTTTCAGGTCTGGGACCGCAACTGGCAGAAAATATTGTGACTTATCGCAATGAAAATGGCCCGTTCAAACAACGAAAAGATTTGCACAAAGTCCCTCGACTTGGAGATAAGGCCTTTGAACAAGCGGCAGGGTTCCTGAGGATTCGCAATGGAGATAATTTACTGGATACAAGTGCGGTTCATCCCGAGCGTTATACGATTGTGGAACAAATGGCGAAAGACCTGCAAACTACAGTTTCGCAGTTGATGAATAGTACTGACTTGAGAAGTAAACTTAAGTTGGAAAAGTACATGAGTGATGACGTAGGATTACCAACGTTACAGGACATTGTCCAAGAATTGGACAAGCCTGGACGTGATCCACGGGAAGCTTTTGAGGTATTTCAATTTGCTGATGGTATCACGGATATCACACATCTTTCCGTTGGCATGAAATTACCTGGGATCGTTACCAATATAACCAAGTTTGGTGCTTTTGTGGATGTTGGAGTTCATCAGGATGGCCTGGTACATGTGTCTCATCTGGCAGATAAATTTGTTTCTGATCCCGGCAAAGTAGTGAGATTGCAACAGCAGGTACAGGTGACCGTGGTTGAGGTCGATGTTTCTCGAATGCGCATTTCACTTTCATTAAAGGCCGATCCTTTCGGTGAAGACAGTTCCAGAAGACCTAAATACAAATCACTTAAGCCGAAAACCAGTTCGCCTAAGCAAAATACCAGTCAGAATACCCGTTCCTCTGAGCCGGAAGGAGATTTACAAACAAAATTGGCGCAATTGAAAGGTAAGTTCAATAACTAAGTAAGGCCGGTCATTTGGAATGCTATCCCAATTTGGGGAACGTAAGTAAGTTCAATTTTGTACTTTTACAGGATATTATTTAGGAATATGAAGAAATTTTCTTTATTCACCCTTTTGCTTGCTACTGTATTGGCCTTACAGGCGCAAAAGGTGAAATACAAAGACATCTTTCCCGATTTGGAGGCCCGGAAGTTCAATAAAGTAGAACCATTGCTCAAATCTTTCCTGGCAAATGAGAAAAATGCCGAGCATCCCAATGCTAATTACCAGATGGGTCTGATTACAGAGGCTCATTTTCTATTACAAGATATTGTCTCGGACACGACAGCTTTATTTCGATTTGGAGATGAAGCTCTTAATTTTTATCGAAAAAGTATCACCCTAATAACGGAAAAAGAACTCAAAAAACATGATCAGTACTATCAAGGGTTTAATCGACGGGATTTAAGAACGGGTGAGTTTGGGATCAAACTTTCGGATGTTCACCTGGAGATCGAAAAGAAAATTGAGTCCCTTGAAAATAGGATTTCCGCAGTGAAATCTTTCCATAAGAATGTGCTGGAACTGACCGCAATAGAGTCAGAGCTATTAGAAGAATTTAGTACCTTGATTACCAGTGCCAATAGCTACAATGATTACTTGATGAAAGCTGATTTAGAAGCTATTTCAGCACTGGGGGATGTACAGGCGAAATTCAAGGCATTTGATGATAAGGCTAATGCTACCTTGAAGGTAGGGAAAGATTTGGGCGCTGAGGATTATTACAAAGAAATTGAATACTTACCAATCAATGATTTCTCCACACTAACCGCGAAATTTCAGGAGAGTAATTCAATTATAAGCACCTATCAATTTTCGGACTGGGCCACAACAACTAAAGCAAAGCTTAACAGCGAGGTTTTTGTGATGAAAAACAAATTGGAAGAATTTGACCTCAGCTTGCGTAAGGCAACTAATCTTATTAAGTCCGGTTCTCGAACTGAGTATCCTCAAAGAATCGAAGGTAGTTTAGAACGTTCATTGGTTAAATATGACCCGCAGGGGTTGCCCCGGCAAATACTTAAAGCGAGGATTCTGGAGAATTCAATTCGAACGATGAGCGATACCTCAATGAATTCGGTGTTGCTTGATAGCTCGGTAATTGCAATGCAACTGGAAATGGCCGATAGTGCCATTCGGGGAATTGAGGAATTAAAGACTTTATTAGCGTTCGACGTAGATGAAGTAAATAAAGCCCATATGTATTATGAGGATTATATCACCTCTGTTGGTGGAATGGGAGGGTTACTCAAGTATGTGCGAGAAAATCGAACCTGGATTAGTCAACAGGATACTACATGGAGAAACAGACTTGATTTCTGGGATGTACGAAACAATTGGGGTACGACAGAAACAGATACGATTCCCTTACATGTAGTAGATACTTCTTATCATGGAACTTACGTAACCAAAGGATATCTCGATTTACCAGAAAATGAAATCGTGTCATGGGGATTCAAAAGAGATTCATTGATAGGTTTTATCGCACGTTTTGGCGCCGCCAGGGAATTGATTTGGGAAAGTCGGTTTGAGACTGAGTTACTCTATGTAGATGTACATTTCCCATTTGAGTCTGATACTTTGTCAGCAGATGCCGAACAACTTGCTTTCTATATTTATAAAGACCTGGCAGCTGGGCAATCAAACATCAACGTTGTAAACGTCAGTATGGACGGAGAAATCAACTGGTCTGCAAATACACAATCAAGCCGAAAACCTGAGTATACAACTTATAGTCATGAGATCCAGGAAACTACGATTTTTCTATATCCGCAAGAGCAGTATCCATTGACCAACGGAGAGCTAGGTTATCTGATTATCAATCGAGATGGTGAAGTCCGTTAGATTCTTTCTGATCCTTGTCATGGTCGCCTGGGCGTGCAGTGATGACTTCCAGCGTCAGCTGTATGATTATCAGGTTGAAAGACTCCTGACTGGTGGTGATCATGCCGTGTGGTCGCCTACATCCACGCTACTCAATGGTGATCAACTCCTCAGCAATTGTGCCGACTCAGTGCTTTTCATGTTTGAACTTAATTCTGATGATTCAATTTCTCTGCGGCGACTAAGACCCATTTGTCCCGGTGGAAACTTGTACGATACACTTGGTACTATAAAAGGAAGTGCTTCAGGTGAAGATCAAATTTTCACTGATTCAATTCGTTTTTCAGGTGGTGATTTTTTCCTGATCAATTCCGTTCTTTCCCAATCCCTTGAGTTACAATCAGGAGATACAACCTATTTTTTCCGACTAATCCGGCAATAAACTAAGGTTTCTGTCACCTTGTTTAACGGGGATTTTGTGGATTGATCGAAGAATTACCACTCCTAGTCGAAATTAAAATAAAACCCCAAACTCTATTCAATAATTTCGAGTTGTGTTGGATCGTTTAACGCGCCTGTTGCGCGATTTAACAGAAAGCTTTACGGCATTAATTAACTGACGAATATTAAATCCTTCCGATTGAGAAGGGATTTGAACTGAATGGATACCTGCACATCTAGATTGTTCTCTTTTTTCAGTAAGCTAATCCTACTTGGTTTACTAGGTTTTGCAATTTCCCAACCCGCACTGGCCGAGGGGTCAAAGAACCTGACACCCGCCTTTGGAGCAGGAGACGGAACATTGACCAACCAGTTCATTGGATACCTGATGCACGATCAGGAGGGCGGAACATCGGGGAATTTCCTGAATGCTTCGGCCACAGCAAATGAACGACTTTATATCCACGTCAAGAATGGCGAAACCCTCTACATGGGCTTTCGAAGAATATTACCCGTCACAAACTTTTCAATAGGAGGAGGTACTTTTGGAAATGCGACACTCACACTTCGCGAAAACGACGGTACGCTAATCAATACCTATGGCTTCACAGCTGACGGAGGGAGTACGCAAAGTGCCAGTTTCGTAGCTGGTACGGGGGTTATTGACTCATATGCAGAGGCACTGGCAGGCCCATCAGCCGTAGTAGGTGTTTCTGGATACGATGCCATTGTTTATACCAATAATACAGGAAGTGATCAGGATTTCTATATTGAATTGGTGGAGGCTGCGGGAGAAGAAAGCTGGTATGACCTATGGGATATTTCAGTGTACGATGGGTCAACTGAGAAACCCGGTCGTATTTTCTGCAAACGATGGGGATTTAATGCCGGAAGCTTCACGAATCAATTGTCATCGGACTTTCAATTATTCGTGAGAATTCCATCCACCATCGGAGGAACCACCCAAGGCAATTACATCAAAGAAGTGGATCTGGCTGGTATTCAGCCTTTCGCCATGGCCATATTTGCCAATGAAACCGGCGCTGCAATCGCCTCCACTTCAGACCTTAATTCAGATGGTGTCACCAATTTTTTGGATGCCCGAAGATCGCAGGCAGGAGATGTCGGTGATTTACAATATGATATATTCATCAACAATCCTGATATTGAGCTTTACCCAACGACGGAACTCCCGTCTGTTTCCATAACCGATGCCGTATTTTATTGTAACGCGGCGGGAACGGGTGGAGAAGCAATCATTACGCTTCAAAGTAATCAAAGTGGAATAGTAGCCCTTTTACTGGACCTCAATGGAGTTACTGGTTACGACGAGGGCACAACTGATGTGATTATTGAACAGGAGATCGATGCAAGTTCCGGTACAGGGTCGGCCACAGTGAGGTGGGATGGTCTGGATGGTCTGGGGGCGGCGGTATCTAGTGGTACCACAATCAGCGTTACGGGAAGATTTACTTCTGGGGCACTGCATATTCCAATCTTTGATGGCGAGCAGAACACAGTAGGCATCAATATGTTGGACGTTCGTCCACAAACAAGTTTTGATTTGATCTACTGGGATGATCAGGAAAACCCTGGAAGCCTCGACTCTTCTCCAACCACACAGCTTACCGGAACGAATACGGGACAACACACCTGGACGGAAGAAAACGGAGATGGATCAGGAGGAGGAAATGCCTATACGGTAAATACCTGGTCATTTGGGTATTATGAAGCGAATACGCAAAATGTAACCTTCAGTTTTGCATGTGATTCAGATGGAGATGGAATCACTGGTTCTACGGATTTGGACAGTGATAATGATGGGGTGACGGATGCAAACGAAGGAAGTCACAAAGATGATACTGATGCAGATGGCATTCCGGATTATCTGGATAGTGATTTTGCAGGATACGTAGATTCCAATAATGATGGTGTAAATGACAACTTTGATCCGGATTTAGACGGTATTCCGTCTTCACTGGATGTAGATAGTGATAATGATGGTATTCCCGACATGGTCGAAAATAATCAGACTGATGGCGATAATGATGGAACTTTCGATGAGGGAGCAGGTATCAGTGACGAAAATGGCAATGGCCTGCACGATGCGGCTGATCCTGCTTGTATAGGAGGTACTACTAATTTCGCTGGTAATGCTACCGCAGTAGCAGCATCAAATAGTGCAAACAACACAGCTAATGCCTTAGGTGCACCGGATAACGCAAGATCCGCAATGAATAACCTCAATGACTATCTAATATTGGATATGGGTATTACGATCCCAAGTGGCCAGTCTGTGACCATCGATGCACGGGTGACAAACAATGCGCATCAAATGGGCGTTGGTCAATCCACTACTGGGGTTGATGGTGACGAGATTAATGATCAACAATTTAGTTTCGCTGCTATAACGACCGATGAAAATATTGTTTATACACTAACAGCGGATGCGAGATATATACACTTGGTCATGGCTGTTGATAATGGATCCGGGGCTGTTCAGATAGATGCAGTATTCTATGATTATGACATAGCTAATTGTTCCGGGGCAGCTATAACCATTGTCGATACGGATAGTGATGGAACGAACAATTACCTCGATCTGGATTCAGATAATGATGGGATCGTAGATGTTATCGAAGCTGGAGGAACGGCCAATAACGGTACGGGACAGATTGATGGATTCACAGATTCAAACTCTAATGGATTGAATGATACGCAGGAAAGTGTAGCACTTAGTCGGCCAGATACGGATGGTGATGGTACACTGACCGATTTACTGGACATAGATAGTGATAATGACGGAATTCTTGATAATGTAGAAAGCCAGGACAGCCAAAACTACATCGCTTCGGCCGCTGGAGATACAGATGGAGATGGGCTTTTAGATGTATACGATCCTAATAACGGAGGAACGCTTCTGGATCCAGTTGATACCGATTCAAACGGGACCGATGATATTTTGTCGCCTGATTCTGATGGAGATGGTGTAGACGACTTTGTAGAAGGTTGGGACGACAATTCAGATGGGTATAGTGATCTTGATTCCAACACGGATGGCGTAATTTCAGACGAAACAGGCTACAATACTGATAGTGATTCCGATGGATTATGGGATATTTTCGAATCATCTTCAGCACCTACCCCTAATACAGATGGAGCAGACAAATCAGATTGGCAAGATACTGATGACGACAATGATGGTCTGCTGACATCAGGAGAAGATACCAATACAAATGGCAATTGGGCTGACGATAGAACGCAGGGACAGGGCGGAGGTTCTTCCATTCCCGATTACTTGTACAGGGGAGATTATGATGGAGATGCCATTGCTGATGCATCTGACGCGGATTCAGACAATGATGGTATACTTGATACTGATGAAGATAATGGTGAGTCGGTCGACCCAAGTGGAGATTTGGACAATGACGGCATTGCGAATTATAGAGATGCAGACGATACTGGCGTAACCGGATTCTTGTCGGCCACCACCGATGCTAATAGCGATGGGGTTTATGACGTTTTTGACTCTGATCTGGACGGGGTTCCAGATTTTCTGGATTTGGACAGTGATAATGACGGCATTTGGGATGCGGTGGAAGCGAATGAAGGAGCAGTGCCAAACGGATTGAGTACGACAACCGGGCAATTTGCATTGGACGACCCGGACAATGATGGTTTGATGAACTTCGTCGATACGGATGATGTGACAACCGGAGGTATTTCAAACTTGGCCAACCCTGATACAGATAGTGATGGATTAAGTGATTATCGGGATATCGATAGCGATGGTGATGGAATAACAGATATCATCGAGGCACAAACAACTGCTGCATTTATCGGTTTAGCGAACAATGATAGTGATGGGGACGGGATTGATGACAACTTTGACCCAAGTTCAGGTGGAACGCAAATTACTCCAGTCAACTCAGATGGAGTAGATGTGGAAGATTACCTGGATTCTGACAGTGACAATGATGGTGTGACCGATGCAGCAGAAGGGGACGATGCAAATTTTGATGGATATGGGGATTGGGACGCAAACACCAATAACATCGTTGATGATGGAGCATTTAATGTGGATACAGACGGAGATGGCTTATCCGACCTGTTTGATACGATAACATTAGGTACTGTAGGTAACGAAACTGGTTCGAATGCGGATTTGCAGAATACGGATGGGATAGACTTCCGAAACTGGAGAGACAATAACGATGACAATGATGCCGTATTGACAGAAGATGAGGATGCCAATGGTAACAACAATTGGGCAGATGACCTCAATGCAGACGCTTCTGGTAATGTCCCTGATTTCCTATTCTTTAATGATTTTGATAATGATCTGATCACCGATGCCAATGACGGAGATTCAGATAATGACGGTATTTTGGATGTTGATGAGGACGGTGGTGAAAGTGTAGACCCAAGTGGTGATGCGGATAGCGACGGTATTCCAAACTTCAAAGATCCGGACATCACTGGATTGTCTTCCACTGCGGATACGAACGGAGATGGTATTTTTGATGTGTTTGATCAGGATCTGGATGGTATCCCGGATTTCAGAGATAGGGATTCGGACAATGATGGAGTACCTGATCTTGTTGAAGCTGGAGGTACGGATGCGGATGGAAATGGAATAGCGGATGGATTAGAGGATGCTGATAATGATGGCATACCTGATGGGGTCGACGTAGATCAGACCGGAGGGGTAGATAGTGACGGAGACAGTATTGATGATGCGTTCGACTTCAGTATTGCCGGAGGGACGGATACAGATGGAGATGATATTATTGATTCAGCAGACCCGGATTCAGATGGAGACGGGATTGCCGATACGTATGATGCTAATAATGGTGGGACAACTCTGACTCCAGCTGATAATGATGGTGACGGTTTGGTGGATTATCTGGATTTGGATAGTGATAACGATGGTATTCCCGACCTGATTGAGTATGCTGGAACCGATACAAACGGTGATGGCCAACTTGACGACCTCACCGATTCAAACAACGATGGATTGGCGGATCTGGTGGATACGGCTAATGGTGGAATTGCTCTGACCAGACCGGATAATGACGGTGACGGAATTCGTGACTATATAGATCTCGATAGCGACAATGATGGTCTGACTGATACGGTAGAAAGTGGCGGGACAGATACCAATAACGATGGTGCTATAGATGGTGCAGGAACAGATACCGATGCCGACGGACTGGCAGATGATGTGGACCCGGACAACAGCGGAACTCCAATTGGAAATTCTGATATAGATGGAGATGGGGTTCTGGATTTTAGAGACCTAGATGTGGACAATGACGGTTATCCTGATATCCTTGAGGCCGGAGGCACAGATTCCGATAATGACGGGATCGTCAACAATCAGTTGGATTCTGATAATGATGGTATACCTGATAATGTAGATGTGAGCCAATTCGCAACTAATGGCGGAAGTGGAACAGATACCGATGCCGATCAGATAGACGACTCATTTGATGTGGACCAGACAGGTGGTAGTGATGATGATGGCGATGGGATTGACAATACGCATGATACAGATGCCAATGGAGATGGTTACGATGACGCAGTAGAAACAACTCCTTATGGCCAGGAAGATAAAGAAGGGGATGGAAACAAAGATTTCAGGGACATGGATTCCGATGGAGATGGGATTCCGGATGTCACGGAGTTCGGTCAGACCGTAAATACTGCGAATGCTCAAATCAACGGATTCACGGATTCAAATACGAATGGTTGGAACGATACCCAGGAGTCTACCCCAATCACTCCACCAAATGGGGACAGTGACGGTCAGGCCAATTATCAGGACATTGATTCAGATGATGATGGACTGCCAGATAACATTGAAGCACAAACAAGGGCTTCTTTTATAGCCATTTCGAATGCGGATACTGACAATGACGGATTAGATGATGCTTATGATCCGGATAATGGAGGCACAATCATTACACCACCTAACACTGATGGGACTGGCAATGATGACTACCTGGATACTGATTCAGATGGCGATACCGTTCCGGATGTGATAGAAGGAGACAATGACGATCGTTCTCAATATGGTGATTGGGATACAAACAATAATAATGATCCAACCGATGAAACAGGATATTCAGCAGATAATGATGCGGATGGATTGAGGGATCTTTTTGATAATGATTTCAGTAATACAAGTGCGAATGTTACGGGTTCCAACTCCGATGGCCAGGATTCCGATAATGATGGCACCTGGGATTTTCAGGATACGGATGATGACGCTGATGGATTGTTAACCAGTTCACAAGGAGGTGGCAATGAAGATTCTGATAGCGATGGGGATCCCACAAATGATTTCGATGATGATGCGGACAACATCATTCCGAATTACTTGTTTGGAAACGATGACACGGATGGGGATAGTTTCTCAGATCAATTAGATTTCGATTCTGATAATGATGGTCTTGCGGATACAAGTGAGGCAGGGGGTACTGGGATCGACCCAAGTGCGGATCCAGATAACGACGGTTTGCTGAATTTCGAGGACGATGATATGGATGGTGACGGAACTGCAAACTCGGCAGATACGGATGGTGATGGTGCCGGAAACTCAACAACCGGACTGACGGATACCAATACCGATGGCGTATTTGATCAGTTTGATAAAGATTTGGATGGTATACCAGATTTCAGAGACCTTGATTCCGATAATGATGGTATTGCTGATATCGTGGAATTTGGGATTTCTGATACAGATGAAGATGGTACAGTAGATAATGGCGGCGGTGTTACGGATGCAAATAACAATGGTATGGAAGATACCTATGATCCGGAATGTGCTGTCGCAACTCCAGTAAGTGGAAATGCAACCGCGGTGGCAGCGGAGAACAGTATCAACAACTCGGCTAATTCAACGGGGGCTGTTGATGGAAATAGAGCAGCGATCAATGCTGTTGGTGATTTTTTGATCCTGGATATGGGAGTTACAGTTCCAAACGGAGCTACCATCACGATTAATGCTCGGGTAACCAACAATATCGGACATATTCTGGAGGCAGGGCAATCAACGGCTGGCACTGATGGATCCGAAACTAATGTAACCGTTTTTCCAGCATTCCCTGCGACAGGTACGGATACCGACAATCAATTCACGCTGAATGCGGATGCAAGATACATTCACTTGCAGATGAATACCGATGGTGGTGCTGGCGCTATTCAAATTGATGCAATCACCTACAACTACAACACATTTCCATGCTCAGGCTCAAGTATTACCATTCCGGATTCCGATTCAGATGGCATTTCTAATCACCTGGATTTGGATTCTGATAATGATGGTATTGTCGATAATGTAGAAGCGCAGGCTACGGCAAGTTATATCGCCCCAGTGGCAGGAGATACCGATGGCGATGGCCTTTTGAATGTGTATGACGAAGATATCGCTGTGGGAAATGCGATCGATCCTGTAAATACGGATGTTGCAGATACGGATGATTATGTGGATACAGATTCAGATAATGATGGAGTCCTGGACTATGTGGAAGCATTCGATTCCAACTCTGACGGTTATGGTTCCTGGGACAGTGATAACGACGGTTCGATTACTGACGAGGCAGGGTACAACATCGATTCGGATAACGATGGAATATGGGTAATCTTCGACAATGTCAGTGGCCTGGGATCAATTGCCAACATTACAGGCTCCAACGCACAACGGCAGGATACAGACAGTGATACTGCTGAAGACTGGAGAGATACCGATGATGATGATGATGGACTTTTAACAAGTTCTACAGGTGCAGGAAACGAAAATGCTGATGGAGATGGAAGTTGGGCCAATGACTTTACGCAAGGTGGAGGATCAGTGCCGAATTACCTGTACAATCCTGATGTGGATGGTGACAATGTGATGGATCAGGTCGATGGAGATTCGGATAATGATGGTATCCTGAATACCGATGAGTATGCCGGTGCTATTTATGCAAGCAGCGGAACTCCCTTTGATGACGCGGATGGTGATGGTATTTACAATTATCTTGATGACAATGATGTGAATAATACGTCATTCGTCGATGTTAACGGAGATGGAGTAGATGATCAGGTAGATCAGGATCGAGATGGCGTTCCCAACTTCTTTGATCTGGATGCTGATAATGATGGGATTCTGGATGGAATTGAAGCGAATGATGGCGCCGTACCTACTAACTTCAGTACAACTACTGGAAGGTTTTCAAGTGGAGATAGTGATGGGGACGGAATTGATGATCAGGTAGATACTTCTACGGGAGGTACTGCCCTGAATAAAAGTAATTCCGATACTGATACCTTAGATGACTATCTCGATTTGGATAGTGACAATGACGGATTGACAGATCATCTTGAGGGGCAGACCACAGTGAGTTATGTGGTTCCTTCCGGAAATGATACCGATAGAGATGGCCTGGATGACACTTTTGACGGTAATAACGGAGGTACTGCACTTGTACCGACCAACACAGATGGAACGGATAATCCTGATTACCTGGACAATGATTCAGACAATGACAATGACGGAGACGGAACTTTACCGGATGTAACGGAAGGTTACGATGCCAATAGAAATGGGTTCAGCGACCTGGATTCCAATCAAAATGGGTCTCTTGCCGATGAAACAGGTTTTGGTGCGGATGCAGATAGTGATGGCATTGAAGATATATTTGATACCTTCTCAGGAAGAGGTGTGAACAACATCACAGGAACCTCTGCCGATCTGCAGGATACAGATAGTGACGGTACGATAGATTTCCGGGATGTTGATGATGACGGAGATCAATTAATCACAGCCGTTGAAGACATAGACAATGATGGAGATTGGACCAATGACAAATTCCAGGGTGGTGGTGCAACACCGGATTATCTGTTCTTCAATGATTCGGATAATGACCGGGTTGCTGATGGACAAGATGTTGACGGTGACAATGATGGCATCTTTGATTCAGACGAATATGATAACACGGTCTATAGAAATCCATTTGAAGATCAGGATAATGACGGGATATTCAATTACAATGATCCGGATGATCCAACGGATTTGAGTGGAGGGGCTCTTACTGATAGTAACGGAGATGGTATATGGGATGAGTATGACCTGGACCTGGATGGTGTACCGAACTTCTTTGATCTTGATTCAGATAACGACGGAATACCGGATATTCTGGAAGCAGGAGGTACGGATACCAATGATGATGGAATCATTGATGGCCTCACTGATACAGATAATGATGGTTTATTGGATAACGTAGATGTTGATCAGACCGGAGGAACAGATTCAGATCTGGATGGAATCGATGATGCTTTTGACTTCAGTGTTTCCGGAGGAACTGATAATGATGGCGATGATATTGAGGACTCAGCAGATTTCGATGATGATGGCGACGGAGTAGTCAATGTGATTGACAGTGACGAGGGGGGAACCCCCTGGCCAGACGAAGATTTTGATGGTGACGGTTTGAAAAACAGATACGATCTCGACTCGGATAGTGATGGATTAACGGATTTGATAGAAGCTAGGGGTAGCGATACGGACGGTGATGGAGTGCTTGATACTACAGGTGACACAGATGGAGACGGTTGGGGCAACCTACACGATCCGGATAATGGAGGTACCGTGCTGACCTTGCCAAATACGGACGGAACTGATAATGAAGATTACCTGGACATAGATTCTGACAGAGACGGCATCTTTGATTATAATGAAGCCTTTGATGATGATGAGGATGACAATTTCACAGATGACTATATTGATCGCGCAACAGCTTTTGGGAATGCGAGCTTTTATGACCCACTAGACCTCTTTTGGTACTCAACCGATTCAGATGCAGATGACACGCCAGACTTCCTGGACCCAGACTCTCCTCGATTTGTTGATACAGATGGTGATGGCATCATAGACTTATTTGACACGGACAATGGCGGTGACTTTTATGGAAATGTTGGTGGCAAGCCTGATAACGACACGGATGGTGAAGAAAATTATATCGATCTGGATGGTGGTTTCTCACTGAGCACCTTCTCCATCACAACTGGAGAAAATGGAACCAACGATAATTTCACAGTAGTATTGACACAACAGCCTACAACGAACGTGGTGATCAATATTTCGGAAACCAGTGACGAAATTTCTTTGGGCACTACCCAACTCACCTTTACCAACGGCAACTGGAATGTAGCTCAATCTGTCACAGTGAATGGCGAGGACGATTCTGATAATGATGGCGATATCGGATATACAGTGCTGGTCTCTGTAAGTGATGCCAATAGTGATGATGATTTTGATGATGCCTCCGATCAAAATGTCTTTGGTTCCAATCTTGATGACGAAGGATCAATAAGAGTAAGTACCAATACCATCAATACAGCTGAAAATGGCTCGACAGTAGACTTTACAGTAGAACTTTCTGTAGCTCCTACTACGAACGTGGTAATCGATTTATCCGAATCAAGTGACGAGGGGAGTATAAGTGCCACGCAATTGACCTTTACCAATGGTGATTGGGACACTCCTCAGACGGTAACAGTTACCCCTGCAGATGATAACTTACTGGATGGAGATCAGGTTTACAATATTACTGCATCAGTAAATGATGGCTTGAGCGATGATGGTTTCGACGCAGCAGCTGATGAAATCATTGCTGTGACCAATGCAGACGATGATGAAGGATTTATTTTAAGCAGTACCTCTGTAGTGACAAGTGAAAGTGGAACTACCGCCCAGTTTACGGTTGTTCTGGATGTTCAGCCAGGAGCAGGACAGGTCGTGGAGATCGATCTTACTGAGAGCAGTGACGAAGGTTCCGTGAATCCAGTTACGCTAACCTTTGATGAGACGGATTGGAACATAGCGCAAACTGTTACTGTGACACCAGCCGATGATTCTGATGAAGACGGTAATCAGGTTTACAACATTACGGTCTCCATTGATGCCGCAAATACAACCGACAATTCATTCGATGCGCTGGCAAATCAGAACGTATCGGTGACCAATCAAGATGATGATACCACTCCATTGCCTCTGGATCTGCTATCATTTGATGCCGAATATGAATCTGGTTCAGTTTGGTTAACCTGGGAAACCACCAACGAAAGAAATGTGAATTATATGGCAGTTGAGCGATCGACTGATGGAATAACTTTTGAAGAATTAGGAAAAATTGCAGCTAACAATATTCAAGAGGCCATCAATTCCTATGACTTTGAAGACGACCAACCCGTTAGCGGATTTAATTATTATCGACTAAATACAGTGGATTTTGACGGATCTCTTGAAATATCGCAAGTAATTGCTGTGGTGGCCAGTATTCAAAGTTTGAATATAAATGTCTACCCTAATCCTGTGATTGATCGACTAACCATTTCCAGTACTTTTTCAATGGGAAATATGTCCTATGTTATTTATGATATGACCGGCAAAATTTGGATGAGAGGTGTGTTCCCTGATGATCAATTTGAGGTACTATTGGATTTTGAGGAAATGCCATCCGGCATTTACCATTTGAGATTGACTTCCCCCGAGACCTCTCAACAGTATAAATTAAAGAAACATTAAGGCATATTATTGAACGAACTTCTGCAAAAGACCGCTAAATAGAGCGGAACTTGTTTTGGCACATGCGCGAAAGGTGAATGAAAAGCCCTATAGATGAATTATGGCGTTTAATCGAGGTATTTCCACTTTTAGTCGAATTCCAAATTCATTAAGTACGTTTCCTCTTACATTGGCGTTTGTAATTGATTTTGTTGTCCATTTGAGCCAGAAGAGTCGCCTAACGGACAATGATCACTAGCTAGAATAATCTTGAAATAGTTAAAAAAGTCCTGTATTACCTGCAATTATGGCTTTTGGACTATCTTTGGTGAAGTTGACTTTTAACCGCGAGCCAACTACTAGCTAGTTTAAAGTGTATCAGTTAATTGTACATGATTACTGATTCATTTCAAACGACAGACAAAAATGCCCGATGATATGAACTGTGTTGACGCCCACACATTGGATAGGATTACTGATCCTTGCCGGAAGGAGATGCATTGTTCAATTTTTTTTAAGACAATGCTTAGCAGAATATCCATTTTTTCCATTGCATTTCTGATTTCAATGATCTCCCTGGGACAAGGAAGCAGAATTTTGGCACCCAATTATCCAGGACCTGCCGCTTTGGGTGTTCCGGGACCTACTAATGACGACTTTGCCTGGATTGAGCATGATGTATTTGAGAATGTTGATTTTCTGGATCCGGCTGCCCCTGCAGAAGAACGATTATTCGTGTATCTCCGACAAGGCGAAACGTTAAGGTATGGAATTCGGAGAATCCCTATTAGACAGCAAGCAGGTGTTGCTTACAGTGCCGCTACTATTTTCGGAACCAATCAGGATCTAACCATTCTTATCCGTGAAAATGATGGTACCATAGCCCAGGCTACCTATTTCGATACGGATGCAACTTCTGATGGGGACGCTACTTTACTGACTTCAAATGGAGGAGGAACTGCAGGAATTATCCAAAATGTGGCTGAATCATTACTTGGGCCGGAATTTACTTTCAATACTACGACTTTTAATTCAGGCGGGTATACACCTATAGAATACACCAATACTACCGGCTCTGACCAGTCATTCTATATTTCTTTCCTACAGGATAACTACACCTTTACAACCGAAGCGCAATTAATTACTGATGTTAATGCGGCTACCATCGCAGATGTAAACGTTCGAAGTAACTACGACCTTTGGGATTTCACGGTATATGATGGATCATTAGAGAAAACAGGACGCCTACATTGCCGCAGATGGAAGTTTAGTGCACAGTATTTTGATAATTTATTGGCGGATGAATTAGAACTGTTCATTCGGGTTCCGTCTACTGTTGGTGGAGCGGATGCGGGAAATTATATTAAACGAGTTGATTTGGGAGGCCTTGACCCCCTTTCATTGGTATTGTATGCCAACTCTGTTGGGTCTGATGGAACTGGAGGAGATTTAAATGGTGATGGTGTGACGGACTTCCAGGATAATCGACAATCACAAACTACAGATAATGGAGCGGAAGAATATGATATTTTTCTTCAGAATCCGGATATTGATGTCTGGCCTACAACGACCTTGCCAACAATTACGATCACCGAAGCTCAATTCTTTTGTAATTCGACGGGTGCAGGAGGTGCCGCAAGCATCTCATTTACTGCCAATCAGGTTGGTTTTGTAGCGATTTTGATTGATTTAGATGGGACAACAGGCTTCCAGGCGGGAACAGAAGATGTAATCGTTGAAGGAGAGGTTACTTCTGAAGGCTCAATCACCATTGATTGGAATGGACTTAATGGATTGGGAGTACCTGTTCCAAGTGGTACTTCAATATCTATTTCCGGAAGGTTCACAGCGGGTCCAATTCACGTTCCTATGTTCGATGTGGAGGAAAGTGAATCTGGTATTACGATGTTAGATGTTCGTCCAAGCACCAGTTTTGACTTGATCTATTGGGACGATACCAATCTTTCTGATATTGGCCAAAATACGGGCGCCGATCCTACGGCCGAGCTGGACGGAACTAATTTAACACCTCACTTATGGAATGAGACAGGTGGAAATAACGGAGGAGAAAGTAATCTTGTCAACACCTGGTCCTTTGGATTCTATCAGATCAACACACAGAACCTGACATTCACTTTCAATTGTGATAATGATGGAGATGAGCCTGTGGCTGCCAATGATCTGGATAGTGATAATGATGGGATTGCTAATTCTGTTGAAGGGGATCCATTTACAGATACGGATGGTGATGGGATCGGTGATTATCTCGATTCTGATGTCGCAGGATTCGTAGATTCCAATTCTGATGGGGTCAATGATGCTTTCGATGCAGATTTGGATGGTATTCCGAATGCGTTCGATGTGGATAGCGACAATGATGGTATACCTGATTTGCTGGAAAACGGACAGACGGATGCGGATTTGGATGGTACGCTGGACGAAGGAGCGGGGATTACAGACGTAAACCTCAATGGCCTGGCCGACGCATTTGACCCGGCGTGCGATGGAACAGTAGATAACTTTTCGGGAAATGCCGTAGCCGTGGTTTCGGTAACGAATCTGAGCGCTCAATTTACCGCCCCGACTGATGGAAGTGGTTCTTTGGGAGTGCCAGAAGGAACGCTGACAGGAAACACGTTTTCACTATTTGAAGATGTTGGTAATCAGGGAGTTTGGGATCTGGGTGTTCTAATTCCTAGTGGAGAAACAATTGTGGTCACCTTCCTTTCAACAAACCTGGGTAATGCGATTTCGATTGAACAGTCTACCAACGGGTCAACCTTTACCAACCTTCAAAACTTTAGTAATGCGGTAGTAACAACCGTCGAGACGCTGAATTACGTATTGACTTCCAATGCCAGGTATTTGCGTGTTGCTATGTCTACCGATGCCGGAGGTGTGAGTGGAGTCGATGGCTTTGCATATAATTTCAATGTAACCTGTACCGGAGGAGCGGCAATGACCTTGACGGATACTGATGGTGATGGCGTTAACGATTACCTCGATATCGATGCAGATAACGATGGCATTGTGGATGTAATTGAAGCAGGAGGAACTGCTGACGCTAGCACAGGTCAGATTTCGGGTTTTACAGACACAGATGATAATGGCTTGAATGATGCGCAACAAAGTGTGGCACTTACGCGACCTGATACGGATTCGGATGGTAGCCTACTGGATTATCAAGACATAGATTCAGACAATGACGGTATTCCCGATAACGAAGAAGCACAAACAAGTGCCTCATTTATTGCATCAGTAGCAGGAGATACGGATGGTGATGGATTACTGGACGTTTACGATCCAAATAATGGCGGAACTTTTCTGCCAACTGTGGATACGGATGGCGATAGCACAGAAGACTACATTTCTACTGATTCTGACGGAGATGGCGTCGATGATATTATTGAAGGACACGATGCAAATTTTAATGGTTTTGGAGATTGGGATTCCAATAGCAATAATGTGCTGGAGACGGCTGATTTTGCTGGTTTCGATAGCGACGGTGATGGTGATGGATTGTGGAACGTCTTTGATACCGATAACGGAGGTACAGCAGCTCCCACCCAAAACACAGATGGTGCTGACAATGACGATTGGCAAGATACTGATGATGACAATGATGGCATCCTAACGTCCGGAGAAGATACAAATACAAACAATGATTTTACAGATGATAAGACCCAGGGGCAAGGAGCTTCTGCGGATACGCCAGATTATCTGTACCGCGGAGATTATGACGGGGATGCAATAGCGGATGCCAGTGACCTTGATTCAGACAATGACGGCATCCTTGATTCGGATGAGGACAATGGTATAGCCATTGACCCGAGTCAGGATACAGATAGCGACGGTATTCCTAATTACAGGGATGATGATATTGATGATGATGGTACGGTCAACAGTGCCGATTCTGATACAGGAGGAGTAAATACTACGTCTTTCACCGATTCCAATGGAGACGGTACCATAGATCAATATGATTCGGATCTTGATGGTGTTCCTGATTTCCTTGATTTGGATAGTGACAATGATGGTATTTGGGATGCCGTGGAAGCGAATGAAGGGGCAGTGCCTTTTGGATTAGGTACAACAACTGGTCAGTTCACGCTTCAGGATCCTGACAATGATGGGATTATGAATTTCGTCGATACGGATGATGTTTCAGCGGGGGGCTCTTCTGACCTGAATAATCCAGATACGGATGCTGATGGATTGAATGATTACAGAGATATAGATAGTGATGCAGATGGTATTCCCGATATCATCGAAGCACAAACCACGGCCGCATTTATTGACCTTGCCAATTTGGATACCGATGGAGATGGCATTGATGATAATTTTGATCCTGATAACGGAGGTACGCAGATCACTCCTGTGAATTCTGAAGGGCTTGATACACAGGATTACATAGATACCGACAGTGATAATGACAATGTTCCGGATCTGATCGAAGGAGATGACGGAAACTTCGATGGCGTTACAGATGCCACAGTTGCATCAGCAGATGCGGATGGAGATGGATTGGATGATGGATTCGATACTGTTACTTTAGGTGCGGCGGGGAATGCAACCGGATCCAGTGCAGATCGACAAAATACAGATGGGATTGATTTCAGGGACTGGAGAGACTCTAACGATGATAATGACTCAGCACTTACCGAAGATGAAGATGCCAATAGTAACAATAACTATGCTGACGATCAAACCCAGGGACAAAGTGGTTCGGTTCCGGATTACCTTTTCAATGGAGATAAGGACAATGATGGCATTGCAGACCTGGCGGATTTGGACGCTGACAATGACGGAATTCTTGATACAGATGAAGATGGCGGCGAAGCTGTTACACCGGATGGCGATGAAGATGCTGATGGCATACCGAATTACAGAGACCCGGATGATACAGGAGTTACAGGTGTAATAGTTGAAGTAGATGCGAATGGCGATGGTGTATGGGATAATTTTGATCAGGACTTGGATGGTCTTCCTGATTTTCTGGATGTAGATTCTGACAATGATGGTGTTTCCGATGGTATTGAAGCTGGGGGAACAGATGGTGATGGTGATGGTATCGAGGACTCAATGTTGGATTCCGACAATGACGGGATACCCAATAGTGTGGATGTTTCCAGTACTGGTGGTGTCGATAGTGATAGTGATGGCATCGACGATGCTTTCGACTTTAGCATTGCCGGCGGTACCGATACAGATGGCGATGATATCATTGACTCAGCTGATCCGGATATTGACGGGGACGGCTTGGCGAATACTTATGATACTGATAATGGGGGTGCGGCAATCACTCCTTTTGATTCGGATGGTGATGGACTAAATGACCTTTACGATCTGGACTCTGATAATGACGGTATTACGGATTTGGTGGAATTTGGTGGAACAGACAGTGATGGAGATGGTAAATTGGACGATTTGACGGATTCTGATCTTGATGGATTTGCCGATTTGGTCGATACAGGTAATGGAGGGACAACACTAACACGACCTGATTCGGATGGTGATGGAATAAGGGATTATTTGGATGTGGATTCCGATAATGATGGAGTTCCGGATCCGGTAGATAATGGAGGTCCGGATACCAACAACGATGGTAGGGTAGATGGATTTGCTTCCGATGCCGACGGTGATGGCCTGGCAGATGTAGTTGATCCGGATAGTGGTGGAACGCCAATTTCGAATTCAGATATAGATGGAGACGGTCTGGGAGATTATCAGGACCTTGACGCAGATAATGATGGCTATCCGGATATCCTTGAAGCCGGTGGAACCGATTCTGACAATGACGGAATCGTTAATAATACAGCGGATTCAGACGATGATGGCATTGCAGATAATGTAGATGTTGATAATTCTGGGGCAAATGGAGGTAGCGGGACTGATACAGATGCAGATGGTATCGATGATACCTTTGATGTCGATCAAACGGGTGGAGCTGATACAGATGGAGATAGCATCGATGATACTTTCGATACAGATCGAGATGGTGACGGCTTTGATGATAATGCGGAAGCCAATCCCTACGGACAAGAAGACAAAGAGGGCGACGGCAACAAAGATTTCCGGGACATAGATTCGGACGGAGATGGTATTGTGGATGTCATCGAGTTTGGTCAGACCGCAGATGCTTCAACTGGAACCATCAATGGCTATACAGACGCCAATTCTAATGGTTGGAATGATGCACAGGAAGCTACGCCGATAACGCCTACCAATTCTGACTCGGATGGTTTTCCAAACTTCCAGGATATTGATTCCGATGATGATGGCTTGCCCGACCTCATCGAGGCACAGACCAATGCCACTTTTACAGCCATATCAGATACAGATACAGATAATGACGGACTGGATGATGCGTTTGACCCGAACAATGGTGGTTCTTTGATCACACCCGTTAATACTGACGGTACCGGAAATGAAGATTATTTTGATACCGATTCAGATGACGATAATGTCCCGGATGCTGTCGAGGGAGATAATGACGATAGATCTCAATATGGTGACTGGGACACGAACAATAACAATGATCCGACGGATGAAACTGGTTATAATACAGATTCTGATAGTGACGGGTTAAGAGATTTATATGATAATGTGGCTTCCAGTACTACAGCGAATGTAACGGGTTCAAATTCCGATGGACAGGATTCTGATGCTGATGGAACATGGGATTTTCAGGATACCGACGATGATGGTGATGGCCTATTGACTTCCGCAGAGGATACAGATACGGCAGATTCCGATCCGACCAATGAATTCGGCGCAGGGGGTACACCTATTCCTGATTACTTGTTCGGAGTTCAGGACGCTGATGGAGATGGACAAAATGATGATGTGGACCTGGATTCAGACAATGATGGGATATTGGATACAGATGAAGCAGGTGGAATTGCGATCAATCCATCGGGAGACGTGGACAGTGATGGCCTGTCAAATTATCAGGACGATGATATAGATGGTGATGGCACTCAAAATAGTGCGGATACCGATGGAGATGGTAGTGGAACCAATACAACTGGGTTCACTGATACCAATAGCGATGGCGTGATCGATCAGTTTGATCATGATCTGGATGGGGTTCCTGACTTCCTTGATCTTGACTCGGATGATGATGGAATTCTCGATGGTATCGAAGCGAATGGCGGAACGATTGCTACAGGCTTTACGATTTCTACGGGTCTATTCAGTTTGGCGGATGCGGATAATGATGGATTAAGCGATGACATTGATGGGGGTACAACCTCAACACTTACTAATCCCGATACTGATTCTGATGGAATCAATGACATTTTGGATATCGATTCGGATAACGATGGAATTGTTGATAATGTTGAAGCACAGACAACTGGTAGCTACATTACACCATCAGCTGGAGATACAGACGCTGACGGAATTTTGGATGTTTATGATGGGAATAACGGTGGAACATCCATTACACCTGAAAATACAGATGCCACTGATAACACTGATTATCGAGATACCGATACTGATAACGATACGATATTAGACAACATAGAGGCATTTGATGCGAATAGTGATGGTTTTGCTTCATGGGATACAAATAGTAATAATGACATCACCGATGAAGCAGCTTCCGGATACAATGTGGATTCGGACGGTGATGGGTTGTGGTTGATCTTCGACAATTCCAACGGGCGTGGAACCATCGCGAATATCACAGGATCAAACAACAATCGTCAGGATACTGATGGTGATGGAGCCGAAGACTGGAGAGATAATAACGATGATAATGATTTGATTGTGACCTCTTCCGAGGACGCCAACACCAACTCAAATTTTGCAGATGATTTTACACAAGGAGGAGGGGCAACTCCCGATTATCTTTTTAATCCGGACGTAGATGGCGATAACATCACGGATAGTTCGGACGGAGATTCAGATAATGATGGTATTTTGAACACTGACGAATACGCAGGTACCTCCTATGCAGTTGGTTCGGATGTTTCCAGCAACGCAGGTACACCATTTGGTGATTCCGACGGAGACGGTATATTCAATTACCTTGATGACAATGATGTGAACTTTACGATCACGGATGTCAATGGTGATGGAGTAGATGATCGTGTGGATCAGGACAGGGATGGAATCCCCAATTTCTTCGATATCGATGCAGATGATGACGGGATCCTTGATGCAATTGAGGGGAACAGCGGAATTACACCAGCAATTGGTTCTTTCAGTACGAGTACGGGAAGATTTTCAGGAACAGATGCTGATGTCAATGGAATTGTAGATGCTGTCGAGGCAGCCCCTTTAGCCAAACCCAATTTTGATTCAGATGCACTGGATGACTACCTTGATTTGGATACAGATAATGATGGTATTACCGATAACGTAGAAGGTCAAAGTACCGCCGGCAGAGTTGATCCTTCAGACAGTGATACAGATGGAGACGGCTGGGATAATAGCTATGATCCTGATAATGCTGGTACAGCAGTTGTTCCTGAAAACACGGATGGGTCGTTTACGATCTCTGATGCTGAGCCAGATTATAGAGATGCTGATTCCGATAACGATAATGATGGCATTGGGTCGGTCGGTGATGAAATAGAAGGGTTTGATGCCAATCGAAATGGTTTTAGCGAACTAGATACTAACCTGGATTTAGATCTGAGTGATGAGACAGGACACAATACAGATACCGATGGAGATGGACTTTGGGACTTGTTTGATAACTTCTCTGGAAGAGGTATTAATAACATTAATGGATCAAGAGCTAATCTTCAGGATACTGATGGAGATGGAATACTGGATTTCAGAGATCAGGACGATGATCAGGACAATATCACTACAGCGGTGGAGGACGTAGATAGTGACGGTAACTGGACTAACGACAAATTCCAGGGTGGAGGAGCTACACCGGATTACCTGTTCTTCAATGATAGCGACAATGACCGAATTGCGGATGGTCAGGATACAGATGGAGATAATGACGGTATTCCTGAAAACCAGGAGTATGATAACACCGTGTATAGAAATCCATTTGGAGATCAGGATGGTGATGGCGTTTTTAACTATAATGACCCTGATAATCCGAACGCTTTGGACGGTACCACAGCATTGACCGATTCAAATTCCGATGGCATTTGGGATGAGTATGATACTGACCTGGATGGTGTGCCAAACTTCTTCGATTTGGATTCTGATAATGATGGAATTCCTGATATAGTAGAAGCCGGAGGCACGGACAGTAACAATGACGGTATTCTGGATGGAATTGAGGACTCTGATGATGATGGTATTCCGGACAATGTTGATGTAGATAATTTTGCGGCAAATGGCGGTAGCGGAGTAGATACAGACGGTGATGATATCGACGATACGTTTGATGCCGATCAGACTGCTGGAACCGATGCAGATGGAGATAGTATTCTTGATACTTTCGATTTTGATGATGACGGTGATGGTATTATCAATATCATAGATTCAGATGAAGGTGGCGCCGCATTAGCGGATGGTGATTTCGATGGTGATGGTCTTGCAAATCGAATTGATCTCGACTCGGATAGTGATGGTATCACAGACCTGATAGAAGCAAGAGGTAGTGATACAGATGGAGATGGCACATTAGATACAACGGGAGATACCGATGGTGACGGATGGGGGAATATTACCGATTCCGATGATGGAGGAACACCGCATACATTGCCCGATACCGATGGAGATGGCAGTGAAGATTACCTTGATATAGAAGCAGATGCGGATGGCGTATTCGATTACAATGAAGGTTTTGACGATGATGAAGACGACTCCTTTACGGACGATTATACCGCCCGTGCTACGGCTTTTGGAAATGCGAGCTTCTACGATCCTTTAGACCTGTTCTGGTACAATACCGATTCTGATTCAGACGATACTCCCGACTTTCTTGATCCTGATTCTCCAAGGTTTGTTGATACGGATAGCGATGGTATCATTGACTTATTCGATACGGATAATGGTGGTAATTTTTACGGAAACGTATCTGGTAAACCAGACAATGATACTGATGGCGATGAGAACTATATTGATCTGAATGGCGGATTTACTCTATCAACTTCCTCGATCACTACGGGTGAAGACGGTACAAATGACGTGTTCACAGTAGTCCTTACTCAGCAGCCAGCCACTAATGTGGTAATCAATGTTTCTGAAACAAGTGATGAAGTTTCACTTAGCGCAACTACTTTGACTTTTACCAATGGTAACTGGAATGTGGCTCAACCTATTACCGTAAATGGCGAAGATGATTCGGACAATGATGGTGATATTGGATATACGGTGTTGGTTTCGGTTAGTGACGCCTTGAGTGACGATGACTTTGACCAGACGTCCGATCAAAATGTGTCTGGAACAAATCTGGACAATGAAGGCTCTATCCGAGTGAGTACTAACACAGGTAGTACCTCAGAAGACCTTACGACTTCTGACTTTTCGGTTGAATTATCAGTGGCGCCTACGACGAACGTGGTGATTGATCTTACCGTTGGTGATGCCACAGAAGGAGGTATTACCGGAGCTACCTTGTCAAGTAATCAGTTGACCTTCACTAATGGCAACTGGAATGTTCCTCAGACTGTTACGATAACTGGTGTGGACGATAACTTGCTGGATGGGGATCAGAATTATAATATTACCCTTTCTGTGAATGATCCGAGTAGTGACGATGGTTTTGATGCCGCTGCCGATGAGATCATTGCCGTTACTAATTCGGACAATGATGAAGGGTTTATTCTCAGTACTACATCAGTAACTACGAGTGAAGACGGAACAACTGATCAATTTACTGTGGTGCTGGATGTGCAGCCTGGAACGGGTCAGGTAGTGGTAATCGACTTAACTGAATCTAGTGATGAAGGGGCTGTTGGGCCAACTACATTGACATTTGATGAGACAGATTGGAACATAGCGCAAACTGTGACTGTAACTCCAGTAAATGATTCTGACCTTGATGGTAATCAGGTTTACAATGTTACTCTGTCAATCAATGCTTTAAGTACCACAGACGATTCGTTCGATGCACTTGCGGATCAGGTAGTTTCGGTAACCAACCAGGATGACGATACGACTCCTTTACCATTAGATTTACTTGCTTTTGATGGCGAGTTTGAAGATGGATCCGTGTGGTTGACTTGGATAACAGCCAATGAGCGCAATGTGGATTATATGGCTGTGGAAAGATCTGCTGATGGTATTGAGTACGATGAAATTGGAAGAATAAATGCTGGTAATATTGAGGATGCAATCAATGAATATTCCTTCCAGGATGAACGACCAGTAGAAGGCTTTAATTATTACCGATTGAATACGGTAGATTATGACGGTTCCTTTGAGTTGTCGAGTGTCGTCATAGTGATGGCGACTGTTCGGGAGTTTGAGATCAAGGCCTATCCTAACCCTGTAGTTGATCGCCTTACCATTTCTAGTACGCTTGCCATGGGGAGCATGACTTACAGTATTTTTGACGTCAAAGGACAATTGGTGTACTACGGTAGGTTCGATGAAGATCAATTTGAATCGACCATCGATTTGACTCAATTACCAACTGGTATTTACCATCTGATCATCACATCTCCAACAATTACGGAAAATTTAAGGATCAGGAAAACCCCAGATACCCCTTAAAGCGGACCTGAGGTTTATAAGGCCTGAAAGGATATAAAAGAATTGGATTGCCCCTGCTAGCTCGAACCTGGCAGGGGCTTTTTATTTAATGCTTGATGCGAGCTGTTTATCGATTCTTTTGTTCCATTCATCGAATTCTCAATATTTTCCGCATGAGTACTAGCGAATCTGATCGTTCTTTTATATAAGATGCACCTACCTGAATAGGTGTATTTTACTAAGCCCTGAGAAATACCGATTCAACGTCGATTTTTTTCCCTTCATCGAATTTTCGTAACCCTTGGTGACTTCAATCACTACTTTAGCTCTTGCACAGGTGCCCGTTATGGGCATCGGTTTAGACAAGTAATTAACCAACATGCTGATACCGCTGCGACACATAATTGTGCTGTTGATTCTTGTTCCTTATTTCCTTATGGCCCAGAACGGTCCAGGAGGTACTGGTTCAACTGACGGTACCTCTTCTTTGGTACTTTGGCTAAGCGGCGATAGTCTCAATACACTCAATAACGGCAATAGGGTAACCAATTGGAGAGACCTTTCAGGCAATGATCATCATGCTACTAGTGATAGCAGTTACATATTTGATGCCAATACGCCTACTTTTCTAGATACTATTTTCAATGGATCAACTGCCATCAAGGCAGTACGATTTGATGGTGATGATTACTATGATAACGGACATTCTTACCAGGCACGGACTGTCTTTGTAATTTTTAATTTCAGAGAAGATTTACAGGGTACGGACGACTTGGGCCAGATATGGGGGGCTTACGGAGACGGGGTTCATGTTGCTATGGATTCCAGATCAGGTAATCTCAACGGATTAAGTTTTGATGGAAATAATGCAGTAAGCAACCTCGGTGTTTTTGCCTATAATAGTAATGCATATGGCTCCCTTGTTGCCAATGGAAATACACCGCAGTTCTCACGGGATCAATGGCAAATGATCTCGGTTGAATTCAATGCAACCCGGACTCTGAACAGACAGGTAATGGGCGCGTTGCTGCCGAATTTTTCAATTACGGCTCACAATTTGGATGCCGATATTGCAGAACTCATAGTATTTGATCGCACCCTTACTTCGCCAGAAAGAGTTTCAGTGGAGAATTACCTTTCTACAAAGTATGGTATCGACCTTTCTGGGTCAGGAAACGATCGCTATGCCTTTGATGACAATTTTGGCGGTATGGTAACAGGCATTGGTCGGCAGGGATTCGAATATGATACCGCAGGCTTCTCTGGCGTACTGGGGCTTGATACTTTGGGAGGAATTTCCATTGACGATGGAGATTTTGCATTTATTGGCCATGATAATGGGGCCAGGGCCTGGACAACTTCAGAGGAACCCGTTGAGGGACTTTCAAATATCAGACGGATTTCACGTGAATGGAGATTGGATGAAACAAACAACTTTGGGACCTTGAAGATATTAGCTGATACAACGGCATTACCGATTTTACCTACCGGTTTTGATACCTACGTGCTATTGGTAGATTCTGACGGTAATTTTTCTAATGCACAAGTTTATGAGATGACTCGGGCCTCGGGAACGGGCCACTGGGAAGTTTCTCTGAACCTTTCCAATGGAGATTTTTTGTCAGTTGGTGTTGTACGGCCGGTATTAGGATTCAGTGAAGCAGTTCAGAATGATTTTGAGACTGTAGCGTCTTCAACGATTGAGGTACGGACCAACTTCAGAACATTGACTGGCGTGCCGGTGAATTATGCAACTTCTGATAATGGAGCGACGGCTGGAGATGACTATACGGCGATCCCTTTAACGGGAGGCAGTATTTCTGAGGGAAGTAATGTGTATTCTTTCCCATTATTCATTTCCAATGATTCAGACTCTGAGTCTGGTGAAGGAGTAGACATAAATTTGACCGGATTTCCATCAAGATTCAATGGGTTGAATAACCCCTTAACTTATACCATCAAAGACGATGACAACCCCAGGAAAATTTATTTTGATGGGGCAAGTGCCACCATCAATGAATCGGGTGGTTCACTGGATATTACGGTAAATATTACTCCAAGTCAGGTGGATCCAAGTAATCCTACTACAGTAGATTATGCTGTTACTGGTGGAACAGCAACAGGTGCAGGAGAAGACTTTGCCTTGACCACTGGAACACTTACCATACCACCCAATAACATTTCCAACTCATTCACTGTAACGATTACTGATGATGCCTTGAGCGAAGTAACTGAAACGGTGATCATTTCTTTATCGAGCCCTACCAATGGCAATTTGTCTGATGTAGATCCCATAGACTTCACGATCAATATCGAAGACAATGATCCCACGCCACTAGTCCAATTCAATGTGCCCTCAAGATCTGAATCAGAAAGCGTTACGGATCCAGCCATTCCTGTGGTATTGTCAACCGCCTCAGGACAGGATGTTACGGTGAATTATACCGTGAGTGGCTCCGCAACAGGCGGTGCATCGGACTTTGTGTTAATCAATGGATCTATCACCATTTCTGCCGGATCGGTCTTCACCAATATTTTGCCGGTAATCACCAATGATATGTCACCTGAGGCAGATGAGACTTTGATTATTGATTTGTCTTTGCCCGTGGCCGCCAGTTTAGGGACTAATACCCGATTCACTTACACCATTCTCAATGATGATGGTCCATTTGGGTTTACGGGTCCTGGAGGTGTTGGTGGAACGAATACTTTGCCCGTTTGGCTAAAAGCCGATAGCCTTTCACTTACAGATGGTGCTGCAATTTCTAGCTGGAGCGATGTTTCTGGAAATAACAACGACGCGACACAAGGTAATGCCTTGTATCAACCTACCTATCAAACCGGAGAGATCAATGGCTTTCCTGTAATACGATTCGATGGAATAGATGACTTTACGGATGATGCCCTATCATATAATGCAAAGACCATCTTTATTGTATTCAGAACTTCCTCTACACTTCAGCCAGGAAATGAGCTAGGTCATATTTGGGGTAGTTACAATGAATTGGTTCACATTGCACCGGATCCAAGAGGAGGTTCAGACCAATTTGGCTACAGCTTTGATGGTAACCAATCTGGAACTGGAACTGCAAGGTATGGTCAGGATGGTCAGGCTTTTGGAGCTTTGGTGGACGATGGTATATACTATCAATGGAGTTATGACCAGACACACATCGTTACGGTGGAGTATGATGAAACTGAAAGCCTGACGCGCTCGATTTTAGGAGGGTTGATAGACAACTTCGCGATTGGCGCACATCATTTCGGCGGTGATGTGGCGGAAATTATCATCTATGATCAGGAGCTTTCACAAGTCAGAAGACATATTGTTGAAAATTACCTGTCTGCGAAATATGGGGTCACTTTAATTGGTTCCAATGACTTTTACACTTACGAAGGGACACACTTTTACGACGTGGCTGGAGTTGGACAAGATGGTACAGGAGCTACGCATATCGATGCTACATCCAACAATATTTTACGACTTACAAACCCCAGTGGATTAGCCAACGGAGAATATCTATTATACGGACATGATAATGCTGCAATTGCCTGGAGTACTACGGAAATACCAGCTGATTCAATTCAGAGAATCGCAAGAGAGTGGCGCATTGATGAGACAGGTGATGTTGGTGATTTGCAGATTCGAATTGACACGACGTACCTGAACAATAAGCCTACGGATTATGAAGGGTATGTTCTGTTAGTAGACGATAATGGCAATTTTTCAGCTGCTGATGGGGGGACAACTATCTATGCCTTAAGTAAAGAAGGTAATTATTATACTACTACCAGTGATGTAAATCTTGCTGATGGAGCGTTCGTTACAGTAGGCACTGTGGGCATTACTTTGCAAGTAAGTCTGACTTCTTTTTCTCAATCTGAAACGATAGGGAATTATGGTGTAGAAATTCAGCTAAATAGAGCTGCTTCCACCGATATAAACGTCAGCTACCTGGTTGCAGGAACAAGTACGGCAACAGAAGGCGGAGGAGGTGATTTTGTGGTTGAAGCAACTCCTGAAACCATTTCTACTGGCAACCTGACATCCACGATCAATATTCAGATCAATAATGACACAGAAATAGAAATTGATGAGACGGCTATCATCCATTTGATTGGGGCTGATAATGGAGTAGCCATCAGGGCGGACTCTGTATTCACCCTGACTATTCAGGACGATGATGCTGCCAATGCCACCGGTACAGGACCTGGTGGGGTTAGAAGACCTTCGGATTATGTGTTTTGGTTAGAGGCTGACTCGGAAGTATATAGTGATGATCCACCCACGAATCTGGCAACCGATGGAGGCTTGATGGCTTATTGGGAAGATATATCAGGTTCCTCGAATGAGGCAGTAGATGAGGCCTCAATCACGGCGGCAACTTATAGAAACAATTCCGCTGACAACCAAAATCAAAAGCCTGTCATAGATTTCAGTGGCGGAGATTTAGCCTTGACGATTGCTAATTCCAACGTAATCAATGAAACAGCTTATTCACAGAAAACAATAGCGGCAGCCTTTAGGACAGGAAATGATGTAACAAACTTGCAGGTTGTGTATGAACAAGGAGGAGGTTCGAATGGACTTAACATACATATACAGAATGGTAATGCTTATCTGGCGGCATGGGATAATGACTGGACAGGCACCTACCTGGATGTTTCCGGGGCTATTACGACCAATACGACTTATATCGCCGTGCTCGAAGTTGACGGAGCAGGAACTGCTGTAGGAGGATATCTAAATACCGTGAATTTGGGATCACAAGCAATTCTCGGCGGGCAGACGGATCTTGATGCCCATGGTGGCTTAGTGGGGATTGGTGCCATGATCAATGATTCTTATTTCAATGGCGCACTAGCTAATGAGGCGGGAAACGGTTACTACTTTGATGGGCTACTATTAGAATTGCTCTCTTTTAACAATAGCAATTTCAATACTGCCCAAAGGATTATACTGGAAAATTACCTGGCTGGGAAGTGGAACATCAATATTTCTGCCGGAAATGATATTTACCAACACAAGACTTCTCACAGTTATGGTGTAGCAGGAATTGGACAATCTGCCTCGGATGAATATAATCTGGCCGCTCAAGTTGGCAACTTGGTGTCAATTTCCAATCCTATGGGAATGGATGATAATGAATACCTCATATTTGGCCACGACAATGGTGATACTACAAACTTTAACGCGACGGAAGTACCTACTTCTGATTTCCTTAGATTATCCAGGGAGTGGAGAGTTAGTGAACAGGGCGATATCAGTGGAGTAAAAGTTGTTTTTGATACGACACATTTGAGCTTTGGAAGCACACCAACTCATAATGAATATGTACTACTGATCGATGCGGATGGAGATTTTTCTCAAGGAGCACAGGTCCATGCCTTAAATCAAAATGCGGGGACTTACGAGGTATCCGATATTGATCTTTCCAACGGAGACTATTTCACTTTTGCGATCCTTCGACCAAGCATTCAATTCCAGTTGGCTACTGCCAGTGGTGATGAGGCCGTCGGGAATCTCAATTTACTGGTCACCTTAAATCACGCCATCAGTCGTGCTATTACGGTGGATTATGCACTTGATGTACCAAATTCAACTGCGACGAGAGGTGCATTAGGTGATTTTAATTTTGCGGATGGCACATTGAACTTAAGTGCAGGAGCAACTCAAGGGATGATTGCTGTTACAGTAAATGACGATGCAACCATTGAGGGTGGAGAATCCTTCGAAATCGATCTTTCAAACCCATCCGCGGGCCTTACAATTGGAACTAATTCAAACTTTACCTATACGATTGATGACAATGACCTAAGCACGGAAGTTGAATTTAGTGTGGTGACCTCCAGCATTTCAGAGGGTTCGGGTTCTGCGAATATCACCGTGAAATTGAATCAGATTAACGTTTCTGATGTAGATATTCAATACACCGTTACTGGAGGAACGGCCACAGGGGCCGGAGAAGACTTTAACCTGGCGAATGGGACTGCCACGATCACTGCTGGAGATCTGAGTGCCAATATCCAATTGCAATTAGTAGATGATGCTGTTCTTGAAAATACAGAGACTGTTCAAGTGACTTTAAGTAGCCCAGTGAATGCAAGTCTTGGCACGAATACCATGCATACCGTATCTATTAATGATAATGATATTGCGCCTGAAGTGGCGTTCAACGTGACCAGTCAAAGTACTTCGGAAGGCAGCACACCAGCGAATATCTTAGTGGAGCTTTCGTCAGTTTCTGGCCTGGACGCGATGGTAGGATACGAGGTGGTACTCGGTAATACTACTGCGACAGGTGCTGGTACGGATTATACGCTGAGCAACGGAGTGTTGACTATCCCGGCAGGAAATACCTCTGGTAACATATCTGTAGTGATTGTGGATGATTCGGAACTTGAAGTTGATGAGCAGATTCAGGTTCAGCTATTAAATGATGGTAACCTCAACAATACAACGCTTGGCAGCCAAAATACGATTGACATCCTGATTAATGACAATGATGCATCGGGATTTAATGGACCAGGCGGAGTACGTTCCACGACTGATTATGTGTATTGGTTAAGATCAGACAAAAATGTACTCCGAGATACTGCAAGTAATTTGAATGCCGCCAATAACACCATTATACAAGGCTGGTTAGATTTTTCCGGATCAAACAATCATGCTTATGGTAATGCTGGAACCGAGCCTGTTTATCGGAATAATATCAGCGATAATATCAATCAGAAGCCATTAATAGATTTCACCTCTGGTTCAGCCGGGATGACTATTAATAATGCCAATGCGATCAACGATTTAGGTCCCTACACTAATAAAAGTATAATTGCCGCCTTTCAGACAGGTAATGACATTGATACCCGACAAGTGATCTACGAACAAGGAGGAGAGACGAATGGTATAGCGATTTATCTCTATCAGGATAGCGTATTTCTGGCGGTCTGGGAGAATATCGGAACAGGCTCCAATGAAACATTTGATACTTTAAGTGCGCCAGTTATGACTGGCCAAATGCTGATAGCACATATAGACTTTAATGCAACTAATACCTCATTCGATGGATACATCAACGGTGTTAGTCAAGGGACAAAAACAGTCGTTAATGATGGTATCCCTACTCACGGCGGCGATATTCGTATCGGAGGAAACGGAGGAACTGCAATCCATGGGTCAGGAGGCGGAAACTTTGAGGGCAGATTAATGGAATTGATCACACTAAATGGCAATTATGGAGAAACTCAGAGAAGACTTCTCACCAATTACCTGGCTGCCAAATATAACGCGGACATATCTACTGCCGGAATAGATTATTTTAACTACCAGGGCTCACATAGCTTTGATGTGGCAGGCCTTGGTCGGGTTGGAGTGAGTGATTTTAAAACGATTACTCAATCCGATAGCATGGTGTTGATTTCGAATGCCAGTTCACTAGATGATGGAGACTATTTCGTTTTCGGACATGATAACGGAGCGGTATCGGCATATACGATGAATGAAGTTCCGGTTGGAATCCAAAGACTTGGCCGTGAGTGGAGAATAACGGAATCAGGAGATGTTGGGACGGTGACTTTCGCTTTTGATACAGCCAATCTAAACATTACTCCAGGAACTGGATTCACGGAACGCGTTCTCTTGATCGATGATGATGGGGACTTTAGTTCCGGAGCACAAATCGTTACTTTGACTCGATCGGAGACTAAATACCAGGCATCTAATGTAGACTTCAATAATGGAGATTTTTTCACTTTTGCCGTTATTCGTCCCGAGATCCAATTTGCTTTGGCATCTTCAAATGGAACAGAAAACTTAAGCCCGGCTCTGATTGAGATTTCCCTTAATTATCCACTTGGGGAAGACGTAACGGTTACGGCTACACAGACCGGGGGCAATGCTACTGAAGGAGCTGATTATGTCTTTGTCGATGACATCTATACAATTCCGGCAAATACGATCACGACTTCTGCAGGTATTTCATTGACTGACGATTCTGAAGTGGAGAGTGATGAAACGGTACTCATTACATTGTCCGCGCCAAGCGTAGGGCTATTAGGAACCAACGTGGTGCATACTTTCTCTATTAACGATGATGATAATTTCAGGAAAGCCAATTTTGCCAAACGTGATTCTACCGATGTAGAAGGAGATACTGTTCAGGGAATTGCCGTCTTTCTCAATGCCAGGGACAATATAAACTCAACAGAAGTTTACATTGAGATGACCGGTGGTAATGCGTTGAGTGATAGCATTGATTTCTATGTACAGGCCAGAGATACATTGACTTTTGCTGCTGGCGATACAGTCGAAATTCTACCGATCAATTTAATCGATGACTTGATCGATGAAAACGACGAAACACTGCAACTTTCGATTGTTGGTGGGAGTAATACAACTGTTGGAGATACCGCCACTTATACGCTTACTATTCAGGATAACGACCTGCCGCCTTCTGTTGAATTTGTGAATGCAACTCAATCTGGTGATGAATCTTTTCAAACCGTGGATCTTGCTCTGCAACTTTCTTCAGAATCTGGGAAAGATGTTACCGTTTCCTTCGGGGCTTCTGGTGGTGATGCGGTTGAGAACCTCGATTATCAATTCGCAGCAACTTCACTGGTTATTCCTGCCGGGAATACCACTGACAGCCTTCGTTTTACAGTGATTAATGATGGAATGGAGGAGGTACCTGATGAGACGTTGGTCATTTCACTAAACGATCCTTTGCCAAATGCCACGCTTGGAACAAATTCCAGTTTGACTTACACCATTTTGGATAATGATGGCGCAGGATATCTGGGACCTGGAGGAGTAGGTAACCTCGAAGCACAAACGGCTGTTTGGCTGCGAACTGATGATACTAATTCGGGATTTTCCAATGGCTCCCAAGTCAGTAACTGGCAAGATCAAACCACCAATAACAATGACGGCTTCCAGAGTACCGCGAACCTTCAGCCACTCTTCTTAGAGAATAAGATGAACAATCGGCCTGCTTTTGTTTTTGATGGCAATGATGATGTAATCGAAATTGGAATTTCTGATGATATCAATACAGCAGGTCCTTACGATAACAAGACGATCTTCATGTCTTTCCGTACTCCGGTGGATATTACTACTCGTCAAATGCTGTATGAAGAAGGCGGAGGAGTGAGAGGTTTGAGTATCTACATTTTAAATGGGGAATTGTACATCGGAGGCTGGAACGCCAACGACGATGACGGAGGAGCTACTACTCCTTGGCCACAGGCCACACCGCCTTTCACTGTAAATGTGAGAAGACCACTTGCACCTAACACAAACTATTTTGTAGTTCTACAGTATGATTTTGATGTAGACGGTGGTGGTTTTGACGGAGATGTACGTGCCTCACTTAATGGGGAAAATTTGCTGGAATTGACCGGTGCCGGACGCCTTTTCACACATCCAGATCGAATAGGTATCGGAGGTGTACTGGGCACCACGGTATACCACGATTTGAGTAGTTCATCTGGTCCTCATCCATTTGCCGGAAACGTGGGGGAGTTGATAGTGACAAACATCATTTACAACCAAGCACAGAGACGTATCGTCTATAACTATTTATCTGCAAAATACGACATTAACATCGGTGCTGAAGATGTATTTGCGTTTGAAGCTTCGCATGGATATGACGTATTTGGGATTGGACGTGTAGATGCGGCAAATACGCATAGCGATGCCCAGGGACCTGGGATTATTAGAATGAATAACCCTTCAGATTTAGAGGACGGTGAGTTTCTCTTGATAGGCCATGACAATGGAGCTATTAACAACTGGACTGATACAGAACTCCCCCAGAATAATAGTGCTGATTTCCGTCGACTTGCCAGGGAATGGAGAGCCAGTGAAACTGGAGATGTTGGTGGTGTGAAACTAACTTTGTCCAGCACAGGCTTAAGTTCACCTCCCAGCGGTTTCCCTCAGAACTATGTGCTTCTTGTTGATGACGATGGAGATTTCTCTTCTGGCAGCACCATCTATCAGTTGGCACGGGAATCATCCGGACAATATGTGCTGAATGGCGTAGACCTCTCCGGTGGAAAATACTTTACGATTGGTTTAGCCCGAAAAGTGTTGCAGTTTTCGAATGCATCCAGCAACATGTTGGAGAATGATTCCCCCGCGAGTATTGAGGTCGCTTTGAATTACATCACCCAGGAAGATTTAACCCTTGATTACTACGTTGCAGATGGTACTGCGACCGGAAACGGAACGGATTTCACCTTACCTGGTGGAAGTGTGACAATCAGTACAGGTAACCAAACGCAAAATATTCCTGTTACTTTGATTAATGACACTGCTGTAGAAAGTGATGAAAACTTCACAGTTACATTGAGTAACCCTCCAACCGGGTCGGTCGTTGGAACAAATTCCGTTCATACGTTTACGATCAATGATTCTGATCAGACACTTAAAGTAAACCTGTCCAATTCGGATAGTACCAATACAGAGGATCAAACACCGATTCTTCTGGAGGTCTTTTTAAGTGAGCGTGATGAAATCAACCCAACCGAAGTTTATTATTCCGTATCGGGGACTGCTTCTAATGGTTCGGGACTTGACTTTGAACTCACTTCACCAGATACCCTGACTTTTGTCGCGTCTGACACTCTGGAAACAATCTCTATTCCCATCAACGATGACCTTACAGACGAAGCACTAGAGACCATAATAATCACGTTGACGGGTGGTTCAAATGCCGGGCTGGGTGATACGCTGGTTTATACTTATACCATTCAGGACAATGACGATCCCCCGACAGTCAGTTTCGGCAGTCCGGTTTCCTCCGGATCCGAAGGTGTTTCTTCCGTTAGTATCCCGGTAAACTTATCCGCCGCCAGCTTCCTTGATGTCACAGTTGATTATGCTGTTAATGTGGCCTCAACTGCTGTGGGTGGTGGTGGAGACTACAACCTTGTAGGAAGCAGCTTGACCATTACTGCTGGTCAGACAAGTGGAACGATTGATTTTACCCTCTTCAACGATGCAATCGTTGAAACCGATGAAACATTGATCATAGACCTTTCAAATCCATTAAATGCCACCCTGGGGGCTACAACACAAAGTACTTTTACTATCATCGATGATGATGGTGGTCTTGGACCCATAGGTCCAGGTGGAGTAGGTAGAAATTTGACTGGTACTGAAATGGCGTACTGGCTAAGATCAGACCTTGACGTATTCAATGAACCCACTGGCACTACTCCAGCTGTAAACGGAGACAATGTATTCTTTTGGAGAGACCAGTCTGGACGAACGCATCACGCATATGAAACGACAGGATCCACAACAACACCTAACTACCTGACTAATGCGCTGAACGGAAAAGCGTTGATTGATTTCACTTCTGCCAATAACGACGACCTGTTAATGGACAATGACGATTTGATCAATACAGCGCCAGCTGGTTATGTGCAGAAATCGATTGGGTTGGTTTTTAGAGCCGGGGCCAATGTTACAGCTCGACAGGTTATTTACGAACAGGGTGGAACTGGAAATGGGATCAATATTTGGCTGGAATCCGGCACCTTACATTTTAGTGCCTGGAGCACCTCAACTGGCTGGGATTATATGGATGTTACAACGTCTATTGTTTCCAATGAGTCGGTCTATGTGCTTTTTGAACTGGATCAAGTAGATGGTGAGATAAGAGCTTCCGGATACAAATCTATCGGCGGAGCATTCTCAGGAAACAATACGGGGGTCACTGCTGTGCTCAATCCTCACGCGGGTTTGATAGGAATCGGTGCCACACGAGGAGGAACGAAGTTTGGAGTATCAACGACTACAGGTGGCGAGGGCGATTATTTCCGGGGAGAGATTGCAGAAATTGTTCACTTCAATGAAAGAAATACCAATTCTTTCCAACAAAAGCTACTTGCCTCGTACTATGAAGGTAAGTATGGTATAAGTGTTACAACCCATGACATTTACCCCGACGTAAACGATGCTACACATCCGAATGATATTTTCGGAATTGGTCGGGATGATGATACCAATCGTCACCTGGTAGCACGTAGTTCAGATCAGATGTTGCAACTGCAAAACCCCACAGGATTATCAAATGGAGAATACCTGGTAATGGGTCACGATGATGCGGCTATCAGTACCTTCAATAATACGGAAATATCCATGTCCTTTGGGAACTTTGTTCAACGATTGGATAGAGAGTGGCTTGTCGAAGAGATCGGGGATGTTGGCAGTTTTCGAATCATGGTGGATACCACTCAGCTTCCTGCCCAGCCTACTGGGTACAACTCGTATTTTGTGATCATTGATAATGATCAGGACGGAGATTTTACGGATGTTGCTGATGGTGATATGGTTTTTTACCGACTACATGATCGTTTTGGAGCATTTGCATTGACGGATACTTTGAGTGTTACTGATGGTGATGTATTTACCATTGCCATGGCTAGAAATGTGGCAATCAATGATGGGAATTGGACTGATGCCAGCACCTGGCTATTGGGTGTACCTCAGGAAGATGAGCCTGCTTTGCTTCAGGCTACTGTGACGCTTGATCAAAACATTACTGCCAGCCAGGTGATTGGTTTGGATAGTGCGATTCCGTCTGAGAGAGGTAGACTGGTTTTAGGTTCAAATTCGCTTACCGTCACTGATTCACTGATCATGCTCGGGTTTGGTATGCCGGCGCAGGATACAACCACCTTTCAGTGGGGGACAGGTACTGTGGAGTATCGTAGTTCCGGAGATGCCATATTTATTCAGCCTTTGGTTTATTATAACTTAATCCTCGCAGGTCAGGGTCCACGACATTTGAGGAGTCAGACACTGGTGGAGAATGATTTCACAATCAACAACAATCCTTGTCTGGTGTTGGATGGTAATAACCTGGATATTCAAGGCGATTGGAATAACTCTGTAGGGGCCCAATTTGAGTTTGGTTCGGCTACGGTACGATTCAATGGTACAACGGGGGATCAATCCATTTCTCCCACCAATCGAAAAGTAACCTTTGCTAATCTGATTATTGATAAACCATTGGGAAGATTAATTCTGAATGATACAGTAGAAGTATCTACACAATTACAATTGGTGAGTAACAACCTACAAATAGGAAATGAATTGCTTATTGTAACCAATAATGCAGGATCAGCGATTTCAGGTAGCAGTGGTGCTTTTATTGAGGCCGAAGGAAATGGAGGGGTACGTTGGTCGGTTGCTGCCGGCACAACTTATCAATTTCCAATTGGAGATGATTCCGGAAACTATACTCCATTCGAATTTCAGGCCAGTAGCCTGACCGGTAGCAATCCTCAGCTGAATTTGCAGATTAACCATGCTGTTCACCCCGAGGTGGACGATACTAGGGCACACCTTGCAAGGCAATGGACCTTCGAGCCAGTCAATGTTTCGGCGGCCACATTTGATATCACGATGCACTATGATGATACTGATGTAGTTGGCGATGAGAATGATTTGGTTCCGATCAAATTTAATATTGATGCTGATACCAGTGACTTTCCCAATTATACGGTGGATGTGGCCAACAATACGCTCCTATGGCAGGGATTGACCAGCTTTAGTGATGCGACAGCAGGAAGCACAGCAGATGTTACTACTCCTGTGAGTTTGATTTCGTTCGAAGGAGTCGCAGAAGGTCAGGTGGTCATCTTGAATTGGGAAACTGCAACGGAGTTGAATAATGACTTCTTTGAGATTGAGTGGTCTGATGATGCATCTTCATTTATCTACATCGGCGAAGTTGAAGGAAATGGAACCACTGATATCAGACAATCCTACCGATTCATTGATGAGGAACCTATAGCAGGAGTTAACTATTACCGCTTCCGACAGGTCGATTATGACGGACAATATGAATATGGTCCAATCATCCCCGTTACTGTTGAAGAGTTTGTAGAGGAAACCAGTTTGAGTATCTACCCAAACCCTATTATAGAAGGGCATTTCCGTATCAATTTGGAAGGATTCCGTGATGGAGAGTCGCTGACACTGACTGTATTGAACCTCTCCGGTCATAAAATCATGGAACAGCAGCTAGAGGTAACTGAAGCAGATTTGGAAGTATTTTTACCTCAAAGCATTTCTCGTGGAATTTACACGATCATTTACCAATTCCGAGATCGTATTCAGAGTGATAAGTTGCTAATCGCAAAATAACGTGTTTTGCTAAAAGTAACTAAAACCCATTCATCAGGTTTACAGTATGACATGCCATCAAACCAGCAGTTTCGGTGCGGAGTACAGATTTTCCAAGACTCACCGTTTCAATGCCTTTTTGTTTGGCCAAAGCGACCTCTTCTGGCGAAAAATCCCCTTCTGGCCCAATGAACAAGTTTACATGCGTTCCAATATCAATGCTGTCTTTCAGCGATTGTTGTTTCTCCTCTACATACGCAAGGTAAGCGCCACCCGAAATGTTTTCGATAGCCCTGGAAAATGGTTGAATTGGATTAAGCGTCATTTTCCAGGGACTTTTCGATTGTTTTAGGGCACTGACTGCTTTTTTCTCCAGTCGACCCAGATTGATCTTTGGACGCTCCGAATTCATAGAGGTGATGAAAGTGATCTCATTGACTTGAATTTCTGCGGCTTTTTCCACCATCCATTCCATGCGGTCAAAATTTTTGGTCGGGCAAATGAATAAGTGTATGCCGAAGGGTTTAGGGGACTGGTAGAGTTGTTCTATGCTGGAGAATTGCAACGACCGTTTGGTAATGCTATCAATGGTTACTGTCGACATTAATCCATTCCCGTTGGTGATAACCACCGCATCGCCTTCTTTATGCCTTAGAACTTTTACACAATGATGGAATTCGTCACCGTCAAGGGTCGAGTTTTCTTTCAAGTCTGGTTTGTAGAAGAGATGCATGGTGACGATTCCAGTAGCAAGTTTAGGGATTTTATTTTTTCAGACTACAAATGAGCAAAATGATCTTGGTTCCGGGCTATCCTACTTATAGGCCATTCATTAAACCCTAACATGGTTGATCTAAAGCTGTTCAGAACCCTGCTGGGCTTTTGGATTGTAGCAGGGAGACTAAAGCTTACTCTACGCTGCTTGTAATGCTCACCAGGATTTGATTGGCCAGGTTGTCCCTTTCCAGTATACCGAGGAAATTCCCATCATCTATTACAGGCAAGGTAGATTGCTTGGATTCCTGAAATTTCTCCATGGCCACCTTACGACTGTCTGTTTGGGTAATGATATGCTCGTTGCCAGTGTAGGAGGGTATCTTTTCGAGGTAAGGCAGGTTAGCTTCATTCAAGGCGTTTTTGAACGCCTGCCATTTGGAATTCCTGCCACGCCGGGTTTGTGAAGACTGTATGGGCCGCTGCACCATTTGTTGCTGCATTTGTGGTGGGGTATCTATTTGTTCTTGCTGGTCTCCATCGTAGCTATAGTCGTTATCGTCTGAAGATGATCCGGAGGTTCGGTCCACATACCGAATGAGAGCCTCGACCTCCAGCATGGCCTGGAAATTACCAGAGGCATCGTTGACAATGACGTACTTTAAGCTGGGGATGTCGCTGATGTATTGTTCAATGGCCTGGCTGGTGTAAGTCACTTTTCCAGCCATGTTGAACTTGAGTGCCTCAATTTCGAGAGCGCTAAGATCTGGAATACTGGAAGTGCCTCCCTTGGTGCCGGATGAAACCCGGTCCACATCGTCCAAAATGGACGTCTTGGAATCGATGACAGCAAAGTCGGCATCTACTTTTTCGTCGTAGGCATCTTTAAAGGCGGATACCAGTTCTACTTCGCCGAATTTGAGACTTTCTGCGTGGCCGGTTAGGAATAGTACGAAGCCCAGCACCACCACCGCCAGGGTGATGTCACTGGTTTTAATTTCGTATTTGTCTCCCATTTTTGTCCTGAGAATAACGGCCAGGACAAGGAGGACGGGAAAGGCAATGATAATGATCAGGTTCATGAGGTTGGATTTGGCAGGAAATGTAGGGGAAATAACCTTTTGTCACCAAGCCCATACAGGATTAATCTAAAGCTGCTCTTCAAGATTCATAAGAGGACTCATCGGTTTACAGATTCCAAAAGCATCATATCCATTTACAAATGATCAGGATCTCTTCTCACCATAGGCAGTGCTTTATCATCTAACCCCAACAGGGTTGATCAAAAGCTGCCCAGAACCCTGCTTCAGGATTAGTGAATTAAGCCCGTTTATAGAAAACACATTAGCTTTGTGAAATTTTAGCTGATACTGCTTAGGGATATGTTTCCTGATTTAGAAGATTCTGTGAAGAGTCCAATCCGCCGGAATGAATACCCGAAAAAATCACAACCTTGCAAGTATTGGCCCACTATAACATCATAAAGAACCATTTTTAAATGAGCGTTGATAAAAAACGTACAAGAGAATCCAGAGCTGCAATCGAAAAGCTCTACATCACTATGCGCCACCTGTTTTTGAGGGGAAGCTACAAGCCCCTTGGCGTTTCCGGGAAGTCACTAATTGAAGCCATGAAAGTCCTTAATCCAGAGATTTATGGCGTCATGTCAGATCATGAGCGTGTCGAACTGGACGGACTACTCTATGTCATGGAGCGACTACCTAAAGGCATAGAAGAATGTCGATTCATTAAGCTGATAGCCAGGGAAGGCTTTCAGGATTCAGGATATGAACTGATTATCCCACCAAAACGTCGCCGGAATTGTTATCGGATAGACAAGGAGCGGATGTACATTGAAATGACAAGAGGGAGAAGTGATATCTATGATATTTTGACTCACCTCACTTTTCTCTACATAGAAGCTACTAAGATCAAGGACCATGCGATGACAGCCAAGCGTGAGATTGATGAGGACTGGCGCCGACTGGAAGAAGTCGTAGAATATGAAGAGCGCGGAAAAGCATTTGATGAGAAGCGTGCCATTGTTTATTTGAGTAATATCATTGGTCGAACGCTGGAGGAGACGCGACAAGCCGTAGACAAATTCGAAAAAAGTACCAGCAGCAATAGCCTGTATCACATTGTCTATCACCTGGGTCGTGTAGCGATCCATGAGGAGAAAGAGAGGAAAGATAAGGGGATCAGTTTTTCTGCTAAGCTTAGGGATATAGTTGGTCAACACGCATTTGGTACTCAGTGGGCAAATCGGATCAAGGACCTGCTTTTCGAAAAAGGACTGATGGATAGAGCTAAGCACATTATCAGTGCCAACCTCCACAGCGTAAAAAACACATTGTATGGATTTGAGGCGCTGAAAGAAGATCAGTCTTATCCAACTATCTCGGCCCTGGCAGAATCTACCAGTGCACCGGAAAATGCCTCAATGCGGGATAAGATCACCACGTTTGCCGAGGAAAATGGTTTACATGAAATTCAGGACAACTCAGGCACAAACCTCACGGTACAGGTGATCGAACTGGGTCAAATTGATCCCAATCATTTACCGCCGGATCTTAATTTGGACAAATTCAGAGATAAGGAAGCGGTTTTGATTGTCATGGATTATGCATTTGGAGAGCAAGCATATGAATGTCTTGACGAATTGCTGAAGCCTTACGAACGCGGAGGTTTGGAATATCCGATGCGGGTAGAAACGGTATCTATCATGGGAAAAGCAGGTATTCTTGAAGGCGATAAGGGAGATATTATGATCCCGACAGCCCATGTATTCGAGGGAACTGCAGATAACTATCCTATTGAAAATCAGCTATCGAAAGATGATTTCGAAGGAAGTGGTTTACAGATTTTTGAAGGAACCATGATTACGGTATTGGGAACCTCCCTGCAGAACCATGATATTCTGGCCCATTTCCTGGAAACAACCTGGAATGCAGTAGGGCTTGAAATGGAAGGTGCACACTATCAGAAAGCTATCCAATCAGCTTCTCGCATCCGAAGAAGTGTGGATGAAAATGTAAAAGTGTACTACGCGTATTACGCGTCTGATAACCCACTTAGAACGGGAAGTACCCTGGCTTCAGGAAGCTTAGGTATGGATGGGATCTTACCGACTTATTTGATCACTAAGAGGATTCTGGAAAAGGTATTGGGATGATCACATAAATAAAACTTAACAAGGGGTTATGCTTCTATCATTTCTTTTGTTCGACTACCAATGAAACCTTAAAGCCCGTTCTTTAGAACGAGCTTAAGGAAAAGTGTTTGAGGTGAAAATTGAAAATGAAATTGAAGGTCTTTTGGGCTGAATAACGAGTGTTTACTGAAGAGTAATTTCAAAGGAATCTTCCAACCTCACTGAACACTGCAAATCATCAAGCTATAAATGCTATTGATCCGTAGGAATCGGCCCAATTTGAGACATGATCCCAAGTAAATCCACGCAAATCCAATGTTCAGACAGTTTGTTATTTTCTATGCGAAATATTGTCATAGCTCCAACGGCAATTGATTTATTTGTGGCCGGAATTCCCCGAAAATTGCCATTGTGAGTACCAGTAATGTTTACCCGGCACGCAGCTTTATTTCCCTCCATGATAATATCCTCAATGGTATGGCTGAAATCTGAAAAACCAGCATAGATTCCCTGGGCTGGCCCCTGGAACTGCTTAACATTCATTGGAGTAGGTATGCTGGGAAAATGAAAAGTCATCTCATCATTGAAGACTTCCATCATCTGAGAATAATCTCCTTTTAAGGCATCCATTTTTTGATAGTATTGCTCGATTAACTTTTTCATTTCATTATGATTTTAACACAACTTTTTTTGACTGGGTCATTAAAAATGCGCATGACAAAAGCAGGAGTATCTGGATGAAATACAATGGTAAGGGGACGGTCATGTCGGAAATGAATAGGTGCCTGCTCGTATTGAGTGTGATTAGTAGAAACCCAACCACATAAGCGATCAAAACTTGTTGTAATTCCCGAACAGTGAACGTTATGATACCAATAGACACGTAAAGTACGGCAACAACTGAGGCCATTTCTGAGGTCGCCCATATGCCTTGCTTTGACAGATCCGGAAATGAGTTAGAAACGATTTGATCTGACAGGATAAATATGGCCATGCCCTGTAGCACTAGCAGCGAGGCGATGATGGTGAAAATAGTTTTTTGATTCATGATTTCTACTTTTAGATGAATCACAAATCAATATTTTAATCAGGCCAATTTCATTGACATTTGTTAAGAAGCTATTCCGAAGCTTTCATCGCCTGTTTTCTGATCCGGCTAAGTGATTCCGGTGCAATTCCGATGTAGGCAGCAATGTCGTAATTGGGTACACGTTGAATAATTTGAGGATAGTCGCTCATTATCCGGATATATTTTTCAAGAGCCGATTCGGATTTATCCTTATCCGCATTTTCCATTTCTTTCAGGAAAGCACTTTGCGTTTTTCTTAGAAAAAATCGCTCGAATGCAGGAATGTTCTCCATGATGAAATCAAAATCCGATTTAGAAATGACCATCAAGTAAGTGTCTTCTAATGTCAACCAGTAGGTTTGAGAAGGTTTTTGATTTAAGAAACTATCAAGGTCTCCCACCCACCAATCTTCGAAGGCGAAGTGGTTGATTGATTTTTTTCCGTTTTGAAGTATTCTGTAATTGCTAACACAGCCTTTTACCACATACCCGGTAAAACGACATGTTTCCCCCTCACGCCCTACAAAATTATTTTTTGTGTATTGCTTCGCAAGGAACTTAGAAAAGACAACATCAATCTCTTGTGGACTAATGCCTGGAATTTCCTGAATAGTCCTTTCAAAGGAAGGTGACGATTTCGTGCTCATTTCATGCTTTACAACTCTGATTTAATCCCAGAATTTCCAGATTCAATAAAAGTAAAGAAGGTCCATGACGACACAAAACTTCCTAAGTGCTATAAGGTGATTCTAACAGGTTTGGTTTTTGGCAGCATTAAATTTTTATCGATCTACTTCGGTTAGATTCCTTCTACCTATTGATCCAGCTTTTTGATATAGGAAAGAAATGTTGAAGAAAATACATGGTCGCCAGGAGATGCTTTGGCTACATCATTATAGAGTTCGATGAATTTTATGGGATCATTATAATTTTCAATAAGTACTTCCTTTCCAAGCGTTTTTGAAATTTTAAAAGACATGTAGATTCCAGCAGTATGACCACCAAATTTGAAGTAGTTGTTGATTTGTTGATAATACGCTGTTGTATCCAATTCCTGAGCAAGAAATTCCTGAGTAAGAGAATCCAGTGTTCTTAGGTTATTAGGAGTATTCTGATAGTCCTTATTATAGATCTCGAGGATTGCTTTTGGGAACAATCCCATTTCCTCAATAGGCGGTTCATCCTTATCTATTAGATCCGCCAGCCCTTCTTGATGTACCTTATTCAACTGGACCAAGAGCGGATGTTCGTAAGGTTTAGTAGTTAGTGCCCGATAATTGTGGTGATATTCATGAGCAATCAGTTTAGCTAATCCATCTTTTCCCATTTGAAAGGAGGTGTTCAAGTCAACGACGATGGCATCTTGCATGACTTTAGCGTCGGGATCTGAAATGATCATATATACGTTGTGCAGCTTAGGAAGAGAGTCCTTGATGGAATTTGGTAGAAAAGTTTGAGCCAAAGAATCAGCAGTAGCGATTACCGCAGTGAAATCAGTGGTATTAAGGAAATCTTCTTCTTGGGCGAGATTAATTTTTAATGCGTTGATGTTTTTGATAAGAGAGAGCTTCAGGAAGTTCCGATCCATCTGAATGGGAATACCGAGAAGACTGTCCAGCACCTTTCGATTGTCAGGGTGGAAAACAGTTATTAAGGCTTCCTTAATCCACTGCTGCTTGGTTGAGGAATCGGAATATATAAGGTATTGCCTATAGCCCGTACTTTTAAATAAATCCTGCCATTGTTGATCTGAGATCTGTTGTTTGTTGATCAGTAGCTTCCCGATACCGAGCACTTTCTCAGCCGATTCAATGCTGAATTTGTCGTTTTTTGGAGGAACATTGTTTTTCTCTGGCAAGCAACCGACGAGAGAAAAAAGAATAATCGTAACGAGCAGTAATTTCTTCATGAATGTGATTTCGTTGCCATCTGTAGCTAGTGTCGTTCCTGACAGGTCAGCATAAAACTATCGAACCTCGATCACACACACAAGACATGCCTTATTGACGCGTTTTAAGTACTTTTCATTTGCTGCTTTTTTTCTTCATTTAGCTGAACAAGCAGCAGCCAAAAGACACCTGCCATGATAGAAACGTCGGCCGTATTGAAAATGCCCGTTTGAAAAATTTGAAAATTCATGTGCAGAAAATCAGTGACTGATCCATGATAAATGCGATCATACAAATTTCCAAATCCTCCTCCTATGATGAAGGCAATGGGAAGCGCATAATTCAAGGTCAGGTCTCTCTTTTTCAGGATAAAGAAGAGGGTTCCAATAAGAAATATCATTGGAATAATGATCAACAAAAGGATCCTGAATATATTCGGTAGGTCATCTCCAAGGCTTAGAAAGGCACCAGAATTTTGAACCTTGGTCAGTGTCAAATAGGATGAAATAGAAATCCTTTCATTAGATGCTATATGTTCCCTTGCGATGTTTTTCGTGATTTGATCGCAACCAATGTTTGAGAGTAATACAGTAACGATGATGACGTTGCGGATTCCTTTGTTTAATTTTTTCATGACTAAGGTTTTGATCTTCACTTCTTTAGCTTACTATATTCAGTATACGTACAAGATTTAGGATCAGTTAAGGGAGTATTAATGGAATAACTTTGTACTGTCATGACATCAGTTTTTCAAAGACAACACAATATGATAGACTCACTAAAGGATACTTACACCTTAGAAGGGTCAAAGGTGTTTAAAAGGATGATTCTGGTTTTGGCTGGCTTAATATTACTTGCTTCCTTGGTTTACGTGACTTTACTGAAAGTTGCTGTATTAATCCCGATTTTTGTGAGCGGCGTGTTCTTGGTTACGATTCAGTTTCATCGAATGACCATTACCAGAGATAAGTTGATTGTTGAGAAAACCGGGCTGGTGAAGTGGTTGAGTATGATGGATGTGTATCAACTAATGGAGATTGAAAGCATTCAGTATTCGAAGGGAACTCCAATGTCTCATGTGATTGTAAATCAAACCATATTGCGGTCTTATGGACATGGGCCAAGATCCAAAGCGGACAAATTGATCTTGAATTTGAAGAATGGTGAAAAGAAATTTATCAACCGCATGGGTCGTAAGCATGATTTTTTGAGTCTCTGTGAGGTTCTGGACCAGAAGCTTTCTAGCTACTCTCTGGAGAAGAGAGGAACATAGACCTATAAGGTTTAAAAATAATCATTATCTCTACCTTACAGGTCCATGTTAAATTCACCTCAACTTATCCATCCGCGCCAGAGTTCCTTTCCCAATCAAATCCTTCATTACGTGCGGCCCGTTTTTGATGATCTCAATGCGACTATCGACTCCAATTTCCAGTAGTCGCTGATGACGATTTTTGGCTGCGTTCATCCAATACGTATCTTTATCTCCGACAACAAAGGAGACTTTTACTCCTTTAAGCTTACCCAACTTGTCAGTATTGGTGGTTCCAGGATTTCCTGCCATTCCGGTAATTGAATGAAAATAGGAAGGCAAAGCCATGACCAGATCGAAGATTCCTGCGCTGTTAGCACTAAAGCAAATCGTATGAAATTTATTGCTTTCCACTTTGTATTCGGACCTTAAATGGTCCATAAGTGCTATCACTTCTTCTTTCTTCCTCACAGATTCGTAAATAGTAAAATCTACCAGTATCCAACCATACGAGTCTTTTACGCCCCTCCAATAGAAGGACTGGTCTCCGCCAGACTTTACTTCGGATGGACCAATTGCGACGGGGTAGATTTTATTAGGGTCAAAATCGTCAGGAAGCTGGATGGCATAGGTCAATTCCTTCCCTTTAAAATCGAACTTTTTGAATTCCCTTTTGGATCCCCGGGCAGTGCAGGCACCACCCAGGAAAAGTAGGAATATTATTGTTAACCGCATTTAATTGGATTCAATATCAGCGATTACACCATCCAAATAAACATACTGATTTTCTGGAGCCAGTGTCCTTGCTTGCTTATAGTATTTAAGGGCCTGCTTTTTATTGCCATCTTTGAGGTACGCTTCGCCCAGACTATCTGTAAATCCCCAGATGAAGCGGTGTTCTGCATTGTTTTTAACATTTGTTTGAAAGACTTCTATGGCTCCTTTGGTGTCACCACCATTCAGTAATTGATATCCATAATTATTGAGTTGAAACCCGTTAGCAAGTGGTAAAGCTTCCTGCATCAGTTCTTTTGCTGCTCCTTCTTTCCCCGCCTTTGCAAGTAGACCAGCTTTTACCTGTAGGTTGGTAAATCCCTTACTCATATTTATGGATTGATCAATCCAGGCCATCGCCTGCTCCAATTCAATGTCATTTTGTAGCGCAAAATTGGCGGCCTGTGAATACCCCCTCCAGGAAAATCCAGCCGGGCCTTTCAATTCGGCTTGCGCGTTTTCCAGTACGATACGCTTTACGTCAAAATCTATGGTAAAAGGCACTTCCCGATCACCCCACTGTAATACAGCTGTCACTGCGTTATTTGCTCGGTTTTTAAAGCCATAATTCAGCCATTCCAGGTGCGGAATTTCATTAGTGGTCACATCTACGATTGCCACGGTTTCCTCTTCCGTAGGCGAAACTGTACCCCAGGATTGTGAATACCTGGAAAGAATAACCCGCACATTTCCTTTGTCCACGGGTAACATGAATAGACCATATGTGCCAGCAGCTACATCCTGACCTTCGAGTTGTGCATCGTGTGAAAAAGTAATGGTCGTGTTTTCATTGGCACCTGCCCGCCAAATGGAACCATAACGAATAATGCCGCCCCAAATGTTTCTACCTTTTGCCCCGGGACTGTGATAGGTGATCGTGACTTCCGATATACCTACCCTTTGGGTTACCTCTGCATATTGACTTGGGCGTGGTAGCGTCAGGTTTTGAGCAAAAACCGAGAAGCTGATAACGATCAGAACACACGCTAAAAATGATTTTGATTTGATGTAATTCATGTTTTAAGTTTTTGATGACTTGTAACATGCTTTACGAGTGTATTAGAAGGAGGCTCAACGAAGAATGATTAACTGTGAGTAGAGTGACGAATGGTTAGCTTGAGATTAAAAGCCTCTGGTGTTTTCACTTTGTCTGCAAGGAGGGCAAACTGTGCAGTCATTATTTCCCGAAGACGTGCTGATTAACCTTTATTCAGAAACACCATAATGTCCTCTTTGAAAGACCTCCCTGATTGCAGGTTTTGTCCGTTTTTCATGGTGAACTGGTATTCGTTGTTGCTGGTGTAAATGCACTTTCCAATGTAGCGTTTGTTGAGGATCAGGGAACGATGAATTCGAATGAAGTCCTCGGGGTTCACCTGTTCAGCCAACGCATTCATGGTCGTACGGTACAAATGCACTTTCGATTGAGTGAACAAATTCACGTAATTTCCATTTGCCTCAAAGTACAGGACTTCATCCAAATCAATCTCCATTTCACGACCCCTGTCTGAAATGGTCACCTGATTCAAGTACTCATCGGACTTATTGAAGGTCTTGATCATTTTCATTAATTCCTTGTTAAAGTCAGTTGCTTTTTGAGTTTTAAAATGAGCTTCTACCTTTTGCATGGAGCTGTTGAAACGACCTTCGTCAATAGGTTTTAGTAAGTAATCCAATGCATGGATATCGAACGCTTTGATTGCGTACTGATCATAAGCTGTAGTAAAAACGATATAGGGCATCTCATTAATTTTGATTCTATTGACCACTTCGAATCCATCAAAATCAGGCATCTGGACATCAAGAAAAATCAAGTCTGGTGATTTCAATTGGATCAATTCCACGGCTTCTTTCCCGTTTCGAGCTTCACCTAACACCTTGATCTGATCAAAGTGCTCTAGTAATTTGATCACCCTTTGCCGGGCCAGGTATTCATCATCGATTACGAGCGCTCTTATGGTCATGAGTTAAGTGGTATTTTGATTTCAGAGATATACTTGTCCTTTTCTTTTTTCATAGCAAAGAGATGCCGGTCACCATACAGCTCCTGAAGCCGTGTGGCCACATTGCGAGTGCCAATACCAAAGCCATGGTGATTTGTAGATCCCTGAGCAGGCGGACAATCATTGGTAATACGGATAAAAAGATCATTTCCTGAAGGACAAGCATTCACATGAATAGCACCTCCTGAGACACTTTTCGAAATGCCGTGCTTGATTGCATTTTCAACAAGTGGTTGGAGTAAAAGTGGAGGAACAGGAGTTTCTAAAATACGTTGATCAATATCAAAAATGAGCTGAAGACGGTCTTGGAACCGAATGTGCTCAATTTCCAGATAGGCCTTGATATAATTGAGCTCATGCGTAAAGGAGATCATTTGACGTTGGTCTTTTTCAAGGATTTCTCGTAACAAAAGCCCAAGTTGAGCAAGCATTTTTTGTGCTTTTTTTCGATCAATATCAATGAGCGACGAGATAGAATTCAACGTATTGAATAGAAAATGAGGTTGCAATTGATTTTGTAGTGCACGAAGTTTAGCTTCGTTCAATTCTTGCTGTTGCTTGATGTACCGTGAGTAGTAGCTGATCGCGATCAGTAGGCTCATGATCAGCCAATATTCGAGAAAACTGGAAAAGAGGCCTGCTCCGAATGCCGCTTGATTACCAAGTGCAAACCAATCCGGGAGAAACCCAGACCTAAAATAATAGGCGATATCAAACAACCGAACTGTCAGGATTCGATGAACTGCGGCGACAAGGATACTAAGACCCAGATGCTGCAAAAGGACAAGGAGTTTGATTTTGTTCTCAACCAACTTATTGGCCAAATGAGCTAGGAAACGATAAGAAAACCCCCAAATCAGATAGCTGATAAGAATTCGGGTTGTAACTACGAACCAACTGAACTGATAGCCGTAATCATTGATCAGATAGTCCGTGTATTGACGTAGAATGAGCAGGCCACTCACAGCGAAAGCAAGTAGTATGGCATGGATGGTCCTGAAGCGGGAGGCTCTCATGTGCAGGGCGTCGTTCTTGTTATTTTCATTAAAATTACGTTTTTGGCTGGGTTGTTATTCGTTTTTGGTGACCAATGGCTAATTATGTGATGTTTGGCAAAAACTCTTAATGTTTCATTATCATGCGTAAGACCTTTGAATTTTCACTGATCCTTTTGCTGTTCATTGCAGTATTCAGTTGTTCCAAATCCACACAGAATGAAGAAAAAACTACGGAAGCGAAAGAAGTTGCTGCTGATGGTGCGAAGGATGTAAACGATCTGACTTACCGGGAAGTAGTGGACCTGGTTTTTAAGGACAATGGAGAGGGAGTGGAATGGCACGGAGAGGTCTTACCTAATGAGTTAGTTGAATACCTTGTTCTATCAGAAGGTGACCCTTGTGGCGAAGAAGATTGTGGTAAAGACCTAACTATTCAGAATACATCGGATAAAACCATCGTCGCCATAACCAGAGGAGATTTCGACATCAATGAAGAGCAGGGATATTTGGCCAGGAAGTACACTATCGCTGCCGGACAAACCCTATCCATGGGATGTTCCCATCTTTGTTACCAGGGAGAAGGTTATCCATTTCCAAGGACCGTCGTGGGTAGTGAGTATTTGGAGTGAAAACACGAAATAGATAATTTATTAAATAACTAAAGTGATGATTCCTGATTTTCTGCAGCCTTATGAACAAGGGCTCAAAAGCTATCAAAGAAATTGCATTCGGATTGCCGCGAATCCGCTAAATGCCGATCCCTTGAATGATGGTTTGGAAAGACAAGCATGTAAATTTCTAGGTGTTCCATTTTTTCCAGTTCACAAATCTTATCCATCTGACCAAATTGGTAAGCCCATGATCATGGTAGCCCAGTTGAATTTTGAACAAATGCCATCATTGAGTCACTTTCCGGAGGATGGAATCTTACAACTTTTCCTTTCAGGTAGTGATTGGTTTGATGATGACTTTCAGGTGATTTATCACTCGAAAAAGGACCTTGTCTTGAAGCCAGTGGAAGATTTTTCATTCATTGATCGGAAAGAATTTGAAGAAATGCCTATTGAGAAAGTACATCGACTTTCTTTTGAATCGGATGTAGACAGAGGGAGCTCCATGGATTCTCAATTTGATTTTCTCTTTGATGAACTTGAATATTGGGATTTTGAGGACACATTAGAAGAAAATCAGGTGAAGGATTTGAGGAATTATTTTGATTCAGCCGGACATAAATTAGGTGGTTATTCTGAATTTACACAGGATGATCCTAGAGGTTATAACCCAGAGTTAGCGGATGATATTCAGGTATTACAGATAGACGTTGACAAACACATCATGTTTGGCGATAGTGGTGTTGGGCACATATTTATCAGCAAACAACATTTGATCAATCAAGACTTTTCCAAAGCGTATTTTTATTGGGATTGTTGTTGAAAATTATAAAGGCTAGTTAATCCTATCCAAATTGGACTTACTCAACTTAAACTTCTCAATGGCTACTTTCAGCTCTTGCGACGTTTCCTCCATGGTCTGTGTTTGTGATTGATATTGCTCCATCCCCGTAGCAAGTTGAGAGGCAGAACTGGAAATCTCTTCAGTTCCAGCAGCAGTCTCTTCAGCAATTACTACGACAGATTCCGTAATGCCCACAATGGCCTGAATGTCCTGCTTTTGGGAAAGGCTGGCTCCGTGAATTTCTTTGGCCAGCTGGAGTGTTTGGTCTGTAGCACCAGCAATCTCCTGAAATGCATGAGAAGCTTCTTCGGAAGCGTTTTCCCCTGCCTTAATGCGGCTTTTCATTACCTCTAGTACATGCGCCGCTTCCAGTGTGTCATTTTGTACTTCTTCAACGAGCTTACTGATGTCACTAGCGGATCGCCTTGAGCCTTCAGCGAGTTTTCGAATCTCATCTGCAACCACGGCGAAGCCACGCCCGGCATCACCAGCTTGTGCTGCTTCAATCGCTGCATTCAGGGCCAGAAGGTTTGTTTGAGCCGCAATCTCTGTGATCACTTCCAGTGCCAGAGAAATTTCGCGGGACCGCCCCGTTAATACCTTGAAAGAGGTGTTGGTCTTTTCTGAGAAAGAAGAAATGTCTTGCATGCTCAGATTGACCTTGTTGATGCGATCCAGGCCTTGTTTACTTTTTTCGGTACTTGCCAATGCAGCCCTATTGATGTCCTGTGCCTGATCTTCCATCCCTGAAGATGATTGCATGATTTTTTCGATCAATTGGGAAGTTTGGTCGGTCTGCTGTACCTGACTGACTGCTCCGTTATTCATTTCCTGGATGGCCTGAGCGATTTCGGCCGTACTCAGATTCATTTCATGACTTGCTCCTTTCATATCAGTGGCCGAAGATTGAATGTTGTTCACTTGATCTACCACATTGCTTAAGAGCAGTGTCAGGTTTTGTAGCCCCTGGTTGAGGTTAATAGAAAGCTTACCTATATCGCCTTTCAGTGTTTCGTCCAATCGTACCGAAAGGTCTCCCTGTGCCATCAAATGAGTCAGAGAACTGATCGCTTGAAAAGGGAAGGAGAAAGAAGCAAGCAAGTCATTGATGGATTTAGCCATTGATTCCCATACGCCTTGCTTTTCTGTAGGATCAATCCTCTCGGATAAGTTACCCTCGATGGCAGCTTTAGAAACAACATTTTTTACGTCGTTGACCACTGTGAGGAGGTTACGCCGCATTTCCAAAAGCGATTTTCCTAACTCGTCACTGATCCCGGAAATATCAAACGCTAACTCGAGGTTGCCCTTGCCAATTTCTTTTGCAAAAGCTGCCTTCCTGGACAGTTCAAACAATAACGCATTAACGGATTGTGAAATTCTACTCAGCTCATCTGATCCTTCTATCGCTAATTGCGCATGAGGGTCTACTTCTCCACGTGCAAGACTATTCAAGAGTCGTTCGGATTTTTGAAGTGATCGGACCATGTAGTTGGTGATGTACAGGATTGCCAAAAGCAATAAAGCAAGCCCAACTACCCCAATCCATATGGCATTGCGAATGATTGCATGAGAGGCACGGGTAATTTCTGAAACAGGAACGACGGTACCAACGGCCCAGAACATTCGCGAATGACCAATGGGGACTTGTTGGAGATTCACATAAGCGTTTTCACCCGTATGCTGGTCGTAACCCTCAAAAGTCAAAGCGACACCACGGGATAATTGTGATTTCAGTATCTGCGGATCACGATCTGCAATGAAGGAAATCCGATCAATGTAATTATTCACCTGCTGCTTATCAGGGTGGGCGACAACTTTTCCCAGGTCCGAAATCACCAAAGCGTAACTCCGCTCAAAAGCATCAAAAATGGTGGTGGTCATGTATCGACTTGTTGCAAAGTCGAATCCTACCTGTCCCAGGTATTGATTGTTCTTCATTACGGGACTTACGATGCTTGTTCCCAACAAACCTGGCCAGGCATTAGGAGCAAAAGTATAGGGCTCCGCAGCTCCTTCTTCCTCAATCGCACGTAATTGGTAGTAGAAGTTGTCAGGGTTGTAAGTGATAAGGTCAGTAGAATCGGAAAACTCCCGGCTGGAGCCGTTTGGTAGTCGGGTATAGGCATGACGTTCCCGACCATGACCCTTGTTCCAGGCTGGCCAGATCGATGTGAGGTCCCAGCTCAGCCATACTTGCTTGAGGTCCGGATTGCTTTTCAATACCTTAGATAGCAATTGGTGTTCCTGCTCGAATCGCTGATTGGCAGGAAGTTCAGGGTAATCCTGGATCATCATGGCCATTGCTCGTGAAAGCGATAGATAACCTTCGAAATCGGATTGGATTTTATTGGCTTTTTCCCGGGCTCCCAGGTCTGCCAGTTTTTTCGCATCGACAATAGATTTCTGTGCCATGTTCCAGCCGACGTAGGCAATGGCTGAGGCATAAGTGATCATCGAAATCCCCAGGATCAGCAAAAGCATTTTTTGCCGAATAGAAAATCGTTTTAGCATATATATGTCATTTCCAATGACATAGCCTGGAAAAACGGGTCAAACAACTAAACGGAGTTTAGCTTAGCAATAATAGAGGAATCTTTGGTTTTTTCTGCCCTAAACCATATTGTTTTCGTTCGTACATTTATCAATTATACCTTTATCATAAAACATCTTATTCTCCATTGAAAGCGTATTCAGTAACTACTTATGGAAACCCTGAGGAAGTGTTGACACTCCTTGTAAGGGAAAAGCCCAAACCAATCGGCAAGCAGGTGCTTCTCAAAGTCATGGCTACGGCCATTAATGACTATGATTGGTCAATTGTTAGTGGGGAACCGTTTTCCTATCGATTGCTTTTCGGACTAAGAAAACCCAGAAAAAAATTCCAAAGCCCAGGCATGGAGGTTGCGGGCATAGTGGAGGAATTGGGGCCCGAAGTGAAGCGACTAAAAATCGGAGATGAGGTATTTGGAGATACTTCGAATTACGAATTTGGCACCTTTAGCGAGCATGTGTGCCTGAATGAAGAAGCCTTACATGTCAAATCCGCTGGAATGTCCTTTGAAGAGGCCACGGCTATTCCGCACGCGGCCATGCTGGCATATGAAGGTCTCATTGATCTGGGAAACATGCAACCGGATCAACAAATCTTAATTAATGGTGCCGGTGGAGGAATGGGGACTTTTGCCTTCCAGATTGCCAAAACATTTGGCGCAGAAGTAACGGGTGTAGACGGTGAACATAAATTCCAAATGATGCGCGACCTGGGATTTCACCATCTGATCGATTACAAAAAAGAAGATTTTACCCGAAATGGTAAACAGTATGACCTGATCCTCGATGCAAGAACCAATCGTTCTCCATGGAAATTCCTCAAATCACTGAAGTCAAAAGGAAAATACATCACAGTAGGAGGGCAGTCAGGAAAACTCCTACAATTGATGCTGCTGCAGGGAGTCATCAAATGGTCCTCCGGTAAATCTGTTCGTATGTTAGCTTTAGATCCCAACAAATACCTGGACAAAATGAATGAAATGCATGAGGCCGGAACACTGAAGCCTATTATTGATGGTCCCTACGCTTTTGAGAAAATACCCGAACTAATCAAATACTTTGGAGAAGCGCAGCATAAGGGGAAAATAGTTATTTCTCTGAAAGGTCAGTCATAAAACTATACTCCCATGGGCGATCAAATGATCAGAAAAGCATCTCTTGAAGACTATGATAGCGTTTGGGACATCTTTCATCAAGTAATCCAAACGCGAGATACCTACGTGTTTGATCCCGATACTCCTAAAGCAGACCTTTTGAAACATTGGTTCTCACCTTACATGCATACCTATGTCCTTGAAGAGGAAAGGAACATTTTGGGTACTTATATCCTGAAGCCAAACCAAATCGACTTGGGGAGTCATATTGCTAATGCTAGTTACATGGTACATTCTGATGCTCAAGGGAAAGGTGTTGGCAGGAAACTTGGTGAACATTCACTTAAAATGGCTAAAGAATTGGGCTTTTTAGCGATACAATTCAATATTGTGATCAGTACCAATGAGCCGGCGATCCGACTCTGGAAGAGGCTTGGGTTTGAGATCATAGGAACCACACCAAATGGTTTTCGCTCCGCCGACGGATTGGTGGATACCTATATCATGTACAAATCCCTCTAATGCTACATGTTGGAGATTAGTAGTATCAACGCTATGCATTTAGGGTCAGTAGGGATCAGATGGTTATGTGAATAACAGAAAGCACCCAGATGCGTCGTATTCAACAGACCTTGTTCATGTTGCCTGTGATTTACGGGCTCCTCCTCCATGCTTGCCAACAAGCAAGTCCTGCCTATTCCGATGCTTCAAGAGGACCTGTTCGAAATGCCCATCAGCTCGTCTATCATGCTCAGGATTCAGTCGTTTATCTATTTGGAGGTGCCACTGAAAAAGAAGTGATGGGCGATTTGAGAAGGCTGAAAGGTACGAATTGGGAAAAAGTGAGCACTGCTGTGGGGCCTCCTCCCAGAACTTTTGCCGGCCTGGTTTATGACCCGGCCGAAAACCGGTTGATACTTTTCGGCGGCAGCAAAGTGCTTTTTGGAAAGGAAACGACGATCCGGAATTTATTGAATGATATGTGGGAATTTAAGGAGGGACAATGGGAGCAATTGTTTCCCGAACATTACCCCTCTGCCAGAGCAGAGATGTCCATGGCTTATGATGAAGAACACAATCGGATTGTGCTATTTGGCGGGTATAACATCCGTGATGATGAGTACATTAAACTAGGGGATACCTGGGAATTCAGAAATAACGATTGGCATCAGCTCCCACATGTTGGCCCTTCTGCCAGGCATGGTGCTCCTATGGATTTTAACCCAAAAAGTAGGAAATTAGTGATTTTCGGAGGTAGCACAGTTGATCGACAGTATGGTGAGTTCGCGGGTGAAACATGGACCCTGGATGGACAACAATGGAAAAAAATGAATATTGATCAACCTGCCGGGATTTTCAATGCTGCAATGACATTTGATCAAAAAACAGGAGAACTGGTCCGGTTCGGGGGTTGGGATGGCGAGTCCAGGGTAAATGATACTTTTTACTTTTCAGAGAATACTTGGAGCCTTGGAAATCTTGAGCTGTCACCGACACCAAGAAATCACCATGCAATGGTGTATGATAGAAAGCATGAAAGGATACTTATGTACGGCGGGCACAATGGTGCCTCGGTGTTTGGAGACCTGTGGGCTTTTGTAAATGGCAAATGGGAACTACTCATTGAGATAACACCTATGAAACGGGTTGAAAACAGACACTAATTCAGCCAGGCCCTTCGTGCAGAGACCTCTCAGGAAGAATTCTTGAAATTTATTTTTTAAACAATTATTAATATTATTGCGTATATAATTTAAACGATTGTTAATTAAATGGAATCTATCGGCGGCCTCGAAGAAGTAATTCTACTGATCCTACTCAACAATGAAAAGATTCATGGCGTGGAGATTGCCGAACAATACGAAGAGGCATTGAACAAAACCATTTCGCTTCCAGCCATTCATGTGGTACTCAAACGCATGGAGAAAAAAGGATGGGTGAAGTCGGAATTCGGTCAACCTTCTTCGGAACGAGGTGGCAAGAGGAAACGCTTGTATTGGGCCACTTCCGTAGGCTATCAAGTCACCAAAGAAGCCCAGGAAAAGAAAAGTACCCTTTGGAATGGTGCAGTAAAGCCTCATTTTGAAATCGTTCCGGATGTCAGATTTTAAATTCACCGATCAATTTCTGGGACTATTCCTTCAGGGTGACCTTAAGGAAGAAGTTTCCGGGGATTTACAGGAAGCTTACCTCAGACGAACCACAAGGAAGGGGAATGGTTATGCAAAATTTTTTCTACTCTGGGAGCTGATGGTCAGCATGCGATTAACCAATCGAAAATTCATCAAACTCAAAATAGGTCAATTCATGTTTTTTCAAAATTTCATCAAAACAGGATTCCGGTTCATTTGGAAAACCCGGAGGTATTCCTTTATCAATATTCTAGGACTGACATTTGGTATCGCACTCGCGGGCTACACCTGGCTGTTTGTATCAGATCAATATTCCTATGACCGTTTTCACACGCATGCTGAAAGTACCTACCGCATCGGGATGAAGATGACTTACAAGGGTGAGCCTAGAGTTTTCGGAGGTGCTTCATTCGTGATGGGTGAGGAGTTCAAGCGAAATGTCGCCGGGATTGTTGCCGGGAGTCAGCTCAAATCAGGATACCCTTTGCTGAAATTCAAGGGTGAAACCCAGGATTTCGTTTGCCATTATGTAGACCCGGACATTTTCCGCATCCTTGATTTTGACTTCCTTTCAGGAGATGCATCACTTTTTGGCGATCCCAGGGACATCTTTGTTTCCCGGTCTTTCTATGAACGGATGGGACAACCAGAAACAGTCGAGTTTATATTTAATGGAGAGAATGAAATCTTTCAAGTTGTTGCTATCTATGAAGATGTTCCTGGGAATAGCTCAATCCGACCGGAAGTACTGGTGTCTAATAGTTTCTACCGGACCCTTGTTCCGGAGAGACGACTGACTGCCTGGTTTGATGTGAATTTGAATGTCTTGCTCAGGTTGGAGAAAGGAGCTTCGCCTGAATTGCTTGCGGAGCAAATGACAGCTCTTTTGCCAGAAGAAGAGATTGATATGGTATCAGAGATTTTTCTACAACCTTTGACGGAAATACATACAGACGCGGAGTTGCGAGCGGGCAACGGATTGATAGGTACCATGGACGGAGCCGTGTTGTGGGTACTCATATTCACAAGTACCTTATGTCTACTTATCAGCACCTTAAATTTTGCGAACTTCTCAGTTGGCAATTACTTGAAGCGAGTAAAGGAAGTGGGTATCAGAAAAGCAATTGGAGCTGATCGTTCTATTATCTTTTCTCAGTTTCTGGTAGAGGTAAGCATCAATGTGCTTATCGCATTGTTCCTGGCGTGGTTGATTCAAATACTTTTATTGGCACCTTTTTCTGAGTACATCGAGCATCAGTACACCGCGTCTTATTTATTTTCGGGTAAGTATATTCTTGGCATGGTGAGCGTAGCTATTCTTGCCATCCTGCTATCAGGAATTTTTCCTGCCATTTTTCTTTCTGGAATGAATGTACTCAAAGCCCTCAGTGGCTACAAGTTCATGGCGCACCGACGACCTCTGAGTAAACTGTTTTTATCTTTTCAGGCAGCACTTTCCATCTTCATGTTGCTGGTGACCTTTACGACACAGCAGCAACTCCGGTATCTGCTGGATTTTGACCTGGGGTACGATTCAGACAATTTGCTCTATGGAATCCTACAGGATTCGGAGAAGTCCGCAATATTAAAGGAAGAATTGCTGCAATTACCTGGTGTTGAGTATGTGTCGTTTAATTCGGGTTATAATGGTACCAGGCTCAAAGATGAATATGACAGAATCAATACAAGGCATCTCCGTGTCGATCCTGATTTTGTAGAGATGGTGGATTTGGAAATAGTGCAAGGGCGAAATTTGAATCCTGAGATCAGTACAGATCAGACCAATGCAGCTCTAATCACTGAAACCATGGCTCGGGAGCTTGGCTTTGAAAATCCTGTTGGGGAAATACTGCCAATCGACTATGGAGAATTGAAATATCCGACAATCGTGGGCGTGGTGAAAGACTATCATTTCCGGTCACCGAGATATGATCAGGAACCGCTGGTAATGTATTTGGCTCCGGCTTACCCCTTTCAGTACCTCTTTGTGAAAACGAGCCACACTTCCCCTGAGTTGGCGGAGAAAATCTCAGCGGTTTATGAGCAAGTATGTGCTCCATTTGGATTACAATACAGCTGGATGAGTGATTATAACCAGCGTGTGTATGATTCCGAATCCAAAGTAAGTAAAGTAAGTCTGTTGGGTTCTGCGTTGGCTATATTCCTGGCGGCACTGGGTCTCCTTGGAGTATTGGGTACCAACATTGAGAAACGTCTTAAAGAAGTCACGATCCACAAAATCAATGGTGCTTCGGTTACCGCATTGTATAATATCTTCTTTCGGAATTTTTTACCCTGGTTAGGATTAGGATTGATCGGCGGCGTAGTTCCCGCCTTCTTCCTGATGAGTGAATGGTTAGAAGGATATGCAAATCGCATTGTCTTATCTGCGGACTTGTTTGTAGTGGGTATCTTGTCTTGTGCTGTGATATTCTTTTTGATCATGCTTATCCAACTTTCTCGAATCAATCGCCTGAATCCCGTGAATTTCCTGAGGGATGAATAGCGTTCATGGTAAGTTGGTGTTTATTTGAACTAAAGAGGAATATTATGGCCGGCGAAGCAGATTTGTCTAATTTGATCAAACACATGACTCCTAAATTGAATCCAGGTGAGTATGTGTTTACTTCAGTGAAACCAGGTGAATTGGTCGATGCGAGTCAGGCTGTTTGTTTTTTCAAAGAAGAGGAGGGAAGAACTTTGATCTTCGAAAGGCGTGAAGCTGATCGGCTCAATCTGGCCTATGATTTTGTAGCTGCCTGGATTACTCTACAGGTACATTCATCATTAGAAGCCGTTGGATTGACCGCTGCTTTTTCTTCGGAGTTAGCCAGGCACCGGATAAGTTGTAATGTCGTTGCAGGTTATTACCATGATCACATTTTTGTGAAAAAGTCCGATCAGGAAAAAGCAATAACCATGTTGAAAAGGTTATCCGAAGGTTGAAATCCATCATAAAACGGTTTCGATTTTCTTGATTCTTGTAACTTGAGTACACAAAACTTGAAGTTCGCATGTGGACCTGTCCCAAATGTCAACAGCAATTTGTCAATACCAATCAATGGCATTCCTGTAACCAAAATACGGTGAGCAATTTTCTGGAGGGAAAGTCAAAGAAATCACTTGAGCTTTATCATCTATTGATGGAAGCCTTTAGCCAGTTTGGGCCATTCGAGCTACACCCTGCTAAGACCAGAATAGCGCTCAATAATCGGATGCGTTTTGCTGCCATAAACAGACTTGGTAAAGATTTTTTGACGGGACATCTGGTTTTGGACCAAAGACAGGAGCAGGCTACATGTTTTTTTAGAATTGATTCAGTTACGAAAAAGGCCCATGTCCATCATTTCAAAATTTTCGATAGAAAGGACCTGAATGCAGAGCTTCTTGCATTTATGAAAATGACCTATCAACTTGGGGAAAAGAGCTAAGCGCATCTATGGAGTTTGAATTTGCCAGACTCGATTTTTCAGGAGGCAATCCCTTTCGCGAAGTGATTTTCTTTTTTATCTTAATGCCTAACCAATTTGCGTCACATGTCTAAATTCGAATACCTTCTGGCCTTTGAGACCATTCTCTATGGTTTGGTCCTTGCACACACTGTAGAAGGCTTTAGCAAGATGATCCATCATCGCCGGACAATAGAATTTTATTGGGCACATACCATGGCCATTATTACTATTTTTTTAGTGGTAGTGCAAACCTATTATACCATTTACTGGGTGCCCGCAGATACGGTAACAAGTGCCTGGTCTTTCCTTTTTTTAAGGATCATGCCCCTTACACTATTGTTCATCATGACCTATCAAATCGTACCGGAAAAGTACAAAGGGCTGAAGTCTGAAAAATTCTTTTATAAACGTCTGAAGGAAATCTTGTTACCCATGATCTTATTCAACCTGCTGGCGGTCATAAAGTCCGTATACTATCGGTGGGATCAATACCTGGAATTGGGAAACGGGAATGTAATGGGAAGTGCCAAGTTCTGGATGCTGGTGACACCCTCGTTATTGCTCTCAGGCATTGCATTCGGTATGGTCTTCTATTATCAAAAGAAAAGATTGATAGAAGCATTCATGGTTTTTACATTCATCATGTCATTAGTGTACATGACCTTTGCACCCACCAGTAAATGACCTGTCAGGGATTTCGCCATTTATGGAATTGAATTGGTGTTTCCTGAAGTTTTCCACGATCTTGAAGTAAGATTCACGGTGGTAGAATGATCAATAAGCATTTGTTATTAATGCCCATTTTTGCTGGTGGAGACTCCATCAAAAAACATGTTTACACAAAGCTGGTTGGCATCTTGTTTTTGGTGGCAGGGCTTTCCTTACTGTCCTCATTAATTTTTCAGATTCATGCTGGAATGACTCCTACCGCATATCAGGTTTTTGATATGTCATTTTATCATTTTGTGCCTTTTGTCCTGTGGACTCTTTACTTGCCTTTCATATTCCGAGTTGCTCAAAGGTGGCCTTTCCCAGAGAAGCGCTTCTGGTACAAGCACTTCGCTTTGTCATTGGCGTTTGCCCTGTTGTCAAGGGTGCTGGCTATATGGATTGATTTTGCGATCAAACATGCTGTAGGTATGATTGATGCAACCCCCTCTACGGTATTGTGGGACGTACGTTGGGTGGTGTTGGCTTCCTTTCCTAAAGAGCTCCTGATTTATTGGCTCGTCATTTTTCTCTTTTCATATTTCGCCAGATCAGAGCCATCCAAACCATCAGGCAAGTTGGTCTTTGAGACAGATCAGGGCACTTTATTGTTGATGCCGGAACAGGTACTTTGCGTCGAGTCCGCCCGTAACTATATCATTGTCCATACTTATGACGGGAAATACCGGTCACGGAAAACGCTTAAATCAATACTTCCGCAGTTGGATGATCAATTCGCACAAATACATCGATCAAGGATTGTTAATAAAGACGCAGTGGCGCGGGTAATTCCCTGGCGTAGTGGAGAATACATGCTGGAACTTCAAAATGGTTTACATGTATCATCCAGTAGGTCCTTCCAGGATCACGTGAAATCCATTCTTTCGGAGGGTGCAATTCGTCCCGCCATGGCTTGATCCCGTCCCAGACCATTGCCAGGCATAGCAGGCCCCTTTATTCTTGACCTCAAAAAGGGTCATGAAAAACTTAAATGTCTTAAACATCCTAAAAGAAGTCTTACTTTGGGCGGCTTCTCTTTACTTAGCCTGGTTATTCATTCGGCAAGGCTATGTGAAATTTGATCCCGATGGGTTTTGGTCAGGAGCTTTTGATCGATGGGGTTACCCGGTATGGTTCATGTTTCTGATTGGATTTCTGGAATGTTTGGGTGCCATCCTTATCCTAATCCCAAGAACCGGTACCTATGGTGGTTTGATATTGGCAGTTGTCATGGTGGGGGCCTTCATCACACGAAGCATTCATGGCGCCAGTACGATGGATCTTGTATGGATTTTCCTGTTCGGACTTGGCGGAGGCCTGATTGCCTGGGGACGGTTTAAGCAACGTTGGAAATTTTAATACTGACACGTAAGCGATGAAATAAGTTTGTTGTATTGAACATGTCGAAATTTGTATTTCCTTACCCTGAATAGATGCGTCAAACAGACATGTGGACTCCTGGGTACCTCTGACTTTTTAGAACGACTTATTCATGTTTCGTGCGACAATCATTTTTGACAGGAACGCAAGGACATTAGTTTTGAGAATAAGATGATAGGAATTGGAAATACGCCCCTCTTACAACTACAGAAGCTGGCTACTGCTGAGATGGCAAACGTCTTTGTGAAGTTTGAGGGAGCCAACCTCACTGGAAGTATGAAAGACCGTATGGCTTTGTCCATGATTGAGGAGGCGGAGCGTCGTGGAGATTTGAGACCAGGTATGCGAATTGTTGAATACACCGGAGGTAGTACAGGGAGCTCCCTGGCAATGGTTTGCGCGAAGAAGGGGTACAAAGCTCACTTTGTTTCTTCCAATGGCTTCGCGGAAGAAAAATTGAGAACCATGCGGGCCTTTGGCGCCACAGTTGAGATCATACATGCGGAAAATAATATCCTGACTGCTGATGTCATCGATAGAATGATTGCCAGGGCCAAGGAATTGATAGGTGAACCTGATGTATTTTGGCCCGATCAGATAAACAATCCGGACAACAAAAAGGGCTATCATCCTATGGGGCGAGAGGTTTTGAAAGACCTTGATGGCCCTATCGAAGAATTTGTTATGGCGGTAGGGGGAGGAGGTTGTATTTCTGGAAACTCTGAGATATTTAAAGAAGCCTTCCCGAAAATGAAAACCATAGGAGTGGAACCCTGGAATGTTCGAAATGTTTCGGGCGGAGATGTAAAAGGTACCCATAAATTGGAAGGCATTGGACTATCCTTCAAGCCATCGATCCTGCGGGAAGACCTCATTGATAAAATAATCCCGGTGCGAGATGAAGATGCATATGTTACAGCCCGTTTGATGGCTGAAAATGAAGGAATCTTTGGTGGTGCAACTGCCGGAGCAAATGTATACACTGCTCTTCAAAGAGCCAGAGCTCTTGGACCTGGAAAAAACATCGTTACCGTAGTTTGTGACTCAGGGTTAAAATACCTGCAAGGTGATCTTTACGTATAAGCCCTTTAACCAACTTCCGCAATTAATGCCTGGAACTTAATCGACCGATAAAATCATTCGCACGTCTTATTTTGCTATTCAGCATCCCCGGAATGCTAGTCGGTGACAATGTACCTCTTTTTGATCTGCTTAAGACCTCTATTTGAAACAAAAAAGATCAAATGGAAAGGTTGAAAAAACGAACAGTGCTGGCACTTCTTGTACTGTTGATTAGTGTGTTCAATACTGGATTTACCACAGAAGAAATACTCCAAAGCGAAAGCGATGAAAAGTACTACCAAATCGTAATGATTTGGCTCAATGATCCGGCCAAGTTTCAGGAGTACGGTCAGAAAATGGCACCAATTGTAAGTAAATATGGGGGAAGTGGTGAACGTATAATCACGCCCGTTCAGAGTTTTTATGGAGGTAATACCGGAGATGGTTTATCTAAACCAGACATGGTCAATATTGTATTCTATGATAGTAAGGAAGCCTACCTGAATTTCGAGGAAGATCCGGATCTTCAGAAGATCGAACATTTACGATCAGAATCGATTAAAATGGTAGCGATAGGAGGCAAAGTCAAAGGGGGGAAACTGATACCTGGTGATGCGTCAAAGCGACTGTATATGATCGAGATAAGCTACTTCACAGATCAGGGGAAGGCTTACAAAACTTATGAAAAGAATTCCAAAAACTTCAATAGAAGGGTGGGGCTTAAAAAGGAACGTGTGCTTGAACCTGATCAGGTATGGGGAGATATTGAATTGCCGGACCTGGTTACCATTAAATACCTGGATGATGCCCGGAACAAATCCAAAATGGAAACAGATCCTGATCATTCTCAGATCGAAGCGCTTTACGGAAAAGCCATGAGAGACCTGATTTGGATTGAGGGAACGGCCGCGTTTATTAATATGGAATGATTGTCATTCATTGATTCCTCTGCGTATCAACGCAGAGGATTCTTTCGTATGTTAACAACACAGTATTTCACTAGCTCGATCCATGAAAACTCGACGATCCGTTCAATTAACCGTTATTCTTCTGGTAGGTTTCCTTATGCCTACCTATTATAAAGTCAAATACCTCATCCTTGAAGTGATCACCTGGTCCGAGGTATTCAATTGGCTCTTGCTACTGGAAATCGGTTTTGGAATATTGCTGAGCGCTGTGGTGGTAGTCGGACATGACTGGGTGGCGCAAACCCTCCGCAATAAGATGAGTTCAGCTTCATTTTTGCGCAGGTTCATTGTTCAATATGGTTTATCCACCCTGTACGCCGTTTTGGCTGCAATCGGATTCTCTTCTTTTTTCTGGCAATTCATTGTTCCTATGGGCATTACCCCAGAATTCCTGTTTGATTACGCCGTTTTGGGGTTATTCATTCCGATTGTGATCAATGGCATCTCGGAGAGCCTCTATTTCTATGGGCAATGGGAGAAAGAATCGATTGAGAAAACGCTGTTGGAAAAAGAAAACATCAAAGCCAAATATGAAGTATTGCAAAATCAGTTGAGCCCTCATTTCCTTTTTAATTGTTTTAACACGTTAGCGGTGCTCATTGATGAGAGCCAAAATACGGCCATTAAATTCCTTCATCAGCTATCAAAAGTTTATCGATATGTGCTGGAAATAAAGGATCAGGAACTGGTGTCCATGAAAGAAGAGTTGCAATCTTTAAAGGCTTACATTACTTTGATGAAACATCGTTTCGGCGAGGGTTTTGATGTTTACTTACCTGAAGAACGCTGGATGATGGATCTGAAACTGGTACCGCTTACGTTACAAATTCTGTTGGAGAATGCTCTGAAACATAATGAGTTCAGTACGGAACAACCACTTGAGGTACAAATAGCTATAGAAAACAATACATTAACCATTACAAATCCCCTGCGTTCGAATGGAAATAGATCGGGGACCGGTATTGGATTGAGCAATTTGCGTAATCGCTATAAAGCTGTACTCGGATGTACTTTAGAAATATCTATCCACAATGAGGCCTTTCGCGTTGATATACCTTTGAGCACCAGATGACATGCCTCATCATAGAAGACGAAGCCGCGGCATTACGGGGCCTGAAGAAGGCGTTGAATGCGGCCTTACCTGAAGCGCGGATAGTCGCGTCGCTGGGTTCGGTAAAGGAAGCAATAAACTGGTTCCGATCTGAACCGATGCCCGAATTGGTATTCATGGATATTCATTTGAAGGATGGAAGCAGCTTCGAAGTTTTGGAGGAAGTGGATGTAACAGCACCCATTATTTTCTGCACCGCGTATGATGAATATGCAATTAAAGCTTTTCGGGCAAACAGTATCGCCTACCTACTAAAACCTGTTGCCGAAGAAGATCTTGCCGAAGCAATTGAAAAATTACAGAAGATCCGGGCGGAGAAGTCCATGGAGTCCTATGATTTGAGTCCATTGTTGAAATATTTCGGTGAAAAGAGACAAGATCAACAGCGTTTTTTAACAAAAATTGGACAAAAATTCACCTTTATTCAACTGAAGGATATCGCCTATTTTTTTAAGGAACGTGCGGCCGTTTATGCACGGACATTTGATGGAAAAAAACATCTGATTGAATCCTCTCTTGATCACCTCGAAGCTTCAACCCCTTCTCGTCAGTTTTTCAGGATCAATCGTCAATTCCTCGTTTCTGCCAAAAGCATTGTAAGCTTCGAAACCGACTATGGTAGCTTCCCTATTTCTCTAAGTCCCGCTGTAAATGGAGTGACCATCAGTCGCTATCGAATCCATGAATTTAAAGCCTGGATCACTCAATAACGTTCCGTGAAGGCTTCCTTTTTTTCATTGAAAATCTCGTAAAGCGGAAACGATTCCGACTGTTCCGAATTGTAATTCTTACATTATTCTAGTCGATTTAGGATGAATATTTTGAATAATCACATGGAATTGTATTTAAATTTCAAAAGGAACTAACGAGAACTAAACATGAGAAAATTCACTTTTTGGGCAAGTGCTGCACTTGCCATCGTATTTTTTGCCTGCACGGAAGAGCAGATGATTCCGGAACTGGAGGCAGCTCGTGGGGAGATGGAGCCCTTTCAGGTTACATCGCATGATGGCAGGCCATTCAGCACGAACAATCTCAATGGAGCTGAAGCTGGTGTTTTTGTAGGCGGACCCGGTGGCGGTGTGATGATGCAGGGATTTTACTGGGATGTCCCAGCAGGAGGCACCTGGTGGGATACCCTGACCACCAAAGTAGTCGACTGGTCCAATGCAGGTGTTGAATCTGTTTGGTTGCCGCCTGTTTCTAAAGCACAAGGAGGGGCATTTTCAATGGGTTATGATCCAACAGATTTTTTCGATTTTGGAGATTATAATCAGAATGGTACGGTAGAGACCCGATTTGGATCTAGGACTGAATTGGAAACATTTATCAATGCAGCACATGGTCAAAACATGGAGGTGTATGCAGATATTGTGTTGAACCATAATAGTGGAGGACAATTGGAAGCTAATCAGTTTACCGGTACAGATACATGGACCGACTATACCGGTGTGGCTTCTGGTAAGTTCACACGAACACAACATCATTTTCACCCCAATGGAATAGCGACTAGTGATCTGGGCGTATTCGGAGGATTCCCGGACCTGAGTCATGCTGTTCCATATGTGCAGGATTGGTTGTGGAATCGTTCCGATGGTGTTGGTAAGTATTATAAAAATACCCTCGGTTTTGATGGTTGGAGATTTGACTATGTAAAGGGGTTTGAGCCCTGGGTGGTGTCCTCATGGAACAGTGCTGTCGGTGGATTTTCCGTGGGGGAGCTCTGGGATTCCAATGTGGATTACCTGAACTGGTGGGCCAATCAGGCCAATAGTTCTGTTTTCGATTTTGCTGCCTACTACAAGATGAATGACGCTTTCGACGGTAACAATCTGAATGTCCTCAACGATGACATGATGTGGAAGAGAAATCCTTATAAAGCAGTGACTTTTGTGGCTAATCATGATACGGACGAGATCTGGAACAAGATGCTGGCATATGCTTATATTCTTACGCATGAAGGATATCCTACCATCTTTTATCGTGATTATGAAGAGTGGTTGGATAAAGAGCGCTTGAACAACCTGATCTGGATTCACAACAATAAGGCGACGGGTAATACCACAATCCTTCACGTTGACAATGATGAATATATTGCCAGAAGAAATGGATATAATGGTAACCCCGGACTAATTGTTTACATTAACAATTCTAGCAATTGGGTGGAGAAATGGGTGCCTACAAATTGGTACAGTACCCAGATCAAAGATTTCACCGGACATTCCGGTTGGTATCCAACCACACAAAGTGGAGGCTGGGTGAAGATCCAATGCCCACCGAATAGTTATAGCGTTTGGTCTCCTAATATTTAATTCAGATAGTTTAGAAAAGTTGAAAGCCGGTGAAAGCCGGTTTTTTTTATTGATTATGAAAATTATCCTTGTTTTGGCTCCCGGTCCGGATTTTATGGATTGCTATTTTCCGCTAACAATTAATGCATTCTTTATTAATCATTAATAATAGGATTACTGATCTTTGAAGAAAAAAGGCATCAGCGTTTCCAGAGAAATATTAATGATTACCAGTCTGTTGGGTGTTTTCAACGGACTCTTTTTAACCATCTACTTTCTGTTTGGAAAGGGGAGGTCAGGCTATCAAAATATTTACCTGGGGCTTTTGCTCCTCGCCCTCGTACTCCGAATTGGGAAATCCGTATTCTTCTATTTCAATCCGAGATTAGATGAGGCATACATTATGATTGGACTGATGGCTTGCGTGGCAATCGGACCCTTTAGTTTCTTTTTTGTACGATCTCAATTTACCGGAAACAAAGTTTTCGATTACAAGAGCCTGCTCACCCTGATCCCAATTTTGCTCTTAATGGGCTATGCCTATTTTGTGGAATCCTATTGGGAAAACCGACGACTTTGGAGCTTTTACCTCGTTCGGGGCATCTACATCTATTGGGGGATATTTACCGTTTCAGCGGCCATTCAGGTAATGGTACGTGTTCTCAGAAAAAAGGTATTTCATCAGCAAACCTGGACACTAGGTGTGATTTTAGGAGTGACACTCATATGGATCACCTACATGACTTCTTCCTTCACCTCTTATCTTGCCGGGGCAATCACCTTCACATTCCTCGTATATCTATTGGTGTGGATCTTATTTACCAAAAACAGGACGCCTGCTGCATTAAAGTCGAAAAGCAAACCCGCTTGGAACCAAACCGAAATTGCAGAGATCACTACACAAATAGAGATTACTTTGTCTCAAAATGACAAATACAAAGACTCTGCGTTGACTATGCCCGCGCTCGCCAAAGAAGTAGGACTGACTACTCACCAGTTTTCACTTTTCATCAACGATCATTTAGGTAAGAACTTCTCCCAATTGATTAATGAAGTGCGGGTGAACGCTGCGCAAGAAATGCTCTTGAGAGATAAGCATCTTACCGTTGAAGCCATCGCTTATGATTGTGGGTTTAATGCCACCAGCACCTTTCATACAGCGTTCAAAAACGTGACAGGTATGACCCCTGCTGGCTTTCGAAAGCAAGCTTCTGTTCCTTCGGATTTATAAATCCGAACCACTGAATTATAAGTCTAAAGAGCTGCTTGGTTTTACAATGACACTTTTGAGGATCAAAAACTCAACATATGTCACTATGAAAAAATTGTTATTAGTTTCCTTTTTAATGGCCTTTGTTATAGCTGCTGAGGCACAGTCTGATGAAGCAGCGGTCCGTGCAACAGCGATGGATTACATCGAAGGAACGGCTAATGGAGAGATCGAGCGAATCCGAGGCGCATTTCATGAAACAGCGGCGCTCTATGCTGTTAATGCTGAAGGTGGTTTACGGAAGATACCCATTGATCAATACATTGGTTATTTCAAAGCGGGTCAGAAAAATGACCGAAAAGGAAAGATCGTTTCTATCGATTTGGTCAATGACGCAGCTCAGGTCAAAATAGAGATCGTCTCTGGTCAGTGGAAATTTACGGACTACTTGCTCTTACTGAAACTCGAGGAAGATTGGAAGATCATCAATAAGTCTTTTACGAAGGTGAGGAAATAGATACAAGTTAGATTTTTAGTGGAATGGGCCTAAGACGGTCTCATAATAATCAGTTGTTTTTACATCTTGGTTAGATAGAAATTAACGAAATCTACACCTTGATCACATCTCCTTTGTCCTGCATCAGTTTTGTACAGAGATCTGGCTTTTTGATAGAATTTTTTTGCCTGTCTCAATTGTTCTACGCTGCTGGTTTCCTGAGAGAGTTCGTAAGCTATGTTTTCGTAATAAATGGGAAGATTTGTGTTCTTTGGATTAACAAGTGCAGATGCTTCTGCATCTGCTATTTTCCGTTCGATTTTTGGGAGACTAAAATAGGAACTGATACTATCCTCAAAATTGAAGTAGCCTGTCGAAGAATCAATCATTTCGGAAGCGGATGCATACTTCATGAAATGTTCTAAGGAAACCGGATGATTCAGTAACTGCCACCGATGCTGACTAGGTAAATGTCTCTCTATGAAAACCTCAGGCGGGGAGAAAAGCATTTCAGGTTTGTTGAATTTGACGAATCTGAGTTTTTTGTCTTGATATTCAACATAACCGCTGGCCCAGGTGATGTCTAATAAAAATGATTTACCGTCTATTTCAAGGTAGTTCCAGGCATGATTTGATCTTTCAAATTTTGTGTCTTTCTTGTAACCAAATCCTTTAGCGAAACCGGAAATAACTGCAGTATGCAAACCTACACGTCTACAGAGTTCGCTATAAAGATTAGCATAACCTGAACAAATGGTTTTTTTAGAATAAAAGGTTGTTTCCCAATCTGTGGAGGGGTAGGCACCTGTCAAAAAAGCGTCAACGTCATAGGCAATGTTGTTCATTATCCAATACGCCATTATTGCAGCAAGTTCTTGATCAGTTGTTGCACCCTTTTCTAAATAGGAAACGATGGATTCTAATTCACCAGTTTTCGGAGCATTCTTAGCGTAATCATATAGCGTCGACTCAAACTTTTGTGCCGATAGGAAAAGCCCCCAAAAAGACAGACAAGTCAGGAAAAAATATTTACTCATAACAGGTAGTTGTTGTGTTTGATTCTTGTTTACTGGCTCCTTTACTAACAAACGAGTGAAATTTCCCTGGGGTTACTTTTCGCTCAGGTGTTTTATTATCTCCACAGAATACCGAATGTTTGAATTATCTATGGATCGGAGATCAATGTCCTGCTGTCTACGATCATTCAGGAATAATTTTTTCAATTATTATTCCTCTTCTCCACTTTCACTACAATTGACTTGCTAATAGGAGTACGGCTGCCAAGTGCAAACTTATCGACCGGCACCAGTACATTGGTTTCCGGAAAGTAAGCGGCGAGGTTTTGCCTGGGGATCTCATATGGTATGACCATGAACAATTCCGCTTTTCTTTCGACTCCATTGTAACGACTAATCAGATCGACAAATTCACCCTTTTGTAAGTCCTGCTCTTCCATGTCTTTCGGATTCATCATCACGATACGTCGAGCATTGTAGATACCACGATAGCGGTCGTCCATGCCATAAATCGTGGTGTTAAATTGGTCATGGGAACGGATAGTCATCAATATGTATTCATTAGGACGGATGGTGTGGTTGGCAGGTTTGCAGATTGAAAATTGAGCTCGACCATCTGGTAAGGAGGTAAAATCAGCTATACGCGCATTATTTGGCAAGTCAAACCCTTTGCCCTGGGACCGCAGCTGGTAATTTTCGAATCCGGCAACTACTTTGGAGATCTTATCCCTTATTAAGTCATAATCCTGCCCAAGCATATGCCAATCGACGAAGCTTTTGTCTGCGAAAACTGCCTGACCAATTCTTGCAACAATTTCTGGTTCGCTCATTAGGTTGTTGCTGGCCGGTACTCGAACTCCAGACGATCTGTGAACGCGACCCATGCTGTTTTCTACGGTCACAAATCGATGCTGTTTTCCACTTCGATCTATTTCAGACCTACCAAGAGTGGGCAAGATCAAGCTGGTCTTTCCAGCCATAAGGTGGGTACGGTTCAGTTTTGTGCTGATGCTTACCGTAAGATCACAATTCTGAAGGGCTTGTGATGTGTAGTGCGTATCGGACGCGGCGGACCCAAAGTTGCCTCCGAGACTGATGAATACTTTCGCCTTCCCTTCGTACATGGCTTGAATAGCTGCTACTGTGTCATAGCCTTCTTTCGAAGGAGGCTCAAACTCGAATTCTTTTTTTAACGCTTCATTCAATCCAGGTGAAACTTTACTCATGATGCCAACCGTGCGGTCGCCTTGAACATTGCTATGTCCCCGGACTGGACAAGTGCCTGAACCAGGTTTTCCAATACTACCTTTCATGAGGAGTAAATTGACACATGCTTTAATGTTGTCGACGGCATTTTCATGTTGCGTCAAGCCCATGGCCCAGCAAATGATGATCTTTTTCCTGCTAGCCAGAAGATCAATGGCGGCCTCCACGCGATCTCCACTTACACCTCCTTTCTCAAGTAGTTGATTGCTATCGTATTTGTTGAGGTCATCTTTTAGCGCATCGAAACCGCTGGTTCTTTCTTTGATAAAGGCCTTGTCCAGTACATTTCCTTCCTGTCTTTCCCGCTCTAGCAGCCCTTTCATCAGTAGATTAAGCAGGTTTACATCTTCATTGATCTTGACCGGCAAGTGTAAATCTGTCAATGCAGTTCCGTTTCCAATAAGGCCATCGAGCTTTTGAGGGTTCTTAAACCGAACGAGCCCGGCTTCCGCCAGAGGATTGATGGTGATGATTTTCCCATCGTTGTTTTTGCATTTTTCCAAAGCACTGAGCATTCGGGGGTGATTGGTGCCCGGATTTTGCCCCATGATTACGATGAGCTCTGCCTCTGGAAAATCATCGAGTGTGACTGAACCCTTGCCAATACCAAGTGTAGACTTCAAAGCGACACCACTGGACTCATGGCACATGTTGCTGCAATCAGGCATATTGTTGGTCCCGAGTTGCCTGGCCAAAAGGCCATACAGGAATGCGGCTTCATTGCTAGATCTTCCGGACGTGTAGAAAATGGCTTCATCCGGATTGTTGAGTTCTCTCAATTGTTTTCCCAACAATTCAAAAGCATCAGTCCAGTCGATAGGCTCGTAATGAATTGAATTGGGTTTTAGGATGAAGGGCCGTGAAATACGCCCACTTTTTCCGATCTGGTAATCATCCCATTGAGAAATTTCTTCTACCGAATATTGTGCAAAGAAGGCCTCATCAATCTTTCGATCGGTGGCTTCCTCTGCTATTGCCTTTGCACCATTTTCACAGTATTCTCCCAGTTTGGAACGATCTTCAGGGTCTGGCCAGGCACAACCCGGACAGTCGAATCCGCCTTTTTGGTTCATCTTTGACAATGTCGAGAGGGCAGAAGAAATTCCTAGCTCTTTGTTGAGGTGTTGTAATGCTGCTTTGATACCTCCTATACCTGCTGCTGATTGAGCTGGTGCTGATACTTTTGGGTTTTCTTTCTTAATGTTGCCGGTAGCTGAGATGTTCCTCATGAGGACAAGTTAATAGAATTGATAAAAATCTTCGTAAGTTTCGCCCATGAGTCAACTGCTTGAAATATCGTTGGGTCAACTGCTTTTTTTTGGTTTTGGAAGCAGTTTGTTGCTGTCAGGGTTGATTTTACTCATTAGACAATTTGGACAGAGTTTTTTTCTGTCACTATGCCTGTTGATCATGGGAATCAACCTGATCGCGGAAGTGTTTACTTTTTTGCCATTGAAAGAAATCATGGTATTGATGCTTTGGCCAGCTTTTTACCTGCATACCCGACAAAGACATCAACGAATCGACTGGCTGCCCAGTATGGGACTACACTTCCTGGTTCCGATATTATGGATGGTCGTCCGATGGTTCCATTTGACGGAACATTTACAAGGACATGAAGCCATTGCCTTTTTACAGTTTGTTCCTTATGTGATATTATCTCTGGTAGAGCTATATCGACAGTACAGCTCCCGGACCAGCCAGAAAGTGCTTCAATCTTCTTACTTATTATGGTCATATGCTGGCCTCGTTACGCTATTGTCAATTCGGTTGCTACTGCCAATACTACCAGGTCAATTTTCTATACTTCTTTCAGGGTTTTATGGATTTGTTGGACTTTACTTAATAGGAATTTTCAGCTTTTCCATTCAGGGTCCTTTCAGACGCGAAGAGTGGTCTATTCAATTGGAAAAAGAAGTAGGTAGAAACTTTGAAGAAGAATTGGAGCGTAGGTTAGATTTTCTACTCCATCAGGAAAGGATATTTATCATACCGGACCTGACTTTGCAAGAACTTTCACGTAGGATGCAAATCAAGTCTGCGGCACTTTCTGGTTTTTTGAGCGCCTCTCTTGGGCGTAATTTCAATGATGTTGTGAACGAACATCGGGTGGAGGAAATGAAACGATTGATAAGGGACCCTACAACTGATCCTAAAGCTACCTTGATGGAATTGGCCTACCAATCGGGATTTAATTCTAAGGCCACATTTAATAGGATCTTCAAGGAAATGACAGGCATGACCCCTAAAGCGTTCAAAATAAAGACAGGAGAAGAGCAGTAATGATTTAGATTGATTCGGCTTAATTTTAATTGGTCTCAAATTATTTTTAAGTCTTTTGACCCGTTTTTTGATCGTTTTTTTGACTTTCAACAATCATAATGGTCATCGCAATATGTTACTCAAAGAATTGAAGATCGTCTTTCGAAAACTCCAGCGAGAAATAAATTATACCCTGATTAACCTCATTGGACTCACCATTGGAATCAGTTTCTCCTTCCTGATATATGATTTTTTACGCCAGCAACTAAGTTATGATCAACATCAGCCAAATGCAGATCAGATCTACCGTGTCGCTTCTGATTTTGTAATTAATGGACATCAGGATATTTATGCTAATGCTCCCAGACCGATGGGGCGAACATTACAGTTAGAATTCCCTGGTGTACTTGTAGCTACGAAAATAATGGGTTATAATGGATTAACAACCCATACAGGATACCTTCAAACGAAAGAAAAGCAAGTTCTTTGTGATCAACTATTTGCTGCCGATTCAAATTTTTTAAAGGTTTTTGAGGTGCCCATGATTGCTGGTGGCAAAGCAGCGTTGAAGCACCCGAACAGCGTGATTGTTTCGGAGACCATGGCCAAAAAGCTTTTTAATTCCTTGGATGTTATCGGGAAGATGATTGAACTGGAAAACCAGAGCCAGGTATCTATTACTGGTGTTTTCAAGGACCATACACAGCCCACCTTTTTGACATATGAGGCTATTGTTTCATACACCACTTTTTTTGCAAGTGAACAGAGCGAGAAATGGTGGTATGGTGGCCATGTGATGACTTATATTCGAACGGCACCGGGGTTTGAACCTGATCAAATTTATCGAAGTTGGGATGCTTTTTATAACCAACACATGAAGCCAACGTTTGATCAATTAAACGGAAACGCAAGAATTATCCTTCAACCCCTTACTGAACTTTATCTTTGGGAGCCATACATCTGGGAACCTTATGTGCATGGTAACCTGAATGAGTTATTCATTTTTGCCGCTATTGGCGTATTCCTATTGCTAGTAGCGTGTTTCAATTACACCAACCTTACTTTAAGTCAATCTTATCATCGTCAAAGAGAAATTGGGGTTCGAAAAGTATTGGGCGCAAAAAAATTACAGCTGATTAAGAACAGATTCATGGAATCATTGATATCGGGTTGGTTGGCGAGCCTGTTAGCCCTGTCTCTTCTTTCAGCTTTTAATCCTGTAATTGCGAATATTTCTTCAGGAGTATCACCTATCAACTTTCTGGAAAATCCCTTTTCCATTTTGATCATTTTTGGCATCGGGACGATTTGTGGATTGCTGGCCAGCTTATATCCGGCTATTTTGGAATCGGGATTTCAATTTGTGGAGTCGAAAAAAAGCCCCCCTGGTTCGGGTCATATTCCAATCAGAAAATTATTTATCCTTGGTCAACAAATGATTGCTGTAGTGTTGATTGGTGGCACTCTGGTGGTTATCGATCAGATTAACTTTATCAGAGACAGAGATCTGGGTTTTGAGCCACAAAACCTGGTGATAATCCCGGTGAAAGAGCGCCAATTGAGGCGAAATATCGACGCTTTTGTCAATGATATTCGTCGGGAGTCGGGAGTTGAGCAATTAACCATGATGGATGAATCTCCTAAAACGGGTTTGAATGAATTTACGTACAGAATGCAGAATGCTGAAGGTTTATTTGTTTCCAATCCATCACAAACCATCGGTGTAGGTGAAGGTTTCATCGAAACCACAAAGCTGGCATTGATAGCTGGTCGACCATTGGCGGAACAAGATAGTTCTTATACAGGCGTAATTATTAATCGTTTCCTTGCGGAGAAAATGGGCTATTCCCCAGAGCAAAGCCTGGGCGCTAAATTGAAATTCGGAGAGCAGGACGACACGGAAAGAGAAGTTGTCGGAGTAGTAGAAGATTTTAGTATGTCTTCCGCAGAAACACCAAAACAAGCAATGACCCTGGGATATTCTCCAAACACCGTTTGGCTGATTTTAGTCAGGCTTTCCGAGTCGAATTTTCAGAATACACTGGCTCGCATTGAAGCAATTTCTAAAACACATGGTGCTAATCTTCCTTTCACGTACTCGTTGATTGAGAATGAAATGTATGACATGTTGAGTAAAGAAAATCGTTTGTATCAGCTTATGATATTGGGTTCGTTTTTGATTATATTGATTGCTAGCCTGGGGCTACTGGGATTGATTGCGCATGCTGCATCACTTCGAACCAAGGAGATTGGTGTACGGAAAGTTTTGGGAGCGGAAGATAGGGATCTGTTTTGGGTTTTGGTTCGTGAATTCGTCTATACCTATTGTTGGGCTTTTCTTCTTGGAGGCATACTTGCCTGGTACCTATCTGCAGCCTGGCTCAGTGAATATGCCTACCGGGTGGATTTGCAGTGGACCAATCTGCTGATCGCGGGAATAATAGGGTTTGCCATAGTGCTTTTCACTTTAGCATCACACACTTTAAGAGTTATTCGGTCAAACCCAATTGAAAGTCTGCGATATGAGTAAGCAGCCATAGCCTACTCCTTCCTCAATTCCTCCATGTCGGCAAGCAACTCTTTAAGCTTTCTGAAAATGCCGCCATAAACCGAATAGAGATCGAATTTATACAGTGTACCACTGAATATAAATACCAACATCACGATGAGGAAGATCGGCAAGATCCAAAAAATGGGTAAACCTTGGATCAGGTAAGTATCCGGATCATTCATGATTTTTGAAATGATACTTTCCTGGCCCAGAATTCTGGCATACAGGGTACCCACAATGAATGCCATAAACAACATTGGATATGTGAAACGGTAAATCCTTCGATATTCATCAATGGCTTTTTGAAGCCAGTCATTGAATGATTTCAAATACTCATAACTGCTGCTACCATAGTGAATGGCCTCCAGGTACCTGCTTTGCCGCTTGCCAATCCAAATCAGGTGATACATCAACAAGGAAATAAATACACCTACATAAGCGATTTGAGCCATTACTGAGAACATCAAGAAAATGATACTTCCAATGGCTATACCATAGAGGTTACGTTTGCCCATTCTTTTGAACCGATCAACAATGTGCAAAGACTTTTGATTGTATAGATTGTTGATTCTTGGGGTATTCAGAATTTCCGTTTTTAGAAATCCTTCCCTCCATATGCTTTCAATTGACCTTTCCATCTAGTAATTTTTTTAAGCGTTCTTTAATTCGTTTGATGCGCACTCCAATGTTATTGGGATTGGTTCCCATGATTTCAGCAATTTCCTGATAACTTTTTTCCTCCAGGTAAAGCATGATAACAGCCCGATCCACTTCAGCTAATTTTTTGATGGCTATGTAAAGCTCATTCAATGAGTCATCCGAAAAAGCCTGTATGGTTTCTTCTACCTCCACAGGAATTGCGTCTGATGCGAAATGACGGTCGCTATTTTTTCTCTTTTTTAACAAGGTCATGCAGACATTGAGTGCCAGCCGATAGATCCAGGTAGACCATTCAGATTGGGCCTTGAACTGTTCCCTGCTTCTCCAGATTTGCAAACAGACCTCCTGATAATAATCTTCAAAATCTTCCTGAGTATCGGTATAAGCCCGACAAATTTTGATGATGATCCCTGCAAAGGGAAGGATCGAATGCTGATAAAAATCGGTGCTCAAAGTGCTTTTTCCTGGTTTAGTGGCTGCCGATGTAAAATATTACACCCCTCACACAAATTTTTCGCAAATGTTTCGTCTCTCATTCTAAATTACGCGAAACCTTTATCCTATGAGAACCCAACTACTTGTTCTTTTTTGCCTGTTTTTAATTGGCTGTCAACCGACAAGTCCTGAAAAGTGGGAATACTCCAAAGAGGGATTCGTTGAAGTCGAAGGTGGAAAAGTCTGGTACGGAATCATAGGCAAGGGGAACAAAACGCCTATCATGTGTTTGCATGGAGGACCTGGTGGAACGGGTTATGGCTTTTTGAGTCTTTATGAAATTGCTAAAGATCGGCCAGTGATCATGTTTGATCAATTAGGAGGAGGACGCTCCACCATTCATGAGGACACTTCCCTTCTAAAAGTCGACAATTTCATTGAGCAGGTTGAAGCTGTTAGAAAAAATCTACAGTTGGAGGAATTATTTGTTCTGGGACATTCATGGGGAACAGCTCTTGCATTGGAGTACTATGGAAAGTACCCGGATGCAGTTAAGGCACTGGTTTTTAATAGTCCGTATTTCAGCACGTCTATCTGGACAGCAGATGCCGATACTTTAGTAGCTGGTCTACCAGTCGGCATTCAAGCAGATATTCGAAAAGCTGAAGCCGATAGTCTGTTCACTACACCTGAGTACGAAGCAGCTAACACCTATTTTCTAAGTCAGCATGGCCGCAGAAAAGACCGTATCGAATTGCCTTTTGCCATAGAGCGTCCGGAGGGCAGTAGTTTCATATACAATTATATGTGGGGACCAAGTGAGTTCACCGCTACGGGGACTTTACGGAATTATGATAATCACCAATCACTGAAAAATGTGAAAGTGCCTGCACTTTTTACCACCGGAGAGTTTGATGAAGCGCGCCCCGCAACCATCGAACGATTAAGCAATCTTACTCCTGATTCCCGGTTCGTGATGATATCTGGAGCAGGACATTCTACTATGAACGACAATTTGCCAAAATTGGTAGCCGCAGTTGATGCGTTTCTTGAGGAACAAGATCGAAGGTAGTTGGTGTAAACCGAGCCTTATGAAACATACTTTCGAGCCAATTCGGGGGATTAGCCATGAAAGCTTGTGAGTTCCATTGTGTAATTGTATTATTGTTAGCGAGTGACCGATGCTCATCAAGTTAACCTGCCACCTTTCGCATGAACAGACGCTTCTTGCTTGTCGCCGCAATTTCCTTCTATGCCATCACATTTGTGCGGGCCCAGGAGTTTGAAAAGATCAACTTACACAATGCTATCGTTATGCAACCCAAGGTGAGTTTCGATGGAACTCAACTGGTTTTTATGGCCAATTACGATGGGAGATTTAAACCATACATTGCCAATTTCGAGTTAGATAGTGCCAGGTGGTCCGATCCTGTATTGCTATTTGATGCAGCCATCAATGGCCAATACGAATTCCAGTACCCACAACTGAACTTTGACAATTCCCGATTATTAATATCGGCAAGACCACAAGACAAGACTGATTTCGATATTTACGAATCACAATTGATTTCAGGCACATGGTCTGCACCAGTTTCGCTTGAAAATGGTATCAATTCTGATCGTGATGACCTGGCTCCGTCGCAATCATCTGATGGTAAGAAGATTTTGTTTAGCCGACCTTTTACAGCGGATGAAAAAAAGGATGATTTTTGTCAGAAACTCTATTTGATCGAGAAAAATGAAACGGGGCAATGGTTGACACCAAGGATACTTGCACCTACGTACAATACAGGATGTCTTTGTGACCCGTTTTTTGCCAGAGATAACAAAACGTTTTTTTATGCTTCATATGAGGACGTAATTGATACCGAAGGCAAAAGAATCTCCCGCAACCAATTCAATATCTTTTGGGCAAAAGATGATGGATTTCGCTCCTTCACACCGAAACTGGTGAGTTCGATTCAAACAGATGAGGATGTAAGATCTTTATCTATTGCTGGTGATAGTACCCTTTATTACACTTATGGAGATGTCACTTCCGATAATCAACGTCGCTGGTCTTCAAGTTTGCGTGGAGGCCCTCTGGAAAGGAATTTGAAGCCGGAAGCAATGACATTTCTTTCCGGAAACGTAACCAAATCAGGTTCACCCGTCGATGCCAATATTCGAATAGTTGATCCATTTACGTCTCAGGCCTACCAGGATATCATTTGTGATGAAAACGGCTATTATCAGGTTTATTTACCACGCGACCGTCAATTTTCAGTCTTGGCCACACAGGAAGGACTTTCCTTACAATCTCAATTGATAACCACGGACACGGAGGAAATGGAAGTAGGTTTCGAGTTGTTTGAAGCGGTGAAAACTTCTTTCAATGTATTTGATGAAGAATTCTTTTTCCCAATTTTCACGATCGTTACAATCTATGATAGTACCTACAATCAGATTGCCCAGGTGGGGTCTAATGGTACTGTTGTGCTTGACATTGGTCAGGAATTGAATGTGGTTTTTTCAGCAGATAATTATTTAGAGGATACATTGAGTTTACCTCTTGATCAGGAAGTGCTTTTTGAGAATTTTGATTTCGATATTGTACTTCACCGGAAGGTGAAGTCAGTTGACTTATCCTTTGCAGATGAGGAGACAGGTAACAGTTTAGGATTGGAATTGACAGTGTTCAATGTAACTCGAAATGAAAAAACCAAGAGGCAGGTCAAGGATGGAAAGATTACTTTGGAATTAAGGGATGGAGAAGTCTATGAAATAAGCACTTCAGCACAAGGTTATAGCTTTTTTAATGCCGAGCTTGACCTGACCAAAGAAGAACCTGTCAAAGAAGTGAAAGCTGAGCTGAAATCTGTTAAGAACCAATCCATCGTATTGAATAATATCACATTTGAAGTGAATTCCTACAATCTTGGTGCACAGTCTTATGAGGAACTAGACAAGTTGGTAACCTATTTGTTGGAGAATCAAGATTATCGTGTCGAAGTTGCGGCACATACAGACGATGTGGGTGGGGAAGATTTCAACCTGACTTTAAGCAATCTTAGGGCAAATTCAGTATTGGAGTACCTACAGGACCATGCCATTGCAGTGGATCGATTAATGGCCCAGGGATACGGGGAATCCGTACCATTATTTCCGAATGATACCGAGACAAATCGCGCTAAAAACCGAAGAGTGGAATTTAAAATCTTAAGTGAAAGCGAATGAGAAGGTTATTGTCAATTTTATGCTTGCTTGCTTTTGCCGAATTGTTGGGTCAGACAGGAGAATATCGAAAACTTCTGGAAGAGCAAAGGAATCAAACACAAGATGAATTTTTCTTTGCGTTGCAGGATTTTCAAAAACAGAATCCACAATTCTCAAATGTATATTTCCAGCTTGCTCAAATGAACCTGGATTACTTCTCGAGTGAGGATCCCATTATCAACCGCCTTGGTTCTAATCAATACATCCACAACGCAAAGATCAACGCGGGTCTTTCCAAAAGCTTTTATGATGAGAAAGAAGCTACTAAAAATCCCGAGTGGTACAACCTACCGAAAATCAGAGAGAAGGATTCGCTGGTAGCCATGATCAATAGCAAGGTCGATGGTATGTATGATTCGGTACTGGTTTACGCTGATAGATATGATGAATTGCTTGATAATTATGATAAGGCCGTTCAGAAATACCTGAGTTCCCGGGAAGGCTTTGTGGCGATCAATAATAGCAGTAGTAACCTCAGAGGGTTGTTTCTGAAGGCCGATCAGTTACTGGAGGAGGGGATTGATCAGGTTGGAGAAGACTTTGATTCTTCTATGTACTACCTTGATCGATATCGTCAGATCTACCAAACCATGCCGCATAAGCGAAAACGACAAGTGATTGTGAAGCGGCAACTCATTGAGCATTTTCGAATGAACGGTATTACCCCTTCTAACTTTCTGGCAGATGAAATTGTGGTGTGGGATTATGGGCAGTGGTCCAAGGATTTCAGACAATTGCTTAAAGAAGAAGTAGATGGTCTGAAAGATGAGATTACAAATGCTTACAGGTTTTTTATGGCCACCAACCGCCGAATGATGCACGGAGAGGAGTGCTTACAAGCCAATTTAGAGAACCTGAAATTGCAGCGGATCATCAATTTGGTCACCAAGTATGACAATGAATCTATTCTGATCGACGTATTCTCATATGTAGGACAAAAGCTGGATTTTGGAAACAAGTTTGTTTACGAAAAGAACTGTAATATCCTCGATAATCTTCCTTCAGATGATATTATTTCCCGAAAGGCGAGAGCGTACCAAAATATCTATACTTCCTGGTCTGTCGCGGACAGTACGGCGAAATTGATTATTGAGTCACCCAGAAATCAAACCAACTTTTCCTGGTTCTATGATGGAGATATGCCGGAAGGCGCAACTGGTTTTTCTGATCAGCAAAGACAAGAAAACAACGAGGCTTTTATTGAGGAATTGGACCGCCTCCATAAATTGATGGCGATTCAAAATATGACTGCAGATGGCGATACGATTAGATTGATGCGCCAGGACTCCTTGTTCCTGACGGACTATGGTTCCTCTGATGGGGATGCGGTTGAAGTCTATGCCACAATAGAGACCACAGACAGTTCCCGTCTGGTATACGGTAGACAGGGTGAGGAACTTAAAATGATGTCGTTACAAGAAGATCAGGAGGATTTTGCTTTGGTTTGGGAAAAGTTACAATCATTCCCTGTTTCCTACTTCAAGGTACTTGGAGATACATCTTTTGTCTCCATACAGAATCAAACTTTGGTCCATTTTTATAATTCCGGCAATGAAAAAGTTAGTTTGAAATTGCCTCCGGGTGAAATGAAGAACTTATTGTACAACTATCTCAAAGCACAATACACTCTGCTGATGAAGGATGCTAAGAGTGATACTACCTACAACCTGGTCCAGATGAATTATCAGGGAAAAACAGTGACTCAGGGTCAATTTTCAACCCAAGGTGAAGTAATCACACACTTTACCAATGGCGATTTGGTTTGGGTTTTTTCCTCCATTTCGAATCCTGATGCAACTACTACCCTTAGAGCTTACACTTTCGATGTGAATTTTCAACATGTTGGAACTTTTGATTACCAATTAGATAATGATATGCAGGACGTAAGGGTGATCAAAAATGATGACCAGACACTTACCGTGGCATCGAAACTTCGCTCTGGAGATGAAAAATACGTTTATGCACTACTCAATTATGAAGGAGAGGTACAGTACGAATCTGTTTTTTAGTGGCTTATTTCTTTTAATGGCATTTTGTGCCAGATCTCAGGAGATTGATTTCGCTGTTGAAACTGCCAAAATCAATAATTTGATTGACGAGCAAGAATATGAACACGCATTTGCTGAGTTGTCAGTTTTGCAGGAAAGTGTCACGAATACGGAATACCAGAATCAGGATTCTGTCAAACTTTATTTCTTCTCCAAGTTGTCGTTCGTATACTTTCAGTTGGATAGCTGTGACCTGGCCATTGAGAATAATCGTTCCGAGGCCGACCTGCGAATGGATTTATTCGGTCCAACTGAACTCACTACTTTGCAAACGATACGAAACCTGGGGGTATATTATCTGAATTGTGGTGAGTACATCCGCGCTGATAGCACGCTATCACAAATGGTGGACTTGCATCAGAAAAACATTGGTAAAATCGATGAGCTTTATGTACGTACTTTGGATGACCTGGCTTTCGTCAAAGGTAGGCTTGAACAAGTTGATGCAGCGATCCCTATTTATGATCAAATCCTTGAAATCCTGGGTAATTCCCAGAAGAGTGGCTTCTATTATCAGGTAGTAGAAAATTACAGTGCGCTTTTGATGAATGATGATCGTTTTGACGCGGCTGCGCCCTTTTATGAGGTGCTTAAAGAGCAGATGAAAAATCGGGCCGAGTACGTTGAATTCCTTACCGATTATTACAATGTTTTTGTGCACTTGAAAGACTATGCTAAAGCCTATGAAACTAGTAGTCGAATTATCGAATGGTGTGCGATAGGACAATGTCCCGGGGAAGTTCATTTAGACTTCAATCTTAATGCTGCCAGACTTGCTGTTTTATTGGGGAGATACTCGGAAGCTGATCAACTTTATACCAATTGCCTTATATCAGAAAGTACAGTACAGCATGAAATTCAGGTATTAATGGAGCAAGCAGATGTCAATGGTTATCTGGGGAAATCTCACGAGCAAGTTGGTGGACTTGAAAAATGCCTGGACTTGCATGTGAGGAATAGCTTGATAGATAGCGCATCCTATTCTCGAGTGGTATTACGACTAGGAAGTGTTCTAACTGAGCTTGGGCGTTTCGAAAAAGCTGAGACGCTGTTTACGAACTATATTTATGAGCTTGAAAATGATGCCGGTGCTGACCCTGAAAAGTTGGCACAAGCTTATCAGTCATTAGGCAATCAAAAGTATTTGCTTCGTGATTTCAATGGGGCCGACCTGTACCTGAACAAGGCCCGGCAAGCATTGTTGGATCATTCCAAACAACAATCGCAGGCTTTTGCTTCTGTCCTCAACAGCCTGGGGGCTTTGCAAGAAGGATTGGCCAATTATGCACAGGCTGAGCGATATTACATAGCCGGCCTGGAGGCAGCAACTGAGGAAGATTCTGGTTTATCACTTCAAGTGGCACTAGCAGCGAACCTGGCCAATGTGATGAATTCCTTCACGCCCGAGAATGATTCAGTCGGGCTGCTTCTGAGTAAAGCTATAGGATGGCAGCAAAGCCTCACCGGAGAGAAGCATCCCGAATATGCCAACCTGCTTAACAAACGTGGGCTGCATCTGCAAGGGACTAAACAATTTGCAGCTGCTGAGAGCGATTACAAAAAAGCTTTGGAAATCCTCGAATATACGGTTGGGAAATCTCACCCGGAGTATCTATCAGTTTTATCAAACCTGGGATTGCTGAATGACACGCTGGGGAAAAATGAGGAGGCACTGGCGTACATGCTCGAATCCAAGAACTTATATGAGCAATTCTATGCGGATGATAATCCCGGGTATGTGCTGGCAGTGAATAACCTGGCCAATACCTACACACGGCTGGAACGCTTCGATGATGCGGCTCCTTTATTTTCGTATCTGGCGGATATTGTACTAAAAGAAATCAGAGAGTCTTTTAGCTATTTGTCTGAAAATGAAAAGAAACAATTTGTTACGGAGAAGCGCAAATTTCAAGACAATCTCAAGCGCTATATCGTAACTAGATTTACCCAGGACAGTGTAGACCCGCAGATGCTGGCAACCTGGTACGAGTTGGAATTGACCATGAAAGGTATTTTGTTGAATTCAACAAAGAGAGTGCGTGATCAGATCTTTAATAGTGGGAATGATGAGCTGATTGCGTTGTTTTCAGAATGGTCTCTTGCCAGGTCGGAAGTGGCTAAACGGCAGTCACTGAAGAGTGATTTGAATGCGAACCAAAAGCAAGTTTTGGATTCACTTACCCGACGAATTTCCACGCTGGAGAAAGAAATAGCCCGGGCTTCGGGAGATTTCGCAAATTCATTTGCCAGTGAAAAATCGAATTTTGAAAGTGTGAGTAGTGCGTTGGCCAGTGATGAATGCAGTATTGAAGTCATCCGAACCGAAATCAATGGAGATAATATTTATACGGCTCTTGTAGCGTTGCCAGGGGCGCAGTACCCCGAACTGATCTTGTTGGGAAAAGGAGAAGAGTTGGACGAAAAATCATTCTCTCTATATAAGAATACCATCAAATTCAAGATTGATAATTCCTCGCCATTCGATACGTATTGGAAGCCGATTCACGATAGAATCAAGGATTTGCCGATTAAAAAGATCTACTATGCCCCTGATGGTGTTTATCATAAGGTAAGCCTTGCTACTTTGTACAATGGTGAAACCAAGACCTACCTCATAGAAGAGTACGAGTTGATTCAATTGACTTCTACCAGGGACATAGCACAAGTCAAAACGCAAAGTGCTACCCTTGATCAATCCAAAAAGATCTTATTAATGGGGCGTCCGACTTACACATTTTCAGGAGAAAACAGCGGGAGTGTTGCTGGAACGCGTGGACTGGCATCATTTGAAAATATTTCCGATTTGCCAGGTACGGAAGTAGAAGTTACTGAGATCAATGCGACGTTGGGACAGAAGAATTTACAACCTACATTGTTATTGGGAGATGAATCTACGGAAGCGAATTTCAAAGCCAACCTGGATCACGAAATCATTCACATCGCTACACATGGTTTCTTTATTGACAAAAAGCCCGGTTTGGGTGAATACCTGGATCCTATGTTATACTCAGGGTTACTCCTCGCAGGAGCCAGTGAAGCTTCGACGATGAAAAATACAGGTGAAGATGGGGTATTGACGGCTTATGAAATCATGAACATGGAATTCACTAACCTGGACATGATCGTCCTTTCCGCATGTGAAACAGGCACAGGACAAGTAGCTTCTGGCGAGGGAGTGTATGGTTTGCAAAGGGCTTTCTTTGTTGCAGGAGCTAGAACATTGATCATGTCACTTTGGAAAGTGGATGATACCGCCACTAAAGAATTGATGATCAACTTCTACCGCAATTATCTGAAGACAGGGAACAAGCGTGCCTCATTTCTGGATGCTCAGAAAAAGGTGAAGAAGAAGTATAAACAGCCCGTATACTGGGGTGCTTTTGTAATGGTTGGAGTTTAAAGAGGAATAACACACTCCTGACTCTTTTCAAGAGGGGAACCCTTTGCAGCTGGAATAGGCTTAACAAATAGAATGCTTCGAGGACTTTCCGTCGTAGTGTTATTTATGAAGAATTCAGGAACTCTCTTAAACACTTCTATAATTATTTGACAACAGGATTTTTCCGCTGGTTTTGAATATTGAAAAGCGCTATTTTACAGCAAAGTAAAGTACTTCATTCTATGAAGGATTTCATAAGTCGTTTGAAAGGAGGTCATCCAAACTCTTTGGGTAACACACTCGAAGTTGTTGATGAAGTCTTTGCGGACCATGCGTTATTCGATGAACTTTTTAATTGTTACTTCAGCGACGATGAGGTCGTTCGGCTACGCACATCCAATGCCGTCAAACGCGTATGTAAAAATCAGAAGCAGGTACTAGTTCCTTACATCGATCGTTTGCTTACTGAAATTGCGGCTATAGATCAGGCTTCCACACAATGGACCCTGGCCAATCTTTTTGATATGCTGGTTAAAGACATGTCGGTTATTCAATTAGAACAAGCAAAAGAGATCATGAAAAGAAACCTCGCTCATCATGATGATTGGATCGTATTGAATAATTCTATCGAGACCCTCGGAAAGTGGGCCAAAAAAGAGGAGGCTTTGAAGGAATGGATGCTTCCTCATCTTGCTCGACTTTCAGGTGATGGTCGCGACTCTGTGGCTCGAAGGGCCGAGAAATTTTTAAAGGTATTAAGTTAGAAACATGAAGCGTCTTTTTTTTATTTCAATGCTATGGGCCTGCCAAAGCCCCGCACAGGAAGCTCCTAAAAATGCACTGACTCAAGATCATGAGGAAACTCAGTCGGCTGAAGGAGACTTGCTAGTACAGGAAGATCAGAAAATTCCCATTCCGAAAGGGTATTCGATTATAAAACAAGTAGAAGGTGATTTGGACAAAGATGGTATTCCTGAGGTTGTGGTAGCGTGCAATACGGAAGAGGTGCGAGAAGGATCAATCAAGAATGTTACACGGGAACTGATTGTCTACAAACAGCTGGGCGGAAAATGGGAAAAATGGAATTCCTCTTTACAGGCACTTTACGGAAGCCGTGGAGGCGGTATGATGGGAGATCCATTTAGTGAAATGGAGATCACTGGTGGAGTACTTCAAATCAGACAAGAAGGAGGTAGTTCCTGGAAATGGGCGATTACAGACAAGTACCAATTTCAGGACGGAGACTTTTATTTGATCGGATATGCCAGTGTTTCCGGGGCACCTTGTGAGTATTTCCAAACAGCTGATTTCAATGTTTCTACAGGGAGAGTGATCATTGAAAAAGAATGGGAGGATTGTGATTCTGAAGATCCTCAGGATAAAAAGGCAAGTGAAACGGCCTCAGTGAAAGGCTTGAAAATAACACTGCAAAATCGCCACGAGAAACGCGTGCATATTGTTACCCCCAAGGAGGGATTAGAGGTCTTTGTATCAACAGGACCCAATTGAGTGTATGAATACTGACGAGTTAGCCCAGGTTTTTGAAAAATTTCAGCCTCAACTTAAGTCATACTTACTCAGGATTACGACTAGTGTTGCGGATACAGAGGATTTGATTCAGGAGACTTTTCTCAAAGCACATAGTAAATTGGATACCTATAGGGGCGAGGCCAGTATAAAGACATGGGTATTCACGATTGGTTCTAATCTGGCTAAGGACCTTCTTCGATCTAAAAAGAGATGGACGGAGAACACCACGGACATTTGTAAAGAAGCGGCTTTAAAGAATCAGGCCTTTTTTCAGGAAGCGATGGAAATTCGACAAACTTCTCCTCAAGGCAATTTTGAAATCAAAGAGCACATATCATTTTGCTTCACCTGCGTGTCAAAATCTTTACTACTTGAACAGCAACTGGTGCTGCTTTTGAAGGAAGTCTATGAGTTTAAGGTAAAGGAAATTGCTGAGATTTTAGATCAAACCGAGCCGATGGTAAAGTATTATCTGCATCAGGGTCGCTCAAAAATGATCGACGTATTTGATAGACGTTGTTCACTCATCAATAAGGAAGGGGTCTGTCATCAGTGCACAGAACTCAATGGGATTTTCAACCCCAAACAGAATACACAAGAAGAGTTGGTTAAGATCCAAATGGTGCGTGATTCCGAAGCCAGTTCTAAGGAGGATTTGATGACCCTGAGGCTAAAGATTTTAGAAGAATTGGACCCATTTGAGTCCGGAGCAGCGGCATTACAACTTCATCATTTAGAGCACAATAGACAAGTAATGGAAAAGTATTTGGAAAAAATTCAGTAGGAATCCTATCGTTTTGACCGGCCCGATCGTCCAAAGGTCAAATTCGATCAAAATGAGATTACTGATTTTAACCATTTTACTTATGAACGTCACTTTACTTAATGCTCAAAACGGAAAGGCCAATACCATCAAAAAAACATTTAGTCGTCAAACGGCAGTGAGTATTGATATTCAAGCTGATGCCGCTATTGTCTGGGCCTTGCTAACTAATGCCGATGATTTTTCTCGTTGGAATTCAACGATCGTTTCTCTGGAAGGTGAGATCAAGCTGGGAGAAAAGATCCGTTTGGTGTCGACCCTCGATGAAAGCCGGACATTTAAGATCAAGGTAAAAGAAATGATTCCCGAAGATCGCATGATATGGGGTGATGGAAAAGGGAATCGTCTTTTTCAACTGACTACCGTTGATAATGGTGTAAGGTTTACTATGGATGAAAAGATGGGTGGACTCATGTTTCCAATGTATGCAAAGTTCATACCTCCGTTTGATGAAAACTTTGAGCAATTTGCAGCAGACCTGAAAAAGGAAGCTGAAGCCATTGCGAAATCAGAATAACCGATCATGCCAGCTTTGTCGGAGTTTTCTCCGACAAGCGTTTTATTAGGAGGCTATTGCTGGTCGAAATTTAGACAATGGATTTCTTTTTAAATCTCGATTGCTTCTATGGCAAGTACTTCTTTGGAATAGGATTTTCATCCGATTCAGCGGTCCAGTAAATATTCACGATCCACCAACGATCTTCACTTTTCATCAGCTGAATGCTATTAATTCCTCGAGCGAAAGGCTTTTCATCTTTTTCAGATCGATAAGATTCATACGTGCTGAAGAGATGAGTTACCTGGCCAAATGATTCTTCTACCCGGTTGATCTCTATTTCAAAAAAGCCATTCTCTTCCAGCCAGGCACCAGATCGTTCAATATAGCCTTCCGGACTCATAGCCAGGTAAGTGATCTTACCATCTTCACCTTTGAAACTTGGAATAAGCTGAGCATCATCAGTAAAAAGAAACTTGAATAACTCCCAGTCTCGTTTCTCGCCTGCCTCTCCGGATATGACTCCATAAAGCGTTTCCATAGTAGAATCGATGGTTTTAACTTTGGTCAGACGCACGTCTTGCGCTGAGGCACAGCAAGCAAGTAAGATCAATAGGAGTGCAGCAATGATTTTTGAGTAGCGGGCATAGGCTTCGTTTTTAACTCTATCTAAATTAAGAAGTTTCATAAAGAGAAAGATCGGGAATTCTGCAAGCGGATCATTCCACCTTTTCGAAGAAGTTATAAACGCCAAAAGTTTCCGGGAAATAATCCGTTCTCAACTTGTTGCCATCAAAGACTAATTCGATTCCATGTTGCTCTGTAGCTTCCAGATAGTTCCAAAATCCATATTCCCCCTTCTTGAAGCTGAAGTAGTTGGCTTTGGCAATTTCTTCTTCAATTACCTTTCCATTTCGAAGGAATTTGAGTTGTCCGATTTTCGTAAGTTCTATTTCATAAGAATCACCGGATGCTTTTGCCTCAATCAATTGTCCATCTTTTACAGAATACACCCATATCCAGCGTCCGATAGCATCGGGTTGTTCTTCAATAAAGCGTAGCCAGCGAGCCGTTTCTTTTGCGATGCCTTCAGTAGCGTAAGGAACATCTTTGCGATTGAGCACTGTCGTTTCATGATTGTAATACAACGTGTGCATGTACTCGTGAACGATGGTTTTGACCGCAGATACAGAATCTTTGTTTTTGATGTATCGGTCAAAATGTTTTTTCGCTAATCGAATGTAAGGACAGCCTAATGGTGTAAAGCCAGCCGTGATTTTGCTCCATTTACGAGCATCCATTTCTTCCTCAGAGATGAATTCCAAAGCGATATCAATGACCTTGTCTTTCCTTTCAAACGCATCTAGCTCCTCTACGCCTGCTGATCGACAAAAGTCCTCCATACGATCTTCCTGGGCATTTAATAGATCATTCAGGATGTCCTGATTGTTGACTGGCCCTTTTCGATAGTGCTGCTTGAATTCCATCGAGGTGTTCAACACCGCGTGCTGGAAATATTCTGAATTAATGATTTCGAAGAGTAAGGAGGAAAGGCTTTCTGTGAATGCCTTCATGGGTTGCTCTCCTGGTGTCAACCCGTAGATCGCATGGATCTGTACTTCTGTCTTTTCCGATTGACCAAATAACGGGCCCGATACAGTGAAGAAGCCAATAATCAGAATCAATCTAATGATAAAGGAAGGATATAAGCCCGTCGAAGTATCCATTCTCTAAAGATAGTAGAATCACGGATGTGTAAGAGATGGTGCGTTTAATCAAGTTTTCAGGCTTAGTCGAAATTCATACTATTCGTCCGAATCCTTAGCCATCATCCCATTATAATCCTTCAATACCAGCTTGATACTGGCAATGACCAATTCAGGATCCTCCCACTGAACAAAATGACCTGCGTCACCGCTGTACAGCAACATGCCACGTTCCACTGATTGAATTACGTCCGTCCACCGGGAGACCCGATGCTTTAGTTTCGAGCGGAAAAGCAATTCTTCATCATATTCCTTCGACCGTTTGTCGAGGGGTTTGCCAAATTTCCCGCCAACCACAATATGTACTGGCACATTAGGTAATGAGGACGATTGAATGAGATCAAAATTCCGCAACCTGAGCTTTTCTAGTAATTCACCTTCTCTTTGGATGGCAGGTGGGGCTTTAGTTCTTCGTGACGCTCGATAGTCGATTTCTGTTTTGATGTGATGGTCGATCTGCTCCTTATTCCAATTCAGAACTTCATAGTATTCTCGTTTATTTGATTGCGTTTCTGTAAAATCCCCCGGATCGACAATGACCAGACCAGCCAGCATCTCCGGATAGTAGATGGCAAAACCTCGAACGTATACCCCGCCCAGAGAATGACCGATGAGCACATAAGGAGGCTTCAGATCCAATTGAGAGAGCAGGTTTACCAGTCTGTCAGCTACGTTTTTGATGGTAGGCATTTCATCAATGACCTGAGATTCACCAATGCCCGGACGATCATAAGTGACCATTGGACCAAGGTTGAGGTTATCTGCAATGATTTTGTCCCAATTGCCCATGGGGGTGCCCAATCCACTTTCAAAGACCAACACTGGCTCTCCAGCTTTTCTGTTTTCAGTACCTATGGTATTTACCCAGATCTTTGCATTGTCTACGATCTCAAAATGTGGTTGAGCGAAACCATTGAAACAGATTACGAACCATGAGATGATGGAAAGTGTCAATTTCATACGTGAGCGTGTTTAAGCAATAAAAGCTCAGGCTCCCAAGGAACCTGAGGCTTTTGACCTTTGGGTTACTTAGGGGATCAATTCCAGGGAAGCGTAACCTACGAAGCTCAATTGCAACTGTTCGCCTTGATCAGCTTCAATACTAAAATTGCCTTGTAAATCTGAGACCGTTCCTCTTTCCGTTCCTATTACCACAATGTTTACACCAGGCAATGTTTTTCCATTGGCGCCAAAAACGGTACCCGTCCATTGTCCTTGATCATAGTTTGTTTCAACCGTGAAATTTTCGTTATCTGAGGTTAACTCATCAAGAATGATCATTCCCCCCTGAGTGCCATCCTCGTTTACAAATTCATTGTTGAGTTTAAACTTGACAGGCATTAACATACGAACTCTCACAGATTTACCCCTTTGTTTTCCGGGTGAAAAGGATTGGATTCCCTGCATTACTCTTACTGCTTCAGCATCACAGCCATAGCCAATTCCTTTCACAGCTTTGATATCTGTAAGTATACCGTCCTTTTCAACTATAAACTGAACATAAACCGTTCCTTCCACGTCATTCTTACGTGCTTCAAGGGGGTATTTAACCTGACTCGCAACATATTCGTAGAAAGCAGGCATACCACCTTCGTATTCTGGTTGGTTTTCCACAATCGTAAAGACATTGCCATCTAACTTGGATGTTGCAGATACATGCTCGAATAATGACGCATCTTTTTTAAGTGCTACGATGAGATGCTTTTTACTCTTATCGAATTGAATGGTATGGATCAATTCACTGTCGAGTGCTTTCATCTCAGGCCATTCAGAAACATTCGTGAAGGCATGACCTTCTTGTTGTTCAATTTGTACGAATGAAAGTTGGTCTTTGATTTCCGCTAAATCAACCTGTAAGTTTTCAGGTAGTTCATCAAAGGGAATGGCATTGCTAAGTTCTCCCATGGCTTTGATGTCCTGGTTTAATTCCTCACTACACGCAAATGCGATCAGGAGAAGTGCGCTCAGAGCCGTCAATGCCCCTAGCTTCCAGAGGCTTACTGTTTTTGCTTTTTGTTTCATTGCATTCAATCGTTTGAAAATAAATCCATCATGAAATGAGCTGGCCAGGCTTAATCCATGAGTGGCTAAAGTTGAACTGATCAGTATAGACGAGTATTGGTCAATGTGATACGTTTTTAAGGCATAGGCATCGGCCTGATACTCGTGTATTTTTCTAATTTCTTTGTTGAGGAACCAAATAGAAGGTACCCACCAGAAGCATACTTTGAAAAGTTCCAGGAAGAGCAGGTCGTAAGAGTGACCAAGTGAAACATGGGCCTTTTCGTGCTTCAAAATGATGTGATAATCATCGTGATTTTTATCGATTTCCTTGTTTAGGAAAATCCAATTGAAGAAAGTGAAGCTCCCTTCTATATTGCCCACCTTTCGTACGTAGAGATTGTGTAATTTTTCATAGCTACTTCGCTTTTCTAATCGGAAGATTTGAAAAATATTTGCGAGAAACCTCAGTAGAAACAGAGCACTGACAAGGGCATAAATCCAGATCAATAACTCAAGTGACCAAAAAGAATCCTGGACAGTGGAGGCAATTGGGAAGGCGTTGACAGTCATGGGTTGGAGTTCTGCTCCGGATATGGCAGACTCTTCCTGACCAAAAGAAATCTTTGGTAGCTTCAGTAAAGGAATGATTAAAGACAGGAGCGTGGAACCGATGAGATAGAACCTCATTTTCTGATACTGCCTTTCTTTTCTGAGCAAAATTCCGTAGCCCAGGATGAGCGCGACGTGGATGACTCCTAATTCTAATAAATAATTGCTCATGACTTTTTGTCTTTTAGTTCTTTTAGGAGCTCTTCTAATTCGTTCAGACTCAGGTTTTCTTCATGGGTAAAAAAGGAAACCATTTTTTGATAGGATCCACTGAAGTATTTCTGAACAAACCCAGTCATGAATTTGCTGGTATATTCCTCTTTAGAAATCAAAGGATGATATTTATGTGACTGCCCGTGTGACTCGTGTCCTACGAAACCTTTTTGTTGCAAGATCCGGACCAGGGTGGAAATGGTGCTGTAGGCTGGTTTGGGTTCCGGGAATTTAGTAATGATGTCTTTTACAAATGCCGACTCCAGGCCCCAAAGTACCTGCATGATTTCCTCTTCAGCTTTGGTCAGTTCTTTCATAAACTTTTAATGATATAACTATCTCAACTAAATCTTTAGCTCGAAACTAAAGACTTAGTTCGGATTGCGCAAGAAAACCTGACTAAAAATTTAGTTGGGAGTGAAAATTAGTGGAGAATATGAGTTGTGGGCACTAGTAAAATACGGGTATCCGGACAAGAAAATGTGAATTTTGCCTATTGCACTACACTTTATGTACAATCTTTTTAGAAAGATTTGCGAAGTAGTTATTTTTAATATGTCTTTTTTCTTAAGGGCAGGCGAATGCTGAAAAGCCTTCAATAGAGTAGGCGATTTAACAAATAGATACAACCATGTCTAACACAACCACATCTACAATTCTGACTGCAGCTCAGAACGTCCTAAACGAGTTGCAATCAAATCCACTTTCGGGGAATAGTGGCATTTATAATGCTTATTCCTATTGCTATGTAAAGACAGGAACTGATACCATCGCTTTGGAAAATACGGGTCAAACGACTTATCCTGATGGTACGAAACTTGATGAATCCACTGATTTTCCTTTGCCTCCCAGTCCCGGGACCTGGAACGAATTAGTGAGTGGCTTAGCACCTTATGTCGGTACTACAGCAGGTGGAAAAACTTACGCTATTACGGACTGCTGAGGTTTTGTAGCTTCTGTGATTGCTAATGCAGATCCGACCGTGTTCCAAAATTTACCAAAAAGAACTGTAGCGCCAATTCTTGATCAAATTCCTTCAGCCAGTCAATATGTTAACTTGACAACCGATACTTACTGGAAGAATGTCTCTACATCAACTAATCAGGGAGATTTTGATCCTACACTAGCACAGCCTGGAGACATCCTTGCATGGGCATCAGACGGAGGAGGAGATACTGGCCATGTAATGGTCGTGGTGGATACACCGACAACTTCAGGGGGTATTACGCCGATTACTGTAATTGATGCATCGGACCTGACACACCTTAATGACAGCCGAAATGGTTTGGATGGAACCGGAGTAGGTCAGGGTACCATTACCTTGAAAAAGGTAACTCAAGGCACCGGAACGGCAGCCACGGTATATTGGAATGTGAATTTTGACACTTCAACAAAATCGACCGATACGTATAGGCCGTTAGAAAATCTTTCACTGATCCGTATCATTCCATCTGGTTCAGGTTCATGCTAAGGCTTATTAATCTTCGAATAAGTTAAAGCTTCGGATTTGTCATAACGCGCAAACCCGGAGCTATTTTGTGTCGCGCAGATTTAGCTTGGATAACTATGAAATAGTCTCCCTTTCCTGGAAATCAAACCCAAGTGACTCCAGCTCCGCAAGGACAGGTTCATAGATTTCTTTATGAGTGGGGATATGTGTGCCGGTCAGTTTCAACTCACCCTTCAATATCATCTTAGCGGCAATCGCCATTGGTAAACCCACCGTCTTACTCATCGCGGTGTTTACCTGATCTTCCCCGATAGCAACCATGTGAGATTGGATTTGCTTAGGTCTCCCATTTTCGATGTAATCAAACTTGTGCCACATCACAATCATGTCCAGATCTGTTTCATCAATGGTCCATTTCTTTTTCAGGATGTGCTCGAGAATTTGAGCCGGAGTTCCTTTATTAAGCCCGACAAGGTCTTCACTGAATAGGTCCAGCCATCTCAATCGATACATTTCTTCCGAGTCCAGTCCCAGGCTCAGGTAATGTGCCAGCTTCAGTTCAACTGAATCGTGTGGATTGTACGTAAGGAATGAGTTGATGAATTGACGATGGCTCATGTGGGCAACATTCTCCATTTCATAGGAGTCGTCTGTTGCTCCCAATTGGACGAAAATGTCCCAGGTTTTGCAAAATCCCAATCTTCTTAAAGTACCCCTATATAAGGTTTTGATGCCTCTGAGGCCGTAGAGATCCAGATACTTTAGAGAATCGCGGTTGGCGTAGCCTTCAAAATACCCATGTCCCGGAATATGAATCACCTCTGTTCTCTTGAATAATTTTTGATAGGGGATGTATTTGTAGCGTCCTTCCTGAACGAACTTTACATTGCCGGTTCCGGCCATTACTACATTTCGCGGGTTCCACGTGAATTTGTATTGCCAGGGATTATCTTTTTCTGTGTTGTCTGCCAACAGGCCACCTGTGAACGTTTCAAATCCGGTAAGTTCATGACCTTCTTTTTTGATGGTATCCAATACCTTCATGGCTGACATGTGGTCTATTCCCGGGTCCAGTCCCATTTCCATCAGCAACAATTTCCCTTTTGCCGCAAATGTTTCAGAAAGCGCTTCAATCTCTTCTGTTAGATAAGAGGCTGTGATCATGTGAATGCCAAGTGCCGCGCATCTTTTGGCCGCATGAATATGCATGGAGGCGGGCAACATTGAAATGACCAGGTCAGCTTCCTGAAAAGCGGAATTAGCTTCATCATCATTAAGTACATCAAAATCTTTCAGCTGAATGCCGGGGAACTCTATTACCCTTTGCTGTCCGATTTCAGGATTCTTTTCGCACAAAGTAAGGATCCATCCCTCGGATTGTGATCGACGATGTAAGTATTGAATCAGTGAAGAGGCTGAACGGCCGGCTCCCAGGATTAATATATGTTGACTCATGTAGGGGTGATTATTGCTTCTTTACAATGGTGGCACTTGCTTGTGCCGTAGGTAATATGGTTAGATCTGCAATGGTTACGTGGGCCGGAGCAAGGACAGCATACCTGATTACATCAGCCACATCATTGGCTGTGAGCGCTTCAAATCCCTTGTAGACCTGAGCGGCACGATCCGAGTCGCCTTTGAAGCGCACTTCTGAAAATTCCGTTTCCACTAATCCGGGTTTGATTTCAGTTACACGAATACCAAAAGGATTTAGGTCTTGCCTCATGCCCTGAGTGATCGCATCTACTGCAAATTTAGAAGCGCAATAAACATGGCCTTTAGGATAGACTTCTTTCCCTGCAATGGAACCGATGTTAATGATGTGCCCTCTTTCTCTTTTCACCATTCCGGATGTTATGGCCTGACTCACATAAAGCAACCCTTTGACATTGATGTCGATCATGGCATCCCAATCCTCAACAGAAGCGTCCTGAAACGAATCTAACCCATGTGCATTTCCAGCATTGTTTATGAGTACGTCAATGCTTTGCCAGGCTTCAGGAAGGGAAACAATTTTCTCAGAAACTACCTGTCGATCTCTAACATCAAATTCAAGCGTGAGAACAGAGGTATCTGCTGATAATTCTGCCCCAAGTTTTGTCAGTCGCTCCATGCGACGACCACAAATGATCAGTTGGTGGGTTGGTGCAAGTAACCTGGCAGTGGCTTCTCCTATACCACTTGTTGCGCCGGTTATAAGAGCAATAGGTTTTTGGGTCATCTTCTTCTAAGTCTCTTTTTAAGGTAACTGGGTCCGCCCTCAAAAGTGATGAAAAAGGTGAAATTATGCTGTACCAATTTGTCTAATGCTGCGTTGAAATCATTTTTTTCAGGCGAAAGCAGGTTCCTGAGCCCCCAAGAGTACCTTATTTCTGGTGAAAACTTGAAAAGCGGGAAGTAGATATCGAAACCTATTCCAGTCTCAATGGCAAAATTCCAGTTTCGGGTTTCAAGTGTTTCTACATCAGCCACTTCATCTCCCCGGGCTGCAGCCTCTAGTGAAGGACTTATACCTCCCACAACATACAGCGCATGATTTCTTCTTCGGACACTTTTATATTTTAATACGATAGGTATTTCGAAATACGTGGCATCCTTGAACAGGGCAAAGGTGGTGCCATTTGTAAATCGATATTGTAGTTCGTTTTCGTAAAGTCCGAAAGTCGGTAGTATCCTCAGATCAAGGTATTGATAAAGGTGGAAATTAACTACAAAACCAACTTTAAACCCTCCAAGAGCACGATTAGCAATGGAATGTAGCGAGTCGAAGGAAGGACTTACGAACGCACTATTGTATTTGAAGACATACCTCGAAGCATGCCCACCGAAGGCAAACCCATAGTGAATAAACTCTTCGTCGTAATGGATGAGATTTTCAGTTCGCCCAGAAGATGATTGACCCCAGGACTTAACTCCGGTCAGTAGCACCAGGGCTACCAGGCTTATTTTGAGCCAACGTATATGGAACTGATACCTAAAGTAAGGGGTCTGCATTGGGTCTTCAAAAATCCTATCCTGTCGAGGATGTTCAAAAAGTTTTTACCATCCGGAAAATTGCGAACAGAATCTGGCAAATATGTATAAGCTGCCTGGTCTTTGGAAATTATTCTTCCCACTGTGGGTAAAATATATTTGAAATAGAACTGGTAGATCTGCTTAAACGGAAACGCTGTGGGCTTTGAAAATTCAAGGATCACAACCTTTCCCCCGGGCTTCAATACCCTATACATATCTTCCAATCCTTTTTCAAGGTTCTCAAAATTCCTTACGCCAAAAGCAACGATCACAGCGTCGAACTTATTGTCATCAAACAACAATCCTTCTGAATCCCCTAAGTGTAATTCGATGCGATCGTCGTATTTCTTAGCTTTCATCTTCTTTCGACCTACCTCCAGCATACCTTCGGAGATGTCTACGCCGGTAACCTTATCCGGATTCAAGGTAAGTGCCTCGATGGCAAAATCACCTGTTCCAGTGGCGATATCCAGAATTTGTTTGGGTTGGTCGTCTTTGAGCATCTTGATGGCCTTTTTTCGCCACATGATGTCGATCCCCAGGCTCAGGAAATGATTCAGAAAGTCGTACCGCTTACTGATGTTGTTGAACATTTCAGCTACTTGCTCTTTCTTCCCTGCTGTCTGCTCCTTATAAGGCACTATCTCCATAATTATTGCAATATTACGGATTAACCCAAAGCACTGTATATAGGTTAAGGATATTCCTCAGTATCGACCGACAAATTCCTCTAATTTTGCGGTATGAATCCTGTGAAAACGGCTGTCTTTGAGAAGAGTAGCTCCAAAATTGAAGAATGTCCCAAGCCTACCATCCCCGAATTTGCCTTTATTGGCCGGTCCAATGTGGGCAAGTCTTCTCTAATCAATCACATCACTGGGAATAAAAAACTGGCGAAGACATCCGGGCGTCCTGGAAAAACTCAATTGATCAATCATTTCCTCATCGATGATCAATGGTATCTGGTGGACCTGCCAGGATATGGCTGGGCACAAGTAAGTAAGACTGAAAAGGCCAGATGGAAAAAGATGATTGATCGGTATTTGCTGGAACGTGAGAATCTGGCCCTAATATTCTTACTGATCGACTCCAGACACGCGCCGCAAAAGATCGACCTGGAGTTTATGCGGTGGTTGGGAGAAAAGGGAATCCCATTCATTTTGGTATTTACTAAAGTGGACAAACAAGGCAAGAACCAGACAGAATCAAATATTGCCCGGTATCGCAAAGTGCTCAAAAAAGAATGGGCTGAACTTCCCAAGTATTTCACTTCCTCCAATGTTACTGGGGAAGGTTTGGAAATCATCGATTACGTACGTCAACTTAATGAAGATTTACGTTAGCAAGAATTATCCTGCTTGACTCCTTTAAATTTCCTTATGAGCCAGTTTTGATTACATTGATCATGTATTCAAGTATTTTTGTAAGAACCGTAGACTGTAGAGCAAAAACACCGACGTTGCATGGAAGAAGTAGCAGAAAGGAGAACTAGAAAAAAAATAAAGGAATTTACGATCCTTTATGTAGATGATGAAGCTCCAAACCTAAGAGGATTTAAGGCGGCATTTCGCAGATTATATAACATCAAGACAGCTGATGGACCAGAGGAGGCTCTGGAAATTGTCAAGGCTGAGAAAATTGACCTGGTCGTGACCGATCATCGGATGCCAGACATGGTAGGAACCGAATTGTTGGAAAAAGTCCATGCATTCAATCCTGAAATTAAGCGGATGATCCTCAGTGGTTTCATTAAACGACATGAACTGGATGAAGCCGTAGGAAGTTTTGGTATCCATGAGTTTGTTACCAAGCCCTGGGATTTTGATGAGATGCTTGAGATCTTCGAAACACTTTTAAGGAAAAACCCCGACGTAAAGCGCTTTTCTTAAATCACATTATGGCCGGGTCAGCAAGGGGTATCCGGCTTTGTACAATATCTCGGCCTTCAATTTTTGAGCTTTCGCTTGCGTTTTGAAGAACTTCAACCTTGAGTTGATATACTTGTCTTGCTGGATATTGAACTTGAATAAATCGCTTTCCCCGGTTTCCAGATTAAACAACTCTGCCTGTACGAGGCGACTGTAATTATCAGCCATCAGTTCATAATTTTCGGCATTGGTCTGGACCATTTGTAATTCGGCATAACTAGTTCGAAGCTGATTTTCAATCATTAGTTGACTTCTCAATAACTCTATCTCGTTGCTGGCAATTTTCAACTTTGTCTTTTGAAGTTTACCCCGTTCCTTTCGTAAAAAGATTGGAAAAGAAAAATCTACCCCCAATTTGTAATTTTCATTTAATACTGGTGACGAAGTTTCGCCATCAGGAGTAAGGGGCGCATCAATAAATGAATAACTAACATCTAATTGCGGCTTGAGCGTTTCCTTGTTCCACCGCTGCTCAACGATTAGCTGATTGCCTTTGCCTTCTAATTTTTGAATAGTAGGATGAAAATCTCTGGCCCAGGTGACCATGTCAACCAGCCCTTCCTGACTGGGAATGGTGCCGAAATCGGATAGCGTATCAGGAATGACGGCTTCCTGAAATACCAAAGGTATGCCTTCTGATGACCATAAATGTACAGCCAACGCTAATCGAGATTTGATATAATCGAACTTTACCTCTTCATACTCCACCTGCCGGGTTTGATAGTTGATCATTGCCTGAATAGTATCAACAGGTGCGGCTTCTCCGAATTGAAAATCCAGTACCAGACGTTCATACAATTCTTCTGCGATTTCTACACTTTGCTCAAGCAAGAGTACTTCCTGATAGGCCAGCTGCCATTCCCAATAATCCTTAATGGCCGTAAACAATACTTTATTTACCATTTTGGTCTGCTCCGCAGTAGCAATGTTCTGATACGCACGTGCCTGTTGTACCACCATGCGGCGCTCATCAATGAATAGACCCTTGCCCAGCGGTACCGAAATGCCTGCGGAAACTTGCCTGAAATCATTGCTTGATGGAATGGAACGTTCGGCGTTTAAAAATTCGCCTTGATTTCTGTCAAAAGTTATTTTGGGATCAACAGGTATCCAGGTAGGTACTTTTAAAGTTGTGTTGAGTATATCCCAATACTCCGTATCCTTGAAGTTCTTCAGGTCATATTCTGCAGAAATTTTTGGATCGAAACCACCCTTGGCAGCCAGTAGTTCCGCTTTGGCCATCTCCCGAACCATTTCAGCTTGTTTAACAACAGGATGATTAACCAATACCATATTGACCAATTGAGATATGGAGAATGTCGCTTGAAGCGAGTCCGTTTGCCCTCTGGCGCTTAAAGAGACCAGCAATGAGAAAACTAGCAGTAACTTACCGATGCGGATTCTTCTCATTTTTCTTTAGGCTTGTCCTCTTTTTTCATGCCAGCATCCATGCCCTCATCGTCATAGAAACTTGGTGGAAACCCGTTCAATTGTCGCCACATCTCATACCATAGAGACACATTGTCCAACATGACCCAGCCTTTGATACCAGATCCCATTCGAATTTGTTCCGGCCATGGATTGTCGCTATAATCTGGTTTGATCAGGATTCTAAAAAGACCTCCGGAAGTATTAACCCGGTCAATGACTTGAACTTCTCCCCCGAATGTGCCTACAGAAACACCTGGCCACCCTGAAAACTGTAAAGCTGGCCATCCGTCAAACTGGATCCGGACTTTTCTACCAGTCTTTATTAAGGGCACATCCATGGCTTGAACATACATCTCTACCGCCAGATCCGGGCTTCTGGGCATGATACTGGCAACTGCTTCTCCCGCTTTGACAGTTTCGCCGATGCCATCTTTAAGGGCCTTTACCAGGTAACCACTTTGTGGTGAGATCAAATGATACTGATCTTGACGTACTTCTACATTACTGTATTCATTGCGAAGTTTGGCAAGTGAACCTTGTGTGTCGTTTATATCTGCCAGCGTAGCCTGAAGGTCTGATGTGGCTTTGCTGATTTTTTCGGCATAATCTGCTTGTATCGCACTAAGGCTCGTTTGATTGATCGCCATTTCAGCTTTGCTTTGCAAATACTTGTTTTCAGAAGAAAGCAACTTTGCCCGTCCCTGCTGATATTTATTTTCCAGATCCTGGAATTTTGTCAGAGAAATGTTCCCGCTATCGAAGCGCTGTTTGCCCCGATCAAAGATGTTGTCTGCGTTGGAAAAGGCTACCTCTTGCGCTCTAAAAGCAATGCTATCACTCTGAACTTTAAGCTTACTTTGAGCCACTTTATTATTGGCCTGCTGAAGTTTCGCTTCAAGAGATGCCCGTAAGGCAGCAATTTGGTTGTTGTAGGCCTCCCGCTTCAGATCCTTGGCTACAATACTGGATTCCTTTGCCGCAATCTGTTGGCTAAGCCTGAGCAAGATCTCAGGGTCAAAATATTTATCCTTTACCTCAGCCAATCGAAGGATCGTATCGCCCTTGTCAATCAATTGTCCTTCTTGCACAAACCAGTCTTCAATCCTTCCGGGAATGGCGGATTGCACAGTTTGTGGACGGTTGGCCGGATTGAGCGCGGTTACACTTCCTTTTCCCCGAATATTTTGCTGCCAGGGTAGAAACATGGCAATGATTACCAGCGAGAAGAGCACGAGAAGCACCCGAGCCAGGTAAATACCCAGATTGGGTGTCCTCAACGTTTTGAGGGAATAAAGCTGCTTTTCGGCAAGATGATCGTCTATACTGTTTTTGGAAATATTCAGCATGATCAATTCAGGTTTTTGATGACTTCTTCATTGGCAAGTACTTGGTCGACAGGGCCATCAACCAGGATGTCTCCGTTCTTTAAGTAGATCGTTCTGTCACACGCAGCCATGATCAACGGATCATTGGAAACAACAATCAATGTCCAGTGGTGACTCGGATCTGTGATGGTCTGGATTAATTTCAGTCGCTCATTTTTAGAGAAGGAACTGAACATGTCATTTAGGATCAATACATTGGGTCGTTTTGCAAGGCAACGGGCTAAAATCAATTTTTGAATGAATGTTTGAGAATAGCCTTTTCCTGCACTTAGAATGGGCGTATTTAATCCTTCAGGCAGGGAATTGATTTTTTCCTGCAACCCAACCATTTCCAGGGCCTCTATTGCTGCCATTTCTTCCGCAAAAGGTTTACCTACTAAAATGTTTTCGAGAATAGTGCCTTCGAAAATGTCTTCTGCAGATACATTCTTTCCAATTCGGTCTCTCAAGTGCACGCGATCAAGGTCTCTTAGAGAATATTTGTTGTAAGTGACCGAACCTTCAAAATGACTATACATACCTGCAAGGGTATTGGTCAGTGTATTTTTACCCGAACCTCCCACACCACTGATGCATAGCCTTTGTCCGCCCGGGATTGACAGGTCAATGTTCTGTATGGAAGGTTTGTTGGTGCCGGGGTAGATGTAAGTAAGATCTCGCACGTCAATGTTAAAGCCCTGTCCAGGGTTGTCGACGTTATCAGGAATATCAATGCCGCCTGTTTTTTCGAGGGGCAGGTCAGTAACATGGCTGATCTTATCCACGGCCGTAAGCATGTCATACACAACATCCATGTACATGATGATCTTTTCCACGGAGGAGAGTATGAGGATGATGATTACCTCGGAGGCTACAAATTGACCAAGTGTGATTTGATTCTGCACCAATAAAATGGTACCTATGATTAAGAGGCCAGCGGTTACAACTGCTTTGAAGAGCAAAACATAAGAATATTGAGTGATCAACACCCTGAAATGTTTTCTTCGGTTTTTGAGATAGTTATTAACGAAGTAATCGGTTTTTTTGATCGGGAGGTCTGTACTTCCGGATAGTTTAAAGCTGTACAACGCCCGGGCCAATTCTTCCAGCCAGTAAACAGCCTTGTATTTATACTTTGATTCAACAATACTCGATTGTAGCCCCTTAGGCCCGGTAATGTAGAATATCAAGAACAGGATAGCGATGAGGACCATTCCGAAAAACACGAAAAAAGCGTGATAGAAGGAAAGTAAAAGGAGCCCGAAAAGTATCTGGATGATTCCTGTGGATAAGTCAATGAGTAGTTTGGGTAGTCCCTTCTGAATCGTCAACACCTCGAAAAAGCGGTTCATTAACTCAGGGAAGTGCAAATGGAGTACTGCTTCCATCTTGATCCTGGGTACCCGAAATGCAAATTCAAAAGCCGCTTTGGTGAAGACCCGCCGTTGAAGGTATTCCACAATGGTGATTTGCATGACTTGCAAAAAGCCGGAACCAAGGACTCCCAGGATGATGATCGAAATCAACACATACACAGAACTGAAGAACACCCCACCAGAAATCAATTCAATAGCTGCCTGAATTCCTAAAGGAAGTATGAGGCTGGTCACACCAATGATCAGCGCATAGACGTATACATAGAAAATATCACGTTTATCAGCAGCCAGTAACCTAAAGAGCCTGGTGACTGGTGATAGCTCTTCTTTCTCACCTTCGCCCATGTCACTGCCAACCACGCTATCATAAGCAAATACAGACAAGAAAACCAGCTCTCCTTTATCGTTTTTGAGGATTCGATGCTCATCTATTTCTTCCAGATTGTGTACCTCATTTTCGCTGGGGTGAAGAATGGTGATCTTTTTGTTTTGTTTCTTGTTGGTATTGACGATTGCGGGTACGGCATCGGAATCCTCGTGCAAAAACAAAACCATCGGAGAATCGAAGTTCTCGACAAACAATTCAAACTCTTTTGGCTCAATCTCTTTTTTGATGAACACGATACCTGTATTGTTGGCGATATCCGTAAGGTCTCTAATGAATTCCCCTAACTCATCAAGGTGGTACTGTCGCAACAAATTATCCGTAGCCTTAAGTACGTTGCTGTCCAGGTCCATGTTGAGCAGCTGTGCACTGTCATGAAGGATGTGACGTATGGTTTGATTGTTCATGTACTCAGCGTGAAATCGCTTTAAAAACCAGCGTTTTTAGAAATTCGAAATTGTCGGAATATGGATCTTTGGAATCTCGCATTTCCGATAATGTCGGTAAGTGTTCCGCAAAAAAGATCTGCTGATTGGATGCTTCAAGGCAAGTACTTACCAGTGAATTGGGGTACCGGAAATCTTTGTTGATCTCGAGAATGATGCTACTTATTTTCTTGCAAAGGGTCTTGTAGCCCAGGAACAGGCCGTCTTTGTTGTCTTCATCGACCTCTCGGGTAAGATAAGTCTTGTCAGATTCGGCAATTACGATGCGCTGTAATGCTGGCTCATCAACATCCGGGAAATTCGCATCTTGTTCTTTCTTCTCTGTAATGGTTCTTAATGCAATCAAGAGTCGCTCCTCTGGTTCCGGGATGTTGTTTGTTTTGAAAGAGATCTGATGCTCCATCCAGCTCCAGTACCAGGCGATGAGGTAGATCAGTAATTTGTGCTTGTTCTCAAAATATCTGTAGATCGAGGCTTCAGTGGAATCTATGGCTTTTGATAACTTCTTAAATGTAAGGGCTTCAAAACCCATGTTATCGATCATGGAAATGCTCTCCTGGATGATCTTACGACCAAGATCAGTGGACTGAGGGTCTTTGAGATAAAGGTTAGGATTTAACCGCAATTGGAGGATCGTCATGGCAAGGTAGTACTATATCAATTTTTGATAGTAATACTATCATAACGAATAGTTGATTGAAAAGTTCGAAAAGTATTACTTTTCTATATGATGGCGTTGCAGAACAGCGCTCAGTCAATGCAACGTCAACTATAGGACTTTTTACTTTTCCCGAACCTGTTCAACCGCCCAATCGGTCAAGACATCCAAATAATCATCATAGTACAGCCAACCCTCAAAAGGTCCATCTTCCAGTCCAAACTTGTAGAGATAGTGACTGGCTTCCGGGTACAGTTTGATACTTAGGTTTTTCCCCTGGCCTTTGAGGACTTGCAAATGCTGAATGACTTTTTCAGTAGGGATATTTTTATCCTTACCAGCCATGATGTACAGCATGGGAACATCGATTTTATTTAAAAAAATGGTGGGATCATAGGAATACCGCATGGCCCTTGATCGGTACAATATTGAATCGTACGGCATCAATTGCCCCGCTCCAAACCAGTTACTGAAATGATCGTCCTGATGAAGCTTAGCCAATTGTCGATTAATTTCCTCCCTTTCCTCACCTTCTGCTGGGATTTCATTTTTGCTCACTGAGATATAGTAATTCCATATTTGTTCGGTCAGTGGGATGATCACTTCATCAATCTCCTTGGAGTTGAATCCTTCTGTGGTTGCGTCAGACCGCACTTCATGTTTAATGGTTTCCCTGACATTCAGGGATGAACTGACCCTATTGATTACAAATCGGACCTCTGGATTCTTTGAGACCAGTTCCGGAGTAAACCAACCGGATTCGCTGATTCCCATGACCCCTATCTGCTTCCGATTGATGTCATTCCTTTCCTTTAGAAAAGCGATGGCGGCATGGGCATCATCCAACAGGTCGTGGTAAGTAAAATATCGGTAATCCACGTCATCCTGGCTTCTCTTGGAATATACCATAACTGCAAATCCTTTTTTTAGAAAGGCATTGGTGTGAAACTTGAAAAAGAGCTTGTCATATGATTGATGATTGCCTCCGGCACCATGAAGGAGTAGAATTACCGGATGAGGACCTGGACCATCAGGCTTTACAAGCACGCCCTCCAACTCAATATCAGATTGAAATTGAATGGATTCGACCTGGCCATTAAAGGTTCTTGTCAATAAGAAGATAATAATACTTAATACCGGGATGAGTAAGATTGAAAGTGCCCACCAAATACGTTTCATCGTTCTTTTTAAGCAAAACAGGTCGGTCCTAAATTCAAAATCGACCTAAATGATGAAGTGGGACTTATTTTTTCGTCATTTTTCGATAGGTAGAAGGTGTTTGCCCTTCTATCCCTTTGAAAATCCTGTTGAAAGCAGATTTGCTATTAAATCCACTTTCATAGGCAATGTTCAATAAGGTTTTTTGTTCATCACTAATCAGACGTTTCACTTCATTGACACGATATTCATTGATCAACTGATTGAAATTCTTCTTTAGTGTTTCATTGATCACCTGAGACAGATGATTGGAACTGACATTCATTTTGCTTGCAACAAGACTAAGGGTAAGATCGGGATCCAGATACATTTTTTCAGTTGCTAATAACCGTGTTAACTGGTCCTTTATGACTTGTTTCTGTTTCTCTGGAAGTAAGGACAATTGATAACGAGACCGGTGTTGATCAGGCAACGTCCCGTTTGGAAAAACAATGATGGTAAGCACAAAGGCAAAGAAGAAAAAGACAAATATCATGGATGAAATAAGGTCGGATTCCAGATGCCAGGAAGGAAACTCCATTTCAAGTACCACAATCAGATGAATGATTACAAAAGCCATGAGTTGGATGAAGAATAGCCTGTATAGCAGCTTTCGATTGTACCATACTTTCTTTTCAATCGACTTTCGGGACAATAATTTCAGGCACCACAAATAATAGATAAGTGTTTGAGCGCTTTTGAGTAAAAGGAATAAGGTGGACCCTAACATGGTCTTATCCGACAACCAGGTTGAAAGTAGGGTGACCAGCAAAAATGGCACAAGGTGCAATGTCTTCTTCCATGTCATTGCGAAAGCTTGTTCAACAGTGGAAGCCAGATAAAAATATAGGAGTGGTCCTATCAAAAAGGGGATTCCACTACCCAGGACCAACGCTTTACTAATACTTGATTCTGGAAGGTGGTAACGCAGTATTTGAATGAGGATAAGGGAGGAAAAACAAAGGACCAGGGTAATTAGTGAGTAAACGGACACCCTGCTTTTATTCTTGAGTAAGAAAAGAGCGAATGCCAGAAATATCCCCTGAAACAATCCCAGGTATAAAACGATCAGAAGTATGTTGGTCTGCATCAACCGTTTTTGATCGGAAATTTATATCATTCCTTACTGTTTGGAATTAACTATCTATCTGATACTCCTGATTCGAATGAACTGAGGGCCCTGAAATGACCATCGCCCAGGAATGTAACCGGGCGATGGTACTTGAATTAATTTATTATGAGGTTTCCAAAACCAATCTCCAAAACTATGATTCAGTGGTCTGGTTATAGGTTTGTGTATTGGATTCTTCGAAGGTTGATTTACTCATCCCTCAAAGTCTTCACCGGATTTGAGCTTGCGGCCTGATAGGATTTAAAGCTTACAGTGAAAGCCCCGATCAGGAAAGTGAATAAACCAGCCAACGCGAAACTGGTTACCTGGATCGTAGTTCGATACTCGAAACTTTCCAGCCATCCCTGACAGTAATAGTAGGCAATGGGTGTGGCCAGTATAAAGGAAAGTACGATCAACCTCGAGTAGTCCTTGGATAACATCATTACAAGTGGAACAATCCCCGCTCCATGCACTTTGCGAATGCCAATTTCTTTGGCACGTTGCTCGGTGGAGTAGGAGACCAGTCCCAATAGGCCCAGACAAGAAATGAAAATAGAGATCGATGAGAAGATGTTGGCCAATTTGCTCACGACAAAATCACTCTCGTAGCTTTGCGCATAAGACTCATCCATCCATTCGTATTCAAATTCCTCATTGGGATCGAGTGAGCGAGTGATTTCCTGGACCGATGCAAGTGTTTCTCCCGGTTTATCACCAACTCGAATCAGTGCCACACGGGCACCGTCTGGTGCGTAACGCAGGATCAATGGAGCGATAGGTGTATGCAAGTCACGCATGTGGAAGTTTTTCACCACACCTACGATGTTTCCCTGAAGGCCCCAGATGCTTAGTTTTTTGCCGATTGGATCATTAAATCCCATTACTTCGGCCGCTACTTCGTTGATGATGTAGCTCAACGAGTCGTTGAGTTCAGGAGAGAAGTTCCGGCCTGATTTTATGCTCATTTCCATGGTGCTCATGAAATCATCATGAACGTTGATTACTTTGATCTCATATTCATCATCCGGATTCTTTCCTTCCCAGGTAGCTGAGCTGGTCGACCGGCCATAGTCGAGCGGGTTTCCAGAAGCACCTGTCACTTGAGTGATTTCAGGTATTTGCGCCAGTTCCGATTTGTACGTTTCGAAGCGCTGAGTCATATCTCTGCTCAGACCTACCATGAGCATGTTGTCCCGATTCAAACCCAGGTCCTTGTTCAGTACATACTGCAGTTGATCCCTGATGACCAGGGTCCCCACGATGAGCAACATGGTAATCGCAAACTGGATGACGAGCAGACTTCTACGAAACAAGGCAGAACCTGCAGGCTTGCTTACCGTGCCTCGTAAGGATTGCAAGATGTTTAGGGCAGGCATGATCAGTGCTGGGTAACTTCCGGATAGTAAGGTCATGGCCAACATCACGCCTCCGATTAGTTTCCAAATTTCTAATTGCGTCAGGTCAAGCACCAACGTCTTCCCAACCAAATCATTAAATACCGGCAGTGTAAGCCAGACAATGATCAGAGATAATACGATCGCCAAAAGGGTAAAAAGAAAGGCTTCCGTATAGAACTGCGCGCTTAATGACCCTTTTCTGGCTCCCATCACTTTCCGTACACCGATTTCTTTCGCACGTCGACCTGCTCTCGCGGTAGCCAGACTCATGAAATTGATGGCAGCAATCATCATCAGAAAGATGCCTACTACGATCATCAGTTTTACCTGATCAATGCGACCACCATCTACTACGCCATTTTCAAAATTAGAATAGAGATGTTGCTCTTTGAATTTCTGGATGAATAGCAATTCGTGACCAGCATTGTCATTGTCTCCTGCATGATCCATGATTTCATTCGTGATCCTTTCATTGACCGTCGCTGCTTTTTCATTGGAACTGGTTGTGAAAAATAAACTGAAGGACCCATTGCCCCAGTTGTCTACCCAGGAATTGGTCGCGAAGAAAGTCTGAGCAGGGAGTAACCAATCAAAGCGGAGTGTGGAGTTACTTCCGGGGTTTTCAAATATCCCTGCGACTATGGCGTCTTGCTGATCATGCACCCGCATGGTGGATCCCAGTGCATTATCACGCCAATTGGATCCGAAAAATTTTTCAGCAGTGGTCCTGGAAATAAGAATGCCACTCTGGTCCTCAAGACCTTGCTTATCGCCCTGTAGCATCGGAAAAGTAAAGGTTTCAAGGAAATTTGCAGAGACGAACCTACCTTCTTCTTTGGATCGTTGATCACCTAGCTGGAAGAACAAGTCCATGGGCCAACTGTAGTAGGTGATGGATTCTACTTCCGGGTATTCGGTCGAGATCAAATCTCCCAGAGGTTTAGGCACAGAAGAAGTAGTGACCACCGACCCGGAAGATTCATGCATGTTTCTCCAGACGCGATAAATATTGTCGCCATTGGTGTGGAATTGGTCCATCTGTACTTCGTCAGTCACCCAAAGGGCAATGAGAAGAGAGCAGACCATGCCTACGACAAGTCCGGCAATGTTGAGTGCGGTGTATCCCTTGTACCTGAGGGAATTGCGCCACGTTACTTTTAGGTAGTTTTTGAACATGAGATTTTGACTTTTTATTGGATTGAGTTTGATGCTTTTTACAATTCCGGGCCGCAAGAGAAGCAGGACATCCAGAAAGTATCTTCGTCGGGCTTTTTTCGGAGAGGTTTCCAAACGTTCGGTGAACAACTCCGCCAGGTCTCCTTCCACGTCTTCGATCAGGTCAGGATGGCAAAACCACCTTAGGAACAGTGTGACCCACCGTGGCGGGAGTATATGTGAAGGATCACTCATGAGAGTTTGAAATCGAAGGCCACGTTCGGAATAGCATCCCATAGTTGCTTTCGAGTTTCCATGATGTGATCAAGGGCTTTTTTGCCAACCGGAGTAACCTTGAAATAGCGTTTGCGCTTTCCGCCCCGGCTGGCGGTAGCTTCCCCAAAATGAGAAGAGAGGTAGCCCTTTTTCTCCAGGCGATTGAGTGCAGTACGCATGGCCCCGACACTGACACTTCTATTCAAGCGTGTTTCTATGTCTTTTTTGATGGTGATCCCATAAGCGTTTTGATAGAGGATGGCCACGGTAAGCATGACAATCTCCTCAAATTCGCCCATCGCATACTTTTTCATTTCACTTTTATTTAAATCCTAAATGTAATCTAAATATAAAAGTCCTAAACGTAACTATAATGAAAAAGGTTTTTGAGTTGCATTGTAGATGAGCATTTGTATGTTTGGACAAATTTTGCAATGACAGAGTCCCAGCCGATAATATTGGACTAAACTCTGGCACGCGGTACAACGTAAATTTTTACTACTATGGCGGTCTCTAATCGACCTCAATATCTCAAGGCGTTGATAATATTTGTACTAGCGTTTTGCATTGCCTTTTTTATCATGAACCTGCATGTGCTAATATCACTTGCACTAGGAGTTATAATTAGCATTTTCGGTTACGCTATGAAATTCTGGTTCAAACAATACATTGAATCTTTCATTCGGTTGTTTTTGAAATCGAAATAAGAAAGACAAGATAGAAGCAGTCTACTGACGTGGACTGCTCTTTTCCCCTCCCTGATTGTAGATTGAATCTGCATTTTCATATTAATGCGTAGTTGCAAACTCAGATTGAAGTACATTTTTTGATTGTTTCCAATGCAAATTGTTTGTCCTAAATGTTAACTTAAGCCCAGCAGTGTATGTGCTGAAAAATCAGATAGGGTGTAAATCGGTTTTAATGAAAAATCTTATGGCATTTATAAAATCAACCCTTGTCGGAATCATTGTTCTGTCCGTTTTTACGACTTGTTCCTATAAGGCTGAGGTTTCCGACATTAAAACACCCAACATTGTAATTATTTATGGAGATGATGTGGGCTACGGAGATGTAGGAGCCTATGGCTCTGTTAAGATTCCGACACCCAATATCGATCGATTAGCGGAACGTGGTTTACGGTTTACTGATGGACATTGTACAGCTTCAACCTGTACACCTTCACGTTTTTCATTGCTAACCGGAGTTTACGGATTCAGATACAATGCCAATGTCCTGCCGCCTAATGCGCCATTGATTATTCCGGTAGAAATGATGACGCTCCCCAAAATGCTAAAAAAGGCGGGATATGAAACAGGTATTGTAGGGAAGTGGCATTTGGGTCTTGGTGAGTCAGATAAGTTCACCAATTGGAACGGAGCGGTGAAGCCGGGCCCAATTGAGGTTGGTTTTAATTCCTCTTTTCTACTTCCTTCCACAAACGACCGGGTTCCGACGGTTTACCTGCAACAGCATGAAGTCCATAACCTCGAGAAAAAGGACTCACTTTTTGTGGGGAATAAAGCATATGTCAGCAGTAAGGAAACTGTAACACAGTATCCTGATGGTAAAACAAACCGGGAGGCCATGACTTACTATCAAAGCTCACACGGACACAATAACTCCGTAATCAATGGAATTGGTAGAATTGGTTACATGGCTGGTGGTCAATCGGCGCTTTGGAACGATGAGACCATGACTGATGTGTTTGTTGAAAAAGCCAGGTCTTTCATAAAGAGCAATAGAGAAAAACCATTTTTCTTGTTTTATTCATCGCAGGACATTCATGTGCCTCGAACTCCCCACCCTCGATTTCGTGGCGCCACAACCCTGGGATACCGTGGAGATGCCATGGTTCAATTTGATTGGGCTGTTGGTGAAATATTAAATACGCTGGAAATTAATGGGTTATCTGAAAATACCATCGTTATTTTCTCGAGTGATAATGGCCCTGTATATGATGATGGTTATGAGGATGAGACCATAGTGGAGTTATCTACGGAGGAGGTTGATCAAGGACATGATGCCTCGGGTATTTATAGAGGTGGAAAATATCAAATATACGAGGGCGGAACCCGCGTTCCATTCATTGTTAGTTGGCCAGGCAGCATCAAGCCTGGTATTTCAAAAGCGCTCGTCAATCAAATTGATCTTATGGGGTCTCTGGCCAATTACCTAAATGTTCCATTAAATGAGAATGAAGGAATTGATAGCAGAAACACCATGGAGGCATTTTTAGGGAAAAGTGATAAAGGACTTGTGTCAATGGTTGAAGAAGCTGGGAAGGGTACGGCTCTAAGGCGCGGGGACTGGAAATACATTCCAGATTTGAACAGAAGTTATGGTCAGCCGAAAATGAATAAACAGCTATACAATCTTGCTAATGATCCAGGCGAGCAACACAATGTCATCGACAAACATCCGGAAATAGCTAAGTCGATGGCGGAAGAACTGAAGAAAATCCTAAGTGGTGAATCAATCAGGTCAGTTGAATAGAAGTATAATGATTTTTCTTTCCTAAACCGAGGCCAGATTATTCCACTAATCCCATGGTTTCGAAAATGAACTTATTCCTGAAAAGTTAAGATAATGAGCATCCCATAACTCCAGCTATAGGCAGTGCGCATAAGTGATTCAAAGTAACAAAATGACCAATAAGGTGATAAAGTAGATCAAAGAAATGCCTATGAACCTGTTTAATTCCGGATGATCTTGCAGGTATAACCGGAAGGATCCTCTAAACCCGGTGAATAACCACCTTAAAAATGCGCCGACAAGTTCAATATTGATCAATTAGAAAATGATTCTAACTCAGCTTCCTGATCATTTTCTCCAGCGTCTCCTGAATGAGCGTCCCGGTGGGTTCGGTCATAGCCTCCAACTTAGTCATACTGGCCACATCTCCTTCTTCTGCCGCTCGTCCGGTGTTCATGTAGCTCAGTACCTTTCGCTTGAATGATTCGTCGAATAAATGTGAATACGGGTGGAGGATATTGATACGAGTACCTATTTGATTGGCAGCCGCTTTGGCGGCATCTCCATTGTGTTTTTCTAAGTCTACTCCGACGGCATTAACCGCTGCTAAGAGCTTCTGAAGTATTTTCTTTTTGTGCTTCTTATTCATTGATTCAGATAATGACCTATTGGAAGTTTTAAGATTCATTAACGTCCGCTAAAAGTAATCTAAATTGGATCATAGATAATATTCCTAACAGACTTAAACTTCCAGATCGACCAGTTGTCGATATTTTTCAGTATCGGATTGTTCCACGGCCATCCGAAGTTCGTAGGCCCAGGGAGATTGCATATTTCGGGCATCTTCCCGGTTGAGGATCTTAAAAATTTCTCCAGCCTGATAGACTTGCAGTTTTTTGAGTTCTGCAGACAGTTCATGTACCAGGTTTCTTTCTTCACTCATTATAAGATTACCATGAGCGTCGTGCATTTCCGCCGCCGCGTTGACCGGAAGCGTAAAAGTGAATACACTGCCTTCTCCGTAAGTTGAGTCGACGCGAATATCACCTCCATGAGCTTCAACAGCTAGCTTGCAAAAGGTGAGTCCTAGTCCGGTTGAAGAGACTTGGCCACTGTTCTTGGCACTGGTTTGCCAGAATTTATCGAAAACATGTGGTAGGTCCTCTTTATGGATTCCTGTTCCGTAATCTCTGATACTGAAGGCGACAAAATCCTTTTCAGTTTGTTTTGTTTCGACCTTAATAGAAGATTGACCTCTGGAGTACTTAATGGCATTGGTGAGTAAATTAACCAGGACGCGTACCATGAGGTTTTCGTTGCAAAGAACAAAAGGCGTATCTTCCAAGTCCCGTTCGATGCTTAGTCCCTCAGAATAGGCCAGTAGTTCAACCTGTAGTACAGCTTCCGAGACTAATTTTTGTATGGATTGCCTGGAAGGATTTAAATGAATCTGAGCTTCTTCGAATTTTTGGATGTCCAGCATATTGAGGACAAGGCTTAGCAATTGTCCACCGGATTGATGGATTTGCTTCATTTTTTCCTCCGATTCATTCTCTGAAAGCCCTAGAATAACATTCAGGCTATTTTTCATGTCGTGCGCGATCATGTGGGTCAGTCCTTCTTTGAAATTAGAGAGTTCCAGCAATTGTTCATTGCTAAACGTGAGTTGATCTGCCTGTTCCTGAATGCGCGCATTGTCTTGTTGCTTGGTCTTATACGATCGATAAAAGCTGATGGCCAATAAGCAGACCAATCCAAAGCCTGCAAATGCACTGTATTGAATGACCCGTTGCTGTTGTAATTTGTTGTTAAGTGCGAGTTCTGTTTTTTCCTGCTCTGCAATCAGGGCCAGTCTTTTTTTCTCTGCCTTGTGTTCCTGATCTACGATCGTAAATTCTTGTGTTTGGGCCTCTGATCGAAGGCTGTCATTTAGCAACTTGAACAATTCATGATGTCGAAGCGCCATTTGAAGGTTTCCACTTCGCTTATGAATTCGATAAAGCAGGTCATTAATTTCCTTATCAAATTCAATATTTGCGTCGAGGCTGTCACTCCAACTCTGCGCTTTTTGCGCATATGAGAGGGCCTGATAAGTTTTTTCTTTCCGTAGGAGTAACTCAGCTTTGCTTTTGTTCAGAAAGAAGCCTTCGAACGCCAGTTGTTTTATCTTTTGTTTGGCCAGGCCTGAATCTGCGTATGCTTCGGACAAATTCCATGCCTTCATGTCAAAATAGAGATCAGATAAACGGCTTTGAATGTAAATAATGTCTACTTCCTGATCCAACTCCCTGGCCAGCTGCAAACTACGCTTGTAATAATAAGCTGATGAATCGTGAAGATCGAGCGACTTGTAGATGTCGCCCATTTCATATAGTAGAGTGATGGTGCTGTTATTCTCTTTGGTGATAAAGATGTCATAGGCTTTCAGGTACATTTGCTTGGCCTGTTCATAGTCATCGCGCATGAAAAACAAGGAACCAAGTGCCGAATTTAATGTAGCGATTGCCAGGTCTTTTTTATCACTGTTCTCCAAGGTAAGCAGCGCGTCCTTACCTTCCTGTATACTTGCCAGCGCCTTGGCAAATTCTCCTTTACCACGATAAATAATGGACAGATTCCTGAGTGCAACGGAAATATGAGCGATATTACCAATGGCGATTCCAATTATCTTTTGTTGTTCGACATAGAAGGTAGCTGAATCTTCTTCACCCAGGTAAAAATGGCATGCACCAATTCTTCCAATAGCGTCACCGTACCTGCTGCTATCCGGAACCTCTAATGCGGCGCTAGCTGTTTTTCGGAACTCATCGAGGCTCTTTTGAAATTCACCAGATGACAGGTAAGCCCCACCCGCATCCATTCCTCTTTTCGTGATCACAGACCATATGCTTGTCCTCCAGGAATCAGGCATGTCTTTTGCCAAAAGGTCTTCTTGTTCGTTACGGGCTTTTTCATACAGAGCAATAGCTTCGTGAAGCCCCTCAGTACGGCTTACCAGCTTAGCTCTGAGGTAAGCTGCATAGGCGTTAGCCGGAAGAAAATTTTCAGCATCAGCAAGTCGATCAAACTCCTCAATGACCAATTGCGCACTGTCTGCATTAGTCGAGTAAAGTTGATTGAATCGCTTAGCCAATGAGTCTGATGATTGGATCAAATCCTGTCCAAAAACGAGGCTACATAGGAAAAATGAAAAACAGTAAAAAATGCCTTTCATGCGTGCATACCAGATCTGTTTCAAAGCTTGAAACTACGCACACCTGATCGTTTTTCAAAACCTGGTGTTTTTCAGAGGTCAAGGATAGCAGTGCCAGGCAGTTATTGCATGGATTGCAAACCCACCCGGTCCAGCAAATTTTGAAATTTATTTTCACCATGTAATGGTTTCCAAATAGGGCTGATGTGAATGAAAATTGCAGCACCTATTTTGTCATCAATGCACAATTCAAGATACTTAAGTGCTTCGTCGGTCATACCCATTCCAGCATATAACATCGCAAAACTCATGTGGTAAGAATTGTTGTGGTTTCGTTCGGCATCCTTTTTTAGCAGTGTTAGGTATTTTTCTGCAACTGTCATATCACCCTTGAGAGCATGGGCATAACCCAATTGGGCATAGGGTTTTAGTGCATGAACCGCGTCTTCCTCCAAAAATGACTCGAATATTGCAATTGCCTGTTCATGATCACCCAACATCAGGTAGGCCCAGGCTTTAAAGTCGAGTGCAGCTTTAAAATCCGGATCTTGCTCCAATAGCCAATCATAGATAGCAATAGACATTTTATAGTCACCCATCAGGTAATAAGCATCTGCTAATGTTCGGTTGTTGGTCAAAGAAAGTGGGTCTATATCCCGGGCTTTCTGAATGTAAGCTATGGCCGTCTTAAGGTCGCCTTTGATGAGATAGTACAGAGAATATGTGACATTGGCTTCAGAGGATCTGGGATTCAATTCCAATGCCTTTTCGATATGCGCTTTACCCTGTTCGAAATCCCAGTAGTAGAAAAAATCTGCCAGAGACAAGGCGACATAACCGTCCTCATTTTCGCTGTTTAATTCCAATACTTTTTTAGCAGTCTCGACTGTTTTCAAGTAACCCTCATCCGGATTGACATATCCTGTCACCGCCAGTAGAGAATAGGCACGAGCAAGACCTCCATAAGCCAGATCGTAGTGGGGTTCTATTTCCAGCGCTTTTAAAAATGCTTCCTCGGCTAGCCGGGCATCATGTGGCGTCCATTTGTTATAGTGAAATTGACCTTGCAGATAGAAATTGTAAGCTTCTATGGCGATGGCTGATTCGGATTTTGTTTCATTACCTGTCTCAACTGAGAATTTTTCACGTAGTTCGTCAGTAATCCTGAGCGAAATTTCATCCTGGAGATCGAGCGAATCCGTCATTTCCCGATCATAGCGCTCAGTCCATAATTCATATCTATCGGATGTCCCGCTAAGTTGAGCGCTAATTCGTACTCGATTCCCCGATTTTCTAACACTTCCTTCCAGAACAGATTGAACGTCCAGCAATTTTCCAATTTCCCGAACATCCATGTTTTTTCCTTTTAGTGAAAAGGAACTTCCACGTGAAATCACCTTTAAGCCATTGATTCGAGTTAAGGAGGTGACCAACTCTTCCGTGAGACCATCACAGAAATATTCGTTTTCCAGGTCCGCACTTCGGTTAACAAAAGGAAGCACGACAATACTTTTGATGCGTTCTTTCACTTTACCCTTCATGTCACTTCGATTGGGTACCACCAGTCCGTCATTGGTTAGGGCATAAATCTCGACTGGCCGTTTAACGTTTTTCAACTCAAATTCACCCATGAGAGAAGATCGGAAAGCAGGGTGATTCTTAATGTCGTCAAAAACCTTGTCAGAGATCATCACTGAACCTGTAGTGGCAAAGGACTCGATACGAGAGGCAATGTTGACTCCATCCCCATAGACCCCATCATCTTCGATCACCACATCACCCGAGTGGATACCGATCCGTAAAGGGATGTTACCTGTGATAGAGGCTTTTTGAATGTTAACTGCGGAAGTAGTTGCTGAAATGGTACTACTAAAAACAGATAAAGCACCGTCTCCATAATACTGAAGGATCTCACCGTTATGTTTTGCAATTTCTTTCTCCAGGATAATTCTGTGCCGATCCCTGAGTCCTTTAGCGTTGGTTTCATCTTCTTGCATGATGGCTGTGTACCCTGCCAGATCAGTAAACATAATTGCACTAAGTTGTCGCTTAGTCATTTCTTTTCACTTTTTGATTCAATCATAAAAAAGGCAATTCCGGCACTCAAAAATGCAAGAGTAGCACTTATAATACCTACATAACGGTAAGTCTCAATGAATCCCCACTGGAAAATACTGTCTACTTGCATCCTGAGTGCTGCGGTATATCGTTTCGGAGCGCGTGCTTCACCGAGATTTTCTGCTTCAATTAATAACTCGGAGCGAGAGGTTTCGTCAATGGGCAGGTTTGCTAACTGATTATCCGCATAAGTGGTAAAAATAATTACCGCCAATGCGCCCATGATCGCGTTGATAAATGTTCCTGAAATGCGTGTCACACTATTATTGATTCCCGAGGCGATTCCAGATTTACTTTCATCCAGGCAAGTCATAACAGCTGAAGTAAGGGGTACGACGGTAATGGCCATACCCAATGCGAACACAATAAGAGGCGGAAAGAAGGTGGTCCAGTAAGCCTCAGGACCACTCGTTAATCCCATTTGGGCCATCCAAAACATGCCAGCCCCTGTTAACACTGGGCCAATGATCAGAAAAGGGCGCGCACCATATCGATCGGTAAGACTACCCATTTTTCGGGCAAGAGCTACCATGATGAAAGAGAAGGGTAAAAACGTGAGGCCCGCCTCCAGTTGCGAATAACCTTGTACCTGAATCATATTGAGAGACAGAAAAAGCATGATGGCTCCAAGACCCGCGTATAGAAAAAAGCTAAAGAGATTAAGCCCGGCAAAAGTTTTGTTTTGAAAAAGGCTTAGTGGCATCATAGGTGCCTGGGTATTTTTTTCAATGTATAAGAATAGGATGAAAGCAATGAACCCAATCACCAGGCTGATGATCACAATTGGGTGTTGGTAACCCCATTCCGGCATTTCCAGAAGACCAAAAGTAAGACAAGCCAAGCTAGTAATGAGCAGAACAGCTCCCCACCAGTCGATTTTAGAAGCCCCTGATTCTCGACTCTCTGGAACTTTGAATTGTAATACCAGAAGTGAAAAAATGCCGAAGGGAACATTGATGTAGAATATGAATCGCCAGAGTCCAAGATCAGCGAGGCTACCGCCTAAAACCGGACCACAAATACCGACAATTGTTGTGGCTGCAGACCATGTTCCAATGGCTTTTCCTTTTTCGTTGGGATTGAAAATTGCGGAAATAATGGACAAACTGCCAGGGATCATCAGTGCTCCCCCGATTCCCTGGATCATACGGAAAAAGGTCAGATAGTTTATCGATGGAGAAAAACCACACAGTATAGATCCTATGGTGAAGATCAGGATGCCGACCTTAAACACCTTTACCCGGCCCAATTTATCTCCCAGACTACCTCCTACAATAATTAAAGCGGAGAGCATAAGCAAGTATCCATTGAGTACCCAGAAAAGGTCGGTACCATTTGCGCCAAGGTCTTTTTGCAGCGAAGGAAGAATCACATTGAGTGCTGTAGCATCAATAAAGGCCATGCTGGACGCCAGTATGGTGGAAACTATGGTCCATCTTCCCGTAGAACTACTTAGAAGGTAATGTGTTTGTCTGCCGTCCATATACCCAATTTAGGTAAATCAGATATACTGATGACGAACTGAAGGATGCAGTTTGGACAACTAAAATGAATATTTAGTTCTGTCGAGACCGTATCATGAAGATCTCAAATACGATTACTACCCGGCGAAGTGATTTAGAAATCTATTCTTCCACCTTCCAGAAGGCAATGCCCCCAGCTTGTTTGCCTACTTCCGCGAAAGCCACCATTTCCATTTTCTTTAGGTCAATCACATCAACCGAACCAGGTTGGCCTCCTTTTCCTTCAACAGAAATAAAAGCATATTTGGAATCAGAAGAAATCGCGATGCCATGAGAGACTTTTCTCGAGTTGGTGATTTTTGTTGCTTCCTTGCCCTTCTTCAGGTTCCACACGGCTGTAGTTCCTTCCGATTTGTAGGTAGCAACCAAAGTTTTGCCATCAGGACTGATCTCTACGTTATACGGACCCTTACCTGTTGAGAACGTTCGGGTAGTTTCCCATGATTTTGTATCTATTTCCATGATCTCATCTGAGCCATTACCAGCCACATAGACTTTCCCATTCGTAGGGTGGGGGATCACCCAGGTTGGTTTTACTTTTGAATGACTCATACCCTTGTCCATGTTAGCATGTTGGTTATGGTCCATTCCAGCGTGCATCGAATGATCCATGGCTTCCTCTTTGTCAAGTTTCAGAACTTTTGACACTTGCAAAGACAGAGCATCAATTTCGAATAGTTCACCAGACATCATGGCGACGGAATAGTGCTTCATTCCATCGGGGCTGATTCTTGAACCGTGAGGCATTGAGCCTGTAGTGATTTGTGTGATCTCACTCATACTGATAGGATCAACCACGGAAACTGTACTGGGTACCATTCTTCCGTGGAGATTGAAATTGACACAGAATAGCAGACCTGAAGCTTTGGAAATCTGCATAGTTGCCGGGAAAATGCCCAGTTCCACATAATCGACCAGCTTATTATTGTCTGTCCGATATTTATAAAGCCTTCCATAAGGATTGCCATGTGCCATGGTGAGATACCAGTATTCACCAGAGGGGTCAACTGTGATACCGTGCGGACCCTCAATTTCAGTTGGCTGATAACCCACAGCAATAGTTTCTGCTACCCTTGCTGTTTTACCATCAAAGTGAACCACCGAAACCTCGTCTTCGGATTCGGCAGCCACATATACATAATAATTTTGAGCCTGAGTCCCGAAAGCAACCAGGGCGAGTCCAAACCCCATTAACAATCGACTCAATTTTGATGAAAAGAATCCCATCTTGATTATCTGGTCTCAATTTTTGTGTTCTTCGGCTTCTTGGTTTCAACTTTCACAGCCCACAAACCACTGTTCCAATCAGAGAAGAAGATATGACCCTTGTGAGGTTGAGGTCCCCAGGTCATTGGCGCATTTGGAATGCGGCCTTTAGCGTCAGTTGGCAGGAACCAGGCGATTTCTCGTCCCTGACGATACAAGTCACCCATCAGGTCTCCTGAAAGGTCAACAACCCTCAAGCCCGCATTATAGTTGGCCACATATAGAATATCACCATCAACCCAGTAGTTGTGAGATCCCGCTCCGGGAACTTCATATTTCGCCACTTCTTTCGGATTGTTCATATCGGTGAAATCAATGAAGTGCAGATAACCAGCAGGAATAGTAGGGCTATCGTCAATATGTAATCCGTTTGGAAAAGCTTCGTCTCCGCCGATGACATAGAACTTACCAGTCTGTTCGTCTTTGTAGGGGAAAGCTGCATGATTCCAGCCACTTGGGTAAGCGTAAGAAGTAATCACTTTTGGATTCGCTGGCGTACCACCAGCCATACCATTCCCAACGTCCACCATATAGACACCATCATCCCAGTTGGAGGAATAGGCAATACCATCCATCACCCAAACATCGTGAATGGAGTGTCCTCTGGATGCCAGTTCAAATTCACCCACTTTCTTCGGATTAGCAGGATCTTCGATATTGATGATGTCGTATCGTTCTCCATTGCTCAATGCATAAACATGATTTTGATAGATGAACAGGTTATGGACTCCACCGGTTAGACCGTCGGTGTAAGTTGATATTTCTTTCACATCCCGTGGATTGGAAACGTCCAAAATAACAATGCCGTTTTTTCGGTTAGAAGCACCTTCACGAGAAAGTATACATATTTTTCCGTCTTCAGAAACTTTGACGTCATTGACCGTACGGGCATCAACCGTGACCGTATCAATGAGTTGCATATTTCCAGGGTCTGTAACATCCCAGAAAAACGCTTCACCATTACCACCCCAGGTTCCAGTGACACAATAATCCCGGCCATCAACGCCTTCCCAAACCCAAAGATCCGAGGTGTGAACATCTGATACGGCGCCTTGACCAATCAATTGAACTTTTTCTGTGACGTTTCTTGGAATGGCTTTGATTGTTTTTTGGGCAGTGATGTTGCCGTAGGATGCTGTGATTGTATAAATTCCAGGTACATCTGCTACAAAGCGTCCATCTTCCTGGATCATGCCACTTGCATACGAAGAAACGTCCTCGGCTTGCCCCTGGAAGGCAAATTTGGGCTGAATGTCATTGAGTGGCTTGCCTGAAGCGCCAAAGGCTTTTGCCTCAAATGGTATAACATCTCCCGTTCGAACTTCGATTACTGAACTTGTTAACTCAAGGCGGCGAACCGGATTTTCTTTTACCGTAAGATCTGTTGAAGTGGTTAGGCTACCAACGCGAAGTGAAATGCTTGTTTTTCCTACAGTTAAGGCCTGTAAATTGCCGAAATCATCGATGGATGCTACCCCCGGATTTGACGAACTATAGCTTGGCTTTGCATTGTTCATGGCAAAACCTTTCTCGTCAGTGGTTGAGAATTTGATAGGGAGATTCACACCTGTAAATACTTCTGATGGAAGTTCATTGATCTCCAATTTGGCAGGATCGCTGTAATCCACAAAAATTGGAATATCAGCTCTGCCGAACCCATCCACACCTTCTTGCCGGGCAATTACAATGATTCGTCCGTTTCCTGGTTCGTATCCGGTTACTACTCCTTTTTCATCAACACCAGCTACCTTTCCTTTCGAGCTGTAGTAATAGAAGTCTACTTTAAGTTCTTTGCCACCCTCGTCAAAAGCCACAACTTCAAGTTGACTAGTTTCTTCAACTCTGATGTTAATATCTTCAACATTGGGGCGCACTTCAATCTTTTGAGCAAAAGCAACTAGAAGCGGGCCCGAGAAAATAACAAGTAGTAAAATTCGTTTCATCGGGGGTTAATTTTTATTACAGACAGCCAATCTAATAAGTAAATCCCGCTTTTTTTTGAACATTTTACAGCAGTGGCGTGTAATACATGCAACTTCGATTTTTAATTTTCGAAAATTTCAAAGAGTATTGGATGTTGAATACTGCGACGATGGAGCTTGAAGAAGCCAAACAATCTTTGATAGAAGCCTGGGGAACACTCGGAGGTAACTGGGGAATCAACCGTGCGATGGCGAAAATCCACATTTTGTTGATGATTACGCCGGATCCGTTGAGTGCCGAGGAGATCATGAGTGAACTGAATATCTCGAGAGGTAATGCCAACCTGAATATCCGGGCGCTGATTGATTGGGGTTTAGTCAGTAAGAAATTAGTGCCGGGTGAGCGAAGAGAATACTTTTATCCTGTCAAAGACATGTGGGAGTTGCTGCGGATCGTTGCAGCCGAACGCAGAAAACGAGAAGTACAACCAGTAGCCCGGGTGCTCGATGACGTAAGTAACGTGGAGGGAAATTCTGATGAAGCGAAGGAATTTCTTAGAGTAGTAAAGGGCCTCAAAGGACTGATCGATAGTGGTGACATGGTCCTTGATATACTAAAGAAACTTGAAAAAAACAGGTTTGTCAAGGGGCTTCGTACCATGCGATAGCCATGTTCAAGTACTAGTTCTTTTCAAAATCGTATTCTCATCCTGAGAAACGACTTGTCATTTTTATCTTACTAGCTCTACGCAGGAAAGTAGCACCGTATCAAGCAATCATACTCGTAACTATTGTCCTCCAAATGAAAGATAAGTTTTCAAGCCACCACTTTGGAGCTGAGAACTGATTTCTTCCGGCTAAAAACCTTCTAAGAAGTCTAACTAAACAAAACTGAACCAGGGGTGCCTTCTTAGTCGATTCATGTTTTTTTCTGAAATTTAACTTTCAATACTTTTTGAAAGTTTGATATGTATCGTATATTTGTGGAGAACTAAACTTACAAAAGTATGTCTGAGGTAGAATTCGGAAGCGCCATAAATAGTTTTGCTAAACCACTCTTTGGATTTGCAATGAAACTGACCAGGGACGATAGTGACGCGAAAGATTTGATGCAAGAGACGTTCGTCAAAGCATATACGAATAAGGACAAATTTCGAGAAGGCACTAACCTAAATGCATGGTTGTTTACTATCATGAGAAACTCCTTCATTACGCAGTACCAGAAGACAGCCAGACAAAAGACCTTTGTGGATACATCTGAAGATCTGCATCTTCTGAATACGGCTGTTTCTCACAATGAGGGGGCGAGAAATTTGAGTTTGAAGGAACTTGAAGACCGAATTGCTGCGTTAGATGACAAACACCGACGACCTTTTGTATTGTATACCAGGGGCTTTAAGTACCAGGAAATCGCGGAACAATTGAATATCCCGCTTGGTACGGTGAAAAATCGAATCCATGTAGCCCGACATGATTTGCGAGCGTACGTGATGAAGTTTAGAGGTGATAAAGTGAGAATGAATTAACAACGATTTGTATTTTAGATTTAGATAGTTTAGAAAAGGCCGGTCCATTGATCGGTCATTTTTTTTTGCGTAATTTGTTGTACAAAAACTCAACTAATAAATATTTTGTACGTTTGTACAACAAATAATTTTCACATGAGAGGAGAACACATTGGGGAATTAGAGGAGCTGGTTTTGCTGACTGTAGGTGCTTTAAATAATGAAGCCTATGCGATCCTCATTCTTGAAGAAATTCGAAGCAATTCAAATAGAAGGATGGATGTTACAGCTATTCATTCTGTATTGCGGCGATTAGAGAAGAAAGGTTTCGTCGTTTCGGAAATGGGTGGTGCAACTTCGGAGCGAGGAGGGCGTAGAAAACGATTTTTCTCTTTGACCGTGGCAGGTAGAAAGGCGTTGGAGGAGACCATGAGCCTGAGGATGAGCCTTTATACGAAGCTCCCCAAGCTGACTTTTTCCTCTTTGTCATGATTGGCCGTCCTCCAAAATGGGCAGATAAGCTTCTTGAATGGTACTGTCGTCCCGATTTACTGGAAGACCTTCAGGGAGATCTTTATGAGGTTTTCGAGCATCAAGCTGAATTAAAAGGTAAAAGAAGGGCAAACTGGATTTATTTCTGGTTGGTATTCAGGTCATTTCGCCCTTCTGCAATCAAACTCAATATCCACATCAAAAACTCAATTTTTATGCAATCCAGGATCAATTTAAAAGTAGCTTTTCGGGTCTTGAAGCGAGACAGCTCCAACTCCCTGATCAATTTACTGGGGCTTACGATTGGAATCACTTGTTTTATTCTACTTGGACTTTATGTGAAACAGGAGGTCAGCTATGATCATTTTCATTCTGAAAAGGACCGTATTTATAGATCTTGGCTAAAAGAAGTATACGGCGAAGGAAAAGTCTTTTTCAATGCTCAGACCCCCCTGAGATTTGAGGCGTTATTTGAGGAAAATTTCCCGGAAGTGGAGAGGTCGGTACAGATCACAAAGTTCGACTTCCTCACCGGCAAAGGTGAAAATAAACTACAGGAGGAAATTGCGATCATATCGCCCGATTTTCTGGAAGTTTTTGACTTTAAACTTCTTTCTGGAAATCAGGATGAGCCACTTCCGACTAGAAATGACTTGATAATTTCAGAGCGATATGCTACGAAATACTTTGGCAATGAAAATCCCCTGGGTCAACTATTTTACATTTCCATAGGTCCCGAACTTCGGGAGTTCACAGTGACAGGCTTGATGTCTGACATTCCTAATGAATCAAGCGTACAGTTTGACCTGGCGATCTCGACAGCTAATGATTCGGATCTTTACGGAGAACGAGTAAGAAACGCATGGTTTAGTATAGTACCAGAGACTTATGTGCTCATAGGGGAGCAATCTTCGATCAGCTCGGTGGAGGATCGCATGCAAGATGTGGTCATGTCCTACCTGGAAGGAGAAGTAGAACGAGATGTGTACCAAATTGGTTTTCAGCCTCTGACAGATATTCATTTGAATCCAGATATTCCGCTTGGCCTGGCACCTGTTGGGAACCCAGAGTATGTATCGATTCTGGGATTTATCGGAATATTGGTGTTGATCATTGCAGGTATCAATTATACCACACTTTCAGCAGGCCAATCGATCAAGCGATCGAAAGAAGTGGGCGTTCGAAAAGTTATGGGTGCCCCCCGTAGCGGATTGGTGGGCCAATACCTTACAGAAAGTGTCCTGATGTCGCAAGTCGCCATGCTCCTGGGAACCATAATCGCTATATTATTAATTCCGACATTCAATCGACTGACCGGGGTAGCACTTGTTTATCAGTTTGAATGGTGGCATGTGGCTTTATTTATTGGTATTGGTGCAGCCATAGGACTGTTTGCCGGGATATATCCCGCTCTGGTCATTTCAGGTTTCAAAACAGTAAGTATTTTGAGAGGTTCACTACAGTCGGTGGGAGGAATGTCTGTCAGAAAGGGATTGGTAGTGGTTCAGTTCCTGATTACAGTATTTCTTTTGAGTACGACCCTGATTATGAAAAAGCAAGTGACCTATCTCCAACAGGCGGACCTTGGTTATAATCACGAGGCCGTGATCTCCACACAACTCCCGCGAGATCCAGAGGCACAGCGACTATCCCAGCAAATACAATCTGGCATGAATGATGGTGAGTTACTGAGGGCGAGGCTGGAGAAATACCCCGAAATTTCCCGAATTGCGAAAGGCAGCCATGTCTTTGGCACTAATGGCTGGGCACAATTTTCCTACACAGACGATAAGGGTGTTTTTCGTAGATTCAGGTTGCTGGTAACAGACTACAATTACCTGGATGCCTTTGGTATTGAAATGGCGGAAGGGCGTGGATTTGAAGCGGATAATGGCATGGACCAGCGACAGTCCGTAATCCTTAATGAGACAGCTGCTAAATATTTTGATTTAGAGAATCCGATTGGTGCCCAATTGCCTGGGAAGGATTTTGATGAACATCGTATCATTGGTGTGGCAAAGGACTTTAATTTCACCTCGCTCCACACGGAAATTGAACCTCTTATCATTGTTCAAAACATCATACCAATTGCAAGAGGAATATCCGACAGCAATTTTGGGGACTCAGTATTGCCCAAATTAGTTTTCACTTATTCGGGTTCCAACGTGTCGAAAGGCACCGAGATTCTGCAGAAGGAATGGGAAGCTCTTTTTCCGAATGAAAGCTGGAATTTTGAATTTGTCAGTGAGAAACTTCGGGATCAATACGAAGGAGAAATTAGAATGAACAGACTAATCACTGTCGCTACAATTTTATCCATCATCATTGCAAGTTTAGGTCTTTTGGGGTTGATCATGTTAGTGGCCAATGCCAAACTAAAAGAAATAGGAATTCGAAAAGTGATGGGAGCTTCAGCCGGAGCTATATTTCAATTGTTGTCCAGGGGTTTTGCCTGGCAATTGGTGCTAGCCATTGTTATGTCAGTACCCTTGACCTTATGGCTCATGAATGCATGGTTGGAAAACTTTGCTTATCGAACAGATATTGGCGTGAGCCTTTTCGTGATCAGTGCGAGTCTGTCCATCTTGTTGGCTGGAATTGTGATTCTATATCATACTATTCGTGCTATGCGGGTCAATCCAATCAATTCATTACGGGTGGAGTAGGTTTCGACAGGCTCCTGACACCTATTGTTCTTATATCTCAAATATGAGTGTCAGGAGCCTGTCGAAATCAAAAAGACCACTTCAGCCGGATGTACGTCACATATTGGTCCGATGTATCACCTCCGGCAAATACCTGCCCAATCAGGTCAAGGTCCAGGTTATTGAGGATGTTCCAGGTAAGAAATGGATTGATAAAAACTCCGGATTCTCCGGGAAAGATCATAGCGGAAAGACCAACATTGATTAATGGGTGAACCGGAAAGCTAGCTTGAAGAAATGTTGACCACATAAAAGGAGAGAGAGCTCGAACGTCGAGATTGGCCGTACTGGCAAGTGCAAAGGAGCCGTCGCCCAATGGAGCGGAATTGTACAATACTGATCCATTGAGGTACAGCGAATTGGTAAATGCGTAATCTGCGGATAGTGAGCCCAGGAAGGCGCGATTGTCTATAGTGCCCAAAGGTTCAAACCAGGTGATTTCTCCTTTGAACCCAATGTTTTCAATACTTCCGGCCCAACCGCCACCGAGTGCCAGATTATTTCTCATGACGCCACCGAGTACCTGAAAATCATAGTTGTTGTGATTCCATTTGTACAAATAGGCGGCCGTGATTTTGTCAAGTTCATCCGCCATGGAAATGGCAATTTCATAACCTCCGGCGTATCCTTTGTACTTCTGAAATCGAATGGCATCACTACCCGGCCTTTCCTCGTAATCGAAATCGAAAAATGAGTAAGCATTAAAAATGTCATTTGGATTCCAGGCAAGATTCATTCCCCAGTTGATTCTTTGACGTCCTATACTCAGAGACCAGGTTTCTCGTTTCCATTCCGCGTAGAATCGATCAATCATGCTGTGAATCACCAGATCATTGTTGTCCACAACTAACAGAGAAGCATCGAAATAATCATTGTTGACATCAATCAGCTCGCCGTAATTTGGGAACAGTGAGACAAAATCGCCGATGAAGATCCGATTCCGCAACTCTAGCCTGAGTTGAAAATTCTTGGTTGGAAACCATCGAAAATTCAATCTGTTATGAATCAGGTTGTCAACGGCTATCGTATCGGCACCACCTGGGATGTTCAGTGAGACCATGTCTTTTAGATAGCCGGATAATTGCGTTGTTTTCTCTTTACTTTCCTGAGCATTTAGTGCCGGGGAAACCATTAGAAAAACAAGAATGATCCAACTATTTTTTTTCATCTGATACGACCTTTCCATCTTCCAAAGTGATCACACGTTTCGCTTTGTCTATTACCCGCTGATCATGCGTAGAGAACACGAAAGTCACGTTCTCTTCTTCGTTCATTTGTGCCATGATATCCAGTAGGTCGGACGTGGATTTGGAATCCAGGTTTGCTGTGGGCTCATCAGCCAGGATCACTTTAGGTTTACTGGCCAAAGCCCGGGCGACAGCAACCCGCTGTTGTTGACCTCCGGAGAGATCCGATGGCTTTCGATCTAAGGTCCCCGAGAGTCCCATTTTCGTCATCAGCTCATCCACTCGCTGATCCCGGTCTTTTTTACTGGCATGCTGAAGTAACATAATGAACTCTATATTTTCTCTTGCCGTGAGTACCGGAACGAGGTTGTAAGATTGAAATACAAACCCAATGTGTTTGAGCCGGAAATCTGTTAACTGAGCTTCTTTCAATTCATTAATCTGCTGACTATCAACAGTCACGTTTCCCGAAGTGGGCTGATCTAATCCGCCGATCATGTTGAGTAGCGTGGTTTTTCCGCATCCGGATGGACCTACCAAAGCGGTAAATTCTCCTGCTTCCACATTCAGCGTTACTCCGTTGATGGCGTAAACAGGTATTTTGTCCTGATCGTATATCTTTTGTAATTGATTGGCTTCAATGACATTCATAATCACAATTTTCTTATGGCTTCAAGTGGATTCAAATGTATGGCCTTCAAGGCCGGGTAGATTGCCCCGACAAATGCCGTGACGATTACAATGAGCATCAGACTGGCGTACTCGCTTCCTACCATGGCTGGGTAAAAGATGACTTCCGCACCGTATTGCTCCAGCGCATCTGCATAGGCACTCATGTCAAGTCCATTTTTGTTGAGCCAGGAAATGGTTGCAAATCCCAGTAGGCATCCAATTGGGCCTCCCAACATACCCAGGAAGAGCGTTTCCGTAAGAATCATGGAGAAAACCCTGGATTTATGCATGCCTATAGAGCGTAGCATTCCTATTTCACGCGTTCGTTCCAGTACCGCCATCAACATGGTGTTGATGATCCCAAACAATAATGCGAGCATCATAATAATGGTCATGATTCGGGTGCTCATGGCTGAGGACTCCTCCATCAGGTTGAATTGTGGTGCCACTTCTTTATATGACCTTACTTTGTTATTGGTCAGATCAGCGATCTGCAACCGAGTGGAGTCTATCGCTTGTGCGCTGGTCAGTAAAATACCGACCTCATGAGGTTGGTCCATCAACGTAAGTTGAGCCAGGTCTGATTTCCTGACGTATACCACACCTCCATTGATCGTAGGGGATTTTGAATCAAAGATACCCTCAACCCTGAATGCCGCCGCTGTGATCTCGTTGGTTCGGTCCTGAAAAGTCAGTACTACTTTGGACTTGATTTTAACCTTCAATTTGTCTGCGAGTTTGCTGCTGATAAGTATCGGGTTTCTCTTGAATTTTTTGAAATAGGTACCTTCTACAAGCTGAGTCGATAATTGTGTGGTCTGTGCTTCCCGGGCTGGGTCAATACCGAAAACCTGAATGCCGGTGGTGGTTTTCGGCGAGGCCAGCATCGCGTTTACTTTTATCCGGTCGGAATAAGCAGCGATATCGTCAATGACGTTCAACTGAGTTTCTAGCTGATCAAATTCATTCAGGGGATATTTCAGTTCGGGTTCCTCTATGTATCGTTCATGATGAATTTGTATGTGCCCGTATTCGTGGTTGACGGCACTTCGTATAAAAGCATCACCGAAACTGTTATAAAAAGCGATCATAAAAATAAGGGCCCAAACTCCTATGGTTATGGCACCAATCACAGTAAGGCTTCGCCGCTTGGACCGCCAGATGTTTTTCCAGGATAGTTTTACAATCATTCTTTTAGTGCTTTGATGATTCTCAATCTTTTGATGTACATCATGGGGTACATTCCCAGCAACAGCGACATGACTAGTACGACGATGGCCTGATTGTAGAAAACAACCGGGTCGATCGAAAACGGAAGGATAGCTTCGTATCCAAAACTTTCAAAGGCTTTGGCATAGTCGCCTGTGAAATAGATCGGATTAAAATAGAAGTAAGTGACAAGTGGCGCACTTACCAATAGTCCGATACTGACGCCTAAAAATGTGAGAAATAAGATTTCCGTAGCTACCGTGGCCTGAATAAGCATTCGTTTCATGCCGATTGCATTCAAAATCCCAAATTCATAGGTTCGTTCTTTTGTCATCATCAGAAAGGTGCCAAGGATACCGAACCCAATGACGGCATAGAGGATATAGATCATTACCAGTCCGCCATAATAGTCCATTTCGATTCCCTGGATCAATTCTGGCATCATCTCTTCCCAATTCATGACTTGCAAGCCCGTTCCGTTCAATTGCTCTTTTACTTGCTGCTGTACCTCTTTTACCTCTTTTACATGATCCAACAAAATGGATTGCGAAGTGATCATTTCGGGCGCTCCATAGAATTGCTGGGCAGTAGTCAGCGTCATATATACAGCAGTCTGATTGAATTCTGGAACTGGAAATTTAAGCATACCAGTTACTGGATATTTACCTACCGCATTTACGCCGTGATATCCCTGACTTAAGAGTACCAGTGTATCGCCAGGGTCAAGGTCCAGATAGTCCGCTAGCCCTTCGGCGATCATGATCCCATCCTTCTCCAGATATTCTCCTCGTGTTACTTTTTTGTCCAGTAAAGTCAGCTGTGCTTCTTTCCCTGGATCGATACCATTGATCATCACTCCCTTCGTGCGATCCGCGTGCGATGCGAGGGCAAAGGAGGATAGACGCGGCACACTTACCTCAACCTGGTTTATTCCCCGTGCCAGTTCATTCAAGACATTCATCTCGTATGAGTTGTCCAATACTTTGTCTGTCCAGTAATCTTCCTGATGTATGGCCAAATGTCCTGTGTAGAACCGAACTGAGTTATCGATCATGCGTTCGTATGACCCTAATTGCATCGATTGCATGATTACAGCAAAGAAAACGGCAAATGCGATCGAGGAAGCTGTGATCCATGTTCGCCTTTTGTTACGCCAGACGTTTCGCCAGGCCAGAGATAGATAACGTTTCATAATTACTCTATCGGAGTTGTTTTAAATTTTGTAACGAGAAAAAGCGATCGTTGTACTCGAGATTGAATTCCATCTTCTCATAGATGAGGACTGTTTTTTGGTCCGGGTTCTCCGCGGGGATCATTTCCAGATGTGTAGGAATCATTCGACCTCCAAGCTCTTTAATTTCCGACAAGACCATGGTATTGATCAAAAAACCATCTTCATCATAATATTTAAAGAGCATTTGGAAATAATTGTCCTGCTCGATATAGGCAAGTATTCTGCCCCAGACAACTGGAGCATCCTCATTCGGGATCAATTCCAGTTTCCAGGCCTTGTATTCACCAATCGTAGTATCTCCCAACAGACGGTGTTCATAATCCTTGACTATGGAAGATTCCCGCACCAGATCATCATTGGTAAAATCTGAGCCCATCCAGCTTTGCATCATCATAGATGGGGGCATTTTGATGACCCGGTCGATGGTGGGTTGCCAATTCCACAATTCCTTCTCACGTTTGAGAAATCCGGTACCGGCATCCCGGGCAGGGGCCGTAATTAAAGTAAGGCTGTAATCACTACCTCTCGACCAGGTTTTAAGGCCGATTTCTCGTGTCCATTTGGGACGAACGATCTTCATTGTCATTTCTCCCTTAGAGGAATTTCCCTGCATCAGTTGATCCGCTTTTTGAATGATCTCCTTTGCAGATTGTCCCCACAAAGCATTTGAGCTTAGTAGGGTCAGCATCATGATCAGTAATTTGATTTTCATAGCAAATGATACTTTTCTTTTAGTGTTTGCTCCATCTGTACCAGATAGTCCTTATCGTTGAAGACATAATATTGCATCCCCATACCGTCAAGTAAGGCACCTAGAATCCTGGCTTCGGAGGTCGGGTTTTCATAACCCAATTCATGAAATAGACTTGTGAACATCTGAACATAGCCGTTCATTTTTTGAGTTGCCAATTCGTGAATGAAATCGAAATCGTGAACCTGAACCGTGAGGTTTAGAAACAAAGCCCATTGATGTTCATTTTCTCGCATTTCCCGAAAAAACCAGTTGATGATCGCTGCCAGCTTTTCTTTGGGTGCACCTTTGAGTATTTCCTCAACTTTGGCACTGCCACCTTCCATAAAGAAGTCTACCAATTGTTTCAGGATATCTTCCTTACTGTCGAAATAATGATAAATAAGCCCTTTGGAGATACCTGCCTTTTTTACAATGTCTGAGATGGTAGTGCTCTTATATCCTTTGGTGCCAAAAAGCTCCAGTGAAGCTTCCAGTATTTTCTGACGAGAGGCGTCACGGAGTTCTTGAAATTGTTTACTGGATCGTGGACTCATATATTGACTGAACGTTTGGTCAATATAAAAGTTGTTGTTTTTGTATCCAAATTTTTACCGTATTTCCATTACTTGATAATGAAAAAGGTTATGAGTTCCTGAGTCAAATTATTGAACTCAATGTGAACCAGGATTTGATCAGGGAAACCCTGCCTGAATTGCCGGGTATGATCAAAATCATTTGCTGAATCTGATTTCAAATTTCCGGGAGGAGACAGGATGGACTAATAAAAGGGTGAGGGTTATTTACGAGCTTAAAAAAGCACCCAATAGATGATGGCTCCGTACAGCACCCACTTCACGACATAGTACAGGCGCTCATTGAAAGCTTTCAATTTTTTTCCAACAAGCCGCTGCGCGTACAGGTAGATGAAGATCTTGTTTAGGAAACCTGTTTTGTCGTTTGAGTCGTTTGGTGATTTGGCCGCTGCTACGATGAACCAGGAGAAAAAATCATTGAGCCAGATGCCCAGACGATTTTTCATGGGTCTACGCACATCGCAAAAAAAGATCAATCTGTCCTGATCTGTGCGGTTTTCTGCGTGATGCAGATAGGTTTCATCGAACAATACAGCTTCCCCGTCTTTCCATGAATACTTTTCATTATCCACGTCAATAAAGCATTCTTCGGAATTGGGGGTCTCTAATCCCAGGTGATACCGTAATGACCCGGCGTATGGATCCCTATGCTTTGGGAGTTTGGATCCAGCTGGAAGCACAACGAACATGGCGGCCTTTACACAAGGTGTTTGCTTTAGTAATTCGATTGTATTTGGGCATTGATCGATTGATGATGGATGGAAATCTTTAGAATACCACTTAAGATAGAATCGTTTCCAGCCCCTTCTAAAGAAAGAGTTAAACCCAATATCGTTGTATTTGTCTGACCCTTTGATGGTCTGGTTTTTATTCAAGTCCAGTGCCTCCTCTTTGAGAACTTCCCAGTTTTGGGTCAACAGATTCAGTTCGGGTACATCGCCGAGCTTGAGAAAGGGTTTGTTTTGTACACTGGAAAAAGCGTACATCAACAAGTTGATGGGTGCCATGAAAGTGGAATGGTCGAAGATCTGACGACTGAATTTAAACCTTCGCTGCCCCCTGAAATGAATAATCGTTCCGCATATAGCAAATACGGCTATGACTAATACACCCGGAGAAGTCAGTATTTTCAAGTACTCCATACAGCCGCAAAGTTGTTCAACTTGTGATTGAAGAGAAATACGGAAGTGGATTAATTTTCTACTTTCTCATTATGGTCGTAAAACCCATGATCAAATCCTGATTTTGATAACCTTGACGAATGATCATTCCTGCATAACCGGTAAAAAGTCTCGGTCATCGATTTTTCATTCATCAGGGACATTCATTAACTTAATTTTGATTTTGATCAAAGCTAAAACCCTGCACATAAGCGCTTAACCACATGAGTCGCCCAAAACTCAAGTCATTCCTCGTTATCGATGATGAAGAGGCCAATGAATTTATATCAAGGACATTCCTACAAAGAGCGAATTGTACTGAGAAAATTCTGTCTGTTAATGATGCCCGGGAGGGGCTGAACCTATTGGGAAATGCGGAGATTCCTGAAGTTATTTTGCTGGATATTAACATGCCGGGCATGAATGCCTGGCGATTTCTGGAAGAAGCAAGGAAAGTGCTTACAGCTGATGCTTTTCCCTTCATCGTTATATTAAGTTCTTCAATCAATGAGGAGGACAAAGAAGCTGCTGCTACTCACCCCCATGTGCAAATGTTCATGAGCAAACCACTCAATCCAGAGAAAGTAAACGAAATATTGGAACAATACTTCACGCTGCAACATGAGAATTAATCTAATTATTGGATGGGTTCTCCTGTGTTCTCTAATGATCGTGACGTCATCTCAGGGGCAGTCTGTTAAGGTAACGGGTAGGGTGTATGATCAATTTGGAAACTTGCCCGGAGCGAAAGTAGCGATTGAAGGAGCTACTATTTCCACAGCGACCGACGTGAATGGGAATTTTCAATTGAACATGGATCCGGGGACCTATAACATTGTCGTTGGTTTTGTGATGTACGAAAATCAAACGCAACAGGTCGATCTGATCGCAGGAGACAGTGTTCATTTAGCTTTTCAATTGGAGTCAGGTTTTAGCATTGATCAGGAAGTAAATGTTGGAACACGATTCACCCCAAGGGCATTACAGGAAACGACAGTGCCTATAGATATTATTAGCAAGGCAACTTTGAGTGCGTCTCCCCAAATCGAATTGGGCCAAATGTTGCATTACAGTGCGGCTTCTTTTCATTCAACCCATCAAACCATTTCCGATGGTACCGACTACATTGATCCAGCGGCATTACGCGGACTGGGACCCGATCAGGTATTGGTACTTATCAATGGAAAACGAAGACATATCAGCTCATTGCTAAATGTCAATGGTACAATGGGACGCGGAAGTGTAGGCACGGATTTTAATGCTATACCCGCGGGTGCGGTGGACCGAATCGAAATTCTTCGGGATGGAGCCGCTGCTCAATATGGGTCAGATGCAATTGCCGGGGTAGTCAATATTATTCTTAAGGAGCGTACTGGAGTTACTACTTTGGACGGAGGTTATCGTGCAAGTGAATTGGGTGATGGATCCACCAAATTTTTTTACGGCAATGGAGGATTTGACATTGGTGAAGGTGGACACGTGAATATGACCCTGGAGTTTCGTGATCGTGAAGCCGTAAATCGTGCCGGCGCTTATACAGGTCCAGTGTACATAAACAACGATCCGAATTTGGATGATCTCTTGGTCAGTCAGCGCGACTTTTTCAACAGGACGGGCTATGATAACGAACGTGTTATGTCTGTAGGAAGTGCCGCCACCAGAAATCAAAGCATGTTCTTCAATTTGGATGTCCCTATTAATTCGGTCACCTATTTTTATGGACACGGGGGGGTGAATTTCAGGCAGGGCAGAGGCCGTGGCTTTTACCGCTTTCCCAAAGACAGTGTGCGGGTCGTAGCGGAGTTGTATCCAGATGGTTTTTCACCTGGGTTGCGTACGGACATTCGGGACGAGGCAATAACATTGGGATTTAGGGGATTGAAAAACACCTGGAACCTGGACCTAAGTAATACAGTCGGCCGGAACACGTTGGATTTTAACGTGGAAAATTCCAATAATGCAAGTTTGGGACAGGCCTCGCCGACAGAATTTTATTCCGGTGGATTTTTCTATGCACAGAACACGACCAATTTCGATGCCTTCCGTACTTTCAATGTATTTTCTGGCGTCAACGTAGGTTTTGGCGCGGAAATGAGGATCGAACGCTATAAGATTGTCAAAGGCGAAGAATCATCATATATCAATGGGACGGACTCGGTGCAAGTGGGTGCGCTTATGGTTCCAGGCGCTTCCGGTGCACAGGTTTTCCCCGGTTTTCAACCGGAAAATGAGTTAGAGGAATTTCGGACCAACAATGCATGGTACCTGGAGTTAGAAAGTAAGTTGAATTCAACACTTCTATTAGGTACAGCTTTACGATACGAAGTTTATAGTGATTTCGGAGATCAATTGAATTGGAAATTGTCGGCGCGATACAAACTGGCGGAAGACTATAGCATAAGCGGAGGGTTAAGTACGGGGTTTAGAGCACCCTCTCTTCATCAATTTTATTTCAATAATATAGGTACTCAGTTCATCAATGGTAATGCCCTTCGGGTAGGGACATTTAATAATGAGAGTACTGTGGCCCGGGCTTTTGGAATCGGGGCTTTGAAGCCTGAACTTTCTGATCATATTAGTTTAGGCTTTATTGGAAAACCCTCCGAAGACTTTACGATCAAAATAGATTTCTATGACATTCGTATCCGGGATCGAATTGTATTGTCAGGTAGGTTTGATGAAGGGTACGAAGAGATACTGACTCCTTTAGGAGTCGGTGCAGCGCAATTTTTCACCAACGCGATAGATACACGTACTACTGGAATTGACGTTGTTTTAAACTACCGTGTAAAGATGCCTCAGTATGAATTTTTTAGCCTTTTGTCGGGTAACTGGACTGCTACCCGACTCGATGGAGGTGTGCTGGCAAGCGGAGCGCTGGAAGGCGAGGAAGACGTATTGTTCAATCGGGAGGAAATTTCAAGGATGGAGGTAATTCAACCTAATTTTAAAATCATCTCGCAGAACAACTTAAAGTATCAGAAATTTAGTTTCGATGCCAATCTCACGCTCTTTGGGAGGGTGGAATATATTCATCCGGATGATGGAAACCCCAACAACTGGCCCCTCAATTCACTCAATGGTGTTGTTGAGAGCAGGGATCAAACGTTCGACCCGAAGCTGATCACCGATCTCACGGCAGCTTATCAATTCAACGATAATTTCAGATTTTTAATTGGAGGGCACAATATAATGGATGTCTATCCGGATGAGCACGCCCACTTCGACAATACCTCACATGGAAGCTTCCGATACAGCAGGCGCGTACAACAATTTGGGGTGAATGGACGTCAGTGGTTCATGAAGATGACTTTAAGCTTTTAAATGCGGAACCTTCTGATCATAGTGTTGTTGCTCAACGCCCTGGTTTCAGTAGGACAAGAGGAGGAAATACTTGTTAAGCAACGAGCAATTTTTATTTACAATTTTGCCAGACAGGTAGTTTGGAAGAATGATGTTGACCTGGATCAATTCAACGTTGGCGTTCTCGGTGAAGATCCGGTTTTAGCAGAGCTTTCCAAAATGAGCAAACAGGGAAGAACAATCCGAGGGCGTCCCATGAGGGTCAGGCGCATTACGCGCGTGTCAGACGTTGCCAGATATCAGGTGGTATATTTTCACAAAAGATACAATTTTAGTGTAGACGAAGTTTTGCAATATGCACATGATCGGAATGTACTTGTCGTGAGTGAAGAGTATGGTTTTAATGAGTCCATGATCAATATCATTGGTACCCCCGATGGTTTTCAGTTTGAACTCAATGAAACAAGGTTGAACATTGAAGGTTTTTCAGTAAATAATGGTTTGCGACGAAGTTCAATTTCGACAGCTGAGCGGTGGCAAGAATTGTATCAGAAATCCAGTAAATCCCTGGAAGAAGCACGTACGCGTTCTGCGGAGCAACAACAAGAATTAACAGAGAAAGAGGCTGAGATCGGAAATTTGAACGACCGAATCAATGATCAGCTTTTGAGGATTGATGCGCGCAATGTTCAAATTGAGGAACTGCAAGTAATGATCAATGATCAAAACGAAACATTGCAGACCTTGCAAGAAAGGAGTGAAGAGCAACAGAGAGCCTTTGATAAACGAGAATTGCAACAAAAGCAGTTGGAGGAGAAGTATGAAGATCAAATAACGACCAGACAGGAGGAGATTGCGATGCTTGATCAAACCCTGGAGCAACAAAGAATTGAGCTTCAGGATCAGCAGACTCAATTGGAAGAACAGACTAGCCAATTAAGAAAACAACGTCAGGAACTAAATGCGCAGGAATGGTTCACGATCCTATTTGCTATTTTGGCCGCGTTGGCTGTTCTGACCATCTTTTACGTTTGGCGTGGCTATCGAATCAAAAGAAATGCCAATCAGGCCCTGGCCGAGAAGAATGCGGCCATTCAGACCCAAGCTCGTAAGATTGATCAAAAAAGTAAGGAGATGGAGCAGTTTGCCTATATCGCCAGCCACGACTTACAGGAGCCTCTCAATACCATCTCGGGATCCCTATCACTGATTGATGGTGATAAGCTGGATGAAGTGGGTAATTACAGTCTAAGATTCATCGATGAAGCAATAAACCGCATGCGTAAAATGATCCAGGGCTTGCTGGAACATTCCCGATTGGGTGTGGAAGTGGAGTTTCAGGAATTGGATGGTAACCAATTGCTGGAGGGGGTGAAAACAAACCTTCGGCAAATCATTCTGGATAAAAAAGCGAAAGTTGAATGGGGGACACTACCTAAGTTGTTTGGGCATGAAGTGGAATTGACGCTGCTCTTTCAAAATCTGATCAACAATGCCCTGAAGTTTACGAAAGAACAACAAGTTCCGGAAGTTTATATTTCAGCACAGGCGCATATCGAAAAGGAGGAATCTTATTGGCTCTTCAGAGTACGAGACAATGGCATTGGGATTGACCCTGCTCATCAAGAGAAGATTTTTGGTATTTTTCAACGACTCAATAGTCGCTCAGCCTATGAGGGAAGTGGCATTGGACTGGCCCATTGTAAGAAGATCGTTGAACTTCATGGCGGCAAAATCTGGGTGGAATCGGAGATGGGTGAGGGAAGTACATTTTGCTTTACGATGAAGGAGTAAATAGGCCGACAAGATTGACAGGTGACATAATTGCTAATCAGTGAGTTGTTATTGCTGTCTACACAAGGTTCAGAAGAAATCTCGCAAGGATAAAGCAATATTTATGGTTGGTTGATGGTTGTTCTTTCAGAAACCTAATGCGATGAAAACATACGTCCTAACCACCCTGTTTTGTCTTCTGAATTGTATAGTTTTTGCTCAGTCCTTTGAGGACTTTGGCGTGTATGTCAAAGGGAATTTTTCAACACAACATGTTAGAAACCCCCAACGGCCCGATGATGGAGTTTTTGAGTGGGACTATATCAAAACCTGGGGTATGGGTATTTACGGTGTGCGTTCAATTGATCATGATTTTGCCATTAGGAATAGATTGGCTTATACTCAAAAAGGATTCAACGATACATTTCAAATGCAGGATGCATCGGGTCAATTACAATTTCTTTCTTCCAGAAATGTTCTACACTACCTGAGCATCGATGGATTATTGCAATACACTATGAATGAAGGTGTGATTCGCCCCTACGCCTTACTGGGTATGAGTGCGTCTGCATTAATCGCGAAGGAGATACCGACTCTGATCAGTAACCCACAGGGAGTTGAAGTAATCGATCCGGAGGATTTTAATAGATTTGGTTTGAGTGGTATTTTCAACGTGGGGATGAAATTGGACGAAGTGTGGTTTGTGGAAGGAGAGATGAATTTCGACATGTTGCCTGCACTCAAGCAGCCAGATGCTAGTATCAAGAATTGGGTATGGTCCCTTGCACTTGGTTTGAATCTAAGTGAACTAAAGATGGGCCGGCACTGAAGTTCACTGTCTGGTATTCAGGAAATGCCCGAAGCGTACTTAAAAAACCTTAATGTGGATAACCAGGTGCATAACCGTTGTATAACCCGGGTATAATGAGGTGGAAAACCTGTTGATAATGAGACGATTGGAAAATTTGGAATCGCAAAAATATAGGCTACTTTAGATTCATCAAACGAGGGATAGGAAACTGAAACGATAGTTTCCAACCGGAAAAAGGGAAGTGGATATTAGCTTCGGCTTCTATTCGCGAAATTTGGAAGGTTGTGATGAGAAACCGAACGGATAGGCAACTTGAAGAAACGGAATCATCGGGAATCCGAACAGTAGTTTGAAGTTGTGCAGTAGCTACGGCAACTGCAGAACTAAAGGGGCTTGTTCAGCAATGAACGAGCCCTTTTGTTTTTAAGTCCTCATGATCATAGATATTTCCAATCCTACTATTTCTGAACGCTATTTTTTATTCACTACTGTTTGCATGGTATCTTTCATGACAGTATGAGGTATAAAGAATACAATGTCAATCGAGTACTGGAAAAGTCAATGTTGCTTTTTTGGGAAAAGGGCTTCAATGGATGCGCAATTAGCGACCTGGTTGAGACTACAGGAGTCAATCGGTTTTCATTGTATCATGAGTTTGAGAATAAAGAAGGTATTCTCTATCATTCCATGAATTTGTATAGGGCTCGTTATTGTGATGAAAACCTTGTCTTATTGGATGAAAAAGGTGATTTGCTTCAAGTTCTAAAGCGGTTTTACCTTTCATTTCTGGAGAGTTCAAGGCCAGTGCCAGGTTGTTATTTTATTCATATTGGTACTGAGCTGGCAGATACGAATCGACAAGTAAAAGAAAGCATGGACCATTACCTGATGGAGATTTATACCCGACTAGTCAATCTCATGTGTGAACATGGAGCGGGTACCGCTGACGCTGAATTTAAGGCAAAGCATTTGTTGGGGCTTTATATTACAGTGATGAGTTTTTGTCTCATTCACACAAAAGAGGAACGAGAACGATACATTACCAATGGGATCAACTTAATCACTGCCTGATATGCCTAAAGTACTGAAAGAATCTTATGAAGAGTTGGTGGAAAAGGCCCAGGAGATATTTTGGTTAAAGGGCTTCAAGGGAGTTTCTGTTAAAGAATTATCTGAGCACCTGAGCGTAAGTCAGACCATACTTTACAACAAGTATTCAAAAGATGATCTATTTCTGGATTCTCTGGACTACTACACTTCTACATATTCGGATCCATTTTTGAAGCGACTTAGAGAAACCACAGAAGGGCTGGGATCACTTCGTGATTTCTTCTATCAATTGATCAATGCACTGGAAAATAAGACATTTCCTCGAAGTTGTTTGATGGTCAATACTGTAGTAGAGCTTCGTAATGAAAATACGGCTGTAGTTGAAAGATACGATAACTACCTAAGTGCTTTAAAAAGCAGCTATCGTGTCGTTTTAGAAAAAGCTGTGGATTTGGGCCAGGTCAAACATCAGGAAAAACTGGATGAATACGCTGAGTTTCTTTTGGGCATTATTTTTAGTCTCAGTATTCTGTACAAGCTTCGCTCAAAGGAAGAACTACATCAATTTGTTGATGAACAGCTCTCATTTATTCGATAAAAGCATAGCTGAACGCTATTATTCATAGCTCTCTATGACACGCCTACTTTTGAGTCATCACTAATAAACGATAGTATCATGACGGAAGTAATCGTATCTAAATCAATTCAAGTGCCTGCCGGTAAGGCCTGGGAAAAGTTATCATCATTTCGAGGAATCGAAGAGTTTTCGCCTATCCAAAGATCTGAAACTATTGGAGAAGGAGCAGGAGCTACTCGCACGTGTTATATGCCGGATGGTGCAGCCATACATGAAATCTTGGAGGAAGTGGAAAATGAACGTATGGAAATGCAATACAAGATTACTGAAGGACCTTTTCCTATCACTGGTTATGTCAGCACAGTAAAAGTAGAACGAGTTGGAGAGCAGAGTTGTAAGATTACCTGGGGTTGTGAATTTGAATCTGCAGAAGAGGTAAAAGGGGAAATGATAGAGTTATTCGAAGGCTTTTACCATATTATTCTTGATAGCCTGGAGAATTTGATCAAAAACAAGAATTAGTTTTTGAAATCAAAAAGAAATCAGTTGATTAATTTAGTCACTAGGCTTGTTCAGCAATGAGCGAGCCCTTTTGTTTTTAACTCCCTTTACCTCTACTTCTCATTAAGATCTCTCGAACCCTGTTGATTTTGATGGATATCTTACTTTGGTAAAATAGGCTTCAATTTCAAATAACTCTGATCCTCGTCTTTGGCTTTGCTGGATGGCGTGGCAAAATAGCCATCCAGACTGAGTTCACGAAAAAATGGGATTACTGAGAATTTTCTGATCGGGTACATTTGATCAGGTCCCTTTACTGTAAGTGTATGTGTGCCTTTTGGCATGTCAGTAATATCAAGGTAGGTCAACAGGCCCCTTTGATTTGTTTTCTGTTTGTAATGAAACCTCCATTGCACACTATCGATCTTTTGATCATCCAGAAGCACCTGGTAAAATTTTGTAGCGCAGTGGAGTTCAACATAGTGACTGGCTGTGTCGAGCTGCATCAGAGAATCATAATTGCAATGCTTCTTGATAGAATCTTCCAGACCTATTCTCAAAACCGTGAATAGACGTATTGTGTTTTCTGAAATGATATCTGATTGGATATGTGCCTGGACTGAATGGAAACGATCATTTTGATCGTCGTAATTACCACTGAAGCTGCCAACATTTTGATTGTTACTCCAAAAGGTAAGTCGCGTCCAGTTTTCACCAGGAATAGCTCCACTATTCGCCATATTGCCGGTCATGAAGACACTGACAAATACAAAAAACACAAGAAATACGCCGATTTTCCACCGATTGTAATTCGTGATGAGCGTGAGGTAGATCGGGCGATAAAACCGGGCCAGTGAAAGCGCGCTTATAAAGCGATGCAAAGGATAATAGATGCGACTTAGCCAGGAGAACCTTTTTAGAAGCCCCAGTGTAACGAAATCGAATAAAGCAATAATGGCAATACTCATCACCATGTATGCATAGTACTGGACAGCCGTCTCCTGATTATCTGTAACGTTATGCGGGCCTATATAAATGATATAGGAAACAACGGGAATGATAAGAGTGATCAATATAAATAGATACCCCCCGATGACCACCATAAACATCATGAAAGAGATAGAAAAAAGCGAGCTACAAAGCTTTTCTAAATTGATGATGATTTGCTGAATAGGAGGGATGCGTTCTACCCGAGTTTGAAATCTCGGACTGAGTTTGAGTTTGTCCTTGTTGATTCCGTTTGGGAAGGTGAAACTCAGACCTACCATGCCCACCCAAATCCCTCTACTTATCAAGTGCAGGATCAAACCCAGAGTGAGCCAGTAAAGAGCTATCTTCAGCAGCGCAATCATGTTGTCCAGATCCGTAAAATTGCCCCAGATATTCAGCTTGGCAAATGCCAGTATGTCATCAAGAAGACCAGGTGCCTGAAACATCCCATAAAGTACAATGCCAGAGAGTAGAATTTCTGGCTCCCAGCTTTTTTGCTGTAGTTCACTTAGCCATTGGGGTTTTTCAGGAGTAGGGTCAGGTTGAGACATAATCAGGATGCTTGACGATAAAAATAGTGAGAACTTCTTGAATGAATGTTCTGCAAGTAGGAACATCTTATCAACGTGCCTGAGCTTCTTGGGCGAGTAAGTTCAAATTGAAGTAGATTTTTGTTCGTTTCTTAAGCTCCACATCATCATTACAACACCTGCGAATATGAAAGGAATACTCAACATCTGACCCATATTGAGCATAAGACCTTGCTCAAAAGGCGCCTGGTTTTCCTTAATAAATTCTATCAGAAATCGTTGCATAAAGATCAATGTCATACCTAACCCAAAGAGGAACCCGCTTTTGGCACGGAACTTTCTGGATTTCCATATGAAGTAAAATAAGATACTTAATAGGAAATAGGCCAATGCTTCATAGAGTTGGGCGGGGTGCCTTGGAATCTGGTCAATCCTTGTGAAAACAAACGCCCACGATTGATTGGAAGGAATGCCGATAATTTCTGAATTCATCAGGTTGCCCAGCCTGATAAAACCACCCAGGGCGGTTCCGCCAATAGTAATGCGATCCAGCAGCCACAAGAAGTTTTCCTCATACTTTCGAGTGTAGAGCAATAGCGCAATCAATGCACCGAAGATGCCGCCGTGACTGGCCAGTCCTGCCAATCCCGTGAACTCAAAAGTGGGTTCAATTCGAAAAGGTAGTATTTCGATGGGATTGTGCCAGTAGTGAACCGGATCGTAGAACAAGATATGTCCCAGTCGGGCTCCAAGGATCGCTCCCAATGCCAGGTAGGTGGTGAGTTTGTCCAACTCAATGATGGGAATGCCTTCGGTTTTAAACACACGGATTAGTATTTGATATCCCAGCACCATGCCCAGGCCCCAACACAGCCCATACCACCTCAAAAAATCGAACCAGGGGAATAGATTAGGGGTAATATCCCAGATAATTACCGAAATCATCCGCCTACACAGAAAAGAGTGATAAGTACGAACACCATCGCGTTGACAAGCAGTCGATGTGGGTCAGCGACGTTACGTTTTTCTGAGGTCTCCAGAAGGACTAAGACTTCTGCGGCATTCAAATCTTCCATGGAGTTGGAAAGTTTGAACTGTTTCCAGGAGTGTTTAAGATCGTTTAGTTGCACTTTCTTGCGTATTGATTTTGGTTTTTAACTGAGTTTTTATGCGGTTGAAGCGTGTAGCAACATTAGTTGGGGACAGCATCAACATCTCGGCAATTTCTTTGTGGCGATAGCCTTCCAGATGGAGGACCACAATGGCCTTATCCAGATCTTTCAAAGAATGGATGATCAAGTGCAGTACTTCAAGGTTATCGTCTGCTCCGACAGCATTCGGATATGAATGTGCTACTTCAAGGTCTAATGAGACCGTGGGGGTTTCTTTTCTTTTTTTTGAAAGAATGGTGTTGAGTCCTACCCGGTAGATCCACGTATGAATTTTCGATTGGCCTCGAAAAGAGTCAAATGACTTCCAGAGTTGGAGGATAATGTCCTGAAAGGCATCTTTTTGGTCCTCTTTACACGTGTAATAAACCTTGCACAAGCTGCGGATAGCACCCTTGTTCTGATCAATAATCTGTATGAAGTGACGTTTTTCCAAGTTTAGTAAGCTACTGCTTTTATGTATTAGTCGCAGCATTGGTGAAAATGTCACAGATCGTGCGATTTTTTTAAACGTTCATCATTTTATATTAATAAAATGCAGGTTTTTAACACGAGGTGATGACACCCTTAAATCTGTTATTTGACCACTTGTGTTTTGCGAAAAATGAAATATCCCCATGGGACTGGAAAATAATTTGTCCATCACAGCTCGCATGGGAATTGTCCGCTCGCCATTAATGTATAAAAACACTTGAGCATCATCTTCGATTTTGATTTCATAGTGAGTATCAATTTCCACACTGTAGTATTTTCCGGCAAACATTTTAAGTTCCTGAGCAGTGTAAGAAACAGGTTCGTAAACCTCCCAGGAATCTACTTTCGATCCATTTTCCATGAATATCATTTTACGTGTATTGGACTCAATAATAAAATGAACCAATACATCCATTCCGTGGGGGGTATTTAGCATCTTAAACTTAGATTTACCGATAGGTAAAAGCGGATGAGTTCTTCCCCTCCCTCTTTCATATCGTAACGTATCGTTGATCAGTGTCACTTTTCTGGAAATCGCATTTTCTGTACTCCAATAGCTACCTGTAAACTGATCTAACTGCTTTGTACTTAAGTTTTTGACTTTATTGGTATTGGGTGATGAGCGAATTGTATTCTCTATTTGATCTGCTAAAAAAATATCTGCGATAGCATGGCAAAATCGAGTTGCATCAATTTCTGCTGCGTTAGCAAGGAGGATTATGGTTGTTTTTTCATTGGGGAAACGCATAATGTTTGATTGATAGCCGGGAGCGCGTCCTCCATGGTTGATTACTTTTAAGCCCTGATATTCGTCGAATATGAGTCCGTTGGCGTAAGGGATGACCTCACCATTGTTCAATATTCCCCTGGTGCTCATGATTTCCCAAAAATCACCCTTGAAAACATCGTGTTTATAAAATTCGTTATCCCACTTTTTAAGGTCGTTTATTGTAGCGTAAATACCTCCATTGCCCGTGTGCTCTAACATGGAATAAATGTGGCGATACCCTCCAGAAAGATTGCGAGAGTATCCAGAGGCCCTGTCTTTAATAACGAGTGTATTATCATCATAGAACTGCGTATTTGACATATTTAAGGGAATAAATATCTCCTGCTTTGCAAATTCGGAGAGTGCCATACCAGAAACTTCAGCTACAATTTCCCCCAATAACCAATAGCCGGAATTGGAGTATAAATATTGCTCTCCGGGTGAAAAATTTAACTCCTTTTGTGAGCTGAGCCATTGTCTAATATCCTTGTTACCATAATAATCATCCGGACGCAAACCACTTAGGTAGGTGATTTGTGAAAAGTCACGCAACCCACTAGTGTGATGTAGCAAATGATTAATAGTAATTTGATTGAAATAGGAAGGGTACTCAGGGAAAAATTCATGGACGGTTTGAGATAACCGAAGATCTCCTCGTAGTACCAGCAAAGAGATACATGCGGCCGTGAATTGTTTGGTGTTCGATGCAATATTAAAAGCAGTATGTGTTGTGTTTGGAATCTTGTGTTCCAGATTTGCAAAACCATACCCTTTAGCAAAAGTGAGTTTTCCCTCCTCAATAACCCCTATTGCAACACCTGGAGTCTGATTTGTATTCCACGTGTTAAATAATTGATCAACTGCTGCTTCCCTCTGATCTTCTTGTGGTTCTTCTTGGCTTGCACGAGGCTCTTTGTGTCCACAGGATATGATGACTAATGAAAATAGAAGATTTGCTACTTGAGATTTCATTACACTCATTTTTTATGTTCGAGTCTCGCGAATTTCTTCGAAGCCTTGAATAAATGATAGAATGAAATTAGCCTAGCGTAATGCCCGTATTTCCCCAGGTGTGTATCCAATATAATATTTTGTGAGTCGGGTCAAATGGCTTTGGTCCGAAAAACCACAGCCGAATGCTATTTCTGAGATTGGAGTTGTGGAATTTAGAAGCGAATCAACTGCCCTTTTTACCTTGATCCTTCGCATGTAATTTGATAAAGTTATACCCTTAGTTTTTGCGAAATACTTAGATATTGTGATGGGATGCACATCCAGTTCAGCCGAAAGAGTTTGCAATGATGGGAATTCTTTCCAATTATCAATTAGAATTGATTCTAATTGGGGCATCCAGTTACTTTGATCTTCATGATCGCCAATCCAAAACAGCGTTTTTAAAATTTGGAATATGCTTTGTTCTGAATTGTTGTCATTTAGCAACAACTCTAAGTAGACGCTGTATAGTTCTATATTGGAGTTGTCGTCAGCCCTAAGATTTGAAAAGTGTATTTCATTAGAAAAAAAACTTTCATCTAATTCGATGTTCAAATTTCTCGAAGGGTGAGCTGTGTGTCGATTGCGATGAATTTCGCCCTGATCATAGACCATTAATTTGCCGGGAGTCACCTGAATGTCTTCCTTTTTCCTTGATTCCAGATTTCCTCCGTGGATGATGGATGAAAGATGAAACTTCTCATGCCAATGCCATTCCTCCGAAACTTTGCTCGTATAGTCTACTATAGAGGCTTTGAACTTTTCAGATTTAAAGGAAATAGTTGTCGAACCTAAAAAACCTATTGTAAAGAAGGGATTCACTTTATTAACACTGATTATAAGATAACTCTTCCGGAGATTGGTGACTGGAAATTTCCTTGAAATTATTAATTTATGGGAGAATCAACGGCAAGCAAATGTTGACGGTTGTTCCTTCTCCTTCTTTAGAGGCAAGCTCTAACTGACCACCATGTTCCTGTATGCATTTTAGTGCAATGGCAAGTCCCATGCCATTGCCGACGTGAGGCGGTTTGGTGGTGAAAAATGGGTCAGTTACTCTATCAATCAAGTCACTACAAATACCACAACCATTATCTTTGATCGTTAATTTCACATCTTGTCCCTTGACAAAGGCATTGATACAAATACTGCCAGAACCCTCTATACTTTCAATGGCATTTTGCAGGATATTGATAAAGGCGATGTGCAAATCTGCTCTGTTTCCTGCTACCAGATATTGATTGGTTTGGATGTTGTTTTGAATTTCGATTTCAGAGGTCTGCAGTTTAAGAATTTGGAGACAATCATTGAATGTTTTGCCAACATCACTAACGCCAGTTGAATGATTTTGGGACAGGTTAAACTCATTTAATACAGATACAATCCAGGCAGCTCTTTTTACACCTTCTTGCGAATAATTTAAAAGTTCCGAAACCTCACCTTGAAGTTCCGGAGACATCTTGTTCTTTAGTTTTTTAATACCTTCCAGACTTCCCTGAATGAAGTTAAGAGGGTTGTTGATCTCATGAGCAACACCTGAGGCCAGAGATACGATGGAGGCCATTTTTTCCGATTGTACCAGCTTGAGTTGTGTCTGCTCCAACTCTTGATAGGACTGCTGTAAATTATCTCGCTGACTACTGATCTGCTTATTGGCACGCTGAGTAGAACGATAAGTCCAGAATAGTATAATAATCAGTGCCAGCAATAAAAATGCAATAGCAATTGTGGCCTTTTGAGTTATCCGGGCTTTGTCTCTGTCTTTTTCGATGGTCAGTAGCGTGGACTGGTTAGCAAATTGTATGGAGTCTTTCTCAAGTTGAAATTTATATTCAGTCTCAATTCGTGTAATTTTCTCGGTTTGTGACTTGTTCTGCAGGCTATCTGCCATTTGTTTAAACAGTGTGTGATATTCATAAGCAGCTTTAAAGTTGCCTAGTTCTTTCTCAACCCTGGCCAATCCCTCTGCTGCAAACTTGATATTTTCCTTGATGTCTGTTTCTGTAGATAGTGCAAGACCCTTCTCCAAATAAGTTTTGGCGATCTGCCACTTTCCTTGGGCCATATAGATATCTGACAATGTCAAAATAGGATAAGCCATGTAAGCACGAACACCCATTTCTTCGAAAATTTGAAGTGACTTGATGGCATATTCAGATGCTTCTTTGTAATTCCCAAGTCTGCCATTGATCATACCCAGGTTGTTGTTGAGACCCGCTACACCAACTTGATAGTTGAGTTCTTCCTCTATTTCCAGGGACTGATGATAATATTTCAAGGCCATTTCGTCGTTGCCTTGTAAATCGTGGACCATGGCTATGTTATTATAAGTATTAGCCAGCATTTTCTTATCGTCAGTGATCAACTCGAGTGCTTCAAAATAGTATTCCAATGCTTTTGTTAGATCGTTTTGCGACCTGTACACGTTTCCGATATAATTAAGACTAATGGAGATTTCCTTTTTGCTGCCAATCTCTTTCCCTACAGTTAGGGCCTGGAGGTAGTAATCAAGTGCGGATTCATACCGACTTAACCTCATATTAATTGCTCCCAGGTTGTTTAACCCTTCGGCTTTACCTTTCATGTAGCCAATGGCTTCGGATTCCCGAAAAACTGCTTCGAACTTCCGTTCTGCTTCCTCAAAATGACTTAGCGTTAAATTGATCCATGCTATTTGAGTCAGCGCGTCAATTTCGCCTTCAGGATACCCGATTTGCGAGGCTAGTTTAGAAGCCATCAGGGCATATTTCATTGTATTTGTGGAATCAGAGAATTTATATTCCGAGGCAATCCTGACGTAAATATCTACTTGTTCTTTACCTGCAGTGGTGGTGTTCAAGATCTGTTGAAGAGAATCTATGAGTCGATGATTTTGACTCAATCCTGTAGGGGTAAATAAAATACCCAGAAGCAGTGAGGTAATGATCCGCCGAAAGGTCGTGTCTAAACTATAACGCAATGAATGATCTTTTCAGAGGCTGAAATTTAGAGAATCAATTCATGACTATTGCTTACTCGTTGACTTTTCTTACAGTACCATTATTCACAAGAAATTGTGTCGTATTAGGGTTGTGAGTCGCAGCTCTAATTGAATGATGTTATTAACTCAATCACCACTCTCCTGGCCTGTCTTTAACCAGTTTTCCGCCAACTGTTCCCAGTTTGAATGTTTGGCGGCATCAAAGTATCGCTTTGAGTCGTTCATTTTCCATTCAGTGGCCAGCCTGCGTACCTGCATTTTGGTGAGTGCGCTGGTAAATATGGTAGCTGAGCGGACAATGCGATTGGCGGTCCATTCAGGATTGGCACTAAAAATTTCCTGACACTCCGAGCAAAGGGGTTTCATATATCTCATGTCTGCCATAAGTCCAAATTGTGGTGGAAGCCTGTCAAGCACCGTTTTGAATTCTTTTTTATAGGCCGACATTTCTTCCGGAGCTATGAAACCTTCAAACGTGAGTTTAATTCCGTAATCTTTTTGTTCAACTTTATACATGCCGAGTCGACGTTTGAGTTATTGATTAAACGAATTCATCAAGTAAAAAGATCATAATTTTTGTTTGAAGGCTAATGATATCCTCGATGAAAGAACACCAATGGCTGATAGAAAGTCGCAATTCCAGTTAAATGTTTCATTCGAACTGCAATTGTTCTTGATTGATCAGAATCGCAGAAACTGAGGTATATGTGTTGATGGATTTAAGAGTTGTTAGGCGAGTTACATCAACCTCATTCTTGCCAATACTTCTTATGAAGGATGGCAAGTCATCTCCATGTGAATTTCAGGGTCGTCAAGCGTCCTGAATCCATATTTCTTGTATAGAGCATGTGCATCTGACGTATTCAAGCCCCATCGCTGTAAGTTTTGTAAATCTGGGTGATCCATGATAGATGTCATGAGCTGTTTGCCAATACCTTTATTTTGATATTCATCTATGATGAATACATCCAGGATCCATGCGAAGACCGCATAATCGGTCACGACCCTGGCAAAACCAATTTGCTGGTTTCCCTGATAAACCCCAAAACACATCGAGTTTTCAATAGAACTTTTGACCGTTTCCAAACTTCTTCCTTTTGCCCAATAAGCGTTTTTACTCAAGTACTGATAAATGAACCGGATGTCAAGTTGATCTTTGTTTGTGCAGATTAGTGGTGTTTTATTCATGGTATGCAGGTCACTTCGTGCCTGGTGATAGCCTCAAGATAGGAAGTCTTTTGTAATGATTGTGACCTTCTGATGTAGTCATTCCTGCGATCACAATAGTGCTGATAACTGATCATGGGGTAAACTCGATCAAAACTTTGGAGGTTTGGTTGTTATTCAACTCAGCCCAACAGTGAAAGACAATCTAACCCAATACTTCCTGAATCATCCTGGCAATATTTAATTGCTCAATTTCACCTACATCACTTAATTTGATATGTCGCATGGATTTGCCGGAACCTTCTATTAGGTGCTTATTGGTTTCAATTTTTTCGAATTCAAAGAATCCAAGAGTCACGTGCTTCTTTGTGGTCTTTAGGTAGCAAAAATCCTTATCAATGGCGTATACCGGACGACTCCATTTATACTGTTCAGACACATTTGGTGTCAGCGAGTGGATGAGATTTCGAAGTTCGATTAAAATGCTCTGCTGACTTTCAATCGAATTTTCAATGTATTGTGTTACTTTCTCGTTCATTGGTGCTTGTTTTTGGATTTCAAAAAAAGACTCAAAATCAAGGTAAATGCCAGGCCGGTGATCAAATTACCAACAAAAGAAAACTGAGCTTGCATGGCTGTGCTATAATATTTCGTTTGCTCTTCCACCTTGGTGGCTATTTCTCCTGGATTCAGATTTTTATTGGAGAGTTTTTCTGTAATAACTTTTCTCATGTCCTCACCATAATCCGGATACATCAATTCATAAAATATTATCGTGAAGATCACTGCGAAAATAGCAGTGGATGTGCTGGATGTAAGTCCTTCCAGAAAAGCATTTTTGAATAATAAGGTTGAGGAATGTTTTTTAGCATACATGATGCTCCTGTATATACCCAATAGCAAGAAAACGTAAAGCGATATAAACAAGATGGTCCCTCCAAGCATGAAGTAGTCGTTGCTGATGGCGTCAGGACCTACCAGACCTAAGCTTAATAGAAGCAACATAAAGAGTGTTCCTGATAACGCAATTAAAAACCCTACATTAATCGAGTACTTGGTCGTTTGTTTCATTTGTCAATTTTTGAATAAAGCCCAAAACTGGAAACAGATCTCTGGAAAATTCAAAATCCGAGGGTGGAGATTTGGGTTGATTTTCCGAAAAACACTGTTTATCAATCAGTTAGCTTTTCAAAAAGCTCACTCCTGTTCTTAACACCTACTTTTTTGTAGATGACATTGATATGCGTTTTTATGGTTGAAAGCTCGACAAATAGTTGGTTAGCGATTTCTTGATTTTTCTTTTTCTCTAACATGAGTGTAGTTACTTCGATTTCTTTAGGCGTCAGACCAAAACGTTCAATGGCTCTTACTGTTTCCTTGTTCTTGTTTTGTTCGATGAACATCCCCAATGAGACAATAAGGAGTATAAATGGGACTAGAAAAAGCGAGTTCAAGTAGTTAATATGAACAAACCCGTAATAGGAAGAAAAGTAAACAACATTGAAGGTCAAGGTAGATATGACAATCAATGAAGTAATGGAGATAAGAAATAGTTTTTTGCTGCTAATATGTAAAATCATAGTGCCCCTCCAGCCATTTTTGACTTTGGATCTAACCTCAAAATTATCGGATACAGGAAGAATTTCAATTTGATGATGAACCCGCGGCCGGTCTGTTGAATCATGGTCATGGATTTATTTGTTAACAGGGTCACCGTTTAAAATATCTCTTTTGATCTCACCTGGATACACTAAGTATACTGGAATTTGAAGCTGAAAGTCCTTTAGAAGTTTCCTTACGACCGAATCAATTTCTTCCTTTGTATACCTGCTTGAAAAGTGATTGAGAATTAAAGTTTTGATATTTATTTCTTTGACCATTTTCAATACTTCATCAAATCTGCTGTGCTTATTCTTTTTGGATTCAATTTGAGAATCTCCTTCATTTTCGAGAAATGTTGACTCATGAATGAGAATCTCTGAGCCATCCCATTTAGAATAATCATCAACGGGTGTATCACCAGAGAAAGAAATGATGTTGGTTTCAAATTTCTCTGTTATGAATTCTCGACCCTTATTGATTACAACATCCTTTATATCACTATTTGATTTTCCCAGGAATTCTGGTTTCAACTTATCTTTTACTTCATAAACTTTATAGCTCAAACTCTTGTGAACTCCTTTGCTACATTTGATGTGCTCGTTCCTGATGGCTTCTACCTGGATGTTTTTCTTTATTTCAATCCTTGATCGATCTTTAATAGGAGTCCACTCGCTGGAGGATACATGAGGATCAAACTTCGTTAGAAATTCATTTAATGCCGGGAATGATCCTGAATCTTTAGGGTAATAAATTTTTGGATACTTATCCCTGGTGTTCAGTTGAACAAATTGGTGAAGTCCTGATAGATGGTCCCTATCTGGATGAGTGATAAATGCATGCTTAATTTTCCTGGATTTTTGCAATAACCCTGCACAGACACCATCACCTGCATCAACTAATAAATTCAATTCCTCCACGTTAATCCATGTTGAGAATAGGGCAGTAGAATAAGCTGTTATGTTAAATCGCACTTTTTTCTATTAATATAACATCAAGAAAACTTGTGTACTATTGGAATCAATCATTCACCCGGATAATTATGAATGAAATGAATGAACGTGCAGGTATTTTTACCCTACGCGGGTCTTGGCAGGATGAGAATCGTTGTGCCCAGGATGAATATCATCCTAAAATGCTATCCCTTCAGGTTTGTAATCATTTTGATATTATTTGCCAGTTGGCCAATTTGAGTACGGAAACCTCTCTTTTTTAAATAATCATACAACATGAGTTACAAATTTGAAATTCCTCCAGTAGTAGATCCTGAAGGTGTGGCTGCATCAGCCTATCCGAGAGAGATGGATATTTCTTCGGAATTGCAAAGAGTGAAAGAAGTAGCTAAAACAAAGGGTGAACCTATTACCGATTTTGACGGTACTAGTAATCCTTATATCGATTATGAGAGTATCGATCTGTTGCTGAGCCTACAATACCCAAGATCTGAGGGTTATGACGAAATGTGTTTCATTTTGATGGGGCAAACGAAGGAGCTTCTTTTCAAGTCATTGTATTACGAACTCTATAACATGCGCCTGCGGGTTCAGGAAGATGATCTTTCCAATGCCATGATCATCAACAAGCGCAGCAAGAAGATTTTGAAGTTGATTGTAAATGTATGGGAGGTACTCTCGACGATTACCCCCAATGGCTTTAATCAATTCAGGGATTACTTGAATGTGGCTTCTGGTCAGCAGTCATTTATGTATCGTCATATTGAATTCATTCTTGGAAACAAAAACGAGAGAATGTGTGAAGTACATCGCAATGTGCCACATGTCTATCCTCATATCCGTGAAAATTTTGATTCACCGAGTTTGTATGATGAAGTGATCCGAATGCTTGACCGGAGGGGCTACGAGATCGATGGGCATTGCCTGGACAGGAACTGGGGAGAAAAATACGAACCTAATGAAAGTGTAGCAAAGACCTGGCATCAGGTTTATAAGGACCCCTCTCCGGAAAACGATCTGTACGTTTTGGGAGAAGACCTGGTCGAGTTGTCAGATATTTTTTCACAATACCGCTGGAGGCACTTTGTATCCGTAGAACGTATTCTGGGTTACAAACCCGGGACCGGAGGATCGTCAGGTGTGGAATGGCTCAGAAGAGTCGTAGATCACCGATTCTTTCCGGAGTTATGGGGCATACGTACCAATTTGTAGTGTCACTGGCCTGAGTATCGCAGTGCTTTGATGATTGCCATTTCCAGGATCAGAGTGGAAGTAGCTATGCAATACCCTAAGGTTGATCGTAGGGGATATTGATCACTATCTGCCAATTATCCTTTTACAAATTCAGAGAAACCACTGCTATTTTAATCCCACTTTAACTCATGCGAGTTTAACTGTGAATTTTATAATGCAATTATTATTTGCATTTATTCATTTCCGCTATCTTTAATGAATGTTTTGTTCTAAAAAATATAAAAACCACACATCATGAAAAGAACTCGCACGTATTTCGTTTCTGTAATTTTTATTTTAAGTATAATCTTGTCTGGATGTAGTTTAACAACAGATTTGGAGGAAATGCACTCCACTCCTTTACCAAACCTTGAAAATACAGGTGGGGATGATGGGGGTACCGGAGGTAATAACCCTCCTCCACCAGCAGATTGAAAAAATAATTTGCATTTTTTCTGAAAACCGCACCAATGTGTGCGGTTTTTTTATTATCTATACCGGTGAATTAGCTGGAGAATCATACTATGCACAGGCCCCAAACCAACCTACGCAGCACTTTACTGTTGTTACTCTTGATGACTATCACCATCAGCCTCTCTGCTCAAGGTGAGCTTACCGCGATGGATCACTACCAATTGGCGCGTGAGTCCTATCAAAATTCACCTGATGATGCTCTTATACACGCACAAAATGCAATGGATCGCGCTTTGGAAGAGGAGGATTTACTGACCATGGGTAAAGCACACTTCCTGTTAGGGTACATCTATGACCACAAGGATGACGTAGCCAATGCATTTCATTTCTATTTTGGAGGTATCAGCGTATATGAGCAGCTTGGAAACGCCAACAGAGTTCAACAACTCTACGAAAATCTTGCGTATATCGCTGAGCGAAAGGGCGTACATGTGATAGCTGAGCAATTGCGATATGATCGAATGAAATCGGCAAGTGAAGTAGGCTATCAGATTCACTCAGATGTGAATTATGACCGGGGACTCTCCCTCAAGCATCAGGGGGAAATTGAAGAAGCGTTGAAGGCTTTTTTATTGGCTTTGAAATTACTGGAAACGAACCCTAACCTATCAGATACAACGATGTATGGCAATATTTGGCTGGAGCTAGGTGTCATTAATCGCATGCAGGCCACAGAAAGTGGTGAGCAGGCATTTTTAGATAGCGCTTTACTATGTTATGACCGAGCAGAACATTTCAATGGTGGAGATGCCATTCACTTAAGTAAAGTGCAAAATAATAAAGGGAACGTTTTACGAATCCAAGGTCAATTCGAACTTGCGAAGAGACATTTCTATGAATCGATCAGGCTATCTCGAAATTTCAAAAAGAGGAAAATAAGTCCTTATTTCAACCTTGGTCGGGTTTATTTCTCTGAGAACAAAATGGACTCGGCTATTTGGGCGTTTACTCGCTCTTTGGAAATCAATATCAGCGATCTCAATTATCAGGAATTGCAGGACCTTCAACAAAGGAATATAGAGCTGTCGAAAGCACCGGAACTTTTCGGAGCGGTTCAGTACCTCGATTCTCTGGGTATCAAAGACCCGGAAATTCGTGGACGTGCTATGCGTCATGTGTATCGAATGGCCAGAGAACGGTACGAGATCATCAATGCCAGCAACAACTCGATGATTGCACAACTCTATGAAAAACATCGTCAGGAACTTGCTGAAGAGGAGCAGTGGTCGCTGTTGAAGACCCTTAGCCTATCTGTTATGTTGGTAGTGGCAGTGTGTGTTGCCGCCTGGTTTTGGTGGAAAAGGTATAGCGTACGTCGCCATAATCGGAGGTTGGCCATTCAGATGGAAAAGCGCCTAAAGGACAAGTATGGGATTGAGCTAAAAGAATAAGGCAAGGCTTGCTGAAAAGTTTAGGGGCCTAAGTAGCGTTTACAAGGATCAAAATCCTTTCATTCTCTCTATGAAGATAAGGAGTCTTCTTTCATCTCTTTATTCTCTTCTATCACCTGAGTGATATCAAGTATGAAACTTTATATGCTGACCGTTTAACGCGGTTAATCTCCAGTTCGCGAGCGAAGTTGTGACTAAACGACATAAAGTAAGAATTATCATAGAAAATGATAATTATATTTTCAATTGATAATTTAATTGTCAATATTTACATGACTGATCACGTTGTGATCTACTAGGTTGATTTTTGGATAGAACCATACCTGATTGAGCACAAAATATGCACATCGTTGGAAAACTTCAGATGTTGGCTGCCGTGTGGCATGACAGTTGACCCGACCGTGGAGCGAAGCCGACCGTGTCGATAAGATGTATGCTCTGTTTGGCGGAGTAATACCGATGCTGGTTCTATGGCAAAGGTGGAGTTCCATGCTCCACCTTTCTTTTTATAGGTAGGACAATTCAATTGATGTTAAATGCCTGATCTATCGATGTATTTATTCATCAAATTTTTGCGATTGATGTTCGGTAGTTGTCTCCAGGCAAAGTAAAAAAACGGAATCACGATAGCTATGCTTAATACAGCTTCCCATATTTTGAAATCATCGATGTTGGCTGGTTCCAGCCCTCCGGGTAAATCGTGGATGTTACTCGAAAAATTGATGAGCCCATGAAGCAATCCTAACGGGAAAATACTGCCAGTACGCAATAGAATGATGCCAAAAGCAACTCCAAACATTGAAGCATAGATTACTTGTGCGAATACGGTCATAACATCTGAGTCTGCTGACAAAAGGTTCAGGAAATGAAGTACGCCAAAAAGCAAGGCCGATATTGAAATAGGTGCGACTAAAGAATGGCTGGGATTTGTACCCGCAATCAGGTGAGGCAAGATAAACCCACGAAATACCAATTCCTCTGAGAACCCTACGGATAACATAGACAAAAACAACACAAGCACTTCAGTTGCTTGTATAGCGTCAAACTCGTAATCAAGTAACATGTATTGGATTGGACCAGCCAAAACAAAATAAAACGGAATGATAATCAGAAACGTATTTTTTGTTCTCCACGTGGTTGATCCGGCTATGCTTTGGTAGCCAAATCGATAGATAAGCATGATGGCACAGGCCATGATGATTAGGTTTTTCAGCAAATCTCCCAGACTTACTACATAGAATTCACTCACATGGAAAGCCCTGAAAATACCCTCAAAAGGGAGTAATAATAAAAACAGAAAGCCAATTGCTGCGGCGATAGCGCCTCCGATATTTGGGTTACTTCTATACATATGATGACACGACCAGGGCTAAATTTAATTGCCTGCAATAGTGTTCTTGTTATACGGTTTCAACCAGTCATTGGGTATTTAAGACTGAATATATGAGTTCTTTTCGCCATCTTCTCTCCGATTCAGTTTGGTGAGGAAGTAGAAAAAGTGGAGTAGGTAATGGTTACCAACTCCACTTTAATTACTTATCAATTCATCAGCTTTTTCACATTTTCATACAGTTCCGGATCCCTGCCACTGTTGAGATATAGGATCTTTCCTGTTTCATCAATCACAACTACCAATGGCAGCGCGGCGACCTTGAAGCTTTTAGCTACGGTGGCCTCATCATCGAACAACACGTTGTAGTGATTTAATTCTTTTTTCTTCAAATATTGATTTACATCTAGCTTCGGATTTTCCCATACATTGACTCCAAAAACCTCTACATTTTTGTTTGAGTATTCCTTTTTTAATCGATCGATGGTTGGCATGATCTCCCAGCAAGGTGCACACCAACTGGCCCAGAAATCCAGGATGACTTTCTTGCCTCTCAACTGGCGACTGGATACATTTTGTCCAGAACTATTTTTGAGTAACCACTCCGGAGCTTGCTCGCCCACGGCAATCAGTCGCTTGTCTTCCTGGATCACAGTTGCGTTCCCCTGCAAAACTTCGAAATCAGATGAAGTGAACTGTTCATTGAATTGAACATTCGACATCTCAAAAGTGAATCCTCCTTCTGTTTGAGGAATTTTATTCTCCTGTTTTTGACCATAAATCTGATAATCTTCCTTGCCAATGAACCAGAAATTACGATCTCCCCACGGGTTGTTGGTGCCAATAACGTAGCAATCCACGCCATTTACAACCTCCATCCCTTCGAAAGAAAGGGTAGGATCTGCCATTGCCTGGGCAAATGGATCGGGAATTAAAAACTCCCGAAAAACGGCATAAAAGGCATAAGACATCAAATAACCCGATCCTCCACTACCGGACCCCACTTTCATGATATTTTCCGTTTTATCCAGGAGTTTTAATTGATCACCATCGGTAAAAATGACTTCTTCTCTTTTCGTGCCACCGCTCTTTTCCAGTGTGTTCAGCATGACCAGTAATTTCAAACCTTGTGTTTTTTCAAGGGTCACATGGCCTGAAAATTGACCAGCCGTTTTCCCCCAACCGTCATAGAGGTAATCATAGGTCAAGGACACATTGGACATCACCGTGGAATTGACTTTTTTCAATATTTCTTTTGGCTCTTGCCCTTTTGTTTTGGTCAAGGCAAAAACAATAAGACAAGCGCAGAGTAAGTATTTCATGATCATTTGTTTTTTATGGAGATCACGATAAAACATTGAAAAGGGCGTCAATATTTATAATTCTTGTCGATTTTAATGTTTTGGGTTTCTAAATTCAAACCCATGGAAACATCATTCGATCACTGGCAGATTCTTTTTCTGGTGGCCGCTGCGCAGGGAACCTTTTTAGGAGCAATCCTTATGACTGTTAAGTCATTAGATAAAAAGAACATGCTCCTGGGTCTTTTGATGGGTCTCTTCTCGCTCTCCCTACTGGACAATGTATGGTTTTGGTCAGGATATTTCATGGAATTTCCCCATCTGCTTGGGGTAAGCCTGGCGTTTCCTTATCTGTATGGAGTAGTACTCTTCTTTTATTTTAAGGAAGCCATTCGGTCCAATTCCCTGCAATGGCGTAAGTTATGGCCGCATTTCTTGGTGCCAGTAACGGTTCTAGCTTATCTGGGTCACTACTATTTCAGTCCTACGGATACCAAACTAATGTTAACCATGGTCTGGCATGAAAGTCTCATGAATTCCGTTTTCTTACCTGTGGGTGGAATGATATCTATGATCTTTTACCTGATCTTGATCCGACGTGCACTTGTCCATTTCCGACATGGATTAGGGGTGAAGTTAATGAGTTGGGACAACTGGCTTACTCAGATATGGATGGCTTTTGGTACGTTCATTTCTCTATTTCTCATTAACTACATTCTGATTTTTGCTCGAAGGTCAAATCTGACATCAGATTATCTGATCGCAACGGGCTACGCAGTTTTCATCTACTTCATAGGATACCTGGGTTTTTCAAAGAGCAAACTTCTCAATGGGATAAAAGCCAACGACCTGAAGTACCAATCGTCTACCATTACACCAACTGCTGGTAACCACCTTTATCTCCGTGTACAGACCTATCTCTCAGAGACCCGAATTTATACCAATAGCCAATTGAGATTGAGTAGTCTGGCGGACCAATTAGCCATGACTCCCCATCAACTTTCACAAATTATCAATGAACAAGCTGAAATGAACTTTTCGGATTTCATTAACCGCTATCGTGTCGAAGAGGCAAAAAAGCAAATGTCGGCTGATACCCGGATCAACCTGCTTGCATTTGATGTTGGATTTAATAACCGGACTTCCTTCAATGTAGCCTTTAAAAAATTTGAAGGATGTTCTCCCTCTGCGTATCGTCAGCAGCAAATTCAGAAATCGTGAATAGAAGTTCTTATGTTATTTTACAATAGCATTCCAGTCCTAAGGCTAAAGAGGAAAGCATTGATCGGTTAGGCTTTGTGATAGAAATAACTAGTCCTTTATTTGTTCAAAATGATCCAGTGAACAATCAGCAATGTAAGATTCCATCCCCGGAGGTATATGTGGCTCGTTCCATTGCTCACCTGCGAAATGGATAAGGTGTTCTATGCTTTCCCAATGTGTGATCATTAGAAATTCTTCCGGATTCCACTTTGAGGGTCGCCCAATCTCCATATAGGTCAACCCTTTATAAGCTTTGACCAGAGGTACTGAAACTTGAATGAATTTTGATTCGAATTCCTCATGCAACTCTTTGCGTACCGTGGCTTTAAATATTCTTATTATCATGATGTCTATTGATTGTATGCTTCGTTCTCCAACTTATTTATGTCTTTTCAATAACAGCCTACCTGAAAAACCTGGGATCAGGATGTTTAAAAGTGTACTCTAGTTCGGTCATTAGTTTTTTAGATGAAACGATTCTGACCGACGGTGCTGCGATTTCTTTCGTTTTCGTATTACCCAATTGCTGGTCCAAAATAGCTTGCTTCGTGGGGTGTTCGGGTGCCACTACATTGTAGATCATTCCTGATGATTGAAGGGAAATCATATGTTCGATAACACGAGCAATGTCTTCATAGTGAACATGATTGGCCATTTGCGTTGTATCAGCAATTTTGTATTTACTTAAGTACCGATCATCTCCCATTAATCCGCCGAGCCGTAGTACATTAATTTGAGGGAAGTATCTACGCATCTGTTGTTCCACTGACCAAATGTTAGGTTGAAGCTCCTCCACAGAGGTTGTATCTTCTGTGATTTCGCCAGCCATCTGTGGATATACACCAATGGAACTCATCAGGAATATCTGTTTTTTGAAACCATTTAGAAATCGATGGACGTTTTCGAAGCGAGCATCTAGTACAGGTATTTCAGTCTTCTTCGAAAAATTGACAGTGATGATGAGGACATCCATTTTTTCCAATAGGCTCCATTTCATTAAAGAACCTTGAACCTGATCTCCTGGGAATTCAATTCTTGTGGGTCGAAAACCTTCTTTTTTGAGGCCTTCATACTTTTCTGCACTTCTGGTGGTAGGGTGTACCTCGAATTTCCCTTTAAAGTGCCTGGCCAGCCTGAGACCCAACCAACCTGCGCCAATTATCCCTATTTTTTTCAAGATGAAAAGGTAAAATGTATCTAGTTAAAAATAGATACCTCGCCATCATAAGAACAAGAATCTGAAGTGATACATTTTGTTTTGAAGAATTTCCTGGTTCATACGAAGCTTAACACCAAAATAAAGAGGAGGATGGCGGCAATGAAACCAGCAGATAACTTTAGTTTCCTGTCAAACTTTTCTCTGGTAATTATTGCCTTCAATAAAATTATGATACTGGCAAGGAGCCAAAGCCCCCCGATCCAGCCGATGATTTCAGCGTTATTTGAAGGCCCAGAACCATAGCCGAAACGCACATATTCAATTACCATAAAAAAGACAATTACATTAGAAAGAATGTACATGCTAAGGCAAAAAAGGATAGCATCGCCACTTTTTCTAAACATGTGTCTTAAGGTGTTGTTAGGGTACTGTCGATCGACGTTTCACAAACTAAGCTAATAAAATCCAGCGTTCTTAGCTGTCGATGTTTTTAAGGATCAAGCAATAAATCTGTGGAGTAGCTACATATAGTCTAATTTCGATTTCCAAAAACAATCATTGGAAAAGGAATTAGCATCTCTGATTTTGCCTGAAGGCATTCTGACCTACTTTGATGTCACTGCGGTAGAGAAAACAGAAGAAGGTTACTGGATCAGTTTATTAGAGAGGGAATTAGCTCCTTCCGAATTTCTGGGTCATAAACTCAGCTCTAAGGGCTTTTTCGAAGAGGTAACCATCAAGGATTTTCCTATCCGGGGTAAAGCGAGTTACCTAAAAGTCAAGCGTAGAAGGTGGCTAAATGAGACCATGAATCAAGTGGTTTCCAGAGATTGGGAACTAGTGGCTAAGGGGACCCGCATGACTAAAGAGTTTGCGGCTTTTTTAAAAGCAGTGCATCGACACAACGCCAGTAAGCTGTAAAAGCCTGGGTAATTACTTCCATGTTAATGGAAAGCTACTTGAGGAACAGTATGCCACGCATTTGAGTGATTATAGTACCTGGGATCAACTTACTCATGCAGAGAATTATGTGGTTTTTCCTGATAATATTGGTCCTTACCTGACCATTGATGAGACTTCTCTTTCTCAGGGAGAGCTCTACACCATTATCACGAACAAGGCAGCAAAAGGAAACAAAGGATGTTTGGTTGCTATTATCAAAGGCACTGATAGTGAGACAATAAAGGCTATTCTTAAAAGAAAAATATCCTTTGAAAAACGTAGATCAGTTCAAGAAGTGACCCTAGATATGGCGGTTTCCATGCAAGAAATAGTGAGGAAGGTTTTCTCCAAAGCCACTTTAGTAACCGATCGTTTCCATGTTCAAAAACTGGCCTATGATGCGGTGCAAGAAATGCGAATCAAATATCGATGGGAGGCAATAGATCAGGAGAATACAGAAATATCGTTAGCTAAAGAACTTGGTGAAAAATATGTAACACAGCGATTGGAAAATGGAGATTCTCCCAAGCAATTACTCGCTCGAAGTAGATACCTACTTTTCAAGAATAAAGAAAAATGGAGTCCTTCTCAGATTCACCGTGCAGAGATTCTTTTTCGACTTTACCCCAGATTAGAACAAGCTTATGAGTTGGCTCAGAAGTTGGGACATATCTACCATACCGGAAAAGACAAAGGAGTAGTTTATACCAAATTGGCAAGATGGTATAATGATGTAGAACTAGCTGACTTTAAGTCCTTCAAAACCCTGGCGAATACCATTGAAAACCACTATGAAACCATCTTGAACTTCTTTGAACGAAGAAGTACAAACGCTGCCGCAGAATCATTTAATGCAAAGATCAAGGCTTTCAGGTCTCAATTCCGTGGCGTCAGAAACATCTCATTCTTTCTATATCGACTCGCTAAAATCTATGGATAATTCAATTTGCCCCCAGATTTATTGCTTGATCCGGTTTTAACCTCAAAGCAGTTTGTAGTATTTAAAATAAAAAAAAGGTCGCTAACTCGTAGCGACCCGATCATTGTCGAAGATTTGTCTAGCAGGTAATTTTAAATTTCTTAGGGCGATGTTATGGTTGAAAAGACCTGTGGTCTAAAAAGAGAGGAAGTCACTTCGTTGGCGACTCCCTCTGCCTGTCTCACTCTTAAATTTCCAGCTGATACAAAGATGTGAATAGGCCTACTCGTGAGATGCGTATTCTCGTTGGTTGGCCTGAAATCTTTGATGAATGACCCGAATTTTTGGTTGATTAGTTTTTTGATCATCAGAATAAAGATTTTTAGCAGGGAGTTCCCCCCCATTTATTCTGAGTTGATTGATTAGAACCTGACAAGTTTATTGAATAGGATAATTTTCCTGAAATGATAAAATACTCTCCTTATTAATCGAGTAACCTATATCCGCAGGACCATGCCACCCTTGGATTTTTGCTTTTAATGGCCGTTTTTAAGAATAAAAGCCAGTTTCAGAATCCTTTTCTATTATTCAGTTTGGGCAATTTCAACCACTGAAATTGCCTCCTGAATCTTCTCTCTTTTCTTGATTGTCAGCACAGCGACACGCAAAACTGTCCAGAGCGCGACGCTTTTGAACAAATGCGAATTTCACCGACCAACCCGATCTGCGAGACCTGCTGTATGGCCAAATATTATAATGTAAACCGTTTTAAAAATTTATTTTTTGTATGAATCTTACCAAGTTTAGTCGATTAGCCGTTTTTAGCTTACTTCTGTCAGTATTACTGATCAGTTGTAGCGATGACGAATCCGTCAACTTACCCCCTTCGTTTGATGGAGCCGTATATGCGGTGACAGAAAACATGAGCAATGGAACAGTGGTAGGCACTTTAACAGCTACTGACCCTGAAAGCAATGAACTGACTTTCAGTATTACATCAGGAAACACGGGAACTGCTTTCATTTTAGATGAAACTTCCGGCGAGCTCTCTATCAATGACATGAATGCTATTGATTTTGAAACTGCTGCATCATTTAACCTTTCTGTTGCTGTAACTGACGGGATCAATACTGTAAATGGTATTGTCGTTGTAAATGTCGGAGATGACACGGCAGACAATGAAACTCAGTTTCAGATCACGTTATACAATACTGTAGACCTTCTTTCTTCGACAGTATTCAATACGCCTGCAGGAGCAAGTGCCGCTGGTCCTGCCCCAAATGCAGGTGATAGCTACGTGATTGATTTCAAAGCTGTTCCTGGAACGTACTTGTCATTTGCTACCATGGAAGCCATGTCCAACGACTGGTTCTATGCACCTGATGTAGAAGGAATTGCTTTATATAATGGAAGCGGAGAGCCAGTAACTGGAGATATCACAGGACAGGTGATGCTTTGGGATGCGGGTACAGAAGAAGAGAACCCAGCAGCCTGGGCTGCAGTTGATCCAAATGATGAGAATGGTACAGACGATGATAACACAGCTGTTCGATTGCAGCAAAGCGATGTAACGGATAGAATCGAGGTGATTCTTAGCTTTATCGATGGTCAGTTCAACTTGACCATTACCAATCTTGCTGGTGCAGGAAATGGAACTGTCATTACTCCAGGACTAGCCGTGGTTCACGCATTGGATTATCCTTTATTTGAGAAAGGTGCTGCTGATCCTGGATATGGACTTAAGCAGATCGCTGAAGATGGAAACCCAGCTGTTCTTTATGGATTCCTTGCTGCTACAGGTACGGACGGAGACAGCTCTCCATTGAGACTATCTTCTTCTCATACTCCATTTGCTCCAGGTTTGGCTTATGTATTCCCCGGGGATGAAATGGATCCTCTTTTCACACAGGGAGAAGTTGCAGTGGCCGAAAGTGGCCTTGAAACACTAGCTGAGGACGGATCAGCGGCCACAGCCGTTACTTATTTGACAGATCAGGGGTATGCCGCAGTGGCAGCAGACCAAATGGCTCCTGTGCATCCTGGTCAAGTAATGACATTCACTGTTACCGCGACGCCTGGCGATAAATTCGGTTTTGCAACCATGTTTATTCAGTCAAACGATTGGTTCCTTTCTTTCAACAACAATGGCGTTGAGCTATTCAATGAAGATGGATCTCCAAAATCAGGTGTGGATTACAGTGTTCAGTCGTATTTGTATGATGCAGGAACAGAAGAAGATGAGGAAATTGGGTTTGGTGCAAATCAGGCTCCTCGTCAAAGTGCTGGAAATACGGGTGCTGCTGATGATGATACAACCATCAGAAGAGTTGGAGAAATCAATGATATGCAATTCGGTAAAGGAACACTTACGTCTGCTGCAGGGGTAGTCGCAAGCGAAGATGCTCGAGGTGGTTACAATATAATCCTCGTTCGTATCGAGCCAATCAATTAATTGAAATTGATCGATAAAGTTAGAAGCTGCCTCGAAAGAGGCAGCTTTTATTTTTTCAAAAAGAGGATATAATTAATGCAAAATCCTGTGTGAAATGACTTTTTGAAGGCCCTACAGGTTTCGGTTTTTTTTACCTCGGGCAATTTTTTCCTCAAGTTCTTTTACTTTTTGCTCCGCGGCTTCAATCCTCTCTCGCGCTCGCGCTAAAGCTTCTTCAGACATACTCTTGTCCTTACTGGCTCTGTCGATTTCCGCTTTTTTCTTGTCGATGCGGTCTTTCGCCTCTTTGATTTTCCCTTCCTTATCTTCAATTGCCTTGTCTAACTTATTCCTTTTTTCCTCAGATTTAAGTTTGGCTTGCCGTGCTCTTTCCTGGCCAAATTCTTTTCCACTTAATTCCCCTTTATTCTTGCCGAAAGCGTTACCTCTATTGGATTTATCGCTATCAGCTTTGTTTCCATCATCGTCATCATCGTCATCATTGTCGTCATCGTCGCGATCCCGGTCTTTGTCTTTCTTGTCTTGTCCAGGGGCGTTCCCTTTTTTTCCATTGTTACCACGATTTTGCTTATCATCATCATCGTTTTGGTTGCCATTTCCACGACCATTATTTCCTTTTTCGTTGTTCTTCTTATTACCACTGTTCTGGGCATCTTCTTTTTTATCCTTGTTTTTATTGGAATTGCCCTGTGCAACCACTTGGCCGCATATCAATAGTAAGACAATGCCGAAAACCAATATTCTTAAATGTTTCATTTTTCTTCGATGTTATCAAGGTCATTCAAAAGGTCATCTAATTCTTGAGCAGACTGCTCTATCTCTTGAGAGAGGTTTTCTGCTTCATCTGCGGAAGCTTCCAATTTTTCTATTTCTTCAACAGAAACACCACTTTCGGTATTACTCTCAGTGTTTTTTTTTGCACCGCAACCCACCAGGATAAACAGGCATGTAGCGATCAGTAAGGTTGACTTTTTCATGAAGTGAAGGTACAAATACTTGGACCCTGGGTCAACCGATGAAATTCACTGTTCGATCAGTAGATGATATACTCGTTAAAAAGGACGAAAAACCTGATGAAGGAAGATTATTGATTTACAAATAGAAAACCACGAGCATCTGCTTCATCGTAGAAATCTACTTTCTTGCCCATTATGTACATCAATTCCCGTTTCCGGATCAAGACTGGAATGTTTTGAACATCAAGTGTCAAATCGTCTTCTTTTGGTTTGTCAAATCCTAGTGTAAGCTTAACTCCGGCACAGCCAGCACCACCTTTCACTGTTACTCGCAGTGAATAATCTGCAGGAATCTGTTTGTGCTCAAAGATGTTTTGGATCTCTTTTGCCGCCTCTTCCGTTATCTCGATTGGATTTTCCGTCATCAGTAAATGTAACAAGCTTGATCTTCGAACGTTAATTGCTCGAAATCAGGATCACAAAATAACTAAATTTGATCCGTAACAATTTAACGTGACTATTCATTCCATGGAACCTTTGATTGATCTGATAAAAGTTTTAGGCCCTGCTACTTTGGTTTTGTATTTGGCTTACCTGTTGGTGCGTTCATTTCTCAATAAGCAGCTAGATGAGATTCGATTGCAGATCGCTCAAAAAAGTCAGGAAGTTGTAATACCTGTACGATTGCAGGCTTATGAAAGAGTTTGTTTGCTTTTGGAACGAATATCTCCCAACAACCTGATTTCAAGGATCAACAATTCAGAGTTGACCGCCATAGAATATCAACATGTTTTGATCAATGAAGTACGTGAAGAGTTCAATCATAACCTTTCCCAGCAAGTATACATGTCTTCCGAGGCCTGGTCGTATGTCCAAAGTGCGGTAGAAGATGTAATCAGTATCATCAACGAAGCAGGCGGTAACCTTGAGGGTGAGGAGAAGAGTCTGGCGCTTGCCAAGAATATCATTGATTTGAGTATGGCTCGCTCAGCAGATTCCCTAAGACAGGCCCTTGATTTTGTGAAGTCCGAGATACAAGGAATATTCTAATCCTGGAGTCTAACCATTTCTTTTCTTAAGACCAATATCCCCAATTTGCAAAAGATAATATGCACGATTGTCATAGTTGCTTATTTTAGCTTGGTATTGCTAGGATTTTAATCATTACAAATTCCTTATTTCCATTATGATTGCTGTCATACAACGTGTTCATGAGGCTAATGTGTCGATAAATGGAGAAATCAGAGGTGCCATTGACGAAGGTCAACTGATCTTTCTGGGTATTGAAGAGTCGGATGGGCAAGAAGATATTGACTGGTTGGTTAAAAAAGTACTGAATCTCAGGATCTTTTCTGATGAAGAAGGCAAAATGAACCTGAGTTCGCTTGACGTGAAAGGAGAGTTTTTGATCGTAAGTCAATTCACTTTACACGCCAGTACCAAAAAAGGAAATCGTCCCTCGTACATTAAGGCTGCAAAACCTGAAATATCGATCCCTTTATACGAAAAATTCATTGAATCCATCACGAAAGGAACTACTTCAAAAGTAGAAACAGGTGAGTTTGGAGCAGATATGCAGGTCTTTTTGAAGAATGATGGCCCGGTGACCATCATTATTGATACAAAAAATCGGGTTTAGTTGCCCGGACACTACGTTCTCCGCTCGGCTCGTAGTAATTTCGTGTCGTCGTTCAACCTTTTTGATTGACTGTCAGTTTTGTAGTGGATGATCGCTTTCTTATTTTATCTTCCTTTTCTACTTGGCTTCGTTGTTTTAGGCGTCTACGGCGAACGGAAGATTTCCGCGTTCATTCAAAGTAGGGTTGGACCAATGGAGGTTGGACCAATCGGATTATTGCAAACAGTAGCAGACTTGCTCAAGATGCTTCAAAAAGAGCACATAGTTCCACTGAAGGCAGACCGTACCTTATTTACCTGGGCTCCTCTGGTTGTGTTTGGTTCCATATTCACAGGTTATGCACTCTTGCCATTGACGGACCAGGAGCCAGGCAGTGGGATTCAAACAGGTATCATATTCTTATTGGCATTTGTTTCATTGGATGTATTGGGTATCCTCATGGCCGGTTGGGGCTCTAACAACAAATTCTCTTTGTATGGCGCCATTCGTTCATCTGCACAGGTGATTTCATATGAAATTCCGTTGGGGTTGAGTGTGCTGTGTGTGATCATGGTTTGTCAAAGCGTCGACCTACAATCCATCGTGTTACAGCAAGGTACCGGAGTAGAGAATTACCTTTTTGGAATTGAATCCTTGGGTATAAATACCTCCCAGGTTGGCGGCTTCATCAACTGGAATCTGTTTAGGGTGCCTCTACTAATCCCTGTTTTTTTGATCTTTTTTATAGCCGGCCTGGCTGAAGCCAATCGAGCTCCCTTTGATTTGCCGGAAAGTGAATCAGAAATAATTGGAGGGTATCACACGGAATACTCCGGTTTTCAGTTCGGTATTTTTATGCTGGCCGAATATGGAATGATGTTGCTGATTTCCTTTCTGGCGGCACTTTTGTTTTTGGGAGGTTGGCAAACACCGTTTCCAAACCTGGGTTCTTTTGCCCTTGCAGACTGGACCACAGGAACGTATTGGGGTGCATTCTGGTTAGTGGGGAAAGCTACTTTTTTCGTACTTATTCAAATGTGGATTCGATGGACTTTGCCACGGTTGAGGGTAGACCAACTCATGAGTTTGTCATGGAAATACCTGACTCCAGCAGCATTAATTTTGGTTTTTTTGATCGCCATTTGGAGACTATGGGTCATGTAACGCTGAGATAGAATGTCGGGATACTTCAAACAAATAAAGCAATCAATAGCGACCATCACGGAAGGGATGAAGCTGACGGTCAGGCATCTGGTCGATGCCCGTGAGCAACGGAAGCCAGTAGGTATACATGAGGAAAACTACTTTGAGTGGGATAAAGGGATTGCGACCTTACAATATCCAGCAGAATCGCTACCCGTACCTGATAATGGGAGGTATCGATTGCACAATGAGATCGATGACTGTATTGTCTGTGACAAGTGCGCCAAGGTTTGCCCGGTCAACTGCATTGATATAGAGCCGGTAAGATCATCAGTAGAAATAGGGAAGACCTCTGATGGTACCCCCAAGCGAATATATGCGGCCAAATTTGATATTGACATGGCCAAATGCTGCTTTTGTGGCCTTTGCACCACGGTTTGCCCTACAGAATGTCTGACCATGACCAAAGTCTACGACTTCAGCGAGTTTGAGGTGGAGGACCATAATTATGTATTTGCAGAGATGACCCCTCTTGAGATTCTGGAGAAGAGAAAGGCATTTGAGGAGTATCAGGCAGCCAAGGAAGCGGCAAAAGTAAAGCCGTCAACGGCTGCTAAAAAGCCGGTTATAGGCAGTACTAAGGCAACTGTAGCAGCAGATGAAGTTGCATCTACTACAAAGAAGCCCATTTTCAAGCCAAGAGTTCCCCCTGCGAAGAAGCCAACCGTCGATTCAACCGGAGCAGCAACAAAGAAACCGGTATTCAGACCAAAGGTAAAGCTTGCCCAAAGTCCGCTTGAAGGTCAATCTAAGGAAGCAAAAGCATCACTACCGAAACCTGTGATCAAGCCAAAGGTGAAGCCTGTTATGACCAAACCAATCATTAAGAAGCCTGAGAGTCTTACTGAAGCTGACAAGAAAGCGGTGAGCCCTAAGCCCATCATCAAGCCCAAGTCAGTGGTAAAACCTGTAGTTAAGAAGCATGTTGGCGACACTGGAATCTCTGAAAAGAAAATAAGTCCTAAACCAGTCATTAAATCTAAGGTAAAGCCGGTCATGAAAAAGTCTGTTGTTAAACCTGTGATCAAAAAGAAAGATGAAGGGGCAGAAGATCAACCAGATATTACGGAATGAGTATTGAAGCGATTCTTTTCTGGTTTTTTGGTGGAATTGCCTTATTGGCGGCTCTGGGAATTATCTTTTGTAAGCATGTCATTCACGCAGCTTTGTTACTGGTGCTCACCTTACTGAGTTTGGCAGCGGTATTTATATTGTTTGGCGCGGAGTTTTTGGCTGTAGTTCAGATCCTTGTTTATGCAGGAGGTATTGTGGTTTTGATGGTTTTTGGTATCATGCTGACCAAACGTGATAGTGATGGAAAATTAAATTCATCCAGTCGATACAGGCTCCCAGCCATCGTAATTGGAGGATTGATTTTTTACCTGATGATCCGGGTAATTAAGGGACTTCAGATCCCTGAAACAACTGCAGATATGGCAAATCAGCAACAACTGCCTCAAATAGGTATACAACTGATGACCACCAATCTGGTGGCTTTTGAATTGATTGCTTACTTATTATTGGTTGTACTTGTAGGGGCGGCATTTCTCGCCAAAATCAAAGCAACGACATGATCACATTCGCAACATACGGTCTGTATTTGGCAGCAGCACTTTTTTGTATCGGGATCATCATTATCCTTACCAAAAAGAACCTTATTTTCATTCTTATCGGGACAGAATTGCTGTTGAATGCTGCCAATCTGAATCTCGTTATCTTTTCCAGAACTGACCCGACTTTACAAGGGCAAATGCTGGCCATTTTCATCATTGTCATTGCAGTTGCAGAAGTTTCAATCGGACTGGCCATATTGCTTAATATATATCGATTGATGAAAACCACGAACCTGAACGAGTTAAATAAGCTAGGAAATTGAGTGTCTGGACCCTATATAGCCTGATTTTATTGCTACCCCTTATCCAGGGACTGCTGCTATATGTGTTGCGTAAAAAATCATTGTTGATCCCATTGATTCTTGTGGGAATGATCACCGGACTTTTGTTGACCCTGAGCCAACTTATTTTCGGATTGGAGTCTTCCTATTCCTTCACATTTGAGTGGTTTCCCGGATTTGAAATGGGATGGCGACTGGACAGTATTTCCCTTTCGCTTATTGCCCTGGTCTATTTCGTTTCGTTATTGGTGCACCTTTTCTCCACTTTTTACCTCGAAGGCGAGGAGCGTTACAGGTATTTCGGCAAGCTCGGTTTTTTTACGTTTTCGATGATCGGTTTACTGGCTGCAGATCACCTTTTATTGTTGTTTGTTTTCTGGGAACTGGTAGGGTTTGCTTCTTATTTGCTAATCGGATTTTGGTACAAGGATATTAAAAACAGTCAGGCCTCCAGAATTGCATTTATTACCAATCGCGTCGCTGATGTTTTTCTGCTTGCTGGAATACTCACGCTTTGGGCCAACACAGGCAATTTGTTCCTGTCTGAATTGAATGTTTTGCGGGGAGAGCCATGGCTAATATTTGCTTCAGTAGGGCTATTGATTGGAGCCATGGGAAAATCAGCGCAATTTCCCTTTCATACCTGGTTGCCGCATGCAATGGCAGGCCCCACACCTGTTTCTGCACTGATCCACGCCGCGACCATGGTGGCTGCAGGTGTTTATTTGTTAATTCGAGTTGCTGTCATATTCCCTGAGCCTGTACTTCTTGCAACGGCCATCATCGGTGGATTTACCGTGATTCTGGCTGCTTTTTTTGCTTTGACCCAATTCGATATCAAAAAAGTGCTGGCATATTCAACCATCTCTCAGTTGGGATACATGATTTTGGCCATTGGTGTTGGCTCGGTAGAAATGGCATTCTTCCATTTATGGACCCATGCTTTTTTTAAAGCAGCCCTGTTCTTGACGGCAGGAGCCATTATTCATGAGATGCATCATAGACAACCCCATTTAGATCCGCAGGACATGCGTGTTATGGGTGGTCTTCGGCGATCAATGCCCATTACCTTTCTGGCTTATACCTTAAGTCTAATGGCATTGGTAGGACTTCCTTTCTTCAGCGGATTCTTTTCCAAGGACGGTATCTTACTGGCTGCTGTAATAAAGGCACAAACAAATGGAGGTGTGATCTGGAAACTCATTCCAGCTCTTGGTCTGCTCGGTGTTTTAATGACTGCTTTTTACATGGTCCGTCAGTGGAGGTTAGTCTTTTTTGAGAATAAACTGGAAGTTGTCAATAATCAGAGAAGTTCAGAGCCGCTTCTCACTGTAAAACTTCCTTTAATGTTATTGGCCCTTGGTTCTCTTTGGATTTGGTATGGAATCAATCCCTTTGGAGAAGGGACAACCATGGTGGAAACACTCTTCCATCGCCAGGAACAACCACACTATTTCTGGCTACCACTAATTTCCGTGGGGTTAGGTATTGCGGGGATGGCTTATGCCTATTTGAAATATCAAGATAAAAAGATCAGTGATCGTTCTTCGATGATTGCTGAACAATACAATATTTTTCAGCGGCTTTCTTTTCACGGAATGTACCTGGACCAACTTTATGCAAACGCCTTTATTCGACCTTTTGAATCATTAGCAACACTTTCAAGAATTGTCGATGAGAAAGTGATCGATCCTTTTTTGCATTTTATTAGTATAGGAACCGTAGTGCTTGCGAAAAGTGTGCGTTTATTTGATCATTATATTATCGATGGCTTCGTTAATTTCGCGGCGTGGTTGTCAAACGCAATTGGATGGCTGGTCAAACAAATTCAGTCCAGAGACTTACAATCTCAGTTTTTCATCTTACTGATGGTGATGATACTGGTCTTATTACTCATGATCAATACTAATTTCTAAGGATGATGGGAATATTATCACTGATCACATTCATCCCACTTGTCGCTGCCCTCACTTTATTAGTTGTTCCTAACAAACAGCGACAAGCACCTCGATTAATTGCGCTCGGGGCTACCGTTCTTCAACTTATTTTGTCTGCGGTAGCATGGCAACAATATCAAATTCCAGCGACCAGCACATCACTGGTGCAATCTTTTCAATTGGTTGAACAAACGGATTGGTTCAACCTGGCTCTGGGTAAGTCTTCGGTATTTAAAGTAGAATATTTCCTGGGAGTGGATGGCTTCTCCTTGCCCCTGGTTTTTCTCTCCTCATTTATTCTTGTCATTGGAGTGATCAGTTCCTGGAAAATCGAAAAGCAGGTGAAAGGGTATTTCTTTTTGTACCTGCTTTTGGCAACGTCCATTGTAGGGTGTTTTGTCGCCTTAGACTTTTTTCTGTTCTATCTCTTCTTCGAATTGATGCTTCTACCCATGTTTTTCCTCATTGGAATTTGGGGTGGAAAACGAAGAAGTTATGCATCGATCAAGTTCTTCATCTATACACTTGTCGGTTCTCTGCTCATCCTTATCGTAATGATAGGATTGTACATTTCCGCAGTAGTGCCCGGAACAGAGATACATACCTTCAACTTGCTTTACCTGATGGATGTATCGAGTTATTTGCCTAATAGTTTGCTTGCTCCTGGTACTGAACATTGGCTATGGGGACTACCCATTCGGGAAGTGGCCTTTCTGGCACTGATTTTTGGTTTTGCGATTAAGTTACCTGTGGTGCCTTTTCATACATGGTTGCCAGATGCACATGTTGAAGCGCCAACTCCCATATCCGTTATTTTGGCAGGGTTGCTCCTGAAGGTTGGCGGCTATGGTATATTAAGAATAGCTTATCCAATCTTCCCGGATGCTGCCATGAATTGGTCTTATCTCATTGCAGGATTTGGAGTGCTGTCTATTATTTATGGGGGTATGAATGCCCTGGCACAACGAGACTTAAAGCGCCTCGTGGCCTATAGTTCCGTTTCACATATGGGGTTTGTGCTACTAGGTTTGGGTGCACTAACCATAGAAGGCGTTTCAGGATCACTGTTTCACATGCTCTCCCACGGATTGATCTCTGGTGCACTGTTTCTGATTGTGGGAGTACTTTATGATAGAACCGACGATCGGAAGATTGACAACTTTAGTGGGTTAGCTTCCAGGCTACCCGCATTTACTGTGATGGTTGTGATTGTATTCTTCGCTTCTTTGGGCCTTCCTGGATTGTCGGGATTTGTAGGAGAAGTACTTGTTTTGATGGGGGCTTTTGCTTCTGCTGAAGTAATTGGTACCGTGCCATTTAGTATGGCCATTATTGCTACAGTAGGTATCCTGATTTCGGCCATCTATTACCTATGGACATTACAGCGGATGTTCTTTGGCTCCTACTGGGTGAGAGAAGCCAGTTGGGAAGGAACTATGAAAGACCTTACTCGCCGTGAATATGCCATGTTTATTCCGCTAGTGTTTTTAATTCTTTTACTCGGAATATGGCCCAGATTTGTTCTGGATATTTCTCAGGCGTCAGTTGATCAGTTCATAGCACATATAAAAACCTTTGGTGCAAAGTGATGGATTCGTCGTGGATCAATGCCATTCTTAACGAAAATCTTGACGGTTTATCCTTTCTATCTGCAGAATTGGTCCTCATCTTCGGTTCTATTTTATTGTTGTTGACGGGCATTTTCGGTCTTCGATTAAAACTACAAGTTGGGTTGTACGGTGCTGTTATTGTAGTTGCTTTTTATTTCAAGTCAACCACTACCGGGTCGTTTTTCAATGGCGATATGGTTTCGACTCATCTGGGAAACAATCTGCAATACTTGTTTCTTTTGACCTCTCTGGCACTCATGCTTTTCAAATCCTTCTGGAAGAGAAATACGGAGTTTTATTTTATGATCCTCGCCATGCTAACGGGGTGTCTGTTAATGATAAATGCCCGAAACCTGCTTTTGATATTCCTGAGTATTGAATTGGCCTCTATGCCTGCCTACCTGGCGACAGCCTTCCACTTTCGTAAAAAGAGCTTCGAAGCAGCAATTAAATATTTATTGACCGGTATTATCAGTTCCGCCATCATGCTTTATGGGATGTCCCTGATCTATGGTATGGAAGGCACTTTACTCCCTTCAGGTCAGACATCTGGCTCCATTTTAACCATTGTCGGGTGGTCCATGTTACTGCTTGGTATACTCTTTAAAGTATCAGTTTTCCCGGTGCATGTCTGGGTTCCCGGTACTTATCAAATAGCGCCAACCGAACTTGTTGCTTTCTTCTCGGTGGTTCCGAAAATTGCAGGATTTGTTCTCCTGATGAACTTAATACCTCCTCTGCAAAGTCAGTGGCTCAACAATATATTGGTTCTTGCTGCAATCTTATCCATCGTGGTTGGAACCTTTGCAGCACTGCAACAGACACAAGTGAAACGAATGCTAGCCTACGGGGCCATTGCCCATTCGGGATTCTTACTGCCATTGGCCATATTACCCAATTACGGAAGCGGCGCATTTTTATTTTATGCCTGGACCTATGCGCTCATGAATATTGGAGCCTTTTGCTTCGTTGCTTTCTATGAAGAAAAAGGTCAATTGAAGCTGTCACGATTGGCAGGTTTGGGCCAAAACGCACCCTTTATTGGTGGAGGTGTAGTTGTGATAATGATTGCCCTTGTTGGATTGCCCCCTACAGCCGGGTTTTCCATCAAGTTATTACTGTTTTCAGCAGTGTGGCAGGCTTATGAAGCTTCGGGGAATTATCTCTATCTCACTTTCGTTGTGCTGGGTATACTAAGTTCGGCGGTATCGTTATTCTTTTATTTAAGGGTCCCATATTATTGTTTTATGGTACCTGAAAAAAAGAGGATTGAGCTCGCGAGTGACTGGAAGATGACAATGCTCATGCTTATTTTTGCTCTCTCGCTCATTTTGATTTTCGTCGGACCTAACATTTTCAATACCTTTATCTCATCATAATAGTAACATACCCTCTGTGACCCATGAGCGATCCAATTAAGCACGAATGTGGCATTGCCCTCCTGAGATTGAGAAAGCCACTACAGTACTACATTGATAAATACGGAACGCCCACATATGCGATGAGCAAGATGTACTTGTTGATGCAAAAGCAACATAACAGAGGGCAAGACGGTGCCGGAGTAGCGAATATAAAGATCAACATGCCCCCAGGTTATCGCTACATAAGTCGATACCGAACGGTAAACCCAAGACCCCTTGAAGATATCTTTGAGAAAGTAGGCAAGAAGTACCGAAAGGCGCTAAAAGAAGGGGGTAAAGAAAACTATGAGAATGCCGAATGGATGCGCGAGAATTGTGCATTTTCCGGTGAGCTTTGGCTGGGACACCTTCGGTATGGTACTCATGGAAAAAACAGCATTGAGAGCTGTCATCCGTTTTTGCGCCAAAATAATTGGCGAAGTAGGAATCTTGTAGTTGCGGGTAACTTCAATATGACCAATGTTGATGAACTTTTCAATATTTTGGTTGAGTTAGGGCAACATCCTAAAGAGAAGACCGATACCGTAACAGCCATGGAAAAGATCGGCCACTTCCTGGATGATGAGAATCAGATAATATTCGAAAAGTATAAGAACCAGTATTCCAACAAAGAAATCACTGCTGTGATTGAAGAAGAGTTGGACCTGCAACAAGTTTTGACACGTTCTTGCAAAGATTTTGATGGTGGTTACGCCATGGCAGGACTCGTGGGGCACGGCGCAAGCTTTGTGGCCAGGGATCCAAATGGAATTCGACCCGCATACTATTACATCGATGATGAAGTAGTTGCAGTAGCTTCTGAAAAACCGGCACTTAAAACTGCATTTGAATGTGAATATGATGAAATTCAGGAAATTGACCCGGGTCATGCCCTGATCATCCGTAAGGATGGAAATATTCGTCAGGCACAATTCATAGAACCTCAGGAGAGAAGATCCTGTAGCTTCGAGCGGATCTACTTCTCAAGGGGAACTGACCCTAATATTTATCATGAACGCAAGAAATTAGGCCACTTACTTATTCCCCAGGTACTGAGGTCCATTAATTCTGACCTTAAGAATACGGTATTCTCTTACATTCCGAATACGGCGGAAACTTCCTTTTTGGGCCTTATGCAAGGTGTCGATCAGTTTTTGATCAACAAACGAAAGGAGGTTATCATCGAGGGAAAGCCCACCATCGATTCTATTGATGAGATCATGAGTTTTCGACCCAGAGTCGAAAAGCTGGTTTTGAAAGATGCGAAACTCCGTACTTTCATCGCGGACGATGAGCATCGTGATGATATGGTTGCTCATGTATATGACACCACTTATGAGGTGATCAATAAAGATAAGGATACCCTGGTTGTCATTGACGACAGTATTGTTCGTGGAACTACTCTTGAGAAAAGTATCCTAACCCTACTGGATAGACTCGGCCCCAAGAAAGTAGTGATTGTTTCATCCGCTCCTCAAATTAGATATCCCGATTGTTATGGTATCGATATGAGTAAGATGAAGGATTTTGTTGCTTTTCGCGCTATGTTGTCACTTCTCAAGGAAAACGACAAGGAATACTTGCTGGACGAAGTATTTGATAAATGCCTTGCGTCAATCGGAGATCCCGGTCAGCCCAATTATGTTAAAGAGCTGTACGAACCTTTCACTTACGATCAAATTTCTGAAAAGATCTCTGAAATTGTAAAGCCAAAAAACATGAAAGCAGAATTGCAAGTGGTTTATCAAACGGTAGAAAACTTACATGAAGCTTGCCCTGGGCATGTTGGGGACTGGTATTTTACCGGAAATTTTCCAACGCCTGGTGGTAACCGTGTTGTAAACAGGTCATTCATCAATTTCATGAAAGGAATAGAAGTAAGGGCTTACTAGTAAAACCTCCCGTCAATTACATCATACAAACTTCGATAAGCTTTGCTTTCTTTGACCAAAAGCAAAGCCATGTTCGATTTGAGCCCTGAGGAAAGGCATCGAGTGATGCTTCACACGTTGAAGGCCCTGGAAGATTACTATCAGAACACCAGGGAAAGGAGAGTGTCTCCATTTTTGGATGTAAAACAAATCCAACAGCAAGCTCAAGTAGATTTTAGATCGGATAGGTCGGGTACAGAAGCTGTAGATCATGTGATTTCAAGCCTGGAACAATTTGCTGTTCACACGCCACACCCCAGTTACTATGGACTTTACAATCCCCGGGCAAATTTCGCCAGTATAATTGGTGATCTGATTACTGCCACTTATAATCCACAGATGGCCGCCTGGAGTCATTCACCTTTCGCGGTTGAAGCGGAGCATCATCTTATCAAATCATTTGGAAAGAAGTTTGGCATGGCTGAAGAAGTCATAGATGGCGTTTTTACCGGTGGAGGTGCTGAAGCCAATACTACAGCCGTGTTGTGTGCACTCAATTACACATTTCCGGATTTCGCCAATGACGGAGTGGTGAATGCCAACAAAAGACCAATGATTTTTTGTTCGGAAGAGGCACATCATTCCGTGATCAAGGCTGCTCGTTCAGCTGGGTTGGGATTGAAATCCGTCAGAAGTATTCCTGTGAACGAACATCAGGAAATGGATATAGCACTGTTGAAGGAGCAGCTTTCTCTGGATATTGAAGCTGGCCATCAGCCCTTTATGCTTATCGGTACTGCAGGAACTACCGGGACTGGAGAAATTGACCCATTGCCTTATCTTGCGTCTGTAGCCAAATCACATGATCTTTGGTTTCATGTAGATGCCGCCTGGGGTGGAGCAGCTATGCTGTCTTCCAGGTTTTCTCATTTACTAGCTGGGATTGAACTGGCAGATTCGGTCACATTCGATGCACACAAATGGCTTTCTGTCCCTATGGCTGGAAGTATGTTCATTACAACTGATCCCGAAATCCTTAGCAAGAGTTTTCGTACGACTACCGACTACATGCCTAAGGATGCCGATGATCTTGAAATTGTGGATCCGTTTACCCACTCTATTCAATGGTCACGCCGGTTTGTTGGATTGAAGCTTTACCTGTCCTTACTTATGTTTGGTTGGAAGGGTTACGAAGCTGTGATCGAACATCAGATTGAAATCGGCGATAGTTTACGAAAGCTACTTGATCTGAAAGGATGGAAAGTGCTGAATCAAACACCACTTCCGGTTATTTGTTTTTCTCATCCAGTTTTTGAGAAAGACCCTGAGTTCGTTCCATGGATGGCTCAATCGGTGGTAGCTTCAGGAGAAGCATGGATATCAAGATATCCTGTTAATGGGAAACCTGCCCTGCGTGCTTGTATTACCAATTATGATACGCAGGAAGAAGACCTTATAGCCCTTTTGGATTTGCTCGAAAAGAAAAGAGGCGATTACGATCGTATGAAGAACATGGGAGTTTGATTTCTTACAGGGAAATATTCAGATTCGAAGAAGTCAGCCTTGAAACATTGAGGTCATAGTTGGAAGAAAGGAAGTCGGATATCTAGTAGTAGATGTATTCTGACTAAGAGGGTGGAGATCACTTAATAGGTTAATGAGAGGTTTAGTAATAGGAAATAAAAAAGCGTAGAAAAAATCTACGCTTTTAATGTGCGCACGAGAGGATTCGAACCTCCACGCCCGAAAGCACTACCGCCTGAAGATAGCATGTCTACCAATTTCACCACGTGCGCGTGAATGGAGTGCAAATATATTTCAATCCTTGAAAACACCTCAATAAATGGTTGATTTGACCACAAAGAACTTCGCACCACGGATTGCAGGCCTTTCTTCCATGAAGGAAGCTCAAGGCGCAATCGCAGTGGAGTTGTAGTAGTTTTTGGGAGCTAATCTGCCTGTAGAAAAGAAGAGCCCCCTGAGGGGCCCCTCCCAAACAACTAAACAGTTGGTGGTTCGTAAAAAAACTGTTCGGTATGTACCATGCCGTCTTTCACTTGATACAAACATATTTCCTCAGACTGCTGCCTGCCCCCTTCGTGAAAGGTGATGTCACTGACCATTTTCAAAACAATGTGCTCCCCGGCCACTAGGGGCTCAGAGACATCTACACCGTGAAATTCCTTGACCATCTTTGACCATTCCTGTCCTTTCTTCTGGATGTTAGCGATGCCGGATGTAGTGCCACTCATTGCACCCTCAGGCTCTATGCTCTTTGCATCTTCGTGAAATAATTCATCGAGTGCCTGTTCCCAGGCCCCTCGCCGGCATAACGTTACCAGTCGCTTTGCCACTTCTACTGTTGTCATTGTTTCTGTTTTTGGGTCTAAAATCCTTAGCAAAGATAGTAAATAATGACTAACATATTTAGTAAATTACTAAAATAATTAGCTTAAAGAATGCACTTTTGCTAACACCATGCGAACTATCATACATCTTGATTTGGACACCTTTTTTGTGTCTTGCGAGCGTTTACTCAATCCCAAATTGATTGGTAAACCGGTAATCATTGGCGGTACTACAGGTCGTGGGGTTGTTTCTACTTGTAGCTACGAAGCTCGGAAATTTGGTGTCCATGGCAACATGTCAATGAGGCTGGCCAAAGAGCTTTGTCCCGAAGCAGTGGTCATTAAAGGTAACAGTGGCATTTACGGTAAATTTTCTAAAGCAGTTACTGAAATCATCAAAGAAGAATCACCCCTCTATGAAAAGGCTTCATTCGATGAGTTTTATGTAGATATGACGGGCATGGATCGCTTTTATGGTACATTAAAGTGGGCACGTCAATTGAGAGAAAGGATAATCAAGGAGGTCCATTTACCAATATCAATGGGAATATCTGTCAACAAAACCGTTTCAAAAGTCAGTACTTCTCAAGCTAAACCAAATGGTGTACTCCAGATTGATCGGGGGAAGGAAAAAGGCTTTCTTAGGCCACTGGAAGTCAAAGAGATTCCCGGAGTAGGCCCAGAGACATTTTATCGATTGAGAGATATGGGGGCAGAGCAGGTGCAGACAGTTCAGGAAATGCCCAAAAGATTCATGCATGCGGCTTTCGGGAAAAACGGATTGACGATTTGGAATCGTTGTAATGGGTTGGACGACACACCTGTAATCCAATATCATGAGCGGAAGTCTATAGGGATTGAAAGAACTTTTGAACGAGATACCATTGATGTGAAGAAAATGCGGAGCCTGATCATTGCGATGGCGGAAAATCTGGCCATGCAGCTGCGCAATGGTACTAGGTTGACATCAATTGTTACTGTAAGGATTCGATATGCTGACCTTACTGTCTTTTCGAAACAAAAACGGATCCCCTTTACTTCCAATGATCATGTGTTGATCGAAGTGGCCAAAGAGCTTTTTGAGAAGCTATATGAAAGAAGATTGTTGATTCGATTGATTGGTGTACGATATAGTGGGTTAGTCCAGGGAGGGCATCAGATCTCCCTATTAGACGATACAGAAGAAATGTGCAATCTCTATCAGGCCATGGATCATATTCGCAAACGCTATGGCCAGGATGCTGTGAAAAAGGCCATCGCCATGGGCACAAGAAATATTGGAACCATGAATTCCTTCAATGGTGAACCCAATTGGATTCCAGCGCATAGAAGGGCTTAAATGTTTAACTGTGTACTTCTCCGGAATGATATTATTGGACATTTACGGAATAGTAGTGATTGAAATGACTTAAAATGGTCAGTAATATTTGAGGAATGAAATGGCTTCAATTAAGACGAAGCCATATTTATCATTCCTTATTGTATTTATAAAACTGCCTTAACCCTCATTAAAGCCTCCCATTGCTTTGTCTAATATTACATCTATAATCAATGGTTGGTCATTCACTGCCAGGTGCCCGGCATTCAGTACTTTCAACCAGCTAAGATGACCGCCATCCTGATAAAAGCCAATTACCACATCTATGTCGTCTAGCCACTGAGTAGTTTGCTGTTGCTTAAAGGCATTGGCTGCAGGCCCTTTCAGTTTGCTTAACCAGGCTTCTGTTCCCAGAAAATTGCAGTCTTTGGCATCATTCAATCCAGAAACTACTTGTATTTTGATACCCTGATCGAGTAAGTGCTGAACTGTAGGTAGGCAAGAATCATTTACAGAGTTTTGGTAGTTATCTGATACTTGCTGAGACCAGGTATTGGTCAAAGCCGCAGTTGAGGCTACATGAATTTCCTTTCTTACGTCCGCCCTGTTAAGGTAAAGCAAGACTGGATCAAAAGGTGGGTCTCCGATTTCAGCAGTATTAGCCATATAACAACCACAGATTGATTGAATAGCGGCATTTACACCGGACAGCTCGAGAGTTCCATCATTCACTTGTTGGTCAAGGTCAGTTTTCTCAGCCAGCGAGATTAATCCATGCGTATGTGCATAAGTTGTATCTGTAGCCATTTGGGTATCAGGATCTACCCACGCATCACACAATACGATCGAGCCAATGTCTATGTGTCGATTGCCTGCTGCATTCCCCTGAACAATTTGATTAGCCAGTAAGGGTAGGTATGTACCAGCAAAGGATTCTCCAGCCAGAATGATCTTGTTACAAGCTATTTCAGGATGTAAATCAAGGAAATTAAGTAAGGCTGCATACCATTGCTTTGCTCCTTCAGTGGGGTCTTTGGGAACATCGTCCAGATTCTTTGCGAATGACAGGGTCACATCGAGCGGATGTTCAAAGATCATGTAGTTGGCAAAGTTATTCCATCCAGTAGGATTCGGTCTTACTACCGGGTAGTCGCCAATAGCAGTTTCAATCGTATAGGGTCCATTCTCAAGGAAGAAGCCCCAGAAACTGGATGATCCTGGGCCGCCATTGGTCCATAGTATTGTGGGCTGATTGGCGTAATCCTCGGTTCCTACAAACCAGTAAAACAGTTTTTCCGCATCATCCGATTGACTGTTTATCTGGGTTGAGGTATACCCGGAAAATTGGGTGTTGGTGATTTCAGGTGCTCCCGGTAGAGAGGTCACCTGGTCATTTGGTTGTGTCATATGCTATGCTATAATGTATTGGATTGTATAGTGTTGAAGGTCATTCTTCAACTTCAAATGAAGTTAAGAAAAAATGATATTGCTTGCCATGCTGTTTTGAATTAATGAGGCAAACTAATTCTGATCGGATGAAGATTATTTAACCATTGCACGTTATATCCTTATCACAATGACTGGCAGATTTAATTCCTTGTAATAAGAGGGCTTTGATCCTGGTTTAGATATTCAAATGATCAGTAGGTGAGTCCTTCTCATACAGGTTGTAGATCCGGTAAAAACTGGCCCTGGAACTGAAGCCACATTTTTGTGCAATACCACTGATATCCAGGTTACTGTTAGCCGGATTCCTGGCTTCCTTCTTGAAGCACTGAATCCGTTTAAGGTTAATATGCTTTTTAAAGTCCATACCCACTTCGTTTCGAAATGCGACTGATAACTTTCGTTTATCAATGCCAATCTTATTGGCTAAAAAGTCCAATGTAAACTCCCTGGATCTGTAATGTTCCTCTGTGAAGTAGATAATTTTGGAAGAGAGATCTTTGAAATCTACGGAAGAGTCTACTTGTTGCAATACCGGAAGCACATAGTCTTTCAACCTGGAAATTTTGGTATACCCATAGATGGGAAGCAAAGTGAAAATGATCAGGTAATAGACTGAATCTATGTAGTAGATCATTTCATTTTGAGTCTGAATAATTAACCGGAACCCTGTGTACAAGAAGTAGAGAACAAGTACTAAATAAAATACCGTAACCCTGACCCTGACCAGATGGAGGGTTCTGTACCATTGACTTCTTGCAAGACGGTAGAGCCCTGCCAACGCATATGAAATGGTAATGACGAATAAAGCGTAATCCAGAAACGTCAGATATGATTCACCCAAAGGAGTTGCATAGTTGATCAGCGTACTAAGGAAAAGTAAAGTCGGTAGGAGTAGATGTGTAATGATCTCTTTCAGCTTCAGGGTTTTTTGAGCTGATAATAAATACAGAAATAATAGTGAGTCATAATAAGCACCGAAGTGGATGCTTTTTAAAAAGGTATATAAGGTTTCACTTTCGAATGGATTAATAAGTGTATTTCTAACACTGCTAAGAATGAAGAGTATAATGAAAACTCCAAAAAGCTTATTTGACACGTTACGTTGAGTAACGTTGATAATTGCTACGGGAATCAATTGTAGCGTTACGATGAGAACAGCACCAAAGAAGATGTTATAGTAATCCATTGACTAGTTTGTGTCTTGATACAGTTTTGAGACACCATAAATTCCTGCCCGTTTTAAGCACCTCTTTACTTTCGTGGCTTGTCATTATTTCAGAAAATTAAAGATTTTTCAACTCATGAGTTTTGAAGGTTTTTCAAGCAACAAAGTGCTTTTACTCATCATTGCATTACTCATTTTTTCATCCGTTAAATCACAAAGCCACACGTCTACCAGGGATAGTGTACGGTATTTCCTGGATTCTCTTTTTCAGTTTGCTCCTGAAAAGGCCCTGTATGCGGAACATATTTCATGGGACTCCAGACAAGAGCAATTAATGAAACAGGCAGATACCTTACACAAGTTTGCTGACATCTTCCCACAACTTCAATTGCTTTTTGATGATATGAAGGACAACCATAGTTTCTTTTGGCATGCCAACACAAAATATGCATCCAACTTTGGACAACTGGACGAATCAGACGTCAGGCCTGAACTCATTCAGGGCCTTGAATTGGGCCAGGGAGTGCTAAAGGTTGAAACAATGGATGAGTTTCTATATGTGAGAATACCCTCCAATTCCTCAAGTGATGATTTTGAGGAGATGCAGATTTCGGCTCAGGAGATTCAAGAGCAGATTTGTGAGCAATACCATGAAGGAATCAAAGGATGGATCATTGACCTCCGTTTAAATACCGGTGGCAATATGTATCCTATGATCCTTGGAATTAGTCAGTTACTTGGTAATGGTGTGTTTGCAGGTATTTTAAAAAGAGGCGGAGAAGAAAAGAAGTGGTTACTTAGAGATCTTTCCATTTATGAAGCTGAAAAGCAGATAACTGCGCTGAAATCGGCATGCCTTCCGGATGTTTCAAATGATAAAGTGGTCTTACTTACAAGCGAGATCACAGGCAGTTCTGGTGAAATTGTGACTTTGGCATTTCTGGGCCGGAAGAACACAAGGATAATCGGAGAGGAATTGGCAGGATACATGACCTCCAATGAACTTTACAGGCTACCATTCGAAACATTTCTGTTATTGTCTGAAGGCAGAGAGACGGATAGAAACGGAATTATCGTTGAATCAATCATGCCAGATCAGATCATAATAGAAGGAGACAATTTTACCGACCTTAGTAAAGACTCCAAGGTGGGTGCGGCCAAAGATTGGCTTAGGCCGTGATCCTTATTTAGGAAGAAGAATTAGTTCAAGGCCTGACTTATTGGTGGTTGCCTTGCTTATCTGAAGATAATCCCATCTGGCTCGTAAGGTGGTACCTTGGCACCCTTTTCGCCATATGATTTAATAACCTCTCTGACAAAAAGAGAATATATAGCTTCATGTCTAACCTTGCTGTCTAATTCATGAATAGAATCCTTAAACCCATATGCTTTGAATCCGTCTATAAAATCTTGATTCTGAGAAATAACATGCACTAAGGTGTCCTGACCATATTTCTCATGATTACCCAAAACATGTGGTTGATGATCTCCGATCAATAGGAAGATGTCATTTTTACCAGCTTGATTTACGATAAAATCTTCGATAAAGTTTAGCTGATAAGTAATGGCTTTTTGATAATCACTAAAAGTAGGTTCTCGTAGAAATTCGTTACCGATCTTTTCATTTTCCCCATTGTTAAGCGCTTTCCAATCCGGTGCTACTCGATCAGGAGAGAAATAGGGAGTGTGTGAGTTCTTGGTGAGATAGAAAAGGACAAATGGGTTTTCTCCAGAGGTTGTTTTAATTTTCTCATATGCATGGTTTAATACAAACTGATCTGAAGGGCTTTCAGTAAATCCATACACTGTTCCAGTGTAATCAATGTCTTTAGCCAGGATCCAATGATCGATCCCAAAAAAAGATGTCATTTGTTGATAAGGCACCATCACACCTGCCTTGGGTTGAGTTGGATTGAGATGATAAGAAGTATATCCTTCTTTCATGAATACTTTCATCAATGTGTCATATGGATAGAGCGCTTCGTTGTTAAGTAAAAATTCATATTCAAAGTTGTTAGCAACCTTATTTCCAAAAATGACAGAAGTATAGGCCAGCCAGGAAGGACCTACCGGTGAAACAGATTGGGACAGGTTGGTAGTAGTCTTCCAATTCGCCAAACTCAAAGCGTTCTTGAAGTGATTAAAATCTTCCGTAAATCGTTGTTTTAGTTTTTCTTCTTTCAGTAAAACACTGCCATAAGACTCGATAAGTAAACAGTAGATATTAGGTTTTTGAGCAAGATTCAATTGTAGATTTCTGTTTTTATCGAGCTTTTCAAAGCTTGTTGATTTTAACCGGTTAATAAGCCTCCAGCTATGGATGAGGTTGAATGCAATTCTCAGTGGTGTAATGAGAATCCTCATAGCGGAATCGCCTTTCGGTCTATAAATCCCGTATTTATGTAATCCAAAGACTACATACAAGCCGATCGGCAAAGTGAATATGAAAAAGAAAGTAGTTGTGGGAAGTGTACTACTGAATACAAGTGTTTGGTGAAACCCAAATAAGAGTCCGACGATACACAGTACAGCTAATATTGTGTATAAGAGTGTCTTGAATTTGGACTCTCCCCAGAGGATTCCAAAGGCATTGATAATCAGCCGGTAGTCATTGGAAATGATAGGGTAAACCTGATAAATTTTACTGAAAGAGTAGTGATAGATACTGTAAACCAGGAGCATTCCGTAATAGATAGAAGCTATCGCATACCCTTGATCAATGGACAGCCATCGATAAGAAAGGATGATTAAAGACAGATCAACACAAATTCGATAACAATCAGGGTTGAAACTTAAAAACAACGCTTTGGTATCATATCGACTGATTGATTGAAATGGAACAAGGTGCTTAGGTTTGAAATTGATGAGGGTAAGAAAGGAAAAGGCACTAAAATTGAATAGAAAGAAAAGTAGCCAGAATATAATCTCATCCTGCCATTGAGTATCCTCTAGAATGTTCATCATTATAAGTAGTCAATGCTATATTGAATGTTACTAACGACTAACTATAAATCTACCGGACTTTACCACTTTACCTTCTTTGATCACACGATAGTAATATACACCGTTTAATCCATCTACCGGAAAGGTTTCGGCTTCTGCGCTGATGAGAAAGTTGCTGACGATTCTGGCATTAGAATCTATGATTTGGAAAATGGCGTCTGTTGTTGGACTTAAGAGTGAGAGTTGGCCATTAATAACAGGATTTGGAAACAGGATGTACTGTGTATCATCGGTAGTGAAGATCTCGACCACTTCAGAGGCAATTGCCAATCCTGAATGTGTAACGAGTCTAACCTGATAAATTGTTCTGCCAGGTAAAGGACTAGGGTCTTCAATTTGATACCTGTCTTGATCGGGAGTTACATCCAGAAGAACCACTGATCCCTGTTGATCGCTCTTTATGATATTCAATGTAGCTATGCTTTCAGGTAAGCTCAAATTAGCCTGTAATTGAACCATTCCTTCATCATCCAGAGTAACTAGAAAACTATTCAAGTAGCATCCAGCTCCTTGTTGGGTAATGTTCAATGTTTCATCAGCTAATCCTTCACGGGATTCGAAAATAGGAGCTACTGTAAATTGCGTTCCCGAATAGATAGAGCGGTCGATGAGCGTGTCCAGTCCCTGTACGAGGCTAACAGGGGTAAGCTGTCGACCATCAAACATGGATACCTGATAGGAGTCCGTCCCTGCATCGTTCCAACTAAGAACCATTTCCTCGTCACAAAGCAGATCTACAACAAGATCGACTTTTGGGTGGATAGCGAAAGTATCTGAGAGGATCTCTATTTCACCAAACCGAGCACGGAATAAAGCTTCTCCTGAAATTTCTGGTATATAGGTTTTGAATTGCTCACCCGGAGAAATAGATCCTATGGGTATCCAACTGCCTGATTGTGCGCTTATTTCAATGGTTCCGGTTGAGGTAAACGTATTGTCAAAGTAGAGGAATTGCTCTACTCCTGTATTAAATGCGTCCAGATTAGTAGGGTAAGTCCACTCAAAGTAATTGGTTTCTGTTGTGTAATAGGCAACTGAAAAAGACTGATCAGAAGTAAGTGAGCTACTTGATACGGACAAAGAATAGTTTCCTGGTTCGGGGAAGGGAATGGTAATCATCTCGATGTTGTTCAAGGTATCATTTCCAGTGATGGCGGGTGAAGACAATAGATTTACATCAGGCCGGTGATCAAGGATCCAGGGTTTCCAGGTGGCGCCATCTTTGGAAACACGCAGATCAAGGTCGTTGATCAAAGCATAAAAATCTCCATCATTAGCAGGAGGATCAATCCAGCTCAATACTATCTTGAGCTCATTAATCCCATCAGGAATGTTTATGGTTCGATTTGAAGAAGGGCTACTGGCAGATAGCGTGTCTTGAAGAAAAGTCCGTTGATCAATAAGGTCTAGTGCCTGATGGAGGGCCATTTGACCATACCCGGTAAGGAAGTCGGGGCCCGTGTCTCCAATTTCTTTACTGGAAGCAATAAAAATAGCTTTCAGTAGGTCGATGGTAGGTAATTCTTCATAAAGACGATGGAAATTTTCCTGAAGAAGAAGGCTCGCACCAGATACCAAAGCGGCTGCATCGGAGGTGCCCCCACCGCCAAAAGCAGTTAACTCTGGTTTGATGCGCCCATCATACGCCGGACCTGCTGAGTGGGGCTCGGGAATGTTAGCCGTAGAATCTGAACCAGTAACCACCAGAACATTTTTGGCTTGCTTGAAACTTCCTGTAAGTGTTCGGTACCCTACAATGGCTTCATAATCCCCCGTGCTATTGAGGGAGCCTAGATTTCCGGAAGAGAATACATGTAACAAGTGAGGCAGGTTCAAAGCTTGCTGGTCGAAGGCTACCGACTCGACGCCATAAAAATTCTCAATACCTACGCCGTAAGAGTGGTTTTGAATAGCAATGTTCCGACGCTGAAAGGCCTCATCATCGGCAGGCAAGAGGTTTTGAAAGTCTTCAGAGAGGAATTGTGTGGAACGAGCTACCCCTTCACCTGCTTTGCCTGTATTGGCTCTACCTCCAATCAATGTAGCCATGTTGGTAGCATGAGCTACAACAACACTGGATGAGAGCCCATCCCAGGAAGCTCTGCCCGCAAGATCCAGGTCTATTGTGTCAAAAGCATTTTCTTTAACAGAAATGATGAGCGATTCTCCATTTAGTTCGGGATAATTTTGATGGGTCTTGCGGATGCCATTGATGCCGAGGTTATGAGCGCGAAGTAAACTTTCTGTGTGTGGTTTACGATCAGCTTCCTGAATGAAGGTAACAAAAGGCAGGGGAATTACCTCTGTATTAATAGTAACCGGACTTGCAAAAACAAGAGATAGGGAACGATCAATATCATGCCATAATTCTAAAATGTCGTTAATCCGACGTAAGCTAGAGGAAGTACGAATATAAAAAAGTCGCTCCTGAGACGTTTCTGAAATACTAAGCCATTTCCAATCGTGATCCATACCGGAATTATCTGCTTTATTAGTCACGGTTTTTTCAGTTTTTTTTCTAACAATTGCAAGATTATTTTCTAACCTGCGGATGACTTCATGAGCAGCTGTTATTTCACCTTGTTTAAGCAGTAAAAAGGGATTTTCCAATGTGTTGTACAAACCGCTACGATTCAGGGAGTTAGGAGCTTGTGCAGCCAGTGATGCTGTAAGTAAAGAAAGGCTAATTAAAAGCGCGAATCGCATCCTGCTAAAATATGTTTTTTTACTTAAATCATTGATTGAAAAGATTTTAAACGTTTGCATGAGAAATTTGCATAACGAAAAAAAAGTTATATTGCGGGGATTATTTCAAATTAACCATTCAAATTAACCTAGTTTATTAATCTATTAGTTTTATGAAAAATGTGTTTAAGGCAATGGCTATTGCCATGGTTGCAGCTGTAACATTGTATAGCTGTACTTCTGAGGAGATTACCAATTCTGAAGACATTTCCCCTGCAATGATGTCTTTAATTACAAATGCTGGTTTTGATGTCGACAATCAGGCCCCGATTGTATTCGAAGAAGGGTTCCTTATTGAAGGTGATATTTACCTTACTGAGGCACAACTGAGAGAGATGTCTCACGGTCACAGAGTTCCTATAGCTGAGCAGTATTCTACTAACAACCTGGTGAATGCCGGTAGTGGTAGAGTGATCACTGTCTATGCTCCTACAGGAAGAAGAGGGTTCAGCTCAGGAATGCTAGCTGGTTTCGATGAAGCTATCTCGCGTTACAATGCTGAGAATCTTAGCATTTCTTTCCAAAGAATCTCTACTAACAATGCGGACATCACTGTTTCCCGATTGAAAAGAAGAGATGAGAGACAAGGAGTATTGGGATCTGCTGGATTTCCTACTGCTTCGGGTGATCCTTTCGGATCTATCCAAATGAGCGGTATCCTTGAGTCTTCTTTTGGATTGAGCACTGATGGTATTGCTACTATTTTCGCTCACGAGTTGGGTCACTGTATCGGATTCCGTCACACAGATTACTTCGACAGAAGCATCTCTTGTGGTGGAGGAACAGCAAACGAAGGTGATGCTGGTATCGGAGCTAACCATATCCCAGGAACTCCTACAGGTGCGTCTGCGTCAGCAGCATCCTGGATGTTAGCATGTACTGATGGAAGTGATCGTCCTTTCAACAACGACGACCAAACTGCATTGGATTACTTGTATTAAGATACATTTTAAAAGCCTCGGTACGCGAGTAGCGAGATTTTCAAGAAAGACTGGTTCGAGAGGACCAGTCTTTTTTGTTTTAGAAATGATGAGTTGGCATCATGAAATAACTGAATTCCATTTCTGATGATCATTTAATTGCTCAACGTGGGAAATCAACACATCAAGATTACGTCAATAGGACCAGCCACTAACTTTTGATAAATGTTCTAATTATCATTGAAAGAAAATTCAGGGAGAGCGATCAACCTAATAAGTGAAATGACACAAGTTGTTTGAGTTGATCAAGAAATATAGAGACATCAAAACTTTTGTTTAGTTCTCAAGAAGGTTGATCAGGAATGATCAACCTTTTTAGTTATGAATTAACAACCTGACGTCTTCCTAAACCTCATCATGATTTACATCTGGAATTGGTATTTCATCTTCCTTGATTTGATTGAGGGATAATTTGGTGAAAATCACTACATCACGACTACATCAATAGTGTTATGCCCTAACATTTAGTAAATGTTCTATCTATTATTGAAAACGTAAAATCCTTAATAGTATGAAGGATAATATCAGTCAGGCATCAATTGGGGGCTCTACCAATGCCGGGTTGATAAATAATCAATTACGATTCAGTTTAGTATCTCGAAAAGGCCGATCCCATAGATCGGCTTTTTTCATGCGTTAAGAATACTTTCATTCTACCGATGCTACTATTTACTATTTCTCCAAGATAGTCTGAGCGGAAGTCATCGATGCCGCATAAAAATACCCTAAACCCGTGCCGGAAATGTTGCCATCTACATTTGCTGGAGGACTACTGAAACCAAAAGGATCTCCAGTGTCTTCCTGACTGAAGAAAGCGTTAAGGAAATCGAAGTACTGTTTCTCAATAGAAAAGATCCTGAGAACTACCTCATCTCCTTCCTCAAAATCATTTCGATCAAAATCCAGGGCAACGAAGAGTTCGAAATCTTCAAACGCAATACCATCGATAAAATCATCTTCGAAAATGACAATTTGATTGATAGGGTTCGTGTAATTTTCGCCATTGCGCCACAGTTCACATAAATAATGGTCCCCGGTACCTTCAGGTTCCTGGCCGAAAAAGCGGAAATAGTAAGTGCTGTCCTCTGTTTCTTCTGTAAACAACTCATCAATCTCTTCTTTAGTAGCACGGAGGGAGTCCAACGATAAGTTTCGTTTCATAAAGCTACTTGCGGTATATCTTGTTTGGTTTCCGATCGGATTGGCGAGCTCAATATTGAGTTCATAAGTATGGCCGATCTCGCCAGCAAAGATTTCTCGAGAGATGTATCTTCCGTTCTCTCCCTCAGTGAAGGTATAAGTAATGGAACCATCCGTAACCGTTATTTCAGCTCCTGTCACAAAGGACGGGTTTTCCGGATCAAAAAAGTCATTGGATACCCTTAGTAAAACCTCATGCTGCTTCAATTCATCAGTAATTCGCCCTTCTACAATAATTCTCCGTTGTTCGGGATCTACATCCCATGGAATTCGTTCGTCACACGAGAGGCAAAAAAGACCTGCGGCAAGAACAAGGGCGACAGCTTTGATTACGGATTTGGAAATTTTTCTATTAAAATTCATGACTGTGGCGAATTAGAATTTGAAGTTGTAAGCGATTGTTGGGACCCATCGGAAGATGGTCAGTCTTCGAGCCTCGGTGCTAACCTGACCATCTGAACCTTGTTGGAAGCTGATAAACGCGGCATTTTTACGTCCGTAAAGGTTATACACCGAGAGCACCCAGGTTCCTTTCAATTTTCTATTGATGTTCTTTTTGGCATCTAGAGATACAGATAAATCAAATCGGTGATACTGAGGCAAACGGTCACCATTTCGTCCGGTATAGGTGGGAATGGTTACATTTCCATAGATCTGCTTTCCAGTGGGAGCGGTAAATGGAAGACCATGAAAATAAACCCAGTTTGCCGATAAGGAAAGTCTTTTGTTCAATTCATAGTTGCCTACCAGGGTCAGATTGATCGGGCGATCAAAATTGGATGCATAGCTAACGCCACGATTAACACCAGGAACTTTCCGGAAAGACCTGGACCAGGTGAAACTCAACCAGCCATTAAATCGCCCTTGTGGTTTTCTGATCAGGAATTCGGCACCATAAGCCCAGGCACGGCCAATCCGCAACTCACCCTCTAACTCGGGATTGAGAAGCAACTCCGCATGATCTTTAAAATCGATCTGGCTGTGTAACCTTTTATAAAAAACCTCCACTGAGGTTTCTATCTTATTCCTAAAGAAATTTCGGAAATAACCCCCTGAAATCTGATCAGCCAACTGAGGTTTCACATTTGGTGACGCAGGGAACCAAATGTCTAGCGGAGTGCCTGCGACTGTATTTGATGCTAATTGTAAATATTGTGCTGTTCGTGCGTAACTGGCCTTTACAGAACTGGTAGAGTTCAACTTGAATACTGTGGATAACCTGGGCTCGAAACGAACATACGTATTGAAAACCTCACCATTCTTATAAGCTGTGGAGTCGGTTCGTACAAAGTTTTCGTCGAATTGATAACTCACACCACGGCCAATATTTTGAAAAGCACTGACCCGGGCTCCGTATTTGACCTGAAGTCGATCTGAGATCACTTGTTGATTACTCAGGTAAATGGCATGGTCAAGGGATCGGTTTTGAGCGAGGCTGACACTTCCATTCTCCTGGTTAGATTTTAAAGATACCTTTCCAGGTCGGATGAAATGATAGGTGGAGGAAACACCGAAATTTACTGTATTACGATCATTGAGAAACAAATCAAAATCAACTTTGGCGGTATAGTCCTGAAGTGAAGAAGTCCACTCGAAAAAGAAATCCCTGGACCCGAATGAGAGGTTATAATTGTATTTGCTATAGATCAAAGAAGTATTGGCAAATAACTTGCTGTTGAATACGTGATTCCAACGAATCGTATTGGTGATATTACCCCATTTGAAAGCGGGATTGAATGAATCGCTTTTAAAACCAAATGTATCATTCCCCAGGTAACCGGAGACGTACACCCGATTTTTGTCATTGATGGTGTAATTGGCCTTCATGTTCAGATCATAGAAGAAGAGAGTTGCATTTCGCGCATTTTTGTTCACGGCTCGGGCGATGATATCTGCGTAGGTTCGCCGACCTGAAACGATTATGGATCCTTTGTCTTTTACGATAGGCACTTCTAAGGTAAGCCTGGATGCGATCGGACTGATTCCACCACTACCCGTGAACTTTTGATTGTTACCTTCCTTCATTCGAATGTCAACCAACGAAGAAAGGCGGCCACCATATCGGGCAGGAATATTGCCTTTGTAGAATTCCACATTTTTGATCGCATCATTGTTGAATGTGGAGAAAAAGCCAAACAAGTGTGAGGGGTTGTAAACGACTGCTTCGTCGAGAAGTATCAGGTTCTGATCGTGACCACCCCCGCGAACACTGAATCCTGAACTGGTCTCGGAGGTCATTTGTACACCTGGCAGTAGTTTCAGGGTACGCAACACATCCACTTCGCCCATAAGTGCAGGTATCTTGCTGATCGTAGTGGCTGAGATCTGACTATGCCCCATCTTATTGACAGTGACATTCTCATCTTCTTCTTCTGCAGTTACTACTACTTCATTAAGCAACTTGGTGTATGGTCGCATCCGAATGTCGATCACTCTGTTTGACGTGATATCTACTTCTTCCTTATGGATGCCATAACCAACAGAAGAGTAAAGCAAAGTATGCTTTCCAGCAGGTATTGTGAGGGAGTAAAACCCATACACATTAGCTAGCCCTCCAGTGTAGGTACCTTCAATTTGGATGGTGGAACCAATGAGGGTTTCTCCAGTCAGATCATCATAGATGTAACCACTTACGGTGAATGTCTCTTGTTTAGCAGGTTTTAAAATGATGTTTTGCCCAATTCTTTTGTAAGTAAGCCCTCCCTTTTCACTGATAAGTTCAAGTAGTTGGTCAACAGTAAGATCTCCTGCTGGTATTTCAATTTCTTGCTCCAGGTTCTCGAGTTGTTCCTCACTGTAGGAAAGCTGAACCTGACGGGATTCCAGGATTTCCCTAAGAATATATCGAATCGTTGTTCTTGTTGCTTTGTCATGATGAGCCAGGACCACTCCGGCCGTTTCGTTTTGAGCCTGAATAGTTTGCCAGCCCAGGCAGACTCCCAGGAGGAATAAAAAAATACTTCTTCTCATGATGGTGTTGATTGAGTTATTTGACGATGTATGTTTTAGAATCGATAGAGGTTATTTCAATGTCCAGGGTGCCGGAAACGATTGCCAGTACTTCCTCGAGAGATTGATTGTCGAATTGAGAGGTAAGTGTGGTAGCAATTTGCGATTCCGACTGGAACTGAACTTCATAATGTTGCCCCAGATCTTCAAGAACTGTGGGTAAAGAAGCATTATCGAAAGTTAGTTGGCCGGTCTTCCATGATAAGAAATTAGCATCCTCTTGCTTGTTTTTTAGTAATTGCCCGGAAGGCAAGAGGGTTCCCTGATCACCTTTGGTAAGTATGACGGCCTCGTCATTTGAAGAGAAGGCCACTTTTCCTGAAACAACATTGAGGATTGTAGTTTCAGTAGACTCAGCAATGTTGAAGGAGGTTCCCAGTACTTCCGTTTTTGAATATGAAGTTTCTATAATGAAAGGTCGATCTTCATCCCGGGCAATCTCAAAAAACGCCTCTCCTTTAAGTTTGAGATAGCGCATGTTTTGATCAAAGGCCTTGTCAAAGAATATCCTTGACCCTTTTTTGATGGTGACGATCGAACCATCTGGAAGAGTGACCACCTGAGATGAAGTGGCTGCAAAATGTTCGGATATCTCAGCTGTATCGGAATTGACTACTCTTCTGGTCATGAAATAGGAGATACCTACCAGTAAGACTACTGCTGCAGCCATTCGATAAACCCAATGCCAAAGATTGCGACTACTATCGATGGATGACTCAACCTGACCCCAGGCAGCGTCAAGATCGGGTTTGTAACTCTCTGCCTTGCGGCCATGTTGATCCCAAATGTTGCGAATGTGGTTGTAATGTGCCAGGTGCTTGGGAGAGGCGGAGATCCATTGGTTAATCTCATCTCGTTGCAATTCATCAAGTTCTCCTTTGATGAAGGCAATCAACGTACTATGTTCAGGGTAATCCATTCTGCTTATCAAGTATTCAATAAGCAGTCAGGTGTTATCAGGTCTTACCCTAGTAGAAACTTAGCATTTTTTAAAAAAGAATAGTGAGCATGCTCATGGTAGTCACTTGAAAGCCCTGAGATACGAGATCTTTTCTGATAGATTTTATGGCGCTGGAAATGTGATACTCTACGGTCTTTACGGAAATATTGAGTTGATTGGCAATTTGAGGATATGTCATTTCACCATGCCTGCTCATAGAAAATACATGTGAAGTTTGATCTGGAAGGGCAGCGCAAGCTTTGGCGATGGCCTCCGCTAATTCTATTTCTACTATTTCCTCTTCTGCTGTGTGATTAGAAACGTGTAAATGTGAGGCAGTTTCGATTTGCTGATGTACTGTACGATGGTAGCGGGATTGAAGCAGGTTGATACTTTGATTTTTGACAGCTCTAAGTAAGTATCCTTCGACGTTGCTTTGAATTTCGAGCCGTTTTCGTTTTTCCCAAAGCTTGACGAAAATGTCCTGTACGATCTCCTCTGAGGAGGTCTCGATTCCAGTAATTTTGATGGCGTATCGGACAAGATTTACGTAATACCGCTCGAAAAGAGAGCGGAGTGCTTTTTGATCATCACTGATCACGCGCTTTATCAAATCTATGTCGGTCATTGGTGTTTGCGTGAGTTACTTAGGAAATACAGGTAAGTGGACGAATTCCCTCATGATTTTCTAAATAATTTGAAGGACCGGAGTATTAGGTAAGAAATATGTTCCTAATACTGTTCTTAAATGAAGGGAGTGATCTTTGTACGTTTTCACAAAAAAAATGGGTATAGAATTAGTTTCGAAATCGAAACTAATAAAAGCGGTGTGCCTTACTACTAATACAAACGTTTGAAAAGGCTTTATTCATGTATTATGTGGATTTTTGCGCCCAATTCGATATCATTTATCGTTAAATAATAATACGACAGAATAAAATATTGATCGAGAAAATTGGTTCATTCGTCGATCTTTTATGTAAATTAGATCTTACTCGACCTACATTCGAATTGCTATAGGGAAATAGTCTTGCTCGCCAAATCGCTTAAAAGAAAACCGAGTTTAGATGAATTTTTCATTTTTTTCCAAGTCTCAGAAACCAGAGACTGATTCAACCAATACCCAAGTTTCCACAATTACTGATGCTGACATAGATCAGGCGATCGATGATCTTTTGAAAGGTGATCAGAATAATGGAGGTGACCTACCAGTCATTGTAGAAGAAATTTCTACTACAAAAAACAAACCTCGCTTTCGTATAATAAAAGAGGTGAATGGCAGCAAATTTATGCTGGATGAAGTTCATGGCATTTCCAGAATCAATTGGTCAGGATCTGTCAATAAAGAAACTGTAGCAACCTTATTGAAATTAGGAGGTGACAGTGTGGAATTCCAGGGATATACTAAACTAATTTTGGATCGCCGGAGACTAAGAGAGTTTGATACAGAAGCCCGAATCTGGATGAAAGGTTTTATAAAAGGCCGAGCTAAAAGGATTGTGAGTAAAGTGGAGAGACTGGCCATGGTAAACAGGCAGTCAGGGTCTGGCAGCATTTTCGCAAACTTCATTGGCTCAGCTATTAAGATGGTCATGCCTAATTTGAGCATCAAGAAGTTTACGGACATCTATGATGCCATGGACTGGGTGATGGAGGATAAGAAGGTGGGTGTATAATAGAGATTGAGTGGCCTCATTTACCCTGGTTCGGGAATAATGTGGGGAATCAGCTACTGCACTCTTTCCCGCTTAGTCGCAATTGTACGGCATTTCTTGTGCTTTGAGAATTCTTTAAAAATCGAAACAGCTTTATACTTAGTGCAAGTCCGTGTGAGGGATAGAGCGGCCTGTTTGAGCTCCAGTCATCCTGAGCCTGCCTGGACAGGCAGAGTTGTCGAAGGAGAGGAGCGAGTAGCGAAAGCCGGGTCGCGAAGACCCGGTCTGGATGGACCCGGTCTGGATGGACCCGGTCTGGATGGACCCGGTCTGGATGGACCCGGTCTGGATGGACCCGGTCTGGATGGACCTGACCCGAAGGGACACACCCGAAGCTACTACTTCATCCTTTTAGGATTCTCTGACAAAAACGCCCCCCAGCTCTTGTGAGACTTCTGAACTTTGCCTCCTTGGAAATAATGACAAATAGCCACTGCCAATGCATCAGTAGCATCCAATAATTTTGGCTGTTCTTTGAATTTTAGTAGTTGCTTGAGCATGGCTGCAACTTGTTCTTTGGATGCGTTTCCATTTCCGGTGACCGACTGCTTTACTTTTTTCGGTGCATATTCATTGATCGGAATTTCACGGGATAGCGCCGCAGCCATTGCTACTCCCTGCGCCCGACCTAGCTTGAGCATAGATTGAATGTTTTTCCCGAAGAAGGGAGCTTCCAGGGCTACTTCGTCTGGATGATAATCATCGATTAAGCTGACGACCCTGTCGAAAATCTTCTTTAGCTTCAACTCATGTCCGGTATACTTGCTCAGATGGATCACGCCGAATTGTACGAGGGAAAGTTGGGAGCCTTTGACAAGGATAAGCCCATAACCCATTACATTCGTGCCAGGATCAAGTCCGAGAATTACTTTATCTTTTGTTGATGCGCTCACCGCTACAAATAAACGACTTTCGATGGAAAGAAACGGGACTTTGGTTGCTCAAAGTGGGAGTTTTAGTGGGGTGTATCTTTTACATAAGTCAGGCATTAACCGGTCGTACCCTTCAAGGGTTAAGCTGGTCCGAAATCAACGACTTTCGACTGTGGTTGCTCTGTGCCATGGTAGTCTTGCTGGTACCACTCAATTGGTACATGGAGATAATAAAATGGAGAATATGTGTAGAACCGCTGCAACAAATGTCGACAACACAAGCACTTTGGTCCATCCTTAGAGGATTGTCACTCAGCTGGGTAATTCCTTTTTCATTAGGTGATTTTATAGGAAGAAGCCTCAACCTGCCTAAAAATAAAGGGACAATCCGAGCGAACCTGGTAAGTCGTTTTGCCTCGCTTTGGACCACTTTATTCATGTTTGTTTTAGGTAGTATGTTTTATTGGTCTGATCTCAAAGTATTGGCTGGGGTAGGATTATTTCTGTTGCTGATTGGTGTCATTACTGCGCTGATATTAGATCGTACTTACTCAACAAGGAATAAATTGAAGATATTGATCACATCGGTTTTCAGGTACCTGATCTTTAGCTTGCAGTTTGGGCTGCTTCTTTTTCACTTCTGCCCAGAAGTCCCAACAGATGTATTCTTATCGGGTATACCTGTAGTATTTCTGATTCGAACTGTAGCGCCTTCAATCTTAGGAGCACTAGGGGTTCGGGAAGCGGCAGTTATCTGGACTTTTGCCCCGTTCGTTTCAAACCCCACCGGCCTTTTAATTGCGAGTCTGTTTTTGTGGCTATTCAATTTGGTACTTCCGTCGCTGGTGGGTTTGTGGCCAGTACTTGCCTACCGATTCAAATTCAGTACATGATTGTAGTTGGCATCATTGCATTGATACATGTAGTCATTATTTGCTGGCTCAGGCTCACCTGGAATCAAATAAGATCATTTACACCTGGTGGCCATTCCACTGTAAAAATGTCGGTGATTATTCCAGTGAGGAATGAAGCGTCCAATATTTCCCGATTACTGGAAGATTTGAAGTGTCAGGACTATGATCCGGAGAACTTCGAAGTGATCGTAGTAAATGATCACTCGACTGACGACACGGCGAAAATAGTGGAGGAGACTACTGCGGAATGTTCGGAGAAATTTAAACTGGTACACCTTTCTGAAGAAAAAGGTAAGAAAGCGGCAGCTACCCTTGGTGTACAAGAAGCCAGGGGAGAATATTTGTTATGCACAGACGGAGATTGTCGTTTGCCAAAAACCTGGATATCTACCTATGCAGCATTCATCAAGTTGCACAACCCCTATATGATTACAGGCCCTGTAAAGATGATTGGAAGTCACTTTTTTGATAAGGTTCAGGCCATGGATTTTTCGTCATTGCAGGCATTCGGAGCAACTACCCTGAATCAGGGGATGGCGACATCTTGTAATGGAGCCAATATGGCTTATAGCAAAGCTGCGTTTTTGGAGGTAGATGGATACAAAGGAAATGAGAATCTGGCCTCAGGTGATGATGAATTCCTGTTGCAAAAGATTTTTGCACAGTATCCGGATAAAGTGTTGTTCATGAAATCACGTGCCGCGATTGTGGAAACATTGCCGAAAAGCAATTTGAAAGATTTTATACAACAACGCGTTCGTTGGACAAGCAAGTGGCGTTTCTACGACGATTTTTGGATGAGAGTGAGTTGGGTTTTCATCTTTGTTGACTTTGTCTCGGTATTTTTCTTATCCGGGGCAATGCTCCTGGGCTATATTCATTGGCTTCCTGGTGCGGCGCTACTTATGGGGCGCTGGACTGCTGAGATGTGGTACCTGAGAGGCCCCGTGAGTTTCTTAAGGATATCTGGTAATGTATTTCACCTGTTTACTGTCAGCTTTATTTACCCCTTCTATGTGCTGTTCTTGGGTTTTGCCTCTATTTTTGGTGCCTACTCTTGGAAAGGGAGGAGGTATGGGTGACTGAATTGGAATTTGATGTGCTGGACGAATTGTATTTCGTTTTGCCCTATCAAGAACTCGCTGATGCTTGCGAATTAGATGAGCAAACATTGATAGAGACATTAGCGATGCTATATGAAAAAGGCTGGATCAAGGTGTTTCAAAATGTAGATGACGAAGCTCCTGAGCCGCTTGAATTACAGAACAAGTTTCACACCTATTACTATTTAGCATCCAAAAAAGGCTTACACGCCCATAATTTGGGATAAAAAAATATGGCGGGACAAATTGGCGATATAAAGGACCTGGAGCTAAGAGCGCTGCTGGAGGTAACCCAGGCGATTAATAATAATTTGGCCGAAAAGGATCTCTATCGTATCTATCGGTTTACACTGCTGGCAGATCTGAAAGTAAAGAAACTGGCCATGTATGTAAAGGGTGAAAACGACTGGGCTTGTGAGGTGCATTACGGTACCAGTACAGATTGGGACTGTGAGCTATTGCCGGTGGAATACTTGTCGCAGCAAAAGAAGATTGTTCACACTACCGGACCTTTTTCTGAATTCTCGCACGTAATACCAGTATTACATAAGAACAGATTGCTTGCAATTGTTTTTACCGGAGGGATGGAGCAGATTCCAGATACTACCTTTTTGACCGCCCTTACCAACATCCTGATAGTTGCCATTGAGAACAAAAAACTGGCAAGGAAGCAGCTGGAACAGGAGGCGTACCGAAAGGAACTCGAAATTGCGAAGAAAGTTCAAAATTTCCTTTTCCCTAAAAAACTTCCGGAATCCACTCGACTGAAAATTGATGCCGTCTATTTGCCGCATCAGGATGTCGGAGGTGATTATTATGACTACATCGCCCTGGATGAAAATAAATTCATCGTTTGCATTGCGGACGTATCTGGCAAAGGGGTTCCTGCGGCCCTTTTGATGTCCAATTTTCAGGCGTCGTTACGAACGCTTGTGAGGAAGACGCATGACCTTGAGGAGATCATCAATGAACTTAATCATGCGACCTACACAAGCAGCAATGGCGAAAACTTCATTACTTTCTTCCTGGGTATGTATGATTACTCCGACAGTTCCCTGAATTATGTGAATTGCGGACACAACCCCTCGTTAATCCTATTCGATAATGGTACGCAAGTATTGGAAGAAGGGACCACCGTTTTGGGTATGTTTGATCCATTGCCGTTTCTGGAGACTCGTAAAATTGAGAACATTAATGATTTTCTGTTCTTCGGATATACGGATGGCCTAACGGAGACTTTCAATTTGGAAGAAGAGCAATTTGGTTTTGAGCGACTTGAAGAATTATTAGTTGCGCACCAAAAAGAAAACCTTAATATTCTGCATCAATTCTTACTGAAAGCCCTGGATGATTTCCGTGAAGGAGCCCCCTATCACGATGATATTACAATGATCTCCTGTCAGGTGAATAACCCCAAAGGGTTGGAGGAGTAGACTTAATCCAGCGATGAGAACATATCCTTTTCGCACACCTTATGTATTTACCCGGTTATTTTCCGGCAGCACCTGGACTGTAGACCCCAGTAAGGAAAAGCTTCTTTTTCTTACTTTCGATGATGGCCCACATCCGGAAGTGACTCCTTATGTATTGGATTTGCTAAAGCGCTTTGATGCTAAGGCAACTTTTTTCGTCGTAGGAGCCAATGTTGACAAACATCCTGAAGTATTGAAGCTAATCCAATCACAAGGCCACCAAATAGGGAATCATTCCTATCATCATCCGTCAGGATGGAATACTCCCCGAGAAACTTATTTGCGAGATGTATCTTCTTGTCAGGAGGCACTTACAAGGGTATTGAATAATATACCTTCAAAACTGTTTCGACCACCCTATGGCCGCATTACCCCAGGTCAGATTCGATCCTTAAAAAGAAATCATGAGATTGTCATGTGGAGCCTGCTGTCAGGTGACTTTGATCCCAACCTGAATATAGAGGCTTCAAGATATGCCATGAGTCGGGCAAAAGCCGGGGAGATAATCGTTTTCCATGATAGTGAAAAAAGTCTACCTAATTTGAAACAATTACTGCCTTGGTTTTTGGAGTGCTTTCATCGCAAAGGATATAAGTTTGCGACCTTATCACCCCAAAAATGATTGATACCCACGCTCATATATATTTAGAGCAGTTCAGCGAAGATTTACCTGAAACAATAGACAGGCTCAGCAACAATGGAATTGAGCGCGTACTCATGCCCAACATCGATAGCACTTCCATTGAGGCGATGTTGGAAGTTGAGCAGCGATATTCAGATACTTGCATCAGCATGATGGGGTTACATCCCTGTTCGGTCAACAAAAATTTCGAAAAAGAACTCTATATCGTTGAAGAATGGCTGTCGAAACGAAATTTCCTGGCGGTAGGCGAGATCGGGACGGATTTGTACTGGGACAAAACTTATTACCCCCAACAAGTTGAAGCCTTCAATATTCAATGTGAATTGGCTCTAAAATACGAATTGCCCATTGTAATTCATTGTAGGGAGTCCATTGACGAAACCATTGCATTAACCCGTCCCTTCAGTGCAAGAGGACTCAATGGAGTGTTTCATTGCTTTACAGGGGACCTCAATCAAGCCAATCAAATTACTGAACTGGGATTTAAATTGGGGATTGGAGGTGTAGCGACTTTTAAAAATGGGGGATTGGATAAGGTATTGCCTCATGTCGATATCAGAAATTTGCTACTCGAAACAGATAGCCCTTATTTGGCTCCTGTACCTCATCGTGGCAAGAGAAATGAACCAGCCTATGTCCGCCTCGTTGCAGAACGCATGGTTGCTTTAACGAGCCTCTCTTATAAAGAGATTGAATTGCAAACCACCGCGAATGCTGTAGAATTGTTCAACCTGTCAATTCCGGAATAATAATGGATTTTAAAATTCAAAATACCAGGACTTCTGCTAATACATCCCAGGTTTCTATCCTCATCGTTTACACAGGAGGCACTATTGGTATGGTCTATGACGATGACCACTCCCTCCAGCCGTTTGACATAGGCCGTGTGTTGGAAAAGATCCCGGAACTGAGGGAACTGGACCTTCAAATAACAGTGGTTTCATTTCCCGAGCCAATTGATTCTTCCAACATAAATGAAGAAGACTGGAAGAACCTGGGGCAGATCATCTATGAAAACTACGATCGATATGATGGTTTTGTGGTATTGCATGGTACAGATACGATGGCTTATTCCGCTTCTGCCATGAGTTATATGTTCGAAGGATTGAAAAAACCAATAATTTTTACTGGTTCACAAATCCCTATCGGACAACTTCGATCTGACGCAAGAGAAAATATGATCACGGCCTTACAGATTGCTTCGGCGAAAGAAAAGGGGGAACCGTTGATAAAAGAAGTGGCGATCTATTTCAACTTTGTCTTACTAAGAGGTAACCGGGCTCAGAAGGTTAGGTCCAGCACATTTGCAGCTTTTCAGTCGGAGAACTATCCGAAGCTCGCCAATTCAGGAATTTTTATTGAATATTTTCCTTCGAATTTTCTTGAAATAAAAGAGAATTCAAAACTGAAATTTTGTCCTTATTTTGAACCCAATATTACTGTACTAACCATTTTTCCGGGGATAAAAGCAAGCGCGGTGAAACACGCACTGGCCATGCCAAATTTGAAGGGAGTAGTGCTCGAAACGTTCGGATCGGGGAACACGCCGAGTGGAGATTGGTTTCTCGATTTACTGGCCGAAACGATAGATAGAGGAATAGTTGTTTACAATGTGAGTCAATGCAGTGGGGGAGAAGTTATTCAAGGGCGGTATGCCACTAGTAAAAAATTAGAAGAACTAGGAGTTGTTAGCGGAGGAGATATTACTTCTGAAGCGGCGGTAACAAAGTTGATGTATTTGTTGGGCAAGGAGTCGGATCAGGATCAGATAAAGCAATTGTTGCAACGTCCGATTCGAGGCGAAATGGACATTCAATAAGCGCCTAAATTAATTTCAAAATTTGCATAAAGTCATTTTTCTTGATTTATTTGTCGGAATTAGTGGTCGCATGTAGAAGACCTAAATTAGAGAGGTGGCCGAGTGGTTGAAGGCGCACGCCTGGAAAGTGTGTATACCCTAACCGGGTATCGGGGGTTCGAATCCCTTCCTCTCTGCGGGACTTAGATATGTCAGAGAATAATTTAGTTACACAATTACTTACGTTTAAAACTTAACCGAAGACTACCAAACAGATTATGAAAAAGTTATTGACTCTTTTGATGCTGACGGGTGTTTTGGCATTCAACATTTACGCGCAAGATGCAGACACCACAGCAGTCGCTAGTGATTCCACCGAAGTGGCCGCTGATTCCGTAGCAGCAGAAGAACCTGTAGAGGCAGCACCAGCTCCTGCCCAAATTCAAGAAGTAGAGGCAGTGGCAGAACCAGGTTTCCACCAAGTAGTAAAAGATCAGTTCATTGATGGCGGGCCCCAATTCATGGGAATCGTTTTGATCTGTTTGATTCTTGGTCTTGCTATCTCTATCGAGCGTATCATCACGCTTAATTTGGCGACTACAAACGTTAAGAAATTGCTTGCAAGGGTAGAAGATGCCCTTAACTCAGGAGGTATTGAGGCGGCTAAGGATGTTTGCAGAAACACAAGAGGCCCTGTCGCTTCGATCTTTATTCAAGGATTGATGAGAATGTCTGAAGGCATTGAAATGGTTGAGAAATCAATCATCGCATACGGTTCTGTTGAAATGGGCCGGTTAGAAAGAGGTATGGTTTGGATTTCCCTGTTCATCTCTCTTGCGCCGATGCTTGGTTTCATGGGTACGGTAATTGGTATGATCGACGCCTTTGACGCGATTGCAGAAGCAGGAGACGTTTCTCCAACACTTGTTGCAAACGGTATTAAAGTAGCACTATTGACAACTGTTGCGGGTCTTATCGTTGCGGTTATCCTTCAGTTGTTCTACAACTACCTTATTTCTAAGATTGATTCTTTGGTGAATAACATGGAAGATGCTTCTATCTCTTTGGTAGACGTATTGGTGAAGCATAACTTGTCCTCTAAATAATTCTAAATCGTAGATTATTATGGGAATTATAGACATTGGACTTATAGCAGGATATATCCTGATTGGCTTATGCGCCATTACGGCGATTATTATGCCTTTGATCCAGTCGCTTAGTGATCCGAAAGGACTGGCGAAATCTGGCATGGGTGTAGGCGGACTTGTTGTGATTTTTCTGATTGCCTATGGCTTGGCAGACCCCAACGCGGAAGGAGCATCAGTAGCAACATCTAAAATCGTAGGAGCTGGACTCATTACGATGTACATGGCAGTATTTATTGCCATCGGCGGCATTTTGTATACAGAGGTTTCTAAAATCATAAAATAATGGCAAGAGGCGGAAGAAATCCACCTGAGGTAAGTTCCGGCTCCATGGCGGATATTGCATTCCTGCTGTTGATCTTTTTCTTGGTCACCACCACGATTGCAAATGACAAGGGTATTACAATGCTCTTGCCACCTCCACCGGATCCCAATCAGGAGGATTTAGAAATTAAACTTCAAGAAAGAAACATTTTTACTATTCTGGCCAACTCCCAGGATCGACTTTTGGTCGAGAATGAGCCTTATACGGCTACAATGGATGAGTTAAAAGATGAAGTAAAGAAATTCGTCTTGAATTTTGGAGACCCTTCACCCGAAGGAGTGGAGGTTTATAACAGCTTGCCTTCTTCATTGAAGCAATTTGTGAACACCAATGGTAAGAATCCGGATTCTTCAGATGATCCTACATCTGGAAATGCAGTGGTTTCATTTAAAGCAAACAGAGGTACTAGCTACGATTTGTATATTAATGTACTCGATGCTATTCAGGGAGCTTATAATGAGATCTACGCTGAGCGTGCCGGAATTACTGTGGAAGAGTGGTTGACGCTGGATCGAAGTGATGATATACAGAAAGACATGTATAATCGCGCCAGATTTGGTATGCCAAAGGCGATCTCAATTGCGGAACCTGATTAATCATTAATATAATAGAACATTATGGCAAAGTTTAAAAAAGGTTCAGGTACTTCTCAGGATATTCCAACGGCTGCATTGCCAGATATTATTTTCATGCTGTTGTTCTTCTTTATGGTGACAACTGTACTTCGTGAAGATGAAATATTGGTAAAGCAGAAGATTCCAAGAGCTACACAGTTAACCAAGATTGAAAGAAAATCGCTGGTAAGCTACATTTATATTGGTGAGCCAAAAAATACGGCTGTCTATGGTGAAGAGCCTAAGATCCAAACCAATGATGTGTTCATCGAAAAGGACGATGTGATCCAATTTGTTAATACCGAGAAGGATAAACTTTCGGAAGCGGAGAGGGATCAAATTACTATGTCGATGAAGGTAGATATAGACGTTAAGATGGGAATTGTTTCAGATGTTCAACAAGAACTAAGAAAAGGCAACGCGCGAAAGTTGCTGTATAGTTCACTGTTGAGATCGGATGAAGATTAGTTCCTGAGAAACAAGGAAAGAACCCGTCCCGATAATTATCGAGACGGGTTTTTTTATGTGCAATAGTTCATTCCTGGGAACTGGTACGACCATTTTCAAAGTTGGTAGATAACAAATAAAAATTCATTGTAAATGCAAGATGAAGAAGTGGTCATACTTGGAGCGGGACTAGCGGGCTTGACACTGGCTTATAGGCTGGAAAAGGAGGGTGTTCCGTACTTGATACTTGAAGCCAGGGATCGGATAGGGGGGCGGATACATACCATAAGCACTTCTACTGGCGCTACCATTGAAATGGGTGCTACCTGGTTTGCAGAAAAGCATACTTATTTAATGAACCTTATTGAAGAGTTGAAAATACCCTATCAGGAGCAGTATACAGGTAGTCGTGTACTCTATGACTATGCGAATCCTGGAAGAATGACTCAGGTTTTTCAACTACCGGAGGACAATGAACCGCAATTCATTTTTAACCGCGGCACAAGATCCTTACTGGATGCACTTTGTGGATCTGTAGACCCCAGTCGCATTCGACTTGGAGAACAGGTAGGAAAAATAACGTTTGGCGATAAAGGAGCTACGGTGACTGTAAATAAAGAAGAAATTTATGGTGGAAAGGTAGTCAGTACTTTACCACCGAATTTGTTTTTGAACAGAGTGGAAGTTCCAAAATTACCTAAAGTATTAGCGGAATATTCAGGTAAGACGCACACGTGGATGGGGGACTCCATAAAGGTAGGACTTGAATATTCAACCGATTTTTGGAGGAACCATGAAATTGGTTCGATCCTTAGCCAGTTTGGACCTGCACAAGAATTGCACGATCATCAACATGAAGACCTAAAAGGTCATGTACTCAAAGGCTTCATCAATTCGAGCCTCCATGAAAAAGGCAAGGAACATCGAAAGGCTCAGGTAATGGAACAAATGAGACTTTACTTTGGTAAGGACCTGCCTGAAGCTGGATATTACGAGAAGGACTGGCATGAGGACGCTCATACTTATTACCCCTATACCTCAGAGGTTATGCCACATCAATGCAATGGGCATCCGGTTTTTCGAGAAAGTTATTTTGATGGTCGATTGTACTTTGCGGGATCGGAGACAGCCCAGGCTTTTCCGGGCTATTTGGATGGTGCGGTAGAAAGGGGTACAACTGTGGCTCTATCCCTCATTAAAGAGAGAGCCACAATGAATATGTCTTAATATTGATGTTTACCTCTTGTCCAACCAGTTTGTTCTCCCAATAATTGGTTCCCATCTTCGGCGGCAGGCTCTTCTAACTGAGTGCCCATACTATCGTTCCATCGATTTAGGTATCCAAATAGAGCGATTACACCCATGATCTCAACGATCTCACCTTCATTCCAATGTTTTCTCATGTTTCCCGCGATGGAGTCATCTACGGCATTAGGAATGGAGGACGCGGCCACAGCAAGGTCGAATGCTGCTCTTTCTGCTGCTGTGAATGCAGGATAAGAAGCATACTCCCAAATATGATCTAGCTTGTCTTCTTCAGACCCATATCTAACCGCGGCACGAATGGTGTGAGCCTGGCAGTACATACACCCGGCAGTTTTACTGGCAATGTAGCCAATCAAACGTTTCAGGCCACTGGTCACACGACCATGGTTCTCCATGACAGCAGTGTTCAAAGACTTGAAAGCCCTGGCTATTTCGGGACGATGCATCATAGTGAAGATACTATTAGGTGTGAAGCCTAATGTCTCTTCATAGAATGTTGCCGTATCTGCGGTTTCCTTGTTTTGATTGCGATCTATCGGATTTACGAGGGGCTGCTTCATGTTTTTTTGATCAAATATATAAATTATACAATCAAATGGCATGTAAAATTATGCCGTTTGGCATATTTTTGTTGAAATGGCCTCTGAGAAAAGAACGTTAATAATAAAAGCAGCCCTAAAGACCTTTGCGACATATGGGTTTGATGGAAGTTCTATTCGAATGATTGCCCAGGAAGCTGGGTTAAATCATCAGAAGGTCACTTACTACTTTCAAACCAAGGAAAATCTATTGGTTTCAGCGCTGGAGCTGGCTTTTACCGATTTACACGCATATGGTGAGTCCTTGATTTTCGACCCGGAAAAACGTGACCCATTGCTTCAGTATCGCGAGCACCTTCAAAAAGTGGCGCAGTATTTTATCTCCAACCCAGAATTCCTAAAGATCATTTATCAGGAAACTTTGAGTAATAGCCCAAGGATTAACTTAATAAGGCCTATGATTATCGCTTTAAGAAATAGCGTAAAGAAGGAATTGGTTTTTCTGAAAAACTATGGTTTTGGTAAAAACCTGCCGATAGAGCAACTTATGCTGATCTTCTCAGGCTGTTTCCATGCATATTTTATCCATCCATATACACACCCGCAGGTAATGGAGGAGCACTCGAAAATAACCATGGATGCTTTTGTTGACCAGGTTTTTAATTTATTATTGACCAGTCCTGTTTCAGACTAACGACTTATTCGTTGGGGTGTAGCACTCGGGGAATTGTCATTATCTCTGTTTGGCGTCCATCTATGTAGTAGATTTTTTCCCCATCAAAATAGGCGTCCTCCTCTAGCATGATTCGGATTTCCTTATCCCACTGTTCAATGTACACTCCTGCATTCAGTTCAATAGAATAGGCCGTGTTTGCATATAGTGGATAGTCCCCTTTACCAGGCACGCCACCTTGATGATCCCATAGACCTATGGTAGGGCCAGCTCCATGACCATGATATCCGATTGGATGTGTATAAATGACACCTTTGAGTCCTTCCGATTCACATTGTTTCAGCGTTGCTTTTAGAATTTCATTTCCCGTACGGCCAGTTCTAAAATAAGAGGTTAGAATATCCTGGACACGATTCCCTTTCTCAAATGCATCTTCCAAATAAGAAGGAGGAGATTTTTCTCCAGTCTTCAATACATAAGCATGCTGTTGTGTGTCCGTGTTAAGCCTGAGGTATGTTATGCCAAAGTCGACATGAAGCAAATCTCCAGGAAAGATGATTTCATCATCCGGTCGATCTGAGAAAGAACGCAGATGCTCCGAGGATTCAGGGTCTTTGCGTTGAATAGATACCGAAGGGTGAAACCACGCAGTAAATCCCAGATCTCGAATGCGGTCGCGATACCACCAAACAACATCATCGGTGGTTGTGATGCCCGGCTGAATGACTTTTTCAGAGAACCCTTCCGCTATGACTTGATGAGCCATTCTCACGATATTTTGATAAACGATCATTTCAGATGCAGTGCGAGTTTCCAACCAACCAATGGCAAGATCTTCTGCATTCACAATCCGCGACTTCATATTCTTGGGCAAGTATTCTGTTAACTGGTCGTAATGAGTGGAGGTAATTCCATCCGCCAGGGCAAACGTTGACGATTTATTAATTCCTATTTTCCGTGGATCTTTTTCCTTAATCATTTCCGCCAGCGCTTTCCATTGGTCCGGTTCTGATTCCTTGTCCCACGCTTTTTCAAACAATTTACCTACGCCATACCTAGCCATAGCAAAAGTTTCCAACGGTTGGCCATTACCAGGATCATAGACCACCAGAATTGTGGTTCTTCTGGCAGATTGCCAGGTAGATGGAAGAAAAGTCTTCAGCACAGGATCTTCATTGTATTCCCTGGAGATAAGAACCCACATATCGATACCACTCCTTTGCATGAGGTCTGGTAATACGGTCTGTACGCGTTCTTCCAGCCATTGGTCGATGACCCGCGCTCGTTCACGCATTGTCAATGTCTTAGGAAAGTAGGCGTTTTGAGCCTGGGAGGAGAAAACAATAAGTAGCAACAGAAGACGGAAGGTGGACTTAATCATGAATGTCTTTTTTCTTCAAATTGGTAATAAAATGGAGAATCCACAAACAAAAAAAGCAGAGACCATGCTCTGCTTTCTTGTATTCCTTGAATTGAAGGTAATTAGACTGAAGAACCTTCTTCAGTTTTTTCTTCTTCTGGCATATCCGCTTGCCCGTTAGTATCGGAAATACCATCCTTCAAAGGTGTTGAAGTCTCAGTTGATTCTTCCTCTACTTCTTTCTTATTGAAGTCACCATCCGTGAATGCTTCATAAGTAGTCTTACGCTCAAAAGGGCGTTTCCCTATCAATCGCTCCAAATCGCTCTGGAATAAAATCTCTTTTTCAAGTAATTCTTTCGCGATGGTTTCAAGCTCTGCCTTCTTATTCATCAGAAGGTCTTTCGTCTTTTTGTAAGCTCCTTCGATTACACTTTTGACCTCTTGATCAATCAATTCTGCTGTGGCTTCAGAGTAAGGTTTAGTGAAATTGTATTCAGACTGCTTTGAATCATAGAAAGATAGGTTCCCTACTTTCTCATTCATTCCGTAAACAGTTACAATACTGTAAGCCAGTTTCGTAATACGCTCAAGGTCACTAAGTGCTCCTGTAGAAATTTTGCCAAAAATGATATCTTCCGCAACTCTCCCTCCGAGTGCCATGCACATTTCATCAAGTAGCTGTTCGGTTTGGTATAAGAACTGTTCTTTTGGCAGATACTGCGCATATCCTAATGCAGCTACTCCTCTGGGAACAATACTTACTTTCACCAAAGGATCTGCGTGTTCCAGATACCAACCGGCAACCGCATGCCCAGCTTCATGGTAAGCAACAATTTCTTTTTCTTCCGGAGAGATAATCTTGTTTTTCTTTTCAAGGCCTCCAATCACGCGATCGATTGCATCTTGAAAATCTATCATTTCCACTTTTTCTTTATCTCTACGGGCTGCAATCAACGCCGCTTCGTTACAGACGTTGGCTATCTCTGCTCCGGCGAAACCTGGAGTCTGGGCGGATAGTTTTTTCGCGTCTATCTCTTCATGCAATTTGATAGGTTTCAAATGCACTTTAAAAATAGCTTCTCTCCCCACAATATCCGGCTTATCAATGCTAACCTGTCGATCAAAACGACCAGGTCTGAGTAATGCAGAGTCCAGTACATCTGGTCGATTGGTGGCAGCAAGGATGATCACCCCCGAATCGGTACCAAACCCGTCCATTTCTACCAACAGAGAGTTTAATGTGTTTTCACGTTCATCGTTTGAACCGGGCATTTGACCCCTTCCTCTGGAACGTCCAATTGCATCAATCTCATCGATGAAAACGATACAAGGTGCTTTCTCTTTAGCTTGCTTAAACAAGTCACGAACCCTCGCAGCTCCGACACCAACGAACATTTCAACAAAATCCGAACCTGAAAGTGTGAAAAATGGCACAGCCGCCTCACCGGCAACAGCTTTGGCTAACAAAGTTTTACCAGTACCAGGAGGGCCAACTAATAGCGCACCCTTAGGAATCTTACCACCGAGTTTTGTGAATTTGCTTGGATTCTTGAGGAAATCAACAATCTCTTTGATCTCTTCCTTTGCTTCTTCTAGTCCGGCTACATCCTTGAATGTGATCTTTACTTTGTTTTCAGCATCGAAAAGAGCTGCTCTGGACTTGCCAATATTGAAAATTTGCCCTCCAGGACCGCCACCGCCGGTCATTCTTCGCATAAGGAACCAGAAGCCAAAAATGAAGAGAAAGAAAATCCCGTATGTAAATAAGAAATCTGAGAAGTCTGATCGCTCATCTGTTTCATATCCGATGCGTTGCTCTTGCGGTAGCTGTTCAACGATCCTCCTGAAATCGTCTACAAAAACTTTTGTGTCTACAACGGTAAATTGATAATGAGGGCCCTGATCGTTGTTGAACGGGTTACTCTTTTCAAGTTCAATTTTGTATTTGGTATTTTGAAGCGCTTCCGGCTTCAGGGTTACTTCAACAAGTTCTTTATTTTTGATAAGTACAACGCGTTGAACGTCGTTGCTGAGCACCATTTCTTCAAATCTCCTATCAGAAATTTTTATAGCAGAGGAGTTATTGCTGAAATAGGTAAAGCCAATGATGGAGGAAATCAAAATAATGATCACCCACATTTGATAGTTACTTCGGCCTGGCCCACCCATCAAATTTCTCTTCTGTCTCGGTTTATCTGCCATTTATTGGTTATTTCTAAAATATCTTAATAAAAACGCTTAGAGAGGGATTAAGTTCTCAAACTTCTACAGGGGAAATCACTGCATCGCCCCAAAGTTCTTCTAATGCGTAAAAAGTTCGTTTTTCCTGACTGAAAACATGCGCGACTACATCCACATAATCAATTAAAATCCACTCTCGGTTCTGCAGTCCTTCTTTTTTCCATGGCTTTTGTAGGGAGTGATCACGAACGTATTTTTCAATGGAATCTGAAATCGCGTCAATTTGAGTATCTGAAGTTCCTGAGCAAATGACAAAATAGTCTGAAACAGCATGTTTAACCTGCTTCAGGTCCATAATTACGATCTCGGAAGCCTTCATTTCTGCCATTCCTGCGACAACTAAATCACAAAGCTCTTTTGATTTAATTTCTTCCTCAACCAGATTTGTCATTAACTAACTTGTTTTCAACCTTAAAATTACTAAAATATTAGTGCATAAATTCTTTGCCAAAACGTCCTTCCTCGGGAAAAATGTTATAAGTCTGCCAGAATGTCATTCTACCAACGAATTATTGATGGATTATGCGAGATTAGGGAAGGCAAAAGAAGGCGCCCTTGTCATATCTGATTTTCAGACGGTAGGTAAGGGGCAACGTGGAAATCAATGGGAGAGCAGTCCAGGTGCCAATCTGTTATTTTCAGTATTATTGCATCCCCGATACATTGAACCTAAGGCACAATTCTACATCGGTTTTTGTATGGCTTTGGCCACTGTAAATGCCATCGAAGTGTTCACGGGTGCCCAATCTGGCCTGGAAGTGAAATGGCCCAACGACTTATATCTAAACGAGAAGAAACTGGCAGGCATTCTTTTAGAATCCAGTTTATTTGGGAGCCGCGTTGATTTTGCTGTTTTGGGAATGGGCCTAAATGTAGATCAACTGGATTTCAATTATACAAGCGCCACATCGCTGAGGAAAGAAGGACTTGTCATAAATAAAGAAGAATTGCTCGAAGAGATATTGCTGCAACTTGAAAAACAACTCGAGAGATTGAGCGAGTTGGCCTATGACGAAATTCTAAAGCAATACTACCAACGACTGAGGTGGCTTGGAGAAGAGCACGAGTTTAAGGCTGGCGATAAACAATTTTTAGGGAAAATTATAGGTATTGATTCGCAGGGAAGGCTCGAACTCATATCCCAGGGTCAGCTACATATTTATGACATAAAGGAGATCAAGTTTCTTTCGTGAATTCAATTGATTAACTTTGCGGCCTAATTGAAATGACAATGTCAGAAGTAACAGAAAAATTCAAGGTAAAGGATATCGCCCAGTCTGACTGGGGAAGAAAAGAAATTAGGCTGGCCGAGGCTGAAATGCCTGGTTTAATGGCGCTTAGAGACGAATATGGAGATTCAAAACCATTAGCTGGAGCGAGGATCGCAGGTTGTTTGCACATGACTATTCAAACGGCTGTTTTGATTGAAACTTTGACGGCACTTGGAGCAGAAGTTTCCTGGTCTTCTTGTAATATTTTCTCTACTCAGGATCATGCTGCTGCTGCAATTGCGAAAACTGGTGTTCCCGTCTACGCATGGAAGGGAATGAACGAAGAAGAGTTTGACTGGTGCATTGAACAGACTTTGTTTGCATTTGAAGGAGGAAAGCCTTTGAATATGATCCTTGATGATGGTGGAGATCTGACAAACATGGTTCTTGACAGGTTCCCTGAGTTAGTAGGTGACATAAAAGGGTTATCTGAGGAAACTACCACAGGCGTACACAGATTGTACGAGCGAATGAAGAATGGTACGCTCCCAATGCCGGCTATCAATGTGAATGATTCTGTTACTAAGTCCAAGTTCGATAACAAGTACGGGTGTAAAGAGTCTTTGGTCGATGCGATCCGCAGAGGAACCGATTTGATGTTGGCAGGTAAAGTTGCTGTTGTTGCTGGATATGGTGATGTTGGAAAAGGATCTGCAGCTTCCTTAAGAGGTGCAGGTGTTCGAGTGATAGTGACTGAAATTGATCCTATTTGCGCGCTTCAAGCGGCTATGGATGGATTTGAAGTAAAGAAAATGTCGAATGCCATTCCACGTGCTGACATTGTTGTAACGGCAACAGGTAACAAAGACATCATTAAGGCCGAGCATTTCGAAGCGATGAAAGACAAAACGATCGTTTGTAACATCGGACACTTCGATAATGAAATCGACATGGCGTGGTTGAATGGTACCCATGGTGCCTCTAAAGTTGAGATTAAGCCTCAGGTAGACTTATACACGATAAATGGAAACGACATTATTTTACTAGCAGAGGGACGACTGGTAAACCTTGGAGTTGCCACAGGGCACCCTTCGTTTGTGATGTCCAACTCCTTTACGAACCAGACTCTGGCACAGTTGGAGTTGTGGACCAATGCTGATAATTACGAGAATGCTGTTTACATGCTTCCTAAACACCTTGATGAAAAAGTAGCTGCGCTTCACTTGGGTAAAATTGGTGTTGAGCTTGAGACACTTTCTGAAGATCAGGCAGAATACATTGGAGTTACTGTTCAGGGCCCATTCAAGCCTGAATACTACAGATATTAATTAATGTTGGAGGAAATCCAGGCGAACAAAAAACAGCAACTGCAAGAAGGGGAGTATGAATTTCCTTATCACCATGTTGCAAGTTTTCGCAAGGGTTTCCGTAGCACATATTATGTCAAGTATGGGCTCAAGCAAATCAGTTCGCTTGAGTTCATACTTGACCAATTAAGACAACTGAAGTTTCAATATCTTTGCGATTTGGGGTGCGGAGATGGTAGACTGGCAATCGAAGCAGCCAGGGATTTTCCCGACGCAAACATTACTGGCATAGATTATTCCGAAAGAGCAATTAACCTGGCAAAAGGTTTTGGCCCTGAAGTGAATTTCGTCTGTAAGGATATCACAGTTGAGGAAATAGGCGGTCAGTTTGATGTGATTACATTAATCGAAGTTTTTGAGCACATTCCGTTGGATAAGTGTGTCTCATTTGTAGAAGCCACTTCCAGGCTATTGGCCACCGGTGGTAAGTTAATAGTTACGGTACCCCACAAAAACCTGCCACTTTCTGCCAAGCACGAGCAACATTTTGATTTAGACGGACTCCTGAATTATTTTAATCCGTACTTCAATGTGAATGAAACTCGTTTTTTGGAAAGAAAAAAGGGTTGGAGTCTCTACCTCTATTATAGACTGATGAAAAATAAATTATTCCTCCTGAACCATCGAGGTTTGCTTAATTGGATCTATCGGGGATATAAAAAACACCTCCTTTTTGCTGAAGGTGAACACAACTGCGAAAGATTGTATCTATTACTGGAGAAGAAGTAATGCCAATCCATACCCGATCTACTTTTGATTCTTTCGAACGGCTAAAAGCAGCACTGGCTTCCGGGAAACGTACTTTTTACACCAGATATGGTGATGGAGAGGTATACTTACTACGAGGAGAGGGGATTTATAACCATAAATATGATCCAAAACTAACTCAGGAATTGACCGATTCGATTCTAATTGAAGAGCCTGGGTTTATGAAAGCCATGTGTGTTAATTATGACCTGGATCCGGGTATGGAAGCCGGTTTGTTTACGTGGTATCCCGATAACGATGAGATGGCTTCGTTTTTATCTGATCGCTTTAGTCCGGATAAAATTTGGAATTTTGAACATCATTTCACGTTGCCATACTATGCCATCTTCAGGCCTAATGAGTTTAATGATTTTTTTGAGACACACATTCGGTCGAAGAAAAAATTATTTGTTGGTGGCGTAAGTAAAGAGGTTGCTGAACAACTATTTGGCCCTATTGATGAATACATACGGACTCCTTTAAGAAATGCATTTGGGAAAGTGGATGAATGGGTACCCGAAGTGTTAAGCAAACTTGATAAAGTGGATCTGGTACTACCAACCGCCGGTGCGGCGGGTAAAATCCTAAACAAACGACTATGGGAGTTGGGCTATGAGGGAAATAGCCTGGATATCGGTGCTTTAATCGACTGGGTGGATGGACGACATACCAGGAAATGGATCAAGCTCAAAGGGCATAAAATTAATAATGTATTGGTGCCTCAATATCGACGCACATCTCTCTCATTTAGATCGGAATATGCTTTCAGAGAAGCATATTATGAAGTCCGCCGGGTCTGGAAACTTATACGAGGAAAGCTTTAGTCGCTCAGAATCTGATCATACAACTGCTGGTATTTGATCGCCATTTTGTCAGCATAAAAACCCTCTGCAGTTTCTAATGCATTGTCGATTAGTTTATTCCGTAAGTCGTCATCGTACAGGACCTTGATTATTTCATTCGTAAACACCTGAGAGTCTTTCGCATCACAAAGGAGACCATTCTCTCCGTGCGAGATGATTTCTTTTATTCCGTCAATATCGCTTGCAACAACAGGAATAGAAAGTCGCATTGCTTCTAGCAAGGTAGTAGGGAAACCTTCGGAATGAGATGGGAAAAATAACACATGCAATGAGGCTATCCAGGACCTGATGTTTTTTTGAAACCCAGTAAAAAAAATACGGTCAGATAAGTTGAGGGCTTCAATTCGTGATATCAATTCCGGCTTCAACTTCCCATCACCAATCCAGAGAAAGCAGCAGTCATCATGCTTATTCATGACGGATAAGGCTGTATCAATAAAGGTTTGAGGATTTTTTTCTTCGGTAATGGCAGCAACATAACCAATGATTTTCCGGTTTCGTGTTTCAGGAATGCTTGCTGAGAGATCTTGCGGATCTTCATGAGGTGCCTCTTCAATGGCGCTATGAATTACCGCAATATGGATGTCAGGTATTTGCTTTTGGAGGACGACTGAAGAAGCTTGTGAGACGCAAACAATCTGATTGGTTTTTCGATATTTTAATCTGGAGAAATAATTATTCCCAATGGGGAATGATGTGCGTTTGGTGCTAATTATGGGTTTCCTACATCCAAAAAGCTTTGCGAGAATGGCAACAGACTGAGCTTTTGGGGTATGGCAATGGATCAGATCAAATTTTTTTGATAGTCTCATAAGTCGGAGGGCAGCCCTTATATCCAATCCGTTTCGGATACTAAGATCAATCACCTCATGATTCTTTGAAATTTGATCGTGCAATTGCCCTTTGGGGTAGCATGCGATAGTTGAATGGAACTTACGCACACCGTAGTTTGCCAGGAGCTCAATTTGCCTTTCTCCTCCTCGCCAGGTTTTTTCGGTATTAATGTGAAGAACTTTCACGATAACAGCTCGAGGAAAAATTGCTCGTAATTATCCACCGTCTTTTTGATTGAGAATTTGTTGAGTGCCGAATCAAACCCTTTTTCAATAAACCTGTCTCTCAATTGCTTGTGCAGAACCAACTCCTTGATTTGTTCAGCAAGTTGAGGAATATTATCATTTTCAAAAATAAATCCGTTTTCTCCATGCTGAATGACATCCGGAATACCTCCATAGTTAGACCCAATCACTGGTACGCCCATAGCCATGGCCTCTAATGAGGTGAGCCCGAATCCATCCATTTGGGAGGGAAGTATATGTACATTCATTAAACAATAGTGATGTAGGACTAGAGATTTATCTTCGATTGTTCCTGTAAAAATGAGTTGGTCCCTTATTTCATCTGTTTCAATTTTTGGCCACTTCTCTTTAAATGCTGATTCACTTAGACCGACAAAAAGCATTTTCCATCCCTTTGGTAGAACTTTCAATGCGTTGACCATCTGGTCCTGACGCTTGGGACGAGCGACACAACCGATGACTACTTCATTGACGGCTAACCTATACTTGCTCCTGAGCTGCTCTATTGTTTCTCGGGACAATACGTATTGATCAATCGGTAAACCATTATGAATGACGTGTGTATGTGATAAAGGGAAGCCTTTTCGCTTGACCAGTTGTTGTAATCCTTCACTAATGACAATGATTTTTTCGGAATATCTTACGTGAAACCACCTTTTGAAAAAGTTATTGGTGGCTACTCGCTGACGCCTGGTTAGAATGATTTTGGCCTTCCACCCGAAAATTATTTTTGAAAGGATCACACTATACCGATCTCGACTCTCCTGAGCATTGACAATGTCAATTTTTTCCAAACGAACCAGGTGATCAATGGCTTTTATAGACTTTATTGAAAGTTTTGGGCGAAAACGGATTGGATAAAAAGTAATCCCGTTTTCTACCGCAAGTTTATGCAACAACCGTCCTTCGGGAACTGCCAATATTATTTTATGTCCTTTTTCTTTCAATCCTCTCGCCAGATAAAGCAGACTGTAAGTTGCTCCTGAGACGTTCCCGGATTGTGTGGTTATGAGAATGTTCAATTTAGAATCAATAATCGAAAATAGTATTTCAAAATCAAAGTCATCTAATGCGATAGGTGAGCCCACCCATAATGGCCAGGAAATCACCAAATCCTCGTTGGTCAAATCCTAAAGACCCAGTAATGGTAATCGGTTGCTTTTCCATTTCCTTCTTCAATTCAAGGTAGAGATATTGGGCATTAACGCTATTTCTAAAAAAGTACTCGGGATTTTTTTCCCAACTGCTAATGAATCCCCCATAAAATCCAGCATAAGTCCCCAGGTTTCTGGTGAACGTTACCAGGACTTTGTAATCGATATCGAACGGTACAATATTTCCTTTCACTCCTATATGCTGTGCTTGCACTCTGTTGTTAATCACGAGTTCACTTTCATTAGATATTACCCCATTGAGTTCCATTAGTCGGTTGGCAGTCAGGAAGAGTGAATTGCCTATTACGAAACCTCGGTAAGTATTTCCGGAGGGGAATCCACGATTGACATAATAACTGTCTCTGCCTCCAAACGGTAAGTTTTCATTGGTTTCGAATTCGATGATGCTCACAAATTCTTCAAAAGTCAGGCCGGATGCTACGATTCCGAATTCATCCAGAACAAACTGGTCATAATCCAATACACGTAATTCATCAAAATTGTAACCTCTGCCATTGATCCATGGGTCGGGTAGCCCTTCACCACTTTGATGAATTGTGTTAATGTTTTCATAGAGAATTTCAGATATCCATTCCTGATTTTTCAATTTGACATGGATACCCAACATGTAATCCTTGGTGCCTGCGGAGAAATCTTTTAAACTAGAGCCATCTGTCCATGGTTGATGATAAAAAAAGTCAATATCTGCTTCTGTGGTTTCCAGGCTGACTCCATAATCAAAAATACCAAAATGAGCTCCCGCGGCGTTTGAAGAATCCCCGTTAACATTGGAATTTGTGGATTGCCTGCCAAGAAAAACTTCAAAATAATTTGTCGATTGTTTTTGCCCATTAAATTCACCACCAAAGAGCGCATTGTGCATGAATCCAAAATGTATGTTGAGTGGTAATTTCCGAGTTCGGATGCTTGCGTACTTCTCATGGTAGAGTGCTCTCGAAACCGGTCGGTCTTCTTCTAAAATACCTTGCGACAATGCTCCCCGGTATTGTAAATAACCTTTGGTCCAGGGGACATCTGAATATTCCAACACACCGAAAGTGACTTTGGGGATGGTAGGGGCGTTTGGACTTGCAAATAGATGACCGGTGGAGAGGTCGTCGGGGAAATATTGATTGTTTATTTCATTGAACCCTGTCTGTAATGTCCAGTTTTTCCATTGGAAATTGATATAGGCTTCATGGATAAATACCTCACTGGTATTCCCTATACCATCGAATTCCGTCGAAATTTTGAAATCTTCTCCAAGGGTAAAAGGACGTTTGATTTCAACACGAGCATAACCACCACTTTTATCAGAGGGGAGGAATCCATACCGATTGAAAGCCATCCAGTGCGGCAAAGCTTCGTCAAGTACAGAAGCGGCTCCCATGGTTTCGACCATAAGTCGAAGAGAGTCCTGCGCCCTGACAGAAAGGGTCAACAGAAAGCAAAAAAAGAGGGGTAAAAATTTAATTGTTTTCATATGTGGTTGTTTGCGTTAGGCAAACTTAAAAGAATGTAATAACTACGACCTTATTACAGGAACTATTAAGCATGCTTCTCGTACAATGATGTATCAACATGTATTTTGTAAATCGAAGAAGAAATGCAGGTACTCGACATGGTAGACACATCAACGACGCTTTCCGATGGAGAGGAAGAGCGAAGTACTAAATATACTTACTCCGAAAAGGAGCGGCTTGAAATCTTTAACAAGGAGTTCATGCCACACATCGACTCGATGTATAATTTTGCTTATAGGCTTTCATTTGATGATGATGATAGCAAGGATTTGGTGCAAGACACCTATCTCAAAGCCTATCGTTTCATCAGTAGTTTTCAGAGGGGGACCAATGCCAAGGCTTGGTTATACAGGATTCTGAAAAATAGCTTCATCAATGAGTTTAGAAAGAAAGGTAAAGAACCTTCTAAGGTTGATTATCAGGAAGTGGAGAACTTCTACAACTCAGATGATGTTGACGATACCAGAACTGTAGACCTTAGAGTAGATACCGTGAAGGATATGATCGGAGATGAAGTGACGAATGCACTGAATTCTCTGGCTATAGATTTCAGGACGGTAATTATACTTTGTGATCTTGAAGGTTTTACATATGAGGAAATGGCAAAGATTTTGGATATTCCGATAGGAACAGTTCGCTCAAGGTTACACCGGGCGAGAAACCTCCTAAAAGAAAAACTAAATAGTTATGCCACTTCAATGGGGTTTGGTAAAAATTGATGAAGACTATTTGATACGCGATGGAAGAAAATAAGGAAGAGATGTCGGAGTGTGAGAAGTTCCTGGGATTAATTAATCTGATGCTCGATAATGAAGCCAATCAACAAGAGGAACAATACATATCTGACCATATTGAAGACTGTTCTCCTTGTTTAAAACAGATGGAATTGGAAAAACAACTCCGGGAGATGCTGAAAAGTAGAATTGCGCACAAAGAAGTACCACCTGAGCTTATTGATCTCATCAAGACTAAGATAAAATCCTTAGCTTAGCGGCCTTAAAAAATGAAGGTACTCGAACTTTAGGTTGAATTGCAGCATCGAAGCTGTAATTCAGAAGTATAGTTGAGATACCTTCACTTTGATATTGGCTATGAATGAAGGCAAGGCTTTGATCTTTTCGGCACCATCAGGTGCAGGCAAAACGACGATTGTCAAACATTTGATGTCTCTGATTCCGGAACTGGATTTCTCCATTTCGGCTACCACAAGACCTCCCCGAGCAGGTGAGATACACGGAAAAGACTATTATTTCCTGGACAAGATTGATTTTCTTCGAAAGATAGAAGAAAATCAATTCCTGGAATGGGAAGAGGTCTATGAAGGTACCTATTATGGGACGCTTCGAATTGAAGTGGAACGAATCTGGAAATCTGGGAAACATGTTGTTTTTGATGTAGATGTAGAAGGTGGTCTTAATTTGAAAAAAGCCTTAGGAGATCGCGCGTTAGCAATTTTTGTGAAAGTACGAGACTTACAGGAATTGAGAAGTAGGTTGCAGCAACGAGGTTCTGAAACAGAAGAAAGCCTGGATAGACGGGTTAAAAAAGCTGAAATTGAGATGCGTTACGAACATCAATTTGATTTCGTCTTGGTAAACGACGATCTTGAGCAAGCCAAAGAACAAGTTGAAAACAAAGTAAGAACGTTTATCCGGTAATCGTGGAAATAGGCCTCTTTTTCGGATCCTTCAACCCCATACACGTGGGGCATCTTGTCATTGCTAATGTCGCATATCAGACGACCAGCCTTGATCAGATTTGGTTTATCGTTTCTCCCCAGAACCCTTTTAAGGTTAATAAGAACCTTCTTCATGAGTTTGATCGGATCGATATGGTTCGTTCCGCAATACATGATCAATATCATTTTCAAGCTTCTGATATTGAGTTTAATATGCCGAGACCAAGTTATACCATTGATACGTTGGTTCGACTTACGGAGAAATATCCACAGCATCAATTCCATCTGATCATAGGAGAGGACAATCTGGTAAGTTTTCCGAAGTGGAAGAATGCGCAGATGATTTTGGAAAACTATGGTTTGGTCGTATATCCAAGAGTTAATAGTAAGCCCTCGGAGCTCAAAGATCACCTAAAAGTAAAATGGATTGATGCGCCGGAAATCAATATATCTGCGACTTTGATCCGACGATTTGTGAAAGCCGGTCAGTCACCCAAATATTTGGTTACTGATCCGGTTCTTGAGATCATCGAATCACGAAAGCTCTTCCAATAGTATTTTTGGCTAAATATGTGATTATGGTGTACAATGAGTAGTCATTGAAACCAAAAACCCGCTGATAAATATCATTTATCTAATTTTGATGAGAATTTTTGAGTGTTAACAATATGTCAATTGACTTTTGTGAAATGCAAAATACATTTATGATAGCCTTATTGAAAAGAGTATTTGTTCTCCTAACCGGATTATTTCTTTCTTTCCAGTCTTTGAGTCAGGCCGAGTACACCTTCTCAGACGGAACGTTTACAGATTCCAGAGATGGACAGACTTATAAGACGATTAATTTCAAACTTGTAAAAGCAGGGGGCGCAACTGTAGAGAGAACCTGGTTTGCTGAAAATCTTAATTACAATGTGAAGGGTTCTTATTGCTATAAAGATGAGCCAGCCTACTGTGAAAAATTCGGAAGGTTGTATAATTACAAGGAAGCCATAGAAGGTTGCCCTGAGGGTTGGCATTTGCCGACAATCGACGAGTGGATCAATCTCTTTGACCATTTTGGTGGCCGACATGAAGCGGGGCAGATACTCATCGAAGGAGGAGGGAGCAACATGCACATGTTATATGGAGGCTTTGGAGAACCTGGCCATATCTTTAAGGACATCACCATTAGTGGCAATTGGTGGGATTCGGAAAGAAAAGGAGGAGAGGCCGCCGGCGTAATTACCCTTGAAGAGGGGACCGGCGAGATTTTTCATGAAGTCATCGGTGATTATCATCGACTCAGCAGTCGCTGCGTCAAATTCCATTCGGATTAAATGGTCATGATATCGACTTCCTTCTGAGCAAGAATGTCGTCGATCTTTTTGACATGAATATCTGTAATCTTCTGAACTTCGTCTTCAGCACTTTTCACTTCATCTTCAGAAGCTCCGTCTTTTAAGAGCTTTTTGAGAGAATCATTGGTTTCTTTTCTGGCATTTCGAATGCTGATCTTTCCATTTTCAGCTTCTGCTTTTGCCTGTTTCACTAACGTTATACGACGTTCTTCAGTCAATGCTGGGATATTGATCCGGATCAACTCCCCATCATTTTGAGGATTGAATCCAAGGTCACTATTGATGATTGCCTTTTCGATCTCCTGGATCATGTTCTTTTCCCAGGGTTTGATAGAAATGGTTCGTGCATCGGGCGTATTGACGGTTGCCACCTGATTAAGCGGCGTAGGATTGCCATAGTAGTCCACTGATAGACCATCCATCATGTTTGGATTAGCTTTCCCGGCTCGAATTTTCCCCAATTCCATCACTGTATGGGTGACAGACTTATCCATGGATTCCTGAACATGTTCCAGATAAAAATCTATTTCTTCCATTGCTTATTTAATTAAGGTACCGATTTTCTCACCCTCAGAGATTCTTTCAAGATTTCCCGGGCGATTCATGTCAAAAATGATGATAGGAAGGTCATTTTCCTTGCACAAAGTGAAGGCAGTCATGTCCATTACACTAAGTCCTTTCTTATAGACCTCATCAAAAGTGATGTTTTCATATTTAGTAGCTGAAGGATCTTTTTCAGGATCGGCAGTATACACACCATCTACGCGTGTCCCTTTCAGTACGACCTCTGCTTCTATTTCAATAGCCCGGAGACTGGCTGTTGAATCAGTCGTAAAGTATGGATTACCAAGACCTGCACCAAAAATGACGATCCTACCTTTTTCCAGGTGCCTGATGGCCCTGCGCCGGATAAATGGTTCACAAACTTTCTCCATTTCAAGACCACTCATTAAACGGGTGTACATGCCGTTCTTCTCTAGCGAACTCTGTAATGCCATGGCATTGATGACTGTGGCAAGCATGCCCATGTAATCTCCTTGTACACGGTCTATACCGGCACTTTCCGCTTGAACACCCCTGAAAATGTTACCACCACCAATAACAATGGCAAGTTCTACTCCCTTGTCGTGTATCTTTTTTATTTCCTGGGAGTATTGATCCAGTCGATTTGGGTCAATTCCAAATTGCTGATCACCCATCAGGGCTTCGCCGCTAAGCTTAAGAAGTAGTCTTTTATATTTCATACAGAACTAGGGAGGAAATTCTCGGCCACAAATATATAATTAGTTAGCACTATGCCTTTTTGTAAGATCAGAATTTGATCAATGTGTCATTTTTTTGTACCACTGCTCCTTGACTAATAACAATTTCAGTAACGTTGGCAGCTGAGGTAGCACGGATAATGTTCTCCATCTTCATGGCTTCTAGTATAAGAATAGGATCATTCTCCTCAATTGACTGGCCTTCTTCAACCAGAATGTCTATGATGGTGCCGGGCATCGGAGCTTTTATTTCGGAAATTTTATTTTTTGAATCTTCTTGATATCCGATTTTTTCAAACAAATCGGCTAATCGCTCACGTTTTTCAATTTTTATTTCAATTCCATCAACATTTAAAATGCGGTAACCCGGTTGCTCATCAACCACCCATATTTCAAAGTTTCTGTTTCCGTTGGAGACCACAGCATGGTTGCCTTCAATGGACAATAACCTAACGGATTGATCTGATTCAAAGATTTCGGCCATCTTTTCACTAAGATCGACTGTATAATTTTTTGCATTATGTGTGTACGAATAGGGCATGTTTAGATCATTATTATTTAGCGCTTCTGCGAAAGACCAAAAATATTTATCGGAAAATTAAATCAGTATTGGATTCAAAGTTTGATTAAAATAAAAATCCATATAATTTTGCAATCCCTTTTTCACATATGCGGAAGAAGGAAGTTCTTTGGGGGGATACCAAAGCGGCCAACTGGGGCAGACTGTAAATCTGCTGACTTATGTCTTCGTAGGTTCGAATCCTGCTCCCCCCACGTATTGAGGAAGTATTATGCGGGTGTTGCTCTGTTAAAAGAGTCGGCACCTGATCGTAAATCTAAAAAGCGGGTGTAGCTCAGTTGGTAGAGCGACAGCCTTCCAAGCTGTAGGTCGCCGGTTCGAACCTGGTCACCCGCTCAATTTTCGTTCAGGTATGCTGTAGAAAATTTCTAGACGCTTGTCTCCTTGATCTGTTTTATCAGATCAATGCCATCTTTCTTCTCTCGTTTAAGAGGTAAGAGGAGGCGATTCCTGTAAGCCGACGTAGCTCAGGGGTAGAGCGCTTCCTTGGTAAGGAAGAGGTCACGGGTTCAATTCCCGTCGTTGGCTCAATAAGAACATTAGGAAAGAATTATTTAAAGTTTATATAAACTAATTTTAAAAACCGAGGATTATCAAATATGGCAAAAGAAACCTTTGATCGTTCCAAACCACACGTAAATATCGGTACTATTGGTCACGTAGATCATGGAAAAACTACGTTGACTGCTGCTATTTCTTCAGTACTAGCGGGCAAAGGCCTTGCAGAGCAAAAAGACTTCTCTGCGATTGATAATGCTCCGGAAGAAAAAGAAAGAGGTATCACCATCAATACTTCTCACATTGAGTATCAAACTGATGCGAGACACTATGCACACGTAGATTGCCCAGGTCACGCTGACTATGTAAAGAACATGGTTACGGGAGCTGCGCAAATGGATGGTGCTATTATCGTTGTGGCTGCGACTGACGGTCCAATGCCGCAGACCAGAGAGCATATCCTGCTTTCTCGTCAGGTAGGTGTACCTGCATTGGTTGTATTTATGAATAAAGTTGACCTTGTGGATGACGAGGAGCTTTTGGAACTAGTAGAAATGGAAATCAGAGAGTTGCTTTCTGATTATGATTTCCCAGGTGATGACATTCCTGTTGTTCAGGGATCTGCTCTTGGCGCATTGAACGGCGAAGCTGAGTGGGTAACTAAAGTTGAAGAATTGATGACTGCTGTGGATGAGTATATTCCTCTTCCTGAGCGTTTGATCGACAAAGACTTCTTGATGCCTGTTGAGGATGTATTCTCTATCACTGGTCGTGGTACTGTTGCAACGGGTAGAATCGAAAGAGGTGTAATCAACTCTGGAGATGCCGTTGATATCATCGGTATGGGTGCAGAAGATCTTAAGTCTACTGTAACTGGTGTTGAGATGTTCAGAAAGATTCTCGATAGAGGTGAAGCTGGCGATAACGTTGGTCTTCTTCTAAGAGGTATCGAAAAATCTGAGATCAGAAGAGGTATGATTATCTGTAAGCCTGGTTCAGTAACTCCTCACGCTCACTTCAATGCAGAGGTTTATGTACTTTCGAAAGAAGAGGGCGGACGTCACACTCCTTTCTTTAATAAGTATCGTCCTCAGTTCTACTTAAGAACAACTGACGTAACAGGTGAGATTGTTCTTCCTGAGAATGTCGAAATGGTAATGCCTGGTGATAACGTTACTATCGAGGTGAAGTTGATCAACCCTATTGCTCTTGAAAAAGGTCTGCGATTTGCGATCAGAGAGGGTGGCCGAACCGTAGGTTCAGGTCAGGTTACAGAAATTCTTGACTAAGAAATAAATATTACAATAGCGCTCGGAGATTTTCTTCGAGCGTTTTTGTTTTTAAGTCATATTCATCTAAATTTGCAGTCCTTTTTGGGCCGCTGTTTTACGGGTGTAGCTCAATTGGTAGAGTAGCGGTCTCCAAAACCGTTGGTTGGGGGTTCGAGTCCCTCCTCCCGTGCATTTATTAAAAAACTATGTCGAAGTTAGTAGAGTTCGTGAAAGATTCCTACCAGGAAATGATTAGCAAGGTGTCCTGGCCAAAATATTCTGACCTTCAGAATAGCTCAATTTTGGTGCTGGTTGCTTCTCTGATCTTTGCCCTATTCATAGGAGCGATCGATTACGGTTTCGACAATTTGCTTACTTGGTTCTACGACGAGTTCTAAAATATCATGGCTGAATATAAATGGTACGTGGTTCGGGCCGTAAGTGGGCAAGAAAAAAAGGTAAAAACTTACCTTGAGAATGAGATTTCCAGAAGGAAATTAGAAGAAGCTATTCCGCAAATTTTAATTCCTTCAGAGAAGGTTTACGAAATGCGGAATGGTAAGAAAAGAGTTCGGGAACGTAACTTTTTCCCAGGATATATCCTGGTTTCTGCTGATCTCACGCAGGGAGAATCTCAACATGTAATCACTGAAATTCCAGGTGTAATAGGCTTCCTGGGTGCCGGGGGAATGGGAGCGTCCAAAGATCCGGTCCCATTACGCCAGAATGAAGTGAACCGAATACTCGGGAAAGTCGATGAGATTGAAGAGTATGAGGAAAAACTGGATACTCCTTTTATAGTAGGAGAGTCCGTAAAAGTAATGGATGGTCCATTCAGTGGCTTTACAGGTACGGTTGAAGAAGTGTTTGAGGATCGCAAAAAACTTAATGTTACGGTTAAGATTTTTGGAAGAAATACACCTGTAGAACTCAATTATATTCAAGTAGAAAAACAGGATTAAGAAAGACGATGGCAAAGGAAATATCCGGTTATCTGAAATTGCAAGTAAGGGGAGGATCTGCGAATCCATCACCTCCAGTAGGTCCGGCATTGGGAGCAAAAGGTCTCAATATAATGGAATTCTGCAAGCAATTTAATGCACGAACGCAGGAAAAGCAAGGCCAGTTACTGCCAGTTTTGATTACCATTTATGCAGATAAGTCTTTTGACTTTGTTATCAAAACACCTCCTGCAGCGGTGATGATCATGGAATCCATTAAGTTGAAAAAAGGATCTCCTGAACCTAACCGAAATAAGGTAGGTTCAATTTCCTGGGATCAAATCAAGGAGATCGCTGAAGTGAAAATGCCTGATTTAAATGCATTTGAAGTTGAGTCAGCGATGCGAATGGTAGCTGGTACTGCCAGAAGTATGGGTGTAAAAGTTTCAGGTACAGCTCCTTGGAGCTAAAACAAGACATTGATGGGTAAACTAACCAAGAATCAAAAAACGGCTTTAGAGCGATATGATCCTACCAAGGATTATTCCCTGGATGAGGCTGCCAAGATCGTAAAAGACATTACGTTCACAAAATTTGACGCTTCAGTTGACATTGATGTCAGATTGGGCGTTGACCCGAGAAAAGCGGACCAAATGGTTCGAGGTGTGGTTTCTTTACCACATGGCATCGGTAAGGAAGTAAATGTTCTTGTGCTTTGTACGCCAGATAAGGAAGAAGAAGCAAAAGCTGCAGGTGCGGATCACGTAGGATTGGACGACTTCATCAGCAAGATTGAAGGAGGATGGACTGATATCGATGTGATCATTACAATGCCTACTGTAATGGCAAAAGTTGGTAAGCTGGGACGGGTACTGGGACCAAGGGGCTTGATGCCTAATCCCAAGTCCGGAACAGTAACCATGGACATTGCCAAAGCAGTAAAGGAGGTAAAAGCCGGTAAGATCGATTTCAAAGTAGATAAGTTTGGAATCATCCATACAAGTATCGGAAAAGCATCTTTTGATGCAGATAAGTTGAAGGACAATGCACTTGAAATGATCAATACGATCAATAAGCTGAAGCCTTCATCTGCGAAAGGAACGTATTTCAAATCGATTCACTTGTCCTCTACTATGAGTTCTGGTGTGTCAATAGATAAAGCTAGTGTCCCTGGCGGATAAGTTATGACAAGAGAAGAGAAAGCACAGATTATAGCTGAGCTTACGGACAAGCTCAACGAAACCAGTCACTTTTATATTACTGATACTTCAGGCCTTTCTGTGGCTGAAGTGAATAAATTTCGAAAAATGTGTTTTCAGGAAGGTGTGGAATACCGGATTGTAAAGAACACATTAATTCAAAAAGCGCTTGAAAACCTCGAGACGGATTACACTGAGATGTTTGATGTTTTGAAGGGGACTTCTGGAATTATGTTCTCCACGGAGAATGGTAAGGTTCCTGCGAAGATCATTAAGAACTTCAAGAAAGAAGATCCAGAACGGCGTCCTGCGTTTAAGGCTGCTTCCATAGATACAGATATATTTTTAGGAGAAGACCAACTTGATGCCCTTTCTAAGATCAAATCTAAGCAAGAGCTCATTGGAGACGTCCTTACCCTATTGCAATCCCCTGCCAAGAATGTTATTGCTGCTCTTCAGAGTGGTGAATCACAATTAGCGGGTATTGTTAAGACACTTTCAGAAAAAGAATAAAAATTAAGCGAACAAAAAAGATCTAGAATAATGGCGGATTTAAAAGAATTTGCAGAACAGCTTGTTAACCTTAGTGTTAAGGATGTAAACGAGCTTGCTAGTATCCTTAAAGAGGAATACGGTATCGAGCCTGCTGCAGCAGCAGCTCCTGTTATGGTAGCTGGCGCTGGTGGCGGTGATGGCGAAGGTGGTGCTGAAGAGAAAACTGACTTTGATGTCATCTTGAAAGCTCCTGGAGGGTCTAAACTAGCTGTTGTTAAGCTTGTTAAAGAGTTGACAGGACTTGGCTTGAAAGAAGCCAAAGAGTTGGTAGACGGTGCTCCTAAGCCTTTGAAAGAAGGTATTGCGAAAGATGAAGCTGAAGGCCTTAAAAAGCAGCTTGAAGAAGCTGGCGCTGAAGTCGAATTAAAGTAATCGCGCAACATATTTAAACCTTAAGACCTGGCTCCCGACCTCAAATCGGGATCAGGTCTTTTCCTGTTTGTATCTATAGAGATAGCACAGATTAATTTCTAACAAAAAATTGTAAGCCTTGGCTAACGTTGTAACAACCGAACGGATCAATTTCTCATCTATAAAATCCGTTATAGATTACCCTGATTTCCTAGATGTACAACTTAAGTCGTTTGTCGACTTTTTTCAGCTAGATACTCCAGCTGAAAATCGTGAGACGGAGGGACTTTATAAAGTATTTAAGGAAAACTTCCCCATCACGGACTCCAGGGAAAACTTCGTCCTTGAATTCATTGATTATACAGTGGATCCCCCAAAATACTCTGTTGAGGAGTGTATTGAGCGTGGGCTTACGTATTCAGTACCCCTGAAAGCAAAGCTTCGTCTGCTTTGTAATGATGAGGACAATGAAGATTTCGAAACCATCGAACAGGAAGTGTTCCTTGGTAATATTCCTTACATGACAGCAAAGGGTTCCTTTGTGATCAATGGAGCAGAACGAGTGATCGTATCTCAGCTTCACAGATCCCCTGGTGTATTCTTCGCACAAAGTAAGCACACCAATGGTACGCTGCTATACTCAGCGAGAATCATTCCATTCAAAGGTTCCTGGATCGAATTTGCTACAGACGTGAATAACGTGATGTATGCCTATATCGATCGTAAGAAGAAATTCCCGATCACGACGCTCTTGCGTTCTATCGGATACGGTTCAGATAAAGATATCCTGGATCTATTTGGCCTTTCTGAAGAAATTGAAGCCAAAGAATCTGACTTGAAAGCCATTGTTGGAAGACGACTGGCTGCTAGAGTTTTAAGAACCTGGACAGAGGATTTTGTAGATGAAGATACGGGTGAAGTAGTTTCCATTGATAGAAATGAAGTTGTTCTGGAGCGTGATTCAATTATCTCCGAGGATGATATTGTTACTATTCTTGATTCTGGATCAAAATCGGTTATCCTGCACCGAAAGGATGTAAACATCACCGATTATTCTATTATTTATAATACGCTTCAGAAGGATAACTCGAACTCTGAAAAAGAGGCGGTTGAACAAATCTATCGACAGCTTAGAAATACAGAAGCTCCTGATGAGCAAACAGCTCGTGACATTATCCAAAGTTTATTCTTCAGTGATAAGCGTTACGACCTGGGAGAAGTAGGTAGATATAGAATCAACAAGAAATTAGGACTTGATGTCCAATTTGATAAAAGGGTACTTACCACTGAGGACATTATCCTTATCGTTAAGTACCTGATCGGTCTGATCAACAGTAAAGCGGTAGTTGATGATATTGATCACTTGAGTAACAGACGTGTTCGTACGGTTGGTGAACAACTTTATTCTCAGTTTGGTGTTGGTCTGGCCAGAATGGCAAGAACAATTCGGGAAAGAATGAACGTTCGCGATAACGAAGACTTCAAACCGGTTGACTTGATCAATGCAAGGACTTTGTCTTCTGTAATCAACTCCTTCTTTGGAACAAACCAACTGTCTCAATTCATGGATCAAACCAATCCATTGGCAGAGGTTACTCATAAAAGAAGAATGTCTGCATTGGGGCCTGGAGGTCTTTCGAGAGAAAGAGCAGGTTTTGAGGTTCGTGACGTTCACTACACACATTACGGTCGTCTTTGTACAATTGAGACACCTGAAGGTCCGAACATTGGACTGATCTCTTCCCTTTGCGTTCATGCCAAAGTGAATCCAATGGGCTTCATTGAAACACCTTATAGAGAGGTGAATGAAGGTACCGTTGACATGAGTGGAAATGTGAAGTACCTCACAGCAGAAGAAGAGGATACTTACAACATTGCGCAGGCCAATGCTCCACTGGAAGATTCTGGAATATTTATCAACGATAAAGTAAAGGCGAGATTCGAAGGTGACTTCCCAGTGGTTGGACCTACGGAACTCAAATACATGGATGTGGCGCCAAACCAGATTGTTTCGGTTGCGGCATCAATGATTCCATTTCTGGAGCATGATGATGCTAACCGTGCCTTGATGGGATCCAACATGCAGCGCCAGGCGGTTCCTTTGTTACGTCCTCAGGCACCAATCGTCGGTACAGGACTGGAGCAAAGAGTGGCACTTGACTCCAGAACTTTGGTAGTAGCTGAAGGAGAAGGAGAGGTTACATATGTAGATGCGGATAGTGTTACCGTCAAATATGATCAGTCAAAGAATGAGGAACTTATCTCATTCGATAATGATATGGTAACCTACGAGTTCGTGAAATTCCGTAGAACAAACCAAGATACTTGTATTAACCTACGTCCAATTGTTAGAAAAGGGCAAAAGGTAGTAAAAGGACAACCTCTGTCAGAAGGATTTGCTACTGAGAAGGGGGAATTGGCACTTGGACGAAATTTGCAAGTAGCTTACATGCCTTGGCAAGGATACAACTTCGAGGATGCGATTGTAATCTCGGAGAAAGTTGTTCGTGAAGATATCTTTACTTCTATTCATATAGATGAATATGAACTTGAAGTACGAGACACCAAACGAGGAGAAGAAGAACTGACTTCTGAAATTCCCAACGTAAGTGAAGAAGCAGTTAAGAACCTTGATGAGAATGGAATCATTCGAATTGGTGCGGAAATAAAAGAAGGAGATATACTGATTGGAAAGATTACTCCAAAAGGAGAATCTGATCCGACACCTGAGGAAAAACTCTTAAGAGCGATCTTCGGAGATAAAGCAGGAGATGTGAAAGATGCGTCTTTGAAAGCATCTCCATCATTGAGAGGTGTAGTGATCGATACGAAACTTTTCGCACGTCCTAAGAAAGATAAGGACTTGAGAGCTCGATCCAAGAAAGAAGTTGAAATACTGAAGAACTCTTACAGCAAGCAATTGTTGGAAGTTAGGGCTCAGATGGTAAACAAAATGACCGCTTTACTTGAGGGTAAAGTTTGTCAGGGGATCAAGCACAAATTTGGAGAGGAAGTCATGTCGAAAGGGGTGAAATTCTCAAGAACGAATATTGAGAATAACTTATTCCCTCCAAAGAACATATATCGGGACGAGAGTACTTACAACGTTCCTGAGGAAGCGAATTTGATCAGTGATCTTAGTATTGAGAACTGGGTGGATGAGCCTGCTGCAGAAGAGGGCGAAATGAATACCAACGATCTCGTTTTAGCGCTGCTGAAAAAATTCATAGGAAAGCGAAATGAAATTGCCGGTACTTTCAAACGGGAGCGATTCACATTGGAAGTTGGAGATGAACTGCCTGCAGGCATTGTGAAACTTGCCAAAGTATACATTGCTAAGAAACGTAAGTTGAAAGTAGGTGATAAGATGGCCGGGCGTCACGGAAACAAAGGTGTAGTTGCCAAAATCGTAAGAGAGGAGGATATGCCTTTCATGGAGGATGGAACACCGATGGATATCGTGTTGAACCCACTGGGGGTACCTTCAAGGATGAACATCGGTCAGATTTATGAGACAGTTCTTGCTTGGGCTGGCCTGAAGTTAGGTAAGAAATACGCTACGCCGATCTTCGACGGTGCTTCTGAGGATGATGTACAAAACGAATTGAAAGAGGCTGGATTGCCATCATTCGGACGTACTTATCTGTATGATGGACTTACCGGCGATAAATTTGATCAACCGGTTACTGTGGGTATCGCATATATGCTGAAACTGGGTCACCTTGTGGATGATAAGATGCACGCAAGGAGTATCGGACCTTACTCTTTGATTACGCAACAACCTCTGGGTGGTAAAGCACAATTTGGTGGTCAGCGTTTTGGAGAGATGGAAGTATGGGCCCTGGAAGCATTCGGTGCGGCACACGTACTTCAGGAGATCCTTACCATCAAGTCAGATGACGTGATCGGTAGGGCAAAAGCGTATGAGGCAATTGTTAAAGGTGAAAACATGCATAAGCCGAACATCCCTGAATCATTCAATGTATTGGTTCATGAATTGAGAGGTTTGGCTCTTGAAATCACCCTTGACTAATCATTTTTAATCACCGTCCGAAAGGACACTTTCGATAGATTTTGAATTATGGCATTCAGAAAAAATAAAAAACTGACCAACGACTTTTCGAAAGTCACCATTAGCCTGGCTTCTCCGGAATCAATTCTGGAAAGCTCTCATGGTGAAGTGACACAGCCGGAGACGATCAACTACCGGACATACAAGCCGGAAATGGGTGGTCTTTTCTGCGAAAGAATTTTCGGTCCCGTAAAGGACTGGGAATGTCATTGTGGAAAATATAAGAGAATTCGTTACAAGGGTATCATTTGCGATCGATGTGGTGTTGAAGTTACCGAGAAGAAGGTACGTCGTGAGCGAATGGGACATATCGAACTTGTTGTACCCGTAGCACATATCTGGTATTTCAGATCGTTACCCAACAAAATCGGTTATTTGCTGGGACTTCCTACCAAGAAGTTGGATCAAATTATCTACTATGAGAGATACATTGTAATCCAACCAGGTGTAAAGGAGGAAGATGGTGTAAATAGGTTGGACTTCTTGACAGAAGACGAATACCTGGATATTCTTGACAAGTTACCTCGTGAGAATCAGATGCTGGATGATAACGATCCGCAAAAATTCATCGCGAAAATGGGAGCGGAAGCACTGGAAATGTTGCTTTCAAGAACGAAACTTGATGAGTTATCTTATCAACTTCGACACCAGGCGGCAACAGATACCTCTCAGCAAAGAAAGGCTGAAGCTTTGAAACGATTGAGAGTAGTAGAAGCGTTCAGAGAGGCGAGAACAAGGATTGAAAACAGACCGGAGTGGATGGTGATTCGAATGGTGCCGGTTATTCCACCAGAACTTCGTCCTTTGGTGCCTTTGGATGGTGGTCGATTTGCTACTTCCGATCTGAATGACCTGTATCGAAGGGTGATTATCAGAAATAATCGCTTGAAGCGACTTATAGATATTAAAGCACCTGAAGTTATCCTTAGGAATGAGAAGAGGATGCTACAGGAAGCAGTCGACTCATTGTTCGACAACTCCAGAAAAGTAAATGCAGTAAGATCGGATGGAAACCGGGCGTTGAAATCTTTGAGTGACATGCTCAAAGGAAAGCAAGGTCGATTCCGTCAAAACCTACTCGGTAAAAGGGTAGATTATTCCGGTCGTTCAGTAATCGTTGTAGGTCCTGAATTAAAAATGCACGAGTGCGGCCTTCCCAAATCCATGGCGGCTGAACTCTTTAAACCTTTCATTATCAGGAAACTGATTGAAAGAGGGATTGTAAAAACGGTAAAATCGGCGAAGAAGATCGTAGATCGAAAAGATCCTGTTGTTTGGGACATCCTGGAGAATGTATTGAAAGGACATCCTGTACTACTTAACAGGGCTCCCACACTGCACCGATTAGGTATACAGGCATTCCAACCAAAATTGATCGAGGGTAAAGCGATTCAGCTGCATCCCCTGGTATGTACAGCTTTTAACGCTGACTTTGACGGTGATCAGATGGCGGTTCACGTTCCCCTGGGACATGAAGCAGTACTTGAGGCTTCTTTATTGATGCTTTCTACTCACAATATCCTAAACCCTGCTAATGGTGCGCCTATTGCAGTACCTTCTCAGGACATGGTATTGGGTCTTTATTATGTGACCAAGGGAAGAAAGAGCACAGAAGAAGAACCAGTAGAAGGGGAAGGTATGACGTTCTACAATGCGGACGAAGTAATCATTGCCCTTAATGAGAAAACAATTTCGAAGCACGCCCATATCAAAGTAAGAACTCAGGTTCGAAATGAAGAAGGTGAACTGGAAACTAAAGTTGTAGATACAGTCGCTGGACGTGTTCTGTTCAATCAGTTCATTCCTGAAGAAGTGGGTTACGTGGATGCGCTTCTTACTAAGAAGCAATTGCAGAAAACCATTGCCCTGGTATTCAAAATATCGGGTATGGCTAGAACTGCTCACTTCCTGGATGACATTAAGCACCTCGGATTCCAGATGGCTTATAAAGGTGGTCTTTCAATGGGACTTGGTGATATCAATATTCCTTCAGCTAAGGAGGAATTGGTGGCTGAGGCTAAAGCTGAAGTAGATGTGGTTTGGAACAACTACCTGATGGGGCTTATTACAGATAATGAGCGGTATAATCAGGTGATTGACATCTGGACCAGAACCAATACCCAATTGACATCTACTTTGATGAAGCAATTGGAAGAGGATAAGCAAGGATTTAACTCCATCTATATGATGATGCACTCAGGAGCTAGAGGTTCCAGAGAGCAAATCAGACAACTTGGAGGAATGAGAGGGTTGATGGCCAAGCCTCAGAAGAACTTACAGGGTTCAGTGGGAGAAATCATCGAAAACCCGATTCTATCCAACTTTAAAGAAGGTCTGGATGTAATTGAGTATTTCATTTCTACACACGGTGCTCGAAAAGGACTTGCGGATACGGCATTGAAAACGGCGGATGCGGGTTACTTGACTCGTCGTTTGGTGGATGTAGCACAAGATGTTGTTGTCAACGAAGAAGATTGTGGTACGCTCAGAGGACTGAATGTGTCTGCAATCAAGGATAACGAAGAAGTAGTAGAGTCACTATCTGAAAGAATCCTGGGTAGAGTATCGGTTCACGATATTTTCGATCCGATCTCAGATGAGTTGATCATTGAGGCGGGGAGTGAATTTACTGAAGAGGTTGCAAACGAAATAGAATCTACTAGCATCGAAGAAGTAGAAATACGTTCTGTCCTTACTTGCGAAACCAAGCGTGGCGTATGTGCGAAGTGCTACGGTCGAAACCTGGCAACAGGAAATATGGCTCATAATGGAGAATCTGTTGGAGTTATCGCGGCACAATCTATCGGTGAGCCAGGAACGCAGCTTACTTTAAGAACCTTCCACGTTGGGGGTACTGCTTCAAACATTGCTGTTGACGCGAACATAAAGGCGAAATTCAGCGGTAAGGTTGAGTTTGAAGACTTACGTACTGTGAAGTCTATCGATGAAGAAGGCAATGATATCCATGTGGTAATGGGGCGATCTGGAGAGATCAAGATCGTGGATGAGAAGAAACAGCAAGTGTTGATCAGTAACCACGTGCCTTACGGAGCTTATCTCAAAGTGAAGGATGGTGATAAGGTTGCTCAGATGGATGAGCTTTGTAATTGGGATCCATATAATGCAGTAATCCTTTCTGAGTTTGATGGAGAAATCGAGTTCGACGCGATTATTGAAGGAGTCACCTATAAAGAGGAGTCCGATGAGCAAACGGGTCACAGAGAGAAAGTAATCATTGACACAAAAGACAAGACAAAGAACCCTGCCATCGTTGTGGAAGGCAAGGAGAATTCTAAGTCTTATAACATACCTGTAGGCGCCCACCTCGCGGTGGACAAAGGAGATAAGATCAAGTCTGGTCAGGTACTGGTGAAGATCCCTCGTAAAACGGGTAAATCAAGAGATATTACTGGGGGTCTGCCTCGGGTAACGGAACTTTTCGAAGCGCGGAACCCATCTAACCCTGCAGTAGTAACTGAGATTGATGGTGTGGTAACTTATGGTGGTATCAAGCGAGGTAATAGAGAGATCTTCATCGAATCTAAAGATGGTGTGAAGAAACGTTATCTGGTGCCACTTTCGAAGCATATCCTTGTTCAGGACAATGACTTTATTAAAGCGGGTGAACCGCTTTCCGATGGAGCGATCACTCCTGCAGATATTCTTTCCATTCAAGGACCTACAGCAGTGCAGGAATACCTGGTGAATGAAATTCAGGAAGTATATCGTCTCCAGGGTGTGAAGATCAACGATAAACACATTGAGGTAATCGTTCGACAAATGATGCAGAAAGTAATCATCATCGATGCAGGAGATACTAACTTCCTTACTAATCAAGTAGTGGATCGTTTTGCTTTCATGCACGAAAACGATGAGATTCTTGATAAGAAAGTTGTGGTTGAACCGGGCGACTCTGAATCACTTCGACCAGGGCAAATCATTACAAGCCGTAAACTGCGGGATGAGAATTCTAATCTGAGAAGGAGAGACTTAAAGGGAGTGGATGTGAGGAATGCTGAAGCTGCAGTATCTAAGCCGACACTTCAGGGGATCACTCAAGCTTCGTTAGGTACTGAATCATTTATTTCAGCGGCTTCCTTCCAGGAAACGACGAAAGTATTGAGTGAAGCGTCTATTAGAGGTAAGTCTGACAGCCTGATGGGCTTGAAGGAGAATGTGATCGTTGGTCACTTGATTCCGGCTGGAACAGGGCAGAGAAAATTTGAGAACTACATTGTAGCTTCAAAAGAGGAGTACGATTCTATGGTTACTTCAAGAGAAGAATTCGCGAGAACGCGAGAATACGTTGCTGAGTAAATCATGGCGGATAAAGACGAAAAAAAGCCGAATCAGTTAAATATTGAATTGACTGACGAAACTGCCGAAGGCATTTATGCCAATTTGGCGATGATCGCTCATTCTAGTAGTGAGTTTGTGATCGACTTCATTCGATTAATGCCAGGGGTTTCAAAAGCCAAGGTAAAATCTCGGATTGTCATCACACCTGAGCATGCAAAGCGATTATTGTTTGCTTTGCAAGAGAATGTGACCAAGTATGAGGCAAATTTCGGTCCGATAAAACAAGCTGAAGAGCCGCCAAAATTCCCGATGAATTTTGGCGGAACTGTCGGCGAAGCTTAATTAGAAAATAAATTGGGATAAAAGATCAGACTTTCTATCTTTGCGTTCCCAAAAATCGAGGTATAGAAAATAGAATTATAAAATATGCCAACTATCCAACAATTAGTCCGAAAGGGAAGGAAGAAGTTGACGTCTAAATCAAAGTCCCCGGCATTGGATTCATGTCCACAAAGAAGGGGAGTTTGTACAAGAGTGTATACGACAACACCTAAGAAGCCAAACTCAGCAATGAGAAAAGTGGCTAGAGTAAGGTTGACGAACTCAAAAGAGGTTAACGCATATATCGGTGGAGAAGGTCACAACCTTCAGGAACACTCAATTGTGTTGATCCGTGGCGGTAGAGTAAAAGACCTTCCTGGAGTGAGATATCACATTGTTCGAGGTGCGTTGGATACCGCGGGCGTTAGTGGTCGATTACAAGGACGATCGAAATACGGTGCTAAGAAACCAAAAGAGAAGAAGTAAGAACTTAGTTTTTAAATAAATGAGAAAGGCTAAACCAAAGAAACGATACATTCTACCGGATCCCATCTACTCGGATACGCTGGTCACAAAATTTGTGAACATGATGATGGAGGATGGTAAAAAGAGTATTGCTTACAGTATTTTCTATGATGCAGTTAAGATCGTAGAGGAGAAGACAGGTGAGAATGGTTTGGAAACCTGGAAATCTGCCTTGAGTAATATTAGTCCTTATGTCGAGGTGAAGAGCCGTCGGGTAGGGGGTGCAACATTTCAGGTGCCTATTGAGGTTCGGCCTGATCGCAAGATCTCTTTAGGGATTAAGTGGATGATCAAATATGCCCGAACACGTGGTGAGAAGACGATGAAAGAAAGATTGGCAGGAGAGATCATCGCCGGTTCCAAAGGTGAAGGTGCTGCCATCAAGAAAAAGGACGATACGCACAGAATGGCTGAAGCCAACAAGGCGTTTTCACATTTTAGATTCTAAACTAATTAAGCTTACCTATCACTAATGGCGAAAAGAGACTTACGCTTTACCAGAAATATCGGTATCGCAGCGCACATTGATGCTGGAAAAACCACCACCACTGAGCGGATCCTGTACTACACAGGAGTTAGTCACAAGATCGGAGAAGTTCATGATGGCGCTGCCACCATGGACTGGATGGAGCAGGAGCAGGAGCGTGGTATCACGATCACTTCAGCTGCAACTACCGTATTCTGGCCTTACAAAGGCAATGATTACCACATTAACATAATAGATACTCCAGGTCACGTTGACTTTACTGTTGAAGTAAACCGATCTCTTCGAGTATTGGATGGTTTGGTTTTCTTGTTTAGTGCGGTTGATGGGGTTGAGCCTCAATCAGAAACAAACTGGAGACTTGCTGATAACTATAAAGTAGCCCGAATCGGATTCGTTAATAAAATGGATCGTGCAGGAGCAGACTTCCTCAATGTTTGTAAGCAGGTAAAAGAAATGCTGGGCACCAAAGCTGTGCCTTTGCAACTGCCTATCGGAGCGGAAGATACTTTCTCAGGTGTTGTCGATCTAGTTGAGAACAAGGCTATTGTTTGGAATGAAGACGACAAAGGGATGACCTTTGAAGAAGTTGAAATTCCAGCGGAGATGGCTGAGGAGGTAGAAGAATATAGAGGATATCTCGTCGAGGCAGTTGCTGATTACGATGAAAACCTTTTGGAGAAGTACTTCGAAGATCCTGAGTCGATTACCAGAGATGAGATCGTAGCTGCACTAAGAGCTGCAACTATCGATTTGGCATTTGTGCCAATGATGTGTGGTTCTGCCTTTAAAAACAAAGGGGTGCAGACCATGCTGGATTACGTAATGGAGTTGCTGCCTTCACCTCTAGATAGAGATAATATAACAGGAACTGATCCTGATACGGACGAAGAAGTAACAAGAAGCCCAAATTCAGAGGATCCTTTCGCTGCGCTGGCTTTTAAGATCGCGACTGATCCATTTGTGGGACGTCTTTGCTTCGTAAGATCATATTCTGGAATGTTGGATTCTGGTTCTTATATCTATAATACAAGAACGAGTAAGAAAGAGCGGATTTCCAGGATATTCCAAATGCATGCCAATAAACAAAATCAAATTGATCAGCTGCACGCTGGTGATATTGCGGCAGTTGTTGGTTTTAAGGATATTAAAACTGGAGATACTCTTTGCGATGAAAAGAACAAGTTGGTTCTGGAGTCCATGGATTTCCCTGATCCGGTAATTGGATATGCAATCGAGCCTAAGACACAGGCAGACGTTGATAAACTGGGAATAGCTATAGCTAAGCTAGTTGAAGAAGATCCTACGTTGAAAGTAGAAACGGATCACGATACGGGTCAGACCATCCTCAATGGAATGGGTGAACTCCATTTGGATATCATTATTGACCGATTAAAGCGTGAATTCAAAGTAGAGATCAATCAAGGTGCGCCTCAGGTAGCATACAAAGAGACGATCCGATCTTCTGTTGAGCACAAGGAAGTATATAAGAAACAAACTGGTGGACGAGGTAAGTTTGCTGATATCGTTTTTGAACTTGGTCCACAGGACGAAGATTATGAAAAGGATGGACTCCAGTTTCAGAATGATATAAAAGGTGGTGTGATTCCACGTGAATTCATCCCTGCGATTGAGAAGGGATTCAAAGAAGCCATGTCCAATGGCCCTCTTGCCGGATACCCTATTGATAGCATGAAAGTGAGATTGTACTTTGGATCTTTCCATGATGTGGATTCTGATTCTTTGTCATTTGAACTTGCCGCCCGTCTTGGTTTCAAATCAGCCGCTGCTAAAGCGAAGCCTGTTATTTTGGAGCCTGTGATGAGTGTGGAAGTAGTAACACCTGATGAGTATACAGGTTCTATCACTGGTGATCTCAACAAGAGAAGAGGCATCATGAAAGGAATGGATACAAAAGGAAACTCGCAGGTAGTTAAAGCCGATGTGCCTCTTTCGGAGTTGTTCGGATACGTAACGGATTTAAGGACAATGAGCTCAGGACGAGCGACAGCTTCCTTAACGTTCTCGCACTATGATCCTGTTCCTAACAGCATTTCAGAAGAGGTGATTGCTAAAGTAAAAGGCCAAACTGCCTAAAATTGAGTTGTCATGAATCAAAAAATTAGAATAAAGCTTAAATCTTACGACCACAATCTGGTAGACAAGTCTTCAGAGAAAATTGTAAGAGCTGTAAAAACTACTGGTGCCGTAGTAAGTGGACCTATCCCACTTCCTACTGAAAAGGAAAAGTTCACCGTACTTCGTTCACCTCACGTGAACAAGAAGTCCAGAGAGCAGTTTCAGTTGTGCACGTATAAGAGATTGGTAGACATTTACTCGAACAGCGCAAAGACTGTTGATGCTTTGATGAAGCTTGAGCTTCCTAGCGGTGTAGATGTAGAGATCAAGGTGTAATCTTGCGCCACAAGAGTTGTCAAAAAGAACCAGCGAAAGTTGGTTCTTTTTTTATGTCAAAAGTCGAGCCAAAGGCTTGGTTAAGGCTGAGGAATTGCTATCTTTGCAGTCCTTTTCCGAAAATGGAAATAGAGGGGTTTAATTAATAATAAAACGCAGAATGCCTGGAATAATTGGAAGAAAAATTGGTATGACCAGCATTTACAACGAGGCAGGCAAAAATGTTGCTTGTACAGTCGTTGAAGCGGGACCCTGTGTCGTTACGCAAGTAAAGAATCTGGAAACTGACGGTTATAGAGCCGTGCAGCTTGCCTATGGCGAACGAAAAGAAAAAAATACACCTAAGGCGTTGAAAGGACACTTCGCTAAAGCCAAAACTACACCTAAGCAAAAAGTGGTGGAGTTTAGGAAGTTTAGAGAAGAGTTCGCTGACAAGGTTGTATTAGGAAACACGATCTCTGCAGAAGAGGTGTTTCAGGAAAATGATTTCGTTGATGCCATCGGTACCTCAAAAGGTAAAGGATTCCAGGGAGTAGTAAAGAGACACGGTTTCGGTGGTGTAGGTCAGAGTACACACGGTCAGCATAACAGGTTGAGAGCACCTGGTGCAATTGGTGCATGTTCATTCCCAGCTCGTGTTTTCAAAGGATTGAAAATGGCGGGACGTACTGGAGGAAGTAGGGTCAAAGTATTGAACCTTAAAGTATTGAAGATTTATCCCGAGAAGAATTTGTTACTGGTGAGTGGTTCCATTCCTGGTGCAAAAAACTCTTTCGTAATACTGGAGAAGTAATCATGAAATTAGCAGTAATCAATTCGAACGGAGAAGATACCGGAAGAGAGATCGAGTTTAAGGACGAGGTTTTTGGTATCGACCCTAATACACATGCCGTATACCTGGATGTGAAGCAATATCTTGCCAACCAAAGGCAAGGAACTGCGAAGACGAAAGAAAGAAACGAAATCGTAGGCTCAACAAGAAAGATTAAAAAGCAAAAAGGTACGGGTACTGCTCGTGCTGGTAGCATAAAGTCTCCGATCTTCAGAGGTGGGGGAACAATCTTTGGACCTCAACCACGTGATTTTGGCTTCAAACTCAACAAGAAGGTTAAGCGTTTAGCTCGACAGTCTGTTGTGGCTCAGAAGATTAAAGATAATCGGGTGAAAGTCCTTGAAGATTTCACAATGGAATCTCCTAAAACAAAGGAATTCGCGGGAATGCTTGACAAATTGTCTATTGGTGGCGATAAAGCACTCTTTGTAGTAGGCTCTGTGAACATGAATGTATCGCTTTCCAGCCGAAATATTCCTAATGCGAAAGTGGTCTCTATTGACGAGATCAATACTTATGATTTGATTAATACTGACTTTCTTGTATTCTTTGAAAGCTCAGTTGAAACACTAACTAACCGGTTGAACTAATAAAATGGGAGTGCTAATCAGACCACTCGTTACTGAGAAATTTTCTGCTTTAAATGAGCATGGCAAGTATGGATTTGTAGTTGCTACAAGTGCCAACAAGGTGGAAATTAAGAAGGCGGTTGAAAAAACCTACGGGGTAACGGTAGAGGATGTCAATACCATGATTCATCCGGGAAAAAGTAAGTCCAGATTTACTAAGTCGGGCGTGATCAATGGAAGTACACCTATCTATAAGAAGGCCATTGTGAAAGTTGCAGACGGGGACATCATTGATTTTTATAGCGAAATATAATAGATAATGGCGGTTAAGAAACTAAGACCAACCACGCCGGGTCAGCGATTTAGGATAGCTCCTGTCTTTGATGACGTAACATCGGACAAACCAGAAAAATCGTTGATCAGATCGCATAAAAGCAAAGGGGGTAGGAATAACCAAGGGAGAATGACTGTTCGCAACGTAGGCGGCGGTCATAAGAAGAAACTGAGAGAGATTGACTTCAAAAGAAATAAAGAAGGCATCCCTGCAACAGTTCACTCCATTGAGTATGATCCGGGACGTACAGCTCGAATCGCCCTACTTCATTATGCCGACGGTGAGAAAAGATACATCCTGGCCCCAAATGGCCTGGAAGTAGGAGCAAAGTTGCTATCAGGAACTAAGGCTGCTCCTGAATTAGGAAATGCATTGCCTTTGGCTCAAATTCCTTTGGGTACGATCATTCACAACATTGAGTTGAAACCTGGTAAAGGTGGAGCAATGGCACGAAGTGCTGGTTCCTATGCTCAGATTGTGGCGAGAGAAGGTAAATATGCTACACTGAAGTTGCCTTCAGGAGAAATGAGAATGGTGTTGATCACTTGCTACGCTACCATCGGTACTGTTAGCAACACGGATCACATGAATGTTAGACTGGGTAAAGCTGGTCGAAACAGATGGCTTGGAAAGCGTCCTCGAGTAAGAGGTGTTGCAATGAACCCTGTTGATCACCCAATGGGCGGTGGTGAAGGTCGTTCATCCGGAGGTCACCCAAGATCTCGAAACGGTAAATACGCGAAAGGTGAGAAAACCCGTAAGCCGAATAAGTACTCAGATAAATTCATCGTAAGCAAAAGGAAATAATGGGAAGATCGCTTAAAAAGGGACCCTATATAGATTTCAGACTTGAGGGTAAAGTTGATTCGATCAACGAGTCTGGAAAGAAGACTGTCATCAAGACATGGTCTAGGAGATCTATGATCTCTCCTGATTTCGTAGGACATACATTTGCTGTTCACAATGGCAATAAGTTCATTCCTGTTTTCGTCACAGAAAATATGGTAGGTCACAAACTCGGTGAGTTTGCACCAACCAGAAATTTCAGGGGTCATATTGCCAAAAAAGATAAAGGTAAAAGATAATGGAGGCTACTGAACAGACCAAAGTGAAGAAGTCTGTGAGAATCAGACTTGAAAAGGAAGCTCAGAAAGAGTGGAAACAAGCAAATGCAGGTAAACTTGGCGATGTGAAAGCATCACTAAGAAACATCCCAACTGCTCCACGAAAAATGAGATTGGTAGCTGACATGATTCGTGGTGAGCGAGTGAACGTCGCATTGAACATCTTGAAGTTCGATCATAAGCACGCATCCAATACCATGGAAAAACTTCTTTTGACAGCTATCGCCGATTGGCAACAGTTGAATGAAGAAGTGAAAATCGAAGAAGCTGATCTTTACGTGAAAGAAGTTTTCGTGGACAGTGCAAGAGTCCTGAAAAGGTTAAGAACTGCTCCGCAGGGACGAGCTCATCGGATCCGTAAGAGATCCAACCACATTACGATGGTGGTTGCAGATCGAAACGCGGAAAACAGTACAATTCAAACCGAAAACGAAAGCGAGTAAACGATGGGACAAAAAGTAAACCCTGTAGGATTTAGATTAGGTATCGTCAAAGGATGGGATTCTAATTGGTTCGGCGGAAAGTCTTTTGCCGATAAAATCGTTGAAGACCATAAGATACGTGAGTACATCAAGGCAAGGATCCCTAAAGGGGGGATTTCAAAAGTTGTTATTGAGCGTACATTGAAAAGAATCACCCTTACTATTCATACTGCCCGTCCTGGTGTAGTTATCGGTAAAGGGGGAGCAGAAGTTGATAAGATCAAAGAAGAGTTGAAAAAGATCACAGGGAAAGACCTGCAGATCAACATCTTTGAGATCAAGAGACCTGAGTTGGACGCTGTATTGGTGGGTGAATCTATCGCTCAGCAATTGCGTGCAAGAATTTCTTATCGTAGAGCAATGAAGCAAGCGATTGCCTCCTCTATGAGAGTAGGTGCTCAAGGTATTAAGATCAAATGTTCTGGTCGTCTTGGCGGAGCTGAGATGGCAAGAACTGAGCAATATAAAGAGGGCAGAATTCCGCTTCATACATTGAGAGCTGATATTGACTATGCAGTATCTGAAGCACAGACTGTGTATGGTAAGATCGGTATCAAAGTATGGATCTTCAAGGGAGAGGTATTCGGTAAGAGAGATCTTTCCCCTAATGTTGGATTGGGTAATAACAGCAATTCTGGTGGGCCTGGCGCTTCTCGAAGAAGAAGAGGAGACGGACCTAAAAGAAAGCGATAATTGACGAAAAGTTAGGAAATGCTACAGCCTAAAAGAACAAAATTTAGAAAAAAGCAAAAAGGCCGCGTTAAGGGTCTTGCGCAAAGAGGCCATACATTGGCATTCGGAACTTTCGGTATCAAGTCTTTGGAGCCTGGTTGGATCACCAGCCGGCAGATTGAGGCAGCTCGTATCGCGATGACCAGAGCCATGAAAAGGGAAGGGCAAGTTTGGATTAGAATTTTCCCGGACAAACCAGTAACAAAGAAGCCTGCTGAGGTAAGGATGGGTAAAGGTAAAGGAGCACCAGAATATTGGGTAGCAACTGTGAAGCCTGGTACCATCTTGTTTGAAGCTTCTGGAGTAAGCCTGGAGCTTGCAGATGAAGCGTTAAGATTGGCAGCTCAAAAGTTACCTATCAGTACAAAGTTTGTTGTTCGTAGAGATTATCAGGCATGAAAAATTCTGAAATAAGAGCATTAAGTCTCGAAGACCTCCAAAACAAGATTGTTGCGGAGAAAGAGAATTATGGTAAACTAAAGTTTGCACATGCAGTAACTCCTATAGAGAATCCAATGAAGATTCGGGAGTCAAGAAGATTGGTTGCGAGATTGCAAACAGAATTGTCCAATAAGAAAAATCAACAAGCGGATTGATGGAAAGAAATCTAAGAAAAGAACGTGTTGGGCAGGTGGTTAGCAATAAAATGCAAAAGACCATTACTGTAACCGTGGAAAGAAGAGAGAAACACCCCATTTATGGGAAGTATATTCGGAAGTCCTCAAAACTCACTGCTCACGATGAAAACAATGATTGTAACATCGGTGATACAGTGCGACTAATGGAAACTCGGCCTTTGAGTAAAAACAAACGGTGGAGATTGGTAGAAATCATTGAAAGAGCGAAGTAATGATCCAGCAAGAATCAAGATTAAGTGTAGCGGATAACTCCGGAGCAAAAGAGGTTCTCTGCATCAGGGTACTCGGAGGTACCAAAAAAAGATACGCTTCTATCGGAGACACGATAGTGGTTTCTGTCAAATCTGCGTCTTCTTCCAGTTCATTAAAGAAAGGTACTGTTTCTAAAGCAGTGGTTGTTCGAACTAAGAAGGAAATACGACGTAAGGATGGATCTTACATCCGATTTGATGATAACGCGGCGGTTCTGCTTGGCAACAATAACGAACCTAGAGGAACGAGGATTTTCGGCCCTGTAGCTCGTGAATTGAGAGAAAAGCAGTTCATGAAAATTGTTTCACTAGCACCAGAAGTACTGTAAACAATGGGACAAGTAAAAACACACATCCGAAAAGGCGATACGGTAAAAGTAATCGCTGGGAACGATAAAGGCTCCACTGGAAAAGTACTTGAGATCTTCTTGAGTAAAAACAGAGCCATCGTCGAAGGAGTTAACATGGTTACAAAACATGTGAAGCCTTCAGCGAACAACCCTGAAGGAGGTATTCAAAATACAGAAGCTGCTGTTCATATCAGTAACCTGAAGGTGGTTGATCCTTCATCTGGCGATGCTACCAGAATTGGTAGAAAAGCGAACGATGACGGTAAAATACAGCGCTATTCTAAGAAATCCGGACAATTTATATCTGTATCTGACAATGGCTAAACCAAGATTAAAAGATAAATATCTCGCTGAGATTGTCCCTGCATTGAAAGACAAGTTTCAGTATAAATCTGTGATGCAGGTTCCTAAGATCGAGAAAATTGCGATCAATAAAGGAATAGGTGCTGCTGTTGCAGATAAGAAATTGATTGATGTTGGGGTTGAAGAGCTGACTTTGATTTCAGGTCAGAAAGCAGTTCCAACTATTGCGAAGAAATCCGTCTCAAACTTCAAGTTGAGAGAAGGAATGCCTATTGGTGCAAGAGTGACCTTGAGAGGAGATCGTATGTACGAATTTCTCGATAGATTAATGACTGTAGCACTTCCTCGAGTAAGGGACTTTAGAGGTATTAAGGAGAAAGGTTTTGATGGAAGAGGGAATTACACGCTGGGAGTTGAAGAACAGATTATTTTCCCCGAGATCAGTATTGACAAGGTAAACCGTATCTCCGGTATGGACATCACATTCGTTACGAGTGCGGGTTCTGATGAAGAGAGCATGGCCTTGTTGCGTGCATTCGGAATGCCTTTTGCCAATAAAAACGAGAATCAAGATTAAGCCATGGCCAGAGAAGCAGTAAAAGCCAGAGAAAGAAAAAGAGAAAAATTAGTTGCACGTTACGCTGCAAAGCGAAAAGCTTTGAAAGAAGCAGGCGACTATGAAGCTCTGGATAAACTTCCAAGAAACTCATCAAGAGTTAGGTTGCATAATCGATGCAAGCTTACAGGGAGACCTAAGGGTTATATGAGAAAGTTTGGAATTTCCAGGGTTACATTCAGAGAAATGGCATCTGAGGGCAAGATCCCAGGGGTGACTAAGGCAAGCTGGTAATCTTTTTTACTTTTTCTTTCCAATAAAATTATCAATAACTAACTTTGCACCCCTTTTTGAGGGGCAAAAGAAAATATTATGGTAACAGATCCCATAGGAGACTACTTGACAAGGCTGAGAAACGCCATAAAAGCGAACCATCGCGTGGTTGAGGTCCCTGCTTCAAATTTGAAGAAGGAGGTCAGCCGTGTGCTTCGGGACAAGGGTTTTATCCAAAACTTTAAAGTAGAGGATGATGGAAAGCAAGGAATAATCAAAATTGCCCTGCGATACAACCCTCAAACGAAACAATCTGCAATCACAAAATTGCAGAGAGTAAGCTCGCCTGGTCTTAGAAAGTATGCAAGTGCAACTGAGTTGCCTCGTGTACTTAATGGATTAGGTATAGCGGTATTGTCTACTTCGAAAGGAGTGATTTCGGACAAAGAAGCTAGACGTGAACAAATTGGTGGTGAAGTTCTCTGTTACGTTTATTAATCGCGAGTCATGTCAAGGATAGGAAAAGCACCTGTAAGCATACCTGAGGGCGTCACTGTTGATGTCAAAGGGGGTAATGTAAGCGTCAAAGGCCCAAAAGGGGAGTTGTCTCAAGATATTGGAGTCGAAATTACGGCTAAGATTGAGGATGGTAAAGTAGTGATCGCAAGACCTACTGAACAAAAGAGACATAAAGCGCTTCATGGTTTGTATCGTTCTTTGATCAATAATATGGTCGAAGGTGTTAGCCAGGGATATAAGAAAGACTTGGAACTTGTCGGAGTTGGATATAAGGCAGCTGTTAAAGGGAATGTATTGGAGTTAAATCTAGGATATTCTCACAGTATTTATATGGCTGTTCCCCCTGAAGTGAAAGTGACTGCCGTCACTGAGAAAGGGAAAAACCCGACAGTTACTTTAGAAGGATCTGATAAACAATTAGTGGGCCAGATGGCTGCTAAACTTAGATCCCTTAGAAAAATCGAGCCTTACAAAGGAAAAGGTATTCGATTCGTTGGAGAGCAAATTAGAAGAAAAGCAGGTAAGACTGCTGCTAAATAATCTTAAAAGATGGCAATTTCTAAAACTGAAAGAAGATCAAGGATCAAAAAGGGAATCAGAGCTAATATCTCTGGTACTGCTGATGTTCCTAGAATCTCAGTTTTTAAAAGTAATAAGGCAATTTACGCACAGATCATTGATGACGTTGCGGGTACTACTATTGCATATTCTTCATCGATTGAAATCGGTAAGAAGGGTGTAAATATTGAAGTGTCCAAAGAGGTTGGAAAAGCCCTGGCTGAAAAAGCAAAGGGTTCAAAAGTAGAGAAGGTTGTTTTTGATCGAAATGGGTATCCTTATCACGGAAAAATTAAAGCATTGGCTGACGGAGCACGAGAAGGCGGCCTAAAATTCTAAATCGGATATGTCAAAAAGCAACATAAAAGCCGTGAAGGCGAGTGAGATTGACCTTAAAGAAAAGGTTGTAGCAATCAAGCGAGTAGCAAAAGTTGTAAAAGGAGGTCGAAGGTTTAGTTTCTCTGCTATTGTAGTGGTTGGAGACGGTCACGGCGTAGTGGGATATGGTCTTGGAAAGGCCAATGAAGTTACGGATGCGATCACAAAGGGTATCGATGATGCTAAGAAGAACCTGGTAAGAGTTCCTGTATTGAAAGGTACAGTACCTCACGAGGCACTTGGTAAATTCGGTGGCGGACTCGTATTGTTAAAACCTGCATCTGCGGGTACTGGAGTAATCGCTGGTGGCGCAATGCGTGCTGTACTGGAGAGCGCTGGTATTCATGATGTACTTGCAAAGTCGAAAGGTTCTTCTAATCCGCACAACGTGGTAAAAGCAACTTTCGATGCGCTGAACAGAATGAGAGATCCTTTCTCTGTCGCGAAGCAAAGAGGAGTTTCACTTGATAAAGTATTTAACGGATAAGAGTGATGGCGAAAGTAGCAATTACACAAGTACGTAGTACAATCAAGCGTCCGACCAACCAAAGGCGCACTATACAAGCGCTGGGTTTGGGGAAAATTAACCGGACTGTAGAAAAAGAAATTAATCCTCAGATTCAGGGGATGATAGACACAGTAGCTCACCTCGTAGAGGTAAAAGAACTTTAAGATGAGACTAGAAACATTAAAGCCTGCTCAAGGTTCGACGAAGAGTCGAAAGAGAATTGGTAGAGGTCAGGGATCTGGTAGAGGTGGGACCTCCACAAGAGGTCATAAAGGAGCTAAGTCTCGTTCAGGATACTCTAGGAAAATTGGATTCGAAGGTGGTCAAATGCCTCTTCAAAGACGAGTACCTAAGTTTGGATTCAAAAACAACAATAAAGTTGTGATGAAGCCGATCAATCTTGATGTGCTTCAGAAATTGAATGAAGAAAAAGGTATCACTGAGATCAACGCGGCTGTTTTGAAAGAAAATGGACTGGCCGGAACGAAAGATGTTATAAAGATCTTGGGGCGTGGAGAGTTGAAAGCTGCATTGACAATCACTGCGAATAAATTCTCAGAATCGGCAAAGGCAGCAGTTGAGAAAGCTGGCGGAACCATTACCATTGAAGAGTAGATGAAAAGATTTTTTCAGACCATAAAAAACATCTTCTCCATTGAGGAGCTGAAAATGAAAATCCTAAACACCTTAGGATTTCTTATTATTTTCAGACTTGGGTCCTTTGTTACCCTTCCTGGAGTAGATCCCTCTAAATTGAATGATTCTGCAGAGGGCATTTTCGGTTTATTGAACACTTTCCTCGGTGGAGCTTTCCTAAAAGCTTCCATCTTTGGTTTGGGGATCATGCCTTATATCTCTGCTTCAATTGTGTTGCAGTTGATGACGGTGGCAGTTCCCTATTTCCAGAGATTACAGAAAGAAGGTGATAGTGGTCGAAAGAAAATCAATCAAATCACACGGGTACTGACCATCTTTATCTGTTTGGCGCAATCATTTGGTTACCTAACTACGATTCCTGCAGATGCTATTGTAATAGCGAACCCATTCTTCTTCAAAATCTCGTCTGTAATTATTTTGACCTCAGGTACAATCTTTTGTATGTGGTTAGGAGAAAAGATTACTGATAAGGGCATCGGAAATGGTATTTCCATGTTGATTATGATTGGGATCATATCACGATTCCCTGCGAGTATTGTGGCTGAGGCTTTGTCACGTGGATTAAGCCAGGCTCTTATTCTGGTAATCGAATTAGTGGCATTGTTCTTCGTAGTATTAGTAACTGTGGCATTGACACAGGCGATACGAAGGATACCTGTGCAATACGCGAAGCAGGTTGTGGGTAATAAAGTATATGGTGGTCAAAGACAATATATCCCATTGAAAGTAAATTCAGCAGGGGTAATGCCGATCATTTTTGCACAATCACTTATGTTCTTACCTTCAATGGTAGCAGGGTATTGGGCAGATAGTAGTGATACAGCAAGTTATATAGCAACAACGTTCTCACAGATTGAGACATGGCAGTATAACGTGGCCTTCGGTACGTTGATCATACTTTTCACCTTCTTCTACACGGCGATCACGATTAATCCTAGTCAGATTGCTGATGATATGAAGAGAAATGGCGGATTTGTCCCCGGTGTTAAACCAGGGAAACAGACTTCAGAGTTTATTGATAGAATACTATCGCGCGTGACTTTGCCGGGATCAATTTTTCTTGCGGTTATCGCGATTCTTCCAGCCTTTGCAATTATTGCTGGTGTAAGTAGAGATTTCGCCACGTTTTACGGAGGTACGTCTTTGCTGATCATGGTTGGAGTAATTCTGGACACTCTTCAGCAGATTGAAAGTTACCTACTGATGAGACATTATGAAGGAATGATGAAGTCTGGTAAAGTAAAAGGTAGAACTCAAAACGCGGCAGTAGCATAATGGCGAAGCAGCAATCCATAGAGCAAGATGGTAAGATTGTAGAGGCTTTGTCCAATGCGATGTTCCGGGTAGAGTTAGAAAACGGTCACGAAGTGATCGCACACATTTCAGGTAAGATGAGGATGCACTACATCAAAATTTTACCTGGGGATAAAGTAAAATTGGAGATGTCTCCATACGATTTGACAAAAGGTAGAATCGTATATCGATATAAATAAGTGTCGTTAGGATTTAACCTGACAACAGGCCTAAAAGAATTGAAAAATGAAAGTTAGAGCATCCATCAAGAAGAGAAGCGTAGATTGCAAGATTATCCGAAGAAAGGGTAAGCTTTATGTGATCAATAAGAAAAACCCAAAGTTTAAACAAAGACAAGGATAAGACATGGCTAGAATCGCAGGCGTAGATGTGCCAGATAATAAAAGGGGAGAAATTGGCCTTACCTACATTTTTGGAATAGGTAAAAGCAGTGCCCAAAGTATCCTTGCTGAAGCTGGGGTTGATCCTAACAAGAAAATCCACGAGTGGACTGAGGAAGAAGCCGGTAAAATCCGGGCAATCATCGCAGAAAACTATAAAGTGGAAGGTGTACTGAAATCTGAAGTACAACTTAGTATCAAACGATTGATGGATATCGGATGCTACAGAGGATTGAGACACAGAAAAGGTTTACCGTTGAGAGGTCAACGAACCAAAAATAATTCCCGAACTAGAAAGGGACGTAGAAAAACAGTTGCTAACAAGAAGAAAGCTACTAAATAATATTTAGCATGGCTCAGAAAAGAAAAGATAAAGCGAAGAAAAGAGTTGTGGTTGTTGAGCCTGTAGGCCAGGCGCATATACAGGCAACTTTCAATAACATCATCATTTCTATGACCAATCTTCAGGGTCAGGTGATCTCTTGGGCGTCCGCAGGTAAGAAAGGGTTCAAAGGTTCTAAAAAGAACACACCTTATGCTGCTCAGGTAGCGGCGCAGGATTGCGCTCAGGCTGCTTACGATTTGGGATTGAGAAAGGTAGAGGTATTCGTAAAAGGACCTGGTGCTGGACGTGAGTCCGCAATCAGAACCATCCAGAATATAGGGATTGATGTAACAATGATCAAAGATGTTACACCGCTTCCTCACAATGGATGCCGACCACCGAAAAGAAGAAGAGTTTAGAAGTTATATAACAGAAAGATATGGCTAGATATACCGGGCCGAAAACCAAGATTGCGAGAAAGTTCAATGAGCCAATTTTTGGACCTAGCAAGGCACTCCAAAAAAAGGCTTATCCTCCAGGTCAACATGGCAGAGGAAGAAGAAAGAAGCAATCTGAATATTCGATACAACTTGCCGAAAAGCAAAAGGCTAAGTACACATATGGTGTTTTAGAGAGACAATTCTCTAATGTTTTTCAGAAAGCGTCTCGAAAGAGTGGGATTACCGGAGAAGTTTTACTCCAGATGTTGGAGTCAAGACTCGACAATACGGTTTACCGCTTGGGCATTGCTCCTACGAGGAGAGCTGCGCGGCAGTTGGTATTACACAAGCATATCACTGTAAACGGGGAGATTGTTAATATCCCTTCAGTTGCTTTGCGTGCAAACGACGTAATTGCCGTAAGAGAAAAATCAAAGTCACTAGAAGTAGTGACGAATAGCCTGGCTGCTCACGGTATTAAAAAATACTCGTGGCTTGAGTGGAATCCGACAGATCTTGAAGGTAAATACCTGAATGCTCCTACGAGGGAAGAAATTCCCGAGAACATCAAAGAGCAGTTGATCGTCGAATTGTACTCTAAGTAATAATTATTTACAATATTTAATTCCTAAGGATATGTCTATTCTAGCATTTCAAATGCCGGAGAAAGTGGTTATGGAAAAGGCAGACGATTTTCACGGTCTGTTTACTTTCAAACCATTAGAAAAAGGATACGGAGTAACAGTTGGTAATGCTTTAAGAAGAATTCTCCTTTCTTCATTGGAAGGGTACGCGATTACCGGGGTTAAAATCCCTGGCGTACTTCATGAATTCTCTTCAATCGAGGGAGTAGTTGAGGATGTTACTGAGATCATTTTGAATCTTAAAATGGTAAGATTCAAGAAGATCACAGATGTTGTTGATAATACCATTACCGTTTCTGTTGCTAACAAAACGCAGTTGACTGCAGGAGATCTTGCCGCAGTTACCACTTCTTTTGAAATTTTGAACCCGGATCATGTCATCTGTAACTTGGATGATTCTGCACAATTCGAAATGGAACTGGCCATCGAGAAGGGGAGAGGTTACGTGCCTGCAGAGGACAACAAACCTGCTGAGCAAAATTTTGGCTCGATTGCTATAGATTCCATCTTTACGCCAATTAAGAACGTAAAGTATAGTGTGGAAAATACAAGGGTTGAGCAGAAGACTGACTATGAGCAATTGATCATTGACATAGAAACAGACGGATCAATACATCCTGAAAATGCACTGAAGGGAGCTGCTAATATCTTGATTCAACACTTCATGCTGTTCTCCGATCAGAACATGATTCTTGAGACACAAGAGAAAGGCGAGCCTGAGCAGGTGGATGAGGAGTTGCTACACATGAGGAAACTGTTAAAGAGCTCTCTGAACGATCTTGATTTATCGGTACGTGCGTACAACTGCCTGAAAGCAGCTGACGTTCGAAGCCTGGGTGACCTTGTATCCCTGGAGATTTCCGATATGATGAAGTTTAGAAACTTTGGTAAGAAGTCTCTTGCTGAGTTAGAGCAATTGGTAGCGGATAAAGGTCTTACTTTTGGTATGGATCTGTCAAAATATAAACTGGACGAGGAATAATGAGACACGGGAAGAAATTCAATCATTTGGGGAGAACGGCTTCTCACAGAAGTGCCATGCTATCAAATATGGCCTCCTCGTTGATCAAGCATAAGCGGATCAACACCACCGTAGCGAAGGCTAAGGCTTTGAGAAAGTACATAGAGCCTTTGATTACGAAAGCAAAAAGTGATACTACCCATTCAAGAAGAGTAGTTTTCTCTTACCTGCAGGACAAGGAAAGTGTAACTGAATTGTTCTCAAGTGTTGCAGAGAAAGTAGCTACCAGACCAGGTGGATACACAAGAATTCTAAAGCTAGGTGCCCGATTAGGAGACAATGCTGAGATGTGTGTGATGGAGCTGGTTGACTTCAATGAGTTAATGCTAGAAGAAAAAGCACCGGTCAAATCTAAAACCAGAAGATCTCGACGAGGTTCTGGTAAGAAAAAGGAGGAGACGGCTGAAGTTGAAGAGGCAGTAGTGGTGGAAGAAACCGTTGAAGAAGTTGCTGCTACAGAAGAAACAGTAACTGATGAGCCTGCAACTGATGTCACTGATGATACCACTGAGGGATCAGCAGAGGCCGAAGGCGATAAAGAAGAAAAAGAGTGATTAAGTTCACTGATTAATACAAGAAGGGAGCAGAGAAATCTGGTCCCTTTTTTTATGTTTGGAGTATCTCGAAACTGATTTTTTGAAAGATTTCAGGTCCTTGGGATATAACATATGTCGCTTTTCTCATGAAAGATCATCCAGTGGAGAAAGCATTAAGTGTAGGTGCCTTTTATAGCGAGAAAATTCAGGAGATCAATATGGCCGAAGTTAAGGTTTCATTGCTAGAGTCTTTGATACGTGGTATCAATGGCCATCCTGGAGAGATGGACATATCACCTTCCATTCAAACGTATATATGATGATCAGTTTGGTGCAGCCCGCAGGTTTGGCATCTATTTAAGAAGGGTTGAATTTATGCTTACCTATCGACAATTTATTTTATAATTTTGCGACCCATGACAAAGCACGACCAAAGTCCTGAAAGAACCAAAGCTGTTCTATTGTTAGAAGATGGCTCTTTTTTCGAAGGGTATGCAATTGGTAAGATCGGCACATCTGGTGGCGAGATTTGTTTTAATACGGGTATGACTGGCTATCAGGAGATTTATACGGATCCTTCCTATTATGGCCAGATCATTATCAATACCACGGCCCACATTGGTAACTATGGTGTGCATCCGGAGGAAGACGAATCAGATCGCCCAAAGATCAAAGGGTTAGTAGTCAATGAGTTTACTCAACGACAAAGTAGACTAACCTCTGACGAATCCCTGAATGCATATCTAGATCGTCACAATATTGTGGGAATTGCTGGACTAGATACTCGGAAACTAGTTCGACATGTGCGCAAATCGGGCGCGATGAATGCGATCATTTCTTCTGAAATTCAAGACCAGAAATCTCTACAGACAAAATTGGCAGAGGTACCTAATATGGAAGAACTCGAGCTTTCATCCAAGGTAACAACTACCGAACCTTATGACCTTAATGAAGAGGCAGAAGGACACAAAATTGCTGTATTGGACCTTGGCGTGAAACGATCAATCTTAAAGAACTTTGTCAAACGCAATTGCCGGATACGAGTATTTCCTGCTGCTACCTCTTATGAGGAACTAAAAGCTTGGAATCCTGATGGATATTTCCTGTCCAATGGACCCGGTGATCCTGGAGCGATGGATTATGCCGTTGATACGGTGAAATCCATTTTAAATGACAATCGCCCCACTTTTGGCATTTGCCTTGGCAATCAAGTTCTCGCCCGTGCCGTAGGCATAGGTACGCATAAAATGCACCATGGGCACAGAGGACTAAATCACCCCGTAAAGAACCTAAAAAGAGGACTTGGCGAGATCACTTCCCAAAACCACGGATTCGCTGTGAATCTTGAGGAGTTGGAGGCATCTGATCGAGCTGAGTTGACACACATTGACCTCAATGATAATACTGTGGAAGGTCTTCGGATCTTAGATAAACCGGCGTTTTCTGTTCAATATCACCCCGAATCATCGCCGGGTCCACATGATTCTACTTACCTATTTGATGATTTTATAAAACTAATAACTGAGAACAAATCATGAGTATCATTGAAAGCGTGTATGCCAGACAGATTCTGGATTCGCGGGGAAATCCTACTGTTGAAGTAGACGTAGTTACGGAAAATGGCATACTGGGAAGGGCTGCTGTACCTTCAGGAGCTTCTACTGGTGAAAATGAGGCAGTTGAACTAAGGGATGCAGACAAGTCCAGATATATGGGCAAAGGGGTGCTTAAAGCTGTTGAGAATGTAAATGAGGTCATTGCCCCGGAGATCGTGGGTTACTCGGCGCTAGATCAGAAATTGATCGACGACCTAATGATTGATCTCGATGGAACAGACAACAAAAGCAAACTAGGAGCAAATGCTATTTTGGGCGTTTCATTGGCGGTGGCTAAAGCTGCTGCTGAAGAATCAGGTCAATCATTGTTCAGATATCTTGGTGGAGTGAATGCTCATACGTTACCAGTTCCTATGATGAATATCATCAATGGAGGGTCTCATTCCGATGCGCCGATTGCTTTTCAGGAATTCATGATCCGGCCAGTGGGCGCACCTACTTTTTCAGAAGCACTTAGAATGGGAACGGAAGTTTTTCATCATCTGAAGAAAATATTGAAGGACAAAGGTCTGAGTACTGCTGTGGGAGATGAAGGAGGGTTTGCTCCAAATTTCTCTGGAGGAACTGAGGAGGCTCTTGATAGCGTCCTAAAAGCTATTGATAATGCCGGATACAAAGCTGGATCAGACATCACCATTGCAATGGATTGCGCTTCTTCCGAGTTCTTCGAAGATGGCAAGTACAACTACAAAAAGTTTGAAGGTGATAGTGGAAGTGTTCGATCAATCCACGAGCAAGTGGATTACCTGGCTTCCCTCGCTGAAAAATATCCTATCGACAGTATCGAAGATGGTTGCGATGAAAATGACTGGGAAGGCTGGAGATTATTAACTGAAAAAATCGGAAGTACTTGCCAATTGGTAGGTGATGATTTGTTGGTTACCAATGTGAAGTTTTTGAAGCGCGGTATTGAAGAGAAATGTGGAAACTCAATTCTGATCAAAGTAAACCAAATAGGTACATTGAGTGAGACGTTGGCAGCTATTGAGATGGCCCATAAGGCAGGATGGACTGCTGTTGTCTCGCACCGATCGGGTGAAACAGAGGACAATACCATTGCTGATATTGCCGTTGCTACTAATGCAGGGCAGATCAAGACAGGGTCACTTTCCAGATCTGATCGTATGGCCAAATACAACCAATTACTTCGTATTGAAGAGGAATTGGGGGAAGTGGCTCATTACCCTTCAAAATAGGTTCAATTAAGCATTAATTTATAAGAGCCGATGTAAGTCGGCTCTTTTTTTTAACTTTATGCTAGCATGAAAGGAATTTTCGATCGTATCCCGCCCTTATTTAAGAATTTTTACGTGCTAACCATCATTGTCTTTGTGGCCTGGATGGTGTTTTTTGACTCCAATGATTTTATTTCTCAAGCAAAACTCAGTTCCCAGCAAGCGGAATTGGAAGAAGCGAAATCTTTTTATGAAGAGAAAATTATTGAAGTGAAAGAAGATCGCGATGCGCTTCTAAACAACAACGAACTACTAGAGAAGATTGCCAGAGAGAAATATTTCATGCAAAAACCGAACGAGGATGTCTTTATCGTCGTTGAAGAGTAAAATGAAATAATTAGGCTCGCACAGTTTTTGCGGGTATTCTTCATTGGTACAATTCCTAATTCAGATGAAACGAATCTTATTTTTTGGCGCATTTTTGACGTTGGCTTTTTCTTCTTTTAGCCAACAGTGGAACATTACCGATAAATTTTATGTCGGTGGTGGGGTTGGTTTGAACCTTAATTCTAATGTAACTAGTTATAGCGTCTCGCCCTATGCGGGATACAAACTTACGGACAAAATTTCACCAGGAATGAGGTTCACCTATCAACATACACGGTTCTCTCAAACTAATTTTCGTGTAAACAGTGTAGGATTTGGTCCTTTTGTGAGATATCAGATCAATGAGAAATTCTTTGCTTATACAGAGTATGAATACTTGAGCTTTAAGGTATCCAACCCTTCCGTAACCAGTGAATCGGCGAGAGAAAATTTCAATAGTTTTTTTGTAGGTGGCGGCATGTCACAACCTATTGGTAGATACGCTTCCTTCAATGTGATCTTCTTGTATAACTTATTGTATAACGATGGAACTAACTCTCCCTACAACAGCCCTATTGTTATTCGTGGAGGAATAGACCTGGGTTTTTTCAATTGATGTATATTTCTTTCCAATCACCGTAAATCCAATTCCCTGGATCCGATCGGTTGTTGCTCAAAAAGAAGGCTTCAAATGCCTGGATCATTTCATATTTTGAGATGAAGCCATCATCGTTCAGATCTAACAAAGCGAAATTATCTTCAATTTCATCCAGGTTCAATCCGTACGCTCTTATCATGTTTAAGTATTCATCGCGTGAGATAAAGCCATCATTGTCCTGATCAAATAATGAAAATATGTACCTGGCCGTTGTAGAAACATACCTCGATGGTCTAGCGAGTACTATGTCATTGAAAAAGGCAATCCACTCATCTCGAGTGATGGACGTTTCTTCCTTTCCTATATCAGTCGTGATCTGTATGAATAGTCGATATGACTTTGAAGATAAATTAGATTTTTGTTCAGGGTGTTCAAAGAGTACGAGACTGCCGATCCGATCAGCAACCAAGAGGAAATCTGAGGGGTCAAGGACTCCATTGCGATCCGTATCAAGAACACTAAAGAAATAGTGCCACTTTTGTTCTAAAATGCCATCTGTCGTCATCTATTGATGGTGGTTAGGTAGGGGATAACTTGATCTTTAGGAACAAATAGTTGTTCAGACCCTTTCATCGATCAGAAAGATAAGAAATAAAGTTTAAACTTCAACTTTAAGAGTGGTAAGAGGATAATCCCTAAAGTGTTAGGTCAAATCTCTTTTCAAGTGATTTTAGATCGGTCACCACTGCGGGCAATAATTCAATACCATTTTTACGTCGTTCGGCTTCCATCTCTCTTTCTGGATCTCCAGGTACCAGAACTTTTTGTTGCCCGGGAATTGTCTTCGCTGATCGGAATCTTTTTAGCCAGGTGTCCATGTGCGCTTTAAACTCTTCAACGGGTCGAAATCCATCAATTCTCATGGCCCCAAAGAAATGGCCAATCCCTTGACCAACAGGATCGTTCGGTGGGTCGAGAAAAGCAACAAAAGGCGGCACCCAAGGGCCATAATTGGCTCCGGAGAGCACTGCTGATAAAATATCAACCATTGCTCCAAGTCCATAACCCTTGTGGGAACCATGTTCACGATCACCACCTAGTGGCAAGAGGGATCCCCCTGCTTTAACATCTCCAGGGTCAGTGCTGTCCAACCCTTCTTTATTTTGGATCCAGCCATTTGGGGCCTGGTCTCCTTTGCGTTGAAGGACTTCTAATTTCCCATTGGCAGCGGTAGTAGTTGCCATATCGAGTATAAACGGCATTTCATTCCCAGCGGGTATTGCTGCTGCAATAGGATTGGTTCCCAGAAGGCGATCATTCGCAAAAGTTGGGGAAACCAGCGGGCTTGCATTTGTCATGGCAAAACCGACGCAATCTTCTTCCAGTGCCATCATGGCATGATAACCAGCGATGCCAAAGTGATTGGAGTTTTTGACAGCTACCCAGCCACTTCCGACCTGTCTGGCTTTAGAAATGGCAAGCTTCATTGCTTGAGGCCCTACGACCAGTCCCAGGCCTTCATCCCCATTCAATACGCCCGTACTTGGGGTTTCATGCTCAATGATTATGGAGGGTTTGGCGTTGATTCTCTTCTTGTCATAAAGCCGGATATACCCGATTAACCGAGCAATACCATGAGAATCAATTCCCCTTAAATCGGCACTAATCAAGACCTTGGCGGCAAGAGAAGCATCGGACTCGGAACAACCTATTTTCAGAAAAACAGATCGGGAGAACTCAAATAAAGTATCGTAACTAACAGTCATTTTTATTGATCTTCCAGATGGGACTGAATCATTTGCAACAGAAGTCCTTCTTTCAAAGCATAAGAAGAAACACGGATATTATCCATCTTAAGCGTGTCTAAGACGAAAGACACCAGAATGGAAGCTACGACAATCATGTCAACTCTCATCTCTATCATTCCAGGTATTTGAAGTCTTTCCTCTCTGTTTTTACTGATTAAATTCTTGTGGATTTTCCTGAAACCTTCTAGGCTTAAGGGGCGCTCGGTGAAATTTTCATGCTCAGTTTCTTCATTTGATTGAAGATAAATGTCGCTTAGTGTATCGAAAGTGCCTGAAGACCCAATAAGTACCCGAGGGTTAAATTCATTTGACTTTTCTATCAATTCACTAAGTGAGGATTTTAGGTAAATCTTCAGATTTTTATGTTCTTCCAATGAGATGGGATCATTTTTATGGAATTTTTCAAGTAATCGCTGCCCGCCTATTTCGAAGCTTTGTTTCCAAAAAACTTTATCATCATTGCCAATGATAAATTCGATACTTCCTCCGCCTATGTCCATGATTAACGCCGGGTCATTACCGATTTCGATGGCCTCTTTTACACCATTATAGATGAGGTTCGCCTCTTCAAGACCTGTTATGATTTTGGGTGCTATTCTGGCTTTTTCGAAAATGCTTTTGGTAACTTCTGCGCCGTTTTTTGCATTGCGAAGCGCACTGGTAGCAGTGGCTTGTACATGCTTTACTTCATGAGCGTCGATCACATTTCTGAAATTGATCATTGTGCGGATGGCTCGCTCGTGTGCCTCCTGGGTAATAAAACCCTCATTGATCCCTTTCTCACCGATTTTAACGGCTTGCTTTTCTTTTAAGATCAACTCGTACTTTCCCTCCCTAATCGATGCGATGATCAGGTGAAAAGTATTGGTTCCCATATCAATTACCGCAACTTTCAATGCTGATGAGCCTTCCAATTTTGACCGGCGCAAGATATAAACAAATGTTTAATCACAAGCGTTATTGCTGAAGCTTGTTCACAGGTCAATACTTGCACTTATCTTTGGGTCAACAATTATCTTATGCAATACGAGAAACCCAAAGGCTCATCTTTTATTGTTCCGACAAAGGACAAAATAGCGCGATTGGAGCAGTTGAACGAAGAAGCTCTCAAAGGCGGCGGGGAACAGCGAATTAAGAAGCAGCATGAAAAAGGAAAACTTACCGCCAGGGAGCGCCTTGAAGTTCTGCTGGATGAAGGTACTTTTGAAGAAACGGGAAAGCTTGTAAAGCATCGTTCAAGCGATTTCGGACTCGATAAACAACGTATTCTTGGTGATGGTGTAATTACAGGCTACGGCAAAATTGACGGCAGATTGGTTTATGTTTTTAGCCAGGACTTCACCGTGTTTGGTGGATCGTTATCGGAAACACATGCCGAAAAAATTGTCAAGATCATGGACATGGCCATGAAGAATGGAACGCCCCTTTGGTTTGAATGATTCGGGTGGCGCTCGGATTCAGGAAGGTGTGGTATCGTTGGGAGGATATGCAGATATATTCTATCGAAATACCCTGGCCTCAGGTTTGATACCTCAGATATCCGCCATCATGGGACCTTGTGCAGGAGGAGCAGTGTATTCCCCCGCAATTACGGATTTTATTTTCATGGTCCAGGATTCCAGTTACATGTTCGTTACAGGACCTAATGTAGTGAAAACAGTAACCCAGGAAGAGGTTTCGTCGGAGGATCTTGGTGGTGCATCTACCCACGCGACCAAAAGTGGAGTGAGTCATTTTACTGCAGCTAATGAGATTGAATGTCTCCGAAACATTCGGAAGCTGATGGGATACATACCGTCCAATTGTGATGATGAGCTACCGGAAGTGGCTTATACTTCAAGTGATGAGTTGAGAGAAGTATTGGATGACTTTATACCCGATCAATCTAGTCAACCTTATGATATGAAAGAAGTGATAGGTCATCTGGTGGATGAAGATTCTTTTTACGAGGTACACGCAGACTTTGCGGAAAATATTGTTGTAGGTTTTGCAAGGTTGGCCGGAAGGAGCATAGGTGTCGTTGGAAATCAACCATTAAGTATGGCTGGAGTACTGGACATAGATAGCAGTACCAAGGCTGCCCGATTTGTTAGGTTTTGTGATTCTTTCAATATCCCACTGTTGGTCATGGTGGATGTACCTGGCTTTTTGCCTGGCACGGAGCAGGAGTGGAATGGCATCATAAGCAATGGAGCCAAATTGTTGTATGCGTTTAGTGAGGCGACAGTACCACGAATCAGCGTGATCACGCGAAAGGCCTATGGTGGCGCTTACGATGTAATGAATTCCAAACACATTGGAGCAGATCTGAATTTCGCATGGCCGACAGCAGAAATCGCTGTGATGGGTGCACAAGGGGCTTCAGAGATTATTTTTAGAAAGGAAATTGCGAGTTCTAATGATCCGGCAAAGACACATCAGGAAAAAGTAGATGACTATACTGAGAAGTTTGCCAATCCATATATTGCAGCGGCCCGGGGGTATGTTGATGAAGTGATCTACCCGAGAGAGACACGCCAAAAACTTATCAAGGCGTTTGAAATGTTGAAAAATAAGGTGGACAATCTGCCTAGAAAAAAACACGGAAATATTCCACTCTAGTGAAAAGTAAAGTTGCCATTGTCACAGCCGCCAGTAAAGGCATGGGGGCTGCTTCAGCGCGAGCATTAGCGCAGGCTGGTTATCGCCTTGTAGTAATGTCGCGAACAGAGGCCATTTATGATATTGCTGATGAACTTAGCGCCAGACCATTGATGGGCTCAGTGGAAAAGCCAGAAGATTTGCAGCGAGCCGTTGATCTGGCTTACGAGAAATATGGTCGAATAGATGCTGTCGTAAGCAATACGGGACATTCAGCTAAAGGAGAGTTACTGGAAATTCCTGATCAGGACTGGGCCAAGGGGTTTGAGTTGTTGTTGATGAATGTGATTCGGATATCTCGAATGGTAGTTCCAATCATGCAAGAGCAAGGAGGTGGGAGTCTGGTCAATATTTCTACGTTTGCTGCCCAAGACCCCTCTTCGAAATTTCCGGTATCATCTGTAGCAAGAGCTTCACTTACTGCATTTTGTAAGTTGTTTGCCAGGGAATATGGAGCATTCAATATCCGCATGAATAATGTTTTGCCGGGTTATATTTCCAGTTACCCTGCTGACGAAGAAACCATTAATACCATTCCGATGTTGCGACAGGGAAAGCCAGCTGAAGTAGCTGAAATGGTTGCCTTCCTCGTTTCAGACAAATCCAGCTACGTTACAGGACAGGATATCCTGATAGATGGGGGACTGGTTTAGAATTGGATTATTCTATCTTGGATTTTGTCTTTTTCAAGAATTTCATAGTGGAATAAACTAAGCGGTTATGGTGCGTCGTATTTATAGGTATGAAAGCCATAACAACCTATTTCGTTTTTGTTTTTAGTTCATTTATCATTTCAGCTCAAGATCGACCGGAATCCGACCCTGACCCAAAAGTAAAATTGAAGCGGTGGGAAATTGTACTTTCCAGCAATGCTAAGCTTGCCCATTCCGCTGGAGAAAGAGCCCGTCAGGGAAGGAGTGCGATACAGGTTGGATACCATTTAAATCGCGTGCTCATTGTAGGAGCAGAATCTTCCATAGCTGCCAATGGAAAGTCTGTCTTTGCTCAGGTTTACATTAAGTTTCGTAAGTCCATTGCAGAAGACTTCTTCTGGTATGTCCAGGGAGATGCCGGTTATGAATGGTCTACTTATACTCGAAAGGACTTTGATTTTGTTGAGGGTGACTGGGTCATTTCTGGTGTCCGGGAAGGGAGAAGGGATCAATTCAGATCCGACGTGACCATCGGATTCGAATACTTGATTTCGGAACATTGGGGTGCTCTGGTCAATGTGAACTTGATGGAAGGCGTCGGTCTTGGCGCGCGATACAACTTTTAAAACAACCAAACCATGATGAATCAAATTAAACTAAGCTGCATTTTATTGTTTGTTACTTCTCTTTCCTTCGCTCAGGAAATCCAGGCTACATTCTCCCACAACTGGGAACTGGTAGCTTATGGAACCCCTGTATTTAAAAAATACACCGTAGACGAGGCTAGCGGTGGCGCTCGTTTTTCTTTAGAAGTCGGGCGCGTAATCAAGCCCAATTTATCTGTGGGGTTACGGCCTTCTTATGAATTTCATGCTCATAGAGTGATTAGAGCGGCCTTACAGGCTTACGCCAAATATCGTAAACCCATGAACCCCAAGGCCAATTGGTATGTGGAGGGTCAGTTAGGTTATGGGTTTCAGGAACGGTACTCTGCCACGTTTTATTACCCTGGCATAGGGCAAGAAAGGATTATTGAGGTGGATCATGAAGAATTGATCTGGGAGACTCGCATGGACGTGGCTATTGGGATTGAATTTTATTTGTTCAAGAATATCCAGGGATTGCTGGCCATAAACACCGGGCAAGGTTTTGAATTTGGTATAGGGACAATCTTCTGATTGGAAGGCCTGGCGTTCATATTTTGAATCCTAATCTGAGGCCGATGTGGAGATGTGTCTGGTTTTTTTGTTTGTGCAGTACGTTTCTTTCATCCTTTCCAGGGAATGTTCTCCATCTAACTACATATTTTCCCATTGAATCATAGTTTATGATTCTGGTCTTGGCAGCGTTGTTTAAATTTCGTGCCTAATAAATATGAAATACGATCTTAATGGATAGTAAAAGCAAGGAATTTCTATATAACTACCTCAATAACGCATCACCTACTGGATTCGAATCGAGTGGTCAGCAAATCTGGCTGGATTACCTCAAACCATATATTGATGACCAGTTCACAGATGTGTATGGTACCGCCGTTGGAGTCATTAATCCGGATCATGAATACAAGGTTGTTATTGAAGGGCATGCAGACGAAATTTCGTGGTTTGTCAACTATATCAACGACAAGGGTTATATCTATGTCATTAGAAACGGTGGTTCTGACCACCAAATTGCTCCCTCAAAAAGAGTAAATATTCATACTAAGAATGGTGTTGTAAAAGGCGTTTTTGGATGGCCCGCTATTCATGTGCGAAAGGACAAAGAGGACGCTCCAAGCTTGAAAAATATATTCATCGATGTGGGAGCCAGCTCCAAAGAAGAGGTTGAAGAAATGGGTATTCATGTCGGTTCGGTGATTACGTTTGATGACGAGTTGATGGAACTCAACGAGAAATACCTTGTTGGTAGAGCATTGGATAATCGAATGGGAGGCTTTATGATTGCTGAGGTGGCTCGTAGAATAAGTGAGAATGGAGTCAAATTGCCGTTTGGCCTGTATATCGTCAATGCCGTGCAAGAGGAAATAGGTTTGAGAGGGGCAGAGATGATTTCAAGAGCAATCGAACCAAATGTTGCAATTGTTACTGATGTGACCCACGATACGAACTCCCCAATGTATGATAAGGTGAAAAGTGGAGATATTTCCACTGGAAAGGGACCTACTTTGTCTTATGCACCAGCCGTACAAAATAATCTGCGTGACATGATCATTTCCGTCGCTGAAGAGAAAGAGATACCTTTTCAAAGACTCGCTTCATCACGCTTTACCGGAACGGACACAGATGCTTTTGCGTATTCAGGAAAAGGTGTTGCTTCTGCGTTAATCTCCCTGCCACTAAAGTATATGCACACAACAGTGGAAACAGTTGATAAATCAGATGTGCAAAACGTGATCAACCTGATCTACGAAACCTTGTTGAAGATTGATAATGGACAAGACTTCCGATACATCAAGTAATTGGTCAATCAGCGATCAAATGGGGCGTGAAATTGAGTTAAATCACACGCCTCAAAGGATCATTTCTCTTGTTCCTTCTATTACTGAATATTTGGTAGATCTTGGACTGGGAAGCCGTCTGGTAGGTAGAACAAAGTTTTGCATCCATCCAATAGAAACGGTGCGTAATATTGAAAGGGTGGGGGGAACGAAGAACTTTGACTTTGAGAAGATTGCTTCACTCAAACCAGATTTGATTATTGGTAACAAGGAAGAGAATTATCAGGAGGGTATTGAGAATCTATCTAGTCGATATCCAGTTTGGATGAGTGATATTTTGAATCTGGAGCAGAATTTCGAGATGATGATTGCCTTAGGTGCGATTACGGGGAAACGAGAAGAGGCAGCCTCCTGGATTCGACGCGTACGACGCAATTTTGCTCGTCACCATCGAAAGTATTCAGGAAGAGTAATTTATATGATATGGAAAAAGCCTTACATGGTAGCAGGTAGAGGAACTTATATTAATTCTATTCTTGAATATCTGGGTTATGAAAATGCTGTTCTACAGAAGCGTTATCCTGAAATAGATGAATATATTTTGAGAAAACTAAATGCAGACCGTGTTTTTCTAAGTTCTGAACCCTTTCCATTCAAAGAGAGCCATAAGGAAGAATTCAAAAGCTTGTTTCCAGAATCACTTACTCAATTGGTGGATGGAGAAGCATTCTCCTGGTATGGAAGTCGACTAGCAAAAGTTGACTTTAAATTAGGCTGAAAAACCTACTTCAGGAATTTCATAGCGTGTTTTACCATTTCATTGGATCCCACATAGAATGGTGCCCTTTGATGGAAGGAAGTAGGTTGGATCTCAACAATCCGTTCATGGCCATCGGTGGCCATTCCGCCAGCTTGTTCCGCAATGAACGCCAGGGCATTGCATTCGTACAATAGTCGTAGTTTTCCTTCTGGTGCTTTAGTGCTTTTTGGATAAATGTAAATCCCGCCCTTTAGCATATTTCTATGAAAATCCGCGACTAATGAACCAATGTATCGAGCAGTGAGTCCCTGTTTTTTACAATCCTCCAGGTACTTGATCGTGCCATCTTCAAACTGATGCCAGGATCCTTCGTTGATGGAATATATTTTTCCCGTCTCCGGATAGGACAACTGGTTGTGAGAGAGTACAAATTCTCCAAGTGAAGGCTCCAGCGTGAAGCCATGAACTCCATTTCCAGTTGTGTAAACAAGCATGGTGGAGGAGCCGTATAGAATATACCCCGCCGCTACTTGTTCTGTGCCAGGTTGCAAGACATCTTCATCGGTAACCGGACCGCCGATGGGAGATATTCTGCGGTAAATAGAGAAAATCGTTCCAATGGATACGTTTACATCGATGTTAGAAGAGCCATCTAAGGGATCCATGGCCACTACGTAACGACAGTTGGGATTGAGATGAACGATTTCCTGTTCTTCTTCTGAGATAATCGCACAGGTCATTCCACCATTTCTGAGTGCCCGTGTAAAACGAATATTCGCGATAACATCAAGCTTTTGTTGATCTTCTCCCTGAACATTTTTTGCGCCGTAGGCCCCGGCGATATCTAAAAGCCCCGATTTGTTAACCTCGCGGTTAATGATTTTTCCCGCAAGTGCAATATCCCTAAGCAATTGGCTTAATTCTCCTGTGGACTGTGGATGCTCATCTTCTTTTTTCTTAATAAAACGGTCAAGCGTAGTACCGATTGGAAGTCCCAGGCTAATTTTGTTCATAAATAATGTAAAGTTCGTCTCTTCTACTTTGAAGGAGCGAAATTAGGCCAAAATAGTGAAGTAAACGTTTGCATAGTGCGAATTTTCAAATTCGGAGGAGCTTCCGTGAAGAATGCAGAGGCCATAAGAAATCTGCAGTACATTCTTTCCAGTCAAGAATCCGGTATTTTGTTTGTAGTGGTCTCCGCCCTGGGGAAGACGACCAATAAATTAGAAGTTCTGGCGAAGCACGGTTATGATGGGCTGGTTCATGAAGAAATGCTTCAGGAGGTAAAGGATGATCACATCCGAATTGCCGAAGAACTTCTTGGGAAGATACCTGAAACAATAACAGATCTGTTTCGCTCTCTTGAAGTTGCGGTCCAAACACAATCGGATTCATGGTATCAACATTATGATCATGTGGTGTCCTATGGCGAGTTACTTTCTACAACCCTCATTTTTCAGTTCTTAAACCGATCGGTCGAGATTGAATGGTTAGATGCGCGAGATTTTATTAAAACGAATGATGATTTTACCAGGGCCAAAGTAGATTTGATTGATACAGAAACCAATATTTCACATTTACGCTCAACAACTAAAACATTCATTACACAAGGCTTTATAGGTAGGTCAGGTAATGGTCATACAACCACCTTGGGTCGCGAAGGATCCGATTATTCAGCGGCACTTTTTGCGAAATTCCTTCATGCAGATGAGCTGGTTGTATGGAAAGACGTGCCAGGGATAATGAGTGCTGACCCAAAGTTGTCCACAGAAGTTAAACAGTACAGGAGACTGTCCTATCGTCGGGCTGTTGAAATGACGTATTATGGAGCGAAAGTAATTCACCCTAAAACGATGGCTCCACTGGCCGAGTCAAATATTCCTATGACCGTTCGTTCCTTTCTTGAGCCAGATCAAAATGGGACACTGATTGCAGCTGATGATGATGAGTGGAAAGAAGATGTTTTACCCACTACTGTATTTAGGTACAATCAGGTGTTGATATCACTGAGAATTCCGGACATCAGTACCATTGATCATTTGTTGATGTCAGAGGTGATGAAAAATTTGAGTCAATTGGATATTCAAATTAACCTGATGCAACATTCGGCACTCTCTTTTTCCTTTTGCCTCGATGAGGACAAGATTCAGATGGAAAAAGTAAGAGAGATGCTGAGTAGTAAATATGCCTTATTGGAAAATCATGGATTGCGATTAGTAACTTTTATGAATTACGAGAAAGGTATAGAACGTATCATTCCAGAGAAGTCAGAAGTCCTTCTAGAGCAAAGAACTCGTCATCATTATCGGGTACTCTATCGACCTTAAAGTCCGACATATTTGTTAATTACCTTCTTTACGTGATTTAAGTAAGAAGAACCAAATAAATTGACATGGACAAGTAGTGGATACAGATTGTAGATTTCTATTCGTTCTTCAAAACCTGATTGCAGCGGCCATGCGTTCTTGTACCCTTCATAAAACGCAGGAGAAAAGCCACCAAAAAGCATGGTGAATGCTAATTCTATCTCCCGATTGCCAAAATAAATCGCCGGATCAACTAATACCGCATGACCGTGAGATCCATATAAGAAATTGCCGCCCCAGAGATCACCATGTATTAGAGATGGGGGTTCATCGACAAGTAGTCCGGGGAGTTGGTCATACAGTTTTCGAAAGCGATGGAGAAAATCAAGAGTTACTAGATTGTTATTTAGGGCCAACGAAATTTGAATATCCAGCCTATGCTTGATGAAGAAGTCAATCCAGTTTTTCTCGAACGTGTTTTTTTGAGGAATTGCTCCGATGAAATTGTCAAAGGGAAGCCCGAATTGCTTATTTTCTGAGGTGGTTCGATGGAGTTCGGCAATATTTTGTCCGAAGTTCCCCCAGAAATCCGGACCAGGAGATTCAGACTCCATATACTCCATCAGTATGAAAGCGCTACCCTGATGCCTACCCATTTGCAATACTTTCGGGACCTTCAGTGTTTTGGTGTCACCCAACAGTTTGAGGGCTTGAGCCTCCGTCTTGAATTGGATTTCAAAATTGCCTTGATTGTACTTTAGGAAAAAAACACCTTCGTTGCATGATATTTTGAAGCAATCATTGATGCATCCTCCAGTGAGACGTTGATAAACTACATCAGAGGGTACTTTTCCCATGTAGAGCAATAAAATGTCAGAAGCAAAGCTAAGGAGATCAGGACCTGACATCAGGCATTGGCAACTGCTGGCTGGACTTTACATTGGATCAGTTCTTCGATAGAGCGGTCCAGAATTTGATATACCTCTTCAAAATCAGTCTGGCCTCCATAATAAGGATCTGGAACAGCTTCTCCGGTATGCTTCTTATCAAAATCTCTCATAAGAAGAATTTTTGATGAGGGAAACTTCCTGGTTAGATCTGATAAATTGGAGTTATCCATAGCAATGATATGATCAAACTCCTGATCGTCATTGTCATTTACTTGCCTTGCACGAGTTTGTGTAAAGATGCCATTGGTTTCAAGTACCTGCAATGTTCTGTAATCAGGCCTTTCACCAATATGATAACCAGCTGTTCCAGCAGAGTCCGTTTGCACCTCATTTGCCCATCCTAAAACCTCGATCTTATGCTGAAAAATGGCTTCGGCCATAGGTGATCGACATATATTTCCAAGACAGACAAATAAAATTTTCATTTTTTTTAGAATGGGGGGTTACCTTTTTGTTCAATGTGGTATTAACCTATGCATAACACAAATTTTATTCATACACCTGTTTGACATCTTAAAAGAAAGTCCCGATCTCAGATCGGGACTTTTCTTTTTTTATCTGCCTTGGCAAATTGATGTAGTTATGTAGTCAGTACCTTACCGAACACTGATTCCCACTCCCAAGGTTAATGTGTTATACTCCTGAATAGCATATTCTCCATGAAGGGTCAATACTAAGAGTTTTAATCTTGCACCAATATTAGCTCTTGCTCCACTTGAACTAAAGTTAAAATTCACGGGATTATTCAAAGCACTACCAGACTCAATGTTGTAGGTACCTAAAAGGGCAAAATCAGTTGATGAGCTGATGTAACCAACACCGCCATATACGGTAAGCAATGCCAGTTTCTTAGAAATCACAGCCTGGAACGTGGTTCCACTTACATTTAGTTCGCCGATTTGATCAGGGCTATCTGCGTCGATAGCGAAAGACGAGCTAATGCTTGTATAGCCAATGAATGCCGAAAGGTCGAAAGGAAGTAACTTCATTCCCGGGATCCATTGCTTGAAATCGTGCATGACTCCAATTCCGAACATTTTAAACTTGAATTCTTCCCCTGGATCTCCAATTTCCTGTTGCGGTACGAACCGTAATTTCAATTCGGTATTTTTGATCAAACCAATACCTAATTGAACCATGCCCGAGGGTACGGCATTCGGAAGAGGAGTTTCATCAATTCCCAATCCTGTAGGACCAGTAATTCTGAGCACTTCTTCGCCATTATCCGGATCAAGGAAAGTAAGTTCTGGAATTTCATCGGGATCCAGGTTTGGACCAAATATGGTAGGTAATTGATTATCTGATGGGTTCGATAATCGCACGTTGGTGTAATTCGCATCATTAAATGTGAAAAACTGCGATGCGTCTGGTACATAAGCCATGTTGACTGTGGCTGTGATGTCAAACCCAAACAATTTGTGAGGTTTGGCAGTATTGTACCATCCGCTATTAAGTCCATATCCGAACCCCACAAAAGCAGGTTCCATATAATCTCTCAATAAGGTATTTGCATCATCAACGCCACCTTCAAGAAAAGTACCCAGGTCAATTTGACTAAAACCTGAAAAGGAGATGGAAGCAAAACAAAGAACTAATAATATCTTTTTCATGATTTTCAGATTGATGTGATTAAAGATCCCTGGCTTTGAGAGTAACGTCGAAATAAAGACTAAAATCGAAGATTATGTCTTCGCCTGAATCTGGAATTTCGGCCAAATCAAATACTACTGAAGCATTCACTTGCTCAGCGTTCAACAATTCATCAACAATAGAACTCCTTTGTGCATCGGTCAGAGAGATCGGCGTTTTACTTTGATTTGAAAGTACATCAGTCTGTTCTAGAAGGACCAGATCAGAACCCCCTATGTTCACGGTGATTCGCAACACATCGAGATTCACTTCTTCGGTAGAACTTATGTTTGTAATCTCATAAGACATTTCATTGACCAGAATATCATCTGACGAGAAACCCTGAAAATCACCCAGTGCATCGTCGAAAGCACCTACTTCATTTAGGTTATAATTTAAACTCTCACTAGGAGGGTCTACATCATCCAGAAGGTCGGCAATTTCATCTGGTGCATCGATATCTGGAATTGGAATAGTAATGTCAGAAATAGTAACCGGAAGTTCTTTTGATACATTGAAGCCAATTCCCGCATCACCACAGGACAGCATGAAGATCACACAGCAAAGAACTGATGCTATGCGATTGAAAATTAGTAAAGGGTTTTTCATAATCGTTGGTAGTGTCATTAAGTGGCAAATTCCTGCCACAGCGTAAAAATAGGTTCTTGAACCACGCAAACTTTTATTAAAAATCGAATTTTTTTTGTTGATATACTAATTTCCGTCGTTAAACCATTGAGCTATTTTATTTTGAATTCTGTTTAATTAGGTATAGGAAACAGTATAAATCTGTTTTTTTGCGAAAGTGTACCACTTCTTTTACAATGTATTCATTGCCATTTTTAAAATGGTGATAACCATCCTGGGACAATTCAATGCGAAAGTGAAACGATCTATTGAAGGTCGTAAAGTAGCGATTGAACAAATCCAGAAATTCAGAAGAATATTTCAAGGGAAGGTAATGTGGGTTCACGTTGCTTCCTTAGGAGAGTTCGAACAAGGCAGGCCTATCATAGAGAAATGGCGAGAGCAATATCCGGATTTTGGCATTGTGATTACATTTTTCTCTCCCTCCGGCTATGAGATCAGAAAAGATTATTCACAGGCTAGCCTTGTCACCTATCTCCCTCTGGATACGCCGGCAAGGGCAAAAGCATTTTTAGATGCGTTGAGACCTGATATTGCCTTATTCATCAAGTACGAGTTTTGGTACAACGTGTTGAATGAAGCTGTGACTCGCGAGGTTAAAGTGGTTTTTATTTCGACGTTATTCCGGAAAGATCAAGTTTATTTTAACAGGGGAAGTAAATTGTTTCTTCCGCTTTTCAGGAAATTTGATCATTTTTTTGTTCAAACTGAGAACAGTATGCGGATTCTCGCGAATCATGGAATCAAGTCCGTGACGCTGGCAGGTGATACTCGTTTGGATCGGGTATTGACCATAAAAGAAACCCCCTTTGAGCACTCATTGATAGAACATTTCTGCGGAGAAACCCCGGTAATGGTGTTTGGTAGTACCTGGTATTCAGATATTGAGTTTCTCAAACCTATTTTGCATAAGCTTCGCGAAAGCTTCAAGCTTATTTTTGCGCCACATCACATAGATGATAGAAGTCTACAACAAATAGTGTCTCTTGATCCAGGCAGAACTTCTTTGTTGTCTCATATGGACATAAACGAAAACCCGCAGATATTGGTAGTTGACGAAATAGGTTTATTATCCAAGATCTATCGTTATGCCAAATATGTTTACGTAGGAGGAGCTCTTCATGAAGGTTTACATAATATATTGGAGCCGGCCGTATATGGGTTGCCAGTTTTTTTTGCCAGGCACTCTGGTAATGCCAAATTCCAGGAAGCGCTTGCTTTGGAGGTTTCCGGAGGTGCATTAAGTCTTGAGGCGCCAGAAGTTATGTTAAAACGTATCCATGAGTTGGAAGCAGATAATAAAGCTTATTCGTTAATGTGTAAAACAGCGTCCGAATATGTGGAAGATCAGTCAGGTGCTACTACGCTTATTTTTGAATACCTAAAATCCCACGTATGAAGGAAGGAATTGTGATGAAGTCAACCGGATCATGGTATTGGGTCCGGACAGACGAAGGTGAAGTCATCCGATGCCGCTTGAGGGGAAAGTTTAAGTTGATCGATAAAAAGATAACCAATCCTATCGCCGTAGGAGATCGCGCACTTTTAGAGTATACAGAGACTCAAGACTGGGTCATTAAGGAATTAAGGCAGAGATCGAACTATGTCATTCGGGAATCACCACGAAAACGAGGACATCACCATCTGATTGCCGCAAATATTGATCAGGCGATGTTGATTACTTCCCTTCGACAGCCTAAAACATCATTCGGTTTTATCGATCGTTTTTTGGTTACGCTAGAGGCTTTTAGGATTCCAGGAATCATTGTTATCAACAAAACAGATTTGTATAGCGAATCTGAGATTGAGGCGCTGGAGTTTACAGCGGCTTTGTACGATCATATTGGATATCCGACAATATTTACGTCCTTCGAAAATGATGATCTTGCCAATTTAAAGTCCCATTTTGGAGGAAAAACAACATTACTTTCAGGGCATTCCGGCACAGGTAAGTCCACTTTGGTCAACTTGATGATTGATGGTGTTAACCAAAAGACCATGGAAGTATCTGAATTTGCGGATAAAGGAGTTCATACAACCACATTCGCAGAAATGTTTGAACTGGAGGGTGGCGGTTTCATTATTGACACACCAGGTATTAAAGAATTGGGGCTCGCCGAAATAGAACACGCAGAGTTATCTCATTACTTTCCTGAAATGAGAAAGTATATTGGTCAATGCCGATTCAACAATTGTCAGCATACAGGTGAGCCAGGTTGCGCAATCATGGAAGCATTAGAGGAAGGAGAGGTAACTGAAAGTCGATTTCAAAGCTACTTGAGTATGCTTGAGAATGACGATAACCGCAGGTAGTTTTAGGAGGTAGCTTTCGTTTGAAACAAACGGATGAGAGGAAATGCATTCCAGCGTAAAAAGCTAAAAAGTAACCACAACCTTGATTGTAAGTCAGGAGAGGTAATTGAATGATAAAGCTCATAAAAGTCATTCGCCGAGCGTTGACTCCCCGTTACACCAGCCATTTTTAATTCATATCGCAAGCGTTGTACGAGCGCTTGATCTTCTTGTTCTGTCCGGTTCATTGTTTTGATCTTTTCACAAACCACAACGGTCGACGCATGCAATGGACTATCTCTTTCGTGGAATTTAGAGGAAAGAGATCCCCTGGATTTTCGGATTTGGGTCAACGCATCATTTACATAGTCGTATTTCCAGTTTCTGGAAGATCGCACCCAAAAATCAAAATCCTCGTAAGCCAATAATTCGTCATAACCTTCCAGTTCATCGAATACAGCTTTTTTCATCATCATAGTAGGAGGAGCGATGAAATACCGTGCCACCAGATCGCCATAGACCTCCCCTCTGATGGGTGAATATTGTTCAAAGTGACTTCCTAGTGACTTCCCGTTCTGATCAATATAAATGGCGTCGGAATATATCACTCCATATTCCGGTGGGAGACTTTCAAATGCCGCCACTTGCTTTGTGATGCGATCAGCGATCAGAATGTCGTCGCAAGAAAGGTCGATGATGTATTTACCAGTCGCCCTTTTCAGACCCAGATTGAAAGCCTTACAGTTACCAATGTTTTCAGTAAGATTCAGAAATAAGATTTCGGGATGTTTTTTAAGGAAATCATGGATGATCATCGAACTATGGTCAGTACTGGCATCATTGACAATGATCACTTCTACATTCGCATAAGTTTGATCCAATACAGATTGCAAGCTCTTATTTATGAATGACGCTTGATTAAAGCAAAGGCAGATAACGCTGACTTTTGGGACTTGGGCACTAGACTCAGTCATGCTTCTTATTCCGCAGTAAGGGCCTCATAATCTGAAATGATGGCGTATAGGAATTTAACATCTGGCATATCAGTATTGATCTGCAACAACTCCTTAATCTTATCTGCCAATTCCGAGGCACCTTCGGCATTGTATCCGTCTCTTCTGGTATGAAGTGCCTTTCGAACCAAATTGATCTGACGATCATTGAGCCGCCTAACCTGAGGAAACTGGATTTCATGAGACTCATCACGAACAGGCTTGATGTCACTAAACTGGACCCTGCGTGTCGCTTTGACTACAGTAGTACCTGCTACAATATCACCTAACCGTTGCCCATTTGGCGTAAGGATGATCGCAGCTATGGCCACAGCTCCATTAAGCATGATGTCTATAGGGCGAATTAGCCAGCGAAGCAGGTAGTTTGCGAAAGTAGGTGAGCCGCCATTTAAACGGACGACTTTGATATTTCTCGCCTTTTTCCCGGGTGATTGACCATTGCTCAGTGTTTCGAAAGTCAGACTGTAAAACATCACTGGTAAAAACATGATTGCGATAGCCACATCCTGGGATATGCCCATAATACTAATGACAAGAAAAATATAGGATGCTATGATGGCGCCATCGATTAGAAAGGCTAAAATGCGGTCACCGAGCCCCGCAAGTTCCAACTTAATTTCAATGTTCTGATTAGTAATAAATTTGGCCATGAGCGAAGAGCGTGCTAATTTCCGATTTACAAAGCTAAAGTAACATGCGGCAAGCCGTCTTTGTAAAACACAACGAAGAAAAGTGGAAATCTTACGAGTCCATGACCCAGCAACTGCAGGGTGTATCGACAGATAAGATTACGGAGATGTATGTTCATCTGACGGAAGATTTGGCATATGCCAAGGCCAAGTACCCAGATACACAACTCTATCGGTATCTGGCTGAATTGACCCTCAAAGTACATCATCATTTGTACAGGAATAAACCGGAGCACAGCAGCAGGTTTGTAACGTTCTGGACCAAAGAATTACCGAATGTGCTATTTGAAGCACGAGAAAACTTGCTTTATGCCTTTCTGATCATGGCCATAGGAGTGGCTATAGGGGCTTTGTCAGCGTCTAATGATGCCGGATTCGCCAGACTGATTCTGGGAGATCCATATGTGGAAATGACTTACGATAATATCGAAAACGGCGATCCGATGGCAGTCTACAAAGGAAATTCCGAGTCTTCCATGTTTTTCATGATAACGATTAATAACATTCGTGTGTCTTTTTTGGCTTTTGCCATGGGACTACTATTTAGTGTGGGGACTGCCTATGTCTTGTTTACTAATGGAGTCATGATCGGTGTTTTTCATTATCTGTTCTTTTCCAGGGGATTGTTTGACGAAACGATTCTAACCATTTGGATTCATGGAACTTTGGAAATTTCAGCAATCATCATTGCCGGAGCCGCTGGTTTATCTATGGGAAACGGATTACTATTTCCAGGTAATTATCCGAGAATGTATGCCTTTAAAGCAGGGGCAAAGAGAGGACTAAAAATTATCATAAGCCTGGTTCCTTTCTTCTTAGTCGCAGGATTTCTGGAGTCGGTTGTCACGAGAAACACGCATTGGCCATTATGGATTAAACTTTTGATCATTGGCATTTCTTTGATCATAGTTATTTTCTACCTTGTTGGTCTTCCGATAATGAGGAAATATGCTTCTGGGGAAGAATCGAATGTATAACCTAACTTAAACACCAGAAAACAACATGTCACAGAAAATGGAATTTTACAAAATCAGAGATTTTGGTGAGAAATTCAACGCTACGGTAGAGTTTATTCGAAAACACTTTCTTTCCTTATTTGTGCTCATACTGGTGGTTACCGTTCCTTTCACAGTTTTGGGAAGCATTATCCAGTATTTCAATTTTGCGGAGTTTCAGAATTTCACACTGGGTTTATCCGATCCGTTTGAGATTATTAACCTGATGGGAGAATTACTGCCTCTTATTCTGCTATCTGTTGTAGTTTCCTTGTTTCTCAACGCGTCCCTTTATGGTTCGGTGTACACGTATATGAGAATGACTGAAAATAGTGAGCTGGAAGTTAAGCCCATAGATGTAGTAAGTAAATTATTACCAAAGATAGGAGGCCTGGTGGTTCTGTCCATTGTGAGCACGATCATAGTGATGATAGGGTCCATGTTTTTCTTTTTGCCAGGGATTTACCTTGCGGTGGTTCTTGCATTGGCTGTTCCGGTTTACGTTTTTGAAGACGTCTCAATCGGAGAGGCACTTGGTAAGCCTTTTACACTGATCCGAGGAAAGTGGTGGAGTACCTTCGGGCTGCTTTTTGTGACCATTGTTTTGGTGATTATTCTGGCTTTTGCGATAGCTTTTCCTGTTGGTTTGGTGATTGGGTTGAAGGAGATATTTTCGGAAGGGGAGTTTCTTAGTGATGAATCTTCTCAGTTCTGGCAAGTATTAAGTAATTCGGTAATCAATTCCTTGACCTATGTGTTCTTTTCTTTGCCTACAATCGCTCTGGCCTTTCAATATTTTAATTTAACTGAACGCACAGAAGGTAGGGGGTTGAAATCGGAAATTGAAGGATTTGAAGAGATCAAGTAGCCTCTTTATTGTGCTTTTTGGTGTAGCCCTTCTATGGTGCTCACCCATTTACTCTCAGGATGGTTCTGGTTCTATTGCAACAGAAGATAGTCTTGCTCTTCAATCGGTGGTCGATCCGCTGCTTCGAAAGTTCGATGAGGGGGCTATGGAGGCTTACAAAGAGCAACGCGAATTTGATTACTCCACTGAATTAGCAGCAGGACCTTCCTGGTTCAGTATATTTCTGTTATGGGTGATGAGTCAGCTGGCGACATTTTTCAACACACCAAATACGGAATGGCTGGTTGATAATTTTTTCAATCTTTTGTTTATAGTGGGGATCATAATAGGAGTTATTTTGATCATTCGCATGAGATTTGGGACAGTAATAGTCGGGTCTGGAGAACGCGGAATTAAGGCTCCGATTGTTCCTGAGTTGGAAGAACAAGATTATGAGCAGTTACTTCAGCAAGCATTAAATGCTAACGACTTGAAACTTGCCAGTCGGTACCTATACATTCAAACCCTGCAAGCTCTGCATAAAAAGGGTATTGTGAAACTGATGAAATGGAAGACTGTTTTGGAATATACGGAGGAGATCCCTTCCGAAAAGCGACCTTTCTTTCAGAAAATAGGTCTCTTGTTCGAATCAACCTGGTACGGGAATTATGAACCCACGGAACAAGATTTTGAAGAAGGTATTGCGTCATCAAAACAATTGGTCAGTTGAACAAGGAGCGTAGGATATATATACTGCTGGGTGTACTGTTTATGTTGTACGTGCTCATTCAATATTATGCCCCTACCCCTCGTGTTTGGATGCCAACCTATGATATTGATGATAAAGATCCCTATGGGGCCTTCATCTTAGGTGAACGCTTGTCAGACCTCTATAAAGGCGAGGTGACATTTTCGAATACGACTTTGTACGAACATCGGAATGAAGCCGGGAACGTGCTGATTCTTACGGAAAACTTTAGCCCAAGTGAAACAGATCTGAATGAACTCTTTGAGCGACTAGAGCTTGGTCATTCGGTTTTGATTGCTGCGACACAATTTGGGAAGAATTTACAGGATAGCCTGGAGTTAAAAACAACTGTGGAAGATCAGCGACTTATACCCATCTTTTCAGATTCGGTTATCGTGTCTTTCAATGACAGACAACAAGACTATAGCGATGCATTGGTACTTGGAGAGTTTATGGACCTTGGAACATCCTGGGAAGTACTGGCCCGGACTAATCAACCCGTTTTGATTAAGAGAAATGTAGGTGGTGGCGAACTGATTTTATGTTCAGTACCTCTGCTTTTTAGCAATTATGGCTTGATGCAAGATTCTGATTTTGCGGCGTATGCACTGAGTCAGATGGATGATACAGGCGTAAATTACACACAATATTATCACCAGGGAAGGCAGGGAAGCACTTCGCCCTTTCGATATATTTTGACAGAGTCAGCTTTGAGCTGGGCTTTGTACCTTACACTGATCACACTTGTATGTTTTCTGGTCATTAATAGTCGTAGAAAGCAGCGACCAATTCCAATAATCAACCCTCCGGAAAATACCACCGTGCATTTTATAAAAACGATGGGTGCCTTGTTCTTTCGAGAAAAGAAAAACGTCAAGGCGGCCCAAAAACTAGCTGCTTATTTCTTTTTGGATCTTCAAAAGCGGTATTTTGTGAAGCCAGCATTCACCGAAAAATATTATCATTTCATTTCCTCGAAGACAGGATTAGAAAAAGCGGAAGTAATCAGGACCTTTGAACAGATTGAATCATTGCCCAAAACCACCTTTATGGCCAATGAAGATCTGAGGAACTTTCAAGACCGCTTGAAAAAATTTAACTATCACCATTGATGACCAAGGAATCCATGGATCTCACCACCTTTTCTCAAAAAATAGAAACCATCAAATCCGAGGCAGCCAAAGCCCTGATCGGACAACAAAAGATGTTGGACCTGCTACTGACGGCCTTGTTTGCGCGAGGGCATGTGCTCATTGAGGGAGTCCCTGGAGTGGCAAAGACCCTTACCTCAAGGCTGATGGCGGCTATTACCGAGTCTGATTTTAAGCGTATCCAATTCACGCCAGACTTGATGCCCTCCGACATTTTGGGAACATCGATCTTCAACTTAAAAGAGCAAAATTTTGAATATAAGAAAGGCCCTGTCTTTGCGAATCTGGTTTTAATTGATGAGATCAACCGTGCCCCTGCAAAAACTCAGTCCTCTCTTTTCGAAGTGATGGAAGAAAAGCAGGTGACCAATGATGGTGTAGTCTATCCGATGGAAGGCATTTTTATGGTAATTGGGACACAAAATCCAGTGGAACAAGAGGGGACTTATAAGTTACCAGAGGCACAGCTCGACCGTTTTTTGTTTAAGATCAATGTAGACTATCCATCCCTGGAAGAGGAACAGCAAATATTAGAGTTAATAAATAAACAAGATGGTTTCAAGAAGCTTGAATTCATCGATAAAGTACTATCGAAAGAGGAGGTGAGTAGTATACAAGAATATATTGGTGGAATTCTGATCAAGCCCGATTTATTGAAATACATTGCCACGTTGGTACAACAAACCAGAGAACACCCTAGTTTGTATCTTGGTGCATCGCCAAGGGCCTCCATTGATTTGATGAATGCATCACGAGCTTTTGCAGCTATTAAAGGCCGAGATTATGCTACACCAGAAGATATACAATATTTGCTTCGACCGGTCATCGAGCACCGGGTGGTCTTAACACCTGAAGCAGAGTTACAGGGTGTGACTCTGGAAGAGATCAGCCGGCAAATTATCCAGCAAGTAGAAGTACCCAAATAAGCCTTGAAATTTTTCCCGACACGTAGGTTTTATTTTCTACAGATCGCACTGATTGTGCTATTTGTGCTAGGCTATTATTTTCCAGTCATTTTCAAGGTCGCTCAATTGTTATTCATTGTCGAAATGATCGTTTTGATGACTGAACTGTGGTTGTTGTTTGGAAGGAAAGGGCATGTTCAGGTTGATCGAAATGCTAAGGACAGACTATCCAATGGTGATGTAAATCAGGTTAAACTTTCTATCTATAGCTACTACCCTGTACCCGTATCGCTTACTGTGTTGGATGAATTGCCTAATCAATTGCAAATCAGAGATTTCCAAATTGAATTATCGTTGAAGCCCGGTGGTCATAAAGAATTGTCGTATGAGGTAGTGCCCAAAGTACGTGGTGAATATGCCTTTGGAGTCACAAATGTAATGGTGAGCACGATCATTGGATTGATCCAGAAAAGAGAGAAAGTCGGAAAAGAAGTTACGATTCGTGTTTATCCCTCCTTCATTCATATCAACCAATTAGAACTTGCCGCTATATCGCAGCAGCTTCAGGTGCATGGCCAAAAGCGTGTTCAGAAAATGGGCAACAGCCAGGAGTTTGACAGCATTCGAAGTTATGTCCTTGGGGATGATCCCCGTCACATTAATTGGAAGGCGACAGCTCGTAAAAATACACTTCAGGTAAATCATTTCACTGATGAAAAGTCTCAGGGGGTGTATTGTATCCTGGACAAAAGCCGATCTATGCAGATGCCTTTCGAAGGAATGACCTTGCTTGATTACGCGATCAACGCTACTCTGGTTCTGAGCCATGTTGCCCTGAGAAAAGGAGATCGCGCAGGATTAATAAGCTTTGAGGGAGCACCCTCCGCTTTTGTGAAAGCAAATCGACAGGCCAATCAAATCCATAAATTAATGGAAGCGCTTTACCATGAGGATACTTCTTTTTCAGAGGTGGATTATACTTCGCTCTATACTTTTTGCCACAAGAATATCAATCAGCGGAGCTTGTTTCTACTTTTCACAAACTTTGAATCCATATATTCACTAGAGCGTCAACTTCCATACTTAAGAATGATCAATCGCCAACACTTATTGTTGGTAATTTTCTTTAGGAATACAGAAGTAGACCTGGTCATGGAAGAGGAATCGAGTTCTATTGAAGGCATTTACCAAAAGGCTATTGCTGCTCAAATGATCCGCGAAAAAGAATTGATACATGAAAAATTGCATAAGGCGGGGATTCTAAGTTTGTACACGACTCCTGAGAACCTAAGCGTGGATGTATTAAATCGCTATATTGAGATAAAGAACAGAAGGGCTTTGTGAAATTCCCTCCGGGAGAAGTTTACTGCCCGTCAGACTCTTGTTTCAGAGAGAATTCGTGCCGTTGGAAGATATTGCGTGGGGTCACTTTGAAGTGTTTTTCATTACTTCCACTAATGAATGTTACATCCATATCATCCACACCAAATACGTACACATTCGATTCGATATTCAAGTGTGCATTGTGTGACAAGGATTTCTTGATAAGACTCCACGATTGAGTAATTACTTCACGTTCTTCCTTGCTTAGACCTCTAAGGTCTGTTGTGACCTCACTTGTGGATACGTAAGTTTCGTGAAGTTGAATTTCCATCTCCCCCATACCTGAAAGATCGAGGTGTTTCCCAGCTTGAGTGGCGATATGTTCTTGCAATAGTGTATGAGTTTCTGAGGCTAGCATCTCCGCTTTTGCTTCGTCAGATGGAATTTGTTTGTGGAAGCGGTCCTCCAACCATTGATCACTTACTTCCAAAGAAGCGAAAAGTAACGTATCGTATACACTCAGGTTATAAAAACTAACTGGAAGCATCAGCAATGTGAAGGACTGGTGTTCACTGAAATGAGTTACAAAAATGTCAATGTCCTCACCGATGCTAACATCTTTCTTTTTGAATTTGACGTTCTCGATATCTATGTTGTGGCCGTTTTTGAGTAGAATATTCAAAAATTCACTGGACTTGGCAAGTCGGTGAACCACAATTTCCACATCTTCAATGTGGTTTTTTTTAATCAGTTCTTTAATGTTTTCAGATCTCTCTGCCTTAGTCTGAGCAAAAATGCTAAAACTTAGGAAGCACACTACACCTGCGAAAAGCAGCTTTCTTGTACTATTATTCATAATGTCTACGTGTTGGGCGATTACATCAAAGTTACAAAAATAATTCTTGGCTTGCAGCCTCAGATGGATTTACGCTCTGCCACAGATCTCGTTGTATGGGCAAAATCGGCATTTACTTTCGTCTTCAACTTGATCGAAGGGTACCGCAGGATTATAGATTTCGGTCAACAATTCCGTGACAATTTCCTCGAAGGGCTCCAGATAATCACGGAATTCAGTGACTTGATTAGCACTTCGTCCGGCTTTCTCTACTAACCGCCAGTTGAATTGATCATCAAACAGATCTCTGCTATTGAATAAACCTGGTTCTAGCTGGGTGTATTCGCCCGGATAAGTCTTGTAAAAAAGATAACTGTAGAAAAAGACTTGAAAGGCTGCTTTATTTCGTTTGGGATCGTCCCGGCTGATCATGGAAGTAACGCTGCCAAATTCTTTGGCATCTTTTCCTGTTTTGTAATCGATTACCCGAACTTTTCCTTGCTTTTGATCCAGTCGGTCAATCTTTCCTTTGATACCCACAGTCAAGGTATTTCCTGCCACGTTGATGGGGTAATCAAGTGTATAACCGTCCCTAGTACTGGTCTCCAGCCCCAGAATCTTAAATGGTGCATACTGCCGGTCAAAGTGTAAAATTTTCAAGGCAGTTTTTCTGATAATCTCAGCGGCAATGATGTTCCTGCCCTCCAGCTTGAATTTGGTTTCGTTTTTAACATCATAATGTTTGATGAAGGCTTTATTGATAGCCCCATCAACGCCGCTCTCTAAGCCAAAAAAGTCATTAGGCTCAACTATCGGTCTTTTGTTTTTCTTGATGAACTGGCGATATAGGATCTCCATGGCATCATGCAGAATATTGCCAAAAACCATTGGACTCAGTTCTTCCTGTAGTTCATCCGGTTCGTAAAGTTCTTGCACATACTTGAAGTAAAACCTAAGCCTGCAATACAAATATGTATCTAATGCAGATGGTGTTAATCGGGCTGTCCATTCCCCTTTCTTTACGAGGAATCGCCCTAATTTGAACAGTACTTCCGGTGTTTTTTCAATACTTATTGGCTGAGCTGGAGTGATGGCTATAGGGTTGGCGAGGATCTGGTAATCGATTTCATGATTGGTCTCAAATGCCAATTGCCGGATGTACCGACTCATTTCACCATTCACATTGAACTCGGAGACGGTATTATAGTAAAACCAAACCCGCTTTGATCGTTGTAATAAACGATAGAACAAATAGGCATAAATGGAATCCTGATGCTCGAAAACCGGAAGGTCGAAGGCTTTTCGGATATTGTGTGGTATAAAAGAGCCCTTTTTGGGAGGTGCCGGCCAACTTCCTTCGTTCATGTTCAGAATGAATACATGCTCAAAATCCAGATTCCTGGTTTCTAGAACACCCATGATCTGTAGCCCTTCCAATGGCTCGCCACTAAATGGTATTTTCAAGCTTCGGGACAGTCGTCTGAATAGCTTTATCAAAAAGTCATAGCTGAGTTGCTCAGTTTTCTGGCCAATCATTTCCTCCAGTTTCGCTGTATGCTGATAAAACCGGCTGATAAATTCCAGTTCAAGGTCCTGACCATGAGCTTTCCAACAATGATGGAGCTCTTCAAGAATATCGAGCAGATAAACCAGCGGTTTTATTGGTTTACTGAAAATCAGCTCGAAAAGTCGTTTCGGCAATTTAAGTTCCGACTGATAGACAAAGATCAAGTTGCGTTTGGTGATATCTGCCGTGATTAGTTCACCTTTTTCTTCTGCAATAGGATGAATCAGCGGATGTCCCAGAATTTCAATAACTGGACGGTGATAGAATGAAGTGCCGTGGATGACATTTTCCCTGGATGAACTCTGGAGTTGAAGTAAGCTTTCGAGTAAACTAAACACAGGTGTGTCTTTCATTGGGTAGCCCATGGTTATGTTGAGCTGTTCAATGGAGGGCGGAATTGCATGCAATAGGGGAAATAGCATGTATTCGTTGGGGATGACAATTACTGTGTTTTCGGGTTTGTAATCTGAAGAGGAGGCCAGTGATTCCAGATGCTCTGCTAGTGCTTTTACCTGCCCCACTTCCAGAGACACACCCACGGCCTTGAAAGTTTTGGGCTCCTGTATGAAATTGGGCAACACTTTTGGAAAGGTTTTACCCAATATGGTGTCTTTTTGGTAGGTCCGCATGAAATGTCCAGCTTCCTGATTTTCATCAAGTAGATAGTGCGCATCCAGGTCCCAGAGAATCTCCGCATGATGATTCTCTACCAACAACTTGATGATACGCTCCTCTGCGACAGTCAATGCGTTGAAGCCTGCCAGAATCAAATGTCCACTAACTGCGACCTGATCACTTTTCAAGGCTTCCCAAAACTGACGGTAAATCTGACCTCCAAATCCTTTGCCTTCACTAACCAATTGCGCCTTGAAGCTGTGATATATCGGCTTTAAGATTTTCCAGGTTTCCAGGAAAGCTTTTTGCGTTTTAGAGGCATCTGGCAAAAATGTACTCCAAAACGATCGAATGACTTTTAACTCCTCTTCATCAAGAAAGTAAAATTCCTCATCGAGCTCTTTTTGACTTTTAATCGATGTAAAGAGCTGGTCTGCCTCTACCAGGTATTGATCGATCTCGTCAAAATCCCTCAAGATCATTTCGCCCCAAAAGAAAAACCGGTCGAAAGACTCTTCACGAGGTTGTTGTGCTTTATACACATCATATAGGCGTAACACGCCCTCAAGGGTTTCAATTTTATCCAAACCTGAATGAAACAAGATGAAATCCTCCAGACTTGTCACTTTTGGCATCCAAATGGGCTTTTCAATCAACTGACCCATCTCTTTTCTGAAAAACAAGCCTGCCCTTCGGTTTGGGAAAATGATTGTTAGCTGATCGATTCGATCGATGTGATGGGTCAATACATATTGAGCTACTTCCTGAAGGAATGTTTGCATGCCGCCAAATTAAGATTTATGCGGCTAATGGACCATGGTTGAGGTAAATAGGGAGCGAAATTATTTTCAAGCCCCTTCTCGAGAAAGTTGCTCTTTTCCTTTATGGGAAAAGCGATCTACAATGAACTCAATTTTCAAGGTAGCATTGACTTGAAGTCGCTCGGGACCAAATGAAATCTCTTGCCAAAAACGACCTCTTTTAACCAATAGGCCCTCATCAAAAGGAGAACGATTTGATTCTTTTCATTTGAAGTTTTGGGCTGTTTCCTGTATAAATCTATTCCGCAGACTTTTAAACTTTAAGTTAGCAGCCATTTTTAACATCTTTCGAATTTGTTACTAGATTGTAGAACAAAGTGCTGTGAGGTTCGTATGTTTGTTCTACAATTTAGTATTAAATAAAAATGAAAGAAACGCGACTTGGTGAATTTGAAGAAGTGATTTTATTACTGGTAGGGATTCTGGGAGAGCAAGCATATGCCTTCAATACAGCCGAAGAGTTTGAAAAACAGTCAGGTCGGGCTGTGGCTATTGGAGCTATACATTCGACCCTGAACCGTTTGGAGAAAAAAGGATTTCTAACCTCCGAAATGGGAGGAGCCACCAAAGAAAGAGGGGGGAGAAGAAAGCGTATTTATAGTATTACTGCCTATGGGCTTCAAGTTTTGCAAGATGCCAAGAACTTCCGGGTTTCACTTTGGAGTCAGTATCCAGCCTTACAGGGTGATCTAAAATTTTCTTTTTAGGAATTGCAATGCAACTACCAGAAACACATCCTCCAAGGTTAGCTACCAAAATCCTTCACTGGTTGCTCAGAGAAGAATTTACGGAGGAGGTTACTGGTGATCTATTGGAACGATATGAAATAAAGATTCAACAATATCCGTCATGGCGAGCGCGACTTCATTACTGGTACCAGGTCATTAATTACCTGAGGCCGTTTGCCATGCGTCAACCTTTGGTCATAAACTCAACATTCTTACTTATGTTTAAAAATTACTTACTGATTGCCACGCGTAATCTGACAAAACACAAATTCCATAGTAGTATTAACATTCTGAGCCTTGCCATTGGCATTGCAGCTTGTATGGTCATTTACCTGTTCATCTCAGATGAGCAAAGTTTCGATTCCATGCACCAGAAGAATATTTATCGCTTATGTGAGGTGCAGAGTTTCCCGGGAACTAATGTTCAAAATGTGGCGCTATCCATGGCGGCCATGGGGCCTACTTTGGCGTCTGAATACCCGGATCTCATTCAATATACGCGGTATTGGAACTGGGGTAAATTGATCTTTGAGAAAGATGAAAAACGGATGGCCATTGAAACCGTGGTTCATGTAGATAGCACATTCTTCAATGTTTTTGATTTTCCACTACTTGCCGGAGACCGTGATCAGGTTTTAGTAGACCCCAGAAGTTTGGTACTCAGTGAGGAGTCAGCTACTAAAATTTTCGGCTCTGTGGATGTTGTTGGAGAGAGTCTCACTTTTGGAGATGAATCCTACGAAGTAACAGGTATTATGAAAGATATACCTGAAAATTCACATCTGAAATTTGATGCACTTATGTCCATGTCTTCCAGATTGCAATCCAATCCGGATTTCAATGATCGCTGGGGATCTAATTTTCTGATCACTTATTTCGAGATTCAACAAGGAGCAAATATTGAACAGTTAGAAACTCAATTTGCTGAAATATTACCCGAAAGAGCTGGCTGGGAGGAGATGAACGACATGATCATCACGTATCTTCAGCCTTTGCCAGAAGTGCACCTTGGGTCAACAGATACCCAACATGACTATCAGAATTACAGAAAATTTAATGGGGCGTATCTTGATATCTTTTCATTGGTAGGTATATTCATTCTGGTAATTGCGGCTGTGAACTTTATGAATCTGTCAACAGCCAGAGCCAGTAAACGAGCCAAAGAAGTAGGCATAAGAAAATCCGTCGGGGCGCACAAGCCACAGTTGTTTTGGCAGTTCATAGTGGAGTCTACTTTGCTTGCATTGGGAGCCTTAATACTCGGAGTGTTAATTGATTTAATTGCATTGCCCTTTCTGAATGTTGCTGTTGATCGTCAATTGTCCTTGCTGACATTTGTGAATGATCCAATATTGCTCATTACCGCCCTACTCGTGGTGATCGCCCTGGGCATGTTGGCAGGTCTTTATCCGTCGCTACATTTATCTTCATTCAAGCCTGCTGTTGTGCTCAAGGGCAGCACGGTTGTCGATCGAAAATCTATTTTAAGAAGTTCCCTGGTGGTAACACAATTCAGCCTCGTACTGGCAATGATTGTAGCTACCTTCATCGTCTTGAATCAACTCAATTTCATGCGCAGCAAGGACATTGGTTTTGATACCGAACAAATGCTGCTTATCGAGATGGGAGGTAGCGCCAATGATAAATATGATGTATTGAAATCAGAAATCAAATCCAGTAGCCATGTGGGCGGTGTTACGGCATCTGGCCAACGACTTGGTAATAATTTGCATCAGTGGGGATTTAAAGTCGCAGCGGATACAGGAGTTATCGACATGACTACTTCTAATACTTATGTAGATTATGATTACCTGGAAGTGTATGGCATTGAATTGATTGCTGGAAGGAGTTTTTCGAAAGATTATGCACGTGATGATGGACTTTCTTTCATCATCAATGAATCACTTTCAAAGGAATTGCCATTTGAGGATGCCATAGGCGAAAGTGTCGGGCATGGTTTCTACCCAAATGATTCACTAGGTACTGTAATAGGCATCACCAAAGATTTTAACTACAATTCCCTGCACCATGAGGTCAACACCTTATCACTGGTTATTCACGAGTCATGGGGCTTTGATGAGATGTCTGTTAAAATCACAGGCAATGTTGACGATGCTGTTCGGGAAATAGAGGAGATTTGGCAGGCCCAGGTACCGGAATACCCATTCAGCTATACTTTTTTAGATGATCATTTTGATGAGCTATATAAATCAGACCAGCAAATGAGCACAGTTGTTTCCGTCATTGCCGTGTTATCTATCCTGATTGGCAGCCTTGGGTTATTTGGTTTGTCCGCCATCTCAGTGGAGAGAAGAATTAAGGAAGTCGGGGTACGAAAAGTATTGGGAGCCACCGTTAGTCAATTGTTGATCATTCTTTCCTCTCATTTTGCGAAATTGATTTTGATTTCCTTTCTGATAGCAGCACCGGCTACTTACTATTTCTTGTTTCAGTGGTTAGAGAACTTTGCTTTCAGGGTAGAAATCAACCCTATGATTTTCTTATTAGGTGGATTTTTGGCTTTTGCTATAGCCATGATGACAATCAGTTTCCATACGTTGCGGGCCGCTGTTACCAACCCCGTGAGGTCGTTGAGGTATGAATAGACTTTTGGCTCAGGCCAAGCTTACAACGCATACAAGCCAGGTTAGGCATTTTTAGAGGAATACGAATTTGTAAATAACCTTTGAAGAAGCTCCAATGATCTAAAGTTGGAGCTTTTTTCATGGCAATTAGTCCAATTTAATTTACCTTCATCTGGATTTACACATTTTACAACCAACCTTGATGCGCTTATTTTATTCCCTTTCCACCTTGCTTTTGGTGGCGGCATGTTCCACAGTGGAGCAAAGCCAAAAATCCTCAGAACCTGTTACTTATATTAGAAAAAATATCTACAGCCCTGAAGCAGCAGCGGATATTGAAGCGATGCGTGTCGCTAATGAAAAGATGCGTGAACTGGATTGCTCGAATCCCTGGAGCTGGTATTATCAAGGGGCGATCCATTTGGTGCCGGATTCAGTCCCGGGAAATCAGCTGTGCCCCCAGTTTGTAAATAAAGATGATATCCTACCCGGATGGGCTGGATGTACACATGATGCAGAAGAAGTGTCGGTGCCTCATTTCCTTACGTGGCATCGCATGTACATCTGGTATTACGAAAAGATCGTACGGGAGCTTTCAGGTAAAGAAGATTTTGCCTTGCCTTATTGGGAGTATACCAACGCAAATTACCGAGTAATGCCCGAAGCCTTCAGAGATGAAACTTCTAGCTTATATACAGCCTCGCGACTGGACTCGCTCAACGAAGGGTTTCCCATTACCGAGGCATATAACCTTCATTTCAATATGGCCAATGTGTATGAAAATACATCCTATGCCCAATTCAATATTGATTTGGACAATACACCACATGGACCCATGCATGGCTACCTTGGCGGAGGTAAATTTCCACAGGTAGATGAGGATGGAAATGAAATCCCACCAAGGATTTATAATGAAGTATTCCAGGCGGATTCTGTTGGATTAATGGCTTCTTTGGCCACTGCAGGCTTTGATCCGATTTTCTTCGTCCATCATGCGAATATTGATTACCTCTGGGAAATCTGGAATCAGTCAGACAATGGGACTGCACCCATGAGGGACAGCTTGAATGCCGTTGAATGGGCGTACACTTTCTTTGATGAGAATGGTGATCGGGTTGATTACACGGTAGACCAAATGCTGGATACTATCTACAGTTTAGATTACAAGTACGATGTACTAGATGAAATGACCCAGGCGCAAGTTGTTGCAGAAGTTACTCCGGATGTTCAGGTATGGTACCAGGAATTTGGAGATGATTTGAACAAGGACAGTAACTCATTTGAAATCACTGAAGGACGAGCGGAGAATGCTTTTACGAAACTCAATGAATTGGCTGAAGGCGAACGTCTTATCATGCATGTGAAAGTGAGCTATGATGCGCAGCCCAGAAGTACCTATTATGTGTTTCTGAATCTGGAAGAAGAAACGGAAGAGGAGAAATTAGTCAGGCATACCGGTGGAATGTCCTTTTTTGGAGCAGGAGAGCACCTTACTCACATGTCTATGCCTCGCATGACGAAGACCTTCCAATATGATGTGACTGACGAACTTCTGGCATTGGAGGCAGGGAGTTTGAAAATTAATGTAAGAGAGATCGGATCCAAACTGGATGAGACGCTCCGCTTTGAAAGCGCAAGTTTGTATGTGAAGACACAATAGAATTGATGGGGAGGGAGACCTCCCCAATTTAATTTCCTAATTAACCTCGGAGAGTTCCAGCCATCGCAACTCTTTTTCTTCCAATTCCTCATTTATGGCTGTAACACGTTCTGACCATTGCTGTAGTTCTTCAAAGTCCTGTGATCCACTGTTCATGTGAGTTACCAGCTGAGCTTTTTCTTCTTCCAGCTTGGCAATTTCGGATTCCAGATCTACCAGTTCCTTTTTTTCTTTAAACGATAATTTGCGAGCCTGTTCCTTGGGTTTGGTAGCTTCTTTCTTGGGTGTTACTTTTTTCGGTTCGGTTTTCTTTTCCTGCGCCTGACTTTCACGATAGTCAGTGTAGTTGCCTGGGAAATCCCTAATGCGCCCTTCGCCTTCAAATACAAAAAGATGCTCTACAAGCCGATCCATGAAATATCGATCATGTGAAACAATCAATAAACAGCCGTCGTACTTTTCAAGGTAGTCTTCCAGAACATTTAAAGTCATGATGTCCAGATCATTCGTCGGTTCATCCAGGATGATGAAATTTGGATTTTCCATCAGCACACGCAAAAGTTGTAACCTTCGACGTTCACCTCCGCTGAGTTTGCCCACCAGGCTGTATTGCAACTCCGGAGAGAATAAGAATTGATGCAGCAATTGAGATGCGGTTACCTCAGAGCCATCAGCAAGCTTGATGTACTCCGCTACTTCCTGGACAATGTCGATCACCCGCTTTCGGAGGTCAAAGGTCTGTTCTTCCTGAGTATAGAAGCCAACCTTGGTATTTTGTCCCTGATCCAGCGTGCCCTCATCAGGTGGAAAATCACCAGCAAGGAGTTTTAAGAAAGTAGATTTACCAACACCATTTGGTCCAACGATACCAATTCGATCTCCGCGTTTGAATACGTATTCGAATTGTTTGACAAAAGGCTGGCCATTAAATCGTTTCGTGATTTTTTGTAATTCCAGAATCTTTCTGCCTTGTCGACTGGATTTTAATTTCACTTCCAATTCCTGGGTATCCACCTTCTTAGAAACGGTCTTTTCAAGGTCATGGAATGCTTCCACCCGGTACTTGGCTTTGGTACCTCGCGCCTTAGGTTGACGTCTCATCCATTCCAGTTCCTTTTTCATCAGGTTTCTGGCTTTGGTAATTGTGACTTGTTCCATGGTTTGTCGTTCTTCCTTCTTCTGAAGGAAGTAGCTGTAGTTGCCCGTGTATTTGAAAATTTGCCCTTGATCAATCTCTAAAATTTCATTGGTAACCCGATCCAGAAAATAGCGATCGTGCGTCACCATGAGTAATGTAAGGTTTTGTGTAGCCAGGTAATTTTCCAACCACTCAATAACTTCCAGGTCCAGGTGGTTGGTAGGCTCATCTAAAATCAGAAAATCTGGCTGTGTAACAAGGACTTTGGCCAGGGCCACCCTCTTTCTTTGCCCCCCGGACATGGCGCCTAGTTTTTGGCTAAAATCATGAATACCCAATTTGCCCAGGATTTGCTTTACCTCATTTTCGTAATCCCAGGCTCCTTTGGCGTCCATTTGCTCAATGATGGGTGTGATATCAGCTGCATTTTCAGGATCTGTTTCTAACTTCTGAAGGGCCAATTCATAGTCTTTGATAAGTTTAAGAACTTCGTCTTCACCCTCAAAAATGGACTGTTCCACCGAGTCATTATCGTCCAGTTCCGGAGTTTGAGAAAGCATCGCTACTTTGATTCCTTTGCGAAAGGAGATTTCCCCACGATCCTGAGTTTCCAGGCCAGCGATAATCTTCAAAAGCGTGGATTTCCCACATCCATTTACGCCGACGAGTGCCACTTTCCTTCCCTGGTCAATACCAAAGGTGAAGTTTTCGAATAGTTGACGTTCATCGAAACTCTTTGTGAGATTTTCTGCCGACAGGTAGTTCATGCGGCGAAATTAATACAGCCCCAGTCAAACCTGGTTGGATTGGCCCTTTAGGGTCAATAATATTTAGAAGCGTCTTACTCCTCCAACAACCATTCTTCAATACGTGCCTGAAGGTCTGCGGAATTCTCGAAAGTCTCGTCAGGTTGAATTTGTCCACCGTAAGTGGTTTTCTCACGGTCTGCCATGGTGGAAACTGTCAGGATGAAAAGCGCATCATTTGAAAGGGGGTAGGTGATGTTTGCTGTAGATAAACCACAACTGGCTGTTCCGAAAAACCGCGTATTGGGTCTGCCGATAAAGGAAATGGCTGCAGCTTCACCACTACTGGCTGTCACATTGTCAATGATCACAGCCACTTTAGTAGAAGCGTCAAGTATTTCACCAGGGTCTGTTACCGTAGTAACCGGATTATTGGTGCCACCAATATAGGAGAATCCACTCTGGTATCCCCAGACAGTTTCGCTGCCATCCGGATCAATAAAATATCCGAGAATATCGTTACCCACCAACGGGCCGATTCCTGCGACCATGGGATACATGTTGCCGCCTCCATTGCCGCTAAGGTCCACCACCCATCGGTCTTTTCCATCATCAGTGCCCTGCGCTATGGTTCTCTGAATATTATCTGCAAACACCACAGCTTCATCGGTACTTCCAGAAAAACTATTTACATCGACGTATCCGATTAATGGAGAAAAGTCACTAAAGGTGTAGTTGCTCGGGCTGCAGGACAATACACTCTCATAAATGAAAAGACTATCTGACCGGTAAAAACTGTGATTGGTATCCATAATTCTCAATAAGACCCTAACCGCTTCTTCGAACCCATTATCCGTATAAGCTTGATTAACGTTTTCTCGGGCCACCTCCCAATCTGTTGTTAATCGATTGATGGAATGGTCCTCTGCCAGGGTGACCATTTCTTCCAGTACTGCTTTGCTTTGGATCTGTATATCCTCTTCCGCTTCATCTTTGCAGCTATTAAATAAGCTACCAATCGTTAAGATCAACAGTAATTTCTTCATTTGGCTCAGTTATTTATTTCCATCATGATCAAGTCCGGCTGTTTTGTGATATAACCATTATGGAGGTTTTTGACCTTATTATTTCAACTAGTTAATCCTCCATTAGCCATTCTTCGACCCGAGTCTGGAGATCATTGGTATCAATGAAGGACTCGTCAGGAATGATATTTTCTCCAAATGGATTTTGGTTACGGTCAGCCATGATCGCTGTAGTGAGATTGAACTTCCCTCCATTGGACAATTCAAATAGGGTATTACCTGTTGAAAGTCCGCAGCTTCTTTCACCAAAAACCCGGGTGTTTGGCCTTCCCAGGAAAGAGATAGCTGTCGCCTCGCCGGCACTTGCGGTCTGATTATCAATGATCACTGCCACTTTTATATCAGAATTAAATGGCTCGATTGGCTCAGTTGCACTGGCAAAAACATTGTCTTGTTCTCCTATGTAGGCATTACCATTGTCATAGCCCCAGGCAAAAGGGCCATCGTCCGGGTCCAGAAAATAACCATGGATGTCATTCCCTAATAAAGGCCCTATTCCAGCCAGCATTGGCGTAAAGGCCCCTCCTGTATTGCCGGTCAAGTCCACTACCCATGCGCTGACCTCACGATCTCTTCCCTCCTGCAGTATTGCCTGAATCTGATCGGTATAATTTTGTATTTCATCCGCAGGGGCCTGACTTGTTATGGGATTAAGACCAACGTAACCCACACGATCTGGTAAGTCTGTAATTGACAACTGTGAAGGGTTGCAACTGATGAAGGATTCACGATACACCCAGTTTTCAAATCGATAGGAACTATGACTGTCGCCAAGTATTCTTAGCAGCACACGTACAGCTGGCTGAAAACCGCTTCGGTCGAATTCACTATAAACGGAATTGGTCGTGTTTTCCCAGTTGATGTCTTGGCGATTTAATGCGTGTTCGCGAGCGATTTCCAGCATTTCTGTTAATACATCCCTTGACGTATCATCTATTTCGAAAACACCGTCATTACAGGCAAGGAAAAAGCTGAATAGCAGGAATAGTAGGAAATATTTTTTCATTTCAGGAAGGTTTCACATCCTGATCCAAGAATCACGCCAGCTTCTCTTTATGTAAATACATATGCCCAATAAATGAGCAGAAACTGCATGGGTAACCGGATCCAAAGGGCCCAAACAGGAACTTTCATACCGGCTCCTTTTTGTTGGAGGTGATAGATATTTGCTGGAAATACTGCGATTAATAGAGCAATAATACCCCAGGCAGCCCATGAGCTATAAGACGTAAACAATAAGATGCCGAGTAAAATTTCTACCGCACCTGACAGTTGATTGATCAAAGGCTTATTCTTGAAAAATGGTGGAATGATCTTGTAGTAGAACCTGGGGTTGACAAAATGATTGGCGCCCGCGAGTATATACAGGGTCGCCATAATGTATTTGCTGATTTCCATAATGACCATGCAGAAGGTAACTGCTGTAAATTATACTAACCTGTCATATTTTTCATTCACCTTAACATTTAAAGGTTTTGATGTAGCTTCGTAGCCTTTATAGCAAAATAAGCTACTCTTGGATTTCACATCATTTGGACTAGACGAAAGATTGGTAGAAGGCATTAATGCCATTGGATTTACCGAAGCCACCCCTATACAGCAAAAGGCAATCCCCAAAATTATTGACGGGAAAGATATCATTGCTTCTGCCCAGACAGGTACGGGGAAAACTGCGGCATTCCTGTTGCCATTGATCCACAAGATCATTGCCAAAAAAAGTGAGGACACTTCAATAAAGGCATTGGTGATTGTTCCCACTCGTGAATTGGCCATACAGATTGATCAACAGTTGGAAGGTCTTTCCTATTTCACGCCGATCAGCTCGATTGCGATCTATGGTGGAAATGACGGGGATAGTTTTAGCCGCGAGAAAAAGGCTATCGTTGAAGGGGCCGATTTTATCATTGGTACACCTGGTAGACTTATTGCGCATTTGTCTATGCCCTACATGGAATTAAACAAATTGCAGTACCTGGTACTCGACGAAGCTGATCGCATGCTGGATATGGGATTTAATCAAGACATCACCAGGATCATTTCGCATACACCTAAGGAGCGACAGACCTTGCTTTTTTCTGCAACCATGCCTCCGAAGATTCGGTCACTCATGGATGCAGTACTTACCGATCATGAAGAAATTAAGATCGCAGTTTCAAAACCTGCTGAGAGAGTTGTTCAAGCAGCATTTTCAGTATATGAGGATCAGAAAATTCCATTGATGAAGTTTTTACTCACACGAAAAAACCTAAGCAGTGTGATTGTTTTCTCCTCTACAAAAGAAGGAGCAAAGGAGCTTAATCGTGCGCTTCAGAAATTGGATTTGATGAGTGAAGGAATTCATTCTGACCTGGATCAGGCTCAGCGTGAAGAAATCCTTACGTCATTTAAAAATAAGAAGCTGAATATTCTGGTGGCAACGGATATTCTATCGAGAGGGATCGATATTGAGGACATTGAACTGGTGGTAAACTATGATGTTCCGAATGATGGTGAAGATTACATTCACCGAATTGGCAGAACAGCCAGAGCAGCTTCTCAGGGAGCGGCTTTCACGTTAATTAGCGAAAAAGAGCAAACGAAGTTCTCCAAAATAGAAAAGCTGTTGGGTCGGGAAGTAATCAAAGCGAAACTTCCACCGGAAATTGGCGATGGACCTGTCTACAGTCCTAAACAGATGCGTGGCGGCCGTCGAAAACCCGGTCGCTCCAGAGGTAAAAAGTAGTTCATGCTTCTAATGTGGTGATTTCTGGGATTTTTGCCTAAAAATGCTTAAATTCGCGTCTTGAAAGATGGGTGATCAACGCAGGCCAATTCACTTCTTGCCAACTAAATAGACCTGCTTTTTTACTTACTTTCATTGACGGCATTTGAGGCACCTGCCCATTTTTTCGAAAGGCAAATAAAACCTGGAATCCGATTTTGAAACCAACTGGTGTGAATGTTTTGCCACCAGAAGGAATTATTAGGAATTAAAATTAAATAGGCGTATCGCAAACGTAGGGAACCAAATAATCACAGCAGCAAGTATCATAGGCTGCCCAAATCGAACAAAAAACAACTCACCAGTCCGGGTAACGGGAGAGGTCCCCACCAACTACGCTTTTGAATTATTGAACAATCACCGATTAGCAAATGCCAGTAATGGCTATACCTTTAATCGGAATTTCAATTGGCAATTTCACAACGAATTAAAAAAAGCTGCTCATGTAGCTGAAGAGCTGGACACTTTCAGATGGAAACATGTCGGAGGGTGCTCTTCAATTTTGAATAGAGTTTCGGTGGCCAGACTGTAACTCAGACGAATAGTAGGATATGGGAAGATCGCAGAATAGCTTTATTAAAGCTCAGAAACAGAAGGAAAAGTTGAGGAAAAGGCACGAGAAGGAATTGAAGAAGAAGGAAAGACAAGAAAATAATGCCAAAGGCGGGAGTCTTGACGATATGATGGCATACATCGACGAAAACGGAAATATTACTAATACGCCTCCGGAAGAAGTTGTAGAAGAAAAGAAACCGGCAAGAAATAATGCCAAAGGCTGAAGTCTGAGGAATTGATCAACGAAAACGAAAATATTACACAATACGCCTCCGCAAGAAGGCACTTGAAAAAATTGGTTTAATAAATAATCATTATGGCAAGACCATTATCAGCCCCAATTAAATTAAAAGCGGGCTACTACATTGAATTGAGAAGGCAAGGTGAGAACAAAGGGGTGAAGATCCGAAGTGAAAACATCACCCAATTGTACGAGTCGATCAAGCGATACGAGGGTTTTTACAACGTCGTTTATTACGGTGAAGTAAAAAACGGTAAAGTGATCGATAATAAACTTCCTAAGAAGAATTAGGTTCAAATCCTTCAATAATAAACAGCCAATCACGTTTGCGTGATTGGCTTTTTTTTGCTCCTTTTCGAGTTGGACCAAGAGCTATTTCTTCTTCTGAAGAAGGAAATTTATTCGAAACCTTGCAGCTGAAGCTTTCAAATTGTAAAAGAAAAAGAGAGGTTATTCAGTGCAATTTCCAACGAATGGAAGCTCGTAAATTTCATTTGTCTCTTGCGCGCCCATCAAGTTTTGGATTAGTCATAGCGGCAATTTTAGTAACTTCACCAAAATTTAAAGAACCTTGCCCGTGATTATGAAAACCCCTTATAGGTTTTCGAAAGAAAGTGATGCCGAATTTGAAAGCATTCTGAAATTTCGAGTAAACGAATACTTCCGTGTTAATAACGTCAGTAAGCATGGTAATGCACAATTGGTTATTAAAACGGCAATCATGTTTTTGGTATTCGCTATACCGCTTGTACTTCTGTTATCAGGAATAGCGTCAAATGCCTTGGTATTCTTTTCGCTCTGGATTTTAATCGGAGTAGGCAAAGCTGGCCTGGGACTGAATGTCATGCACGATGCCATTCATGGTGCATATTCCAAAAATGCCAAAGTGAATAAGCTGATGGGCCTTGTCCTCAATCTCATTGGAGGACATACGGAGATCTGGCGACTGCAACACAATGTCTTACATCATACTTTCACGAACATTGACGGTGGAGACGAAGATATTTTTATTACACCCATCTTAAGGTTTTCTCCTAATCAGAAACTAATGGGGATTCACCGGTTTCAACATATCTATGCGTGGGTGCTCTATGGGATGATGACCATGAGCAAGCTGATCAATGACGTGCTAAGAGCTTTTCGTTACCGGAAAATGGGGTTGATCAAAAGCCGTCAGGAATTTTCCAGATTGATTACTGACCTTGCCATTTGGAAGGGAGGCTATCTAATTGTGATGCTTGTATTACCTCTTGTATTGCTATCGACTCCATGGTGGTGGTCAATTTTGGGTTTTGTAATCATGCATTTCATTACGGGCTTTTTGTTGTCTATCGTATTTCAAAGTGCACACGTAATGCCTGAATGTGAATTTCCTTTACCCGATGATGAAGGTCAAATGGATAATAACTTCGCAGTTCATCAGCTCGCTACAACAACGAACTTTGGGACAAGTAATCGGGTATTGTCGTGGTTGATCGGGGGATTAAATTTTCAGGTGGAGCACCATTTGTTTCCAACTATCTGTCACGTACATTATCATAAAATCTCGAAAATCGTGTCTGCTACAGCGAGAGAGTTTGACATTCAGTACAATAGCCAGAGAACGTTCCTTTTAGCGATATTGAACCACGGACGTATGTTGGCATCGCTTGGCAGGGTACAGCCCCAATTGGAGCCAGCCGGATAATCAGGCGGCACTTTACTTAAAAAGTTTGGTTAAAAGGGCTCAAGGCAACTAATTTTAGCCAAACTTCTCAATTATGAACAAGCGCTCATTTTTCAAAAAAGCAACTGCAGCTTTAGCTGCCTTAGGTTTAGCTCCTTTGGTTTCTAAGGGTCAAAATAACTTTCCAGGACGATTTGTACACATGGTTTTTTTCTGGATGAATGAACCAGAAGATGAAAAAACCATAAATGCATTCATCGATGGCACCAAAGATTTTTTTGAAAAGGTAGATGCTATCAAGACATATCACATCGGTAAACCAGCAGGTACTCCAAGAGACGTTGTAGATGGAACCTATCAGGTGTCACTCGTGGTAACTTTTGATAGTAAGGAGGATCAGGATGTTTATCAGGCTCATCAGGCTCATTTGGATTACATCGAAGATTACAAGCATTTGTGGAAGCGGGTACAGGTTTACGATTCCTGGGCATGAGTCTTTCCTTGAAAAAGAGCGTTTTTTGCTTAATTTTCATTATTCCGTTTTGGCTGTGTGGTCAGGGTTTTATCGACATTGCCAGAGTAGATGTTACCCGTGGATTGATGGGTAATGACTATGAGGAACTGACGGGTGTCAACGCTACACTACAAGTGCCAATTCTTCTGTCCTCCGGGAATGTAATTTTGACTGGACTTGTCATTGAGGGTACGGGCGTGGAGGATGTCTTCTCGGACTACAAAGCCAGAAACCTGACGTTGAATCTCGGTGCGAACATTAATATCAAACCAGAACGCCCATTGACGGTACTCACTTTTCAGCGCATGAATAGTGATGCTTTTGAGATCAGTAGTGATGCCTATCAATTTGGCATAGCCGCCCTCTATACCTACAAGAAAACCGAAGAAAATGAGTTTCGCTTAGGCTTTTATGGCAATACCGAATTTATGGGACCCATTTTTACCCCGTTGTTTGGAGTAGATTGGAAAATTACGTCGAAACTCCGGTTTTATGGTGTTCTGCCCTCAACAGGAGCGATTTCCTATCAGCAAAAGGACAATTGGTTTATCGGGGTTGACTTCCTGGGTGTTTTCCAAACTTATCGACAGCCTTCCGATGGTGATTTTTATTTACAACGAGCGATGAATTTGATGAGTTTGTTTTCTGATTACTATCTGACTAAAAACATCGTTTTCAATGCGAAGATTGGTTTCCTGGTAGGAAGTGGATATAAACTGTTTGAGACCGGTGATAAAATAGATTGGGCCCTCAATCTCGTAAAATTTGGAGACGATAGAACGGAGTTGGATCGCATTTCAACAGACGGGATTGTTGTCAGAGCAGGATTGGTCTTCCGTTTTAACCTGGAAAATAATTAAGCCACACTTTCTTAATTCGGCTGTAATATCAGTAGATGGCTGTGGACGATTTCGTCTTTATTAAACTTGAAGACTGAAACCACTTAAAGGCACAGAATCAAAACTTCAGTTAACAGCATTTTCTAAAAGTCAGTGCAGACTTTTCATTCAAAAACTTATGTCATTCGAAGGCCTGCCTTTGAGGTTATTAATCTGCCGTTTGTCTTGGTAATGCCTTCCGCTGGTGGATTATGTCCATTACTACACTAATGGAGCCCCAAATACTTATTATCTTGAGGAAGTTAAACTCTTGAAAATTTCAATGGCTACTTTCAATATCAAGGTAAATGGAGCCTCCAGACAGGTAAATGTCGATGATGATACCCCCATGTTGTGGGTACTTCGTGACGAGCTTGATCTGGTGGGAACAAAATTCGGTTGTGGGATTGCACAGTGTGGTGCATGTACCATTCATTTAAACGGAACGGCAGTAAGATCCTGCCAGTTGCCAGTTGCGGCAGTGGGAGATGGTGAAATCACAACCATCGAAGGGCTCTCAGAAAAAGCGCAAAAGGCGGAGCATGCAGTTCAACAAGCGTGGTTGGAGCATGATGTTCCTCAGTGTGGCTATTGCCAGGCAGGACAAATCATGAATGCTGCTTCCTTTCTGGCAAACAATCCAAGCCCTTCAGATGAGCAAATCGAAAATGCGATGAACGGTAATCTATGCCGGTGTGGAACTTATACGAGAATCAAAGCCGCGATTAAAACAGCAGCTTCAAAAATGAGCTAATCACCGAAAACCTGGAATCATGACTTTAATCAAAGAGAAATATAATCGTCGATCTTTCATGAAGGTCTCTACCATGGCTGGTGGTGGCATCATGTTAGGCGTTAGCTGGTTGCAAAGCTGTGCACCGGAACAAGCAGAAGTCCTGGGTATCCCTGAGACCTGGATCGACATGAATGCATTCATCAAGATAGGGGACAATGGGGTAGTAACGATTTACTCTCCTAATCCTGAAATCGGGCAGAATGTAAAGACATCTATGCCCATGATCGTTGCAGAGGAACTGGACGTGGATTGGAAGAACGTAATAGTCGAACAAGCACCTTACGATATTGCCAAATATACCCGTCAACTGGCCGGAGGTAGTCAGTCAATCCGGCAAGGATGGACAAGTCTACGCACGGCAGGAGCAACGGTAAGGAGGATGTTGCTAGAAGCGGCGGCCAAAGAATGGCAGGTTCCGGTTGGGGAGTTGACCACTGAGAATGGTGTAATTAAACATAGTTCAGGGAAATCTGCTGGATACGGAGCCATGGCCTCCGCAGCTTCCGGCCTGGAAGTGCCTCAGGACGTGAAACTGAAGGACCCCAAGGATTTCAAGATCATTGGTCAAACTAAGAAAAATGTCGATGCACCTAAGATTGTAACAGGTCAGCCTCTCTACGGAATGGATACGAAGCGAGAAGGCATGCAGATTGCCATGATCGTACATCCGCCTGCTTTTGGTATGAAGATCAAATCCGTGGATGATTCAGACGCGCGAGCCGTGTCCGGTATCACGGATGTAGTAACTGTCCAGACAGAGCCTGCCGAAAAGCAGTGGTCAGATACCAACGCCTTTACCGAACTGGTGGCCGTGGTTGGTAGGTCTACCTGGCAGGTGATGAAAGCCAAGAAAGCGCTAAAAATAGAGTGGACACAGGATACTCCTGCCGAAAGCACAGAAGATCACAATACCCAACTAGCGAAATCCCTCGATAAGAAATCAGAGGCAGCAAGAGAAAACGGGAATCCGAATCAGGTTTTTGCTAGTGCAGCCAAAGTGATTGATCGCACATATTCAGCTCCGTTTCTGGCGCACAATACGATGGAGCCTATGAACTTCTTTGCTGACGTGAAAGAAGGTAGCGCGGAATTACTCGGACCTATTCAGACGCCTGAATATTTGAGTAAAAGTGCCTCTAGTCTCCTGGGTATACCTGAGGAAAATATTACGATTGACATGACTCGAATGGGAGGTGGTTTTGGACGAAGGCTATATGGTAACTTCGGCCTGGAAGCAGCTGCCATTTCTAAAAAAGTAGGAACACCGATTAAGCTGGTTTATACAAGAGAAGACGACATGACCCAGGGTACTTATCGCCCTGCCTATCAGGTGAAGTATCGTGCAGCTCTGGACGAAAACAACAAGCTCACAGCATTTCATGTGAAAGGGTCAGGAATTCACGGAAGCCCTGTATTTGCAGATCGTTTTCCTGCAGGTTCGGTAGATAACTACCTGGCAGAGAATGAAGGCGTGGAATCGAATATCTCACAAGGCGCCTGGAGAGCGCCTCGATCCAATTTCATGGCAGGTATTGAAAATGCTTTCCTTGATGAGATTGCAGAAGCAGCGGGTAAAGATCCGATAGACTTCCGATTGGAGTTGTTTGATCGAGTAATCAGTGATCCTATTGGAGAACGGAATGATTATGACCCTGAACGATATGCAGGTGTGCTGAAAGCAGTGAAAGAAAAAGCCAATTGGGGTACAGAAACACCGGGTGTACACCGAGGCGTATCCGCATATTATTGCCATAACTCCTATGTAGCTCAGGTGTTGGACATTGAAATGCAAAACGGTACACCACGAGTCAAGAAAGTTTGGTGTGTGGTGGATTGTGGTGTTGTCGTGAATCCAGGTGCTGCCAAAAATCAGATTGAGGGCGGTATTGTGGATGGGATCGGACATGCCATGTATGGCCAACTGACCTTCAAAGACGGATCGCCCGAGCAGCAGAACTTCGATCGTTACCGATTGATTCGTCAGCGGGAAGCACCGCTAGAGATTGAGACATTCTTCATCAACAAAGGAGTTGATCCAACCGGATTAGGAGAACCTTCGTTGCCGCCTATTATGGGAGCATTGGCCAATGCCCTCTACAAGGCCACAGGAGAGCGATTCTATAATCAACCATTCATACAGAATGAGATTAAATTAGGATGATTTTATAACCAACCAAATGAGGAGCCCCGCCAGTATCGGCGGGGTTTTTTTGTTTTGGGCAGTTATGATTGATTGTAAGTATGATCAAGTAAACTTCATGTTATTCATAGTAGAATGAGTGCTGCCGAATTAAATAAGATCAAGAACGAGATTAGTGAATGGGTTGAGGCTTTGGATGATCAAAACTTGCCGGAGTAAACAGCTTGCTACTCACCCGCTGGGACTTGTCTGATGAAGCAGCTCCGGACATCATGCGGGTTTTTTATCGTGAATTGAAAGCGGGTAAAAGTAAATCTGAGGCGTTAAGAACGGCTAAGTTGGAATACCTGGAACAAACCTCAATCTTCCGTTCCAATCCCTTCTATTGGGGTTCTTTTTTTGTGTTGGGTAATGATGAACCAGTAGAATTCAAGTCTTCAGTACGTTGGCCTTATTATGCTCTCATTGGTATGTTGTTTTTTGTAATGATATTTATGGCTTTCAGACGCGCAAGAGGGGTTCGGAACAACTGAGCCTGGTATAAAATAAAACCCTACATTTACCCTGAAATGCGCAAGTCCATTTTCCATATCATTCTTTCTGTTTTCCTGGCCCTGGCGGTCAGTGATTATGTTTGGATTGATTTACTGGGAGACAGGGAGATCGTTGCGGAACTCGAATCGGAAAAGGAAAAAGAGACCGAAGAAGAGGTTCGTGAGGACAAAGCAGAAGGGGAGGAAGATCCTTCAAAGCACCTGGGGTTTGACGCGATCCAGCATACCAATCAACAACACACCTTTACGGGGTTTGTTGCCCACGGCAACTCCTATTTCCCTGCCAGACAATCTGACCATCCGAAACGCTACATACGTTTCCAGCAGCTACGCCTGCCTTGTTAATCCTGTTTTACTTTTTTAGTGGGAAGGAATCGGTAAGCGCGTCATACCGGGAAAATGAGAGACCCCATTTTTTGATTACGGATCATTTTGTCCGGAATCTTAATTTGCGCGCTTTTCGGAATTAATAACCAATTCTTTCCCCTGGATCATTCGATTCACTGGCACAGTCGTGCCCAATTCAATTTTCATTTTAGAAAGGCATTAACATGAATTTATATAGTGTATTAGAAAACTTTGCACATCCGGCGACCCTGTTCTTTTTCCTGGGGATGATCGCCGTTTTGGTCAAATCTGACCTTGAAATCCCTCCCCAGATTGCCAAATTCCTCAGTATTTATCTTTTGTTTGATATTGGGATCAAGGGTGGGGAAGAGCTTTTCCATAGCGGTTTTAACGGTCAGGTACTGACGGTTATGCTCGTTTGTATTTTGTCCTCTTTCAGTATTCCCTTTATTATGTACGCCATCCTGAAACGCAAGCTAAGTGTGTATGACGCAGGTGCAGTAGCGGCTACCTATGGTTCCATTTCCGCAGTGACCTTTGCCTCGGCAAGTGCTTTCCTTGATAGTCAGGGAATATCATTTGGAGGCTATATGGTGGCGGGTATGGCTTTGATGGAGTCGCCAGCAATAATAGCTGGGTTGATCCTGATCCGGATGAATAAAAAGGAGAAGTCTGCATCTACTGATTCCAAAGGGCTTAGCCATATTTTACGTGAATCCTTCTTTAATGGCTCTGTACTTCTATTGATCGGCAGCCTGGTGATTGGTTATTTGTCAGGGGAAACCGGAGAAGAGGAGCTACGACCTTTTGTCAATGAGATCTTCTTTGGTATGCTTTCCCTGTACATGCTGGACATGGGTTTGTTGGCGGCCAGGAGGATCAAGGACCTGCGGAAAGCCGGAGGCTTTATGATTTCTTTCGCGACGTTATTTCCTCCTATAATAGGGTTGTTGGGAATTGTCATTTCCTATTTGTTGCACTACACAATGGGAGATGCGCTTTTGCAAACAATCTTGTTCGCAAGTGCCTCTTACATTGCTGTACCTGCAGCTATGCGAATTGCGGTACCTCAGGCCAATATGGGTATTCTATTGCCCATGTCACTGGGAGTGACCTTTACTTTCAATATCTCAGTAGGCATTCCTCTGTATTATTTCATTATTCAATCCATTTGGTAAGCAAGTCATGGAAATCGTAAAACTGGAAATTATTATAGCTAATTCGTTCCTTTCGGACCTGGTCCAGCGACTGGAGAAATTGGGAGTGGAAGGATATACAGCATTGGATGTTTCAAGAGGGAAGGGCATGGCACAGGGTGAACACCTTTCGGAAGGTTTGCTTCCTGTGACAAGAAATACCTTATTGTTTACCGTCATTCATAAGACGCTTTCATTGACTGTTGTTGATCAGTTAAGCGCTTACTTAAAGGAACGTGGTGGAATGATAATCATTTCTGAGGTTGTGTATTGCAGTAGAAAATAGTTCAATGGGAGACTTTAAAGTCTCCCGATTTTTTGCTTACTTGACGACAGTTTATACAGCATAGAATTATGAAAGCAACAGCTATACCCGCCCACGAAGATCGGTTTGTCAATTCTGGAGAGGACAGTGCTAAGAAACAGCACGTACTAACACCGAAAACGATTGACATTCCTGGAACAGATGAGTCATTTGAAATCATCGAATGCAAGCCGGCAAATGGAGATAAATCCTTCTACTATGAGGAGGAAACAGAAAAGGTCCGCATTGTTTTACATTTTACCGCGGGTTACCTTAAAGGAGATATTGCCGCATTGACTACCCCTGAAAATCATATTTCCACTCCCTACGTGATTGCCAGGAATGGAAATATCTATGAGATTTTTGACCCTGCGCAATGGAGCTATCACCTCGGGAAAGGCGCAGTTGGAGGAAATGGAACAGGTAGTAAGGCCTCGATCGGAATCGAGATGTCGAATATTGGACCATTGACTTTAGATGGTGATCAATTAATGACATCCTATGCAAATGATATTTATTGCTCCCTGGATGAGCAGGAATTTTATGTGGAAACGGAGGAATTCCGTGAACGAACTTATTTTGCTACACATACGGACGCTCAGTACAATAGCCTGCTGAATCTTTTGAAATACCTCACAGCGAGATTTGATATTCCCTATGCGTTTCTTCCGGAACCTCAGCGTTATGAGACGACAGAAGAAGCAGCCTTGTTCAAAGGAATCAATTCCCACATCAATTTCAGAACCTCAGGGAAATGGGACATTGGTCCCGGTTTCGAATGGGATCGCATTGCGGAAGGAGCTGAAATTGTGGAATTACCGAGCGCTTCAGTACCTGACCTGGGAGATTTACAGCAATACATCGTACAAAGTGGTGAATCCTTGAGTGCCATTGCCAATAAATTCAATGTAACCGTGGAAGCATTGAAAGCTGCCAATGAAGGTAAGTTGCAAACCTGGGGGTCGGTGCAAGGATTCAATGCCGATGAAGAAATCGAGATTCCCTCGTAAGGTTGGAAAGATGGATCGTAGATCCAACAACATCAAAGTGATATAAATGGAAAAGCCGCTCCAAATTTGAAGCGGCTTCTTTATTTCTATATGCTCTGTCACACTTTATGTGTCACATTGAGCTTGTCGAAATGCGACACATAATTCTAGCTAAAACTCGCTTTCAAATATTCTCGATTCATGCGAGCGATGTTCTCCAATGAGATACCTTTAGGGCATTCCACTTCGCAAGCTCCGGTATTGGTACAATTCCCAAAACCTTCTTCGTCCATTTGGTTTACCATGTGCTGAACACGTTCCTTGGCTTCCACTTGCCCCTGAGGCAATAAGGCAAACTGAGAAACTTTAGCGGATACGAAGAGCATCGCAGAGGCATTTTTACAAGTAGCTACGCAGGCACCACACCCGATACACGTAGCCGCATCAAAAGCTTTGTCGGCATCTTCCTTAGGAATGGGAATGGCGTTGGCATCCTGGGTGTTTCCAGACGTATTCACACCGACGAATCCACCTGTAGCCATGATTCTATCAAAAGCACTTCTGTCGACTACCAGGTCTTTGATGACTGGGAATGCCTTGGCTCTCCACGGTTCAATATAGATGGTCTCGCCATCTTTGAATTCACGCATATGCAGCTGACAAGTAGTAATCTCCCTGCTCGGACCATGTGCTTCTCCATTGATCATCATAGAGCAGCTACCACAAATTCCTTCACGACAGTCATGATCAAATGCAACAGGTTCTTTCCCTTCCTCAATCAACTGCTCGTTCAGGATGTCCATCATTTCAAGGAACGAACTATCGGTAGAAATATCTTTTACCTGATACTCCTCCATCTGGCCTTTGTCCTTGTCATTTTTCTGTCTCCAAACTTTTAAAGTAAGGTTTAAACTTTTTCCTGACATATGTATTAGTAGTTAATAGCGAAAAGTGAAGAGTGCATAGGGCAGGTTCTTATCACTTTCCTAATTTTTTAATCAACGAGTTTAACATTTTGCTCACTTCTATCGTCAAGTCAGAGATGACCTGATTTGGTTGTGAGAATTTTAATTCTTCAGCAATGGTTAGCTGAGTTTCTAATTCGAATAACGAGCCTTTCGCGATATTCAGGAACTGAATGAAGGAACCATTACTATTTCGACCCCAGCCCTCTGCGATATTGGAAGGTACAGATACCGCAGCCCTTCTCATTTGATTGGTTAATCCAAACCTCTCATCAGCAGGGAAGCTTTTAGTTAAAGTATATATTTCGGTTACCAGTTTCATGGATTTTTGCCAGACAATTAGTTCTCTGTACGTGTCCATCTAATCGCTATTCGCTAAGTACTCTTAACTTTAGAGGCTACTTGTACGAACGCGTCTTCAACTCAATATTTTCGTAATTCAATTCTTCTTTATGCAGCACTGCTTCCGAAGGCTCACCTTTGAATTCCCATGCTGAAACGTGTGTAAACTCTCCGTCATTTCGAACGGCTTCACCTTCTTCAGTTTGGTGTTCTTCACGGAAGTGACCTCCACATGATTCTTCTCTTTCCAGGGCATCTCTGGCAAACAATTCTCCCAATTCAAGGAAGTCTGCTACTCGACCTGCTTTTTCCAGTTCAGGATTCATTCCTTCCGCTACTCCCGGGACTTTGACTTCTTTCCAGAATTCTTCCCGCAGAGCTTTGATCTCTTTGATCGCGTCTAGAAGTCCTTCCTTTTTCCGGGCCATTCCCACCTGATTCCACATGATCTTACCTAATTTCTTATGGTAATAGTCTACGGAGTGAGATCCGTTATTATTCAAGAAGAACTTGATCTGTTCTTTGACGGTTTTTTCTGCTTCTTCGAATTCCGGAGAATCCGTTGGAATAGGTCCTGTTCGGATATCATCTGCCAGGAAGTGGCCAATGGTATATGGCAATACAAAATATCCGTCAGCCAGCCCTTGCATCAAAGCAGAGGCTCCCAGTCGGTTGGCACCATGGTCCGAGAAATTCGCTTCACCTATAGCGTAACAACCATTGATGGTAGTCATTAGGTTATAATCCACCCAGACACCTCCCATGGTATAGTGTACTGCCGGATAGATTTTCATCGGAGTTTTATAAGGATTGTCCGCAGTAATCTTTTCGTACATCTGGAACAAGTTCCCATACTTGGATTCTACGATTTCTTCACCTAATTCACGAACCCGATCTTGTGATGCATCGTGCTCACCATTGATGTTTGCCTGCTCCTGACCATATCGCATGATAGCAGCAGAGAAATCCAGGTACACGGCTTCACCTGTTTCATTGGTTCCTACACCAAATCCAGCATCAGATCGCTCTTTGGCTGCTCTTGAAGCAACATCTCGAGGAACCAGATTACCAAAAGAAGGGTATCTTCTTTCCAAATAGTAATCTCTATCAGCTTCCGCAATCTCTGTAGGTTTCAGCTTACCGGCGCGAATGGCTTCTGCATCTTCTTTTTTGGCAGGAACCCAAATTCGCCCGTCATTTCTGAGTGACTCGCTCATCAAGGTCAGTTTGGACTGCTGATCGCCATGTTGAGGAATACAAGTAGGGTGAATCTGCGTGTAACAAGGGTTGGCAAAAAAGGCACCTTTCTTATGGATCTTCCAGCCAGCGGAAACATTTGATCCCATGGCGTTTGTGGATAGGAAAAATACGTTTCCGTAACCTCCTGAAGCAATAACTACAGCATGAGCTGAATGTCTTTCGATTTCCCCTGTTACCAAATTTCTGGCAATGATTCCTCGTGCTTTTCCGTCGACGATCACGATATCCATCATTTCATGACGGTTGTACATCTGAATTTTACCTTTCCCAATTTGTCGGGACATGGCTGAATAACATCCTAACAAGAGTTGTTGGCCGGTTTGTCCTTTGGCATAAAAGGTTCTTGAAACCTGCACTCCTCCAAAAGACCGGTTGTCGAGCAATCCACCATAATCCCGGGCAAATGGAACCCCCTGGGCAACGCACTGGTCAATGATGTTAGCCGATACTTCTGCCAGACGGTGAACATTGGCTTCCCGTGATCGATAATCACCACCCTTCACTGTATCGTAAAACAATCGGTGAGTGGAGTCGCCATCTCCCTGATAATTTTTTGCAGCATTAATCCCACCTTGAGCGGCGATTGAATGCGCTCTTCTTGGAGAATCCTGGTAGCAAAATGCTTTTACGTTATAGCCCAGCTCAGCCAGGGTTGCAGCAGCAGAGCCACCTGCTAGTCCTGTTCCCACCACGATGACATCAATCAGTCTTTTGTTTGCGGGATTGACAAGTTTAATGTTGTTCTTATGGTTGGTCCATTTATCCTTCAGTGGGCCTTCTGGAATTTTGGAATCTAAAGTACTCATATGTTAATGTCCGCTCAAATGGTGAAACAACGCGATGAAGATGAAGCCAACAGGAATTGCAATGGCATAAATAGTTCCTAGCTTTTTTATTGTAGGAGTGTACTTATTATGATTCGCCCCGACACTTTGAAATGCCGATTGAAAGCCATGTAACAAGTGAAATGCCAATAGCACAAAGGCGAGGCAGTAAATTCCCACCCTGACCGGGTCATGAAACTTCTCTACCATCTCATGATAGTATCGGAATTTTCCATTGATCATGCCACTGAGGTCACCCTCCACGTATTTAGTAGCGATTTCGGGGATCCAAAAGTCATAAAAATGAAGACCAAGGAAAGCCAAAATAACAACACCACTTAAAATCATGTTACGCGAAAACCAACTGGCATTGGCGCCACCATTGTATTGTGCGTATTTTACGTTTCGGGCTTGTCTGTTTTTGATCTCCAGCACAAATCCCATAACGAAATGGAAAACTACTCCAAAGATTAACAAGGGCTGCATCGCAAATTGAACCAGCGGATTGGTACCCATAAAGTGAGACAGGTCATTGAAAACTTGTTCGCTAAATACCGAGGTAAAATTGATGGCAAAGTGCTGCAGCAGAAATATAATCAGGAACAAGGCCGAAGCTGCCATGGCATACTTTCGCCCTATGGAACTCCCGAAGAACTTTTTGGTCCAACTCATAGGTTTTTTCTAATTCTCAAGCAATTTCGTCAAAGGTAAGTCCCGATGGCCTCCTAAACAATTCGAGGAGATATTTTGAAATAGTCTAAATAACCTCTGCCTTCTATTCTTCCCTTTCAACTATCAAAGGGCAAACCGAATGATTTTCTTTTTTGTTTTAAAAAAGAACAATTAATTCAGCTGGAGGCTGATTTTGGCAAGATATATGCTTCCAATTGGAGTTGAACCTAGACCTCAAATGACCAATAACGATGATGAAGCAATTGACTCCTTTGGTATTTCGACGACAATTGAAATTGAGACTATACTTGTCTGTTCTCATCGTTTTTCTAATTTCAACAAGAGGCAATGCCTCCCACATTAGGGCTGGTGAAATTATAGCCAACAGGGCTGATCCGTTTCAACGTACCTATGAATTTATTTTTGTAGGATACCGTGATAACGTGACTCAGGCGCGATTCGGGAACGGCATATTCTCTTTCGGGGATGGCTCAACAGAACGAATTTTACCGGTGACTAACGAGGTGCAAATCAGTGAAAACCTATTTTGCGTGGAGTTTCGCCTGGTTCACACTTATGCGGCCAATGGAGCTTATACGGTTTCTTATGAAGAGGAATTTAGAAATCAGGGTATTGCTAATATGGACGATAGCGATGCGACAGTATTCTATGTGGAGTCCCAAATCGTAATAGATGGAGCTGTCGGGATGAACAGCACTCCAAGATTTACTTACCCACCTATCGATGACGGCAAGATAGGATTGGCTTATAGTCACAACCCTATCGCATTCGATCCGGATGAGGATAGCCTGAGTTATGAATTAGTAATTCCACAGCAGGGAGGAAATAGAGAAGTCAGTCGTTACCGATTACCAAATGCGTCAGAATTTTATGTGGGGATTCCTCATCCGCAAGGTGATGAGGCAGGGCTTAATGAACCAACTTTTTCAATTGATCAGAATGGAAACCTGAAATGGGATGCACCGGGAGATTTTCTGAATCTTTCGGGAGGCATTGAGTGTCCACCGGGAGTAGACAGATGTGCTGAATATAATGTGGCTTTTAAGGTGACCGAATGGAAAAAGATCGGAGATACCTGGAGGCCTTTTGGGTTTGTGATCAGAGACATGCAAATCACGATCAGTGACGGAGAAAATGAACCTCCGGAAATTGAGATCCCTGACGATGTTTGTGTAGAAGCAGGAACTACATTAAGTGAAGTGATAACTGCTTCTGATCCGGATGGCCATCGAATTGAATTGAGTGCTTTCGGAGGTCCATTTCAGGTGATAGCGCCGGCTACTGTTTCTCCCAGTCCTTTTGAGTTTCAGGAATCTCCCGCTGAAATGACTTTTGAATGGAATACACAATGTGGCCATGTGAAAGATTCGCCCTATGTTGTAGGTTTCAGGGCCAACGATTTGCCAGAGATGGATGGTCTCAGAACCGGACCATCACTTAGTGATGTCGGTACATGGTCCATTTCCGTGATTGGACCTGCTCCAAAGGAATTGGCGCTTCAGAATGACCAGGAAGGGATTGATGTGACCTGGCTGCCATACACTTGTGCCAATGCAGAAAACCTGCAGGTATGGCGTCGAATTGGACCATATGCGTTTGAACCTGATGCATGCGAGGTAGGTATTCCGGACGGAGTGGGTTACCGCCTGGTAGGAGAGGTGTCAGGAACGGAAGTTGCCTATTTTGATGATTTTGCATTGGCATCTGGCGTGCAATATTGCTACAGACTAGTTGCGAATTTTCCCCTGGGAGGTACAAGCTACGCTTCGGATGAGGTGTGCATTACTTTGCCTTTGGATACTCCGATCATCACCCATGTGGATGTGGCCAAAACTTCTTTGACTGAAGGAGAAATTATTGTGAGGTGGCAACCTTCTTCCAATGCCCAGGTCTCTTCGACTTATCAGGTGTTGAGGTACAATAATCTTGAAGGAACTGGCAGTCCTGATGCAATCATTCAAGGTATTTCAGGACTTGAGTACATCGATCAAAGATTAAATACGGATCAGACCGAGTATGGGTATCAGATTGTAAGCATGACAGAAGAGGCATTTGCCGATACTGCAGCCTTTGCATCCCAGGTGAGCCTGAATTTGAGACCAGGGGTTGAGGAAATCGAATTGAACTGGCAAGCCAATGTGCCCTGGTCCAATCAAAGTCAGAAATTTCCTTACCACTACATTTACAGGAATCAGATAGATGCGACAGATTCTAAGAAATTACTCCTGATTGATTCCGTACGAGCTGATTTAGGCCAGATGCACTATCTGGATAGAGGAGTGGCGACAGGAGTGCCGTTACGGGAAGAGACGCGTTATTGCTATTATGTTACCGTTCAGGGAACATATGAGAACAGCCCGGCTATTCCCGATCCTCTACTCAATCGCTCGCAACAGATTTGTTCCAGACCTAATGATACCACTCCACCCTGTGAACCAGGTTTTCTGCAGATCGTCAATCTGAAATCATGCGAGGAGAACTTAACACAAATTACTTGTCCGGATGAGTTTTATAATGAACTGGTTTGGAATAGAGCTGAGGCTCTGGACGCATGCGATGATGAAGTACAGCATTACAATATTTACTTTTCTCATTCCGGCCTGGAAAGTGATTATGAGGTGGTGGCTTCGGTCAATGCCAATGCTTTCATTCATCGGAATTTAACTTCATTCAAAGGTTGTTATCGAATTTCGGCTGTGGACCGCTCTGGTAATGAAAGTGCGCTCTCAGAGGAGACTTGTAATGACAACTATTCATCTATCGAATTACCCAACGTATTCACCCCCAATGAAGACGGCAAGAATGATACTTTCATACCCTTTGCGTCAAGAACAGTGGATGGCGATCCAACAGATCAATTTTGTGATCTTTTCATAGACAAGATTATTTTCCAGGTTTTTGACCGTACAGGTAAGCAAGTCTATACCATGAACTCTGATAAGCCGGAAAACAGCAAGTATATCCAATGGGATGGCAGCTCAAATAATGGAAATTCTCTACCAGCAGGCATCTATTATTACCAGGCTAACGTACAGTTTGATGTACTCGCTTACGCTGAGTCTAATAAAATATTCAATGGATGGGTACAGATATTGAAGTAATCAATTGTTTTGAAACGAGGACCAGAATGGATATAATTTTGCAGTAATCGAACTTAATTCGACAAATTGCATTAATACATCAGTGGTACTCTGTTGTTAAGGTAGATAGTTGGAGTAGAATCGTAATAGATGAATTTTATCAAGATCCGTATAAAAAAGAGAATTGCCAGCTTTTTTGCATTATTCATTTGCACGGCATTTCTAACGGAACTTCAGGCCACGCACATTCGTGCCGGAGAGGTCATTGCTCGTCGGATTGATAATCTGTCGTTGACATTTGAATTTACGTTTATCGGCTATAGGGATACCGAATCTGGTATCCAGTTTGGAAACGGTATTTTTGATTTTGGGGATGGCTCGTTCCGAGAGGCCGATTTCCGTATTACGGAAGTGCAAATTGCTCCAAATATTGTTCGCGCTGAATTTCGCGTGGTGCATACTTATCAAGCTCCATCTGCCTATACTGTCAGCTATAGGGAAGATTTTAGAAACGCCGGGATTGCTAACATGGCTAATTCTGTAAATACAGCGTTTTACGTGGAGACACAGATCGTTATTGATCCTTTGATTGGTATCAATAATACCCCAGTCCTTACAGTTCCTCCTATTGATGATGGACTAGCTGGTGTGCGATTTGTTCACAATCCTGGAGCTTTTGATGAGGATGGTGATAGCCTTGTTTTTAAATTGGTGATGCCAAAACAAGCCAGAGACGTGATTGTTACTGATTATCGTTTCCCTAATGACCCTTCTTTTTATATTGAAACACCTTTTGCATCTGGAAATGAGGCGATGAATGCTCCACCGGATTTTACTATTGATGAAGTTACCGGAACCCTCACCTGGGACGCTCCGGGTGATTTCCTTAACCTATCTGGAAGTGACTGTCCCGAAGGTGCCACGAACTGCGCGGAGTACAACCTTGCTTTTGTCGTGGAGGAATGGCGAAATATTTTGGGAACTCCGGTCCGATTAGGTTTTGTAACAAGAGATATGCAAATCATCATTACAGATGGAGACAATGAACGACCGGAACTTGAGGTTCCCGATCCCATCTGTGTTGAAGCGGGTGAATTAGTTGAAGAGACAATCTTTGGGACAGATCCTAACGGACATCAAGTACGGTTAGAAGCCTTTGGCGGGCCTTTTGAAGTGCTATCCCCAGCTTCGGTTGTACCCGACCCACCACTTTTACAAACGCCACCTGCGGAGTTGGATTTCAGTTGGGGAACAGTATGTGGACACGTACGGGAGAATCCTTATACGGTTCAGTTCAAAGTAACTGATGATCCTGTTAATCAGTTTGGAGAAAAAGTAGGTCCCTCTTTGGTGGAATTTGGTTCGTGGGAAATTACCGTGGTAGGTCCGGCCCCAACGGGTTTGGGTGCTGTGGCGGAAACCGGAAGATCAATCAATTTGAATTGGGACAATTATGCCTGTACAAATGCACAAACTATGCAGATATGGCGTAGGGTAGGAGACTTTGGTTTTGTCGCTGACGATTGTCTGGTAGGAATTCCGGAAAATTCAGGGTATGAGTTAATTGACGAGATTAGCGCATTCACGAGTAATTACACCGATAATAACCGCGGATCGGGATTGGCGCCAGGAGCGAAGTATTGTTATCGTTTGGTAGCGAAATTTCCCCTTCCTGAAGGAGGTACCAGTTATGCCTCAGAAGAAGTTTGCCTGACCCTGGAGGCTGATAGCCCGGTAATCACGAATGTAGATGTGAGTCGAACAGGCGCCGATGGTGAAATCATTGTTCGATGGACACCTCCTTATGAAATCAATGAAGGTCAATTCCCCCCTCCCTATCGATACAATTTGTTCAGGGCGCAAGGCCTCAACTTTTCAGGTATTCCTGAGTTAGTCGCTGGTAATCTTAGCGACACTTCTTTTGTCGATTCAGGTATCAATACCCTGATAAGAGGATACAGTTATAGAATCGCGCTGTTGGATGGAGGCGAGGGATTTGTAGACTCTTCAGCGGCAGCATCTTCCGTAAGATTGGAATTGGCACCGAGTATCAACTCTATCGAATTAGAGTGGACGGCTGATGTGCCCTGGAGTAACAATATTCAGGATTACCCTTATCACTATATCTTTCGTGATAATGTACTTTCCGATGCCTTGGAATTGGTCCTTATTGATTCCGTTCAGGTTGCCGGAGGGGGATTTAGCTATTTTGACGATGGCTCTTTTAATGGAGTTGCCCTGGATGAAGATACCGAATATTGTTACTACGTGACCACCGTAGGTGCCTATGATAACAGTCCGCTGATACCAGAACCATTGATCAACCGATCAGAAATCTTGTGTGCACAACCGAGTGATATCATCCCGCCTTGCGCGCCTATATCTGTTAGGTTGAATGATAACTTCGATTGTGAATCGAGACTTTTAGGGGCAGCGTGCACGGTCAATAGTTTTGAAAACAGTCTGTCTTGGGAGCCAGACCCAACTGAAGGCTGTGATGATGACATTGTGAGTTACAATATTCACTTTTCACCAACAGGATTGGAGGAAGACTATGCGGTAGTTGCCAATGTGGTCGATCAGTTTTTCATTCATGATAATCTAAGCTCTTTCAAGGGATGCTACCGTATTGAAGCAGTAGATCGATCTGGAAATTTGAGCGAATTGACGGAAGAAGTATGTGCTGACAATTGCCCCAATTTTAATTTACCAAACGTATTCACCCCAAATAGCGATGGGAAGAATGATCTGTTCACCCCTTTCTTTAGCAATCCTTCCTCACCGATTAGCGGGTTTGATAATAGTGCGTGTCCCAGATTTATCGAGCAAGTAGTTCTAACTGTATTTGACAGAAACGGCAAAGCCATTTACGACTATGACAGTTCTGAAAATTCAGAAAACGGGATCTTGATTAATTGGAACGGTAAAACAAATGAAGGTCGAGATTTGCCTTCCGGCGTTTATTTCTATTCAGCAGAAGTTCAATTCGATGTATTGGCTGCATCTGAAGATCAGGTAACCCTGAATGGGTGGGTGCAAATTCTGAGGTAATGGCGCAGGTTCAACAAATCATCTTATTTGATGGCGTCTGTAACCTTTGTAATTCATCCGTCAATTTCGTGATTGATCGGGACAAGCAGGGATATTTCAAATTTGCATCCTTGCAGTCTGACTATGGACAAGAACAGATACGACGATTCGGCGGCGATCCAACTCGATTAAATTCAATTGCTCTGATTGATGGAGATCGATTCTATAAAAAAAGCACGGCCGCTTTACGGGTGGCGAGAAGGTTGTCTGGTGCATGGCCTTTGCTATATACGTTTATTGTAATTCCTCCGTTTTTAAGAAATCTGATTTACGATTACATCGCTCAAAACCGATATCGATGGTTTGGGAAAGAAGAAGCTTGCAGAATTCCATCCCCTGAGTTGTCTCATCGCTTTTTATAATTTCGCAAATAGATAATTCTCTGTATAATGCGGAAAAAGATGCAATCAGATAGGCACTTGCATTTCGTTGCCTAATTTTGCGGAAATTTTGTACTTCGTTCAAAGGAACGCAATTCACAAACACGATCAATATGAAAGCATTTGTATTTCCCGGTCAGGGAGCTCAAGCCCCGGGAATGGGTAAGGATCTGTATGAAGGCAGTGAGGCTGCGAAAAAGCTTTTTGACCAGGCGAATGATATCCTGGGCTTCAACATCACTCAAGTGATGTTTGAAGGGACCGCAGAGGAATTGAAAGAAACGAAAGTAACTCAGCCGGCAGTTTTTCTCCACAGTGTGATCAATGCGTTGGTGAAAGATGGTTTTGAACCTAAAATGGTTGCAGGACACTCCTTAGGAGAATTTTCGGCATTAGTTGCAGCAGGAGCTCTGTCATTCGAAGATGGCCTGCAGTTGGTTTCCAAACGAGCGATGGCCATGCAAAAAGCCTGTGAGATCGAACCTTCAACCATGGCGGCAGTGCTTGCGCTTGAAGACGAAATTGTTGAACGTGTTTGTGGTGAAGTTGACGGTATCGTTGTGCCGGCTAATTATAACTGTCCGGGTCAACTGGTGATTTCTGGTTCAGTCGCCGCTGTGGAAGAGGCATGCGAGAAAATGAAGGAAGCTGGGGCAAAACGAGCAATGGTCCTACCAGTAGGAGGTGCTTTTCATTCCCCATTTATGGAGCCCGCAAGAGAAGAACTGGCAAAAGCCATCGAACAAACTTCTTTTTCTGCTCCCACCTGTCCCGTCTATCAAAACGTGGATGGTATTGGTTATTCAGACACGGAAACCATCAAAGTCAATTTGATTAAACAGCTCACCGCTCCGGTAAGGTGGACTCAAAGTGTTTGGCAAATGATTGATGATGGTGCTTCTGAATTTATAGAGTCAGGTCCTGGTAAAGTTTTGCAGGGACTTGTGAAGAAAATAGATCGATCCATGACCATTTCAAGTTTCTAATTATGAAACGATTAAAAAGGCCACTATTCCTTGGCGTGTTTTTCCTTTCAATGCTTGTAATAACGCCTACGTTACAAAGTTGCAAGCGGAATCCATCCAGACAATACAAAGGCAAAATCAAACGTGGTAAACCTATTCCCTGTCCTGTAAAAGATTGTTGATGAAGCATATTGCTGTTGCTATCGACGGTTTTTCAGGTTGTGGTAAGAGTTCCACCGCCCGTGAATTGGCCAGAAATCTTGGGTATACCTATATTGATTCCGGTGCCATGTACAGAGGTGTTACGTATTTGATGTCACGTGATGGAATCAAACCAGGAGATAAAGTAGGTGTACAGAAAATACTTGACCAGCTCAACCTGAACTTTGTGATCATGGATGATGGTGCGGTTCATTTGTACGATGGAGATCAGGACCTGGAACCTTTTCTAAGAACAATGGAGGTCAATGAGAAGGTCAGTGAAGTCAGTGCATTGCCTGAAGTCCGGGTTCGGTTAGTGAAACAGCAACAGGAGATGGGTAAAGAAGGGAAAATCGTAATGGATGGAAGGGATATCGGGACAGTAGTATTTCCAAAAGCTGAATTGAAACTCTTTCTAACCGCGGATGTCAGTGTTCGTGCAGAAAGGAGAAAGAGAGAATTGGAAGGTAAGGGAATTAACGCTACTTTAGATGAGATTATAAAGAACTTTAACGAGCGAGATAAGTTAGATTCAATAAGGGAAGTAAGTCCTTTACGAAAGGCGGAGGATGCTTTAGAAATAGATACTTCTTCCCTGACATTTGAAGAGCAGATCAGCAGGGTAATTACATTGGCGGAGGAAATAATTTATGGAGATTGAGATTGATCAGAATTCAGGTTATTGCTTTGGGGTAGAGTTTGCCATTCAGATGGCAGAAGACGAGATGGCTGGCGGGCATAACTTGTATTGCCTCGGAGATATTGTGCACAATCGCATGGAAGTTGAGCGGTTGCATCAAAAAGGGTTGAGGGTTATAGATCGCCAGAAACTGACTGAAATAAAGGATGCCAAGGTGCTGATTCGCGCCCATGGTGAACCACCGGAGACCTACAAAATTGCCCTTGAAAACAATCTCGAACTCATAGATGCTTCCTGTCCGGTTGTATTGAAGCTTCAAAACAGAGTCAAGCATGCTTATGACGAAGTGGTGAACAGGAAAGGTCAGGTAGTAATTTACGGAAAACCAGGTCATGCAGAAGTGATCGGTCTTACTGGCCAGACTTCAAATGAGGCCATTATTGTTTTTGAAGAAAAGGACCTGGACCAGGTTGATTTCGATCGACCAATTATTCTATTCAGTCAGACCACAAAAAGTACCAAAGGGTTTTATAACCTGAAGGCTCAAATAGAGAAGCGGATCAAAGGTGCTAAAGGAGAGTTATTTGACGGAGACTTCAAGGCCAATGACAGTATTTGCAGACAGGTATCTAATCGAGAGCCACAAATGCAAAGATTTGCTCAAAAACATGACGTAGTGCTTTTTGTAGCTGGAAAGAAAAGTTCCAATGGAAAAGCACTTTATGGGGTGTGTAAGCAGTTTAACGAGCGATCTTATTTCATAGAAAATGAGAAAGACCTGGACCTGAATTGGTTGAATGAGAATGACTCAATAGGAATCTGTGGAGCCACTTCTACACCACGCTGGCTCATGGAACAGGTAGCTACTTATATCGGAACAGAAAAGCAGCCCACGGAAATGGCTTGAAAGGCCCATTTGAAAGGTGTTGCAACCAGTTTTCATGATTTCCATTAAAGATTTTATTTCAACGTATTGTTAATGTAGTTTTGCATCGGTTTTTGAAAAGACACCAATAGTAAAACATGTCGCAGACCATCAAACTGAAGAAAGGTTTTGACATCAATTTGGCAGGGAAGGCTACTAATACTACCCACAACATTGATCAACCAGAAACTTTCGCCCTTAAACCCACCGATTTCCACGGTATCACGCGCCCTAAACTTCTTGTAAAGGAAGGTGACAATGTAAAAGCAGGAACACCTATCATGTATGATGCAGTGATGGAATCCGTTGTTTTTTCTGCGCCTGTAAGTGGAGAAGTTGTTGAGGTGAAAAGAGGAGCAAAAAGGAAATTGCTCGAAGTAAAAATATTAGCTGACAAAGAAGTTGAATTCGAGTCTTATGACAAGCATTCAATTTCTGAGATTTCTTCTCTATCCCGAGAAGATGCCGTTCAGAAACTCATTAAAGGGGGTGCGTGGGTAAATCTTATCCAAAGACCATATGGCACAATTGCCAATCCCGATGATAGCCCCAAAGCAATCTTCATCTCAGGATTTGATACGCATCCTTTATCTCCAGACTTAGATTATGCCCTGGCCGGAGAAGAGCAGAGCTTTCAGGCCGGTCTTGACGTCTTGAAAAAACTAACGGATGGCAAAGTACATCTGAATGTTGATGGAGATGGGGAAGTGCTTCGCGTTTTCTCTTCAGTTTCAAATGTAGAGATCAATAAGTTCAGTGGCCCTCACCCAGCAGGTAATGTAGGTGTCCAAATCCATCACCTGGATCCGATCAACAAAGGAGATATTGCATGGACATGTTCTCCACATGGCGTGATTCAGATTGGTAAATTTTTCCTTGACGGAAAATATGACACCTCTAAGCTTGTTGCGGTAACAGGTTCTTCTGTTATGAATACTGGATATGTTAAGACATATTCCGGTGCGTTAGTTGGCAAGTTGGTTTCTGACAATGTAGCAGGAGATAACAATCGATTCATTTCCGGAAACGTGCTTACTGGCGAGTCTGTAGGTGAAGAAGGTTACCTTGGTTTCCATGACACACAGATAACTGTCATTCCCGAGGGTGATGAAGAAGAGTTTCTGGGTTGGATCAAGCCAACGACCAAAAAATTAAGCTTTCACAAATCCCTGGGACTTTTATCTTTCTTAAATGGAAAGAAAGAATTTACCGTGGATACGAATACCCACGGAGAGGAGAGAGGCTTCGTGATGACCGGTGCTTTCGAAAAGGTCATGCCGATGGATATTTTGCCTACTTATTTGTTCAAGGCGATTTTGGCAAATGATTATGATGAAATCGAAACGCTGGGCATCTTTGAATTGTTAGAAGAAGATGTGGCGCTTTGCGAGTTTATTGACGTTTCCAAGAATGACTTGCAGCATATTTTGAGAGAAGGGATTGAGTTAATTAGAAATAGCTAGAAATGAAGTTTCTACAAAAGGGATTTGATAGTGTAAAGCCTCATTTTGAAAAGGGAGGCAAGTGGGAGAAATATTATACCCTCTACGAAGGTCATAGAACGATTTTTTTCAGACCAGATCTTGTTACAAAAAAGACAGGTGTTCAGGTACGGGATGCAGGTGATCTGAAGCGGATGATGATTACAGTTGTGATCGCGCTGATTCCTTGTTTGATCTTCGGTATCTGGAATGTTGGACATCAGCATTTTCTCGCTACGGGTGCGGCGGATGCAGCATTGATTGATAAGTTTTTGATAGGAGCGATGAAAGTCATTCCTATTTTGGTAGTAAGCTATGGGGTAGGACTTTCAGTGGAATTTACTTTCTGTGTCATTCGCAATCACCCTATCGAAGAAGGTTTCCTTGTGACAGGGATGCTTATCCCATTGGTGATGCCAGCTACGATTCCTTTATGGCAAGTAGCTATGGCAACTGTTTTTGCAGTGATCATAGGAAAAGAGGTATTCGGGGGTACAGGGATGAACATTTTGAATGTTGCCTTGCTAGCCAGAGCATTTCTTTATTTCGCATACCCTTCACAAATTTCCGGAGATGTTTGGACATTCTTCGGTGACGCTCAGGCGATTGATGGGTATTCTGGCGCTACTGTCCTGGCTTACGGTGCTGAGGCCGCAGCCAATGGCACAGACATGGTATCCGCAGTAGCCGGTCACTGGTCGGCGGGTATGTTCGATTTTGGAAACATGTTCATGGGAGCAATTCCCGGAAGTATTGGAGAAACTTCTACATTGATGTGCCTTGTAGGTGCGTTGATCTTGGTTGGAACCGGAGTTGGAAGCTGGAAGATTATTGTTTCTGTATTCGGAGGTGCCTGGGCAATGGGCTTGCTGTTTAACGCAGTAGGGGGAGATAACTCATTTATGATGATGCCTGCTCACCATCACCTGGTGATCGGAGGATTGGCTTTTGGGGCAGTCTTTATGGCGACAGATCCGGTTTCTGCGGCACATACGGAACTCGGAAAGTGGATTTATGGGTTTTTAATTGGAATAATTACAGTACTTATCAGAGTGGTGAATCCGGCATACCCTGAGGGGATCATGCTTGCGATTTTATTCATGAACGTTTTCGCTCCTTTGATCGATTACTTTGTAGTAGAAGCTAACAAGAAAAGAAGATTACAACGTGCAACAGTCTAACGCCTACATCATCATTTTCACGGGCATATTGACCGTGATTTTGGCAACGTTACTTTCTGGTACCAGCGTGTTGCTCAAAGACAAGCAGGACCAGCAGGTAAAACTGGATACCCAAAAGAAAATATTGGGTGCGGTAATGGATATTTCGGACATCATTGACGATGCAGTCGCTGTTGAAAAACTATATGCGGAGCGCATCAGTTCCATTGTGGTGGATCATCAGGGGAATGAAATCAAAGAAGATGCAAAAGGTCCTCTGATAGCTGAAAAAGTCAATATTCAGAAATTCTATAAAGCGGATCCATCGGAACGACAATACCCGGTATTTATATTCAAAGGAGAGAATGGAGAGGTGGAGTCATATATCTTCCCAATGTTCGGTGCCGGACTGTGGGACTGGATTTCAGGATATATCGCTTTGGAAAAGGATTTGAATACGATCGTAGGAGTGGCGTTTGACCACAAACAGGAAACACCTGGTCTGGGAGCTCGCATTACTGATCAGGTCGTTAAAGACCGATTCAAACAGAAGAAAATTTTTGATGGTGATGAGTTGTTGTCTGTTACCATGGTGAAAGGAGAAGGGAATGCCGGACTCACTGATTATGAAGTGGATGGCCTTTCCGGAGCAACAATGACCGCCAAAGGGGTGAACAAGATGTTGGAGCACTACCTGGGCTGTTATACTCCCTTCATCGAAAAGATAAAGACGGGTCAGAAATTAGCAAATAACTAATCAGAGGGAGATGAGTACGGAAACTTTAGAATTAGAAAAGGAAGTAGTCAAAGCGCCTGCGGAACCTTTAATGTCTAAGCGGAGAAAGAAATTTGTCACTGATCCGCTTAATGAAGATAACCCGATTACTGTCCAGGTATTGGGAATTTGTTCGGCACTGGCCGTAACCGTTAAATTGGAACCTACCATTGTGATGTCGATCGCGGTGGTTTTTGTGATCGTGTTCTCTAACCTGATCGTTTCGTCCATTCGGAATCTGATCCCTAACCGGGTAAGGATCATTGTGCAATTGGCAATCATCGCAACCCTGGTAACACTGGTTAGTGAAGTGCTAAAAGCCTATGCTTATGACATGTACAAGATCCTGGGAGCCTATGTGGGTTTGATCATTACAAACTGTATCGTAATGGGACGTCTGGAGGCTTTTGCCATGGCGAACAAACCTTATGACAGTGTCCTTGACGGATTAGGTAGTGGGTTCGGTTATGCATGGATCATCCTTGCAGTTGCATTCTTCAGAGAACTGTTTGGCTCAGGTAGTATCCTGGACTTCAAAATATATGAGCCTATCGGCAATGCTTTAGGAATTACCCTACAGACCAATGGCTTAATGGTAGATTCGATTGGGGCCTTCATGATCCTGGGAATCATCATATGGATTCAAAGAACTAAAACCGGATACGTAGAAGATCATTAATTATGGAAGCATTTAACATTGCCTTAAGGGGCATCTTTATTGATAACATGATCTTTGCCTACTTCCTGGGCATGTGTTCATTTCTTGCGGTTTCGAAGAAAGTAAAAACAGCCATTGGCCTTGGAGCTGCGGTTGTATTCGTACTGACCATTACTGTACCTCTTAACTGGCTTTTGCAAGAGACAGTATTGAAAGAAGGTGCTTTGTCCTGGTTGGGTGCAAGCTTTGCTGATGTTGACCTTACTTTCCTGCAGTTTATCATCTTCATTGCGGTTATCGCGGCGATGGTACAATTGGTAGAGATGGTCATAGAAAAAGCTTCACCCGCGTTATACGGATCACTGGGAATTTTCCTTCCTTTGATCGCGGTAAACTGTGCTATATTAGGTTCTTCTCTTTTTATGGTGCAAAGAGATTATACGATCGTAGAAGCTACTGCATACGGATTCGGATCAGGAACAGGTTTCATGATGGCGATTGTAGCACTTGCTGCAATACGTGAGCGATTGAAATACTCTAATGTGCCTAAGGGACTCAGAGGCCTTGGGTTGACCATGCTCATCACTGGATTGATGGGGCTGGCCTTTAAGTCTTTTATTGGGATTGCATTGTAAGCTGAAAGGCTTAATAAATATTGAGTAGCCTCGACGAAAGTTGGGGCTTTTTTTTGGTCTTTCAACCAGAATAACAAGTCGTACATGGCAGCTCCTAGTATGGAGAGAATGGGTAAGATGATCAATCCTACAACGAAATGCTTGAGGTGATTAATTCGCCGGTCACGTTTCAATTGTTTATTTAGTTTCAATAAATATTCGGGAGAAGCTTTCTTGAATTTCAAAGGCTTGCGCGAAATGACCCAGTCAGTGATATATGAGGTATCGAAGTTTTTATATTTCGCTGAATCCTGACCTTTCAAAAAGCTTCAATTATTTCTATTAACCGATATCATGTCCTTTATAAACCCAGCGCCATTCATAATATATTAATCGAAAAAAAGTCCAATAAGGTTGCATATAGGTTGATTCCGAGGTGCAGCATGAGAAAGATGTGATTTGCTTTTTAAGATACGGCCCCTGTATATGACTTTTCCTTTGTTATCCTGAGTGGGCGTCATTTGGTCGGCACCGATCCGATTTTCATCGAAGAATAGAAGTGAAAATTGAGGGGATTGCGCTAGTTTAGTTTTTGGTCTTTTAAATACTCCAACCATCTATGTTAAATCAATTCTCCCACTCAGCACTTACCCCCGAAGAATTAGTGGCTACTGCTGAGCGGTTGATCCAATGTGTTTCCAAGTCTGAACATAAGGAAATACTGGCAAACCGGATCAGTAAGACGACTGATGCCTCGAACTATCTCACAGAAGCGCTCAACGAAAGTTTATCTAGTGTTCATGCTTCCAATGTGCAGCAGGCTGATTTGGAACGGGATGATGCATTTCAGGCATTCAAGTATGCCGCGTTATCGGCCTCATACAGATCCGATCTGGGAACCAAGCGAGCAGGGGAAGCACTGGTAGAGATCGTTCGGAAGCAGGGTTTCAGTCTTTATAACCTGGGATACATTGCGCAAAGTGAAGTAATGCGGACACTCATGAGCGAGCTGGAACAATGCAGTGGGGAGGTGATGGTTACGGGATTAGCTGATTTGCAAGCGGAAATGGTGGCGGCCAATGATAAATTTAACCAGGTATACCACGAAAAACTGGATGAAAATTCGGAAAAAGAGACCCCTCAGATCGTCATCGGCAAGGGAGAATTATCAAAGCAAATTACCTTATTCTTAAATCACGTAGAACTACTCGAAGAAGATCACCTTGGAGGTGTAAATGAACTCGTAGAAAAGATCAATGATCTCATACAGGATATGATGGATCAGGCGAGAGGTAGGAAACGAGGGTAAATACTGAAAGGTTACCGTTCAGGATTATTATCAAATTACTCGATTCCTTAGCGCTTTACTTTTTCTTGACAATGAAAGCACTAATTAGGGCGACAATCATTCCGATGGGCAATACTTCTATATAGGTAAATAAAATAGCGAATAAGGGATTTTTGAACATTTCCCTGAAATTTTCCATTTGAGCTGTTTTAGCTTCAACTTCACCTGCGGCACTATTTCTAATGATATAATCAATATAAATGTCCATGAAGTCAGGAACAAACAAGTAATAATGCAACAGACCAATAACAACATAGAAAGTGGAAGCAATGAAGCAAATTAAGGCTCCGGTTTTAAACGCATTTAAGAAACCAATCTTACCATCAAGGTGATTGTTCCTATAATTTCTCACACCAAAATAAATTACTGAGAATATGATGACCATCGTGGCATATCCAATTACATCATTCCCTTGGTAATCAGGGTTGGAATACATCATATTGATATGAATGATCGAATTAGTCGATAATATCAATCCGATTACAGCGCCAAAAATTAATGTGATCCTTTTCATACTTATTGAATTTAAATCTGCTGTGAAACTAAAAGTATGAAGTATGAATGTCTTCATACTTTGGTACCAATAACATCAAAAGCACTAATCTCATACCAAAGTATTACTCAACGATTTCCAATTCCTTTGCTTTGGTAATGGCATGATACCGGTTTTTGACATTCATCTTCGTGAAAAGGTTCGAAACATGCGTTTTTATGGTGCTTACTGAGAGAAATAACTGGTCAGCGATTTTAGAGTTGCTATGTCCTTTTGCCAGGAGTTGTAAAATTTCGAATTCGCGACTGGTGAGATCCAGTCTTTTCAGAATGACCTCATTTAAAGTAAATGTTTTCGGTTGATGAACAATGATTTGCTTCTCTACAACAACTGTTTCGGTCTTTGGTTTGATGATTTGAGATGCCACCCACACACCTAAGATGGTGAATATAACCGCGATTAATCCTATATACAGATCGATTGCATTGTCCAATATTAGAAACTTCCATTGCAGCCACTTCAATCCAAAAATTAAACCTGCCAGTGTCAGACCGTAAAGGAAGATATGTTTTACCCCATTATTTACTTGACCAGACTTAGTTGAATTCCTTTTGATTAATCTTAAAGATAATCCTTCAGGGATTATGTGATCATCAAAGAATGGACACCATGATGATTATTTACTGGTTACAGTCCTGGAGAGCGATTTCTTTTCTTTTTATTTGTTGCCCTTCTGCATAGTAAAGCGTTACCTGATTCTCAACGATTTTTTTACCATCACAATCCATATAGTTATCGTACTGATAGAATCCATTACCGTCAACAACAGTTTGTTCACCGTTTAAATCCCACAAGTTCACCAATTGCGTATCCCATTCATTTTCGGAAGTGTAAACTATCTCTTTGAATTTGCTCCCGGAAGGACGAAATATGGTCCATCTAGTACCAGTCTTTTTACCCCTATTGAAAGCCCCACTGAAAACGTGGTTCCCATTACTGTCGAATAGTTCGTAATGGCCATGCCTCAAGCTATCTTTATAATTGATTATTTCTTTTATACCACCTTCGCGGAATTTATCAATTTCTTTAATTAACCAACCCTCTTGATTGAATGTTGAGGTTATTCCATTCTGCAGTCCAAAATCATAGTGTCTGATTTCGTGCAGGAAGCTTCCTGAATCATAAAAGTACCATGCACCATCTCTTTTACCTTCTAAATAGGAGCCCTCGGATTTTGGATTTCCATTCTCGTAAAAATGTCTGGATTCAGCAATAGGAAGATTGTCTTGAAGGAAGATGCTGTCTTTTACCTTACCGGATTCATAATAAATAATGTTCCATCCGTTCCTGGTGTCTTCTTCGAAATGAGTTAGCTCTTGCGTTTTTCCATTCTCATAGTAGGTGATCAACTGGTAATGAAAGCTGTCTCTGTGGTAGAAGAATTTTACAACTTTAGGGTTTCCATTTGTCCACCTTTCGATAACCTCTTCTGAGTTGGCCGAACAACTCATTGCTATTAGAGTTATGAATGTGAGAAAAATGTTGCTTTGCTTATATTTATCCAATTTGATTCAAGGACTTTGGCGATGTTCAAATTTATAGCTAAGCATCCAAATTCCTAAATAACCGCTTGAGTACGAAAACTTGACACATCGACTTGGAACTTGAAACTCTTATTGGAAATGAAATTTTCATGATTGGTTTATGCACTAAATAGAGATGCACAACTGGCTAATCAGAACTCACGTAACGTTTCATCTTAGGTCAAAATATTTGAAGATCAGATTACTTCTGATGAGTTGCTGCCCCGTATTTCATTGAGCCAACCGGTTTGTTTTATAACCTATTTTAACACCCCCTCTTCCGTCACATTCCCTAACTTGTCTTTAATCCAAAACTTACACTTATGAAAAGACGATCTTTCCTTTCTTCCATCCCGCTGGTAGCTTCTCCCATGATCCTGCAGGCAGGTGAAAGTGCCTATCAGACTGACTCGATGTATTTCATTGGACCCAGGGCAGGATACACGCCGCACATTGGGGTGCTCGTTGGTAAATTGCATTACAACCGTCAGATGCTGATTAATGCAGTGGATGGCATGTCAAAGGAAGAATTAGACCATCTTTTTGATGATGAATCCAATTCGATAGGAGCGTTACTTATGCATCTCGCTGCCACAGAGAAGTATTATCAGGTAGAGACCCTTGAGGGCCGAACTTTCTCAGAGGCAGAAAATGAACGTTGGGGTGCAGGGAGTGCGCTGGGAGATCGCGGTAGAGCTGAAATAAAAGGAAACAACCTGGACTTTTACCTGGATGCCCTGGCTGAAGTAAGAGAAACGACTTTAAGTGGTTTGAAGGAACAAGACGATGAATGGTTGATGGACATTATCGATGAAGAAAATCAAGTGAATACTTACTGGGCATGGTTTCATGTTTGTGAGCATGAGGCAAGCCATCGTGGACAGATCACGTGGTTGAAAAAGCGGATTTCGTGAGTGAACAAAACCACTCCGAAGAAAAACCACCCGCTGAGGTTGGGACAAGCAATAAGCCCTGGTTGAAAATGGGTATGAAATGGGCGTTCTTGATGTGGATTTCCATGTCCATTCTACTGCCGATTTACACGGATATTGAATTTTCGCTTGAGCTTGTTTTAATTAATCTGCCTATATGTTTCGGAGGAGGATTACTGTTTGGGTTTGGGATGAAATGGATTTCCAAGTTATTGAAACCGTCCGGTATAGCGAACAATCGTACACAAGACAATCAATAGAACCTTATAACGACTGTAAGAGGACGTTAAATATTAGCGATTTTTAGATGTCGATAAAATGTCTTTGACTTTCTCACGTTATTCGGGCAGTTTCCACCTCAGTTAACACTCCGAAAACCAGACTTTTTTTGCGTTTAGGTAGGGCTTTTTGGCACAATAACTGTAGGGTAAACGGAACTATTCAAAATACCTGATTTAGTACAAAACCTACCTGAACCTTGAAAACGCTCACATTTGTTCTGTTTTTATTTCCCTCTTTTTTATTCGCACAAAAATTCACAATAAGTGGATACGTGCGTGACGCCCAAACAGGTGAAAGCCTTATCGGTGCAACCATCTTCGACTTGAAATCCAAAAGCGGTACAGTCACCAATATTTACGGGTTTTTCAGTCTAACCCTACCTTCAGATAGCGTTGTGCTTCGAGCGTCCTTTGTAGGGTATCAGGTCAAAGAAAATGCGCTGCAGTTAGCAACAGACCTGGACCTGGATTTCTCATTGGAGTCTGGGGAATTACTGGATGAAGTAGTGGTGACCGCTGAAGAAGCCATTGAATTGTTGCCACAAATGAGCACGGTAACAGTCCCCATGGAACAGTTGAAAAAGGTTCCGGTATTGCTCGGAGAGACGGATATTCTGAAAACCATCCAGTTGCTACCAGGTATTCAGGGGGGCAATGAAGGTTCGAGTGGGGTCTATGTGCGTGGAGGAGGCCCAGACCAGAACCTGATCCTTATCGACGGTGTACCTGTTTATAATGCAAATCATTTGTTTGGATTTTTCTCTGTTTTCAATGCGGATGCCATCAACAACGTATCGGTGGTTAAAGGCGGATTTCCTGCACGATACGGTGGACGTTTGTCCTCTGTAATTGATATTTCGATGAAAGAGGGAAACAATCAGAAAATCAGCGGTAAAGGTTCTATTGGCCTGATCTCGTCGAAATTCACCTTAGAAGGCCCCATCAAAAATGAGAATACGTCTTTCATTGTCTCGGCGCGAAGAACCTATATCGATTTGCTCACCCGGCCTATTGTAAAAGCTTCCTCCGATGGAGATGTAGTTGCGGGATACTTTTTCGAAGATTTCAATGCCAAGATCAATCACCGGTTCTCAAGAAAAGACCGACTGTACCTGAGTTTTTACGGGGGAAAAGACAAGTTTTACTTCAGAGATAAGTATGCCAGTGTCCAAATCAATAATGACGTTATTGAAGAGACTGAGGATGAGGGAGGATTGAAATGGGGCAATTTGATTGGCGCGGTTCGTTGGAACCATCTCTATTCACCAAAACTGTTTAGTAACGTCACGGCTACTTTTAGTAGATACCGATTTGATGTTTTCTCAAATTTCAAGCAAGTCACTGTTGGTGAGCCCACGGAGGAAGAGCGCATTCGGTACTTATCGGGAATCGAGGACATGGCTGTAAAGGTCGACTTTGATTACCTGCCGACAGCAGATCACAATATCAAGTTTGGCGCATCTGTTATTAATCATGCCTTTAGACCAGGTGTATTTTCATATAAATCCGAGGTAGAAGCTGATACTACTTTTGGTGCACGAACCATAAAGGCAAACGAACTTTCGGCATACGTAGAAGATGATTTTCAGATAGGAAACAAGCTGCGTCTCAATGCCGGGCTTCACGGTTCACTGTTCTCAGTGAGGGACAAGACCTTCCTTTCCCTGCAACCCAGATTATCCGCCAGATACCTCGTAGGTCAAGATATTTCGTTGAAGGCGTCTTATGCTCAAATGAGACAGTTTATCCATTTACTAAGTAATAGTGGAGTAGGGTTACCAACGGACCTATGGGTGCCTGCGACAGACTTGGTTAAGCCTCAGGAATCCTGGCAGGTTGCCGTTGGTGTGGCCAAATCTTTCAATGGGTTTGAGTTGAGCCTGGAATCCTACTATAAGGAGATGGACAATCTTATTGAGTATTTAGATGGCGCATCTTTCTTTAATACCGATGACGACTGGGAGGAAAAAGTGGCTGCAGGATCGGGGACGAGCTATGGAACGGAGTTTTTGATTCAAAAAAAGACAGGAAGACTTACGGGGTGGGTCGGTTACACCTGGTCTAAGACTACCCGTCAATTTGAAGATCTGAATTTTGGAGAAGAATATCCCTACAAATATGATCGTCGACATGATCTTAGTGTTGTTTCCGTTTATCAAATCAACGATCAAGTCTCTATTTCAGGAACCTGGGTATATGGCACAGGAAATGCAGTTTCCTTGCCGGAATCGCAATTTCAAAACTTCAATCCCACGTCAAATGGTTTCTTTTCTCAGGGGTTGGAATATTACCCGTCGAGAAACAATTATCGTATGCGGGACTATCACCGACTGGATGTGGGTATATCTATGTCTAAACAGAAGAAACGAGGTGTTCGAACCTGGTCTCTTGGGGCTTACAACCTCTACAGTCGTAGAAATCCATTTTACATAGACATTCGGTCAACTTCTACTGGCAGAGAATTTGTTCAGACCAGTCTTTTTCCAATCATTCCTTACCTGACTTACAGCTTCGAATTCTGATGAAAAACATAATATTCTTACTAACAGTGATTACCTGCGGTTGCGAACTGGTGATCAAAGTGGATCAACCGCCTTTCCAACCTTCTATTGTGATGGGGAGCTATATTGGACCCGATACCACAATCGTGGTGACTTTGAGTGAAGATCGCCATGTACTGGAAATGCCTTACGATTTTAATCGGATTTCGGAGGCCACAGTACAGTTATTTGAGGGAGACCAATTAATTGGTGTACTTGAAGAATTTCCACCCAGCGATGAGTTTATATCAAATCCTTTTGGAAGAGGCATTTACGGATTAGACTTTCGACCTACGGCTGGAGTCGAATACCGACTTGAAGTCTCGAAATCTGGATTTACATCTGTTCAGGCAACTGATCGCCTTCCTGAGAGTGGTCCCATGTTTGAAGTGGTCAGTATGGACATGAATGAGTCAACCTCAGGTCTCGAAATAGAAATTAAGCTGTTAGATGAGCCGGGGAGAGATTACTATGAAGTTTTGGCTTACTTAACAATCAATACATTCCAATCTTCGTTTAATGACGATACTCAAACCTGGGAAGTAGATAGCATCATTAGAAGCACAGAGTTTTTGGATTTGTATACGGAAAATATTGCTGTTGAGGAATATAACAATTCCCTTTTTAGTGATAGGCTATTTGATGGGCGTTCCTATGAATTGGACATGGAATCTTACCTCTATGTTTGGCAAGACCCCAATATAGACGCGGAACTCGATCCTGTTTTGATCGTGGAGGTAAGGAGGGTATCTGAAGCGTATTTCAATTTCTCCAATTCCGCTGCGCTGCAGTATTGGGTTGATGGAGACCCTTTTGCTGAACCGGTTCAGGCTTTTTCCAACGTGGAAAATGGAAGAGGGGTATTTGGATCATATGTGTCGACCAGGCAGGAGTTTCCAATTGAATTAAATCAATAATCAGAATTCCTTTAATAGAGCTGACTTTGAACAGATGAATAATGACCTGCCTCAAGAAATAAAATCATACAATTAAACGTAGAGTGAAGAAATTCATTGATAATATTTGAAAATACACGCCTGGTTTTTTGAATTACTTAAAAAATCATCGTTTTCATATGAGATAACACAAATTCTCTTGCACAATCTGAAAACCTGATTCACCTTTGCTTCGTTAGTGAAACACTGAGTGGAAACAATCCTCACCATATCACCCACATTTCTTCCATCAATCAGGAGGCCTTTCTTCCCGAGGCGGTAGCCTTATATATTATCTAAGACTGTCTACGTGACAAGTCGCTACTCCGCATCTATATTTTTCTTTTATTTAAATTCTACAATCCAAGATCATGGATCAATTTGTGGTTTTACCTGCTACGGATGACCATCTAAAGTTCAGTGACGAAATCGTACAGGTGATCGCCGACAGTGCTCAAAAACGAGGTACTGGCATAGCCAAGCGGACACCTGAGTATGTTTCGCAAAAAATCACTGAAGGCAAAGCTGTCATTGCACTATCCGCAGGTGGTGAGCTGGCTGGTTTTTGTTATATCGAGTCCTGGGGTCACAATCGGTATGTGGCCAATTCAGGGCTGGTGGTGTCGGAACAGTTTCGAAATGCAGGCCTGGCACATCGCATCAAAGAACAGGCGTTTAAACTTTCTCGAAAGAAATTTCCCGAAGCGAAGCTCTTTGGCTTGACAACCAGCCTCGCGGTAATGAAAATCAATTCCAATCTGGGCTATCGACCAGTGACATTTTCTGAATTGACTGATGATGAAAAGTTTTGGAATGGGTGTCAGAGTTGTGTGAATTTCCAAATCCTGGAGAGCAAGGAATACAAGAATTGTCTGTGTACCGGAATGTTGTTTGACCCTGAAGAAAAGAAGAAGCAACGAGAAAAGAAACGCCAGCAGTTCAAAGAGAAATTAACCAAGTGGGTAAAGCCCAATCTTAAAAAGAAACAGACCAAATGAAGAAAGTCATATTAGCATTCAGTGGCGGGCTGGACACAACTTATTGTGCCATCTGGCTTCGCCAGCAAGGTTATGAAGTGTGGACGGCTTCAGTAAATACCGGGGGATTTGATGAAGAAGAAGTCAATCGGTTGGCAGCAAGAGCTCAAGCCCTGGGCATTGAAAACCATGTAATGATTGATGTTCAAGATGAATATTATCAGGATTGCATCCGCTATTTAATTGCGGGAAATGTGTTGAAAAACAATACCTACCCTTTGTCTGTGTCAGCTGAACGCGTGTTTCAGGCCACCGCCATTGCCAAGTATGCTAAAGAAACGGGTGCAGATGCGATTGCACATGGAAGTACAGGTGCTGGAAACGATCAGGTCCGTTTCGATATGGTGTTCAACACCATATACCCGGAAGCGGAGGTCATCACACCTATTCGCGATCACAAACTCTCACGAGAAGAAGAAATAGAATTTCTGAAAGCTGAAGGAGTAGAAGGTAATTGGGAAAAGGCCCTGTACTCCATCAATGCAGGCCTATGGGGTACGTCAGTAGGTGGTAAAGAAACCCTGACCTCAGATCAATACTTGCCTGAAGAGGCCTTTCCTACACCCTTATCGAGCCAGGATCCTCTAGAGGTGAAGATTAGCTTCGAAAAGGGCGAGCCTGTAGGATTAAATGGGCAGCAACTTGGTCCGGTAGATTGTATCAAGGCTTTAAATGAATTGGCTGCTCCTTATGCAATTGGACGTGACATTCATGTCGGCGATACCATCATCGGCATTAAAGGCAGAGTGGGCTTTGAAGCTGCTGCACCACTTATATTGGTGAAAACACATCATTTACTGGAAAAGCACACATTGACCAAGCATCAATTGCTCATGAAGGACCAATGGTCTATCTCCTACGGTAATTTCTTACATGAGGGGTTGTTTTTGGAACCTGTTCTTCGGGACATTGAAGCTTTTTTAGAAAGCTCTCAGCGACAAGTGACAGGAGAGGTGACAATTGAACTTCGACCTTATCATTTCATTTTGAAGGGCATTTCATCTCCCAACGATCTGATGCAATCTGAGCACGGGAAGTACGGAGAAATGAACAATGGCTGGTCCGGTCAGGACGTACGTGGTTTTTCAAAAATATTTGGCAATCAGGCCATGATCTATCATAAACTACACGGAACCAATGGATAAAATTCAGGTAGGTATTTACGGAGCGGCAGGATATACCGCTGGGGAACTCATTCGACTATTGGTTCACCACTCAGAAGTGGAGTTGGTCTTTGCACAAAGTGAAAGTCAATCTGGGAAACAGATTGCTGAGGTACATAAAGACTTGATAGGAGACATTGAATTAGAATTCTCTAAGGATCTTTCACTAAGCAAAATTGATGTCCTTTTTCTGTGCAAAGGGCATGGCGAATCAACAAGTTTTGTAAAGGAAAATAAGGATGCCTTGACAAGTGTCAAACTCATTGATCTGAGTCATGATTTCCGGGCCCGGAACAACGATGAAGACTTTGTTTATGGATTACCTGAAATCAATAAAGAAGGTATTTGTAAGGCTTCACGAGTAGCAAATCCAGGTTGTTTTGCAACGGCAATCCAATTAGGATTGATACCTGCGGCTCATCATCAATTGATCGATTCCACAATCAATATATCAGGAATTACAGGAAGTACTGGTGCCGGGCAGAAGTTGGCAGAAACGTCACATTTCTCCTGGCGTCATGCGAATATGAGTGTTTACAAAGCTTTTGAGCATCAACATCTTGCGGAAATAGGCGAAAGCCTCGTGCAAATGGATACTGGTTTTGATGAAACGATTCACTTCATTCCCTATCGTGGCAACTTCACCCGAGGAATTATAGTTACTTCTTACTTTTCTTGTGATGCGGATGAGGAGGTCATCAAAGCGTATTATCAGGAGTTTTATCAGGATCATCCATTTGTCCATGTCGTGGACATCAATCCGGATGTGAAACAAGTTGTAAATACGAACAAAGTTCTGATTCATGTCGAGAAGCATGAGGATCAGTTAATGGTTGTATCTGTTATTGATAACCTGCTAAAAGGAGCTTCCGGGCAGGCCTTGCAAAATATGAACCTCATGTTTGGCCTGGAAGAATCCACCGGGCTGAACCTAAAATCCATTGCTTTTTGATTATGGAAAAATTAGCAGTCATAGGAGCCGGAAATCTGGGTATCGCTATTGCCAATGGAGTTGTGAATGCAGGCTTACTGGAGGCAAATCAAGTCGTACTAACCCGAAGGAACCTAAAGCAGTTGGAATCCTTACAACAGCGAGGATTTCAGGTCTCAGATAATAATTCCGAAGCGGTTAAAGGAGCAACTTTCGTGATACTGTGTGTACAACCAAAGCAATTGGAAGGAGTGCTTGAAGAAATCAACACTTCCCTTACGGATCAGGTTTTGGTATCAGTAATCACCGGTGTATCGCTTGAAAAGATCGCGGAGAAAGTGGATGCAGGTACGTCCATCATTCGGGCGATGCCCAATACCGCTGTGGCGATTGGCGAATCCATGACTTGTATCTGTAGTTCAGAAGAAGTTTCGAAAGAGGTCGAGCAACAGGTTGAAAAAATCTTTCGATCACTGGGAGAAGTCCTGGTGATAGAAGAGCGATTAATGAAAGCAGCAACCGTACTTGGCGCGAGCGGAATAGCTTTTTTCATGCGGTATCTAAGGGCGGCCACTCAGGGAGGGATTGAGATGGGTTTCCATCCTGAAGAAGCACAACAAATAGCTGTACAGACCGCAAAGGGGGCGGCTAGCCTGATCATTTCACAAGGGAATCATCCGGAGGTAGAAATAGATCGGGTTACCACACCTCAGGGATGCACCATTGCCGGCCTGAATGAAATGGAACACCAGGGTTTCAGTTCGGCACTGATCAAGGGCCTACTTACTTCAATTGAAAAGATAAATAGCATCAGCTCATGAAGCCAATAGATGTATATCCAGTCTACGACATTGCTCCTGTGAAAGGGGAAGGGTCTTATGTGTGGGACGATCAAGGCACGAAATACCTTGATTTTTATGGAGGTCATGCCGTGATTTCGATTGGTCATTCCCATCCACATTATGTGAAACGTATCAGTGATCAATTGACGCAGCTGGGCTTTTATTCCAATTCCGTGAAGATGCCCATTCAGGAGGAATTCGCTGATAAACTAGGTGAACTATCTGGGTACGCCGATTATGATGTGTTTTTTTGCAATTCTGGAGCAGAAGCAACCGAAAATGCGATCAAAGTAGCGGCTTTTAGCCAACCAAAGAAATCAAAGATCATCGTATTTGAAAAGGGATTTCACGGACGGACCTCAATGGCGGTGAGCTGTACGGACAATGGAAAGGTACAGACGCAATTTGATAACCGTCAAGACATTATTCGACTTCCTTTGAATGATGTGAGTGCCCTGAAAGAGAACTTCGATGATACCGTTTGTGCGGTGATGATAGAAGGCATGCTCGGAATCGGAGGGATTCATGTGCCAGACAAGGAGTTTTTAAGTGAGATCAGAAGTTTGTGTGATCAGTTTGGTGCGGTCATGATCCTGGATGAAATCCAATCCGGATACGGCCGAAGTGGAGCGTTCTTTGCACACCAATTGAAGGGTGTTAAGGCAGATGTGATAACAATGGCAAAAGGAATGGGCAATGGATTTCCTATTGGGGGTGTATTGGTTAGTCCTGAAATGATACGATGGAAGGGAATGTTGGGAAGCACATTCGGCGGCAATCACCTGGCTTGCGCTGCGGGGCTTGCGGTGCTGGAAGTGATGGAAAAAGAAGCGTTACTGAAAAATGCTCAACAACAAGGAGCGTCTTTAATCCGTGAATTGTCAAATTTTGAACAGGTCCGGGAAATTCGTGGTTGTGGCCTCATGTTGGGGTTGATGATGGACGAACCTGTTGCGGAATTGAGAAAATCCCTCCTGTTCGAACATCAGGTATTCACCGGATCCTCATCCGAATCAAATGTCTTGAGATTATTACCACCCCTAACAATCGCAGGCCCGGAAATTGATCAATTTCTGGAAGCCTTCAAGCAAGTATTGATTTGATAACAAATTAACCCTATGAAAAATTTTCTATCCGTAAAAGACGCACCCAATGTCCCGGAACTACTTGCAAAAGCTGCTCGTATGAAAGCCACTCCTTTCGAGTTTGAAACTCTGGGCAGGCGAATGACCCTGGGATTGCTCTTTTTCAATCCAAGTTTGCGGACAAGGATCAGTACGGTAAAGGCAGCACAGAACCTCGGAATGAATACCATTGTGATGAATGTGACGCAAGATTCCTGGCAATTAGAAACGGAAGAAGGTGTTGTCATGGATGGAGGAAAAGCGGAACACGTGAAAGATGCTGCAGCGGTCATTGGGAGTTATTGCGATGTGCTGGCGATTCGATCATTCCCGGGACTGGTAAGTGCAGAGGAGGATTATCAGGAGAAGATACTAACAGCCTTTGTGCGATATGCAGGAAAACCTGTGATAAACATGGAATCTGCTACCGTACATCCGCTACAGTCACTAACCGATTTACTTACGATTGAGGAGTTTAAGCAGGTACAGAAAGTCAGAGTTGTTTTGAGTTGGGCCCCTCATGTGAAACCTCTTCCTCAGGCAGTCGCGAATTCTTTTGCAGAATGGGTCAATCAGACGGATCACGAATTGGTCATTGCAGCACCAGAAGGGATGGAGTTGTCCCCTCATTTTTCGGGTAGGGCGCAGGTCGTAAACGATCAGGCTGCCGCATTCGACGGAGCGCATTTTGTCTATACCAAAAACTGGAGTAGCTATCAGGATTACGGAAAAGTGGGAGATCACCCTGATTGGATCATTGATCAACCTAAAATGGATTTGACAAACGAAGCCTATTTCATGCATTGTTTGCCCGTTCGGCGAAACGTGGTGGTGACAGATGAGGTCTTGGATAGTGAAAAGGCCATTCATATCCAACAGGCAGCTAATCGTACATGGGCGGCGCAAGCTGTGCTTCATTCTATACTTGAACAAATATGAGCAAAGAACCGATTTATATCGTTAAAACTGGTGGTGCCATCCTCGAGGATGAGCAAAAATCCCAACAGTTGTTGTCATCCTTTTCCAAGATGGAAGGCAGTAAGGTGCTGGTCCACGGAGGAGGCCGTAAAGCGACATCTATGGCTGAAAAGTTAGGGGTAAAGGCTCCATTGATCGAAGGTCGCCGCATCACAGATGATGACATGCTGGAAATAGCTGTGATGGTCTACGGAGGATTAATGAACAAGCAACTGGTCGCTCAACTACAGGCAGAAGGAGTAAACGCGCTGGGACTGACTGGTGCAGATGGGAACCTGATAAAAGCGCACAAAAGGGCGATCAAGGCTGGAATTGACTATGGTTGGGCGGGTGATGTAGATCATGTCAATAGTGAGTTGCTATTATCACTTCTGAAGAGCCAGTACACACCTGTACTTGCCTCCATTACCCATGATAGGTTTGGTCAATTGCTCAATACGAACGCAGATACCATTGCCACGGAAGTTGCTATTGCCCTTAGTGACTCTCATGATGTTCATTTGATCTTTCTCTTCGAACAACCGGGTGTTATGAGCGCGTTGGACGATCCTGATTCGCTGATTGCCCATCTTAATCGAAGATCTTATCAGAAACTGAAGGAGACAAATAAAATACACAGCGGTATGATTCCTAAACTTGACAATGCTTTTTCTGCCCTGGAAAAGGGAGTTGGCAGTGTTAGGATTGGTCGATATGATGGCTTAGAAGATATTGTAAATGATCGTCAAAATTTCACATTGATTTCCTTATGAGTGAACTATACGAATCAGCACTCAAGCTTTTGAAGCAGTTGATAGGAACACCCAGCTTGAGCAAAGAAGAAGAGAATACAGCCCTGCTATTGGTCGATTTTCTGGAAAGCTACGGCGTTGCGATAAACAAGCGAGGTAACAACATTTGGGCTAAAAACCTTCATTATGATGCGTCAAAACCAACGATCTTACTCAATTCTCATCACGATACGGTAAAACCGAACAAAGGCTATACCAAAGATCCATTTCAACCAATAGTAGAAGAAGGAATGCTTTTCGGATTGGGGAGCAATGATGCGGGGGGGTGCCTTGTAAGCTTAATAGCTACCTTTCTGCATTTTTATAAGCAGGAGCTTCCATTCAATTTGGTCCTGGCCGCTACGGCAGAAGAGGAAAATTCAGGGAAAGGAGGAGTAGAATCCATTTTGAAAGACATGGGTAAGCTTGATTATGGAATCATTGGCGAACCCACGGAGATGAAAATGGCGGTAGCTGAAAAGGGCTTAATGGTGCTCGATTGTAGAACAAATGGAGTAGCTGGTCATGCGGCAAGGGATATCGGTAAAAATGCCATTTACGAAGCCTTGAAAGATATCGAATGGTTCCGGACTTTCAAATATCCAAGTACTTCCACATACCTGGGACCGGTTAAAATGTCTGTGACTCAGATTCAGGCAGGGTACCAACACAATGTGATCCCGGATGGTTGTGAATTTGTGGTTGACGTACGGACCACTGATGCGTATTCCAATGAAGAGGTGTTGGAATTGGTACAGGAGCATGTTTCTTGTGAGGTTAAGGCGAGATCTACTCGATTGCGTCCCTCTCACATGCCAGAAGGAAGTCCAGTTCGAAAAGCTGGAGACGCCTTGGGTATTGAGGTATTTGGTTCACCTACTACTTCTGATCAGGCGGTGATCCCTGTTCCCACTATAAAGATGGGGCCAGGAAAATCAGAACGATCACATACTCCGGATGAGTTTATTTATTTGTCGGAAATTGAACAAGGTATAACCGGATATATCAAGTTATTGGAAGAAATTCACAATCATTTTTGAAGAATAGGAAGTGAGCTATTTGGCTCAATAAAAATAGTATCATGAAACTTTGGCAAAAAGGAGAAGACATTAACGAACTATTTGAACGATTCACCATAGGGCAAGATCAGGAACTTGATTTGTACCTTGCAGCGTATGATGTACAGGGGTCTGTAGCCCATGCCCGGATGTTGGGCAAAATCGGTATCCTGAATGATGAGGAAGTCAATGATCTGGTCGCGGGACTAGATGAAATAGGTGTCATCATCGAAAAGGGAGATTTCAAAATCGAAGCGGGGATCGAAGATGTTCACAGCCAGATAGAACTGATGCTGACACAACAACTGGGCGATCTTGGGAAAAAGATCCATACCGGTCGCTCACGTAATGATCAGGTGCTTACCGCGCTCAAATTATTCACACGAGAAGAACTTAGGCAGATTGCGGAACGGCTGATCTTCTTGTTTGATACCCTACTGACTAAAAGTGAGCAGTACAAAAATGTGTTGATGCCCGGTTATACGCATATGCAGATCGCCATGCCATCTTCGTTCGGATTGTGGTTTGGAGCTTATGCGGAAAGCCTGGTTGATGATTTGATTTTATTGAGAAGCGCTCATCAGATTACCGACAAGAATCCACTTGGTTCCGCAGCGGGTTACGGATCATCTTTTCCGGTAGATCGTGATTTCACAACGGCAGAACTAAAATTTCAGGAACCCAATCACAATGTGGTGTATGCGCAAATGACACGTGGTAAGATGGAGAAATCTGTGGCCATGGCGATCAGTTCCATTGCTGGCACGCTCGGGAAACTGGCCATGGATGTTTGTATGTTCAGTGGACAGAATTTTAATTTTTTTCAGGTGCCCGTACAATTCACCACGGGAAGTAGCATCATGCCTCATAAGCACAATCCTGATGGTTTTGAGTTGCTTCGTGGGAAGGCCAATCAATTGCAGGCGCTACCTTATGAATTGACGTTGATCACCAATAATTTACCTTCAGGATATCACAGAGATCTGCAACAATTGAAAGAAAGATTCATTCCGTCGTTTGATCAGATCAAGGATTGCCTGGATATGGCTTCTTTGATGCTAAAAGACATAACCGTCTCAGAAGGTATTGTCGATGATCCCAAATACGATTTGATATTCAGCGTGGAGTTGGTCAATGAGTTGGTACAAGATGGTACACCTTTTCGTGATGCTTATCAGCAGGTAGGAAAACTCATTGCAGAGGGTAGGTACGACCCGCCAAAACAATTGAACCACACACATTTGGGTAGCATTGGTAACCCTGGGAACGAGCGCATTCGCCAAAGCTTCATGAAGGAGTTTGCGTATTTTGAAGGGGTGGGGTAAAATTGCCTACCCTATTATGTTCATTAGAAAAATTTTCTCTTCAAAAAACAAATTACTGTGGGTACTGATCGACTTGCTAATTGTGATCATTGGGGTGTATTGCGCCTTTCTGATTCAGCAATATGCAGGCGACAAAAGGGATCGTGAAACCCAGGATCGTGTACTTACCGCTTTGAAATACGAGATGGAGACTTTTCGCTTTACCATCAGTGGCATTGCCAGGTCCATGTCACAGAAGCATAAAACACTTGAGGCAATTCAGAAGAACGATTCTTATAGCAATTTCTCTAATTTCCGATTCATTGAGCCCCAGTACGACTATCAGGCAATTGAGCATGCTTTGAGTTTGCAAAACCCGGCGATTGTAGATTTTGAGTTGAATGAAGCCTTACAATCCCTTTGGGTTCAAATCAAAAGAATCGAACATGTAGAGCGTTTGCTTACTGAGACCTCCGCCCGGTACCGTTCAATTCCACAAGGACTTGATAGAAAGTCGTCGGATTTTCAAATGCTATGGGCAGAAAACAAGGATAATTTTGGTCGGTTTTTACTCTTTATTAAGGATCGTGCCTCTGTGGCTCAGCAAGTCAGTTTAGCGGCATCGGCCTCTCTTGTTGTAATCAATGATCGCCTGGGACAAGAGAAAATGCTTGAGTTGGAATATGAAATTATTGGGAAGAACATTCGAAGGGTCGCATCTAGCGAAGAAGAGGCCGTGCGATTGGGGCAAATTTTTTATCCTCACATTTCAAAAGAAAAGATCCAGGAGATTTATCGCCAGGCAGAAGAGTAAAATATTTGACCTGCCTTAGAGAACCTGGAACCTCTCTGAAATTGTGGTGAATTCCGTTGTTACCTGAGTCCTTCAGGTAAAACAATTAAAATGAAGTACGACAGGAGTGTTCTGAAAAACAAAAAGGCCGACATCCAGATGGATACCGACCAATTTTCGCAATCAAAAAATGATTATCTTAAATGCTTAACTCAAAAATGAATGGTACTTTAATTCGTGAATAAATTGCTTTACCATTATCATTTTTTGCCGGTGTAAATCGGAACTTATCGACGTTTTCAACGATATACTCCTCCAGCTTAACATGCGAGGATTGTTCAACTCTGTACTTCTTTACAGCACCTTTTGTATCTAACCAAAAAGAAACCATCACCTCTCCCTCAATACCCAATTCCCTCAATTCTTTAGGATAAGGATTTGCCTTAAGAACTTCCTGTACATTAACAACCTTCGCACTCTCTTTCTTGCTTCCACTGTTGTCATTTTCTATCCCATTCGCGAAAGAAACACTGACAACAAAACAAGTGATAAGGATAGTGCTCAATAGTCTCATAGGCTTGTGTATTATGTTAATGTTAAGATAAAGTTATGATAAAAAATCATAATTGTTAACATTCCCGTAACATTAAATTTAAAATTGATTAACCCGAGTGAGAAAATTATATAGATATATAACCTTTAGATGTCTTGGTAAATTAGATTTTCACCGCTTAAGGCTTACTTTTGACTTATTCCGAATAAGTGATTTCCATCGCTTTAGTCGAGGTATTTCTGGAGATTAGCGAATGAAAGCAGTATTTAGAAGTATCGCATAGTCACGGGTATTTATCAAATTGCAGGAATAGCGAGTTAACATTAAATTAACACAGTTGAGTAAGGAAGAACAGGATGGTTTTTGGCAGGGGGAAAAGTCCTTTTTCGTATATCGAGCTTCGGCGGGTTCAGGAAAGACATTTACACTGACGCTGGAGTACCTGAAACTGGCATTGGAGCAACCTCAGGCATTTCGAAAAATATTGGGCGTTACTTTCACCAACAAGGCAACGGAGGAAATGAAAACGCGAATTCTGCAGGTGCTGAAAAGCATTAGTGCTGGTGCGGATCACCCTATGGTGCCTTTGCTTTTAGAAGCATTGGATCTTTCCAATCAAGAGGACCTCAAAGTTAGAGGAAGGGAAGCGCTGATTCAAATACTGCATCACTACGGACAATTTTCGATTGTTACCATAGATAGTTTCTTCCATCAGGTGATTCGCTCCTTCGCGAGAGAAATGGGTTTGCAAGGCACTTTTGCGATCGATTTAGATATCGATAAAGTCATTCAGGAGGTGATTGACCTCATGCTTTCGGAAGTGGGGAATGAGGATAAGAAAGAACTTCGAGGTTGGTTGACGCAGTTTGCAGAAGCTAAAGTCGAAGATGGTAAGGCCTGGGATTTCCGGGGGGATATTACCTCATTGGCTCGCGAGTTGATGAAAGATCACTTCAAACCCTTTGCCAGGCAGGTACTGGCGTTGGGTGAAGAAAAGGGATTTTTTAGTAAATTGATTAGAGACCTGAAGCAACAACAACAGGCGTTCGAGCAAAAATGTACACAATATTGTCACTCTGGGATTCAGGCGATAGACACTGCTGGTGGAATAGACCAATTTAGTCGGAAAGCCAGTGGGCCTGCTGGCTTGTTTCTAAAGGTTCAACAAAGGGACTATACCATTACCGATGGCCGCCGAAATGCACTTGGGGAACCTACGAAATGGTTAACCAAGGATGGAATGAAAAATGCGGCGCTTCACGATGCCCTGACTGCAGAAATCCTTCCTGTTTACAAAGAACTTATCCATTATATCGATGACAATATTCAGGAATATCAATCGGTAGGTGAGGTGCTTAGACATTTCTATGCATTTGGCATTTTAACCGCCATGGATCAAAAGTTGCAAGACTACCGGGATGAGAAGGATGTGATGTTGATTGCGGACTTGCCGGATTTCCTACGATTGATTATTGATGAAAGTGATACACCATATATCTACGAGAAAATTGGTGGCTACTACAGTCATTACCTGATTGATGAGTTCCAGGATACTTCGGGTTTTCAGTGGAACAACTTTAAACCACTGGTAAAGAACAGCGCCGATGCGGGAGACAAAAGCCTGGTCGTAGGTGATACGAAGCAATCCATTTACAGATGGCGAGGAGGAAACTGGAAGCTACTCAACGGCAGTGTAGCCGATGACGTGGGACCCCATCATGTTCACTTCGAAGGACTTGAAGTCAATTGGCGAAGTGCTGCGACCATCGTCAATTTTAACAATTGGTTTTTTGGAAACCTGAAATTGCATTCCGAATCGTATTTTGGCGAAGTACCTGAAGAAAGCCAGGGACTCCTGGACCAGGTAATAGCTGTTTACGACGGTGCTTCACAGAAGGTAGCCAGAAAAGAGGTTGAAGGCTTGGTGAATATCCAGTTTTTGGAGGATGAGGCCTGGCAGGAGGCCTCCATTGCAAAGACTATCATATTGGTAGAAGACCTACAACGCCAGGGGTATCAATTAAGTGACATGGCTATTCTTACTCGTACCCAACGAGAAGGAAAACGTGTGGCTGATGCTTTTATGTTGCATAAGGCATCCACATCAGCTGATGCAAAGCTCAAATATGACGTAGTAAGTTCAGAGGCTTTATACCTCTATTCCAGCCATGCTGTGAAGTTTTTGATTAGTATGATCACCTGGCTCAATCAGGAGAAAAATACAATTGCCCTGGCTGAATGGGTGCACGAATATCAGCGCTTTGTAAAGCATTCGGAAACGGGCCTACACGAGATTTTTGGTAATGTGCTGGAATGGGTGTCGATTGTTCCTCCAGCTTTTGTACAGCAGAAAAACTATTTAAAACGGCTGCCCCTTTACGAGTTGGTTGAATCGCTTATTCGGATTTTCGAATTGAACCAATTGCAAGACGAGTATACCTATGTTCAGGGGTTCCAGGACGCTGTTTTGGATTTCTCGAAAAATGAACGTGGTGATATTCCTTCTTTCCTTGTCTGGTGGGAAAATGTAAGAAAGGAACGAGCAATCCAGGTGGCCGATGAAAACGACGCCATCAAAATTCTTACTTTACATAAGTCGAAAGGCCTGGAATTTCCGATTGTGATTATCCCTTTCCTCAATTGGAAGCTGGATCATGACACATATGCGAAGGAAGAGATCCTTTGGGTGCAACCCCCGGGTCATGATCTCTTGGAGCGATTGCCCGTAGTTCCATTGAAGTATTCTGGAAAAATGGAGACAACTTATTGGCACGATGCATTTTGGGAAGAAAAAATCAATGCATTTCTTGATAGCGTGAATTTGTTATACGTAGCGTTTACGCGATCTGTGGATGCACTTTACGTTTTTGGAGAATGGCCCAAGACATCCAGGATTGGTCATGTTGGACAGTTGACGAAACATTCGCTGGAAGGTGCGGCGGAATGGAACGAAGCCACCCACACCTTCACGAAGGGAACTTTACCGGCAAGGGAAACCATACCGAGGCCGTCTTTGGAATATGGTTTAAAAGCTTACCCTTCACATTCCTGGCGTGGCAAAGTAGCCGTACAAATGAAAGGCGCTGCAGAATTGAGTGATCGTGATTTTGAAGCACAGCGATTGGGGATCAATTGGCACCAGGAACTTGCGCAGATTGAAATATTCTCGGAGCAGGAAAAATACGACGTTTCATCACCCGTGTTGGAGTTGGTTCGGTCTCCGGATTGTCGAACATTTTTTGAACAGGTAGATGAAGTGAAATTGGAAGTACCCATCTTATCGCCTGGGGGTCTGTACTATAGAATTGATCGATTGGTTAGAAAAGGAGATGTTTGGTACATCATTGATTTTAAGACGGGAGCACCTAAAAGCGCGGATCAACATCAGGTGAGAAAGTACATGGAGATTCTGGAGAGTATGGGACATAACAATCTGAGAGGCGTGCTTATTTACCTTGACCCGATTGCAGTAAAAGAAGTTGCCTGACTTTATTTGGTCCGGTTTTTGATTTTTCCCATAAGATTAAAATCAACCTGTTTCATTCCCTGCCGTAATTACCTAATATTATGCTCTCATTCATTCGCCAACAAAACTCGTTGAAATCCATGCTTAGGCTCAGGCAACTTTTTTTCATACTATTCTCCTTTTTCCTGTTGGTCAACCTGCGGGCTCAGAACAACCGAAAATTCTATGCTAAAAATGCAAGAGAGATTGACGAGAAACGATACGATGACTATAGGGGTAGTCCCTACTTTTTTCCGGAGTTTGTCGACGGAACTATCGTCGATAATGCAGACAATGCCTATCCTAACGTAAAGCTCAACCTGAACGGATATACGGCCGAGTTGGAAGTAATTGATGCCGGGTTTTATGTGGCGCTACAAGAAGCTTTTTATAAAAGTTTCACAGCAACAGACAAAGACGGTCAGGAATATCTGTTCAAAGGCAATCTACATCCGGATTTCAAGGATAAATTTTTCCAGGTACTTTATGAGTCAGAGGGGGTCTTACTAATCAAAGACTTCAAGGTAATTCCAAATGAGAAAGTGATCAATAATGTTGGAGAAACACTGAGGGTTAAAATCTTTGGAGAGATCAATGAATACATGCTTCTGACAGGTCTGGGGAAACAAGACGTCACCAAACTCAAAGTGTCGAAAAAGAAGTTGCCTGAAATTCTTGGCAAAAAGAAAGAATTGTCCACTTTCATCAAGTCGAATAAGTTGTCTTTCAAGAAGGACGATGATTTGGTAACCCTGATCAAACACTACGAGACCTTACTCTGACTTCAATGCCCCCTATGATTCGATTTCTTACGATGACTATACTTAGTTGTATAGTAGCAACTGTCTTGAACGCCCAGGTCGACCAGGCTAAAGTTGATGCATTTATTGCGAAATATGCTTCTTCAAGAGGTGTTAGTCAGGCAGAAGTTCGTGAGGTTATTAATCAGGCGGTTTTTCAGTCCTCTATCGTTGAGAAATTCAATCGACCCGCAGAGAGAACCATGACCTGGAGCAGGTACCGCAATATTTTCATGAAAGAGGAGCGTATTGAAGCAGGGCTTGCTTTTTGGGAAACGCATGAATCTACATTACTGGAAGTGAGTGAGGATACAGGTGTTCCGGTGCATATCATATTGGGTATACTTGGAGTTGAGTCATCCTTCGGTGGCAATAAGGGTTCTTATAAAGTGCTTGATGCCCTTTATACGATATCATTCGGTATCCCTCGAAGGTCGAGCTACTTTACTAAGGAGTTAGGAGAGTTCCTGGATTTAGCCAAAGCAGAAAAGCTGGACCCACTGCAGGTGGAAGGAGGATATGCGGGAGCCATGGGCTACTGCCAATTCATGCCAAGCAGTTACCGGGCCTATGCCAAAAGCTTTGAGCCTGGAGGAACTCGCGATCTGATGAATTCGGCGGAGGATGCCATTGCGAGTGTCGCTAATTACCTGAAAGTCCATCGATGGAAAGCCAATCAAATGATTGCGGTACCGGCAGTAGCCAATCCTGATGCCAATCCGCCTTCAAAATTTTCTTCACGGGTGAAGTATGATGTGGCCTACTATGATAACCTGGGATTTGAGCCCGAATGGGAATTGACACCCACCCGAAAAGTCGCGCTTCTGGAATTTCAGTTGGATGAGGGCAAAGAGTACTGGTTTGGACTTTATAACTTCTATGTGATCACGCGATACAACCACAGTTCCATGTATGCGTTGGTCGTTTATCAACTGGGTGAAGCCATCAAGAAGAGAAGAGGAGGACTTTGATTCAGTCCTTCCAGTCGATTTCTATCACTTTCTTACCAATCAGGACAGTTGAAAAATCGGCTTTGTTTTCGCGCCAGACTTTGAGAGAATTGCTTTTGATTTTTGAGATCTCCCTTGATTCCACACGACTGGAATCTCTTTTGTGGTAGACCGCAAATAAATCTCCCTTATTGGCCTCAATTTCATAGGTGTTCTTTTTGACGGATACACGTTCAGGGTATTCGATTTCCGCACCACTGAGTATTTTTAATAATCTACTGGACTGAGGGACGCCATATCCCAGGTGATTATTACCGTAAGGATAGAGATTGCCAGAGGTCATGATGGCCGCCTTGATTTCTTTGGCCGTAAGTTCGGGATAGAGTTCCATTACACATGCTGCGAGCCCAGTGATGATGGGTGTAGCATAAGAGGTACCATAACTCGAATAGCACACAATATCAGGTTTTGTGTAATCCAAAAATTCAGGTCCAATACTACTATATTCCATCCGGTCCCAGATTTTGAGTTTGCTTGCACCTACGGTCAGAGCACCTTTTGAATCACCCGGTGTTGAAAGCACCCTCCATTTCTTGTCATTGCCTTCATTGCCGGCAGCCACTACCACGAGCATGTTCTTCTCGAAAAAAGCATGATCTACGGCCCTCGCGATCATCGAAGAACCATTCATGTCTTCAGGAGTATAATTTTCTGAGGAATTCTTGTAGCCCTTTGCATACCCCAGCGAAATATTGACGAGACGCACCCCTTGCTTTTCCATTGCTTCAAGAGCTTTTATCAGGTAATCTTCTTCCAGCCTTTTTTCATAGGCGCCATGGTCCGTCCGTGCCAAATAGAAAGTAGCGTCCGTGGCCAACCCAAACTGTATTTTTGAAGCAGGATCGATTCCGCCGATCATTTTTAGTACGCCCGTTCCGTGTTTATCATCAAGACTGCCATTTCCCCCGAAATCTTCAAAATGTGGCGTGATATAGTCTTTATAGCTCTCTACCCGATCATTTTCAAAAATATGTCTCAATGAAGGATCTTCAGGAGCTTTCAAAAAACCGCCATCGATTACCCCTATTTTTACTCCTTTTCCCGTGGCATCACGGTCCATCATGTACTGCCCTTCAATTTGCTCAAGTGCAAAACTCAGGGTCTCGGACTTCTCGGTTGTGGACATTGGTTCAAACTGTAGAACCCTTTTGTCACGACCTATACCTAGTGAGTTTGCTTCAGGCAAGGTAAGTTCATACGAACATGCATTGAGCCATTCAGAGCAATAGCGTGGAGTTCGGTTTAATTCAATGCCTTGATCTACCCAATAATAGGATTGTCCCTGACCTTGAACCAGAGGTCCGCTTAACAGACTTAGAATGATAACGAGTCTTGTGATCATATTTTGAAACAAGTTAACCCTCTTGTTCAAGTTTGAGTTTCACTTTTAACCAGATTTAGGATAAACGAGACTTTGCAAAATTCAGTTTGCATCGATTGGGACAAACCCCATTAATTTTGAATTTCAATTTCTTTCGATGAGATACAAACCACTCCCCACTACTTTTTATACTAACAATCGATCTCGATTGCTGGAAAGGCTACCTGCAAATTGTGCAGTACTCATAACTTCAAACGACATCATGCCTACTAACGCGGATGGCGCCATGTCTTTTAGGCAAAACAATGATTTGTATTACCTGACAGGCATTGACCAGGAAGAAACCACGCTACTACTTTTACCAGGGTTTCCAGATGAAAAGGCAAGAGAGATTTTGTTTCTCAAAAAAACGAACGAGCACATCAAAATTTGGGAAGGGCAGAAATTGACTCAGCCTGAGGGCCGCGAATTATCAGGAATCGCTGTGGTCAGATGGGCGGAGAACCTGGAAGCGACACTGAACAACGTGCTCCCTCATGTTGATGAAATCTATTTGTATCGCAATGAGCAGGATCGTAGTGAGAGCCGGGTTGAAACGCGGAATGACAAGCTTATCCAGGATTTAAAGCATCAGTACCCGCTTCATTCTTTACGGAGATTGGCCCCAATATTGAGTGATTTGAGGACATGCAAATCCACGGAGGAGATTGCTATGATTCGCGATGCATGTAAGATCACCGGTGCAGGATTCGAAAGTGTGGCCAGACAGATGAAGCCGGGAATGTACGAATATGAGATTGAAGCGATCTGGAGTTATGAATTTTTGAAAAGAGGCTCCAGAGGGTTTGCTTATCAGCCCATTATCGCTGCCGGTGAAAATAGCTGTGTTCTGCACTATTTGGAAAATGACCAGACCATTAGGGACGGAGATGTCGTGTTGATGGATGTAGGAGCCGAGTATGGTAACTATAATGCAGACCTTACACGAGTTTTGCCTGCCAATGGTCGATTTACCGATCGGCAAAAAGCAGTTTATGAGTCCGTATTGCGCGTGAAAAATGAAGCAACGAAATTATTGATTCCTGGTGGCAACCTACAAGATTACCAAAAGGCGGTAGGTAAATTGATGGAGAAGGAACTCATTGACCTGGGTCTGCTGGAAAAGGAAGAAGTAGCTAAGCAGGATGAGGAAAAACCACTTTATCGTAAATACTTCATGCATGGGACTTCCCACCATTTGGGACTGGATGTTCATGATGTGCCTTCCAGATATCAACATTTCAAAGCGGGGATGGTTTTTACAGTGGAGCCGGGTATTTATATCCCAGAAGAGAAATTGGGAATTCGCCTGGAGGATGATGTGGTTATTACAGAAGGAGCTCCTAAAAACCTGATGCACGACATTCCAATAGAAGTAGAGGCCATTGAAGCATTGATGAATAGCTAGATGGACGATCCAAAAGTCTCGATTATCATGGCGGTCAAGAACACCGCACCCTACTTGCCCGCATGTGTAGAAAGTGTAGCTCGCCAAACTTACACCAACTGGGAACTGATTGCCATCAATGATCACTCAACTGATGAGTCACCGCAAATTTTGCAAGCATTCGCGAGTAAAGACGAAAGGATTAAAGTGATCAATAGTGTAGGCCAGCGCCTGATCCCAGCCTTACAAACGGGTATTGGCATCGCCTCGGGCGATTTGATCAATCGGATGGACTCTGATGATAAAATGCCTGCGGATAAACTCCAGGTGCTGGTGAGCGAATGGAAAAAACATGGTAGAGGAACAGTGGTTGCCGGAGGAACTGAGCATTTCGTGGATGAAGGGGAGGTAGGTGACGGCTTCAGACGATATGAGCGCTGGCTGAATGACGTAGCAGCTCGCGGATTACACTTTCAGGAGATTTATCAGGAATGTACGATTCCTTCACATAGCTGGATCATGCACAGTGCAGATTTCGATGCCGTTGGGGGTTTTGATTCCCCGATCTACCCGGAGGATTATGACCTGACCTTTCGTATTTACCGGAAGGGCTTAAAAGTAGCAGGCATTAACCATGTACTACATCACTGGCGAGATCGATCCGACCGCATATCACGCACCTGGGACGAATACAAAGACAATCGCTATTACGATTTGAAATTACGATTTTTCTATGAGCTTGATCGGGACCCCAAAAGACCCCTGGTGGTGTGGGGTGCGGGTAGAAATGGGAAGGACCTTATGAAATTGATTTTACAAAGAGAAAACGAAAACATTCATTGGGTTTGTGACAATGATCAGAAAATTGGTAAAGATATTTATGGAATTGTCATGAAAAACCTGGAAGACATTCCTTTTTTTGATCGTCCCCAGATCCTCATTGCTGTCACCTCTCCGGATGCCAAAAAGGAAATTCGGGAACGACTTACTAACTGGGGGAAGAAGCCAGTCGAAGATTACTGGTCTTTTGTCTGATTTTCCGAAAATAACCTGATCGTATAATCCAGGAGATCCTGGCCACCACTTTCTCCATGACCTGGAATGACAAACTTTAGGTTGGGGAGTTTTATTTTTATGTTGGAGACAGTGGATGGCCATTGATTCACGTTGGCATCACCAAGATATCCTTTAGATGCATTTAACGACTTAATAAGACAGCCACCGAAAAGTGCCTCTGATGAGGGGATATAGGCAACAACATTATCTGATGTGTGTCCTTCCCCGAAGTGATAAACAAGTGCTTTTGCTTTGCCTACTTTCAGCTTTAGTTTATCATCAAATGTCTTTTGAGGCAGAACAGGAGCTCCATCGGTTTGCAATAATTCAATTGTTTTTTCACTCGCATAAGTTGTGATGCCCCTATCATGAAAAGCCTTGATACCACCCAGGCAATCTTCATGGAAGTGAGTAGCTACGACGGCTTTGATGATTTTTTTCTGGTCATTTAAAAGCCAGTCGATCAACTCTTCAGAAGCGGTATCTTCCGTAGGCGTGTCAAAAACAACCGCGTCCTCCCCATTGATGAATACCATGCCATTGCAGCCTACTTTCCCCCATGAGTCTGTTTGTAAATAAGATAAATGGACAAACACCCCTTCACCTAAGGGAATTATCTTCAAAGATTCACTTTCATAAATTGGTTCTGGTGATTGTGCCAAAGTGATCTGTGTGAAGAGCGCAGCTAAAATTGTAAAAATGAATTTCATGAAGGAGAGTGAAAAAACAATTGTAAAATTAGTTTAAAGTGAATCAGGGAATGTCGTATTTAAGGTCACGATCATCATGTGTGAAGAAATAGGCATAGTTTGATCTTAGGTCCTCCCATCCCTTCTCTGTCTTGTGCTTTTCATGGATCACATCTTCCCACGCAATTCTCATTTGACGGGCGCATACTATCGGAGGTACCTGACCCACACCTGTTCCCAGTCCGGGAATGGCTACAGATTTGATTTTTTCACTTATCGGAATTCCATCTTCAAAAATGCCGTCTTTTAATAAGGTCAGAATAGCTTTCATAGCTAAATAGACGTTTGGTGACCTTAAAATAGTCATAGGGGTTCGCATGGTTGGTGCAGAGATGAGGTAGGGGAAGGGAGTGACTTCAGTCGCTACTATTGTTGCCTGGCCTACTAAGAGCTCTCCTAAATATTGGCTCCTTATTTTCTCTTGGAGTTTCTTCTCTATATGCCAACCGAGATTCTTGGAAATAGCAAAGTCAATTCCTCCATTCATGTAACCAAAGCTATTAGCGGGGCTTACGATTGCGTCACAGGTTATGTCAAAGATTGATTGATGATGGACCGACACTTCTTTTATGCCATGGAAAACCTTTTGCCAGGCTTTGGTTAACTCTTCATTGATATCTACAAGTTTTATTGTCATTGTTTTTTTCACGGATTAGATTGCCCAGGGTTGAATTTACCCTGGAGAGCATGTGTATTTTCATTGATTTACATCTAAGGTCTGGATGTCCAATTATTGTTTTGAAATACAGTGTTTGTTATTAGGAATTTGATCTTCTCGAAAACGAAAGCTTAAAAATAACTCAAGAAAACATACTCAGCCCGATGAAGGTGGGATATCGAACTCCTTCAGTTAGAAAATGAAATAATTCGTCATTTACTCCAAAAAACCAAATCTTATCTTTGTAAAGTGAGTTCGATTAAAAATATCATCGACTATATCAAGGTCAATAATCATCGACCGGTGACAGTGGATGAATTGGCTGATATTGCTTGCCTCTCCAAAGTTCAGCTATTCCGGACATTTAAGTCTGAAACGGGCATAACGCCGGTTCAATATCACGAATACCTTAGAATAATGAGAGGTACTGAATTACTCCAGTCGGATACGCAGATTCGTCAGGTGGCCTACCAACTTGGCTATGAAAATTATGAAACCTTTAGTCGGGCATTTAAGAAACTCATGGAGATCTCACCAAGCGATTTGCAAAGCATTTATTTCCGATTTGCAGATCAGGCGGACATGGACTATGCCCTGATAGTAAAAGAGCAGGCGTCACTTCAGCAGATTGATGATAAGATCAACGAGTCTTTTGGAGATGAGCGCTTTGCGCTGGATTTGGAGATTTACAGATTGAGTTTCGAAACGAAAAAGAAGTGGGTACTTCATCGAGATCAGAAGACAGAAGATGCCATACATAGAATAGATCAGAAACATTAAGACCTTTTGAATGAATTCATCAACTTCGGCACAGGCTGACAGGACCAGTATGTCCTGCTCACTTCGAGATCGTCGTAACCTCAGTTATTCCATCTATGGACCCGATGAGGGGATCCCCTTTGTGATGTTTCATGGCTCGCCAGGGTCTCGAATCTCAATGGAAGACGATTTACTTCACAGAATAGGTGTGAAAATGATCTACCCCGAGCGGCCTGGATATGGGAACTCCTCTCCTCATCCTAATGCCACATTCTTGAGTTGGGCAGATGATATCAGGGAGTTTTTGGATTATCTCGAAGTAGAAAATGTAGCCATTGGTGGCGCTTCCGGAGGTGGCCCTTTTGCCATGGCCTGCGCGGCTGCATTTCCGGAGCGTTTGTCGTCTTTGACATTGATCAGCAGTGCTGCACCTCAAAATCTCCCGGGCTATAAAAACAAGATGGCCTTTGGAAATCGGCTGGGCTATTTCCTGAACAAATATGCCCCCTTTTTAATGAAGTATGCAACAGCTAGTTTTGCTAAAAGGATGCTCAAAAACCCAGAGAAAACCTTTGATCAGATCTTTAAACAACTTGGTGAGGCTGACCGCAAGGTCATCCGTTCCATGAAAGAGGAGGGTACATTTCGAGTTATTCTGGACCATTTACGGGAAGCTTATAGCAATGGCGTGAAAGGACATATCATGGATAACCAGATCCTGACAGAAGATTGGAATATCCTTTATGACAAGATTACTTGTCCCGTTCATATTTGGCATGGCGAAGAGGATACACTGGCTCCTATTCCGGGTGTAAGAGCACTTGCGGCATTTTTGCCTCACGCAACTCCAAACTACATCGCCGGTGCGGGTCATTTATTGATGGAGAATCAAGAAGTATTTGGTCAAATTCTGGACACTGTGAGAGAGGCCTATATTAATCCAGGTAAATGATCAGCTCTATGGATAATCTGGAATGTTTAATCCAAGGATAATGTCCCTTTCAACGATCAAAATACCTTGGCCAGGCTTCGGTTGAACAATTCCTGAACCGCTCCGATTTGGCCTTGATTTTCTTTCTATGGGAGTGAGCAGTGGATCATCATCGAACATGAAGTCGTCAATGTAATATTCTTTTATGCCTGGTTCTTTGACAGTGATATGAATATGTTCTGGAGCTCTTCCATTTGGGTATGCAGCGGGCCTGAAAGTGTAGAATGTGTATCGCCCATCCGTTCCGGTTTTTATCCAACCCCGAATGTATCCATGCCGTCGCGCCCATCCAGTTGCCTGGCCTCGCTTTTCATAGATGCCGTCCCGATTGGTGTGGTAGATGTACAGGATCACATCTGAAGCAGGTGTTTTCCCATCATTTTCGTAGACAACCCCTGAAATCTTCAATTTCGGTTCGGATTCCATGAATTTTGGCAGAGTATCGATGGAGTTTAATTTCCTATCACCAAATTCATGAATGGCTTCACAGCCTTCACAAGGGCCACCAACTTTATTCCTTTGGGCTTGCATTTGGTACGCAATGATCAGAAATGATATAAAAAGAGTTAAACGCATATAAAGAATTTACTTCCTTTTTATCGTTTTTTCATGTCGTTGCGACCAATAGCAGTATTTAGGTGACAGATGGTTTCATATGTGACAAACAAGTTCGTTATTGTTACTGCAGGTTTTCTATGCGTCACACCACAAATGAAGAAGCCCGACAATGTTGCCGGGCTTATAATTTTGAAATGAGTGAATTTTAAAACTTGAAGGCTCCAACAGCTTTCTCACATCCATTCCAGTTTGTATCAATGGTTTGGTCAGAGTATAGGAATTCTTCTGGAGTAAGCATGTCTGGAAATCCATTCCAACCTGCTGTAGGGCCATAAAAGTCTCCGGAATTTGATTGTGGGTCCATCGCTGCCCTGATTATACCTGTAGCTCCGTCTTCCGCTGATTGGGCTTGCTGCATGAATGGACTGTTGCCCTCCATACCTCCATCCGCCGCGGTGGTAACCTGAAGACTTGTAGCTGCCAGTCCTGGGTGGGCTAGCAATGGAATCACGTTATCTACTCCATGTTCAGTAAGCTTCTTTTTCAGCCCGTAGGTGAAGGCACAGTTTGCCAATTTAGTCTGGTGGTATCGTTCCCACCTTGGGCCCTGAAAACTGTTGTTTTCCTCTTCCGTACCATTTCCACCCAGGTCACCGCCTTTTTTCTCAAAGTAGTCCGGGATCAGCGGGCCGCCCAACCTTGCCATGGACGAATGATTTACAATTCGGGCTTGTGCACTTTTCTTAAGAAGAGGAAATACCTCTTTGGTTAATAAGAAATGCGAAAGTACATTGGTTTGCATCTGTACATCATAACCATCTCCGGTTGATTCGTCTTTTAGGGCCATTACACCAGCATTGTTCACCAATACATCCAATACGTCATACCTGGATTTGATGAGTGTCGCAGCCGAACGAACACTTTCAAAATTTTGCAGGTCACAATCGATACTGTCAAAAGTGGCACCGGGAACAGCCTTACTTAGTTGCTGGGATGCCTTGGTCGACCTTTCACTCTTTCGATTCAACAACAATACAGTGGCACCTCTTTTGGCGACTTCTCTGGCACAGACAAAGCCAGTGCCACTGGTAGTTCCAGTGATCGCTACTACTTTACCAGTCATGTCCTGAGAATGATTTTTTATAACGTCCTCCAGATGAAGGGTTTTGATTTGCTGACTCATATTTATTATGCGTTAATTGATGAGGTAAAACTCCATATTCCGCTGATATTCGAGCTACACAGGTTGCGGAGGCTATAACACAAAATGCAGAATGGAGAATTCTAATATTCCGCTGAATTTTAAGTAATATAAAGCGGATTTTAGTATAACTCATAGACCCTTTTTTACGAAAGTGAAATCCAAGGCATTGACTGAATTCATTGTTTTATCTATATTAAAACCGTGAACAAAGACATATTTGCAATATTCTCAACTACGGCAGGCCTCTTGCTTCCTTTGTTTATTTCTGCCGGGCATGCGGCAAAAAATGAGATTAAGGAGAAGGTCAGCAGATGGTTGACTAACGACCTTCGGAAAGAGGAGGGAACAAGATTTTGGGCGAATAGCTTCATTAAGTTCTTTGATGATTTTCTGGGTAATAAAATGTTTAGCAAAAAGAGGGTAGTTCGATCAACAATCATCAGCTACTTACTTTGTTTCTTGTTCTTGCAAATTGAAAGTAGAAATGGAACTCATCCGCCTACATTAGCTTATGTTTTGAAGGGCAATTTCCTTGAAAAAGTCGCAGCAATATTTTTATATAATGTAATAGGTGACTTTCTTTCACTGCAAGAGTCAAGGGTCATTTTGGGTCTTATTGCCAAATCCAGAACTTTTGTTGTGCCGTTCTTACTTATTCTGGACTTGGTTTTGACCTGGATTATTTTTTGGGGTATTCTGGCACTTTATTTTTCCCTCTTTGATAATATCAACAACTTGGGTGCGATATTGACCATGCCGAAACATATGGAGGTCTGGCCTTTCCTGGCCACAGCATTTATTACCTCCATTTGGCTCTATATCTACACTTTTGGTGCGGGAATAATAAAACTTAGAACATTTGTCCTAAATGGAAATGCTAGAATATTTGGCCTTTTTGACGTTCAAGAAAAACCATTTACTTCTCTTGCGGTAGTCTGTTCTGTTTATGTTTTTGTACTAGGCCTGATTCTATCATTGATGTTCTGAAAGGAGCTTTTTTGCAACCTATACTCAGGATAAAGGAAAAATAACCCTCTCAATCCCTGCCTCTATACTCTATAGGTGTTTGACCCGTTCTGGACTTAAATAAGCGTGTGAAATAGTGCGGATAGTTAAATCCCAGATCGTAGGCGATCTCGCTGATGGACTGCTCAGATGCCATCAATTTGTTTTTCGCTTGTTCTACAATGTGTTCGTTGATATGATCTTTTGGAGAGCGGCCGGTTTCTTTTTTGATCAAATCACTAAAATAGTGTTGCGAGAGATGTGCCTCTTCTGCGAAAGTTTGAATCGACGGCACGCCCATTTCCAGCGCTTTTTGTTGACGATAGTAGCTTCTCAGAGACCGTTCGAATTGGGATACTACATCTTTACTTTGATGGGTTCGTGTATTGAACTGTCGTTCATAGAAGCGAAGCGCGTAGTTCAAAAGCAATTCCAGATTGGAAATAATGACCCTTTGACTATGATTGTCAATACGTTGCTCGTACTCATTTTTGATATTATCCAGGCACACGTTTACTCGGGCTTCTTCCTCTTCTGATAAGTGCAATGCCTCATAGACGTCATAATTGAAGAATGAATATTCATCTATGATTGTTCCCAGATGAGTATTGCGGATGAGATCAGGGTGGAAATAGAGCATCCAACCCTGAATGTCTCCAGGTTTTATTTCCTGATTGTTGGTGTAGACCTGCCCTGGAGCAGAGAACACCATCACACCCTCATTGAAATCAAAACTATTTCTGCCGTAATCAACGCCACAATTTTTATCCTTGATGGAGATCAGATACAGGTCTGAGGTTGATTTTCTGCCAATAGCACTAGCTGGAATTTCTAACTGTGAGGTGTCTAGCAGTGAGATGAGGGGATGTTTGGGCTTAGGGTACCCCAATAATTCGTGAAGTTCTCTTAAAGATCTGTTTCGATGAATGTTTTCTGCCATGATGGAGGAATCTGAGAAACAAAGTTGAATTTATCCATTGATAAGCAGTAACACAAAATGCGGAAAGAATGTCATTAATTTCTGATACTCATGTGTTAAATGAGAATAGTCGTTGCTCTCCAAAATTGTAATCCAGGATGTCGTCAAATAGCCACTTGAATATTCAATCTAAGTGCGTTTGAGGGGTTTTAATTAGTTTTAAGCGAGAGCTAAGACGTAATTGATAATTTTTAGGATTTAACGAATGAAGCTGGAACAGAATAAATGGTCTGAAAGCGCTTTATGGGACAATGTTCCCGAGATGTCTTTCGCCGCAGATTTGGTACTGGTTTTTGGCAAGCGACAGCTATTGGAAAATGCAGATCGCTTCAATGAGATCAGGTCATTTTATCCTTCAGCGGATATTGTTTTAAGTTCGACATCTGGAGAAATTCTGGATGTAGAAGTTTTTGATGATACCATCGTCACAACGGCTGTCCAGTTTGAAAAGACAGTTATCAAAACCAGACAACTGGCCATTAATGATGACTGGACTTCTGATAAAGGTTTGGGCATTGATTTGGCTACTCTGTTCCCCCAGGAAAACCTGAAGCATGTGCTGCTTCTGTCACATGGCCTCAATATCAACGGTACTCAATTGATTGAAGGAATGAAATCGGAGCTTAATCACTCCGTGAGTATAAGTGGCGGTTTAGCTGGTGATGGTCCTGATTTCTTAAAAACAGTTGTGGGTTTGAATGAAGTGCCTTCTGAGAGTAAAGTAGTCGCCGTGGGGTTTTATGGAGAAAGTATCAAAGTTGGGTACGGTTCATTTGGTGGATGGGACACGTTTGGCCACACGCGCAAGATCACTCGATCTTCAGAAAATGTACTCTACGAATTGGATGGAAAACCCGCTCTGGACCTTTACAAAGATTATCTAGGTGATAAGGCCAAAGACCTTCCCGCAAGTGGTTTATTATTTCCACTTAGTATCAAAAACGATGAGAATGCAAATGATGAATTGGTGCGAACCATTCTGTCTGTAGATGAAAAGGAGAAGAGCCTCACTTTTGCGGGAGATATTCCGGAAGGTGGAGAGGCGCGATTGATGAAAGCAAACTTTGAAAGTTTATATGAAGGAGCGGGCCGGGCCGCGGAAAACAGTATTGGAATATTGAAAGACAATGCACAACTGGCGTTATTGATCAGTTGCGTCGGCCGGAAACTTATTCTAAAACAGCACACGGAAGACGAAGTAGAGTCCGTGCGCGAAGTGATTGGTGAGGACGCGCTGATGACAGGGTTCTATTCTTACGGAGAACTAGGTCCTGATCGCCAGGGAGATTCATGTTACCTCCATAATCAAACGATGACCATTACGCTATTCGGTGAGTAAAAACCCTTATCATAACGTCCTTAAGCGGCAAATTCGGAAAACCTTGGGTAACAAAGAAATTGAGGACCCTAAGATTTTGAAATTGCTGGAGCTGGTCAATCGTTCCTATCATGATCATGACGAAGACCGCAAGCTTTTGGAGCACACAATGGAACTCAACTCGAGAGAGCTAATTGACTCGAATGAAGATTTGCGTAAGCAGGGAGAAGAATTGAAAAAAGCCTACGAGGTGCTCGATTCGGGACAGGAAAAAACGCAGGGGTCGGAAACGTTGGCTTCTCTGGCCATTGCGTTAAAATTCAAAAACAAGGAGTTAAACCGAAACGCTGATAAGCTCAAAAGAACCAATAGGGAACTGAAAGAGACCCAATCGAAGCTGATCCATACAGAAAAAATGGCCGTTTTAGGGCAGTTGATTGCCGGAGTGATGCACGAAGTGAACAATCCAATGGGTGTAATCAAAGGAGGAACCCAAAATTTGGAACACGTGATCAGAGAAGTGATTGGAAATATCAATCGTTTCAGAGAAGCTTCTTTTACTAATGATCATCATCACTTGTTCAATTCGCTGATTCAGGTTTTCCAGAATAAGAAATTTCGGTACATGACCAGTAGGGAGGAACGGCAGTACCGCAAGGAGTTGGAGACCTATTTATTGGAGGCGGGTATGAAGGACGTTCGGTTCCTGGCCAGAGAAATGGTCTCCGTGGACCTGTTAAAAGAAGATATTGAGCAGATTGTAAATACGGATTCACCCATCAATGTGGCGAAGGACATCATCGGTTTTGCCGTGGGTTTTGGGAAAATGTTCTCCAATGTAAGCAATATGGGGATCGCCATTGGGAAGATGCAAAAGATCCTTTTTGCATTGGGGAATTATACCTATTCTAATGATTCTAAGAACCCAATTCAATTTGATTTAATAGAAAATCTGGAGACGGTACTGACCTTATATCACAATAGACTTAAGCGTGGAATCCACATAGAACGAAATTATTGTACTGAATCAGTTGAAATTTTGGGATTTCCTGACGAAATTAATCAGGTGTGGACTAACCTTGTACAAAATGCCATTCACGCTATGAAAGGTGAAGGCACTTTGAAGTTGGAAGTCTGCGAAGAAGAACCAGGGATGGTAGTGCGTGTGACGGATAGCGGTAGTGGTATTACAGAAGAAGGATTGAAAAAAATCTTTGAACCTTTTTACACTACAAAGATTAAAGGAGAAGGGACTGGTCTTGGACTAAGTATCTGCAAGAAGATTGTAGAGAAGCACGGAGGGATAATGAGAGTGACCTCCGAGCCCGGTGAAACGACCTTTTGTGTTACTTTTCCCAAAGAAATCGCCGCCAGCGAAATAAAGGAAGAAGCTATAACCTAAACCTAGAGTGAACGACGTGATTATTTGTGTAGATGACGAAAAAGAGATCTTAGAGATCCTACAAAGACAACTAATGATCATGTTTGGTCAGGATTTTGAGTACGAATTCGCAGAGAGTGGCGAAGAAGCACTGGAACTGATCGAAGAGCTTGAAACGACCAGTAACACCAAAGTAAAGTTGGTGATTTCCGATTGGTCGATGCCAGGCATTAAGGGAGACGAACTGATCATGAAATTGAGAGATGGTCGCCCCGAAATCAAAACCTTGTTGCTTACTGGCCAGGCGCCCGAAGATGTAATGCAGAAAGTCTGTGAGCAAGGTTCTGGTAACTGCATGCTCAAACCATGGGATCAGGATTCCCTAAAAGGGAGGATTGAGTTGTTGATGGCAAGCTAACTCCATGTGTCACATTGAGCCAGTCGAATTGTGATTATTGTTATTAAAGAACTCAAAAATACGAGACCCTTTGCCAGGAATCCCTTTGACGATTTTACTGGAGAAGTGGGCTGGAATTAAGCCTGAAAGCATCATTTCCAGTTGATTCTGTTTTGTTAGCCTATGGATCTGATTTACGATGGTTATGGCCCCCATCGAAGCAAACTAATCAGAAACCCTCCGATTATATTAAATTCTCGGCGTGCTGAGTTTACCGAAACACCACTCATCAATTTTGTGCTAATCATTTTACCATTTCGCAAACAATCGGAGGGTGTAAGTGATTTACCTTTGTTGATACCCTAATCTATTTCTATGAGTCGCAAAGCCATCGCTTTCATCGTCGTGCCTATCCTTCTTATCGGAGGTGTACTTTTTAGCAACTTCCTCGCTAGTAAGAAAGAACTACCGCCCCAGCGTCCCAAGCCGGTTGCTAAGAACTATGTGAAGGTTCGCCAGGTGTCCTATAGTAAAATGCCTGTTGAGATCGAAGCGTTTGGTCGATTGAATTCCCTGCAACAGATAAACCTCATCCCTGAAGTGGGTGGTAAGCTGCTTCGTGGCCAAGTTTCATTGAAAGAAGGGGCGGTCTTTCGCAAAGGACAGATCCTGATCAAAATCGATGATGCCGAAGAAAAGTTGACTTTACAATCCCGTAAAAGTAACTTCCTGAGTTTGTTGGCTTCCATTTTACCAGATCTCAAAACGGACTTTACAGTTTCCTTTGATCAGTGGCAAACGTATTTCAACGACATAGATTTGGATAAGCCACTTCCGGAAATTCCATCGGAAACCGGGTCCAAAGTGAAAACATACCTGGCTTCGAAAGGGATCCTTACAGAATATTACTCGGTGAAGAGTCTGGAAGAAACATTGAAAAGACATACAATTTATGCGCCCTACACAGGTACAGTTCAGTCTGTGAACCTGGAAGTGGGATCAGTGGTAAGCCCGGGAGCAGTGATAGCTACCATTATCCGCACCGACCAGCTTGAATTAAAAGTACCCATCCAGAAACAAGATGTCGCATTTGTCTCTATTGGCGAGACTGTGAAAGTGATCCAGGAGGAATCCGACAAATCCTGGCTGGGTAAAATCGTGAGAAGAGCTCCCTTCATTGATCCGAATAACCAGTCGCTGAATGTATACATCGCAGTGAATAACACCTACGGTGATCTGTACGACGGGCTTTATTTAAAAGCAGCCATCGCTGGTAAGTACGTGGAGGAAGGCATGCTCGTAGAGCGGAAGGTGATCCGAAACAAAAACGAAGTATTCATTATCGCATCGGATAGCCTGCTGCAAATGAAGAAAATACAAATTGCCAAAATCACTGAGAATGATGCCATCATCCATGGCCTCGATCCCGGTGATTTGCTGGTGGTGGATGCACCCTCCAATGCATCTAATAACATGGTGGTAGAAGTTGTGAATGAGATAAGATGAGAGCAGTAGTTACCTTTTTTGTCAAGTATCCGATCTGGGCCAATGCGATCATCGCAACGGTGATGGTCGTTGGAGCACTGAGTTATGCGTTTGGATTGAAAAAATCATTCTTTCCTGAGCGAGAACCTCGTAACATCTCGATCAGCGTCGTTTATCCAGGTGCCTCACCCGAGGAAGTGGAAGAAGGGGTGACGATTAAGATTGAAGAAGCCATCAAAGGAATCGTCGGGATTGAGGAGGTCACTTCCGTGTCTTCAGAGAACTCCGCCAGTATTTCTGTACTGACGTCAGGGGATTATGACCTGGATGAGGTAACCACCGAAGTGAAAAATGCAGTGGATCGGATCAATTCATTCCCGGTGAGTTCAGAAAAACCAGTAGTGTTCAAGCAAAAGTCGACCAGTACAGCCATGTTCATGGGAGTAAAGGGAGATGTCTCTTTGATGGACCTCAAAAAAGCTGCAGAACGGGTTGAAAATGACTTCCTGAATTCAGGCAAGATTTCTCAAGTACGAGTTTCTGGATTTCCGGAATTGGAAATTACCATTGAAGTATCAGAAGAGAACCTCAGAAGATATGGCATTACCTTCAGTACGGTGGCCAATGCGGTTCGGTTAAACAACCGGGACATTTCCGGTGGGTCCATTAAGACGACACTGGAAGAGATCAAGATTCGGGCAAACTCCAAAGAATACGATCCGAGCGAAATTGAAAATATTACTGTTCGGGCCAATGCTGATGGGACCAAAATCCGCCTGAAAGACATTGCCGACGTGCAAATGAAATTTGCAGATATACCCAACAGTGTTTACTCCAATAACGAGCGGGCGGTAAGCCTGATCGTACAAAAACTCCCAGAGGAAGATATTACAGCAATCAGTCAGTATGTGGCTGAATATGTTCAGGAATACAATCGCAAAAGCACAAACATCGAGTTGTTCACTTACTTCAATTTCAATGATGTATTGAAACAAAGACTGGAATTGCTCAGCAAGAATTTTGGAGTAGGACTGTTATTGGTTTTACTGACCCTTGGGTTGTTCCTTTCCCTGAGGTTGTCATTCTGGGTCGCTTTTGGTATCCCGCTATCTTTCCTTGCGATGTTCATTGTAGGTGATTTGGCAGGTATTACCATCAACATGTTGTCCTTATTTGGCATGCTCCTCGTAGTAGGAATTCTTGTGGACGATGGTATCGTAATTGCAGAGAATATTTTCACCCACTTCGAAAAAGGAAAAGACCCGAAACAAGCGGCTATTGACGGTACGATGGAAATGGTGCCTTCTGTTTTTACTTCGGTTACTACGACGATCATTGCGTTCATTCCACTGCTTTACCTTGATAACAATGGGTTTACCAAGGAAATGGCCATTGTTGTGATTGCGTGTCTGGCGTTCTCAATGGTCGAGGCCTTTTTTGTATTACCGGCTCACCTGGCCAGTAATTGGGTACTTTCGAGACGTCCTGATGATACCAAAGGCGTTTTTGGTATGTATGTGAAATTCAGAAGAGCGATGGAATCAGTTATTGATTTCCTGCGATTCAAATTGTATGCTCCGACTTTACGATTTCTGATTGATTGGAAATGGGTTTCGTTCAGCTTTCCTGTACTGTTCATGATGATCGTTGTGGGTATGTACCGTGGTGGGATAATTCGTTCGAGCCTTTTCCCACGTCCACCTGCGGATGATATCAATGTGAACCTGAAATTAAAGCCAGGCACCAGAGAACATGTCGTAGAGGCGATGCTTCGGAAGTTTCAGGATTCCGTGTGGCTGGTTCACAGGGAAATACAAGCTCAATATGGCTTTCAGGATTCTGTTATCACAACGGTGGACCTCTCAGTAGGATCCAATTCCAGTAGACAATCGGGAAGTCATTTGGGATATTTGGGAATCAATTTCGATAAGCTCGAAGAAAAAAATATTTCTGGATTTGAAATTGCCCAGCGAGTCCGGAAGAAAATTGGTACGGTACCGGAGGCGGAAGAATTCACCATTGGAAGTGTGAACTATTTTGGTAAACCGGTCTCTATATCTCTTCAAAGCGCCAACATTGATGAGTTGGAGGCAGCCAAAGTTGAACTCAGGGACAAACTGGGAGAAATAAGTGCGATCAAAGACATTACAGATAATGCGTCCGTAGGTCAGCGTGAAATCGAATTGGAACTAAAACCGTTAGCCTATTTGCTGGGTTTTACGCAACAGGATATCACTACCCAAATCCGTCAGGGATTTTTTGGGGAAGAAGTTCAGCGATTGCAGATTGGGACGGATGAGGTAAAAGTATGGGTTCGATATCCCGAAAAAGACCGGTTGAGCATCACTCAGTTGGAATCGATGAAGATTAAGACGGCTAATGGTCAGGAGTATCCCCTTACGGAATTAGCGGATTACGAAATAGGAAGGGGCGTGATTGCGATTAACCATTTCAATGGGAAGCGGGAAGTACGGATCGATGCGGAATTGGCTTCTGCAAACACCAGTTTGCCGGATGTGTTGGAAAAAATTTCCCTGGATGTGCTACCGCCCATTCTGCAGAAGTATTCAGGGATCAATTATACGTTCGAAGGACAATCGAGTCGCGGACAAAGAGAATTTGGATCCCTTGCGCAGATAGGGCCGCTGGTGTTGATTCTGCTGGTGTTAACCATCACGCTTAATTTCCGATCTTTCTACCAGACCATGTTGATCTTTTCGTTGATTCCAATTGGCGTCATTTGTGCCATGTTTGGTCACTGGGTAGAGGGTGCTATGTTCTACATCTTTGTTAGTGGATACGGCATACTCGCACTAACGGGAGTGATTGTGAATGACGCGGTAGTAATGCTGGATCGATTCAATCGCAACCTCAAGGAAGGGTTTGGAATTCAAAAGGCAGCTTACGAAGCGGGTATCGCACGTTTCCGGGCCATCATTCTTACCTCATTGACCACTGTAGCGGGATTGTATCCTTTGATTCTGGAAACGAGTTTTCAGGCGCAGTTTATCATACCTATGGCAATCTCATTGGCTTGGGGTGTGCTCCTCGGTACATTTTTCATTCTTTGCTTTTTCCCTGTGTTCATTCTGGTTTTCAATGACATACGCGTGAGTGTTTTCTGGTTCTTCCGCTTGTTTGTTGGAAAAGGAAAGCCCACCAAAGAGGAAGTAGAGCCTGCGGTTCGGGAGCAACAAAGAATGTTGCAGTTTTAACTCGGAATATTCCGAGAACCTCAATGTTCGAGAACTTTCTGACCTTCAATAGTCCTGCCAGACTGAGTTAGAAAGACTTTGTCACCTTGAAATTTAAGCAGTACATCAGGTTCACTTTCATTGAAGCCATCCAAAAATAAGTTTCCATCATTAGTAGCATAGGCTAATAAGGATGAAACTTTGTCAAGTGAGTAATAGCCACGCTCAAAAAGGCCTTTAATCTTCCCCTGCTCATCAAAATAGGTAATCAGGTCTGCTACTTGCTTTTTTCCTCTTATCCGCAAGAGTCCAAAGGTTTCATCTGCATAATAGGCGGTGACGGAATGGAATGGCCCAGTCTTTTTTCGGATCATATTCATGCCTACGCCAAACAGTCCAGAGTAGCATACAAACTTCATTTCTCCATTGCAATGTTTCGCCAGGCGCCAATGCTTTTTTTGGAGCAAGAGCTGCGCCACCTCGTTCATCATGAATGCTTTTTCTGATCCATTGTCCAAGGCACTTGCTGGAACGATTCTGGAAGGTGTAACCCCTGTAGCAGCAATGCTTACCGTGCTGTCGCTGATTGACTTGAGCAATAGTTGCTGACCATTTGAAAATTGATAGACGCCCGGTGCTATTGTTAGCTTGCCGGGCATAGGAAGAGGCTTAATACTTTCCCCTTGAATGACTTTCCAGGTCTTATCGACAAGTTTTCGGATATAGTTCGCACTTTCTCCGAACCGGTGGATGTCCTCGAAACTTCTATTCGACATGACAATCACTTGCTCGTTTGTAGTGGGATCAAAGCTTACAAAGCTTATATAACCGGAAGTTCCTCCATCGTGTTGAATCTTCCCATCTGTGCTGAATTCCCATCCGTAGCCATAGCCTGTTGACACCTGTTGTTTGAGATAAGTACTTCGCAGTTGTTCGCTGAGAAAAACAGGTGATTGAATGATTTTTAGCCATTTTGAAAGGTCTTGTATGTTGGTCTGAATACCACCGGCACCTATCGACCAACTCCAATGATTTTCAGGAGCTTTTCGCTTGAAGTCACTCCGATAACCAAAATAGGGTTGAGCGGTTAGCTCATTACTTACAAAAGAGGTGTTTTGCAGCTCGTATTTATTGAAGATTTGTTCTTTCATAAATTGATCAAAAGCTAAACCGGAAACCTGTTCGATGAGGGCCGCTAATATGACGTACCCCGAATTGCTGTAACTAAAGCTCTTCCCAGGTTTGAAAAGTAATCTCCCCCCATTGAATTTGGCCATGAGCGTTTCCAAAGCAATGGGTTTCGTCTCTGGAAAGAAAATGGGAAGACCTTGTTCTGTTTGATAAATGCTTGGAATTCCAGAAGTATGTGTAAGAAGATGGTGAATGGTGACTTTTCCCCATCGATCAGAGGCTAACACTCCCAGGTGACTGTTGATTGGGTCTTGTAAGTTTAATTGACCTTTATGAACTAATGTAAGTACTGCTGCAGCCGTAAACGATTTGCTGATGGAACCAATATCGAAACGGGTAGCCAGGTTTGCGGAGATGCCGCGTTTGATACCTCCAAAAGATTCTTGGAATAAAAGTCCTTCTTGATCGCGTACCTGAATGACTCCACTAAACCGTTCATAATATGCCTCCAATTGATAGAGCTTTTTTAATTGTTCCAGATTAGTTTCTCTGGAAGCCTTGTGTTGTGCAGCGCAAGTAAAGCCACAGAAAAAGAGTAAAAAGGCGGTGTGGTGAAAAATAATTTTCATTGGAAGAAGGATAACTTATAAGTTGCGAATTGAATGAACCCATCGAAGATTAGTAGGCCTTGGTTGTCATTTAAGATGGTTTTGGGATGAACAACTCAATTATGTAGATGAACGAATGAAGTGGATCAAGTCAGTCATATCCACCTTTAGGTGCTTCTCAGTGAAAGAGCAATGGATTCATGGAATATGCTGGTTCCTTGGACTAATTATCATCAATTGGCCTGGGCAACAAATTACGATCGGTATATTCCACAAGACAGGATTTCAATTGCTTTTTCCGTCGCTTTACGGAAGTGTCCTTAATGCGGCCCTGTTCTATGGGGTCATGAATCTACTGATCAGAAATACACGTCCTTTCAATTTGCAGTTATTGACAAAAACGTTTATCATTTTTGTTACTATTTCTTTGACTGAATCAGTTATTGACGATGTTCATTATTTTTTCTGGGTGAACCCCCTCAGTTGGAACCTGGTGAAAGAAGCCTTGCTCACCAATGTCATGATCAATTTCTTTTTTTTCTATATCCCATCTCTTACTTATGGCATTGTGAAACGGGCGCTGCTGTTTGAACAGAACTTCTCCCGAATTGCGGTACAGGATGGTCGTCAGGTGGTTTATATTGACGCTAAGGATTTGTTGTTTTTGGAAAGCGATGGCAATTATGTCAAGTTTCATCAGAGGAGTAAAGTGGTTCTGGAGCGCACAACGCTTATTGAGGTTTTGACACGATTACCGAAACAGTTCATACGGTGCCACAAATCTTTTATCGTCAATAGCGACCTGATTGATCAAAAATCCACAAGTGAAATTGTGATAGGGGATCAGAGTATTCCCATAGGGAGGAAATTTAAGGAAAACCTCAGGCAGGACTGACACTAAAACTTTGCTTCTTACTATTCGAGAAGGCTAGCCATGTTACCAGTATTGCCAGACAGGCAGCTACATAGAGCGGAACAAAAAATAAGTTGCCAGTCCCTATGAAAGTGGCGATCAAAAAGGCTCCAATTTTTCATTTTTTGAGTTTTTGACCTGATGCGAAGTAAATCTGTGCGTTTAGCTTGTTGAGAATTTTTGTAACTGAATTGTCGGTAATACAAGATCGATTGTGGGATGCAAAGGATTAAAAAGCTAATTTCCAGAACAATGGATTCGAGATTTTTTAGTTAACTAAGTACAAGCCACTTCCGCCATGCCCATTAATAGATCACTTTCAGCAATCATTTTTGCCTGCTTTGCCCATTTAGTTTTTGCCCAATCGAACGAGAAAGTCAAAGCCCTCGCCATCAAATACGCAAATCGTCATTGCAGCAATGCCACAGAGATTCTCCAGGCCGAAGAGGCTAAGAGTATCGCTTTTTATATGGACAATGAGGTCAATGAGATTGACATTGGCAATTTCGGTACAGCGGTTCATGAAGGTCTTCATAATTACGATTGGGAACTGGGAAGTGCGGCTGAAAATGCTACTCCTGAATGGGGAGATCGGTACAAAGCGTACTTTGTAAATACAGACATTGTAATTTCTACCGAGGAGAAAAGGGTCTTTAAAACCTCTACTATGCATCGGAATTATTTTCCGGAGGCAGTCAAGGAAATGTCCAGATACGAGACTTACATTCAGGAGTGGGGAGACGATGTTTCGGATGAAAATAGTAAACTTAGTCAAGATGAACTGGAAGCTTATGGAGTGAAAGAGCTTAGACCCGGAGAAGCCAGAACCACCTCTAATGTAAAAGGGATTTATGGTCTAATGGAAGAATTCAATGCGTATCATCATGGCATAAAAGCAGAGTATGAATTGATCTCGGGCATGGAAGACCCAAAAGTTTCCGGGTCGACCAACAGCCTTGCTGCTTACTTCGAATTCAATGTGTTTATGGCTTATTACCTGAAATTTGCGAGGGAAAGAGAGCGAGGGGTCTATGACCTCCTCATGAACGATAGAAACCTCAGAATTGCCTATACATTGATTGAACTCAGTTGGCGAGAACTGATTACTCAGATTTATAATCATGATCTGGCTACTTCTTATTTTATGTACTGGAGAGATGAGCCTGAATTATTGACCAATGATCTTCGTAGCATTTTGACCAGTTTTATGATCCCGGTAACCGAATTGGAAGAATATCAGAAGTATGCCCGGTCAAAGAATTACGCTAGTGATATTAAAGCATTGGTGTTGGAAAAAATTGAAGAAAATGGATCTGGATCGGGTTCATGGTCACCCGATTTAGATGTGGATTGGGACAATTGGGATAATGATAATGGAAATAGTACATCTGAGATAACCATTAACCTGACACCAATGATGGGAGGTAAACATTATGTGGTGGTCGATACAGAAACTGACCTTTTTGCGCTGGTCGATAAAATGAGCGAATTTGAAGGACAGGGGATTCAAATTGGATCAGGAATGGATATGGAAAAATATTACTTCTTTATCGGCGAGTTTGGGTCATTGACAGAAGCTCGGGAGAACATGAAAAAGCATAAAGCGAAATATCCAAAAATTAAGGTGGTCAGCTGGAAGTAGGCAGCTTAAATTACTGCTGTAATGGGCCTTCCCATATTACCTGCTCGATCATCCATTTCCCTTCCCTACGTGCTAATAGGATGTAATCTGTTCCCCACCACGCCGTAACTTTTGCTGAAGCGATCTGATTCATCACATCCAGCACCTCGACTTTTTTAGGTGCATCCGATTTTGGGAATCGCTGTTTTTCCCTAACCCCATTGGCATAAGCCTTGGCCTGATCAAACGTCATATAGCTATCGAGTTCGTATTTGTCAGACTCCTTATTTTTCCAAAATCCAAATTTATGTAGGGTGGGGTTGATGCTTCGGATGAGTTTAGTGGTGTCGCCCTCATAAAATCCTTCGAGGTAATCAAGACAAGCCCGTTCGACCAATTGACGGTCTTCTTGCGCATGAACTTGGGCTATAAACAAGCAAGATAACACGAGGTAGGTTAGGGTTTTCATGACTTCTTTTGAGTAGTTGACTCCTGTTACTAACGAATTCCGATTATTGAGGTTATCAGAAGTCGTTGATCTCAAATCTGTATTGCCCTGTAAATGGCTCGCCTTCCTTGGTTAACCCCTCAACATACAGCACAAAACTCCCCACATCGTCGGAGGCCGTGTATTCAATGGTCGTTTTGCCATTTTTGATATCTCTGATGGAGGTCCAGTATTGCGTGGTTCTCAAGTCTTTGGCCAATGCCTCTTCAGTAGTCAACTCATCGTAATTTGGTGTGTAAAATTCCCGCGCCTGGTAATAACCCGGATGCCTGAATACCTGAATGCCTCTTGGGTCTGCTTCTTCTTCAGCTACATAACCTTGTCGGGTGTAAAAAGCAACGATTGGCCCACCTGCCCCATAAACCGCAGCCTGAATGGCGCCGATAACTTCTACAAATTCTATACTCCTGGGGTCCATTAAAGAAACGTAATCATTTGTAGTTTGCACGCCATCTACCATAAGTGTTGCTTGAGTTCCACGGACGAATGCCTGACGATCCTCACCTGTTCCTCGAACCTGAACACCCGTTAAACGACCAGTAATCATATCAAAAACATGCTGGTATGTTTCAAGTCCGGCCACAGAATCCATCACCATTCGACTTTGTGCTTCTCCATGGAGCATGCTTGGTCTTCGGAAAGGACTATCGTTTACTTTCTGGATTTTGTTAGCGGATACAGTGAATTCTTCCAGTTCGATGACATCATCGGTCTTGTAGGTATATTCCTCAACCTCCGCTAGTATTTCCGCAAATTTTGTGTCTGTTTCTCCCCCCAACTGCGTAATCATGGTCATTTCGTTGGCTAATGAATCCGGAGTTTTTAGCCTAACAAATGAGCCAGTTTCTCTTTTTGATTTGTCTTTTTTCCCTTTCCTCATGGCTTGTACCATCACTGTCACTGAATCTTTAATATCCAAGGCATCGAAATAGAAATTACCGTCTTCGTCAGCAGTAGCTTCTTCATTGAAAAGCAAGTTTTCCAGAAAACTTAGTACCACTGTACCCGACTTGGGTTTTTGCCTTTTGTAATAATCCACAATCTGACCTTCGATCGAGAAGCCTTTTTCCGCGAAGTAATTGATTTCAGGAAACTGCCCTTGCAACAAGTCGGCCCATACAAATCGACGCCATCCCTGTGTTAGCATGAGAATGTCCAGATGGGTTAACCTCATGGGGTTTTCTTTGTTGAAGTAATGCGAAGGGTTTTGAACGACGCCTTTCAGGTCAGAAAAGACATTAAGGTAACTATCGATCGAGATTTGATTGGTATTGATTTCCGTACTCAGAATAGCTGCTGAAATTTTCCCTTCGGCAGGAGTACCATCCTGATTCAATGCATTGACCTCTAGTTGTATTTTTTGCCGTCTAAGCAAGTTTGGTGATGTTGTAAAAGAAAGTGTCGGAAGTAAAATCGGATTTTCATTGTAGATCAATCGTTCCTGCATGGGTACTCCCTTGTATAGCATTGTCAGGTGAATGATACCATTGGGCATGCGATTATAAGGGACCTTAGCGTAGATGTATTCGCGCCCTTCTGGTTTGGCGATCATATAAACCTGTCCGCGGACATGACCTACAATCATACAGTCGTTGATGTTCATATCGGAGGTCACATTTCCTGTGATATTGAACGCCGTTTTAGTGGGTCGGACTGATAGTTTGCATCCCTTCTCAAGTGGAGTTTTGATCGGTATCCGATATTCTTTGCCGTCGATCGTATACTTAAATGAATAGGACTTTCCTGCTTGTGGTGTAAAAAGTAACCTTCCCATTCCCTGATGGATAGATTTAAAGGTCACGACAGTATTTTCTGCTTCATCGAGAACTGTTCCCTCAACATCCAATCCAACGCCTTTGTCATTCGTCGCTTTTATGGCCACTTGATTTACAATACCTGCGATCAGGTCTCCACCTTCAGGGAAGTATTGAAAGTCATGACCTCCGGCAGCAATGGATTCCGAACCTGAATTGTCGTCTACTTCTGAATCGACCAGAAATAGTGATTTTGAAAAGATGAAGGCAGGATCAAAATTTCTTTGGTAATGTGTAAAACCTCTAAGGAAATACTCTCCCGTGGGGATCGAGTCTCCTAATATGATATCTCCCGCCCCGGCACCATCCATCATTTTCAGAGACATGGCTACCAGGATAGAATCTTTTTTATCAAGTAGCTCTACATGAACAACGGAACTGAGCTGAGAGGGGAGATGATTGGTTCCATCGACCAGATAAGCAGCGAACCAAAGGGTCTCGCCAGGGGCATAAACTTCCTTGTCTGTGTGTAAATAGACCTTTTCAGTGGGATTGGCACTTCTATACTTATCAAAAGCTTCTATGATTTCCTGTTCCTGGCAATAAGCTGTATAAGGTAAAATTGCCAGCAGCAATAGCGTCCGGATGATACGAGTTGTCATGAAAAACTAAGCAGTTAAAAAATATGGACTCTAAATAAGTCACCATAATCTGCTTTTGCAAAGAACGTAGGTTAAAGTTTATTAAGACTGGCGTACTTGATTAGGAAAACATGTAACCTCCCTTAAAGGGTAAACACTCGTCACTAATCACTCATATTCATATTCCAGTACATATTTTTCACCTATCCTGGACACGCCTCGCGCGACGATAGCTCTACCTTGATTGTCGTACTCCGTCTTTTCAAATTCAATCAAATGACCTGCCAATGATCGGGTTTCAGTACTTATTTGTTGTTTATTTTCATTGTATTCGTTGATGACCTCAAAGTGATATCCTTTCAAATGATTTTCATGCTTCTCATAGATCAGCAAACCCTGGTCGTATTTGTACTCCTGATTAGCGAGCATTTGGCCCTTGAGGTTTTTGAGCTCCTCTTTCAATAGATTTCCCGACTCATCTTCGATGCGAACCATGGTAGATTTCGGATTTCCTTCCGGGTCCTCTACCTCGATGAAGTAGGTGTGGGAAGCTGGTTCGAAAGTCACTTTTTGCCTTTCTGAAAGCTCACCATCTTCAAAAACCTCACGGATAGAGGTGTCCCCATTTTTGGTTTCCGCTTTACGCTCGATTTCATCACCAAATCTCATTTTCCGCATGATTACGCCATTGTCTGAATATTCGTGAATGACCTCTTCGAAGATCTCATCTGCTACGTATTGTTTCGTATGGATAAGATTGCCTTTTTCATCATATTCGAAAACGAGCTTGGAAGCTTCGGCTCCATCGATGATCTCCCTTTCCGAGATCATATTTCCTCGCTCGTCGTACTCATAGAAGCCTTCAGTGGTTTCGGGAGACTCGTTACTCATGTAGGAGATCATGTTTCCGGCCTCGTCTAGAGTTTCTTCCTTGATTAATTCTCGGCTTTCTTCCTCTTCGTATACTCGAAACGTCTTTTTCTTGCTCATGTAGGGTTACTTATCTTGATTGCGAAACTACTTCACAAACAAATAGTTACCCACTTTTCAAATTTGAATATTCATTTCTAAATGGAAGAGGGAGTTGATATTATTTTTATCAACTCCCTATTTCGTCACTCAAATTGCAAGGTGTCTGCTGGGTTAGTCAGCGCTGTGCGTGTAGCGATATAAGCAACTGTTACGATTGTGAGAATTAAAGTAGCAAAAAATGCCATGGTGAAAACCTGCCAATCCAATGGAATCCGATAAACGTAATTACTCAACCAGGCCTGCATTGCCATGTATGCCAACGGAGCGCTGATAATAAAGGCCACAAAAGTCAGGACAAAGAACTTCTTTGAGAAAATGTACAAGACTTGTTGGTATGTGGCCCCCAGGACTTTTCTTATTCCAATCTCCTTCATCTTTCGATGGGCCATAAAGGACACCAACCCATATAGTCCAAGACAACCAATTAGGACAGCCAATAGAGAGAATACTCTAATGCTTTTGAGCATGATGTTTTCTACCGTGTAGGCCTGCTCCATGAGCTCGTCTACTGTTTCATATTTGAATACTCGGGTTGGGAAAACGTCTAACCACAGCGCTTCAAATTTTGATATGGCACTATTTAGCTGGCCTGGCTGAACGGAAATGGTGACATTGTTGACACGGGATCTCCATGGGAACATAATTAAAGGTTCGATGGCTTTGTCCATTTTATCTATGTGAAAATCCTTAACTACTCCGACAATTCGGGCTGTACTGCCATAACATCGCAATTGTTTACCAATGGCCTCTTCAGGCGTAGCAACTTCGAGTTGCTTGACCAGGGCTTCATTGACAATAAAGGCATCGATGGTGTCATTATATTCGGTAGGACGGAAATTTCTGCCAGCGGCCAGATCAATACCGAAGTGTGTGAGAAAGCGGTGATCAATAAATTTATTCCGCGTTCGCATCATGTCCTTGTCCTCGTGACCTACTTCATAAAACGCAGTAGCATACCTGCCTGCATCCATAGGGGGGCCTGAGGAAATGGAAAAAGAAGTTACTTCAGGCATGGCTTCAATTCCCTGAGCCAATCTGTCAATCTGTCGCGAATCAGGATCATATGCAGTGAATGTGACCATCCCATCTTTATCAAACCCCATGTCCTTGTTAATGAAATAGTTCATTTGACGAGCAATAACGATGGTGCCAATGACCAATACCTGGGTAATGATGAATTGTGTGATCACCAAAACTTGTCTCAGGCTCAGCCCATTTTTCTTTTCAGAAAGTAATGAAAATCCACTTCGAAGTGATTCTGAAGGTTGAAATGAAGAGAGCTTCAAAGCTGGATAGATACCTGCCAGGAAGCTGACAATTATTATCAGAAACACGCCAAAAATCAGAGAAGAACCAGTGATCTGGAGATTCATTCTGACCAGGGATAAGAGGCCATTCCAGCCATCCAGGGCCAACTCGGTGATCCAAAGGGCGAGAATAAATGAAACAAAAGTTAAAATGAGGGTCTCAATCAAGAACTGAATGATTAGCTGAGAGCGTTTACCTCCCATGACTTTTCGTATGCCTACTTCTTTTGATCGATTGATGGCCTGGGCGGTTTGTAAGTTGATAAAATTGATACAGGCCGAGATTAGAATAAATAAACCTACGGCCAGGAATCCTATGGTCATTGAAGGGTCTGAAGAATAATTGCCATTGAAAAAGCCCCAGTCAGCAGTACTGTGAAGTTCTTTCAGGTTGAGTAAGCTATATGCAATGCGTTTTTGATCATCTTCATCGAAGTATTTTGTGAGTACATCCGGAAAACGCTCATCAATTTGCTTAGGGTTCATGTTTTTCGGCAATACGGCAAAGGTGAGACCGGAAGATATATTGCCCCAATTGTCCCGATCCCATTCATTGAGCTGGTAATAGATTTCGGAGGAGACCAACATTTCAAATGGAAAATTGCTGTTGCTTCGGGGTGTTTCTACTACGCCTGTCACGTACACACGCAAGGAATCATAAATGCCGATTTCTGTTCCCAGAAGTTCGATTTCTCTACCCGCGTAATCAGGATAGTATTTAGAGACCATCTTCGTAGAAAGAACAATGGCATTTCGGGTATCAAGAGCAGTTCTCGGGTTACCAGTAACAAACTCATAGTCCATGTATTTAAGGAAGACACTGTCGGCATAGAACATGTTAAATGTCTCTTCAAACACCTTTTCATTTTGTTCACCGGGATTAATGGTGACGAGGGGACCCATAGGTCCGATGACCTGGAATGCCGCTTCAAGATCAAGGAACTCATCCCGAAGAACGTTTACCAGCTTTGATTGCGTGTTGCCATCCCGATGTACCCTATTAGGGTAACTCATGGTTACATTTACCCGATAAATCTGATCAACAAGTGGTTGATGGGTGTCGAAGCTGGTTTCATACTCGTCCTGAATGTACAGGAACATCACGCTGCTTAGACCAAGGGTAAGAGCCAATACGTTAATAGCGGAGGTGACGCGGTTTTTCCAGAGGTTTCGTAGAATGGATTTGAAGTAAGTCTTCAGCATGGCATTTCAAATTTGATCAGTTTATGTCCAAAATGCTACCAAATTTCATAAGTGACTGTAAGTCAATATGTTAATGATATCTCATTGAATTTCTGTTCGTTTTTTGATCATGTTGGGACACTAAAGTGTTCCGGGGTGGAACAGTAAAAGTCGGTATATTTCCCAGGTGGAAATATTGGCTGTAGATGATGATCCTATATTACTTCATACCATTCAGATGGTATTGGAAGATGATTTTGGCGAAGTAATAACCACAACCGACCCCAATCGGATTGAAGATATCATTGCTCGAAATCCGATTCATGTGATGCTGCTGGACTTGAATTTTTCAAAAGGAGATGAAGATGGACAAGAAGGGCTTGCCTGGATCAAGCGTACGAAGGAAAAACATCCCCTGGTATCTATTGTGGTGTTAACGGCTAGTGGCTTTTTGGAATTGGCTGTGAATGCATTGAAAATGGGAGCTTCGGATTTTTTAGAAAAGCCATTTGCTAATGAGAAATTAGTGGCGACCATTCACACCGCGAGGAACCTGGTCAGGTCACAGCTTTCTTTAAATGAAGCAAATGAAACAAAACAACACCTGGCAAAACAAATGAATCAGGTCGGGGAAGTCGTCCTCGGTAAGTCTCAGGCGATGCATTCACTTTATCAGACCATTCAAAAGGCGGCACAGACAGATGCATCAATTTTGATATTTGGAGAACACGGGACCGGAAAAGAAATGGTTGCCAGAATGATCCACCAACATTCTTCAAGGGTTCACCAACCGTTGATACATGTCGATTTAAGTGCTGTGACAGAAACCTTGTTTGAATCGGTGCTCTTTGGTCATGTGAAAGGAGCTTTTACCGATGCGATGGAAGATCGGATGGGGATGTTGGAAATGGCGAACATGGGCACGCTACTGTTGGATGAAGTGGGTGATCTTCCCCTGCATTTGCAGGCCAAACTTTTGAATGCTTTGCAAAATAGAACCGTCACTCGGGTGGGTGATCATCGCCCCCGATCTGTGAATATTCGTGTGATCAGCACAACACATTTGTCTTTAGAAAGTTTGGCTGATCCGAATCATTTTAGACAAGATCTTCTCTATCGCATCAACACCATTGCCATAGAAATCCCTCCACTGAGACACAGACCGGAAGACATTAAACCATTGGTTACACATTTTCTAGAAACCTATAATCGCAAATACAAGAAATCGGCAAAAATTGACAAAGAACAACTCAAGAACTATCGTCTCTATGAATGGCCGGGAAATATTCGCGAGTTACAAAATACTATCGAGAAGATGGTCATCATGGGAGAAGCCGAAAACCCTTTGTCCAGTACTTCCAAACAACCCCAGCAAGAAGATAATCTTTATGAATTAGAGAAGGAGAAAATCAGGGAAATTTTACATCGACACAGCGGTAATATTTCCAGAGCAGCTAATGAACTGGGGATTGGTCGAAATACCCTGTATCGCAAAATGAAGAAGTATGATCTTTAGCAAAAGTTTGTTTCACATTCTATGGCGCGTGCTTTTACTAGCATTGTTTGCCTTGGGCATGAGCTACAGTTTTGTCAAAACAGATTTCGTCGTAACGCCAGCAATCTTCGGATTGTTTGCGTTGATCTCAGTTCTTGAATTGTATTGGTTTCTGCGAAGACAGGAAAGAAACTGGTCTCGATTTCTATTGTCCATTGAACACCATGATTTCACAAGAAGTTATCAGCATTTTTACGAATCCAAAGAATTAAGGGATGCTTATGAAATGATCACTCGTTCCTTTGAGCAGGTAAAACGGCAACAGGAGTCAGATCACTTGCTATTGAAAACTGTCCTAACTCACGTTCCAATTGGATTGGCGTGTTATGCCGCGTCAGGAGAAGCTGTTTTTGCAAACGAACCCTTCTTGAATTTGATCGGTAGAAAGTTGGCCCCTAAGACATCACAGCTCCAGGCTTTCATTTCAGGTTTTCATGATGAAGTTTGGCAGGAAGATAGACCCTCGGTTGAGTTCATTGAGCAACTTGGTCAAAAGCGTGTATTGATTAAAACGGAAAGCTTCAAATTGCTGGGATACTCGTACAAACTTTTGTCCTTTATGGATATCAGCCATACGCTCGAAACCAACGAAGTGGAAAGCTATCAAAAGCTGATGCGGGTCATGACTCATGAGATCATGAATTCCACATCTCCGATCTTATCCCTGATCGAAATAGTAAATAAAAAACTTGTAACAAAGGAGGGCCTCAATCAACTGGAACCCAAGTCGCAGAAAAACGTGGGGAAAAGCCTTTTGGCCATTGAAGAGCGTACCAAAGGAATGCTCGAATTTGTAGAGGGGTATAGAAAAATTAATAAAACCATTAAACCAAAAAAGGTGTTGGTCCAATCTTCAGAATTGATCGATGCCTTGGTGCCTGCTACCGCAGAAGGCCATGTTTTGGTGGAGGATCGTTTGAAGGGAACTTTATCCATGGATAAAGGCCTGGTAGTCCAGGTACTGATTAATCTCCTTAAAAATGCTAAGGAGGCCATTGGAAGTCAGGAGTCTGGCTGGGTGAAACTAAAGCTTTATGGGAAAGATGATAAAGTGATGATAGAGGTTAGTGATAATGGCTCAGGTGTAAAGCCCGAGCACTTGCATCAGATTTTCGTTCCATTTTATACTACCAAAGAAACCGGTTCAGGGATCGGGCTTGCGTTGAGCCGTAAGATTGTGAAAGCCCATGGTGGGAGTATCGGTTATGAAAGGGTTGGCGGTAATGAAAGTTGCTTTCGGATTGTATTGCCTATACTCGATTGAGGCGAGCTTGATGACATGTTGCCATCTAAATCTTCGTCCTCGTTTGTAACGAGGACCAGGGAAACGGTTCATAGTGTTTCGCCTTCAGGACATATTCATCCATGGGTTGGGTTGATTTGGAAGGTGAAGGTAGATAATTTTGAAGATGTGCCTGCGTGAATGAGCGGTTATCCGGAAGTCAGTTCGTTATTATCTAAGCCAAGTTAGAAACTTGATGATTTAACTGATCCTCGTTGCAAACGAGGATCGGAACAATTTCACGGACAACACGCTACTTCATTCCCTGCAATGGTTACCAGAAACGCATGATTAATGCTCTGATTCAATGGGAATTGCCATTTAACCAATCAAACATGTCTTCGAAATAAGCAGCACCTTTAAGATTATGATCCGCACCCTCGTACTGTATTAACTGAAATGGTTTCCCGCTGGCAATCAGATTATTCACCTGTTCCACGCTTTTTTCAACAGGCCCAAACCGGTCCAGAGCAGGATCTCCGAAAAGCCAGAATATGGGAATTTTCAACGTCTCGAAAAAAGGTACTGGATCAAAATCAAGGACATTTCTGAACCACTTTCGATAGACACTCGATGCTGGATCCTGTAAAAAGTAGTCCGAGGGATAAACCCTGGGAAACCAGGCTTTTGACTGATTTTGCGTCCACAGTGTTTCGAATTCGGGGAACCTTTCGGGATTTCTTGTGACATTATGATCGAGCTTCTGCATTAACATCACCTCTGATCGCTGTGTTGTATTGAATCCCTCATGTTTTAGCCTTTCGGACCGTTCGAATATCCGGTCCTCAGCTACTGTACTGACTGATGCCGAAATGAGGATCATGAATGAAATTCGCTTCGATTTCACAGCGGCAATTGGGGCGACCCAACCACTTTGACTCGCAGCTATTAGCCCTATTTGATCTGGGTTGACGTCTTTTCTTGCGCACAAGTAGTCAACAGCTGCAATTGCGTCCTGAGCTAATGAATCGAAGCTAAAATAACGCCAATCCTCCTCGGAGCCTTGAGATTCCCCTGCACCACGTTTGTCAAAAATGAGTGAAATGTAACCTTGTTGGGTAAATTTTTTTGCACGCCACTTATTTTGATCGCGTGTAGCCGCGCCTGAGCCATGTAAAAATACAACTGCAGGAAAGGGACCGGGTCCTTTCGGGATGAGAGCGGTACCAGAGAGACGGTGCGAACCACTTTGGAATGACACAGACTCTTTTTTAATAAATGCACTTGCCTGAAAGCAGCAGAGAACAATGAACAATAAACATAGACCTTTCATAGATATTTGAGTTTTGCCTAAACCAAATATCAAAAACGGGAAAAGTCGACTCAATTCGAATTTGAGACCTTTTCTCTCGTTTTTTTCACAAAAACAGATGGAGAGACCCCTTCTGAATTTTTGAAAGCTCTGTTAAACGTGGCCTTACTTTTAAACCCTGATTCCAACGCTATACCTAACAATGTCTTGCTGTGGTGTTCTTCTTGTTCAATGGCCTGTTTGAAGTAGGCGACCCGGTATCCATTTACAAAATCCTGAAACGATACACCAACCTGCTGATTGAGCAAATATGAAAGTTGTTGAGTTGAAAGGTCCAGGCGTTGCGCTGTTGCTTTGATGCTCAATTCATCTTGAAGGTATGGTTTTTCCGTATCGAAATAGGACAATAGTTGATCAATGTAGCTGGCTTCTTGTTTTTGTAGAGATGTGATAATATAGGCTGAATACGAAGGCTGATCCAGCTTGGCAGTATTGAAGGCCAAAATACCCAGAAGATAAAAAGTACTCATGATGAGCAGGCTTCCAATTTTATCTGACGGGAATCCCGGGGAGATACCCGTCTGACGTAAGAAAAAGGAACCATACATTAAAGCCATGATAACAAGAACACTCCAAATGGCTCTTTGATAATGTCTCAGAAATTGTTTTTGACGAGAGGGCACTGGTTTTCCTAATGACCGTGTCCGGGGATGTAAAACAGATAAGGTGATAGCAAGAAAGACGAAAGAAGTAAGTGCTTTAAATGCAACAAAGTATTCGAATGACTTAGGAAGAGTGGACTGGAAATAAGCAACCTTTTCCGGGCCGCTTGATACGAGATATGACCATTGCCAAAAAAGCCCGATGACGAAGGGAACGAATAGGAAAAGGTCTTCGATGCCATAACTGTTTCTATTCCCAAAGACTGCCTGGAAATAAAAGAGTAGAAAAGGCCAAATCAGTAGATCTGCCACAAGAGTTATTTCCAAAAAAAATGGGTAATAATCAATCAGGTCACTTTCCTGCATGAATTCGTCCAGGAGCAGGAGGGTCATGACAAACAAAGCTGCGGATATATTTCTGAAATGAATGGAGTGCCGTTTGGCAGAAGACAGAAACAGGAACTGGAGGAATACGCCAATGACAAGACCTGATCCAAACAAGAGCACCCATAAGTTGAATGTGATTGCCATTTTATATCTCTACGTTGAAAAGCATTTAGTGGTAGAATTAGTGATTAGTTTTAGCCAGGGTGTAAAAGGTAGCGTTTTTTGTAAGATGCCTGGATACTTCAACTGGACAAAAAAAGGTTCCCATGTAGTAGGAACCATCTAAACCATGAATAGCAACCACGTTTTAAGTATCTATTTTGAATTTCCAGCATTACGAAATGCATCAACCAGATGGTTGCCTGGAGGACGTGTTTTTATTCAAGATTGATTGACTCTTTTTTGGGATACTTTACCGAGTACGAAAACACGATTTCTTTTTGCTCCTGAGGTTCAAGGTTAATATTCCATGATAGCAGGCCTGTTTTTTCCTGATGTGTTGCTCCCGAAAGCTTGCCTACATCCACTGTAATAGCATTGATCGCGGCAACAGGTACTTGATCGGTCAGTGTCAATTTGATGGATTGGTTTTTCTTATTGCGGACAAGGATCTTGAAACCTCTACTGTTTATTTGATTGCTTCCAATCGTTTTCTTTTTGGTGAAGTCATCAATTTTAGACCTCCCGATGACAATGCTTTTGTCTCTTCCCAAAGAAATACTCAACGTATCTGATAAGGATTTTGCGTCCAATACCGACCGTCCAACAAAGGTGCCTTCGAAGTATAGATTCGCTTCCCCTTCAAGGAGGTTGTACTGGTCCCAATCAGTGATTTGAGCAATCAAAAATGCGTCTTTGTCTAATTTGGGAGCTGCGAAGTATTCGTAACTTGCATCTATGTTGTGTGTCTGAAGGTTAACAGAAAGCCTTTCGTTGTTGGATTCGAGAGAGTATGGTTTATCTACTTCAAATTCCACTGTAGTTTGATTTTCAAAGACTGTTGAAGTAATGGCGTTTGCCGTACGTGTGCTTTTTGCAATCGAACTGCTACCTCTTATTCGAATGCGTGGTGCTTCGCTGAAGGCACTTACAACAACTTCTTCCAGTTCATAAGTATCGGATTCAAGTTGTGTCGAAATTTTGGAAGAGGTAATCGGCAACTCTCTTGATTTCAGTCCAATGAAGGAAAAAGTAAGTGAAGTTGCTCCATTGGGCAAAGTCAGCATGTAGTTTCCTTCAATGTCGGTAGTGGTGCCTACGGTAGTTCCTTTGACTACCACATTGACCCCTGGTATCGGATCTCCTGCCTCGTCAATCACTTTTCCTGCTACCTGCCCTACTTTTCCCAGAGGTTCCCGATAAATATAGGGTTGATAAGTGTTGAAGGTATAATTCAAATACCACGTTTCCAGTGCCGGAGCCAGTCCACTTTGATTAGGCGTGCCATTGGACAATCGAAGTTTTACCTTTTCCCAATTAACGCCAGTATTTTGAAAAACATCTGCCTTGTAGCGCAGTTGCAAGGGCTCGTTGATATTGGAGACTCTTATATCGTATTTTGGATACCATCCCGCATTGGCCACAAGATATGTGATGGTGAAAATTCCTTTGGTTGCACCCTGGGTTTCAAGGCGAACTCTTATTTCACCAAAAGGCAAATCTTTTCGTTGCTCGATGCTGCGGATCTGTTGTTCAAGCTTTGCCTTTTTTTCGAGAATAGTCATATTGTTTTCTTCGACTTCCAATGCCTCTGTCTTTATTTCACTAAGTTGTTCATCGTAAAAATCTATGGCTTCTCTTAACTGTGACAGACTTCCACCCTGATCCTTGTCCAATTTTTTATTGACTGCCAGTAGGCTTTCTTTTTCATGTAAGACTTCCAATCGTACTTCATTGATGCTTAAATTTTTTTCCAGGGCCTTGATTTCATTTTCCAGGTTTTGAACTTCATCATTTTTATCCAATTCATTCAGATGGTTTAGTTCATGATTGACAGAAAGGATAGTGAATTCTCCTTCCGCTTTTACCTGGATACTTTTTTCAGCGATGTAGGGAGATAGCGATTCAAGGACAACTTCGGAATGGCCATCTTGAAGATTTACTTGTCCAAGCCTGGTAATTTGAGCTCCTTCCAGAAATACGGTGGCTGCGGTGATGGTTGTTTTAAGTTCGGTTTCACGGAAGTTTTGTGCGTTGCTGCTCAGCAATATCAGATGAGACAGCAATAATATAATACATGTTCTCATTGCCTTTTCTTATTGAGATGCAGAAAGCAATGAAATTTCACAAAAGGACTTGTGATATTTTTTGTCAGGTTAAAGTAAGGACCTCATCTTTCTTAAAACAACAGAGAAGTGGCCCTCAACTTATTGAGACCTCAACATTTGAACCTTTGAGAGTGGAGACTAAGTTCCTTCCAGACTAAGTCTAAGCCTGTTCTGAACATATTCTATTTCCTCATCAGTCAACTTATCAGCACGTTTTTTGATCATGGCATTGACCTTAGCCAGGTCTTCATAATAAGCTGCTTCTACACCATATTCCTCTTTCTTCAAAACAAAATCATAAGGCCCTCTGTTTGATATGAGCTTCACGAAAATGGGAGCTGTTTCTACAGCAAGAAAAAGAAGCAAGATGAACCAATGGGCAACGGCAATGGCTTTGCTCTCTTGAGTTAATCGATCAAGTGCCTCAATTCGTGAAGCCAAACCAGTTAATTGGCTCTTTTTGATTTCGCTCAATGCGTCGCTCTCTTTTTGTTCAAGCGCAACAAGTGCATTTTGCTTTTCATTAATGAGTTGCTGATTGTTAACCATCAATAGGGATAATTCTTCCTCGACTTTGTCAGCATCAGCTTTTTTGATCTGGTAGATCGGCCCTGCATTTCTTTTTTGAGTCCCCCCCGTGCCATCAGCTTCTTGTTGTGCAATCTTTCGGAGATCATCACGGGATCGGGTCTTATCAGTTATTTCCGCTTTTAAGGTAGCAATCTCTGCATTCAGTCGTTCTCGTGATTCTAAAGATCTGTTTTTGATCTGATCTTCTTGTGTATGCAGGTCTTCCTGTATCATGTGAGTTATTTCTGAATCAACCTCTTTTTCAAAGATCTTCAGCTCCAAAGGTTTAGCAATAACAATGGAGATAATGATGGCCAGAATCAATCTTGGAGCTGCCATTAACCACTCACGTTGCGGATTACCATTCTTGCGCATACTAGATACGATGAACCGATCGAGGTTGAAAATCATTAATCCCCATAAAATTCCGAACAAGGCGGCGATCCAGTAGTTGTCGAAAACGGTGTATAATGCATAGCCGCCGGCAAGTGCGGCGAATATCCCTGTAAAAAAAATAGTTGCTCCAATGCCAGCGTATTTACTGGATTCAGACGGGCAATTGTCAAGCACAGGCCGATGAGCTCCTGCACATTGCCAGAAAAATATTTTGAGTTGACGCATATTGATGCAACGATTAGGAGGAAGGTTTGTTATGCGCACTTCCTTTATTGCTCAACTAGTGTATTAGGCTTTTTTACGCAAACGCAGCTGAACCTTGTTCAAAATCATGCTGGCCCCTATGGCTAATATCGCTACAAGGCCATTAAATATGATATCGTTTACATCAAATACACGATGAGGAAGGAAGATTTGCAGACTCTCATCAATGGAGCCTATTGCTATGGTAATAAACCCAGCCAATAATGCTGCTCGCCACGATGGAAATTGGAAATGATTAGCTCTTTCGGCGAGAGCTCCGTGAATGAAAACAGCCAGAACGCTGTATTCGATCAAATGACTTCTTTCGGGAGCCCCTAACCTGAAGAAGAACATGAAATAAATCGCAACTAGCCCAATGAGTATCGCGAAATCCATTTCTCTAATACGAAGGTGAGCACCATGGGAAAAAATCGTCAATGCAACCAATGCCATACCTCCTAAAAAGAGTACAGCTTGTAAATTCTGACTCATCAAATACTTTTCCAGAGGTTTGCCAACAAATAGGGTGAGAAAGATTGTGATTGCGACAAGAGCGGCAAAAAGCCAAAACCGTTTTTCCCTGGAAGAAGTGAAATACATCTTATCGATGAGGATAATGATACAACACACTAAAGGTAAATAAGGTCATTAAAAAAGCGCTTGAATTTTTCGGATACCTTACCAGAATTAAATGTAATAGCCTGTTCTCAATTTCATGATCTTCTTGTCATAAAACCTTTATAGCTAGCCATTTTCTCATGTTTCAACAAGTTTTCGAGGGTATTGTAGTCACGTCCCAGCTCTTTTTGTCCGGCTACCGTATGAATATAGCTGTGGCATTTTCGACAAACGTAAATGCCCCTTGTATTCATCTCTTCACGACTGTATCTTTTCCTGAACCACTTATTGCTATGACACCTTTTAGGGATTAGGTGATGGAAGGTTAGCGGCAATTCTTTTTCGCAAATCTCGCACTGTTCTGGCTCTTGGCTGGACATCAAAATTGTTATTTGGTTGTCGAGATGGGTAATTCTATACTACTGTGATCAGGAAGTTATTCCAAAATTATTTCCTCTACGTCAGAAGCTTCAGTCAGAATTTTAGCTTTAGGCTGGGAGTTCTCATGAAGTCCATCAAGGAGGTTTTGAGCCACTTGTTTCGCTCGATATCGGATTTTGAGATTGATATTTCAATTGAATCTTCGTGACTTTCAAGTAAAGATAGCAAGCAATGATTTCAATTTAAAGAAATCACTCATTCCGCAAAGAACGTGACGGATTAATGTTTGCTACCCTAATCGTTTGGGAGCCTACGATCAGCCATGTAAGGATCATAGCCAACAGACCTGCTAGTATGAACGGCCACCAGGTTACAGTAATGCGGTAGGCAAAACCTTCCAGCCAATTGTTTATAGCGTAATATGCAAAGGGTGCTCCAACCAACAAGGAGAAAAAGATGATGATGGTGAAATCTTTCGTCAATAATTGCACCAACTGCCAGGTATCACTGCCCAGTACTTTTCGAATTCCTATTTCTTTAATCCTGCGCTGGCAGGAATAAGTTGCCAGTCCAAGCAATCCTAGCATGCTGATGAGCGTAGCAAGCAACGAACTGTAACCTGTGAGTTTTTGCAAGGTGATTTCCCCTTCGTAACTGGCTTCGATTCGCCGGTCCAAAAAATTATATTTCACCGGAAGGGTACTTAGACCCTCATGTACACGAATCACGTGTGCAACCACTTCATTTAGTTGATTGGGTTGAGACTTAATAAAGACAAAGCGGCCAGTGGGCTTGTTGATCATGATGACTGGCTGGATCTTACTATGCAATGTAGCCACATGGAAATCTTTAATTACGCCCACGATTTCACCTTGTTTTCCCCAGAACGACAAACTTTCACCAATCGGATTATCAAACCCTAGCGCTAACGCCGCTGTTTCATTAATTAAGAACTCCTTCGATCCATCGGATAGTGACTTATTAAAAGTGTTACCACTTAACAGTTCCATACCTAACAGGGATGTTAATTCCACATCGACCTCATGGATACCGAAGAATATTTCAGTATCGTCCGTATGTAATCTCCAACGAACATCGCCCGTGTATCCAATGCTCGGACCTATGAAATCGTGGTTAGAAAAGCCCACGGCCTCTACTCCGGAATGTGCCAGGAGACTAGATTTAACCACATCATGTTTATCAAAAGTATTTTGGTCCAGTTCCAGATAAACGACTTGATCTTTTTCAAATCCCAGGTCCTTGGTAGTGAAGTACTTGAGTTGCTGCGAGACAACAAACGCGGATGAAACGAGTACGATGGAAGTAATGAATTGGAAACCTACAAGTACCTTCCTTAAAACTGGTTGGAATCCTTTAGATGGTAATATGCTTTTGAGGGCATGGAAGGGATTGAAGGAAGCGAGAAATATCGCTGGATAGACACCAGAGAGCAGGACTGTCATTACGAATATGGTCCCAAGAAAAAAATACAATTGCGGGTTGCCAAAGTCGATTGAAATTTCCTTGTAAACCAGTTCGTTAAAAAAGGGAATAGATACCGAGGAAAGGACCAGTGCAAGAATGGAGGAGATTGTTACAAGTATGGAGGATTCAGTGAGAAATTGAGCCATCAAATTCCACTTTTTTGCGCCAATTACTTTTCGCAAGCCAATTTCTTTGGTCCTTCTGAGGGCTTTGGCAGTAGCCAGATTGATATAATTAAAACTGGCGATTAAAACCGAACAAAGTGCCACGAGGGCAAACATGATCAGCAGGTTGATTTTACCCCCATCGGGTTGACCATTTTTAAAGTTGTCGTGAAGGCGTTGATCCTGAAAAGGTTGTGCAAAAAGGTTATACCATGCGTCATTGGCGGCTGCAATTTCATTTGCCCGTCTGTGGAAGGAAGCCATATCTATATTCGACTCAAGTTTCAGATACGTGGCAAAGTAGGGATTACCCCAGTTTTGATACCCATCCTGGAAACTTAGGATCACCTCCAAAGGAACGATGGCATCAAATTGCATGGATGAATGGTAGGGAATGTCCACTACAGCAGATACGGTAAAGGACACCTCGTTCTTGCCTTGTTTCATGATGATAATTTGCCCCACTGCCGATTGATCAGGAAAGTGTCTTTCGGCCATTTCTTTTGAGATTACTACATTCTGAGGTTGATTTAGACAGGTGGTCCTATTTCCTTCAATTACGTTAAACGAGAACAAGTCGAAGAAATTAGAATCTGCAGCTGCTACTTCGCTTTCTTGTAACTCATCATCGATGATCAATGTGAATTGTTCTGGAAAATTGTACCTGACGCGTTCCAGAACTTCCGGAAGTTGTGCTTTTAATGCGTCCCCGGCTGGATACGCAGAGGCTTCTTCGGTAAATGTTTCTCCTTGCCATTCAAAATTCATGAGTAATCTATGGAGCTGGTTACTGTTTGCGTGGAAGCGATCGAATTTCAATTCATCTTCTACCCAGATCATGGTCATCATTGCACACCACAAACCACAAGTGAGCCCTAAGACGTTGATTGCAGTGAAGGACTTCTCTCGAATGAAGGAGCGAAAAGCCATTTTCACATTGTTTTTGAACATACCGTAATAGTTGAGTTTTTGATGACCTTCAAACGATCGGATAATGCCAGGCCTGAAAAGCAATATGATGTCTCTTGTAAGTAGCCAATTGGGGAACCTTCGGTGTTGATAATGACGTTCATACCTTTCCAATAGATCCCCTTCAATATCATCTACGGAAAAGGGGTCGCAATACCAGCGAAAAAGGCGAATGAGAGTTTTTGGTGGTACTTTACTCATCTCTCAACGCCTTTAGTGGATTGGTACTTGCCTCGCGAAAAGTATAAACACCGACCGTAAGCCAGGCAATGAATATGACAAGTGAAGACGCCAGGGCAAAAAACCACCACGAAATCTCTATACGGAATGCAAATGATTCCAGCCATTGGGCAACGACGAAATAACTCACGGGTAAGGCAATGGTCAGTGACCAGAAAATTGGTTTCGTGAAGTTGTATGTCATAGAGAGTGCCAGATTTTGAATGTTGCAGCCTAGTATCTTTCTGATCCCCATTTCTTTGGTTTTGCGAGTCGCACTGAATACAGCCAGGCCAAAGAGCCCCAGGCATGAGATGAGAATAGCAAGCCCGGAGAATAGTTTAGCTAAGGTTGATAGTCTGGCCTCTGAAGCATACTTCGCCTGATAATCCTGATCAAGGAAAGTGGAATCGAAAGGGTGATTGGGATTGTATTTATGGTAGATAGATTCCACGCGTTTGAGAGTTTCAGCATTCGACAAACCTGAGAGACGGACCATGATGTAAGGAGCGTGTGCTGGCCTGTAGAAGAACATAGCCGGCTCCGTAGGACTGTGAAGTGATTCCGTTGTGAAATCTTTGATCACTCCAATGATTTTCTTTTTCCCGGTATAGTGCTCGATCGTTTTGCCAATCGGGTTTTCAAGGCCCATTATTCGTACGGCAGTTTCATTGAAAACAATACTATTTGTGTCATTAAATGATGCATCAAACCCCCTGCCATCTAGTACTTCCAGGTTCAGTATTTTCAGAGATTGCTCATCTCCGGAATTTTCCCAAAAACTCACTGTTTGATTATCTTTTTTGCCTTCCCAGCTGATGCCGGCAGTCCTGTTTTGAAAGCCTAGTGAAAACCCTGTAGCTGATGCCATTTTTACCCCCGGTGTGTTGTTGAGTTCACTTAAGAAACCTTCATGATTTTGAAGTAGTGATCCATCCCGTTCAAAATAGATTACGTCTTCACGATCATATCCCAATTGTTTATTCAGTACGTATTCCATTTGCTCGCCAACGATCAAAGTACCCACGATCATGATGATTGAAATTGAGAATTGAAGGATCACCAGCAGTTTCCTGCCTTGTATGGGTCCATTATTGTTTAACTTTTGTTTCAGAGCGTTGATGGCCCTGAGATTGGACAAATGGAGAGCAGGGTAAGCACCGGCTAATAGACCGGTTGTCATTATAAATCCAATCATGGAAGCTACAAACTTCCATTCAAAATGCATGGTCAATTCCTTCTGAGCGAGTTGATTGAATGGAGTTAAAAGTAAGAATACGATACCAGTAGCCATTATAGACGCAATGGAACAGAGCATCAACGATTCTGTGAAAAATTGGAGAGCCAGTGTCTTCCTCGAAGCGCCGAAAGACTTTTTAAGTCCGATCTCTTTAGCTTTCAAAGAAGCATTAGCAGTGGTGAGATTGATGAAGTTTATTGCGGCTATCAGTAGGATAAATAATCCTATCATGCCTAATACATATACATAATCTATTCTTCCACCAGCCTGGATCCCGTTTGCATATCGGTTGAAAAGATATTGATCCGCGTAATTCGTTAGAAAGAGTTCGACTGATGTGCCCGGAAGCTTTTCTTGAAATATGACATTCAGCTTTTCTTCAACCTGCGCTTTGTGATCAATATTCTCAAGTTTGACAATGATCCTGCCATAGAAATTGCCCCAACCTTTAAAGTTGATGAATTCGTCGTGATAAAACTTCCAGGACATTACGAATTCAAAAGGGTCGGATGTGTCCTGAGGGAGGTCTTCAAGTATTCCGGCTACCTGTACTTCTTTCTTTTGCCCCCACTGATGCCAGGTAAGTAGTTCACCCATAACATCTTCCTTACCAAAAAGTCGCTTCGCCAAAGATTGGGTAATGAATATACTGGAAGGGTCTTCGAGTGCATATTTACTGCCTTCTATCAATGGAAAAGAGAAGATATCAAGGAAGTCCCGATCGGCAAATTTGCCATTGACTCGAATGCCTTCCTTTTCTGTGCTCAGTGTGTATTCGTGAACATCAGTGCTGGCAACTGTATGACTGACTTGGGGAATCTGTAATTCAATCTCATCTGCTAACATTCCGGAAACACCATGCCACACCTCAGTGCTATTGTTTTCCACCTGACGCGTGTAGATCTGAAATAGCTGCTCTGTATCCGTGTGAAACTGATCTTTCCTTAGTTCATCTGAAATCCATAACGTGATAAATAGAACGCTTGTCAGACTGAAGGTGAGCCCCAGAAGGTTGATGGTGAAAGTAGTTTTATATCGTTGAAACCCGCGTAGAGTGATAAGGAGGTTGTGTTTGATCAGCATCGTGTAAGGGTTTTTTGGGGTCATTGAAAAAGATCTAATAATTCCGGGTCTGAAAAGCAAAAGCACATCTCTGACCATTAGCCAACTGGGGTGCTTTTTTGATTGGTACTTCCGTTTATAGCGCTCCACCAGGTCACCTTCCAGATCTTCCACCATTTCGGGATCGCAGAACCAGCGAAAGAACTTAAGGGCCATATTTTCGAGTTGTCTATTCATGCTTAATGGCATCTGTTGGGTTCATTTTGGCCACCTTTAACGCTTGTGATCCAATAGTGATCATTGCAATGACCAGGGACGTTAATCCTGCCAAAGCGAACATCCACAAGGTGAGGTTGACATGATAGGCAAATTGTTGAAGCCACTCTTGCGCCAGCCAATATCCCATGGGGAGTGCGATCGCCATGGCCACCACCACCAACTTCAAAAAGTTTTTGGAAAGCAGAACCACAACTCCCGATGTTGTCAATCCAAATAATTTGCGGATACCAATTTCTTTGAATTGATTTTGAATAGAAAATATGACCAATCCTAACAAGCCCAGGCAGGAAATGACGATGGCCAGACTCGAGAACAATCGGGATAAGACTCCAATCCGACGCTCTGATAAATAAAGTCCCTGGTATTCTTTGTCCAAAAATTCAAAATTGAAAGTGGAACTCGGATTGAAAGCCTGATAAGTATGCTCAATTTGCCTCAAAGTCTGTAGGTGATTTTCACCTTCAAGCTTCACCAGTATTCGGTATAATTCCGAGAAATCAATCAATAGAGCTACAGGTTGAATAGGCTCATAAAGTGATTCGAAATGAAAGTCCTTAACCACTCCAATGATTTGATAATTCATACCCCAGAGCTTGACGGATTGTCCTACAGGATTCTTAAGCCCCATGATTTCAATAGCGGTTTCATTAAAGATGATGCTGCGCTTTTCATTATGATCTTTGGAGAAGGTTCGACCGGCCAGTAAATTCAAGTCCAGGGTTTCAGCCAATTGAAAGTCACTGTAGATCTGGACGAAATCAATATTGAAGTCAGGATCTTTTCCCATCCAGGCGAAATCGGAGGTAGCACTGTGATTTCCAGTTAGATTTCCAGACATACCCGATACTTCTGCCACACCCGGTATTTGACTCAATTCAGAATAAAAGGCATCTTTTTGTTGAGCGATGTTCTCACTGGAAGAAAAGTAGATAACCTTTTTTCCATCATAGCCCAGGCTCTTTGATTGCATATAGTTTATCTGTTGGTAGATGATAACTGTAGCGACAATCAGCAGGGTGGTGATCATGAATTGGAATACGACCAGACCTTTTCTAAGCCACAATGTTCCGAAGGAAGTGGTTACTTTATTCTTTAAGATCGCGATGGTGTCTAAACCCGAGAGGTATAACGCCGGATAACCACCTGCCAGCAAACCAATGGCGAAAACAAGACCGACCAATTGTAATATGAACATAAAATTGAACTGAATGCCAAGGTTTTTTCCGGTGAATTCGCCAAAGTAAGGAAGTAGGAGGTGAGTGAGCAGGAGGCTAATTCCGATGGCAATGAATACAATCAAGATGGATTCTATGAGAAATTGGTGTGTAAGTGACTTTCTTCGAATTCCTAAAGCTTTTTTGATGCCAATTTCTTTCATTCGCTTTGATGCCCTTGCCGTAGAGAGATTCATGAAATTGATTCCAGCGATCAGCACGATGAGTAAACCGACAATCGCTATTAAGTTTACTTGTTTGACCCTGCCAGGTAGCTGTTTTCCATCCTCAAATTGGCCATAGAGGTACTTGCTGGAGTATTGTACGGGTAATAATTGTTTGTCTGCAATCTTAGTTTTGGAATTTGAAAAATCGTCGAGTTGTTGTTGTAGGAGAGCAGGATCGACAGGTCCTTGCAATTTCATGTAGGTATAAGGGGTATGATTTCCCCAGTTGGAGATGTCCAAATTCATTTTTTTGGCAATGTCATACCACGTTTGAAAGTCAAGTACAAAATCGAATGGGCTGGTAGTACGTTGCGGTAGCTCCTGTAAAACGCCTGAGACCATGGCCTCACCAGTGAAGCTTGCCAGGTTCCAGGTAATTACTTGGCCCAGTGCAGCTTCGTAGTTGCCAAAAAGCCGATCACCCAGGGATTGTGAAATAACGATAGAATTGGGCTTAGACAATACGTTGCCAGGCGATCCCACTAATAGGGGATAAGAAAATATATTAAAGAAGTCGCCTTCTGCAAAATGTCCGCGACCATTGAGTTTTTTATCTTCAATTATAAGCTTGAAGTCACCAAAATAATCTCCACTAAGCGCCGCGGGAACCACTGCAGCCGCATAAGCAACGGTACTGATTTCTTTCGTTAATGCCTGGGCCATTAGGTGTGGTGTGTATTGGCCCGTTTCGATGGTATTGCCGTTAGGATCGTTCATCATGACCTGATAGATCAGTTCGTCATCCTCAAAGTGTTTATCTACCTGCATTTCATCGTCTACCCACAAATAGATTAGAAATGCGCAAGTTAGGCCGCTTGCAAGCCCTATTAAGTTGATTAGGAAAGCGAGTTTTTGCCTACGAAAATTGCGCAATGCAAAAATAAAATGGAAGCGCAGGATACCTGCGTAGTTGTAGTCTTGGGAGCTCATAATGGATTTGATTATGCCGGGCCTGAACAAGAGCAATACATCTCTTAACAGGCGCCAGGTGGAAAATTTCTTCTTTGAATAATGTCGTTCGTATCTTTCTATCAGATCACCTTCAATGTCTTCTACGATCTCCGGGTCGCAAAACAAGCGGAGAAGCTTGAAAGGCCAATTAGGGACGCTGTAATTCATGATGAGAACTTCAAATCAAACTCTGGGATCGCATTCCAAAGTCCCAATCGTTGTTCCTTGGTCTGTTGCAACATTTCCTTTCCGGAATTGGTCAGGTGAAAATACCTTTTACGTTTTCCACCACGAATGCCGGTTGCCTCCCCAAGTTCCGATTTCAAATAACCTTTTTGCTCCAGCCTTTTGAGCACTTGCTGTAACGCTCCTATGCTTACGGAGCGCTTAAGCCGCTTTTCCATTTCGTCGATTATCCCGAATCCGTATGCATCGTTCCCTAAAATGGCAACAGTCAGCATAACGATTTCTTCAAATTCTCCCAGGTTGTGTTTTCCCATGATTTTTCTTTTGATACCTGAAATGTAGTAATAATAAAATTAGATACCTGATTTGTAGTAAAAATGTTACGGAAAAGGAGTGATTTTTCACAAAACCACTCCGGACAAGTGTTTTTTTAATTAAGAGTAATCCCTAAATATACTGCAATTGAAGTAGGGGATATTATATGTCAATTCCTATCTTAGAGAGGTTTTGTCAAAAACGCCAAAACGATAATATACATATTCGAATGTCCTATTCAAATCAAGTAAAAAGTACGGGACTGGTTATGGATTAATCCATGGGCCCAACGCTTATTAACTTTAAAAATGCCTTAATTTCCGCCTACTCGATCTCGAATTTGGCTGGATTTATCAAAATTTCGCTATTTTCTTTGATTTTCTTCTATGGACGATTAAAAAGGTAGAAGCAATGCCTGATAGTAAGGAACAACTTCGGAAACTGAGGATTTTGAAGACGAGGAAGATTCCGTGGAATACAACACAGAAATTCCAGTAATTAACGCTGTACTTCAAATTCCGAAAGTGATCTCTTTGATTGTCATTTTTGTATCTCACCGAAAAAGTGGCAAAAGCAATGGAAGTTATTATTCCGGAGAAGCAATTGCTGCAGATCTTCACAACATTACCTCCATTCATTTCATTACTTAGGTTAGTCATGGATAGTGATGGGGCAATAGCCGATATGGTGGCACTTCGAAATATAGTCATGGATGTTTATTCCGGAGTAATTTGCGTAAACCCGAAAGTGACTACTATTGAGAATCCGGCAGAGACCTCAAATACTTGAAATGAATATCGGCCTTGTAGACACTCATATAGATACAATCGATTTGGCTTGGCCAATAAGGTTAAGCAATCCCTCGTCCTTTATGATGAGGGATTACAATTTCTTGAGACTCCAAAAGAGAATATGCCGCAATTGCGGTATCGATGGTTCAAAAAATTACGACACCTTAGCCATTACCTAAAGAGCCCCCAATGCCAAGCTTTTCTGCACCCTGAGCTTCCTGGGACCCTTCGAGTGGAAGGAGTTATTAGGTATATTTTACAACCAACAGATTTTTTATGCCTTATTCAAACAAATCTAATCCCACAGTACAACAAGCTGGTGCTGCTCCGGCCCTCATTAATTATGATAATTTTCTAATCGCAGCTTATCAGAAAAATGATAATTCTGGTGAAATTCTATGTATAAATTCTCATGATGGTAGTAACTGGGGTAGCCCTGTCTCTATTGGATTGACCTCTAAAGGTATACCCGCATTGGGTATTCTGAATAGCGAGCTTTATTGCATAACACCAGATGCGGGCGATCAATCGACACTCTTTTCGGTAAAATACACTCATGGATGGGGCGGCCTTAATAAGACAACATTGCAAGTGGCATCAGGTTCTTCGGTTGCGCTGGCAAGCTTAACAGTGAGTGGTGTCGAAACGTTATTTTGTGCTTTTAAAGGAACAGATAGTCAGCTCACCATCTCCAGTACAACAGATGGCGAACATTGGTCAACCGTCAAAACTGATGTTGATACATTCACCACCCCAGCACTTTCCGTACTCAACGGTCAACTGATTTGTACATTTATTCAGGATGTCAAATCTAATATAGTGTGGACAGCTGTTTCAGCAGATGGTCAATCCTGGGAGGTGCACAAATCTATGTTTGCTTCAAGTACACATGTTGCTACTACAACGGTAATGTGGAATGAGATCGAGACCCTGGTTTGTGGTTATATACTGCAAGGATTTGAAAACCAACTGTCTGTTATGGGTACCCATGATGGAGCGAATTGGTACAATTTATTTGCTGAGCCAGTTACAGGAGTAAGTTGTAATAATGCTACTCCGGGTGTGGCCGCATTTCAGGGTGAACTCTTTTTCCTCTTGCAAGGTGATAAAGGGAATAGTCTCGATACTTTCAGTGTGAAGCAGCCAGGTAACATACTTAAACCGAAACAATCACTGGACGGATTTGACCTTCAGTTCATGCGTCGCGATTTTGTTGATTTCCAGATCGATGAAAATGCGGACTTGTACGGCATTTATAAAGGGTCCACAGCCTCAGGGCAGGTGGAAATTGTGAAATCTACTGCCATCTCTAACTATGGAGGTGCCGTGAGTCATTTACAAACCGGACTGTCTTTGGTGCAGGGCAACTGGACCTGCTTACTGGATAGTCAGCAAAATTTGATTGGAGTGCTACGGTCTGGATCTGCTTCAGGGAAAATGGAAGTGTTTGAATTGTCGGCAGCCTCGGGCTACCAGAAAACAAGCAAGCATGCTGTCACTACCATGGATTTTCCTGCTGAAGGGGATCAATTTATTCTGGCATCAAACAATGACTTGATCAAAATTGACAGCAATCATAAAGTTTCTCAACTAAAGGCGGATTCTGGTTACACGAAAATTAACACCTACACACTTGCGGGTGATACTGATTTTGGGAAGGGTCCCCTCAAATATCAAATCGATGTATTTGGGAATATTTATGGTTTTCAACTGAATGGTCCTAAGCAATATCAAGTCAAAATGTATGGCTTTTCAGCAGGATCTCAATTTCAGCAAATGAACATCAATAATGTTCAGTTTCCGATATTGACAGCATTACCCGCTCTTGGGCTTAACCATCAGTTGCTTTTTGATAAGAGTATGAACCTGCATGTGGTGGATACCGACCCAGTGGGCATGGCTTTCATGACACACAAATTGGTAACCGGGGCTTATCAAAAACAATCCAAAACGCAGGAAACTGCATTTGCCAAAGTGGTTCAGCCACAATTCAGCTTGGAAGCAGGTGAGATTGCTTTTTCGCATGGCTTGAATTCCAGTGGAGGTACATGGAAGGTTTCCAACGTGTCAGCACCTTTTGAAACCATCAAAGCATCGAGTATGGGCTCTGGTATTCCGATAAAAGAGATTTCCTCGGTACAAGTTGGTCCGAATACGGGTGTTTCAATGACCCCCTCAGGAGGTACGCAGGCGAAAGATTACTTCGTGGATTCTGATTACTTAAATGGCATCGGTGAATTCAAATTGATTCATACAGAAACGGCTGCCAATGCCGGATTGAGTTACAGTGTGCTCCTGACTGAAGACTATCGTTACGTCAACAATCAACTGGAAAAATTCACTTCTTATCAAACCATACTGAAGTTTGTGGATCCACCAGCACATGTTCAGGTATTCTGTGATCAACAAACAAAGATTGATTGTGGAAAGGGAGTGTACGTCGCTGACAATGTAAATGGGGTATCCATACCTGTTCCATCAGGGAGTGATTCGCTGGTACTATCGGTGGAGGCTGTGGCCATCGGTACCGCGCCACTAAGGATACAAACGCCGACGATGAAGCCAGACGAGTTTGTGGTAATATTCGCTGATCAACAAGTGCATCATAAGATTGCTAACCTGCCTAAAAATGCGGTATTTGAAAACCAAAAGCAACTCAATCTTAAAACCTCGTTGACTCAGGAAGGGGGTAGCCAGGTTCAGAAAGCTATACAGAACATGGCAAGGGCGGTAAAATACCCGGCAAACAATAGTCCTTATTCCAATGTCGGAAGCATGGATGATGCCCATTGGCAAGTTAGTTTCCAGGGTAGCGTTCCTGCCTACAATAAACTGACACCTGAGCAATCAATGGCCATACTTCATGGCAGCCAAGCTGTTCAGGCGGGTGGCGCTCATGGATTTTTCGATGACCTTTTTAGTGATATGTCTAAGGTGGTTAGTATCACCGTACATTCTGTTTCACATGCATTTACAGAAGCGGCAGATGATGTGGAAAGTGGGGTAAAGACCCTAGCGGGTGATATCGAGAAAGCAGGACAAGAGTTAGCACGGGACATCCAGATAACCATCCAGTTGGTAGATAAGGCCTTCACATTTGCTATGAATCATACTGCAATTGGAAAAGCCATTGGAACTGTCTTCCATAAAATCGGAGCGGCCATCAATGATGTCATTACTTTCTTTAGCGCTTTGTTTGATTGGCAGGAGATCGAGCGACTCGCGCAGGTAATGGTTCAAATGGTTGGCAATGGTTTGCAGTCTACTGAAGTCGAATTGAACAAGGTTCAAATTGAGATTGATCAGTACTTTAATCAAGCCGAAAAGGAAGTCAATTCCTTCATTCAGGAATTAAGAAATGAATTGGGTTTGCCAAATGAAGCTGCATCATCCTCAATTGGAACCGAGATCATTCATGGCATTATGTGGGTTATTTCTAAGATGCAAGAAGTGGTTTCTGATTTAACACCTATAATCCCGGATTTTGATCAACATCCGACGATGGCCAATTTGGCTGAGAAACTGGCTACCTTGGAAGAAGAGCTTTTGGAGCAAGGCCTTGAAGATGTCAATGGAGTGATTTCAACCCTGGTGAATACCCTTGCAAATACCATTTCAGATCCTAAAAATGCAGAAAAGATTATTTTGGGAGGAATACTCTCCATTGTCCAGGAAATTGCGGATGACTCAATCAAAATTGCTGAGACGATCTTCAATTTCGTCATGGAAATGGTAAGGGACTTGATTCAGGTGATTCAGCAAGAAATGCAGAAACCCTTCCAAATCCCATTTTTTGGGGACCTGTTCAAACTTGTAGGAGCACAAGAGCCTAAAATAATCGATATGGTCGGATATGTACTGGCGATTCCATTGACGATCTATGAAAAGGAAAGTAATGAAAAGCTATTTCAACACGATGTTGCTTTGTCCGTTGAAATGCAGCTTCAGGGAAATAAACACCTGAGGACTCTCAACGTCATTAGTTCAGTAGTTTCAGGCATTGTAAATTCTTTAAGAGGCCTGCCTGTAAGCTTTTCAGCTTTGAATGTATTTGCTGTATTGTTAAATGTCATCAATCAATTTGCAAGAAATCCATATTTGATCAAGTTAACTTTCAAAGATGGCCAGACAGACTTGACCCAGTTACCATCCTATGTATCAAACAGTCCTGCTAAAATGGCGGTTGAAGATGCCCAAAGTGGAGTGAAGCACAGTTGGGCGTATCAATTCCTTCCCATCTTGTTTAATGTTTTATTATGTTTCAGGAAAAGCGATGATGGAGGGGCAAAGAAAGAAGGGAAACAATTTCCCACCACTGCAATTTTAAATGCGCTATTGCAGGTTCCCCGAATAATCTTTCTAATCGTTGGGTTTACAAAACACAGTGGAGAGAAAGCAACAGGAGCAAATGCCAGTAATGGAGATGGCGATGTAACGAATGGTAGCTACTATTCTACGGAGCAAATTATTGCAGATTTTCTCGTGACATTGCCTCCGTTTGCGAAGGTAATAACTTCTATAGATAAAGATAGTCGAGCTTCTATTTTGGGCTCGTTTGTGTTACAAAATGGGATTATGGACGTATATGCGAAGTTGATCGATGGCACACCCAAATCAACCACGATCACGGACCCAGGTAATTCTTCTAGTTAATAAAAATGAACATCGGCCTCATTGATACCTATATTGATTCAAGTCGATTTGGATTGGCCAATAAGATCAAGCAGTCCCTCGTCCTCAATGATGAGGGATTGCCTGTTTCTGAACGAAAGACCAATTGGCAAGGTGACCATGGAACCTTTGATGCGTTTTTGTTGTGCGGTGAGCGTCAGGCAGAGAAGGATGTCATTCTTTACCCGGAAGCGAACCTCTTTGTGTGTAGCTGCCTCGACGGTAACAAATTGGCCTTGAACATGGTAAAAGCCCTGGATTGGATGATTGTGCAGCCTATCAAAGTGCTGGCTATGCCGTTCGGAGAACATGGCGGATCCCCTTTTTTGGTTCCTCTGATTCAGCAACTGGTAGACAAAGGAGTATTGCCTGTGGCTGCCATCGGTAACAAAGGAGCTGGTCATTATAGTGCCCCAGGAGGATATTCCAATGTGCTTTCGGTGGGAGCCGCCGATCGGGAGGGAAACCCCGCTGCTTTTTCGGGGAGTAAAAACAATCCGGATACTTCTTGCTTAAAACCAGATATCCTGGCTCCGGGAGTAGGACTCAACGATCACCTGGAAGGTCTTAAAACCCAAAATGGGACATCCGCCGCTAGTGTCTATGCAGCTGGAATTGCCGTCCAATTACTTGAAGTATTTCCCGGAGCTACTTCTCATGATATTTATGAAGCTTTGGTAAACACTGCTTCTCTTCTGGAGGATAAATGGAAACACCGTTGCCGAATGGGCAATTTAGAGAAGGAATTGGCTTTCTCTTTTTTGAAGGAGCGCGGAACAGGAAGAACGCAATCCGGATTACAACCCCAGAAGGTGGCGCGTACTATTGATGATCACCTTGCCTGGCAAGCGAAGTATTCACCTGGGGACAGGAAGTTCGAGGCCCTTGTAATTCTTAGGACAGGATTGAACTTACAAACACGATATCCTGAGATTGAGATACTGGAAAGTTTCGGTTGTGGTGCCATTGACCACATTTCACTGACGGCCGTTCAGCTGCTCCAACTAAGCAAGGATCCAGGCGTTTTGGTTTTGCAGGATGTGAAAATTCCACCTTTTAGTTTTTGACAAAGTATGGGTTATTCCTCTAGATTTTTATCTTTCAGGATTTGTTCGATGACTGGAAAAACCTGATGATCTTCAGCATAAATTTTCAGGAATGTATTTTTAGCCTCAACCAGGGATTGCTTTGCCTGTTCAATATCACCTTCATCCAATTGAATTTTTCCGATATAGAAATACAGACTTCCAAGAGTTGCCGGATCCTGTTGATATGATGGAATTTTTGACTTGAAATATCCCAAAAGATCTTTGATGTCGCTGTTCTCGTAATAGGCATAAACCATTTCCTGATAGATGGTTGGATTGTCCGAGTCGAGAAGAAATAACTTCTCCCTTATTGCTTCTACATCATCTTTCTTGAGATAAAGACCTATGTTCAATAGAGGTTTGAGTGTATAGAAATCTCCCGGATTCGTCTCATTGGTTATTTTGAAATACTTATATGCGTTCTCAAACTCTTTAAGTTCCTGATAGGCAACAGCTACAATTCTGGATGCATCTGCTTTCAGATTTGGAATATCATACCTTTCCATGACGTTTTTAGCAGATTCAATTGCTTTTTCGCGATCATTCGTATACAAGTAGGCATAAGCAAGGTTGTAGTGATTGGTTGGATACTCATCATTCAATTCAATGGACTTTAGGAAAAAGGGGATACTTGCCTCGTACTCCTGCTTATTAATTTTAGCGTAGGCAATTCCATAAAGGCTGAAGTAGTCAAAAACATCATTTTCATAACAAGTTTCAAATAACTGGCCGAATTTGGAGATACATTCTTCCGCGGATATCGTACAGTTTCCGCAATTAAGATGCATGCTATGGTAATAGCGACCAACAGCAAACTTTAAATCGTAATTCTCCGGATAGTCCTCCATGAGTTGAGTGGCGATACTCGCGACATCCAGGGAATACATGTCGTAGGCTCCATTACCACGAAGTTGGCTGATTTCCTCACCATTTTTCAGATTCTTTAATGCAAACATTTGATGTCCAATGGACATGATGTAATTGTCAATGCAGATATCAATTTTCCTTCTGAAAGCTTCAGGATCTTTGTTTTCCGGATCTAAATCTGTCAGAAGCTGAAAAGCTGTGCTGTACTTCCGATCCTCAATGGCTTTATCAATCTCATCAAAAGTGATTTCTTGCAGACTTATGATGAGTGAAAGTAAGAGTAGTTTCATATTGTTTTGATTAGTTGTTGATATGATCAAAATTAACTTTTCTTGCTCAACTATAGACCGAATGGATCGGATTCTTACGTGTTCGATAGCTTATTTCAAGGTGACAAGGTAGGAATACGCACTCAGTAGCAGGTAGGCTGCTAAGAGTGCTGCATTTTTTTACATAAAACGACTTAATTATAGGAAACTCTCTATGATTTGTCTGACTTGTTTGAGACCGTCAGGATCAGGTTTCGTTTTGAGAAGAGTGAAGTCCTCTGCCCATTTGGAGGTACGTATTCTAAACGGTGGATGATCTTGCTGAGCAACATTCAAAATAACCTGAGCAACTTCTTCACCCGTTTGATGCACCTGTTCTTTTCCTTCTGTCGCACGTTGTTGAATACCTGCCATGTATTTTTGAAAAATAGGTAAGTATTCCCCTGTGGCAAGCTGGCCTTCGCTGGTTGTCTTTGCCACTGCGGATTGCATGAAAGCAGTCGCTATACCCCCGGGTTCTACATTGGTGATTTTGATATTGAAGGGTTCACTTATGTATGTGGCCAGGCTTTCCATGTAACCTTCTACACCAAACTTTGCTCCACAATACAGCTCATTGAAAGGTTGACCTACCAAACCACCGACGGAAGTGATATTGATGATTTGACCGGACCTTTGCTTACGCATAAAAGGTAGGGCGGCTTGTGTGCAAAAAATCACTCCCAAATAATTGACTTCCGTCACCCATCGGATTTCTTCTTCCGATGCATATTCCGTCGTTTTTGCGAAACCTGCTCCGGCATTGTTGATCAGTATATCGATCCGACCGTCTTTTTCGATGATCGTTTGAACTGCGGATTGAATAGATATTATGTCCGTTACATCAAGTGGAAGGACTTCAATATCAAGTTGTTCCTTGTTGATCCTCTCTTGTAATCCCACAGCCTTATCGAGGTTTCTCATGGAAGCGTACACCTTGTACCCTTGTTTTGCAAATAGCACCGCGGACTCAAGTCCTACGCCGGTGGATGTTCCTGTGATTAATACATTTTTTTTCATTGGTTTATTATTTAATGGAGTGAATGTTCATTCCAATTATTATATAAATTTTTTACTCCTTAATCGCGTCCCAAAGCATACGCTGCTGGGTTTTTAACGATGATACATTAGGGTCTGCCTGGTTGAAGTACCACCTTAAATAGGAAAGTACCGATCCTCCGACAAATAACATTAACTCGTCCGTCTCAATATCCTTGATGATTCGATCTTGTTTCCCCTTGTTCAACAATTCATATACGGGGCCAGCCGCTTCAGTACCTATGCTTCTACTTTCTTTGGTAATGATTGGTGAAGCTTGCAGCTGTTCGATAAATCGAAAATAGGTACTCTTTTCAATGAAAAAATGGATCAATGCAGCGTGGTACTGTTCAAATTGCGTCTTGATAGGTTGATTGGAATCAAAAGGTTTAAATACGCCTTTTTCCTGTTCCTTTACTTTGACATAAAGCGCATTGATTAACTTTTCTTTAGTTGAGAAATGATTATAAATCGTTCCCATCCCAGTTCCCGCAAATTTGGCAATCGCTGACATAGGGGTATTGTGAACTCCTTTATCCGCGAGTAGTTGCAGAGCTGATGCCAAAATGGCCTCTTTCTTAGACACAAGGCAAAAGTAACATCAATTTTGGAATGATTACTCCAGTTTTCCGAAAATTTAACTAAACCAGGACTCCTTTTAGATAATGATTTAATGGCGATATGCATTTGAAATTCGCTATTAGCAATGGGAGTAGTTTCTCCGAATCAATGTAATCTTTTAATGGAATCTCACACATCGCGTAAAATTGCTTGTTAGCCATGTAGGGCATTTTTTCCATAAGCACTTTAAAATCCGGTTCAAGCCGTTTTGCTCGCTCCCCTTTCAACTCCCCGAAGTAATCTTTGAAAGATGGATCGTTTATGATCCGAGTAAAGGCTTCGTGATCTGCAGCAAAGGCGGACCGAATTTGTTTCAATTGATCTTTATCAACTCCAAATAACCCACCTCCGACATGGATTCTATCAGCGCTTATACCCAGGTAATATCCTGGCAACTTTGATTTTTTACCTCCAGGGGCAATTCCTGCTTTCATCAAGGTGTTGTAGGGCGTTTTGTCTTTAGAGAAACGAATGTCTCTATTGATTCGAAAAATGGCGGCCTTGGCATCTGTGGATATTTGCGCATCGAATTCCAGTATGCCGGAAATAGCATCTTCAAGCAGAGATAGAAAAGGAGCCTTTACGTCTTTTTCATATCTTGATTTGTTGGCATGAAACCAGTCTTTATGGTTGTTTTCTTCCAGGCCTTTGAAGAAGGTGGAGTAGGCATCGGTGATCATGGTGTTAAACGCTTTATATAAATGTCGAATGAAAACGGCAGAATTGGACGCGTTTACCAAGTAATTTTCAGAACGCGTTGACAAGGATCACTTGATTGAGTCTTAATTCTTATCTTTCCTACAATGAATAAACGACTTGGAAGTTTAGTCACCGCATTCGGCTTTTTTTTCTTCAGCCTCATCGTAGGAATTCTGGGATTTTCATTGATTGAAGGCCTGAGTTTTGTCAATGCCTTGTATATGACGATCATTACCATTGGTACGGTGGGGTTTACGGAGGTGAAGGAATTGAGTGCTATGGGTCGGGTGTTTACCTCATTTTACATTTTGATGAATTTGGGGTTGTTTGCTTATGTGGTATCGGTGTTGTCCACGTACTTTTTTGAAGGCAAGCTCAAGTCAATATTCCAGGATTATAAATCAGTGAAAGAAATTAGTAAAATGAATGACCATGTAATTGTCTGCGGCTATGGACGAAATGGAAAGCAAGCGTGTGAGGAATTGGGAAAGAGCGGAAAAGAATTTGTCATCATTGAACAAGAGACATCCGTTAAAGATTCTATTCCGGAACACATGAAATTTTTCATCGGAGATGCAACAAAGGACGATAACCTAAAGCGTGTCGGGATCGACAGAGCTTCATCGATCATCATTACCACGCCTTCGGATGCAGCGAATGTATTCATTACTTTAACTGCCAGGTTTTTGAATCCGGGGATACATATTATTTCAAGAGCTTCCAATCCGGAAACTGAAAACAAACTCCACACGGCTGGGGCGAACAAAGTGATCATGCCCGATGTGTTAGGCGGAATGTTTATGGCTCAGCTCATCACTAAACCCATTGTAATTGAATTTCTTGACTTGCTCAATGGTGTGTCAGAAACGAAGTACTATTTGGAGGAAGTCAATTTTCAAAACCTAAAACCCGAATATCGCGACAAAACCCTGGCAGAACTAGACATTGACCACAAGGTTGGGGTAACAGTGGTCGGGGTTAAAGATGATGTGAAAGGCTTAATACCAAGTCCCGGAAAAGACACTTTCATTGGCAAGGACGATCACCTGATTCTCCTGGGGTCAGATCAAAAACTGAAGCGATTCTTCGAGGAATATACCCTGTCATAAGGATCCAAAGTTGCTGGTTTCATTCCCCTAAGAACCAGGAAATGTGCGTGCAATCTGCGCAAACAAAACAAGTTGCAGTTCTGTCCGTCCATGCGAGATTGAAGAAAGCTGAGATCGTGCTGTTTAGGGGTGCTGTTTTTGCCCAGAACGTATCGTTGTTGCAAACCGGGCATCTGAGTACATTTCCTACCACCTCTACAGTTTGTGGCTCTTTCTTCCGAAATAATTTCATTTTAGTTATTCCATTTAGTGTGATTGTCACTTTAAATATGTTGAAAATCACACTAAATGGCAAGGAGACAAAGGGTAGTCTTTTTAGTGATTATGGAATTAATTTATTCAATTCGTAAACCCGTCACTGGATTTGATTTTATCACTTTCTTCACTTGTAAGATCACCACCGTCGTAAGTACCAAAATCAACGCAAAAGAAGCAATGGCGATGCCATTGAAATTCATGGGAACGTGGTAAGTCCAAATGAAACCCAGGGCTGCGTCAACAAACAGATAACTTAGTGGAATCGCAAACAATAGTGCGACCAGAAATAGTAGCAAATAGGGCCTCAGGATGGTTTTGCCTAAGCTTTTCTGTCCGGCGCCAAGAACCTTCCGGATACTAAATTCTCGAATCCTTCCACCAACATTCAGGGCTACAAGCCCATAGAGGCCCAACGCTACAAGAAGAATGCAGATGGTGGAAATTTCGTGGAAAAAGCCTTGTGCTCCATCGAGTCGAGACCAATACACACTGCCCCATACGCCTTTTTGATGACCTCCCTGAAAGGGTATATCGGGAAAAGTGTCCATCCATTGCTCTTTCATTGCACCCAGTATTTCATCATGATCTTCTTTTTCACTTCTGATACTTAAGTATCCAAATTGCTTGTCAGCGGCTAAAGTGAGTACAGTCGGGGCAATGGGTGTTTCGAAATAGTAGGAATGGAAGTCCTTCACAATACCTATGACCTGGTACTTTTCTTGCTCGATTTGTATAATAGACCCGAGTGGGTTTTTAAGACCACTGTTCTTTACTAGCGTGGAATTGACGATGATTGATTTCAGGTCCGAGACCTGATCTTCGAAAGCCCTTCCGCTTTCAAGTTTTAGCCCCATCGTATGGAAGTACTGATCATCAACTTCATATAAGTTGGCATTGATGGGAATTTCGTCGATTTCAATGGTAGTTTCCTTGTGCTGCTTTCCCAGGTGATGCACAGAGCCGGAAATAGAAGCAACACCTGCTACTTTCGATAGTTCGTTTTTTAAAGCGTCAAAATGACTTGCATCAGGTATTGGGATATAACTGACGAGGGTGTGATCATACCCCCAACTTCTGCCTTTGATATATGTAGCATTTTCAATGGTCATGATTGAGAATGTCATGGACATAGCGGCAAGGATGAGCTGTATAGAAAGTAATACTTTTGTGAAAAAGTTCTTCTTACGAAATCTGGTGTCAGACCTGAAAATGGCTGAGACTTGATATCTGGAAACGTAAAACGCTGGGTAAATACCGGAAAGTACCGTGATAACTAACAGGATTGAAAAAAGGAACAGCAACGTTCTCCAATCAAAAATAGTGAGTCCCAGATCTATTTCAATGCCTTTTTCAAAATCAGGAACGAGGTAGCCTATTGCTAGCCAATAGCCTAAGATGATCGTAATAGTAGCAACGAAGATATTCTCAATCAAGAATTGAGAAATGATCATTCTTTTACCGGCACCGAGACTTTTTCTGAGTCCAATTTCCTTGAGTCGTTTTGACGCTGTGAAAATCGCAATGTTGGAATAATTAAGACACGAAAGAATGAGTAAGAAAAGGGCTATGGTACCTAAAATCATAAAAGGTCCTTCAATCAAATAGGAAATGGAGAAACGATCCTGGATGTCCTTGCGATAGGCACTGGTGATAGGCTCAAGATGGAAATTTGAGATCTGTTGGTTTTTTTCAATTTCATTATATGTTTCCTGATAAGGGCTCATTCGCTGCTCCAGGGATTGAATATTTGCATCGGGACTTATTTGAACCAATGTTCCGTCGATAAGTTGTTTCCAGTTGGCTGAATGGTATTCGGAATTCACTTGTTGCAGATTTTCGAAATTGATCAGAAAATTGAAGTGCATGGAACTGGCACTTGGGAATTCTGCCGCAACACCTGCGATTTTGAAAGTTCTTTTATCCGTTGGAGAGAAGATGAATTCAATTTCTACTCCGACCGGATTGTTCTCTGCAAAATACTTCTCTGAGATTTTTTCACTTATAATGACACTCTTCATGTCATTCAAGGCCTCTTCGGATCCCCATTTCATTGGGAATGAAAGCATTTCTAGAAATGATGGATCTGCATACCAAATACGTTCATAAAACACATTGTCGCGATGTTTGACCACAATGTTGCTGTGTTTGATCCGGGAGGATGATTCAATTTCCGGAAAATTCTGATCCAATACCTGACCCAGTGGAAGGGGAGGGTTGCCATACTGAGTAACTATACCTTCCTTCTCAGAAAAGTAGGTAACCATGTGAATTTGCTCTTTCCGCTCGTGAAACTGATCAATTTTATTGATCCATTGATAATGTGAGTACGCTCTCAGTCCGTATGCCACAGCAATGGTGAGACCTAGTAAGTTAATTACCGTATTGAGTGGATTTTTTTTGAGATTGCGATAGGCAATTGTGAGATAACTTTTGACCATTGAAATTGAGTTTTGACTTGACCTGTAGGAATTTAAAAAACGAATGTTAGACCTTCTGAAGAAGCGGAGGATATCCAGGGCATACCTGGCTTGTGCCATCCATTTTCCCTGTATTTCCATTCGCTCGAAGTATAGTTCACGGATATCACCAGTGATTTCTTCAACCAACTCAGGCTTACAAAACCAGTTCAGAAACCGGTCCAACCACTTAGGAGGCAGATCATGCATTATGTGATCTTTAAATTGAAATTGGGAACCTTGCTATAGAGTTGTATTTTCATCAACATTAACTCTTCAAGCTTTTTTCTTCCGAAATCAGTCAATAAAAAATATCGTTTCCGTCTTCCACCTCTCACTTGTGTGGCACCCCCCATCTTGGATTCTACCATCCCTTTCTTTTCGAGCCTTTTGAGGCCCTCATGAACTGCACTGATATTGGAGGAACGACCTGCTTCCTTCTCAATGTATTTCATGACGGCAACGCCGTAGGCTTCGTCTAGTAGGGAGGCTACTGCGATTAAGATGAGTTCTTCAAACTCTCCGAGAAAATCTCCTTTCGTTTTCATTTCGTTTGTTATGCAAACGTGAATATAATATATATGTTTCATATATGCATAATAAATAAATCATGTAATTGAACCTGTACAATAGTGTGGGGTTGAATATGATAACGGGTTTGTAAATCCACCTCTAAGATTACAATCAATAAAAAAAGCCACCTGGATTGGGTGGCCTACGGGCTTCGATGAATTTGAAAATACTACCCCTTGATCATGGCCTGTGCATAAATCATGTTTGAAGCATTGGCAACGGCTATACCACCTTGGGGAACCCAACCTTCCTGTATTTTAGAATTGACCGCCTCCATAAGTAATTCGGGCGTGTGGGCCTTTGCGATAGTGTATTGCATAACTAAGGATTTATTGAGATGATGATTGGTTTGTTGTTTTGAAGGTTACGCATTTATCAGTCGGATGTTTTTTAAACCTGTCAATAAAAAGGCCACTTAAGCCCGTCGTTGGTGTTGTCACCAACGACTTTTAATACTGGTTACTGTTATCACGACCAACTCAGAAACGAACAACAAAAAAGGCTACTCGATTAAGCAGCCCTTTCATTTTGAGTAATTTGATCTTAGAGTTCCTCGACCGATTTTCGATACATCCTAAAAAAGAAGAAGGGCAAGAATCCAAATCCGAAGAATAGAAAACTTATAGCGAGCATCTCACCGGCACCCATAAGGTGAAGCAGTTTCATGGAGATCGATAGAATGAGGAGGCCCAGAGTAATTCCTCCTAATATCCACTTCAATCGCTCAGATAGCACTTCTCTGGCCAGATACTTATATTTATTAATCATTAAAAGTGGAAAGAAGATAAACACTAGTCCAATTCCACCCCCAGTAAGCATTTCACTTGCGCCTGGAAGGTGAAGCGTTTTGAAGATGGCTCCTGCAGCCCATATAAGGGAAAACAGATAGCCTGAGAGATAAGTCAATCGTTTCATAAATATGATTTTTGAGTAATTGAGTAAAAAAATGGTTTCTTTTTCGATCTCACTGAGCCCATTGGGAGCTGTTTGAACCTGTGCGACTTTCAAGGCATCTTCAAAACTCGCCCCCTTGTCCATCTGAATTTCAGTCAGGCAGCATAAGTGATCTATCAGATCTTCTTTTAGACTTTGATTGCTGATTTTACTGGATTCTACCTGGTCAATGATGACTTGTTCTTGTTCTTCTGTGATCATAAGGCTGGAAAAGGTTTGAAGTCATTGAAAATCACTTGTTCAATGGTCTTGATAAAGTCTTTCATTTCGGCCATCAAACTCTCTTTTTGTTGTTCTCCTTTAGTTGTGAGCGTATAGTATTTGCGTATTCTCTTGCCAATGTTTACTTCTTCGAAGGTAAGAATACCATCTTGGGTCATCTTATGCAGGGCCGGATATAGCGATCCATCCTTCAAATGGATTTTGCCACCGGTCTGTTCTTTCACTTTTTGTGAAAGCTCGTATCCATACATTTTACCTTGTTCCGCCAGTAACTTCAACACAATGACCTCCAGGGTCCCTTTTAACAATTCTTTTGAATACATATTACAACAATACATCAATTATTGATATATAAAAAACAAATACCTCAAAACTTGATGTATTTATAATTGAGGTAGCATAAAACAACTGGATTTGAAGGCTAAAAGGGGATATTGCCTGTAATAAATCTCCTGTGGTATCAATCATCAACACGGAGATGTATCTTCCGGATTGATATAATTTATTGAGCTTTGATCACTTCGTTCACAATCATCTTGATCACCAGTGCAGAATCTGGTGAGATGTGATCAGGATACATGACTCTTGTTGCAAGAAAGTGGGGAAGGTGCAATTCTCTGACTTCTCCGGCTCTCATGCCACGGAGACCTTCATCGACGCCTTCCAGGACCATACCCGCACCAATCTTCACTTTTAAGGGCTGCTCGGCGCCTTCATTAGAATAGAGTACTGTCCCGTCTCTGTAGGTAGTTGTTTCGAAGATGAGCACCTCGTCTCCTTCAGCGGCTTTGGGCCCTGAACCTTCTTTTAAGATTTGGTACCTGAGCCCGGAAACAGTTGTAATCAACAACTTGGGATTTTGCTGATTTTCTGGTTTTGATTGCCCGCAATGTGCGCACAAGGCCAAAGTGAGTAGCCAGTAGGTAAATTTCATCCGGTCAAGTTATCATTCACAGCACGAAATAAGAATTTCAGTGACACTTCTTTTCAGAATCTGGCAATTGGACAAAACTCCTAATACTCCCAGGTAAACTTATATTCGCAACTACTGGGTTTTCTAGTGACTTCTACACTTACATTTCTGCCACCCATGAGCTCGATGCCTCTTTCGAAATACCCAGCTGTACTCTCATCGTCTTCCAGTGTGAAGGACGAACCTTTCAAAAGGAGATAGCCTTCACTCTCCCCAATCTTTTCGTAGTGCCCGGTGCCATCACTATAGTAGATCTTTCTAACGGACGGATATCTCTTAAGTACACGATGCGGATTATCCCCCAAAATGAAGGTCTTATGAACACTTGTCAGATTAGCATCAGCAGACGCTCTTCCTAAGTTTCGATATACGCGGATCGGATTGTTGGGATCGGTCGCCTTCGCGATGGCCTCATCCAGCCGTGCATTCAATTCCAATGGATAGAAAGAGAGAACGATGATGTTCCCGGTAAGAATATTTTGGTCTTCCTCATTCAGGTGTGATAATACCTTTTGCCAGGTATCTTCTCCGAATCGTTCCTTAATAAAGTCAATTCGAGCACTGATGGAAGCACCTTTGATGGCGGTCGACATGGCGCTTTTTTTAGGAATTTAGCCGTTCAAAAGCGTAAATCAAATGTTGAGTTTCAGATATTTAATTCCCTTAAAGCGAGTAGGATTATGTGTAATATTATTGAGATTGAGGCTTTTTTTCAACCACTCGATAACCACTTAATTCCAGTTGTTTTCTCAATTTAGCGAGACAATTCAAGAGCTCACTTCTGTTTTTTCCAAATGACAAAGCGAGCATTTGCACCATTGAACTCCAATAAATCTCACGACTAGAAAGTAAAAACAACTAACCTTGCCTCATGCTCGGACTCCATCGTAATGTATGGCTGCTTACAGCGGCCCAGGCACTGACTCTTACGGTTAATTCAGTGATCGTTTTTGTTGGTGGGATCGTTGGATCTCAGCTGGCACCTAAAGCAGAAATGTCGACACTTCCCGTGGCTTTGGGAGTCGTAGGGACTGCAATCTCCACGGTGCCAGTGACCCTGTTTATGCGTAAAGTAGGTCGGAAGCGTGCCTTTACGCTCATCTTGCTGTACTCCGTAGGAATTGCAGGATTGGCGGCGTACATGTTGACTATTGAGTCTTTCTATGGATTTTGCTTCAGTACCTTGCTTTTTGGAGTTACCAATGCTGGAGTCATGCAATTTAGGTTTGCAGCGATAGAGAGCGTGGCGACACCTGATATACCCAAAGCTGCCTCCTACGTATTGCTGGGGGGAATCATCGCAGCGTTTCTCGGACCAGAATTAGCCGTTCGGGCCAAAGATTTGCTGAGTGCGGAATTCAGTGGTTCCTTTCTTGGATTAGCTGTACTATTTGCCTTGGCTTGCCTGATCCTACAGGGGTTTGTTAATCCCGAGATTGAGGCGAAGGCTAGTAATGAGCAGCCCAGACCTCTAAAAGAAATTATAAATCAACCCGTTTTTTGGCTGGCCATTTCAGCCGGTGCGATTGGTTATGTGATCATGACGTTTGTAATGACTGCCACTCCAGTAAGCATGCACGTGATGGATGGTCATACTTTGGAAGATACCAAGTCAGTGATCCAAAGTCATATTGTGGCGATGTTCCTGCCTTCATTATTTACGGCATGGATCATCCGTAAGTTAGGTGTGAAATGGATGATGATCGTGGGACTATTCGCTTACCTGGTGTGTGTCGGTATCGCTTTCCTTAGTCACGATCTGGTCAATTATTGGGTAGCGTTGATTGCTTTAGGCATTGGTTGGAATTTCCTTTTCGTTGGAGGAACCACTTTATTGCCGCAAAGCTACAGACCACACGAGCGGTTCAAGGTTCAGGCTTTGAATGAGTTCGTGGTGTTTGGATCTCAGGCTACCGCCGCCCTCACAGCTGGCTGGTTCATTTTCGCTTTTGGATGGGAAACATTGTTGATGTTTGTCATTCCCATCGTGATCATTCAATTGGTAGTGATCTTGAGAATAGGGAAAAATACCAAAGTTTAGCTCTCTACTTCTGAAGTGTAAATCCCAGGGCCCCTGAAATCTGATAGCTACTTAATCCATCAGATCGGTAGTAGCGTCCAAATCGAACATTGAAGGAACTCAACTGCGTTGGCCATTTGAAGAATGGGAAATTGGCCAGTCCATTAAGAGGTTTCCAACGTATGCCAGCTCCAAAATGATGACTATCAAACGTAGAAAGATCAAAGTCTGAAGTATAAAAATCACTTGTTGATAAATGACTTTTGAAAGGCCCAAAGAACTCAGATCCGCTTTGGTTGTGGTACCTATAAAATCCGTAAAGACTAAAGAACGTGTCTAATTTCCCTATTGATTCTAAACGGATTGTACTTGAGGTGATACCGAAATCATCCCAGTATTGGCGCCCCCAGAGTTTAAGAATCAATTGAGGAAATGGGAAAAAATTAAATTGGCCGGTGATGGGAAATTTCATTCGGTGACCCGGTAATTTTTCAATTCGCGGCAGCTCTTCTTCAGTAAAATAGGCCCTGTGAAATGGCGTGGAAAGCAAGCCCTGTTGGTAGGTGAGACTGGCAGAGATACTTCCCCGGATCCGAGGGCTAAGAATACCCGAATAGGTGGTAGCAAAAGAGTACGAATTTCGTTTATCATCGGTAGGAAGAATTGCAGAGTCCGTCCGTAACTCTTCCGGAAAGATCATGACCCAATCATCAAAAAACGCACTACCACTTAATGTGATACTGGCATTGAGGTCTTTTCTGTATTGTGTCCAGCTAAGCTGCAGGCCTTTACTGGAATAATCCGATTCCCCGGAACCACCTGCTGAAAACTTCCAGTATTGTCGGTTATAGGGATTTACCTTTTCGTAATCGAAGTAGAGCTGTACCCTAAAGTCCGATTTAGAGGCAGATGTTTTACTATCAATTTTATCTGTTGAGGCCGATGTGTAATAGTTTACGTTAGGACGAAAAGTGATGCTGCGGGTAGAGTCGACAGGGACACGAACCACTACTTTGTAATCCTGATCCGTCAATTGTTCGGTGCCAATGCCACCAGTCACCACAGAGTGATTCCCTTCCTGTTCGTAGTAGCCGAAAAGGAAGTCTACGTTGATTTTTGTGGTATCAAACAACAGTGACTTTTCATAAGGTCGTTCATCCTGAGCAAAAGTGGAATAACTTGCCAAAACGCCCATCATCAATACGAGGCACTGACGTTTGCATCGGAACTTGAATGGGTCAAAGCGTCGGTATGTGACATTAGCCGTTAGTTGCAGCCGCATCCTCCGCCGGTTTCTCCTACTTCAATTCCCCCGGATGCCCCTTCGCGATACAACTGAAAGTGATCAAAGCAATCTGTCTTATGACCAGCGATGTTCATTTCCTCGTCGTTGATAAAAGTCTTTTGATAACTTTTTACAGAGGCACAGCTTACGATCAATCCAATGCCAGCGGCGTAACTAATACTCCTCCAAAATGATATTCTCTGATGCCGTTTTCTTTCCATTTTGATCGATGATGATCGCTTCTATTCCATTCAGTTTATTGATCAGTGCCAAGCCATCCTTTTCCCCCAGAACACAAACAGCAGTCGCCAGCGCATCTGCAAGTTCTGCACTTGGACAAATTACAGTTGCACTGGAGATTTCCTTAACTGGTCGGCCATTGCGAGGATCCACGATATGACTGTAACGCTCTCCCTTGTAAAGAAAATACTTTTCGTAATCGCCAGAGGTAACGATGGCTTTATTTTTTGTGGGAAGGTAAGCGACGATGGCCTCCTGGTTTTTGGGATCGGAAATACCAATGGTCCAGTTTGTTCCATCGGGTCGACTACCCCACGTGGTAAGATCTCCACCGGCATTGATACATCCTGCCTCTATGCCCATCTCAAGCATGATTGCCTTGGCACGATCTGCTGCATATCCTTTTCCAATGGCGCCAAATCCAATCTTCATTCCTTCAAATCTTAACATGATTGTTTGGTTAGCTGAATTAAACGTGATGTTTCGGTAATCAGCCAACGGAACATGAATGTCAATCAATGAATCAGACGGAAGGTTGATTTCTTCCTTTTTGAAGTTGTATAGGTGATAAACTGAGCCAAAAGCCAGACTAAAAGCACCCTGAGTCAATTCACTTACTTTTTGGCTTCGACGAATTAATTCAAACATCTCCTGAGGAATGGCTACAGATCTTAGACCGGCTTGTCGATTGATTTCGGAGGTGTAGCTTTCTGGTTGCCAACTGGAGATCATGTTCTCGATTCTTCGGATTTCGTACTCCGCGGCGGCAATGGCTTCCCATGCCGTGTTTTTTTCCTTATGTGTAGCAATTAATTCGAAGGTGCTACCCATCAGTAACAACTCTTTCTTGATGATGTGAGGTTGTGCAAAGCCAAGAACTACTATTAAACTCAACGAGACAGTCAATATTCCTCTCATCTTGTCAATCGATAGTTGAGTCCAAGCCAGAGACCGTATGAAAATAGTTCATGTCGTTCATCAGGAACTTGTGCTACTTTGGGGAGTATGATTTTCTTTTCGTAATTGATGCCAAGCAGCCATTCCCATCTTTTTTTGAATCGAACCTGATTGATTATATCTGCACTCCACATCCACTGAGTTCCAAAGTTATCTTGCAATTCAAGGTCTGTATTAAGGAAAAATGTCCCGACACCCATACCGATACCGAATTTGTACTTCTTAGTGGCCACCAGATAATGAGTCAACTTGATTTCCAGATCGGTGATTGGAAAATTGCTATCTGAAATTGTGACTCGCCTTTGTCTTCGGGTATTGTCTTCAAAGAGTTCAAGTCGTCTTTCACTCCACCATTCTCTGGATAAACCGGCGTAGATGCGCCACTTTTGTGCTTCCAGATAAACTCCTGTTGCAACAATGGGCACTCGAATGTTATCAGTCCTGTCCCAACCCAGCCCTACACCGCGATGATAGCGCCACCAGGTCAGATTATTTCCCAATTGAACGTTGATTCCAACCACGGGATTATTTACTTGAGATGCGCTGGTAAACCCTGCGAATAGAATCAATAGAAGAGTCAATTGCCTCATTCTGTGGCCTTTCGAATGGAGTTCAGGAATTCGTCCCGACTGATTGTTCCTTCTGCCTTCAAAATGACTTCTTCAGCTTCGTTAAGCAAGAGTACTAAGGGGAATGTGCCTGAAGGGTTGAACTGCTGAATGAGCTTTTCATTTTGCCGAATCACGGTTGCTTCTGGCTTGTTTTTCTTCTTGCGTGGAAAATCCGCTTTATACAGTGCCAGTCTTTGATTAGCCAGGTCTTGAAACTTTGAATCTTGCAATACCTGCTGATCGAAAAGAATGCACCCCCGGCACCAATCAGACCCACTAAATACAAGTAGCACGTTTTTATTTTCTTCTGAAGCAGCTGCTTTGGTTTCGGACCAGGTTCTTTCCTGACCAGATAGGGGAAGTGAAGCGAAACCGAATAAGAAAAACACGACTAAACTCTTCGTCAACATGGTGGTGTTTTGATTTGAAAAAGCCAAGATGCAAACATAAGCTTCGTTTGGTTTTTGCTGAAGCCTGGATTCGACAATTGGCGAAGATTCCAGGTTGGTAACACTTTAATTTGTGATATATGAGTGATGTGGGTGTTCTATAACCTCATTCACTGCACTAAAAACCTTGTTGATTCACGAAAACGAATAACTTTTGGTAGATCAGATACGTGAACTAAAATAATTTCGTTCAAAATGAAATTTGTGTTATGTCCGCCTGTATTCAACTCACCAGGCGATGGATGGTATCGTTGTGCCTATTATCCATCGCGTTCATTTCCTGTGCCTCAGAAATTACATTCCGTGATCTCTCCGTAGAAGAAGCGTTACTCGAGGCAAAGAGCAATCAGAAATTTGTATTCATCGACCTCTATGCTGAGTGGTGCCGTCCATGCAAGTGGATGGAAAAGGAAGTTTTCTCTTCGGACACAGTTGCCAGGTTTTTCAATGATCATTTCATTTCCCTGAGAGTGGATGCTGAAAACGAACAGCTCGATTTTGTAGACCTGATGAAGGTAGAAGCCTATCCGACGATGCTGTTTTACGAACCAAAAGGTCGACAGGTGCTGAGGGTGGAGCACGCCATGGAAGTGGCTGATTTTATGGAGATGGCGCAAAGCCTAGTCAACCTGAATAAGTACCACGATGCTTATACAGACAAACCCAAGAAACTGGAGCATGTCTATGCCTATAGCAATTCCATGAAATGGGTGAATCGTGACAAAGCCCAGGGAGTGGCCCGAAGCTATTTGGTCAACTTATCAGAGAAAAAATATGAGGACAGTTTGAATTGGTCACTGATTCGAGAGTTTGTAGTGCCGTGGGATCGGGTGATGTTTCCCAGAGTAGTCAAGAATGACAGACTGATAGAAGCTAGAAAGGAGGAATTTACAGCATTTATGGAGGTGGCGATGGAACAGCTCTTACACAAATCAATCGAGCGAAAGAATAGCGTATTACTTCGTTCACGAGAGCGATATATCAAATCTTATGCGGAATATCTGAGCAACCCGGATAGTCTCGTTCTGGTCGGGCATGTGTTTTACAGTGGTTTGTACAAAGTAGAAGACTATGCCTCTTTGCTTCGGCAGTATGTTGAGAAATACGTGGGAAATAATGCTACTGTATTCGCCAACATGTCATTAAGCGTTGCGGAGGACTATTTTCAGCGAGATATTCTGCAATACGGCATTGAACTGGCGGACCGAAGCAATATCCTGTCCCCTAGTATGAAAGCGTACTTCGCAGGTGCGCTATGCTATGAAAAATTAAATCAATTTAAGAGCGCTTATGCTTACTTATTGCTCGGTTACAATCATGCTAATGATGAGGAGAAAGCCATCCTGGATGAATTTGAGGAACGGATCAAGTACAAGATGGAATTCGAGCTTCGTGAAGGTGTGAATTATGCGGGCCAGGCGAGTGAAGACGGTCGATTCACATTAGGGGCAGGTATGAACCGATTGATGTATGGTTATCCCGTACCACAGTCCACATCTCACTTTGTAGTTAATGTGGATGGAAAGCTAGCTTCGAATACTCCGATGGCAGGAACCACCTACTTAACAGGTCACATTAACTATGATGGCGCCGGAATTACTCCCCGAACAGAGATTACTTTTGAGTTCGAAGGAGTGACCATTGTGCAAGCTCTTGAACCTGTCGATAAAGAAGGTGAACCGATTGCAGATGGATTTGCACAATTCTACAAAGTTTCATATCAGTTCACCACCAGGTCCACCAAGCTAAAGAAAGTAGGACTGGGAGTTCTGTTTGATACCATGATCGATGATAATGATGCCTGTGTCATAGCAGCAGACGGAGAGATCATACCCCATGAAATTGGTTTTGGAAAAGGAGGAATGCCAGCTGAATTGCTTTTTTACCGCACAAAAGGAGACACCTCGGACATGATGGGTGCAGCCATCATCAAAGGAATGGAAGCCACCCCTCCAGACAGAATGGTAGTGGGCAGGTGGCCTGTCTTGCATCGGGTCAGATGGAAGATGAAACCCAGAAAAGTAAAATATGGAGACAGTGCATACCTCATGCAATGGAGCCCGAAAGGGATGAATCACTTGAGAGATTTAAAGTTTGTGACTTACTATGGATTGCCGCGCCACAAACAGCCGGAACTTCGGCTGATTATGAAAGATGAAGGGGGGAATCTGGCCTTGGAGAAAGACTTTTATTTTGAGAATGACCAGGATGTATTGGATCTCAATGGGAAGATGATCATTTCAGACATTGTGTCAAATCCGAATATTGAGATTTTAGGAGTTCTGCTCAATGGTTATGCAGATATTATCGGAGAAAATGAATACAATTTTTCATTGAGTAGGCGGAGGATTGCCGCGGTTGGAAACATCTTCAAAAAGCATGGTGTTCCCTACATTCCCAAACCCTATGGCATAGAAAAATCCGAGGATTCCAATTATACAGCTCAATTTGGTAATCCATGGGATCGCAGGGTACAGGCACTGATCTACTATCGGTTAAAACGAGATAGGGAAGTTGTACCTTCACCGAATTAGATACATGTTACTATAGTTGATCTCGCTTTACCCTTAATATCTTCTTCTCTGCTTCCAGTGGTGCCATTTGTATCGCTTTGTCAAGAGCTGTAACAGCTGCTTCTGAGTCGACCTTTAAAAGAATCTCACCTTTTAACGCAAAGTACAGATAGTGATCGTGTAATTCAGGGACGGCATTTAGCATTTCTAAGGCGCGTTCCGGTCCTGCAACCTTACTCAAAACATAGGTTTCATTCAAAAGAACCATAGGACCCGGTTTGACTTTTGAAAGCCTTCGGTCCAGGGCAAGTAATCCTTCCCACTTTTCCGGACGATTCTCCATGGTGTGGAAGTACGCAATTGCCGCTTCAAGCTCATAAGCGGAAGATAATTCGTTTAAATTCAGGCGTTGCAAATAGCTAAGACCTCTTTCGATTAATTCCTGGCTCCATTTGGATTGATCTTGTTTGCTCCAAGGGATTAAATCGCCTAATTCATCCATCCGACTTTCAAACCTGGAAGTATGAAAGCACATCAAGGCCAATAGCGCCCAGCAGTCTTTTGTAACTGGCAGTTCAGATTGCTCCAGCAGCAAGGCCAGTCTCATGGCCTCCAGACACAAGTCTTTTCGGATAACTGCCTCCTGACTAGAAGAGTGATATCCTTCGTTGTATATCAGGTAGATTGTTTTGAGGACGCTGCCTGTGCGTTCCTTTAATTCATTTTGAGCAGGAATTTCCAGTCGTATGTTTTCCTTTCGGATTTTTTGTTTGGCACGAAACAACCGTTTATTGATGACTTCTTTATTGGTGAGGAAGGCGCTGGCAATTTCCCGAATACCAAAACCGCCAAGTGTTTTCAGCGCTAGCGCCAACTGCGCTTCTTCCGGTATGGCTGGATGACAGACACCAAATAGCAATTGCAATTGGCTGTCTTTAATATCATAGAAAGCTTGTTCCAGTTGTGCGGTTATGGTGTATTCGACGGGTATAGCTGTTTTTACATGTTCATCTACTTTGCGACGCGTCTGCTGCCGACGAACATAATCAGTTGCTTTATTCTTGGCTACAGTATAAAGCCAGGCCAGGGGCTCATCCGGGGTGCCATTAAACTTCCAGCTCTCAAACGCCCGGATAAAGGTGTCCTGAACCAGGTCCTCAGCTACTTCTAGCTGATCGAAACCGAAAAGCCTGGTGAGGACGGCAACCATCTTTCCCGACTCGTGCCTGAAAAGATGGTCAATGTTTTCGCTAGTCGTTTGATCAGAATTCAACTCAAACTTCGAAGTTGGCAATCTTTCGAACTTCAACCGATCCGCCATCGTCAAAAATAATCGGACAGCCTTTGGCAATTTCAATGGCCTCATCCATGTCTTTGGCTTTGCAGGCTACATAACCGAGAATCAATTCTTTTACTTCTGCATAGGGACCGTCTGTGGTGGCCTGTTTGGTAAGGAAGGCTCCATCTCGTTCCAGAGGTGCAGTAGAGATCAGGCGACCTTCTTCAGCGATCCCTTTGATCCAGCTTTGCCATGCGGGAATGGTTTTCTCCATTTCTTCGGGGCTGGAAGAGTAGGGTTCAACGGGTGCCAGGTTGCGGAACAGTAACATGTATTCTTGCATGAGTCTAAATGTTTATTTGAGTGAAGACGACTGAAATACCTTGTGTTGGACATTGAATTTATAAAAAAATCATTTAGAGAACACCTTATTCGGACACGTTGATTACCACATTTCCTTTTTTGAGGCCTGTCTCAGTATATTCATGTGCCTCAATCACTCCTTCCAGTGAAAATCTTCGATCGGTAACCGGATTAACCGATCCATTTGCGATAAGGCTCGCGACGTAATTTAGGTTCTCTGTACTTTCGCCGGCAAAGCTCCATTTGACTTTTCGGGAGCCGGTAAGGTTGGTCCAGATACTACGAAACATGTGTGAAGTAGCCGGATTGCCAAGTACCAACACACCGGTGGGGTTAAGGGTTTTCAGGGCACGCCTATAATGAATATGTCCAGAGATATCAATGATTGCATCATACAGCGTGGCTTGCCTGGTAAAATCCGCTTTTTCATAGTCAATAACATGGTCTGCCCCATTAGCACTAAGCATTTCTAGTTTGGAACCATGATCCACACAAGTCACTACTGCTTCCTTGTATTTGGCAATTTGCAGGGTATAAGTGCCGATGCTGCCACCTGCGCCATTTATTAGAATATGTTGGCCAGCTTTTATGTTGGCATTCTCCAGGAAATGTAAGCCATTGATCCCTCCTGTAGGAATGGTTGCTGCTTGCTCGAAACTTACTCCTTTGGGTAATTGACCAATAGGAGAGGTGGCTTTCTGAGTTCTATACTCACAATAAGTACCAAATTTCATACCCGTACTGGCAAAGATTTGATCTCCCGGTTTCAAATTAGAAACCTTCGGACCTGCTGCTTCTACAGTCCCTGAAAACTCTTGCCCCAGTAAGGGGCGCTTTGGTTTAAGTACACCAACTAACAGCCGAAGTGGAAGCCAAAAAAGTGGATGAATATCAAACCTTCTGAGTTCACAATCTCCTGCGGTAACCGTAGCGCAATGAATTTTAATCAATACTTCATCTTCTTTCGGACTGGGCTTGTCCAAATCCCCCAGGATTAACTGCGCAGGCCGGCCGTAGGTATTCCAGATAATCGCTTTCATTGATCAGTCAGGTAACTCTTCACAGTAAAAACCATGATGTTGACAAAGCCGGACCACATCGGTAAGTTGCAGTTGACCGGAAGCCTCTATTCGCAGGACATTGTCAATGTCTTCGATATCAACAAACCAACTATAGATGGCGGGGTGACTATTGAAAATCCCTTCCATGAAATTGACCATTCCTTTGGTTTCAATATTCGTTCTGAAAATCAAGATACTCATAATTTGGTTGTGTTAGTATTAAAAATAAACGCGATACATGAGGTTTGGAAAGAACCCAAATTGGGTCAGGTAGCCGATGGATCCACTCTCACCTGCATCATAGTATTCTGATAATTTCCCCTTGGTATTTGTTAAGTTGTCGAGGTTCAGAAATAACTCATGTGAAGCTTGTGGTTTGTTCCATTTGTAACTACCAGACAGGATGATTTGATAGGGATTATCCAGACCTGATTCATAAGCTCGTTCATAATCCCAATACTGGTCATTCTCAGGGTTCACAGCTAGATTTCCCGTGTCATCACGCAAAAGGGGAATGATCTTTTGAGCTCCGGCGAAAAAGACCTTGGCGTTCAGACCAAATGTCTTATTTCCTTTTTTACCCAGATTGGTGAATTCTTTTCCAATGAGGAAATTGAATAGAAAGTTTCCATTGTATCGGGTATTTCGTTCCTGACCATCCAACGGTGTGTATTTCGATTCATAGATGGAGGTATTGACCATGTAGTAGTAGTTGCCGCTGAAGAACCGCTCAAGTGTTAATTCAATACCATAATTGCGCCCTGTTCCTGCATTGATCAGGTCTACGTATGTGAATTCAAGTCCTTCGTTTATAGTCGAATAGAAACTATTTGGATCGTTTTCGACGGGGAGGTTATACAGATCCTGATAATAAAGCTCAATGTTGGCTTTGAGGTTCTTGTTTAGAAAACGTTCGTACCCCAGGACATAATGATGTGACTTTAACAGCCCCAGATCTCTATTAACTTCCCGGAAAGAACCATCCTGCTGCTCCACCTGAGTGTAGTAGTTATGAACACTTTCCATGTTGCTATGCATACCATACCCGATTTTTAGAGCACTATTGGTGTCCAGGGACCAGCTCACAGCGACTCGTGGTTCCAGCGTGCTTTTGTTATTGAATAGCACATTCATGTTGTGAAGCCCCGAAACGATGGTCAGGTCATCGGTCAATCTAAATTTCCAACTGATAAAGTTTCGAAGTGTCGCAATGTTTTCGTTAAAGTCGACTAAAGTGGCACGATCCGAAGGCTCTTGGGTAAATTGACTTTGATTGAAATTGTAGCCAAATAAGGCATATTTGGTTCCTGCTTCGATTTTGTTTCTTGCATTGAATTTATGATGATAGGATGAAGCAATGCGAAAAGTGGTTTTTTGGAGATTACTTGTGAAATTTTGCCTTCTGCTTATAGTAGAATCCCGAATAAAATTTCCCAGTTCATCGAAAATATCAATGTGCCGGGATTCAAAAATTTTGTCATCAACGCCCTCTGTGGAATACAGGAAGGTGGAATTGATGAAGCTGTTTTTTGTCAGTTGAAGGGTGTGATTGATTCCTGTGTTGAGCAAGTGGGCTCCTTTATCGAAATCCTCAGTAATATCTGCACGCATAGATCGGTTTCCGGGAGTTTCCCAGATATCAGGTTTTACATCTTCAAAAAGAAAACTGCTTAAGCCTCCGAGGCTAAAGACTGAAAACGTCCCGATATTTTTAGTGGGTAATACCAACTTCAAGGCTGCATCTTGAAAACGAGGAATTCCATTGATATCAACCAGACCTAATTCACCAATCAGGGCGGCAGTAGAGTAGCGATAATTGATAAGGAATGAACCTCCATATCCTTTTTTAAGTGGACCTTCAAGTGTAAGGTCAGTCCCCAAAAGTCCAACACCCAGCACGGTCTCAAGTTTTTCATTATTGCCCGTTCTGAACTTTACATCATAAACTGCAGAAAGTGCATCTCCGTATTCAGCGGTAAAGGCGCCTGTGTAGAAGTCTGAACTTCCTAGTAAATTATTATTCAGCGTACTGACTGCTCCTCCAACGGCACTTTGGTCTGCAAAATGATTGGGATTGGTGATCTGAATTCCTTCCAGGCGCCATTGTACATATTTTGGTGAATTTCCCCGGACAATGATGTCGTTGCTGCCATCCTGAGTCGACGTAACTCCCGCAAAATTGGACATGATCCGGCTGGGGTCATTAAATCCACCGGCGTATCGGCTGGTTTCCTCCGCAGATATGGATCGGGCACTGAGCAGGGCCATTTCGTTTAGCGGTTCTCCTTTAGTGTCATTGGCAGAGATGACGATCTCCTCCAGCTTGATCATGGATTCGGTCAGGCGGATATCAAGAATAACCTCCTTTCCCGAAGTGATGGTGATATTCGATAAGGTTTGGGATTCATAACCCAGATAGTTCACTTGTAGGCTGACGCGCCCGACAGGAACATCTTGCAAGCGAAAAACTCCATTTACATCTGAAACAGCCCCAATGATTGGGTCGGTTCCAGGGATAAAGATCGTTACTCCAAATAACGAACTCTCACTATCGACATCAACAACCGTACCTCTGATGGTTTGTGTAAGCTGCTGCTGTGCAAGCGTGCTGAGAGAGATTAAGAAAGATACAACAAAGACGTAGGTGCGTTTCATAATTTATTGCATATAATGGTAAAAAATACATATCTCTCCTGTTTTGAAATCTTCAATCTTTTGAGAATTCAAGCAATACCTCTCCCTTCAGGATCTTAAGTAGGACTCAGAAACCCTTGAATCGGCCTTTACATAGACAAGAGAACAGTCTGTTTAGTAATGAATTGTTATGGTGTTTTTATGATGTTATATTATTCTAACACTTTGTTTTTTTTATTTCTATATCGGTTTCTTGAAAGGAAAAAACCTCATCTATTGTGGTATTGAATACCTGAGCCATGCGAAATGCCAGTTCCAGTGAAGGGGAATACTTCCCTTTTTCAATTGACATGATGGTCTGGCGTGTTACTCCTACTTGCTCCGCCAGCTTTTGCTGTGTCATTTCATCATGTTCGAAGCGAAGCTTTCTGATGTTATTATCAATTTCTATTTTCTTCACTTCATAAGCCTTTTCGGTAAAAGTATAGTTTGGAAATACTCCACACTAAAGAGGCCGCCAACATACCATCCACCAATATGTTCAACATGATATAAGGTGGATAATTGAATGCCAATGAAGCCATGGAGATCAGAAAAATTGACATGAATGTATTATAAGCATTCCGGTTTGCCCTCAATTCGATGGCCTTGTCAAATTCATCTTCGAACATTTCAGCGTTTTCATTGGTAGACACTTTGTGTTGAATCCCTACAATAATGTGAATGATGAGGTTTGCGACAATTAAACCAGGAATGATCAATAGAATGGTGATACCATAAAATTGAAAATCTGTTTCTGGTCCTGCGCTGCGATCAGCGTTGAAGACAAATACATACAAGCAATAAACGAGTACAACAAGGATCGTACTGGATAAAGAGGCGATAGTTTTTTTCTCCTGATAGGTCATAACTTTTGACGGCAGTTATTCAATTCTTGTAAAGTATTACGTACACAAAGTTAATAATGTTTAACTCAATGTAAAAAATATTTTACATCACTGCATGATTTGTCCCTTTTCAGTGAATTGAAGTGGTTTTTTGACAGGTTTTGAAGCTAAAACAAACTTCCCTGATTGGCTTCCAATTCAGGATAGTGGTGTCTTTTTTGAATTTCCGGGACGTTGCCGAGATACACGCGCTTCAATTTTTTGTTGGGTTTGATCGGCTGGCTAGGGTAGTAGTCAAGTAGATCATCAGCAAGCGGCCTGATGACTTGTTTTGCTTCTTCAGCTTCTCCAAATAACCAGGTATCTTCTTCGCCACGAGGCACAATGTAGATCATACGACTCGTAGCACTGTAGGCAGGTTCGTTGTGCACCCATGCCATCTCTTTATTAGCGGGACCCGTAACCATAGTAACTGTATTCACTGCAAATTCCTCATCGGGCACCTTAAATGATTGCCATAAGCCCCCTACAAGGAAAGGTTCATCGGTTTTGAGTTTGATATAGTGTGGAAAAGCAATGCCATCTTTCTTATGATGATCAAAGAAGCCATCGATCATGATCAGGCACCGTTGCTTTTTTGCGGAATCACGAAACACACTCCTACCGGTAAAGATCTTATCATCACGAGCATTTAAGGTGTTCATCGGGCGACCCTTCATTTTTGGTGAATAGACCATGGGGACGAAACCCCACTGAAAAGTCTGAATTTCCTCAGGACGATCACCTGTGATCACGGGCAAGTCTGGTTCATCGAATCCGGTAGCATGGTAAACGGGAGGGAGCCGTTTCTTGATGTCTTCCCAGTCTTCTACTTTACCATATCGCTCAGCATAGGCCTTTGCTCTTTTAGTCAAATACGCTACATCGTAACACATGGTATGAAGATAGCAAAATCACTTGTAAACGCCGAATACTCACACTTTTCTTAATGCGCAAACACGTTCAGTGTCTTCCTGGAATATGTAGCTCATTCTTTTTCTGGGAGGGAGAAATTGCCATTGAGCTTTTGCCGAAATCTCCGGACAATGAAAACTGATTTGATCAATTTGATCTAGAAACTCCGAAGAATGAAAACCGTGAGGTGTTTTGGGTTCGTTTGTTTTGATCAATGACTTAAGTACAGTACGAGTATTGATGACGTTTTTGCTGTGAGCACGATCGTCCTTTGATAGATCCTCCTTTCCATTGTTATCCAGGTCTTCGATGATGTATAATCCTCCATTATTTAGTTTTGAGAATAGTATACTCAGTGACAGTTGCTGGTGTTCAGGATTGTGACTGCCATCGTCAATGATGATATCAAAGCATTCTTGCTCTTGGATGAATTTTGTAAGTTCTGACTCACTTGATTGATCCAGGACAAAAGTTTGAACGCGATTACTGTCGAGATATTCAGCGGGATTGATATCAATAGCAACTATTTCAGCATTGGGGAAGTAGGCTTCCCACATTTTAATGGATGCCCCTCCTTTGTTTCTACCATGCACAATACGCGCATCCCAACGGTCTCCGAGGGATCCTATCCCTATTTCGAGGAGGCGAACGGGCATATCCCTTAAGGGTTCCAGATAGGCAGCATACACATCGGTATAATTCAGCGCTTGCCAATGATCACTTGGACCATTAGTGCCTTTGTCCGAACCAAACTTATTAGCGAGTTCCGTTAAAGAAGGTCGGTCATTTTTCTTGATCATTCAGCTCCAGTTTCATCAGCAGGTCTGTTTGGAGATCACTACCTAGTAAGAAGTCATGACTTCCAAATTGTTCAAATCCATTTCTTTTGTAAAGCTTAATGGCCCCTGGATTTCGGTCCCATACGCCCAGCCAGACGATAGTCCTGTTCCATTCACGAGCTTTGTCCAAAGAGAAGTTAAGAAGTTTTTGTCCAATGCCTTTTCCCTGAAAATGCCGATCAACATATACCCGCTCGATTTCCAGTCCTTTTGACCCAATGGGTTCGTTTTGAGCCTGGTTGATATTGAGTTTAAGATAGCCGACAATGACTTTACTTATTTTAGCAAAATAGAAATAAGAACCATCGACATCCATTTCTCCAGCTATGTAGGAAGGGGTCAGTCGTTCATCCACATACTGCTTCATATCCTCCTCTGTATTGAATTGACCAAAAGCAGTAACAAAGGTGTTGCGAACCAATGTGGCCAGTATTTCAACTTCCTCGGATTTAACGAGTTGAAGGGAGATTTCAGTCGAATTTTCCTTTTTAGTCATTCGGGAAATCATTAATTTGAGTCAGCTTTTTTAAATCACAATCCAATGCCTAAACTTTTTGTAGATCGGTCCATCAAAATTGATGCGCCAGTGGCCGATGTTTTTTCCAAACTTAACAATTTCAATCACTGGCAACCCTGGTCACCCTGGCTTATTCAGGAACCTGATGCTAAAGTTACAGTAGCCGAAGATACCAAATCGTATTCCTGGGAAGGAAATCGAATAGGATCAGGTCAAATGAAAATTGAAAGTGAAGAGGAAAACAAGAGCATTCATTACGATTTACAATTTCTGAAACCATGGAAATCCAAGGCCAAAACCTGGTTCACGTTTGAGGAAGAAGATGGTGGTACAAAGGTGACCTGGTACATGGATAGCAGCTTGCCATTCTTTATGTTTTGGATGAAGAAGATGATGAATGCCTTCATTGGAATGGATTACGAACGTGGTTTAAATATGCTAAAGGATTACGTAGAAAGAGGTGATGTACCTTCCAATGTTGAGTTGAAGGGTATAGAAACTTTTGGCCCGGCCAAATATGTGGTTAAAAAGACCAGTACGACTATTGATGAAATGGGCCCAGCCATGGAGAAGGACCTGGCGGACCTGCACTCATGGGCGAATGAGCATGGTGTGAATGAGGGTTATCCGATAACAGTTTATCATAAATGGGACATGGTAAATCGGAGGGTTGAGTATTCTTCAGGAGTTCCTGTAAAGGATTTTCCGGCAGATCTTCAATCGGGATTCTCAACGCTAAGTATACCTGAGGTTCAGACTTATACCGTAGTGCATAAAGGCGAGTACAAACATTTGGGTAATGGCTGGAGTACGGGAATGAACCTGAGTCAGAATAAAGTATTTAAAGGTTCGAAAAAACAACATCCTTTTGAGATGTATATTACTGATCCAAGTGAGACGAAGCCTGAGGATAATGTTACTGAAATTCGTTTTCCTGTGAAATAATTTAATTGAGAGCTGTCTGATGGCAGCTCTATCTTTTTGCTGGAATTACCCACCTGTCATTTTCTATATCTACTTCACCATTCATCTTTTCAGTAACTACCCGATCCACAATTACCAGACCTTTAGTAGCCATTGCTTCGAAGGTATCTATGCCATTATTTGGAAAACCTTGTCGCGTACGATGAATGTTGAACTGATTGGATAAATCGGTACCAAAGGCCCTTTCTACTCCTCCTTTTCCAATCATAAAACCAATCAATCCTCCCCATGTGGCGGTAGGATTATCCGAATCCCAACCAGCTAGGGTACCAATCTTGATCGTTTCTTTAAGATCTCCTTCTCCGTAAAACAGGCTTACTAAGCTTGCTGCAAAATTAATTCCTGCCGCAAAACAACCATTGCAATAAAGGTTTTGGCTTGTAATGTCATAACCGTCCTGTTCTTCGACTTGATATCGTTCGTAAATTGAATCACGCGCTTGTTCCCAAGGTACGTTAGACTCATACAATGATTTCACGTAATCATACATTTTATGCGGATAGTCAGACGGTCTCAATGCAACCGTTGCTTCCTCCGCCATAAGCATTAATCTTTCTTTTACCGAGCGAGATCCAAAATCCCTGGATGCCAGAGCATGCATAACAACATAAAACTCCGAGATTTGTGCCGCATGTTCGGATGCAGAAGTGCGGATAGGTAGGTATGACATTTTTAATGCTACTTCAGGTTTTGTAGGGGCAAATAGTCCAAAAACCTCTGTAGTTAACTGTGCATCGATCATATCGAAGTGCTCATTGTTCACAGGGTCGCTGGTTGCAGGAGGTGCCATGCCACTTAGCATCAGATCAAAAGCCTTCTGATTGGACACCCATAGGTAATTTTCTTCTTCAGCTTTGATGTGTTTCAACCAGCCTTCCCGAATCTGTTCACCTGTGAGTTCGGTGGTTTGATGCGTGTACAAAAGGTGTTGGTAGATATACTCGATATCAGTATCATCATCCGCTCCCCATACTTCCCCCTTTCGACGCAATACAAAGTCAATGGTGGGAGATAAGTCACTGGCGGAATCAGACCAGATGTTGGGTTGATCTGGTTGACCCCAGTCTTTTCGGGTATAAAACAAACCAGTTTTGAGCTCACCAATGTTGCCAATTTTGTCCATTTCAGTAACCAGACCGGTCCAGTTCGCAATACATTCTCCCAACCAGAAGCCGTAGAGTTGATCCTGATATTGTGACCTGGAGATGGTGATCGTGGATTGGTTCTTCGTTTTTGGTTGCTGATTGCAACCAATGATCAAAATCAAAAAACAAATAGGTAGAAGGCTTTTCATCTTGAGCCCAAATTTATATTGTTTGAAGAATTACAATTTCTTCAGTATTCTTACACGCTTCTCTAATGCCCTTTTCACTCCAGGACTTAGCGATTCCAGGTAATGCGCCTGAGTTAAATAATCAAGCTCCGCCTGCAGTTCCGGATATTTTTTCATTGTCTTCAGGATAAAAAGGAACGCACTCATCCTTACTGTTGGTATTTTTCCAGGAGATTCCCAGATCCCCATACATACATCGAACAAATGACCCTCGTATGCCTCATCAAGAGGTAGCTTTTCAAATAGTTTCAGAATTTCTCTTTGGTGACCATCTTTTAGCGAGGGGAGGCGGGCAATGGCTCGTTCGATGAACGCATCAAAATTGTCATTTAAGTTAATGGCGCTTTTGAGCAGCCAGGCCGCTCGCCATGCATAATCGGCCTGAAGCAAGATGATCTCCATGAAATAATTTCTTGCCTCTTTATTTTCTTCTAAGAACTCTATGATGACTTTCCGGTTGAAATGTCCCGAAAGCAGTGTTTCCCATCCCTGCTGTGTCTTTGGGAACTCCATAACTAAGGTTGTTCGATCAGACTAAACTTGAACACCAGAGGTAGATGATCCGATATTTCACCCGCTTGAGGTACATAAGCATCAATAGGACGAATATGAGATGGATTGTAGAGAACATAGTCGATCATCGCACTGGGGCGACCACTACTGAAGGTGTAGAATCGGGTAGGATCGTCGTTGTAGACTGAATCTGGTATAGCCGAAGCAATATTAGCAGCAGACATGATAATATCCATTGCATCTTCTCCATCTATTATAGCTGGTGGACTATTGAAATCTCCCATCAGGATTACAGGCATGGTTCCTGAGAAAGACTCATAGAGTTGCCTGACGTTATTTGCGTGAATGATGCGTGTTTCTTTGTCGAATGCTTCCAGATGAAGGTTCATGACTTTGATGGTGGCATTACCCACTTTCCAGTCAACTACCTGCACCAGTCGATCCAGATAAAAGGCATTGTAGTAAAAAGGAGCATTTACTGGTTTGGGCAAAGTGATCACCTGATCTTTAGATAGGCCGCCTTTTGCAAGAATCGATTGGCCCGAAAGCATCTTTCCAAAGTGATATGCTGGAGGCCAGTAGGGGAACGGTACATATCTTTTGTCCCAATTGACCGATTGCAAGGCATTTGAATAGTTACCTGTTCCAGCCAATGCTTCCAATTGTTGTACATGATATGACCGGTTGGATTGATAATCAATTTCCTGAAACCCGATCAGGTCCGGATTTATAGAAGAAAGGAGTTGTTGGGCTTGGGCCAGGTTGTCATCGAAAAGGGATTTAGTACGAGGAACTCCCTGATTATTGGTCATGCCTGATAGATAACCAATGTTATAGGTCATGGTTACCAGTGTGTCTGAGGAGGTATTGCCTTTAGTTTGATACGAGATTAGCTGGTGATAATTAATTTCAGTTTCCTCGCTTGAGGAAGCTGTGAAATAGAAAATAATTACGGCCAGAAAAATAGCAAAAAGAAGTCCTCCAATAACCTTTTTTATCATAGTATTCCGTGTGTTAGATCACGAACTGAAAGGTATGGATTTTTCGAAACTTCCGATCGAAAAGAAAAAAGGCAACCCCTGAAGGAGTTGCCAAGTGAGTATCCCCAAGCGGGTGTGTTAAGCCGTTTGTGCCACAAATCCGGCTGGTCTTAGGCCTTCCAGAATACGGGCAGTTTGTGGTGTAGCTTCTAATTGCAGTTTATTGACTTCTTTAAGATATTTTCGAGGGCTGAGATCGACGAAGTATCTAAATTCCTTGATCAGATGACTTTGATCGTAATATCCACTTTTGAAAGTGAGCTGTGTTAGTGTCATCTCTTCTTTATGGAGTTCATAATTGTCAAGGAATTGATTGATTTTTTCAATCTTACAGAACTCCTTAGGAGACAGCCCCAGGGTTCGGTTGAACTTTTCTTCGAGCGTGGATTTACAAACCCCCAACTCTTCATTTAATTCTTTGACACGGATATCTCCTCGAACATGTCGAATTAAAGTAATAGATGCCTCAACTACTGGATCTTTTTTGATCTGATGATCAGCCTTGTTTTGCAAGTAAGAATCCAATTCCTGGAGGACCTTTTTCGTGCCAGGCATGGGGAAATTATCTAGTTCTCGCAACCATGCTCCTGTTTCCAGTTTTACTAGTCCGTTTCTTGTTTCAAATTGACGTTTACCTAATATAAGATGTTGGAATTGTGGTGCAATTTTCACCAGAATGAAGGTTACATCTTCATTGGCTTGCAAGATGGTCCCTTTACTTCTTATAGGAGCTAGATATACTTTCCTTCCTTGTAGTACGGTGGTTTGCCGCGTACCTATGACGGATCGTTGAATCTCGCCTTTTAGGACTATGATGATTTCTGAAAAGTTATCAGGTAAGCAGTAGTAACCGTGCTTCGCCTTGCGTATGTCGAGATCTACCCGCCAGACGCTTTCAACCATCTCCAAATGGTTTGGTACTGTTAATTGGATCGCTTTCATTTTGAGTTTTATGACCTTTACACTCAAATACGTTTCACCGACCCAGACACTTATTTTTTCACAGACTGGTATGTAAACAATTGAAATTCACTGGTAAACAATCGTGATTCCTTACAATTTTCGGCGTGATTGTTTACAGAATAGGCATTTTATCAGTGGTTTTGAGCATTTTCAGGTATCAGTGGCCCCTACTCAAATTCTGCTATTTTTTAAAAGGTAGTTTGTTTTTCGCATCAATTCAAGACCATTAGAGTAATCGATGCTTGCTATGATTTGCTCAATTAAATCAGTTTTAAGGAGTATTAATTTCTGCAGGCGCATTGGATCATAATGATTTTAATGAAATAGCAATGCGGTGTTGTTCTGATTAGGTAGCAGATGATTTCCATTGGAGTTGGACTTGTTAAGAGCATTGTTGAAAGCGTAGATAACTAAGCTTCCTGGGATTTTTCCTTTCGGTACTCACTGGGTGAAATACCTTTTACTCGTTTGAAGGCCTTATAGAAAGAAACTTTATTTGCAAAACCCGATTCCTCAGCGATGGCATCTATAGTAAAATGACTATGTGAATCACTTAAGATCAAATCAGCGGCGTGATCTACACGATATCGATTTATGAAAGCATTAAAATTTTCACCGGCATGTTCATTAACAGCTCTGGAGACATTTTTTTCAGAAACAGAAAGGACCTTGGCAAGGTCTGAAATCTTGATGTTTTGACTCAGGAAGAATTCGTCATTCTTAAGCTTGCGGACCAGATTTTCGTAGATAGGGAGTAAATCTGGCTCTGTTTTAGTATTCTCTGGTCTTGACTTAGCCTCCGGTATTGGCTTTAGTGGAACTTGTTCCGGTACACTTTTTGAAAATATGGAAGATTGCCTTAAGGCAACAAATGCCATGTAATTGATGGAAAATGCCATCCCGGTAAAAAGTACGTAGTTGACAATATTGTAATCTCCTTCAAAGCGATACAACAAGTAAAAAATACTGATGAGCCATTGCATGGAAAAGAAAACGATCAACAAGATTTTGACTCGGGTAAGTGTTTTGCGGAAATGCCAGGACACAAAAAACAGGTAGATTATTTCATGTGTCATTTTTGTGAAAAACACATAGTAGCCAAATGAATAATTCCCAGAACCCGTGATTGAGATTTTCAGGTAATTACCCATGGCAAACACCAGTAACAATAGAGCGGGCAGGTAGTGCAACCACTCTCGATTAAACTTCTTTCCAGCCAGTCGATGGAAACAGCCTAAAACTAGTGGTCCAAGAAGGAATTCGATTGGTCGGAGAATTTCCGAAAAAAGTCTGTGCTCAGGTAAAAAGTCAACCCAATACCCAAGATATTTAAGTAGCATCAGGCTATAGACCAAAATGCCTGCTGCCATAAAACGGTTGCGTTTCGCGAACCATAAGATAGTTGCCAGCATGATGCCATTAAAAATACCAATGGACAGGATGATGCTTCCTATCAGCATGGGAGCAGGTTTTAAGTTAGTTCAATTGGTCAAGGCCTGAATGAGTTTTATTTACACAAACCTTCATTCCTTCCTTTTTACAATTCCTATAGACCTCCATACCCCTACTTTTGGATTCATAAAATCCAAAAGTACGGCCCATACGGGCACCTATCGATGTTGTAAGTTTCTGACCTTCCTATAGTAATAGTATTTTTAGGTGTTTAGGTTACATTTCCTTGCAATTAATTCCCACATATTTACATTATCGGGTGTTCTACATGAAAAACGGATAAGTAAATTGCGCCTCGATCTATTGAATTATGCAAAGCAAGGATTTTAGAAAGTACGCTCATCAGGCCGTGGATTGGGTGGCTGATTATTTAGATGGAATAGAGGAATTGCCAGTCAAATCAAAGGCTAGTCCAGGAGATATCATAGAGAAAATTCCCGCTCTGCCACCGCAACAGTCAGAACCTTTCGAAGATTGGATGACTGATTTGAACCAGAAGATATTACCCGGAATGACCCATTGGCAACACCCACACTTTCATGCCTATTTTCCTGGAAACAGTAGTTACCCTTCGGTCATTGCTGAAATTATTACAGCAGGACTCGGTGCCCAGTGCATGGTTTGGGAAACGTCCCCTGCAGCTGCGGAGCTAGAGGAGCAGATGATGAATTGGTTGCAGCATCTGCTGGACCTGCCAGTTTCGTGGGATGGAGTGATACAAGATACGGCCAGTACGGCTACACTTGCAGCGTTGCTCACTGCCCGTGAAAAATGCTCAGATCATAAAATCAATAAGGAGGGCTTTAGTCACAATAATTATCGTATCTATTGCTCTACAGAAACGCATAGTTCCATTGATAAAGCAATTCGGATTGCTGGTTTTGGAAGTAATAATCTGGTAAAAATTGAGGTGGACGAAGCCATGGCCATGAAGCCTGAACTGCTGGAAATGGCGATAAAGCGAGATTTGACAGATGGCAAAGTACCTTGTGCGGTGGTAGGAGCTTCCGGAACGACTGGAACACTTGCTTTTGATCCGCTACTGGACTTAGGTGAAATCTGTGAAAAATATGGCCTTTGGTTTCATGTAGATGCCGCCTATGCCGGAACAGCGATGATTGTGCCAGAGAAGCGTACCTTGTTTAAGGGCGTCGAAATGGCCGATAGTTTTGTTTTTAATCCGCACAAGTGGATGTTTACCAATTTTGACTGTACGGCTTACTTTGTTAAGGATAAGGAACAGTTGATAAAAACATTTGAGATCCTGCCAGAATACTTGAAGAATAGTACCAGGGGGCTTGTGAATGACTACAGGGACTGGGGAATCCCTCTTGGCCGGCGATTTCGAGCGTTGAAGCTGTGGTTCGTCATGCGTGCTTACGGTCAGAGCGGATTGATTGAGACTATCAGTAAACACTGTGATTTCGGGGACTGGGTGGCCAATGAAATTCTAAACCACAAAGAATTTGAATTACTTTGCCCGGCCCAATTGAATGTGGTGGTTTTCCGATGGACTGGTGCTCCGGAAGAACAGCTCAATGACCTGAATACTGTGCTACTTAAATCGATCAATGATTCCGGTAAGGCTTATTTGTCACATACAAAAGTCAATGGAAAATATGCCATTCGATTAGTATTAGGCCAAACGCGTCTGGAGGAGCGTCATGTAAAGGCGGTATGGAACATGATCCAATCTTCTGCGGATTTATTAAGATATTAACTGCGTTCATCGGAAGTTCATCAGATGTAACCCGTGCGTTAAGTCTTCAAATTGGAGGAATGGATTTCTTGTCAGAGTTCTTTTAATTTCCTTACAACGTATCTGTTAAAGAGCAATTTCACCATGTTTACAACGTTTAGTGTCAGCTTGAATCAAGATCTAAGTAGCATTGTAAGAATTTTTATTGGTGGTTAGCAACCTGTTCTTTAGTTTTTTACCGTAGAAAGGTTGTAGTAAGACACTGGATGAAGCAGGAATGAATGTTGTCAGTGCAATTTCTTACTGCTGGTTTGATGAAACTTAAGCACATCATTATTTGTCTTTAATACTTGTTCCAAAGATTTGAACGTCGAAGATTCCTTTACCGAAGCTCCTGCCAGAAAGATCATTCATATTGATATGGATGCATTCTATGCTTCTGTGGAACAAATGGACAATCCGGAACTCAAAGGAAAGCCCGTGGCAGTTGGAGGTGGCGGGCAGCGAGGAGTGGTTGCTGCGGCCAGTTATGAGGCAAGGGTTTATGGTGTGAAGTCAGCAATGCCTTCTGTCTCTGCGGTACGAAGGTGCCCGGATTTGATTTTTGTAAAACCTCGTTTTGATCGTTATAAAGAACTTAGTGATCAAATAAGAGATGTTTTCTTCTCTTATACAGATATGGTAGAACCACTTTCTCTGGATGAGGCCTTTCTGGATGTAACCATTACGAAAAAAGGTAAACCTTCAGCTACGTTGATCGCCAGAGACATAAAGAAGGAGATCAGGGCAGTGACGGGCCTTACAGCTTCTGCGGGTGTTTCCTTCAATAAGTTCCTGGCAAAAACGGCTTCTGATATGGACAAGCCTGACGGTTTGTATGTGATTTTGCCCAATGAAGCCGATGCCTTCACTTCTGGTTTGCCCATTAATAAATTCTTCGGGATTGGAAAGGTGACCTCTGAAAAAATGAAACTGGCAGGCATTTTTACTGGCAAAGACCTTCGTAAATATGATTTACCAGAAATGACTCGGAGGTTCGGAAAAGCCGGTTCTTACTACTATAACATTTGCCGAGGGATCGATTTGCGTGAAGTTAAAGCTCACCGTGAAAGGAAATCGGTAAGTGTAGAAAATACCTACCAGGAAAATTTCATGAAACTCGAAGGAGTCTTTTTGGCGTTGGATCGCTTGAATGAGTCTTTATTCAAAAGGTACAGTCGACAGAAAATAGGCAAGACCTTAATCATTAAAATCAAATACGGAGATTTCCAGCAAATCACTCGGAGCAAGACTTTGGATGGAGGGATTCATAACCCGGAACAAGTGGAAAATATCTGTAAGGAATTGGTCATTGAACAGTTGCTCCGACCTGAAGGTATTCGGCTATTGGGTATAGGTATTTCAAATTTCGTAGAAGATTCCCCGGAAACGCAGCTGACTCTTTCATTTTAGTAATAACCACGGAGAGTTAATCTTCAGTGCAATCAAGTTTATGTTAAGGCTCTGAATTAAATATTTCTAATTTCTTTTGTCATTTATATACCGATCGGTATATTTGTATCATGCGCACACCGGAACAGACACGGGATTTAATTACGAAGAAGGCTATCTCTCTTTTCAATACGAAGGGATACAAAGCCACATCTTTGTCTGATATTACTAAAGCTGCTGGTTTGACGAAAGGTGCAATCTATGGTCATTTCGGGAGCAAGGATGGTGTGGCGGAAGCTGGCTTTGAATATGCTTTGAAATTTGTAAAGAGTGACTTGAACAAGCACATTGGCGCAAAGGATACAGCTCCGGAAAAGCTGAAAGCCATTGTTAACTATTACTCGGACTATATTTTAAATCCACCAATAAAGGGTGGTTGTCCGATCATCAATACCGCAATAGAGGCAGATGATAGTTTGCCACTGCTGCGGACGAAATTGGTTCACTTCATTTCCATGATGAAACAATCCCTGATTAAGATCATTTACAGAGGTGTGGCGGAAGGGCAAATCAGGAAAGACATCAATATTGAAGAGACAGCTGTTCTGTTATATACAGCAGTCGAAGGGGGCATTATGTTGAGTAGGGTAGAAGGAGATCCCCAGACATATCAGATATTAAGACGGAGGTTGATCAAAGAAATCGATCGAATTTCTGCCTAACATTTTTTTGAACTAACAAATACCGATCGGTATATACAAATGCATACTACCTACATCGACGTGGGGCAGATCGACAGAAGCCGCCCCACTAACAGACCTTCAAAGAATGGCTGGAAGATAGAATTGATGAAGAAGGGTATTCTCGCACTTCAACATGTATCTCCCAGGAAAGCGTCGGAATTGATCTGGCATCATTTTACCAAACCCGGCAAACCTCATTTTTCAGAGGCACAACAACAACTTTTATCAACAGCGGAGATTTCCAAACATTCCTATTTTGGATATGAAATAGTAGGATATCGTTGGGGTACTGGATCCAGAAAGGTACTCCTTGGTCACGGTTGGAGGTCCAAAACCTTAGACTTTAGAAGTATCATTCAGCAACTGATTGATCAGGATTATACGGTCGAAGGTCTGGATATGAAAGCTCATGGTCAATCGGGAGGAAGACAAACTGCTCTTCCGGAATTTAGGGATATACTAAAGAATCATTACGTGCAAAATGGTCCCTACGATGCTGTGATTGGTTATTCTATGGGTGGATTGGCTTCGGGTATTATGCTTTCAGAGCTTTCGGAAGATTTCAGACCCAAGCAGCTCTTTCTGATTGCAGCTCCTCCATATACTCGTTATTTCTTTAAAGAAGCCATCAGACAAGTGGGATGTAAAGAAGAGGTATACAATGAGATGTGTCAATTGGTGGAAACAAACTATCATCAACCGATCGATTATTTTGATTTACGAACCAAAATTGACCATTTAAAGACAATGGACCTCCACTTGATCTATGATGAGAACGATGAAATGGTACCCTTTAAAAGCGGTCGGGATCTTGCAGCCTCTATACCTGGGGATATCAATTTTGTTCATACCAAAGGCCTTGGGCATTACAAGATCATTTCACATTTTGAGATTGTGAATTATGTAAAAGAGAAGTTGGCGGTTAAGTAGTAACGACCAATGCCCTTAATCCTTCACCCGATTAAGGGCCATCGCCTTCAGAATGTAATTCGGTACTGGTTTCCTTTGATCTTTCTTTCGGAGGTCCAAATACCAGCCGAACTTCTTCATAACAGGTATTTTGTGTGTCTCCACAAACTCAATGAGTGCTCCATCTGGATCTTCTATGTATGAAAAATGCCCGGCAGCCTCGCCCATATCAAAAGAATCATCGAGATTCGCAAAGCTGTCCACGGTGAAAGGATGACCAGCGGCTTCACACTTCTCTTTCAGGGCTTGCATGCCTACGATATCGAAGCAAAGGTGGATGAATCCCAGATCACCCCAGAATCGACCTTCAAATATTTTCTTAGGGGTACGATCTACAACCTGTACGAGTTCAATTTCGCTCTCGCCGAAAAGTTTACTGAATCCACCAGTTCTTGGTCCATGAGTTAATATGGCACGTTTAAAAGTAGCGTCGCCTCCAGGCAATACCTTAAAATCTTCATACTGACCTTCACCTTCGTAGAGCACCTGATCGTAGCCGAGTAGCTCACCGTAAAACTTTTTTGAAGCTTCAATGTCAGAAACCCCAATGATGGCACCAAAAGTCCCTCCTGTAGGTTTTTTCTCGTTTTTGAACCAGCTATCACTTTCTACCGCATCGAAAATGTTGCCGTACGGGTCTTTCACGAAAACGTGACCTTTATTTCTAGGGTCTTTGGCAGCGCCTTTCAATACATTGGCATCCCGCCCTTTCCAGTACTCCGAGGTAAGCTGAGCATTCTTGCATTTGATCTTTCCTGAGTACAACCCAAGATCGCCGAGTAGAATCTCCTCTTTGGGAGCCTCGGGAGTTCTTGACGTGTATTGCCAGATTTCGAATCCACCTCCTCCTTGCATGTTTACGGCCAGGGCTGCATGTCGACTTCTGGGTTCACCACCGGTGTAGGGAAGCATTAAATTGGCTTCGGCCGCTTCTTCGAATACTTTGACATCCACACCAAAGTGCTGTCTGTACCATTTCCAGGCTGCTGGCATGTTTGCCACACCTACTCCCATTTGTTGAATTCCGCAGATGATAAAGTCGCTCATGTATCTTGTGAATTTTGAAGCGGCAAATATAAGCAACTAATGGACCTCTTCTTAAAGGGAATGTTTATCCCCAGGGCAGTTACTCCCTTGATAGATTTTTTCGGTTTAAACAAAGATGAGTGTGCATTAATTCCTTTGTCAGGGAGGACCTGATTTGAATGTAGAGAGGCATTAATCAACTGTCAAAACTGACTTAAGCGATGCGTCAGAGCGTGTTCAACATCCCTCTTGCTATAGGGTGAACGATGTGATTGTTTTCCTGGCATCATAGCATTAATTAATTCGTCAGCGCAATTAATTAAATGATTCGTCACTTCTAACCCTACTTCGTAAGTTGGACTTAATTGAAAATTTTTAATAGTGAAAATAACTTTTGAACTTAACGGAAAAAGGAAAACTGCAGACGTTTCGGCAGATACAAAACTTCTTTGGTATCTCCGCGAGCACCTGGAATTGACCGGCACTAAATATGGGTGTGGGATTGCCCAGTGTGGGGCATGTACGGTACACCTGGATGGATACCCTGTAAAATCCTGTATGACTACTGTGGCGTCACTTGAGGGGAGATCAATCACTACGATCGAAGGCTTATCAGAAGATGGGTCTCATCCATTGCAGAAAATGTGGATAGAGGAGCAAGTACCGCAATGCGGGTACTGCCAATCAGGCCAACTTATGCAAGCTGCTTCTCTGTTGAAGCAAAATCCGAAACCAACACTGCGAGAGATTCAAAAAGGCATGGACAGTGTACTCTGCCGTTGTGGTACCTACTTCAGAATCAATAGAGCGATTCAGAAAGTTGTAGAATCAAAGGGAAATACAAAATGAAGGAAGCTATTAACAGAAGAAAATTCCTAAAAGTAGGAGGAGGGTTAACCTTTTTGATCAGTGTTGGTGCCACAGGGTATATGTGTTCGATACCTACACCAAAGGGGATTGAGCATGTGTCCGTAAATGCCTGGGTGAAAATTGGAACAGACGGACTTATTACTATTTATAATCCGGCCGCTGAAATGGGGCAAGGTTCGATGACCTCCCTTCCGGTAATTGTAGCAGACGAAATGGAGGCTGATTGGACACAGGTTAACATTGAAGACAGCCCAATCGATGCTGATATTTATGGACATGATGGTTGGGGGTATCGTAATATGATGGCGATTGTCGGAAGTTATGCGGTTAAGGGGTATTACATGAAATTACGACTTGCTGGCGCCCAAGTCCGGAAAACTATTCAATTAATGGCCGCTCATGTCTGGCAGATTGATTCAAGTCGAATTTATTGTGATAGGGGATATGTCTACGACCGAATGTCGGATCGAAAATTGAGCTATGGGGAATTGGCACAAAAGGGAACATTGCCTGAAGTTTTACCTGAGGTTAAAGAGAAAGACCTCAAATCAAGGGACAAATTTAAAATCATAGGCAGAGATGTTGAGCGAAGAGATCTACCGGATAAAGTAGTTGGGAAGGCAAGGTACTCTCTGGATGTTGCACCCAAAGACTTGTTATACGCCGTTGTTGAGCATGGCCCGGTTTTCGACTCCCTACCTAAGCTAAACAATAGAAATGATGTTTTAAGGTCTGCTGGGGTTGTGGATATTATGGAGCTTGATAAAAGCATTGCAATTGTTGCGGATACATTGGAAAATGCCCTTAATGCGAAACTGCAACTTGATATTAATTGGATAGTGAAAGGAGAGGTGAAAAACTACAGCAGCGAATTCGCACTGAATAAATATGCGGAAAACCTCGAATCGTCGGATGTTGAGAGTCATACGATAGAAGATAAGGGAAGCATTGCCGGGCAGTATGATTCAATTACGACTTATACAGCAGACTTTTATAACGACTTTATCTATCATGCGCAGATGGAACCACTAAACGTTACGGTTCATTTGGCAAGCGACAAGCACTCAGCTGAAATCTGGATAGGCACTCAGGCTCCTGATAGTGTCCTTAGAGATGCAGCGAAGGTTTTGGAATTAGAGGAATCCGCCGTGACTATCCATAGATGTTATCTGGGAGGAGGCTTTGGTCGTCGTACAAAGCGAGATACGCTGATCGAGGCATGCCAAATCGCCAAGGAAGTTGCTAAGCCTATTAAGCTCATTTGGATGCGCGAAGATGACCTGGCTATGGGTATGTTCAGGCCTGCTACTTTACAGCGGATAGAGGCAGGCCTAGACGTTGAGGGTAAGATTAATTACTGGAAGTATACCACCCTTGGGACTGGCGGGCCACTTATAAGTACCGGATCGACACTGCCTTTCTATGATATTCCCAATAAAAGAATCGAAGCAAAATATATCGATGACCCGGTTAGGACATGCTCCTGGAGGGCGGAGGGACACGGAGTAAACAAATTTGCCATCGAAGCATTTATGGATGAGCTGGCTGAGAAGACAGGAGACGATCCTGTAGAATTCCGACAAAAGATGATTACCGACAAGAGATCACTTAAAGTAATAAATGAAGTTGTAAAGCTAAGTAGTTGGAAAAATCCACCACAAAACGGACGAGCCAAAGGCTTTAGCTTTTGCGAACGCGATGCGGTAACCGCTTGTGTATGTGAGATTTCAGTTGATAACGACTCAGGTGCTATAAGAGTGGAGAAGGTCTGGATGGCCTTGGATGCTGGGTTGATTGTACAACCCAACAATGCCCTTGCCCAGGTTGAGGGGGGGATAATTATGGGAATAAGTAGTGTGCTCAAAGAGAGGATATCGATTGAAGAAGGGGCGGTAAAGCAATCTAACTTTCATGACTATCGGTTGTTAAGGAATAGCGAATCTCCGGATCTCATATCTGTTAAGCTCGTGGACTCGATACTCCCACCGGTAGGAATTGGAGAGGCTTCATTACCAGCAATTGGTGGTGCGATTGCCAGTGCGTTTGCACGCCTTACGGGAAAGCGACTTTATCATATGCCATTTACGCCTGATCGTATCCGGGAAGCGTTGAACTCGGGTTGAAGGACCAACCTAATTCACTATTTACCGTTCAGAACGATTCATTTCAATGCAGGTGTCAGGTATTGGTACCAGCCTATTCCTTATTGGCTCGCCCAGAATATTCCTTTTCAAAAACTTCATCCACAGGCTCCCAAAGCTCGAGTTTGTTGCCTTCCGGGTCCATAACATGCACAAACTTGCCGTATTCGAACGTTTCAATTTTATCGACCACAGTGACACCTGCCGCCTTGAGTTTTTCAATCATACCCTCAATATTTTGAACCCGATAATTGATCATAAATTCCTTCTTTGAAGGTTCGAAATAGGTCGTTTCCTCCTTAAAAGGGCCCCATTGCAGGTATTGCATTTTCTTGGGGTCAGTAGATTGACGCGCTTCAAATAACGCACCGTACTCATCTACTGTCACATCAAAATTTTCTGCGTACCAGTTTTTAAGAGCTACTGAGTCCTGGGATTTAAAAAATACACCACCAATCCCGGTGATTTTTGGTTCTTTATCTGACATATCGATATATAATTGCGTTGACAATGTATTGTAAGTAAAAGCGTACCTTTGACGACAAACGAAGCGTCCAAGTAATCGTAAATTACACCGATTCGAACTTAAAATAGCCTATGTACACCTTTCTACTCTACACTCATTCATGGTTAAGATGGGTCGTAATGATCCTTATGATCCTTGCCGTTTTCAAATCTCTGATTGGTTTATTCAGCGGAGGGACATACCAGAAATTGGATAATGTGTTGGCAGCTTCTTTTGTGGGTACAATGCATTTGCAATTGCTGCTGGGGCTGATTCTATACTTTTTTGTTAGTCCACTAGTGGCAGAAGCACGCGCAATGGGATATGGAGCGGCCATGAAAGAGCCAGATTTGAGGTTTTGGGCGATTGAGCATCTCGCGCTTATGATCCTTGCGGCAGTTTTTGCTCAGGCAGGTAGAAGCATCTCTAAGAAGTCCAGCGACGATGTAGTGAGATTTAGGTTCCAGTCCATCTTTTTCGGCGCTGCTATGTTGCTGATAATCCTGGGTATTCCATGGGCTGAGGCTGGACGCATGTTCCGATTCTAATATTTCATGAAGAAGATCGTCGTTCTTACCGGAGCCGGTGTGAGTGCAGAAAGTGGTATTCGCACCTTTCGTGATTCCGGAGGACTATGGGAAGGCCATGACGTGATGGAAGTTGCTTCACCCGAAGGGTGGCAAAAGAACCCGGAACTGGTCATGGATTTTTATAATCAACGACGAAAACAAGCCCTTGATGCCAGTCCCAATGCCGGACATATTGAACTGGCACAATTAGAACTGGATTATGAAGTACTCATCATCACTCAAAATGTAGATGACCTTCATGAAAAGGCAGGTTCAACAAATGTGATGCATTTACATGGGGAACTATTCAAATGCCGAAGTTCCGTTGATGAATCTCTTGTTTATGATATGGATGGATGGGAGTTGAAAATGGGCGATAAATGCGACAAGGGGAGTCAATTGAGACCTCATATTGTTTGGTTTGGTGAGATGGTGCCTATGATTGAGCCAGCGGCTGCAGCAGCTATGACCGCCGATTTATTCATGGTTGTAGGTACTTCTTTACAAGTGTATCCTGCAGCAGGTTTGATTGATTATACCCGACCTGAGATTCCCAAATTTCTGATCGATCCCAATACACCAGCCTTATCGGGTTATCAAAACCTGAAAATATATAAGCAACCAGCAACTACTGGTGTAAAAGAAGCGGTTAATTTTATTCGTGAAAACTATCCGACTTAACGCATGCAGGAACATCACGACCTCATTGAGAAATTCTATACCGCTTTTCAGGAGCAAGACGCTGAAACCATGGCGAGTTGCTATCATGATGAGGTGACATTTACCGATCCCGTGTTTAACTTAAAGGGGAAAGAAGTTGGGGCCATGTGGGCGATGTTGATCGAACGCTCCAAAGGGAATCTGGTCATTCATTATGATCGGGTAATGGCTGATGAATCGGGAGGTTTTTGCCATTGGGACGCGCATTATCCGTTTTCAAAAACCGGACGAAAAGTTCACAATAAAATCAAAGCTTCCTTTCGATTTCAGGATGGGAAAATCATAGAGCATCACGATCACTTTGACTTTTGGAAATGGAGTAGGATGGCGTTGGGGTTACCTGGGATGCTATTGGGTTGGACGCCAATCATCCACAATAAAGTGAAAGCCACCGCTCAGGAGTCCCTGGAGAAATACATGGCTAAATAATGGATCTGAAACTTTGGATAGATGTGCTTGGCTGGCTGGGTTCGGTAGAAGTAATACTAGCTTATGCGCTCATTAGCAATGGCAAAGTACACGGGAAATCAGTGACGTACCAACTGCTCAACCTGACAGGTTCCGTTTTTCTGATCGCCAACACAATTTATTATAATGCTTACCCTTCGACGGCAATCAATGCAGTTTGGATGGTCGTCGCCATTGTCGCATTGATACAAGTTTGGACGAAAAAGGCAGATTAATCTACGGAAGCCCCTTCCCTCCCCTTGAGAATCGCATAAACCGGAAGGCCCATTAACAACATGATAAACCCCCAAAACACGACTTCCTGACCTGAGCCGATGATGGCCCATAAGCCGAAAAGAAATGCAAATGTGGCCGTGACTACTTGCTTGATCAATGCAGGCCCTCGGATTCCCTGTCGATAAGTGGTTAGTGCTAAAGAGACGGCTGTATACAGATAGGCGATAAGGGCAGTCATGCTTGCCAGCAGCAAAGCAAATTTAAAGGCGCCCACCAACCCGCGGGTATAATTCATAAACATCAACACGGAAATGAATATGCTGGAAATGACCAGACTTCCAACAGGGGCCTTACGCGAATTTAATCGACCAAAGACTTCAGGAAATAACTTGTCACGGGCAGCAATCGCAGGTATCTGTCCCTGAATCAGGATCCATCCATTAAGAGCACCTAATGTTGAAAATACCGCACCGGCTGCAACAATCCATTCTCCAGGTTTACCCCACATACGCCTTGCTACATCGGCAAAAGGGGCGGAAGATTCGCTAAGCTCAGCATTAGGAATGATCCCCATCACAACAAAGGAGGTTAGGAAATAAATCACTACTGTGAGGATAAAGCCGAATAGCGTCGCTTTCGATACCACGCGTTTGGCATCTTCCACTTCTTCAGCAGGAATGGTGGCACTTTCAACACCCAAAAATGAAAACAAGGTGAGGGCGGCGCAGGCTGTTATGGCTTCAAAGTTTCCTGCAAACCCGGTGTTAAAGGGTACGAAATTCTCCCATTGTACGAAGAATACACCAAAGATTCCAATGGCTACTAAAGGTGCGATTTTTAGGATTGTAGTAATAAGTTGAAAAATTCCGGCCTCTTTAATGCCTCGTGTATTCAGCCAGACCAATGTCCATACAATGGCTAACCCTGCTAACACGGCTACCAGCAAGTTTTCTTTTAAAACAGGAAAAAATACCCCCAGATATCCGATTGTAGCGATCGATATGGTTGCGTTGGTTGCCCATACCGAGATCCAATAGCCCCAGGCCACCTGGAACCCTCCAAAATCACCTAATCCGATGCGACTATAGGTGTAGGGGCCGCCACTTTTTCCCGGAACGAACGCATGAAAATTGATGAATACCTTGGCCAGAAAATAGGCTCCGAGGCCAGACACAAGCCAGCCTAACAGGCCTATACTCCCATACCTGGCCAGGACAGCCGGAGCCAGGAAAATACCAGACCCAATGGTGTTACCTACCACAAGGGCAGTAGAGGTCCAGTATCCAAGTTTTTGTTTTGCCATAGGCTTAAATTGGAGCGTTTTAAAAATGCTTAGTTTTGATGGAATCCAAAGAGTAATGAACAGACAAGTTAACGTGAATTCGGACATTTCCAGAAGTGAGACCCTGCCAGCATGGTTTTACCGGGATGGAAAAGTGTTTGATGAATTAAAAGAATCGGTCTTTTACCAATCATGGCAATGGGTGGGCGATAAATCTGACGTCAAACTTGAAGGGCATGTTCATCCTTTTGTTTTAATGGATGGATTCCTAACGGAGCCTATGTTACTTTCTCGTGATCAAGAGGGACAATTACATTGTCTAAGTAATGTCTGTACTCATCGGGCAAATCTGGTGGCCTCCAATCCGGGGAAAGTACGAAAACTGGTGTGTCCTTACCATGGACGAAAATTTGGATTGAATGGCAATTTTGAGAGTATGCCAGAATTTCAGTCAGCTAAGGGTTTTCCCCGGGAATGTGATGACCTCCATGCGTTTTCAATGGAAAGTTATGGCCCTTTGTTGTTTGCGGAGCTGGGAGGATCTATAGATTTCAAGAAAATTCTGACTGACATAAATGAACGAGTGGGATTCTTGGAACTTGATCAAATGACTTACCGCTCCACGTTATCAAAAGAGTATTTGGTTAACGCTCATTGGGCATTGTACTGCGATAATTATTTGGAGGGCTTTCACATTCCTTTTGTACATCCTGCTCTAAATCAGACATTGGACTACAAGGAATATACAGATATCATTGGAGATCATTATACCTTACAAGTTGGCTATTCTGATGAGTCTGTGGATTGTTTTGATTTCCCGGAAGATCATATCGATTCCGGAAAACATGTGGCAGCCTATTACTATTGGATTTTCCCCAACATGATGTTGAATTTCTATCCCTGGGGGCTATCGCTTAACATTGTCCGACCTTTGTCTCTCAATCAAACCAAAGTGATTTTCAGGACCTATGTACTGGACGAATCGAAATTGGGCAGCGGCGCAGGAGCGTTACTGGACAAGGTTGAGCGAGAGGATGAAACCGTGGTTGAGTCAGTACACAAGGGACTACAGTCCAGGTATTATCCGGGAGGCCGTTTTTCGCCTACACGTGAAAAAGGAGTTCACTACTTCCATGAATTATTAGCAGAATATACGAAAGGGCAGTTGCCGGAGTAAGAGGAAATGATCCTACCGTTTTATAAGTACCTGGATGAAACAATTGAGATTAAGGAATTAGAACAATGGGTTTATAAACAAACAACTTTAGAGGAAAGGATTGGTCACGATCATTATCAGTTTCTTTTAGCCTTTGATTACAATAAGAAGTATGCTAAATATGAAATTCAGAATTTTATTCTTGAAAACATTATAAGTGAAAAGGAATTTGCAAGCTGGAAAATGGATGAATCATTGTATGCAGCTGGGATCAATTTTCCAAAAGACAATTTGTATTCGTACGCTAGACGGAACCCTAAATTTCTTGAAGGCAAGATTTTAAAGTTGCGACAGCTTAGAAGAGAGAAAGAAATAGAAATTATTTGGTCTCAGGAGGTATCTCCATTTGTAAGACATGTTTCTGTGTTGGATGATAGTAGTGAAAAATATCTTTTCCTGGGTACTTATGAAAGTAGTTATATACACCTTGTGGTTAATGACAAAAACGAAATATGGATAGCATATGATGTTTTAAATGAAGGGAAATATTTTGCACCAAATATTAGTAAAGCCATTGAGAAATTGATTTTGGGAAGTATAGAATAACCTTCGGTTAGCATTTCATGAACACGCTCGGAGGCCGTTTTTCCTCGTCCAGAACAAGGGGTGCATTATTTTCATCATTTGCTGGCAGCATATACAAAGGACCAAATGTCACGGTAGGTGGCCAATGGTTACCCCTCTGCCAGAATTCGATACAACTCTAGATTGACATAGTAATGATGGCCGCTGATGGTGCGTTTTTCCAATACATGCATGTCTGAAAGTTTGTTCAGATAGTCCCGAGCTGTATTTTCAGCGTAGATGGATCGATCAGTTAAGTGCTTAACCTTGGTGTAGGGTTGTTTGAAAATCTCGTCTACTAATTGCTCCGGTCGTCGAATGTCCGTTTCTTGCAGGATAGCCTCCAGAATGCGCTCACGGGTCGTCAGGATGTCGTTGATTTTTTGATAAGTGATGTTTGCGGTGGTTTCTATGGCTTTCAGCATGTACTTCAGCCAGGACTGCCAGTCACCCCGCTGTGAGACTCCAGCCAAATAAGCATAATATTCCGCCTTGTGATCGATGATGTACTTGCTCAGGTACAACACTGGAAAATCCAGCAAACCTACATGGGTCAGGTAGTGAATGTTGAGCAATCGGCCGGTTCTGCCGTTACCATCACGGAAAGGGTGGATGACCTCAAACTGGTAATGGGCCATGGCCATTTTGATGAGGGGGTCGATGTGCAATTCCGTGTCGTTTAGAAAACCAGAAAGGCGATCCAATTTTTCTTCTACCAGACCTTTGCCCTGGGGTGGAGTATAGATGACTTGCCCAGCCTGGGGGCCGGTATTGCCCCGTTTGATGGTGAGATGAACAAATGGTGGCCGAATGTCATCTGACACCTGCTTCACGATCTGATACATACGGATAAAGTAGTCATTGCTGAACGTGCCCTTCGATTTCAGATAATTCATACCTTGCCATATGGCCTCCCGATAGTGAAGAACCTCCTTGGCCTGAGGGTTGGCATATGCTGAGGCCTCACTGAAGGCTTTGTAAAGGTCGTCATCGGTGGTGAAGATATTCTCAATTTCACTGGAGGCTTTGGCTTCCTGTAAGCTGAGAGCATTGAGCAGCAGGTCCTGGTGAGGTATGGCGATGCTCCTGCCCTGGAGCCTACCGATGGCATGTTTGGCCTGACCCAGTGCTTCGAATATCTCCACTGACGTATAGAGAGACGGATCTATCGGTAGATCGGGCAGCTGATTCCAGGGACGGGATCGGTCCGGATTGATAAAATATACAGACATTAATAAGTAAATATTTTAATGTTTGAAGTGAAAGTATACATTAAAACTGAGATTAGAAATGGATCAAACATTAATACTGCTAAATATTTAATGTTTAGTGATTGCTCAGACCTTGGAAACAAACCTTATTAATCAGTAAACCTTGCTTTAAGAGGTTAATTAATGTTTACTACTTGATTTGACCTTAATTTCGTAAAACCCCGTCAATTTGGGTAACCAGAACCTGTTCCTGCAACCTCCCTTAACTTCTTAACCATTCCTGCACAAAGCACGTCCCAACTTTGGTCTTGAGCATAGGCTACTGCGTTTTTGGCCAATTTTGAGTGCAATTCAGGGTCATCTAATAATTCGCTGATTTTCTCGTAAAAGGCTTCTTCGTTTTTGGGTTCCACTGCAAATCCTGCTTCACTACGTGTAACAATTCCTTTTGGCCCTCCCGCGGCAGCAGCTACTACTGGTAATCCACTGGCCATAGCTTCCAATACTACGTTGCCAAATGTTTCAGTTGTAGAAGGGAAAATAAAAACATCTGCTGTTGCGTACAGTTGAGCCAACCCCTCTTTCGTTTGCTTACCTGTAAAAATGGCATTAGGCATTCTTTTTTGCATGTAGCTCTTAAAAGGGCCATCTCCAGTGATCATAAATTTTACATCAGTTCTTCGCTCATCAAACAGGCGACTCGTTCGAATAAGGGTGTCTAGTTCTTTTTCTTTGACCAGGCGACTAACAAAAAGGACGATCTTTTGTGATTCCAGGCTGTAGGAACTACGCTGTTCTTCATTTCTGAAGGACGGATCAAAGTGCTGAGCATTGATTCCTCTGCGGAAATATTCAATTTTTGATCCCTCCACTCCTAATTCTACCAGAAACTGGCGCATGGGTTCACTGGGAACAAAGGTGGTATTGACACGCGAATAGTACCATCGACTTAATCGAAGAGCGACATTCCCCATGAGTCGTTCCAGAGGTTTGAAAAAATCGAAATAGTATTCCATGTAAGAATGAAAATGCGTGTGATAAGTGGTCGTGACCGGGAGGTCATGTTTTTCCGCATATTTGATGGCATACTTGCCCATGAGGGTAGGAGAAGTGAAATGCAAGAGCTGTGGTTTAAAATCAGCCAGGATTTGCTCCAGGTTTTTCATGCGACCCGGTAGCCCTATCCGGTAATCTTTGTATAAAATCCAGGTTAGGTACGGACACTGATAAACGGGGAATGGAAAGTCGCCCTGGGAGGGGGGGTAGGAGGTGATAAAAATCGCATCAACCATATCCCTGGGGATCCTTTGTGCTAGTTGATGCATGGTGTTGCTAACCCCATCAAAGTGCCTCTCAAGAATGTCGACAAAAAATACAATCCGCGTTTTTTCAGGCATGTTGGCTTATCGAAATACCACAACTGCAAAAATAGACGAATGATTCACTGAGCCACATTTTGATTGAGGCAAATGCGGTAACTTGTCTGAGAATTTTATGATATGAAAGCAATCTACGTAGAGGACTATAGCGCCTGGCCAGCTCTTGGCTACGGTGATTTACCTGATCCACAGGTAAAGAAAGGACATGTGGTGGTTGATGTGAAGTATGCAGGAGTAAATTTCCCCGATATGCTTATCGCCAAAGGGTTGTACCAATTCAAGCCGGAACTACCTTTTTCTCCCGGAGGCGAGGTTGCTGGTATTATCCGTGAAGTTGGTGAAGGTGTTCAGGGTTTGTCAGTCGGTGATCGTGTCATAGGGGCCAATACTCACGGAGGTTTTGCACAGAGAGTTCTCCTGCATGCAGGAAGCGTTTACCCGCTTCAGGAGGGAATCGATCTAAAAAGCGCTTCTTGTCTTCTCGAGACCTATGCAACGGCAATTCATGCTTTAAAAGATCGGGCGAATGCTCGTGAAGGTGAACGATTACTGGTTTTAGGTGCGGCTGGGGGGACGGGTATTGCAGCGATTCAAGTAGGAAAAGCTATGGGCATGGAAGTAGTCGCAGCCTGCTCCACTCAGGAGAAAATAGATCTGTGTATAGAGAACGGAGCGAAAATCGGCATCAATTACACTGAAAAAGCGCTTAAAGACGAACTTAAGATAATAGGAGGAGTAGATGTTATTTTTGATCCAGTTGGAGGCGATTACGCGGAAGCCGCGTTCAGAGGAATCCGACCTGGAGGGAGACATTTGGTAATTGGATTTACAGCGGGAAAGATACCTGCGCTACCTTGGAATTTACCCTTATTGAAACAAGCTGCAATTGTAGGGGTATTTTGGGGAGGGTTTTGGCGTGTAGACCCGAAGGGGAATTATAATAATGTAATGCAACTGCTTCAGTGGATGGAGTCAGGGAAAGTGATGCCACAGATTACGGAAGAACTGCCATTATCTGATGCAGCCAAGGCCTTGCAAAAGATTGAGAACCGGGAAGTAAAGGGAAAAATCGTGCTAAATGTAAATAGCTAAGGTCACCTATCGTCTTATACCATTTTCTGCCGTTTGATCAGGTACGCTCCCAATACCTTGTCAAAGGTTTCTGCCGTATTGGTTTCTATTAGATCTACCTTCAATTGACCACAGCGCAACTTTACTTTTTCAAAGAAATCAGACATGGCTTCCTGATAGCTGGTTTTAATTAAAGCCGGATTGATTTTGACAGATTCATTAGTTTCCAGATCCACGAATTGATAGGGTCTGTCTTTGAAGTCAAATTCTTTTTCTGTTTTGTGATCGTTAACGTGAAATAATATGACCTCATGCCTTCTGTGTTTTAGGTGTTGCAAGGCTGTAAATAAGTCTTCCAGGTTATTTCCGGACTGGAACATATCCGTAAAGATTACTACCAAAGATCTTTTATGGATTTTATCTGCTACCCGGTGAAGAACTGACGCAATATCTGACGTTTCGCTTTGGGTGGGTGGCGTGTCTAACCAGGGAGTCAGGATATTGAGTAGGTTATTCAGATGAATCCGAGTTGATTTTTGCTCCGTTTGCACATCAATTCCTTCAGAAAATGCAGTGATCCCTACGGCATCTCTCTGCTTAACCAATAAGTAAGCAAGTGCAGATGCTGCGTAAATAGAGAAGCGGATCTTATCATTGTCAGGAGTAGGATAGTACATAGAAGGACTGGTGTCGATCACTAAATGAGCCCGGAGATTAGTCTCTTCTTCATATTGTTTTGTGTAAAGTCTGTCTGTTCTGGAAAAAAGTTTCCAGTCTATGTGACGGGTGCTTTCGCCATAATTATAAAGCTTGTGCTCTGCGAATTCAACAGAAAATCCATGATATGGAGATTTGTGCAAACCAGTTATAAATCCCTCTACTAGCTGTCTAGCAAGGAGTTCTAAACTTTCGAACTTCCTGATCTCGGTAATGTTCACTTTGAATTCTGTTTAATGATTGGATTGTTTTATTGAACGATATTAAGCATTTTCAATCTATTGCTTAGATGGCGTACACGAAATAGGTAGATTTATGTTTGCAATAATCAAAATGTAAATGCTATCTTTAAATTGATTTTTTTGATAACATTGCGAAGTTAATTTTTTTAGTTTCGATCAAATCCGGCAATTACGGTGGAAGACAATAAGGACAAAAGTAGAGACGAAATCTACTCTGAAAGGGTACGTGCTGGCAAGAGAACTTACTTTTTCGATGTAAAGTCTACGAGATCTAATGATTATTATCTGACGATCACAGAAAGCAAACGCCGTTTTAAAGAAGATGGCTTTGTGTATGAAAAACACAAGATTTTCCTATACAAGGAAGACTTCAATAAATTCGTAGAAGCATTAAATGATACGGTCAATCACGTGAAAACTGAATTGCTCCCTGATGTGGACTTTAGTGAGTTTGATCGCGAAGAGCAAGTTCCTGAGGAAGTGGCGGCGAATGATGACACAGAATTAAAATGGGATTAACCTGAACTAACCAAAATCTAGATAGATACCCCTTTCATTGTTGATTGGGGTTTTTTTATGCTCTTCAATTCACCTTCCTGACAAATTCTCATTTCTATACGAGAATGATTTCGATCTTCCTCTGATTTTCGTAAGTTGATAATGATTTAGTTTTCATACAAAATAAGTTGCTTACCTTAGAAAAATAACTAACCTAACAACCATGAAAAAATCACTATCACTCTGCCTCATTATGCTGCTGTTTGCATCAGTAACGTTGGCCCAGCAAAAGAAAGTGGCAGTTGTTACATTCTACGTAAATAAATATATCGGAACAGATCAATTAGGAGGAGCAGCGTCTTTAGTAGCTGGAGTGGCCACATTGGCCGAGGACCCTGACTTTGACCTCACTTCGGTATTGAACAATTTCCATGATGTATTTTTTGATGAGTATGCTGCAGCATTCCCTTTCGAGTTACTCCCAGAGGAACAAGTATTGAATAATGCGGATTACCAGGCTTTTGAATCCATCGGCGGAGAAACCGCAGATGTAGACCGGGATAAGTTTTTTCAGCAATTTATTGCATATGAAGGATACAAGCCGCTGGCCGAGTACATTCTGGCTGGGAAAAATAAAAACGAACGTCAGATGCTTGAGATTTTCAAAGATCAGGTGGATGGAGTAATGTTTGTCTATCTGGATTATAATTTTGTGAAAGGTGCTTTTGGACTCACGGCCAATATTCAGGCTTATGCCAGAATGAAGCTTTGGAACAAGGAAGGCAAGAGAGTCTTTACCTTGAATGAATTTGCTAATTCTAAAAAGTCTGTTGCCGCCATTGGAGGAATTCCAGTAATGGACACTGACGAATTGTTGCCATTATGCGAGGATGCTTCACAGAGACTTTTCGCTGATTTGGGGAAAAAAATCGGAAAGATCGTCAAGAAGGCGAATAAGAAATTGTAGTTTTTCGAGAGGCACAGATTACTACGATACTATAACAATTAATACATCTGAAAGCTCATATTATATAGGCCCGGCTGGCTAAGAGTCTTTCTGAAACTCGGATCATTTCAATTTTGACACTGGCTGGAGTTCTTAGAAGTATGGTTATTCGGAATTGTGCAGAGCACTAAACTTTCAAAAATCCTCAGAATCTTTTACAGGGGCTCCGGGGTTTTTTTATTTGAGTCCAATGTCCCGCGGCTCCGAGGAGATCCCAAGGCTACATGTCCCGCCTTAAACCCGGTAGAGGGTTGGGACCTATACTGATTTGTTGTTCTAACATTTCAGTCAATGAATCTATCCGACTAGATAATCTAACAATGTGCTGATTCAAACTGTCAAGGCTTAGGGTCTTATTACTGACTCCAATCAGCGAGTCTATTTGAGCATCGATTTTTTGTGTGATTGTATCCGCTTTATGAATACGAGCACTGATGGAATCAAGCTTGAACAGAAAGAACCTTATGGAGTCTTTGTAGCTAGGGTTAAATACGGTTGAGTCAAGTCCGTCTAGTTTGGCCAAGGGCAACTCAATGTGTTTTATGAAATGAGCCAGCTTGATGGAGTCTACTTTTTCCCGATCATGCTCCATGGATTCTGGTATATCAGGCAGCACAATTTTTTTATCATAAGTATAGACAAAATTGATATTGCTGGCAAGTCTTTGTACCCTTTCGGATTCGGAGACCTTATACCCACCATAGGCCAGGGTGAGTAGAAGGGCTAAGAGCGCTATTGGCCAGAGATAATAATACTTTCTAAAATCAGGAAACATGAGTCTGCTGGATGCTTGCAGCTAAAAATAAGTATTATATTGTATACAACCTACTTAAATATGTATGATGAATCTTGATCAGGCAAAGAATTTTGAGGCAATTGGAGCAGAAATGCATTGGTTATCACTACTCATTGAATCAAGAATCAATCACTATTTTAAGACTTCAGATGAGCTGGCATCTTTCAATGAGATCGTATCACCACCACATTCAGATGATGCCTATCTACATCGATTAATTGTAGATCTGGAGTTGTCAAGGGCGGACAGAATTGTTCTTGCTTTGGCACTGGCACCTCATGTCAGCCCTCAAGTATTGGATACTTTTTTTATCAAGAATAAGAATTTTGATAGGGGGTTTACTGAGTTCGGAGGTATCAAGGGAGTCAACCACGGTGGGTTTTTACCAACGGGAGAGACCGCTTTATTCCTGCTAGCGGGAGATGATATTCAAAACCGGGTGCTTTTCAACGAGATTTTATCTCCTGGAAGCAAGTTGCGATCAAAAGGAGTGATCCAATATGGCAAAGTACCGGATGGAGAACCCAATGCGAGTGGTCAATTACTTCTAGACAAAGAGTATGTGGAATATCTGACCGCCGGGAAACCTTATGAACCGGAAATGAATCACGAGTTTCCTGCCAAAAAAATCACGACTTCTTTAGCCTGGAAGGACTTGGTGTTGAATGAGGAAACGCGGGATTCCATAGATGAAGTAAGAGCGTGGTTGGAACATGAAGAACTATTGATGCATGAATGGGGGCTCGGTCAGAAAGTGAAGGCAGGCTACCGCTGTTTGTTTTATGGGCCTCCAGGCACGGGTAAAACCCTGACAGCCACTTTACTTGGAAAAGTAACAGGAATGCCCGTTTATAGAGTAGACCTGAGCCTGGTAGTTTCAAAGTACATAGGAGAAACAGAGAAGAACCTGTCTAAGGTTTTTGAAGTTGCAGAGAGTAAAAAGTGGATATTGTTCTTTGACGAAGCAGATGCACTTTTCGGAAAACGCGTTCAAGCCAACTCTTCTAATGATAGATTTGCGAATCAGGAAGTTGCTTTTCTGTTACAAAGGATTGAGGATTTCAATGGTCTGGTAGTGTTGGCTTCCAATTTGAAGGGAAACATAGATGAGGCTTTTGCAAGAAGATTTCAATCCATGATCTATTTTCCGTTACCTGATAAAGATGAACGATTGTCTCTTTGGAATTTTTACTTCAATAGTCAAATTCCCCTGTCACCAGAGACCAACTTTCAGCAACTGGCCGAGGAATATGAATTGACTGGGGGAAACATAGTTAATGTATTGCGATACAGCTGTATCAAAGCAGTGACAAGAGAAGTCAAACAAATCAAACAAGAAGATATTGAAGTAGGGTTGAAAAGAGAATTCAGGCAACTTGGGAAAACCGTGTGATAACTCAGAAATAGTTAGAACAATACTAAGATTTGTGTTGCATGGCTTTTGCACCCATCACATCCGCTTCTTTTTCCAAAGACGGACTGTCATTGACTGAAACACCATTTACTGAAGTGGTGGGCTGAACACGGCCTTGTTTTTGCTGAACCGTGTGCCAGGCTTCATGTGCCATATGCCGCTCCTGACCTGGGCCAAGATGAATACTGGATCCCTGAGCATAGGCATGTGCTCCCACAGATGCTGGTTTAGAGGAATTGAAGTGAACTCGAACATCAGACATATCCATTCCCGAGAGACTCTCAATCCCTGACTTCAAGGTGTCAGGCATTCCAGTATTATTCTCAACTTTCTGAACAATTTCTGCCTGAGCCTGCTGTCTGGCACCTGCGTCGATTTTCATCTGAAGTTCAGAAATCGGATTGCCAGTAACCTCCTCAGTAGCAGGTTTTGGCGTTCTTTTTTCCTGGAAAATGGACGATTTCGATTCCATGCTTAGGCAATGTACCGATTAGTAAAGTTTAAATCAAGTTTTGAATGCACCGTTTCTATCCCGAAGTGCGTCACATGCTGTATTTTTAGGAGATGTCTTGGAGTGAAGTTTTGTCTGCCCCGGAATACGTGGTGCTTGTACTTGTGTTCAACGTCTGGCTTTGCGAGTGGCTTTGCAGACATACCCGACTAAGGGTCGTCAGCTCCTCCTTGTTGGTGATCATAGTCACTGCAATTATGGCTAACCTGGGAGTGGTACCATCAGCCAGTAACCCAAGTGTGGTTTATGATTTCACCTTTAAATACATTGCTCCGTTAAGTATTTTCTTTTTGTTGTTGGGGGTAAAGTTGATCGACGTGAAAAAGGCAGGTGTACCGATGACCATTGGCTTTATGCTCGGGGCTTTGGGTACCCTTGTCGGAACCCTGGTGTCCATTTGGGCCTTTAATGGAGAAGCGTTGTTTGGAGAAAAATTTTATGCAATCGGAGGCATGATGACAGGTACTTACACGGGTGGAAGTGTGAATTTCAATGCCTTGGCATTGCACTATGATGTGGTGCATGATGGTGCGATTTTCGTCGGTGTGGTGGTTGCAGATAATATTCTCACGGCTTTGTGGATGATTGTGACCATTTCAGCTCCCGGATTTTTGAGGAAGTATTTCCCTGATAGGGAGTCGAAATCAGCAACGAAAGGTGAAACTCAACTCAATGAAGTGGAATCCACTAGTCCACTTTCTTTTGCCGCTTTGATCGTTCTCGGTCTTGGGACCGTTTTATTGTCGAATTACATACAAGACCTTACGGCAGTTCCTTCCGTGCTTATTTTGACCACTCTGGCACTGATCATGGCGCAGATGAAAGTGATCCAGCAATTGGCGGGAGCTCAGGTACTTGGATTGCTTTCCGTTTATTTGTTTTTGGCCGTAGTGGGGGCTTTTTGCGAGATCGCTGCGCTGGCCGATGTTGGAGACAAAGCAGTTTCCATTTTTGGCTTCACGCTATTGATCATTGTCATTCATGGACTGGTCATTTTTGGAATAGGCCGAATCTTTAAGTTGGATTGGAGCCTCCTGGCCATTAGTTCACAAGCCAATATTGGAGGTGCTTCTACCGCTTTGGCCTTGTCCAGGAGTTTAAAAAGAGAAGATCTACTGTTGCCAGCTATCTTAATGGGTACGGTAGGCGCCGCATTGGGCACCTACCTGGGATTTTTTGTGGCGTACTTGCTGCAATAAAGATTAGGCTTCCAGTGCAGCAACCCCTGGAAGTACTTTGCCTTCCATGTACTCCAATAAGGCACCTCCGCCTGTAGAGACATAAGATACTTGATCACCGTAGCCGAGGTTATTCACCGCCGCCGCAGAATCACCACCACCTATAAGCGAGAAACCTCCGTTTTTAGTAGCCTCTACCACTGCTTGGGCAACTTTATTTGTCCCGTTAGCGAAGCTGCTCATCTCAAATACACCCATGGGGCCGTTCCATAGTATTGTTTTCGAAGACTTGATAAGGTTTGAAAATACTTCAGATGACTCTGGTCCCAGGTCAAGTCCCATCCATCCATCTGCGATACTATAATTGTCTGCTACCTCTGTATTTGCATCATTAGCGAAAGCGTCTGCAATTACTGAATCTTTAGGTAATTCAAGGTTTACGCCTTTCTCTTTGGCTTTGCCGATCAGTTCTTTAGCCAGATCAAGCTTATCCTCTTCTACCAGTGAGTTGCCTATGGATCCACCGAGTGCTTTGAAGAAAGTATAAGACATTCCACCACCAATGATCAGATTATCTACTTTATCGAGAAGCTTTTCAATGATCAGAATTTTATCAGAGATCTTAGCCCCTCCCATGATTGCGGTAAAAGGTTGCTCTGCATTCCCAAGTACTTTTTTCGCATTGTCGAGCTCAGCGCTCATCACGTAGCCACAGCACTTGTCTGTGAAGTGTTTTGCTACAATGGTAGTGGATGCATGCGCACGGTGTGCAGTTCCAAAAGCATCATTTACATAGATTGTTCCGAGTTTTGCAAGAGAGGCTGCGAAATCTTCGTCGCCTTTGGTTTCCTGTTTGTAAAATCGAACGTTTTCCAAAAGCAATACATCACCATCATTGAGAGCTGTGGCCTTTTGCTCCGCCTCCTCGCCGATACAATCACTGGCGAACTTCACTTCGACTCCCAGTTTTTCAGAGAGATTTGGGATAATGTGTTTGAGGGAAAATTTTTCTTCAGGACCTTCTTTGGGTCTTCCCAGGTGACTCATCAAAATGGCTGAGCCTCCGTCAGAGATGATTTTTTTGATTGTAGGGATGGCTGCTTTGATTCGCGTCTCATCGGTCACTTCAAGTGAAGCATTCAAAGGAACATTGAAGTCAACCCTGATCAACGCTTTTTGGCCGCTGAAATTAAAATCATCTATTGTCTTCATCTCAAAAATGGTTTGTTTATTGCAAATATGGCACGAAATTGAGTGCTTTTATTTAAACGCCAAAATGATTTGTAAGAATTTTTGATGAAATCGAAATTGAAAAGGTAGTCGAACTGAATTTACTTCGCTGCAGCTCTTTCAAGTCGGTCATTTATAGCTTTACCCAGCCCTTGATCTGGTACTTTCTCTGCCAGAATAATGTCTATTGGAGCCCCATCCAGTTCTCGCAGTGCCTTAAAGAGATTTGCCGCTGCCTCTTGCATGTCTCCTGACGGGGAAAGCGTGAATTGTTGAAGCCCTTCAAACACCTGATTAAAAGAGATGATCCCCACTCTTTTGCTTTTAGTATCTTGAATCAACGTCTCAAGATCCCCTAAAACCACTTGTTTCCCAGGCGAGTAATGTGATTTTAGCATGCCCGGAGCCTGTGGGTTTGAGCTCTTGTTCAAATGCACCCGTACTGGACCTACCGAATCTATAATCTTCTCCAGGGGTAGACCTCCCAATCGATAAACGATGACTTCATCGTCCTCAAATCCAACGATACTGGATTCCAATCCGATGGTGCACGAACCTCCATCTAAAATATACGGAATGTCCTCACCAAGTTGGTCAGCAACATGTTGTGCGGTTGTAGGGGAGACGTAACCAAAAGGATTGGCGCTTGGAGCGGCCAGCGGAAAATCAAGCTTTTTGAGCAACGCCAAAGTCAGTGGATGATCTGGTACACGAACCGCCACTCTATCTGAGCCTGATGTCAATAAATCAGGGACTTCCTGTTTTTTCGGAAGCAGTAAAGTGAGTGGGCCCGGCCAAAATTGGTCAGCTAGTTTTCTCGCCTTTTCAGGGATGTACCTAACCAGTTGATCCAATGTACTGAATGCACCAACATGAGCGATTAACGGATCAAACTTCGGCCTTCGTTTGACTTCAAAGATTCGGGAGATTGCTAATTCATTCAGCGCGTTGCCAGCAAGTCCGTAGACTGTTTCTGTGGGTATGGCCACCAGATCATTGGCCACTAGGTGCTTAAGTGCTGTGTCGATATGTGCAGAGATCTCCGCCATGAAAAATCACGCAAGTATCGGTAGATTCCTGAGAACAATTCTAATATCTTTACTACAATCAACGATTTTTATAGATGACCAACTCAACACGAAATATACTCCGCATTGTTTCCATCGTTATTGTCATTTTTGTAGTGCTTGAAAAATTCAAGATACTTCCTGACGTAGGTATCTACGACTTCTGGTTGATGTTAGTGGCTTACGGCTTGTTGCTTTTTACGTTAAAGCGTTAGGTCATTCGATGACCACATTCACCCGATTCACGCGACCTTCTCTGAGTTTGTCGGTTTTTGAACCTCGGCCATCATTATTTAATTCTCCTTTTCTCGCGTCAATGTAGTAGGAGCGGGGGTCTAGTTTTTTGAAAACTACCTGCCCTTTATCATTGGTTTTTTCACTAAGGATTGATTTTTTATCATCAATGTAATCGTCCTCGTTCAAGAACAATCGTACCGTAGCGTTCTTAACGACATTTCCTTCTCCATTGATGACGGTTATTTTCAATTTTGTCGGCAAAAATTGTTGACTATTACTGGCAAAAGGAGATAGTACGATACCGATGAGAATGATCAACTCGAGGATTATCAGGTGTTTGAATTTTGGACTATTCATAAATGGGTTTTAATAAAAATTCGGTTAACTCTTCAAAGGGCCGATGTGCGCTATACATCCTGTCAGTATAGTAATTGGCTGTCACCTTCATGTACGAAGGTTTTGTTCCAATCACGAAATTTTCGATCAGAATGTTTCCAAATTGTTGATCAACGGGTAGTTCTTCAGTAGCAATGGGTTTGAGATAAATCTTTTCAATCGTTTCTACCACGTTGTTGCGCTCCCGGACCATGATATCGCCATTGGCCTTGCGGTAAGACAAGTGTTGTAATACCATTTCCGCAAACCATTCCGTTAGAAATTGCAATTCTTCTGCTATCATTTCGGAAGAATAACTTACAGCAAAAGCATTTGACCCTGAGAATTTCAGTATATGCGTCGGAGGATCTTGCTCAATATCCTTGGCTTTTAATTGAAGCGAAGTGTCTACCAGACTTAGTAAGTCATCTTTCCTGTCTTTTTTCCAATTCTCATACTTTTCAGTGAAGAGGTCGGGTCGCTTCAGAAGCTTATGCAGAAAAACCGGTTCAGGTTCTTTTCCTTTGCCAAATACGTTGGCATATATGTCATCAAAGAAAGCCATTGGTGAGATAACAGCATTTACCGGATCAAAGTTACCGATCCGTATTGTTCGATTCCACCGAGCTCCGGTTCTTCGATACTGGTAAACTTAATTACATAGGCGTAAGTTCCTTCTGGCAAGAGTTTACCCCTGAAAAATCCATTCCATCTGAAATCAAAATCATTAGAGTAGAAGACAATTTCACCCCATTTAGAGTAAATGAAGATCTCAAAATTGTCGACGAAATCGTTTCGGAAAACGAAGAACTCATCATTCTCATCATTATTATTTCCAGGACTAAAGGCATTGGGTGCGCGAACAAATGGTTGGCAATCAATGTCCACAGGATTAGAGGTTGCATCACAACCAATAGAGGGGTCGGTAATCCTCACCTGATATACACCTTCTTCAGAAACATTGATGCTTCTGGTTTGTCCTAGTTCCGACCGGTCAGGTCCAAAAAGCCATTGATAAGCAAAAGGACCATTGGAGGTGCTATCAATTACTGCGGTCAGCGTTACTTCACCAAAACAAAGATCTCCTGTAACTTCAATCTCTACGTCTGGTAGTGGATTGATATTGATTTCTATGGTTTCTGTCCTTGGGCATAATTCGTCCCCGGTTGCCGTTACTGTGTAGGTGCCTTCTAGTGGAATGTCCACACTCGCTCCTGTTCCAATTACCTCACCATCACTATTTTGCCAGAAGTAATTGGTGATACCATTTGTGCCCGGTGTGATCTCTGCCTGATCTCTTGTACCGCACAGTTCCTGAATGGGATCAAATGTGAAATTCGATTGGGGAAATTCTTCTCCAAGTTGAACGGAATCGATCTGCACGCAGCCTAACCCACCGATTTCTTCGATTTCAATTACGTAAAGACCCGTGTCAAAATCCAATAAGTCCGGCAGTGGTAGTGGCACGTCTGTCAAAGACCGTACTTCCATGCCATCTTCGTCTCTGACTACAATATTGGCACTTGTCGGGGCAGCACCAGTAACCAGAAGACCAATATCTCCTTCAGTACCACAACCTGGAATGGCTGATGCTTCCAGGTCAAACTGAGCAATGTCTTCAACCTGTACAGGTTCGTTAGTTATACAACCTGTAACTGTATTGGTAATATTCAATGTATATATCCCGGCATTTAATCCTGTAAGAGGAGCGGGTGTTCCAGGCCCATCAAAGGATTGATCTGCTATTCCAACGGGTCCGGTAAGGTTGTACACGAAACTACCATTGGAATCAATCGTGAAATTGATCGAGCCGTCATTGGCGTCGCATGTAGTTGGTGGAATTCCAACTGCTCTGATCGTAGGTGATTCGAAAATGGTAATTTCCGTGGTATCTCGGGCGATACATCCGGTTACTTCTTCCGTATATTCTAATGCATAGCTATAAACACCAGGCACACTGGTATCGATTTCCTGGAATCGAGTTGTGCTGGCCCCGTCCGTTCCCGCATCAATGGTCCAATTAAAATCACCTACAGCGTTTTGTGAGTCAAGGTCCGGTGCCTCATCGTCCACGCAGAAAAACTGGTCTTCACCCAGATCAACCGTAATAGCCGGCCCAACAAACACTTGTAGCGTATCAGAGGAACAACCATCACTATTAATAATAGCTACATCTATGGGGCCAGGATCGGTCACAGTGATTGATCGCGTAGTTTCTCCAGTTGACCAGTAGTAGAAAAGGTCAGGATCATCCACAGGCCAGGCTTCCAATATAGCTTCTGTGTCACAAATGGCTACATTATCAGGTACCTGAGGTGCTTCAGGGGTTGGAAAAACTTCTATGTCCTGAACAAAAGTTGAGTCGAACCCACATCGATTGAACATTCTTAATGTAATGGTATGGGGTCCGGTCGTAGAATAAGTTACAGAAATTGAGTCACCAACTCCGGATTGTGGACTTGCAAACTCATCAAACGTCCATTCGTATTCGTCAATGTTGGAAGTACCTATGGCGGTAAGGTTTAGCGGTTGCCCAAAGCAGGCCGATTCAACGGTAAACCCAGGTGGTTGAATAGGATCACTGACGTTCTGTACAAAATTGGGAAGTCCGAGACGGCTGGTTCTTCCCAACAGATCTACACCATTTTCCATGAAATTTGCCAGATCCTCGTCAGCAGAAGGTGAATTGATCGCACCGACACTGGTGGCATTGTCGATGGCCATATAAATGACCCCATTAGGGCCACGTTGGAGGGCTCCGTAACCACTTCCCTGTGTATATCCATCAAACTTTGTGGCCTCTATATCTGCTATTTCATCGTCTGTATCCAGACTGTCCAGGTCATATTGAATCAATTTGGAAGTTGAGCCGGTGGCAGTGAGGTACATTTTATCCCCACCTCCTGAAAACTCTATTCCGTATAATGGTGTACTTGCAGGTTCCCCGGTATCAATATTTCTCGGGTTCGATAAGACCCCAGTGGTATTGTCAAAGTCAAGAATGTCAACTGTGTTTGCCCCTGGAACCATATTGGCGGCACGGGCTATTCCTGGTTGAAACCTGAGATAGCTGGTAGCGCTTTGTTCGTCCAGGAAATTCAGGTACTCTCCGGAAGGGGAATGAACGGTTGCTGTTATTCCCGTTTCGTCCAGAAAATTGGCTTTGAAATTGTTATTGCCAAATTCATGAGACATAATCCACCCGTTGGTGCCGAAATTGGAGCCAGTGACCCGTTCTGTATTATAGTCAAATAATCGAATACCTTTCATGACCACCGATCCACGAGCACTGTCGTCTTTGATATCAACAATACTGACCAACATTTCATTGTCCAGCTCACCATAAACTTCCTGCGTCGTGAAAATATAGAAGAGTGTTTCATCATCAGGGAAGGGCAAGATCATAGCAGATTGCGCAGCTGTACTATCTCCACCGATGCTGTCGCCATTGATCATGATCTCATGATCTTTATTCCAGACTGTTTGTCCATTGGTATAGAAGAGTAGACTTCCGTCTGTATCAGAGATGGTCGAACAGCCCTCTGGTGAATCCATGAGATTATCATCAACTAAAGCGGCTGGCGGATTGAGATTAAAGTCCAGTCCGGCCATTTCTCCGAAGTACCATTGATTAGCTAATTGGCGCTGAATACCGTATTCGGTTACCGTGATGGCGTCATAAGATGTGCAACCATTGGCAAGCGTTACTTCAACCCAATAGGTTCCCGTAGTATCGATATCGATGGTCGGTGTAGTTTCTCCCGTACTCCACACCACCTGACCCGTAGGTAAGTCCATCCCGCTAGGTGTTGGAAGTGTTAAAATTTCATCGGCGCAAATCGTCGTATCCTGACCGATCATTGCTTCTTCCATATTCGCCAGGACTTCCACAAATTGTGTGGCTACAGAAAACCTACCATTTAGTTCTACGACCAGTGTTACCGGATAGCCACCTGGCGCATCATAAGTGTGAACAGGAGCCGGATTTGTAGAGCGTGCCCCGTCTCCAAAATCCCAGAAATAGTTGTGAGGCACCGGATCCACCATGGGATAAAATTTTGTTGAAAGGTTTTCACAGGCATCAAATTGCGCAAAAGCCACCGAGTTAAATCCAGGGAATAGAGGTGGAGAGAAAGCGGGAAACTGACGGCCCCGAAAATCAGGCTCCAGAACGATATTTTCGTATATGACCGAATCAGCCACGCTATCTGCTCGTGTGAATCGGCCCAAATTGAATGGGGATCCTTGTGTTTCTTGATATAGGTGCAGAATGTGATTGTCAAGCCCTCTTTTTAGTCCATAACTACGGAAAATTGGATCTGCGAAAAGCGGTGTTAAAGCCAATGAGTCGAAATCGTACTGATAGACATTGGCATTGGTTCCTAAACTTCCGTATCTGGAAAAATACAATTTTCGGCCACTTCTCGACCATTCCACATCATAGGTAGATTCATTTTCCCCATCATCAAATCCGGATCTTACGATCTGCTGATTAAAGCTCAATTCTCCGGTTTCCTGATCAAAATTGAGGACAGCAACATTTCGATTCGGTGTTTTTGGGGCTATTGCAAGCAATGCCGAGTCTGCATTGAAGGCAAATTGTGATACTTCCACATCTGGATAAGTTGGCGAGGAAATATTAAATACCTGTGTGCTGTCAATTCCGGTATCGTTAATAGCCGTAACCCTGAATTCAAATGTTGTTCGGTTTTGGGTGATCAGCCAATAGGCGTTACCGTTAACACCAGCTTCCAATATGATCATCCCCTCGGAAGGTGTCGTCAGACCTGTCGGTTGATTTACAGCTGTAATCGCACCAAAGGGAAAACGAGCATCAGAGGAATTTCCCTGAAGTGATGCGTCAATTTCTGTAAATTGAATTTCATCAGGACCACTCGCTCCAGGATTAGTAAAGACATAATACAGGTCTGTGCCCGAAGGATTCGGGGAAACCACAGCGGGCTGGTTTAGCGAGGAATCACCATTCATGGTGCTGTAACCCGCTACCAGTTGATGGGATTGATCAAAAAGTTGCACTCCATCCGAGTAGAATAGCAGATTGCCATTGAATTGATCGCTAATCACTGCCGAGCCACCCATTCCAAAAGGTGCTACTTGCCTTTCTTCCAGATGGACTTCTCGTCCATTTTTGTCGTAAACAAAATTGTCAGTCGTATTTCCGAAGAAATACTGCGTGTCCAGAATTCGTTGGCTCCATCCCTTTGAGGGAATCACCAGAATCCAACTTGCCAGAATCAGGATTCTTGTCCACCTGTTAAATCTCATGCGCTGAATGTGCGAAATCATTGATTGGTAAATGTAGATCATTCAAAAAACAACCTATTTCCTAATACCCATTAAAAAGAAGTTTCCCTAAAGTTTTCTTCAATGTCAGATGCTTTACTGTTTTAAGTAAAATACTAACGCCCCAAAGTGCGTTACAGTACACAAACCATCGAAACTATGTGTTTCAGGGCCATGAATGTCGTCCAGAATCAAAAATCATGCAAAATCTTGATATAGGGTATCACAAAGTCATACTGTTTTGCGTTTGTGTCTTTCAATAAAATCATCAATGTTTGCCATCAAGATCACAGGTGAATGAGAAGAATACTGATTATTTTAACCGGTTTCGCGTTTTTTGGACTATGCTCTGAAGTCCAGGCTCAGGACCCGCAGTATTCTCAATATTATGCGGCGCCACTCAATCTCAATCCTGGCCTGGTAGGTATCAATCAGAAAGGTCGTGCAGGATTGAATTATAGAAATCAATGGCCTTCCATTGATGCGACTTTTGAAAATTATTCTTTTTATATCGATTATAACTGGGTTGATTATTACAGCAGCCTGGGGTTGATTGTGAATACAGATAGGGAAGGAATTGCCGGACTCAGGTCCACGATGATTGGCTTGCAGTATGCCTACCAACTGCAGTTGAATTACGAGTGGACTTTCCGACCCGCGGTTCAGTTAGCCTATTACCAGCGAGACATTAATTTTGACAGACTCACGTTCGGAGATCAGTTTGATGCCACGGGTCAGGTTGTTTTGGCAAACACAAATGAACAATTCAATACAGGGCTGAACGCTAATTTTTTCGACATTTCTTTCGGTGGTATATTCTTTAATGAAAAGATATGGGGTGGCTTTTCAATCTATCATGTCACTGAGCCAAATCAGGCCCTTGCAGGAGGGGAATCACCACTTTATCAAAGAAGATCTTTCCATGGAGGAATTAAAATTCCATTTCATGATATTTCGAAAAAGGCGCAAAATAAGCCGTTGAAAGAAAGAAGCTTAACTCCTACATTTAATTACCGATCCCAGAGTGAATTCGATCAATTGGATTTGGGTGTCTATTTCACACTCGAACCTTTACTTTTGGGGGTGTGGTACCGTGGTATTCCTGTGAAATCCCTAGAGGGAATCCCAAATAATGAATCTGTGATTTTCATGACAGGCCTGACGACCAAAAATGTTTCCATTGGGTATAGTTTTGATTTTACAGTTTCAGACCTGGGTATTAATAGCGGGGGCGCTCATGAAATATCATTAACCTATACATTTAGTCTCGATCCTCCTGGAAAACCTCCTAAATCTGTTCGAGAAGTAAAATGCCCAGTTCCTTTTTCTTTCTAATTTCAATCTCGAAGTACTTCTGTTCTTGAGAGATTTGCTGTTGTCTGGTTCGAATTTTAGAACTGAAGCACATCGTATACCTTTCTTTTGATAAGTTTTTGATTTTGTTCAAAGCGGGATGATATATGTGTGAATATTTTCGGTAAACATCAAAATAACCCATAATGGTCTCATTTTGAATAAATGAATGAATCTTTTAACGGTTTTATTAGTTTTTAAACAACGTGTTTTCTACCTTCACCTGAGTGAGTGTTATTCTTGATTTATGTCAAGAAGATATAATCGGCTTTCAGATAATTAAACAACTATTAGCCTAAGGTTTCGAAAGGAAATTGCCCTGTTCTATGACGGGGCAGTGCATTTATCTATTGGTTGTGAGAGAAGGAGACCTTCGGGCCAGGGCTTCAAGCCGCTCCTTCTTTTTTGCCTGCAAAGGGATAAATTTTTAAAATTTAGCTATCCTGAAGTTTCTCTATTTAACCCTAGTCTTGAAAGTTAATTTGAATTTATAAATCAACCACACATCGAAATCCGGTATGATTAAGCCCTGAGTCTGTGCTGGTTCCCATTCTTCTGGTTATGCGATAACCTGAACAATAGCTGTCATTGCATAAAAAACTCCCACCCCGAGCGATATGTTTTGGAGTTCCAGGCTCAGAAGGATCATTATACCTTGGGGATCCCTGAGGATTTATGATCTCCTTTTGTTGTGCGAGTTTCGAAAACCAGGTTACATCATACTTGTCGGAGCACAACTCCCATACATTTCCAGCCATATCGTAGAGCCCATAGCCATTGGCTGGGTAAGATTTTACCGGCGCGGTACTACCAAACCCATCCATTAATCGATCCTCGTAGGGGAAAGCGCCTTGCCAGAAATTCGCCTTATTCGTCGCTTGATTAGCTGGATTGTTTCCCCAGGGGTATTTTACCTCATCCAACCCCCCCATGGCAGCCCATTCCCATTCTGCTTCAGTAGGTAATCTTTTTCCTGCCCATTGTGCATAAGCCTGGGCATCTTCATAGGCAATATGAACCACTGGATGATTCATGCGGTCATTAATGTTGCTCTTAGGCCCTTCAGGATGCTGCCAATTGGCTCCGGTGGTCCATTCCCACCATTGCGTATAGTCGTTGAGACTGACTGGTCCCTGAGTGGCCTGAAAAACAAGAGAACCCGCACGCAACAATGAATCATGAGGCTTCTCTACGCCGGCAGGAAGTTGCTTTTTGATTTCTTCCCAGTCTACATCTCGTTCCGCAACTGTTTGATACCCCGTAGCGGCAACAAAATCTTTATACTGTCGATTAGTTACCTCAGTTGCATCCATGAAAAAAGCGGAGACCTTCACTGTATTTGCAGGCAGTTCATTCCAATAAGCATCTTCGGATTTCCCGCCCATAAGAAACTCTCCTTCCGGGATAAGGATCATACCTACCGGAACCTTTTTGGAAGGCGTTTGTTTCGGAGGGTTACAACTGATTAATCCCACCATTGTCAAAATCAAAATCTTTGTCCAACTCATTCTGGGCAATACTAAAGCGTGGACGCACAATATAGCCCCTCAATGGACCAAAATTTTGAATTTCGCATTACTTTCGATGCATGGCCAAAAATATTTCCACCTTCATCGTAGATTCTTTTACGGATCAGGCATTCAAAGGAAATCCGGCAGGTGTGTGTCTGTTGGAAGAGACTTTGAGTGAGCAAGACATGCAAGCTATTGCCGCAGAAATGAACCTATCTGAAACCGCATTTTTACTTGAATCAAAGGGCCACTGGGAGATTAGATATTTCTCCCCTAAAATGGAGATTCCCTTGTGTGGACATGCGACACTGGCTTCTTCAAAAGTGCTGGTAGAGAAGCAAGGTATGGATACCATTGCTTTTAGGACAGGTCACGGTCTGGACCTGAAAATAGTTGCTGAAAGTGCGGGGTTGGTCATGACTTTTCCTCGTTACAAGACACAACCTGCCAAAATTCCGGACGGAATGCTCCAAGCATTGGGGATTGAAAAAGCAGAGAACTCTGAATTTAATAAGGAAACTAATATCCTACTCATCGAGATCGCAAGCCCCGAATTGCTTTGCTCCCTAACTCCTGATTTTACTGCGCTGTTGCAGACCGATGATTCTCTCCATGGGGTATTGATCACGGCAAGAGGAAAAGATGAATACGATTTCCATTCCCGATACTTTTGGCCATGGAGTGGCTCGAATGAAGATCCTGTGACCGGAGCAACTCATACATTTCTGGCACCCTACTGGTCGGTGCGATTGGATAAGAGGCAGATGAAATCCTTTCAGGCATCTGCGAGGACAGGCTTTATGGAATTGATACTCGAAGAGGATCAACTACTCATCAAAGGGAAAGCTGTGGTGGTATTGGAAGGTCTTTTGAAGTTATGAGATTTAATCTAATTGTTCTAAAGTCTCAGAAATATGAGGAACTTCAATCTCAATACACTTTGCTAGGAATTGAATTTGACCACCATCAACATGGCAAAGGGCCTATGCATTATTCGGCTCAACTAGAAGATGTGGTTTTTGAGATTTACCCAACTCAGACCTTGTCAAATTTTGGAACTTTTCGATTTGGTCTTGTTGTGGATGATCTGAACGAGCTGTATCAAAAGCTAAAAGATACATCTTGGGGTATTATTTCTCCTCCTGCGGATAGCGAATGGGGAGTGCTAATGATAATTAAAGACCTGGAGGGAAGGACAATAGAACTTACTGAATCCCGTCTTTAACCCAAATTATGCGACTGTGACTTTAACGTCATCAGCAGGCGAAAGCGCTGCTTTGTCTGGATTACCCATGACGATGGGCCATGGTGTGACCGCTTGCGCGTCATCACCTGACAAAAATTCTTTCCTTTAGAATTTTTCGTCCGGGTTTAACAACCCTTAACTCAAAATAACAGCACTTAACATCTGTTTTCTAGAGCTTAGTGATCAAATAACACGCAAACAATGAAAACTTTTCTATTGCTCCCATGCCTTCTTTTAATGGTAACAACTAAAATGTCAGCTCAGGAAATCAAAAACCATGCTCCTCTAAAAAAGAACTATACCGGACTCTCTTTTAGGGGTGGTTGGGGCCGGTCTTTTGGATTCGTAGGTGATATGGAATTACGCTACGGTCGATTTGTCAGTCCTCATTGGCTGGTAGGGGCTTCTTTCGATTTTCGTCACTCCAATCGCTTCAATCAGCAAGCTTTTGGCGCATTCGGCAGGTACTATTTCAATAAGCAACAAAAAGGTTTTTTCCTGGAGGCATCACACAAGTATGGGGTAGCGGAACAACTGATAGTTGATGCCTTATCCAATCGCGTGTTGGAATCTACGTCAGGCACAATGACAAATACATTTCTTGGCCTCGGCTATGCTTTGGTGAATAAGAAAAACTTCGGAGTAGAACTTTTTGCCGGATGGGAATCTACACGTTACAATCTGAATCATGTACTTCCTAATAATGGATCAACCAATCTTGATCAAGGGTTTACGGCTGGATTCCGATTGCAATATCAATTCTAGAGTTGAATGCCAAAGGAATAACCAGGCCATACTTGAAAATCCCAATTGCCAATGCTACCGTTTGATAAGCTGGTCAATGTCTCGAGGGGTCGATCCTTACTGAAGTGACTGTTGATAGAAACACCTGCAAAAAGGTAGAGCCAGGACAATTTAAATCCTAGCTCCACATGGGCCCTGCCCAATAGACTTAGGTCTTGCTGCAATTTTCGAGTTGTGCTTAAGTGCATGACCCGAAAACCGGCGGCCATAAAGTACCTTTTGTTTCTTTTGTCTTCAGCAACCATTGATGCTTTGTTGTAGAAAAGCCGCTCAAACCCGTAACCGATACCAATTCTTCTATTGGTACCATACGTATCGAGCGGATTATAGGCAAGTATCAGTGCGTTCTGATTCATGATCATAAACCGCCCATCCAGGGGCATTGATGATTTTGTGAAACTACAGTTGAGGCAATTGCCGGTGGTGTACTCCAAATTAGAAAGAAACAGGTCATCGGTAAAAATACGAGTATGGGAACCTTTGCTTCCAATGTTTAGCAAGGCAACGGGAGTCCCATAGTTGCCAATGACTCCTCCTTTGAATGGACCGACGCTATAGATATTGATTAACCCTATTCTCGTTCCACGGGCACGGCTACCAAAATTTATGATACCCAATTGGAAACCCTCCATGACTTTGGCTCTGTTGATTAATCCAATTTGTACGCCGGTTCCCGGTATCCCTCCTTTACTTATTCCTCCGCCTGATTTTTTAGCTGTGTTTACCATGCCGATTTGGAGGCCTTTGATTTCCCATCGGGTTTGATTGAAACCCAGGCTAATCTGAATGCCACTTGTGGTACGGTTCACCCTGTTGAAAAGGCCTCCGATTTGAATGCCATCGAAGTTGTGTCCTACTTCGTTGCCAAGTCCTGCAAATTGAAATGCCCATGTATATGCATCGTTGATATTAAAACCTCCGGTAATTTGAATTCCTATGGCATTGGTTCGGACAAAATTCATAAATCCGGATATTTGAATGCCTTGTAGCTTTGGGGCATCCTTGCTTTTCCTTATTTCTCGTTCTTCCCATTTGGTTAGATTGATATAACTATTGCCGCCTACAATATTGGCCAACCCTGATAGTTGCAAGCCACTCACAGATCGCAGACTCATACTTGAAATAAGACTTAGGTCCAGGTAATAGCTACCAGCCGATATACCACTGGTCAGGTTGATGGAGATATTGTTGAAATAGTGGCCACTTTCGAGACCATTGGTCCCAATTCCAGGGAAGAGCGATAGTTGCAAGGGCTTGTCCTGATACCGCAGTTTTTTGACTTGTGCGGTCATGGATAGTGCCATGCAGACGAGTAGACAAAAGAGCATAGTTCTTCTGTGCTTACTCAATAAGCTGTTTGACATGGGTTGGTAATTAGCAAAACACAAATACTAGCTACTCCAGGGAGTTGCTATACAACTAACGAGTAATACACTTGAATCTTGAGTGCGTTCACTGAAATATTGAAAAAAATGGTGTTTAATGCTGAAGGCTTCTAGTAATTGAAGGGAATTTAAGACTTAAAATTCCTCTTTTTCAGGCATCTCACGCTTTCTGATTCCTTATTTAAATGTTATATTTACAAACAATGGATTATGTCCATTGGTATCTTTTAAGAGCCTGCCTTTGCCACGAACGAAAGAAATAAATACCCTGAGAAGGATATTTTTCCTTCTGCTTACCTGCCTTACTATTATGGCTGGGTCGGGCTTTGCTTATATTTTCAAGGACACCAAAAGGGATCAGGTCAGTGACCTTAGTTATACAGCAAAAGTGATTCACAGTTATTATGAGCTCAGCTTTCGTCAGTGGGAATTAAGCTTGCTCAGTGTCGGTGATCGATTGATGGAAATTGAGGATCCGGCAGAACGCCTCGCCTATGCCAATAAAGCATTGAAAGTATATGAAAAACAACTATTAGCTTTTGGATATGCAGACACCAGTGGGCAACTGCTGACGTTCACGGGAAGGCGATTGAATGACACACTTCCCAATTTAAAACTTTCACCTAGCACCAGGAGGTCTTTTGAGTTGACGCTGCAACGAGAGGGTATTTCAGTGGGAGAGAGCTATTATTTTGAAAACGTTTCTGATTGGATTCTGCCGATTCGGGTCCCTATTAGAAATAACCAGGGTGAAATTGTTGCTGTGAATACCTCAGCAATCAACTATAGTTCCATGATCCGGGAATTGGAGGCCTTTGGACTGGACAAGATTTATCAAATCCACTTGAAAAACAATGATTTTAACACAACACAATTACTATACCCACTGGACATAGATAGGTATCAAACAGTGCTTGGTTCTGATTCGCTGAATTATGGGAATGTGGATACAGTTGGTGTATTGGATGGTATGCATCTTTTGGTTGGTAAGGATCCCTTGTCACGGGAAGATGGGATGTTGGTTAGCATTGATATTCACCCTGTCAATCATAGTTTGATTGTTTCAGTGCCGGGATCATCAGTGTATGCGTTGATTTTTGAGCGATTCAAGGTCGTATTCATTGTCTATGCTTTATTGATTATTTCTTCGTTCCTCTTGTATTCATACATGAGAAAAAACCTTAGGAACTCTTTGTCCAGGATCAGAACAGAACAAGCTAACCTGAAATCAATTTTTGAAAGTACGTCCAGTGTCATCGGGCTTTTTGACAAACAGAAACGATTGCTCGAATTCAATTCGGCATTTAATGAGTATTCTGTGATGACAGATGAATTGCCGCTGGAAAAGGGTATGGATTTGCTATCTAAAATCAAGCATGCGGATTCAGCACATGTGTTTAGCAAGTTTATGGATCGTGCATTGGCCGGCGAGAAATTCCAGGAGGAAATTGCCTATCCCGGACCAGAAGGCGAACTTATTTTTCGTTTTACCTACAATCCAGTTTACGACGAAGGTGAGGTAGTCGGATTTGCGTTCTTTGCAGAAGAGATTACAGAAATAAGGAGTTATCAAAAACAGTTAGAAGAGTACAGTAAAGGACTGGAACAAAAAGTGGAAGAAAGAACCCGTGAGTTGGGAAGTAAAAATCGTGAACTGAAGGAAGGGTACCAAAAACTGCAAGCCACTCAGCAGCATCTAATAAAAGCTGAAAAAATGGCGTCTTTAGGTATACTTTCCGCCGAAATCGGACATGAAATCAATAACCCGCTCAATTTCATTAAACATGGCGCCAGCTCGCTGAAAGAAGAATTGCATTTGGGAAAAAATGACTCGTCTTTGGAAGGGTATTTCAATGCAATCGAAGAAGGTGTTCGCCGTGCATCGACCATTGTGTCTGGATTGTCACATTTCAGTAGGACCGGTGAGGCCATGGATGAAAAATGTGAAATCCATCAGGTACTCGATAACAGCCTGGCGTTGCTTTCTAATCCTTTGAAATCAAAAAACATAGAAGTTGTGAAGTCTTATGATGCGATGCCGTGTATGGTGTCGGGCAATGAGGGTAAGTTACATCAGGTGTTTACCAACATCATCAGAAATGCAGAACAGGCTATCGAAGAAGGAGGCCTGATTAGCGTTAAGACGAGTATTCTTGAAGAACGAGTGATGATTGAAATTGCTGATTCAGGCATAGGAATGAGTAATCCAGTACTTCAGAAAATCACGGACCCTTTTTTTACTACGAAAAGTCCTGGAGAAGGTACTGGACTGGGACTCTTTATAAGTCAGATGATCATTGATGAGCATGAAGCACATATGGAAGTGACTTCTGAAAAAGGGAAGGGAACTACTTTTGTTTTGAGTTTTAAACCACTGTGAGCTATATCCCTACACCAATTTCTCAAAAGTTAATTTCGGATTCCTCAGGGCTTTCATCGCATTGGCTAACCCTTCCAGTGTAAGAGGAAACATACGATTGTTGAAAAACTGCTGTAACATATTTGTGGACTCTGAATATTGCCAGTAGGAAAGGTGTGTTGGGTTGAGCCAAATGATGCTTTTAAAATGGTCCCTAAGACGCTCTAACCATATAAACCCAGCTTCCTGGTTATGATGCTCCACCGATCCTCCGGCATAAGTCAGTTCGTAAGGTCCCATAGAAGCATCACCAACGATAACCACTTTATAGTCAGGATTGTACTTGTGGAGAATATCGTATGTGGACGTCTTTTCATTCCACCTTCGGCGATTGTCTTTCCAAACACCTTCATAAATGCAATTGTGAAAGTAAAAGTATTCCATGTGTTTGAACTCATGTCTGGCTGCAGTGAAAAGTCTTTCGCAGGCTTCGATATGGCCATCCATGGATCCTCCAACATCGAAAAAGAGCAACACTTTTACATTATTCTTTTTTTGTGCCTGGAGGGCTATGTCCAGATAACCGGCGTTCTCTGAAGTTTTACGAATCGTGTCGTCCAGGTCAAGCTCCGTCGGCAAACCTTCACGAGTAAGAATCCTCAATCGTTTCAAGGCCATTTTTATCGTGCGTGTATTGAGTTCGACATCACCCGAGAGATTCTTAAACTCTCGCTTGTCCCATACCTTCGCCGCCCTGCCTGCACCGGACCCTTGTTGTCCCACACGGATGCCTTCGGGGTTGTACCCATAAGCCCCAAATGGAGAAGTGCCACCGGTACCGATCCACTTGTTGCCCCCGCCGTGTCTTTTTTCTTGTTCCTTCAGGAGTTCTTTCATCCGTTCGATGAGCTTATCCAGACCTCCCAGCGCTTCAATCTTCTTTTTATCCTCTACAGATAAATCTTTTATTTGGCTTTTTTTTAGCCATTCTTCAGGGATATCCGCTGAAAATTCCTCAGTATCACCTTCCACACCGTGAAAGAAGCTGCCAAATATCCGATCAAACAGGTCGTATTGATGTTCACTCTTTACCCATGTAGCTTTACACAGAAAGTAAAAGTCGTCGACACTATTGCTCACCACCTCTTTGCTTAATGCCTCTAACAAGTGAAATAGGTCCACCATGCTCACCGTGAGGCCAGCTCGTTTGGCATAATAAAAGAAGCTAATGAACATACCTGATCAATTTAAGAAACTTGAACCGAAACGCGTTACAAAGTCAATGTCCTGCTCGTTCTTGAGTAAAGCTCCTCGATAAGGGAAATCTTCTTCTGAAACTTTGGTGTTTGCAAGCTCCTCGTCTGTAGCTTTCACAGCCATGAGTAATCGTATCCAGTCAATCAGCTCGCTTGTAGAAGGCTTTTTCTTGAGTTGTGCAATGTCTCTAATTTCATAAAACCTGGTCAGTGCCTGATCTATCAATGTATCCCGGATTTCAGGGAAGTGTACTTTAACGATTTTGAGCATCGTTTCAGGCTCCGGGAATCGGATGTAATGAAAGAAACACCTTCTTAAAAAGGCATCGGGCAATTCTTTCTCGTTGTTGGAAGTAATGATGACAATAGGACGCTTTTTTGCCTTTATCGTGGATTGCGTTTCGTACACAAAAAATTCCATGCGATCCAACTCCAATAGCAAGTCGTTTGGAAATTCAATATCTGCTTTGTCAATTTCATCGATCAACAGAATCACCTGTTCATCGGCTTCAAATGCCTCCCAAAGTTTTCCTTTTTTAAGGTAATTGCTGATGTCGGCCACATTGTTATCTCCCAATTGAGAATCTCTCAGACGAGTGACCGCATCATATTCATAGAGACCTTGTTGAGCAGTAGTGGTGGATTTGATATGCCAGGTGATGAGCTTTTTGTTCATGGCTTTGGCAATTTCGTAAGCCAGTAAAGTTTTGCCTGTTCCCGGTTCTCCCTTGATGATAAGTGGCTTTTCTAAAGTAGCCGAAGCTTCAACGGCTATAGTTAATTCCCTGGTCGCGACGTACGATTCGGTTCCTTCAAATTTCATCTTACTCATAAAACACCTAATACTACTGCTGAAAGTTACGGCTTCTTTGTTATACAGGTACTTTTAACGCGGGATAAGAACAAATACCAGATTAATTTTGCCGTTACTATATCATGAAGATTCGGATTTTCGTTTTGGTTGGTTTTATGAGTTTGTCGCTGATGGTCCGCGCACAGACTCGTTCATATGTAGGCCTGAGAGCAGGAGGTCAAGCCTCTTCCGCCTATATTGTGCATACAATCTTTCCGATCAATATGGACCTAAGCTTTGTGGAGACTGCTCATGTTGGGCTGCTTTTCAAGCACTTCAACTTTCGGTCGACGAACCCCAAAGCCTTGCATGCGGGATTTCAGACGGGTATTAATTATATTCAAAGAGGGTGGCAGCAAAATTTCCCGGATGAATTCGCCTTGCAACCGTACCAGACTCGTTTGGGTTATTTGGAAGTGCCCATGGAAGCAGTTCTTTATTGGGGGCAAAAGAGAACAAAGTTTTTCCTGACCATGGGCTTATACTATGAAAGACTGATTACTGACAGATCAAAGAACCGGCCGACGGAAGAACAAATTGTAGACTTGGAAGCCGCGTCGACTAGTTTTTTTGAATACGACGAGAGTCGAGGTGATCGCCTCAATGGATATGGTGGTCGTTTTGCTTTTGGTGCGTTCACTGATCTTCCCTTTGGAACTATTCAATTAGAATTATTTACCTCGATCAGCTTCAGTGGTGTTTTCGAATTTACCAACCGTACGACGGCAATTCCTGATCAGTCTAATTTATATTCCATCGGATTGTCCGCTGCTTATATGCTTCGGTTTGGTAAACTGGAGTTCTGATTTCTTATCCCTTTGCTCAATTTGACTTTCTGTAATTTCTTTTCGCAATCCAGGTGAATGCCGAATTCATTTAAATGTCAGATAAAGAATTGAATGAATTTGCAATAACAAACGTTTGAAATTATAAATATTAATAGAAAATGAACATTCCGTTGCTTTTCTAAGTAATAATTCTAATAATTTTGCGTGAAAATCATAATTGACAACCGAAAAGGTTATGACAGTATCAGTTGAAAAAATCGAGAAAGCTTGTGTCGACGCAAAAGATAAGTTGACGAAGTTGAACATTGAGGAGCAACTAGTTGGAGAACTAGAATGGTGCTTGGGGAGCTATGCAAATGATGGCAATCCTTCCGGATTGGTCTTAAAAGGAAAACAAGCGCTTACTGCTTTGGAAACCTTCAAGAAAGATCACCCAAGAAAAGTAGCCAAGAAATTGATCGATGACTTGGATAAAGTATTTGCTTAATTCTTAATTGAATTAGATGGTAAGAATCCCGGATCCTGTAAAAAGGGTTCGGGATTTTTTGAATCTGGCTAGAGGTTCAACCAATAAGAAAGCTTAATCACCAATGCCCGGTTCCGGGGTGTCAGCGTAAATCGGTCCTGAATGGGATTTTCGAAATCATCACCTGCAGTGAAGTAATTATCCGTATAGACGATAAATAGGTCCGATACGGGTGCAAATCGCCATTGGAAACGGGTATTTATATTCATATTGTCCCGTTGGTTGTTGTACTGAACAAAAGTTGTGATGAATAAATTGGTACTTAATGTCAGGTCAACTCGGGGGCTGATTAGGAAGAAGTCGGTGCTATTGAAGGGTTGAGGAAAGTCGAGTCTATTGTATTCTATTCGCATTTCAAGTGCCAGGAAGGGTTGGTATCTGAAATTTACTACAGAGGCCAATCTCAGCCTATTGCCATTGAAGAACCCTCCATAAGTAATACGGCTCCTGAAATTGAATACTTTTCTATTATCCGAGAAATAAGCCAGACTTACATTGCCCCAACTGTACAATTCTCCGGCTGATAGTTCGGCTCCGTCACTATTCGTTGGATCAAACCCGTCCAACAAGAGTACTTCGTTGTAAGAGGTTCGAAAATTCAATCCCGAGTTATTCAGGAAATTCACATCGTACTCCAATTGCGCTTCAATATCAAGGTTATTGAAATTGTCATCAGTTGTTCTGGTGAGATTTAATCCCGGTCCATGACGCTGGACAGTACCACCAGGCCAGAAGGTATACTCAACTCCGGAGCCAAAACGAAATACTTCATTTCTGGGTACAAACCCAACTTCGGCATTGTAACCCTCGCCCACCATTGCGTGAAACCAAAATACATTGATGTTTCTGGTGTTGTAACCCAAGAACCCTCCATGTGCCCATTGGTTACTCTCTTCACCGGGATCATCAGACCTGTGATAAAAGAAGTTTCCCTCCCATCGATTGTCCAACGAAGCCAGGTTATAATCTATCCCAAAAACACGATTGAATTGCTTAGTATTGAGCGTTGTGTCATTTTTATCAAAATTGGTGGCTTGACGATTAACAAATGTTGCCCCGATGTTCGATCTGCCAAACAATTGTCTTTGGAAAACGGCGACTGAATAGTTTTGACCTGGCTGTTGGATACGGTCATCGGATCCGGTTTGCATATTGAGCAACCCAACGCGCCAGTCCCTGCCTATTTTACCACTTAATCTCGCTCCAGCACGAATAGGAACTTGTACGGTATTGCCATCTCCGTCAGTAGCAATCCCGATTCTACGACTAAAAAACGGTCGAGCTGGAGGAAAGCCATTTTGAGCAAACAAGTCCTGGTTTTCGAGAAAGAACTGCCTCCGTTCCGGGAAGAATATCTCAAAACGGTCAAGGTTAGTCACCTGTCGGTCTACTTCTACCTGGGAAAAATCAGGGTTTACGGTGATATCAAGGTTCAGAGAGTTGGTAAGACCAATTTTGGCATCGAACCCAATGTCGCTGGAAGTAGCAACGTCCGTTCTTTCTTCAAAATCTTTGGAAAGTCCACCAGTAACGTAGGGAATAAACGAGATATTGGTACCTGCCTCAGGTGGTGGATTGTCCCAATTCATCCGGCCTGTATACAAAAGATCAGAGGGACGGTACTGTTGAGGAACACTGATCCAGGAGGAACGTTCATTTTCTTGTCGATTATTTCTTAGTATCTGCAATCCCCAACTAGAGACGCTATTGTACCTAATCGATTTGAAGGGGATCGCCATTTCGGCTGTCCACTTGTCATTTTCAATGGTAGTCGCGGAAAACCACTTATTATCCCAATCATCAGATACTTCACCGCCTAGTGTGACCAATCCTTCGCGTTGAACATTATAAGGAGTGATTTGAAATGTGAATCCGTTGGTCTTGTCATTGAAGGGATCAAAGTAGACACTCACATTGTCATTTTGAATCCATTGAAAGTCCCTCCGAAGAGATTGCGCTATCGGCCGGCCATTGCTTTGCTGATAGCACACGATCGCCACATATATAAATTGATCATCATAAGTTATTTTGAATTCGGTCCCTTTATCAGCTGGACGGTTATCGGCAGGAAAGTTCTGGGTGAACTGCCCGCCAGTAGGGACTTGTTGCCAGGTCGATTCATCGAGGCGCCCATCCAATTCAATTGCAGTATCTGTTTTCTTGATTTCATAGAAAGCAGAAGCCACTTGATTTTGGGCGTTGCCAATTGAAAACAAAAGGCATAGCAGAAGCAGAAGTGCAACTCGCGTCACTGGATAGATAAGTTGGGTAATGAGTGTTTAACAGACTTAGTCCGCCTTTCGTTTCATCGGAATGAGATGACTGTCGGCAATCGACCTTAGATAGGCTGGGCTCGTATTAATATCCGGATCGGAATAGATGTAAGCAGATAAGTCCGCAATGACACCAGGTTTGTAGCCAAGCTTATAAGCTACCTTTTCACAAAACTCAATTTCTGTTTGGTAGATTTTACCATCAATCTTCATCAATTGAATGATATGGAACAAGTAAGAGAACTTTTCATCTGGTGGAAGGTCTTTCAGGTTCTTGATCGGCTTCGGGTTATCGATGATATTTTCTACCTGATCAGCAGATAAACCACCTCTTTTTCCGATCCGATGGATAAGCTCACTTTCTTCTTCTGCGACAAATTTGTCTGCTTTGGAAAGATGAACTAATAAACTTACTTGGTCCTCGATTGGTAACATCGCTACAAATTAAAGTATAGAATGGTAACGAAAAAAATTGCAATCATGCATTTTTTTTATTCCTTTTTCAGAAACGTGGTTTAGGGGGGCAAATGTTTTGCAAAATGCAATTGTAGAAAAAAAACACGATAGTGTTTGAATTTACCTTTTTCCCAAATTACTTTAGCACCCGAATGAGATCGACACAAAATACATTTTGGTGGTGGTACAGTGATAATGTTTTATCCCTGTGAGCTGCTGATATGTCCAAAAAAATATAAAAGCCTGCTGTTCACAGCAGGCTTTTTTTTTTGATACTAAACATGAAAAAAATTAAAATTTCGATTCGAAAACGGAAGCTTCTGGCGGATACTATTACCCCAGTAGCGATTTATTTGAAATTGCGCGATCGTTTCGCGAATTCTTTCCTACTTGAAAGTTCTGACTACCATGGTGAAGAAGATAGCTATTCCTATGTCTGTTGTGCGCCCCTGGCATCTTTTGAAGTTAATCGGAGCAAAGTTGAGGTCAGGTTTCCCAGCGACGAAAAAGTATTAAGCGAGATCAGTCCTGAACATAATGCAGTAGAACATTTGAGGGATTTTATCAATGCGTTCGATGCACCGGATAATCGTTCTAAACATATCGAAAATGGCCTTTTTGGTTATATGGGATACGATGCGGTTCAGTATTTTGAAGACATTGACCTAACTGAAAAAGATGCACTTGATATTCCGGAGATCAGTTACCACTTTTTCAAATATGTGATCGCTCTGGATCATTTCAAAAATGAGTGTTACATCATCGAGAATTACATTGACGAACCCAATGATCAGGAATTCGATGAAATATCAGACTTGATTCACCAGCGCAACATTCCTTCTTTTGATTTTAAAAAAGTTGGAAATATAGCGTCCAACCTTACAGATGCGCAATTCCTGGAAAAAGTCAAGAGTGGTATTCATCATTGTGATATTGGTGATGTTTTTCAGGTGGTTTTTTCCCGACGTTTCTCAACAAATTTCCAGGGAGATGAATTTCAGGTGTACCGTACACTGAGGTCGATTAACCCATCGCCTTACTTGTTTTACTTTGATTACGGTAGTTACAAGATCTTTGGCTCCTCTCCAGAAGCTCAAATTGTCGTGAAAGGCAAGGAAGCTATCATTTATCCGATAGCCGGAACCTTCAAACGAACTGGAGATGATCAGGCAGATGCAGAACTAGCGAAAAAACTACATGCCGATGAAAAGGAGAATTCAGAGCATATCATGCTTGTGGATTTGGCGCGCAATGATCTCAGCAAAAGCTCAGACGATGTTAAGGTTGAGACCTATAAGGAAATTCAGTATTTCTCTCATGTGATTCACCTTGTCTCCAAAGTAACGGGGCAATTAAGGGCCGATGCCGACCCTCTTGAAATTGTGGCTTCAACTTTTCCAGCAGGAACACTATCTGGTGCTCCGAAACACAAGGCCATGCAACTCATCGATCAATTTGAGAATAAATCTCGTGGGTTCTATGGTGGAGCGATTGGTTTCATGGATTTTAAAGGAAATTTCAACCATGCAATCATGATTCGTACTTTCCTAAGCCAGGCCAACCAACTGATTCTTCAGGCGGGAGCAGGTATTGTGTCCAAATCAACGCCAGAGAGTGAAGTACAGGAAGTATATAATAAGTTGGCGGCATTACAGACAGCCATGGAAGAAGCGGAAAAATTATCAGCACAATGAAACGAGTACTTGTTTTAGATAATTACGATTCCTTCACTTATAATTTGGTCCATATCCTACGAGAATTAGGTCAGGGAGACCAAATGGAGGTACATCGCAACGATAAGGTTTCACTCGAAGAAGTGGAGAAATTCGATAGTATTTTATTATCACCTGGCCCCGGTGTGCCCAAAGATGCCGGGATTATGCCTAAATTGATCAAAAAATTTGCTCCAACCAAGAACATCCTGGGTGTATGTCTGGGGCATCAAGCTATTGGTGAAGCATTTGGTGCAGAACTCTACAATCTTCCAATTGTTTATCATGGGGTCACAACAGAAGTGAAAATGGATGAAAATGTGGACGTCCTTTTTCAAGGAATTCCAGAGAGCTTTACGGTTTGTCGATACCACTCGTGGGTGGTAAAACCTGAAAGTCTACCCGAGGATTTGAGGATTACTGTAAGAGGTGAAGAAGGTAGGATCATGGGATTGGCACATAAGAAATTCAACGTGCGAGGTGTCCAATTCCACCCCGAATCTATCATGACCGAACACGGAAAGAAAATCATTGAAAACTGGTTGAATCATAGCTAAGATGAAAGCAATACTCAATAAACTTTTCAGACACCAATCGCTTGATAAGCAGGAAGCGAAGGAGGTACTGTCCAATCTGGCTTCCGGAAAATACAACGCCAGCCAGATGGCGGCTTTTCTAACTGTGTACCTGATGAGAAGCATTACCGTAGATGAGTTAGAAGGTTTTAGAAACGCCATGCTGGAACTATGTGTCCGCGTCCCTTTGGATGATTTCAATACCATTGATTTATGTGGTACAGGCGGCGATGGTAAAGACACTTTTAATATTTCTACACTATCTTCTTTTGTTACGGCAGGAGCAGGTCAGCATGTCACCAAACATGGTAATTATGGCGTTTCAAGTAAATGTGGGTCTTCCAATTTACTCGAGTCATTCGGTTGCAAGTTTGGAAATGATCAGAACGTTATTAAGAAAAGCCTGGATCAATCTGGGATTTGCTTTCTACACGCTCCTATGTTTCACCCGGCGATGAAAAATGTAGGGCCGGTCCGAAAGGAATTAGGCGTAAAGACCTTTTTCAATATGCTGGGCCCGATGGTTAATCCGGCTTTTCCACAAAATCAATTGGTGGGCGTATTCAGTTTAGAATTGGCCCGATTGTATGGTTATCTCTATCAAAAAGGGAAGTCGAACTTCATGATCGTTCATGCCCTTGATGGATATGATGAAATTTCGCTGACAGGGGACTTCAAAGTGATCAGCAATCATGCGGAGCGGGTGATGGCCCCAGCCAATCTAGGACTACCTCAATTGAAGAAGGAGGATTTGAGTGGTGGCGACACCATAGGCGATTCGGCTCGTATTTTTACGAACGTTTTGGAAAACAAAGCCACAGAAGCACAGAAAAGCGCGGTTATGGCCAATGCTGGCCTGGCAATATCCGTGGCACAGAAAGTTAAAATAGATGAGGGGATTCACCAGGCACAGGAATCCATCGAATCAGGAAAGGCATTACAATCATTCAAAAAATTTATTGAGATCAATAGTTAATATGAACATACTTGACCAAATCGTAGCGGACAAACACAAGGAAATACAAGAGCGAAAAGAGCTTTTCCCTGTGAAACTATTGGAGCAAAGTCAATACTATGTCGGGAATCCTGTTTCGTTGAAAAAGTATATCAGACGAGCAGATAAATTGGGGATTATTGCTGAGATCAAGCGGAAGTCCCCTTCGAAAGGAGTGATCAATCCCAAAGTAGACATTGAGCGTACTTCAATTGGCTATATGCAGGCAGGTGCGTCGGGGTTGTCGGTCTTAACGGATAATAAATATTTTGGAGGCAAAAGTGAGGACTTGAGTGAGGCGAGAAAATTCAACTTCTGCCCAATCCTGAGGAAGGATTTTGTTTTGGATGAGTATCAGATCATTGAAGCAAAATCCATTGGTGCGGATGTGATTCTGTTGATCGCAGCCATTCTCACTCCGGAGCAAGTTAAGTCGCTTGCAGCATTTGCTCATTCGCTGGGATTAGAGGTACTGCTTGAAGTACATAATGAAGAAGAACTGCAAGCATTCATTTGCCCTGAAGTGGACTTATTGGGAGTGAATAATCGTAACCTGGACACTTTCCAAACTTCTGTAGAAACATCGAGGCAGTTGGCAAACTCGATACCAGATGATTTTGTGAAAGTTTCAGAAAGTGGTATTAACGATCCGCAGGTGGTATCTGACCTTATGGATCATGGGTATGAAGGGTTTTTGATTGGGGAGTACTTCATGCAACATGGCCTACCTTCTTCCGCTTGCAGCACGTTCATCAAGCAGATCAAATCCTTGAGATCAGAAAAATAGCAGATCATGAAACTAAAAGTCTGTGGCATGCGGGATCCGGAAAACATTGAAGCGGTCGGTGCACTCCAGCCAGATTTGATGGGGTTTATCTTTTACGAGAAATCAAAAAGGTTAGTCACACCAGATGAATGGGTACTGGAAAAAGTTTGGTCTTTTCAAGGGAAGAAAGTTGGCGTATTTGTAAATGCTGACCTGGAGGAAGTGCTGGAAAATGTAGCGGCATTTCGATTGGATTATGCTCAGTTACATGGTGATGAGTCGCTGGACTATGGCAAAGAACTTCACGAGAAGGAGGTGCGCCTCATCAAAGTTTTCGGAGTTCAGGATAAAATGCCAGTAGATGAAATTCGTCTCTGGGAGCCCTATACAGACATTTTCCTGTTTGATACTGAGACAAATAACTATGGAGGGAGTGGACAAAAATTTGATTGGTCCATTTTGAATGATTACGATTCTACCAAGCCTTTTATGCTGAGTGGAGGCATTGGGTTGGAGGACATTGAAGACATAAAAAACCTGGCAATTCCTAAACTGTGGGGAATTGACGTGAATAGCAAATTTGAACTGGAACCGGGGTTGAAGGACATAGAAAAAGTAAAAGCATTAAAAGACGCACTATGTTGAAGGATACAGAACACTTCGCGGTAGATGAGAATGGCTACTACGGGAAATTTGGTGGTGCTTATATTCCGGAGATGCTCTATCCCAATGTGCAGGAATTGAGAGAAAACTATCGGCGTATTATGGATAGTGGCGACTTTCAAGAACAATTCAAGGGACTATTGAAGAGCTACGTTGGTCGTCCGACGCCTTTGTATTTCGCGACGCGTCTCTCAGAGAAATATGGTTGCAAGATCTATTTGAAAAGGGAAGACCTGTGTCATACAGGTGCGCATAAAGTGAATAACACCATCGGCCAAATTCTGATGGCAAAAGCACTGGGAAAGAAGAAAATCATTGCCGAAACAGGAGCAGGACAACACGGTGTGGCTACGGCAACAGTTTGTGCACTGATGGGGATGGACTGCATTGTATACATGGGCAAGATTGATACAGAAAGGCAGCGCCCAAATGTAGAACGGATGAAGATTCTTGGGGCAGAGGTGCGACCTGCTACTTCGGGAAGTCAGACCCTCAAAGATGCCACAAATGAGGCTATGCGACATTGGATCGGTGATCCCGTCGGAACACATTATATCATCGGTTCTGTAGTTGGTCCTCATCCTTACCCGGATATGGTGGCCAAATTCCAGTCGGTGATCAGTGAAGAAATAAAGGCGCAGCTGGTGAAAGAAGAAGGAAGGAATACACCGGATCGCGTCATTGCCTGTGTCGGTGGTGGCTCTAATGCGGCGGGAGCATTTTATCACTTTTTCGAAAATAAGGCAGTTGAACTAATTGCTGTAGAGGCAGCTGGATTAGGCAATAACAGTGGTAAATCTGCGGCAACCACAACCCTTGGGAATGAGGGCGTGCTGCATGGAAGCCGAACCATTTTGATGCAGACGAAAGATGGACAGGTTGTTGAACCTTACTCTATCTCCGCAGGATTGGATTATCCGGGAATTGGCCCGATCCATGCACACCTGTTTGATTCCGGCCGTGGTACGTTCCTGAGCGTAACTGATGAAGAAGCCATGCAAGCAGGTATTGCATTAAGCAGACTGGAAGGAATCATTCCGGCCATTGAATCAGCGCATGCATTCGCCGCATTAGATCAGCTCGAATTGTTGAGAGACGAGGTGGTTGTGATTAACCTTTCGGGAAGAGGAGACAAAGATTTGGAGACCTACATTAAGTGGGGAAAGTATTAGTAGTATTTGGTATATGGTAGTTTGTATTTGGACAAACCCAACTACTAATGACCAAATTCTGAATATTTGAAAAGATTGATAATCATGGAGAGAGTAGAGTATTGCTGTATGCATCCTCTACTATTTATTCTTCGCTATTCACTAAAAGAAAATGAATAGAATAGATAAAACATTTGAAGAAAAAAGAAGCGATCTATTGAACGTCTACTTTACCGCAGGATACCCCGAACTTGGAGATACGTTACGTATAGCTACAGTTTTGGATCAAAACGGAGCAGACTTGATAGAAATCGGTATTCCATTTTCCGATCCCGTGGCAGATGGACCAACTATTCAGGAGAGTTCTGAGACGGCCCTTACCAATGGAATGACGTTGACATTACTTTTTGACCAGCTGACAGATTTGAGAAAGCATGTTTCTGTTCCTGTATTGCTAATGGGTTATATCAACCCAATCTTGCAATATGGATTCGAGCGCTTTTGCCAAAAGTGTCAGGAGGTAGGGGTTGATGGATTGATATTGCCCGACCTGCCAATGTACGAGTACCAGGAGCATTATAAGACGGTGCTCGCCGATTATGGTCTATACAACATCTTTCTGATCTCACCACAAACGGGAACTGAACGTATTCGAGAGATTGATGAAAATTCTCAAGGTTTCATCTACATGGTAAGTAGTGCGGCCATCACAGGTGCCAAGTCTAACATCTCGGGGAATCAGGAAGCCTATTTTCAACGAGTTAACAACATGAACCTGCAACGGAAACTGTTGATAGGGTTCGGGATTTCTAACCATGAGACCTATTCCAAAGCTTGTCAATATGCCAGCGGTGCCATCATTGGGAGTGCCTTTATCAAGCAATTGAAAGAAGACAGTTCAGAAGTGGCTATAAAGAATTTCATAGATAACATTAAAAAGAACAGTCCGCAAGAAGCCTGACTAACCTCCTGTTCGAATAGGAGGTCGTGAAAGTAAGCTGGGAATTATTATGAATGATTTTCAAGAAGTATACAACTTAATAAGTCAAATGGGTCAAACCGCGGATGATAGCATCAATAGCGGGACACCAGTGACCTTAGAAATAATGAGTAAGTTTCTCACAGAGAATGTTATATGGACTTTCAATGATCAGACATATGATGGACTTGAAAAGGTAGTTGGACTCTGGAATGACTTCAACGGAAGACTAAAATTTGGCAGACACCATTACAATAACCGTGTAATCCTGACAGACCAGAAACAACCTTCTGCAAGTTGGATACTCTGGGGAATATTTACAGACAAGAACGGTGTTGATACTTGGGCATCAGGTTCCTACAAAGCCAATATTAGACTTAACAATTCAGCGTGGAAAATCACCCATGTTTGGGAAAATTGGGATTTTCAGAATACGATTACCGATGGTTGGCAACCACCGAGTGATATAAATAAAAGTTGCTCTTAAGATTTTATAAAATATAGAAATATGATCATCCAATTCAATAACACCATTACAGCGTCTACCAAGCAAAATGTCATCAATCGGGTAAATGAACTCAAGTACAAAACCACAGAAGTAAAGACCCAAAAGGGAGATTACCTCGTCGGGATTGGAAAGGCTTCGTTTGATGTTCGTGAAATCGGCCATCTGCCAGGGATTGAAGACATTCACATTGTCAGCGATGATTATAAACTTGTATCTGGTAAGTGGAAAGTAGATCGCACAGTCATTGACCTGGGAGATGATGTGAAGATCGGTGGGGGTCATTTTGGCTTAATGGCAGGGCCTTGCAGTATTGAAGGAGAGGAAAATATTCAAAAAACCATTGATCACCTTAAAGAAAACGGCATCACCTGTATGCGTGGAGGTGTTTACAAACCCCGAAGCTCTCCATACTCATTTCGCGGCTTAGGTATTGATGGTTTGAAAACCTGGTACAAACTTGCTCGAGAAGCAGGCATTAAGATAGTCACTGAAGTAATGCAAGTTTCTCAGATCGAGGAAATGTACGATTACGTGGATATTTATCAGGTAGGAGCGCGAAACACCCAAAATTTCAATTTGCTGGATGAACTGGGTAGAGTCGACAAAGCCGTGATGATCAAACGTGGGATCTCGGGAACCATCGATGAGTTGCTGTACAGTGCGGAATATGTTTTCTCAGCTGGAAACGAGAACTTGTTACTTTGTGAGCGAGGTATCCGAACGTACGAAAAAGCGTCTCGAAACACCTTTGATATCAATGCCATTCCGATACTGAAGTCCAAAACACATTTACCGGTAATAGCCGATCCCTCTCACGGAATAGGCATTCGTGCCCATGTGGAGCCAGTAGCCCTGGCCTCAGTGATGGCTGGTGCAGATGGTGTGATCTTCGAGACTCATAACATTCCTGAAGAAGCCTTCTCTGATGGCCAGCAAACCCTCAATTATACCGAAAGTACCAAGTTGATTAGAAAAGTCAGGAAGTTGCTGGAAGTGAAGGATGAGATGTAAGCCTTTGTCAGTCTGAAACCATGGAAGATGATGTGGGTCAAAGGAGTGAGTTCTTTTTTATGACTCATTCCCGTTTCCAAAGCACCTGATAAAATCATTGTTTCTGTACGGAAAGTTGTTCCAATAGGAAGAAATTTTCCCCTTCGAAAGGGTGAAATGCTATTAAGTTAAGACTCGTCGCTGCGAAGAATTGGAGCAGTCTAAACTATAATATGGTTACGAAACCTTTTTTGAGATCGCTTCGCTTACTCGCGATGATGGTCCATTTCCCTTAACTTAAGAGCATTACTAAGGGGTGAGGGGATTTCAATCAGGAACAGGAGATATGTTCAAGAACAAGACATCATTGACACTAGAAAACCTATGTTTGATACGCACTTTGTTCACCGAATGGTACAGTCTTCGCAGAGATAGAGTAGGAGGGAGTTGATTCCAAGCTCAATCTAACACGTTACCCACAAAATAACTATCTTTAGTGCATGGCACAAGGCGATTTTGATTACGAAGAGTTTAATGAGGAGATTGGGCGATCCTTACGAGGCTTACTGGATCAACAGGTGTTGGGTTTTGCCTGGCGTTGCGGGGTAAGGGCTCTTCCTCTGCTAGGAGCTAAAGGTGAATTCACTTTTTGGGAAAAAGAAAAACGAACTGAGTATCTCTATTACTTGTTTGGGGCATTAGATATCAGTGCCGCATATTCCTACGGCGCTGACAAAGATACTGTGGCTGCCATTGCCGCTGCCGCTGATGATGCTTCTGCCGCTGCTTCTTTTGTCTCTTATGAAACCCCAGGTTTTGCTGCTAATGCCGCTGAAGCTGTAGCTTATGCCGCTGAAGCCGTTGAAGCCGTTGAAGCCGTTGAAGCCGTTTCCGGCACCGAAGGCGCCACCTATGCAAGTTATGCCGCTGCTGAAGCCGCCTTTGCCTCCGCTGTAACGGGATGCCCTTTGGACAAACAAATTCTGAAGGACTGCAATTCTATTACTCTAATGGCAAGAGCTACGGCATCGTTGGAAGACTATGGTGAGGTTTGGCCCAATTTCCTACTTGCATTGGAAAAAGAAGGCTGTACATATTGGGGAGCAGTGGTGCAGCGATGGTTAGAGTCCGGTTTTCAAATTGATGAAGTGGCGCTGAAGCGTCGATTAGGGGTACCTCCCGAGATTCGGGAACAGGGAGCAAAAGCAGTGGGAAACTATCTGGAGAACCTTGAGCAACAAGGCGCACGCCGCCTCAACGAAGCTCGTGTCATTATTCTTGGAGATAAAGGGACGGGTAAGACCTCCATCGCCCGGAAATTAGTTGATCCAGATGCCGAATTACCCAAACCGGAGGAAAGTACCCCTGGAGTAGTAACCACCTCCTGGGTGTTGGACAGACATGATTTTAATGTACGTATTTGGGACTTTGCCGGTCATACGGTTACGCATGCGGTCCATCAGTTTTTCTTGTCGGAAAGGTGCCTGTACATCCTGGTTTGCAATGGCCGTACGGAAGAATACAACCGACTGGAATACTGGTTGAGTCAGATGCAGATCTACGGGGGAAACTCGGAGGTAATCATTCTGGTCAATAAAAAAGACAAACACGATCACAGCGTACCGATCAATAAGCTGAAACAGAAATATCCAATCGTCAAGCTTTATGATTTTTCCTTAAGTGCGGATCAGTCACAAATTGAAATTTTTCGTGAGGAGGTCATGGATTATGTGACCCACCACCCTTCCTGGGAAAAGCAGCGGATTCCTGAGACGTACTATCACGTCAAGGAAAAGTTGGAGGCACTTTTTGTCGTTGTAGATTTGGACAAAGGTGAGGAGTGCATTGATCGATCCGTATTCGATGAAATTGCCGATGACTTCAAGGTTGCCGATAAAGAAGCTTTGCTTCGAGATTTGCACGCTTTGGGCATCAGTCTGTGGTATGAGGATATAGAAGAGGTAGAGACGTTGGTTTTAAACCCGGAGTGGATCAGTCATGGCATCTACACCATCATCAATTGGGTCCATCAGCAAAAGCAACATGGGTTATCACTGAAGCAATTTGAGGAAGTATTTGCAGATCAAAAGAAGCGTTACCCCAAGCAAGAGCATGAGTTTTTGTTCAAACTCATAAAGCATTATCAATTGGCCTTTGAGACGAAGAAAGGAAACGCGAGGTATTTGATCATTCCACATTTGTTGAAAGAAGATCAGCCAGAGCCAGGATTGATGCCTTCTTTTGATTTGGGTGAAAGCTTAATGATTCGCTATAAATCTGAGGTCGACTTACCAAAACACACCATTTCTAGATTTATTGTACGTCATCATGAAGAAATCGAACACTTTGAACTGAAAAGAGGTAAAAAAATGCCTTTAGTTTGGCGTCATGGTGTGATTTTGGGAAAAAGGGATACTATCGCCTTAGTTAAATCGGATGATCGAACTATTTCCGTTTCGGTAAATGGCATGCATAAAAAAGAATATTTCAACGTTTTACGAAATACAATGAATGAGCTTTTTAAAGACTGGAAAAAGCAAAAGCCTGATTTGGAATATAGAGTTCAGCGTTACGGAGAAATACCCATCAATTTAGAAGAAGACCATCCTATTTGGATATCGGATCAACGAATTTGGAATCTGGCTAATCAACGTATGACACATCCTGATGATCTTACCGGACAACAAATCCCCTTGGAATCTACAGTAAATAACTATCATATTCATGAAGGAAACCTCATTCATGGAAATGTAGAAGGAAGCCTGGTTCGAGGAAACCAAAACATCTTCAACTTCGAAAATTGCAATATCAGTCTGCAAGAGAACCTTAATGACCTTTCACGATTATTCAAGGAAAAAGGGCAAACTGAAGATGCACAAGAATTAACGGCCATTGCCAAAGCAGTAGAAGAGGCAGAGGAATGCCAAACACCTAAAGAAGTTCGCAAGAAAGGAATCGCCAAACGTCTCCAACGTTTTACTGAAGAACTCTCCGATGAAAAATCCAATCTTCACAAAGCCGTCAAAGGAGTGAAAAACGGAGTATCCATCGCCCAGGACATTGCCAAAAGCTACAACGACATTGCCCAATGGTGCGGTCTCCCCCAAGTCCCCAAACCTTTCTTGAAGAAGTAGAAGCATCAAATCCCCCTTGCAAGGGTCCACAGCGGATTTTACTACATGTCGTAATTGAAGGCTCCATCTTCTAGTTATTCCCCGCTCACTTACTATCCATTCCCGTTGACTGAAAATCAAACAAAAATCTTCGATGATTGGTAGATATGCGATTACCGGAACTTTCTTATCGAAAACCCCGGAAAATGGTTAGTTTATCGAATATCACCCTAATATAGTCGGCATGCAGAGTAAAATTGAGTCATATTCTAAGCTATTAGACAAAGATGAACCTCCTTACCTGCCGCATTATAACCCTAAGCTTTCTGACTCTAACGAGCATGCCATTACTGGTGTTTGCACAGTGCCCCACAGAGGCACAACTGGAAAGTGGAGGAACCATTAACATCCCGACGGATAATGATTGTAGTTCATCAGTAACCTGTAGCATAACCTCCGCTAATTTTTGGGACATCAATGGAAACATTACGGTAGCTTCTTGTGTCACACTAAACCTTAATCAGAATTCAAGTTTCTTATACATCTTGGGAGGTACCTTCACGATTAATGCAGGAGCAACCGTAAATAGCAATCGCCGACTCATTGTAGATGGAGCCACTGTGATTGTAAACGGGAAACTGAATGTTGGCGATGGAGGAGGAACTGATAACCTGGTTGTAACCAATGGAGGTACGATTTCAGTGGGGACGTCAGGCACCATTGATGTTGGAAATGGAAGTATTAGAGTAGGCGCAAATGGAGCAGGCGGTGCGGGGACGCTAACTGTAGATGGTACTGTTTCAGCCAGCGGGAACATCACAATCCGAAATAATGGCACACTTGAAGGAAGTGGAGTGGTGAGCTATGGAGGTACTTTTTCAAATAACGGATCCGCTACTGAATCGTTTACCACTTGCACGGGTGGAAGTAGCAACACTTCTTGTGGTGCAACAACACTTCCTGTCAAATTACTTAGCTTCAAAACGAACCTGGTGGAGCCTGGGACAACCCATCTTGAGTGGGAAACAGCCTCTGAATTAAATAATGATGGTTTTTACATCGAGAAAAGTATCGATGGAATTCAATTTGATGAAATAGGTTTTGTTAAAGGAAATGGTACGACTGATGAATATCAAAGCTATCAGTACTATGATCACTCAACTAATTCAAATACCTATTATCGCCTGAGACAAGTCGACTTTGATGGTCAGTACGAATACAGTCCGATAACCTATGTAGAGGTTGCGAATAATTCAAACGCCATCGTACAAATCGGAATTTATCCCAATCCCGTCATAACAAGTTTCAGTTTTACAAATACCATGGAAGGTGTATTCGATTGGGCTGTGGTAAATAGTTCAGGTAAGAAAATTTACTTCAACCAAAACTTGACCGTACCCCAGGCCGAAATTCAATTAAATGAATTGATAGCTACACTAGATGCGGGAATCTACATGATTGTCTTTCGGAATGGGGAAACAAGACAACACATTCGGATGCTGAAAAAGTAATTCGCTGCAAGTAAGATTGAGATTTCAAGAACGAAGTTTGTTTTATTGTTTTATGTTTTACATAAAACAATATACATTTGAAATAAAATATTTTAAATGAAACAGAATATAAGCCTCTGGCTCGCTCTTCGTTTTGTACAGCTCTTTTTCGGTTTGGCTTCTCTTACTTTCCTCTTTTTCATTATAGGGATGATCGCAGGACTTCTTGAACTACCGCTTGCCGATAAAATTCTTATTTCGAAAGCAGGAGACGCCAGTACAAGATTAGGTATCACCTTATGTTTAGGGGGAGATTGTGCAGACTCATTAGACTTGTTGAGCTCGTTTGCATATGAAATGAAATGGTGGATCTTGTTTCGCGGGAGCCTATTATTCATTTTTAAAATTCTTATTATTTGGCAGGTTGTGGCCTTACTCAAAGCCATCATTTATAGCAAGACATTTTATAAAGAGAATATCAAAGCTTTTGAACGAATGGTCCGTTATGGGTTGATCATTGCGCTAATTGGCTCCTTCAATTTTAGATATCTTGATAAATTATTTGATGGCCCTTACTTTGGCTGGCAGATAGACATCCCGTTTTCAACTTTACTTTTTACTTTGGGTTGTAAAGTATTGGTCGAAATATTCAAACAAGGCAAGTTGCTGAGTGAAGAGAACCAGTCTTTCGTATGAAGATTGTTGTAACCCTGGATGTAGTCATGGCGCAACGGAAAATGAAGCTTTCCGAGCTCTCAGAAAAGGTCGGCATATCCATGACAAATTTGTCGCTATTGAAGACCGGCAAAGCAAAAGGTATTCGATTCGGCACCCTGCTGGCTATTTGTAAGGCACTGGATTGTGAACCCGGAGATATCATTCAAATAGAAATGTAATTCTTCGGTGCATTTATCAAATCCATCTCAATGAAAAACTGGCCAATAGGAGTATTATTTCTGGATGGAATGACATTGCATCAGCCTATTCCTTCGACCTGGGGTTTAATCGAATTGTTTATTGATTTCTTCATTCTAGTATCTCAAAATATTATTTGGAAATTGGGCACTATTCGTACTTGATTGCAGTTACTTTTGTCTGATAATCAATGTTGAACTTCTAATTTATTTGTCATTGCAACAGATTTATGCCAATTACCAAGAAGAGGATTTCCGGGTTTGGAAGGTCCTTTTTGAGCGCCAGCAACAAAACCTTCCTCAAGCGGCAAGTCAGGCTTATCTGGATGGTCTTGACAAGATTGATTTTGTGGCAGATCGAATTCCGGATTTCAAGGAAGTCAACCGATTACTTCACGACATCTCCGGATGGCAATTAGTCGTTGTTCCCGGAATTGTTCCGGATTATACCTTTTTCGAACTGATGTCCAATCGTCGATTCCCTGCCACGACCTGGTTGCGGAAAATGAAAGAGTTGGACTACCTCGAGGAGCCAGACATGTTTCATGATGTGTTTGCTCATGTGCCTTTGCTGACCAATCAGGCTTTCGTTGATTTTCTGGAAGCCCTGAGTAACATTGGTTTAGAGTACCATGACAACCCTTTTGCTATTGATATCCTTTCCCGTGTTTACTGGTATACAGTTGAGTTTGGTCTGATACGAGAAGCACAAGGTGCCCGGATCTATGGAGCTGGCATATTGTCTTCAGCTGGAGAAACTAAGTTCTGTTTATCAGAAAAACCACCTCATTACGATTTTTCCATACAACACATTGCTGACACAGGTTATACTAAAAGTGTATTTCAGGATCGTTATTTTGTAATTGAATCTTATGAGCAATTATATGAGTCAATACCAGAGGTGAAAGCCATTTTGGCTGAAATGGTATCCAGACAAAACGATGCAGTTCCCGCATAACCCGGAATTTGGATTTATTCTCCTCTTGTGAGGAGGCAGGGTGTGTTTTTCATAACTTCGCGTTTTTCTTTCAGAGATCAAGAATGAACATTGCAATTGTTAAGTACAATGCGGGCAATATCCAGTCCCTTACCTTTGCTTTAAATCGCTTAGGCGTCAGCCCAAAAGTGACCGATGATCCGGACGAACTACGTGCTGCAGATAAAGTGATTTTCCCAGGTCAGGGTGAAGCCAGTTCTGCCATGGATTACCTGAGAGCAAGAAAATTAGATCAGGTGCTAATTGATCTGGATCAACCCTTCTTGGGAATCTGCCTTGGTATGCAGTTGATGTGCAAACATCTTGAAGAAGGTGATACACCGGGTCTTGGATTGATTGATGCAACTGTTCGCCGCTTTCCAACTGATCACAAAGTTCCGCACATGGGCTGGAATGATATTTCTCGAACCAGAGGAGAACTATTGCATGATGTGGAAGATGGGAGTTTCCTATATTTCGTCCACAGTTATTATGTGGAAGAATGCCCTCATACGATAGCTCTTTGTGATTACGGAGTGTCTTTTTCAGCAGCCGTTCAGAAAGACAATTACTACGCTATTCAGCCACACCCGGAAAAAAGTGCAGAAAGTGGTCTTAAGATTCTTTCCAACTTTCTAAATATACAATAATGCACATCATTCCTGCTATTGATATTATCGACGGACAATGTGTCCGACTCACCAAGGGGGATTATGAACAAAAAACGACCTACCACCAGAATCCGGTGGAGGTAGCCAAAAGCTTTGAAGCGGCGGGTATTGAAAGGCTACACCTGGTGGATTTGGATGGTGCAAAGTCTAAACACATTGTCAATGATTCGGTACTAGCGGCGATCACAGAGGAGACATCACTGACAGTAGATTTTGGAGGGGGATTGAAAACAGATGAGGACTTGCAAAAAGCTTTCTCATCAGGGGCCTCCCAAATTACAGGAGGGTCCATCGCGGCAAAAGACAAGGCTACGTTCCTAAGGTGGATGAAGAAGTATGGTGTGGAAAAAATCATACTTGGAGCCGACGTGCTCAATGAAAAAATCATGGTTTCTGGTTGGCAGGAATCTTCTCAGTTGGACCTCATGAATTTTCTGGAATTTTATCTGGGACAAGGACTTCAATATGTGATCTGTACTGATATATCTAAAGATGGAATGTTGGAGGGACCGTCAGTGGTTTTATATCAAAAAATCATGACTCGTTTTCCTGGAATCAAGTTGATCGCCAGCGGCGGAGTGACAACCATGGAGGACCTTTACCGGCTGCGAGATGCCGGCCTATTTGGGGCGATTATTGGGAAGGCAATTTACGAAGGCAAGGTAACTTTGGACCAACTTTCGAAATTCAATGATTAGAGTGTTGCTATTGTTATCGAGTGCGAAAAACGCTTCTGGCCCTCCTCCAGATACCTCGAAAGAAGGGCATGCAAGAACTTTAATTGCCAATTTTAAAGGAATCACAAAATGTTAACGAAACGTATCATACCTTGTCTTGATGTCAAAGATGGCCGTACTGTCAAAGGTGTGAATTTTGTGGATTTAAAAGATGCTGGCGATCCTGTGGAGTTGGCGGGCCGTTATGCTGGGGAAGGAGCGGATGAGCTGGTTTTTCTGGATATTTCCGCGACATTGGAAAAAAGAAAAACATTATTGCAATTAGTCTTTGATGTGGCGTCTACGGTTAATATTCCTTTTACCGTAGGCGGCGGTATCAGTACGGTAGAAGATGTTTCAGCTTTGTTGGAAGCGGGGGCAGATAAGGTTTCCATCAATTCTGCGGCTGTAAAAAAACCAGAGGTCATCGATGAGATGGCCGCTCACTTTGGGTCGCAATGCATCGTTGTGGCCATTGATTCCAGGAATGTCGCAGGAACAGATTGGGTTCATACACACGGTGGTACCCGGTCTACAGATATTGAGACCATATCATGGGCTATCGAGGTGGCCAGTAGAGGAGCTGGTGAGATCCTTCTGACTTCCATGGATCACGATGGGACAAAGAGCGGATTCGCCAATGATTTGACGGCACGCGTTTCGGATGCGGTGACTATTCCTGTCATTGCTTCAGGGGGTGGTGGAGTTTCCTCGCATTTTATAGATGTATTCACTGAAGGCAATGCTGATGCTGCACTTGCAGCAAGCATATTTCATTATAAAGAAGTGGAAATCAAAGACTTGAAAAGACACTTGAAAGAACAAAAAATACCCGTTCGACTGAAATGAAACCAGATTTCAATAAAGGAGAGGGATTGATCCCTGCAATCGTACAAGACGCTGAAACCTTAAAGGTTTTGATGCTTGGTTACATGAATGAAGAAGCCTGGAAGCAAACCCAGGACACAGGTAAAGTAACTTTCTTCAGTCGAAGTAAACAGCGCCTTTGGGTGAAAGGAGAGTCCTCCGGCAATTTCTTGCACCTGGAGGAAATGTTACTGGATTGCGATGATGATACGTTGCTTATCAAGGCCAGACCTGATGGTCCTACTTGTCACACAGGAGCGGATACCTGTTTCAAAGAGGACAATGAGAACCATGTGCAATTCATTGGTTATCTCGAATCTATCATCAAGAATCGAAAGGAAACCCCAACGGACCAATCTTATACAGCGAGTTTATTTCAAAAAGGAATCAATAAAGTTGCTCAGAAGGTCGGAGAGGAAGCTGTGGAATTGGTAATTGAGGCGAAGGATGACAATGAAGAACTCTTTTTGGGTGAAGCGGCAGATCTACTGTTTCATTACCTCGTCTTATTGGAGGCCAAGGAAATCCCATTGCAAAAGGTGATTGAAGTATTGAAAAAACGGCACCGCCCTTCGAAATAGTCGGAATTTTCCGTAGATTCCGTGCACGCTACACATAGTATCCGCCATGGAAAGATTCGACGTTTGTGTCATTGGAGCCGGACCTTCCGGTTACGCCGCCGCCATGAGGGCTGTGGATTACGGTAAAAAAGTACTTCTGATAGAAAAAGATAAGTTAGGAGGAGCAGGCATTCATCAGGGAGCTCTTTGGAGCAAGACCTGGTGGGAACTGTCCAGGGAAGCCTTTTTTATTCGCAAGCATGGTAAATCCTTCGGAATCCAGCATCCGGATTTTTCTTATGAAAAGGTATCAGGTGAAGTGTCCAGGGCAGTAGACGATCGCCTACACATGCTAACGCATCACATGAACAACATCAATGTGACGTTGGGCGATTACTTTCAATTTCTTCATGGAACGGCCAAAATTCTGGATAATCATAGGGTAGAAGTGGTAAATAGTCAGGCAACGCACGAAGTGGAAGCTGATCATATCATTTTAGCCACAGGTAGCCGACCCAGAAAGTTACCCCATATTCCCATTGATGAAGAAAACATTTTCACGAGCGATGGTCTTGGCAACCTTAAGGATTTTCCCAAAAGCATGGTTATCCTGGGAGCAGGAGTGATTGGATGTGAGTTTGCTACCATATTTTCCAATTTTGGGCATACCAAAGTCCATTTGATTGATAAAGGGGATCGTATTTTACCTTTTGAGGATGCCGATGTAGTGGAGATCGTAGAACAGAACCTGGAAGCAAAGGACGTATTGATCCACAGAAACTCTCAGTTGGTGGATATGAAAGTGGAGATGGGGGAAGTGGTGTACACACTGGAGTATAACGACGGTACGAAAGAAGTATTTAAAGTAGAAAAAGCACTGGTTTCCGTAGGAAGGGTGCCGAACTATGATGACTTGTTTGATAATAACTTGTCTATTGATATTGATAAGAGGGGGATAAAAGACAAGGACACGCAAACAAGTATTGAAAACATTTATGCTGTTGGAGATATAACGGCAGATATTTCACTCGTGAACGTTGGAGAACTGGAAGGTAGACACGCCATAGAGAAGATCTATGGAGATCCGGAGCCATTGGTTTATGAGAACATCTCAACGATTATGTTTCTGGCACCAGAAATTGCCGGTGTGGGAATGAACGAAGTGCAGGCACAGCAAAAGGGATTGGATTACAAAGTTGTAAGCTTGGATTACAGTACGATTTCCCGCGCTGTGGCCATGAGAAACGTACAGGGTTTCATCAAAATTCTTGTGACCAATGATGAAGAGATGAAGATATTGGGTATGCGAGTTATCGGTGAACATGCTTCCAGCGCTATTCAAGCGGCGGCCCTACTGATTTCAATGGAAAAAGGAATTAAAGTTTTGGCTGAATTGATCCATCCACACCCTTCCATCATTGAGGGCATTCAGGAATGTTGCAGAATGTTACAAGGCAAGTCCATGTTCAAGCCGTCTGTCCTAAGAAAAGCAATGAATTATAAAGTGTACCAGAACGGAGCCTATTCGGATGCAGTAAGCTGACTTGGTAGGTTAAATCTGATAAAAGGAGGAAATGGAGATAGTTTATGGCCAGACAATCTCTTCAATGACAAAATCCTGACTGGAATAAGATTGATCGAATTCAATGCTGGTGGCTGTAGAAATAACGGATAAAGTAGCGATGCGCTGTTCTCTTTTTAAAATAAGACCTTCATGAATCCATAGTCGTTGGATCAAGCCTCTTGGAAACTCCCAGACAGTGCATAACCTTCCGAGTATATTTTCTTCCCCTACGATGGTTCCGTTTCGCGATTCAAGGATGGTTTTAGTTACTTCTTCACTCGATTTGTATCTTAGCATAGAGCTTTCGAGCTTCTTTTCTGTCTTTGATCCCTTACCTGTATTGAAGTTTCCACGGAATTGAAAGTCACCATTGCGTAATTCCACACGATTTTCATCACTGGAGATGCCGTATTTGCTATAAGTGTATTTACGAATGGTTTTTTCCAGCCAACCCCACTGGTCAAAATAATAAACCTCTGTTCCTTCCACATCTCCCGAAAGCTCATAAGTAATCATGCCAGACTTTACAGAGACCCGCTTCAGGTCTTTGTCTACCAAAGCCGTGTGATTACCTTTTTGGCCAATGCACACAAAAAAATTGCAAAAGAACAAGCCGAGCAGCAGTGTTTTTATCATCCCCGGGCGGTTGAAAGTCGTCAAGATACAAAGGATTAGACAAAAAGAAAGAAGCTGTCTCGAAAGGGTCAGCTTCTTTTATTTTATATCCTTGAGTGGTATTTTTAGGTAATACAGACTGAGCTAATGATTGATGAGTTAAGGAAGCCTTTACCTCATTTAGGCAGCCTTCTTGGCCAGATTATGTGCAATTGCGAGTAATCCTGTTTCGATTGCGACCTTATCCAGGCCCCTAAGGTTAAACCTTCTAAATCCTTTGTTGTGTTTGATTGCTCCAAAGACAGCTTCAACATCAGCAGGTCGTTTAGATCGATGCTTTTTACCCTCCTCACTGAGCAGCTTTTCCCTGGCCTTTTTTTTGTGCCTTCTTAGTTTGTGATTGATCTCTACAATCCGATTGCCTCTTGCTTTATGACAAGATGACCTTAATGAGCACCCTTCACAGTTCTTGGCCTGGTATCGGATGTATTGTTGTTTAAATCCGCTAGCAGTAATTCTTTCTTTCTCACCAATATTCTCCATTTGTTGCCCTATCGGGCAAGTCATGGTATCGTTGGATTCGTTGTAGTGGAGGTTATCGGCTTTAAAGGGGTCTTCTTTCCATTTCTTGGTTTGCTCTTTGTGGAAGTAATTGTACTTCACATATCCATCAATTTCTTGTTCCTCTAGATATAGATAGTTCTCTTCACTACCAAAACCAGCATCAGCACACACTACAGCAGGGCATGATCCATATAAGTCATTGTATTGTTGTAGATGAGGAATGAAGGTGAGTGTGTCGGTTGGGTTTTGATGTAGACTGTAATTAATGATGAACTGATCTGAGGTACTCATTTGTAGATTATAGCCAGGTTTTAGCTGACCATTGAGCATGTGATCTTCCTTCATCCTCATGAATGTGGCATCAGGATCGGTTTTAGAAAAACTGTTTCTCTTGCCTAATGTGGCCTCTTTCTTCTCATAATCATCCAGCTTGTCAGGCCAGTTCTTGCGAGCATAGTTTAGCTTCTGCTTTACCTTTTTATCGACTTGTTTACCTTCCAGTGCCTGATCGATCTTGTCAATGGTTTGTCTGACTTTCTGACTATCAATCTCATTAAAATCAACTGACTGCAGGTCCTTCAACTCCTCTTCAGCTACCTGTTGAGTATAACTCCATAGGTCATCAAGTTGCTTGGCAATACGTTTTTTGCTGGTCTTGATCGCTCTACCCCAAACGAAAGAATACTTGTTTGCATTGGCCTCAATCTTGGTCCCATCAGTGTAAAGTTGCTTGATACTCACCAAGCCTTCTTCAACCAATAATCCCACAATCTGACCAAAGATTTGACGTAAACTGTCTTTCAAACGCTCGCTACGAAAACGTGCTAAGGTGTTGTGGTCTGGTTTACTCATACCACTAAGCCACATCAAGTGAATATTCTCCTTCAAGCCAGCTTCCATTTTACGTGAAGAGAAAATGTTCGTCAGATAACAGTAAACCATAACCTTCAGCAGCATACGTGGATGATATACTGAAGTGCCTCCGGGTTTGTATTGCTTAAGCAACACATCAATGTTGATTTGATCAATCACTTGGCTAACAACTCGAACAGGATGATTCGCTTCAATGAGTTCCTCCAAGGAAGGAGGAAGAAGCATCGGTTGGTTCTGGTCGTAAGGCTTAAAATGTAGATTCTTGGATGTCTCTTTCACATCCCCAAGATAATAAGATTACAAATAGCTGTTAAATAAATTAACCAAAAAAAGAGAGTGCCTTTTGAGACACCCTCCTCAACCAGCTATAGACAAAAATACTTCTGACGAACAGAAGGATTACTTTAAATCAATTCAAAGATTGCTGTTGAACAATCATGAAGCTAAGGTCAGGCATGTGAGATTTTCATATCTGCCAAAAGCCTTAACGATTCTGCCAATTCATAAAAAAAGGCCCGATTAGGGCCCGATTCATGAAATTCCAGGAATAATATTTAAAGTTCATGGCAGAATCATGAGTAAAAAACTGCTACGTCATCCAGGTTTTTTCTTTCAAGTTTGGGTACATAAACCTCATCTTCCGGGTATCCTACTGGTAACAAAAGGAATGGTCGCTCATTAGACGGCCGCTCAAGTATGGAGCTCAAAAAATTCATTGGACTCGGTGTGTGAGTCAGCGTTACCAATCCGGCGTTGTGAATTGCCGAAATAAACATACCTGCTGCAATGCCAACTGATTCGTTGACATAGTAATTGTTATTCTTTTCACCAACTTCAGTCGTTTCGTAGACACGTTTGAACATGATTACGACCCACGGAGCTCTCTCGATAAATGGTTTATTCCAGTCTGTGCCAATAGGCGCCAGATCTTTTAGCCACCTTTCGGACATGCGTCCATTGTAACTGTCGTATTCTTCCTTTTCCGCGGCCTCTCTTATTTTTCGTTTCAGTTCAGGGTTGGAAATGGCACAAAACGTCCATGGCTGTTTGTGAGCGCCAGAAGGTGCTGTAGATGCGGCCATGATCAGGTTGTCGATCACAGCTTTGCTTACGGGTTTATCGGAAATTTCACGAACAGTTCTTCGTCCATCTAACCAGAGATGAAAATCTTTTGATCGCTTTTCTACTTCGTCTAAAGGGTAGGTTTCACTTCTGTACCGTACATGCTCGAAACCTTGTACGTCGATAGATTCTTGGGCCATGGTCTATTGGTTAAAGCGATCAAAATTAAGCTTATTTGTCATAGCATTTAATCTGAATCTAAATCAAATTGCTCATCGTAAGCACATAGCCATGTCATTTATTTTAATTAAGTACCTCCATTTCATAGGGATATTTCTAGTGGTGGGCTCACTTTTTGCCGAAGTATGGATCTTGAAGCCAAACATGTCCAGAATGCAAGTCCGGAACTTAGGAATGATTGATGGCCTGTATGGAATGGCCTCGGTTATAACTGTCACTGGTGGCTTAATCTTGTGGTTAAGCGATATAGGAAAGCCTCCGGAATTTTATCAAGTCAATGGGTTGATTTATTTGAAGTTGGGAATCTTTATTCTGGTTGGAATACTTTCTATTTACCCGACTATTTTTTTTATCAAACAACGACAATCAAAGAAAAACCCAGATGGAAATGAAGTTATTGAAATTCCTGTATCGATTAAAAGAGTTGTGATATTGGAACTGATTTTGGTTTTTACGCTACCCTTTTGGGCAGCGCTAATGGCTCAGGGACTGTCTGTCTTTTAAAGTTGCGACGCGTGGATTACCGATTGATTTCCTTTGATGGCTTTTTCTTCAAATACGATTGATTGTGAGCCATTGAATCCGGCAAATTCCTGAATGGCACTATTCCAGGCGTCCAGAAATTTTTCGTTTATGTTGATCTCAAGTTCCAGGTTCCGAATAATTAATTGACGTTTTTTCCGGTCGGCTTTCATATCAATCTGACCGACCAGTTTGTCCTTCCATAAAATAGGTAGGGCATAGTATCCGAATTTTCGATTTTCCGCGGGGACATAGATTTCCATGATGTAATCGAAATTGAACATGCGCTTCGTTCGGGCCCGATTGATCAAAGCATTATCAAATGGATTGAGGAATTTAAGTCGCTGAGAATAACGTTTATTAAGCACTTCCAAATGATCGGCAGTAGCAAAAAATAATCGATCCTGCTTGTCTATTTTCAGTGAGATAATTTCGCCCTCCTTCTCTAGTACAGTTAGTTGTTCTCGTATAACAGGTTTCAGCCCTTTCAATAAATAGCCAATGTCGTCCAATGCTACGATGCCGTGCGCCTTAATGTCTCGTCGAATAAGATACTTGATGTATTCTTCGCGGGAAGGAACTGAAACGTCAACATCACTGGGGATAATTCGCTCCGTCAGGTCATAGACTTTTTGGAATCCCTCGCGACTTTTCACCATGATTTTACCTTCCATGAATAAGTTCTGCAGGGCCTGCTTCGCAGGATGGCTGTCCCACATCTGCAATTTTTTAGTGGACTTCTCAAAATCCCGTGACCTGAGTGGACCTTCCACTTTCATGCGATCCACGATATTTTGCATCAATTGGTGATCCTTTTTGAACCAAAACTTTTCCATTCTCCGAACATCCAATTTCATTGGAAGTGAAAAGCGATAATCTTTCATGGGGAGGTAACTGGCTGCATGACTCCAGTACTCGAATACAGATCGATCACTTTCTAACTTCTCCAGGACTTTGGGTTGATAGTGGGGAACCCTGGATTGGAGGACATGATGGTGAGCCCTTTGAATGACCGAAATGGTGTCAACCTGGACATAACCAATCTTTTCAATGGTTTCTAAGGTTAGCCTACGGGCTGACTGTCCAGAGTAGGAGAGATGCTTCAGTCCTTGATTGGCGAGTGCGATTTTACGCGCCTCATGAATAGAAATTGTAGTTTTTGAATCTGGCAATATCTTTACTTAATTGATAATGGACTAACAAAGGTTCAAGATTGTAAAATATTATTGATCATGCTATCTTCAAATTTATGGGGAAAGTAATTCGACTTCCGTCTGCCTACGTGATTAACGCCAAGACAGTAGGCGTGTCAAAAGAAAATGCCGATGGCTCTTCTCGTCAGGACATAATTAAAAATGAAATCGCGGAAGACGACCCTATTCAGTTGGAACATGAAGCTGATAATGCTTATGATCCGCACGCTATCAAAGTTCTGACAGCAACAGGAAAGCAAATTGGCTATCTATCTAAAGATGTGGCGCCCCGGATTCAATCAGCTATAGAAAATGAAGCTCAGATACATGCAAAGGTAAGTTGGGTGAGCGGTAACAAAATGATGGGCGTTGGCTTGAGGGTTGAGCTTATTAATTAATTACTTGACAGCAAATAGAGGAAGCCATGCGAAGTGATTTTCACTCGTACCGAAGAAGGTAGATCGAAATTGCTAAAAGCCAGATTTAACAACCTTGCAGCGGAACTTGAACCACAGGCAGAGAAAATCAGTCGTTGGAAGTAGTATACTTTAAGAGCTCCTGAACCTTCATTAAATGATGTTGCACATGATAAATGGTAAACATTAGCATTTCTCGAAGCGTAAATGGCCCCATGACCGGATGCGGAATGACGAGATGCTCCAGTTCATCTTCCGAGTAGTTTTCGAGGTGAGTGCAAATGCTTCCAATATCCTCGGTAGTTCGTTCTATCAGATTTTCTTTTTTCCTAAATGATACCGCCTCAGGTGAGAACCTAGGTCCCGCTTTTACACCACCTGCTAGCACTGTAAGGTATTCGCTAACTAAAACATCAGATGTTCGACTAGGCCGATTCAGTGTGCCAAACTTTTCGCGCATGATGTCTTTGTTGGCCACCAACTTGGCAACGGGATGGACACTCATATATATGTGCGCGAGTTGCTGTCCAGCGCTCCATTTTTCATTGGGTGAAGCCAGAAAATGGCTTTCGGTCAACTCATCTACATATTGTGTAAATGCTCGATGATGATTGATTAATTCGATTTTTAAAACTTCAATATTCATGATCTTATTTAGCTGATCTGCCGGCTCTGTAACCATAAGAAATGTATCGGGGGCCACCGGACCAGGCACCGTAAAACCTGTAGCCAATGGGAGAATGTGGATTGAAGTCTGTATAAGCAGTACCTACTTCATAATAACCACCGCCACGATAGCCAAACCCTCCCACTTCATCATCACTGCTGGGCCAATCTTCGTTGGTAGCCTTACCAAAGTCCAACACACCATCACCATGGGTTCCTTTGAAAGCCCTGCCAATGGGATTGCCAATGGTGATGACTTTTTCCCAGACACTGCCACTCAGGTCCATGACCCAATAATACGATGCACCATATACGGGTCGGTTAGCATCATTTAAATCACTTTCATTAATCCCATTGGAAAAAATAGCTTCCGATTCGGGGTTGATGTAACGTTCCAGCTCATCATAATTATTTGTTCCCCAGACGAATTCTGCCTCAATGGGTTTTTCAGGTCCTCTGGCAGCCTTTTCGTATTCCAATTCAGTGATTGGGCGCAAAGCTGCCCAATCGCTGTAGGCCAATCCATCCGTAAAACTCACGTAGTTCATGGGCCTGTTGGGTGATTTTGTTTGATACTTCCCATCTTTAAAATAGATTCCACCTCTTTTCTTATGATAGTTACGCCCTCCAATGGGCGATCGGGTATATGTCCAATTGTCAGGAATATCATTGAGAAAATCAGCGTATTGCCCCTGAGTAAGCTCATACTTCATAAGGTAAAAAGCATCATACCCTTTAGGGTAAGCCGACGGGATTGGGCCTTGCTGATCACCATTATAAAGTGCATTTTTACTCCAATAATATAACGCTCCTTTTGTCGGGCCAACCGCGATTTCATCTTCCCCACTAATTTTTATCAAACCATCAGGATTTCCCTGATCATCACTTTTATAGAGAGCGGCACGTTCAATGGCTGCTTTATCAGGACTTCCTAAAGTGAACGAACCTTGAGGTATGTACACCATCTCAATGCCATGGACCTTCATGCCACGGATTTTATTACCCTGAATCTTTTGGGTGGTGGTATCAATTTGAATCTGTAGCTTAAAATCTACATCGCCTCGATGGGTTTTGGAAGGATATATGAAGAAACCCAATTGGTCCTTTGAAACTTCAATGGTAGGCTCCGTTCCTTTCCGCACTTGAAGTATCCGATGCCCTGTCGGGGCCAACTTCACATGATTGTTCCACTGGCTGTTGAATTTCATGAATACCCACACCGCATCACGGTTTTTCTCATTGCTCCAGGCGTTTTTCCATTGTATATCGAAAATCACGCTGACGGGTGTGTCCGCTACACCATCACGATTAGCAGCTCTTACATTTTGGATTTTGAGATCAGAAGCAAGTATTAAACCCTGCAACAAAACACCTGTTAATAGGAGAACAATCTTCTTCATAAGCATATGGTTGGTTCTAATCCAAAACGCAATACGACTGTTGAGGTTTCTGCCAATAAGGTCAATTTCCTGGTAAATAAATAATTCAGGATGGCAACCATTTGCAAACGAGTCTTCGTAATGCTGCTGAACTACAAGAAAATAATATATGAAAACCTTAGGAACATACGCAATCTCCTCCCTAACCTTACCGAAAGTGAAGTTCCTTATGATAGGATTGAGCTGCCTGCTATTTTGGGCGTGTAATCCTGATACCGATGTGGTGAATGTCGATGACGACAGTGACATTTCAGATAGTGGCGACGTGACGCTCACAGACTCGCGCTCCGTGGTGGAGGTGTTTGGATCAAGTTTGAGCCTCGAAAGCCCATTGAACTATGCTGATCAGGCAGTTCCAAATTACATCAACGAAGACAACACAACACGAGGAAACGATATCGAGAATGAGATAGCCACATTGGGAAGGGTGTTGTTCTATGATACGAACCTCTCATCGGATAACTCAGTATCCTGTGCTTCCTGTCACCAACAATCATTGGCTTTTGGTGATGACGCTGTATTGAGTCAGGGAGTTAATGGTGTAACAGGAAGACATTCCATGCGATTGATCAATGCACGTTTTGCAGAGGAAGAACGATTTTTCTGGGATGAGCGAGCCAATACATTGGAAACTCAAACGACGATGCCCATCCAGGATCACATAGAAATGGGTTTTAGTGGAGCGAATGGTGATGACGATATGGAAGGTCTGATTACAAAAATGGAAGGTATTGAGTATCTGGTGAGTTTGTTTGAATATGCCTATGGGACTAATGAGATAACTGAAGAACGCATGCAATTAGCGCTCGCTCAGTTTGTAAGAAGTATCCAGTCCTTTGATTCCCGATATGATGTTGGATTATCCGAAACTGGCGATGATGATGACGATTTTGAAAACTTTACCGCCTTGGAAAATCTCGGGAAAGACCTGTTCATGGGTAGAGCCGGTTGCGATCGTTGCCATGATGCTCCCGAATTTGCGATAAATGACAATAGTGATAATAATGGTGTGATTACAGTGGCAGGAGATCCGGACGCAATTGACACCCAGGTCACCCGCGCACCGACATTAAGAGACATCTTCAACCCAAATGGGGAACTAAATGGCCCCATGATGCACGATGGGAGTTTTACCACATTCGAAGCGGTGCTTAACCACTACAGCACTGTCAGTCCTACTCCCGAAAACAATAACCTGGATAACAGATTGGGGGGAAGAAGAGGTGGAAACCGTAACCTGGATGACCAGGATATGAATGCCATCATTGCCTTTGTACGGACCTTGACTGGTGCGGAAGTCTATACTGATGACCGCTGGTCGGATCCTTTTTTACCATAAAAAATGCCTAACCTATGACCATTGATGAACCTAAATTGGTAATTTCGATCCGTTCCAGTAAAACGGGAGAAACAAACCTTGCTGAAAGACTTAGAAGACATAATAGCCAGATGCCGGGATCACGACCGGTCGGCACAGGAAAAGCTTTACAGAGAATATTACTCGACAGCAATGACGATTTGTACGCCTTATAGTAATAGTACTTTTGAGGCCGAGGAAATGGTCAACGATGGCTTTATGAAAGCGTTTAAAAGTCTGGGTAATTACAATTCAGATTACCCTTTTGGAGCCTGGTTAAGGAGAATCATGATCAATGCGGCTATTGATCATTATCGTTCTCAGAAAAAACACTATTTCAGTTTGGAGCTGAGTACGGCCAAAGAGCTATCTGGAAACGACCTTTCGATTCTAGATAAACTGTCCGCCGAGGAGTTGATGGAAGTAGTTCGTTCACTTTCTCAGGCCTATCGAACAACTTTCTTACTTTATGTAGTGGAAGGTTACAAACATCATGAGATTGCTGAGCAATTGGGTATATCAGAAGGAACATCGAAATCCAACCTCGCCAAGGCGAAAAAGCGATTGCAACAAATGATCCTTGAAAGAGAGAAAGGAGGGAGTCATGGATAATTGGAATGAGAAATTCAAAGAGAAGCTAGGTGAGTACAATCATCAAGAAGAGGTTTCTGATGAAAAAGTAGCCAATTTCTTTGATCGCCTGGATAGTCCTTCTGCGGAAAAAACTGAGAGAAAATCGCCCATATTGCTCAGGATTGCTGCAAGCGTAGCGATTTTCATTGCCGTCGGCTACACAGTTTTTCAACTGTCCGTAACAAGTGTGGTAACTGGCCTAGGAAAGTTTGCAAATGTAGAGTTGCCAGATGGATCCATTGCGAATTTGAAATACCAGTCTTCCATTACCTACAATAGTATTGGTTGGTGGTTCAATCGACATGTAGAATTCGAAGGAGAAGGCTTTTTTGAGGTTGAAAGAGGCTCGAAATTCAGTGTGATATCCCTCGCCGGGACTACTTCAGTATTAGGTACATCGTTTAATGTTAAAACAAGAGGCACTCGTTACGAGGTGAAATGTTTCACTGGCCGGGTTGCTGTGGTTTCAGGATCAGATGCGAGCACACTTACACCAGGTAATGCTACTCTGTTCGAGGAAGGGAAAAAGATTAGAGATTACGACTTTGATCAGCAAACTCCTAATTGGAATCAAGGTGAAATCCACTTTGATGATCAACCGCTGAGAGTTGTTCTGGATGAAATGGAGAGGGTTTTTGATTTATCCATTGAATATGCGGATTCGCTGGGAACCATACGTTACACTGGTTTCTTCCCTACCAATGACCTGGAGATGGCACTGAAGCTCACTTGCGAACCATTGGATGTAGACTATAGAATAGAAGGTAAGACCGTTGCGTTGTTCTTGAAAGAAGACTAACTTCTATACTGGATGAGAATTTGGATACTCATGATTGCGATGTGTTGGGGAGGCTTCTGTGCTGAGGCAAATAACCCTGCATTGATCAATGAGCGTTTTGAGAACCTTCAACTCAAACGTGTATTCAAACAACTCAAACAGAAATACGGTTTAAAAATTGCTTTCAGCGATAGATTAGTAGCTGATAAAAAGATCACGGTAGACATCCGGGAGAAATCCGTGATCGATGCTTTTGAAATCTTATTGGAAGGAACAGGACTCACCTATGAATATATTGCACCTAAGGCAATCATCATAAAGAGAGGCCGGACGGAAGACAAGTCTTTTGATCTAATTGGAGAAATATACGACCGTGGAACTGGTGAGCGCTTGCCGTTCGCCTTGATCAAAGTAGCTGGGCTTTCGGGAGGAACCACCTCCAATGAGGATGGTATTTTCTCTTTGAAAGGGCTTAGTGATACATCTCGGATAGAAATATCCTATCTAGGTTACCAAACCGTAAATCACACAATCAGTCGAGTAGATAGAAAAAGCCGTTTGTTCATCGCCATGCGGTCTTCAGTAGAAAGTCTGGAGGAAGTTACTGTGGCGGCCATGCAGAGTAAAATTGAAGTGTTGGATGACCTGTCTCGTGTGGCATTTGATCCTGGATTAGTGGAAAACATCCCAACCACAGCAGAGAAAGATGTATTCCGGATGATGCAACTTATCCCCGGAGTGACTGCCACCAATGAATTACAATCGGGACTCGAGGTAAATGGTGGCAATGTCAATCAGAATGTCATCACTTTCGATGGGTTTCGGGTATATCACATGGACCACTTCTTTGGTTATTTCAGTGCCATCAATCCTTATTCTGTGAAGTCCATGCGATTATTCAAAACTGGCTTTAATGCGAAATACGGAGGAAGTGCTTCCAGTGTCATGGAACTTACGGGGAAGGATGGCAATAACTCACAAGTCAGCGGCCGTTTCTCTATCAACCCATTGAGTATCAACACCAGTCTGGAAGCGCCCATTTCCGACAACACGACCCTCTTCATGTCTGGTAGGAGGTCGTACTCAGACCTCTTTAACTTATGGCATTTCAATCGAATTTTCGAGCAGTATGGTCAGCAGGTCCAGGGGTCAGAGGAAATTTTAACCCTTGTTGACAGTATTGAATATGAGCCGGAATTTATTTTCGGAGACCTGAACTTCAAAGTGTCAAGTAAACTAGATCCCAAGAACCTGCTCTCGTGGAGTGTATATAATAGCAATGATTTACTCAATTTCGAGAATAGCTTCCAACTGCAATACCCTGGAGATAGCCTGGTAAATAACAGCAATCTGGGTTTTTTGAAATGGGGCAATTTCGGGACTTCCGTTCGTTTTTCACGATTGTGGGATGAATCCAATTATACGGATATGTTTATTTCCTATTCTAAGTATGGCAGTGAGTTCAGCGAGAAATCGACACAACAGATCATTGAAAACCGAGAATTGGTAGAAACACAAAGTTCAGATGCCATACAGGACAATGGTATCCAAGACATTAGCTTCAATGTGGAACATGAATGGAGCGGCAAAAATTTCACCTTTGTGGCAGGGCTACAAAATTCCTTATATAAGACCTACATCAATAGTACCACCAACGGAGAACCCGTAACACAGAAAGATCAGGATAATGTGCTGCTGCTTACTCAGTTTGTACATGTTGACCTTCCACTATCCCCCGCTTTTGACATCAATTTTGGTTTGAGAAGCAATTATTTATCTAGCCGGGAAAAGGTCTATCTGGAACCAAGAGCTTCTCTTGGCTACCAAATAAATGATCATTTGAGATTGGCTGCTGCCGGTGGCATTTATACCCAGTTTGTCAATCAAATCAATACACAGAATGTTTTACAGGGTAGCCGGGACCTTTGGACATTAGCGGATAATGAAATTCCGGTTCAGATTTCTGAACACTTGATTGCGGGGATGGCATACAGCCGGTCTTCCTTGAGCTTTGAATTCAATTTCTTTCAGAAGCAGTTCTCAGGGATCATGGACTATGCTTTTCGTTTTGGCAACCGAATCACGGAATATGAAAATTACGAGGAACAGTTTTTTGAAGGAGATGGTCGGGCAAAAGGAATAGAGACTTTCATCAAACATGAGTCCAGTAAGTTTACGGGTTGGCTGGGTTATACCTTGAGTAAAGTCAACTACCGCTTTGATGATATTGATGAAGGCGACTGGTTTTCGGCCGATCACGATCAGCGCCATGAAGTAAATTTGTTCGGCTCTTATAGGCTGGGACCACTCAAATTACAGGCTACATGGTTTCTGGGGTCTGGACGTCCTTTTACTGTATACCGATTAAATGCGAGGAGAAACAACAATCGAAGGGGAAACCGACCAGGTGTAGCCATTTTGGAGGCAGATGAACGAAATGGAAGACGACTTGATACTTATCATCGCCTGGACCTTGGCCTATCTTATATACACCAATTAGGCAATGCCGAATTACAGGTTAATGCCAATTTGTTTAATGTTTATGATCAAAACAATATTTACGATAGCACATTGGAGACCGTTGTAAACCCCAATTTACCTGCTCCAGGTGATGGTCCTGGCGATGGAGGTCCTGGCGATGGAGGTCCTGGCGATGGAGGTCCTGGCGATGGAGGTCCCGGCGATGGAGGTCCTGGTGGAGATGGTCCGGGAGCTGGCCCAATGCCAACACTAGTTGTCCCGAAGAAGTATGGTCTTATGGGCTTTACTCCAAGTATTTCGATTGAGTTGAGGTTCTAACTAAATTTGTTTTTACTAACGGAAAAATAGGAATTTTTTGCCTGATACATGTATGATCCAGGTAATTCATCTTAATTCATGACGTTGTGCTTATTCGTTGAAATCACCTTTCATAAGATCTCAAATTGGCAGAGATGTGCCATCCATTTGACCAATTCAGGAAGGAAGCCCGGCGAAAATGGACTCTTTGTTAAACTTCATTATTCGCGAGAATCTCAATCAACTGAATCTCACATCAGTCGTGAAATTTTCCGGGAATTTGGCCCTAACTCCAGAATAGAAATCCATGATGACTTTCATGTCTTCTTCCAGATTACCATTAGGCATAAAACACATACCAATGCCGCAGGTTTTCTTTTCATAGTCCATTAAAGAGCAACAAATCGGTACTTTGGCTTCCAGAGCAGTGTAATAGAATCCCAATTTCCACTCGGCCACCTTTGATCGAGTGCCTTCGGGAGTAACAACGACCGTCAGTGGATGATTCCCCTCTGGAAATAGTGAAGCCATATATTTCGTCCAACCACCTCCTGTTTTGGCTTTTGATCGATCAATCCAAAGCGCACCAAGGTTGGTGATCATTGGCCCTATTATGGGAATATTGAACTCTTTCTTGATCGTAAATTTGGGATCCAGTCCCAGTTGGTCCATCGCCGAGATAGCATAAACAAAATCCCAATTACTCGTGTGTGGTGCGGCGATCATAACGGATTTAAACGCCTCCTTAGGGGCTGGATAGATCAATTGCCATTTGCCGATTTTGAAAAGTACCTTGAATAGAGCTTTAAGCATGCAAGGGGGTTTGAGCAAGGTTACAACACTTTAGTTCGGGAGTTGCCCTGTTGCTTGCTAATTTTTTAGGCGGCACCTTCAATAATGATACTTAATGAATAGCCATCTATCTGTAGTTATTAAATCTGTCTTGTAACCAGGGTGCAGTTCTTGTCGGTTCAAACATCTTTCATCCGTGTCAAATCCATTCCTAATTGCTAAAGAATTTTCAAATTCAATTATGACATATTCGTAATTATCAGAATGAAAAATTTCCTTGTCTCATTCAGGTTTAAGCCTATATTTAACACTGACTATCAATTGTTTACATCGGAAACGTTTCCGAAAGCTCAAAGACGTTGTTCATGCGAAAATTCAGTTCAATTTTGTTGTTGTTCTGGGCATCTTTTGCCCTTGCTCAGTCTTTTACCGGAGATCAGAAAAATCAAGGGTACGGGGTGTTTGGAAACAAGCTTACTTTCATATTTGATGAAGCTTTGTACCAGTTAAAACCGTCCCAAGTTTATGTCACAGGAGAGTTCATAAACTGGGACCAGAACCTAGACATTGAACAATGGAAATTGAAGCAAACCGGTGAACAATGGCTTTTGACAATAGACAATACTGACTTTGGAATTGTAAAGCCCAACACCAAGTTTAAGTTTCGAATAGATGATGGTGAATGGCTGGACCCACCGACGGAATCGACTAACGTCAAGGGGAGTGATCTGGTATTTATGATGAGCGATGACAAAATTCCGTTACTGGCTGAATTGAAAAGTGACGACCTGATCTGGGCAGAGATTAACGTAGAAAGACCCTTAGTACCGGAAGCATACATCATTAAAGATGCGCAGGGACGAGAAATAAAAGTTGCAGGTGTCCTTCCTAATGGAGCAGCCACCACCCTTATCACTCCGGCTGAATCTTTGGACAAACGTCGGGTTTATTTTTTGGAGATTCCTGGACAAAACCTACGTGCCCATTGTTCCTTCGATGGGTGGTTCCGAGAAACATATTCGACCAAAGAACTGGGGGCTAACATTGATGGCAATCAAACTACAATACGATTATTTGCTCCCAGGGCAGCGATGGTCAAGCTCTACCTGTACAATGGAAAAGATGATACAACAGCGAAAGAAGTCATCGAAATGAAAGTGGACGAAAAGGGTATTTGGGAAACGAAGTTTTCCGAAGACCTCCATGGAACTTACTATGACTTCACTATTCATGGTTCCGATGACCCAGGTAATCACTTTTACGAAACGAATCCTGTACATATCAATGACCCTTATGCGCGAGTAAGTGACGATACCTGGGGGAAAGGGCGAATTTGGAGACGCACTATACCAGCTACGCCTTTGAAAAATGGCATTCCAAAATTAGAAGATGTAATCGCTTACGAAGTGCACATTCAGGATTTTACAGATCGCCTTCCTGTAGCAGATAAACACAAGGGTACTTTTCAGGGGATGATCACCCCGGGACTAACGAACAGCAGAGGTGATAAAATTGGTTTTGACTATATCCTGGACCTGGGAATCAATGTAGTACACCTCATGCCAGTACAGGAGTATGTTCATTTTCCAACAGACGATTGGAAAGCTTCATTTGAGCATGACGAATACATGATTGAACAAGGTGTAAGCGAGGAAAATTACCAATGGGGTTATCGAACTTCTTTTGCAATGGCAGTAGAAGCACGGTATCGCACCAAAGGGAAGGAACCTGGAGCGGAGCGGGATGAATTTCGTGATCTGGTGCAGGCCTTTCATGATGAAGACATTGCGGTTATCATTGATATCGTTCCGAATCATACTGCGGAAAATATGGATGCCAATGGTTGGTATTTCAATTTCAACGGAATTGATAAGCAGTATTATTATCGAACAAAAGATTTTGATCACATAGGGGCGTATGGTAACGAGGTGAAAACTGAAAATCGTCCAATGAGCCAACGTTGGCTCATCGATCAATGCAAATACTTCATTGATGAATTTGGGATCGACGGATTCCGAATAGATCTGGCAGGACAGGTTGATCAACAGAGCCTGATCGCATTAAAAGACGCTATTGGCAAAGACAAAATCGTTTATGGAGAAGCCTGGATTGGCTCGAATGATCCCAATTTTGAAGAAAACCCAGACTGGGATTGGTACAAGGAGGATGCGCCCATCACCTTCTTTCAGGATGATTCCCGCAATGCGTTCAAAGGTCCGGTTTTTGAACTGAAGGATCACTTGAAAGACCGGGGTTGGCCAGGTGGCAAATTCGATGAACGAGCCAATGTAATGAAGGGCCTGGCTAATAAGTTTCCGGATGACAAGACCCCTTTGAGCGGCATTAGCTACCTCGATATTCATGACAATTTTGCTTTGGCTGATCAGTTTGGGGGAGAAGTATTCGATGGGCGATACGATGTAGATGAAGACGAATACAAGTTGGCAGTGACCTTACTTTATACAACTTTAGGACCCATTGTTACCCATGGTGGCTCCGAGATCATGCGTAGCAAAGCTCATGCACCTTTGAAAGAGGTGGTAAAAGAAACACAGGCTGGATTTAAGACTTATATGCATGGTTATAGGGATACCTATAACCACCGTACGGCCAATCAGTTTGTTTGGGAGACGGTTGGTCGAAAACCGAATGGCGATAACAAAAACGATTACCGGAATATGTATGCCTTTTGGAAAGGAATGAACAAATTCCGTCTTTCGGATTACGGCAAGCTATTTAGAGTGGCCAATGTTGTGGAAGAGGGGTATTACCATTGGATTACTCCCCAGAAAGAAAGCATGCTAGGCTATGTGGTGGACAACAAAGTAATGGTTTTGCTGAATGCCGATCAGAAAAGCCAGACCTTTTCCCAACTGCCAATTCCCGATGGAAATTGGCGTTTGATTGGTACAACTGAGCAAATCAATCACGAAAAAGGTGTCAGAGGACCGAAGGGATTGACCCGACTCCAGGGAGGTGAATCGATGGACATTACGATGGACGCGACATCCTTATTGATCTGGGTAAAGCAGTAAGTTCGACCGTTGAACCTTCCTATTTGGGACACCTTCAATGAGTTTTCCAAAAGAGTTGACCTATTTTCGGGTTTTTAACTGACCTTGTCTAAAATGGGAAAAACCCTTTACTACTCTATCACCGTCGCATTGGCCGGCTTTCTTTTTGGTTTCGACACCATAGTAATCAACGGGGCTGAGCAAGATTTGCAGCAACTGTGGAGTTCCTTTACTCTTTTTGGGAGTAATGATGCATTCCATGGTTGGATTGTCGTCGCATCGGCCCTGTGGGGAACCGTGGTAGGAGCCATGTTCGGTGGTTTCCCTAACGATCGTTGGGGTCGGAAGAATACACTCATTGTCATTGGAGTATTGTATACCATTTCCGCAATAGGATCTGCGTTGGTCAGTGATCCATGGTTATTTGCCTTCTTTCGATTTCTAGGCGGATTAGGAGTCGGTGCCTCCACAATTGCTGCTCCAGCTTTTATTTCAGAAATTGCCCCTGCAGCTAAGCGGGGACAGCTCGTCGCTTTGTATCAGCTAAATCTTGTTTTTGGAATCCTGATCGCTTTTGTCTCCAATGGCCTGATCGCGACTTATGTTTCAGCAGATGCATGGCGGTGGATGATTGGTATGGAAGCATTGCCAGCATTCGCTTACACATTGATGGTTTTTAGTGTTCCCAAAAGTCCCAGGTGGTTGATCGTACAAAAAGGTAATGTAGAAGCTGCTAGAAAAGTATTTCAAGCTTTGTATCCCAAAGATGAAGTAGAGAATCAAATCCGGAGTGTCCAGCAAAGTATAAATCAACCAGAAAAGTCCAATGATCGCTTATTCTCAAAGAAATTTAAAATTCCACTGATGTTGGCTTTCGCTGTTTCCTTTTTCAATCAATTCAGTGGCATCAATGCCTTATTATACTATGCCACCAGAATATTCGAGTCGGCGGGGCTAGGCGAAGAAGCGGTGGTTTTGAGTACGGTTGGCATCGGCATCGCTAATTTTATTTTCACGATTCTGGGAGTTGTATTGATCGATCGATTGGGTAGGCGCCAGCTCATGTACATTGGATCCGTTGGTTATATTCTTACGTTAGCGACTACCTCGTTAGCTTTTGCTTATGGATGGTCGAACATCGTTCCTCCGGCATTATTTCTCTTCATCGGAGCACACGCCATTGGACAAGGAGCGATTATCTGGGTTTTTATCTCCGAGATCTTCCCAAATCATGTTCGGTCTTCCGGCCAGGCTTTCGGAACATCCGTCCACTGGGTTTTGGCAGCGATCATACCCGCGATGGTTCCCGTGCTGTTTTCGACTATCGGAGCAGCTACCGTCTTCGCTATTTTTGCTGGATTCATGGTTTTGCAGTTGCTTTGGGTTGCGTTTCTCATGCCAGAGACCAAGGGCAAATCTTTGGAAGAGCTGGAGAAGGAACTGGTCAAATAGTAGTTGAATGATAAAATATGGAAATTCTTTTGGCGGGCTTTTGATTGTCGCCGTGCTTTTATTAGCATGTGAGCCTTCCGCCAAGGTAGAAAGTGAGCCACTTGAGGTTGAGGTAGGTTATGACTATGATCAGCCCCACCGACCCCAGTTTCACTTTTCACCCGAAGAAAACTGGATGAACGATCCCAATGGGATGGTGTATTATCAGGGGGAGTACCACTTGTTTTATCAATATTACCCGGACAGTACCGTTTGGGGACCGATGCATTGGGGGCATGCTATAAGTAAGGATTTGGTTACCTGGGAACACTTACCTATCGCACTTTACCCGGATTCTCTGGGTTACATCTTTTCCGGAAGTGCTGTGGTGGATTGGAACAACACCTCAGGATTCGGAACTGCGGATAATCCACCCATGGTGGCGATATACACTTATCATGATCCGAAGCGTGAAGGGGAAACAAATTTTCAATACCAGGGGATTGCCTTTAGCCTGGACAAGGGGCGTACCTGGGAAAAGTACGATGATAACCCCGTTTTGGCCGAAGGGTCAAGTGTTGACTTTCGAGATCCAAAAGTTTTTTGGCACCTGCAAAGTTCAAAGTGGGTAATGATCCTTGCCGAAGGTAATCAAGTAGGATTTTATGGATCAACAGACCTGAAAAATTGGGAAAGCCTGAGCAAGTTTGGCGCTGATCAGGGGAGCCACACGGGAGTCTGGGAATGCCCGGATCTTTTTCAACTAATCGATCAAAATGGGATACCAAAATGGGTAATGGTCGTTTCTATTGGTCCGGGAGGCCCAAGGGGTTCTGATACGCAATATTTTGTAGGGCAATTCAGTGGGAAACGGTTCATCAACGATAACGATCCTGAAAGAGTATTGTGGTTGGATTATGGTTGGGATAATTACGCAGGGGTAACATGGTCGGATATTCCTAAACAGGACAATAGGCGTATTTTCATGGGTTGGATGAGTAACTGGTTATATGCCACGAAAGTGCCCACTGAGAAATGGCGGAGCGCGATGACATTACCCAGAGAAATTGCTCTCTACCCTACAAAAAAGCATGGCCACCTTTTGGCTACCAGACCCGTGGAAGAAATGCAGTTGCTAAGAACTAGAGCGGTAGAGATCAATCGAACGGTGATTGCCGGAGCAACAGACTGGCGAGACAAACTCCTGGGAGATAGCACCCTGCTAAACTTTGAATTTACGGTCACAGATATTACCAATCGAAAAGACCGATCCTGGAAGTTGAATTTTAGCAATAGACTTGGTGAAGTACTGGCCATAGGTTATCAGGATAGCACTGATTTGTTTTTTATTGATAGGACTTTGGTAGGAGATAGCATCTTTCACAAAGACTTTGCTGGTGTACATTACGCTCCGAGAATATCTGAAGTACCGCAAATGCCGGTAAACATCTGGCTGGACCGATCTAGTGTGGAGGTTTTTTTCGACAATGGTACGATTGTGATGACAGACCTGTTTTTCCCAACCGAACAGTGGACTTCTCTTACCTTTCAATCGGGAAAAGAAGCGGTTTTAGTAGAGGGGACCGTCTACGAGCTGCGTTCGATCTGGTAATCGACACCTTCATATCACCTTAAGTCAAATTAAAGTTAGAAATCTGCTTAATTTGACTGAAATTGCATTTATTATTTGTTGCAACAACTTTCTTAACCCATTTCAATGAATAAAGTAGTTAGTGGAGCCAAAGAAGCCATTGCGGGTATCAAAGATGATATGACCCTTATGCTTGGTGGCTTTGGATTGTGTGGTATTCCTGAAAATTGTATCCATGCATTGGTCGATGCAGATCTCCGGGGCTTAACCTGTATTTCTAATAATGCAGGAGTTGATGATTTTGGACTGGGGCTATTGCTTCAGAAAAAACAGATACGGAAAATGATCTCTTCCTACGTGGGAGAGAATGAAGAATTTGAACGTCAAATGCTTAGTGGTGAATTGGAAGTAGATCTTATTCCTCAGGGATCGTTGGCAGAACGATGCAGAGCAGGTGGAGCAGGTATTCCTGCATTTTTCACACCTGCAGGTTATGGAACAGAAGTAGCGGAAGGCAAGGAAGTTAGAGAGTTTAATGGCAAACCCCATATCCTGGAAAGTGCCCTGACCGCAGATTTTGCTATCGTAAAGGCCTGGAAAGGTGATTCCCTGGGTAACCTGATTTATAAAGGAACCGCCAGGAACTTTAACCCACCAATGGCCATGGCAGGTAAGATCACCATCGCGGAAGTGGAAGAACTGGTTGAGCCAGGTGAGTTGGACCCTAACTTCATACATACACCCGGAATTTTTGTGCAGCGGATCTTTCAGGGAGAAAAGTATGAGAAGAGAATAGAACAAAGAACCTTGAGACCTAAAGAAGATGCTTGATAAAAACGGGATTGCTAAAAGAATAGCACAAGAACTACGAGACGGCTGGTATGTGAATTTGGGGATAGGCATTCCAACTTTAGTAGCCAATTATATTCCCGAGGGTATCAGTGTAGAGTTCCAATCGGAAAATGGCCTGCTTGGAATGGGACCATTTCCTTTTGAAGGGGAAGAGGACGCAGATCTGATCAATGCAGGAAAACAAACCGTAACCACCCTGGCAGGAGCCTCCATATTTGATTCTGCTACTTCCTTTGCGATGATTCGCGGACAACATGTGCAGTTGACTGTTCTTGGAGCCATGGAAGTGGCTGATAATGGAGATATAGCCAACTGGAAGATTCCTGGGAGACTGGTGAAAGGTATGGGCGGAGCGATGGACCTTGTGGCTTCCGCTGAAAATATCATCGTCGCCATGATGCATACAAACAAAGCCGGGGATTCCAAACTATTGAAAGAATGCACATTACCAATCACAGGAGTGAATTGTGTGAAAAAGGTAGTGACGAATCTGGCAGTTTTGGATATCACAGATCAGGGATTCAAACTACTTGAGCGTGCTCCCGGTGTATCAGTGGAACGTATTCAACAAGCGACCGCAGGTCGACTAATTATCGAAGGAGAAATTCCAGAGATGAAACTTTGAAAAAGAAACTACCTGTCGTTACGATAAGCAATGGCTACTAATTGAGCCTCTGTAAATCTTTCGTTGTAACGATTTGAATAATCAGGGTTCTCGAGAAAAAGCTCTCTTGAACCCTGAAAATGTTGAACATTCTTTCTCAGCAGTAATCGATTCAAGCCCTTAGAAATTTTGATTTTTCTGCCAAACATCTTGCAATCTCTTATTTAGAAGATTTCAAGTTTACTTTTCTGCTCAATAGCACGCCCACGAAAGCTAGTGCCACTGAGAAAATTACCAATAACAACTTTTTAATCATAACAATAATAAGACAAGTTCACAGCCAAAAACCCCCAAAAACTATGCCGTCATTCTTCCAGAAGTATTAATTCAGCGGTAGAAGAGGAGAAGGCACCAAAATAACCCAGTACGATCATGTTCGGATCAGTACGATTTCGGAGGTTACCCGATATAGTAGCAGGAAGTGTGCCGGAGGCTGTTCCCAATAGTGTGGTTTGGTTCTTGAGAAGACTTAGGAAATCGAAAGCGCCTCCGCTGATCGTCTGCATTTCTATATGTAGGGTATCACCAAACTCATATCGAAAACTACGAAACTCATTGGGGAAGAAATTCCCATTGATAGCCGAGTCGTCTAGCAACTCCAGATCATTTGGAGCATTGAACAGGGTGTCATTTCTAGAAATTTTCCAGCGATAGTAGTTTCGGATATCTGGTGGATCCTGTGAAAATGTAACAGGAAAATAGATCGTTTCCAGTAAGTTGGGATTTTCATTAGACAGCTCCTCGGCAGAGTTGAACACTAAGCTATCGATCGGTACCAGGCGAGGCATTAATTCGAAGGGGGATATGATAGTATCTCCTTCTGGCAATACCACCTCAAGCTGATAAAAGGTGGAATCCATTCCTTCATATGCATCGATAGAGCGATAAACTCCATCCATATCTTGCTGATATTGAAATTGGTCACCCTGGTTACTGGAAACCACTACCTGTGCATTGTTGACTAGTGCTGGTCCCGACTGGTCATTGAACCCTTGTGTCCGTGATAGGATCACCTCTTGACTCATGAGTTGATTGGATACCCATCCTTGAACGACGATCAAATTTGCATTTGTAGGGAGGTCTATTTGAATAGCATCTTCACACCCGATGAACAAAAACACAAACAAAATATAGATGACCTTCTTCATGCTAAAATTTGAAATTATAGGTCAGTGAGGGAATGATACTCCCAAATACGGAATATCGCACGATTTGTGTTTGCCCAGGAACATCGGGATCTTCACGAAAAATATAGGAAAAGGCATTTCGACGCGCGTAGGCATTGTACAGCGTCAACGTCCAGGAGTCAGTAAACTTTCTGGTTTTGCCATCATTTCTTACTTTTTTCCCTTGCAATCGGGCGGATAAATCCAACCTGTGATAATCGCTGAGGCGATCTTGATTTCTCCCTGAGAAGTGGGGGATCGGATTGCCTTCAAACGTGTATTTACCAATAGGCAAAGTGATGGGTCTTCCGGTGCTATAATTGAATGTTGATGAAAAACTCAAACGAGGTGTGAACTGGTGTAGAATGACTAGTGAAAAATCATGAGTTTTGTCATTGTTGTCCGGAAAAAATGCTCCGTCATTGATGTTTTCTTCCGGAAGGTCACTTTTCACCTTCCTTACGGTTCGAGACAGGGTATAACTGACCCACCCCCTGGTGATGCCCGTATTCTTTTTCAAGAAGAACTCTAGGCCCGAGGCTCTTCCCCTGGCATTTAAGAACTCAGTTTCGGGATTTGGGTTGAAAAGCAAGTCAGCTCCATCCTTATAATCAATGATATTGCGGATGTCTTTATGAAAGATTTCCAATGAAGATTCCCAGCTATTGTTCTGGAAATTACGATAGTAACCAAGTGAAAAATGATCTGTTTGAGTAGGTTCAATATTTCGATCACTTAGTTTCCATACATCAGTGGGGCTGGGAGTGATGGTATTGGAAATCAAATGAATGTATTGATAGGTTCGGTTGTAGGCAGCTTTGATTGAGGTATTCTCATTGAGCCTCCAGTTTAGAGATGCCCTAGGTTCAATATTGTAAAAATCCCTGATCAGTTCCCAGTTGCTTAATTTCACTGTATCTGCAATGGTCTCATCCGTTTTGGGTCCCCCAGGGAAGTAACGGTATATTTCTGATGATCCTAAGCTAATGTTGTGTAGACTACTCAACCTTGCTCCATAGAGTACTTCCAAATTCGGAAATACTTGCCATTGATGAGAAAGATAGATGCCTGATTCGAATCCATGTTCTGAGTCCAGTTCCAAAGGATTTGTAGAAGAGTCATCCGGGTCAAAGGGTTGCCTTGTCCCTGGAGCCAATCGATGAAAGGTCGATATCAAGCCAAAATCAAATTGTGAGTTTGGTGATACGAAGTAGGAAAAGTCAGCCTTGGCTGTATAGTCAGTGATTCGGAATTTGCCCACGAAACTTCCCGCTTCCCTTGGGTCGATGATCCGATAGTTATATGAACTGAGAACACCCGAGAAATGACCAAATATTCGTTTTGCAAACTGTCTGTTCCAGCGCAACGTAACCGTATTGTTTCCCCAACGTCGGTCTGAATCGAAACTGGTACGATTGCGGTCCTGACCCAGATAACTGGATAAGTATAAGGTATTTCTGTCGTTAAACTTCCAGTTCATTTTCAGGTTGACGTCTCCAAACGAAGTGTTGGAATTTCGGTTGACATTATCCGGTCCCAACTCAGTAGGATCTACGATGGACCTTCTACCAGAAACCAGAAAAGAGCTCTTCCCTTTTTTAATAGGACCTTCCGCAAGAAGTCTTGCGGACAACAATCCTAATCCTCCGGCAAAATGATATTCCTGATCATTGCCTTCTTTCTGATGTACAGAGATCACAGAGGAAGCACGCCCTCCATATTGAGATGGAAAAAATCCTTTTAGAAATTGAATGTCATTGACCGCTTCGGGGTTGAAAACGGAGATCAATCCAAAATAGTGGGTCGGGTTGTAGATGGGCGCCTCATCCAATAGGATCAGGTTTTCATCAATGTTGCCACCACGTACATTGATACCTGCAGCTTCTTCTCCGAGAATCTTTATTCCTGGCAGAAGAAGACTGCCCTGAAACACGTCAACCTCTCCCATGAAATAGGGAATGTGGTTGTCTGTAGTAAAATCAATGGCATTGATGCCAGGTATTACTCCTGTGATATTGAATGAGGGTGGACGGGATGAAATAACGACTTCCTGTAGTTCCTCAACACTTTCGGTCATCCTGAAGTGATGTGCTTTGTTCTTGGTCAGGTTGACGGTTTTCTTTGGTGAATGGAGGCCGATGAAAGTGGCACGAATATCATAGTCTCCTTCAGGTAAAGTCATGGAATAGTAGCCATACCGGTTCGTGATCACTCCATGCTCATTGTCAGAAGTATATACATTGGCCCCAATAAGTGCTTCACCTGTATCGTCATCTCGGACATAACCTGATAAAGTGAAGTTCCTGATTTTCCCGGGTAAGTCTGTGCTGATTAAAAGAATTCGATTGTTCCTGATCATTGAGGAAACTCCCCTTCGCTTCAGGACTTTCAATATTTCGCGCTGAGAGTAATTGCTTTTTTTTAGATCGATGGTTCCATCAGGTAGTTTGTCGAGGCTATACACAAGCGTAGCCGCCAATTGACGATCGAGTTCCAGAACCAGGGCTTCTACTGAGTAGGAAGGTTTATCGAAGAAAACGGTGGAGTGACCCTGACCTTTTAAGTCAGTCAGAATTAAGATAACTGAGAAGAGAAAGATATAGAAGGCTCCTAACGGACGATTCATTCAGCTCGTTTCCAGAATCAAACGAGCGCAAAATTAAAAGGATGTTAGCAACCCTTGCCAGAAATTATAAAGGAATCTCCCTCATTTGTCACTTCTGCTGAAAGAACAATGGATATTTCTTCCAGAACTTCAGTTAATGAGAGTTTAGAAAATGTCCCGGTGACCGTGCAGGATGATAGTCGGTGATCAATTTCAATTTCCTGTTTGTAATATCCGTTGAGGTAAGCAATTACTTTTGATAACGCTGTGTTTTTGAAAACAAAGTGCCCGGTTTTCCACGACATGGCATTCACATCAGGGTTTTGATTGAGGGAAATGGTTTTAGATTGTTTAGCAAAAACTCCCTCCTGACCGGCAATAATCTTAGTTTGTTGCTTTTGAGCTGAGAAAGAAACAATTCCTTCTGTGACGGTTACTTTGGTATATGAGGCGTCAGCCGTACTTAAATTGAAGGCCGTTCCAAGTACTTCTACGTTGGTTTGCGGGGTGGAAATGATAAATCTCTTATCGCTTTTAACTACGTCGAAAAATCCTTCACCTTCAAATTGGATGTTTCTTTCCTTACCAAATGATGCGGGATAGGAGACCGTGCTACCTTTGTTCATCCAAACTATAGTCCCATCAGGAAGCGTTACATTTTTCTTTGTGAATTCAGCGTCAACCTGAACCATAGCCACCTGGTCAATGATGGTTTTATTCCCAAGGAAGTCATACGTGAATAGTCCGATACCAAAGGCAATAATCACTGTAGCAGCAATTTTCATCAATGGCTTCCAGTCAACAACTCTTGTTGTTGTTGCACTTTCTGAAAGAGATGATGAGAATGTGCTCCAGGCTTCATCGATATTGATTTCTTCTAAATCAACAGGTTCAGTCAATTCATAGAGATCGATGATTTCCTGATCTACATGATCTGAAACATTCTCCTGGTAATGGCTTTGGTTATATGTATGAAGGATTTGGTGGTCCATTTCTGTAATGAGGTCAATTCAATCTTGTCGGACCCCTAAATTTTGTTTCATTATTTTCAATTTTTTTTCAAAAATTCCATAACAGGCCTTAAAGAGTCACGTAACTTCTTCAAGGCAATGCCCATTTGGTTCTCTACGGTTTTCTTTGAAAGATCCATGTCCTCGGCTATTTCATCGTAAGTAAGACCGGCATTTCGACTAAGAATGAAAATTTCTCGGCACTTTTTGGGAAGGTCATCAATGGCTGCTTTTACCGCTTTGGCGATGTATTGGCTGCGATCTTTTTCAACATACTCTGAACTAATCCCTATTTCGAACTCGCCAATATCCATTTGAGCCTGTACTTTGGGTAGTTCTAATTTCAGGTAGTTAATTGATCGGTTTTTGGTAGCAGAATACAAATAGCTTTTTAAAGAACTTTGTACATTGATCACTTCACGTTTTTCCCAGAGGTACATAAATACCTCCTGGGCTATTTCCTCCGCAATGAGCTTGTCTCGGACAAACTTGTGTGCATACCGCACAATATCAGTGTAGTTTTTGCGAAAGAAGCTTTCGTAAACCCTTAAATCCCCGCTTTTTATTTGCTGGAAATCAATGAGGTCTTGTTCAGACATATAATTACGGCACCAATGGTCTTACCACCTCACTGTACAAGAACATGGGATTGCTAATGATGTTCAAGGTGATGTTTTCTGAGCTAAAGGTAATAAGAAGGTTTTGAGATGGATTGATATAAATGTGTTGAGAGAAAAAATAAGTGTCATTTGGCTGAAACAGCGGGATAAATGTGATGTCATCGGAAAATACTTGCCAGAAGTATCCATAGTTTACATTGTTAGTTATGATCGACTGGGGCGTGCTAAGCGTTTGAATCCACTGACTGGAAACTATCCGGTCATTCTGCCAAAGACCCTCTTTCAAGTAGAGGTATCCGATTTTGGTTAAATCCAGGTTTGATAGACTTAATCCTGTAGCTACATTGACATTGCCCGTTGGGTCGGTACCAAGAATATACTCTTTGATGCCCAATGAATTGAAAATACGTTCTTCAACAAATTCAGTGAATGGTTGTCCGGAAACTACTTCTACAATTTTGGCTAACACGATAGATGTGGCTGAATTGTAATTGAAACGCACTCCCGGGCTTGCTTCCATATCTTTTTCAAGGAGGAATCTGACCATGTCATTTGCGTCATTGATACGGTTGAGATCGTTTGCCGGATTTTGAAGAGAAGTGATGTTCTCATTCCAAGAAAATCCACTTCGGTGTGTTAGCATGTGCTCAATTGTGATACCCGTCTTTAAAGCATTTGCCTGGAAAACATCATCATACTCATCACCTAAGATCGTTTGTATGGGAATATCCAGCCTGGGGATCCAACCCTCATCGAACGCAATACCAACAGCCAAAACCATGATAATGGGTGAGGTTCGTAAAAGACTTCTAACCGTGGACCGGTCGTCTCCTACATAGTAGTTTTCAAATACCAACTTATCATCTTTTACAATGATCATCGACCGAACAGGTTCGAATGAACCGAAGGAAGTAATGGTATCTAAGTTGAGCAGCGACACATCACTCATACCCACTTCAGAAGGCAGTGCATACTCCCAAATATCCTGATCAGGGGCGGTTTCTTCCCCAACGAAACAACTGCTGAAGAGCAGTACGATTGCGACAAGACTACAAATCTTCTTCATCTTCGGAACTTGCTTTTTTTGTTTTTCTAAAAAGACCCAGGCGTAAACCAAACTGAACCACTAAACCTGAAAAGTCTTCAGAGGTGATTCTGGGTAATTCCAATCCGTTGACCTGGCGATACCCGATGTTGACGTATCCTGCGACAATGTACTCGGGATTGATCTCAACTTGTAAGGTCGGTTGCCAAACTGTCATTTTGTCTCTGAAAACATCTTCTCCGGTACCGGACCGTTGCCAGACCACATCACCGTGTGATAATTGAATTAATCCATTGATGTGGATAAGATTAGATCTCCAAATATCTCGACCCAGATAGACTCCACCATGTCGATAGCGCATCGAAAATTGATTGGGAAAAATTAGGCGTTGCTCATATTCACCTACGTAATCAATCATTGTCAATCCGAAATGGAATTTTTTGTACTCCATACCTAATTGATACTGGACGGATGGCTCTGTTCCGTCAGGTGACGGGGCAGCTTCTGTGCCCACACCTACATACAGAGAGGTTACATCTTGCCAGAAACCTTTTTTTAGTTCTGCTTCTGTATGAAGTGTATCGGCTTCCTGCGCCAGCCCTAGAAGGGAGGCGAACAGGAACATGATTAGTATAAAAACCTGTTTCATTCCCTATAAGACAATCATAAAAGCATTCTCCATACCCAAGATTAAAAAGATATTGAATACATTATGCAACCGCACTGAGATTAATATGTCTTTTAGTAGAATTTGATAAGAAATTGGCTGCAAGTACATTGAATATTCATCAGGAATTGATCGATAAGTGTCGCGAGAATGATCGTGTGGCTCAGTATCGTATTTATCAATTGTACAATAGAGCCATGTTCAACGCCGCGTTGCGAATTTTGGGTAGCCGAGAGGAGGCAGAAGATATTTTGCAGGATGCGTTTGTCAGTGCCTTTAAAAACCTGGATAGCTATCGTGAGGATGCGCCATTTGGGGCCTGGCTAAAACGGATTGTGGTCAACAAGTCTATTAGTAGGACTAAACAGAGAAGGGAAACACAGTTGTTATCTGAAACGGAAGGGGAATACTACTTTGAATGGAAAGATGATGACGGGCCTGATTTGGATATGCAAGTAGTGAAGCAGGCCATTTCAGAACTGCCAACTGGTTTTCGCACCGTTTTAACCATGTATCTTTTAGAAGGTTTTGACCATAAAGAGATTGCAGAGGTACTGGAGATCACGGAATCGACTTCCAAGTCTCAATACAATAGAGCAAAGAAAAAACTCAGGGACATCCTGGGAAAAGCACTGAATTATGGGTGACAAATTAGAAAAGTTCATCAACCAAAATAAAGAAACGTTCGATACCGACGAGCCGTCAGAAAATCTATGGAGTCGGATTGAGGAGGAACTCCCGAAAGAGAAGAAGGAATCCTGGTGGTCAATCTGGAAAGTGGCCGCAATGCTCTTTTTGGCCTCTACTATTGCATTGCTGGTTGATCGTTTAGAAGTACCTGAAGTAGTGCCGGCAACTACTGTTTCCGCGGAGTTTTCTGAAGCTGAGGAATTCTACATGCGACTAATTGGTGAGCGGCAGAAGCAAATTGATGAGTACGACACTCAGGGTGATTTGCATCGGGAATTTCTCGATGATATGAACGAGCTCGATGATCTTTACCTTGAGCTAAGGACCACTTTCGAAAATACGAATGGGGACCAGAAACTGATTGATGCTATGATATCCAATTTGCGATTGCGTATGCGGATACTGAACAGACAAATAGAAATACTGGACAGACTTAATGATTTTAACGATGAGAGTAAGGAAACCGCTTCTGCTTAGTTTGGTCTTGATTGCCATGGCCGCTGCTCCTGTTTGGAATGGCCTTAATGAGAAAAGCAAGAAGATCAATAAAACCTTCAATGTAGACGATTCGGATGCCATTAGTATCAATAATTCCTTTGGTCAGATTCACGTAACAACATGGGAGGGATCTACCATGGAAGTAGAAGTAGAAGTTATTGTTGAAAGTCGATATGATGATCGGCTGCAGGATTTATTGGATGATATTACGATAGACTTCAGAGAACAGAGTGATGCCGTATTCATGAGAAGTAATACGAATATCAATACGCGCAACAACGAAGAGTTCGAAATTAACTATACTGTTAAGTTACCTAAAGCCAATCCTCTTGAAGTGAAAAATGCTTACGGGGATATTTACCTTGGGGACCGATCCGGTGTAGTGGATATTGATTTGAGCTACGGAGACATTAAAGCAGGACATTTGAGTGGGGGAGGCGAGTTGAAATTGGCTTTTGGAAAAGGAGATATCCAATCTTTTGCCAATGGTCGCATCGAATTGAAATACAGTGATTTTTTCTCATTGGATCAGGCGCAGGAGTTGGAATTGGATCAGCAGTATTCAGAATTGGAGATAGGTCGGGTCAACAGCATTGATATGAGGAGCCGATATGGCCAAGCGGAATTCGGAACTGTTAATGAGATGGAAATCAATGTTCACTTCACGGATGTTTCGATTGAATCCCTGGAAAAATCTCTGGATATGTTGGCCAAATATGCTACAGATTTTAGTCTGGATAATGTATCTCAGGATTTCGAGTTCATTGACATTGAGGGGAATTACGGCAGCTATAACATTGATCTGGATGAAGGTCTCAAAGCAAACTTCAAGGCGGACTTTAAATATGCGTCTATGCGTACTTTGGGAGTCGATATAGATTATAGCTTGCGCCTCAAAGAACAAGGCAAAGAATCTTACGAAGCCAAAATCGGAGGTGGTCATGCTGAGAAAAGAATTCGCATTACCTCTACCTACGGTGATCTGAGGTTGACGCAATAGACTGAACATAGCCCTTATCAATTAAATCGGAAAATAATTTCCGGTACTTGTATCTCTAGCCAGCAAAAAGTAAGTTGCGCGGCATGGAGCTTCACGAAGTTATTGACTCCTTCCGAATAGAAGGAAGTGCCGAAAAAATCAATGAACATGGTAATGGCCACATTCATGAAACTTATCATGTTGTCAATAAGGAAAGGGTAGCACCAGATTATCTGTTGCAAAAAATTAATCGTCAGGTCTTTACAGATGTTGAGGGCATGATGAGTAACATTCAGAAAGTCACGCAAGTCTTACAACAAGAAGCTCCTGAAAGAAGAAACCTGAAATTAATTCCCACCAAAGAGGGAACCTCGTATCTTCAACATGAAGATACCTACTGGCGAGTATTTGTCTTTTTAGATGGGCTTATCTCCTATGATACTTTGTCCGATGAAAACCTGGTATACGAAGGAGGTGTAGTACTCGGTGATTTTTTAAATCGCTTGAATAACTTAAACCCGGGTGAACTAACCAAAACAATTCCCAATTTTCATGATCTCTCTTTTCGTCTACGCCAATTTGAAACAGCAGTTGAGTCAGCTGATGATCTAAAGAAATCCCAGGCGGAAAACGAAATTAATTTAGTTCGTAAATATGGGCGCCTGTCAGATTTTGATTTCGTGGATTACGTTAAGACTCGGGTAACCCACAACGATACGAAACTCAACAATGTCTTATTTGATAAGGCTGGAAAGGCTCAATGTGTCATAGACCTGGATACAGTAATGCCTGGATTGGTCCATTATGATTTTGGAGATGCCATTAGAACGGCATGCGCTACCTCCGCCGAGGATGAATCAGACATACAAATTGTAGGACTGAATCGAGACAGAATCCAGGCCTTTAGCGTTGGGTATCTGGAATCGACCAGAGACAAACTAACTCGAGAAGAGTTGGATACGCTTCATTTTTCTATACCATTGATGTCGTTCATCATGGGGATCCGTTTTCTGACAGATTTTCTACAGGGTAATATCTATTACAAAACACATTATCCCGACCAAAACATGCATCGGGCAAAAGCTCAAATTCGTCAAACGACAGTTGCAATGGAGCAACTTGATGATTTCAAAGTAATGATTCGCAGGGCTTAGCGCGTGCCAATTGGGTAATCCCAGGTTTGCCTGAAAAATGTGGTGTCGTTCAATCCTCCTATTTTGGCTTCTATTTGGACGGACTCCTGTTGTTCGATGAAAGTGAACACGCCATAATTTTTCATGCCCACCAGCGGGCTAATGCGATAGCGATTAACTTCCGCACCTGCGGCTTCATAGGAGTGTGTCAACCCACTGGCCGTAAAGTCCCTAAGGGGATATGAAACTCCTTCAAAATCAAGTTCAGATACTTCGGCGATATGACGATCACCACTGAGGAAAATGACACCTGGAGCTTGTGTATTCTTAATCAGGTCCAACATGCGTTGGCGTTCGTTAGGGAAGTTTTGCCACTTCTCAAATCGATGCTCCATGGAAATTACCTGAATCCCATTCCCAATCAAGTGTATGTCCGCATCTGACTTAATTAACTGTGATTCAAGCCAGGTCCATTGTTCTTCGCCTAGTACAGATCCTGATTCATTAAGTTGGTATACACCATCAATTCGTTCAATGTGATCCCGATGGTAACGAGAGTCTAGTAATATGACTTTGATTTTTACTTTGCCCAAAGTATACGTTTGAGTACTATAAACACCTTTCTGATTTCGAATGGGATCATCAGGATCTTTGCCCAAAAAGTCGAGCAACGCCTGCTGACTTGCTTCTTTTGAAACAAACTCTACTCCACCGTCATTTTTACCGTAATCATGATCATCCCATGTCCCGATGATTGGAGTAGATGCCAGAAGCTCTTTATAGCCTTCATTTTCGTTTTGACGATTGTACTTCGCGATTAAAGTATCCACAACATCAGAATCACCATAGATATTGTCTCCAAGCCAAATCCATAGGTCAGGTTGTTCTTCGACAATTTCTTCCCACATGGGTTGTGGTAGGTCTTGTTGATTACAGGAGCCAAAGGCAATAGTTAGGGTTTTGGGTGGCCTTTGTTCTTTGCTTTTATCCGTGGAGGGACCTTGACAATGAAAAAGGAGAGTGGCGATAAGGGTGATTTGAAGGAATTTCATGTTACGAAAATAGAAGGAGAATTTTCCTTTTCAGCTCTGCTTAACAAAAACTTAATATCATGCATCCTTAATGATTACCTGAAGGGTTTCGGTCCGGATTTTTTAATTTACAGCACTATATCTCATGAAGTATTCAACGACCATTGAGCATTTTACTAACAGCCCGATATGGGGTTATCACATGCCTGTTTCTACTGAAATGGCTGAACAATTCATAGAAGGGAATGATAGACGCATTATTTGTACGATCAATGGCCAGGAAACGATCCAGGCAGCGTTGATGCCAAACCTCATGGGGTACTTCATTATGATGAACAAACAACTGGTTACAAAACTTGGCTTACAAACAGGATCTCAAGTGGAATTAGAGATCGAAAAGGACACCAGTGAATATGGCCTGGATATGCCAGATGAACTCAGAGAATTACTTAATCAGGACGATGAGGGCAGCGAGTATTTCCATGCCTTGACCAAAGGGAAACAACGAACTTTGATCTACATAGTAGCGAAAGTAAAAAACACTAACAGTCGCCTAAACAAGGCGTTGGCCATTGTTCATCACCTGAAGGAGTTTCAAGGCAAGCTGGATTTCAAAGTTTTGAATCAAACCATCAAATACTTTAACAATTTATAATTGATGATCCTTACTCAATCGCTAGCGTTTCAATATACCTCGGAGACCTCTTTTTCTTTTCCTGATTTTTCCCTCGAGAAAGGGGAGCATCTGCTCATCCTTGGAAAATCCGGAATTGGGAAAACCACTTTTTTGCATTTATTGGCAGGTATTCTAAAGCCAAAAACAGGATCTGTGGTGATTGAAGCTCAGGAGCTCGCGGCGCTTTCAAACGCCCGGTTGGATAGGTTTCGGGGGAAACACATGGGGTTGATCTATCAGAAACCTCATTTTGTTCATTCCCTTTCTTTGAAAGAAAACTTATTACTCGTACAATATCTGGCAGGTAAAAAACAGGATGCCAAAAGAATAATGGAAGTGCTTCAGAAATTGGATATCCTGGATCAGCTCAATAAACAACCAAGAAAACTGAGCCAGGGGCAGCAGCAGCGAGCTTCGATTGCCATGGCTATGCTGAATAAGCCAACAGTGATCCTGGCGGATGAGCCGACTTCCAGCCTCGATGATGAAAACTGCACAAAGGTCATTGGGTTACTTCGGGAACAGTCGGCGGAAGTAGGTGCATCCCTCATCGTTATCACACATGATCACCGATTGAAAGGGAAATTTCAAAATAGCATCACCTTATGAACATCATTAAACTTAGTTGGAAGAACCTGGTAGCAAAGCCGCTTAATACCGGTTTGAGTATCCTGCTATTGATGTTGGGGGTGGCAATGATCTCTTTGCTTTTACTCATGAGTACCCAGTTGGAAGAGCAATTCCGGAAAAACATCAGGGGAGTAGATATGGTTGTGGGTGCCAAAGGAAGCCCGTTACAATTGATTCTTTCTGCAGTTTTTCAAGTGGACAATCCAACTGGAAACATTAGCTTGGCGGAGGCTGAGAAGTTGAAGAGAAATAGGCTGGTGGCCAGAGGTATCCCGCTTTCTTACGGTGATTCTTATCGCGGTTATAGAATAGTTGGAACAACTTCAGAATACCTGGATCTTTACGAGGCAAATCTTCAGGAAGGAAGGGTTTGGGAGCAGTCCCTGGAGGTAGTCATTGGTGCAAAAATTGCATTGGCAACCGGCCTTAAAGTCGGGGACGAGTTTGAAAGTGCACATGGTCTTGCAGAAGGTGGTGAGTTGCACGACCACAGCCACTTTACAGTTGTTGGTATTTTAGGTCGATCTAATTCGGTGGCAGATCAGTTGATCCTTACTGCTACAGAAAGCATTTGGGATGTTCATGACCATGATGAGGGCGAACAGCAAGACCCTCAAATTACTGCAATGCTCATTAAATTCCGAGGACCAATGGGGGTGATTCGTTTACCTCGGATGGTTAATGAGAGTACCAACATGCAGGCTGCTGTACCTTCTTTCGAAATGAATCGACTAATTGGTTTGATGGGAGTCGGGATTGATACCCTGAATCTCATTGCTTATCTTGTTATGATTGTTTCGGCAATCAGCATTTTCATTAGCCTGTACAATGCAATTAAAGAGCGACGATATGAAATGGCATTGATGCGTTCATACGGAGCTACAGCACGGCAGTTATTTCTTATGGTCCTATTGGAAGGTGTACTTATGACTATCGTTGGAACGGTGTTGGGAGTCATGACGAGTAGAATGGGGCTGTTGATGGTTTCTGATCTGGCAGAAGAGAGTTTTCACTTTGGCTTCAACAATATGACATTACTGACTGAAGAGTATTACTTATTTTTCGCATGTCTGATGATAGGAATAGTGGCTTCCGTTGTGCCCGCCATTCAGGCACTTCGTATCGATATTTCCCGAGCGCTTGCTGATGGATGATATTAGCTATTTCAAACTCCAATTCAATCCAATATAGAATTCGCGGCCATGGATAGGTGCGAAGGCATAGGAAGTGTCAAAACTGTCACTAAATCCGGGACTGGAATTAGGATCGTTGAATCCAATTAATGGGGAGCCTGGTTGAACAAAATCCAGGAAGTTTTGCACCCCGCCATATAGAGAAAAAGAGGATCCAAGCTTCTTGGTGACTTGTAGGTTATGAATGGCAAATGCGTCAGAAACGGTGGCGCGAGGTTCTGAAAGTGGATTCCCTTCAGCATCCAGGTCAAAAACTTCGGGTAATGTCATAGATCCAGTGGTACGCCAGGTATAGGCCAGGGTCAATCCTGCTTTTTTAAATTGGTAATTGGCTGTTATGATACTTGTCCATTCCGGAGCAAATTCGATTTTGCGTTTTTGATTGACACCATTTTCATCAGGTTCGGTCTCAGTTACATCCTGAAAATTCATACCAATGTTCATGGAAAGAGGAAAAGTAAACTCCTGATTGATGTTGAACCCAATTCCACGACTTATAGCGTGTCCTGCCGCGTTGGCATAAATGATTTGTGTGGGGTTTTCATAATCGGGAATGATTTTATTAGTGAAGTACGTATAATACGCGTCAATGTCTATCATCCCCTGAACCGGTCCGAGCACGAATACATGATTCAGATTCAATGAAGCATTGTAAGATTCTTCAGGATTGAGTTCTTCCGCTATAACTACTTCTCTTTGTCCAGTGATAAAGGCATGATCTTCTGTAAATAAATTCACCACCCGAAAGCCTGTTCCAAAGTTGGACCGTAAAGAAGTCCATTCGTTTAAATCTACTTTCAAATTCAATCTAGGCGCAGCAATCAGTCCATGTTGTTTATAATGATCGAGCCGTGCACCAGCCAATACAGTAAATCTGGGGTTAATTTCCCACTCATCCTGAGCAAAGAGACCTGGGATGTATTGTCGATCCGGATTGTTAACAGTTACCATGTTCAATTCACCCTCTGTGGCAACCGTATTGTCATCATATAATTGGTAACGTGAGGTAAATCCTGTTAATATCTGGTGACCTTTTAATCGCTTATTCCAGACGAGATTGGCAAAAGCGATCTGTTGTTTCGCTTCATAAAAGTCGGAACCATAATAACTGTTTTGATCATGACCACTCAGGGAGTAATCGATCTTGACATTTTCTGAAATTGGCAATTCGTAAGTGCCAAATACTTCAAATCGGTTCGTATAGATACTTTCTCCATAAATGAGATCGCTTCCTCGAAGTGAACGATAATTCCGATCACGAAGGAAATCTTCCACACCGTTTCTACGGTCTTCATAGTAATATTTTGCAGCAACACTGAATTTTTTGCCGGAGCTCCTGTGAATGTCCCATTTAGAGAAAAGTGAAATGCGATCCAGATTGACATTGTCACCAAATCCATCCCCATTGCGGTCATCAAAATCATTGATATAGGCATAGTTCAGCCCGATGAACCCCTTGGATTTTCCTAGTTTCGGTGTGATTGCAAAATTTCCGAAAGACTCCATGTGAGAAGTCCCCATGACATCAGCCGAAATTAATGGTTGGTTTTCAGGGTCTTTTGTGATGATATTGATCACTCCAGCCACAGCTTCAGACCCATATAATGTGGAACTTGGCCCCTTGATCACTTCAAAGCGATCTATGATCATACTAGGAATACCGTTTAAACCATAAACTGAAGCAAGGTTGCCATAGATGGGTGTGCCGTCCATGAGGATGGCGGTATATGGTCCTGGAAGTCCATTGATGCTAATGCTATTGGTAAAGCAGACGCCACAAGCCACCACCTCCTGTACTCCATTGACAAGTGTAATTCCTTCAACGATACTTGAGGAGGCCATAGGGATGTAGGTGTTGAGATGTTTGCTGGTTATTACTTCTACTTTGATAGGTGATTGAGTAACAAAGGTGGGTTGCATGGTTCCGGTAACGACCACAGCGTCCATATCCAGCGTACTTTCCTCCAAATTGATATTTAAGAATTCATTGCTTTTATTGAGATCAATTTTCACCAGCTGACTTTTGTAACCCACCGACCTTATCTCGAGTTTGTACTCCCCGTTAGGAACATTCGTTATCGTAAACCCACCTTCAATATCAGTTACAGAAGCTTTGTCGGTTTCCAGAAGCCGAACTGTGGCGCCCGGAATTGAGCCGTCAACGGAAGTGACTTTTCCTTCAAGCGTTTGCAAATCCTGAGCATACCCTGAAAGACTTGTGATCAATGCTATCGCTAATAAAAATCTCATTGCTATCCTAAGAGAATACAAAGGTATAGCTAATAGTTAAATTAGGCAAGCCTAAAAATATAATTAGCTACTTTTTGAATTAATTTTGAGGGATGCATTCGGAAAGTACCGAGAACTACCTCAAAGCTGTGTACAGCCTGCAACAGCGTCACGATAACTTTATTAGTACCTCTGAGCTTTCTGGTTACCTCAGCATCAACCCGGCTTCCGTGTCGGAAATGGTGAAAAAGATGCATGAAAAGCAATTACTCGAATATAAACGCTCAAGAGGAGTGAAGCTGACGGAGGCTGGGAAACGTATTGCTTTGAAAATCATACGAAGACACAGGCTTTGGGAGACATTTTTGGTGGAGCGCCTGGCATACAATTGGGATGAGGTCCATGACCTGGCTGAGCAATTGGAGCACATCAACTCACATGATCTCATTGATCGGATAGATAAGTTATTAGGTTTCCCCAAAACAGACCCACATGGTGAGCCTATTCCTGATAAAGATGGTGTGATTTTGCCGGAGCGACAGGTTTTGTTATCGGAAATGCAAACTTCCGGCGCGGGAAGGTTGAGTATTGTTCATAACCAGGAACCAGATTTTCTTCGATATTTTGATGAAATTGGATTGGTCCTTGGAGCAGAAATCCAAATTGAAAAAGTCAACAGCTTTGATGGATCAATTGTTCTTCGATGTGAGGCTAAAGACTGCTTTGTAAGCCAGCAGGTTGCGCAACAAGTTTCTGTGGTGCCTTCTTGACAACATTGATTATTGAATTTTCCATCCAAGTACATATCGACCCATAACAATGGTTAATTTTGCGGGCTGATGGAAATTCTGGTCATTTCACACAAGTACCCGCCCTCTATTGGAGGGATGCAAAAGCAATGCTTTGAATTAGTGAAAGGACTAAAAAGGAATAACAAAGTTCATCACCTCATCCACGAGCATGGTTCCTCGAAATTGGGTTTCCTGTTGTTCGTAAGTTTTAGAGCAAGACGCATCCTGAAACGTTACCCGAACATTGATTTGGTATATGCCAATGACGGGTTGATGGCTTTTTTTCTGACACCTCTTTTCTGGATGACCAAAAAACCAATTACGGTTACCATTCACGGTCTGGATGTCGTTTTTCCTCTGAAGTTTTACCAGAAGTGGGTACGCAAATATCTGAATAGAAGTGCGGCAGTCATTGCTGTCAGTGACGGTACAACTTCCGAAATAAAGAAAAGAGGGGTGGAAGAGCATCGCGTTTTTACCGTAAAAAACGGATTCGACCCTGATTTTAAACCACTGGAATTCGACAAGCAATTCAAGAGGAGTCTGGCGGAAAAACTAGGTGCCAATTTTGAAGGTAAAAAAATACTGGTGTCTATTGGCCGGAGTGTGAAACGGAAGGGTTTTTCATGGATGGTAAACGAAATCATGCCTCAATTGGAAGATGCGATTTACATCATCATCGGCCCTACCTTGGGAGACTATAATAAAGTACGAAGGATGGAGAAAATGCTTCCTGAATCACTTTTTAGAACATTAGTCTTATTGGATGGAATTCCGCTAGACGAAATTGCTGTACATGAGAAAATTGAAAAACTAGATTTAGGTGATCGTGTTTTTCATGTGTCAGACCTGAATAACGAGGAAGTTGCTCAAACCCTGATGTTAGCGGACCTGTTCGTGATGCCTAATCTTGCAGTAGATGGAGATTATGAAGGGTTTGGGTTGGTGGCACTGGAGGCTGTCATGTCAGGCACATTGAGCATTGCTTCAAAAGTAGATGGGATTCCTTCAGCCATAACAGGAGATAAAAATGGTGTCCTGTTGGAACCTGGTAATGCGGATCAGTGGTTGGCCACAATTAAGGATTTACTAAGTGATGATTCGAAAAGGTTAGCTTTGGCGGATCAATATAGAAATTATACCATCGAAAATGCTTCGTCCTGGGAACATATGGCAACCGAATATGAGCAAGTCTTCCAAAAAATATTAGCCAATTCATGAAATTTGTGACCGTAGCTACTCAGGAAAACAAGGGTTTGCGTCTACTCAAGCATTCCTGTGATCATTTCGGGATCGAGCTTGAAGTCCTAGGGTTCAATCAGCCTTATCAAGGCAACGGAACCAAGATCATATACCTTACTCAATTCCTTCAGCAACAGGACCCGAACGAGATCATCTTTTTTACGGATGCCTACGATAGTTATTTTGTGAGAGATGTAACTGACCTGGAGAAAGAGTTCAAGGCTTATAACCACCCTGTACTATTTTCATCTGAAGACAATTACTATTTCAGAATCCAGGGCGTGCCACACTTGTTTTGGAACCGGTACTATTACTATCGATATCCCGCCAGTCAGTCAAAGTACAAGAAATATCGATACCTGAATTCGGGAGGGTACATGGGATATGCCGGTAAAATTCTTGAGTTGTTCCAGGCCTCCGGGATTAATGGTAAAATGCGAAGTGATCAAGTGAATTTACACAAGCATTTTGTCAATCATCCAGATTCAATTCGATTGGACTATGATCATGATATTTTCACCAGTTACGGCAAGTTTTCGCAACCCGATCGCTTTACCGTAACCAACGACGAACTAAAAAATAATTTCACGGGTTCTAAGCCCTATATTTTCCATTTTCCAGGACCCAAACATAGGGGGATGTACGAGTATGCTGCTCAGTTTTCATTCCTAAAATCATCATTATGAATTTAAATATTGTAGCATTTTCCAGTTTGCAATATCCTTTGTCCGAGGAGTTAAAGTCCTATTGTTCATCGCATGATGTCGCCTTGCACGAATTGACACTCACTGAAGATGTTTGGACTGAAAAACTTAAGGTTATTCGGTTACATGAATTCTTGGGAGAGAGCCGACTGCAGGAGAAATCCCTGATTTTGATGGTTAATGGAGTAGGAACACATTTGACGGGAAAACCCGATGAGCTTATAGGAAAGTTTCAGCGACAAGAGGCTGATGTATTATTCGCAGCGGATGCTAATTTCAACTATCCCGAAGGCCCATTACAGTATTATCACTGGAAATTCTATCCCAGAAATTACAAATACAATTACTTGGAATCCGATGCGTTCATCGGTGAAGCCGGCGCGGTTCGGGACATGTTGCGAGATATCAACAGTACTTATCACTTGTCTAATGGGGCAGGAAAAGATGACTTGTATTTTACCAGATTCTACCTGGATGTTTATCTTGAGATTTTCAATCCTGCCTATAAAATTGCCGTGGATGGTAATCAGGAAGTATTGGCCGCCACACGAGGAAGTCTTAGTGCCACCAAATTCCCCTATTTCAATTGGGTAATGGATCATTTCGTGACTTTAGCTGAAACTGAACGAAGTACAGCTGATGGGTATACTCGCAAAAAGGTGAGGGGTCTGAAGTTTGATGCCCGGAACCAAAAATTCAAGAACACAAGAACAGGAACTCAGCCGAATGTGGTTGCTGTTCCGAGAGAAAATACCGGAGAAGTTGACTTTAAAAGTTCAGCCGGTTTAGCAAATGCCTTTAAGAGTTTGCTCTCCTACAAGTTGGCCTTCTTCCGCTTTGTATTGGTGTTCATTGTCAATCGATTTTCGATTAACCCGAATCAGACCTTCCGTTTTGAAAAACATAAGAATCCTGATTATGAGAAAACCATGCGCAAGTTTCTGGGTTATCTGGAGACTGGTGAGGCATTCACATTTGCTCACTTCAATGATGGCGAACTCAATTTCATTAAGAAATTTCTAGCAGAAAATCATAAAAAAACCTGGAACGGAAGAATCCAGGATCAGTATGATATTCCATTGGCGGAGCGTCTCCTCGATTCAATTAAATATCAGCAGGATAACTACTTCATTGGTGTCAGTTGCTCTACTTGTGGTGCTCCCAGAAGAAAAGTAGCAGATGAATTAATGGGGGAGTACCGGGGTAAAGTAGGCGCAATGGTCTTCCATCACAACTTGTTTTACCTGCCGAAGATCATTTCGCAAATGGTGAACAGGGAAATGTATTTTGTGATGAATGATTACCAAAAATTGGACATTCTTGAAAATTTGGGAGTAACAGTCAAAGAGGAGAATAAGATCAAAATCCCTTTTGTGAATTCTCACAAAGAGTACGATAACCTCAAAGATCGAAAATTCCCTGAAGGTGCGTTCGTGATTCTGATGTGTGGAATGCTGGCTAAGGTATTGATCCGAAATTGGTACGAATTGAATCCTAAGACTACTTTCATTGCCCTAGGTTCTACGATGGACGATTTCATCCAATTGTCCAATACCAATTATCGTCCGTATCCCAAAAAACTGCCCTTAACACGGAATGTGCATTTGATCAAGTCTTTCCTCTTCGGGAAAAAGAAGAGATGCGTAGAGTGTTACAACATCTAAGGCATGAAGATTCTTTTTACCGGTAACGATGATTTCAAATACAATCGAACCCGAATTCTGTTGAATGGATTGCTGGAAAATCCCGAGGTGGAAGTCATCCAGTATCCACTTAACAAAGAAGGTTTTACTGAAGAGGAGTTCCGGCAGCATGCTGAAACTGTGGATTATATCTACATTGGAGCGATGCGGCACAGCGATGTTCGTCCGGTTAGGAAAATGACTTCTAAACCCATCGTATTTGATCCACTGATTTCTAAATACCTGACGCGGACCATCGATCATGGGAAATGGTGGACAGCTCCCGAAAAATACTACCGCGATTGGATTGCATTCAAGCACTGCGATGTGATGATGATGGACACACAGGGTGATGTTGATTGGATCGTCAATAAATACAAACTTGACCCTTCAAATATTTTTGTACTTCCAATCGGCGTAGATACGTCTATATTCAAGCCAGATGCAGTACCTGCCAATGAGAAATTCACAGTAGGATTCCACGGGGGATTCATACCATTGCAAGGGCTGGATAAGATTGTGGAAACTGCCCATGTGTTGAAAAATGAAACTGACATTCATTTTGATATTGTAGGCGCGGGTTCTCAATACAAGAAAATCAGAAAACTTGCTGACGGCTATCAATTACAAAATATCCAATTCCGTGGATGGGTCAATTACGATGACATTAATCCAATTCTCAACGCTTTTGATGTTTGCCTGGGCATTTTTGCAGATTCAATTAAAACGGACCTGGTAATCCCTAATAAAGTCTATGAATATGCCGCTTTGGGCAAATGCATTATCACCAAAGACACGCCGGCTATTAAGGAGGTTTTCACCGACGGCAAGGACATACAATTGACCGATGCCAGTCCTGAGAAAATGGCGGAGGCTATTTTGACAATGAAAGCAGATCATAAGAAAAGAGAGGATATTGGGAAAGCAGCCCATGAACTCATTGTCAATGGCTATGATCCCTTGAATATTGGGAAGACTTTAGTGAAGAACTTGAAGGAGTGGTCTTCGACAGGCTCCGACCACTAAGATAATTTCTCCGGACACAAATAACTCATAGACAGAAACTCCTGAATACGGAACTCTTGAATATTGAGGTGCTCGAAGGTAGGCTCTTGAAGTCTACAATTAATCCTCTAACCAAATTGGAGGCAATTTCTCTAGAATCTCGATGTTTTCGAATTTATTGCTCTTGTTGATCCCAACAGTTGTTGCCCAGTGAGCCATTTTTTTCAAGCCGTCTGCAAGGTTGGTTTTGGCATACTCACCAAAGTATTCGATTGTCTTGGAGTGATCTGAATAAGCGTGCAAGACTTCATTTCTCGCTTCCGTGAATCGTAACTCACCATCAATGTTCATGGCTGTCATTACTTCAGAAGCGAGATCTTTCACCGAGTAGTTCTTGTCTGCCCCAACATTAAATACCTGACCATAAGATTTGGGATCATTTACGCAATTGGCAATGATGGGAGAAATATCGCCCACGTACGTAAAGGCCCGGGTCTGTGAACCGTCACCAAAGATGGTCAATGGCTTATCTTGCATCAGCTGGTTCATGAAGATACCTACTACGTTTCTGTAGCGATCACCAAGATTTTGATATTCGCCATAGACATTGTGCGGTCTGAACACCACGTAATCCAATCCGAACATCTCGTGAGAAACGCGGAGTTCTTGTTCTACCGCCAGTTTAGCAATACCATAGGGGTCTTCAGGAACTGGCGTCATTGCTTCTGTCATGGGCGGCTCAAGCGCTCCGTAGACTGCAATCGAAGAGGTAAAGACAAAGCAGGAGACTTTGTGTTTGATCGACTCATTGATCAGGTTGACGCTACCAATCAGGTTATTGTTGTAGTTGAATCGCTTTATGAAGTGACTCAGCCCTTCCGCCGCATAAGCAGCCAGGTGATAAACGTATTTGATTTTGTGATCATTGAAAAGTTGTTCCAACAACTCATGATCTGTAATAGAACCTTTGATAAATTTTGCTTCAGCTGGGATGTTTTCTTCAAACCCTCCAGAAAGGTCATCCAATACAATTACATTATGACCAGCAGTCAAAAGGTCACGAACTACATGTGCCCCTACAAATCCTGCCCCACCAGTTACCAAAGAATATTCCATTATCATTCAAAAGTTTGCCGCGAAATTAAAGAAAGTTCTGCATAGAATCGTTCGATAGCATCCATGCATATTAATCACACATGCTTTCTTTGGGTAGCCAGAAAATCATTGACTGCAAGAATTCAAACTACTTACCCAGGTAGAAACAAGCTCTACAACCACGCTCTTCTTTATTGAACTGCTCCACTTCCTTTTGGAATCGGGATTTTTCTTTTTTTAGGTCCTCTGGGGTAGGATCATTGGAAGGAATGTCTCTCTTCCATTTCTCACTACCTATGATCTCAAAAGCACTCGAATCATAAAGCCGACTATACACTTTCAATCCATGCCGCCCTGCCATGAGGTCCATGCTTTCTTTCGTATGAAGAAAAAAGTGTCGGGGAGGGTCCAGTTCCACCCAGTTGATACCGTAATTTTCCCAGGCAGCACAATCCGCCACTGGTACACGGATTACGATCCGGCCATCAGGATTGAGAATTTGCCTGAGCATGTTAAAGACTTTGTCCTGTTCTGGCATGTGCTCGAGAGAGTGATGCAACATGATCAGGTCATAGGAGTCTTTTACTTCCTGTATCTGCTTCTTGAGTACGGTAACTCCATTGGGATATTTGATGTCCTTTTCGATATATGGATCTACGCCGGTAAGGTTTCTGAAACCGTATCGATGCATCTCCATCAGGAGATTACCCTGACCACAGCCTACATCCAAAATTCTTGAATTGAAATTTGCCTTGCAATGTTCATTGAGCCAGCGCAAATGCCCTGGAAAAGCCTGACGAAGCAATTTTCCAAGAGGGTTACTGGTTTTTAGCGTATTCAACGCGATCTCTTTTTTTGCGAATGCTTCCAGTGCACCCATTTTTTTTGGCTGAAAGGAGTAGTAGTCCTCAGGGTAATACTTATACATTTCCTCCGGAAATTCCGAAATCTGTAAGCAACCACAGGCACCGCACTGGAAATACTCAAATTCTTCGCGCAAACCATACATCATTTCGCGAGCAATGTGGGTGATATTGCCCTCTGCATTTTGACAAATGCGACAATAGGTAGGTTCAATTTCCGTGTGTTCTTCGATATTCTTCATATACGCCACCAAATATTCCGTTAAAAGTACCTAAACCTTTCATCCAGATACGTTGCGAATGTAAGCGCAACATTGGGCCAAGAGGTAAGGTAATGATCGATAAAAGTCCACCTACTGCTAATTGGAAAACTCCATTAAAAAATTGCGTCGATGCTGCCCGTGCATATCCGTATTCCAGTCGTTTTCTGATGAATTTTGAATTAGTTCTTCGATAAGCACGTTTCAAAATCCATTCACGAGTCACACGGGATGGAGGAAAGTATTCTTGAACCAGACGATCATCCAACCAGACGATTTTGGCTCCTTTGAGTGCGGCTTGTCGGAACAAGAAAGTGTCCGATGAACCAGCAAAATTCAAGGCCGGGTGAAACCTCAACCCCCAATCATCAATTATTTTCCGTTTAAAAATGATATTACTTGTGCTTCCGGATTGCCTAATTGAGCCAGTAGGGAAACTATGCCAATTCAGGAAACGGCCTTTTACGATCCATTTCGGTGTTTCCGGAGGTAAAACACGCTCTACAGCTCCATCAACAGCGTCCGCTTCGAATTTCAGCAAGGTGTCATACATCCCGGTAAGCCAATTCGCGTTCACTGTTTCGTCATCATCTACGAAAGTGATATAATCTGCCTTGATAGCGATGGCTTCTTCCAATACACGATTGCGCATGTTTATAATGCCCCGTTCAGCAACTACCAGATACTTTGATTGAAATGGAAACTGATCCTGGTATTTTTCAAAAACCGCCCTGGCACTCTCCGCATCATCATTGTCCGCAAGTAGAAGTGTGGCCTCCGAGTTTTCAGGTAAATCGATCTTAGTCAGTGAAATTAGGGTGTTTTCCAGCATTTTTGGGCGCTGAAAGGTGCCAAGTCCCAATGCAAAGGTCACTTTACTCATTTGCCAAGGTTGTCTTTTGATTACTACCTAATACTGCTTTCAGGAAAGCAACGTAATACCACACACCTACCCCCAGGTGGATCAGTCCGAATGTCCAATGAGGCTTAATGATTCTAATCGCGTAACCGATAAACATCAATATAAAGGGCAGGTATTGTTTTCGTTCCAGGGTTAGCATGATCACAAAGGGCATGGACCAAACTAATAATTGACGGTGAGTAACAAAAGTGAACCAGGCCAATGTGACCATTACAAGTCCAACGTAATAGATGTAATTACTTTCTTTTACCTTGAAAGCCGGTAAACCGATCATAAGTATGAACATCCCAAGCCAGATCATCTTGGCTCCTGGCAAGGACAAGTGTTCAAAAAGATCCTTAACAGTGCCGATGCCCACTTTAGTACTGGCGGCTCCTTTCCACAGCGGATGCCCCAATAAGTTTTGGACAAAGGTATCGGGGCATTTAAGGATAAAAGGTAGGAATCCCAGAACAACCACCCCAACGGTGATAGCTCCAAGAATGAATGCTTTCTTGAAATTCCAATTTCTGACGAAAGAAAAAAGCACGATCGCCAGGGGGAATTGCTTCAGTAAAACTCCGAACCCTGCGGCCAATCCTGACTTGAAGAGTTTGTCTTCGTGCATGTACATTAAAGACAAGAGTAAGAAAAAGGTAGTAAAGCCATCCCAATGAGCAATACCAACTTCTATGAGTGCGATCGGGTTCAACGCATAGATTATGGCTCCATTTGTAGCAATCCCGTCTTTCCCTAGTTTTCTGAAAAGGGCAAAAATGACTAACGGAACGAGGGCATCTCCAAGGCCCAGAGGTAATGTGATCAGGAAACCCTGTAGAATTGGGTGTCCACCGGAAAACCAGTTCATTAACCCACTTAGATAAGGGTAAAGCGGGGTATGATTATAGGCACATTCGCAGTATAGCCATTTGCCGGAGGAAATACATTCTGCAATGGGAAGCCGATATCCCACATAATCTGGTGCAGTGATGACAAAAAACAGCGCTACCAATCGTAACACCATTCCAATCATCCAAAAGCGTTTGAGTGGGGTCGGAAGCGAAGCAAAAAAATCTTTGATCAAGTGCTTTAATTTCTACTTGGGTGCAAATATGGTGGAATTCGTCTTGGCTTACGGCAAGGCCTTTTACTTTTGTACAGAAGTTCGAGGATTGGTTCTCTGATTATAGCAATTCCCGGATGCCCCAAACGTTTAATAGACATGCATATTACCCTTAGATCCGTCGGTGTTTTCTTATTCTTTTGTTTGATAATTGTTGCCTGTAGGTTTCCCAAATTTGAAAAACCAGCTGATAAAGGAGAAACTTATGAAACTCCGGAATTTGGAATTGTCTTCCATGAAATAGACAATGAAGCTCAGGTTTTTGTCAATGGTACGTTAGTTTGGCAAACCAGTGAGTTATTAAGAGCGGATATGGATAAAGTGGTAGTGGATCTTTCACCAAACTTGCGGAGGGGACAAAATACAGTCGATATCAAATTGCTGGATCATCCTGGTACGAGTTGCCTCAATAATGAGTGGAAGGTCAACTACGATCTATATTCCGAAGGTGAAATTTTTGACTACTGGTCTCAGGACAGTAAGTATGAGATGGACTGTACCGAAGGAGTGAAAGTTGATAAAACACATACACTCACACGATAAATTTTAACGATAGAAAGTGCAACTGCTAGTGTTGAGTAGAGCGATTGTTGAGGAATGAATGGCTTGCTCTGAACCATCTATCAGAAATAATCTATAGGTACTTTAAGATTCTTATATCCTGTGAGTTCTGCAGTAGCTCTTCCTATTCCAAATTTTGCGGAGACCTTAAGTGGCAATTGATTCTCATCTGCGGTTATCCAAACGGTCACCGGCTTATCTTCAGGAAAGACAGAGCTGTTGGGAAACAAGATATATAGTTTGTAAGTGGTGATCTTCTTTCCACGAAATTTGATGCGTTCCTGTCCGGCATACTCTACTCCGAAGTAATAAGTCTTTTTGCCATAGAAAGTATTGACCATTACTGAATCCTGTACATTTCTTTGGGACCAGTCGACGCTGCGTAAGTAGAGGTATGAGCTGAGGATGTCAAAGGTGGGTTTCGGAATCTCAATGTCCCTGTTAACATTTTTGGAAGTGTCTTTATAGTCAATGATATCTACGTGGACCTGCGCCGAATCGTGGTTAAAATCATTTTCCTGATGACGCCAATACCGGCCATCTTTTATGTCTCGAACAGATGAAAGAGGTTGCAGCGTAGAAGTATCGACATTGGCGTAGAACTTATCATCCAGATTGGCAAAAATGCCCAGTAGTCCAACTGTTTGCCCCTCAGCATAAACCGAATAATGATCTGTGGCATCATCATTTAGACGGACCAGTCCTTTTCCGATTTTGAACCAACCGTAATTCAATTTGTAGCTTAGTTCTTCTTTTTCTGAGAAGGGTCTAATGGTCGTGGAGTCATTTCCATTGGCCCGGATACCAAAGCTGATCAAAAAAATCAGACCAATTAGGGGCAGTCGAGTCTTCAAGATATTCATGATTTGCTGATTCAAAGAACGCTATAAATCCTCGCTTTGTTGTGAATTCTTCGATTAGTATTATAAAAAAAGGGCTGCCCGACAATGGACAACCCCTAACTAACCACTTATTCTAAAAAATTAAGATTTTGAATGTGTCGGAAACAAGGAAAAGCCTGTGACCAGAGAGGTCACAAGCCTTTTACCAACCAACTCACCAATTATTAGTCTCCTGAATTCTCTTCATCGTCGTTGTATTGAAAGGATATCAGTGCGGAATTGCTACAGCTTTCACCGAATGGATTGAAATCCACAGAGATTTGATCTGAACCATCTTCAATGAACCATGAACCTGTTGTGAAATAGTCACATCCATCTTCAATAGCCGTTGCTAATCTAATTTCGTACAATGCCTCGTAATTATCTTCGCCTTCGCTGATGATAGCAACAGCTTGTCCGTCTTGAACTTCGAATGCTACGGCGACCGTTTCGGTCTCATCATCAAAAGAAATGGTAAGAGAGATCTCACCTGCGGTGTAGTGACTTCCATCATCAGAAAGCACAAGTGCATCGACAATTTCATATGTGGCGACAACTGAATCCGCGTAGTAATCTTCTTCCCATTCGTCCTCCCATTCATCATCATGTCCGTCACACTCTTCCCAAATGTCTCCCAGGTCGATTTCTTCGCTTACACCATCCTCAGTAACTGTGATCAGGTTGTCGCATGTGCCGTTACCGTAATCCACAGAGTAGGTTCCTGATATGGTTTCACCTGCATCATCCACATAACTGTAGCTGCCCGTCTCTAGTCCACTTACGAAGATGTATACCTCTTCCCAGTCGCAATTGAAATCCATCACAAGCGGAGTTTCTACAGTTGATTCGTAAGATTCTCCAGTGCTAACAGAAACTACTTCGTTAGAAGATTCTATTACAAAGCTTGATTCATCCATTCGCTCAGAACCGGTTGCCTGATAAGTAACTTCAAAAGTGCCTTCTTCATAAGTGATGATCTCTACAAGATCGGAGGCGAATGTATAAGCGGATTCCCATACGGAGCTATCAGCTTCATCTTCACTCCAGGTACCATTATAGGTCTCAGTACCACTTACTTCCCAATCTCTTCCTCCAAAACCTGTAAACTCAATTTCAGAACTGAATGAATTATCAGTGAATGTCCCTCTTTCTACAAGACGACCTTTCATGAATTCACCATCTACTTCACAACCATCTCCAAAGTCCAAAGTGAACTCGTAGCTGGTCTCAGTTTCGTTGTAAGTCTCTGTGAAGCAATCGACACCTGTACTGTCATTCTCCGCTCTGCCCGCGAATGCATTACTTCCATTGATTCCTTTGATTTGTCCGTAGACACTGCTCTCAGCCCGGCCGTTTGAACCAATTCGACTGAAAATAAACCCACCCGGGCCACTGTAGCCAGAAATACCACGTACTCTTTCTCTAACGCTGTTATTGCTGAACAAGCCTGATCCATTAGTAATATCACCGGGAGTGACCGACGGATCATCACCTACATTTACGCCATCAATTTCGTTTGTTTCGCATGACCAGATCATCACGGCGAGGAGTGTGACGATCAATGCATTCAAGTGCTTAAATTTCATAGTATCCTAATTTTTTAAGGTTTGAATGATATACCTGAAGTCCCCAAAATACCCTACCCGTAGAATCTGATTTTTCTAAGAAAAAATTGTGATAAATAAAGTCTAAATATTGTAACTCACTGATTATCAATGGTTAGTATTTTGCAAAAAAATAAATAAAAATTTAAAAGGAAACGCTTAAAATGAGAAGTTGAGCGTCAGATTCGGCGTTAGTCCGAGTAGTCGAAAATTAATCGGAATGACCTCTGATCGATAGGCATCCTCGTCTTCATCGTAAATTTCTCTTAAGGTGAAGCGACGGGAACGTATATTTTGACGGTCGTAAACGTTGAATAAGGTAATTCCTGCTTCCAGGTTGTAATTTTTAAATCGTATGCTGTAGTTGGCCGAAAGGTCCAAACGGTGATAGGCTGGCAAGCGTTCTGCATTGATCATGTCCAGGTCATACAGAATAGCTCTAAATTCATCGACATCAGTCGATCCCGGGGGCGTATAAGGACGACCAGACCCATAGACAAACTGAGAAGAGAAATGCCATTTGCCAGACTTGAAAAGATTGACTTGATTGATTTCATGTCTTTGATCAAATGCACTACTAAAATCTTGTCCGTCTTTGATCAGAGGATGTTGGTTTTTACTTTCTGATAAACTATAGCTTACCCACGATGTAAACCTATCAGTTTTATATTTTACGAATAGGTCTAACCCTCTGGCAAAGCCGTCTACCGTGTAATCAGGTTCTTCAAAAAAGCCAGTTTCGATAAAATCCAGGTCCAATTGTGAAAATTCATAATTGGTGAAATAGAAGATTTCAGGTACAAAAACATTTCCAATGTTTTTATGATAGAATTCCAGATCCACTGACCATAGATCTTGATTGAATTTTAGCCCCCCTACAAAATGAGTACTTTCCATAGTGGGGAAGGTTTCCTCATCTGCCAGTACCCATGTATGCGTATCGCTATTGGCAAATGGATTCGTGGAAATTCGGGTAATGTATTGGTGGTGTTTCGACCAACTTAAATTCAAAGACAGCTTGTCCGTAAGGTAATATTTCGCATTTAGCCTGGGTTCCCAGTCTTCACGGCCACTGATTTCAAAGTAATTATAACGTAAACCCAAATTAACGTGGAGTTTATTATAGTTAGTTTCATATTCCAGATAGGTTGAAACCTGAGTGGATTCCTGGGTGGTATCGTCCTCGAAGAAAATTTCACTTTCTGATCCTTGATTATAGCTAAATTCCATAAAGTAGGTGGAAAGGTCCGTTCCAAGAAACAGCGTATTGTTTTCGTTCAATTCGATCTCATTTTTCCAGTTGATTGAGAATTCTTCTATGTTGTTGATTTGACTGGTTTCATAAGCCTGACTTATGGTGTCAATTTGCGGTTCAAAATCTGTACTGTCTTCATAGAATAAACCCACAAACTCATAAGCTTCCCTAAAGTTCGAATTACTCTCGAAGTTGGAAAAACTTGTACCAACTTTGGATGAAACCTGTCCCCAGTCCCTGCTCCAATATAAACTCACTCCGAGGTTTGACCAATTGGCTTCATCAGTAAATGTTTGGTAGAAGTCAAATTCTTCTTCTTCGAAGAAACTCTCAAATTCATCGTCACTAAAATATAAATTCAGGTCAAGGCTTGAGTTTGTTCCAAGTTCAGCCGAAACCTTGGTATTAAGATCAAAGAAATTAAAATCGGGATCCACGTCAAAACCATCTCTTAGGGCGTTGGTTTGGGTGAGGTCTACGCGGTTCTCCTTCAAAAACCGGTCGTAGATATTGTTTTTCACAAAATTTTGGTAAGATCTCCTTAAACCGAAGATGACGCTTATATTCTTAGAAAGCGGCGATTCAAAGTAGGTATTGAAGCTTGTCAAACTTATGCCAACTCCGGCCTTAAGTTTGTCCAAATTGCCTCGTTTACCGGTAGCATTCACCACGGATGAAATCCTTCCCCCATATCGCGCGGTAAAACCACTTTTGTACAAGTCAATTTGATTGATCACGTAGGGGTTGAATGTTGAGTAAAGACCAAAAAGGTGGTTGAGATGGTATAAAGTAAAACCATCCAAAATCACGTGATTTTGTGCGGGATCACTACCTCGCACAACCAGGCCTGCATTGGAGTCGTCACTGGCGGATATGCCAGGTAGTAGTTGCATAGATCTGAATACGTCTGGCTCGCCCAATGTAGGTAAGTACTGAATTTGTTTAGGGTTAATTGAGAAAAAACTGCTGAACTTTCCTTTGGTCTTGTTTTTGGAGTAATCACTGAAGATAAATTCAGGTAATACCCTTATATCCGGTGTTAGCTCGATATCTATATTGTTCACATCTGTCTTAATCCAGAAAGTACTGGGTTTATAACCTAAATGTGTGACTGTGATTTGGATGGAATCTCTTGGAGAATTCAGGCTAAATGCTCCGGTGCCATCATTGATGTTTGCTTTGTCAATCGTAGCAACCTGAGCGTAGGATAAAACCTGGCCCGTACCTCCATCATAAACTTTACCAACAATCCTGTTTGGGTTTGGTAACGGATCGGGAATGAGCAAAATGAAATCATTGGCTTTTTTAAAATGAATAGGTACATCAGCCAGTATCTCATCAAGCAATTTCTTTTCCTTGTTAGTTTGGATGGTTTTGTTGATGCGGTATTTTCGAAGGAGCTTAGGGTCGTAAGAAAATTTCAGTTGATATTTCTTCGAAACCTGTTTGATTGCTTCTTCCAAGCTGACATTTTCGAAGGAAAATTCATAGGAATCCTGCGCATTAGTAGTTAAGAAAGTAGCAATAGCTATGGCGAGTAGCAGGTATTTCATTCAGACGAATGTTAATTGGAGGTCACTACTACATCTTTTCCATCAATGATGTTATAAGACAAATTCAACGGCTCACATACCATTGAAAGCGCCATGTCAAGCCCATCCGTATTGATGAAATAACCACTAAAGAGTTTGTCATCAAGACTGTCCGTTTGAATGGTCACCTGATATTGTCGTTGAATTTCATTCAACACCTCGGTGACCGGCCTGTTTTCAAAATAGAATTCTCCCGTTTGCCATTTGCCAATCATTAAGGGTTCTATTTTCAGTTTTTTCACAGTATCCTTCATGCTCGAAATGGTTTCTCCCGGAGTAATTACCTCGGTATAAGATTTTCGGGCTACATCTACTTTTACTTTGCCTGTTTTACAAGCAACCACCAAATCCTGATCTCTGGCAAACACATTGAACGAGGTGCCCAGTACCTCTACCGTTCCTCCGGCTGTGTTTACTGTGAATTTACTTCCTTCTGTTACTTCGAAGAAAGCTTCACCCTCTAGCGATAGTGTTCTATTCCAGTCCTCATCATAAGTGATCCTGGAGTTGGCGTTGAGACTGACTTGAGATCCATCTGGTAAAGTGATTTTCTGATTTTCTCCAATGGTTGTGGCTATTTCTACCGGTGTTGGGTTTATTTCGGAAGTATCGCCTTTGAAAACAGACAAACCAATAAAGAAAAGTACCATCGCTGCAGCCAGGCTACCGAGAATAGGCCATAATTTGATGGTTTTCTTTTGATCATGAGAAGTGTCTGTTGCCGCGTCGATAGCATTCCAGATATCATCTTTGCTTTTCCGGCCTTCAGGAACTTGAAGCTCAGAGGCCTTTTTCAAAAAGGCAAGTACCTCTGGCTCCATGTCCTCCGGCGAAGATTCACCGTCCAAATACTGATGATATTTGTCTATATCAGCCATTAGATTTTTCTTCCAAGTTCTTCTCTTAATATACTAAGTGCCTTACTCATTCGTTTTTCTACTGCTTTTACACTTATTCCCAGCCTCTCGGCAATTTCGTCATACTTGATCTTTTCGATGCGATTCATCAAAAAGACTTCTCTGCTACCCTCCGGTAATTTGGCCAAGATTCTATTCAATTTCTCACCAAATTCATGCTCCTCCATTTGGAATTGCGGCGTATTCAACTCCTTGCGGTCTTCGCGTATCTTCTCTCCCTCATGATTTCGAACCACCTTAAGGTGATTGAAATGGTTGATCAACAAGTTATTAGCCATCGTAAATAGCAAGCTTTTTACGGTCTCGCTACGAATACTATCACGCTTCTCCCAGAGCTTGATGAATACCTCTTGTACCAAATCTTCTGCAAGCTCAATATCACCAGCCTTGTAATAAAGGAAATTGCGAATTGAGGTGAAATGTTCCTCATATGCTTTCTTTAAATCTTCCTTAGTAAAACTGGCGATGCCCATAGGTCATTTTTACAGCGTCAAATATAAGTCGCTTCTATGGACCTGGGGCTTCATTAAGAGGTACAGTTGCAAGAACATTTACCCTACCGCAGGTCTCAAAAAATAATTTCAATATCCGAATCGCTTGAAGTCTGCAAAATATTCCTTTTCCCTAATTACCTCTTGCTGATAAATAGCTCGTCCCAGATGACCAAAAAACGGCATACCAATCGATTTGTATTCGTAATTGCCATCGTTATAGGTGTCATTTTCATTTACTTTGATAGTAGCAGCAAGGAAAAACTCAATTTTGTTATTTTGATCGATGATATACGATACATCCGTCAGAAAGCCGTATGCCCAACCTACTTTATTGAAAATCCTTATAGAGGGTGGGATGTCACCGGTTTCCTGATCCCCGTAAATGAAAAACTTCACATAGTTATCTGCTTTGTCCTTGTAAAGGTCGATGCCACTCTCAGACGGATATTTTGACATCCACTCATACAGAAACTGATAGTCTTCATCCCTGAGATCAAATCGATGTGCCGCAGGTGTTTGCTCAGGAAACATGACCGCTTTTAATACATCGTGCATATCTCGCAAGGAAAAGAAGTTCTTGACAGAAAAGTCGAACGGAGCATTAACTAACTCACCTGACTTATTAATATGTGCCACGCCTAGTTTTTCGTTTTTAAGAACTAACTGGTTCTTTTCAGAGATTTCACTGCGAACTTCACCCTGATGGTAGAGTAATAACCGTTCTTGGTAAAAGGAAAACGAGTTGGTATATTGATTATCTTCAAAACTGAAAGGGAATCCTTCAGGGCCTAAGCGGTGGAGAATGCGTGTATCCGAATAACCTTTTTGGTGAAGTTGTCTGTTAAATGCTGCTTGTCCAAGGAATTCATAAAGTCTATTGTAGGCATCATTGTCACTGACCAAAAAGATCTTCTTTATGTATTGTGCAATGGTAGCATTTCCATCTATGGAGGTGCTATCACGACTCACATCGATCTGCGGAGGTCGTGCGGATCCAATTTTCAGAGGAGTGCCGGTATTGAGGCCTAAGATATTTAGCTGATTTAGTTTTTCCAGAGCAAGAAAAGCTGCTGGCATTTTTACCGTGCTTGCCGGGTAATAGTAGGATGTTTTGTCAACTCCTAACTCGAAACTGGTAAAAGCAGGTCTGTTGTTCTTATCTCGATCGATACGAGTATAAATGATTTGGATTTGATGTTTGTGCTTTTCTTTTATCAACTCCTCAAGAAAAGGGTCAGAGCTTATGATTTCATCCAGTAGGTTTTGGGATGTAGCCATTCCAGGCATAATAAGGAGAAAAAAGATCAGGTTGCGCATCCAGCCAATTTAGTGGATATGTTAAATATTCCAGTTGATCCGTGCCCAATCAAACCGGATCACCTGATTTTTAGTTTGTAAATCTAAGAAATCGTTTGCATCTCAATTGTACTCCACTAGCGGTTCTATTTCTTGCGTATCCTTCAAATTCGTGCTACTTTTTCATTCAATTTCTCAGGAAATTCTGACTAAACCATATGAATGTTTCGACCTATATCAGGCTCAGTGCCATGATGTTCCTGCAGTTTTTCATCTGGGGGAGCTGGTTCGTAACTATGGGAACTTTCCTGGATAACAACCTTGAAGCTGATGGGGCACAGATTGGTTTGGCCTACGCGACTCAATCCTGGGGAGCGATACTAGCTCCTTTCATCATAGGTCTCATTGCAGATAAATTTTTCAATGCAGAACGTATCCTTGGAGTATTGCACCTTTTAGGCGGAGGCCTGATGTTTCTGCTCTACCAGACCAGTTCTTTTAGTCTCTTCTATCCCTACATCCTTAGCTACATGATTCTTTACATGCCGACGTTGGCATTAGTGAATTCAGTAGCATTTCGACAACTGAATGATCCTTCTAAAAGTTTTAGCTGGATAAGAGTTTGGGGCACTGTAGGATGGATCATTGCTGGTCTTGTGATCAGCTACTTTTCCTGGGACTCGCAAGATTCAGTGAAAAATGGTCTTTTGAGCAATACTTTCCTCTTAGGAGCTGCGGCATCTGTACTTCTTGGCCTTTTCAGTTTCACATTACCAAAAACACCCCCATTAGTCTCAAAAGAAGAGAAAATCAGCTTCAGTCAAATCATTGGGCTGGATGCTATTAAGCTGTTGAAGGATCGAAATTTTGCTGTATTCTTCCTTTCGTCAGTACTTATTTGCATTCCTCTAGCTTTCTATTACTCTAATGCTAACCTGTTTTTAGTCGAGTTGAATGTGGAGAATTCTGCGGGTAAAATGACCCTGGGTCAGGTTTCCGAAGTTGTGTTTATGCTATTGCTTCCAGTTTTTCTGAAACAATATGGCGTAAAGAAAACTTTGCTCGTCGGCATGATGGCCTGGGCCCTTAGATATGTGTTGTTTGCATATGGTAATGAAGGATCTTTTGTCTTCATGATCTTACTGGGAATTGGGTTGCACGGTGTATGCTATGATTTCTTTTTCGTTTCAGGTCAAATCTACACAGATTCCAAGGCGGGTGAGAAATATAAGAGTGCGGCGCAAGGCATGATTACCCTCGCCACCTATGGCGTAGGCATGTTGATTGGATATTGGGCAGCAGGCAAAATCACAGACCAATACATCATGGAAAATGGCCATGACTGGCCTGCTATTTGGGTAATGCCTGCTGGTTTTGCCTTACTGGTGTTTTTCCTTTTCGCCATCGCCTTTAAAAATGAGAAAGTGAACTACCAGGATTGACTGGTTTGATTTTTAGCTAACTGAATACCTACACGAATATGAAGAAAAGAATAAAAATGGGCATGATCGGAGGAGGGCACAACTCTTTCATCGGTATACTTCACCGAATTGCCGCATATATGGGAGAACACTATGAAATTGTCGGTGGAGTTTTTGATAGTGACTATGAACAGGGGAAATCATTTGCACAACAACTTGATTTGGACTTATCAAGAGTTTATCCGGATCTGGCTGGGTTCATTGCAGGTGAGAATGGTCTTTCAGAAGATAAACGTATTGAGGTCGTGGTTATCGTAACTCCGAACTTCTTACACTATTCAATGGCCAGGGACTTGATCTCCGCAAACTTCAATGTGATTTGCGAAAAACCAATGACCATGAATTCTGCAGAAGCGGTTGAATTGGAACAATTGGTGAAAAAACACAAGGTGACCTTTGCGTTAACTCATACTTATACCGGTTATCCGATGGTCAGACAAATGAAGTCCATGATCAAGGAAGGTGTGATCGGTAAAATTCAAAAAGTAGACTCACAGTATTATCAGGGCTGGATAAACCCAGTCATTCACGATGTAGAAAAAAGGAAGACTGTCTGGAGACTTGATCCGGCGAAAGCAGGTATCAGCAGTTGTATCGGGGATATTGGTGTTCATTCCTTCAATATGGTTGAGTACACCACTGGGTTGAAGGTGAAAAAAGTGCTATCTGATACCAATACTTTGTATGATAACAACCCACTGGATGTGGATGGTACCATGTTAGTAAGATTTGAGGATGATACGAGAGGAGTGATTCGGTCAAGTCAGATCGCCACGGGGGAGGAAAACAATCTCGCGATTGCGGCTTACGGTACCAAAGGAGCACTCAAGTGGGAGCAGGAGAATCCAAATTACCTGTATTACTGTGATGAAGGCAAGCCTTGGCAAATCATGAAGCCTGGTAATCCATACAATGGAGATTTTTCTGCGGAGAGCACAAAAATGGCTCCTGGTCATCCCGAAGGTATATTTGATTCAATGGGCAACATCTACAATGGTGCAGCCAAGGCTATTCGAGGAGAAGTATTTCACGAAGGTGCGTTCCCGACTGTGAATGATGGTGTTCGAGGTATGCAGTTCATAGAAGCAGTTATAGAGTCTTCACAAAAAGGAAATGTTTGGATCGAGTTTTAAAGTGTTTAGATACTGGTCATGAGACCAATCGAGAAACCATTGAACAAAAACAAATTAAGAGATATGAAGACTATAAAAGGGCCAGCGATATTTTTAGCCCAATTTCTGGATGACAACCCACCCTACAACAATTTGAAAGACATTTGTGAGTGGGTGGCTTCCCTGGGTTATAAAGGAGTTCAGCTACCTTCCTGGGACGCAAGAGTGATTGATATCACCAAAGCCGGAGAAAGCAAAGATTACTGCGATGAGATCAAAGGAATTGTCAATGAAGCTGGTCTGGAGGTAACAGAGCTTTCAACGCATTTGCAAGGACAACTGGTGGCAGTACATCCCGCGTATGATGAAATGTTTGATGTATTTGCGGATCCATCGGTGCGTAAAAACCCTAAGGCCCGAACTGAGTGGGCAAAACAGCAAGTGATTTCTGCTGCAAAAGCAAGCAGCCATATGGGTATTGATGTTATGGCTAGTTTTTCCGGAGCATTGGTTTGGCCATTTCTATATCCCTGGCCACAACGACCAGCTGGTCTGGTGGAGGCGGGATTCGAAGAGCTAGGTAAAAGATGGCTGCCTATTCTGGATGCTTGCAAAGAAGTAGGAGTTAGCGTTTGTTATGAAATTCACCCGGGTGAGGATTTGCATGACGGACTAACATTTGAGATGTTTTTGGATGCTACTGACGGACATGAAGCGGCGCAATTGCTATATGATCCCAGCCACTACGTCTTACAGCAACTGGATTATCTTACTTTCATTGATCATTACCATGAGTTCATCAAAATGTTCCATGTGAAAGATGCGGAGTTCAATCCTACGGGTAAATCCGGCGTTTACGGCGGGTACCAGGGTTGGGCCGATAGACCGGGGCGTTTTCGTTCCTTAGGAGATGGCCAGGTTGATTTTAGAAGTATATTTTCCAAGTTGAGTCAATATGGCTTTGATGGTTGGGCTGTACTGGAATGGGAGTGTTGCATCAAATCTGCGCAACAAGGAGCCGAAGAAGGTGCCATTTTTATCCAGGACCACATCATAGAAGTGACTGAAAAAGCCTTTGATGACTTTGCCGGGGGCGAGGCAGATGAAGAAGCCAATAAAAGAATTTTAGGTATTTAAGATACCATTGATGAAGACCAATAATATGAAGAAATTATTTCCAGTACTGTTAATGTTAGTGCTCTTTTCCTGTGGATCGGAGAAGCAAACAGATCGCCCCAGAGACCCATGGGTATTCCGATCGGTACTAGATGAGCAACCCAGAATGGTAACAGCCGCTTTACATGAAAACATGTGGTTGGCATATAGTGCTCAGAATGCCACGCTATACAAAGCATGGAAAGGTGGCGTAAATTTTGATGGTGCAGTTTATACCACTGTCCATGGCCCTCAGCCGACCAGCAAAGGATATGCCTATATCCATGATGGTGGAGAGGAAAAGTGGATGTTGAAGAAAGGCTCAGAGCTGATCGTTGCTGCCGTGCAGTACAAAGGTCATAACACGCTTCAGGATCAAGTGACTTTTAGTTTTCAAATAGCTACGCCCGATGGAGAAGTTATTCGCATTAAGGAGGTACCCTCTTACATTAGACGAGGAAATCAAAATGGTCTGAACCGTCAATTTACAGTAGAAAATACTACTTCATACGAAGTAATACTCAGTACCACGATTACGTCCTTATTGGTAGAAAACGACTATTCTACAACAGGCTCTTTTGAAGTCACAGGACAGGAGAAAGTTGACTACCCAAATGGTTCTGTAATTAATGTGTCTGGAAACTTGTCATTGACAGAAGGCCAGACAGATCTCAAAACCTTTTTTCATGCCGGGTTTGATTCTCTTGGAGAGCTCCCAGTAGAAGAAGAAGGAGAATCAACCATTCCTGTGGGAGCGCAATTGATCGAAAGAAGTGACTGTCATTCTTGCCACAATGAGAAAGTGAAAACAGTGGGGCCTTCTTACTTATCAGTGGCTAGAAAGTACAATGATTCAGAACAGACCATGGTCAATCTGGCTCAAAAAATTATTGAAGGAGGATATGGGGTTTGGGGAGTTGCCGCGATGACGGCTCATCCAACATTGTCGGAAGAAGATGCCATTGAAATGGTAAGATATATCCTGACACTAGATGACAATGATGAAGGTGGGGCCATGGCCAAGTATACCATGGGCATGAAATCGATCCAACTGAAACTTGGAGAAGATTTTGACCAATCAGGAGGGTCAGGTTTTATGGTCCATGCTTATCAAAATCTTGATAAAAAGAGCTTAAAGGAAGTTCTTGAAGAGGACAAACCTGTAAAAAATGGCGTTGTACCGAATCTGCATGCCTTAGATAGTAGAGACTTTGATGAGTTCGTAGAAGACTTTGTTTTAAGAGTTACCGGTCAAATCAACATTGAGAAAGATGGTAGTTATGACTTTCGACTTGTCAGTGATGATGGGTCCCACTTGTTTATCGACGACAAGGAAATCATAGACAATGGCGGGTGGCATGGCCCGAGACCTGTGGATGGTGAAATGTACCTAACTGCGGGAAAACACGATTTTGAAATTCACTTTCAACAAGGTGGTGGTGGAGCGGCACTTTCTTTCCAATGGTACAATAGAGACGAGGAACAGTTTCAATTGGTAGATGATCAAGTTGTGAGTTATAACGCTTCTAATGTAGAAGAAGTGGTGCCAATGGCTGATCGGGCAAATTTGGTCAAGAAGATTCCCGGAGACGCGATTCCTCTCGATGCCGTGCACCCGGCATTTGACTTGTATCAGGCAAGGCCAGATGATTTTCAACCCAGGGTAGGGGGGATCGACTTCTTTTCGGATGGTAGAATGGCTGTATGTACCTGGGACTCACTTGGTCCGGTTTATGTAGTGGAAAACTGGCAATCCGGTGACGCGGCACAAATGACTGTGAAACGAATTGCGGCCGGATTGGCTGAGCCGCTGGGTTTGAAAATCGTAGATGATGAACTCTACATTTTACAAAAGCAGGAACTTACCCGGTTGATCGACCATGATGGCGATCAGGTAATTGATGAATATCAAACAGTTAGCGATGCGTGGCGGGTATCCTCCAATTTCCATGAGTTTGCTTTTGGCTTGGTTTATAAAGATGGATTTTTCTATGCTACACTGGCAACAGCTATTTTACCAGGCGGAGCCAGTGCCAATCCCCAAATTCCTGATCGTGGAAAAGTGGTTAAGATCAACAAAGAAACCGGCGCTGCGGAATTCATTGCCCATGGCTTGAGAACGCCTAATGGTATTGGGCTAGGCATGAATGGTGAGATTTTCGTCGCTGATAATCAGGGAGATTGGCTGCCGTCCAGTAAGATTGTTCATATCAGGGAAGGTGAGTGGTATGGCTCTCGTTCGGTAGATTTTGAAGGTACAGCATCCCTGCAGGAGAAACTTCCTGTAGCCTGGTTACCTCAGGACGAAATTGGCAATTCGCCCAGTACCCCATTGGGCATCGAAATTGGACCTTATGAGGGGCAAATGATTCATGGAGAAGTGACCCATGGTGGTGTGAAACGCGTTTTTGTGGAAGAAGTGGGTGGTCAATTGCAAGGAGCTCTTTTCAGATTTACACAAGGATTGGAAGCAGGTGTCAATCGAATCGTTTGGGCGCCGGATGGATCTTTAGTCATTGGAGGAGTTGGTTCAACTGGAAACTGGGGGCATACTGGTAAACTTTGGTATGGACTTCAACGACTGGTTTATAATGAGAAAACTGCCTTTGAGATGTTGAAAGTGGAGTCAAAATCCGATGGATTCGAAATCACTTTTACGGAAGCCATAGATCCTAATGTTCAGTTGGAAGCCTCAGATTTTCTGGTTCAGCAATGGTATTATAAACCTACAGCCGCCTACGGAGGTCCGAAATTGGGATTGACTGAATTGAAACCCTCGAAGTTTTCTGTTTCACAAGACAGAAAAAAGGTGATGATGACCATACCTGGATTAAAGGAGAATCACATGGTCTATTTCAGAATAGTACGACCTTTTGGTAGCGAAACAGGAAATCAATTGTGGTCCACTGAATCTTGGTATACACTCAATCAGATTCCTGAGGATAAGCCCGTTCAACATGGAACTATTACCACTGCCCACAATACACTCACTGAAGACGAAAAATCCAGTGGGTGGAAGCTTCTATTTGACGGGAAAACTACCAACGGCATCCGAAACTTTAAATCCGAAACTGTCGGGAGTAAGTGGATTGCTCAAAGTGGTGCCTTGCATTTCAAAGGTAAAGACGCCCCGGGTCAGGGTGGAGATATCATTATCACAGATAAGGAATATGAGAATTATGAGCTGTATTTGGAATGGAAAATATCAGTCGGAGGCAACAGTGGTATCATTTATAATGTGATAGAGGGTGACCAATATGATTACGTATGGCAAACGGGTCCTGAAATGCAAATTTTGGATAATGTAAGACATGGTGATGGCCAGATTGTGAAACATCGCGCAGGAGATCTCTACGACCTCATTGAGTGTGAGACAGTGGTGGTGAATGAACCTCAGATATGGAACAAGGTGAGAATTGTGATGAAAGATGGAAAAGTCCAGCATTGGCTCAATGGTCATAAAGTAGTGGAGACTGAATTTTGGACACCTGAGTGGGATCAAATGGTAGCTGGCAGTAAATTCAAAGACATGCCCGGTTTTGGAACAGGCCGTAAAGGACATATTGCATTACAGGATCATAATGATCCCGTATGGTTCAGAAACATTAAGATCAAAGAACTTTAAATCATACTCATGAAAAGCAGAAGAGATTTTATTATCCAAACAGGATTGGCAGCAGGAGGCGCGTTGGTGCTTCCAGCATGTGGTACGGGTTCAGGTACACAGGAGGCCAACAAAGTTCCTGAGCAGGTGGTGCTAAAACCCAAATGGAACGTTGGATTACAGCTTTATACCCTGCGAAATGAAATAAATGAAGACCTGGAGGGAACCTTATCCTATGTGGCCAATCTGGGCTACAATGAAGTCGAATTATTTGGATTCAGGAATGGACAATACTTTGGGAGACCGGCGGCCGATGTGCATCAGATGGTGAAGGACCAGGGAATGAATATTGTCAGTTCCCACTATTTGTCGGGTCGTACCCAGGAAGCGCAGGGTGAGGGAACACTTAGAAATGGATGGGAAAGTGCGGTAGAAGCGGCGGCTGATGCTGATCAGACCCACATGGTGATTGCGTATTTGTTTGATGGCGAACGAGAAACCATGGAGCAATATGGAGAATTGGTGGAGATGCTTAATTCGGCAGGAGAAGCATGTGAGCAAGCTGGCATTCAATTGTGCTATCACAATCATGCGTTTGAGTTTGAAGCGATTGGTGAGACGACTCCCATGTATTACCTGATGGACAATACTGATGAAAGCCTCGTTAAGATGGAGCTGGACATTTATTGGGTATATAAAGCGGGATTGGACCCACTGGATTTCTTTAAGAAGTACCCGGGAAGAACCGAACTTTGGCATGTAAAAGATATGGGAGATCGTGGAGATGAAAAAGATACGACAGTTGAAGTGGGAAATGGTAGTATTCCATTCAAAGATATTTTTGCTGAAGCCTCTCAATCCGGATTGACGAATTTCTTTGTGGAACAGGATCATTCTCCTAACCCGAAGGAAAGCGTGAAGTTGTCCCTTTCCAGAGTTAAAGAAATACTTGTTTAAGATAGAGTAGCGATGGTATCAAAAATCATAAAGGCCTTTTTAGGCCTTTTATTTATTGCATTTGCGGCGGTTCAATACAACGACCCAGATCCTTACGCCTGGATCGCTATCTATGGGATTGTAGGTTTGATTTTTTTGATCAGCATCATCAAACCGGTGACTAAGAGGGCTGTGGGTTTTCTTATAATAGCCTTATTGGTGTACTCTCTAACCTTTATCCCAGGTTTCTGGGAGTGGTTAAGTAGGCCCGAGAAAGCTGAGATTTTTGGAGAAATGATTTATGACAGACCTTATATTGAGCAGACCAGAGAGTTTTTGGGATTACTGATTGCCTGCAGTGCCCTGTTCTATTTGTATAAAAAGAGTTAGTCTTATGAATGGAATTCGGTTGTTGATGCTCGGTATCGTTGCTGTTTTGTTTCATGGTTGTACATCACAGCAAGAGACGGATAGTCCGCTGAATTTCATAGTCATTTTCGCTGATGACATGGGGTATGGAGATATTGCCAGCTTCGGGCACCCCACTATTAAGACCCCCCATTTGGATAGAATGGGAGCCGAGGGGCAGAAATGGACCCAATTTTACGTGGCTGCACCCGTATGTACTCCCAGCCGAGCAGCATTACTTACAGGTAGGTACCCAATTAGAAATGGAATGACCTCAAAACAAAAAGGGGTCCTGTTTCCTAATTCATCAGGTGGACTTCCTCAAAGTGAAGTGACTATTGCTGAGGTTTTGAAGCAAAAAAAATATGTTACGGCGGCCATTGGTAAGTGGCACTTAGGTCATTTACCTCAATATTTACCTACAGCACAAGGCTTTGATCAATACTACGGAATTCCTTATTCCAATGATATGAATGCCACGGGGAATTGGTCGGATTATCAAAAGAATGTATCAGATCCCAGATACCAGGCTACCATTGATATGTATGATGTACCGCTTTTAGATGGGGAGGAAATAATAGAACGACCAGCTGATCAAAATACCATTACTAAGAGATACACTGAGAGAGCACTTCACTTCATTGAAGAAAATCGAAATGAGCCGTTTTTCTTATACCTCGCGCATAGCTTACCTCATATTCCACTTTTTGTTCATTCGAAATTCAAGGGTTCCAGTAAGCAAGGCTTATATGGTGACGTTATTCAGGAAATAGACTGGAGCGTAGGGGAGATTCTTAAAAAGTTGGAGTCACTGGAATTGGATGGTCGGACAGTAGTGGTTTTCACCTCTGACAATGGTCCATGGCTTGCATTTGGGACACATGGTGGTTCGGCAGGTCCTCTAAGAGCCGGAAAGGGGACAACCTTCGAGGGAGGGCAACGCGTACCAGCAATTTTTTGGGGACCGGGCATCGTTCAACCTGGAGTTGTTAGTGAAATGGGGTCGACACTGGATTTAATACATACCTTCTCTTCTATGGCAGGTACTCAAATTCCTGATGACCGTCGGATGGATGGCTTTGATCTATCGCCTGTATTACTAGGAGAGAGTACTTCCGGTCTCAGAAACGAATTCTTTTATTGGACTGCCGGAGAATTGTACGCAGCCAGAGTAGGGGAGTGGAAGCTTCACATAAGACAAACAGAACCAGTGACTTACTGGAATCGACTGGGCCTGTTGGATGCTCCGGAGCTGTACAATCTTGAAGCGGATATCTCCGAAAAGTATGACTTGGCAGCTAGCAATCCCGATATTGTACAACAACTGAGAGAGAAGCTTGTGCTTCACGAGGCCGATATTGTCAATCCCCTCCCTGATAATTTGGTAGGGACATTGGAAAAAGACTTTTAACTTATTATTCTGAAACCTGCCTGTTGCTCAATTGGAAGTGATTGACCTTTGCAATCAATTGTTTGGCGATAGTCATCACGTGTGCCGTTTGTTGGAAATAATCTGCCATACTCGAGGATAGTTGTGAAGTTGAACTTGCTATTTCCTCTGTACCGGCGGCAGTTTCTTCGGCGATCACGACAATTTCTTCCGTCAGAGTTCCTACGTGCTGTACGTTCTTTGTTTGTCGCTCTGCCGCTTCTACAATGCTATCCGAATGGCTCAGGGTTTTCGTATAAGATGTTGTGATGCCTCGAAATACTTCTGAAGCATCCATCGTCGACTTTTCTGCGCCTTTGATTTGATTCGCCATGCTTGCAATCAATTCGGAAGTGGAAGAGGTCGATAACTGGACATCTTCAATGAGTTTTTCAATGTCCTTCGCAAAGGTTCGAGAGTCATTAGCCAGTTTTCTTATCTCCTCAGCAACTACTGCAAATCCCCTTCCTGCCTCCCCCGCCTGTGCAGCTTCTATAGCTGCATTTAGTGCAAGCAGATTGGTTTGAGAGCCTATCTCTTTCATCATATTCAACACTCCAGAAATCTCACTTGCGGTTTTTCCTAAGACCTGAATGGCAATATTGCTTTCGTCCGAAAGAGATTGAACTTCTTTCATTACCTGGTCCGTTCTGGCGATCACCTGCAGCCCAACGGTACTTTCCTTAACACCTTCCTGAGCGGCGTGATTGATCGTTGCAGCTTGTTCGTTGACTTTGCCTGATAGCCCGACTATACTTTCAATTAATGAGGACGATAGGTCGATTTTTTGTACTTGATTGTGTGCACCACTACTCATCTCACGGGTTGAGGCTGCGATTTCCTGGGTACCCAACAGAATTTCTTGACTTACCGTTGAAATTTCTTCTGATGAATCACCGATTTCCCGGATCTGCGACGCCAGGTCGCGTAGTAGTTCTTCGAGGTTGTGGAGTCCCAGGTTCAAATTACCTGCTAACTCCTGGATAGTTCCATTGGCAGCAACTTCGTATCGTTGAGATAAATCTCCCTTTGCGAGAGCTTTTGCAATACGATTGATTTCACTGAAGGGTGTGGCGATGGTATCAAAGAGTCGATTTAGTGATTCCCCTAGCTCTTTCCACTCATCTTTCTTTGATTCCGTATTAATACGAACTTCCAGATTTCCTGATTCTGAAGCTTCTCTAAGAACATATTTTATGTCTTCTATGGTCAATACCAGGTTTCGCTTTTGACGACTCAACTCCTTATTTTTCACTTTCAGTTCAGCACTTTTACTCTCTAGTTTTTCGTGTTGTAGAATAATATTTGCTTCTGAATTGACATTGATGATCATCAGAAAGAGAACTAAAAAAGTCAAAACCAGAGCGCTAGCTATCAGAATGCCTTGATGAAGAACCCATCCCATTTTCTCATAAGGCAATTGTGTCACAGGAATTTCTCCGAGAGCCAGGAGCTCGTGAAAGAACACCAAAGTTGCAAATTGATAAACAAGAAGTAAAGTGTAAATCCATCGCTCTTTTTTGAAATCTATGATCATCAGCGTGACCACTAAAGTCAATGGAATAAAGGGTCTTAAGAGATGTACGTTTAAAAGTCCTATATCAATGCCCGATTGGATAAAATGCTGATTGGCGATAATTGTTGCAATGACCATATATGCCGGAGAGAGTACCAAAAGGATGGTTCTTGCCAACAAATGGTGAAACTTGATAGAAAAAAGGACTAGTGCAGGAATGAAGATATAAGCAATGAAGAATGGTGCTGTTTCAGGTATATCTATAACGTAAGCACCGAGTGCCAGTAGACCTGGATAAAAAAGTAGTGCCAGTGAGAAGCCATTGGTCATCAACATGCGCTTCTTCATTATTTCAGGCATGTCTTTTTCCACCCCTCGCTGTACGACGAGTTGCATCAACCAATTACTTTTAGCTGAACTCATGGATGTTAAAATAAAATGAACTTGTAAGGGCCAGGTAGATTCCCTTCTTAGCTAATGTAAACAATCTTAAGTGGATCGACGTTCCTTGGGAGTTGTATTCCTTACGATTAGTAGCATAAAAAAAGGATGACTGTTGGGCCATCCTTTTTTAATTTGTTTTCTGTTGACCTTATCTTATCTAGTAAAGGTAAATACCCAGGGAGAATCAAATACTTGCTCAGTTCTTGCACCCGGATCTGGAATAGTAAATGTCAATACCAGTGTTCTTGCTGAAGTACCATCGCCTAGACCGGATACGCTGGTAATTGTAACATCTACATTGTCACTTCTGGTGAATAGTTGTACGCCATTCTCACCTTCAAAATCCCAGGAGCCGCTACCTGGCCATACAGTCAGGGCATCTGGTTCACCACTGGTGTCAGCACCAGAGGTGGAATAATTACCTCCCCATGACAGGGACGTGGCATCCTCTGATCCACCAGAGAAAGTCAATGTGAAATTGGTTCCCCAGGTGTCAATTCTGGAAGTGCCATCAAATGTCACTGCTGAAATTGTCCATGTACCTTCAAGCAGTCCATATTGCTCTTCACCGGCTGAAGGTTCTGGGTCCGGTTCGTCTCCCGGGCAGCCTGTTAGCACGGTCAGGGCGACTAAACTGGCGCTAAATAAAAAGATTTTAAATTTTTTCATAAGTAAAGTGTTGTTGCTATGAATTAATACTTATCACCAAAAGTATGATTTTTTTACAATTTTTTCCCGAGAAAATCTCACTGGAATCAAGAAAAGTCGGTGATAGTCAGTTGATCATCTACGAAATCGTATTCGTAACGAAGATTTGAGGCAATTATGATGGTGCAACGCCCTTTTTTTTTCAGAATCTCTTCTTTGTACCACGCGATACCCTGTTCATCAAGGTTTGAAGTTGGTTCATCGAGCAATAGCAGACTGCCTTTAGAGAATAAGGCGAGACCTAACTTCAATCGTTGTTTCATGCCTGATGAAAAGTCTCCAACGAATTTATCTTGAGCACCTTTTAACCCGACGCGCTCAATGATCTCCGTGTGAGAAATCAGGTTTTCCTTAAATTGAAAATGAAACTCCAGATGTTCGGAAAGCGTCAATTCTTCCAAAAGGTGTTGGTATGGGGCTGCATAATTTACTGTTGTAATCTGATCCTCTAGCTGGATTGATTGTCCATCCAATTCATAAGTAATTTTCCCTGAGGTCGCCGTATTGTATCCCGAAATGATCTTAAGCAGTGTGCTTTTTCCAGAGCCATTTCTACCGCAAATGGCCATTGAAACATTTGACTCAATCTGATGGCTGAGCTTTTTGAAAATCCACTGCTTTCCAAATCGCTTGCTGATATGGTCAAGATGGATTTTCATAGTTATTATTCAATGCCCTTCATGACCCCTCTTTCTGAAGACCTGATGAAGTCAATGATGATATCTCGTTCTATGGTTGCAGGAATTTCTTTTTCTAATACCTCCAGTGCTTTTGTGGTATTGTAATCGCTCATGTAAATTACTCGATAAGCTTCCTGAATCTGATTGAGCACTTCGTTATTAAAACCTCTTCTTTTCAATCCAATAGCATTGACTCCACTGTAACCCAAAGGTTCTCTTGCAGCGGAAACATAAGGAGGTACATCCTTTCTGACCAGTGAACCACCGGCGATCATTACATGAGGACCTACTCGTACAAATTGGCGAACGGCTGCCAAGCCTCCTATGACTGCATAATCGCCTATTTCGACATGTCCTGCCACCTGAACAGAATTGGAAATTATACAACGATCGCCCAACATACAATCATGGGCTATATGCACATAATTCATAAGTAAACAGTGGGCTCCAATAGTGGTTTCTCCGCGCTCTCTGGTACCCCTGGAAATAGTGACAAATTCTCTTATCGAGGTATGATCACCAACTACCGTTTGAGTTTTTTCACCTTCATATTTTAAGTCCTGTGGAACAGCAGAAACTTGTGCGCCAGGGAATATCTTACAATGAGCGCCGATTCTGGCCCCTTCCCAGATACAGGCATTCGGCCCCACCCAGCTATTGTCGCCAATTTCAACGTCTTTGTCAATATATGCAAAAGGCTCAATGACTACATTTTCACCTAATCGTGCTTCCGGATGTATGAATGCAACTGGGTTTGTCATTTGTCTTTTCTTGTGAGTACAGCGGTCATCGTTCCTTCACAGACCAGATTATTGCCGACGTAAGCCGTTCCTTTCATTTTCACAAAACCTCTTCTGATTGGAGCGATCAGATCGCACCTGATAATTAACGTATCACCTGGTATTACCATTTTACGAAACTTGAAATTTTCTATTCCTAAAAAATAAGTCCAATAGTTTTCAGGGTCATCCAGCGTATTCATTGCGAGAATACCTCCGATTTGAGCGACTGCTTCAATCTGCAACACGCCAGGCATGACAGGGTTTCCGGGAAAATGCCCCTGGAAAAATGGCTCATTCATGGTCACATTTTTGATGCCAGCCACTGTTTCATCATCGAGATGAAAAATCTTGTCAATTAAAAGGAATGGGTATCTGTGAGGTAGCAAATTTTGAATTTGATGGATATCCATCACCGGCGGAAGCTTCGGATCATACAGAGGAACTTTGTTTTCCTCAGATTGAAGCATCACTTTTTTGAGTTTTCTGGCAAAAGCGATGTTGGCTGCATGTCCTGGTCTCGCGGCCATGATTTGGGCTTTAAGAGGTCTTCCTACCAAAGCCAGATCGCCAACAACATCAAGTAATTTGTGACGCGCAGGCTCGTTCTTGTACCTGAGGGTGACATTATTGAGAATGCCTTCACCTTCCACTTTTACCTTTTCTTTTTTAAGAAGATCTGCCAGGTAATCCAGCTCATCTTCTTTTATTTCCCTATCCACGATGACAATGGCATTACTCAGGTCACCTCCTTTGATCAGGTTGTTTTTATACAAAACTTCGATTTCATGCAAGAAGCAGAATGTTCTTGCAGGAGCAATTTCCTTGCGGAAATCCTCAATATTATTGAGCGTAGCATGTTGACTTCCCAACACTGGAGATTTATAGTCCACCATTACGGTAAGCCGGTAGTCGTCCAATGGTAATGCCGCTAACTCTATATCATCTTCCTTGTTTTGATAGAATACGCTCTCAGGTACTTCGAAGAAGTTTCTTTGTGCATTCTGCTCCTCTAATCCAACTTCCAGAATGGCGTTAATGAACCCTTCTGAGCTTCCGTCCACTATCGGTGGTTCCGGCCCATCCAACTGGATCAATACATTATCGATTTCAAGCCCAACTAGTGCTGCAAGTGTATGTTCGACTGTATTTACACGTGCGCCATTCTCTTCGATGGAAGTGCCACGTGATAAGTCTACTACATTATCGACATCTGCTCGAACGAGGGGTTGACCTTCCAGGTCGATTCGCTGGAATTTGATGCCATGATTGGTCTTGGCGGGAACAAAAGTCATATTTGAAATAACTCCTGTATGCAAGCCTATTCCTGAAATGGTGATTTTGTCCTTGACGGTATGCTGATATAGCTTCATAGGATTGTCGCAAGATTATGGAAAAAAATGCAGACAAGGCTCTCCCTTTTGATCATGTAGTGAAAAGATTGTTTTAGAACGAATTTAAATTAACACAGATATGGGTCTATGACCCGCTTCCTTTTTCGGCGGCCAAATTTAGAAGTTTTTCTTCAAGATCACCCAGCCGCTTAATGACATCAGGCAGCTTCCGAAATATTGCATAGGATTTGACATAATTGTTGTAAGCGATGGCGGGACTACCGTACCAGGCGCTATCGGGTTTCGTGTTTTTTGTCATTCCTGACTGTGCCTGAACTTTTGTGCCATCTTCAAGCTTCAAATGTCCCACGATACCGGCCTGACCTCCAATGACACACTGCCTTCCAATTTTCGTCGACCCTGAAATGCCCGCCTGGGCTGCGATGACAGTGTTTTCTCCAATTTCAACATTGTGTGCTATCTGGATCAGATTGTCCAGTTTTACTCCACTTTTAATCACAGTAGATTCAAAAGTGGCACAATCAACAACCGTATTCGCACCAATATCGACATGATCCTCTACAATTACCTTTCCTAGTTGTGGAATTGCCTGATAGGTGCCATCTGTCTGAGGGGCAAACCCAAAACCATCACTACCTAGGATAGCACCTGCTTGAAGTGTGCATTTTGACCCTATTTGACAATTTGAATAGACTTTTACTCCCGGATACAGAATACTGCTATCTCCAATGTGCACATTGTCACCAACATATGACTGTGGATAGATTTGGGCACCGTCTCCGATGATTGCATTGTCCCCAATGTAGGCAAATGCTCCAATGTAGACATCCGTCCCAATTTTTGCGGTGGGACTAATGAAATTCGGGGACTCCAATCCTGTTTTTACAATAGTTGTAAGTCGCTGATATTCAGATAAAAGAGTAGTGAAACTCGCATATGGATCTTCAACCCGAATCAGAGCGTTGCTCACAGGTTCTTTGAGTTGCAATGTTTCACTTACAATGATCGCAGTGGCCGAAGTATCGTAGAGATAAGACTCATACTTCAAGTTAGACAGGAACGTGATACTGCCTGGTTTTCCGTCTTCAATATTGCTGATCGTTGATACTGTCAGGCTACCATCGCCCTCCAGTTTACCATTAAGAATGTGAGCTACTTGCTCCAGATTAAATTCCATGCAATAATGTCGGATTAAAAAACGCCTCTGTTTAGAAGACCCGGTTTTAAGCTGTAAAGTTGATGTCTTTAGGCCAACACAGGTAATATTTTTTCACAATCTTGCTCATAGCTTTGATATTGGGCAAATCCGTGGCGTGGGCCACATCCAGAACAGAGTCATCCTTCATCAAAACTTTGATGCTTTCACCAGTAGAAACGTAAGCCGCATTGGTGACCTTTCCTTTTTTTACGAAGTATTTGGCATCCGTTTCTGAGAAACCCCTGGACCTGGCTACTTCCTTGACCAGTTGATCGTACTTTTCTCTTGGGATTGGTTCATTAAAAAGCTTGACTCGCAAGAGTTTTCGGTCGAGTAACATTTTGCTGATTGTATGAAGCACTCTATCGTGATGATTCGCCCAAAATTTGATCGAACCCCAGATATCTGTATCATCCATTACCATGAATACATCTAAGATATCTGGATCATCTTCGAAATCTTTTTGACCAATGTTCCGTTCCAGAAATAGCCTTAATGCTGGGGTAGCGGTCACTTCTTTACCTTCTTGCGTAAGTTTTTTGGCACGTTTGATCAATTCAATTAACATGCGTTCTGCGCTAATAGCTGTTTTGTGGAGATATACTTGCCAGTACATGAGACGCCTGGCACTAAGGAAGTTTTCAAGACTGTAGATAGCCTTTTCTTCTACAACCAATTCATCATCTACGAGATTGAGCATCTTTATGATTCGCTCCGCACCGATCGTACCCTCACTCACACCGGTAAAGAAGCAATCGCGCTGTAAGTAATCCATACGATCCGTATCCAGTTGGCTTGAGACCAGTTGGGTCAAGAATTTTCTTGGATAATTCCCCTGATAAACCTGGATGGCCATTTCCAGACGCCCACCAAATTCTTTGTTCAGCTTTTTCATAGTCCATAGCGTGATTTGCTCGTGATGAATGTCACGGAATAAACTAAACTCCAGTGTATGAGAAAATGGACCGTGTCCAATATCATGAAGGAGGATCGCAACAGTCGCAGCCTCTGCTTCCGCATCGAAGATCATATGACCTTTGGATCGAAGTGATTCAAGCGCTTTGTCCATCAGGTGCATAGCTCCGATGGCATGATGAAACCGGGTGTGTAAGGCACCAGGGTAAACGAAATCAGTCAGTCCCAATTGCTTGATTCGTCTCAATCGCTGAAAGTAGGGGTGTTGTATAATGTCGAAAATCAGATCGGACTGTACAGAAATAAATCCGTAAACCGGATCGTTGAAGATCTTCTTCTTGTTCAAGTGTGTTTGCTTTTGTTAAGCGAAGTTAAATCATACACATCTTTCAATTTAATTTTCTTGAATTGCGTTTCAATTAAAAAAGGAACGTTCTGGCGCTTCAGAATAGCCAATAAAATTTACCTGAAGTGCCGATTGGGATGTATTACCCATAAATTGCAAGTATGAAGTACAAAATTCTCTGGGCAGACGATGAAATCGACCTGTTGAAGCCTCACATCTTATTTTTAAACAGTAAAGGGTATGACGTGGTGCCTGTCATTAGTGGTACGGATGCTTTAGAAGAAATCGATCATAACACTTTTGATGCGGTTTTTCTGGATGAGAATATGCCGGGTATGACGGGGTTGGAGACATTGAACTATATCAAATCAACGCATCCTAACCTTCCGGTGATCATGATCACCAAAAGTGAAGAAGAATACATCATGGAGGAAGCGATCGGATCAAAAATTGCCGACTACCTGATCAAACCTCTGAATCCGAATCAAATACTTCTTTCAATCAAGAAAATACTGGACAATGATAGGCTGGTGTCAGAAAAAACCAACCTGCATTACCAACAGGAATTTAGAAATCTAAGTATGGAGCTCAATGAAGTCACTGATTTCAAGGAATGGGCAGAGCTCTATAAAAAATTGGTTTATTGGGAAATTGAAATAGACAATACCGAGGATAAGAGCATGCATGAGGTCTTCCACATGCAGAAAAATGAAGCAAATTCCAATTTCTCCAAATTCATCAAGGAGGAGTACGTGGATTGGCTCAATGATCCGAATATTGACCGACCGTTGCTCTCACATCAAGTATTAAAAAAACTGGTTTTTCCTGAGCTTAAGGAAGATAGACCAACTTTTCTCATTGTAATAGATAATCTAAGACAGGATCAGTGGGAGGTAATAGAGCCGGAAATTGCCAAAATGTTTGAGATCGACTACAAGGAACAGTATTACTCTATTCTACCGACTACTACTGCATATGCACGAAATGCCCTCTTTTCCGGCTTGATGCCAAAGGATATCGCGAGACATCATCCTGACCTGTGGGTGGGTGAGGACAAAGAAGAAGGTAAAAATGCGCATGAGAAGGAGCTGTTAGCGAGACATTTAAAAAAAGAACGAATCGATATCCGATTCTCTTATAACAAGATTATTCAGGCACATGAAGGGCGACAGTTTACCGAGAACATAAATAATTTGATGTCGAACCGACTAAATGCAGTGGTTTACAATTTTGTTGATATGCTTTCTCATGCAAGAACAGATATGCAGATGATTCGCCAGTTGGCTCCTGATGAATCAGCCTATCGGTCATTGACGCTAAGCTGGTTTACCCATTCTTCGTTACATGATGCGTTGAAGAGACTTTCAGAAAAAAATGTAAAAGTACTCATCACAACGGATCACGGAACTGTTCGTGTGAACCGACCAGAAAAAATTGTAGGAGACCGAAATACCAACACCAATCTCCGTTACAAAGCTGGTAGAAACCTCGCGTTTGATGAAGAAGCGATTTATTCATCAAGAAATCCGGATGAACTTAAATTGCCAAAAGTCAACATGAGTACGGCTTACGCTTTTGCCAGTGAAGATTACTTCTTTGCATATCCCAACAATTACAATTACTATGTCAATTTCTATAAGGATACGTTCCAACATGGAGGTATCAGTATGGAAGAAATGATCATCCCTTTCATCTCACTTTCACCTAAATGATCCTGAATAGCTATATCGAGTCGGACCTTCCGCAAGTAGCCAGGGAGTTACTAGATCGGGGTGCTGATAAGAAAGTATGGTGTTTTTATGGAGAAATGGGGGCTGGTAAGACAACCTTGATCAAGGAGATTTGTCTGCAACTTGGCGTATCGGATGTTATGAGTTCGCCCACTTTTTCGATCGTCAATGAATACCTGGATGATATGGGAGCTTCTATTTATCACTTCGATTTTTATCGCCTGAAAAAGGAAAATGAAGCCCTGGATATAGGCATTGAAGACTACTTCTATTCCAATGATTTTTGCTTTATTGAATGGCCAGAAAAGATCCCCACACTCATTCCTGAAGACCACCTGAAAATAAGTATTAATTTAGTAGATGAAAAGACCCGAAGTATCACTCTCGACCTAATTTAAAGTGGGAAAAAAACCCTCCGGTTTTGCGGAAATTGTCAGGGAAAGCGTACTCTCTCCCGAGGAAGCACCTTTGAAAATAAGGAAGGGAGCTAAATCTATATCTATTGGCGTTCCGAAAGCGACACGCTTTCAAGAAAGCCGGGTCTCTTTAAAGCCCGATTCTGTTTCAGTACTTGTGAATAATGGCCTGGAAGTGATGCTAGAAAGCAATGCCGGGAAGCTTGCCAATTTTTCAGACCGGGATTATAGTGAAGCGGGTGCCAAAATCGTGTATGACCGAAAAGCGGTGATGCAAGCAGAACTGATTTTGAAAGTGGCCCCACCTTCACTGGAAGAAATTGATATGATGAAAACGGGGGCAGTGTTGATCTCCGCTTTTCAAACAGGAGAGCAGTCCATAGACTATCTTCATGCCCTAGGGAAAAAACGAATTACAGCCATTGGTTACGAATTTATTCAGGATAAAGTAGGCGGGCTTCCACTGGTTCGTGCCATGAGTGAAATTGCAGGGAGTACAGTCATGTTAATTGCAGCGGAGTATTTGAGCAGCACCGGGGCAGGACGTGGGGTAATCTTAGGAGGCATCACAGGTGTTCCACCCACCAATGTGGTGATCTTAGGTGCGGGTACAGTTGCTGAATATGCTGCAAGGGCCGCGCTTGGATTGGGGGCAGATGTAAAGGTTTATGATAACCATATATTCAAGCTTAGAAGACTGAAACATGCCATTGGGCAGCAGGTACATACGGGTACGATCGAAAACCCGACTTTGGAAAGGGCCTTAGAACAAGCGGATGTGTTGATTGGAGCTATCAGAGGAGAAGATGGTCAAAACATGTGTGTGGTAACAGAGGAAATGGTGGCCAATATGAAGCACGGGGCAGTTATCATTGACGTGAGTGTAGATCAGGGAGGATGTGTTGAAACCAGCCAAGTAACTACTCATGATAAACCTACTTTTAGAAAGTATGAAGTCACGCATTATTGTGTGCCAAACATTGCAAGTCGCGTAGCACAAACAGCAACTATTGCGATCTCCAACATTATTACTCCAATGGTGGTTCGGATCGCAGAAGAAGGAGGTATCGACGAAATGATCTTTTCACACCGTTGGTTCATGAAAGGAGTGTATACCTACAAGGGAACGCTTACTAATTTCAACCTGGCTAAGAAGTATAATCTGGGATATAAAGACCTGAGCTTGTTGATGGCCGCGCGTTTTTGAAGCATATGGTATTCGGCGAAAAGTGCAATCCACACTGTTAAGTAAAAGAAGATATTCAATTTACCAAATACCAAATACCAAATACCAAATACCAAATACCAAATACCAAATACCAAATACCACTCTCTACAATCGCTCCAAACTTTCTTCCAGTGTCCTGATCTTCGCTTCGGCATCGGCTTTTTTCTTTTGCTCCGCCACTACTACATTTTCAGGTGCACCTTTGACGAATTTCTCATTGCTGAGCTTCTTCATCACCGAGTTGAGAAACCCTCTGTTATAATCTAGCTCCTTTTGCAGCTTTTCACGTTCAGCCTCAGTATCTACCAGGCCTTCTGCTTCAAGGTGGAATTCCGTCGAAATGACCACAAAACTGAAGGAACTGGCAGGTTTTTCAGTAGAGAAATGCACTTCTGAGATTACTCCCAGTTTTTCTATAGAAGGAACCAATGAAGCATATGCACTCTTGTTTGCATTGATGGTTAAGGGTAATGCTTTGTGCTTAGGTAAACCCTTGCTGCTTCTTACATTCCGGATGTTGTTTACGATCTCAAATAGGGTGCCAGCTGTTTTTACCAGTTCCGGGTCAAAGTCAATAGGTTTAATCCAATCCGCCTTAATTAGATATTCATCGGATTTTCGCTCCATGCGCTGCCATAAATCTTCTGAAATGAAGGGCATAAATGGGTGTGTGACCCTGAGTACCTTATCGAAGAAATACCAGGTTTTTTCCAGCGTTTTAGAGTCAACTGGCTGTTGATAGGCCGGTTTGACCCATTCAAGGTACCAATTGCAGAAATCATCCCATACCAACTTATAAAGTGCTTTTAATGCATCTGAGATTCTGAATTTCGAGAAATGATCTTCGATTTCTGCCAGTGCCTTATTGAAGTTAGCTTCGAACCAGTCGATGGCCATCTCGTTGCAAGCCGGTTGTTCAATATCCTTAACCTCCCACTCATGTGCTAATCGGAAGGCGTTCCAGATCTTATTGGAAAACTTTTGACCTTGCTCGATCAACTCAATATCGAAGAGTAGATCATTTCCAGCAGGGGATGAAAACAGCATACCTGTTCGTACCGCATCCGCACCGTATTTTGCGATCAGATCGAGAGGATCAGGTGAATTACCAAGGGACTTAGACATTTTTCGTCGCAACTTGTCCCTTACGATTCCAGTCAGGTATACATTCTTGAACGGTTTATCGTCCATGTATTCATAGCCTGCAATGATCATTCTGGCGACCCAGAAGAACAGGATTTCAGGAGCGGTTACCAGAGTGTCCGTCGGATAGAAGTAATCGAGCGCTGGATTTGAGCCTTTTTTGATCTTACCAGTTTCATTGTCGAAATGGTCCGGGTTCAGGCCATTGAATACCTGAATAGGGAAAAGCCATGAGGAAGCCCAGGTATCCAATACGTCCTCATCTTGCTTGAGGTCACTGGGTGTGAGCGTTTTGTTTCCAGACTTTTCCTGCGCAAGTTTTAGCGCTTCCTCCGCATTTTCAGCCACAACATAATCTTCTTCACCCTGACCGAAATGATAGGCAGGAATACGCTGACCCCACCAAAGTTGACGAGAGATACACCAATCACGAACGTTCTCCATCCAATGGTTGTAGGTGTTCTTAAACTTGGAGGGATAAAGAAGGATTTCATCTTCTTTGACCACCTGATGTGCCTTCCTGGAAATATCCTTCATCTTGATGAACCACTGCAGGGAAAGCTTAGGCTCAATTACAGAATCTGTTCTTTCAGAGCGACCAATTCTGGTTGTGAATTCTTCACTGCCTACCAGGATGCCTGCGGCTTTCAAGTCCTTGATGATTTCCTTTCTTGCTTTGAAGCGCTCCATACCGATGTATTTCTCCACTCCACAGGATTCATTGAGATTGCCTCGCAGATCAATCGTATCCACCACTTCAAGTTCATGACGTATTCCAATCTCATAGTCATTTGGATCATGTGCTGGAGTTACCTTCAAACAACCGGTACCAAAATCCAACTCTACATATTCATCGGCAATGATGGGAATTTCTCGCTCAACGAATGGAACGATCGCTGTTTTTCCAATCAGGTGTTGGTAACGGTCGTCTTTCGGGTTTACAGCAATACCCGTGTCACCTAAGATCGTTTCCGGTCGCTGCGTGGCGATGACTACTGATTCATCTGAATCTTTGACTTGGTAGCGTACGGAATACAGTTGTGAGGCTTCACCACCATCCTGATATACAACCTCTTCATTTGAAACTGCCGTTTGTGCTTCCACGTCCCAATTGACCATACGTAACCCCCGATAGATGTAGCCTTTTTTATAGAGATCAACAAATACACGGATTACAGCTTTGTAGTAATCGTCATCCATCGTGAAAGCAGTCCGATCCCAATCGCAGGAAGCACCTAATTTCTTTAGTTGCTCAAGGATGATTCCACCATATTTTTCTTTCCATTCCCAGGCGTATTTGAGGAATTCGTCGCGGGAAAGATCACTTTTTTTGATGCCCTTTTCCCGCAACATTTTCACAACTTTGGCTTCTGTCGCTATGGAGGCGTGATCAGTACCAGGTACCCAGCAAGCTTCTTTACCTTCCATGCGGGCTTTTCGGATAAGAATATCCTGGATGGTATTGTTCAACATATGCCCCATGTGTAAGACTCCCGTAACATTTGGGGGAGGTATCACAATGGAATATGGTTCTTTTTCAGGGTTAACTTCCGCAGAGAAAAGCCCTTTTTCCATCCAGGTTTGATACCATTTGTCTTCTACTTCCGAAGGATTGTACTTCGTCGATAATGAGGCCATGTTTGATCGTCAATTTTTTCGAAGCTGCAAAAGTAGCAGAAGTGGGGGAGAGGGGAATCATCGCTTTCATTTTTTGAGTCAATGCAGGATTTCTATCTTCGCATGCACGGTATTTTTCGTGAAGATTCAAGACAATTGATACTTTAGTGAAAATCTAGCCAACTAACCCTCGTAAAATGTTGCAAACATACGATCCCAAGAATGCCAATTTGCAGATTTGGGTAGGAGATCAACTATATCCTAGAAATGAAGCCAGGGTGTCTGTATTTGATAGTTCCGTACAGGGTGGTGATGCCATTTGGGAAGGCCTTCGTGTTTATGAGACGGGGATTTTTCATTTGGATAGACATTTGGATCGGTTATATGAGTCCGCAAAAGCTTTGCTATTTACGCATGTACCAACAAGAGATTTCATCAAAAATGCGATCAGGCAAACCCTCGTTGCGAACAATATGGATAAGGATGCCCATGTAAGGTTGACCCTGACTCGAGGGGAAAAAGTTACTTCGGGGATGGATCCGCGGCTTAACCAACAGGGGAGTTGCCTGATTGTCTTAGCGGAATGGAAGCCGTTGGTTTATGATAATGAAGCTGGGATTCGCGTGATTACATCCACTCAACGGAGAAACGGACCCCAATACCTCGATTCCAAGATCCATCATAACAATTTGCTAAATAACATTCTTGCCAAAATTCAAGCAAATATTTCCAACGTGGATGCGGCAATCATGCTGGATGATCGTGGGTTTGTGGCGGAACTCAATGACACAAACCTTTTTATGGTGAAAGAGGGAAAATTATTTACACCTTTTGCTCATGCATGCCTACATGGTATTACCAGAGGGTTCGTAATGGAGCTTGCAAAAGCCCATAATATGGCTTTGGAGGAGCGAGACCTGAGCCTGATGGAATTTTATAATGCAGATGAAGTATTTGCAACAGGTACCATGGGTGAACTCACGCCGGTGGTAGAGATCGATGGAAGACTTATTGAAAATAAAGCTGGATCCAATCTGAGAGAAAAACTTAATGCCTTGATGCATAGAAGCTTACTTGCTCATTGTGAAAAACTTTAAGAAGGAATTATTTAGATGTGGACTGAGTTGCTTAATCGGATCAATTTTGAAGGGGTACCCTCACCGGACTTAGCTTCACTTTTCCGTTTGCATGAATTTCATGTTAGGTCCGTCCCTTTTGAAAATATCGATGTTCAACAGAAAGTGCCCATTCGACTGGAACTTGGTCATCTTTATGAAAAGGTGGCGATCAATAAACGCGGTGGGTTTTGCTATGAGTTGAATTACCTTTTTTTTGAACTGCTATCCGAAATTGGTTTCAACGTAAATATGATTTCGGCTCGGGTTTTTGATAGTGATCCTGGGCCTGAGTTTGATCATCTGGCACTTCTGGTAGTTCTGGCTGACCATCTTTGGCTTTGTGATGTTGGTTTTGGTGATTTATTTGTAAAGCCTGTCATGGTAATTCCAGACAAAGTTCAATCCGATGGAAGAAATCACTTCAAGTTAGAAGAAATAGAGGAATCGTGGTTGCTATGGATGTCTTCGGATGGAATCGAATTTGAGAAGAAGTATCAGTTTTCAGCTATTTCGAGAAGTATTGTTGAATTTAAAGATCAATGCCACTTCAAGCAGTTTTCCCCTGAATCTTATTTTGTGAAAAATACGGTGGTGACCCTGGCGACAGAAAATGGAAGGAAAACTATCTTCAATGAGAAGTATATGGTGAAGGAAAATGGAGAAAGAAAGGACGAGAAAGTTGAAGGTGCTGAACACCGGAGAGACATTTTAAAGAAGGAGTTCGGTATCAATTATTGATGGATTGAAACTCGTTTGTCATCTGTTTTTATCCGTCTGACAATAAATTGAAACTATTGGTAAGGATAAGAGTACTATCTTTTAAGTTCAGGAACTTTTAAACCTATCCTATGCTTCGCAACCTCATCCTATCAGCCTGGAGAAGCCTCCTTAAGAAAGTTGGTTTCACACTTACAAATGTTTTCGGTCTTGCCATTGGTATGACCACCTGTATGGCCATCTTTTTGTATGTGGATTATGATTTGTCCTATGATGAATTTCAAGAGGATGATGTTTATCGAATGTGGATCAATCGGGTTTATCCTGAGAGAGAAGTCAATTACCCACTTGCACCCCATTCCTTTGGACCGCAAATGGTCGAAGATTTTCCGGAAGTCATTGCACAAGGTCGTTGCTTCAAGCCTTTCAATCCATCCAATGTTACGGTCGGGTCAGATGCCTATCTGGAAGACAATATCATTTTTGCCGATTCCTTTTTGCTATCGATATTGAATATCCCATTGAAAGTGGGCAACAAAGATGAGGCCTTGAAAGATGCAAACTCTGTTGTCTTATCCGAGTCCATTGCCAAGAAACTTTTTGGGAACGAGGACCCTATGGGGAAAACTATAGAGTTTTTTGGATCATCCAAGAAGGTAACGGGAGTTGCATTCGATTATCCACATAATTCTCATTTCATTTTTGACTACCTGACGCCTTTACACCAGTTTCCATTCTTTAATCAGGAGAATTGGGTTGGGTTTTCGGCAATGACATACCTCAAATTGCAGCCGGGTACCAACCCCATGGTGGTAGAAGAAAAACTGCCCGCCTTTGTGAAACAATATGCAGAGGGTCCTATACAGCAACGAAACGGAATTTCTTACGATGCATACATTGAGGCGGGAAATGGGTATAACTATCATTTGATGCATGTCAAAGACATACATCTACATTCGAATCTGGAGAATGAGATGAAAGCTAATGGCAATATCAATTATGTCTACATTTTCAGCGTGGTAGCCATATTCATTCTGTTCATTGCCTGTATCAATTTCATGAACCTTTCCACGGCACGATCCACGGAGCGAGGAAAGGAAGTGGGGATCAGGAAAGTGTTGGGGTCCGCCAAACAGCATTTGGTAGCGCAATTCTTAACAGAATCGATTCTGATGTCCATATTAAGCGCCTTCATTGCACTCGGAGTTGTAGCTTTAGTTCTTCCCTGGTTTAATGAATTGGCAGGGCGGCCGCTGACTCTTGTTCAGATTATGGACCCATTGACTTTAGTGGCTGTCGTAGGTATTGTTGTATTAATCGGTGTAATGGCGGGGTTGTATCCGGCCTTTTTTATATCGTCATTTAGCCCGCTCTCTGTTCTAAAAGGAAGGTTACGTGGAAGTAAGACGGGTATTAACCTAAGAAATGCACTTGTGGTGCTACAGTTTGCTATTTCCATTATACTAATAAGCGCTACCCTGATTGTCTTTAATCAGATGGAGTTCATGCAAAACAAGCCTCTGGGATTTGAGAAAAATAACATCATTGTTGTCGAAAATGCAGGGGCAATTAATGGACAATCTCAGGATAATGCTCGGTTTGAGACCTTCAAAAACGAAATTAACAGATTACCCAATGTAAAAGTAAGTTCATATTCCTCCAATATGCCAGGAGATCAGGCGGGGGATTTCAGCGTCAGGGTACCTGGTACCGGTCAAAAAGAAAGCATGATCATGCGACAGATGTCCTTCGATGATGAATTACCTGCGACGATGCAGATGGAAGTACTGGAAGGGAGGTTTTTTTCCAAAAACTTTGATGACTCTTTATCTATTGTACTTAATAGGTCAGCGGTAGAGAAATTGGGACTTACTAACCCCATTGGACGTAAACTGATTGAAATTGCAGCCAATGCAGAACCACGAGAATACACGATTGTTGGAGTGATCAATGATTTCCATTTCCAATCTTTACACGTAGATTTGAAACCAGCTGCTTTTACCAGTATGGAGGGACCTTTTCAGTTCCGTACCAAAATGGTAATCAGTGTAGAAGAAGGAGATATCCAAAATACCTTAAGCGCTATTGAGACTAAGTGGGCAGAATTTGTGCCTCAGGCACCCTTCCAATCTTATTTCCTGGATGCCAACATGGAGGCATTCTATGAATCTGAATTAGCTACGGGTAGGATTTTTAGCATCTTCACCATACTTGCGATTCTGATTGCCTGTATTGGTTTGTTGGGCCTTTCGGCTTTTGTGATTAACCAACGTATTAAGGAGATTGGAGTCCGAAAGGTATTAGGGGCTACGGTTCCACAGATTGTGATGTTACTTTCTTCTGATTTCATGAAACTGGTCGGGATTGCCTCACTATTGGCTATACCCATTGCCTGGTATTGGATGAGTAGCTGGTTGGAAAGTTTTGCCTATTCGGCAGGAGTCAGTTGGTTCGTTTTCCTACTTGCCGCTGGAACAGCACTATTAATTGGATTAGGTACAGTCAGTTTTCAGTCGATCAAAGCGGCCATTGCTAACCCAGTAAAAAGCTTGAGAGATGAATGATGGTCACATGTGACCAATCAGCGTAAAAGTAATGGTCGTTCCTTGATTCACTTCAGAATCAATCGAAATGGAGCCACCATATTCCCGGATGATCGATTTACAGGTGGATAACCCAAGGCCGAACCCTACTTGGTTTTCATGGTTGACGCGATAAAACTTGGTGAATACATTAGCTAGAGCTTCTTCGGGGATGCCAATGCCATTGTCTGTCAATCGGAATTTGATTCCTTGCGCCATTTTTGTGGCTGATATCTTGATTTTTGGCGGTACTCCCTGTCTGCGGAATTTCAGGCTATTGGAGATTAGATTTTGAAATAACTGCACCAACTGAGAATAGTAGCCTGTTATGGAGAATAAATTACCGTAGTGAATCGTGGCATTTAGCCGGTCAATATCGAATTGTAGGTTTTCTAAGACATCAGCAACCAAGCTTCTGAGATTGATCTCGCCTAGCATGTCCGTTTCACATTCCTGAGAGACCATGGCATTGTTTAGAATTTCGGAGATCATGTTTGACATCCTTTCTGAGGACTTGGCAATGGTGTTTAGGATTTTTCTACTTTCTTCATTGTCAGTCAGAACGGGATCCTCTTTAAGAAGAGAGATGCATCCCATGACATTGGTGAGCGGTGCACGCAAGTCATGAGATAAGAGCTGTGCAAAATCTTCTAATTGGTCAATTGAAGATTGCATATTTCTGAGTTTTTCCATCGTAAGTATCTCAATCGAAGCAATAGCTCCTTCATAAGCACCGGATTCATCTCTCAGCGCCTTTACAGCAGTATTGGCATTGATTAAGGATCCATCCTTCTTCTTATACTTTTTCATGATGGAGAAATCTTCTATTTCTCCATCAATCATTTGCCGGATTAGGTAAATACTTTTGTCAGCTGAGTCTTTGTAGGAAACCTCGGGCATAGAGAGGGAAAGCACTTCCGATTTGGAGTATCCAAGCATTTCACAAAAAGCGTGGTTTACTTCTGTGAATTTGAAATTCTGATCGGTGACAGCAATTGGATTCAGGCTTTTTTCAAAAAGAAGTTCATATCGACTGTTGATGTCAATATAATCTTTTCGAAGTTGATCGAATTCGAAAGCTGAACTCATATAGTCTAACCCAGTGGTGCAGGTGGTTGGTTAGTAGTAATATGGTTCAATTCTTCGACCTATGAAGTACGTGGAGTCCCAAAACGGGATAATTGTTGATGAATTGGTATGTTCACGACCATTCCAAGTTTTGAAATTAGTTAAATGGAATGACCAAAGCCGGTCAGTGTGGCTTTTTCTTAAAGTCAAATCTTACAAATGACTGTTTTCACTTGCAATGATCAAAGAGTGAAGAAAGTATACGAGGCACGAAGTTTTCGAAACTTGCGTCCCTCGTATAGCCAATAATTTCTATTTACTTAAATGCAGGGATTCCAGTAATCTCAGCACCAAGGATCAACAAGTGGATGTCGTGAGTTCCTTCGTAGGTGACTACTGATTCGAGATTCGCCATGTGACGCATCATCGGATATTCTCCTGTGATACCCATACCGCCGTGGATCTGTCGGGCTTCCCGGGCAATGTCCAAGGCCAGAGCCACGTTGTTTCTCTTGGCTAGTGATATGTGAGCGGTAGAGGCCTTTCCTTCGTCCATAAGTTTGCCTAATCGCCAGTTTACCAATTGGGCTTTGGTGATTTCGGTGAGCATTTCTGCCAGTTTCTTTTGGATCAATTGGAATGATGCGATCGGCTTATCAAATTGTATACGTTCTGCTGCGTATTTCCTGGCAGACTCGTAGCAATCCATGGCTGCGCCAATGGCTCCCCAGGCGATACCAAAGCGGGCACTGTCCAAACATTTCATGGGGGCTCCGAGACCACTTTTCCCCGGAAGTAGATTTTCCTTCGGAACTTTCACATCACTGAAAACCAATTCTCCCGTCGCCGAAGCTCTTAAGGACCATTTTCCATGAGTTTCAGGCGTACTGAAACCCTCCATACCTCGCTCTACAATTAAGCCATGGATTCGGCCTTCTTCATTTTTGGCCCATACCACTGCTACGTCAGCTTTAGGTGCATTAGAAATCCACATCTTGGCTCCATTGAGTAAGTAGTGATCTCCCATATCTTTGAAGTGAGTCTCCATCCCACTGGGGTTGCTACCGTGATTAGGTTCGGTAAGCCCGAAACATCCAAGCATTTCACCACTGCCAAGCTTTGGCAAATATTTCATTTTCTGTTCTTCAGAACCAAATGCATAGATGGGATACATAACTAATGAACCCTGAACGGATGCGGTAGAACGCATACCCGAATCTCCTCTTTCAATTTCCTGCATAATCAGTCCATAGGAGATGTAGTCGAGTCCACCTCCTCCATACTGTTCGGGAATAGCAGGTCCGAATGCCCCGATCTCGCCAAATTTGCGAACTATTTCATATGGAAAATGTGCACGTTCCGCCCAATCTTCGATGTATGGAGTAATTTCTTTTTTTACAAAGTCACGTATGGATGACCTGATCAGGAGATGCTCTTCAGTAAGAAGATCATCTATATGATAAAAGTCAGGCGATTCAAAATCATCTACAAAATTTCGCTTCTTAGCTTTTCCGTTCTGAGCCAACATATCATCAGTAGGGGTTAATACTTGTTGTGACATCTATCGTACTTTGTTTTTAAGGGTATTATGGCTCAAATTTACAATTTTTAAGATGTTCAAATGGGAAAGTCAGTAATTGACGACAAGACTTTTGCTCAAATTCGGGCCTTGGGAGAGAAGTATCAACAAACAGGGCAGGACCTTTCTTCTTATTTGGATGGACTGCTATATTCAGATTACCTCACTTATTGGGATTATGTCCACCTGGATACGCTGCTGAGTTTGCAAACACCACGCACTGATTTCCCTGATGAAAAAATCTTCATTATCTATCACCAGATCACTGAGCTATACTTCAACCTTATCCTGCACGAACAGCAGCAAGTCATTGATAACCCTAATGGTAATCGTGAAAATTATCTGAAACGGGTTCGCCGTATCAATCGCTATTTGGATCACTTGATAGAATCTTTTGATGTCATGCTGGAAGGAATGGATCAGGAGCAATTTTTGAAGTTTAGAATGTCGTTGTTGCCCTCCAGTGGGTTTCAATCCGGGCAGTACCGAAAGATTGAAATCAATTCAACTGATTTTTACAATCTCGTACCGAAGCATTCTCAAAACAAAGTAAGTGTATCGGCGACCATCGAGGATCAATATGAATTTGTCTACTGGAAACGTGGTGCGACAGAACTGGCGTCCGGGAAGAAGACCCTAACTCTGAGACAATTTGAGAAAAAATATTCAAAGGAATTCTTACGCCAGGCTCAGGAAGTGAAGCAAAGCAACTTTTTCCATCAATATCGAACGTTTTTCAGGGGAGATGAAGAAGTTGTTGAGGCACTTCGTTGTTTTGATCACAAGGCTAATGTTCTTTGGCCATTGGCTCACTTCAGATCCACCACAAGGTATTTACAGAAAAGCCGAGAAGATATTAAAGCCACCGGTGGTACCAACTGGCAGAAGTACTTACCACCCAGACATCAGTGCATTAATTTTTTCCCGGAATTGTGGTCCGACCAAGAAATTGTAGATTGGGGTGTACGCATAAAAGTGGATGGGTAATAACTATGTATGAGGAGATTCTTGACCATAGCGCTCTTCTTTTTTGTCTCAGGCCTTTCATGGGCGCAGACGTTTGAATCACGTTCATATTATGATAGTGATCAAATCAAGCTGAAGGAGATAATTACACTCAGGTCAATTGATTCCACATTGAATGGTCCTTATTATTCTTATTTCCAATCAGGAAGCCCACGTATAGAAGGATATTACATTGAAGGCATGCCCGATAGCTTGTGGATTTATTTCTATGAAAATGGGAATAAAAAATCCAGTGGTTTTTTTAGTGGGGCAAAGCAGATGGGGCTATGGGACTATTTCTATGAATCTGGAGCATTAAAAGCCAGTGGTATGCTTGCTGCAGGTCAGAAGTCGGGGTACTGGAGCAATTACTTCGAAAATGGCAACGAGAAAAGCAGCGGTGGGTACTTTAAAGACCTCAAAGAAGGTATCTGGAATTACTTTTTTGAAGACGGAACCGTAAAGGCTCAGGCGTATTATGAAGCAGGTGATGGGGGATACAAGCAGTTTTACCCTTCGGGTGATTTGCGTATGGAAGGGAGAAATGAGGACGGGAAAAGTGAGGGACTTTGGACGTATTATTTCGAATCAGGGGAACTGGAAGCAAAAGGAACCTTTAAGAGTGGGCTAAGGGACAGTATTTGGTCTTTCTATCACAAGAATGGTCAGGTTTCAGCGTCAGGTTCTTATATAAGTGGGAAAAAAACGGGATTATGGACCTATTACTATGAAAATGGTCAGAAAAGTAGTGAGGGCGAATTGGTGGAGGACCAAAGAGATGGACAATGGAATTTGTATTACGAGAGTGGTGAAATAAAAGCCAAAAGTGCTTACAATGTTGGTGACGGAGTTTTTACCGAGTACTATCCTAGCGGGAAACAGAAAGCTAAAGGTGAAATCCTGAATGGGAAGCGGCATGGGAAATGGATCTATTTCAATGAAGATGGAGTGCTTGATGGTGAGGCAGTATTTGAGCAGGGAAAAGGAGTATACACAGGGTATTATCCAGATGAGCGGATCAAAATGAAAGGCCCGATGGATGGAGAGAAACGCACCGGTGAATGGCAGCTATTTAATCCTGATGGCTCGCTTGCGGGTGTTTACAGGCCCATCTACGAGGAGGCACGACCAGTATTTCGAATTGCTAAACCAGTCGTGAAGAATGAGGTTAGTCGGAATCCCGTCGATAAGCCCGAGTATCTGTTCAAGGACAAATCCATTCGGTATTTTAAGAAGGGGGTGAATGAATTTCGGGCGGTGATACTTGGAGCAAACCCTGCTTGGGTCCTTTTGAACGAATTCCCCCTTTCCATTGAATACTACTTTCAGGAGCGTTTGGGGTATGAATTACAGCTGGTATATCATCGTGCAAATTTCTTTGAAAGTATTGAAGACCTGAATCTGGATGAAACCTACAGTCGTGGTTTTACAGGAAGGTTGCGTCAGAAATTTTATTCATTGGAGTCGAACGCTGGTTTGATATATTTTGGACACCAGATAGGTATTTCTTCGCAAATTCATAGGGCCAGGGTCCTGGACCAATCGGTATTGCCTTTTGGCAGGAGAACCATTCAAGCCAATGAATTAATGGGTTCTTATGGATTGTTTATTGGCATGAGATGGATGCGTGTTTCTCGAAACCCGGGCTTTTCGATTGATGCTTATGTGGGGTTGGATTTGAGCTTTCGGCGCTGGACGGTTGATTATGAAGATCGCGAGCAATTCGATCCTGTTTTTAAAGATTTTGATAAATCAAGCTTTCATTTGCCATTTCAATTCGGACTCACCTTTGGAGGTGTTTTTAGCACCAAGGCCAAATCCACACAGGATATCTCCAGATAATTCAAAGGCACTATTTGATAATCTATTTTGTTCTACATATCTACAACCCAGGAAAGTGAAAAAAACACTCGTAGTAGGAGCTACTCCTCATTCACATCGATATGCTCACATGGCTACTGTTAGGTTGCAAAATGCGGGTCATGAAACCTTGCCCATTGGAATCAGGCGAGGAGAGGTCAATGGTCAGGAGATTATCAATTTGAGGGATAAGCCAGCCTTGCGGGATATAGATACAATTACCCTGTACATTAATCCCCTCTGGCAGGAGGAATGGGGAACTTATTTGTTGTCCCTCAATCCCAATCGGATCATTTTCAACCCCGGAACGGAAAATCCTCAATTTGCGCAAGATGCTGAAGCCCAGGGAATAGAAGTCGCATTTGCCTGTACTTTGGTGATGCTGAGTGCCGGAACTTACTGAGGTCCTTCTTCTTTTATTGAAAAGGATGGAGAGCAAACCACCCCACGTTCACTCATTTCAAATATCATTGGAGCTATAAAATGGTTCCTTGGGATATCAAAATCAATGGGATTTTCTCTGAAGTACAGCAATTGCATTTCAGGGTATGAAGTATTCAGACCCGGAGGGATTCCTGTTATCTGATTGCTGGAAAAGTCCAAATAGGTAAGGTGGGTGAGATACAACAAATCTTTCGGAAACTCATAAAGTGTATTGTTGTCAATTCTTAGAACTTTCAGAGAAGTCAGCCCTTTGAGTTCCGGGATTGATGTCAAATTGTTGAAAGCAAGATATAATTCACGCAGTTTTGGTAATTTCCCAATGTGACTGGGAATGTCGTATATTTTATTGTTTGATAAATATAGGATCTCAAGGTTCTGCATCAATGAAATCGCAGTATCCAGTTTCTCTAGTTGATTGTAGTACAAATCAACAATTCGAAGATTTTTCAGGTTGTAAAAATCTGCTGGCAACGTTTTTAGTTCGTTTTGATAAAAGGACAATACTTTGAGTTGCTGCAAATTGGAGATTCCACCTGGGATGTTTCGTAACTGATTTTCAGGAAGTTGGAGCTCCTTCAAACTGCTTAATCCGTAGATCGATTCATCGATTGACTTTAGTCCGCAGCTGCCAAGTTTCAATACTTGTAGATTAGGAATAGCTGCGTAATTCTCAGGGCCCACGATTAAATTGGTGTTACTGTTAAGGAGCAAGTTTTCCAACTGCACATTGCCTTGCAGGGATTTGACAGGGATTTTTTTGAAATCGTTAGATGATAACTCGAGTGTTCTCAGGCTTTTGAGTTTTTTCAGTTTCGCAATTTTCACGAAGGAGTTTTCACTCAAGTCCAAATATTCCAGTGTTTTGAGTTTTGGGATCCTGGCTTTTTTGTGATTCACTTTGATCTGGCTCCAATCCAACTTCTTCAATTGTTTCAGTTTCCGAATTTTACGGGGGAGCTTTGTTAAATCATTGTGATCAAGGATTAATCGCTCTGTAGCAGTAGCCCGAAATACAAAAGATGGAATTTCTTTCAATCTTCCGTAACTGAGATCGATTATTTTCAGCGTATCGATTCGTGTGTTATTTTGATATCCCAGTATGCGCTTCGCAGCCTCCTCTTCATTTTGCATCGAAATAAAACTCGTCATAGAATCTCTTGCTGATTCCCGGTCTCCACCAAAATGCTTCAAAATGGATTCGAAGTGTTGACGGTTCTTTCTCGACTTTTCAAGCTGTTTGTTGATGAACGATGTACTCGTTGAATCTTGATTCTCGGGTTGTTGAGAAACTGCTTTCGAGAAGAAAAATAATAGAAGTATTGAAACTAAAATAAAACGCACGGAGCTAAAAAGTATGTTTCCGAACTATCAAATTTAATGCGAAATGTTTCGAAAGACTTGAAATGTGCATTTTTTAGTATTTGCGCCGATTAAGGTCATATTCTTCCGAATTGAAAAGAATTGAGTGTGCTTTAGGGAATCCACTATAGATTTAGGCTTGAATCAAAAAACCTGATCTATGAGAGTTTGGACCATCACTTTGTTATTCCTGGCCATGTTTGTCGCCTGCGGAGAAAAGGAAACTGCAGATATGGTGTTGCTAAATGGAAAGATATATACCGTGAACACTACAAATGAGGTGGTGGAAGCCGTTGCTGTAAAAGATGGAAAAATTTGGCGGATAGGATCTAACGACGAGATCGGCTCACTAATTGGTGAAGCTACAGAAGAGATTGACCTGGAAGGAAAAGCAACTTACCCGGGTTTAATAGAAGGTCACGCTCATATCATGGGCGTCGGGCAAAACCTGATCAATGTGGACCTGAGGGGAACAAAGAGCTATCAGGAACTGGTAGATGCCGTAGCTGCCCGAGCGGAAGATACACCAGAAGGAGAGTGGATAATAGGTCGGGGTTGGCACCAGGACAAATGGACGAAAGAACCCGAAAATACCATTAAAGGATTCCCTACACATGATTTATTGAGTGAAGCAGTACCGAATAACCCGGTTTGGCTAAAACATGCCAGTGGTCACGCAGGACTGGCAAATGATAGAGCTATGGAAATTGCGGGTATCAATAAAGATAGTCCAAATCCGGGCGGAGGCGAGATTTTCAAAGGCCTGAGTGGTCAGCCAACAGGGATTTTCAATGAAACTGCACAGGGAAGTATTACCGCGATTATACCAGCAGAATCAAAAGAGCGAAGAGAGCGAGTGCTAAAACTTGCCCTGGAATCTTGCGCAGCACATGGAATAACCGGTTTTCATCAGGCAGGCTCGCCGGGTGCAGATATTGAGCTTTTCAAGGAGTTTAAAGCAAAAGGAGACCTGTCCCTGCGACTTCATGTGATGCTCAGCGGACGAGATGAAGATTTGCTTGAGGAGTATTTCGCAAAAGGACCAGAGATTGATACCGTCGACCAATTAGTGAATGTCCGTGCGGTAAAATTATATTCAGACGGTGCATTGGGCTCCCGGGGGGCATGGTTGCTGGAGGAGTATGAAGACGCGCCGGGGAAATTTGGTCATAATGTGACACCTATGGAGGTTATCGAAGATGTGACCATGAGGGCCACAGCTGCCGGGTTTCAGGTGTGCACTCATGCCATCGGAGATAGAGGGAATCGTGAAGTATTGGATATTTACGAGAAGGCTTTTAACGCTTATCCGGAACAAACCCGGGATCACCGATTTAGAATTGAGCATGCACAACACATTAATGGGGAAGATATCCCGCGATTTGCTTCTTTGGGAGTAGTGCCGGCCATGCAAGCCATTCACATGTCTTCGGATCGTCCCTGGGCCATCGACCGACTAGGAAAAGACAGAATTGAGGAGGGCGCCTATGTATGGCAGAAATTACTGGACCTGGACGTGAAAATTGTGAACGGTACTGATGCTCCGGTAGAACCAATTTCTCCATTCGCTTCCTTCTATGCATCCATTTCCAGAAAAACATTACAAGGAACACCTACGGGTGGTTATGAACCCGACCAAAAAATGACCCGGGAACAAGCATTGCGCTCCTACACCATTGATGCCGCTTATGGTGCTTTTCAGGAAGAAGTTGTTGGTTCTGTTGAGGTGGGTAAATTTGCGGACTTTACGATTTTGGATCGGGATATCATGACAATAGATGAAGCAGAGGTATTAGAAACCAAAGCATTGATGACCATTGTTGGAGGTAAAGTCGTATATAAAGGATTATAAAGAAACTCGAATTGCTGTTACACCACAATATTTCACTACAACCTTACAATACGTTCGGTCTTGATGTGAATGGACAATATGTCGCCATTATTAATCATTTAGACGATATTGAAGAAGTTTATGCAAATCATCGTTTGAGGCCCATGCCCAAGTTAGTGCTGGGAGGAGGCTCTAACGTGTTGTTTACAGGAAACCAACGAAAGGTTTTCCTAAAAATGGAAATTGACGGTATTGAAGTGGTGGAAGAGGGACGTGAGGAAGTTATTGTGGAGGTAGGTGCTGGAGTGGTCTGGCATCAATTCGTGCTTTGGTGTCTGGAAAATGACCTGGGGGGTGTTGAGAACCTGTCTTTAATTCCCGGAACCGTAGCGCAGCACCAATCCAGAATATTGGAGCTTATGGAGTGGAACTAAAAGAGGTATTTCATTCATTGGATACGGTGGAGGGCAAGACGGGTGAAACCAAGACATTTCTTGCTGATGAATGCGAGTTTGGCTACCGTCATAGTATTTTCAAAGGCAGACTTAAAGGTAAATACATCATCACCAGGGTAAGGTTGAAGTTGTCTAAAAAGCCGTCCTTCAAAATAGGGTATGGCAATTTGAAAGCGATACTGGACCAGATGGGAGTTGAGGAGCTTTCTGTACGTGCGATCAGCGAAGCGGTTATTCAGATACGCCAAATGAAACTTCCGGATCCCCTGGATATTGGAAATGCGGGCAGTTTTTTCAAAAACCCGATGGTCGAGAGGCCATTATTAGAGGCATTACAGGAAATTTACCCGGATCTCCCTTTCTTCGAAGTAGATGATAGCTGGAGTAAAATTCCTGCCGCATGGCTGATTGATAAATGTGGATGGAAGGGGAAAAGACGAGGTGATATAGGCGTCCATGAACAGCAACCACTCGTGTTGGTCAATTACGGAGGTGGATCCGGCAAGGAGATTGTCAGATTATCGAAAGATATTCAAAAGTCCGTAGCCCGAACCTTCGGGATTGATTTGATACCTGAGGTGAATATCATCTAACATCGAACGCTATAGTCATTTGAAATCCAGATTGACTCCCGACTAGTCGTTGATATCGGTTCTATTACTTAAATAACTGTCCATTGTCTCTTGGATTTCTTCAAGACTGAAAGGTTTTTTGAAAGAACGATCAATTATTTTTTCTTCTAAAGCGGCCTCAATTTCTTCATTGAAATCGAATCCTGAAAGGATAAAAAAGAACTTGTTCTGATTTTCCTTTCGGGCCTCTTTCACAAATGCTATTCCTGACATGTCAGGCATTTTCATATCACTGATCACCAATTCGATTTCTGGCATCTCATCAAGTTTGGCGAGTCCTGCTTTCCCGGAATCGGCAGTTATTACATGGTAATTCTTCCGAAAAGCCGCTTCGAATAGTAGCAGGTTGTTTGGTTCATCATCCACATACAATACCATTTTTTTCTGGTCTGTCATCTAGATAAGTTTTTCACAGGGAATGAAATGGTGAATGTGGTTCCTATCCCTTCTGTCGAAGTTACATTTATTTCTCCGTCATGCTCTTCAATTACTCCGTAAGTAATAAATAATCCAAGCCCGGTACCTTCTCCAGCGGCTTTTGTGGTATAAAAGGGGTCACTAATTTTCTTAAGGTTTTCTTCCGAGATACCACAACCGTTATCGGATATTGCAATATTGATCCAATCATCTTCGTTTTCAGTGGTAATCGTGATTTTTCCCCGCTCTTTGATTGCTTGAGAAGCATTGAAAAGTACATTCAGAAATACCTGATGTAACTTGGCCGCACTGCCTGTAACCAGTAAATCCTTTTTGGTGAATTTTTTATTAACCTGAGCTCTATTCTTCGTTTCACTACGCAAAATGGTAAGGCAGTTTTCCAAAATGGCATGAACATCACAAGTTTCATTGAGGTCTGAAGCTTTTCTGCTGAAATGACTCAGGCTTTTTACAATTTTTGACGCCCTGTCAACCCCATCATAAATCACATCAAAAAATGGAGCCAGATCTTCAACGGAAGCGGGAGGCTCATCTTTCAATTGAGATTCTATGGTCTTAACTCCATTGAAAATAAAATTCAATGGATTGTTAATTTCATGCCCTACTCCGGCGGCTAATACTCCTAGAGATGCCATTTTATCAGCCTGCAAGAGTTGACCCTGAGTTTCTCTCAACTCCTTTAATGCATTTTCCAGTTGGATGTTTCCCTTATGCAAGGCCTCATTTTTGCCTTCTAATTCCTGGGTTCGAGCTTGGACCAAAGTCTCCAGGTCGGTGTTGTATTTCTCTAACTCCTTTTGAACCCTGCGAAATTCCGTGATATCTTCTGCGAAGAGCGAAAATCCGATAATACGATTGTTCCTATAAACTGGGTTGAAGCTCAGCATGAAACACAGCAGAGTTGCACCAACGGGGTACTCTATAGTCTCTTTAAATTTTTCTCCCTTTAATGCACGAGCCATGTAGATTCGAAACACTTCTGCCCTGGACTCATTGATGTGATTTAATAGGTCCAGTCCTTCGTAGAGAACCACTCCATCCGCAGCGAGGATATAGTCTGAAAATGCCTTGTTGAATGCAACTAAATGTTTATTGGTGTCGAAGAGTCCAATGATGTCATTGGTGCTTTCAGTGATGGCAGAAAGGTCCGCCTCCCGGTTTTTGAGCTCTTCGTTTTTATCATTGATCCTTTCAATAAACATGGAAGTATTTTGATCAAAATGGATCATGGTATAAACGATCACAGTGGACATGATGAATAGAATCAATCCCTTTTCAACCCAGTCACTGAACTCCAGATGAGATTCAATACCATTGCTAAAATGCAATACCTCGGAGGTGAATAACCCTCCAATGGTCAGGTAAATGAAGATGGTAACAAAAGAGCATATGATCGTCGTAGCTTTGTCAAAGGTCAAGATTAAAAAAAATGGAATCATAGGGAGCAATAAATAATTGTCTCCCAGCAATCCTGTACTATAGGTATCTGACATGGCCAAGACGAAGAGAACGCCAGTCAAAGTTCCTGCTTTCCTGCGGTTGGATAGTTTCTTTCTTCTTATTGCATCGATGGACAGTAAGCCAAAGCCAAAAAAGTCAATGAGTTTTTGGGCAATCGTTCTGGTGTCCCCGTCTAATTGTGTTATAATAATTGTGATCAACCCCAAAAGGGTCCCAATGACTAGCGAAGAATCAATAATTTGAGTCCGGTAGTACCGAATATTTAAATGTTCCGAGGAACGCTTATAGGTAGTCATTGCCATGTGCCAGCATGGGGTATAGGTCGTCTGCCTGCTAAATTATGGAAATGATTTTGGTGTAGAAAACCATATTCCATTCACTTTGCAATTTTCTTCGGTAAAAATGAAGAAATAATAAGAAGTATGGCCCTATCTCACCTCTACCGCTAAAGAGGTGGCTTTACCTCTCATCACATTTATTTGGCTCAAGCGACGGTTTTTTATGGTTTGAGCATCTAGTTCATCAGGTCAACTGAACTTAAAACCAGTCAGTTGGTTTAAAAGTGTGAATCAAAAACCCAACTCAAGCAACATGCGCAAATTGAATACTGCAGGGACTGGAAAAGTAATGCTGCTCATTCTTTTGACTACAATGTCCTTTATCTCTATGGCACAAAGACCAGGTGGAAGACCTGGAGGCTCTGGTGACTTTTTTAATTTTACAGGCCAACTGATGGATGAAAACTCGGCGGAGCCTTTGGAATTTGCTACGGTTAGCGTGTTCAATCCATCCGACTCCTCATTAGTCAAAGGGACAGTGACGGATGCCGAAGGAAAGTTTAAAATGCTTATTCGTCCAGGTACTTATTACGCAGAACTTCAATTCATTACTCACCAGAAGAAAATCATTGACAATATTGAAATTCAACGCGGGTCTCCAGTGGCCTTGGGAGTGGTGGAAATGAAACAGCAACAGCTGGAATTAGACGAATTGGTGGTTACAGGTGAACGAACTCAAATGGAACTCACTCTCGACAAGAAAGTATACAATATCGGTAAGGACTTAAGTAACCTGGGGGGTAGTGCTTCGGACTTATTGGGGAATCTACCTTCAGTAGAAGTGGATGTCGAAGGGAATATTTCCTTACGAGGAAGTGAGAACGTTCAAATCCTCATCGACGGAAAACCATCAGGACTTATTGGATTGTCTGGCACCGGTGGCCTGCAACAATTACAAGGAAATCTAATCGAAAGAGTAGAGATCATTACTAACCCTTCAGCTAGATATGATGCCGAAGGTGGTGCAGGAATTATTAATATCATATTGAAGAAAGACAAAGCAAAAGGGTTCAATGGAAGTTTTCAGGTTCAGGCTGGATATCCTGCACGAAATGGTGCGAGTGTGAACGTAAATTATCGAACAGGCTGGATCAATTGGTTTGTCAACTATGGTATCACTCGAAGAAAATCACCAGGACAAGGCTTTACTAACAATGCATTTTTTCGTCCCGATACGACTTATTTCATTAATCAGATCAATAATAGAAATCGGAATGGGCTGTCGCAAAATGTAAGGTTTGGATCAGATATTTACTTTAACAAAAAGAATGTTCTGACCCTTTCAGCGTCTTACAGAACGTCTGATAATGAGAATGTTACAAAAACGAATTATGACTTTCTGGATGAGAATGGAATTCTTTTTTCTGATAGGTTTCGCCAAGATAATGAGAATGAGGATGATGTTAACTGGCAATATGAAGTGCTGTTCAATCGAGATTTCAAGCGTAAGGGACACAAGCTGACCTTCAATCTGCAGTATCAGGATAGCAATGAAGTAGAGATCTCGCAATTTGATGACCAGACCAATTTCGCGGATGGAACCATATTCGACTTCAATCAACGAGCTGAAAACGATAATGGCGAGGAGAGAACCCTTATACAAGTAGATTACGTACAACCATTTAGTAAAGCGGCGAAATTTGAAGCCGGGATTCGTTACAACTTTAGGAATATCTTCAATGATTATGTCGTAGAGTCTGATTCTTTAGATACAGGAATATATGAGGAAGTCACTGCTCTGACCAACGACTTCAACTTTGATGAGAGAATCCTAGCTTCCTACCTGATTCTAAGTAATAAATTGGATAAAATTTCATGGCAATTGGGTGCCAGGTTGGAACATACAGACCTGGAAACCTTGCTGGAGCAAACAGGAGAATCGAATAATCAGGATTACTTAAGTTTCTTTCCTAGTGCGAATGTTACTTATAAATATTCAGAGATATCTTCATTACAAATGAGCTACAGTCGTCGGGTGAGCAGACCCAGGTTTAGAAGTTTGAATCCGTTTGTTACTTTCAGTAATCCTCTTAGCATTTATACGGGTAATCCTAACCTCCAACCACAGTTTACCGACTCTTATGAACTTGGTATTCTACAAAATAGAACAGCTTCTACCATTTACCTCGGTGTATATCATCGTCACACAGAAGACGTGGTTTCGAGAATTCAGATTGCTGGGGAAGAGGAAGGTCAGACGATCAGAAGGCCGGAGAATCTTGCTGTGAGAAATGATCTTGGACTGGAGCTTAATTTAACACAAGAATTGGGTAGTAAATTCCGCATGACGGGGAATGTCAATTTTTTCAATTCAAATACAAATGGATTCAACCCGGAGACAGGAGAGGATATTTCGGCGGAAGCGACAACAGTTAGTACTCGGATGATGGGGTTTTATAGGAATGACAAGTTATTCAATGCCCAGATGACATGGTCTTACCGTGCGCCGCGAAGAACGCCTCAAGGCACTAGGAAAGCGATCACCAGCATTGATTTAGGCCTTTCCAGAGACGTGTTGAAACGCAATGGTACAGTTGCGTTGAGTGTTAGAGATTTGTTTAACACGCGAAAGTTTAGAGGTGAGACGATTACTGAGTTTTTTACTACAGATTCTGAATTTCAGTGGAGACGGGGACCTTCAGCTACCGTTTCCTTTACTTATCGACTCAACCAAAGGAAACAGCGTGGCCGTCGCGGTGGCCGTGATGGAGGAGAAGATTTCGGAGGAGGAGAAGAAGGTGGTTTCAGCGACTAAATAGCCTTTTAGAATACGTATTTATAAGAACGCCAGATCCTTATTGAGAGGATTTGGCGTTTTTTTATATCAGCACATTCTCGTGTGGAATTTCCCCCTTGTACCGGACTGTCTCAACGCCAAATTTTCTGAGGAAATCCACCCCTTCATCATTCGCAATGCCTTTGTACTCAGCGTAAGACTTGAGGTAAATCACTTTGGTGATTCCAGAAGTAAAAATGATCCGCGCACAGGCAAGGCAAGGGGATAAGGTAACGTAGAGTGTAGATCCTTCTACAGTTGATTGATTTTTTACGGCGTAGAGAATCGCATTTTGTTCAGCATGAATGGCCAGCGAACATCCTCCTTTCGAGTCTCTAGGGCATCCTTTCTCAGGCCACTCATCATCGCAATTGTGAGTCCCTGCGGGAGGTCCATTGTAGCCAATGGAGATAATCCGTGTCTCTTTTGTCAAGACAGCACCTACATGTCTTTTGATACAATGGGATCGAGAGGCCAGATTCACTGCCAGCTGCATGAAAATATCATCAAACTCAGGACGGTTCATATATCCTCAATTGTATTAAAAATGAGCGCGCTAAAGTAAGGAAAAGTGCCGACTTTAAATGTTCTGGGTGACTTTAGGTCTTAGAATTTTTGTGGAAGGTCGGGTTGTTTCTGGTAGATCGATTAATGCTATAAAACCACTAGCACAAGCACCGCAACTGATATGCCTAACAGTACTAATAAAACTTGATTTTTGTTCTTCATGATCGGTTTGGTTGCTTATAAGACAGTTACCACAACCAATACCCTAAGCTGCAAACAAAAAAACCTGCCATAAGCAGGTTTATTAAGAAGCTAAAAATTCATTTAGCAATATTCTTTGAATACTTCCTGCAAGTGATCAGCGATCATATGTGCTGGCCTTCCTTCAATGTGGTGCCTTTCTACCATGTGAACCAAATCCCCATCTTTAAACAAAGCTATTGCCGGAGAGGAAGGAGGATAAGGAAGTGTGTATTCTCTTGCTTTCGCAACAGCATCCTGATCGACACCCGCAAATACGGTGGTCAGGTGATCGGGCTTCTTATCACTATGATGCAAAGCTGCAGCTACTCCCGGACGTGCTGCACCAGCAGCGCATCCGCATACTGAATTGATCACTACCAAAGAAGTTCCTTTTTCATTTTCTAAATGATTGGTCACCGCGTCTGCGGTTTTCAATTCGTCAAATCCGATTTGAGTCAATTCGGCCCGCATCGGTGCTACTAATTCCTCAGGGTACATATGTTTGATTCGTTTTATTCAATAATTACATAAATCCAAGTTCCAGCCTTGCCGCTTCCGACATCATATCGGTAGCATAAGGTGGGTCAAAGGTTACTTCAACTTCGATATCGTTAATGCCTTCAACTTCACTAACTTTTTGTTTGATCTCACCTGGAATCTCCTCTGCAGAAGGGCAGGCGGGAGAAGTCAGGGTCATCAAAATGTGTACATTGTTGATGGGAAATACGTTGATTTCGTAAATGAGTCCTAATTCAAAAACGTCAACCGGAATTTCCGGGTCGTAGACCATTTTGATGGCGTCTACAATTTTTTCTTTCAGCTCCAGGGTTTTATCCTCGGTTTCTGGTTCCGTACTCATGACTTCACTTCTTTTTGTGTGGAACTAAACGCCAGGGCGTAAATTTTCATTTGCTTAATCATGGCCCCAAATCCATTTGAGCGCTGGGTACCGATGAATCGGTTCATGCCGATTTTTGAAGGAAAGAAGATTTCTTCATTTAAGATGTCTTCTGGCTTTTGACCCGAGAGTACACGGATCAGTAAACTTACTAGTCCTTTGGTGATGGCCGTATTGGAATCACCATGAAAAATCACTTTTCCATTCTCCAGTGCTGCAGTCAACCAAACTTTCGATTGACAACCCTTTACAATGTTGTCTTCAATTTGGTCTACTTCATTGAACCGCGCCAATTGTTCACCAAGTTCCATTACATAATTGATCGACATTTCGAAATCACTATCTAGTAATTCGAACTCTTCGATAATCTCGTTCTGAATGTCCTTGATGGTAGTGCTCATTTATTGAATTTAGCGTGTATATCTTTCAATGCCTCCACAAAGATGTCGATTTCTTCTCTGGTATTGTAAACGGCGAAAGACGCCCTGGCAGTTCCCTCAATACCAAAGTGATCCATAATGGGTTGTGTACAGTGATGACCCGTTCTTACTGCAATTCCCTTGGCATCTAAAAACATTCCCAGATCAAAAGGATGAACCCCTTCCAGATTGAAGGAGATGACACTCGCTTTGTTTTTAGCAGTACCGATAGGCTGAAAGCCGTCTATTTCCTGCAATTTGGATGTGCCATACTGCAGCAAATCAATTTCGTGTTTTAATAAGACTTCATGTCCGATATCATTCATGAAGTCCATGGCCTTTTGGAAAGCAATTACATCTCCTATGTTGGGAGTGCCTGCTTCAAACTTGTAGGGGATGTCGTTGTAAGTGGTGCCTGAGAAGCTGACTTCTTTAATCATTTCTCCACCTCCCTGGTAAGGATCCATTTTCTCCAAAAGTTGCCGCTTTCCATAAAGGACACCCATACCAGTTGGACCGTACATTTTGTGTCCTGAAAAGGCTAGAAAATCGCAATTAAGGTCAAGAACATCCAATTTGCTATGCGGTGCTGCCTGAGCACTGTCTAGCAAGACCTTTGCGCCAACGGCATGCGCTTTTTCAATGATTTCTTTAACAGGATTGATCGTACCCAGACTATTGCTGATATAGACAACTGAAACAATGCTGGTTTTCTCCGTCAGTAACCGTTCAAATTCGTCCCAAATCATTTCACCTCGCTCATTGATCGGTACGACCTTGAGGGATGCACCCGTTTGGGTCGCAACAATTTGCCAGGGAACGATGTTGGAGTGATGCTCCATTCCCGTTATCAGAATTTCGTCACCCTCTTTCAGGAATTTACGTCCATAGGACTGAGCGACGAGGTTGATACCTTCGGTTGTGCCTTTGGTGAAAATAACCTCTTCAGATTCATTGGCATTAATAAACGCCTGTATGCTTTTTCGCGTGTTTTCGTAATCTGATGTAGCACGTTCGGCCAGCGTGTGGATGCCCCTGTGAATGTTTGCGTTGTTGCGCTGATAATAGTTCGTCAACGCATCGATTACGCTCCTGGGCTTTTGAGAAGTGGCCGCATTGTCCAGATAAATCAAGTCTTTTCCATTGACTTTCTGATCAAGAACGGGGAACTCTTCTCTAATTTTAATGAGATCCAATACTGAGGTCGTGGACATCATTGACCCAATCTGTTTTCGATGATTTCTGAAACTTCTTCTTTTACCTGATCCACAGGTACGTGATTCAACGTGTCCTGAGCGAAAGCTATGAGCATCATGGCTTTCGCTGAGATTTCGCTTAACCCTCTTGCTCTAAGATAGAAAATGGCTTCTTCATCCAATTGCCCAATTGTACATCCATGAGAACACTTGACATCATCCGCCCAAATCTCAAGCTGAGGTTTGGTATTTACCGTTGCCAAATCTGATAAGCTAACGTTGTTGTTAGCCTGGAAGGCATTGGTTTGTTGCGCCGCGGGTCTTACGTAAATCTTTCCATTGAAAACACCTCGCGATTTTCCATCCACAATACCCTTGTAAAGCTCATTGCTGTAGGAATGAGGACGTTTATGATCTATAGCTGTATTGTTATCCACATGCGTCGAGCCATCTAAAAGGTACAAGCCATTCATATAGCTCTCACAATGCTCCTCATTCTGGGCAATATTGAGGTTATTTCGAACCATCGCTCCAGAAAAGGAAAATGTATTGAAGTATATCTTGCTGTCACGTCTTTGTTCAGCATAAATGCCATCAATGACGATGTGATTATCTGAATATGCCTGAGTTTTGGTGAGGTTGAGTGTTGCGTTTTTGTCAATAGCGATCTCTGTGGTAACGTTATGAAAAAGTGTGCCGTCACCTACAAAGACCAACTTTTCAATCACATCAATTTCGCAAAGTTCCGCAACTTCAATGTTCAACCGAGGGTGTGAGCAAACTTGCCCGCTTCTCAAATCGAATATGTAGTATAAGAATATTTGGGGTCTTGATTTTTTGTTTTCCGTCTTGATCCGAAGACCTTTTGAAAAGAGGGCGGCATTCAATGCGGCAAAAGCATCGTGTTTGCCAGTCAAAGTTTCCAGCAACTCCGATGGGTTTTCTTCATCAATGACATTGATGCTCACGCCATCGTCAGTGATCAAAGATAATTCCGTATTGAATTCCCCATTAGCAAAAACCAGGTGGGAGCCAGGCAGGTCATAAAAATGCTGTTGTACCTCTTCTTTGGACAGACCAAAAGGCGAATTAACATGTGAAAAGTCAATATTCTTCTCAATGAACTTATCTATAGGAGAATACTTATAAGCCTCTTTCTTCTTACCGGGAAATCCAAGACTTTTGAATGTGTCAAATGACGCTGTTCTCAAATCTTTTACGGATCCTTCTTTTTTGTCGAAGATCAACGAATCGAAACTAGCTTCTAAAGTGGAAGTGGTGGTTAAAGAGTTTTCCATTTTAAGCCAGTTGACCGTCTACTTCTTCTTTGATCCAATCGTAACCTTTTTCTTCCAATTCAAGGGCAAGTGATTTGTCCCCTGACTTGACGATTCTTCCTTGATAAAGGACATGGACATAATCCGGAACGATATAATCCAGGAGGCGCTGATAATGAGTCACAACAATGGTTGCATTCTCATCAGATTTCAAAGAATTAACCCCGTTTGCAACGATACGCAAGGCATCAATATCCAACCCTGAATCTGTCTCATCGAGGACCGCTAGTTTTGGCTCAAGCATGGCCATCTGAAAAATTTCATTTCGTTTCTTTTCTCCTCCTGAGAATCCTTCATTGAGCGAGCGACTCAAAAGTGATTGAGAGATATCAACCAGCTTCATTTTTTCCTTCATCAATTTTAAAAAAGAAACGGCATCTAATGCTTTTTCTCCACGATGCCCCCGGACTTGATTAATTGCCGTTTTAAGGAAGTTGGTGGTACTCACACCAGGAATTTCTACCGGGTATTGAAACGCCAGGAATATCCCTTCACGGGCCCTTTCTTCCGGAGCAAGTTCGATGATGTCATTTCCGAAATACTCGATGCTTCCTTCGGTAACTTCGTAATCTTCTTTACCTGCCAATACAGAAGCGAGAGTGCTTTTTCCTGAACCATTTGGGCCCATGATAGCATGAACCTCACCCGCTTTTACTTCCAGGTTAATACCTCTTAGGATGTCTTTGTCTTCGATCGAAGCGTGAAGGTTTGAGATCTTTAACATTTTAAGTAATCAGTCAAATATTTTAATCAATGAATTGGATGGCCTAACCTACGCTTCCTTCGAGCGTCAGCGCCAATAATTTCTGTGCTTCTACTGCAAACTCCATCGGAAGTTTATTCATCACCTCTTTCGCGAAACCGTTGACAATGAGTGCTACTGCACTTTCTTCGTCCAGTCCACGCTGCAGGCAGTAGAATATTTGATCTTCTCCGATCTTAGAGGTTGTTGCCTCATGCTCGATCTGTGCAGTTTTGTTTTCTGCATCGATATAAGGGAATGTATGCGCTCCACATTGGTCTCCCATTAGCAGAGAGTCACATTGTGAGAAGTTTCTTGCATTTTGGGCACGTTTCATAATATGAACCTGCCCGCGGTAGCTGTTTTGAGATTTACCCGCTGAAATACCTTTGGATACAATTCTTGATCGTGTGTTTTTGCCGATATGAATCATTTTTGTTCCAGTATCGGCCTGTTGGTAATTGTTGGTAACAGCCACGGAGTAGAATTCACCGACAGAGTGATCTCCTTTCAGAATACAAGAAGGATATTTCCAGGTTACCGCTGATCCGGTTTCAACTTGAGTCCAGGAAATTTTTGCGTGATCACCAGAGCAAAGGCCTCGTTTGGTTACGAAATTGTAAATTCCCCCTTTGCCATTTTTGTCTCCAGGATACCAGTTTTGAACTGTTGAGTATTTTACCTCTGCATTTTTGGCAGCATAGATTTCTACAACTGCTGCATGGAGCTGATTTTCATCACGTTGTGGCGCTGTACAACCTTCCAGGTAACTAACGTAAGAGTCATCTTCGGCAACGATTAACGTACGCTCAAACTGCCCGGTATTTGCGGCATTAATTCGGAAATACGTAGACAATTCCATAGGGCATCGAACACCTTTAGGAATATAACAGAATGACCCGTCTGAAAACACGGCCGAATTTAGGGCCGCATAATAGTTGTCGCTGACAGGGACCACAGATCCGAGGTATTTTTTGACCAACTCGGGATGTTCTTTCACCGCTTCACTAAACGAGCAGAAAACAATTCCAAGTTCTGATAATTTGTCTTTAAAAGTAGTAGCGACAGATACAGAATCAATTACAGCATCTACAGCAACACCTGTGAGTCGTTTTTGCTCCTGCAGCGAGATACCCAATCGCTCAAATGTCTTTAGCAACTCTGGGTCTATTTCATCGAGACTGCTGGGTTTTTTGTCTTGTTTCGGAGCGGAATAATATTTGATGGCCTGAAGATCAATTTCAGGATAGTCCACATTGGGCCACTTGGGCTCCTTCATGTCCACCCACTTCCTGAATGCATTCAATCGCCAGTCAAGCAACCATTCTGGTTCCTCTTTCTTAGATGATATGAATCTGATGATGCCTTCATTGAGTCCGAGAGGTGCTTCATCGGCTTCAAAATCTACAGACCATCCGTGTTCGTATTCCTTCGAGGTAAACTCCTCTAATATTTGATCATCGTTGCTCATTCCAAAAACTTAACAGGCCTAATATTACCGCAAAGTAAATGCTTATTTGGAATAATTCTAAATAAGAATGAGTCTTATTCAGTATTCCTCAGAAAAGGAAGCCTAAAAGGCCCGAAAAGGTTTCGAACGGTGGTAAAAAAATCAGTTAAAAACTAAGATGTCTGTTAAGGCTTTCTTCCAGGGAGATAAAAGTCTCAGTTCTTTCGATGCCTTCCACTTTCTGAATTTTATCGTGAAGAACATCTTTCAGGTGACGTGTATCTCTGCAATGTATCTTCAAAAAGATGTTATAGTTCCCCGTAGTGTAATGGATTTTAACGATTTCCGGAATCTCCTTCAAAGCCAGCACCACCTTATCGTACAAGGAACTTTTCTGAAGATAGATACCCATAAAGCAGGTAACGTCATATCCCAGTTTCGAATAATCCATTTTAAGTGTAGTTCCATCAACTACACCCATTTCCTCCAGCTTTTTCATTCTGACGTGTACAGTACCACCCGAAACGAACACTTTTTTCGCCACTTCGGTATATGGGATCTTAGCGTCTTCCATCAGAATATTGAGGATTTTAAGATCTACATTATCAATTTCATAATTTTTGCTCATCTGATGAAGTGAATTTATGAGATATATAATTTTGGAGTTGCTAAATTAATCAGATTGAAAACTTTTATCAAATTTATTAAAATATTTTTAAAGAAAATGACATTGTGCTTAAGTTTGCTTCAACAAAGCGAAGTAAGAAGTACTTTGCTACACACTGTAGGGTGATGAAACTGGCAGACATGCCTTCCTGTCTCGGGGGTGGAGATAAGGGATAAATCCCGAAGGATCACGGTCACTAATACTGATCGTGATTTTTCGGGGCTAACTGCTCCGTGGAGGTTCGATTCCTCCCCCTACAGCCATCATTTTTGGGTTAATGTTGTTTGAATTGGGTCTTCTTAGGGGTGAGAGGGCCCTTTTCTTGTTTTAGACGTTTCTGTTTTAATCCATTCAATCTCTCCTTTTTTGTAGTATATAACTTTCTGAAACGGTCAGCGATTGGTGACAGACCGATCCATTTGTCTTCCATACTTCAGTAGGACCACCGATACTTTGTTTTCAGATAGGTTAAGGTTTTAGATGTTTTAGGAAAAAGGACCTTTAACAGTCATTTTTTGTAAATACTCATTTTCGCAGTATATATTTAAAGATTATTTAACCTTTTCAGAATTAACCCTATGAGCAAACGGCCCTGGTTAGAAAACTACCCTGAGGGAGTTCCACACGAGATCGATCCTGCAGAATATTCCTCTTTACCTGAACTTCTAAATGGATCGTTCAACAAATACGGTTCACAACTTGCGTTTGAGAATTTCGGAAAAGGAATCACATTTTCGGAATTAGACAAATTGTCTGATGATTTTGCAGCGTACCTGACGAAAGTGGCCGGACTGCAGAAAGGAGATAAGGTCGCCATCCAGATGCCCAACTTGCTACAGTACCCTATAGCAATGTTTGGTGCATTGAAGGCCGGTATGACCGTGGTGAATACTAATCCGCTGTATACACCTTCGGAAATGAAGCATCAATTCAATGATTCAGGGGCTAAAGCGGTCCTTGTGCTTGAGAATTTCGCGTGTAACCTGCAAGAGATTTTTGCTGATACCCCAGTGAAAACGGTGATCGTTGCTAAAATGGGGGACATGCTTGGGGGATTGAAGGGAGCTATTGTCAATTTCGTAGTGAAGAATGTTAAAAAAATGGTTCCGCCATATAATCTTCCTACCGCCATTTCTTTCAAAGCGGCGATGGCTGCCGGTGCAAAAGAAACATTCGATACGCCAAAGATTGATAGCGATGATTTGGCTTTTCTACAATATACAGGAGGAACAACCGGCGTGTCGAAAGGAGCCATGTTGTTGCACCGGAATGTAGTCAGTAACCTGCTTCAGGTTCGAACATGGATGAACCATGGCGGACTGGAAGATGGGAAAGAGATCTTTATTACCGCATTGCCATTGTACCACATTTTTGCGTTAACGTGTAATGCCTTGATGTCCGTTTCAATAGGCTCCAGAAATATCCTGATTACAAATCCCCGGGATATGCCAGCATTTGTAAAAGAATTGGGTAAGCATCCATTTACCATTATTACGGGTGTCAATACCCTCTTCAATGGACTTTTGAATAATGAAAACTTCAGAAACCTGGATTTCTCGAATTTGAAATTCGGATTTGGTGGAGGTATGGCTGTACAACAAGTAGTGGCTGAGAAATGGCAGGACCTAACAAACTCCCCTCTTTCTGAGGGTTACGGTCTTACAGAAACTTCACCTGTTTTGACTTCAAATCCACTCAATGGTGATGGTCGAATTGGTAGTATTGGTATGCCTGTACCCAATACAGATATTGTTTTGCTTGATGATGATGGTAAGGAAGTGGCTGCTGGAGAACCAGGAGAGCTTTGCGCCAAGGGACCGCAGGTGATGAAAGGGTATTGGGGGAGACCGGAAGAAACAGAAAAATCCTTTATTGACGGTTGGTTCAAAACTGGAGATATCGCGGTAATAGATGAAACTGGATTTTTCAAGATCGTTGATCGAAAGAAAGAAATGATCCTGGTTTCAGGGTTCAATGTTTATCCGAACGATGTTGAAAATACCATTGCCTCTCACCCTAAAGTACTTGAAGTGGGAGCCATTGGTGTACCCGATAAGAAATCTACGGAGGCGGTGAAGATCTACGTGGTGAAATCTGATGATAGTTTAACTGAGGACGAATTGCGTGCCTATGCGCGTGAGCACCTTACTGCTTACAAATGCCCCAAACATATAGCTTTCACCGATGAGCTACCTAAGTCAAATGTTGGCAAGATTCTCCGAAGAATTATAAAAGAGAAGGACCTTAAGGAGAACAGTTACGAATAAGCAATAAAGTATTGACAGTATAGATGCCGGCTAAGTCATTAGCTGGCATTTTTTGTTTTATCCCAATGAAAGGTTGTGATATCGTTGATTTGAGGTGTTTTGTCTAGAATTTTCGTGAATTAATTCCAGATCATGTTTTTTTGCTGAAAATTTATAAGAACTGAACCTTACCTCTTTTAGCATGAAAAGACTGCTGTTCATTGCGTTTATAATCCAGATGGGTTTCACTGGGTTTGCACAAGATGCTACTACTACACCATCAGATACCTCTTATTGGAAAAGAGGAGGACTAACATCATTGACCTTCACCCAGGTTTCATTAAGCAACTGGGCGGCAGGAGGTGATAATTCTGTTTCATTGAGTGGTTATTTCAGCGCATTTGCTGATTATCGGAGAGATAAAATCACTTGGAAGAATGGTATTGAAATGGGATATGGTTTGATCCGTCAGGGTGAGGATGGAGATTTTGAGAAAACAGATGACCGTCTGAATTTCATTACTGAATTTGGATACAAAATATCAGGTGACAAATTGTTTTGGAGTTCCCTGTTGGACTTTCGTACGCAATTTGCCAGAGGCCTGGATTCCGAAGGAGGGACCATTTCGAAATTCTTTAGCCCCGCCTACCTAATTGTTGCGACAGGTTTACAGTGGAATCCTGATCCTTCTTTTTCCCTTTCTTATTCACCAATTGGGGGGAAGTTCACTTTTGTATTGGATCAGGATCTGGCGAATGCAGGAGCATTTGGTGTGGATCCCGGGTTCTTTGATGAAAACCTGGGACGATTTACGGCCCTCGGCTCAACATCCAGAGCGGAACTTGGATCATTCATCAAGGCCTCCTTCAACAAAGAAGTTGTGGAGAATGTGAAGTTCGAAACCAGACTGGAATTGTTTGCGAACTATTTACAGGATTTCGGTAACATTGACGTCAATTGGCAGAATCTATTGGTGATGAAAGTGAATGATTTTCTCACGGTCAACTGGCAAACACAATTGATCTACGATGATGACATTAAAATTGATGAGTTCAATGCCGATGGGGAGTTGATCTCCAGTGGCCCCAGAACACAATTCAAAAGTGTATTTGGTGTTGGCCTCGCCTACAATTTTGGCCAGTCGAGATAAGTATTAATTATTGATATTGAGGGTACTTCGATTTAATCTTTTGGGGTACCCTCTTCCTTTTTGATGTGGATATCTCGTTGAGGAAAAGGAATCTCAATTCCTTTTTCACGGAATACCTTGAAGACCTCAAAGAGTATTTGACTTTTCAGCAAACGCGGACGATCAGTGAATGTAGATGTCCATATAGCCAAAGTAAAATTGATCGAACTGTCAGCGAATTCATCGAAGAATACCACTGGTACAGGTTTTTCTAACACGTTTTCATTTCGGGCAGCAACATCAAGTAAGAGTGCTTTTACCTGCTCAGGATCTTCATTGTAACTGACTCCAATTGGAATACGGTACCTGATATTGCGGTCATTGTGACTCCAGTTGATGACTTTCTGCGAAATGAATTCCGAATTAGGAATAATCATAGAGATGTTGTCATTGGTTTGAATGGTGGTAGCCCTAACAGATATGCTGGTCACATCTCCATCTACATCACCTACTTCTATGCGATCGCCTACCTTAATGGGCTTCTCGAACAGGATGATCAGTCCGGAAATGAAGTTGTCGGTAATATTCTGCAAGCCAAACCCAATACCTACTCCGAGGGCACCCGCCAATAGACTCAGGGCACTTAAATCGATGCCAGCACTCTGAACAATAAATAGGGAACCAATAAGCAGGATGATGTACCGGGTGATGGTGCCAATGGACGCTCTGCTTGAGACTTCAACATTAGCCTTTTCAAGTATCCCTTGAACCAGGATTTTCCTAATCCTTCTGGAAAGGTAGCTGAGTATGATGAAACCGAATGTGATGTAGAGGATAGTGCCTAATGAGATCTCAGACTCTTTTAATAAAGGAATATTAACGAATTCCCATATCGATTTCAATCCACTTACCAAGGCCCCCCAAAACTGCTGAATTCGTTCCATTACTTACTAAAATTAATGTTTTAACCCGGAATGAGTAAACTGCTGTCTCCGTAACTCAAGAATCGATAATCATTGTCCATAGCTTCTTGATATACCTTTCTCCAGTCATTCCCAATTAATGAAGCGATTAGTAAAATCAGGGTTGATCCTGGCAAATGAAAATTCGTTATCAAAGCATCAATTACCTGGAATTTATAACCTGGGAAAATGAATATTTCCGTGTGTCCAATAATTTGGTCTGTTTTTTTTCGGTCCATCAGTTTTAATATGTTTCCAAGCGCTTCTTTCCTGGAAAGTTTTTTCCCTATGTTGTACGGTTGCATTTTTTCAACGGTGAAAGGAGCATCCGGGTCCTGCGAAAGTTTCATACCGAACCAATATAGAGATTCCAGAGTCCGAAGACTTGTAGTGCCTACAGAAACGACCGTCTGAAATTCTAATAACTTTTCGACATTCGTGCGATTGATTATTATTTCTTCCTGATGCATCGGATGTTCAAGGATGTCATCTGTTTTTATAGGTTGAAACGTTCCTGCTGAGACATGAAGTGTTACAAAGTCTTTGGTTACTCCGCGCTCTTCCAGTTTTTTGATGATTCCATTTGTGAAGTGTAATCCAGCAGTGGGTGCTGCAACGGCTCCTTCAGGTTCGGCATATACCGTCTGATAACGTTCTTCATCGTTCTTTTCGACCTGCCTTTTGATATATGGGGGAAGAGGCATTTTTCCCAATTCCTGAATCAACTGAGAAAAAGGGATTTGCTGTTCCCATTCAATTTGAACCGTCTGATCTGCCAGTCGTGTGATGGTTACAACTCCACCGTCAATTTCGATGGATTCGGGTTGATTCTCCGGCCACCTCTTGGCATTGCCAATCATGCATTTCCATTCGCAAGACTTTTTTGCAAACATGGCTTCCTCTACTGTAGCGGGAGACAGGGGCTCGAGAAGAAAGACTTCAATTTTAGCGCCCGTTCTTTTGTAGAAATGTATCCTTGCGGGAATTACACGGGTGTTGTTGAATACAAGTAAGCTGCCCTGGTCGATGAAACTTGGGATGTCTTCAAACGTATGATGGCTGATAGACCCCTTCTTATACATCAGGAGTTTAGACTTACCCCGATCTTTTAGAGGATACTTCGCTATTTTTTCGGTTGGTAGTTCGTAATTATAATCTGCTAGTGATACGTTTTTCACAGAACTTCTTTCATTAATTTATGCTAAAACTCGAATATAAGTCCTACACACTTGATTTTACTTTCGATGCGGGAACCTCTCGCGGAGTAATGAAAAAAAGGGACGTCTGGTTTCTTAAAGTATGCGATGATCGCAATCCATTGGTATGTGGATATGGAGAGGTGGCACCACTGCATCGACTCAGTATGGAAGATGTATGTCTTGTCCCTGATGTATTGGAGCAGGTTCAGACCAACATAGTCAATTGTACCACGCCCAGAACCGAGGAGGCTGTGATGAAACTCGCTCGAGAATTGAGCCCTACTCCGTTTGCAAGTGTCCGTTTCGCCTTGGAAGTTGCGCTTTTAGACCTTCTTCATGGAGGTAAGAAAATGATCTTTGAGAATGACTTTTATAAGACTCATAGCAAAGTACCCATTAATGGTTTGATTTGGATGGGGGATATAGAAACCATGAAGCAACGTGCTCAGGAAAAACTCGATCAGGGATTTCAATGCATCAAAATGAAAATTGGGGCTTTGGATTTTCCACAAGAACTGGAGGTACTCAGGTTACTGAGGGGATTATCCTCAGGTTTGGAATTGCGAGTTGATGCCAATGGTGCATTTGCCAACCATGAATCTCTGCGAAAGCTAATGGAATTATCAGAATTCAATCTCCACTCGATAGAACAACCAATTATTCCAAGACAGCCAGAGGCCATGCAATTACTTTGTAAGAAAGGAGCTGTAAAGATTGCCCTTGATGAAGAGTTGATTGGTATTGAGGCAATCGAAGAAAAACTAGAACTTCTGGAATTCCTCAAACCACATTACCTTGTGCTCAAGCCTTCTTTAATCGGTGGATTTCAATCAACTCGGGAATGGATTGAACTGGCTGACCGTCTAGGGATAGGTTGGTGGGTCACCTCTGCTTTGGAATCCAATGTTGGCTTGAATGCCATTGCTCAATTCACTGCCGGTTTTAAGAATGATGAATATCATGGACTAGGTACCGGTCAGCTGTATCATAATAATATTCCCTCTCCATTGACAATCACAGAAGGAATGATTTCGCTTGATACAGACAAAACGTGGGGTGATATGCCCTTATAACCTACGCCAAATTGGTGTAAGGAGCAATATTTCCATTTGACCGATCCCGTTTGCAGTTCCAGAATATCTGTGGCAGATTTGTGACTGGCCTGGTTTAGATCTAGTACTATGATTTTCGCCGATTTCATATCTGTTCGATTCACCTTCACACTATTGTTTAGTGTGTTATTCATAAATCTGAACGCAAGACAAATTCCAGATTCATTGCAAGGTTACTCCACGGAAGAATTGCTGGACTTAACCTGGAGAAACAGAAATACTAACCCGGAACTCTCCACGATATATGGTCAGGCAGCTATTGCCATGGTCTTGGAAAAACAAGACAGTGCGTCGCTTCCCAGGGCTTACGGCTTTACAGGGGTTGCCTATCGAAATCTTGATCAATACATAAAGGCACTTGAGTATTATGTAAAGGGTTGGCAATCTTCAATAAATATCAATGATCCCGAAGAACAGGCTTATGCCTACATGAACCTCGCAAACCTTAACCTGTACATTCGCCGACCTGAAAAATCGAAGGAATATCTGGAATCTTTATCCGAAATTTTAGATGTGGTAAATAACGAAAATATACAAGGTTATTACTATCACAACTATGGACGAACGCTGATGGTATTGGAAGAATATGTTCTTGCCCAGGAAAACCTTGAAAAGGCCATGGAGTTAAGGCGATCTCAGGGCAATCTGATCCGTGTAAGTGTTTGTGAAAAGTACTTGGGAGACCTCTACAAGCGAAGGGAAAAATTTGACCTTGCGGAACAGTATTATTCAAAGTCAATTGCTGGCCTGACACCATCGATCGATAAGCAATTATATGGTACACTATTGGCAGATTTATCATTGATCAGTACACGAAATGGAGACATAGACACAGCACGTGATTATGCGGTTCGGGCATTGGCACTTGGAGAGGAGGTTGGGTCTAAACTTCGCCAGCGAGAAGCACATGAAGCGCTGGCGGAAGTAGAGCGTTCTTTAAAAAACTACAGCCAGGTTCAAATTCATTTGGATAAAGTAATTGAACTGAATCAGGATTTGTTTGGTGCTGACCTGGAGTTGCAGGCAGACCTGTTCGATTACGAGCTCTCGCTCAAGGAATTGGAATTTGAACGAGAAAAAGAACGTATTGAGTACCAGGCGGCAAAATCAAGAATTACCTACATAGCGTTAGCGATTTCAACTTTTGTTTTAGTAGTGCTATTTTTCGGAGGGAGATATTACATTCAGAAGCAGAAACTCGTTGTAGAGCAGGAGAACAATAGGAAAATCACGGAGTTGAATCAACAACTTGAAAGCAAAGTCGAGAAACGGACTGAGGAGCTTAAGGAGCAGAATGAAAAACTAGAGCAATTATCGACGTATAAATTGGAGTTGACCAATATGCTTGCCCATGATTTGAAAAGCCCATTAGGTGTGATTGTTGGCTATTCTGATTTGATTCAGGAAAAAAGTTTCGGAGAGAAAATCAGGGATTCCGCTACTTCAATGCTTAAAATGATCTACAATATGTTGGATGTTCAACGCTTTGAAGAAGCGAATATGCAACTCAATTTGGAGACTGTCGGTTTACCTGAACTGTACGCCAGGGCAGAGAAAATGGTATTACCAATTGCTCAAAACCGAGGTGTAGATCTTTCTCTAAAAGCAAATGATTCCTACAATCTGAAGATTGACCGTGATATCATTGTTCGGGTATTGGCAAACTTGTTTGATAACGCACTGAAGCATACCAGTCAGGGAGGAAGTATAGACCTTAAGGTAACAGTGGAAAAGGAAAATTTTCTAACGCTTGTTGTGAGTGATACCGGAGTAGGTATTGAAGAACAAGACCTTGACCATCTTTTCGATAAATTTTGGCAAAAGAACCCTGAGCGTCAAGATACGGTACAATCTACGGGCTTAGGATTGAGTTTTTGCAAGATGGCAGTGGAAGAGCACGGTGGTGGGATTTACGCCAGGTCGAAAAAGGGAAAGGGGACATCCATATATTTCGAATTACCAATCGCTGGTTAGTACTAAATAATTTATGTCACCCTTGCTACATTAGCGCTCCAGATACTTCAACCACTTATCAGATCGGCCAGTATGTCGTTGGATCCGTTTTTCATTCCTATGTCGATCTCTTCTTCCCTGGTGGCGCAAACGATCTCTTAAGTCCAAATCCCGGTCCTCAAAAGACTGCTTATCATTTATTGCTGTATATGTCGATTGGCAAAAGGTCGTGGACATTAAAATAAAGATGCAAAACGCATTTCTGAATATTTTCATACTGTTTTCAATTTTTAAAGTAATTCGCAATGTCGTAGGCTTCTTGAAGGTTATACCGCACCGCAGCATTAGCCAGCAGAGCCACGGTTATTTTTTCTTTAGGAAGGGTCATGACAAAGGCTCTGCCTCCGGCTGAAACTCCTCCGTGATGGATGATCTCTAGCCCGGATTTATCTGTATATCGTCGCCATCCCAGGGCGTATGATTGAGGGTTCATTTTACCATTTCTCAAGGGAGTGGGTGTCCATAACTGTCAATCATTTGATCACTCAAGATTTCGCCCATACCATCAATGATATGAACCAAATCATCGGCTGTTGACAGATATCCTCCTCCAGCCCATTTATAGCTCAAGTCCCGCCCTTTGATCTCTTTTGGTTTTCCCGATTTATAGAAAATGGATTTACCGGTGATGGATTTGGTAAGATCGTCAGGTGCAGTATGCTGGATTCCAAGTGGAGTGAAAATTTCCTTGTCCATGTATTCCAGATAAGGAACACCCGCGGCCTTTTCAATTACTGCGCTTAAAAGAACATAACCGAAAGTACTGTACTCAAAATCCGTTCCCGGCTCATATTTTAGTTTCCTCCTTTTAAATACTTCGAGGCTTTCAGTGACTGAATTAAATCGCTTGTTGATCAGGAAATCCGTTAGTCGGTAATGAGGAATGCCAGATTGATGGCTTGCGAGCTGCTTAACTGTGAATTTGTGTTTCTTCTCAGGAAAATTCGGTAGATAAGTTTGGACAAATTCGTTTAGGTCTAATCTACCGGTTTCAATCAACTTCGCCATAGCTATAGAAGTCAGTGATTTTGAGATACTACCAATTCGAAACTTCGTAGCACGTGTCACTGGGTACTGATCAGCCACGTTGGCATATCCAAAACCCTCGGACCAGACAATTTTATTGTTGATACTGACGGAAACTGATAATCCGGGGATTTCAAGTTCATTGCGAAGAGAATCTACGTAATGCCGGGCATTGAAAATTGCTGAGGAATGAGTTCGGTCCTCATACCGGATTTTTTCTTGAGAACGTGCCAGGTTGCTACACAAAAGCAATAGCAATCCTGAATAGTAGAATAGGCTTTTCATATTTTGAATTTTTGATCTACCCAAAAGAACGTCAGAGAACTTGTCTGGATCTGGAAAAAGAACCTCCAGGGGTCTCAGTAAAGGTTATTGAGACTTCTTTTTAGACTGTTGATTCAGGTATTCTCTGGGAGAGATCCCGGTGACGGATTTAAATACCCGATTGAAAGTAGCTTTTGAGCTAAAACCTGATTCCTGAGCGATGCCAAATAGGGTCAGGTGTGCGTTGGAAGGGTCGAGCACTTTTTGTTTGAAATCCTCTACACGAAATTCATTGACGAATTGGTAGAAGTTCTTCTTCAGTGATTGATTGATGGCGAGTGAGATTTCTCGGGAACTGAATCCCAGTTGATCTTCTACATTGCGTAATGTGAGGTCAGATAGATAATATAGTTTCTGTTCCTCCATGACCTTTTTCAACTTTTTTATAATTACCTCCGTAGATGCCTGAGAAATAGGTTGAGCCCGATTCCGGGAGATCTCAATCGAATTCTGCCCTTGCCTGATTCCTTTGAAACCCAACCAAATGACCGTGATGATAAAAAGATAATTAATCAGATAGGCATCCTCGAAATTTAGATCAACAGCAAAATCTATGATACCATAGATCAACCCAAAGAAGAACAGTGAAGTCCAGACTAGAATAGAATCACTTAGCCATTTTAATTGAAGGTTTTGAGTATTGGAAAGAAAGTCAGGGAGGAGTTTGTGATAGTCTTTGATAAACTTATAAGTTATAAAGAGATAAATGCCATTTGATACCATTGAGAAAAGAGAAAATTTATCCAACACATAATGCAAGTCCAGATGAAGGATTTCGCGACCGTAGATGATGTGATAAATGCTGTGAGGATAGTCTAATAGCAGCAATGCGAAGTGTGCGAAGTGCCGCTTCGTAAGAAAAAATGACTTGGAAACGATGGCCTTGACATAGAAATAGATCAGAGGACCAATGATATATGAAAGGCCAAAAGGCAGCCAGTGTAAAACTGGGTATTGATCGTAGATCCTGTATTTAAGAATAATAAAGAGCAATACATTGAATGAAAGGCAAAAGATAAGAAAGCCAAGTAGTGAACGTGCGAGTGATCGTTCATTACCCGCTAGCATGTAACAAAACAAGAGTAACCCGTTGCCAACCCCAATGAGGATCAAAATGTCACGTATGTCTATCGAAACGATCATCTTGGGAAAGATAGAAGAATTTCTATTTGGTAAGTCCGATCCATTGCTTGACTATAATGGACGGTCATCAATGGCTTTGTGCAAGTATATTCATTAAATTGAATGTCTTCAACTTTCATTTTCCATGGGTAAGTTCGTCAATTTCCTCTTGTATTTGATCGCACCATTATTGGTGTTGGTAGGATGTTTAGATCTTCTTTTTAAGGTAGTTGAGGTAGCTGAGGAGAAACTTTCATTTGAGTATGTTCATTGGGATTTCAGCGCCACGATTTATACGGCTTTGTCCGTTTTGGGATTAGTAGCTGGAGTTCTATGGTGGTTCCGTGAGCAAAAATCTAAACGATCGGACAACTTGCATCTCTGGTCTGAGCGATTTATCCGTATCTGGATTGCATTTATAATCGCGGGTTATGGTTTTGCCAAAGTCTTGAAGACTCAATTTCAGGTTCCAGAGTTCGTCAAAGACATGCCTATTGGGGAATTACATCCCTTTTACCTGACCTGGTATTATTTCGGATTTTCAAGGGAGTACACCTTAATTCTAGCGGCCGTGGAAATAGTGGGTGGAGTGCTGGTCCTTTTTAGGGCTACAAGGCTTGTGGGTGCATTGGTACTTTTTCCGGCAATGCTGAATATCGTCTTCATCAATTTATACTATCATATCAGTCCTGATGCTTTGATGTCAGCTTCCTACCTCACTCTGGGCGCTTTATATCTTTTATTGTTAGACTTTAATAAGATTAAGGAACTGTTTCCACAAATAGACAGGAGTGATTTACGCCTTAATTCATTTGGGATTGCTAAGTGGGGAGTTCGAGTATTGGTGATGTTCGCTGCCTTTGGGCTGATTTCAATGTATGCCAATGATAAACCGACAGAAGAGTCTAATTTATATGGAGTATGGTCAGTGGATACCATTGAAAAGAACTCAGAAGATCCGATTGTACCTAACAAAAGAGATTCTGTGCTTACGAAGATTTATTTTGAAAAGAAATCCGGACAGACCATCCTGGAATTCAATCATCGTTATCGGAAGCAATTCATGGCCTTTGATCTTTCCGCCGAAAAAGATAGCATCAAGATGGATTTAGGACAATCATCTTTGGTAATGAGTATGCGACAATTGGACTCGGGAAAGGTGGAGTTGCGTGGACTTCTTGAGAAAGATACGTTGAGAATTGTGACGAGTAAGATTCGGTAACTTATTTTCGAACGCACATTTCACTCGATTCATGAGAAAGGTCTATGACATCTTAAGTAAATATCAGGGGTTTTTTCTGGCCACTTCTTTACTCTTGTCCTTTGGGGCAGTTTCCATTCGAATAGATCGCGAATCCGTCCAGTTGATTCTGAGAGACCGCCCATTGCTCGCTTTGCTGTTACTTGCATGTGGTCTTTTTGGTTTGTGGATCTATATGTCCATAGACAAGTACAAAATCAAGCAACTGGCAAAAGAGATTGTTAAGGACTCCAGGGAAGATGAAGGCTTTGGTGAGAAGTTGGAGGAACTAACGGAGCGGCAGGAAGAAATCTATCACCTAATCATTGATGGTAAATCCAATAAGGAAATCTGTGCTGCCTTATTTATTGAACCCAGTACTTTAAAGACACACATCAATCAACTCTATAAAAAGCTAGAGGTGCAGAACAGAAAGCAGCTCAAAAATCGCTCGAAGAGTTAATACTGGGCAAAAAGGCGAAGATTTCAACCTTTTCTCAACCCCTTTTTTCTTGAAGGATTAATGCTTGTCCGGGACCTTTGCCCGAAAAGTGTAATATGAAAAAGACTTATTGGATGCTATCAATTTTCTTCGCCGCCATGTGTCTGGCTATGCGATTCGACGTGACAGAAGGTGGAACCCAGGTTAGCTGGTTTTGGCAAGACAAACCTCAAGTACCAATGATCCTATCAATAACCTCATTGATTTTTTTAGGGTTGTTGATTTGGAGCTGTGTTAAGGGAAGGCGCACCCATACATGAAAATGAAGTTTGAAATTGCCGGATTATTTAGAAAGGCCTGTTCGGATATCAGTTCATAATAGAAAAAGGTCAAAAACATACCCGGTCATTCAATAACCGGGTTTGTTTTAGTGAAATTTATTGTCCTGTATTTCGTTTCTTAGATGTGTAAGTGAAATTGGAGATTATTCACACTGCCATGAAAACTATCCTCAGTTGTTTCTATTTCGTCCTATTCACTTCCTTCTCAATTCAGGATGATTTCTTAAAGGACCAAAGGCGCTACCCCAGGGTACGTGAAGCGATTGCAGAGAAACAGATGGAAGTTGCCGCAACCCTTGAGCATTATGAATTGCAAATCAATAATTTCCATATGCTGCTCGTTGCTTACAAAGATGAAGACAGGCTAATACTCTATGCCAAATCCAAGACAGCTGGCACTTATCTGCCCATTGAGGAATATGAGATTTGTTCGAGATCTGGAATACTTGGCCCCAAAAGGCGGCAGGGAGACTATCAGGTACCAGAAGGTTTTTACTACATCGACCGCTTTAATCCAGCCAGTAATTTTCATTTGTCGATAGGCTTAAATTACCCAAACCTGGCGGATCAGCGTAAAAGCACTTTTGACCGATTGGGTGGTGATATATTCATTCACGGTTCCTGTGTTACCATTGGGTGTTTGCCAATGACCGATGATAAGATCAAGGAAATTTACCTTTACGCGATCCACGCACGAAACAATGGCCAGGTGAAGGTTCCTGTTTACATTTTTCCATTCCAAATGACAGATGAGAATATGGTATCCTATTCCAGGAAGCATTCCGAAAATCAAGAACTCCTTGATTTTTGGAATAACCTAAAGTTGGGGTATGATCTATTTGTCCAAAACAAGCATGAGCTTAACTTATCGGTACGAGGGAACGGAGATTACGAATTCTAGCTAAGGGACTTTACCGTATCAAATCAAACATGTGTGAATACTTAATTGTGAAGCTCTGATTTGGATTACCCAATGTGTCATTAAACATGTTGAAGACCACAAAAAGCCCTGTATTGGCCTGTTGTAGCCAGCCAAACCTAACATTAGCCGACCAAATGTCTGCCACACTGTTATATTGAATCAGCCCTGTCAGGAAAGTACGAGGCGTAAAGGAGTAGGTCAATCTACTTCTGAAAATATCAGTATTAAACGCTCCGTTTGGCAGGTCAACATCGTTGCGTTGATAAGTGAATTGAGAATTGAATCTATCCCCTGATCTCACCCGTAAGGACAGGCTGTTCGCGGCACTTTTACCGCCAAAACGTCCGCCAATAACGTGTCGGGTGCTGATTGAAAGTGGTTTACTTGGATTGGTGATGACTATGATCTGAGCTTCCTGATGTACATATTCCCCAACAGGGACAAAAACATCATTGGAGATTTCAAATTCTTGCAAAACACCTTCTTGTGTAAAGTTGACTCCTGTATGAACTTCAAAACCATTTTTCCATTCCCAGTGATTGTCTACATGTAAAAAACCGGTGATTTGATTCCCTTCAAAATCCCAATAACCTCTGTAACTGATATGTGGCCTTAATTCAAGAATACCTCCCATGAAGTTGTTCTTAGGTCGTATTTGCTTCAGGATCAGGAATTCCGGTTTTCGGAATGCGCCTCGTAACAGGAACCCTACTTCAGGGTTGAAATTCTCCTGTACTTCGGTATAACCTCCTATTAAGTTGAGCCCGTTCCATTCATATTGTGCTTTCAGTTGAAAGGAGATGTCGTCACTTTCAATATTAGTTGTCTGACTTTTGGCAATGAAGCCCGTAATCTGAGCTTTATTGCCAAGTCCGATTTTAGTATCCGCTACATAAACCTGATTCGTATTGGCTGAATCCAGTCCCATACCATAACGGCCAATAAACCCTCCACCGAATGTCGTTCTTCTTCCCAATTGTTGATTCAGACGCGCAACCGTAAAGTTGTTGGCGGGAATGCCTTTCTCGGAAATTTCTTCTGTGAACATACTGAGCAGGGCCACGTTGGTATTGTTTTGCCTTCCCGACAGTCGAGCCCCTCCAATGATAGGAACCAGACTTCCATCATCGGCGATTCCAATTTTCCTACTGAAGAAGAGGTCGACTTCCCCGGGACTACCCACACTGAACAGGCCGGCATTTTCCAAAAAGAAGGGTCGCTTCTCTGGAAAGAAGAGGTTGAATCGGTCGAGGTTGACCTGCACTTCATCCACTTCCACCTGAGCGAAATCCGTGTTATAAGTCAAATCCAACGTAAGGCTCGGAGTAACTGAATATTTGAGATCAAGACCAACGTCTCCTCTTGTGTCCGTTTCTGTATTCTCATCGACTGTTTGTCGTTCGGCATTCCCCAGGACATAAGGAATAGCTTTCAAATTTCCAGGGCTCCTGAGTGAAAGACCATCTAATTGACCAGCCAGGGACAGGCGCTTCATATCGAATTGAATAGGCATCGGTGCCCAGTAAGCAATTTCATTGGTCTTGCGAATGTTACGTCGGAAATTTGCTCCCCAGGTCACCTGATCACCGGTTTTGTAGCGAATGGTTCTGAGTGGTATCGCAAATTCGACACTCCATCCAAAGTCGCCTACCTGAGTTTTCACTTCCCACGATGCATCCCAGTTGATATTGAAACCGCCGATAACTCCTCCTTGCTGGCGATTACTATTGAAATTTCCCTGACCTTCATTGTCTACCTGAGCATCGTATTCAATGCCAATCGGATTGGTACCAAAAACGAATCCGTTTTGTTTATCATGATAAGTGTCAATGATAAATAGAAATGCATCCGCTTCATCGAGAGAGGCGTCTCGTCTGGAATCTGTCACAACTAATTGATCAGGCTGCGCATCATAACACACGGCAGACACATAAAACGTACGGCTATCATAGGCAATTCTAATCTCCGTTTTCTCACTACCGGGTTGACCCAGGCTTGGCTGTATTTGAACAAGTTTGGTAATTGGTGAAATGGCCTGCCAGACAGGATCCCCTAAAACTTCCCCATCTATTTGCGGAATGCTTTGAATTTGAGTGGCTGAATGCTTAGGTCGGATACTTGTGTCGATGACATTAGTCTGGCCAAAACAGTACAGTGGCGCTGCCAAAAGGAGCCATAAGAATCTGGTCATAGGTTGGAATTTGATTGCCAAATGTATGAATCACTATGAATAATGTCGAGAATTCTTACGTATCCGGTACTTCACCCATATGGGTCGAATCAAATAGGAAGGACAAGATTTCAGAATAACTATTATCTAAAAATGAAGACAAAGGTGAAAGAAATGTGAGCTTTCTTGAAACTTTCTTAGGCAGGAGTAGTATAAAGACAAAGGTGAAACTAATAAGTAATGAAAGGGAGAAACTTAGGCGAGTTTGAAGAATTGGTGCTGCTTACTGTAGGAATTTTGCATGAAGATGCCCACGGAATATCGGTTCAGGAGGAACTGGAAAAACAAAGCGGAAGGAGGCCCATGATCAGTGCGGTTCACAAAGTGTTGGTCAGATTGGAGGATAAAGGTCTTGTGACTTCCGCCTTCGGAGGAGCTACTACGGAAAGAGGAGGGAGAAGAAAGCGTTTGTACGAGATGACCGATGCAGGGAAAAAAGCATTGGGAGTGTCAAAGGAGTTGCGAAATAAGATGTGGGATGCCATTCCTCAAATCGTTTGGAAAGGAGGGGACATATGAGACGTCAGGAGCCACCTAAATGGATGTTGAAGTTCTTTCAATGGTTCTGTCGTGAAGATCTTTTTGAAGCAGTTTGTGGAGACCTGTTAGTTCAATACCATGCTCGAAACACACAAATGTCCCGATTCCGAAACAACGGAATTTTCTTTCTAAGCGTCCTTACCTTTTTTCAACCTTTTGCCTGGCGGAAAATCTATACACAATCAAATGCTACCATCATGTTTACCAATCATTTTAAAGTAGGCTTCCGATTGATTAAAAGGAACCTGGGTTATGCTTCGATCAATGTAATGGGGCTGGCAATAGGATTGTCGGCAGTCATGTTGATTACCTTATTCATTCATCAGGAGTTGTCTTTTGATAAGTTCCACACCAGGGGTGAGAACATCGTAAGATTTACTTATCGATTGGAGACACCTAATGCCACCCGCGAAGGAGCGAAACTTCCTTTTCCTATGAAATCAGTTCTCGAAAAGGATTACCCTGAAGTACGGAAGGTTGCAAGGTTCTATCATTGGGGTGGGGATACGCCGCTTCTTTCGTATGGGAACCATAAGTACACGGAGGAAGGTATTTTTTTCGCTGAAAATGAGGTATTTCAGGTATTCGATTTCGAATTTGTAGCCGGACAATCTGAAACGGCCCTTGAGGACGTCAGAAGTATTATTTTAACAGAAAGCCTGGCAAGAAAATACTTCAATTTTGAGGATCCGATTGGAAAGATAATGACCTATAAGAATGAAGACGACCTGATCGTCACAGGGGTAATTAAAGATCTTCCTGCAAACTCTCATATTTCCTTTGATGCTTTGCTTCCGATAGAGTTGCAGCGGCAGCGATGGATGGGATGGGGTGAATACACATACGACCTGGAAAAGGACTGGAATTGGGCTGGGGCATGGGTTTATGGTCTACTCAATGCCCAAACTGATGTTTATGAATTTGAAAAGAAATTGCAGGCTGTGGCTAATGAACACTTGAATACCGAAGACCAGGGTGGTTTTTCTATTGAAGTACAGCCGCTATTCGACATACACTTAAAATCCGACAAGAGTGCGGAACCGGGAACCAATGGAAATCTTACTTTAGTATATTCTTTTGCAATTGTTGCCGGTCTCATTTTATTGATTGCCTGCGTTAATTTCATCAACCTGACTGCTGCTCAGGCTAATCAACGATTGAAGGAAATCAACATCAGAAAGGTGATGGGAGCGGGCCAGTCCAATTTGATCACTCAGTTTCTGATCGAATCGATGATACTTGTATTTTTTTCATCTCTGATTGCCCTGCTGCTCTCCTTCCTTTTCCTGCCCTTTTTCAATGAATTTATGGGGAGCTCGCTTGCGATGGAAATCCAGCATTCATGGCTCTTTCTTAGTGTATGTGTTTTGGCGTTGTTTATGGCTGCATTTTCTGGTCTAAGGCCTGCTCTAACCATCATTCGTCAGAAAATGACCGAACATATGAATCCCGTAAGATCGAAGAGTATTTTCAGTCGGTTACTCATCATAGGACAATTTGCTATTTGTAATGTGTTGATCATTGGCATATTTGTGATCGAAGGGCAGCTTGATTTTTTACGCCACAAAGACCTTGGTTTTGACAAAGATGAAATAATGGTCCTTAGGCATGGTCGGAATTTGTCCTCAGATCAGTTTGAAATCTTTCAAAATGAAATCGGAACAATCCCAGGAGTTAACAAATTGCACCGCGGTTATGTTGCAGGTACTTCGGCTTATACGAATACTTTCCAACCCGTGGGTGCAACTACCGATACCTATTCTTTTGGAATTAAGTGGATCGGAGAGGAGTTCCTGGATATGTTTGAACTGCAATTGGTAGAAGGAAGACTGATTACTTCCGGAAGTATTGCTGACATCAAACAGAGTATATTGATCAATGAATCGGCCGCAAAATCACTGGGATGGACCAATGCGGAAAGCATCGGAAAACAATTGAATTTTTCACCTGGAGGAGCTTCAGAACCAGAAACTGTTCGGATCGTGGGTGTGATGGCTGATGCAAATTTTGAAAGTCTTTATGATCCTGTGATGGCCAGTGTTTTTAGAATGCCACAATCTGCAGTAGGAAGTCCTGTCAGCCTGAAACTCTCACAAGGAATTGATGTGCTGAGTACTCTCGGACAAATCGAATCAGCCTGGAACCTGGCTATACCCGATTGGCCTTTCGAATTTTCGTTTTTGGATCAAAACATTCAGGAGCAATATGTTAAGGAGGATAACCTGGCAAGTGCTATCCGATACTTTGCCATATTGGCGGTAGTAATTGCGTGTTCGGGGTTGATAGGTCTGTCTATGTTCACTATTCAGCACAAAGCAAAGGAGATAGGTATTCGGAAAGTTTTGGGAGCAACAGCTCATTCTATTTTCAGATTGTTAAGTGGTAGGTTTATGCGGTTAGTCCTGATTTCCTTCTTCATAGCTGTTCCTTCAGGTATTTATTTGTCCACGTCCTGGTTGGAAGGGTTCGCTTATCGGATTCCGCTGGGACCTATGGTTTTTGTTCTGTCTGGCTGTATCTCGCTTTTAATGGTATTGCTGGCAATTGGTGTTCAATCGCTCAAAGCCTCCATTTCGGACCCTGTTGATACGCTTAGATATGAATAATCTAATATTTAATGAAAACGCTTTCATTGGGAATGGCTAATTAAACCCCTAGCTTCGCGGCTGCTTTTTCAAAGGTTAATTAGATGCAGTCGTATTTCCAATTATTCGATCTTCAACAGAAGGTCAATTACAAGAATGAAATCCTTTCGGGGCTCACCGTTGCTTTGGCACTGATACCAGAAGCCATTGCTTTTGCGTTGATCGCAGGCTTATCGCCGTTGACCGGCCTTTATGCAGCGTTTATGATGGGATTAGTAACCTCCGTTTTAGGCGGAAGACCAGGTATGATCTCCGGTGCAACTGGCGCCATAGCTGTAGTTATTGTTAGTCTTGCAATTTCTCATGGTGTTGAGTATGTCTTCGCGGCGGTAGTGCTGGCTGGTATATTTCAGATCGTCACAGGTCTGCTCAGGTTAGGAAAGTTCATTCGATTGGTCCCCCAACCAGTCATGTTCGGTTTTGTGAATGGCCTGGCTATCGTGATTTTTCTTGCTCAGTTAGATCAATTCAAAGTAGCGGGCAGCAATTCCGGGGAATTGGAATGGATGACAGGAACGCCGCTGATGCTCATGCTTGGATTGGTGGTCATAACCATTTTAATCATTTGGTTGCTTCCTAAGTTCACGAAGCTGATCCCTTCTTCTCTGGCAGCCATATTGATTATTTCCGCGATCGTGATTGGCTTTGATTTAGATACCAAGACTGTTGGAGATATTGCTTCCATATCCGGAGGTTTCCCTCCTTTCCATATCCCAGCAATTCCCTTTACCTGGGAGACGTTGCAGATCGTATTTCCTTATGCTTTGATTATTGCAGGGGTAGGGCTTATAGAAAGTTTATTGACGCTTAATCTGATTGATGAAATTACTCAAACCCGAGGCCGAAGTAATAAGGAAAGCGTGGCGCAGGGTACTGCAAATATTCTTTCGGGCCTTTTTTCAGGAATGGGTGGCTGTGCGATGATTGGCCAAAGCCTGATCAATATATCTTCCGGAGCACGAGCTCGATTGTCGGGTATTGTTGCAGCTGTTATGTTGTTGGTTTTTATCATGTTTGGAGCAGATCTGATTGAGCAACTTCCTATGGCTGCGCTCACAGGGTTGATGATTATGGTAGCTATTGGCACTTTCGAATGGGCAAGTTTGAAAACCATTGGAAAGATGCCTCTGCACGATGTGATCGTGATCGTCCTGGTAGCATTGATTACTGTTTTACTGCACAACCTGGCGCTTGCAGTACTGATTGGGGTGGTTATCTCAGCCCTTGTTTTCGCCTGGGAGAATGCCAAGCGAATTCGGGCCAGGAAGTATGTAGACGATCAGGGAATCAAACACTATGAAATCCATGGCCCATTGTTCTTTGGATCAGTCGCCGCTTTTAATGAGAAATTTGATGTAGACAGTGATCCTGAAGAGGTGATCATAGACTTTCAGGAAAGCCGGGTCGCAGATATGTCAGGAATAGAAGCATTGAACAAAATCACAGTACGATATGATAAGGCGGGCAAGCGCCTTCATTTGAAGCATCTAAGTCAGGATTGTAGGAGATTGCTTAAAAATGCAGAGGAGATCATCGACGTAAATATCCTTGAAGACCCTACCTACAATGTAGTGGCAGACAAATTGAGTTAGAGTTGCTCACCGGTCGACTTTACTACTTTTACTTGCCACCTGCATGAGACCACTCCTTCCAGCATCAGGTCGATATGGTAAGTTCCAGTAACGTGTGGAGACCAGTCGACTGTGAATTCTACATGGTCTTTTGTGACCTCCTGTTTTATGTCGATCCATTTTTCATATTCTTTTCCTAAAGCAATTTTCATCATGGGAGGGGTGGTGAATTCCAATTCGTTTACAGAAGCCCGAAAAGTAATTGATTCGCCCTTGGAAATGGTCGTTTCATACTGGTTGGGTGAATTTGGAACCAGGCCAAATTTCGTAGATGTAGAAAATATCAGTGGCGAGGACAGGTAAGTTTCCAGCGATAAAGTTCCTGACGTAATTATCCAATTGGAATCCATTGAGTAATGTGTTTGAGCGAATAGTTGATTCGGGGTACAAAAGTGAACCGGGTTAAATCGGAATTGAAATACCCCATACTCATCGGTAAAACCACTGCCCCAAGTGGCATCTATGAAATACCATTGATCATCAATGAGAACAGTATTCCAACTATGATTGGGTACCGGTTTGGTCTTACCAATGTTTAGTTTAGAAGTGCGACTATAGCCATTAATGATCGATGCCTGTAGTCCTGCATGAAAAGCCAATTCATGAAAAAGATAACTGTAGCCATTGCAGATAGTCTTCTTCTTTCTGACCAACCGATCCATTACCTTTTGAAATTTTCGTCTGGACCAGGTCCGGTATTCAGGACTATCATATCCCAATTTTGCTTTAGTCCGTTCTGATAGTTTGAAGTACTTATTATCGTTTTGGATATTAGTACATATCCAGCGATAAATGGCCCTTGCCTTTGCTACTTCAGAAGTCAGTTCTTTGGTCAGGTTGAGTGATAAAGCCCTGATGTTGGAAAGGTCATGTCCTTGGTGTAGGTCTGCTACACTATCGCCCTTCCAAATCAGTGCTTCATCAAATTGCGCACTGGCGATGATACTCCCAAACATAAACGCCAGTGCCAAACAGGTATTTTCAAACATCAGCTTTTGAATATTTTGGCGATGTTATGCTTCATTTTTCTGAAGAAACTAACTTCCTCATGCTCTATTACTTCCAGAGAACCCATTATGACGTAATCCAGATCTAATTCAAGGGCTTGTAATTCAACCGTGTTCACAGGCACAATGAATGATTTGCTTTCAAGCCCGATAAAGCTCACAATGAATTTTTCTCCGACTTGTGTCCCTTCAGGAAGTGTGAAGTTGCCATCTAGATCTGAAATAGTTCCTTTTTCACCGTTCTCGCTATAAATATTTACTCCAGGTATGGGCTCGCCTTCACATAGAACCTTCCCAGTAAATACGGGAGTCTTAGTCGCATTTTCCTCAATAATTGAAGCGGCGGTTTGTTCTTGTGGATCTTTCACTTGAGACTGAGCCATCAGGGGAGCGGAGCCAGCGAGGAACAGACTGATTATTCCTGCCTTCAGCCATGGAGTTTCCTTTTGTTGAGTAGTTGCTGCCAAAGGATAAGAGATCATTTGATCTTTTCGGAACCTGCCGCATACATTATGGTTTCCTTTTTTTATAAAGTCGATCAATTCCTGATCAGTCATTTCACTGAAGTCGTGTACGATAGTGGCACATTGATCACAATGGCGACCTGAAGTTGTGTTTGCGAATTGGTCCCAGTTTTCCTTACAAGGTTTAGGAATGGATAGTGTAATTGTTTTCTTCATAAGTCCGTTTTTATGGTTGAGATGCACGACTTTGAAGGATTCCATAAAAAAGAGGAAATTATTAAATAAAAAAAGGTCGTCCATTCGAACGACCTCCATCTTGAGATTAACAAAATGAGTTTATTCCTGCCTTATCGACTCAACCGGGTTGGATTTAATAACTCGAATTGAACGATAACTAACCGTCAGTAGAGCTACTGTAAATGCCATAATTCCAGCCAGAAGGAACGTACCAACTCCTAAAGAGGCATGGTACTCAAACGCATCGAGCCAATTACTCATCATGTAAAAAGCCAATGGGCTTGCGATAAGGAAAGCAATACCTACTTGCTTTGCAAAGGTCGATGATAGTAAGAGGAACAAGCTCGTATGATCCGCACCGAGGATTTTGCGAATGCCCATTTCTTTCTTGCGTTTGGAGGCAGTAAAAGAAGCCAATGCAAAAAGGCCCAGGCATGCGACGAAGATGGAAAGACCTGCACCCATTTGAAAGATCATACCAGCTTTCTTTTCATCTTCGTAGAAGATCTCCAGCTGATCGGCGAGAATATGATATTCCATGGGTGAACGGTCATCAAATTTCTCATGAACATCGTTGGCTGCTGTGATTACCTGAGACATGTCACCGGTCACTTTTAGCGTGAAGTAGTCGATGGCACGAATAGGGTTATTCCAGGCACCAATGACTAGTGGGGCCACCTTTTCATGCAAGGATTGAAAATGGAAATCCTGAAGAACACCGACCACACGGGTGCGAACCTTCCCGCGACCTGTACTGGCAAGAATGGTGGATCCAATAGGATCATTTAGCCCTAAAGCTTTAACGGCGGTTTCATTTAATATTACACTTGTTGAATCGACCACCTGATTCGAACTGAAGTAGTCCCCTTTGAGCAAATTGAACTTGAATGTTTTCATCATTCCTTCGTCGAAGCACATGAAATAGGACCGCAAAGAATCGTTTGGATCACTATCGATGTTTCTAAAATGGGTTGTGGTGATATTTTTCCACTCTCCGGGCACTCGAGAAGAAACGCCTACGTTTTCTACACCAGATATTTGCTCAAATTCGTTTTTCATGGTCTGAAATTGCGCCCTGACATTGCCGCTATTGATGTCAATCACCAGTAAACGTTCCTTGTCAAATCCCATGTCCTTTTCTCGTACGAAGTTCAGCTGTCCCTGTACCACCAGGGTAGAAACCAGCATCACAATCGTCAACACAAACTGAAAGATCACGAGGCCTTTCCTTAAGAAAGAAGAACCACCTGAAGTTTGATTCCTCAAGGCCTGAATGGGTCGAAACCTGGACAGGTAGAAAGCCGGGTAACTTCCTGCTAACAGGCCAATCAATAATGATAATCCCAGAATCATAGGAAGGTACTCCAGTAGCGTACTCAGGTTAATATCAAATTGAGTTCCTGTAATTCCATTAAAGAAGGGAAACGTAAGGTCCATGATCCCTATGGCAAGGACCATGGCAACCAGGGTGATGATGAAAGATTCAGTGAGGAATTGCCCTCGTAGTTGTTTTTTGTAGGCCCCTATTGCCTTGCGAATCCCAATTTCACGTACTCGAAATACGGCTGTAGCCGTGGCCAAATTGAGGTAGTTGATACAGGCGATTAACAGAATAAACAGCCCCATGGAGGTGAAAATGTAGATGTAATCCATTTTACCCTGACTTTCTTCTATTCCAAACTCGACATGTGCAGATTGCATGTAGATCTTTTCAATCGACTGAAAGTCCATGGAGAACATAGCGGCGAACGGACCAAATCGCAGCTCTTCAAATTCGGAAGTTTTAGCTCTTAGTTGATCAATGGTAGCACCTTCTTTCAGTAGGAGATAGGTAGAAGCGCCAAAAGACTGCCAATCGGAAAGGTAGCGCTGCCAGTTTTCACTGGAATTAACATTGGATACCAGGATTGCGAATTGTAAGTGAGAGTTGGCAGGTAGATCTTGAAGTACAGCTGTGACCTTACTACTGTTTTCTCCACGTTCCAGTTCTTTGCCTAAAACATTCGTTGTTCCAAAATACTTGATGGCTGCGGATTCTGTCAACACAACGGTATTTGGCTCTGTTAAAGCGGTTGCCAGGTTCCCGTCGAGGACTTCAAAATCGAGTATGTCAAAAAGTGATTGATCCGCTACAAACCAGTCCCGCTCTTGAAAATTTCGGTTATCTACTGTAAAAACGACTTGCCCGGACGGCCTGAAAAGTCGTGCTGCGTTTTCAATTTCCGGCATGTCCTCGATCAATGCCGGACCCATTGGTGGCGGAGTTGAGCCATATGTGCGGGGTTGGTCAGGGTTTCGTTTGTCCAGGATCAGTGAACGATAGACACGGTCGGATTTTTCATGGTATTGATCATAAGTGAGTTCCTGACTCACATAGAGATACAACATGCAACTAAAGGCGATACCGATCGCCAAACCCATGATATTAATGGTGGCATGCACTTTGTTCCTTTTGAGAGAACGATAAGCTACTTTGATGTTACTTTTTAACATGATATTTGAGTTTTTGCTTTTGGGGAGAGGCCGCCAGGAATATGGCTGACAACATCGTATGACATTCCACCAGTAATAAAGCTTGCCTTTGAAAAGCCCTTTTAGTTGAACTCGTTCATAATAGAACTCTTCCAGATCGCCGTGCATTTCCTCATACAAATGAGGATCACAATACAACCTGAAAAGCCAATGGGCAATCTTTGGTACTGGAGGGGTTTGATTCATGAACCCATCGTTTTGAGTTTGAAGGCAACTTCAGGGATCTGTTGCCTTAAGCGAGTTCGGAGATCCATAGATTCATCCAGCGCCTTTTTTCCGAGGGCAGTAATGGAGAAAATTCGCTTCCTTTTTCCACCCCTTTTGTTTTCGGCTTCACCGAGTGACGATTCGAGCATGCCTTTCTTTTCCAGGCGATACAGCGATTTATGAACAGAGCTTACGTTGACCGGTCGTCCGGACTGTTCCTGGATTTCCTTGGTAATCGCTACCGCATAAGCTTCCTGATAGAGCACACCCACAATCAATAAAACGAGTTCTTCAAACTCTCCGAGATAGGTTCGGGACATGTTTAATTTGACTTTTGTCTGTAAAATAACGGCAAATGAAATTATAAAGTTGACTTTTGTCTGTAAAATATTTTAAGCACATTTATTTCACTATTGTAAATCAAATCTTAATTAAATTCGTATCCTTACATATATTTCACTATTGTAAATCAAATGAAGCGAATACAAATCGGTGAATTTGAGGAGTTAGTGCTACTCATCACTGCAATCCTTCACAGCCAGGCGTATGGTGTCAGTGTCATGGATGCCATTACGGATCAGACAGGACGCAAAATCAACATAAGTGCGGTGCATACAGCTTTGGATAGACTGGAAAAGAAAGGCTTCCTAAAATCCAAAGTAGGCGGAGCTACCGGTGAACGGGGCGGGCGTCGAAAGCGATATTTTGAGGTCACGGAATTAGGCGTACAGGCCATCCGAATGACTAGAAAATTGCGTAATGATCTCTACGATCAAATTCCGAAGGTAGTCTTATCTGAGATCAATGGCTAAACAAAATCCTCAACCGCCAAATTGGTTGTTAAACTTCTTTCGAAGGCTCTGCAAACCCAGTTATGTAGAGTACATCGAAGGTGATTTACTGGAAATATATGATCGCCAATGTCGTGATCATGAAAATCAGGCGAATTGGTCATTTGCCTGGAATGTCGTACGGTTTCTTCGGCCCAGATACTTGAAGGGTCCTGAAGATGTCTATCCAAAAAGTACTTATCCAATGTTTAAAAATCACGTCAAAATCTCATTTCGCAACATGCGGAGGCAAGCTGCTTATTCAACGATCAATATTCTTGGTCTAACGGTAGGTATTGCCAGTTGTATATTGATTGCCATTCATCTCAAAATGGAACTTAGTTATGATAAAGCCTATGCTGATAGGGATAAGATTTTCCGGGTGGCAAATGGCACCTCAGGTAGCTATACTCCATCCTTGCTGGTTTCAACTTTAATAAGGGACTATCCTGAAGTGGCTTCGGGTACACGATTATGGAAAGTGAATGATATCGTCGTGAAGTTAGAAGGAGAGATGATGAAAATCTCGAATGGTTTGGTCGCTGACTCAACTTTTTTTGAGGTCTTTCCACAAGAGTTCCTTCAGGGTGACCCTAAGACTGCCTTGACATCCCCTAATTCAGCAGTGATTACCAAAAAGTTTGCTGAACGACACTATAAGGATGAAAATCCAATTGGTAAAATCATTGAATCTGAGGGAAGGAAATATGCGATTACGGCTATAGTCCAGGATCCCCCACGATTAACTTCCGTACCTTTCGAATTCATCATCGATTTTGAAAGAGAATGGTATGTGACCGGAGGTTATTGGACAGGCAATAACTTTTATAGTTATGTCAAATTGGTCAATGCAAGTCAGGAATTAGCCATGGAAGCAAAGTTTGAAGACTTTGTTCGCCGGTATTTTGCTAAAGAATTAAAAGACGATGGTGAAGATGTTGAAGAATACATCTTAAGAAGATTGGAGAATGGTTACTCATTCTTCAGTTTGATCCCACTTCAAGATATTCACCTTCACTATCCCCATCTGTCATTGGGTAAAGGAGGTAAGTACAGTGAGGTTTTGATTTTGACTTTCATTGGGATCTTGATTCTCATTGTTGCGGCAATCAATTTTGTAAATATGACCACTGCCAGAGCGGGTTTACGTCACAAGGAGGTGGGGGTTAGAAAGGTGCTGGGTACAACTCGAAAGGATATAATGCAACAGTTTTTGACTGAGTCATTCATGGTTGTAATGATTGCCACCGTGCTCGGTTTTGTATTGGCGGCAGTATCGTTGCCCTATTTTAATTCTCTTACAGAACGGAACATGGTATTGGCTGATATTTCCTCTCCATTGGCATTTTTTCTACTAGGCATTCTTATATTGGTTACCACGCTTTTATCTGGTGGTTATCCGGCATTTTATATTTCATCAATTGGTCCTGTGGCCGCACTAAAAGGAGAAGGGGGTAAGGGAAAGGGAAAAAAGATGCGCGTATTCCTGGTGATCTTCCAGTTTATCGTTTCGATTTTCCTTATTGCTATCACAATTATCGTTGACCGGCAAGTGAAGTTGATGCAGAATTCCGATCTGGGTTTGGAAACAGAAGAAGTCCTGGCTGTTAGTAATATGTCGGCTATTGCCGATAATTTTAGTGTTTTTAAGGACATTGTAGAGCAACATTCCTCGGTTCAGAGCGTCACATTGACGAATCAACGTCCAGGGAGTAATGTTTCAAACTGGGGGTACGAAATCATTACCGATCCTCCGCAAAGACTATCACCGGACCATATATTTTCAGATGAAAGTTATATGGATGTGCTGGACCTAAAACTAGTCGAAGGGCGGTTCTTCCAGAAGGGGAGAGTGGCAGACAGCATGACAGTGGTGATCAATCAGAATTTTGCTAAGGTCATAGGTGATAATGCTGTTGGCACAACACTATCAAGAGGACGTGGAGCCAACTTTACTGTAATTGGGGTCATCGAGGATTTTTATGCGACATCAGTAAAAAGAAAATCCTTTCCTATGGTTCTTAGGTATGAAGATGATGTTAATGGATTAAACTCTCGTAGTGATTATGCCTTAATTAGAATTAAGGGTGACTTTCTGACTACTATGTCTGAGATTGAAAAAGATTGGCAGAACCTTGCAGGTGATTACCCTTTCGAAGCAACTTTCCTGGACGATGTTTTTGAGCGTTTATACAATAATGAAAAACGCTTTGGAAGCATTTTCAAATTATTTGCAATTCTTGCCATATTTATTGCTTCGCTGGGTTTGCTCTCGCTTGCGGCATATATCTTGGAGCGTCGGTACAAAGAGATCGCCATCCGAAAAGTACTGGGTGCCAGTGTTCCAGGTATTACCTCGTTGATTCTAACTGATTTTGTAAAAATGGTAGTGGCAGCGGCGATTGTAGCTTCACCCATTGCATATTTCTATGGAAATAATTGGTTACAGGAGTTTGCGAAACGAATCAACATTGACTGGTACGTGTTGGCTTTGCCTGCAGTTTTGGTGTTATCATTTACACTGTTGTTGGTAGTTGTGCAGTCTTATCGGGCAGCGACCGCCAATCCAGTTAATGCATTGAAGCAAGAGTAGCTTCTACTGCCTAATTCTCCATCGTAAAGGCATACGAAATGATGTTGGCTCCCATTTTCAGAGCTTGTCGTCGTTTTTCCTCTGGATCGTTGTAGATGATTTGATCTTCCCAGCCATTGCCCAGATCTGATTCAAACGAGTAAAAGCAAACGAGACGGCCATCTATCAGGATGCCAAAACCTTGTGGTGGTTTTCCATCATGTTCGTGAATTTTTGGTAAGCCTGTGGCGAAATCGTACTTCTGATGATATATGGGATGATCAAAAGGTATTTCTACAAATTCTGCATTGGGGAAGACCTTTTTCATTTCTAATCGAATGAATGGATCTAAGCCGTAATTGTCATCGATGTGAAGAAACCCTCCTGAAGTCAGGTATCTTCTCAAATTGAGGGCTTCGGCATCATTGAAGGTAATATTGCCGTGTCCCGTCATATAGACAAAAGGATATAAGAAAAGATCCGGACTCCCGACCTCTACTATGTCTTCTTCCTTAAATAGGTCAGTCCTGAGGTTAGTATTACAAAACCTGATCAGGTTTGGCAAGGCCGTTTTGTTGGCATACCAGTCTCCGCCACCACTATATTTCAACTTGGCGATTTTGAGTTGCTGAGCACTAACAGTCAAGGCCACTGTCATTAAGAGCGTCAGAAAAACAAGTTTTAATTTCATCATCATTTCTTTGTACTGAAAAGCGCGCTAATATGTTCCAAAATGATTGGTGTAAAGTCGTCAATCAACGTGGGTCAAGGAATATATCCTTCTCAATTCGAGCGAAACTCATCAGGTACAAATAGAAACTGATCGCTTCGACAATCCAAGAAAGAAGTTAATTTCCTGGATTGTAGAATGAATATAAAGGACTCAACGTCCATGAGTTCGTTAGACTAAGCTTACTGAGGAGTCTTGTTGAACTCAATTAAAGTACCTATGAATCATTTCAGCAACCAATCCGGTCCAGCCGGTTTGATGAGCTGCTCCAAGACCTTCGCCTGAGTCTGCATTAAAATACTCGTAGAATAAAATATGATCTTTGAAGTGAGGATCTTCCTGAAATTTCTTCTGTCTTGCGTAGAGTGGTCGCTCTCCATCCTGGTCTGGTAAGAAGATCTCGAACATTCGCCAACAGATCTTGTGCGCCACTTCTTTGAGTGTAAGCTCTTCTCCGGAACCCGTTGGGTATTCAATGGTGAAGCCTTCACCATAAAACTGATCAAAGCGCGACAATGATTCCAACAGCAGGTAATTGACTGGGAACCATACAGGGCCCCGCCAATTGGAATTGCCTCCAAAAAATGAACTATCAGATTCCCCGGGTAAGTATGCTATACTAAGCACTTCATCTTTAAGCGGAAATTCATATGGATTTTTCTCATGATATTTCGACAGGGCTCTGATTCCGTAAGGCGACAAAAACTCTTCCGGGTCCAGCATGCGTTTCAAAATCATTTTCAGGCGATGTGCGCGTAAAATACTGAGCAGCCGGTTGTGATTTTTACCTTCTACTTCCCAGCGGGAAACTAAACTGGCCAACTGCGGACGTTCAGTAAGTAGTAAATCCAGCTTTTTCCGAAACTCAGGAAGTTTGGAGTATGCTTCTCCGTCCAAAATTTCTACAGCGTATAAAGGAATAAGCCCCACCATTGAGCGAACTTTCATTTGCTGATCTTTGTCATCGGCACGCCTGATAATGTCATAGTAGAATTCATCTTCTGCATCCCACAAGTCGATGTGGTTTTCTCCCATCTCATTCATGGCTCCGGAGATATAGAGAAAATGCTCAAAAAATTTGATTGACATATCTTGATAGGCGGGATATTCCATGGCCAGATCGAGTGAGATTCTAAGCATGTTTAGTGCAAACATGGCCATCCAACTTGTGCTGTCTGCCTGTTCAAGCCTTGAGTTTTCAAAGATCGGATGATTGCGGTCAAAGACCCCAATATTATCTAGCCCTAAAAAACCTCCTTCAAACAGGTTGTTCCCATCTTCGTCTTTTTGATTGACCCACCAGGTGAAATTGATGATGAGTTTGTGAAAAGCTTTTTGTAGGAAATCCAAGTCACCTTTTCCTGACATTTCCTTATCGATCTGATATACTCGTAGTACTGCCCAGGCATGTACAGGAGGGTTTACATCACTAAAGTTCCATTCATACGCCGGTATTTGGCCATTAGGATGTTGGTATCGCTCACTCAGTAGCAGTAATAGTTGGTTCTTTGCAAATTCCGGGTCAATTCTAGCTATGGGCAAACAATGGAAAGCCAGGTCCCACGCCGCGTACCAGGGATACTCCCATTTGTCTGGCATGGAGATTACATGGTAATTAAAGAGGTGTCCCCATTCGGAGTTTCTGCCACTTTTTCGATTTGGCGGAGGTCCCGGACGCCCCGGGTCACCATGCAGCCAGTTTTTCATGTTGTAGTAGTAAAACTGTTTGCTCCACATCATCCCGGCAAAGGCCTGACGCTGTACATTACGGAGTTCATGATGGTCGACTTTTTGCTGAATTTCTTTGTAGAATTCATCGGCTTCATCAATCCTTTCCTGAAAAATACTTTCAAAGTTCCCAAAAGGGTCGGATAGCGGTGTATTACTCAGGCGAACTTTTACATCGGTACATGCATTGGCCGGAATTTTCAGACGATAGATACCCGCAGACTTGGTCCCGAGTTGTTTGTCGTTGATGACGTTTTCTTTGTCTATTACATACTCATGGAATGCATCCTTGAAATAGGGTGTCGTGTTTTTGATGCCATACAAGCGTTCCCTATTGGTTTCATTGTCAGTGAAGACCACTTCTTCCACTTCTTCACTTAAATACATGTAGTACGTGCCAAGGAGGTGATGATCCACCTGGATCGTCATGGGGTCTTTTAGAAAAAGCCGGGGACGCACCGTATCACGTCCAGATGACCATGTATTTCTAAACCAGACGGTAGGAAGGATGAACAGGTCTGCAATTCTACTGTGACGATTGTGTGCTGTTGCACGGAAAAGACAGTCAGTAGGCGATTTTTTAGCATATTCTAAAAAGATATCGAAGTACTGATCATTGTCGAAAGCTCCCGTATCAACCAGTTCGTACTCTCCTTCTTTCCTTGAGCGTTTCGAATTCTCATCTACTAATTTAGCATACGGATATTCCGACATGGGGTACTTGTACAGCATTTTCATGTAGGAATGTGTAGGTGTGCTATCCAGGTAGTAATAGAGTTCCTTGACATCCTCACCGTGATTGCCTTCCGAACCGGTCAATCCGAAAAGTCGCTCCTTAAGAATTGGATCTTTGCCATTCCAGAAGGCCCACGAAAAACAGATGCGTTGATCGGTATTGCTGAATCCCCCAATTCCATCCTCTCCCCATCGGTAGGCCTTGCTCCTTGCATGATCGTGGATGACACCTTCCCAGGCATTTCCATGTTCAGTATAGTCCTCACGAACAGTGGCCCATTGCCTTTCTGATAAATATGGTCCCCACATTTTCCAGGGGTTATCTTGACATTCCTCTGCTAATCGTTCTTTCTCTCTGGATGGCATGTCAGTTTGTGAAATTGATAAGTGAAACGGGCTTTGAAAACCATCGAAATTGATTCAGGGTTTGACATTTAAACTCTTCTGATTTTATGCGCTCTGAAGACTAGTAACATAGCCGCACTCTGCCTAATTTTGCGGCCATGTTAGAAAAGGTTCTGATCCTGGATTTCGGCTCGCAATATACGCAGCTTATAGCCAGAAGAGTACGTGAACTCAATGTTTATTGTGAGATACACCCATTCAGCAATTTTCCTGACCCTGACGAGTCCGTAGTGGGCATTATTTTGAGTGGGAGCCCATGTTCTGTGCTTGAGGAAAACGCACCAGATATCGAAATGAGACGTCTGGAAGGTAAGCCGATTCTGGGAGTTTGCTACGGTGCGCAACTACTGGCGCATAAATCTGGAGGTATTGTTGCCCGTTCCGCACATCGTGAATACGGACGTTCCTCGATTGTAGTGAGTGGAACAAACGAGTTATTTGAAGGAATCAGCAATGACAGTCAGGTTTGGATGTCACATGCCGACACTATTACATCTGTGCCAGAAGGTTTTTCCACGATTGCCCAAACGAAGGATATACCTGTAGCTGCCTATCAGGTAGATAGTCAATCTATTTATGGAATACAATTCCATCCGGAAGTAACACATAGCGTGCAGGGGAAGCAAGTGTTATACAACTTTGTTGTAAGCATATGCGGAGCGAACCAGACATGGACATCTGCTCAGTTTGTCGAAGCAACCGTAGAAGAGTTGAAAGAACAACTAGGGAACGATAAAGTGGTTATGGGACTGTCGGGTGGTGTGGATTCGTCTGTGGCAGCTGAGCTTATTAATAAGGCCATCGGGTCAAATTTGTACTGTATTTTCGTTGATAATGGTTTGCTGCGCAAAAACGAATTCCAGGATGTACTGGAGAGTTATAAGCAGATGGGCCTAAATGTAAAAGGAGTCGATGCGAAAGATAGATTCTATGCAGCTCTTAAAGGATTGACAGACCCGGAAGATAAGCGAAAAGCCATCGGACGAACATTTATTGAGGTATTTGATGCGGAGGCTCAACGTATTCAGGATGTGAAATGGCTGGGACAGGGTACGATTTACCCGGATATCATCGAATCTGTTTCGGTTGGAGGACCATCGGTAACTATCAAATCGCATCATAACGTAGGAGGATTGCCCGAAAGAATGAAGCTTAAGGTGGTGGAGCCACTGAAGACTCTGTTCAAAGATGGAGTTAGAAGAACTGGGCGAACAATGAAAATTCCGGAGACAATTCTAGGAAGGCACCCATTCCCGGGGCCAGGTCTGGGTATTCGAATTCTCGGAGATATTACCGCGGACAAAGTAGAGATACTTCAGGAAGTGGATCATATTTTCATCAATGGACTCAAAGAAGAAGGGCTATATGATGATGTATGGCAAGCTGGTGCAATGTTACTACCTGTTCAGTCTGTAGGCGTAATGGGTGATGAGAGAACCTATGAACGAGTGGTTGCCTTAAGAGCTGTAAGCAGCCTGGATGGCATGACTGCTGATTGGTGTCATTTACCTTACGACTTCCTGGGAAGGGTTTCTAACAAGATCATTAATCAGGTGAGAGGGATCAATCGAGTAGTTTATGATATTAGTTCTAAGCCCCCTGCTACTATCGAATGGGAATGATTAGCTAAATTCACCACGCGTTAAACCCGATCTACATTGAAGAGAAACTTTTTGATACTGCTATTATCCGCGACCAGTGCGATTGTATTTGCACAGGGTGCTCAATCTGAGTTTTTAGAAGGCAAGAGGCTTTTTAGAGAGGGGCAGTATTCAGCTGCACAGAGTGCTTTTGCCACTTTGTCGGAGGATCGCGCGTTTGGTTCTTACGCAACGTTTTACACAGGGTTGGCGGCCTACCGCCAGAACGAAAAAGAGTCGGCCATTTCAATTTGGAAATTAATTATCTCCAATACACCCGCCTGGGATCAGTTGCCTGATGTGTATTTCTGGCTGGCCAAGACGCATTTTGAACGCTCCGAATACAGAGAAGCACTCAGATATACTGTCGAATACAGAGATCGTTTCTCAAATGATCTGGATGATTTGCGACGTAGGTACATACCGATGGCTGGTTTGGAACAATTAAAAAAACTGATCGAAGAGTTTCCTGATGATCGGCTGGTAGTTACCGAATTAGCTAAGAAACTGGACCGTTCTTCCGAAACGGACATCAGGTATCTGAAGGAATTGATAGGGACTTACCAACTTGATGTAGAGGATTATTCAGAAGTGAGCAATGCAGATGTACGCAGACCCTCGTATTCCATTGCAGTCATGCTGCCATTCATGTTTGATGGACTGGAGTCCCCCGGTCGAACCGTAGCTAATAAGGTTATCATGGATTTTTATCAGGGTATGCTTTTGGCAAAAGCTGACCTGGATTCGCTTGGTTTACCGGTAGACCTTTATCCTTATGATACTAAACGGGACCCTACGACCACACAAGCGCTATTGACAAACCCTTCTTTAAAGGACAGTGATCTGATAGTAGGCCCTTTTTTACCGGGCCCTATTGATGTCGTAAAAACTTTCTCGAGTGAGAACCAGATTAATATGATCAATCCGGTTTCTTCCAATCAAAATATGTTGGTTGGAAACGACTTTGCTTACCTACTCAAAGCAACTTACCCAACCATTGGAAAGAAGCTCGCGGAGAGAGCTAAATTCCGGTTCCCTGACAATAACCGGGCTCTTATTTATTTTTCATCAAATGAACGTGATTCCATTGTTGCGCTGACTTACAAGGAAGAAATTGAAGCTGCAGGTTATGAGATACTTGATTTCCGATCGCTGGACAATGAGACCAGTCGCCCTATTCTCGACTCTCTTATTGAGCAACACGAGGAGTTTATTGGGTCGATTGAAGAAGTCGATTCTCTTATGGAAATTCCCGGAAGGTTCATAAAAAACAGAAAGGTGGATTCCGAATCTGAAAAGGAAATGGAATTCTTGATCATTAGTGAGGAAGAAGAGACAGAAGGAGATTCTCTGATTTACTACGAAATGAAATTCAATGTAATTGAAGATAGTATTGGGCACATCATGGTTTCAGCTCGAGACAATGGTGTTGTAAATAACTTCATCAGTGCCATTGAAAGCCGCCCCGATTCCATAGGGTTATTAGGCTATGGCAACTGGATAAATTTCAAGGTCATAGACTATGAACAATATGAGAGATTAGGTGTGGAAATCGCTTACCCGGAATTTATTGATAAGCGAGGAAGTGCCTATAAGCAGTTATATCAGAAATCCATTGATACATATGCGAGCATTCCCTCAGACTTTGTGTTCTTTGGATATGAATCTCTTAAATACATTGGGACAATGCTTCATACACATGGAAAATACTTCCAAAATGGATTCCTGAAGGAAGGTTACTATCCAGGTACCATGATGAGCGGTTTTGAATTTGGTATCAATAATGACAATCAAATCGTTCCAATTATTAGCTTCAAAAACAGCCGGTTAGTTCCGGTACAAAATTCTAATGAATCATTCGAGTAGTAAAGCGCTCTTTGATAAAGCGCAGTTAGTTATTCCTGGTGGGGTAAACTCGCCCGTTCGTGCATTTAAAGCAGTAGGGGGTAATCCGATTTTTATAAAGTCAGCACAAGGTGCCTATTTGTACGATGAAGATGGAAATGGTTACATCGATATGATCAATTCGTGGGGGCCCATGATCCTTGGACATGCCCATGAAGCTGTAGAAAAAGCCGTCTTTGATGCCGTAAAAGACAGCCCTTCGTTTGGAGCACCAGGAAGAAGAGAAGTTGAGATTGCTGAATTGATTGTGGATATGGTTCCTTCCGTTGAGAAGGTACGGATGGTCAATTCTGGTACTGAAGCGACCATGTCGGCTATCCGCGTGGCACGTGGCTTTACAGGGAGAGACAAATTCATCAAGTTTGAAGGCTGCTACCACGGACACGGGGATTCCTTTTTGATAGCTGCGGGAAGCGGTGCCATTACGATGGGTACACCTGATAGCCCCGGTGTAACTTCAGGAACCGCTAAAGATACATTGCTCGCGCCCTTCAATGATTTGCTGGCAGTGAGATCTCTCGTTGAAAATAATAGGAATCAGGTTGCGGCCATTATTGTAGAGCCGGTAGGAGGAAACATGGGATGTGTTTTGCCTGAGCCTGGTTTTCTTGAAGGATTGCGAGAACTTTGTACCAGGGAGGGCATTGTACTCATCTTCGATGAAGTGATGACTGGGTTTCGTCTGGCTAAAGGAGGAGCACAAGAGCGACTGGGTGTGATTCCAGACATGACAACTTTAGGTAAAATCATTGGTGGGGGACTTCCAGTAGGTGCTTACGGAGGTAAAAAAGAAATTATGGATTTTGTCTCTCCGGTGGGACCTGTTTACCAGGCAGGGACGCTTTCCGGTAACCCTGTGGCTATGGCAGCGGGATTGGCGATTTTGACGATTCTCAATGATACACCATCGGTTTACGAACAACTTGACAAGACCACCAATAAGATTGTAACTGGGATCAATGAAATATTGGATCGAGGTAAATTGCCATACACGATCAACTGCATAGGGAGTATGTTTACCTTGTTTTTTACCGATCAGAAGGTAACGGATTTTGAAAAGGCAAAAAGTACAGATACTGAGCAATTTGGTAAGTACTTCCGTTTGATGCTTGAACAGGGCGTCTATCTTGCCCCCTCACAGTTTGAGGCCTTATTTGTATCCACAGCGCTGGGCGATAACGAAGTAAAAAAGATTCTACAGGCGATAGAAGTTGCCCTTAGGTGAACCTTTAACTAAGGTTAGATCAAGTCTTCATTGCTTTTGAGGTTGTTTCAAAATCTCAGAGACCGTGCAATTTTGTAGCACAGTCTCTTTTACTTCAGAGATTACTTCACACAACAGGTTTTACTCAATCTCTGCGTCGCATTGTAAACACTTCCGTCTTCACTTCATCCCCATATTTTAGCTTGAGTCGGATTTCCATTTCCGTGGCGGATTTCCGCTCAAAGATCAGCCCTTTCAATTCGATTTTATCGGGTGTGAAGTCGATCATTTCGAATGTAACAAAATCCTCTTTTGTTTCCCATCCCACCAAATTTGGGGTAAAGTGTTTTAGACGTAGACCTGTTTTATCCAGGACCAGGAATTCATAGAAATTAAGACTGCCGTCTGCTTTATGATGCCGGTAAACTCCCATCATTGTGCCATCAGCCGAAGGTGGAGACCAGATTTCTTCGGATTGTCCCCCGAAACCATCACCGACCCATGTGCCTGCCAGCCATTGATAGTCATTGATGTCGAAAGGTTTTTTGGGGTCAGATCCTGCGATCCCTATGATAGGGATCATCAAGATCAAATAGAGTAGTTGGATATTCTTTATCATTGATTTTTACGTTTTTGATACTATCGTACCATATAGGCTTTTACTTCCACGGTTCCTCCGTACTTGACATGAGGGTTTTCCTCAGCTACGGCAATGGCCTCTTCAAGTGAACTGGCTTCTAAAATAAAGTAGCCTGTGGTTCGAGTGGTAGTTTCTTCCCCTCGATTTATGTTTTGGGTCCCTTTCCGCACCAGAACAGCCTCGTTAACTAGTTCCTGCCCAGTTATTTTCACCCCACGAGCAAAAGTATTTTGCATCCAGGCACCGTACTCCTCAAACATTTCCATGGGTTCACCAGGAGTAAATCGATCATCTTCGTGCAATAGCAACATATAACCCATTTCTGGTGTAATGGTCACATGTTGCGAGGTAGATTTTCCATACCAGGCACCTCCCATGAAGAGCAAAACGCTGGCAGCGATGCCTATGACTATTTTTCCGATGTTATTCATTTTCTTTTCTTTTATGTGTCCTTCAAATTTCAATTGATTCACAAGTTGCTCCTCGAGGTGAGCAGGTGGTTGCATTTCTTTTTCCAGCTGTTCAAACAGCTTCTGATCGTTTTCGTTAAGATATTCCTCTCTCATATCCTTGCTGCATTTGAATCCTCACTTAAATATTCTCTGAGTGCCTTTCTGGCATGGAAGAGCTGACTTTTACTTGTTCCGTCAGTGATATCAAGTAGCTCCGCTATTTCTTTGTGTTTATAGCCTTCGACATCATGCAATACAATGATCTGCCGGTACCCAGGGGGAAGTTTAGCAATGCCATTTTCCAGGTCCATGCCCGTAATTGACCAACTATCGTCAACGATTGGATGTACATCAGATAAGGTCGTCTCATCCAATGCTTCAAGACTTTCAGTGGCTTTACGTTTTTTGCGAGATAAATTGATCATTATCCCAACTAACCAGGTTTTCAACTCCGATCTCCATTCGAATTCGGCAAGCTTTCGGATCGCCACCATCCAGGTTTCCTGGATCAACTCCTCGGATAAGGAGTCATTTTGTGTGAGCCTGAGTGCCATTCGATAGAGGTGAGGTGTCTTCGACCTGTATAAGGTTCGAAAGGCCTGTTCACTCCTCGAATTCAGGAAGTCCTTTACCAATTTCCGGTCATCCATCTATTTTGCTTTTCCTATAAGTTAGGTAAGCAAGGCAAAAGGTTGGTTGGGGTCGAAAAAAAATGATGAATTAATACATCATCAGGCTAATTAGGGTTTCTATAATCAGTGAAGTAGTGAGCAGCATAAAGTAGACCGTGCCAAGAAGGAAAAGCTTAAGTAGTGTTTTTAAGTACTTCTGGCGATAGACTCGAATAAGTGAAAAGTAGATGTAAACACTCAATCCAAGAAATACCCACAACAAAATTTGTTCTTCATCCAATGAAAATGCCAGAATGAATAACCAACCAAAGGTCAGAGCTATAAAGGCAAAGGAATGGATGTGAAAGGAGTGGATTAAATGTTGAATGTACAGCCCCTTTTTACGGTAAAAGAGCTTAAGCAATAGTGCGTAGAGTGGCAATATGACAAACATCATCACCGGAATGTTTCCTATGATGGCATTATTAATTTGTTCCTGTGTCGTGTTGGATAACCTCACGATGCGCCTAATAGCAAGGCGATCCCAAAAGCTTCGATTTTCTATATGTAATGAGTCAAGAATTTCCTTCGAGGAATGTTTCTTCTCATACATTTTCTTGATCACCGCAAAATCTCGTTCACTGAGCATCCAGTCTTCCTCTGGGTCAAATATGACAGAATCAGGATGAAGGGCTATAAGACTATCCGCCTCTTCAATATCCATCATTTCAAAAAACGCTTCACTACCTCCATCCTCATTTTCCTGGGTTTGGATAAATGAGAAAACGGTAAAATGTATAAGGCTTATGACCAGATATAATCTAACTGGGTGTGCAAAACGAACTCTTTTCCCCTCATTGAAGGCATTTGTTAGTGTTCCAGGTCGGATCAGGAAAGGTTTAATCGATCTGCCAAAACGAGAGTCCAGAGAAAAGTAATTAGAAAAGAATTCTTTAAATAATAATTTGAAAGAGATGTTATTGTCATTGTTTTCCTGCCCACATCTCGGACAGAAATTGTATATTTCATTGATTTGAGAGCCACAATTGAGACATTGATTTGCTTTTCTACGGATCTTCATTCTTTCTTTTTGAAGAGATATTGGATTCCGTATGTGGTACCCCATACGACCAGAGCCGCAACTCCATATTCCAGGGCATGTTCCTCGTCACGCAGTGACAACCAAAACAAAACGAATACAGCACCGATGAGTATCCAGACGATTATTTTTTGGGTTTTTTTCACGATTGAAATATACGCAAAGCCCTTTCAATATCAGCAGGAACATCAATTCCAATGCTTTCGATTTCCGTTTCTTTTACATGAATATCAAAACCGTTGGACATCCAGCGCAGCTGTTCCAAAGATTCTGCTATTTCCAGATCAGCCGGAGGGAGTTTTACAACATTTGTCAAAGTCGTTTTGTCAAAGCCATAGAGGCCAACATGCTTGAAGTAATCTTGTTTCAGTGTCCATTGATCAACTGGTAAGTTTTTGAAGTAGGGAATAGGGTTTCTACTAAAGTAGAGGGCTTTTCCACGGTTGTCCGTAACTACTTTCACCAAATTTGGATCCTGCAAGTCTTGGGTCTCTGATATTTTTATCTTGAGGGTGGCAATTGAAGTTCCTGCTAGTAGTGTTTCACAAACTTGTGAAATCTGTTTGGGATCAATGAAAGGCTCATCTCCCTGAATGTTCAGATAGTAATCCGCATCATATTTCAAAGCTACTTCTGCACACCTTTCCGTTCCGTTCTGGTGATTCGAAGAGGTCATTACCACATCTTCTGTAAATTGTTGGGTTGTGGCTAAGATCTCTGCATGGTCTGTTGCGATAAGCACCTGGTCAAGATGTTCACATTTCTTTGCTTGCTCAAAAACACGCTGAATCATTGACTTTCCAGCTATGTCGGCAAGTGGTTTACCAGGAAACCTTGTAGAGGCATACCTGGCTGGAATGATACCAATGATCATTCCTCCAGCTTTTTCACTTTGAGTGAGGTGCCTTCGTCAGATATGACACGTATGTGCTCACCTTGGGCAATATATTCCCCTCTTGTGGTAGCGTCATATACGGTATCATCGATCATGATTTTTCCGCTGGGACGGAGAATAGTATGTGCGACTCCCTCTTTTCCTTTCATCGGCTCTTCTATGAACCGGGAAGTGAAACCCTGTGTGGAGTCTTGTGTGTCCGTCAGTGCGATCTTTCTGAACACAGCACTATTGGCCAACCTCACTCCTCCCACAAAAAGGAGCAAAATGGAAAGCATGAATCCAACCATTGTAGTGGCCCCGGCGACAAAAATATCGCCACTCCCTACCAGAGAGAAATCCAGGACATCATTGTTGAGCATTACCAGAGTCAGGGATCCCAGGGTAAATATCAATCCGGTTACGCCGGCCACTCCAAAACCTGGTATCACAAAGATTTCTACTGCAATCAGTACAACGCCTAGAAAGAAAATGGCAATCTCCCAGTTTTCTGCGAGACCGTTGAGGTAATACGGTGTGAAATAGAGCACTGCTGCAACACCTGACGCTAAAATAGGAAAGCCCACACCTGGTGTTTGTAGTTCGAAGTAAATGCCGCCGATGATGATCAAAATAAGGATCCCACTGACAAAGGGATTGAGGAAAAGCGCAATCACTTTCTCCGAAGTACCTAAACCATAAGTTTCGATGCTATAGTTTTCTACGCCAACTTGCTGAAGAACTTCCTCAATACTTTTGAGTTCAGCTTCGCAGAAATCATATTTGATGGCTTCCGAAACAGATAAGGTCAGCACTTTTCCTTCAGTTGCGATGCTGTCCAGGTCTATGTCTTCATCGACCATGGCCTCGGCCAGAGATGGATTCCTGCCAGTAGCTTCGGCAGTAGATCGCATGATCGAGCGCATGTAGGACTGATACTTATCAGGAGCTGCTGCTCCATCACCACCAACAACTGTTGCTGCACCTATACTAGAACCCGGAGCCATGTAGATGCTGTCACAAGCAATAGATATCAACGCTCCCGCTGAAGCGGCATCCTTATTGATCCATGCATAAATAGGTTTTTCGAAATTCAATATGCGTGTTCGAATCTCATCTGCATCGTTGAGCGCGCCACCATAGGTGTCGAGTTCGATAATAACAAGATCTGCACCCGCATCTATTGCAGCTTCCAGTCCCAATTCGGTGTACCGATTTGTTCTAGGATCAATATCATCCAGAACTTGTAAGTGGTAGACTAATTTTTTGTTGTTATCTGCCTGTGCAAATGCTGAAATTGTAAAAAAACAGCCAAGGAGTATTGCGAATAATTTTTTCATCTGAAATGCAGTTAGCCCAATGTAGTTTTTAGTTCTGTTCTGTGAGGTATCTTGCAAATTAATGCAAATCATCAATTCCTCCCAGTCTTCTTTTGCTTCATGACATTAGTATTTACGGAACAATTCGGTGCTTTGGTTTGGAAAATACTTGAAGCCAGTGATCAAACCGCTTTGGGCATCGAACTAAGGTCTGAGGAGGACCTGCATGTACAATACCGTGTTCTGGATCTTTCCTCCTTTGATCAAGTGATTTATGAAAACGAGGCATTGGACTGGTGGACCGGCCTTCAGGGATTGGACAAGGAGAAGGTTTGGGTTAAGAAATTTGAGGATGAAAATGATCCTTCCGTACATGTTTGGTGGTCTATTGATCGGGTCAGCGGCGAATTACTGGGAGAAGAGGCACCCGAGCACCTTAGCAATGCAACCACAGTTGGTGTTTTCCCCGTAATATACCATCAGGGGACAGATGCCTTCGAGAAAGTGAGTCTGTTCATGATGCAAAAAGGAATCGAGGTAGTAAATGCAGTGGAATACCTCGAAATTGACGGCTATATTTTGTTGGCTTACTACAATAAAAAAAATAAGCAGCTAAGTCGAAACGTTTACGTAATGTCTCAAACAGGAGAGGTGTTGTTGAATCGTCAAATTGATGAAAATATGGAGGGTGTGGTGTTTCAGAGCTTCTTTACTTATCAAAACCTCCTCATATTTGTTGAAAACAGGAATGAATTACATGTCTACCAGCTTTAGGTTTCTTGTAACAACCGTGTGTTGTTTTATGCTGTTTTGCGCTCAGGGATATCGAATGGACCTGGACTCACTTCGACTGGAAGAAGAAAATGGAAGATACTTTGTCATCCATGAGGTAGAAACTGGCGAGACGCTTTATTCTCTATCCCGTAGATATGTTGCGAACCTTGACAGCATTAAATTCAACAACGAACTTCGGAATGGTGGCATTGACCTTGGACAGATTCTAAGAATTCCCATTGAAGCACCTAAAAAAGATAGCGTCGTTCAAATTGTGGAGGAGCTGGAGTCGCCCACAGATCCCAACCGAAAAACACATGTCGTGATACCAGGAGAAACAGTTTACTCCATTACGAAAAAATATGACCTTCAATTTGAGCAGTTAAGAAACTGGAATAATATTGTTGACAATAGTCTCAGCGTAGGTATGACTTTATATATCGATCCTCCGGTTTCAAAAGAAGTTGTCAATGTGAACGAAGAAGAACCCCTTGAAATCGACGAGAATTTACCTGAACTCGTACCCAAGGAAGATGAACCGGACTCAGTGAAATACCATGCTCATTACGTACAGTCGGGTGAAACACTGACTGAATTAGCCAAAAGATTCGAAACTATTCCTGATAGTTTAATCTATTGGAATGAATTAGAAAACACAACACTGAGGATTGGGGATAAACTGCTGGTGAAAAAGACCATTCAGCTCGATAGTTTAAATCACTCTAATCCAAAAACTCGCTACACGCCCTATGGGTCCAAATATTGGGAAGAGAGAACAGATCTGGATACCTTGATCCATGAGGAGGGAATTGCAGGAACTATCGAGAACATTATAGAAACAAGAAAGTTTTTGGCATTGCATCGTTCAGTTCCGGTGGGAGGGGTGATAAGAGTAGTTAACCTGATGAACCATGAATCTCTGGAAGTGAAAGTGGTAGGTAAACTTCCAGATACAGGGTTGAACCGTAATATCATGATCCGTTTTACAGAGGCCACGTTCAAACAATTAGGTATAATTGATCGGAAGTCCAGGGTGGAGATTATTTACCCGGAGGAAAAGGGATGAAACGCTCCGAATTGAAAGCATTTCTAAATGAGAAAGCAGATAAGTACAACGTACCTGGTTTCATCGCCAATGATCCGATCTCGATTCCACATAGGTTTCAAAAGAAGCAAGACATTGAGATTTCAGGCTTGTTCGCAGCAATACTCGCCTGGGGCCAGCGGGTTACGATTATTAAGAAGTGTACCGAGTTGCTTTCATGGATGGATGATGCGCCCTATGATTTTATGCTCCATGCAAAGGAGGATGACTTAAAGCCGTTCACGGAGTTTAAACATCGTACGTTTAATGGGACAGATTGCCTTTATTTCATTTATTTCCTACAAACATTTTATCGTGAGCATGATAGCCTGGAAGAAGCCTTCATAAAAAGGAAGTATGGCTATTCAGATACGAAAAATGCATTGACCAATTTCTACGAGCGATTTTTCTCACTACCCGATTACCCAACCCGAACTCGAAAACATATCCAGAATCCCGCCAAGAAGTCTGCCTGTAAACGAATGAATATGTTCCTCCGATGGATGGTTAGGCATGACGATCGGGGAGTGGATTTCGGAATTTGGAAGGGCATTTCACCAGCTCAGTTGGTATGCCCTTGCGACTTGCATGTAGATCGGGTAGCTCGAAAACTGGGACTTATTTCAAGGAAGCAAACCGATTGGCAAACCGCTATAGAACTCACTGAAGAACTTAGAAAGTTTGATGCTCAGGATCCGGTCCGTTATGATTTTGCCCTGTTTGGATTGGGTATCGAAGAGAAATTTTAGAATATCCCTAATAATACTTTTACTCCTGAACTGAGTAGAAATCTGCTCAAATCATCTTTCTGCGAAGCCCCACTGAAGGTTTCTACCGATCTTGGGTGGTGAAAGATTATTTCCGCCAACTTCCTGGATCTTCTCTCCATGCGTTGAGTGTTGTTATCAATTCGGCTTTCAGTTGGCCACTTTCTGCAGCGTATTCTAGTAATGTTGGGTAATCACTTAAGTAGCAAAGGTCAACATTGCTTGTTTCCATTGCCTCGCGAGCAACAAGAAAGTCATAAGTAAAGATAGAAACCATGCCTTCAATTTCGGCACCAGCACTTCGCAGTGCTTCTACGGCCTTCAGAGAACTGCCACCGGTTGATACAAGGTCCTCGATCACTACAACTTTCTGACCCGCGCTGAATTTCCCTTCAATTTGATTTCCGAGGCCGTGTCCTTTTGATTTGGATCGTACATAGATCATTGGCAAGTCCAGCGTTTCAGCAACCAACGCCCCTTGAGGAATACCCGCAGTAGCAACACCTGCAATGACTTCCACATTTGGAAAGCGTTGCTGTATCAGCTTAGCGAGACTTTCTTTAATTTTTGTCCGGAGCCTGGGAAAGGAGAGACTTAGTCGGTTATCGCAATAGATAGGCGACTGCCAACCAGATGCCCAGGTAAACGGGTTTTCCGGTTGCAACTTAATGGCGCCAATAGCCATTAGTTCCTGGGCAATTTCTTTTGCGAGAGTTTTGTCAAAGCAGTTGACTGACATGGATTCGTCTTCTAATTATTATTCGAAATATTTTGCAATATTGATCACAGTCAATGATAATTACATGAGAAAACCACCAAACCTTTTCACTGGCAGTGAAAATATTCATAAATGACACCCCAGTCAACCTAACAAGCTCTAAATCGCTTGGGAAGAGAGGACATTTCAATGTGACCCTCGACGGCAAGACCGTTAAGATTTCACATAAGATGCTGGTAGACGATGTGTTGATCATCAACGCTTCTCCCAAAAAAGTGGAAGAGTTGCTGCAATTGATGACGGACAAGAAGTTGAGGAACTTAAGTTCTGTGACTTTTGCCAGTGAAAAGAAAAAGGAGTTGGTGACTTATATCAAGAATAAGTTTAAGATCGTCGAAGCAGGAGGAGGAGTTGTTCAGAAGAACGATCGGATACTTTTGATCCATCGACTTGGGAAGTGGGATTTACCAAAAGGCAAACTAGATAAAGGTGAGCAGATAAGTGAATGTGCCCTTCGCGAAGTAGAAGAAGAGACGATGGTGAAATGCTTACTAGGACCAAAAATTTGCCATACATGGCACACATATACCCGAAATAAGAAGTACGTTCTTAAAAAAACATCGTGGTATGCTATGGAGTGCCTGGATGACTCAAAAATGGCACCGCAAACAGAGGAGGACATTGATGATGTACGTTGGATGGACCTCAGAGAGATGCGAGAAGCCCTTTACAATTCCTATAGAACCATTCGGTTTGTGGTGAGTGAATATCATCGACAACTTAGAGAAAAACAAGGTGTTGGATAAAATGCAGGCCTAATGCCAACAAATTCCTCCCACCAGGCGTCTATTGAGTTAGAAGAGGTGGGAAAGTGTTACTCTTTCAGTTTATAAGGCAAAAAGGGTGACACATCGCCGCCATATTTATGGACTTCACGGATGATGCTACTACTGATAGGAGCTAGTTCTGGAGAAGTAATCAGGAAAATGGTCTCCAGATTGATATTCAGATATTTATTAATTTGAGCAATGCTGTTTTCGTATTCGAAATCAGTTGTATTGCGTAAGCCCCGCACCAGACATTGGGCATCATACCTTTCAGCGATCTTCGCCGTGAGTTCGTCATAGACGATCACTTCCACGGGTTCATTGATGAATGCCCGTTCTATGTACCCAACCATTTCATCTATATCGAAGTAACGGTTGTGTTTTTTTGAATTATAGCCAATGGCAATGATAACCTTGTCGAAAAGCTTTAAAGTTCGCTTGACAATATCTTCATGTCCTTTGGTGAAAGGGTCAAAGGAGCCTGGAAATATGGCGACTTTGCTCATTAATTACAGAGGTAGGTCCCGTAAGTATCAAAATAATGATATTCTGGAATTTCATCAAATGCGTGGCTAAAGACCAGATGTTTTGCTCTCCCAGCATAATCAATGTTCTTGAAATATTTCTTTAGAAGATTGATATGTTTCGACTGACTTTTGAGAGTACCCCACATGCGAATCCCGTTTCTTTTGGGACTAAGCCCTACTTCTTTGAAAACGGTCATCACGTATTTTAGATAATCCTCACTTTGACGAGCAGCGAACTGATTGTAATACAACAAGTTATCACCATCCATTACAACGATATGGAGAATGCCCCGGTCCACGTTGCAATACATGCATTTCCCTTCTACTGTCTTATCGGTATTGATAATACCTTCAATTAACGCACTTCCCTGATGAACAATATTTATTTCTATTGCAGGATAAATGGAATTGATCCATCCCAATAATTTCTTATCAACAGCAAAAACGTTGATCAGGCCGGAATCTGCATGCTCATAATGGATTACTTCTTCAATATTGGGTTTCACCTCGCTGTTGATAACCAGATAATCACTAGCTGATGTGCTCACAAAATGATCTTTGGGGACCAATGAGAATTTGTGACTTTTAATGGAAACCTTTACCGTATTCCAGAAACCTGCTGTTAGAAAATGATGACTGTCAAACAAGCCATGAAGCACCTTCAGTCTCGTATTGACAGTCTTGATATTTTCAAGCTTGAAATCTTCGAAATACAACACACCATTACTGCGACCATCGACAACACAAAGCTGAAAATCGTTAATTCCGATTTGCAGGACTAGTGTGTAATGATGCAGATTGTCAATCTCAAATTTCGGGTCTTTTACCCGTTTGATGAGGCGATAGTCCGGTTTCTTGGCGGTTGTCAAAATATTTGGTTACTACTCCCAGTTACCAGCGGTGGTCACACTTGTTCGTGAACCAAACCTAAGTGGCTTCCGGGTATTGTATTCGCTTTCTTCGTCTCTTGCAGGATTCACAGGTTGTGGGTTGTATATTTCCAATACGTCTACCAGTACACCTGCCTTTGTAATCTTATCTGCCCAAGCCACAAATTTAACAGGAGGGTCAATTCCAGGTACATAAGCAAAGGAAGATAAGGAGAAATTAGGATACTTCGTTGCATTGAAGAGAGAATCTCTCACCAAACGAGTTCCCAAGGTATCGACCTCTACATACGTGCTGTCTGCACCATAATCCAGAGTGATTACAATTTCCGTTCTTTCTACAATGTAGAAATTGCCAGAATCAATAAAGGCAATTAAGGAATCCCAGTTACTGGTATACTTACCATTGACTGATTTGTAAGCGATTTCCGCTTCCCTAATCATTTTGAGCTTAGTAATGATCGCTGCTTCCATGCGTTCTATTCGGTCAGCTTCGTCAATGCTAGCGTTGATCCTGTCGTACAGGTACCAGGCTAGTCCCACTGAAATAAGACCAAAAACTATGGTAAGGATTCTAGAAGTGCTCATTTGTTAGGATTTTTTGCAATAATAATGATTTTACAAAATAATTAAACGTGAAGCTCACGATTCACTGCGATGAAATCTAAAAAAGCCTCTCAACTCTTTCAATTCTTCTATATGTGATATTTCTCTAAATATGTTGTGTAAGTTATCGTGATCTGTCTTAGCAAGGTTCAAATCATCGAAAAATTTAATGTCAGCAAGGATTTGTTCGTTTGTTGGTAGTTCAGGATCTGACCCCAATGTTAGTTTACCTCCAATTACATGTACCTCAAAAAAAAGCTCTAGGGCATGATATTTTTTATCAATGTACTCATTCGTAAAAAGAAATTCACCTACGCTTACGATAAGCCCGGTTTCTTCAAGAATTTCTTTTTTAAGAACATCTGAGGCCTGGAGGCCAAAATCAACTCCCCCTCCTGGAGGAGCCCATATATGTCCTTTTGGGCCCAAATGAGTATGTTTCAATAACAATACACCCTCTTTGTTGATGAGCAGGCCACAGACACGTACTCGTACCTTTCCTCCATAGATATTTTCCATTGACGGATATTTTTCAATCTTGGAAGCTAAATTGAATAACAATACGTTACTTTGATTAATAATATTTATGAATTGAATATTTAATTAGATGAAAAGGATATTTGGGGTTGTAATATTGATGGCAGCTTTTATTAGTGGCTATGGTCAGGAAGAAACGGCTGAGTCGGGAGCAAGGATAGCATTTATCGAAGCTTCATTCGATTTTGGTGATATAAAGCAGGGAGACAAGGTAGAACATACCTTTGAATTCGAAAATGCCGGTGACCAACCATTGATTTTGAGCAATGTCCTTACTACATGTGGTTGTACGGCATCGGACTGGCCTCGTGAACCTATTATTCCTGGCGAATTAGCCTCTATAAAAGTAACCTTTAATAGCGCTGGTAAGATTGGCGTTCAAAATAAAATCATTACGATTGTATCCAATGCAATAAATCAGCGTGAACGAATCAAAATAACAACGAACGTTCTACCTAAAACAGAGCAGGAAGGGAAGTAGTTATTTTTGATCGATATCCTAATTAGATGTCTTTAAGGCAGCCATAACCCAGGCTGTAATGAGCAATAATCCTCCGATGGGTGTAATCGGGCCTACCCAGGTCCATTCTAGTACGGCCAATAGATATAAGGAACCACTAAAGAAGATTATTCCCAGTAGGGCTATTATGGCAACGTGATCCGTTGATTTTTTGCTATGAAAGGGACTAAGACTCATGATCATTATAAAAAGGCTGTGTAGAAAATGATACAACACTGCAGTTTTATAAGTTTCAACAGTACCATTGGCCTCCAACGTGGATTTTAAAGCGTGGGCACCAAATGCCCCCAGGGCTACACCTAGTGCACCCAAAACAGAAGCAACCTTAAACCACCTTTTTTGCATAATCCCTTGCTCCAAAAATATCTGTACCAATTCTAATCATTGTCGAACCTTGGGTAATTGCGATTTTGAAATCGCTGCTCATACCCATGGAAAGTTCTGTCAAATTCAGATTATATCGTTGATTAAGTTCGTCAAAAACGGCCTTCAATCCTTTGAATTCATTGCCAACCAAGTCGTGATCTGTGGTATTAGTTGCCATACCCATAAGCCCTTGTACGCGGACATGAGACATTTCTTCCAGTTTACCCGACTCGATCAAGTCAATCAAATCTTGTTTGTCGAAACCGAATTTTGCTTCTTCCCGGGCAATGTGAACCTGAAGTAAAACAGAAATCACACGATCAGCCTTTTTTCCCTCTTTCTCAATGGTTTCCAATAATCGAAGGCTATCCACACTATGGATAAGGTGCACAAATGGAGCAATATATTTGACTTTGTTACGCTGAAGGTGGCCTACCATGTGCCATTGAATATCTTTCGGCAACTGCTCGTATTTATCTGCAAGTTCCTGAACTTTATTTTCACCAAAATCTCTTTGCCCTGCCTCATAGGCATCTTCTAATAGCTCTATAGGTTTGGTTTTTGAGATCGCGATAAGTCTACAAGGTGTTTCCGCTAACAATTCCCGGTAGCGATCTATGTTTTCTGCGATTTTTGCCATGTTCAATTAGCCAACAAAATGTAAGAAGCAAAGGTTGTTCAAAAATCATAATTTATTGCCTCCCGGCGGACTGTAATAAGCATTGAGCATATAGTTGGAAATTTGATGAAATGAGTAATTTCGTTTCCTCAAGCGGTCCATAAAAACAGACACCCACAGATGGCTATTCTAGGAACCTTGTTGAAGAGGGGTATGACGCTCAGAGAGAGTATCGAACAGCAATATACCTCGCCTGTCGACTTGCAAAAACAAGAATTACGTAAACTTCTGATACATACTGAAGATACGCGTATTGGACGGGTATATCGATTTAGCGATATTCTTCAGGCTTTTAAGGGGAAGGACTATCAGGCGTTTTATAAGGCGTTCCAAACCAACATTCCGGTTCATGACTATAATCGGATGTATAATGACTGGTGGTACATGGTCAAAGAGGGAAAGTCCAATGTCTGCTGGCCAGGTCGGGTCAAATATTTTGCACTAAGCTCGGGAACATCAGGTTCTCCGAGTAAACATATTCCTATCACAAAGGATATGCTAAAGGCCATTCGCAAGACATCCGTCCGACAGTTATTGGCCCTTTCCAAATATGACCTACCAACGAACTTGTTTACGAAAGGGATATTGATGTTGGGAGGAAGTACAAATCTACGTAGAAGTGGTACTTATTTCGAAGGTGATCTAAGCGGGATCACTACCTCTCAAATACCATTTTGGTTTCAACATTTTTATAAGCCAGGGAAGAAAATTGCCAAAACGAACTGGGATCAAAAGTTAGACGAGATTACCAAAAACGCCAAAGATTGGGACATGGGGATCATTGTAGGAGTGCCGGCCTGGTTACAGATCCTAATGGAAAAGATCATCGACCACTACAAGGTGGACACGATTCATGATATCTGGCCCAACTTGTCAATTTTCGTGCATGGGGGTGTTTCTTTTGAACCTTATAGGAAGGGATTTGAGAAGCTATTGGCAAAGCCACTGATCTATATGGAAACTTATCTGGCTTCCGAGGGATTTTTGGCATTTCAGGCGAACCCTAACCTCAAATCCATGCGCCTGGTCCTGAACAATGGAATTTTTTATGAATTCATTCCTTTTGATCATCACAACTTCACCGAAGATGGCGAAATGCGGCCGAACCCGACCACATTGAAGATTGATGAAATAGAGCAAGATAAGGAGTATGCCGTACTTATCACGACGAATGCTGGTACCTGGAGATATCTGATTGGGGATGTCATCAGATTTGTATCCCTGGAAGAAAGTGAAATTGTTATTACCGGACGTACCAAACATTTTTTGAGCTTGTGTGGCGAACACATGTCATTGGATAACATGAACAAGGCCATTGAGCTAGCATCTAAGGATTTGAACATCGATATTAGAGAATTTACGGTATTAGGTGAGCATGAAGAAACGCTGTTTGCTCATCACTGGTATATCGGTACCGATGACCCAGTTGATGAAAAATTACTAACAACAACGATCGATGACCATCTGAAGAAATTGAATGATGATTATAAGGTAGAGCGATCTGCTGCGCTGAAAAATGTTTGTGTGAAGGTGTTGAGCCCTTCGGTTTTCCTGAAATGGATGGAAATACAAGGGAAAGTAGGAGGGAGCAACAAGTTTCCGAGGGTACTAAAAAAAGAAAAGGCTAAACAATGGAAGGACTATCTGCGAGAACACAATTATCTTCGCCGCTAAATAAATGCATCCTTTCTTTCACGGGCTCATATTTGGACTGGTCTTTGTCTTTTTAATAGGGCCGGCTTTTTTCGCACTGATCCAAACCAGTATGCAATCAGGTTTGAGGGCAGCTATTTTCCTTGCACTGGGAATCTCTTGTAGTGATGTGATCTATGTAATACTGACAATTTTGGGTATTTCTTCTTTTTTAGAAAATCCGGAGTTCAAATTTTGGATCAGCATCTGTGGGTCAGTTATTCTAATTGGCTACGGAGTTTATACCTGGATGAAAAAGCCACCGGATTATGAGGACGTTGAGTTGGAAGATCGGGCTTTGCTATTTAAATACTGGGTGAAAGGATTTTTCCTCAATGGTTTCAACCCATTCATCATTTTGTTTTGGGTAAGTTGGGTATCATTTGTTTCGGTGAACTACGACTATAATTCCTATGATCAGCGATTTTTCTTCGCGGGAGTGTTGGCAACGATATTGTCTTCAGATATCACTAAGGCGGTTATTGCCAATAAAAAGAAACACCTTATCAATCCCCGATGGTTTCAGCGATTAAATAAGGTGGTTTCTCTGATTTTGATCCTATTTGGCCTCAGAATTATTTATTTCCTTTTCGAGACCTATGTGGGATTTTAAGCCGTTTTTCTCATTCCAATTCTGTGACAATAAATAACATTCAATAAGGCAGAAATCTGATTCTCTCTTTGAATGTTACCTTTCGACGCTTTTCTTAGGTTTTCGAGAATGGTAAGTCCGACTTCAGTGTACTGGGAGTGCTCCTCCCTTGACAAACACTCAATTTCTTGAATGTAGTCATTCAGGTTATTAGTTTCCATAAGCTCTTGGTTTCTTGATATTAAAATAGTCAAAAAAGAGCTGAAATGGATTAAGTTAAGTGTGGAATTTTCACTGAAAATAGCTCAACGGTAATGGAAATCGTTTGCATAAGGTAAAAAATGCAATATATTCTTATGATAAATGTTTCCTAACCTTAATTTTACTCACGAGAGACCGTGAGATACTGGAAGCTAATTCTCGTTAGATAGAAAGTTTTTCTCAATTTATTTGAGACAAGCTCAGGAAGGCAAACTTAGTTTCGCCTTCCCAGGCGTAAAATCTTTTTTTTTATTCAAATTGTGAATCTGCTAGTTTGCTGAAATCCAGCGATCGATCTTTTGTTCCAAAACCTTCAAAGGAACACAACCCGATTCTAATACTTTATTGTGAAATGCTTTGATATCGAATTGATCGCCCATTTGCGTTTCTGCTTTTTTACGCAGTTCCCGAATCTTTAACTGCCCTACTTTGTAACTAAGGGCTTGTCCCGGACCGGCCATGTAGCGTTCGATTTCTGAGATAATACTTGCTTCAGATTCTGCTTCATTTTCCAATGAGTACTGAATTGCTTGTTCGCGTGTCCATCCCTGGGAATGCATGCCCGCATCTACAACAAGACGAATGGCACGATGCATTTCTGCTCCTAACATGCCGAAGTATTGATATGGATCTTCATATAGACCCAACTCTTCGCCCAGGGACTCGCAATATAGTGCCCAGCCTTCGCCATAAGCACTGTACCACAATGTGCGTCGGAAAGAAGGAAGTTCCTGATTCTCTTGTGTCAGCGAGATTTGATAGTGGTGACCGGGAATTGCCTCATGTAAGAAAAGGTCTTCGTCTGAATACATATTGTAAGCATTCACATTGGGGATCGGTACATAAAAGATTCCAGGTCTGGTGCCATCCAGGCTTCCGGGGTTATACTCAGCACTTGCGGATGCTTCTCGAAAGGCTTCAGTCCTCCGGACTTCAAATGGCGTTTTGGGTGTCAGGTCGAACAAACGTGCCAGATTGGGCTTCATTTTTTCATGAATCTCATTGAAGTTGTTGATCACTTCTTGCGGATCATTAAAAGGCATTAACTCGGGTTTTGATCGAACGAAATCAAAGAAGGCTTTCAGGTCTCCATCAAAACCTACTTGTTGTTTGACTTTCTCCATTTCACTTCTGAGGCGTGCTACTTCTGACTTGCCTAGCTCGAAAACTTCCTCAGCGGTCATGTCTGTCGTGGTGTAAAGCTTGATTTGATGTTGATACCAGACATCTCCACTTTCTAAGTCTCCGATCCCGGAGGTTGCTCTCCCTACTGGTAAATATTCATCTTCGAAGAAAGTATGAAGTCTACTGATTACCGGAATGATCTTGTTATTGATGATGTCAGTATAACCGCTTTTTATTTGTGTAATTTCTTCGTTTGTTAATCCTTCGGGTAGATTATTTACCGGGCTGTAGAAGTGATGTTTTTCGGCAGGCCCATCTTTCCAGGCGGCCAGTTGAGGGATTACCTTCTTTGAAAGTGCCTGAGGTAGAACAACTCCCTGTTCCATCCCTGTTTTCATTTTTCCAATAGCCGAATCACACCATTCAGCAAAAGAATTGAGTCGATCCAGCCAATTATCATAATCCTCTTTGTTGCCAAAAGGTTGTGCACTGGCTCCACTTGCCAACTGTCCGATCATCAACTGAGGTGTCCAGAACTGATCAATGGGCATTAGGTTCGAGGGGAATGCAGTTCCCTGAATATTGATCTCACATTCCCATTTTAGTACGTCGTAGCTTGTTTTTTGCTCTTCGGTAAGTGCTGCCTTATCGTATTGAGCAAGACCTTCAAGATATGTGGTGTAATGCTCCTTAAATTTTCCTTCGAATTCCTCGGTGAGAGTATTTGGAAGTTGATCATTATATCGATTATCGCCTGCGAATGTAGCGTTTAGAGGGAATAGCTTTAGGCCGTCCTGATGATAACTTTCTAAAAAGTCGTCAAATGACACATTAGAATTTGACGTGGCTTCTTCCTTGGGTGCACTACAAGCCATTACCAGGATCAGTAACAGCGTGAACAATTTGTTCATAGAAATGTTTTTGCCCCTAAAATAATAAGCTAAGCCAAAAGGCCACTATGAACCTCGTTACTCTCTGTATCAAGGTTCATGATAGCTATGGAATTATTTCAAATCACGCTTCACCAAAAGCCGACTTGTTAGACTTACGTAGAATACTAGCCAGCCTGTGACAATTGCCAATTCCTTCCAGCCCAGATAGTCCTTAATCTCCCAGAAGAAATACCGAGCGAAGGGTACGTCGATAAGGTTGAATAATGACATGGCCGGGAGGAAAGGCACGATCCATGAGGTAGTGCCTTTAATCTGAGGTGCGTTCGCTAGAATAGCCCCTAAAATCGGCTCAAACATTAAAGTGTACAGGAACAATGCAACAATAACGAATCCGGACTTTTTGATAATCAACGATAACAAAAATGCCAGCATACAATACGTAACTACCTGATAGAAGAAGGCGAAAAGAAATTCCATATCCGTGAATATGGCTCCTACAGCATGGGTGTGCGAATAGATAGACCCAGTGAGCATGCCCATAGCGAAGAGTACGGCGGTACCACTGAGAGCCAGGAACATGATCAATGCAAGTTTTGACAGCAGGTATTCCTTCTTGCTAATCCCGTCGATTACGTTCTGACGTAAAGTGTTATAAGTGACATCATTGTTCACTGAGATGATGACGATAAAAGCTGGGAATATTTTCAGAAAGGCGGCAAGCCAGGTGATATTCTGCCAAATATCCGGAAAGTCATATATCGGAAGGATCGTGGGGTCGATACCATTAAAATCAGCCCCCTTTGATTTCAACCATTCAAGGAAAAAAGCGCCAAATGAGGAAATGACGACCAGCGCCAGTAAATACATGCCGAAAAGCACCCAAAAGATTCGGTAGTGCTTCATTTTCAGCCATTCTAATTGGAAGGAGCGGATGATATTCATTGTGCGTCGTTTTCGGATTCGTCAAGAATTTTCAGAAACTCCTGTTCTAAAGAGTTTTTCAGGGGATTGACCTTAGTCAACGTGTGTTGCTTTTCGAAGCAATACTGATTGAGGTCAGAGGATTTGAAGTCTGGACGTAGGGTCACTTTCAACTCCGAACCGTTTATGGATTCAATAGCCTCTGCTCCTGAATAGGATTCAACTATTGTAGTTAGTTTATCCAGGTCAGATGAAGCAATTTCCACTTGATTGGTTTCTCCCAGGATCTCGTGAACCGGACCTTCATGAAGTTTTACGCCCTTCTTCAATACGCAAAAGTCAGTACAGACCTTTTGAACTTCATCCAATAGATGACTAGCCATGATGATTGTTTTCCCTTGGGCAGCAACATCAGCGATCAGTTCCCTGATCTCTGCAATACCTTGAGGATCAAGTCCATTTGTCGGCTCATCAAAGATCAATACAGGAGGGTCAGACAAAAGAGCAGCTGCAATGGAAAGTCGTTGTTTCATTCCAAGGCTGTAACTCTTAAACTTATCATCCTTTCTCTCATCGAGATTAACCTGCTCGAGAACTTTTTCTATTCTCCCGTACCCGCAACCTTTGATTTTGGCAACAATTCTCAGATTTTGAACTGCGGTCAGGTAGGGGTAAAAGCAAGGAGTTTCCAGAATAGAGCCAATGAGTTTTCTGCTTTCCTCCGGCGGTTTGCCTTCAAACCATGCGAAAGTTCCTGATGTGGGAGCTACTACATCCAGGATCATTCCCAGCGTTGTAGTTTTCCCACTTCCATTTGGGCCAAGAATACCATATACCTGGCCTTTTTTTACGTTTAACTCAAGCTCGTTGACTGCTTGTATCCGGCCGAAGTTTTTACTGAGCTTATTTATTTGCAGGATGCTCGTTTTCAATTTTGTCGAACTACTAGTCATCGAATTCAGGTCGTTTAAAGTCTAAGAAATTAAGCATGTTGTCCGACTGTAATTGCCGCATGATGGATGGGATATTTTCCCAAGCAATGTCACCGGTAAGGTAAAATACCAATAACATGTCTTCGGCTCCTGCGACACCTACATATTCCTCCCTACTGAACCCTTCCTTACCCATGAGTAAAAAACGATTACCTGCGCCTTCCATTCTTGCGTATTCTTCGAACTCGCGATCCCGATAGGAATTCAGCATCTGAGTATAGCTGTCTATGTTGTCTGAAGTTTGTGGGATCTGATAAATTAATAATTTGTGTATCCCGCTCACCAATTCATCAAAATGCTCGTCATTGGACAAATTGATCATTCGTAAGGTACTTGGGTAGAAACAAAATTTGCGACTGCTGATGTCCTCTGCATACGCTTTTAATGGGCCTTCTTGCGCTTGTATTGCAGAAAACCACAACATCGCTAGCGCGATGAGTAGGTTGTGTTTTTTCATTTTGAGTTTTTTATGACCACTCATGAGCTCTTTTATACATATCTGACCAAGATAAGCCACTCACGACAAAAAGAAACTACTGGAGAAGAGTCCTCTCCAGCAGTTCCTACCTCTAAATTGAGCGTTGGTAGCTACCCATACGCTCCTACTATTGCTTTATTAATCGTTTCCGTTATCCAGGTTTTTCAATCCTCTCAAACTATCCACATTCATGGAAGTAGCCAGTTTCGAAACGGTTTTTAGATCGATTTCTCCATAGAGACTCAGGAATACGAAATTCTTATTACCTCCAACTACCATGATCAGTTCTTCAATAATGCCTTTCTTTTCTTTGATGCTGAATTTGATGTCTTCTTCGGCATCTTTTACTGTCATCAACTCTTCATAGCCGGCTTTATCTACATCTGCAGTAGTCTTATTGTAGATCGCTCTGCTGCCATTTGGCAAACTGTCGCTGGCAAGGATTTTTAATCCTTTTAGTTTGGAAACCGCCTCCAAAAATTCTTTTTCGTCATCACTGTTACCTTCCAGTTCGGTAAACAGGCTGAACATTTTGCTGTTGATGGATACTTTCACGTAGTTTTCATCTCCCGCATAATCGTCCATGTATTGATTGATCAATTCACCTTGAGCCGACGCAGCAAAGAATCCAACTGTCATCATGATCATCAGGGCCGCTTTAACTAGTGTTTTTTGCTTGTTCATTTTCTTAATCTTAAAAGTTCCTTTTTTGAGTATGAATGTCAGAAGTCACTTTAAGCAATAGGGTTTAACTATCCTCGTCTTTCGTTTTGGGTTTATTAATTTTCTTTAATTCTTCGGAATACTGTTTTCCTTCGTTTAATCCTCCGGAGATCATCATTAGGGCATTTCGGGTAATCTCATAAGCTTCCCGCGGGTCTTCTACCACAAACTGGGTATTCTTACGATTGTTTTCCAAGGTTAGAAAAGCTACTAATAGTCCGATAACAATAGTGGCTGCTGCAGAAAAGCGCGTGTAGTTACTTTTCTTTTTCCAGGAAACCTCAGATTTTACCTGCTGCTGTTGATGAATGCTTTTGAAGTATTGACCTGTAGGAGAAATGTCTTTGGCTTTAGCAAAATGTGCTTTTACCCGACGTTCTTCATCTACTGTGGTTTCGCCTTTCCAGTACTTGTCAAGCAGCTCTTCCAATTCACGTTCCATAAGCTTCCACTTTTTCTAATGTTGATCTTACTTTGGCTCGGGCTCGATGTAGCGAGACCTTCACCTCACTCATGTTCAACCCTAGTACATCGGCAATTTCCTGGTAGCTCATTTCTTCTACTTCTCTTAGTTGAAAGATCTCCCGCTGCTTTACTGGCAACATCTCGACGGTTTCTTCAAACCATCGTTGTTGATCCTGATAAAGCAAATCAAAGTCAGGGGTATCTCCCCCGGCAATAGAAGGTTTGTCAGCTATATCAATCAGAGGCCGATGGCTCCGAATGATGTCCAGGCAATGATTACGTACAATTCTCATCGCCCAGGCTCGAGGATTGTCCAGTGAATCCAGGGACTGTCGCTTGTCCCAGATCTTCGCCAGGCATTCCTGTACCGCGTCTTTTGCCGATTCGGAATCTTTCAGAATAGAAAGAGCGAATCGATAAAAGCTATCGTTGAAATTGAGGATCACGCTATTGAATAATTTGACTGACATTCGGAAGGATGACGCTGCTACCTACAGGAAGTTACAAAAAGGTTTGAAAAAAAATGGATTTTATGTGATGATATGGAATTATTGGGCTTGATCATGCCGAATTACCTTTTTGTAAAGGAAGAAAGCTCTCCTATAATAATTGATAAGGTATTTCTGTTTCTAAGAAGGATATATGGAAAAATCCTCCTTCAGGTGTAAAAAAGATCATAAGAAAAACGATATGAACTCGTGTTATCCAGTTTTTTCTATTACAGATTTAAAGAATGATAGAATGAAATTTTGAATAATCGGTTTGGTATTTTATTTGTCGGCAACAAAATGGCATTTTGCTTGAATTATTGTCATTGGAATTTAAATTTGCAAATGAGAGATACTACAGAAGAGAATAATGCTACTAATGAAAAAGGTCTTTGTGTTTTTGTTATTCGTTGCCCCAACGGTCAGTATACTAGGGCAAGATTTTACGTTTGATTATCAAGAAGAGAAGCTGGATACCAGTGAGATTTTCGAAGGTGATCTGAGGAGGCATACGTTTGGAAAGTCGTTTTCAGAACGAATGTTACTATTTTCCCAGGCATATACCTACCGGGATGAGGCTACACCTCTTAACCCTGCTCCGGCGTTGAGTATTGAGAAGTTAGCGATTTACAATTCAGTAAAGAAGTTGAACGCTTACTATAAGAAAGGTGTAAAAAAGGGAAGTATTGATGAAAGGGTGGCTAAAGAGCAACTCAAGAAAGTATTGGATATTGCCCTTTGCGTGCGATATCAGGATACGATCAAGTTTGAGGAGGCATTAAACAATGCGAAAGGTATAAAAGCCATTTCAGCCATTTTCGAAGCGACCGAATTAGAAGGGTATGCTGAATTTGCTTCTTCCAACTAAGGAAACCCATTTCTAAAGAATTTTAAGAGGTCTGCCGTTTGGTAGACCTTTTTTTGTTGAGTTGGTCGTGTAATTTGAACTGATTCTTAAAAATTACCTGATGATTATTAGGACCCTTTCAACCTTGTGACAAATGCAATTAACTCTTTTTTCATTTCTTTGTTTTCCAGTATCATTTGAGAGATGTCCAGAGTGATTTCGTGAGTAAGACGCCTGCGAACTTTCGGATTTTCCTCCAGAGCAAGAACCTGCAGTTTCCTTGTGAGAGCTTCATTTTGTTGAGATTGTTGAAGTCGCTGATGAGAATCATCAAAAGGGTATAAATGAGAAGAATCTTCAAACGTGTTCATAACATGAATTTAATTCAGTCAGAAGTTGCGGTAATTCATTATTTCATAATGCAAATTATATTATCAATTCCTGTAAATGAAATTCAGTTGTCTGAGTATTGACCAATGTGCCTATAAGTATTTACATTAAGGATTTAGAATCACATTTGTTGAACCATGACCAATTATTGGAAAGATCGATTGTATGTCACCATTCAGTTTATTTTAATGTTACTATTGATTGTACCCTTCAATTTTGGTCATTTTGCTAAACGTGAAGTATTGGGAGTTGCGCTGTTTATTGTTGGTAGCTCTATTGCCGCAATGGCCATTTGGCAACTTCGACATTCAATTTCACCTTTTCCATCTCCTAAAAAATCTGCCCAATTGATTAATAATGGCGTATTTCGCTGGATGCGACACCCCATTTATACGGGGATTTTATTCGTGGCACTTGCATACACGCTGCTGACAGGATCTGTGTGGAGAGTATTGGTTACTATCGCATTATTCATCTTATTTCATTTTAAAGCCAGACATGAGGAGCGATTGCTGATGCGTAAGTTTGAGACCTACACGAACTACATGACTAAATCGGGACGATTCTTACCAAAACTACCTTGATAAATTTTCACGTGATTGTAGCATTTTTCCTAAATTGGGAGGATGCAAATCAAGAAAAACCCAAAAGAATATGATGTTGTCATTGTGGGTTCCGGTGCGGGCGGAGGTATGGCCACCAACGTGCTGGCCAAAGCCGGACTGAAGGTCGCTGTAGTGGAAGCCGGCCCTTACTTTGACCCGGCGGATGCCGAACAACGCACCCAACTTCGCTGGCCGTGGGAATCTCCGAGACGAGGAGCTAGTACTGTTCGTCCGTTTGGTGATTTCGACAGTGCTTATGGTGGCTGGGATATTGAGGGTGAACCGTATACCAAAGTCCCTGGCACCGAATTCGATTGGTTTCGATCCCGAATGCTGGGAGGACGTACCAATCATTGGGGAAGGATTTCCCTGAGGTTTGGCCCCCTCGACTTCAAGAGAAAAAATGTTGATGGTCTTGGTGATAACTGGCCAATCAGTTACGAAGACGTCAAGCCTTATTATGATAAGGTCGATAAACTGATTGGTGTGTTCGGTTCGAAAGAAAATATTCCTAATGAACCCGATGGATTTTTCCTGCCGCCTCCGAAACCTCGATTGCATGAACTTTTTTATATAAATGCGACCAAGAAGGTTAACATTCCAACCATACCTTCACGGCTATCTATCCTCACGCAACGGATCAATGATCAGCGAGGTAGCTGTTTCTATTGTGGACAGTGTAGTAGGGGGTGTGCAGTTTACGCTGATTTCTCTTCCGGATCTTGTCTGATATTTCCTGCCCAAAAATCCGGAGGTCAGATTGACCTGTACGTGGATGCCATGGTGAGAGAAGTCTTAACTGACGAATCCGGGAAAGCTACGGGCGTTTCTTATATCAACAAGGAAGATCGCCAGGAGTATCAAATCAATGGACGTGTTGTCATCCTTGCCGCCTCTGCTTGTAGCTCGGCACGGATACTGTTGAATTCCAAGAGTAAGATTCATGAAAATGGTCTTGGTAATAGCAGTAACGTAGTGGGTAAATTTTTGCATGACTCGACCGGCGCCAGCCGAGCGGCTTTTGTGCCAGAACTCATGAATCGAAAGATTTATGACGAGGATGGGGTAGGAGGTATGCATGTCTACACACCCTGGTGGCTTAATGACGCGAAATTGGATTTCCCTCGTGGATACCATATTGAGGTGTGGGGAGGAATGGGTATGCCCTCTTATGGTTTCGGTTTCAATCCTAATTCACTCGCAAAGTACGTGGGTGAGGAAGTTGGGGGGTATGGCGATCAGCTTAGGGGTGACGTCAAACGATTTTACGGATCGGTCATGGGAGTTTCAGGGAGAGGTGAGTGTATCGCCAGAGAAGACAATTATTGTGAAATAGATCCCAATCAAGTAGACGAATGGGGAATTCCTGTACTTCGTTTCAATTATACATGGTCAGAACACGAGCGCCTTCAGGCCAAACACATGCACGAGACGTTTGAAGAAGTATTTGATGCCATGGGGGCCACTGTATTAGGTGATAAGCCTGGAGAGGATGAGGATTATGGATTGCTCAATCCTGGACGGATCATACATGAAGTAGGGACGACCCGTATGGGCAATGACACGAAAAGGTCGGTGACTAATTCCTTCAATCAATTACATGATTGTAAAAATGTATTTGTCGTGGATGGTGGTCCCTTCGTGTCTCAGGCTGATAAAAACCCTACCTGGACGATTATGGCCTTGGCCTGGAGAGCGTCTGATTACATTATTGAAGAAATGAAAAAGCAAAACCTTTAAGCCATGGAAAGAAGAGAAAGTTTAAAGTCAATGTTTGTTGGTTCCCTGGCTGGTGGAATATTAATTCAGGGGTGCGGACCTGAAGTGCAAGAAGCAATTCAACAGCCTGCAACTACTCAAGGTTATGGCAGGACCAAAGAAGAAAAATTGCGCGATGAAAAATTGATGCAGGAAGTGTTTTTTGAAACACAGGAGTTGGAAACACTGGCTGTTCTTTGTGATATCATTCTACCCTCCAATGCACAGTTTCCATCGGCCACTGACGTAGGTGTTCCGGATTTTATGGAATTTATTGTGAAGGATTTGCCGTCCCACCAACTGCCTATTCGGGGTGGATTGATGTGGCTGGACAACCGAAGCAATAGATTATTCCAGAAAGTATTCAAGGCCTGTAGTGAGGAAGAGCAAAAAGCACTTTGTGATGAAATTGCTTTTCCTGATAGAAAAGACCCGGAATTACAACCTGGCATCAGGTTCTTTTCTTTGGTTAGAAACCTGACTTTGACGGGGTATTTCACGACAAAAGAAGGAATTGATGACCTGGGGTACAAAGGAAATACAACTCAGATTTGGGATGGTGTTCCACAAGATGTACTAGATGACCTGGGCCTTGCTTACGATGAGACGTGGCTGGCAAAATGTGTTGATCAAACGAAGAGAAATGAGATCGCGAAATGGGATGATGAGGGAAACTTGTTGACTTAGCTTCAATCAGATAGATCACTTAAAACATAGATCATGAAATTGGGTTTTGTAACAGCAATTGTTCCTGAGCTTTCATTGGAGGAAACATTGCAACTAGCAGCGGATATCGGTTATGATTGTATTGAGGTCATGTGCTGGCCTCCAGGAAAAGCCGAACGACGTTATGCAGGTATAACACATCTGGATGTTTCCGGCTTTGGAGAGATAGAGGCATCTCATGTTCAGGCGCTTATGCAGAAATATGGTGTGAGTATTAGCTCCCTGGGGTATTACCCAAATCCACTAAGTCCAGTAAAAGAAGAGCGTCAGGTGGCCATTAGTCACATTGAGAAATTGATGGATGCGAGCGTTTTGCTAGGTATCAATCAAATTACCACTTTCGTCGGAAGAGATTGGACCAAATCAGTGACAGAAAACTGGCCTACATTCCTTGAAACCTGGAGACCATTGATCAAACAGGCCGAACAAAAAGGTGTTCAGATCGGAATCGAAAATTGTCCGATGTGGTTTACCGATGATGAGTATCCGGGTGGCAAGAACCTCAAAACCACACCCACCATCTTCCGCAAGATGTATGAGGACATTCCAAGTGCATACTTTGGATTGAATTTCGATCCTTCTCATTTTATCTGGCAGCAGATGGATTACTTATCCGCAATTCGTGAATTTGCTCCACGCTTTTCCCATGTTCATGCCAAAGATGTACGAATGGACTGGGATCGGTTGAAGCAAGTAGGCATTATGGCCAACCCCTCCGAATACCATACCCCTAAAATACCGGGAATGGGTGATGTAAACTGGGGGCAGTTCTTTTCTTACCTGACCGATTCGGGTTACGATGGCCCTGTCTGTGTAGAAGTAGAAGATCGTGCTTTTGAAGGCTCATTGGAAATGAGGAAGCGGTCTCTGGTCCAAAGCCATGATTACCTAAGGCAATATGTGCCAAGAGAGATAGATTCCATCTGACCACTGAAAACCTTCATCTAAGAATTTTTGTCAAAGAACAGGCCTACACTGTTGATATGACTCGTTTAGAACCATTCTAAATTGAATAGCAACTGAACTTCCTCCCTGCTTTCATGCTTTTACATGTACATACATAAAAACCAAATAACATGGCTGAACCAACCATTGCTGCGAAGCAACCCATTCCTGTAGAACTTGAAGCCGGAAAACCTTATGCCTGGTGTACTTGTGGATTGTCCACGAACCAACCTTTTTGTGATGGTTCTCATAAGGAAACGGCATTTACTCCTAAAGTTTTCAAAGTAGAGGAAAGCAAAACATATTACATGTGTCAGTGTAAACACACGGCTAATCCAGGATTTTGTGACGGGACTCACAAAAACTTATAACACGTATCCTGGAAAATCAGAGCAATATTTTAGGAGGTTGTTCACTTTGTCATCACCCGGTAAATAGCCAATAGTCTTTAATTTTTGACGTTTGCTGGGTGTTGATAAGAACCAATGTCTGATTCAATCCTTTCTGGAAAGAAGACCTATAAGCTTAACCACTTTAGGTCCCAGGTTTTTGTTCAATATCTCCCTATAATCATCACTATTTACATAGCCTCCGTCAGCCTGGAAAAATTCGGTGATAAGAGGGCCCCAGTCGGATCCTTTGGGCATGATAAAGCCATAAGATTCCTCATTACGATCACCAACTGAATGCCTCTTAATTGCAATGCGAGAGGAGAAAAGATCCAGGTAATTGGGGAAATCGATGTAGCTAAAATAGGTCGGAGATGACAGTACTTTTTGCGTTTTTTCCGCCGAACTCTCCGCATATACGATCTCAAAATTTCCATATTTGCCACGCATTTCCTTGAGTATCCTATCATGTGTAGTTCCGCGTTGAGATACTGCTTTCATTCCGTTGAAAGTTGTTGGAATATCCGACAGAGAAGCCAAATCAGGTACACTTCTGTCAGTAACCAGAATAGCGACATTGTCAAAGTAAGGTGGAGCAAATTCGAATGTTCTTTTTCGTTCGTTGGTTATGGTAATATCTCCTAATCCAAAAACGCCACCTTTACTTGCCTTAACTGCATCAAGAAATGATTGAAAGTTTGCTGTATTAGCGACCGGTTTATATTCATAAGTAATCCTTACTCCATATTTTGACTGAATGTAGGTTGCAAAATCATCCATGATTTCGAAGCAAATGCCTGCACCCATACCATCCACGGTCTCTGAGAACTTTGTCAGATCGGCATTGGTGAGGATCACCGTAGCACGTTTGTTTTTCAATGCGGATGCCCAGGTGTCTCCACTGAAACCTTGCGCATTCACTCCAAAAAGTGTTACTGAAAACAGGATAAAGGAAAGGATGAACCTCATACTACAAGTGTAATGATTGATTATTCATACAATATTAAACTACTTTCTAAAATAATTTAGAGTCACTTTGTGGCCCTTGAATAAGCCTATTCTGGTTGTTCGATCTATAACCTTGCCCGGAATTAATTTGAGTCTTCAGGGCTCGTTTTTGGTTTGTCAGAGGCCTTTTTGATCGGGTGACTCCTGAAACATTGGTAATCATTAATGTTCCTGGTTGGAGTCTCACGAACTAGAAGTCCAACCCCTCTCAGTTCTGGTTGGAGTTATGAAGAAGTGGCGTTATTCCTTCCTCGAAAGTAATCCAATCAACTTTACGCCTTTTGGACCCAGGTTTTTTTCAAGTACTTTACGGTAATCTTCGCTACTTACGTAACCTCCGTTAGCCTGAAAGAACTCAGCGATAACAGGTGCCCAGTCGCTTCCTTTGGGCATAATAAAGCCAAACAATTCTCCTTTTCGGTCCCCAACAGAATGGCGTCTAATGGCAATACGTGAAGAAAACAGGTGCAAATAATTGGGGAAATCAAGGTACGACCAATACTCTCGTGAGGACAGTACTTTATCGACTTTTCCCATTGAACTTTCCGCGTAAACGATTTCGAAGTTGCCGTATTTTCTTTGCATGTCTTTCAGGATCTTATCGTGCGTAGTTCCTATTTCGGATACGGCCTTCATACCTTTGAATGTTGTCGGGATGTCTGCCAAAGAATTCAGTTCTGGTAAATTTCGGTCTGTCACCAGGATGGCAACATTTTCAAAATAAGGTGGAGCAAATTCGAATATCCTTTTTCGTTCATCGGTGATGGTTATGTCTCCAAGTCCAAATACGCCGCCTTTACTGGCTTGAACAGCGTTCAAAAAAGACTGAAAATTCCTGGTGTCCGCGACTGGTTTGTAATCGTAATTGATGCTTACCCCATACTTCGTCTGAACGAATGCCGCAAAGTCATTCATGATATCAAAGCAAATACCCGAACCCTGTCCGTTCACAGTCTCGGAAAAATTGGCCAAATAGACATTGGTAAGTACTACCCGGGCGCGTTTATTTTTTAATGCTGTTTCCCAGGTGTCCCCACTGAAACCTTGGGCGTCCACTCCAAAAAGTGTCGTTGTAAATAGGATAAAATAAAGAATGAACCTCATACTATCGCTTATTGATTGATTATTAATACAATATAAATCTACTTTTTAACATAACCCTGTCGTCACTATTAGACCCTTTCATGTGCCTATTCTGGTACTGTTCGATCAATATCTTCTTCAGAATTGAGTTTGAATCTTTCAAGGTTCGTTTTTAGTTTGTCAGAGACCTCATTCAAGTCACGTGACTTTTTAATATAGGTATTCATGCCTGCTTCCATTTCTGTAACAGAAGACGCTACTTCTTCGGTGCCGGCTGCCGTCTGCTCAGCAATGACCACCACGGATTCTGTATTAGCTACTACTTTTTGAATTAAATCAGATTGATTCTTGCTGGATTTTAGAATTCGTTCCGAAAAACCGAGTGTTGAAGAAGAAGACCCGGAAATGTCTTTAAAAACGTCCGAGGCTTCACTGGCAGCTTCGACGCTTTTTTCAATTTCTGTAGTCATTACGTTCATCAGATTCACCGTTTGTGAAGTGTCCTGGCTTACATTGCTGATGAGCGTCTGGATCTCCTTGGCAGAATTTCTGGAATCTTCAGCAAGTTTTCGTATTTCTTCCGCAACAACCGCGAAGCCTCTTCCGGAATCACCGGCCTGAGCCGCTTCTATTGCCGCATTCAAAGCCAATAGGTTAGTCTGTGAGGCGATTTCCGTGATCACACCAAGTACTCGCTCGATCTCATTAGAATTGGTAGAGAGCGTTTTCATTGCCGCATCCGTCGCGTCAGAGGCTTTCCTGATCTCTGAAATACTGCCAGAAACATTGGCAATCATTTGTGCTCCTCGTTCACTATCGGTAACTCCTGTGCGAGCCGCCTCATAGATCAACTCCGAGTCGGACATCATTTCACTCGTGTTCACAAGGATATCTTCCACCAGCTGCGAGGATTCATCCACCTTGCCGACCTGACTTTGGGCACCCAAACTCATCTCTCCAATCGCGCTGGATATTTCAGTCACGTTCGCAATCATTTCCTCCCCTGAAGAGAGCATTTCTGAGGAAGAATTGTAAATTGTCTCGGCAGTTCCCCCAATTTCATTCAGAAGAACATTTAAACTGTGCAATGCCGTATTAAGGCCAGTCTTCAGCGTCTCTACCTCACCTCGTGCTTCATCTGCATATCGCTTACTCAGGTCTCCATTGGACATGTCGGTCAATATTTCTCCAACTTGCTGAAATGGAATAGCAATGGATTCGAACAGGCGGTTGATAGAGGCACCAAGGTCTTCCCACGCTCCCTGTTTGCCAGTTAAATCCACCCGGCTGTCAAATCTTCCATCTTGAGCGACCATGGAGACGATCCGATTGGTTTCCGTAATCACAGCAGATAGGTTTTGCTTCATACTTAGCAGCGCCTGTCCAAGAATGTCATCGCCGCTAAGAAGTTCGTGACTGGCATTTAAATTTCCTTTACCTATTTCCTGAGCAAAAGTAGACGTACTGATTAGACTTGTTCGAAGCTTGTTTACGGACCTCACGATATCACCAATCTCATCCTTTGACTCTTTCAAATTAAATTCAGGAATCGATCCTCTGCTTAGCTGTTGAATGGTATCATTAAGTTGATGAATAGGGGTAACAATAGAACGAGTTGCCAGCAATGTGGATCCGATCCCAATAATTATGGCCAATAATGTCATGGAAACGATGATAATTTCAAGCCTGTTAAAAGAAGCGTATTTCGTTGCGATCAGTTGCTCGGAGGTGGTTTCTAAGTTTCCTATCTCTCTATTTAGGTTTTCCGCTATGGCTTTCAATGGTGCGGATATATCATCATCAAGAAGAGCAATCAATTCGAAAAGTAGAAAATCGTCAGAATAATCAGCAGCACTGTTCAACTTATCTGTAAGTTCACGAACCCTTGGGATCACTCGTTCAAAAGCTTGCAGTTCTTTCGAAATAGCTTCGCTGGTTGAATCAGGCCAATCTGCTATGATTTCATTGATCACCCTTCTATGTCCTGGGTATGTTACCACAAGTGCCCCTCTCAAAGCGCTTTTGTCGTCATCATTGGGTGAGTAAATCCATTTTACAGAGAGGTTATTTATGCTTTCAGATAAAGTGCTGAGGGCTTTTAGTTGTGAAATGAGCGGGTAATATTTATTGGTAATCAGCTCGTCAACCGTTCTACTCGATCGAAACGTACCAAGACTAAAGATCCCACTAACAGTGGCAAGAATGATAACCAGTGCGCTGGAGATAGCAATTTTGTTTGCTACTTTCAGGCGTCCAAAATAAGATTGAGTCCTTTTGTTCATCCAATAAAAGGAGTGGTGAAATGTTAAAAATATAGCTGGAAACTATCGTGCAATCACATCAATAATTTTTTGATGCCAGTGAGCTGGGTCAAGCACTAACGATGGCTAATATATTTAAATATTTGATTGAAAGATAAACAAATGATCTTGACCGTGGATGGATTGAATGTCGTCAGGAATAAGAAACGAATGAGAGGCTAAACCTTGACACGCTTTGCTTTTGATTGTTAATCCCTACAAGAGTTGGTGCCCTCACGAACTGAATATACTCCGGTCCATGTTTGTGTACTCACTTAACATTATTGAAAGGAACTCTTGATCTTACCGGATTACGTGCTAGGCCTGGGTACCTGTCCTCACGAACGTACTACCATTGTCTTATTCAATCCGGGCTTCAAAAGCGGCTGGCTTTCAAAAAGCTTATCGGGTGATCTGTTTTGCCTTTGATGGCCAGATCACTTAGAATTTCGCCCAGGACTGGAACGAACTTAAATCCGTGACCACTAAAGCCTGCTGCGACAACCACTCGCTGATGTGTGTTGGGCAAGAGATCGATAATAAAATTGTCATCAGTGGTATAAGTGTACAGGCAATTAGTGATATCAATGAAACCATCAAAAACCCCAGGCATAAAATCGGCCATTATTGCCTCAATTTTCTGCTTTTCCATGATTAATGCTTCATCTGTTGTTTGATCAATGTTTTCACCCGGAAAATGGTGCGCAACTTTCAGTCCGGTGGGGCCGCCGTAAGATTCCGGGAGCATGGGAAAACCATAGAAGATTCCTTTTTCATCATCGGGCGCCAGCACCCAGCAAGGTAACTCACCTAGTTTCAAATTTGCCGTACTTTTTGGCTTTACCCAGGAAATGAGCTGTCGTGTGACTTTCATGGAAGGCCAGGCTTCAGGTAAAAGTTGTTGATTTCCGGCACCACTTGTTAGGATCAATTTATCACAGGTGTAGGGGCCCTTGTTGGTTTCTACTTCCACATGATCTTTTTCCAAAACCCATGCTTTGACCCCCTCATATTCCTTCAATGTAGCACCATGTTTCACGGCCAGATCGCCATAAGCATATATTACCTGATCTGTGCATACCAGTCCAGCCTCGGACTCAAGCAACGTTTCGTAGTGAGGAGGTATACTAAAGTCCGGTAAGAGACTGGCAATGTCATTTTGGTCCAGGTTTTTAAGCGGCAAATCATATTGTTCAGAAGAGTTTTTCACCGATTGGAGAAGAGGGTGCCCTTGCTTTCCGAAATAGGTCAATCCAACCGGGTGATAAAATGATTTGCCTGTAACCTGTTCTAATGTCGCCCAACCTCGATACGCAGATTTTAATAGCGGTACATAGTCCGGGTGTTCAAAATACGCCCTCCGTACAATTCTGGTCTGCCCACTGTGCGAAGCATCCTCATTCACGATTGATCGCGATTCCAGTCCCAGTACAGATAAGCCAGACCGTGCCAAATGATAGCAAGTGGAAGCTCCCATGCTGCCAACTCCGGCTACAATTACATCAAAGTGGTTAGTCATTCATTCAATTCTTGGAATCAAACCAGAAGGTAAGCATAGACACATCAATCCAGATCAGTGAATCTTGCTGAGATGGCAGACTTTGCTGTTTTTCAAGTTTCAGAAGATTGGCCCCGGATTGGAAGTCCGTCGTACTTAGCATCGTGAGCATTCCCGGTTGTTTTTTTGCTGGATGTTCATAGAAGAACATGTCTAAATGATCATAGGTAGAATCATTAATCGTTAACCGATAAATATCATTAAGACAATCCAACATATTTGCTTCCATCTGCCCCGGACTTTCATCCGCTCCGATGTTGACATTTCCTCCTTGTATATTGAGTTTTATAGTTGAATTCCAACCCTCTTTTTTCGGTGGCTCAAAGTCATCACAAACCTGACGTAAGGCTTCGTTATCTGCTGGATTGTAACGAATGAACAATGGCATAAATGACCCATTGATAATCCTCGACGGGATGCTGATCAGCGCAACGTATTCTTTTTCAGATCTTTCATCGTCGAAGTAGTTGCTTTCAAGGAAGTGCGTTTCACTGTCATTACTATAAAATTGTTTTTGATCAAATTTCATCGTGAAACTGAAAATCCAAAAGACCATGGCGATCAAATACATCCATCGAATGCGATTCTTAGAAAACTTCGTGATCAGGTAGTAATAAATCGATCGACTGATCCCCGAGAAGGTAATGAACCCGTAAAACCGATAAAAAGGCAAATAGAACTTCGAGAACCACTTGAATTTCTTAAAAAATCCCAGAGAAAAGTAATCAATCAGATAGATCAGACCAGAAATTAGTGTCAGAGGGATTAACAGCAAAGCAAATATTATGGATGCCATTTCTCCAGCGAGATCACCGATCCATCTTGAAAGCATTACAACAAGTCCAAGAAACAGTAAGTAGAGCCCGAAAGCGATCAGCATGGAGATGATCAGAAACGAGAAGGAGAAGATTACACTGCAGACCTGATCCAATAAAATCACAAGGTCATCCAGGCTTCGTACCTTCTTTTTTAGCTGTTCTGTAAATCTCGAAGAATAATTTAGTGCAGAAAAATCAATCGTAGGCTGGACCGATCTTAGTCCGATAGCGCCTATCCAAAACCCACGTAGCATCAAATGGAGTATCAGGAAGAGGGTAAGGGCCCTAACGGAGACCCCCAGCAAACCGAAGAAGAAAAAGACGAAGGCCAGTATGTCTCCGGTTAGGTTATACGCATACCGTAGGCCTTTAAAAAAGTCCTGATAGGCAATATCTGCCTGAATCAGCAAGAATATAGTAAAAGCCGAAACCAGCAATTCGAGCTGCCAGCTTTCACGCTCCAGTTTCTTCAGCCACTGGGCTACCTGATTTTCTTTTGATTGATCTTCTTCAGAATCTTCGGACATGGCATGAGGTTGCATCACGTAATTCTAAGATATGACCAACCCTGCATAATCACAACTTTGTGGTCAGTTGTTGTAGTTTTGAAACACCTGATCAACAATGCGGACCAGTGTCTGGTGATCATCATCCGTTAGGTCTTTCCACCCCTGGTCGCGGAGTTCATCGACCAACGGCTGCATTTGCGTTACCAGGGTATGACCTTTTTCCGTAAGTGTTATTTTTCGAGCCCTTTTATCACCCTTTACTTCTTCCCTTATGGTATACCCCTTCGTACAAAGAAGGTCCAGAATTCGGGAGATAGTAGGTGCGTCCTTGAAGCTGAATTCAGCCAGGTCATTTTGTGATTGCCCGTTGTTAAAGTAGAGGCTTTCCAGAATCACCCATTGTTCTGGCGTAATGTCAAAACCTGCGGATTTGAATGATTGGGAATAGCTCAGCTTAATGATCCGAGTGGTCCGTTCCAGTAAATAACCAATACGCTTCGGGTCGTGATTTTCCATAACGTAAACATACATCCAAATCAGTTGATAGCGTGGATTTTAGGGCCACACTTCCTCCCCAAAATGTCCCGCTCACTACCCTCCTCGCGGGTAGCCAGGCTACTGGCCCCGCTGGCAGCCACTTCATGCTTGCCTTTTCCTGGCTTTACCCTTCCTCCAACTCAATACATTAGATTATCTTCCCGTGTGCAATATTTCCAACAAGAAGCCGAAGGCCAATTGTCACACTGGGTCAAGTGGTTTTGGATGATCGAAAGCAATACAATGGAGGTCGGCCAGCAGAAGATCATTCCAGATGGTTATCCTGAAATAATCTTCCATTTTGGGGATCCATACGAAATCGATATTTCAGGTCATTGGGTCAGACAGGCACCTTTTCTTTTAGCAGGTCAAATTCGTTCCTTTTTTCACCTTCGAAATACCGGAGCCTCCAGGATGTTTGCCATCAAACTACAACCCTGGTCGATACATGCATTATTTGGAGTAGATGCTGCTCTAATTCTGGATCAGGTAGTTCCTTTTCCATCCGTTCCAGGGATTTGGGACGAGGTGAAGTCGCTGGCGATATCCAATCGATCATTTGAGGAAAAATGCCAGGGAATTCGTGAGCTCATTGAATCACAGCGTTTTGATTCGCCGATGATTGTGCATCGCGCTCTTGAAAGAATACTACTGTCAAATGGCATGTTGACTGTTCAGGAATTAGTTCAGGAACTAGAGATTACAGAAAGAACCCTTGAACGGCATTTCAAGATCCACGTGGGAATGTCACCGAAAAGATATTGCCGAATCATCCGACATGCCTTCATCTTCAAAGTGATCAATGAAAAGCCTGATAACTGGGCCCAGGTAGCTTACAAAGCGGGATACTATGACCAGACCCACTTCATCAAAAACTTCCAGGAGTTCACAGGTGAAGACCCTTCCAAATATGGATTTGATGAACAGAATTTCGCCAACTTCTTCTTGAAGTGAACCCGACACAGGACTATTCGCTCATCACGAATCACCCTTTGCTATTTATGTGTCGGTTTTTTACAATACATAATTATTTCGCATCCTTAGGTTCGCAACTAAAAACATATCATGAGTAGAGTCAAGCCATTTTTCATAGTTATTTTATTTGCACCTCTTCTGACTTCAGCCCAGGTCAGCATTGATGCCCTGGAAGGCAAATGGAAAGTAGAAGGCCGTGAATCTTTTGAAGTTTGGGAAAAGGAGGGAACCGAACTGAAGGGTTATGGATACAAGTTGAAAGATGGGCAAAAACTCATCAAAGAAACGCTCAAGATTCAGTTAGAGAGCCAAGTACCAGTTTATTATGCCACGGTCCCCAATCAAAATGATGGCGCTTCCATTCCATTTACCTTAAACCTAGAAGAAAAGGACCTACTCTCATTTGAAAACCCGGCACATGACTTCCCGGTCAAAATCCGCTACAAACCCGAATCCGATGATCGACTTTTTGTGGAAGTACTAGGAGCAGATGGCAAAGGATTCAGTTTCTTCATGGATCGGGTAGAGAGATAGGCCAGTTAATTGCTTAATGATTCGAGGCATTTGCAATGGGGTGCAATAGATCCTATTTTTAGTACATGAAGCAATTAGAGACACCCGTCTATCGTCAGGTAATATTACTGGCATTTGCGTTATTTGGTTGTCAAAGCGAGCCGGAAGTTGTTCGACTTTCATCAACTCAAAAACTAGAGATCGAAAAAGCTTCCAAGGCATTGGTGGCAAGCATAAATAACTATGATTATGATCTGATAAATGCATTGTGGAGTGACTTAGGTTTCAAAGAAAGATTAAGAGGGATTACAAGAACACAACAAAGTGTGTTTGAACACCTTTTTAAATCCAAGATCCGTATGATGATCAAATCAGGTAATCTGTCCATGGTCAACTCTATTTTCGATTACGGTGGAGAATTAGAGATCATGTCTATTGAACATTTTGATAGCTATTCTGAATTGAACCTGTTACTTACCGATAGTGATTTCTTTGAGTTTTTCAAATACCGCGTGGAATGGGTCGATAACAAACCTGCGTTGGTGGATTATAAGAATATACGTAACGATCAGTGGTTCAGTGAATCCATTGTTGATGACCTGAAACTCAATTCGAAATACAATGCGTTTTCGACTGAACGGGCAGAGGCCAATAGGGCCATGCTCCTTTATGAAAGTGCTAAGGACGGAGGTAATTATCAAGAGGCATTAGAAGCTTTGGAATTAATGCCAGTTTCACATAGAAGGGGGGATTGGTACCGCTTGATGCGTATTGAAATGAGTATGCTCATTGGAGATCCGATATTTAGTTCCGTACTTCAAGAGGAATACAATCAGAGCAAAGGTCTTTATATTCAGTACTTGCATTTTCTGAATAAACGCGATACGATAGGGACGCAATTGATCAGGGATAAAATGGCATTAAGTGACCGGGGAGCCACGGCATTCGATTCCCTGATCCAGGCCGGCGCATTTTGGTATTGACAGTCTGGTTTAATCAGTTATCGTAGCACTTATCAACCCGGTATTAGTGACATTCAGGTTCAATGCTTCGAACTCGTCAGGATGCCATGCTCTTCACACAATCATTGCCGGCGGAAAACTAAAATGAGTTATTGGAAAGTAATTTTCATATCAGAGAACATGCTCAAATGTCAATGAGCAGATTAGTGGATCAGTTTATTGCCGAATTTCGGAATTAGTTGGATACTAGTATTTTGAAATGATATATTTTTAAAATTCCATTCGCTCCGTAGGAGCATGACTGTAAGCGAAAAGATATCAAAATAGCTAAAATTCATTTGGATAGTATGTTTAGGGTATATCGTTTAGTTCAATCATCGACGATCAAAACTGTTTTGATTTAAATGCTGAGAAAATTTAAAGAGGTATGAACGACCATATCATAAAGCTGAGAGAAGCATTGGCAGCTTCTCCGGACAATCAATACCTTCACAAAATCTTATTGGATACTTTAACAAAGTATGAATTTTGGGATGAACTTCAGATGGAGTGCCTGACGTTTCTTGCTCAGAAACCGAATGATGGGGCGGCGAAATTAGGATTGGCTACTAGTTACTATGGTCAGGAAGCGTACAGTACTGCTTTGGTGATTTTAGAAGAACTGCTCCAACACAATCCCGAAAATGTAGAAGCCCTAACCCTAATTTGTAAGATTCAAATTGCGGAAAATCATGTGAATGATGCGGTAGACACCTTTCACAAGATAAAGGCGATTTCGCCGAGCTTTGAAGATGCTAATTTGGAATCAAAATTGACCATTTCGCCTCTATCTCAATCCAATGAAGAAGTATCCGAGTCTTTTTCCGATCAGGTAGAAAATAAGCTATTCGGTAAGAAGGATACAGTCACCTTCAAGGATGTCGGGGGTATGGAACATGAGAAGGAGCAAATAGAATTAAAAATAATTCATCCACTGAAGCATACCGAACTGTACAAATCCTACGGAAAAAAGATAGGAGGTGGTATTTTATTTTATGGACCTCCGGGATGTGGAAAAACCTACTTGTCAAAAGCTACTGCTGGTGAAATAGAAGCAGAGTTTATTTCAGTAGGAATAGATGAAATTCTGGATATGTACATTGGTCAAAGTGAGAAAAAGCTCAATATGATCTTTGAAAAGGCCAGAGCTATGTCGCCTTGTGTGCTTTTTTTCGATGAGGTGGATGCTTTGGGAGCTAATCGACATGATCTTCGGTCTAGCGGTGCTCGAAATCTGATCAATCAGTTTTTGTCAGAATTGGACGGTATCTCAAGTGATAATGAGGGTATTTTAGTCATAGGAGCAACCAATGCTCCTTGGCATCTGGATGCTGCTTTTAGAAGACCAGGTCGGTTCGATCGATTGATTTTTGTTCAGCCGCCTTCTATAGCTAGTCGGTTAGAAATTTTTAAGATTAATTTGGCGGAAAAGCCAACAGAGGACCTGGACTATAATAAGCTCGCTAAGCTTTCTGAGGGTTATTCAGGAGCAGATATTAACGCTTGTATAGATGTCGCAATCGAGGCAAAATTGCAAGAGGCCATTAAGAAAGGTCGCCCCTCACCATTAACAACAAAAAGTATCATTTCTGCTATGAAATCGATGCGACCTAGTACCAAAGAGTGGTTTCAAACCGCCAAAAACTATGCTTTGTATGCTAATGATGCAGGTATCTATGATGAAATCCTGAGCTACCTCAAAATAGAAAAATAGTACCAAAATGATGGAGACTGAAGGATACCTTCGTCGAGCGGAATATCTTATTAATCAAGATAGATTTGGCGAAGCAAAAAAAGAAATCGAGAGTTATCTGGCATCGAACCCAGAAGATTCGCGTGCGCTAACGATACTCGTACAAACGCACCTGGGGCTTGGACAAGATGAGAAAGCGGATGCTGTTGTAGACAGTATTTTAAAATTAGATGCGACAGATGTCATAGCCTTATATCTAAAAGGTGTGACGCTCGTCCAGCTTGGAAAAAGAAAGAAAGCACTAACGTTCTTTAATAGTGCTTTGAGTTTTAACCCAATGTTCGTGGAAGCCCACGCGTCAGTTTCCATGATACATTTCGAAGAGGGCAGATTTGAAGAAGCCCTTGCCGCTGCGAATACAGGGTTAGAAATTGATGCTCAAAATGAAGCATGTCTTAATCAAAGAAGCCGGTCATTGCTCAAATTAGGGCGAAAGGAAGAGGGCGTAGCGGCAGATATGCAGGCGCTTAAGAGTAATCCAATGAATCCTCATACGCATGCCACTGTGGGGTTTGGAGAGTTGGAAAAGGGAAATGTTGGAGCTGCCAAAAAATATTTCCGTGAGGCCTTAAGACTGGACCCTAATAACGAGTATGCCAAGTCCGGTATGATGCATGCCATCAAGTCGACTAATGTTTATTACCGATTATTTCTGAAATATATATTTTGGATGCAAGGTCTTAAACCTGGTGCTCGTTGGGCGGTAGTAATTATTGGGTACCTCCTGATTCAGGTATTAAACGCCTACACTTCCGATTTGGGAGTTTTAAGACCTGTAGCAGATGTAGTCATATATGCTTACCTGTTCTTCGCGGTTTCGACTTGGATAATAGGGCCAATATCCAATATTTTCCTGCGGTTTCACACCTTTGGTAAATACCTGTTAGATGAACAGGACATTAAGGTAGCTAACCTCTCGGCCATACTGCTGGGGATATCTTTCATAGGTCTATGTATTTTTTTGATTGGTGATGAGGTGTTCTGGAATAATTTCGGATTTTACCTCCTTTGCTTTGGAATCTCAATGACGGTGGTGGTAAGCGCTATTGAGAACGCAATTCTTGAAAGAAGTAGGCGCAACCTCAGAACGGTGGGGATGATTTTCGGGATAGCCTTTGTTTTAATTCTCTTATGTTCCTTGATTCTTCCCGGCTTAGCCATTGCGGGTTTTGATTGGCTGGTCTATGGCTTCATTGCTTTTCAATTTTATGCAAATACCCAGCAGTAAGTGAGTTTATAGGAAGGAGCTATAGACAAAACCGCCTCTTCATCATGAGCCTTTCCAGGTAACCGGGGAGCCTTTTTTATGATTATTCAAGAATCCTCACTACTCGAAACCCATCTGAGAAGCTACAAAGATTCGGAGATGTTCTCTTGCGATGGGTAAGCTTATCTTCTTTCCTGTCAGTGATCCAGGAGTCACCTCGGATCACTTTCATTTCTCCATGATTTGGACCCATAGGTTCATTTTTAGAAGCACGACGATAGTAACTTTTATCATACCAGTCCAGGCACCATTCAGACAAACCATCCGCCATATGGAAAATTCCCAATTCATTGGGCGCCGCGTTTCGATCGCCTATTCGTAACAGTCGATGAAACTTGGGCATGTTAACTAACCCGATACTGTCAAAAACCACATTTTTATTTCTGATTCCTCCCTTTGCAGCAAATTCCCACTCAGCCTCCGTGGGTAACCGGAAAGACCCTTCAAAGGTTTCAGACATCCATCTGGCAAAAGCCATTGCGTCGTTCCACGTGACGAATACCACCGGTTTTTGCATGTCGGTCACTAGTTTCCCATCTGGTCCGTACCGCCAGTTGAGTTCGTTTGCTTTGAGTAATCCCTTTTCCCGATCTAATATCAGGTGAGTTCCGGAATTCTGCTCCAGTTCCGTTAGATAGTCAGTACTATCTACAAATTGCTTGAATTGACCAACGGTCACTTCATAAGTGCCAATCTCATAATCAGTAAGTGTTACCCGGTGTACAGGTTTTTGATCAGGCATACCATTGGAATCACCCATCTCAAATTGACCGGCCTCAACATAAGTCATGGGCATAAACAAGTTCCGACGAGCTTTGTTGATATAGGGATGGATGTAGATAGATGTCATTTGGCCTGCCTCTATGTAGACTGTGCCTTTCCAGTTCTTTTCCCCGATTAAGTTGAGATCATATTTCCCAGATAGTAACTCGTCCAGATAGATGGGCTTGTTAGACGCTATTTTGGTTAGCTCCTGACCATCTAATAGCAAACGACCTTTCAATTCTGATTTTATCTCCAGGCTTCCGTATCGTTCTAAAGCAGCTATTTCACCAATACGAGGATTGATGATAGAACGGGTAGTCAATGTTTTCATTTTCGGATCCAGGAAAAAGAAAAAATCCCCCTTGTCGAGTGCCGGATTACGTATTTTGCCAAATTGAGGGTGCTGTGTGCCGTTTGTTTTTTCCACAACCTGATCTTGTAGAAAAGTACCTAATTCCGAGCCGGACAGAAATCCGTCATTATTCTCATCAGCCACAGAACCTTGGAGTGCTCGTACCAATTCCCGACGGAAAATACTTTCATCCGGTACTGTTTCATCCGCATCGCCACTGGTGATGAATTGTCTTACAGGCTGACTCAGTTGGTACATCAAAGACTGGTCGAGGGCTCGCGATTTACCAAATATACTTCCAGCGAAACACGCATCGAATAAAAACAGGGCATGCTTGCTTTGGAGTCTTTTTGCATAGATTTCTACCTGTGTCAATTCCATGGATTTGCCCTGGAAATCTCCCACACGCTTATCGGGTCCAGGTGCATCTATAGGTACCAAATAACTGAGGGCCTCACCGTAGGAAGTATGAACAGTTTCACCGTGGCCGGCATAGTAAAAGAGTAACCGATTTTCTATTGAATTCCCATGAGCTGCTATGAAAGCGGTGTAAGCGCTATCCATTTGTATTTTGGTATAATCCAGGCCCATAGATACTTCGAAGCCATGGAGTTCTAATACTTCTTTTATGGAATAAAGATCTTGTTCAACACCCGGGAGTTTTGGCCAAACAGTACGATAATTGGAGTTTCCAATCAGCAACGCATGACTTTCCAGATACATGCCTGATAGCAGTGAATCTCCTGATTCCTGCGCGCGACTGATAGAGAACAGGAGAAGAAAACTCAAAAACTTTATCCAACGATTCAACATATCAAAAGCTTTGCCTTACTACCCTGAAACCTGTAAAACCATCTCTTTCATTGGGCCTGTTTTTATGTCGGTTGGTAATCCGTCCGCTACGCTCATTATTCTTCCAGGAGCCACCTCGGAGAACTTTGTATTCGCCTTTGAGACTGCCTGAAGGATTACTGGACAAGCTTTGGTCATAATACCTTGCGCCATACCAATCCTGGCACCACTCCCAGAGGTTGCCGGACATGTCATGAAGAAATAATTCGTTGCCCGCTTTTTGCCCAACAGTCTGCATACCCATTGCGCTATTGGAACTAAACCAACCTAACTCACTTGCTTGATTGCCACCAGCATACAAATAGTCTGTTGAATGAATTCCCCCTCTGGCGGCATATTCCCATTCGGCCTCAGTTGGCAGGCGAAAAGTTTCACCGGACATGTCTGAAATCCAGCGGGTAAAAGCCTGACAATCATTCCAGCTGACAAACGCAACCGGTTGATTATTGGCCGCTTTTTCTCCTTCAGCGTTGTATTTCCAGCAAAGACCCTGCTTTTTGACCCACGATTCTCCATCCCGTCCCCAGGCCCAACCATCTGTTTCAGTCTCAGTCCGATAGCCTGTTGCCAACACAAAAGCCCTAAATTGGCTTACAGTAATTTCGAAGGTGCTGATCTCAAAGTCATTGAGGGTTATAAAGTGTATGGGAGACTCATCGGCATCGCCTGACTCTGATTCGTTCCCCATGGGGAAGGTGCCACCGCGAACGAAAGTCAAGTCCACGAAGGAGTTGTTTTCATCTGAAACAACCTTCGATAAAACATTGATATTGATGGTGGAGTCAGCTATGATGGTGATATCGGCTTTCCAATTTTCTATCCCTCGCACTTCAAATGTATGGAGGCCCGGAGTGATATCATCAATGGGAATTTTTGTAAAACTGCGGATAGGGGTCAGTAGCCGTCCGTCGATGTACAAGTCGCCACCGAGCTCACTGGACAAGGATATCGAACCTACACTATTCACGGAGATGGATCGGGTTTTAGGCTGGTTTGTGGAGCTATTTCCCAGATTAAATACGAAATCCCCGCGATTAAGTGCCGGATTATTGATTTTACCGTATTGGGGATGCTGAGCGCCACGGCTATAATTGATCACGGAGGCTTGAAGGAAACGACCTAATTCTGTTCCAGTCAGGAAACCGTCCTCATTTAAATCTGCGACGGGTGATGAGATGGCCTCAATAAATTGCTTCCGAAATATACTTTCGTCGGGAACTTCTTCATTCTCATTTCCACTCGTAATGAATTGCCTGACAGGTTGACGTGTTTTGTAAGAGATTACCTCAGGAATGGCCCTGGAAGTGCCAAATAGTGAGCCAGAGAAGCAAGCGTCAAAAACAAATAACGCATGTTTCGATTCGATCCGTTTGGCGTAGATTTCAATTTGCGCCATTTCCATGGCCTTACTTTGAAAAGCCATGGCATCTTCACTTGGGTCTGGAGCATTGGCGGGGACGATATAACCTAACTTGTCTCCATAGTTGGTGCCAATCGTGTGTCCATGTCCAGCGAAATAGAACAATAACCTATTATTGACTGATTTTCCATATTTCAATATGAAAGCCGAAAAGGCGCTATCGATTTCTTCTTTTGACAGGTTATGCACTTTTTCCACCTGAAAACCGGCATTAGTGAGGGCCTGAGAAATTTGATGTAAGTCATTATATACTCCCGGCAAATCTGGCCACCCTTCTGTGTAATTACTATTGCCAATGACCAGTGCGTGACTATTTTCATAAAAGACCTCCAGGTGATCCGCTGAGGAAGACTTGACAAGTTTGAATCCTCTATCCAGAGCGGCTCCATCCAGAGCGGCTCTATCCTGAGCAAAGAGTGCCAGTTGGATTAAGAAACCCAAACAGGATAATTGTATTTTTATAAACATATCAGCCGATGGTAGATGGCTCATGATTGTCTTTTATCAGGCGGGAGTAGAATTGGTTTCGCTAGAACAGCACCTCGGTAACGATATCTTGTCGGTACGCGATCCACAGCCTGTACAAACAGCGATTTTTATGCCCAAAGAGCAGCAATACCTTTCGGTGACAAGGTCTGGCGAACTCATTGTCAAGGGCTTCCAAACTCAGACCCGAGAAGTTGGAAGAACATCATCTCAGGTATTGTCGCTGGAGGTTGATGAAGCAGATGGTACGATCTATGCCGGTACATTGGATGGCGTATTGCAGGGGTGGGAAGAACAATCTTATTTCGGCTATGACCTGGGCTCACCTGCCATCAATTGCATGGATATCAGCCCTGATGGCAAATGGCTTGCTATTGGAAGGGATAGGGGAGATGTAATTCTGTGGAACATATTCCAGAAAAAAATTGAGAGACTTATTTCAGGTCATTCCAGTACGGTAACTGATATCAATTTCAGCCCCGATAATAGGCTTTTGCTCACTACAAGTCGGGATAAAACTGCTCGTATCTGGGACCTTAGTGATTCGAGAAAACTTCCTATTTTGCTTGATGATCATGAAGATTGGGTGATGACAGGGTGTTTTGATCCAACAGGAACCAAAGTAATGACCGGAAGTCGGGATAAATTCATTCGAACCTGGCCTGTGGAAGCTTCGGTATTGGCCGACAGGGTCTGCTCAAGTCTTACTCGAAATATGTCTATAGATGAATGGAATGAATTTGTTGGAGTAGAAATTCCGTATCGAAAAACTTGCCCGAATCTGGATTAGCAAGTTTGCCTGATTTAGTAGATCTTTAAAGGACCACCTACTTTAAAGCCTATCCGATGAGAAGATTTAGCATATTATTTGTTGCCTTATGGCTCGTGTTGTCATGTCGGCAAAATCCTGAACAGAAAGAATCAGTATCTGCCAAAACGTTAAGCCAGGTGGCCAAATCGTCGAATGGCATGGTTTCTTCGGCTCACCCATTAGCCACGGCAGCTGGTGTGGCCATATTGGAAAAGGGGGGTAATGCGGCTGACGCTGCCGTAGCGGTTGGTTTTGCGCTGGCAGTGGTAGAGCCAAGTATGAATGGTATTGGCGGTAGGTTTCAGGCGATATATCGATCGGAGCAAGGGGTTGTTTCAGGTATTGACGCGACTACTCAGGCCCCACTGAGTTACGATGCGACCACCGCTACAAAGTCCAGGAATGGATATCCAACAATCGGAGTTCCCGGAGTGGTGAAGGGCCTTACAACGCTTTTGGAACAGCAGGGTACAATGGACTTGCAGACAATCATGGCCAGTGCCATAGATTATGCTGAAAACGGATTTGATCTTCTTCCCGGGGAGGCCTATCGGCATGCATCAGCAATTGACAACATACGGCAATTTGAAGGCACTTCCATGTATTTCCTCAATGAGGATACGACAACTCTTGCAGGGCAACTTTTTATTCAGAAAGACCTGGCCAATACCTTGAAAGTGATTTCCGAAAAGGGTGCTGCGGGGTTCTATGAAGGAGAGGTCGCAGAAAAAATGGTGGCAGATGTTCAAGCGAATGGGGGGTATCTGGACCTTCAATCACTTCGTGAGTATATAGCTCGAGATGCTAAAATTGTCACGGGAAACTATCGTGGGTATGACCTACACACGCTTTGGATGCCATCTTTCGGGGCTATAACAATCGAAATGCTCCATATCATGGAAAACTTTGATTTGGAGAACTGTACAGATGCAGAGTGGGCTAATTTGTTTTATAAGGCCAATACCATAGCCTATCGGGACCGAAGGAAACAAAAAACTGAAGAGATGGCTGACCTATTAACATCCAAGTCCTATGCAAGGGCGAAGGCTGATAGTCTGAAAGGTCAAAATGAGCTCAATGTGATGATTCAAAATCAGGAAGAGTGGCTGGTTTCAGATGGACACACCACTCATTTTTCTGTTGCTGATAAATTCGGGAATGTAGTGGCTGTAACACAGACCATTGGCCCCAACATGGGATCAAAGGTGGCAACGCCGGGATTAGGGTTTTTATATGCCACTACGATGGGTGGTTATTTAGGAGATTTTAAAGCGGGGCAAAGAGCCGCGTCTCATATTTCTCCAACATTGGTAACCCTGGATGGAAAACCTTTTTTGGTGCTGGGAGCCGCTGGGGGAAGTAGAATTCCCACGGCAATTGTTCAGACAATTAGCAGAATGGTAGACAGAAAGATGAGTCTTCAGGAAGCTGTGGCAGCAGGCAGGGTCCATTCCGTGGATACGGCCATCCTGGTCGAGATGCATGAAGGAACAACCTGGACTGATCAAGAACTTACAGAATTCAAGGCATTGGGGCTTGAGGTAGTTCCAGTGGAAGGGAAGGGTAGATTCGGAAGGGTGCATGCCATCGCGTACAATCCACAAAATAGCACATGGATTGGGGCAGCAGACCCGGATTGGGAAGGCACAAGTGACTTTCCGAAACTCAAATAGTAACATCTAACACCGCCACACAAATAAGAATTCTTTTTGAAGACGGTGACCATGATTATATTCAAGGCACGAAAGATCAATCTGTCTTACTATCAACTTAACTTATGAAGAAGAGTCTTTTTTTCCTCTTATCACTCGCATTCCTGGGAACCGCTACAGCCCAGATTCTTAGTCCTGCTGATTTTTTGGGTTACGAACTCGGCGATCAGTTTACCAGGCATCATCAGGTTGTGAGTTATTACAAGGCCCTCGCATCGGCCTCTGAAAATGTACACCTCATCGAATATGGACGGACTTATGAAGACCGTCCATTACTGCTCGCCTTTGTTTCGAGCAAATCAAACCTAGAAAACCTTGACGCCATACGGTTGGATAACCTGCGACGTGCAAAAATCGAGGAAGGAACAGCCAATACGGATAAAGGTATTGTTTGGCTCAGCTACAATGTACACGGAAATGAGTCTGTCTCAACAGAAGCTTCCATGCGCACTATTCACGAGATTTTGACCAACCGCCAGGAGTGGCTGGATCACATGGTCGTTGTGATCGATCCCTGTATCAATCCCGATGGTCGAGACAGGTATGTGAATTTCTACTGGCAATACGGCAATCAACCGTTCAATCCTGATCCTTCTTCCTTAGAACACCTGGAGCCATGGCCCAGAGGTCGGGCCAATCATTATTTGTACGATTTGAACAGGGATTGGGCCTGGCAGTCACAAATTGAATCAAAACAGCGGATGGTTGTCTACAACAAATGGTTGCCACAGGTTCATGTGGATTTTCACGAGCAAGGGGTTAATAGTCCTTACTATTTTGCTCCAGCGGCCGAGCCTTACCATGAATTGATCACTAAATGGCAGCGGGATTTCCAAAATCAGATTGGGTTGAACCATGCTAAATACTTTGATCAAAATGACTGGTTTTACTTTACGAAACAGAGATTTGACTTACTGTACCCTAGTTACGGAGATACCTACCCCACTTACAATGGCGCGATCGGAATGACCTATGAACAAGGTGGTTCAGGTAGAGCTGGGTTAGGTGTTCTAAAACAGGAAGGAGATACATTGACATTAAAAGATCGCATTGATCGCCATTATACAACCGGAATTTCTACCGTAGAAGTTGCCTATAATCAACGGACAAAGATGCTTTCCGAATTTGAGTCCTTCTTCCAGGCAGGAGTAACCAATCCACCAGGCAAATACAAAACTTTTGTACTGAGAACGGATGATCAGGAAAAGATGACAAACATCAAAGGTTGGCTGGACAAACAAGGTATCGAGTATGGATCAGCATCCGGAAGAGGATTGAAAGGTTATAATTACCAAACTGGAAAAGACGCCACTTTCTCGATTGGATCTAATGACCTTGTTATCAGTGCTTATCAGCCTAAAAGTGTATATGCGCAAATCCTGCTGGAACCTCAAACAGCACTTTCGGATTCCTTAACATACGACATTACTACCTGGAGCTTGCCTTATGCCTACGGGGTAGAGGGATATGCTTCAACAAGTAAAGTAAGTGTTCAGAAGGGCGGCAATGACGCTGATTTTGAGGAAAATGGATCTTCTGACAAGACCTACGCTTATATGGCGCGTTGGTCGCATTTGAATGATGCAAAGTTTTTAGGAGAACTGATCAAGAAAAAAATCAAAGTAAGATTTGCAACCGTACCTGTGACGTATGAAGGGGAGCGTTTTGATCGGGGTACGATTGTAATCGCAAAACGAGACAATTCTCAATTCAAGAACTTTGAATCGATAGTGACAGCTATCGCCAACGACCAAAATCAAGAGCTTGTGGCAATATCTACTGGATTCGCGCAGAATGGTCCCGATTTAGGCTCCAGTGATATACGATATTTAGATGCACCAAAAGTGGCCATGGTCGCAGGCGATGGCACCAATTCCCTGTCGTATGGGGCTACATGGTACTTCTTTGAGCAGGAGTTGGGCTATCCAGTTTCTAATCTGCCGTCAGATGACCTGGGTTATATTGATTTATCGGAATATCAGGTATTGGTGATGCCTGATGGCGGTTACAGATCTCTGGAAAGTGGAGTATTCGAAACCATTGGTGAATGGGTACGGGATGGAGGAAAGTTGATTTTGATCCAGGGTGCGCTCAGGTCATTCAGAGACTCTGATTATGCAGGTCTTTCACGATACACTGATGATGATGAGAAGAAGAAGTTTAAGAAGATAGATGATCAGATTGATGAACAACGAAGACTTCTGGACTTTGCAGATCGGGAGCGCAATTATATGCAGGGAGCTGTTCCAGGTGCGGTGTTTAAAGTGACGCTTGACAATACCCATCCATTGGCGTATGGATACGATGACCAATATTTCTCACTCAAAACTTCGAGTTCGAGATATGGTTTATTGGAATCAGGAAATGTGGGCTACATTCGATCCTCAGACGATCACATGAGTGGTTTTGCGGGATATTACGTCAAGCAGTTTGCTGAGAAATCACTGGTGCTGGGAGTTGAAAGAAGGGGCAGTGGGCAAATCGTATATTTCGTTGACAATCCGCTTTTTAGATCATTTTGGCACAGTGGCAAGCTGCTGGTAGCCAATGCGATCTTCTTTGTTGGACAATAACTTTCAGAAGCGACTTGATAAAAATAAAATTAGATCAACCGGGAGTTACCCCGTTTGTTGGGGATCTTCCAAAATAACCTAACCATGAATAGATACATACTCTCCACGCTTTTGATGGCCTGTCTTTGCCTATCGGTACTGGGTCAGAAGAAAGCAAAAATTTCAAAAAACAAACAAGCAGTGATCAACTCGGTTGAAAATCACTCCGAAGAGTTTATTGAAATGAGTGATAAAATCTGGAGTTATGAAGAAGTAGCTTTTGAGGAGGCTAAATCCTCTGAAGTTTTGATCAACTATGCAGAATCACAAGGCTTTACGGTAGAAAAGGGAGTAGCTGGAATCCCAACGGCGTTTGTTGCCACATATGGTTCAGGGGCTCCCGTAATAGGGATACTTGGAGAATTTGATGCTTTGCCAGGGTTATCTCAAAAGACTGTGTCAAGTAAGGACCCGCTTAATGTAGGAGGTGCCGGGCATGGATGTGGCCATAACCTTTTTGGGGTCGCTAGTTTAGGAGCTGCCGTTACGGTCAAAGAGTTGATCGAGCAAGGTAAACTGAAGGGTACGGTTAAATTTTATGGTACTCCTGCGGAAGAGAAATTCTTCGGTAAGCTGTGGATGGCCAGAGAAGGCCTTTTTGATGACCTGGATGTATGTTTTGATTGGCACCCTTCGGCATCGACCAAATCAGCGGTTCAGAGTTCTTTGGCACTAGTGGATTTTGTAGTGGAATTCCGGGGCCAGGCAGCTCATGCATCTTCTGATCCATGGAATGGTCGGAGTGCCAGTGACGCATTGGAGCTTTATACGACTGGGATCAATTACTATCGCGAACACATTAAGCCTACCGTTCGAATTCACTACCACATTCAGGATGGTGGGAGCGTAGTGAATGTTGTTCCGGATTATTCGAAGATATGGACACGCGTCCGTGATACAAGAAGAGATGGCATGGAAGTCGTGTGGAAGCAGGTGGAGCGAATTGCTGAGGGAGCGGCCATTATGGCCAATGTTGATTATGAAATATCTCTGGTTTCGGGGGTTCATGAGATCGTGGTAAATCGAACAGGCGGCGAAAAAATGCAAAAGAACCTCGAATACCTGGGAGAAATCACGTACACCGAGGAAGAAAAAGAATTTGCTTATGGTATACAAAGAGCAACAGGCAAACCTGAAGTTGGTATAGATAGCAAGATTACTCCACTGGAAGAAACACTGGAACACCCGGGTGGAGGGTCTACAGATGTGGGAGACGTGAGTTGGCTGGTACCAGTGATAAGGATGAATGCCACAGTAGCACCAAAAGATACCCCATGGCATTCGTGGGCGGTTGTGGCCTGCGGCGGTATGAGTATCGGTCACAAAGGGATGGTCCACGCTTCCAAAGCATTGGCGATGACGATGGTAGATGTTTTTGAAAGTGAAGGTCTCCGAGAAAAGATTCGGGCGGAATTTCTGAGAAGGAAAGGTGATTACGTTTACAAACCTATTTTACCCCCAGGACCTCCTCCGATTCCCGATTTCATGAAAGGAAAATAAATGAAAGACTGACTTCAGAGCTTTGTATCAAATGGAGCTCTGATAATCAGGTTCACCCAATTATCGATACTTACTGCCATAAGTGTGAAATAGTACTCCTCATTCTCTGAGAGAGAAGGAGGCGGTGTGACATCATTTATGTTGAGCGTAACATTGGACAAGTTGTAAAATTGGAAGGTCTTCTCAAACGTGTAAGTTCCTGAGATTAATCGATCATTTGAATCACTGATCACCTGAAAGTAGATTACGCTTTCGTCGATTGCTCCATCCTGCCAGTTAAATATAGGGCTCAGTATTTCAGTTTGATCAATCGATAGTAATTCAGTATTGAATTCCGTATTAAGCTCTGGTGATTTGATAAATATGGGGTTGGAATAATATAAACTGTCCCCTTGTTCAAATGTGACAATGCACCATTTTTTAGTAGTTGTGCCTGTTCGGGTAAACTTCCTTAGATGTCCGCCAAAGACAGGAGAATCAACAAGTTCCAATTCTGAAAACAGTGAATGATCATGAGGATCAATATCCGAAAATTCCGTTTCAAAATACTTGAAATTGGTGGCGCCAGCTGTAGGGAGAAAGAATATCGATACAGAATCCACCTCACTACCTGATATAGAATCGAGGTTATTTGCAGCGCATGCGATGAGGTCATTGACTGCTGGATGATCAGATTGTTGTATGTAAGTTGCTAGTGATCCTGATGGTTTGATTTCCTTATCTTCCTTGCATCCAGTAGAGAGTACAATAAAATAAAGAATAGGGAGTATGAGTATGCGAATCACGCTATTCAAAGGGAAGGACAGCCCGTGTGCGGTCCCATTCAAACACGATGCCCTCAATCTCATCAATGTAGATGCTGAACTGCTCTTTAACTCCATTCGACATCAAAACAACTGCTTTTGCAGATAAGACGTCTGATTCGGGGTTGTGTGGTGAAGTGCCGTCATAATTGATACCCCAATCATACTGCTCACTATTAAATATGATCTCCCATGATTCAGGTCCAGGTACAGAAAATAGGGTGTAATTTCCCTTAGGTAGCGTTTGTCCTGCTATCGTGATGTCCCTGGATGCGGAAAAAGTAGTTGCTTCATTGGCTCCGGTCCGCCATACCTGACCAAAAGGTACCAGGCTGCCAAAAATTTCCCGATTCTTCTTACTAGGACTGCTGTAAGTAATGTAGATCTCCAGATTCTCGTTAATATAAGAAGCTGTTTGTTGTGGGCTAAATGATTTCGTATAAGCAATAAGCCCTTGATAAGCGATGAAGAGTAAAACGGACAAAGATGCCAGAATGATGATTGTCCACTTCAAGATTTTGTTCATGTGCTTAAGTTCAGTTAATGACTTTCTGGTACTCTTTCACCTTCTACAAGCACATCCAGTTCGTGAATCATCGCTTCTAACTTCTCGATCATTTCTGCATCTGTGAGCGAATCATTTTCGAGCAAAGCATCAATTTCTTCATAAATATGAATCTCATATTCTTTTTTCTCGCCTTGTGAATATTTCAATGCATGCTTGACGTGATACATGCCATATTTCATGGCGACGATGGCATCTTTTGGGTGATCTTGTTGCAATAGAATTTCTGAAATTTTTAACTCTGCAATCGTCAATGCATTAAGTGCATCTGAAAACGCTTTGTTCAAATCCTCGGTGACTAAAGAATCCATTTCCATTTCAGTTCGAACCAATTCCAGTTCAGAGATGGAGTACTCCAAAATTCTTTTACTTTCTTCATCGAGATCAAGCTCAATCTCACGGATGGATTTGATGGCCTGATCCAATTGTTCAAGAGAGCGATCATATGCGTGCTCTTTCATATAGAACTTGCTGTTGTCCAACAATATGTCGGGTTCAACGGCTTGTTCAGTAAGCAATGCTGGCTTGGAATCATCTAAGACCTTTGTATAAAGAGCAAAGGATCCAAAGACCAGAATCATAATAACAAAGTATTGGGCACCTTTATTCATAGAAATAAGCCGGTATTGTTGAGCAATTCAGAAATCGAAGATAAAAAATCTAGAGCAAGAAAATAAGTGTCCTTGCCTCAAAAAAGCAAAAGCGAGATAAGAACCTCGCTTTGCTTTGTGATTATTCTTCTTTTGGACTACTGTCCCAGGATCCATTTCAGCGTTTGGGTATCACTATTTGTCTTTAGGATGCTGACGTAAATACCAGGTTTCATACCTGTGGTATAGTGTTGGTATTGATGAGTTCCCCGGTTCAAATTGCCCAAATCAACATGTTTGATGAGTTTGCCTTCAAGGTCGAAAATGTCCATTTCGGCTTGACCGGCAGTATGCATTTCATATGAAAAGGAGGCCACCTCTTGAACTGGGTTAGGATAAACCTTGAATTGCTGATCTTTTAAATTTACCGAACTGGAAAGCACAATTTGAGCTTCGGCGTTAAAACTGATATCATCTACAACCCACCCATATCCTTCTGCTGCCGGATCCGAGTCGAGGATAAAACGGACCAATATCTCATCCCCCCGTTGGAAATCTCCACTTTCATACAGGTCCAATCTTTGTTCCTTAAACAAATCAGCAGAAGGGGCTGCATTGGCGTCGGTATTGTAAGCATTAAGCCAATCTGTTTGTTGTCTGGAATCATAACGAATCAGTTGAATCCACTGGGGTTGGGACGTTTCGATTGGTAATTTGACCGCTTCAATTGCTACAAAATCGTAAAAAAGTTCGCCAAAATCTTCTCCGGGTTCAACAATAGCCACGTCATTGTATCGCAAAACCGCAGAATCTGCATCCAGCGTGAAGGGCGTTCTTACCGTGAATGATATCAATGATCGAGCCCTATACGGATGAGGTGAGTGAAAGGCATTTCCGTCGATGGATAGGGAGCTTGATACGCTGAAACCATCAATGATGTAATTGCCAACAATGTCTCCATCTACGGGATTGAAAAAGGAATTGACCGGATCATTTAATCTGATGATCCTCGTAGTAGCGTCTCGTGATTTTGCTACACCTGCGCTCCAGGACGTATGGATGATATCTACTTGCTGATCACCAGCAATATTGGCTAATGCTGAGGCCAGATCCAGGGACCAATTCACTACTTCTCCTGCTTCATTAGACATTTGTTCATGGATCACTATATCATCAAATTGATCACGGTCGCTACGAGCGATGATTTGAGTTGAGTCATAAGCGGATCTCAGTGTGGATACGCCTGCGATATTGGTACCAAAAGAAACGTCGGGAGTTGAAAGTTTTGGAGAAAGAACAATCGTTGGAGGTTCATAACCGGCCAACTCAGGCAAAGTGGCAGACCAGATTCCTCTACCATGTGTGGCGATGACAACTTCATCATTGACGATAAGCATGTCCCACACTGCAACAGCAGGGAGATTATGGTCTGTTTTCAACGACCAGGTGACGCCTCCATCAAGACTTTCCACTATGCCTATACCCGTACCAACCCAGATGATGTCGTTATCGAAGGGCATGACCAGGACACTGTAAGTGGGTACATCCGGGAAACCGTTTGAACTTTCCGGAGCATTCGTTACAAAGCCTGATATATCTTCCCAGGATTGACCACCATCAGTAGTTCGAAGAATCTTAGGTCCATTGGCTTGAGAAAACAAAGCAAATGCGGTATTCTCATCAGAAGGATGTGTCGAAATACTGGTGACAGCTCCTCGGTTAGCATCTTCATAACCCGCTGTTGAAGTCCATGTGTTTCCACCGTCTGTGGAGCGCGCAATCCGACTGTTATTCCCAATGGTAGCTCCAGACCAAATCACTTCCGGGTTAACCAAAGAAATAGCTATTCTCGTACTAAACCCACTGTAAGTCCAGGTATCCGGCATACCTAAAACCTCCCATGAATCACCAAAATCCTGGGACCGCAACAGTCCGTCAGGAGAAGCTAAAAAAACCAAATCCGGATCTTGTTTCGAGTTTTCTATTTCTGTTATGAACGGACCTTCACTGACAGGAAGTTGTACACCTTGAAAGGAATTGCCACCATCTGTACTCCGTGCCAGGCCATTGTTTTGAAAGCCTCCCATCAATAAATTGGGGTTACTATAGTTCCAGGCTGTGAAGAATCCATCGCCCCCAATTCTGAAGCTCCATTCGCTATCGGTTCCAGGGTCTCCACCGGAAACATAAGTACCATTATCCTGCGCACCTGCTATGTACCGATCTTCTCCGTTTTGCTTATCCACTCCGTAGAACTCTACTGTATTGTATCCTCTAAACGGCTCCAGACCTCCAAAGGAGAAACCTGTTTGACGAAATGTCTCTCCTTCATCCCTGGAAAGGGCCAGTCCGCCATCATTCCCATTGAATAAGTAGTATGACTGAGATGCTTCATCTATGGGCCAAAGAACCAAATTGTGATGATCCACATGAACACCCTTGGATCCTACATCACGAACGCCTTCTATGACATATTGATCTCTTTGGTCGGTGATAACCTCTAAAGTTCCCAGATAAAGAGAATCGTTCTGCTGATTCGCTAAAGTAATTTTCAAAATGGCTCCTACTCCGGCAACAACGACACAGGAATCAATGTAAGGATGTACAGCAATGGTCTGATCATACCAGCCTTGTGTCAGTAACCAATTACCAAAGTCATTACTTTGATCTGTACCTACAACCCTGGACCAGGAGTTGCCTTGATTATCACTCACATATAGTTCTGAATCACTATCTCCGGCATCATCGACGTAGACAGATAAGAAAACCCTGTTGATGTTATCTGGAGCTATAGCGATTTCCATTCGGTCCAGACTTTGAGAGTCAATGTGCAGGCTATCCACAGTGAATACCGTTTCCCAATTTTCACCGGCATCCGTGCTTCTTATGATAGACGTACTGTTGATACTTGCAAATTGGATGTTGAAATCCTCCGGTGATGCCACAACTTGTTGAATTCTACTGCCAGAAACAAATACTTGTGCCCAGGAATCGCCCCCATCAGTACTTTTCAGCAAGAAAGAGCCTAAGCCGCCAATGTTGTTATCGGTGTTGGTGGAAACAATCAACTCATCTTCATTGGCTTGATTTACAGCTATTCTGGTGACGTTAGCAAACTTGGTGTCATTCAACGTGCTTTCTATCACTGACCAACTTTGCCCTCTATCCGTACTTTTTAGCATGCCATTCCCCTGAATGGTTGCATTGAATTTCTTCCCGGTTCCGGCATAGACAATGTTGGGGTTTGCAGCTGATCCGCGAAGATCTGAAGTGGTCAGGTTTGGATGCTCATCAGTAGTGGGGTTCCATGTAATCCCTCCATCATCAGTTCTCCAAATGCCTCCGCCGGCAGAACCAAGTACCCAGGTCTCAATATTTTCATCGGTAGGGTCAATCCAAATGCCCGGTGTGCGCCCACTGACGTTTCCGGGACCTCTTTCATCCCAGGTTACATTTTCTATGCGACTGGCGGAAATTTTGGAAGCTGAGGCCTTTGCTGCGTTATATTCCCGCAATTGGTATCCTGCCTCATATGCCGGGTTTTCCTGCCCCTCCTCTGTTTGCAGGTATTTATGAAGTTGGACAAATAAGCCGGGTTCGAATTGCTCTTTAGGTGCTTTTTTTCCCTTGCTTATTAAGATTTGCTCACTGGTGTGAGCGTCATCTGGTAATTGCAAAAAGAGATAAGAAGATCCGATGACGATAATTGTCAGGATCGTAGCGAGAGACGCTTTTCTCATAGGGGCTTAAATTTTAATTGGTATTTTTTTCTGGGTATTAATATCAAAGGAATATCCCTTTGTTGGATTGTCCGCATTATACACCCCCGGGATTTTAGTAACTTTTATGATGCTTTCACTGCTCCATTCGACTGTTCCTCTTTGCACAAAATCTTCCAGAATAATTTTTGCATTCTCCTGATCGAAAACAAAGAAGTGGATGGAGGCTAAGGGATCATTGGTGGTTACTTTTTCCCTGTAAACAAGGGCATGAGATTTGCTTTTGTTGAAGAAGATTTTTGCCTTGGCACCGTATTTTTCACTGGCTAGCGCGTCCAGGCTTTGTTGAGTAACTTCTGAAGTTGGCTGAGATCTTGAAGATTTACACCCGTCGATTGTTATGATCATACCTATACAAACAATCGCAGTAAGCTTTGACAAATAGTCAATGGACATCATAGTAGTAATACAATAAGAGAGCAAAATAACCTGACTTTTCCCGTCGAAACTAATAATCATTAGTATTTGGAGGTATTGAAAGGGATATTGTAATTCATCTAACAAACAGGAGGAAAGAAATGTCATGTTTATTCTGAAAAAATCAGCTACTGCTACTTCATTTTTCAAAAAACATTTACATTTGCGTCCGCTTTCGGAGATGGATTGTTTATTTCCGGGAGAACTATAAAGAATTAAGTGCGCATAGGCGTCTAATTCGCGGGGTGTAGCACAGTCCGGTTAGTGTATCACGCCAAAAGCGTGAGGGCCGAAGAGATGTTTTGGATTTATATCCTACATAGTGTGAGTCTCGATAAGTATTATGTGGGCAGTACATCCGATGTAGATAGACGATTGAGTCAACATAATGCAGGTCAAGGTAAGTTTACTTCGAAAGGAGTACCTTGGCGTTTGGTAACGAAAGTTGCTTGTGAATCCCGACCAGAGGCAGTCAGGTTGGAGAAGAAAATAAAAAAGAGAGGTATAAAAAGATACCTTCAAGATAATAGCTTGACTTAGGTCGAGTTAAATTGAGCGAGATGTGACACAATTCGGTTAATGTATCACGCCTAAGGCGTGAGGGCCGCATGTCGAATCTCAATAAATGAACTGGCAAATGGGTCAGGTTAAATGTGTGAGATGTGGCACAACGTGGTTATTGTATCACGCTTAAGGCGTGAGGGCCGTGTGTCTAATCTCAATTAAGTGATCTGACATAGAGTCAGTTTTCATGTGCGGGGTGTAGCACAGTCCGGTTAGTGTACCTGCTTTGGGAGCAGGGGGCCGCAGGTTCGAATCCTGCCACCCCGACAATTGCGAAAGCAAATCATTCAAAACCCTCCATACTTCACGTATGGAGGGTTTTTTATTTCCTTGGAGTCTATATGATCCATATAAACGCACCAGAATGGTGCGTTATTCGGTGCGTTAAAATAAATCGTAACTTATTGATAATCAATGATATAAATTGAATAATATTGTTCTGCTCTCTTGGGTACCAGTGCGTTATTGCGTATATTTAGGTACAGAACGCACCAGAAACATCTAGAAATGAAGTCAGAACACTCCTTTTCCGTCCTATTCTTTCTGAAGGGTTCCAAAGAGGATCCAAGTATTGGTTACATCTTCTGCCGGGTTACAGTCGATGGCAGACGCACCGTGGCGGTTAGTTTACGTGAGTTATCCCTTGGAGTGATCAAGCCTTTTGAATTGGTACGCGTATTATGGCAAGAAGCTTCTGTTGGCCTGATCAATGGGTTGGTACTGGGCACGTTGATTGGATTGGCCGCCTGGATATGGAAGGGGAATATCTATCTTGGATTGGTCGTAGGTGGCGCACTAGGAATCAATACGCTGATTGCTGTATCCTTGGGAGGAGCCATACCATTGATATTAAAGCGGTTTAATGTGGATCCTGCGTTAGCCTCAGGTCCATTACTTACTACAATCACAGATATGCTAGGGTTTTTCCTTGCTCTCACATTTGCCAGCTCACTTATGTCCCATTTGTAATTTCTAATTCTCAGGCTTAATTCATGTGACTTTAAAGATATTGAGCAGTCTAATAAGTGAAATGAAAAAGCTAATTCAATCAAGTAGCAGTTTGCTTATCGAAAAGCTTACGGTAGAGATGAATGCCTTGATATCTGTATTAAAGAACCCAACACTCCGGGTAAGTGATGGCTAAAACGCAGGTACTTTAAGCGGCTTGATGCGATCTTGGAGGAGATCAAAAACCTAAAGGTCGTTCGTGCTTTTGAAGATAGAAAATAGCAAACTGTAAAATCGGCAAACCTTTTTATCAGATGTGACTTTTTACTAATTCTCAGGTCTAAAAAATCACTTAAAACATGAAATGCGAATACCAATGAAGCATTCGTATCTGGAATATTCAAAGCTGATCTTGTCCAAGGTGGCATTTGATCCTGGCTTGTTTTTGAAGGAGTACCATAAGTCATTGAAGTACTTGAATGATGCTGAGCAATTGGTGCTCAAAACATGGGTCATGAATATGGGAATTCGGTTTGACAGTGTAAGATTCCCTTCGATTGATCCTGGATTAGAAGGTCGCCCAGAGGTGACCTTCTGACCCAAATAAATTTGACATAATGACCTTGTGAACCAACTTACCGTTGGGTTTAGATTGGAGTTTCTGGGAAAGAAACCCCCAATTGGGGGTAAACAACCAGCACACAGACCTCTAGTAGGATACTTCCATCAGTGAAAGATATTTTCCGTTCTTGTCGAAGACGAGTTGTATATAGGTCGAATCATCATTACTTTCTTCATTTTCCTCCAGACTTAAGATGATGACATAACGTAAGGGTGTTCTGGGATCTTCGTATGTATGTGATTCCATGAAAACTCCATCTGGATAATCCTCATTTAGAAACTCCTCAATGGGCTCAGGAATTGCGTCCGGCAAGAATTCTATTTTTGTATACTTCCATAAACCACTTTTTGAGAAGCTAGCTTCCGCTTCTCCCTCCTGAAAGTAAAACCACGCCACATAATCCTTGGCAGCATTCTGCTCCCAATGGACATTTTTTACACCTGGAAATCTTTTTTCGAAAGCTGCTTGTATTTTTGGATCAGGGTTGTCGCTGGTTGCTGAAGCTAACCAGGAAGTGGTCACTAGCGTCAGAATGGCAAGCACCGCTGATTTGGACAAAGGAGCACTCATTTGTGAAACATTTTGGAGTTTAGACCCAGATAGGTCATAAAGTCACCATAAGGCATTAATTATTTTTATAATATCTCCTTAACCTTAATCACGGATTTGTAAAATGGGTTTTTGAATGGCCAGGTTGTTGGGGTAGACAACTACTTGATGGTCGGTGGTGCGAATTCTAATGTAAAACAGTGTGATGTCTTCGATTTTTCCCTCGATAGAGTTATCTCCATCTATGACCCTGACCATATTGCCTATGCGATATGGGAAGAAGAAAAACAGGATGATTGAGGCAGTAAGGTTGCTGATTACCGACCATGTTGCGAAAAGGGCTACTCCGATTACCGTGAAAATCGATGCAAAGTAAACGGAAAGACCTTTTAAAGAGATTTCCCAGGTTGCTCCTAACAGCGTAATGGTAATAAGCAAAAACAGTATATGAACAAGCTTTCTCACGTAAATCTCCCGGTCCGAGGAGACGTGGCTTCTATGGGCATGGCGACGAATAACCTTACTGATGAAGGTTCGACCAGCCATATATAAGATCAATAATCCTACGGATATGCCAACAGTGGCAAGATTGCTCTTGACGTACGATAAAAAATGAATAAAATCCGACATAGGTTTTTCAGCTTTAGACTGGAATTTTGGTTTTCGTCACTAAATCGTATGGCGTAGATTTCGGGCTTGGGACCAGCATTTTAGAGAATATTTTCTCTTAAAATGTGACCTATCGGGAGTTTTGCCGTCTCAAGAGGTACAGTTCATTAAATTGATTGAATCAGGCCTCATTTTTTCATGTTTAGGACGCATATCATTCCGTAGATGGAGCAGATTGTAGATAGGCAAGCGCTTCGAAAGTTATCTGATGAAGAGATTGTGAATCTCATCGTGGAACACAATCGCACGGACCTATTCGAAGTAATCTATGATCGATATGCACTCAGGATTTATCAAAAATGTCTCAGTTTCACCAGGGATGATTATGAGGCCAAAGATGTAGCGCACGATGTGATCGTGAAGCTTTTTCTCCAGTTGACCAAATTCGGTGGCAAATCGAAGTTTTCAACATGGGTTTACAAGGTGGCATATAATCATTGTGTAGATTATCAGGCCATTAGGAAAAAGAAGCTATCTCTGTCTGAAGAACTGGCGTTGGAAGCAGGCAAATCGGAGCCTTCTGATGTCCCGGAGGATAGCGAATTGATGGAACTTAGTATTGATACGCTGACCGCATTGATGGAGCAGCTCACCCCGGCGGAGAAATCTATAATTTTGATGAAATATCAAGATGGGTTATCCATTAAGGAGATTGCTTCGTTAACACAAGCAGGAGAGAGTTCTGTGAAAATGAAACTCAAGCGAACAAAAGCAAAGCTGATAGCACTTTATGACAGACGGTAACAAAGAAGAAAACCCCTTTGAAAACCTGAATCAGGTTGATGAGGTCCCTTCGGAGCTGAAGGAGGAGGTCATGAGTACCATCGAAAATGAGTTGACTGACGAAGAGGGGAATATCGTACCCGATGCCGATAAGAAAGCAACTGATAATCAGCGTAAGCCTCTGGATTCAAAATCTGAGGAATAACCAAATTCCAACGCAGTGATTTACTAAGACTCCTTCGAACAGTCTTTCTGGTCATTCGACCTCAAGTCTCAAAAAAATCTTTTTACAAGTGTGACTTTTTGAGAAATCTCAGTCTAATAGAAACCTAAATCTATGTGAAAGAGAATAGGTGCTGGAGGTAAATAAATTTAGTGGTAGCGGTGAGATCCCAAATTAAGGCTCCAGCATAGACAAGGTCGCTGTGGTTTGCGACCCTGTCTCTTTTCATTTTGAAAACCAAATGACCCAACCTGATGGAAGCCTATTTTAATCAATGGAACGATCAACCGGTGGAGTACATCCAGCTACGGTCTAATCTTTTTGCCACTTATGAAGATGGAAAAAAGAAACTGGAATTGATGATTTCGCCATCTACTGGCCATCAACGAATGTATGAAATTGTGCTTTATCTGAACTAGTAATGCGATATGTGTTGTTGACCATCGTTTTGCTGAACCTCATGGGGTTCAAGGCTAAGGAGCGGGGAATCCTTACGCTTCACCTGGAAAACATTCGTTCAACCAAAGGGAACATTCTTGTAGGGATTTATAAGGACCAGGAAAGTTGGTCGAAAAGAACACCATTTCTGGAGTATACCTTCAGCAAAACAAATATGAGCGAAGGCAGACTTACACTGACTTTGACCAACATGGAGCCTGGGCTATATGGCCTGGCCTTGTTGGATGACGCGAATGGCAATGAAATTGTGCACATGGGAATGATCTTTCCGAAAGAAGGATTTGGTTTTTCTGATTACTATCATGGATCATTCCTCCCTCCACGTTTCCAGGATTTCACATTCAATTTTCCCGAGAAACAAGACGTCAACGTAACGTTTCGCTATCTCAACAAGGGCTCCTGAGCCCAATTCCTGTCATCAATGGAATGCTCATCAACTACAGTGATCAGACAACACTTTTTAGACCACTTAAACCTAAATCAATGAAAAAACTATTCCGTGGGTTCAGGCTCCCGAGTGCGGCTTATCCCGTACCAAGAAAAGCGCTGAAAGGCTATATTGAAATCGACCGACCTCCTCAAATTGGAGACTTGCTTTATGGTCAGGTTGAGACCATCAGTCAGCATGATTCGCTGGAGAACAGTTCTGGAAGAATACATACGATTCATCCAGGTACGAAAGCGGTTTTCATTTTCGGGAACAGATATGCACCGGATTTTTATGAAGGGATGATCCCAACTGATACAGATTTTGAATCAGTGGACCTACTGGCCAGGTCCGGCGTAGTGGGGCATGTGGTTTCCAAGAGTGGGAAAGCCATTTCGCCAACCGTAATTAAGCCTCTGGGATACGTTTGCAATGCAGATGGAGAAGTGATCAATACGCGTCAATTCAACTTGATCAAACCCAAAAACGAAACTAAAAAATTCCCCAGGGCCAAGTTGATCCTTTGTGTAGGTACTGCCATGAATTCAGGGAAAAGCGCCGCAGCAACGGCCTGCGTTTTCGCTCTCTCGGTAAATGAAACAGAAGTAAGAGCTTCGAAAGTCACTGGTACGGCTAGCTTGAAGGATATCCTGTCGATGAATGACGCGGGAGCCACGCACTTTTCTGATTTTTCATTCCTCGGTTACCCCAGTACCTATATGTTGGAAGAGCATGAGGTAGTTGATGTGTTCAATAAACTGGACTTGAAATATGCCAACAACAAAGACAACTATTGGATCGTGGAGTTTGCGGACGGGATCAACCAAAGAGAAACGGCGATGCTGTTGCAAAATCCCGATATCAGGGATCGCATCCATAAGCTCATTTTTTGTGCCGCTGATTCTTTTGGTGCTATCGGGGGATTGGAGGTCTTGAAAAACAAGTTTGGACTGGTACCCGATGCGATTTCTGGAGTTTGTTCCAGCTCGCCACTACATATCAAGGAATTGAGCGAATACACGGACATCCCCGTTTTCAACAGCCTGAATATTAAATCTTCAGAATTGTATAAGATTTTGAGCACTCCGCGAAAACGAAGATCTAAGTGAAGCCATTTGCGATTGCTATCCACGGGGGAGCGGGCACTGTTTCCAAAACGAAAATGACCAAGTGGAAAGTGGAGGCCTACCACCAGGTACTGAAGAGAGCCTATACAGTAGGCTACAAAACATTGGAGAAGGGAGGGTCATCAATGGAAGCTGTCGTAGAAACGACTCTGATCATGGAGGACTCTTCTCTTTTCAATGCTGGAAAAGGATCTGTCTTTACCCATGAGGGTGATTTCGAAATGGACGCTTCTTTGATGGAAGGACGGAAACTAAAAGCTGGAGCTGTGGCAAGTGTGTCTCTGGTTAGAAATCCTATCCTCCTTGCAGAATGTGTCATGAAGAAATCCAGGCACGTGCTGATCAGTGGCCTGCAGGCATTGGAATTTGCCAGGGAACAGGGATTGAAAATTGAAACCAAGGAATATTTTCATGATGAGGCACGCTACAAGCAATGGCAACGTGCATTACAAAAGGACAAAGTAGAACTAGATCACGATGACGAGAAGTTTGGTACCGTAGGTGCCGTAGCACTGGATAAGAAAGGAAACCTGGCTGCCGGGACCTCCACGGGTGGTATGGTAAACAAGAAATATGGCAGGATAGGTGACAGCCCTTTGATAGGGATCGGTACCTATGCCAATAATGAAAGCTGTGCAATTTCCTGTACCGGACATGGTGAATATTTCATCAGATCGGTAGTCGCTCATGACATCTCTGCAAGAATGTTGTATGGGGATCAAACGCTGGAGGAAGCGACACACGAGGTGATAATGGAAAGATGCCTGCCATGGGTGGTCGAGGTGGCTTGATCGGAGTGGATAAGTATGGGAATGTTGTGCTGCCATTCAACACCAAAGGCATGTACCGCGGTTTTAAAAGCCATAATGGTGACGAGTTTGTAGGGATTTTTGAGTGAGTTCGGGCAAGCCATTGGAAGTAATATGATTTATCAAATTGTTTGAATACGTATCATAGTTTAGAGAACTGGTTATCCTGGGTGGATAAACTTTCTTCAGAAGATTATGTGATCATCGATCATTTCTTAAGACCGGACCTGTACCATCAGATAAGGAGATTCTTTCTTTCCAGGCTCGCTCAATTCAAACAGGCGGGGATAGGTGCCCTTGACCAAAATTCCATTGATCCCACTATCAGGGGTGATCAAACCTTTTGGCTTGACAGTGTCAGAGACGAGGAGATCATTGGGTTCTGGGATCTGGTAGATGAGATGATCCATGTGTTTAATCGATACTGCTTTCTGAGCCTGTCTGGTTATGAGTTTCACCTGGCGAACTACCCTCCGGGTGGTCATTATGCTAAGCACATAGATCAATTCAATGATCGCAACAATCGGAGGATTTCAGTGGTCCTTTACCTGAATGAAGGTTGGCAACCCGGCGATGGTGGTGAGTTAAAACTCTTTCACGACAATGACCAAAGTTCAATTGTCACTCCCACTGCAGGTAAATGTGTGCTTTTTAAAAGTGCCACCGTGCCTCACCAGGTATTGCCTGCTAAAAAAGAACGATACAGCCTGACCGGCTGGCTTTTGTATCAGCCCACAGCACTGGGTCAGTTTTTTGGATAAATGCGTGTTTTATGATACATCCACACACAGAACTTAAATACATCAATGACACCATAGGGTATGGTGTTTTTGCGAAACAAGACATTCTGGAAGGCACCATTGTCTATGTTAAGGACAGTTTGGAATCCTGCATATCACCTGCGGAATTTCTGACGCATTCACAGGAAATGCAGGAAATCATTGAAAAGTACTCTTACCGCGACCCTTCGGGCAATCGGATTGTTAGCTGGGATTTTGCCAAGTACGTGAATCATTGCTGCTACTTCAATACGATCAGCACCGGTTACGGCTTTGAAATGGCCATCCGAGATATTTATGCGGGTGAACAAATAACAGATGAATACACTTTATTCAACCTCGAAAGTCCAATGCCTGTCGATTGCGGGCAGTATGGTTGTCGAAAGGTGGTGAATCCGGAGGACTTTGAAACTTACTATGAGGATTGGGATAAACTGATAAAAAAGTCTCTCGTTAGGTTGTTTGACCTGGAGCAACCCCTGATTGGCTTTCTGGATGATGAAATTGTTTTGGCGCTAGACGAATTTTTCAAAAATCGTAACAGCTATAGATCCGTCTATGCGCTCAAGACCAGGGACATGAACCTGGAGGGGCAGCATTAGTAGATCGAATGATTATATGACAAATTTCGGCCTGAGTAAAAACGAAAAAGATTCTGCCATCTACTTGTGACTTAAAAAACAATTTCAAGTCTTAAGGATACAAAAATGTACCAGAAAAGATGAATCGTTCATTAGTCACTACCCTTATGATCCTGTCCACCTGGGTGTGGGCAATTGGGGCACAATCTTCAGGATTTCCGAATGGTAAAGTAAAGAAGGCTTTCAAACAAATGTATCCAGTCTCTACTGAAGTGGATTGGAGTGAAAATGAAGAAGGAATTATCGTGGCTTACTTCGAAATGGAAGATGGAAGTAAGGAGGCCTATTTTGACTTGCAGGGGAATTGGCTTCATACGGTGACCTATATCATCGACAAGGACCTTCCGAAGGGTGTAATCCGATATGTCAATGAAAATTATGAAGAGGCTGCTATTTATGATACACGTAAATACCAGGACCCGGATACACCACTTGAGTTCAAGGTGATTTTGACCGTTGAAGACTGGGAGTACGATGAGGAGCAGGAAGAAGACCCGGAAGAGGAAGAGGTAGAGTATGATGAGTTCTCAGATTGGATGACCTTTCTTGTTTTATCCTTTTCTGAGGGAGGAAAACTGTTGTCAGTAGAGAAATTCAAAGAATACTGATTCGATCTGTTTGATCTAAAGAGTCTCTATTCGAAAACTGGTTTAGCTTCCAGTTGTTTGGCCCTGGCGATAACCGCCAGGGTTTTTTCATTACAATAATTTCATTTCACGTGTGACTTTTACTGATGTCGCCAGTCCAAATAAGACCACTATGAATTGAATGATGAGTGCCTACCTGGAATATGCCAAACTGATCTTATCGAAAGTAGCTTTCGATCAATATCTGTTTTGGAAGGAGTATTCCAAGTCTCAAAAGTATTTGAGTGGAGTAGAGCAAGAAGAATTAAAGACCTGGGTCACTGGCCGTGGTTTTGAGGCTAATTGTATGAAGAATCCATTTGTGAATGTCCGCTTAGACAAGGTCGTGACCATAGGTCCGGCCTTGGTTTATTCCAATGTCAAAAATACTTATTCAATGCCAGGTAACTCAGGGAAAAACAAGCATCTGCCAGTTGAGGAGGTCACATTGAATACAGACCTTTTTTGTTTTGAACCAAATGGATGTCAACTTCTCTCTTCACAGAAGAAAGCTGAGCAAAGAAAACGTGGTTACAAAATTTCACTTTGTTTGAATTGACAGCATATATAGCGACCGATATGAAGAATCGATGGGTAGTTTTTTGATCTAAGAGCTTCCACCGAAAACTGGTTTAGGTTCCAGTTGTCTATTTCCCTGACCTCTGAGGTCAGGGTTTTGTTTTTGTATCGATTGAAGACTGATTTGTGACTTTTTGCTGGGTTTCAGGTCTTAATTGAAAGTTTGGATTAGATGAAAAGGAGACCTCTATATGCTTCGATCCTGGTTGGATTAGTGTTCAGCATGATAATGGGTTGTACTGGCAATGATCAGAAAAGAAATGGCCGGTTATCAGATGCTTCCGGGAAGCTTGATGAACTTGACTTGTATTTTGAAAGCACGATAAAGCTCTCTTCTGAACGAAAGCTTTTGGAAGCCTCTAATCATATCGATCAAGCCATTTCATACATATATGGATTGAAAGTGCCAGGTGATACAATTCATCAGGAGCTGATAGAATATTTAACCGAAGACCTGAGGGATCTAAGCGATGGGTTGATCTCCGGAGGCGTTATTTCAGAGAACTCGCTAAGGAGAACATTCGAGAGTATCAGTAGGTCCCTGGCGTCATATCACTTGAGTATTGCAGAGGCCTATTATTTGGAAGGCGGAGAAAATCGTGAGGGATTGGATCACCTGATGTTGGCACTTACAAGGGCAAATAAATCGGCTTTCTATCATGGTTACACAATTCCTGAGGAAGATTTACAGGAAATCCGTGAGTTGTTCAAAGTCCTCAGGAAATCTGATAAATCAAGCCCTCAGGTATGGAAAAGAACGAACACAATCATCAAAAAACTGAACAAGTTATTGAAAGCCCATCGTAAGAAAAATACAGAAGCATATTTACTGGCTGCATCAGGTGTCGATGAATGGGTCACGTTTGTAACTAATTGATAAACACTTACTATCTTCCATTAATGAGGGCGTTTCTGATATTAACTTTCATAGCTATTGGAGTTTCCGGTCAAGGTCAAACACTTAGCAGGAAGGAAATTACAAACCTGGCTGATCAGCATCTTATCCCTGGCATTAATACGCTTAAGGACTTTTTGACTATTCCCAATTACGGACTCAATCAAGATCATATCAATCAGAATTTGGATTGGTGCAAAAGGGAATTCGAGCAGCTGGATTTTCAGACCGAAGTGCTCATTTCAGAGGGCGTCAAACATCTTTTTGCGATCAGGGAATTCAAAAAAGACGCGCCAACCTTATTGTTTTATTTGCAAATTGATGGTCAACCTGTCGATACGACTAAATGGGATCAAGAAAGTCCCTTTCTTCCAGTGCTAAAGGAATGCCAGAAAGAGGGATGTCGGGAAATTAGCTGGGATAAACTAGATGACCGCTGGAATCCTGACTGGAAAGTATTTGCACGCTCAGCTTCTGATTCAAAAGGACCTGCGGTAATCCTAATGCATTCATTAAAGATACTGAAGGAACGCAATCTTGAGCCTGATTTCAACATCAAGGTGATCATGGATTTTCAGGAAGAATTGGGTTCGCCAACATTACCCGCATTGGTCGAAGCAAATCGTGATAAGTTCTCCGCTGATGCAATGCTCATCATGGACGGTACTCGCCCGCCCGGAAACCTGCCTACCTTAACCTTTGGGGCAAGAGGGATTGCAACCATGAGACTTACGGTCTACGGAGCGATAAAGAATTTGCACTCCGGCCAGTACGGAAATTTTGCTCCTAATCCAGTGTTTGCGCTTTCTCGGTTACTGGGGTCAATGAAAAATGAACAGGGAAAGGTGCTTATCCCTGGATTTTATGAAGGAGTTGAAATAAGTGAAGAACGAAAAGAACTGATCAATGCGGTGCCGGAAAACAGGGAAGAGCTACTAAAAACATTAGGTATTGCTCAACCGGAACAGATAGGAAATACGTATCAGGAATCGCTTCAATATCCGTCCTTAAACGTCCGGGGATTACAGGCGGCTTGGGTAGGAAATGAGGTTCGAACGATCATTCCTTCCGAGGCATTAGCAGAAATTGATATGCGACTGGTCCCTGAAACTCCAGCAGAAAGACAGATCACACTGGTTACTGAATTCATCGAAAGACAGGGGTACTATGTATTGAATCGACCGCCGAATGAGGAGGAAAGAAGAACATACAATAGTATCATTAAAATTGAATCAAGAGTCGGTTCACGTCCTTTTAGGACTGATCTTGACTCTCCGCTAGGAAATTGGCTAGGTGGGGCCATGCAGCATGTCTTTGGAGACGGAAATTTTATTAAGATGCAATCAACCGGAAGATCACAACCTATTGCTCCTTTTATCTCAACACTGGGAATTCCTGCCATTTCCGTCAGGATACCTAATCCGGACAATAGCATTCATGCACCAAATGAAAACCTTCGGTTGGGAAATTTTTATGAAGGTCTGCAGATGTGTCTGGGAATTCTAACACGTACCTATGAGTGATATTGGCTTAACCTCAATCGCTGCAATGGTGGTAATCATCACAGTGGTCTTTGTATTCTGGATTGGTAAGGCAGAGAAAAAATGGATCAAATTCATACTGGAATGGTTTCCGGCTATATTATTTGCTTATGTTATCCCGGCAGCTTTTACACACTTGGTTGGAATAGATCTATCCCGGGTTATGCTACACGATCTAAGTAAGTCCTGGATCATTCCCTTCACCATTTTGACTGTCATGAGTGCTTTGTCCTTTAAACAATTGAAAATTGTGGGGATCAAACCAATAATTGTTTTTGGGGTCGGGTCTTTGGTCATTGCTACACTCCCGGTTCTGCTGGTCATCACTTTTGGTCTACTGGACCCTTCAAGCAATGAGTTATTTCTGGAGAGAGGTTATTGGACAGGGTTGATCCCGATTGTCGGTGGCTGGATTGGTGGAAGCACCAGTCAGTTAGTATTAAAGGAACTTGTTGAAACACCCGAGTCATTGTTTCTTTCCGTGCTCGTTCTGGATAATATCCTGGTGAATGTTTGGACTATCCTCATGTTTCAATTCATCAAAAGGAGTAATCGACTTAATCAGGCGTGGGGGATCAATTCGGAATTCCCTATAGTAGAACCTCCTTCACCCAACCGTCAGAAAACAATGACTTACCTCAATGGATGGACCTTAGGAACCATATTGGCCATCATGGCGGTCACTTATTTCATTCATATGTCGTTTCTTACGAGTGTTGTTGTGCTATCTGTGGTGGGACTGGTTTTGGGAAATATCCATCCCTATTGGAACCATAAGTTGGTACTTAAACTAGCGGGCTTTTCAATCGTATTGATTATGGCCATTTTGGGCTTGAAACTCGATTTCAGCAATCTGTCCCTCCCCATTGGCTTTGTGATACTTGTTTTGATTTGGCTTGTGCTTCATTTTGTATTCATGCTTTTCACAGCCCGACTATTGAAGACAAATATTGCCTGGGTCGCAATTGGCAGTATGGCCAACCTGGGAGGGATTTCTACTGCTCCGGCGGTAACCTCAGCTTATAAGAAGGAGCTTATGCCCCATGCCATCGTGTTAGCCATTCTGAGTATGGTCACCGGGACCAGTTGGGGGATGGTTACCATTTTCCTGTTCAAATTCATGTAGTTGTATTTGATTAGGCACTACAACGGAATTGAGTTCGTATGGATTTTTGAGTGATCAACTACCCACTTATTTGTCTTAAATGTGCGATTCCAGCCGCTAGACCCACATTTTAGGTTTATAATCTATTTACCCCGTCTCAAAATAAAGGTGCGTTATTCGGTGCGTTATTGTTTGATGAGTTTGTAAGTTATTGTAAATCAATAGTTTGTGAAAGTTATTTTCGGACTGCCACCCCGACGGAGACCGCCGAAGTTCTAGACAAAGAACGAAGGCGGTCTTTTTATCTTAAGGCTACTCTAATCTTTTAGAAGTATAGGTCTCCGTCGGACAAGCCCGACTTTCCTGGATCAATCTGTATTTTGGGACCATGCTTAAATAGTGCTAATTTCATTTTTGCATCTTATGTTGTCTTGCTAGAGTAATCTGCCTAAAAATGGTTCACCAGAACCAAGAAATTACCATTTCAGAAGCAGAGGAAAGAAATAACTGATTAACTCAATCGCTTTTGGATCAATGGAGAAATTATATTCCTCTCCACAAATTCGTATTGATCCAGTTTAAGTCTCCGTCGGACAAGCCCGACTTGAGTTGCCGAAGTTCTACTTAAGAACGAAGGCGGTTTTTTTATTTTATGGCGTCTCTTTCCATTTAGGAGTATAAGCCTCCGTCGGACAAGCCCTTTTCGTCGGGCAGGCCCGACTTACTAGTTTGAATGGCAGGATGAGAACTGCGATGGGCCAGCGAAGAATCCGTCTGTACCCCTTTGAGCTGGTTCCTGTTCCAGCCACAACGCCACCTGTTCTGCTTCATTTTCCGACAAAGAGGCTTCATCCGAAACCGAGCAACCCAGCAACATGATCAAGAAAATGGCGTAACGAAACTTATGGTGGTTCTTCCGGAAACAGGCATCGGAAAATTTTCCGCGGGGGAAAAACTGCTGAGCTATATGATGGTGAAGGGCTTCAGAGTTTTGATGTATCAAGTCTTAATGAAGCGTTTGAGTTAATCACAAAAAAGATCCTCCGAAGTGAATTACATGACAGTATGCTTAAGTTGTCTACTCACTTTCAAACGTTAGAGGTTTGTTGAAGGTAATATGAAAGCTCGTTCCTTTACCTACTTCGGATTCCACTGTTATGGAACCATGATGTTCTTCAATCGCCTTGTAGGTGATAGACAATCCTAAACCCGTGCCTTCCCCAGTATCTTTCGTAGTAAAAAACAGGTCGTTGATTTTATTGATATACTTCGGGTCTATTCCTCGGCCCGTATCGGAAATGGTAACTTTCAAAGCCTCGCAATCTGTGTAGGTGCGAATAGAAATGGTACCACTTTCATCAATGGCCTCTTCCGCATTGGTAAGAATATTTAGGAAGGCCTGGTGCAACTGCCCTTCATTTCCAATAACCTTCAATGAGCCTAAGTCCTCATATTCTTTGACTACCTGTACCTTGTATTTAAGTTTATGATTAAGCATCACCAGACAATTGTCAATGACTTTCTGAATGTCACAAACTTCATTCATGTCCGGCGAGTCTCTGCTAAAGTGTGCAAGACTATCAATGATTGATGCGACTCTTTTCACCCCCTCATCAACGGCATGTACATAAGGCTCTGCGTCTTTTGAACCGTTTAATTGCATGGTCAACATTTCGATTCCCCCTTTGATGAAGTTTAAAGGGTTATTGATTTCATGAGCGACACCTGCGGATAATAGCCCTAGTGAAGCCATTTTTTCAGACTCGACCAATTTTTGATAAGACTTTTTTAGTTCAAGGTTCTTCTCATTCAGCGATTTGCGATAGATAAAGATATATGCCCCTACGATACCAAAAACGAAGAATGTGGAGATAATATGCATCTCCATCATGCAATCAGCCGGAAAGCGGTTTTCTGTGTAACCTAACGATGATATGAACCAAATACTTAAGGCGCATAAAACAGCTATAATCATGAAGAAATATCTGTCTCTCACTGGTTTATAGAAGAAGGCAATGATGGGAGGTATGATGAACTCAGGCAATGCCGGGGAGAACACGCCACCAGTGAAGAAAACCTCGAAATAGAAGGCATGAAACGCCGTAAGTACGGAAAGCCTAAAGAGCCATAGAAGATGCTTTGTGAAATAACTAGCAATACCAAAAAGAAAAAACAGAGAAAGGCAAAAGAAGCCATTGTATGCTAGTACGTAAACTTCACGAAAATAGAAGTATAGACTGAAGCTCAGTGTAGAACTGTAAGCGAAAGTCATCAGGAGCCTAAACATGCTCCTGTCTTTTTGGGTTGATACGGTCTCAGTCACACAGTACAGGCTAGATATTCAGAAAGATAGTATTTCTATTGATAAGGGAGGCAATCAAATGCGATGAGTCTGGAAAAGTTATCGATCAACGATGGTGGCATGGATGAAGATAAGAAGAAGAAAAACAGTGGAGGACAAACCTCCACTGCATACAACCAGTATAGACCATATGCGATTCTGCATATATGCCTTCAAAACTAATTATTTAACAGGTGAAACGGTTTAATGATTTATTTCTACCCATTATCTTAATACTCTCTAGAAATTCACTTTTGCCTGAAGCTCTAAGTCGATTTTAAGAAATCCTTGCGATGCGTCAATGGATTCGTATCTCAATATATAAATCGATGAGTCCCAATCACCGCTGAATACTGTGTCTATTTTTCCGGGATGAAGTTCAAAACCCTCCACTCGCACGCTGCCGTTAGTCTGTCCTCTGACTGTTATTACTTTCTTATAGATGCTTTGATGAGTGGCAATCTCGAAAAGAATTGTGTCTGTTTTTGATTGAGCCAAATCTCTTATAATGATTTCTTCTTTATACCCATGACTACATGCGCCAAACAACGTTAACAGTGTCAATGATATGAGTTCACAGTTTTTCATTGTTGGGGAAGATACTAACAAAGTTATCGGGTAAGTGCTTTGTTGAATGATATATCCCTATTATCCTGTAGTGGAATTTTTTTATCTCGATTGAAAACCTAACCCCTTCTATTGGATAGCCTCAATACTTCGGCAGGAGTGAGGTCGAGGACAGGATAGCCTGGAAAACAGCAAAACTCCAGCTGACCAGGGTGATAGGTTTCTGGAATTGGGTATGCTGCTTATCGCTTTGGGAAATGACTACTTTCTAAACGGAATTGAAGATCTGCAATATCTGGTTTGGAAAAAACTCCTTCCCTTTTCGAAGAATTAAGACTAGCCGGAAAGCCTCACTTTAACCAGGTATAATACCTTTCTAAGCCAATTGGCGGGATACCAGTCAGTCAAATGGGCCTTCTGAAGATAGAATGTTTGATTGGGATGATAACGGCATACGACAAAATCGTTTTTATTCAACTCTATAGTCGCCCTTTTACCCGCCTTATTTCTAATCGTCATCGGTAATCCCATGCTGACAATAATTTTCTTATTCATGATTTCTTTGGGCGATCCAATGATCAAGATGAAAAGCAAACAGCTCAATAACAACAAAACCTGTGATACCTGTAATAGAGATATTTTTCGATGTAATGCTTAGGGTATAACAATGGCGTAGATTCTTATTCTGAAAGTACGCATGTGAAACAGATATGATCATGCAACGCAGAAGAAACATGGAACAGTGATTTTAGGTGCTTCGGTAGGGTAATCCTCCACATGAGGTTATTGACTGTTAGATTACCCACTGAAGTACATTACCCACCATTTAACTACCTTCATTCTAATCCTTTTTGGCGAAGCAAGTATGCATAAAAAAATAAGTGGATGCTAGCAGCTATCCCCATCGACCCAATTATTTCAAAACTGGTGATATTATCGATTGCCATCACACTTGTCAGCTTTGTTTTCAAACTGTTGAAGCAGCCCTATGTTGTCGCCTATATACTGGTAGGTGTCGGTATCGGTCCGGACGGATTGAAAATCATCACAGATGAAGCCCTCGTTTCAAACCTGGATTCATTTGGCCTGGTGCTGGATCGTCTATACACTCCAAAGCTGCTTAATCTGTGATCTATGTAAAATTCCGCCGATGGTGTGTAATGATTGCTGGGCTGTTTATTCCGATCTTTAACTATCGCTATCACCCTGTAAGTGCTTATGTAGGAAGTGAGCGTATCGAATTGACTGTTTTTCCAGATATGGGAGAAGCTCCAATTCGGTTAAGATCCGAATGACTGTCTAAAGACATTATTTTAGGCCGATCAATCATTTGTTCCCCGGATTTTTTAGAACCCTGATAATATACGAAAAGAAAAAACCAAATATTGGAAATTGTAGCATTTAAGAAATGGTACAGCCACGACTAGGAGGTTTTTCGGGGTTGGGTAGGACGGGACTGCCTGCCCACCTTTTTTCTCAAACCATTTATTCCAGAATCGATGCTGCTAAGTTAAGAAAACGATCGTTTACGCAACCCGGTCTTTCCTTAGGGATCAATTCTTCAACTTCTGTATTCTTATTATACCTGTAAGATGGAATTGATCAAATTCCCACTTGTCGCGCACCTTTCTAATCAATTCAAAAAGGTTACCGGGCTTACACCTATCTTTTATGAGCGACTAAAAGATAAGCAGATACAAAATATGGAGGGCCTATGAAAAGTATCTCACCCAAGGAATTTGTAATAATTTCCAATTTAGATGTAACACAATAGAAAGATAAGTAAAGGAGATTCGTGGTATCAAATTCGAAGGTAAAAATACAATGGGCAATGGACACTCCGAAAAAATAACATTCGAAAATAGCCATAGAGATTTCACGCTGATGCTAAACAAGCGCGTGAACAGTTTCTTTAAGGCCAACCAACTCAGCAGGCACGCCAACAGCGAAATGGTTATTAAGTCCATTGTCATGATGACTCTGTATTTTGGGCCTTATGCCTTTATCGTCAGCGGCATGGTTTCCGGGATATTTTTCAACCTGATGCTTGTTTGCACAATGGGTTTTGGGCTTGCGGGTATTGGCTTATCTGTGATGCATGATGCTAATCATGGAGCCTACTCCAGCAGGCGGCGAGTCAATACCATGATCGGCTATTCGCTTAATTTGATTGGGGCAAGTGCCTTCAACTGGAAGGTTCAGCACAATGTGCTGCACCACTCGTATACCAACGTTTATGAAGCTGACGAGGATGTTAGTAAGAAGGGTGTTTTGCGTTTTTCACCTCATGCACCATGGAAATGGCATCACCGGTTTCAATTCATCTACGCATGGTTGCTATACGGTTTGATGACCCTTTTATGGATGTTTTTCAAAGATTTTGATCAATTGATAAGATACCAAAAGAACGGATGGATCAAGCAGCAGAAAAGTAATGTATGGAAAGAATGGGGGATATTAATATTTACCAAAATATTATACATCGGCTACATTTTTATTGTACCCATTTTGCTCACCCCATGGCTTTGGTGGCAAGTCCTCATTGGCATTTTGATCATGCATTATATTACTGGATTTTTACTGGCGATTATTTTTCAGCCGGCACACGTGATTGAAGGTTCTGCGTTTCCGGAACCAGACATCAACCATTCTTTAAAGTACAACTGGACGATTCATCAACTACGGACGACTACCAATTTTGCGAATAAAAGCCGATGGTTTACCTGGCTTGTTGGAGGCCTGAACTTCCAGGTGGAACATCACCTCTTTCCAGGTATCTGTCATGTCCACTACAGAAAACTAGCACCTATTGTTAAGAAGACCACACAAGAATTTGGTGTTCCATACCTCTCTAAAAAAACATTTGCAGCTGCCTTGTGGAATCACGCAAAGATGCTTTATCGGCTTGGGAGGAAGAACAGCACATCCATTGGATGAGCTTAACAGGTAAATGTGAGCGAATAAAAAGTACCGTATTTCCACCCATCTACAGGTATGGGCTTCATGGGTCGATCTACATGTTCGTCATCTTTCTTTCGTTATCGGTTGCATTCAAATTACAACACTTTATCCTTGAATTTTGCATTCTGTTGATCGTATCAATGGTCTTTTTCTTTTTGGAAAAGGCTGCCTTTAGGATGCAGGATCCTTTCGAAAATATACCTACAGATACTCCGGTAACGTTCATAGCAGAGAAGATTGAAGGTGATATCCTGGAATTGCTTGGCCAGAAAAGCAGCACTTTGCCAAAAGTGTCAGATCATGGATATTACATCTTATAGACGATCACTTCAGGAAAGGAATCTAGTCTGATCATTTGGTTTTTATAAGGTATAGCATCTTTCTAAACCAATTGGAAGGATACCAGTCCGTCAATTTTGCATCTTTTAGGTACACCATGTTATCCGGGTGATAACTGTACTACGAAATGATTTTTTATACCCTTCGTTAGTCGCTCTATCGCCTGAGTTATTGCCACCTGCAGTCCCATCCCACACAATAATTTTTCTTGTTCATGAATTTCTGAGCTAACAAGCATCAAGTGGATCAGAAATTCACTAATAGTAAATCCAATATGTGATACATGTAACAGAGAGATTTCTTGGTGTAATGCATCACGAATGTAATCGTATCAACTTTGAAATATAATGGAGCTATCAACTTTAATTCTAACGAAGAGGCTTCAACATTAACGAAAGTAAGACATTGAAAAATAACAACATGGAAAATCAAAATATAGATGAAATAAAGAATATGCTAAAAGGCGGCCAGTTAAAGGTTTTCATTATTATCGCTGCGTTGTTATTGGTATTTTTTGTCTTCAGACCCTGGGTACAGATCGGGGCCGGTGAACGAGGAGTGGTGCAGAATTTTGGTGCTGTTCAGGAAAATGTCCTGAATGAAGGCATTCATTTCAGAGTTCCGGTCATGCAAGAGGTTACCATTTTGGATGTCAAAATACAAAAAGTAATTACTGATGCAGCATCAGCCTCTTCAGATCTTCAGGATGTTGATTTATCCGTAGCACTCAATTATCACATTATCCCTGAAAAAGCTAACCTGGTCTACCAAACCATCGGCACACAGTTCAAGGAACGGATCATTGATCCGGCCATTCAAGAAGTGATGAAAGCTGTTTCAGCAAGATATACGGCTGAAGAATTGATCACGAAACGTCCGGCTGTAAGCACAGAGATGCAAGAGGCCCTGACTTCCAGGTTGTTGGTATCCAGTATTGCAGTAGATGCATTTTCTATTGTGTCTTTTAGTTTTTCGCAAACCTTTACCGATGCCATTGAGGCAAAGCAAACAGCCGAACAAAATGCACTCAAAGCAAAAAGAGACCTTGATAGGATCAAAGTAGAAGCACAACAAACCGTAGCTGCAGCTACTGCGGAGGCAGAGGCACTGCGTTTACAGAAAATGAATATTTCCCCGGACCTCATTGAACTCAGAAAAATAGAGGCTAATCTCAAAGCCATAGAAAAGTGGAATGGAATATTACCACAGGTAACAGGTGCCGGAGCTTTACCATTTATTGGAGTAGGTGATGTGATCAAGGGAACCTAATGGAGAGTGGAAACCTGGATTTTAACTGAAAAAGCGTGTTAAAAGTAAAAAAAGAAGGCATTATCCTTGAAAAAACGGAACTGGCGTTTGAAAACGAAAAGAAAATGACAAAACCAACGGCCATTGTATATAGTGAAAACGAATTTGGTAAATTGGATGGAAAGGTGTCCAATGGCCTGGTCAGGAGATCAGACAAATATGAGATTCTTGGCATAATTGATAGCAAGCTCGCTGGAAATGATGCAGGAGAGTACCTGGACGGAATTAAGAACGGCATTCCTATATTCCGGGATATTCATGAAGCCATTTTTGAGTCAAAAGCAGCTCCGGAATATTTCATTTATGGTATCGCACCACTGGCGCCTTCGCTCAGCATCGATGAAAAGGAAGTCATCTACACGGCCATGAAGATGGGGATGAACATAGTGAATGGTCTTCCCGAATTCTTGACGGAGGATAAACAGTGCATGGAAATGGCTTCAGCATATGGCGTTACCGTATTGGACGTTCGTAAGCCCCCGGCGAGAGAAGTTCTGCATACCTATACAGGACAGATTAGGGACATCAAAACGCCAATCATAATGGTCTCAGGTACGGACTGTGCAGTAGGCAAAAGGACCACAGCATTATGCCTCGTGGAAGCGCTTAGAGAAGCAGGGCTGAATGCCGTCTTTGTTACAACGGGCCAAACAGGAATACTACAGGGATCCAAATATGGCATAGCCATAGATGTTTTGACGTCTGGATTTGCAGCAGGAGAAGTAGAAAACGCTATTCTGGAGGCACAAAAGGAAAATCCCGAAATCATAGTAGTTGAAGGGCAAGGTGCCCTGAGCCACCAGGCATTTACGTCCTCTAGTGCAATAATAAGAGGTGCCATGCCCAGGGCAATAATTCTTCAACATCCACCCATGCGCACGCATCGTTGCGATTTCCCAAAAATACCTATGCCCACTGTAGAAAGCGAAATTGAATTGATAGAGGTTTTTTCCAGATCACCCGTCATCGGTATTACACTCAACCATGAAGGAATGACTGACCAAGAAGTGGAAAATACGATATATAGCTATGAACAAGGTTTCGACTTGCCAACAACAGATGTATTGAAACACGGGTGCGATAAGCTTATTGAAAAACTTTACGAAGTATTTCCTGAACTAGTCAGCCTTGAAACTGCCTAGATAGCAATGCCCCGATTAGAAATTGATCTTAACAAAATCGCTCATAACCTCAAAGTGCTTATCGCTTTTTGTGAAGCCAGAGGAGTCTCCATTGCTGCGGTGACAAAAGTCGTTTGTGGAAATATAGCCATTGCCCGGCTCCTTGTAGAAGGAGGAATAACCATCCTTGCAGACGCTAAAATTTCCAACCTGAAAAAAATGTCTGATGCAGGTATCAGGTGTCAATTTCTGCTGTTAGGGCCACCCATGTTGAGCGAAGTGGAGTCAATTGTAAAGTATGCAGATATCAGCCTGAACTCTGAGATATCAGTGATTCGTACACTTGCAGAATCAGCATTACGGCAAGGACAAGTTCATAACATAGTCCTTATGGTAGAATATGGAGATCTGCGAGAGGGAATTATGCCTCATGACGTGGAAAATATTATAGACCAGATACTTCCACTTAAAGGTGTATCGCTAATGGGGATCGGTACCAATCTAGCATGCTATGGTGGTGTCCAGCCCGATCAGGAAAAAATGGGATTACTAACCGATTTGGCAACTGAAATTGAGAAAGCGTTCAATATCCATTTACCGTTTATTTCAGGTGGAAACTCCGCCAACTATCAATGGCTTCTGAAGATTGACGAGAGCGGAAGAGTCAACAACCTAAGAATAGGGGAATCCATCTTTCTCGGCTGCGAAACCACAAGAAGGGAAAGAATACCCGGCCTGTTTACAGATGCATTCACCCTTGTCTCTGAAGTGACCGAGTTGAAATCTAAACCCTCTTTGCCTTATGGCTCGATAGGACAAAATGCCTTGGGTGAAATACCTGATTTTGAGGATCATGGTGTTGGTCCACGGGCGATTATTGGCATAGGGCAGCAAGATGTAACCTGTTCGGGATTGAGTCCTGAAATGACTATAACCATTCTGGGAAGCAGCAGCGATCATATAATCATCAACCCCCAGGAGAGTGGCCTCCGGGTAGGTAGTGAGGTCAGGTTCAACCTCAATTATGCGGCATTGTTATCCGCTATGACCTCTCCATATGTAACTAAAGTAAACATCTGATTCTAGTGAATGCAATCGAATACACCCAATCCATAGAATCAAAAGATATTGCACACAAGCGACTGGAATCCAGCTTCCCGGTCATAGACAATGGCTCGCCTTTGAAAAGCTTGAAGGATACTGCGTTCAAGTTGATGTATGAACCATCATTGATGAAGAACTACCAATATCTTATAAGGGAAGAAATAGTCGAAAAAATAGGGCGAATAAGTGAGAAACTCAATTACCAGGATAAAACACTGGTCATTCGATCAGCCTGGCGATCATTCAAACATCAACGTTTGCTTTGGGAGCGAAACCACAGAGCCATTTTAAGGCAATTTCCAAAAAAATCCATCAAGGAGTTAGATGAAATAGTATCATATTTTATAGCACCATACAACAAATCAACCCATACTACCGGAGGAGCCATCGACGCCTTGATCCTGGAAAACAAAACCAATCAAATTTTGGACTTTGGTACCAATACAGGATTGACAATTGAGCTCAACAAAAAATGCTATCCTCATCACCCAGAAATAAGCGAAGAAGCGAAAGTCAACCGCGCGCTATTAACAGGTCTTTTTGAGCAAGAAGATTTTGTTTGTGACCTCAAGGAATATTGGCATTTCGACTATGGTAATGTCGGATGGGCCATTGAAAAGGGAAAAGACCATGCCTTTTATGGCGTTATTGAATCTCACATGCCATAGCCTGAGCTATCCTTCACGACTATGAATAATTACACCTCATTCTGGACGCTTCGATATATATAACATGTGAAACATGTAACACGTCTTATGCTTCGTGTAAGACTTTCCGCTTGTAGTATCCGCAATTTTACATTTTGGGGAAAGTATCATTTGATCTGGCCAAGAAACACTGAGGGTGAAGTCAAAAACTGCTGAGGAATTCAAATGGCACTTAGATATTACAATAAAAGATCATTCGTAGGATTAGAGCCCATATTAAAACTGAAAAAGCATGTTAAAAGTAAAAAAAGAAGGCATTATCCTTGAAAAAACGGAACTGGCGTTTGAAAACAAAGGCGTTCTTAATCCTGCAGTGATGCAGGAAGGAGATACCGTCCATGTTTTTTACAGGGCTGTGCGAATGGGCAATTATTCCACCATTGGCTATTGTCGGTTAAAAGGGCCCCTGGACCTGACTGAGCGCAAATCAACCCCTGTATTACTGCCGGGTGCTGATCAGGAATGGCAAGGGATAGAAGATCCCCGAATTGTGAAGATTGGCCACACTTATTTTTTAACTTATACAGCCTATGACGAGGTAAATGCTATGGGCTCTCTGGCCACTTCTGAGGATTTGTTGAGCTTTCAGCGAAAAGGCATCATTGTACCGCAAATCACGCATCAGGCATTTTTGGACATTACAGCAAATGCGCATATCAGCATCAAGTACAATCGGTTTCATAATCTGCATGATGCCCATGACGTAGTTCAAAAGAAAATTCTACTCTCAGACAAAAACCTCATCTTCTTCCCCAGAAAGATCAATGGTAAGTTCTACTTCCTTCACCGCATTCGTCCGGATATCCAAATTGCTTCTGTCCAAACGATAGAGGAGCTGACGAAAGACTACTGGCAAAATTATCTCATGCACTTTGATCAGCACATCCTGATGGCGGCTAAGTATGCGCATGAGATCAGCTACATCGGAGGAGGTTGTCCACCTATGGAAACGAAGGAAGGCTGGCTGCTGATCTATCATGGCGTACATGATACAACCGAAGGATATGTCTATTCTGCCTGCGCGGCCTTGCTTGATTTAGAGGAGCCAGAAAAGGAACGGGCTCGTCTTCCATACCCACTGTTCAAACCCGAGCTGGCCTGGGAATTGTCAGGAGAGGTGAACAATGTAGTTTTCCCTACGGGTACGGCAATCTTTGGTGACAGATTATACATCTACTATGGTGCCGCAGACACGTGCATTGCGGTGGCCTCTGTAGACTTAGTCGAGCTTATCTCCGAATTACTTAACCATCAATCATGAAAGATAATGAAATCCTCGTCATCACTTCTTATCCACCCAGAAAGTGCGGAATAGCTACTTATAGTCAGGATCTGATCCGGGCCATTGAAGATAAATACACCGAGGATCTCACGATCAGCGTATGTGCTTTGCTAAAACAGGACGATCAAATGGAATACCCTCAGCAGGTAAAGTACTTCCTGAATACATGGGAGAGAGAAGACTATGGGCGATTGGCAGAATCCATCAATCTTGACCGGGACGTTCGGGCCATCTACCTACAGCATGAATTTGGACTCTATGGTGGTGAATTGGGGAACTATCTGATTGATTTGCTGGAAAAACTTAAAGTACCTGTGATTACCACTTTTCACACCGTCTTGTCAGATCCTTCGGAGGAGAGAAAAGGGATTGTCCAGCAGATTGCGAAGCATTCAGCCAATCTGATCCTGATGACCAAACGATCCGCCAGCATTCTCACATCAGATTATCAAATTGAGGAAGATAAAATAATGGTCATCCCTCATGGCACGCATTTAATCAAACCTCAAAATCCCATAAAACGGCAAGATGTCCCTTTTCCTGACAAAACCATTTTATCAACCTTTGGACTGATCAGTGAAGGGAAAAGTATAGAAACGGCACTGGAAGCTTTGCCACACATAGTTAAACAATTCCCCCATGTGCTTTATCTGATCATAGGAAAAACGCATCCTGAAGTCCTCGAACGTGAGGGTGAAACCTATCGGGATTTCCTTACCGACAAAGTGAAAGCACTAAAGGTAGAAAAGCATGTCTTGTTCATCAATAAGTATCTTTCGCTAAAGATATTGCTGGAATACCTTCAGCGTACAGACATTTACCTGTTTACCTCTAAAGACCCACAGCAAGCAGTGAGCGGCACACTGGCCTATGCCATGTCGGCGGGTTGTCCTATAGTATCAACCCCTATTCCTCACTCGCTGGAGTTGATGGATGGTGCCGGAATTCATTTCGACTTTGAAGACTCAGAACAGCTGGCCAACGCAGTGATCACCATGCTTTCGGATCCACCATTGATGGAAGAAATGTGGATGAATGGCTTGCACAATATCCGACCGACTACCTGGGCCAATGCGGCGATTTCCCATGTTGAAATAGCCAGGAATTTGTTGCGCCCTGAAGATTTCAAGCCAGGGTATAAGTACCCGGTCATTTCTTTGGATCACATGAAAAGAATGACGACTGATTTTGGCATGATCCAATTCGCCAAAGTATCTGAACCGGATCGTACTTCTGGCTACACCATTGATGACAATGCCAGGGCCCTGATTGCCATGACCAAAAACTTTGAGCTGACGGGTGATTTTGAAGATTTGCACCTGATCAATATTTACCTGGAGTTCATTCTTTTCTGCCAGCAGGAAGATGGAACTTTTCTAAACTATTTGACCACTGATCAGCAGTTCTTTGAAAAGAATCACGAAGAAAACCTGGAAGATGCCAACGGCAGAGCCATCTGGGCCTTGGGTGAATTTCTATCCTTGCAACATATCATTAGTTTGCATCTGCGCTCTGAGGTCGAGATGGCCTTTCAGGAAAGTTTATCTATGATTGTTAACCTTCAATCGCCAAGAGCTATAGCTTTTGGCATCAAGGGACTTTGTCGTTACTATCAATACAAGCGCGAACCGGAAACGTTGAAAATCATCACGCAACTGGCCGACAACCTGAATTCTAAATACCGACGTGTTTCCAATGAAAACTGGCAATGGTACGAGCCCTATCTAACTTATGCCAATGCGGTACTGCCAGAGGCCATGCTACTCGCCGGGACATGCACCAACAGAGATATTTTTAAAACAACGGCAAGGAAAACCTTTGATTTCCTCTTGTCGATCACACATAAGGAAGGTCAGATATCCATGATATCGAATATTGGACAGCACAGAGAGGGGCAGGCAAAGCGCCCTTATGGAGAGCAACCCATCGAATATGCTTATACCATCTTAGCCCTTGATTGCTTTTATAAGGAGTATGGGGAGCAATACCACTTAGATCAGCTCAGGGCATCCTTCAACTGGTTTTTGGGTGACAACCATCTGCATCAAATCATCTACAATCCATGCACGGGTGGATGCTATGATGGGCTGGAAGAACATCATGTAAACCTTAATCAAGGGGCAGAATCAACCATCAGTTATTTACTTTCCAGACTTATCATAGAGCAGTATGTATGAGCAGCCTGAAACATGTTAGCAGCGGTACAGGTAGACCCCATTCTTTCCGTTTTGGTGGTGCTATCTATTGGCATCATTCTTATTAGCTTTATTTTCAAGCTACTAAAGCAGCCCTACCTGATCGCATACATTCTGGTGGGAGTGGGTATGGGCCCTCACGGTTTACAGCTTATCACAGATGAGGCCCTGATTTCAAACCTGGGTTCGTTTGGCCTGGTCCTGCTGCTCTTTTTTATCGGTATGGAGATTTCCCTTCCCCGGTTGATTGCCAACTGGCGTATTCCACTGCTGGGTACCCTCATTCAGGTGGCCTTTAGTCTATTCGTGGTGTGGGGTGCAGGGATCATCCTTGGTTCGTCGATGAACCAGATCATCGTTCTGGGGTTTGTCATTAGCCTGAGCAGTTCAGCCATCGTCATCAACTATCTACAGGATAAAGAAATCATCAATTCCCATTTTGGACAAAACATCATTGGAATTTTGCTGGTACAGGACATACTGGTCGTCCCCATGTTGGTGTTGCTCAATTACCTTTCGGGAGCATCTGTGTCCAACTTTGACATCCTAAAACAGGTCATTGGTGGGTTAGCCATTCTGGGGATCATGATTTGGGTTTTGAAGAAAAAAGAAATACGATTACCCTTTGGGACGCACATCCGAAAAGATCGGGAGATACAAGTATTCATCGCTTTTGCCTTTTGTTTTGGTTTTTCTCTGCTCACAGCTATTTTTGGTCTGTCCTCGGCCTTAGGTGCATTTGTAGCGGGCATTATCGTTGCCAAAGCCAGGGAAACATCTTGGGTACATTCGAGTCTGCATGCATTCAGAATCGTATTCGTAGCGCTTTTTTTTGTGTCTGTGGGGATGTTAATCGATCTGAACTTCCTGGCCAATAACTTTGGTATGGTATCGGTGTTGGTGCTTTTGGCCTTCATCACCAACAATTCCATCAATGCAATTATTGTTCGTTTTTTGGGTGAAAGCTGGTCGGATAGCCTCTATACAGGAGCCATTTTAGCTCAAATAGGGGAGTTCAGCTTCATATTAGGGGCCACAGCCTACTATATTGGATTGGTTTCTGAGCATACCTATTTACTCGTTATTTCCACCATTTCCGTCACCTTGATTGTGAGTCCGTTTTGGATGCTCATGGTTCGGAAGAGCGTTGGCGTGAAGAATCCTGAAATCTGAGATATATGTAATCATGTAGCAATATCGTGTAATGCTTATGAATCAGCATATACCGAACTTTAATTGAACATTAAAAATTCAGACTCGAATTTTACACCGGAGGATGAATTTTTAATGTGAATTCCATCGCGCCGACGAACCGGTAGCCGTTGAAAAACAACTAATACACATGAAATAAGTCTTTCACTTAAAGTAATCGAGGCATGTCTAAAGAAAAAGAGGGCATTAGTAATTCAGTTAAGACAGGCCCCTCTAGAATACCGAAAGAGAAACGCGCAACGAAATAAATCCCATGAACAACAGTCAAACTTCTTTAAGAATCACCCATGAAACGATTTATTTGTTTGACGAGGAAGTATGCATTGAGCCTCATTACCTAAGACTTAAACCTTGTATTACCCCTTATAACAAACTAAAAAGTACCGAAATAATAATCACTCCTGAACCTGTCGGGTTGTCTGAACAACGCGATGCCGAAAATAATTTAGTTCATTTCTGTTGGTTTGAAGGGTTGCACTCCCGCTTGAACATTCGATCAGCATCCATCGTTCTTCTTGAAGAAAACAACCAATTTGATTTTATCACTTTTCCCAGGGGCTATTTTGAATTGCCATTTAGCTATTCAGATCATCTTACCGATCTGCTTTTCGGCGCATTACAGTTCTCAGAGATTTCCAAACCACTCATGGATTATGGTAATGAACTACGAGAAAAGTCAACCTATAAAACACTTCACTTTATTTCCAACCTTACCAGTCAGATACACGATGATTTTACTTTAGATTCAAGACAGACGGGTGAACCTTTTGAAGCTAACAAGACCTTCGAGCTGAAAAAAGGCTCCTGTAGGGATCTATCGTGGATGGAGATTCAAGTCCTACGGCAGATGGGTATAGCAGCCAGATTTGTTAGTGGCTACTATTACATGGGGCCGGAGAGCATCACACACCAACTTCATGGGTGGGTGGAAGTCTACCTTCCAGGTGCTGGTTGGGTGGGGTTTGATCCAAGTTATGGTGTCGTCGCGGGAAGTTCACACATTCCTATTTGCTCCAGTGCCCTCTATCAGGACACGATGCCAGTCACTGGCTCGTATCAGGGTAATGCGCATAGTACGATGATTACGAGGCTGAGTATAGAGAACATGACGTAGGAAAATATAGAAACCAAATGTTTGAAAATGTAGCATTTAATAGATGATGCCGCTACAACGATGAGGTTTTTGAGGCCGGGTCGGAGTATATGACCTCCCACCCTTTTTTAAAGTGGGAATCATATAAAAAAGCGATGAAATAGATATTAGACTAGTGGTGTGAAAAAACCACCTTGAAACAGGTATTAAAGCAGCAATTATGAGCATTCAAAATAAATACACACCTGGTGACGTGGTGTGCGCAAAAGTCAATCCCAGCCTAAAGCTGAAAATCAGCCGCTACACAGATCAGATTTATTACTGCAAAGTGCTGGGTGATCCCGAAGCGACAGAACTGGTTTATTATGAACAGGAGCTGGTAGAGGATCGGGAATTAGCAGTCAAGTATGATAAGTTAACGGTATGGGAAAATGAAGGCGGAAGCATAACATAGCAAAAGCAAATGAACAATAAAATCAGACATCAAATGGAAAGTAACAAAGTGGTAATCGTCGATGAAATCAAGTATGTGATGGAAGAAATCGAACGGTTGAAATTGATGATTAAAAACCTGAATAGTCGAATAATTTCAAATAGCGATAAAATAGGCATGTTAGCATTTCTGAATAATAAGAAATCTAAACTGACTCAATCCTGTGACAAAATAGCAGGATTTGCAATAGCAACAAAGGATGACACCTAAAGGGGATTCGTCCAAACGCTAATCAAGAACAAACTTAAAACTCATGAAAATAACAAGAAGTTGGAGAGAACAAAAAGTGATGCTAAAATGGAGATTCCCTATTCTTTCGGATGCTGATTTTGAGTTCAAAGAAGGGGAGAGGGAAAGTATGTTGAGCCGACTTTCCGATAAGTTAAAGAAAACACGGCAGGAGCTTGAGATGCTCTTTGCCGAATTGCAGACCTATTAAGGAAGGACTTGAATCCAAAGGTCGTTGCTGATTACATCAATCGATTTCTTTGACTTAGATTTTTGTGATTCTCCTTTTATTTGAGAGATGAGCTGATATCAATCCTTTACATTTCTGTAGGTCACGCCATCCCCAATCCGATCCAAAAAATCAAAAAGGTATCTAAGGTCTTCCAGAAACTCCTTGTGATCTGGGAACGGAACTTCCTAGTTGGTGAGATAAAACATCATCTGATTCCTTAGGCCTCTGGATAGTCTTTCGATGACGATGTACTGAAAGAAGTCATCGCATTCATGGATCATTTTGTCGGTGAGGAGGGAGGTTTCTACTTTTTCTATGAGCCTGGCTTTAGTTTTTGGCAAAGGTGACCTTACGGAGATTCGCTGACACCAGATGTTCTTGATGATCCATCCTCGGCCGGTGGATAATTTAGCCAGATACATTATTAGCTATGATACTATCTTTAAGGCTATGAAAGGCATTGGTACCAAAATCCGAAAGATCAGAGAACTCAAGAATTACACGCAAGAGTACATGGCGCAACAACTAGGAGTAGCCCAAAACTCCTATAGTCGCTATGAAAACCCGGATACGGATGTGAAGCCAGACCTTCTAAAGCAGATTGCCGAAATACTGGAAGTGACGCCAGAGCAAATTGAAGGTTTTGACGAAAGAGTAATCTTCAATAATCCGGTACAGAACAATGAAAACGGTGCCACGGGATATTTTGCAGCAACTGTCCACAACTACTCCATCGATGAGGAAATAAAAAAGCTCTACGAAGACCAGATAGAACTTTTGAAAAAGCAAAACGAGCTCCTCGAAGCGAGAATAGCTGAACTGGAGGAAAAAGGAGGGTAGTAAACGGATCCGCTATCACCTTTGTAAATTTTTGATCCGCCGTTTTATCATACATCTAAAGGTCAAAACGCAGCTAATTGTTTTCTAAAATCATTCAAGTTAATGATCATCATAACTGTCAGATAAATTTCGAGTCTAAAGAATCAGATGAGTCGACTGACTCTGGGGTTGCTGAATAGGACCAAAAGACTAAATTGTTAAGTTAAATTTTTTTCATTATTCAAGCAGCATCCATTGATACTTTGACGCCTGGCTCATCTATTGTTGAAATCCAGATCGCTGAAGTAAACTGCGAGCCTTGGTCGGACGGGCCGCCTGGGGGTTGATAGTTTCTGTTAGACCATGTGTTTCAATAGCCTGGTGAAGTACATTAACACACCAATTAGCTTCTAGCGTATTGGAGTCAGGAACCAACGCAGAAGAATAGGCTCCAGGCACTTTGAGGTGAGGTTGGGTATAATGAATATTCTTTACCTGCTATTTAAAAAAGATAAGCCATACCTTGTGACAACTTAAAATGGTACGATTGGAGGGTTCCTATGTAGCAACTCTTGGGAAAATTGACTCATACATTGGCTGAATAAGTTCCAAGTACGTTGATATTAAAAGGTATGATAAAAACATGAGTACGAAACTATACATCAAGTACATGGTTAGTTTGCGATGCAAATTGATGGTAAAGGAAGAACTGAAGAAGCTGAGTTTGGAATATACTGTAGTGGATTTGGGCACGGTAGATATATTAGAAGATATTACCCCAGATGAAAGAAAACTGCTGAAAGAGAATCTGTTAAAGATTGGATTAGAATTGTTGGATGATAGGAAAAGTATTCTAATAGAAAAAATAAAGCAGGTGGTCATTGAACTTATTCATTATTCAGATGAATTACCCAAAGTAAATTATTCGGACCATATCAGCGAAAAATTGAACCTTGATTACACCTATTTGGCCAACACATTTTCGGAGGTAAAAGGCATCACTATACAGCAATTTATCATTTTACACAAAATAGAAAGAGTGAAAGAGTTGATCATCTATGATGAGTTGAACCTGACAGAAATCGCCTATAAAATGCATTACAGTAGTGCCGCACATTTATCTAACCAATTCAAGAAATTAACAGGCCTAACACCCACTTTCTACAAACAGCTAAAAGAAAAACGTAAAGGAAATCTCGAAGACCTTTAAGTGCTCACAACCACATTTTGGACCTGCATATTTTTTGAATTGCAGCTATTTCCGTGAAGATAACATGAGATATATGTAATGTACTCACCCTAAAGGTATAATGCATCAGTAGCTGTCAAAGCTCATCTTTGTGAATAACTATAAATAGGTCCGTTCTTGATAAAAATAGTGCTTAAAGTCTTCGTCGTGATTATCGTACTGGTATGGGCTATTGGCTATTTTTTGTTTTGGGGTGAGCTTTATGGAATACTGGTAATGAGCTTGATTATTCTGGCATTTGTTATTGTATTTATTGGCATTTTGACTGACGATAATTTCTTGTGAAAGGATATTGTCTACCATGAGATATGTGTAACAATGCTTTCCTGTAGTGTAATACATACGGCTTAAACGATTGTAACCTTTGTAAACCGGGAGAAACTGCGCTATTGCGTGCACTTCCACTAAACTTAAGGTCAGAAGCATGTCAAAAAATAAAGAAGGAAAACCCAAATCCGAAAAGAAAGTAGCAGTGAAAAGCCTTAAAGAGAAAAGGGCTGATAAAGCAGCCAAACGAGCGGAAAAAAAGAGATCAGATTCTTAAATATATAGAAGTTTATAATACTCATATGGAAGAACTGAAGCCTTTAAAGAGTTATCTGCTTACGCAGATGATAGATTATGCTCCGCAAACAACAATCACGAGATACATTATGAGTAAAGAGACTGGTTATGTGACTATCTCTGCTCATGATAAGGGAGAAATTTTGAAACCAAAGGTTTTGGCCTTTGATAAACTGATCCATATTTTAGATGGAGCCACAGAGGAGGTCATCGATGATAAGATGACAACTTTAAAAACAGGGCAAATCTTCCTCATTTCAGCTCATTCGCCAAACACGATTACAGCAAATGAGCGATTTAAGATGATGACTATCCTCATCAAAAGTGGATACCAAGAAGTCAATATCTAATAATAATTTATGGCAATGCGAGAAAAACAGACTGGAAAATACGCACCTGGTGAAATTGTATTTTCTAAGGTATACCCAGGTGAAAAGTTAAAGGTCAGACGCTACGTAAGTAGGGTTTATTATTGTCGATTTGTGGACGATGAAAATCGTAGGGAATTGGCATTATTCGAAAGAGAAATCGAAGAAAAAAAATAGTCGGACACGGCTTCAAGGATTCAAATATGAAAGAAAAAGCGATACTATACGCCGAAGCATTTTTTGGCGAGAATGATGGAAAAGTAGCCAATGGCTTGGTGCGACATTCTGAAAAATATGAGATATTAGGTGTGGTGGATAGTACGAAAGCCGGACTGGATGCAGGTGAAGTACTGGATGGAGAAACCAATGGGATACTCATATTCCCCACGATTGATGTGGCCCTTGAGATCCTAACAGACTACCACTACCCGGAATACTTCATCTATGGCATAGCACCGACACATTCTGTATTAAGTAAGAAAGAGCGGGAAGTGTTCTTTTTGGCCATGGAAAAAGGCTTGAACATCGTGAACGGGTTACCCGAGTTTTTTACTGATGACCTTGAGTTCGTGGATTCTGCAGCAGAATACGGAGTGTCCATCACCGACGTGAGAAAACCACAGCCGAGGGAAGAATTACCTCACTTTACAGGAAAGATTCATTTTGCACTTACCCCAGTAATTGCGATCATGGGTACGGACTGTGCCATTGGCAAGCGTACTACGGCCCAACGATTAGTAAAAGCATTGCGAAAAGAAGGTTTGAAAATAGCTTTTATAGCCACGGGACAAACAGGGCTGCTACAAGGTGCCAAATATGGGACTGCCATTGATGTACTAAGTTCAGGTTTTGCCACAGGAGCGGTGGAACATGCGATTCTTACAGCAGAAGAAGCGGAAAAGCCCGATTTGATCATTGTGGAAGGACAGGGCTCATTGGGCCATCCTTCGTTTACTTCCTCTGCAGCCATTCTGAAGGGATCACTTCCTGATGCGATTATCGTTCAACATGCCCCCAACAGACTGAACTATTGCACTTATCCGGACATGCCGCTTACTTCCCTTCAATCAGAAATAGACTTGCTGGAAGCGTTTTGTGGGCCCCGGGTAATGGCCATTACCCTCAATCATGAAAACATGTCCGATGCTGAATTAGAGCTAACCATCGTGGAGTACGAAGCAACTTATCAATTACCGGTTACTGACGTATTAAAAAAGGGCTGTGATAAGCTGGTAGAGAAGTTAGCTGTTTTCTTTCCCGATCTATCAACTCCCGCCATTGCCTAAAGATCCGATAATGCCATTAAGAAGCTGGCGAGAAATCCGAATGAGTGCCTTTGCTTGGTGGCAAGGATAGGTACTTCTGGTTGGTGCTGCCTTTGGGTTTTTGGATGTATTTTCCATAGCTGGTTCTTAATGAGAAGCGATGCCTCTTTGATGTGTCGCTTTTTTGACTTTAACGACATATATGATAATGTCGTCACTTGTAAGTTAGATTCAAAGGAAATATTTGATACCAAAAATATGGTGAGTGATGTGAGTAAGCATGCCTTGTGACACAAACAAATCATAGGATGGCCACCCCGCGCTGGAGAGGAAGATTTTGGATGGACCGCATATCCCAACCCCCAACCCTGTCAGGGTTCCAAACCCCTAACAGCGTTGGGGGGTAATTAGGCATCTAACAACAAGTGATGCACAGGATCCACGTCTCGTAAGTCGGTGTGAAATTTGACATAAGCTTCCCGTCCGCCAAACCAATCAAGGACTTCTTTCCTTTTCAAAATAGTTGGCTGATTACTAAGAAGGTTTTGATAAGATGCGTGTTTCCATTGCCTGAAATCATTGATCAAACCATGTTTCTGCGGGTTGGTATGAATGTAAAACACCAGCCTTGAAAAATATGACGCTTCCGTTACTTTAATTCGGCGAAAAGGTAGTTCGAAGAGCTTACCACTGCGCCCTTGTTGTTTGTTGAATGCCTGGGTATAGCCGTTGAAAAAATGTGAGAATTGAAGGCTAATCTGCTTTGAGATGTTTTGCACCAATTTATCAACAGGAACTTTATGTGATAGCGCCTCATGTATTTCCTCTTCATCCTTTGTCCGAATGAGTAAGTGAAAATGGTTGGGCAATAGACAATAGGCGTAAGTATCCGCCATGGGTCCAATATATTCCAGATACTTCTTTAGGAAATAAGCATAGTTTGACTGCTTGGCGAAAATTGTCATGCGGTTCACTCCTCTATTATAGATATGATAATAGGAAGAGGGAGTCAGTTGTTCTGTGTTTTTCATTTTTCAATAATAGGAAATTTACCCGAACTGAGTTGCTTTCACGCTGTTAGGATTTGAGACCCTAACAGGGTGAAAAAAATGTAACTCAATCCCTTCGTATACGTTACTCCTAACAAACAACTCCCACGTTGTTTTCAAAGCAAATTTTATTAACAACTAATCTTTTTTATTCAACATGATTAAAATGATTGCTATTCCGCGCCTCAAGCTGGCGCAATTGCAAACCCTTACGGAAAGTGTATTGTCACTTGTTGGTTCCATTCCGGAAGTATCGGATCAGGTAACAGCCGTTCAGACGTCTTTCGATCAGTTTAAAGAGAGCCTGCAAAAAGATCAGGCAGCTTCGGATAAAAGAACGCTGGACCAGGCACGAGATCGTCTGATTTCAGGCTTTATGTTTGATGTGAGGGCAGAAGATAACTTTCCTTATGATGATGCGACGATACTCGGTACGATTCAGGAAGTGCGTCGGGTTACGGATCGCTATGGTATGGGGGTCAATCGATTGCCTTACAATGAGCAATCCGCTCAAGTGGACAATATGCTGGGGGAGCTGACCAAAATTGACATGACCAGTACCGATACGTTAAGTCGGTGGCTTGAACCCATTCGCACAGCCAATGAGACCTTCAAGAGTGCCTCTGATGATTATGTGAAGGATGTAGCCGCGACTCAGCAACTACCATCGGCCACTGCTTCTGCACCGGGCTTGCTCAATGAACTGGAAGGTCTTTTTACCTTATTGGTGGCCCATACGCAAGTCAACCCGACGGATGAGCTGAAGGAGGCCTACCTTCAGCTAACGACGCTGGTAGACACTTACCGATAATCCAACATCACCTGTGCGCTGGCACCCGCTGGCGCATTTTTTCCATGCTTTGTATTCACGCGATATGCTGAGCGCCATTGATTCGACTTGTCGTAATGTCGCAATTCCTCGAGCGCGTTTGTTTCTTGTCATTGCAGCTTTGCAATTGGCTGCGCGCGTTTGATTCTCCTAATTTCATTGCTGCAATTTGCTGCGCGCGATTGTTTGGGACTTCTGCAAGGTTGCAAAACGTTCTCGCACCTTTGCTGAGCTTGGGGTCTGCCCCAGGGCCTTTCTGGTTTCTTTAGTTTGAATATAGGTAGCAGATCTAAAGAAAAGTTTTCTCTCTATTCAATAGAAAAGAAAATGATCACCGTTGTTTTTGGTATCTCGGATTTTAACCTATATACAACCTGCATAATGACATCTTTCCTTGCTGTGAAGTCGACTTCAATAGGTATGCTATTTCTTCTGCTATGTAGAATGGCAGGATGAGAACCTGCCCAGGATTCATCCCAATTCGGCGGAGACCGGGAAGACCATTTTGAAGGTGGTTCCAACCCCAACTTCACTTTCCACCATCATGTCACCTTTGTTGAGTTTGACAAAATCATGTACCAGATTAAGCCCTAATCCCATTCCTTTTTCCCCTTTGGTTCCTGTGGAAACTTTCTTCTCGTTAATGTCAAACAGTTTTTCAATTTTTTCTTGAGAGATACCTATTCCATTGTCGATAACGGAAACTTGAATTTTGTCCCCCAACTTCTTCGTAGCCAGGCTTACTTTCCCTCCTTCAGGAGTAAACTTAAGTGCGTTTCCAGTTAAATTTCTGAGAATAGTCATAAAGGTGTTTTTGTCTAGCCAGGCCCTGGTTTCTTGCTCAAGATTCATTTCCAGGGAGATACTTTTTGCCTTGGCCTGAGGACCTAAAATCTCGTTATTCTCGGCAATACAATCATTTAGAAAAAGTTGAGCTGGATGATAAGGAATAGTGCCTTCTTCTTTCATTGCCCAGTTCAGTAAGCTGTCGAGCAAAGTCAGCACTTTGTCAGAAGCTCTTTGTAACTGATTCGAGATCTTGGCAAGGTCTGGATCATTTTTAGTATTGTAGTGATCTTCAAGATGTGAATTGACCTGATCACCATATCCTGTCAAAATGCTTATAGGTCCTCGAAGATCATGAGAAATGATAGAGAAAAATCTGTTTTTAGTAGAATTGAGTTTCTCAAGGTTGTCTTTCTGCACACTTATTTCTGTATTCAGCAGACGTAGCTTTCGGAGTAACCAGAATAGTGTCAGGATGATGATAGCAGCCACGATCAAGCCAATAAATGTGATGGATTGAAAGGTTTTGCGACGATTAATATCAGCGTGGAAGGTGACTCGTTCTTTTTCCTGTGCAAAAGCCAGTGAATCCCGCTCTTGCTGAAAGGCATACCCGGCTTCCAGCGCAGCGATTTTCCTGGTATTCTTGTCATTGGTGATGCTATCCTGAATGACTTTGAATTCCAACAGGGTCTGATAAGCCATCTGATATTGACCGAATGTCTTGTACGTATGATGAAGTTGTTCCAGAGCACCGTGGTACCGGGTAATGTCCAGGTTTCTGGATAATTCTACACTTTTGTGCCCGTATTTGATGGCCTCAGTTTTATTTCCCAACTGCTGATAACAGCTACCAAGATTGGTATAAGCATCGGCAATAAAATACCTGTCACCGATTCGATCAGAGTATGCAATTCCCTGCTCAATCATGTCCACTCCTCTACGAGGCTCCCCTTGCCTGGCATAGACGCTCCCTATTGAAATTAATGCAAGTCCCTTTAATTCGGCATTATCCGTTGTTAGGCCTATTGCCAGGGCTTTATTCAGGAATTCTAAAGCTTGATCATAAGCTTGGTCTATGAGATGCAATCTGCCAATAGAAACAGCGTGAAAAGCGATATAATAATCATCCTTTGCCGCCTCAGCTTCACTCAAAGCCCTTTCGTAGAACTCGAGTGCCTGGTCATGATTTCCCTGATCTTTGTAGACGCTACCTATCGTCGATAGTGTAATACTTAATCCAATTTTATCCTGTCCTTTTTCTCTAATTTCAAGCGATTTGAAAAAATAGTCCAACGTTTGATCATAATCTCCCTGATTGTAATAGACCAATCCGATGTTATTATAAGCTTTCGCCAATTCAACTTCATCCTCCAATTCCAAATAAACCTCAGCTGCTTTTTCCAATCCTTCTATGGATTTCTGATAATCTCCGATGTAGGCATAAGCGATTCCTATGCTGTTATAAATTTTCCCCAGACCTAATTTATCTCCATCCATCAGTGCCAAAACTTCTGCCTCAGCCAATTGCTCCAAAGCAGTTTCCTGATCTCCTTTTATACTATGGTAGACACCAATGCCATAATGCGCCCGCGACTGACCTTTAACAAATCCCACTTCCTGAGCAACATGGAGTGCCTCTTCGGAAAGTAATTTCAAAGAATCCGGGCTGGACCTTCTTAGCTCATAGGCCCATTCAGTCTTGGCCAGGATACCTATGGTATCATTTCCCGAACGAGATGAGACAACCTCCTTCAAACTATCCAAAGGAGGAGTCTGAGCAAAAGAGAGAAAAGAAAATAGCAAAACGGAGGGTATAGTTAAGACCTTCAACATTTTCACGGGGACCAGTTTAGTTGGGCGAAAAATTAGAGAATCCAGGTTAAATCAAAAAAATACTTGGCTGGTCTAGTGATTTTGACCTGTGATCATGGTTGATCTGTTTTATCTCTTAAAACTGCCGCCCTTTTGTCCTCCCCATCATGGCTCCAACCGGGAGCGTAGAAGATGTATTTCAATTTGTCAGACCATTTTTCAGCACGACATATATCCTTCCAGATGGCGACATATTCATGACCAGCAACTTTGATGGGATGATAAGTTTCAATATTCACGGTTAATCCGTAGACACATTTTTCAAAATCTTTTTCCTCTGAGAAGGTGCCGAAGATTCTGTCCCAAATGATCAGTGCCCCTGCATGGTTTCGATCCAGATACCGAATATTTGATGCGTGATGTACGCGATGATGAGAAGGCGTATTGAAAATGAATTCAATCCATGAGGGAAGTTTACCCACCAATTCCGTATGTATCCAGAATTGATAAAATAGATTGACTGACATTACTATAAACATCATTAAGGGATCGAAACCCAGTAACGGAATCCAAAGCCAAAAGAGGAACTTATGGAGGCGTTCTCCAACTCCCTGTCTAAGAGCTGTTCCTAAATTGAGATGCACCGATGAATGGTGAGGTACGTGACCCGCCCAAAACAGACGCACTTCGTGATTGGATCGATGGAACCAATAGTAGGTAAAGTCGTCGATAAAAAACAATAAAGTCCAGGCCCACCATTGGCGTGCTACAATATCTTTAAGTGGACTCCATTCATGTAGATAATAGCAAGCTGCGAAGGCCAATAATTTGGGTATAACTTCAATGATCACAGTGAATACCAACATCACAAGTGACACTAAAGTATCCTTGCCATTATATGCATTGGGATTTCGCTTTCTGATGAGGACTACCTCAATGATGATAGCCAATCCAAAAATTGGAAAAGCAACCACACTTAATTGATCCTTCGAGAGCTCATCCAGAATAAATTGAACATCCATTTTAGGGTGAGTTGAAATTCAATTCAACAAGTTAACCTATAACCAGCCAATTCAGTCATATACAGGTTCATGACCCATTTACTTCGTCTCTGAAAGAAAAACCGGACTTATCGATCCGGTTTTTCATCTGTGATATAAATTTCTACTATTTCTTTTCTAACTGAACGGAAGTTTCCAGACTAGGTCTGTTTTTCACATGTTCTTCAAGCCATTGATCCTGCTCCCAAAGCACGTGCATGATGCTTTCTTTGGCGCGATAACCATGACTTTCTTTCGGCAGCATGACCAGCCTTGCCGGACCACCCAGCCCTTTTAGCGCATTGAAGTAGCGTTCACTTTGCATAGGATAGGTCCCGGAGTTGTTATCTGCCTCGCCATGGATTAGAAGCAGAGGAGTCTTCATTTTATCCGCATGCATGAATGGGGACATGGTATAATACACCTCAGGGGCATCCCAGTAGCTTCGTTCTTCTCGCTGGAAACCAAAAGGTGTCAACGTACGATTGTATGCACCACTACGTGCGATACCCGCTGCAAAAAGATTGGAATGACTCAACAAATTGGCAACCATGAATGCACCATAGGAATGACCACCAACACCCACTCTGTTTCTGTCGATATAACCCATTTGATCCACTGCATCTATCCCTGCTTTTGCGTTCGCCACTAACTGTTCTCGAAACGAATCATTGGGTTCTTCTTCTCCTTCACCGATGATAGGGAAAGCAGCATCATTCAGCACTACGTAGCCTCTTGTTACCCAGTAGACCGGCGATCCATAATAAGGATAAACAAATTCGTTGGGATTCGTCGTATTTTGACCAGCACTGGCTTTGTCTTTATATTCGACAGGATAAGCCCACATGATCATCGGCATTTTTTCCTTTTTCTCCTTATCATATCCAAGAGGTAAATAAAGCGTACCCGTTAGTTCCACACCATCATCTCTCTTGTAAGTAATTACCTCTTTTTCTACCTCCATCATTGATTTGAAGGGGTTTTCAAATTGTGTAATTGGTTTTAAAGACGCTTTCTTTTTGATGTTTCGCAAATAGTAATTAGGGTACTCGGTTGGAGATTCAATCCGGGTGAGAATCTCGCCTTTGCTCATATCCATGGCATAAACCAAATCCTCCACTTTCTCCGTATATTCTGACTGATAGAGGCGTGTCGTATTGCTAGTGGTGAGATTGATTTGATCTATGAAAGGGAATTGCCCGTTTTCAGTAAATCCATCTCCCATCAAAAAGGCATTTCCTTTGTCGATTTGCAGCACGTTCCGATTGAATTTATTTCTGGAGGTCACAAATTCTCCCGGATCACTGTACCGGTCCTGATAATTTCGATCTGAGATGACCTTAGGAGCTACGGATGGATCTGAAGGATTGAATACATAGGTTTTTGTATTGCGATCATCAAACCAGTAGTCGTAACCAATCGCCACTTCATCGTTCCCCCAATTGATCCCGGCATATCGGTTTTTCACTTTTAAGATAGATCTGGATTCACCAGAAAAGGGTGCAGCCAGTTCGAACACCTCATCGTGAAAGTCAACTTCTGAAGTGGGGTCACCACCGTCCCTGGCCTGGGCCCAGGTTATAGAAGCGGGTTTATCACTTCTCCATCCAAAACCTCTGGGTTTGTCTGTAGTTGCCATAAAGCCTTTTGGCCTAACTTCATCTACAGGTTTGTCCAGAAGCAATTTGATTTGATGTCCATCAGTATCATAAATGGCTGTTTCAGAAGCAAACCTGGTGTATGGAACAAGATAGGAGAATGGTCTTTTCACCCGGGTGATCAGTATGTAATTTCCATCCGGAGAGAAATCCATTCCACGGTACATTCCGGTATTCATCCAAAGCGTTGATTGGCCATCCAGGGTTACCTTAAATATCTCTGAGCGTGCCAGTTGTTGAAAGTTTTCCTCATCGGTGGGGTTTTTCAGTAGGTCCTGATACGTACGATTTTGTGCCTTTGCTCCGGAACTTACAGTAACTGTCGGTCCTGAGGGCACGGCAGTTTGAGCGTCGATTAATGGTGCCCGATCGGAGGGAAGCATCTTAACTAACATGCTTTTACTGTCGGCGGCCCAAACCATCGGCCTACCCAGGTTCGCATTGGCACTGGCATTGGTAAGTTTTTTTGCGGAACCAGCTTCGATATCCAGGAGCCATATCTCGACACCTGCGTAAGTTGTGTGCGTAAAAGCCATCATGCTTTGATCGGGTGAATAGCTGAAGTTTGCAAATCGGGGGTTTTCGGGGAGTCCGGTTACCGAACTCGCATTTTCCTCAAATGCTTCTTTGACTTTGATATTATTGTAGAAAGTCGTCCTGCTACCAATGTTTGTTACCGGATTGATACGTAAGCCACCTAATCGCAACTCCTTTTCCGATAGTTCTTTGATGGTCTTATAAGCATTGCGATAAAGTAGCACCACATGCTTACCTTCATTGTCTATTCTGACACTAGGGGCCAATGGAGCATCTACCAATTCCTTAATTTCTTTGGGTGGCTCCTGGTAGGTAAGTCCACTCTGTGCTGATGCTCCAATACTGATTGAGAGACAAAAGAGGCAATAAAAGAGGTTCTTCATGTTCCTGCTGTTTTTTTAGGTTTACTTTAAAATTAAGGTAAAAAAGTGCTTCTATTAGTTACCACTCATGTAATGGCGTTGATGATGTCAAAGGAGAACCTGATACCATTACCGTTTTCATGGTGTTTTAGAACTTTTCTCAAGTCCCAACCACCTCGAATCGGATTTTAATGTCATTGTAGATCATTTTGATCCTGATTATTTGGTTTTTAGTCACTTCGTTTTTGTCATCGAAGAAGTAAATGGCCTGATTCCAACAGTGATGTTTGATCGGAGCTTCAGGGTCTGTGGAAATGGTAATCTCATCATCGAGCCAGAGCTTAAACCAAAAGGCCATGGCATCCAATGTGCCATCTTCAGTGACTACTATCTCAAAATATTTTTCTCTCCATTGATGATTTGGAATTGGCACACCAAGATCATAAAAGTCATAAGCCTTCAGATCTCCAGGTTGAGAAAGAGATTTATAATGGTATTTGGAGATATTGTCCACGAGGTATTCATTAGGAACTCGAAATTGATCGAAAGGAGTAAAATCAAACCCTTCGATTTCGCGAACAGGATTCACAGGGCGTAATTCCGGTATACTGACAAGTTTTCCTATGATAGTGGCCCTTGCTGGAATAATGGTACATGATTCGGCACAAAGGTCCTTTAAGGCATGTCGAATGGTGGGTATGGCATGCTCACCGATCAAGCCAGCATCCAGGATCTCAGAAACAAGGATATTAGGTTTTTCCTTGAATTGTTCAGCCCTTAGTGAGGTAGATTTCACGGGGAATAGTTCTATCTGATCCTGATATCCATTTTTTGTGATGATTTCCTGAGCCATGTCCGACATCACTTTTGAAAGCTCACAGGTATAGACGAGTTTGGCTCCTTGTCTTGCTGCCATCATTGAAAGCAACCCCGAACCTGCCCCAATATCGAAAACAATGCTTTCTGGCTTTACAACTTTAGCAAGCGCTTGCTCATAAGCTTGATTGCGTACCGTATCGGCGATCATACTCATGTGCCATTCGGGGACAAAGCGTTTATATATCCAACTCAGGGCATTCCGAACCTTTTCGTTTCCTGGTGATAATTCAAGTGCTTTTTTAAGAGGTATCAGGGCTTCTTCAAAACGGGAAAATTGTAGATAGGCATTACCCAGATGAAAGTAGGCAGTCCAATCCTGAGGAGAATGATTGATAGCCTGTTGAAGGAATTGAGCTCCGTTATGAATGTCTCCCTGGTGAATCAACAAATTGCCATATTCGATATGAGCTTCAGTCAGTTCAGGTTTTTCCTCGATGGCCTTCCTGAAATAAAAGTCAGCATTTTGAATTGCACCAGTTCTGGTAGATAGTTTGCCAAGTGCCAGTAGTGCATCGGGCTGATTTGGGAAGTCCTTTAAGATGGATAATAAAACCCCTTCGGAGGCATCAAACTGAAAGAGGTGATTCAATAGTTGGGAATGGAATAGACGTCCAGGCAGATACGTGGGATGGAATTTTGTTAGAGATTCCAGCGAATTAAGCGCTTCTTCATTTCGACCCATGACCTGCAGTACCATACTGATGTCATGTAAGATTACCGGGGAATCGGGGTTCAATTCGGAGGCTTTTTTAAAAGCCGTTAATGAGTCGTCATAATTCGTCAATAATTTATGAGCAATGGCAATATTATTCCAAACCTGCTCATGGTCAGGGAACTTTTGAGATATGGGTAAGAGTAAATCCAGGACTTCTTCTGGTCTATTGGTTAACAGGAAAATATGGGACAGATTGAGTTGCGAATCCAGGTGATCGGGTTGTTTTTGCAGGATATCCCGGTAGCAATTTTCGGCTACTGGCAATTCATTTTTTTGGTGGTGGGAACTTGCCACCTGAAACATTTCCTGGATGTTAATGTCCATTATGCAATTTGGTTGTAAATCTTGTCGTAAGAATAGCAAAATCTTCACACTATTCTACCTTAACAGAGGAAGGTTCTTGTCAAAATTTCATGACCAAATTGATTCGTTAAATTGCTTTTTATTGGAGGGTCATCAGAAAAACCATATCATCTGATCGGTTCTCTATTTAATTCAACTCCTCGGCGTTTTTTGTTGCCATCAAAATTGGAATTCCGGAATGGCCGGGTCGCGCGGACGCCCTATCTTACATTTATCTAACTCGAGCCTTGAATCATGCATCAAATTAACCCGCGATTTTCCTTTCTCTTGTTGATTCTACCTTCTCTGATTATGCAAGGACAGGAGTTGGTGGTAGCTCCTTATTTACAAGATGCGACCCCTAATAGCATTCACATCATGTGGGAGACCTCCGAAGGGGGAACTTGTGAAGTCCTTTGGGGAACGACACGGGAATTATCGAATCAAACGGAAAAAGTGTTTTCCATGGTAAACGAGCGCCCTTCAGAAATTCATCGGGTAAAATTGGAAGGCCTGTCACCTGCAACTACTTATTTCTATCGGGTGACGACAGGATTGTTCGAATCCTCTATCTATCATTTCACCACCCCGCCCTTGCCCGGAGAAGAAACATCTTTTCAATTCCTGGCTATGAGCGATATGCAACGAGATGATGATCATCCGGATAAATTCAAGGAAACGATCGAGGAGGGAGTTTTACCTTATTTGACTCAGGGAAAAACGGATTACGACCTATCTAAGGAGTTAGCTACTGTCCTTATTCCCGGTGATCTGGTCGTAGAAGGTCTGGTATATACGGATTGGACAAACGATTTTTTCAGACAATCTGCAAAACTGTTGCCCTTCGTCCCTGTGTATCCCGTGCTTGGAAATCACGAAAGGAACAGTGATTTCTACTTTAAATATTTCCATTTGCCGGACAATGGCACTCCGGGATACATGGAGCATTGGTACTACAAGGATTATGGCAACATGAGGATCATTGGCCTCAATTCCAATGACAACTACAGATTAGAAGTTCAGTTGGACTGGTTGGATGATGTACTAAAAGATGCTGCCCAAAATGACCATATAGATTTTGTATTTGCGCAACTACATCATCCATATAAGTCAGAATTGTGGATTGCCGGAGAACGAGACTTTACAGGGGAAGTAATTACGCTTTTGGAAAAGTTCTCCACCCGCACAGGTAAGCCTTCTATCCATTTCTACGGGCACACCCATGGTTATGCAAGGGGGCAATCCAGGGATCATAAGCACTTGTGGGTCAATGTAGCTACAGCCGGAGGCCGAATCGACGGCTGGGGAGAGTATGCACAGAGAAACTACGATGAATTTTCAGTCAGTAGAAGCGACTATGGCTTCGTTTTGGTGGAAGTTACCGGAGGGGAAGATCCAACATTTGAGTTGAAACGTGTCAGTAGGGGGGACCTGACTAACCCAAAGGACAATGAAGTGAACGATGTGATAAAGGTGAAACGATACGATGAAAAACCAGAGAGACCTGCATGTGTCAATCCCAATGAAACGTCCAAACAAAAGAACGAAGCTATATTTCTCACCGCTTCTGCATTTAAATCCGTCAATGGAAGTGAACACGGAGCTACGCAATGGCAAGTTTCCCGAACCTACAGTTTTGCCCATCCCGATGTAGATATCTGGAGACATTTTGAAGACTGGTATGGGGGAAAAGATTTGAATCAGGGGCTCGAACTAACAGAACTTAATGTCACTTCTTTGCGGGAAAAGACGACCTATTATTGGAGGGTTCGCTATCGCACTAAAGGATTGGTTTGGAGCGATTGGTCAGAGACTCAGAAATTTGTAGTTGAATAGCAACAAAGCCTACACTAGCAAAACGTAGTTTTAACGCACCTTTATTTCTAAGTGCTGATTCAATCTGCGCCTGGAAAAAATCATCGGGGGAAATAGCTTAGCATCAATAGCTAAAGAAGTTCAAATTTCCTCAATTAAAACAATATCAAAACATTTATAGCCAGTGCGTCAAATCGTTTGAATCACGCTCCTTAACATGAGAAATGTGTAACAAAGCTTATTTGTGATGTAATACTTTAACTATCCACCGTACTGAGCTTTGTATTGGTTGGTCGCTGCATTTAATAGATTGGATACAATAGTTGAAACCTCGAACATGACAAAAAGTAAAGACGGAAAGCCGCCTAAGTCGGAAAAAAAGGAACCTGCGAGAAGCCTAAAGGAAAAGAGAGCGGATAAGTCCGCTAAAAGAGCAGAAAAGAAACGTCGTGGTTCGTAGTAGTCCTTTCTTTAGGAGATAATCAATTTCTAGCATGAATAAAATTGAATTGAAGCCGTCAAAAGTTTATCAATTGTCGTACGTAGTAGATTATGAAGCAGGTGCTGCTGTTAGCAAACCTATTATAGAGAAGGATACAGGTAGCGTTAGCATTTCTTCTTTTGATAAGGGGGAAATTTTATCTGCAAAGGCTTCTCCTTTTGACATGCTCATTCAGATCGTTGATGGGGTCGCAGAGGTAATGATTGGCAAAGAATCTGTTCAACTGCGGGCCGGGCAGATCATAATCATACCGGCTCACAATACCTATGAATTTAAGGCAAATGAGCGGTTTAAATTAGTTTCAACGACCATCAAAAGTGGTTATGAGGAGATTAATATTTTATAGCTGGGCCAGAGGGTAGTCAATAAATGACAATAATATAGATAGTGAAATGAAAGTAGGAATTGTAAAATTTTTCAATAATTCGAAGGGGTTTGGGTTTATTAGTCCTGATGATTCCCGAGAAGATGTTTTTGTTCATGAGTCGGGACTGGTTGATGAGGTTAAAGAAAATGACAAGGTCGAGTATGAACTTGAAAGAGGAAAAAAAGGCATGAATGCAGTGAATGTCAAGGTGATCAGTTGATAAGAATGATTCCTCTTGATAAACCATTGGATTTTATTCGACTAAGCAGCTACTAATTGCCTAGCCATTCATTTCACAGGCCAATCCATTTGTTTCTATTCCTGATTCATGCGCTAAAGCAATAAAAGTTAATTTCAGGTCTCGCCTGGTTATGGGGTAATTGAGGATATCTCCAAAAGAACACCTCCCTCTTTGTATTCCTCTAAATCAAACAGCTTCTGTCAATTACTTCTGGGCCAAGTACTCCATTAATCAAGGCAAGGTCACACCCCTTTTCGGAGGTTAGTTATTAGTTGTTTTCTGACCTGCTTAGGTTGTAATACTCCCTAAAAATCGGTCCAAGGGCTTAGTTAAAACTGAAACGTTTAAATTGACTAAGACCTATGAAAAAGACACGAAGAAAATTTACACCCGAATTCAAGGCGCGAGTAGCCGTAGAGGCCATCAAGGAACACCGAACCCTAGCAGAGCTGTCCAAGCATTTCGAAGTGAGCCCAGTTGTGATCTCACGCTGGAAGAAGGAATTCTTGGCCAACATGTCCAATGCCTTTGGAGGAAATCAAAGCTCCGATGAGCCCGCTGTAGATGTCGATAAACTCTATTCTCAAATCGGGCAATTGAAGGTTGAGAATGATTTTCTAAAAAAAAGCTTGAAGAAAACCGGCCTATGAGTGAACGGGTAAAACTTGTATCAGCCAGGTCCGGGAGATTATCAGTTCGTAAGCAATGCGAATTACTCAAAATCCACAGGAGCAGGATCTACTATCGGCCTCTGGGTGAGAAGCCAGAGAACTTAAAGATCATGCATTTGATGGACGCTCATGCATTGGAACATCCAGCAGAAGGTGTCATGTCGATGCATTATATGCTTAAAAGGAAAGGTTATCATGTCAACCCAAAACGAGTAAGGAGACTGTTGAGGAAAATGGGGCATATGGCTGTTTACCCCAAAAGGATGCTTAGCAAGCCTGGACAGATCACTTATATCAGACCTTACCTTTTGAGAAACAAGGAAATCAACCGACCGAACCAAGCCTGGAGTATTGATATCACCTATATTCCAATGGCCAAAGGTTTTATGTATTGTACGGCCATTATTGACGTCTACAGTCGTAAGATCGTCGGTTGGGGAATATCCAATTCACTTGAAGCTAAATGGTGTACTGAGGTGCTAAATCAAGCCCTTGAAACACATGGAATACCAGAAATTATCAACTCTGATCAAGGCTCACAATTCACTTCTTCGATTTGGACGTCCACCTTAGATGCGCTAGGGATAAAAGTATCAATGGATGGAAAAGGAAGAGCGATTGACAACAGATGGATTGAACGATTCTGGAGGACATTAAAACACAAGCATATTTATCTCAATCCTCCAGAAGATGGCCATGAATTAATGAACAGTATTGAATATTACATCAACTACTACAACCACGAAAAAGTCCATCATACACTAAAAGAAACGCCTGCCGAACGATATGAAAGACCACTGAAAAAAGCTGCTTGAGAAATGAAAATATTAACTTAACAATTGAGCCTTTTGGTCCTATAAATGGGGAGTATTACAGGTAGCCTTAAAAAATGCTCCGGATGAAGAAGTTTATTGATCTCTTTTATTTGAAATTCCAACTGATTGAATTGTATTCATTGATTTGGCTTAATCGTGGAATGCGTATTCAGCTGGGAAAGAGAAGGGACAAGATTTAGCCTCTTGTCCTAATCTCACCTTAAACAGATTTAGATATGAACTATGGAAAAGCTCAGTTTGTAAAATTGACAATCCTCCCTGGATAAAGCATTACACGGCGGTGGTAGAATGTTACACATATCATATATCTACCAACACGGTCAGATGATCGTGACTATCATCACTAAGGCATTCAATATTATTCTATAAGGATTGCTCTCCAATTGCGATGAAATTTTCATGTGGTCAGAGATAAATATCGCATTGAAAAACAGTGGAGATTACCCCCAAAACATACAATTAGCAAGACTGCTTGGAATGCGGAAAGTCTCTAACTCGAATTAAGTTTAGGTAAAACGGTAAAATTGTCAGGCTTCCAAAAGGATTGCGGGAATCCCTGGGGTATCTTTTTTAGAATATGTTCTCTCATATCCCACTTGTCGGGTTTTCTATTTGAAATCGAATAACTTCCATTTACATAAAATATCGTCATCATGATTGCGGAAAATCCCTGGGAAAGAATTAGACAACAACTGGTTGACCCTAATCCAGATGATATCAGGCAATACCTGAATGAACTGAGATCAGATGACATAGCAGGGCTTGTGAGCCATCTTGAGCAGCGTGAAAGGATACAACTTCTTAATCTCCTGAAGCCTACTGAAGCAGCGGAATTGATTGATGATATTCCATGGCAGCAGGCCCTGAGAGTTTTGGAAGATCTGGACGCCCAGGGTGCTGCGGCTATTCTACAAGAAATGCGCAGTGGTGAGCAGGCCGATTTTCTGGCACACTTTGAAGATGAAGGTAAAAATGCCATTCTGGATGAATGGCAACCGGAATCTGTGGAGGAAGTGTTAAAACTCATTCAATACGACGACCACTCGGCTGGAGGATTGATGATCACTGAATTCCTGGCATTCGATGAATCCATGACCATTGGAAAGGTGGTAAAACATCTAAGCGAAAACACGGAGAAATATGAGCGTTACACACTTCAATACATATATGTCACCTCGCACGATAAGTTTGAAGGAGTGCTTCAAATGCGTGATTTGCTGTTGAGGAAATCCGATACGCCTCTCTCAGCAATTGTTTTGCGTGATGCCATCACGGTGAATGAAACTGATGATTTAACAGAGTTGGTTAAATTTTTTGACACCCATGATTTCTTTGGGGTCCCTGTGGTCAATCCTAAGCGAGATTTATTGGGTGTTGTCTTACGGAAGGATCTTCGAAAAGCAGAAGCTGAGTTGATGAATTATGAATATCTGGAGACACAAGGCATAGTAGGTGGGGAAGAACTCAGAACTTTGCCCGTGCTGACAAGAGCGAAACGTCGATTGTCCTGGTTAAGTGTGAATATCATACTCAATATTGCCGCAGCTAGTGTAATTGCAGCTTATCAGGAAACGCTTTCGGCTGTCATTGCTCTTGCTGTATTCTTACCCATCATTTCCGATATGAGTGGTTGTTCTGGCAATCAGGCAGTAGCCGTAAGTTTGAGAGAACTGTCTTTAGGTGTGATCAAGCCTTTCGAGCTGTTGCGCGTGTTGTGGCAAGAAGCTTCTGTTGGTTTGATCAATGGGGTTGTCCTTGGTACACTGATCGGTTTAGCTGCTTGGATTTGGAAGGGCAACATATACCTTGGTTTAGTTGTAGGAGGGGCATTAGGAATCAATACTTTGATTGCCGTATCTCTTGGCGGGATAATTCCATTGATGCTGAAACGATTTAATGTGGACCCTGCTTTAGCTTCTGGACCACTTCTTACTACGGTGACCGATATGCTTGGTTTTTTGCTTGCTTTGACATTCGCTAACACACTGATGCCTCACCTGGCATAAATCTGTGAATAATACGCGTCCATGAGCATCTGATGTAAACTCCGGCAATCGACAGACGAATCAGTAGGAATCATGACAATATAGTTTTGGAAATCCCGGAGGATTTTTGACACAAGGACGAACTACTAGAAGTTGATCTTCACTTTATTAATTTTAGCAAATCGATATGGAGAAAAGCGATGAATCATTACAGAACAATTGCCTAAACTGTGGTGCTGCAATAAAGGGAGGCTTTTGTTACCAATGCGGTCAACGCGTTCTCGATAACTCGGATCGCTCACTGAGGCAGCTTTTAGGTGAATTTTTAGGCAACATCTTCTTTTTAGACAACCGCCTCTTTCTGAGTTTGAGGTACCTTCTCGGGTTTCCTGGTCGCATGACGGTAGCGTTTTTGGAAGGTAAACGTAAAAGGTTTATCTCGCCCATCACCTTGTTCTTGTTCCTCAATCTTATCTATTTCTTTGTCAACCCACTATCAGATTACTCCCTACCACTTGAGGACCAGACCTATTCACAACCCTACAGCAGGTGGATCAAAGATTGGATCGATCTCAAGTTGCAAAAAGAAGGATTGGATGTGCCAACTTACGCCATTACCTATCAGAACATGAGTGACAATATTTCCAAGTCCATCATGATCATAAATGTCCCCATGATTGCGGTGTTTGTGTACTTGTTGTCCTTTAAAAAGCGCCAGTTTTATTTTGATAGCCTCATTTTTTCATTCCACTTTTTCTCCTTGCTTTTGTTTAGTTGGGTGATACTCGATTGGTTAGATACCCTGATTGATTTTTTATATGGGCATGATAGCTCGATCGTTTCCTCTATCTCCTTCAATTTGTTTGCTTTTGTAGTTCCGCTGTTTTACGCCATACTCAGTATCAAAAGATTTATGGATATGCGTTGGCATTGGGCCATTATCTCTGGCCTGGGTGTAATGGTCGCCTGGACCTTAGCCAACTTATGTTATCGGTTCATCATTTTGATCTTTACGCTTTGGGTCACTTAACGCGGCAGGTCTGCTTTTTTAACACGATATAGTCATAGATTGGATCTTGTCTTCTTATCGACTTCTAATTCTTAAAACCCATTATTGGAGTCATCATCAAAAGTTAGGGGGCATTGTGCCACCATGCTTTTTTAACCCGGATTATTCAATAGAATATTTACAATTACCAGTCAAAATATTCTACTGAATAATGACGAAAAACTCTAAATGAAAGAATTTTTTTCAGGGTAATCCAGACAAGGCAGCGCTTTCGTCTGCTGATGACGTTAAAGTCACAGTCAGATAAGTTTCACTTCGTCTGACCCTTTGGGCAAATTATGCTTAATGCATAATTTGGGTTTAATTGATGTAACTCTGGTCTCCTTTTTCAGCAGCAAGATTGTCTCTGGTGTTTTTCTGAACTGCGATTGCTCCAAATAGTGCGAGGAGAAAAGAGAACGCATAGAATCCCTTTTCACTAGGCAGTAAATCTGCGTTCCATAGTCCAATCACTAATAATAAAATCGACAAGATCGTAGCAAACCAGGAAAGGCCGTAATAGAGATCTGTGACAGGCAATCCTTCCAATCTATCTCTGACACTTTTCTGCACAGAAATCACCGCAAACAAACCAAACATGATAATGGAGAAGTAATAGCCTTTCTCGTTGAGAAGCATTTCGGCCCTCCATAGTCCAATGAGGTATCCAATCATTCCTGTTGCCAGAGCTACCCATGAAGCAGCACTAAATGCATTTGAGGTTTTTTGAATCATAGTTTTATTACTTTTAGTTAATCTTATTTTTGAACTACAAGTCAAAGATCGTATCAGAGGTATCACAATATCTGTACAAGTATGTACAGAACCCTGCCTCGTAAATCTCGTAATGCCGAAATCATCAGATAATCGCCAAAAGTGGATTACAACAGGTTATAATCTCTTCGGAGAGATTGGGCCGGAGGCACTTAACATTGAGAAACTGTCCAATATTGTCGGTCTAAACCGATCCAGCTTCTATCACTATTTCGGGGACATGGAAGTCTTTGAACTGGCTTTAATGGCTTATCATGTAGATCGCTACAGAGATTTTGGAGAAATCATTAAGGACTATGAGCAGTTTGAGCAGCTGTTTACTCCTGAGGTGTATGATCATCAGGATGCGTTGGCTTTTCAACGTCAGTTGATGATTAATCAGGGTACATCAAGGTATAAGCAATGTTCGGATGAAGCACGAACCTTCACAGAACAAAAGACATTTGAGCTATGGTCGATTTTTAGCAAAATCAAAGAGGAATCAGAAACAGAATGGATACTCTTTCGTGCATTGAGGGATTTCTATTTTGTGAATCATGGTCAAAATAATGTACCTGGCGACCCCAAGGAAGTTTTGGTCATGTTGCACAAATATCTCAATGACAGAAAAGGATAGCTCGCTTGAGTTGGACTTTCTGTTCACTTGAAAAACCCTCAAATATCATTTCTTGTTTGAGGAGGTAACCTGCCTGGCATAGAACTGACCAAGCACTTGATTGACAGGTTTGATATCGATTCTTTTCGAGCTTTTACGAAGTGAAACCTCTATATAATTCGTCATACTTCCACTAAAGGCCATGTTGTTGCAGTTATCTTGACGGTCACATATAATTACATCAAATACATTTTTCACGCTGATGGTATCGATCTTATTTCTCGAAAAAGGATAGGACTTGCCCTCGACGTAGATTACAGCTGTTTTTGCCTCTTGCTTTTTCTTCCTCCTGTAGATCACAAGTTCTCCGGAGACTGCTTTTTGGGTTTTTCGTAGCTGATAGTCGCCAATCAAGGCATTTAGGTCTTGCTTCGTGTAGAATCCCCTTTTGTATTGGCCCACAACTAAAGTGTCATCGGATATGGTAGACATCAAAGTATTGATAATGACCTCTTCATATCCTTTATCAGGTTTTTTATTCTTGAGACCTACTGCGATCGTAAGATTGTTAAGAATACCTGCCAAACGTTCATCTAATTCGGCCAATTGGCTTTTATTATGGTCAACTTCCTGGATCAGGGAATCTACTTCTTGCACGAATGCACGTGAAGTATAACCTGGATTTAGTGCGTTATACGAACTGGTGAGCAATGTGTCCTGAGGTGCCCCCGCCAGGGTGTCCAGTGATTCTTCAGTAAGCGCCACGGGAGAAAATGAAGTATTTCTTATCGCACTCTCTTCACTAATGGCGGATTGCAAGCTATCTCGCAGCTTCGAGATGGTGCTTGCCTGCTGCCCAAGTTGGCTGCCCAGGTTTTTGTTATGGGTTTCCAATTCTTCCGCCTTCATGGTCAACGCAGCTACTTGATTTTGAAACTCAGCATTGCCTTGATTCTGAATTTTCATGATCGAGTCGATCTTGGATTGATAGGCTTTCTCAAGCTCGTCGATGCTACGATTAGATGCCACCTTGGAGGCTTCTGGTTTTGCTTGGTCCACATTGGATTCTTGAGTGGATTTTTCCTGCTGACAGGAAAATAAACCAAATAGCACTAAGCACCACGTACTTAACCTGATAACAGACAACCGCCTGGTGATTCGTTTTTGCCAGGTATCAGGAATAAATGATTGATTTTGCATTTACCTCTCAAGGAATATAATGACATGTAAAGATCGACTTTTTTTAATTTCATCGGACATGGAATTCGGATCGTCGATTTCTCCACGATGGGAAGGATCAAAAAAAGAAGTTAGTCAATAATTTGCCTAAGGATTAACTCTTCTTATTATGACCGCATTTGGTGTGATCAAGCCGTTTCCTGGTGTAACAAGGTTCCTTACGAAATTGCCACTTCCGGTATACATGGGTATTGACGAGCTTCCACTGGCTCCCAGCAAGATGTTGCCATTCAAAAATGCCACGCCTTCTGGTTGTGACACATTGGAAATAAAGACTTCCTGGAAGACCCCTTCGGAATTGAATCTCTTTACACTATTAGCTGACCAATCATTGACCATTAAGTCAGAACCATCGAACCAAATATCTGTAGGGCCTACCAGGTTATTATTAATAAAAGTGCCAGTGAGATCACCCTCTTGATCGAATTGCAATACAAACCCATTACCATTTTCGTTGAAGGAGGCGACATAAAGATTACGTCCAGAATCCCATGCCATCCCAATGGCGTCATCAATAGATGAGGAGGTGAAATCGTCAACGTACTCTCCATCTTGTTGATACCTCTTTACCGGCCCGCCATTCCACTGAATAGCATAAATGAGCCTGTCTGGGCCAATGTTTATTCGGGTAGGTCCTGCAAGATTGGATGCAAATGCTCCAACAAACTCGCCTGTTTCGATGTTGTATTTATTGATGTTATTACCCCCCAGGTTGGACACAAGCACGATTTGCTGTTCTTCCAGAAAGATCATGTCCTGGGGCCTGGACAGTGCGGAAGAAATATAAACTTCGGGATGATTCCCGTTCTCATCAAATCGCCAAATTCTATGTGGACCATTGCGATTGTTTCCGACATCACTTACATAGATTTCGGTTCTGGGCGCCGAACTGTCCCAGATTGAGATTTGAGCTTCCGCCCGGAGTTCCATTACCTGTGCCACGACAAGAGCTGTACCGGCAGAACTGGCAGTCAGAACACCCTCTTGTGTAATCGTTGCATGATCGTTTTCTACCGACCAGGTAATCTCAGAGGTGATCTCAAAAGATTGGTTATTTTGATCAAATCCTTCTACTTGCAAAACTGCTTGTTCAGCAGTAACCGCATCTAGTCTCGTGCTTTCAGGGGGCGTGATTCGGATAGAGGTCAACACGAGTGGCGGTTCCTCTTCGGAGCCACAGGATGAAATGAGAAGAACGGTGAAAATAAGGGCAGCCAGGTGTCGCATGGGTCGGTTTTATTATTTTAAACAACCTTGACTGCTTATAGCCTCATTCTACGGCTTGTCTTTTAATTTTTGATTAAACCTTCTCTTGCGCCTTAAAATGGTGACAAATCCGGAGCTATAAATTCTTCTTTGGCAATCCTCGAATTGAATACATCAAAACTGTAATGACTTGCTATCAAGGCTCGGAATTCATTTTTCAGCTGAGGAAATTCAAGAATGAAGTCAATGAAATTTTCTGTCTTTGATTGTTGAATAAAATGGCCAATCATCCGAATTGAGGAAACGGTAAGCGTCTTGTTGTATTTGTCATTGGCGCCCACGTGGTTTACAAATCGTTCTAACTGAGCCTGAATATTTACTTCTGCTGTTGTTAAACCATATTTTGTAATATGGATCCATGCAAGTCGTAAGTGGGCTTCGTGACTAAATGCCGCAGGAGGAACCTGACATTTTTGAAATGCCATCTCAAATTCGCTATCTGAAATTTCGGAATGATGATTGCTGATCTCTATCATGAATCAAAGTGTTTGGGCTTTCGCTGTGTAAATGCAAAGAAACCAAGAGGTACTTGCTTTTCAATTTACATATGTTGAGAAACGGAAGTACGAATGTGTTTTCAGATCCACCTCCTTACGCGTGACTTATAATCAGCATATCTCTGCCCCTGAACCGAATCAAGATATTCTTCCTCTAATCGGACCTGTGTTTGAATAGTAACAAAAGTTACTGTCATTATGGTGAAGCTAAGTGCATTTGGAATAATGAGAAATGTACTTAGATAGGAAATTAATACGCCGAGGAAAATGGGATTTCTGGAATACCTGAAAAGGCCGCGACTGACCAGTTCTGTCTTTTCTTCATAGTCAATACCAATTCTCCATGATCCGGACATTTGATATTGACCGACACTTGTCCAAAGAAACGAAATGAAGAAAAACACTGATCCTGCTAGTCGCAGTTCACTAAACTCCAGGTAGTGAATAGGCAGAAGATACCTATATAAGTTGGGGAAAAAGGAGAATAGTATGATCGAGATCCAGGTACCAAAAATCATCACTTTGTACACTCGGCCAATGTAGTCGTGTGCCTTCTCTGAATTTCCGAAAACAAAAGGATTGACCCCTGTTTGTTTCCAAAGAATGAATGACCTCAGTACAAATACCAATAACAAATAAAGCATCGAGGCGATAGGTAGAAATATTTTGTAAAATTCCATGATTTAGAGTTCTAAGATGAATCCTGCATTGATAATCCGTCCGTCCGTGGGGGCCCATATTTCAGGAAAGTCAGGTTTGAAATGGGTGTCCACCTGAAAGTTTTCCAATCGATGTTGACGGGTATCGCTGAAATTCTCAAAGTTGATGTATAAGCTCAGGTCGTTGATTTTATGCATAACCATGAACCCCATGGTCCAGTAGTCGTCAGTTTCGGTACGGTCATTTCTAAGTTGCCTGCCCGTGTAATAAGCTTCATAACCAATCCTCCACTTCTCTTCTAGTTCATACATCAATACGGAACCTAAATTATGTTTAGGTGTCAGTGGTTTTTGCTGATTCATGTTGTCGTATTTTAGTCGGGTATCGATCAAGGCGTAATTGGCGAATAGTTTGAAATCGCCATAACCCAACTTGATATTGGTTTCTATTCCCTGGCTTGATACGGGTCCATCAGCGTTCTCGTAAAAAAACAGTACAGCCTGATTCTCTCTTAACACCAAAGCATTACTGAGACGGGTGTAGAAAAAAAGCTGATTGATCGTTAGGGTCCATTCATTACCCAGTAATGTTTGATAATTCACATCCAGATTGCCACCTATGGATCGCTCCGCATTGGTACTACGGTTGATGGGTAGGATTCCCTGGTAGGTTAGGTTTTCAGCCTCTTCCGTGAAAATCGTAGGGAGTTTGTATCCTAAGCCGCCACCAAAGCGGGCGGACCAGTCGTTGTTGAGTTGTGCAAGTACCGAAAGTCTTGGAAGGGCAAAAAATCCATGGTCCAGGTCATAGTCAAATCGCAATCCACTTTCCAGAACGATCTGAGTGGTCAGGTCGATGGTGTTTTGCGTGAAACCTCCGAATGTTGTGTAACTGTAGTCCCTATCCAATGAATCAAATGGCGTTTCTTCAAACTTGTCCGAATAGAGATTCAATCCTGAAATCCAACTAGATTTTTCAGAACCATAATTGTAGGTCACTTCACTGAAGGACGACCACTGTTTGCCCATGAATTGAAACCCGGGTTCAGCGATTTCTCTTTCGAAATAGGTGAGGCTATTCTTGACCTTCAAAGACCTGTTGTCGTTGATTTGGTTTTGATAGGTTAGCTGATATGACAATCGGTCTGATTGATTTTCTTCCGCGAATTGATGGATGCCATTTGGGTTTTCTTCGATGACCTGCATATCTCCTCCCAATCGATTTTCAAACGTGCTATTTAAGGTCAATCGCAGACTTGAATTCTCTGCGAGATAGTAGAATATGGAAGGATTGAGGGTCAGACTTCTGATCCGTGGGATATCGCTAAAGTCGTCTCTATCGGGATCATACGCTTCCTGACGGCTGGCGGATGCATAGAAAGTCATGCCAAATTTATTGAAACGTTCCGCATAGAAACCATTGAAGGTAGTGCCTTGTGCCTGTGTTTGATCTATCATGAGTCTAAGCTTGCGGTCCTCCTGTGGGGTGTAAGTCACCAAGTTGATCAGCCCTGCAATTGCCCCGCCTCCAAAAAGTGTGGAGTTGCTGCCTTTGATTACTTCGACCTGTCTTAAATCGAGCGGAGGTATCTGCATGATACTCAGTCCGCCGGAGAACCCTCCGAATAGAGGAAAGCCGTCTTTCAGAATCTGGGTGTATCGGCCATCCAAACCTTGTATTCGGATGCTTTGATTGGCGGAACTGGCTGATGTCTGCTGCATTTGTATTCCAGTGCTCTCGCGTAGGATCATAGCGATATTGGAAGACTTCATGATAGCCTTCTCTTCTAATTCTTCGGTACCGATAGCTTCAATGCGTGTGGGGATATCATCGATGGTGCGGCTGCTCCTTGTAGAAGTAATAATGACCTTTTCCAGCTCTTCACCTTGTGTCAGTGTGATTGTCTGTATTCCGTCGATTGGAAAAATGTAGGTGAATTCGAAAGATTTATATCCAACGAAGGAAACTGAAACCAGAATGGTGTCGGCCGGGATATTCGTAATTTCAACATGTCCGTTAAGGTCTGCTACGGCTCCATTTGAGGGACCTATTTTCACTGTTGCCCCAAAAAGAGGCTCGTTTTCTTCTGCATCAATGATGCGTGCAACAAATGTATTTTGAGCCTGGGCCAACGTTCCTGTTAAGAAAGTGAGCCATAGCAATAAGTTCTTCATTGTTATGAATTTCTAAATCTTGATGAATTGAGGGGTTGGGTTATCAGATTTGATCAACCGAATGGTGGGGGATCCCAAATGGAAAAAGAAATCCGGGATAGGAAGGGGAAGGGTTGCTCTGATGGAATGTTACTGAAAGCCGTAATCATACCCAGACATAATGCGCACTGTTGGGTCATATGAGAGTGACAACAGTGGCATGTGCAAAATGGCGAGCACTCATCATAGTGGTCCTGGTGGTTAGTAAAGTCATTCGTTTCTATCGATGCCAATACCCTGGAGGAAGGATCGTCGGCACAAGGAGATAGCACAATCCCTAGTAATAGAAATGACAGTATGAATGAAATGGCTTTCACGATACAAGGTTACGAACCAGGCAGTGCAACCCGGTTGCAAACTTGGTGAAATCAGCGGCAGTTGGCGCAGGTGCCCTTATAAACCATACTGGCACTGGCGGCTTTGAAACCTGTAGGGATTTGAGTTTCGGGGATCTTAGATTGTGTGAGACAGTAGGTTTCTCCACATTTCACGCAATGAAAATGGATGTGTTGATCCTGAGGTTCACATTCACACCCTTCCTCACATAAGGAGTATTTTACAACGCCGGTGCCGTCATCAATGCTGTGAATGAGCTTTTTTTCTTCAAAAGTTTTGAGCGTTCTGTACAATGTTGCTCTATCGGCTCGTTCAAACTTTGCTTCCAGATCTTTCAGGCTTAGAGCTGCTCCGGTTTCCACCAATTGCCTTAGCACCAAAAGACGCATGCTGGTGGGTTTGATGTTCCGATGTTCTAGTTTCTCCTCAAGCATAATTATATATACAAAGAAACATCAAAGTAGATTTATAAGACACCTGTTTACCTTAGTAGCTGCCAATGTTAATTAGTAGCTAAATGCTAAGGAAATATCAATATCTGATTCAAATACTCCTACCTACAATCATGTTCATATTGGCCGGTTGCTCAGGGAGAGAGGAAGTTAGTTTGAGTAAGGTTGAACATATTTATGTCCGTTCGGAACAAGCCAAAGAGCAATTTGAATTTTTCACTGAAGGTCTTCAACTACCTATCGTTTGGGATTATGAAGATTGGGGAAACTTCACGAGTGGAGGGGTCTCCCTTGGTAATTTGGTGCTGGAACTTGTGGATGCCAATCACAGCGAAAAAGAACTCCCTTTTGGTATGGCACTAAAACCGGAAACGCGCCTTGAGCGATTAATATTGAAGCTGGATGAAATGAGTGTTTCACATGACAACATTCAAGAGAATAAGAATTGGAGCTTGTTGGCCCTGCATCAGGTATTGCCCAACCACATTGATCTCTTTGTTTGTGATTATCAAGATTGGAAACAAGTGGAACGAGATAGAAATAATGCTACCGAAAGACTGAAAGCATCCCAGGGGGGAGCTTTAGGAATTCAAACAGTGGAGGTGATTGCAGTACAGGGACCAATGACTGTCGATATTATGGGGTTTGAGAGGTTACCAGGCATAACAAAAGCCGACCCATTCTACAAGTTTGAGAAAGGCCCTAAGCTTTTGCTGGAAACTTCAGAGCGTTTCTCAATGGGTTTGACCCTGATGGTAAACTCGCTGCAAAAAGCAAAAGGAAAATTGGATGAATTAGAAATCCAAAACGAAATAATCGGAGAGCGTCTGACAATCAATGATAATCAATTTGAACTGAAAATTGACCTGGTCGAAAACTGAAAAAGTAGTTATCATCTTTTTGCTTTCATCGTATTACCACCATGAAGAAAATTATTCCATTTTGTATCGCCTTTTCCCTGATCACATTCATGGCAAGTGGTCAGAGTGCGGCCTATCAAAAACAGAAGGCTGAGAAAATTTCAAAAGGCTCCGTATTTACCAAAATCATCAAAAGGGAACTCCCGGCGGAAATCGTTTATGAAGACGATGAAATCATTGCTTTTGTCCCATTGCGCTTGCAAACACCTGTGCATTTATTGATTGTCCCTAAAAAGGAGATTTATACCATCAACGACATAACAGATGAGGACGCGCTGCTACTTGGGAAAATGTTCCTGGTGGCCAAAAAATTAGCAAAGGAAAAAGGCATTGCGGAAACGGGCTACCGCCTTTCAATGAATATCAATGAAGATTCAGGTCAGTCAGTTTTCCACCTACACATGCACTTGTTGGGGGGAAGGAAACTTGGCCCCATGGTGACGCAAGAAGAATAACCTAAATGATTTGGCTCTTTCCTTGGTAATACCAATAAGAACCAAACCCTCTGGTTCAAATACTTTTTTAAGACGTAATTGGCATTTCAGTCCAACTTGTCTAATCTAAGTCCACTGACAATGGAGGTAGTTTTAAGTTTGATGTCCAATGACCTGGCCTGTTCCATCAAGCTGTTATAATTGTCAATCCAGGCTTTGAATTCATCATTTGCGATTTGAAAACTTTCTAACTGTGTGCCGGTTGGGTCCGATGTGGAGCTCCAGAATTCTCGCCTAATTCGATTGATGCGACTGTTAATCGAAGGAGGGATCAATTCCATATTTCGAGTGATCAGATTATTTCCTTTCAGACGAATATCTAAATCCAGGAGCGCTTGTCTCACTTCTTCGATTTCGTTAAGGAGTGTTGGTGGAGCCGCCTGGTCTATGATGTTTTTTGCAATCATTTCCAGGGCCTTAACATTGGATTTCCCCCACTCATCGGCCTGGTCAATGGCCCGCGCAATTTCAATCACACGTCGTTGAAATTCCTTTTGCGCAGCTATATCGGTTGCCGGTAGGGTCGTGTTGTTCAGTAATTTCACTTCAAAGGTTTGTTGCTCTTCGAAATCTGTCCATTGTCCATTTACTACCTGACCCATGCGTACGGTATAAGTCCCAGGAGGGATCAAAGCTCCATCATTGCCATTCGTGCCTGCATACCTCAAATTCCATGATGTGCGAGAAATGCCTTGGCGAATATTGGATTGGATACTTGCTACCTGTTGGCCATTAGCGTCATTGATTAAGAAGACCAAACGAGGCTTGGCTTCACGTTTTTCTTTTGTGAAGTCAGTCCAATCCGGATAGGGTACTGCCTCATCATTTTCAATTAGATGCTTTTCCGTTTTTTTTCGCTGTTGTTGTAAGGTTACCGGAGGTGATTTAACATAATGAGTAAATACAGCTCCGAATTCAGGGTTTGGAGAACGGAAGAAAGTATTACCCAGTGAATACCCGTCTGGATTGTCTGTGAGATAACTCAAAGCATCAGCTACTTCAAACAGATGTGCTTCTTTGTCTAGCGTGCCTTGTGAGACCTCCCTTAGGAAGCTATAGTCATCAAGGATATAGAACCCACGACCGAAAGAGGCGGCAACCAGATCATTTTCTCTTTGCTGAAGCTCTATATCGCGAATAGCAATGGTAGGGATGCCTGATTTAAATTTGATCCACTGATTCCCCCCATCCAAACTGAAATGTAATCCGTATTCCGTTCCTGCAAATAGCAGATTGGGTGCTACATGATCTTGATAGATGGTCCAGCCCCATTCGCCGGATGGTAGATTTGACGATATGTTTTTCCAGGTGACTCCTTTGTCATCGCTCCGGAAGAAGTAGGGCGTATAATCTCCGTATTTGTGGTAATTGAATACGGCAAAAACCGTGTTTTCATTATGAGGAGATGCGAACAGGTCCGATAAGTAGGCGAGCTTCGGAACTCCTGAAATGCCTTCAATTTTTCTCCAACTCTGACCGTCATCTTCGGTCATCTGAATAAGCCCGTCATCGGTTCCTGCATACAAGAGTCCCTGTTTAACGGGAGATTCTGTCAGAGCGACGATGGTGCCGTAAGGAGAGGTCCATACATTTTTGAAGATGGCATCAATGCCCCAAACACGTCCCATGACCTCCATTTTGTTACGGTCCATTTGTCGGCTGAGGTCTGGACTGACCTCCTTCCATGAATTCCCTCTATCTGTACTTTTGAATAGTTTATTGGCGGCGAAATAGAGTGTTTTGTTATCATGTGCACTGATCAGTAAAGGTGAATCCCAATTCCATTGATAAGGAGGTTCACCGGCTTTTGGTTGCGGCTGAATGTCCATTCTCTCCCCACTTTTACGATCATACCGCACGATTCCGGCATACTGATATTGGGAATACAAAATGTCTGGATTTTCAGGATCCACTCTGGTCTGGAAACCATCACCCCCCAGGGTGCGGTACCAGTCGCTGTTCCGAATACCCATCTGATTGGTGGTTTGACTGGGACCGCCCAATGTGGTGTTATCTTGCGTGCCTCCATATACGTTGTAGAATGGCGTATCATTGTCAATTCCCACCCGATAAAATTGCGTGATGGGCATGTTGTCTGTAAAACGCCAATTTTGACCCTGATCCCAGGATTCGTAAATGCCACCATCTCCCGCCATCATTAGATAATCGGGGTTTTTGGGGTCAAATTCAATTTCGTGATTGTCCACATGGATATTGCGATGGTCAAGTCGTTTGAGGGTTTTCCCTCCGTCTTCCGAGACTTTTGTGACCACATCTACAATGTAGATCTTGTCAAATTGCGAAGGGTCCGGGAAAATTTCCATGTAATACTGCGCATCGATGACCATGTAATCATTCATTTTCTTCCAATTCTCGCCATTGTTTTCGGATCGATAAATACCCTTTGTGATTTCTGTTCCTGCAACAATCGCATAGAGCACCTCAGGTCTTTGTGGAGAGCGGGCAATTCCGATTCTTCCCAGTTCACCTTGGGGAAAACCACCCTTTACCTTATTCCAGGTTTTGCCTCCGTCTATGGACTTATAAGCTCCACCCTCGGGTCCTCCGGCGACCAGAATACCAAAATGTCGCCTGCGTTGATAGGTCGTTGCGATGAGTATTTCTGGATTATTAGGGTCCAGACTAACATCCGAAATGCCTGTTTTTTCACTTATGTGAAGAACCCGTCCCCACGTTTTGCCCCCATCCGTGGTTTTATAAAGTCCGCGATCACCTCCATCTTTCCAAACACTACCCTGTGCAGCTACATAAATAACATCAGAATTGGTAGGGTGAATAGCAATCTTCCCTATGTGCTCGGAAGTTTTCAAGCCCATGTTCGTCCATGTATTACCGCCATCGACGCTTTTATAAATGCCATCGCCCATACTTACTGAGCGTTGACTGTTGTTTTCACCTGTGCCTACCCACGCGATATTGGGATTATTGCGATCAAACTCAACAGTTCCAATAGAAAATGATCCCTGTTGATCGAAAACTGGCTTCCAGGTAGTACCTGAGTTATTCGTTTTCCAAACTCCACCAGAGGCCACCGCCACCAGACGTATGCTGTGATTTTCAGGATGAATGGCCACATCTACAATCCGGCCAGCGGTTTTAGCGGGGGTGAGGTTTCGCATCGAAATACCAGCGAAGATTCCAGGATCGACTGTGGGTGTGGTATTGTTCGTTTTTTTTCTTTGTGCCTGGATTTGAATGGCTAACAAACCGGTCAGGACGAGTAGTAAAATCCTTTTCATGTTCAGTTTAGGTTAGGCATTAAACTTAGAAAGAATTTGGTCAGCAGCCTAAATCAGATTGACCGACTGTTTTGTATACAATTTTGACCTAATACAATCGTAGGGTTTTAAACGCATGAGGAAGTTGAAAATGAATCATGATGTGTATCTTCCGGTTTCATTTGCTGTTCTACCTGGTATGAATAGCAAAAAGTACCGCTAATGTCCAGCTACTCTAACTAACCTGTCCTTAAAATGAAACAATTATTCTTGCTCCTTATTGGTTTACTCGTGTTCTCCTGTCAAAAAACTGAACCCAATTCTTCTGAAACTGAAACGGCAGTTACACCGAAAAAGAAGCGGCCCCTTGCTATCGAAGGTGGGAAATTTTTCGAAGCAAATGGCAAGCAAATGCTTTATGGGGGTAAGGATAGTTCCCAACATTTTGATATCTCCAATTACCTTTTGAAAGATTCGCAATTTCACTATGGCATCGGTCGAGAGGCTTTTCCTGCCTTGCTGGAACCTGAATTTATTTCGATCAAAGAAGCAGATACGGTCTGGACAGATGAAGATAGGTTTTTGGTGGCTCATAAGGGAGAAGACGTAAAGGCTTATGCGGTAAAAGACCTGACTCGGCACGAAGTGGTCAATGATGTGCTGGATGGTACGCCGATCATGGCAGCGTATTGCATTCTGGCAGACCTGGGAGCTATCTATGAGAGGAACTATGGAGGTGAAGAATTGACTTTTGCTTTGAGTGGATATACCTATTTTGACTCTCTGGTATGGGACGGACTAGATGGATTTGTTTTGTGGGACCGGGAAACAGAAAGTCTGTGGTGGCCACTCATCGATAAAGCTGTTTCAGGACCGCTTAAAGGAACCAGGTTATTGGAAATGGACAAGGCCAATTGGTCAGATGTGAAGTGGAAAGATATTAAAGTAAACTATCCAACAGCGAAAGTGCTGAAATCAGGTCAGGATTATGAAAGACCCGGGACCTGGGAAAAGGAAGTGGATGCAGGTTACATTGCTGAGAATTTTAAGAAATGAGTCTTTTGTTTATGAATGAATCATTGGAATACATAGCTCTTAAAAACGGACCTGGGCAATGAGCAAACTTTACTTTTTCAGGCATGCACAAGCTTCTTATGATTCGGATAATTATGATCAGCTTTCCGGGAAAGGAGAGGAACAATCCGTGGAATTGGGCAAGTATTTGGCAGCAAGGAAAGTGCTTTTTGATAAAGTGTATGTAGGGCCACTCCAACGTCAACAACATACCTATGAAATTGTCAGGAGTATATTTAAAAAACAGGACTTATCACTGCCCGAACCGATTTTAGAAGCGGGTTTACTAGAGCATAATGCCCATATAGGAGTTCGAGGTGTCATTCCTGCATTGCAGGAGAAATCACCTTTAGTCAGGGAATTGATCGAGAAAAGCAAAGCAGACCCAAAGCGAAAACGATCCAATGAACTCATGATTTTTAAATACTTTCTGGAAGAGTGGGTAGAGGGGAATATGGATATAGAAGGTATTCTCCCCTGGAAAGATTTCCGGGTTAAGGTTCGAAGTGGTTTGGATAATATTTTGAAAGGTACCGGGTCCGGAGAGACGGTGGCTGCCTTTACTTCAGGAGGTACGATTGCTTCCATCACAGGTGAAGCATTGAATATGACTGATCAGAAAAGTGTTGCTGCGCTGAATTATTCACATAGAAACACGGCTTTCACTTCCTTTCTATTTTCCAGCGGAGAATTTAATCTTTTGGCATTCAATGAAATGCCGCACCTAAGCGGTGAGATGGTGACTTTTGTTTGAATCCCTAAATCGATGGCCCCTAATAGATTCTCATTATTTTCGAAATTGAATGAGGAATAAAGTGGACTTCACAGGCTGGACGTTGTTGAGCAGTCGTGTTCTGATCACGACAGTCTTGATATGTTCGTTCCTCAATCATTTTTCACTTCATGCCCAAAACTCATTTTCTAAAAACCGTGGACTAGTCTTTAAATCCTTTGAAGTAGATCCGGTCCACCGATCCAGTCTTGATATTTCCAGCGCCTTAATACAGCCAGTTGATGCCATTGAGTTTGACCTGTCCATGAATGGCTTCTCGTCATTTGGATATATTTTCAGAGCGTTGACCAACGAAGGAAGTAAAGTCGATTTTTTATACACGCCAAATAAAGGGGGGTATCTCAAAGTAATTGTCGATGGACAGGAAACCGAACTGAATCTGGCGATTAAAAAGGACGAGGTTCGTAGAAATTACTGGAGAAATATTCGGCTGACATTTAAGGGAACAAAAGTGATCCTGACAAGTAGAGGAGAGAACTATGAACACGAGTTCAATAGAGAACAGCGTATTTCAAAGCTCATTTTTGGTGTCAATGACTTACCGGATTTACAGACTGTCGATTGTCCCCCTTTTATCTTAAGGGACCTCAAAATCACTCGGGAGAGCAGATATTCAAACCATTGGTCCGCGGATGTGATGGACGGTGATGTCCTTTCAGATATCATTGGAGGTGAAAATCTCAATGTGACCAATGCAGAATGGCTGGCGTCACAAAGTTTCCATTGGAAATCCATAGGTGAATTGACTGGCCCTATGTCCCTGGTCGTGAGTCATGACCCTATCCGTCAGCGAATGTTGTGGGTTCAACCGAACAAAATACAAAGCTTTGATTTGACGAATGGTTATGCCAGTGAGTTTCCTTTGCCTTCGGATATAGCGTCGCGCTTTGGTATGTTTGATGCGTACAATGATCAATTGATTACCTATGACATGGAGCCTGTTGGGGTTTCACTGTTTCAAGTGGATACAGCAGCTCGATTGATTTCGGAAAAAGTTAATCCGACAACTCCTGTACAGAACTTGTGGTTATCAGCATCTTTTGTCAATCCCCTGGATAGCAACTTGATGCTACTGGGTGGTTATGGGTTTTTTACTTACAAAAACTCATTGTGGTCTTATGATCGATCGACGCAAGACTGGACTATTGTTCCGTTAAAAGGAGATACATTGGCGCCACGCTACCATCATGCCATCGCGAATGGTCCGATCACCGGACAGTTTTATGTTTTTGGAGGAATTGGCAACCTCAGTGGTAAGCAAGAATTAGGGCAACAACAATTTTATGACTTGCATTTGTTGGACATGCGTGATTCGTCCCTGCAAAAGGTGTGGGACATGCCCGAGATAGATTCACACTTTTCTGTTGTCAATCAGATGGTCTTATCCGCGAAGGAACAGGCGCTCTATGTACTTGGCTATCATGTATTTGGCGAAGTAAATAACCTGGCGTTAATAAAGGTTAGCGTGAATGAACCTATGATTCAAGTCGTGGGTGATTCGATCCCATTTGTACAGAAAGGTTTTGATCGCACTCAGGCGGGTTTATTTCAAAATGAAAGTTCAGGAGAGTTGATTGCTTATACATTGGAAAGCGAAGGTCAACAAGCCAAACTCAAATTGTTCAGCATTTTGTTTCCACCAGAGAAAGTTCCGGAGGATGCTTCGATCTCTTTTTTTTACCCCAGATCGTACTGGTTCGTTTTTTTGTTAGTGACCTTTCTAGTCGTCAGCATTACCCGAAGAAAGAGAATTATAGCGAAGGAATCAACTAAAGTCCAACGCTTGAAAGAATCTGAAAAGAATGCCATTCGTTTATGGGGAGGGTTTACCGTATTTGATTCCAGGGGTGTCAATATTTCCGATCAATTCAGCCCCAAAATCAAAGAGCTATTCCTTGTGTTGTTTTTCAATAGTATTGGAGAGGCGCAGGGTATCAAAGCACAAAAGATCTACGAAAAAGTTTGGCCGGGACACGAGCGGGCCAAAGCCAAGAATGCACTGGGTGTAACAATGGGACGCCTACGTTCCGCACTGCAACAGATTGATAGCGTACTTGTGGAAAATGAAAATGGCGCCTGGAAACTAGTCTGGAAAAGTGACGCGCCCACTGACTATCATTTGACCATGCTGAGTCTGGAACAACTACGTCTGCAGTTTTCCGAAAAAGTACTCGATGGATTGATCGCGGTGGTGGAGCGAGGCTCTTTTTTGCCTAACACCGAAATAGAATGGCTGGATGATTACAAAGGCAAAGTCAATTACCACGTAACAAGTAGTCTGATGCAGATCAGCGAGAAGGTAGTCGAAGCGGAACGCAAGATTAAAATAGCAGATATCATCTTGAGCATCGATGACCTGCACGAACAAGCTGCACATCTGAAAATTGGTGCCCTTATCACCCTTGGGAAGCATGGCCTGGCCAGTGATTTTTATGAAGAGTTTGCCAAAAAGTACCTCGAGCTTTATCAGGAAACTTTCCCCAGGAGTTTTAAGGAAATGACTAGCTGAATCTTGAGAAGAAAGTTGACAAAATTGTCACCTCGGTTTTCTAAATGAATCATCTCCATCGAAGCAATCCTGGAGTATAAGAAATTTTCACTTTTCTAAGCCTGTAACCCATCTTGTAACCCTGATTTTAAGCTTGTAACCCCTAGTTTGGTCGTGAAAACATCAAGGAATAAGTTTAAATTGTAACAATGGTTTTCTCGCGATCACTTTTTTCTAAAGCGCTATTCTGGTTTGTAACCTGTGTATTTGTGGGGGCACTGATATACGCTTGTAGAACCAGTCAATCCGTGGAAAGTGTCAACATCGATGAGAATGCTATTCCAGCTATTGTTGATTTTAACTTTCATGTGAAGCCAATCTTATCGGATCGGTGCTTTAAGTGCCATGGCCCTGATCCCAATACCCGGGAGGGAGGGCTGGCATTTCATACGGCTGAATTTGCATTCAATGCCCTTGGCAAACATCAGGACCGGTTTGCCTTAATACCAGGAGAGCCAGATAGCAGTACACTTATTCAGCGCATCTTCACGGAAAATCCGGATGACATGATGCCTCCGCCCGAGTCAAACTTGTCCTTGACGGATCGGGAAAAGAAAATCCTTAAAAAGTGGGTGGCACAAGGAGCGGAATGGAAAAAGCACTGGGCATTCACCAGGCCCAGGGACCCCCTGGTCCCTGAGATCAGTAACATCGACTGGGGCAACAATGACATTGATCAATTTACAGTGGAGAAAATGCGTCAACGCGGATTTAAGCCTTCGGAAAGGGAGGCCCCTGAAAAGCTGCTACGACGAGTTACATTCGACCTTACCGGATTACCTCCTACACCAGAAATGGTTGAGACATTCGTGGCCAACCCCTCCCAGGAAGCTTATGAAAAAGTGGTAGACGAATTGTTGGCGTCTCCCGCATTTGGTGAGCGAATGGCCATTGACTGGATGGAGTTAGCACGCTACGCAGATACCCATGGTTATCAGGATGATTTCGAACGTATCTCCTGGCCATGGAGAGATTGGGTGATCCATGCCTTCAATCAAAACTTGCCCTATGATCAGTTTGTCTCGTGGCAGCTGGCCGGAGACTTGATGCCCAATCCGACGATGGAGATGGTGGTGGCGACTTCCTTTAACAGGAATCATAAGATCACCGCGGAAGGAGGGGTGATTCCCGAAGAATATCGTACCGAATATGTCGCCGATAGAAGTCAAACAGTTGGCATTGCATTTCTGGGGCTTACCATGGAATGTTCCCGGTGCCATGATCACAAGTATGATCCCATTACCCAAAAGGACTACTTCGCCATGTATGCCTTCTTCAACAACATTCCTGAAGTTGGACTAATCAACATGAATCAGTTGGCAGCCGAGCCAAGAATAGAGATCTCCCAACAGGACATTGATGAGGTATTGACATTCATCAACAACCGAAACGAAGCGCCATCCATTCCACTGATGGTCATGAAGGAGATGGATGAACCCCGGAAGACCCATATATTAAACCGTGGCGTTTATGATCAACCTACAGAAGAAGTGTTGCCAGATACGCCTCCTGCAATTTTGGGATACAAAGAGGAGTACCAGAGGGACCGCCTTGGATTGGCGCAATGGCTGTTTGATGAAGAGAACCCTCTGACTTCACGAGTGGCCGTAAATCGTCTTTGGCAGCAGGTTTTTGGAAAAGGCATCGTAGCTACTGCCAATGATTTTGGGAATCAGGGGTCGTTACCAACGCACCCGGCCCTACTGGATTATCTGGCATTGAAATATCAAAAGGATGGATGGAACACCAAAGCCATGCTGAAGTTCATGGTGATGTCAGCCACCTATCAGCAGTCAAGTAAGGTAACGCCGGAATTACAGCAGCGTGACCCTGAAAACCTGTACCTGGCACGCGCTCCCAGGCTGCGATTAAGTGCCGAAATGATCCGGGACCAGGCCCTGGCAGTAAGTGGTCTCCTGAATAAGGAAATTGGAGGCCCCAGTGTGAAACCGTATCAACCTGAAGGGCTATGGAAGGAAACCACTGGTGGTGGTGGTGGTAGTACCGCACGATATGAGGTGGATTCCGGAAACCTGGTTTACCGCAGAAGCCTCTATACTTTCTGGAAACGAACTGTGCCGCCTCCAAGTATGATGACCTTCGACGCTTCCAGCAGGGATTTATGTACGGTGCAACGACAACAGACCTCCACACCACTTCAAGCCTTGGTGTTACTTAATGACCCTCAAATTGTAGAAGCCAGTCGTGCGTTGGCGAAACGTACAATTGAGAATAATGAGGACTCAGAAAATGTAATTGCGAGCATGTTCTATCAAGTAACCTCCAGGAGACCTTCAGATGAAGAGGTGGAACTGTTACAGGCATACTTTGAGAATGAAAGATTGGCGTTCGAAGAAGATCCTGAACGTGCGAAAGCTTACCTGACCATAGGACGATATAAGGTGGTTGAACCGAGTATTGATCTGGCTGCCTATACCCTGGTAGCCAATGCCATTTTGAACCTGGACGAGGCGGTAACCCGCGGATAAAAAGCTGATAAGATGAAAAAGGAATTAGAGGAATACGCATTGAATGAAAACCGCCGGGCCTTTTTAGGAAAGGCGGCACTCGGGGCAGGTACGCTGGCGTTGAGCAGCCTCATGGGCATGAAGATGCTCAGAAAGGAAAAAGGTGTGCTGCAGGCGGATGGGGCTTCAGGGCGCATATCTGGCACCCTGGATGTCCTGCACCATGCGGCTAAGGCCAAGCGGATCATTTACCTTTTTCAAAGCGGTGGCCCCTCTCAATTGGAGTTGTTTGATTACAAACCAATGCTGAATAAAAGAAGAGGCGAAGATTTACCGGAATCCATTCGAAACGGTCAGCGATTGACTGGGATGACTTCCGGACAAGACAACTTCCCACTGGTCGGTTCCCAATTTGAGTTCAAGCAAAGAGGTCAAAATGGCGCCTGGATCAGTGATTTGCTCCCATATACTTCCAAAATATCTGATGAACTGTGCATCATCAATTCGATGTACACCGAGGCCATCAACCATGATCCGGCCATTACCTTTTTTCAAACAGGCTCACAGCAACCTGGCCGACCTAGTATAGGTTCCTGGATGAGTTATGGCCTGGGCAGTGAGAATGAAAACCTACCTACTTTTTCCGTATTGCTTTCCAGAGGGACCGGACGTCCGAATGGGCAACCCTTGTACTCCAGGTTGTGGGGAAATGGATTTCTGCATTCACTACATCAGGGCGTACAATTTCGGGCGGCCAAAGATCCGGTATTGTACCTCAATGACCCAAAAGGGCTTACGCGCGAAAACCGACGCATAATGCTGGATAACCTGTTTCAATTGAACAGTATGCAGTTTGAGGAATATGGCGACCCAGAAATTCAAAGCAGAATTTCTCAATATGAAATGGCTTACCGGATGCAAACTTCGGTTCCTGAGGTCATGAATATCGAAGATGAACCGGATTACATCTATCGCATGTATGGCCCGGATGCATTGACCCCTGGTACCTATGCGGCCAATTGTATTCTGGCGAGAAGGATGGCCGAAAAAGGGGTGCGATTTATCCAGTTGTATCACATGGGCTGGGATCAGCATGACAACCTACCCGGGGCGATACAAAAGCAAGCCATGGATGTGGATCAGGCATCTGCTGCATTGGTGATGGACTTGAAACAACGTGGCATGTTGGAAGATACGTTGGTCATTTGGGGCGGTGAGTTCGGTCGTACCAACTATAGCCAGGTAACACTCACGGAGGTCAATTACGGACGTGACCACCATCCAAGGTGCTTTTCCATGTGGATGGCCGGAGGGGGTATCAAGCCCGGGATTGTACATGGAGAAACCGATGAGTTTGGCTACAACATCGTGAAAGATCCCGTGCATGTGCATGATTTCCAGGCGACGCTGTTGCATCAGCTTGGAATAGATCATGAAAAACTCACCTACAAATACCAGGGAAGGCGATACAGGCTTACCGATGTGGAGGGGCACGTAGTAAAAGATATTCTGGCCTGATGCAGCGACGTACTTTTATCAAAAGAAGCGGGGGTGGTCTGATGGGAGCAGGCCTTGCACTATCAGGTTTTGCAAGTGTTGAGCAGGATCAGATAATTGGTCATGGCGACTTTCGTTATAAGATCGATTTGAATTGGGGTGCGCTCAACGCGACTTACTACCCGGTGAAAGATTGCCACGAGATGGTGGAAGATAGCCGTGGCCGGTTGATTTTATTGACCAACGAAACCAAAAATAATATTCTCATTTATGACAAATCAGGTAAGCTATTGGAAACCTGGGGTAATGAATATCCCGGTGGTCATGGCCTGACGTTGAAAGATGAGGGCGGTGAAGATTTTCTGTACATCGCGGATAACAACCGCCACGAAATCATCAAAACCGATTTGAAAGGACAGGTCATTCTGACCATTCCATATCCAAGCGCTTCTGGTAAGTACGATCAGGAGGAAGGCTATGTCCCTACAGAAACGGCCATTGCTGAAAACGGTGACATCTATGTAGCAGATGGTTACGGCTCACAATACATCATTCATTACGATGCAAAGGGTGAGTTGAAGAACATCTTTGGGGGAAGAGGAGAGGAAGAACATCACTTCTCTAATGCCCATGGGATTTGCATTGATCAACGGGGAGAAGAAGCACCCACTTTGTTGATCACAGACCGAATGGCCAATAAGTTGAAGCGATTTTCGATGGATGGCCTATACCTGGAGACCATTCATTTGCCGGGTGCTTTCATTTGCCGCCCGGTAATCAAAGATGAGCAGGTGTACCTGGCGACCATTTGGTCCGGTGAAGGTTCTGAAGGGACAGGGTTTGTTTCCATACTCGACAAAAACAACCAACTGGTTTCTGCTCCCGGAGGCACTACGCCAAGTTATGAGGCAGGTACCCTCAAACCCATACGTCAGGCCTTTAAAATATTCCGCCATCCACATGATGTATGTGTGGACCTGGATGACAACCTCTATGTACCACAATGGAATGCCTTCGGTGCATATCCCATCAAATTGATAAGGACGATATGAGTCTGCGACAATTTCTATTGAACTTACCAGCCTCACGAAAAATCACTACGGCCGGAAGAGTTTCCTCTTGCAAATGGGGGCAAGGGGGATTTTATATACTCATATTTTTGATACTTTTATCCTCGACAACCCAAGCCCAATACGCTACTGTAGGCCAATTCCAACTTGCCCCACCAACCATCGAAGTAGCAGAGACCTTTTTTGATGCAGAAACCTCCGTCCGTCTGGACCTGGATGTCGATGGTGTGGTCCTCCGATACGCAATAGGAAATAAGGAAGTCTCGGAGAACAGCGCCATTTATGAGGACCCCATCTCTATAAGAACTTCTACTACCATTACCGCTAAAGCATTCCATCCGGACTATCAGGACAGTGAAGTTGTTCGTGTCAGTGTCTATCGAATCGCACCCAAAAGGCAACTGAACGTCGCTGTTGATCCGCTTCCGGCCCCTCAATACGCCGGGAAAGGAGCCCTTTTACTTTCGGATCAAAAGAAAGGATCCATGAATTTCAGAGATGGTCGCTGGCTGGGATTTTCGGCAGACACCACAGTGTTTCAGTTGGAGGGAGTATCAAAGGTGGAACGATTGACATTGAGCATTATGGAGGACCATGGCTCCTGGATTTTTGCTCCCAGTCGAGTGGAGGTTTGGCAAGGCCAAAACTTACTGGGAAGTTCGGAAACAACAGCCCCCAACACCTTTTCATCCAAGACTTTTCGCTTCGTAGAAGTGCCTTTGAATCGCACTGCAAATGACGTAATTGAGGTAAAAGTCATCATGGATGGAATTCCCGAGTGGCACGACGGCCAGGGGACGACTCCCTGGTTATTTATCGACGAAATTTTTATCAGCAACTGATTCCCCATGCAAGAACCTGGCTTCTATTTGAACATTGCTCGCTTTCACCCGCTTATTGTGCACATGCCAATTGGTATTTTGTTCTTTGCGTTTGCACTTGAAGTAATTAAAAGATGGAAAAAGAGGACTGACCTGGACTTTTCCATAGGAATCGCCTTATTCCTTGGAGCCGCATCTGCTGTGATCGCCGTGGCGACGGGGTTGATGCTTGCGGATGAAGGAGGGTATCAGGAGGAGGCTTTGAACTGGCACAAGTGGATGGGCATCGCATTAGCGATCGTCGCTGTACTGGCGTTTGTAAATCATGTCAAAAGATACCTTGGGCAGTATCAGTTTCCGGCGCTGGCAGTTGTGTCAATTTTGTTAATTCTTACTGGCCACTTCGGAGGTAACATGACGCATGGTGAAGATTACCTCTTTAGCAGACCTGTAGATGGAACGATCATCATTCCTAATATCGATGAGGCCCTGGTCTTTGATCAGATCATCAAGCCTATTCTGGATACCAAATGCAACTCCTGTCACAACCCCTCCAAAGCTAAAGGAGAGTTGGTGATGACCACTACAGCAGGATTATTGTCAGGAGGGGAAGGTGGTGCCATTTTCGATTTTGAAGATCACCTCAGTAGTCCTTTCCTGAAACGGGTAGCTCTGCCAATGGAAGATGATAAACACATGCCGCCAAAAGGGAAATCCCAACTTACAGAAGATGAGTTGACCTTGCTACAGTGGTGGGTTAGCAATGAAGCGTGTGTGGAGTGCCGGGTAGCAGAGATGGAAGGCCGTGATCCGATGAATGCCATCCTGGAGAAATTTAGTCAGCCTGCAGCCAAAGTCGCCTACGATGATGTGGACCCACTGAGTGAAAAGGATTTTCAGGACTTTCTTGATAATGGCATTCCTGTGCATCCCGTAGCAGAAGACAACCCCATGGTCATTGTCAACCTTTCGTTTCGACAAGACCTGAAAAATGATGCATTCAAATCACTGAAGTCCATCGCTGATAATGTACTGGAGCTGAACCTTGCAGGTAGTGATTTTACAGACGATCAAAGCGGCCAATTGTCGCGGTATACCTACCTGAAAAAACTGCAACTACAACAAACACAGATATCCGAAAAGTCAATTGAAGCATTGAAGGAATTACAATACCTGGAATCTCTCAACTTGTATGGTACGGCGGTCACAGATGAAGTGATTCCAATTCTAAAGGAAATGCCAGGTTTGAAAGATCTCTACGTTTGGAATGCTAAAACCACAAAAGCGGGCCTGGAAGATTTAAAAAATGCGAAACCCTTGCTGAACATTCACGCCGGAGCATACGATGATATTTTTGATGAGAGCTTGCTGGGACCTCCTGTATTTGCTGTGGAAAAGGAAATATTCCAGGACCAGGTGATGCTGGAAATGACGGCCAGCATGAAGGGGGTCAACATTTACTATACCCTGGATGGAACAGATCCGGATTCATTGAGCGCGCGTTACTCAGCTCCTATTGCTATCAATGAGTCTGTCATTGTGAAGGCCATCAGTCACAAGCCCGGCTGGAGCTTTAGTGAAATCAGCCAACAGCGTCTGACACGAGCGCGTATTATGCCCATTGCCGCAAGGCTAGCTAAGGCCCCAAGTGGCAAGTACAAAGGAAAAGGAGGGTTGACACTCATTGATGGTCAAAAAGGTACGCAGCGATTTACCGATGGATTATGGATCGGTTATGAAGGAGAAAATGCCTCGGCCACGCTTGAGTTGGAAGAACCCAAAGCACTGAGCAAAGTAACCGTTAGTGCATTGGCTGCACAGGGTAGCTGGATTTTTTACCCAAGAGCAATCACGGTCACTTATTCCATGGATGGGAAGCTTTTTCAGTCGGCAGGCAAACTTGACTTGCCATTGGAACAGCCCAAAACGCTCGTGGAAGGCATGCATTACTTTGATGTACCCGTGCAGGTGGAGGGAGCTAAATATGTGCGGGTACTTGTTGAGAATGTGGGCACCAATCCCGATTGGCATCCAAGCCCTGGTGGAAAAAGCTGGATTTTCCTGGATGAGATCTTACTCAACTAACCAATGAGATATAAACTGATCCAATGGTCCATTTCTTTTTTTGACATCAAGCCTCTCAAGTGGTTTACAAACCAAAAACACGAGGGCTACATTGTCTGTCTTACTAACTGAACAAAATAGGAATAAATGGTAACTTTAGAGTCACTTTGTGTAGACTCTGTGTCTGTCCCACAAATACGAAGCAGGGCCTAAGGGTACCGTCTCCGGAAAAATAACTTGACCCAAAAAAGAAGCGCGTTTAAGCTTAAAGTTCTATTCCTATTGAATCCGTTTTAGATCAATGATGCTGTCTTCGAAGGAAATTAAACCCTTGTTAGATTTCAATTCTAACAAGGGATTTATGAACCATGCAATCCCATTAATAAGAAGTGGCGTGCTAAAACCTTGATTTATTCCCCCGAATAAGCGAAATCATGCACTTTCTTCACAGCTCGTCCAGAAGGATCGTTAGTATTCTGAAAAGACTCATCCCAAAGCAAAGCCTCCGGCGTGCTGCATGCTACTGAAGGCACAGAGGGCACACATTTGGCCGCGGTATCCGAAGGGAAATGCTCTTCAAAAATGCTGCGATAGAAGTACTCTTCTTTACTCTGCGGCGTATTGATAGGAAACTTGAATTTTGCCACTTCAAAGTCCGTGTCAGAAACCTTTTCATTGGCATAGTCTTTCAAAGCATCTATCCAGCCATAACCCACACCGTCAGAAAACTGCTCTTTTTGCCGCCAAACAATTTCATGAGGAAGCATGTCTTCAAATGCTTTTCTGAGCATCCATTTTTCAATTCTTTCATCCGTGATCATCTTATCTGCAGGATCTACGTGCATCGCAGTATCCATGAATTCAATGTCAAGGAAAGGTACGCGCCCCTCAACACCCCATGCTGCAAGTGACTTGTTGGCCCTCAGGCAATCGTACATGTGAAGTTTGTTCAGCTTGCGTACCGTTTCTTTGTGAAACTCTTCAGGGTTCGGTGCTTTATGGAAATAAAGATACCCACCGAATAACTCATCCGATCCTTCACCAGAAAGCACCATTTTGATTCCCATGGACTTGATGACCCGCGCTAGCAGGTACATCGGAGTAGACGCTCTGATGGTAGTGACATCATAGGTTTCGAGGTGGTAGATCACATCGCGTAGTGCATCCAGCCCTTCCTGAATGGTAAAATTCACTTCATGATGAATGGTTCCGATGTGATCCGCAACTTTTTGTGCTGCAATCAGATCGGGAGAATCTTTCAGTCCAATGGCGAAAGAATGTAGTGCAGGCCACCATGCGCTTTCATTATCTTCAGATTCTACTCGTTTGGAAGCATATTTTTTAGCTAAAGCCGAAACAACAGATGAATCAAGTCCTCCAGATAAAAGAACGCCATAGGGGACATCCGTCATTAATTGTCGATGAACCGCTTTCTCAAAAGACTCACGCAATTGCTGAATTTGAGTCTTTGTTTTGTCTGCTAATTTTTCGAAAGAAGTCCAGTCACGTACGTACCATTTCACAGGTTTTTCATCCTTTGAGGACATATAGTGACCTGGAGGAAATTCCTGGATTTGGTTGCAATAGCCTTCAATTGCTTTTAGTTCTGAAGCTACATGCAACTGACCTCTCACATCCCAGCCCATATAAAGAGGAATGATGCCCATATGGTCCCTGGCAATTAAAAAGTCATTCTTTTCTTCATCATATATACAGAACCCAAAAATTCCGTTTAGCTCCTTTACAAAGGCCGAACCTTGTTCTTTATAGAGCGCTAGTAAAATCTCACAGTCCGATTTTGTAGCAAAGGCATATTCACTTTTGAGAGAATCCCTTAATTGTTTGTGATTATATATTTCGCCGTTTGCTGCTAGTATTTGTTTCCCATCAGGTGAATATAAAGGTTGTACACCGGACTGAGGATCGACGATGGCAAGTCGCTCATGCGCAATCACTGCATTTTCACCAACATAAATACCTGACCAGTCAGGGCCTCTATGTCTCACTTTTTTTGATTGCTTCAACACTTGGCTTCTCAACTCAGAAGTATCGTCGTTATCACGATTCAATACGCAAACTATACCACACATAGCTTTATTAATTTTCTAATCAAAATGTAAAATTGAAAGAAATATTTCAATTTATATTTGAAAATATTGTTAAATACGATAGTGATTTTTTAAAATATTGAAAATATTCCATTAAAGTCGATTTTCTGTTAGTTATAATGGTTTGTATTGGAATAAAATCGCGGGTGCCTGGATCGGGTATTAAACAGGCTGCACGATCATGATATGACAGTGGTCAACATGGAGAAATAATGTGATTGGGTATGGTTCGAAGTAAACCTCAGAGACGCTAATGAATGCCGTTGTGGAAGGACGATAAACAAATTTTAAGGTTTCACCCTTCCTTAAGGTGATAACTTGAAATTATCCTCAAAGTATTTTACCCAATGGCCGTCAACCAAACGTTCACCGTATTCCCGAAAACTACCTTCCGATGGATTTCCAAAGATAAAGCGATTCGTTTCGCTGCTCCAGACCGTCAGTTGTCGATCTTTGTATTCCGCAGGGTAACGATTGGTACCACGTTCTGAAAAGGGGTAATAGTAGTATGTATCATCGTTCTCATCATACCGAATGATGGTGTGCAGCCGCAGCAACTCAGAGTGTAACTCAACCACGATGATGCTCTTGTTGAGGTCATAGCGGATGTATTGGAAAGCAGGAACTTGCTTCGAAATGGCCCCGCCCTCGTAGGTCGTGGAAGTGCCTATCCATTCCCCAATCATAAAGGCCAGTTGTTCCATCTTTTCTTGTTTGACGGATTGTCCAGAAGCGATGTGAATAACGAATAGTGAAACAATCACAAGTTGTGATTTTCGGTAAATGTTCTGTGTCATGGAGCTAAGTTATTGGGGTCTGCTGAAAAAGCCCCAGACATGTTGGATTCCCGGCGATTCATAGGGGAGGTGGCTGTTTAACGAGGCCTGATTTATTGGTAAGTTGTTTTCGAATCTCTCCCGCTTCTTCAAATTTATACTCACCTTCTTGTATTTTGGAGAAATAGGAAACGGCTTGAGCTACACTATCCTCATTGAGGAAGGAAAGCCCCAAATACCAATTGAGTTGAGGGCGATAGAGGGTTTTTTGAGGGAATTCTTCCATGATTTTAATGGCCTCCTGGTTGTTGTTAACGGACATTTGACTGATGGCCAGGAAAAACATCGCTTCTTCATTGGTAATTAGCACTGATAATTGCTGGATGGCTTCATGATATTTTTCCGCATCATATAATTGTAAACCTGTTTGTAATTTGGATGACTCGCCTCGAACCTTGGCGCCCAAAGTTGGATATGGTTCGAAATAGCCCGCGTAAAGTTCTGAATTCGTTTGAGTCGATTTATTGTAAAAAGTAAATTGGATGCTCACCCAAATTAAGATGGTGGCGGCTGCACCGATTAAATAGTAACTCCACGAAATTTGTTTCTTTTTCGGAAAATGAGTCTCATGGATTTGATTCATTTGATTTCGCAACGCCCCAATCTCAACAGCTCTTAAAGCGTCTTGATAGACTTTAAGGTCATCTTTTAAGGCAGGATCTTCTTGCAGTAATTTCTCAAACTCCTGGAGCTCCGTAGGTGACATCTCATTGGAAACATACCTTACTAGTTTTTCTTCGTTTGATTCTTCCGTTTTCATCTTTATAGAGCGCCTTTGGATATCCTTGCGGTTTTAAAAAGATCAGCCAAGCTTTTCAGGCATCTGTATTTTTTATTGCTTACTGCCTGATCACTTCCCAAATTCAGTTTTTGTCTGATTTCACTTAAGGTCATTTCTTCATGGTAGAAATATCTTAAAATTTCCTGACAACCGAATTTCAGTTTTTCAAACAAAATTTCCATTTGTTGCGTGCTGTTCCTTTTAGATAGCAAATCTTCAATTGTATCATCAGGTTCATTCTTATATTCCCCAATATTGTCCAGTACCACTTTGTTCTTTTTTATTTTTCGAATCTCAGCCAACCAAAAATTACGAGCGATAGCAAATAGATAGGTCTTAATACTCGAATGCCCCAGAAACTTGCCTTTTTCCACTTGAAAAATGAAGGCCATTAGACTTTCCTGAAACATGTCTTTGGCGATTTCTTCACTCCCTTGATTGCTTAGGATATATTTTTTCACCATAGGATAATGGTTGACATAGAGAGTACTGATCACTTGATTTTTATCGTCCTAGAGCCTTGCTGTAGCGTTTCGACTACTTGTATGTCGCTTAGTTGTGTTCCGTGATGCATGAAAAAATCAAAAATAGTTCTGATTACTTGATTATGTAAAGCTGTGATTAAACACTAAAAGAAAAGGGAGCAGCTGAAAACCCTAAACAGAGTAAGCTAAATTCATAATCAATTATCAAAAATGAGAAAATTATTTCCTTCATTCATCTGCCTTATGTTGGCATTGGTATCAATCGGTGAGTTGCGTGCTTCTAATGGTACAGAAGAATTGAATTCGAACTGTATGCCCGTTTTAGAAGCTGAAATGCCGTTTTGCTTTCTTGTGATTACGAATCCGGCAGACGGTAATTGCCCGGCGCAATACACATTTGCAGCACCTCTTTTCGCAGGTCCTTTTCAGTGGTCAGTGAGTGGAGATGCTTATTTTAATAGCGGGACAACTTCTAATCAGGCTTCGGTCATACCACAAAGAAGTCTTAATCAAAGTGGATCTTTTACAATTACACTGCTAAAAGGAGATGGGACCAGTTGCTCTAGAACGTTTTCTGTGTCGCCGGAAGATCTATGTGAATAAGTTAGCTTTAAACTTTATTCCTACAAAACCGAAAGTAAACACTTTCGGTTTTGTTGTTTTTGCATTTAAGAAGCTAGCGTTTTTGATGAATATAAGAGTTATTACCTGCATTTTGTTAGGATTCAGTTGCCAGATGGCCAGTGGACTGGAGTTTTCTGCTGATTCACTCCAGGCGGAGGAAGCGTATCTTTTAGCTTCGGGTTTTTATGAAAGTGGTCAATTCGATAGCGCTACTTATTACTATGAACAGTCTGCCGATTATTACAGGAAACTTGATAATATCGAAAAGCATTTTGATGCTCGACTGAAAATTGCGTCGGTTCTTAGGAGAACAAATAAGATTGATTCAGCAATTCAATATAGCGAGCTTTTGCTGAAGGAAGTTCAGGCGTATGAAGCACATGGTTTAATGGAGAGTCATGTTTTGGAAGTATTGGGTAACTGTCATAATATTAATTCAGACTTCCTTACTGCTTTAGATATTCAACAATCTATTTTGGAGATCCGCGAAAATTTTGAAGTAAGTCATCCTGAATTATTGATCAACGCTTATAGCAATCTGGCCATTACCTACTTTAGATTAGGGTACTATGAAGATGCTTTAGAGACTTTTGAAAATGTACTTGAACAACGCCAGCAATTTTATGACAATAAGGACCATAAATTGATTGCTGATGCCTATCACAATATGGCACTTGCCTATTTCCTGATTTCAAATGAGCGAAACAAATCATTGGCGTATTACGAGAAGGCATTGGCTATCTGCAAGAGAATTTACCCCGAAGGACACCCTGAATTTAGCAGTGTTTATAATGGCTTGAGTCAGGTGTTGATCACTTTGAATCGACCTGAAGAAGCATTGACGTATGGGAAATTGGCATTGGAGATCGGCCTGCAGAGTTTCCAGGAATATCACTACCTGGTAACAGATGCCTTATCTAATATGTCTGATGTTCATTTATTGGAAGAACGCTTTCAGGAAGCTTTGAAGGTGAACGAGAGGACCTTGAGAATCAACTTGGCGCAATTTGGGGAAAACCACATCTTTACTGCAGATTCTTATCGTCAATTGGCTGCCACCTATGATGGTCTAAACGATCGAAAATCAGCTCAAAAAAATTTATTTCACTCATTGGCCATTTATGAAAGATTGTTTCCTGGGCCAAATCCTGCAAAGGCCAATTCCTATTTGTCCATAGCTCAACATTATGAAGCTGAGCTTCAATTAGATTCTGCGTTGCATTACCTGAATAAAAGCTTTCTTTCAAATCGTGTGGATTCTGATTCATTGAATGCATCGAACAACATCCTTAGCAACACTATTGATAAGATTTTATGGTTGAGAACACTTTTACTAAAGTCGCAAATACAACATCGAATAGGTGAACGAGATGGGAATTCCGAAGTATTAGAAACTGCCCTGAAAGGTTATCAGCAGAGTGATGTTTTACTCTATCAAATGCGATTGATCCCAATGTTACAAGAAGACTTCTTGCATTGGAGCGAGGTAGCCAGTCATTTGTATCAGGATGCCATTGAAGTTTGTGAATCACTGTCAAATCTTACTGGAGAAGAAAGGAAATATGGAGCGCTGGGCTTTGCCTTTTCGAGGAAGAGTAAGAGTAGCTTGTTGAAATTGCACATGCTTGGTCAAAAAGCCAAACATTTTGCAGGTATCCCTGATAGTCTTCTTCAAAACGAGAAGAAGCTAAAGGTTGATCGAAACTACTGGCAGACCAGAGACCTGAACCTGCACCTGGAATCCGAGCAGGATTCCAATCAAATTTACATGGTACGTGAAAAGCTTTTTAATCTCCGGCGAGAAGAGGATCAGTTGCTTGCAGAATTACAGAATAATTATCCTGAATATTACCGAATCAAGTATGATTCGAGTCAACTTTCGATCCATGAAATTCAACAGAAACTAGGACCTACAGAGACGCTGGTGGAGTTTTTCACAGCGGGTGAACAGATAAAAGCGTTCACGTTGACCCAATCTGCTTTTCAAGTTACGACCTTAGGAAAGAGCGAATCTTTAGTCGAAGATATAACTACCCTCCATCAAAGTCTTGCTGAAAATGATTTCGATAATTATAGTAGGCTTGGATACAAGTTGTATACCCTTTTGATTGAACCCTTACAGGTTAAAACGCATGAATTACTAATAATCCCCGATGGCCCACTACACTTTATGAATTTTGATGTGCTGTTAACTTCGGTTCCGGACAAACTGAATTTTAAGAACTGCCACTATTTGATACGAGATCACAGTATTCGTTATCATTATTCATCCGATTTATGGTCGGAAAATCATTCGTTTAAGGCTAACCCCAAAGTACTCGCGTTTTCGTTTGGAGATGCTGAAAATGGAGGTTCGGGCGTATTTTCAGAATTCAGAAATAGAGACCTCCTGGATATTCCGGGCGCCAGTGCTGAGATCGCTGCAATATCCAGGCTATTAGAAGGCGAATACCATTTCGGGTCAAATGCCAGCGAAAGTCAGTTTAAGAAAAGAGCACGGGATTTTCAAATCATACATTTAGCTCTTCATGGAGTGGTGGATCATGAAAACCCAATGCGGTCCCGTATTAGCTTTTACCCTAAGGCTGATTCTTTAGAGGATAATCAGTTATACACTTTTGAATTGATTAATGTTGAATTAGCCGCTGACCTGGTGGTGGTAAGTGCTTGTGATGCAGGTGTCGGTCAAGTGAGGAAAGGTGATGGCGTGGTTAATCTGGCGAAATCTTTTTCATATGCGGGAAGCAAGAGCCTGATATTCAGCCTGTGGGAGCTTTCAGATAAAGTGGCTCCTCAAATTATTGTTCCCTTTTATGAAAACCTATTGAGGGGAACGAGTAAGTCTAATTCCTTGCGCCAGGCGAAGTTGGACTATTTGAGCACAGCGGATAATATTTCTGCCAATCCCTACTATTGGGCGCCATTGGTTTTTTATGGAAGTGATGGTTCCATCAAACAAGACTGGGGTGGAAAAAAATGGATAATCGTAAGTATTGTCTTATTGATGTTAATTATGGGATCAGTGCTGGCGCTTAAGCGTCTAAGAAATAGTTGAAGGGGGGACATTGCATCTCCTGTGTTGGGCTCCGCAGCCACCTTCTAAGATTCTGTTTCGCGAACTGGTATTACCTGGACTGGCTTTTTTGTGAGATCCTCTTCTATCTATTTACGAGATTGTGTATCAGTTCTTATCGGTTTTTTTATCCCAAACAAATTTCCCAATTTCAATCACCTCATCCACACCTTTCAGTTCTCTCTTTAACCTCTTCACCTTTTGATTTTTCTTGCCATAATTTGTGAAAATTGAGACCTGTATAGTTATTGGTCCGGAAACCTTCTGAACCCTCTCATCAAAGTAATTTATTTCCATTTTATACTCACCTGGTTCTGCTTCTTTCAACAAGTATTCTTCAGGACCATAGCCATCCATGAGATCTTCCGTCAATCTTCCTCCCAGCAGGGTTAGCGGGTTTTTGTAAAAACATCGCTCGCCGTTCGGTTCCGTTATCCATAGATCTAAATCAGTATCTAAAGTGTTCCAATCCAAAATAACTCTGATGTCAACAGGCATTTCAATCAATAACGCTTTGTCGATTTTGGATCTGTCTAGACCATAGTTTGTATGGATGAGGTTGTTCATTTCATGAAGAATGGTGGATTTTATCATTGGGAATCTATCCTCAAAATCATCCCAATCAGTCGTTATGATTTCATTTAAAATATCTAACGCTTTTTGAAACTCACCGATTTCTTGATAAGCAAGAGCCAAATCCCTTTTTGAATGGGGTTCATCAGGTCGCAATTCGACTATTCGTTTAAATAGGAAAATGCTCGTTTCCAACTCTCCTAATTGAAGGTATTTGTGTGCAAGAATTTTTAGTAGTTCATGGTTTTCAAGGTGCAATTCGACAATGTTTGACAAAACCCTTAGACCAATGTCTTGCTGATTGTTTTGTATAAAGAAATTACCCACAACAAGATAAAAACTAGGAGCCTTACCGTATTTCTCTCTCAACAATAAATAAAGGTCGAGCTGTTTGTTTGAGGGGGTGTTTTTAAGGGAGTCAATATACGGTTCATCCGGTTCCCATTCTTTGATGATAAAATCCGGGTCAAAAGAGGAGCTGATAGAATCAGCTATGACTAATTCATCTTCGAGTGCCAATTTAGTGGTTATCACGATGACCCCATCTTTCGCTCTATTTCCGTAGAGACCAGTCGCATGCTCTCCTTTAATAATATTTGTTGAAGCTATTTCATCTGGCTGCAGCCAATTCAATTCATCTTCAGAAGCGATTTCACCATCTATGACATAAAGAGGACTGGACCCCACGTTCACGGATGAATTTCCTCGAATGATTATGGTTGATTTCTCTGAGCTTTGAATCTGAACTCCTGATGCTCGACCTTGAAGTTGTTGTGGTACAATGGTTGTAACTGCTCCTGTTAATGATTTTTGCAACTCCTCCGCAAATGCAACCACCACGACTTCATTTAACTCCCGAACATCCTCTTCTAAGTTAATATCGCCGCTAAATTCATCATTCACGGAAATCTCTGTCGAACTAAATCCGATGTAATTGAAGACCAGAACATCACCTTCTCTAACACGAACTTTATAAGCTCCATCAATATTGGTCATGGTGCCCATTTGAGTTCCTTTGATTTGAATAGTCACGCCGGGAAGAGAGAGATCTTCATGGAAAACAACACCTTCAATAACTTGATTGAAAATGGTTGTATCTACATTGGGTTGGTTCAGAACAGGAGCCAAGGTCGTAGATTGGTCAATCTCGGGCTCCTCTTCAATTGGAGTTGTATCTTGTTCTGCGGATTCATCTGAATTTTCGGAATGATCATCGCTGGATTCATCTTGTTTGGGCTTGTGAATTGAAACATCTTTCTGGTTTTCTTTCCACCAATAAATTCTATCCTCATAATCTTCAAGAGTCAACTGGATGATTTCCCTTATAGAACTTTTAACCTCCTCTTTTTTTTGACTAAGTAGTAGTTCATATTCAGCTCTAAGTTCGCCAGGTGGTTCAATGTTGTATTCAACATAATCTTCGATTCGATCCAGAACTATCAATGAAGTATAAGGTGTAACCAACCCAAAACGCTTTCCGAGATTGGTGATAACTTCAGGTTCGTGAAAGGCATTTTCAAGCAAGCTGGATATCTTTTTGTTGGCCCACAATCTGTCTATTTTGCCCTCAACAAGTTCTCTGGGAATTGTAATTTTTCTTGATTCAAGAATTTTGCCCTGTACTCCGAAATCCAGGGTTACTTCAACGTCTTTACTCGAGTTAATTTTCCCGGTAACGGAGAAAATGGAGCTACGCAGGTTTACTGGTCCAATGGGATATACTTCTTCAATTTTTCTGTGATTGAACGTTGCTCCGAGAAATTGATATTGAACGTTTGATAATAGCTCCAAAGCCCCATCTAATTCATTGGATACTAGATTAATGAAACTACCACCTGTTCTTTTTGTGAGAAATCTGGCAAAATCATTGTCAATTGACTTTGCTGATGATATGAGATGAAGGGTATTAATTCCAGCAGTCTCTTTCAGTTTATCCAGATTAGATAAACCATCAGTAAAGAACAGAATTTCTTCCGCATCTATGTTTTTCAATTGAAGACATTGATAACTTGTTCCTCCATCATAGGTGATATTTCTCAATGATTGCAGCAATCTATCTGAATCGCCATTGGCAATTTTGAATTGAAGATCACTATGAATTTGATTGCTAAAGACCAGTAGGCGCACATCAACATCAGAAATCAATTGAATGTACTGTTGAATGAGACTTAATTCTTTTTCAATGTTTCGATCTACCGCGGATTTTGAAGCATCCCAAATGATGGCCAAAGACGAAGGAAGTTGTTTTTTGATTTTGGGAATATCAACTTTAGTCGTCAAATAAAAGAAATCACCATTCGGTGACTTTTGTCGAAATACTTGTTCCTTGATGTTTTCAGGAATTTTAAAGCTAAATGTACCTGTGACATCAAAATCACTTTTTTTCAGTTCGGCCAAATACGAGCTCCTCCATTTTTTAAATTTCAAATTGGTGAGATCATTCTCCTGTATTTCAGGCTGGAATTCCTGATTGAATACTTCCACTTTTAAATTGAAATTTTTAACAACCCCGTAATCAGCTACGATTCTGTAAAATGGAGATAGACCTTGCAATTCCTCTTCATATCCGATCAAGATGGACTTATATCCCTTTGCTGGAATCGGATAAATACGAGCTTTGTAATTGTTTCCAACAGTTTTTTCCAACAAGCCGGGATCTATGGCTTGACGAACAACACCTTCGAACGCCTTACGTCCCAAATTCTTCTCTACGACAACTCCCTCTCGAAGCTTGCCATTTATATCCATCGCAAAGCGGTGAACATTTTGACCTTCGGCAAGAGGGAAGTTCAATTCACCTTCTAGAATTCTGTCATTTGGGTTGTAGAAAGTTAATTTAGTTACCGTACTTGCTACAATTCCAATTACTTGTATATCAATATCCACAGATATTAATTCGATGTGTGCTGTATCGTTTTGGACGCTAAGCACATCTGTTTCCTGTGCATGGATCACAAGCACACGAACAGTAAAGAGTAAAGTTATCAATGAGGTTCTCATATTGCCGATACCCCGAAGCGAAACCCCGCAGGCTAGTTGTTTGTTGTTCTTCTAAGATATCGAATTCCTCAGCTATTTACAAACGCATGCAAAGGGTCATACACACAATGCTTGTTTTTTTTCAAGCCTGAAGAATGCAAGTAAAAAAGAATCTTGGGGGTTTTCTCAGAAAACACAAGAGGAATTAAATGACTTAGCTGAAAAAGAAATTGACCTTTCAATACAGCTTCTGCTATCCATCGGTATCTCCGCCAGCACGGTTGCAATTGCTTCCGGCTGAAACATTTAAAGAGCAATTGAATGGTTAAAGTCACCCTTAAATTTCTGAGTGAACTAAACGTAGTTTTCTGGTGATTAGAAAAGCTCACTTAAAATATTATAGGAGACAGACTCAGTCCTACGTTCAACTTTTATTAGACTTCTTCAGTATCTTTATTTTATGAATAAGCAAGTAGCAATTGATTCTATCAAGGACATGCCACAGGACTTTGAACTTGAAGAACTAATTGAAAGGTTAGTGGTTCTTGAGAAGATCGAGAAAGGAAGAAAGGACATTCTGGATGGGAATACTTTTTCCCATGGTGAAGCGAAAAGCAAACTTGGCAAGTGGCTCAAATAGTATGGACAAATAATGCGTTAACGGACTTAAGTGAGATCGGTGAATATATTGCAACCGATTCACGAAAGTATGCCGAAATAACTGTTTCTAAGCTCTATCACAAAACTAAAGTACTGGAGGAATATCCAAGAATTGGCAGAATCGTTCCAGAAGCTGAACAAGAGAACATCAGAGAAATTATCGAAGGCAACTACAGAATTATTTATGAAATCATTAATGACGACATTTTCATTTTAACTGTACATCATAGTGCCAGAATTCTTAAACTTAAAAAGGACGACTAACAATCCTTACTGGTACAAGTTTAGAATACCAGCTTCGCGAACTTTTTACTCATCGATACTGACTATGGATTGGAATCCAGTTGCCTACTTACCTTATAGAAATGTGCAATCCGTTAGCTACTGTTGCGATTCTTCAATAATCCTCTTTTTATAGATATACCGTGCAATGCAGATAAGTGCAACAGCGATTAAGGTCAATGGGACCCATAGCAAGTCTGCCCAGAACCAACTGACTTCTTTTCCATTGCCCCTCAAAGGGATACAAAGGACTAATAAAAACATGGCCAGGTATAATAAATTACTTTTCATATCAAAACGATTTTACCTGGCAATTTCAATATTTGGCCCTGCCATAAGCAAATAATGGAGGGTTGAAAAAGGGTTGATTTCACGCTTAGCAGCTGATTGTTAGGTGTTTGCTTTTGACCTTAAGTGACTCCTGCTTTTAACATTCAGCTTGCTATAGATCTGGTTGATATGGGACTTTCAGTGTGCTTTGTTCGATGAATAGATCTGACATGATCTCTTTATTAGTTTTCCCGGAAATGATTAAGTCATAAACCTCCTTTTGTCTCACGGTCAATTCATTCAGAAGTGCATCAACTTCTTTGCTTTTTGAGCTGGCTTGCTGCTTAATTTGATTGGTAAGATCCGTGATTTTTCTTTTGTTGAGTTGCAGGTAGATGACAATCAGGAATGAGCTCGTGACGATAAGTAGGAAAATAATGACCGGATAATCTTGTAAGATTAAATGTACTTTTCCACCTCTGGAAGTTATTGAAATAGCTATAGACGATAATACAATAGCTATTCCAAGAAAATACTTCTGATACTTTGATGGTGTGATTTTTAAGTTCATCCTGATGATGACATATTCTGCTATCAAGCGTGTCCCAATGTGCGTATTTTATTTTTCTTTTCGGTATTCATAGATCACTTTGGTGCAAAGCGAATCGGTTTCATCGCAATACTCCAATACTTCTCTTATTTCACCTACTTGATTGTAAACGTACTTATGTCTTCTGAAAACTTGACCATTATTGAACCTAACCTCGTCGGTAAATAGCTCGCCTTGTGAATTGTAGGTGTAGGTAATTAGCGTTTTTTCAAGGTAGTCAATAAGGTCTAACAATCGCTTCTCAACCAGATTGCCATGGTCATCATATTTAAATGAATAGTGATTTCTGATTACTTCTTCAGAGTCAATGGTCCACTCTTCAATTTTCTGCCCTCTGTCATTGTAGCGATATTCAGAGATAGATTTCTGGGGTTCAATCCGATTTCCTTCGTAATCAATATGCCTAATTGATATTTCTTGTACCAAATTGGTGTCGGCCATATAATTAAATTCCTTTGTCAGTGACATTGTACTGTCTTTAGAAGTTAGATTATATACCGTCAGAGCTGATTTCTGTCCGTTTTCATCGAATTGATAGACATGTGCAGCATGTGGCTTTTTGCCTCTATGATGTCGTTGATTGAATAAGTCCGTACGAATTAATTTTCCGGAATCATATGTGAATACAGCTTTTGATACCCAATCTTTAATGTTGTTTGAGCCGTATTCAATCCCCCGGTGCTCGAGAATATTTCCTTTATGATTTTTCAATCGAGCGTCAATAATGGAGTAAGTCGAATCCGTTATTTGTAGCTTTTGAATTATCCACGTATTTTGTCCTGACGTGTATAGAGTTAATGTCGATAAAAGTATGGTTAATGTTGTTTTCATATATACGCGAGTGAAGCACGCTTATGAAAGTAAGGTAAAATGGAAAGGGATATGCAACAAAAGTCGTGAGTATGAAATAAGGTTATCGATCTCATTTTAGTGAATGAGGGTCATGCATCGCGTGAGAGTGAGCGATATGTCTGAGCCCCTGTCATGCTGAGCTTGTCGAAGCAAAGGGGCAAGTTGCACGGAAGAGACAGGAGTCTTTTTCAAATTCCTTCGAATTTTAAATTGAAAAAAACCGCCATGACGTACTAAAATTGTCTGGACAGACACGCCTGGAGATTTTTTAATGTGATTACAAGGCTTGTGTAAAAGCCTTTTAGACATTTGGTCTCACCCTGAGTAATCCAACTTTCGAGGTACCGGCTGATCTAATGCGGTACGCACTCACTCCGGCAGGAACGAAAAAGGTTTCGGCATAATGGACCGTGAAGGGCTTGAATTCATTTTTTAATCCTTCCACAATGATTTCACTGCCTTCGATCAGGTTATAGATCTGGAAGATGCCATTTGTTTCCTGTTTTAATTCTTTTTCAAACCAGATCCTGCTTAAGCACATCTGCGAATTTTCATCAGGGGATAGCAATTCTTCACGGAGTTTGCTATTAAGGACATTGAAATTGTTTTTAACCACCTTAATGCCTTCATTTCGGGCGACTTCTCCAATCAAGGCTTCATTTTGTGTCGAAATTTTAGTCGGATCACTTTTCTCTTTATAAAGCACGGATTTGAAAATTTGCGGCGCCGTGCTGATGTGCAGCATGATGGCCTGATTGCCATTGCTATGGATCGTTTCCTGCGGAATGGCAAGGTGATCGTGTTTGTCCAGGTTGATGGAGTTGAGCAGGGAAGTGACTTCATTGGTGTTTCCCGTAGCTACTGCCGCTTTGAATGCTGCTGCTGTGGTTCCTTCCTTTAGGTTTACATGCATGCGTGCCTTCCTTTTGGCATTCATGATGTAATAATTTTCTACTTGTTGATAACGTAAGCCATAATGATCCATGAGGTGGTCAGCGCCGGGGTAGACATCCACACTCAAATGATTGCCATCCTCGGTGCCGTCTACAAAATTCAACTTCACAGGCACTTCTGACCCAAATTTGCGATAAACCGAGGCACCAAGCAACTTGGTAGCCTGGTAGTAAACCAGATTGATGGCAGGGGTTTCAAAAAGACTATTGCTGATGCGCAGCAGCACATTGTCTTCCTCTATGTCACAGTTAAATCCCCACTCAAAGTCTTCCTGCTTTAAATCGTTGATCGATTGCTGATCCCAGAGTTCCGGATCAAAGAAGGGAGCCATGAATATGGGCTGACGTGTTGCTTGATTAAAGCCTGCACGCATGACATCCCCATTAGCCAACTTGGGTTTTTGCCAGTTGTTGGATTCCATGAAGTAGTGGCAGTTGCCGATCAGCTGCTTTTTGATCTTGTCGCAGATTCTCCAGTCTACGAAATACCCCCATCGGTACTGATGGTCGAAATGATCTGTTTTATTGGTGACACCCAGGTTCGAAATATCATTTCGTCTGAAACGCTGAAAGATTTCCCAGCGTGAGATGTCGGAATAGATGACGAGATCTGCCTCCAGAATCTTACTGGCCCCGGTGCCATGGATAAGGATGACGCCTTCCTGAAGCATCTCCATGTTCGACCGGATGGCTGCCAGCTTTTCAGGATCGAAGTAGTCTTCAATGCTGTGGGTAGAAACTTTGGCTGCTCCGGATTTGACATCCAGATCCTTGCTGACCATGTCCCGGATTTCACGTTCGCTGCGATAGATGTCTCTGATCTGACAGGAGGTGTCAGGAACAAGGACTTCTTTTAATGCGTTGAAATTGATGTCGGTGTAAGTGCCCTGAAAGCAGTCAACAGCAACAACAACTTTACTTTTGCCCAGGGCTTGGATGGCGCGCTTGAGCTCACCGCCAATGGCTTCCCATCCTTCCCAGCAAGCTTGTTCCTTATGGTCAACTTGAATAAATGGCTCTTTGTTGATCATTCATCATTGTTTTATACCGTCTTTTTCAGTGCCGTTTTCAGGCTGGCCCACTGTTCAGGGCTTGTGTTTTCCAATGCAAAGATGGCGATACCTTTCGCTCCTGCAGATAGTGCATGCTGATGTGCCGATGCCATTTGATCTGGAGTGATGTCGGGCATGTACAACCCACTATAAACAGGTGCTTTTCCTTGCAGTCTCGTGAGGGCTTTCCGGGTATGCTCTTCAATAAAATCTACTTCCCGATTATAAAATCCATGGTACAACATAGGCAAATAAGCATCTAAATCCCAGTTGTGCCACTGTTGTCGCACACTTTCCCAATTGGGGAATACGGCGGCGGTGGCCATTTTCCCTTCTTTCTTGATCTCTGGTAGGAGGTGATTATTCACCAGGTTTGTGATGCTGTCGTATCGAAATTGCCTCCACTCGTTATGGGCTGATGGGTCCTCCAGATCTTCCAGCGGATCGATGCCTGTTTTTTCTTTGAATTGCGTTCTCGCATATTCTGAGTAGTTATAATCGTATTCAGGGAATTCCCGGTCCTGTACGATATCATAGGTGGGCTGTAGTGCTTCTGCAAGAATTACATCAGGTAAGCGGACATAGTCCAGGTGCACTCCGTCAGAACCCTCGATCTGTGCAAGCGACTTGACGTTGTTAGCTATAAATTCCTGTACTTCCGGGTGACAGGGGTCGAGGAATTTGTAGTAATTGACATAGGCTGGGTGCGTGTGCGCCGGTTGACCCAGACCATTTACCGCGTACCAGTCCGGATGCTTCTCGATGATCGCCGGGATATTACAGGGTACGGTCCACATCCAGGTATGGATCTCTAACTCGAGGGATTTGCAAATGCCGATCACATCTTGCAGTAAATCTGCACGCATAGGAATGTCTTCATTGAAATGCGGGTAGATCGTAGCATTGGAATTGTAACATTCCAGCACAATGGCATCGATACCACAAGATTTGGCATTGGCCAGATTGGTTTTCCAGTCGTCCAGACTCCATTTCATGGGAGGTTTGATCCATGCCCAATTCTTCAGTTCAGGTGCACTTGCTTCTGTCGAGTCCCGTTGCGTCGGCGTACAGGCTTGCCAAATGAAGGAGCTGCCGGAGAGGGCCAGGGAGGAAAGGCCTACATTTTTAAGAAAAGTTCGTTTTTTCATGGTTGCGTTAGGTTTTGGAATTTACCTTCCTGGTCAATGGAAAGGGTTGTTTTCCCTTGGCGATAAACCGCATCAAAGGAAACAGGACTTACAGTAATCGATAAAAATGAGGACAATAATTGTTGATGAGCCGCGCCAAGATTCAGATCTTCGATAGTCTTGGCATAAGCACCTGTTGCCTCAAAATACGCACGCTGAGCATAGTAAAACTGATACATAGACCACTTGGTGGATGCAATAGGTAAGGAATTGAACGGCACACGCTTTTTACCTACTCTGACTTCTGAAAATTGTACATAGCCCCAGGTTTCGGGTTGGTGCATGGCGATTTTTCCCTGTTCGGACCATACCCAATTGTATTCGGGATAAGTCTTTCCGGTGGCCGGATCTATTTCTTTGACATAAACTCCATTTTCAGCTTTGATCTTCCAGTGCACCCGCGAGAAGTTCATGCGCCATTGCTCACCATCAACAGGTCTCCGGTTGGGCCTGGCAGCTTCTTTGAGCATTTTCCAGGGGAAGGCCAATTCGACGGTCCATTTCTCATCTTTGTCAGAGGGGTCATTCAAAGTGCCATAAACATGCACACCGCTTTTTAATCCCGCAATGTCCCAGGCATTGAGGGCAGGACCTCCATCCCGATAAGGTTTGAGCAAGATCAGGTCCCAAATGGTACCCAGTGCGTTTATTTCCAATTCATAGTAGTTGTGCGAATCACCATCCGGGTCGATAAATACCTCAAAATCATTCTCGTGGAAAATAACCGCATCTCGGTCTGTGTAGGTTGCCCAAACATCCGGTTCAATGATTTCAGCGCCGATGTAGAGATAGGTGTCGTCCCATAGCATTTTGATCCTTGTCTGGTGATAGGGAGGAGTGGGAGCAAAGTCCCCTTCGATATCAACAAAATCCTTCGTCCAGGAGGCTTTTTGCCAACTTTCCTCGTCCAGCTTACCATCTACTTGTAACGAAGTAATGCTTCGATGTGCCACATACTTTTCAGGATTGAATAAGTAACCTTCATATTGTTGACTCCAAAGTGGGAGGGAAGCTATCAAACAAAAAATGGTGAGACAGGTTAGCACTGCCGGGTTTCGTCTATTAATTCCAAGTGCTTTTGTCAAATTAGACCAGCCTTGTTGACGGGTAAATTTTTCGGAAATCATTTTTGAATCACGCCTGTCTGTCGCCAGGCATGGTTTTGAGGGCCTTAATGTGATAGCTGATTTTAGTTGACAAAGTATGATGTTGTTCATGGCAAGGTACTTTCTAGCGTGACCAATTGATCGTTGTTGTTGGCGAAAACAAGAACGTTATTTCCATTGATGGTAACCTGTTCAATTTCACGAATGTCTTTGGGTACGTAAATGCCGCTTTTACTAGCAGGAACCGCTTGAAAATCTCCATTTCCATTCCCGAGGAGTAAACCTCCGATGCCTGCGTCGGCACGGCTCGTCTCGATTTCAGAAACATAGAGATTGCCTCCATAGATCAAATCCAGGTGTCCGTCTTTATTGAAGTCATCAACCACAATGTCCATGATGGGGGCCCACTGTGCTGAAGCGGGTAAGGCTTTTGTTGACAGGGTATTGTTTCCCTTATTTACGATGACCATGCTTTCGAAATGACTGGCAATCAGATGTAGTCCTCCTTGTAGTTTTTCTGGTTCATAGATCTCATTCAATCCGGAAGCCGCGAACAATTCATAGGTATCAAACTTTTTGGAGAGATCAGGGACCTGTTGTGTGGAGCAGGATTTGCCTCGTACCGGATATTGCTTCCCGAAGTTGTAGTAGCTAAGGACAATGTCTTTGGAGCCATTGCCGTCAAAATCGTTGTAATACACCTCGAATGGTTCTTCCTTGGAGGCCTGGTATTTGTAATTTGTACCCAGATTACCGAGCACAAAATCATCATCTCCATCCTGATCAAAATCTGCTTTTTGAATACTGAACCACCAGCCATGTAGCGAATCCAGTCCGAAGGCTTCGGTGTGGTCTACAAATCCATTTTCTTTATTCAGAAAGACTTTTGGTGTCATCCATTCGCCAGTGATCAGAAGGTCCTCATTTCCATCTTGATCCAGGTCTGAGGTCACTGCATCCGTGATCAATCCCAATTGGAAGAAATCCGGGGCCACATCGCTGGTCACTTCTTTAAATCGACCGTTTTCGTTCTCTAATAAAAATCCTGATCCGGGTGCCGGGTAATCTCGGGGAATGAACCGTTCTCCGATGAATAAATCCTGATCCCCATCTTTGTCGTAATCGAGAGGAAGAACTACACCTGTGCTGATATGCAGTGCTGGTAATAGGTCCGGGTCATAGGTGAAATGGCCAGACCCGTTATTGATGTACAATCGATCCGTGTAGAAGATGTGATTGGCTTCAAATTCATTGCCTCCGCTTCCAATATACAGGTCCTCATCTCCATCCTGATCGGCATCAAAAAAAATGGCATCTACATCCTCCATAATAGACTGTTGCTGCCAGGGTTGCTGTCCAGCTTTTTTGAAACTGCCATCATTTTCCTGGATTAACAGTGTTCCTGTCTGGCCAGAGGCGCCACCAAAAAACAAGTCATCCGCTCCGTCTCCATTTACATCTGCGACAGCCATTGCCGGACCAAAATGAGACAACTCATGAGGGAGTAATACCTGAAAGCGATAGTCGTCGAAATAGTTTTCCTTGTGCTTGAATTGAAGTCCGTTTTCTTCATTTTTCACTTGAAAAAGGGTAGACTGGGGTTTGGTGTTCGATGGGGCGCCGGTGTTTTTCCTGATGTTTAGAAGCTGATTGGTCGATGCTTCCATCTTAGTAGTAACTGTGCCGTCCGGCCAGGTGATCTCAATTTTATTTACTTCGGTGGCTCTTCCTAATCCAAAATGCACAATTTGCTCACTCGTTGAGTACATACCCCGAACACTGGTAGTTGTGAAGAATTGCTGCATGCCATTGGCCTCAATCATGATGGTGGTCCCCAATGTGGTTTTCTGGTCAGGGTCTTCCAATTTGATCCTGAGAAAGTTGTTTTGACGGGTACCGGACCCTTCATTTTTAAATATGAATGCCGGTTCATTGATGTTATTGACAATAAGGTCGAGGTAACCATCATTATTCAGATCCGCATATGCTGAGCCATTTGAAAATGACTTTTGACTGAGCCCCCAATCATCTGTCTTCTTCTCAAAGGCGGCATCACCTGTATTTTGATAGGCATAATTCGTAAGTTTCTCAGAAGGGATAAGCTTCAGAGAAGCTTCCAGGTCTATGATGTCCAGCATCGAGATGTCCGCAGAGTCCGGGTAAGCCCGGATAAACTCAATTGATGTTTCCACTACATGCTTTGTAAATTTCTTTTGGGCATCGGTATTCCGAATATCCCGAACCAACCCATTGGTGATGTAGAGGTCTTTGAGCCCATCATTGTCGAGATCGGCAAACAGATTGGACCAACTCCAGTCTGTGGCTGCTACTCCGGCATATTGGGCAACGTCACCAAATGAATTTTGGCCCCGGTTGAGTAGTAGCGTGTTAAACATGTATTGATAGTGACCTCCATTGTTAACCACCTGCCAGAAATTGTCCGGATCCATGCCGCTCATGTTGGCTTTCAATCTAAAGTTGTCCTCAGCAACCATGTCCAGTACCATGAGATCTTGCCACCCATCATTGTTTACGTCTGCCGCATCGACGCCCATGCTGTAAAAGGAAGTGTGACCGGTTGAAGATTTAAGGATGTCTGTAAACGTGCCATCTCCATTGTTGTGGTAAAGGAAATCCGGTGCATCAAAATCATTGGCTATGTACAAATCGGTGTAACCGTCTTTGTCAAGATCTGTTGCCACCACGCTGTTGGGAAAACCCGTTTTGAGTACTCCGGCCTGTTTGGTAATATCAATGAAAGTCGAACCCGTATTTTGATACAATCGGGAAGTGTATTCGTTTTTCGTCAGGTCCGCATCTTTATAAATAGAATAGTTTCCTGGGTTAGGTGGCTGATTCAGGACAAACAAGTCCAGATCACCATCTTTATCAAAATCGAGGAAAGTAGCATGCCGTGTGCGGGCAGTATCGGCTACTCCCCATTGGGCTGCCTCATTTTTAAAAGTCAGATTTCCCTGATTGATGTACAGCTTGTTGGCGCGACGAGTAGGTTGGTCGTCGTACAGTTCACAGGTGACATAAATATCGTCCCAGCCATCATTATTGACGTCCCCCACGATTACCCCAGAAGACCAACTACCTGTATTTTCCAGTTTTGCTGAGACTGAAATATCCTCGAATTTAAAATCTCCCAAATTGTGGTACAGCCGATCATTGACCAGATTTCCGGCAAAATAAAGGTCAGCTAATCCATCCTGATCGAAATCGCCTACGCCAACACCAGCACCACCGTAATAGTTCGCATACAGCAAGATGTTGTGTTCCTTCTCATCATTTACTTCATTGCTGAAATTGATGCCTGTTTCTGAAGAAGGTAATTGTGTGAATAGCTTACGATTGCTCTGAATTTTACCGGAATCCGAAGGCTGGCAAGACCAGGCGAGTACAACGATAAGAACAGATAAAATATTTGACTGGATGTTCGTCATTTTACTACTTAGGCTTATCAGTAAGGTAAAATGTAAAAGTGTTTCCTTTCGTCAGGTCGCCATGAGACAAGAAAAACTGCTTGTGGGGCTTGCTGTTCAACGACATGCGATCGATGTAGGGACTGTTTTCGCTTGATTTCTCTGTTTTTAAGATGATCTGATCATTTCCATAGTATTTTTCATTGAGGTTGATGGTGACCTTATCAAAAGAAGGCGTAAACAAGGCGTAATCCATATCTCCTGGGCATACAGGATAAATGCCCATCATACTAAACAGTAACCAGGTGGAAAGTGCGCCGGTATCATCATTTCCAGGGATGCCTCCAGGGGTATTGGTGTAATAGGTTCTGATCAATTCCTGCACTGTTTTTTGCGTACGCCATTCTTCTCCTTTCACATAATTGAATAAGAAAGGGTAGGTGATATCTGGTTCATTGGCCATGTCAAAATGATCCAGATCGAATGTTTTTTGAAGTTCGTCCACAAAGGCCCTGGGGCCGCCATTGAGTTTGATTAATCCCGGAATATCATGGGGCACGTAGAACCGGTAATTCCAGGCACAACCCTCCACATATCCTACTGTTGGTTCGAAATTCTTACCCTTTAGCGGGTCAAAGGGAGCATGCCAGTCTCCTTTAGCAAGTTTAGGACGTAGCATACCTGTACCTTCATCAAACAGCGATTTATAACCCATCGAACGACGCTGATAGGTTTTGTAGTTGGCTTGATTGCCAAGTGCTTTGCTCAATTGGGCAATGTTCCAGTCAGAAATATAATACTCCTGAGAGGTAGAGACTGAGCCTCCCCAAATGTCCTTTTCATTCACGGGTACGTAGCCATAGTTTAGATAATCTTTGTTGCCTGGACGTAAGGGGTTGTTAATCACCGCATTTCCGGATTTAAGAATACCCTCGTAAGCTAACTGCACATCAAAATCCTGAATACCTCTTAGATAAGTGTCTGCAATAACAGGTGCAGCCGGATCACCGACCATTACTCCTGTTTCCATGCCCGCTAGTTCCCATTTTGGCATCCATCCACTTTCTGCATACATATCGACCATAGTGTTGACCATCTCTGATTGAAGTTCGGGATAAACCAGGCTTAGGAAAGGATGAACATTTCGATAGGTGTCCCAAAGCGAAAAGACCGAATACCTGTTTCTCCCTTTTGAAGTGGCCTTGCCTGCTTGTGCCATTAATGGATATTCTCCATTAACATCCTGTATGATGTTGGGGTGAATGAGCGTATGGTATAACGCTGAGTAGAAAATGGTTTTGTCATCTTCAGCACCCTCGACCATGATTCTGCTGAGTAATTCATTCCATTTATCATAGGAGGTCTGGGAGATTTGATCAAAATCAAAACCTGGAATTTCCTGATTTAGGTTTTCTCGGGCGTTTTCGATGCTGACATAGGAGATGCCGACTTTAACGCTTATTTGTTCCTGATCTTCTGTATCGAAAGAGAAGTAGGCACCTACATTTTCGCCAGGAAGCTCGTAGGCATACTTTTCGTAAGGCTTATAAGTGTCATTGTACTTCACCCAGTCACCTTCGACTGCATGATATTTAGGCATCTTTTTCCAGGCCCCGTAGCTTTTTGCGGACTTGCTCAGGCGCGCTACAAAATAGATGGGCCGAACATCTTCAGCATGATAGCAAAAGGTACCGATTGTCTTATAACCTTCAACTTCCTGGTCAGAAACGACTTTCACCATGGCTCCGGACTCATTGGTCAGCCCCAGTCCCAAATTGATTAATATATTGTTTTCGCCCTTTGGGAATGTGTATCGGCTGATCCCGGCTCTGAGTGTGCTGCTGAGCTCGACTTTCGTTTGGTACTTATCCAATTGATGGGTGAAATATCCCGGACGAGCTTCCTGATCGGAATAGGTCGTGGCATAAACTTCCGGGTCCAACTCCAGCGGACCATTTGTGGGCATGGTAAGAAGGCTTCCCAGATCGGGGCAACCTACGCCGCTGAGATTGACGTGGCTGTAACCAGTGAGGTATTCGTGCTCATGAATGTAAACACGCGAATTCCATTCACTGTCCTTTTCGTGAACATTTCCTTCCTCTTTTTTGAAAGCCACATTGAATGGGCTGACGGATGCCATGGCATGTGGGTACTGTGCGCCAGGATGAGTCGCGCCATAATTGGTTGTGCCAATAAATGGATTGACATAGTCGGCTGGCGATTGGGCAAAACAACTGAGACGGACAAGTGATAAAGTGAGACTTAGGAAAATATGGAGGTTTGTTAGTTTCATGGAATGATCATTATAGTACCTCGACTCCTTTAGCCGAAAATGAAGCCAAATGCTTCGTTGGAATTTCTAATTCCGTGACCAACTTATTTACCTTATCTACTGTGGCCACTCTAAAGGGTTGCATGCTTCCAATATCTTTAGATAAACTCAATCCAATCAATTCGTTTGCTGACCGGATCATTGCCTTTAAAGTCATGGCATACTCACGGTTGGAGGAGGTAATGCCAATTTCTGCATGAATACCTGAAAATTCCATAAAGCAAAAATCTGCCTGTATGTCTGCGAGATTTTGAATTACTTCAGTGCCCATGGTACTGCGGTGTTCAATGGAAATGCTACCACCAATAAAATGAGTATCCACATGATGGGCGTGTAGCAACCGGTTGGCTACCGGAAGAGAGTTGGTAAAAACTGTAAGTGAAAAATCAGCAGGTAGATAATCAGCAAACATGGCAGCCGTTTCGGATCCTTCAATAATAAGTATTGCATTGGGCTTGAGCAGAGGAATACATTTATTGATCAACAACTGCCGCTCATTTTCATGAGAAATGGATTCCTGCTTTTCCAGTTGAGGTCCCACAGGATTGGCCATAGCACCTCCATGTACTTTTTTGACATAACCCTGGTCTGCCAATTCTTTCAGGTCCCTTCTTATGGTATCCTCCGAAACATTCAGTTTCAGGCTCAAGTCCACAGAATGGACTTTGTTGTTGGAAGTTATTTCCGAAAGAATAAGCTCTTGCCGCTCCTGTTTTAGCATACGCGCATGTCAACTGTTTCCAATAAGCATAGTTATGATTACCACGTCACGATCACAAATCAATCGATTTATAAGTAAATCAATATAAAAACGCATAAACATGCAAATTGATATCTGATTAATGCGCTAAATAAGTTTTTGAATGAAAACGATTGAATGATTATAATAAGAATTAATGGCCATTAATTGTAAATATGCTTTATATGCATCTTCCTGTTCCGTGCGCTATTTTTCGTATTTATGATTTAAAATTGCATGTTTTTGCAGGAATAGCTTTGTTTTTTTGCAAGACCTTAGTAACATTACCATTGAGTTCCTGTACTTAAAATCTAAATCATGAAGAAAACTTTACTTGCAATTACTTGTCTGCTTGCCCTGATTTTTACAATCAGGGCACAGACAGCCGTATCCGGTCGGGTCACTGGAGACGATGGAGAGGGCCTTCCAGGTGTAACCATCCTTGAAAAAGGGACGAGTAATGGAGCAGTTTCTGATGTAAGTGGTAATTATACAATTACTGTATCTACATCAAATGCAACACTCGTAATAAGCTACGTAGGCTTCAAAACTGCAGAAGTCCAGGTAGGATCAAGATCTGTAGTTGATGTCACATTAAACTATGATGTCGAAGCGCTTGACGAAGTGGTCGTAACAGCATTCGGACTTGAACGTGAAAAGAAGGCCCTGGGCTATTCTGTCACTCAGGTAGACGGAGATCAGTTTGTAGAGTCCAGAGCCATCAATCTGGGATCTGCTCTTTCGGGGAAGGTCGCCGGTGTGAACGTTTCTAATCCATCGACTGGAGCAGCGGGAACGAGCCGGGTAGTGATTCGTGGTGGTTCTTCTCTCGGAGGCAATGACCAACCACTTTATGTTATTAATGGTTTACCTATCGACAACAGCAACTTCGGTGCAGCTGGAGTTTGGGGTGGTAATGATGGAGGAGACGGACTATCATCATTAAATCCGGATGACATTGAGAGTATTTCTGTATTGAAAGGAAGTACCGCGGCGGCCCTATATGGATCGAGGGCAGCAAACGGTGTGATCTTGATAACGACTAAAACAGGTAAGGCGCAAAAAGGTGTAGGTGTGACCTACAACAGCAATTTCACGGTGAACAGTGTGATTGATCATACGGAATTTCAAAATCAATTTGGTCACGGACAAAATGGTGAAAAGCCAGCGAACCAGGAAAGCGCGCTTCAAAACGGGATTAATTCCTGGGGAGCCAGATTAGACGGAACAAGTGTGGTGCAATTTGATGGAGTTGAGAGACCCTATTCTGATCAGGGTCAAACCCTGAAAGACTTCTACGAAGCTGGATTTACCCTTACCAATACACTGGGACTGTCCGGCGGTAACGAAAATCATACGTACAGAATGTCTTTCTCTGACCTACAAAATGAGGATATAGTGCCTAATTCAGGATTTGATCGTCAGACACTTAATCTGAATGTTTCCGGAAACTATGGTAAGCTATCCGCTCAGGTAACAGGTCAGTTCACGCGTGAAAAAAGCAAGAACAGACCCAGAGTTTCTGATACTCCAGGTAACCCGAACTTTACTGCTTTGATCAGAACTCCAGCTTTGACATTTGAGTCATTGAAAGGGACAACTGATAAATTAGGTGCCCAGGAAGATGGGACTGAGTTGCGTCATCAGGGTAATGTCTTTGCCCAAAACCCATACTGGGCTGCCTACCAATGGCGAAGAGAAGATGTCAAGAATAGATTCTTCGGAACCGCAATGCTGAAATACGATATCACCGATTGGCTTTATGTTCAAAGTCGAATGGGCGTTGATGTATCATATATCCAGGCAGAATCGGTAGAAGCTTATGGGACGGCCTTCAAACCTCTAGGTTCTTTCCAGGATATCACTCGAAATGTGAGCGAAGAGAACATGGACCTTTTTATAGGATTTAATCGAGGGTTTGGTGACTTTGAAATTGATGCACTGATAGGTGGGAACAGAAGAAGAACCACTGCAGAAAGGGTAAATATTGGAGGTAATGACCTGAACATTCCTTTCTTCCATTCGGTAACCAATGTTGCAAACCAAGGATATCAATATGAATTTTCTGAGGTGGGGGTCAACTCTTATTTCGGGCAGGCTAACATTTCCTATTTAGGTTCTATCTTCCTGAATTTCTCCGGAAGGCAGGACTATTTCTCAACGCTATCTGCTGACGACAACAAATTGTTCTATCCTGGAGCAGGTCTGAGTGTGGTATTCTCTGAGCTACTGGATTTGCCTTCAATTATCAATTTTGGTAAGGTTCGAGCATCTATTGCCAGCGTTGGTGGTGGAGCACCCAGTGCTTATGCACTTAATATCAATTATGGCCTGTTGGGGGTTTCTCATCAGGGGGCTACATTGGGTAGACTACAAAATGGACAGATCCCAAATGCTGCCCTGAAACCCTATACGTCCACGGAGCTTGAAGTTGGTTTGGCATTGAATATGTTCAACAACCGACTAGGTATAGACTTTGCTTACTATGATCGAACCACTACGGATGATATCCTTGGTGCCTCTATTTCATCTACCTCCGGATTTGGAAGTGTATTGGTGAATGTTGGTGAACTTTCCAACAAAGGGGTCGAGCTACTGATTACAGGTAAACCCGTTCAGCTAAGTTCTTTCTCTTGGGATGTTTCATTCAACATGGCCAACAACATAAGTGAGGCTGTAAATCTGGGTGAAGATTCTCAAGGTAATCCAATCACCGAGTTGAATTTGGATGAAGCAAGAACGCGACAGGAAAGAATCAGACATGTTGTAGGTCAGCCGCTTGGCTTGATCGCAGGATATACGCACCGAACCATTAACGGGCAGAAAGTCTATGATGCTAACGGTTATCCGGTAAGAAGTGAAAGTTTTGAGATTCTTGGAGAGGGTCGCCATCCGTTCAGTGCGGGTATTCAAAATACTTTCAATTATCAGGATTTCAGCCTCAATGTGTTGGTTGATATGAGAAGCGGCGGATCACTGATGTCTGGAACAAATGTCCTGGCCTATGGATTTGGTGCCCACAAAGAGACATTACCGGGTCGGGAAACTGGACTTTCAGTGAGTGGAGTAGATGAGAGTGGAAGTTCTGTGACCATTGAGATTGCTCCTGAAAATGTAGATGATTACTATAACCGTTATAATGACATTACGGAAAATTTCATTTATGATGCTTCATTTGGGAAACTTAGAGAACTGTCAATAGGCTATAGGGTTCCCCCTTCTGTTTTGGAGAATACACCATTTGCATCAGCAAACTTCTCCGTCGTAGGTAGAAATTTGGCCCTGTTATGGTCGAATGTTCCAAATATCGATCCGGAAGCCGGATATAGTCACTCTGCCAGAACGCAGGGTCTGGAATTCTTTGCATTGCCTGCAACCAGAAATTTTGGTTTCAATTTAAGTGTGAGTTTCTAATCTCTGTGGTTTGAAATATTTAAAAAATACAATGATGAGAAATAAAGTATTTTGGATGACGGTACTATGCACAATATTCATAGTAACCTCTTGCGATAACGATAAGTTATTGGAACTCAATGTGAATCCTAATGCCTCGGAAGAAATTGATCTTTCGTTCTTGTTGCCGACTGGCCAACTACAAGTAGCAGGGGGTAGATATGAGATGTGGCGAGCGAACCTGATTTATAGTTCTACTATGATTCAGCATAATGCGTCTTTGGCAGGTTACTGGTCTGGAGACAAGTATTTGCTCAACGAAGGGTATAGTTCTTCTCTTTGGGATCGGTATTATCCAGATCCATTAAAGACCTTGACCCATATCGTAGATCAAACTGCCGGAGTAGCAGGGAGCGAGAATCTAAATGCGGTTGCTACGATCATGCGTTGTTTTTCCCTTCACCGATTAACGGATCTTTACGGTGCAATTCCTTACACACAAGCCGGAAGAGGTCTTGATGGAGATCAAAACTGGTTCCCGACTTATGAGTCTCAGGAGACTGTTTATGGTTTACTGGTGGACGAACTACGTGCAGCAAGAAATCAACTTTCTGCGAGCGGTGGTGATCTTGGTGGACAGGACATCATGTACGGTGGTGATATCGTTCAGTGGCAGAAGTTTGCGAACTCTTTGCTTTTGAGAATAGGCATGAGAATGTCTGGCGTCAATGCAGGAACTGCTCAAAGTGTGGTGGAAGAAGCTGCTGGTCATAGTGCTGGTGTTTTCACGAGCAATGCCGATAACGCCAGAATTGTCCATACGGATGGACCTCAGGGAATCAACCGAAATGGTAACTCAGAGGTATTCACGAATGGAAATGGTGGGGAACATTCTAATGCTCGGCCCAGTGAAACATTTATCAACTGGATGCAGAATGGTAATGATCCACGGTTAATGATTATTAGTGGTGGATTGGGTAGCCCATTGGATCCAGGTACCTGGGACACAGATCCCGCTAACCAAAGAGGATTGCCAAATGGACATGATTCTGAGACAATAGTACAACATGCGATTGACGAAGGTTTGATCGCTGTGGCTGAGGATTTTTCCAGAGACAATTTGTACTCATTCCTGAATCCACTACTGTATGATTACTCTGATCCTATGTATTTCATCACTTATGCTGAGGTCGCCTTGACCCTGGCTGAAGCCAGCCTTAATGGATGGAATGTAAGTGGGGATGCCACAACTCATTTTGAGGCTGGTGTTGCCGCAGCGATCGACAACTGGGTAAACTATGATGCTTCCTTATCCGTCGATGGCGGGACTACAGGAGCATACATCACGTCTCTGGGTTTTGGAGCTGCCTCTTCTGCTGATCAAAATCGAATGATCGGAGAACAGTACTGGGCGGCAACTTATTTCAATCACCTGGAGTCTTACGCCAACTGGAGAAGAACGGGATTTCCGGCGCTTACTCCTGTAAACTATACGGGCAATGTAACCGGAGGAGTGATTCCTCGAAGGATGCAATACAATGGCGGAGAAGTTGCCAGCAATCCAAATGCATCGGCAGCAGTATCTGCTCAGGGAGAAGATAATTTCCTTACCAGACTCTGGTGGGACGTTAATTGATTTAGCTACTGATGATAGGTTGATTAATATGGGGGCTCTTGCACGGGAGCCTCCGATCAACCTCCAAAAAACCTTCATACAAACAAAATAGATAGTTTGATTATCGGGTAGGTTCTGCCTACCCGATTTCCTTTTGTTTTCAGTTTGATTAAGATCATTCACTTGTGAAAGAAAATACACTTCCAAGCAACGTAAGGCCTTTCATTACCATCGCGTTTTTGTTTTTCATGTGGGGATTCATCACAGTGATGAATGATGTATTGATCCCACATCTTAAATCCGTTTTCAGTTTAAGTTTCTTTCAGGCAGGACTTGTTCAGTTTGCTTTTTTCATTGCCTTTTTCATTATCAGCCTGATCTATTTCATCATCTCCGTAACCAGGGAAGACCCCATTTCCAGAATTGGATATAAAAACGGAATTATCCTGGGATTAATACTCTGTGGAATTGGATGTTGTTTGTTCTATCCTTCTGCCGAATATCAGGTCTATGGATTCTTTTTGGCTGCGTTATTCGTTCTCGCCTCAGGTGTCACCATTCTACAAATCGCTGCTAATCCCTATGCGGCTATTCTGGGAAAAGAAGAAACAGCCTCCAGTAGGCTCAATCTCGCTCAGGGTTTCAATTCTTTTGGAACAACACTGGCTCCGGTCGTAGGGGCACTTTTGATATATAAGATATTTTCAAACGGCACGATTTCAGTGGATTCTCTGAAACTGCCGTATTTAATTTATGGTGGTCTCTTTTTCCTTCTGGCACTACTTGTCAAGTGGGTGAAGCTGCCTTCATTTGTCAACAAAGAAGAAACCCTAAAAGGTACCGAAGTATTGAAATTCCGGCATTTGCTGCTTGGAATGATTGCCATTTTCATGTACGTGGGAGGAGAAGTTTCCGTAGGAAGCTATCTGATTAGCTTTTTCCAATTGGAAAATGTCATGGGTCTTGAAGAAGCTGAAGGGGGTAAATTCCTGGCCTACTATTGGGGTGGCGCTATGATTGGCCGATTTTTAGGGTCGGTATCTATGGGAGGCATTTCTGACAAGACAAAGAAATACCTCATTATGGCTGGATTATCTATTGTTAGTTTTTTCGTGGTGTATTTTATCACTGGGATAAAGAATGATGGGGATCAGTTTTTTATGGAGTTCATTCCATTTGCTGAGGTTTCGATCTTCTTACTTTTCCTTGTTATTAATTATCTGGCATTCCTGATTTCGGGACCTAATCCGGCACGAACCCTATCGGTTTTTGCAACAGTGGTAGTCGCGCTGTTATTGATCATGGTTTTTTCAAACGGTTTAACAGCATTCTGGTGCGCCATTGCTATTGGCGCTTTCAATTCAATCTTGTGGTCCAATATATTCACTTTGGCCATCAAAGATCTTGGAAAATACACGAGCCAGGGTTCATCGCTGCTAGTGATGATGATCGTTGGCGGTGCGATCATCCCTCCAATGCAGGGAGCCCTGGCGGATTCATTTGGTATCCAGTTATCATTCTTGTTACCTGTGATATGCTATCTGTACATTTTGTTTTACGGCCTTAGGGGTCATCGACCATCACCTCTAAGGCATTATTGATCATGATACATCATCTTAATAGAGGCTTGAGTGAATGGAAAAAAGAACTGATCATGCTGTTCATGGTCCTGATCTTCTGCAGCAGCTGTGAAAAGCAGGTACCCTTATCTATTTCAGAGAATCTGGTCGATTTTGTGGACCCTTTCATAGGTACAGGCGCTCATGGTCATACGTTTCCCGGGGCTACGGTTCCATTTGGTGGTGTGCAGGTTAGCCCCGACAATGGCGTTGGAGGCTGGGATTGGTGTTCGGGCTATCACTACTCCGATAGCATCGTGGTTGGATTTAGTCACCTGCATTTGTCTGGAACAGGAATCGGAGACCTGGGTGATATTCGATTGATGCCAACAACCAATGAGGTTGATTTGACGAAAGAAATCAAGTCCCGGACAGATTACGATTATTATGGGAAATATACGCACCAATCCGAAGAAGCTTCCCCCGGGTTTTATCGCGTAAATCTTCAGAATTCAGACATAGATGTCTCCCTTACAGCAACGAAGAGATCTGGCCTTCAGCGGTATGTTTTTCCAGCCGGAAAGAAGTCGGTTGTGCTGGACTTGTCGCATCAGATCAACTGGGATAAGCCTACTGAAGGTAAAATTGAACTGGTAAATGATACACTCATTACAGGATATCGATTTTCCAAAGGTTGGGCCGAAGACCAACGAGTCTACTTTGCGATTACCTTTTCCAGACCCATTCAAGAAGCTGATTTCGCAGATAGCACAGCTTTGCTGTCAGGTGATTCTCATCAAGGGACAAACCTCAAGGCAGTCTTAAGTTTTTCGAATGGAACCTCGCCATCAGAAATTCTTGTCAGAACCGGAATTTCCAGTGCCTCAGAGGCAGGCGCGATTCGGAGCTTGTCTGAATCGGAAAATAAAAGTTTTGAAGAAGTAAGAGCAGATGCGGTGGTTGCCTGGGAAAAAGAGCTATCAAAAATTGCTATCCAAACGAAAAATACCGACCTCAAAAGAACCTTCTACACAGCCATGTACCATGCCAACCTCGCCCCAGTTGTGTATTCTGATCACAACCAGGAATACAAAGGCGCCGGAGGTGTGATCAACACTGCAGAAGGGTATACCCGTTACGACATTTTTTCGCTCTGGGATACCTTCAGGGCTGCGCACCCTTTGTTCACCATCACCCAAACAGACAAGGTCAATGATATGATCAACTCAATGCTGGCACATTATAACGAATATGGATTGCTTCCGGTATGGTCGTTATTGGGTAATGAAACCAATACCATGACGGGCTATCATGCTATTCCTGTCATTGCTGATGCATACTTCAAGGGTTTTAAGGGTTTTGATATTGATGTGGCTTACGAAGCGATGAAAAAGAGTGCCATGCAGGACATTCGGGGAGTGAAATTTTACAAATCATACGGGTTTATACCAGGTGATCTTGAAGAAGAATCTGTGACTAAAAACCTGGAATATGCGTTTGATGACTGGTGCATTGCACAGGTAGCTAAGCGATTGGGAAAAAATAAAGATTATGAATATTTTCTGAATCGATCTAAGAGCTACAAAGAGTTGTATGACCCGGTTACCGGATTCATGAGAGGTAAGTTGAGCGATGGAAGCTGGAGAACACCATTTGACCCGAAGAGATCTGAACATCGCGTCAATACGGACTATACAGAGGGAAATGCCTGGCAACATTCCTGGTTTGTTCCGCATGATGTAAATGGGCTTATCTCACTGATGGGAGGTCCCGAGTTATTTACACTAAAACTGGATTCTCTTTTTTCGACGGATTCTGAGATTACTGGCAATCATATCTCTGCTGATATTTCCGGGCTGATCGGGCAATATGCACATGGTAATGAACCTAGTCATCATGTGGCCTATCTTTACAATTATGCGGGCTCACCATGGAAGACACAGCAGGTAGTCCGAAACATTTTAAGAACCCAATACAGTACCCAGCCGGATGGTCTTTGTGGAAATGACGATTGTGGACAGATGTCAGCCTGGTACGTGTTCAGTGCGTTAGGCTTTTATCCTGTAAATCCGGCCAACGGTGAATATGCACTCACAAGTCCGCTTTTTGATGAGGCTATTATCCATTTACCAGGAGGTAAGACCTTCAAAATTTTGGCTGAGGGCTCATCTGAGAAGAATCAGTACATTCGAAGTGTCGAATTAAATGGTCAACCACTTAATGTTCCGTTTTTTAGCCATGAAGTGCTCATGTCTGGCGGAGAATTGAAAATCACCCTAGGAGAATTGCCTTACCATCAATGGGGAATTCTGCCAAGAAATTAGAGAAAGTTCATGTTAAATGATACAGACCAGAAGACCAGAAAGACACCACTAGCCAGTGATAAAAGCCTGAAGCCTATCGTTACGGATTGGGAATTTAGGTCAGTTGGAGAGGAGCAATGGTATCCGGCATCCGTTCCTGGTACCAATTTTACAGATCTGTTGGATAATCACCTGATTCAGGATCCATTCGATCGGGCAAATGAAACGGAACTGCAATGGATCGAGTCCCGCAATTGGGAATACAGGACAAGTTTTTTCGTTGAAGAGATCCCTATTGACCCAAAAGCGACCTTAATTTTTGAAGGTCTGGATTCTTACGCTGACGTGTATCTCAACGATACGTTGATTCTGGAAGCATCCAATATGTTCATGACCTGGAAGTGTGATGTCTCCAAAGTACTGATCAAAGGAGAAAATAAGCTACATCTCCTGTTCCGCTCACCTATTCAGGAGGTTGCAGAAAAGGCAAGGGATGTTGGGATTATCTACCCCGCAGAGAATGATCATTCCGAAGATAACTTGAGTGTTTATTCCAGAAAGGCACCTTATCATTTCGGATGGGACTGGGGTCCCAGATTTGTGTCTTCCGGAATTTGGAGGCCCATCTGGTTGAAATTTCATGATCAGGCAAGTATTGATGAAGTACACATAAGACAGTCCTTAGGCCCTAGAAGTGCGAGGGTAAATTTTGAAATGGAAGTTTGCGCTTTTGGCGATTCAAAAGCTATACTGGAAATTACTTGCCTGAATGAGGATATTGATCTCAATGGCATGTCCTATTTCCTTGAAGAAGGCGATAATCACATAGCCCAGGAAGTGATTATCGAAGATTATAAGAAATGGTGGCCCAGAGGTATGGGTGAAGCGTTTCTCTACGAATTTCGATTAGACCTGATTATCGACGAAAAGGTGATCGATACTACGCATCAAAAAGTAGGCCTGAGGACCATTGAAACAGTGATAAAGAAAGATGACCAGGGTCAGTCTTTTTACTTCAAAGTGAACAATGTCCCCGTTTACGCAAAAGGGGCAAACTACATTCCACAGGATAGTTTTTTAACCCGGGTCTCGGATGATAGATACAAAACGCTGTTTAAGGATGCCGTATTGGCCAATATGAATATGTTACGTGTCTGGGGTGGAGGTGTATATGAGTCCAACTTATTTTACGACCTGGCAGATGAACATGGTATTTTGATTTGGCAGGACTTCATGTTTGCCTGTACCATGTATCCAGGAGACCAGCGCTTCATGGATAATGTTGCTGAGGAGGCGACCTGTAACATCAAGCGGTTGAGAAATCATCCTTCGATTATCATGTGGTGTGGCAACAATGAAATTGAGATGGGGTGGGACAACTGGGGCTGGCAGGAGAAATTTGATTACAGCTCCTCGGATATGAAGAAGCTTCAGGCAGATTACTATGCCCTTTTTCAGGTTTTACTTCCACGACTGGTCAATGAACTGGACCCTGAGCGGCATTACCTGTCTTCGTCACCCATGCACAATTGGGAAGATCCGGATTTGTTCAAATATGGGGATCATCATTATTGGGGTGTTTGGCATGGCGAAGCGCCATTCGAAGACTTTAAGAAAAGTGTTCCCCGATTTATGAGTGAATTTGGATTCCAGTCCTTTCCCTTACAATCATCAGTTGAAAGGTACTCTATTCCCGAGGATTGGTCGATCAATTCTGAGGTGATGAAGGTGCACCAAAAGCATCCCAGGGGAAATCAACTCATCGCTACTTATACGGAACGAAACTACCACCTTCCAAAAGATTTTGAGTCTTTTCTATACCTGAGTCAGGTGGTTCAGGCCGAGGGAATGAGAATTGGAATTGAAGCCCAACGAAGGAGTAAACCTTTTTGTATGGGTACGCTCTATTGGCAGATGAATGACTGCTGGCCTGTCGCTTCCTGGTCCGGGATTGATTACTATGGAAAGTGGAAAGCATTGCACTATGAGGTGGCCCGTCAATTCTCTGATTACCTGATTACCTGCGATTTTCGGGAGGAAGGCAAGATCGATGCATATGTTGTTTCCGATAAAGCTAAACCCCAGACGGGCACAGTCACTTTGATGATCAAAGACTTTCATGGACACCAGTTATTTGTAGAAAGCAGGGAAGTCACAATAAAACCCGGAGTTAGCGAATTGCATTTAACCCTGGAGCCTGACGTCTATGCCAATCTGGATACCAAAAAGATACTTCTGGATGCAAGGGTTTCGATAGAGGAAGAAACTTTTTCTAACCTCTATTATTGGCATCCTGTAAAGGAATTGATATTACCAGATCCTGAATATACCTGCGAGGTGTCGATGAATGGTGAACATTGGTTAGTGACCTTGTCTGCGACGGTCCTTATCAAAAGTGTATATCTGGAGTTTGAAGGTCTGGTCGGTAATTTTTCAGACAACTTTTTCGACCTTTTGCCAGGGGAAGAAAAGCAGGTGTTGTTTCCTGGAAGCGAGGGTTCTGATACCAGGCCCGAACTGAAATTAATGTCCATCAGAGATACTCACTAATATGCAACTTGGATTTCTGGACATTGCGATCATCCTGGGATACTTCGGTATCACTATCGTCATCGGGATTTATATTTCGAAACGAGCCTCCAAAAACATGGATTCCTATTTTTTGGGAGGGAAGACCATTCCGTGGTGGATGCTTGGCGTATCTAATGCATCGGGCATGTTTGATATTGCCGGCACCATGTGGCTCGTGTCAATGTGTTTTGTCTATGGGTTAAAGAGCGCCTGGCTACCATGGATTTGGCCTACCTTCAATCAGATTTTCCTGATGGTCTACATCTCAATGTGGCTCAGACGGTCCAATGTCATGACTGGGGCAGAATGGCTCCGAACACGATTCGGAAATGGAAAAGGAGTAGAGTTATCGCATTTGATTGTCGTCATTTTTGCCATTGTTAGTGCTATAGGGTTCATCTCCTATGCATTTAAGGGCATTGGGAAGTTTTCCGCGACATTCCTTCCCTGGGACTTGTCACCGGATATTTATGCATTAATTATCCTTGGGTTCACAACATTTTATATTGTCAAGGGTGGCATGTACAGTGTGGTGTCTACCGAGCTTTTGCAGTTTGGAATCATGACTATCGCGGCGATCATGGTTGGTGTCATTGCTATGATCAACGTCAGCCCGGATATGCTGAATGCGGTTATCCCCAATGGTTGGAAAGATTTGTTTTTTGGCTGGAAACTAGACCTGGACTGGACGGGCATTCTAGATTCCGTCAATCAGAAGATTGATGATGATGGCTTTAGTCTGTTTGGCTTTTTCTTCATGATGATGATCTTCAAAGGCATTTTTTCCAGTATGGCCGGCCCCGTTCCCAATTACGACATGCAAAGAATATTGGCAACGAAGAGTCCTGTTGATGCTGCTAAAATGAGTGGTATCGTTTCACTGGTCATGTTCTTTCCCAGGTACATGATGGTAGCAGGTCTTACGGTACTTGCTCTGGTCTTCCTGGGACCTCAATTGCAAGCTGATGGAGGAACCTTTGATTTCGAGTTGATCTTGCCTTACGCCATCAATAATTTTATCCCAGTTGGATTGGTCGGTATTTTAATCGCAGGTTTACTGGCCGCTTTTATGTCCACATTTGCAGCTGCTGTCAATGCTGCTCCGGTCTATTTCGTAAATGACATTTATAAGAAATACATCAATTCAAAGAAGTCCGATAAGACCTATGTTCGTCTAAGTTATCTATCGTCATTTGCCCTGGTCGCGATTGGAATAGTATTCGGTTTCCTTGTGGATTCGATCAATGATATGATGCAATGGATTTTCGGCGCCCTTTTTGGAGGATACACTGCGGCAAACCTCTTGAAATGGCACTGGTGGCGATTTAATAGTTATGGCTTTTTCTGGGGCATGGTTGCCGGACTGATTGCATCCTTGTTGATGCCGATCGTAGTGCCTGAAATGCAGCCATTGTATGCCTTCCCTTACATTTTATTGATTTCTACCGTAGGGTCCGTCGCCGGAACTTTGATGACACCACCAGACGAGGAGGGGGTGCTCATTGCCTTCTACAAAAACGTAAGGCCGTGGGGTTTTTGGAACCCGATCAAGGCCAAAGTGTTAGCAGAAGATGAGCATTTCTCAGTGAACAAAGATTTCAAACGAGATATGGTGAATATACTCATTGGTGTCATATGGCAGATGACATTGGTGGTAATTCCCATTTACCTCGTCATCAAAGAATTTGTACCAATGATTGTGGGCATCCTGATATTGGTGGTAACCTCCTATTTACTGAAGAAGAACTGGCTCGAAAAACTAGAAAACTAGTCTAATTATTAGTATCCAAATGATTCGTAATTCCCTGTTGAGTATAGCTGTCTTGTTATTAATGACTAACTGCACAGTGCAGCCAGAAATCGGAGAACCCACAACTAATCTTGTTGATGAAGATCTGGTACAATACGTGAATACGCTAATGGGGACTGATTCGGAATTTAGTTTGTCCAATGGCAATACTTATCCAGCTATTGCTGTTCCCTGGGGGATGAATTTTTGGACGCCTATGACAAGTAAAATGGGAGATGGATGGACCTATAAGTACGACGAGAATAAAATCAGAGGTATTAAACAAACACATCAACCAAGTCCGTGGATCAATGACTATGCTGCTTTTTCATTGATGGCGGCTACGGGCGAGCTGAAGTATCACGAAGAGGAGAGAGCTTCCTGGTTTTCTCATAAAGCAGAATCGGCAGGGCCTCATTACTATCAGGTGTATTTGGCTGATTATGATGTTACAGCTGAAGTTACTCCTACCGAGAGGGCTGCTCACTTTCAATTTACCTTTCCAGAGACTGATGAGGCCTATATTATTCTGGATGCCTTTGATATGGGGTCCATGGTAAAAATCATTCCGGAAGAGCGAAAAATCGTAGGATATAATCGGAACAACCATGGCGGGGTTCCTGATAATTTTCACAATTATTTCGTAGCGGAGTTCGACAAGGATTTTGAAGTAAATCACACCTGGTCTGATGATTGGAAGCTGGCCAAAAACTCGAAAGAAAGTGAAGGAGAGCATGTTGGAGCAGTCATCGGATTTAAGACGGAACGCGGCGAACAAATTCACGTGAAAGTGGCCTCGTCATTCATTAGCCCCGAACAAGCTGCGATCAATCTTAACCGTGAAATCGGCAAGGACACTTTTGATCAGACCAAAGCAAAAGCACAAGAAGCGTGGAGCAAAGAGCTAAATCGGATACGAATTGAAGATACAGACATAGATCAGGTTCGCACTTTTTATTCCTGCCTTTATCGACTGCTATTATTCCCCAGGAAGTTCTATGAATACAATGCCTCCGGTGAAATTGTCCATTACAGTCCATACAATGGAGAAATACTACCTGGATACATGTTTACGGATAATGGATTTTGGGATACGTTTCGGGCTGTTTTTCCTTATTTCACGCTTATGTATCCCGAACTCAACAGCCAGATCATGCAAGGTTTGGAAAACACCTATAAGGAATCTGGTTGGTTGCCGGAATGGGCCAGTCCTGGTCATCGGGATTGTATGATTGGCTCTAACTCGGCATCTCTCATCGCTGATGCGTACGTCAAGGGAATTCGTGATTTTGATGCAGAGCTGCTTTATGATGCAGTAATAAAAAATGCTACAGTAGGTGCTGGCCGTCCCGTCAACTCCGTTGGCCGGGCGGGCGTGGACTACTACAATGAATTAGGCTACGTTCCATACGATGTAGGGATCAACGAAAATGCCGCCAGGAGCCTTGAATATGCTTATGCGGATTTCTCTATTGCTCAGTTGGCTACTGAACTTGGAAAGGCCGAGGATGCTATCAGCTATTCTCGTAAGGCCCTGAATTATAAAAAACTTTACGACCCGGAAACAGGTTGGATGCGTGGAAAAAACCAGGATGGCAACTTTCAATCACCGTTCAATCCGTTGAAATGGGGTGATGCCTTTACAGAAGGAAATAGTTTACACTATACCTGGTCCGTATTTCAGGACATCCAGGGGCTAATCAATTTGATGGGTGGAGAGGAATCATTTGCTCAAAAATTAGATGATGTATTCAATATGCCCCCAGATTTCGATGATTCTTACTATGGTTTTACCATACATGAAATCAGGGAAATGCAGATCGTTAACATGGGCAACTACGCGCATGGAAATCAGCCGATCCAACACATGATCTACCTCTACAATTACGCAAAGCAACCCTGGAAAACACAGCAACGCATAAGAGAAGTGCTGACCAGGCTATATCAGGCCACTCCAGATGGTTATTGTGGAGATGAAGACAATGGTCAGACTTCTGCCTGGTATGTGTTCAGCGCTTTAGGGTTTTATCCGGTTACTCCCGGTACCACGCAATATGTTATGGGGAGTCCGTTATTTGATAAAGTACACCTGACGTTTGAAAATGGTGAGACCTTTACAATAACCGCAGATGGAAATACAAAGGACAGTCCGTACATTCAGTCTGCGAAACTCAATGGAGCGAATTACAATAAAACCTGGGTCGATCATAGTGATTTGTTAGAAGGAGGTAGACTCGAATTGGAAATGGCCAATCAGCCTAACCTGAATTGGGGCTCTTCCGACGATTCCAAACCGTTTTCCCTATCAGGAACACAGTAAAGAGAGACCATTACTTGATCATGTGATGATGAGAAGAATCCTGGTTTTTGAAATGAGTGACAGACGAAATCAGAAGTAACATGAGTGCAAATCCTTATGTGATCGGCGTAGATATTGGAGGCAGTCACGTGTTAAGTGGTGCTGTATCTCTTCACACAGGCAGATTGTTAGAGAATACGCTCTGTGAGTTGAAAATTGATAATCAAGGGTCAAGAACAACAATTTTGAATGAATGGGCAAGCACGATCAACCACACACTTAGTGGTCTTTCCGGAAAAGAAGTTATTGGGATTGGATTTGCCATGCCTGGGGCCTTCAATTACAAGACAGGGGTAGCTTTGTTTGAAGGTAACAAGAAATACGAATCACTCTACAATTGTGATGTGCCCCAATCACTCACACCCCTGTTAAATGTAGAGGGTCTGGAAATGCGTTTTTTGAATGATGCAACTTCTTTTGCTGTGGGTGAAGCCTGGAAGGGAGAAGCTGCTGGAAAACAAAGGGCCATTTCAATTACACTGGGTACAGGCTTTGGTTCCGCTTTCGTAGAAGATGGTATTCCAGTGACACACGGTGACGCAGTTCCTAAACATGGTTGTTTATGGCATTTGCCATTTTTGGAGGGTATTGGAGATGATTACTTCTCCACCCGATGGTTCATTAATCGGTATCAAAAATTCACAGGAAATAGGATAGCTGGCGCCAAAGATGTCTTTGACTTATCTGAAACAGGTGATCAATTGGCGCTACAGTTATTTTTCGAGTTTGGTACAAACATGGCAATATTCATAGCGCCCTGGATTCGGAAGTTTAATCCTGACGTGTTGGTGATGGGAGGGAATATCAGTAAAGCGTGGTGTTTATTTGAGGACGCTTTTAATCGACAACTTATTCAAGAACAACTGAGTGTTGAGGTCCGGGTTTCACAGCTAAAAGAGCATGCTGCGCTTTTAGGGAGTGCTCGTCTTTTTGAAGCGAGTGCCTGGGATCGAATTAAACCTGTACTGACAGAGTTTTAAGCTGAAAAACAACCCTCATTAAACGCTTAGATATCATCCATAATGGCATTGATCTTGTCTTTGAGGCCATTGATCTCTGAATTCAAATCTTCAAATAGCTTATTGGTTTCATTTTTGACCTTTGCCCAATCTTCTTCAGTGGCTTGCTTCGCCTGATTCAATGAGGTTTGAATTTTACTTTTCTTTCTTTCCAGGTCTTTTTTGGCCTTTTTTAAATTCCTCTTCACTTTCCCTTCCTCAGAACTGATTTCTCGTTCCAATTCCTCGATGGCATTATCGAGATCCGTTTCAAATTTTTCAATCTCCTGGACAATCTTTTCCTTTTCCTTCTCAAATTCCGAGGAAGCATTGCTTTCACCTTGGGAGCTACATGAAGCGATCATTGTAGCCAAAATCACAAATATGATTGCCAGACTGATGTTTCGATGATATGATTTGTCTTTCATGTTTGATTAACCGAATAATCCGGTATTTATTTTAAGACCAAGGTAATGATAATTATCGGAGCTGTTCCATACCTCTCGGGACTTCCTGATTGACTCCAGATAGTGATTCCGCTCCATCTCATAGGTAAGGCAACACCGCCTATCAAAAAGATTTTTCCTTTTATTTCAGCGGTTAATTCAGATCATCAAGTAGGCTGTATAAATGGATAGCAACACTCTTGAAAAAGGAGATTTGATTCACTTATAGATGAAAGAAAATAAATTGGATAAAAAAGAGAATATTGAAACAATTGACGTTGATAAATGTGACATTCTACATGGTTTGCTATTCCCTGAAAACGTGCCAAATACAGCTTGTACAAGTGATTATCTCCATTTTTCAACTCTGATTGGTGGCTCTATAATTTAACTTGAATTTACCTTCACTGATGCGCCTACCACTCATCAATTATGCTGTTTTGGCACCGGTTTGACCTTTCTAATTTCGCCGCATGATTTTTCGATTTACGATTATTATTCTACTTGGTTTTTGGAACTTACAATTGCTTGGTCAAACAACAGGAGATCAGCAGGAACACATTAAAGTGCGCTTCGATTGTCGGGGTTGTAATAATAATTTTATTCGACAGAATATTCAAAGCGTATCGCATGTCCGCGACCAGGCACTGGCTGATGTGTATGTATTGGTTAATCAAACATTCACACCTGCAACAAGGGTATTTGACATCACTGTAACTGGTCTAAATGAGTTCGAGGGAATCAACAACAATTTCGAACACGGGATTTCAAGAACTCAAACTTCATTGGAGCAAAATGAAGAACTGGTTCATGTATTGCGCATTGCCTTAGCACCTTACCTGCTTCATCGAATATCTGATGCTTTAACCCTGAAGATAGATAAGGACAGTACCAGCGAAGTAGCTCTTGAAGAAGAGATAGATAAGTGGCACAACTGGATTTTTAGTGTCTCGGGTAGGTTAAACGTAAATGAACAGGATACCCGAAAGCAATCTTCTGTGACGCTTCGTTTCGATGGAGATAAGGTGACCGAAAACTGGCGGATCAGGCTTGATGGTAGGTTTCGAAGAAACATCCTGAAAATATTTGAAGAAAATGAGGAGCCCTTTAGTAGTCGCGTCGAGAATGAATTTATTGGGGGAAGTATAGTTAAAAGCCTTTCCAGTCACTGGTCTGCGGGCGTATTTGGAAGCTACTTCGCTAACACGGCGGACAATCTTGACAGCCGCGTAAATTCATCACTTGCTCTTGAGTACAATTTTTTTGATTATCAGGAAGTGCTGACCAAGGAAATGACCATTGCCTATCGAGTAGGAATGAATTGGCAACACTATCAGGACAGTACCATTTTTGATCGACTAGAAGATTCTTTTGGAAGCCAGTCCCTGGCGGTTGAAATCAGGTTTAGAAAAAACTGGGGTAACTTATTTTCTACGATTCGTGGCTCACATTTTTTGAACAATTTTAAAAGAAATCGCCTATCACTCGACAATTCCGCCTCAGTTCGGGTATGGAAAGGATTGACTGTGCAATTCAATGTAGAATTTAATATCATTCGTGACCAGATTAATTTGCCGAAAGGGGAAACTTCTCTTGAAGATGTGATTTTGCAGCAAAGGGCCATTGCCAAGAGTTACGACTTGTTTATCGGAACGGGAATCAACTATACGTTTGGTTCTATTTTTAACAATATCGTGAACACCAGGTTGTAGCGAACTGGAGCGGTGTTGCTCTAATTGAATTGAACATTTATTTTCAATATTTGGGATAAAGTGTCCTGTTTTTCTGTGTTTGATTGACATATAGAAAAACACCATGGAAAACTCACCGGTTACAAAAGTTGAAGGCACGGCTACTGTCGATGCGAGTCAGACAGATATTTGGAACGTCGTAAAGCAATTCGGTAACATAGCAGACTACCACCCTTTGGTGAAACAATCTCATGCAACAAACCAAGTAGAAGGAATCGGAGCAATGCGATATTGTCGACTGATTCCTGCTGGCGTCATGGAAGAGGAAATTACCGAATGGGAGGAAGGAACATCGATCACTGCAAAAGTCATCGCCGGTAAGATGCTACCTCCATGTCACTTCATGATAGGAAGGCTGGTAATAACCCCAAATGGGAGAACCACGCAAGTAAAATTTACCTTTACATATCAGATGAAATTTGGTGTTTTTGGACAGGTACTCAACCAGTTCTTCATTAAACCCCAATTTAAGAGTGCGCCGGTTAAGTACGTTAACGGTCTCAAGGCTTATGTCGAGCAATCCAAAGCCGCCAGTTTTCGCTGAATGATTTGTTGTTCATGCCCATGCTTAGCTAAGTTCATTGCTTTTTTCATGTAGAAGCAGGCCTGAGTATTTTCAACGTCGAGACCAAAGAGTACTCCGAGAGTCAAGTAAAAGGAAGCGTTGTTTTTGAGGACAGGACTTTGAGATAGTTTTTGCAATTCATCCAAAGCTGTCTGTTCATTTCCCAGGTAGAAATACGCGATTAGTTTATTCATCTTCACCAGGTCGTTTCCTTCGATGTTTTCAAGCACCTCATATTGACCGTAGATGCTGTGCCAATTGGTGGTTTCAAAACGTGTGGCGAGACAGTGTTCAGCTGCAATTCCCGCTTGCAATTGGTAGGAATTGACCTGTCCTTGTTGAGTGGATGCCATAAGGTATTTCATTCCCAGGCCGATAAATTGTTTGTCCCAGAGCGATCGATCCTGATCTTGTATACAGACAAGTTCCTGAAATTCATTTAACCTACTTTCAAACCTGGCTAGAGAAAAGTACATTAAAGCCAATAGCCCACTCACTTTTCCAGATTGACTGAAGCGGCTTGCTATTTCTTTGAGTAGCCTTAAGGCTTCAAAACAAAGGTCTGTGCGAATGATTTCCGTGTGGTGAGGAGCGTAATACCCTTCGTTGAAAAGAAGATAAAGTGTTTTACAAACACTGTCTAACCTCATGTCATAGTCCTTCTCCTCAGGAATGATAAATGGGATTTTACCGGATCTGAACTTTTCTTTCGCGCGATACAAACGTTTATTGATGTTACCTGTTGAAGAAAGCAGCGCGCTTGAGATTTCCGAAATGCTAAGCCCACAGAGTGTTTTAAGCGAAAGAGCAATTTGTGACTCTTTAGGTAGATCAGGGTGGCAGCAAGCAAAGATCATTTTAAGCGTGCTATCTTCTATTTCTTCTTGTGGCGTACTTTGGTACTCTTTTAATCTGGGTAATACTTTTGTCTGTAGGACCTGATTCCTTCTCAGAAGGTTTATGGTCTTCTTTTTGGCTACGTCCATGATCCAACCTTCAGGATTATGTGGTGCTCCATGGGTGCTCCATTGCTGAAAAGCATCCATAAGTGTTTCTTGTACAATATCTTCGGCCGTCTCAACTTGATTCAGACCAAAATACCTGACCAATACGGCGACCGTCTTAGCGTAACTGTGCCGGAAAAGCTTTTCGTCTAGTGATGTGGAATCAGAATACTTCAAAATGTTTCTTGCATTACCATCGGGCGCACAAAAATCTCAAAATATTCCAGCAGTGGAGAGGACTGAGCAATCGTTATGGCTTGGGTTAAGGAAACTGCCTTAATAATGATGAATCCAGCGATGATTTCTTTTGATTCCAGGAATGGGCCATCGGTTTTTACCTCGTCTTTACCGGGTAGATGAGCACCTTCACGTTCTAGGCGATTATCCATCACATAATGTTCTTTCACCGTTTCTACCCAGGTGCGATAAGCTTCTAGTCGCTTTTGCAACTCGCCTGGCGAGTAGTCCAGCTCTTTTTTCCCTTTGAGTAGTAGTAGATATTGTTGCATGCTATCAGTGATTGGTTAAAGATATCCATAGAAACAAAACATCATTCAATCTTAATTCGATGCAGGGCTTCTTGCGCCATTTCAGACCAAAGTTCCTTTTCAGTAAAAGGGAGTTCAAACCACCCATGCAATGGTGCCCTTTTCCGGAATGGATTAAAAACTCGCATATCAGGACTAATAACTACAGGATTGAAATCCTTTCCAAGTTTGAAAACCATCGTTTGCTTCTGGGAAAAGAATACGAATACCTTCCGTTTGTAAACAATGGCATCGGAACTCATCATCTTTCCGGATTTTACATTGGAATTTTGTGCGCAAATTCGGGATCGTAAGTTTTCAAAGTACTGTCTTTCCATTTTTTGTTTATTTCATTGTCAAACGAGATGAAAAAAATGGGACAAGTTAACAACCCTTCTGACCGGGATGTGGACTGCTTATTTCCTTTTGAAGATGGAATTTGATATTTTACAAAGACTCTACCAACCTAAACACCCTTCTCACTCATGCGTACCAAATTCCTATATTTCTTTTCATTTATTCTGTTGTTACTCAACTGTGTAACTGTTGCTCAGCAACTTACTCCTGAGCAGATGGCGCAGCTGGAGTTTCGCCACATTGGACCGATTGGTAATCGGATCATATCTGCAACAGGTATTCCGGGAGATCCTATGACCTATTATGTTGGTGCGGCTTCTGGTGGGATTTGGAAAACGTCTGATGGAGGATTGGAATGGAAGCCTGTATTTGACAAGGAACGTGTACATTCCATTGGTGCGCTGGCACTGGCCCCAAGTGAACCGGAGATTATTTATGCCGGAACAGGAGAGTCCTTCATCCGATCCAATGTCTCCATAGGAAATGGCGTATGGCGCTCAACAGATGGTGGTGCTAACTGGAAGCATCTTGGTCTTGAAAAGACGGGCCGAATCAGTCGTATTGTGGTACATCCCACGGATCCGGAAGTGGCTTATGTTGCTGCATTGGGTCATGGATATACTCCACAAAAGGAACGAGGCATTTACAAAACAACAGATGGTGGAGTGACCTGGAAACAGGTACTGCATGTAGATATGAAAACTGGTGCGTCAGATTTGGTCATGGATCCATTCAATCCCAGAATCTTGTTCGCTGGTATGTGGTCTTTGGAGATCAGACCCTGGACAAGAAATAGTGGAGGACCGGGTGGAGGAATCTACCGGTCACTGGATGGCGGTGAAACCTGGGATAAATTGAAAGAAAATGGACTACCAACAGGCGAGGTAGGAAAAATAGCACTTGCCATGACCGCTGCACAACAAGGCAGATTATATGCTTTAATTGAAACGGGCGACGGTATTCCGCTAAACGGAGAACCCACCAACACCGGAGAATTATGGCGCTCAGAGGATCGGGGCAATACCTTTAAATTAATAAACTCAGATCGTGACCTGACTGGGCGAGGGGCGTATTATACGCGATGCACAGCTTCACCAGATAATCCGAATGAGATCTATTTTTTCTCCGCTGCTTATGCGACCAGTATCGATGGAGGTAAGACGACCACATTAGCTGCACCAGGAACTGCTCCCAATTGGGATCACCATGAAATGTGGGTGGATCCTGTTAATGGAAACCGGCAGATTGTGGTAGGAGATGGGGGACTCTCCATCAGTCACAACCGAGGTAAATCCTGGCAGCGAGTGCAATTGCCCGTTGCTCAGTTATATCACGTAACCACTGATACGGAAATTCCTTATAACGTGCTTACCAATAGGCAAGATGGCCCTTCCATGAAAGGTCCAAGTAGGAGTCGTATGCAGAGCTTTTTTGGAGGATTTATTCCCACAGGCATGTGGCATGACGTAGGGGGAGGGGAGAGTGGATTCGCTACAGCTGACCCGACTGATCCGAACATTGTTTGGTCCAGTGCTTCTGGATTTGGAGCGCTGGGAGGGGTGGTAGTCAAGTACAATGAAAAGACGGGTCAGTTTCGTCAGGTGGAAGTTTGGCCGGAATTAACGGCTGGTATCCCCGCGGCTGATGTGAAGTACCGTTTTCAATGGACGTTCCCACTGTTGATTTCACCTCATGACAATAATACCGTGTACGTTGCCAGTCAATATGTGCACCGTACAACCAATGGTGGCCAATCATGGGAAATAGTGAGCCCGGATCTGAGTTTAAATGATGCGAGTAAACAGCAGTTTTCGGGAGGGCTGACCGGAGATAATATCGGAGTAGAATATGCCAACGTAATCTATGCATTGGAAGAATCACCTTTAAAACAGGGATTGTTGTGGGCAGGTACAAACGACGGCCTTGTTCATGTCAGTCAGGATAATGGTGCGAATTGGACCAATGTAACTTCCAATATCCCTGAAATGCCAGCCTACGGAGCAGTGAGAAACATTGAGGCTTCTAAATATGAGGAAGGCACCGCTTACCTCACTGTAGATGCGCATGAAATGGGAGACTTTAAGCCTTACGTTTACATGACAACCAATCATGGAAGGTCCTGGAAAAAGATTACAACGGGCATCGAAAATGACCTTTTGAGCTACTGCAGGATGATCAAGGAAGATCCGATAAATTCGAACCTGTTGTATCTGGGTACCGAAAATGCCTTGTATTTTTCCCTGGATAAAGGAACCAACTGGCAGTCCCTGATGACTAACCTTCCCTCCAGTCCTATGTATTGGATGGACATTCCTGAGCATTTCAATGACCTGGTTGTAGGAACATACGGAAGAGGCATTTGGATTCTGGATGACCTGACTCCCATACAGCAGTTTAGTGATGAAGTAGCGCAATCCTCCATTCATTTGTTTAATCCGAAGGATGCCTATCGATTGCAACCTGTATCTATGGTTATGCAGTTTTTCAAGGAAGCATCATTTGGAGATGATCCACCCGCAGGCACCTCGTTGCACTATTGGAAATCAGGTGATATGAAGGACAGTGTTTCATTGGAGATTGCCAATGAGAAGGGAGAAATGGTTCGCACCATCAGACACCTGGGTAAACCGGGTATCAACAGGGTATGGTGGGATTTCAAAGAAGACCCAACCACAAAATTGACGTTGCGAACCAAACCAATCTATGCGCCCTGGTTTGAGTTAGACGAAAAGCGCACCCGACCTTCCCTGGTTCCACCCATGTCCCTGTTGGCGTCTCCTGGGACTTATACCGTTACCTTGCGCGCAGGCGATTCGGAGCAAAAACAAAGTTTCCGTGTGATTAAGGACCCTAACTCTGAGGGAACGCTCAATGATATCAATGAGCAAAAGGAGTTGCTGGATAACATTCGTTCAGACTATGAAGCCATTTCTGTTGCTGTTAACCAGGCGGAAAGGTTGCGCCGACAACTTAAAGACTTGATGCCTTTGGTGTCTGGAGACGTGTCAGGGCAAATCAAAACGTTAGATAGTCTGGTTACTGGAGTAGAAAATCAGATGATTCAACTCAAGCATTCTGGTAAAGGGCAGGACGTTATTCGTCTTCCGGGAATGCTGATGGAAAAACTGAGTTATCTGGCTTCTACAGTAGCGATTTCGGATTTTAAACCTGCCGACCAATATGTCGCCGTGTACAACAAGCTGCATAGTGAATGGCTGGAAGTTCAAAAGGCCTGGGAGCAACTCAAAATTGATCAGGTTGCAGCCCTTCAAACTTCCATGAAGGAGCAACAGGTAGGGCCCTTAATTCTTGGTGAGACAGAGAATTAAAATAAGGAGTCTGGTTGCTGAACTCATGTTGCTGATTTTTTTTATGCAAACGATTGATGTGTGAATGAATAGCCGCTGACGAGGTATTGTATTGACTATTAGCATATTGTGATTGGTAGATCATTTTTATATTACTGGTTTACCTGAAAGAATATGGAAGAGAATAACGTCAATAAACGCTTTATCATACTAATAACCATTGTAGCTGCTTTGGGCGGATTCTTATTCGGGTTTGATAGCGGAGTGATCAATGGCACGGTAAAAGGATTGGAAGCGGCATTTGATGCAGAGAACATTGGAAGTGGCTTCAATGTGGCTTCTATGTTATTGGGTTGTGCGGTCGGCGCCTTTTTCGCAGGGAGTCTTGCGGACAGGTTTGGGAGAAGATCGATGTTGCGAGTAGCCGCTGTGTTTTTCACTATATCTGCATTTGGATCTGGTATTGCGGAATCGTCTTTCATATTCATCATTTTCAGAATCCTTGGCGGACTGGCTGTTGGAGCAGCTTCTGTTATGGCCCCTGCATACATTAGCGAAATTGCCCCGGCGAAATATCGAGGAGCCCTGGCTACAACACAGCAGATAGCCATTATACTTGGTTTGTTTACCTCATTTCTGAGTAATTATTTTCTCGCAAAATATTCCGGTTCTGCGGAGAATGTGTCCTGGTTGGAATATGAGACCTGGAGGTGGATGTTTTGGGTAGAAATCATCCCTTCTTTAATTTTCCTGGTTGCCCTCTTCTTCATACCACAAACACCCCGCTACCTAACCTCTCAAAACAAGGAAAATGAAGCGGAATCGGTGTTGAAAAGGCTTTATGGTGCCGTTTCTGCTGTTGAAAAACTCAAAGAAATCAAGGTGTCCCTATCCACCGATCACAAACCTTCTTTTCGTGATTTGATAGAACCTTCCAGTAAAAAAATTAAGAAGATCGTTTGGGTAGGTATTGGTCTGGCTACTTTCCAGCAGTTGGTAGGTATCAATGTGGTATTTTATTACGGTGCAGTCCTCTGGCAGGCGGTAGGTTTTGGAGAAAGTGATGCCCTCTTGATCAATGTTGCTTCCGGAGCGTTAAGTATCCTGGCCGTAATTATATCTCTTGTGTTGGTGGACCGCATAGGTAGAAAACCATTGTTATTGATAGGATCAATTGGCATGGCCGTTACACTTGGAATACTGGCCTGGGCATTTGCCAGCGGAATCATCAACAACCAAAATATATTGGAGCTACCAGGTCAACTTGGGATGGTATCACTTGTCGCTGCAAACCTGTACGTGGTTTTCTTCAACTTATCATGGGGCCCTGTTATGTGGGTCGTTCTTGGAGAAATGTTCCCCAATCAAATGCGAGGGTCCGGCTTGGCCATCGCCGGTCTTGCACAGTGGACTTCTAATTTTGCCATCACGCTTACCTTCCCAATCTTGCTTGCTTCTCTCGGGTTATCCTTTGCCTATGGGTTATACACCCTGTTTGCACTGATCTCCATTTTCTTTGTAGTGAAGTTTGTTCAAGAAACGAAAGGCAAAGAGCTGGAGGAAATGGATGCGGTTTATTGAGTGGCATTCGTTTCGGTTGACTTAAGGCCATGATTCTTCAAGTTGGATGCTACCAGAATAAGACCCTGACTAATCCTTGAAATGGTTCATTACACGGAGCTTGCCGAAGTGTAGTGAAAGTGTTTAAAATGGGCGATGGCACCATTGTCCGATAAGTCTTGACAACAGATTCCAACAAATGCGCCAGTGAAAGCTGCTTTATATTTTCCATCATCGTGTTGCACATAATCGTCTGATAAAATGGAACCATCCAGTGGTTCACCAATAGGTTGCCAGTCCCGATCATCCTGTTTCCAAAAGAAACGAATAGTATCCCGGAGAAAATGACCTTTTAAGTGAACAGGCCCGGCAGATACAGGCGTTTCTGCTACCCGTGATTCTTTCCTTCGGTCACATATGATCACTCGAAGTTTAAGCTCAGCTTCATAGGTAAGCTGCAGGTAATGATAGTGACCGGAGTTATAATAAAAAACCAACCCAGCAGTTTCATCTGGCGACCCTGGCTTGAATAGTAATTCAGTAGAAGCTTCCACATCAAAAGCAGTCACACGACGCCCAATTAGACTTTGATTTTCCCATGATTGTAGCGATTGACGACCTAACAAGCTTAAACCCAGAGGACCTGTAGTAAGCCACTCGTTGGTGATAGGTTGTCGAAGGGATTGCCATTGTAGCCGAATGGAGTTTTGATCACGAAAATCGTCATAAAGATTCACTACTTTTTTAGCCGTTGGATTTCCTATTTTCAGTCTTGGAGTGTCATTTGAACCTTTCAGCTTAGGCCAGCCTTCCTCCCATACAATCTGTTCTATTGCCGTTTCTCTGCCAAGAGTACACTTCCCTTTGGAAGTGAGTGGCCGGCTTGTTAGGAACACAAGGTACCAATGACCATCCCTATCTTCTACCAGATCACCATGTCCTGTCTTTTGAAGGGGCCATTCCGGGTTATTCATGGTCGAAACGATTAGCCCATGAGGACTGGCCTCGTATGGCCCATTAATGTCTTTGGCCCGTGCAACGGATACTGCATGGTCGTATTCGGTTCCACCTTCTGCGGTGATCAGGTAATAGTAGTTATCAACTTTATAAAGATGTGGGCCTTCGGTTTTGCCTAAAAGAGTTCCCTCGAAAATGACCTTAGGTTCTCCGATCAACCTTTTTTCATCCACGGAATATTCCTGTAAGATGATCCCACCAAATATATCCTGATTAGCCTCATCTAACCTCAAACTTAGGTACCATTTGCGTCCATCATCATCGTGAAACAGGCTTCCGTCAAAACCCGCGTTACTCAGGAAGATCGGATCGGACCAGCCTTCTTGCAGGTCTTGTGTGGTAACCAGGTAGTTTGGCGTTTGACCCCAGAGCGGGTCAAAGGATTTGACATTGGAATAAACCAGATAATAGGTGCCCTCATGATAAGAGAGACAGGGAGCCCACACACCACATGAATCAGGGGCACCTTTCATGTCCAGTTGACTGATTCTGTCTAGCCAGCTTGGAATAAGCTGCCAGTTTTCCAGGTCCCGGCTGTGGTGTATTCGAACCCCAGGGAACCATTCAAAAGTGGAAGTAGCGATATAGAAATTGCCATCGACATGGATAATTGAGGGGTCTGGATGGAATCCAGGTAATATGGGATTATGAACGTTGATCATTCAGACAATTAGCAACTATTGTATTGCTGGGTCTTTGCGAGAACTAATTTTTGGCTCCACCAAACACGCAAAACTAGATGACAGATAAATTAAGATCGTCATGCAGGAATTCTTCGGTTTAAAATCCCAAGGAAACCGAAAAATTTCCGGTATCTCTTTGACGATCTTTCCCAATCTGTCATAGGTATCTATACTGTAATTAAAGGTAAATCGATTTGTCGCATAGTCTACCACCCTAAGGTTCAAATTTTTGTTCATGTTATTCCAAGCGAATTCTCTATCGGACTCAAAGTAGAAGACACTTCCGCTATCTTGAATTTTTATCCAAATGACTTTTCAAATGAAACTATTGAGCAACATCAAAAGACTATCATTTCTAATTGCCTGGGTTTAGTGCTTTTTAGCTGTGAACATGAATTGTTTTCAGATGACGAAGAACCTCAGGCATTTAGAGAGTTATGCATGGAAAGGGAAGGACTGGACGCTGACTCTGGTACAGATCGCAGCAATTATTGTCCGATTGCAGATGGAGATTAAAATGGATCATTGATGGAGTGCCTCGAAAGAATCTTCTGTCAGGTTGATCTCGTGTGCCGGAGCGTGTCAAAACTTGGTTTAGAGGTAGGTGGGCTTTTTGACGAGCTAATGTGATTTGTTGATAGAGCTTGAGACACCCTTTTTTGACATTCCTTAAACTTCTCATATTAACTCAGCGATCATTGCTCTCAGACTTTGTTCCTCGTTGAGACCCATCTTCTGCTTGAGACGTGTGAGGGCGGTCCGAGTGCTGGAAGGAGTAATGTTCAGCAGCTGGGCGATTTGTTTGTTGTCTAATCCCATCTTTACATAAGCTGACAATTTCAGGTCCTTATGTGATAAGGTTGGAAACTTGCCAGTAAGCGCATTGAAAAAATTAGGATGCACTTCGTCAAAATGCAATCGAAATGTTTCCCAGCTGGCATCTATGTCCAAATGGTTATTGACGCGTTTTCGGAGACTTTTCAAATGCCCTGGAACACCCTTGCTACCATTATTTACTTCTGCTTCGATTTTTAGAAGTTCCGTTGAAAATTCCTGTAGTAAGCCATTTTTTTCAACGATCAGCATCGAGGCAGTACTTAGTTTTCTGTTTTTGAGTTCTATTTCCTGCTGCAAAAGATTTTTGATGGCCTCGGTCTGCTCTTTGATTCTGATGGCCGTGTTCACACGAGCGTCCAACTCCACAAAGTCAATGGGTTTTCGGATATAATCGACTGCCCCGGCTTCCAAAGCTACTTTCAGGTCATTGGAGGAAGTCATCCTTCCCGTAGAAATGATTACAGGTATATCGTAGGTTTCTTCCTGATTCTTAAGTTGTCTCGTGGCCTCCACACCACTCATGACCGGCATATCCCAATCCATGATGATCAGGTCCGGTTGTTTGTCCACTGCAATTTGACATGCCAACTCCCCATTATTCGCATTGAGAATGATGAATTTATCTTTTTCGGATAAGTGATTGATGACCATTCGCACAATATCAACGTGATCATCTACAACGAGTATCTTTTTTTTCATGATTGGGTCATTTCATGAAGCGTCAATAGTTTTTCGAATTGCTCTTCATTCCAATTGAGAGCAGCACTGATCAGGGCTTCTTTCCATGTTTGAAGCGATTTGCTTTTAATGGGAATGCGCTGTAGCGCTTCTTCGATATCAACAAACTGATAGAGCGGTATTTGTCTGATTTCCTGGATGATTTCCTGAATTGCACCCACTTCTGGGTTGGAAAGTTCAATGTATTTTTCCTCCTCATACAATGGAACATTTGCCAAAGGGAGATCAAATTCGAATGTACTTCCTGCACTAGGTGCTGAAGTAACGGTTATGGTTCCTCCATGTGCTTTGACGGCAATTTTGCAGAAGGTAAGCCCCAATCCCGTAGATTGGACCAGACCAGATTTGCGAGCTTCGGCCTGCCAGAATTTCTCAAAAACGAATGGAAGGTCCTCTGGGTGGATTCCTTTTCCGGTATCGCTGACCGAAATTCGAGCCCGTTGATCTTTTTTAGTGGCCTTTATGGTTATGCTTCCTCCTGGATCGGAATATTTGATGCCGTTGGTGAACAGGTTGACGAGAACACGCATAATGATTTCGCGATCACATTCCAAATGAAGGTCTTTGGACACCTGAAAATCCAATTGGATACTCCTTGCCATTGACAACAGTTCCACTTGATACTTCGCCTGAATAAGAATGTCCATCAAAGTGTGTGGTGCCTGATTCAGTTTCATTTCAGCCTCATCAAACTTTTGAACATCCAGCATGTTCGTGACCATTTGAAGCATGAGCTTTCCTGATTGATTGACCTGCTGCATTTTATGAGTATCTGGCTCGCCTTCCGATAGCCCAATGACAACATTCAAAGGGTTTTTCATGTCATGTGCGATCATATCCGTCAGTCCTTGTTTAAAGGTGGAGAGTTCTTTCAGATCCTGATTTTTGTGTTCCAGTTCTTGTGCCTGATGATGGATCTGATCATTTTTTTCTTCGAGTAACCGGTTGGCCTTTTGTTTCTGCCGAAAGTTTCTATAAATGAAAAAGGCGATCATCATGATGGAAAACAAACCGCCGGTTGATGCATAGGTGAAGTAGCGCTGTTGCTGTAGCTGCTCTTCCTGCTTTCTGCTTTGCAATTTATTGGTCGCTTCAATTTGTTCCTTCTCTTTCTGAAATTCATATTCGGATTCCAGTAGTGTTATTTTTCTTGTGTTGTCCTCGTTTTTGATTGAATCGTCCATCGCCTTGAATTGCACATGGAATTCATAGGCTCTTTTGTAATCACCTAATGCTGCATACAGATTGGCAGAATATTCGGCCGACGTTCGGATCAGATCTGGTATTTTAAGCGACTTTCCGATGGACATTGATTCAGCCAGGAAGGTTTTGGCACTGCCGTATTCTTCATTCAGCTGAGCCAGTTTACCCAGCAGGTTCAACGTTTCTGCAAGTTCTTCCGGAATTTCAAGGTCAACCCTGATCTCTTGTGCTTTTTCCAGATGTTCCCTGGCTAGTTGATATTGTTGGAATTCCAGGTACACCTCTCCTAAGCCGGAATGCGCGTAGGCCAACATAAACGGATTATCAAGCGATTGACTTGAATTGAGACATTGTTGCAGATATTTTTCAGCATTTGCAAATTCTTCCTTTGAAATATATATCCAGCCCAGATTATAAAAGGTGTAGATCATACTGTATGCCATGCCTAATTGCTCTTTCATTTCCAGCGAACGGAAATGGTATTCCAGCGCCAGGTCCGGTTCGTCCTGATTGTTGTAAATATTTCCAATGTTACCGAGTACATAAGCAATTCCAGTACTATCCTGTATTGACTCACTTATGTGCAAAGCTCTTAAATAGTAGTCCAGCGATTTGGGATAGTCGTTTTCTGAGGAATAAATGTTACCAATGTTTTGAAGGCACAGAGATACTTTCAATTGATCACGTGCTGAATCAAACATAAATAAGGCTTTATCATAGAACAGCCTTGAGGAATCATACTGATCCTGATCATAAAAGATATTCCCCAGATTCAACCAGTTATTTGCCATTTGGGTGAATTCTCCGTTGCTTTGCAGGACGTCATTGGACTTCAATAAATAAATTCTGGCTGCTTCATAAGCACTTTGATAATAGAAGGTCACACCAATTTGTGACAAGGCACGAGCGATGGTCTTTGGATGATTCGCTTTGATGGCGTATTCGTGACTTCTGTGATAATACCATCGCGCTGAATCCATCCTACCTAATTGCATTTTGATAAACCCATAATTGAAATAGGCGTCAGCCAGCCCCAGGTCATAGCCACTTTTTGCAGACAGGTGTACGGCTCGATTCCAATATTTTGCAGCTTCCATCGTATCACTGGTCATGATCTCCCAGACAATACCGTTCAGGGCATCGATCCGGACAGAGTCGAGATTTGTTTCTGACATCAGGGTTTTAAGAGAGTCTATCCTGTGTTGCTTTTGACCGATGGCCATTTGATTTAACAGGAGCCAGACAACAAGTAAGGAGAATCTGATTTTCATGGCATTTGCTTATGGTCAAATTAATCAAAATGTCGAGAGAAATTCTCTTCGTTTTTCAATTGACAATTCAAGGCAGGTAGATCATTTGCGGTGAGTTCATTTGTGGAAATCGTAAACGAGACGTGAATTGATGATCGGAGGTTGCTTCTTGTTAACAAATCGTAGACAGAAGTTAAAATTCAAATCCAGTCTGACATCATTCGATTTTCGACACATGTAGCGATTTGTCTACACTTCGTGACAAATAGGCAGCGATTTGTCTACACCGACTTCTGCAAGACCAGAAACAGGCCAAATAGCTTTGTAATTCATTGATGAGTATAATCTCACAATTTAAAAGTTCAATTGTATGGCGCTGCGAATGATGGCTGCGTAACGACATGTTGAAAAAACGTCAACACCTCAAGCAACCCCATTGTGATAATTGCCGTCACGGCGCAAAACCAAATTGGAAAGTAAATCACCAGATGAACATTTTGACGAGCTCCCTCATGAAACCTATCTTCTTTACTTTTTTAATGGCTTTGGCTTGTTTTTCTTATGGCCAAACGGAATTCATCACTACCTGGAAAACAGATAATGTCGGAACATCCGGCGACACAGAAATTACCGTTCCAATGGAAGTTACTACTGGTACCTATGCTGTGGATTGGGACAATGATGGCGCAGCTGATGAGTCTGGACTAACCGGTAGTGTTACCCATGATTTTGGATCGGCCGGAACGTACACGATCCGCATCATAGCAACCTCTGTTGACCGGATGAATATCAATTTTAATAATGGGGGTGACCGACTGAAGATTCTGGATATCAGCCAATGGGGTGATATCAGGTGGACCACTTTTACAAGTGCCTACTATGGTTGTGAGAATCTGGATATTAGTGCATCTGATGCACCAGAACTTACCAATTTCAATAGCTCAATGAACAATGCATTTCGGGATTGCTCCTCGTTGACAGGGGGATTGTCCAACTGGCCGGTGACGAGCATATCAACAATGGTAGGGACATTTCAGGGATGTACGCAGTACAGCGAAGACTTAAGTGGTTGGGTAACTACCAATTTGAGATTTATGCAAGACACTTTCCGCGGTAGTGCCTTCAATGGAGATATTACCAGTTGGGACGTGTCTTTTGTCGAATCTTTTTGGGGTGCTTTTCAAAGCAACACGGCCTTTAATCAGGACATCAGCGGTTGGACAATCAGAGCCAGCGGAAAACTTATGAACTTTATAAATATGTTCAACGGGGCTTCCAGTTTTGATCAAAACCTGGCGAATTGGGACATGTCTAATTTATGGGAAGCTTCCAATATGCTTAGCAATAGTGGCATGTCTACTGCAAACTATGATGCTACACTCCTGGGTTGGAGTGGGCAAACTTTCATATTCGAGGGATCCGGGGCCCCAAGAACTGGATTTCAGGCGTTTGGAATTCGCTATTGTGACAATACGGGAAGATCGGATTTAATCAACAATCACGGATGGGCACTTGCGGACGGAGGCCCTGAAAATGACCCCCCGGTTCCGGATGCAGCTTCTTTATCTGATCTTAATGATGCTTGCCAAATTAACAGCCTGACAGCACCTACTGCCACAGATGACTGTTCAGGTGCAATTGTAGCCACGCATGACCAAACTTTGCCCATTACAGCGACGACAACCATTACCTGGACCTATACCGATGGCAATGGAAATGAAGCGACGCAAATGCAAAATGTTATCATCGCCGATAATATCGCTCCAGTACCCGACAATGGAAGCCTTGCCGCACTAAATGCTGCATGTTCCGTTTCTGCGCTGACAGCTCCCACCGCCACCGACAATTGTTCTGGAGCAGTAACCGGGTCTCATGATCAGACATTGCCCATTGTTGCCAGCACCACTATTACCTGGACGTTTACTGACGCTAACGGGAACGAAACTACTCAGAACCAGAATGTCATTATTGCGGATTCAGAAGTACCGGTACCGGATGCAATGACGCTTTCCGAATTAGTTGATTGCACAGAAGTCATGACACTGACTGCTCCCACTGCCACCGACAATTGCAAAGGGAGTGTTGTGGGGACTCATGATGCTACATTGCCCATCAATACTCCGGGAAATACACTGGTCACATGGACGTTTGTTGACGACAATGGCAATTCTAATAGCCAAACCCAAAATGTGTTTATTGGGGATGTCACCGATCCGGTTCCAGACGCGGCCTCCCTTTCAGATATCAATCAGGAATGCCCGCTCGTATCCTTAACACCTCCCACGGCCACTGATAATTGTTCGGGGGCCATAACTGCTACGCACAACATCACATTGCCCATCACTTTCATCGGGACCACAGTAGTCACATGGACTTATGATGATGGTAATGGTAACACAGTAACACAGGATCAGAACGTCATATTAACGGACAATACCGCACCAGTGCCTGATGTTGCTACACTTGCTGACATTGTTTCTTTGGCAGATGTAACCTCTTTGACGACCCCAACAGCGACCGATGGTTGTCAAGGGTCTATCATCGGGACTCATGATGCTACACTGCCTCTTACCCGAGGTATGTACACGATTACCTGGACTTATGATGATGGCAACGGAAATTCCTCCCAACAAACCCAGGATGCATTTGTCGGAGACCTTACTGCCCCTGTCATTACCCTTACCGGAGCCACCAGTGTTTCAGTGGAAGCAGGAAGTTCCTACACCGATGAAGGAGCAACTGCATTGGACGATGTTGACGGGGATCTGTCAGCAAGTATTGTTACGATAAACCCTGTAAATATCAATGTACCTGATATTTATACTGTCACATATAATGTGAGTGATGCGGCTGGCAACGATGCTATTGAAGAAACAAGGACCGTCACCGTCGAAGATACCAATGCTCCGGTAATAACTTTAACAGGAAGTGCGAATGTTTTTCTTTTCACAGGTGAAAGTTATGCGGATGCAGGGGCCACTTCTACAGATTCATTTGATGGAGATCTGACGTCCGGACTGGTCATCAATAATCCTGTCGACATCAATACTCCGGGTATTTATTCTGTGACGTACAATGTGAGTGATGCTGCAGGGAATGCCGCAATGGAAGTGACGAGGACTGTCGAGGTGGCCAGCCTTTCGGCACCTGCTTTGAATTTTGTGGGCAATTTAGGGCTTGACTATGATTACATAGAGATTCCCGATAATCCGAGTCTGGATTTTACCACAGCACTCACCTTCGAAACGTGGATCAATTTCAATGATCCTATTGTTCGATTCGATAACGGTTATGACTGGCAATGTATTTTCGCGAAATCCAGGTTCAACGAATCCTATGGTCTCATGTTGGTCAGGGAACCTGCTGGAGGAAATCATATCCTTAGATTTTATCATACCGGTTTTGGTTCCGGTTTTACGGACTACTCCTGGCCAGTGAATGCAAATACCTGGTACCACATGGCCGTGACATTCGACGATTCAAAAACTTCTATTTACGTAGATGGTGTTGAGGTATCCTCTCAAACCGCAACTGGTAGTTTAAATGCAAATAACAACCCTCTCAGAATCGGAGCTGCTCCAACAGGAGTCGGAGATCCAAACAATATTTTAGATCCTTATCCACTGGATGCTTCACTGGATGAAGTACGGTTATGGAACGTAGCCAGAAACGTAACAGAGATCAATGCCGAAAAAGACAGTGAGTTGAAAGGAGACGAAACAGGTTTGGTCTTGTACTACAATTTCAATGAAGGTATGATTGGAGAAGACAACACTTCAATCACCTCTGTTCAGGATAAGAGCCTTCAAGGAAATGATGGAACACCATCTGGTTTTCTTCTAACAGGGAACGCAGGGAATTTTGTGAGTTCCAGTGCAGCCAATATTGCTACTCCGTTCGATAATCAGGAGATCACCTTTGGGGCCCTTGTCGATATGACATTCGGTGATTCGGATTTCTTTGTTTCAGCTACAGCATCTTCTTCATTGCCAATTACAAGCTACACCAGTTCGAACCCGGCAGTGGCGACCATCACGGGATCAAATGTTACCATTGTTGGAGCCGGAACAACGGATATTACTGCATTTCAGAGTGGTGACGCTACCACAAGGCATGCAGAAGCGACACAAACTTTAACAGTTAATCCGTTCGGAACGACCATTGATCTGAATCTTCCAGGGATCAACCCTGTCTATAGCGGATCTCCTCATGGAATTTCGTCGAGTTCCAATGACATCAACGGTAGTCCCGCACTCATCTTAGTGACGGAATATAGTGAGTCAGGTGCGAATGTTTTCAGTACTACAGTTCCGTCTAATGCAGGAATTTATGATGTTCGCGCGAACCTGGATGTAGCAGAAACCAATTATTCGGCGCCTGAAGCAACAGGAACATTGACCATTGATAAAGTTATTCTTCAAGTCAAAGGGCAGACAGTGCAAATACCTGTCAATTCAGCGTCTCTACCTCCAATACCGGTGGAATACAGAGGCTTTTTGAATGCTGACGGAACGGATGGTGATACTGATATTAGCGGACTACCCGGAGCAGTTGATCTCGGGACCATAGCTACTACGGTTCCTACCGTTGATTTGAATACTGTGGGGAACTATGACATACAAGTAGACGTGGGAACAGCAACTACCACGAACTATCAGCTTACCTCGGATGCTACATTAGGACAGGTCATTGTTGCTGACAATCAACCGGTGATCAATGTAACAGATACCTTAAAAGTACAGGTAGAACCGGGAGGCCAGGTGGTCGGCGATCTGAGCATTAATAATGATGGTGCCTTTGGAAACCTGATCTGGTCAGCGGCAATTTCCGATACTTTGGGACACGGTTATGAGGTGACGTTCAACAAAAGCAATTTCGCAAGCTGGCAATTACCTGCTAATCAGGACAGGATCACCGATAATGTGTTCATCACCAGAGGAGACAACAGAAGTATTTTCAATGCTCGGACCGAAACCACTTCAAGCAACAGTGTTTCCCCTGCAGATACGGAATGGTTTAGAGGCGGAGCTAATATGGCAACAAGTTTTGCCTCCTTCCATACCATGCATGGTGGCAATCCGGGATCGTTGGTTGGAGACACAGCAACCATACACCTGATTTCCGATGATCAATTCCATGAAATTGCATTTTCAACTTATTCCGGAGGTAATACGGGCGGCGGATTTGGGTATACACGTACGCCGATGCATGATTATATCACCGTGTCCGGTGTTTCCTCAGGGAATGTAGGCAGCTTCAGTTCAGCGAATACTCAATTCACCTTTGATGCGACTCATTTGAAGCCGGGCCTTAATTATGGGACAATTACGCTGACTACCAATGATCCGGTAAATCCCACGGTAACAGTGGTGACGGAACTGGAGGTCCTACCGGCCCCGGTTTTTGAGATAACAGAAACCATCGTTGGGGATACCGTGACCATTGCGGATCCTGCCACGATGAAGACATTTAAAATTAGAAACACGGGTTCTTCAGAACTAACATGGTCGACAACCACGTCTGGGCGTCCTTTTCAAATGAATCTTGTCAATTTCGATGCTGTCTCAGGAACAATACCCGCCGGTGGGGAGACTACTATTACCGTCAATTTTGATATGACTACCTTTGGTTATTATGAGTGGCCAGTCACATTCACAACGAACGATCCGATCAATCCTGGCCCCATGATGACGGTGAGCGTTTTTAGTAGCGGAGTTCCGATAACCAACGTAGTTGGGAATCCAACTTCTTTGACACTGGAAAATACGTTTGTTGGATACCGATCCGTTTATCAGCTTGGATTCACCAATACTGGGAACGACACACTCTTTGTATACAATGCAGCGTCCGATCAGGCCGGTGTAACCCTACAAGTTGACTCTCTTGCAATACTTCCTTTTACCAGTACGCAGTATTTGGAACTGCTTTTCGAGCCAACAGCAGCAACCGTGATTAACGGCAATCTTACCTACACAACTAATGATCCTTTACAGGTAAGTAACACAATACCTTTCATGGCTACAGCACTTGATGCCCCAGTCATCAATGTGACCCCAACCACCATTACCGAGACTTTAACCGTCAATGATACGATTAAGACACAGGTGACCGTCTCCAATACAGCAGGATCGGATTTGATCTGGCAGGTTGCTACACAAGGTTCTCGTGATTCAGACCCGATATCGTTTGTCCGGGCAAGCGGAGCAGATCCTAATCTCGAGGCTAATCAGGATAGAATTTCCGACAATGTGTGGTTGACTCAGGCAAGTGGCTTCAATCAGTTCAGCATATTCAACATTGTTGAAGAAGCATCTCCCTCTGGAAGTACGGCTACGATAGAATGGGCCACTAAACCGACAGCCGAGGCCATGGCGACTGACTATGGAGCATTTCCAAGTTTTGCCAGTTTCTCCAATCGGGTGTATTCACTTCATTTGATCGCAGAAGACCGGTATTTTGATATTGATTTCCAGAGTTTCAGTGCTTTTGGTGGGAACATGGCATATATCCGGAAAGAAATTATTAAGTGGGTAGGCGCTTCTATTTCGGAGCAAACGGACATTACCAATGCTTCAGGCACAAATACGGTCTTTGATATCGAGTTGTATGGAGGAGCCGTGTTTGAAGGATCTTTTGATGGTTCATTTACTATTTCCTCTAATGATCCACTTGCTACATCTCTAGTTTTACCAATTAATGCTACTGTGAATGGAGGTACACCGAATATTTCTACCACAAACAATGTGTTGAACACCGCTGCGGTAGTCAATCAGTCCGGTAATTTTAGTCTGGAAATCATTAATAGTGGAAATGGTCCTTTGAATGTCACTGATGTAACCGTCGATGATCCGGTTTTTGGTATTGACTTAACTGCTTTCACCATAGCACCTTTTGGAAGTTATATCCTACCTCTGACATTTGACCCTACACTAGAACAGGCCTATCCAGCCACGCTTACGGTCACTAGTAATGATCCGGTAAACGGAACTTACGACGTGGCCCTGACAGGTACAGGACTTCCTTCTGCCACTTTCGACATTCCTGAACTGATCATCTACGATACCCTGGCTGCTGGCGCTTCCAACGCAAAAACATTTGCGATCAAAAACCTGGCAGCAGGAGATCTCAATTGGGAATTTACCAGCATCTTCTTTGAAAAGCCACCACATGCGGATTTTCAGGCCGCGGCAAATCAGGACCGGATTTCAGATAAAGTTTGGCTAACAAGAGCTGATACCAAGCCCGTTTTCAATATCGTGGAGCACGAATTCTACCATTCTAATATGACAAGCGTGCTCTGGACAGGTGGAGTAACCAGTGATTTAGGGACTTATGATACCTACCACGATGCCATTGGTGACGGAAGCGCCATGGCCAGTAACACATATGGTATCCACCTCGTTGAGGAAGATCGCTATTTCGACCTGGATTTCATCACATGGAGTCAAAACAATACCGGAGGTGGCGTATCCTATAATCGGAGAGAGACTGTGCCCTGGTTGTTGTTCAACAGCTACTCCGGTACCATTTCCGGCGTAGGTCAGACTGACCTGGGGGTCACCTTCCAGGCAAATAACCTCAAAGGGGGAGATTATGAATTTTCATACGACATCAAGAGTAATGATCCCGGAAATTCCGTAAAAACGGTCACATTCAAACTACATGTGACTGGGACGCCTGACATCAATGTGGTCCTGGCCTCAGATTCCGTAAGATTCTCAAATCAGAACATTGGTTTTACTTCCATCACGCCGATCACGATTCAAAATACAGGCGATTCCACCTTGAGCGTAAGCAATATCGTGTTTGATGATGCCGTATTTGGGATCGAAGAAAGCATGTTCGCCGTTCCAGCCGGTGGCGAGAGGATTGTCAACGTGATATTTACTCCTCAGGCAGCGGTACTATATAAAGCAGGGTTTACCATAACAAGCAATGATCCTGATGAGAGCCCGCTTACATTTGGCGTTAGAGGAACAGGTGTTCCGGTACCTGAACTGACGGTAGATCGGACCTCAATCGATCTACAGATATCAGCCGGAGGTTTGGTGTCTGGTGATCTGCAGATTAACAATTCCGCGTTGGGAACACTGGATTGGAATGTGGAGAGCAAGTATATTGTTGGAACAAAGGATCTTGCCTTTACAAAATCCCCGGGAGCCAACTGGTTAGAAGCAGGTAATTACGATGAAATTGCGGACGATATTTGGCTATCAAGAGAGCAATCGGGGAAGTTGATAAATGTGTACGATAATCTTTTCAATGTCACTCCAAATCCGATCTTCAAGTGGGCGAATGGTCATACGAATGTGCTTGGAATTGATCCAAACAATTATGATTCGGACATGAGCAATGCGTTTAGTAGTCTCAGGAATCTTCCAGGTAACACTTTATCACTCTATCTGGAAGACCATGATCGTTTGTTTGATGTCACGTTCAGTCAATGGTCCAGTGGAGGAGGAGATTATAGCCAGGTGCCTGCGGGAGGCTTTGCCTATACCCGAACTGAGGTGCCCTCCTGGTTGTCTTTCTCAGCGGGTGCAGGTAACCTTGGAGCAGGCGTATCAGAAACACTTACCGTTTCGGCAGATGCGGCTAACCTGGAGGCTGGTAATTACTCGGCCCTTTTCGTATTAGGGAGCAACGCTGAAGGGCAACCTCAGGAGGTAACCGTGAATCTTACTGTCCTGGGAGCGCCTGCCATTGATGTAGATGTAGCTGCCCTAGATTTTGGAAATACTTACATAGGCGAGTCCGGATCACGGGATATCATGATTTCAAACACAGGAAACGGACCGCTTACCGTTTCAGGTGTTACCAGTGTTGAGGATACTTTTGTTCCCTCTTCATCAAGTTTGGTGATCCACGTAGGTGAAACCGTTCCTGTGACCATAGAATTTACACCGATTTTAGCACAAGCTTACTCAGGAACATTGACCATTCAGAGCGATGATGCTTCGAATGCTTCGATTATCATTCCTTTGTCCGGAACAGGCCTGACCCCAGCTGCTATTAGCCTGGATAAACAGTCGTTGTTTCAGTCCTCCTTGCTGGGTGAAACAACGACACAGACCTTCACCATTGAGAACACAGGTAACGAGGACCTGATTTGGAGCCTTGACCAGGTCCCTGATGTGGTAACATTTACTAAGGAAAACTACGCAGACATCACGGTTGCGACCAACCAGGATCGAATTTCAAATATTGTTTGGATTACCAGAGGAGTAAACCGTGGCATATTCAATGCCGCTCAGGAGCCTGCTTATAACAATGATCAGGATGTTAGCCCGCTAGGTACACAATGGGCTAATAGATCGACTGCAGATGCCAATTTCCCGGGAAATTATGATTCATGGGCGAATGAAGTTAGATCTCCCAATGAATTGCCTGGTGAAACATGGTCCCTTTATGTGGATGATCAACAACAATTTTATGACGTTGAATGGCATAGCTGGCAAAGCCAGGGACTCGGTGGCGGTTTTAGCTATACCCGAACGGCTGTTTTCAATCCTGATCTGGTGACAGCTGTAAGTTTTTCTGCAACCAGTGGAGTGGTGGCTCCAGGTGCAAACCAGATCATCACAGTAACTTTTAATCCTGGAGGAGATTTCTCAGGACAATTTGAGTTGCCCCTCCAGGTCGTCAGTAATGACCCGGCTAACCCCCGGGCAGACATACCTGTGGCCCTGGCTATAGGAGGAATCGTTATTAACTTCCCAATTGCGGATCAGTTAGAAAACCCTGGCTTTGGATCTTCTGCGATTGACATCACCGGATTATTTACCGACGCGCAGGGAGATGACCTTGCCATTTCAGTTCAGAGTTCCAACGAAGACATTGTAACCGCTAACCTCACAGGAAATGTGTTGACGCTTACCGAAGGCGGGGCAGCTACCGGAACTTCGGTGATCTCTGTGACCGCAGATGATAATAAAGGGACTACCGAGACTCTGTATTTTGATTTTAGGGTAAATACAAACCCTTTACTGTCCAACACCATCGCAGATCAGACATTGGATGTAACCTTCGGTACGCTGGACCTTGATCTAACTCCAGTATTCTCGGATCCGGATTCACAGGATGCGTTGGCCTATTCATTGAGTAATACCAATGACGCGGTAATTACCGTAAGTGAAACCAATGGGCTACTTACGCTGACAGAGCAAGGTGCGGGGACAAGTACGATTACTGTAACGGCCACTGATGATAACGGACTTCAGATCTCTGATAGCTTTGAAGTGATTGTCAATAAATTCAGTCAAACCATCACTTTCAATGCCCTGACAGATGTTACTTATGGAGACGGAGACTTCAGTCTGTCTGGATCAGCCAGTTCGATGCTGACCGTTAGTTATGTCAGTTCAGATGAAACAGTTGCGACTATTTCCGGGTCCACCGTTACGATTGTGGGAGCGGGAACTACGACGATCACCGCCTCGCAAGACGGGGACGGGACTTATTTGGCGGCTGCGGATGTGATGCAGAATCTGACCGTGAATCAAGCGGCCCTGACGTTAACAGCTGATAATCGGAGCAAAATGTATGGAGAGACTAATCCGACATTGACGCTAACCTACTCTGGTTTTCAAAACGGAGACGATGAAACATCACTGACTACTGCTCCGACAGCTACGGCTTCAGCAGATGCAACAAGCGCAGTAGGTACCTATACGATTACAGCAGCAGGCGGAGTGGATGATAATTATGCTTTCAGCTATACTGATGGAACGTTGACGATTAATCAGGCAACACTGACAGCAACAGCCGATGATCAAAGTAAGACCTACGGTGATGCCAACCCTTCACTGACCGTTTCTTATTCGGGCTTCCAGAATGGAGATGACGAAACGTCTTTGACCACTGAGCCTACAGCAGCAACTACAGCACAGGCAACAAGTGCAGCTGGAACCTACACGATCACCGTATCAGGTGGAGTAGCTGATAACTATACCTTCAGCTACGCGGATGGTACATTGACTGTCAATCAGGCAACACTGACAGCAACAGCCGATGATCAAAGTAAGACCTACGGTGGTGCCAATCCTTCACTGACCGTTTCTTATTCGGGCTTCCAGAATGGCGATGACGAAACGTCTTTGACCACTGAGCCTACAGCAGCAACTACAGCAGATGCAACAAGTGCAGCTGGAACCTACACGATCACAGCAGCAGGCGGAGTGGATGATAACTACACCTTCAGCTATACGGATGGGACCTTGACGGTCAATCAGGCAACACTGACAGCAACAGCCGATGATCAAAGTAAGACCTACGGTGGTGCCAATCCTTCACTGACCGTTTCTTATTCGGGCTTCCAGAATGGCGATGACGAAACGTCTTTGACCACTGAGCCTACAGCAGCAACTACAGCAGATGCAACAAGTGCAGCTGGAACCTACAAGATCACCGTATCAGGTGGAGTAGCTGATAACTATACATTCAGCTATACCGATGGGATCTTGACGGTCAATCAGGCTACCCTTACTGTAACAGCTGATGATCAGATCAAGACCTATGGCGATGCCAACCCAACGCTAAGTATCACGTACTCAGGCTTCCAGAATGGAGATGATGAAACGTCATTGACTAATGCACCTACAGCAAGTACAACTACAGATGCAACAAGCGCAGTGGGTGCGTACGCAATTACCGCATCAGGTGGAGTAGATGATAACTATGCATTCACTTACACTGATGGTACACTGACGATAAATCAAGCTACCTTGAGTATCACGGCAGATGATCAAAGCAAAGATTATGGCGCGGCTAATCCTGCTTTGACAGTGACCTACTCAGGCTTCCAGAATGGCGATGACGAAACGTCTTTGACTGCTGCACCTGCGGCAAGCACCACAGCAGATGCAACAAGCGCAGTAGGTACCTATACGATCACAGCGGCAGACGGAGTGGATGATAACTACACGTTTACTTATTCTGATGGAACGCTGACAGTCAATAAGGCTACCCTCAGTGTAACTGCGGATAATCAAAGCAAGACCTATGGTGATGCCAATCCTTCACTGACCGTTTCTTATTCGGGCTTCCAGAATGGCGATGACGAAACGTCTTTGACGACAGTGCCTACAGCAGCAACTACAGCAGATGCAACAAGTGCAGCTGGAACCTACACGATTACTGCCTCCGGTGGAGCGGATGATAACTACACCTTCAGCTATACGGAGGGAATTTTGACGGTCAATCAGGCTACCTTAGGTGTAACTGCTGATAATCAGAACAAAATGTATGGAGAGACTAATCCGACATTGACGCTAACCTACTCTGGTTTTCAAAACGGAGACGATGAAACATCACTGACTACTGCACCAACAGCGAGCAGTTCGGCAGACGCGACAAGCACTGTTGGAAGTTATGCAATCAATGCAAGTGGCGGAGTGGATGACAATTACACCTTCAGTTACACTGACGGTATTTTGACAGTCAATAAGGCTACACTTACTGTAACTGCAGATGATCAGAGCAAGACGTATGGTGAATCGAACCCTGCACTAAGTATTACTTATTCAGGTTTTCAGAATGGAGATGATGCAACAATATTGACTACTGTACCGACAGCTACAACTTCAGCAGATGCAACGAGTGGAGCAGGAACTTATGCCATCACAGCAAGTGGAGGCGTAGCAGATAATTACAGCTTCAGTTATATGGATGGTACTTTGACGGTGAATCAGGCTACCCTAAGTGTGACTGCTGATAATCAGAGTAAGACCTATGGAGAAGCGAATCCAGCATTGACGATAACCTATGCAGGTTTCGTGAATGGAGAAGATGCAACAGTACTCAGTACTTCTCCCACAGCAAGCACTACGGCCACTACGTCAAGCTCTGCAGGTACTTATACAATTACTACATCGGGAGGCTCAGCAGATAACTATGCTTTCAACTACATCCACGGAACACTGACGATTGAACAGGCTACGCTCATCGTAACAGCAGATGATCAGAATCGATTGTATGGGAGCGGGAACCCGAATTTTACGCTGAGCTACAATGGCTTTATAGGATCGGAAGATGAAAACGTATTAGATGTGATTCCCGCAGCCAGCACGAATGCGGATGCAACGAGTCCGGTAGGTACCTATTCGATCAGTGTCAGTGGCAGAGTTGATGATAACTATGTACTGACATTCGTTGAGGGCATCCTTACCATCAGTCCGGCGACTTTGACAATGATGGCGGATGACCAGACCCGGGCATTTGGAGAAGCAAATCCTGAGTTGACATTGACTTATTCCGGTTTTGTGAACGGAGAAGACGCTGCAGTACTTGCGACAACTCCTGTAGTAAGCACCTCGGCCGATGAGAGCAGTATGCCTGGAACCTACGATATCACAGTATTCGGAGGAGAAGCCATGAATTACCGGTTGACTCCTGTTGTCGGTACATTGACGGTAACCAAAGCGAACCAGCTCATCACCTTTGATGCCTTACCGGAAATGACGACCAATGATGGTACATTTAATCTGACGGCCACAGCAACTTCCGGTTTATCGATTAGCTATGCGAGCAGTGACGAAGCAGTGGCTACAGTAGATGGAAGTAGCGTAACGATCATTGGAGCAGGTACAACAACGATTACGGCCAGTCAGCCTGGGGATGAAAACTTCAATGCTGCGGAAGCTGTAATTCAACCACTGGTGATTGTGCAGTCGAATGATACGCGTATTACTTCGACGATTACGATAGATCCGATTACTGACCAAACAGTGGGCCATGACCCGATCACATTGACAGCTACCACGAGACCAGTGGATGCACCAATATCCTGGGAGGTGGTTTCCGGACCTGCAACCATAGATGGAGATATACTGACGTTAGGCGATGAAGCAGGACTGATCCAGGTAAGAGGTTCAATCAAAGAAACAGCGGAATACAAGGGGAGTGAAGATGTTATAGAATTTGCTTTACTGGACCCAGTATTGATCACGCCGATAATTGACTTTATACTGCCGTCTGAAGCGTTGACCTCAGATGTCCTGACACTGACAGCAACAGTAGATGGCCAGGGTGCTACGACAGTTAGCGAAGCCGAAGTAATCTACACAGTGGTTTCGGGTCCTGGTGAGATTTCAGCAACAAATGTGTTGTCTTTTACCAGTACGGGTCGCGTGATTGTAAGTGCAAGTTTGGCAGCGACAGCAGAAACGAATGCCGTCGCGGGTCAGTCAAGTGTCGAAGTGATCGCTTTGTACAATGTTACAGGAACGATCAGAGATGAGAACGGAACCTCCTTCACAGATGGTCTGGTGATCATAGGTGACCTGAATGACTTCACCAATAGCGAAACTACGGTGATCAATGCAGATGGAACATACACGTTCTCAGAACTGAGGTCAGGGGACTATGAATTGTTTGTGACGCCTTTCAATATTGATTATGTGATGACTTTTTATGGAGATGTATCACCCATTACAGACCCGGATGCGATACCTCTTGGGTTGAACATCACTCAGGACCTGACCCAGATAGACGTAACGATGCAGTTGGCCCCACAATCGAACATTGACTTCTTGCCGGATGATCAGGGCGGAATGATCAGCTTCTTTGCTCAGAACAATTTGGGCAATGGTAATCGAATTGTATTGGGAAGGGTGGAGAATGGCGATCCGTTACCAAACACGTTGGTGATATTGAAGACGGCAACGGATGAGTATGTGGCAGCCGAGGTGACCAATGACCTGGGTCTGGTAGAGTTCACAGGCTTACCAACGGGAGACTACAAATTACTGGTTGACATCCCGGGAGTGGGTACGATGAGTGCGGATGTGGCTGTGGTAGAAGGCCAACAGGTAGATGTAACTGCCTTGATTGATGACACAGGAGCGGCCTTCAGTGTAGACGAGGTATTGAGTACAATTCCGGATGAGCTCAAAAAGATCAGGGTGTATCCGAACCCGGTACAGGATTACTTTGAGATAAGGAGCTTACAACGAGTGGAGCAGGTGCAGATCTATGATATCAATGGTCGACAATTGCAGCGATTTGAGGGAGATAGACAGTATAACATCCGAACGTTGCCGGAGGGGTTGTACATGATTCGAGTAATTACAAATGAAGGCACAACGATGAAGCGTTTGATGAAAAGATAGATATTAAGAGAGCACCACAACAACCCAAAGGGAAGTGGAGTAATCTGCTTCCCTTTTTTGTAGTTACAGAAGATAGAATTACAAAGGATCAGGTTATGCCACTTGTGGGACTTACCTCAAGTTGTAATGGTTCAAAAACACATTTTTTTCTGTATCCAAGAACTTTAGTATTCCTTATTACGGTGAAATAGGAGCTGATATGCAGGTCGACATTCGTCAACGATTTGTTTAATAAGTGTAGACAAAACGTTACATTTTTTTTCACAAAGCAACCCATCGCATTGGTCATTCGTCTGGGCATCGATTTAAGCCGATACCAACGTTTATGACACGAAGACTTGACCTCTTATTTTTCACTGCACTTGCCATTTTGGCCTGTCACTATTCCTATTCTTCAAATAAAAAAGATGAAACAGCAATAACATTCACTAACTCAGCGACAGTGTCCGTTGATGAGAACATCAGTGCTGCAACAACTGTTACTGCTACCGGAGCGGCTACAATTACCTATAGTATTACAGGCGGGGCAGACCAGGCTTTGTTTTCAATTGATGCATCAACAGGAGCACTGATTTTTACCGATATACCGGATTTTGAGAATCCTTCGGATGCAAACCTGGATCAGCTTTATGAAGTTCAGGTCACCGCTTCCGATGGAGTTGGTGGGTCTGCCAACCAGCTTTTGAGTATAACCATTACAGACGCGACTGAGACGGAGACGCGATTTGTGGACTTGCCCGTATTCATTACGGGTGATGAGAACGGAACGGAGGTTCATACGTTCCAGGCCAGTGCCGGTGATGCCGGAGGTACGATTTCCTTTAGCATCATTGGAGGTATTCATCAATCCTTATTCCAGATCAACTCAATGACTGGGGTCCTTACTTATACAACTCCTCAGGACGCGGAAACTACCTCTTCATTGAATGTAATGTTACGAGCTACCGACGGTGTAACAAATCATGACATTAACCTTGGGGTTTCTGTAGGGGATGTCGATGAATTCCCTTTGAGCTTTCCTGCAGCCGGACCTTTTTCATTGTTTGAAGGAAGAACCCAGGTGGCTTACCTGCCTTCCTCGGATGCCGATCGATCCAATGCCTCATATACCATTACAGGCGGTGCAGATGCCAGTGCATTTACGGCAACAAATAGTTTCGACCCAACAACTTTTCAGCCAGCAGGCCTGCTTGAATTTGCCACAGCTCCCATTTTTGCTTCGCCATCTGATGCAAATGGAGATAATGTGTATGAAGTGGAAGTTACAGCAACGTCCGGTTCACAAGCCATAGCGCAAACCATCTCGGTGACTGTGAATGAAGAGACCCCAACATATACACTTACAGTTACTGTACAAAATGCCACCAAAACCTATGGTGATGCCAATCCTGCTTTTACTATTACATACAGTGGCTTTCAGGGAAGTGATGATGAATCTATTTTAGATACTGCACCTACAGTAACTACCGCGATTGATGAAACCACCGGTGCAGGAAGCCATGCGATATCGGCTTCAGGTGGAGTTGATGGACTATACATTTTCAACTATGTTGGGGGAACACTTACCATCAATAAACGGATCTTAACGATTTCTCCAAACGATGTGACTCTCGTTCACGGTGATCAAACAGGTGGACAATTGACAACTGATGTGGGGTTTGTAGTGACCAATTTTGCCAATGGGGAAGACATCAATGATGTAACCTTTACCAGCACGGAATCTAAGCCCTTGCTTTTTGGTACGGGCACTTCCGATGTAGGAACCTATACCAATTTTGCGATTTATACCACCGCAGCTCCTGTCATGGCGGCACATGTAAACTACGATTTTAGTTATGGACAGGCTGATTTGATTGTTACACCTGCTCCAATCACCGTTTCGGCTGTGGCTGCATCAAAAACATACGATCAGGATGCAGGTAGCGACCCAGCATTTACCTATACTGCCGGAGGTTTACCTACAGGTGGCAATTTTATTACTTACCCCGATCCGCTTACACTGTTGACAGGTAGTCCAATCAGAGTAGCAGGAGAAGCTGTTGGTACTTATGCCATTCAACAGGGATCTGTAGCTGTCAATAATTCAAACTATGCGATAAACAGCTTCGTGGAAGCCGATTTTACGATCAATAAAGCGCAATTGACAGTACAACCAGGTACTGCTTTAATTTTCAAGGCTTATGGAGATGCAGTACCCTCGAATATTGCTCTTCAATATTCAGGATTTGTGGGTTCGGACAATGCGAGCGGTATCGATACACCTCCCACGTTCACAGCAGCAGTGGATGAAACAACTGTTGTAAGTTCTACACGCTATGCGGTCACTGGGACTGGGGGTACGGATGATTCTTATACGTTCAATTTTGTTGATGGAGAACTGCAGGTAGTTCGAAGACAAATTACCATCAATATTGATGATCAAACCATTCACTATGGTGATGCCATGCCATCCGGAGCTGCGCTTACATTTACGGTACCTGCAGGACAATTGGCAAACGGAGAAGATTTTAGTACGGCATATCCCAGTGGTATTGATCTTGAGATTGGCCCTACCATTTTGCCTGTGTTTTATCCTGTTGTAGGTACTTATGCTGAGCGAATTGTCATTACGCATCCAACTGGTTTTTCGGACAATTATTTCGTTTCTACAAATCCTGGTGTTGCGCCCACTGCAGATGTGATCGTGGACCCAAGGCCAGTGACGATCCCGACATTAACACCTTTAAGTACTGCTTACACGGGTTCTGCAATTTCATTCACTCCTCCGACGCTATCCAACCCTGTGCTATCAGGAACGCTTGCTCAAACAGTAGAATATAAGCTTACCAGTGAATCAGTCAGTGCTTATACTGAAACAGCTCCGACAGCCATTGGGTCCTATGACGTCAGAGTAAGCCTGGCGAGTAGCGAAACCAACTTTACAGCTACTCCTGAAACAACAACACTTACAATTACGAAAATTCCAGCAACCGTATTTTTGAACAGCCTGACGCACACTTATGATGGAATGGCGAAAGCTGCTGGAGCTACCACTTCTCCATCTGGGTTGACCGTTGATATTACGTATGAGGGAACTGGAGGAACTACCTATACATTGAGCAGTACAGCTCCAACTAGTCCAGGGACGTATTCAGTGGTAGGGACCATCAATGATATGACCTATTTCGGGACAGAAACTGCTACGTTGACGATTAATAAAGCTCCAGCAATTGTAACGATCAGTAATCTTTCTCAAAATTTTAACGGAACTCAAAAAGCCGTTACTACATCTACAAATCCATCAGGTCTAAACGTTGATGTGACTTATGATGGAGGAACAACTGTGCCTTCGGCTGCAGGAACTTATACAGTGGTGGCTACTATCAACGAAGCGAACTATCAAGGTTCGGACACTCAAACCTTGACCATAGCGACAGTGAATGCAACTATCAGCTTGAATTTACCGGGAAGCAACCCGGTTTATTCGGGAATGGCGCAAGGGATATCACCCACTGCAGATGACCTGATGGGGAATCCGACACTTTCTCTGGAAACGGAATATAGTGTTCAGGGTGCGAATGCTTTTAGTACTTCGATACCTGTTGACGCTGGAGCGTATGACGTCAGAGTGAATTTAGCTTCATCAGAAATCAATTATCATGCGACGGAAGCCACAGGAACGTTTACCATCGATAAAGCACCACTGACAGCTACTTTAGATAACACATCAGTGGTTTACGGCACATTAGGAGCTAACAATCACCCTGTTACATTTTCAGGATTTGTGAATAGCGAAACCCAATCGGTATTGACCATCAATTCAGGGCATCCGACTGTGAGCTTTTATGATGCTACTGGAAGCGCGCATTATGCCGTAGGTGGACCACATGCCGGTGCAATCACCTGGTCAGCGGATGCCAATACTAATATTACGTCTAATAACTATGTCATCACTTTTTTGCCAGGAGATTTGACGGTCACTCCCAGACCAATTGAAGTATCAGGAGACAATAGAACGATTACCTATGGAGACGATGCCAATACAGGAAACACGGTAACCTTTGAGTCCAATGACGAGGCAGGCAACAGAGGCCTGGCTTCAGGAGAGTCCTCAGCAGACTTTACGGGCTCACTATCATTTTCCAATATCATCCAAACCAATGTCGGTTCCTACACAGGAGTGATCATTCCCTCGGGATATATCAATAGTAACTACAGCATTACCTATGTCAATGGGGATCTTACGATCAATAAAGCAACGTTGACGGTTACCGCGGATGATCAAAACCGGGATTATGGAGTATCTAATCCAACACTAACGATCAGCTACACAGGTTTTGCCAATAGTGAGACCGCCAGTGTATTGGACGTAGCACCAACAGCCAATACTTCAGCTACCGTAACCAGCAATGTAGGGACTTATGACATTGTGCCTTCAGGCGGTTCGGATGGTAATTATGATTTCAGTTTCGTCAATGGCACGTTAACGATCAATAAGGCTACATTGACAGTTACGGCCGATGATCAGAACCGGAATTATGGAGTAGCTAATCCAACATTCACGATCAGCTATACAGGCTTTGCCAATAGCGAGACCGCCGGTGTATTGGACGTAGCACCAACAGCCAGTACTTCAGCTACCGTAACCAGTAATGTAGGGACTTACGACATAGTACCTTCCGGCGGCTCGGATGGCAATTATGATTTCAGTTTCGTGAATGGTACGTTGACGATCAATAAGGCTACTTTGACAGCCACCGCGGATGATGAAAACCGGGATTATGGAGTATCTAATCCAACACTTACGATCAGCTATACGGGATTTGCTAATAGCGAAACCGCCAGTGTATTGGATGTGGCACCAACAGCATCTACTTCAGCGACAGTAACCAGTAATGTAGGGACTTACGACATAGTACCTTCCGGTGGTTCAGATGGTAATTACGATTTCAGTTTCGTGAATGGTACGTTGACGATCAATAAAGCAACGTTGACGGTTACAGCCGATGATCAGAGCCGGTCTTACGGAGCATCAAATCCAACTTTCACAATCAGCTACACAGGTTTTGCCAATAGCGAGTCTGCCAGTGTATTGGACGCAGCACCAACAGCATCTACTTCAGTGACAGTATCCAGTAATGTTGGAACTTATGACATTGTGCCTTCCGGTGGTTCAGATGGTAATTATGATTTCAGTTTCGTGAATGGCACGTTAACGATCAATAAGGCTACATTGACAGTTACGGCCGATGATCAGAACCGGAATTATGGAGTAGCTAATCCAACTTTCACAATCAGCTACACAGGCTTTGCCAATAGCGAGACAGCCAGTGTATTGGATGTTGCACCAACAGCATCTACTTCAGCGACAGTAGCCAGTAATGTTGGGACTTATGACATTGTACCATCCGGTGGTTCGGATGGCAATTACGATTTCAGTTTCGTGAATGGTACGTTGACGATCAATAAGGCTACTTTGACAGCCACCGCGGATGATCAAAACCGGGATTATGGAGTATCTAATCCAACACTTACGATCAGCTATACGGGATTTGCTAATAGCGAAACCGCCAGTGTATTGGATGTGGCACCAACAGCTATTACTTCAGCAACAGTAATCAGCAATGTAGGGACTTATGACATTGTGCCTTCCGGCGGCTCGGATGGCAATTATGATTTCAGTTTCGCAAACGGCACGTTGACAATCAATAAAGCTACTTTGACAGCTACAGCGGATGATCAGAACCGGGATTATGGAGTATCTAATCCAACATTAACGATCAGCTACACGGGCTTTGCCAATAGCGAGTCTGCCAGTGTATTGGACGCAGCACCAACAGCCAGTACTTCAGCTACCGTATCCAGTAATGTTGGAACTTATGACATTGTGCCTTCCGGCGGCTCGGATGGCAATTATGATTTCAGTTTCGCAAACGGCACGTTGACAATCAATAAAGCTACTTTGACAGCTACAGCGGATGATCAGAACCGGGATTATGGAGTATCTAATCCAACATTAACGATCAGCTACACGGGCTTTGCCAATAGCGAGACCGCCAGTGTATTGGACGCAGCACCAACAGCGGCAACGTCAGCGACAGTAGCTAGTAATGTTGGGACTTACGACATAGTACCTTCCGGCGGCTCGGATGGCAATTATGATTTCAGTTTCGTGAATGGCACGTTAACAATCAATAAGGCAACATTGACGGTTACTGCCGATGATCAGAACCGGGATTATGGAGCATCTAATCCAACACTTACGATCAGCTACACAGGTTTTGCCAATAGCGAGACCGCCAGTGTATTGGACGTAGCACCAACTGTGACGACTTCAGCGACAGTAACCAGTAATGTAGGGACTTACGACATAGTACCTTCTGGCGGCTCAGATGGCAATTATGATTTCAGTTTCACAAACGGCACGTTGACAATCAATAAAGCTACATTGACAGTTACGGCCGATGATCAGAACCGGAATTATGGAGTAGCTAATCCAACATTCACGATCAGCTACACAGGCTTTGCCAATAGCGAGACCGCCAGTGTATTGGACGTAGCACCAACAGCATCTACTTCAGCGACAGTAACCAGCAATGTAGGAACGTATGACATTGTGCCTTCAGGCGGTTCGGATGGTAATTACGATTTCAGTTTCGTGAATGGCACGTTAACGATCAATAAGGCCACATTGACGGTTACGGCCGATGATCAGAACCGGTCTTACGGAGCGTCAAACCCAATATTTACGATCAGCTACACAGGTTTTGCTAATAGCGAGACCGCCAGTGTGCTGGATGTAGCACCAACAGCCAGTACTTCAGCTACCGTAACCAGTAATGTAGGGACTTACGACATAGTACCTTCCGGCGGCTCAGATGGTAATTATGATTTCAGTTTCGCAAACGGAACGTTGACAATCAATAAAGCTACATTGACAGTTACGGCCGATGATCAGAACCGGAATTATGGAGTAGCTAATCCAACTTTCACAATCAGCTACACAGGCTTTGCCAATAGCGAGACAGCCAGTGTATTGGATGTTGCACCAACAGCATCTACTTCAGCGACAGTAGCCAGTAATGTTGGGACTTATGACATTGTACCATCCGGTGGTTCGGATGGCAATTACGATTTCAGTTTCGTGAATGGTACGTTGACGATCAATAAGGCTACTTTGACAGCCACCGCGGATGATCAAAACCGGGATTATGGAGTATCTAATCCAACACTTACGATCAGCTATACGGGATTTGCTAATAGCGAAACCGCCAGTGTATTGGACGTAGCACCAACAGCCAGTACTTCAGCTACCGTAACCAGTAATGTAGGGACTTACGACATAGTACCTTCCGGCGGCTCGGATGGCAATTATGATTTCAGTTTCGTGAATGGCACGTTAACGATCAATAAGGCTACCTTGACAGCTATGGCCGATGATCAGAACCGGAATTATGGAGTGGCTAATACAACCTTCACGATCAGCTACACAGGCTTTGCCAATAGCGAGACCGCCAGTGTGTTGGACGTAGCACCAACTGTGACGACTTCAGCGACAGTAACCAGTAATGTAGGGACTTACGACATAGTACCTTCTGGCGGCTCAGATGGCAATTATGATTTCAGTTTCACAAACGGCACGTTGACAATCAATAAAGCTACATTGACAGTTACGGCCGATGATCAGAACCGGAATTATGGAGTAGCTAATCCAACATTCACGATCAGCTACACAGGCTTTGCCAATAGCGAGACCGCCAGTGTATTGGACGTAGCACCAACAGCATCTACTTCAGCGACAGTAACCAGCAATGTAGGAACGTATGACATTGTGCCTTCAGGCGGTTCGGATGGTAATTACGATTTCAGTTTCGTGAATGGCACGTTAACGATCAATAAGGCCACATTGACGGTTACGGCCGATGATCAGAACCGGTCTTACGGAGCGTCAAACCCAATATTTACGATCAGCTACACAGGTTTTGCTAATAGCGAGACCGCCAGTGTGCTGGATGTAGCACCAACAGCCAGTACTTCAGCTACCGTAACCAGTAATGTAGGGACTTACGACATAGTACCTTCCGGCGGCTCAGATGGTAATTATGATTTCAGTTTCGCAAACGGAACGTTGACAATCAATAAAGCTACATTGACAGTTACGGCCGATGATCAGAACCGGAATTATGGAGTAGCTAATCCAACTTTCACAATCAGCTACACAGGTTTTGCTAATAGCGAGACCGCCAGTGTGCTGGATGTAGCACCAACAGCATCTACTTCAGCGACAGTAACCAGCAATGTAGGGACTTATGATATTGTTCCTTCCAGTGGTTCAGACGGCAATTATGATTTCAATTTTGCAAACGGCACGTTGACAATCAATAAAGCTACTTTGACAGCTACAGCGGATGATCAGAACCGGGATTATGGAGTATCTAATCCAACATTAACGATCAGCTACACGGGCTTTGCCAATAGCGAGACCGCCAGTGTATTGGACGCAGCACCAACAGCGGCAACGTCAGCGACAGTAGCCAGTAATGTTGGAACTTACGACATTGTACCATCTGGTGGCTCAGATGGTAATTACGATTTCAGTTTCGCAAACGGCACGCTGACGGTGAATAAAGCGACGTTAACTGCTCGTCTTGACGATGCGAACTTTACTTACGGAACCACGACAGTGGAAAATCATCCGGTGACGTATTCCGGTTTTGTGAATGGAGATACGGAATCTGTCTTGACCATCAGTGCAGACGGGATCATTGCCGATGTGAATGAAGGAGGGACGCTATATACCAATGGTCATTACCCGGTGAGTGGTACTCCATATGCTGGAGGAATTCAATGGTTCAACACTGGTAACACGATCACAGCGGATAACTATGATATCAACTATACGGCTGGCGATTTGACAGTTACCAAAGCAGCTTTGACGATCACAGCGGATAACAGAACAATCAGCTATGGAGTAGATGCGAATGAGGGTAATACAGTGACTTATGGAACCTATGTTTCAGGAGAAGATGAAACCTTCCTGACAGGGACACTGAGCTTCAATAATATCACTGATGTCAATGTAGGGTCTTACACAGGAGCAATTGTTCCTACAGGACTAACCAGTGATAACTATGAGATCACATTTGTAGCAGGCGACCTGACGATCAACCAGGCGACGCTCCAAGTAACTGCGGATGATCAAAGCAAGACCTACGGCGATGCGAATCCATCATTGAGATTGAGTTATTCAGGTTTCCAGAACGGAGATGACGAAACGTCTTTGACGACTGCACCAACGGCAAGTACAGCAGCAGATGCAACAAGCTCAGTGGGTACGTACGCGATCACTGCATCAGGTGGTGTAGATGATAACTATACTTTTAGCTATACCGATGGAACATTGACGGTTAACCAGGCAACGCTGACAGTAACAGCCGATGATCAAAGTAAGACTTACGGAGATGCAAATCCTTCACTAACGCTTACCTACTCAGGCTTTCAGAATGGCGATGACGAAACGTCTTTGACAACAGCACCGACAGCAAGCACTACAGCAAATGCAACAAGCTCAGTGGGTACGTACGTGATCACTGCATCAGGTGGTGTAGATGATAACTATACTTTTAGCTATACCGATGGAACATTGACGGTTAACCAGGCAACGCTGACAGTAACAGCCGATGATCAAAGTAAGACTTACGGAGATGCAAATCCTTCACTAACGCTTACCTACTCAGGCTTTCAGAATGGCGATGACGAAACGTCTTTGACAACAGCACCGACAGCTACGACTTCAGCAAATGCAACAAGCTCAGTGGGTACGTATGCGATCACAGCAGCAGGCGGAGTGGCTGATAACTATGTGTTCAACTACACGGATGGTACATTAACAGTGAACCAGGCTGTGCTTACTGTAACTGCCGATGATCAGGCAAAAACGTATGGAGGTGCAAATCCAACATTGACCATTACGTATTCAGGTTTTGTAAATGGAGAAGATGAAACGGTGTTGACTACTGCTGCAACTGCAAGTACATCAGCAGATGCGACAAGCTCAGTAGGCACGTATTCAATCACTGCAAGCGGAGGAGTAGCTGATAACTATACTTTTAGCTATACTGATGGAACATTGACGGTTAACCAGGCTGCGCTTACTGTAACTGCCGATGATCAGGCAAAAACGTATGGAGATGCAAATCCAACATTGACCATTACGTATTCAGGTTTTGTAAATGGAGAAGATGAAACGGTGTTGACTACTGCTGCAACTGCAAGTACTACAGCAGATGCGACAAGCTCAGTAGGCACGTATTCAATCACTGCATCGGGCGGTGTGGATGATAACTATACTTTTAGCTATACTGATGGGACGCTGACGGTGAACCAGGCAACGCTGACAGTAACAGCCGATGATCAATCAAAGGTTTACGGAGATGCAAATCCAACATTGACCATTACGTATTCAGGTTTTGTAAATGGAGAAGATGAAACGGTGTTGACGACTGCACCAACGGCAAGCACTACAGCAAATGCTACAAGTTCAGTGGGTACGTACGCGATCACGGCATCCGGAGGAGTGGATGATAATTATACCTTCAGCTATACTGATGGAACATTGACAGTGAATCAGGCTACTTTGACTGTAACAGCCGATGATCAAAGTAAGACTTATAATGAAGTAAACCCAACACTGACACTGACTTATTCAGGATTTGTGAATGGCGAAGATGCGAGTGCATTGGATACGTCGCCAGTAGCCTCAACCACAGCAACACAAACGAGTGATGCAGGCACGTATCCAATCACGGTATCTGACGGGGTATCGACCAACTATAGCTTCAGCTATGTCGAAGGTACATTGACGGTCAACAAAGCAGATCAAACGATCACCTTCGACGCACTTGTGGATAGAACCGTTGGCGATGCTGCCTTTGATTTGACGGCCACGGCCAGTTCAGGTCTGTCCATCACCTACACGAGTTCGGATGAAAATGTAGCGTCAGTATCTGGAAGTACAGTTACGATCCTCAATGCTGGAACTACGACGGTCACTGCAAGTCAGGCAGGAGGGACAAACTTCAATGCGGCATCAGAGGTAGTCCAAACCCTGACAGTAAACAATAACATACAGGATCAGACGATCACTTTTGAGGCTTTGGATAACCAGGTATATGGAGCAAGTTCGTTTGAATTGACGGGCACTGCCAGTTCGGGACTAACGATTGCTTACAGTAGTTCGGATGAAACAATAGCGACCATTTCCGGCAGTACCGTAACGATCCTCAGTGTGGGAACTACCACGATTACGGCAAGCCAGGTGGGTAATGACAGCTATACGGCAGCAGCTGACATAAGTCAAACGCTGACCATTGATCCTGCGACGTTGACGGTTACAGCAGATGATCAAACGAAAGCGTATGGAGAGGCGAATCCTACCTTGACGTTTACTTACGCAGGCTTCCAGAATGGAGAAGATGAGACGGTTTTGACGACTGTACCAACTGTAGCAACGATTGCTGAAGCGGGAAGTGATGTAGGTACTTATGTGATAGAGATTGCCGGTGGTAGTGCCGCGAATTACATGATCACGCCCGTGAATGGAACACTGACCATCACAAAGGCAGGTCTGACGATCACAGCAGCTGATCAAACGATGCGAACCGGAGAGGCAGTACCGACATTAACTACTACGATGGAGGGCTATGTGAATGGAGATACGGAAGCTGATCTGGATATTTTGCCTGCAATAGCTACAGAAGCAACCTCATCAAGCCCAAGCGGTTTGTATGACATCACGCTGACAGGAGGGGAGGACAACAACTATGAGTACACCCTGATCAATGGAACGCTGACAGTAGAGACGGTACTGGGCTTAGTGTTGGAACAAACCCAGATCATGATCTACCCGAATCCGGTGGTAGACAAGTTGCACATTGACTTCCCACAATCCTTATCTGGCGAGGAGATCACGGTACAGCTGTTTGACATGGAAGGCAGGAAGTTGCAGAGCCAGCGCGTAGAGGGTTATGGCCTGGAACTAGACGTCAGTCAAATTTCAACAGGCATGCTGATCTTACAAATGAGTGCTGGTGGTGAAGTGATCAGGAAAAGAGTGAAGAAAGACTAGTCTTCGACAAGCTCAGACTGACGACAAGCTCAGACTGCCGACAAGCTCAGACAGACGACAAACTATCCGGATGATAGTCAGGGAGTAATAGTGAACCGGTGGCTTAGGCCACCGGTTTTTTTATTACTGGATTCCATTGAGGTGTGATAAATGTATTTTTTCGGGAAAATCCATGTAACAAGATTCTGTCCTTACCGTTATCATAAACAAACAACTCACACGTTGTTTTCGAAACAATTTTCTACGACTAAATACATAATCAATGATCAAGATGATTTCGATTCCTCGGTTGAGGATGGCACAACTACAAACTTTGACAGAGAGTGCAATTGCACTGGTGACACCCATCGCGATAGTATCGGACCAGGTGGCAGTGGTTCAGGCTGAATTTGACAAGTTCAAAGAGAGCTTGCAGAAAGACCAGGCGGCTTCCGATAAAAAGACCATGGACCAGGCACGTGACCGTTTGATTTCCGGCTTTATGTTCGATGTAAAGGCCGAAGACAACTACCCTCATGATGATACTACGGTTCTCACTGCGGTACAAGACGTTCGCAGGATAGCAGACCGCTACAGCATGGGAGTCAATCGCCTTCCTTACAACGAACAATCCGCTCAGGTAGACAACATGTTGGGGGAGTTGGCCAAAGTAGATGCGACAAGTATCCCGACCATCAGCCGGTGGCTGGACCCAATCCGCACCGCCAACGAGGATTTCAAAAATGCCTCAACCGAATACGTCAAAGATGTGGCGGCTACGGCACAATTGCCCTCCGCTTCTGCGGTAGCTCCCGATTTGCTCAATGCCCTGGAAGGCCTGTTTACTTTGGTGGTGGCCCATGCACAGGTTTCCCCGACAGATGAACTACAAGAAGCGTACCTGCAGCTTACCACCCTTGTAGATACTTACCGCTAAACTTGATTTTCCAACACACGATACCCCTGTCAGGCAACTTCCTGACAGGTTTTTTTGTTGCCTTTTCCCCTCGGATTGCCGCGCGCAAATGTTTCACCCTTCCGGAGCTCTGCAGTAGCTCGCGCGCCATTGTTTTACGTTTCCGCAAGCTCGCAGAAAGCCGAGCGCGTTTGTTTTTCGATGCTGCATGTCTGCAGAAAGCTGCGCGCGATTGTACGAGTGTTCTGCACGGCTGCCAAACGCCGAGCGGGATTGGGACAGTGGAGCATGTTCCAATCTTCCTTTTTTTAACAGAAAATGGTTTTGTAGATCGACATTCCTTATTTTAGGAGGAATAAAGGTGCACTGAGTACAGACAACAAACACTTAACCAACGTTTTTGTTGCTGGTAATCAAAAACATAGCACCAAAAAAGTATAGTGTGATTGTTACGCTCAACTTGAGTCCTATGAGTAAACCAGAAATCGAAGCAAAGATTGAATATCAAAGAACCATTGGGGAAGCTGATCCAGGAGGTTATCAACCGGTTCGGTTTTCAAGAATTAAGTATAAAGCGAGTCCGGAAACACATATAGACATAAGGCAATATCAGCGAGGTTATGACGATGGGGGAGAGGAAGCGTTTTATCCAACCAAAAAGGGATTTCGGTTCTTGGAACGAGAGTTTAACAGGGTAATACGAGAATATACTCTTCTTCCAAAAACATATGTTCATCCTGATATAATAAAGAAAAGCTTTTCGCTCCTTGAAAACGGGGAATTTGAAAGCGCGGTTTTCCAAGCTTTCAAAATAATTGAAACTAAGATTCGTAAGCTAATTGAAGCAGATAACGATGAAATTGGAACTCGGTTAATTAGACGAGCATTTCACCCAGATACTGGACCCCTAACCGACAATCAATTACCAAAAGCCGAACGGGAGTCATTTGTTAACTACCTCGCAGGTGCCTTTGGTTTTTATAAAAATCCATGTTCACATCGTGATATTGAAATGGATTTCATTTCTGCATTTGATAGAATAGTTGTGGCCAGCGATCTCTTAAAAAAAATTGATGACGCTGCAAAAAGAATAAGTCCAATATGATCAATTTCAGGACATTCGCGTATTGGACGGCCCTGATCATCTCAATTCTTTTTGTGGGATCAACAATGATGTTTTTACTAGTCACTTATGTTGACATCAAGGCGCATGCACAAAGTCTTACCGAACTCATACCTATATTAACCCTGTTTGTCTCTGCCATGGGAACGTTTTCGGCTGTGTACTTTGGTTGGAGAATCGACAGAAGACAATCCAAAGAATTTGAATTAAAAATCAAAGAACTAGAACTGAAATTGGAGTCAAAATCAGAAAAGTGCATAACAAAAAATAAGCTCAATGAGCAAACAGAGAAATGAGCAATTTTCAGTGCCAAACGGTAACTTTAAATTCATTTTGAAAAGATATGCTCACTGAGCTTATCTGGTTAGTGGTAATCAAGCTTGGATTCAATGGATTACATAATTTTTGACACAAATATTTTCTACAAAGAGAACTTTTTAGAAGGGAAAAGGATCAATGAATTCTTTAAACTATCAGAAGAGGATCACCTTCGAATTGTATTAACGAGAATCACTGTTGCTGAAGTAAAAAGCAACTACAAGAAATTAACTAAGACAGCATTAGAGTATTTCGGCCAGTTTAAGAACAAACATGAATCTAGAACCTTAAGAAACAATAAAATCGGCCCTCAACTATTCATTAAACCTAAAATTGATGACTTAACAAACGAATTCAATGATCGATTCGATGCTATATTGATTTCATCTAAAGTTGAGATAATTGAATACTCTGAGCTTAACATCAAAGAAGTCTTTGACAAATATTTTAGTGGAGATTATCCCTTCAAAAAATCAGATAAAAAGTCAGAATTTCCTGATGCTTTTACTCTTGCACTAATTCAAAAATGGAGCTCAGAAAAAGGTATACCATGTACTATATTTTCAAAAGACACAGATTTTCTCAAATATAAAAGTACCAACCCTTTACTTTCGATAGATGAGGATTACGAAAAGTACTTGGATAAGAGACTGAAAGAGATTGTTCTAAAGAAAAGCAGGATAGATATTTTGAAAAAATTGTTCTTATCCAACTCTGCTTCAATTGATCAAACAGTAATCAAATGGTACGTAGAGAATTTAGATGATACAAGTCTTTACTATAGTTTTATTTACTATGAAATCCATGATATTGAAGAGCCTGAAGTATTTGTCAATGACAAAACATATCAAATCGTATCAATAGAAGATGAGTCAATTGATATAGAAATCGAAATGGATATAAGTTACGGTGTAACTTTAGTCATCGATGACGAAGAAAGCATGTGTAATACTCCCTAAAAATCGGGCCATAGGCTTAGTTAAAACTGAAACGTTTAAATTGACTAAGATCTATGAAAAAGACACGAAGAAAATTCACACCTGAATTCAAGGCACGGGTAGCCGTAGAGGCCATCAAGGAACACCGAACCCTAGCAGAGCTGTCCAAGCATTTCGAAGTGAGCCCAGTTGTGATCTCACGCTGGAAGAAGGAATTCTTGGCCAACATGTCCAATGCCTTTGGAGGAAATCAAAGCTCCGATGAGCCCGCTGTAGATGTCGATAAACTCTATTCTCAAATCGGGCAATTGAAGGTTGAGAATGATTTTCTAAAAAAAAGCTTGAAGAAAACCGGCCTATGAGTGAACGGGTAAAACTTGTATCAGCCAGGTCCGGGAGATTATCAGTTCGTAAGCAATGCGAATTACTCAAAATCCACAGGAGCAGGATCTACTATCGGCCTCTGGGTGAGAAGCCAGAGAACTTAAAGATCATGCATTTGATGGACGCTCATGCATTGGAACATCCAGCAGAAGGTGTCATGTCGATGCATTATATGCTTAAAAGGAAAGGTTATCATGTCAACCCAAAACGAGTAAGGAGACTGTTGAGGAAAATGGGGCATATGGCTGTTTACCCCAAAAGGATGCTTAGCAAGCCTGGACAGATCACTTATATCAGACCTTACCTTTTGAGAAACAAGGAAATCAACCGACCGAACCAAGCCTGGAGTATTGATATCACCTATATTCCAATGGCCAAAGGTTTTATGTATTGTACGGCCATTATTGACGTCTACAGTCGTAAGATCGTCGGTTGGGGAATATCCAATTCACTTGAAGCTAAATGGTGTACTGAGGTGCTAAATCAAGCCCTTGAAACACATGGAATACCAGAAATTATCAACTCTGATCAAGGCTCACAATTCACTTCTTCGATTTGGACGTCCACCTTAGATGCGCTAGGGATAAAAGTATCAATGGATGGAAAAGGAAGAGCGATTGACAACAGATGGATTGAACGATTCTGGAGGACATTAAAACACAAGCATATTTATCTCAATCCTCCAGAAGATGGCCATGAATTAATGAACAGTATTGAATATTACATCAACTACTACAACCACGAAAAAGTCCATCATACACTAAAAGAAACGCCTGCCGAACGATATGAAAGACCACTGAAAAAAGCTGCTTGAGAAATGAAAATATTAACTTAACAATTGAGCCTTTTGGTCCTATAAATGGGGAGTATTACAATGTACTATGACGATGATGACAAAACAACTCACTACTTTGAAACTACAACTGAAAGAATAGAACGAAATACTACAGTTAAGGTGCTTGCCAATGCTTACATTGTTGATGAAGAAGATTATGATGATTCATTGGAAATTATTGAAATTAATGATGGTCGAAAACTCAAAGTGCAAAGAGATGACTACCACTAACAAACGATAGCGAATGGCCATAATTGCTATTTACAGATTGCAGTGCCAATTTGACCGCTACATCACTTACTGATATTTGTGCTGGGCATTTGGAGAGACTTTCACGGTGTAAGCTATTTGCCAGCTTTGTGAGATATGGCGGGATTGCACTACCTTAGTGTTCTTTAGAATCAGTGTGGCCACTAGCCATATCTGATCGTAAGTTTCATTTCTCACGACCGCTATGGGTAGACCTCAATCACCAGAAGAAGTAAAACAGGACCATTTGAGTAAACTTGGATTGGAGCTTGGAACTGCGTTCCATACAATATGGAATGAAGTGCTTAATATGCACTTGAAATGGACCGAATTTGAATCATTGTTTGGAAGTGAAGAGAATGTTTCTCTAATGCATCAAATTTCACCTAATTTTTTCTTCATTCTTAGAAATCTGCTTTTCAATGATATAGTCATGGGAATCACTAGGCTTACTCAAAAGAAAATTGATCGAATTGGGAATGAACGTTTGACGCTATCCGTTCTTACTCAATTGACTGAACCACCTTTAAAAGGAGAAGTCCACAAAAAAGTGCGACTTATTGAAAAGGAGGCATCATTTTGCAATGATATTCGCAATAGGAAAATAGCCCACTTCGACAGAAGTCTAGCTCTTGGATCATCGCAAAAACCGTTAGAATCGGCCACAAGAGATGAAATAAATGCTGTTCTGAAGATGATAGCTGATCTTCTCAACACTATTCAGTTTCATTACATTGGTTCACGGACAGAATATAGGTTCTGGGACGATTCGGGCTCGCAAGTTGTTCAATTAGCTAAAAGGGGCATTGACTTTCACAATGTCAGGCTTAAGATTCTACGGGAAAAAGGGATTGATCTTGAAAACTACTTAGCAGAAGACGAAAACTAACAGCGCCTAAGAGGCATCCGCCTACTTAGGCTTTTGACATCTCATCATCAATTTTACCGCGCCCCTCTGGCTTGGAAAAAAAACTGCGAATTGAAGTAGTTCCGTGGGTCGGCCGATCCAGTCGCGAGGGCGGGTTGGCTCAAGGCAGAAGCATGACTGGATCTTGATCTTTTTGCTTCGTTTTTGGATCAAGCCAAAAATGAAGGCCCGCCTGGCAAGGCTTTGAAGCCCGCCAGAGGTTCACTTTTTTGATGGGAGTTTGCTAAGGTCGTGCGGACGCGACCAGGAAAAACTAATAATATGGAATAACTTAAAGAGCAGAATGCGAAAAGGGTAGAAGCTCATGGGCCTGATTTTCCAAAAAGCTCCGTTTGGTGTTTTCTTAGATGTCGGTCTTCCATTTACAGCGCTCCTTAGAATTGTTGGTAAAGAAGGATTGATGAAAAGATCGGTCACATTGCATGAGTCGAAATTCGACCGGCCTTTTGTTTGCCTCCGTTTGTGCTTTCACGAACGTGGACTCGAAGGGGGCCACAATCCCTAAACAAATTGCTTTGTTGTCTTTGAAGTCATCCCGCAAAGACGGATGAAGAAACTTAATCACAATAAGAATAACTCCTCATTTTTTATATGCTCTGTCAACAAAGTGTTACACCTGAAAAAGAAGGCAACCCTTTCTAATACCTTAACGTCTAGGCGACATCAATCCATGGTATGGATCGATAATGATCATAGTGGTTGATTTTCGGGACAAGTCGGTTAGTAAATTTTTCCCGGAAATCGCGTTTGGCGGTAGGAGTGAGACCCTAATCGTCAGTGGTAATCGATTTTGGCGGATTAGATTACCACGCAGGTGAAGCAACCTTCAATTCATTGAGGGTTGCTTTTTTTTAAAACCCTAATATTTCAATGTGATTTCTGTAAGCTTCGTAAAAACTGAGTTGCGGAATTGCAAGTGATTTGATGGCCCTGTCAAGATTGGTGAAATTTGATTGGGGCAGGTGCACAGGAATTTTATAAATCCGCTCATCGTACTTGTTGAAAGGACAGGCTACTTTCGAGCCGTAGAGCAATGGCATCAGACTAATACTGCAATTCAGCGCTATTCGTTCCAGCTCATAATAATCGAAGAGTTCCTGAAGTGTCAGGTTGATGTTTTCGAAGAAAGAAATGCTTTCTGCCAGCCTGACCCGCGACCCAGCTCTGGACTTACCTTTCTTATTGAGATATTTGAGTTGGCTGTAACCCTGCTTTTTACGAGTCATATAGGCACCAAAAGTCGTATGGTAGATATTATCTTCACCTTCCATGATACAAATAGCGGCACTTCCTGATTCAATACTGATGTATATCGCCGTTACACATTCATCAACGATTGTTAATGACTCGTCTATTTCGAGATGTAGCGGAAGCCTGAGATATCCCATGACATCATCCTTTTCATCCAGCAACTCAATGAGATGCTTTTTGAAATTGTATTTCAGCTTTGGAATTTGATCCTTCAATGCAGCGATGATTGTATCATAAGGAAGATCCCCTAAGGACAGGTTTAGCATTGACATGGATCAGGGCATGACGGATGAAAACCGAAAAGTAATAAAAAGCTCAACCATAAGATGAGAAATCAGTGAACGAGATAGTTTGAACAATTGAAATATAAACCCTGTTTTGATCTTATGGCCGAAGGAAATAGGGCATTTCAAAGAACTTCCACTATATTGAGCTGCACTCTGATTATTCAGTAGTTCAGTACACCTGCATGTGTTCAATTCGTCGACTAAACTCATTTGAAAGGATAGTCCTATCCAAAATACGCCGGATACTTTTACTGAGTATTGGACTCAGTTTATATACGATAACTTTCGGTCAGGATCTTGGCTTGCCACCCTATCAGTATTTCAGTCCTCAGGATTATCTGGCAGCAAGCCGCAATTGGTCCATAGTTACAGATACATCCGGGGTTGTTTATGTGGCAAATGAAGATGGAGTCCTCCGTTACGATGGCATTAGCTGGGATTTGATCGAACTCCCCTTTCAACAAAAAGCTTACTGGGTTGAAATGGGTAGGGATGGTGCAATTTATGTAGGTGCTAATGGGGATTTTGGTAGATTAGTATCCAACCCAAAAGGTCGGATTATTTATCTTTCCCTGGCGAACGATCTCCCAGATGAATTCAAGGATTTTAATGTGGTCTGGGAGGTGATTTCAACCAGTCTGGGTGTGACTTTCCGATCAAGAAAATATCTTTTTCGATATTCAGACGAAGAATTAGTGGCATTTAAAGTTCCTGAAAAAGGCAGGATCTTTGATGCGGCCTACACGGCGCGTGATAGGGCGCATTTCCGAATATACGGACTGGGATTAGCTTACCTCGATGAGTATGGTATTCAGGTATTACCCAATTCGTCATTTTTTGCAGAAAAAAAAGTTAACGGTATTTATAATTATGGTGAAAATAAGCTACTTATAGCCACCCGCTTCGAAGGGCTTTTTATCTATGATGAAAATCAAATTGTCCCTTTCCATTCAGAAGTGGACAACTACCTGAAACAAAACAAGATTTATGACGGCCACCATTTACAAGATGGCAATTACGCACTAGCGACAATGGCTGACGGTCTGGTTATTATTACTCCTGAAGGAGAGGAAGTTTTTAGATTTGATTCTTCCAATGGTCTGGGGAATAACGCGACCCTATTTGTGACGGAACGGGATGGGCATTTATGGTTGGCCACTAAAAATGGGATCATCCAAATGGCCCATAAATCACCGTATCGTCTTGTTGGTGAAGAATTCGGCCTGAAAGGACAGGTTAGTGATATCTTTCAATGGGGAAACCAACAGTATGTAGCGTGTAATGATGGTTTTTATCAACTAGAAAGTGATAAGCGTAATCCAACATTTAAGGCAGTCAATGAAAATACAATCGTGGATTGTGTAAAACTTTTTGAGCATGACAATACCCTACACCTGGGAAGTCTTGAAGGGGTTTTTAAGTATAAAGAAGGACAGATCAAGCAACTTTCTAAATTCACAGCCAGAGAAGTAGTTGCAACAAGTCAGGAGCATGCTTACCTCGCTTCTGAATTTTATTTTGGGCTGTATCTGATTTCATTTGAAGGTGAGGAGTTAGTTGAAAACAGGATCGAAGGAATCAATAGACTGGTAACGCAAATTGTAAAAATTGACGAGGATCACTTCTGGATTAAGACCATTGATGATGTGCTTTTTGAAATCACCATAGACTTTGATGCAAAAGGTACTGCAACTGCACGTGTCCAGCAGCGACTGACACTTTTGCCAGATACCTATATCCTGAAAAATGGCGATGTGAATTTACTTGTATCAGGCGATAAGCTCTATCGGGTTAAGTCTGGGGAATTGGAATTTACCGGAGACGACTTGTCTTTTCAATACGAGCCACGAAAGATTGTTTTTGCTGAACCCCTTAATAACATGATGTACCTGATTTGTTATGAGGACGCCCACGGTAGCACTTTTTGTGAAAATTTCCGAAGTGGTGAAAATGGAAATATGAGCGCGACAGGAGCCTATATGTACGTTGGTTTTCGTCCCAATACGCTCTTTTATGATGAGCAGCAGCGTGAAATTTGGTTAGGGGGAGCGGACGGTGTTAGTATTTTTTCTGAAAATGAAAGTCTAAGTCGAAAGATTTCTTCAACCATGATACGACAAATGACTATCAATGACTCGGCTGTAGCTGTTCGACCTGGACTGGATCATGAATTGGAACATTTGGAAAACAATATCAACTTTTCCTTTACTGCGAATTCTGGCTTAAGTGAAGGCAAGGCACTTTTTCAATATCGAATGAAAGGAGGCAACGAAGATTGGTCAAATTGGTCCGCCGGATCCAGAGTGATTTTCAGCAATCTGGGCCCTAATGATTATGAGTTTCAAGTCCGTTCAAAGTCACCTTATTCGGGACTCTCAGGTATTAGCTCCGTAAAATTCCGAATCAACCACCCATGGTACAGAAGTATGTATGCGTATTTTTTATACTTTTCAATCATCTTGATAGGTGCGTATTTAATTTATCGAATACGGGTGAACACACTGGTCTATAACCAAAAAGTTTTGACTCGTTCTGTTGCCAATAAAACCCGTGAATTAGCCAAAGCCAATACTGCACTAAAGGATAAGGCTGAGAAACTGGAACGTCTAAGTGAATTCAGGTCACGTTTTTTCTCAAATGTATCGCATGACCTTCGAACTCCTATAGCATTGCTCTCCGGTAGAATACAGTTACTCCAGGAGGATGAAGTAAGCCAATTATCAGATAAGGCGAGTCTGTACTTGCAAAGACTGCAAGTTGATGCGACCAAGCTCGTTGGGTTAGTTGATGACATTCAGGAATTGGTACAAATGGAAGAAGAGCAGCTCAATATGAATTTCCAGATGGTGGAAGCTGAACCTTATTTCAAAAATATTACCAGCCTATTTGAATCCTCATGTAGGGAAAAAGGAATTGACCTGCGTTTTAAATCAGTTGTAGAAGCCGGTGTGGAAGTTGAATTAGACCCTCACTACTTTGAAAGAGTCACTTTCAACTTGCTGTCCAATGCCCAAAAATTTACCGATAGCGGAGGGTACATCGAATTGATCATGAATCAAGATTCTCAGTATTTGATTCTTCAGGTAAAGGATACAGGAGTGGGAATTCCCGCATCAGAAATTGAGGAAATATTCAATCGCAATTTCCAGGCAAATAATCAACTCAAACGTGCCGATGGATTAGGCATTGGATTAAATGTGGTGCGAGAATTGGTTCACCTGCATCAGGGGAAAATTGAGGTGCAAAGTGAACAAGGGAAAGGTACGGATTTTACTATTTCCCTACCCTGGAAACAACAATCTTAAAGTCCTGTGCTTCTATTCAGCGTTATTGAATTTTACAACCCAGCTACAACCTGGGCTTCTTCAATAAGGATGTTATAATAGTAACCGGAACCAAAGTCCTTATTGAGTGTAACTGTGCCAGTTAGCGTTACTTGGTGACCAACAGGAACCTCAGTTGAACTTGTAACCACCAAATCAAAATCATCTTTACTGCCATCTTTTAAGTGAAGCCAGTTACGACCCATGATCCGGGCATTTACTTTGATGCACTCGGCAGTTAGTTGAACCGTCTTGCCTGCATATTTTTCAGGATTACTCACCAATTCGGCGATCTTTATAGAACCTGGCGCAGCTTCAACGGGACCTGCTTTTCTTGCCATTTCGTTATTGGAAGTGGAAGTTTCGCTTCCGGCTTTTCTTCCGTGATTTACAGGAACAAGTGATGAAACCAAATAAAGCTTGTCAAATGTGCGATTGTGCTCTTTACTTCTGAAGTTTTTCTTAAACAATCCCTGACGGTAGAAGTACGTATCACCAACTTCTACTTCCATTTTATTAGTTGCTACCCAGTATTCCTCTCCTTTTTCTTCCACTTTCAAATAGATGTACTTGGAAGTAGGAAGTGTTTCTTTTACAACCACTGTATGTACTGCGGTGCCGGGCTGGGCATCCCCTTTGTCCGATGCGGGCTCGAGTTCAATGAGCGGCTTTTTGCCTTCGTAGAATACGCCTGATTGATATTGTTCCGCGGCAACACTCGTAGCTTCGATGACTCTAGGTTGATCGTTGCAGCTGAAGGTAAGTATGGAGAGGATGAAAAGGATTACAGGATTTTTCATGATCTTATATTTTGTATTGTGTCGACCCTTCGACGAAGCTCAGGCTGACACAACGATTAAAATCTTTTGGTCAATTGAATGTTGAAACGACTCTTGTATTCTGATTTTCTCAATGAAAACTCTACGAGTCCTCCCAAAGAGAAATTGTTTCCAAATAGGTAATTGAACTGTGATCCGGCAAATTGGTGAAGGATGGTCACATCTCTTTCGGGATTGTGTGAATAGGCCACGCTTCTCAAATAGGTAGACGCACTTACTTTATTTCTGAAATAATAACGACTGTGCCTGAATGTTGCCGAAACGGAATTCAAGTAATTTGACTGATTCACGTTCAGGTTAGCGCTTACTATACCTCCGATAATGGGCATGTTCCTGATTGAACCAAATACATTGTAATTATCAGAGGCATTGGCCATACTATTTTGATACCTCTTGCCATAGGCAGCACCAATAGTGACTCTCTTAAAAGGTTTGAGAGTCACTCGCGCTCTGATTCCCTGCCTGGCTTCATCATCCGCAATGAGTCGTTCCAGATTGGTTTGGAAAGTTTCGTAGAAAATGATTTGCTTTCTGTTGTCATAACTAGCCGAAAACCTGACTTTTTTATTGAATCTATAGTTGGCTGAAAGGTGGAAGTTGGTCAACCTATTGCCTCCTTGAGTAAGATCCGAGTTCAGCGTATACAGGTCCATTTCAGCGGAGGAGAACAAGTTAAATCCAAAACCCAGATTTGCCATTCCTTGTGCATATATGTACCTCCGGTCGATGGCACTGCCATTCTTCTGTTCCAGCAGACCGACGGTTAAGTCAAGGGATTTACCGTTGCTATTATGAGCAATACCTAAATAGGCACCCATTTGTGGCTTGTCTGTGCTAAAGCCATTATTTCTGAAATTGGGACGAAAACCGGCAATGCCACCTACATGTAGGATGCCTAATTGCTTTTCCAGGTGGACCCCATCGATCATGCCCAGTGACGCGACCCTTCGATTGATTTTACGCCCCACACCAAAGGAATAATCATCTTTCTTTTCATACTTGAGGAATAGGTTGTAGATATTGAATAAACCAGGGCTTTGATAAATGGTGTCTTCGGAGGCTTCTAAATTTTGGCGATAAATGAAATAAGTTGAAATCGATAACCTGGAATCATTGATCTCATTCATGTTGAATCGCACCCTGGCCATATTTCGCGCATTGAAGTCAGTCGCTGACGATGCTTGTACATAGGAACCTACGGAAACAGATCCCTTGATCGGGTCTTTCTTCTTTTCCAGTAGTTGCTTAGCAGGAACAGCGTCATTACCTGAATTGATATTTCTGCCGTTGAACTGCATCAGATCTCCTTTGGCTGGCTTTTGTCCGGCAAGAAGTCTGGCCACAACAGAAAGTGAGGATTTTTTCTCAACGACTACTGATGGAGTCAACTGATCGTTAACGAATCTATACAGTGTGTCTCCTGGTAGAATGGCTTGCGTGTTATCAAACTTGATATAAACCCTGGTGGAGGTTACAAATGAAACAGCTCCTGTCTGTGCTTTGTTGGATTGGGCACGAACCACCAGAGGACAGAACATGAAGAGCAATTGCACAACCATGATGGGTCGGGAAAGAGCGTTGTGGGAGATTGCGGATATCGTTCGATATCCTTCGGAATATATATCGAACAATTCCGCAATGACGCTCTTATTGGGAATGTATTTGCCCTCATTCATAACTCTGCATTTCTCCATCATTCATCTCCGTTAGGGTGACACCTTAAACATTCGGAACTCACGTAGCTGTAACCAGATACGTCATCGTGCTCATCATCCATGTCGTTGCGGTTGTGCTCATGACATTCCAGGCAACTAAAGACTGAGTAATCGTTCGGATTGATATGACATTCGGTGCATTCGTTCCATACTCCCCTTCGATGATTTCCGCGGGTAATCGGGAAATACATATCGTCGTGATTGAAGTCTGCATCCTCCCAATCATTGATGTTATGACATTCCACACAATCGGTTGAAAATCCAACTTGTAAGTGATTGGGGTCGGTAGTAGCATTGTAATCATCCAGGTGGCAACTCACACAATCAGGATCAGCATCGCTAAAATTCTCTGTGAGGTGACATTGCGCACAATCGTTGATGTCGTGCCCGCCAGTGAGCGGAAAGAAGTCGTGGTTTCCTGCTTCCAGTGTAGTCCAGTCGAAAATGCTGTGACAATCATCACATGCCTGCCCGAATCCCGCTTGCTGGTGATTGGGTGCTGTTGTGGCGAAGTAGTCATCGGAATGACATCCAAAGCAATTATTAGGGATGTTGTCATCGTCGAATCCGCCATCAATATGGCAGTCCGTACATGCGGTGCGATGACCTCCAAGCAATGGAAAGAAGTCATGATCGAGGGTTTGTCCTTCCCATCCAAAAGCGATGGCATCGTGGCATTCGAGGCACTCCAGGGAATATCCTTTTTCTATGTGATTGGGGTTTTGTGCCTGATTGAAATCATCCAGGTGACAATTGATACACTCATTGCCCAGGCGGTCAAACCTCAGGTTGATCTCATTGGCATGGCAATCCACGCAATTCAGTGTTGAATGAGATCCTGTAAGTGCAAATCCGTTTTGCTCATGGATTTGAGGAATGTCGTTGACTAACCAACTGTCCTCATCATGGCAGCGGGCACAATCTCTCCCCACTGAGCCACTGTGTATATCTTCATGGCAACCTGCACAATCAAGAGAAGCTTCCTCGAAAACAAGGGTCTGATGACAATCGATACAACTGATGTCTTCGTGAGCACCCGTCAGTTCAAATTGTGTGGTGTCGTGATCAAAAGGTAAAGGGTCAACTAGTGTCCACCAATCACCTGCTACGTGGCAGGTCTTGCAATCGGCCGGACCACCTTCTCCGTGAGGGGAGTTTTCCTGAGCCGTGAGCCAAAAGCTAACCAGCAAGCCTGCTATAAGGAATGACAGTCTACGCATTCAAATTTTGGTATCTGATATTCAACAAATGTTTCTCCTTCTTTTTCTGTAGGTAAGTGACAGGCGGCGCACTCCACTTCGGCATGTCTGCCTTCCAAAGTGAATGCAGTATTATCGTGATCAAACAGGCGAGGAAACCAATCTTCCGAATCGTGACAACTGGTACAATCCGTTGTGCCAGCTTCTGCAAATTGTCCCTGATGAATATCATCGTGGCAGTCAATGCATTCGGCCCCAAGATTGCGAAAGGTCCAGTGTGCGGGCTCCTCGTCAGGTAAATGACAAGCCGAGCAAGGAGTAGCTAAATGAGCTCCCTCCAGCGGAAAATTGGTTTCCTGATGTTGCTCTATCGTATAAAGGGTTTCTTCAAAGCCTACCTCCAGTGAGTGACATTCGACACAATTGGTCTGTATGGTGTTGACCATAAATTCACCTTCATGATAATCATCATGGCAATCGAAGCAATTGCTGAAGGCCAATGGATCGGTATACTTTTCTGAAGTATGGCATTCTTTGCAGTCTACCTCCTGATGCATGCCTACAAGTGGGTAATCTGTCATGTCATGGTTGAAATCTTCTATTACACCAGCCATGAGCCAGTTTTCTTCATTGTGACATTCAGCGCAATTTTCACCGAACCTTCCTTCGTGGATATCCTCATGACAGGAAATACACTCAATTTGACCTACTCCTAGATGGTCTTGAAATACAGCCAGGGGTGCCGAGGTGTCCTGGTGGCATTCGAAACAACTGACTTCCTGATGTTTTCCCTTCAACTCAAAGTTGGTCGTATTGTGATCAAATCCTGTATCGCCGGTGAACGCTGTGAAAGCCTCTTCGTTGTGGCATTGTGTACAAGTCCCTGCCAGCTGACTTTCGTGTGGGTCTTCGTGGCATGATACACAATCGTCGAAGATGAGGTCAGTAAATTCCTGAAACTCCTGGCCATTTCTGGTAGTCATTTCATGACATTCGATGCAGTCTACGTCGATATGGGCACCGACCAGTAAGAATTCAGAATCGTCATGGTCGAAACCAGGAGCAGGTCTGAAATCTTCGAAATTGTGACATGATGCACAATCGTCACCCAGGGTGTTTTGGTGGTAATCTTCGTGGCAAGTTTTGCAGTCTTCTACCAGACCCAGGAACGTGTTTTCACGGGTTGCAATTTCGGAATCCAGAATGTAATCAGGTTGATGACATTCACGGCAATCAATGCCCAGGTGACCACCTTCCAGGACATAACCCGTAAGGTCATGATCAAAATTTTCCTGATCGAACCGCATCATATCGAATTCACGACCATGGTGTTCGCTGTGACATTCTACACATTCTTTGTTGATTACTTCGTCGCTGGCATGATAGCCACGATCAGCGTCGACCAACGACTGGATATCTTCATGACAAGCCAAACATTTTGCTGTGGAAGGTAGTCTTTCACCAAGTACATGACATTCTGTACAATTCCCAATACCCTCTAATTCCTTGTGTGCATCCGTCAGGTCTCCAGGAGAAATTTGTGCGAAAGCAGAGAGGGAGAGGAGCATCGTGAAAACTAAGATGAAGCTCGTGTATTTAGATCCTCTCAATTTTTCGGAGCAGGTACCCGGCTGTCCCGCTAAGCGCCGGACAAGGCCGGAAGAATGGCGTGATGGGGCGCCTTGTTCATCATCTTCGATTCCAGTCTGCTTTGAATTTAAGTGCAAACATTTTTGTGTCTGGTGCTGGCCTGGATGAAACATAACCGACGGCTCCACCTGAAGAACAGGTGAAGCTATGTCGATTTCCCGCTTCGGCGGAGCGATCGTTCCGGCGAACCGGTTTGGTTGAGCGTCTAAGTAAATGTCTCGATATCGTTTCAAAAAATTAAGCATGTTGCTTGAGGATGTAGCCAAATCGTTTGGTGATCTCCACCCCGGCATTTTGTAAGAAACTGGTTGGTAATTCACCACCGGCGAAAATGTAAACCAGGTCATTAGGGACTTCATCGGTACGCCCTTCTTGTTCGATGAGTATCCGATCTTCCATGATGGACACCACGTTGGAATTGTACCTCATATCAATTTCCTGATTGCCAATACACGCCATGATTCTTTCCCTGTTTTTGGGTTTGATCCTGGCGAATTTGTCTTTGCGATAGGAGAGGGTCACATCGTTTTGATCTTTCAGTAACATGGCGGATTCTACCGCAGAATCACCACCTCCCACGACAACTATTTTTTTACCTGAGATCTGTTCCGGATCTAGCAAGCGATAGGCGACCTTTTGTGACTCTTCACCAGGACAGTTTAGCTTTCTCGGGCTGCCACGACGACCTATAGCCATAAGCACATGATTGGCAAGGTAGGTTTCCTCCGTGTTAGTCTTTACTTTGAACGTGTCATCCTTCATGGGAATGATGCTTTCTACTTTCACCCTTTCGTGAATCTTCAAATCATTTTCGTCGATCACTTTATTCCAGAGTGTAAGTAACTCGTCTTTGTTGGTGACCTTCATTTTCACTTTACCATGAATGGGCAGTTCCATGGGTGAGGTCAATACAATCTTGTTTCTGGGGTAGGTGGCTACGGTACCTCCCAGGGATTCTTGCTCGAGTGTAACTGCTTTGAATCCTTGCTTTTTGGCTTCAAGAGTTGCAGCAATGCCTGCTGGCCCTGCACCGATGATTATTATATCGTGGATACCTTCTCTGGATGGCTTCTTGTTTTTAACCATATTTTGTACCGCCTGACTACCTTGCTCTATGCTGTTCTTGATTAACCCCATACCACCCAATTCGCCGGCGATATAGATGCCTTTCATATTGGATTCAAAATTCTGATTGACATGTGGTAAGTCCACTCCACGTTTATCGGTACCAATGCGCAAGGAAATGGCTTCTACAGGACAGGCATGAAAGCAAGCACCATGACCTACACAATTTGAGGTATTCACCACGGTAACCTTACCATCTACCATACCCAGAATGTCCTTTTCCGGGCAATCCACAATACATGCAGCGCTACCGATGCAGGTGTTGAGATCAATGTGCGGATATAGAGAAACTGGTTCATGAAGTCCTTCCTCTTTGGCAATTGCTACTTTTTTGAGTGTCTCCCGGGTTTGTTTGCGGTGACGGTACAGGTACACGCCTACAATGATGGCACACATCAAAAAGACGGTCCCGTAGATCAATATTTGTTCTCCTAACAATCCCATATTAAAAAATCCAGGTGTATCCGAAAGCAATGGCCACGCCCACATGCAGAATCACGATGATGAGCATGATCAATGCAAAAGGCAGGTGAGCCACATGCCAGTATTTAAATAATTTCTGCATGGTCTGTAATCTTTCGATACGACCCGCCAGTGTAATCTCTTCCTTCACCATTTTCAGTATATTTCTACGCTCTCGGGATCGGATATTCTTTTGAGAAAGGGCCTTGCGGATGGTATTAACGGCATTCCTTCGATCAAAGAACTTCTGGATGAACGATGTTCTGTTGGCCCCACTATTTCCTTCTTTGTCGGTGAAGCTGGTGATAAGCGAACTCATGTCCTGATCCAGCCCGAAGCTCACTCTCAAGGTCTCCGATAAAACGGATTTCATATGTTTGACCTGGCCAAGTGTCATTTCCTGTCCTTCTATGGTTCTCGGGATCTGGATATAAATGAACCGTCCGATCACACCACTCAATACCACAGCCACCATGCTCCAAAATGCAACAGAGACAATCCCTCCAAACTTGAAAGCGGTATGGAAGAGTACCATGATAGGGCCAACGGTGCACAAGAATATGTGGAACTCGAGCAGGTGCTTTAATCGAATGTACTTGCCGAGGAGGTTGTATCGCTTTCTCAGGATGTAGATGAAAACACCAAAAGCCATGAGTAGGGTACCTATGATGCCCAATCCCTGGCCAAACAAGCCACTGGGTTTGAACCAATCATGCGAGTCGAGGTAAAAACGATCTTCGAATGGAGTAGCGTAATATTCATAGCCAGCAATAGCGAGATAGATCGTCAGCGCTATCGTAATGAGCGACATACTCCCAATGTAAATCTTATGTCCAATCTTATTCACTATTGATTCATTTGTGGATTTAGACCGACATTTGGCTTTATCATCGTCTTTTTCTGCCTCGGTTTTGCTGAAGAAAGGTTTACCCTGCGATGTTGGATGTAGGCTACTATCGAAATGCTAAGGATCGTTGCTACTACGATATAGACCCAATCCGGAATTGGCACGGGATCACCTGCGGCATAGGAATGAAGTCCTGATAAATAGTAATTCACCCCATAGTAAGTCATAATGACTGAAGCGAGACCAAATATGGTAGCGAAGTTGTAAGCAAACAGCCCAAATAACTTCGGGATAATGCGCATGTGAAGAATAAATGCATACACCAGGATGGTGACCAGAGCCCAGGTTTCTTTAGCGTCCCAACCCCAATAGCGGCCCCAACTCTCATTGGCCCAGATTCCTCCAAGGTACGTTCCCGTAGCGATCATGATCATACCACCAATGAGTGTCAACTCGCTTAAATATGACATTTCCTTTACTTTTCGATTGACCCGGTCTTTGTTTTGAGGAGTGAGGAACATGAACAGAATCAGGTTAATGATACCTATCACTGCTCCCAGCATGAGGAAACCATAGGAACCCGCCTCAAGAGAAACATGGATGGTCAGCCAGTATGATTTCAAGACAGGGACCAGGGGTGTGATTTCTGGATCCATGTGACTAAGCAGAGCCACCAATAATACCGTGGCAGCGAGAACGGACGTTGCAGCAAGTCCACCCCATGATTTGCGGGTGAAAAGTACACCAGCGAGCATGGTGGTCCAGGCGATATAGATCATGGATTCATATCCATTACTCCAGGGAGCCCGGCCGGAAACGTACCATCGCAATCCTAATCCTGTCGTGTGAAAAAGGAAACTCAGTATCAATGCGCCAAAGACAATGCGATAGGCCCATTTTAGTTTGACCTGAGGTTTGAAGACGGTAAAGAACAAAAAGAAGAGAAATATCAGCCCGAAAAAGGCATAGACCCCTGCCAGGCGATTGAATACATTCATCTTGTTTAGCATGATCTCCAAATTGATCATGGCTTCTGAAGGACGAACTGCGGCTCCAACATCTTGTTGATAGGCACTCAACTCCCTTAGTAGTTGGTTAGGCTTGGAATAATCTCCCGATTGGAGCGATTGTGCAAGTGCGCTGCGATAGGAATCGAAAAAACGTTTGGCCACAGTAAGGTCTGCCGCCGAGTTGTGGTCGTGTCCCTGATGAGAACTGACCAGTGATGTCCATTCATTGTTCTCATCGCCGGCAAGAGGTACCAGTCTGAACATTCTGCCGGAAAATACCATGTTGAGAATGTTGACTCGCTCGTCGATCTTTAGCAATTCTTTTTCATAGGTGCCCCTGTCTATAGGTTCGAGACTGTAAACTCTTCGGACTTCATCACGGAATTTATATGCACCTTCCTTTGTGAAAAAATCGCTGTATCTAGCTCTGGAGCCTTCTATACCTAACTTTTCTTTGATTTTTGGGTGTTTCCCCAGTTTGATCAGCGGTACATGCAGCCAATCTCTTCGATTAGCGAACATGCCCAATATGACTTGATCAGCACTGAGCCCCAGTACACTTTCTTTGCGAACTACTTTTCGCATGATCTCACGCGAAAGCGTATGCATGGGCTTCATTCTGCCGCGATGATCTTGTACGACGACCTTGCTGAATTGCGCTGCGTGATCTGAGTTTATAAAGGTTTGATTTGCCGCCTGATCAATGACTTTTTGTGCTGTTCCTAAATTAGGAAGCAGTATTAGGATGATCGCTGCGATTCCGGTCTGACGCATTTTTTTCAGACTTTGCTGGACATGATAAAATCGACCTTTTTTGCTAAATAGTGCCAGTACCATACCTAGTGTAAGCATGAAATAACCGATATACGAAATCCAGGTCCCCCACCAATCGTAGTTAACACTGAGGTAAGTACCCAATTCATCACGATCAAAAGAACTTTGGAAGAATCGATATCCTCCATAGTCCAGGATGTGATTCATATAAATCCGATAGTCATATGATGTTCCATTATTTTGATCGATCAACTGGACTTCACTGGCGTAAGAGGCAGCATTGTCCGTGCCTGGATAACGCTCCATTTGAAAATCGTGTAGTTGGATCGCAAAGGGAAGCTCGACGGGTTTGGATCCGTAGGAAATACCCACAACTACGTTGGAAAGTTGCGATTGGATTACTCTTCCGGGCATGCCTTTTTGGCCATAGACGTACATGGTTTTGGCATCCCCATTTACTGAAACATCCAGCTTCAGGGCGGTAAGACTTTCTCTTTTAACCTTTGGATTTGTCGAAACGATACCCACCTTACTTTGCGGGTGATAGTCACCAAATACAAATCGACCGGAGTTTGCTGTGTAAAGTGACCGTAACATGAGCGGGCTCCAGGTGCCATCAGCGATGATCGTGTCTCTTTGTTGCGTGGCCATCACCATTTGTGTGAGGGTCTCATCGGATTGAATCTTCAATTGATCTCCGTCGAGCTTAATGTTGATGGCTCCGTCTCTGAAATCACCTCTGAAATTGAAGATCAGGTTTTTAATGCGTTTCGCTTCCCCTTGAGCAATGAAGTATTCTTCTCGCCCATTGCCCCCGCCAAAAACCACTTTCAATGTAGGCTTACCTTCCGGGTCCGGAGACAGCACTTGTTGAGGGTTAGGGATGAACTCCTCAACTTTTACCTCTATCAGATCTGTACCGAGAAGGAATTGCTCTTCCCATTCATTATCTCCCAAGGAAGCAAATAATACCTGTTCGTCGAATTGATAAAGTTGATCACTCTTTTGGACTTTGAACTGGAGATAAGTTTCGGATGAAAGAAAAGTGTTCGCTGATTCATTTTCACGGATGTGCATAATCCCCTCGAAACCGAAATAACGAGTTACGCCTGCGCCGATCAGGATGACAATCATCGCTAAATGAAAAGTCAATAAAGCCCATTTACGCTGTTGGATCATTCGAAATTTGGCGATGTTTACCAGGATACTCGAGCCAAATAATGCCAGTAGTAGGGTAAACCACCAGGATTGGTACACTACTTTTTGAGCTGCACTGGTGCCAAAATCATTTTCTATGAAAGTAGCGGCGCCTATACTGATGGCGAATAGAAGAATGTAAGCTCCTGCTGCACGGGTATCGACCAGGCGGAGGCCAATGGATGCTAGTTTTTTCAAAATTTTATTCATATCACCTACGTCGGATCAAAAGATGATTTGCTGCCCGGACGTTCGTGGAGTACAAACGGTTGCCTGAGGTGATAAATTATTGACAGGCCTTACAGATGGAGATTAGTAACACTTTGTCTACGATGTTGACTATTTGACTTACTTAGCTGCTTACCATGCTACGTATCTAAGAGATATCCTTCCTCAAACTGATCTAAATCGTCCATATGTATGAAAATGTAGCTTTTTTCATTACCAGAGGCAACCCTTTCTCAATGTCAGCCGTCTAGGCGATGTTTTTTAGGAACAAAGACTAGCACAATGAACATATTATTAAACCAAATTGAAGCAGGGGTTGAGCGTAAAAAGCGCTTAACTGAACCATTAGAAAGAAAAGTTATTCGAGATAAACAAAGATTTTTGGAAGATCCCATTTTGTGCTAGTCAGGATTTTTCAAGAGGGGAGGGGTGGCACATAAGCACCCCCTTTACTTTTGCCTGACAGTTCTTAAGGATAGATATCTTTACCTGGATTTGGTGACTTGTCCGTGAAGGTTTTCACGATTACAAGTTGCTGCATCGAATTATTGTAATCTCGATTAATGACTTTGCGAAAATCATCGAACCTCAAAAAACTGCTGAAAAAAGCTCAAAAAGGCGATCAAAAAAGCCAGTTTGAGCTCTATGAGCAATTTTATGGGTACACCATGAGTGTCGCATTAAGGTTTTGTGATTCCCGCGAAGTGGCCAAAGAAGTAGTGCATGATGGCTTTATCAAAGCGTTTGCTAAACTTACTTCGGTGACCGGAGAGGATTCGTTCAAACCCTGGCTTAGAAGAATAATCGTGAATACGGCCATAGACTATCACCGGAAGGAGATGAGCAGGGGAGTCCACATGGACATTGTTGAGCATGATGCTGTAGACATGTCGGAGGATTCACTTTCAAAGTTATCTGCAGAAGATATATACGAAGCAATAAAGTTGTTGCCACCTGCTTATCGAATGGTTTTTACCCTTAATGCTGTGGAGGGTTACAAACATGAGGAAATTGCCCAGAAGCTAAACATCAGTGTAGGAACGTCTAAATCCAACCTTTCAAAGGCCAGGGTTAAGCTTCAGGGGATACTGTTACAATTGGAGACACCTAAGTTGATGGGCAATGGATAATTCGCTGTTCGACGATATCATCAAAAACAAACTGGAAGATCACATTGATCCTTCAGGACCAAGCGCCTCCGAAATGAGTCGCATGCTGGACAGTATGCCTCAACCTCCGGGAGGATTAAGTGGAATTTCTACGGCAACAAAAATTGCCACGGCAGCGAGTGTGATATTCATGATCACCACCATTTTTCTGATCTACCGAACCTATCTTTTAAATGATACGCTTACTTCCGTTCAGCATGAATTGATCAAGTTAGGAAATCAAAATCAGGAGATTCTATACAAATACGACACCTTGTATTGGGATAGTCTGCAACATTACACCCGTAAAGCAGTACACGAGCAATTTGCTACCCAATCTTCGGTGCAAGCTGATCAGCAACAAGCAGGTTTTCAATTGAATCCACAGGAATCTCAACGTTTGGTCAATCAGCTTCTGGATGATCTAACGAAGGCCATTGAGGAAGATCCCGCCTTTCGGACGGCAATCCTGAAGCAATTGGATATTAGTGAAGAACTTCCAGTTAATGATGCTTTTGCCTCAATCGAAGAAAGTCAGCCACTTATTACGAATGATTCCCAGGAAACAGTATCGGAGGTTACCAAACCCACCAAAACGGATTTAACTGCCGTATTATTGGACCTGGCGGCGAACGAGGATAATGCTAGAAAGTTGACTAATATCCTTTTGGGGAATGACCCTGATACGCCGGAAGAAGACCAATTAACCATGCCGGAATCGGACGTTTTAAAAGCGGAATTGATAGACATGACGGAAGAGGAGCAAACAGAGATGATTGCTAACTTTTCCAGAAGTGAACCTGAAGTGGCGAATCGTTCTATTCGAAGCCTGGGACTTGATAGTGTGTTTGATAGAACTTTGGACCGCAACGATTTTTTACTGAGTACGCTTCCGGATAGAAATGATACCCTGAATCTTGAGCAAGAGCCCGTGGAAGTAATGCCACCTGTCGTTAGGAAAGAAAAGAAGCCGGTTAGCTGGTGGTTACAAGCCGGAGGTGGTACAGGTATCGCAAGCATCAATTCATCAAATCCCTCGACAACTGTTTTTCAAGCGGGTGTGGAACGTAGAATTGGTAACCGTATCGGTGTTATTCTTGGCGCTGAATATCAGTCGACAGAGGTAGAGACTTATGATATTGAGAATTTTGATTTTTCAGTTTTTGAAGAGTTTGAAACGGAAGATATCAAGGAGATCAAGACTTACCTGACCTGGATGGACATCCCAATAGAAGCTCGGTTTTATGTGCTGCCAGGAAGAAAGATTAACCCGTTTTTAGGAGTTTCTTTACGAGTGAGGTCGTTGCTACGGGAATCATATAAAGTGGAAACCAATTCAGGAGAAGACCTGAATCCAGCATTTACCAATGAGAATAGTGCCCTCTCGTTTCCGGCTTTCGGAGCGGGAGCAGGGGCTCAGTTTCATCTCAATTCGAAATTGTTTGCAGAGTTGAAAGTCAATCAATCTTTTGGCGGTGGCAAACTGGACTTATTGGAAAACCGGTTAAATGCGCTACAGGCACAAGGAAGTCTTTTTATCAGGCTTTCTAAATAAAGGATTAAGGTTCATACATCCGGTTCCTTCGGCTCATTTCAAATTATTACCTGAACAACTCGCTTTCATCTTGACTGAAGCAATCTTTTATTTTCACAGTGAGAATAGGGTAGCACATACTTCTAATTGAAATTTCCATGAGAAACAACTACCTTGGAAAGTAACGTGTATGGAGGAACCAGCTTACACGGGAGCCAGAATAGACCCTTATGATGCACACTTTTCTAAAACTTGAATTCAAAAAAAGAATTCTCATTTTCCTTGCTGTAGCAACCTCACTTGCATTTCTTTCACTCTATGCTGCTATTCAAGTCGGGTATCCCAATGGATCAACTCCTCGCTTGCAAGGGTATTGCTGTGGATACTGTGAAAATGGAACGGAGTGCGTGGAAGCCGCAATAGGGGAAGAAGGTATCAGTAAGGAAGAGGTTTGTAGTGACAGACGTGCATATGAAAATAAGAAAGGTAATGCCATTGCCGTACCGATCGCACCTGTAGATACCTGGACCAATTTGGTTTATCTGGTCATTGCGTTGTTGCCTTTTGCTCAGCGCATTCGGACAAGTTCCATCACCACACTCTTCAGTGTCTTTACGCTTGCTTTAGGGTTTGGTAGTGGCCTATTCCACGCGGGAGGGTCCGCAACAGGTCAATTGGCGGATATGTTGGGCATCTTCCTGGTATTTGGCTTGTTGGGCGCACACGCTATCCAGATGTTGTTTAGAAAGCAGAATGATTTACTGGTTATCCTACTGACTGTGGCGTTGATCATCATGCAGTTCTACCTTCGAGAGGTAAAGGGAGACATGGTAGCATTGGTCACCATTGGGATCATTATCCTGACTCCACTATTCATTCGAAGTGATACGCGGCAGTTGAAGTTTAAGATCCTTATCAGTATGGTCATTTTTGCGGTGGCAGAGGCGTTCCGCCAATTAGATGGGCGCTTTGGCGAAATATTTGGCGAAAATTCAATCATTCAGGCACATGGTATCTGGCATGTAATTTCGGCCATCGGCATAGGATATGTGTTTTGGGTAGAACAGGAGATCATGGGAGAAAAACTAGAATTCGAAACAATTTAGGGACATTGGGTGATCAGGTTAAACTGCTTGCTAATCAATCCTCAGCACCTTTCAGGTTTGGATGAGTAAAGGCCATAAAGGCAAAGACAAGGCCAAATAGGACATAAACTACGGTAATGATCAGCAGCGTGGTTGAATCAGATCCTTTTGTAATGAATTTGATCAACGCTAAAGCCCCCATTAGAAAGTGGATGAAATTGGCCATGACTATAGGTCTCCCATAGATGCCCCCAAGTACCTTGTTTTTGTTCATCCAGTTAAGGAAGGCAAATCCGAAATATACCGCTCCAAGTAGCTGCAGAACAATCGCATCAGTTTGCATAGCAAGGGTCGATGAAATCTCTTGAGGCAAAAAGGACAAGATCAATCCAAATAGGCCTAAAATGAGCGCGGAAGCCCACATGATCAATTTTGTATTCATATCAAGGATTTACGTGAAAATGGAGCTTTTGATTAAAATATCCTGAGGGCTCACTCTGGAGAGAGAATTTTCATGCGGATGTAACAAAAGACCGGAAAATCCATCATCCATAAAATCCATTAATATGAAACTCAGAAAAGCACTTAAAATATTCCTTCTTTCCATCCTGATTATGATTGTGGCCCTAGCAGGGTTTGGATACTGGTTTATCGGTCTGGTCACGGCGGGCCCACGTCAGGATCGGTCGTCTATGGAGTCTACACTACCAGAGGAACTTTCATACCTGACGAAAGATTCGGTCGCCCATCGAGGAAAAATACTTGCTGTAGTGACAAGTACAGCTACGATGGGTCCGGAGGGTAAAACCACGGGCTATGAGATGACAGAATTGGCAAGGGCCTATTATGTGTTTATGGCCAATGGATTTGAAGTAGATGTAGCAAGTCCAAAAGGAGGCGACTCCCCGGTAGTTATCGATGATGATGACGTAGATCGCTATGATTTCGCTTTTTTGAATGATCCGGTTGCTCAATCAAAAGTGAGTCATACTTTACCACTTTCCGAGGTGGTTCCGGAAGCTTATGAGGCTGTTTATTTTGTGGGGGGAAAAGGGGCCATGTTCGACTTCCCCAATGATCCATTTATTCAAAAACTGGTAGCACAATACCATGCGTCCAACAAAGTTATTGGAGCAGTTTGTCATGGCCCGGCGGCATTGGTCAATGTTCGACTTGGCGATGGCGAATACCTGCTTGAAGGTAAGAATGTAAGCAGTTTTACTAATCAGGAGGAATTGTTCCTGATACCAGACGCACCAGAAATCTTCCCGTTCTTGCTTGAAAACCAATTGGGAAATCGTGGTGCCAAATTCGTGGAGGCCCCAATGTACCTTGAAAATGTTGTTCAGGATGACAACCTGATCACCGGGCAAAACCCCTGGTCAACATGGACCCTGGCGGAAACCATGGTTAGACAGTTGGGTTATGAACCTAAAAATCGAGTAAAAACTCCGGAAGAAATCTCAGTTCATATACTGAAAGCGTACGAAGAGGACGGGACAGATCAGGCCAAAGAATTGGCGAAGCAGTTTATTGCCTCAGGCCAGCCTGTACATAGAGAGCTGCTGGCGGTACATGGCGTGATTTCCGTGATGCAAGGCAAATTGGGCAAAACATTTGGCCTGATTGGGTTATTGAATGCCCTGAAGTCAGAGGGGTAAGAGAAAATTAATCCTTTTCATTCATGAACCTCAAAGTCCGCTTTGACCAATTCCTGTCCATTGACGATGATCGAAACCTGATGGGTACCTGGATATAGTACCCTTGTTGTGATCACCTTAAATGGCTGATTTCGTATGATGGGTGTCTTCGACATTCCATCATATTCCTTTTCACTTATTTTGAAGACTTTTCTCGAAAGCGTGCCATTAGATTTCATGTAATAGATGCCATATTCTAATCTTATCAAGCGAGCATCGGCATGCTGATTGAGCAAATCGAAGGAGAAGGTTAAATCATTACCAATCGCCACACGGGGAGTTTCAATGGTGAAATTCATGATTTTAATATCATCCAATGGTGAGAAGCCGAATAACTGCATTACCTCGGGGTTGCCCTGCTTTAGTAATGTTCTGCAACCGTGTTTTACGACCCAGTCTGTGCCTTTGGTTTTACCTTTCCATTGTTTTGCCAATTTAATCACCTCCTCGGGATTGTCTTTAGCTATATCATTTAGATTATTCGCTACACTTCTTCTTACCGTTTCAGCCTCATCATTTTTCAAATGTTCCAAAATAGGAATGACAAATGTGGGGTTTTTTTTGAATGCTGGAATAGCCATAGCCCAGGGTAGTCTTGGTCGTGCTCCCTCTGAAGCAAGTCGTCTAACCATGGGATGTTGGTGATGCGCCCATTTTTGCAGCTGTTTCACCATCTCATCCTGATAACGGATGATGAAAGGTCGTACTGCAAATTCACAGCTTGTGAATTGAGTGATGTATTCGATGGCACGTATGGAATCATCGTAGTGTTCAAGCCCGTATACTTCGATATAGTCTGGCAAAAACATGTACTCAAAGCTATTCTCCTTAAGACCATTGTTTAGAAGTTGTTTAACGATACCGATCAGTAATGACGCATTCTCAGGATAGTTGTCTGTCAGGAATCCGTGTAAAGTCATTGCCAGATGACGCATGCGATGCTTCAGTTCCATCTCTTGCCATGCTTCATCAAAAACAGCTTTGATAAATGAGGCTTTATCCATGCACGGGACTACTTGAGTCACGGCGCTGGTAAAGTCCTCCAGAAATTGCTGATTGTATACGTTTTTTAGAGGTTCTGCCATAGGAAGGTAGATACGGATATGATTATAGGACGTTTTATTCCCCGGCGTTTAGCCCTTATCGAATCACAAACATTTTTCCGGTGATAACCTTATGAGCGTCTTTATAGGTGATCTTATAGAAATAGATACCATTTTCGACAGGCCTTCCCATTGCGTCTCTACCGTCCCAATCCACACCTTGTTGTTGCGGATTCATTGGTCCGTCAAGTAATACCCGGATTTTTGTGCCATGAAAAGCAAAGACTTCCAGTAGTACGTCTTGTTCGCTGGATGCATTGATAGGAATTGTTGTACTTGTCGAAAAAGGGTTGGGGTAGTTTTGCGTCAGGGTAGGTTCCTTCAAATCGGCATCTAATATGACCGAATTCACAAATGCCTTACTTTCAATGCCTCCTTCTTCGGTTGCCGTAAATAGATTATTTACAGGTAGATCAAAATAGGTTTCCTCAACTCCTGAAGGCCAGCGAATGGATAGTTCATCAATTAATTCTGCCTCTCCGACACCAAAATGAAGTGTTAGGCTGTTTTGTGAAGCATATCCCGAAGCAGCGGTTACCTGATCTTTTTGGATCATGTCGCCCGTTCTGATGGTAATTGTTGTTCCGATAGCTGAGTAATTGCTTCTTGTACCAATGGCTTTTACCTGGATTCCATTATTTTCAGTCTGTTGATTGATGAAGAGTTGATTGCCAGAGAACTGCCCCCAGTTGGCAACAGCGATATCCAGTAAACCATCATTGTTTACATCTGCTACAGCACTCCCAAAGGAAGAATAGGGACTTTCAATATTGGAGCCTTCACTGATGTTCTCAAAGCCGTGTCCATTGCTATTTTTGAAAAGGATATTAGGCCTTGAAGAAATGAAGAAGTTGTTGGCGAGGTAAAGATCCTGAAAACCGTCATTGTCGTAATCAAACCAGAAAGTTCCCCAGCCTAGCCCATAGTCATCCAGTTCATATTCTATGGCCTTATCAGTAAATGTACCGTCACCATTGTTTTCAAAGAAATAGTTATTTCCATAGTTTGAGACGTAGATATCAAAGAAGCCGTCATGATTGTAATCTCCAAAATCTACCCCCATACAGAAACAGGACACATCTAATCCTGATGCTTCGGAGATATCTTCGAAAAACCCTTCACCCGTGTTTTCAAACATGGCATTGGAACCACCATCATTCACCACATAGAGGTCCAGGTCGCCATCATTATCCATATCAAAAAAGATCGTTCCCATCGCCGGATCTGTATTTAGCGCTCCGGTTTCCATGGTAGCATCCCGAAAGGTATTGTCCTGATTGTTAAAGTACATCACATTCTCGGAGTTGTAGTTGTGCAGGTAGATGTCCAGAAAACCATCATTGTTAATATCAACGAACTGTACGGACCTGGGGTCGGCTGTGTCTCCGATTTGAGCGGAGGAGGTGATGTCTTCAAAAGTCTCGTTTCCCTTGTTCAGGTACAGTCGGTTTGGTGTATTGGAATTTCCAACGTATAGGTCAAGAAGGCCGTCATTATTGATGTCACCCCATACAGCCGCGGTAGAAGATTCAGTGGTGCTGACACCTGCGAAAATTCCGACCTCCTCGAAAAAACCATCCCCCCGATTCTTATACAATCGATTTATGAAGCCCTCTTCCCGAACAGCAATGAAAACATCTTCCAGTCCATCGTTGTTGAAATCACCAAAGGAAACACCATGATTGGCTCCGGAATTGTTGATTCTTGAAACCAGAGATCGGTCCTCAAAAGCAACCTGGCCAGACAGGATTGTCAGTACGCAAATTTGGAAGCAACCAAGGAGAATGGACTTTAGGTACATTGCCGGAGAAGATTACCAGTGCAATCAAAATTGAAGAATAATCAACTGAATTGTAAATGATTTGATGATCAAAATTGATTTGAGAAAGCTAAGATGTAGTGGAGAAGCCCTTTTGGCACACTGGTTTTGTGATATCTACGAAGGTTATTGTTGTTCGGAAAGTACTGCAGCCTTTTTCAGGTAAATGTCAGATTGGGTTTCCTGGCCCAAAGCCTGATAAGCATTGCCGATTTTGTTCAGTAAAATCACAGATTGTGGGTGCTTCTCCAATAGGAACTTATAGAGATCGATGGCCTGTTCGAAATCATCATGTTGAATCATGTAAGCCGCTATTTCATCTATTCGACCATCTGAAAGTTGGGAGTAGAACTCATTGAGCTCAAGTGCTTCACAGAATTGTTGGAAACGCTCGTAATCATCCGCTCGAATGGCACTTCGGAGGATGGTAAACCTTGTCCAGAGAGAAAGTTCTTTTGGAAATCCATATTGCTCTGCTCTTTTTTGATTGTAACTGTGAGCATAGGTTATTGCACCCTTTTTAATAAATCTCTCCAGGTTGTCTACCTGCATTTCCGGATAGTACTCGAAATACTGCTTGATACCATGAAAGAGTGTGGGGTATGGAGTGGACCGATGTACTTCATTCAATAAAGGTTGAAACGTCCATTGCAAACCCTCTGGTGAGTTCGAGGACAATATTGAATCCAGTTTGTTCACACCATGATTTACCGCATATTCATCAGGGCTGACAGTAAAGTATACGGAAGTTTTCTGGAAGCTTTTATTCACCAGGCCTTCCACCTGACTCATAATTGGAAAAGGACTTGCCAGCAGATATCCATCAAAGGGTGTTTTTTCTGAATTGAGCAATTGGAAGGCGAGACTCCCTGCATATTCCCAACCAAATAGTATCCTTTCTTCCGTCACTCTGTAGTTTTCCTGAATTGATGGTAGAAGTTCTTCCTCCATGAAATCAATGAATTGATCACTTCTACGACTGAAATACGCGAATCGGGCGGGATAGGGTGTAGTAATACCGACTACAATAAATTCGGGTGTCAGATCATATTGCTGGTAGGTGGCAACTAAACTGGCGCCGTAAAGAAAAAATCGTTGGCCGTCCAGGAGGTACAGTACCGGGTAATTTTGATTTGAATCCTGATAGGTGGGAGGTAGGTATACCTGTACCTCCATAGTGGCCTCTAAAGCCTGCGAGGTGATCTCATGGCGAAAGCCCACTTTATTTTCAACGATTTGACCATAAACACGAGCGGACAACAACATGCTAATCATGCAAAGGGTTAGGAATTTGCTCATTGAGTTTTTGAGTTGATAGGACTAAACTTAAACGGTCGTATTCTTCTCTTCTACGTGGTGATGCCATCCCTGTTTCAAAAATAATCTTTGTTAAAGGTTGTGCGTTTTACTGCCATCCCCGAGAGAAGTTGTACACTATCTTTGGGTAAAATTTAACTGCCCTATGAAAGCCTACCTGCTGACCAGATCCGGAAAACCAGAGACATTGAAAATTCACGATGTTCCTGAGCCTAATCCTGGTGATACGGAGGTTAAGGTTAAAGTAGAGACCATCGGAATCAATTACGCCGAACTTCTGTCGAGAAGAGGTCAATACAGATGGGCACCAAAACGACCGTATGTTCCTGGAATGGAAGCTTATGGCGAAGTAGTAGCAGTTGGAAGGAAAGTCACCGATGTGAAAGTGGGTGCCAAAGTGATCGTTGGCAATCAGTATGGCGCGTATGCCGAATACATCTGCGTCGCGGAGCACCTTGTTTTTGAAGCAAATCCCGAGGTATCTCCTGAAGAAAATGCGGCCCTGGTCGTTAACTTCATGACTGCCTGGGTAGGACTGGTAAAGCAAGCACGCTTGTCGGCCGGAGAAACTGTTTTGGTGCAGGCGGCAGCTGGTGGAGTAGGTACGGCTGCCATACAGCTTGCAAAGGCCCTGGGGTGCAAAGTATATGGAACGGCAAGTCGACAGACGAAGCTTGAACTCATCAAACAATTGGGTGCTGACGTGGCAATCAATTACGCTACAGAAGATTTTCATGAAATCATCAAGTCCAAAGAAGGAGGGATCGATTGCGTACTGGAAGTAGTGGGGGGAGAGGTCTTTAAGAAAAGTATCGCCTTGCTAAATCCGTTTGGCCGTCTGGTAGTCATAGGATTTGCGAGTATTAGTTTCAAGAAGTGGAATCCACTTACCTGGTGGAAGACCTGGAAAGATGCACCTAAAGCCAACGTCATGGACATGGCAAAAGGGAGTTATGGTATTTCAGCAAGTCATATTGGCTATTTAACGGAATTACCAGCTGTGGCAAAAGGAGCGTATCAGGAAATGGTGAGTTTTATAAACGAACACAATATAAAGCCCCATGTAGGCAAAGTATTTGAATTTGACCAAATGGCCGAAGCCCATCAGTTTATTGAATCGAGGGAGAGTACGGGTAAAGTTGTCGTAAAACTGAATAATATCAATTGATATAATTTTCGATCAAAGTATAGCAAATGATAATATTATTTGGTTTTTTGCAATATTTTGAAATAAAATTTTGGAACTTAATGGTTGATGTGTATATTTGTATAGTCACATGGTTAAGCCAGCTAGGGACCTTTAGTTGTTTAGGAGGACTTCATTTCTTGAAGTCCTCTTTTTTTTGTTTCTCCCGCCAAACACAAGTCAACTTTGCCGGAATGTCGAGGATTCAAGTCTTTTTGGGGAGATTTGGGGTCAATCAGCAAACCTGGGGCGTAATTGTAATTAAAGAAGTTAACGGAAGGTGATGATGCTTAATTCATTTGAGCAGATTAGAACCAGAATTTCGCTGCCAACCCAAACCAAATAGAATTTGGCAGCAAAGTGAGATTAACGAATTTGTTCTACTTTCTCTTTGATAGATCTGATTAACACTTTTTCGGGAACAACTCTTTGCAGCCGGTGAAAAAGTGATCGAAAAGTGTGCTGATATGGTCATGGTTGGGATGATTCGAAGATCCAGGTATAGCAAATGATTAATCTTAATTGAATCTTTATTCAATTGATATAAATATTTCGTTTAAGTTAATTTATGTCAAATAATATTTTGAATAACCGTCGTTTTATTGTTATTTAGTAAGGAAGATACTTTATCAGCTATGGGATATTACTCCCGTTTAGGGGGCTTTTGATTAAGGGGCCCCCTTCCTTTTTACCTGTATCGGATATCAGCAACCGCTTTCTGAAACGCACAAACTCATCAATAACGAAATGGTTATAGCAATTGATAATAAATTGCTCTCAATTTGTTTGCAGTTTTATCAATTGATATTATTTTTGGAACAAATAGTGAGTATCTATTTTCCATAGCTGGTTCTTAATGAGGAAGGATTGCGTTTCGTAATCCTTCTTTTGTTTTAGCTATTGCATTTTTTGCGACATCAATGTATCTTTGATCAGAATGATCATAAATGACCGCATCAATCAACTAATTGAGGTTCTAGATCAGAATCCCAATTCCTTCGCTGAATTAGTAGGTGTAAGGGGGGCGGTAGTGTACAACATCATCCGAGGAAGACGTAGCAAACCAAGCTACGATGTGCTCAATAAAATCTTACTGCGTTTCAATGAGGTGAACTCTGAGTGGCTGCTTAGAGGAGAGGGAAAAATCCTTGATTACACCCGTAAAGCCAAAGATGCGAAGGAACTGAAGTCCAAGAGATCTACGGTAAAGAACCTTAAGGTAAGCATTGAACGCCGACTGTACGAACTTTTTGATGAGCTGAAAATAGAAGGAGTGGCCATAGAACAAGTACAGGAAATGTCTGAGCTGGTCAGCCACTTGATTCGCGAAAACGAAGAACAAAAACTCAAGATTTTGGACCTTCACGAAGGCAATGCCAGCCTGGTCAAAGTCGTGCGGGAAAAGCTCAACCTGGAGCTTTAGACACTTCACCCTATTCAATTTCTACTTTGTTGGCCAGATTAATTCCCAAGTATAGGAGAATCAATTTATCATTATTGCTTTCCACGACCATGAACCACGCTAAGTAAGAGGATACATCTAGGATCAAGCAAAATTTCTGTGGAGGGATTGTATCTATCGAAGTTGGCATTTAGTGGCGGCCCTGATTCATTTTAGTTTTTTGGGTCAATGAGAGCAGAAAAGAATAAAATTCTGTTCGAGCCTTTTGAACATACCTTTAGTTTAGAAGCTCTAAGATGCGAGTTTATTTTATTCCTGCTCTGTTGGTTCAAAAAGCGTTGAAAAATGAATCGGGTCCAGGCGAGGAACCGCTAGATTTTTTCCGGATCGCCGGAGTGGACCTTTTCATCACCGCGCGGCGTACCGTGGAAAAAGGTCAAAGTATTTGTGCCAAACGAACGTATCGAAAGGGAGGATGAGAACAAGACAATCCAAACTGTTCCATCGAGGTAGTTAGAGCCTAGAAGTTGTACCGATTTAAGCAGGTCCCCACAAATACTGCTTGATCCACTATTAATAATGAAACGGAGAGTAATAACGCTTTAGAGGATTGCTATTATTGGGAGCTCAGGCCTACAGCGCGTCCTTGATATAAGGCTTCAGAGAAGCTTCCAGGTCCTTGCGGAGGCGATACTTGCGGTATTGGAAGAAAGTGATGATCAACAGGATCAATGAGACGAGCACAGAGCCTCCGACAGTAGAGTAGTATTGGATTTGCTGATTACGATCTTGTTCGGCCACCAGGGCGAAGTACCGTTGTGTGATAAGGTCGAGGTTGTATTTTTTGTCAGTGGTTTCAATTTCACGTTGTTCTGCGAGGTAGTTCTCGAGACTGGTAGCATACAAACTTTGATTGATGGCATAGCCTTCTAAATCACCGTTTTCCCTCTTAATTTGACTCTTAAATTTATATAACTCGTAGAAATTTGGGATATTGATGGCTTTCTTATAATGCACTTCCGCCTTGTTTACATAAATTTCGGCTGAATCATAATTACGAGACAAGACATATGATTCGGCCAGATCTTTGTATGTCCTAAAGAGAGATTCAGGAGAACTTGGATAGAGCTCCTTTAATATTACAGCCTTGTTATAGTATTTTACTGCATTCTCGTATTCTCCTAATTGAAAGTGCAAATGTCCTAGATTGTGATAAGCACGACTAGAATATTTGATGTTCAAAATGGAATCCTTTGCAGCAAAATTTATGAGCTTCTGATAATTTTCAAAAGCAAGTGACTTTTCCTTAGCCTGGGTATAAATGCCTCCTAATTGATTATACACATCAGCCACAGTTTCCTTACTTAGAAAATTAAAATTGGAGAATGTATTCTTTAAAAGTCGTACAGCTTCGGCATATTTTTTTTCTTCCTTAAGAACTTTTGCCGACAGAATTACCAAGTAAGTATATTTTTCAAAGTCTTCATTTGCAGCCGCAATTGCCATTGCTTGGGAATAGTATTTTTGAGCCAAATCGTAATTCCCGAACTTTTTAAAGATATTGCCAGTATTTTGAAAAAGATATATCAGGTCGCGACTTATACCTTCATAGTCTGCATTTTCAGCATGCCGAATGCCCTCTAAATAGTATATGACTGATTTTCCATAATCACCATTTTTCTTTTCTATGTAACCTAGAATGAAATTCGATTTAACTATCCCGAATTGGTAGTTTTCGGTTTTACTTTTTTCTAATAATGAAATTGTGAAATTTTTACATTTTGCACGATCTGCCTTCAATAATGTTAGAGCGCTATCAACTTGAACCTTCAATTGACTAGAGGCATTCACGCAAAACGCAATAAAGAATGCAGCGATGCAGAGATGAGTTTTCAGAATTCTGATTCTTAACACTCAGCGAAGATAAAAAAAAAGCGGGAAAACCCGCCTTGATTACTTTGATATATTAATCGTATATAAGTTATTGATTAACCGCCTGCAGCAGGACTTCCATCATCGTCATCATCATCTTCTTCTGTCTCCAAGCTAGGCGCACCTAATTCTGTATTATCAATGATTTCTTCTAAGATTGCATCCTCGGCACAAGAACTTAACGCAAATACGGCTGTCAGGATGAATGCATAGCTGAGGAACTTAAGTCTTTTCATAGCGTTATATTTAATATTATCTTTGTTTTATTGATTTCTGCTGCTAAATTGGGCTCGCAAGCCAAATTAAATTGCAAATAAGGGTAAAAGAAGTTAACAAGTTGTGAACAGTTAAAAGCCTTAAAATCAGGCAGTTATGAACATTTTTTTACTTGTATCAAGAGGCTTATTCACAAAGAATTCACTTGTGAAAAGTGTGTTGTTTTTGTTACTACCTTTGTAGGTTTTGCCCTTTGGGAACGGGCACATTGATTCAATACCTACAAATGAGGTAGCTGGGACTTAATTGATATGGGTCTTAGGTAGATGAAAGGGAAACCTTGGCGGGTTTCAGCAGGAAACAGATGTGCAAATTTGATTCACTGCTTTTTTTCGGCTATACGATTTTATCACAACTTTGGCTAAATCGCAAAGGCTTATCGATAAATAAACGACAACTTTCGACTAAAAGTGATGAGTGGCCGACAATTTTCTACTTTTTCTGGAAAAAACTGGAATTAACTAATACCCACAATACCATTAAGCGAATTATCGCACTCAATAATTAATAGATAACTGTGTGCAGTTGTGCGTTAACTAACTATATAAGCTTCTGGATTTCTTTTTGATGAAGATCTGACGGAAACTGGTCCCTGTAAGCATTCCAAATCCTGCTATGAGCCCCCCAATGAGCCCTGTAGCTACGATCAGATAAATGACATCATCTACAGGGAAGAGCTGCACCAACTTATCGGAAAGTATCGAATTGGTTTCCATATCAATCTTCCAGGCTAAAAAGAGCCACACGGCTCCAGCCCCCAGAAATCCGGAAATAAACGAGTTGAGCCCATGACCGGGAATTCCAAACCCGATGAGCATGCCGCAAAAGGCGAGTGTCCACCAGGGGAGAATAAAAGGAACAAAGTAAGCTACCGCGGAGATGAGTATGATGCGTAACAATATTTTCATGATCTCAATTAATTGGCTCCCGAATTGGATGGAACAAGACTTACATTTTTAATGATCCTATCATCATCCGGCGAAATTTCATCCTGAAAGAGCAATTCGTAATATTCTCCGCTGGCCCATTCATCGATCATATGTGCATAGGTCGGATTGCCAGGGTTGCCACTTTGGCTTCCGGGATAGACTCCCCAACCTTTGGTGCCTCCTTTGTCAAGCTGGACCACCATTCTCCAGGAAGGGCCATGTCGGCCGCTTGCTGCATTAACAATGTTATGGTTGCCACCAATACGAACTCCTGAAACAGAAAAGGGAGAAAGGGGAGGTAACAGGTGTTGAATCGTTGTGTTCTTGAACTTATACCAGGCATAGTCATCGGAATTTTCAGCTTTCCATTCACGCAAGGCCTCCGATGCTTGATTGAATGCCTGGCGAAAGAGATCACCTGTACTTTCCGACATGGGAGTTTTTTGGTTATCTATAAAGGAGAAATCCGGATGATGCTTAAGGACGTAAATGGTATTATAAGAGTTGGGACGCGAGAGGCTGATTTCCTTGTCTTCGAACTCGTCCCAGATCAGCGGAGACAAATGATCCCACCATAATTCAAATAGGGTCGGTGCTTTTTCATCGGGATGATTGAAATAATCCCAGGCTTTCAACTCGTCAACCAGCGTCCTGTCAGATTGGCCAAGACTTAGTGAATCTCTTTGTAGACTGTCAAGCATGACCGGTAGTATCTCTGAAGCGAGGTAGTTGAAGTTGTCATGCTGTAAATCCATCATATCCTTCACCGTAATGTTGGTCATGACCTTTAGGCGATCGTTGATGCGACGGTTGCGATAGTACTCGAAGTTTGAGTCATAATCATAATAAGGATAGGTGCTGTCTCCCGGATGCTGATTGGCAGAACTCACAAAGTTTCTTGGTGGATTCAGAGACTCATAGATGTGGTCATAGGGCATAAATGTCTTCCACTCTTGTCTCGAATCGCGCCCATCCATGATGAATTTACCCTGACCTTCCCACTTTACCGGGAACTTCCCACTGATTCTAATAGCGATATCGCCGGAAGCAGAAGCAAAGGAAACGTTTTGCGGAGGCCCTGTATAATAACTGTAAGCTTCTTTGAAATCTTCGTAGTTATTGGCTTTGTTCAACAACATGAAAGTTTTGTAGTCCTGGGAAGCATCATGAGCTGTCCAACGCATGGCCAGGTTGATCTTTTCGGCGTTCACCTCGAAATTGCGATCATAGGTCACCGGACCATAATGTGTATAAATGATGGTATCATAAAAGGTCTGTCCATCGTTTACTTTGATCTCTTCAATGACCTTTTCTGTCTTTAACCATTTGTTGTCATAGCGATATTCTTCTCTTCTGTCATCGCGGAATTCAATGTGGTACCAATCAACCAGGTCACGTTTGGCATTGGTATCCCCCCAGGCGATGGAGTCATTGAATCCTATGACAATGCCTGGTGCACCGGGGAGGCTTCCCCCGATGGTATTGTAGGTGGGACTGTTCAAATGAGCGAGGTACCAAATACTGGGTAGATTCAAAGCCAGGTCTGGTTCGTTGGTGAAGATCACACTTCCATCTGCCGTTTTCTCACCATTGACAATGAAGCTATTACTGCCATTTCGCTCATCAGGCGCTTCAATTTTTTGTTTCGTCAACACTTGAGGGAAATTCACATCTGGTTTTTCTACTGAGATGGGAGTGAAATCAAATTTTGTTCCCGTTGGTACTACAGGGTCTAAACCTGGGTGTGTCTCAGGAAAGAGTATGTCAAAATCCTCCTGACCCCAAAGTTTCAGTGCATTGGTGTTTTGTAAATCACGTTCACCGCGAGAAAGTTGGTCAGCCATTTCTTTCATCAACAGCACACTCTTGAATACCGTCCATGGCTCGGGTTCGTAATCGAGAAATTTGTATTCGATGGGAAGATCCGAATACGATAACTGGTCGATGTAGGCATTGACTCCATCCGTATACGCCTGCATCATTCGCAAAATCTCCGGGTCCTTTTTGAGCTCATTTAACCCGCGCTGAGCACCGTATGTCAGGCCAATCCTTCGTTTTCTTCGGTCATAATTTAATGTCCGATCTCCAAAAATTTCTGAGAGTCGGCCGGAGGTAGCAAGCAGTTGAAACTCCATTTGCCACAAACGATGAAAAGCAGTAACGTAACCTTGAGCATAAAACAAGTCCTCATCATTATTAGCGAAAATATGAGGGATCAGTTGTTCATCGAACCGGATGGTCACTTCATCTTTTAACCCATCCAGGTCTAATTTATCTGGAATAGTAATTGCCTCCTTTTCCGAATTTTGCCAAAACCCCTGATGAGGGCTAAGCAGTTTCCCAAGAGGCGGATTACCACGAAAAGGATTGTTCAGAATGAGTATGAGTGTGATAGTGATCGCCAGAAAGAAAGCGAAACGAAATACTTTCATCAATTGGTTATGAGAAGAGATTCAACTATAAATGACTAAAATGTTCAAAAAAACGTTCCTTTCAAATGGATTCAGGAATTGTTTTTGAAATCACTTTGATTTCGTCGGTATCAGGTGAGTGGTTGGCAGCATACTCTCACGTTAAAGATATTTTTATTGAATGAATGTCATTTAGAAGTGGGTTAGAATCCCTACAAATAGCTGTGAAACTTTTTACTAGTAAGCAGAGGGCTTCTTTAGCAATGGTCCTGTATTCTTCCTGGGTAGAAACACTTCGAGCCGAAAACTTATGTACAGGTAGCTATCCCGCCGATCAGGATTACCGCGTGGAGCTCCGGCCACCTGGGCATCGTAATGTTCCTGATTGACAATAAAGAACTCATTATCGCGTGTTAACACTTCGTCTTTACGATTGGAAAGACGCCCGGAAATGGACCCGTCATTCTCTATGAAGACAGTAGAAACATCATCCAAATAATCTGTGAAAGCATAGCGATACCCCAGTTCCATATTGAAATTGATGAATTCATTCATCCGTAGTTTCACTCCAAATGTGAGTGGCAGCACCAATGCAAATCTTCCATATTCTTCCCCTTCTGTTTCCAGGTCGCGCAATTTATACGTTATGCTATCCAGTTCAGCAGTAGGTGAGTAGGTGGTTACTCCTACACCTAACCCCATATAAGGATCGATAGCCCATCTTTTGAAGTAATCACCCCGATATTTGCGTAAGAAAAAGATGCCTTGCAGATTGGCTTCTACGTTTCTTGAAAAGAAGGAAAGGTTTCTTTGCCGGTTAAAACTACTGTCTTCTGCATACAGGTCATCTCCCTCCAAGGAGTAATAAATGACCTCAGCCCTTGCAGCTACCCGACTCAATAATCGGGCTTCAAGACCCAGGGAGAAGTTGGAGAACTCCTGTCGAATGCGGTTATCGTCGTTGAGCTCACCGAAATAAGCTGTCATTCCGCTACCAGCGATCAGGGAGAAATAGCGGTCGTTGTACTGCCAATTGAAAAAGCTTTGTGAAACTCCTTCAAAGGCGAATAAAATGCACAAAAACGCTATCAATCGCTTCATACTGCCAAAATAGGTCATGACGTCTATTCTAGAACTTATTTTGATGTCATTTATTTCTTGAGGTGCAATAATTTAGCCATCAAGCTGGCCAATATTATTGACAAATAGAAAATAAAAAACCCTCAACATTTCGAAGAGGGTCTTTTATGAGGTTCCGAGCGGATTCGAACCGCTGTAAAAGGTTTTGCAGACCTCTGCCTAGCCGCTCGGCCACGGAACCTTTTTAGTATTCATTGATCTGACGTCCAAACCAATGTTGTGACAAATTTAGTATTTTATATTAAGTCGACCCCTTATTCGGGGCCGACTTATCTATAAAATTATGCGTCTTTGTCGCTATCCTTAGCAGGAGCGTCTCCGCCTTCCATCTGCTGTTTCAATGCGGAAAGAGCTGCAATATCTCCCAAGGTAGATTTCTCTGATCCTTGATTGATCTTATCTAGCGTCTTATTCTTATTACCACCGGTGCTGGCTTTCTTCTTAGGAGAAGCTGAAGGCGCTGGTGCTGGTGCATCCGCTCCTTCTTTCCAGGTAGCCGTGTGGCTCAAAACAATTCGTTTCTCATCTTTGGCAAACTCCTGAACTTTGAAGTCAAGTGTTTCGCCTTCATTGGCCATGGCACCATCCTCTTTCTGGAGGTTTTTGTTACCACACTGTCCTTCCAGACCGTAAGGCAACTCAAGTACCGCACCTTTGTCAGTTTTACCGATGATCGCGCATTTGTGAACTGTACCTTTCATGAATACTGTTTCGAAAGTATCCCAAGGATTCTCTTCCAAATGCTTATGGCTCAATGCCAGTCTGCGATTTTCAGTATCCAGTTCCATCACAACTACTTCCAGCTCATCACCAACTTTCACAAACTCAGAAGGATGCTTGATCTTCTTCGTCCATGACAAGTCAGAAACGTGAACCAAACCGTCGATTCCTTCTTCAAGCTCGATGAACAAGCCAAAGTTGGTCAGGTTACGAATGATACCACTGTGTTTCGTTCCAACAGCGTATTTCGTAAGTAGGTCTTGTTTCGTCCATGGATCTTCGGTCAATTGCTTGATACCCAATGACATTTTTCTTTCATCACGATCGATGGTCAGCACTACTGCTTCCATCTCATCGCCAACACCCATGAAATCCTGAGGATTTCTCAAATGCTGAGACCATGACATTTCTGAAACGTGGATCAAACCTTCGACACCAGGGATGATTTCCAGGAATGAACCGTAATCTGCTACGTTTACGATCTTACCTTTAACCTTAGATCCGATATCGATCTTTTCATCCAGTGAATCCCAAGGGTGAGAAGTCAATTGCTTCATGCCCAGAGAAATTCGCTTCTTGTCATCGTCAAAGTCAAGAACTACGACGTTCACTTTCTCATCCAGCGCAAGTACTTCCTCTGGGTGGTTGATACGACCCCAGGAAATATCTGTAATGTGAAGTAGACCGTCGACACCACCCAAATCGATGAATACACCGAAGTTGGTCATGTTCTTGATCACACCTTCCAATACTTGTCCTTTTTCCAAGTTGTTCAGGATCTCTGTTTTCTGCTGCTCGAGATCTTTCTCGATCAGTACTTTGTGAGATACTACAACGTTATCGTTGGTGTAGTTGATTTTCACAACTTTCACCTCCATTTTCTTACCTACGAAGACATCAAAGTCTCTGATAGGTTTTACGTCAATTTGTGAACCGGGAAGGAATGCCTCAACACCGTAGATATCTACGATAAGACCACCTTTGGTACGTCTTTTGACCATACCATCGATCACTGAGTCATTGTCGAGAGCACTTTGGATGTTCTCCCATGCTTTAACGATTTTTGCCTTTCTGCGAGAAAGGATCAGTTGACCGTTCGCATTTTCTTGCTCTTCAATGTATACCTCAACTTCGTCTCCGGCTTTGAGGTCTTCAATATCTCTGAATTCAGAAAGTGCCACAAGACCATCAGATTTAAATCCAATGTTCACGATGACATCTCTGTCAGTAATTCCAACCACAAATCCTGTGATCAGTTCTTTCTCTGCGATTTCAGTAAGCGTGGAAGTATATAGATCTTCCATTTGCTTTCTTTCTTCGTCGGTGTATGTGTCACCAAAGCCATCATCTTCTTCAGTTGACCAATCTTCAATAGCAGGTCGGTCAGACTTTGGCTTTTCTTTTTTGGCAACGGGAGCTACCTCGACAAGAGCCTCCTCAGCAGGAGCTTCTTCAACGGGTGCCTCCTCAGCAGGTGCTTCCTCAACGGGTGCCTCCTCAACGGGTGCTTCTTCAACAGGAGCTTCTGCTGTAGCAGCTTCTTCCGCTGGTGCTGCTTCGGCTGCAGGAGCAGCTTCTTCAGATTCAGTCGTGACTTCCTCTGCAGCTTGTGTTGAACCTTCGTTTTCGGTTGTAGCTTCGTTGTTGGCTACTTCTTCTGCCGGTGAAAGTTCTTTTTCTTCGTTTTCAGACATAACAGTGTAAACGTCGATCCTTTATACTCCATCGAAATCGGATCAGTTTAAGATGGAATTAGATGAAACAAAAATTCACTCAAACCCATGAGCGAAACCGGATTTTTTAAAACCGGAGCGCAAATTTAAAGGATTCAAGGTAAAATGGTAATGAAAATTGAAGAATAGTTGAGTGTGCCGTTGACTCAAGAAATGGTTGGAGGAATCTCAATGTTGCAAGCGTGTTACCAGACCGACATCAAACAAGGTAGTCAGATCGCAATTGGATGCTCGAAACGCTTATTTAACATCAGTTAGTGACATTAAAGACCGCTAAAGTGATTCATACACTTTCATTAAATCATGGGTACACTTACTCGGATCGAAATGTTGTCTGGCGTATTTGTAATTGGTTTCCAAAGCTGCCCCATTCAATTCCATGACCTTATTTAGGCCTGTGACCATATGATCGATATCGAACGGGTTAACCAAAACACTTCCGAGTCCTGCGGCTTCTGGTAATGAAGAAGAGTCAGAGGTTAATACGGGAGCCCTGCACAGAGCGGCTTCTACAACAGGTATTCCAAATCCTTCGTACCAACTGGGATACAGAAAAGCCTTGCAGTTTTGATAAATGGCTTTGAGCATTGTCGTACTATGAATGTTCTCCAGAAAAATGAGCTTACCCTCAATTTTTAATCTTTTAGCCTCACTCACTAGTTGAGATTTGTATCTCTTTGTTCCCCGACCCACTAAAACCAGAGGAGGGAGGTCTCTGATTTGTGCGTAAGCCATTATCAGATTTAACAGATTTTTTCTGGTGGCAATAGCACCCACATACAATAGATATTCATAGGGGAGGTCAATTCCAGGTTTCATGATGGGCTGTTCCTCATAAAATACCGGATCACAAGCCTGGTATACCACAGAGATTCGTTCTACTTCAACATTGAAGTACTTCATAAGGTCAGCCCGGGTGTGTTGACTGATGGCCACAATATGATCAGCATGTTGTAAGGCATACTTCAGTCGCAGGTCATAGATGGTCCGATCTATGGTGGCATAAGTTTCCGGGAAGACCTTTTGGATCAGGTCATGGATCGTTACTACGGTGCGGATTCCTGTTCGGGCAATTCCTCTGGGTAACTGATGACTCAGTCCATGAAAAATTTGAATATGATCTTTTTGGAGTTCTTTAGTAACGGCATGTGATCGCCAAAATGGATTCAGATTTTTGGGGCCATGAACTTTGAATGGTTCTCGGTGAAAGTCAACCGTGTTTTCATTTTTAGGTGCTTTCGAAGAATAGAGATGATAGTTGTGCACTGGATAATACTGTTGCAAATTCCTGATCAGGGTTCGGCTATAGTTTCCCAGTCCCGTGGAGTTGTTGAATAGTCTTTTTGCGTCGAAACCAATTTCCATGCAATGCCCAGGCTAATAAGAATCACGAAACTACCAAATATCCTTTGACTAAAAGCAATAGAATGAATCACTCATTAGTCTAAATTTGCGGCCTTATGGACGATTTTGGGTTAGTAGAGTTGGATAACGGTATTCGCGTGGTTCACCGAGAGGTGACGCACACGAAAGTAGCGCACGTTGGTATTATGCTGGATATCGGGAGTAGGGATGAATTGCCAGAAGAGCAGGGAATCGCTCATTTTTGGGAACACATGGCCTTTAAGGGCACAGAAAGACGAAATTCCTTTCATATTATCAATCGCCTCGAATCGGTAGGTGGCGAATTGAATGCTTACACCACCAAGGAAAAAATCTGTTTTTACGCTACTGTTTTGACGGAACACCTCGATCGCGCCCTCGAACTTCTTGTAGACATTGTTTTTAAATCAACTTTTCCTGTTCGTCAAATTGAACGCGAAAGGATGGTGATTCTGGAAGAAATGGCGATGTACAGAGATACGCCTGAAGATTCGATTCAGGATGATCTGGATGAAATTGTATTCCCTGATCATGCGCTTGGTAGAAATATCCTGGGAACAGAGGGTACCGTGAGCAATTTTAAACAGGAAGATTTTCGGAAGTTCATTGCGAGAAACCTAAATACTAAAAAAATTGTGGTTTCCTCAGTGGGAAATTTTAAAGAGCAGCAACTCAACAGGCTTGTTCAGAAATACCTGATTGATATTCCGTTCAAGAACCACACAGGTGCACGGGATGGTTTTTTGCCTGTTCCAACTCAGCAGAAACTGGTAAAACGTCCCATTTCTCAAACCCATGTGGCACTTGGCAAGGAGGCTTATGCGATTAAAGATGCCAGGCGTATTCCACTTTTTATGCTCACGAATATTTTAGGTGGGCCATATATGAATTCCAGGCTCAACATGTCACTTCGAGAGAAAAATGGGTTGGTTTATCATGTGGAAGCCAATTACTCATCTTTTTCAGATACCGGGTTGTTTTCTATCTTTTTCGCCACAGACCCCCGTAATTTTAAGAAGAGCTTGAAATTGGTAAACAAGGAACTTGATCTATTGCGGTCTGCGCCGATGAGTGCCTCTCAACTTGATAAAGCTAAGCAACAAATCAAAGGATTTCTTGCCATGTCAGAAGAAAACAACAATGCCATGATGCTCACAATGGCCAAGAGTCTTCTGGATGTGGAGCGTATTCCTTCTTTGAATGAGATATTTCAGCAAATTGAAGACATTGAAATAGGAATGCTGCAGGACATTGCACAGGAAGTTTTTCCAGAGGAAATGAATTCCCTGATCTACGAGCCCGAAGCGTAGCTGAATAAAATTTTATTTTTTTTGATCAGAGGTCTACTTGAGAAAACGTGGTTCTCTACCTTTGTACACTATGGATTTCTTATCCCCGGACCTGTCCTCCTATGTCCAGCGGCATACTGGGTCTGCATCCGAATTACTCAATCGGATTGATCGGGAAACCCACCTCCACGTGTTACTGCCTCGTATGATCAGCGGCCACCTACAGGGAAGGATGTTGAGCATGTTGATGAAAATGATTCGCCCTCAATTTGTTCTGGAAGTTGGTACTTACACGGGTTATTCCGCGTTATGTCTTGCAGAAGGATTGTCTGATACTGGAAGGTTGGTGACCATAGACAAAAATGAAGAATTGGAAGATCGTGTAAAAGGGTATTTTGAAGAATCACCATATCGGGATCAAATTGACTTTCAGGTAGGGAACGCCGTGGAGATAATCCCTTCACTGGATTATCCATGGGATGTAGTTTTTCTTGATGCAGACAAGTCCAATTACCTCAAGTATTATGAGATGGTTTTTGATCAACTGAAACCAGGAGGATACATTCTGGCAGACAATGTGCTTTGGAGTGGCAAGGTACTCGATAGCAAGAGCAGGGATGAAGATACGGTAGCTTTAAGAACCTTTAATGAAGCAATTCAGAATGATTCGCGAGTAGAAAATGTGTTATTCCCTATTCGGGACGGAATCATGATTGTAAGAAAATGCCTATGATGAAACGTTTGCTTTTCCTTGCCTTTTTATGCTTGACGCTGGAGGCAATTTCACAAAACATCCCACAAGTACCCGCCAAAATCCAAATAGCTGATATTAAGTTGAATATTACTGAGGGAGCCAGAAAAGATATTCAGAAAGATGTCGACATGCTTCGGTCCAGTGATAAGTTCTTCAAAATCAAGTTGGACCGTGTTGTGCTTTATATGCCCCTTGTGGAGCGGATTCTAAAGGAAGAGAAGATGCCTGACGATATTAAATACCTCGCCATTCAGGAGAGTTCTTTCATTCCGGATGCTGTTTCTACCTCTAAGGCAGTGGGCTACTGGCAGTTCAAGGACTACACAGCTCGCGAAATGGGTATGCGCGTCGATAACAAAATTGATGAACGAAAGAACATTCACGCCTCTACTGTGGGTGCTGCTAAGTATTTCAGGTCACACCAAAAGCAACTGGATAATTGGGCCAATTCCGTCAATGCACATATGACCGGTGCTACAGGTATTAAGAAATATATCAGTCCAAAAGACAAGGGTGCCAAGAAAATGACGATTACCAAAAAGACCCATTGGTACCTCAAACGATTCATTGCACATAAGATCGCTTTCCAGCATGAACTGGATCACAAGAACACCAAGGGATTAGAACTATTGGAATACAAAAAGGGAGCAGGTAAGGATCTTGCCAAAATTGCCAAAGAGTTTAAAATAACGGAGGAAAAACTCAAGGAATATAACAAGTGGTTAATCCATGGCCGTATTCCGGGAGATAAAAGATATGTGGTCATGGTGCCCGTGCAACGAGGAAATCGAAAAGCAAGGCAACTGGCTGAAAATTCTGACCCCCTATCCAGAAAAAAAGCAGGCTCTTTGGATAAAAGTGAACCAAATACTGGGGTAGTTTACCCAAAGGGAACAGTTGCAAGTTTTGCGGGAAACCAGGCAGGGGTGATCAAAATCAATGGAGTCAAAGCAATTCTGGCGAGTGAAAGTGATGATTTTGAGTCGATTTTAAAACGGTCAGGGCTAAAAGAGAAAAAGCTCTTAAAATTCAATGATATTGGGAGTCGAACTACGGTGAATACTGGCGATATCTATTTCATTAAAAAGAAGAAAAAAAAATCTCCTATGGGGTTTTATACTGTGGCTCGGGGTGAGTCACTTTGGGATGTATCTCAGAAGGTTGGTCTTAGATTAAGTGCATTGCTGAAGAAAAACAGGATGTCTATTCGGGATATTCCAAAGCCTGGACGCGTACTGTGGTTAAGTGCTAATCGGCCGACGAGTATTCCAGTTGAATATCAGGAATTGATCGAGGTGGTTGAAAAACCTGCCAAAACTTATCAGAAGCAAGAAAGTACGCCGCAGCAACCTTCGGTGGATCAACCTGAACCTGAGCAACGTGTGGAGGAAGCTCCCAAACCTGAGGTCCAGACCATTACTACAAAGCCTGACCCTATCAAGAAGGAAGAAAAGAAAGAGAACTTAACAACCCACATCGTTGAAGCCGGCGAGTCTATTTGGAGTATTTCACGCACTTATGGGGTGACGGTGGCGGAGGTATTGAACTGGAATAACCTGGCGGAGGGAGCTTCGTTAAGCATTGGCCAGAAATTATTGATTGCTGGTGAGGCACTGAAAGCAATTCCTAAGAAAGAAGAGAAGAAGGAAATAACTACGATTGTACACATAGTCAGGGGTGGAGATACTTTTTATAGTATTGCCAGGAAGTATCAGATGAAGGTTAACGACCTCATGAAAATGAATGACTTGAACGATGCTGCAGTTCTATCCATTGGCCAGGAACTGAAAGTTGCCGCCTCACCAGAAAAAGAAAAGGAAAAGAAAACTGGCCCTGAGCCGGAAGAAAATAAAAGAAGCATTCATGAAGTAAAACCTGGCGAGAGTCTGTATGGAATTGCCAGAAAGTACGAGATGAGTGTCAAAGATTTGCTCGAGTTAAATGGACTGGATGATCAAGCTGTGCTGTCTATTGGGCAGGAATTGATAATTGCTGCACCTTCATCCCTGGAGGAGAAGGAAACTGAAGCAGCTACACAACCTGAGGAGAAGGAATCGACCTTTCATGAAGTGAAAGCTGGTGATACACTTTATAACATTGCCCGGAAGTACAATTTGACAGTTGATGAATTAAAGCAACTCAATAATAAAGAGGACAACAGTTTGTCGCTGGGTGAAAAATTGAAAGTAAGTCGATAGCCGTGTAGGTTCAAGCCATCCAGATCTTCATTTCACCTGGATCTTACTTCCAGGTACCTGAATTTGGTCTAACCGCCTCTCTCATGTAAATTTCGTGATTCAATTGGTGAGTCTTACATCCAATGGCGGTGAATGATTCTTCAAACCTAACCTGTACTTATGAATTGGCTTGATTACGTTATTGTGGTCGTGTATTCCGTTGGATTTCTGATACTTGGAAATCAATTTAAGGGGCAAAGCGGCAAATCAGATTATTTTTTGGGAGGGCGGTCTTTTGGATGGCTGCCTCTGGGATTATCGGTAATGGCGACACAGCTATCGGCTATCAGTTTTATCTCTGCCCCCGCCTTTGTCGGATTGCGGGAAAATGGTGGAATGCAGTGGCTGAGTTTTGAGTTCGGGGTACCGCTCGCTATGATTTTCCTTTCATTGTTTTTGTTGCCTCGCCTGTACAAAGCTGGTGTTGTAAGTATCTACGAATACTTGCAAAGAAGATTCGATCGGTCTACACGTTTGCTAATCAGCCTTGTGTTTCAAGTCAGCCGCTCTTTTGGTACCGCAATTATGGTATATGCCGTGGCTTTGATCCTGATGAGCATTCTCGATATTCCATTTTGGCAAACGATCCTGGTCATAGGCGTGATTACATTGATCTATTCTTACCAGGGAGGTATGAAGGCGGTGGTGTATGGAGATATGATTCAAATGATCATTTTACTTATAGGTATAGGTATCTGCATGATTGCCGGGTGGAATTACCTTGGAGGTTGGACAGAGTTGGCAGAGAATGTGGACGTTTCACGATTAAATGCTGTCAATTTTGAGGTGCTGGGCGTAGGAGAAGATGGCGGCTTTGGCTTCCTTCCCATGGTCTTTGGAGGATTTTGCCTGTATGCTTCCTACTATGGTACTGACCAGTCGCAGGTCCAGCGCTTATTGAGTGCCAAAGATTTTAAGACGGTTCAGAAAACTTTGCTTTTCAATGGCCTTTTCAGGTTTCCAATTACGCTGCTGTATTGCTTGATGGGACTGATCATCGGAACCTACGTACTGACCACTCCTGAATTCCTGGCAAAAATCCCAACTGATCGGGTCGATCTCATGATTCCGATTTTTATCCGGGATTACTTGCCTCATGGCGTTATTGGACTATTGATTGTAGCCATATTGTCAGCGGCCATGTCTTCTCTGAGTTCTGCGATCAATTCATTGAGTGCTGTAACAACGGAAGATATTTTGGTTGGTAACAAAGAAGTAACGGATCAGCAATATGAGAAGTATTCGAAGCGAGCTTCTTTGTTTTGGGGACTGGTTTGCATTGCCTTGGCATTTTTTGCAGGTGATATTGCCGATACTGTCATTGAAGCGATCAATAAGATAGGATCTGTTTTTTACGGTCCCATTTTAGCGACATTCATTGCTGCCGTAGGGTTGAAATTCATCAAAGCGCGGGCCATGAATGCAGGTCTTGTCATGGGAGTTGGTGTCAATATTTTTCTTTGGCTGGTAGTAGGAGACAACCTCTTTTGGTTTTGGTGGAATTTGATCGGAGCAATTGTTACCCTTGGTGTAGCATTGTTGGTGTCTGTCTTTACGAAAGAAGCGGATGTAGCCATTGAAAAAGAGCAAGAGGATACAGAGATAAACGTCAATCGAACGTATATGATCCTATTAGGGATTGCATTCATTGGTATGGTGTTGATTAGCCTTTCTATTAGATATTGGTTCTGACCTAATTGAAATAACATGAATGTTCTTGTGGTACCCGATAAGTTCAAAGGATCCTTGAGCGCCAGCGAAGTTTGTCAAAGTGTGTCTGCAGGTGTAAAGCACGTTTATCCAGACGCGAAAATCACGCAATTACCTATGGCAGATGGAGGCGAAGGATCGCTGGAAGTGCTAATGGATACCCTGGAATTGGAATACAGAGAGGTTTTAGTTCGCGACCCACTATTCAGAACAAAAACTGCGGGTTATGGTAGAAAAGGTAAGGTGGCGTACATAGAAATGGCCCGTTCTTCCGGGCTGCAACTGCTGTCACCAGAAGAGCGAAGTGCACTAAAAACCTCAACAATTGGTGTTGGTGATTTGCTGTTTGATGCGTTGAAGGAAGGTGCGGAGCAAATTTATCTTTTTGTCGGAGGAAGCGCCACCAATGATGGCGGTGCGGGCATGTTACAAGGCTTGGGGTTTCGACTTTTGGATGAGTCAGGTAATGACTTGTCAGGTACTGGAGAGAACCTTGCCAGAATTGATAAGATCATTCCACCAGGCGAGATGCCTGTTTTTGAACTGGTCATCGTTACAGATGTTCAAAATAAGTTGTTGGGCCCACAAGGCGCAAGTCATCATTATGGAGCACAGAAAGGTGCGAGTGTTGCGGATATTGAAGAGCTGGAGGAAGGACTAGCTCATTTTTCATCATTGGTTTCATCATTTGCGGGGTTTGACGTTAGTGAAGTTGCCGGAAGTGGCGCCGCAGGTGGAACCGGAGTATCTGGCATGGGCTTCCTTGGGGCAAGAATTCAGATGGGTATTACCACATTTTTGGAAATAACACATTTTAAGCAACTTCTAAAGAATGCCGATCTGGTCATTACAGGTGAGGGAAAACTGGATAGCCAGACCCTTCAGGGAAAAGTAGTCGATGGAGTGGCCAGAGCAGCACATGAATCTAATCAACAAACCATTGTAGTATGTGGCATCAGTGAAATCGAGTTGGAGAGTCTTGAACCAATGGGAGTCGTGGCTATTTTACCCATTAAATCTCCGGAAAGATCCATGGCTTATTGTATGGAGCACGCCGCTGAATTAATTCAACAATGTACGGCTGAGTTTCTGAAATCTTGAGATTACTGATGTGAGATGCGAATTTTTGGCTATTCCTTGAACGGTATATCCATTCCCTGCATACTTGGCTAAATTGGCCTTTGGTCATACTAACCTATACTACTTATGAGAAACCTTTTCACGCTGGTCTTTTGCGTGATTGCGAGTAGTCTTTTTGCTCAAGAGACTTTTCTTCGTAATGATACACCTGACAAAAGGCCAACCTCCTACGCATTTACCAATGCCACAATCATGGTGGATGCCAGTACCAAATTAGAAAATGCAACCCTATTAATTGCCGATGGCAAAGTGGTTGCTTCCGGAGTAGGTATTTCGATTCCTGCAGGTACCACTACTTTCGATTTATCTGGCAAGTTTATATATCCAGGAATCGTCGATCCCTATACCAATTATGGCTTGCCTAATGTCGAGCAGGGAAGACGAAGATCTGGTGAAACGCCTCAGTATAGCTCCGAGGTAGGCACAGCCAATAGTTGGAATGAGCATAATCAGGCTCATTACAATGCCATCGATGAGTTTAAAACAGATGGTAAGCAAGCCTCGGAAATGCGAAAGAATGGCGTAGGCGCCGTGTTGAGCTTTCGCCCGGATGGCGTTTTGAGAGGTACTTCTGTTTTGTCACTATTGGCTGATGATCCAGTCAATGAACTGATCATCAATGGTCGTGCATCGACTCATTATGCGTTTCGTAAAGGATCTTCTAAACAGATCTATCCTAATTCTATCATGGGCATGGTGGCTTTGATCCGTCAGACGTTTTATGATGGAGCATGGTACGCAAAACAGTCCGATGCACCGTATAATCAGACATTAGACAATTTCAATGCAAGCAGGAATTTGCCCCAGGTCATAGAAGCAAACTCCAATAAGCTGCGTTCTTTAGTCGCCGATAATCTTGGAGATGAATTTGGAGTTCAGTTCATCATCAAGGGAAATGGAGATGAATATCAGCGATTGGACGAGATATCCAAAACCGGAGCTTCTTTTATTCTTCCGATAAATTTCCCGGCTGCCTATGATGTGGAAGATCCTTATAAAGCCGTGGATGTTACCCTGGCGCAAATGAAGCACTGGGAGATGGCTCCCGCAAATGCGGCCATGCTTGCGGAAAGAAGTGTTCCATTCGCATTTACCCAGGCAGGATTAAAGAAGAGCTCAGATTTCTGGGGAGCAATCAGGAAGGCTGTGAAAAATGGCTTGTCAAAACAAGATGCGCTCAATGCCCTTACTGTAAATCCTGCCAGAATGTTGAGAGCAGAGGGCCAGCTAGGGTCTTTGAAAAATGGAAGGTTCGCTAACCTTATCATCACAGACGGAGACATCTTCGAGAATGGAGATATCCTTGAGACCTGGGTGAAGGGCGATCAATTTGTCGTCAAAGAAAAAGAGACTGCTGACCTTGCCGGTGATTATGACCTGAATGTTGGTTCCATGTCTTTGCAAATGGCTGTATCTGAAAAAGGTGGAAAGCTCTCCGGGAAGATCGAAGTGAATGACAGCACTTCAATTGCTGTTAGCATCAATGTAAGCGGTGAACGTGTTGCTGTTGCTTTTAAGCCTGATGGCGAAGAAAATAAAACTCGTTTATCGGGATGGCGGACTGAATCCACGTCCTGGAAAGGAACCGGTGTTGATGGAGCGGGGGGAGCATTAACCTGGACCGCATCCCGAAGTAAAGAAAAGGAAGCGAAATCTGGGAACTCCGAAGAGAAGAAAGCTCCTGAATTTGGAGAAATGATCTATCCGTTTATTGCACATGGTTGGACGGAAAAGCCGGTTCAGGAGACCATTCTGTTCAAAGGAGCTACTGTATGGACGCTGGATGGCCAGGGGAAATATGAGAACTACGATGTGTTAGTCGAGGGCGGAAAAATCAAACAAGTTGGTCAGGGGATTTCGGCTCCAGGTGCTCGGGTCATTGATGGCAAGGGCAAACACCTTACTCCTGGTATTATCGATGAACACTCCCATACGGCACTTAGTGGTGTAAATGAATCTTCACAATCTGTCGTAGCGGAGGTGAGAATGAATGATGCTATCGATTCCGATGATATTGACATTTATCGTCAATTGGCTGGAGGAGTTACAGCGGCACAATTGCTACATGGATCCGCTAATCCGGTTGGCGGTCAATCCGCGCTAATAAAGTTTCGATGGGGACTCAGTCCCGAAGAAATGAAGATACAGGGAGCAGATGGCTACATCAAATTTGCGCTGGGTGAAAATGTAAAACAATCCAACCGGTCCAGCGATTGGGTCAACCGATTCCCTCAAACAAGGATGGGAGTTGAGCAAGTATTTGAAGATGCATTTACACGAGCTGTAGAGTATGGAGAAGAATGGAATGCTTATAATTCTTTATCCAAAAAAGCCAAAGCATCAGCTATTGCGCCACGCCGCGATTTGCAATTGGAAACATTGTTGCAGATTGTTAATAAACAACGTTTTATTTCATGTCACTCGTACGTGCAATCAGAAATCAACATGCTTATGAAGGTTGCTGAAAGATATAACTTCAATATCAATACGTTTACACACATCCTTGAAGGCTATAAAGTAGCGGATAAAATGGCTTCACACGGGGCTGGCGGATCTACGTTTGCAGATTGGTGGGCTTATAAATATGAGGTGAAAGAAGCGATCCCTTACAATGCAGTGCTGATGAGTCAGGCGGGTGTGGTATCAGCAATAAATTCCGATGATTCTGAAATGGCTCGACGGCTGAATCAGGAAGCGGCAAAGTCCATCAAATATGGAGATATGGCCGAAGTAGAAGCCCTGAAAATGGTGACCCTGAATCCTGCGAAATTGCTGCATCTCGAAGACCGAATGGGTAGCATTGAAGTAGGGAAGGACGCTGACCTGGTGCTTTGGAATGATCATCCTTTGTCTATTTATGCCCGATCTGAGATTACCATGATCGAAGGAACGATTTACTATAGCATGGAGCAGGATAAAGTAAGACGTGAATCAATTGCTACGGAACGTACACGACTGATCAATAAGATGTTGAATGCCAAGGAAAAAGGAGGGAAAACCCAACCGGTTCGCAAACGGGAAAGGCGGGATTGGCATTGTGAAGATGAAGTGAATGAATTGCAAATCTTAAAGCAGGCCTACAATGATTAAGTATATAAAAACCATAATCCTGGCCATATTGGCAATTGCCGTTCACGCCCAGGTGCCACAACCGGCTGACGCACAAGCTGGCCCTATCGCTATCGTTAATGCTACTGCCCATTTAGGCAATGGTCAGGTAATTGAAAAATCTGTAATTGCTTTTGATCAAGGGAAGATTACACTGGTTGTAAATGCCAATACCAGTCCGGATTTATCGGATTATCGAGTTATAGAAGCAGAAGGTAAACATGTATATCCTGGATTTATCCTTCCTAAGTCTACCTTGGGACTTGTAGATATCAACGCTGTAAGACCCACGAGAGACTTCAATGAAGTCGGGAACATAAAACCCCATGTTCGATCATTAATTGCCTACAATACAGATTCTGAGTTGATCGCCACATTGAGATTCAATGGCATATTATTGGCACAATCAACTCCAACAGGAGGAAGTGTTTCAGGTACTTCCAGTATCATGATGCTGGAAGGCTGGAATTGGGAAGATGCAGTATACCAGGCCGATGATGGTATTCATGTAAGTTGGCCGGCCTTGTCTTTTGGCGCACGATGGTGGCTAGGAGAGACAGCTCGAAGACAAAACAACAGGTACGATGAACAGGTTACGGAGTTGCTGACCTTTTTGAGGGACGCGAAAGCTTATCATGAGCAACCCACAGCCAAGAAAAACCTGTTGTTGGAAGCGACACGAAAATTGTTTACTGGTGAAAAGCAGCTGTTTGTAGAGGCTAATAATGCACGGGTGATCGTTGAAGCCATTGGAGCTTTAAAGGAAACAGGAGTCCAAAAGATTGTCCTAGTTGGGGGCAGGGATGCCTGGCGTGTCAAAGATTTGTTGGTTCAGGAGAATATTCCTGTGTTACTCAATGAAGTACATAGCCGACCAGCAAGAGATGATGAAGACATTGATCTTCACTATAGAATGCCAGGTATTTTGACAGATGCGGGTGTCAAGGTTGGATTGATGTACCGAGGCCTTCAGAGTTCCAGAAACCTGCCGTTTTTCGCTGGCTCTGCCGCGGCCTACGGAATGGACAGAGAAGAAGCGCTAAAATTGATAACCTCTAATACGGCTGAAATCTTAGGAATCGATGGTTCCACCGGAACATTGGAGAATGGAAAAGATGCCATCTTGTTCATTTCACAAGGGGATGCCCTTGATATGCGAACCAGTAAAATTGAAATGGCTTTCATACAGGGCAAGGAACTTGAGTTGACTGGTAAGCAACAAGTGCTCTACAATCGATTCAAAGAAAAGTATGAAAAAGAAGAGTAATCCCCTTTCCTGAACGCAGGTGTATGTTTTAGATTTTGATCCATTTTTTATTTTACAATTTTTAAATTAGCATTAAAAATATTCTAAATGCATTAAGTATCTGATTATTAATAACTTATAATTATCAATAAGCCGTTTAGCAGAGATAGACGGCTTTTTTTATGTTTGATTAACAGTATTTTTTGAAAGCATTGCATTTGAAATCGCTATTTGTTCCAAATTATGTAAATATTCCTAATGTGAATTAAATAATTCTTTACAGAATGCTTGATAAATTATTTTGTTCATAGCATTGCCACGGTTTTAAATCAAATAATTCAAAAAATATCAATTTTGATTGAAACGATCGAAATTGGATAAGACTACCTAAAATCATGAATGTTGATTCTGTAAGTACGTTAGAAACTTCGCAATCGCTTGAAGCAACAAGTGCGGCGGAGGTTGCTGTAGTAGCCATAGATTATTCTACTCAAATTGGAGATGCGGTTTTCACCGCGAACAATGTGTGGATGATGTTGGCTACTGGTTTAGTGTTCATCATGCACCTGGGATTTGCCGGTGTAGAAGCCGGATTTGGACAATCAAAGAACACTGTGAATATATTGTTCAAGAATACGCTTACACCTATCATAGGCCTAGTGTCGTATGCACTTCTAGGATTCTTCCTGATGTACCCGGGTTTTGAAACTCCAGGTTGGTTAGCTTTTGATGGCTCTGGATGGAACATGTTCTGGTTTGCCTCGGATAAGGCAGATGTGACAACTGGTTATGCAAGTGGAGGATACACTTATTGGACGGATTTTCTGTTTCAGGGAATGTTCGCAGCTACAGCTGCAACCATCGTATCAGGAGCTGTTGCTGAAAGAATAAAACTCTCCGCTTACCTTTTGTTTACTGTCATTTTCGTAGGGGTGGTTTATCCCATCATTGGAAGCTGGAAATGGGGTGGTGGAGCCCTGGACGATATGGGCTTCTATGACTTTGCGGGTTCTACCCTTGTGCATTCTGTAGGTGGCTGGGGGGCCCTTGCCGGAATTATTGTTTTGGGCTCACGTCTTGGTAAATATGTTGATGGTAAAGTAGTGGACAAGCCTGGCTCTAGTGTGCCCCTGGCGGTAATCGGCGTTTTCCTACTGTGGCTTGGATGGTTCGGATTTAACGGTGGTTCAGTACTTTCAGCTGATCCAGCATTGACTTCTTTTGTTTTGGTAACGACTAGTCTGGCAGCATGCGCCGGTGGTCTTTCCGGATTTATCACCGCAAAGTTTCTTTTCAATAGACTTGATCTGGGTATGGTGTTGAATGGGATCCTGGCCGGACTTGTGGGCATTACCGCTGGGGCAGATGTGATTCCTCCTCTTTATGCAGTACTCGTTGGTTTAGTGGCAGGTGTACTTGTTGTTTTTTCTGCGATTGCCCTGGATAAATTAAAACTAGATGATGTAGTAGGAGCGGTATCCGTACACCTCACATGTGGTATCTGGGGAACATTAGCTGTTGGGTTTTTCTCAACCAATCCAGAGCATACCTTCCTGATTCAGTTAAAAGGAGTGGCTATTTGTGGTGTGGTAGCTTTTGCTGCAGCGTTGCTTATCTTCTACGTGCTAAAAGTCACCATTGGAATCAGAGTATCTAAGGAACACGAAGAAGAAGGACTGGATAGCCATGAGCACGGTATCAGAGGTTATACCATCACCGTCGAATAATATCTCAAAGGGGACTGGACTAAAAAGAGGCGAAAAAGCTTATTCGAACGGTCCCCAAATTTCATCAAACTCATAAAAAAGGTTGGCCTCCTTGCTCAAAGTTGGACGCTCGGAAACAAGAAGGCCTGCATTCAAATATTAACTAGATAATAACATGAACACGTTTACAAAATTAAACATTAAAATGTTGGTTTTAGCGATGGTTGTATCATTCGCAGCTGTTGCTCAGGAAGAAGAAAGTAGTGAACTTCAAGGAGTATCATTCTCCGGTTCAATCGATACTTATTTTAGAACGAATTTTAATACAAGCGATGATCCGGATGAGTTCTTTGTAGATGCTGACGGAAATGAATTTGGTAACACGTTGGCTCCAGGGACTTCATTTGCGAATCAACCTGGGTTTTCACTGGGTATGGCCAATTTCATTGCTTCGTACGAAGGTGACAAAGTTGGCTTTACCGCAGACCTTGTATTCGGGCCAAGAGGAGCAGAAGCTGTATTTGGTTCTGGTGCGGCGCTAAACATTGTGAACCAGTTGTATGCCTACTGGAATGTGTCATATAACGTAACTTTAACCATGGGTAACTTCAATACCTTCCTGGGTTACGAAGTGATTTCTCCCACCGGTAATTTCAACTATTCTACGAGTTATATGTTCTCTTATGGACCTTTCTCACATACAGGTTTGAAAGCTGATTTCACATTCGGGGATTTTACCATGATGTTGGGTGTATTCAATCCTACAGATGCCACTGATTTCAACCCTAGTGGCGAGTATGTTGGAGGTGCCCAATTTGGATACGGTGGTGCTTATTTGAACTTCCTCTTTGACAATGACTTTTTCCAGGTTGACCTGACTGGTGGCTGGGATTTGTCGGATTCATTTTATCTGGGTGTTAATGGCACGTCTGCTTCCGATAGTTTTTATGGCGGCGCCTTGTACTTGCAGAATTCATTTTCTGATGCGTTTTCTTTAGGCGTTCGAGGGGAGTACTGGCAAGATGAAGGTGTAGGCGTATTATCCACCGGAGAAAGTGTAATTGACCTCACCTTAAGTGCTAACTACACTGTGGGTAACCTGACCTTTATCCCGGAGTTGCGAATTGATTCCTTCTCGGAAGATGATGTGGTCATCACCAATGCAAGAACGGGCGAGACAGCTAACTCACTTTCTTCCTTCTTGCTAGCAGCTGTTTATTCTTTCTGAGGTCATTTTAAAAGAAACAGGCCTGAGTTTCTTCTATGGGAATGAGACTCATTTTCTTTCGAGATACATATGAAACTGTAATAGAAGAGAGATTATTGATAGTTGAAAGCCTTTCTCAATTTGAGGAAGGCTTTTTTTGTATTGGAATTGAATTCCTTACACTTTCAAGCAAAAATTATTTGGTAAGTTTTGGAACAATTGAGTACCGTGATTAGTAATAACATCAATCTTTTATGACAAGTCACAACCAATAATCAGAAGCCATCTCAGTACATGCCTTTTTACCAATTCATACAAGAACAATTCATTCCTGCTTCGATGGATGAAGTATGGGATTTCATTTCATCTCCGGCCAACCTCAAAGTAATCACACCGGATTATATGGGTTTTGACATTACCTCAGGGGACTTGCCAGAGAACATGTATGAAGGCATGATCATAAGCTACAAGGTAGCTCCGGTTTTGGGCATCAAAACCACATGGGTAACAGAGATCACTCACATTCAGGAAAAGGAATATTTCATCGATGAGCAACGAGTGGGTCCCTATGCGTTATGGCACCATCAACATTTTATCGAACCAAAAGAGCATGGTGTACTCATGAAAGATATCGTGAGCTATGCCCCGCCATTGGGTTTTTTGGGTGCCATCGCTAATTCCCTGATGGTCAGAAAGAAACTCAAAGAAATATTCGATTATCGTACAAAATCCATCGAGAAGAAATTTGGGTGATTATTTAGCTAAGCGATAGGAAAATATCCGTCATTCCCAGCGTAGGCGGGAATCTCAATCAAGAACAAGCTTCTATTATTGAGATTCCTGAACAAAATCAGGAATGACGCTTAGCTAACTGGTAATTTCCCACTTGTCAGTGCAAATCACTCTTATTTGTAGTTAGTTTCAATATGCCAACTATACGAGGTTAAATCTCAGTGATTTTCTATGTAACCAAATTAGAACTTCTGAAAAGAAAGGTCAAAGTCTGAACTGGCCTATTCCCCATAACTAAACGTAATCTTCTTCAACTTATCCAGAAGTTCCTGCTTGTTTTTTATGTCTTTCACATCACTGAAAGGCACAATATCGCCAATCGTTACTTTGATGGTTTGACCCATTTTATTTCGTGCTTCGTGCAATAGCAGACCCATTCTCAAAGTTTCATGGATGTTGGTTGCGACCTGGAAAAGTCGACTGTTTTTACCATGAAAGTAGATTGGTAGTACATCGGCCTTGGCTTTGGTAATCAGTTTTACTACGAATCGTTTCCATTCCAGCTCCTCGGCGGGCCCGAAGGGAGTCTTGGAACTGGCGACCATGCCAGAAGGAAAGATGATCAGTCCTTCGCCTTTACCCAGTCTTTCAATGGCAATCTTTCTTGTTTGAATGTTATTGGCCTGAGCCTCTTTGGTGGCGTCAAAATTGATGGGTAAAAGATAATCCGTTATTCTAGGGTCGAGTTCGCAAAGTGCACTGTTCGTTAGGATCGAATAGTTTTCACGCACTGTAGCTCCGATCTCTCCAACGATCAATCCATCTACCACGCCAAAGGGATGATTCGCAATGATTACCAGTGGCGTATCTCCGCGCAGTTGCTTGAGTTTCGAACTATCAAAATCTCGTTTGATCCTAAGCTTGTCCAACGCGATGGTCCAAGCCATGTGCGTTTCATACTCCATTTCTCGGATTTCATCATAAAGCTGCTGGATCTTAGGTCTGCCAGATAAATTCTCCAGTAGATTAACAAGAATCTTACGCAAGAAAGAATCGTTTTCAGAGACGTACGTTAGCTTTTGTATTGCTTTCTCTCGGGTCATTTTACCAGAGCACGCAGATAGGCTTTAAATATTTTGATCAGGTCCTGTTCTGCCGTTTTAGCTATTGCAATGATCTCCTCAATGTTCACGGGTTGCAAATTTTCAGGATCACAATCATCCGTAAGCACCGAAATCGCCGAAACGGGAAGTTCCAGCTGATTAGCAGCGATTACTTCTGGAACAGTAGACATACCTACAACATCCGCACCGGCGGCTCTTAAAAATCGGTATTCAGCCTTGGTTTCCAGGTTTGGTCCGGCAACGGAAACATAAGTTCCTTCGTGCAGAGCAATACCAGTTTCATTTGCAGCAGTTCTTAATCCAGTGTTTATGGAGGCATCATAAGGTGAACTCATGTCCACAAAGAGAGGTCCGAAATCAGCTGCTCCATTGCCTCGAAGGGGATTATCTGGCTGGAGGTTGATATGGTCAGTGATTAACATCAATTGACCCTTTTGCCAGTCGAGATTCATATTGCCGGCTGCATTGGAGATTAATAATTGCTCGACGCCCAGAAATTTCATCACCCGAATAGGAAAAACTACTTCTGCCATGGAATAGCCCTCATAGAAGTGGAAACGACCATTCATTGCCAGTACTTTCACACCGTTGATCGTTCCATAGATCAGTTTACCCTTGTGGAATTCAACGGTAGAGATGGGAAAATTGGGGATGTCCTCATATGAAACTTCCTTTTCCACCTCTATTTCATCAGCGAGTGCTCCTAATCCCGTTCCGAGAACGATGCCAATTTGCGGAGCATTAATCCCTTCACTTTTTAAATATTCAACAGTAGTTTCGACTTGTGTTTTCACAGTTATTGCTTTTGATCTAGACCTTTGCAATATGAAGTAAAATACTTGAATGCTGACTATGCACATTGAGAAATTAGCTCCGTTTAACAGGCTGTTGAAAAAGAATTGATCCAGAAAAATAGTATAGCTTCTACACTATTTATAAATTGAATCCGTTTTTGGAATTGTTTGACAAATTATGAGAAAACTATTTTTTGCCTGTGCGGTTTTGGCGGTATTTACCTCCTACGCACAATCACCACTCACTTCAACAGATTTTGAATTGTATGGTGACCATGTTTTTGTAAAACTCAGCGTGGATGATTCCGAGCCGCTGGATTTCATTTTCGATACAGGAGATGTACTTACTGTGATCGATTTGGACGTTGCGCAAAAACTCAACTTACCCATCAATCATAAAGAAACAGCCACCAGCGCTCAGGGAAGTATTTCCGGAGCACTGATCAAACACAACAAGCTTGAATTGAATGATTTGGTGCTGGAGAAAAATATTAAAGTCTATGCTACGGACCTGGATCACCTGGAAATCAGCATTGGACGAAATATTGATGGCATCGTTGGATATGAAATGCTGCATCATCATGTAGTAAGGTTGGATTATGACGCCATGAAGTTGGAGGTTTATGATTCTGGTAGTTATCCTAAGAAAGGTGAAGAGTTACCGTTCAAATTTCATCATACTGTACCCACGGTAGAGGCAACAATTACATTGAATAACGGGGAATCCCTTTCTGGCAGTTATTATGTGAATACTGGTGCAGGAACTACTGTTGATTTCAATACACCCTTTGCTAATAGTAATGGAATCATTGATAAAACCGGAGATCATTATTCTTATCTGGTAAAAGGACTTGGTGCTAAAGAAACACGTCACTACGAAGGGCGCGTGAAAAGCTTCACATTCGGATCAACCACCATTGGCGACTTGCCAGTAGGAATTAGTCAGGTGACTACAGGAATCCAGGGAGAGAAAAAGATCGCTGGAATTATTGGTAATAGGCTGATGAATCGTTTCAACGTGCTTTTTGATTATAAAACGCACAAAATCTTCCTCGAAAAAAATGGAAGAAGTGGAGAGGAATATTCAGTCAATTGTAGTGGAATTGATGTGCAATTAAGCAAAGATAAAACTAAGGTTTTGGTTCATCAGGTTTTTGAAGGAAGTCCTGCAGAAGCGAATGGCATTGGAGTCGATGATGAATTGGTGAGCATCAATGGGGAGGCGGCGATGAGCCTGGGATTACCTGCAATAGAGAAATTGTTGAAGAAATCAGGTACTACGGTTACCCTAACATTGAATTCGGGAGGCGCTACAAAGGAAGTTTCACTTGACTTGAAGTCGCTGTTATAAAACTAACAGATTATAATATTGGAAGCCGGGAGCGTGAGTTCTCGGCTTTTTTGTTTTATATAAGTTGAGTCACTCCCCGGATTGCAGAGGAATAAGAAAATTAAGTAGTCTTTAATTTAATCGTAGGAGAATCTCTCTTAGCTTCCTAAGATGCCACTACGTTCAAGGAGAGGAGACACCATAATTCTGGACTCTAAATTGATCCGTGGCATGAAGGAATAGGAAAGTGTCGTCACTCCCCAGATTGCAGAGGAATAAGAAAATTAAATAGTCTTTAATTTAATCATAGGGGAGTCTCTCTTAGCTTGGTAAGATGCCACTACGATCAAGGTGAGGAGATCAATAATTCTGGACTCTAAATTGATCCATGGCATGACGTTCTGGGGTTATACTCCATTACAACCATCATCCCTACCAGACTGTGATTAAAAATGGAATTATTGAAGAAACATGATTTCATGTAGTTGTAACTTACAATCGAATGTGAGTCTGTTTTGGAATTGGGAATCAAGCAAAATGATAGCTAAAGGAGGATACGTTTACATCGTGACCAACAAAACAAGGTCTGTATTATATATAGGAGTCACATCAAATTTATATGCTCGAATCACGCAACATCGAAATGGTGAAGGCTCAACATTTACAAGGAGATATCATTGCAAACATTTGATCTATTACAAGTTTTATCCAACTATTACGGAAGCCATAAAAAATGAGAAGAGAATGAAGAAATGGAATCGAGCATGGAAGGATAAGAAAATCATAGAATTCAACCCTGCTTGGCATGATTTATATGCTCAGATAGAGGACTTTAATTAATTGATGAAGAAACCACCATCGTTTCTAAATCTAAGAAATGGAAGAGATGCCACTATGATCAATTTGAAAGTTGTTATGGATCTATTCGATCCGTGGCATGACGTTCTTATATTAGACCAACAACCGCTTTCAGGATTGCTCAAGAAACTCTAATCTTATACCTCTCATTTGTAATCGTAGGAGAGTCTTATCGTGGAGTGTCTCATTGACTGGAATAAAGGCTACATCTACGCTAACCAACCGTCATTCCGAGGATTGTTTCATCAAATAAAGACTGCTAGTACTTTTTATTTACAATCATAACGGAATCTGGTTGGTATTAATCACCACGAACCTCAGCCCATAGGGTTTTCAATCGCCTCTAAGATTTTCTCACAGGCCAATCTGATCTCAGCTTCAGTAATCGTAAGAGGCGGAGCGATCCGCATAGAGTAATCATTGAATAAGAACCAATCAGTTATTACACCAAGGTTGATTGCCTTATCAATGATCGGTTTTACTACCTCAAAAGATTCAAATTCCACCGCCATCATTAATCCGACGCTTCGAATCTCTTTAATTTTTGGGTGCTGCAATAAGCTTCTGATCAACGCTTCCTTTCCTGAAACGGTTGCTAACAACCCTTCCTCCTGGATGACCCGAAGTGTTGCAAGCGCACTGGCACAATTGACGGGATGTCCTCCGAATGTACTGATGTGACCTAAAATCGGATCGTTTTTCAATACACCCATAATTTCCTGCGATGAGATAAAGCACCCAATCGGCATGCCGCCACCCATTCCTTTGGCGCTCAATAAAATATCTGGTGCAACATCGTAGTGTTCAAACGCCCAAAGTTTACCCGTACGACCGAAACCACACTGGATCTCATCAAAAATCAAAAGAGTTCCTGTTTCATCACATTTGGACCTCAATTGCTGAAAATATTGGCTGTCTGCCAGTCTGACTCCTGCTTCTCCCTGTACAGTTTCAATTAATACAGCGGCTGTCGACTCATCTATTTGATCAATTGCTTTCTCACATCCAAATTCGATGTGCTGAAACCCAGGAACGAGAGGACGGAAATTCTGTTTGAATTGCTCATCACCGCTTGCAGATAAGGCGCCATGAGAAGAACCATGATAAGCATTTTCGAAAGAAATCACATTTGGCTTACCTGTATAACGTTTGGCAAGTTTGATTGCTCCTTCTACTGCTTCACTTCCAGAATTAAGGAAATAAACATTATTCAGCGATTCTGGTAGCGTTTCAGAAAGGGCCTGGGCCAATTTCACCTGGGGACTCTGGACGTATTCCCCATAGACCATTATATGTAGATATTGATCCAGCTGTTCTTTGATGGCCTCTATAACTTTTGGATGTCGATGGCCCACATTAGAAACACCGATTCCTGAGATCAGGTCGATATAGGACTTCTCTTTGTCGTACAGATAAACACCTTCCGCTCGCTCTATTTCCAGGGCGAGTGGAAAGTCAGAAGTCTGAGCAACGTATTGCTGAAATAATTGCCGTTGGGTTAGAATAATTGATAATGTTTGAAGAGCCACAAAAGTAGCAATAACCCTTTAGATCTCAGAACCAGTTGATTTGTTACGTCACGAAGAAACTCCCGTCAACGAGATTGTCGTGCTTTTACCCCTGATTGCCTGATAAAAGCCACAATGACGGGAGTTCTATGTTCAAGCTTGTCGTTACTTCAGACTGAGCCCATCGAACCCGGAAAACTGCCAATCGAAAGTCGTCAGGTTGAACCAGTCGAAAGGTGATAACAGAATCAGCGATACCTCTCAGGTTAAGCCTATCGAAACCCGGAAAACTGAGCCTGTCTAATCTGTCAGTTTGAACCTGTCGAAACCTGGAAAACTGAGCTTGTCGAAGTTTAGCCTTTTCTGCCAATAACCTTTTGGGCAGCATTAACAATGTCTTTGGTACCCAATCCGTACTTATCTAGAAGCTCGTCTGGCTTACCGCTTTCGCCGAAAGAATCATTTACAGCCACCATTTCCAAAGGGCATGGTGTATTTCTTCCCAGAGTTTGTGCTACGCTTTCACCCAGACCCCCATTCATTTGGTGTTCCTCACAGGTGACCACACACTTCGTTTTTGCAGCTGATTTCAATATTGCTTCCTCATCCAAAGGTTTGATCGTGTGAATATTGATCACTTCTGCACTGATTCCTGCTTTCGCCAACTGTGCTTCTGCTTCAATCGCCTTCCATACCATATGACCGGTAGCGATGATGGTCACATCAGACCCCTCGATCATGTTCACCGCTTTGCCAATCTCAAATTTCTGATCAGGAGCTGTGAAAATGGGCCACTTGGGTCTGCCGAACCTCAAATACACGGGACCGTGATAATCAGCGATGGCAATCGTAGCAGCTTTGGTTTGCTCATAGTCACAAGGAACTACAACGGTCATGTTAGGTAACATTTTCATCATGCCGACATCTTCCAAAATTTGGTGTGTAGCACCATCTTCACCGAGCGTCAGGCCAGCGTGAGAAGCACAGATCTTCACATTCTTTTCAGAATACGCAATAGATTGGCGAATCTGATCGTATACCCGACCAGTTGAAAAGTTTGCAAATGTTCCTGTGAATGGGATTTTGCCGGCAATGGCCATCCCCGCGGCGACACCCATCATATTTGCCTCGGCAATACCAATTTGAGTGAATCGTTCAGGAAACTCTTTGATAAAGGCACCCATTTTCAACGATCCGATCAGATCTGCACACATGGCCACTACATCAGGGTTGGTTCTTCCCAGTTCTAATAGACCATCTCCAAATCCGGAACGTGTATCTTTCTTTTCAGTGAAGGTATATTTCGTATTCATCTGTTTCTTTTCTAAGGTTGATCAGTAATCGCCAAGAGTTTCTTCGAGTTGGCCAAGTGCGCTGGCCAATTGTTCATCATTAGGAGCGACCCCATGCCACTTATGTGTGCCTTCCATGAAATCGACACCTTTCCCCATTTCAGTTTTCATCAGGATCATGATTGGTTTTCCATTACCGGTTTCCCTGGCTGCTGCTTCTAGCGTGGCTACCAGTTCCGTCATGTTGTTACCATCGCACTCCATCACATTCCAGCCGAAAGCCTGATATTTCAATTTCAGATCTCCAAGGCTATTCACCTCGTCCACAGGACCGTCGATTTGCTGACCATTGTAGTCGATAGCCGCGATCAGGTTATCCACTTTTTTACTGGCCGCTAACATGGCTGCTTCCCAGACCTGACCTTCTTGTTGCTCACCGTCGCCCATCAGCACATAAACATTGCGATTATCACCATCCAGTTTCTTAGTCAATGCAGCACCGAGAGCGACCGAAAGCCCCTGACCCAATGATCCAGAAGCAACCCGAATGCCCGGTAGTCCTTCCTCTGTCGCCGGGTGACCTTGTAATCGCGAATTAATTTTCCTGAACGTGGCCAATTCGTTCACTTCAAAATATCCTGACCTGCCCAGTACACTATAAAAAACAGGTGAGATGTGTCCATTGGACAAGAAAAACATATCCTCTCCCTTTCCTTCCATGTTGAAACTTGTATCATGTTTCATTTGATGGAAATACAGAGCTACTAAATAGTCAGTGCATCCCAGGGATCCACCAGGGTGTCCGGATTGGCATGCGTGTACCATACGAACAATATCGCGACGAACTTGCGAAGCGGTTTTTTCAAGGTTAGAAATGTCGGCCATAGTCGATAATATATTGCTTGGCAATATTAAACAATACAACTGCACTTCAGAGCATACGAGGTTTAAATCGTTTGCATGATCATGAAGTGATTTTCATCAATGTAGAAGAGGTATCAAGAAGTTGAATTTATGTAGTATAAATATGTAGGAGAAATGTATTGTCTCGTAAATTACCATCAGTTCACAAGAACTTAATGCTGCAACCTCATGAACCGACGACACTTTATTTACAGTACCACGATGACCTCCCTTGGCTTTGTCTCTCTATCTCGATGTACTTCTAATTATAACGAGAAGACTCCATCTGATTCATCAGTCATTGGGCAATTGGAAATCATCCCAGATCCGGAGAAATACCTTGATTTACCTTCAGGGTTTGAATATCGTGTCATATCCAAATCCGGACAAAGTATGTCAGATGGCCTGCTAGTTCCCGGGCGGCCAGACGGGATGGGTGCTTTTTTGAATGAACAAGGACAGTGTGTGCTGGTTAGAAATCATGAGAACAGTCCTGGGTCCTCGGAAAATAGCCCCTTTGGAGAGAAAGATGAGCTTCTTGGAGATATCGACATGAGCCTTCTGTATGATGCGGGTAGGGGTAAGGCACCTGCTTTAGGTGGAACCACTACGATTGTATTTGACGAAGAAAAAGGAGAAGTGATCAAGGAATACCTGAGTCTGGCTGGAACCACCAGAAACTGTGCGGGTGGTGTTACCCCATGGAATAGCTGGCTAACTTGTGAAGAGTCTGTTTCAAGAGCGGATGAAGACGTAGTAGAAAAGGACCATGGGTATGTCTTTGACGTACCCGCGTTCAATGAAGGTTTGGCGGAGCCTAAGCCAATCATAGGAATGGGTAGGTTCAACCATGAAGCGGTAGCCATTGATCCGGAAACACACATTGTGTATCAAACAGAAGATCGGCATGATGGTTTGATCTATCGATTTATTCCCGCCGATAAAACTGATCTCCATCAGGGTGGTACACTTGAAGTCTTGGCAGTCAAGGGTAATAAATCGCTTGACACAAGAAACTGGGATAAGCGAACGGTGAATTTGAACGAACCCCTCGAGGTGGTTTGGTTACCTATCGATGATGTCCAGTCGCCTGAAGACGATTTACGTTTTCGGGGTTATCACAAAGGAGCTGCACGTTTTGCCAGAGGCGAAGGCATGTGGATGGGGGACAAGGAAGTTTATTTTGCCTGTACCAATGGCGGTCCTAATAAATTTGGACAGATTTTCAAATATGATATCCAGAACAATACCCTAGAGTTATTCGCTGAATCAGAGGATAAGACGGTTTTGAACATGTGCGATAACCTGACAGTTGCTCCAAGTGGGATGCTTTTTGTGTGTGAGGATAACAGCGACCTGAACAGAATTCACTACATCAACATGAAGGGAGAAGTCAAGGTATTTGCGATCAACAGAAGCTCAGATTCAGAATTAGCAGGAGCGGTCTTTTCTCCTTCTGGTAAAACCTTATTCGTGAACATCCAAGTAAACGGAGATACCGTTGCAATAACGGGGCCCTGGGAGGATTTGGTGTGATATAGAAGTAATCCAATAATCCATCTTCCGCTAATCCTCAAATCAAATTCGTAAGGTGTATGTTGCCTTGAGTTAATCCCGCCTATTTTTCCGAGGAAATTTTTTCTATTGTGTCGCTGATCTTACTCCCCTTACCACTCCCATAAAATAAGAAGGTCTAAATGAATGGCACTCAATAAATTGCTAACACAACATAATTAACCTGGTTCTCATGAAGCGATTCCTCTACCTAATAGCCTTTCTGGCATGTACTTCTGTATCAGCCCAATACCTAACCACCGACCAAAAAGTCTATGATATCATTAACGATATAAGTGCGGATAGACTCGAAACGGATGTTCGAAAACTAGTTGGTTTTGGCACGCGCCATACCATGTCCGATACAGTTTCGACTACAAGAGGTATTGGAGCTGCCCGACGTTGGATAAAAGCGGAATTTGAAAAGATTTCTTCGGATTGCGGAGGCTGCCTTGAAGTGTATGAACAGCGAACTCTTGTAGAAGGTGATCCCAATACACGTATTGCTACGGATACCTGGGTCGTAAATGTGTATGCAATCAAGAGAGGAACAAAGTATCCTAATCGATATATCATCATGAGTGGCGATATCGATAGCAGGGTGTCTGATAACGCCAATTTCACCGATGATTCTCCTGGTGCCAACGACAATGCTTCAGGAATGGCAGGAGCCATTGAACTGGCCAGGGTATTGTCCAAATCAGAATTTGCTTCCAGCGTGATGCTGGCCGGCCTAAGTGGGGAGGAACAAGGACTTTATGGAGGTAGGTTTCTGGCAGAAAAGGCAAAAGAAGAAGGCTGGGAAGTCATTGGAATTCTCAATAATGACATGATTGGGAATATCGAAGGTGTGGATGGTGTAATTGATAATCGGACTTTTAGGATTTTCTCAGAACCTTATTCTGTTACAGAAACAGAACAGCAGTTGAAACGAAAGCGCTTCTTCGGAGGTGAAAACGATAGTGATTCCCGTCAGTTGGCGCGGTACGTTCATCAAACAACTCAAACCTATATGCCGGAAATGAATCCCATCATGATCTACAGATTGGATCGATTCGGTAGGGGAGGGCATCATCGTCCCTTCAATGAAGCGGGTTTTGCTGGCGTGCGAATCATGGAAGCGCATGAAAATTATAATCGCCAACACCAGGACCTACGCACAGAAAATGGTATTAAATATGGCGATGTGATCGAAGGTGTGAACTTTGAATATTGTGCAAAAATGACTGCTGTCAATGCAGTGGCGATGGCCACGTTGGCGTCTGCACCTCCTAAACCTCAAGAAGTGAAAATTGGAGGAATTGTACAGCCTTCAACCAAACTTGCCTGGAATAAAGTGGATGGAGCTGTTGCGTACAAGATCTATTGGAGAGACACCACCTCTCCAATCTGGCAATATTCAAGAGTAGTCGATGGCAATCTGACAGAGTTTACCCTCGACGGAATTGTAATTGATAACTTCCTGTTTGGTGTGGCTGCAGTAGGGGAGAATGGCCATGAAAGTATGGTCAGTTATCCAGGTGGATTGATTCCGAGAAGATAAGGGTCATCTAGTTATCCATTTCAATCACTGTTAGGTAGTATTCATCAGTATCTTCATTGCCGCGAGGAACGTAAATTATATTTTGCTCTTTGTCAAATGTAAGGTCACCGAAATAATCCCTTTCTGACAGAAGAAGTGTGGCTTCAAAATTTGGTCCGAGATGATACATCGAGCTTTGGCCTACTGTTGTCATGAAAAAACCGTTTTCACCATCGCTTACTAACCCTTCAAGATCTTTGATGGATGGATTAGTTACCATCTCGGCCAATTGCCCGGATTTCAGGTGAACGTTACTCAGATTGAATCCCGCTACCAATAATTGTTCCTTTTGGGCCAATAATCCATTCGCATATTTGAGTAGCAATTTATCCTGAGCCCACAACTCAAGTTGTCCGTCGATGAGCTTGAAAATGGCACCAATTCGGGATGCAGAAACGTAAATATCCCCGTTGCCATCAATAGCTACATCATTCAACGCCGAACCAGAAATAGGTTCCTCGTATCGTTTCCGAATCTCACCGGATTGGGTATCTATTGCTAGTAGATGAAAAAGGTCTGCCACATACAATGTGCCATCTTTCAATGCCATGCCAGTTGGGCGATTCAGGTTCTCGACCCATTTCAATTCAAGGTTTTTTCCGTCAGCCGAGGCTTTTGAGATGAAACCATCCGTTCCAGGTACATAGTCCAGGCCATTAGTGATGTATAGAACTTGTTGTTCTTGATCGAAAAGAACACTTTCCACGTTTTCAAACCCTTGTCCTTTGAACCAGGTTTTCGTTTTCTTAACCTTCCAGGTTATGGTTTCTGTTTCTGTAGCTATTTGAGAACAACTCACAGTTAGCAGGCCTAATAATGCGGTGAAGCACATAATTTTCAAAGACTCCATTTCAAATTGGATATGATTTTTTTAGAAACGAAGATAAAAGGATATCGACTTACCAAATTCATTGGCTTATGACAGAATCATTCGCTTCATTAAACCCGATTCACACAAACAAAAAAAGCCCCAAAGGGCCTTCACAAGGAATTCCTTTTTGAGCTTATTTTTCTCGCTCCTCGAAAACCAATGATACGGAATTGATGCAGTACCTCTGTCCCGTAGGTTTGGGACCATCAGGAAAAACATGACCCAGATGTCCGCCGCACCTTGCACACATGACTTCTGTGCGGGGATAACCCAACAAGTGATCAGTATCTTCCGCAACATTTTCGCCCTTTACCGGTTCCCAGAATGACGGCCATCCGGTTCCGGACCGGTACTTTGTTTCGGAATCAAATAACTCCAGTTCACAAGCTGCGCATTTGTAAACTCCTGTTTTCTTATTGTTCCAAAGTGCTCCACTAAAAGCTCTTTCGGTTCCTTTATCACGGAGAACATAAAACTCAAAATCAGTCAGACGGCCTTTCCATTCTTCTTCGGATAGATCCCATTCCGGGTCTACTTTGAGTGATGTTTGTTGGCCATGTTGTGCCTGGGTGTGGCAGCCTGACAAGAGAACTACCGTAAAAATAAGTGCAAGCGATCTGATCATGATTTCCTGTTTTTCCAAGTTTACGCTATGAACAGCAGTATGTTGACGAAATAAGGTGAAAGCACATTCAAATGTCAAATAGTTAACCAATTAGACTTAAAAAGAGTTAACTCATCCCAGTTTTTGCAGTGTGAGGTCTGCTACTTGCTTTCCAATAGCGAGGCTCGAAGTTGCAGCAGGAGAGGGGGCGTTCCCTACGTTGATGATGTTTTCATTTTCCAATACCAGGAAATCATCTAATAATCCGCCTTTTCGATCACAAGCCTGCGCCCGAACACCCGCACCACCCGGCACAAGATCTTTTTTCTCTATTTCCGGGATCAATTCTTGCAGGGCTTTGGTGAACGCACTTTTCGAATAAGAGCGATATAATTCTCCAAAACCAGTTTTCCAGTATTTGGCGGCAACTTTCCGGAAGCCCGGATAGAACAGAGATTCGAAAAACTCTCCCAAATGGATAGCAGATTTGGTATATCCTTCTCTGCGATAGGCAAGCACTGCATTGGGACCCGCCTCTATGCCTCCATGGATCATTCTGGTGAAGTGAACACCTAGAAAAGGGAAATTTGGATCAGGTACAGGATAGATCAGATGTTTGACCAGATGTTCCTTTTCAGGCTTAAGCTTAAAATACTCACCGCGGAAAGGGATAATCTTGTAATCTACCTGGGTTTTAGTAGTCTTGGCCACTTTATCCGAATATAGGCCCGCACAGTTGATAACTAACCGGGTCGTTAATATTTCATGATTAGTTTCAACCTGAAGCAGTTTGTCAGTTCTTTTAGTGACTTTCTTGATTTTGTTGTCAGTGAAGATTTCGCCACCGAAATGCTGAAATTTCTCCGCGTACTTGTTAGCGACTTCCACATAGTCTACAATGCCAGTCTGAGGAACAAAGATCCCTGCGATTCCATTCACATGCGGTTCGTATTCCTGGATTTCCTCTTTTGTACTCAACTTTTTAAGTCCTGAGAGCCCATTAGCCGTACCCCGTTCATACAGGGTTTCCAGTTGACCCAGTTGACTCTCTTGGGTGGCGACAACAACTTTTCCACATATTTCATGGGAAATGCCTTCTTCCTGGCAAAAGCTAACCAACTCATTATATCCGGAGATGCAATTTTTTGCTTTATAACTTCCTGGTTTGTAGTAGAGTCCTGAGTGGAGTACACCACTGTTATTTCCTGTCTGATGACTTGCGAGTGTTTTCTCTTTTTCGATCACTGCAATTTTCAACTTAGGACTGGCTTCTTTCAATCTCAAAGCGGAAGCAAGGCCTACAATTCCTCCTCCCACAATTACAACATTGTACATAGGCACCTGTATAGACCTGCAAGAATAAAAAAAGCGATGAGCAAAACCCATCGCTTCTCTTATTACTTGATATTAAATTTTATTCATCGAGCTGAATTGCTTCAATTTTGGCCGCGTAAACAGCTTCGTTGAACTGTTTCACTTTTTCGGTCAGTATTACTTTCAATTGATCAAGTTGCTCGTCGATCGCCGCAGACACCTCATTCTTGAAAGCAATTGCCTGATCTGTGGGCTTTGAGTCACCAATACCTTCGAGCGAACCAAGGTGTCCCAATTTGTTATTCAGGCGAATTGGGAAATTCAACGGGTCCTGTCCACTTTCATTTTTGGTTTGGTACAATGCTTCTTCAATGGTTTTCATTTCAGCTAACATGTCTTTACCAAGGGTTTTGATGGATTCATCCTCAGATCGTGCCATAACACCTTTGATTTGTCCGCGAGCTTTGCGAATATCAATGATCGCCTGATTGGTCTCTGATAGCTTGTCACGGACAGCCGTTAGGAAATCAAACTGAGCTTGTAGATCTGCTTGTGTGGCGCTGGAACGTGGGTCCTTCATTAATTCAAAGGAAGACTCCTGACTTTCACCATTGACCTCCATCGTTACCATGTAAGTACCAGGTACTACTTTAGGACCTTGAGTAGTAGCGGCCCACATAATCATGCCCTTAAACGTTTTTGCACCAGGGTACCTCATGTTCCAGTTCATCATATTGAGTCCTGGCTCTACCTTTAATTTGCCCTCATTATCATCTTTACTCGGATGTGTCGAAAACTTCCTGATTAAATCACCGGATTGCGTTTTAAAGGAAACGCTAATGGTATCAGTCGCGCTTGTGTCCTTTACGTAATAGTGAACCAAAACGCCTCCAGGATGATTAGTTCCAGCAGTTTTCGATGTACGTCCATTTCCACCTCCCATACGGTAAGTTGGCATTGGGGTGAATAAATGATGTGATTTTTGTGCTACCTCGTTATTCAATTGATGAAGTACGGTCAGGTCATCAATTAACCAAAAACTTCTTCCTTGCGTTGCGGCAATCAAATTGTCATTTTTGATGGCCAGATCGGTAATGGGTACGATTGGCAGATTCATTTGGAGAGATTGCCAGCTTACTCCATCATCAAAAGAGGCATACATGCCATTCTCAGTACCTGCATAAAGCAATCCCTTTCTTTTTGGATCAGCTCTTAAAACCCGAGTAAAATCTTCCGCTCCGATTCCATTGGTGATCTTTTTCCAGGTTTGACCGTAATCTTCGGTTTTATACAAATAAGGTTGATAATCACCAAGTTTGTACTTGGTCCCGGCCACGTATAGTCCACCTTTGTTGAACGGGTCAATCTCGACACTGTTGATCATCATCCATTCAGGCATAGATGGAGGAGTTACATTTTGCCAGTTATCACCACCATCTTTGGTAACGTGGATCAAACCATCGTCAGATCCAGCCCATATAACACCTTCTTCATGGTAAGATTCAACTGCAGCAAAGATGGTGCAGTAGTATTCCACACTGGTATTGTCCTGTGTGATAGGTCCCCCGGAAGAGCCTAATTTGCTTTTGTCGTTTCTCGTTAGGTCGGGACTGATGACCTTCCAGGATTGGCCTTCATCGGTACTTAAATGAAGCTGGTTTGATGCGGTATATAACTTGTTGGCATCATGAGGAGAAAAGAAGATAGGGAAATTCCATTGGAATCTATACTTAAAATCTTCCGCACCATGTCCCATAGGATTGTCTGGCCAAACATTCACTGCACGCACTTCACTTGTTTCGTGATTTACACGCGTCAGAAAGCCATCATAACTACCACCGTAGACAATGTCATTGTTTTCAGGATTTACGGCAATATGGGCACTTTCCCCACCTGCGGTTGATTCCCAATCACCATCACTGATGAATCTTCCATCGGTTCGGTGTTCAATACGGACGGTGCTATTATCCTGCTGCGCTCCATAAATACGGTATGGAAACGCATTATCGGTAGTTACGCGATAGAATTGAGAGGTAGGTTGATTGTTATAAGTGGACCAATTTTCACCCGCATCAAAAGACACCTGCCCACCTCCATCATCACCAATGATCATGCGTTGATTGTCCAGAGGATCTATCCACAAGTCGTGATGATCGCCATGAGGGGCATTAAATGTTTGGTAAGTTTTTCCCCCGTCCTTTGATCGGTGGTATCGAACATTCATGACATATACCATGTCCTCGTCCTGAGTATCTGCATAGATTTTGCTATAATACCAGGCTCTTTGTCTGAGCTTACGCTCTTTGTTGACCAAACTCCAGGTAGTCCCTGCATCGTCTGATCTGTAAACGCCTCCATCTTTGTTTTCAATGATTGCCCAGACCCGATTGGAATTGACTGGGGACACTGTAACACCAGAGATACCCCATACGCCTTTTGGTAAGCCGGGGTTGCTGGTAATGTTTTTCCATGTATCACCTCCGTCTGTACTTTTCCAAATAGCAGACCCTTTGCCACCACTTTCCAGGCTATAAGGAGTTCTGCGGATTCTCCATGTTGAAGCATATAGCACTCTTGGGTTGTTCGGGTCCATGACCAATTCAACCGCACCTGCATCACTGTTTACAAACAGTACCTGTTCCCAGGTCTTTCCCCCATCTGTAGTTCGATAGATTCCACGGACATTTGAAGATTTATATAGATCGCCCATGACCGCTGCATAAACCAGGTCAGGATTTTTCGGATGAATTTTTAAACGAACGATATGCCTGGAGTTGTCTAGTCCAATCTTAGTCCATGTCTTTCCAGCATTGTCTGATTTCCACATTCCACTTCCAGATGAGACATTTCCTCTTACAGTGACTTCACCTCCGCCGACATACATGATGTTGGGATCCCATTCACTTACGGCAATTGAACCGATCGATCCTCCAAAATAGCCATCAGATATGTTCTCCCAGGAGTTTCCGGCATCTGTTGTACGCCAGATGCCACCACCTGTAGCCCCAAAATAGAACAAGTTTGCCTTTCCTGGTACCGAGGTGACAGCAGCCGATCTGCCTCCTCTAAAGGGTCCGATACTCCTCCATTTGAGTCCCTCATAGAGTTGTTGGTCGAATTTGACGGTGGCTGGGGTCGATTTACCTCGACGCTTGCGTTGTGCTTCCAGGGAACTAATGCTGATTATCATCAAGCAAATCAGGAAGACATATTTTGCCATTTTCATGTCTTTTTTAGGTTAGTTTTCTATATCAAATAAGCTTTAAACTTGCGTCACATGATGTAAGTTTGAAACAAGAAAGGGCGTGAACGGAGTATTTTGGTGATCAGAGTAATTCCTTTTCACCTCAGAGATACTGGTTGATACTACCAATTTCTCCGTTGATCCGTCATTCTTCAAAAAGATATGACGGCTCTTGTAATTTTCGAACTTGAATTTCTATTCTAAACACATTAGTAGCATTTAACAACTTTTTCCTTGGAATCCACAGCACAATTGAAAGAGGAGCTTAAAAAGGCCCAGGAACAAATTACCGAACTACATCGGGAGAAGCAGAGCTTTCTGAAAATTGTTTCTCACGACCTGAGGTCACCCATAAGCAGAATAATCGGATTTGCGGATTTGTTGAAAAGAGATCTGGCTGATGATGAAGACCTTCGACCTTTTGCAGAAAGTATAGAAGCGGCAGGTTGGAATCTGAGTAAGACCATCGCTCGAATTGTGGAGGTGGAACATTTCCTGGCCGACGGTAGAGAATTGATTTTTCAAACCGTGGACCTGCTGGCTACGGCAGAGTCACTGATCTACGATATTCAAGCTAATTATCCTTCAATAGAAATCAACATTACGGCTTCATCAGAGCCTATTGAGGGTAAAGTAGATAAGCCCTATTTCGATCATATTTTTATAAACCTGGTAGGTAATGCCTGCAAATTTGCCGATCCCGAGTCAAGCGTGAAAGTTGTTTTCAAAACTAGTGGTCAGTTTGTTTCTATGGTCGTGTCAAATCACGGAAAGGAGATACCCGAAGAAGAAGAGCCGCTCTTGTATAAGAAGTTTGCCAAAATCAGTACTCGTCCCAACAATGAAGAAGCCAATGTTGGTCTCGGACTGTTTGTTGTAAAGACGTGTCTTGATGCGTTGGGTGGAGATATCCGTCATTCCCGGGAACCTGAAGGAATTACTTCTTTCTATGTAACCCTGCCTTCTGCGGACAACTGAATGAATTGAGCTTACACACATGTAAGCTGCAAACCTTTGCACGTACACTATTGTCCTTTTATCATTTTCCTTAAGGTTGTTGTAACAAAAGTGTGTTGCAAGGAGTCTTAGTAATTCAACACCCTTTACTAATTTTTTTACGGTCAAATACTACTCAAATGAAATCTCGTCAATTGAAAGTAATTATCGCGATTATCGTGATTTTAGGCGGAACAGTGGCGCTTGCTGCTGTATTAGCCGGTCAGAAACCTCCTCCGGAGGAGGAGAAAATAGCTGTGTCGGTTCGATATGTCAAGACAGTGCCGATTGAATACACTGATGTAGAAACCAGTGTTGTCGCTTTTGGTCGGGTTGAAACTGCTCAATCCCTGGATCTCCTTTCAGAAGTGGGAGGTAGAATGTACGAAGGCAATATCAGATTGAAAGCAGGTCAAAATTTCCGAAAAGGAACTTTGCTGTTTTATATTGATGATGATGAGGCAGAATTGAATCTTAAATCACAAAAAAGTAATTTTTTGCGTGACCTGGCAGCTATTTTGCCCGATCTGAAAGTGGATTTTGGAAGTTCTTATGATACATGGCAGGCCTATTTTTCTGATGTAGATATTAATAATGATCTCCCTGAATTGCCTGAGAATAAAAGCGAGAAAGAAAAGACTTTCCTGGCTACAAAAGGCATTTATTCATCTTATTACAGTATAAAAAGTGCGGAAGCCAGACTTCAGAAACACAGATATTATGCGCCATTTGATGGGAGTGTATCTGAGGTGGTTATGGAAACCGGAGCTTTTGTTAATCCAGGCACGCGCATTGGCAAAATCATACGGGCTGGAGCGCATGAACTCAAGGTGAGTGTCGAAACCAGAGACATAAGCTGGATTCAAGAAGGTGCAGAAGTCAAGATTTATAACGACGAAACACAACAGTACTGGGATGGCGAAGTATTGAGAATTTCGGATTTTGTAAACCAGAATACCCAATCCGTAGATGTCTTTTTGGCGATTCAGTCCAATGGTCAGCGAATCTATGACGGTCAGTTTTTGCAGGCGGCTATTCCGGCTAGGGTAATAAAAGATGGCATGATTATGCCCAGGAGTGCCATTTATAATCGAAGTGAGGTATTTGTATTGGAGGATACCCTGTTGAAGGTCAAAAAAATCAATGTTCTTCGCCTGGAGAAGGAGTCTGCTATTTTCGTTGGATTAGAAGAAGGAGATAATCTGGTTGTAGAGCCATTGATCAATGCGCATAACAACATGGTCGCGAAGAAACTCGAGGAAAGAGATATCGATCTTGAGCGTAAAACGGACTCTGAGAAGCGACTTGTTTCAGGATCAGGTACATCCAAGAAAGCTAACTAGAGCCCCGAGCCATGAGAAACATAATCGAACACTTTGTCAAGTATCCCATACTTGCCAATATCGTTATCGCGATCACGCTTTTAGCTGGGTTAGTGACCCTTGTCAATACGAAGAAATCTTTTTTTCCAACAACCAAGGATAAGTTCATCAACATCAATGTAGCCTATCCCGGAGCCTCACCTGAGGAAATGGAAGAAGGAGTCACATTGAAGATCGAGGAATCATTAAAATCCATTGCGGGAATTGACGAGATCACTTCGACTTCATCGGAAAATGCTGCAAGTATTTCAATTGAGACGCTTGATAACTATGATATCGATGAGTTATATACTGAAGTGAAAAATGCGGTTGATGGCATCAGTTCATTTCCGGCAGGTGCAGAAAAACCAATCATTTTTAAACAACGATTCAGAACCACCGCCCAATGGTTAGGTCTCACGGGAGATGTGGACCTGAAGACCATGAAATACTACGCGGAAATCGTAGAAGATGATTTATTGGCGAGAGAAGGTATCAGTCAGGTTAATGTGACAGGTTTTCCTCCACTTGAAGTTTCTATCGAAGTAAGTGAAGAAACCTTGCGTAGATACAACCTTACATTTGATCAGGTGGTAGCTGCTGTAAGGCTAAACAACAGAGACGTTTCGGCGGGTTCTATCAAGTCTAGCCGGGAAGAAATTCTCATTAGATCAAAAGCGAAGAGTACGGATGCGGACGTCATCGGAGAAATGGTGGTGAGGAGTAACCCTGATGGTAGCGATCTCTTATTGAGAGATGTGGCTGTTGTAAAAGAACAATTCGCAGATCAGCCTTCTAAAAGTTTCCTGAATGGCGAAGAAGCGGTATTCATTGAGGTAAGAAAGCTTGAAAACGAGGATCTGGAACAAATCTCTTTAGTTGTAGGAGAGTATGTTAAGGAATTTAATCAAAAGTACAGTGCGGTCACTCTTGAAGTGAATTGGGATTTCATGGAGGTACTGAAACAGCGGTTGGACCTACTTACTGGAAATGGTGTCGTTGGTTTGATGCTTGTTTTGGTGTCCCTGGGGCTTTTCCTAAGCATTCGACTTTCATTTTGGGTGGCCTGGGGTATTCCTTCGTCTTTCCTGGGTATGTTCATTCTGGGTTCTTTCGTTGGACTCACAATCAATATGATCTCACTTTTTGGAATGATCCTGGTAATTGGGATTCTGGTTGATGATGGGATTGTGATTGCGGAGAATATCTATACGCATTTTGAGAAAACCAAGAACCCGATAAAAGCAGCCGTAAACGGCACGATGGAAGTACTGCCTGCGGTAGTAACATCAGTAACTACCACAATTGTGGCTTTCACTCCTTTGTTGTTATTGACGGGCGGATTCGAATTTCTGAAAGACATGGCATTCGTTGTGATCTTTAGTCTTGGGTTTTCATTGCTTGAAGCATTTTTCGTATTACCAGCACACCTGGCCAGTAAAAACGTGCTAAGGGTGAAAAAGGAAGATACCCGTAGCTTCAAAATCCGGAAAGCCATCAATGGTTTTATTGATTTTCTAAGACATCAATTGTACGGAAGAGCACTTTCCTGGACCATGCGTAACCGCTACATTTCCTGGTCCATTACAGTCGGATTTGTAATCCTGATTGTAGGAATGCTCATGGGGGGGCAAATTAAAGCCACGTTCTTTCCAAACATACCTTTCAATAGTTTTCAAGTAAACCTTGCGTTCAAACCTGGAGAGCGGGAGGAAAAGGTAGAACGATTCCTGAAACGTTTTGACGATGCCATCTGGACTGTAAACGACAAGATGAAAACGGAATTTGAAACGGACGAAGACCTTATTCGATTCACTTTCATGAATACTGGATTTGGTAGTGGAGAATCCGGAACTCATGCGGGTCAGGTAAATGTGATTTACGAAGAATTGGATGATTATGGTCTAAACCAGTTCGATTTGATTGAACGAATCAGATCAGAGATTGGACCTGTGGACGAAGCTGAAAAGTTCAGTGTAGGGGCTGGAAATAGATTCGGAAAGCCTGTTTCAGTACGTATAATGGCTAAGAATTATAAGCAATTGACGTCCGCGACGAATGCGCTGAAAGAAGAGCTTAGTAAGATATCGGACTTAAAAGAAATAGAAGATAACGTTGCAGTTGGTCGTCGTGAAATGCTATTTGATTTGAGGCCTGAAGCTTATTTCCTTGGTTTGAATCACAATGACGTCACTACTCAGATTCGTCAGGGTTTCTTTGGCGAAGAGGTGCAGCGTTTCATGAAAGGAAATGACGAGTTACGCGTCTGGGTACGTTATCCCAATTCCGGGCGACAAAGTGTTGGACAACTTGAAGATATCAAGATCAAGACTAATAGTGGTCAGGAGTTTCCATTGACACAACTGGCCAATTATGAAGTAGAACGGGGTGTCGCAGGCTTAAGGCATTATAATACAAGTCGAGCTGTGACGGTAGAAGCGGAAATGGTGGATCCTTTTGGTGAGGTGCCGCCTATCATAGAGAATGTGCGGGAAAACATCATTCCTAAACTCCAGGCGGAATTCCCGTCAGTAAAATTTGATTATGGTGGGCAAGCGGAGGAAAGCGCCCGAGCAGGGCAAGAGATTGGAACGTATTTCGGTGGTGCCTTTATTGTAATATTTTTCATTTTGATGATCACCTTCAGGTCTTTTTATCAGGCTTTATTGATCGTAGGAATGGTGCCAATGGGATGGTTCTGCGCCATGTTGGGTCATGGAATTGAGTCATGGGTAAATCCTGATACTGATTTCCCTGTTTCCATCTTATCTGCCTGGGGTATGTTCGCGTTATCGGGGGTGATTATCAACGATGCGGTGGTGTTCCTGGCAAAGTTTAACTCATTGGTCAAGAATGATGGGTTGACTGTTTATCAGGCGGCATATGAGGCAGGCATTGCGAGATTCAGAGCAATTATGCTAACTTCTCTAACGACAGTAGCAGGATTATTTCCTTTGATCAAAGAAACTAGTTTTCAAGCCCAGTTTCTGATTCCTATGGCTATTTCGGTCGCTTATGGAGTTCTTTTTGGCACGATTATCATTCTATTGTTTTTCCCTGTTTATATTCTTTTGATGAATGACTTGTTGAGAGCGATAAAATGGCTCTGGACTGGTAAAAAACCAGAACGTGAAGAGGTGGAGCGAGTGATGATTGATGAAAAACGCCTGGAGGAGTACCGCGAGTCTGCATAAAAACCAACCTCAAGATTTTAAGAAAATGATGAAGAAAATATTTAACGTGCTTTTGATGGTTGCAGGCTTTTTACCTGGCCTTCTGGCACAATCCCAGACAGACCTATCACTTAACGACGCGGTGTTGATTGGTCTGGAGCGCAACTTTGATATCAAAGTAGAGCAAAGGAATATTGAGATTGCCCAGATGAACAATAATTGGGCTGCACTCTTTCCGAGCTTATCCGCGAGTCTCCAGGGAAGTAGAAACACTTTTGACAACCGGGAAGCTCTGAGTCCTTTTGCAATTTTGGCAAAAACAAGCACCTCTCAGATCCAACCAGGAATAAATGTGAACTGGAATTTGCTGAGTATAGCAAATATATCTGTTGGCAAGCGCCAACTGGAGCAATTGCAGGCTGAGTCTCAGGGTAACGCAGATATTGTTGTAGCTAATACGCTTCAGGCGATTGTCCTCGGTTATTACGGAGCCGTACTTCAGGAGAGAAGACTCGGAGAATTTGGGAAGCAATTAGAGCTGAGCAGAGACAAGTATGAGTTGCTTCAAGCCAGAGCTGATGTGGGTACCGCTGTTACTTCAGATTTACTTTTGGAAGAAGGGAATTACCTGACTGATAGTGTGAATTATGTGAACCAGTTACTGATCTATCAGAATGCTGTATCCAATTTAAACTTCTTGCTCGACGAGCCCAATCCCGCCCGTCAGTACAACTTCACGGATGACCTGGATGTTGAGTATAACGAGCTTACTTATGAGGACCTTGAGCAGCAGATTGAGGAACAAAACGTGGACTTGCGAAAACAATACCTTACGCAACAGGTTTTGGCTTCTACTACGAGGTTACGGCAATTGGATCGATACCCGACCTTAAGTTTAGGAGGTAATTATTCGTGGACTAGAAATAGGCAGGACATAAGCGACTGGCCCATTGATTTTAGAACCGATCAGCAAACAGGAGCCATAACCAACGCAGGAAATAATGAAAATTTCACCTATGGCGTCAATTTTACTATTTCCTGGAACTTGTTTCAGGGAGGTCAGGTAAATCGCGCTATAAGGGAAGCAGTTTTGCGTGAGGACATTGCAAATATTCAAACGGACAGACTGAAGGCCACCATTCGCAGAGACCTGGTTCAGGCACTGGATCAATATAGAGTACGTAAGCAATTATTTGATATCAATGATCGACGATATGATGCTTCTGTTCAAAACCTGGAGATTTCGGAGGACCGTTTTAAGAACGGCTCAATTAATTCATTTGATTACAGAACGGTCCAGAATAATAACCTGGCAGCGGCTACCGTACGCCTACAGTCTATTTTTGACCTGTTAGACTCACAGGTAACCTTGATGAGGCTTACGGGAGGATTGACACAAAAATACGGTCAATAAGAATCTCGAATATCTTCAAGCAAAACTTGCATAGCTTGCTTGATTTCCGCATTGGATCGGGTAAAATGGTTGTTCATAAAGCTGAAGATCAACGTTTTACCCGATTTCGTTTTAATGAATCCACTGAGACAGTGATTGTGTCGTAATGTTCCCGTTTTCGCGAATACATATGGCGTTTCTGCTCCGTACCACCTTTTTATCGTTCCATTAACGCCACCAGTGGGGAAAATAACCCTTAATTGATCCCAGGAAGTGCTCCTGTACGTCTTATGGAGAATGCTCACCAGCGTTCTGGGGGTAAACATATTGTATCGACTCAGTCCGGATCCATCCACCCAGATCAAGGAATCTGGTGTGAAACTCATGTCATTCGTTTTCATCGTTTGGATGAAGGATTGAATACTTCCTGATTTTCGACTAACAGCAGCCATGTATAACATTTGTTCTGCAAGGAAATTATCACTCCTCAACATCATGAGAGCGGTCATTGGCAAAGAACTCCCATTATAAATTGTGTCAGTAAACGCATAGTTTCCTTCAATTTCTTTTACTGAAGCATTCAGTGTATCAGATAAAAGCTGGTGAGTTAGTTCTTTGGACGGAACGAAAGGAGATACTTGAATCAAAGTATCCATGTCTTGTGTCTTGACAGCAAATTGAAAAAGGTTTTGTGTTCTGTCTCTCCTGAAATCAGGTCGCTCTTCAGTGAATTCCACAAAATCTGTAAAAAAATCAGGATTTACTTCCGTAGAAGTATGCTGCGATACCCATACCAGGTTGCCATAAATAGGAAAAGCGTTGCGCTCAGGCTGAAATGCATACCCGAAATCATCCCATGACCAACCAGGCCCATAACCGGGAAAGTTTAATTCTGGGTATTGGATAAATATATTTTTTGCCTTGAAATCCTTTAATCGCTTTATGGCTTGCTGCTGATCGAAATCAGGATGCAGGAATGTAGGATCACCCAATGGCTGTAAGAAAAGACTATCCCCGCGTTGTGTGTATGCGAAAGTTGGGGTGGAATCACCTAACGTTAATTCCGACGCATACAATGTTAGTAACTTGGTGTTTGATGCCGGAGTAAAATACTTGTCTGCATTGATGTTTACGATGTATTTCTCTAAATACGGGTCATAAATAGACATTCCGATAAGTTCGCCTCGAAAGACCTCAGATTTATCGACCAGTCGGTTGACATCTCTCTCTATTGCAATACGCTTCACCGATGAGCAACTAATGAGTATTAGGCAAACACAAAATATTGCAATCGGGAAAAGATTGGATTTATGCTTCATGGATTGTAAAAAACGCCAATATCATTGAAAATGACATAAGTTTTGCCGGATTTCGTAGATCAATTTAACGTGCCCTGATATTTTTTTTGTAATATTTTTATTCTTACTTTGGGACGATTTTTAAAGGTATGAATTTCACCTATCGCCAATGAGTATCCTCGACCTAATCACACTGTTGATTTTTCTTGCATCTGTCTTTACACTGATTAACATCACCGTATTGAAGTTGCCTTCGACTATTGGATTGATGGCCATAGCGCTAATGATGTCGGTCGTGATCCTGTTACTGGGATGGTTATTTCCGTCTGTTAGTGGGGTTGCAGAATCTATAATAGAAGAATTTGATTTTCAGGAAGTACTCTTGAATGTTATGCTCAACTTCCTACTGTTTGCGGGAGCGCTGGGTATCAACCTGAAAAAGTTGATGGAGGAAAGGGTGCCAGTTTTTACCCTGGCTACACTGGGCACATTGATGTCAACTTTCATTGTCGGTTATCTTATTTACCTCGTATTCCCATATCTTGGTTATAAGATGGATTTGATTTACTGCTTGCTTTTTGGGGCATTAATCTCTCCAACGGACCCGATTGCGGTTTTGGCACTTGTGAAGAAGTTCAATCTTTCTAAGAATCTGGAGATGAAAATCGCTGGAGAGTCCCTGTTTAATGACGGAGTTGGTGTGGTTGTTTTCTTGACTATTCTAGGTATTGCTGCTCCTGAAGCCATGCATCATGGAGGGGCCGAGACCGTTGAAGCCCATGCACCGGGAGCTACTGATATCGCCATGTTATTTGGTAAGGAGGTTATTGGAGGTGTATTGATGGGTGCAATCTTTGGGTTCCTTGGTTTCCGTCTACTGGATTTTATTGACAATGATCACGTAGAATTGGAGGTACTCGTCACACTGACGCTTGTCATGGTTGGAGGACGAATCGCGGAATTGCTTCATGTTTCTGCCCCTTTAGCTATGGTAGTAATGGGATTATTCATTGGAAATGAGGGTAGAGATGAGAATTTGGCCAATGCTACAGGTGAATATGTATTTAAATTTTGGCACTTGCTTGATGAAGCGCTGAATGCTATTCTTTTCATTCTGATTGGTTTAGAGATGATCGTGATTGCGAAGACATTCTCGAGCGATATGATCATTGTTGGAATTGTCGGAATATTAATTGTGCTATTTGCGAGATTATTGGGCGTTTCAATACCGATTGGAATTCTATCACTGAAACGAAAATTTGAGCCAAAGACCATCCAGATTTTGACCTGGGGTGGACTTAGAGGAGGTATTTCCGTTGCTTTGGCCCTGTCCTTATCAGATATTGCCGGGATACCTGAGGACGTGAAGAATATAATATTATTTACAACCTATTGTTGTGTTGTTTTTTCAATCCTTGTACAAGGATTAACCATCCCGCTGCTATTGAAAAAGTAAATGTTTTTGCCAAAATTTGTAGTTGAAATAAAATGCGAATTTTGGATTTGAAGGATTCTCAACCAAGACCTTTAAATTGATTTGTTATTGATCCACCAGGCAAGCAACGACCTGCTGTTGGTTAAATTGGAGAATAAGAACCGGATTCTCTTCAGTTGCAAGACGAAAAAAGCTGTAGACTAATGAAATTGAGTATCGCTGAGGGATTATATCTCATTGCCATGGATGATGAAGAGGGCAGATTGTTATCTGCCGCTGAAAAAAGAATCGTCCCTGGAGTTATTAGTGCGATTGTTCTCGAATTATACATTACCAAGAAGGTGAGTATTGAGGGGGGCATTGTTAAGATAACTAATCAGGAAGGAACTGGTAACAAGATTCTGGATGATGTAGCAAAGAAGGTTATATCAGGCAAGGATATAGTTACTCAGGTGGAAAACCTGACGGACCATTTTAAAGACATATTAGCAGACCTGGATGAATTACTTTCTCAGAGGGGTATTCTGAAAAGAGAAGCAACTAAGCTCCTTTGGATCCCGCTCTCAGAACGAATGGGCAATGCGAATTATGCTTACGAGAAAGAGATCCGAAATATCCTAAGGGCCATGGTTTTCAAAAATGCCAAACCAACACCGGCTTTCGTCGTGCTAATGTCTCTTATTTACGATTGTAATATCCTGGATGAGGTCTTTAGAGATAAGGATGAATTAATAGATGCTGAGAAGGTTGCCAAGGATGTACCGGATTCAATTGCAGTTGATCCTGAGATGTCAAAAGCATTGCACGACCTCCGAGACTACTTTCAGAAGATTTCTTAAGCTGCTTCATACCAAGAAAATTTATGAAAATGCCAGGGTAAAAAGCTCTGGTGTTTTTATTTAGTCGTCTTTAGGTCTTCTTCTGGGCCGGGAACTGACAAATTTCTCAGATTCCAGTTTTTCAATATTATTTAGCTGCGCATCCAGGTTTTGTTGCAATAATTGATCAGTAAGTGATTGTGCCTCTTCCAATGAAGTTTTGGTCAACTCAGCATAAATACGAGTTTGCATTTCTGTCACGGTCTGTAGATATGCCATTAGAGAATCTTGTTTTTCAATAAGGACATTGGCGCGAAATGCCATAAAGCCGAACCCTTCATGTGGGTTATTATTGTCTCTTTCAAGAATCAGATAATCCACGCCATCAACTTCAATGGGGTCAAAATGAAAAGTAATGTTTTCGTGACGCTCTTTTGGCTTGAAAGCTTCTCCTTCATTAAGAGCCTTGTTACGACAGGCGGACAATGTCATGAACAAAACAACGATAGACAGAAGAGATATGTGCTTGTTTCGCATCTTATGACTTTTTCTTGCTTTTGAAGACACCCTCCTCTACGTTGAATATTTTCTTCAACAGTTTGAATGCTTTTCCATTTAAAATTACAATTAAGTAATCGCCCATTCCGATTTTCAGGTCACCCAAGGGGTTCTTAATAAGTCGTTTATTGCCGTATTTGTCTCTTTTGGTAATCCCAATCAGCACAGAGTTGTACTTCTTTTTTAGCTCGAAAAAGGTTTCTTGATAGGTCTTTCCCACGTAGGGATTGCTGGGAGTTACTAAAAATTGTTTGATATCATAATCTCCGTCTGACTGGGCAAACGACATAATTGATTCGCTGTAAGAAGCAACATCGGGTTCGAACATGTAACTGGCCAGCAGCTTAGAAGAAATCTCATGTTTCGAGATGGTGTTGGTGACACCTGCATTGATAAAGGTATGTTTCAGATCACCATTCTCCAGTGTGACCACAAATTCAAGGTCTGGGTACACTTTTCTTATATTGACGATCCAAACAAGTTTGTCTGTATCATCAGGCAAGTTCACGAAAACAATGGAGCTTTGGGTGATATTGATCTTACCGAGTGCCTCAAAGTTTTTCAAGTCATTATAAAAGACAAATATATTTTTAGTGTCATATGTCTCATATATATGTTCCACTTCCAGTTTATTGTCAGTGACAACAACGATTTTCTTACCTACGCCCATGAGCTGCTCCACAACCATCTTTCCAAAATCATTCCATCCGATGATAATGGCATGGTCAGTATAGCTTGTTCCTCCAAGGCCAAGTTTCCTATTTTCCTTTATGGTAGACATGAGATTAACAAAAGTTCCAATTAATACGATATGAACGCTCAGACTGAGCAACACAAAAACAGCTCCGATGAACCTTCCATAAATAGTTGCTGGAAATAAGTCGCCATAGCCCACAGTCGTGAGTGTGACTATCGAATACCAGAATGCATTAGAGTAGGTGGTTAGTGCCGATTGGTCACTGATGCTTTCGACATTGACCAATGTAATGATAAGTATTACATAAATAACAACACCGATAAAAATGTCGAACAAAATCCCTATCTGAGGGTTCTTGAAAAATCTTCTAAACATGTATGAGACGGCTTGGTTCAAATATAACCAAAAGGATGGATTACCATTGGCTATGTACTTGCATCCTACCAATTTAAACCATCGCTTTTCAAGATAATAAGATCTTGCTAAGATTTTAATTTTTAATGTAAGACTTGAGGATTTTGATAAAAAAATAAAGTGATTCTGAATAAATTTTCAAACTCACGTTGCTTTCTTTGGGAGAATCGTATTTCTTGCGCTTTCATTTTATCTTATTTCGGAATGAGTAGACATACCTACGACTATGGAGTGATTGGAAATTGTGCGTTTACCGCTCATATTCACTTGAATACCAACGTTTCCTGGCTTTGTTGGCCTCGCTTTGATAGCAGTTTCATATTTGGTGGAATGATCGACCCTGATAGCGGGGGAGAGTTTTCGATAAAACCGAGCGGCGATAAACTTATTACCTCTCAGCAATACGTTGAAAATACAAACATCCTAAGTACGGAAGTTGAAGGTGACAGTGGTGTATATCGCATTACAGATTTCGCTCCGCGATTCTATCAGCAGGATCGTTATTACAAACCGCTGATGTTGATCAGGAAGATTGAGCGCGTCAAAGGAAATCCCAACATTGTTGTAAGATGTCGTCCAAAAGGTAATTATGGAGAAGTAGAGCCCCAACATAGTTTGGGAAGCAACCATATTCGCTTTCTTGGGTTAGAATCCGAAGTACGCCTGACAACCAATATTTCTCTCAATTACATCATGGAGGAGCAGAGCTTCGTGTTGAATGAGACAAAGTACCTGGTAATGACGTGGGGTCCACCGTTGGAAGCAGCTCTGGAAGAAACCGTAGATGTTTTTCTAAACAAGACAGAGAAATATTGGAGAGACTGGGTGAAAACAGCCAGTATTGTCAATTTTTACCAGCGTGAAGCCATTCGATCTGCATTGATCTTAAAGATTCATCAATACGAAGATACTGGTGCAATCATCGCAGCAACTACCACGAGTTTACCTGAGTCTCCTGGTAGCACTCGAAACTGGGACTATCGATATTGCTGGATGCGCGATACGTTCTACACCCTCAATGCTTTTAATAACATCGGTCACTTTGAAGAGTCTGAAAAGTATTTTCATTATATCCTTAATACCACCAATGATGAGACCGATCGATTCCAACCACTTTATGGTATTACAGGTACAAAAAACCTTGACGAACGATCAACAGATCTGGCAGGTTACATGGGTAATGTACCCGTACGAGTAGGCAATGAGGCATATACGCATATCCAGAATGATGTCTATGGTCAAGTGCTTGTTTCTTTGCTCCCTCTCTATAATGACAAGCGAATCATATTTACTGATCGTTTTGAAACTTCAGACCTGATCTGGAAAACGCTTAATATGATCGATAAGACTTTCGACGAGCAAGATGCAGGATTGTGGGAATTCCGTAACCTGGCACAACATCATTGCTACACCTACTTATTCCACTGGGCGGGGAGTAGTGCTGCTATGAAAATAGCAAAAGTACTGGGCGATAGGAAGATGGGAGAGATGGCGGCTAAATTGAAGGTGAAATCTGCCAAAATGATTGAGAAATGCTACGTACCCTCGAAAAAAGGATATGCACAGGCGGTAGGGGTGGACAGAATGGATGCCAGTACTTTACAGTTGATCATGATGAACTACCTCCCTGGAGATACTACGAAGGCCAAAGAACACCTTAAAGTGATGGAGAAAGAACTTCATGCTTCTGGTGGTTTATTCTACAGATACAAACATCAGGATGATTTTGGAGAGCCGGAAACTACGTTCCTGATCTGTGCATTTTGGTATGTCGAGGCTTTGGCATGTGTGGGTAGACTGGATGAATCTATCGAGTATTTTCAAAACCTCATTTCCTACAGCAACCACGTTGGACTTCTGAGTGAAGATGTTAAGGAAGGAGATGGTAGTATGTGGGGTAATTTCCCCCAGGCCTACAGCCATGTTGGATTGCTCAATGCCGCAACACGGATCGCCAAAAAACTGGATCAACCGGATTTTTATTGATCGAAATTAAGCCCCGCTTTAGGGAAGTGATCGTATGTAAATAGCCAAATAGAGGTGCTAAAGAATGTGTCAGGCTGATTCGAATCATTTTGGGAGTTTATGACCAGTTACTGTAACGTAGCACATTTTCTTCCGAAGCCTGGTACATCTGCACATACGTTCATTTCTCCTTTTTCCCAATCGATTTCAACAGAGGCCTCTACCTTAACGCATTCTGTATCTATGATGCACACAGCTCCCATGACTACAATTGCCAGGCCATTATTATCTACATAGACTCCAAGTGCTATTTCCAGTGAAGCTACTTCAAGGTCGACTTTTAAGCCGGCTTCACCTTCGAGTGAAAATTCACCATCATAGAAGAATTCTCCGCCGAGTCTGACCTGGGCCAAGCCTGGGATTCCCATACGCCCTTCTGCAAGTATTTTTTGTGCGTTGATTTCTAGCAAGGCTTTGGCCAGTTCCTGTTCGCCGACACCAGGTATGGTCACGCCAATGGTATTTGACAGATAAAGTTGCGTGCTGTCAAGGTCATCAGTCACGTAGAGATAACCTTCTAAAGTCGAGCCTGGGAAGCTTACATTCTCAAAAAAACCACTTGGATCCAGGTCTGACAGGATCTTACCGGCTAAGTCACCTGTGTTGATTTGTCCAGCGATCTGCAGGAAGTTTTCTCCACCAGATTCTGTATTGACTATAAGTGTACTGCGACCAAGTTCCAGCTCTACATCTGCCGGCATATAGTTCAAGAGTGTGTTGTCCACAAGTACTTTTCCATTGGCACCCATTCGAAACTCAGCTCCTTCAAACCCTTTTTCAAAAAAGTCTTTAGTACCATTTTCATTGAGATCAAACCCTACAATAGCCTCTCCAACAATCTTCACCTGATATTCAGGTAGGGGCACTTCTCCTGAAATAAAAATATTTCCATTCAGCGACTGTAAGGGACGAATCATAACTGATTCTAACTCCTCACTATATTCATAGGGGTCAAATTGTAATAGCCCATTAGCAGACAATCCAATAGATGCATTTTCAATTGTTACAGCTCCGCTGATCTCTCCTTGTAAGTAAATGGACGGATCATGACGGTCCATAAAGAAACTCCCCATGGCTATTTCAGAGCCACCTATTTTGAAAGTAGGTAATTTATCAAGGACATTATCCGGGGAAATGATAAGATAAGCTCGTTCATCTTGTAATGGAGCATCAGGTTCGTCTAGTTTAATAGCAGCACCGGTCTTCAACGAAATGTAGGACCCTGGGTTGATAACAGATTCGAATTCTTTGAAAATACCAACTTCAGGCAATCCGCTAATTCCATAGCCTTCCAGATTTGAATAGATACCATCTACCTGATTGGATAGGGAGAACTCACCGGCTGATATAGGAATAAGACCACTCTTGGAACTGGTAAAAATCGAACCTTTAATATCGATCCCAGTAGCTGTGCTCACAAATTTGCCCTGGTTCACATAAATTTCTCCAAGCCCTTCGACAGTGAATTGCTGAGCCGAGGCCGAGTCCAGCACTTCAGTTTCATAGATATTGACTGGAACTATTTCCTGTTCGGTGCAGGAAAATGTCAAAAACAAGAACGGCACTATAAACGCCTTAGTTAAAAGTGCTGCATTTGAAGGAACTGCTTTCACATTGCTTGAATTTATAACCGATAGTAATAAGTAATCGCTCTGATCCGGTTTTGTAGGATTGTTCCTCGAATCCCCCTCCCAGGAAATTTCTTTTTGATCTATAAACCATCCCGCGTGCACCAACAATTAGTGCCCCGAATTCCATTTGCGCTCCGAATCCTCCGGTAAATGCTGAGCCCATTTTTACTTCTGACTGATCGACAAGAACCTGATTAGATGATTCGACCGCTAACTTCGTGCGCTCAAAAGCCGGACCGAGAAAACCGAAAATGGTCGTTTGATTCCTACCAAAACGGATTCTTTTCAGATTGACTTTTAGGTGAAGAAATGCATAAGAAGGTCTTAGCTCGAATGAGCCCAGGTCATAGGTAGCCAAAAAATCGTATCCGGCAGTTAAGGAAAGCGGATGAGCATATTGTCCAAATTCACCGTACACTAAAACAGGAGGAGCGTTCAATGTAGCATTACTGATCCTTGAATTATTAATTGGCGTAGTGCCTACCCCAATTTCGAGGTAGTAATCACCAGGGATTTTGCCATTGTATTGACCAAAGACATACAAAGAAGACAGGAAGAGAATTGCAGTTGAAAAAAAGCGAATCATAGTACGACAGATAAGTCCGGCAGTCATACTTAGTTACAAGAACTAACACATAACCGGAAGTTTACCGAGTTGAACTCTTGGTAAAAGTCAACTTTTACTTTGAAAATTTCTAATATGTTAGGGGGACAAAAGGGATACCACCTATGAAGAGTTTCAAAGTAAGCTATGTAACGATGATAGTGCTTCCGTCCTCTAGCTGGTAAGTTGCCCAAGAAGGGCTCTTATTGCCAGGTAATTCTCCACTCGGTATTTAGCAACTGAAGAGTTGGTGCCGACTTTGATGGTGTAGGCATCTTCTGGCATGTTCCTAAAAGTGTCTTCATCGGTCCAATCGTCACCGCAGGCCATGTAGAAGTCAGCCTTGTGTTTTCTCATCCAGGCAGCTGCAGCTTTTCCTTTATTGACCTGTGAATTTTTAATTTCAACCACCATATCTCCTTCCAGTACCTGAAGGTCTTTGTCAGTGGTAATGTATTTTAAGTGACTGGTCAACTCGCGGGTTCGGATTTCGCCAAGGCCGGTTTCTACTTTTCGGTAATGCCAAACCAATGAGTAGTCTTTGTGCTCAATGAAGGAACCAGGAGTACGGTCGACGTAGCTATTGAGGACGGTATTGATCTCTTCTTTCCAGTCATTATTCATGTGGGTCAGCATTTTCCACTCCCCATTGTAAGCTTTGTTCCAAACTCCGTGTTCCGCGATGATGTCGATAGGATAGGCCTGTAACCACTTTTCAAGTGTCGCCTTGCCACGACCACTTATAACCACGATCTTGTTATTTGGATCGCTTGTAAGTTTTTCCAGGATGGTTTTTAGCGCTTTATCAGGTCTTGAATCATCCGGATTGGCGTGGAATCCCACCAAAGTGCCATCATAGTCAAGGAAAATAAGTCTTTTCGTGGCATTGGCATAATGTTCGATGACCTTATCCCTAAGTACACTGATCAAAGGCTTGGTTCGAAGGCCTTCCTGTTCCTTTTTGATGTAGTTCAGGCGTGACATGAACAATTTCACCCAGTGATGAATGTTATAATGCTTTATAGATTCCTGCATACTACCCATCCTTCTGATTTGTTCTTTTTCAGGCATATCAAGGGCCTCCTTCATGGCATCAGCAGATTCCTCGATATCATTTGGGTTGATCAGGATGGCGTCGGAAAGCTCTTTTGAAGCTCCGGCCATTTCACTGAGAATGAGCACGCCTTTTTTATCGAGTCGACTCGCAACGTATTCTTTACACACGAGGTTCATGCCATCCCTCATAGGAGTCACCAGCGCCACATTTGCCATGCGATAAAAAGCGGACAAGGCAGTCAAAGGGAAACTTCGGTAGAAGTAGTGAACGGGCGTCCAGTTCATCCGACCATACTTACCATTAATCCGACCCACCAACAAGTCAATTTCTTCCTTGAGCTGAGCATATTTAGGTACTGTATCCCGCGAAGGAACCACGATCATGATTAAGGAAACCTTGGATCTGTAATCCGAATTGGTTTCCAGAAACCGTTCAAATGCTTTTAAGCGTTGTGGTATTCCCTTCGAATAGTCCAAACGGTCAATAGAAAGCATAATCTTATGCTGCCCAATAGACGTTCGATACCTAACTTCTCTTTCCAGGGTCTCTGGCATAGATGCAGAAGTAGCATATTTATCATAGTCAATACCCATGGGCATGGCATCGGCAAGTACCAGTCGTTGACCTACGCTGATCTGACCATTTGAATTTCCCAAGCCTGCAAGACGATTCACCGAAGAAAGGAAATGACGCATGTCGTCATACGTATGGAACCCCAACAAATCCGCTCCCAGCATACCATTTAGCAATTCACGTCGCCAGGGAAGTAATCGGAAAGATTCGTATGAAGGGAACGGAATATGAAGGAAAAATCCGATGGCCACATTTGGCATAATACTACGGATCATCTCTGGAACCAACAGGAGTTGATAGTCGTGTATCCATAAGGTATCACCTTCTTCAACTACGCTTTCCAGTTCCTTGGCAAATTTCCTATTTACCTTTTGATAAGCTTTCCACAGTGCTTCATCATAAACTGTGTATTGATTGAAGTAATGGAAGTTAGGCCATAATGCTTCGTTACTGAATCCTTCGTAGAAATCTTCAATTTCCTGTGCACTTAGGAACACAGGTTTCATGCTTTCATTCGCGAGGTGTTCGGTGATCTCTGTCTTTTGAGTTGCTTTGGTCACCGCTAATCCCGGCCATCCTACCCAAATATTTTCCCCTTCCCGGTAAATTGACCCCAGTCCGGTTGCGAGACCCCCCTCACTTGTATGATAGGATAACTTATTTTTTTCCTGAGATATCTTAACCGGTAAGCGATTAGATACTATGATGGTTTTTGCCATGATCGACAGTTCGTACTTGTAAAATGTAATTTAAACTGAAAACCTACAGCGGGGTGTAATTGTAAGTCTTACCCAAATTTAAGGATCACTTGCCAAACCCTTTCAATCTGAGTTTGGTCAATTTTCTTTTCGTGTCCAATGGAAAGTCACCTTTCATCATCCAATCATAAAAACTAGGTTCTTTTTGGAGTACTTCAAGGACGGGTTTACCGCGATGTTTACCAAAATTGAATCGTTCTATACCTTTGTCATCATAGATCATTCTTCCAGCCAGATCGATCATCTTTTTATTGGTGAGTTCGTCTACGATATCCATGTTATTAGAAATGGTACCCAATTTTTTGCCCAGGAGGTCATGTACGTCCTGTCCATCATACCGCTCTATCTGAGCTTTAAAAACATCTAAGGTGGCCTGTGTGTCAGCAAGGGCACTATGCGCATTGACAAGATCCTTGCCCGTGTAAAATTTTAGAGCGGCAGTCAGATTTCTCTTTTCCATTAAATGGAAAATTTTCTGAGCATCGAGCAATCTGCGATTTTCTATATCAAACTCCACATTAGCTCGCAAAAATTCTTCTACCAATACTGGTACATCAAATTTCAAAATATTGAATCCAGCCAAATCGCAGCCTTCCAGGAATTGTGCCATGCTTTTTGCAACTTGTTTGAAGTTAGGCTCATCCTTGACATCTTCATCGTAGATACCATGGATTAGGCTTGTTTCCTTTGGTATATGCATTTCAGGATTCAATCGTCTTGTTTTCTCGATTTCTTCTCCCGAAGGCATTACTTTGATCATCGCAAGTTCGACGATACGATCATGCGCAATATTGGTGCCAGTGGTCTCCAGATCAAAGACGACCAAAGGGCTTTTTAAGTTTAGTTTCACTGTTGGATTAGTTTTGGTAGCTTTTAAAAGCTTCGTCGAACAAATTGTCTGTAATTCCTATTCTACCCAAAAGGCTTTTAGCTGCACTGGCTCTTTCATCAAGGTTGTCGATGTTCCCGTATTCGATCAACCTGATGTCCTCTCGTTCTCTTTCACCGGCAATTAAATTCGCAACATAATCATCCTGATAGTACAAAATCGTGCCACCTTTAGGTGTTTGATCAGCGAGGTTTTCAAATTGAGCAAGATATGCTTCGTAGGAGTCATATGGCGCCGGAAACTGATCTGAAACATGATGAAGCACGATGATGTGATGTTGAACATCAAAGAATTTTGCTTTATTACCTTCCTTCGCTTCATCCTGAGCTTCAATAAGAATGACTGGCGCATCACTAATGGAATGTTCACCATTGGCCCACCAGTAATCAAATGCTCTCTGATTTTTTTCTAGAACGAATAGTGCGATCTTCATGATCTCTGAAGATCCCTCGCTATCGATGATCACTATTCGTTGTTTGTCCTGAATCTGCTCAAATTGTACCGGCATGCAATAAGGTTAAAAATGCTAAAATAATCGAATTTTAGATGGAGAACCAATTCTAAAAACGCTGTTACCTGTGTTGAAAACTTATCCACCATTGAATGTTAGCATCTGGTAGAAAACTTAATCTATTCGGCTTGACATATTGGACAGGTGATTTGACGTATGTTTGTTTTCAGGTCCCGAAAAAATACTGTTAATCGTCAATGGAAAGCAACAAAGCTGAAGCTCTACGTGTAAACCCTAAGTCTCGAAGGGGAGGTATCCAGGAACTCTCCAACCAATTGGGGAAATTACCCCCGCAAGCGGTAGAGATTGAAGAGGTTGTCTTGGGCGCATTGATGCTAGAAAGGGACGCTTTGTCGACGGTAATTGATATTCTGAAACCACAGAGTTTTTATCGCGATGCACACAGGTTAATCTATGAGGCCATCGTTGAGTTATTCAACAACACGGAGCCTGTAGATATAAAAACAGTAGTTCATCAGCTGCGTAAAACCGGAAACCTGGAGGTGGTTGGAGGTGCGTATTACATCGCCGGTCTTACCACTAAAGTGAACTCTGCAGCAAATATCGAGTACCATGCAAGGATTATTTCCGAGCAATCGATCAAGCGTGAGTTGATTAAAATTTCCACTGAATTACAGCAAGAAGCTTACGAAGACACCATTGATGTCTTCAAACTGTTGGATAAAGCAGAACAATCTTTGTTCGACGTTTCGGAATCCCATATTCGAAAGAATTACGACAAGATGAGTTCCTTGTTGAATCAGGCCATTCAGGAAATTGAAGATCGAAAGAATAAAGAAGATGGTTTGACTGGTGTCCCTACTGGATTTACTGCCCTGGATCGAGTTACATCCGGATGGCAACCTTCTGATTTGGTCATCATTGCGGCACGGCCTGGTATGGGTAAGACGGCTTTTGTTGTATCAGCGATCAGAAATGCAGCCATCGATTTTAATAAACCTGCCGCTATCTTTTCTCTGGAGATGTCCTCCGTTCAGTTAGTTAATCGACTTGTGTCCGCAGAGGCCGAGTTAGAAAGTGAGAAGCTGAAACGTGGTGATTTGGCGGAACATGAGTGGCAACAGTTGTTGCACAAGACCAAAGAGCTTTCTGAAGCACCTATATTTATCGATGATACTCCGGGGTTGAGTATTCTTGAACTTCGTGCCAAAGCCAGGCGCCTTGTTGCGCAACATGATGTTAGTTTGATTGTGATAGATTACCTGCAACTGATGACAGGTGATTCTTCAAAAAATGCCGGGGGTAACCGTGAACAGGAAATCGCATCCATTTCAAGAGCCCTGAAAGGAATCGCTAAGGAATTGAATGTCCCCGTTATCGCTCTATCACAGTTGAGTCGGGCTGTAGAAACACGTGGTGGTGATAAAAGGCCTCAACTTTCAGATCTTAGGGAATCTGGTTCCATTGAGCAGGATGCAGATATGGTCATGTTCCTTTATCGTCCCGAGTATTACGGTATTACTCAGGGGGAAGACGGAATGCCACTTCAAGGTACAGGTGAAGTAATCATTGCGAAGCACAGAAATGGACGGCTTGAAAATGTTCAGCTGAAGTTCATCGGTAAATTCACCAAATTCGCTGATCTTGATGGTATGGATATGAATAGTGGAGGCGGAGAAACTTATGGCAATAGCTTTCCATCATCGGGAGCATCCAATTCTGATTTTACCATCACCTTACCTAGCAAGGCCAACGGTAACGACAAGCCAAACGATGACGTACCTTTCTAAACTTTGACGCCATAAGTTTGTTTTTGGTACCAACGGCTTGAAACAAATCTATTTTTCAGAATGAGAGCTATCACCATTACAAATAAGCCTGAACCCATTCAATTGCTAAATGTCAAAGTCAGCAATTTCTGAAGGGGAATGAGTATCGGTTATAATTAAATATGCGGCGTTTAACTACTGCGATCAATGAATCCTTGTCAAGTTATTCTGGGATCCGATGGTTGTGGCGTGGTAGCGAGTGTTAAACTTATTCGAGATTAATCCAGGTTTTTTTCGTGTTCCAACAGCCATTGTTTTCTTTCCAAACCTCCACCGTATCCGGTCAGCGTGCCATCCTTTCCAATCACCCGGTGACAAGGAATCATAATGGAGATGCGATTATGTCCGTTAGCGGAGGCTACTGCTCGTACAGCTTTTGCGTTACCAATGCAGATGGCTTGCTGCTGATAGCTTCTGGTTTCACCACAAGAAATCGTTAATAATTCCGACCATACCTGCTGTTGGAAGGCTGTTCCTGGTGTGTCTAATGCAACACTGAAGGTCTTTCTTCCCCCTGAAAAATATGCGGCCAATTCCGATTTGGCTAGTAGGATATGTTGATTTTCGCCAGTGATAATTCTGGCTTTTAGTAATCGTTGGAGGTCTTTGAGTTCAGTTTCTAACATCCTTCGATCAACGAATTCCAATAGGCAGATGCCTTTTTCTGTCGCAGCGATAAACATAGGGCCCAGAGGTGTTTCGGTACGGCTAATGAGAATCAATGATTGCTCATCGGTCTGGTTTGGAGAACTTCCAGTCAATTTTTTGTAAGTGTATCCAAAGCCGCTAAGTGATTCATACCCGTTACCGAAAGCAGCATGGGTAGCCTGATCCCCTTTTTTAAGTTCAGTATATGCGTTGTTGATCCGATACATTCGCTGGAACGTGTGGAAGGTGATCCCGTATTGACTTTTAAACCATCGGCGGACCGCCTCAGGACTAATGCCTTGAGTTTTCAAGCGATAATCAGTGATCTTCTCTTTCGGATGGTCTCGTACCATTGCGATGGCAGATTCGACAAAGTCAGGAGCTGTATTGGCATTTTCAGTGGGACGGCAAATTTTACAGGGCCGATAACCCTGATCTAACGCATCTTTAAAAGTGGTAAAGAATTCGACGTTCTCCTTCTTGGGTTTTCTTGCCCGACAAGTGGCGATACAAAAGATAGAGGTGGTCTTAACCCCGGCATAGAAAATGCCAATATGATCAGACCTTTTGGCTACAAGTGCTTCGTAATAAGCCGTAATCTTTTGTGGTTCTGTCACCCTCATGATTCAAATCTTTAAATTTCTTCAAAGAAACCCAAAAGAAGAGCGGTGGCGCAACCGAAAACTGGACAAGTATATTTTCAATTCCGGTAGTCAATGATACTTATTGTCACATCGCCTCATATTGCGTATTTCGCAATGCTGATAGCCGAATGCCATGTTTACTGTCCATTGAGAACAAGTGTTCATCGCAAAGTTTACCTGGCACTTTTAGATTAAAGCGCTCTGCTGCAATTAAGACTACTGTTTTAAGCAAATACTCATAAGCTTTTACATCAGGCAAGTGAGGAAAACACTGCCTTACCTGACGCACTAGAACGCTCTTCGGATAGGACAGAGCAGGCATACCATTTACGTCAAAAAACCTAAGTATTCCACCTTCATCCAATCGAGCATCCACTCGGGTTATTCCGGCTATTTGCAATGCATGAGTCAGTTTTAGCATCTGATCCTGGAGTTGATTCAATATGGTTGCGCCTTTGATGGGCGGCATTACGATGGATGAACCACCCCATGGACCTTTACCCAGGTCTCGTTCAACAACATGTTTTTTCCCGGATAATTCGAGTGACTTATAATAGGTAGGTAGCAATAGTATGTCATTGCCAAGTGCCAAGAAACCACATGTGATGTCTTCACTGGGAAGGAAGGTTTCTAATAAGGCTTCGCTAAAAGGGAATTCATCGAACAACTGCTCAATATGCTGCTTGGCCTGACTGGGTGTATCAGCCCTTATTACGCCCATACTACACGATTCACATGAAGGTTTTACAACTACAGGCCATGTCAATTCACTATTTGCTATGAGTTTGTCAAATTCATGAAAATGGGATCGTAAAATGCTTAGATAATCAGGAATTGCTACTCCAGCACGGCTGAGCAATTGATGTGTATTGGGCTTATTCAGCATGTTTTTTAAACCATGAACGGGACTACCAACATAGGGCAATTCGCGATTTTCGATAAATTCCTGTAACCAGACAACTTCACCTGATGCTCCCTGAGTGTAATAGGCATTTGGCCATAACAAGGTGCGTTTCGGTAGTCTGCCGAGTGTCTTTTCCAGTTCATTTGCATCCTGGATTTCTGAACAGGAAACCGAAATTCCCAAATTGTTCAGGGTGTCCATGGCGAACCTGAGACTGGTAGGTGTATTTAGCCAACCATTCTCCCAGTGATTTTTACTATTGATAAAAAGGATATTCATTCCACAACAACCTCTAAAGATCTGACAGGCAGATCATTATAAATACAACTAATTAAATCAGTTTTATGATAATTAAATATACCACAGTTGAATTTTTTACTATTGTGTGAAGAGCAAATTCTATGTAAATTGTTTTTTTACCCCAACGTGAAATATCAGACTAATTCGGAGACGCAGGAGCGCAAACCTGTTTCAGCATCACATCAGACCTTAAAATTAGGTCAAGGGCTTGTGATTGAAGATCAGCGTGAATCTGCGGGGAAGATCGACGCGATTCAACGATCGATAAATAAAAGCGCCAAACTTAAAAGCCACGATCATCTCGCTAATAATATCGTTCAGCGAAAGATCCTGGAAAATGAAAGGGAAGTCACAAAGGATGAAGTCCTGAGTTGGTTCAAAGAACAATCTGATTACACCGATGGAGATGAATTACCGAGTACTGGATTTTTGTCGAAATTGATAGATGAAACCTGGTCTATTGATTTAAGCCAATTTCATGGGAGCAAAGACTTTAAGCAGTACTTAAATGGCCTCTACGAAGACTCTGAAAAAGAAGATGTAGGGGAACAGGTGGCTGATGATTTGGAAGACCCTGTTGCAGAGTTCCGCAAAAAACATCCTCAAGCATTGGAATTGGGTACGAAAGATGAAAACATCCTAAAAGGACAAAAGTATTTGGCCAACGCTAAGGCTGCGGCCAGCAAATCGGAATCCTTACCATTCACATTTGGGAAAGCGGATCGTATAAGTCATGATTCAGGGCAGGGTTACGCGACCTTTGTGGCACATGTTGGTGAAACGGTGTTTGTCATTGCATATGGAGAACACTCCAATCAAAAAGGCGATAAAGGATCCTCAGCAGTTTATACGCTGAATTGGAAAGCGGATAAAGTTGATGATTTTGACTCTAATCGATTAGAGCTAAAAGATTGATAATTCCGTTCCATTCCTGTTGCATTTATATGAGATCCAAGGCTGCACTTGAAATGCATGTTAGGACTTAAACAAATCCCTACCGCGTGAGTTATTTTATCATATGAAACTAAGGATAAAGACCCACGTCAAGGCCCCTCTTAAAAGTGTAAAAAGTAGATTCAATCAAGACCTGTTTCTCTCTTTAAATCCACCGTTTCCTCCTGTTAAACTCCTGCGATTCGATGGCTGTCAGAAGGGAGACCAGGTGGAACTGGAGTTAAATTTCCTCTTTTTCAAACAGCGCTGGGTCAGTGATATCACAGAAGACCATGAAACAGGGACTAAATGGTGCTTTGTAGATATCGGCACCGAACTTCCCTTTTTTCTAAAGTTATGGAAACACCACCATGAGGTTCAGATGAGTGAAACAGGATCTGAAATCATTGATGATATTACCTATTCGACAGGAACACTGCTCACCGACTTGCTGATGTATCCTGTTCTTCTAGGTCAGTTTTTATATCGAAAGCCTATTTATAAAAGAGTTTTCAATTAGTAGTCCAATTGCATTTGTCACCAAAATGGAAACTAGCAACGTAGAGTGAGACTTAGACGAAGCTACCTAAAAAGAGTAATCAATTCTACAAAAAAGGCGAACCCGTTTAATGTATAAGGAGCTTCCCGAAAATAGGGGTGTTGTGGAATCCCCAAAAGTTGAGCGTGCCTGTTAAAGAAGCACGCCCGTAAGTTCGCGAGAAGTAGGGTGCGCCTCTCGAACTCTACTCTTCCAATATCACCGCTGGCAATCCCAATTCTTCATACATGTCATTAAATGCTTTCAGTTCTACATTGATCAATTGTTTTTGGGCTTCAGAAAAGGTTTTCCATTCTGCCATCAAATCATCATAACGTTCTGCAGCTCCTTTTGTCACTTGAGGCTCGGTCTCATCGATGGCGCCTTTCAAGTACATCAGGTGCGCATTTAGTTGGTTGTGGAAATTGATCACATCCTGAAAAGTCTGCTGTTTCGGTTGAATCAGATTGTTCTCCCATTCTTCTATTTTGGTTACCAGTGACTTTGCGGTATCCAGTAAAACTTCAGCAGCCTCATTCCCTTTCAACCGCTTCTGATACCCCTGAAGCTGGCTTTTTGCGGAACGCATGACATTAACAGATTCATGAATGTCACGGATGGTAGATTCAATGCCCACCAACTTGCTTTGTTGATCTTGCCAATCTGAATTACTAGCTGTGATCGAAGGGTTCGCTAAAATGGTCACAGTGGCTTCTACTGAATCATCTTCGTGAATGAGACGTAGGGTATAATCACCCGGACCTACACGTGAGCCACGATAATCTCCAAAAGCGAAGACCTTGGATACTGCAGGTAAAGTAGCTCTCCTGAAATCCCATGTAAATCGATTGAGACCTTGTTTGGCAGGAAGTGCCGCAGGTTTGGGCGGGCCACCTGCCCAACTCTTGAAATCCTTAGCTTCATCAGAGGAATAGCTACGGATTTCTTCACCATTTTGCAACACTTTCAACGTGATTGAAGTGCTGTCCAATTCATTAGGTAAGTAGTAGTCAAGAGTGACTCCTTCTTTAGGATTTTGACCCCACCCCGGAGTAGGGTTATCCTGACTGCCACCAAATAAACGATACGTATTTTTGGGACGATACAATTGTATTTTATCTTCAAATACCCCTTTCGATTGTTGTATTGCTCCTAAATCGTCAAGGATCCAGAAAGATCGTCCTGCCGTAGCAGCCACCAGGTCATTTTGACGAATCATGATGTCGTTGATAGGAACTACGGGTAAGTTCAGTTGAATCTTTTGCCAGAAAGCACCATCATTGAAAGAGACATAAAGTCCTGTTTCAGTTCCCCCGTATAATAAACCTTTGACTTTGGGATCTTCTCGTACAACCCTGAAAAAGGAAGGAGCTTCATCCACGCCATTGGTAATTTTTGTCCACGTTGTACCGTAATCATTGGTTTTGAAAGCAATTGGGGTAAGATCATTGAACTTGTAACGCATCACCGTGATGTAGGCTGTCGCAGGATCGTGTGGAGAAACTTCTATCGAATTGATGATTCCTTCTGCTAATCCTGCAGGTGTCACATTTGCCCAATTTTGTCCGCCATCTTTGGTAAGATGTACGAGTCCGTCATCAGATCCAGCCCAGATAACGCCTTCCTCGTGAGGCGATTCTGTTAGATACATCAGCGTATTATAGTTTTCTCCACCGGCTGCTTCATTGGTGTATGGACCGCCGCCTTTACCTTGTTGATCAGGATTATTTCTTGTTAAATCGGGTGATATTGCTTCCCACGATTGCCCCCCATCACTGGTCTTAAAAACTACATTTCCACCATGGTAGATTACACTTCTGTCGTGAGGTGAGGAGATGATGGGAGCGTTCCAATTAAAGCGATGACTGAAATTCGCTGGTACATTGCCCAGCCTCAACTCCGGATACTGATTGATCAATTTCCCTTCACCAGTTGCCTTGTCCCATTTTTCGATGATACCCTGATAGCAACCTCCGTATACAACAAAAGGATTATCAGGATCAAATGCAGCATAAGCACTCTCACATCCGGCCACAGAATACCAATCCTTCCAACCTATGCCACGTCCGTTTGTCCGACTGGCAATGGCAATTGCTGAATTGTCTTGTTGTCCACCGTATACATTATAGGGGACCAGGTTGTCCGTGTTGACCCGATAGAATTGTGAAGTGGGTTGATTTTGTTGTGTAGACCAACTCTTACCACCATCGAAGGTGACATTCGCTCCTCCATCATTGGAATTGATCATGTTTTTGTTGTTTTTTGGATTGATCCATATATGATGATTGTCACCATGTGGGGTAGGAAGGTTGCCGAATGATCTCCCGCCATTAATGGATTTCGTGACAGGTGCGTTAGCTACATAAACTATATTTTCGTCGACGGGATCTGCAAAAATTTCCATGTAGTACCACGACCTGGCGATGTTTACGCGATCCTTGTTGACCTGACTCCATTCTTTGCCACCATCATTGGATCGATACACCCCACCTTCATCACCTTCTGCTTCAATTACAGCGAAAACAAGGTCGGGATTTGCTCGGGAAACGGAAATTCCGGATTTACCAAAAGCTTCCGGTAGTCCTTCTTCCATTTTCTCCCACGATTCACCCATATCTGTGGATTTGTAAAGCCCCGATGAATCCCCACCGGATTGCATGGTCCAGGGATAGCGTTGATGTTGCCACATAGAAGCGTAAAGTATACGAGGGTTGGTGTAATCCATGGCCAAGGAGGAAGCTCCAACATTAGAATTGACCATCAATACCTGTTTCCAGCTTTCTCCACCATCGATGGATTTATAAACCCCTTTTTGTGGACTGGTACCGTACTGCGGTCCTTGAACAGTGACAAAAACAATGTCGGGATTGGTAGGGTGAATAATGACATCCGAGATGTGCTGGGAGTTTTCCAATCCTACATGTTCCCAGGTACGACCGGCATCTGTCGATCGATAAACACCATCCCCACTGGAGGTCATCACTCCCCTGATAGCGTGCTCACCCATGCCCACAAAAATTACATTCGGATCCGACTCAGCAACAGCTATAGCGCCAACTGTTCCAGTGTTTAAGAATCCATCACTTATGTTTTTCCAGGTAATGCCGGCATTCGTTGTTTTCCAAATACCACCTCCGGTGCTCCCCATGTAGTAGGTCATCGGGTCGCCTACTACGCCAGTACTGGTCACACTTCGACCACCTCGGAAAGGACCGATATTTCTCCATTTCAGACCTGAAAGGAGTTCTGTATCAATCTTATCATACTGCGGTTGATTTTTCTTTTTTCGTTGGCCAAATACGAGAATAGGTAGTGCAAGTAGTAGCAAAAGGACAAGCTTCTTCATCATGCGAATGGAGGTTAGGTTGGTATGTGATCACCAAAGTAATAAAAAGTGATCAGTCCTTTTGCTGTAGTTTGATTTGCGGTATCAGAGAAAATAAAAAAGGCACCTGCGAGGATGCCTTTTACATGATGAAATTTTACCGGTTACCCCAATATCTGGGCCGTATGATCTTTGGTCTTTACTTTTTCAATCACTTCCGATAGGATACCCTCTTCATCAATGACAAACGTGGTTCGTAAAGTCCCCATATAGGTTTTCCCGTACATTTTCTTTTCTCCCCAGGTACCAAAAAGATTGTGAATGGTGTGGTCAGTATCAACGAGAAGAGAAAACGGCAACTCGTGTTTTGTGATAAACTTCTGGTGGGAAGCTTCGCCATCCTGACTTACGCCCAAAACGACATATCCTTGTTTTTGCAAAACTTCATAATTATCCCGAAGGTTGCAGGATTGAGCGGTACATCCCGGAGTATTATCTTTAGGATAGAAATACAAGACAATCTTTTTTCCTCGCAAATCAGACGACTTCACCAGATTACCGTCCTGGTCTTTTCCTTCAAATTCAGGGGCTTTATCTCCTGCTTTCAGTGTGATCATGTTGTAGGTATTTGTTTTTCGTAAATCCGTTCATTTCCGGCATTGTCCATTATTTCCAGCCTGAAATTGCCTTCAAGAGGTTGATTCTTATCTTTTGGTATTGCTCGGATTTTTTTCTTTTTGGCGTCGTAAGCCATGAGTAACCATTCGCCATTGAGATAGGCCTTGTAACTCTTTATTCCAGATTTCGCATCATCTATTAACAACGTAATTCCATCCCGGGCCATTTTTAAATTACGGACAGTCGGAGGGCTTAGGTCAGCTTCTATTGTGAATTTTCCAAGATCCCGTGTGTGAAAAGTAATCAGGCCATCTTTCCATTCACCTCCAATGAAGGATGATTTTTTACCCCAAACACTATAAACGTGGTGCTTATCTGTGTATTCTTTTTCTGGTATCAGAGTAATTTTAGCTGTTCCGCGAAGGGGGAAGTCGGCATGAGGCAGGTCCCAGAATTCGGAACCGCGATCTGTCGTTTTTTCGTACCTGAGGTATAGCGTATCGAAAAGTGTGGATTTCTTAAAATCTATTTGAATGTTCTCACGTTGGAATTTGACCTGTTGTCCAGATGGAATAGCTTTCTGGAAATTAAATTCCACCGTGTCTTCGCCAGCCAATAATTGAGTGGGAAGTCCTTTCCTGAGGTCATAGAGATAGTATTGGCTTTTCATCTCTGCATAGGATTTCAGGCTGACGGTATCCGCTTCCAAGAGAACTGTGGCATTAGTTTCCAAGGGAGATTTTAGATGAATCCAATTTTCACGAATGAGAAATTTTCTGAATGTAGGCTCAGGTCTGTTGACAATTTTTCTATGGTTAATGTTGGTTTCAAGTACGGATAGGTTACCGTAAGCATCCTGAAGGTAGACATTTAAAAGTCGTTCATTTCCTGTGAACAGGACCCCTTCATTATTGGTTAGATAGATGTCCAATGTATTTCCTTCATCCTGAAAAAGCTTGTTGAATTTCCTTCGACGATTCACATAAGTAGGGTAGTTCATGTGAACAACAATGTTCCGCATCTCGTTGAATGACATGCGTGCTTTTCTTTGGTGAAAAACTGTGTCATTATCTATAGCCATCAGTATTTCAGGTATCCCGTTTCGTGCGCTGGATCCATTATGACGATCGATATAGTCGATCTCAACCCCAACACGGCCTTCCAGTTGCAGTGGTTTCGGTATGCGATATTTACCTTCGTTTTTGATCACTTCGAATTCAAAACGACCATAAACACCATTAACTCTTGCCTCGTCATCAAGGCAGACAAAGGCTATTTTCCGAAGGATTGGAGCAATATTGTCTCGGATTTCACTGAAATTGAACTTGAGTGGATCCAATATACGCTGCTTAGCATCGCGAATCTCAAAGTGGAGATGTGGACCACTGGACGAGCCTGTGTTTCCTGAGTAAGCAAGTACTTCACCCTGCCTGAAAGGGAAGACATTTCGTTCGGGGAATAAATTGACTTCATAGGATTGCTTTTTGTACTGCTGTTCCAGAAGATAAGCTTCCAATTCTGGTTCAAAACGTTCCAGGTGCGCGTATACTGAGGTAGTTCCATTGGGATGCTGAACATAGAGAACATGTCCGTATCCTCCGGTTTGGACCCGGATCCGAGAGACATATCCATCGGCAGTGGCTAACACAGGAAGGCCTGATTTTCCTCCGGTTCTGATATCTATACCTCCATGAAAGTGTGTTCCTCTCATTTCTCCCATGGTACCTGCCAGATAATGCGTTTGACCCGGATAGATAGGAAATAGATAATAATTCTCCGTAGTAAAGTTTGTGGATTGTCCTCTCGATAGAAGGGGTGTTATCGAAATGATTACAATCGAGAAAATAATGCGCCAGTTAATTTTCGTCATTTGCTAGTCGAGCCTCTAAAGAATCGAAAATAATGTGCTTCACGAGGAAATAGAACATATCCACGTCAAAATCAGCATATGAATTGCGTATTTAACAAGTTATAGCAGTGAATTTGTTCTGAAAGTCAGGTAAATAACGCTCTTTAAAAGAAATACACTTACCAAAGGGCAAAAAAAAACGCCCTGAAGGACGTCTTAATTTTTTGAGCAGCTTACTGTTAATTAGGCAATCTGTGCAGATAATTTTTGTTCTAGTACTGCCTTTGGAACAGCTCCAATTTGCTTATCTACAATTTCTCCTCCTTTGAAAACCAAAAGGGTAGGGATGGATCTAATTCCGAATTTAGCAGATACTTCAGGATTCGAATCCACATCTACTTTTCCTACTACTGCTTTGCCATCATATTCAGTGGCCAATTCTTCTACTACAGGGCCGATCATTTTACAAGGACCGCACCACTCCGCCCAGAAATCAACCAATACGGGTTGGTCTCCGTTTATCACTGATTCGAAATTTGAATCGGTTATTTCTATTGCTTTTCCCATGGTATTTATAATTCTACTAAATCAACGTAAAGGTATTAGATAAGTTCTCGCTGCGTTTCAAGAAACGAATATATGTAAGTACACAGACAATGTAGCATACACAATGTATTTGTTGTAACAATTTTATGTTTAGCAAATAACGATTTACCGTTCATCGATATTTAATTCGCCCAACCCGTACTTGTGACTCTTGTGATTCGAGATGGGTATTGGCGAAATAGATGTAATCCTGATAAAGCGCGATCTGTGGAAACCCACTACCTCTTGCTCCCGAAGTTTGGGTGATCACCATTTCTTTGAGAGCACGTCCATCCAGCATGACTAATTTCAGCCTGATTTGAGCTTGTTCTCCGTTTCTTGCTAACCAGACAACAGCTGCCAGGTCTTGGCCCAGAAGTTTTACAGAAGTTCTTCCAAAAGGTTCTTGGTCATCGATAAGAATGGGTGCCTCAAAACTTTGACCCGCATCTTTTGAAAAAGAGAGCTGAACCCTTGGTCGGTTTTGAGCTCCTGTGAACCAGCTCAGAGCAACGAGTTTTTCTTTTGCATCAATAGCAGGGCCATTTACCGGGCATCCCGAAATCTCCCAAAAATCGTGATTTACAGTATGTGGAGCTACCCATTCCTCATCATTCAGTTTGGTTACTTGTATATCCCTAATTTCGTCATCAGATCGATCCCGATAAGCGACTAACGGTCCACCTACTGTCCACGTGGCTGCAGTAGCACAACAGTCGCAAACCCGGTCATCCAGTAAAGCCTTACCGGAAAGCGCACCATCTTGGTTCAGAACTGCTGTTCTCAAGGTCATGGCCCCTGCGTGTGCTCCTGAAGTATTACGTCCATCGAGCCAAACGAACCTAAACTGATTGCCTTTCATTGGAATGATTGAAACGAAGCCATGTTCCGTTTGAGTTGTATCGCTATGTACTTTAAAAGGCTCATTCCACCCTGTTGCGTTACGGACTTGGGCCTTTATGTCATAGGCATATGTGTCTGGAGAACTTTTCTGTAAGTAATGAGCAATCATCGTTTCCTCAGACGCAGAGATTTTAGGATAGTCTGCCCAGTTCACGAACCAATCGGTACCGCTGGCTACCCACTCCGATGAACTCCATTGCTCATTTCGGAATTCTGAAAATTTCAAAGTAGCCGTATCTCCGGATGTTTCTACCCAGGAACAGCGCAGGACACCATCCAACCCCTGTTCCAGATAGGGCAGGCTACTATTACTGGAAGTCGGTAGACTTAACCACTCAATCTCATATAATTGAGGTTTCGGAGTGCTGCAAGCAACACTTATCAATAGAAAAAGAAAAAGGCTATTTCGCATCAATGATGATCATCATGGCCGCCATCGCGACAACAAAAGGGTAAGTTAGCATATGCCTTTGGATCTCTTTTAATTGAGTCTGCATTGTAACCAACTCCTGAGATGCTGTTTCTGATATCATCGGCGGAGATTTTCTTTGGATTGAATTCTACAGTCACAATTTTAGAGTCTACATCAAGTTCTACAAACTTGATCCCTTTGGTGAAAGTAAGCTCGTATTCAATGGTTTCCTTGCACATCTCACAGATGGCGCTGGTGAGTATTTCTGCTTTTTCGGTTTTCTTTTCCTGAGCAAAAGTTGCGCCTATCAGTAAGGCGAAGGTGATGGTGAGAACTAATTTTTTCATGTCGTTAAGTATTTAATTTCTTTTAATTCTATATCTAAATCCGGCATAAACCAGTCGTCCGGCAATTGGTCCCCAGGCGAGAGAACCATCAAAGTGTTCTCCAAAAGGGTTTTCCGCATCTATGATAGGATCATCCTGTCGGAAGTCAAATAAGTTTTCTGAACCCAGATAAATACTACCCCACCTAAAGCCTCTGGATACCTGAGTATTTACCAAAGCGTAGGAGGGAGCAAAAGCTGCTTTTTGAAATTCAGCGGGCTTATCCAGGGTATTGGGTAATCGCTTTCGACCAACCCATTGTAAAGTGCCATCCCAGGTCCATTTGTCGAATTTCGAGGCGTAACTCGCATTCAGGAAAAACCGGTTGCGAGCCGTAAAAGGCACTTGTCGTTGAACCCCACCAAACTGACTTTGCACATTGTAATATTTGTAGGCGCCTTTCACAGACCAGTGTTCATTGAATCGCATAGAAGCCTCGAACTGAAGACTATGGGCAAATGATTCATTAGCCAGGTTAAGGAATTGAACTTCTCTTGAATTAGCGTCAAGGTCCATTACCAGCTGATTCTCAAAGAAGGTATAGAAGTAATCTGCAATAACCTCAATTTTTCGTTCTCCAAGCCTTATGGCAGACACAATGCTTCCGCCTGCATTCCAGGAAACTTCTGGAGCAATGGCTTCAAGAACACGTATGGTCCTGCTGGAAATCAGCACCCGTGTATTTTCGGCGATGACATTAGGTGTTCGATAACCTCTGCCAATCGACGTTCTCAGTGTGGTTTGAGGGTTTAACTGGTATCGGAAATGGACCCTTGGTGTATAATAGGTACCATATAAGTTGTGAAAATCAGTCCGTGCTCCGGCTACAAGGGTAATGTCCTCATTGGGTAACCAAGAGTACTCGAAGTAAAACCCCGGAACCTGCTCACTTCTGGAGAATGATGAGTCTGCATAGTTCTCCTGATAGTGATCATACAAAATACTTACTCCCGTTTTGTACTGATGAAAAGAATTCCCAATAATATTCTGATGGATCACATTACCGTACAGTGTTTCCTGGCGACCTGAATACTCATTTCTTCCATAATTGGCATCGATATCCTGAATCGATCCTGAATAGATGAATCCCCAACCTCTGTAAGGTGTTTTTGGGAAGAGCAATCCCGTTTTGCCAAACACTTCAAATTTCTTGGTCAGATTGGAAAAACCATATTCCGAAGAAATGTTCGCATCATCGCCGAATCCAAAGCCCTTTTGACCTCCTGCTTTCTCGTCAAGTAGCACATTGATGCCAATTTGAGATACCAGCTTTTCACCCTGGAATTTGTAACGGTTCATCAAGTTAATTTGTCTTGATTTGGGTAGATCCAGAAATCCATCATCGTTGCGATCTACTTCACCATCGAAGTAATCCGAGTGTAGAAGCACCGCACTGGTCCATTTTTCTCCCAATTCAAAAGCGGAGTTGAAATTTAACTCCGACCGTCCAAAAGCATTCGCATATGCATTTAGGTAGACCGTCTCACTGTGCTCAGGTTTCTTGAATTCAAGGTTGATTTGCCCGGTCATGGATTCGTAGCCATTCACTACAGAGCCGGCTCCTTTGCCTACATCGATAGATTGGATCCAGGTACCAGGGACGTAGCCCAACCCATATCTCGAAGTTAGCCCCCTGATATGCGGAACATTTTCCCGTTGGATTTGGACGTATTTGCCATCCAACCCCAACATGGTGATTTGTTTGCTACCACTTACTGCATCACTAAAGGAGACATCTACAGAAGCGTTGGTTTCAAAACTTTCACTCAGGTTGCAACATGCAGCTTTGAGTAATTCCGATTCCAGAATAACCTGATTTTGGATCGGATCCAGCTCATCGTAGAAGCTGGTTTCGGCTTTAATGACTACTTCAGCCAGTTCTGATGCAGTGAGTTCCAATTGAACAACCAACGGGTCTGTGTTGGCCGCTATTGTATCATTCGTATAGCCTACAAAAGAGATGACCAATGACCGATTTGGATGATGTAGTGAGAGTTTGAAATCTCCATTCAGATCGGTTGTGGTACCGTGAGTGGAACCTGAAACGAAAACGGTAGCCCCTATGAGTGGGTCTTCATTTTCGTCGATGACGCGACCCTTCACCAAAGATTGGGCATTTGCCCAGGTAGCCAGGCCACAAAGGATTAGTAAGAATATATTTTTCAACATGGATTAAAATCTGATTGCCAATTCAACAACTTAATTAATCAGTGAAGTCACTACACCTTGATAGTGATAGAGTAACTGATGGAATTGGGTCAGACTAAATCAGGAAAGTATCGTGAAGTACGGGAAGATCCCTTGAGATAAGAGGAGGGGAGTACTGATAAAAGCGTAATTTTCTTACCGGTAATTCTTGTTTCGCAATCTCATCTATCTCCAGGAAATTGACGGGTAGCAAATAAGCATGTACATGTTCAAAGTCGAACTGAAACGAAACGAATTGATATTTGTCAACTTCAAAGTGCTCTTCCGTATCGTGACAACAATCCATGGGACAGGGAGTTCCCTTTTCGTAACCCATTTTTTCAGCACAGTTTTCTGCTTTGTGCAAAATACTTACCTCTGCCAGACGGCCCATGCAATAGTGCTTGTTTAAGGTAATACCTACAGTACTCACCATCAGTAGGAGAGCCAATAAAGGGGATAGGTATGTTCTTAACTTTTGCACGATGTAAAATTACGTAATTCGAATCAGAAGGTTTAGTGACAGGCCTTGTTGAACTTTTTGAGTTTGAAGTAATTGTAGGGTAGTGGAGTAATGAAGCCTGCAATCAGGGCGGGAATTAAGGCCAGCCAGTATTGCCACTGATCAAAAGCGGCTTTACCTCCAGTAAACATGAAGTCTGTGGCGGTCATTGCTATTTCCATTGCTACCATGGAGATGAAGGACATTCCGAATGCGGTTTTTAAAGCCAGCATCCAATCAAATTTTTCACGCCTTTTCAACAGGATAGTCTCTAGTGCAATTGAAGTAATCAGACCTGCAATAATTGCCAGCGTCATCTGCCAAATCATTGGTGTACCTGGATAGAAGGCTTGTAAAAAAAAGATCATTCCGAAATCTCCGATGGAGCACCCAATCAGACAATTGAGGGTGTTGAAAGAGGCACGTTGCCAAATGTTCATATCCCGCCAGAACGACTCTTTAGGTTTTGATTCAATCACCGAATACCCCTCTTTGGACAACAATTGCTGAATCAAGGCGGGGTTGATCCCCTCACCAACTACACTCAACATTTTATGACCTTCTTCCGAGTCTATGGACCATGTTTTAATTTCCTCGGCTTTATCCAAAACCGGCTTTACTTTTTGTATGCAGTGATCACAATGCAAGTCTGTCGCCACTTTCACTTCTACCATATGTGCAAAGGAAACCACACCCGGTTTTGAAGAATTCCATAATTCGAGAAAAGAGTTATAAAATTTATGAAATTACAGTTGATCAAGACCTCTTCTGGAGGACAACCCTGACTTCTGAAATTGTGAAGGAGTTTGTCCAACGATTTTCTTAAACTGAGTTGAAAGATGCTGGACGCTGCTGTAACCTAAATGATTGGCGATCTCACTAATACTAAGCTGATCATAGGAGATCAGTTCCTTAGCACGTTCCACTCGTTGCTTTATGACGTACTTCTCAATGGTAGAGCCTGTTAAGGACGAGAAAATACGACTAAGGGCAGTGTAATCTTTTCCCAATGCTCTCTCCAGATAAGTAGAGTGATTCTGATTTTCGAGGCGATCAGGTTCATGAATACCTTTTAGTAGGGTCGTTTTTATTTGGGAAACGAGTTGTTCATTGTAATCTGTAAGTAATTGGAACCCTCTTTTTTCGAGATGAGAACTCAATAATTGTAATTGATGTGCTGAAGGATTAGCACCAACTACTTCGCCTAAGTGAACTTCCTCAAACGAGATGTCCGCACGTTGCAGTTCTTCCGTTACCGCCTCAATGCATCGGTCGCATACCATGTTTTTGATATGCAACGTGTCTTTCATTACATGTCCGCTTTGTTTCTGAAAGTCCTTGCTGTAAGCCATAGAACTACAAACCCCCAGACGATGAGTAGAGTCATCTTGGTTCCGGTGCTCCAGCGGCCGTCATCTTCTAAAACCTGCTCGGCCTCCTGGGCCTTTTCCTGTGCTTGCATCAGGAAAGAAATAAATAGGAAGGATAGGAAAGAGAATACTCGCTTCATTCGACTAAGATATAAAAAGACGAGAAATCAAGCATTAATCACCTCTGGGATTACTCAACAGTTTCTTGATTACGGTGATTTGTTCCGGAAGCAGCATCCCCGTTTCATTCATGAAATAGGTAATGTATCGTTCGAATTCAGGGTCTATGTTCATCTGTTCGCACCGCCATAAATTCGCTACTATAAAATCCCGGTCTTCTTCCAGGTGTTTGCTCATCATCAAAAAACGTGGAAGGTAAAATTCGATAGCAAATCGAAGGAAATGAATTTCCAGGTTACCAGTATCCAATTCAATGGACTCCTGGATCAGTTTCTCGTATCGATTTACTTGTGCGAGCTTGCTCAGGGGATTCCAGAGGGTTTGTGCCAGCATGGCTTCACCAGCCGCCCTATAAGCTTTTATTGTGGGACTTGTATCCACAACCCCCACGATGAAATCATGATAGTCAGCGATGCTATCCTGACTTAGCACTGCTTGATGAAAACGTTTCCTTACCTCTCCCAGAGATTGCCCATAGGTCGTACCTAACACCAGGCCAAGGATCAAAAAGGAAATTATGTATCTCATGAATCGTATATACGGTCAAAGTTCTGATAAGGAACTTTATGATAGAAATTAATTGAAGGAATTCGTCTGATTGCAGACTTAGCTCGACGAAATCATCAAAAGAGAAACAGCAATAACAATATAATGGCCATAGCTATCAGAAACCATCGATAAGCTGTGTTCTGTACCGGAAACTCATATTGACATATCGGACATTCTTCTGATTGTTTGTCAACTTGCATCGCACAGGAAGGACATTCTTTAGTTTTCATGTGGCAAAGGAATAATAATCTGATTAATTTGTTAGAAGCGAAAGAACCTGATTTGCCTCCTTTTTAATGCCTCAATTTTGTACGGCGATTAAAATAATGGTAGTCCAAGTTCAGATGGAGATTTTCAGTAATTATGTGGAAACAAAACAAACGTGACCATGGTGCTGACAATTGCATTGATACTGATAATTGTACTGTTCTTATTTTTCTGGAATAGGACGAGTAGAAGTTTGCCTTTGGAAAATATTGATGTGCCTCAAAAGTGGAAGTCCATACTCAATGAGCAAATTCTTTTTTATCGAAACCTGGATACTACAGGAAAAAGACGTTTTGAATCGGATGTCTATCAATTCCTCAATGCCATATCCATCAGTGGAGTTCAAACTGAAGTGACTATCGAGGATCGATTGCTTGTAGCCAGTAGTGCGGTAATTCCGCTATTTGGTTTTCCCGCCTGGACTTATACGCACCTGGATGAAGTAATCTTATATCCTTCTTCGTTTGATCGGAACTTTAGAATTGGAAGCAAGGAAGAGGTCATTACAGGTATGGTGGGAAATGGCCCAATGGAAGGAAAAGTGGTTTTATCTAAGCCTTCGTTGCATGCAGGTTTTGATATAGCTAACGATAAGAGAAATGTAGGGATTCATGAATTTGTGCATTTGTTTGATAAAGAAAGCGGTACGATCGACGGAATTCCTCCAGGCTTTGAAGATAAAACCTACTCGCTACCCTGGCTAGATTTTATCAATAATAAGACGAATGAAATTGTGGCGAACAGGTCCGATATAGATGGTTATGCGACAACCAATCGTCAGGAGTTTTTTGCCGTAGCCAGCGAATACTTTTTCGAGAGACCGCACCTCCTGAAGAAGAAACACCCCAAACTTTATACGCAACTTGTAAGTGTTTTCAATCAGGAAATGACTGATCGCCTCGCGCCTGCTCGGGGAATATCTCGCCGTAATATAGGTCGCAACCAGTCCTGCCCCTGTGGAAGTGGTAAGAAGTACAAGCGGTGTTGTTTGAGTTGATGCCTGATTAAATACAAGTTGAGTGTAGTTGTTCTAAATCCTGATGTCGAAAACTACAAAGTATCATTCTTGGATTATGTCTAATCATCAGAAGGGTGCAAGAGGCCGAACTTCATTGTAAAATTCACATCTTAAGTACCCATTCCAGAGATTCATTTAAGGAACATCAACCGAAATCGATTGAATAATTTGGATTTCATATTGGTATGCTATAAATTGGTCGACCAATTACTGATCGATTAATATTTTGATCAATTTTATTTAGAAGTCCAATCTATTCAATGGAAGTACTCAATAGTTTTTCACAGATCGAAATCGAATCACCCGCGGATAAGATCATCCGGCAGCTCAAAGACTTGATCACATCTGGTCAATTGAAGCCAGGAGATCGACTCCCAAGTGAACGTCAAATGTGTGAGCGCCTTGGTGTAGGGCGTACGCATCTTCGGGATGCGCTTAAAAAACTAGAATTCTACGGGATTCTCAAAACCCTACCTCAAAGCGGGACAGTAGTTGCTGGTATGGGACTTCCAGCATTAGAAGGGCTCATAACCGATATGCTAAGTCTTCACAATAACGATTTTAAATCGCTGGTTGAAACCCGTGTTTTGCTTGAAACACAAGGAGCTATCCTTGCTGCCAAAAACAGAACAGTTGAAGATTTAGTGGAGCTTCAAAAGGCATTGGAGGCACACAAGGAAAAAGTACTCAGAAATGAGGATGCTGTAGAGGAAGATCTTTTATTCCACATCAAGATTGCCGATGCTGGCAAGAATTCAGTGTTGAAATCCTTGCTAATGATCATCACACCAGATATTATGGCTTTTTTCAAAAAGCACGATGTGTGTAGCGATGGTCTTGTTGAAGTTGCCATTAAGCAGCATGAGATGATTTTGGAACATATTCGAAATCAAGATCATGAAAAAGCTGGTCTGGCGATAGCCGAACACTTAAGTAACATCGTGGAATATGTTAATTCCGCGGATTTCAACCGATTGTCCAACGGTCAACAATAGCAAGATTATGGGATGAAACGCAAATGATCAAAAAAAATTGGATCAGCCAAGGGCCAATCCAATCTAGTCGGGACACCTCAACTTGAAAAATACAATTTGCCGATCGTAGTTACTCAGAGTTGAAGGTATTCCTTTCGCTTCAAATATAGAAAAACGCTATTTCATATGAAATAGTAAATGCCAGGAGTGCCCTTATTTCCCGACACTATCTAACCTATTTACAATTCGAAAATCTTAAGAAATGAATGACATTTTACAAGGCACAAAGAAGCATCTGAATCACCTAAGGGGGTGGTTGTTTGCGATGCTTTGCATGTTTTCGCTGCTGTCATACGCACAGCAGTCGATTTCTGGTCAAATCACCGATGAAAGTGGTGAAGGCTTACCGGGAGTAACCATTCGCGTACAGGGAAGTACGGTAGGTACAGTAACAGATATTGACGGTAATTATACCCTTAATGTGGCTAGCAATGCTGTTTTGGAGATTTCTTCCGTAGGTTTTACCACACAGGTTATTTCGATCAGCGGAAGATCCCTGGTCAATGCTACGTTGGAAGTTGATATTGCGGAACTAGAAGAAGTAGTGGTGGTCGGGTATGGTACCCGGAAAAAATCACATAACACTGGTGCGATAGCGCAGGTTGAAGGCCGGGATATAGCCGGTATACAGGCTGTTCGTGTCGATGATGCATTGGCGGGAAAATTATCAGGTGTTTTGATTCAAAATCAAAGTGGAGAGCCGGGAGCTGATCCTAAGATTCAGATCAGAGCAGCTTCTTCTATTACCGGAAATTCCAGTCCGCTGATTGTAGTGGATGGATATCCGATCTCAGGAAGTTTGGCAACAGTCAATCTTAATGATATCGAAAGCCTTGAAGTACTGAAAGATGCAGCTTCGGCTGCAATCTATGGTTCGAGGGGGGCCAATGGTGTAATATTAGTAACGACCAAGAAAGGGAAATCAGGTAAAGCCAGATTCAGTTATAATGGTTATACCAGTGTTTCTAACAGATACCGTACGGATAATATCAATCAGACTTCCGGAGAATGGGCCAACACCATTGATAATGGTATAGCAAATGGCACGTTCGATGTTTCGGAAGTGGACCCGGAATTATTGGAGTATCGACTAAATGCATTTAGAAATTCGCCCGATGTTGTTGCTGTAGAAGATTGGCTTTTCCGATCAGGTTCCAGCAACAGTCACGACTTCAGCGTCAGTGGCGGAACGGACGATGTGAATTACTTTGCTTCTGTTGGCTACCAAAATACAGAGGGAATTGTGATTACACAGGGATTCGAAAGGTTCAACGGACGCTTAAATCTTGACGCCAAATTGGGTGATAGATTCAAGACCGGGTTGAGTTTCAATGGATTTGTGTCTGATCAGGATATTGTGGCGCATGACATGCGTGACCTTTTGAGAGCATACAGTGTACATCCCATCTATCATACAGAAGCTTCTATAGCTTTTGTACAGCAGTTGGATCAACAGGCACAAGCTTTAGGGCTTTCCGGCTTTGATTCAGGTTTTAGAGGAGGAGATGATGCACCCTGGAACAATAGTATCTATACCCTGGAGCCAGGAATGACAGCTCAGGATTGGCATTACGGGAGAAGTGGTAATGGTATAGGAGGATCAGGAGATGCCGGTCCTGCGACAAAACTTGACAATGCTGACCAATGGAGCAAGACTTATTTCGCGAATGTCAGTACCTATCTGCAATTTGAAATTATTGAAGGCTTCAATATTAAAACGGTGATTGGTGGAGATATTCGGGATACCCAGGATTACTATCACCAGTTGCTGGAAGCTGATTCCAGGGCTCGAACTACACAGACTGATCTGGATCAAACAGATACCAAGCGAACGTCCATGTTGAGTGAGACAACCTTGAGTTACGCAAAAACTTTCGGTGATCATGATATTTCAGCCGTAGTTGGAGTTGAATTTCAAAACTTCAATATTTCTGCTACTGCTTTAAGAGGAACTAATGTGCCTTTTGGCCAACCTTTAAATTACGCGCTATTGGATCCCGCTGATATCAGTATTTCTGAGAGAGAGGAGACCATTGCACGAAGAAGTATCTTTGGCAGAATCAATTATGCCTATGACAATCGATATTTAGTATCCGTATCTCTGAGGAGAGACGGTGATTCACGTTTTGGTGAAAACAATCGGTATGAGACCTTCCCTGCCGTTTCTTTAGGCTGGAACATTCATAATGAGTCATTCTACAACCTCAATTTCCTGAACTTATTGAAGTTAAGGTTTAGTACGGGTTCATTAGGAACTACCTCCAACCTTGGAGCTTACAGCTCTTTAAGCTTGCTGAATCCTCAAGCATCTGTTTTTGGAAACGCATTCCTTATTCCATCGGATGTTGCCAACCCGGATTTGACCTGGCAGACCAATACTGAGACCAATTTTGGTATCAATTTTGGTATCCTGGAAAATAGGGTAACATTAGGTATAGACTATTACACATCTGATATTGAAGATATCTTGATTGACCAAAGTGTTTCTGAAGTTTTAGGAACTACTTCAGTCAGACTCAATTCTGGTGATGTTACAAGTTCTGGATTAGAGTTCGAGTTAGGAGTGGATGTGCTTGATAAAGGAGATCTTTCCTGGACGGTAAATGCTAACCTGTCGACTGTAAATACGGAAATTACAGACCTGGGAGGTCTTACCGAACTAGCACCGACTATTTATGGACAGAGTGGTAGAGGTCCTGTCTTTAGAAATTACGTTGGTGGTGAAATAGGTGAAATGTGGGGATTGGAAACGATCGGACAAGTAGAAATGGAGCATGTTGCGGATCCAACGCGAAATAATGGCATCAACAGTGGGGAGTATTACGTGGTAGATCAAAATGGAGATGGAATCATCGACCGTACCAGAACCGTGGAAGAAGGTGGGGATTTGGTTAAAATCGGACAAAATACTCCTGATTTTTATTGGGGTATGACACACACTTTAAGCTACAAGGATTTTGATATGTCATTATCTTTCCAGGGAGCTCAGGGCGGAGATGTTTTCAATATTGACCCACTTTATTATGAATCACAGTGGGGCGGAAGATTGCGTGATAGTTTCGATGCTGACGATGATGGTATCGCTGATCACAATGGACAGCATTACGCCAGGGCAAGAGATCAAACCGATGCAATGGTCCAGGATGCTTCCTATATCGCTTTGAGAAACCTAACCATTGGTTACACCCTTCGACAAGATTTGATTAGTAAAGTAGGGATCAAATCAGCAAGAGTATTCGTAGCCTCAACCAACCTATTGTACTTGTGGGCGGATGATTACACTTCCTTCAATCCGGAGGGTGTAGAGATCACGAATGGTGGCTATTTAGGACCAACAACATACGGCGTGCAAGTAGGTGCAAGCCCGATTGTAAGGAGTTTCACGTTCGGTGTTAATGTTAATTTCTAAGCAGGAGAATCATGAAAACGATATATAAATTATTTATAGCGCTGTTGCTTGTTTCGGCATGTTCCGAGGATTTGGATCAATTTCCACCCAACATTGCTAGTTCAAGTTCGCTGACGGACTTTGATGGGGTATTGAATGCTGCTTATTTCTACCAGCATGGTTCCGCTACGCCTATGGCTGTAATGGGGGATTTCAGAGCGGACAATGCTTTTATGTTCGAAGCACCCTATACGGAGTTTGATGAATTTGGCCCCGATTTGACGGCCATGGAAGATCAGTTTTTTAGCCCTTTTTATACGGCACTTTATAAGTCCATCCTAAGCGCTAATAACGTGATTGAAAACTCTACTAGTGACACGGAAGTCGGTGAAGCAAAGTTTTTGCGAGCTTTATCATATTTTAAGCTGGTCCGGGTATTTGGTGACGTCACAGTCAATTTATCCGCTTCACCTAGTGTTTCAGATCCTTCAATTTTGGTGAGGCAACCTGCCGCGGATGTTTACAATAATGTGATTATTCCTGATTTGCAAGATGCCATTAGTTCACTAGGTACCGAAATTTCTGATGGGAGAGCATCCAGATATGCAGCTCAGGCTTTGCTGGGTAAAGTATATGTTCATCGCGGCGATTTCGGAAGTGCGGAATCACAATTGGCAGCGGTAGTGAATAGAGCAGCTGCTGCTGGGATTTCACTTCAGGATAACTTTGCTGACATTTTCGGAGTAGACAATGATTTGAATTCTGAAATCATCTTTGCTACCCAGGTATCAAGTTCAATCGCAGATGAATATGGATTTTCGGAGTTTTGGTCATGGTCTGCCGGACTGGATACCAAGTCCCTCTTACCCCTTGATTCAGATTTGATAGCTGCATTTGATGCAGTAGCTGCCGATACATTGGTCGGTGGAGACTTGAGGAGATTAGTGACCATCGATGAGTCGGTTATGGCGTCGCCAAAATTCCCTCAAACCGGAGGTCCTGATCATGATTGGATTGAGATCCGATTGGCTGATGTGATTCTTCTATATGCGGAGACCTTGAATGAAAATGGGTCTTCTGCTGAAACAGTTCTTGATCTTTTGGATCCTATACGTACAAGGGCTGGATTAAATGTTCTTGATCATGCAGTACTCAATACACAAGCACTGGTAAGACAGGCCATTCAGGATGAAAGAAGACTGGAATTAGCCTTCGAAGGCCATAGATGGTTTGATTTGACCAGAACCGGTACAGCACAAGATGAAATGGGAGAAACCTTTGGTAACGAATATTATTTGTTCCCGATTCCGGTCTCAGAAGTGTTGGCGAGCTTTGGTGAGATTATACAAAATACGGGCTACTAAATTGACGTGATACTAACGATCAATTAAGCTTAGTTAAGGATTTTATTCGATATCAATTCGAATGGAATCCTTTCCTTTCAAATTTGCAAATCCTATTGAAATAAGGCGTGTTTGAGTGAAAAATCACTGTGATTTTAACTCGAAGAATATTACGAATAGCAGCCGGTGAGAATCTTATTGACGATAATAGTTTTGTTTCTTCATATTGCCGTTTCCAGGGCTCAGGGTCATCCTAGTTTGATCCTGACCCAGGAGGGGGTAAAATCTATTCGTGGGTCATTGGGTAACATTCCACTATTCGACCAGTCACTGGAGTCTGTAAAGGAGCAAGTAGAAGCAGCCATTGCTTCAGGTATTGATGTGCCGGTGCCAAAAGACTTGGCAGGAGGTTATACACACGAAAAACACAAAGACAATTTCTTCACCATGCAGAAGGCGGGTGTATTGTTTCAAATCACTCAAGATGAGAAGTATGCCGTTTACGTAAGAGACATGCTTCTGGAATACGCTCAATTATACCCAACATTAGATAAGCACCCTGCGACAAGATCTTATGCTCGCGGTAAATTGTTTTGGCAATGTTTGAATGATGCCAACTGGTTAGTTTACACCAGTCAGGCTTATGATTGCATCTATGATTGGATTGACGGCCAGACAAGAAAGAAACTAAATGAAGAATTATTCCGACCTTATGCAGAATACGTCTCTGTAGAAAACCCTCAGTTTTTCAATCGCATTCACAATCACAGTACCTGGGGCAATGCTGCGGTAGGAATGGTTGGCCTTGTATTAGAGGATGAAGAATTAGTTCAATGGGCATTGTATGGGTTGAAAGGCCTGATGGCGTCAGGCAATGAGGTTAAAGACAATGATGGAGGAGCCATTCAGCTAGAAGGTCAGAATGAGGCGGGTTTCCTGGCTCAACTAGACCATTCATTTTCACCAGATGGGTATTATACAGAAGGGCCATATTATCAACGATATGCCATGTATCCGTTCTTGATTTTTGCGCAGGGATTGGCCAATAAAATGCCCGATTTAGATATATTAAATTATCGAGAAGGATTATTGATGAAAGCCGTAAACGCACTGGTGAACCAAACCAATTCTCAGGGAGAATTCTTCCCGATCAATGATGCGCAAAAAGGAATGTCATTGAGTTCTCGGGAATTGGTAAATGCAGTGAGTATGACCTACCACTTTGGAGGCAACGATACTGGATTACTTTCTATAGTTGAAGAGCAGGGGCGTGTTCCTTTGAACGATTCCGGTATGGCTACTGCCACAGCCATTGCCGCCGGTAAATCCACAGCCTATGAGTTCAAGAGCATGGAACTTACAGATGGAGCTGCTGGAGATGAAGGAGCCATAGGGATTGTACGGGCGAGAGATTTGACATTAGTCATGAAATATGCCAAACATGGGATGGGGCATGGTCATTTTGACCGGCTGGGATTTCTGCTTTATGATGAGACTGGTGAAGTGATTCAGGATTACGGAGCGGCACGATGGGTCAATGTGGAGCATAAGGATGGTGGGGGATACCTCAAGGAGAATCACAGCTGGGCGAAGGAAACGATTGCTCACAATACACTCGTAGTGGATAAAGATTCACATTTTGATCATAATGTGAGGAAGGCAGATCAAACATCCGGTGCACCCTATTACTTTTTAGCAGGAGATAAAATACAGATTGTTAGCGCAAAAGAGACCAACGCCTATGATGGCGTGACCATGCATCGGACAATGGCAGTAGTTGCTTTGGACGCATTAGAAAATCCAATCATTATTGACCTGTTCTCCGTGCAAGCGCCTGAAAATACAGGATACGATCTGCCATTATACTATGTTGGGGAATTCATGTCTTCGAATCAGAAGGTTCAAATTAATAATGATCTTTCTCCATTGGGACAGGAATCTGGATATCAACACCTTTGGGCTGAAGGAAAAGCGATGTTGGAAAGCGATCATTTTCGCATGACATGGTTCAACAACAAGAAGTTTTATACGATTACTTCTGTAGTAGAATCAGGTGATGAAGTCATATTAACAAGGATAGGAGCCAATGATCCCAATTTTAACCTTCGAAGAGACCCGGGACTCATTCATCGCAGGACTGGAGGTAATACTATTTTTGCCAGCCTCTATGAATCACATGGAAGCTATGATTATTCGTCTGAACTTCCTTCGAATTTATTCACGTCGGTTGAAGAGTTGACAGTAGTACACCAATCAGAGGATCATGTAGCTGTCCAGTTCAGTTTGAAAAAAGGTGAAGTATTTCGATTTGTTTTTTCACTGAAGGATAAAGAAGATTCATCTGATCATAGAATTACAACGTCTACTGGCGATTGGAGATGGAGAGGTATTTACGACTTTAAAAGAATCGATCAAGAAAATGGAAAGAAATAGCGAGAAATATATTTTAACAGAAGGCATGGAATGGGAGGAACTCGGTGGAGGTGTTTCCAGGAAAATGCTTGGTTACGATAACCAAATCATGATGCTTCTTGTGAAGTTTGAAAAGGGAGCTCTGGGTTCTCCTCACAGCCACTTTCATACACAGGCTACGTATGTGGCTTCTGGTTCATTCGAGTTTGAAATAGATGGAGTGAAGCAAGTTGTGAAAGCTGGTGATGGCGTCTACATCAAGCCAAATTTGCTGCATAGTGCATTATGCCTCGAGGCAGGAATGTTGATTGATACCTTTAGCCCGGTTAGAGAAGATTTTCTTACTGGAGGTGGCGTGTCGTACTTCGGAGATAAAGATTAATCAGTCCTAAATTACTAACCTATGAAACTAAAAGGATTAAGATGGTGGGTGATAGGGCTAATTGGCTTAGCTACCATCATCAATTATATAGATCGGCAAACTCTCAGTGTTTTGTGGCCACAAATTGCGGATGATCTTTTTCCCGATCAATCCATTGATGAACGTAAGGAGATCTATGCAAATATTACAATCATCTTCATGTTCTCTTACGCCTTTGGTCAGGCGATTTTTGGGAAAATTTTTGATTGGATAGGTACCAGGTTGGGTTTTGCATTGTCCATAGGTGTATGGTCCATCGCGACGGCTCTGCATGCTTTCGCAAATTCTTTTCTGACTTTCTCATTATTCCGGTCTATCCTGGGTATTTCGGAGGCGGGAAACTGGCCGGGTGCAGCAAAGGGAAATGCAGAGTGGTTTCCGACCAAAGAAAGGGCTTTTGCGCAAGGTTTGTTCAACTCTGGAGCGGCCATCGGAGGACTGGTTTCCATACCGATCATTTCATCATTGGCCATTGCATTTGATAGTTGGGTTGCGATTTTTATCGTGGTAGCTGCACTTGGATTTCTATGGTTAATTCCATGGTTTGCTTTGGTGAAAGCGCCTCCAAAAGGCCATCCATGGATTACAGAAGAAGAAAAAGCATATATCCTGGAGGGACAGAAAAACACTTCCTCTGAGGAAGATTCAAATGGTGACGAAGGATACAATCCTACCACCGGAAAACTCTTAACGCATAAACAAAGTTGGGGCGTGATCATCGCATCGGCAGCCATTGACCCGATATGGTGGTTGTTCATTTCGTGGATTCCAATCTATTTGTTCGAAGTGTACAACATAGATGTCAAGGGGCTGTTGATTTACGGATGGGTGCCCTACGTTGGTGCCATGTTCGGTGCCTGGTTCGGAGGCCTATTGGCTCAAAATCGGCTGAAGGCGGGATGGTCCGTGGACAGAACGAGAAAATTAGTAATCACGATAGGATGCTTGATCATGTTGCCCTCCTTGTTGGCATTAGCCAGTCCGGGTGGACCAACTACCGCTGTATTAATCATGGCGACGATTCTTTTTGGGTTCCAAACGGCTATCGGAAACATTCAAACCTTGCCTAGCGATTTCTTCAGTGGTAAGACCGTCGGTACACTGGCTGGTTTCGCAGGGATGGCCGCTAAATTGGCCGCCGCGGGATTGACATTTTTTGTTCCCTGGTTGACAAGCGGTGGCAATTACCAACCGGTATTTTACATAGGGTCGGCACTGGCATTGATCGCACTGGCTGGCGTGTTGCTTTTATGTGGCAAGATTGAGCCACTGAAACCAACTACCTGAAAAATTTAAATCATCAAAAAACACGAATAAAATATTACAGTAGATATAAAATGGAAAAATCAAAAAATAAAGTAGCTATAATAACAGGAGCCACAGGTGGAATTGGTTTTCAAGTAGCCTGCAGGCTTGGAAAGGATGGCTTCATCGTTATTCTAAATGGAATTGAAGATGAAGTTGGAGCTCAACGAATTGAAGAGCTTGAAGCAGAGGGAATTATTGCCGAATACTATGGGTTTGATGTAACCAAGGAAGATGAAGTTGCCTCCAATATCAAAGCAATCGGTGAAAAATATGGGAGAATTGATGTATTGGTGAACAATGCAGGTGGACTTGGTGGTCGATCAAGATTCGAAGACATGACAACTGATTTTTACAGATTTGTCATGGCGCTGAACCTTGATTCTGTATTTTTTACTTCCAGGGCAGCAATTCCATACCTGAAAAATGGAGAGAATCCTACAATCATCAACTACACCTCTAATGCAGGATGGAATGCCGGAGGGCCTGGTGCTGGAGTATATGGTACTTCAAAGGCGGGAGTTCATGCGATAACAAGGGCATTGGCTAAAGATTTGTCTGAGTATAGTATTAGGGTAAATGCAGTTTCTCCGGGCACGATTGATACACCATTTCATGCTCAAATTAAGTCGACTAAACCTGAGGTATTTGCTTCTTGGAAGAATAACATCTTATTGGGGAGATTAGGTGAGCCTGAAGAGGTAGCATCTGTCGTATCCTTCCTAGCGGGAAAGGACGCGTCATTCATTACGGCTGAAACCATTCAAATTGGTGGAGGGCAGGCGTTAGGTATATAGAACTGGTTTAAATATTACATCAAATGAAACTGGAAGGAAAAGTAGCGGTGGTTACAGGCGGGGCGCGAGATATCGGGCAGGCGATCTGTGTGAAGTTGGCAAAAGAAGGAGCCAAAGTAGTGGTCAATTATTTCAACAGTGAGTCGGATAGTGTGGACACTCTTGAAGCCATAAAGGCCGTAGGAGGTGAGGCAATTGTGGTAAGAGGAGATGTTACAAAGCAGGGAGATATTGTCAATTTGGTTGCAAGGACGAAAGAGGCATTTGGTGATAAATTGGATATACTGGTCAATAATGCGGGAGGTCTTTTTGCCCGGAAGAAAGTAGAGGAGCTGGATGAGTCCTTTTATGATCTGGTCACGGGAGTTAATTTCAAAGGGACAGTTTTCGTTACTCAAGCGATGAAGCCATTGATGGGTAAAGGTGGGTCGATCGTCAATCTTGCGTCACAGGCAGGACGTGATGGTGGCGGACCAGGTTCCGCATTATATGCAGCCTCAAAAGCGGCCGTAATGACTTTAACAAGAAACTGGTCCAAGGAGTTAGGCCCGGAAGGAATTCGTATAAATTCGGTTTGTCCTGGTATGATTGCTACCAAATTCCATGACGATTTTACGAAAGATGAGGTGCGGGTCAACGTGGCGAATTCGACCCCATTAAGAAGAGAAGGACTGGCAGAAGAAGTGGCGGATTTGGTGGCTTACCTGGCAAGTGACGAATCGTCATTTATGACGGGTAACAATGTGGATATAAACGGAGGTTTGGCCTTTTCATAAGCCTTGATTTGATAACAATTAGAACGGCAATAACATGTTCGGCGCAACGATTCATATTTTTGGTTTTAATTCGCTTTTCAAGGTGAATAAGATGAAAAAGAAAGTTGGCCTACTTGATACCGCCGTATCACTCGATTCCTATGAGTGCACCTTAGCGGTAGAGTGTTGTGTTTTTGGTTTTCAGGATAATGCATTGAAAATCTTACTCGTCAAACGGTCGATTGAGCCTTTCAAAGATCATTGGCTGCTTCCCGGCGGTACCATGGGAGAGGGTAAAACCTTGTCTCAATCGGTAAATCAGGTCTTGTACAATTTGACGGGAATAAAGAAGATTCCACATCAACAAGTTGCTTGTTATAGCAACGTGAATAGACACCCGATCAAGCGTGTGGTTTCCATATCCTTCTACGCTTTGGTCAAGGCAGAGAACTACCCGGTAATACCTAGAAATTACATATCCGAAATTAACTGGTTCGCTTTAGACGATTTGCCTAAACTTGGTTTCGATCACGACACCTTGCTATCTGAGGCCCTGGAAAAACTAAGGAATAACCTGAAACAGAAATTAGTTTTCGGAGAATTATTGCCTGATCGATTTACATTGACCGAATTGCAGGAGTTGTATGAAAGTATCCTTGGAGAAAAATTGGATCGACGTAACTTCAGAAAGAAGATCCTGCAAATGAACATCCTGGAAGCTACTGACGAAAAGAAAACCGGAGTAAAAGGTGGCCCTGTTTTGTTCAGGAGAAAATAAATAATCAAGAAGTAACAACAGAAGATTTGTATATTTTTTAAACTGTGTATAAATTACACAGAAATAAAATATAACCTGTTGTAAATCATTTAATTAGATGAGTCAAAAAGTTGTAACATTTGGGGAAATCATGCTTAGGTTAGCTCCTCCTGGATTCTTGAGGTTTTCACAAACCAACAGTTTCGATGTGGTTTATGGGGGTGGAGAATCAAATGTGGCGGTATCACTCGCTAACTATGGCGTGCCTGTTGATTTCGTGACACGTTTACCCAGAAATGACATTGGGGAATGCGCTCTTATGGAAATGAGAAAAAGAGGCGTAAATACGCAAAACATCATTTTCGGAGGAGACAGGTTAGGGATCTATTTTCTGGAAACCGGGGCGGTGAGTCGCGGAAGTAAAGTGGTTTATGATCGGGCCAATTCTGCGATGGCCGAAATTGAACCAGGGATGGTGGATTGGTCCAGCGTATTCGAAGGAGCGGCCTGGTTTCATTGGACGGGTATCACACCTGCTATTTCACAAGGAGCGGCAGATGCTTGCCTTGAAGCTGTTAAAGTAGCATCGGAGATGGGAATTACCATTTCTACGGACCTGAATTACAGAGCAAAGCTTTGGAAATACTGTTCTGCGGAGCATCGGGAATCTATTATGACAGAATTAACTTCCTATTGCGATATCGTACTTGGGAATGAAGAAGATGCTGAAATGCATTTTGGGATAAAACCAGAAGGAATTTCGGTTCAAACAGAAGGTCATAATGTGAAAGCGGAAGCCTTCTTGTCCGTTTGTCAGCAAATGATGGAAAAATTCCCAAAAGCAAAGAAGGTGATTACCACACTCAGAGGTTCCATATCTGCTTCGCACAATACATGGGCCGGAGTGCTTTACGATGGGAACAAATTGTCCAATACCCGCCAGTATCAAATCACAGATATTGTGGATCGTGTAGGTGGTGGAGATTCGTTCATGGGAGGATTGATCTATGGATTACTCAAATACCCGGATGACGACCAAAATGCCCTTGATTTTGCAGTTGCTGCTTCTTGTTTGAAACATACCATTAAAGGTGATGCGAATCTCGTGACGGTAGCTGAAGTAGAGAAGTTGATGAAAGGAGACGCCTCCGGAAGGGTGGCAAGATAATATTCGCTAAGGCGGTCAGGCAGTCAATTGTAATTCATAAGTTTAAATGTAGCCTGGCCCCTTTTTTTAAATTATGGAAGTTTGAAACCTAGTGTTGTAATAATATGTGGAGGGGGTCCTGCTCCTGGAATTAATACCGTCATTGCTACGGTAGCCAAATCCTTCATTGCGGATGAATACAGAGTTCTGGGCGTACATCATGGTTATCAGGGGCTTTTCTCTGAAAATCCGGAAATTAAGGAATTTGATTTTGAACGTGCTGATCGGATTTTCAGTCGTGGTGGATCTACACTGATCATGAGTCGGTTCAAACCAAAAGATTCAGACTTCAATACACGTCTTTTTGAGCGAGAAAATGTGAAATTGCTGGTCACGATTGGAGGGGATGATACGGCTTCTACGGCCAACAGAATTGCCCAATACTTAAAGTCGAGAAATATTGAAATCAGCAATATCCATGTCCCCAAAACGATAGACAATGACCTGCCTCTGCCAGATCGCAACCCAACTTTTGGATTTCATTCTGCGAAAGATGAAGGAGTGAGAATTGGCCATACAGTTTATGAGGATGCTCGAACTTCCAGACAGTGGTTTGTGATGTCTGCTATGGGAAGATCTGCTGGTCACCTGGCATTTGGAATAGCCACAGGATGTCACTTCCCGATGTTGATCATTCCCGAAATGTTCAACAAATCTGAGGTGACCCTAGACAAAATCATCAATCTCATTATTTCCTCTATTGTCAAGCGAAAAATCTTAGGCATTGAGTATGGAGTAGCCATGGTAAGTGAGGGTGTCTTTCACATATTAGACTTTGAAGAAATTGAAAAGAGTGGGATCACATTTACCTACGATTCACATGGTCACCCTGAGCTAGGCAATGTAAGCAAGGCGCATATTTTCAATATTTTATTGCAAAAACGATTACAAGCGATCAATATCCATATCAAGAGCAGACCTACGGAGCTGGGTTATGAATTGAGGTGTGCGCGGCCTATTGGTTTTGATCTGACATTATGCTCACTTCTGGGATTAGGGGTGAAGAAGCTTTTTAATGAAGGAATTACGGGTTGCATTGTCAGTGCGAATTCGACAGGAGATATCAGCCCGATTTACCTGAAAGATTTTCAAAAAGACGGAAAAGTCGACCCTCGATTGGTGGATATTGAAGCGCAAATATCAAAGTTGTTTCTTCAGGAACTTCATTATCTCACACCTGAGGACCGGGAGGGAGCCAAAGCCTATTTGCCAGATCCCGAAAACTTCGAATTTGATAAAATATTGAATTTGGGATGAGTAAAAAAGTAGTCACATTTGGTGAAGTCATGATGAGGTTTTCTCCTCCGGGTCATGCGAAATTTTCCCAGGCGACTACTGTTGAGTTGGCGTATGGCGGAGGCGAAGCAAATGTGGCCATTTCTCTTGCCTATTTCGGGTTAGATGCTACCCATGTTACTCGATTTCCAGACAATCTGCTTGGAAGGTCGGCCACACAATTCTTACGACATCATTGGCTGGATACTTCCAGGATCATCTATGGTGATGGGCGAATGGGTAAGTATTTCCTGGAAAAAGGTGCGGTCCATCGCAGCAGTGAAGTCGTCTATGAACGGGACCATTCCGCTTTTTCAAGGATAGTCCCAGGTATGGTGGACTGGAATGAAATTTTGAAAGATGCATCCTGGTTTCACTGGACAGGTATAACCCCGGCGATCAGTCAAAGCGCAGCAGACTGTTGTAAAGAAGCTATTGTTGCAGCGAATGAACTTGGGATTCCAGTTTCAGGAGATATACACTCTCGTAAAAGTTTATGGCAGTATGGCAAAAGTCAGCAAGAGATCATTCCTCAAATGGTCGAGGGGTGTGACGTGGTGATTGCCAGTACCTACGACTTGAAGGAAATTTTTGGGATCGGTGAAGTGGATGATCCATTTGAGGAAAGTGCGGAGAAATTGTCGGATAAATACCCCAAAGTAAAGAAAGTCATTGATAAGCACCGTGAGAGTGTAAGTGCCTCCCACAACAGAATTCAGGGATTTATATGGAGTGAAGGATCCATGTATCGATCAACTTCATTTGACGTCACTCATATTGTGGATAGAGTGGGTACAGGAGATGCTTATGCTGCCGGATTGATCTACGGTTTATTGACTTACGATGATGATCAGCAGGCGGTCAATTTTGCAGCTGCTGCGTGTGCTTTGAAACACACCGTGGAAGGAGATGCAAATGTAGTTTCGTCGAAAGACGTAGAAAGAATAGTACAAGGAAATACATCAGGAAAAATCATCAGATAATTATGGCAAGGTTTTCAAGAATTCAAGTTTTCAACGAAATGGCAAGAACGGGAATGGTCCCTTTATTTTACCATTCGGATATAGAACTCTCAAAAAGTATCCTGAAAGCTTGTTACGAAGGAGGGGCGAGGGTTCTTGAATTCACTAATAGAGGGGATTACGCCCATGAAGTATTTCGTGAGCTCAATAAATATGCTGAACAAGAACTGCCTGAAATGATATTGGGTGTGGGTTCAGTTACAGATGCCGGCACCACAGCCCTTTATTTGCAATTGGGTGCTAATTTCATTGTAACACCCGTTTATCGGGAGGATATTGCGATTTCTTGTAATCGTAAAAAAATTCTCTGGTCCCCCGGCTGCGCTTCACTGACAGAGATTGCCAAAGCAGAGGAAATGGGATGCGAGTTGGTCAAACTATTTCCGGGAGGAACTTACGGACCTGGGTTTGTTAGTGCCATTAGAGGCCCGCAACCCTGGACTAATATTATGCCTACAGGTGGCGTTTCACCTACTGAAGAGAATTTGAAGGGGTGGTTCAGCGCCGGAGTTACCTGTGTGGGTATGGGCTCCAAACTGATCTCTAAAGATGTGATCAAAAACAATGACTTTTCAGGACTTAAAGAAAGTGTTCGCACCTGCCTTTCATTGATTGATGAAATCCGCGGGCTATGAAAAAGCTAATCAAATTCCTTCTGTCCTTCGGTCCGGGGATCTTTGCAATTGGGTACACCATCGGGACTGGGAGTGTAACCTCCATGATCGTTGCCGGAAATTTGTTCGGCATGGACTTGCTCTGGGTATTGGGGCTAAGTTGTATTTTTTCGGGAGTGTTGATCTATGTTTCAGGTCAGTACTATTTAACAACAGGTGAAACAGCTTTGTTTGCTGTTCGAAAACATTTACCTATAGGCAAGGTGGTTGCGATCGCCATCATACTCACAGTAGGAATTGGACAGTGGAACTCTTTGATTGGCATATTAGGAATCACATCAAATGTAATTTTCGAAATCATTCAATTGAACTTTCCTGGGATATCCAATAAGTATCCCGTCGTTTTAGGAATCGCTGTTGTCATTATTGGAACATTTTACTTGCTTTTACTCAAAGGGAGCTACACTTTCTTTGAAAAGATACTTGCGTTGTTTGTTTCGATGATGGGACTTTCTTTCTTCTTTACACTTTTCTTTGTTATGCCCTTGCCCATTGATGTAATAAAAGGGCTAGTGCCAAAAATACCTCAAGTTGATGGAGCGGGTATTTTGGTTGCGGCGTTCGTTGGAACCACTATGGCGGGAGCTACTTTTTTGTCTCGCCCTTTGTTTATCCAGGGCAAAGGATGGACCAGCAAGGATCAAATCAAGCATAGAAATGACGGAATCGTGGCCGCTATTTTGATTTTCATCATTAGTGGGTCCATCATGTCTGTTGCCGCAGGGTCACTTTATGGGTCAGGTACGGAAATTACCAGGGTACTTGATATGTCTGGAGCATTGACACCATTAGCCGGAAAATTCGCAGTAGGTGTATTTTTTGTCGGTACATTAAGTGCCGGTCTTTCATCCATTTTCCCATGTCTGATGATTGTACCGTTGATGGTAGCTGACTATTCATCAGGAACATTGGATGTGACTTCAAAGAGGTTTAGAACGATCACGGGATTCGCAAGTATTTTGGCACTTAGCATTCCTCTGTTTGGGGTCAATCCAATCAAAGGCCAGATCCTGTCTCAATTATTAAATGCTTTTGGATTACCTCTGGTAGTGCTTGCATTTACAGTGCTTTGGAATAGAAAAGTTATCCGTGTGCCCAGGAAAATGGTGATCAACCTTGTACTTTTCAGTGCATTGATTTTTGCTTTAATTATTACCTATAATGGACTTTCTGATATCCTGAATTAAGCGCATAGTGAGTGTAATATGAACCTAATTAACCCGATCATGAAAACCCTAACTCGCACATTCATCATCTTCAGCATGCTTGCTTTCCTAGTAAAATGCGGTGCTAAGCCCGATGGGTCAAATGAATCAGAACAAGAACTAACCAAATATCTAAGCGACGTAATGCCCTCCCTTGATCAATGGGAAATTCTACTTGGAAATGGTGAGAACCAAAATGCACTGATGCAATTCAAACATGAGGACTACTTCTTTCATACGAATGACGGATCTGATTGGGTAGTATACAAGGCCCCAAATGGCGGGATCACATCACCCAATTCTCACAACACAAGATCGGAATTAGGCCAGAAAAAAAGATGGAAACCCAGGGAAGGGGGCAAATTGACCGGGACATTAAAAGTGATGCATGTGAGCACCTCCGGGGATGCTCGTGTGGCTGCTTCTTACTCGGTGGTAGTTGGTCAAATTCACAGCGACGAGGGGCATAAAAATGAGCCATTGAAGATTTTCTATAAGAAATTTCCTGGTCAAACGAAGGGTTCAGTGTATTGGAACTATGAGATCAATACCACTGGAGACAACTCTGGGAGGTGGGATTATTCTACACCAGTTTGGGGCTATGATATGTCAGTTGTTGGAGTTGCTCCAGACGAATACCCGGCAGAACCAGAAGGTGGCATTGAACTAGGTGAGGAATTTAGCTATGAAGTGAATGTATATGAAGGTATTATGTACCTGACTTTTATGAGTGAGGGTCATGAGACTAAGACCTTCACTAAAAACCTCATCGAATCAGATTTTACCAGTAAAGCATTGCCAGATCAAATTGTGAATTTGTATGTGCCCATTGGGCAGGACGGAACAGAAAAGCCAAATGCCTACGAAGGTGAGTTGCAATTCTTCAAACAGGGAGCTTATAATCAAACGAATGGAAGGAATCCGGAAGATAATTTGGTTTGGGCAACAGGTTCTGCCACCTATAATGGAGACGTAGCCCTGCAATATGCCAATGGGAGTTACACGGAAGTGTGGTTTCGACAATCTTCCCTGGGACCAGGAACACGTCCTGATTAAAATATGCGCTTTACATGAACCCAATTTGACCTTAGAAATGAATATTATGAAACGTCTATTATTCTTTATTGCATCCTTATTCATCCTGATTAGTTGCGACCAGTCAGCCCCTCAAGAGTCAGTTTTTGTTTCAAATATCAAGGAATTGAATGATGCTATTTCTATTGCTACACCTGGTACAGCCATTACTATGGCGAATGGCGAATGGCAGGATGTTCAAATTCGTTTCTTTGGGCAAGGAACTGAAAAACAGCCCATTACGCTCAGAGCAGAGACCGCTGGAAAAGTGCTGCTGCAGGGAAATTCTGATTTGAAATTAGGCGGCGAATACCTCATTGTTGATGGGCTTCAATTCATCAACGGTGCTTCCCCTTCTCGGGCAGTGATAGAATTTTCAATCGATGATGATACTTTGGCGAACAATTGTCGGGTGACTAATTGTGTGATCAAAGACTTCAACAAATCACAACGAAACAAACAGGATCTCTGGGTCTTGTTCAAAGGACGAAGAAACCAGATGGACCAATGCTATCTGGCCGGAAAATCCAATCGGGGGCCTACGATCCGAGTAGACCTGGCGGGAAATGAAAGCATCAATAACTATCATCAAATCAACAACAATCATTTTGGTCCACGACCTCCAAAAGGCGGGCCTAGTGCGGAAACCATCCAAATAGGAAATAGTTTCACGTCGATGGCCCCTAGCTACACACGGGTCTACAATAACTTTTTCGAGCGTTGCAACGGAGAAGTGGAGGTCATCTCAAGTAAGACCAATTTCAATGAATTCAGAAACAATGTATTCTACAAGAGTGAGGGTTCACTGGTAACCCGTCATGGAAACTACTGTACCGTAGATGGAAACTACTTTATTGGAGATGAAGATTCTCCTCACGTCGGCGGAGTAAGACTGATTGGTACCGGGCACTGGATTACCAACAACTACTTCTATAATTTAAGAGGAGAAATATTCCGTGGACCTCTTGCGGTGATGAACGGAATTCCAAAATCACCTCTCAATCGATACATACAAGTCACGGATGTGGTAGTAGCTCACAATACCTGGGTAAACTGCACGTCTCCCTGGCAATTCGGAGTAGGGTCTAACACTGATCAAAGAGAGGTATTGCCTCCATCAGAAATCCGGTCGGAAACGCCTATTAGAACTTTGGTTGCTAACAATATTATTTATAATTCTGAAGGTGATGTGATGCCGATACTCCGTTACGATTCTATCGATGGCATTGATTTCCGGAGTAACGTGATCAACAATCAAGGAGTAGCATTTAGAGGAGTAGAGGGGCTACTGAAGAAGGATGTTGAAATGGAACAGGTCGAATCAAATATTTTGATTCCTTCCACAGACCTGGGTGATATTAAGGTACATGAAGGATTTGAATTTGAGAAGATCAACAGAGATCTTTTTGGAAATAGCCGAATCCAAAATAATGCCATTGGTGCAACGAATGGCTCAAGCCAGGAAGGACCAAACTTAATGGATATGTCTCAATATGGTCCGGGATGGTATGATCCTGCTACTACCGGTTCTCAGGACCCTGTGATACATAGTGTGAAAAATTCCGAAGAGCTCCTACAGGCTGTATCCAGGGCGTCGAATAACGATGTGATTGAACTGACCGCAGGTCGATATGAATTAAGTGCTCCAATTGATATCGCTAAGCAACTTACGATTCAATCTGCCGATTCCGATGAGAAAGTAACGATCTCCTATATCGGCGCCGCAGGAACCCCGGCATTTCAAATGAATCCAGGTGGTGAGCTGATACTTAAGTCATTGCTTCTTGACGGAAATGGTAAGAATTATGCCTTTGCCAGTCTAAAAGAGCAGATGTCCAGTTTGTACAATCTAAAAATATTGGATACTGAAATATCCAATTTTGATTATGTATTGAAAACGTATAAATATTCTTTTTCGGAGTTCATTGAGTTGAATTCGTCGGTGATTAGAAATTGTAATAATGGCCTGGAGCTCGCTGCAGAAGATGATGATCGCGGGGAATACAATGCAGAAAATGTTTTCATTTTTGATAGCCAATTTGATGGAGTAAAAAGCAATGTAATTGACTACTATCGAGGTGGATATGATGAATCAACTGTAGGAGGGAACTTGATTGTTCAGGGATGCACATTCACCAATAGTGGTTCGGACGAGCCTAATGGTATTTTGATCAATACTTATGGCATCATTAATGTGAATCTTGCAGATAATACCTTCCGAAATAACCGTGTCAAACTGGTTGCCCGTCTCTGGGGTGCAAAGAATAATTCGCATGCTGATAATGTCATCGAAAACTCAGGAAAGCTCGTTGTGGAACAAAATCTTCCTTTGAAATTGGTGTATTAAAAAAATATCATGAAGCTTATCACTTTACTAACTACCTTATTGTTGCTTGCCATTTTCCAGGGATCTAGTAGTTGCTCAACAGAAGCGAAAAAAGAAGATAAGAGGAGGCTTACAGAAACCATATATGCAAGTGACGTGATTCCATTTTTTGATGATTGGAATTTAATCTTAGGCGATGGCTCAAATGCTGGTAAGGCAAATGATTTCGGGCATCAAGATTTCTTCTACAGTGCTGGTGATGAACGAGGAGATTGGGTGGTTTTCAAAACTCCGAATTCTGGTGATACACATGGCACTTCAAACAATACGAGAACGGAACTGGCCCAGTTGAAAAAATGGTCCCCAATGACGGATGCTAAATTGACAGCCACGCTTAAGGTGATGAATGTTTCTGCCTCCGGTGATGCACGAGTTGCTGCTTCTTATTCTGTTGTCGTTGGTCAGATCCACAGTGCCGATGGGCACGAGAACGAACCGCTTAAGATTTTTTACAAGAAATTTCCAGGTCATACCAAAGGCTCAGTTTTTTGGCATTACGAAATCAATACAGCTGGAGATGATAATTCTGGAAGGTGGGATTACTCCACGGCAGTGTGGGGGCACGACTTTTCTATTGTAGGTACGGATGAAAATAGCTATCCGGAAGAACCTGAAGATGGCATCGAGTTAGGGGAGGAGTTTAGTTATGGCATAGAGGTGAAGGATGGAGTCATGTATCTTCATTTTAGTAGTGTAGGTCATGAAACCAGGACCTACAGAAAAGACCTGATCCAATCAGAATATACGACGAAAGCTGATATGCCAGAACAAACTCAAACGTTGTTTGCGTCCATTGGTCAGGATGGAGTAGAAAGGCCTAATGCATATACCGACGAGGGGCTTTTTTTTTAAGCTAGGCTGTTACAATCAAACCAATGGGAAATCACCGGAAGTAAACCGGAATTGGTGTTCGGGTGCTGAAACATTTGATGGGGATATAGAGAAACAATACGAAACTGGAAACTATGCTGAAGTTTGGTTCAAAGAAGCGAGTATCTACGTGAGTGATGCTGCGATATCCAATAATGGCTATTTCTTAAAAAACGATTGAATTAGTGTTGGACTGATCATCAGTCCTATACCTATACACACAGGTTAGTGCTATTTTTTTATTGTGTTGGGTGTTTCAAATCCCTCCATGGACATACACAAAATGAACCATAAAACCTCGTTTTAATCATTTAAATACATATTCGGTTAGCAAATCACTGGCTTACCAATGTATAACCGAATATATGGAAAGTAATGGATAAAATGGAGAGGAGGCGCTTCTGTTTGTTAGAAGAAAAGTGCACTCGGAAGGATTCGAATCGGACCGCCGCCGCGGCCTCAACTCCCAGAGGAATCTGGATTGGAATCGGAAATGAAATAAAAAAGCCTTCTGAAAAGAAGGCTTAGTTTGTGCACTCGGAAGGATTCGAACAGAATTTTTAAAATATTGATAATCAGTAATTTAAATGCTTTAATTGAGTCATGCTAACCTAAGTGATAACCAAATGATTTGGGGTGATTTATTCCAAATTGTGACCTCTATAAGTCAAAAACAAGAATTAGAAGTTTTTACATACCCTGATGGAGAAACTACCAGTTTGTTTTCCTACTCCAAATGGAAACAAGATGACAACATAAGTGTAATTGATACCAACACGAATAAGACAATACATTATCGATACGATAAAAGTGAGCTTGGAATTAACTTCTTTATTGAGGAAGGTCACGATTATCAAATTGTCGTGAATCAATAAGATTAGAATGTCTTACCGATACAGATAGCTGGGTTTAGATCCTTCTCTTGGCAGTTTCTTAATGTTCAGAATAATTAGAAGTCCACTTTGGACTCATCAATACTTTGGAAAACAGATATGTAGTTCATAAGTAACACTTTCATAAAACCTTATTATTTATACGCTTTTGATCTTAAACAGTCGCTTTTTTGTCAATTCTCATTTTTTTTCGTGTAATTTCTATTTTTTATCAAGGCGTATCTCTTAATTATGTGACGTCAATAAGCCTATAGTGAGTGATCATTTATATATCGAACAACGAGGTGAAGATTCCCTTGAGAAGCTTGAAGATGCTCAAGTCTGGGCCCTTTTCTTAAAGGGGAACGAAGCTTCTTTTCGATTCATTTATGAAAGGCATTTTGATTCTTTATACAATTATGGATGTCAGTTCACCGGCGATCAAATGATAGTGGAAGATGCTATTCAGGAGCTCTTTATTGAGCTTCGAAAGCGAGCCTCCTTTTTGTCTCACACGGATAAGATCCGACCCTATTTAATGAAAGGCCTGAGGAGGAAACTGATCCGCATGCTGGAAAGGTCCAGAAAGCTACATCAGTCACAAGGTGATGAAACATTTCAAATATCTGTGGAAGAGCAAATTGTTTTAGATGATCAGGGAAATGAACGTTCGGAAAAATTAAAATCAGCCCTAAATAGGTTGTCTCCGAAACATAGGGAGGCTATTTACCACTTTTATTATGAAAACCTCAGCTACGAGGAAATCCAGGACATACTGGCGTTTGAAAATGTAAAATCTGTCAGAAACCTCATTTACAAAGCAGTGAAGGAATTGAAAAAACACATGCTGATTCCCTTGCTACTTTATCTTGCGGCGCTGGTGGGCATCCCTCCAGGATAAATATCAACTATATAGTATCGATTAGTAATTAGGGGTGTTCTGAGCTTTGCAAAAAATATTTTCAAAAATTCTGAAATTATAGATGTCATTTACCATTTGATGGCCCTTGTAGGAAAAGATAGTTTCTAAAAATGGTCAATAAGATGATAACAAATTTCAGCAAAGGGGCTTTATTACTAGCTCTGTTTAGTTTTTGCTTCCTCATGGGATGCAAGGACGATGAACCGGATGCGCCATTGGCAAATCTTGAGGCGAGCATTGATGTATCTTCAATTAGCTTCATAGATGATATGGGAGCCATTGACGGTCGTCGAATAGCGACGGGACAATCAGTAACATTCTCTGACGGAAGTACCGGCGAGCCCGATGGATGGGAATGGACATTTGAAGGTGGGCCTGCCACATCCACGGAAGCAAGTCCTACGGTATCCTGGTCCGAAGCGGTTGTCAGGTAACGATTACACTTACTGTCACCAGATCAGCTGACGGAGCAACGGCTACAGATGAACTGGTTTTGCAGGTGGGGCCCGTAGAAATCCTAAATAGATCGGTATTCGGATTAGAAGAAGATCAGGATACCGGTATTGATGGATTAAGCTCATGGTTTTCATGGTCTCCTACAGACGGAGCCGTTTCAATTGCACTAGAAGATGGAGATGGAGCCAATGGGACTTCTCGTTCTCTGAAATTAACGGCCAATTCGGATTTTGGTGAATTTCAACTAAGACCTCATGAAAATGGCCCTGCATTCCTTGCTACATTGGAGTCCAACACCACATATGTATTTAGTTTCTTCATGAGAGCCAGCGAGGCAATCACGTTATCGGAGGTTAGTGTATTAAATGTTCGAAATGACGATCCGGTAGAAGGATGGAATACACCACTTTGGACAGGGGATCCGGCTATTACCGATCCAAGCGTAACGACGGAGTGGCAGCAATTCACATACGAATTCACTACGCCGGATTACTCCACATTTACCGATGAAGGCTATGCCGATGGAACTGCGGACAATGCCGGTCCATTCTTCAAACATTTTGCAGCCTTCAGTGGCGATCAGCTGGAAGTATGGGTAGATGAAATGTCGTTGAAAGAAAAAGAGTAAAACCAAAACTTTGAATTGAACCGCTTTTCTTGCGGATTGTTCAAAAGATGGTTAGAATTGAACACAAGTGAAAAAGTCATTCGACGATATAGAAGATTTATTGATTGACGAATCATTTAGGAGTTGGGTCATCGCACCCACTCCTGATTTGGATCGTCAATGGAATTCCTGGCTTGAAGAAAATAAGGACAAAGAGGAACTAATTCAACAATCCAGAGAATTAGTCCTGGCCTTGAAATTTAAAGAACATAAGGCCAGTGAAGGGGTGAAAGGTCGAATTCTTGATCAAGTATTGCAGGATACGGACATTGAGAGTAAGCAATCGAAACACGTATTCGTTCATTTCAAATACTGGACCCGGATCGCAGCCATTTTATTGTTGACGATTGGTATCAGTGCACTGGCTTACTTTTTCTCTGGAAATTTGCAGGATCAGCCAACGGTTGCTTCCGAAGTGGAATTTGTGGAAAAGAGTAACCCTTATGGATCAAAATCTAGACATACGCTTTCTGACGGTTCCCTGGTTTATCTAAATGCCGGAAGTTCGATCCGTTATCCAAAGGTTTTCCCGAAGGATAATAGAATGGTTGAATTACAGGGCGAAGCTTTTTTTGATGTATCACATGATCAGGATCGCCCGTTTCAGGTAATTGCGGAGGACTTTAAAGTTCGGGTATTAGGGACGAAGTTCAACGTAAATACTTCGGAAGGTAAAAAAGAAGTTGCGTTGGTTGAAGGCAAAGTGAGAATGCAATCCTCGGATAACGCTGAGGTGGACTTAAAGCCTAGTGAGTTAGCAAAATTAAATTCGTCTAACAACGTCATCGAATTGTCATCCTTTGATGTGGAATATATGACAGGTTGGAAGGATGGCCAATTAATATTTAGAGAAGCCACTTTAGATGAGGTTGCTCAAAAGTTACATGCCTGGTATGGCAAAAAAGTCATCATTGAAAATAGAGCAAATTCTCCTGACTGGTCCTATACCGGAAGTTTCAAAAATGAAAGTCTGAAAACCGTGTTGAGCAACATGCAGGCGCTACGGGATTTTGACTACCAGATGAAGAACGATTCCCTAATACTTTCCTTTTAAGGAGTCGATTTAATTTTTCAAAAACATTATATAAATGATTAAATTAAAATCAGGACAGATTTTACTGTGTCTGATGAGATGGGTATTATGTCACTTCATTATTCTAAATGTTGCGTTTGCGAATACATCTAGTGGGCAGAGTAAAACCTCATTAAAGGACATTGAACTTGATCTGAGAGGACAGTATACAGTTCTACAAATATTCGAGGCGGTTGAAGAAAATTCAGACATTACCTTTTCATATCACAAAAAGGATTTAGGGAAATCATTAGGGGCAATTATCCAACTGGATAATAAGAAAAATAGTGCGCATGATGTCCTTCAGAATATTTCTGTGAAAGAACGCTTGAAGTTCACACAGATCAACAATGTAGTTAACGTCAGGAAGGATAAGGAGCAAAAAAAGACCAGTAGTGCCGGGAAAGAGCAATACCCGGTTCGGGGTAATGTTACCGATGAATTTGGTGCCGGCTTGCCGGGAGCGACGGTTATTCTCAAAAACTCATCCATAGGTACCGTTACGGATGTTGATGGAAATTTTGTACTTGAAATTCCCGATGGAGATCAGGTGCTGGTAATTTCCTATGTTGGATTCATTGCGCAGGAAGTTCCCGTAACAGCAGGAACAGGAGAGATATTCGTTGAATTGGTCCTTGATATCGAGGTGATGGAAGAAGTCGTGGTAGTAGGTTATGGGGAGCAAACAAAAGAGTCAATTACCGGAGCCGTGGCGAAAATCGAATCCAGGGAAATTACTCAAACCAAGACCGCTAATGTGGCGAACAACCTTGCGGGTAGAGTCCCGGGCTTAGTAATAAATGCAAGAGGAGGAGAGCCTGGTCAGGAGAATATGGAAATATTTATCAGGGGTAAAGCCACTACCGGCGATGCCTCCCCACTCATCGTAATTGATGGTGTGGCCAACAGGGGATCTTTCGAAAGACTTAATCCCGAAGATATTGAAAGCATTTCTGTGCTTAAAGATGCCTCTGCAGCGATCTATGGGGCACAAGCGGCTAATGGTGTGATTTTGGTAACCACCAAACGTGGAGTCGAAGGAAAGCCCAGGTTTAATTACAATAACTCATTCTCGCTAACCCAGCCGGCCAAACGCCAGAGATTAATGAACGCTGTTCAATACTTGACCTGGAACGATGAGGTGAGGAGAAGAAGTGGATCCCCTCAGATCTATCAACGAGTTATTGAAGATTATAATAATGGGACGAACGATCCCAGTATTTGGGCAGATACGGATTGGTGGGAAGAAGCCGCCGATGACTGGAGTCCCCAGTATCAACACAGCCTGAGCATATCAGGAGGATCCAAGGACTTTAAATACTTTGTTTCGGGCCAGCATTTGTATCAGGACGCGGTATTCAAAGGTTCTGCGTTTGGTTTTAGACAAAACAATGTTCGCTCAAATATCGATCTGAAAGCAACCTCTTTTCTGGAAATCGGACTGGACCTGGCGGGTAGATCAGAAAACCGTGTTGGAAGCCAGAATTCAAATGGAACAATAGATTTAATTAGAGGAATTTATACCATGACACCCTGGGAATCACCTTATTATGAAAATGGTCTGTTAAGACAAACCAGTCGGGGGAATATTATACCGAATATTGAAGGAATCGCTGGGTCAACTGAAGTAGATCGGAAGGTATACAACACGAAGTTAGACGTTAATATATTGTTAGATCAGTGGATCCCTGGTTTATCTGTTACTGGTTGGGGAGCGATAGATATTATTAATCAGGAACGGAAGTCACTGTCCAAACCGTTTGATATCTTTTTCCTCAATGAAGATGGAGAATTCGAAAACCGACGAGAGACGTTAGGGACAGTAAACCTTTTCCAGCAAATGGATGAGCAAATCAGTCAAACCTACCACGCACGCATCAATTATGAGAAGGAATTCGATGGGCATCGGATTGGAGGCTTTATTGCCTATGAGCAAAATCAATTGAAAGGTGAATTTATTTCGGCTTCCAGGATTGATTTGGTTTCGGAAAACTTGCCTTTTCTTTTTACTGGTTCTGAAGACAATCAAGACAATGATGGAAGAGGTATACAATCTGCCCGTGTCAATTATTTTGGTCGTTTAAACTATTCCTTTGCTGAACGTTACCTTTTTGAGTTCACCCTAAGGCATGACGGTTCTCAAAACTTTCCTACAAATAGCCGCTTTGGTACTTTCCCCGGAGTATCAGTCGGATGGAGAATATCCGAAGAAAGCTTCTTCAGTGTAGATTGGATTGACGAGTTCAAGATTCGTTCTTCCTGGGGAATCCTTGGAAATGACCGGGTACCCTCATTTGAACATTTGAGCCTCTTTGGTATTGAAAATGGAGGTGTCTTTGGAGAAAATGCATCATTATCAACAGGTTTAACACCAAGTGTTGTGGCTAATCCTGGCATTACCTGGGAAACTGCTCAAAAAACAAATTTAGGCGTGGATTTGGTCTTATTGGAAGGATTGATCAATGTAACGGCTGATGCTTTTTACGAAGAAAGATCAGATATTCTGGCTCGCAGAAATGCTTCTGTTCCTCTTTATACAGGGATCGATCTACCTAATGAAAACATTGGAAGAACAAGAAACCAGGGCGTTGAACTCTCTCTGCTTCATCGACGCACAGTGAATAACGATTTTAAGTACCGGGTTGGGGGGCAATTCACTTACGCGAAAAATGAAACCGTTTTTGTCGATGAATCGGCTTTCGTTCCGGATTACCAGCGCAGAGAAGGAAGCCCGATCGATAATTTACTCGTTTATCAGGCAGACGGAATATACCAAAACTGGGAGGAAATCAACAACGAGGCATCCTTCCCGGGAGCGGCGCCAGGAGACATTCGTATAGTTGATGTTAACAATGATGGTGTCTTAGATGGTGACGATAGAGTGCTATTGCCGTATGGTCCCACTCCACGGTTAGTTTATGGATTTAATCTTGGAGCTACCTGGAAAGGAATTGAATTCAATGCCTTTTTTCAAGGGCAGGCCGGAGCAAGTACCATATATCGACCCTGGGCCGCCGCCAATACCAACATTGATGCCTGGTACTTTGAAAACCGATGGATTTCTGAAGAGGAAACGCCAAATGCATTGGCTCCCGCTGCGCGACAGGTGGGTCATTATAATTATGATCAGATCAGTACACACTGGGTTCGAGACAATGATTTTCTGAGAATTAAGAATGTAGAGATTGCTTACAACTTTTCAAATGCGCTCACCTCTCAATTGAAAATCTCGGATTTGAGGGTATTTTTTAGCGGTTTTAATCTTGCCTTCCTTCATAATGCCGTAGGACTTTATGATCCGGAAAGCCGATCGGATACGGGATGGTTCTATCCTCAGCAACGCCTGCTGTCTACAGGCCTTTCTTTAACATTTTAATTCCATTATAAGATGAGAATCAAATTTATATTTTTGGCAACCTGGATGACGTTGTTTTCATGCAGCAAGATCTTAGACATTGAGCCACAGGATGCTATTACAGATGCTGCTGTCTGGTCGGACATTGGATTAATGGAACTTTATGTAAACTCGAGATATGGAGAGTTGCCACATGGATATGTGCAATGGGCGGGTGGTTTAAGAGTGACCGGGCTGACAGATGAATCTTATCATATGCATCAACCCCAACATCTGAATAAGTATACAGAGGGAGGATTAAATTCTGTGAATATGCACTTGTTCGGAGGGTTTTGGGTCCAGGCATATAACGAGATCAGAAACTTAAACCTGTTTCTGGAAAATGCTAACCCGGAAATTGGAAATGCAGATCGGATCAATCAATTAATAGCCGAAGTTCGATTTTTGAGGGCATGGTATTATATGGAATTGTTTTCCAGGTACGGGGATGTTCCATTACTTCCGGAATCATTAGGAATTGATCAGGCATCGGAGCTCATTGACCGAACCCCCGTTGCAGAGGTGGTGGATTTCATTTCGACTGAATTGTCAGAGGCTGCCGTAGACTTACCAATCGCTCAGACGGGTGATGATTTTGGAAAGGCGACTCGTGGAGCGGCTCTCGCCTTCAGAACAAGGGCACTATTGTATGGAGCAAGCCCACTTTTCGAAGGAGCAGCCAGTTGGCAGCAAGTGGCCGATGCGTGTGAAGAGTTATTTGATTTGGGCGTTTATTCACTATCAGGTGATTATGAGGGTATGTTTTTAAATCCGAATGATCCTGAAATCATATTCTTTAGACAGTTCGTCTCAGCCCGCGGACCAGGCCAGGAGTTTACTTTGGGATACTATACCCCTACCTGGAGAGGACATAATATTGAAGAGTGGAGGTTGCCAAACGGAAGCGAAGGTTGGTCTGGTGAAAACCCGATAATGAACCTGGTAGACGAGTTCGAAACTTTAGAAGGGGAAATTCCTGTTTTGGGATATACCGGGGAAAATAGTGACCTGACACCCATCTTTAATCCCAATGCCACAACCTATGATGCGAGTAATCCCTATGAAAACAGAGATCCACGTCTTAGCTATTCTGTAGTTTTTAATGGATCAATGATCAACGGCCGAGAAGTGCAATTCTGGGAGTGTGGCACCGACAGTCGGTGTGAAGATGTTCCCTTAAACTGGAATGGCGCGGAGCTCGATCATACCATCAGAAAGGGCCTAAACCTTACATACGATGTAGGTGCGGGAGTTTCAAGCACTACCCCCTATGTATACATGAGATTAGCAGAAGTTTATCTCACGTATGCGGAAGCACAATATCAACTTGGAAATACTGGTGTCGCTCAGGAGTATATCAATAGAGTAAGGTCCAGAGTAAATATGCCCCCAATTGAAAATTCTCAAATGGAATCTGATTTGTTGGAGAAAATCAAGCACGAACGACAGATTGAATTGGCGTTCGAAGGCAATCGCTGGTATGATGCAAGAAGATGGTTAGATGCTGAAACAGATTTTGCCAGGGATGCAGTAGGGTTAGAAGTGATGAGAGACGAATCAACAGGAGAAGATTCATACCGTTTCTTTGTTCAGCAGGCCAGGAGTTTTCCTGCAAGTCATTACCTGCTCCCAATTCCAGCGGAAGAAATGAATAAGACAGATTGGGAGCAGAACCCAGGCTACTGACCGTGAACGGGAGAAAGAGCAATTCTGTAAGGATTCAGGTACTGATTTGGACTTGCTGTTTATTTACCCAAATCATGCTATGGGTCTTTATAACCAGTTGTGACTCTGGAGAATCGATCGGTCTGGATCTAGAGGACGTTCGTGCTGCTGGTATTACCTCGGAAGTAGACTCCAGCACGTACAACCTGGGCATATTGCTTTACAACGCGGATCAGGGCAGGGAATTCTGGACAGAATTCAATACGCAGATCCGTCCCTATACGGAAGGTGACACCAAAGTAAGCGCACATCGAAAGTATTTTGGGTCTAATCCCTATTTAGAATGCTTAGCGGAAGATGGAACCGGTACAATGGGAACCCGAATGGCCACATTTAAAACATTTTTTGATGATCAGACCTTACCAGATGAAATAGCTCGTCAAGTGACAGGTATCCGCTTCAATGCCCTGGGTTATGACAATGATAGTTTGCATTGCACGATACTGGGAGTCGACGGAAATATCATTGTTACATCCGCGGTAACATTAAATAAGGGTAAGTTTAGATCCTATGAGTTAAACTTCAACATTGAAGACGCAAAAGAGTTAGTTTTTCATATCTCGACGAAGGAGGGAGATTCAGCCAGGTTTGGCTTAGACGATGTGTATTTTAAGACCAGAGACACAAATCCGTTTGTGCCTCCGGCTACAGATACCGGGTTTTTGTCCTGGTTGAATCGTGGCTCCTTTAATTTTTTTGATTGGAATTATGTTCAGGTATCGCCGGATAAAGGGGTAGTACTTGAGTCCAACACCGATCAGGACAGGATCTCTTTATCAGGGTTAGGCTATGCTTATGCCATTTTTATTGTGGGCGCAGAAAAGGGGTTTATTTCTCGGGAAGAGGCTAAGAACAGGATCAGATCCATGCTCCATTGGCAGATAGACCAGAATTGGTTTGATGGCTCCGGAGGCTGGCATGGTTTCCCGCATCATTATTTCAGGAAAGATGGATCACATGCGGTTGCTGACGTAAGCACAATCGACTGGGCCATTTGCGCTGCGGGTATTCGGGTGGCCAGACAATATTACGCGAACGATCCGATGATCGTGGAAATGACAGACGAATTACTGGCCCGGCCAGACTGGACTGCCGCACTTGCTGAAGAAGATAAAATTGCGATGGGGTTCAAAGGCTTCACTGGTGAAATGAATGATTACCGGTGGGGCCTTGCCTTTTCAGAGGAAACGGAACTCGTTTATTTGGAGGCGGTGGCTTCTGGTGACCTGGATCAGGAGATATACAAAGCCATTGTTCGGGAGAAGAAAAATGGATTTTTTCCAAGCTGGTTTGGGGCGGGATTTACTTACAATTGGCTTCAACTTTGGACTGGACCCATGGAGCCACTACAATCTAATTCTGTAAGTGCCTTCTTAACGGATGCCAGGACATCAATGCTTGCTTTTGACCGACCACTTATGGGCCTTACCGCTTGTGCAACTGTTAAAGAAGAGTCGAGAAATGGATTCCTGAATTGGCGGAGGTACATCAGTAATCAGGGAGGCAACGTTCATGGCGCAGGCCTGGGAGAAGTTATTCAAATTTCTCCCGCACCTTATGGAGCAGCCCTGGCTTTGCCATTTACGTATGAGGAGGCTTTAAGAGCCCTTAGGGAATATGTAAACATGGGATATTATCATGAATACCTGGGCCTGCCCGATAATGTCAGATTGAAGAATTTACCCGACGAACTAAAACCAGCTCCAAATTGGGACCCATTTGATATAAACATAGGACCTGTTATTCTAGCCATTGAGCAAATTGAAAACAATCGAATTGGCCAGTTGTATCAGGCAGACCCGGAAATTGCAACGGCATTACATCAATTGATTGAAACTTTCCCAAATGAATAGTGAAATTCAGGAAGGATTGTATGAAGCAATTTTGGAAGTTTCGTATGGAAAAGGCACGATATCCTGGCGAGATTTTAATATCAGGTTTCTTCGGATTCTTCATAAAGTCTTTCGGACCAAAAGGATCTCAATTTGTCACATAAGCACTTGTATTGAGGATGGGATTTTGCGCTTAAATGGCAATTTCTCACAAGAAGAAATTGAGGTCGTATTAAGTGGAGAAGATTTTGATTCCCGCTCGGCTCGCTTTTCTTTGAGTATACGAGCGCAAGTAACGTCAAATGAAATTAAGGCAATTGTGGATGATATTATAAAGTTTTGCCGAGCCTATGCCCTGGTGTTTGAGGCTGTTGAAGAAAATCATTATACCCGGTCAAATCTAAAGACAAAAGCATTGATTCAACTCTTTGAATAATACTTAAGGCTTTGGCAAAGGATCATATTTCGATCGGATCCCTGCTTGTATTTCACAACTTTACTTATTCTGTCCTCAGGAAGGAATTGATGTCATTTAGAAAATCTATGTCCTTAATTAGTGAGCATAGTACTTTTTTAAAACGTTTGGAACTATGTGTAACTAAGTGCCGATCCAGAGAGTGTGTATTTGTAATTGTAGTGCTGTTTTACAAATACGACTCGCTGATTGGTTTAAAAGATTTATCTGAGTTATCATTGGAATCATTTGCCTGATTAGTTCATAGGAGGATATCAAAAAAAAAACGTGATGTCTCGATTTTTTACCTTTCATTGCTGAGGTTGAATGACATTAGGGAAAAAATCAAACCTACGCTATGAGATTAAAAACCTTAACGCTACTTTTTACCTTCCTGATCATTGTAGAATCAAAATCACAAATGAATCAAAACAACGAAATTAAGCTTCTTAAAGTAGAAGATTTTAACAAACAGCTTGATGGAGAAATGGTGAGTCTTTTCACCCTTAAGAATAGTCATGGCCTGGTTGTCCAGGTTACGAATTATGGGGGGAAGGTGGTGTCCTTGTGGATTCCTGACAAACAAGGTCGTTTTGAAGATGTCGTGTTGGGATATGATCATATAGATGATTATCTCACTACCAAAGAAAAATACTTTGGGGCGTTGATCGGTCGCTATGGAAATCGCATCAATGAAGGTCAATTTTCACTGAATGGTAAGGAATATTTCCTGGCAACTAATAATGGCAAAAATCACCTGCATGGTGGTGATAAAGGATATGATGCAATCGTATGGGATGCGAAGCAGCCAGACGATCAAACATTAGCTTTGACCTACCTTTCAAAAGATAGGGAAGAAGGTTATCCGGGAAACCTGAAAATCAAAGTATTGTACAGCCTTACCGATGCCAATGAACTGAAAATAGAATATTGGGCCAGTACGGATCAACCGACTGTGGTGAACTTAACACATCATTCTTTTTTCAACCTGAAAGGAGCGGGTAATGGAACCATCAATGATCACCTGCTGCAGATCAATGCGTCTTATTACACACCTGTTGATGAAGGCCTGATCCCAACAGGGCAGATCGCCTGCGTGGAAACTACGACATTTGATTTTCGCGAAATGACCACCATAGGAGCAAGAGTGGAGACCGATAACCAACAATTGAGATATGGAAGAGGTTACGATCACAATTTCGTGCTCAATCAAAACCTGGAGGGATTGAACTATGCGGCCCGGGTGGTGGAGCCCACTTCAGGCAGAATGTTAGAAGTATTTACGAATGAACCCGGCCTGCAATTCTACGGAGGGAACTTTCTGGATGGTTCTATCACTGGAAAAGAAGGTAAAGTTTACGGTCATCGAACAGCGTTTTGTCTGGAAACACAACATTTTCCTGATAGCCCTAATCAACCTCACTTCCCGACAACTACGTTGAATCCGGGAGAGGAATATTACTCCATTTGCATCTATAAATTCAGTACCTCTCAATGAAAAACCACACCATGAGGATTCGAAAATTAATGGTTTTATTACTGACGACTTGCTTGGCAGCTTGTTCAGAAAGTAACACGGAGCAAACAGCTGCGACTAAGCAAAAAGAGTTATCCATTGATCGCCCTGCCGGCAGGTGGACGACTGAGAGAATTGATCAATGGGCAGTTGATCACGGCTGGCTGGTAGGTAATAATTATGTTCCTGCCAATGCAATCAATCAGCTGGAGATGTGGCAGGGGAATACGTTTTCACCAAAACTAATTGACAAAGAATTGGGTTGGGCAGAAGACCTTGGATTCAATACACTGCGAGTTTTTCTGCACTATTTGCCCTGGAAAGAAGATAAAGCAGGATTTTATCGTCGAGTTGATCAATTTCTTGATATATGTGATCAACACAGCATAAAAGTGATGTTCATCTTTTTTGATGATGTGTGGGATCCTAACCCAATACCCGGAATACAACCAGAACCCGTAAGGGGCGTGCATAATTCCGGTTGGGTACAATGCCCGGGTAAGGAAATTTTGAGAGATTTAGACGCTCACGATCAACTCAAGCCCTATGTGCAGGAAACCATGCAGCGATATGCGGAAGATCAACGGGTATTGATCTGGGATATATATAACGAGCCGGCCAATCCAAATGTGGCAAGTTATAGAGTCGCTGAATTAGAAAATAAAGAACAGTATTCATTGGCGTTGCTCCAAAAGTCATTCCAATGGGCACGAGAAATAAACCCCAGTCAACCCATCTGCTCAGGCATTTGGACGGCCATTGGACATACTGATATTGATCAACTGAGCCCTGTTGATAAATTCTGCTATGAAAATTCGGACCTGATTAATTTTCATGCCTATTCCAATCTGACAGGTACCGAACAACTCGTGAAGCTATTGCAGACGGCTGGTCGGCCATTGGTGTGTACGGAGTACATGGCTCGAACGGCTAATTCTACTTTTCAGGACATCCTTCCTTTGTTCAGGGAACATCAGGTCGCTGCCTATAACTGGGGGTTCGTGCACGGTAAGTCAAACACCATATTCCCCTGGGAAAGTTGGGAGAAGCCCTATGAGAATGAACCAGACGTTTGGTTTCATGATATTTTCAGATCTGACGGAACGCCATATTCTCAAGAGGAAGTGGATTTAATCAAGTCCCTAACTAAGAAATAAGAGTATGACAAAAGTGTATCACCTATCGATTTTTCTAACCCTTGTGCTTTTATACGCCTGTGGTACTTCGACCTTCACGGATTCAGATCCTGGTGAGGAAGAATGGATTCCACTTTTTGATGGAACTGGCATCGATAAATGGATTCCGAAATTTAAAGATGCCGAACTTGGAGAAAACTACAAAGATCGATTTGTCTTTGCCGATAGCTTATTAAGTGTTCGGTACTTACCAGAAGACACCTTCAAAGGTAATTTTGGTCATCTCTTCTATCTGGAAAAATTCTCTCATTACAGGTTAAGAGCAACTTATAGATTTGTTGGTTTCCAACAAATCAATGGACCCGAGTGGGCGTTTCGTAACAATGGGCTTATGCTTCATTGCCAGGATCCTGCTACAATGGAAAAGGGACAGGAATTCCCCATTTCCTTGGAATTGCAATTATTAGGAGGTGAAGATTCAGGGAATCGACCAACTTGTAATCTGTGCACACCCGGAACTCATGTGAATTTAGCCGACACTCTTTTTACCCCTCATTGTATCGAATCTACCTCCCGTACTTACAGGGGAGACCAATGGGTCACGGTGGAGGCCCTGGTATTAGGAGATTCCCTGATTCAACATTTGGTGGAAGGAGAAGTGGTAATGGACTATAGGAAACCCATCATTGGGGGAGGAACATCCGGGGAATGGGGAAAGGCATTTGTTGAAGGAATGCCCTTGAAAGAAGGATGGATTTCCATTCAGGCCGAAACACACCCTATTGACTTCAAATCGATTGAGTTACTGGACCTGTGCGGCTGTACGGACAAACAAGCGAGGAACTATAAGTCGTATTACATAGTTTCAGATAATTCCAAATGTAGGTACTGGATGTGATCAATGAGTAGACCTGTCAATTAAATTGAGGTGCGGGTTTGAAAAATACAAACGATGAACGAAACGCGATTTTTAATTGTAGTGATTGCCATGTTTTTTGTAGTGAGCTGCTTCTCCCAAAATCATCTCGAAACTCAAAAAATAGCCATTATTCAGGGCGAATATTGGTGGGGAGGTGCCGTAAGCGATGGGATTAGCATGCCTTTCAAAACCGGCTTTTCATATGACATGTATGGCAACAATAAAGGAAATCAGGTTCAGCCTTTGTTGATCTCAAATCGGGGTAGGGTCATTTGGTCGGAAGAGCCCTTTAAGTTCACATTCAAAAATGACGAGATACAGATCGTTAGTCACAGGGCAATTCAACTGGATAGTGCTGGAAACACCTTGAAAGAAGCATATGGATTTGCTTCAGGTAAATATTTTCCCGCAAGTGGGGAATTACCGGATGAATTGCTGTTTAGTGCGCCACAATACAATACCTGGATCGAACTCGTTTATGATCAAAATCAGGAAGATATCCTTGAATATGCACGTGGAATAATACGACACGGATTTCCACCGGGTGTTTTGATGATCGATGACAACTGGCAGGAAGATTATGGCAAATGGAATTTTCACCCAGGTAGATTTCCTAATCCCAGGGAAATGATTCGGGAGCTACATGATCTGGGATTCAAGGTGATGTTGTGGGTATGTCCATTTGTTAGCCCCGATTCTGATATTTACCGCGAACTGGCCCAAAAAGGATATTTTTTAATGAATGGTAATGAGGTGAAAACCTATGGTGCACCCTGGATAGAGCAAGGCCAACCCGCCATGATTCATTGGTGGAATGGAGTCAGTGCCTTGTTGGATTTGTCCCATCCCGGCACGCAAGATTGGTTCAAAGGGGAATTAAAACACCTCGTTGACGATTTTGATATAGATGGATTTAAGCTGGATGCTGGTGATAGTTATTTTTACCCTGATGACCTGGTAAGCTATGAAAAGGGCCTGACGCCCAATGATCATACGGCTTTATTCGGGCAAATTGGATTGGATTTTCCGCTAAACGAATATAGAGCCATGTGGAAGATGGCCGGATTGCCACTTGCTCAACGACTGAGCGATAAAGGGCATAACTGGTCTGATTTGAGTTTACTTATTCCAAACATCACGACCCAGGGCCTTCTGGGTTACAACTTCACGTGCCCCGATATGATTGGGGGCGGGGAGTTCAATTCCTTCCGGAATACAGCCACCATTGACCAGGAATTAATTGTACGATCTGCTCAAACACACGCCCTGATGCCCATGATGCAGTTTTCAGTTGCGCCGTGGCGTATTCTGGATAATATCCATCTTCAAGCGGTTAAGAAATCCGTGGAACTTCGTCAACAATTCACCTCGGAGATCATGGACCTGGTCAAAACGTCGGCGATAACTGGTGAGCCTGTCGTGAGAACCATGGAATATGTTTTTCCAAACCAGGGATTTGTAGATACCAAAGATCAGTTCATGTTAGGAAATGACCTTTTAGTTGCTCCGGTGTTGATAAAGGGAGCAAGAAGCAAATGGGTTAGTCTACCAAAGGGGAGATGGAAAGCTCATACCGGAAAAGTTTATGAAGGAGATACGAAGATAGAAATAGAAGCCCCATTGGAAATTTTACCCTACTTCAGGAAAATGTAATTGATTCTAAGGAAAACTTATAAACAAAATAGCACTCCTGAATTCTGTCTCAGAAAACAGGAATACCGATTTTGACATTTTAGAAGAGAACACTGAAAGTTCGTATTCAATGGCTGGCCCAGACCTACTAACCTGAGTTCTAACCTAAAACGCCATCCAGCGCGTCATTTCAGAATTTTTGGACTTACTTTCTTTTGAACGCCAAAAATATCTGTCATCTCCAATAATAAACACACTTGTTCAATATCCGGATAAAACATAGCCTGGCAATATACGTCGCATTTTTTGAGAATGACTTATCAGGACCTTTTAACCCTGATTAATCAGCAAATACCAAATACCCAATAACTGCCTTAGGGGATAAAAGAATGTGTAAAAGAGGATGTCATTTCAGATCGCCTTGCCCTATTAGTAAAGCAGACGTCCGTGGAGCTGATTGAAATCAAGGAAGCGCGTAACCTAACTGATTAGCTACTTTAATTGAAGATGATGACTCATATAAAATTTGGTTTCACTTTTTGCTTCATGGCATTCACGCTTTCTGTAAAAGCCACGGATCAGATTACTACATACTTTTCAAGCATTGATCTTCATCAGGTTTTTGGTCTGAGTGCAGCGCGTGATGGAGGAATAATCGCAGATGTTACCGACGGAGGCCAAGTTGATGTAAGCGTATATCTCGACGATCCAAGTGCTTTGAACAGAAAGGGTGTGTTGATCTATGAAATTTTTTCGACAACCACTTCCCAGAATTTTCAAGGGCAGGCTAAGACTTACAATCGATCGGATCTGGGGCCTGGCGCAGCGTATTATCCTTCGGTGTGGACAAGTACCAATATACCAGCCGCTACCTTAGGAGTGAACCTGGAGAAATATCACAGTAGTACCTCTGTGTATGCTGATCAACCATTTTTTATGCCTTTTAATGGTACTCAGGCTGTGATAATTGAAGTGACCACTACGCAGGCAACATTTCATTCTGCGAAAGTTCCTGGAATTGGCATTGTAGATGAAAGTACCATAGGTACACTTTTCAAACCTACACATGCTTGTTCTGATGAAGCAAATAAAGATACGGAACCCTGTCGCACTTGGATCAAAGTAAAACAACCCGATCTCGCCGCCAATGCAGATTTGATTGTAGCACTTCACAGAGGAAGGTGGGGATTTGACCTGGGCGCTGGGTATCCGGAAAACTCAGAATTGGCCTTAGAAGCAACCACTCAATTTTCGCAAATTGCCGAAACGGATATCACCATAACCCGTGATAACCAGTTGGTTGTGAGTCATGATTTTTCGTTAAAACGAATATCTGATTTTTCAGGAGACGACAGCTATACTTTTACAAAAACACTAAGCGAATTACAAGAACTGAACCTTAAGCGTAGGAATGGAACGGTCAGCACTTCACATTACCTTTCATTTGCACAACTTATGAACCTCGCCCTGGAACATCAAATCCTGATCATGGTGGACATTAAATCATTGCAACCGAAAATAGAAAATGGACAATGCGTATTAAACTGTGAATACTCCGATCCTCAAAAACAAAAAGAGAGCTGGTTAGAAATATTCGAACTTTGTATGAACACAGTATTTGCTTCTAATGCGGCTCCATATGTGACCTTTAAAACACCCTACTCTTTTGACGACCTTAAGACACAAGCACTCGAATCCCAGTTGCAACAAGTTTTATTCATGCCAGTGATCCAGCCTCAAAGAAGAGATTACATTTCATTTGTAGAAGATTGGCATTTGAATGGTGGGCGTTCTGTTCTTGCTTATGAAACCAATTTTCTCAATGCTGACCACCCCTTTCTCCATCCTTTCACAAAAGATGGAGTCACTTATGATAACCTGTTACACTATGTTTATGAAATTACACGCTTGAGGGGTGGCTCATTTTCTCCGGAACCCAATGGGCCACGTGGAGTATCTTTTCGATGGAACAATTGGTTTATGAAGAGTCCAACAGACTTCAGAGGAGATCCGTTGAATTTACTAAATGTACCATTTGGTCAGATCCAGTTAATTACAACAGATCGCCCCGAGATTTGGACTGATATCAATACAAAACTTAATCAGTAATACTCTACTCGTGAATTTTCATTTCCCAGGGTCAGTCTATTTGAAAAAGTTTCATGGATTGATTATAATATTCGTTCTTTTTATTTCATCTAAGGGATCATATGCACAAAGCCCACCTCCGTATGCATATGATACACCTCTGGGTACCATTGTTCATACCTGGCAACAGTCTGAATTTAACAATGAAGTACTTAGTTTTTCGGATATAAATCCTTTGGCTGGCCGATTCGATGGACTGATGATAAGATTCTCAGCCACAATGGACCTGACTCGCCTCAACAACTTACTTTCGTTCAGTACGGACAATTTTTCCTCTATGGTTGTGGAGGTCTTTTATCAATCAAATACATTGAAACTCCGCAGATACCTTGATGAAAACGTTTACTATGACTATGTTTTGTTAGATCCCTTATTTGAAACAAATCAAAGTCCGGAAGAAGGAACATGGGAAGTCCGGTTCTATTTTACTTCATCCTTTTTTTGGATACAAACGGAAATCAGCGGTGTTACTAATCAGCATTACCTTTCACCAGTATATTGGGGTATGGATTTCATTGGGAGTACCAACATGACTCATTTTCTCAATCGTGCAACCAATGCAAAATTAAAGATGGGAGCATTGGGGAATGCAAATTCTTTCAGCATTGCCAAGCAGGTAGAAATGTATGCATTTAATTATTCCGCTTTACAAAGTGATATTCAACAGAACTTCTCGAATAACTTAAATTCCAGCGTAGCTTCCAGAGCCATCACCCATGAATCTTCCAGCCTGAAGGATAATTTTCAACAAATAGGGGAGGTGAAAATTTATCCGAATCCAAGTCAAGATGGCATTTATAAAATCACGAGCAACACGTTAAACGCTATAAAAGGTCCGATTGCAATCTATGATCTTTCGGGGCAACTCATTTATGAAAAAGAAGTTGATGTTGAACAAGAAAAAAATAGCATAATACTTGATTTGAGCCACCTTACAAAGAGTATTTACGTCTTTAAAGTGCAAATGGGAGATAATCTTATTTCTCGTTTCCTCATTACAAATTAAGCAGGATATAGAACAAGTGCCATTAGCCCCTGGTTCTTTTCATTATTCTATTCAAATGATGCATTCAATGTGCTAACAAGCAAATTTTACTCTTACGCCAAGTGGTATTCAAATTCTAATATGGTTTATAAGACCTTGATAAATGAAAATAAATAATTATGTATAAAGCTCCTTTTTATAAAATAATTTATTGCCAATATCTGTTGTTGTTGGTTGTTGTAGTGAATGCACAAACGGAATCACAATCTTCTGTTAACCCCACAGTAGATCCAGGAGTAAGTGTCAACGATTTGATGCAGGTAGATGTGAAAAGTATCTTTGATCTTGCCAATGCGCAAGAATCTGCAGGTATGCTTGGAGTTGTTGATGGAAATGCAGAGATACGCTTAAAAGTATATCATTATCTTGAAAATACCTCAAATGGATTGGGTACATTGATGTATGATATTTTCACTAATTCTACACTTATCGAATATGGTGGAACGGGTGTGGTGTTGAATACTTCTGATTTTGGTCCTGACGCAACATACTTTCCTGCTATGTGGCAAAGTGGGAATATCAAGCAATCCAGTTTTGGAGTAGATCGTTGGAATTACCAGCAATTAGTGGATCATCAAGGTTTTACCGGGATTTATGACATATTTCAGGAACAGATTCCAGTCGTAATTGTTGCGACCACTACTGCTCAGACCTCTGACGATTTTGCCTTCTTAACAGATTTTAAAATCCCAGGCATTGGAAAATTCGATGCTCCAGTTTTTTTCGATTATCAGGATTTAATTCGGAGTAGTAAATTCAGAGAGGTTAAAAAAATAAAATTTCATATCCTCGAAGACCCTTCAGCTGTGCAAAATGCTGAATATTATCGGACAGAGATTTCTGAAATAATGAATCACGTCAATAATATTTACTTGCATCGGACTGGTAACGTAAAGCCCTTGGCTATCACAGCAACAGTATCAAACACACGAATGACTTTTTCCACTATCGAAATTGTTCTATATAGTGCGGCAATGGGAACTTATCCAATTGATAATTTCAATGTGGAATTGAACCAGATTGGGAAGAACTTTGATGATAATGCCGTTAACTTCGTTCTAGCAGGTCATTTCAGCGACAAACCGGGATACATCCTTAACGGTCTTGCATATTGTATTCATTGTGATCCTCCATTAAGATCACCCGATGTTTACGATGGTAAGGAATTCATTATAATTGCCTATGAAGATATTTTTGATGACACGAATCGGGCGGGAACAACAATTTCGCATGAAATGGGTCACATTTTTAACCTTCAACACCCCTTTGAAAGCGAATGTGGAGATGGAGATGGAATTATTGATACTCCTTTTGCCCAGGGTCCATTTTGGAAGTCACCAGGTACCAGAATTCGGGATTGCACAAATCCACCTTCTTGTAATGGGATTAGGCGCCAGATTGAGAATGTGATGGATTATGGTCCTTGTCGTTGGATGTTTACCAGGGGGCAGCTGGCAGTGATGAATAAAATGTTATCTAATCCGCATAGGACCAATCTATATACTGAAGTAGTCCGTAATAGTGCCTACTTTGAAAATGGGGTTCCTTTAGACATAACTTTGACAGATTTGAGAAATCCTATTGCTCGACCGTCCAATGAGGTAGAGAGGGATTTTGCGCGGGAAGAAACATTGGTATATCCAAATCCGGTTACGTCCACATTGAAAATAGAGATAAGCGTCAGGGCTAATTCAGAAGCAACATTGCAATTAATCGACCTTTCGGGTCGTTTGATCCTTACCCAAAAGAACTGGCTTTCGAATGGCAGAAATAACATAGCGTTGTATGTGTCACATATATCTAAAGGGACCTACCTTGTTCAGGTAAATGTAGCGGAACGTAGTTTCTCAGAGACCGTAATTGTCAATTAATTGAAATCAATAGTCGTTAGAACAAAAGACCTTCCGAAAGTTGAAAAGTTCATTCATTGCAATAAACTTCATGATTTTAAAGATTGATTTCTAGAAATACCCTCTGTTTTTATTGGACTGGTTGTTGGCCTTTTATTTTTCAATGACATAACCACTCTACTCTTTTGATTACTTCATAAATTTTTCAACACCAAATGAGTGGAAGCGATCCTTTATGAATTGGATTATTTGTTACCTCTCAGGAGAAGAGACTTATGGAGTTCTTAGGAGGTGTCGGCGTTCCTTGAGGCATCTCTCAACTCTAATCAGCCTCTCATGGATCTAAATAAGGTTTGGATTGCTGTGATTTGAAAGAAACTCTTCATGTAGCCCTACTTTGTCAAGTTAGAAAATCAATTGCATCTACCACAGCCCAAAGGGTGTTCACTTGATATTCGTACTTTCCCTTCAGGGAATCAAAGGGTGAAAAGGAAACTTGACAAAGTAGGGATAGTCTGATTCTCTATTCTACCACCATGCAAAAACGAGAAGGTAATTTAGTGTCTCTGGCCTTCTTCGGTTGCCTTGTTGTCAAACACGGATTCATGGCTATTTGCCTGAACTCTTGATCAAAATGCGTTCTCTCACTTTTCTTTAGCTGAGCAAGAAATAAAATGTTTAAAAATGAATGTCATTTCACATTATCCTGTCCTTTACCAAAAAAAAGCGGGAAATGACCCAAAGAATAAAAACTCTCATCATCTGTTTATTATGGTTGTGCAGTGCACACGCACAACCCTCCCTTCCACAACTAAAAAACAACCAACTGTGGGTGGATGGAGCACCATACCTCATGATTGCGGGAGAACTGCACAATTCATCAGCTTCTTCGATAGAGTACATGGAAAGCATCTGGCCAAAACTCAGAAGCCTGAACCTCAATACCGTTCTTGCTACGGTTACATGGGATCAGTTTGAGCCCCGAGAGGGCGAATTTGATTATGAACTGATTGATTATCTCATTGAGGAATCTGAAAAGAATAATCTGAAACTAGTAGTGATATGGTTTGCCTCCTGGAAAAACGGTCAATCAAGCTACATACCCACCTGGGTCAAGAAGGATACGAAGAGATTTCCCAGAGCCATAACGAAAGAAGGAAACAGCATGGAGACACTTTCGGTATTTTCTGAGGAATCAAGAAACGCAGATGCAAAAGCCTTTACCGCTCTGATGCAGCGAATCAAGGAGCAGGATAGCAACCATACGGTAATCATGGTTCAGCCGGAAAATGAGGTCGGTTTATTTGGTGATATTGATTACCAGAAAGCCGCTCAGCAGGCATATAACGATCAGGTTCCTCAACAACTCCTTGACTATCTCAAATCCAATAAGAAATTATTGAAAGAGGAGGTGCGTTCCGTCTGGGAGGCTGCCGGAAGTAAAACCAAAGGCACTTGGCGTGAGGTTTTTGGGGACAATCCTCAATCCAGGGAATTTTTCATGGCATGGAACTACGCTAGCTATATGGATTATATCGCAGCATCCGGGCGTAAGGTCCATGACTTACCCATGTTTGTAAATGCCTGGATCGTTCAGCAACCGGATGATTTGCCTGGTGTTTATCCTAATGGAGGTCCTGTCTCAAGAGTGATGGACATATATAAAGCAGCGGCCCCTGCTATTGACATCATTTGCCCGGACATTTATTTGCCGAACTATAAGGAAATCTATCAAATGTATGTCCGTGAAGACAATCCTTTATTGGTACCTGAATCATCGCTTGACGCAGCCCGTGCTTTCTATGCATTCGCCGAACATGATGCGATCTGTTTCTCTCCTTTTGCCATAGAAGACGCGGCAGGAGATGTTTTGTACAGCCAGTCTTATGGTGTATTGAATGAATTGCATCCCATCATCACAAAATACCAGGGAACAGGTAAAATGAGGGGTATTCATTTGACCAAAGACGATCAGGATGTAGCCATAGAGGTCTCAGAGTATCGAATTGAGATCAAGATCCAGGATCCGGAAAAACCTGCTTTTGGCTTATTGATTAATACCGAAGAGCAGGAATTCCTTGTGGTCGGAATGAATTTCAAAGCAACTTTTCAGAAATCACAGGGCAAAAAGATTACCTACATAGCGGAAGTAACCGAAGGGAGGTTTGATGAGGGTGAATGGACAGTAACGCGTTGGCTGAATGGCGATGAAACCTATCACCACGAATTACTCAGAGCATTAGGTAGGGAAAATAAGGTCGGTTCTGAATTTCAATTTCAGGAAACGGACCTGGAGGTATCTGATGGGGATCAGTTTGTTTATTCTCCCGGTGGTGCCAATACTATCATTACCCCTGGAGTGTATAAGGTGAAACTTTACGACCGCCAGAAATAATAGATATTCTTCATACATAAGTAGTATAGTGCTGAGCTTTACGGAAAGGACTTTGGTCCTTTCCGCCAGCTTAGTTTGCATTAAGCAATCATGTCGACACAAATAATCAGTGAAGTTCGAAAGGCATTCGAAAGTCACTTTGGACGAAAACCGAATTTGCTGGTTCGCGCACCCGGAAGAATAAATCTCATTGGTGAGCATACGGATTATAATGAGGGATTCGTTTTGCCCGCCGCCATAGATCGGGAAATTGTATTCGCCATCGGTCCATCCGAAAAGAATGAGCCATCTCAGATGATCGCCTTAGACATAGAGGAAAAGCATGCTTTTGAAACCAGAGAGATCAATCCACTCCCTTCTGGTAGCTGGCAAAATTACATTTTGGGAGTAGTGGCCGAAATACAAAAAATAGGTCAGCATGTTCCGGGCTTCAACATGACATTTGCGGGCAACATTCCCAGTGGAGCAGGTATGTCCTCATCTGCAGCCTTAGAATGCGGAACTTGCTTTGCATTGAACGAACTTTTTGACCTGGGCCTCTTAAAAGAGGAGATGGTGCTGATTTCACAGAAGGCCGAACATAATTATGTGGGCGTTCAATGCGGTATCATGGATCAGTTCGCAAGTATGATGGGAAAGGAGGGTCAGGCAATCAAACTGGATTGCAGGTCACTTGAATTTGATTATTTCCCTGTGGATCTGGATAATCATACCATCGTGATCTGTAATTCTAATGTACAGCATAACCTCGCAGATTCGGCTTACAATGAACGGAGAAACCAATGTGAGGAAGGGGTTCACCTGTTGAAAAAGGAATACGAGGGAATGAGGTCGCTGCGTGATATAACATGGGATAAATTAAATGCGCATAAAGATAAGCTTCCTGAAGTCATCTTCAGAAGGTGCAAATACATCGTAGAAGAGAATGAACGTGTGAAAGCTTTTTGCAAAGCCCTGGAAGCCCGGGATACGATCAAAGCGGGTGCGATACTGAAGAACGCCCAAATGGGTATGGAGACAGAGTATGAAATCACCTGCCGCGAGATTGACTTCATGACCTTTTTTGCCAATGAATGGCCTTATGCCACCGGCGCCAGAATGATGGGTGGTGGTTTTGGTGGATGTACGATCAATTTGATTCAATCGGGTTATGAGCACGATTTCGTGAAAGAATTAGGTATATCCTATAAGCATTTATTCAATCAGGAGATCACTCCAATTTTCACGAAAATCTCTCAGGGAGTATCATCAATCAATATTCATGAAGTTTGAAGAACAGCCACACCGAAGGTATAACCCATTGACGGATGAATGGGTATTGGTCTCACCGCATCGAACAAAAAGACCATGGCAAGGGCAGAAAGAAGGGATTGTTGTGCTAAGCCAGACGACATACGATCCGACTTGCTACTTGTGCCCGGGAAATGAACGGGCCGGTGGCCTCAGGAACCCCGATTACGGGGATACGTATGTTTTCCAAAATGATTTTGCAGCGATCTATGATCACGGTCAAACCACGGAAACGAGCAAAGGCCTTTTAAGGATGCAGGAAGAGACAGGAATATGTAAGGTGATTTGTTTTTCCCCTGATCATTCAAAGACTTTGCCTGAAATGGAAGTGAGTGAAGTCCGGAAAGTGATCCGGACCTGGGAACATGAGTTTGAGTTACTGTCCAGGATGGAGTTGATCGCAAATGTCCAGATTTTTGAGAATAAAGGGTCAATGATGGGATGTAGCAATCCGCATCCCCATGGACAAATTTGGGCACAAAGCGCCGTTCCCAATGAGATTGTCAAAAGAACAAAAACACAACAAGCCTATTTTGAAGCCAACAAGAGGAGCCTGCTGGCTGATTATTTGGATCAGGAGTTGGAAGACGGATCTCGTATTATTGCTGAGAATGATCACTTTGTAAGCCTGGTTCCTTTCTGGGCCGTTTGGCCCTACGAGACGATGATTCTTCCCCGGCGACATTTTCAATCACTTGCTGAAATGTCGCTTAAGGAGGAAACCTCCTTTGCAGAATCGCTTTTGGATGTAACCAGAAGGTACGACAACCTTTTTGAAACTTCATTTCCTTATTCCGCAGGTATGCAGCAGCGACCGACTGATGGAGGCAATCATGAAGGCTGGCATTTTCACTATGTTTTTTACCCGCCACTGCTCCGGTCCGCGACGGTCAGGAAATTCATGGTAGGGTACGAGATGTTTGCCAACCCACAAAGAGACATCACCCCGGAACAAGCCGCTTCCAAATTGAGGTCTTTAACGCCTGTTCATTATAAAACACAAAGATTAAACGGTACTACGATATGACATTTTCTACGCTTGACTTGATCATTTTCAGCGGATATGCGATCCTCATCCTAAGTGTCGGCCTATGGGTTTCTCGTAGTAAAAAAGGAGAAGAGAAAAATGCCGAAGACTACTTTTTGGCGAGTAAATCGCTACCGTGGTGGGCCGTGGGCGCCTCATTGATTGCCGCGAACATTTCTGCTGAGCAATTCATCGGGATGTCGGGATCAGGTTTTGCCTCCGGATTGGCGATTGCTTCTTATGAGTGGATGGCGGCTATTACGCTGATCATTGTAGGCAAATACTTTCTGCCTATCTTCATTCAAAAGGAGATATATACCATTCCTCAATTCATTGAAAAGAGATTCAGCGCTCAGTTGAAAACCATTCTGGCCGTGTTCTGGATAGGACTGTTCATATTTGTCAACCTGACCTCCGTGTTATACCTCGGTGCACTCGCCATCGAAACCATTATGGGCTTGCCACTCAGCTATGGTGTCCTGTTCCTGGCTTTGTTTGCGGCTGCCTATTCACTCTATGGTGGGTTAAGTGCGGTTGCCTGGACAGATGTCATGCAAGTTTTCTTTTTGGTGTTGGGAGGTTTAGTGACCACCTATCTGGCGCTCAATGTCCTGTCGGATGATGGGGGTTGGATCCAGGGCTTTAAGTATTTGGTGGACACAGCGCCGGATCGGTTTCACATGATCCTCGAAAAGTCAAACCCGGAGTATGCCAACCTGCCGGGCATTTGGGTACTGATCGGTGGCTTGTGGGTAGCTAACCTGTATTATTGGGGTTTTAATCAATACATCATTCAACGAACCCTTGCAGCGAAATCCTTGAAGGAGGCGCAAAAAGGGATCATTCTGGCGGCTGGCCTCAAGTTGTTGATCCCTTTCATTGTGGTCATTCCGGGTATAGCTGCGTATGTCATGATCAACGACCCTGAAATCCTCGCGCGGATAGGGGAAACACCGAACATGCCTTCGGCGGGTGAATCTGACAAAGCCTACCCGTGGCTCATGCAATTGCTTCCTTCGGGAATGAAAGGATTAGCATTTGCTGCATTAACGGCGGCAATCGTATCATCCCTGGCATCTATGCTCAACTCAACATCCACCATTTTCACCATGGACATTTACAAAGCGCACTTCAAACGAGAGGCAAGTGATCGGCAAATTGTCAATGTCGGCCGAATTTCCGCAGCGGTAGCTTTGGTCATCGCCTGTTTGATGGCTCCGTTATTAGGAGGGCTTGATCAGGCTTTCCAGTACATTCAGGAGTACACCGGAATCGTAAGCCCGGGTATTCTGTCCGTTTTCTTGATGGGACTATTCTGGAAGCAAACGTCCAACAAAGCCGCCATTTGGGGAGTGATCGGTTCCATTCCCATAGCCCTGGCCTTGAAGGGCCTCACTGAGCTTCCCTGGATGCACCAAATGGGCCTGACCGCACTGATCACAATTGCCTTGATCGCTACGCTGAGCGGTAGGAAAATCGATGCCAAAGGCATATTTCCTGAAGAAGGGACCTTCACAACAGATAAAAATTTCAACATCCTGGCATTTGCCGTAACCCTAGTTTGCGCCGTACTCTATGCTATTTTTTGGTAGATGTGCAGCAGGTCGCCCTGAGTTTATCGAAGGGTGAGCCTGTCGAAGGGTAGACATCCAAAGCCAGATGACAGGTTGAATAAGATCGTCATTGCGAGCGTACGAATCTTAGCTTAATAGCATTGAAAAGAGCACAAGTAGATTATAAAATCGCAAACTCATCAAACATAAATAACGGACTAAAATAAGCGCGTCATGCCGGTTTTTTTGAACTCATATTTTATTAAGGGCAAAAAATACCGGTATCTCTTTGATGCGCTTCATGCTGAATTCATCGAAAAGATCCTCAATCTGTCATAGATAGCAAGTCGAAGGGTAGACGCATTTAAAACCAAACACATGAAACACATACTACTCACCGGAGGCCTGGGCTATATCGGTTCCCACGTCGCTTTAGAATTGATACGATCAGGTTCCGAGGTGGTCATCATGGATGACCTTTCGAATTCGGAGATTTTCATTCTGGATCGGTTAAGAGACCTGACAGGCAAGAACATCATCTTTGAACAAGGAGACATAAGAGACGCCACCTTCCTGGAGAATTGCTTCAAAAAATATGAAATAGAGGGTGTCATTCATTTTGCTGCTAAGAAAGCTGTAGGCGAGTCCGTCCAAAAGCCCCTCTTATATTTTGATGTAAATGTGACTGGCCTGATCAATCTTCTGAAAAAGGTCGATCAATCTTCAGCGGACAAGTTCATTTTTTCATCTTCCTGTACAGTGTACGGAAACCCCGAACACCTTCCTGTCACGGAGGACACCCCTTTTGGTGACACCCCTTCGCCTTACGGAAAGACCAAACAGATGTGCGAAGAAATGCTTCAGGCCTATGCAGCAGTAAGCACCTGTTCCTTTGTTTCCTTGCGGTATTTTAATCCTGTGGGAGGGAGTCCGAATGGGCAATTGGGGGAATTACCTCAGGGTATCCCCAATAACCTGGTACCGTTCCTGACACAAGCGGTTTTAGGTAAACGTGGTAAACTGCGGGTATTTGGGGATGATTATGATACCCCGGATGGCTCGGCGATCAGAGATTACATTCATGTGACTGACCTGGCCAGGGCACACGTGCTGGCGCTCAAAAAGGAAACCGGGAAATACAACGTGTTCAACCTGGGAACAGGCCAGGGTTATTCCGTGCTGGAAGTGATCGAGACTTTTGAACAGGTTAACCAGATAAAAGTTCCTTTCGAGATCGTAGCGAGAAGAGAAGGAGACCTTCCGATCATCTACGGGGATCCTTCAAAAGCACAAGAACAACTAGGCTGGAAGGCAGCATTTGGATTGGAGGAAATGCTAAAGGATGCGTGGGATTGGGAAATGCAAATGCACCAAAACCAAAAGAAAATCCAATAAATTCAACCCCGCCTCAGTTGGTGTTATCATCGACTGAAAGCACCTTTTAAAAAGACTCCCTGCCTCAGTTGGTGTTATCACTAACTAGAAGCACCTTTTCAAATATGCTGCCTGCCTTGGCTCGCCGGTGATACCACCGACAAGGGCCGGGCATACAAACAACCAGGATGGAAGGCAGCATTTGGATTAGAGGAAATGTTAAAAGATGCCTGGATTTGGGAATGAAAATGCAGGTAAACCCGCAGAAAATCCAATAAGTTCAATAAAAACTGTCGTCTCCCCGACGGTTTTAATAAATCAGGTGAAGCAACCTGATGTCATTTGATTGGATGGGTTCCCTACAACAATAAAAGAGTGAATCGCCGATAGTAAAGCGTGAAACGACCATGTGAAACCTCGGCATGAACCTAACCTAATTCTAATAAAGGAGGGTGCATTTCCCGGGAAATGGGATTTATCCATTAAACAAATCATGCCTATGAAAATAGAATAATGACACCTATCCATTTAACCTAACCTGCATCATCTATGCTCCACATCAAATTTTTTAACAAAAACCTATTCTGCGCCAAATTATGAGTAAAGAAAATACCATTCATAGGGGATGGCCACCTGCAAGCCATCCGTACCAGAGGGGAAAACTTCGGAAATTCCTTTTTAGCTGTTTAAACGTGTTATTCCTTGTCATAGGAATAGTTAGTCATCAAGTTGCAATCGGACAAACTTTCCATGAGGATGGATCCGTCAGCGCAGGGAGTACGGAGTTTACCTTATCTGCGACGATCAATTTGACCTTACCCGAGGCATTGGCTCTTGAAGCAAATTTCAGAGCTACGGACGATTGGGGCCTAAAAGGGACCCTTCAGTCGGGCGGTTACATCCATTTGCAGCTATCTACACATATCGATAGAGACTACATTTTGGGGCATATAGCTCATGCGGGATCAGACAAGCCCAATGATAAGGTTTACTCTCATAAGCCATTTTACTATTTATACCCCGATGGGACAACTCAAAAACAAAGTATTCCAGCAGGGCCATACACTCAGGTTTTGCTGGATAGAACGCTTTCAATGGTTGAGCTTGATCCGTCTCAGATTCCAAATGCTACCCCGCTTTGGACTTCCAACGAATTGAGAAGTGGACTTTTTCGTGCCTATTTTGAACAGGCTAATACTACCGGGATCGATGGGGTCGGCAGTGGAGAAATACCTGTAACACTAACACTGACGATGAAACTTTCGACGCTGGAATTGTTGGATTTACCCGGAGTAAACCTGAACATTCCATTAGCAGTTTTCGGAAATACTAACAAAGGGGTTCAGGTTACAGTTTTACGATCCAATGGAAATGAAGATCATTACTTATTCACCGAAGAACAGGCTTCAATGGCGACGGTCAATACGGACACAAAACTAGCTTTTGGAGCAGCCCATAAAGTCCCGCTAACAGCTGGTGATAAAGTGACCTATATTGTCCTGGGAGCTCAAAATCAAATTACTAACCCGAAAATTCAGGGTGTACCCAAGGTTTTTGCAGGTGGTTTTGCAGCGCAAAGGGAGTTCATCACTACACCTGATTATGGTCCAAACCAATATGAACCCTGGGTCGGATTTGAAGCGCAGACGCACTTCCGCATGATAAATTCCTATCCGGAATCATTCAAGCCATATATCAAAACCGGAGACTGGGAACAGGAAACACCGAAAAGTAAGTCCTGGACATGGTATGCACAAAGGCGTTCGGATGCGAATAAAACCATTTACAAACCCAACGTATATTATCCTAAGACGCGTGGGTTTTTCAATAGCCAGGGTACTGTCACCGGCTATCAGCGAGAATCGCAATCTACCGGGTGGGCAAAGCAATTTCTGGAATTGTACAGAAAGTACGGGGAAGGCCCCAATTCCATTCCGGAATATACTACCGGGTTTGATATAGACGAATTTCTCTATGCAGGATCCAAGGAAGATTCTGCTTATGCTTCAGGTAGCGGACATGGTGATAAAACCTATGAAGCATGGTTTGCAGCGGCATCTGCTAAACACGGGGCCAATAACGTAGGTATCATCACAACGACCAATTTCGTCGATGATTTCAACTCAGGCTTAACCAATCAAAACTGGCAACAAATGTGGGCTAGTGAGGAAAAGGCCAGCTTGAATATCCAGGCGGGGGACTTTGTTGTGGACGATGGTATGGATCACTATACCTACCAGGTCGCTCACAAAAACTATCCGTTGGTTTGGGACAAAGATCGTGGTTTTCCCAAGGCGGGATTCCTGTATAATGACATGATAACGGCGTATCAAAAGTATAAGGATGCGGACTTGCCAGCGGATTACTACTACAACGGTTATGAGATTGAGGATACGCACACGTTTTATGTAGGGGATAGTCCGTCGACGGGTACCTGGCTGACGAGGGATACCAACACCGATAAGCCTGTTCCATGTCAGGATGACTGCTGGTATTTAGGGAATGAAAGTACAGGGAATAACAAGCACCCTGGCGTCGTGTCTGTGACGTTGGATGATGGATTTGTCATTGAATTCCGCCAGGAAGTGGTCAGTCCGCAAAGTCAGGATCATGGTTTTTATGGATCGTTCAATGCGGACCAATATCCAATGGGGTTTGGCAACACAAACTCGTTTGAGCTCAAAGGAGTGGCTAATGGTGATGAAGGCTTTTATTCGATCAGCATGCTCACATACGACGCGGGCAATGGAAAGTTCCTGGTTGACTCTACCCTCGATGTTTACAGTGGAGCCACGTACGACGCTTCGGCACAAACTTTAACTGCGAACTTCAACATATTCAGCGGCTGGGTGGCGATTGCCGCCTACTACAAGACCGCAGATGGCTTGGATTCGGTAATTGTTGCCGGTAGAGTGCCTATGATCATGGATCCCCCCAACTCATTGACCATCCCTGGAAGTAATCCTTTTCCATATGCCCCGACATCATTAGTGCCGGAGGGAGGAATTGATCTAAAAGAGGGACAGGGAGATCGATCCTATGAGACCATGAATGAAATTCGCGCGGCGGAAGATCCAGGTGAAGGATTTTCGATGCCCTACGGCGAAGGTTTTGCCGACCCTTATGTGCGGGAATACGTGCTGAATGTCGGAGATAAAGTGACTTTTTCCTCTATCGGTGCTGGGAGAAAAATCGAATCCTTCTGGAAAAACAACAGCAAAGATCCCTATCAGAGCTGGAGGAATGAGGCCAAGCGAATGCCTTCTTCAGTGGCCGGGCAGCGGATGCACTGGGAAGTGGTGAAACTGGATGAGTTTGGCAATGGTACATCGGTACAGACGAGCACGATAAGGCATTTTACGTACCAGTTCAATGAGCTGGGAGAGTTCGAAGTACAGGTGAGGTTCAATGGTGATACGGAGCATCCCACGAAAGTGAACGTGAAGGTCAAAGAATTTGATAGCCGAATTTCTAATGTCTCTCAGCTCGATCAGAAATTTAACAGGGCAAGTATCGAGTACAGACCATTGACCGTGGAAGAACGACAATGGCTTGCGCCTCACAATTCGACCATCAATTTGAACCTGGATAAATTACGTGTCGCAGAAATTACGCAGGCTAATTCATTGTATGAATATAACGTAGGCCCCAGATCATCGCACAAGAATCATCGGGAAGGCCGTGCCAACGATTTCAATGCACGCTATTCATGGGAGCTGGTTCACGGATTTAATGAGATTACTCCTTATTCTGATGCATATAAACCAGTACAATTGACCAATGCGTTTATCGACAACTTTGATCCGTCAAGTGTCTGGCCCGAGGCATGGGGAGACGTATGGCTCTACCATCTGCCGGGAAGCTTTTCAGATCCCCTATCTGCAGCAAGTCAGACCCTTGATCGTACGAAAGTAAAGGAAGATGCCAAGCCTTCGGATGCAGATGCCTTTCAAAATATCATGTCATGGCTATATGAAGATGCTACCCTGAGTACCAATCAGGATATCCTGGGGTGGTTGAGATGGTATCCCTGGATTGGTATTTCACCCAGTGACGGATACAAATTCAATAGATACATCAAGACCTCTGTGGATCTACATGACTTTTTCAATAACCATGATGTGCGGGGATCAGGAGGAAAGCCAGGAGATATCTTTTCCGGGGAACCTCGAGTAGCCGTACAGAATGTGTCCAATGCTGTGACGTCTAATGACTGGCTGGATTACGGATCACCGGATTCTCGCCCGACAGAGGCAGAGCTTGAGCGGCACATGCCTGATGTAGAGAAGAATAAACTGGAATTTTATTACGACCTGTTGTACAAGCACAAGGTATTGGTGGATGTAAGCGATCAAAACATACTGGATCTTGATCCCAATTTGGTAGCATATAATCTGAACCCCAAAAGGAACAGTGCCGATGAAAGCAAGCCGGACCAAATATATATGTCGGGCGCGCCATATCCGAATCAGAATGATTTTGCAGATGAACATAGCAATCCGGTAGGTATCCCGTTGCTCACCTTTGATGACGCGAGAAGTGATCGTACATTGCTCAACAGTAAGTACAATTTTATTGATCATACCCCTGCCACTTATCAAACTGAAGTTGAACATCTTGGATTTAACCGGTTTCTTAAGGTCGATTTAACTGGTTTTGATCATACTAGTGCGGGGCTTGATTTGGACATTAATATCCCCACAGCCCTTACTAATTCACCTTCCGGACCTGCACATAATGTGAATGTTTACGGTTTCAGTTTCAACCTGGGGATTTCATCAGCCTCAATGGGAACGGGTACCCAATTTACTTTCATTATAAGAGCATTTGATGTGAGTGGAACAGAATTAGAGCTTTATTATCTGGGGGTAACTGGTGGGTTGATAAGATTAACTAACGGAGAGTATACTCTTTTTGAAGGTACAGGCAAGCCTGATCGGGATATTGAACTGTATTTCAATGGTGGTCAGACTAAAGAGCTTGGCAAGATACGTTTGAGCCTGTTTCAGGTTAATAATCCTTCCGCATCTGCTAAACCTACTTATTTCGTGGATGGAATGACGTTGCTAAACAAACCTTATGATCAGCCACAGGTAACCTATACTCCTCCGACCGAGAGTACACCATTGCATGATTGGTTAAAAACTTCGGTCTACCGCTTTTTTGATTGGAATTATGTGGAGATAGATACTGATAAAGGTGCGTTCAAAGAGTCGGCGGTCGAAGAGGACAAGCTTTCCCTGAGTGGACAGGGGATGGGCATTGCTGTAACAATATTGGCAGCGGAAAATGGTTACCTCACGTCTGCTTTGGCAGAGGAAAGGGTCAGGCGGGTACTGAAATTTTTCCATGAAATAGGTGGCGTCGATATGGTCAACTATCGCAATGGGACCAAAGGATGGAAAGGAATGCCTAGTCACTTTTATGATACTCATGGTGACCTGTTTCCTAAGAACGCAGACTGGCCCAACGGACAAATGGCGATCAGCACCATTGACTGGGCCATATTTGCCCAGGGGATCCGTCTGGCTCGACAATATTATCCTGACAATGCAGATATTGTGAATTATGCCAACGATTTGTTGACCATGACAGAATGGTCCGATTTTGTCATGCCAGCCAGGCATGCCGATGGCATGGCAAACGATAATGCAGGTCGGTTGGCTTTTGATCTCAATCAAAGAACCGGAGCACTTAACTCCAGGGGCAATGCCTGGGGTCAGGCATTTTCTGAGGAAACGGATTTGGTGTATCTGGAAGCATTGGCTTCCTTGTCAGAGCAAAGTTCCGGAACCTCATTAGACCTGAGTAGGATCCACAGGGAGTGGAAAGAGGGATATTTTCCAAGTTTCTTTGGGGCTGGTTTTACCTATAACTGGTTGCAATTATGGGTAGGTTCCCATAGATTAAACGCAGACGGAACCATCAGTCAGTTATCAACGAGGTATAAGGATAATAGCATCGAGGCTTATAAGAAGGACTATGATGATGCCCTAACAGCTTTTGACAAACATTACATGGGATTGACCGTGGGCAGTACCGTTTCTTCCCTGAAAGAAAACGGATATGTAGAATACAACCGTTACGTTAGTAACCAGGGATCTACCGGACACATTGCCAGGGAAGAAGAAGTAATACGGGAAGCACCGGGACCCTATGGCGCTGTTATGGCACTTCCTTTTAGGCCAACGGAAGTCAATACGGCATTAGGTGCTTACACGGATCTCGGTTTCTTTCATGAATACATGGGCTTACCGGATATCGTTGCAATGAAACGTATTGGGGACAAAAAGCCTTTACCTAACTGGGGCCAGCTGGACATCAACCAGGCACCCATCGCCATGGCTATCGATCAGATCAATAACCGGGTCGTTTCCACGAATCTCTTAAAAGATACAGACATACAGCTGGCTTACAAGGCCTTGTATCAATCATTAGATGCCAACTGGGGCGTTAAGCAACAGTTTGCCATCATCGCAGACTATGGTTGCGACAGAGGTTTTAACGAGTCGTATCACACGTCTACCAATGCCACCTACAACCTCAATGGCAAGACCATTGTGTCAGGAACCAGCAAGGTGGCTAATTGGGTCAGTTCATTGCAACCTGACTTTGTTGTGAGCCTTGGAAATGACAACTATCAGAATGCTTTGCCGGATGGCCGAGGGGAGTGTGCCACCACCTTCGAGGATAATGTGCAACAGTACTACGGTGATTGGATATCGCAGGACACGCAAGATAAACCCAATGCCTTTTATCCGACTCCCGGGAATCACGATTACGAAAATACGAGTCATCAGAATACTTTCGAAGCACTTCATGATAACTGGTCACAGTATTTCCCGACAGATCAATTGGTAAATTTTGGCCTTAAGGGTCCTGAACATCGCTATTATGAGTCGATCAGAGAGGTCCCGATATCGGGTATTCATCGCAATGATGATCCTGCTTACGGTGGAAGGTTTTATACCTATAAACAAGGGGATATCAGGTTTTTCGTCATTAGCACTATGTATGACGTTCAGGGCTCAGGAGCTAATGGTGTACTCGAACCTTATGGCATAGAGTATAGCGCCAGCTACGACCCGGCAACTGCCCCAACAGGGGATCATTCACGATACGCGCAGGCTTTTTGGTTGAAGAAAGCGTTGGAGAGGTCTCATAATGAAGGTGACAAATTCCAGGTGGTAACCTCACATTTTAATGGGATATCGAGCTTTGCGAATCCTCACGATTTAAAAATGAAGTTACAAAGTTGGCCATTGGCAAACTGGGGGGTAGATGTTGTGCTTGCAGCGGATGCCAGTTGGTTTGAACATTGGCAGTGGAATGGAGTGGATTACATCACCAATGGTACAGGAGGGGATCCGGGATTGGATTTCAATGATGCAACTTTGACCCCCGACTATGCACCGAATGACCATCCTCAGGGAGCTACAAAAATGCGAGGAATCTATGGACGGTATGGAGGAATTCAAGCTCGGGAATTTGATGATAGGCTTGACCTGATATATACGGCCTTTTCCTTCGATAGCGGTACCGATACCTATAATGGCCCATCAGGAAATTATGATATTTCAGACACCTATCAGGTTGATAGTAAGTATACTATCCAAATCTATCCTCGACCTTTTATCGGAGATGGGGTAGCTGCCAGGGTAGCGCAGCAAACAGAAGAAACCCCCCAGTTGCCACATTCGGGTAGTGTTGTCGTGTATCCCAATGAAAGTGAAGGTGTTTTTAATGCTCAGATTGAGATTTCCCCTGATGCAACAGGCCTATATGAAGGTGCATTGTTTGATGTTCAGGGTCGAATCATCGGAACCTACGAATGGGATTTACTGGATGCAGGCACTTACACGCTGACTGTGGGTTCGCCTAATTTGGCGGAGGGTACTTATTTCCTGGGAATCAGAGGAAACAAGGATCAATGGGTAGAGCGACTACTGGTTAAAAAGAACTGAATCATGACGGTGCATTGTCAAATACGAAGATTCAATTCCGGAGCAGTAGGTCAGGTAGGTTGTGCTGCCTGGACAGATAAGCTGTACCTACCATTTTCAGGTAAAAACTACCCTAATCAGAAGGTCTCTGACATCTGGTGGTCAACCATGAAATTGACCTGGGCAACCTTAAAGACCAGGGGCTACCGGCGGGGACCTACCTGCTTAAAATCCATACGGCAGCAGCCACCTATACCTGTCAATTCATTTTAAAAAATTAAAATCATGAAATATCAAAAAAATAACCTTGAAGAAATCACTTCTTCAATGGGGCAATCACAAGGTCACCATCCTTCGATGCATACACTCGTTAAATATCCGATACTTATGAAAAGTAACCCAATTCTCCCTTCCTGCCTTCGGCAAACTAGTCTGTTACTTGTCTTTTTTCTGTTCCTTTTTTCACATGAAGCTATGAGCCAGTGGAATTATAGTAACACGGTTGGTATATACACTGACAATTGGGTACAAGTGAACGGTCAGGGGGGTGCAACCACGCCACTACATGTGCTAATGCCAAACCCATCTCGAGTAAGTGGTATTTTGGGTTTTTTTCAGACAGAGGATCAAGTACCAGTTGGCATTTCTTTAGGAGTTGGTCTGACGAGTTCCTATGCAATGAGGTTATCTCCCAATGGCACATTGGGTTTTTATGAAAGAGGAGATCCATGGCGCCAGGGGACAATGAGGGTGACTATCAAAGACGGAGGAAACTTTGGTATAAATGTAGAGGATCCACTAGCCAGGTTACATGTCGTAGGCCCCAATCCCGATGGAAATAATGGTATATTGAGTTTGTTTGAATCGGCAAATAATGGAACCGTGGGGATTGGATTTAAGCGATCAGGAAGCGACTTTGTTGTATTGCACAATCTGCAAGGGGGGCTAAGTTTTTTCTCAGACCGCACCACTACAAATCCGGGAAAAGAGATAATGACGATAGATAGACATGGTGGTTTGACGATGATGCATGTCGATGGTACTGATTATGAACATTCTGAAATTAGACTTATTTCCCGGAAGGATATAGGTTCTTATCCTGATTGGGGTATTGGCATTGAAAATGATGCATTCGCATTTAATCTCTCGTCAGGAGAAGAAGCGTTCAAGGTTTGGGAAAACGGTACTATCTTAATTGGTAGAGGCCCCACCAATAGAGGTTTTGGGAGCAATGGCAGTATTCGTTACGAAAACGACCGATTCGAGGGGAAAACCTCCGCGGGATGGGTCAATTTTGGCGGCGGATCAGGTTCATCCGTATGGTCCCTCAATGGTACCGATGCGTATTACAACAATGGCAATGTCGGCATAGGCACCACTACTCCACAAGAAAAACTGGAGGTAGTGGATGGTACTACAAAAACCCAACTGGGGCACCAGGTTCGTGTTCAAGATATGAACGGCATTAACTTCGGAGTGATGCAGCAAGACCAAATACATATTTACAATACAACTTCATCTGGCCTCAGGCAATCGTTTAATAAATCTGACGAATTGGTCTTTCTACGCGATGAAGGCAATGAAAATACGGCTGTGGTAGGATTGAAACAAATTGGAAATAACCTCGGCTTCATTGCCTCTACCAATTCCAATGACAGGACGGCCAGGATGACTTTAACTACCGGAGGCCGCCTTGGTATTGGTACAGGGACACCTGAAAGCAAGCTTCATGTTAAAGGTTTTGTAAGGGTGGAAAATGTTGATGCCAGTAACGCTCCTATTCAGATTGATATTTCAAAATCTAATAATGGTCATGCTGGCTATCTTGGCACGATAACAAATCATCATTTGAACCTGGGAACAAATAATTACGGAAACCTCTTGATTGAAAGAAATAACGGGCAGGTGATTTTGCTGCCATCTGATAATCAGGGCATATTTAATCAGATAAGTGCCAGCCTTAAATCAAAATACCAGTTGTTTGTTCCAAAGGGAATTTTGAGTGAAGATTATGCCTTAGCTCCGGTAGCGCAATGGGCTGATTATGTCTTTGAAGAAGATTATCAGCTAACGCCCCTGTCAGAAGTGGAAGGTTACATCAAAGAAAATAATCACTTACCTGACGTACCATCCGCCAAAGAGGTGGCAGAAGATGGGTATAGCCTGCATGATATGAATGTGAAGTTTCTTAGAAAAATAGAGGAGCTTACACTCTACACCATCGAGCAACAGAAAGAGATCAAAGGACAACATGAGGAGATCAAGGCCTTAAAAGAGGAAATGGAGGCGATGAAAAAACTGATGGAACAAAATTGAGATCAATGAGGGATTTATTTTTCGTAGAAACTGAAACCAGATTCCTCATGATTGAATAATCCATGGAAAGTACGTAAGTATTTTGGTAGTGATGTCCTTCAATAGGTGAAAGGATGTCCGGGATGCCGCCCTTTGGGCGGCATCCATTACCAGAATGCTTTGATATGAAATCCCCCTTATAAAGGGGGTGAGGGGATTATTTAACCTCATCCGAAAGCAAGAAAAATACCAAGGACTTTCATCACAAACCACAATCACTACCAAAAAGAAATTTTATGAACATTTTAGAAAAAGTCATATACGAATACAACAAGCCCTCTTTTTATCAGAATAGCCATTCAACTTGAGCCCAAAAAATATTAGTCGTCATTCCGGGCGAATGCCGGAATCTCAATATTAACTAGCAGAAATGAGATCGAGATTCCTGATCTCGTCAGGAATGACGCTCATGTTGACGGCTATACTTATCAAAGAAGCCAGGGAGGTCCACCACAAACCACAATCACTACCAAAAAGAAATTTTATGAACATTTTACAAAAAAGTTACAATCGAACCAATCAACATGCAATCACCTTCCTTTTGGCCATTGCCCTGCTATTTTCCATCAACAGTTGCCAACAGCCACAAACCAGTGACAAGATAGGCTATGCCAGTGTTACCGGTATCGCCAACCAGATCCCCGAAATGATTGCCACCCGTGCAACACTCGATACCCTACGCTCGGAGCTTAATCTGCCACTACAGCAGCAACAGCAACGTTTCCAGGAGCTAGTGGCAGCATTTCAATCCAGCGAGGCGTCATTAACAGATGAAATGCGAAAATACAAACAGCAGGAACTTTTGCTGATACAAGATACCCTCAATCAGAACATCCAGCGTTCCGAGCAGTTATACTTACAAAAAGAGCAGGAACTGGCCGAACCCATCCTCTCACTCGTGCAAGATAAACTCGACAGCATCTCCGAGGCATGTGGCTACACCTACGTCTTCAACCTGAATGCCGGAGCACCGTTATTGCTGCATGCCCCCGAAGGAGACCGCCTCGATTCGCTGGTACTGACCAGCATGGGCATTGCCTACGAGTCAGAAGGCCCGGAAGAATAACTTTGAGATGTATCTCAAGCTTTTAGGTTAGTTGAAAAGTCCCCGTTTATGATTCCGGGGATTTTTTGTACGTTGTTTACCCGGTGAAATTCCCCTTTTTGAGGATGCGTTGATAAAAGGAATAGAGTATCATCTCCATGATGATTCTTCCATCTCCCGAAAAGGTAGAGCAGTTAGGGACAAGGCCAGGAAGATGGCTTGCGGACATTGTAAGAATATGCTTAATGAGGAGTATTCCGGAGGCGAAGTAACCCCGTCAGACTCATGAATTATGTGCCTACAATGATGTTACTTTCTGCAAAAACTTTTTATTGAACTACAAAGACAATCCACTTAAAAATGTTTACTAAAACCAATATCAATTTTCGTATCTCGGCCCTGTGGGTACTGATCGTTTGCGCTTCATGTAGTTCATCAGGCAGGGAGGAAAACCAACAATTCAAGCGACCTCCCAATATTATCTATATTCTGGCTGATGACCTGGGTTATGGAGACCTGAGTTGCTATGGACAAAAGAAATTTAGCACACCAAATATTGACAAATTGGCAAGCGAAGGGATGCTCTTTACCCAGCATTACTCCGGATCAACGGTGTGTGCTCCATCCAGAAGTTCTTTAATGACTGGCTTACATACGGGCAATACTCCGATCCGTGGAAACAAAGAAATATCACCTGAAGGACAACACCCTATGCCAGCATCGTATCACACAATGGCAGAACTACTAAAGGAAAAGGGGTATGTCACCGGCGCATTCGGGAAGTGGGGGTTAGGGTTTCCAGGGTCGGAGGGCGATCCGCTAAACCAGGGGTTTGATACCTTCTATGGTTACAACTGTCAGCGGATCGGACACAACTATTACCCCTTCCATCTTTGGGATGATCAGCAAATGGTGATGTTAACTGAAAACACCGAAGACCAGGAAGGAGCTTACGCTCCGCAGCTCATTCATAAAAAGACCCTGGAATTCATTGAGGAGCATAAGGATCAGCCATTTTTTGCTTTCGTACCGAGTATCATTCCTCACGCGGAATTAAAAGTTCCCGATTCATACCTGGCCAGATATAGAGGAAAATTGCAACCCGAAAAAGTCTATGAGGGTTGTGACGTGGACTGTGAAGAATACAAAAACGGAGGATACGGTTCTCAACCTGAACCGCATGCTGCTTTTGCCGGAATGATTGAACTATTGGATGAACAGATAGGTGAAATTGTTTCGAAAATCGAAGAACTTAACCTTCAGGAAAAGACGATAATTATGTTCACCTCCGATAATGGACCTCATCTTGAAGGAGGGGCCGATCCTGATTATTTCAATAGTAATGGAGGACTCAGAGGATACAAACGAGATCTGTACGAAGGCGGCATTCGGGTACCCATGATTGCTCGCTGGGTGGGTAAAATCAAACCCGGAACAAAAACAGATCACGTATCCGCTTTTTGGGACGTGCTGCCCACGGTGGCTGACATAGCCGGGGAGGAGCGACCTGCGAACTTAGATGGCATTTCTTTTCTTCCTGAATTGCTGGGCGCCGAACAACCAAGTCACGATTACTTGTATTGGGAATTTCATGAATGGGGCGGACGAAGGGCCATAAGAAAAGACAATTGGAAAATGGTATGCTATGATGTGAAGAAAGAGAACCCCAGACCTGTGGAACTGTATGACCTGGCCTCCGATCCTCAGGAAAAAAACGACCTGGCACACAAACATCCTGAGATCATAGAAGAGCTATTGAGCTTAATGGAGAATAGAACAGCCTCTCCTTTGGACATTTGGAATTTTTAAAATTTGATATGAGAAGGTGAGCACTCGTATGAACTTATAGATCGTGTTGCAAGTCTACCATTATGATGCAACCAGGACCAATGGTCTAGGCGCATTGATCTATGAAATACATTCCCACCTTTCAAGGACTAATTATGGAGGCGTAGGCAGATTATTGAATACATCGACCTTTGGAATGGATGCAGCTTATTATCCGGGGATGTGGCACAGTGACCATATAAAGCAATCCACATTAGGAATAGATCGTTGGCAGTATCAGCAGTTAGTAGACCATCATAGCTTCAACGGGATTTATGACTTGTTTCAAAGGCCTATTCCAGTGGTTATTGTGGCAACCACGACCAATGCTACATTAACCCAATTTAAAATACCTGGTGTTGGGGAATTTCACGCCTCGGACTTCTTTGATTACCAGGACCTCATTCGGAACAGTGAGTTTCGGCAATTCAAGAAAGTGAAGTTTCATATTCTGGAAGATCCTTCAGCGGTTCAAACTGCGGATCATTACAGAACGGAAGTAGCAAAGGTGATGGATCATGTAAATGAGATCTACCTGAACCAAACAGGCAATATTAAACCCTCAGAAGTCACTGCAACGGTTGCCAATGCGAGAATGATTTATCCTACTGTCGAGATTGTGCTCTATAGTGCGGCTATGGGTACCTATAATATTACTGATTTTCATCCCGAGTTGGACCAGATCGGAAGTCATTTCGATGAAGATGCGATTAACATTATATTGGCAGGGCATTTTAGTAACCGTCCCGGATATATAGTGGAAGGATTAACGTATTGCATTAGTTGCGACCCGTTTTTGCAGAGGCCAGATAATTATAACGGTAAGGAATTTGTGGTTATCGCCTATGAAGATGTCTTTGACAATGACCTGGAAAATGCTGCAGGAATAACAGTGGCACATGAAATGGGTCATTTTTTCAACCTTCGACATCCGTTTTTTGAATCAGGTACTTGTGGCGATGGTGACGGTATTGGAGATACGCCCTTTTCGATGGGTCCGTTTTGGACTTCTCCAGGGTCTCAATCGCGGCATTGTACCAATCCACCTTCTTGTAACGGCATACGTCGACAAATTGAGAACATCATGGATTACGGAGAAGAATGTCAATGGATGTTTACTACAGGGCAACTCGATGTAGTGAATGCCATGTTAGGCTCCAGTCACAGAACTAACTTGTATGAAACAGTGATCAGAAATAGCGGATACTTTGCAAATGGTGTGCCATTAAATGTTACCCTGACGGACTTACGAAATACGGCTGCTGCAAGAACCTCAAATAATGTTGAACAGGAGACATTACCAGTAGTAAATACAGTTTACCCTAATCCTGCCACTACACAATTAAACCTTCATCTGAATAGTAATACTTTGGCAGAAGTAGTAGTACAATTGGTCGATCTTTCGGGTCGATTGATCTATCAGGAAAAGAGGAATTTGTTTATTGGGTCAAATAGCATAGAACTAAACGTATCCGGTTTAGCAAAAGGAACCTATCTGATCAAAGTAGAAGACATTGAAATTAACTTTTCAAAGGTGGTAATCATTCAGTGATGATCAAATGGATTGAGTATTCAATTTTACACTTAACTTCATTTCTACCGAAGTGATGATGTTCCAGCTACGTCTTATTTCTATCTGGATAAGCCATCTTCCAATTAGCCCGCCCTTCCATCAATAGAGATGAGAACCAGGAACATTCAAGAAAGAGTCAATAAAAAGGTCCGGAGTTGAATGATCAAACCTCACATTGACGCGCTTTTGATGTCATTTCACAAAGTCGTGTCCTTTCCTTGTAACTCATTAGTATGAGAATGATAATTCCAATTTGGTAGTCTGTAGGAACGTTATTCTCGTAGGTTAATTCATACAAATCAGAAATGGTAGCACTTCAAAGGATGCTATCATTTTTCGTTTATGGCTTTTTGATAATTTACTTAGTTTGTGCGGTTGTTTCTGTTAACAAACGTTCAATCTTATCAAGTCATGGATTAACAGAGATATTCCAGAATCGACTCAACTAATACGAAACAAACACACATTTGGAACAACTATGTTTTGGACTCCTGGATCAATTAAAAGAGCAGATTCGGCAAGTTGAAAAATCAAAAAATAACAGAATACAAAAGACGGTAGAAAAGATCAATACATGCCAGAAATTTATCAAAAGACTAAGACCTGAATATTTGAAAGCGGGGCTGGATGAGTCCGACCAGATCAATTTCTTTAAGACCATTAAACCCCAGTTTTACTCAGAACTCTATTTCCAGAAGGAAGTATTGATGTATTACCGAACCCGGCCAGCGGGTCCGTTAAAGGCGCTCAAGACACACATCAATCATCACCTGGACAGAAGTTCTGTTTTCATTTTACAAAATCAGGAGTTCTTTAACTACATGGAACTAAAGCTCGATCATCTTGATCAAGTGTATTTTACAGATCGACCATATGACGCCAAGTTGCATAGCACGTTAGAGTATCCAATGGATCCGGACTTTAGTTCACCCGCAGATGCCACTTTATCAAATTTACTCTCAGTGATAAGGTTCCAGCAGTTTCTCAAAAATGAAATGTTCAGCATTAAAACCCCCACCTTGGACCCAAGTTGGGAAAGCCAACAAAAATTGACATGGCAAGGATCAAAAACGGATCTTGTTGAACTAATATATGCCCTTAGCGCATCAGAAACCGTGAAAAATGACCTTAATGATATTGCGGAAGCGCTAGCACGAGTTTTCAATGTCGATATTGGGAATTTTTATAGGACTTATGCAGATATCAAGTACAAAAAGAATACAACCTCTTTTCTAGATATGCTGAAAACCAGTCTGTTAGAAAAAATAAGAAATGAAAATGAGAAATAATTATGCCCAAGGTGTACCCAACTTGGGAACAATTGAATTGAAGTGCGATCAATTTTGAGCCATTAATATCAAAAACAAACAAACAATATTTATGGCTACTGAAATCATTACGAAAGAAGACTTGCGAGAATTTAAGACGGAACTGCTGGAAGAGTTACGGTCACTCTTGGAAGAAACCGATGGAGGCCCAAAGCGTCAATGGCTGAAATCTTCGGAAGTTCGCAAGCTCCTCAAGATTTCACCAGGAACACTACAAAACCTTAGAGTGAATGGACATCTCCCTTATACCAAGGTGCAGGGAGTTCTTTTCTACGAATACAAAGACATCATGGACATGATCGACAACAATAAATTCAATCAGGCATAATGAATGGATGATTGAAGAAGATGGAATCCCAAGAAGTCAATTACATAGCGCACTTGAACACCTGGTTCAGTAAATCATTCGAAGACCGGAGGCTTCATTCCTCCCATATAGCACTTTACACCGCCCTATTTCAGTTCTGGAACCTCAACAGGTTCCAGAACCCTTTCATCATCATTCGAGAAGACACAATGAAGGCCGCCAAGATCGGCTCAAAGACCACTTACATCAAGTGTTTGAAACAGCTTCATGAGTGGAATTACATTAAGTACAAACCTTCTTATAATCCACATCGAGGGAGCCTCGTTCACTTGAACAATTTAGAGAAAGGTAGTGGGAATGCGACTGTACAGGAAGCGGGAAAGGCAGTGGTACCTCTTTACAAACATAAAAAACAGAATAAACATATAAACAAGAACATCGACCAAAGTAAAAATTACCAGGAACCGCTTTGATGCCTAAATGGACCGTCAGCGGTAGAAATCCAGCGACGAAAGTTCCGGGATAGGACCGGTATTAATGAGTTAAAAAAGAAAACGTGATCGAATCACTTCAATTCACTTCAGAAAAATTCCCATTTTCAGAATGTCTTTCCGTGTTAGAACATTCCGGAAAAAGATTATACGGCAAGCATTTTCAAATCATCGAAGAAGACCATGAGGTGATCTTCAAGCTCTTGGTATACTTCATGAAAGATGAGGAAAATGCTTCCAGGCTCGGTATCAGTTTTCGAAAAGGAATTTTACTCACAGGCCCCATCGGTTGCGGCAAGACATCACTCATGAACCTGTTTCGATTCATCACAGCTGCCCACAACCACCACGCAATGATTTCCTGCAGGAAGATATCCTTTGAATTTATTCAGGAAGGGTACGGCATCATCCAGAAGTACAGCGACAATTCATATCGACACAACAACCAGGAGTGGCAACCCAAGACCTACTGCTTCGACGACCTGGGAGCAGAAGACGCCCTCAAATACTTCGGCAACGAGTGCAATGTCATGGCCGAAATCCTCCTCTCCAGATACGACCTGTTCATCTCCCAGGGCATGCTCACCCACATCACGACCAACCTCAACAGCACGGAACTAGGCGCACTCTACGGAAATCGAGTAAGAAGCAGAATGCGCGAGATGGTAAACTTAATATCTTATGACAATGGGAAGGATAAGAGACATTGACTAGAGTTACATATCGAGCGTCATTCCCAGCTGGTGCATAACTATTCTTTTTTTGATGGTTCAAAATCAGCGTCGGGAATCTCTTTTGCGCTCGGCCCCAGGCCAGAATTTATATGTTGTAACTCATCCTCTACCACATCCAGGAGAAAAAACGTCAGTACCTCCTTCTTGAGGACCTGAAACTCGTGATTCTCTCATCAAATAATAGAATGTACGTTTGATCAAAACGCAAATGGTCAACAAAATTCTTTGTTCTCACACTTTGAAGAATACTCTGGATGCCATGGAGGAAGATAGCTTTCTACTTAAGCTGAATTCTATAGAATAGTCTTAGAACTATGACGTGATTTAATTGAGCCTATGGCTTTCAAGCTTTGTTCCACTCAGTTCAAAATATGCGCAATTTAGTATTTCATAATACTTATCATAGTCTTCAGGAACTGTCTGAAGAAAGTTGAAACTAATATCAGGATGTTCGTCCCATTCAACTCCAGCAAATAAATTCAGAGTTATGTTTCTGAGGTTCTCCAGTTCCCTAAGTGCGCTGTATGCATTCTGAATTTTTTCAAAAGAGACACTCCCCAATTCGCTTACGGCCAATATCGATTTTTCAAATCGGTCAAAATAAAACGGCGGAAGAGCTTGATTAAACCACGATTGGCTACTTTTTTCATGTACCGTTATTGAGTAGTTGTTTTCAATGCCTTTTTGAAGGTCCAACTTGATCTCTTTCAACGATTCATATTGTCTAAGACTTTCCCAGAGTTGAAATAGATTTTTAAGGCTCCAGAAATTACGTTCAAACTCATACTTTAGAATAAGTTTGATTGAGCTTCGTGTATTTTTCTTTTTTCGTTTTGTCTTTATCAGATCTAGGATTTCTCTGGATATAAAAAGGAAAATCGCAATAAATGCTGTAATCGGTATTACAAAATTCACATTATATTGTTTTTATCGCATATACATTCTCTTATTAATCAAGTTCAATCTTGCTCTTGCATCAATGAAAGCTGACCATTGATCTCTTCTTCCATTCTCACTTCTTCTAAAAAAGGTGAATTCCTTACTTTGTCATACAGGTTTAATAATCGGCTTTTTGCCCTTCCGATTACCGTATCATAGTTCATGGGTATAATTTTAGTTGATTGATTATTTTGGTAAGTAACTTCCGCTTCTAAAGGATCAATACTTGAACCAAGAACGAAGCAAGTAATTCTATTATCTCGTGTTAAGTGACCTTTTTTTGTTAGTTCTTTCACATAACCCCAATTCTTTTGATCTTCACTAATTGGAACCCCAGGTCTTTTCAATTCCACAATTGTTAGTCGATCAATTCCGATTTCACCGCCATCATCGTCGTATCTAGGGTAAGAATAAAGACCTACGGTACTATCTGGTAAAATCGCAAAATCCGGTCTCTTTCTTGAACCTTTATCCATTCCTCCAAACAAGTTTTGAATCACAGCAGTCATTCCTTGATTCGACGTATACTCAATTGTCTCATACTCTGGCCCAAAAATCCAAAGACCTTTTTTAAATAGGGGTTGAAGCTCTTGAACTTCATCTGTTTCACTAGACAAAACCTTTATTTTCAATTGTTCTAAAAGTCTTAACCTAAACTTTAATTCATCGAGAATAATTTTGGCCAGATCAACATCCCATTCATGAAGTATTTCGTTTAAGCTGTCTAATTGGTCAGGGTCAAGCTCATATAATTTGTGTATTAAACTAAACTGAGATTCTGACTCCTCGAGATTAGCCAAAATTGTTCCAACTTTCGATAACTCCGTTTCACTTATCGACGGACATTCCTCTTGAACTTGCTGAATAAAGGTATTCCATTTCGCCTTCCCAATGATTCCAATCCTTTTGAGAGTTTGGTTATTCTGCGTTTGAATTTCTTGAAAAGTTTCTTTTCTACGGTCTTTAGAAATTTCAAGAACGAACTCTTTCACCTTATCCAGGATTTTTTCATTAACAGCAATAAATTCAGGACTATGAGTTTTAAAGGCTGACCAATCCGCATATATATTTTCTTGGGAGTTAAGTACATCAGCAAGAACAATGAATATAAACCTTTTGGCCTCTATTCTTCTACCATCTACTAAATGATCCATGCCTGTTCCTTTCCAAGAACATTCTCCAACTAACCTGCCGTTTACATGCCACGCTATTCCGTGTTGGTGTGTTGTTTTGTCGGTTATTAGTGTGTCGATAGCAATAAGTTTTACAGATCCAAGACCATCAATATCAATAGGAAATTCACTTATATTCTTTTCAGGTATATCTAAAAATGTCACTTTTTCTCCATTGACGGCAACGGCGAAATTCGGGTCCGTCAAAAACCTCATACCAATTTCCTTCTTGATTATATCGGCATCAGTAGCAGGAACCTTAGCCTCGTCGGAGTATATTATGGTCCCGTGCCCATCTACTCCTTCTTTCTTAGAGATTTGATGAAATATTACTTCCCCGTCATTTCCCTTAAATACACGAACAATAATTTCTTCGTTATTCTTCCAGGTTTTGACCATGAATGTAGGGGCAAAACAGAAACCAGCAAATCGTCCTTTTCCATTCTTTCCGAATGCTGGTCTTACAGCTACGATGGAATTTGCGGCTGGTATTTCCGCATATGGCCCTTGAATTTTATGACGATTATAAGCTAATTTCCGGAATCGATTGTCGAATTCTGCTTCACTCATTCCGTGCCCATTGTCTCTAATGAAGAAGCTGTTATCTAAATCGTTTGGCCACTTTATTTCTACGGAAGTTGCTCCAGCATCCCAAGCATTGGCTATTAACTCAACAATTGCAACTTTATAATCTTTTATTATTCCTGTACCTGTAAAGGACTCCAAAAATCTTTCATCGAAAAGTGCGGCTTGTTTTCCTTCCATTAGTTATCTCTTAAGACGAACCTTAGGACAAGATAACTCATACCTCCTTAGTTGCCAATCCATTTTTTGCAAAAAAAATGAAATTATATGATACATGGAGTGTATCAACCAAAAAATGTATTACCAAGGTCCGTTAGACTTTCGTTTTTACTTTATCCACTTGCCAACCTAACTTTTCAAAGACATCCCTATTTGACCTTTCTTCTAATGGGATTTTGTCCGGTTCGGTAAATCCGAAAACATAATTCTCGCCACTTTTAGAGACACCAATGAGTCCAACTTCCTGCAGATTGTAGTCGTACAAATAAGCATGGTGCATAAGACATGCCGAGATAATTGGTTCTAATTCTTGTGATGGCATCAAATCATCAAAATAGAAGAATACTAAGTTGCAATCAGGGAATTGAACATGTGTTCGGTTAAACAGGATATTTTTATCCGATTCAGCCAAGTCTTTATGATACTTCAAATATTTCTTTGCAAATCTTAAGCGATCAAATCGATCAAGTCGATATAGCATCTTGGCCAGTTTATGTGAGTTTTTATCAGACCCAGACATTTTGCCGACAATATGGTCTACAAAATAACTTTCGGATTCCAACTCACTCAGTTTCTTAGACAAATCCGATTTCTGGAGTTTGTCCCATTCTCCATCAATTTTCAGGGTTAAGATATTCGTATCAATGTTTTTCAAGTCATCAGGAAAACTGAATATCTCTTTAATGTAAATGGCAATTAAATCTCGCTCCTTTCCAAGTATAGTGACTAATCCCTGTCTTTCTTGTACCATCTCTGAGTTTAATTCATCCCAAAGATGAGCGGCATCATTTTGATCAAAATCATGTTCTTCTCTTGGTAATATGAACGTTGGGTACTTATTAAAAAGTGAATAACGATCTTCAAGGTATTTTATGAAATCAGGAAAAGTATTCATAACTCTCACAGCATCATACCAAGACTCAGCGTCCATTATCGTAAAATGACTATCTCCTTCAAAAATAGATGTCTGATAATATTTTACACTTGTATTGAGGTTGACCACTATTCGGACAACCTTGCTTATATCTAATTTCGGAAAAGGCTCCGCATCTCTATCGGGGTGTTTTAGCAGGATTTGTCTATCACCAAACAGCTTGCGTTCTGCCCCTTTAATTTGTCTAATTGCTTTCTTAGTTGTTTTCTTGAAATATCGAGAATATGATTCACCATCAAATGAATAATTTTTCACCGAAACAATCACGCAGGTGCCGTCAAAGACAATAAGTAAATCACATATCTCTTTATTGTCGCCAGTTATATCCAAGGGGTTTGGATAACACCAAAAATTCATAAAAGAATCATATGCGATTCTATTCACAAAATCTTCTCCAGTTTCTCCTTTATTCAAAATAACAAGTTTGGTGATGAAGCTTCACGTCCTGTTCAGCGTCGGTTAGGTGTTCGGATTTTTTACCATCACACTCAACTTTCCATTCTCCGTATTTACAGTCACATTATATTGTTTACCCCTGAAATCCTCGGCTTTAATAAATGTTAAGTTTTCAGATTCGTTCTTTTCTAGGAAGGTGATTTCCCCGGCAGCGCCATAGTGTTTGTGGAGAATGTTCTTCACCTTCTCGTATACTTCATCAGAAATAGCTTCTAATTGCTCATTTTTCCCAAAAATTAAGTTGATCAATCTTCGCGTCAATTCGGCCCCAACTCCAGAGGCCATTCCCGCTGCGACAATTTCTAGTAGTAGTTGGTCTGTTCCACCCGATGCACCGACATAGGTCTCATCTTGCAAATAGTTGAGTTTGCATTGTTCAGATGAGTACAAAGTAGAATCAAGGGTATAAACTCCATTGCCAAGTTCTTTGCTCTCCGATTTATGTTCTTCTTTACTGAATTTTCCGGTTAAGCTTTTAATGTCGTCCAAAAAGGATTTCAATGCTTCATTATCGATTTCAAGATTATAGCTATCAGGTAGAAAAACATGCAATGAACCATCTGAAAATTGAGCGACAGCATCTCCAATTTCATTATCAAGGCTCATGACAGGATTTTCAAGTTTTATCATAGTTCAGTTTGTTTATCGTAGTACTGCTGACATCTAACATCCAGGTAAGAGTGAAGAGAATGCTCTTTCTAGCTCTTGTTGTCCGAAATAAATGCCACAGTATACATTTTTTTAACAATTTATGAAGTACCCTCTGATCAACAATCCCTTTTCTGTGGAAATAACTAAGGTCCATCATTTCGAGGGCGTCTCCCTACGGGCCAGGCTATCCGTGCTACTACGTAGCTTACTTCTATCCTTGACGCGACGATTTCTGCAGAGGCACCGCACCCTTTTCCCTCTAACTTTTAGATGATGTGAAGTTTTTGGAATTACAGGGACCTTCCTATAATTAGTTCTTTTGCGTTTCTATGGAGGGCAAAGCGTGCTCTGAACTGCACCTTTCTTTATCTGATGCTCCAAGGCCAAGCAAGAGATCAGGAGTGGCCGCTTATCGTTCCGATAACTATCGGAACCAACCCTACAGGGACCACTCCAGAACACTTGCTTTTTGGCCTCCAAGTTTATTCCGTGGTTTACTGCTCAATGACCCACACCCATTTGCTGCGTTCCCTCCCCATCCCGATAATATCGGGGGCTAACCTCCGCCTGTGGTCCTGTAGCTCCTCGGCAGCTCACACGCACCAAAAGCGAGTTTATTCGGCTTCCTTTCTTTAGTTCCCCATCTCACAGGGTCCGGCAAGAGATCCGTAGCGGAGGGTGTAGCTTCCATTTGATTGAGTCGTGCTGAATGGATATAAACCTTTAATATCTTGATTCTACTTCCCACTTTCTCCACTCCGCAACACTTGCCTATTGGTACAAACCAATGGAGGAACTACAAAAGGCGGGTTTCGCAGGTAAAGCGGCGTGCCGCTCCAGTTGCCCTGCAGGTATCATGCCAGACTAGCCAGAGCCTATTCCATTAGTGTCATATTTCAAAGGCATTCCATACACACTGGTTCTCCCGGTCACCACCGGGACCTGGGTCTGTCATGTGACCTGCTTTGGGCTGTCCTACGCGTCACAGCAGTTCCCCTGGCCACTGTAGCCCCTTTCCTGCTAACGCGCCATCTATTCCCCAAGCGCTAGTGTCCAGCCACTGCTCTTGTTATTGCGAGCCTGCGGGCTCGGTCAGTTCCGTATCAGCCCCAAAAGGCCAACACTTAACCAAAGCTGCCACGCACTGCCAGTCGACTTCCGTTAATCGGCAGCCTCCTCCTGTCAGGCTTCCCTCACACTCGCTTACGTCTCGCCGCACAGACGTCCGCAACCCACTGCATTGCATTCCGTTCATTGCAGCCGCTTTCCATCCGCACGCTGAAGGCTCTTTTACCTGCACTAAAGATGATGATTAAGGCACCCACCCAACCCACCCTTGGATAGGTTCATCTTTAGAGCTTGTTTACATATGTGGACTTAGACTAATAAAAAGTATAGATCGACTGATTAGAAAAGTGTTTTTGTTCAGGGTAGGAATTCTTTCCAAGAAAAAATCCATCAAAGTTAAGGAGACTCCCACTTGGCTCTCCCGCAAATAAAAAAGCAAGGCGAAAGCGCAGGATTTATCCTTTTAAATGCGCGCTTGCCTTGCTTTTTACCACCGCCCCCTATTTGATCGATTTTCTTTTTTCTCTTTTTCTTTTTGAAAATAAGAGCCTTTTATTTCTCGTTGAGGGCGTCAGCCTTTTCATTTAGGGAAATAGTTTACTTCAGCTTTGACCGGGCCAGCCCCACCGCCCATTTCAATAACATTGAAACGAAAAAGCTTACAGTCGCTCCAAGAAACGCAAGAACGATAGTGCGACCAATGTCATTTAGTGAAACCGCAGGAATGATTGAAAGAACTGTTCCTCCAAATATTCCTGCCTTAGAACTTTGTTGAAAAGGCATCATTATGCGTCAAGTGCATCAGGAGCCGCCACTTCAGGAGCTTCATCCACTGCGATAATCGTCAACGGGTTGTATGACCCACTTCGCAAGGGATACATTACACCATTGACCTCTTGGAGGAAGTCCAATCCTAATACCAGGAACAAGTCCAATTCACTGTCTGCGGTAATTGGAATGTCTAGCTGACTAGCTGCTTCTGGTTGTGGTCCCAATTCTATCTCAGGGCTCTCCAATTGGTTGAACAAGAAGCTCTCATTCTCGAAATCTACTTCAGCTGCACCGGTCAGAAACTTGAAGTGAGTTGCCCCGGAAGGGAAAGCCACCGTATTGCCTGGAATGAACTCCGGGATTTGAACACCCATGTTGCCACCCGCCCGATCCACTATAGGATTGTACTGTGCATAAAGGGTTGTACTTAATTTGCCCTCGATGTTGAAGTCGAAACCTTCAAGCAGACTCAAATCACCAGCAGAGACCTGGCGTTCGCCACGAACGTTGGTTGTGTCAGTCTTGATGACCCTGAGAATCTCAGTAGTTAATCTACTTGTGACCCTCGAGTCTGAGGCATTCTGAATCAATAGTCTGAATGCATTTCTAATGATTCGACCAGCTCGACCGGCTCTGCCAAACTCCGACCCGTTTTCGCGAGTTCTTTGGAATGCCGGATCATTCTTAATTCGGTCTCCGTCAACGCCTCCCTTTTCCCTGGCCAGGTAGCCATCTCTACTCTTGTAGAAGGATACATCCCCGATGGTTCCTTCCAATTTGATTATCCCTTTTTGTCGTGCCATAAAGCTTGAAAATTTGGTTTACGGCTGAAAAAACGGATATTTAAGGAGAGGCGTCAAAGTTCGAATTCCGACCTTGGTAGATACTGGTGCCTTTTGCCGAACATGCCGCATAGACAGTGCATGGATAAAGCATGACAACTACGAAATGAGAGTAAAACGAATCATAATATATCCCAAGGACATTCAACGCATTACAGGCAAAAGTGAGCGCCATGGTAGGTACATGATTCAGAAAATAAAAGAGTCCTTAAATAAGGAAGATCATCACCTGGTCACCGTCCGGGAATTCTCCGAATTTGTCGGGATTGACGAAGACCAGGTGAGAGAGTTTATTGATTGACCGCATCGTCTTGTTGAGCACTCAGTAATCCTTTGAGCGCTTTCATGTCCTGGCTTACTTTCTCTTGTACAACCTTAGCATAGATCTGTGTCGTTTTGAGGTTTTTGTGACCTAACATATTTCCTACAGTTTCGATTGCCACTCCATTCGCCAATGTTACAGATGTCGCGAATGTATGCCTGGCCATGTGGAAAGTGATGTTTTTCTTGATACCGGACAAATGAGCCAACTCCTTCAAATAAGCATTCATTTTTTGGTTTGAGATTACAGGTAATAAATAACCACTATTCAGCGTGATGGGGTGATCCTTGTATTTTTCCATGATCTCTTTCGCGATTGGTAGGAGAGGGACGTTTGAGGAACTTCCTGTTTTTGTCCGATTGACAAAAATCCAATATTCACCATCCATGCCAATTGAGATATTACCCGTTGTAAGCTTCTTAACATCAGAATAGGAGAGTCCCGTGTAGCAGCAGAACAGAAAGATATCTCTGACATGCTCCAGTCTTTCCATCGTGAATTCCAGGTTGTAGATTGCTTTCAATTCTTCCTTCGTCAGATAGCCTTTGTTGACCTCCTTCATGGTCATTTTGTATCCAGAGAAAGGATCTTTGGGAAGCCAGTCATTTTTCACCGCGATCAAGACAATCCTCTTGAAGCTTTTCAAATAGCGCATGGTGGTGTTGTGGCCAATGTTCTTTTGAGATTTCAGGAATACTTCGAATTCTGTAATGAAACTATACTTCAATTCTTTTAGGTAAATGTCTTCTTTGTTGAAGTGCCATTTGATGAATTCCTGGGTATGCTGAAAGGTGGTCTTGTATCTGTTGAGAGTTCCTAACGCATAGCCTTTACCCAGCTGTGCTCTGATCTGCTCCACATGATACTTGAAGAGTTCCAGCAGTTGGTGCTGTTTTACATTTTTACCTTGGTAGATGTTACGGATTGTCTGGGCGGAAATGAACTGATCTTCATCGCTCAATTGCTCGAAGATCTTTTCCAGTTTCATCTGGATTTTGGTGAGGTGTCGGTTAAAGGTTCTGGCCTCTTCCGAACTTCCACGCATTCTGCCAGATGCCACATTCCATTTTTCAGGTAAAATCTTCTTGCCAGTTGATAGTTCAGAGCGTTTGCCATCGACGGTAATTCTAACGCTAATAGGAGCTTCACCTGTTTTTGCACTGGTTCTATTAGTGACGATCCAAAAGAGAATACTGAAGGTGTGATTCATATTAATTGTTTTAGAATGTTAGTTTTTAAGTGTTTTTGTAGGGGTTCAAGGGTTCGAATCCCTATTTAAATATACACAAAAAGCATCAAAAAACCTCATTATAATCATTTAAAGATATATTCGGTTAGCGTTTTGCTTGCTAACCGTTCAGCTAACCGAAGATATGGAAAGTCATGAATAAAATGGGGAGGTGGGGAAATAAAAAACCCTTCAAAAACGAATTTTGAAGGGTTTTGCTTCTGTTTGTTAACAGGAAAGTGCACTCGGAAGGATTCGAACCCTCAACCCCCAGAGCCGAAATCTGGTATTCTATCCAGTTGAACTACGAGTGCTGGAAAATTGGATTGCAAATATAGAAGTTTGAACGAATCTCACGAGGAAATCAACATAACAATTTGATTACTTGAGCAATTAGAAATATTCTATCATTTCTATTAGAATCAATATGTCTTTATTTCTTTAGGATTTGTTCGATACGGATCAATACTCATCAATTCGTCTCATGACATGAATTGGAAAAATTACATGAACCTGATATATATGATATTCACTTATATCACCAGGACACGATCATATCTTTGGCTAATTCAGTATCTTTATATTCAAGCATGGAGGATGCAGTAATAAATAACAGCGATGTGATTCCACGTTATGGTACCATTCAAATGGTGGGCGATGAAGGTCGAGAATTCATTTTATCCAAAAGCAGTAAGGCATTTTTAGAAAAACAGGAGTAAACCATCGAATTATCGTTTTATCAATATTCATAATAGCCAATTTATTGGGACTTACACCCGCGTACAGTACGCCTCTGTGGGTTTCACCTACTTATAGGGAGTTTAATTTCCCCAGCGACGAATATTATATTGGGTTCGCCTCGCGTAGTTTTGGTAGGGAGGAAGATCCCTCTGAAGTAGAACAACAGGTACTCACATTTTCCCGCATCAGATTGGTGGAATCAGTTTACGTTTCGATTTCAGCCAATTCATACAACTCACTGGTTAATTCTGATGGAGAAGCACGCGAGTATTACTCCAAAAAGATCGTAAGTAAATCGACATTGGAAACCGCTGGTTTAGCAACAGAAGTTTATCTGGATTCCCGGAAGAATATTGCTTATGCTTTTTCCAGCATCAGGAAAAGTGAATTGCGTGAGAATTATGCCAAAGCTTTTCGGGCAAATTACATTGCAATTGAAAGGCGAATGGAGCAATTGTCTTCTATGTCCCTGCAGCGAATGATGCATTTTTCGGATGAAATAACCCAATTACAAGGACAAAGAACCGTGATGTCATTTTTGGGAGTGGGTAATCCAAATTCCGATCAGCAACTTGAAGGCTATTTGAGTCAGGTTGAAAATGCTATTCTTGATCGATCCAAGGTCCGATCTGATCTGGACGAAGCATTGATGAATCTCCAGTCTGTTCTGTTTTCAACATTGCAACAGGAGGTGAAGTCCTTGAAAATCAATTTGCTTACCTATAAGGATTCGGAGTTGAGTTCAGAGTTCTCCCTAATTCTGAATCAAAAGCTTTCACAAGTAGTATTGGAGAAAGTTGAAATAAATGATGGTTCCAGCTATGTCCTGTCTGGTACCTATTGGCCTGCAGAAAAAGGCATAAGACTTATGATCAGTGTAAATGAGTACGTTGGTGGAGAGAATATCAGTTTGTTAGGTACTGCTTCAGCCACTGTCGATAAAACCTCGATCCATGATCTTAACGTGCAAATAGTACCGCAACGGCCAAAAGAACCTCTATTGGCCGCTGCAGAAGATAAACCAGACTATGGCGGGCTTATAGCTGAAGTTACAACTCAAAAAGGAAAAGAAGCGGTAGCCTTTAGGGAAGGAGAGGAGTTGAAACTTGCGGTTAAAGTGTCCAGGCCGTCATATGTTCAACTTATCAATATTTGGGCGGATGGTTCCAAGTATTTATTGTTAGATAACTATTATTTGGGACCTGATGAGGTCAACAAAGATTATTGGCTTCCTTTTACATGGGAGACAGCTTGTCCTTGCGGCATGGAAAATCTCTATCTCCGGGCAAGTAACGAACCCTTTCCCCCCGTTCAGGTTTCTGATGTTGATGGCTTTTTGAAAGTGGAGACAGATATCGAAGTAATCCTGAAACTGACTCGTGGTTTTAAGCCAAAGACGGATGAGGATTATTTGGCAGAAACCAGTATGGGCCTCATGACTTTCCCAAAGTAGGAATATTGTCAGTGAGCAATTCTTTGTGCAGGAAAAAAGAAAGACTGCACTTATGAGCAGCCTTTTCCTAAACCTAATTTTATGAAGAAGAATAATTAGTAGCTTGATTCGTTTTTGGATGTCATTGACCCTCTGGAATAGACATATCTATCGGCGAAAAAGAAGAGCATCAATGCAGCAAACCCCATAGCCAGTGACAACCAGGGATTTTCAGGAAATAGAGTGATGTGTTCGTAGTTCATGGCGGTGTGTTTTAATGATTTCCTACAATACGAAGATAGAAATCCACCACCCTCTCCACAATACCAGAAAAATGGTATTTTTTCTAAGGAGTATGCCCCAATTGGGGTATAAATAGCTGTTCCTTAGGAATTAGAAGAACCCGGGACTCAGATTGTTAAAGAAATCGATCAAAAACGAATGTTATCTGACCATCTTGAGATGCTCTGGTAATTCGGTGCCCATCATTATCGATACTGACAATGTCCCACACATGAGTTTCTCCAAAAACCGTGATCGTAAGTTGTGTTTCGTCAGAGCTTAGTATCCAATTGCCTGTATCCCCGGGAGGGTCAGAAGGATCACAGGTGGTACTTCCTTCATTCTCTGTATAACGACCTCCTGGAAAGTAGCGAATGGTGTTATCCGTGATGCATTCATCCAGAATAATTGTTCCATTGATTTCAAATAGATCGATTTCCGCTGAGGAAATAAAATAACTACGACCTTCGTCACTTTCTCCTGCTAGAATTTCTGAACGGGAAAGCTCACGTTCGAACCCCTCTTCAACGCAGGAAACCAGGAAGAAAAGGAAGAAAATTGTACAGAGTAAAATAAGTGTTTTGAAGAGCTTCATGACCTTGGCGTTTCCTTTAAGTCAATGGATTGCTCCGATACCCCCAAAAATGCTACTTATTAGTTTTTTAATAGAAAGTCTTTAAATACTTCAAAAGCGGAACTCATATGATCTGAGACTTTCTCCTTTTTCATTAATTCTTCAGTAAAAGGTGGAAGCGAATAAGTTGGATTGACTTTTTCAATCACATCGGAAAATTTGCAAGGATGTGCGGTTTCAAGAAAAACACCTGTTTCATGCTCCTGAATTCCTTCAACAAGTGCCTGATAACCGATTGCTCCATGCGGGTCAGTTTGGTAATTGTTCTTCGCCAAACAAGTGTCCATGGTTTGCAGGGTTTGCTGATCATTTAAGGTGAAGCCCATAATGAGTTCTGTTAGCGCTTCATGGTCTTGGCTACACAGCTCAAGCATCCGTGGGAAGTTACTGGGTTTCCCGACATCCATCGCATTGGAATAGGTGGCTATGGTTGGAAGTGGTTCGTAGAAACCACTGCTCAAGTAGCGCGGGATCACATCATTTGCATTACTAGCCGCTATGAATCGCGAGATAGGTGCACCCATTTTGTGTGCCAGCATTCCTGCCGCAAGGTTCCCGTAGTTGCCACTTGGTATGGAAAATACAGGATTCCTATGCTCAGGAAGTTGCGCACATGCCCACGAATAGTAAACTGATTGAGGGATCCATCGTGCAATGTTAATTGAGTTAGCTGAAGAGAGATTAAGCGCTTTATTGAGTTCTGTATCTAGAAAAGCTTCCTTGACCAGTCGTTGACAATCATCAAATGTGCCGTCTATTTCCAGTGCCTGAATATTCTCTCCTAAAGTGGTCAATTGTTTTTCCTGAAGGTCGCTGACTTTACCAGAAGGGTAGAGGATGATCACCTTAACGCCAGGGACTTTATAGAAACCTGAAGCCACTGCACCTCCGGTATCTCCAGAAGTTGCGACCAGAATGGTTACCTCTTGATTCGACCCTTCATTGAAATAACCCAGGCACCGTGCTAAAAATCGAGCACCTACATCTTTGAAAGCGTAAGTAGGCCCATGAAATAATTCCAGACTGAAAATGTTGTCCTCAACAGGTACAACGGGGATATCAAAGGAAAAGACATCTTCAATGATTTCACTAAGATGATCAGCTGAAATTTCGGGTGTGCAAAATGGCTTCAGCGTCTCCAGGGCAATTTCATGAAGACCAATACCTTTTTGGGTAAGGATACTTTCGATATTCGGTATCTCTTCAGGAAAGTAGAGCCCATTATCTGATGGTAAGCTTCTAATGACCCCAGTTTTGAAATCTACAGGTGAAGAATCGCGGTTGGTACTATAAAACTTCATTACTCAAATGGTGTGTGTTCCTTTGGGGTTGATTTTAGAGATGTGAAAAAATGCTTCAATACTTAATCGGCTATAAATTTCACGGATTTCTTCGATACCAGCTCGTGCTTGTGATTCGCTGCGAAAAAAGCTGAACATACTAGGTCCGGATCCTGAGATATTGAAACCCAATGCGCCACTATTCATGACAATTTCCTTCACATTTTCATAATGAGGGATGAGACTTTTGCGAACTGGTTCTGCCACAACATCCTGCAAAGATCGTTGAATGAGTCCCCAGTCTGTCTTCATAAGCCCTGCTGCTAATCCTGCTACATTGCCCCACTGCTCGCGAGCTTTGCTCAAACTGATGGTATCGCCTAGCATTCGTTTAGCTTCGGCTGTTTTGACCTGAACCTGAGGGAAAACGATTAGAATGACCAAATCTTCCGGGTAATCCAATTGGAAGACATCCACTTCCGGTTCACAACTTCTGACAACAGTAAACCCACCCAACATGGCTGGAGAAACATTGTCTGCATGTGCTGTTTGCGAGGCTACCGTTTCCCCATCCATCGCGTTTAGGATCAATGCTGATTTGGAGAGGGGATTTCCCAATAGACAGTTGGCGGCGAACGCAGCTCCTGCTGCACTGGAGGCACTGGATCCCAGTCCACTACCTGGATTTACGTTTTTATGGATCTGTATGTCAAATCCCTGAGTGGAATGGAGGCGTTCCAATAAACTTGAAATGGCCACAGTAGCCACATTCTTTTCGGGACTTGTGGGAAGTTCAGCACCGGTGACTTTCGTAATGACCAGTTTACTGTCGTTTCTCTTGGTAAGTGTGATTTCATCCCCGATTTCCTCGAGTGCAAAACCGAATATGTCGTAACCGCAGGCAACATTGGCAACTGACGCGGGCGAAAAAACTTTGATGCTTTCCATGATCAATTAAGACTGACTTTAAGGATATCTGCAAAAATTCCTGAGGCGGTAACGTCGGCACCCGCACCTGCTCCTTTTACGACTAGTGGTTGATCGGGGTATCGGTTGGTATAGAACAACACAATGTTATCCATGCCTTCAAGCTGAAAGAATGGGTGACTCTCTTCCACGGCTTCCAGGCCTACCGTTGATCCCTCGGGAGTGAAAGATGCGACAACTCTTAGTTTCTTGCCCTCTTTTGCTGCGGCCTCATAGAGGGATTTAAAATGAGGTTCCGCTTTGGTCACTTCGTCATAGAATGAATCAATAGAACCGGCCTCGTGACAAGCCTTGGGTAGGAAGGAGTCCAACCTGACATCATCCATTTCCCAGGCATACCTGCTTTGTCGGGCCAGAATTAGAATTTTTCGTCGAACATCTTCACCAAATAAATCTAATCGGGGGTCTGGCTCTGTAAGGCCAAGTGACTTGGCTTCTTGAATGATTTCGACAAATGGTCTTGAACTATCATAAGTGTTGAACAAGTAATTTAAAGTACCTGAAAGCACTGCTGCGATTTTATGGACTTTGTCACCGCTTCTAATGAGATCACTTAAAGTGGAAATTACAGGTAAACCCGCACAAACATTAGTCTCGAATAGGTAATGCACGTTGTACCGTGCAGCATTATGTAGCAATTGTTGATAATTGTCCCATGGACTCGTAGCGGCAATCTTATTGGGTGTCACTACCGAAATACTGTTTTTTAGTACCTGACCATAAAGCGCTGCGATTTGATTGCTGGCAGTGATGTCAATGAAAATACTATTTCGCAAATTCATTGCGCCCATTTTATCGATGAAAGCCATTTGATTGAAATCTTCACCATCATTAATGGATGACGGCCAATCATTCAGGTCGATACCTTCTTCAAGAAAGGTCATTTTTCGAGAATTGGCCATGCCAACAATCAGTACCTTGGTGTTGTGCTCATCAAGCAAGTAATCGTATTGTTGTTGTACCTGGGTAATAAAAGCGTTTCCAACATTTCCGACCCCAATTATGAATAGATGAATTCGTTTTCTGGAGGAGAGGAAGAAATTCTCGTGGAGGACATTAAGTGCTTTTTTGAGATTTTTTTGAGGGATTACGGCCGAGATATTTCTTTCCGAAGAACCTTGAGCTATGGCCTTAACGCTGATGCCGTTTTTCCCCAGTACATGAAACATTTGTCCGCTGACGCCAACCTGATTACGCATGTTGGATCCAACTAGTGCCAGAATCGCCAATCCTTTTTCAACTTCAATTTCACTGATTTTTCTAGTCTGAATTTCGTAGGAGAATTCTTTTTTCAATGACTTTAAAGCCGGCTTCAACTCACTTTCGGCGATTGCCGCACAAATAGAGTGTTCGCTAGAAGCCTGTGTGATCAGAATGACATTGATCTTTTTCATCGCCAGCGCCTGAAAAAATCGGCTGGAGAAGGCGGGAATGCCTACCATTCCTGCTCCTGTTAGGTTGATCAGGGCGACATTTTTGATACTCGAGATTCCTCGAATCAATTCCTTGTCTTCATCCCATTCCCTGGTTATCAGCGTGCCTGCATCTTCCGGAGCAAAAGTATTTTTAATCCGTATAGGAATATCCCTGGATAGTGCCGGTTGAATGCTGGGCGGATAAATGACCTTTGCGCCAAAGTGGGAGAGTTCCATGCCTTCCTCATATGAAATATGTTCAATGACTTTGGCCTGGGGAACAAGGTTTGGGTCAGCAGAAAGTAACCCACTGACGTCTGTCCAAATTTCGAGCTCAGCGGCTCCAGTGAAATTTGCCAGTAGAGCAGCAGAATAGTCTGAGCCACCACGGCCTAATGTGGTTGTTACTCCCTCGGTGGTAGATGCGATGAATCCTGGAAATAGAAGTACGCTGGATTCCGTTTTTATTTCTTTGATTTTCTTTGAACTCAGCTCAAGGTCAACTGCCGTTTCACCTATTTCAGGATTGACTATTATGAAATCTCTGCTGTCATACAAGTCGACCGTCGTGAATGACCGGAAGTAGGTGGCTACGATGTAACTGGACATACGTTCACCAAAGCTCATGACATAAGAATAGCTCTTTGTTGTTAGTTCCTGCAAAAGGAAAATCCCGTGGCATACTTCCCTGAGCAGTTTCACGCCTTCTTCGATAGGCGTGAAATCGCCTCCCGGAACCAAAGCCTCAAAGACATCCAGATGTTGCGCTTCAAGTTGCTGGATAATCTCCAGATAGCTTTCTTTTCCGGACGCTGCTTCTGTCGAGAGCTCTTCCAGACGATTGGTGACACCACTGAATGCGGAGACCACCACGGCTAATTGATCTGTTTTGGAATGATCAGCTATGATTTCTCCAACTTGTTTGATTGCACTGACAGAACCTATAGATGTTCCACCAAATTTTAAGACTTTCATGTTTTATTTTAGTCTCTTGTTGAGCCTCGGGTTAAGGCATAAATTTCTAAAAGGGTTGCCATTGTCGATTTTGAAAGATCTATCTGGTCAACGAGGGATGATTTAACCTGACTTTACTATCTAACTAGACTAAGTAGTTCATCAAGTCCGGTTGCTCATTGAGGTATTCACCAAGAAAGTTTCGTTCCTGCATTCTTTCAAGCAAGGGTTCGAAATCTTTACTGTCTTTTAATTCAATGCCAATTAAGGCAGGGCCTTTTTCCCGACTTGTTTTTTTTGTGTACTCGAAATGAATGATGTCATCGTTTGGCCCCAATACGTTAGCAACAAATTCTTTTAATGCGCCGGCTCTTTGCGGGAAACGAATAATGAAATAATGCATCAGTTTCTCATAAAGAAGGGCACGCTCCCTGATTTCTTCTGTGCGTGTGATATCATTGTTGCTACCAGATAGCAAACAAACCACCTGCTTCCCTTTGATTTCTTCTTTGAATTGGTCGAGTACGGCAACAGACAAACAACCAGCAGGTTCCAACACAATGCCACTTTCACTATACATCTGAATCAAAGTGGTGCATACTTTACCTTCGTCAACTAACCTTACCTCATCCAGGTGCTCCTGACAGATAGGGAAGGTTTTTTCACCCACTCTTTTTACTGCTGCCCCATCGACGAACTTGTCTATCTTGTCTAACTCGACAACTTCTTTTGCCTCGAAAGAGCGATACATGGCAGGTGCATGAAGGGGCTCTACTCCAATGATCTTTGTTTTTGGACTCATCAACTTGACGATGCTGGATACTCCGGCAGACAATCCGCCACCGCCAACGGGTAAGAACAAGTAATCTATGTCAAATCGGCTTTGATCCAGGATTTCTAATCCTACGGTGGCTTGTCCTTCTATTACTTTCTCATCATCAAAGGGGTGGATGAAAGTTGATTTTTCCTGATCGCATACGGCCATGGCTGCCTTGAAGGCGTCATCGAAAGTATCTCCGGTGAGAATTACTTCGACCATTTCCTTTCCGAACATCTTTACTTGCTGCACCTTCTGTTTTGGAGTAGGTGCTGGCATGAAAATTTTGCCTCTCACCTGAAGTAACTTACAGGATAGAGCAACTCCCTGAGCATGATTTCCGGCACTGGCGCAAACAATACCCTTGCTTAAGCTTTTCTTCGACAAGGAAGTGATCTTGTTGTAAGCTCCTCTGATTTTATAAGAGCGAACAACTTGCGTGTCCTCACGCTTGAGATGAACCTGACAATCGTACTGTTCACTCAGGTTAAAACTATGTTGCAGAGGCGTGTCATTGATGACTTCCTTCAGTTTGTTGGAAGCCGCTTTTACATCACTGATCTGTGGAAAATACACTTCTGATTCAACGGTATTCATGGATGGTAGCTTTATTTCCCCACCTTTGATGCGCTGAGCAAGACAAAGGCGGGGTAAAGCGTTTTAGATTAAGCGTTTTCCGGACGAAGTTTACGTACGGTTGCACCAGCTTGCCACATTTCGGAATCCTGAAGTTCTTTTAGTTCTTCTTCGAGTTTTTCCCGATAATCTGCTTTTTGATTTGCTTCGATGGTGATACGAGCCTCATTGCCACTTTCTACACTATCGTACAAATCCTCGAAAACCGGAGCTACAGCATCTCTGAATTTTTTCCACCAGTCCAATGCTCCGCGTTGTGCGGTAGTTGAGCAATTGGCATACATCCAGTCCATGCCATTTTCCGCTACCAAAGGATAAAGTGATTGAGTAGCTTCTTCAACAGTCTCATTGAATGCTTCTGAAGGTGAGTGCCCTCTCTTCCGTAACAAATCGTATTGTGCAGCGAACAACCCCTGGATGGCGCCCATTAAACTGCCGCGCTCTCCAGTAAGGTCAGAATAGACTTCTCTTTGGAAATTTGTTTCAAAAAGATATCCTGAACCTACACCGATTCCCAAAGCGATGACACGATCCCTGGCTCTGCCAGTTGCATCCTGATGTACAGCGAAACTAGAGTTCAATCCTTTGCCAGCTACGAAAAGTCTCCTAAGAGAAGTGCCCGAACCTTTTGGTGCTACAAGGATGACATCTACTCCTTCGGGAGCCTCAATTGCCGTTTGATCCTTGTAGGTAATACCGAAGCCGTGCGAGAAGTATAGTGCATCTCCTGGATTAAGGTTTTTCTTGACCATCGGCCATAAAGCAATCTGACCAGCATCGGAAAGTAGGTACTGTAGTACGGTACCTCTTGAGGCTGCTTCCTCTAACTCGAAAAGCGTTTCTCCTTCTACCCATCCATCAGCCAATGCTTTGTCCCAGGTTTTGGAATCTTTACGTTGACCAACAATTACATTGAAGCCATTATCTCTCAGGTTAAGTGCCTGACCTGGTCCCTGAACACCATATCCTAAGATTGCGATGGTTTCATCTTTCAGTACTTCCCTGGCTTTGTCTAGCGGGAATTCTTCACGGGTAACAACTGTTTCTTCCGTACCTCCGAAATTAATCTGTGCCATTTTTCTAAAAATGTGTTTACAAAAACTATTTAATAATCTTTAATACTTAATTGGTTGGACCTGGTTTCTTCCAGCTCCTTGATGAAGGCCTCTGTCTTGCGTTTGGATTTCGAGATGGCCACACGTCCTGACCGGGCGAATTCCAACAAGCCATAAGGCTCCAGTTCTTTATATAATTTGTGGGTTTCCTCTTTGTGACCCGTTTTTTCTATCACGATATGATCCTTTTCGATCACCAATATGCGGGCACCGCTGTTCCGCACTAAGTTTTCAATGGTATTGCCATTTAGGAAAATATCCGTGGGGACCTTGTAAAGGGCGATTTCCTGATAGTAGATTTCATCATCCCCGTAGACAAAAGCTCCCAATACATCAATCAGTTTTCTGATTTGACCCACGACTTTTTCCGCCTGATCACGTGTACTGGTAATGACGATGCTGAATCGACTCAGACCTGGTACTTCCGTGACAGAAACATTCAGGCTCACAATGTTGATCTTTCTTCTAGTGAAGATGATTGTGATGTGATTGAGGAGACCAGACTTGTCCTCTGTAAGGACCGATAACGTATGATCCTTGATTTGTTGTTCGTTGTGATTTTCGCTGTAAATTAAGTTACTCATTGCTAGGTCTTTAGGACAATCGGATCTCAGATACGGAAGCTCCCGAAGGAACCATTGGGAATACATTTTCTTCTTTTTCGACCACCACTTCGAGAAGGTATGGGCCATCGTGATTCAGGAAAATATCCATGGCGCTTGAAAGATCTTCTCTCTCCGAAACTTTATTGCATTCGATGCCATAACCCTGAGCAATTAGTTGAAAATCAGGATTAACTAATTCTGTCGATGAATACCTCTTATCGAAAAATAGCTGCTGCCATTGTCGTACCATCCCCAGGAAATTGTTGTTGAGGATTAATACTTTAACTCCAATCTGATACTGGAAAATTGTTGCAAGTTCCTGAATGGTCATTTGAAAACCACCATCACCAATCACTGCAACCACTTGCTTGTCACGTTGAGCCGTTTTAGCTCCTAAGGCTGCGGGCAAGGCAAATCCCATCGTTCCAAGCCCACCTGACGTGACGTTAGTCCGGGTATCTTTAAACTCGTAATATCTACTGGCCACCATTTGATGTTGTCCAACGTCTGTCACCAGGATAGCGGTACCTCCGCTTTTATCAGAAAGCAAACGGATCACTTCGCCCATTTTGATTTCACCTACTGCTGGAAAGAGTTCATTGGTGATTACTTTTTCCGTCTCCTTTTCATCACAAACTTTGAATTCAGCGATCCAATCACTGTGCTGTTTTTCATCTACCAGTGGAATCAAACCATGAAGTGCTGCCTTGGCGTCCGCGTTGATGGCCACGTCGGTTTTTACGTTCTTATCGATTTCTGCAGGGTCAATTTCAATATGAATGACTTTGGCCTGTTTGGCGTATTTACTCAGGTCGCCTGTGACCCGATCGTCGAAACGCATACCGACGGCAATAAGCAGGTCACATTCATTGGTTTTAATGTTGGGACCATAATTGCCATGCATGCCCAGATAACCAACATATTGTGGGTGATCCACTGGAATGGCAGACAAGCCCATCAGTGTACTTGCTCCCGGAATCCCAGCTTTTTCCATAAGTGCCTTCAATTCGTCCTGAGCGCCGGAAATTAAAACACCTTGCCCAATAAGTAAAAAGGGCTTTTTGGCTTCATTAATTAGTTTCGCTGCTTCCTGCAACTTGTCTTCTTTGAGGATGGGGTAGGGGTGGTAGCTACGGATTTTCTCACATTTCTTGTAGCTGTATTCCATCTCTCCGAATTGAGCATCCTTTGTTATATCAATTAACACAGGCCCCGGTCTTCCCGAATTTGCAATGTAGAAAGCTCTGGCGATAGCGCCTGGGATTTCTTCGGGCTTCGTCACTTGATAGTTCCACTTGGTGACGGGCATTGAAATGCCAATGACATCAGTTTCCTGGAAGGCATCAGTTCCCAACAGGTGTGATGGTACTTGCCCTGTTATACATACCAAGGGGGTGGAATCTATTTGAGCATCGGCTACTCCGGTAATCAGGTTGGTAGCTCCAGGTCCGGAGGTGGCAAAACATACACCTGTTTTTCCACTTACCCGGGCAAAACCCTGAGCTGCATGAGCTGCACCTTGCTCATGACGTGTAAGCATGTGCGTAAGTCTGTCCTGAAATTTGTACAGCTCATCATAGATGGGCATAATGGCGCCACCAGGATAGCCGAAGATCACTTCCACACCTTCTTCCAATAGGGATTGAAGTAGGGCTTCAGAACCTGACATTTTGCGTTTTTCTGTCATCTTCTTTTTTTCGATCGATAGGGTTGATGTGTTCATTCTACTCGTCAGTTACACATCCTTCTGAAGCAGAGGCTACAGATTTGATGTATTTCTTCAATATGCCTTTTGTTCCTTTATATGCGGGTTGTTGCCAATCGACTTTTCGTTGTGCCCATTCTTCCTCGGTGAGCTTTGCGTTTATTTCATTATTCACTGCGTCGATGGTAATGATGTCGCCATTTTTGATCAATGCCAGTGGCCCACCTTCCTGAGATTCGGGAGTAATGTGTCCTACTACAAATCCATGAGATCCGCCAGAGAACCTTCCATCGGTGATCAATGCGACATCTTTACCCAATCCTGCACCCATTACGGCACTTGTAGGTTTCAGCATTTCCGGCATACCAGGTGCTCCTTTCGGTCCTGATTGTCTTATAACGATGACGTCACCTTTACTGACTTCCTTGCCTATACCATCGATGGCTTCAAATTCATCATCGTAAATACGAGCAGGCCCTTCAAAATATTCACCTTCTTTTCCTGTGATTTTGGCCACAGACCCTTCCGGTGCAAGATTCCCATATAAGATTTGAAGGTGTCCCGTTTTCTTTATCGGTTTGTCAAAGGACTGGATGACGTTCTGACCACTTTTCAATTCCGGGGCTGTGGCGAGGTTTTCTTCAAGGGTTTTTCCTGTCACCGTAAGGCAACTTCCATCCAGGAAATTCTCTTTCAGCATGTATTTCATTACAGCGGGAGTTCCTCCTACGTGATGTAGGTCTTCCATGAGGTATTCACCACTGGGTTTCAGATTGGCAATGAAAGGTGTTTCATCACTTATCCGTTGAAAATCATTCAGCGTAATATTTACATCTACGGCCTTCGCCATGGCAATGAGATGAAGTACGGCATTGGTACTTCCTCCAGTTACCATGATCACCCTGATTGCGTTCTCAAAGGCAGCCTTGGTCATGATATCCTTAGGGCGAATGTCTTGTTCCATCAAATTGCGGATGGCTTGCCCTACAGAAACACTTTCTATTTTTTTGTCCTCGCTCTCGGCTGGATTGGAAGAACTAAAAGGCATGCTCATGCCCATGGCTTCGATAGCTGAAGACATGGTATTGGCTGTATACATGCCTCCACATGCACCAGGGCCAGGAATTGAATTCTGGATGATGCCTTTATAATCTTCATCAGCGATTGTTCCTGCTAATTTTTTGCCGTAGGCCTCAAAGGCAGAAACAATATTGAGTTCTTCGTTTTTCCATTTCCCTGGCTTCACGGTCCCGCCATAAACCATTAGACTGGGGCGGTTCAACCTCCCCATAGCCATCAGTGCTCCAGGCATGTTTTTGTCACAGCCGACGACCGTGACCAACGAATCGTAAAACTGGGCATTACATACGGTTTCAATGGAATCGGCGATGATGTCCCGAGACATGAGGGAATATTTCATGCCGGTAGTCCCATTTGAAATTCCGTCGCTAACTCCAATGGTGTGAAAGATCAGTCCAACCAAATCAACTTCTCTAACTCCTTTTTTTACCTGATGCGCCAGTACATTGAGATGCATGTTACAGGGATTGCCTTCAAAACCTGTGCTCACAATCCCCACCTGACCTTTATTCATGTCCTGTTCCGTCAGACCTGTTGCGTATAGTTGCGCCTGAGATGCAGGTTGACTGACATCCTGGGTGATGGTCTTACTAAATGGATTAAGTTCTTTTGACATTTATCTGGTGATATTTAAACGATGGTTAGGTCTTCAAACTCATCGAAACGAACACGATGCTGATAGATGAAATGAAGATTGTAGGAAGCAGAATCTTCCCATTTTCCTCTCATTTCTTCTCCGTTGATGGAACGGATTTGACTGATTTCGGCAGCTGTGCCACAGAAAAAGGCCTGGTCAGCATCATACAGTTCTTCTACTTCAATATCTTTTTCGACCACTTGAATGTCCAACTCTTTGCTCATATCTATCAATACTTCCCGTGTGATTCCCGGCAGTATATTGCCTTTTTTCGGAGTGTAAAGGACATTGTCTTTCTCATAGAAGAAGTTACTCACAGGTCCTTCCGCGACGTACCCATTTGCATCAAGTAAAAGAGCTTCATCGTAACCAAGATGTCGGGCCTGGGCAGATACCAGTGTGGCCGACGAGTAATTGCCCACGACTTTGGCTTCAATCGGTATGGCTTTTGCGCTGGGCTTACGGTATTCAGAGACCATCACATCGAGAGGCTTAAGGCCATTATATTTTGACCATTGCCAGGCGGCCATAAATACATGTACTTCCTCTGTAGGTTTTAGCATCATATCCTGACCGGCATAGACCAACGGCCGAATGTAGGCATCGGTCAAGTTGTTTTTTTCCAGTAAGTCGTATGCGATCTGGGTTAACTCCTCAGAAGAATAGGGGAGTCGCAGATGCATTTTTTGGGCAGACCTGTGTAATCTTTCAAAATGGGAGTGTGCTTTGAAAATCTTAAATGAGCCCTCGCTTCTATAAGATCGTATTCCCTCCAGTACACCCGTTCCATAATGAAGGGCCTGATCAAACAAACTCGTTTTGGCATCTCTGGCTTTTATCCAGTTGCCGTCAAAAAAAACTATGGTGTCGTCGTTGTAGTACATATCCTAACACATAAAAAAACGCCATCCTGTTTGGGATGGCGTTCTGTATTTCTTTCTGATATACATCGTTACCATCCCGTGGGTTTAATACCCACGACTAGAATAATAATGGTCACGATAATATTTTCAGTAATTAATTTCATAATTCGGGCCAAATGTAAAAGCTTCAATGGCAATCGGAAAAGATTTTGATCAATTTTTTTTAAAAAATAAAAAACCGGCAAATTTATGCCGGTTTTGAAAGGGTTTTTTGCGAATATGGTAATGATACCTATGCTAATACTTCTTTTACTTTTTCGGCAGCATCTTTCAATACAATTGCAGAAGTCACTTTCAATCCTGATTCCTCAATAATTTTAGCACCTTCTTCGGCATTGGTCCCTTGGAGACGAACAATAATTGGAACTTTAATGTCTCCGATGTTTTTGTAAGCTTCTACCACACCATTGGCTACACGATCGCAACGTACAATACCTCCAAAAATGTTGATTAAAATGGCTTTTACATTAGGATCTCTCAAAATGATTCGGAATCCAGCTTCCACTGTTTTGGCATTGGCTCCTCCTCCTACATCAAGGAAGTTAGCAGGCTCTCCACCGGAAAGTTTGATAATGTCCATGGTTGCCATCGCAAGCCCGGCACCATTTACCATGCAACCGACATTTCCGTCTAGCTTGACATAATTTAACCCGGATTGCCCTGCTTCCACTTCCAAAGGATCTTCTTCAGTAATGTCTCTTAGTTCAGCCAAATCCTTGTGCCGGTAAAGGGCATTGTCATCAAGATTTACTTTTGCGTCAACAGCAAGAATCTTGTTGTCTGAGGTTTTCAGTACTGGATTGATCTCGAATTGAGAGGCATCGGTAGCAACATATGCCTTATAAAGCGCATAAATGAACTTGACCATTCCTTTGAAAGCATCACCCGTCAAACCAAGTGCGAATGCTACTTTTCTCGCCTGGAATCCTTGTAATCCTATTCCTGGATCTACCCATTCTTTGATGATCTTGTCTGGTGTCTCTTCGGCTACCGTCTCGATATCCATACCACCTTCTGTCGATGCCATGATGACATTTTGACCTGTGGCGCGATCCAGAAGAATAGATAAATAATATTCTTTAGGGTCAGACTCTCCCGGGTAGTAGACGTCTTCGGCGATTAGTACCTTATTTACTTTCTTGCCAGCAGGGCCGGTTTGGTGAGTTACCAAAGTCCCTCCAAGTATTCCCTCGGATTTAGGCTCAACTTCCTCCAGGCTCTTAGCGAGGACAACTCCGTTAGAACCTGTTTCGTTGACAGTACCTTTTCCTCGGCCACCAGCATGAATCTGAGCTTTCACGACATACCAGCTTGTTCCGGTTTGCGCGTTCAATTCCTTCGCGGCTTCAAGTGCCTTTTTGGGGGTGTCCGCTACGATCCCATTCTGGATGGTCACACCGTAGCTTTTCAAGATCTCTTTTGCCTGGTATTCGTGGATGTTCATGTTGCTGTTAAAATTTGGTGCGAAATTAGTCTATTGCACCAGCTTTTTCAAGGGTCTTATTTGATGATTGGGCCAATAACAGCGGATGACTGCTTAGTGACCAACTTTTCTTTTGCCTTTAGTTCGTAATCGTCATTTCATTCCTGATTTTCATAGGGATAGTTAATCCATTAGGCATTTGATCATTTCCTGCCATAGAAGCATTGCCATCAATCTTTTGGTTGATCTTAGCGTCGACGATCCAACCCGTTGCGGCATCTACCGAAATCGCTGATTCCATAGTTCCATTCAGGTCCATGGTCAGCTCTATGCCATTGGTATTGATGGTGGCCCCTTCATCGGATGTAACAATCGTGCCTGATCCACTAATTTGGTGTTGATCACCTTGCATTCCTTCATAGGTGTAGTTGGTCGTAGCCACGCCCTTCATTCCGGCGTTAATGTTTACGTTATTGGTCCATTGATCTCCATTACGAACTTTACCTTCAGGAAAAATAGCTGTCACCATTTCGATATTGCCTTTAATGGACTCCTTTCCATAGGTCTGATTGAGCTGTGTCATGATCTGCGCTTTTTCGGCTGCAGAAGTATTTTGATTAGCAAAAGAAGCTTCCCACATTTCTTCAACACCTGATATATCCAATATTTTTCCTGTTTTGGCCATTTTTACTTTAAATGATTGACCGATAACACCTGACATGATTTGAGAGAAGGAGTCATCTTCTGCGGGATTTTCAGAATCGAATTCCATTTTACCTTGTAATGAACCCATGGAAAGATTCATTTTTTCGAAAGTTACATTCATATCATAGTCATTTCGATTAGCGCTGGTGACAGTGAAACTCATAGTACTACTTACTCCAAGAGTAATTTCAATGGACTGCCCCATTAGTTCCTGTGTAATGGACGCCTCGTTTAATGTCGATTGTTTGTATGTCTCTCCTTCTGTCAGGTTAAGTTCCAGTTTTGTTTGTGCCTGTGCAGAAACGATGACCAGTCCAAGGAAGAGTGTAATGAGGTATTTCATGAATATTATCTTTTATCAGTGAATCAACTTTGTTTTGATCATTGTATTGTGTTCCACTGAATTTGATGGCAAGGTAGAAGTAAATGCAACGATCCGCAAGTTCTGATTAATTGTACATGAAATTGACAAAGTAGCCAAAAGGATAGAGCGGAATTCTGCAACTCGAACTATGTTTGCGGCCATGCTTAAGGCGTCCAATATTCATAAATCCTATGGTACTCTCCAAGTGCTAAAAGGAATTGACCTTGAAATCCATCAAAAAGAAGTGGTGAGTATTGTTGGCGCTTCTGGTGCTGGTAAAAGTACCTTACTGCATATACTTGGAACGTTGGATACTGCGGACCAGGGTAACGTCACATTGAAAGGTAAATTGGTCACATCGATGAACTCGAAGAAATTGGCGGCTTTCAGAAACGCTGAAATTGGATTTATATTCCAATTTCACAATTTACTGCCTGAGTTCACTGCTTTTGAGAACGTGTCTATTCCAGGATACATAGGAAATCACAAAACCAGCGAAGTGGAAAGCAAGGCAAAAGAATTGCTTACGCTATTGGGACTCGAACATCGCATGGAACATAAACCTTCAGAGCTTTCGGGAGGTGAGCAACAGCGTGTTTCAGTTGCGCGGGCGTTGATTAACAATCCTTCGATTGTTTTCGCAGATGAGCCTACGGGCAATCTGGATTCGAAAAATGCGTCCGAATTACATGATCTGTTTTTTGAATTGCGAGATAAACTTTCTCAGACATTTGTGATTGTAACTCATAATCAGGATCTGGCCAATATGACGGATCGAAAGATTGAAATCAAAGACGGGTTAATGATCGCATGAGCCAGGTGCTGACTCCAGGCGTACGATACATGCTTTACGCTACGTTCACCTTTGCGTTGATGAAGGTGTTCGTAAAAGCTATACCACACATCCCTGCTATTGAGATTATCTTTTTTCGGGCAATCATCTCATTGGTGATCAGTGTCTATCTGCTCCGACAACAAAAAGTGAAAATTTGGGGAAACAATAAGCCTATCTTGATCGCTAGGGGAATCACGGGTTCCATAGCTCTCATTTTATATTTTTACCTATTACATGCCATTCCACTGGCTACAGCGGCTACTTTGCAATATCTGGCTCCGGTTTTTACCACTGTTTTGGGTGTGTTCATTGTGAAAGAGAAGGTGAATCCATTGCAATGGTTGTTTTTTGCAATCAGCTTTGCCGGAGTACTTGTGGTGCAAGGGTTTGATATTCGTATTTCGTATTTACATCTGGGTATTGGAATTGCTACTTCATTTTTTATGGGTCTTGCGTACAATTTCGTTAGGAAACTTAATACCACAGAGCACCCATTGGTGATCATACTTTACTTTCCCCTGGTATTGCTTCCTATTGGGGCTGTTTGGTCATATTTCGTTTGGGTGACTCCTCAGGACTGGGATTGGTTGATGTTACTAGGCGTTGGTATTCTGACTCAGATTGCGCAATTCTTTATGACCAAATCTTACCAATCTGAAGAAGTATCCAAAGTTTCTATTTTAAACTATGTGGGATTGGTCTATGCCTTGTTATTTGGTTTTTTCCTTTTTGATGAAACGTTTAATATGGCTACCTATCTCGGGATGGGACTAGTAGTAGTGGGTGTGATTGCTAACGTCGTGTTCAAAAAACGAGTTGGGTAGTCTTCGGGTACCTTAGACTTCCTTTAGTTACCATGCATACTAGAGTGGTTGAGAGATTTGACTCAGATGGTAAGTAGGTTCATCTATATTACTATTGGAACCAAAACAGCTGGAGGCACCCGAACGCAGCTAAATCAAAATGGTTCTTCACCCATTAACCTTCGGTAAATAGGAAGTTCAGAGCGAGGCTGTGCTGGCACCTGGAAATTAGTGCAATAAAAGACATCCATGACTAATTCTGTTTTCCCATATCGCGTGATAGGTAGATCGGATAGTTTTTCGACCTTTTCAAAAAAGGGGACAAGATTAGAGGAGGGAGGTCTGTTTCCTTTTTGGTAACGCACATAAATTGCATCTTTCCCCAGCGAAGGTTTTGGATCAAAAAAGTAGGCATGATTCCGGGGGTCAGGATGGAAAATAAAGATATCTTTTTCGCCTTTTAATGGCCAGTCGATCTTGCCCGTCTGCCACCATTTTTCGGTTGCGACGAATAAGTTTTCATCAGCCAACCAACCTTCCTCTTCAAATCGTTTACGGATATCATCGAAATCGACACCTTCCATAGTTGGATCAATCGTATTCCCAAACTGCTCCCCAATCAACTTGGGTCCCAAAGCACTCCAAAAACCTGTAGTCATATGAACCGTCAGTAGTGCTGTAAAAACAGTAGTTACGGCGATAGATGATTTGAGCCATTTCCTTGTGATGACTTTACCTGATTCAAGGTTCTTAGCAACAGAAATGCCTAGTAACAGAAAAGCCATCAGGTATCCTGGAGCTTGCCAGTGAAAGTGGAATCCGATCCGTGCAAAAGGCGCAATCCCTGTGAAAAATGCAATCGGTAAAATTGCTGACCAGAAGACGAAAGACTCCTTTTGATCAGATTCGGGATTACGAAGTGTCTTATATAAAGAGACTATTAACGGTAACCAGATCCAGGGAGCAATCCAGGCCATTTGCCCTACAATACTTCGCAATAGCCTGGAAAAATCTACCTGATACCCTCCGGCCCGAGAACCCTGAAAATTGAATGATACCCATTGATGGTCGGCATTCCAGAGTAGTACGGGAATAAGCATTGCCCCTGTGATGAGTATCGCGAGATATGGCCCGGGATGTTTGAGCCATTTTCTTTGCTGAGGGTGCACAACAACAAATATAAAAGTACCAACGAAGAGGAAAAGCGCATGGTATTTACTTAGGGTGGTGAGGCCAAGCGCAATCCCTGTGTATAGCCACCATTTGAGGGTGGTTTGATTTTCTCTCTCAGGGAAGAATATTTGTATGAGGCACCAGGAAGTGAGTAACCAGAAAAACATGAGTGGTGCATCAGGTTGAAACCAGGCCGCAACGGGTATGGTAAAAACAAAACTGATGTTAAGTAAAATCAACGCTACCAACCCGGCTCTTGGATTGAATAGCCTGGAGCCAATCAGGAATAGGAGATAGGAGGTGCCCGCAAAAAGCAAGACCGCTGGAAGCCTTAGCGCAAAGTTGGTGATATCGAAAAGGCGTATACTAAGGCCACTGAGCCAGAAGAAGAGAGGGGGCTGATCGAAGTAGGACAATTGAAGAAACTGAGCACCGCGCCAATAGTAGGACTCCCCGACACTAAGGCCTGTGAAAGCGGCGATGTAAAATCTGAACACCGTAGATAATCCGATAATCCACAAGACCAGTTGCCGTGGATTGGTGCGTTGCAACATGGACGCAAAACTAATACGGGAAGGTGCTTATGACTTGTCTGAAGGGAAGCAATTTCGGATTAGGCTCGGGTAAGGGTAGAGACGGAAGCCAAAAGCGCGGTACCGGACCTGTTTAGTTACGGAGTACTTGCGTTTGTCTCCGAAAAATATGGTGAGAGCTTGTTGAAAAAATACTGAGCTGGATAAATTTGAAGTCTTGAACTAAGAACATACTGATTCCAACATGGGAAGAGCATTTGAATATCGACGAGCAGCAAAAGAAAAGCGGTGGGACAAAATGTCCAAAATATTTCCTAAACTGGCTAAAGCAATCCAGGTAGCAGCAAGAGATGGTGGAGGTGATCCAGAGATGAATGCCAAATTGAGGACGGCCATCCAGAACGCCAAGGCGGAGAATATGCCGAAGGACAACATCGACAATGCCATCAAGCGGGCGATTGGCAAGGATGCAGACGACTTACAGGAAGTAACTTTTGAAGGAAAGGGGCCACATGGTGTGCTGGTTTTCGTGGAATGCACCACAGATAATAATAACCGAACGGTGGCAAACGTAAAATCTTATTTCAGTAAATCAGGTGGTGCTTTTGTGCCTTCTGGTTCGCTGGAGTTCATGTTTAATCGTAAGGCTGTTTTTGAATTTGAGAAAACGGACGAAATGGATATTGAGGAGCTGGAACTGGAACTGATCGATGGCGGCCTGGAAGAAATCGAAGAGAATGAGGGGATCGTCTATGCCTATGGGGATTATACAGACTATGGTTCTTTGTCAAAGGCCATTGAAGATAAGGGAATAGAGATCAAAAAGTCTGGCTTGCGGAGGTATCCGACGACTCCAGTAGAATTCAATGATGAGCAAATGGAGGAGATCGAAAAATTATTAGACAAGATCGAAGAGGATGATGATGTCCAGGCAGTGTTTTCCAACATTGCTTAAGTATGGCTTTTGACCTTGATCGCACGATCACAATCCTGGAACAAACACCGGCAACATTAAAAGCATGGCTTAGTAATTTGCCAGATCCATTAGTACATTCCAATGAAGGAGAAGGTACCTGGAGTCCTTTTGATGTTTTGGGTCACTTGATCCATGGTGAACGAACAGACTGGGTACCCAGAACTAAGGTTATCCTGTACGCCGAGGATAAGCATTTCGTTCCTTTTGACCGGTTTGCTCAGGAAAAGGAAAGTGCAGGAAAATCATTTAAAGAATTGCTGGACAAATTTGCGGAATTGAGAGTAGCAAACCTTAAGGAATTACGATCATTTGATCTACAACCTGTTGATTTTGATAAGACCGGTATTCACCCACACTTCGGGGAAGTCAAACTCTCCTGGCACCTAAGTACCTGGTCTACCCATGACCTGGGACATATTTATCAAATCTCGCGTGTGATGGCCCAACAAATGAAAGAGGATTGTGGTCCGTGGGTTGAGTTTTTGAGGGTGTTGCAAGAGTAAAATCATTGACTATGGTTCCTTGATTCAGAAGACTAAAAAAAGCTGCCCCTTGCGAGACAGCTTTTCCAATTGTTCTATTTACTACTAAAATCTTTATCCTGTCTACCCTTCGACAGGCTCAGGGTGACAGCCTGCGAGAGCCAGAGTGACAGAATAGGGCCTCAAGACGACAGTGAGTTTTAATCATTGATAAACTCATCGAAGGTCTTCAACTGAATGGTTGTGATGCCTTTACCTTCCATGTATTTTTCCATTTTGATCACTCGCTTGGATTTGATGAAGCTGAGGTCATTTCTGGCTTTGTCCATGCGTTCTGAAAGCAAATTGAGATTGTCCATCTCGGAAGAGCTTGGTCCCTGAAAGCTAGAGGCGATCTTGCTGTACAAGTCAGCAATTTTACTCCTCAGCTGAGGTTCTGCTGAAGCAACATAATTATCTCCGGTTGTAATCACCAATGTCTCTTTCAATTCATTAAGGTCCTTTATCACGGCATCGGCAGATTTGTTGCCACCTTGTGATTTCACTTCCTCTGCTTTGTTCAGGATCTCGTCTATTTCATAGACCATATATGCCAGCTCCTGTGACATGTCATACAACTTGACCGTCGTTTCATGATTGGCCTGTCGTTCAGCTGCAGTTATGTCAGAATCGGGATCGTTGATCAAAGTCATGGACGTTTCATAAGTTTTCTTGCCCTTAGTCAGGATCACTTTATAGTCGCCAGCAGGAACCCTGGGTGCGGTAAACCCTCCAAAAGCCAGGCTCTTACCTTTCGCCAGCTTGGGTTGTTTGACACGTCCATTCCAGGTAACCACATTAATCCCTTTGGATTTTCCTGGAGTAATTTCAATCAATTTTTCTCCACTTTGATTCTGGATCTCCATGTTCATCTTTCCGAAGATATGTTTCTTCTTAAGGTAGTAAACCACTTTGGCAGCACTGGATCCGCTGGAACCCACAAATTCCATTTCAGTTGCCGTCCCACCAAAGGGACTGGCTTCCTGGATGATTGTCGGTTCCTGCTGGAAAAAGTGAATGTCTTTTGCCAATACTTCCTGTGACAAACTCCTAAGCGGACTGATGTCATCAATGATAATCACCCCTCTTCCATGTGTACCCAGGACAATGTCATTCGTTTTCTTTTGAAGATCAATAAAATGAATGGCAACAGGGGGGAGGTTATTGGTGAACTGACTCCAATTTTTACCTCCATTTATGGTGACGTATAATCCAAACTCAGTACCCAGGAATAGTAGGTCCTTATTGACATAATCCTCCTGGATGTTTCTTGCAAAGCCGTAGACTTCATCAGTAACGATCGAATTCCAGGTTTGACCAAAATCCGTGGTTTTATATACGTAAGTATTCATGTCACCAGAAGTGTGACCATCCAATACTGCGTAAGCAATTCCATCACCATGTACACTGGCCTCAATGTGATAAACCCATGTGTTAGCTGGAGCACCTGTTAAGTTCGCTGTAGTATTGGTCCAACTCTTACCACCGTCTTGGGTCACTTGAATGTTACCATCATCAGTGCCGACCCAAATCACTTGTTCATTGACAGGAGATTCAGCAATTGTGAAGATGGTGCAGTGATTTTCAGCTCCTGAATTGTCTTTGGAGATACCTCCCGAGTCTTCTTGTTGCTGCTTAGTCTCGTCGTTGGTGGTCAGGTCCGGGGAAATGATTTTCCAATTATCTCCCATATCATCTGAAATATGCAGGTACTGACTTCCCATGTAAAAGCGATCTGCGTTGGACTCGCTCAAAGCCATAGGTGCATTCCAGTTGAACCGCAATTTGTCTTTCCCTTTCACTTCAAGAGGTTGGACGGTCTTGGTTTGCATTTTGTCCATATCGTAACGCCAAACATTTTGAGCACCCTGCATTTCAGAATACAGGATACGCTTGTTTGGATGACGCAATACCCGGAATCCATCTCCAAAACCTACAACATTCCAATCTCTGGCTTCCACACCTCCCGGCGAAGAGGATGGACCATACCAGGAGCCATTGTCCTGAAGTCCTCCATAGATATTGTAAGGCTCGTCATTATCAACACTGATGTGGTAGAATTGCGAGATAGGAAGGTTGGCAACGATTTCCATGCTTGTGGCACCATCCCAGGAACGGTAGAGTCCACCATCTGTAGCCACGTACATTCGGTCTGAATTCTTGATATCGAAAAGAATATCGTGGATATCAGGGTGCATATTACCCAGGTTTTTAAAAGTCTTACCTCCATCTCTGCTGATTGAACCAAACAATCCTGCTTTTACGATTACATCGGGATTTCTTGGATCAATAACAATTCTAGAAAAGTAAAACGGCCGAACAACCAGTCCAAAATCGCTGTTTAACAATTCCCAACTGGCACCAGCATCATTGGATCGGTATAAACCTCTTTTGTTCTCATCTTCTGTCTCTAAAACAGAATACAGAATATTGCTGTCCGAAGGAGCAATTGCTACCGCCACACGGCCCAATTTCCCTTTTGGTATATCGTTGGTCAACTTATTCCAGGTTTCTCCTCCGTCGGTTGATTTATAAAGACCACTGTTATCTCCACCAGACTCAAATCCCCAACCACTTCGCCGGAACTCCCACATGGAAGCATAAAGTACATTCGGGTCATTCGGGTCCATGATAACGTCGCCACAACCTGTTTTCGGATCAATGTAAAGAACTTTACTCCAGGTATTACCGCCATCTGTCGATTTGAAAACACCTCGTTCTTCATTGTCTGACCAGAGGGCACCCAATACGCCAACATACATAATGTCGGTATTTTCAGGATGGATCTCTATGCTGGCGATGCGTTCCGAATTTTCAAATCCAACTCGATTCCAATTCAATCCACCATCTATAGTTTTGTATAAACCATCTCCTACTGAGACACTATTTCGCGTCCATATCTCACCTGTACCTACCCAGATGGTTTTATCAGGATCTTTAGGATCTAACTTTACTTTTCCAATGGACTGGGAGTGTTCCTCAAAAATGGGCTGGAATGATGATCCGCCATTGACGGATTTCCAAACACCACCGCCAGCTGCTCCTACGTAAAGTACCCGGTCGTTGGTGGGGTGTTGTTCGATATCAGTGATCCGCCCACTCATCAGCGCTGGGCCTATGTGGCGGGCAGTCATGTCACCAAAAAGCTCCTTGCCTTTCAGTACGATCTCGGCATCCTGTGCTTGTACTTGTCCCAGTACAAGCGCAATTGCGACTACTAAAAACCTTCTCATGTTAGATTCAACTTATTCTCCACCTGGAAAGTCAAAAAGACTCTCATCTACATCAGGGTTTACCTCGATACTTTCAATATTGATGGGTTGAGAAGGGCCGTCTTTCACTCCTTGAGTGATAGAAAAGGGGAAATAAAGTCCTTCCACTTCATCGAAATCACTTTGAGTAGTTCGCTGGATAACTCCTGCCTGAGGCCCTTGTCTTACCTCCGAATCTTGAGCGATCGGAACAAAAGCTTCCGTGTCAAAATAATAGAAAGTGACATCTTCGACCTCCTTACCATCGATGGTCAGGGGCTCTTTTGTTAGTTTCACTTTGTAAGTTTCGGCTCCGTCGATTGTTTCTGTGCCTAGTAACTCCGCAGTGTATCCCTTCTTCTTATAATCGAGGAATGAATCTGGAAAGTCATTGGTGTTTAGCTTGAAGTTTGCTGTGGCCTCTGCATCTGATTTTTCTGGCTTAAGGCTTTGGAAGTTGACTCCCCACAAGCTTTCACCGTCATAGACATTTTGAAAAAACTCGTTTCCCTGAAAACTAAATTTTGTGTAGGTCCGACCATCAGATAGTGTCACAACTTCCAACGGAATCTCAACTCCGCCCTGATTGAGTTTTGCAGACATTTTAATCCCTTTGAGGCCTCTCCAATTATCTTGGCCTCCTGTGTTTTCCAGGTAGTTTTCTATTATTTCATCCACCGTGACGTCTTGAGCCGAAGCGCCCAGAATGAATATCATCAGTGTGGCGAGTAGTGTGATTTTCCTCATAACTTGAATTTTTGAATAGACCTTTTGATTGATCTTCTAATTGAATTTTAAAGATTAGTTACGTAATTAACAGATTTATTACAATTAGGATAAAAAAAGTGAAAACGTCAGTTTTTTTAGTCTATGTCAGGGCTTATAACCCATTTTTTTCGCTTTAGCCAGGTACTTCTGGCCTTCTTTCTCTTTTCCTAATTTGACCAAAGCCATTCCAAGGAGGAAAAAGCCCTCGCGATTCTTTTTATTTCCTTTCAAACAAACTTTCAGGTCATCAACAGCTAGATATAGGTCATTATCTTGTAAGTGTAGTTTTCCTCTCTCAAAGTAAAGAGAACTATTGTATGGATCATCTTTAATCAATCGCTTTACAGCTCTCATTTGAAAATCCTTGTGATCGTAAGCTTGAGCCAAGTCAAGTAGTTGTTGGTGGTATTGAGTAAGCTTCGGGCTTAACCTTGAAGCACTGTCCAATGAGACAAGAGCTGATAATGTGTCCCTCAATCCTAGTTTTGCATTGTATAAGAGGTAATATGCTTCTCTATCCTGTTTTAAAGATGTCAGTAACGAAAGGTCATCACTGGCCATTTGAAAACGTTCAATTTTATTTGCACAATAAGCTCGATTGAAAAACAGGTCAAAATCTATGGTATCGATTTTCATGGCCTTTGTGAATGTCAAAAAAGCTTCATCATATTTGGCTTTGTTCATTTGTATAAAACCCATATGCTTGAAAGCACGGGATAATTCTGGGTTGAATTCAACGGCTTTTTCGAAATCTGCAAAAGCTTGATCGTCTTTGCGAAGATTGCTATATAATTCACCTCGATAGAAAAAAGGTAGCCAATGGTTCGGATCTAGTTCTATGGCTTCAGAAATTGCATCAATCGCGATTAATTCCTGACGGAACATATTTTTTAGTATTGATCCTTTGAATAGAAAGATCGCAGCGTGCATCTCAATAGTTAATGCCTGGTCGAATAACTGCAAGGATTGAGCAACTTCTCCAATCATGAAAAAGCATATTCCCTGATCGAATAGTTTTCTTGCTTCTGGCTCCATTGAGTAGTTATTGAAGTAATAATTCAAAACATTCTGAATTGATTCACTCCAATCCAGTTTGGAGCTAAAACGATATTTGCTTTGTCTGATTTGGTCAACGTTTATGCTAAGAGCATCTCGAAATAACATTACAGCCTCATTCCAGTCTTCAAGTTCCATTTGGATTAAGCCTAGTAATGAGAGGTAGTTGAAATTATTTGGATCGAGTTGAAGGAGGTGTTCGACCTCATCTTTTAATTGCAATGTGTCTTTGTCTTGATGAAATTGTAGCATCGCATCGAAAATCAAACCTTCTTGCCATTCTGGATATTTGTTTAGCCCGGCATTTAATAATGTCTGGGCATGCTCGATTTGGTTTTTGAATACGTCTATCCTGGCTCTTGCTAAGTAAGGTTCTAGAAAACTTGAATCTAATTGAATACATTGATTCAATAGAATGTAGCTGGAATGGAGGTTTTCCTTCTCAAGTTCTGTTAATGCCATACCGTAATAGGCAAGCGTTTTCATGTCTGGAATTTTAGCTAACTCTTCAAATGTGGCTAAGGCTTTGCTATAAGCTCTGGTTTCGATTTGTGTAATCCCCCTGAGGTATTTTGCTTCAAGCATAAGGGGATCCCTATTTAGGATTTGATTGGTTAATCGAAGTGTTTTAGTGAAACTTCTGTTTTCGAAATAGAGGTTTGCAATAATTAAATCTATTTCATTTTCATTTCCAGTGAGGGATTTCAATTTATCAAAAACGGCTAAGGCTTCTTTTTCTTCACCTTTGTTCCAAAAGGCCAAAGCAACGTTGATCTCTTCTTGATAATTGGATTCATAAAGCGGATCTAGTAGAGAACTTGACTCATTACCTTCATTTGTTATCACTGGTCTGATTTCAAAATAATCTTGCGACAGGTAGCTTTGTGGAGTCTTCTGAGCCTCTGAAATATGATAAATTAGAACCAATAAATGCAATACTGCAGCTGATTTGAGCATAGGTGTTTCGTGAAATATCCAGAAAAATACTGAATTTGATGAAAAATAGCTCTTTTGATTTTGAGCTCTTTTTAGGTCTTCAATCAGTACAAACCCGTAAACTCAAAATCCTCTACGTCGGAATCGCGTACTGCACCGCCTTCACATTTCAGTACACGAGCTGGGAATTTCTCTAAGAAATTATGATTGTGAGTGGCCATGAGTACGGCCGTACCACTTCGGTTGATTTCCTGAAACAGTTTGAAAATACCCTCTGCCACCTCCGGATCCAGGTTTCCTGTAGGCTCATCGGCAAATAGAATTTGTGGCTCATTGATCAAAGCCCGGGCTACTACGACACGTTGTTGTTCTCCGCCAGATAGTTGATGCGGCATTTTGTTACTTACGGCTCCTAAACCTACACGCATCAAAACTTCGGCCATTCGAGATTTCATTTTGGCCTTGTCCTTCCAGCCTGTAGCACGCATGACAAATTCCAGGTTCTCCGTGATTGTGCGATCATAGAAAAGCTCGAAATCCTGAAAAATGATCCCGATTTTTCGCCTTAAAAAGGGGATGTCTTTTTTCTTAACCTGGCGAATTCCATATCCGGCAACCTCAATTTCTCCAATTCGAAATGACAAATCAGCATAGAATGTCTTCAACAGAGAAGATTTTCCACTACCTGTTCTGCCAATCAGATAGACAAATTCTCCTTTCCCAATTTCAAAGGAGATATCTGTTAGCACCGGTTGATCTTCCTGCAAAATGCTGGCGGAGGATACTTTGAGGACCGGTTCTTCTGAAAAGGACATGATTATATTTCTAACTTCTGGAGTTTGCCATACGAAAGTGACGCAATGACCTCTTTCAGGGCTTCTTCTTTACCTTCCAGACCATATTTCTCTAACTTCTTCAATGGTCTGTCAGCCCGAAAATAGGCAATCAGCACAAAATTATCGTCGCGTAACTGAATATAATCGGGGATTTTAGCTTTCCCCTTCACTTTAATGATGTACATACTTTGTGATAGCGTCTCTTCCATCAACTAAGCATGCCGATCATTGGTTACCTTTTTTATAGTCTGCCAGAAATTTTTCCAGCCCACTATCGGTCAATGGGTGTTTCAGCAGCCCCGTGATTACGTTGAGCGGGCAGGTTACTACATCGGCACCTACCTCAGCACATTGGATCAGGTGCATGGTATGCCTGACAGATGCCGCTAAAACTTCTGTGGGGAATCCAAAAGTGTCATAGATGTGTACGATTTGCTCGATTAGGTCCATGCCATCGAAGCTGATATCGTCCAGCCTTCCGATGAATGGGGATACAAAACTTGCTCCGGCTTTAGCAGCAAGAATGGCCTGGCCGGCACTAAAAACAAGGGTACAGTTAGTTCGGATGCCTTCGGATGTAAGGGCTTTTATGGTTTTTACACCGTCTTTGATCATAGGTACCTTCACCACGATCTTATCGTCAATCTTTGCGAGTTCTCTTCCTTCGACGAGCATTTTATCGAATTCCGTAGAAATAACTTCTGCGCTCACATTATCATCAACAATGTCGCAAATAGCCTTGTAATGATTCAGAATATTTGCTTCGCCTGTAATTCCTTCTTTAGCCATCAAAGAGGGATTGGTAGTCACACCGTCGAGAACACCAAGATCATATGCCTCCTTAATGTCGTCAAGGTTGGCAGTGTCGATGAAAAATTTCATGAGAACTGATTATAGATTGGATGGAATAAAAAAGGCAAACGAGATATCGCACTGCTCAACCACTTACCCTTGCTTCCTTCCAGACCTGGGGGAGTTCAGCAGGAGCTAGTCGTATCCGTTTGCCGAGGCGCAAAGGTAAAATGATTTAACGTATCTGGAACAGAAATTTCAATCAAAGTTTATAAAGGGGTCGGAAATCTTAGGATTCATCCTACAAAGTTGAACTCTTCATCAATATCTGAACGGATATATGTGGTCATAACATTTTCTAAACCGCCTTTGAAATGATATCGACAACACGGACCTTGTGATTGTCATACGCTGAACTCCTTACAAAAGAATGACGTTTCACATGAGATTTCTGCATAAATAGAATCAAATTTGAAATTTCAAGCCTAACCCAAATTGACCAAAACTAAAAACACTTTTCTTCCCATTCTGGAATTCAATTTTGCCATGGTACTAATGGGAACCTCCGGTGCGTTTGGTCGATACATTGATCTCCCGGCCGAACTTTCTATCGCTATTCGGTGCATTCTGGGGGCTTTATTCCTTGGTTTATTTTGTATGGTTCAGGGTGTTTCTTTTCGATTGAACTCCCGCAAAGACCTCCTCAATCTGGTTATGATTTCCATATTGGTACTTTTCCATTGGACTACTTATTTCATTGCCCTGCAAAAATCAACGGTAGCTATAGCTATGCTTTCGCTTTTCACGTACCCCATATTTACTACTTTCCTGGAGCCACTGTTTTACAAGACGAAATTGGAGACTACACATATTTTGTTGGCATTTTTGACATTGGTTGGAATTGCGTTATTGGCCCCTTCTTTTGATCTGGAAGATGAGTATCTTCAAGGTATCTTGTGGGGCTTGGTCAGTGCTGTAGGTTACTCTTGCCGAAATCTTTTTGTCAAGAAGCAAGTAGGCGTTTATTCCGGAATGACATTGATGTTTTATCAATTGCTTTTTGGAGGATTGATATTTATGCCGTTGTTGTTCGTGTATGACTTACAACCAGCTTTCGATCAGTGGTTACCCCTGGTAGGGTTGAGCCTGATTACCACGGCAATTGGTCATACAATGTTCGTAATTGTACTGCGTCACTTTACTGTCACGTCCATGAGTATAATGAGTACAGTCCAGCCGATTTATGGAATTTTAATTGGGATCCTTTTCCTTGGAGAAATTCCTGGTCTGCGAGCGATACTTGGTGGAACCTTGATTTTGATGACCGTCGTAATTGAATCAGCGAGAAGCGCACGAAAACGACGCGCTTAAATGGATGTTAATTCCTTAAATCGTTGCTGATCGTGTTGATAGGTAGCATCCAATACCGATGACTTCCATTTTTGAACCTCCGCATCTTGTTCCTGATCCTCTTCATTAAGGATTTTCATGATCTTACCAACGTTGTACAGTGGTATGTCCTTGATCATGATGGACAATGCCTGAATTTTTCTTTTGGCCAGATCTGAATAGTTATATTGTAGTTCATCTTCATCTGGGACAATAACTTCTCCGGATTTCCCATGATAGGGAAGGTCAAAGTGGAAAGTAGACCCCTTTCCAACTTCGGAAGTGACACTGATTTTCCCCTTATGAGATTCAATGGCCAATTTACTGTAGGTTAACCCAAGACCTGTTGAAGAGATCTCTCCGGATTTACGAGCTTTATACTGCCAGAATTTATTGAAAATGTTAGGAATCGCTTCTTTCGAAATCCCTATTCCCGGGTCTGTGACATCAATCAATACCCGATCTTCAATGAGGGTTGAGTCTACTGTAATTTGGGACCCTGAAGACGAATACTTAATGGCATTGGTGAAGAGATTGATGAACACTCTTAAAATGATATCGTGATCAATGAAAACTGAGAAGTCAGTACTGACATTGTTTCGTAAAATAATGCCTCGTGTTTCCAGAAGCATACTTACTTCCCTGGCGGCTTCAGCTACCAAGCTGTATAAATTGATAGTTGTAGGGTTTACCTGAATCTCGACTTCTTCGAACTTTTGGATATCCAGCATATTGGTGATCATCTGAAGGATAGTTTGTCCTGACTGGCGGATCTGGTTCAAATTCTCACTGGAAGGTTTACCCTCTGTGAGCCCAATCACTGCATTCAACGGGTTTTTCATGTCATGAACAATCATGTGAGTGAGCCCCTCCTTGAATTTTGAGAGAGACTTTAGCTCTTTATTCTTGACCGCTAATTCTTTGTTATTTTCCTGCAGGCGATTTGTCTGTCGGGCGATTTCAGTTTTTAATTTTTTTTCATTGCGGCGTAAACCTTGTAATCGCATCCTATGAACACTAATAACAAGTAAACAGGTACCCAAAAAATACAAAGCCAAAGCCGCGTTGGTTTTCCACCACGGGGGAGCCATATATATATCGACTGTTTTCGTTGGACCCCACTCACCGCCTGTTTTTTTGGCTTTTACCTGAAATTGATAATCACCGGAAGCAAGACCTGCAAATGATGCCCTTCTGTTATGTGCTCCAGTAAAAATCCATTCATCACTTAATCCTGATAATTGATAGGCATAATTCAATTCATCCGGATGTGTAAAGTCAAAGGCAGAAAAATCGAAAGAAAACACCAGGTCCTTATGGGAAAGGCTAATAGATGATGAGTGATTTGGTACTTTTCCTTCAATATTTTGAATTTGCTCGTTACCAATTTTGAATTCATCTATTCTGAGGACTGGCAGTTGTGCATTAGACCTTATTGTTAATGGGTCAAAGGAAATAATTCCAGAGGTTCCCCCGAAATATAAAACACCATCATTTGATCTGGTCAAGGCCCGTGCATTTGTTGATTCAGTAAGTGACCGATCTTGTTCAGGTATCAATTGGATATTTGTACGGTCTTTGGAAATTCTGACGAGACCTGCTGAAGTGATCATCCACAAAGTGGAATCCTGAGCTTCAATCGGATTGTTGACTTCTAGTAGTAATTCATGGTCTATTCTTTTGAATTGACCCGATTCATGATGATAGAGTCCTTCTTTTGATCCAATCCATAGACCATCGGACGCTTCAAATAAGGTCGTAATACTCGGTGCTTTTAACGGACTGTTAACCGGCTGTGCTTCGGTGTGATTTACTGGATGATAGGTGAGTAGTTGAGCGTTAACTGCAATCCAAAGTATGCCATCTGTAGTGAGTTCCAGGTCCGATACATTGTGTGTATTCAGGATCTGCCTGATCTTATTTTGTTCAATGTCAAATTCATAAACACCTGACCCCCATATGCCGAGATAAAGTAGTTTGTCATTTCCAACGACCATAAAGACATTATTTGCTTTCCAACCTTCAGGTGTATTTGATTCCGTAGAGTAGTGGATCATCTGCTCAGAACCTTTTCGTTGTAATAGCAGTCCTTTATGTGTTCCAAACCAGAGCCCGGTTTCGTTTTCGAATATGCTCCATACAGTGTTGGCTGGAATACCTTCAAAAGGCGCGTAGTGTATCAGCTCATATTTCTCTGAGATTTTGTAAAGTCCACCCTGATATGAGCCCAACCACAGGTTGTTTTCCGTGTCGTGATGTATTGCCCAAAAATTGTTATGCTTTAATGGAACTGGAGCTGCGTCTTTTGTCCACCAGGTGAAAGCCCGATCGCTGAGGTCGGTCATCCATAAACCACTATAGGCAGTTCCGAGCCACAATTTATTGTCCTGAATGTGCAAGTCGATAATGACATTTGATGGGAGCCCTGAGGATTGGTTCTTCCCTGCCTGATAGTTGGTAAACTGATCTGTCGCCTTGTCATAAAAGTTGAGCCCTCCTGCCCAGGTACCAATCCAGAGGTTTCCCTCCATATCTTGCTCCAGTGTATAAGCTTCTGTGGTTGATATAGATCCAGGTTTATCGGAAGGAAGGAATTGAGTAACTTGCTCACCCTCCAGGTGATAGAGACCACCACCACTGCTGCCGACCCATATTGACTCGTCTTTGTCCAACAACAGGTCTCTCATTTCAAGTTGAGGCTGACCTCCCACGTTAACAAGCCCTTCGATTGGCTTAAAAGAGGACGTGAAAATGTCATAAGTGAGTAATCCCTGATTTGTGGTAGCAATCCAGAGTGTTCCGTTTCCATCATTTTGAAAGTCAAATACGTCTATTGTGCCCCACTCTGTACTGTCTTGCAAATAGGAAATTTGGTTTTCTGTTTCGATTTTTATGAGGCCTTTTTCTGATTCTGCCCATAATATGCCAGTGGCATCGAGATGCATGGTGGCAATAGCTCCAATTTCAAAATGCAGCTGCTCCTGGGTGATAGGGTCATACCGCCTTAGTTCTTCCTGGGTTCCAACCCAAATTTCCTCGTCGCCCACCGCCACGGTATTCACGTAAACTGGATTGTTATCGGGACCAGAAAGGTTCAGAATTTTTTTCTCGTAGCCATTATAATAAATCAGGTCATCATTACTGATCATCCATATTTCACCTCCACGATGAGCCTGTACCGAACCCACCCACATTGATTCCAAACCATCAGAATGGTCATAAAACCTGACGTTTCCACTTTGTGCCCTCATATCGATGGATATAAGGAAGAAGAAAAATATAACCAACAGTAATCTCACGGTATAAATGACATTTGAGGTGGTTGATGCTCTTTTACCAAATTAAGCTACCCTACATCAATTCGCAAAGAGATGTAAGCTAACTATCTATATCGAGGCATGTTCTGATTTAACCAGGCATTTGAAAATGGTGTAGGGCAGTGTCGTCGGACATAAGAAAAACGATGAGACCGATGATGGAAATGATTTGTAATAAGCTATGCACTAGTGAATTACGCGTTTTCGAAAGAATAACTGTCAGGTAAACAATCCCCAATAGATATTGAGGCCAGGATTCCATTACTTCAAGTTTCTGAATGAACGTGTTTTGCCATGCACTTACGAGAAAAGTTCCCAGCGCCAATCCATAAAACCACCGCCACTGATCGAAGAAGTAGTGGTTCAAATCTGTTTCATGACCTCTGATTCCCGTAGGGAAAAGCATTCGGGCGAGCAAAAAAAGGAGGATAGGGTAAATGAGAATGGAAAGAATGATTCCCAGCGTCCATTCTTTGACCACCGCCGAATATTGATAGTTGATCCACCACTCCTGGATATGTAGCAGGAATACGGCAAGGGTCAACAATGCGTGGGGCAGACATAACTTCACATTTTTGACATTTGAAACTATGTCCGCAACGCTTGTAAGGATTTGAGCAATTCCGAGTCCAAGTATGAGAGAAGTCAGGACAACAACGTATTCAAAAGGTTCCATGCATCCAAAATAACAATATTCTGAAACCAGCAAATAGATTAATGGAAATATCCTTTCTTAAGTGTCGCTGAATTACCGCTTTGCTTTTATGGCGGCATCTACCGAACCGTATTGATCAAGTAACGCTTTTGCTTCGTCATTAGAAACATTCAACTCTTCCTGAATGAATCTTCTTCCACGATCTACCAATTTATTGTTGCTTAGCTGCATATTGACCATTTTATTGCCTTTGACTCGTCCGATTTTGATCATGACTGAAGTAGAGATCATGTTCAATACCAGTTTTTGAGCGGTACCGCTTTTCATGCGTGTGCTTCCAGTGACAAATTCTGGACCTACTACTACTTCAATTGGGAATTCGCATGCCTTAGCTACTGGAGAACCTTCATTGTTGGTGATGCATCCTGTCAGGCCATTCTTAGATTTCGCATAGGCAAGACCCCCCAGTACATAGGGCGTTGTGCCGGAGGCAGCAATGCCAATTACTGTGTCTTTCGAGTTGAATTGATGTGATGCAAGATCTTTTGCCGCAAGTTCCTGACTATCTTCGGCAAATTCTACGGCTTTTCTGATGGCCTGGTCACCTCCGGAGATGATCCCAATAACCCGGTCATGGGGCATACCGTAAGTAGGTGGTATTTCTGAAGCGTCCAAAATTCCCAATCGACCACTGGTGCCCGCTCCGATGTAGAAAAGTCGTCCTCCATCAAGGAATTTGGGCCAAAGCGCTTCTACAAGTTGGGTTACTTGAGGAATTGATCTGTTTACAGCCTCAGCAACTTTTTGATCCTCACGATTGATATTGTGAAGCAGGTCTGATACAGACATACCTTCTAGATTATTGTAGTGAGAGGCCTGTTCAGTGGTTTTTAGTGCAGTGTCCATATTTGAGTTTACTTATCACAAAACTACGCATCCTTCTTTTGAAGTGAGAGAGAGCATGGATGGATTAAAATTGGCGAATCCGCGGAATGATTTTTTAGCGACTTCTTATGAGAATTTAAATCCTTTAGCACTGGATCGTGGATAACTTGAATTTATAATCTGGTCCGAACATCATAATTTTAAGGAACCAACTTCCGCCTTCGTGAAAAGAATTGCGTATTTCTTTTTATTGATCCTCTGTGTCTGTAATCTTCAGGCTCAGGACAGAGTACATTCTGAATTTAGAGGCGTTTGGATTGCCACAGTGGCTAACATAGATTGGCCCGAAAGTGGAGATTTAGATCGAGATAGCCAAAAGCAGGACTTTCGTGAAATGTTGGATTACTACCAACAATTGAATTTTAACACAGTAATCGTGCAGATACGTACTGCTGGAGATGCTTTTTACCCCACAGAACTAGCTCCATGGTCCAGGTTTTTGACAGGCTTGGAAGGCAATGCCGGAAGTTGGGAAGGAGAGGACCCACTCAAGTTCATGATTGATGAAACCCATAAAAGAGGGATGGACTTTCATGCCTGGTTGAACCCGTATCGGGCCACTTTCGATGGCAATACCAGGGTATTATCAAAACAACATGTGTATCATCAACATCCGGAATGGATGATACAATATGGACCCAAGCATTATATTAACCCGGGAATTCCCGAGGCTCGTGCTCATATAGTGGCGATTGTGGGTGATGTGGTCGAACGCTATGAAGTTGACGGTATCCACTTTGATGACTATTTCTATCCTTACAAGATAGATGATAAGGAATTCAATGACCGAAATGCTTTTGTTCGCTATGGGGTCCAGGAATTCTCAGATCGCGACGATTGGCGTAGAAATAATGTCGACTTATTGGTTAAGGAAACTTATGAATTAGTCAAATCATTGAAGCCTTGGGTCCAGTTTGGCATCAGCCCCTTTGGTGTTTGGAGAAATCAGGACATGCATCCATTGGGCTCAGATACCAATGCGAAGCAAACCAATTATGATGATTTGTATGCTGATCCGCTGAGCTGGGCCAAGAATAGATGGGTAGATTATTTGATTCCACAGTTATACTGGAGCATGGACTTTGAACCTGCTGCTTATCGAATTCTTGCCGAGTGGTGGGATGAAAATGTGGAGGGAGTGGACATCTACACCGGTATCGGAGCCTATAAATACCAGAACAACTTTGATCGTGCCTGGAATAGTGTGTACGAAATACCACGACAAATTGAACTCAACAGAAAACTGAAAAATATCAATGGTTCGGCATTTTTTAGTGCAAAAAGCCTGATGGAAAAACCAAGATTGGCCCATGTACTTAGGCGGGATTGTTTTGATAGAAGTGTTTTGCCGAAAATGGAGGAAATCCAATCCAAGACACTGCCCAAGCCCGTCGCTAAGAAAGTCAGGACTAAAAACAACATGCTTTTCATAGAGCTTGAGGATACCCCTTATTCCACTGATGTGAAACTAGTAGCATTGAATGGAGAACTGGGTTTAGGAGAAGAGGTTTTTGGTACTTTCGAATCCAATACCTTCCAGCTCCCTCTAACTGGATATCGTATGAAACTGATTCTAGCCTTTAAGGATCGAGATGGAAACCTTGGAGAAACCACACGCGCAATCTGGGTCATGAAGGATAAAGAAAAATGGAAGATCCTATAAGAGACATGTTGGTCAATCTGGCCAATTTACCTGCATACAGTGAGCTTGAAACACAATTAGCTAATCAGGAGATATTGATTAGACAACCTATCGCGCCAGAAAGAAAATTAATAATGAATTGGGTAGAAGAGCACTTCGCTCTTAGTTGGGCGGATGAAGTAGCTATGGCCTTTAGCCACCAGCCTGTTACTTGTTTCGTTGCCCAAAAGCAGGGTAAACTTTTGGGATTCGCGTGTTATGAGGCAACGAAGAAAAACTTCTTTGGACCAACAGGTGTATTAGAATCTGAACGAGGTTTGGGGTTAGGAAAATTGTTATTGGTCAAATCGCTGGAAGCGATGAAAAGCCTGGGCTATGCATACGGGATCGTTGGAGGAGTCAGGTCACCTGAATTCTATGAAAAGGCCGTAGGTGCTCAATCAATTCCAGGGTCAGGTAGCAGTATTTATAAAAATATGCTGAAGCTCTAGATACCCAGACACAGCGCAATTCGATTGGCTATTTCTTCCATTCCATCGTCATTGGGGTGAGCACCTGTACCTTGATTCTCAAATAGATCATAAGACTGATTTCCCGGGTTCTCCAAATCGTCAATAGGCACGAAGATGTAATTTTCGTTTTTGCTTATGTTTTTGACTTGGGCGTTTACAGCGCGTTTGTCCCAAAAACTATTCACGCAAACCACAGTAATTTCTTTATTTTCCTGGAATTGATTTATTAGTGAAATGAGATGACTACCATAATCGAGTGTCCTGGCTCTTTCATCGTCTACGTTCTCGCCAAGATTTACGATGAGCAGGTTGGGTTCGAAAGCTTTTAGTGAATCCAGACTTGTAAAATCAAAATTCCAGAATTCCGTCTCAAAAGAGGTGAGGGTCACTAATACAATGCTGTCGTGTTCTGGCAGTGCTTGAAACTTTTTCTGCAATAGGTGAACAAAATCTTTTTCACGTGCAGAGGCGGCCATTCCCCAATCGCCAAACCAATCTATTTCAGGAGCTGGTTTGTGTTTGGTGATACTGTTGCCAATAAACAGGACCCTACTGAAATCTACATCAATAGTGGGAGTTTCATGTTGGAATGCCTCCTCCTGTATACATGAAAACCAAAACAGTGGCAAACCAATAAGAACTCCTATGAATATTCTTTTCACTTTATTTTCTGGATGGTTTGTTTGATACTTTCATGGTGATCATGGCCTCCACCACTACTACTCCATTGGTGTCCTTCACTTTCACATCGCAGGGAACTTCCGTACAATTATTCCAATCGGTTTTGCTCAAATCAACTTCCGCAGTTAAATCCGTTCCTGCCTTTTTCACATAACTGACTTCCATGCCTACAGGAATCCAGCGACGATGCTTCGGAATAGAGGCTTCCATACAAACACCTGCTGCAAATTCGCAGAGATTACAACAGGCAATGGCGTGGATAGTTTTGATGTGATTGTGTACCGATTTCCGCTTCCGCATGGATACTTTCATATAATTCTCCCGAAGCTCGATAACCTGTGGCCTGATGGTCAGGAAGTAAGGAGCTGATCTCGCAACGAAATAAGAAAATAACCTTTTGCCGAATGGCTTATTTTCCAGTTTGGCCTGGAGCTTGAGCAGACGATTCATGCGGTTTGTAGTGAAAGTTTACTTTGTAAAATAGTAAAAGTAAAATGGAATTCTTCGAAGAACGCGTTCCCGGAATCTGGTGGGTGAAAGATGGAAAGAAAGGTTGATCACCTCCGAATGAAATGTAACTCAGCGGACGAACAGAGAGGGAATCTTTCAAAATAGTATGAAGTTGATTTAAATGTAACTTGATTTGTTACATATAAAATTAGACAATATTATAACATGAAAGATTCCAGAGAAACGATTGAAACTAACCTTGCTGTTTTATTTGACATGCTCTCAAAAGGTCAATTCGTAGAAGCACAAGAAAAGTTTTTTCACGAGGATGTAACATTGGTAGAAGGAAATGCAGACCCTAAGCAGGGAAAAGAGCACTGCATCGCAGTTGAAAAGGAAGTATTGTCAGGAGTGGCAGAATTCATTGGCTACACGGTGAGTGGTCATGCTACCTCAGAAGGACGTTCTTACTATGAGGCTGTGATGGAATATGTTGAAAATTCTGGTAATCGCGTTCGAGTTGAGCAGGCTGTTGTTTCTGATTGGGAAGACGGCCAAATAGTCAAAGAACGTTTCTATCACGCTTAATCAGGGAATTGCACCTTTGAGCTTATATATTAGCACGGACCTACGTTCGTGCTTTTTTATTACTTCCACCTGGTAATTAATAAGTGTAGATCACGGATTTACTTTGACTGCCATTGTTAGACACATTTAATTGTATCTGTTCTCCTGCTAGTTGGAGGCTTTGAATATTGAAGATAGCTTTTTGTTCAGTTTCTGCCGCGCACCCGCCTCTATTTGAAAACCAAAAGACCAGATTCCGCTGGGGAGGAGAAGATTCCAACACTTCTCCTGTATCGACAAGGGCTACTTCCCAGGTAAACCGGTCACATCCACTGGCGGCATAGTCAACAATGAGATAGTCATTGAGGACGGTTAACGAATCAATGCGCGCTGCAAATTGAACCGGTTCATCGAGTAGCTGGGTATCAGTAATTAGTGGTTTTTGTTCAAAAATCTCTTGATTTTCAAGCCACTGATCGAAATTTTCACAATTGTCGGATTGAATGATAGAGTCGTATCTGACAACCACATATTGTGTGTCGAACAAAATGGACTTTACCTGAAAAAAATCTTCAATTGGTTGCCCGAATCCGTACGTATCTGATGTGGTTTCCAATATCCAATCACAGGAGGTACCTGGACTGTCCAGTTGGATAAACATGCCTTCAAGAAGTTGAACTTCTACTGGTTCTTCAATAATTGCGGGGGCTATTTCCTCGTCGCAGGAATACAGTAGGGCGAAAGCGAATATTCCTGTTAAAAGATGAGCTACTTTTTTACTTTTCATCATGTGAGTCTTCCTTAGCACTAGGTTGGGTTCTTTTGATCATCTTGGATAATCTCCACTAATTTAGTGGGCCATGAGTCAAAATCATAAAAGCAACCCCTGGGCTTGGATTCCCACACTCTATTTTGCTGAGGGCTTTCCCTACATTATCATTAATGTCGTTTCTGTGATTATGTACAAACGACTCGGTATTTCCAATGCTGACATTGGGCTCTATACCAGTTGGTTGTATTTGCCGTGGGTGATCAAACCTTTTTGGAGCCCAATTGTCGAAATCAGATCAACGAAGCGAAACTGGTTTCTCATTACCCAATTCCTGGGAGCCCTTTGTTTCTTGGCGGCGGGTTTATCCTTGAATCTCAGCTCATTCTTTCTCACTTCACTTATTTTTTTCTGGATCGCCGCATTTGCTTCGGCAACACATGATATCGCTGCAGACGGGTTTTACCTTCTTGCATTACCCGGTGAGAAGCAATCTTTTTTTATTGGGATCCGGAGTACCTTCTATAGGTTGGCTATGATCAGTGGGCAGGGAGGAATCGTGGTTTTCGCAGGACTAATGGAAGCTTCGACAGGCAACAATGTAATTTCCTGGAGTTGGTCTTTGATGTTAGTAGCCGTCGTATTGGGATTACTCACCATTGCCAATTACATTTTTACACCCAAGATCAAGGAAGAAAAAGGTGTATCGGCTGGATGGGAAGGGATCCGGGAAGTATTTGTATCCTTCTTCAAAAAGGAACAAGTGGTTCTAGGTCTGGCATTTATCTTGTGCTATCGGCTCGGGGAGTCCCAACTGGTCAAAATGGCCTCACCATTTTTGGTAGACGAATCTGCCGTTGGCGGGATGGGCCTTAGTACCACAGAGGTTGGGACCATTTATGGCACGATTGGTATTGTCGCACTTGTTATTGGAGGTATTCTGGGAGGTATTGCCATTTCCAGGCATGGATTAGGAAAGTGGATGTTACCCATGGCCATCGCTTTGAACGCACCAAATGCGCTATATGCCTTGTTAGCTTTCTCAGGGACTACCTCACTGACCTGGGCAACCATCACAGTCATCATTGAGCAACTGGGTTATGGGTTTGGTTTTGCCAGTTTCATGATGTATCTGATCTACCTGGCTGAAGGCACTTCTAAAACTGCGCATTATGCGTTAGCCACGGGATTTATGGCACTGGGAATGATGTTGCCCGGAATGATTAGCGGGTTTATTCAGGAATATTTGGGATATGCTGGATTCTTCTTTTGGGTTGTCCTGGCTGGTATTCCAGGTATTATTCTTATCAGGTTTCTAAAGTTCCCTTCTGATTACGGTAAGAAAACGACCTCATGAATACAATAAAACAACAAGTAGGTCAGGCTTTTTGTCCGGCTGCTTTTATTCATGATACCTCGGAAGGTACAACCCAAATTGAACGATATATAAGGGATTATGAGGTAGGTGGATTGACGTTTTTCTACAGTCGCCAGAGTGTTGAAACAAATTTTGACCGAAAGACCTATGTCCGGGAAAAAGACAGTGTAGCCCAATTGGCAAGGATGATCGATCATTATCAGCAAATCAGCCGAAATCCCTTGTTGATCAGTATCGATGCGGAATGGGGTCTCGGAATGCGAATAGATACTCATCCTGCTTTTCCATACCCATTGACACTTGCCGCATCAGGAAGTCCCGACCTTGTGTTTGAGGTAGGAAGAGCCATTGCCCTGGAATTGAAAGCAGTAGGCGTCCATTTTAACTTGGCGCCTGTAGTAGATATCAATGTCAATCCTGAAAATCCGGTAATTGGTTACCGATCTTTTGGAGTGGATCCAATAAAAGTTTTTGAATTGGCCCGCGCCTATTATGAAGGGATGAAGGCTGAGGGGATACTAGGATGTGTGAAACACTTTCCCGGGCACGGGGATACACAGGTAGACTCTCACCTTGGACTACCTTTAATAGAAAAGGAGAAAGATGAGCTTCATCGGATGGAATTGTCCCCTTTTAAGTCTTTTCTTAAGAAATCTGTGGATTGTGTGATGGTGGGACACTTACAAGTACCTTCACTTGATCCCGAGCATCCGACTTCATTGTCCACTAAGGTAATTGATGGATTCTTACGACAGGAAATGGGTTTCGGGGGAGCAGTAATGACTGATGCACTCAATATGAGGAGTGTTTTTACAGATGCAGAACCTGGCGACATTCCTCTTCGCGCCTTTCAGGCGGGTAACGACATACTTTCATTCACTCCGGATTTGGAAGAGGGGTTTGATCAGATTGTAAAGCATGCTGACCCAGTCAAGATTGAGACCAGTTATCAGAGAGTATTAGCGTTGAAAGACAAAGCAGGCCTCGACAAAGGTATCAATAGACCCAAGTCCGAAATGCCTCAGAGCCTGAAAATCCGGAGCCAAATGGCACCGGAAATAATTACTGTTCTAAAGCCTATTATTCAAACAATTTCAACTAATGATGAAGTAATAGCATGGTTCCAGGAGCCGGGTGAAGCCTTTGAGGAATTTGAAAACCTGACCATTAAGGGGAAACAAGATATGGTCTCGACTAAATATGAAGTTAGTCGGTGGGTCCTGGTGACTCCACCTTCTCAAAAGCCAGGTAATCAGTTTGGAATGGATGATGATTTGTTAGTGAAATTGAATGATTTGGTCTCTAACAACAAAATTCATCTTGCTTGGTTTGGGAATCCTTATTCCCTGAAATTTTGTAATTGGCAACAATGCGAAAGTGTGGTTTTAGCCTATCAGAATTTACCTGAATTTCAGGCCGCTGTTGTTGAATATTGGAAGGGTGGTCCGACACCTAAAGGCAAAACGCCAATTAAACTGGATCAGTAATAAACGCAAATGAAAACTTCAAAAAATCAATATAAGGTCATTGGACTCATGTCGGGTACTTCGCTTGATGGATTGGACATGGCTCATGTTCAATTCACCTGGACACCAGATGGTTGGCAATTTGAATTGGGCCCGGCGGAAAGCATTGACTATACCGATGATTGGCGCAATCGACTTAAGGAAAGTGTGAACCAAACTGGTTTGGAGTTAAGTCTTTTGGATAGGGAATATGGACGTTGGTTAGGAAGTCGAGCACGCAACTTCATAGATCAATATCAGCTCGAAGTAGACTTCATTGCCAGTCACGGGCATACGGTGTATCATCAGATCGATAAAACATTGACTTTGCAAATTGGCCATGGTCAGGAACTTGCAACCCATGCTCAACAAAAGGTAATATGTGATTTTCGCACCAAGGATGTCGTGCTGGGCGGGCAGGGAGCGCCGTTGGTGCCCATCGGTGACGAGTTGCTTTTTGGTGAATATGATTACTGTCTAAATCTCGGAGGCATTTCAAACGTCTCTTTTCGATATGAGGAAAAGCGTGTTGCCTACGACATTGGCCTGGTAAATATGTTGTTGAATTACCTGACCCATCAGATTGGATTATCCTATGATGACAAAGGCAAAATGGCTGCCTCGGGAACACTTAATCAGGACTTGTTTAATGAATTAAACAGCTTACCTTATTATCAGAAAAGCCTTCCCAAGTCCACTGGCTATGAGTGGTTTGTGGAAGAAGTGGTTCCCATTATGGATCAATATGCACATTTGTCAATGGAAGATCGTTTGTGTACGGGCGTGCATCACATTACTTATCAAGTGGCAACATCAGTCAAATCGCATAGTCAAAGGGTGGGAGAGCGCTTATGGGCAACCGGAGGTGGCGCCAAAAATGAATTTATGATCCAAACTTTACGCGCTTACCTGGGGAGTACCATTGATATAGTTATACCAGAAGTTGATTTAATTGAATTCAAAGAAGCCATTGTTTTTGGTTTGATGGGTGTCCTTCGAGATAGGGGCGAAACGAATTGTCTCAGTTCCGTTACTGGTGCCAGTTCAGACAACAGTGGCGGAGTAACATATTGGCCTTAAGGTAGAGCATGTCCGAACCGAGAATAAAGAATTTATAGCCATAACAACCAGTACTCGTTCCTCATTAATGCAGCATTTCCCCCTTTTTCACGCAGTATTCTCCCCTCTTGAGAGCGGTTAGGGGTGTGTTATTCTGCGGCTAGAATAAAGAAAAGAGATTCCTGAAATGCGTTTCTGAAAGTATCTCAATCAAGCCCTAATTTGAATCCAGGCGAGCCAAAATTTCATCCAAACTACTTCTATCTATATAATTCCCTTGTTTGATCACTGCATTGATACGTTGGGTATTTGCTATGTTTTGCAATGGATTCGCATCAAGAATCACCAGATCCGCCCATTGATTCTCCTTTATCGAGCCCAGTTCATTTTCCATATCAAAATATTTGGCCGGATTGTATGTGGCCGTTTTTAGCGCTTCCAGAGGAGGTAACCCTGCTTCTACCAATACCTCCAACTCCTGATGGAGGCTTCGTCCGGGTGTCAAAAAGAAGATAGGGCAATCCGTACCCGCCATGATGTCAATGCCTTTCTCATGAATTTTACCCACCATGTTTCTTAGCCAACCTGCGTATTCAGTCTGAAATGCTGAAACTTCGGTTGCTGCAAAAGCAGTAATATTTGATTTCCATTCTTCTTCAATACTTTGGGGTAAATAGCTGAAGCTTTGTTGTACATCAGGTCTCGTAAATGGTCTTTCTGTGAAGCTGGTGCTTAAAGTCAGGGTTGGAATCTGCCACGTTTCATTGGTTGCCAATACATCTAGTACTTCAATGGCTTTTTCTTCATTGTAATTTTCAATGGCAATTTGTCTTTGAGCCTGATGTATCCTCGAACGCAATACTCCCCCTTTATCTTCCCGACCAGAAAACAGCATTTTACGGCGCTGTTCTAGTAATTCGTCAGCATTTGATGCACATGATAGTTCAAGGTTCCGCATGTGCTCCATGCTGTTCAATCCGGCGTTAGACGCGCTAATCACATCCATGCTTAGTGGTACATGACCAGTCACTTTTAATCCATTATTACGAGCCATTTCAGTGACTGTCGTAAATTGTTCCGGACTTAGCATTTCATAGGCCTTCAAGAGATCTACTCCCAAACTGTTTAGCTGCTGAATTTGATGCTGAACGTCCTCTACAGTTCCCAAACCAACAGAAAGAGGTGGATGGCCGGGATCGCTGCCATCATATACATTTGGGAGACCATCCAAAAGTGGACCTGCCACCATGACCCTAGGCGCACCTGTAGGATTGTCCAGAGACTTTTGTTTCCATTGATTGACGAAGGTGATATCGCCGCCCGTGTCCCTTACACTAGTGACACCATGTACCAAAAACAGATCGAGCATGCTGGGTGCCAATTCTTCCATGAATGAAAAATGGACATGCGCATCCCACAATCCGGGAATCAAATATTTTTCGGTTCCATCAACAATTCTGTTGTCCCTTGACAATAGCAGCTCTTCCGTAGGCACAACCCGATGGATCTTCCCGTTTTTGATCACAACCGTTTGGTTCTCTTTCAATCCATAGATCGGGTCGATGACTGTTATATTCTCAATACAAAATGCACCTTCAAACACTTCACCAGAAGGTTGACAACCGGTGATGAGAAGCATTACCGCACTAAACAATAGGATTATCTTATTCATATAAAGCATTTTACTTCCTTGGTTTCCGCCTCAACACTTGAAATTACCTGAAACTAATCAGGTCAATTTAACCCGAAATGTACAATTGGGACAAATACCAGGAATACCCTAAAATTCCTAACACTGTAAAAATGCTCCATGGTAGAACTGTGGAGCAGTTGTTGTAGTCCCTTTCTTCCACGAAACCGTGCACTAAATACCCCTTATGAGAAGTAGGAGGAGTGTCATCATCATTTTTCCAATCTAAACTACTCATCCTTCAAATACGCCACAGTGTTGGTTCGATCGATCTTCAGAGAGAAAAAGGTTGCAACTAAGAGGACTAGTAATGATAAGACTACTAGTGGGACAAGCACATGAGCTGCTCCCAATTCGATTTGGAACAAAAACTGACTTTTCCATTTCGAGAGATAGTAAAAGCTCAAGGGCGATGTGATTGTTGCCGCCAGTAACATCGTGATAAAGGGCCCCCAGCCTAGGTTTTTGATGTGATCTTTGAATTGTGCACCCAATACTTTCATAATGCTCAAATTCCCCTTCTTTTGGTTGACCTCAAAGGCAAGAAAGCTAAAAAGGCCAAGCGCGCTGATCAAGATGGCAATGCCAGAAAAAGTAGATACCACCTTTGAGAGAATGCTTTCCTCTTTCATCAGTTTCTGATTATATTCTTTTTCCATGAATGTATGGCTTAGATCCCCCGGCATACCAAGATCCGTCGCTGTTGCAAGAATGAGATCACTCATTTCGGCCGGACTAAATCCATCATACCGCACGACCATGTGACGGAACGCTTGTGGGTTGTTGAGCGTCATTATCATGGGTTCCGCCGCCTCTTTCAAGGACTGATGATGGAAATCCCGTACGACGCCAATGATATTGAATGACTTCTTCCGGAATTTAAACTCACTGGTTAGGGCTCCTTCACCTCCAAAAAGAGCCAGAGCCTTTTGATTAACTATCAGGGCCTGATTATCTGACTGCAAGTTGGGATCGAAGTTTCTGCCTGATACCAGGTCGATCTCCATGGTGGACAAAAATCCAGGATCTACACCGATCCAGTGAAGCCTATGTTGCTCCTGATTGCTGAGGTCTTGCAGCCGCATCATGTTATATTCACCGATACTGGGGAATACCGCTAGGCCTGTAGACAAGACAGCAGCTCGCTGGCCCAAGGTCTCCTGGAATAATTTCCAGGTGGTATAAGGTATCTGATCCGGTCGCTTGATGGTCACTACATTGCGATATTCATAACCTACCTCCGCATTTCTAAGAAGCTCTGTCTGTTGTGCGATGAAGAGACCACTGGTGATAGCGAGTAAGGTTATGATAAATTGACCTGTCAAAAGCAGTTTACTCAGGTTAAATCCAAGTTTACTAATCTTGATTTTGCCTCGTAACCCGTTTTGCACGTCATAGCTGCTTATTTGTTTGCTAGCTACCCAGACCAATACGAAAGCAAACACACCCGCTCCTAGTACAATGGCCAAAAACATCCACGGTTGATGGATCAGGGCCTGCTGATATCCGAGAAATTCAGTTAGGGGTTCGTGGAGCAAGAACCGTAGGCCATAGGTCAAAATCAACGCACAGGTCAGATGGAAATAGATTTCCAGCAGGAGACTTTTGGTGATGGAAGAGAAAGAAGACCCGAGTACTTTTTTCGTTGTGATTTCCCGGATTCGAGTTGTGATCTGGTTGTAAAACAGATTGAAGAAATTGAATAAGGTCACCAGAAAAATGAGGATACCAGTCGTCGTAAGCAGCATCAGGTATTTCGGGTCAAACTTTTCCAGGGAATCGAATTCGATTCCTTCACTTAAATGTATGTCTTCCAGGGGCTGTAGGTCATAGGTCGGGATGTCTTTTGATTCCTTTGTGGCATTCACAAAATCCAGGATGGAAGCTTGTTCACTTTCTGTACGCATAAACGTCTGAAATACCTTCCAGGGAGCCTCATCATTCCAAAACATCATACCTGGTCCTGTAATCAGGTACTCAAATGTTAAACTGCTGTTATCGGGGAGATCATCGAGAATGGCCCGGACCGTGAGGCTAATCTTACGAGGACCCATTTGTAATTCCAACGTTTCGTTTACACCAAGTTGCCCTTCAAACAATTTGTTCGCCAGCTTACGGCTCAGGATCACGCCATTAGGGTTTTGCAGAAGATCGTGACTTTGGAGGTTCGGGAATTGGAACACCTTAAAGAAATATGGATCCACTAATAACCCATTGGAGGAAGTAATCACTTTGTCGTCATGTTCGAATGACAGATCTACGGGTGTCTTCATGAAGTGGGTGACGGGCGTCTGGGTAAAATTGGCAGTGATCCGATCTCTGAGTGTGCCTTCAGTAAGGGCGATGGAGCGACCATCCGCTTCTACAGAGTTGATTCTGCTGATATGCTCTGCATGGACGTAAAAGGAATCGAAGGAGTGGTGGAACCTCACAAAACCATAAATAATCAGGCAAGACAACATGCCCAATATGAGTGTGAATTGTTCAAGTGCAAATGCGGATCGTTGTTTGTTGATTCTTCTGAACAAATGTTTAGTCATAGTTTATTTTCTGATTTATCGGTCTTAAATACAATTGATCTCCATCTGGTGGAGCCGCCTTGTCAGCAGACAGGGCCGTAGAAATCGACACTGGTTGGCGATTGGATCCGGGTCGCGCAGACGTGTACCTCTATGAGCTAAGCCTTTGTCTGTGTTAAAATCGGGGATGAAACCTAATTGAATACAAATCTAATTTTTGGCCTGAGATTAAATCTCGAATCGTTATCAAACGAGCATTGAGTAAACGCGTGCCAGAGGTTTTAATCCCGCTCCGCTATTGAAATGGCCCGGGGAGCCCCCTTTCTAATGGCGTTGTACTTTGCCTTGTCTTCAGGGTTTTTCAAGTCCAATCTAAGAAAGTCGACATCTTCATAAAGTTCATCTGCACGTTCCTGATAATACTGATTGAACCCGTGATTGATGTAGGACAGGTTCTCAAAGTACTTCTGAAACGTCATCTCATCGGTCGCTTTGGCACTTACAACGTAAGGTAATTTTTGCTCAATGTTAGGGGTAATAAAGTCATACACTTGCTGCTGTATGTCAATACCTTTTCCATTTGAGAAGTCCAGTCTTTCCACCACAATCTCTCCACGAGTCTCCATTTCCTCAATTTTCGGGAAAGGTTTTACACCCACCTTGAGTTCCGTTGGATGTGGGGGTAGTAACATAGGAATGCCAGAGAAACTACCATTTTCAGATCGACCTCCATACAAGATTTTGCGACGATCAATCCTTCTAAGTTCGTACTGCACATCTATAACGAACCTCATTTTTTGGTTGGCATCAATGTTCAGTAGAATAGTAGGAAATTCCTTCAAACGTGCTTCATGTATCAGGTTTTCAAGGTCTGAAACTTCGATCACTTCGTCCTGGTAAATGAGCTGATCATTTACGATTAGCAACTCAAATTCATCATGACCGAATTTGTCAGTGCTGGCATGGTCGTCAGGACGAACCGCCGGGGTGAATTCGACTAGAGGGTCTTCATTTACGTCCAGGGTTTGTTCATCTAGTTTGGCATTACACTGTATAGTGATAAATGCGATTAACATACTTAAGGTAGTCGCTAAAGCCATTTGCGTCTTGCTTGTCCAGCCTATTTTTTGAATTTTCATCATGGCTATTCTGTTTTTAATAAATGATAAATTGAAATTGTGTACCAACCCATAGGAGTTGTTGCTGATCAACTGCTGCAAAAGCAAAGCTTGATACTCAACCACGGAATAACCCTTAGAAATCATTTGTTGGTCTGCTATGTATTCATGTGTAGTTTTTAGAGATTTGATCAGCCACCAGGCAGCAGGATTGAACCATTGCAAGGCAGCCAAAAATTGTACAATCATTAAGTCTATCGAATGCCGTTCCCGGATATGTGTTTGCTCATGATCCAGAATGTGTTGAAAAGCATCTTCTTCTGTCTGTTCTTTTGAAACAAATACATATTTCATGAAGGAAAAAGGCGCCATTGATTGATCCAGCTTCACAATTGTCAGACCGCCTCGCTCCTCGAGCGAACCTTTCCTTTTGAGCGTCATGAGTGTAAAGTAGATCCAGCCCATACGAATGAGCGTAAGTGTCATTCCTGTTAGATAGATACTGATAAGACCTACTAACAACCAGGAGGTCTTTCCCTGTCCGTAGTATGAATTATCAGCAACCCTTTTGGAGGATGCCGATGCCACCATCCACTCGTCCATTTTCTCATAATAGGTTGTTCGGGCATCGCTCAATGTTGTTACGGGAGCTTCTATATAAGTATACTTCTTTGTAGCCAGGTCGATATCGATCAATGGGATCAGAAAGGAGCCGGTGAATATCGTAAGCAGGTAAAAACGATTGAGTGTAAACAGTCGACCTTTACGCAGGAGCACCCAATAGATGCTGTATAACAAGCCTAGCAAAAGACTACATTCCACCAAATAGACTGTTAATTCAATCATTTTTCTGGGATTTTAGGTCTGCCAGCATCTTCATCACTTCGTCCAACTCTTCCTGGTCCAGTTTTTTACTTTCAGAGAAAAAGTTAACTACCTGCTTCAGCGAGTTGTTGTAATAATCCGTAACCAGTCGGGACAATTGTCCCTTACTGTATTCTTCCTTGCTGACCAAAGGGTGGTATTGATGAGATTTTCCATAAGCTTTGAATCCTACAATCTCCTTTTGTACCAGTACGCGCACAATGGTTGATACCGAATTGTACGGAGGTTTAGGGTCGGGGTATTCATCGATAATATCCTTGATAAAACCTTCTTTGATACCCCAGAGGATCTTCATGATCTTCTCTTCCGCTTTCGTGAGTGTCGTCATTACTTTCACATGTTTTGATCAGCAATGCAATCTTAGAACTTAATTTTAAGTTATACAACTTATTTATAAGTTTTTAAACTTAATTTTAAGTTATACTGTCCTTAATGTCAATCTGAGCAGCTTGAAGACGACACCTTATGATAGATGGCTAAGAGTTGATGGAAATAAGGTGCGCCCTACACACAGGCATTTCGACTTAGCCCTGCCCTGAGCGGGGCAGCCGGGTTGTGCATCCTTCCGTAGCCAGATTTTCCTTTCGTCGTTTCCGTCATTTTCACGTAAGTTTCTGTTGATAAATCCCATCGTCACTGCGAGTCAATATTGGTCATGAAAATGTATTAATTATTCTCATTTGATGCGGCAGTCTTCAACGATGGGAAACAACAGCAGACGTAACTCCCGTCGATAAGATCGCCGCAGGCTTATTCTCGAATTCTGTAGTTGTCTACCCTTCGACTCGCTCAGGAGGACAAATGGGGCACTACCCTCACTCAAGATGACAAAATGGAGTGCAGGCTAACAGTTGGAGCACTACCTTGCTGGCCCGTTGCGACTGTTTGCCTGTCGATCAAGGCAGGTCTGGTGATGCGGTGGGTCGTCTTCCTACAAGTTCATTTACATTCAGCGAATCCTCAGGATGACACCTGAACCTTCAATCCCTACGCCTCCTTCTCGACTTCCGGTGTTCATTGCCCACCTTATTCAGAGTTTCCAGAAATTTCTGACGCTGCTCCGGAGCAAAGACTTTGAAAATTGCCTGCGTATGGTCAAAATATTTTTGCTCACGTACCTGATGCAAGCTGTCCAACACCGTCAATAACTCCCGCGCCTCAGTTTCTTGTTCATCGGCAAGAGATTCACCGATTTTTTTCTTTACATCAAAGATGGCTTTGCTGATCTCCCAAAATTCTTTTTTGTGAGATGTATGTAATTTCTCGTAGGCCTCTTTTTGTTGTTCATTCAATCCTAGTCGCTTAGACATTCTCTGTTCAAAATGTTCTCTGGAGCCACGGTGCTTTTTGGCACGTTCACCATGCCGATGATCATCACCGTCAACGAATATAATTCCCAGTAATACCATATTAAGCAATAGCATGGCAACGGTCAGGATTGTCAGAGTTTTTGTTTGCTTACTCATAGCTACTTTCATATATATCAGAAGAATCCAGGTATTGTTCAACCACCTGTGCCGTAAAATCATCGGTATTGGTTGTGGTTTCTTTATTGAGGATGGTGAGGATATTGACCATGGCCATCAAGATCATTGCGGCAATTCCGTATTTTAAATACAGAAGCCACTGGTCGACTTTAGGGTTTTCTTCCCATCGAGCCATGACCTTTGACTTGAAATCGGGACCAGGTTGAGCGGATCTTAACCCTTCCAGACTGTTCAGAGTATTTTCGATTTCTTCATTCAGAGGCATCATAATACGCTTTTAATAGTTTCTTCAAATTACTTTTTGCCCGGTGCATCAGTGATTCTACCGAAGCAACACTTTTCTCTAATATTTTGGCAATCTCCTCATAACTCAGGCCTTCAACTTTGTGCAAGGTAAAGGCGGCTTGTTGATGTTCGGCGAGTTGTCCGATGGCATCAAATAAAATGGCGCTTCGTTCTTTTTGTTCCAAAACAACACCGGGATGGTAAAATCGTTCGTTACCAACATCCATCTCATTTGAGATACTCAGTGTATCTCCTTTTCTCTTCTGTCGGTTGCTTTTTCGAATGGATTCCAAACATTTGTTTACCGCGATCCTGTACAACCATGTTTTAAGATTGGCTTCACCACGAAATTTTTTAATTGAACGAAATACCTCAATGAATACTTCCTGGGCCATGTCTTCCGCATCTTCGGCATGTTTAAGAAAGCCGAGACAGGTATTATAGACAAGTCCCTGATATTGGTCGACAAGCGTTCCAAAGTCCGGTGCAATGGTGTGGGTTTCTTGCTTATCGATCACCCCAGGCAGTTGAATTGATGTTGCATTCGCAAAAGCCATTAAAAACATTTAAGTTATAAATAAAAGGAGAAAGATTCGGGGCACCATCTCTGGAACCCCGAGAATCAAACTACTTACCTGCCTCTTTTACCTCCGGGTCCTCTACCTATTTTCATTTTGTCAAACTTCAATTTTTGTTCATCGTCGAGAAGTGACCTTATTTCTATTCGATGGTTGATCTGAGCTTTAAGAAGGGCGGTTTGCAATCCGCCTATATCATCCGTAAGCTGATTGACATTCTTTTGATTTGGGTCGTCATTGGCGACAAGATTACTCAACTCTACCATTTTTAGCTTCAGCGTTTGCTGATCACTTTTTATCGCTTTTTCATGTTCAATTCTCAGGAGCTTCATTTGATCCTTTTGGGCATCTGTCAGATTGAGCATGGCCATGCCTTTTTCTCTTTTGTGCCCGCGATCATGACCTTCTCCGTGTCTACCTCTTTGACCTTGATGAGGTTGGGCCATCGCCCCCAGTGTACAAACACTGATCAGTAAGATTAAAAATGTCCTTTTCATACCTGAAATTCTGTTTGTGGGCATGTGCCCATTCTACTTTATTCTGAGTTATTGTTCATCTGGTTAGATGTCCATTTACATAAAACCTTGCGGTCTCTTCATTGGAATTTTTTTATTGCCATAACTTTGACTGTTAGTCCCTGCTTGATTGCAATAGCATAATCGATCGAAATGACCATGAAAAAACTATCTGGATTAGTACTTTTTCTAGTACTGATTACTACTCATACTGTAATCGCCCAACGCCCCGATACTTACCATGCTGGTGAGGTGAAGCAAATGCTCAAGAAGCTCAATGTTCTTGGAACAGTGCTTTATGTGGCCGCCCATCCCGATGATGAAAATACCAGTATGATCGCCTATTTCGCGAACGAAGAACTCTATCGTACGGCGTATTTGTCCGCCACAAGGGGTGATGGTGGTCAGAATCTGATTGGTCCTGAGATTAGAGAAGGGCTGGGTATTATCCGTACACAAGAACTTTTGGCCGCCAGAAGGACTGACGGAGGGCAGCAATTTTTTTCAAGAGCCAATGACTTTGGCTATTCCAAGAATTCAGCTGAGACCCTGAATATCTGGGAGAAAGAAAAAGTGCTTTCAGATTTTGTACGCGTATTTAGGAAGTTTCGTCCTGACGTAATTGTAACAAGATTTACAGAAACCCGAGGAGGCCATGGCCACCACCTGACATCAGCCATTTTGGCTAAAGAAGCTTTTAAACTAGCGGGAGATCCAAATGCTTTTCCTGAGCATAATCTGGAACCCTGGCAACCTTCCAAAATATTCTGGAACACCAGTGTCTGGTTTTTTGGCGGACCTGACAAAATGGATACCACCGGGATGATTTCCGTGGATATAGGAAAGTACAATCCGAATTTAGGGCAATCCTATACTGAGATATCTGCTTTGAGCCGTAGTATGCACAAAAGTCAAGGTTTTGGTAGCACCGGAAGAAGAGGAGAGAGTCTGGGATACCTGTTCCAGTGGGAAGGTGAAAAAACAAAAGATGTTTTCGGAAGTATTGACGCCACCTGGTCCAGAGTAGACGGGTCTGAGGAAGTAGCTGAATACCTTAAGATGGCTGAGGATAATTATGATCCACAAGATCCTGTCGAAACATTAATGGCTCTTAGTAGGGCGAAAAGATCCCTTTCCAGATTGCCAGATCAGTTTTGGAAAGGAATCAAACTAAAAGAGATCGATCAAGCTATCGCTGCCATTTCTGGTATGTACTTCGAAATAGTAGCAGACGACTATGCTTATGTTGCCGGGGATTCTATCAAACTGCGATTAGAGGGTATCGCTCGCGTAGGTAGTCAGTATCGACTGAAGGAAGTGCGATTGACACCATGGGATCAAACATGGGATTTCAACGTGCCGCTTGAAGAAAATCAACGCTTCAACCACGACATGACATTGAAAATTCCGGATGATATGCCGCTTTCACAACCTTATTGGTTGCGTGAGGCCTCTTCTCTTGGTATGTATACCGTGAATGATGAAAAGATGATTGGCTTACCAGAGAATCCGTCTTCAATGAATGCGACTTTTCTTATTCAACTGGAAGATCAATTCCTGGAGTTTGTCTCACCCATTGTATTTAAGAGAAATGACCCAGTGGCGGGAGAGACCTATCGGCCTATCGCCATCACTCCCCCGGTAATGGTAAATATGGAAAGCGATGTGTTGGTCTTCGGAGACAATCAAAGTCGATCAATCGCCGTAACCGTCACTTCAGGCAAAGTCAATACCAGCGGTCAATTGGATCTGAACTTACCAAAAGGGTGGTCGTCCACACCCGAATCTCATGATTTTGACCTTTCGATAAAAGGAGAGGAGCGGGTATTTACGTTTAATATTACTCCTCCCAAAAAAGCGAATGTGGATTTTGTTTCCGCCAAAGTGACTTTGGACGATGGCTCAAGCTGGAGCAAGGGAATCAGTATTATTGAATACGACCACTTTCCTACCCGGACCAGATTTCCGGACTCCAGAGTGAAGCTTGTAAAGTTGGATCTGAAGAAAACAGGAGACCGTTTAGGATATATAGCCGGAGCGGGTGATGTTGTTGCAGATAACTTGCGTCAAATCGGGTATGAAGTCGATGAACTTGAAAAAGAAGATGTGACACTGGCTAATTTGGGTCAATATGATGCAATTATTCTTGGTATCAGAGCATTCAATACTGTGGGATGGCTTTCATACAAAAATGAAGAACTTTTTAAGTATGTCGAGAATGGTGGTACCATGTTGGTTCAATACAATACAAACCGCAGGATGGTTACTCAACGCGTAGCACCTTACGACCTTACACTTAGTCGCGATCGGGTGACGGTGGAAGAAGCAGAAGTCAGGTTGTTAGCTCCGGATCACAAGGTATTGAACAAACCCAACAAGATCACCCCTAAAGATTTTGAAGGGTGGGTTCAGGAAAGAGGACTTTATTTCCCCAATCAGTGGTCAGAAGAATTTACACCTATTCTAAGTTCGAATGATGAGGGAGAAACCCCAAAAGATGGTGGATTACTGGTGGCCAAATACGGTAAAGGACATTATATCTATTCAGGGTACTCCTGGTTCAGGGAATTGCCGGCTGGTGTGCCCGGTGCTTACCGTCTATTTGTCAACTTGTTGTCAATAGGAGATAACAAACCCTCCAACTAGATTCAAATGAATTACATCGATCTTTTTGTACTAGGAGGCACATTGTTCTTCATTGTCGCTTATGGTGTTTGGAAAACGCGTGGGCAGCAAAGTATGGACAGTTACTTACGTGGTGACAATACGTTGAAGTGGGGAACTATCGGATTATCGGTAATGGCCACTCAGGCCAGCGCGATCACCTTTATATCCACACCGGGACAAGCGTATGAAAGTGGGATGGGCTTTGTGCAAAATTATTTTGGTCTACCGATTGCCTTGCTGATTGTCTCATTTGTTTTCATACCCATTTATTACAAACTGAATGTCATTACAGCTTATGAGTACCTGGAAAGCAGGTTTGATGCCAAAACCAGGGCTCTCGGTGCTTTTCTTTTCCTGATTCAGCGTGGATTGGCAGCAGGGATTACCATCTACGCTCCAGCAATCATTCTCTCCTCCATATTAGATTGGAATCTTAGCTTTACCATTATCGTAACTGGAATTCTGGTAATCATTTATACCGTTTCCGGAGGTACGAAAGCGGTTAGTATCACTCAAAAACAACAAATGGCTGTGATCATGGGTGGGATGTTTCTGACCTTTTTCATCCTGATCAACTATATCTCCGATTTTGTTTCATTTTCCGATGCCTTCAGCATTGCAGGTGTACTCAATAAGACACAAGCAATAGATTTTGATTTCAGCTTTGAAAAACGTTATACCATATGGTCAGGAATTGCCGGTGGGCTCTTCCTGTCTCTTTCCTATTTCGGAACAGATCAGTCGCAGGTACAACGCTATCTGGGTGGCAAAGATGCCAGAGAAAGTAAGATGGGCCTGATGTTCAATGCCATTTTCAAAATTCCGATGCAGTTATTTATCCTGTTTGTCGGAGTGATGGTCTACGTATTTTATGTTTTCCATACACCTCCTGTGCACTTCAAGGAACAATCTTTGAACCAAGTGGCGGCAAGTGAGCAAGCAAGTAAATTGGAATTACTGGAGGAACAATATACCAGCGCCATCGAAGAGCGTAAATCTGCGGCATTGGAATATGTGGAGACCGGAGACCCCAGTAGACTTCAGGAAGCGGATCAGACTTCAAATGAGATCAGACAACAGACAAAAGAACTCATCACCAGCGTCGATAAAGAAATCGCGACGAAGGATTCAGACTATGTATTCCTGACGTTTATACTTAACTATTTACCTCATGGCATCATTGGCTTGTTGATTGCAGTAATTTTATCTGCCGCTATGTCCAGTACCTCATCGGAGATCAGCGCACTCGCTTCTACAACAGCCGTTGATTTTTACAAACGTTGGTTCAAAAAAACAGGATCCGATAGCCACTATCTCCTGGCCTCCAAGGGCCTGATGTTACTGTGGGGTATCCTTGCAATCTTATTTGCTTTGCTGGCTCAGAGTTCTGAAAACCTAATTGAAGCCGTCAATATCATTGGTTCGATCTTTTATGGAACAATCCTGGGTATTTTCCTGATTGCTTTCTTCTTTAAATTCATTGGAGGGACGGCTACTTTCTATGGCACTCTTCTGGCACAAGGAGTGGTTCTGGCGTGCCATTTCCTGGCACAGGCAGGGGTGTTGCAGTTGGGTTATTTATGGTACAATGCCATAGGCCTTGGGCTTAGCATCCTATTTGCCTTGATGATCCAGGCCATCATACATAAGCCATCAGTAAAAGTTGATGATTGATCGGGACTTAGACTGGAAGCATTTCCTCAGGTTGTCCCTTGATTTTTACACACGAGATGATGTAGTACAGGTCGCCAAGGAATTGGTGGGTAAGTACGTATTCACTGCTTTGGATGGTTGCGTAACCGGGGGGAAGATTGTAGAAACAGAAGCTTATTCCGGTCGTTCTGATAAGGCATGCCATGCCTATCACAAGCGCACCAAAAGGACAGAGGTGATGTATCAGGCCGGAGGAGTTGCCTATGTTTATTTGTGTTACGGCATCCACCACATGTTCAACATTGTGACCAATCGGCAAGGACTGGCTGACGCAGTTTTGGTTCGCGCTATTCAACCCTTAGTTGGTTTGGAAGCCATTATTGAAAGAAGGGGAGGAGACAAGAAATACGCGCTTACAAGAGGTCCGGGTTCAATGGGACAAGCGTTGGGTTTCCATAAATCTCAATCCGGTACTTCGTTGGTGGATAGTAATGAGATGTGGTTGGCAGAAGACCCGACAGCTATCGCTCCCGAATTGATGACTGATCGAAGAGTAGGAGTTGACTATGCGCAGGAAGATGCGCTCTTACCCTGGCGGTTTTTCGAAAAAGATAGTAAGTGGGTTAGTAAGAAAGTCCAGAAAGAAATGCCCATAAGTTGAATGGTATTCAATTGATGATTGCTGAAAACAAACTAGAATTATGTTGATTTTAGGTTTATTTGAACTCAATTAGTTTAACAAATCGAGGAGTGCCCAAAATGCCTCCTCTGTGGCTTGAACAAGTGCCTTCGTGAGTAGATTAGCTATTGGCTAATCGCTAAGTACTTCTTGTTAAGTTTGGAGGAAGTAACTACTATTTGATTAAGTCAAATTTCTACAAAAACCGGTATGCTATTACTTGACTCTGAAACCAAAGACTTGACACCATGGCTAAATGAATTTGAAAAACACTTGCCAGGTGAAGTATGCCTTTGGGAAGATTTGAAAGATCCATCAGTCGTAGAAATGGCTGTGGTTTGGAAGCATCGAAAAGACCTGTTTAATCATTTGCCCAATTTGAAATTAGTTGCCTCGCTAGGGGCGGGAGTTGACCATATTGTTAGTGATCCGTTGTTACCAGATCAGGTACAGGTTTCTAAAGTCGTTAGCGACCACCTAAGTGGACCCATGAGCAATTTCTGTATTGGAGCCGTGATGTACTTCCATCGGCAGTTTGATAAATACCTGGATGATAAGAGAAAGAAGATCTGGGATCAGCAATTCGATCCGGAAGTGCCAGTCCGAATTGGCATTCTTGGCTTAGGTACGCTAGGGACGGACCTGGCTAAAAAGCTACAGTACCTGGGATTTGAAGTATACGGATTAAGCCGAAGTAAACGAGACCTGGAAGGAATAAAGACCTATACCAATGATGAAATGGACACCTTCCTGGGGAATATCAATATGCTGATTTGTATGTTGCCCGCAACACCAGACACCAAAGAAATCCTATCCAAATCTTTGTTCGACAAAATGCCTGATGGTTCTTACCTGATCAATGTCGGAAGAGGCCATCAACAAAACGACAGGGATATTCTCGATGCCCTGGATTCGGGCAAATTAGTAGGCGCCTTTTTAGATGTTTTTCCAGTAGAGCCTCCACCAGGGGATAGTCCGATGTGGGACCATCCGAGCGTGTTCATTACACCGCACATAGCCGTTGTAACCAAGCTAGAAGCAGCGGTTCCCCAGATTGTAGAGAATTTCAAAAGGCTAAAAAAGAGCCAACCCTTGTTGAATTTGATAGATCGGGGGCGGGGGTATTGAGCATTTGATATTCACGGTAAGGTTGAGAACCTTTAGATGCGGATACAAGGTTGATTGTGTATTTGATATCTCAAATTTCTTAAGTGTTTGGAAACAAACAGGGAGTTCTTTACTTTATGCCTTGAAACAAGCTGAAGATCAAAACAAGTGAATTGGGCATCTATCTTTTTTGAATTTGCTTCTTCATGATGTTTCGGATTATGAAATCGGTTGTCGATAGAGGCTAATTGTTTCTAAATACTCTGAAGAACAATTGAAAATTGGTATACATGAACATCAAAACGCTAAAAAGAAGAGAATCAAATCTGCTGAGTAATATTTTGTTTTTTGTCATGAGATGGGTATTGGGACTCACGTTCGTGCTGGTTACACCCTTACTTGTACAGGCACAGTTTGAAATTGAGGATTTGGTAAGCATACCTAAGACCCCAGAAGCGGCGGCTTTTACAGATTATGCTAATTCAGCCAGTGTGTAGGAGTCGCTGGGTTGAACCCAACCCCCCAATTAGGCGTAGTAATAGATTGATGTCTGAGCGCAGCATTTGCCACGCTCTTCTATTTTCTGCTATCCGGGCAGAATAAAGCACTATCTTAATCATACAAACCCATCTAGGGCACGTTATGCAAGGCGGGCGCCATCTAGCGCGCGTTTGCATTGCAACGCGTGCCTAATAAATATACTACACTGGTCGAAATGCAGCTGGACTTACCAACGCAACCCCTTCCTGAAAATCTCCCACTAACGCGGAAGTTACTTCCGTGATTAATATGAAAGGACTAGAAAGCCCATGCTGGTGCTCCACCTAGGCGTAGTTAAGAAAAGAAACACTGGCCTTAGGATGTTCCTCAGACATTTTATTTTCTGCTATCCCCATGAAACGAATCATCACGATAAGCGGGCTTTGTTAATGAATGCTAAAGATTCCAACGCAACCCCTTCCTGAAAATCCCCGTTAGAAATAATAACCAGCTCTGTAAGCGCTTTTAATTTTCCCGTTATCGCTACGGAGAAATAAAAGTGCATTTATTTAGCAAAACAACGACAAGTCAAAAACAATTTTCTAACAATTAAACAATCAATCTTATGATCACATTTTTGGGGTTTATCGTCCTGGCTATTGGTCTGGCCGTAATTATCATTTCTAAAATAGACATCAGCATACCCTCACTGGTTTGGATGAAGAAATTCAAAGCAAGTAGAGGCATCATCATTGGCGTTTTTGGCATCATCATGATGCTACTCAATTCACTTTTCTTTTTCGCCGATCGCGGTTTCAATTACCTTTTGGTTTATCCAACGGGGAAAATGAGTGCGGTCATGGAGCAAGGCCTGAAATGGAGAGGATTTGCCAAAATCGATCACTGGCAAAAGTTCATTGATGTTAAAGTAATCGGTCAGGGCATAGAAGTAGATGTATCCGAAGTTCGTGGGGTAATGAAGCCTATTCCATTAAGATTTATCGATCAGGTAACGGCCAATGGATACGTTTCCACACGTTTTGAATTGCCACGGGACGAGGCGAGTTTCATCAATCTGGCGGTTAAGTTCAGAACGATGAGTAACCTGGTTAACAATACCATTGTGCCGACCGTAAAGGAACAGTTAATAAATACCGCTTATATGTTTGCCGCGCAGGATTATATTTCAGGGGAAGCACAAAGTTTTCGACAGGCATTTGAAGAACAACTCAAAGGGGGTGCGTATGCCGTGGAAAAACTTGAAAAGAGAGATACGGTCTTTTCAGGCATTCAGACGGATGACAGAACCATCAAAGAAATCAAAACTTCGTATGAGGTGAAGAAGATTTTGGAGAATGGCATTCCGAAAAGAATCAAGCACGAATTGAGTGAAAACAACATCAACGTTTCACAAGTAATCGTCGACAACATTGAACTGGAAGCCACTTTCAAACAGCGATTGGAAGCCCAACGTGATGAATCTGCAAAAAGACAACTGGAACAACAAAAAGTTGAGACTGCCAAGGATGCGCAACAAAGGATTATCGCCGAAGGTGAGCGTGACAAGGCGGCAGAACGTGTGGCTCAGGAAAAGGAACAAGTCAAAGCACTGATCGCCATTGAAACGAAGTTGAAGCAAGAGGAAACCAACAAGAAGTTGGCAGCGATAGCCCTGGAAACGGAGCGATTGAATGCTCAGAGGAAGAAAGTCACGGCGGACGCTGATGCTTATGAGATCTCCAAGAAAGTTTCAGCGGGTATAACGCCTGAAGTAAAGCTCAAGATGGAATTGGATCGAGATGTTCGGGTAGCTGCTGAAATTGCAAAACTTAAATTCCCAACGACAATGATCATGGGTGGTGGAGACGAGGGTGGAACACCCCTTGAGAATTTGATTGGAGCGGCCATGGCCAAACAATTACAAACCAGTAAGTCTGGGAATTAGGCGCTTAAGAGATAAAGAGGCGTCTTAAGAGCGGAAGGCATTTAGACGTCTATTTAGAAAGAAACTCATCAAGTGAACTGAGGCCGTTCAAAAGATCTTTGATACGGCCTCTTTTGTATATCCATTTGGACTTTACTCTGATCTAAGGGCATTTACTGGGTTTGATATGGCGGTTTTGATGGCTTGAATACTTATGGTTAACAAAGCCACCAGTCCGGTTATTATACCGGTCCCTAAAAAAATCCACCACGCCAAGTCTACCCGATAAGCGAATCCCTTTAGCCAACTATTCATAAGGTACCACGAGATTGGTGTGGCAAGCAGAAAGGCAATCCCAATTAATTGAAGGAAGCTCTTCGAAAACAGGTTCAAAATGCTTGTAATGGATGCACCTAATACTTTTCGTATACCTACCTCTTTCATCCGCTGTTCGGCGGCAAACATCGCAAGCCCGAGTAATCCCAGGCAGGAAATAACAATGGCCAAGGCTGCAAATGCGTTGGAAAGCCTGCTGATAACCAATTCGCTGTGGTAGAGTGCGGTATATTCATCGTCAACTATCTTGTAATTCAATGGGTAATTCGGGTTAACCTCCCGAAAAGATTTTTCCATACTTGCTAAAGCTTCTTGAGTTTGCCCAGGTTTGGTTTTGATCAAGATTAACCCAAAATTCAGAAACTCTTTTACGTCTACGATAAGTGGTTTAATAGGGTCGTGCAACGAATGGGTATGATAGTCTTCCAGTACAGCAATGATGTGTCCGCGTTTCGCCCATGCAGAAATCCATTTCCCGATGGGATTTGATATGCCCATTTGTTTTAACGCAGTTTCGTTAATCATGAATGCCGCTGTATCGCTGGCAATATTTCTGTCAAAATTCCGGCCTTCTTTGATTTTAAGGTTCATCAATTCGATGAAATCATATCCCACTGAAGTGGGTAGGAAGCTCACGCCTTCTCCTGCTACCTTTCCTTGCCACTGAAAAGGAGACGCCATTTCAAATCCCATATTGTGAGGAGCTTCACTACTACGGTCAACAAGAGCGATACCAGGCATTTGCTCGAGTTTGCTCTTGAGTAACAGATATTTCTGTTCCTGATTCAGTGCTCCTTCAATACGTACAGAAATTAAATTCTCTCGATCATAGCCAAGGTGCTTGTGTTGAATGAAATTAGTTTGCCTTGACACTACTACTGTCGAAATCAGGATAAGGATAGAAAGACTGAATTGAAAAACGACCAGGCCCTTTTGCAGCCAGGCAGCCTTGCCCTTAAAACGTGTGTGACCTTTCAACACGGAACCAGGCTTTAGGGCTGACAAGAAGAGCGCGGGATAACTTCCGGAGACCAAGCCAATATTGAGCCCAAGAAATAATAACTCCATCCAAAAAAGCCACGCTTGTAAAGGGAGTTCCAATGATTTTCCAGTCAACTCATTGAGGATCGGCAAACCAGCAATTATTAGTACTAAAGCTAGTGCTACAGCCATGAAAGACATGAGTATAGATTCCATTAGAAATTGAAGAATGAGCGTTGATCTGGAAGAACCAATCACCTTTCTGATCCCTACTTCTTTGGCTCTTTTCACAGATCGGGCTGTGGCTAGATTCATGAAATTAATGCAGGCAACGAGTAAAACGAAAAGAGCAACCCAGGTAAATATTTGCACATATTCTATCCTTCCGTCCGTGGGCTTTCCTTCAACGAAGTTTGAAACCAGGTATTGATCTCTAAAGGGTTGTAAGCCCAATTCCACAGTGTTTTCATGTTGATCACCGATACGAGCTTGAAGAAAGTCCTTGATTTTGTCATCCAACAGGTGGGCGTTGGCGTTTGCTTCCAGTTGAATGAAGGTGCTCCAACTTCCACCTGAGACCAGGATGCCGTCATCGTGTGTGAGGTCCCAATTGACCAGATAATCAAAGGTTAACGTACTGGGCCCATTGATATCCTCGAAGACTGCAGTGATGACAAAATCTCTGAAATTTTCATAACGTATGGTCTGCCCCATAGCTTTAGCTGGTGACTCAAAGAATGATTCCGCCATGCGTCGGGAGATAACTATGCCACTTCGTGTGGCAAGTGCTGTTTCCGGTTCCCCAAACAGCAGTGGGAAAGAAAACATATTGAAAAAGTCAGGACCTGCGGTGGATCCTTCAAACTTCTGCTGCTTATCTCCAATTCGGAAAGTACAAGCGTGTCCCCATGGTAACTCATAAGAGGTAGCATAGGTGGTTGCGTATTTAACCTCCGGGAAGGCTTCTTTTAATTCGTTGGCGAGTATATGCGTGCCATCGAAGTTCGGATCAGTAAATTGTTGTGGAATTTTATAGCCACCAAAGGTATTTCCGGTAGCGAATTCAGAATAATACACGACATATAATTGATCGCCATTTTGATGGAAATCATCTACGGACCTTTCAGCGTCAATCCACAAGAATATGGAAAGGAAGCAGGTAATGCCCAGGGCCAGTCCACCAATATTAATCAAGGAGAAGGTTCGTCCACGTAGGATATTTCTCATTGAAGTAGTGAAGTGTCTTGTGATCATATTGGTAACAGTAGGTTTGAAAGAAACTTTTCGCTGCAAGAAGGGAAAACGGAGGTAGGAAAAAATATCCCGGAAATAGATGAAGTTGGCTTGGACTTTACCGGATCGTTGGATTCTCAACTGATATCGTTCGTGTAAATCGCCGATGACTTCTTCGATGAAATCAGGTGAACAAAACAGCTTTAAAATTGAATCCAACCACCTGGGTGGACTATTTTTAGATTTACTTTCTTTCTCCATAGTTTCAAGGTTCAAGTTCAGGAATGGCCCCTGGCACTACTCTGCTCCAGAGACTGTTACGTACCCGACGGACCTCCTCGAGAATTCTCCCTCCACTAGCAGTCACCGTATATAATCGCTTTCTACGACCCCCTCGCTCAGCGGTTGAATCGCCCATCTTGGAAATTAAGAAGCCTTTGTTTTCTAGTCGTTGCATGGCAGCATGAGTGGCACCAGTCGTTATGGTCCGTTGTAAATCCTTCTCAAGCTGCTCTGCAATAATCACACTATACGCCTCAGGGTATTTAGTAGCCACGGTCAATAAAACCAGTTCTTCAAATTCCCCTAAATCACTTCTTCTCATGGATTTTCTTATTACTTCTATTTCGGTATAACAAATACAAGGCCAAACTGTTAAATGTACGTTTAGGGTCTTAAATCGAACTTCTATTCCTCACAAGAGGCGTCGGTACTGTAGAAATCTGAACATTTTTATTCACAAACGAACACTTTAGTTACCGACATACATATCATAATGTCCCCTGAACTTCCCGAGTTTGTAGTAATGCTTTAGAAGAGATCGTTTAACGCCCAATTCTTGTACTTTTACTGTTCAATAAATCAATGTATTAAGTCGTTTTACTGAAATATGATCAGATCGTTCTGTTTCTTGTGTTGCACACTTTTCCTCCACAATCTTGTTGCACAGGTGGCTTTTGTTGGACAGTCCCAAAAGATAGATTCGCTGAACAGCGCCTCTGATGAAGGGTTTCTGCAGTTGAGCCAGGATTTAGAGACACTTTACTTCTCTCGATCCAAAAGTATCAATAATGTAGGTGCATTGGACAACCCGGGAGGCATTTGGCAAAGTACCTTTGGTGAAGGGGTCTGGAACACACCAGTGGTTGCGGACATGGAAGACCCGTCAGTCAAAGGAGTGATCATTGGAACGGATAGGGGAGATAAAGTGCTGTTTGCTGAAGTTAAACCAAACTTTAACTCCTATGAGACGAAGTTATTCATCGGATCCAAAGAAAAGCCGATCAATCAAAGACCGTTAGAAATACCTTATTTTTTCAATAGCAGTGACGTCATCTCTGGATACTTGTCTGCGGATGGGACCATTTTGTTACTGAGTATCGAGGGGAGAGCAACTTATGGGGTAGAAGACATCTATGTAAGCTTTAAGCAGGGAAACCGATGGACCTCACTCAAGAACTTAAGTTCTGCGATCAATACGCCATTCCAGGAGTTTACTCCTTTCCTTTCGAGGGATAACCAAAACCTATATTGGTCTACCAATGGTAGAGATGATGGCCTGGGGAGTTTTGATATCTATACCGCTAAACGACTTGACGATACCTGGCAGCGGTGGTCCGAACCCGTCAACATGGGGCCATGGATCAATACTGGAGGCTCAGAGACTGCTTTTCAATTGGGGAGTGAATTTGCCTATTTTATTTCTACCCAGAATAGCGACGGCTATGGAGACATTCGCAGAATGAAATTGAAAGATGTTATCGATGTTTCCGAAGATTCGGATTCAATCGCCATTCCCATTTCAGAGTCTACCACGCTCACATTCAACTTAAAAGATGAGGAAACCGGAGCTTTGGTGACTGCTAATGTCATTGCAAAAAGTACTTCCGTCGATCTTTCCCTCGAAAGTGCCAATTCATTTGAGGTGCCCTATTCGACAGGTGAGGATATACAGGTATTGGCGGAAGCACATGGCTACATGGTTATGGAGCAGATTATTACAGGAACAGAATTGGATGCCGTGAGTCAATTTGATTTGATGATGGTACCCTTGACGGTGGGTCGTACAATTCAGTTGGACCATGTGCTCTTTCATCGGGGGACGGACGAATTCATTGAAGGTTCGCAAGAACAGTTGGATCAAGTTGTAAGCATCCTTAAAGAAAACCAGAAGTTAAAAATATTAGTAAAGGGTCATACGGATAATCAGGGAGACCCCAGCAGAAACCTCAAACTATCCGAGCAACGTGCGAAAAAGGTGAGGGATTATATTCTGAGACAAGGCTTCACCAGTAGACGTGTACAGGCCAAAGGTTATGGTGGCAATGCGCCTATTGAATCCAATGCCCAGGAAGAAACCCGTCGATTAAACAGGAGGGTGGAATTCACGATTATTGAATAGCTTCGGCTTTTTAAATACTTTAAGAACGTGAACGCCAGGAAATTCTTCCATGTGATCAGTTACCTTCAGTACCCATTGGTGCTTGGGGCATTTTATTTCTATCTTCCTTTTATTAAAAGTATTTCTCAGGGAGAGTTAGATTTTAAGAACCTGGATTACTTTTTGATTCTGCTTGGCGTGGGCCTTAGTTTTTCAACACTACAGGATACCACTAAAACCCAAAACAAACTATCAAAAAGAATATGGCAGAACCCCAAAGCCGGTAAAACTTTTCTATTCATTTTGGCTGCGTTGACCTTCAGCCTGATCTTTTCAGGAATTGTTTTTCTTTTTGTGCCAATAGAAAGTGCCTTGAAACACGTGGCCGCTGGAATTACAGTATTGGGTATAGGATTGCTGGGATTACTCAAAGCAGCCATAGAAATGTTCGAAAACCATCGCCTCGATAAGAATCCTGAATCGAAATAGATTATTCTTTGATCGTCTTTGACTGAATGATCAAAGGCAACCTGAAACGCGTTACGATCGGCTGTCCGTCGGCCTTTGCTGGTTCCCAGGTAGGCATTTGCTGTACCACTTCCTCGATTTTCATGAAAATCGAATCTGCAGTACTGATCGATAACTTAATACCTGAAGGGTGACCATCTGCCTCGATGGCAAAGGAAATACGCAAGGTATCTCCATCATTTTTGGAGCCTAGCAATTCCTGGTTGATGTACTCGGTGAGGTATTGGTAAAGACTATCGTAACCTACTTTCGGATAGGCTCGGGTAAACTCACTTGGGACAAAGGCTTTTTTGACCAGGGTCGAGGAATCGCTCGAAACTTTCAATTCATCAGATAGAATAGGGGTATTATTTTTGGTTTGTATGGTGTCTATCGCCTCAGATACCTTTTCCGGCACATCTCCAGACACTTCGTTATTCACCTTTTTGATGACCAGGTTCCCCTGAGGAGGCTGCTGAACTGCGGCCTTTTGAATTACCTCAATTTCTGGTACGCCGACAGGTAAGTTCTTTTGCCTAATGGTACCAATCATGGACCAGTTATAAGAGGACGCAGACTTTCTTCTAGGACTTATTTCGATTGATGAAACAGGTACTTCAGGTTGTTTTTTTGAACGTTTGGACAAACTGATGATTACCAGGGCGCCAATGATTAAGGTTACAATGGCCGCCCCCTTTACCAAACGAATCAATCGTTTTCTTTTTTGGACCTGCCTGTTCAAAGCCATAAAGTCCCGCTTTGGATAAGTCAAATTGGCTTCCTCTGAAGGGTTGTCCCAGACAACTTTTACGCTATGTCGACTATTCTTAGGCAAAGTCTTCTCTTAGTTTCTTAATGGTTCTTTTCACTCGCATTTTTACAGCTCCTTCTGATAACTCGAAAAGCTCGGCTATGTCCTTGAAGGGCATGTTTTCATAATATCGCATTTCCAGGATAGAAAGATCCTTTTCAGGCAAGGCGGCGAGTGCCTGTTCGAGATGCGCTTTGTCAGAGGGTGTTACACCTCCGGGTTCATCAATCAATTCACGTAATAGGTCATCAAGACTTATAACATATTGCGTCTGTTGGTTCTTTCGGAAATACATACGTATTTCATTCAAGGCAATTTTGAAGAGCCATGACGAAAAACTCAATCGTTCTTCATCATAGCTACTGATCTTCAACAGTGCTTTGTAGAACGTCTCTGAAGTGAATTCTTCGGCCAGTATTTCATTAGCTACCTTTTTGTAAGTAAACCGGTAGATTCTGTTGAAATATTGATCGTATATCGCTTCAAAGAACTGGGAGTCGCGTCTCGTTTTTATAATCAACTCCCTTTCCAGAGCCAAACTCCAGGGTTCTTTCACAAATCAAAAATAGCGTACACCTACGGCTCTAAGGTTAGTATCTTTTGACATAATGAATGTGTTTTATAATTCCTTTAGTAGTGATATGCACAGATTGATAAAAAGTAACAGGAGGGATAGAAAATAAAAAAATGAAGCTGTCTCGAAAGGGTCAGCTTCTTTTATTTTATATCCTTGAGTGGTATTTTTAGGTAATACAGACTGAGCTAATGATTGATGAGTTAAGGAAGCCTTTACCTCATTTAGGCAGCCTTCTTGGCCAGATTATGTGCAATTGCGAGTAATCCTGTTTCGATTGCGACCTTATCCAGGCCCCTAAGGTTAAACCTTCTAAATCCTTTGTTATGTTTGATTGCTCCAAAGACAGCTTCAACATCAGCAGGTCGTTTAGATCGATGCTTTTTACCCTCCTCACTGAGCAGCTTTTCCCTGGCCTTTTTTTTGTGCCTTCTTAGTTTGTGATTGATCTCTACAATCCGATTGCCTCTTGCTTTATGACAAGATGACCTTAATGAGCACCCTTCACAGTTCTTGGCCTGGTATCGGATGTATTGCTGTTTAAATCCGCTAGCAGTAATTCTTTCTTTCTCACCAATATTCTCCATTTGTTGACCTATCGGGCAAGTCATGGTATCGTTGGATTCGTTGTAGTGGAGGTTATCGGCTTTAAAGGGGTCTTCTTTCCATTTCTTGGTTTGCTCTTTGTGGAAGTAATTGTACTTCACATATCCATCAATTTCTTGTTCCTCTAGATATAGATAGTTCTCTTCACTACCAAAACCAGCATCAGCACACACTACAGCAGGGCATGATCCATATAAGTCATTGTATTGTTGTAGATGAGGAATGAAGGTGAGTGTGTCGGTTGGGTTTTGATGTAGACTGTAATTAATGATGAACTGATCTGAGGTACTCATTTGTAGATTATAGCCAGGTTTTAGCTGACCATTGAGCATGTGATCTTCCTTCATCCTCATGAATGTGGCATCAGGATCGGTTTTAGAAAAACTGTTTCTCTTGCCTAATGTGGCCTCTTTCTTCTCATAATCATCCAGCTTGTCAGGCCAGTTCTTGCGAGCATAGTTTAGCTTCTGCTTTACCTTTTTATCGACTTGTTTACCTTCCAGTGCCTGATCGATCTTGTCAATGGTTTGTCTGACTTTCTGACTATCAATCTCATTAAAATCAACTGACTGCAGGTCCTTCAACTCCTCTTCAGCTACCTGTTGAGTATAACTCCATAGGTCATCAAGTTGCTTGGCAATACGTTTTTTGCTGGTCTTGATCGCTCTACCCCAAACGAAAGAATACTTGTTTGCATTGGCCTCAATCTTGGTCCCATCAGTGTAAAGTTGCTTGATACTCACCAAGCCTTCTTCAACCAATAATCCCACAATCTGACCAAAGATTTGACGTAAACTGTCTTTCAAACGCTCGCTACGAAAACGTGCTAAGGTGTTGTGGTCTGGTTTACTCATACCACTAAGCCACATCAAGTGAATATTCTCCTTCAAGCCAGCTTCCATTTTACGTGAAGAGAAAATGTTCGTCAGATAACAGTAAACCATAACCTTCAGCAGCATACGTGGATGATATACTGAAGTGCCTCCGGGTTTGTATTGCTTAAGCAACACATCAATGTTGATTTGATCAATCACTTGGCTAACAACTCGAACAGGATGATTCGCTTCAATGAGTTCCTCCAAGCAAGGAGGAAGAAGCATCGGTTGGTTCTGGTCGTAAGGCTTAAAATGTAGATTCTTGGATGTCTCTTTCACATCCCCAAGATAATAAGATTACAAATAGCTGTTGATTATACTAAATAAAAAAAAAGAGAGTGCCTTTTGAGACACCCTCATTCCATGTGTAAAAATTTGACTATTCGAGATAGTGCTGAAAAGAGAGAACTACCTCTCTTGCTTAATAGGAGATATGCAGTGAACCATGAAAAGTAACGTCAATTCGAAAAAATTGAGAAAATTTGTTTTTTGGATGAAAACGAAAAAAGACCCAAGCTTACGCCAGGGTCTTCTTCAATCTAATCTAATGATGATCAGTTCAAATCAAAATCTATCTGCATTCATGACTTTAGTCCAGGCAGAGATGAAATCTTGAACGAACTTTTCTTTGTTATCGTCTTGAGCATATAGTTCGGCATACGCTCGGAGTACGGAGTTAGAACCAAAAACAAGATCTGCTCTTGTGGCTGTGTACTTCACTTCACCAGTTTTTCTGTCTTTACCGGCATAAGAGTTCGCACCAGTTGGCTCCCATTTGTAGGCCATGTCCGTCAGGTTCACGAAGAAATCAGTTGTCAATGCACCTACATTGTCAGTGAATTGACCATTCTTAGATCCACCGTAGTTCGTGCCTAGAACTCTCATTCCACCAACCAGAACTGTCAACTCTGGAGTTGTCAATCCGAGCAATTGAGCATGATCCAACATCATTTCTTCCGCCGTAGCGGCATATGCTTTTTTCTGGTAATTTCTAAAACCATCTGCAAAGCGCTCCAGCGGGGCGAAAGAGTTCTCGTCAGTCATTTCCTGAGTTGCATCACCTCTTCCAGGTGTGAAAGGGACGGTTGCATCTACACCAGCAGCCTTGGCCGCTTGCTCAACACCAACATTTCCAGCCAAAACAATTATGTCCGCAACACTTGCATTGAACTCTGCAGCAATAGGCTCCAGTTTGGACAATACGCTAGACAATCTTACAGGCTCATTACCTTCCCAGTCTTTCTGAGGAGATAATCTGATTCGGGCACCGTTGGCACCACCTCTCATATCAGATCCTCTGTAAGTTCTGGCACTATCCCACGCGGTAGCTACCAGGTCAGATACAGATACGCCAGCATTTGCAATCTTCGCTTTTACAGCATCCACGTCATAATCGGCGTTTCCTGCCGGAACAGGGTCCTGCCAGATCAGATCTTCTGAAGGAACTTCAGGTCCGATATATCGGACTTTAGGACCCATATCTCTATGTGTCAACTTAAACCATGCTCTGGCAAACGTTTTTGAGAAGTACTCCTGATCTTCTTTAAACCTCAGGGAGATTTCCCGGTAGATCGGATCTTCTCTCATGGCCATGTCCGCGTCAGTCATCATCGGCATAGTTCTGATGGAAGAATCTTCCACATCTACAGGCATGTCCTCCTCATTGATGTCTTTTGGCATCCACTGATTGGCTCCAGCAGGGCTTTTCTTCAGCTCCCACTCGTGCTCAAACAACATTTTGAAATAACCATTGTCCCATTTGGTAGGCTCAGCTGTCCAGGCACCCTCAATACCACTGGTGATGGCATGTCTTCCAACTCCGCCATTTTGATCGTTACTCCATCCCAGACCTTGCTCTTCGATCGAGGCACCCTCTGGCTCAGGACCTAACTTACTTGCATCACCATTTCCATGAGCTTTACCAACAGTGTGCCCACCAGCTGTCAGCGCTACTGTCTCTTCGTCATCCATTGCCATCCGGGCAAAAGTTTCCCGAATTTGAGCTCCTGTTTTGATGGGGTCAGGATTCCCATTCACACCTTCCGGGTTTACGTAGATCAATCCCATGTGGACCGCTGCCAATGGATTTTCCAAAGTAGAAGGATCATCCAGATTGTCATATCGATTTTCACTAGGCGCCAACCACTCTTTCTCTGCTCCCCAATAAATATCTTTTTCAGGTGCCCAAATGTCAGGTCTTCCATAAGAGAAACCGTACATCTCAAGCCCCATTGTTTCATAGGCTGCATTTCCAGCCAGAATGAATAAGTCAGCCCAACTTATTTTATTGCCATATTTCTTTTTGACGGGCCAAAGCAATCTTCGTGCTTTGTCCAGACTGGTGTTATCAGGCCATGAGTTCAAGGGTGCGAAACGTTGATTGCCAGTACCAGCACCGCCGCGACCATCAGAAATTCGGTAAGTGCCAGCAGCATGCCAGGCCATACGGATCATGAAACCACCATAATGTCCCCAGTCTGCGGGCCACCAGTCCTGGCTGTCGGTCATTAAGGCATGCATATCTGCTTTCAATGCATCAAAATCAAGGTCCTTCACCGATTCTCTATAATCGAAATCCTCTCCGTAAGGATCGGTTTTCTTATCATGTTGGTTGAGGATGTCCAGGTTCAGTGAATTAGGCCACCAATCCTTGTCGTTGGTGCCAGTGGAAGTGTTACCACCGTGGAAGGGGCATTTTCCAATACCATTTGAGGATGTGTTATTTTCCATTTTAGATCAATAAAAGAATGATTGGAGTGTAAATTTGGGATAATATTTATTTATATTATTTATCGATACATAAGTTGAACTTATGACATTAGCGCAACTGAGATACGTCATCAATTTACAGAAATATGGCTCATTTAAGAAGGCTTCCGAGAAGCTTTCTATCAGCCAACCAGCCCTGAGCCTTCAAGTACAGAAATTAGAAAATGAATTAGGTATCGGTTTATTTGATCGTTCTTCTAACCCGATTGTTCCGACAGCTGATGGCATTACCTTCCTGGCCCAGGCTGCTGAGATTGTGGCAAGTGTTGATCACCTCCAAAACAGGACAATAAGCTTGAGAAATGAATTAGAAGGAACGCTAACATTGGGAGTTATCCCGACTTTGGCGCCTTTTCTGATTCCGCTTTTCATTGATCAACTTCAGGAGGAGTTTCCGAAATTCAAATTGGATATTCACGAAATGATTACGGAAGATGTGATTACGGAGGTGAGGGGTGGGTTTCTGGATGCAGGCTTGATCTCTACGCCTGTGGAGGTTTATGGAATCAGGTCGATTCCCATTTTTTATGAACGTTTTTTCTTCTATGCCTCGGATCAAACGAAGGGGAAGAACATTCGATTAGAAAACATCGATTATGATAGTTTATGGCTATTAAATGAAGGAAATTGTTTCCGAGATCAGGTCAATAATTTTTGTGACCTGACGAAGATACAGGAAGGGAGATCTTTCAACTACAGAAGTAACTCTATTGACGCTTTGATCAGGATAGTCGATACGAAGGGAGGCTTGACCATTTTGCCGGAGCTAACGACGCTAAGCTTAGACGAAAATCAAGAAGAAAATATTTCACCCATTTTAAAAAAAGCCAGGGAGATTGGTGTGATTACTCAAAAGACCTCTCTCAAAGAACATTTTGTTCAAAAGATGATCGATTACATTAAAATGAATATCCCTGGTAATATGGTTTCCCCAGACGGCATCGAAATCGTAGACCCTGGGATCAGAATGAAGTAACCAAACCTCGTCAACAGCTGTTGACGAGGTTCGAAATAAGGTGGTTCTTAATGAAAAAGGGTGGTTTATATTAGTTTGGATTACCTAGCCCATTGGTGGTACTACGTAGAAGAATTGCTCACTGACAATTTTTCCGCTATCGACTTTAAAAACACAGATTTCTGATTCTTGAACTCTTCCCCGATCTTTAAACGTAACATCGAAACTCATCATTATGGAGAAATAATCGTCTGCAATAACTGGGTCTGAAACATCACCTCCGTGGGTTTCTTCAACCATACTCGCGAACATTTCCCCTTTCTTTCTGATAGCTGCCATTCCTTTTATCACATTATCCGGCATGCCTTCTGGTTCAATACTGACACAATCTTCGTGGTAAAGCTCTTTTTGTGCTTCGTCCCAGGACCCTGTTTTGCAGAGCTCAACCAGACGATTAGCAATGTCCTTGATTTCCATTGAGTTTTATGTTTAAGAATTATTAAGCTAATATAATTAGTAAATAAATACTTTATACTATTAATATTAGTAAATATTGTGCTTTCTCAACGAATTAACTTCTACCGTAATTACATGAAAAGAAGGAGGTTGTCCCAAAAGTCATAATCATAAGGAAATTTGTCACATTGAGCCAGTCGAAATGGATGTTTTAGAGCGTGGAATAAGGTTTCGATGGATTCAACCTGACATCTTGGGTACTTTTGGGACGGCCTCGATGCCTTAATTAAATGAGAATTACAAAGCCGCCAAGGCAGCGTCGTAATTGGGTTCATTGGCTACTTCTGGTACCAGCTCGGTATGTTTGACAACTCCTGTTTCATCTATCACTACGATTCCTCTAGATAGCAATCCGTTGAACGGACCGTCCACAAGTCCAATGCCGTATGACGAACCAAAGTCATTACCTTTTTTAAATACAGATACAGCTTCTACAGAATCGATTCCTTCTGCCCCGCAGAATCTTTTTTGTGCAAATGGCAGATCTTCTGAAATGCAAAGAATTGCTGTATTATCAAGAGATGCTGCTTTCTCATTGAACTTGCGTACCGAAGTAGCGCAGGTATTCGTATCCACACTAGGAAAGATGTTGAGGATCAGTTTTTTGCCTTGATAAGCAGCTAATGAGCTTGTAGAAAGGTCGGTTTTTACAAAGCTGAAATCAGGGGCTTTAGATCCTACAGTAGGTAGGTCTCCTGAGGTGTTAGAGGGCGCGCCTCCGAGTGTTACTTGTGCCATTTTTTGATTTATTTCCTTAATAAATAGTATTTTCAATAACAAGTTCAAGGAGATGATAGATAAAGAGTACCTAATACTTGCTACTTGTTACTTTGTACCTGGTACTTGATACCTAGCACTTGATACTTAGTACCTGATACTTAGTACCTGATACCTAGCACTTGATACTTAGTACTTGATACCTGGTAATCTGTACCTATTCTAGTAACCAATTGCAGTATCATCTCCACGAGTAATATCAGCAGCTCCTTCGTAAGTTCCATCGGGTTTAACCAATATGGCATCTATCTTGCCCATCGTTCTCTCTCGACTACTGATTCCATGTCCTTTCTGTGTTAACCCATTTCGTGCTTCTTTTGTTAAAGCATCTGGCTCGATATAAATTGAATCAGGTAACCATTGACTGTGAATTCTTGATGCATTAACAGCTGCCTGCATCGTCATTTCATGATCAATCACATTCATAATGGTCTGAAAGACCGAGGTAATAATGGTAGAACCCCCTGGAGTTCCATTGACCATGAAAAGTTTACCGTCCTTTTCAAGGATAGTGGGTGTCATGCTACTCAGCATTCTTTTTTCCGGCGCAATGGAATTAGCTTCAGCTCCAACTAATCCAAACATATTTGGAATACCAGGTTTCGCACTAAAATCATCCATTTCATTGTTGAGAAAAAAGCCGGCGCCACTAATGACCACTTTGCAGCCGTAGTATCCGTTGAGTGTAGTGGTGATAGAAACAGCGTTTCCTTCGCTATCAACCACGGAAAAATGAGTAGTCTCTGTACTTTCGATGATGTCTACAGCTCCTTCTTTGATTTCCTGTGAGGAAGTCTTCTGATTCATTTGGATGGTGCCGAAACGTGCCTTGTTATAAGCATCACTCAGGAGCATGTCCACTGGAACATCATAAAAATCAGGATCGCCCAGGTGAGTGGCCCGGTCCGCATATACTCTTCTTTCAAGTTCTGTCATGAGGTGGATTGTCTCCGCCGTATTATGCCCCAGTGCTTTAACGTCGTGCATGGCAGCTCCCTGCAGCAACTGAAGTAAGGCCACTCCTCCACTGGAAGGAGGAGGCATAGAGATGATTTTATGCCCACGATAATTTCCAATAACAGGGTCACGCCAAATGGCTTCATAGCTTTGTAAGTCATCGTGTGTAATCAAACCACCACCTTGTTGCATCTCTTTAACAATTTGATCTGCTACAATGCCCTTGTAGAATCCATCACGACCATATTCGCTGATTTGCGTGAATGTGGCGGCTAACTCTTGTTGAACAATAGAATCGCCGGCATTCCAGCCACCTTCTTTTACCATCCAGGGCTTGGTGGAATTAATTGTTGCAAAAACTTCCTGGAACCTATTGAAATTGCTTGCTCCCAGGTCGGTGATTTTGTATCCTGTTGAGGAAAGTTCGATAGAAGGATTTACCAGATTTTGCCAAGGTACAGATCCATATTTTTGGTGGAGCTCCCACATACCAGCTACAGAACCTGGAACCCCGGCAGCCAGATGACCTACTCTACTCCTGCCCGAGATTACATTACCTTCTTCATCCAGATACATGTCTCTGTTAGCGGCTTTGGGTGCTTTTTCACGGAAATCCAGAGATGCCTTGGTCCCATCTTCCAGCCGTACGATTGCAAAGCCGCCACCGCCAATGTTACCGGCTTCGGGGAAGACTACCTGCAAGGCGAATTGCACGGCAATTGCCGCGTCGATCGCATTGCCTCCCTGTTTGAGAATCCTGGTTCCAATTTCTGATGCTAATGGATGGGCGCTGACCACCATGGCGGAGGTACCAATAACACCTTCGATTTGCTCCGAAGGAGGTGACTGCTTTTCAGTAGTTGCTTGACAGGCAGTCAGAATGATAAGACTCAGGAAGAATATCCTTCTCATACGTAGGTTGGTTTATAACGACTGCTGCGAATGTAGTGGATTAATACTTTATGCCTCGATGCACTTTGTAGGTAACCACTTTGGTGCGTTTCTTCTTACGATCTTTTTTGCCATCAAACCACCCAAGATGTTTTTTAGGTTTCACCACCTTGATTTTGTGGGTGTTTCTCGAACAACTTGTTGCTGTCAACAGCACCAAAAAGGCCATAAACAAATAGACGATTCGAAGGGTTTGCTTCATGCGATGGATGCAATACTAAAAGCACTCTATGAACAAACGAAGAAAAAGCGGTAATTATTCTGTTTTTATGTCGCTGTAACCTGCAAAAGCTTACTACCTTCTCAATCACCAAAACAGAAGAATTGGTGATTGAGAAGGAGGTATATCGAGAACTTAAATATCCGAATATTAAATCTCTTTGGCGATCTTTTTCAATTCCTGGATTTGGTTCTCAGTTCCCATATTCTCAAATCCTTTGGTCTCCACTGTGATGTTTCTATACTCAGCGTTTTTCTTAAAATCCTCGATTATCTCAATGATATCCGGATGAATATAGTGCGACCTTGTAGCATCAAACACCACGGTAGAGTTGTCAGGGAAATGAGCAACAGTATCAATCATACTTGCCTTGCTTATGAAGGTAAGGTTTTCTGAAAGTTCCAGGTGTAACTTGTTTGTTCCATTTTCCTCGGACTTCTTCACGCCGTAAGGTTTCTTGAAATTATTGTAAAGGATCTGGAATATGCCGATAACGAGTCCCAAAACAATTCCTTTTAACAGGTCGGTGAAAATAATTCCGAAAACTGTGATCAAAAAAGGAAAATACACATCCTTTCCTCCGGAAAACATTTGCTTGAAGATATCTGGCTTTGCAAGCTTATAACCTACGATGATGAGAATAGCTGCCAGACAGGCTTTTGGAATCAGGTTCAGTATGTCCGGGATAAGAATCACGCAGACGAGTAAAAGAACTCCATGAAGAATAGCGGAAAGTTTGGTTCTCCCTCCGGATTGGATATTCGCTGAACTCCTTACAATTACCTGAGTAACAGGAAGACCACCAATCATTCCTGAAAATGCATTTCCAATTCCCTGAGCAATTAACTCTCGGTTGGTTGGAGTAATTCTTTTTAGCGGGTCTAGCTTATCTGTAGCTTCAACACACAAGAGCGTTTCAAGGGAGGCGACTAAGGCGATTATTGCTCCCATAAAGATAACATCACCCCTGAGTAGGGCGGATGGATCAAAAAACGTAAACTGGCCGAAGAACTCACCCATGTTGCTTGAAACAGGCAGGTTCACCATATGAGACTCACCCGAAATATGTAATGCTGATCCTATGAATGCGAGGTTAATCAGGATACTGGACATAACAGCAACAAGTGGTCCCTGGATTACCTGAAAGATTTTTATTTTTTTCATGAATTTCTGTTCCCATAGAATCAGAATGCCTACGGCGATCACGAAAATTAAAAGTGCCCCTACATCAATATTTTCGGGATACCTTATGATGTCAAAAATTTCGGTGAATGTATTTTTTCCATCTGCCTGCTCAAACCCCAGGTCTCCTTCCGGATCATCGTCATATCCGAAGGCATGAGGTATTTGTTTCAGTATGATGATAATTCCAATGCCGGAAAGCATCCCTTTGATAACAGAGGATGGGAAGTAATACCCAATTATCCCTGCTTTCAAAAAACCTAAAATGACTTGGAAGATACCTCCGACGACAACTGCGGCAAGAAATATCTGATAGCTTTCTAAATCTCCGATAGCCCCTGCTACAATTACAGCAAGTCCTGCAGCCGGACCACTTACACCAACTTGAGACCCACTTATAATACCAACGAGAAGGCCACCGATAATACCTGCTATAACACCAGCAAACAAAGGAGCTTCTGAGGCCTGGGCGATACCCAGACAAAGTGGAACAGCCACTAAGAAGACTACTAATGATGCCGAGAGGTCGGTTTTGAAATTGCTAAAAAGACCGGAATTATTACTATTATTTCCCATTTAGAGATTACTCGCTATTGATTTTGTTTTATTAAAAGATGAGATCAGCTATAACACCAGATAAAAGTGGCACCCTTAGTCGGGTAGAGTCCTCAAACACGGGAGAAGCGTTACAAGGTAAGCTAAAACGCCCACTATAATATCATTTTTAGTGTGATCTCGATAGTTAATCATTTCAGGTTCAGGCTAATTCTGATGCTATACATCTAATTTATTAACAAATTTATATCGTAATTGTTAATTAAAGGTTTCAAAAATATAACGAACGGAACCATTACTCTTACAAACGACAAAAACAGGATGACAAAATTCATTTTTACTGATAACTGAATTTCTTAACTACCTTATAATCAGGGATAAATTTGGGTGACATTAAAGAGAAAAAGTAATGGTTTCTTGGTTGAGAATTTTCCTTTCACTATATTTCATCCGAGAACCATTTTACATCAACCGAGACTAGTTTTTAGGAATGAAAAAGGCCGACAGTGCAGTGAGTGGCACTACTACCTTACCCAAGGGGTACAGAGCTTACAAGATCAGAGGAATAGATCACACCATCATCGCGAAGAAAGGTGGCCCATCGGCTGATCGGATCAAAAATGATGAATCTTACGAAGAATTGAGGAATAACCAAAAAGAGTTCGGAATTGCTTCAATGATGGCCAAGGCTTTGCGTGGTTCATTGTCTGAAGGTATGTCCGAAATCTGCGAGACTTATGTGTCGGGAAGGTTGACTGCTCAATTCCGAAACCTGGCAAAGCAGGAGGAGGGGCAGACTGGAACAAGGCCGCTGTATCCGAGTAAGCACGGTCATTTGTTAAATGGTTTTGAATTTAATACGGCTGCACCTTATGATGAAATTTTTGGTGCAAAGTATTTCGTGAAACCCGGCTCCAGAAGGGGGCAGGTAATCTTACATTTTCCGGCTTTCGTTCCCGATAAGACTTTTAAAAAACCCGCTGAGGCGACCAATTTTAAGATAAGTGCTCGTTTGGTGGCTATTTCAGATTATCACTACGACTCAAGTGAAAAACAATACTTGCCACTTGATAGTAACTGTCATGGTAAATATGGGTCCTATCATAGCAATATGTTGCCGTTGTTGAAAATACCTACTGAGCCTATGACTGCTATGATCTCCGTCGATGACGTAAAGCAGCTCTCAGACAATACGGGTTTGTTTTTAGTTATGGCGATAAGCTTTTTCAACTACAAGGATGGACATTTTGAACACCTTCCCCGAGAAAGCGGCATGCAAATTCGCAGGGTTTACTAACCATTTCTCTTTAAAACTTGTTCTCTGTTCATGGAACAGGCATGGACTCTACAGGTTCTCAATGACTTCTTAGATAATCATCGACAAAAAGGTGATCCCGCTGCTGATGGGGTATTTCAATACCTTAAAGACCACTCTCAAGAATTTTATCAATTTCAGAAATTAACTGGAAACTCAGATCTGCTCCGATTGACTTTTAAGAAGCCAATGAGTCAGCTATTGGATGAAGTCCTGTCAACACATGCCACCTTCGATCAAACCTTACTGAAAAACGGCCACCTCGTCTTCGAAAAATATGCGGTACCAATCATGGCTATTCTGGCCCTCTATTCCTTGCCGTACTGTTATGCAGGAGAAAAGGGAGCCAAAGTACTTGTGCAATCAAAATACCTCGTAGAAAACCCCAGAAAGCGCCTTGAAGAAACGGGGGAATTCTTATTTGCCGTAGGGAGCAGAAATGCTTTTGATGAATCCGGCTTTGGTTTTTTGCATTGCCTGAAAGTCAGACTGCTGCATGCTCGGGCCAGGTGCTACTCCGAAGCGGAAGAGGAAGTTCCGATTAATCAGGAAGACTTGTTAGGGACAAACCTCGCCTTTTCCTTGATTGTCATTCGTGGCTTACAAAAACTAGGTATTGAATTGTCGCCGGAGGAAAAACAGGCTTATATCTATTTATGGAATTGTGTAGGCCGGTTGTTGGGTATTGATTCTGTTTTACTTCCGGAAAACCTAAGGAAGGCCTCCGTTTTGGAACGAGCGATCAGAAACAGACAATTTCGTCCTAATAAGGAGGGAGCGATATTAACAAAAGCACTGGTGGAGTTGTACAAGGAACGATGGCCTTTTGGTAGATTGAGGCCTGAAGAAATGATAGGCGGGTTTTTGGGAGAAGAGGTATCAAAATGTGTAGAGTTGAATTTTTCCGATTTCTTATCAGCGGCCGCATTGACTTCCTTGAAACTCAGGAATAGTTTCACCCATTTTTCTGTTGATAATTTCTCGAAAATTCAGGAAAAGATTGCTGAAGGTCAATATGCCTTCTAATGAAATTCGAGAGATAACCCCTGCCATGAGTTTCGCGTAAAAAAACTTTATGCGATTCCTAACCTTGATTGTTTTCCTGTCAGTCTGTCTCAATTCACTCGCTCAAAGCCGGTATAATGATCATTATGATGAAGCCGTGGCTCATTCCTCTCGCGGTGATTATGATGCTGCCCTAAACAGTATCAACGCTGCCCTTCAGATTTTACAGTCGAATGAAGCTTATTTTTTACGTGGGACCATTTTTGAAGAGGTAGGAGATAATGCTCAGGCACTCAACGATTATTCAAATGCCTTGAGGATAGATGATGCTTTCAAAGAAGCCTATTTCAAAAGAGGTGAGCTTTTCTATCAATTAGGTGTTTATGACGAAGCCATTAAAGATCTCACTTATTTGATCAAGAATCAGGGGAATGACGATACCCAGGCCGTATTTTTTAAAGTAGATCCAACGGGTCAGGAGCAGGTAAAGGTGGGGACGATGGTGACCATGATGAGTTCGGTTTATGCTTACAGAGGACTAACGTTTCAGGAAATTGGAGAATATGACATGGCGCTGGAAGATATGAATGAAGCCATGTACCTGGACAGTTCGGCGCAAAACCTTGTAAACAGGGCTTTACTTTTTGAAGAAACCGGAAAGAAGGAACAGGCGATTGATAACCTGAAGTTGGCAATACAAATGGACCCCAAAAGTGAAATAGCCTGGTTCAATCTGATCGTACTGGACGATGATGTGAAACTTCCAGAGGAGATACTGAACCAAGCCAATTTTGGACCAATGTTAACTTATCAAGGCGTAGAGGCTTATGATGCTGGCCGATATGGTGAGGCTGATCGTTTGTTTGGACAGGCGTTGAGAATGAATCATCGTGATCCTGATTTGCTTTTGAATGTTGGTCGTTTGCGCATCAAACAGGAGAAGTTTGCGGATGCCCGGACGCACTTCGATGCGGTGATCCGAATGCAGAGTAATCGGATGGAGGCTTATTACCTCATGGGAAATGCTTTTTTCAAGGAACAGAAATTTGACGAAGCTGTAGCATATTATGAGCAATTTCTCGTACGCGACCGCAGTAAGGCGCATATCTGGTACAATACCGCCATGGCTTACTTTGAACTAAATGACAAGGAACAGGCTTGCAATTACCTAAAACAGGCGATGACTCGGGGAATGACGGAGGTCTCAGGTCAATTGGCTAGAAACTGTCATCAATAGCCGAGGATTTTCAACATCGATTCATTGTCCTGCTCTTCAGCAAACAACTCCGATTGGATATTTCCCGAGTCATCTCGTTTCAATATAACATGTTTTGGTGCGGGTATCAGACAATGTTGAATTCCGCCATATCCTCCTAATGATTCCTGGTAGGCTCCAGTATGGAAGAAACCAAAGTAGAGTTGTTCCTTTTTATTAATGATTGGAAGGAACACTTCACTGATATGTGCCTCAGAATCATAATAGTCCATACTATCGCAGGTTAGGCCCCCGATATTGACACGGCGGAACATGTTTCCCCAATTGTTGACGGGTAACATGATATACTTCTGATTGAGCCCCCAGACATCCGGCATGTGCGTGATGAACGAACCATCCATCATGTACCAAAGCTCCTTGTCATTTTGCATTTTCTGATCAAGTACGGAGTAAAGAGTAGCTCCGGATTCGCCTACAGTGTAGGAACCAAACTCCGTGAAAATGTGTGGAGTAGGAACATCATTTTTCTTGCAAATCCACTGAATGTTTTCGATAATCTGGTCTGCCATGTAGGCATAATCATAATCAAATTGCAAGGAGTTTTTGATGGGGAAACCACCACCGATATCGATCGTATCCAGTTCGGGACAAACTTTTTTCAACTCGCAATACTTGTAGACAAAGCGACTAAGCTCACTCCAGTAGTAAGCCGTATCCTTGATTCCCGTATTGATGAAGTAATGCAAGACCTTTAGTTGTGCTTTGGAATCTTTGATCTTTTCCTGATAGTAAGTGAGCGCATCGTTATAGCGTATACCCAGTCTGGAGGTGTAGAAACTGAAATTGGGTTCTTCATCCGCTGCTAGTCGAATACCAATTTTGAAGTCTTTATTGACATTGTCCAGATAAGTATCGAGTTCATTTAAATTGTCAAGAATAGGGATGCAATTTTCAAACCCGTCATTGATGAGATTCGTTACCTTTTCAAGATACAATGGTCGTTTAAACCCATTGCAGAGTACATAAGTATCTTTCTGAATAAGCTCTTGCTCATAGAGTTTGCGTACGATCGGAATATCAAAAGCAGAGGACGTTTCGATATGCGCTCCGGCCCTGGAGGTTTCTTCTAATACAAATTGGAAATGAGAAGATTTAGTGCAGTAGCAGTAGACATAGTCACCCTGATACTGGTGCTTTTTCATTGCATCGCCAAATATCTTTCTGGCTTTCGCGATGTTTTCTCTAATCTTTGGTAGGTACGAAATCTTGAGTGGTGTGCCGTATTTTTCGATCAACGCCATTAAATCCACTTCGTGGAAAAACAACTGTTTTTCTTCCACACGAAATTCTTCGGAGGGGAAATCGAAGGTCTGGTCAATTAGGTCGGAATAACTCTTCATTCGCGTCTGGAATCACAAAAAAAAGCATGCAATAATGAGGTAAAATTTCAAGAAAAATAGATGGAGCGTATAATTTGTTTGAAATATTTTTTCCAGAGCTTCAGAAGCTTCGAATTATTAGTTTTGCGCAGCTTTTCAGATGCTTAGGTTTGATGAAGGGTAATTGCAAATTAATTGTTGTTAGCGGAAATATTGATCTCTATGGTCAGCCAGATTTCAGATACCATTTTAATGATCAGGCCAGTTGCCTTTCACAAGAATGAGGAAACTGCAGTCAATAACTATTTTCAGGAAAATACGACTGAAAGTGATTCCAGTGTTCAGGAATTGGCCCTAAGAGAATTTGATGGAATGGTTAACGTTCTTAGAGATACGGGTGTGAACGTGGTGGTTGTGGAGGATATTCTACATGCCGAGACTCCTGATTCCATATTTCCTAACAATTGGATTTCATTTCATCAGAATGGAGACATTATACTCTATCCGATGTTTGCACAAAATCGACGGAAAGAGCGCCGAATGGAAGTGATTGATGTCCTAAGATCAAGTTTTGAAGTGAATGAGATACATAGCCTGACTTCTTGGGAAGAACAGGTTATGTATTTGGAAGGGACTGGAAGTTTAATCCTTGATCGACAAAATAAGGTGGCTTATGCAGCCATTTCTGATCGTACTCATAAGTCGGTGATTAATGCTTTTGATGAGCTATCGGGATACAGAGCAATAACATTCGTAGCTAATCAGACTGTAGACGAGCAACGTTTACCGATTTATCATACCAACGTAATGATGGCAGTCGGTGAGCAATTTGCCGCAATATGCCTTGAATCAATAGATGATCCGAAGGAACGAGCCACAGTTGTAGCGTCACTGGAGGCATCAGGAAAGGAGATCATCACGCTAAGTGAGACGCAAATCCATCATTTTGCAGGAAACATGTTGCAAGTTCAAAACCGTAGGCATGAGAAGTTTGTTGTTATGTCTGAAGCGGCATTTGAAAGTTTGAATCAGCATCAAAAGAATAGATTATTAGCACATGGTCAATTAATCCACAGTCCCATTCCCACCATAGAAAAGTTGGGAGGAGGGAGTGTGCGGTGTATGATGGCCGAAGTATTTTTGCCGCATCTTGCGCAAGCGTAAATAACATGATTGATTTAGAACATCATATAAAGGAAGGATTGGTTGAAGCCTTCAAGTCGTTGTACGACCATGAAATAGGGGTGGACGCGTTATCACTACAACCCACTAAAAAGGAGTTTGAAGGCACGCATACATTTGTAGTCTTTCCTTATTTAAAGGTCACCAGACAAAAACCTGAGGATGCTGGGAATGCTATAGGTGCTTATCTGCAAGAACATGTATCTCAGGTCGCTGCATTCAACGTTGTAAAGGGATTTTTGAATCTGACCTTCACTGATGACACCTGGAGGCAGGCTCTTAAGGAGATTTACAGTACGGAAAATTATGGAGTCGCCAAACCCAATGGGCAGAAGGTGATGATCGAATTTTCTTCACCGAATACGAACAAACCATTGCATTTGGGCCACCTGAGAAACAACTTCCTGGGCGATAGTGTCTCAAGGATTCTGGCTGCTGCAGGATATGAGGCCATGAAAGTAAACCTGGTCAATGATCGGGGTATTCACATTTGCAAATCGATGCTTGCTTATCAGAAATTCGGAGCTGGAGAAACTCCTTCATCTTCGGGGTTGAAAGGAGACCACCTGGTAGGGAAGTATTATGTAAAATTTGATCAGGAATACAAGGTAGAAATTCAGCAACTTATTGCGGAGGGCCATTCAGAAGAGGATGCCAAGAAGAATGCGCCATCTTTGTTGGCGGCACAACAACTCTTAAAGGATTGGGAGAATGGAGAAACTGAAGCCGTAGATCTGTGGAAACAGATGAATGGCTGGGTTTACAAAGGGTTTGATGCTACCTATGAAACCATGGGTATTACTTTCCATAAGACGTATCATGAATCGGATACATACTTGCTAGGAAAGGATATCGTGGAGGAAGGCCTTGACAAAGATGTATTTTTCAAAAAAGAAAATGGTTCAGTCTGGGTGGACCTTACCGATGAAGGTCTCGATGAAAAGCTGGTTTTGCGCGGAGATGGTACAGCTGTCTACATGACGCAGGATATGGGTACTTGCGATCATAAATACACAGATTTTGCATTTGACAAATCTGTATACACCGTAGGAAATGAGCAAGACTATCATTTTAAGGTGCTCTTCAAGATCATGAAGAAATTGGGACGCTCTTATGCTGAAGGACTCTACCATTTGTCCTACGGTATGGTCGATTTACCCACAGGAAAAATGAAGTCCCGGGAAGGAACGGTGGTCGATGCGGATGACTTGATGCGGGAGATGTTTCAAACTGCAGAGAACCAAACGCGAGAGTTAGGAAAAATTGAAGGAATGACCGAACAAGAAGCTACGCAGCTCTATAAAATGCTCGGTTTGGGGGCATTGAAGTACTTCTTGCTCAAGGTAGACCCAAAACGAAGAATTCTTTTCAATCCGCAGGAATCCATTGAATTTCAAGGAAATACAGGCCCATTTATCCAATATACCCACGCTCGAATTTCTGCCTTGCTGCGAAGGGCCGCGCAGATGGAAGTGAACTATGATCAAACACTGAGTGAAGGCAGCCTTCATTCAAGAGAATTGGATCTGATCAATGTTCTTGTACAGTTTCCTGGGATTGTTCAAAGTGCTGCCGCGGATTATTCTCCGTCTTTGGTTGCGCAATTTGTATATGATCTGGCCAAAACCTACAATGGTTTTTATCAGGAGCTTCCGATATTCGCAGACGATGCCAAGGAGCAGATGGTTTTGAGATTGATGTTGTCATCATGTACTGCTCATGCTATCAAACAAGCCATGGGGCTACTAGGTGTCCAGGTACCAGAACGAATGTAGAAAAGATGGCATCTGTTAAAATATGGTTTGAGGCTTTCCGCCTAAGGACATTACCGCTGGCATTTTCTTGCATCCTAATGGGAGGCTTTCTGGCGTTTCGAGGGGGTATGTTCAATGGAGTGGTTCTTAGTCTCTCTTTGTTGACTACTCTCTTCTTGCAAGTGCTTTCTAATTTGGCCAATGACTATGGAGATAGCGTTAGTGGTGTAGATCATGAGGACAGGCAGGGGCCCAGTAGGGCAGTGCAGGCCGGGAAAATATCCCTTAATTCAATGAAAAGGGCATTGATTATCTGTGCGTTTCTGTCCTTGGCCAGCGGATTGATATTGCTGTTTGTGTGCTTTCGAGATACCTGGATTTATGCATTAGTCTTCCTGCTGATCGGACTAGGGGCCATTTGGGCTGCCATCAAGTATACCGTAGGAAAGACACCTTATGGTTATCAGGGCCTCGGCGATCTGTTTGTCTTGCTCTTTTTTGGGTTCGTCGGGGTATGTGGAAGCTATTTTCTATACAGTAAGTCATTCGATGGGATCACGATTTTGCCGGCAATCAGTTGTGGCCTCTTTGCTGTAGGAGTGCTCAATGTCAACAATATCCGGGACATTGATTCTGATACAGTCGCCGGGAAAAACTCTATTCCGGTTCGAATTGGACGATCAAATGCTAAATTGTATCATTTGGGATTGATAGGAATAGGCTGGGTGTGTATGTTGCTATATACTAATCTGACCTGGACAGGAGAATGGTTACATCTTTTATATGGTTTAAGTCTTCCCTTGTTTTTGATCAATATGAAAGCTGTTTTCACGAAAGAAGATCCTAAAAGCCTGGATCCCTACTTGAAGCAATTAGCAATCTCAACACTGCTGTTTGTTCTATTGTTTGGTGCAGGGCAATTAATCTGATGTTCCCTCGACTTTCATGTCATTCAAAACAGATTTCACCATATTCAGTTTTGACAACATGCCATGGGACAACAGTCGAATGCCCCAGCGCTCTTTTAAGTCCAGGGCTTTCATGATTTTTGACGCAGAGTAGCCTTTTATTGCCTGTTCTCTCACTTGCTCATTGAAAGATTCAAAGAACTTGAGCTTTTTCGTAAGTTTTTCCCGACCATCTTTCATAGGAGGGGCATGGCAGCAAAATAGGATTTCAAAGTCGAATTTCAGTAATTTTTTAATTGAGGCAATTTGCTGGGCCATACTTTCGCTAAACAGGTAATAACTGATGTAATGGTGAACATATAGGTCAGCAGAAAATAGCCATTTCTTATGAGGCTCGTATAACGCTACCATATCCGGTGCATGTCCTGGTATATCAATTAATTGAAACTCACGTTGATCGGTAGTTACCGAAGAAACTCCCTGAAGGTGATGATAAGGAGGTCGATTGCCCCAGGTCATGTACTGAGCGAAGCTTATTTTCGGTGGCGATTTCATCATTTCGGCGCAGAGTTTTGAGCTCAATGCCGTGCATTCGAAATGTTGCGACAATCGTGCCACATTACCCGTATGGTCCTCATGATGATGAGTTACAAATATTTGATTAATAAACTTCGATTGAAGTTCGTGCAAAACCTCGTGGTACAACCGGGGTGGCCCTGTGTCAATAAGAAGGCCATCAATAATGAATAGATTGACCGTTAGCTTAGGCTTGCTGATCGGATGATAACCGACCGTTAGTAGTTCAACTTCTTCGAATATTTGTGATCGGACGAGCTTCATCTTAGCTATTCGGTCTGTTTGAGCGACTGCTTTAGGGTATCAATGACAAGTAGACCTTCACTATCTGATGAAAGCTCATCAATTTTTCTCCCCCGATCATCCCAGGCAGCTGACCTGCCATTGCACAAAACACCATCACAGGGTCCCACGCAATTGACGAACAAACTCATAATTTGATGATTCGAGGCCAATGTGGCAAGTCGGTCGTGTGCCTCACTGCTGCCCTTCGCTGTTTTGGCAGCGCTGGCCAGATATATATCGATACCACTCTCCAGATAGGACCGGAAGTGTGTAGTTATGGATAGTTCATAACAGATCGCCAGACCGATTTTCGGATCAACATTGAGAGAATAAGATTGCTTTTCAGGAACGAAAAACTGCCTTTCGTCAGCATGTAAATATTGCTTGGAGTAGGTCTGCACTGGCATTCCTGGTAGATAGATCAATAGACTTATGGTGATGCCTTCAGAGGAACGCAGAGGAGCGCTGGTAATGATTGTAATGTGCAGCTGGTCTGCTAGTTCTTGAAAGAAATGAAATCGATCATCTTCTTCTGAGGTAGCAAGTTCGTCGGCCATGGTAGGCTCATAGCCTGTTATTGATAATTCAGGAAAGATGATCATTTCTGACTTCAGAGTTGCCGCCTGACGAATGAAGGTTTCTTGTGTGGCCAGGTTGTAGGCAATATCTCCTGATTTTGGTTGTGTTTGTGCAAGAGAAATGATCAATTCAATCTATGATTTTAGTCAGGTAGAAACCATCGAAGTTAATCCATATTACGGCTACAATTCATTAACTTAATAAGCAAGTTTTAAAATGCCCCCTCATGAACAAGATACTCGTACCGTTTGATTTTTCGGCAGTAGCCCAAAATGCACTCGACTTTGCTGCTCAGTTATGTAAGGACAATTCTGAATTGATCATTCTAAATGTCATCGAACATCCAACCGCTAATTCTTTCAAAACAATGGGGATCAGTGATTACGATCCGATGGAAAATATCTACCTGACCAAGTTGATTGAGTCTGTTAAGGGAAAACTTGAAAGCCTGGTCGCCACACCGGAAATGAAAGAGGCCAATGCCAGATATAAGATAAAAGTAGGTAGTGCGTTTCATGAGATTAGTGATGAAATAGGTACGGTATCCGTTGACCTGGTGATCATGGGGACTTCCGGGTCTTCTGGTATTGATGAGTACCTGGTTGGTTCCAATGCGGAAAGGGTGGTACGGAATTCAAAATGCCCTGTAATTACTTTGCGTGAACCTTGTGATGTGGCTGCTATCAATGAAATTGTTTTTGCTTCCAACTTTCATGATATCACTCCAAACTTTGTAGATCACATATTGAAACTTCAGCAAGCACTTGAAGCGGATCTAAGGATCGTTAAAATCAATACCCCTGCTAATTTCACCTCTACCCGCCACGATAACGAGCAAATGGATGATTTTGTAAAACGCTTTGATATTCAGAATTGCTCAACTGACATATACAATTACTCAAATGAGGAAGACGGCATTGTTGCTTACACAGAAGACATAGATGCAGACATGATTGCCTTAGGAACACATCAGAGAACGGGAGTAGGTCATTTTCTTATGGGAAGCATTGCCGAGGATGTAGTAAATCATGCCAAAAGACCTGTATGGACCTTTAATTTGGGAGAGTGATTTGTCGAAGAACTGCAATGCTGAGGCCATTTACAGTGCGGTCAATTGGTATTCTGTTATGAAGAAAGAATTTGCTTTTAGATTTCGGGGCTGTGTTGATTTACCTCCCACCTGATGCCGATGGTACTATCTGGGGCTGAACTGGTAGGAAATAGTATTCTGCGAGTTACCCAAGAAGGTGAAATTGACGAGTTTACGATCCCAACAAAGAATAGCCGTCCAACTGCTATTATGCCCGGTCCCATGGGAAGTCTGTGTGATATTCACTTGAAGGGAGAAGTTCCTCGCCTGACTCGTCGCGCAGGTCTCAGGCGAAAGAATTGTGCGGTTGGGCGACCATGCTATTCAAAGTAAAATGCTTGACATAACAACTAAAAAAGTGCACTCGATTTTGATGGAAGGCGTATCATATTTCCAATTGCTATACTAGATTTGCCGCGATGTTTCAGTGCCATAAAATACATGCGTTATACACTCACCATGCGGGTGAGTTCCATCATTGCATCTGATGTGATGGCACGCACTGAACTTTCTTATATCAATTTCACGAAGTTTATTGTTCCCTATTAAAAACCTGAAAAGGAAAATGTCTGTATTAAAAATTGCCGTGCAAAAATCGGGTCGCTTGAGCGAGGATACGCTAGCCCTCTTCAAAGAATGTGGCATTAAATTCAATAATGGTGCTAAGAAATTGATGGCCCGGTCTCATAACTTCCCGGTGGAATTCTTGTTTTTGAGAGATGATGATATACCTGGATATGTAGAGGATGGGATCGCTGATCTGGGCGTAGTGGGACAAAATGTACACGTTGAAGAAAATAAAGCCATTGATGAAGTCAAAAGCCTGGGTTTTTCGAAATGCCGATTGTCACTTGCCATTCCAAGGGAAGAGGAATATACAGATGTAGCGTACTTCAATGGGAAAAGTATTGCGACCAGTTATCCTGTAATTCTGCAACAGCACCTGGACAAAGTGGGAGTGAAGGCGGAAATTCATGAAATCAGCGGTTCTGTAGAAATCGCACCTGGTATGGGACTGGCTGATGGGATTTTTGATATTGTTAGCTCGGGAAGTACCTTAATGGGTAATGGCCTGAAGGAGGTTGAAATCGCTATGCGATCTGAAGCGACGATGGTAGCTAACCGCAATCTTAGTGATGATAAAATGGCTTTATTGAAAAATCTGCTTTTCAGGATTGAGGCCGTGTTGGAAGGGAAGAATAGCAAATACGTATTACTCAACGCGCCGAATGATAGTGTGAATGATATCCTGGACCTACTTCCCGGGATGAGGAGTCCAACTGTATTGCCTTTGGCCACTGAAGGTTGGAGTAGCATCCACTCAGTGATTAATGAAGATGAGTTTTGGGAAAAGATCGAGGCGCTGCGAGGCGCTGGTGCAGAAGGTATTTTGGTCGTGCCGATTGAGAAAATGGTGAAATAAACTGGGGACATGAAAATTCACAAAAATCCATCACCATCTAAGTTAAATGCCTTACTAAAACGCCCGGTCAAAGACTATGAGCAAATAGAACGCATCGTATTGCCCATTTTGCAACGGGTACAACGCGGGGGGGATGCGGCGTTAAGAAAGTTGGCATTGGAGTATGACCATGTAGAGTTGGATGACCTTTGGATTTCAGCACAGGAGCTTAAAAAGGCAAGGGCGCAAGTTCCAGACGAGTTGAAAGAAGCCATAAAAAGAGCTAAAAGGAACATTGAAAAATTTCACCGGGCCCAACAACAAGAAGACCTGGAAATGGAGGTGATGGAGGGTGTAGTATGTGCTCGCAAATCCGTGCCTATACAAAAAGTAGGCCTGTATGTACCGGGAGGGACAGCCCCACTTTTCTCAACCGTATTGATGTTGGGGATACCTGCAACTATCGCTGGATGCAAGGAAATAATTTTGGCTTCCCCCACGAATCAATATGGAGAATTGAATCCCATCATTCTCTACACGGCAGATTTAATCGGAATCTCTCGGATTTTAAAGATTGGAGGGGCTCAAGCAATAGCCGCAATGGCCTACGGAACGGATTCTGTTCCGAAAGTAGATAAGGTATTTGGTCCTGGCAACCAATATGTAACTGCAGCAAAACAATTGGCAGCTCGGGATGCGGTAGCGATTGATATGCCAGCAGGACCTTCAGAAGTGATGGTGCTGGTAGATGATGCCGCCGAAGCATCTTTTGCAGCTGCGGACTTGCTTTCGCAGGCAGAACATGGCGTTGATAGCCAGGTGTTATTGATAAGTACTTCTGAGGTCAAGGCGAAGCAGATCAAGGAAGAAGTGCAAAACCAATTGGCTTCATTACCCCGGAAAGATATTGCTGAAGTGGCATTGCAACATAGTGCCATCATCGTAATTGATGAACCAGAACAGATGGTGGAAATTGTCAATGAGTACGGACCGGAACACCTGATTGTCAATATGAAAGATGCTGAAGGTATAGTAGGTAATGTCGTGAATGCGGGTTCTGTATTTATCGGGGCATTTACCCCCGAATCAGCAGGAGATTATGCCTCTGGTACTAATCATACGTTACCCACCAATGGCTGGGCCAAGGCCTATTCTGGTGTTTCTTTGGACAGTTTCCTGAAAAAAATCACCTACCAATCCATTTCTCCACAGGGGCTGAAAAACCTGGGTCCCGCCATTGAGAAAATGGCCGCTGCGGAATTACTGGATGCCCACAAAAATGCAGTGACTGTTCGCCTGAAGGCACTCGAATCATGAAAGTATCGGATTTGATGAGACAGCACCTGAAGCAGGTGAAACCATACGCTTCTGCCAGAGATGAATATACTGGCGCCGAAGGTACTTTCCTTGATGCCAATGAAAATCCGTATGGATCAGCAGCAGGAGGGAACTGGAACCGGTATCCGGATCCATACCAAAGACCTTTGAAGAAAGAAATCGCTCGAATAAAGAAGGTAGAGGAGAAGCATATATTTCTGGGAAATGGTAGTGACGAACCTATAGACCTGTTAATTCGAGCTTTTTGTGAACCTGATCAGGACCATATTCTAACCTTCCCACCAACTTATGGCATGTATCAGGTGTCGGCTGCAATTCAAAATGTGTCAGTTGATCAGGTGCTTCTTAGCTCTGATTTTCAACTCGACATGGCAGCAGCCTTGTCTGCCTTGAAGCGCCAGCCTAAAATTACTTTTTTGTGTTCGCCGAATAACCCTTCGGGGAATTTGTTGAGAAAAGAAGACATTCAAGAAGTGCTGGAACAGGCACCTGGTCTTGTGGTAGTGGACGAAGCATACATCGACTTTCCAAAGGAAGAAAGCTGGAATCAACATTTGAAGCAGTTTCCAAATCTCGTAGTGCTACAGACTTTCAGTAAAGCCTGGGGCATGGCATCATTGCGTCTGGGTATGGCTTTTGCATCTGAGGAAATCGTGCAACTATTGAATAAAATCAAGCCCCCCTACAATATCCCCGGACCAGTACAGGAGGTGGCGCTTCAAGCCTTACGCCAAAACGAAGGGCAGACTCAACGTTGGGTAGAAAACCTGAACAGGGAGCGGATAAAACTGATTCCCCGATTGGAAGTATTACCTGTTGTTGAACAAGTATTTCCAAGTGATGCAAATTTCTTACTGGTAAGGTTTGATGAATCGAAACGAATTTTTAATTACCTGTTAGACTTAAAAGTGATTGTGCGGGATCGCAGCAGTCAGCCGCTATGCGAAGGATGCCTTCGATTGACGGTGGGAACAGAGGAGGAAAACAATAGATTAATAGAAGTACTTTCCGTATTTAGGAAATAGCATTGAAATAGGGGTAATTCCCCGCTTCATGGTTAACTTTCTAGACCAACCCTCTTGAGAATGAAGCGATTGCCAGGATTCCTATTATTTCTAGGCCTGTTTGCCTCCTGCCTATCTGATGATGATGATGCCATTCCATCACATTTCAATTTTGAATCGCTGGGTGTTATCGACGCGGACTTCCTGGAAATGGGCTCAGGTATTTTAGGCGTGACAGGTGCAAATATCCTCTACATTGCCCATAGAAGCCAGCGCCATGGGCAGGTAGAACGCATCGCTCGATTTAATTTATCTGATAACTCAATGACCGAACGACTATTTGGCAGGCCTGACTTTGTTACTAAAAGACTACACCTAAGCGGAGATGACCTGTTGGTAGTAGGAGGCTCTTTTATTAATACCTACAATGATCGGATCAATAGTGATCCCATTTCTATCGAACATGGGGAACAGTTGTCACGCTTTGGTAGCTTCATGTACGAGGGTGAATTATTCATTTTCGGTGGAGACTTGCGGCTTGAGGATGCTGATAAAATTAAAAGGTGGAATGCCGCTGAGGGTGCATTCCAGATTGTAGCTACACTCCCTGAGCCCAGGTTTTGGACCAATGGCCAGGTAGTCAATGATCACTTGTACATTTTTGGCGGCCAACAAGCTTTTTCAGGAGATGATTTTGGTGAGGATGAGATTTATATCGTAGACCTGAAAGATTATTCTATTGAGACCTTGAAGTTGCCGGAAGATTATAACCGCACCTTCACGGCGACTATAGATCACAATATTTTTGTCGCGGGGCAGGTTTGGCGTGAGGATGAGATCGAAACCAGAGTAGGGATATTCAATACCCTGGATAATTCCTTTCGAGAGGTGACCTTCAATTTGAATGATACAGGAGTAAGCTCGATATATGGCCTTGCTAGCGTAGGTGATCGCCTATACGCTATTCATGGAGATAGCGAGGATCGTAATTTTACCTTAAGAGAGTTGATCTTGTAGCATCTGTCCGAAGGGTATTGTTATAGATTTGGTAGGAGCGTGTTTGAGTTATTAAAGCCTTTCTTCAGTCTACAGGAAATAAGGTGATAAATGTGGTGCCTTTCCCTTTTTCCGTTTCAAAACTGATAGATCCACGGTGTTTCTTTACAATGCCTTGACTAATAGCAAGACCAAGACCGGTACCGTGACCTGGTTCCTTTGAGGTATAGAAGTTTTTGAAGATTGATTGACTGGTTTCCAAAGACATACCAACACCATTGTCCTTTATTGTGATCTTGACAAAGCGTTTTTCTAATTCAGTACTTATATGGATTATTCCATTATTTGGTGATTTCTCCTGAATAGCATCAATGGCATTGCTGATCAAATTGAGAAATACTTGAGTTAATTCAGTGTAATAGCATTTGATCAGAGGAATGGATGAGTCATACTTCTTTTCAATCTGGATATCGTTTAATTTGCTTTGAATGAGCATGATGGAGTTGTCCAGGCATTGATGGATGTCACCAAGGATCATTTCCTTACTTTCCAATCTTGAATAATTGGTCAGGCCTCTGATGATTTCACGCGTTTGGTCGGAAGCAACACGAAGTACCTCCAGACTCATTTTAATATTTTCTTTCGCCTCTTGTTGAGAGCCATTTTCTTTAAAAAGATCATCAAAATCACGCTCCATCAATTGTGAGGCATTGTATACTGCTGAAATAGGGTTACTCAATTCATGTGCAATTCCCGAGGACAGCATCCCGAGAGAAGCCATGCGCTCTGAATGTACTAATTGGTTACGTGCTTCAACTACCTCCCTTAGTGACCGTTCCAATTCATAAGTACGTTCTTTGACTTTATCTTCTAAAAACTCCTTGGATTTGATAAGGCTCCGGGTTCGAATGATATAGAAACTATACAAGGCCATGATCAGGATGAAGATACCTGCTATACGAGCCACCCATGTTTCCCACCAAGGAGTTTTGATGGTGAAAGAGAATACAGTAGGCTGGCTCCAGTTACCACCAGAGGCCTTTGCTCTTAGAGCAAGAGTGTATTGTCCATGCCCCAGGTTATTCAAAATCACAGATGAAGGTGTTTGTGTTTCACGCCAGTTGTTGTCGATTGGAGACAGCTTGTATTCGAACTGAAGGTCCTTTTCGAAATAAGCTCTTTGTGCAGTAAAGTCTATGCGTATATCGGTTACTTCATAGGGTAGGGCTAATCCTACAGGTACGTTACTAAATGGTTGTAAATCAAGTTCTAAGGTGGATATTTCGATGATTTCTTCTCCGATTTTGATCGATTGATCTTTTCGAAAATCCAGAAATTGATGTTCTATCTCCAGTCCTGTTATTTGAACAGGGTATTCATTGGAGTTGGGCTGGATCTGAGCAGGGTTAATGACCGAAGGCCCTTTCACGGTTGCCCAGATTAAGTTGCCATTTGGTTCTTTAAAAACACTGGAAGGATTGAGATCATTTGATTTTAAACCTTGTTCAGTAGAAATGTATCCATCGACTTTGAGTTGCTCATCTTCAAAATTTACGATAGTGATTTTGTCCACAGTCCCTACCCATATTCGTTCCTGATTATCTCCTGCAATGGACCATACTTCATTGTGGCTTAGCCCATCGTTCATTGAGAAGTTTCGGAAAGAAGGCGTTTCCAATCCTGGAAGGAAATAATCGATACCATGACCTTCTGTGCCAGCCCAAATCCTGTTTTCACTATCAAAGTACAGGTAGGTGATGGAATCGCTACTTAGACCGTTTTTTCTATCAAATACACTGATTTTTTCTTCAGGAGAGATACGAACCAGGCCTTTACCCCGGGTTCCTACCCAAATATTACCCGCATGATCTTGAGTAAAGCCCATGATCGCGACCTCATTTAAACCATGTTCCCCGTATTGAATGAATTCCTCTGTTTGAACATCATATTTACATAGACCTCCGTCTTCTGTACCAATCCAAATGTTGTTTGATTTATCTTTCATCAGGGTCCATGGGGCATGGCCACTAAGGCCAGATAGTGTATCATATTTGGTGAGGGTTTTTTGGGTTTTGTCGTAGACGTTAAGTCCGAATTCAGTTCCGATCCAAATTCTTCCTTTATGGTCTTCAAGAATGGCCCATACCGAATTGTAACTCAACCCTTCTTTTTCAGAGAGGTAGGAAACTTTCCCCGCTTTTTCATCTACGATATTTACTCCACGACTGTCTGTTCCCATCCAAAGTATTCCTTCGGAATCTCTGAATACACATTGTACAAATTTTTCATTGAGCCCCGTTCCTTCATTGTAGTGTTTCACAACACCATCTGGTTGATGTAATACATTAACTCCCCCGCCATCTGTCCCCAACCAAATTCCACCCTGTTGATCAGAAACAATTTTCAGAACATAGTTATTGGTTATACCTTCGTCCGTTCCCAGCTGTGTAAACTGATGCTCACCATCAGTTTCATCGTATAGAATGGCCCCATTACCATAAGTGCCAAACCAAATGCCATTGTCTGTAGGGTAGATGTTCCATATCCAATCACTTGACAGGCCATGGTCACTATTGAACATTCGGATTTCATTCATGTCTTGAGACCATTGATAAATTCCATAACCATTGGAGCCCATCCAGATATCCCCTTTTTTATCTTGATCAATGACCCATATATTGTCAGTGGGCAAACCATTCGCCTGTCGCACGTTGGTCATTGCATATTTCCTCTCCCCGTATTCTTCAAATATTGATAAGCCAGCTTCGGTCCCAATCCAGGTTTGACCTTTATTGTCTTCAAAAATTTCCCAAATCACTTTATTGGGTAGCCCATGCTCAAGAGTGAAACTTTGGAGCTTTTGTTGAGAAGAGTCAACTCGAACCAAACCCTGCTCCGTACCAATCCAAATTTGGTGTTGAGCATCTTCATTTAAGACCCAAATATTATTGTCCGGCAATCCATTGGAAGTATTGAGATGCTTTAGCTGCTGACCATCATAGATGTCTATACCAGCATCACTCCCGATCCAAAGTTGTCCGAGATGATCGATTAACAGGACATTGATGACATTGCTGGATAATCCATTGTCAGTGGTAAACACATATTGACTTGTCCCATCATATTGAATCAACCCATTGGCGGTAGTTGCCAGCCACCAATTGCCGTTTTGGTCCTGGATCATATCCTGAATCATGTCGGAAGCTAAGCCTTGATCGGAATCAAACTTGCTTAGATTCATTTTGGACCGGTCACTGAATTTGTGAAAATCTATGGATAGACTTTTGCCCCAATAAAGGGGAGATGACGAAAATTGAATGGGTAGGGGGGCTGGAGTTTCATAAATTTTCTTCTCCAGGTTCTTTAACTGTATTGTTTCAGGTTCTATTGTTTCGAGTTTTTCAGAAGGAATGTTTTTTCCTGGAAGTCGTGGTAATTGGACTGTAATTGGATCCTTGTAGGAGAAGTCATGGTATATAATTTGTTCAGGCTTAACCAGGTCAAGGCTGTCCTGGCCTGAAAGAGGGAGTATACAGGCTTTCAAGCTGCATACAAGTACAAGACGAATAGTTATATAGCGTAAAATGCCTTCTTGGTTTTACCAGTCACTTATAGGAGTTTGATCCGATTCCAAAGCTGTGTGTTGAAAGTATGATTTGTAACTGAAATTTCCAAATGCTCACACTCCAACGGGAAGAATGATTGAGTAGAAATTTGCTTATTAAAAAAGATCCTGAATTATGAGAAAACAGGTAGGTAAAATTGGAAAGTGGTACCCTCCTGAGGTTGACTGATCACTTTTATCGTAGAGTCGTGTATTTCCATGATCTTTTTTGCAATCGCGAGTCCCAGCCCGGCTCCCTCCCTTTTGGATTTAGTTGAAGTAGATACTTGCTTGTATCGTTCAAATATCTGTGTGAGTTCCTTGGCAGAAATTCCGACTCCCGTGTCTTTTATGGCGACGAATACTTCCTTGTTATCAGAGACCAGTTCAATGGTTACTGTACCTCCCTCAGGTGTAAATTTTAATGCATTGTCCATGAGGTTCTGTATGACCCGTTCGACCAGGCTGATATCGGCAAAAACCAGTGGAAGCTTTTCTTCTATGTCCAGCTGAATTGAAAGTGCTTTTTCTGTGGCCAGTTGTTCGTATTTTTCAACCACGTCATAAGCTAGGTCCGATATGGAAAACGGTTCTTTGCTTGGTTCAATTTGTTTGGCTTCCAGTTTGGAATATTCAAACAATTGATCGATCAGATGGGAAAGTTTGGAGATGTTTTTATGAACGATCGCGATGTACTTTTCCTGGTTCTTAGTGGAAAGTATATCTTTTTTGATCTGCAAAGTTTCGACGTATCCACGTGTGATCGCAAGTGGTGTCCTCAGGTCGTGAGATACATTGGCAATCAATTCCCTTCGCAATGACTCAACTGATTTTAACTCTTCAATATTGGCGACCAGCCGATCTGCCATGCTATTATATGTGTCAGCCAATATAGAAAGGTCCTTGTGTTTCGTGTTGGGAATACGAGCACTCATGTCGCCATCTCTGAACCTTTTAACAGTTTCAATAATTTCACGTAGGTTTTTGGTAAGGAACCAAATAGAAAAAAGGCCGATCAATGCACCAAAGAATAAGGTGACGATGGATGCACCTAGTCCTAGTTGAAGAAAATAACTTCCTGTTAGTGCCTCTGTTACATAATGAAATTGTTCTCCTTTCAGGATGATATAAATAAAGCCGGACTTACCATTCGATTCAAAAGAAGCCGCAGAAAATATTTTCTTCTTCTCGGGATTTCTGGGGTCATCTCCCAGAATATATCGATCACCATTACAGCCAATAAAGTCATAGATGGGCTCCAGGTTGATTTGGGTTCGGGGTTTTTCATTATCCGAGTGATCCAGGACAACACTGTATAATATCTCTCCAAGATCGTTTAGCAGATAAACCTCGATACTCCGATTTACCGCCATCATATCGTGCATTACATCCCCAAACAAAGCCTTATTAACAGAGCCATCTTTCAGAAAAGGAGAGTCATCTTTAAACTTTTCTTCAATGAGATGAGATGCTACCTGAGAATTTAGACGTTGAGAAGCTTCCTCAAAATATTTATTAGTGAAGTAAATGGTCAAAGTCATGTAGACAGCTCCTACCAATAAGATCACGAACATAAATGCCATCATGATCTTTTTGATCAATTGATTGGTTAATGCTTTGCTCATATGCCCGCTAGTTCTTCGTTAAACTTATAACCGACTCCCCATGTAGTAATGATGAATTTTGGGGAGTCCATATCTGGTTCTATTTTGGCACGAAGCCTATTGATATGCGAATTGACTGTATGTTCGTACCCTTCGAAATCATATCCCCAAATCAGATTTAGAAGCCTCGATCGATTATAGTTCTTCCCAGGATTAGAAGCCATTAAAACAAGCAGATCAAATTCCTTGGGAGATAAGTCCACCCGCTTCTCCTTCAACAAAACTTTTCTCCGATCGATATCAATCGAGAGATCATCAAAAACAATTTTCTGGATATCTCTTTCCTGATTGATTTTGCTCTGGATGAGTCGGGACCTTCGAAAAATGGCTTTAACACGGGCAATGAATTCACGAACACTGAATGGTTTTGTCATGTAATCATCCGCACCTACTTCTAGTCCCAAAACCCGATCAATCTCTTCCGATCGTGCTGTCAACATAATAATAGGGGTATTGACTTCCAATGCCCGAAGTTTTTGACATATGGCAATGCCGTCCATCGATGGCAGTCGAATATCCAAGATGATCAGATCGTGTGTTTGTTTTTTTGCTTCGTTCAGACCTTCTGCGCCATCCTGGATCGCTGAAACATGGCAACCCAGGTCTTCGAGGTGGATGGTAAGAAGATCGCAGATTTCCGCATCATCTTCAATGATAAGGACGCTTTTTTGTTCCATTCTTGTCGAAGAAAAAGAATAAGTATCACAAAAAGTTCACAATCGTAAATTCATAAAAGGCCCTTGTCTGGCTGGAGACGTACATTGATCCTGTTTTCTGGTAATGGAGACCATTTCACTGTGATAAAAACTTTAATATCCTGTGAATATGTAGCAACATATAATTGGTTGGTTTGAAGAACTGAATAAAATATCGTAATGAAAACATTTCTCTCGAACCTTTTCTCACTGGCCGTTCTGGCCGTTCTTGTAATGAGCTGTTCTGATGATGATCCAGCTCCGATTGTTCCTGATGCCGGTACTATTTCCGGTGGACCATTCACATTTCAAGTGGATGGTATAGTTGATAATGTAAGTGGAATTACCATGAGCGGTGAGACTGCAGGAACTAACTCTAGTTTCGTGATCACAGATGACCAAAACAATATTCTGGGCCTACCAGGAACCATTGCTGATCTGGAAGGCGTGAATTTTGATGGAGCGGGCGTGGGTGTCTGTTTCATTTGGTATATCAAATATGAAAGTGACCTTGTTGGTTTAGACCAGGGGGCTAATACCGATGACCTGGAAGGGACTTTTGATTTTTCCAATTCCATTATGGTTTCCAGAAATATGATTACGGCTTCTACTATTTCGGGAGGTCCATTCACATTCATTGTTGATGGAACAGCTGATATGGTAAGTGGGGTAACTGTAGATGACAGTAACGTCGGTAACTTAAGTACTACATGGGTGGTAACAGATGAAGAAAGCAATATCCTTGGGCTGCCTGGAACAGTTGCAGGTCTGGAAGGCGTGAATTTTGATGGAGCAGGAGCAGGCGTATGCTTCATTTGGCATTTGACGTATGGTGAAGGCCTGATGGGACTTGAGGCAGGAGCAAATGTGGGTGATCTAACTGGTAATTATGCTTTATCGAATTCTATCATGGTAACTCGAGCCAGTGCTGGTGAAGTTGAAGGTGGACCTTTTACTTTTACTGTAGATGGCACAGAAGACAATGTAAGCGGAGTAAGCGTAAGCATGAACACGGATTTGGCGAATACGGGGTATATCGTAACAGATGATCAAAACAATATACTTGGACTGCCTGGAACAGTTGCAGGTCTGGAAGGTGTGAATTTTGATGGTGCTGGTGCAGGTGTTTGCCTGATTTGGAGAATTACTTATGAAGATGGCTTAACCGGTCTGGAAACTGAAGCGAATATCAGTGGCCTGAATGGTACTTATAGCTTATCTAATTCCATAACTGTTACAAGAGCCAGTGCAGGTACAATCGCTGGAGGTCCTTTCACATTTACTGTTGATGGAATCGCTGATAACGTAAGTGACATCACAGTAAGTGGGAATCAGGATCTTTCAAATGCAGGATATATCGTAACTGATGACCAAAATAATATTTTGGGCTTGCCGCCGACTATGGAAGCACTTCAAGGTGTGGATTTTGATGGGGCAGGTACTGGTGTTTGTTTAATCTATCGCGTGACTTACGAAGATGGTTTGACTGGCCTGACTACAGGAGAGAATACCAGCGGTCTAAATGGTACTTTCAGTCTGTCCAATTCGATCTCGGTGACAAGAAACTAATTGCAATAATTCCTATGTGTATTTGGAAACCCTGCTTCGGCGGGGTTTTCTGTTTTTGAACTTCAAGTGCCCAAAGAAACCTTTAACGGCCCGATTCGAATTTTGATGCTAGAAGATCGAGTAAATGAATGGAGCAATGGCTGAACTTCCGCCGATAACAATCAAGACTCCCAATAGAAGCAGTACAACGATCATAGGCACAAGCCAAAATTTCTTACGTTCTTTTAAGAATAGCCACAGGTCACTGAGAAATTCCATGGATTAATTTAATAGTTGATGTTCTTTGAAGAACTCACTTACAAGTTCTGACACCCAAAGATTGCCTTTTTTAGTCAAATGATTGTCACAAGAAAAGTTGAAATATGGAAATTCCATTTGGTCTTTTCTGATTTTCTGGATGGTAGGTTCATATAAACTGAGATAAGGGATGTTGTTTCGATTACAGATTTCGGCTATTTTTTGATTAGGAAAAGTGGCATCCGTAGGAACCCCCAATTTTTCCTGCATCACATTTAGCCATGCCTCGTCTACCTGGTAGGGATCGAACAAATTGACTATTACCAATTGAGAGGAGTCTCTTTCGACGGCCTGCTGTAAATCAATGATTACTTTTTCAGTAAGATGATAAGCGTCTTGCAGGTTTTGTGGCACCTCAGTGGCATAGACCTGACCAATGGCATCCTTAAAATTCCCTTTTACATTCGTCCAATACTGCGAGACATTTTGTAAAGAACGAAAACCTCGCTTCGCTAAGCTGAACGTATAAAACCCAACTTTGTGATCAAGCTCCTCAGGTTCATTCATTTGGTCGATCATGTCCAAAACTTCCTGGTGCTTTGAAAAGCGCTGAAAAGTATAATTCCCCTGATCATCAATGAATCCGGATTGGATGGCGTTCAGGTTGTCATACAGATCGTTATAATTTAGCCAGAATAAAACAACCAACCTGGAATGGTAGTACCTGGCAAAGTTTTCATACAGTGCGTATTCATTGACGGTTCCAAATCCCCCGGAACTACCAAACGGCAGGAAGTTGTACTTCTCGTAAAAAGTACTGTCTAAAATATGAACGATAGTTTCATTGTTAGAAACCCCATAGCCTTCCAAATAGGAATCTCCTAAAAGCACGATATTTTCCCTATCAGGGGCGATCCCGCTGGATTTTAGCCCTATGTCGTTTGTGAGATAAGTTGCGTCAAAGCAATCGCTTTGGTGCCTTACCCGGTTGTTAGGATAGTGCCATGACCCCCAGTATGGGTTTTTAACTATAAAAGCACGGTCTTGATGATGATTGACGAGGAAAGCCTGATTGGAGCTCAACAAGATTCTTAAGATCAGTTCAATGAAGCCGATGGTCAGTGATACACTTAATACGATCAAGGCCCAATTGCGCCAATCCAATTTTTGGGAGATACTCATCTATACGGTAAATGACCTAAAATATTAACAGAGGCAAAATTGACGTTTTTCTGGCAATTCAAGGAATAAACCTTGTTCGCAGGCTCGCCGAAATATACCTTCGCTGCTTCTTCAGAAAAGTGTAATTAAATGAGACCTGTACTATTTATTGATCGAGACGGCACCATCAATCATGAGACAGAAGACGAGCAGATAGATCATATTGATAAAGTGAGCTATTTGAAAGATGTCTTCTTCTACTTAAGAAAGGTGCAGGCAGAATCTGATTTTGTTCTGGCCATGGTGACCAATCAAGATGGCTTAGGTACCGACTCATTTCCGGAAAACACCTTTTGGCCTGTACACAATCTCATCATGCGTACACTGGAGAGTCAGGGAATACACTTCGATACAATCCACATCGATGAGCATTTTCCGGGGGATAATCATCCCAATCACAAACCGGGAACAGGCATGTTACAAGAATACTTAAATGGTGATTTCGATTTGCAGAATTCTTTTGTAATAGGGGACAGAGCCACAGATATTCAGCTTGCGCGTAACATTGGGTGTAAAGCCATTCACATTGCTGAGGAAGTAGAAACTGACGCTGAATTAACAACTAATGAATGGTCCAGGATCTATGAGTATCTGATTCTGAAGAATAGAGTATCTGCTGTTCATCGTGAGACCAAAGAGACGAATATTCTTATCGATTTGAATCTGGATGGTACGGGTAAAACTCAATGCGAGACGGGTATTGGCTTTTTTGACCACATGTTGGATCAACTTGGGAAACATGGTGGAGTGGACCTGCAAGTAAAAGTGCAGGGAGATTTACACATTGATGAGCATCACACCATCGAAGATACTGCATTGGCGTTGGGTGATGCTTTTCTATCGGCTTTAGGAGATAAAAGAGGCATACAGCGATATGGGTTTCTCCTTCCTATGGATGATTGCCTGGCGCAAGTGGCCATTGATTTCGGAGGTAGGCCATGGATGGAATGGGATGCTACTTTTAAAAGAGAGAAGATCGGAGAGATGCCTACGGAAATGTTTTTTCACTTCTTTAAGTCGTTTTCCGACGCTTCAAAGTGCAACCTGAACATTAAGGCTGAAGGCGATAACGAACACCATAAAATTGAGGCCATTTTCAAGGCGTTTGCCAAAGCAATCAAAATGTCCATCAAAAGAGCATCTTCAGAAATGGATTCACTGCCTACTACAAAGGGTGTTTTATGACCGTCACTACATCTCCTCTCAACACTGTTAAATTAAGGTTACTCCCATGGGAGTCTTTACTTAAAAAGTGAATAAACCAAAGTATTAGACCGATCTATTCATTTGTTGATGAAGAATTCTTCACGAATTCATCCAATAATTCTACCAGCTTTTCCGGTTGATCTTCCTGGATAAAATGTCCGGCGTTTTCCAGTAAAATATGTTGCTGACCAGCGCAGCCGGGAATGATCTGGGGGAATATTTTTCTGGCTCCTCGCATGATGGGGTCATCTGCCCCGAAAGCAGTCATGAACGGCTTTTTGAAAGCAGCGAGCTTTTGCCATACATTTTGATTTTCAATGCCGTCGGGATTTTGTGGATCCGCTGGTACTAACTTTGGGAACATTCGACTACCGACTTTGTAGTCTTCATTAGGAAAGGGAGCATTGTAAGCACGGACTACCTCTTCGTTCAATTTACTGAATGTGCCTTTTTGTAAGACTTTTCCAATGATGAAATCCGGAGACTTGGCTGCAAACTCCCGCCATTGGAGAAAAGCATCCGGAAAAGGTTCGTTGCCTGTAGGAAGAAAAGTATTTGAAGCACACACACGATCAAATTTTTCGGGATAATACGCAACCAGGCGTAACCCAAGCAATCCGCCCCAATCCTGACAGAAGAGAGTCATGTTTTGCAAGTTCATTCCTTGCAAAAAAGAAGTCAGCCATTTTATATGATTGTCATAGGTGTAGGCTTCAGCCGCAGTTGGTTTATCAGACTTTCCAAAGCCAATAAGGTCTGGAGCCACCGCGCGATAGCCTTTATCTACGAGCCCGGTGATCATATGTCGATACAGATAAGACCAGGAAGGTTCTCCATGAAGTAAAAGGATAACAGGACCATTACCTTCGTCCACATAGTGCATCTTCATACCGTCTACTTCGTGATACTTGGGTGCGAAAGGATAATCTTGTAGGTTTTCAAACCTGTCGTTAGGAGTAGAGATGAATTGCATGAAGTTAAGTTACAGGATTACGGGAAAATCAACGTCCATTTTTATTATTCAGGTTAATCCATTCAAATAATGGGGAAGATGAACTATGCGCAAATAAAGTTGCTTATCAATAAAACGTTGAACCAAATGGAAAATCAATACTGCGATCCTGAAACGGGCGAATGCACACCAGCGGATTTAGGTGGCGAACTGAACGAATCGCCAGCAAAAGAGGAGGGTAAAATTATCTATGTAGGTGACCCCATGTGTTCCTGGTGTTGGGGTATTTCTAATCACTTGCAAGATTTGAAAAGGCATTTTGGTGATTATAAGTTTTCTATTGTTCTTGGCGGGTTACGTCCAGGAGGTGGGGATGCGTGGGATGACAATTTTAAAGCTTTTCTAAGACACCATTGGGAGGAAGTAACTGCAAGAAGCGGCCAGCCATTTGGCTATCAGTTATTTGATCGGGAATCTTTCAACTATGATACAGAGCCCCCTTGCCGAGCCGTGGTAGTGGCCAGAAAATGGTTGGGAGATGATGTGCTTGACTTTTATGAGGCAGTTTCAAAGAAGTTCTATGTCGATAACGAAGATCCGGGAGATACAGAATTTTACCGGTCGATCTGCCAGGAATTTGAGATACCATTTGATGAATTCTTGAAAGTCTTCGAAAGTGAGAATTCGAAATATCAAACGAAACAAGATTTTTTGCTCAATCGACAGTGGGGTGTCCGGGGCTATCCAACGGTATTATTCAGGTATCAGGAGCAACTCTATCAAATCAATCATGGGTACTCGGAGTTTGAGTCTATGAAAGGAGTGATCGAAAAAATCACCACCAGTAACCTCGTTAGTTAAGTAGTTTGGTCTGAATACCCTGCCTGTCACTGAGTAGAATGCTTGATTTTGGCATTTGATTTTAAATGACTAATCAATGACTCAAAGGATAAGGACCTACCTTCTTGGATCTATTTTTATCGCTGCCATTTCTTTTCCAATCACCATCAAGGCACAGGAGGTTATTCCTCTTTGGTCAGAGGGTGCTCCAGGTTTTGAACATTTGAAAAATGAACCCGAACAAGCAAAAGATTGGTGGGTCAAGAATATTCACAACCCCTCAATTACTTTATTCAAACCAAAGACTCAGAATGGTGCCGCTGTTCTGATCATCCCTGGAGGAGGACACAGGGCACTTGTCTACAATAGTGAAGGAGAACGAGCTGCTCACTTTATGACAAAATTGGGATTTACTGCGTTTGTCTTAAAATACAGACTCGTTAGAGAGGAAGGATCTGAATATACTTTTGAGCATGTTCGTCAAGATGGAAGAAGAGCCATAAAGAAGGTCAGAAGCCTTGCATCAGAACTGGGTTACGATATGAATAAAGTTGGAGTTTTGGCTTTTTCTGCTGGTGGTGAAATCGCCTCAATGTTGGCATTTGAAGAAAATGATTATCCAAACAGAGGCAATAAGATCGACCAACTCAATTTTCGCCCGGACTTTCTTGTTCAGGTGTATCCTGGACCATTATTCATACCAGCTGTCAATATTCCAGCAGATGCGCCTCCTGCTTTTTTAGTAGCTGCTAACAACGATGAATGTTGTTCGGAAACCATTGTTCAGATGTTGCGCATTTACAGAGCGGCCGACATTCCGGTTGAAATGCACCTGTATGCTCAAGGCGATCATGCGTTTAACATGGGTACCCGCACCGAACTTAAATCCGTATCTGGCTGGCCCGACAGAATGAAAGAGTGGTTTGAGGATTATGATTATTTCAAGTAGCCTGTTTACTTATTAGACTTTACCCACTCAAACGCATTGGCGAAAGGAATCAGCCAGGGACTTACTTCATGTGCCAATTTGTCTTCATAATGTGCCCAATTCCATGGGAATAATGAGCGCTCCAGATGAGGCATCATTGCCAGATGACGACCATCCTTAGACGCCATAGCTGCAACACCGAAGGAGCTTCCATTTGGATTGCCAGGTATGGCATTGTGAGCATACTTCATTGGAATTGCGTAATGGTTTTCATCCTCAATCATGAACCTGCCTTCGCCGTGTGCGAGCCAAATTCCCAATCGCGATCCCGCCATATTGCCCAACATCACAGTATTATTGGGCTCGATATCCACATTGATAAAACCGCACTCAAATTTTCCGGTAACGTTGTGATGCATTTTTGGATGATTCTCCATTCCTGGGAATACTACCTCCAATTCCATCATCAGTTGACAACCATTGCACACACCCAAACTCAAGGTGTCGGGTCTTGCATAGAAGTTGTCTAGTGCCATTTTTGCTTTCTCATTGAACAAGAATGAGCCGGCCCATCCTTTGGCAGAACCCAGAACATCCGAGTTTGAAAACCCTCCAACGAAGGCAATCAGGTTGATATCCGAAAGGTCTTCTCGTCCACTGACCAGGTCTGTCATGTGCACATCCAACACATCAAATCCTGCCATATAAAGGGCATAGGCCATTTCCCGGTCACTATTCACGCCCTGCTCACGAATAATCGCAGCTTTAGTGCCGGATTTTGTTTTTCTATTTATATCGATGTTAAGGTCACTATGTTTTCCCGTAAAGTCTTTTGGAAACACGTAGGAGAGCGGCTGTTTACTGTAATTTTCGAATCTTGCTTTTGCTTGCGAGGGTTCCGTTTGTTCCAGGTCCAGTAAATGGGAAGAACGCATCCAGATCGATCTACATTCGTCAATATCGAGATTTAAATGCCAATCTCCCTTGCTTAATGATAATTGACGTGCTTCCTGTATGGATCCAAGTTCAATAAAATCAATTCCACTTTGCTTAATTGCTTCCAATGCGGTTGTTGTAATCTGTAAAACAACCGCAGGGTTTTCGGCGAAGAGTAGTTTGACCAAATCATTTTCATCAAAATCTGTCAGGTTAATTCTTGACCCTCCGGTTTGATTCGGGAAATTCATCTCAAGTAATGTCGTAATCAATCCGCCCGCAGAAACATCGTGGCCGGAAAGTACGAATCCGTCGTTAATGAGAGATTGAATCAGATCAAATGCTTTGATGACTGTACCGGCTTCAACATCCGGAGTTTTCTGGCCAAGGGCTGCCGCTACCTGAGCGAAAGAACTACCACCCAGTTCAAAACTACTTTTCCCGAAGGGAACATAGATGAGTTTTGAATCAGAACCTTGCGTATTGATTGCAGGAAGTACGGTTTTACGTATATCGCTTACCTCGGCTCCGCCACTGACGATTACTGTGCCAGGTGACAGTACCTTTTGCCCATCTGGGTATTTCTGTGTCATGGAAAGAGAATCCTTTCCCGTTGGGATGTTGATGCCTAGTGCCGAAACGAATTCACTGATGGCTTTTACACCTTGGTACAGCCGGGCATTTTCACCTGGGTTTTTCGCGGGCCACATCCAGTTTGCACTGAGTGAAATACCTGCTAGTCCATGAGTCAAGGGGGCGAACACCATATTGGTCAGGCATTCTGTAACCGAAAGTCTGGAGCCTGCACCCGCATCAATCATACCCGGAACCGGGGAATGCCCTATTCCAGTTGCAATCCCTTTCAGGTTCTTATAATCGATCGCCATTACAGCCACATTGTTTAGAGGGATCTGGATTTCTCCTACGGTTTGCTGTGTAGCGACTTTTCCAGTGACGCATCGGTCTACTTTGTTGGTTAACCAGTCTTTAGATGCAACTGCTTCCAATTGAAGCACTTCATTCAGATAAGTCTCGATTTTAGAGGAATCGTAAGTTATATCTCTAAAGGCCGTATTGCTCACCTCGTCGATCAGAATGGTTTTGGGAGAAGACCCAAACAAGTGATCCAACTTCAATTCAAAAGGTAGTTTATCCTGAAGACCATTGAATTTCAAATTCATGTCGCCAGTGGTCTTCCCTACTTCGTAATAAGGAGAACGTTCGCGAGCAGCTACTGCTTTTAGATATTCAGAATCTTTTTGATTGATGACCAATCCCATGCGTTCCTGAGACTCATTGCTCATGAGTTCTTTGTCTGAAAGTGTGTGGTCCCCGATAGGTAGGGCATTAACATCAATGATACCGCCAGATTCTTCTACTAACTCTGAGAGACAATTAAGGTGACCTCCTGCACCATGATCATGAATTGATACAACAGGATTATCCTCCAGTTCCGTCATGGCCCGAACTGTGTTGGCAACCCTTTTTTGCATTTCAGGGTTGGATCGCTGCACGGCATTAAGTTCGATGGCATTGGCAAATTCTCCGGTATCGACCGAAGAAACCGCACTACCACCCATGCCAATTCGGTAGTTGTCTCCGCCAAGTACTACGATTTGTTGGTCTTTATCTACAGCTTTCTTTTTACTTTCTTTCAATTTGCCGAATCCGATGCCACCCGCAAGCATGATCACTTTGTCAAAGCCATAGACTTGATTTTGATCCTCGTATTCAAACGTTAGGAGACTACCGCAGATCAATGGTTGACCAAACTTGTTGCCATAGTCACTGGCACCATTGGAAGCTTTTATTAAAATTTCTTTCGGTGTTTGATACAACCAGGGCCTTTCCTTTGTTTGCTGTTCCCAACCGGCTCCTTTGGTTCGCGGATAGGAGGTCATGTAAACGGCAGTGCCTGCGAGGGGGATACTTCCCTGACCTCCGGCCATACGATCCCGAATCTCCCCCCCTGAGCCTGTAGCTGCTCCATTGAAAGGCTCAACAGTGGTGGGAAAATTGTGAGTTTCGGCCTTCAGAGAGATCACCGATTCAAAATCCTTTGATTCGAAATAGTCTGGTTTATCCTGAGTAGCAGGTGCGAATTGTTCAGCCACTGGCCCTTGAACAAATGCTACATTGTCCTTATAGGCAGAAACCAGGAAATTTGGATTGTCTTTAGAAGTCTTTTTGATCCATTGAAACAGAGACAATTCTTGTTTGTCACCATCAATGATAAATTCTCCATTGAAAATTTTGTGTCGACAATGCTCTGAATTGATCTGAGAGAATCCGAAAATTTCAGAATCTGTCAAGGACCTGCCGATCTCTTTTACAACACCTTCCAGGAAGACAACTTCATCCTCACTTAAGGCCAGTCCTTCTTTTTCATTGTAATCCCGTATGTCTTCAATCTCCAAAACGGAAGCAGGTTCAATATTCAGCGTAAAAACATCTTGTCCCAGTCCATTGTAGCGTTGTTGCAACATGGGGTCAAACACCTGACCAGATTTTTCAGAAATGAACGCCTCTATTCTTTCCAGATCCTCAATTCCTGCATTTTGGGCAATTTCGACGGCATTGGTACTCCAGGGTGTGATCATTTCCTTCCGAGGACCAATGAATTTCCCGGAGATCTCTTGATTATTCGTCAGATTGGCCCCTGAAAATAGCCAGGTAAGTCGGTCGACATGGCTTTCTTCTAAGGGTTTTCTGGCACCTACGGCGTAATACTGGGTGTCTGATTTTCTGAAAAAGTAGATCATGTGAAGGGTCTGGAATTAAGCCGCAAAAATAATTGAATTGTGCATCATTTTTAAGCGTTCGTCTCACCAGCTTCTGGTTCAACGAAAAGAGACCCTTTTTGCTTTTAACGCATTGGGTCGATTACTTATTCTTCAAAGGTTTCGACTGGGTAAAGGAGCTCTAATGCTGCTTCAATCATTTCGTGATGTCGCTTGTCAATCACACAAATGGTTGTGCCGGAAGCAGTTTTAAATTTTGGAGAAACCTTGGCCGGAGGGATGATATGATCTTTCGAACCAAGTATTAGGGTGCACCTGATATCATGATCATCTATAGTCCGGGTCACTTTACGATGGTTTCTAATTAGTGGCTTGAGAAGAATCCATGATCGATAAACCCGAACTCTGTTTTCCAGATCGGTTAATTCTCTTTTGGCAAATTTCACCAATGTTGGAGAACTCAGGCCATATTTTTGCGCGACATCCGCCATGTTCAGAAGCGCCTTTGGGTGGGTCATGAGATATCGGAAGGGACGCTTAAATGTCAAAGCCATAAAATGCCAGGGAGATTCGTAGAAGCCATCTGGTGCAATATATATGATGGACTTGACCATCATGGGCATCGTCAGAATTGTGGCATTCACAAATCGGCCGCCTAAGCTGAATCCGACTAAATGGAAGGCATCGAATTGCTGCCTTTCCGCAAAAGTATGGATGAGGTTCCCCCAATATTCTGTTGTAACAGGCTCCTCCTTTTGGTCACTATTGCCATGAAAAAAAAGATCAAACGAAAACAAAGTATGAGACTGATGAAGCGCAAGATGCCAATCTTTGAATACCTCGGCTGTTTGGCCAAACCCATGGAACATAAGCATAATTTCTGGCCCTGAACCTGATTTGAGAACCCGAAGCGTGCGGTTCTGAAAAGTAAAATCGATTGTCTCCATTAAGAATTAGCGCGAAGCTAAAAGATTCTTGGAAAGAAATTCTTCAAAAAAAAGCGCAACAGCTAAACCTGTTTGGTTATTAATCGTAGAAACCTTGGAAACTATTAGGATTCCAAAAGTTTCCGGGGTGTTAGAAGTTTCCCCAGTAACAAAAAAACAGATTACGTGGATAACGACATAAGAAATAGGATTTTGGAGGGGGCAATGAATCTCTTTAATAGGTACGGGGTTCGGAGTGTGACGATGGATGATGTGGCCAGAGAGGTTTCTATGTCCAAAAAGACACTTTATCAATACTTCGTAAATAAGGATGGATTGGTCACGGAGGTAGCACGCTATCACATGGACCTGGAGCGAAAGGAGTTCTCCGAGATCGAACATCGAGCTCAAAATGCCATAGATGAACTGCATCAAATAGCTCAGTGCATGCGGAGAAATATCCAGGACATGAATCCTTCACTGCTGTATGATCTTCAAAAATTCCATCATGAGGCATGGGACCTGTACCTGGCCTTCAAAAATGAATTTATACGTGGACATATTGAGGAAAACCTGATCAAGGGGACGAAAGAAGGGTGTTACCGCCAAGAAATCGATGTAAAGATTTTGTCGAAATTCAGAGTGGAGCAGGTTCAGATGATCTTTGATCAACAAATTTTTCCTCCTGAGCATTTCCAGTTTGTAGAGGTTCAAATGCAACTCCTAGATCATTTCATTCACGGAATTTTGACTGAAAAAGGACGCAATCACTATCAGAAATATTTTCAAACAGAAGCTGTAAAACCACTCAAATGAGAGTACCACTAATTATCATCGCTACCCTACTTTCTCTTGGGACAAGGGCCCAGGAAGGAAGTTCTGCTATGAGTCTGGAGGCGTGCGTAGAATACGCTTTGACGAATAATGCAGAAATGAAAAATGCCGTGCTAGATGAAAAGTCTGCCCGGTTGCAGGTTAAGGAAACCGCAGGTATTGGTTTCCCCCAGATATCCGGTTCCGCAGTTGTGCAAAAGAGCCCTACACTTCAACGGTTCTTTGCAGAATATACACCCGGATCACCCATCGGACTGACTGATGATCAGGCCAATGATCTTGGTGTAAGCCAGGGAGATGTGTATGCAGCGGAGAATTTCTTTCAATTAAAGAGTGTTGGTGACGCCAGTTTAGGTGTGAATCAAATCATCTTTAATGGTTCTTACATTGTGGCATTACAAGCTTCCAGAACCTTCAAGGAGCTTTCTGTGAAACAAAAAGAGGAGACCAGGGTCAATATCATCGAAAATGTGAGCAAGGCTTATTACGATGTTTTGATTAACCGGGAGAGACTCAATCTTTTTGCAGCTAATTTGACCAGATTAGATACGTTATATCGGAATACTCGGGAGTTGTACAAGAATGGATTTGCGGAAGAAATTGACGTTGATCGATTGAAGGTTTCCTTGAATAACCTGAAATCGGATCTTGATAATATTGCCAACCTCAATACAATCTCTTTGACTTTGTTGAAGTTTCAAATGGGGTACCCTTTAGAGCAATCGTTTGAGTTAAGCGGTACGTTTGATGATGTGCTTGGCGCTACAATTGCGCAAACCGATACTCAGGTAAATTATGAAGAACGCCCCGAATACCAGACACTTCTAGTTAACCGCAAACTTCAGGAATTGAATATCAAGAACAAGTATGCTGAAGCACTTCCGACATTGTCTGGATTTGCCAATTTGGGATACAGCACACAATCTCAGTCCTTCGGTGGATTATTCAGCACACAATCCAATTTCGATGAACTTCCTGAGGTGGGACCTGACAAGTGGTACAGGTACTCGTCGATTGGCTTGAGCCTCAATTGGAACATCTTCACAGGTTTACAGAGAAGGTACCAGGTGCAGCGGGAAAAAGTGAGTCTTGAACAATTAAGCAACGGAATCACTCGATATGAAAGTTTAATTGATTTCGAGGTACAAAACAGTCGACTGGCTTTGCAAAATGCAGTACGAAGAATTGATGTACAGAGAGAAAATATGGAGTTGGCTGATAAAGTTTTTCGCGTGACTCAAATTAAATATCAGGAAGGTATTGGTTCCAACCTGGAGGTCGTTGAAGCAGATACCTCACTGAAGGAAGCACAGACCAACTATTACAGCGCATTGTATGATGCCATTATCGCCAGGATTGATCTACAAAAAGCCCTTGGCACACTGAACTAATGAAAAAGAAAATAAGAAATTATATAGACCTTAACGAAAACCTACTATCCATGAAAAAGTTGTTTCAAATCGCATTTACAGCTATTCTCGCAAGCTTATTCTATGCCTGTGGAGGAGAAGAGGGGACAAAAATGGACCAGCTAAATGCACTTAAAGAAGAGAAAAGTGTATTGGAAGAGAAGATTAATGCTTTGGAAACTGAGCTGATAGCTTCAGGTGAGCTGAAGAAAAAGGAAGCGAATAAAGTTCTAGTAGCTGGCAAAAACCTGAAACCCGAACCATTTTTTCATGAAGTGGAATTCCGGGGCGCTGTTTCTTCACGTAAGAATGTATCGCTAACAGCAGAAATGATGGGCAAGGTGACCAACCTAAAAGTTGAAGAGGGGCAGAGAGTTCGTAAAGGGCAATTGCTGGTATCGTTGAATGCGGATGTAATTCGCAATAGCATGGCTGAAATTGAAACTCAGCTGGATCTTGCTAAAGAAGTTTTTGAACGTCAAAGTAGATTATGGAAGCAAAACATTGGTACAGAGATCCAATACCTGCAAGCCAAGAATAACAAAGAGTCTTTGGAAAAGCGATTGATCACGTTAAGATCTCAACTAAGCCAATCGTCTATTGTGGCCCCTTTTGATGCTGTAGTTGACGATGTTCCTGTGAGGTTGGGAGAACTTGTTCAGCCAGGAATTCCAGTTGTGCGATTGATCAACCCGGATGAGACCTACATCTCCGCAGATGTATCAGAATCTTTTTTAGGTAGATTCAGTCAGGGACAGGAAGTAGATGTTTATTTTCCATCGCAGGATAAACATGTAACATCAAAAGTTAAGTCTTTGGGAAAGGTGATCAAAAGTGAGAATCGCACATTTGATGTAGAAATAGAATTGCCGTCTGTAGGTTTCCCTGTTCAGCCTAACCAGGTAGTTGTTCTCAAGTTGGTTGATTATGAAAATGATCAGGCGCTTACCGTACCTACAAAATTGATTCAAAGCGACAACCAGGGAAATTTCGTCTTTGTCATAGAGAAGGAAGGAGACAAGTCCCGGGCCAAGAAAGTACATATTGAAGCGGGTATCTCCTATAACCTGAAAACGGAAATCAAAAGTGGGCTTAAGATAGGCCAGACCCTGGCGTATGATGGGTATCGCGAATTATCTGAAAACGCATTGGTAACACTTACTCAGAAGTAAGTAAGGCAATCACTAAATTCTTACCGTAATGGCAGAAGAAAAGAAAGATATTAAAACACAGAAGCAATTTGGGTTGACTACTCTGGCTTTGAATAATAGGACCACAGTCTATGTGATTACAGCTATTGTGATCATTATGGGATTGACTACCTATATCACACTTCCCAAAGAAAGTTTTCCTGAGATAAAGCAACCGATTGTATACATCGGTACTCCCTATCCGGGGAACTCTCCCGTGGATATGGAAAACCTGGTTACACGCTACATTGAGAAAGAGGTAAATACGATTGCAGATGTTGATAATATTAAGTCAACTTCAGTACAGGACTACTCGACCATCATTGTCGAGTTTACTCCTGAAACGGATATCGAGGATGCTTTGACCAAGGTAAAAGATGCTGTAGATCGTGCAAAACCTTCGTTACCAAATGATCTCGCTTCGGATCCTAATGTGTTTGAGATGAATTTTTCGGAATTTCCAGTGATGAACATTAACCTCTCTGGAAACTATGGAATGGAGGAATTGAATGAATACGCGGAGTACCTGGAAGATGAGATAGAGAAGGTTACAGAAATCTCGAAAGTTGAAATTCGAGGTATTGATGAGAAAGAAGTAAAGGTCAACGTCGACCCCTATCAGATGGAGGCCAGAGAAGTCAACTTTGGCGATATTGAAGCAGCCATAGCGTCTGAAAATATTACCCTTTCCGGCGGTAGTATTAAGGAAGGGGATATAAGAAGGACTATTCGGGTAGTTGGGGAATTTAAGGAACCTTCGGAAATCCTGGAAGTCGTAGTAAAGAGTGAGAAGGGCAATATTGTTTACTTGAGAGATATTGCTGAAGTCAGTTTTGACTACAAGGAAAAAGAGAACTATGCCCGATTGAGAACAAACCCTGTGGTGATGGTTGACGTGGTGAAGAGAAGTGGTGAAAATCTGCTGATTGCCACAGATAAAATCAATGTAATATTGGATAAAGCGCAAGCGGAAATTTTCCCAAAAGACTTGATTGTTACCAAGACCAATGATCAGTCTCAACAGACTCGCGAATTGGTTGACAGTCTTGAAAACAACATTATCTCAGGAGTGATTTTGGTAGTAGTGGTGCTGCTATTCTTCCTTGGTAGCAGGAATGCTTTATTTGTCGGAGTAGCCATTCCGCTTTCAATGTTTATGTCTTTTATGATCCTTGGAATGTTCGGTATTACCATCAACATGATGGTATTGTTCTCCCTGATCATGGCCTTGGGTATGTTGGTGGATAATGGAATCGTTGTTGTAGAGAACGTTTACAGGTTGAGAGAAGAGGGGTTTAACTCATATGAAGCCACTAAGCGGGGAGTAGGAGAGGTAGCGTTACCGATTATTGCTTCGACCGCTACGACCTTAGCTGCATTCCTTCCGTTGGCATTCTGGCCAGGGTTGATGGGTGAGTTCATGAAGTTCCTCCCCATTACATTGATGGTGACATTAGGTTCGTCACTTTTTGTAGCACTGGTAATTAACCCGGTATTGATTACTTCATTTATGAAACTAGATACCGGTGAGGTAAATAAGAAACGTATCTTGATTTATGTAGCAATAGCGATAGTAGTAGGCATAATATGTCTCTTGATTGATAAAATTGTGTTGAGTAATCTGCTCTTTGCTACTGCGATTATTACACTATTGAACGTCTATGTATTGACGCCCTCCTCCAGAAGTTTTCGCTCTTTCTTTTTGCCCTGGCTCGAAGGACTATATTCCCGGTTACTCAATTTTGCTTTGGCTGGATGGAGACCAGTCTTATTTTTCTGGGGAACTGTACTATTGATGGTAGCGTCCATCATGATATTTGGTTCTTTTCTGGACTCTAAGAGAAAACCAAACCTTGTCTATTTCCCTAAGACAGCACCAAAATATATCAATGTTTTTGTGGAATTCCCGGTAGGCACAGATATAGAAGCGACCAATGAGTTTGTAGAGGGTATTGAAGATGTTGTTCTAGATGTGGTGGAACCCTATGAGCAAATCGTAGAATCCGTGATCGCTAATGTAGGTCAAGGTACCTCGGACCCAAATGACCCTTCGGCATTTGGTGAGCAGGATACACCGAATAAGGCCAGAATAACCGTGAATTTTATCGAATTTAAATATAGGGATGGTGTAGACACTAAAAAGATCCTTTCAGAGATTCGTGAGGCCATTGGTGAATACCCGGGTGTGACTGTGACTGTCGATCAAAACGCGGATGGCCCTCCGGCGGGTAAACCAATTAGTATAGAAGTGGCGGGTCAGGACTTTGCTACGTTGATAGATATTAGCGATCAGATGAAGAAACTGATCAATGAGTCGGGAATTGAGGGGATAGAGAAGTTGAAAACAGATTTACAAACTGGAAAGCCGGAGTTGGTGGTAAATATTGATCGTGAAAAGGCGAGACGTTTTGGTCTATCAACCAGCCTCATTGCCAGTGAAGTAAGAACCGCTCTTTTTGGTAAAGAGATATCGAGGTACAAGCAAGGTGAGGATGATTATGATATTCAATTACGCTTGAAAGATCAATATCGCTACGATGTGGACGCTTTGATGAATAAGAGTGTTGTATTCAGAGATCAGGCTTCCGGTCAAATGAAAAGTGTTCCGATATCTTCTGTGGCCAAAGCTGAGTTGAGTTCTACTTTTGGTTCGATCAAAAGAACAGATCTTGAAAGACAAGTGATCATCAGTTCAAATGTCGTAGAGGGATATAACCCGACGAAAATTAACGATGAGATAAAGTCACTTCTTGCGGATTTTCAGATGCCTACAGGATATGAGTTCAAGTTCGGCGGAGAGCAAGAAAAACAAGCGAAGGAAATGGCCTTTCTAAGTAGTGCCTTATTAATTGCACTATTCTTGATCTTTTTGATCATTGTTTCTCAATTTAATAAAGTCACCACACCATTTATAATCATGATGTCCGTGTTGTTTAGTACGATTGGTGTCTTCCTTGGATTGGTGGTGTTTCAGATGGACTTTGTAGTGATCATGACCATGATTGGTATTATTTCCCTCGCTGGAATTGTAGTAAACAATGCCATTGTGCTCATTGACTTTATAGAATTGAGTCGAAACAGAATGAGGGCGGAACTTGATATAGATAAACTTCCGTTTGAGAAAATCATAGCGGCCATTGCCACTGCAGGGGCTACCAGATTACGTCCTGTGTTACTTACGGCGATTACGACTATTTTAGGACTAATTCCTTTGGCAGTAGGAATCAATATTGATTTTGTGAAGTTCTTTAGCACTTACAATGCTGATTTCTATTTAGGAGGTGATAATGTAGCATTTTGGGGCCCTATGTCCTGGACTATAATATTTGGCCTAACATTTGCCACGTTCTTAACGTTGGTAATAGTACCAGTGATGTACCTGTTCTTCGCTAAAATAAATCGAAGACTAGGCATCAGCTAGACAATTAGGTTACTGTTTAGGACCTCATCGGTGGCGGTGAGGTCTTTTTTTGTGCTTAAAGCTACTTTTTGTGACGAATATCCAATTCAGATACCGAACAAAAGAGCACTTATTTCGTTTTCCAAAGACAGTTCTTCTGACTGTTTCAATCTCAATTTCAGCTTTATGAGCAGATTTTATTTTCTGTTATTTTTCATCTTTCTCTATATCGCTATTGATTTTTATGTCTTCCAATCGATCAAACTACTGGTAGATGGAGATAGTCCGGTTCTCAGGAGAACGATACTTTGGGGATACTGGGTCATTACGATATTCGCATTGGCAGGAGCAGCTATTTATAATCAACTGGACCCTATTGCATTTAAATCGCTCCGCGTCTTTTTTATCTCTTTTTTCTTTATCAATCTGGTGGCGAAACTATTCACATCGGCCGTGTTGTTCGGCGATGATATCAGAAGAGCAATTTCCTGGATTGCGCAATATTTTTCTACCGAATCACCTACTTCACCTTCCAGATCGGAATTCATTACAAAAGGGGCCCTGGTTGCTGGCGCCGTACCATTGTTCACCCTGAGTTTTGGTATCATTTCCGGAGCTCACGATTACCGGGTAAGAAAACGGGTGGTTACGTTTCCTAATTTGCCAAAAGAATTTGACGGAATCAGATTAGCGCAACTCTCGGACATCCATACAGGTAGTTTCTTTAATAAAACAGCTGTAGCCGGTGGTGTAGACATGGTGAATGCGGAAAAACCTGATCTCATCTGCTTTACTGGTGACCTGGTAAATAACCAAAGCGAGGAGGCAAAGGATTATCTCGATATTTTCAAGAAACTCAATGCGCCATTGGGAGTCCATTCGGTGATGGGTAATCATGACTATGCTGATTATAGTAGCATGAATCAGCAACAGAAACAAAAAGACAGAAACCGGCTCCACGAAATGCACCGCTACATGGACTGGAATATTATGTTGAATGAAAGCCAGCTTATTACGGTAGATGGTAATTCTATCGGTCTGATGGGCTGTGAAAACTGGGGCGCCGGCCGATTCAGCAAATACGGAGATCTTGCTCATACCTATGAAGGCATGCAGGAACAGCCATTCAAAATATTGATGTCCCATGATCCAAGCCACTGGGATGCTCAAATCAGACCCGAGTTTGGTGACATTGACCTTACACTGGCTGGGCATACACATGGCATGCAATTGGGCATAGAAATAGGAGATTTCCGATGGAGTCCTTCAAAATACATCTACAAACAATGGGCTGATTTGTATCAGCAAGGATCACAGTACTTGTATGTGAATCGTGGTTTTGGATACTTGGGTTACCCTGGAAGAATCGGAATTTTGCCCGAAATCACCATTCTGGAACTAAAGCGGGGGTAGTACTTCTCAATGGACTGCATGTAGTACATCGCAGTTGATTGGTACAGTCCGGAAACTCAATATATAATGCCCTCGGATTAGGGATTAGGGTCTGGATAACCCGAGTTGTTATGCTTGTGGTTAGATACTAATATCGATTTAAGTAAAATTTGTTTTTACAGGTGATGACAAGAAAAGGGATTTACGTCCCTTTTTTCATTTAGTTTGCTTTCAGTAAATTGATCTTATGGCACTGAATGACCGCATCAAATCGATTCGCCAATTTTTAGAAGTAGACATTTGGAATGTCAAAGTATCTACCCTTCCCAAAGGGACGGCAATTTGGTACAAGCAACTAAGAATCCTGATCATTTCTATTCTTGAGTTTTCAAAGGACCGTGCCTCGGAAACTGCCTCCGCTCTTACTTATTTTTCTGCTTTGTCGGTAGTGCCAGTATTGGCCATGGCATTTGGTATTGCACAAGGATTTGGACTGGAAAAATTTTTGACGGAAGAGTTAAGCAGATTTTTCGGAAGTGGTCAAAGTGAGGTTTTGGATAAAGCTCTGGAATTCTCCAAGAGTATGTTGGAAACTGCCAATGGAGGGATCATCACCGGTATAAGTTTTGTTTTTCTTATTTATGCCGTACTTCGCTTGCTGAACAACATCGAAGTATCTTTTAATCATATATGGCAAGCGAAAAGCAGGACCTGGCAACGAAAACTATCTGATTATCTGGCCATTATAATTATCGGGCCGATTTTCATTATCCTTTCAGGGAGTGTTACTGCCTTCGCAGTAACTCAACTTGATCATTTGGCAACAGAAATCGAAGTACTTGGTTATTTAAAGCCAGTCATACAGTTTTCTCGATATGTATTGATCTGGATATTGCTGACATTATTGTACCTGATTTTTCCGAATACCCAAGTCAAAGTATGGCCCGCGCTTATTGCAGGAATTGTGGCTGGTTCGGCTTACGAGCTCACGCAGATTGCCTGGATACAGGCACAGGTTTTCCTGTCCAAGTATAACGTGATCTATGGTAGTTTTGCCGCTCTGCCATTGTTCTTGATCTGGCTTCAACTCAGTTGGACCATCATCTTATTTGGAGCAGAATATGCCTACGCTACTCAAAATGCAAACAGTTGGCGTTATAATAACCGCAAGATGATTCCTAGCCACAATCACAAGTGGCAAATTACCCTACTGGTGCTCAAACACATTGTATCCAATTTCAAAGAAGGCAAACCTCCGCTGAGCATTAGTCAGATTTCTGGTTTGGTCGAGATTCCATACCGTTTCATTAGAGATGTTTGCCTTGAATTAGTTAAGGCAGGTGTATTGGTACAGGTTGCCGCGGAGGAAGATATTGAGTCCTTCCTGCCCGCGCAGGATATTAATCGACTCGATGTATATACTGTGATGAAAAAAGTGAATGAGATTGGCTTCAATGAACTCAAGAACTCTGAGCACGGAGATGAAGCTTTTCTTGAAATCCAGGGACTATTACAGGAGATTGATGATCATATGAAAGAAGCAACTTCGAATCGTTTGGTTAGTCAGATATAGGGAAAGCCCTTTTAGGAAGAGGATGAGCTTAATGATGTCTTAGGACATCATAAAAAAACAAAAGGCACCCAATTGGATGCCTTCCGAGTTTTAGTTTCTGTTAATTCTACCAGAAGAACGCATACAAGAATGCAATAACGATCAATACGATCATGGCACCAACATTAAAGGTGCTTGATGTCTTGAATAAGTCTTTGCTTAATGGAATACCCTTTGCGTCTTCTTGCCCTTTTCCTTCGATTTGGCTGATACCCACGATGATTGCAATTGAAAGCAAACAAGTGGCCAGCATCTGATGCATGAACGGCCAATCGATAAATAGTGCGGAATCACTCCAACCTTTTGGTGCTACTTTAAAATACAGAGCAATGGGAATGGAGGTCAGGATACCCCAAATGGCGGCATTGTTGGTGGCCCTTTTCCAGAAAAGACCTGTCAGGAATACAGCCAGTATTCCTGGGCTTACAACTCCGGTATATTCTTGAATGAATTGAAATGCCTGATCAATATTCCCAAGGGCCGGTGCAATGAATACTGCCAGAATCAATGCTACGGCAGCGCTTAGCCTACCTACATTTACTGTTTGCTTGTCATTTGCATTTTTGTTAATGTACGGCTTATAGATGTCCATTGTAAATATTGTAGCTGTGGAGTTAAGCATTGATGCCAATGAAGAGACGATGGCTGCGGCCAATGCTGCAAGTACAAGACCTTTCAATCCCACGGGCACAAATGATTTGATCAACCATGGCGCGGCATTATCATTGATTACTCCTCCATCGGAGTTTAGGAACGTAGGGTCAGCCACTCCTGATGTTACAACACCTGATGCGTCAGAGTTCATCACAAATGCAATGATTCCCGGAATTACAACAATTAGGGGAATGATCAATTTCAAAGCAGCTGCAAATACAATTCCTTTTTGAGATTCTTTAAGACTCTTTGCCGCCAGAGTCCTTTGAATAATGTATTGGTTGAAGCCCCAGTAATAAATATTGGCTACCCACATACCTCCAATCAGAACGGCGAGACCTGGTAAGTCATTCCATGCATCCTTTCCATTCGGTGTAATGATTTCTCCTTGACTTAGAATCATCGAAAACTTCTCAGGTACCTTATCGAATAAGTAAGTCAAACCATCCCAGACACCTCCATCAGGGACTAAATGATCAAGTGCAATAAAAGTGGTAACCAATCCACCAATGATCAGAAGTACGACTTGAACAACATCGGTCCATGCGACTGCTGAAAGCCCTCCCCAAAGGGAGTATGCAGCGGCAAAAAGCGCCAGCCCGATTACGCTAGTCATCATTATGGATCCATCGCCTGTGCCGATTATGGTGTCAAGGGCCTTGGCACCCAGGTACATTACGGAAGTCAGGTTCACAAAAACGTATAAAGCAATCCAGAAGACTGCCAAAATGGTCTTGAGATTTGTGCTGTATCGTTTCTCAACAAACTCAGGAATGGTATACAAACCTTTTTCTATAAAAATGGGAAGGAAGTATTTTCCTACAACCAATAAGGTCACGGCAGCCATCCATTCATAAGAGGCTATGGCTAAACCCAGGGCAAAACCTGACCCTGACATTCCTATGAATTGTTCAGCTGAAATGTTTGCAGCGATGAGTGAGGCCCCAATTGCCCACCAGGGTAGGGACTTGCCCGCCAGGAAATAATCTTCGGCACTTTTTTCGTGTCCTTTTTTATCCCTTGAAACATAAATCCCGATTCCTACAATAAGTAGGCAATATCCAACAAAGACGATGATGTCAATTGTAGCAAAATCCATAAGCACTTAAAAAATGATCTGGGAAATTAAATCACCGCCTCCTCTAAAGCGCCCTTTTGCTCAATAATTTTTTTCTTTTCCTTTTTCATAAAGTAACCCTCAAGAGTACCTTCAAAGTACTTGACAGCTAAGAACAGGATGACTAGCACGATATAGCCAACATAAGGGATGGAGATGTTTGCTTCGATAATGGGTTCGATAAATATCTGTTCGAGGATGAACAGTAACAAACCAACAGTAAGCATGATAGTGGAAGCGCGTTTGCCAACTTTGGCTTTTGCCAATTGTTCTACGGTATTGCTCAATTCCAGGTTATTGTCTTTGATTTCGACGTTTTGATCCTGGATGCGTATGTTGGCTTTGTCGAGTTTTTTTTGCAGTCTGTCACTAACACGAGTAATGACTTTTGCCTGAGCGATAAGGTCTTCGTAATGTTCAGAAAATTCGTCGAGATCCTCCTTGAAGATAGCCTTTGTATCTATCTTCTGGCGAAATGCCTTGAGATGAGTTATTTCATCGTGATACAGCTCTCGCGGTTTATCCATTCGGCAAATTTAACCTTCTATCCGGAAGATGTTAAAAAGCCTCATTTAATCTTCAATTTCAAGGAAATTAAATTCAAGATCTAACAAGTCGCTGTAATCTTCTCCTGCCTCCATCATATCCTCATCATCTTCTTCATAGAACCAGTTGATGGTAAGATCACTACCGGCAGCTTCTATTTTTGTCATCTTCTTGAAAACATCAAAAAGACACTTGGAAGAGCTTGTATTGAAATATTCGAATGCAATATTCGCTGTAAATCCCGGTGATTCATCTCCCTGAGCAAAAGATTCTAATGCGTCGATCAGGTTCTGATAAAACTGAACAGAGTTTTCAGGACTGGATCGACCCTTTATTTCCAGAAGCCCTTCCTCAGGATCGAAATTAATCAGGGGAGTAACTCTCGTTGGTTCTATGAAAATTTTATCCATTCTGCTACCCAAAAATGTCACAAACTACTCGAATATCCTAGGCAATCGTACCTGGAAGGTGAAATACGAGATGTCCTCAGTTACGGGTTGAAACTTATAACCTAATTTTTGTCCGCCAGTCTTTCTGGCAATATCAATGAATCCGAGTCCGCCAGTTCCTTTGTCGGAAAACTCTTGTTCGTTCAATACTTTTTTATACAAAGCTCTTAATTCTTCTGGTGCTACTGAGTTAATGTCATCCAGCCTTTTTTGAATATCATCTACTTTCGGCTGGGGAACATAGTTTCCGGTCTGTAAGCTATAAAATCTTTTCCTGGCGGCAATAAGAACCAGAGCAGACCTTGAATCATACGTACTCACATTGAATTCATCCGCATGAACCTCATCAAGGTGATAATATAGATTTTGAATACACTCTGTAGCTACGTTATAAAATTTCTTTCTGACCTTTCTATTCTCCTCTAATTCGTCAAGTCGCTCTTCCAAAGTGGCAATCATAGCCGTCACTAAATCGAAAGTCAATTCACCCTTGTACATCAGAATGATGTTCTGATCATAGATATTTTTATAACTTCTTAAATAATCCATTTGCCTAATTAGGGTATTTCAGAATCGGAAAGTAAAAACTATTTGTATACAAATCCAATATATTAAATTATTATATCTAAATATCTTGCGTGCCTCCAGTTAAAGTATTTCTTTCAAAGAGAATCTAAATCGTTGATTTTCTTTGATTTATCATTTTGAAGGCTGCTGGATACAATAGTACTGTTTAACTACTTATTCTAAAACACTGTCGCAAATTTGACTAAAAAACCGGAAAAACACGTGTGATTTTGTTCCTATAAATTCTAAGAGGGGATAATTCCCGTTCAACTCCAAATTCGGAGGTTTCACTGGTCAATAGGAAGTAGGAACTTGCATTATTTATAATTTTGAAGTTACCTTACAATAAGGTGTACTTAAGACTCAAGAGCGATTATGAAGAAAGATTTATACGCCATTTTATATATGATAACTGCAGCGATTACAATTGGAGCTGTAGCCTATTATATATTCTTTATTCAGGCCGACGTAATTAAGACGTTTAATAACGATTCAGATTACATCACCGCATCTGCGCGTCAGGAGATGTATGGTCAGCGAATTTCTAAAGCGGCTGTTGGTATGGGTTATTCCTCCACTGATCGGAATTTTAAGATTTTTCAGGCTGAATTAGGAAGGATTGTTCCGGAATGGAGACAGATTCATCAGGCCCTGGCCGAGGGTGATGCGTCTATTGGAATGGATAAACCCTCCACTACAGATGAATATGATAAGCTCCAGGAAGACTTGAGATTCTTCTATAATGAGATGAACACCAATGCCACAAACCTTCTTGGTCTTGAATTCACCCAAAATGAAAGAGATGTAAACTACATCTCCCTTAGAAGTTCTATTGAGGCGATTCTGGTAACAAGTAGAAAGTATCAGGTAGCGGTAGAGAACATTACTGATTGGCTGAACAACAGTTCTAAAATTAGAAAAACCGGTTTTAATCTGATTGAAAAAGTTGTGTTGATAGGATTCTTCGGAATCGTATTACTTCAAGGTTTTTTCATCATACGTCCTTTGGTGAAACTAGCGGGGCAGAACTTTCTCTCTGCGAATAAGGCCTATGTGGAGTTGAAAGGATCGGAGAAGAAACTCAGAGTCTCGTATGCCAAGCAGAAGCACATTAACAAACAGTTGATTGTCTCTCGAAAAGAATTAGAACAGAAAAATAATAAACTTCAGGATTCCGAGTCTAAACTCCTGAAAAGTACGGAAGAGCAAATTGCCATTAATGAACAATTGATTCAGGCGCAGGAAGCTTTGAATAGTGCGTATGCTAAACTTCAGAATTCTGAAACAGAGATCAGGGAGTTGGCGGATAAGCAATTGGAGGATAACGAAAAACTCTTCCTGGCAGAGAAGAAGATGAAGCAGCTGCTGGAGGAAGAGAAAAATGCAAAGACAGAACTCAACGGAGCACTGGAGAACTTGAAAGGAGCCCAGTCACAACTTGTACACTCTGAGAAAATGGCTTCCCTGGGACAGTTGACTGCCGGTATTGCGCATGAGATCAACAACCCGGTCAACTTCATCTCCAGTGGAATGAGTTCATTGAAGATGTCGATTGATGCTTTGAAGGAAATCGTTGAAGAATATGCCAGACTTGATGATGGAGATGATCCAGCGGCTGTTGTAGAGTCAATAAAGGAACTTAAAGAAGATCATGAGTATGACGAACTCATGGAAGAGCTTGATGATTTGATGAAGGACGTAAACTATGGTGTTACAAGGACGATTGAAATTGTTAAAGGACTAAGAGTATTCTCACGTCTGGATGAGGAGGAAGTCAAGAAGGCCAATATCAACGAAAACCTTGACGCGACGCTTGTACTGCTAAGAAACAAGACGAAAAATCGTGTCAAAGTATCGAAGTATTATGAAGAGAATATGTCCCAGATTGACTGTTACCCTGGTCAGTTAAATCAGGTCTTCATGAATATCCTGAATAATGGAATTCAGGCGATCCCGGAAGAGAGGAAGGATGGAGAGATAAAACTTTATACGGAAGAGACTGAAGATAGCATTATAGTTCGACTGACCGATAACGGAGTAGGAATACCAGAAAAGATCAAGAATAGAATCTGGGAGCCCTTCTTTACTACTAAGGCGGTAGGAGTTGGAACTGGCTTGGGAATGTCGATCACGTACGGTATAATTGAGAAGCATAAAGGTAGAATCGAACTCAATAGCGAGGAAGGTAAGGGCACTGAATTTGCTATTTATCTGCCTAAAAAATTCCAGGCCGATACGGTCAATACCGAAGAAGTGGTTGCTTCATCCGGAAAGTCGTAGTTGATGATTTTGTAAGTAGTTTTGAGGTTACTTGTCTTAATAGAACTGAATGGAAGCCGTAAGCGTAGCTGAGCCGAAGAAAGAGAAGAAAGAAGAGAAACATTCCATCCTTTACGTGGATGATGAAGAGACGAACCTACGGGTGTTCAAGTCGAATTTTCGAAGATTTTTCAAAGTCCACACCTCTGTAAATCCTATAGAAGCCATTGATATCCTCAAGGATAATGATATAAGGATCATTATCACAGACCAGAGGATGCCCGAGATGACTGGGACTGAGTTTCTGGAGAAGATTCTGCCGGACTATCCAGATGTCATCAAAATCATCCTGACTGGATTTACAGACATAGAGGCCATTAAAGATGGAATTAACCGATGTGGAATCTATAAATACATTACCAAGCCCTGGAACTTTGAAGAGATGAAGGCTGTGCTTGATAGGGCTATCGAGTCCTACAACGAGGTGATGCACACGGAGGAGCACATCAAAGCACTTGAAGTCTCTAACGATGAGTTGGAGAAAAAAGTGGCAGAGCGAACCAGTGAATTGAATCAAATCAATGAGAGGCTAATTAATAGCATTCGATATGCAGGCGAATTACAGAAATCGATGTTGCCTACTGGGCGAAGCCTAAAACGTCTTTTCGAAGATCACTTTGTAATCTACAGGACTAAATACCTGTTCAGTGAGGAGTTTTTATGGGCGACCAGTTTCAATTTCAGGAAGGAAGATTACACCATTATAGGGATAATTGAGTTTGATGGAAAGGGAATCATCGGTTCCTTAAAGACGTTGATTGCGGACTCGATATTGAATGAATTAGTACATGACCGAAAGATCTTCCACTCCGGGGACATCATTAGATACCTGAAAGAAGAGGTAGATGCAGCAGGTTCACACGAACTGCTCTGTGAAATGAAAGCATCTGTACTTGTCATTGACAATTACAAACAGACCATACAGTTCAGTGGCCTCAATCAGGATATGATACTCTTTAATGGTGGGAATGAAATGATCATTCTGGAAGGAGAGGATGTAGACAAAGTAGGCTCATTAACTGATGATAAAATTGAATTGAAGCCTAATAGTACATTTTACATGTACACCAACGGATATTTCAATCAACGCAATTCAGATAGCATTTCATTCTCCTATGAAAAGTTTGAAGAACTCCTTAAGAGCGTACGAAATATGCCGATGGCGGAGCAAGGTAAGTTTATGGAAGAAACACTTTCAGACTGGGTTGGCGAGACTGGTTTGAATGATGACATTACAGTCATCGGTTTCAGAATTAATGAGATGTAAGGTTTTAAGAATGAAGGCAATCAATTACAAGAATTGGTGTATTGATAACATTACACCTCAATCATGGCCAAGAATAATATTAAAATCAATTCCTGAGCTTAGAGACATGGGTATCGATGTAGCTGGTTTACAGGATCCTACTGATGACCTTGAACTATCAGATGAGGCGCTATCCGTCTTGAATAAGTGGATGGATCAATTATATGAACTTCAGGTAAAAGAAGACATGATCGCCTGATCTCACGAAGAGATCAAACTTCTACTCCAATTACAAGAACATCGTCAGTTTGCTCTGCATCACCTTTCCACCTGTCAAACTCTTGCTCAACCTTAGCACCGACCTCTTTCATTTTTGAATCGCGGGATCGCTCAAAGAATTTTCTGAGATTTCTTCCCATGAACCTTTTGTCATCAGGACCACCAAACTGATCCTGGAATCCATCAGATGCCAGAAAGATCTTATCGCCTTCATTCAATTGCATCGTTTGCAGATTAAATTGCTCTTCTACTTCTTTCTCATCTCCTCCTTCGACTCCTCCGATCATCAACCTGGGACTTTTGTACACTTCTATTTCGCCTTCTTTTGGCAATCGGAGCAAGGGCATTCCCGCACCCGCAAACTTCATTTCGAGTGAGTCCAGATCAATTACGCAGATCATGATTTCCATTCCGTCTCTACGTTGAGTTACCTGTTCATCTCGGTAAAGTTCAAATTTGATGGCTTTATCCAGTCTGGCAAGAATTTTTTCCGGCTCAATATAGTTTTGGTAATAGATTATGTTCGTTAGCTGATTTCCACCCATCATAGACATAATGGCTCCGGGAACCCCATGACCTGTGCAGTCTGCGGCTGCCAGGATCAAAAACTCACTGCGACCTCTTCGTACCTTTTCAAACCAGAAAAAGTCTCCGCTTACGACATCTTTTGGTCGAAAGAAAATAAAAGAATCCGTAACATTCCTCCTAAGCTCCGAATTGGTAGGCAGCATAGAACTCTGAATTCTTTGCGCATAATCCAGGCTTGAAGTGATTTGGGCATGCGCCACTTCGAGCTGATTTTTTTGATCTTCTAGTTCCGAGGCCTGTGAACCCAGTTGACTGCTAAGCTCTTTTTCCTCATTCAGTATTTCATTGAGCCTACCAGACATCTTATTTAACTGACCTCCTAATTTTCCCAATTCGTCTTTGGAGTTGATATCGACTTTCACGTTCAAATTACCATTTCCAATTTCTTCCGCTGCATGACTCAATTTCACAATAGGCTTAACAAAAATATTGGCTGCAACTAAGGCCAATATTGCAACGATGATTAAGATGATCAAGACAACCCAAATCAATGAGGATTGAATGTTTCCGATAGGGGCCAAAGCTATTGATTTATCTACTGCAAAGACCAGGGACCAATCGGAGGCATTGGCAATATTTAATTTGTTTACCAATAGATATTGCTCGCCCGTTTCAATCAAGTCAATATTATTCGCTCCCCGATCCTTGATTTGACTGAAATTGTCAAAACTTTCATTTAAAGCTCGTTCCGGTGAGTCATTGTTGTACAAGATCAATCCTTTTTGATCGACCAGGTAGTAGCCCATAGCACTAGAATCACTACCAAGATTCTTGAATAACGTGCTCGCCCGCATTTTACCTATAATTGTTCCGCTATTTCCCGTTAGCGCAGAGGCGACATAGAGAACTATTGCATTGTCAGATTTCTCGATCAGCAATCCCCTTTTCGATCCGCCCTCTAGGGTTTCCCAAACTCCATTGGGAATATCGCCCATAGTATTGGAGCTTTCCCCTACTTTAATTTGATTAATATCAAAACTTGCAAAAGCCATATAACCTTCGTGTAATTCAGTAAGACGGTTCAGGTTTGCAGTGATTTCAGGATTGTTCGGAGAAGTATTTTGTACGGCGTTCTGACCCGCAGCAAAAGTGATTTCATTCATTCGTTCCTCCAAAAAGCTTGTGACCTGTCTGGAAGCAATTGTCGATTCCTGGCGAAGACTTCTTACGATTTCTTCCTGAAATTGATTTGAGAATTGACGATTGGAGAAAAATATTAAGGCTACTGAACTGGTTATTACCAGGAATAAACATAGGACAGTAAGCTTAGTATATATATTCATACTTGAGGGGTTTGGTCGGTATGTTAGTTGGTAGATTAAATGGCATCCCTTGCGTTATTAATTCGCATTCTTCAACAAAAATATTGTAATTAAAGACTTTTTATGTTGTTTTTTAATTGTTCACCTCCGTATTTTCACGTGACGACAGATAAGATATCAATGAAGAAGTTCATAGCAGCTATGCTATTCGGTTTAATTACCATTACCTGCTACGCTCAAAACATGACGATTTTCCGGAGCAATTTAGGGGTGGAGCAAACTACATCCAAGATTGAGAAAATCATTATGGAAAGAGGGCTTAAATTTTTTGAGACAGTCCATCATCATGAGATTGCGACCGAAAATGGGTATAATATAGATTCTACAAACGTGATCCTGTTTGAGGACCCTGAGCTCACATCGGCGTTGATTACTTGTGAGCAGACTTCTGCCTTGGATCTACCCCTAAAAGTGATGGTTTGGACAGAAAATGAAGATGTTTATATTGGATTTATCGACCCAGCGTTCATGAGAAAACGCTTCATGATTCAGGATTGTCCGGAAGTTCTGGAAAAAATGACGGCTTTGATGGTGCGAGTTGTAAACGAAGCCATACGGAACCGCTAGTAAACTTCTTCAAGTTCCAGCGTATACTGCAAGTTTCCCCAGTGAAAAAGTAATTGCTCTTCCTTTATACCGATAAACATGCGTTCACGGAACTCATCCACCTTGTAGGGGAGGACCTGGATTCTTAATACATCTTTCTTTTTGTCGTAATTGTAAGAACCCCACTGATCCCATTCGGAATTGAAAATTATCTGCCAATAATCGTCAGAAGCTATTGTGAAAAACGAGTAGCGGCCCTTGGGTAAGTTTTGACCCATCACCAATAAATCTTTATCAGTGCTGAAAATGGTAGCTTCATTTGCCCCAGTTCGCCAAATTTTGTCGATCGGTATCAACCCTCCCAATAATTTCCTTTTTCTCACGGCAGGTGCACTGTAATTGATAGTTACCTGTGTTGTGCGGACCATAGACGTATCAGATGCCGGAGGAGATGGTCGCATACTTTTGTCGCCATCTTTCACACTGACACATGAAAAACAACTGAATAATATACTAACTCCAAATATCAAGGGAAAATGTAGTCGCAAGTGCCTAATGGCGTACATTAATATGTTCAATAATCGGTCACTTTTGAAATTGCTCATTTTCATTATATCGCTGGTAGTCAAATGCTTATGCTATTAGGTATGCTTTTTGTTATCGAATATCTAAATTATAATACCATGGGCGTAATAGGCATCGAAATCCCTCGACTTAACGAAGAACAAGACATTGAAGTTGAGGTAAAAATCAATGGAATCAAAAAGCAATATAATTACAGAGTAGAAATCTTTTACTGGGATGAGTGTCCTTTTCCTTCTGAGGACCGGGTAGAATGCATCAAAAACCTTGTGAAAAGCTACCACAGTGATTGGGGACTGGCTCATATTGGTATCCCTACGGACGACTACATTCCCATCACTTTTAGGAAGAAACGCGTCTAAAACGGTAGATCTTCATCGTCAGAGGCATTATTCTCTGACATCCAGTTGGGCTCCTCTGCAGGAGGAGGAGTTCTATCCTGAGTTGTAGCGGTAGTAGTATCAGTGGCTGGTTCTACTCTCCATGCTTGTAGGCTATTAAAATACACAACCTTACCTTGTCTGTCCGTCCACTTTCTTCCTTTCAGATTGAATGTGACAGAAATGTCTGAGTTGGGCTCTAGCTGATCCAATTGCTCGCAATTGCTCTGAATCAACTCGAATTTCAGAAGTTCGGGGTATTGCGGGTTTTCTGCGTACTCTACTACAAACTCACGTTTACGAAATGAATCAGATACTTGTTGAGTGTCGAACTTCTCGATCAGTTTGCCTTTGATATTCATATTTCGATGTTTTCTCTTTATTTCGGTATTAAATGGCTATGTTTCACAAGGATTTTGCTAGTTAAGCAAAATTCTCATTCTACAATGGCCAAGGTTAATTGAACTATTCTTCAAATTTGGAGTTGCAAATAGTGAAATGAAAAGATCCAAGAAAATTTTTTTCATACTGACTGTGATCTTCCTCCTAATCATGATGTTTATTGGCTATGATATTAGCCAGCGAACAACCTGGCCTGGGGCGAAAAAGAACCTCAAAGAACGAGTGACTGAACCGAATGGAGAAGAATAAGAATAAAATCGATATCTCTGCCATAGACCTGGAGAAAGAAAAAGAGAAGATTGCAGATTATCCTGGATTGATTCAGTATGCTCATTCCGTTGGCAGCGCTATAGTCAAGCCAGAGGATAAAGGTCGGATCAAGGGCAATGCCGTTGCAGCTATGCACGACCAGACTGACCGGCAATTCCAGCAACTTTTTGAGCAAATGCAAACGTTGGTTCAGCAAGCTCAATACCTCAAAAAACGTGTTGAAATATCGGAACGTATTTATGTGGCGAGTATGGGCTTTCAACCGGTGATTAGCAAAGAATATTACCTATATCAGCGCAATACAGGAGAAGATGTGCTTAGTATGGTAGGACCTGACGAATGGGGTCGTTCTTTTCCATTTAAGGAATACATTGCAAAAGTAAAATTGCTGTCTGATCATACCTGGGAAATTATCGAGGCAACCGAGGCATTAGAAATGTAGTACTGGGGACAAATGCTTTGCGCAATTAGTGTTTTACTCATACTTTTTTAGCTGTAAGACGATATTTTGACACATAATACTTCGTATATACCGTCAAAATCTGGTCTCGATTTTAGTAAATTCATTTTAAATACTCGTAACAATCATGCGAAAACTTTTGCAGGTAGCAACCTTAGCTTCTTATGTCCTGCTATTATCAAGTTGTGCAAGTGATAGCATAGAAGATCTATTGCCCGCTTGTGATACCAAGACGATTGTGGTTGAAGCCACTGTCATTGCTTTACCAGGCTGTATGGATACAGGTCAGCTTCAGTTAACTGCTTCGGGCTCTTCTGGTTTTTCCTTTAGTCTGGATGGGGTTAATTATCAGGGCTCAACAGACTTCTCAAATTTGGGAGCTGGAAATTATACCCTGTTTGCTCAGGACAATGAAGGCTGCGTTGGTTCAACGGATTTTGTTCTTGAATCGAATGATGGTCTTACCTTGAACCTTTCCGTAGGAGCTTCGGATTGCGGAGATGAAAATGGGTCAGTTTCTGCTGATGTAAGCGGAGGAACAGGCGTCTATGAATTTTCTTTGAATGGAGGTACTTTTCAAAGTGGTAGTGACTTTTCCAATTTGTCTCCCGGCGAATATGAGATTACCGCAAGGGATAGTGATGGATGTACTACGAGCCAGAATGTCAATTTGACAACTGCCATTTCATTGGCCGACAATATTATGCCAATTATCACTGCGAATTGTGCTATTTCTGGTTGTCATGGAGACTCACGAAGCCCTTTGATGAATACAGCTGAAGAAATCATTGATGTGGCAAGCAGGATTCGAATTCGTGCGCTTGGTTTGGAAACAGGGCGACAGCCGATGCCCCCTTCAGGATTCATCAGCCAGGAGTTACAAGATGAAATTGATTGTTGGGTAAATGATGGTGCGTTAAATAATTAAGAAAAACATTTTTATGAGAACTTTAATCTTTTTCGCCCTTATCCTAATGTTGGGCACAAATGCAGTGGCTCAAAAGTATTTGAGTAGTGAAAGTCATGTACGTTTCTATTCAGATGCTCCCCTCGAAGATATTGAGGCGACCAATGAAGAATCAAGGAGTGTGCTGGATCTGGGTACAAGTAAAATTGTAGCAACGGTTCCAATTACTGGATTTCAGTTTGAGAAGAAACTGATGCAGGAACACTTCAATGAAAACTACCTTGAATCGGACAAATTCCCACAAGCTACATTTAGTGCTCAATTAGGAGAAGTGGATTGGAATAATCCGGAAAAGGAAGTCACTGCAAAAGGAGAGATGACGATCCATGGCAAAACCAATGAGATAGATTTGAAAGGGACGGTAGTAAAGAATGGAGACAATATTGTCATCGATGCGGTCTTCACTATCGAATTACAGGATTACAAGATCAAAATACCAAAAGCGGTGTTTTACAATATTGCCGAAAGTGTAGAAGTTACAGTCAAATTCACCTATCAGCCTTATGAGAATTAAATTTTTACTACTATTTATATGTGGAACTTTGGCTGCACAAGCGCAGGATGAATTGCTGGATATCCTGAATAGCACAGCCCATAAAGATGAAGGTTTTGCCTCAGCTACATTCAAAAGCACGCGATTGATCAATGGTCATTCAATTGAGACAAGGACCAAGCGGGTTTTAGAATTTATAATCAGTCACCGATTTGGTAGAGTTAATTCTGGTGTGGATGACTTGTTTGGTCTGGATGATTCGTCGATCCGTTTTGGTTTGGAATATGGCGTGACGGACAATTTGAACATAGGAGTAGGCCGTTCTTCTTTCAATAAAGTTTATGATGGATTTGCGAAATATCGATTCCTACGTCAGTCAAATGCTTCTCCGGTTACGATCACAGGCCTGATCACTGCTGCTTCACAAACAGTAGATTTTCCAAATAATGGAGCGACTTTTGAAGCCAAACACCGATGGGCTTATACTTATCAGGCATTGATCGCTAGAAAATTCAGTTCAGATTTTTCGCTGCAGATAATGCCTACTTTGGTTCATAGAAATTTGGTCCCAACAGAGCAGGATGCAAATGACTTAATCGCGTTGGGCGTTGGCGGAAGATACAAGCTCAATCAGCGCCTGGCGATTAATGCGGAGTATTATCACCAAATGTCTGACAAAAGCGATCGGTTTACAAATGCGATAGCCATTGGTTTTGACATTGAAACAGGGGGCCATGTCTTTCAATTACACGTAACAAATGCGCAACAGATGAACGAAAGGGGATTCATTGGAGAAACAACGGGAGATTTCTTAGATGGAGATATCCATTTTGGCTTCAATATCTCAAGGGTATTCAATATCGGAAAGCATTAAGCGGAGAAATACGCTGGAAAAATACATGAAGGTCTGGGGTTGTAACTCGGACCTTTTTTGCTTCTAAGAAGGAGCTTCTTTCTATGCTGATGAAGTTCTAAGCTTAATCTTACAGGCTTCCTTTTAGAGAAAGATAGAAATTTCGCCCAGGAGCACTAATGCCTGACGAATAAGTCCGGTAATGTTGATCCAGAATATTCTCTAGTCCAGATTCCACAGTAATAGACTTGGAAGGAGTATAACCCAACCTCAAATTGAGCGTCGCCCATCCGGGTGATCCAGTATCGGTATACAAATGCGGTTTATCATCTATTTCGCTGGAGGGGATATTATCCCGGTTTTTGGTAGCATTGTAATCCACAAAAAATTCAGACCTGAAGCCACCTTTTCGATATTTGACACTACTTCGTCCGAATACAGGTGTTGCATGTCTTAATGGCTCGTCGTTATCTAATTCCTTTCCTTCATTGACGTTTACCGTAGAAGAAAACGACCAGTTTTTATAAATATCCATTTCTATACTGGCGGAACCACCATAGAGCCTTGCGCTATTGGCGTTAACCTGTGAACGAACGGATAATTGCCTGCCATCGAAAAGAAGACTTTCACTACCTGCAACCGTATTGGCCCCTCTTACAATGGCGTTGGTTAAGAAACTGTGATATCCAACCAGATTGAACTTGATAAAATCATTGACACGTTGTTGTAAACCGATCTCCTGATTGTAAGAATACTCAGGCTTCAGGTTTGGATTGGGCACCACTACTGTTTCGTCATCTAGTTCGAATAGTTTCCCCACATCATCAACATTGGGAGCCCGGAATCCAGATGATACCATTCCGCTTAACTTTGTCTGTTTAGATGGATTAAAAGTCAAGCCAATACTTCCTGTCAGCGCCTGATTGGTCACATCAGCCTGATCAAAGAAGTCTGCTCGTTGTGAATTTTGGGGTTGGAAGCTTGAATTGTCCTCTAGTAGCACAGCAAGAGATTCGTTGGAGGTGCTGGCATCTAACCGCACCACGCTGAATCGAGCCCCAGTGCTAAAGACTAGCCTAGGGTTTAGCCGCCATTGATAGTTGCTGTAAGCTGCTGCACTGTAGTAAATACTGCCCTCACTTGGATACCTGGTACTTGTTGAAGTGACTTCACCTGTTACTAGGTTTTGACGTTGGGCCCTGGAATCTACACCGTTCCAAAACATATCGATGCCGAAAAATAACGTGCCTTTATCAAAGTTCTTTTCATAGTCGTTGTTCAAGGTGATTACATCCACAGTCTCTTTTCGGTTTCTGAGTCGATCATCACCAAACCTTCTGTCGTGACGGCTTTCTTCGTAACGTTGATAGGCTACATTTATACGCATTTGGTCATACCATGAAGTTGCTCCGAAGGCTTCAAAAGTCAGGTTATGCATTTGCCAGGTTTGTGGTCCGTAGTACCATTCAGCATACTCCAAACTATCTGTTCCAATAACCCCTGGAATGGTTAGACGATCGTAGCGAGGAATATCGGATGTTGTGCTGAAATAATAGCCATAAGTCAATTGGGTATTGTCGGAAGTTCTCCATTTGACTTTTTGAAGCAAACTGGTGAGATTATAGCCTGAAAACCGCTGAATTTCAGGTTTGTCATTTTGGATAAGCCTGTCCTGATCTTCTATTCTTTCTACATAAAAATTTCTTTCAAAGAATCCTTTATAGCGATCAGACCTTTTGCTACCTGCTCTGAGGTCCCCAAACAGTGTTCTTGTAAAAGAACCGAAATAGACAATTTTATCCTGAGCAACAGTCACATCGAAATGGGCTGTTCTTTCATTAGCGGCTGAAGAGTAACGAAGCATGGCATTGGCACTAAATGTTGTTTCTTCACTGGGAGCCCATTTGGGCGAGACCGTATGAAAGTCCATAACCCCACCAAGAGCATCACTGCCATAGATTACTGATCCCGGCCCAAATACCACCTCTGTTCTGGCCAGAATATTTGGATCAATATTGATTACATTTTGCAAATTTCCACTTCGAAAAATGGCATTGTTGATACGCACACCATCTACGACCAGCAATACGGCATTAGCAGCAAACCCTCGTAAGGTGGGACTTCCTCCCCCGAGTTGACTTTTTTGCACGAATACCTGACCTGAATTTGATAACAGATCAGCGGAAGTTTGAGGGTTCTGATATTGTATTTCTTCCGCTTTGATGGATAAAATATCGTTAGGCACTTCCCGGTCGTCTTGTTCAAAACGATTTGCCGAGACCACCATTTCTTCAAATTCTACAATTTTTTCCTGAAGTGTTAGACTCCTGCTTTTGCGCAAATCCTCTATTGCAAACTCCAGTTTTTGATAGGAGGGGTGCTGTACAGTTACCTGAACAGATGCCGGGAATTCCGAAAGGTCAATAGAACCATTTCTATCGGAAAAAGCTGCAATAGTTCTATCCGTATCCACAATGTAAACATCTGGAATGGGTAGTTGTGTGTCGCCATTAAAGATCTTGATGACCTGGGCTTGAGTAGGGGTGAACGCGAGCAATAACAAAATTATGACCAGGCTCCGTTTAATCTTTTCCAACAGCTTCATAAAATTTCAAGCACCAAAACTACCAAATCGATACAACTTAACTATTCTTGTTTCTGTCATAGGTAAATGTTCGATTTGAAAGCAAAAATTCTGCCAGAAAATGGATTTTAAGACCTTTTAACATTATGCCCATTCTTAATTCGTCCAGTTATTCCAAGCGGCCATGGTTCCTTTTTAATAAGCACCTGGAGACCATTATTCCCAGTATGTTTTACAAGATCGATAATATTAATTATCAACGGGAGCGACTTGAGCTTTTGGATGGTGATTTTCTGGATCTGGACTGGCTGGGGGAAGCGGAAGATAAACTGATCATCATCACTCATGGTTTAGAAGGAAGTTCAGAACGTCACTATGTTCAGCGACCTGCAAAGCTCTTTGTAGAAAATGGCTGGAGTGCACTTGCCTGGAATTGTCGAAGCTGCAGTGGTGAAATGAATCGATTTCCAAGGTTTTATCATCATGGAGATACGAATGACCTTGCCGCTGTGGTCGATCACGCTGTAGCGAAAGGTTTTAAGACCATTGTTTTGATGGGATTGTCCATGGGAGGTAGCATGTCATTGAAATACCTGGGGGAGCCAAGGACCAGGCCGGATGCCATAAAAGGAGCGGTCACTTTTTCGGTTCCCTGTAATTTGAAAGACAGTGCGGTTCAACTCAAGGTCAAAGGCAATGAGCTTTATGAAAAACGATTCCTCAATAAGCTGAAAAAGAAGATTCTTTTAAAAGCGGAAACTCATGATTTTTTAGATATTTCCGGCCTTGAGAAAATGAAGGATTTTAATGAATTTCATCAGCGGTACACGGTCCCTTTGCATGGCTTCGAAAGTCTGGACGATTTTTTCCGGAAAGCTACTTGTGACCAGTACCTTCCTGATGTGAAATACCCGGTTTTGATTGGCAATGCAGAAAATGATCCCTTACTGGGCGCTGATTGCTACCCAATACAGATCGCAAAACAATCCGAATTCATAAACCTGGAAATGCCGAAAGTAGGTGGACATGTGGGTTTTACGATCCGGGGAGATACGTATAGTTGGATGGACCGAAGGGCTTTGGAGTTTGCGCTTAGTCATCTAACCTGAGAAGTATGATTGCGTTCCTAAGCCTGCTTTCTTGGGATTTTGATTTTCTCTGGTTTAGCCACAGGTTCTGGTTTGAACCATACAATTTCTTTTTCTCTTTTCTCTGAAAGTTCGATTTCTGGATTTTTGATCAAATCTCGTTCCACGACATCCCGATTGGCTAATTGCTCCTCAATTTCTTGTTTGACCAGTTTTCTATAATGCAGGAAATGTTCAATGAACGCCGCAAAAGCCAGGTAGTTGCCGATACCAGCCCGGTTGTGCTTCCACATTCCTGCTAGGTATTTCCAGAAGATCACCCGCGTGCTACGGTAGATTCCCTGTTTCCAAATGATTTTCATTAAGAACCCGAGTCCGGCCCAATTAAAATCTGTTTTATGCTTATTGGCGAGTTGCTTACGTAATTCAGGATTGCGATGAACCTCAGCTGTACCGACTAATCGGAAGTGCTCATATACTCGCGTCAGGTAATTCTTGGGATCATAAAGCTTCCAAAAGGCATCCACAAATTCAGTGGCGATCTCCTCCACAGGTCGAGTTGGAACAAAATTGAGGAGTGTTGTTTGATTGAGGTTTGCATCGTCTATTAGACGCCCTTCGACTTTCAACCGATCCCAAAGAGCGGTACCTGGCAACGCTTGTAACATCGTAAAAGTCACGCCGGGAATCATGTTTTCTACCGAAAAGTCTACAACCCGTTGCCCAGCTCCTGGTTTTTCATCGTCAAACCCAATGATGAAACCACCCATAATCCGAATGCCAGCTTTGGCAATTTTGGTGATAGATTCGTTCATGGGCTCTCGATTGTTCTGATGCTTGAGCGTAAGTGACAGACTATCAGTATCGGGTGTTTCGATTCCGATGAATACGGTAGAGAATTTGCTTCGAACCATCAGGTCGAGCAATTCTTCATCATGAGCCATGTCAATGGATGCTTCTGTGTAGAAACTAAATGGATATCCATTTTGCTCCTGCCAATCGATAACATTCTTTAAGAAAGGTTTTACGGTACGCTTATTGCCAATGAAGTTATCATCCACAAAGAAGATACCGCCAGTCCAACCCAGTTCTTTCAACGAATCTAATTCCGCACGAACCTGACTCGCTGTTTTTGTTCGGGGTTTACGACCATATAGAATGATGATATCACAAAATTCACATCTAAACGGACAGCCTCGGGAATATTGAATGGCCATGATGAAATAGGCCTCGTGCTTGATCAGGTCAAAGCGAGGGACTGGACTGAAAGTGACATCTGGTTTTTCCTTAGACCGGAAAATACCTGACTTCTCACCATTAGCCAAGGCTTCTAGAAACAGAGGAATCGTGTCTTCACCTTCATCCATAACCAGGTAGTCTGCTCCGGCATCCAGATGATCGTTAGGGAGAGAGGTTACGTAGGGCCCACCTACTGCGACAGGTAATCCTCGTCTTTTCGCTTCCCTGATCTGCGCCATGAAATCCTGTTTCTGGGCAATCATGCCTGACAGCATCACCATATCCGCCCATTCCCAATCTTCATTCTTGATCGGTTCAATGTTGTGATCCACCAATCTAAACTCCCATTCCTGAGGCATCAAAGCAGCAACTGTTACTAAGCTCAATGGAGGCATAAAAGCTTTTTTCCCCAAGCCTTGCACAGCTTTTTCAAAACTCCAAAAACTCGTTGGGAAGATAGGATATACGAGAAGTACTTTCATGTATTGACGGATTAGGTGCTAAAGATAGTGAAGAACAGGGAGTGATTGATCTTCTTTAGTGTTGCAATTACATGTTCGTTAGATACTAACATTAATTACTCGCTGAGAGAACTCTGAGTTTACCAAGATGTTCATTCACTCGGTACCCGCCTGCATAAACTTTGAAATAAATGGAAAAGGGTGATGATCAATGTGATAGAACTACGCGAAGCGAAGGAATGAATAAAAAAGGGAGCCTCTCGGCTCCCCTAAGAAAGTAATTAGGCCACCAGGTGACCTGATTACCAGAAGTATGATCAGTAACCAAATTTATTTAACAGTGCCTTGAGATCATTCAAAGGAAACAGGTCTCAGTCTTCATAGACGATGATCCGTTATTATGCCCAGGTGTGTAAAGTGCTAATTGGATTGATTGAACGATAACGGACAAAGCTCTTTAATAGCAGGTTGGATTTTTAGGAGGTAAGGTTAGCTGTTAAAATTAGCGGCAGATAGTAAAAAAGACTAAGGGAAAACCTAGGGGTAGTGGGATTTTAGGTAGTTCTAGGGAATTTTTAATTTGTATTGATGTCTCCTTGAATTATGTCGATGGAGACGGATTTTCAGATGAATTATTTGGTTTGGAGTTTATAAATCCTCCTCGAATATGAAATTCTGATAGGCATTCTTTAGTTCTTGTAATGCTTTATCGTCATGTGTATCTTCCAAAATCTCAATTCCTTTTTCGTATATCTGTTGAGCTGTTTCAATATTTCCAAGCTCGGAATGGAATGCCGCAGCATGATAGTAAGTGGCTGTATAGTTTGGGTGCTTTTCCAGCAAGAAGTTGAATAATTTGATCGTTCGTGTCTCATCTATTCCAATCAATTCCAATGCCAATGCATAATTGGAAAAAGCATTTTCAGGGTCAATTTCAAGGTATTTTTCCAGGTGTTGAATACGATTTTGCTTTGCGGCTTCCAATTTTATAATAAGGCTTTATTGACTAACTTCACGCCTCAAATTTAGGAGCATTTTACCTATTGCAGTTTAACTGGAAAACCAGGTCTTTTTGAACACTCTGAACATTAACCCTGTTCATCAGGAAACTGATCATTTGAGATCCCGGTTTTACCATAAATGAAACATTAAAACATGAAAATACTCGTCTGTATCACGCACGTGCCGGACACTACTTCCAAAATTGCCTTCACGGACAATAACACAAAATTTGATGCCACCGGAGTTCAATATATCATCGGACCCTATGATGACTATGCGTTGGCCAGAGCCGTGGAGTTGAAAGAGCAACACGGTGGGTCGATTACGGTAATCAATGTGGGGGAAGTGGAGACAGAACCTACCATCCGAAAAGCACTTGCTATCGGTGCTGATGAAGCCATTCGAGTGAATGCCTTCCCAAGTGATGCCTTTTTTGTGGCAAGGCAAATTGCCAATGCTGCGAAAGAAGGAGGTTACGATCTCATTTTGATGGGAAGAGAGTCGATCGATTTTAACGGTGGTCAGGTACACGGAATGGTCGGCGAGATGTTAGGAATGCCATCCGTTTCTCCGGTGATGCTTTTAGATATTGAGGGGGATCAGGCAAAAATCGCTCGTGAAATCGAGGGTGGAAAAGAATACATGGAGCTTTCATTGCCATTTGTGGCGGGTTGCCAGGAACCTATCGCAGAGTGGAAAATACCAAATATGCGTGGTATCATGTCGGCAAGATCCAAGCCTTTAAATGTGGTGGAACCTGATAGCGATGAAGTTAAAACAGCAGTAAAGGAATTTGAGTTGCCTCCAGCAAAAAGCGAGGTGAAAATGATCGATCCTGACAATGTGGAGGAGTTGGTTGAATTATTGAAAAACGAAGCAAAAGTATTGTAAGAGATGGCAGTAGTAGCATTTGTAGAACTTGATGAAGGTAACGTAAAGAAATCTTCATTGGAAGCGGTGAGCTATGCGGCTCATGTAGAATCTGAAGTTACAGCTGTTGTTTTTGGAGCTGTAGCGGATGGAGGACTAGAAGAAATAGGCAAAGCGGGCGCCACAAAAATACTTCATGCTCAAGATGAAAAACTAGCGCAACCTAACATAATGGCCTATGCTTCGGCATTGGCTGAAGCTGTTGAGGCTGAAGGAACACAGTTACTGGTAATGTCGAAATCCTCACTTGGGGATCCTGTATCTGCGAGAGTGGCAATTAAGACCAATGCTGCCCTTGTTTCCAATGTGGCAGAATTGCCAGATACCTCTAATGGGTTTGTTGTAAAAAGAAGCATCTATACTGGAAAAGCGTTTGCTAATACCACAGTGGAAGGTGACAGGATAATTCTGACCCTAAAAAAGAATGCTTCGCCAATCAAAGAAGATGGTGGTGCTGCGTCTGTGGAAGCATTTTCACCAACCCTTTCAGAGACTGATTTTTCGGTTAAGGTTACCAATCAGGAAAAAGCTACAGGCGATGTGTTATTGCCCGAAGCAGATATTGTGGTTTCGGGAGGTAGAGGACTCAAAGGCCCGGAAAATTGGGGTATTATTGAAGACCTGGCAAAAACTCTTGGCGCTGCAACGGGTTGTAGCAAGCCAGTTTCAGACATGGATTGGAGACCTCACCACGAACACGTAGGCCAAACAGGAGTAAAAGTCGCACCATCTTTGTACGTAGCTGTTGGAATCTCCGGCGCTATTCAGCATCTTGCTGGTGTAAACTCGTCAAAAGTAATTTTGGTCGTGAATAAGGATCCGGAGGCCCCGTTTTTCAAGGCTGCGGATTATGGAATTTGCGGTGATGCCTTTGACGTTTTGCCTAAACTTACCGAGGCTATTAAGGCCAGTCAGGGATAAATGGCAGATAGAATAAAATTAGAAATACTTGGCTTATCCTCCAGTCAGTCACAATCAGGCTCATTTGCACTGGTTTTAGGCGAAACTGGAGGAAATCGCCGATTGCCTATCATAATAGGAATGTTTGAAGCGCAAGCCATTGCAATAGAAATAGAGAAGATCGTGCCTAATCGCCCCATGACACACGATCTTTTCAAGTCGTTTGCAGCGAGTTTCGATTACGATATTAAAGAGATTTATATCTCAGACCTAAAAGAAGGGGTGTTCTTTGCAAAAGTGATTTGCGAAGGAGAGAAAGGCACTGTTGAGATTGATTCGCGACCCTCTGATGCAATAGCGATTGGACTCAGATTTGATGTTGATATTTTTACAAGTGAGACTATCCTTGATGAGGCAGGTATTGTCCTTACTGAAGAAGGAGACAGTGATGTGGCGTCGGATTTGGATGAATTGACTGACCTTGAGGATGAACCCAAAAAGGTGGGAGATATGAATTCTGAAGAGTTGAGGGAATTGCTTGATGAAGCATTGAATAATGAAGATTACGAACAGGCCGCCAAAATCAGAGACGAACTCAATCGGAGAAACTAACTTTCAACCTAACCTACTAGATTTTGGACATCATTCAGGGCGTATTTGGTCTCGCAGTACTTGTTGGTATCGGGTATTTATTTTCAGCTGATAAGAGCCGTGTGAGCTGGCGATTGATCGGAGTAGGAGTAACGATGCAGGCGGTAATTGCCTTGTTGATTGCTTACGTTCCCTTCATTAATCAGCTATTTTCCTGGATCAGCGGAGGATTTGTTACTTTTCTAAGTTTTGGCCTGGATGGGGCAGCATTCCTATATGGAGACCTGGCGAGAAACAGTGATGCGGCCAATGGAATTAAGCACAACCTTGGTTTTTTGTTTGCATTCCAGGCTTTACCAACCGTTATTTTCTTTTCGGCCGTGACCGCTGGGTTGTATTACTTAGGTATTCTACAAAAGATCGTTTATGTCTTTGCCTGGGTGATGACGAAAACCATGAGATTATCTGGAGCGGAAAGTTTATCTGCGGCAGGGAACGTTTTCTTAGGGCAAACAGAAGCTCCACTTTTGGTTAAGCCTTTTATAGGCAAAATGACCAATTCGGAACTGAATTGCCTGATGACTGGAGGGATGGCAACCATTGCGGGAAGTGTCCTTGGGGCGTATGTTTCCTTCCTCGGAGGAGGAGACCCGGAACAGCAGCGTATTTTTGCGACTTATTTATTAAGCGCTTCAATCATGAATGCTCCGGCGGCCATTGTGATGGCAAAGCTCTTTATGCCGGAGAGCCATCCGGATAAAATTGATTCTTCCCTGTCCGTAAACAAGGAAAGTGTAGGTGTTAATTTGGTAGATGCTTTGGCAAGCGGAGCTTCAGACGGCCTCAAATTGGCCTTGAATATTGCCGGGATGTTGCTGGCTTTCATTGCTATCATCTTTGCTTTGAATTGGGTTTTAGTAGACGGGATAGGAGAGTGGCTGGGACTAAATGCCTGGGTGGTATCTACGACTAATGGAGCATTTGAAGGGTTTTCATTAGAGTATATTCTTGGACAAATATTTAGAGTTTTTGCCTTTTTAATGGGCGTTGAATGGTCTGAGACGATCAAAGTTGGAAGTCTTCTGGGACAAAAGACAGTGATCAACGAGTTTGTCGCTTACTTGAGCCTGGCTGAGATGAAAGCCTCGGGATTACTTTCCGATAAAAGTATTCTCATCTCTACTTATGCCTTGTGTGGTTTTGCCAATTTCAGCTCGATAGCCATTCAGATCGGAGGCATAGGAGGGATGGCCCCAAAACGTCAATCAGATCTGAGTAAACTCGGCTTCAGAGCCTTAGTGGGGGCTACTTTAGCTACCATGATGACGGCTACTATCGCAGGAATGCTGATGGGGTAAGGAACAATCAGGTTCCAGTTTTTTGGTTAAACGTAATTCTTGAAAAGTATTTTCATCAGACCATCTACAATTGGAAAGATCCGTTACGTCAATACTTTATAACTCACCTGTTCGATAGCTTCTATTTCCTTAATCAAATCGTTTGTCGGGGATACTGAATTTTTACGACTGATCATCTCCAGGTTGATATTCCGTTCCTCAAACTTGCCACCAACGTTTAACCTAAAGGCTCCACTTCCAGGGTATTTAGCAACAATCCCTTCTAGTTCGTTGACCAGAATGTCATTAACATCATCCAGGTGCACCCGCAATTCCAACCCTTTGGTGAACTTTTCACGGATATCCCCTAAATACTCGATGTTGTTGATTTTGAACTCCAGTTCTTCGCTGTGCCATCGGTTGCCAATGTTACCAGTCATATAAAGGAACCAGCCAGTTTCGAGAAAAGTCTTGAACTTCAAATAGGTATCAGAAAAGAGGAAGAATTGATGACTATCATTGTAATCCTCCAATACCATCGTAGCAAAAGGCTTCCCGGTCTTTGTCATTCGGTGTTGTACATTACTTACAACTCCTCCCATCTTTATTTCCCTTCCGCGCAGCTTCTCAAGGTCTTTCAGATCACCTATTCCCGTATTGGTAAAGAACTTCATTTCGAAAGCGTATTGATCCAGAGGATGGCCACTGATGTACAAGCCAACCATCTCTTTTTCAATGTTTAGCATTTCAATTTCTCCGTAAGGTTCGATATGACCAATTTTCGGTTTAAACGTGGTATTAGAGTCACCAGCCCCTCCGAATAGAGAAGCTTGATTGCTTGCTGCTTCCTGGGCCATTTTATTCGCGTAACGTATAGATTTTTCAATAAGAGATTGTCCATCATCATCAGCTTCAACATATTGGCGCCTGTGATAACTATCAAAGCAGTCAAATCCGCCCGCCTTAGCTAGGGTCTCGAAAGATTTCTTGTTTACGGCTCTGAGGTTGACACGCGAGGCAAAACCAAAAACGTCCTTGAACTTCCCGTTTGCCTCACGCTCTTCAATAATGGCTTGTACTGCGGCTTCTCCTGTACCCTTGATGGCTCCCAATCCAAAGCGGATTTCACCAATCTGATTTACTACAAAGTGTTGATCAGACTCGTTGACGTCAGGACCTAAAACTTTGATGCCAAGATTTCGACATTCCTCCATGAAGAAACCTATCTTATCATTGTTACTCTGATTGTGTGTCAGTACGGAAGCCATGTATTCCGCTGGGTAATTTGCTTTCAGAAACCCAGTGTGGTAGGCGACCACCGAATAGCAAGTACTGTGAGACTTATTGAAGGCGTAGGCCGCAAATGCTTCCCAGTCTTTCCAGATCTTTTCGAGTTTCTTTTCGGCGTGCCCTTTTTCTTTGGCTTGTTCAACGAACTTGGGTTTCATTTTATCCAATACATCCCGCTTTTTCTTGCCCATGGCTTTACGCAGGACGTCCGCCTCACCTTTACTGAATCCCGCCAACTTTTGGGATAAAAGCATAACCTGCTCCTGATAGACTGTGATCCCGTAAGTTTCAGCAAGGTATTCTTTCATGTCATCCAGGTCATAATTAATTTCCTGCTGACCATGCTTGCGCTTAATGAAATCGGGAATGTATTCCATTGGACCTGGACGATAGAGGGCATTCATCGCAATGAGATCCTCGAATTTATCGGGTTTAAGCGCACGCAAGTGTTTCTGCATCCCTGGAGACTCAAACTGAAAAGTGCCGTTGGTTTCTCCTCTTTGGTATAACTCGTAGGTCTTTTGATCGGTCAGTGGGATTTCGTCAATATCGATCCTGGTACCAAAGCGGCGCTCCACGTTTTCAATGGCAGTTTTGATAATGGAGAGGGTTTTTAATCCCAGAAAATCCATTTTCAACATTCCTGCAGATTCTACAACACTGTTGTCAAACTGTGTGACCATCAGGTCAGAATCCTTGGCCTTGGCCATAGGAATGAACTTGGTCATGTCATCAGGAGTGATGATTACTCCACAAGCGTGGACACCTGTGTTACGTAGCGACCCTTCCAGAACTACTGCCTGATTCAGGACTTGAGAAGGGAGGTCTTTTTTCTTTTTAAGTTCTTTAAGTTCAGGTACTTCTTTGAATACTGAGGTAAATTTAGCACCGGGTTTTTCAGGAACTAACTTGGCAATTGCATCTGTATCTGGCAGAGGCAACTCCATCACTCTTCCGGCATCCCGTATCGCCGATTTGGGTGCCATGGTGCCATAAGTGATGATTTGCGCTACCTGATTGGCGCCATACTTATCGATCACATATTTAATGACTTTTTCCCGCCCCTCATTGTCAAAATCTATATCAATATCAGGTAATGAAACCCTATCAGGATTCAAGAAACGCTCAAAAAGTAAATCGTAGGCCACTGGATCTACATTGGTGATTCCGATACAATAGGCAACAGCTGATCCTGCTGCAGATCCTCGCCCGGGACCTACGGAAACACCCATATTTCGAGCTTCGGAAGTGAAGTCCTGCACGATCAAAAAGTAGCCTGGGTACCCGGTATTTTCGATAGTGGCCAGTTCAAAGTCGAGGCGTTCACGGATATCATCTGTAATTTCCGGATATCTTTTTTTAGCGCCCTCGTAGGTTAGGTGTCGCAAATAGGCATTTTCCCCCCGCTTACCACCGTCTTTTTCGTCTTCGGGATGCTTAAACTGATCTGGGATGTCAAATGCAGGTAGTAGTACATCTCTTTCAAGTTTATAGGGTTCTACCTTTTTCAGTATCTCATTGATGTTTTCAATTGCTTCAGGAACATCGGTAAAGGATGCCTTCATTTCTTCCTGAGACTTGAAATAGAAATTATGGTTGGGTAATCCAGGTCGGAATCCCCTGCCTCGACCAATAGGTGTACTTTGCTTTTCGTTTTCCTTGATGCATATCAAAACATCGTGGGCCTGGGCATCTTTCTCCTCCAGATAGAAAAGTTCATTGGCGGCTACAAGTTTGATGTCATGTTTTTGTCCCAGGCTAACCAGCACCTCATTCAGATGATTTTCCTCGTCCAGGCCATGACGATTGATTTCCAGATAAAGATCATCTTTAAAGATTTCCTTATACCAAAGAAGCGCTTCTTCCGCCTGAGTTTCACCAACATTCAAGATCAGGAAAGGTATTTCTCCTCTCAAACCACCACTTAAGGCAATGAGACCTTCGCTATACTGTTTGATTAAGTCCTTGTCTATCCTGGGGTAGAGACCATAAAGGCCCTCCATGTATCCCAGGGAACTAAGCTTCGAAAGGTTGTGATAACCCGTTTTGTTTTTTGCAATCAATACTTGCTGAAAACGCTTGTCGGGATTGTCCTTAGTAAATTTTGTTTTTGTACGTTCTTCCGCTACAAAGAATTCACATCCTACAATAGGCTTGAGATCATTGTCAAGAGCTGCTTTAACAAATTTGAATGCACCAAACATATTGCCAAGGTCAGTCATTGCCACAGCCGGCATGTTGTTTTCCTTGGCCTTTGCTACGATTTGGGTGACATCCGGTGTTGCCTGGAGAACGGAGAACTGAGAATGAACGTGTAAGTGGACGAATGGTCCCTTGATATCTTTCGCATCGACACGCTTATCACCAATTTTGCCCGTAGATTTTTTTCGACTCGAGGCAAAGTTTGCTGCATCGAGATCAGGTGCTTCATAGGTAATTGCAGCAGCTTCAGTGCCATCAAAGGAGGGAATAATGGCACGCCGGAGTAGCTCGAAAAAGGCTTTAGCGGTAGCATCTACATCGTAGGCAGCATCGTGCGCATCCCCAAATCCTTCCCCAAATAACTTCTCATAAAGTTCGATCAATTTGGGTTGCTTCAGTCTCCCTCCAATACCCCCCTGTAACTGGCAAAATTCTACGGTTTCGACTGATGTGTCGATATTTGGAAAGTCGACGAGAATATTTGGAGCCTCAGTTCGCAGGTATTCTGCCCCTATGATTTTATTGTCAAATTCAATGTTGTGCCCGATTAGCACCTGTGCCCGATTCACATCTTCTGTGAACTTGCCCAAAACATCTTTTAGATCTTCTCCGGATTCTAATGCCCTTTGCGTCGAAATACCATGAATCTTTTCGGCGTTGAAAGGAATGGTAAAGCCATCTGGTTTGACGATGTGGTTTCCTGTGGAAATTAGTTTACCGTGCTGGTCATGAAGTTGCCAGGCGATCTGTACCAATCTGGGCCAGTTGTCGAGATCTTCGACAGGTGCTGATTTATTATGGGGAAGACCAGTAGTCTCGGTATCGAAAATTAAATACATGGTGGTTTTTTAGTGCTAATTGAACAATCAAATAGCTCTGGAAAGTATTCCAGTAAGTATCATACAAAATAATAAAACCTGATCGAAGAGACCTTAGTTCGAGGCTGTGAGTTTTCCACATGAGAAAAATCAGGTCAATGACGGTAAGTCATTTTGAGGTTTTTTGGAAGTTGGAGGAATTAAATCACTATCATTGTAGTGCCTGCACAGTTTTTTTTAATCATTTATTTTTTCGAATATGCTAAAATTCACTTTAGGAAGTCTGTGTACGTTAAGCCTGGCGCTTTTTATTTCATGTTCTGATGATCCTATTGAATTACCGGGTTTTGGGGCTTCCGTATCAGTATCTACGACATCCTCGAGCTTTGACGAGTCTGTTGGAACTGTCTCTATTTCCGTAACACTGAGTGCTGAAAATTCCACTGGAGTTTCTTTAACTATTCCTGTTGGTTTTTCGGGTACTGCTACCGCAGGCACTGATTATGAAAGCGCTACCTCCGTAGCAATTAGTAATGGGTCCAACGAAGCTACACTCACCATTGATGTGACTGACGATACCACAGGGGAAGCAAATGAAACCATCATCATCACCGTTGATGCTGATGCGTTGCCTACTGGAGTTACCCTGGGCTCGGGCTCGTTGACCCTGACTATCGAAGATAATGATGATACTGTATGTGATAATGGCTCTAATGGTGATAGCATTGATCAGGATAATCGGGATTGTACGGAAGATGCGTTCGAAACTGAATACAACGAAAGTTTTAATGATGCCGGTTCCAGAGTTGTCACTACCACAGGTTTGCCATCTCACGAATGGGGCAACCAAATACCGAATATAGTTTCAGAACTTAGTCAAACGGAAAAGATCTGGAATATTCCTACTCAGCCGAGTTTAGCTGGCAGCACTACAAGTATTTTGCAAAGTAACGGGAGGCCTAAGTTCGTCTTTGGAGTAGCGCTTAATGGAGTGAAAATAGATCCTGCTCCCGGTGAACCTTTCATTTTTGAAGACCAGAGTACAGGCGAGTTTAATTGGGATTGGGTTTTTGAACCCAACAACAATATGGCGGCAGTAGGATTGGATTGTGCAATTGCTCATGTACAACCCAATGGGGAGTATCATTACCATGGCGATTTTGCACCATATGCCGATCAGATATTAGAAGGCCTGGGGACGGGTACAGCAGTTCCTGCCAACGCTAATGAAGCATTTGTAGGATGGGCCGGAGATGGTTACCCTATCTTGTATAAGTATGGCCCTGATGCAGCAGGAAATATGGTGGAATTAAGCCCGAGTTATCAGTTAAAGACAGGCGAAAGGCCAGGTGATGGAGATAGTGCTCCATGTGGGGAGCACAACGGGAAATATACCAATGACTATGAATTCGTTAGTGGAGTAGGAGACCTGGATGCTTGCAATGGCATCTCAAATTCGGTTATCTTATCTACGGAAGTATCAGAAGGTACGGAGACTTTTGATTATTTTTATGTGATTACGGAGGAATTTCCGGTGATTTCAAGGTGTTTTTCAGGAACGCCAGATGACAGTTTCACGTTGGGGCCTCCGTGATAGATTCTTGATTATCAAAAAAATAGAAAAGGCCGCGATCGAAAGATTGCGGCCTTCATTTTTGGGCTCGTATAACTTTGGTGGACTTAAATCCTGGGGGTTGGACTTAGTCCTAGTTATACGTATTTCGTATTGACTTTGGGAGCACCTGACATGATTTCCTCATTCGCAAATTCTTCAAATTTCTTGAAGTTTTCATTGAAACGAGTTGCCAGGTCATTTGCTTGTTTGTAGAAAGCTATATCATCTTTCCAGGTTTCCCGTGGGCTAAGAATTTCTGAAGGAACATCAGGACAAGTTAGAGGAATCTCAGCTCCAAAAATAGAGTGAGTTCGGTATCCGACATTATCCAATACACCATCCAGAGCAGCCGTGATCATAGCTCGGGTATATTTCAAACTGATTCTTTCTCCTACACCATAAGCACCTCCGGTCCATCCGGTATTGATCAACCAGATTTTTACTTCATGCTCTTCCATCTTTTTCCCTAACATCTCAGCATATCTGGTTGGGTGAAGTGGGAGAAATGGTGCACCAAAGCATGCAGAAAATGCTGGTACCGGTTCCGTGATCCCTGCTTCAGTTCCCGCCACTTTGGAAGTATAGCCGGAAATAAAGTGGTACATCGCTTGTCCCTTAGATAACCTCTGGATAGGAGGAATTACCCCAAATGCATCACACGTCAAGAAAAAGATATTTCTTGGAATACCTCCAATGGAAGGAGAGATGGCATTTCGAATATGCTCTAATGGATAGGAAACCCTGGTATTCTCCGTTACAGAACTATTGTGATAGTCCACAGTTCTTGAACCTTCTTCAAATACTGTATTTTCTACAATAGCCCCGTATTTGATAGCATTCCAAATATCCGGTTCTTTTTCCGCTGAAAGATCGATCACCTTCGCATAACAGCCACCTTCGAAGTTGAAGACATTTTTCTCAGTCCATCCGTGTTCGTCATCTCCAATTAGCAACCTATTAGGGTCTGCGGATAAAGTGGTTTTTCCTGTGCCAGAAAGGCCGAAGAAGATTGCCGTGTCTCTGGTATCAACACCCATGTTGGCTGAGCAGTGCATGGACAAGACACCATCATTGTGAGGAAGCATGAAGTTGAGGACGGAGAAAATACCTTTTTTCATTTCTCCGGAGTACTCAGTTCCTCCGATCAGTATCACTCTTTTCTTGAAATTGATGATGGCAAAGTTTTCCTGATTGACACCATCAGTCTCAGGATCGGCTTTAAATCTTGGACAACAGATTACAGTGAAGTTTGGATCAAACGATTCCAATTTGTACTCCTCTGGCTGCAAGAACATGTTGTATGTAAACAGATTATGCCACGCGAACGTATTGATAAATCTTACACGAAGACGATGAGTCTTATCGGCGCCAGCATACATGTCTCTGACATAGACTTTTTTATCACCTAAATGACCAACGATTTTGCTGTATAGGCGATCAAAATGAGCTTCGGAAATGGGTTGATTTACATTCCCCCACCAAACCGGATCACGTGTTACATCATCTTCAACAATAAATTTATCTTTGGGAGCTCTTCCTGTGAATTTACCGGTGTGGACGACCAGGGCTCCTGTATCTGCCAGGTGGCCTTCACCTTGCGTTATTGCTTCTTCGATAAGCTCAGCCTGGGTTAAATTCCAGTGCGCTTCTTCTACTTTGATTCCAATGTCTTTCAGATCGGAAGTCTGAGATTTAAGTCCAAATTCCTGCATGGGGTACGCTTGTTAGAATAATAGCTACAGTCACCTGGGCCGCAAAACATTCTGCGACTTAGTGATATTTTTCTAACAGCGAAATTACGCTAATTATTCTTCCTCAAAAAATGGATCGGTAATTTCTTTTGGACTTGGCTTGGTTAAAAGACTCACGCCGACAAGTGCAATGATGGACATAAGCAATGCTGGTATTGCAATCATCTTGGAGTCGAATGGGAAAGAAATGACGCCCAGGTCAAGTGGTGTATCTAATGTACGGTTCATTAACTCAATGAACACAACTGTCAACATTCCAGCGAGTATAGATGCAACACCGCCTTCTTTGGTAACTCTTTTCCAGAAGAATGTTGCCAGAAGTGGAGGGGCCAGGGATGCGCCAATCATCGTGTAGGAAATGAATGCCATATCCAGGATGGCTTCGAATTGTGTCATGATAAGGAAAGCCAGCAGACCGAGGAAAACGATGGAAATTCTCTGCATGAAAATCTTTTTCTTCTCGGATGGGTTTTTGATGAAATATTTCTCAAGAATATCCCGTGAGAAATTTGTGGAAGTAACCATCAGGAAGGTGTTACCCGTTGAAAGGATAATTGCGGCTCCACCGGCAAACAATAATGATCCTATGTATGGTGGTAACTTCTCAAAACCAATTCTAAGAATTACCTCTTCTGAAACGGCTGCATTGATGGACCCATCAGGTAAAAAGAATCTTGGATCATTGGCATAAATGGCAAATCCTACTATAGCCAACAAACACATCAGGAATTCAATTGTTACTACTCCAACAAACATACCCATTACTGCTTTTTTGGCTGACTTGGCATCTTTGGCGGAGGAAAATTTTTGGTAAACACTGCTTTCACTCAATAATAGGATCAGGGTAGGTAACATGATTCCAAGGTACCATTGTGGTTCATGACCTTCGAACACAGACAGGTGGTCCGGACTTACCTCATTGATGGTACTTACAACCTGGTCCCAGCCTCCAAAACCTGAAATAGCGAATGGAACAGCCAGGATAACCCCCAGTATCATGATAATTCCGTTAAAAATATCAATTGAAACAATAGAGACCATTCCCGCGAGTGCAGTAAACACAATGATGATTAGAAAGGTGATCAACATTCCGGTTTCAATGCTTATGGCTCCTTCCGTGAGGATTGCAAGAAATCGACCTCCTCCTTTGAATTGATAACCGGCGATTATCAGGTAGGCAACAATAATGGTGATGGTACCCAGAAGTCTTGCAATGGGAGAATATCTTTTCTCAAGGATATCAGTAAGTGTGTATTGTGATATGCGCCTCACCTTTGCCGCAATGAAATACACCGCGAGGATACCAATCCAGGCACCGAGTGAAAACCATAATTCGGAAAAACCTACTTGAAAGGTCAACCCGGCGGTGCCAAATAAGCTTCCGGAACCTATCCAGGTTGTAACCAATGTACCCACCAGTAAATATACTGGCACATTTCTTCCAGCTACTACAAAGTCTTCCTCACTCTTGACGGTTCGACTCTTGTATATGATGATGCCAGTTAGAATTAAAATGTAAGCGAGGGTAACAACAATGTAGGTCATGGGTTAAGCTTGGGTCTAAACGCCGAAGATAAGAAAATCTTGGATTGAAGCGATACTTATTTTCTTTGATGGTCGGCCAGTAACTCTTTATAGGCATTTTCTAACTGTTGACCTACATCGTGGGCATTCGTAGTGAAATAATGTGATGTTTTTAGTAAGGTGACAGACTCGACATTTTCTGAATTGAGTACCATTTCACCGATATTCTGAAACATATCTCCTGAGACCTTCATGTAGTAGTCTTGTAGCTCATAGACTACTGTTGCATCATTAAGTAACTCGCTATCCATGTAATTGAAGGCCCTTGAGTTTTGCGTATATTTCCAGGCACTGCTGGTCAATAGTTCGCCACCAAAGTTGATGCTGAAGCCTTCTATCTCACCTTTTAAAGAAAGCATGGAGTCGAGGTAGGTCAAATAACCATTGTTTTGGATATTGACGGAATCCAGGGCGTCGAGGTTCCTTGCACATTCTGTCAGGATTTTCTGAGATAGTATTTCACTTTCTTCTCTCAGGTCCATGGTTTGTTTGTATGAATTCAATCCTAATGCGAGTAATACAGCGAAAACTACAGATATGAATTCAATCAATAGGGGCCAAAATGAAATTTGCTTCTTTGCCATGATTCATTTTTGACTAAAATAAAAAAGACCCTCCAATTTGGAGGGCCTATTTTATATGTAATGACAATATGATCTTACATCATGCCGCCCATGCCACCAGGCATTCCACCGCCGCCAGCAGGCATTGGAGGTTCTGGCTCAGGTCGGTCAGCAACAACCGCCTCAGTGGTCAGCAACAGACCAGCAATGGATGCCGCATTCTCTAGTGCCAATCGAGTCACTTTAGTAGGATCGATGATGCCTGCAGAGAACATGTTCACATACTCGTCAGTTCCGGCGTTATAACCGTAATCATCTTTTCCATCTTTTACATTGTTAACTACTACAGAAGCTTCGCCACCTGCGTTGCCAACAATTGTTCTCAAAGGAGCTTCGATTGCAGCTTTGATGATATTGACACCAGTTTCCTGGTCACCATTCTCGGTTGAGATACCATCAAGCGCGGCACTTGCTCTAATCAAAGCAACACCTCCACCTGCGACAACTCCTTCCTGAACAGCAGCTCTGGTCGCATGCAAAGCATCGTCAACCAAATCTTTCTTCTCTTTCATTTCTACTTCAGTAGCAGCTCCGATGTATAGAATAGCTACTCCTCCAGAAAGTTTAGCCAATCGCTCTTGCAACTTCTCTTTGTCGTAATCAGAAGTTGTATTTTCGACCTGCTGCTTGATCTGATTGATTCGAGCCTGGATGTCGTCTCCTTGTCCTGCACCGTTAACAACAGTAGTGTTGTCTTTGTCGATGTTCACTTTATCAGCAGTTCCAAGGTAATCAAGTGTCGCATTTTCCAGCTTGTATCCTCTCTCTTCAGAGATTACAGTACCACCTGTAAGAATTGCGATATCTTCCAACATGGCCTTTCTTCTGTCGCCAAAACCAGGAGCTTTCACTGCCGCGATTTTTAGCGCACCTCTGATTTTGTTCACGACCAAAGTTGCAAGGGCTTCGCCTTCTACGTCTTCAGCAATGATCAACAAAGGTTTTCCAGTCTGAGCAGTAGCCTCCAATACAGGAAGTAACTCTTTCATGTTGGAAATCTTCTTGTCGTAGATCAAGATGTATGGATTTTCCAATTCCGCTTCCATCTTATCAGTATTGGTCACGAAGTAAGGAGAGAGGTATCCTCTGTCGAATTGCATACCTTCCACAGTCTTTACTTCTGTTTCAGTACCTTTTGCTTCTTCAACAGTGATTACACCATCTTTTCCAACTTTGTCCATCGCATCTGCGATCATTTTGCCAACTTCAGCATCATTGTTCGCTGAGACAGTAGCTACCTGAGAAATCTCATCGTTGGTAGATATCTCTTTTGACTGGCCTCGCAAGTTTTCAACAACAGCAGTAACTGCTTTGTCAACTCCTCTTCGGAGATCCATTGGGTTAGCTCCAGCGGCTACGTTTTTGATACCGTGACCAAAAATAGCCTGAGCCAATACAGTTGCAGTAGTAGTTCCATCACCTGCATCGTCTGCAGTTTTAGAAGCTACTTCTTTCAAAAGTTGAGCACCCATGTTTTCAATAGGCTCTTCCAGTTCGATTTCTTTGGCCACAGAAACACCGTCCTTGGTTACGGAAGGAGCGCCAAATTTCTTGTCAAGGATGACATTTCTACCTTTAGGTCCTAATGTCACTTTTACAGCGTCAGCCAGGGTATCTACACCTTTCTTCAGCTGATCTCTCGCATCTGTATCGAAAAATATATCTTTTGCCATGATGTTTTCTTGATTATTATCTTTTCGGATTTGGTTTAAACGATTCCGTAGATATCGTTTTCTTTCATGATTAGGTAATCAGTACCGTCGATACTGATTTCGGTGCCGGAGTATTTTCCGTACAACACGGTATCACCTTCTTTTACTGTGATAGGCTCGTCTGGTTTTCCTGTTCCAATTGCTACGATCGTTCCCTTTTGGGGCTTCTCTTTTGCAGTATCAGGAATATACAATCCCGATGCAGTTTTTTCTTCGGCCGCCGCTGGCTCCACAAGAACCCGATCGGCAAGTGGTTTGAAGTTAATCTTTGACATTTCTATGTTACAATTTTTTTTGTAAAATCTCTCGATAAGACAAATGCCTATTATCATAAGCTGTGCCAATCTTGGATTTTGTCAGTTTTTCCGGTTTTTACTGACATTATTTCAGTCCCCCTGTCATCTCAAAGGCTTGTGCATGTAAATTCTGACATTTTGTTCCTAACTTATTTAGACAAAACTGACATGATATGGATAAACTGAGTGCAGATTGGTTGACTGAAGGAACGATAGATTTCGAATACAAGAAATATATTGTTCTGGCATATTTAAAACAGATAGGGCAAAATTTTGGGAATATTCACTTGTATCCCTCCTTGTCGGATTTAATCTATCACAGAGGAAATTTGCAGGAATTCAAAAATCGGAAAAACTCCATCTGGAGTCATTTTCCAAAGAAAGTATCCCGTGCCGATATTCGAAAATTGAAGCTTACATTCGAAAAAAATGTAACTGATGATAAGGTTCTACAGGAATTGGAAGCGATTATCACTTTTACCCTGCCAAGATTTACAAAGATGATTGAGGAAGGAAAGGAAATTTATGAATTTGTAGAAAATCAAATGGAATTCGAACCCGTCGGAATCGTTCCTATGTATATCGATGAAGGCTATTTGTTGATTAACTACGATAATCGCCGTGAAATATCCGTCTATGCATATAAGACGAGTGTCTTTGAAAGTGCTGAAGAGCGATACCGAGGTATAAGTCTACGTTTCCTTACCAAGGATTTCATGGATTTCAGCCGTCCATTTGAGCGGATCAAGCTGGAATTAGCAAAAGGCAATAAGCAATTGCCCAATCCCGCAACATTTTCTCTGGTAACAAAAATGGCTTTTCCGGAGCAGCCAACAATTTTACCGTTGGCTAAACGTATGTTGATGCGGCACCTGGGTACAGCGGCTTAATTGCCGCTGGCCGAATCGTCTTCTACCAAACCTTCAGTTGGTAATGACGCATCTTCGTCAAAAGTAGGAATAGTGGGAGTAGGGGCCTGGGTATTTTCCAGATTTGGGCTGGATGGCTCACCAGTATTTTCGGTATTCATGAAAAAGTTGGTACTAAGAGAAAGTGCTAAAATAGCTATCGCTGCAGCCCAAGTTGCTTTTTCAAGGAAATCTCCGGTTTTCTTAACACCCATTAATTGAGATGCGCCACTTCCTCCAAATTGACTGGATAGCCCACCTCCCTTTGGATTTTGAGCAAGGACAATTAAAATTAAAAAAACGGCTAGGACAAGGATGAGTCCGATAATTACGTACATACTAAATCTCTTACTTCAACTTCAGTTCTTCAATTCGAGCCACAAAATAAGACCTTTTTTCGGGGAATTTCAAACTCAGTTTTTCGTAAATGGAAATAGCTCGGCTTACCTTGCCTTGTTCGACGTATATTTCAGCTAAATATTCGGTTCCGATATCGGCTTGAAACCTGCTACTCTGATCAGATAAGTCCTCTTTTTCTTCTTCCTCAGAAGTTATTTTTGATTTGTCCGATTTGGAAATCTTTGGACTGGAACTAATGAACTCATCAATAATTTTGTCCTTATTCTCATCTTCAGACTTAGCCTCGACGGATTCGAAGGTGGTTGATTGAACCTTGCCTGATCTCCTTCGGACGACTTTCAATGTCGAAGTATCTTCTTGCTCTGGAGACTCTACCTTTTTTGCAGGCTTTTTCTTAGTCTCGGGCTTCTCAGTTTTTTTCTGAACCTCTGTCTTTTTAGCCTTAGCAGGCGACTTTGCTTCTTTTTGTTTTACAGAAGTAGGAGACTCGCTTTTGACCTTTTTAGAAGTGGTTTTCTTTACTGAGGCTTTGACTTTGGCTTTTTTGGGCGTCTTTTCTTCTTTATCAGGAACATCCTGGGTGATTTCCTCCTCTTTAACCGTGTTCTTCTTTACCGCCTTACTGCTGTCAGGTTTAATTTCGTGCTTCTCCGCTTCTTTAACAGGATCCTCTGTAGTCTTTTTACTGCCTGTCACTTTCTTCAATGCTGCATTTACAGCATCTTCCTCTTCTTTTTTCTTTTCTTCCTCTTCAAATTTCTTTTCCATCTCCTGAAACCGAGCTTTCGATTGTTTCAGAGCTTCTATGTCTTCATGAATCTCTTTAATCCAATCGTCAAGATTCGTCGCAGATGCCCGCAGGCCGGTTAATTCTTCTTCCGCCGCGGATGCTTGTTTTATAGAGGTGGTTTTTTTTGGCTCCGGAGTTTTTTCTTTTGACGCTACTTTCTTGACATCAGGAATTTTCTGAGGAGTCGGTGTTTTCTTTAAATTTCCAGAAGGTGGGGTTTCTTTTTTATCTGGCTTTTTGGACTGCTCGGGCCTCGTTTTGGGTGTGCTTTCCGGATTACGTGGACTTTTTCGAGGAACCGCTTGTTTGGCAGTCTCCTTTGATTGAGCAGGAGGTCTGGGGGTTGCTGCGGGAGTTTTTGCCGGAGGCACTTTCTCTTCTTTTGTAACTTCTCTAGAGTCCAGAAAGAAAAGATGATCGCTGATATATTTTTTTAATAACGACCGGTCAGTTGTATAAACTGCTGCTGAAGAAATACACAGGGCAGCATCTTTCAAGTTTCTTTCCTTCGACACCTTGGCTAAAAGCGCCCTGGCACCCTGAAAATAGGGATATTTCTTAACCAGTTGGTTTAGCTCACGAATTTCATTATCCTGAAGTAAAGAAGGGTCCCTGAGACAGTCTATAAACTTCTCTTTGTTCACATGAAAAGGTCAATAATTGAAAATCTAAAGATATAAAAAATTACCAATTCGCGACAGAGGCGTTGAATATATCAATAACTATCTGATCAAAAATCTCTTCGACAAAGGTTTGTTCATTTGAACTTAGGTCTAAATTCTGATCGAAATCCACAAAAAAGGAGAAGCGTTTTTCGAAATCAAATGTGTCATCATTCACATTAACATAAGAGGCAAATACGGTGACAGTAATGCGAGAGAGGGTAGAAAGGTCTTGCCCGGACGAATTTCTTGACGAATTTGCGGCTACCGGTGTTATTTTGTAATCAGCAATATAGCCATCTAATTGTAGATCTCCATTTTCATCTACCAGAGCGAGGTTTGTATTTTGCTGATAATAGTCTTTTATCCTTTCAGTGAACAAAACGCTCATGTTGGAAGGGCCAAGAACTGCGTTGTTGTAGAAAGTTTGTATAGAAATAGTTTTGGTATCGGGCGAAATTGAAGCACCGGTGAATCCATAAACACCGCAACCTAATAGCGGAAACAGTAAGGTGATCAGGAATAAATTAGAGGCTTTCAATTTCATATTGCTTGATTTTGCGATAAAGTGTACGCTCAGATATACCCAAATCTCTGGCAGCGTATTTTCTCTTATTATTGTTTTTCTTTAACGCCTTAATAATCAATTCCTTTTCTTTTTTCTCCAAAGAAAGTGTGTCTTCTTCATGAGGTAAGTGTACGATATCTTCTATGATGTCTTCGTAGTTCTCATCGACTTCAGCTTTTGGCTCGATCAACAATGGTGTACTTACCTCGGAAGGAACACTAGGAGGGGCAACTGGTGGCGTGTTTGAAGACACGTTATTGAATAAGTGTTGATGCTCCTGGAGGATCTCGTTGCTAGAAGGGTTGTCCTGGATTAATTGAAGGATAAGTTTCTTCATATCAGACATGTCTTTTTTCATGTCAAACAAAACCTTATAAAGTAAGTCCCTTTCTGAATAATTTTCGCCAGACTGCTCCTTTTCTAATACTGCGGGAAGATTACTGTAATCTCGTGGCAGGTACTCACGAAGCTTATCAGCGCTAATTTCACGATCCATTTCCAGAACACTGATTTGCTCCACCAGGTTTTTTAATTGCCTGATATTCCCAGGAAACCGGAACGATTTGAGGACTTGTTTTGCTTCATCACTTAAGAATACCGGTTTTGTTTTATAAGTCTCAGAGAAATCTGCAGCAAATTTCTTAAACAATAATAGTAAGTCATCTCCTCTTTCCCGTAGTGCTGGGACTTTGATAGGAACGGTACTCAACCGATAATAGAGGTCCTCACGGAATTTCCCCTTCGAGATGGCGCCCTGTAGTTCAACATTTGTGGCCGCTATGACACGGACATTTGTTTTTTGAACTTTTGACGAGCCCACTTTGATGAATTCGCCATTTTCCAGAACCCGCAGTAGTCTGGCTTGAGTGGATAGCGGCATTTCACCAATTTCATCCAGAAAGATGGTGCCTCCGTTAGTAACTTCAAAATAGCCCTTACGTGTATCCGTAGCTCCTGTAAATGAACCTTTTTCATGACCAAATAGCTCTGAGTCGATAGTTCCCTCTGGTATCGCACCACAGTTGATGGCTATAAATTGCCCATGTTTCCTATGTGAAAGACTATGAATGATTTTTGAAAATGATTCTTTTCCTGCTCCACTTTCTCCTTGAATAAGTACACTCATGTCCGTCGGTGCAACCTGCATGGCCACACGAATGGCATTATTTAGGAATGGAGAAACACCAACGATCTCAAATCGTTGCTTAATTGATTGTATTTCGGCGTTGACCTTGTAATCCATACTAGTTTTCCAATTCCCCCAGTAGTGTTGCGGCAGTACAACCTGTTACTTTCACTTTGGCGTAAGTTCCTTTTTCAAGGCCTGGATCGTCGAAAATCACTACTTTATTAGCCGAGTTTCTCCCTTGCAATTGTTGATCAGAACGCTTGCTTTTTCCTTCAATCAATACTTCGAATATCCGGCCAATATCCCTCTTATTTCGTTCAAGGGAGATTTCCTGTTGTTTAGCAATGATTTCACTCAACCTTTTCTTCTTCAGGTTGAGAGGAATATCATCTTCGTATTTTTTGGCAGCCAATGTGCCTGGTCGTTCAGAGTAATAGAACATATAAGAAAAATCGTACTTTACCAGATCCATTAAAGTCAACGTATCCTGATGTTCTTCTTCTGTTTCCGTACAAAACCCCGCAATCATGTCGGAACTTATTCCACAATCTTCACCTAAGATTTTCCGAATCGCTGCCACTCGATTCAGGTACCAATCCCGACTATAAGTACGGTTCATCAATTCCAATATACGGGTGTTGCCGCTCTGAGCAGGCAAATGAATGTATTTACAGATATTGTCGTACTTCTTCATGGTGTGAAGTACTTCGTCTGTGATGTCTTTTGGATGAGAGGTCGAGAATCTGATCCGAAGTTGAGGCGCAACAAGGGCGACCATCTCAAGTAGTCCTGCAAAATTGACGATTTCTTCCACACCTGCCTTATTCAGTCGGGCTTTGTTGTTTTCCACTGCCGACCACTTATAAGAATCTACATTCTGACCCAAAAGCGTTACTTCACGGTACCCATCCTCGAATAGTTGACGAGCTTCAGCAACAATAGAATGCGGATCCCGACTTCTTTCACGACCTCTTGTAAATGGCACAACACAGAAAGAACACATGTTATCACAACCTCGCATAATGGAAATAAATGCGGTAACTCCGTTGGAATTCAACCGTACCGGAGAGATATCGGCATATGTTTCTTCCCTAGACAGAAAAGTATTGACTCCTTTATTTCCAGATGCAGCTCCCTGGACAAGGTTAGGCAAGTCCCTGTAGGCATCTGGACCAGCAACCAAATCCACTATTTTTTCCTCTTCCAGCAATTGGGCTTTCAAACGTTCTGCCATACATCCCAATACACCGACAGTAATTTCAGGTCGGTCTTTTTTGATCTTATTGAATTGGTTGAGCCTCTTTCTAACCGTTAATTCCGCTTTTTCTCTGATTGAACAGGTATTGAGTAAGATTACATCTGCTTCCTCAAAATTTGAAGTGGTTCCGAAACCATCTTTTTGCAGAATAGAGGTTACAATTTCACTGTCGGAGAAGTTCATTTGACAGCCATAACTTTCGATGTATAGCTTTCGTCCTTTATGATTTTGTTCGTCTTTAGTGACTTTTACTTCACAAGATTCTTCTTGTGCTTCCTTCAATATCGAGATATCCTCAATTACACCATCCATCATGATCCGATTTGTTACAAAGATAATTCCTAGTGGCAGATTCGTGACAAAATGTCATGTTCATTTTTCGGAAAGGGAAAAAAGAGATAAGCCCAGATGCAATTTGTTCGATTCTGGAAATTCAAATCCCCAGTCTTTTATGACCAAAGTTGTTTTTCCCTCAAAGTAAATTTTGGAGGAATCTTTCTCAATTCGAATGGGAAAGAGTAATTCGTTGGAAACGTCACCAATGGTGACAGATGATAAAGCCAGGTGCGTGAAGTTGGAAAGTACAAATGCACTATCAATGTGCAATGTATTTTGTTTCATGCTGTCCCAGCTTTCCAAGTTGATTAAGTCTATTGCAAAGGAATAATTGACACTATCGATAAACAATTGTTCAACGAAGAAATTAACTGACCGGACCGAATCATTTTCATCTTTTTTGATAATTCCAGAGAAAATCCTACTGCGGCTGTCTTGAAGGCTCTCGCCATTGTCCAGAATGATCGTTATGATGGATTTTATACTGTCTAATTTTAATTCCTGGAGAGCGTATGGAACTTCGGATTGTTCCAAATTTTCCTTTTGTGTCTCACATCTAAGAAACGAAACAAGGACTGTACTCAGAAGGACTAAGTGCTTAAGCATTTTGAAAATGAAACGGATTTGATTCAAAAAGCTGCAAATTAAAGTTATGTTTATGGAAAAAGAGTAAATGGCCATAGTAAAAGAAGTAAGAGGACACTCACCACAGCATGGAGAAGGTTGTTGGTTTGCTGAAAATGCTGTGTTGATTGGAGATATTATCATGGGGGAAAAATGTACTGTATGGTTCAGTGCGGTAGTCAGAGGAGATGTTAATTCCATCAGAATTGGCAATAATTCAAACATTCAGGACAATGCAACAATCCATGGTACGTTTGAGCAAGCGGCTACAAAAATTGGAGATAATGTTACTGTGGGGCATAATGCAATCGTTCACGGGTGCACACTTGAGGACGAGACTTTAGTCGGAATGGGCGCAATAGTTCTGGACAATGCAGTCGTAAAGAAAGGAGCGTTCATCGCAGCAGGAGCGGTGGTTCTCGAAGGTACAATAGTGGAGGAGAATTGCATATACGCGGGTGTTCCCGCTAAGAAAGTGAAGGAGATCGATGAAAAGAATCGATCAATGATGAAACGAATTGCCGGCAATTACATTCGCTATGCGAGCTGGTTTCAAGAAGAAGCATAAAACGAAAACAGAATGAATTTTTTTCTCAAAGTGATTTTGTCTTCGGTGGCGGTACTTATTGTATCGTACCTGTTACCTGGTGTTTATATTGAAGATTTCTTTGCAGCACTGATCCTGGCAATCGTTTTGGCTATACTCAATGGACTGGTAAAACCTATTCTAATCATTTTTACGATTCCACTGACCTTCGTAACGTTGGGACTGTTTCTACTAGTGATTAATGCTGTGATTATTCTGATGGCGGACGGTCTCGTTTCCGGGTTCTATGTTGACGGTTTTTGGTGGGCACTATTCTTCAGTATCCTCCTTTCAATTACTAATTCACTTTTATCGGACCTCAGTAAATCAAAGGAGAAATAAACTTTAGAAATAAACCGGGCAACCCGGGTCTCTCTTGAAGTTTCTCAATTTAATTCGATAATTCACCAGAATTTCGTGACTACCAGCAGAATAGTCGTTTAGGTTGTTAGTGATTGCGTCATAAGCATAACCTACTCTGAAGTTCTCATTCAATATAAGTTGCCCAACAAAAGTGATATCACCCCCTCGACGTACATTGGTGCCTACGTATGCGATCTCGTCAAAGATCACGTTAACGTTAATGTCATAACCAATCTTTTGCTCTTCCTGAATTCGGAGTAGGAAGGAGGGGTTCAACTTTATTTTGCTTGAGAGGTGGATAATTCCACCAGAGGACACATAGTAGTATCGACTTTCTCGAGAGTTCAGAAATGATTTATCTACTGATGGAAGGTCAGAATTTCCCAGATCCAACTCATCATAAACCCGGTTTTCCAATATGTAGGGTACTGAAACTCCAAAAAAGAAATCTGGATTTGCAAAGTATATCCCTGTTCCAACATTCGGCGTAAAGTTACTTTGCTGTCCAAACAGAAAGGGGTCGTTATTGTCTAATAAGGTCAGATTACTAAAATCAGAGGTACGACTGTTGAAACCAGCTTGTAATCCCATGGCTAAAATTCCAATGCTGGTACGGATTTTATAAGCATAGCTACCAAATACTCCCACATCGTCATGGACACCAATTTGATCCTTTGATACGACCAGTCCAACTCCTATTCTATTGGAAAGCAAAGAAGTGTGACCTGTAAATACCTGGAATTGAGGAGCACCATCTACGTTTACCCATTGGTCCCGATGGACACCTGTAAGCGATAACACATTTAAGCTACCCGCGTATGCCGGGTTGATAACCAACCCATTGTACATGTAGGTAGAAGTGATTGCCCGTTGTTGCGCTTCCACGGTACCCAAAATAAGCAGGGTACACAAAAACAGCAGTCCGTACTTAAATGTCTTCATCGTTGTAATTTATCTAACTAACTCCAAAAATCCTTGTATCAACTCACTTCCATCACCTCTGTCAATGATATAGAAGTAGGTGCCTGCTGGTAGGTTCTGAGTTGTACCAATGTTCGAGGTACCGTTGAACCTACGATCATTATTGTCATAATTATCCACTTCGTAGACTTTCACGCCATCTCTGTTGAATATCTGCACATTGTTATTCTCAAAGAAGTCAAGACAATCAATCAGGAAGAAGTCGTTGAATCCATCCCCATTGGCAGAGACACCATTGTAGATCTGAATTTCAGCAGCGATGGTGAAACTAGCAGAGTAATCACAACCATTGCTGGCCCTGAAATTCACTGTATAATTACCTGGAGTTGCGTCAATCAGAGTTTCTCCACCTCGTCGTGCCAGAACAATATCTCCTTGTTCATCCAGATATGTAACGGAATCAACAAATACCCCAAAGTCTTCAATTGCTACGAAGGCCTGACCAGAGAATTGGTTGGTAGAACCATCTTCTGTTCTTAGACAAATCGATTGTGTTACCTGTACGGTAAACGCTGGATCGGTTATTTCATTAGCTATTGTCACAACAGATCTTCCGGATTCACATCCAGTGGAGAGGTTATAGGCTACAATCTCATAGGTAATTGTATCTAATGTACTGATGTCGTCTCCTACGAACAACAAAGTATTCGGATCGTCAGCAGCATACCATCTGAATTCAAAGTCTTCCGTTTGACCTGCGGAGTTAACCGTTGCACGACCATCAGGGAACAAGCAATTTGTGCGGCCCCCAATTGGAATGATTGTAGGGTCCGCAATGACAGGACGTTCATCCGTCACATCAATTGTTTGCGTTGAGAAACAACCACTAACACGATTCGTAGCAACTACTGTGTATTCCCCGATAGCGAGTGAGTCAACAAATAGTCCCGTTTGAATCGGGGTAACGGTTAAATCTGCTCCTTCGAACCATTGGAAATCAAGATTCGAGATATCCATCATAGTATCAATCTGAGCAAACCCATTCGGCGCGTCCTCAAAACATACCGTGAGGTTTCTTGTGACTTCTGCGGCAAATTCAGGAGTTACTGTTTCATCGAGTACCTCAATGGAAGCAGACTCAGAGAAACAGAATAGGTCATTTACATCTTGAGCAATGACGGTGTATGTTCCAGCAGGTAGACCAGCGTACGTTTCTCCAACATGATCTGCATTCGCAAGATTATCTGAAGTTGCGTCCGCTGCATTGCTGAACCAATAAAATTGAGCCTCACGAACGGTCGTATTCGCATTCGCTTGTCCCGAACCTACAGGAACTACAGTTACTCCTGCCGAGCCATTTGGATCTGTACATGAAGTATTTGCTTCCGCTGTAGGTGTCAGAAGGAACGGAGGAATTTGATCACTGATCTCAAGAGTTAGTGTTTCTGCACAACCAGTAGCAACACTACTTGCGGTTATCGTATAAACTCCAGCAGCAAGACCACTTACTGTCGCATTATTTGCCTCTACGACATTATTGTCACTATCAGTCCAGACGAAATTGTATAGTGTATTATCCGTACTACCATCAGCAGAAACTGTAATGGATCCGTTTGGATTACCAGGGTCACAATTTTCCTGATTATTGAATTCCTCTATGATCAACACTGGAAGCACAACATCATCTCCTCCAAATTCAACCTGAACTGCATTCGTACTACATCCTGTAAGTGTATCGACAGCTACCGCGTAATAGGTAGTACTTGGCAACGCCGTTGAGAATATAGGATTCGTTGATGATTGCAGTGCAGTAGGAGAGCCACTCAATGGGTTGACATCATAGAAATCGAACCTATATCTATCAACTGTAGCAATACTCACACCAGTAATAGCAAATACACCATTTCCAGGGTTACAAGTTGTTGCTTGAGTTATGGTAAAGTCAGTGATCTCAGGCGATTGAGGTACGTTCTCCAGCACTACTGATTCAGTAGAACTACATCCGGAGTTTGCACTGCTGACCCTCACTTCATATGTACCTGCAAATACTTGTGAAAGGGTATCATTGGTGCTAATTGAGTTACCGTCTGAATCAAACCATTCGAAGGAGAAGTCGGCATTATCATCACCCATACCATCTCCTGTTGCAACAAGTATTCCAGTGCCTAATGAGGCGGAACAGGTAGAATCGGCTTGAACAATATCAATGGCCAACAGCGGGTTCAACGGATTATCGAAGATGGTAAACTGGATGGTGTCAGATGTACACAGTGAAGTTTCATTTTGCAATACTGCGTAGTACATGGTTCCATCGGTACTACCGGATAAACTGTCGTAAACCAATTGACCATTAGCAGGATTCCCGTCTGCTACCGAAGTGGTAGCTCCCGCATTTGAGTAAACAGTCAATGTATAATCGTTTTCCAAAGTAGTAGAATCGATCTCTGTTCCGTTGAGAGTGGCCTGGAAGAGTTCAAAAGATCCATTTCCAGTTGTCGTGCAAATGGTATTGTTATTCGAAGTGAAACTGGTAACAATCGGTCCAGCCTGTTCATTGGTGATTTCAAAGGTTTGCGTTGTAATACAACCATTATTAGTAGAACCGCTGGTATTTGTCACTACTACAGTATAAAATCCATCTGGAACGCCTGATATGGTCGCCTCTGTATCGGTTACACCATGAGCAGCACCTACGGTGGTTGTGGTGGTGCTACCATCGTACCACTGGAAAGTATAGTTTCCTGATGTATGATCCTCATTATCGGCAGTAATGGTGATTGCCCCAATACTGTTGGTTCCACCACAATTCTGATTGGCCGTCTGACTTGTGATTACAAGTTCAGGATTAGCGCTCTCATCCAAAATTTCAATTTCAATAGAGGCGGAGGCGCATGTCGTACTTTCATCAGTAACAGTGATCGTATAGATATCCACATCCAGATCTGAGATCGTCAATGTAGTAGTCGGGTTGTATGTGGCATCATCCGCTGACGAATTTGTACCGACAATACGTATCTCGTAATCTGAAATATCTGTCGAACGACCAGTAATGTCGGAGGCTTCGATGACGATAGATCCATTGCCTACATCACATCTATTGTTATGAGTTACATTGTCTACATCGATGTTTAATACTGGGAATTCTTTCTCATCAAGGATTTCGAAGGTGAATTCAGAAGAACAGCTATTTGCCCCATCCTGAATCACTACTGTGTAATTACCATCATCCAGTCCAGATAAGATATATGGATCAGCGCTTGTTCCAGTTCCTGTGCCACCAGCTCTTACTGTTCCAGTAGTTGAGCTGGTTCCATCGTACCATGTCAACGTGTATCCGGAACCGGAGAATGAACCACCAGTCTCAAATTGAATAGTGATTGATCCATTTGCGGATGTTGGATCGTCGCAACTGGTGTTGTTCACCTGTGTAGAGCTTGTAAGTTCTGGGAAGTCAATTGATTCAAGAATTTCAATTTCTATTGAGGAAGACGTACACTCATAGGTATTATGCGTGGCTACGATTAGGTAAGTTCCTGCTGCGAGGTTGGAAATACCGGCCGTAGCAGTGAAGTTACCAAGACTGGTCACGGACTCATCGAAATATTCCAATGTATAGTCAGCATCGATTGCGGCTGCAGTAATAGATGCTGTGGCAGTACTCAGTCTGTTAAGTGTCACCTCTGTAATCGAAATGGTACCATTGTCAATTGCACAATTTGTATCATTAGTCGAGCTTGATGCTGTGATAGAAATAGAAGCCGGATCATGACTCAGAACAACCGAACCAGTCGCTGAGCAGTTATTATTGGGGTTTGCAGTGTCTGATATCTGCACCCAGTATTCTCCATCTTCAAGTCCTGAGGTAGTAGTACTGGTAGCATCCCTTGGATCACTCGTGTCTCCGACTTCCCCTTTGTACCACTGGAATGTATAATTGGCAGTCTCAGTGGAACTTCCTCCTGACCCAGACTCATCAATAACTGCGGTAAGTTGACCGTCTGAAGTAGTAGAGCCAGAGCAGAAAGTATTCGCCTGATTTTCAGTTATCACGATCATTGGATTGATGGCATCATCAGCAATCGTTATCTGAATAGCAGGAGAAGTACATCCAGGAGCAATTGTGCTTGAATTGCTGTACGATGCCGTCAGATAGTAAATACCAGGTGACAGATTACTCAAATTAGTAGATCCGGCAGTGAATGTTCCTTCAGAAGTCATCAAGTCTTCATCTGAGAATATTTCGTAGGTCACATCAGTGTCTGTGGTCGTTTGCGCAGATGTACCGTCTTCAATAGAAGTAATATTCAAGCCAGTGATATCAATTTGACCATTATCAGGAGTACAATCCGTTACATCGGTACCCGTGGCCGTCACTTCGACCGCATACGGATCATCTTCGATTTCCACGATAACAGTAGTAGAACATCCGGTCCCATCCGCAGCGGTACCCAGAGCAGTAACAACGATGGTATAGAAGCCAGCATCGAGGTTAGTTGCGGCATTAGCTCCGGCAACAGCTCCGTCAGCAGGCGACCCTTCAGCGGTAGTAAAGGCATCGGTGTTATCGGTACCCTGGAACCAGTTGAAGGTGTAGTTATTTTCATCGGTATCAGGAGCAGTCACAGAAAGTGTGATAGATCCGTTACCACCAGTACAGAAGTTATCATCAGTAGAAGCGACAGCAACAGTAGGTTCGGTACCATCGAGACCGACAGTGACCTGATAGTTATCAGAGAGACACCCGGTAGTTTCGTCCAGTACGACAATGTTGTAAGTATCAGGCTCAAGTCCGGTGATGGTCTCCGTAGCAGAGGTCATTGCCAGTGCCGCATTGTCTGAAGTATTGGTGGTAACCCCATCGATAGAGAAGGTGAAGTCTCCGAAAGCAGCTCCTGAAGAAGTGATATCAGCAAGTTCAATGACGATGGATCCATTAGCAGGGGAGGTACAATCTGTTGCATCATTGACATCCACATTAGCAACATCAAGAACGACATCAGTAAAGTTGGAAGTGAGTTCAATTTCAGCAGTGACCGTACAACCAAGGTTATTGGAAGTATTGTCATTGATCTGTACCCAATAAGTACCTTCAATCAATCCGGAGATGGTAGACTCTTGTGACCCATCCACAGAAGTAGTAGGAGTGATAGCAATGTCAGAATCGTTGACAGTAGCTCCATGAGTAAGAGGAGTACCAGTATCTCCTGTAGCTCCGAAGTACCATGTCACATCATAGTTACCATCGAGATCACCAGAAGTGACATCCACGGTAAGAGAACCTGTAGCATCGAGTGTACCAGCATCAGGATCACAGATGGTATTGGCCGCAGCCTGAGTAAGTGTTACAGTTGGGTTGTTAGCATCGTCATCGATGATGAACTGCACCGCAGGAGAAGTACACCCAGGCGCTACCGTACCACCACCGTAAGAGGCAGTGAGGAAGTAAGTTCCCGGAGCGAGTCCTGTGAATGCAGTACCCACATTACCAGCAACCGAAGCAACTGAAGTAGTAAGGTCTTCATCAGAGAAGATCTCATAGGTTACATCACTATCGTTGAGAGCTACGGTGTTATCAGCACCATCTTCGACGGAAGTGATGATGAGGTCATTGATAGTGATTGACCCATTATCAGGAGTACAATCCATCACATCGACGCCAGTAGCCTGTACTTCGACAGCATAAGGATCATCTTCGATTTCCACGATAACAGTAGTAGAACATCCGGTCCCATCCGCAGCGGTACCCAGCGCAGTAACAACGATGGTATAGAAGCCAGCATCGAGGTTAGTTGCGGCATTAGCTCCGGCAACAGCTCCGTCAGCAGGCGACCCTTCAGCGGTAGTAAAGGCATCGGTGTTATCAGTACCCTGGAACCAGTTGAAGGTGTAGTTATTTTCATCGGTATCAGGAGCAGTCACAGAAAGTGTGATAGATCCGTTACCGCCAGTACAGAAGTTATCATCAGTAGAAGCGACGGAGACAGTAGGTTCGGTACCATCGAGACCGACAGTGACCTGATAGTTATCAGAGAGACAGCCAGTAGTTTCATCAAGTACGACAATGTTGTAAGTATCAGGCTCAAGTCCGGCGATGGTCTCCGTAGCAGAGGTCATTGGCAGTGCCGCATTGTCTGAAGTATTGGTGGTTACCCCATCGATAGAGAAGGTGAAGTCTCCGAAAGCAGCTCCTGAAGAAGTGATATCAGCAAGTTCGATGACGATGGACCCATTAGCAGGGGAGGTACAATCGGTAGCATCATTGACATCCACATTAGCAACATCAAGCACGACATCAGTAAAGTTGGAAGTGAGTTCAATTTCAGCAGTAACTGTACAACCAAGGTTATTGGAAGTATTGTCATTGATCTGTACCCAATAAGTACCTTCAATCAATCCGGAGATGGTAGACTCTTGTGATCCATCCACAGAAGTAGTAGGAGTGATAGTAATGTCAGAATCGTTGACAGTAGCTCCATGAGTAAGAGGAGTACCAGTATCTCCTGTAGCTCCGAAGTACCATGTCACATCATAGTTACCATCGAGATCACCAGAAGTGACATCCACGGTAAGAGAACCTGTAGCATCGAGTGTACCAGCATCAGGATCACAGATGGTATTGGCCGCAGCCTGAGTAAGTGTTACAGTTGGGTTGTTAGCATCGTCATCGATGATGAACTGCACCGCAGGAGAAGTACACCCAGGAGCTACCGTACCACCACCGTAAGAGGCAGTGAGGAAGTAAGTTCCCGGAGCGAGTCCTGTGAATGCAGTACCCACATTACCAGCAACCGAAGCAACAGAAGTAGTAAGGTCTTCATCAGAGAAGATCTCATAGGTCACATCACTATCGTTGAGAGCTACGGTGTTATCAGCACCATCTTCGACGGAAGTGATGATGAGGTCATTGATAGTGATTGACCCATTATCAGGAGTACAATCCATCACATCGACGCCAGTAGCCTGTACTTCGACAGCATAAGGATCATCTTCGATTTCCACGATAACAGTAGTAGAACATCCGGTCCCATCCGCAGCGGTACCCAGCGCAGTAACAACGATGGTATAGAAGCCAGCATCGAGGTTAGTTGCGGCATTAGCTCCGGCAACAGCTCCGTCAGCAGGCGACCCTTCAGCGGTAGTAAAGGCATCGGTGTTATCGGTACCCTGGAACCAGTTGAAGGTGTAGTTATTTTCATCGGTATCAGGAGCAGTCACAGAAAGTGTGATTGATCCGTTACCACCAGTACAGAAGTTATCATCAGTGGAAGCGACAGCAACAGTAGGTTCGGTACCATCGAGACCGACAGTGACCTGATAGTTATCAGAGAGACACCCGGTAGTTTCGTCCAGTACGACAATGTTGTAAGTATCAGGCTCAAGTCCGGCGATGGTCTCCGTAGCAGAGGTCATTGGCAGTGCCGCATTGTCTGAAGTATTGGTGGTTACCCCATCGATAGAGAAGGTGAAGTCTCCGAAAGCAGCTCCTGAAGAAGTGATATCAGCAAGTTCGATGACGATGGACCCATTAGCAGGGGAGGTACAATCGGTAGCATCATTGACATCCACATTAGCAACATCAAGTACGACATCAGTAAAGTTGGAAGTGAGTTCAATTTCAGCAGTGACCGTACAACCAAGGTTATTGGAAGTATTGTCATTGATCTGTACCCAATAAGTACCTTCAATCAATCCGGAGATGGTAGACTCTTGTGATCCATCCACAGAAGTAGCAGGAGTGATAGCAATGTCAGAATCGTTGACAGTAGCTCCATGAGTAAGAGGAGTACCAGTATCTCCTGTAGCTCCGAAGTACCATGTCACATCATAGTTACCATCGAGATCACCAGAAGTGACATCCACGGTAAGAGAACCTGTAGCATCGAGTGTACCAGCATCAGGATCACAGATGGTATTGGCCGCAGCCTGAGTAAGTGTTACAGTTGGGTTGTTAGCATCGTCATCGATGATGAACTGCACCGCAGGAGAAGTACACCCAGGCGCTACCGTACCACCACCGTAAGAGGCAGTGAGGAAGTAAGTTCCCGGAGCGAGTCCTGTGAATGCAGTACCCACATTACCAGCAACCGAAGCAACAGAAGTAGTAAGGTCTTCATCAGAGAAGATCTCATAGGTCACATCACTATCGTTGAGAGCTACGGTGTTATCAGCACCATCTTCGACGGAAGTGATGATGAGGTCATTGATAGTGATTGACCCATTATCAGGAGTACAATCCATCACATCGACGCCAGTAGCCTGTACTTCGACAGCATAAGGATCATCTTCGATTTCCACGATAACAGTAGTAGAACATCCGGTCCCATCCGCAGCGGTACCCAGCGCAGTAACAACGATGGTATAGAAGCCAGCATCGAGGTTAGTTGCGGCATTAGCTCCGGCAACAGCTCCGTCAGCAGGCGACCCTTCAGCGGTAGTAAAGGCATCGGTGTTATCGGTACCCTGGAACCAGTTGAAGGTGTAGTTATTTTCATCGGTATCAGGAGCAGTCACAGAAAGTGTGATTGATCCGTTACCACCAGTACAGAAGTTATCATCAGTGGAAGCGACAGCAACAGTAGGTTCGGTACCATCGAGACCGACAGTGACCTGATAGTTATCAGAGAGACACCCGGTAGTTTCGTCCAGTACGACAATGTTGTAAGTATCAGGCTCAAGTCCGGCGATGGTCTCCGTAGCAGAGGTCATTGGCAGTGCCGCATTGTCTGAAGTATTGGTGGTTACCCCATCAATAGAGAAGGTGAAGTCTCCGAAAGCTGACCCTGAAGAAGTGATATCAGCAAGTTCGATGACGATGGACCCATTAGCAGGGGAGGTACAATCGGTAGCATCATTGACATCCACATTAGCAACATCAAGTACGACATCAGTAAAGTTGGAAGTGAGTTCAATTTCAGCAGTGACCGTACAACCAAGGTTATTGGAAGTATTGTCATTGATCTGTACCCAATAAGTACCCTCAATCAATCCGGAGATGGTAGACTCTTGTGATCCATCCACAGAAGTAGTAGGAGTGATAGCAATGTCAGAATCGTTGACAGTAGCTCCATGAGTAAGAGGAGTACCAGTATCTCCTGTAGCTCCGAAGTACCATGTCACATCATAGTTACCATCGAGATCACCAGAAGTGACATCCACGGTAAGAGAACCTGTAGCATCGAGTGTACCAGCATCAGGATCACAGATGGTATTGGCCGCAGCCTGAGTAAGTGTTACAGTTGGGTTGTTAGCATCGTCATCGATGATGAACTGCACCGCAGGAGAAGTACACCCAGGCGCTACCGTACCACCACCGTAAGAGGCAGTGAGGAAGTAAGTTCCCGGAGCGAGTCCTGTGAATGCAGTACCCACATTACCAGCAACCGAAGCAACAGAAGTAGTAAGGTCTTCATCAGAGAAGATCTCATAGGTCACATCACTATCGTTGAGAGCTACGGTGTTATCAGCACCATCTTCGACGGAAGTGATGATGAGGTCATTGATAGTGATTGACCCATTATCAGGAGTACAATCCATCACATCGACGCCAGTAGCCTGTACTTCGACAGCATAAGGATCATCTTCGATTTCCACGATAACAGTAGTAGAACATCCGGTCCCATCCGCAGCGGTACCCAGCGCAGTAACAACGATGGTATAGAAGCCAGCATCGAGGTTAGTTGCGGCATTAGCTCCGGCAACAGCTCCGTCAGCAGGCGACCCTTCAGCGGTAGTAAAGGCATCGGTGTTATCGGTACCCTGGAACCAGTTGAAGGTGTAGTTATTTTCATCGGTATCAGGAGCAGTCACAGAAAGTGTGATAGATCCGTTACCACCAGTACAGAAGTTATCATCAGTGGAAGCGACAGCAACAGTAGGTTCGGTACCATCGAGACCGACAGTGACCTGATAGTTATCAGAGAGACACCCGGTAGTTTCGTCCAGTACGACAATGTTGTAAGTATCAGGCTCAAGTCCGGCGATGGTCTCCGTAGCAGAGGTCATTGGCAGTGCCGCATTGTCTGAAGTATTGGTGGTTACCCCATCGATAGAGAAGGTGAAGTCTCCGAAAGCTGACCCTGAAGAAGTGATATCAGCAAGTTCGATGACGATGGACCCATTAGCAGGGGAGGTACAATCGGTAGCATCATTGACATCCACATTAGCAACATCAAGCACGACATCAGTAAAGTTGGAAGTGAGTTCAATTTCAGCAGTAACTGTACAACCAAGGTTATTGGAAGTATTGTCATTGATCTGTACCCAATAAGTACCTTCAATCAATCCGGAGATGGTAGACTCTTGTGACCCATCCACAGAAGTAGTAGGGGTGATAGCAATGTCAGAATCGTTGACAGTAGCTCCATGAGTAAGAGGAGTACCAGTATCTCCTGTAGCTCCGAAGTACCATGTCACATCATAGTTACCATCGAGATCACCAGAAGTGACATCCACGGTAAGAGAACCTGTAGCATCGAGTGTACCAGCATCAGGATCACAGATGGTATTGGCCGCAGCCTGAGTAAGTGTTACAGTTGGGTTGTTAGCATCGTCATCGATGATGAACTGCACCGCAGGAGAAGTACACCCAGGCGCTACCGTACCACCACCGTAAGAGGCAGTGAGGAAGTAAGTTCCCGGAGCGAGTCCTGTGAATGCAGTACCCACATTACCAGCAACCGAAGCAACTGAAGTAGTAAGGTCTTCATCAGAGAAGATCTCATAGGTCACATCACTATCGTTGAGAGCTACGGTGTTATCAGCACCATCTTCGACGGAAGTGATGATGAGGTCATTGATAGTGATTGACCCATTATCAGGAGTACAATCCATCACATCGACGCCAGTAGCCTGTACTTCGACAGCATAAGGATCATCTTCGATTTCCACGATAACAGTAGTAGAACATCCGGTCCCATCCGCAGCGGTACCCAGCGCAGTAACAACGATGGTATAGAAGCCAGCATCGAGGTTAGTTGCGGCATTAGCTCCGGCAACAGCTCCGTCAGCAGGCGACCCTTCAGCGGTAGTAAAGGCATCGGTGTTATCGGTACCCTGGAACCAGTTGAAGGTGTAGTTATTTTCATCGGTATCGGGAGCAGTCACAGAAAGTGTGATAGATCCGTTACCACCAGTACAGAAGTTATCATCAGTGGAAGCGACAGCAACAGTAGGTTCGGTACCATCGAGACCGACAGTGACCTGATAGTTATCAGAGAGACACCCGGTAGTTTCGTCCAGTACGACAATGTTGTAAGTATCAGGCTCAAGTCCGGCGATGGTCTCCGTAGCAGAGGTCATTGGCAGTGCCGCATTGTCTGAAGTATTGGTGGTTACCCCATCGATAGAGAAGGTGAAGTCTCCGAAAGCTGACCCTGAAGAAGTGATATCAGCAAGTTCGATGACGATGGACCCATTAGCAGGGGAGGTACAATCGGTAGCATCATTGACATCCACATTAGCAACATCAAGCACGACATCAGTAAAGTTGGAAGTGAGTTCAATTTCAGCAGTAACTGTACAACCAAGGTTATTGGAAGTATTGTCATTGATCTGTACCCAATAAGTACCTTCAATCAATCCGGAGATGGTAGACTCTTGTGACCCATCCACAGAAGTAGTAGGGGTGATAGCAATGTCAGAATCGTTGACAGTAGCTCCATGAGTAAGAGGAGTACCAGTATCTCCTGTAGCTCCGAAGTACCATGTCACATCATAGTTACCATCGAGATCACCAGAAGTGACATCCACGGTAAGAGAACCTGTAGCATCGAGTGTACCAGCATCAGGATCACAGATGGTATTGGCCGCAGCCTGAGTAAGTGTTACAGTTGGGTTGTTAGCATCGTCATCGATGATGAACTGCACCGCAGGAGAAGTACACCCAGGCGCTACCGTACCACCACCGTAAGAGGCAGTGAGGAAGTAAGTTCCCGGAGCGAGTCCTGTGAATGCAGTACCCACATTACCAGCAACCGAAGCAACTGAAGTAGTAAGGTCTTCATCAGAGAAGATCTCATAGGTCACATCACTATCGTTGAGAGCTACGGTGTTATCAGCACCATCTTCGACGGAAGTGATGATGAGGTCATTGATAGTGATTGACCCATTATCAGGAGTACAATCCATCACATCGACGCCAGTAGCCTGTACTTCGACAGCATAAGGATCATCTTCGATTTCCACGATAACAGTAGTAGAACATCCGGTCCCATCCGCAGCGGTACCCAGCGCAGTAACAACGATGGTATAGAAGCCAGCATCGAGGTTAGTTGCGGCATTAGCTCCGGCAACAGCTCCGTCAGCAGGCGACCCTTCAGCGGTAGTAAAGGCATCGGTGTTATCGGTACCCTGGAACCAGTTGAAGGTGTAGTTATTTTCATCGGTATCGGGAGCAGTCACAGAAAGTGTGATAGATCCGTTACCACCAGTACAGAAGTTATCATCAGTGGAAGCGACAGCAACAGTAGGTTCGGTACCATCGAGACCGACAGTGACCTGATAGTTATCAGAGAGACACCCGGTAGTTTCGTCCAGTACGACAATGTTGTAAGTATCAGGCTCAAGTCCGGCGATGGTCTCCGTAGCAGAGGTCATTGGCAGTGCCGCATTGTCTGAAGTATTGGTGGTTACCCCATCGATAGAGAAGGTGAAGTCTCCGAAAGCTGACCCTGAAGAAGTGATATCAGCAAGTTCGATGACGATGGACCCATTAGCAGGGGAGGTACAATCGGTAGCATCATTGACATCCACATTAGCAACATCAAGTACGACATCAGTAAAGTTGGAAGTGAGTTCAATTTCAGCAGTGACCGTACAACCAAGGTTATTGGAAGTATTGTCATTGATCTGTACCCAATAAGTACCTTCAATCAATCCGGAGATGGTAGACTCTTGTGATCCATCCACAGAAGTAGTAGGAGTGATAGCAATGTCAGAATCGTTGACAGTAGCTCCATGAGTAAGAGGAGTACCAGTATCTCCTGTAGCTCCGAAGTACCATGTCACATCATAGTTACCATCGAGATCACCAGAAGTGACATCCACGGTAAGAGAACCTGTAGCATCGAGTGTACCAGCATCAGGATCACAGATGGTATTGGCCGCAGCCTGAGTAAGTGTTACAGTTGGGTTGTTAGCATCGTCATCGATGATGAACTGCACCGCAGGTGAGGTACACCCAGGCGCTACCGTACCACCACCGTAAGAGGCAGTGAGGAAGTAAGTTCCCGGAGCGAGTCCTGTGAATGCAGTACCCACATTACCAGCAACCGAAGCAACAGAAGTAGTAAGGTCTTCATCAGAGAAGATCTCATAGGTTACATCACTATCGTTGAGAGCTACGGTGTTATCAGCACCATCTTCGACGGAAGTGATGATGAGGTCATTGATAGTGATTGACCCATTATCAGGAGTACAATCCATCACATCGACGCCAGTAGCCTGTACTTCGACAGCATAAGGATCATCTTCGATTTCCACGATAACAGTAGTAGAACATCCGGTCCCATCCGCAGCGGTACCCAGCGCAGTAACAACGATGGTATAGAAGCCAGCATCGAGGTTAGTTGCGGCATTAGCTCCGGCAACAGCTCCGTCAGCAGGCGACCCTTCAGCGGTAGTAAAGGCATCGGTGTTATCGGTACCCTGGAACCAGTTGAAGGTGTAGTTATTTTCATCGGTATCGGGAGCAGTCACAGAAAGTGTGATTGATCCGTTACCACCAGTACAGAAGTTATCATCAGTGGAAGCGACAGCAACAGTAGGTTCGGTACCATCGAGACCGACAGTGACCTGATAGTTATCAGAGAGACACCCGGTAGTTTCGTCCAGTACGACAATGTTGTAAGTATCAGGCTCAAGTCCGGCGATGGTCTCCGTAGCAGAGGTCATTGGCAGTGCCGCATTGTCTGAAGTATTGGTGGTTACCCCATCAATAGAGAAGGTGAAGTCTCCGAAAGCTGACCCTGAAGAAGTGATATCAGCAAGTTCGATGACGATGGACCCATTAGCAGGGGAGGTACAATCGGTAGCATCATTGACATCCACATTAGCAACATCAAGTACGACATCAGTAAAGTTGGAAGTGAGTTCAATTTCAGCAGTAACTGTACAACCAAGGTTATTGGAAGTATTGTCATTGATCTGTACCCAATAAGTACCTTCAATCAGACCGCTAGCTCTGGATTGTTGGGCACCATTGACAGAAGTATTAGGAGTGAGATCCACATCAGAATCGTTGACAGTAGCTCCATCAGTAAGAGGAATAGAAGTATCCCCGGTAGCTCCGAAGTACCATGTCACATCATAATTATCATCCAGATCACCTGAGGTAACGGTAACTAATAATTCACCCGTAGCATCGAGTGTACCAGCGTCAGGATCACAGATGGTATTGGCCGCAGCCTGAGTAAGTGTTACAGTTGGGTTGTTAGCATCGTCATCGATGATGAACTGCACCGCAGGAGAAGTACACCCAGGCGCTACCGTACCACCACCGTAAGAGGCAGTGAGGAAGTAAGTTCCCGGAGCGAGTCCTGTGAATGCAGTACCCACATTACCAGCAACCGAAGCAACAGAAGTAGTAAGGTCTTCATCAGAGAAGATCTCATAGGTCACATCACTATCGTTGAGAGCTACGGTGTTATCAGCACCATCTTCGACGGAAGTGATGATGAGGTCATTGATAGTGATTGACCCATTATCAGGAGTACAATCCATCACATCGACGCCAGTAGCCTGTACTTCGACAGCATACGGATCATCTTCGATTTCCACGATAACAGTAGTAGAACATCCGGTCCCATCCGCAGCGGTACCCAGAGCAGTAACAACGATGGTATAGAAGCCAGCATCGAGGTTAGTTGCGGCATTAGCTCCGGCAACAGCTCCGTCAGCAGGCGACCCTTCAGCGGTAGTAAAGGCATCGGTGTTATCGGTACCCTGGAACCAGTTGAAGGTGTAGTTATTTTCATCGGTATCGGGAGCAGTCACAGAAAGTGTGATTGATCCGTTACCACCAGTACAGAAGTTATCATCAGTGGAAGCGACAGCAACAGTAGGTTCGGTACCATCGAGACCGACAGTGACCTGATAGTTATCAGAGAGACACCCGGTAGTTTCGTCCAGTACGACAATGTTGTAAGTATCAGGCTCAAGTCCGGTGATGGTCTCCGTAGCAGAGGTCATTGCCAGTGCCGCATTGTCTGAAGTATTGGTGGTAACCCCATCGATAGAGAAGGTGAAGTCTCCGAAAGCTGACCCTGAAGAAGTGATATCGGCAAGTTCAATAACGATGGACCCATTAGTAGGGGAGGTACAATCGGTAGCATCATTGACATCCACATTAGCAACATCAAGCACGACATCAGTAAAGTTGGAAGTGAGTTCAATTTCAGCAGTAACCGTACAACCAAGGTTATTGGAAGTATTGTCATTGATCTGTACCCAATAAGTACCTTCAATCAGACCAGAGATGGTAGACTCTTGTGACCCATCCACAGAAGTAGTAGGAGTGATGGTAATGTCAGAATCGTTGACAGTAGCTCCATGAGTAAGAGGAGTACCAGTATCTCCTGTAGCTCCGAAGTACCATGTCACATCATAGTTACCATCGAGATCACCAGAAGTGACATCCACGGTAAGAGAACCTGTAGCATCGAGTGTACCAGCATCAGGATCACAGATTGTATTGGCCGCAGCCTGAGTAAGTGTTACAGCAGGGTTGTTAGCATCGTCATCGATGATGAACTGCACCGCAGGTGAGGTACACCCAGGCGCTACCGTACCACCACCGTAAGAAGCGGTGAGGAAGTAAGTTCCCGGAGCGAGTCCTGTGAATGCAGTACCCACATTACCAGCAACCGAAGCAACAGAAGTAGTAAGGTCTTCATCAGAGAAGATCTCATAGGTCACATCACTATCGTTGAGAGCTACGGTGTTATCAGCACCATCTTCGACGGAAGTGATGATGAGGTCATTGATAGTGATTGACCCATTATCAGGAGTACAATCCATCACATCGACGCCAGTAGCCTGTACTTCGACAGCATAAGGATCATCTTCGATTTCCACGATAACAGTAGTAGAACATCCGGTCCCATCCGCAGCGGTACCCAGCGCAGTAACAACGATGGTATAGAAGCCAGCATCGAGGTTAGTTGCGGCATTAGCTCCGGCAACAGCTCCGTCAGCAGGCGACCCTTCAGCGGTAGTAAAGGCATCGGTGTTATCGGTACCCTGGAACCAGTTGAAGGTGTAGTTATTTTCATCGGTATCAGGAGCAGTCACAGAAAGTGTGATTGATCCGTTACCACCAGTACAGAAGTTATCATCAGTGGAAGCGACAGCAACAGTAGGTTCGGTACCATCGAGACCGACAGTGACCTGATAGTTATCAGAGAGACACCCGGTAGTTTCGTCCAGTACGACAATGTTGTAAGTATCAGGCTCAAGTCCGGTGATGGTCTCCGTAGCAGAGGTCATTGCCAGTGCCGCATTGTCTGAAGTATTGGTGGTAACCCCATCGATAGAGAAGGTGAAGTCTCCGAAAGCTGACCCTGAAGAAGTGATATCGGCAAGTTCAATAACGATGGACCCATTAGCAGGGGAGGTACAATCGGTAGCATCATTGACATCCACATTAGCAACATCAAGCACGACATCAGTAAAGTTGGAAGTGAGTTCAATTTCAGCAGTAACCGTACAACCAAGGTTATTGGAAGTATTGTCATTGATCTGTACCCAATAAGTACCTTCAATCAATCCGGAGATGGTAGACTCTTGTGACCCATCCACAGAAGTAGTAGGGGTGATGGTAATGTCAGAATCGTTGACAGTAGCTCCATGAGTAAGAGGAGTACCAGTATCTCCTGTAGCTCCGAAGTACCATGTCACATCATAGTTACCATCGAGATCACCAGAAGTGACATCCACGGTAAGAGAACCTGTAGCATCGAGTGTACCAGCATCAGGATCACAGATGGTATTGGCCGCAGCCTGAGTAAGTGTTACAGTTGGGTTGTTAGCATCGTCATCGATGATGAACTGCACCGCAGGTGAGGTACACCCAGGCGCTACCGTACCACCACCGTAAGAAGCAGTGAGGAAGTAAGTTCCCGGAGCGAGTCCTGTGAATGCAGTACCCACATTACCAGCAACCGAAGCAACCGAAGTAGTAAGGTCTTCATCAGAGAAGATCTCATAGGTCACATCACTATCGTTGAGAGCTACGGTGTTATCAGCACCATCTTCGACGGAAGTGATGATGAGGTCATTGATAGTGATTGACCCATTATCAGGAGTACAATCCATCACATCGACGCCAGTAGCCTGTACTTCGACAGCATAAGGATCATCTTCGATTTCCACGATAACAGTAGTAGAACATCCGGTCCCATCCGCAGCGGTACCCAGAGCAGTAACAACGATGGTATAGAAGCCAGCATCGAGGTTAGTTGCGGCATTAGCTCCGGCAACAGCTCCGTCAGCAGGCGATCCTTCAGCGGTAGTAAAGGCATCGGTGTTATCGGTACCCTGGAACCAGTTGAAGGTGTAGTTATTTTCATCGGTATCGGGAGCAGTCACAGAAAGTGTGATTGATCCGTTACCACCAGTACAGAAGTTATCATCAGTGGAAGCGACAGCAACAGTAGGTTCGGTACCATCGAGACCGACAGTGACCTGATAGTTATCAGAGAGACACCCGGTAGTTTCGTCCAGTACGACAATGTTGTAAGTATCAGGCTCAAGTCCGGTGATGGTCTCCGTAGCAGAGGTCATTGCCAGTGCCGCATTGTCTGAAGTATTGGTGGTAACCCCATCGATAGAGAAGGTGAAGTCTCCGAAAGCTGACCCTGAAGAAGTGATATCGGCAAGTTCAATAACGATGGACCCATTAGCAGGGGAGGTACAATCGGTAGCATCATTGACATCCACATTAGCAACATCAAGCACGACATCAGTAAAGTTGGAAGTGAGTTCAATTTCAGCAGTAACCGTACAACCAAGGTTATTGGAAGTATTGTCATTGATCTGTACCCAATAAGTACCTTCAATCAGACCAGAGATGGTAGACTCTTGTGACCCATCCACAGAAGTAGTAGGGGTGATGGTAATGTCAGAATCGTTGACAGTAGCTCCATGAGTAAGAGGAGTACCAGTATCTCCTGTAGCTCCGAAGTACCATGTCACATCATAGTTACCATCGAGATCACCAGAAGTGACATCCACGGTAAGAGAACCTGTAGCATCGAGTGTACCAGCATCAGGATCACAGATTGTATTGGCCGCAGCCTGAGTAAGTGTTACAGCAGGGTTGTTAGCATCGTCATCGATGATGAACTGCACCGCAGGTGAGGTACACCCAGGCGCTACCGTACCACCACCGTAAGAAGCGGTGAGGAAGTAAGTTCCCGGAGCGAGTCCTGTGAATGCAGTACCCACATTACCAGCAACCGAAGCAACAGAAGTAGTAAGGTCTTCATCAGAGAAGATCTCATAGGTCACATCACTATCGTTGAGAGCTACGGTGTTATCAGCACCATCTTCGACGGAAGTGATGATGAGGTCATTGATAGTGATTGACCCATTATCAGGAGTACAATCCATCACATCGACGCCAGTAGCCTGTACTTCGACAGCATAAGGATCATCTTCGATTTCCACGATAACAGTAGTAGAACATCCGGTCCCATCCGCAGCGGTACCCAGAGCAGTAACAACGATGGTATAGAAGCCAGCATCGAGGTTAGTTGCGGCATTAGCTCCGGCAACAGCTCCGTCAGCAGGCGACCCTTCAGCGGTAGTAAAGGCATCGGTGTTATCGGTACCCTGGAACCAGTTGAAGGTGTAGTTATTTTCATCGGTATCAGGAGCAGTCACAGAAAGTGTGATAGATCCGTTACCACCAGTACAGAAGTTATCATCAGTGGAAGCGACAGCAACAGTAGGTTCGGTACCATCGAGACCGACAGTGACCTGATAGTTATCAGAGAGACACCCGGTAGTTTCGTCCAGTACGACAATGTTGTAAGTATCAGGCTCAAGTCCGGCGATGGTCTCCGTAGCAGAGGTCATTGGCAGTGCCGCATTGTCTGAAGTATTGGTGGTTACCCCATCGATAGAGAAGGTGAAGTCTCCGAAAGCAGCTCCTGAAGAAGTGATATCCGCAAGTTCGATGACGATGGACCCATTAGCAGGGGAGGTACAATCGGTAGCATCATTGACATCCACATTAGCAACATCAAGTACGACATCAGTAAAGTTGGAAGTGAGTTCAATTTCAGCAGTAACTGTACAACCAAGGTTATTGGAAGTATTGTCATTGATCTGTACCCAATAAGTACCTTCAATCAATCCGGAGATGGTAGACTCTTGTGATCCATCCACAGAAGTAGTAGGGGTGATGGTAATGTCAGAATCGTTGACAGTAGCTCCATGAGTAAGAGGAGTACCAGTATCTCCTGTAGCTCCGAAGTACCATGTCACATCATAGTTACCATCGAGATCACCAGAAGTGACATCCACGGTAAGAGAACCTGTAGCATCGAGTGTACCAGCATCAGGATCACAGATTGTATTGGCCGCAGCCTGAGTAAGTGTTACAGTTGGGTTGTTAGCATCGTCATCGATGATGAACTGCACCGCAGGAGAAGTACACCCAGGCGCTACCGTACCACCACCGTAAGAGGCAGTGAGGAAGTAAGTTCCCGGAGCGAGTCCTGTGAATGCAGTACCCACATTACCAGCAACCGAAGCAACAGAAGTAGTAAGGTCTTCATCAGAGAAGATCTCATAGGTCACATCACTATCGTTGAGAGCTACGGTGTTATCAGCACCATCTTCGACGGAAGTGATGATGAGGTCATTGATAGTGATTGACCCATTATCAGGAGTACAATCCATCACATCGACGCCAGTAGCCTGTATTTCGACAGCATAAGGATCATCTTCGATTTCCACGATAACAGTAGTAGAACATCCGGTCCCATCCGCAGCGGTACCCAGCGCAGTAACAACGATGGTATAGAAGCCAGCATCGAGGTTAGTTGCGGCATTAGCTCCGGCAACAGCTCCGTCAGCAGGCGACCCTTCAGCGGTAGTAAAGGCATCGGTGTTATCGGTACCCTGGAACCAGTTGAAGGTGTAGTTATTTTCATCGGTATCAGGAGCAGTCACAGAAAGTGTGATAGATCCGTTACCACCAGTACAGAAGTTATCATCAGTGGAAGCGACAGCAACAGTAGGTTCGGTACCATCGAGACCGACAGTGACCTGATAGTTATCAGAGAGACACCCGGTAGTTTCGTCCAGTACGACAATGTTGTAAGTATCAGGCTCAAGTCCGGCGATGGTCTCCGTAGCAGAGGTCATTGGCAGTGCCGCATTGTCTGAAGTATTGGTGGTTACCCCATCGATAGAGAAGGTGAAGTCTCCGAAAGCAGCTCCTGAAGAAGTGATATCAGCAAGTTCGATGACGATGGACCCATTAGCAGGGGAGGTACAATCGGTAGCATCATTGACATCCACATTAGCAACATCAAGTACGACATCAGTAAAGTTGGAAGTGAGTTCAATTTCAGCAGTAACTGTACAACCAAGGTTATTGGAAGTATTGTCATTGATCTGTACCCAATAAGTACCTTCAATCAATCCGGAGATGGTAGACTCTTGTGATCCATCCACAGAAGTAGTAGGAGTGATGGTAATGTCAGAATCGTTGACAGTAGCTCCATGAGTAAGAGGAGTACCAGTATCTCCTGTAGCTCCGAAGTACCATGTCACATCATAGTTACCATCGAGATCACCAGAAGTGACATCCACGGTAAGAGAACCTGTAGCATCGAGTGTACCAGCATCAGGATCACAGATTGTATTGGCCGCAGCCTGAGTAAGTGTTACAGTTGGGTTATTGCCTGTGTTTGCTACACTAAATGCTTTCTGAGAGGAAGTACATTGTGTGGTCGTGTTGCTGATTTCAATCAAGTAATCACCCTCTGACAATCCGGAAATGGTAAGGTTATCTCCAACATCTTCAGCGTCACTATCAACTACCGTCGTACCATCTGTTTCATAAACGGTGATAGTGTAAACGTCCATTGCCGTTTCATCACCTGCGGTAAGATTGGTAGTTGTGTTTGTACTAGCATTGAATAGGTCAATGTCTGTTAGGGTAACGGTGCCATTATCCGGCGTACAATCAGGGTTATCCGTACTTGTAAAATCGAAGTTCGTTATTGCATCTACATCATCAGCCACAGAGGTAGTATAGGTAACCGTACAACCAATGGAGTTGGTCACATCCTCAACTACAACCGTGTAGGTTCCTCCTGCAATATTAGAAATTGCAAGAGTCGAAGGAGTGGAACCTGTTGTGGCACTGATATTTCCATCAGTTCCATCCACAAATGCTGTTGTGCTTGAAGCATCACCAACATACCAAGTGATGGTGTAATTAGCTGCATCTCCAAGAAGTGAGACAGAGATAGATCCGTTTGCATTGTCAGTACACTGCGTATTGTTAACATCAGCTGCTCCATCCAGAACCACAGGATTTACTTTACCGTCGCCTACCGTAATGTTATAAGCAGCAGACTCACATCCTATATCATTTACAAAAACGATGATATAGTCACCATCTTCCAGTTGGGTAAATGATGTGCCCGTAGTTGAACCGTCATCTAAGTGATTTATATCATCCGCCTGAGTGTTATCAGTACCATTGAAAGCAAGGTTTCCGCTTCCGGATTCATATAAGAATGCCTCATAGTCCGTAATTGGCCATGTCAGATTGGAGGTTATTCCATTTCTATCAACTACATCGATATCAACACCGGCCATGTCAATGCTACCATCGAATGGAGAATCACAATTGGTATTATTATTGGCAGTAGGAGTGGTACCTCCTGTATCTATGCTGATATCATCAGGATTGTCATTAACCACGTAGGTAAATAGATGCTCGCAGGCTTCACCACTGACCCCATCTCCATGTGTACCGGTAACCAGTACGGAATAAGTTCCTGCAGGTAAGTTGCTAATAGTAGCGCCTCCGTTAGTGATAGAAGCTCCTGTAATAACATCGGCAGGAATTTCTGCGCTAGTGTTCACTGCGGAACCTTGATACCATGCATAGGTGAAATCTCCAATGCTATTTCCAGTCGCTGTTGAATCACTGCCACTTATGTTGGTAAGTATTCGATCGATCTGCTTAATATCAATTATCCCGGTAGCATTGGCCTCCACACCAGAACAATCATCATTATCTGAGATTTCCAGATAACTCGTATTGGTTTCATCGATTTCGAATTGATCGAAACTATCTTCTATCTCGAATGTCACAGAAGGAGAAAGACAGAATGCTGCTCCTTCCAATGCGGCAAGTATCGTGTAGTCTCCAGCAGTTAACCCAGAGAATGAGTAAGTTCTTTGGAAATCATTTGCACCGGCAACACCCTCTCCTTCATCGGTTGCGGTTCCTACATCAATTCCTTCAACAACTTGTATGTCAGTATTTCTTCCAGCGGCAACTGACCATAGTCCATCTTTGGCTACAGTGTTGACAGTATAGGCAGACGTATTAAATGTATTAGTTGCCGTAGTAAAGTCAGAAAGTGCACCACTTTGCATTTCGAGGGTCAAATCATTTCCTGAAATAGCTGTGATTTGCGCGGAGGCACCTGTGGCATCTCCGGTAATGATGTCATTGATCGAAAGCCCTGTTGCATCACCTACGGTAACCTCAATATCGGTATCGGGTGATGGAAGAGGATCGGTTCCCTGGTAAAGGAAAATCTGATAATTCCCATGATCGTCTCCCAATAGATCGCCATCAATCAGTGTAAGAGTGACATTCACTGCTCCAGTGGCTCCCCCTCGTCCTCCGGTGGTTCCGTTGGTATTGTCACCTGAAGAAAGTGCTGTTCCTTCATAAGGAGCGCAGTTATAGTAATGAGCTGTTACCCTAGGTGTCGCTAAATCAAGTCGTGGCGCTTCATCATACGGTAAAAAGAACTCATAAGTGTCTGAACATCCAGTAGCGTCAGAATTGGAGACTACTACAGTATAACCACCATTGATAAAATCAAATACACCATTTACGGCATCGTCATTGTCTATGAATTCGGAGGCATCGACAGGGTCTGTATCTGCAACGGTGATTTCTGCTGTACCACCATTTAATGTTACTCCAGTTAACGAGATCGTTTGACCAAAATCATTAGAAATATCAACATCCACGGAAGTTGTTCCTGAGCCATCAGTAATCTCAATTGTGAATTCTCCAACATCGGCATCACAATCACCAGGAGCTCGTGTTATGGTTTCCGCGATTGAGAAGATGGCATTCGCATCTCTATCAACAGTAACAGAAACTGTATCTGAAACACAACCTGTATTATCATTTTCGATAACTACGAAATAATCCCCGTCAGGGACGCCAGTTGCCTGACCATCTACAGCAACATTTGCTCCAGCGATAGCGCTAACATTAGTTGTTTTATCGCTTTGCAACCAGGTCCATGTATAATCTGAGACTACTGTACCTGCCAGTAGTCCACCAGCTACCATTTGTCCGTCTGCAGGAACACAAGTAGTTGCGTCAGTTGGTGTCACAGTCAGCGTGGGAGTTTCTGCTACATCGTTTCCTACAACGAATTCTGCATCAATGAAACAACCAGTAGCAACAATTGTGACTCTGACACTGTAGGTTCCTGCATCAATTGAACTAATCACATCATCAGTCTGACCGGTAATAATTGTTCCTGCCGCAATAGTTGCTGTACCTCCAGTATACCATTGAATAGAATACGTGCCGCCTGGATCGCCAATGCCATCCACATCGATATCGATAGCACCATTATCAATTGATGTATCGCATCGCTCAACATTTGTGATTACTGAATTCGTGATAGCTGGAATCGTCAGGTTATCGGAAATGGTAAATGCCTGATTTGAAGAAACGCAACCGGTTGCTTCATCGACAGCTACGACGAAATATGAACCTTCATTAAAGTCGGATTTGGTTTCACCCCCTGCTGCCCCATCTGTGGTTTCGATGAAGGTTCCATCGCTCTGATACCAGCTGAAATTGTAGTCGCCAGGGAAGGTTCCAGCACCGTCAGTGGTTGCACCTGTCACAGTATAACTACCGTTATAGTTGGCAGATACGCAACCTGTATTATCAGAACCTGTTGCGGGGCCTGTGATAGTTACAGCTGCAGCATCATCCAAAATGGTAATCTCCTGAGTAAATGTACAACCGGTACCTGCACCTCCATCTGTGTCACTGATTACCACGTAGTAGGTTCCTCCCGCAAGACCATCTACGGTTTCCGGTGTACCGCCAGCAATACTGACATCAGAGCCGTTAGTCAGGTTGTCTCCGTCTGAGAGTGGCCCAATAGCAGTTCCTGACGCAATAGTTCCGAAGTACCACTCATAGCTTACGGTTCCGCCTGTCCAGGTGAAACTTGAAGTTACCTGACCATTCGGCGTACCGATACAAACTGTGTTGTTGGTTCCAGAAATAGTGTTTACGGTTGGATCGGGAGAAGTATCTTCTACTTCAAATTGATGCAATGCAGAAATGCAGTTGATGTCATTCGTGATTCTTACGAAGTAAGTTCCAGCAGTTAATTCATCGGCCGAAGGGAAGGTACCCGCAGTAGGTACATTGTCAAAAGTTTTGAGTAGGGTAGTTCCATCAGACTGCATTACATCGAAAGTATATCCTGTCAATCCATTGATCAGTGCAGTGGTATTATAAACAGTTGTACCAGTTGCCGTAGTGATTGAGATGTTGGTTACCTCAACCGTACCATTGTTAGGAGAACATTGATCAGAATCAGTAATATTAGCCGTGGTTACTACAATTTCATCGGGATCATCGATGGTGATGGCATCAGCATCGGTGAAACAAGAGCTTGAAGGATCAACTCCATCGGTGACTCTTACCCAGAAAGTTTGTCCTGCAGTATTAGCAGGAAGATTTTGCAATTGGTTTCCGGTAAATGCTCCATCATCCCCAATGTTGATTGTAGCACTGTTGTAAGTATCGCCATCACTCAAAGCAGTAGAAGCGCCAGTGTCTCCAATATCAGCAGTAGCAGACACATACCATGTGAAGGAGTAGTCAGTAGCATTTTCACCAGCACCCAAAGTAACAGCCGCGGTTACTGATCCATTTCCAGCCGTAGTAGAGCAATTGGAATCGTCAACAGTAGTAAGCGTAACAGTAGGAGCAACAGACTCATCAGCAATGGTGAATGGCAGAGAAGCAGACACACAATTGGAAGAAATCCGGGTAATAACAACTGTGTAATTACCTGGATCCAGACCAGATGTAATAGCTGTTGTGGAAGGTCCCTGAATGGAATTCCCACCATCATCGAAGAATTCGTAGTTATAGCTGGCAATGGTTGCCACATTGGCACCATTCTCATAGACTTCAGTGACTTCATAGGAACCATTATCCAACCCAGTAGTACAATCAGAGGCTCCGGTATTGGTCGCAGTGTTGATCGTGATGGTTGCTGCATTTTCAGTTACTGTCGCCGTAGCTACGCTGGTACATCCGGTACCTGTTCCATTGGTATCAGTAACAAGTACAGTGTACTGACCTGCTTCAACTCCGGTGAGCGTTTGGGCAGTAGCTAATACAGTACCCGAAGCAGTAGCTCCGGCATACCATGCGAAGGTGTAAGTACCTGTGTCATCATTATCGATGGTGACTGTAGCAGACCCATCAGGAGAAGTGCCGCCAGCACAAATGGTAGAAGCCGCAGCTTCGGAAGGCGTAAGCTGAGGAGCAACACTGATGTCTTCTACTTCAAACTGACTCAAAGCAGAAACGCAACCCAGATCATTGGTAATTCTTACGAAGTAGGTACCAGGAGAGAGCTCATCGGCAGAAGGGAAAGTAACAGCTGTTGGTACATTGTCAAAAGTTTTGAGTAGAGTAGTTCCATCAGACTGTAATACATCGAACGTGTAACCAGAAGAGTGAAGTGCGAGGAATCCTGCAGCGGTGGTGATGTTTGATGTTCCGGTAGCCGTAGTGATTGAGATACTGGAAACCTCCACTTCCCCATCATTGGGATCACATTGATCAGAATCGGTAACAGTCGCAGTATTGACTACAATTTCATCGGGATCATCGATGGTGATTGCATCAGCATCAGTGAAACAAGAGCTTGAAGGGTCAACTCCATCGGTTACTCTTACCCAGAAAGTTTGTCCTGCAGTATTGGCAGGCAGGTTCTGTAATTGGTTACCGGTAAATGCTCCATCATCCCCAATGTTGATTGTAGCACTGTTGTAAGTATCGCCATCACTCAAAGCAGTAGAAGCGCCAGTGTCCCCAATATCAGCAGTAGCAGATACATACCATGTGAAGGAATAGTCAGTAGCATTTTCACCAGCACCCAAAGTAACAGCCGCGGTTACTGATCCATTTCCAGCCGTAGTAGAGCAATTGGAATCGTCAACAGTGGTAAGTGTTACAGTAGGAGCGACAGACTCATCAGCAATGGTGAATGGCAGAGAAGCAGACACACAATTGGAAGAAGTTCTGGAAATAATAACCGAGTAGTCACCGGGTTCTAACCCGGAAACGATAGCCGTAGTAGAAGGTCCTTGAATGGAATTTGCACCGTCATCGAAGAATTCGTAGTTGTAACTGGCAATGGTTGCCACATTGGCACCATTTTCGTAAACCTCAGTGACTTCATAGGAACCATTATCTAACCCGGTAGTACAATCAGAGGCTCCGGTATTGGTCGCAGTGTTGATCGTGATGGTTGCTGCATTTTCAGTTACTGTAGCAGTAGCTACGCTGGTACATCCGGTACCTGTTCCATTGGTATCTGTAACAAGTACAGTGTACTGACCTGCTTCAACTCCGGTGAGCGTTTGAGCGGTACTCAATACAGTACCCGAAGCAGTAGCTCCGGCATACCATGCGAAGGTGTAAGTACCTGTGTCATCATTATCGATGGTAACTGTAGCAGACCCATCAGGCGAAGTACCACCGGCACAAATGGTAGAAGCCGCAGCTTCAGAAGCAGTAAGCTGAGGAGCAACACTGATGTCTTCTACTTCAAACTGAGACAAAGCAGAAACACAACCCAGGTCATTGGTGATTCTTACAAAGTAAGTACCAGGAGATAGCTCATCGGCAGAAGGGAAAGTAACGGCAGTAGGCACATTGTCAAAAGTCTTGAGTAGGGTAGTTCCATCAGACTGCATTACATCGAACGTGTAACCAGAAGAGTGAAGTGCGAGGAATCCTGCAGCGGTGGTGATGTTTGATGTTCCAGTTGCCGTAGTGATTGAGATACTGGACACTTCCACTTCTCCATCATTGGGATCACATTGATCAGAATCGGTAACAGTGGCAGTATTGACTACAATTTCATCGGGATCATCGATGGTGATGGCATCAGCATCGGTGAAACAAGAGCTTGAAGGATCAACCCCATCGGTTACTCTTACCCAGAAAGTTTGTCCTGCAGTATTGGCAGGCAGGTTCTGTAATTGGTTTCCAGTAAATGCTCCATCATCCCCAATGTTGATTGTAGCACTGTTGTAAGTATCGCCATCACTCAAAGCAGTAGAAGCACCAGTGTCTCCAATATCAGCGGTAGCAGACACATACCATGTGAAGGAGTAGTCAGTAGCATTTTCACCAGCACCCAAAGTAACAGCCGCAGTTACCGATCCATTTCCAGCCGTAGTAGAGCAATTGGAATCGTCAACAGTGGTAAGTGTTACAGTAGGGGCAACAGACTCATCAGCGATGGTGAATGGCAGAGAAGCAGACACACAATTGGAAGAAGTTCTGGAAATAATAACCGAGTAATCACCAGGTTCTAGCCCGGAAACGATAGCCGTAGTTGAAGGTCCTAAGATTGAGCTTCCACCGTCATCGAAGAATTCGTAGTTATAGCTTGCGATGGTTGCCACATTGGCACCATTCTCATAGACTTCAGTGACTTCATAAGAACCATTATTGAGTCCTGTAGTACAATCAGAGGCTCCGGTATTGGTCGCAGTATTGATTGTGATGGTTGCTGCATTTTCAGTTACTGTAGCAGTAGCTACGCTGGTACATCCCGTACCTGTTCCATTGGTATCAGTAACAAGTACAGTATACTGACCTGCTTCAACTCCGGTAAGCGTTTGAGCGGTAGCTAATACAGTACCCGAAGCAGTAGCTCCGGCATACCATGCGAAGGTATAAGTACCTGTGTCATCATTATCGATGGTAACTGTAGCAGACCCATCAGGCGAAGTACCACCGGCACAAATGGTAGAAGCCGCAGCTTCAGAAGCAGTAAGCTGAGGAGCAACACTGATGTCTTCTACTTCAAACTGAGACAAAGCAGAAACGCAACCCAGGTCATTAGTAATTCTTACGAAGTAGGTACCAGGAGACAGGGCATCGGCTGAAGGGAAGGTACCCGCAGTAGGCACATTGTCAAAAGTTTTGAGTAGGGTAGTTCCATCAGACTGTAATACGTCGAAAGTATATCCTGTCAATCCATTGATCAGTGCAGTGGTATTATATACAGTTGTACCAGTTGCCGTAGTGATTGAGATACTGGACACTTCCACTTCTCCATCATTGGGATCACATTGATCAGAATCGGTAACAGTGGCAGTATTGACTACAATTTCATCGGGATCATCGATGGTGATGGCATCAGCATCGGTGAAACAAGAGCTTGAAGGATCAACCCCATCGGTTACTCTTACCCAGAAAGTTTGTCCTGCAGTATTGGCAGGCAGGTTCTGTAATTGGTTTCCAGTAAATGCTCCATCATCCCCAATGTTGATTGTAGCACTGTTGTACGTATCGCCATCACTCAAGGGAGTAGAAGCCCCAGTGTCCCCAATATCAGCAGTAGCAGACACATACCATGTGAAAGAGTAGTCGGTAGCATTTTCACCAGCACCCAAAGTAACAGCCGCGGTTACTGATCCATTTCCAGCCGTAGTGGAGCAATTAGAATCGTCAACAGTGGTAAGTGTTACAGTAGGAGCAACAGACTCATCAGCAATGGTGAATGGCAGAGAAGCAGACACACAATTGGAAGAAGTTCTGGAAATAATAACCGAGTAGTCACCAGGTACCAATCCAGCAACAATCGCAGTAGTAGAAGGTCCTAAGATTGAGCTTCCACCATCATCGAAGAATTCGTAGTTGTAGCTTGCAATGGTTGCCACATTGGCACCATTTTCATAGACCTCAGTGACTTCATAAGAACCATTATTGAGTCCTGTAGTACAATCAGAGGCTCCGGTATTGGTCGCAGTATTGATTGTGATGGTTGCTGCATTTTCAGTTACTGTAGCTGTAGCGACACTGGTACATCCCGTACCTGTTCCATTGGTATCAGTAACAAGTACAGTATACTGACCTGCTTCAACTCCGGTAAGGGTTTGTGCAGTAGCTAATACAGTACCCGAAGCAGTAGCTCCGGCATACCATGCGAAGGTGTAAGTACCTGTGTCATCATTATCGATGGTGACTGTAGCAGACCCATCAGGCGAAGTACCACCGGCACAAATGGTAGAAGCCGCAGCTTCAGAAGCAGTAAGCTGAGGAGCAACACTGATGTCTTCTACTTCAAACTGAGACAAAGCAGAAACGCAACCCAGGTCATTGGTAATTCTAACGAAATACGTACCAGGAGACAGGGCATCGGCTGAAGGGAAGGTAACTGCTGTTGGTACATTGTCAAAAGTCTTGAGTAGGGTAGTCCCATCAGACTGTAATACGTCGAAAGTATATCCTGTCAATCCATTGATCAGTGCAGTGGTATTATAAACAGTTGTACCAGTTGCCGTAGTGATTGAGATACTGGACACTTCCACTTCTCCATCATTGGGATCACATTGATCAGAATCGGTAACAGTCGCAGTATTGACTACAATTTCATCTGGATCATCGATGGTGATGGCATCGGCATCGGTGAAACAAGAGCTTGAAGGATCAACCCCATCGGTTACTCTTACCCAGAAAGTTTGTCCTGCAGTATTGGCAGGCAGGTTCTGTAATTGGTTTCCAGTAAATGCTCCATCATCACCAATGTTGATTGTAGCACTGTTGTACGTATCGCCATCACTCAAGGGAGTAGAAGCCCCAGTGTCACCAATATCAGCAGTAGCAGACACATACCAAGTGAAGGAATAGTCAGTAGCATTTTCACCAGCACCCAAAGTAACAGCTGCGGTTACTGATCCATTTCCAGCCGTAGTAGAGCAATTGGAATCGTCAACAGTGGTAAGCGTAACAGTAGGAGCAACAGACTCATCAGCGATGGTGAATGGCAAAGAAGCAGACACACAATTGGAAGAAGTTCTTGTGATGATAACCGAGTAATCACCAGGTTCGAGTCCTGAAATGATAGCTGTAGTAGAAGGTCCCTGAATAGAATTTGCACCGTCATCGAAGAACTCGTAGTTGTAGCTGGCAATGGTTGCCACATTTGCTCCATTTTCATAGACTTCAGTGACTTCATAAGAACCATTATCCAACCCTGTAGTACAATCGGAAGCTCCGGTATTGGTCGCAGTGTTGATGGTAATGGTCGCTGCATTTTCAGTTACTGTAGCTGTAGCGACATTGGTACATCCCGTACCTGTTCCATTGGTATCAGTAACAAGTACAGTATACTGACCTGCTTCAACTCCGGTAAGGGTTTGAGCGGTAGTTAATACAGTACCCGAAGCTGTGGCGCCAGCATACCATGCGAAGGTATAAGTACCTGTGTCATCATTGTCGATGGTGACTGTAGCAGACCCATCAGGCGAAGTACCGCCAGCACAAATGGTAGAAGCCGCAGCTTCAGAAGCAGTAAGCTGAGGAGCAACACTGATGTCTTCTACTTCAAACTGAGACAAAGCAGAAACACAACCCAGGTCATTAGTAATTCTTACGAAGTAGGTACCAGGAGACAGGGCATCGGCTGAAGGGAAGGTACCCGCAGTAGGCACATTGTCAAAAGTCTTGAGTAGGGTAGTTCCATCAGACTGTAATACGTCGAAAGTATATCCTGTCAATCCATTGATCAGTGCAGTGGTATTATAAACAGTTGTACCAGTTGCCGTAGTGATGGAGATACTGGACACTTCCACTTCTCCATCATTGGGATCACATTGATCAGAATCGGTAACAGTGGCAGTATTGACTACAATTTCATCTGGATCATCGATGGTGATGGCATCAGCATCAGAGAAACAAGAGCTTGAAGGGTCAACCCCATCAGTTACTCTTACCCAGAAAGTTTGTCCTGCAGTATTGGCAGGCAGGTTCTGTAATTGGTTTCCAGTAAATGCTCCATCATCCCCAATGTTGATTGTAGCACTGTTGTAAGTATCGCCATCACTCAAAGCAGTAGAAGCGCCAGTGTCCCCAATATCAGCGGTAGCAGACACATACCATGTGAAAGAGTAGTCAGTAGCATTTTCACCAGCACCCAAAGTAACCGCAGCGGTTACCGAGCCATTCCCAGCCGTAGTAGAGCAATTGGAATCGTCAACAGTGGTAAGTGTTACAGTAGGAGCAACAGACTCATCAGCAATGGTGAATGGCAAAGAAGCAGACACACAATTGGAAGAAGTTCTAGTGATGATAACCGAGTAGTCACCAGGTTCTAGCCCGGAAACGATAGCCGTAGTAGAAGGTCCTTGAATGGAATTTGCACCATCATCAAAGAATTCGTAGTTGTAGCTGGCAATGGTTGCCACATTTGCTCCATTTTCATAGACTTCAGTGACTTCATAAGAACCATTATCCAACCCTGTAGTACAATCAGAAGCTCCGGTATTGGTCGCAGTGTTGATCGTGATGGTTGCTGCATTTTCAGTTACTGTAGCTGTAGCAACACTGGTACATCCTGTACCTGTTCCATTGGTATCAGTAACAAGTACAGTATACTGACCTGCTTCAACTCCGGTAAGGGTTTGAGCGGTAGCTAATACAGTACCCGAAGCTGTGGCGCCAGCATACCATGCGAAGGTGTAAGTACCTGTGTCATCATTGTCGATGGTGACTGTAGCAGACCCATCAGGCGAAGTACCACCGGCACAAATGGTAGAAGCAGCAGCTTCAGAAGCAGTAAGCTGAGGAGCAACACTGATGTCTTCTACTTCAAACTGAGACAAAGCAGAAACACAACCCAGGTCATTAGTAATTCTTACGAAGTAGGTACCAGGAGACAGGGCATCGGCTGAAGGGAAGGTACCCGCAGTAGGCACATTGTCAAAAGTCTTGAGTAGGGTAGTTCCATCAGACTGTAATACGTCGAAAGTATATCCTGTCAATCCATTGATCAGTGCAGTGGTATTATATACAGTTGTACCAGTTGCCGTAGTGATGGAGATACTGGACACTTCCACTTCTCCATCATTGGGATCACATTGATCAGAATCGGTAACAGTCGCGGTATTGACTACAATTTCATCTGGATCATCGATGGTGATGGCATCAGCATCGGTGAAACAAGAGCTTGAAGGGTCAACCCCATCGGTTACTCTTACCCAGAAAGTTTGTCCTGCAGTATTGGCAGGCAGGTTCTGTAATTGGTTTCCAGTAAATGCTCCATCATCCCCAATGTTGATTGTAGCACTGTTGTAAGTATCACCATCACTCAAGGGAGTAGAAGCCCCAGTGTCCCCAATATCAGCAGTAGCAGACACATACCATGTGAAGGAGTAGTCGGTAGCATTTTCACCAGCACCCAAAGTAACAGCCGCGGTTACTGATCCATTTCCAGCCGTAGTAGAGCAATTGGAATCGTCAACAGTAGTAAGCGTAACAGTAGGAGCAACAGACTCATCAGCGATGGTGAATGGCAGAGAAGCAGACACACAATTGGAAGAGATTCTTGTAATGATAACTGTATAGTTTCCTACATCAAGACCAGATGTAATGGCTGTTGTGGAAGGTCCCTGAATGGAATTCCCACCATCATCGAAGAATTCGTAATTGTAGCTGGCAATGGTTGCCACATTAGCTCCATTTTCATAGACTTCAGTGACTTCATAAGAACCATTATCCAACCCTGTAGTACAATCAGAAGCTCCGGTATTGGTCGCAGTGTTGATCGTGATGGTTGCTGCATTTTCAGTTACTGTAGCTGTAGCGACACTGGTACATCCCGTACCTGTTCCATTGGTATCAGTAACAAGTACAGTATACTGACCTGCTTCAACTCCGGTAAGCGTTTGAGCGGTAGCTAATACAGTACCCGAAGCTGTGGCGCCAGCATACCATGCGAAGGTATAAGTACCTGTGTCATCATTGTCGATGGTGACTGTAGCAGACCCATCAGGCGAAGTACCGCCAGCACAAATGGTAGAAGCCGCAGCTTCAGAAGCAGTAAGCTGAGGAGCAACACTGATGTCTTCTACTTCAAACTGAGACAAAGCAGAAACACAACCCAGGTCATTAGTAATTCTTACGAAGTAGGTACCAGGAGACAGGGCATCGGCTGAAGGGAAGGTACCCGCAGTAGGCACATTGTCAAAAGTCTTGAGTAGGGTAGTTCCATCAGACTGTAATACGTCGAAAGTATATCCTGTCAATCCATTGATCAGTGCAGTGGTATTATAAACAGTTGTACCAGTTGCCGTAGTGATGGAGATACTGGACACTTCCACTTCTCCATCATTGGGATCACATTGATCAGAATCGGTAACAGTGGCAGTATTGACTACAATTTCATCTGGATCATCGATGGTGATGGCATCAGCATCAGAGAAACAAGAGCTTGAAGGGTCAACCCCATCAGTTACTCTTACCCAGAAAGTTTGTCCTGCAGTATTGGCAGGCAGGTTCTGTAATTGGTTTCCAGTAAATGCTCCATCATCCCCAATGTTGATTGTAGCACTGTTGTAAGTATCGCCATCACTCAAAGCAGTAGAAGCGCCAGTGTCCCCAATATCAGCGGTAGCAGACACATACCATGTGAAGGAGTAGTCAGTAGCATTTTCACCAGCACCCAAAGTAACCGCAGCGGTTACCGAGCCATTCCCAGCCGTAGTAGAGCAATTGGAATCGTCAACAGTGGTAAGTGTTACAGTAGGAGCAACAGACTCATCAGCAATGGTGAATGGCAAAGAAGCAGACACACAATTGGAAGAAGTTCTAGTGATGATAACCGAGTAGTCACCAGGTTCTAGCCCGGAAACGATAGCCGTAGTAGAAGGTCCTTGAATGGAATTTGCACCATCATCAAAGAATTCGTAGTTGTAGCTTGCGATGGTTGCCACATTGGCACCATTCTCATAGACTTCAGTGACTTCATAGGAACCATTATCCAACCCGGTAGTACAATCAGAAGCTCCGGTATTGGTCGCAGTGTTGATCGTGATGGTTGCTGCATTTTCAGTTACTGTAGCTGTAGCGACACTGGTACATCCCGTACCTGTTCCATTGGTATCAGTAACAAGTACAGTATACTGACCTGCTTCAACTCCGGTAAGCGTTTGAGCGGTAGCTAATACAGTACCCGAAGCAGTAGCTCCGGCATACCATGCGAAGGTATAAGTACCTGTGTCATCATTATCGATGGTAACTGTAGCAGACCCATCAGGCGAAGTACCACCGGCACAAATGGTAGAAGCCGCAGCTTCAGAAGCAGTAAGCTGAGGAGCAACACTGATGTCTTCTACTTCAAACTGAGACAAAGCAGAAACGCAACCCAGGTCATTAGTAATTCTTACGAAGTAGGTACCAGGAGACAGGGCATCGGCTGAAGGGAAGGTAACTGCTGTTGGTACATTGTCAAAAGTCTTGAGTAGGGTAGTTCCATCAGACTGTAATACGTCGAAAGTATATCCTGTCAATCCATTGATCAGTGCAGTGGTATTATAAACAGTTGTACCAGTTGCCGTAGTGATTGAGATACTGGACACTTCCACTTCTCCATCATTGGGATCACATTGATCAGAATCGGTAACAGTCGCAGTATTGACTACAATTTCATCGGGATCATCGATGGTGATGGCATCGGCATCGGTGAAACAAGAGCTTGAAGGATCAACTCCATCGGTTACTCTTACCCAGAAAGTTTGTCCTGCAGTATTGGCAGGCAGGTTCTGTAATTGGTTTCCAGTAAATGCTCCATCATCACCAATGTTGATTGTAGCACTGTTGTACGTATCGCCATCACTCAAAGCAGTAGAAGCGCCAGTGTCACCAATATCAGAAGTAGCAGACACATACCAAGTGAAGGAATAGTCAGTAGCATTTTCACCAGCACCCAAAGTAACAGCTGCGGTTACTGATCCATTCCCAGCAGTAGAGCAATTGGAATCGTCAACAGTAGTAAGCGTAACAGTAGGAGCGACAGACTCATCAGCAATGGTGAATGGCAAAGAAGCAGACACACAATTGGAAGAGATTCTTGTAATGATAACTGTATAGTTTCCTACATCAAGACCAGATGTAATGGCTGTTGTGGAAGGTCCCTGAATGGAATTCCCACCATCATCGAAGAATTCGTAATTGTAGCTGGCAATGGTTGCCACATTAGCTCCATTTTCATAGACTTCAGTGACTTCATAAGAACCATTATCCAACCCGGTAGTACAATCAGAAGCTCCGGTATTGGTCGCAGTGTTGATCGTGATGGTTGCTGCATTTTCAGTTACTGTAGCTGTAGCGACACTGGTACATCCCGTACCTGTTCCATTGGTATCAGTAACAAGTACAGTATACTGACCTGCTTCAACTCCGGTGAGCGTTTGAGCGGTAGCTAATACAGTACCCGAAGCAGTAGCTCCGGCATACCATGCGAAGGTATAAGTACCTGTGTCATCATTATCGATGGTAACTGTAGCAGACCCATCAGGCGAAGTACCACCGGCACAAATGGTAGAAGCCGCAGCTTCAGAAGCAGTAAGCTGAGGAGCAACACTGATGTCTTCTACTTCAAACTGAGACAAAGCAGAAACGCAACCCAGGTCATTAGTAATTCTTACGAAGTAGGTACCAGGAGACAGGGCATCGGCTGAAGGGAAGGTACCCGCAGTAGGTACATTGTCAAAAGTCTTGAGTAGGGTAGTTCCATCAGACTGTAATACGTCGAAAGTATATCCTGTCAATCCATTGATCAGTGCAGTGGTATTATAAACAGTTGTACCAGTTGCCGTAGTGATTGAGATACTGGACACTTCCACTTCTCCATCATTGGGATCACATTGATCAGAATCGGTAACAGTCGCAGTATTGACTACAATTTCATCGGGATCATCGATGGTGATGGCATCAGCATCGGTGAAACAAGAGCTTGAAGGGTCAACCCCATCGGTTACTCTTACCCAGAAAGTTTGTCCTGCAGTATTGGCAGGCAGGTTCTGTAATTGGTTTCCAGTAAATGCTCCATCATCCCCAATGTTGATTGTAGCACTGTTGTACGTATCACCATCACTCAAGGGAGTAGAAGCCCCAGTGTCCCCAATATCAGCAGTAGCAGACACATACCATGTGAAGGAGTAGTCGGTAGCATTTTCACCAGCACCCAAAGTAACAGCCGCGGTTACTGATCCATTTCCAGCCGTAGTAGAGCAATTGGAATCGTCAACAGTAGTAAGCGTAACAGTAGGAGCAACAGACTCATCAGCGATGGTGAATGGCAGAGAAGCAGACACACAATTGGAAGAGATTCTTGTAATGATAACTGTATAGTTTCCTACATCAAGACCAGATGTAATGGCTGTTGTGGAAGGTCCCTGAATGGAATTCCCACCATCATCGAAGAATTCGTAATTGTAGCTGGCAATGGTTGCCACATTAGCTCCATTTTCATAGACTTCAGTGACTTCATAAGAACCATTATCCAACCCTGTAGTACAATCAGAAGCTCCGGTATTGGTCGCAGTGTTGATCGTGATGGTTGCTGCATTTTCAGTTACTGTAGCTGTAGCGACACTGGTACATCCCGTACCTGTTCCATTGGTATCAGTAACAAGTACAGTGTACTGACCTGCTTCAACTCCGGTAAGCGTTTGAGCGGTAGCTAATACAGTACCCGAAGCAGTAGCTCCGGCATACCATGCGAAGGTATAAGTACCTGTGTCATCATTGTCGATGGTGACTGTAGCAGACCCATCAGGCGAAGTACCGCCAGCACAAATGGTAGAAGCCGCAGCTTCAGAAGCAGTAAGCTGAGGAGCAACACTGATGTCTTCTACTTCAAACTGAGACAAAGCAGAAACACAACCCAGGTCATTAGTAATTCTTACGAAGTAGGTACCAGGAGACAGGGCATCGGCTGAAGGGAAGGTACCCGCAGTAGGCACATTGTCAAAAGTCTTGAGTAGGGTAGTTCCATCAGACTGTAATACGTCGAAAGTATATCCTGTCAATCCATTGATCAGTGCAGTGGTATTATAAACAGTTGTACCAGTTGCCGTAGTGATGGAGATACTGGACACTTCCACTTCTCCATCATTGGGATCACATTGATCAGAATCGGTAACAGTGGCAGTATTGACTACAATTTCATCTGGATCATCGATGGTGATGGCATCAGCATCAGAGAAACAAGAGCTTGAAGGGTCAACCCCATCAGTTACTCTTACCCAGAAAGTTTGTCCTGCAGTATTGGCAGGCAGGTTCTGTAATTGGTTTCCAGTAAATGCTCCATCATCCCCAATGTTGATTGTAGCACTGTTGTAAGTATCGCCATCACTCAAAGCAGTAGAAGCGCCAGTGTCCCCAATATCAGCGGTAGCAGACACATACCATGTGAAAGAGTAGTCAGTAGCATTTTCACCAGCACCCAAAGTAACCGCAGCGGTTACCGAGCCATTCCCAGCCGTAGTAGAGCAATTGGAATCGTCAACAGTGGTAAGTGTTACAGTAGGAGCAACAGACTCATCAGCAATGGTGAATGGCAAAGAAGCAGACACACAATTGGAAGAAGTTCTAGTGATGATAACCGAGTAGTCACCAGGTTCTAGCCCGGAAACGATAGCCGTAGTAGAAGGTCCTTGAATGGAATTTGCACCATCATCAAAGAATTCGTAGTTGTAGCTTGCGATGGTTGCCACATTGGCACCATTCTCATAGACTTCAGTGACTTCATAGGAACCATTATCCAACCCGGTAGTACAATCAGAAGCTCCGGTATTGGTCGCAGTGTTGATCGTGATGGTTGCTGCATTTTCAGTTACTGTAGCTGTAGCGACACTGGTACATCCCGTACCTGTTCCATTGGTATCAGTAACAAGTACAGTATACTGACCTGCTTCAACTCCGGTAAGCGTTTGAGCGGTAGCTAATACAGTACCCGAAGCAGTAGCTCCGGCATACCATGCGAAGGTATAAGTACCTGTGTCATCATTATCGATGGTAACTGTAGCAGACCCATCAGGCGAAGTACCACCGGCACAAATGGTAGAAGCCGCAGCTTCAGAAGGCGTAAGCTGAGGAGCAACACTGATGTCTTCTACTTCAAACTGAGACAAAGCAGAAACGCAACCCAGGTCATTGGTAATTCTTACGAAGTAGGTACCAGGAGACAGGGCATCGGCTGAAGGGAAGGTACCCGCAGTAGGTACATTGTCAAAAGTTTTGAGTAGGGTAGTTCCATCAGACTGTAATACGTCGAAAGTATATCCTGTCAATCCATTGATCAGTGCAGTGGTATTATATACAGTTGTACCAGTTGCCGTAGTGATGGAGATACTGGACACTTCCACTTCTCCATCATTGGGATCACATTGATCAGAATCGGTAACAGTGGCAGTATTGACTACAATTTCATCGGGATCATCGATGGTGATGGCATCAGCATCGGTGAAACAAGAGCTTGAAGGATCAACCCCATCGGTTACTCTTACCCAGAAAGTTTGTCCTGCAGTATTGGCAGGCAGGTTCTGTAATTGGTTTCCAGTAAATGCTCCATCATCCCCAATGTTGATTGTAGCACTGTTGTACGTATCGCCATCACTTAAGGGAGTAGAAGCACCAGTGTCTCCAATATCAGCAGTAGCAGACACATACCATGTGAAGGAGTAGTCGGTAGCATTTTCACTAGCACCCAAAGTAACAGCCGCGGTAACCGAACCATTTCCAGTCGTAGTAGAGCAATTGGAATCGTCAACAGTAGTAAGCGTAACAGTAGGAGCAACAGACTCATCAGCGATGGTGAATGGCAAAGAAGCAGACACACAATTGGAAGAGATTCTTGTAATGATAACTGTATAGTTTCCTACATCAAGACCAGATGTAATGGCTGTTGTGGAAGGTCCCTGAATGGAATTCCCACCATCATCGAAGAATTCGTAATTGTAGCTGGCAATGGTTGCCACATTAGCTCCATTTTCATAGACTTCAGTGACTTCATAAGAACCATTATCCAACCCTGTAGTACAATCAGAAGCTCCGGTATTGGTCGCAGTGTTGATCGTGATGGTTGCTGCATTTTCAGTTACTGTAGCTGTAGCAACATTGGTACATCCCGTACCAGTACCATCTGTATCGGTAACTAGTACTGTATATTCTCCAGCTTCTACGCCAGTGAGTGTTTGAGAAGTTCCTATAACGGTGCCTGTTGCAACACCACCAGCGTACCATGCATATGAATATGTTCCTCCATCATCATTAGTGATTGCTACAGTAGCAGATCCATCAGGAGAAGTACCCCCAGCACATATGGTAGATGCTGCGGCTTCAGTTGCGTTGAGAGTAGGTAATGCACGAGCGTCAGCTACGACAAACTGAGTAACAGCAGAGGGACAGGTGGAAGTATTATCCGTTATTACCACGTAATATGTACCAGCGTCCAAGCCAGTTCTGGTAGGCGCACTGAACGTTCCAAGAGAGGTAGTAGCGTCACTGGAAAATAGTTCCAGCGAAAAATTACTATTGATATCTGTTGACGTGGAAAAGGTAGAAGTAGTACCATTATCTACTGTTTGTACTTCACTGATGGTTATCGATCCATTGGCTGGAGTACAATCTGTTTGACTGGAAGTCGTAGAGTTGGTAATATTAACATCAACCAAATCAGTAGTTACTTCAACTGTTGTTGTACTTTGACATCCTGTTTCCTGATTGGTCGCTCGAACCGTGTAAGTTCCTGCCGCTAGTCCATTTGCAATATTGTTATTTGTACCAGAAGTACTCGCTGGAGAACTAATTGCAGTTCCTGTTCCTGTGCCTACAAACCATTCGAAATTGAAGCCTGTTGCAGTACCACTTACGAGGGCCGTAGCCTGACCATTGGGACTGGCAGCATCGCATGAAGACTGCTCTAAATTCAGAGTAGTCGTAATTGTAGGCAAAACAGTAGCATCCTCAACTTCGACTACCAGTGAAGAAGACTCACAACTATTATCGGCTGTAACCACTACTGTATACTGATCGGCAAGTAAGCCGGAAATTGTATTATCACTGATCACAGGCTCAGAACCATTTGGTGCAGTGCTTCCACTTACAAGTTGAGTTCCACTGGTTCCACTGCCTTCATACCAGGTAAAAGTGTAACCGGTAAAATCTGTGATGTTCGACCCGTTCAGTGAGACATCAATTGTAATGTCTCCACCATTGCTTCCATCCAGGAATGTAGCATCACAAACATCATTATCCGTCGTGGAATTTAAGCTAACAACGGGCAATATTGGATTACTATTCAGAATTACTTCGGTCTCAATGGAACAGTTTGTTCCTGTGTTTGTGATTACCAGCGTGTAAGTTCCGGCGACCAGGTTTGCTGCTGTTGTGTCTGAAGAGCTAATTAGGGTACCTCCGGTTCCACTGCCTTCATACCATTGGAACGTATAGCCATCTTCTTCTCCAAATGTCGATCCGGGTTGATCAGTTTGAGTGGCATAAGCACCTAATTGACCATTGCCATTACCGGTTCCCGTACCACATCCGGTTTGTTCAATCTGACCTATCGTTGCGAGTGGCTCGTAGGGGATATCCTCCACATCGAACGTTTGCGAGGCTGAAGTACAACCAGTTTCGTCATTGGTTACAACTACGGTGTAGCTTCCTTCACTAACTCCACTGATTGAACTGGTCGTTTCTGACCGAATATTGCCAGAATCTACTATATCACCGTTGTACCAGGTGTAAGAGTATCCAGTAACAGTTGAAATGTTCGTCCCATCTACTTGCGTAATACTAACAGAACCTGAAGATGTTCCACAGCTGAAATTGTCATTACTTGAGCCAACAAAAGTCGGGTTAGTCGAAATGTCGTTAATTACTACATCAACAAAATCATTACAAGTCAGGTCATCATTGGTGACCCTGATTCTATAAGTGCCATCTTCTAAATTTGAAAATGTTGTTCCTGTACTGCCATCTGTAATATTTACCGTTTGCAGTAAGGTAGTGGTATTGGCTCCGTCGAATATCTCATAAGTGTAACTACTGGGCTCACTACTGGAGGATGAAGATGTAACGGAGATTGTACCATTTCCATTGACACAATACTCATCATCAGTGGAGGAAGTGACAATATTTGGTGAATCTTCAACATCTGCAAGCGAAACAGTTGCCGGGCTTGTGATACACTCTGAACTAGTACTTTCCGCGGTTAGTGTATAGAAACCACCGGCAAGACCTGTGAATATCCCGGTAGAATTGGAGCTCAACAAAGTACTGGTACTGAAACCGGAGTACAAACTATAAGTATAAGTGTCAGTAGGTGATACAGAACCAGAAATATCAATTACGCCATTTGGACTACCAGCATCACAACTCGTGTTGTTGGTCGCCTCGCTGATTGGACAAGTAATATCAGCAATTGAATATGTGACATCACCGGAGTTTTGAGCAGTACCATCATAATCTGATGGTGTAGCGATATTGGCACTTGAAGCCTGGTTCGGAACTGTTGTTCCAGAAACATTGGAAGCATTGAAATTCCAATAACCAACCAGTCCATCTTCAGAACCAGTTAATTCGGTACACATCTGCGCAACTATCTCCGCAGAAGTCAATGCCTTATCGTAAATCCGGATTTCGTCTAATTCTCCTTCAAATTTTCCGTACGAGCCGTTGTTATCCCTACCAATTTTCATGGTACTTCCGGTGTTGATTAGTACTCCCGTACCGACATAATTGGAAGAACCAATTTCAACTCCATTGGCGAACATCTTCATCTCACCCGTGGTGCCGTCCCAGGTTCCAGTTACATGTGTCCATCCAGTAGCGGAGTATGAACTGTTGATTCTTCCCCGACTTCCGTCTCCCTGTGTTTTGACAACAAAAGCCAATCCATCATGATTGTCTGACCAAAGCAATACCTGACTTTCTCCAGTAGCTCCGGAAGAAAATATTCTATGATCATTTGAGTAGTTGCCTGCAGTGAAATTCGCCCAATATGAAATTGTCAATCCGTTGGTCACCGGGTTGCCTGACCCGAACATTTGAGGTACCTCCACATAACCTGTACTCCCAACAGTTATGGATTCATCGGTATCAACATCAGAGAAGAGATCAAATGTTGGCACAGTAAAGTTGTCCGTTACATCAACAGTGGTTTGTGAAGAACATCCTGTGCTTTCATTTGTTACGACAACCGTATAGGTACCACTAGGCAAGCCTTCAGCTTGAGAGTCATCATTTGTTAAACTGGTTCCGCTAAGAGCCGCAGGAAGGCGATTCTCCGTAAGCGTGTTTTCCCCGGCATACCATTCAAAGTCGAATCCGGTAACAGTTCCTGCTCCATCTCCATCAGCATTGGCAATTCCGTCGAATGTTTCGCAAGAAGTATTGGGTTGTACTTCGGTTGCAACAGGGCTCGGGAAAGTCACGGAAGAGGTGATGGTTACTGTAAGAGGTGCAGATTCACAGGCAGTTGAATTGGTTGCTACCACGGTATAATCGCCCACGGATAATCCACTATAGGTAGCACCAGCTGCGTCCGTTCCGGTAAAATCCGGAGTTGGACTAACAGAAGATCCATTATACCACTCAAAAGTAAATCCAGTGGTCGATCCACCAACATCCACTGAAATGGATCCTACATCTGTATCGGTACAACTGGTGATATTTGTTTGACTAACTACAGCAGGTGTAGGGGTAGGGGTCTGACTTGTAGTAATCTCAACTGTTACTTCTTCCTCACAACCAGTTACCTCACTCACAGCACGAATCAAATAGGTACCCGCATTGGCGTTTGACAAGCTTGTTCCAGTTGCGATCGGTGTACTGGTATCAGTACTGTTAAACCAGGTAAAACTGTAACCCGTAGATGTTTGATTACCACCTGGCTCTTCAACAATTGCTGACGCCTCACCGTCAGGTGTAACACAGTCAGTAAGTGGGCTAACTTCTGTGCCAATTACCAAAAATGCTTCCGGTATCTCTTCTACAACACTTAGCGTTAAGGTATCGGAGTAGCAATTTGAGGCAGTGGAAAACCCAACCACGTCATACGTTCCAGTACTTGCACCTGTAAAACTACTTCCCTGATGAACCACTGTGGAGTAGTCACCTTCGTCGTACCAGAAAAACTCGAATCCTTCCGCCTCGGTAAAGATTCCTGATTGCTCAGCTTCAGTACCAGTTACGTTCACATTGTCCAAATAATAACTTTCATTGTTTCCTGTGTTGGAGAAGCGCACTCTTATGTCCAAGGTGCTACCATTCAAGCCGGAAATGGATGCCTGAGCGAAACCAAAACTACCTGCTTCATTGAAAATGCGGACTTCAGATCCGCCATCTACAGAGTAGAAAACCCTCGCTCTATCTACGTAGCTACCACTGGCTTCCTGATTATTGCCGGCAGTAATATCCGCCGTGAAAGCAACATCTGTAAAGTTAGAAATGTCGATGGTTGCAGATCTCCAGTTAACAGCACCGTCAGTATCATTTGCCTCAAACGCGTTACTTCCGATATCCGTACTTACTGCAGCATAATCAGTATTATTTGCTTCGGTTCTGCTCCACGCAGTTTCGCCGGTATCGTTCGATGTGCCTACCGACAAATCATCAAAAGTTTCGAGATAAATTGTTGCTAAACCACCACCAATGGTCCCCTCGTAGAACGCCTCCAATTCACCATTGTTAGGGACTGTTGTAACACATCTTTCATTATTAGACACGACATTGGCTGTAAGCGCGAAAGCGGAAGCTGTCACATTCAAACTAGTCATGTTATTATCTGTTTCACACTCCGGGATACTCGCTGTTCCAAGGGTAATTGGTGGCTCACTACCACTATTATTAATGACAATGAAAAGTTCGAAATCTCCACCAGGGCCATCAACGGTGGCAGTAATGGATTCTGTTGCGTCGATCGTGAAATTATTGAGGGTATGAATGTAGGTGTCTACCAATGTTGATGATGCAGTGGTAGGATCCCCAGAATAAAATGCTATAGGCAAAGTACCAGATAGATCTGTATCTCCGTCATTTCTGATCGTAAAAGTTACATCAAAGCTTGTTTCGGGACAGGCAGATTCTGTTGCACTAATAGGGCTGGATAAAAGATTTATATCAGGAGAAACAAAGGAAGGACAACCGTCGGATTCCAGAATAGTTGATTGGGTTAGGAAATTATTTAGAGGTCTTTGATCTTCTGTTACCGCTCCAGTTTCACAATCTACCTCACTAAAGATCGCAGCGTGATTTTGTTGCTCTGCAGGTATAGTTAGGTCATCGTCGATGTTTACATTGTAATACCCATGTTGGTTCCAAACAGTTCGTGATGGCTGCCAGACTTCTCCATCAGATTCAAAGATTCTTACATGTGCGAATCGTGTATTGCTATATGGACTAAAGCTGAGGGCATCACTGGTATAACAGGTCACACAAATTTCACTAGCTGCGTCTCCATCAACATCAGCAATAATTGGGTATTCCTCCTGGGTCCTTGAAATACAAGTAGCACTATTTCTAGTGCTTCCATCTGTTCCATCTATTATCAGTAACTGACTTTCACTTCGGTAAACCGTTTCGGCATCTCCATCGCCATCAAAGTCAAAAAGGGTACACCCAGTAAAACCCGAAGACCCCTCTGTAATTCCTTTAATCCAGTGAGGCACCAAATCTCCTGTTGTTTGGTCCAACTCTAACGAGTATAGCTTTTGATCTGAAACGTAGTTGGCGTTGAGGAAGCCATCACCATCTACATCAGCAATGTTTATCCGTCCAGTTCCACGAGGGTGATTGTTGGTTGGATCGGTATACATTTTCACTTCATCGTTGGCTACATCCCAGAAGAAGATCGTTGTGGTACCACTATAGTTGCTACCAAAAGCTCCAGGCAATAACACATCTAAAGACTCATCTAAATTGAAGTCAGCTACAGAAACAGCGGACCAGTTTTCTCCGCCCCAGTTAGGGTAATACTTTGGGTGGTACGTGTCAGTTTCACCCTGAGCGGCCAGTACATCATTCATGTCTTTGACCAAAGTTTTTGTACCGGCGGAAATATTTATCGCATAAATTTCATTACCCGTGATCAATTCCAGACCGGAGCAATCTGCACATTCGCCATCATCCAGAATATCAACTGCCAAAGAACCATGGACAAAATCCACCTCCATGTTCCCACTTTCTCCAATAATGACAGCACCGGTTGCTGCGTTTCTTATTTCATCCGCGTAATACAACTCAGCTGTTCCATCTCCATTAAAGTCGGCAATTCCCATCAAACCAACTTTATCTCCTACTACAGCCGTCCATATTTGATTTCCTTCACAATCAAATGCTGCTATATCACCGTTTCCCTTATCCTCGTTGACAAATACTTCCGCGCATTCGTCGCCAGTCACATCGCCAATAACCAATGTATTCTCAGGTTCAAAGGACAAGTTGACCGTATACTCCGTAGTACCAGTAACGCCATCCAGTACCGTGTATTTTCTTGCTTGCTTATTTGTTGCCAATACTTCAGGAGTACCATCTTGATCAATATCACCTACTGCTGGTGTAGCGTGACTATTAGCTGACTGATCTTCAGATCCCCACTGAATGCGTATGCCGAAAGTCGGATTCTCCGTAGGTTCATCGGCACAAACCACCGAGTTTCCAAAGAAGAAGTCCGTACAACTGCCACTGTTTGAGCAATTGGAATCGAAACAATCGACGAAGCCATTGTTATCGTCATCAAGTCCATTTGCACAGTCTGTCTCCTGAGAAAAGGCGGAATAGGAGAGTAAAACTGGCAATAGAAATAGCAGTATACGCTTATAAGGGAATTTCATGGTATTCATGGTGGCGTTAAAATACTATAATATATACGATAAGTACCATAATTGTAACCAGCAACAGTTACAAAAAAGAACCTTCAGTGAATAATATTTTGGAGTACTGTTTGAATCTCAATCTTAAAAATTCTATTACGGTGATAAATTACTGAATTAATAGACAACTTAAAACTATTCGGTAACGAGCCCGATTATCGTCTTATGAAAGGTAATTAAGACAGTATTTTCACTTTTACAATATTTTTTTGGATGCATTTAAGAGTGAAAGGCCAAAAATAAAGAAGTGAGTCGCTTTTACCTAGCCAAGACAATGCTTCCTGAGACATTTAGCTGACTTTCTTCGCATTTAAGCACATAATAATAGATGCCCACTGGTGCCGGAGAGCCATTAATGTTACCATCCCAAACACAATCATCCACGAATGGTGAATCTTCGACTAGTATATTTCTTCCTCGATTATCGAATATGTAAACCGAGCATCCGGAAATGGAGCTTGAGTTCAGTATTTCCCAACACTCAAATCCCATGCCGTCACCATTTGGAGAAAATCCATTTCTAGCAACCAAATTATCGTTTTGTAGAGTTACCATATCTGATTCCTCACAACCATTTGTATCAATGCCGAATAAGGTTACTTCAGTCGTTGCATTTCGAGGAAAGCCTTCAACATTAGAGCTCGTACTGTCGTTGAAGATCTCGTTCGGACGCCAACGGTAATCTGACCCTCCCGTGGCCACGAGGTTAACGGCATTGGTCATGGCGGGAATAGTAATCAGGCCGCTAATGATTTCAATGTCAGGGCTTCCTATTTGAACACCTGCATTACTGAAATTGCTGATCTCTCCTTGTTCTGTTACAACACATCCAATATTAGTAGTGACAGTCAATTCAAGTTCCGTGGCATCTTCCCCTTCTGCTGTATTGATGAATGCTGCGTTTTGACCTGTGTAATTCGTCAGAGTATCCATGGCGCCATCGGTTACATCTACCCAAATATAGGATATGAACCCAGCAGCGGTTTCTATTTGAATACTATCGCTTGGACATTTTTCGCGACCACTTGGGTACTCAATTTCAATTAAAGGAGGGGCAGAGGCTGTCAGGTTTTGAGTGACGGAATTGTTACAATCGGCTATATCGACATAGCCTGTTATAAGGTTCGCTGTGTACATTCCCTCCAGAGGAAATGTAAATGATGGGTTTGCTTCACTGGAAGTACCAATGCTATTACCAGAATTGTCCTGAATGTCCCAGGCATAACTTAGGTCGAACCCACTTGCCCCTGTTCCGCTGGCAGTAAATTCGAGGGCCACATCAGTACATATTTCTGTTGCAGCATCAATGATTGACGTGGGGGGGGTGACTTCTGTTATTGTCAAAGGGACACCCGCGCGAGCGCATCCATTGTCATCAGTAAGTCGCAAGCTGTAGTCGGCACTTTGGTCAGCTGTTATATTCAACCCTGTAGCACCACCTACCTCGGTGCCATCTAACAACCACTGATAATCAAACCCGGCAACCTCTTGCACACTTAAGACGGTACTTTCACCATTACAAAAAGTCACTGCATCCTGATTGATGATCGTGAGAGCTGGTACTGCGAAAACTTGTATGGTTATGGAAGCTTCTAAACTCCGACAACTTCCGTCATCTTCTGTTTGCAATGTGTACTCACCACTGTTTATGGCTTCTGCGCTGGTAGCGACCGTTATTGATCCGGAAGTGGTGGTTTGCTCAAACCCATTTGGGCCTGTCCAATGGTAAGAGTTCGCTGTTGCTGAAGTTGTTAGTTCTAATGTTTGGCCCGCGCAATATGTACTGGCGTTGGTGAAATTAGGTGTAGAAACAGAAATACTCCTTATGGTAAAGTCACCTACGTTGGATCGTTCGCTACAACTCCCGTCATCGGTATTCATAGTGACCCGAACGCTAATGTTACTGGTGTATCCTGAAATATCAAGCGTATTGGTTGTCGAAGAAGCATCTGTAGTGAAACCACTGCCCGTATCAACTTCCCAGGTATAGGAGACATTGGGTGCCTGAGTAGCCTCAACTATAAAACTGGTACCGTTGCAGAAATTGCCGGATGTGGGAGAAATGGTCGGGGGTATACAATTTCGATTGGCCAAAACTGCAAATTCTCCACTTCTGTCTCTTCTACTATTAGATGTAAGGAAAATGTCGGGTTTAGCATCTCCATTTAGATCGGAAATACCAACATTTCGAGAGTTTTCAGTAGTAGTTATACCCCCGGAGCTAAAAATTAACTCTGAATCCGTGGAGTTGTTTGTTAAGATACCGATATCTCCTCCTGAGACTTCAGATCCCAGGACTACATCTGTATCACCATCACCGTCCAGGTCTCCAAATGCAATCCCCCAGGTCTGATCAGTAGTGGTGCTAATTTCTGTGGTGGCGGCAAAAGTTGGCGATGTTCCGACTGATGTTGTCGTGTTTCTCATGAAAAATACGCGATCAAGAGTTGCGTCTGTAACTGCAACCTCCATAAATCCATCACCATTGAGATCTGCAACACCTAATCGCCTGAGACTGGTATTTGGAAAATCAAATACTTGTTCATCCGAGAAATTGACGGAACCTTTGGTGCTTAGATTCCTATACACATAAACCGACTCTCCGGTTCGGACTGCAGAGATCAATTCAGGAGTATTATCTCCGTTTAAATCACCTACCGTGATAATTCTACCTTCTCCACCAACGGGTGTAGTTACTTGATTTGAAGTGGATGAAAAAGTGAGACTACCACCAACAGCACTCGTGGTATTGAGAAAAATATCTACCAGGTTATCACTGATATTTCCGGCAACTATATCGAGTTTACCATCTCCATCAATATCTGCCAGTTCAACTTGAGCAGCAACGCGGACATTATTGTTACTGGCATCACGTGGGATTAATATGGACTGAGTAGGTGTTGTATTAAAAGAAGTAGCAATTGAACCGGACCCAGTGTTTTGAAAAATAAATAGCTCGTCGAATCCATCTCCTTCAGAGGCGACTAAATCAGGAAATCCATCCGAGTTGAGATCCGCACAAACGACATTAATTGTTGGATTTTCCCCAAGCGCTACGGGAGTACCAAAAGAAAAGGCTGCCACTGTGCTGTTATTCTCATAGAGTTCTAATGGTCCGGGAGTTTCATTATGAGTGATGGCCACATCATTATCTCCATCATTGTCGAAATCACATGCACACAAATCGTAAAGAAAAATGAAGCCGGTGGTAATGGTTGATGGACCATCAAAATTGGCGACATCAAAGTTCGTAGCTCCAATGCTTAATATAAAATTAGTGGTATAGACATTACTTTCTCCACTCGTAAGATTGGTTACGATAACCTTATCTGCGGTTGCATTAGCGGGGACAGTAACTGTCAATAAGTTTTCAGTGGCGGAGGTCACCGTAGCCTGACCAGCACCAAGATATACCAGGTTTTGAGCAGGTGTGCTGGAAAAGCCAGAACCAGCGATAGTTACAATTTCTCCTGGTGCCGCGCTGATTGGGTCAACACTGTTAATATAAGGTTGAGCCCCAGCTATACTGGAAAACATAATGACAAAACCTAAAATAGCAATCCTCATTCCTTACTCGCTTACAGTTAATACCCAAACCTGATCAAGACCGGGTAAATTTCTTATTCTGTTTCTTTCTGATTGGGCCCGTGATACCTGATCCGACTCGAATATGACCACATAGTAATAACCCCGGGCACTTACGTAACCTACTTTTGCCTCATGGAATCCCCTTTCAAATAGGGTGTCACTGATATTTTCCGCCCCGTTGAAAGATTCAAACGCTCCTGCAATAACATAACTTCCTGCTGGTAATTCAAGGATATGACTTCCCTTTTTAACGTTTTCAGGTTCTGAAGATTGTGCTAGTTCTTCCGGTGTTCTAAAGTCATTGGTTAGCGTCGAATCTTGTTGAGGTTGTGTCTCCTGAATGATTTCTTCGAGTTGGTTAACAACAACAGGATTCTGTATTTCTTCTTGTGGGACCTCCTCAACAACGTCTTCTTGTTGAGTTATGACTTCTTCAGGTGTATCAATCACGGGGGAGTCCGTGGGAGTATCTTCCTGTGGAGGTGCTTCAGAAACAGGTTGCCATCTCACTACTTTATCCGTGTTGCCCTGAGCGTCGGTGCGTAGCAATTCCACAGCTACTTCTGTCGTTCCTTCCGGAGTGGTGCGTTCTCGATGTTCTGCATTTGGATCAAGTTCCCATTTTTCATCGGCAGTATCCGCAGGAACCCATGCATTCACCGTCTGAGTTTGTCCATCTGATGATGTTCTTTCAAATGTCACCTGTTGCTCGCGTTCTCCGAATTGATTGGTACGTTCTTCCGCTGGAGCTTCATTCTCGGTAGGAGTGTCAGTATTTGCCGGCGTATTTTCTTCCGAGGTATCTGTCGTGTTATTGTTTGTATTTCCTCCAAGTAAGTTCCCTAGAGAATCATCATCTTCTTGTTGATCAGCTGTATTAGTGGGGTCAGGTTGCCTTGATCTTCTCAATGCCGCTAATTTCCTTTCACGATCCAACTCGGCCTTCTTCGCTCGATCTTCAGCGGAAAGTCGGTGACTCTTTATGAAAGAGGACACATGTTCGGCATGTTCTTTTTTGCTCCCGAGGTGATAACCTACATGTATTTCGTGCGTGGGGCCCAAAGTCGAAGAGATGTTGGAATTTCCTAATTCAAATGAATAACCTACAGCAAAGCTCTCCTTTAGTTTGATACCAAGTAAGCCGATGAGGTTATTATCTTGCCGATAAGTGACTCCTGCCCAGGTTACATGCTTGATGTGAAATATTACGGTACCCTCGTATTGATCAGGTTCGATCTCACTATACCTATATATAAGATGTGGTTCAATGGCTAAATCATCGTTAAGGTGTCCCCGGTAGTTCATTTTGAAGAGAACATTGTCTAATGGGCTTACCCGGATCGGGCTGTTGGTCTCCGGAGAGATGACATCATACGTCACCAGGTTGGGAATGGAAAAACCTGCGTTGAAATGTCCGAAGTGATAGGTCGCTCCAAAATCGCCAATCAGAAAAGTACTGTTGTCAACCAGATTCGTAAATGCGGGATCAGTAGGGGCGTCGAGTTCTGTAAAATTCAATGTATTATTTCCAGCACCCAGTGAAAGTCCAAACCTGAGGTAATGCTCTTTATCAACCGTAATCAGATAACTACTGGATATTTTGCCCCAAGATGTAGTTAAAGGGCCTTGCGTTTCATTGAAAATTGTCGCCCCGATTCCTATTCCACCTTTTAATGGTGTATGAAAGGAAACATTTGAAATGGCCGGTGAACTTTCAAAGTTCATCCACTGCTGCCTGTAAAGTGCAAATATTACCGTATGCCCTTCTACACCCGCATATGCCGGATTGTACAGGTACGGGTTCATAAAGAATTGATTATAAACTACGTTTACCTGGGCTTGTAGTGGGAGGAAGTTGGCGATTATTAAAAAAGCGAAACCAACGAACCGAAAACGTAGTTTGTCGGATTTACTTTTTGAGGACAACACAATTTTTTCCATCTTAATGACGTAAATATAATGTCCATTTGGATTATTCTAATAATAGAACGGCAGATATGAACGAACCGTATGTCATTTTCCATATATTAGTTTTTATTATTTTAAGTAAATGATAGAATCTATAATCTTGTATTCCTTAATATTACGTTCGATTTATTCCTCTTAGATGAATAGAGTAATTTCTTTTTTGGTGGTATTTTTTCTTGTTGTGGGTCACATTCAGGCACAATATTGGTTTGGTCCGAAAGTAGGCTTTCAACGAACAGACCATATTTATCAGGCCGCGAATTACAAAACGGACTCGTTTTTTGTTGATCCGGATTATAATTTCCAGGCAGGGTTTGTTTTAACTTATGCTGCTAGCGAACGATATGCCGTTCATACAGAAATTAATTTTGAACGCTATAGCAAAGACATTAGAAATCGGGAAAACATAACTTTTGCTACCAGCAAAACCAATTCAGGTTTTTTGACGGTGCCACTGATGCTACGCTGGAATTTTGGAAAAGCTCCTTTTTTGTTTTACCTCAATGGAGGTACCAAACTAAGTTATTGGCTTTACAGTAACGGGCTACTTGAAAATTCATTCTTGCAGGAGGCAGAAGACCCAACGAAGGAGTATAAGGTGATTTTTGGTGGAGACCCTACTGCTGAACAAGATAAATTGGTCCTTGAACGTCCCAATCGACTGCAGTACTCCCTTCAGGCGGGAGGAGGAGTTTACTTTGATATGAGAAACTCAGCTAGGATCATGCTGGATATCAGGTACAGTTTCGGACATTCAAATATGGGCTTTAATGGTTCTCAAAATTTTGATTTCGAAGAATATGTAGAGGATTTTGAATACAGACACAACACACTCTCTATCTCTGTAGGCTACATGTTCGAGTTCAATGCCTATTTACAACGCCAGGGTAGGAGTACTAATAAAGAGAGTAATCGCAAGCGATAAACAGCCCTATTCCCCTCAAAATGACATTTATTCAACCTGCGCTATCGGTATAATATCCGACGGACGAGAGATTTATCTTAAAGGCACCTGCTTGTAAAGTGAGACCATTTTTTAATTATTTGAAAGATAAATTGACTCATGTAGAAAATTGCCTAATTTTAACAATTGAACAAGCTGACCTGAATTGTGTTTGATGCATTTCTAAAATTTCTGGGAGGAGAGCCTGGCGAGGAGAAGCAGATGTGGCTTTTACTCGGCAAAGGGTTTTTCATGGGTATTTTCCTTGCTACCTATCAAATAGGGTCAGAGACTCTGTTTCTTCAGGTGATGGGGGAAGAGTACCTTGATATTGCCTTTTTTACTGCTGGGGGGCTCGGTATCATTTCTGCAGGCCTGTTTGTGATCTTGCAGAGAAGGATAAACTTTTCGACCTTGGTAGTATCAAATGTCTTCTTGACGTTCATCTTTATCGCAGCGTTACGTTATTCATTTGAGGTTTTAGGTTACGAAGCAACAAAAGGCGAATTTTCTATGTTACCTTTTGTGCTTTTCATTATGATTGGCCCCATTACCTCGCTTACGTTATTGGGTTTTTGGGGTGTTTTTGGGCGTATTTTTGATGCCCGTCAAGCCAAAAGAATTATCGGAGGCATCGATACAGGACAGTTGACAGCAACCATCATTGCTTTTTTCTCGATACCGCTGATCACTCGATTGCCTTTTATCAATGAAACATACGATTTATTGTTTGTTTCAGCCATTGCGGCATTTGGCATTTTGGTCTTTACCATCTGGATCACCCAAAAATATAACCTCGATAAGATCACTAAAATTGAGGAAGGCGAAACAGTAGAGAAAGTTGGCTTTTTTGCGCTGATCAAAGACAATTATTTAAGATTGCTGTCCTTGTTTTTGATTTTCTCAATGGGAGCCAGCGTATTTGTTCAATACACCTACTATTCGGCTACCGAAACCATGTTTCCGGAAGAACAAGAGCTATCGGATTTCCTCTCTTTCTTTAGTGGAACGGTAATGATCATGAGTTTTCTGATTCAGAGTTTTGTCAATGATATAATCATTGGTCGCTTCGGATTGAAAGTAGCTCTCATGACTATGCCAGCGATTCTGGTGTTATTTACAATTGGTGCAATTGTTTCTGGTCATATTTACGATTATGATGTTAAAACTGAGGAATTCTTGTTATTCTTCATGTTTACCGTATCTGCAAAAGCATTTACCGCATCGTTGAAAGATGCACTTGAAAGTCCGGCATTTAAACTATTCTTCCTTCCAATCGATGTGAAGATTAGGTTTGATATTCAGACGCGTATTGAGGGAGTGGTTAATCAGTTCGCTACTTTGGCTGCAGGTGCGGCACAAATCGGATTAGGTCTGATGGCGTTTTTCGAATTGATCCATTTCTCATATCTCATCATTGGCCTGGCAGGAGTAATCGTATGGTTGTCAAGCAAGCTGTTCAATCAGTATAAAGTGACGCTGAAATCCACTCTTGAGAAACAAAAAGAGGATTTAAGGGGGGATATCAGGCATGAGCACAATGCGGTGAACGTATTGAAAGATGAATTGAAAAAGAAGGGAGAGGAACGGACTTACAATGCGCTCCGGTTGCTTGAAAAAATAGATCCAATCGAGTTTGAATTTGCACTGCTGGATCAATTGAATTCAAGGCACGCCGCAATTCGACAATTTGCTTACGAGAAACTCACTAGTCACCTGTGCTATGGCGCATTGGGAATTATCAAAAGTGAAGCCAAAACAGAAGGTGATGAAGAGGCGGAAAAATTGGCGAAGAAAGCTGTTGAAGAACTGCAAGCAGCAGCGGATTTTGAGATCACAGATGTAAGTATCAGAAAGCTTGTCAGGTCTACGGATTACCGTGAAAGAATGAAAGGCGCACACCTTCTTGCCAGACTTTCTGAAGATAAGCATATTGTGTATGTGCTTGAGTTACTGAGAGATATAAATGTTCAGGTACGTGCCGCTGCGATGGCAACGGCGGGAAAATTGAGACGTCCGGAAGTTTGGCCGGTGCTCATTGAAAACCTGCATCTTGCTACATACGGGAACTACTCATCGTCTGCGTTAACTTATGCCGGAGAAGTAGCATTTCATAATATCGATACCTCTTTTTATAAAACCGGGCAATACAAAAGTACGATGATGCGTATCATCCAGATTTTGGGCCGGGTAGGAGGCAGGCAGGCTACTGAATTGCTTTGGAAGAAAATCGATTATCCCGATAAAAAGATCGTTTCTGAAATTTTGCGTGCGCTAAGTCACGTGGGCTTTGAAGGTCGTGATTTTCAGGGAGCAAGGATCAAGATTATTTTAGAATCCGCTATTGGAGATATTGCCTGGAACATTAAGACTTTGCAGGATGTGCCCGTTGAAACAGAGTTGGATGGTCTAATCCGTGAGGCGATCGTTGAAGAAAATGCGCTAAATCATGACAACATTTTTATGCTGTTGAGTATGATTTACGATCCTCAGAATGTATTACTGATCAAGGAAAATATTGATGCAGGAACAGTAGAATCAGTTACTTTCGGAATAGAAATGCTGGATCTCTTTTGTGAAGAGGAGTTAAAGCCCAAACTGTTTCCTGTGCTGGATAACCTGAAAGATGAAGAGAAGTTAGCCAAACTTCAGAATAATTATCCACCTGAATTTTTTGATTCCTATAATGATCTCTTACTGCAGGTTATAAACAGAGATTATAACCGTATTTCAAGATACACGAAAGCGCTTGCTATGTTACGCGTAAGCCAAATGCCTGATTCGACGGTTGGATATGATTTGGTTGCGAATTTGTTCAACCCTGATAAATTAATGCTTCAAACGGCTGCATATGTTATTTATGTCCTCGATCAGGAAGCTTATCACACCCACACCAGACGCTTGAAATCTTCGATTAAGAAGGAACTGGATAAAGCGATTTTACCCCCCGTATATTTGGAAGAAGGAGAACGGTATCACCAGAACTTACTTTTAATTGAGCGTGTGGTTTTACTCAAATCCCTACCGCATTTCAAAAATGTTCACGGAGAAGTTATCGCATTGATTGCCGACGTGCTGGATGAGATTACAGTGCAGGCGGGTACAGAATTGATTCAGAAGGGAGACCATGGAGGTACGCCTTTATACATCGTTAGAAACGGAACTGTTACGATCAGTAAAGAGGGGGAGGAAGATGTTATATTGAATAACAATGAGGTTTTTGGTGAACAACTTGTTTCAGAAAGCGAATCTTTTGATATTCAGGCTGTGGCTACAACAGATTGTGCGCTGTTAGTACTGAGAAAGGAGGAACTTCTTGATATTATGGTACAACACCTGGATTTGACTGAAGCCTTTTTGAAGGTTTTAAATGGTGAGGTTGAAAAAGAGAAGGAAGAATTTGAAGAAGAAATAGCGATGGATATTATTTGATTGATTGTAATTTTTCAAGATAAATGATATCCGACGATTTTTAAAAGTTGCAAAATTTATAGTTATTTGATTATCTGATAGCCCGACCGCCTTAAAATGAATTTAGATCAGGAAATAGTACTACTTTATGCCGAAGAAAACGACCAACCTATTGAAGGTGGATTGAAAGGTTGGGTTTCTAACTTCCATAAATTCTTGGACACATTGCTGTCGCAAATCATTAAAGGGGATCCGAAAATCAAACTCCTTACTGACAGAGAATTTAAGGATAGTAACATCTCCAGTGCGGCTGTGGTGATCGCAGTAATGACACCAGACCTGGCCAAATCGTCTTCGGCGATGGTCAGTCTAAACAATTTCACGGAACGAAATAAGAAAGAGGATACCCTCGTATTGGATGGTATATGTAGGGTTTTCAAAGTGCATAAGATGCCTTTTGAAGATGATACCTATCTGCCATCACTTCAAGAATTTATCGCATTTGATTTCTACATGATCGACCCAATGTCTGGCGAAGCTCAGGAGTTTCGCAGGTTTTTTGGTAGCGACGCGGAGCGAAGCTATTGGATGAAGTTGGTGGATATGGCTTATGATATCAATCAGGTGCTCAATGCAATCAAGAAACCTGAAGCCATTGCAGAATCTAAGACACTGGAATCTTTTCCTCGCGAGAAAACTGTGTATTTGGCCAGTACTGGAGTGGATATGGTGATTCAGAGAGATGTGATTAAGCGAGAATTGATTCGTCATGGTTACCGGGTACTTCCTAATCATACCTTACCTAAAGAGTCCAAAGTACTAGAGCACCGTGTCAAAGAAGACCTGGCAAAATGTCGTCTCTCAATCCACCTGGTTGGAGAAGACTATGGTTATCGACCAAGAGGTTCAGAGTTATCTGTTGTTGATATACAAAACCGCGTTGCCAGCAAGCATACCTATGAAATGGTCGAGTGGAATGAACGCCAGATTGAAAAAGAACTATTTAGCCGGTTAATTTGGGTTTCTCCAGACCTGAACAATGTATCCGAACGGCAGAAAATATTCATAGAAGACCTCAAAAGTGATGCCGCTGCTTTGGAAGAGGCAGAAGTTTTGCAAATCACCTTGCAGGAATTAAAAAGCATCGTCCGGGAAGAGTTGGTTACAGGAGGTAGATTCAACAATCGGCGCGAAGTTGCTGGTTATCAGCCAGCGGCGGAAGATGATCCATCTCAAATCATATATCTGATCACAGACAAGGGTGACTTGAAGCAGAGTGAACCACTTCAGGAATACCTGAAGGAAGCGGGCTATAGAGTTGTTTCTCCTAGTTACGAAGGTGATTTGATCGATATCCGTTACATCCATCAGGAGAATCTTAGAAGATGTGATGCATCCATTATTTACTTTGGAGAAGCTACAGAGGAGTGGATCAAAACGAAGTTGAAAGACCTCTTGAAAGCACCTGGATTTGGAAGAAATAAGCCTTTGAAGGCCAAAGCGGTCTATTTTGGAGGAAATAAAGATGTTGATTTAGGCATCTACAAAAAGAATAATGCACTGGTACTTGGAAACAATGGCGGCTTTGAGCCAGAGGATTTGTCTCCGTTTATAGACCGATTGAAGAATTAAGACGAATAATATTACCTAACATCAAGGACGGAAATTTTTTTAGCTCTGTGCTTGACAAAATATTACGATTATGAGTGAAAAAGACGTCCACCTTGATCATAACAGCGGTATAGTAGATATCGCGGAGTTGATCAATCCGTTCCCCGGACTCAGACCTTTTGGTGTTGAGGAAAGTCACTTGTTTTTTGGCCGTGAGGGCCAAAGTGATGAGGCCCTGGTAAAACTGGCCGAAAATCGTTTCGTAGGTATTCTGGGCGCGTCAGGTAGTGGTAAATCTTCCTTTATGTTTTGTGGGCTGATTCCTACACTTCATGGTGGGTTTATGACTGAGGCAGGCTCAAACTGGCGCGTAGTAGTGGCCCGACCTGGTGGTGGCCCGATTGACAACCTGTCCGAGGCCTTGCTCGTCAAAGATCAGGAGTACAATTCTTTATCTGAGGAAGATAAATTGATCCGTAAAACGATCATCGGAACGGTACTTCGTAGTAGTTCTCTTGGTCTGATTGAGGTAATAAAGCAGTTAAAAGAAGATAAATCACAAAATGTACTGGTACTAATTGACCAGTTTGAAGAATTATTCCGATTTAGCAAGCTGGAATCTTCCACTTCTGATCGGGACGAGTCATCTGCATTTGTCAACCTCTTGCTAGAGGCAGTTCATCAGTATGATGAGCAGATTTATGTAGCTATAACCATGCGCTCCGACTTTATCGGAGAATGTGCGAAATATCCCGATCTGACCCAAATGATCAATGATTCGCACTATTTGATTCCACAAATGACGAGGGATCAGAAAAGAATGGCCGTTGAAGGACCTGTGGCTGTCGGTGGGGGTAAAATTTCTCCTCGTTTGACACAGCAATTGCTGAATGATGTGGGGGATAACCCTGATCAGCTGCCTATTTTGCAACACGCACTGATGCGTACCTGGGCCTATTGGGTAGATGACCGGAAGGAAGACGAACCGATCGATTTACGGCACTACAATGCGGTAGGTACCTTAAGAGAAGCACTTTCACAGCACGCCAATGAGGCGTACGATTCTCTCAATAAACGAGAGAAGCAGATCGCGGAAGTGATGTTCAAGGCACTGACCGAACGTGGCGCGGAAAATCAGGGAATCAGGCGTCCGACGAAACTAGGCACGATCGCGGCCATTGCTGGTGTGTCAGAGGATGAAGTCGAGCGCGTAGTGGATCGATTTAGAGAGCCGGGAAGATCGCTTCTGATGCCTCCTTATGGCGTTAGATTAGAATCTGATACGGTTGTTGATATATCTCATGAGAGTTTGATGCGTATTTGGGACCGCCTGAAAAGATGGCTCGATGAAGAGAGCAAAGCTTCTGAGATGTACGTTAAATTGTCGGAGGCGGCAGAAAGATTCCAGGAAGGAAAAGCAAGTTTGTGGCAAATGCCTGACTTGCAATTGGCCTTGAACTGGAGAGAAGAGAACAGGCCTACCCTGGTATGGGGTCAACGATACAATCCTGCTTTTGAGCGGACCATGGTCTTTTTGGAAACTTCGGAAAAGGCATACATTGCGGAACAGCGAAACAAAGAAGTACTCCAGAGGAGACAAGTTCGAAGATTCCGCATTGCCGCCCTTATTCTGGGGCTGGCAGCAATGGTATCGATTTTCTTCGTGGTGTTTGCACAGATCCAAACAGGGTACGCACAAGATGCTTTGCAGCAGGCGGAGATAGCTCAAAAAGAGGCTCAGGAGAATGCTGAAAGAGCCACTAAGCAAGAAGAAATAGCGAATCAAAAAGCTGCTGAAGCCAGGATTGAGCAAAGGAAAGCTCAGGAGGCACAGGAAAGAGCAGAGGTGGAAAAATTAAGAGCGGAGGTACAAGCCGAAGCGGCGCGTAAAGCGCAAATACAGGCGGATGAACAAAGGGTAAAAGCAGAAGCGGCAACAGAACAAGCAGAGGAGAACTTAAAATTTGCCAATGAGCAGACAGAAATTGCAAATGAGCAAACGGCGAAAGCAGAGGCTGCATCAGAAAGAGCAAATCGCCTGCGCTATCAGTCCATTGCGCTTTCCATGTCCATCAAAGCTCAGAACATTCCCGACAAGGAGTTGAAAGCTTTGGTTGCCAAACAAGCTTACCTGTATCATCAGGAATATGGTGATGAAACGAAACCGTATAACGGTGACATCTATGCCGGTGTATACTCTGCACTACAGGGAGTTTTGGATACACGCCCGGATAGCATCATTTCCAATACGGAAAATAAAGGAGATTCAATCTTGAATCAGTACCACGGTCATAAGCCGATGATGAGTGAGATTACGGGTGAGGAAAAAGCAGTGGCAGCACGATCGGTGGCTTTTGCCAATGATGGACAACACATGTATAGTGCCGGAGGAGATGGCCGCTTACTAAAATGGGACGTTGCGACAAGAACATCGGAGGTATTGTTTACTTCGGATAAGGTGAATCGAGTGGTGAGTATCAGTCCGAATGAGCGATGGTTGGCCCTGGGAACAAATAGCAATGAAATACTTATTTATAACCTACAATCCAAGGGTGAACCAAGATCAGTCAATGGACACGCAGGTGCGATATATGATGTGGTGTTCCTGCCCAATAACAAGGGATTCATTTCTGTGGGGGCAGACAATACATTGATCCAAAGTGATTTCTCAACCACCAAAGAATTGGCCCGTCTGGACCGAAAAGTAAAAGCATTGGCGTTATCACCGGATGGCAACACGCTGGTAGGAGGTACTGAGGCAGGTGACCTTTACAAGTGGGACCTTACACAGGTAATAGACAATCAGAGTGTCATTTTTAGAGATGAGGACCGTAGAATGCCGGTATTAGCATTGTCCTTCAGCAATGATGGCGGTTTCCTTGCGATAGCAGGTTATAATAAATCAGACAATGGATACATCCAGGTGTGGAACATGACTGAGAAGAAGCAAGAAGGTCCGGAATTAACCGGATTTAGTGCGGCCGTGACGGATGTGAAATTCAGCAAGGATGCTTCATTGGTAGCAGGAGCGAGTAAAGACAAGAGTGTGCGCTTCTGGGATCGGGCAAATATATTCGACTTACCAACGGTACTTTCCGATCACAGCGATTGGGTTTGGGACATGGATTTCCATCCTGATGGGAACTCTCTGGTTACTGCAAGTGCGGATGGGTTGCTTCGTTTCTACCAGACACAATCCGATGACATGGCAGATCAATTGTGTTCATATGTTACACGAAACCTTAGTGATACAGAATGGAGACAATATGTGGGAGAAGATATTGAATATGTCAATACTTGCGAAGAAAAGGAAAAACCAGCGGAGACCGAAGGCCTGTAAACCGAACTTGTCGATCTTATTAGAGGATTGTTGATGATGACAAAAAAAATACTTCCAGTTGTTTTATTAAGCTTGCTTACCCTGCAGATATATGGGCAAAGTTGTAGCCAGCGTCTGACCCAGGCTGAGCGAGAGTATGAAGCGGGAAGATTGGCCAATATTCCAACGTTGATTGGTGATTGCTTTAAAAGTGCAAAAGAAGGAGGTTTTGATAAAGCAGAAAGTATACGCGCTCACAGAATTTTGACGCTCGTTCATATTTTTACGGATAATGAACCGGAAGCAGACAAATCTCTATTCAATCTTTTGAAGGAGGACCCGGAACATTTGCTTGATGAGCGTGTGGATCCGGCCGAACTGTTCTACTTGTACGATCAGTTTCAGACCAAGCCGATATTTAGACTAGGTTTCAGGTTAGGTACAAATACCAGTTTCCCCAATGATTTTGAGAAGTTCACTACTTCAACTGCCGAAAACACCAACAAGTTCTACAATGGCGAAGGTGAGGGAAGTGCATCTCGTACCATCGGGTTTATGGCGGAAGCGACCTTTGAAAAATACCTAAAATATGGATTGGAGGCCGCTGGTGGATTTCAATACCGGTTTTCAAGTTATGCGATTAACAATGACTTCAATGACATTAGCCTCAATAATGAAGTGATCAACACACAATCCTATCTAAGGTTGCCGGTTTTATTGAGGTACACCTACAACTATGATCAAAGAGGGGGAATAAAGCCTTATGTTTTTATCGGGGGATCCTTCGACTATTTGTTGACCGCACAGTACACAGATGCATCTCGAGAAGGAGGTGCACCTTTTAGCCTCAACCCAGACAATGGTGACCTTACCTCTTTCGACCAGGTAAATGATTTCAATTTTTCATTGACTGGAGGGATAGGTTTGAAATTACCCGTAAAGACAAATTTTTTCACGGTTGAATTCAGGTATGACAAGAGTTTCGTGAATTACATCAAAGCTGAAAATAGGTACAATAATCAAGCGATTGTCTTTGACTTAGGTCACGTTGAGGACAACCTTACATTGGATTTCGTTTCTTTTTCGCTTGGATGGATCCAATCTATCTACAGTCCTAAACGTTTAAAAGGGAAATAAGTGCTCATTGTGAAGAAAACTCAGATCTGTTTATTTGTTTCATCTCTGCTATTATTGGCAGGATGTGAGATCACTGACCCTGATAGCCCGGATCCACAGGATACGTTTGTGAAGTACTATGGGATCAATGGAACACAAGTGGGTGTAGATCTTGAATATGATGCGATTAGTGGCGACGGAGAGAGCCTGGTGATATTAGGTTCGGTAATTCCCAGTGGGGAAATTGAGCGAAACATAGTTGTTCGTCGCGTTGACCTGGCCGGCAATGAAGTGGATTTTGTCGAATTGGATTTCGCAGATCCTAACGCAATTGATCAGGCCAATGATGGTGGCGATGATGAACCCGGAGCAATTCTGGTAGAGGATAATGGCTTTATTGTTGTTGGCTCTTCAAGCAGGGACCTGGAGGGGAATAACCCGTATTCTGTGGTTTTTATTGTAGAATTGGATGAGCAGTTGGATTCCGTTCGAAGCATGACCCTGGAGCGTTTTAATGCTGATACAACTGAGGTTTTCGACCTTAAAGGGATGGATGTCGTTCGTGCCAGTGATGGAACATTGATTATTACAGGGTCTTCCAATTACGAAGAACCAGGTGATGCAGTGGTACCCAGATCCGATGACGAAACACAGATTTTAATCGCAAAAGTTAGCCTTGAGCAGGACTCTGTTTACTGGCGGCGCACACGGGGTTTCCCTGGAGATGACGAAGGCATTTATATTGATCAGTTTAGTTCCGACAACTTCGTGATAATTGGAACCAGTGACAAGGAGAGAAATAATGGAGAAGGACGCAATGTGATTCTACTTCCGACCAATGAACTGGCTTCTCCGAATGATGGTGTTGCCGAAAGCTTTCTCATCGACGGTCAGAGCGACTTTGACGATGTTGCAACTGCCGTTTTTAAACGACCTAATGGATATGTGGTAACAGGTATTTCTTCAAAAACCGGAGCGGATACCAGACCTTTCTTTATGAATTTCACCTACACATCAGCAGAGGCCGTTAACCTGGACCTTGGCAAAGCGATTGATTTAGGTGTTGGACAAGAAGGAAATGGATATGGCATTACTTTGGGCCGAAATGGCAACTATATGTTGGTGGGTGAGTTTCTAAACTTTACAGATAGTGAAGCTGGATCTAAGAACTCTGAAGTACTTGTCAAGCAAATGGACCAATCAGGGAATGAATTATTTAGTTCATTAAGAAATTATGGCCTGGTATCTGGAAATGACGTTGGAGAAGATATTGTTTCCTTACCTGGCGGAGATATCGTTGTACTATCCACAGTAGATTTCGGTAGTGGTAGTACTTTGATTGGCCTGATGCGCCTCAATCAGGATGGAGATATCATGCAGTAATACGCGGCAGTACTCCTTATAAATTTCCCTTTTCAAGGATGTTAGTCGTCTGAATTAACAATTGCCTCTAATATTTTGCTTCTGACCTTGTGATTGAGATATTTCTATTAACCAGGAACGATTACTGATTTGAAGAGAGGTTACAGCGATTATTTGACCTGAGTTTCTACAATTTGCGTTTGAATAAGGTTAATTGATTTAAGATTGTTCTTCTATTGAATCAAGCCAACCCATATGTCTACTACTTACGTTTGTCAATTCAGACCTGCTCTTTGCTATGGTCTCTTCTCTTTATTGTTGCTTATTTCGTGCAACACAGAAGACCCTTTCCCCTTAGACACGGTTAGAGGTATCATACCCGCTGATAATGGCAATATTGGCGACGGTTCGGATCTCGAAGTTTTTGTAAGCGAACAGATCGACAATGATAATATAGCTGAGTACAGAGCAATCGTCGTGAAAGCCTCAAATAATACTTTGTCTTTGGCTGAAGCCAATAATGCCACGTTTTTTGAGTCAGCCTCGCCGGATGATATTTTTCCTATACAGGGAATCTCCTTTAACTCGGACTCACGCGATACCGATGGTGATCCGCTTGCTGAAAACATTGATTATCACGTAGGAGTACTAAGCGTAGCAAACGATCAGAAAGTACGCTCTAACTCATTATTACTGACTGAAACTACATTTCGCCTGACGCAGAACAATCAGGTAAGTGATTTCACGCAATCTTTTGAAGGTGGAGCGGGAAGTTTAACCCGGGATGCCCAGGGTAACTTAGTCATGGGTGATTACAATATTGTGTCGGAGTTATCCGGAGATGAAAGTGAATCCTATCCTTTGTTTCGAATTAGAAATGACGGTACTGTTAATATCTTAAGGGGACCCTATCGTTTGTTGGGAGGAAATTACGGTGATTCAGAAGGAAACGTTTACCAATCCATATTGAATCAATATCGCGTCTTGAAGATTGGTCCTAATGCGGAACAGCAGACCATCGTCCTGAACAACTCGAGGGTAACAGGGAATGATGGCGTTTATGTCAATGATCGACAAGAAATGTTTGTTGTGAATCCAGGCTCAGCGACGGTTCTTAAATTGGACCTTAATACCGGAGAGAATGAAATCTTTGCTCGTGTAGCAGAAAGCCCGCGGGGCATAATCGGTGATGAAGAGGGAAACCTGTATGTCAGTCATAACCTTGAAAGCGGGTTAATTTCAAAGATTAGTGCTGAAGGAGAAGTATCTGAGTTTGCGCAGGTGCCAACTTACCGCCCGGAATTTTACACCGTGGAATATTTGATGTGGGTCGGATACCTGACTTACCATGATGGGGCATTATATGTAGCGGGAATGAGCACCGATCGAATTTACAGAGTAAGTATGGCCGGTGAAGTCAGCGTGTTTGTTGGTTCGGGAGATCGTGGAAGGCCCCGTGGAGGTGCATTAACTGCAAACCTGAATCGCCCGAAAGGCCTGGTGTTTAGCGCCGATGGAACCTCTCTTTTCATCAGTGGTTCCACTGATAATGTTCCCCAACATACTCAGGCGTCAACTCCCGCCCAAATTTGGGAAGTATCTATTATCGAGTAACACAATTACAATCCTTATGATATAGATAGATTGGTTTGTCTGCTGGGCGAACAATTGATCAATACGAAGGTGCCGTCCCTGTATTCCTTGAATTTATTTAGGAGGTAATTGGTTTAAATTGCCAGCGATTGAACCTTATCTATGTCTGAAAGAAAAAGATTCGGATTTGAGACACGCATGTTGCATGCAGGTCATATTCCGGACCCCCATACAGGAGCCCGTGCGGTTCCTATTTACCCTTCCGCTGGCTTCGTTTTTGATAGCCCGGAACAAGCTGCTTCTCTTTTTGAACTGAAGCAATACGGAAATATTTACTCCCGGCTTATGAACCCCACAGTGGCGGTTTTTGAAGAGCGAATAGCTAGTTTGGAAGGAGGAACGGGAGCTGTTGCCGTTTCCAGTGGAATGGCAGCACAGTTTGTTGCTTTGATGACATTACTCCAGCCAGGAGATGAGGTGGTCGCTTCTTCCCATCTTTATGGAGGAACTTATACGCAATTTGAACATACGTTGAAGAAACTTTCAATCAAAGTTCACTTCGTAGATCCTGATAAACCACATCTATGGGAGGAAAGGATCAATGACAAAACGAAAGCGCTTTATGGGGAGACTATAGGCAATCCTCAGGGCAGTGTATTTCCTTTCGAAGAGATATCAGCTCTGGCGAGAGCGCATAAAATGCCACTGATCATTGATAATACCCTGGCATCACCGTACTTGTGTCAACCACTTTCACTGGGTGCGGATATTGTGATCCATTCTGCTACGAAATTCATCAACGGTCATGGTACAGGTGTTGCAGGTGTAATCGTGGAGTCCGGAAGGTTTGATTATAGCCACTATCCGACAATCGCAGATCCGTCCGCTCCATACCACGGATTGAAATTTTATGAAACATTTGGTCATTATGGTTTTCTAATGAAAGCCAGAGTGGAAACCTTAAGGGACGTAGGTTCATCACTCTCCGCTTTTGATGCTTTCAATCTGGTCAATGGACTAGAGACTTTATCCGTCCGGATGGATCGCCATGTGGAAAATGCGATGAAAATAGCAACGTACCTCGAGGATCATGAGCAGGTAGAGTGGGTCAATTATTCCGGACTTAAAAGTCATGAACACCACGAAAGAGCGAAAAAGTACCTTCCAAAGGGACCTGGGTCAGTTTTTTCATTTGGAATTAAGCCAATAAATGGTTTAACAAGTCGTGAAGCGGGTAAGCGGTTTTTGGAAGAACTTCAGCTTTTTAGTCACGTTGCCAATCTTGGCGATGTGAAGAGTTTGGTATTACATCCGGGCTCAACTACGCATCAACAATTATCACCAGAAGAGCTGGATCAGGCGGGTATTTCACCCGGTTTGATCAGGTTATCAGTTGGATTAGAAACTACAGAAGACTTAATATGGGACTTGGAACAAGCCTTTCGTGCGATATCTCAATGAATACAAGCCTCTCGCAAGAAGAACGAGAGGCGTACCAGAATCCTGATGCAATCAGACATTTGTTGCATTTCTCACAGAACATAGCGATAGTGGGACTATCTGATAAACCACAACGCGCAAGTAACTTCGTGGGCTCTTATCTTAAGTCAGAAGGATTCAATGTTATTCCGGTGAATCCTATGAAAGAAGAGATTCTGGGAGAGAAGAGCTATCCGGATTTGAAAAGTGTACCGCACAAGATTGATATCGTAGATATATTTCGACGACCGCAAGACTGTGAAGAAATTGTGCGAGAAGCGATTGAAGTGGGTGCAAAGGCCGTATGGATGCAGTTGTCAATTGTCAATAGAGATGCAGCGAAACTGGCGGTCGATAATGGGCTGGATGTGATCATGGATCGATGTGTAAAAATGGAGCACGGGCGATACAACGGTAATCTACATTGGGTAGGGATGAACACGGAAATCATCACTGCCAAGAAAGCAGCGCGATTCTTTTAGTAGCTTGCGGCTACATGAAAGATTATAAAAAGTATTTCATCATTCCTGCTACTCCGGAAGAAGTGTATCTGGCACTTACGCATCCGCTTACAATCCACTTGTGGAGTGGTGAAGAGGCGGTAATGAGTACGGAACCATGCTCTGAATTCTCTTTATGGGAGGGTTCGATAGTAGGAAAAAATCTTGAATTCGATCCAGGTAAGAAAATCGTACAACAATGGTATTTTGATGGAGTTACCGCGGACTCGATCGTTACCATCAAATTGCATCCGCACGCCAAAGGCACATCGGCGGAGCTTAATCACATCAATATTCCGGATGAGGATTTTGAAGATATGGTGCATGGGTGGAATGAACTCTATTTCGCTGCACTTATTGACTTTTATCGGGAATGATGATCCTCGTACTTTCGGGTGATTTGTAGAATTTCGCCTTTTCGGGTGAATAAATTCATCGTTGAACGTTGCTCTTTTGTCCTGAATTAAAAATTGACAGTGATGAAAAAGGTAACAGGTATAGGAGGTATTTTCTTCAAAACACAAGATCCCAAAGGTATAAAGACGTGGTATTCGGAAAACCTGGGTTTTGAGACAGATGATTACGGGCATATGTTCAAGTCAAGAGATTTTGATAATCCGGATGAGCCAACATTTTTGCAATGGAGTCCATTCAAAGAGGACACAGACTACTTTGGCCCCTCTTCTAAGCCGTACATGATCAATTACCGTGTCGCCAACCTGGAGGAATTAAAGAAGGAACTTGAAGCAGCGAATGTGGAAATCGTAGATGATATTGCCACATACGAGTATGGCAAATTCCTGCACATCATGGACCCTGAGGGAAATAAAATTGAACTATGGGAACCACCAGCTGGTGGCGGATTTTAAACGCGAATGTCAAGGCCTTGATTACATTTGGCTATGATCAAAACCAGAACACTTGGAAATGCCGGTTTCGATGTAAGTGAGATATCTTTCGGAGGAATGTCCTTAGGATCAGATCATAAACAAAATGAGATTATTATACGGCAGGCGATTGAAGCAGGGATCAATCTTTTTGATACGGCCGACCTGTATGACCAGGGGTTGAATGAACAAACTCTGGGTAGCGCCCTACAGGAGATTCGGAGTGAAGTTTTCATAGCGTCAAAAGTTGGAAATATTTGGAACTCCGATGGCAAAACATGGCATTGGGGTCCAGGTAAGGCCTATATCCTTAAAGCAGTAGAAGAAAGCCTTAGACGACTCAAAACCGATTATTTGGACCTTTATCAACTACATGGAGGCTTGATAGAGGATCCCATCGATGAAATCATTGAAGCGTTTGAGTTGCTAAAGGAAGCTGGGAAAATCAGGGCCTATGGTATCTCCTCGATTCGTCCGAATGTGATTAGAGCATACATCAATCGTTCCAATATCAGTAGTGTCATGCTACAGTACAGCGCCCTGGACCGTAGGCCTGAAGAATCGGTACTACCAGGCTTACATGAAGCAGGAATAGGTGTGCTTGGACGAGGTGGACTCGCTAGAGGGCTTTTGGTCAATAAGCCGGCTAAAGACTATCTTGACTATTCCATTGAGCAAGTTGATACACTTAAGCGCAATTGGCAGCGACAGGGAGACCCTTTGGCTTTCAGTATGAGATTTGTGCTTCAAAACCCCGTGATTTCCAGTGCGGTGTTAGGTATTAGATCCCAGGAGCAATTGCATGAAATAGTCGGAGCCTACCATCAAAAGGCTTCAACCGAGGCTCTGTTTTTATTAAATCCCAAGATGTACGAAAATCACCGTTGATCAGATAGGAGACACCTGACCAGCCTTTTAAAATGAGCTTTTTGTTGCGATTTCTTTTTCATTGTGATTAACCGGACTTTTTGCACTACACATTTGGCATGCGACAAGGATGATAATACAGACCAATAGGTTCATGAACCTAAAGGACCAGAGGTAAGATGAAGATTTCATGGCGGTAACTTGGTTATACACTAATTTAAGACCATATCAGAATCCTTCTTTACCGAATTATGCAACACCTCATTTGCTGATTTGCGAATTTCCGTAATGCGTGGTTTTCATTTCTCCGTAGATGGAAATTAACAGATTCAAAATTATACCTGATATTGCCGGCTTTATATGGCGGTGAACTCTGCCACGAATTGCTAATTTTGAGCCGTGATTCCTGCGAATGTCATAGATGAGATTAAGAGCCGTGTCGATATTGTCGAAGTGGTAAGTGATTTTGTGGAATTGAAGCGGTCCGGGAGTAGCCTCAAAGCACTCAGCCCGTTCACAAGTGAGAAGACGCCTTCTTTCTATGTGGTGCCTTCAAAAGGGATTTTCAAAGACTTCAGTTCAGGGAAAGGAGGTGACGCCATTACATTTGTCATGGAAGTCGATGGACTTAGCTATGTAGAAGCCCTGAAATACCTGGCGGGGAAATATGGTATTGAAGTCCAGGAGGAAGAGCAATCGGATGAGCAGTTGGCCGCTCAGAACAAGCGCGAAAGCCTGTATATCGTCACCAATTTTGCCAAAGAGCAGTTCAGGAAACTATTACATGAACATGAAGAGGGTCAATCCATCGGTATCAGCTATTTCAAAGAGCGGGGCTTTACGGATGAAACCATTCAGACTTTTGAATTAGGGTTTACACTTCAGGAGTGGGATTACCTCTATCGAACAGCCACCCAGAAAGGTTATCAGAAAGAAATTTTACTTGAGGCAGGGTTAATTGTCTCCAAGGAAGAAAACAAGGTTTATGACCGTTTTCGGGGGCGGGTCATGTTCCCTATTCATAATATTACCGGTAAGGTCATTGCGTTTGGAGCACGGACCTTAAGCAAAGACAAAAAACAGCCTAAGTACCTCAACTCTCCGGAAACGGATCTCTACAATAAAAGCCGGGTGCTTTATGGGTTGTTTCAGGCAAAACAATTCATTCGACAAGAAGACAACTGCTTTCTGGTAGAAGGATATACGGACGTGATGGCGATGCATCAGGCCGGTGTGAAAAATGTGGTTTCTTCCTCAGGGACGGCACTTACGGAAGAACAGGTTAAACTGATTCGCAGGTACTCCAAAAATGTTACCGTTCTTTTCGATGGAGATGCCGCCGGGATTCGAGCTGCTATCAGAGGAATTGACATGCTACTTGAAGGGGATCTCAACGTCAGAGCAGTTGCTTTACCTGAGGGTGAGGACCCGGATAGTTACTCCCGACAACTAAGTACAACGGCTTTTCAGCATTTTCTGGAATCCGAGGCCAAGGATATCATCCGATTCAAGGTAGGCCTTCTCATGGAGGACATTGAGAAGGATCCAATCAAGCGCTCCGAGTCAATCAAAGATATTGTTGGAAGTATTTCCAAAATCAGCGACCCGGTCAAGCGTGCGGTATACCTAAAAGAGTGTAGTGACTTGATGGGCATTAGTGAAACGGTCCTGATCTCTGAGCAGAACAAGTTGCTGATTGAACGTCAAAAGGCACCCAAAACACCTCCCCAGCGTCCTCTAACTCATGATCCAGATGGCCCTCCTCCGATTACCACCGAGGATCTATTGATGGGGAGTGATTCTGAACCAGAGGTCACCGACGATCCTAGGAAATCAGCAATCTATTACCAGGAACGCGAAAGCGTACGGGTTTTGATTAACTACGGAAACGAATTTATTTCAAAGAATGATGAAGATGAATATCTGATCGATTATTTTCTTACAGAGATTGAAGAAATTGATTTTACCATTCCTGTCTATAGGCGGATATTGGATTTGTTCAGGGAGAAGGGAGCTGAGGGGGAAGTGATCAATGCCGAATACTTACTTGGTCAGGATGACGAAGAAATTAAGAAAGAAGTCATTGACTTAAGTACCCCTAAGTATGAGATCAGTGAAAATTGGAGTCAGAAATATCAGATTGAAGTTCCCTCGGAAGCTGAAAACTTGAAAAATCTTGTTTTTACCAATATTTTACGATTGAAATTCAGAATAATTCAACATTTGGTTGAAGAAGAAAGTGGAAAACTAAAGGATGCTGGTGACGAGGAAATTGACCAGATTCTTGATGAAATAAATGATCTTAAACAAATGGAAGTAGAAATAGCTGCACTTCTTGGAAACGTCACGGTCAAGTAATTTGTTAGACACCTTAATTGAACTATTATAACCCAATGCTCGATAAAATCGAAGAGGCCATAGAGGCAATAAGAAATGGTGAAATCATCATTGTTGTGGATGATGAAGATCGTGAAAATGAAGGTGACTTTATTTGTGCGGCCGAAAAAGTAACTCCGGAAACCATCAACTTCATGATTAAGGAAGGCCGGGGCCTGGTTTGCGCCTCGATCACCGAAGACCGTGCCAATCAACTCGGACTCGACCTTATGGTTGGGAAAAATACAGCGATTCACGAGACTCCCTTTACAGTTTCTGTTGATCTGTTAGGTCATGGTACCACCACTGGTATTTCAACATATGATCGTGCAAAGACGGTACAGGCCCTTGCAGACCCACAGACGAAACCGGAAGACCTGGGACGACCGGGACATATTTTTCCATTAAAGGCAAAAAACGGAGGTGTCTTACGTCGAACCGGACACACGGAAGCAACTATAGATTTTGCCCGCCTGGCAGGATTGCAACCAGCCGGCGCATTAGTGGAGATATTGAAGGATGATGGTACAATGGCACGTCTACCGGATTTACGAAAAATTGCTGACAAGTTTGGGTTGAAACTGGTGGCCATCAAGGACTTGATTGAGTATCGATTGAAGAAGGAATCTTTGGTAAAAGAAGAGATTCAAGTGAAAATGCCAACCACGCAAGGTAATTTTAATTTGCGGGCATTTACCCAATTGAATACTGGAGACCATCATTTGGCGTTGGTAAAAGGAGAGTGGGAAGAAAATGAGCCAGTAATGGTGCGGGTACATTCTTCTTGTATGACTGGAGACATTTTCCATTCGTACCGCTGTGATTGTGGTAATCAACTGGATGCTGCAATGGACATGGTTGAAAGAGAAGGTAAAGGAGTGGTTTTGTACATGAACCAGGAGGGAAGAGGAATTGGCTTGATCAACAAGTTAAAGGCATATAAGCTACAGGAAGAAGGAATGGATACTGTAGAAGCCAATTTACACCTTGGTTTTAAGATGGACGAACGGGATTACGGAGTAGGAGCTCAGATCCTTCGGGAACTTGGCGTACGCAAATTGAAGTTAATAACAAATAATCCTAAAAAAAGAGTAGCTCTGTTGGGTTATGGCCTGGAAATTGTTGAAAACGTCCCTATTGAAATAGATCCTAATGTGCACAATCAGAGATACCTGGAAACAAAGCGCGATAAAATGGGACACGATATATTGAATAAATGAAAGTTAGTGCATTAGTAGTTGTATTTACCTTGTCCTTTGCTTCGTTAAAAGCGCAGCAATTTTCTTCAGATTTTTGGCATGATGGCTTCGTGGTTACAGCAAAAGGAGACACACTGAAGGGTCAGTTAAAATACGACATGGATACAAATGTTATCCTGTTGCAGAATACTCAATTTAAGACCCTTTCTAGCTTCCAGGTTTTCTATTTCAATATCTATGATAAGCTAGTAGAGAATTACAGGCAGTTTTATAGCATTCCGTATCGATTGAAATATGATCACGAAACACCTGTTTTCTTTGAATTGCTATTTGAAGGCCCATTGTCTTTGTTGGCACGCGAGGCCATTGTACAGGAAACTGTTCCCTTAGGTAACTCCGTTACAAGAGGTTCCACAGTCATTCGAAATAAAGTTGAATTAAACTTCTTTTTTGTTGACAAAGAGGGGGACCTGGCTTCGTTTTCCGGCAAGAAATCAGATTTGTATGAAATCATGTCTAAGAAGGAAAGGAAAGTACGTGATTTCATTAAGGGCAATAGCCTCAAAACCGACAATGCACGTGACCTGGTTCGGATCACCGCTTTTTACAATTCCATTTGAATTAGCCCCATTCTTTTCTGGGTTCTACGGGCGCCGTACGTAACTTGCGTCCACAAAGAGATGCAAGAGTATGCCTGAAACCAACCGCCCATTGATATTAGTAACCAACGATGATGGAATCACCTCACGAGGGATAGAAGAACTTATCGGAATTGCCAAAGAACTGGGAGAGGTAGTGGTCGTAGCACCTGATAGCCCACAATCAGGTATGGGGCATGCCATTACCGTTGGGGATACTTTGAGGATAAGAAAAAACCACCTTTTCGAAGGTATTGCGGCTTATGAGTGTAGTGGGACTCCTGCAGATTGTGTGAAACTGGCCAAGTATGAGATCCTGAAAGAGCGTAAGTTCGACCTGGTGTTGAGCGGAATAAATCATGGAAGCAATACTTCAATCAGTGTGCTGTATTCCGGAACGATGAGCGCTGCCATTGAAGGAGCCATAGAGGGGACTGGTGCCATAGGGTTTTCATTGTGCGACTTCAACACCCAGGCGGACATGTCACATGCCAGGTCATTGATAAGAAAAATCATTATAGAAGCTTTACGAAAAGGTATTCCCAAAGGAATCGCGCTTAATGTGAATATTCCTCCTAGCCAAAATCAGAATATCCAGGGTATTAAAGTATGTCGACAGGCCAATGCCAGGTGGGAAGAAGAATTTGATAAAAGAAAGGATCCTTACGGTAAAGAGTATTTTTGGATGACAGGAAACTTTGTCAATCACGATAAAGGAGAGGACAATGATGAATGGGCCATTGCCAATAATTATATCTCTGTTGTTCCTTGTCAGTTTGATTTAACCGGATACCATGCCATCAACTTACTTAATGATGATTGGGATATCTGACTTAATGTAGAGGGAAAATAGCTGCCTTTCTATGAGGGTGATAGATTTTATATTTCGACTCCTTTACAAAAGCAATCTTGATACCTGGTCCAGAACCCAAAGCCCTCACAGTTTCGCGGCTTTGGGGGCCAGGATGGGTTTTACCGCATCGTTATTCTTCTTTTTATTAGTCCCCTCGTTCAAAGTATGCTTAATACTCATCGCTATGCTTGATTTTCAGCCACCAAAATTCACTGTTGTTTTCGCACCCATGGGATTAGCTCTTTTTGTGGGATGGCTGTTAAGTCGGTTGTATTTCGAGCGTAGAGGAAAGCATGTAATAGCTGACGTTGTTGTTCAAAAAATATCTTTAAAAGAGAAGGTTCATACGCTGCTAGTGATACTCACACTGATATCCATCGCTGGTATGTGGTCAATTCTGATTGCCTTCCTTTTCTAATCCTTAGACCTCTATTGTATAAGCATAGATAGCAAAGGTGGCCAGCCAATGTGCTCCACCATATCCACTTTCAAACATGATGCTTTCCCCTTGCCGAATATGCTTGTCGGCAATATTTAAAAAGGAGGTCTTGCGTGGATCTGTATCATCAAACATTGCGGCAATTTGTTTGAGGCACCAGGCTCTTTGAAACATCAGCCCAATTAAATGCCCTATTCCAGGGTCTTCTTTGTCCAAAACTACAGGGGGTGTTGCGATGGTACTGAATTCCGAACTGCCCAGAGTAGGAAGGAAAGCTTCGAACCAATTCGAGTACGTTTCCTGATCCATGAGTTTCGTCATGACTGCAGCTTCCGCCAGGCAGGGTGAAATGAAGTCGGTGCCAGAAGGTTCATAAGCCGTAGGACAGTTTTTATCTGAAACAAAATGCTTCCGACTAAATGCTTTCATGGCATCCAGCAATTCGGTATCGTCCATGTCCATGGCATATTCGGTCATCAGACCAAATGAGAAGGCGGTGTTTGCGTGCGTGCCAGGCCGTAAAGGGCTTGATAAAACTTTGAGGTAGTCGATTGTTTTCTGAGAAAGAAGTTCTGCCAGGGGTTGCATGTTTTGCTTCCATTGTTGTCCTTCCTGATCGTCCCAACTGGCCAATTCTGCATACAATTTCAAAAGCCATGCCCAGCCATAAGTACGTTCGAAACCTCCGGTGAAGGACTCTTTAGCGAAAAAGTCATATTCTGCAGTGAGGTTTTCCTGAGTCAGGTTGGCTCTTAGCTTGAGCCGTATAGAATCCTTCTCTTTAATACTGGGAAAAGTCTTCAATACCTTGATCATGGCCCAATGTCCGTGGACAGCTGAGTGCCAATCCCAGCAACCATAGAAGGAAGGGTGTACTTCTGTATGGGGCTTTACCCATTCTTCTGAGGGAAATCGATAACCAATTTTGTAAGGATAGGGAAGGTCTACGCAGTGCAAGGATAGATCCACAAAAGCAGAAGCCGCACTTTCGGTAAGCTCCGGTAAATTCGGAAGGGCCGCCATCTCTTTGTCAGGATCTGATTTTTGCTGACAGGCAAGTAGAAAAACGATGAAAATGACAGGAGAAGAATGAAAGGTGAAACGCATGATGCCAAGGTAATTGATCAGGCGAAAATCCTATGAACCACTCATGGAAAGCTGACTTTGATTACTTTGGATAATGCCACTTCTTGAATCAAGAATTTGTTTCAATGAGTTGTTGAGGAGCATTTCGGTCAGAATAGTTACAAATAACCCTGACCTGTAATTCTACAGTTTACATGGTTAAACATAAAAAAACCCCAAGCTCAGAGAGCTTGGGGCCAAATCAACCTAAATTATAATCACTAGAACATGATTATAAAGCCTTCGATACAGTAGTCTTCGTTCCACGGATGACTACCATCATATTTTCTTCTTTAACATCCGACAGATCAAATACCTGTACGAAATTCTTTTCAAGCTTTAACGATTTATCAAAATATTTGTTGCCTCGACCGTCAACTAGTGTAACGGTAATAGGGGTGTCATCGTGATAAACTGTCAGTTTTACCTTGTCTTCTCCAAGGTCTTCTATAAATGCGGCAACATCCTTTTCGTGCATTTTGCTTAAAAAAATATCCTGAGTGCCGCGTACATCAGGTCCTTCGACTGCAAATTTATAATTTCCCTCTTCTAAATTCGAGAAATCGAAAGGAACTTTCACACTGTGATTGTAAGAAATTGATTTTTCGTGAATTAATTGATTGTTTTCCGAGTAAATCTTCACTTTTACGAAGCCCGGTTCTACCGTATTTACCTGAAACATAAATGTGTTGTCATCACCTCTTACGATACTGAAGTTTTTTGATGACTCAGCCTTTTTCGAGCCCCCAGATCCGTTTGAAGCCATTGACGGAGAGGCGATTACACACAATACCAGTGCTAATGCAAATAACTTTTTCATTTTTGAATTTTGATTTTTTGACCTGTACACTCTAACGGAGAGGGCAATTGGTAGATGTTGTTTTGAATACAAAATTCTGAAAATGGTAAAAAAGCCTGAACCGGTTGAGTGGTTAAAGCAACGGCCTTCAATCCGTAAGTATGCTGGACATAAAAGTACTTTTAGTAAGTAACCAAAGGAGAAAAAACAAGATTGCCCACTTGAGATAAATCACATAGTAATCTGTGATGTCTGAATACCTGGATTCCTTTATTTCCGCTTTTTCAAGCTCGTCAATTTCAGAAAAAACTGCCTCCAGGGCCTGCTTGTCTGAGACACGGTAAAATTTACCATTCCCAATTTTGGCAATTTCTCTGAGATTGGTCTCATCAAGGGTATTTTCTACATATCGTGTTTGCCCAAAGAAATCTTGCCCAAATGGAACCTTGCCTTCCTTTCCAATAGCAATGGTGTAAATCTTGATGTTGTAAGCGGAGGCCAGTTTCGCTGCTGTGATAGGATCGATATTTCCAGCAGTATTGTCTCCGTCACTGAGCAATATCAGTACTTTACTCTTGCTTTCTGACTCTCTTAGCCGGTTTGTGCTCACGGCCAATGCACTTCCGATGGCGGTACCACTGTTTTCAATCTGCTCAAATGAAATTTCACCTATATAGCCATGCAGTAACTCATAATCAGTCGTAAGGGGCGCCCTGGAATAAGCATCTCCCGAAAAGATGACCAACCCTATTCGGTCCTGAAACCTGCCAGAAACAAAGTTTGTTGCAACATCTTTGGCAGCCTCAAGCCGATTAGGTTTGAAATCTTCTATACGCATCGACTCACTGATATCAATGGTGAGCATGATATCGATTCCTTCACTCCATTGTTCTACTTGTTCATTGGTAGTCTGAGGTCGCGCCATTGCGACGATCACAGCCATTGCAGCTATCAGGAAGAAACCAGCCGGAATGAATCGTAAGTAACTTATCGGATCACTCTTTAAATTGCTTTTTGAAAGTGCAATTGGGAGATTCTGACGAAATTGTAAAGCAATGAGCCACCTCAAAATCAAAAAGAGAGGAATGGCGGGAATCAGGTAAAGCCACAACGGATTTTGCCAGTCGAAATTCTGAAATGTAGCCGGTGTGAACCAATAACTTGAAAACCAACTTCTCAACATACTAGTCTCCATTCTTTATGCGATCTAATGCCATCGAATAGCGATGCTGTGTAAAATCTTCAATATCCTGAAAAGATTTGAAAATTTCCTCCTGAATCATCTTTCCGTAAACCGTACGATCAATTATTTTAAGTGTGTCCTTCAATTCCTGATTATTGTCAAAGGCCAGGATTTCCTTTGTGGTGTATTTAGAATAAGGAACTTTTTCCAACCGCTCCAGGTATTTTTTCCATTCTGATAGTGCGTTTTCAGCTACTTCTGGTTCTGGCTGATCTTTCAACTTTTTAATATGGAGACCAATTCTATAAGAAAACTGCTCATACTCTCTGCGAAGTTTTTTGAGTTTGAAATTTCTCGCAATCTTCTTTCCGAAGATGAACAAAGTCAGCAGCATCAAAATGAAAACTGCTAAAGCGATATAAGACCAAAGAGGGTAGTTGAAAACCCCATCCACGTCCCGATAAGCAAGATTAGTTTTTAATTGAGTACTATCAGTAATAGCAGCCACCAGCTCTCTGAAGTAAATGGAGTCCGTGTTAGAATCGATAATTGTTGTATCAGACCCTTCGAGAACCAGAGCATTGACCGACAGGTATTGAACCAGATCAATTTCAAATGACTGTAAGGTATAGATTGCGCTATCCAAAGCCATGTTGCCTACTGACTGGGTGGGAATAAATTCCCTTTTGGTGATTTCAAAAGGAGAGAAGTCGTAGGAACTATCAGGTAGAATGATTTCCATTTCTGCAGGATAGCTTGCTTTAAGCCAGTATTGGATAGGTTCTCCAATACCCAGGCTATCTTCCACAAACCCAGTTCGGATAGTTATTTCCTGCCCTTGAACTTGCATTTGTCCTATGCCCACGGTCAGAAATAGTAAAAGAAACAATCGATTAACGGACACGTTGCGCATTTTTCTTATTTCTTCCTTTGAAAAGTTTTATCAATTTCGGGACGTAGCTTTCGTTGGTATCAACGGAAAGGTAATTCACGTCATTCCTACGGCAGAAGGTCTCCAGTGTTTCTGTATTCGTTTTGTACGTCTTGTCAAATAAGTTTTTGAATTGACCTGAGGAGGTATTGACCCATATGTTTCGCCCTGATTCTTTTTCGAACAAAGGTACGATTCCTAAACTAGGGAAAGCTGCCTCTCTTTTATCAAATAAATGGATAACAATCAGATCATGTTTACGTGCCATTCCTTTCAAGGTGTGTAAATAGTCTTCATCTACAAAATCCGAAATTAAAAAGACGATACTTCTTCTTTTCAATAGATCAAGTGTAAACTTCAATGCCTTATTCAGGTCTGTACGCTTTGAAACTGGCTTCAAAGAGAAAATACCATTGAAAATCTCGTAGGCATGCCGACTTCCTTTGGCAGGTTTGATGTACTTCTCACGTTCATCAGAATAACACAGCAGTCCCACCTGACTACTTTCTTTAATTGCCGAAAAGGAAAGCAGTGCTGCTATCTCTTTACCAACATCGATTTTTTGATTACCATCCTTGCCAATTTCTTGAGAAGCAGAAACATCCAGTACGAAAAATACCGTCTGTTCTTTCTCTTCTTTGAACGTTTTGACAAAAGTTCCGTGGCCCTTAGCACTAACATTCCAATCTATGGTCCGTACATCATCTCCATACTGGTAAGTTCGTACGTCATCAAATTCGAGTCCCGATCCTTTGAAGATAGATTGGAAATCACCTTGCATTTGGGAGTTAATGGCCTTTCGGACTTTGATTTCGTATTTACGAAGTTTTTTGAGGATTTCCTTCATCAAGGTAATTTTGCGCACCAAAATTATATGTACTTTGATAAATTAAGTCGGGAGTTACATTGTTTTTCCAGTACCGGATTCGTTATAACAATTTTTAACATCTGAAGTGGATAGTCGGATATATGAAAAAGCATTTTACAATAATAATAATGTGTTTGGTGGGATTGGTTGGTTGCGTGGGTGAGCCTGAGAAGCCTGCGGACCTTATCGAAAAATCGGAAATGGTGGATCTTTTGATCCAGATACATTTACTAGAGGCCAAAATCAATAAAGTACCTAAACGGGCAGGAGATTCGGTGCAATTTCTTTACCAACACTATCAGGATTTACTTTTCGAAGACCTGAATATAGATTCCGCACGTTATCATCATAGCATGTCCTTCTATCTGGATAACCCTAAAGAATTGACCTTTATTTACCAGGCGGTAGTTGATAGTCTTGCTTTACGAGCCAAAAACAGAAATATAGACTGATGCTTTTCTATCCGGAGAATTTAGAAGAGAAACTTGAGATCGACCAGGTAAGGTTAATCCTGAAACGATATTGTAAGAGCCAGTTGGCACAAGAGCGTGTTGACAAGGCCCAGCCAGTTGTTAAATTCAATCAGCTGCAGGTCTACCTGGATCAAACTCGTGAAATGCACAAAGCCATTTCCGGAGGAGCATCACTTCCGGGAGGTCAGTTTGAAGATATATTCCCGCTTCTGAAGCGCGTAAAAACGGGAGGAACCTATTTGGATGCGTCTGACTTTTCGATCTTGAAAAGTGCATTAGAGACGCTTTACAATTGGTCGCAGTTTCTTAAAAAACAAAATGAAGACTTTCCAACATTATCCAGGCTAACCCATGGGTTCATTGCGGATTTGGAATTGGTCAAGGAAATTGATGCGCGCATTGATGAACGAGGAGAAGTACGCGACAATGCTTCAGAAGAACTTTCTGAGATCCGAAACAGAATAGGCAAGGCGGAACGACAGGTGAGGAAAACCATTCAAAAGATCCTTGAAAAATCCAAGAAAGATGAATCGACAGAAGATGATGGCGCAGTAACGATAAGGTCAGGCCGGTTGGTGATTCCTGTAAAATCGGAATACAAGCGAAAACTCCCTGGTTTTGTTCACGATGAATCTTCAACCGGACAAACAGTGTTCATGGAACCTACTGAGGTGCTGGATTTGAACAATGAGGTACGTGAGCTTCAGTACCGTGAGCGACGTGAGATCATCCGAATTCTAACTGCGCTTGCAGATCAGATCCGGTCACATTTGCCTGATTTACAGAAAGGAGCTGAATTTCTTGTCAAAATGGATTTTGTGCATGCCAAGGCCCGATTCGCCATTGATTTTGAAGCGCTGATTCCTGTTGTGGCCGATCAACCTGAAATTCAGATTAAGGAAGGCCGACATCCTTTACTGTGGAAGAAACATCAGGAACAAAAAAGAAATGTGGTGCCTCTGAACATCTCTTTGACTCGTAATGAGCGGGTTATGGTCATCTCAGGACCTAATGCAGGAGGGAAGTCTGTTTCATTGAAAACCGTAGGAATGCTACAGTACATGGTGCAATGTGGTTTTCCTATTCCTGTACACGAAGAATCTAAAATGGGTTTTTTCAGGAATTATTTCGCGGATATAGGAGATTCACAATCCCTTGAAAATGACTTAAGTACCTACAGCTCTCATCTGACGGCCATGCGATACTTTACAGATTTCGCAGATAAACGAACATTGGTCCTGATTGATGAGTTTGGAACGGGTACTGAGCCACAATTCGGTGCAGCCATTGCTGAATCAATACTACAAAACCTGGCCCGAACAGGTTGTTTTGGAGTGATTACCACGCACTACGGGAATTTGAAGGATTTTGCCGATAAAACTGAAGGACTTCAAAATGCGGCCATGCGTTATGATACCGAGAAACTTGAGCCTTTATTTGAATTGGAACAAGGTAAACCCGGAAGCTCTTTTGCATTTGAGATTGCGCAGAAAATGGGTCTGAATAAAGCCATTCTGAAAGAGGCCAAAAAGATTGTAGGGTTCGACCAGGTTAATTATGATAGAATGCTAGGTAAGCTAGATTCTGAGAAAGCAAAATTTGAGAAAGCAAATCGTCAATTGAAAGGTGAAAAAGACGAACTCACAGGCTTGCGGGATGATTATGAAGCACTGCGTTCGCAACTCGATGCAGATCGCAAGAAAATATTGAAAGAAGCAAAACAAGAGGCGCTGCAATTGATTGCCGCAGCTAATAAACAGATCGAACGCACTATTAGGGAAATTAAGGAGGCCAAAGCAGATAAGGAAAGGACGAAAGTCACACGCCAATCACTTGAAGACTATTCCTCTAAAATCGAAGAACAGGTAAAAAAGGTACCCAAAAAGAAAGTAAGCAAACCGAAAGTGACGGTAGAACAAGGCCCAATCCAGGGCGGAGATAAAGTTCGACTGAAAGATCAGGGCACAATAGGGGATGTAGTTTCTGTCAAAGGAAAACAAGCAGAAGTGATTTTTGGAAGTTTGAAATCCTTCGTTACACTAAGCAAGTTGGAAAAGATTTCTAACCGCAAAGCCAAAACTCAGCAGAAGGCCACGATTTCTAATTTGAATTGGGATCAAAAACTCATTTCTTTTTCATCTGAGTTAGATGTTCGTGGGAAGCGGGCTGAAGAAGTATTGCCAATGGTAGATAGAATAGTGGACGATGCAATTATGCTTGGAGCAAAACAATTGCGTATCCTACATGGCAAAGGTCATGGGATATTGAAAGACGTAATCAGGAATCACCTGAAAGGCGATCGCAATATTCTGGGTATGGAAGATGAGCATGCAGATCGGGGAGGCGCCGGAATTACGATTGTTACTTTGCTCGCATGAAAATTTACTCCAAACAGCAACTCGCTTTGCGTAATGGTCAGGATCGTGAAGAAATCTGGGTGGCCTACCATTATCGTATTTACGATGTGAGCGAAAGTCGTTTGTGGAAAGATGGGAAGCACTACGAACATTGGGCCGGACAGGACTTGACTGAAGAATTGCCTGACGCTCCACATACGGCCCGGGTTTTTGAGAAAATGACATGTGTAGGACGCTTAGTAGAAACCAAATGAGTAATCGTTGCATGTTGATAGGGGAAGCCGGAGGTACCAATACGCAGTGGAGACTTGCAAGGGAAAAGGGACAGATTGAACAATTTGCAACTACCGGATTCAACCCTCAAACAAGTTCCCTCGCTACTTCTCTGGGTGAGCTGACGCAAAGCGGGGTTCCTATGGAAGAGGTAACACATCTTTACTTTTACGCTGCAGGACTAGTTAGCAAGGAGCAGAAAGTATCCGTTAAACAGCTGTTGTCAACTTCGTTCAGCAATGCGTCAATCGAAGTTGAGAGTGATGTGCTGGCCGCTGCAAGAGGATTATGCGGATCAAATCAAGGTTGGGTTGGGTTTTTGGGAACAGGAGCAGGCCTGACTTTTTATGATGGCGTTCAGATTACCCGGCAGATTCCTTCTCTTGGGTACATACTAGGAGATGAAGGTAGTGGCGCATACATAGGTAGATTACTTACCAGGGACTACTACCGAGAGAAGTTACCAACCACTTTAAGAGAAAAACTCGCAAATTCCTTTGAACCATATCAGGAAGAGTTGAGTAAGATTTACAAGACGGATGCAGGGAGTGCCTACCTGGCCAGATTGGCGGCAATTATATTTCCTTTTAGGGATACACCCTATGTAGATCAATTGATCAGACAAGCATTCACCGACTATTTCGAGGCCTTTTCTCAAGGTGCTATAGACGAACCAATACACTTTACAGGTTCCGTCGCCTTTCATTTCAATGCGATTCTTCGAGAAGTAGCTGTGGATAAAGGTTTTTTTTTAGGAAAAATTGTAGAGTCTCCAATAGCGGGATTATTGCTATTCCATGAAGCGGTCTAATCATTTTAATTTGCTTATATTGTTCGATTTTGAGCATTTTTCAGCGTTTTTGTAAAAAAGAAGGGTAACCCAAATAATTTTCTGGAGAATCGGAATTAATTGAATATGTATTGCTTGTTATGACAATGTTAACAGTTTGATTCGAAACTTAATTTTGTGACAAAGGGGTTAGCAGGTTGAAAGTTTTAATTTTGTGACAATAAAACCTATCACTTAAAGCGATGAAAAAAACTCTACTTTTATTTTCCGTTGCTATGGTAATTTTCTTGGGAGATGTCCTTGCCCAGGGAAGTACTACTGCCTCAATGAGGGGTAAAATTACCGATGCAAATGGAGAAGGTCTTCCTGGCGCTACAGTGCGCGCAGTTCATACACCCACCGGCTCAGAGTGGGGCAACGTAACCGATCTTGACGGTTATTTCCGACTTCCCAACATGAATGTTGGCGGTCCATACACAGTTACTGTTACCTACATTGGATTTGAGACGGTCGAGAGAAATAATGTATTTCTTACGCTTGGTCAGACGTTCAAGTTGAACGAAACCTTGTCTGAAAATGTAACTGAACTGGAAGCAGTCGTTGTTTCTGCCAGTCAGGGCGAAATTATCGATGGTAATCGCACTGGTGCTTCTACTTTCATAGGAACAGAGACTATCGAGGCACTTCCTACCGTAGGAAGATCTATCGGAGACTTTGTGAGATTGACGCCTCAGGCGCAAGTAACCGAAGGTAGCGATGGACTTTCATTGTCAATCGGTGGTCAGAACAATCGTTACAACGCGATCTACATTGATGGCGCTGTAAGTAATGACGTTTTTGGTCTTGCTGGTTCCGGAACAAATGGCGGCCAAACGGGTGTTACACCAATCTCTTTGGATGCAATTGAGCAGTTTAATGTTTCTATTGCACCCTTCGACGTAAGACAATCAGGTTTTGCCGGAGGATCGGTCAGCGCTGTAACTCGTAGTGGTAGTAATGAAATAGAAGGATCTGCCTATTTCTATACTCAAAACGAAAAGTTGGCAGGTGTTACTCCTCAGGAAGATGGAGAAGACCTTGATGAATTGAGATTACCTGACTTCACCTCTCAAACTTATGGTTTCAGAGTAGGGGGTCCAATCATCAAAAATAAGCTGTTCTTCTTCGTCAATGCAGAATCGCAAAGAGACGAGATCCCACAACCATTCCAATTCGGTGAGTACAACGGAGATGCTTCCCAGGCGGATGTGGACCGACTGGTATCTTTCCTGAATGGTATTGGATTTGACCCAGGAACTTACACGAACAATACTACTTTCCTTGATAGTGATAAATTCCTGATCAAATTTGATTGGAATGCTACGGACAACCACAAAGTATCGATTCGCCACTCATTTACTGAGGCAAGAAACCTTGAGGCAAGAAGTTCAAGTGCAAGCGGAATTCGATTCCAGAACGGTTCTGAGTTCTTCAACTCAACGACCAACACCACTGCGTTGGAGTTAAAAAGTACTTTCGGAGCCAACATGTCTAACCACCTTTCTATAGGTGCGACGATTGTTCGTGATGACAGAGATCCTTATGATAACTCTAACGATGGTCCTTCTAATCCTTTTCCAGCGGTATTCATCGACGATGGACGAGGTGGATTCCAATTCGGTTCTGAGACATTCTCGACTGCTAACTTGTTGGAGCAGGATGTGATCACGATCACTGATAACTTCGAGTATTACAAGGGCAAGCACACATTCCTCGCCGGGTTCAATGTGGAACTCTACACAGTAACGAACCTTTTTATCCCTTTCAATTATGGAGATTACGGATGGGAAAGAAACACACCAATCGGAGCATCGAACCTGGATGACTTTATCAATGGTGAACCTGCTGACGATTACATCCGATCTTTCTCATTGAGAGACAATGTAACGGGTGATGGTTCTGCTGCAGGTGTTAAGTTTGGTGGCGCATTGTTTGGCTTCTATGTGCAGGATGAGTATCAGGCAATGGATAACTTGAAAGTTACTTTTGGTATCAGAGGAGACATTCAGTCATTCGATGATACACCTGAAAACACTTCTTTCAATAACGAAACTATTCCTTTGATCGAAGCAGCGGGTTACGATTTGGAAGGGGCGAGAACAGGCCAGTTTATCAAGCCTCAATTCTATTTCTCTCCTAGAATTGGTTTCAACTGGGACCTGAACAATGACCAACGTACTCAGATCCGAGGTGGTTGGGGAGTATTTACTTCTCGAATTCCTTTGGTATGGCCTGGTGGTGCATTTAATAATAATGGTGTCAACCGAGGTACAACACTGGATTTCTTGTTGAATGATGATGCGCTTCGATTGAGAGATTGGGATGATCAGCCTGTAGGAGTTGATAGTGACGGAAACGTGATTACTTCAATCGACCCAAACAGTGTTTCTCCTTCAGGAGATATCGACTTGTTCTCTGAAAAATTTAAAATCCCTCAGGTATGGAAAGCTAACCTGGGTGTTGATCAGAAAATTGGAAATACAGGTCTGATTGCTACAGTAGAAGGTTTGTTCACTAAAACCATCAATCAGGTTTATTACCAAAATGTAAACCTGGGCCGTACACCTGAAGGATTTTTGCAAGGAACTCCCGATGATCGACCTATCTGGAACAGAAGAGCACCTATCGATGGAACTTACGGAAGAATTATCTTCGGTAAAAACAATAGTCGTGGATACGCTTATAACGTTTCTGGTACGTTGACCAAACCTCTGGAAAATGGGTTGGCCGCTTCTTTGTCTTACTCTTACGGTGATGCCTACTCTATCTATGATGGTACTTCTTCTCAGAACTCCTCGCAGTGGAGAGGGATTTTTAACGTGGATGGAAGAAACAATTTCCGGGATGTATACAGATCTGATTTCTCTCAGGCAAGCAGAGTACTTGCTTCTGTGACTTACAGAAAAGAGTACGCTGGATTTATGGGAACTCAAATTACGATGTTCTATGAAGGACGTTCCGGAACTCCATATAGCTACATCTACGGTGGAGGACAGAATATTCAAAACGAAGATTCCAGAAGCAGAGCGTTGGTATACATTCCTGCTAGCAGAGATGAAGTTGTATTGGTTGACAATGGTACTTCTCCTGATGCGCAATGGACTGCTCTCAACAGCTTCATTGAGAATGATCCTTACCTGAGCGAGAACAGGGGACAGTATGCTGAGCGAAACTCTAACAGAACTCCATTCGAAAATGTGGTTGACTTGAAGATTCTTCAAGACTTCTACATGGAAACTGGAAATGGTAAGAGAAACACGCTTCAGTTTTCATTGGATATCTTCAACTTCACCAATTTCCTTAGCAGCAGCTTGGGTAAGAGATACTCACGAAGATCTTTCGGAGTTGAGTTGCTCGAGTTTGAAGGATTCCAGAGTGGAACTAACATCCCTACCTATTCATTTCAGCCATTCAATGACATTGAGCCCAATGAGGCACTATATGGTCAATTCGATGACGCTGGATTGTTCAGCGCAAGATGGAGAATGCAATTCGGAATTAGATACATCTTTAACTAAGGTTATCTAATCAAAATATAGAATGAGGGTGTCTCAAAAGGCACTCTCTTTTTTTTTATTTAGTATAATTAACAGCTATTTGTAATCTTATTATCTTGGGGATGTGAAAGAGACATCCAAGAATCTACATTTTAAGCCTTACGACCAGAACCAACCGATGCTTCTTCCTCCTTCCTTGGAGGAACTCATTGAAGCGAATCATCCTGTTCGAGTTGTTAGCCAAGTGATTGATCAAATCAACATTGATGTGTTGCTTAAGCAATACAAACCCGGAGGCACTTCAGTATATCATCCACGTATGCTGCTGAAGGTTATGGTTTACTGTTATCTGACGAACATTTTCTCTTCACGTAAAATGGAAGCTGGCTTGAAGGAGAATATTCACTTGATGTGGCTTAGTGGTATGAGTAAACCAGACCACAACACCTTAGCACGTTTTCGTAGCGAGCGTTTGAAAGACAGTTTACGTCAAATCTTTGGTCAGATTGTGGGATTATTGGTTGAAGAAGGCTTGGTGAGTATCAAGCAACTTTACACTGATGGGACCAAGATTGAGGCCAATGCAAACAAGTATTCTTTCGTTTGGGGTAGAGCGATCAAGACCAGCAAAAAACGTATTGCCAAGCAACTTGATGACCTATGGAGTTATACTCAACAGGTAGCTGAAGAGGAGTTGAAGGACCTGCAGTCAGTTGATTTTAATGAGATTGATAGTCAGAAAGTCAGACAAACCATTGACAAGATCGATCAGGCACTGGAAGGTAAACAAGTCGATAAAAAGGTAAAGCAGAAGCTAAACTATGCTCGCAAGAACTGGCCTGACAAGCTGGATGATTATGAGAAGAAAGAGGCCACATTAGGCAAGAGAAACAGTTTTTCTAAAACCGATCCTGATGCCACATTCATGAGGATGAAGGAAGATCACATGCTCAATGGTCAGCTAAAACCTGGCTATAATCTACAAATGAGTACCTCAGATCAGTTCATCATTAATTACAGTCTACATCAAAACCCAACCGACACACTCACCTTCATTCCTCATCTACAACAATACAATGACTTATATGGATCATGCCCTGCTGTAGTGTGTGCTGATGCTGGTTTTGGTAGTGAAGAAAACTATCTATATCTAGAGGAACAAGAAATTGATGGATATGTGAAGTACAATTACTTCCACAAAGAGCAAACCAAGAAATGGAAAGAAGACCCCTTTAAAGCCGATAACCTCCACTACAACGAATCCAACGATACCATGACTTGCCCGATAGGTCAACAAATGGAGAATATTGGTGAGAAAGAAAGAATTACTGCTAGCGGATTTAAACAGCAATACATCCGATACCAGGCCAAGAACTGTGAAGGGTGCTCATTAAGGTCATCTTGTCATAAAGCAAGAGGCAATCGGATTGTAGAGATCAATCACAAACTAAGAAGGCACAAAAAAAAGGCCAGGGAAAAGCTGCTCAGTGAGGAGGGTAAAAAGCATCGATCTAAACGACCTGCTGATGTTGAAGCTGTCTTTGGAGCAATCAAACACAACAAAGGATTTAGAAGGTTTAACCTTAGGGGCCTGGATAAGGTCGCAATCGAAACAGGATTACTCGCAATTGCACATAATCTGGCCAAGAAGGCTGCCTAAATGAGGTAAAGGCTTCCTTAACTCATCAATCATTAGCTCAGTCTGTATTACCTAAAAATACCACTCAAGGATATAAAATAAAAGAAGCTGACCCTTTCGAGACAGCTTCATTTTTTTATGTATACATCTGTGATTCACTTTAAAGGGACCTGGAATTTCGCTGGGGTCGGATTTGGTAAAAACAACATCTTAACCATCTGTACTTAACAATTGCAACAAGCTTTTTTACCTATCTCGTCAGGAGAGCCATTTTGTAACGAACAAAGTAGAGATTGTGACTAGTTTTGCTCCTTGTTATGAGAGCAAGGGGTTTAGGGATCATCTTTCTTGTTATGGTTTTTGGGATGCTGGCAGATCTCTTGCTGATTGAGCATTTTGAGAGCTTCTGGCAATTTGTACCAGTCATTTTCCTTACTGTGACAAGTTTTGGTTACTACGTCATTTCCAGAGGAACTGGATTCCTATTGTTTCGTGTTTGGATGTACGTAGGTATACTTTCCGGTGCAGTTGGCATTTTTATGCATGTAAAGAATAACTGGGAATTTGCCACTGAACTTCACTCAGACATGAAAGGGTGGGCTTTGATTGTAGAAGTAGCTACCGGGGCGATTCCGGTAATATCCCCAGGATTCCTGATTCCAATAGCCATGTTGGGGCTCTATCTCACAACGCTCTTAAAAAATGAAAATAGTTAATTGATAATAACTCATACAAATGAAAATTAGAAATGCATTCATGATGCTCGTCCTGACAGGCTTGTTGTGGTCTTGTGGATCAGGTGGAAGCAGCAAAAAAGTGGCTGTAAGTGAGCCTGAAACTACTTCGGAAAGTAAATCTGAAACGGAGGAGACTAGCTCAGAAGTACTGAACCCTAACCTGGCTTCCAGGCAACAGTTATTGACTGTGACAGGTCTGAGTGAAACACAAGTAGATGAGATTATTGCTGCAAGACCCCATCTCAATGGTGCAGAATTTGCCAAATCACTGATGGAAATGGTAGGAGAGGAGAGCTATGAGGCTGCTGCCAACCAACTATTTCTCTCCATGAACCTAAATACCACGGATGAAGATGATTTCAAATTAGTGCCCGGTGTTGGTAACAAAATGGCACATGAGTTTGAGGAATATCGTCCTTACACCTCTGTTGAACAGTTCCGAAGAGAAATTGGCAAATATGTTGATGAACAGCAAGTACTGACCTATGAGCAATTTGTGTTTGTACCTGTCAATCTAAACACTGCTCCTGAGTCACAAATTAAGATGATCCCAGGTGTGGGTGACAAGATGGCTCATGAATTTGAAGAATATCGTCCTTACAACTCGATGGAACAATTTCGTCGGGAAATTGGTAAGTATGTAGATGAGAATGAAGTGGCTCGATTAGAGCGCTATGTGACTTTATAGATTTGAGTAGTTGGTAGTTGGTATTTAGTAGCTAGATACTAAACTGGTGCTTAAACAAGCCTGGAAGTCCTTAAAAGTCTAAATACCAGGGACCAGCTACTATTTACTAAAAAAATGCATCAAATAGAACCCTATCACGGCTGGCTGAATTATTACGATTCAAGCCTGGACGATCAAAGTCCATTTCATGGGAAGGAATACAATTACGATCTGTATTCGGAGACGATCTATGGCTATTATATTGATCCGGCGTGGGATTTTATGGGCTCGGAAACCCTTTATATGAAGGTGTTGTACGCTGGCTATACAGAGGATTATGTGATATTAGAAATGATCGGTGAGTGGAACGACGCCATTAATAATGATATCATGACCTTTAAAAGAAACATCGTAGAACATTTTCTACACATGGGTATCAATAAGTTTATTTTGGTTGGTGAAAACGTGATGAACTTCCACGGAAGCGATGACTGCTACTACGAAGAATGGTTTGAGGAAGTAGAGGACGGATGGATTGCTCTGGTCAATTTCACAGAACATGTCATCGATGAAATGCGCAACTACAATATCGACATGTACCTCAATGTAGGAGGGACGCTACAAATCAACAACTGGCGTACAGTCACTCCGATGGCCTTTTTCACGAAGGTAGATCAGCTTATCATGAGGAGGTTGACCGTATAGTATTTGTTTTCAGGTCAATCGAAAACGCTAAAGAAGTCGTATAAACCATGCTACCTCCTTCCTCCGCCGATGGAAAAACCTAATTTCAAACTTAGGTAGCTGTTTTTGATTCGTACAATCGGATTATTCGGATCGAAGGTTTCCGCACCTTCCGAAACGGGTAAGAAATTATAGTCGATGATGACGTTCAAACTACCATAATCAAATCCGATTCTTGGGTAAATTCCCAGTTCAGGGCTTGTGTCAAGGTCACCGGAACTATTTACTCCATCTGAAGCTATGCTAGCCGTCTGATAAATCCCCATCCCAATCCCAACCAGAGGTCGGAAGTCACCATTCCTGAAATAATATTGACCATTTAGCGTGTAAGAAGAATGGAAACCTATATCAAAATCTTCATCGTTTACACCGCTCACACGACCCGCTAATTCCAACCTTACTCCAACAGATATATGATCCTCGACTCTATAAGACGGTTCCAGATAAATGGCAATTCCATCGGTATTAGAAGTAAGTACATAACCTGCGCCAAGTCCTACTTTAAACTTCTTGAATTCTTGCGCTGAGACGGCCGTGGAGGTTATTAAAATGAAGAGGAGAAGTGATAGCCTGTGATGCATTGTGTTGAGGTTTTGTCTTTGGTCTTTGCGAATGTAGTGCCTGGCACGCAACTTCTAATTTACGATAGGTCTATTTTTCCTTTTTTGTATTTCGGGAGCCAAATCTCAGTCACATTGACCTTCAGTCAAAACTCCAGCCCAGAACACTACTATTATTTTCTAACCTCCCTGAAGATACGCTAGTACGGACTCCTTGTAGCTCATCCCAATAGGGATTTCCTTTTCACCAATCTCAATATCCGTTTTGGTAAACGCACTGACCTGGTCCAAATTGACAATGAAGGACCGGTGTACACGCACGAATATGCCAGGAAGTTTATGTTCGAAAGCAGTAATAGAGTCTTTGGTGATGATTTTTTCAGACTTTAAGTGCAATTGTACATAGTCCTTCAGGCTCTCAACGTAGAGGATTTCCCTGAAATAAATCTTCACAAATTTCTTGTTGACATTTACATAGATGTGATCATTGGCCACTTCTTTTTCCTTGGTGAGTGGGTTTAATGAGGGTTGCTTCGTGAGGGACTTGAATTTGTTAACTGCTTTGAAGAACCGGTTAAAAGAAATGGGTTTTAGCAAATAATCCACGACATCCAATTCGTAGCTTTCAATGGCGTAATTACGATAAGCTGTGATGAAAATCACCTTTGGCGCTAGTTGCATAGATTTCACGAAATCAACACCAGTCATCATGGGCATTTCGATATCGAGAAATATGAGATCTATTTGTCTGGATTGCAATATCTCTGAAGCCGCTATAGGGTTTTCAAACGTACCAACCAATTCCATTTGTGGGATTTGTTTTACATAGTTTTTGATCACATCAATGGCCAAAGGCTCGTCATCTATGATTAGGCATTTTATTTCCATGTCGTTAATTCAAGTCAATGGATAAGTGAACGTGGTAAACCTCATCGTTTTCTTTTACTTCAATCTGATGGCGGTCCGGATAATTGAGCGCTAATTGTCTTTTTAAGTTGATCAGGCCAATTCCATGATTATCCTGTTTTTTTTGTTCCAATAGGGTGGATTTGCTGTTACGAATATCAAAAGTGAGTTGTCCTTTGTGAATAAAAAGATCAATGTCCACCTGTGTTTTTTTCCGACTGCCTTTACCACCATGTTTAAAGGCGTTTTCTACCAGCGGGAGCAATATCAAAGGAGCGATCGGGGTATTCGTATCATCGCATCGCGGGTTGAATGTAAATACCAGTTTTTCGCCGTAACGAAGGCCTTCTAATTCTGCAAAACCTTTTATCAGTTCGATTTCCTTTTCTATGGGTATAGTAGGTTCATTGCTTTGATACAAAATAAAATCAAGCAATTCTGATAGTTTAAGGACCACTTTTGGTGCAACATCAGATTTAGCTAAAGTCAATGCATATAGATTGTTTAAGGTATTGAACAAAAAATGAGGCTGGATTTGGGTTTTGAGGAACTTCAACTCGTTGACGACTTTATCTTTTTGCAACATGTCGATCTGATGCCTCTCTTCAATGCGGCCTTTGATCACTTTGACGATCAACATGATGAAGCCATGGGTATAAGTGGCTGGAAAATATACCCCGAACAAGTAAGCTGCGTCTGCAAATATCTCTGCCGGGGATTCCTGAATGAAATCTTCCCTAAGAAAAGGTTCGGCAACGTAGACGATACTGATTCTCGCCAGTGCTGAAAAGAGATAGACAAAAAGCACAGCGGATAGCGCGAAAAAGAGATATTTTTTCTTGAAAAGGAGCTTGGGCACCTGAAAGTAGTTAAGTACATAGGCAGCGCCCATTTGAGCAGGGAGCATGGATACATGGTTGAGGACATGCAACTTGATTGGACCAGAGTGCAGGCTCGCCAATGTGGTGAATAGCACCAGAAAGGAGATCCAAAAAAGGGTGTGAGATAGAACCCTGTTTTGAATTACCAAATCGATAAGCTTCTTGTTCATCGCCATGAATTTTTAAAGATAGCAATTAGATAAATGGACAATCCTCAACAACTCCAGACATGCGATTCCAATTGCTTAACCCTTGTTACCTAATGATGAAACTGCTTGTCCCCGGTAATTAAGCTTCGAGGGGTAAGAAACCTGTGCCTGGCTATTATTTTAAAATGGAAGGGAAGCAAATCATACTTTTGATTTCGATATGCCTGAAAAGGCCAATGGTCACTTGAAATAAAAGAATATGAGAAAGTTATTGTTAACCTACGTTTTGGGAGTCATGTTAATCCCGGCTTTATATGGTCAATCTTGCCGGGAACTGCTGGAGTCAGTAAGAGCTGAAGATGTGGAAAGGGTCCGTGAGATTCTGGAAAAAGTAAATCCAAATTGTTTCTGGGATGGTGCCATACAACCCCGGACCCCCCTGGGTATGTCGGTAAGTGTGGGAAACAAAGAAATCACCACCTTACTGATCGATAAAGGAGCAAAAACATCCTATCGATATCGAAGTGATGCTTCAGCTCTTATGATCGCAGCGCAAAGAGGTCATTATGATATTGTGGCTTACCTGATCAGGAATAAAGCGCCAGTCAATGAAAGGGTTCGGGGAGATGGGACACCATTGATGTCGGCAGTAACTGGGGGCAATTCAAAAATAGTGGAATTGATGCTTAAGGAAGGGGCGGACCCCAATGCGGAGGTAGATGGGGATGGAAATGCATTGGCCCTTGCGGGGAAATTCGGCCATGTTGAAATACTGAAGCTATTGGTGGAATATGGTGGTGATGTAGATAATCGTACCATAGGAGATGGTACGGCTTTGATCAATGCTGCTGCAAAAGGAGACCTGAATATGGTCAAAGTATTAGTCACGTTGGGGAGCAATGTCAATAGATCTAGCTCCGGAGATGGCAATCCGCTGATCTATGCATCAAAAAACGGACATTTACAGGTGGTTAAATATCTGGTACAACAAGGTGCTGATGTGAACAAACATGTTTCAGGGGATGAGACTCCACTGATTAGAGCCGCATGGAATGGTCATTTGGCAGTTGTCAAATATTTGGTGGAAAATGGCGCCGATGTTAACCTCGCTGTTCGGGATGGTTATTGGATCAATTCAGAGAAGAGAAGCCCCTTGATCATGGCTCGTAGGGAAGGTCATGAAGCGGTAGTGGATTATTTGATAGCGAATGGAGCGGAGGAGTAGGATTGTTTGATCTTGATTGAAGAGGGGTTAGGGATGTAAATACTCATTGGCTAATTCCTCGGCGCTATTCACTCAGTACTACCCCCGCAATCAAGGCAATCAAGTACTTCTTCTTTGATTTTAGGTCCTGACATATGGCTCGGGTCCTACGGACTTCTAATTTTCGGTAAGTCTTGTTATTGAATTGAAAAATGCCTCCTACAGGGACCTCTTTTAACAGTATTTCCCCATTGTCCTCGTCGTATTTCCTCAACAGCTGATAGAGGACCGGGTCGGAACAACTGGTAGCTTTAGGACTGGCAAAATGGTTGATAAGCGCTTGTAAGATCTCAGGAGGGAAGTTCTGCTCGTTCAGGACGGGTTTAAGGGTTTTTTTGAACGTGTCTTTCCATTCCTGGCCATGAGGAGTCACGTTTCGGCCGTATTGCTCAAAAGTGAGTAAATGCGCTATCTCATGAAGGTAGGTGATCAAAAAACTGTAGGGATTGAGATCGTTGTTGATGGTGATCGTTTGTTGCCCGTTACGATGATCAAATCGGTAGTCACCCATTTTTGTTTTCCGGCTCTTTTTAACCTTGAACTCAAAGCTCAGCTGATTGTACAGCTGATCGCAGTAACCTACAGCAGGGGCTGGAACAAATCGCTGGAATACTTGTTTACTGGTCAAATCACTGATACGTCATTCCCAAAGAATGTGGAACCTCAAACATGTTTGTGGTTAGCAATATAATTTGAGATTTCTGAACACGTTAGCAATGTCGGTTGAAAGTTTTAAAACTAATGATCTCTTAAAAGATCATGATATTGGGTCGTCAAATAGCTGAGAAGATTGAGTTAGGAAACTTTAATCTCCAACTACTCTTCTTAGTTCCTTAATCACTTCTTCCTAAATACAGCTTTAATGGGGACCCCTTGAAAATCAAATTTTTCCCGAAGTTTATTGGTCAGGAAGCGTTCATAAGACTCTTTGATGTCCTTGGGATAATTACAGAAAAAAGCAAACGTAGGATTCCTTGTTGGAAGCATCGTGATGTACTTGATCTTGATGTACTTGCCTCTGACAGCAGGGGGAGGATATCGTTCGATTTCCGGTAGCATCGCATCATTTAGCTTGGATGTGGGAATCTTTTTGTCCTTGTTATCAAAGACGTGCAACGCAGTTTCAATCACTTTGAAGATACGCTGTTTGGTCAACACACTTCCAAAAATTACAGGGATGTACTGCATTGGACCGAGTTTTGCCTTGATCTCATCCGTGATCTTTTTAGCGGTATTGGTTTCCCTTTCTGCCAGGTCCCACTTGTTGACGAAGATCACGGTTCCGCGGCGATATTTGTGTGCCAGCGCAATGATGTTCATGTCTTGCGATTCCAAACCACGCTCTGCGTCTATCATAATAATAGAGACATCACTATCTTGAAGCGCCTGTATAGCACGTAGAACAGAGTAGAACTCTATATCTTCTTTGACCTTCGCTTTCTTTCGGATGCCAGCGGTATCAGTAAGTAAAAAATCTTTACCAAAGAGATTATACCTGCTGTTGATGGCATCGCGGGTTGTACCGGCTATGTCGGTTACAATGCTCCTTTCTTCTCCTAGTAAGGCGTTCACGAACGAGGATTTTCCAACATTAGGCCTTCCTAATATGGCAATTTTGGGAAGATCAGAGCCCTGGTCTTCCTCTTCTTCTTCCATGTGTTGAACTACTTCATCCAGCAGTTCACCGGTTCCTGACCCTGTCATTGAAGAAATGGGAAAAATCATGTCTGTGATTCCTAAAGCATAGAACTCATTGGCCACAAATGACTTTTCCTGATTATCGGCTTTGTTAGCCACTAAAAAGACAGGTTTTTCCACCTCCCGCACCACGTTTGCAAAATCCTGATCGAGTCCATGTAGCCCGTCATGGCAATCTACCATAAAGAGAATGGCAGTTGCTTCCTGCAAGGCTTCTTTTACTTGTGTGCGAATAGCCCCTTCAAAAATATCATCGGAACCTTCTACATAGCCTCCTGTGTCAATCACAGTGAAGTGTTTCCCGTTCCATTCACTCACCCCGTAATGTCGATCCCGGGTAACCCCGGATTCATTATCCATAATCGCTTGCTTTTTTTCAATCAAGCGATTAAAAAGAGTGGATTTGCCCACGTTTGGGCGCCCTACGATTGCTAGTATATTTGCCAAACCTTTCCTCTTATTGAGGTGCTATATTTATCAACCGCAAAAGTACCACTACTTTCTGCAACCTGATTAAGACTCAGAGAATTTCGCTTACCCGGACTTTTGGTGCTTTGGTCGAAAAATGTGGGGTCTTCGCCTAGTTTTGGTTTGAAGTTTGATAACTGTAAACGAACTTCATGTCAATAACCGCCCACTATAGATGAAAAGCTTAGACAAGAAAACGAAGCACTTCGCTTCCGAAACCGTTATTTCTTTTGCATTAAGTTGCTCTCGCAGCTTATTGGGATTAGCCATTTTATTCAGTTTGATATACGGAGGGGCGCTGTTGCTGGCGTCTACATTTGATTTCCTTTTTCAGGTGACTTAATGATTCGTATCTTCCTTTCCAAAACAACGAGATGAAGAAGAAACTACTGGGACTTTGATTCTTGAACTGTTACACCTAGCAACCGGGATGTCTAACGACGAAGGGAAAAGTTGTGTCCAGTTTTTGTGTTTTCGTCGACATTCATTATGAAGTTATGTTGTAAACCCAAACGAGCTTAGTCAATGTGTGTGAATGATTTGAATTGTCACAACCGAATTTAGAAGATTGATCAATACCCAAACTTCTTTAACTGCTTATCCTTTTTGCGCCAGTCTTTTTCAACTTTGACATAGGTTTCCAGGTGTACCTGCTTCTGGAAAAATGTTTCCATGTCTTTCCTTGATTCAATGCCTACTTTTTTTAGACTTTGCCCTTTGTGACCAATAATGATTCCCTTCTGACTATCGCGCTCTACATATATCTCTGCTCGCATCCGAATAATCTTCTCCTCCTCTTTGAATTCAGTAATGACAACTTCACAACTGTAAGGCACTTCTTTCTTGTAGGTCAAAAAGATCTTTTCCCGAATGATCTCTGACGCAAAGAAGCGTTCAGGCTTATCTGTTAATGTATCGAGAGGGAAGAATGGGGGGTGAGAAGGTAGATGAGTCCTGATCTTATCAAAAAGCAGGTCCAGGTTGGTTTTATTCAACGCAGATACCGGAAGAATCTCCACATCAGGAAGCACCTCCTGCCAATAGGTTATCTTGTCCTGAAGTTGGGTGCCCTGGGCAAGGTCTATCTTATTGATTACAAGGATGGTTTTGAAAGGGCCGGATAATACTTGTTGAACAAAATTCGTAGACTCATATTTCTCACCCAGTTCAACCACAAACAATACAACGTCCGCGTCTTCCAGGGAAGCCCGCACAAATCGCATCATGCTTTCCTGAAGTTTGTATTGAGGATCGATTACTCCAGGGGTATCGCTATAGATCATTTGGTAATCTTCGCCTGAAAGAATCCCGAAAATACGGTGGCGGGTAGTTTGAGCTTTGGATGTAATAATGGAGAGTCGCTCACCGGTAAGGGCGTTCATTAGCGTTGACTTGCCAACATTGGGTTTGCCAAGTATTGAGATAAAACCGGATTTGAAATTAGAATCATTCACAACCACAAAAATACGTTACTGTATCAGCACAGATAAAAGACATGGGAAATTTCCTGTCACGACTATGAAATAGGATAGAGAACCATAGAATTCACTGATTTTTGAAAACCGGAATCAGCATTGATACAGGCAAATTGTGTTCTGACCTTCCTTATGTCCAATTCGGTAACCATTATTCGCCTTTCGGTAAAACCATCACTGTAGTCCAGATTTTAGCAAAGTGTTCGAAAAAATACGTTTTAGTGCATCATTTGTACGTTTTCGTACGTAAATACATTTGACTAAAACATCTAATAATCATGACAATGACCGTTCGATCTGTTAAATATCCCGATTGAGTAGCATTAAAGTCCATTTCGGCACGGAATATGCATCCTAGGCATCTATAACGGGTCACTAGTCGTAAGTATTAGTACTCAAAAGGTCAAAAAAACAAAGTCAAAAACTCAAAGAGAAGAACTATGAAGTCGTTCATCATTTATTGTATTGCCCTGTGCCTGGTCACAGTTTCATTCGGACAAAAAAACATCGTTATGGGGCAACAATCTATCGACGACAGTCGATATGACGGAAAAGAAAAGAGCCCTTACCTGTTTCAGGAATTTGCCACAGCCAAAGCGACCAATTTTAAGAAAGGAAAAACGGTTGAGTACCTACTCAACTACAACGGACACACCAAAGAATTCGAATTTATTCATGAGGACGTGAAGTCCGCTATGGATGCAGGTTACTATGATGTGATTGAGGTGAGCGATTATACCCCAAGCGAGCATTACCCTGCGAAGTTTGCCTCTGCCAGTATCAAGTTTATGAAAGGATTGGATCCTAAATCACCCAAATCATTTAGCCTGGTGGTGTATGAGGATGACAACCTGGTGTTGTTTAAGAAGTTTACTGCAAAAATTAATAAAAAGGAGTTTAATGATCCTGCCAGAGGTGTTGTCAACATCGAAACTTTCTCACCAACCTTTAACTATTACTTGCAGGTTGGAGATGAAACCAAATCCGTTGGTTTGAACAAGAAAAAAGTATTGTCAACACTGAATAGCAGTAAGGTTGATTCTTATGTCAAGAAAAACAAAATCAAACTCAAAAGTGAGGATGAATTGGTGAAACTGATCACTTATTATGCTGAGTTAAAAGCAGCTGAATCCGCATCTATTGCTGCAAACGATTAAGAAACTAAGATCACAAACTAAGTAGTAAATTCTAAGAGCTCTCCTTCCGGGGGAGCTTTTTTTTGTTGTGATCAAATCGGTGTAAATGTCATTTGAACATTGGATGTTTCGTGGGATTTCTGGTAATTTTCGAGTTCATCAGATCAATCATCGACATGAAGAAATTCCTGCAGCTTTCCCTTTTATTAGTTTTTTCTAACCTGATCCATGCGCAAACCAAAGCGCTTGTAGGGGGAACCTTGATAGATGGATTTGGATCAATACCGATCAGGAACAGTGTGATTCTTATCGATGGGGAAAAGATAACGGCAATTGGACGGATAGGAGAGTTAAAGATTCCTGATGGAGCAGAAGTGATTTCTACCGAAGGAATGAGCGTCTTGCCTGGACTCTGGGATATGCACGTTCACCTGATGATCAATGGGCACACAGACTATGGTCATTGGGACGAGACTTATCCATCCAGTATGGGGAAAAGTGATCATGCCTGCATCTGCCAGACAACTACTAATGGCAGGAGTGACCAGTGCCCGAGACCTGGGTGGTCCATTGGAAGAAAGCCTGGATGTAAGAGACCGTATTAATCGGGGAGAAATACCTGGCCCCACGATGTATATGTCCGGACCGTTTATCCAGAAGCAACCTTATCCAGGCACCGAACAATTTCGTTGGGGAGTGAATGGCGCAGATGATGCCCGGAAAAAAGTACGACGGCTTGCTGAAGCAGGGGTGGACTGCATCAAATTGATCGATCAGGATCAAATGACAAAAGCAGAAGTCCAAGCGGTAGTAGATGAAGCTCACAAATATGATCTAACAGTCGTGGCGCACAGTCACCGACCGGAAGAAATTAGAAGAGGCTTAGAGGCGGGAGTAGATTGTTTTGAACATACCGGACTTTCGTCGGCACCTGAATATCCGGCAGACATTATGGAAATGATTAAAGAACGCGCTGCGCAAATGAATAAAGGTCCGCTTTACTGGACACCAACTGTCGAAGTACTTTATAACTATGAATACCTGCGGGACAATCCCGAAATGCTCGATAATGAAGATTGGCACCTTGGGCTCCCGGATTCTATTGTTCAGGACATCCGTCAGTCCTTTCAACACCCCGAACGTCTTCCATACTTCCAATTGACTCCCATGAGGAGGCCTACTCTGGAGAAGAAAGTCAATCAGTTGAAGGAGGCAGGCGTGGTGCTAATGATAGGAACAGATAGTGGAATTCCCATGAAATTCCATATCCAGTCCACCTGGAACGAGCTGGACGTTTGGGTCAATGAATTTGGTTTTGATCCGATGTACACGATCAAAGCCGCAACTTATTGGCCAGCAAAAATGATGGGAGTTGATGATAAATATGGTACGGTCAGTGAAGGTAAATATGCGGATATCATCGCCGTGAAAGGAGATGTTTTACGTTATATCAACTTACTACAGGATGTGGACATGGTGATCAAACATGGCAAGCGAGTGAAATAACGATTTAGTGGAGCAGGAGAATATCGATGACACGGGAGTCAGTCAAGTCTTCGGAGAGAAAAAATAGGGAATGCCTGTTCTGGAATGGATGTGAAGGAAAAAGAAGAAGACACTGCATTAAGAAGTGACTTCTTCATTCGATATCTATCAAGGCAGTGATTCGTAGATCAACTGCACAAAAAGGTCCGAACTGATAAAATTACCATTCCACCTGTCATGATATGCTGCAAAAGGTTTTTCAGCAATGAGGTCTTCAAGAGCTTTACCGTCATTTTTGGCACCAAGTACGATCGATTTGGTTTCTTCCAACATAGTAAGTAGTTCTTGCACCTCTTTTGTAGTCGCCAGCGCTCCATGTCCAGGAATGATTTTGGTGTCTGCATCACTTATTTCAAGGATTTTCTTTTGCGCATCGATCATTCCATCAATGGAGCCACCCCCTCCGACATCAATAAAGGGATAACCGTAGCGAACAAATGCATCACCGGCATGAATTACGTTACTGGTCTTAAAGTGTACAAGTGCGTCACCATCAGTATGCGCTGATGAAACGTGAACAAGTTGAACTTCCTCCTCATTAAAATGAAAGGTCATGTCAGACGTAAAGGTGATGCCAGGCCAAAAACCCTCAGTTTTGGCTTTTACTTCACGTTTCAATACTTTATCACTAAAATCAATCTGCATACGACTTCTTACATTTTCATGACCAACAATGGTCGCTCCAACATTTTTGAAGTTCTCATTTCCTCCGGTATGATCACCGTGGTAGTGGGTATTTAGTACGTATTTGAGGTCCCCTTCAGCAAAAGAACGGATCGTTTCACTGATCTTGTCGCTCAGCGGGGCAAATTGATCATCAATGATCATGATTCCCTCAGGTCCGCGTAAGACTCCAATGTTACCGCCAGAACCGGTTAGGAAACTGATATTTCCTTTTACAGGATTGTTTTTTACTTCGACCTTACTCCAGTCCTGTTGGGCAGAGGCTAGAAAGGGTAGAAGAAGTAGGGCGAGTAGTAGTTTTTTCATCAGTTTGGTTTTTTCTTCGAATATGGGTTACACCAAGACTAATAAAAAATCTTCCGTTTTTGTTCGCGCAATCTTGTCTCCCGCACGATAAATTTGATAGTAATGAATGATCCAGGTTTTCAAATCATCCCCAGACGCGTCATTCTATCCAGATTAGCACGCGTCATGAAAAATCCTATCCCGGTTTTTAACCAAAACCTGCGAGAATACGGAGACCCTTATGGTGTGAACATGGGTAATGGCAAATTGGGCATATTGACGACCAAACCCGAGATCATTCGCCACGTCTTACAGAAAAACCATAGGAACTACGAGAAGTCCGATATACAAACCAAACAACTGGCTTCCTTTTTGGGCAGAGGATTGCTCACCCTGGAAGGGGAGGAGTGGCTGCGTCAACGGCGACTGATCCAGCCGGGTTTTCACAAACAAAAGATCGAAAGTTTGCGACAGTTGATGAACCAGACGATTGAGGAGGAATTTGATCGTTTGGTCAAATCCGGAGGAGAAAAACAAATCGTGGACATTCACTCTGAGATGATGAACATGGCTTTTCATGTGGTGGCCAGGTCCTTGCTGGGAACGGCGATCGATCATGAAGACATTTCTAAGATCAGAGAATCGGTAGACGCTTCGCAATACATGCTGATCCGACTGATCCGGCTTCCGTTTCTCACCTGGTATTTTCGATTGAACGGCCGTCTTGGCAAAGCCTACCGATTGGTGGATGAAGCCAATGCTAGGATCATGGATCACGTGAAAAGAAGAAGATCCGATCAGGGGCATGATGACCTTTTGGACATGTTGATCCACGCCAAATACGAGGACTCGGGAGAAGGCATGTCAGATCAACAGTTGCTCTTCGAATTGATGGTCATGTTTGTAGCAGGACATGAGACCTCAGCAAACGCGCTTACCTGGTGCATTCACCTTTTATCAAAGCATCTCTCAGTACTGGAAAAAATCCGAAATCTCAATGGCGAGGAACAGGCGACCTATATCCGGCAGGTCATTCAAGAAGCCATGCGATTATACCCTCCGGCCTGGATCACAGATCGGCTGGCGCTGGGAGATGATGAAGTAGGGGGAATTCGCATTCCTAAGGGCTCTCTGGTGGTGAGCTATATCTATGGCACGCACCATCATCCAGACTTTTGGCCGGATCAGGAAACGTTTAACCCTGATCGTTTTTTGCCAGAAAAGGCAAAGGAGCAATTACCCTTTAGCTATTTACCCTTCGGAGGAGGCCCAAGGATGTGTATAGGCATGCAATTCGCCTTGATGGAAATGGAGCTGGTACTGAAACAATTCATTGAACGATTCGACTTCAAAAGCCTGAAACCAGAAGTTGAAATGAATCCATTGGTTACCTTAAATCCAAAGGGGGCTATTGATATGGAAATTTGTCAGCGCAACTAATTTATGTGATTTTGTCCGTTTTTTGACCCGTAACTTTCCCTTTCAATACCCGAAATTTCCTGTTCAAAAAAAAACCAATTCGAAGGGCGACAATTGGAAGGCAGACCTTTAAAATTTTGAGGTGATTTTTCTAAATTGGCCCTCAAGAACTTTTGATTCACTTTTGATGTGAATAACACTTTCATATTAAACTAAAATTAAGCGTCGTTATGGGAATTTTTGTCGTTTTAGCTGTTATGATTGTCATGTACCTGTTTGCCAGATGGGAAAGCAAACAATCAGGGTAATGTGTGAGATCAAAACTGAACTTTGATAGTCAATCGGTCACTTTGCTTTGGTAATTCGCCAGGTACAGTGGTCATTTAAAAAACAATTTGCAGTGGCCTGGCTTGTTGGTTCCGGGCTATATTTTTTATATCTTATCTAACCGTAGAATTGCCTTATTCCTAAATTCAGGTAGGCCTTAGAGTATTCCTTATGATGTTCCAATCATCCGGGATTGCATGAACTTGAGGCGCTTTTTTTATTTGTTTCACTTTTTATACAACAAATATGATTAGTTTCACGTTTTCTACAACAAATCAGATGATAAAATGAAAGGTCTTCATTTGGGAGAATTGGAAGAATTGGTACTGCTAACTGTTGGGTCCTTATTTGACGAAGCATATGGTGTGGTCATTATGGATGAGATCAAAGACCGGACGGGTAGAGAACTGAATGTAAGTGCGGTACATGCCGTGTTACGGCGATTAGGAGAAAAGAAGTTGCTGAGTTCCAGAATGGGTGGAGCAACCAATGAACGTGGTGGTCGGCGAAAGCGACTTTTTAACTTGACAAAAGAGGGTAAACAGGCATTAGACATGTCTATGTCTGTCAGAAGCGCGCTCTATCAAAGCATACCCGATTTACGCTTCAATTTCTCGTCATGAATCTTCCGGAGCCACCGAAATGGGCCATACGATTTCTGCGGTGGTATTGTAAGCCTCAATTTCTGGAGGAGATTGAAGGAGATATCTATGAATTATTCGATCGGAGAGTAGAATCGGAGGGGCTGAGAGGTGCCCGCCTTAAGTTCAATTGGGACGTCCTTCGCTTCTTTCGCTGGTCCAACATAAAAAGGTCAAACTCAAATAAAATGAATCAATTAGGATTATTCAAAAACTACCTAAAACTTGGTTTTAGGAGCATTCAACGAAATGTGTTGATCTCCAGTATCAACATTTTTGGGCTGGCCATTGCTATTGGCGTCGGCCTGACCACTTTCATATTCGTGGACCTACAACTGAACTTTGATCAGTTCCACAGCAAACGTGATCGCATTTACCAGATAGTCAATCGTGTAGATGACGATGGAGAAGACTGGTTGTGGTCGGACTCTCCGGTGACATTGGGCCCCAACCTCCAGAGGGATCACCCTTCTGTAGAGGCATTTACTCGTGTAGAATACGTCCGTGGCAATGTAAGATATAATGATAAGGTCCTCGATGAATTGATTGCCTTTGTGGATGATACATACTTTGACATCTTCGACTTTGATTTGCTGGAAGGAGATAAGAATGCGCTCAAAAGGAACGAACAGATTGTGCTGAGCTATGATGTGGCAAGGAAGTACTTTGGGGATGTATCTGCGTCAGGTAAAGAATTGGAAATCAAATTCGGGAACAACCAGATCAGGCGCTACACGGTGGGAGCAGTTTTACAGGATTATCCATACAATGCGGGCATTCAGTTCGGTATTCATATTCCATTTGATGAGATGTTCGAGCTTGGATTTCAGGATAGGAATCACGCGCTCGGCACTTTGATCGATGGCACTTTCGTATTGATGAGAGAAGGTCAGGAGATCAATTCCATCCAGGCTTCGTTTGACGGATATCGAGAAGCCCATAATGGTTCGGATCCCGAGTGGAAGATTCTGAGTTTCGAACCCATGTCCTTGAAAGATATCCCCGCTCAGGGATATGAGATTTACTCCTCTATTATTCCTTCGTCTCATCCGGCGGGTAAGATTGCCCTTTCTGTCATTGCTATTTTCCTATTGGCCATGGCCTGTTTCAACTTTATGAACATATCTATCACTGGAGTTTCTAAGAGGCTCAAAGAAATTGGCTTGAGAAAGGTTATGGGAGGTGTTCGTAAACAGATCGTTTACCAATTTCTGATAGAAAACCTGTTACAGACACTTTTCGCGTTGATTGTGGGCACTTTGATCTCCTATTTCTTTTTTACACCAGGATTTGATATTCTCATTCCCGAGTTGGATGTGCAATTTCGTGCGTACGAATGGCAAAACATGGCCATCGTTTATGTTACTTTATTAGTGGCAGTTGGGTTGGTATCCGGGGCCTATCCCGCGATCTATGTGTCCAGATTTGAGCCCATTAATATTATCAGAGGAACCAATAAGCTTAAGGGGAAGAACATCTTCTCGAAAATCTTGTTAGGCTTTCAATTTTTCCTGGCCTTCTCAACGATTGTGGCCTGCTTTGTATTTACAGATCAAAGTATATATATGAAAAATAAAGCCTGGGGGTATGATCCCGAGGATATTCTGTTTGTCAGTGTCAGAGATCAGGCAACCTTCGAACGATTGAGAAATGAATTCATCGATCATGAGGATGTCATAGCATTTGCAGGATCAACAGGGCAGGTCGGCTGGTCAAATCCCAAACAATCTTTTGAGTACCTGAATAATCAGTTTTCCATGCGTGTTTATGGGGTCACCGAAGGGTATACAGATGTCATGGGATTCAAGTTGAAAGAAGGACGTTTTCTGACAGATCGGGAACAGGACCAGAAATCTGGAATTCTTGTTAATGAGACCTTTGTGAAACGCATGAACTGGAAGAGCCCAATAGGTGAAACGATCGTTCATGATGGCGAAAAGAAAACTGTTATTGGTGTGTTGGAAGATTTTAATCACAGTGACTTTTTCAACGATCTCGATCCTGTTATGATACATGGATTGGAAGATCGTGAGGTTCGGTATTTCACAATGAAAGTGAAAAAAGGAAAACTGGTGAATATTGATGGACAATTGATGGCGAAATGGAAGGAGATCAATCCTAACGATGTATATAGACGTCAATTTCAGTCGGACGTATTCGATGATTTCTATCAGGAAATGCGAGCCAATATTTCAATTGTTATTGTACTGTCGTCGGTGGCTATTATTTTGGCATGTCTTGGTCTTTATGGGCTGATCTCGTTTCATATCCAGGCCAAACTCAAGGAATTTAGCGTAAGAAAAGTATTGGGTGCTGCACCTAAAGCACTCGCATCAATTGCGAGTAAACAATATACATGGATCATCCTGATAGCCTTTGCCATTGGCGCCCCTCTGGGAGCAATGGGAATTCTGGAATTGATCGATGGGATATTCAGCGACCCCAAACCCGTTTCAGTGGCTCCATTTATTGTAGCACTTTTATTGGTAGTTGTGACGTTGGCTTTGACAGTGACAGGTCAGGTATTGAAAGCGATCAATGTAAATCCAGCGAATATTTTGAGGAACGAATAATTTTTTCACCCAGTCAGAAATTTGAATGCGGACTCATTTAGTTTAGGTTTTCCGCGGGCAGATACCTTATTTTGGCTACATGAGAGTATGCACGTTAATCTTTGCCTTTCTTGTGGCCAATATAGGTTTTGCTCAAGATACCCCGAATATTATTTTGCTTGTTGGTGATGGAATGGGCCTTTCCCAGATATCTGCAGCGATGTATCATTCGGAGGAACCTTTGAATTTTGAACGTTTTCAAGCTTACGGCTTCATTAAGACTCAATCAGCAAAACAAAAGGTAACCGATTCTGCGGCTGGGGCAACGGCTTTCGCCAGTGGGGTGAAATCTTACAATGGCGCGATTGGTGTGGATGCAGACACGGTAAGTCAGCCAACAATCCTCGAATACTATAATCAGCTAGGTTATACTACAGGCGTGATTGCAACCTCTACTATTACACATGCTACGCCAGCTTCTTTTTATGCTCATGTACCTTCAAGAGGAATGTATGAAGAAATAGCAATGCACCTTTCAAATGCCAATGTGGATTACATTGCAGGAGGAGGATTGAAGCACTTCAATACCCGGGAAGACGGTTTGAATTTGATTCCCAAATTTGAAGAACAAGGTTATGAGGTCAATACGGATACTACTGCGAAATTTCGACGCGTTTCTCCTAACAGAAAATACCTGAACCTGATGGCTGAAGACGCGATGCCTCGGATGCTTGATGGTCGCGGAGAATTTTTAGAAAATGCGACGAACAATGCGTTGACTTACATGAATAAATCCAAGAAACCTTTCTTTCTCATGATAGAAGGTTCCCAGATTGACTGGGGCGGGCACGGAAACCAACTGGACTATGTAGTAACGGAATTGCTGGACTTTAATGAGGTATTAGGAGTGGCTCTGAGTTATGCTCAAAAAAATGAAAATACACTTGTTGTTGTGACCGCTGATCATGAAACAGGGGGGTTAGCCCTTGCTGGCGGAGAAGGATACGTCGAGATTGATTACAAATTCTCAACTGGCGGGCATACCGCAACCTTGATTCCTGTTTTTGCTTTTGGCAAGGGAAGCGAGAAGTTTACAGGTATCTACGAGAACAACGAAATCTTCCACAAAATGATGGAAGTGGTAAAAGGAGAATAAATTTAGCTGTCAGTTGTGGATTGAACAATGTTCTGAACCGTTCGAGGCTAGCTAACGGACCTGAATTCTATTTAGGCTACTTTCCGGCTGATTCATGCAGACCCTGTATGGAGAGGTACCTTTTATTATCTAAAGGCATTATTACCAAATGGACCCAAAAGACCAGAAAAAACAATTTATTCTACAAGGCAATTTGATACAGGTCATGTGGCGAATGTCGTTGCCGGCAATTGCCGCAATGGTACTTTTTGGCCTGAATACCTTCATGGATACCATTTACATTGGTCAATTGATGAATGAGTCGGCCCTGGCTGGTGTGTCTTTGGCTTACCCCTTGACGACCATTCTTCTGGGTATAGGTTCGTGGGGAGGGATTGGTGCCGCAAACTTGTTGAGTATCGCCATTGGTGAGAAAGATGAATGGACCCAGACAAGAATACTATCTAACGCCAGTCTATTTGCAATCTTGGTTACGTCGATTCTTGCTATTCCTGCCTATTTTTTTGGTGAGTCATTGATTGGATTAATGGGCGGAGAGGGTATAATTCTTCAGGAAGGTGTTACCTATTTCAAGATCACTATGTTGGCCTCCCCCTTTTGGGTTTATGCAGTTACCCTCAACATGATCATCAGGGGTGAGGGTAAAATGAAAGAAGCGGCCTTCATGATGAGTTACGGTCTGGGAATTAACCTCATGCTTACTCCTATCTTTATTGCTGCCTTGGACATGGGGGTGGCCGGGGCGGCCTGGGCGACTAATATCGGCATGGTGATTTATTCGGTTGTTGGTTTTCGTTACTTTCAGTCAGGTAGAGCTAATTTTCAATCGGGTATGCCAAAACTCGCATACGACAAGCAGATCTTTCATTCCATCATGAAAATGGGGTTTCCCGGATTCATCATGACCGTGATGAGTTTGATTCAAGCCATGGTCGTTTTCAATGCATTGGTCAACTATGGAACTGAGCGGGATTTAGCTTTTTTTGCGGGAGCCAACAGGTACCTGTTTTTCCTGATGACTCCTTTATTTGGCTTGATGAGAGCCTTACAGCCAGTAATTGGGATCAATTTTGGAGCACGTCAGTATGATCGGGTCAAACAAAGCCTGGTACTCTTTACCAAGTCTGGTTTTTTTATCGTTGCACCCTTTTGGTTGTTGATGACCATTTTTCCCGAGGCAAGTATGCGGTTGGTACTGCCTGATATGATTTTTACTTCTCAGGACTTTCTGAATCTTCGGGTTTTCATATTGATTCTGCCAATGTTACCCCTGGTTTTTATGTCGCTTACTTTTTTTCCCGCCATCAAACAAGAAAAATATGGAAGCTACCTGGGCATGGGTCGACAACTCATTCTCTATGTTCCCGCCATGCTTCTGATGCCAAAGTTTCTCGGTGTGGAGTGGGTGTATTATGGCTCGGCGATGATTGATGCTTTCGCAGCAATAGTTATCATACTATTGATCTTTAAAGTTTTTCATCAGTTAGATCGACAAGCATTGAATAAAGAAGTTTGAACTTTATGGTCCAATGAAGAGAATGTTGGCTCTGTTTAGTTATGGAAGTTTTGAATTTCGTTAAGTATTATTTGAAATGAAAGACGTCTACTTTTCGCCGAAAGCACTCGCACTTGACATAAGTTCCAAAATTCAAGGTACATCCAACCATTTATAGTACTACTAAACCTGCAGTGAATAGATTTGCAGCGAATGCTAAATGAATCCTTGAAAATGAAAAGCGCAATCCTAATACCATTGAAAAAATCCTTTACCATCATCGTAGCGGTACTCGTTTTTGTTGCCTGTGGGGGTGAGAATACTGGTTCCGGTGGAAATGAATCTAAAGGTTCTAAATCTGAAGCCCCTAAATCCACGGGAGAGCTGGTCAAAGTAGTCGTTAATAGTGATGATCAAATGAGGTTTGATACTGACGAAATCAAGGTAAAAGCAGGAAGTAGGGTGGAACTGACCCTAAACCATACAGGATCTTTCCCCAAAGAATCTATGGGGCACAACCTGGTCATCCTTTCGGCAGGAGTTGATTTAAACGATTATGCGCAACGAGCCATGAGTGCTTCTGATAATAATTACGTGCTTGATGGAGATGAGACCATTGCTGGTACGATCGTAATCGGTGGCGGAGAGTCAACTACGATCACTTTTGATGCACCAGCTGCGGGTAGTTACCAGTTCGTATGTACTTTTCCCGGCCATTTCTTCAACATGCAGGGTAATTTTATTGTAGAGTAGGAGATACCTCAAGCAGGCACCCGACTCAAGCCGAATTAGTTAGCGGGGAGCGGGTGTTTGTTAGACATGATCAGAGCACTAAAACTCAAAACGATCTGATCATTACAAAATCACTTCAACCGGTATTTTCCTCCATTGATCGAATCGGTACATATGAATTGCTTCAATTGTACTAAGTTTATGTTCAAATAGTGAGTATCTATTTTTCCATAGCTGGTTCTTAATGAAGCAATGCATCCCCAAGATGCGTTGCTTTTTTTTGATCAAACTTCTGCTTGATACTTGTACGTACTTCGTGAAATTTCAATTACCAGCTTCCAAATCCGACTACCACCTACCAATACCAAAATCCAACTACTAAGTACCGGATACCAACTACCAACAGCTACTATCCATCCTGAAAAATCAACAATTCAGTTCCTTTAATTAAGGAATAGTGCCCCTCAACTGGACATTTGGGCCATGAATGTTCGAGTCATCAATCACTTTTTTGCGTTTTTACTCTTTACTGTTACGCTCCCTGTAATGGGGCAATTTACGATTTCGGGTCAGGTCACAGACCAAAAAGGAGAAGCACTGTTAGGAGTCAATGTCTATTTGGAAGGCACATACGATGGGGCTACTACTGACCTTGAGGGAAAGTTTACTTTCGAATCGTATGAGACCGGAGATCAGATACTGATTGCTGCTTTTATTGGCTATCACGAAGGCACCTATCCGCTCACTCCAAAGACTCAGGAAATCCAAATCAAGCTCAGGGAGAAGATCAGTGAACTCAATGCAGTGGTCATCACCGCTGGATCATTCAACGCTTCCGGTGGAAGTAAACAAGAAGTACTCAAGCCTTTGGATGTGGTGACCACCGCAGGAACCACCGCAGATATCCCTGGAGCTCTGAACACCTTACCAGGAACTCAGACTGTTGGTGAGACAGGAAGGCTCTTTGTTCGAGGAGGGGACGGCCGTGAAACCAAGACTTTTATTGATGGTATGCTGGTGCACAATGAATATGGAGCTTCGGCGCCAAATACACCGAGTAGGAGTCGGTTTTCACCTTTCATGTTCAAGGGTACCAATTTCTCTACTGGTGGCTACTCTTCAGAGTATGGTCAGGCTTTGTCTTCGGCACTTGTACTCGAATCAAAGGACCTTGCCGAGAATGATCGAACTGATCTTTCTTTCATGACCGTTGGTACAGACATTTCTACTACCCGGTCCTTTGAAAAGAGCTCTGTTGCCGGAAAGGTACAGTATACGAATCTGGGCCCTTATTTCGGTTTGGTTACCCAAAACCTGGATTGGGATAAAGCCCCTGAACAGTGGGATGGCAACTTCGCGTACCGCCAGGAAATTGGTGAAACAGGTATGCTAAAAATTTATTCTAACTTGAGTAAAGCTGACATGGCACTCATGGAGCCGGATATTGCAAATCCTGAAGTAGAGAATGCCGTGAACGTCACCAATGATTATGCACATTTCAATGCGTCCTATCGAGATCTGCTGGGAGAGAAATGGGGTGTTAAAACCGGAGTTTCCTTTACAAGAAGTGAGGATTTTGCGAGTATCAATCAGCAAAGTCGCGAGGTGGACCTTACTGGTTTTCATAGCAAACTTGCTTTTGATTACGAGCATTCAGATCGCATCTCTGTGCTTGCCGGTGCAGAGATTATCCAAAGAGACTTAAGTCAAACGCTGGTAGATACGGAATCCTTCAAACAGGGATTCGATGAGCAAGTAGCTGCCAGTTTTGTAGAAGCCGAAATATTTGCGTCCAGTTCTCTTGGATTCAAAGTTGGATTTCGCGGAGCAAACAGTAACCTTACGAAAGACTTTCATTTAGATCCTCGATTATCAGCAGCTTACAAAACAGGGGAGAACAGTCAGGTTTCCATTGCGTATGGACAGTTTCAGCAAGCCGCATCCCGGCAGGTTCTTTTTGGAAATCAGCAAGCGTTGAATGAAAAGGCGGAACATTTTATTGCCAATTATCAGTGGGTACGCAAGGGGCAAAGCTTTCGGGTTGAGCTTTACGAAAAGCGCTATCAACAACTCAGCCGTTTTTCTAATGTCTTTGATCCCGCCAGCTTTCTATTTGATGGACATGGTCATGCAAGAGGACTCGATCTTTTTTGGAGAGACAACAAGACTTTCAAGAACACAGATTACTGGGTAAGCTATTCTTATTTGGATACGGAGAGGTTTTACAAGGACTTCCCTGGATCGTTTGTGCCCACTTTCGCCTCTACACACAACTTCTCCTGGGTTGTTAAGACCTTTATCAGCGACCTCAAAAGTCAGATAGGTTGGACTTATTCCTTCGCAAGTCCCAGGACCTACCATGATCCTAATGCTGGCGGGTTCATGACCGGTCGGACACCAGCTTATCACGACCTGAGCTTCAACTGGAGTTATTTACTTAACAGCCAGGTCATTATCCATGCATTGGTAAACAATGCGCTGGGGATCAATAATATTTTCGGGTATGACTTTGTCGACGAACCAGATGTTAATGGCGTCTACGCCAGTCGACCTGTTCGACCTGCAGCACCCAGGTTCATTTTCCTGGGAGTCTTTATCACTCTTTCAAAAAATAAGGGCATCAACCAGTTGCCTAATCTTTAATAGAACACCAAATTTCTAAATCATAAATTATGAAAAAGTATAGTTTTCTTCTTCTGATCACGTTTTTGACTACAGGTGCCATGGCTAACGGACCTTTTGAGAAGGCCATGGGAGCCAATGTCCCCTTGATTTTCACTTCCAATACACCGGAAGATTTGACTCCAGTGATCAATAAGATAAACCGCATCGGAGCGGCGGAAAAAGACCGATGGGAGCCTCACTATTATGTAGCTTTTGGCTACTTACGCATGAGTCAGATGCATGAAACAGCAGAAGACAAGGACAAGTTTCTGAACCTGGCTTTGAAATCGGTAGAGCAAGCGGAAACAGTATTGCCTAATGATTCAGAACTGGAGGCCATGCGGGGATTCATTATCATGATGCAGTTGACGGTAGATCCGGGAACCCGAGGTATGACTCACAGTCCTATGGCAATGGCTTCATTTCAGAAAGCTGTAGGCTTAAATCCGGAAAACCCCAGGGCGCACTATTTACTGGGACAGATGCAATATGGTACGGCTCAATTTATGGGAGGGGATACCTCAGATGCCTGCGGGAGTATTGCGAAAGCCGTGGAACTCTTCAATGATGGAACCAAATCCGAAAATCCTTTTGCCCCCAACTGGGGAAAAGATGAAGCTATTGGCATGCAAATTAACGTTTGTAAGCAGTAAACGAGACTCTTGACAACCTTTTAGAGTACCCTATAACAGGGAGCAATATCGCGGAATGCTGTGGTCTTTTCAAAAGACCATGAATTCCGCGATTTCTTTTTGTGGTTTTAGGGAGAGACTTTGGGCAGTTATACAAGGAGTCATTTCCTGACATTTGGTAGGCTAACCTTTGCAATAATTGGATTTTTTCGATGATGTTTTTACAGATATTTCAGTAATCTAAGTTTGACTCAGATCTTCCGGTTTCAAGTTTTATCAATTACTCAAAATCCTCTATTCTTGCACTCCGAAAACGTTTGCATTACATTTTTTATTGCTTAAAAACATCCCTTAACCTATGGCTCCAGAGAATAAAAAGGTCTTCAGAAAGATCATGGTTGCCAACCGTGGTGAAATCGCCATCAGAGTCCTTCGCGCTATATCAGAACTGCACATCCGTTCCGTGGCCATTTATACCCATGAGGATCGCTATTCATTGCACAGATACAAGGCAGATGAAGCTTATCAGGTAGGATCAAATGACGATCCGCTGAAACCGTATTTAGACATTGAAGCAATCATTCGGGTGGCTAAGGATAATGGCGTGGATGCCATTCACCCAGGTTATGGCTTCCTGTCTGAGAATGTACAGTTTGCGACACGCTGTAGAGAGGAGAACATTACGTTCATCGGGCCCAAGCCCGAGGTGATGAACCAGCTGGGAGATAAGGTAATGGCTAAGAAAGTGGCCAGAAAGGCACAAGTTCCTATCATTGAAGACAATCAGGAAGATCTCGATGATGAACAGATAGCAATCAAAGAAGCAAATCGCATTGGCTATCCGGTGATTATCAAAGCTGCAGCAGGAGGCGGAGGTAGAGGTATGCGGGTCGTTTACGACGAACCTCAGTTGATCAAGTTGTTCAACGAAGCTAAATCTGAGGCGGGCAAGGCTTTTGGTGACGATACGATCTTTCTGGAAAAGTTTGTAGAAAATCCAAAACATATTGAAGTTCAGATCCTTGCTGATACGTATAGCAATGTGGTGCACCTTTATGAGCGGGACTGCTCGGTACAGCGACGATTTCAGAAGGTAGTAGAGGTTGCTCCGAGTTATGGGTTGAAGCAAGAAACCCGTAACAAACTCTACGAATATGCCTTGAAGATCGCTAGAGAGGTTAACTACAATAACGCAGGTACAGTTGAATTTCTGGTAGATCTGGATGAAAACATTTATTTCATTGAGGTAAACCCAAGGGTTCAGGTCGAGCACACCATCACAGAAGAAGTGACAGGAATTGATATTGTACGATCACAAATATTGATTGCGGCAGGTTGTGAATTGAGCGATCCGCAGATTTTTATCAAGTCACAGGAAGATATTGAAGTGCGCGGTTTCGCCATTCAGTGTCGTGTAACCACGGAGGATCCGGAAAATGGATTTAAACCGGATTACGGAACGATCATTGCCTATCGAAGTGCAAGTGGGTTTGGTATTCGATTAGATGCTGGAAACGTCTACCAGGGCGTAAAAATTTCACCATTCTTCGATTCATTGTTAGTGAAAGTGACTGCTAAAGGACGAACCCTGAAAGGTGCTGCACAGCGTCTGGATCGAGCGTTACGCGAATTCCGGATCCGGGGCGTGAAGACCAATATCGGTTTTTTGGAAAATGTGATCCAGGACAAAGATTTTGCTGCTGGTAGGGCGACGGTTGGCTTCATTGAAAGTCATCCTGATTTATTCAAGATCCAAAAGAGCTTTGATCGCGGAACGAAGAACCTGATGTATATAGGTGAAATATCCGTTAATGGTAATCCGGATGTTAAGGCATATGACAAAGATAAGGTCTTTAGAACCCCACTGATACCGCCGGTAACAGCTGGTAAAGCCATTCCACAAGGGAGTAGAGACCGGTTAAAGGCATTAGGGCGCGAGAAATTTATCAAGTCGATCAAAGCGGATGAGCAGGTGCATTTCACGGATACGACGATGAGGGATGCACATCAATCCTTGTTGGCGACTCGCTTCCGTACCATGGACATGGTGAAAGTCGCGGAAACGTATGCGAAAGATAATCCGGAGATCTTTTCCCTGGAGATGTGGGGTGGTGCAACGTTCGACGTGGCCATGAGATTTTTGAAAGAAAACCCGTGGCGGCGATTGCAGCTGCTTCGTGAAGCCATTCCGAATATCCTGTTTCAGATGCTTTTTCGGGGTTCGAATGGCGTGGGATATACCGCCTATCCGGACAACCTGATTGAGAAATTCATAGAGAAGTCTGCCGAAAATGGGATGGACTTGTTCCGCATCTTTGACTCGCTGAACTGGATTGAGAACATGAAGGTCAGTATCCGGGCGGTAAGTGAGCGCACCGAATCCCTGGCTGAGGCATGTATCTGCTATACCGGTGATATTCTGAATCCTGATCAAAAGAAATACACACTGGACTATTATCTCGACATGGCACGTCAGCTCGAGGATACCGGGGCACATATATTAGCCATTAAAGACATGGCGGGATTATTGAAGCCTTACAGTGCGGAGGTATTGGTTCGTGAATTGAAAAAGGTGGTGGATATTCCCATTCATTTGCATACCCATGACACGTCTTCCATTCAGTCAGGCATGTACCTGAAGGCCGTTGAGGCTGGCGTGGACATCATCGATGTGGCACTGGCCTCTGTTTCAGGATTGACTTCCCAACCCAACTTCAATTCATTGGTTACGGCTTTGGAGGGTCACCCAAGAGGACGGAAAATGAATTTGCCATCTCTCAACGCCCTGAGTACTTATTATGAAGATGTTCGTGAGTTCTACTATCCGTTCGAATCTGGATTGAAAGCAGGTACTGCCGAGGTTTATGAACATGAAATCCCTGGTGGGCAATACTCCAACTTGCGACCTCAGGCCATTGCCTTGGGATTGGAAAACAAGTTCGAGCAGATTAAGAAGAACTATGCGGTGGTGAATGAAATGTTCGGGGACATAGTGAAAGTGACGCCTTCCTCAAAAGTAGTAGGGGACATGGCCTTGTTCATGGCTTCTAATGATCTTACTGCGGAAGACGTGTTGGCGAAAGGAGATGTTCTGTCATTTCCGGAATCTGTAGTTGGCTTGTTCAAAGGCAACCTGGGACGGCCCCATGGAGGGTTTCCTGAGGCGCTTTCGAGGATCGTACTCAAAGATCAACAACCAATCAAAGGCCGGTTGAATGACGACATGGAACCCATCGACTTTGATAAGGAGTTCAAAGACTTTCAACATGAATTCCCACGATGTGATTTCGAGGATTTTCTTTCTTTTATGCTTTACCCGAAGGTATTCCGGGATTACTATGATCACCGGGAGCAGTACGATAAAGTAGGTTATTTACCGACGCCCACCTTCTTTTATGGTATGAAAACAGGAGAGGAAATCCTGGTAGAGATTGCCAAAGGAAAAACCATCATCATCGAATTGGTAGCACTCACAGAACCCGATGAAGCAGGCATCAGGACTGTGGCGTTCCGACTCAATGGACAAATCCGGAGGGTAGGGATCAAGGACCGAAATGTAGCAGTGGAGCAAATCAGTAACCCCAAGGCAGATGGACCGAATGAAATCGGATCTCCACTGCAAGGTAAAATTGCTGAGGTGAAGGTAAAAGCCGGAGACGAAGTGCAAAAGAACGATCCATTGTTTATCATAGAAGCTATGAAAATGGAAACCACCGTAACCGCCCCTAACGAAGGAACGGTGGCCAAAATCCACCTGAATTCTGGAAAACTAGTAGAGCAGGATGACCTGGTGGTGGAAATGGAATAGTTTGTACACTCGTATAAGAAACCAAGTTGAGGCAGAGCGTCTAACGCTTTTTAATTTCATATCGGATTCCAAAAGAGAGATTAACTGTCCGGTGTTGCATCTTGTTATCTGGGAAATAGTTGGCGTTGGTTATTGAGGTGATGCTGCTGAGGTAGCTTACTGAACCAAAAGCGATCCACCTTTCATAGAGACGAAAAGTGGCCCCTGCCTCAATTTGAGTTGCCAGGTCAAATTCATCAACTTCTGGGATTTCAGTGTTGAATGCGATTGAGTGAGCCCTTGCACGGATCAGCGTAGACGGAACCAGTGCCAGATCTGTGAAAAACTTGATTGCTCCACCAAACGTAATCCCGACTTTGATCGGCATAGATATATAGTTGTATTGAAGTTGGTGGACAACAGGTTCAGCAACCCGAAGACAGTTTAGACATGGGTCGATACTTCCTGGGAATAACTCATCTTCAAACCCCCTTTCAGAATAGAGCAAGTCCACACCCCAATAAAAGCCATTTTCAAATTGATGCTGATAAGTAATGCCCCCCAGGAATCCAGTGGTTCCATCACTATCTTCAAATGGGGTATCAGTTTTTACATTAGACCAATTGAGACCTCCGCGCAATCCGAGGTAGTCTGTTTGGGCAGATAGAAATTGGGACAAGAAAATGAAGGTGGTCAATAGGATGGGTTTCATAAGTTCTGTTAAAGCAATAACTGTTCCGAATTACGCATGCCACTGAACCTTTAGATTATTCTCCTGAAGTATCTTTCTGTCAATTGTATGTCGTCAATTCTTTAGTTTGAATTCGTATCATCACGAACCTACAAAACCTTTAACGAATCCGGCTTGATAATCACCTTAAAACCACGACCGATCCTGACCACAATCCAAACTATCTTTACTCCATGCGATACCTTATCACCCTACTGTATGTTGTTTTGTTTGTTGGTTGTTCGGACCGCTCGGATCTTTTGTTGGCCAGTTTCTCGGCGTATTGTGAGCAGGTAGCCAACGATGCCAAGCCCATAGCTTTGAACCCGCCCATGGATGCAGCTGAAATAGATACCTATTGGGATGCATTTCAGCAAAAAGCTGATGAATTTGAGGTTCAACTTTACAGGGATAAGAATTTTCCTGTTACTTCATTGTTTCCAGCATCCGTTACTCTAGATAAAGAAGTAGTCGTAATCTATCGTTCACCAAGGTTGACCCAATACCAACAATTGAAAGACGACCTTGCAAAAATTGACCCTGAAGAAGCTGGGCGAAGACTTGGTCGATTATTAGGCTACTCATCGAAGGGAATTAATGAACTGCTAATGAAGAATACCTCTTTCAGGACGTTAAGTAGTTTTCTGGTGAATGAGCAAGTAACCCACCTGTACTATGAAGACCTGGAGGAGGCGAAGACTTTCTACAAAGAAACGTTGGGATTAAAGGCATTGTCGGCGACCCAATTTGCCATAGGAGAGACAGTAAGCATTTCACTACATGCCTTTGATGATAATCACCCAAAAGGACAGCCTCAATCTACGGCTATTGCATTGTTGACGGATGAATTACCTCAATGGTATGCACATGTTCAGGAACAAGGTGTTACCATAAAGTACACTTATAAGCCTAGAGAAGGGGGGCCTCATGATGGATTTGTCGCGATTGATCCTGGCGGGTATCTTTTGGAGTTTGAACAATTCAAACAAGATGCCGAAAATGAGTTGTTCATGGCTGTTCTTAAAAATGCGCCACGCCTTGTCACAGCAGTCGATGACCTGAACTTTTATGGATCCATTACCTGGACTTATCACAATGACTTGCTGAAAATGCAAAAATTCTATGAAGAAAACCTAGGGTATGTAATGGTCGCGGATCAGGGTTGGACCAAAATCTATCAAACCTCTCCGGCAGGGTTCATCGGGTTAGTGGATGAAAGAAGAGGAATGATGGATTTCGCAGACGACAAAGCGATTGAAATCGAATGGCGATTAAAACAACCGCAAGATGCCCAGGCACATTTTTCCACAAAGAACAATTGGTTATCAAATGATCTTGGAATGGAAGGACCTGAAAAGTACAAGTACTTATTGAGGTAGCCTTCCTGATAAGAGGAATAAACTTCACTCTTTAGAGAATCGCCTTAATTATAAGTACTCTTCGTTACTGAAGATCCTGGACAAACAAGGACATCTGAATTAATCATGAACGATTAACTCTTTGCGAAATAAGAATTTTACATATTCTCGATAGATATATCCCCATGGAATAATGATCAAATCTATGATAATTCCAGGCGCCATTACCCAGAACCAGGATTCCAGGTTTTCATCCACAAGATTTGCCTGATAGGCAGGTAGATAGGTGCTTACAAGCCAGGCAGACTTATATATCAATTGAATCAGAAGAAGTGGAAGGAATTTTAAAGGAAACCTGATGCCAAACAAGCATAGCAAGGAAAAAGCAGCGTAGAAGCTAATGGCCACTCCTGTCCAGGGGTCAAGTTGGTCTCCTGGGAATAGAACCTGAGACCAGTTGTCGAATGCGAGACCAATGAAGCTTAGAAAGAAGGAAATGCGTAAAATGTGTTGCCTCCAGGTGACGACCTGTTTGCTGGAATGTGTTTCTGATAGGTTCATGATTTTGAGTTTTTTTGACCTTTGATAGGAAGTAGATGTCGGGGGAATCGAAATAGTTGCTTTTCACTTTTTAATGGATACTGATAAACTCCTCTTCCACCTGTGGATTCTTCAAAAACACATATTCCATCAAGTCACTGAGCACTCCAAAACGGCCATTTTGACCACCATTTTCCTAAAAAATGTTATCTCCCAGGTTAAAATATCTTAAGTCGGCAGCATTGGGTAGTGAGTCTTTCAATTTTGAGTTGCTATTAAATCAAAATGAAAAAGATACCCTACGTTTTAACGATGCTCGCAGTGCTGATCTTCCAGATTGGGTGCAGAGAATCATCTGTTCTCGGTGATGATTTCATTGAGGGCGCTGCATATGAACTGGCACTTAATAATTCTGTGGAACTGGAATTCACAACGGTGCGATTTGATTCAATAATCACCAGTGAATCGGATCGACTGCTCCTGGGAGGACAATCAGGAACAGATCATGGAGATGTATCCATTGAACCTTATTTTTCTTTCACACTCATTGATACGGAAGCTGATGGATATGTCGAGGCTGAAGATTATGAACGAACACTTCAGTATGACAGTCTAACATTAACCATTCCGATGGATGGTTATACCTTATACATGGGCGATGAGACGGTTTCGGAGACCATTGTTTTTGAACAATTATCCTCTGAATTAACCTATCTCGAAGATGAAGATGTCCTCTACAACTATTCGAACCTAAGCGGGAGTGGGGGAATTGTCATGGGAGAAACATCCTTATTTTTCGCTACCGATCGTATCATATCACTGCAAATGCGCGTATCAGATCGACTTGGAGCCTCACTTTTTTCAAGACTTGAAAATGGAGATGATATTTTTTCAGATCAGGACCAGGCCAGCGAATTCCTGAAGGGTTTTAAACTTTCCTTACACAACGATCCTTTTCTTTTCGGAATTGACGTGGATAGTTTAAGACTTACGTTACATACCACCGACATTACGACATCCATATCCTCCAATCGTGACTTTACCTTTTTCGTAGAAGCTGCTCCCTATTATTCAAGAGTTATACATGAGAACATACCCAGCGAACTACTAGTCAGTGAAGTAGATGACGAAATCCCTTCCAATGCACTTCAGGATCGTGCTTTTATCATAGGAGGACTGGGTTACGCTACTAAGATTAACCTTACTCGAGTAAGAAACCTGTTGTTAGACGGTGAACCATTCATCGTACCTCAAGCTGAGCTCAAAGTAAGGTGGTTGGAGCAACCTCATGACACCTATCCCAACTCCCTCGTGGCGCGGCTGGTTAATGAAGACCTGATAGATATTGCCAATAACCAATCCTTTGAGTTGATCCGCGAGGAAGACGATGAATATGGTCGCGATAACTACTATGTAATGGATGCGACTGACGTCATAAATTTCATTTTTGATGAACCTTTTGGTGGTCAATACTACCTGCTACTGACTTTACAAGACTTAGCAACGACTCCCACACCCGTGTACCTGGGTGATCAATCTTTTTCAAGTGAACTGAATATTTACACAATTAAAAACAAATAGAAATGAACAAATTTCTTCTTATGGTACTGTCAGTGATGCTACTTGGTATCTATTCCTGTACCGAAAGCATTGATGATGAAAACGAAGACGGCAATTGGTTAAAATTGTCGGATTATGAAGGTGATACACGTACCGGAGCGGTGAGTTTTGTGATTGGAGACGAGGCGTTTGTTGGCCTGGGATCTGACGGAGAGGATTACCTTAACGACTTTTGGAAATACGATGCGTCCCGGAATTTTTGGCAGGAAGTGGCCCCCTTTCCAGGCGAGGGTAGAATCTCAGCAGTTGCATTTAGTGCCGATGGAAAAGGTTATGTTGGAACTGGATATAATGATGATCTGGAAGTGGAGGAACTGGTAGATTTCTGGATGTATGATCCTGAATCCGATTCCTGGACTGAAATTGCACCTTTCGCTGGAGGTGCCCGATACTCTGCAGTTGCTTTTACATTAGATGGACTCGGTTACGTCGGCACTGGATATGATGGAAGTTATCTCAAGGATTTCTGGAAATACAGCCCTGCTACAGACACCTGGACGCAATCGCTTAGCCTTTTCGGATCAAAACGCGAAAGTGCCTTTGCTTTTGTGATTGGAGGAAAGGCTTTCGTTGGTTCCGGAATCAATAACGATCAATTCTTGTATGATTTTTGGGCTTTTGATCCCCAAATCGATGAGTGGGTTGATTTTTCGATAGAAGACGATGATCACGACTTCTTCACTGAATATGTTGATGCAATGGAGCGATTTGATGCGACAGCTTTTGTCTTAGATGATATTGCGTATATCGCCACAGGCACAGGAACTGCTTTCCAGCGAGATATCATTTCATTTGACCCGCAGACTGAAATCTGGGAAGAAGATTACACGAGTTTTGAGGGTTTGGCAAGGGGAGGAGCAGTTTCCTTTGTGATTGATGGACGAGGTTTCATTACAACTGGCCGAAGTGCAACCACACGTCACGATGACATTTGGGAATGGAGACCGGATGAGGAGTATGAGCAGTTTGATTAAGGTCTCGGTTACACTAATCACATTTGTACTACTGTCTTCTAAGGTTTCAGGTCAATCCATCTCCAACTCTGCTTACAATGTATTTGGAATTGGATCCCTGGAACAGACGGGATTGATTTCCTTTGAAGGGATGGGGTATGCAGCTATTGGGGCCAGACCCAATGATAGGGTTAATATCAAAAACCCGGCAGCACTTAATTCTATAAATGGGAGGGGGTTCACCCAGATTTTTGATGTTGGTATCTCTTTCTCCCATTTGTATCAACAGTCGGTTAATGAAACCGCATCGGGTACTTTTGGAGGATTGCACGATCTGAATTACTGGTTCAGAACGCACCGGAAATGGGCCTGGTCCGTGGGGATCTCTCGATTTAGTGATGCTTCGTATGACATTATCGATACACCCACTGGTGACTTATCCAATGATGAATCCAGTGTGCAATATACCGGGAATGGAGGAAGTTCGCAGGTCTATTTTGCCGGAGCCTACAGTTTGTTTCCGAGTTTTCACATTGGGGTCAAAACAGGTTTCCTTTTGGGTGGATTGCAGAGTGATGAATCATTGTTTCTCTCAAACCCAGGGACGAATCTACTCATTGAAAACGATCGTTCTTTTTTCACCTCTTTTGTTGAAACAGGCCTGCAGTATGAACAATCTTTAGGTGCTTCATCGACTTTGGTACTGGGAGGAACATTCCGTCCCGGAAACTCAGTTACCATGAAGCAAGAGGAATTGATCATTGGCGATACTGGTCTTAGTAATGACAGTCTGTTTGCCGAGGGGAGCTCGGTAGTCTTTATTCCTGAAAAAATCGGAATCGGACTTGGCCTTCAGTTCAAATCCTGGGATTTAAACGTGGATTATGAATATGAAAACTGGGGCAAAAATGAGAAGCAGGACCGGTTTGATTATCAGAACCGGTTCGTTACTTCATTTGGAGCGCAATTTGTAAAAGATAAAAGGTCGGAAAAACTCATCGATCGAATGGCTTTCAGATTCGGAGGAGGGTTTCACTCGAATTACGTTTCCGTGGATAATGAGGATTATCTCAGCCAATATTACACTGTGGGAATAGGTTTACCAGCAAGGAGAGGTACAGCAGCCGTAAATATCAGCTACCAGTATTACCAGTCAGGGACGTCAAGTTTTGGCTTAATCCGGGAAAGCACCAATACAATCAGCATCAACATCACCTTTAAGGATATTTGGTTTAGGAAGAAGGCCTTTTATTAGAATTGAAGTGTTTTTTTTGGAAGTCGTGAGTGAGTATTGATGCTCACGCATTTTCCGATTGGGTAAATTCTTGTTTCCAATTGCCAGAGTTTACAATCACAATTGCACAAATACCTCCTCGGTTCTATCTACATGATTCGGAGCAGAATGTCCAAGGTCGTTGATGTTATGAATCACCTGATCCAATTGACTTACGGTTTTACACAAGGTTTTCACCAGTTTTCGTTGATGATCAAACATGAAGTCGGTTGAGTCCAACATTTTCACAAGTCCCATAATGTTGGAAACGGGCCCACGCAATTCATGTGAATTGGAGTATTGCATCTTATTGATCACTTCACTGGCTTTTCTCAGCTTTTCCTCTAGCTCCAATTGATCGCTGATGTTATTTGCGAATCCCAGACAGGAGATCATACGACCATTTTCATCGCGTTCATATACGCTACAAAAAACCTGAAAATGTAAGTAATACCCTTTTTTGTGCCGGAACCGGAGTATTTTTTCGATGTGCTCACCGTCCTTACTGGCATTGAGTTCATCATCTATTCCTTTGCTTACTTTGCGATCGTCAGGGTGAATGATTTCGATGAATTTGGATCTGGCATATGCATTCAATTCTTCCTCCGTGTAACCCAGAAGTTCTCCCAGTATCTTACCTGAGAAAAGCCGTTCGTTCGTCTTTTTGTCAAAGATGTTGAAGGGCATGGGAGAAGTATTAGCGATGGTTTGAAAGGGATTCATGAGCAATAAGATAAGGATTTACTCCAACGCCTCAAAGTTTCAGACGGATTATCGCTCATGGATTTAATCCCGATCTATTCAATATACATGACTTCTCTTTTATAAACCGGATCCCCTGATGAAGTGATTCCTTCAATGATGATATCAAATACACCCTCCTGATCGGAGGTATAGAATGCCAGAGAAACTGTATCCTGTTGAATAAGAATATTGGGGTTCCAGTATAAGGTTGAACGATAATCTGGTTTGGCCGCTGAATAGTCCACAACATCATAATTGGGGGTATAGAACTCTTTCGCCACAGAAAACCCGGGATGGATAATTTTCAAAGTATTTTTTGGTGGCACGTATGGTTTCAAATTTGCGCCAGCACCATTTTTGGTATAAACTGCAAGCACACCTCCAAATGCCTGAGGTCCATAGATGGTAGTTTTTGGGCCTCGTAAAATATCGATGAAAACCACATCGGACGGAGACATGGAGGAGATAACGCCTGCGTCTACAGGTACGCCATCAACTAAAAACAATGGTGGAGCTAAATTGCCACGGAGATTTGAGGTGGTTCGGATCGCAATAGTCTGATTAGGGTAGGGACCCAGTATGCGGATACCTGGGATGCGTCCCTGAAGGTAGTCGAAAATGGAAATTCCAGTAAGGGTTCCCGGGATCGAATCTAAGACCAACCTATTGGAAGGTTGCTTGTATAGCATGCCATATTCTTTAAAATCTTTTTGCAACGCAACTTCGTCGACTGCCTCGATTTGAACTTCGTCGAGAATGATCAGGTCATCATCAAGTGTAAAGGCTTGATCGATTTGATTGATCTTTCCCCTTTGCTTGAGAAATGAAGCAATTCTTTCCTTGTTGTAAGACTGATCCGAGAAATCAATCTCTCGGAAAGGTAATGGCACCTTAGGCGATATTTGAACAAAAACATTGTCCTTCTCTTTTCCATTTCTTCCAATGATTCGCTTTCCTTCGAATAAGAGTTGAGTAGAATCATAAAACTCTATTCCATCAAAAAGGAATTGACCTTTTTCATTGGTTTCACTTTCGAGAAAACTGAAGGCCTCATCCATGATGCTAAGCTGGACCTTTCCCCTGACTGGGTTCCTTCCACTGGAGTTGTTGGAGATCTGGCCCTGGAATGTGAGGCTGCGTTCAGGCAGGAAATCGAAGAGTTGGTCATCCTCAGAAAGAACTTCTTCCCATTTGAATCGACGCCAACCTTGTGTAAGCATTAGGTTTTCCAGTAACTCGTAGGATCCTTTAGTGCCACCAAAGTAAAACTCAGGATCTTCAATATGACCTTTTAAATCAGAGCTTAACTGCAGGAAATTTCTGATGTTTTGTTGTAATGGGTGTATCAGAATTTGGTCACGGGGAGTAATAGAAATGGACAAGTTTTGGTAATCCCATTGTTGATTTGAGTCCGATACTTGTCCCAACTTGAGATCGACTTTTTCCCTTTTAGAATAAGTTTCAATTCCTCCAAGTTTAATCGTCTCCTTCACCGTGGGGAGATTGACCGTAACAATCCGCTCAGATCGTGGTATTCCATCGCCATCAAAAAACGTGAGTTGACATATCCCAGCAGGGAAATCCGCTTTATTGATGTTGGCGCTAAGTCCTTTTGATCCTGTGAAAATGCGAAGAAATTCCTGCCCATTTTGATGTCCTAGTAAAAAGCCACCTTCGAGACTGACACCTTTCGCATATACTCCCAATATTACTTTTTCCGACTCGTAAGAATGGGTGGCTTTTATGGCGTAACCTGTTTTTTTGATTTCAGGAAGGTTGAAGGTGTGCGTCTCACCTTGGTATATGAAACTCGAAGTATAGGATTGGTTATGTTGCGGAGTGAGAATGAATCGACCCATGCCTTTGGCCAATGTTTTGATCGAAGTGGCAACATAACCATCCTGGTTGAGTACCTGACCTTCTATTTCAATACCAAGTCCTCTATGATCCAGTGCTTTGAATCCGATTATCGTTGGAACCCCATAAATAAGTTCACCACCTTCAGGAAAAAATGCCACATCAATCTCACTGGATTCTATAGTAGAAATACTGCCAGACTCCTCATTATAGGTATCAAGTATTTCAAAGGTTTTTGTGAAAAGGAACGATTCATCAAAATTTCGACTCCAATTAGTATATGCCTGAAGGGCATATTTACCAGGCTTCAAAGTATCAGGAAGGAAGATATGACCTGCACCGCCCTGATTTTCCAGTTTTATTTTTCGTTGGGCGACAACTTCTTGTTTTTCATTGATTAGTTCTACGTCGATCACATTACTTACCGGAGGCAATGATGGATTGAATGCATCGACCAAATAGGCCTTAACCCACAGGTCTTCGTTGTTACTGTAGTAAGGTTTATCCAGTTGGAGGTATAACTTTTCCTGAGGGAAGTTCTGTGTGTATGCTTTTAGTTTTTGTACGATCTCCTCATGAGTTGCGGGTATTTGCTTTAGCGCAATACTGATCACAGCCATCAGACTCATAATTGTCACGATTCTCCTCATAGATTGTAAAGATTTCCGCATATATAACAACAAATGTGCCGATTACAGGTAGGGTTTGGTGTACCAGCTGACTTTTGCGAAAAATTATGGGCCCGGATGATTCGATTTGCTACAGACATGAAGTGAATTAGATGGTTAAGTAAGTCTTGTTATAACTTCGTAAAACTGTCATCAAAAAATACCTGAGAGTCAAAAAGAGTAAGGGCCACCAGATAGAGGTTGTACCCATTAAAGGCAATCCTACTTTTAAATCTATCGGGTCCACTTCTACATGCAGGCCCAGAAAATTGAATTCAAGCCCCTCGGCAACGCCGAACTGTATTCCCAGTAACCCCAAAAAGGAAGCTGTTATTCCAGTTCCACTTGGGGAAGCTCGAAAAGACTGATTTATGGGTCGCCAGTCTTTCCCAATTGCCGTGGCCGGGAGATCCAAATGCAATTCAGGAACCTGCTGTCCAACCCAGGAAACAAACGTGTTGGAATTAGGCCCCGGATACACCGTATATTCATTTGACCATGGGTAGGAATCTATTGCCTGTCTAATTTTGGGAATCAACTCGCGTGCTTTATTCCCTCTGATGTCCAGTAGTAGCATAGGTTCATTTCCCCACCAGGACTTGTCGGCAATAGCATTCTCGATGAAGACCACATTGCCATTTCCTTGTTGTCGCCAGCCGATTACTTGGGCTACCTCGTAACTCTTCGAAGCATAAGTTTTATACGCTAACCAGGTGTGAACAGCAAAGTTTCCTTTCACACCTCTTGTTCTTGCGGCATATACCTGGATTATCGCGTCGTTGAATTTTCGTGCATCCGGAGCGAACCCTCGACTTTCATTCCTGGACAGGTGTTGTATAGATGTATTGTGATTGGAAATGAAGGTATGAACCACAACAAATACGAGGAACAAAGCCAATGTCGCTATGAACGTCAGAGATATTCGAAATCCCTCTTCTTTCCGTCTACGCGGAGAGTTTTTGGCGTGTGATTCTTTTTCTGAAGATGTGAGTGGCCTGTCCATTTGAAAGTTACCTGAATCTTATTACGAAAAACATGGTAAATGGATGATTCCACCAATGATTTAAAGCCTTTGAAAGATTTGGGTTTAACTTTAACTCAACCTATACCTAAAACTGATGATAAAAAGAACCCTTATACTGCTCGGTATCATTGCCATGTTTACGACCTGTTCGCCTACGGAAGAACAGCCCAAGTCGCCCCAGGAATATACCATTGAGCAATTCATGGACATTGTCAATATTTTCGGAGGCTCCTTTTCAGCTGATGAAAAGTCCGTTTTAATAACAAGCAAGGAAACCGGAGTTTACAATGCCTATGCTGTGAATATTGAAACTGGAGCCCAGGAGCAACTGACACAATCGACGGAAGATGCCATTTTCGCAGATTCCTACTTTCCAAAAGATGATCGGATCATTTATACAGGAGATCAGGGTGGCAATGAGTTGGATCATATCTATATCAGGAAAATGGATGGAACCAGCATCGACTTAACACCCGATAGTGCCAAAGCGGTCTTGTACAAATGGAATGTGGACCGAACGGCTATATTCTGGACTTCCAATAAGCGTGACCCTCGCTTTTTCGATATGTATCGTACGGAAGTGGCTGGTGAAGAGGTAGAAAGTGGGATTTATAATTCCGTGAGTATCTACGAAAATAAAAACGGATACACCCCGTCGGCGATCAGTGACAATGAACGCTACATGGCACTCCAGGAAAACATTACTACCTCCAACTCCAATATCCATTTGTTAGACCTGGAAACAGGAGAAACCAAACTAATTACCGGCCATGAGGGCAACGAAAGCAATTCCGCACAGTTTTTCAGTATAGATAACAGGAAGTTGTTCCTCACTACCAACCGGGACAAAGAGTTTACTTATTTAATTAGTTATGACCTGGAGACTGGAGAGCGAAAAGTTGAAGAAACTGCGGATTGGGACATTATGTTTAGTTACTTGTCCTTAAAAGGTAAGTATCGGGTAACAGGGATCAACAACGACGCTCGAACAGAGATCCGTATCTGGGACACCACTTCAGGAGAACAAGTCAATATTCCCAATTTGCCAGCGGGAGATGTCAATGGTGTTAATATTTCCGATAGTGAAACCAAGATGTCGTTCTACATCAGTAGCTCCAAATCTCCATCCAACCTTTTTGTTTATGATTTTGAAAGCGATGAATTGAAGCAGTTAACCAATTCCATGACTGCTGAGATCAATCCTGAAGATTTGGTAGAGGGAGAAGTGATTCGTTATGCCTCTTTTGATGGATTGGAAATACCGGCTTTGTTGTACAAACCCAAAGTGATTCAAGAAGGAGAGAAGCTACCCGCACTACTTTACATCCATGGCGGCCCAGGGGGACAATCTCGACTGAATTATACCCCTAGAATTCAACATTGGGTTAACAATGGATATGTGGTGCTCGCTGTGAACAATCGCGGCAGTTCCGGGTACGGCAAGACGTTTTATCAGGCCGACGACCTAAAACATGGGGATGAAGACCTGAGGGATTGCATTGAGTCCAAGAAATTTTTGATAGAAACGGGTTATGTGGATCCTGAAAAGATTGGAATCATGGGCGGAAGCTATGGAGGTTATATGGTGATGGCAGCGCTGGCTTTTGCTCCGGAGGAGTTTGCCATAGGTGTCAATTACTTTGGGGTTACTAACTGGTTAAGAACATTGAAGAGCATTCCACCATGGTGGGAGTCCTTCAGAGAAGCACTTTACCTGGAGTTGGGAAATCCGTTTGAAGACAGCCTTTCCCTTTATAACAAATCGCCATTGTTCTTTGCTGATCGGATTACAAAGCCTTTCATCGTGTTACAAGGCTCCAATGATCCGAGGGTACTTCAGGTAGAGTCTGATGATATGGTAGCCGCTGCCAAAGCGAACGGTGTGCCGGTGGAGTATGTCATTTTCCCTGATGAAGGCCATGGTTTTGTGAAAAACGAAAATAACATTACCGCCTCAAAGCGTACCTTAGAATTCATGGATAAGTATTTGAAAGGAGAGGAGAGTACTCCTTAATATTTCTAAGCCTCCACTTTTGAAAAGAGAGACTTTTCAAGAGTGGAGCTTCTGTCAGTATGAAATGACATGTTTTTCTTAACATGATTATCTTTGTTTTTTTTATGAGTAATTCAACTCTTTACATATCCGCCGCCGAGTCGGTTTAGCAGACAGAATACTGCGTTAATCCGCTTTGGAGGACCGTTCCTAAGCAGTTTCTGTCGATACGCTTCGCAAGCCTATGCCTGGCTACTTCACCGTACCACATGGGAGTTTTCACTGTGTCTTATGGTTTTAAAATCTTAAACCTACTTTGTTAAGTAGGGCTTTAAATCATTGATCTGAGTGAAGCTACTCCAGGTACGTTTCGAAGTATAAGCATTTGAATCAGGTACACCTGATGAAATTCAAATCACAGCATTACTAAATGCTTCAAAGAGAAACACCATGAAAGAAATACATTTAGAAGATTTAGGATATAATCATCATTTAAAAACATTTAGAGACGAAAACGGACTGGATACCTTCTTAGCAGGAAGAGTAGTTCTGGAGCATCGGGAGCGATATCAGGTGCTCACGGAAGAAGGTGAATTGGAAGCAGAGCTTCTGGGTAACCTGAGATATTCGGCACAAAATCGGTTGGATCTGCCAGTTGTGGGTGATTGGGTCGCAATTGCACCTTATGATACAGGTAAAGGACTTATTCATGCCGTGTATCCCAGGCAAACTTTGCTGGAAAGAAAAGCAGTGGGGAGGGCCGGTGAAAAACAGCCAATAGCCGCCAACATCGATGTTGGGTTAATTGTGCAGTCGCTGAATAGGGACTTTAACTTGAATCGACTTGAACGTTATTTGACGATTTGCCATACCGCGGGAATTGCACCGGTTTTTCTTCTCAGTAAGATTGATTTGGTGGAGATCGATCTTTTGAACGAAACTTTAAAAACTGTCAAAAACCGCTTTAAGGAGACACCTGTCATTCCTTTCAGCAATACTGATGGTGCCGGATTGGAAGAGGTAATGGCTAACATTGAGAAGGGTAAAACCTATTGTTTGCTTGGCTCTTCTGGTGTCGGAAAATCTAGTTTGATTAATTGTTTATCAGGCCTGAAACTGATGGATACGGGAGCCATTAGCGATCGTATTGATCGTGGCAAGCACGTTACCACACATCGGGAATTGATCTTATTAGAATCTGGTGCCGTTTTAATTGACAACCCGGGCATGCGTGAAGTTGGGATTGCGGATAGTACAGGTGGTTTGGCGATTACCTTTCAGGAGATCGATGATCTGGCATCGTCTTGTAAATTCAAGGATTGTACCCATGTCAATGAACAAGGGTGCGCAGTTGTGGAAGCGCTGGATTCAGGTGAATTGAATGAAGATACTTATCATCATTATATGAAACTTGAGCGAGAGGAAGCCCATTATCAATCATCCGTTCATGAAAGACGTGCCAAAGACAAGCGATTTGGAAAGATGATCAAAAGTGTAACTGGGCAAAAGAAAAAGGACAAGTTCTGATTATTCATGATCGATAAGCGGTTCACCAGAACCGCTTATTTTTTCTTTTTCACAAGAAAATCAAAACAAATTTTGGGGATTAAGCGTAAGTCCTTCTAGTTTTGCCTTAAATCCTTAATTAGAAAGGAGGCTCATATGATGGAGCAACAAAACCATATCGAACAATAGACCGGACCGAGATAATCGAAAATCTCATTTGAAGTATATCCGGTCCTGATGTGAAAGCGTCAGGACTTTTTTTATGCTCAAAATTCTCGGGACTCATCAAACAAAAGTTGAGAAGTAATTAAATCGCATGATGTGCATACGCATATCCCTGCTATTTCGTCGTTCCTGGTTCTGGTTTTTGGTTAACCCACTTTATTCATCAGTGGTAACAATCAGAAACGGACATAATTGACGTAATAATTTAACTGTTTATGAGTCGCTTCTAAGCTTTCTGCTTATCTCCCAGATCCAAGCCCGGTCAACCACAATTTCCATTTTGATTTTCACAGAACTGCAAAAAATGACGCAGTTCTGCCAACATTTTAATGCTTTATGGGCAAGATTAAGTTACGAGGCAAAGAGCTCCGACAAATTGATTATTCCGATAACAAAGCCATTAGCCTGGCCATTGCTATCACTTCAAAATATTACAAACACGCTTCCAAAGAGGAGCAATTAACCTTATTACAAGATGTAAAAGAAAACTTTGAAAATTATTTAGAGGATCCGATTCTGGAGCCATTAGCGATGGAATTTAAACCCCAACCTGACTTGAAGGACAGGAGGGAGATCTCGCTTCTTCGTGAAAATGGTGACTTCCATGTCTTCGGAAGAAAACACATTTCCAGCAATGCCTATCAGCAAATGGAGTTGGCGATGCGGCTTCCAATTTCCAGAAAAGGTGCCATGATGCCTGATGCACACCAGGGATATGGATTGCCTATTGGTGGTGTATTGGCCACCGAAAATGCAGTTATTCCTTATGGAGTAGGGCTGGATATTGGCTGTCGAATGAGTTTGAGCGTCTTTGACATAAATGAGAGATACATGCAAAAGCATGCTTATCAGTTCAAGTTGGCGTTGAAGGAACGGACTTGTTTCGGGACCGGAGGAGAACTGAAACTCAAACAAGACCATGAAATTCTGGATAACCAGGCATTTAATCAGACACCTTTATTGAAGCAGTTGCATGGCCGCGCAGCAAAGCAATTGGGCACTTCTGGCTCTGGAAATCACTTTGTGGAATTTGGGTTGGTTCAATTGAACCAGGATAATGAGTTTGGCCTTCCTCATGGAGAATATTTGGGTCTACTTTCTCATTCCGGATCAAGAGGATTCGGTGCGACTATTGCCAAGCATTATATGGGTATTGCCATGGAGCAATGCCTGCTACCAAGGCATGCACATCACCTGGCGTGGCTGGACCTTGATACAGAAGCTGGGCAGGAGTATTGGTTGTCCATGAACCTGGCAGGTGATTACGCAAAGGCGTGCCATGATCAAATACACCATCATTTAAGCAAATACCTGGGAATCAGGCCCGTAGGTCGCATTGAGAACCACCACAACTTCGCCTGGAAAGAACAGTGTGAGGGATCTGAGTTGATTGTACACCGAAAAGGAGCAACGCCAGCGGCAGAAGGGGAATTAGGGATAATTCCTGGGTCAATGGCCACTCCGGGGTATATCGTCAGAGGAAAAGGTGATGGTCGATCACTTCAGAGTGCGGCGCATGGAGCTGGACGTAAAATGTCCAGAAAAGCTGCGAGAGAGTCTATTTCCGGAAGTGAAATGAGAAAAATCCTCAGTAGAAATGGTGTGACATTGGTAGGCGGCGGAACAGATGAAGCGCCGGTGGCATATAAGGACATTGAACAGGTCATGCAATGCCAAACAGAGCTGGTAGATGTGATTGGGACATTTTTCCCAAAGATTGTGAGAATGGATAAAGCTTGAGTTATGAGTATTCAAAAAATGTATGTTCAGATTTCCGCAGGCCGAGGGCCTGCGGAATGCGCCTGGGTGGTAGCTCAGGTGCTTCGGGAATTGCTGGGTTTTGCGAAAGACCATGGAATCATAGCGAAAACGATCAGTAGAAGCCTGGGTCAGGAACCAGGAACACTCAATTCATGCCTGATTAAGCTTTCCGGGAAAAAAGTGGGAGAGGTCATTCAACCATGGATTGGAACAATCCAGTGGATAGGGCAAAGCCCTTACCGGAAGTTTCACAAGCGAAAGAATTGGTTTGTAGGTGTCTCCGATTTCGAAGAAACTACTGCAATCACTTTTGATACTAAGAATTTGATTTACAGTACTTTTCGAGGTTCGGGACCAGGAGGACAACACCGTAATAAAGTGGAAACGGCGGTGAGAGTAGTGCATGTGCCTACTAAAATTTCCGCAACAGCCAGTGATTCCAAATCGCAACTACAGAATAAGAAAACTGCTTTGATGAAGCTAAAGCTGGTGATGGAAAAGCATCGGATGGAAATGCTACAGGCAAAAGTAGATGAGCACTGGAAGGAACACCTTTCCCTAAAGCGGGGTGGTCCGGTGAAAGTATTTGAGGGAAGAAACTTTAAAGCACGAAAAGTATGAGACCTCCGAGTATCAAAGACCAGCGCCAGGCTCAGGTGAGGCAAGCCCGAAAGGAATGGAGTAAATTGTTTCTCGCCCGGCGAAACCTGGCACAAATACCGTTGGATAAGCCGATCCGATATGGATGGTACCGGCATTTCAAGCTGCGAGACGATATTCTCAGGAGAAAGGATGTTGCTGTTTTTCAGGAGATCCTAAATGTTTGCGGGAGCTACGAATGGGGTAATACGAAGCTAGATGTCGATGAACAGTGGGATCAGGATAACTGGTGCAAAGATTATTGGCAATGGCCAGGCTTTAGAAGGATTGGAAAACGGGCCTATCGGAAACTTTCCGTAAAGGCCAAGAAGTACTTTGTTCAGTATGAATTACGCTGGAATCCCCGGCAGGGAAGTGTGAGGCGATACTATTGTCATGTTCCTCAGTATTTCTTTGTGCCCACTTACACCAAAGCTTATGTGACTCATCTTCAATCGGTAGATAGCGAATTAGACAGTAAGATTGCGAAGATAGAGAATGAATTAATGTCAAATGAGTTCTATGCTATTGATATGAGAGGTCAATCCAGTTGGCCCAGTAAATGGATGCGAAAGAGGAATGTTAGGCGAATAAGGCATCGGGTCAGGGCGGCTTTGAGCGAATGTGATGAAGATCGTTATGATAGCTGTATTGGGAAAGCATTGGATTATTGAAATTTAAAATGAGCGATACTAATCAGAGTAAATACAACACCTGTCGGTTTATTTTTGACATGTGATGATGGATTTGACAGATGAGATAATAGAGGTGACGAGTGCTTCAGGTATCATTGATAAACAATTGGTGCAAACCCTTTGGAGCGGATATGGTGCGATCAGGAGATATCAGTTGGAAGGAGGGGAATACCCCAGCGTAATTGTCAAGCACATTGAATGGGCTAATGGAACTGATCACCCACGAGGGTGGAATACATCATTTTCTCATCAGCGTAAGCTAAAGTCGTATCAGGTTGAAAGTTACTGGTATCAACATCATTCGCAACAAACGACAAGTCATTGTAAAGTTCCTCAGTTATATCATTCCAAAGTATTGGAGTCGGGATTGCTATTGGTTATGGAGGATATGGATCATAGTGGGTTCGATTTGCGGTGTGATCCCGAAACTGTGAATCTGGAGCAGATGAAAGAAGTGCTGACCTGGTTAGCCCACTTTCATGCAACATTCATGGGCACACTTCCTGAAGGATTATGGCAGGTTGGTACGTATTGGCATCTGGATACCCGTCCTGATGAATGGGAGGAGATGCAAAATATCAACCTGAAGGTGGCTGCTAAGGCCATTGATGCCAGACTTAGTTCGGCTAAATTTCAAACTTTCGTTCATGGAGATGCCAAGCTGGCAAATTTTTGTTTCAAGGAAACCGATGAAGTGGCTGCTGTAGATTTTCAATATGTGGGGCAGGGTTGTGGCATGAAAGACGTGGCCTATTTTCTAAGCAGTTGTTTTGAGGAAGAGGAATGTGAACGGCATGAACACATGTTGTTAGACCATTATTTCAATGAATTGAAACTAGTGTTGAAACCAGCGTTTGATTTCGAAAGTTTGAAAGCTGAATGGATGACCCTTTATCCCTATGCCTGGGCCGATTTCTATCGGTTTCTGGATGGATGGAGCCCTGGACATTGGAAGATGCATAGCTATAGTAAGAGACTGACGCAGCAGGTATTAATCGATTTGAAACGAGATGAAGCTTAATTCTAAGGACCTGCATGAGCTTTGTGAAGTAACAACGAAAGCCGCTGAAGAAGCAGGAAAGTACATTCAGTCAAGATTCGATCAATCTTATGAAACCAGTAGGAAGACAGGTGGTGATACCCTCGCCTCTCAGGTAGTAACAGAAGTTGATTTGAGGGCACAGGAGATTATTCTAAATCAGTTGAAAACCTCTATTCAGAATTACGACCTGGGGTTGCTAACCGAAGAGGCGATCGATGACCAATCAAGACATACGAAAGACTATTTCTGGTGCATCGATCCCATGGATGGTACGTTGCCTTTTACAGAGCACCGATCAGGCTATGCAGTTTCCATTGCTCTGATATCCCAGGCTGGAGACCCGATAATAGGAGTGGTTTATGTGCCCGATGAATCGGAATGCTATTCGGCAGTTCAAGGTGAAGGTGTTCAGAAGAATGGACTTTCATTTACAAATCGTGAGGTTTTAAATGACGACAAACTCCATTGGTACATGGATAGAAGCTTTCAATCTTCGGCCGATTATGATGTTGTGGGAACTCAGATGGATGAGTATGCCAGACTGCAACATCGGGTCTTACAAATTCATGTGGGTTTTGGTGCCGTAAGAAATGCGCTTGGAGTGATGACCTCTAAAACAGCTTGCTATTTCAAAAACCCAAAGAAAAAAGACGGTGGTGGAAGCATCTGGGATTTTGCAGCTACAAGGTTACTGTTCGAGGAGCTGGGATTGCATGTATCCAATGCAAAAGGTGATCGGCTTCATCTGAACGATCAAGAAACCACTTTTATGAATGATCAGGGGGTTTTATATGCTACGGATAAAAGTCTGGCTGATTTTTTTGGAGAGAAAGTGCAAAGCATTCACGAAAGTGATTGATGAACCATTTTCTATGCCCGACTTTCCAGGCAGGTTGAATACGAAGTGATCATTTGATCAGCCTTGTTTCAGGAAATGCTGCGTGCCACCCAAACCAAAAGGCCCGATGATGTGGTATTCGGACAAGTTTCTCACCATTATTTGCATAAAGAGCATCTTCTCGAATTTTCCACTGTTTGCCTGATTCATCCAGGACCGTGAACGGGTCAAAGTACTTTTTAAAAGTAATTCCTCTATCATCGAAAACACGGTTGGCTCCGCTTTTATCAGTGAAAACCACAAAGGATTGACCGTCGATTTGGTCGTGATAGATCGTGTTTTTCTCCAGGAATTTTGCGGAAATGGCCAGGGCATCTTCGGCGTTTGCCTCCAGTCGGATGGCCAAAATTTCATCTTTATTCTTAAGCCTGCGATCAATTTTCGGGACCGTAAACATCAGGTTGTCAGTGGCGAAATAGTCTTTATAAGCTACACCTTCTGCATAATCTCTTCTGTGTCCCGTTTGTAAGGACAGTACGGTCGTTTCTGGATGTCGCGTGCTCCATTCTTTCCAGGTAGTGGTTACCACACTTCTTACCTTAAACTTGATGTCATTTGCAACCAAAGGGCCGATGGACGGTTCACCCCAGAGGGTATTCCATAGCGTTTGAGTGGCTTTATCATACATGAGTTTGTTGGATCGGTATAGGAATCCGCTGGTACCCATTTCGTAGTTTTTATCATTTATTTCCGTTTCGTACAATATTACCGTACCGCATAGGGTGCAGTAAACTCCGGCTACGTTCACTCCACCGACCTCATCTACGAACATTTCGTGCCAGGCCAGTATCCGCTTGGGATAGGCCCTGAAATCTCCATTTACCTCGATTCCGAAAACAACATGATCACCTTCCAGGTAATTGGCCTCAGATGCGGCTATCATCTGAGGATTCCTCAACGGCGGTATACCATCTTGTAAAACGCCGCCCCACCGTACTTCATCGAGTCGAATGTTTCGTGCAATCATTCTATCTTTAAAGTAGTGATAGAATTTTGGGTCAATTCGTTTGTACAATTCCGCTTTGAAATCGGCGTAATAGTGAGGTACGGTTTCCGGTTTGCTCCAGACAAATTGGTACCACTTGTCCAGGTCAAATCCGAACCGTTTTCCAGTATGTGTTTCTAATGCATCTCTAAGGGCCAGATAGAGTTGCGGATCTTCAACGAAGTAGAAAATCTCCAGCAGTAGCGGGATGTACGCATCTTTCCAGTTGCGATCGAAGTGCCGGATGGTCTCCAACTTAGAGGCTATTGGGCCGGGTTCAATGATGGATGTGAATAACTTCAACTCATCGATATCGTCTTGACAGCTTGCGGGCGCCAGGAATAAAAAAAGTCCTGGAAACAATAGTAGGCCTACTTTCCTCATACACTAGACCAATGAAAATTAGATAGATATGATTCTCTCAATTGCGTTTTTGTTGCAGAGTTGTCTTAGAGGTTACGATAACCTGAGTTTTGCTGAGGAAGAGGAGATGTGATCTAATGAAAAAGATTTGTGAGTAATGTGTCTCTTTCGAAATGGCCTCTTTCGATACTACCCAGGGAGCGGTTATGGTTTAATGATATCTGGCTAACCAATACCTAGCCAAACGACAAAGAAAAAGGATCATTGTTGAGGCCATTTATCAACCAATCAAAAGGAGGGAGCTGGCAATGACTTCTAAGCTTTAGCAGCTTTCGATAAAGCAACCAACTGGACTCGGGCTTCTTTCGCATCAGATATAGGTTCATCGAAAGTAAATCGTACTTTTCGATCATCCACGAATACATCGAATCCCTGTTCATCAATTCCGACCATACGAACTTGATCCTCTGAGGACTGGATCTGTTTGAAATGATGGCAATACAAGGCCAGATCTGATCTGTGGTCTTCATTCATGTGATTGACAATGTATGCCTCACTCTTTCCATCGAAGATGTTCTTGTGATAGAATTCCGTTGACTTTATCCAATGGATACGACCAAACCCTCCAATAAACCTAATATCCTTGAGATGTAAACTGTAAAAGGAGAAATCGTGTGCCTGATGATATCCTTTTGATTTCGGAAAGTGACGGTAATATTTTTCAGGAGTTGATTGATCCGATTCATCAAGCGGCTCCATATGACCGATAAGGCTTATCCGACTGTTGGATTGTACATCATTGCTCTCTTTTAAAATGGTAAGTGAACAACGACTATCGGCGGAGAGGTTTTTGGTATGTTCTGCAATGGTCGATATCAGTATCACTGGAGCGCCATCACCATTTAGGCAATACGGTACAACCGATCCGAATGGAAATCCATCCAATTTTAACGAAAGGGTAGATAGCACGCCGAAACTTCGACTATTCAACAACTCACGTGCTTCCTTGATGGCTTCTAGACTCATAAGTGATCAGATGATTTTCGCTGCAATCTAGTAACCAATTACCGGAGAAGGTAGATCATTGCATTTATTCAAAACAATACTTTCCACCGTAATGAATAAACAACACATTAGAAAACAACAATTTCAACAGTTGAATAATATTTGGCGTACAAGCGCCGTTGATAGATCAGTGACGCCATATCACTACGACTCAAAATCAAAACCTGAAATGTAGCTGTAACCGTGAAAGGTTCAGTATTTCCAACTTCAATGAATTCGCCATGCACCGCCCACTCATTATTGCAAGCCTGTTGTTTTGCGTATCTGTCAGTTTTGCTCAAGAAGCGCTTGATCAGCTGCTTTTGAAATATAGAACTGATGCTGACATGACCCGGAGGTTACGGAAATTTAAGTCGGAAGGTGCAGAAAAGTCATTTGATGTATCGTTGTATCAGCCCAAAGATTTTATTGCTGCGGCCCGGAGTTACCTGGGAATTCCTTATAAATATGGCGGTCAGTCCAGGACTGGAATTGATTGTTCCGGACTAATTGTGCAGACCATGGAAGACCTGGGCCTATATGCACCTCACAATGCCAACGAACTGGCGAAGTATGGAAGAATAATCTTGGATAAAAATGAGCTCAAGCCGGGCGACATGATCTTCTTTTCCAGAACGTATAATACCCCTCGTTTGGTTTCTCACGTGGGTTTTGTGATTGAGGGTGATCAGATGTTGCATGCGTCCAACAGCGGTGTGAATATCACTTCGATTCATAATCCCTACTACTATGATAAACATTACCTGTTCGGTACGAGAATATTTGAAGAGGAAGTAGTGGTGGAACCCGATTTGCCAGTTGCCGTTGCTTCTTCTGAAATTGAACCCGTATCACCCAAAGTAGATATCATGAAGGTGGGCTATGTCGCTACCTTAAAGGCAAGGGTTCATAATACCAGGTACAGAGGTAAATTCACGAAAAGTGGCGAAAAGTATAGGAAAGGGTCGCTTACTACTTCTCATTCCTCTTATCCATTTGGGACACTACTCAGGTTGACAAATCCGGTTAATGGAAAGACCATAGATGTTCGCGTAAATGATCGGGAGAGGGGCCGCTATAAAAACGGATTACATGTTTCAGCCAAAGCTGCGAGAAAGCTGAAAATCAAGAAAGGAAGAACTAGCAAAGTCCAAATGAAAGTACTTCGTTTGGGAAATGGCTAAAAATGATTGAGTTCTCCCCACTCCAAACCATTTGGGAGTGCCATGTTGTTAAATTCAAGATGAATGACCCGCCGGCTCCTTTGGTTGGTAGTTTTATAGGAAGCGTGAAGCAGTAAGGGTTTCATTAGATGAATGCCTCCTGCCTCAACATTACAAGCGGATGAGAGTGCACTTTGGGTGATGAGCTGGATTTCGGCATCATCTAACAACTTTTTGTGAGATCCAGGTACGACGAGCAAAGCACCATTTTGATCGGTCGTGTCGTCGAGATGGATCCGAATTGTAATCGTGTTATGCAAAACCTCAACCGGGGGGCGGACCCCCCATAAACTTTCTTTTTTTGTCCAGCCTGAGTATCCTTCGATTGCTTTCTTTTGGCCGACATGGATAGTGGTGTCCTGGTGCCAGGTGACATACCAGTTGGATTGAGGGGGCTTATCAAAGTAAAGTGCTTTTGTTAAGAAATAGCCCCCTCCGAATTGACTTAGAACCAGTTTGATGTTCTTATTCAATGCCAATCGTTTCAGGTCCGGTATTTTTCCGAACAAGTCTCTTATGGCGTAAACACTTTGATCTTCAGAGGGATGTTCTGATTTGTATTGTTGAAGTGCGATACCGATTTGGGCTATTTCCCTCCGAGTATAAATATGGTTCAAGGTCGCATGTCCTTTGCCTTCCAACTTGTCTTTAAGATGCTTTAGGTCATTGCTGTGCAACTCCGTCATGTATAGATCCAGGGCATGATTCAGTTTTTGTTTGATCCTGGAACGTAGCCTTGTCGGTGCAATTACTTTCATGCTGTCTCCAAACCCTAAAATCTCGCGTTCCAATTCAAAATTGATTTGCACCTGAATAGAGATTACAACCCCCTGATCTGTTTTTTCTATCAATTGTTGGGAATGGTGGATAGGTTTAGTCAATACATAGGGAGCATTGCTATGGTCGATCGACAAGACCACTTCCTGAGGGTCTTCTCCTTCATTGACACTCACACCTATCACATTTTGAAAAAAGGTCTCTATGGTTTTTGGGTCGAATGCTATGGAGGGATTGGTGGAGCTCTCCAGCGATTCAATTCGATCCAATGCAAGTAACATGAATCCCGCTTGCTGTTTCTGTTTTCCCAAAACAAACCATCGGTTCCGGTACTCTTTCAATAGGGCAGGATGAAAATTAAAGGTATTGGATACCCGGGCGCGAAAAGATTGATAAGTAATGATGATGTATTGTTTGTGCGTAATCGCCTGAAATATGGGATCAATATATTCCAACCCTTTGAGCGCTTCATTTTTCTCCAGATCAATGATTGGTCGTTCCTTGGTCTTAGACACGTGAATTTTGTCTTCCAGTTTTTGAATCATGCCGCTCAATCCCTGAAAGTGTGTGAAACCTTTGAATTGCTTTAGAAAATCCACGGCCTCCGTTAGTTTTCCCAGATCCTGATCCGTTAGTGGGATATTGGTGATCGAATATTCTGGATCTGAATAGGTGTAGAATTTTCTGTCCTCAACAATAATCGGGGCATGGTATCCCAATTTGTCACTGCGCATTATTTGCAAGTCCATCTGTACCGTCCGCCTACTTACACCTTTGTCAATTCCCTCGTAATCATACAAAGCTTCTGAACAGGCTTCAATGAGATCCTCCAGTGTCCATTTGCGGAATCGGTTCCTAAGACAATTGTCTAACGTTTTGTATCGAATCAGTGCGTTTCTGTTGACAGGCATAGTTGTTTTGAAATTGCTGTTAAGTCGTATTTTTAAGAAAGTTAAGCATATTTTCCTACTACGCAAAAAGGCTGCGTAGTGAAGTTTCAACTTTGGGGTGTAATACAAAATCAATGTATAAATGACGATCCGTCTCACAAAGGGTGGGACGGTTATGAAAGAAGGAAGAAATGAACGATTGGAAGAAAATTACCGGAAACGCACTCATTGAATTGGGATATGCACCTGAGAAGTGGTTCAAAGAAGCGCTGGATCATATCAATGAAAAACAACTTGCAGAAACTGAAATGAAGCAATATCTGGAACAATTCAAACCTGATCCGATGATTGAGTTGTTTGAGACACCACAGCCGTTTTCAAAAAACATCAGGGCTGAGATGCCACTGGAGGAAGAAAATGTGAAGGCCGTGGTTGCAACGATGGAGGAGGTCATGAAAACCCCTACAGTAGTGAATGGTGCGATCATGCCAGATGCTTGCCCGGCTGGTAGTGTAGGTACAATTCCTGTGGGTGGAGTTGTCGTGGCTAAAAATGCGATCCACCCAGGAATGCATAGTGCTGATATCTGTTGTTCGGTTATGTTGACGGATTACGGAAAAATTGCTCCCAAAACAATCATGGATATTGCACAGCAAGTGACACATTTTGGCCCTGGAGGAAGAGACCGTGAGGCACAATTTCGCTTTCCGAAAGAATTACTGGAGGATTTTGAGTCCAATGTATTCCTAAATGATCAGAACATGATCAAAGTAGCGCGTGCGCACCTCGGAACCCAGGGAGACGGAAATCACTTCCTGTTTGTGGGAAAGTCTGCAAAAACAGGGAATACAATAATGGTAACGCATCATGGTTCTCGTGGAGTAGGAGCGAAACTGTTCAAGAAAGGAATGGACATTGCGGAAAGGTTTCGTAGAAAATTGTCCGCCGCCACTTTGAAACAAAACGCCTGGATTCCCTTCGAAACAGAAGAAGGTAAGGCGTACTGGGATGCACTTCAGGTCATTAGAAAGTGGACCAAACAAAATCACCTGGTATTGCATGATGAAATTGCGCAACGAGCAAACATTGAAATCGAAAACCGTTTTTGGAATGAGCATAACTTTGTTTTCCGTGATGGGGAATATTTCTACCATGCCAAAGGAGCGACTCCATTGGATAAGAAGTTTATGCCAGACATCACAGGGCCACGGTTGATTCCATTGAACATGTCTGAGCCAGTTTTGATTGTGGAAGGGGAAACCACCGATACCAATTTGGGATTTGCTCCACATGGTGCCGGTAGAAACATGAGTCGTTCACAGCATAGAAAAACGAAGGCGGATCAAACCATTCAGGAAATCTTTGCAGAGGAAACTGCGGGATTGGATGTAAGGTTCTTTTCAAATGAAATAGACATTACAGAGCTACCTTCGGCATACAAGAAAGCATCGTCTGTTAGAGACCAAATGGATGAGTTCGGTTTGGGTAAAGTCGTAGATGAAGTGTTACCGTATGGTTCAATCATGGCTGGCGATTGGAAAAATAACGCACCATGGATGAAAAAGCGGCAGCGAAGAAATTCAACTAAGCCCTAGTATTTGAATAATAATGAAAGCAATAATTCAAGAAAAACTTCATCGGATAGCCACGGAGTTCAAAGTGAAAATCCCTTATGCTTGTGAGTCCGGCTCGCGAGCGTGGGGTTTTCCTTCACCAGACAGTGATTATGATGTCAGGTTTATTTACGTGAAAGACCTGGATTGGCATTTGACGCTCAAAGAACAAAAGGATACAATTGATTTGCCCATCAATGATGATCTGGACCTTGGTGGTTGGGAGATAAAGAAAGTGTTGAAATTACTTTGGAAATCAAATGCCCCGCTTTTAGAGTGGCTTCAATCGCCGATTGTTTATCACAGCGAAGGAATATTTCTTTCACAACTGCGGCAATTGAGCCATGCGTACTTTTCTCCAATTGCAACCATGCATCATTATTTGAGCATGTCTAAAAAGTACGCGGATGCCTGTTCTGGGGAACAGATAAAGTTGAAAAAGCTGTTCTATGCCATGAGAACAGCAATTGCTGGAGTCTGGATAAGGGAAACAGGAACAGTTCCTCCTATTGAGATGAAAAAGATGTTTTCGGTCCTTGATGCTTCGGTTGTAAACAGGATTAATGAGTTGATAGCGATAAAGGAAATTCAACAAGAAGATTACCTACACCCTAAAGTGGAAGTAATTGCAGATTTTTTGCGATCAGCTATTGCTGAGAATGAGCGAGTAGCAAATGACCTGCCAGGTGCCAAAGGAGATTTTGAAGCATTGGATGTTTTTTATAAGCAAGTCATAAAAGAAGAACTATGACCATACAGGATCTACGAAACAGGGGGCTCATTCTTTTGGAATGTATCAGTGGTAGTAGGGCCTATGGGTTGGACACCAAAGATTCCGATACAGATATTAAAGGTGTCTTTTACCTTCCGGAAGATGATTTCTTTGGCTTTAGCAATGTCACTCAAATCAACAATGAAACCAATGACGAAGTATTCTATGAGGTTGGGAGGTACTTCGAACTACTTACAAAGAATAACCCCAATCTTATTGATTTGCTGAATACACCAGATGAATGTGTGCTGTATCGACATCCGATCATGGATAGAATAAAACCTGAAATGTTTTTATCCAAACTATGTAGCGAGACTTATGGCCAATATGCTTTTACTCAAATTCGCAAGGCAAAAAGTCTTAACAAGAAGGTGTTGAACCCAGTAGATAAGGAACGTAAAGGTGTACTGGATTTCTGCTATGTCGTGCAAGGTCAGGGGGCAATTCCCGTTGCTGATTTTCTAAGCGAACGTGGATTGGATCAACAACAATGTGGCCTTTCCCGAATTGCCCATATGAACGAAATGTATGGGCTCTATTACAGTGAACAAGTGGCATTTAAAGGAATCGCCAACAAGGTTAATGCGAATGAAGTGTCTTTGAGTTCAATTCCAAAAGGGCATATCCCAATAGCAATCATGTCTTACAATAAATCAGCATACTCATCCTATTGTAAAGAGTACAAAGCCTATTGGAATTGGGTAGAGCATAGAAATGATGTTCGATATCAAAACACGCTGACCCATGGTAAGAAGTACGATGCAAAAAATATGATGCACACGTTTCGGTTGTTAAATATGGCTGAAGAGATCGGAAGTGAAGGTCGGATCAATGTTCGGCGACCTGATCGGGAGTTTTTGTTAAAGATCAAGACTGGTGAGTTTGAGTATGAAGAATTAGTAACTATGGCTACAGAAAAATTGACCAGACTCAAGGATATCTACACACAAAGTGCCTTACCTGAAAAGCCAGATGTTGGTCAAATCAATCAGTTATTGGTTGAGTTGAGAAAACACTTATATATTAAGAACCGATAGAAGAGTTAAGCAACTTCTTTCATGTGAGTGGAAAGCGCTTCAGCCATCATTCCAATTCCATGAGCGGCTCTTTTATTGAATTTGCCTCGGACAAAACCACCCATCAATCGTTGAATGCCCCATTTGAAGGAAGCACACAACTTTAATTCTACTCGTGTTTGGCCATTTTCCAGGGAAGTGAGAATAAAATTGGTTTCGAAGTGCTTGAAAGGAGCCGGGTTCTTTAAAATCTCTCCATAAGATTGTTGGCCTTCATCTGTTTTTGGCCTGATGGTCTCAAAAGACAAGTTTTCCCCTTTTACAATGCACAGGTGTTCAGTCCCGATTTGATTGATCTGGTCGTCTTCGAATATGATCTGGTCAGCTTCCTGATTCCAAAGACTTCTGTACTTGAAGTCAGCAATGAAATCGTGAACGATCTCCATTTCAAATGGAACGATCGTGGTGGCGGAAGCCACAATGTCAAACTGGTTGCTGTCTTCCTGCCGAACCAAAGGCTCCAGAGGTGTTTTCCAATTCTGGATAAACGAGTAGGAGAAATGAGTTTCACCCAGTTCTGGATCTTCATAACAATCCTTTCCGTCACAATCCGTTTCACTGGCAAAATCATTAGAAAGCAAAAGGTATTCGGAATGACCAATTTTGGTCTTTAATAGGCGGTGAGCTACGATAACTGCTTCTCCATAAGGTTTCCCCCTGTCACCAGAGAAATTGGCTAATGCTATTTCTCCTGCATGCACAACGAACTTTAATTCTAGTTGTGCAGCCGAAGTGCATGCACCGCAATTACAGATTCTTCGGTGTTGATAGTTGAGTAAATGCCTATGAAATGCCTGATATATTCGTTTTGCTTCCGCAGTGACTTCTTCCACTGAAAGCTTCTCTTCGTGTTTGAAAAAGAAAACTGCATCACCCTCGATCTCTGCTACTTTAAAAATACTGCTGCCCTCCTTAATAATGAGGTTGATCAATTCCTCTATGATGTGTTGACTGTGCTGAATTTCAGTTTGCTTTACAAATCGGGTAAAACCTGAAATATCAGGAATAAAAAGGGTAGAGTCGGACATATGTGATCGCTACTCTGATTGAGGTCCTTTTGAGAATTAAACTAACGCTTAAGATAGAACAAAGGACTTGATAAAACGTTCCTTTTCTGGATGAAAATAATGTGCTTTAACATTCCACTATTTATGCCTTCCGTCGTATGAAATTGTCTGGGATCACCGGTGCTTAACGTGAATTGCTCCACAAGGTTTTCAAGAGATTAAAGGAGGATTTCTATTCAGACGAAGGAAATTTTAAGGTAATCTGATCTCTGCATTCGTTGAATCAAGATACCGAAGGGGTGTAAGGTTGTTTTCTTTGAAGCCAGCTAAATAGAATTTTCCTATGAGATTAATGATGCTTATCCTGGGGCTGTCCCTGTTGCAAACTTCCTGTACTGAGCAGCAGGCACCTGTACAGTCTATCCCAATTCAATGGTTGAGTAAAGGGATACATCCAGAGTCGCTCATTCCCCGAATGAATCAGTATGTGATGAAGGATTCGCTTGGAAATCGTGTTGGAGCCATGTCCTTTACTTTTTATAAAGATGAAAATCATTGGCTTGCTATTGATACTTCCTTATTTGATGATGGAAGTATTTATGAAACTGCTGAAATGAAATTTGATCTGGTAAAAGAGGCCTTTGGCAACCTGAAAACTGAAATGACCCTACCTAATGCAAAGGTGCTGATTAATTTGAATCATTCGGAAAATAGAATCGCTGGAAAGTACGAGGTAAGTCGGGATACAGCAATACTTGTTAACAGGCAATTAGATTCGGCCTATGTTTTTGACGTTTTTAGAGAAGAGATTTATATGATGCTTCATTCGATATCACTTGATCCTGGAGATAGCCTGGCTTTTCGAATGTTCTTGTCTAACAATCTTTCCGTGGTTCCATCTTCAATCTACTATGAAAAGGAGGAACGGATAAAGGTGGGTGCAGGTGAATTTGATTGCTCAGTGGTGTACCTGAATACGGGTGGAATCATTGACAATCGAATTTGGATTGCAAATACGCCAGAAAGGAAGTTAGTTAAGTTCTATGTGCCTGGTCCTGAATTACATATTGAGTTAGTAAATTCTGAAAGTCCTCCTGGCTTATGAAAGCCTTTACGGAAGTCTGGTTCAGGTTCCAGAAATACAGACTTGGAATCTGGGTTTTGAAAGTGAAGTTCATCGATGAGATTCGGAGGATCGATTCTTATATTCCTTTGGTGTGAGACCTAATTCTTTTTTAAAAGCCACATAGAAGGATGATGGCGCGTTGAAGCCTGCTTCATATGCTAATGATTCAATCTTAGTGGTCTGATTGTCATTTTTCACTAATTCCTCTTTTATTTCTGATATCCTGAGATGGTTGATAAGCTCAGGGAATGATTTGCCATAATGTTGATTTAGTGTTCTAGAGATTTTATAGACTGGTTCATCAATCGCTTTGGAAAACTCACTGATGGTCAATGCATGTCTCTTATACAATTTTTGCTTCTCCAACGCTTCTGTCAGTTTACTAAGTAGGTCGGAAGAAGAGCAATCATCTTTTTCTTCCGGAATAAAAAACCGAGGTTTACCCAGAAATGTATTGAAATTATGAAGTAAGAAGATCGCAAATACGATTGTATATGGAATTTTGAAGATTAGGTAGTTTTCAAGGGAAGTTAGTAGGATGGTAATCGGGAATGCCCCCACCAGTAAAATCATGAATCCACATGTATTCAGTAGCCAAATCTTCATAACGTGATCCTCACATTTTCGTGCGTTGATAGATGTTATACATAGAACCACGACCAAATGCAGGCTATGAAAGTGGTATTTGATCGGTAGAAGAAAGTAAATCACTACGCCTAAAAGGAAGAGCGTAAAGTTCACAGTAAGTGAAAGAAGTGCTTTTGATTCGTACCGTGTAGGAACCAGGAGGTTGGCAGTTAGCATGAGGCTAAAGCCATAGAATGGATAGAAGAAAAAAGGCTGAAACAGTAATACCCCAAAATAGTGATTGACATTCAAAATAGTGAAGTGGAGCAGTAGGGTCACAAGAAAACAAATATGAGACCAAAAGATGCGGGATTTTTGAACTTTGAATGCCAGATAGATCAGCTGCAGAAGAATTAGAAAAGTGATGATGAGCTCAAGACCATTTTTCAATGATAATACAGGCTGTATCAGGGCAAGTAGGAAATCTAAAGAAGCAATCAACATATTTCAGACTGCATTTTATATAAATTGATTGAACACAAAACCACAATACTTGCTTAAACGGTTTTAATACCCTTCAACATTATTGTATGTGATTGTACCTATACAACATGTTTGAGTGATGTCACCTTTATCAAACTGTCAAATACTGATAGGAGGAAGTGGGGTCTTACTTCCCGATACAGAACTTACTAAAAATGTTATCCAACAAGTCGTCTGTCGTAATCTCACCTGTTATTTCTCCTAGATGATGCAGCGCCTGACGAATGTCCATGGCCATAAAGTCATTGGTGATTTGGTTGTCAATTCCGGCAATGACTCGTTCCAGCGCTTCATGTGTGTTTTTCAAAACACCGACATGTCTGGTATTGGTCACATAAGTTGCTTCGACATTCAATCCCTCAAGGTCTACTACTTTCATCAATTTTGACTTGAGTTGGTCAAGGTGGGTTTTGTCTTTTGCGGAGATCAGAATGCCTCCATCGACAAGGATTTGCTCTTTGATAGCTGCGGTTGCAATATCTGACTTATTTCCAATCAACAAATAGGGGGTACCATCTGACTTTAATGTCTCAATTTCCTTTTTAGTTTCAGAAGGATCGGCGCATTCCAGATCGATCAGGTAAAGGATGACTGATGCCCTTTGCATTTGTTCCCTGGTTCTGGATACGCCGATGGCTTCAATCTCATCTTTGGTTTCTCGCAATCCAGCTGTATCAATGAATCGAAAATTGATCCCTTCGATATTCATAACATCTTCGATCGCATCTCTGGTTGTTCCGGCAATATTCGAGACGATGGCGCGCTCTTCGTTGAGTAATGCGTTGAGTAAAGTGGATTTACCTGCATTTGGCTTCCCGGCAATAACGATCGGGATTCCGTTTTTAATAGCGTTACCAAGCTCAAAACTTTGGATCAAACCCACTATAGGAACCAACAACTGATTGACCAGCTCTTTTAATTCCTTACGACTTGCAAATTCTACATCCTCCTCAGAGAAGTCCAATTCCAACTCAATCATGGAAGCAAAGTGGATGAGCTTTTCACGAAACTCCTTGATCTCTCCTGAAAAGCCGCCCCGCATTTGCCGAATGGCATTACCATGTGCAGCTTTGTTTTCTGCTGCGATGAGATCCGAGACAGCCTCAGCTTGAGCGAGATCAAATCGTCCATGTAAAAATGCTCTTTGCGTGAATTCTCCGGGCCTTGCCATCCTGGCGCCTTTTCCAATCGTTAGTTGAAGCAACTGCTCGATGATGTAGGGTGAGGCATGGCAGCTTAGTTCTACTACATCTTCTTTAGTATAAGATTTGGGTCCTTTAAAAACAGAGGCTACCACTTCGTCCAGAACTTCCTCTTCTTTTTTAATCGAACCAAAATGCAATGTGTGTGTCGATACCTGGGTCAGGTCCTTTCCTTCAAAAATTTCGTTAGCAATTCCAATGGCGTCTTTTCCTGAAAGCCTGATAACCGCAATTGCACCAACGCCATTGGGTGTAGATAAGGCTACGATGGTATCATTAATCTCTATCACGATTATAGTCTGGCTTTATAGGCTCGTAGGCTATCTTGAAGTGCTTTACCTTCTTTTGCCAAGGCTTCATATTGACGAACTTTCCATTCAATGATATTTTTGTACAGTAATAGCAGATTAGTCACTTTCTCTATATCTATTTCTGCTATGTTAGGATTGAGCAGGTCAGTTCCTTCGATCAATAGAGGGACGAAGTATTTTTTGTAGAAGTCTACTTGAGATTCTCCCCTGAACTTTGCTTCTACCGCCGATGCTTCATAAAACGAAGCAATTTGAATCTGTAAAGAATAATCATTGATCAGTGCCAATTTGCCCGATGTAGTAATCGATTTAAACGTGACCTTTTGAGGATAATAATTGCTATATCCAATCCCTCGCTGTAGGATTTTGGGAAGACTATCCAATTTGTTATTCCGAATTTGCCGAATAGCGTTCTCGAGTTTTGTTGCTTGTAGTCGGTTTCGCTCAATCTGTATGTTGTCATAGAAACCAATATCACGCTCCAGTTCCTGGATCAGGGATTCAATAATCTGTATGGATTCTTCATTTTTTTTATTGGTTTCAGACCAGTTGCTTACATAGAAAGCCAGTGATACTCCCAAAATGACGGAGACGAAATTGAGTATGTGATCGATCCAATTGATGTTTTTCACGTCGGAAACTTAAAGCCCATCAAAACTAGTCTGAAAAGCAAAATATGTCAGTCAAAATTTTCATTTCCCGCCTAAACGGCCTTTGTGATGATATAGTACTTGCATATTTTGCAAAAGCCGATAAATGGTCGTAATTTATTTTTTAAATTTGTAACGGTGGTACTTAATCACCAAGACTGATCAAAACATACTTTTCAAACATGGCCACAAACACACCAAGATCAACCTTTAACGGGGTGAATTTTTTCTTCTTGATTTTCATGTTATTGTCATTAGGTGGATACGCTCAATCTGTGCCTGAGGCAACATATATCAAGGTAAAATTCAACAGCGATTATATCAATATTGTTGAAAATGCGATCATTCAGCACGATGCGAATGGAATCCTTACAACAGGTATCAAAGAACTGGACTCTTTGGCACGGGTATTTGAATTGAATGATATGGAGCGTGTGTTTCCATACAATGCAAGATATGACCAGCGGCACCGTAAACATGGATTGCATTTATGGTATCAACTGTCGACTGCCTCCACGGGCTTCAGTGCTGAGAGTTGTGCAGCTAGCTTTGAGAATTGCAGTTTCATCAATATAGCCGAGTCTCCATTACAAAAGGCGTTTAATGATGGCTTTGACGTGTCAAATAAAGTATTCCTTGACGTAGATGACCCAAGCTTCTCACAGCAATGGCACTATGAAAATACAGGCCAGACAGGGGGGACAGCAGATGCGGATATTGATTTGACAAGTGCCTGGGATGTTCAGGCTGGACAATCTGATGTAATTGTGGCCGTAATTGATGGTGGTATTGATGTTGATCACGAGGACCTGGCAGATAACATGTGGGTGAATGAAGCAGAATTAAATGGAACTGCCGGTGTAGATGATGATGAAAATGGTTATGTCGATGATATTTATGGATATGGCTTCGGAGATGGTTCAGGAAATATCAATGCGAACAGTCACGGGACGCATGTAGGAGGTACAGTTGGCGCAGTTAATAATAATGACACAGGTGTGTCAGGAGTTGCTGGTGGAACCGGTGCAGGAGATGGTGTGCGACTGATGTCATGCGCTACGTTTGGCTCATCAGGAACAGGTGGTTTCGATCAGGCGTTTATTTACGCTGCCGATAATGGAGCAGTAATTTCACAAAATAGCTGGGGGTATACCTCTCCCGGAGCGTATGAGCAATCAGTATTGGATGCCATTGATTACTTTATTGAGAATGCGGGTTACGACGAAGCTGGCAATGCTAATGGCCCCATGCAGGGAGGGTTGGTCATTTTTGCAGCGGGTAATTCCAACAGTTCCGCAAATTATTACCCGGGGTACTATGAGCCAGTTGTCGCCGTAGCATCAACGGACCATAACGACGTTCGATCAAGCTTTTCCAATTACGGAGATTGGGTGGATATAGCCGCTCCTGGATCGAGTGTCTTGAGTACTTTTCCAGGTAATACATATGGTAGTATCTCAGGGACTTCTATGGCATGTCCACATGTTTCCGGAGCAGCTGCCCTTATTGTATCAGAATTTGGCGGCGATGGATATAGTCCCGATCTTGTAAGAGCAAGACTAGAAGGAATTGCAGATGATATTGATGATAGTAATCCTTCATATGTTGGATTACTAGGATCAGGGAGGTTGAATGCGTATTCCTCTTTGTTAGAAGATACGGGCGTTGCACCAGATGCAATCGAAGATTTAGCTACGGGGGCTGTTTCTGGAGTTTCTGCAGAGCTTACCTGGACGGCTACAGGCTCAAATGGAAGCACAGGGACCGCAAGTTCTTATGATCTTAGATTTTCGACTTCCACAATAAACGAAGATAATTTTTCATCTGCTACTGAAGTCATTGGCGAACCTGGACCAAGTGGAGTTGGATCAACCGAGGAATATCTATTGGAAAATCTAGATCCAATAACGACTTATTATGTTGCCATCAAAGCAACGAATTTGTTTGGGAACACCTCGGAAATCTCCAATGTCCTGCAGTTTACCACATCTGATGTTGCAGAAATAACGATAACGCCGGATTCGTTGGTAGCCATTTTAGATGCTGGAGAATCAAGCACATTGAATTTCACAATCAGCAATACCGGAAACGAAACGCTTGAATTTAACATCCCCTTGTTGAATCAGGATAATTTTTCCGCCTCAGGCAACGAAACTTCATACATTGATTTTAGCGGTTGGGAACCTGGAAAAGGAGAAATTGATACAAGACAAGGACACCCAGTTTTACAAGGAGGCGGAGATGACGGAGAAAATGGATTTGGGTACAGTTGGATTGACAGTGAGGAGGCAAATGGACCCATATTTGAATGGAATGATATTAGGGTAGATGGTCAATTGGCCAGTTTGTCTGATGATAGCTTTGAAACCGTTGAATTACCATTCGAATTTGAGTTTTATGGTGAAGCAAAGAATGAGGTATATATCAGTTCAAATGGCTTTCTGACTTTTAATTCTTCCGGCGCAACTCGCTATTCGAATGCCCAAATTCCAAGTACCAGCATACCCAATGACTTGATTGCTATGTTTTGGGATGACCTGTACCCCAGGAATCAGGGAACTGTTCATTATTTAGTAGAGAACAATCAATTTACAGTGCAATATACGGATATAGGATATTTCGGAAATAGTTCGGCACAGCTTACGTTTCAGGTTATTCTTCAGGCAAACGGCAGTATTAAACTTCAATACCTGGATGTAGCGGATGATAGAAATGGAGCTACTATTGGGATTGAAAACGCTACTGGCGAAGAAGGGCTTCAAGTGGCTTTCAATACCTCGTACTTGAGCGATTCCCTCGCGATACGTATTTCAGCTGTTCCGGATTTCATAACAGACATTACACCAACTTCGGGGAATTTATCAGCTGGGGAGGAAGTAGAAATTTCAGTGATTGTAGATGCCAGTGGTATAGAGCCTGGTAATTACGAGACGTCCATTGGGATTGAAAGTAATGATCCCGTTAATTCCAACTTAGCACTTCCTGTGTTGATGCACGTGAACGGGTCACCGGGAATTGAAGTATCTCCGGATGAAATAAATTTTGAAACCGTATTTACGAATCAGACGGACTCACTACTCCTTTCTATTTCGAATTCCGGTTCAGATACGCTAACAGTTTCAGATATCATCGTTTCCGGAGATCACTTTAGTTACCAATCGATCGACTTGCCTCTATACGTAATGCCAGGTGAGGATAGCGATTTAACAGTTTTCTACAATCCCGGAGCTACCGGAGAGCACACGGGTAATTTAGAAATTCAGTCCAATGTGACCTCAAATCCAAGTGTCGATGTAAGCTTAAGTGGTAATTCACTCAACGCACCTGTTGTAAGCCTTTCGGCAAGTGAAATTTCGGAAGCATTGAATAGTGGAGATAGTTCAGGAGTTGTACTCACTATTCAAAATGTAGGTAGTTCTGGGGCTGCTGTTCTTGATTTTGATATTGGACTTTCTAATTCGATTGACACGGAAGGTGTAAATACCACTCAAAGCTATGTCAAAATGCAAGCTCCTGGATCGGATCATGCTTTTGTGGAAAGGAGATTATTTGTGACTTTGAGAGAAAATTTATCTGCTCAGGAGCAAGCTTCCATTAAAGACCAATTTTCAGTGGTCACTAGTAAACAATTTAAATACACGAAAGCGGAATTATGGGATTTTGCAGATCTGACAGTTGAAGAAGCCCTAAGTCAACTGTTTATAGATAATCGGGTGCTATTTGCAGAGCCCGACTACATTGTAGAAGCTATTGACCAGATTCCGGATGACGCACGCTATGAGGAGTTATGGGGATTAAATAATACAGGACAAACTGGTGGAACAAATGACGCTGATATTGACGCATTGGAAGCGTGGGATATTTCAACGTCCAGTAGTGACCTTGTGGTAGGTATTATTGATACGGGTATTGATTATAATCATGAGGATTTGAATGACAATATATGGATCAACGAGGATGAAGTTGCTGACAATGGTGTAGATGATGATGGAAACGGTTACATCGATGATGTGTATGGCTGGGATTTTGTAAATGAAGACAATGATCCCATGGATGGACATAGCCATGGTACACACGTTGCTGGAACGGTAGGGGGAGAAGGAGACAATGGTGTGGGAGTTGTTGGAGTGACCTGGGATGTCCAGTTAATGGCATTGAAATTCTTGAGTGATTTTGGATCAGGCACCACTTCAGATGCTATTGAAGCTATTGAATATGCCATTGAAAATGGCGCCCATATTACCAACAACAGTTGGGGTGGCGGAGGTTTCAGCCAGGCGCTCAGGGATGTAATAGAAGCCTCAAATGATGCGAATCAGCTATTTGTGGCGGCCGCAGGGAATAGTGGACAGGATGCAGATCGGTTTCCTCACTATCCATCCAGTTATGATGTTGAAAATGTAATTTCCGTTGCTGCGACAGACCATAATGACCAGCTAGCTTCCTTTTCAAATTATGGGCTGACTTCTGTGGACCTTGCTGCTCCCGGAGTAAGTATTCTCAGCTCAGTTCCGAATGACAGTTACTCCAGCTTTAGTGGGACCTCTATGGCAGCTCCTCACGTTGCCGGGGCTTTAGCCCTGGCATGGGGACGAGACAGATTGATTAGTAACCTGGAGTTGAAAGAAGTACTTTTCGAGTCGGTTGATACTGTTTCGGCAGTGCAAGGTAGGAGTGTGACCGGAGGGCGTTTAAATGTTTTGGAAATGTTAGGTGGTCTAAACGGTTGGCTGTCTATTGATGTAACCGATGGGTCATTGTCTCCGGACGAATCAATTGGTATCAACGTCTCTTTGAATGCCGCCGGTTTGATTGGTGGTATTTATACGTCAAATCTGGTTGTTACTACTAATGATCCTGAGAATAGTGAAATCATTATTCCGGTTGAATTGGACGTGACAGGGGTGCCAAACATTGCTTTAGATCGGGAATCCCTGGATTTTGAGGCGCATTTTCTTGGTGATACCTTAGTCTTATCTGTGGAAATCAGTAGTATAGGAACAGATAGTTTAATTGTTTCTGAGATATCTATTGCACATGCTGAGTTTGATGTAGACACTACTTCGCTGGATTTGGCTTCCGGTGACGCCTATGATCTAACCGTCAGATACGTTCCGGAGACACTGGGAGAAATTACTTCTACTTTGGTTATTAGATCCAACGATACGGATCAAAGCGAATTATCTATTCCTGTTTCCGGAACTGGATTGGAACCACCAGTCATAGAAGTAAGCCCCGATAGTATCGGTGTAGCACTTTTTACCGGAGAAACGGCCACAAGTGAGCTTACCATTGACAACAGTACGGGAGGGAGTACACTGACATGGGAACTCACTTCTGATTATGAACGGTCCAGTGCTCTTGGTTCACAAAGGACCAGCATCGGATTTTATGCTAAAGCCAATAAAGAAGGAGTTTTTGGAGGCGATCTTCCATTTATTTCACAAGGGACAAATATGCCACCGTCCTTGACTAGTTCTTTTAGTGTCCTTGATACATTAGACAATTTTGTGGAGAATTCGACTGGAGTTGAAGTTGTTGGAGATACAATCTATGTATTGGATTGGTCTAATTCCCAACTAGAAAAATATTACCTCCCTGATCGAGAAGTCGTCGAGACCATCTCCATACATTCGAGACCTTATGGTATTTGTTACCTTGACGGAAATCTCTATATCGGAGATAATGTTGGCGAAATACGAATCTATTCAGTGGCAGGAGATTTGATTGGAAATTTTGATGCTCCATCGTCTTCTTATCAGTCATTAACTACAAATGGCGAGCATTTGATAACGACACAAGCTTTTACCTCGGGTGCGGCTTTTTATGAAGTAGATGTCGACGGAACTATTGTTAATACTTTTGAAGCTCCTTCCCTTAGTAGCTATGAAATGGTTTGGGTAGGAGAAGGTTTGTGGGTGCTTTCTAACTCACATACTTTATATCGCTTGTCTCTGAACGACTTAACGTTTGAGCTTGAGGACACGATCCAGATAACCAACCCCGGAGGTTCATATTCTTATAGTTTGGGGCATTCAGGAGATGACCTGGTTTTTGATTCATGGCATGATCAGGCCTATGTAATAGACGACTTTCAAGCGTCATTCAATTGGTTATCCTTACCAGAACAATCAGGGGAGGTTGAAGCTGGATCATCGACAACCGTTGATATAAATCTGGATGCAAGTGGATTAAATGGAGGTATTTATCAAGCTCAATTGACTATTGAAAATAATGATCCTCAAAATGAGTTTCTGACAGTACCGGTGGCGATTGAAGTGAGCGGAGCTCCTGATATTGACGTTTCCTCGGAAACACTGGATTTTGGGATGCAATTTGTAGGGGATGATATTGTTGAAACACTTAGAGTAACGAATGATGGTACCGACAGTTTGGCCGTAACTGATCTGCAACTGACAAATAGCGATTTCAGCATAGATACAACCTCCTTTGGACTTGATCCAGGAGAGTCTTTGATAATTACTGTCACCTACAGTCCCTCATCTGTAGCGAATGATGATTCCGAACTGCAAATCACAAGTAATGATGCAGACGAAGGAACAATTACAGTACAACTCCTTGGAGAAGGTGTGTTACCGCCGGTAATAGAGGTAACCCCTGATAGTATCGGAGTAGCACTTCTCACTGGAGAGTCTGAGACCAGCGAGCTTACGATTAACAATAGTTCGGGTGGAAGTGTCTTAACCTGGGAGATTACTCCTTCTTATCGACGCTTGAATGCCTTGAATTCAAGACAAACCAATAGCAATATTGGCTTTTATGCCGATCACAGTGACAGAGGAGAGGCAGTAGAAACGAGCCTTCCCAATGGTTTCTTTGAATCAATTGATCCACCACAAATAAGCAGCACCTTCAATGTGCTGGATACACTAGACAACTTTGTTCGGAATTCCACTGGATTGGAAGTAGTTGGTGATACGATCTATGTAGCAGATTGGTCTTCTAGTCAATTACAGAAGTACTATATTCCTGATGAGGAAATTGTTGAAAGCATTGATATTCATAGTCTTCCATATGGGATAACCTATCTGAATGGAAATCTATATATAGGAGATAGCCAGGGAATCGTTAGAATTTATTCGTTATCTGGCGAATTGATTGGTGACTTTGATGGACCTTCTTATTCCTATTATGCCATAACATCCTATGGGGAAAACCTTCTTTTGAAACAGGCATTTTCAAGTACTGCTTCATTTAATGAAGTTGATGTGTCCGGGGAGGTTTTAAATACATTCGAGGCTCCCAACGTGGTGACTTACGAAATGGTGTGGGAAAGAGATGACTTATGGGTGCTTTCTGCATCTCACATATTGTATCATTTGGCCTTGGATGACATGACTTTTCAAGTCACAGATACCATAGTAGTAGAAAATTCTTCAGGTAGTGCATATAGTATCGGACATTCGGGAGAAGATCTTGTTTTCGATGCATGGAATACACAGGCTTTTGTGATTGATGACCTTCAGGAATCATCCAATTGGCTATCACTACCGATACTTTCTGGAGAGGTCGAAGCAGGTTCTTCCGCAACTATTGATGTAGATCTTGATGCCACCGGATTAAATGGTGGGACCTATGAGGCCGAATTAACTTTAGAGAATAATGACCCGGATAATGAGTTACTCCTGATACCAGTAGCAATAGAAGTGACAGGTGCTGCTGACATTGAAGTTACGCCGGAAACGATGAGCTTTGGTACTCAGTTCGTGGGGTATGATGCCAATGAAACAATCACCATCACAAATGAGGGTACCGATATCCTGAATGTAACAGATATACAATTAACCAATAGTGATTTCAGCGTTAGTACAACCTCTTTTTCCCTGGACCCTGGGGTATCGCAGGATGTTACTGTTACCTACAACCCATCAGCGGAAGGTAGTGATAATTCAGAATTGCAAATCTCTAGTAATGATGTGGATGAGAGTACCCTAACTGTTCAATTGACCGGAGATGGTGTTATGCCTCCTGAGATAAGTGTTAATCCCGATAGTATTGGGGTTGGATTGCTGTCAGGAGAGATGTCTACGCAGTTACTTACTATCGATAATAGTAGTGGAGGAAGTGATTTGGAATATGAGATTCTTATCGGACCTAAGGTAGATGTGGCTGTACTGGATGCAAGCCCGGAATTTGAAGGGTCTGAGGAGCATTTTGTGGAAAAGCATTTAGATGAAATTCTTGATGACCAGAGTTATATCTATTCGGTTCAGGAACCAACCAATCCGACATTGGAGATTTCTAACGTGGACGATGTATTTCTGACTGATTTTCTTGATGCCTTAGAAGAGAACTCTGAGACGCTTACCTCATTAATACCTGGCCGATATGAATTTAGCGGTGGTGAGACAGGGTTTAGTATTTCCGATGGTGGTGGCGATATGTATGACGGTGGTAATTATTTGACGACTGAAACTCGTCTTTCCATCGCGTACACAAATGGAGTAATTCAAACTGCAACCGCTTTGAATGATGGAGCATATGTTACAGATAAATATCCAGGACTATTTGTATTTGCTGGGGATGTATCCAATGTGAGTTATTTTGAGATCTACGGTAACCTCGGAGCTGATGGCAGAGGCAACGTTGATGGTTCTGTGCTTTCTGTCTCACGAGGAGGAAGGGAATACCTGGGCTTTGTCAAACGAGTGTACAATGCAGGAGACCCTTCAGTCAATCACCTTGTAATTGTTGAAAATTCTGGAGATTTAGCACACACTTTCTCCACTAATACGAATAGTGATCTACATCAGGTGACTGGGCTCGAGAACAGCGAGGCACTGTACTACTTGCTGTATGCTGGCTCAAATGGAACCTATATAAATGATGATACTACATTGGATATTATGAACGCCTTTATCGATGTTGTCGAAGAAGCCGGGAATAACTTCCTAAGTGTGTCAACTACTGCAGGAACCATTGCTGCCGGAAGTTCTACTGATATTGAAGTAGTATTTGACGCTACTGATTTGGAGGTGGGTTTGTATGAGGCTGCATTGAATATTGAAAGTAATGATCCCGAAAATGATGGATTAGTTGTGCCAGTTGCGATGGAGGTATCCATCCTTTACCCGGCTATTGTAGTAAGCCCCGACAGCATCGGAGAAACGCTCAGAGAAGGTGAAACTTCGACCAGGACAATTACCATCGATAATAGCTCAGGAGAGGCAGCACTTAATTGGGCCATCGATACAAATCAAGGAATTGGCCTTACATCTACTATCTATGATACTTCGAATTTAGGGCCAAGCACGGTGAAAAAAGGAGAGGAGCCTACAATCGCTGGTCCTATTCAACCATTTGGCTTAGGAGGACCTGATAGTTTAGGATATTCTTGGGTCGATAGTGATCAATCAGGAGGCCCCGAGTTTTTATGGGATGAGATTTCATCAACAGGTATTGATATTACCGGTAATATGTCTGATGATAATGTAAGTGGGCCATACCCCTTAGGTTTTGACTTTGAATATTATGGAAATACCTACACAGAATTTTATGTAAGCTCAAATGGGTTCATCCGATTTGGGTCCAACTCCAGCAATGGATGTTGCTCAGGTCAGCCCTTGCCTTCAGAAGATGGAATCAATAACATTATAGCATGGGCCTGGAGAGATGGCTACCCATTTGGGAATACATTCTATGAAAACTTCGATGACAGGACGGTTATAGAGTTTGAGAATTATGGGCTTTGCTGTTCTGCATCTAATGGATCTGCTACAGCACAGGTAATCTTATATGAATCTGGCGATATCAAAATCAATTATCTCACTTTAACAGGTAATTATACAAATGGTAATCATTCCGTCGGAATTGAAAATGAAGATGGGACTGTAGGCCTGCAGGTTGCCTATAATACGGACTATCTGCACGATGAGCTAAGTATTCTCTTCTCAGATGCTCCAGTCTGGCTAACTGTATTAACTGAATCCGGACAAATACCTGCTGGTTCTTCAGAGACCGTGGATTTGGTATTTAATGCATCAGGATTAGATGTTGGAATGGTGGAATTAGACTTGCAAGTGACCAGCGATGATCCTCAGAATGAGCTAATTGAAGTTCCAGTTACTCTGGAAGTACTTGGCTCACCGGATATTGATGCGTCTCCGGGTTCTCTGGACTTTGGTACCATTGGTGCCACTTCATCCAATACTTTAGACTTATATCTTGAAAATGAGGGCGAGGAGGACCTGGTGATCTCAGACTTTGATTTCGATGAAGTGAACTTTAATGTGAGTGTCGATTCATTAATTATTGCAAGTAATTCTTCAGATACCATTCAGGTGACGTTTAATCCTCAATCAGTAGGAACATTCTCAGATACGCTAACTATTGTTTCAAATGATCCGGACGAAAGCATGTTTGATGTTTTATTGAATGCGACAAGTTTTTCGGTCCCGGAAATTTCTGTGACTGACACACTTGATTTTGGATCTGGATTTTTGAATGCAACTGTTAGTGCTGATTTGCATATCATAAATGTGGGTTCTGAAGCATTGGATTTATATAACATTTCGTTATCTGGTAATAATTTCTCGATTATTGAGTGGACTCAATCCGTTGTGACGATTGGAGATACTGCTGTAGTGAGCTTGTCTTTCAACCCCACGGAGATTGGCGAATTCACAGGGATACTTGATATCTCCAGCAATGATCCTGAGTATGGTAACTTTTCTGTTTCCTTAATTGGTGAGGGGCTGGATGATAGTCCACAAATTATATTTAATTCTGATACGATTAGCTTCCCTGCAGGCACAGAAGTTAAATATCACACGAATCAATTCTTCATTGATCCTTTAGGGTTGGATCTTTCTTTTTCGACGACATATGAAGAGACAGTGGCAACCTATCAGATAGAGGGAGATACAATTTCAGTCACAGGAGCAGCAGTCGGTACTGAAGCATTCTCCGTTATTGCAACCAATTCCGCAGGGAAACAGAGTGTCTTAAACCTTGTAGTTGATATATTGAATGCTGATCCGGTGACCATAGGCACGATCGAGCTAATCACCGTCGAAGAGGGAAGATCGGTTACGATAAACCTTAACCAGGTTTTTGACGACTTCAATGATCCAATACTGAATTACTCGGGTTCTGCCGACGAGGGAGTAATCCTGGCCTTCTCAAATAACTCTCTAATTGTGACAGGAGTAACAGAAGGTACTGGAAGTATCACGGTTATAGCTACTGATTCCTATGATAGTCAGGCAAGTTTACAGGTCGATTTTGAAGTAGTTCCTTTTGTACTTTCAGTTGCTGAATCTTTAGATAAGATGATCTATCCAAACCCTTCTGATGGATTGCTATATATCGATCAGAGAGCAGCTCAGGAAGTCAAGTCCATCGAGGTAATTGATTTCACAGGTAAGAAACTCGATTATAAGTATGATCCAAATGAACGACTGATCGATATTAAGGGAGTTTCAGAAGGAGTGTACTTTTTGAGGTTAACACTGACTAATAACGAGCTTTTGGTCAAGAAATTTGTGATTTCACTCCGGTAAGTTGATTGTATTACTTATCGTCGGATTCCTTGTTTTGATCATGAAGACAATTGCGAAGAGGAATCCGGCGATAGTAGCCATAGCCCCAGCGATGGACCCATCAATAGCATAGGCCAGATAGTAGCCGAAAATAGCGGATAGGATTCCGAAAATACAGCTGTAAAGTATCATCTTTTTCAAATTTGAGGTGATGAGATAGGCTGTAGCTGCCGGAGTAATAAGGAAAGCGACAACAAGAATAGCCCCAACCGATTCAAAGGAGGCCACGGTAGTAAGCGAAACCAGACTCATCAGAATATAATGCCAGATGGTACTGGAGATTCCTACGGAAATGGAAAACGCAGGGTCGAATGATGTAATAAAGAACTCTTTCCAGGCGAGGCCAACGAAAAGCAGTATGAGTATCAGAATTATACTGAGAACTATCAGAGCCTTTGGACCTAAAATCGTACCATTCTCCAGGTAAATCAAATCAAGAGGTGTATAGGCAATCTCTCCATATAGGACACAATCCTCATCGATATGAGCATCTCCAGCATAATAGGAAATCAATATTACACCTAGAGCAAATAGCCAGGTAAAAGTGACACCAATGCTTGCATCAGTTTGAAGTTTACCTTTTTGATGAAAGAATTCGATCAGAAATGTGGTGAGTATGCCTATGAGCCCTGCACCCAGAACCATACCGAGACTGTCCATATCACTTCCAAGTAAGAAAGCAATGACAATACCTGGTAATACGGCATGAGATATGGCGTCACTTACCATGGCCATTTTCCGAAGCACAAGAAAACTTCCAAGAATTCCACAGCTTATAGCCACTAAGGATCCAGTTAATATGATAATCAGGGCATCCACAATATTACGATTTGAGTATTTGTTGCATAGTAATTATTTGGCGGGAATGATGGAGTCATGAGGATCTCTTGAAGGATGTTCCAATAACGTTTCTAACTTGCTTTCAAGTTCCGGAGTAATAATATGCTCAATGGATTCAGCATCCTCATGTACGTGATCCGGGGCGATTCGTAAGTATTCTGTAAGGTATAATTCCCATAAGCGATGAAGCCGTTGAATACGTTTGCCTTTTCGCCAACCATCTTCAGTGAGTGCCCAGTTTGTCTTGTCAGGTTTCAAAAATCCGTGTCTTCTCAATCTTTTTAGACCTTGTTTGAGTTGAGACATGGAAAAGGTTCGTTTTTCAAGAATCTCATTTTGTGAGATAGGAGAATAAAAATCACCTTCTTTCTCTTTCAAAGCATAGAATGTTTTTAATAAGTTCTCTTCAAGAAATTGACGCTTAATTCTTCTTTGACGAATGGCTTTGATGGCAATTCCTTTTTCAGGAGCAAAGAAGAACGACAATAAGGCGATAATAGACAAGACCATGACCATCCAGGGACCTGTGGGCAGAGATGGCTTTAGGTACGAGATGAAGGCTCCTGTAAAGCCTGAAAATGCACTGAATATAGCAGCAAGTATCAACATCGTACTCAGGCGATTGGTCCAGAATTTTGCGGCCGCTGCAGGTGTAATTAACATGGCGGACATTAGGACCACTCCAACGGCCTGAATACCTGTTACTACGGCCATTACTGTAATAGATGTAAGCAGGAGGTCGATTGCCTTGGTTGGCATACCGATAGCTTTGGCAAAAGCCAGGTCGAAGGCGATCAATTTAAATTCTTTGTAGAACAAAGCCACTACAATCAATATAATGATAGCTATGGCACCAAAAGCGTACAAATCAGTCCCTACCAGCGCAGCGGCTTTGCCAAAAAGAAAAGAATCTAGACCGGTTTGATTTGCATTTCCTGAATGTTGGATATACGTAAGTAGTAGAATGCCTATCCCGAAGAAAACGGATAAGGAAAGCCCAGTGGCTGTGTCCTCTTTGATTTTGGAATTTCTGACGATGTAGTCCATGGCTACAATGGAAAGCCAGCCGCTAATAAAGGCACCGATGATAATTAAAAGAGGATTCTTGTACCCCGCGATAAGAAAGGAAAGACATATACCTGGCAAAACGGCATGGGAGACCACATCTCCAACCAACGCTTTTTTCTTGAGGAAAGTGAAACAACCTACGATTGAAGAAGATACAGATAACAGCATTGTACCCAGAACCACGTACTTGATGTTGGGATGTGAAAAGGTGAAAAAGTCGATGATGATCTCTTTCATAGTTCTCTACTGGGATATTGTCCTTTTCTTAGAAGTTCGCCTACTTCTGTAAGGAGAGTAAGCTTACCTCCATAAGTTTCTTCCAGAAGTTCAGGTGTGAACACTTCTTCGGTAGGACCGGAGGCCACCAGCCTCAGGTTGAGCATGATGACCCAATCGAAATAAGTTGAGACAGATTGGAGATCATGGTGTACGACAATAACAGTTTTTCCTTCCGCTGCAAGATTTTGAAGAATTTGAATAATGGCTTTTTCAGTTGCGGCATCTACCCCGGCAAAAGGCTCATCCATGAAGTAGATATCTGCTTGTTGCGTAAGGGCTCTTGCAAGGAAGACGCGCTGCTGTTGTCCTCCGGATAATTGTGAAATCTGCCGGTTTCGAAATGGTTCCATGCCAACTTGCTCCAGCGAATAAGCTGCGGCTTCACGATCGGCTTTTCTTGGCCTTTTGAATAACCCCAGATTTCCATATCGGCCCATCAATACTACATCCATTACTGAGGCTGGAAAGTCCCAGTCTACAGTCTCTCTTTGGGGTACATAGCTCACCTTTTGTCTAACTTCATTCAGGTCTTTATCAAAGAGTTTTATATACCCGGAACTTAACGGAAGAAGCCCCATGACTGATTTAATTAAGGTAGATTTCCCGGCGCCATTTGGTCCTATAATTCCTGCGATTGACCCCTTTGGAACTTCCAAGTCTACACCCCACAAGACAGGCTTTTTATCGTAACTCACCGTGAGATCGTGTATTTCAAGAGCAGTAGACATTTGATTGGAATTCATTTTCTAATCTGTTTTTTTTCGATAATCGAGTTGGAGTTTCTCTCTGTAAAAACTGGGCATCCGGAGCTTAAAAATTCGAGATTATTTCTTTTCGTGGAAGGCATAATTTTAAATTTTATACGACGTAATTGCATGATAAATTGCTCCAGAAAAAGCTTCTGATATTTCCTTATTTTAAACCTCCAACAATCACTTGAACATTCTTCTTTACCATTCCTAAATAGGTACCCTCATCCGTTCCGAATTCTCCCATTGCATCTGAATATAAGTACCCACCTATGACGACTTCATGTCCTTTTTCTACAGCTCCACTGAGTACCGCGTTGATAGCTTTTTCAGAAACACTCGTCTCAATAAAGATGGCTTTGATGTCTCTTTCGATGATCAAATCTGTGATCTCGGCAATGTCTCTGAGTCCGAAATCTGTGGCCGTTGACAAACCTTGAAGTCCTCGTACTTCTATGTTATAGGCGCGGCCAAAATACCCAAAAGCGTCGTGCGCAGTAATGAGTACCCTTTGAGCTTCGGGGATCTCTCGTATTTGCTGAAGAACATCTTCATCCAATGCTTTTAGCATAGCCAGATATTGCTTGGTATTTTTCTCGTAGGCCGTCGCTTTTTCAGGGTGAAAATGCTGTATTTCATCAGAGATGATCGTCACTACTTTGCCCCATAGGTCCACATCGAACCAGACATGTGGGTCATATGAACTTCCAAATTCAGTTGAAGAAATTAGGTCTTGGTCAGTAAGTTTTTCGGCTGCCGCAAGTACGGGTTTTCTTCGTCCAAGTTTCTCAAGTATTTCACCCATTTTCCCTTCAAGGTATAGCCCATTGTATATGATTAGGTCAGCTTGATTTAATTTCCTAAGATCGCCTTGAGTGGCCTTGTAAAGGTGAGGGTCTACACCTGGACCCATGATGGATTGCACATCGATGTTATCACCAACAATGTTAAGCACTGCGTCGTGTAACATACCCGTAGTAGTAACTATAGTAAGTCGATCACCTGCTGCTTTCTGATCTGGAGTACATGCCAGGAATACTCCTGTAATAAGCAATAGAAATATAAATTTCTTTTTCACAATTTTCTGATTGTTAAATGTTGAGAGATGGTAGCGGAAAGGAATAGGGGAGGTTCTTTTTCATATTGAATTTGTATACTCCCATCAAAGTCAATTTTATCCAATACCGCTATTTTTAAACCAAGTCGTATTTTCACTTTATCCAGGTATTGTAGAAGTTTCGGTTCGCCATCTGTTACCCCTATAATTACACCTAATTCTTTTGGGTTCATTTCAGAGAGCAATATTTTCGGGCCTGATTGGAAGTCACCATTGACATCAGGAATTGGGTCTCCATGAGGGTCGACCTTGGGATTTCCTAGAAAATCATCAAGACGTTCTACGAGAATTTCGGAAACCACATGTTCCATTTGTTCGGCGATCTCGTGTACTTCGTCCCAGTTAAAGTGCAATTTATCTACAAGAAAAACTTCCCAAAGACGATGCTTCCGTATTACCTTAAGTGCTGCTTTTCGACCGGAGGGAGTGAGGTTTACGCCTTGATATTTCTTATAGTCCACGAATTCCTTACGAGCCAGTTTTTTGATCATATCACTGACTGTTGCCGGTTTAGTATTTAGACTCTGTGCTAATCCATTGGTTGAAACAGCAAGTTCGGATTCATCTGATAAATGAAAAATTGCTTTCAGATAGTTTTCTTCGGTAAAACTTAGTGAGTTAAGCATTAATGCAAATCTAAATAGAAATTTAGACTAATCTAAAAATATATTTAGATTAATACTTCTATGGAATCATAAGTAGCTATTAATGATAATAGTTAGAGCTTATTGATTAATGTTTGAATTGAGTTCTGGATCTGTTGTTTTTCATCGTCCCAAAGGGAGTCATTGGTACCTATTTGGGTAGATGTTGCTATAACATTTTTGATCATGTCACTACAGGCTTTCGGTTCCTTGTCGATAAGTTCATTAGAAATGACAGTTCCTAACTTGGAGCTAACATTGTACCAATGACTATTGTGATGAGTCAGAATTGGGAGTCCGTAATAGCTGTATTCAAATACTTTCGTGGGGATTTTGTGTTGGTTTGCGCGGCTGATGGGATAGGACACAATCCCTATGTCCGCGCTGACGACCCATTTCAAAATATGATCGTGCTTCAAGGGCTGGTCATCTGTGATTAATACAATACCTGATTCATGTTTTGAGAGACGAATAATTTTCTTCCGAAAGCCAGGCTGAGCTGCGAAACCTACGATTACCAACTGAGAATCCGGAAAATGTGATCTCAATTTTTGATACCATAGAATGGCGTTGTATACTCCAGTTTCTTCGGCTAAAGTACCTGTAAAAAGGAATGTAAATTTTTGTTTTTCATTGATTTTTTTTGGCCTTTGATGTTGGTAATGTGGCGGTACTTTATTCTCTAAAATCAAATAGGGAACACGAAGGAATTTCAACTCCTTTTCATAACATTTTTCAGCTAGTAGGAAAAGTTCGAAAAACCTTGTTGACCGATGTTGTATAAATCGAATGAACCAGATTGAGATGTTTTTTATATATGACGGATATACATTTTGATACCGAATGTTATACTCATAATTCTCCTGAATGTCGTACACCAATTTGGTGGAGTATAAAACCTTATAGAATATTGCAATCGGGATAAGTTCGAAGGTTGTTATGACAATGACACTAGGTCTTAACTTACGAAAGATGCCGAAGGTTTTTAGATGAAAAAGTAATCGGGTTATAAGGCTGCGGGAATACTTCCCAAGGCTGTGAAACGCGATCCTTGCATCTTCCGTTTTTTCGAAAGAGGAGGTGCCGGAAATATGAACCTCAAATGATTTATGGTCCGCTAATGATAAGGCCAGTCTAAGGTAACTGCGAACATCTGATACGGGCTTAAGTATTGACGAAATTATGATGACTTTCGACATTGTGTTAATAAGAATATAAAGTAAATATCTACCATTTTATGGAGTTACAATCTCTGATAGAAAAGGCCTGGGATGACAGGTCACTAATCAACGATCCGGAATACAGTAATGCGATCACCAGTATTGTAGAGCAATTAGATTTAGGTAAGCTAAGAATTGCTGAACCGACAGATGACGGTTGGAAGGTAAATGAATGGTTAAAAAAGGCGGTCATACTTTACTTTCCGCTAATGAAAATGGAACGAATTGAAGTAGGACCTTTCGAATTCCATGATAAAATAAAATTAAAGACTGGTTACGATCAGCTTGGTGTCAGGGTGGTTCCTCATGCCATTGCGCGCTATGGCTCGTACGTGAGCCCAAATACAATTCTTATGCCATCATATGTAAATATAGGAGCGCATGTTGGTGAGGGTACTATGGTAGACACGTGGGCTACCGTAGGAAGTTGTGCGCAGATAGGAAAGAATGTGCATCTAAGTGGTGGCGTTGGAATTGGTGGTGTACTGGAACCAATACAAGCAGCACCAGTTATTATTGAAGATAATGTATTTGTTGGCTCAAGATGTATTGTAGTCGAAGGAGTTCGAGTGGGGACGGAAGCGGTGCTTGGTGCCAATGTCGTGTTGACAGCAAGTTCTAAAATCATAGACGTTACTGGAGATGCACCAGTAGAATATAAGGGATATGTCCCCGAACGATCTGTTGTGATTCCGGGTACAATTCCCAAGAAATTTAAAGCAGGTGAGTTTCAGGTGCCATGTGCACTAATCATTGGAAAGCGAAAAGAAAGTACCGATAAGAAAACTTCATTGAATGCCGCACTTAGAGAAAATGATGTTGCTGTGTAAATGAAGATTAAGTAGCTGTTCTGTACCTAAAGTTTGAGATGTGCGTGATGCGATTCCGTTGTGGACGTTTTTGTTCTTGTTAATTTTCTTCGGCTTCAATAGTCCGGATGTTGAGTCGAATCACGCATACACCTGGGGAGAGAAATTACAATTTAAATTGAACTACGGTTGGCTGTCAGTTGGCAACGGTTCTTTCGAGATTGGTGATCGGCCCGAGGACTATGAGGGAAGGCCTTGTTACCGTGTAACCATGAGGGGAGCAAGTACCGGTCTTTTGCGACTTCTGGCTCCAGTCAATGATGAGTGGGGGGCCTTTGTTGACATGGATGATTTATTCCCACTTTATTCTTTTAGAAATATAAGAGAAGGGGGGTACAGGTTAAATGAAGAAGTATTTATAGAACCAGATTCGGGGACCTTGAGAGTAGAAAGTATGAAACCTCATCGGAAGGTACAGCGACGACCTACAAGGCGGTATGAACTAGATCCACAGAGAAGGGTACATGACCTCCTAAGTGGCATCATGGCGGTTAGGGATCTCGAGTTTAATGAGATATATGAGGGTGATACATTGGAACTGAAAGCATTTTTTGAGGATACGTTTTATGACTTTCGGATAGTGTATGTCGGAAAGGAGGTATTGAAAACGAAACTTGGACGTATGAGAGCATTAAAACTCATCCCATTATTACCTGAGAATGCTGTCTTCGATGGTAAGCACGCGGTGGAAGCCTGGCTTTCTGATGATCGTAATAAGTTGCCACTGCGTGTTTCAGCCAAAATGTTCATTGGAAAGGCTTCTGTTGAGCTAATCTCCTATCAAAATCTTAAATACGCCATGGGTTCTGAGTAGTACGGCTATATTTGCCCTCCAATTTTACCCATTCCATAAAATGATGTCAAAAGACGTAATTCATCAAACTAATTGAGGATTTGGACATGAAATTATTAAAACTCGTTTTGGTGTTGTTTATCGCAGTGGCATGTTCCGGCGGTGAAACCAGGGAAGGGGACCTTCTTTTCGAAGAAGGTAAATATCAGGAGGCCATTGAGGCTTACAACGACTACCTGAGATCTCATCAGGCTGACGTGACCATTTTGTACAACAGAGGTCGCTCCTATGAGGAGGTAGGGAATTATGGCTTGGCTTTACAAGACTTTGAGCAAGTGATAAAAATGGATAAGCGAAATGTAAATGCTCACCTGAGCATTGCTCAGGTCAATTACAATAGGGAGAAGTTTTCACTAGCCCTGGTCAATGTGGGTAAAGCACTGGACTTAAATGAAAATTCTGCACAAGGCAACTTTCTTGAAGGTCGATGCAGACATCAACTTGGTTACTTCGAACAAGCATTAGAATCCTACAGTCTGGCGATCAAGTTAAATCGGGATTTTGGTGAAGCATATTTGTATAGAGGAGCTTTGAAAGTTCAATTGAACAAATCGAGACAAGCGTGTGAAGATTTTGTTAAGGCACAAAACCTGAAAATCCCTGAAGCAACTTCAGCACTAAGCAAATACTGCAAATAATCCTCGCTCATGGACCATACATATCTGGAGAAATTTCAATCTCTTGAGACTCCATTCTATTTCTATGATATCGAATTGTTGCATCGCTCAATGGATGCCATTAAAACGGAGATTAATGGATATCCGTTTCAGGTGCACTATGCGCTAAAAGCAAATGTTAACAGCCGGATCCTAAGGGAGATTTGCGAACGTGGATTTGGAGCTGATTGCGTATCAGGCAATGAGGTGAAAAAAGCACTTGAGGTAGGGTTTCCGAAAGATCACATTGTTTTTGCAGGAGTTGGAAAAACGGACAAGGAAATTGAATTGGGATTAGAGAATGATATCTTTTCCTTCAACGTCGAGTCGATTCAGGAGCTGAAAGTGCTTGAAGAGCTGGCGGGAAAGCTCGGGAAAAGGGCCAGATTTGCCTTAAGGCTCAATCCCAATGTTGATGCTGGGACGCATGAGTATATAACGACGGGTAAGCGAAACAATAAATTTGGCGTTACTTTCCAGGAATTTAGAGATGCCATGCCTTTGATCAAGGGGCTGCGGAACCTGGACTTTATTGGAATACATTTTCATATCGGTTCACAAATTTCAGATTTAGGAAGGTTTTCAGATTTGATCATTAAGGTCAACGAAATACAGACGTACATTTTGGGCGAGGGATTTAAACTCCCGCATTTGAATGTCGGTGGAGGATTGGGTATCGATTATGAAAATCCCGATGGAGCACCCATTCCTGATTTCAAACAGTATTTTGGCGCTTTTAAGAATGAGTTAAATCTATTGGAAGGCCAGACCCTGCACTTTGAGCTGGGCAGGTCTATCGTAGGGCAATGTGGCTCATTAGTGACTCGCGTACTTTACAATAAACCTGGGGAAGGGACTACCTTTTTAGTGGTAGATGCGGGAATGACAGAATTGATTCGGCCTGCATTGTATCAGGCGACCCATGTCATTCAAAGCTTATCCGAACTATCGGGAGTCGATACCTACGACGTTGTAGGACCTATTTGTGAGACATCAGATGCGTTCGCACGAGGTATCAGTTTACCAGAGAGTGAAAGAGGTGACTTTCTTGCGATTCGATCTACGGGGGCTTATGCTGAGGTAATGAGTAGCAGATACAACTTGCGCGAAGTGGCGCCCTCTGTTTACAGTGACGACTTTTAGTGACTTTTCAACCTTAGAAAGCTTTGTAAACTTGTTTTTTGAGAAATTCTGTGGTTCCTGAGGACGTCTCAAATTGAGTTTTTATTGTTTTATGTGCTCCCGGAGCAGGCATATAGACCTCAAAATGCAAGTGCGGTCCAGAAGTGAAGCCCGTATTTCCACTCAAACCAATGATGTCCCCCATATTCACCAGGTCTCCAACTTCAACTAATGCGCCTTTCTTTTTTAGATGGACGTAATCAGCAAAGCTACCATCGTCATGCATGATAGTAATGAGATTTGCATCATCCAGACAATCCCGATTGGGACAACCCCGATTTGAATCTTCTTTGATAGCGATAACAGTCCCTCCTCTGGAGGCGATGATTTTCGTGCCGATTGGCATAGTGAAATCAAGAGCATTTTTCCCGAAATGTGAAAATCGCCCATTGTAACCTTGACTCATTTGATATTGTTCTCCCGACTGGTAGGGAAGGGCGTACGCAAAACTGTCGTCATGCACGGCCTGATAATTTCCAGGATAAAACGTGTATTGCGAGCCATAGCTCCAGCCTTTTCTTTTATTGTCCTGGACCAATGTAGCAATCAATACATTATCTGATTGAGGTGCGAGTACCAGCTTCATTGGAAATTTCTGGTCACTCTTTAAGTTTTTCTGATTTACAGATAATTCCAACGTGTAAGGAACGATACCTGAGTTGCTTCCATATATTTTTAGCCCATCATCTGTTTTTTCGTCAAAGACCTTAATCGGAGATGGTTGCTTTTTTTGAGCAATTGTGAAAATGCTTACCAGCAGGGAAATTGAAATAAGTATTCCTCTCATAGGTGGATAATCCATTTGGCATCAAGGTAAAAAAGTTATTGTTTGAATTATATTAAAACAAAGCTTGACTTCTGGTATTACGGGCCCCAACTATGAGAAGTTCTATGAAAACAATTCAATCTTTCTTTTTTTAGGACTGATTTACATAGTTTCATCAACTAATGGATGGTGTGTACTTCATAGGAGTAGGGCAAGCAGTTTTTGTAGCAGTGTTATTACTTGCAAAAGCAAAGCGCAGCTTAGGGGATTTTATCCTGATCACCTGGATGTTGCTAAGTGCAGCGTTACTGATATTCTTCTACTTAAATTTCATTGAGGCCACATCAAGGTTTACCCCATTGCTGATTGTAATGGGATGCCTTCCTTTTCTGATCGCACCATTGGTTTTTTTATATGTTCAGGCGCTTACTCAACCCTCTTTCAGGCGGTGGCAGATTTGGCCACATACGATCTTGTTTCTTGCGGTGATTCTGGTTTTTTTGTACCATTATTGGTTCACTCCTGACGCTGGATTTATTAGAATTGGTGATGGGTACATTATACGTGGTAAGGGATTGCCATTTATCATTCGCTACTATCCTATCATTCTTGCTTGGGTGTCTTTCTTGTACCCCGCCATTAGCCTCTTACTGCTGTTTCGGCACCAACAGACGGTGCTCAATGAGTTCTCTTTTCAGGAGTCAATTACACTAAAGTGGCTCAGAAATTGGATTGTGCTGGAATTGGTTGCTTTTTTCATTTCGTACATGGTTATTCAGGCAGGATCTGTACAGATTTTTGATATTTTAATGAGTTTTCGGGTTTTGGCGGCGCTCATTTCAATTAATATTTTCGTGGTAGGTTTTTTCGGACTTAGACAGCCTATTATTTTTTCACATGAAACTGCTGGTACCGGTCAAGTCTCCGATAAAGAGAAGTACAGAGGTTCCAATTTATCGGATGGCGAATCTGAAGACATCCTATCCCGACTTGAGCTAAAGATGAAAGAAGGTTTTTTGTTTACTCGTCAAAACCTGAGTATCTCCGACCTGGCGGAAGAACTGGACGTGTCCAAACATCAACTATCGCAAGTGATCAATTCACAATTAGGATTGAATTTTTACGATTTTGTAAATCGATATCGTATCGACGAGTTTAAGAACCGGATTTTCGATCCCAGCTTGGAACACCTTACGCTATTGGGAATTGCGTTGGAATGTGGTTTCAGCTCCAAGTCCTCCTTTAATCAAGTCTTCAAGCGTTCGGAAGGCCTCACTCCTTCACAATTTAGGGAACAAAGACGTCCAGATTGATAAGTTTGGACGCTTAGTAAGCGATTTCAAGCCTTCTTTGAACCAAACTCAAAAACTCAAAATTCTATGTGGTTCAACTACCTACTCACAACCTTCAGGTCTTTACGGAGGAATAGTTTCTATGTGATGGCCAATCTACTAAGCCTTGGTGTCGCATTTTCATTGATGATCATCGGTTATTTCAATTTCGAGTTCAATCATGATTTCAATCGTTTTTTCGCAAATGCAAATGAGATTTACAAGATCAATAGTACCCGTCTTGACTTTTCTGACGATGCGGGGATGGGTATAACACCTTTGCCACTACAACCTGTATTAGCGGGTAAATTAGGGACAACATCCCTTGCCCGATATACATCTTCGCCAGTCATTGTAAGAAAAGGGGAGGAACTGATTCGCAAAAGGGCAGCGTATGTGGATGAGGGATTTTTTCAAATATTCCATTTTCCAACTATTGGTGATCACTCTGTCCAATTTGAAGATAAGTCCCAGGTGATCCTTACCAGGGAAACGGCAATGACTTTATTTAATGAAACGGATCTGGAAGGCAGGACCGTGGTGATTCAAAATGGACCTGAGCGGGAATCTTATGTGGTGCGAGCTGTTCTCGAAGAGTTTCCCCAAAATATAAGCTTCAGGTTCGACCTGGTATTTTTGTTTGACAAATACCTGGATCGACCAGAGATAAGCCCACAAGATTGGTCAATTTGGGTGGATGCTACATTCATTCAATTAGACCCTGAAGGCCCTACAAAAGAAATTGTGCTGTCTCAGTTAAATGAGGATCTGACACTCCAGAATGAACAAAATAGGGGCCGTAAAATAGCTGCATATCGACTCGATGATATCCTGAATTGGCCGAGCTTTGAAAACCAATTATATCAATCCAGGTTTGTTGGTGTGTTACATCCAGCCTCAGTGCTAGGGACCATCAGTTCCGCGGCATTTGTGTTGCTATTAGCGTGTTTCAATTTCATTAACATATCAATATCTCTTTCCGGTCAACGCTTAAAAGAGATTGCAATGCGTAAAGTACTTGGAGGCTCGAAGAAGCATATCGTGCAGCAATTTCTTTTTGAAAACCTGACCCTTGTATTAGTTTCGATAGGTTTATCTATCGGCATCGCATATTGGCTCATCCCAGCTTACAATTCCCTGTTCGACTATAATATCGTTCAGTTCGAATTCCTCAATTGGAGACCTTTTGTGTTGTTTTCAATTGTCTTACTAACGTTGGTTGTCCTCATAGCCGGGGGTTATCCTGCCTGGTATGTTAGTCGCTTGCCTTCTTTGCAGATTTTCCGTGAAAAGGCTCGCCTTGGAGGTCGGGGTAAGTTGTTGGGTTTGTTAATAGGTATCCAGTTCGTTATCTGTTTCTACAATGTATTCAGTTTACTCATTTTTGTAGAGAACGCTGGTTATCAGAAGTCGATGGATCGTGGCTATCAGATTGAAAAAGTGTTGAATGTCCCCATCGATGGTCAAAGTCAACTGGAGCTATTGCAAAATGCCCTGGCGGAAACTCCTGGCATTATCAACTTCGGAGGAACGAAGCAATTGATCGGTTTTCACACAGAAACTCACTTAGTAACCCACGAGGGAGATGATCAAGAAGTTGAAGTATTGTCCGTAGGGGAAAATTACCTTGAGACAGTCAAAGTTCGTTTGTTGAGGGGAAGAACATTTAGAATTGGAGAAAGAAATCATAGCAATGTGGTGATCAATGAATTGATGGAAAAGGCACTGGGAGGTGATGTTTTGGGTCAAAACCTGCAATTGGAAGGGCGAATGCTTAAAGTAGTTGGTGTCGTTCAGGATTTTAATTTGAAAACCATTTTGCTTGATAATGAGATCAAACCTGCTATTATCTGCCTTGCAAGGAAGCAAGACCTTAGCTATCTGAGTGTAGTAAGCAATTTGGAGTCGGGGACAATGCTACAAGAGCAAGTAAAACAGATTTGGTATCAGTTATTCCCTGATAAGTTGTATACTGGTTTTCTACAAGAACGGGTCATACGTCCTTTGTTGCAAACAAATAATATCGTGATCAGTATCAATAGCTTTGTTGCTATCGTCGCTATTTTCATTTCTGTATTAGGACTTTACGCGACAATATCATTGTCAATCAATCGGCGCATCAAAGAGTTGGGGATTCGTAAAGTACTGGGCGCTACAGCCTGGCAAATTGCATTCACATTGAACTACCGCCTAATACTCATTTTGGTCGTGGCCTCTGTTTTCGGTTTGACAGGAGGGTATCTATTCATTTCCAATTTGTTAGATATTATTTATGCTTATCACATCAATATTGACGTTGAACATTTTGTTTTCCCTGTAGTTTTGATTGTATTGATCGTACTTGGTTCGGTCGGATGGAAAATTGGAAGTTCAGTTAGAGAAAACCCAGTCAAACAATTGAGAGCAGAATAATATGAAAGGGATATGGTTAATAATCACTTTGATTTTGATAAATAGTCAAGGGTTGCTTGCGCAAAATGAAGCCTTAACCGTAAATGTGTTGAATGTAAAAGAACAGAAAGGCTTCATGATGATTGCCGTTTACGATTCTGCTGATAAATTCTTAACAGAAGAGCTAGTTGTTGGGGCCAGGGTGGAAGTAGGTGATGAGGTCATTTCCTTTCGATTTGAAGAATTGCCCTTTGGAGAATACGCCATTAGTGTCTACCATGACGTGGATAGCGATGGAGAGTTGGCAACTAACTTCATGGGTATGCCTAAGGAGCCTTATGGCTTTTCCAATGGTGGAGTAAACTTATTAGGTATACCTTCTTTCAATCGGGCGGTTTTTGCATTCGTAGATCCCGGCCAGGAAATAAATATTGAATTGAAATAGGCTAGACCGCCTTAAAATGGTCGATAGATGCTTAGAGAATAAATATTCTCAGCCATTATCTCAAAAACATTTTGATCTTCCATGACAAAAAATGTCATAAGAAAGATATAGATAGTCATAAGAATAACCATCTTAATCTTGGATTTACGGGCGGTGTTCTTCATATGTATGTTTGCCTTGGACCTCAAAAGTCAACAATTACTAGCTACGAGGCAAATAAATATGAAAATAACCCTAAAAAAAATTAGCTAAATGCAAAAAAAGAGATGAAATCATATGACAAAAGAGGCAAGCCGGCATCATTATCGGTGCTGGCTTGCCTCTAAATTTTCGTGAGATTCAATCCTTACTCCTAAGTTCGTCATATTTCTTATCTGCAACGATCTTGTGTATATCTGGATCTCGTTCCCAGGCAGTTTTACCGTTGAAGAAAGCCCGAACTTCAAAGAATAATAATTTTCCATCCTGAATCTTGTATTCGTTGAAGTCTGGTCGAACAAAGGAGCCGCCAGTTAATGCAATGGCGCACCATCCATTATAGGCCGGGATGTATTTCTCTGGATCGTTTTTGAATTTGGTTCTATTCTCATCAGAAGAGAAGATAAGATTGATTCCATCATAATCGTAGCTAAATTCCTCTGAACCCTTTACTGGTTGTTCACTTTCAAAATAGCTAACCAAATCATTACCGTCAAATGCAATCTCTTCGTTTGAACCGGCGTAGTGACCTCCGTGTTGCGCTTGGGTTAGTTGAGCGAACACCACCAATGTAACAATTAATAAAATGCGTTTCATTTCTTTTGTATATGCATGATTCAAACATATATACTAAATGAAACTTCATTTGTTACGAATAAGATTTCATAGCTGGGTAATCGTCGTGATGACGACATAATTACACCATCAGGAATCCGGCAATCAGATAAAGCAGGGTTGCTAAAGATCCTGTTAATAACGCATAGGGAAGTTGAGTACGAACATGCTCGATGTGTTCAGTGCCAGATGCCATCGAACTTATTAGGGTAGTGTCTGAGATAGGTGAACAATGATCCCCAAAAACACCTCCTCCCAAAACAGCAGCAATGGCCAGGTAAGGATTGAGTCCAACCGCCTGTGCCAGAGGAATGCTGATAGACATCATAATAGCAAAGGTTCCCCAGGAAGTTCCTGTTGCAAAAGCAACAAAGCAGCTAATTAAAAAGACGAGTGCCGGGGCCAATTGTGGACTCAACCAGGATTGGGTTACTTCAGCCACGTATATGCCTGTTTGCATTTCATTACATAAGTTACCGATGGCAAATGCAAGGACCATCAATAGTGCCATGAGCAACATCTCGCTCATACCTTTGATGGATTCTTCGAAGAATTCTTTGAAACTGATGATTTTCTGAATGCCAAACGAGATACCCGCGAATAAAAGAGCCGTTACAACTGCATACATAACTGCACTTGACCCGGATCCATTGCCTATACTGCTCCAGAGTTGTTGTCCAAAACCTTCATTTATAGTACTATCCCAACCTGTATAAACCAGATAAATGGGCATAGTAAGTATCATGACCAATAATGGAATAATCATGTTGGAGGCTTTACCTTCTTCAATTTTTTGTTCTGACGAAGTGCTTTCAGGAGTTTGTTGGGCTGCACGTTCTTCAGCAGCTTTCATAGGACCATATGATTTGCCCGTTGAAGCCAGGTAAAAGACCAGAATCAGTGTGAGAATAGGGTAGAAGTTGAATGGGATTGAGAACAACAGGGCCTGAAAAGGGTCTAAATGATCATATGCAGCAAGTAATCCCATGACATAGGCTCCCCAGGCGTTGATAGGAAATAGAATGCATGATGGTGCTGAACTGGAATCAGCCAGGTAAGCAAGTTTTTCTCGGGCGATCTTGTATTTATCGAACAAAGATTGGAAAGCTGTTCCTACGGTTAGGATGGAAATATTGGACTCAATAAAGATAAGGAACCCCGTTAGTCCAGCGGCTACCTGAAGTTTCGAATGAGGTGACTTGGCTTTTGAAAGCTTGTTTTGGATTAGTCCTATAAATCCATTCATACCACCGGACTTTCTGATCAACTGGATCAGTGCACCAATAAGTAGCGTGAAAATCACGGTGCGTGTGTTACCTTCACTTTGCATAACGGTAACCATGGCGTCGATGGTAGAGAGAAAAGCAGTGATGATATTTCCATTGCCCATGATAAGCCAACCAACAAAAATCCCAAGTATTAAGGAGAAGATAACTTGCCTGGTTTTTATAGCCAATGCAATTGCCAAAACTGGAGGGACAAGTGAAAGAAAGCCGTACTCTGTCATATTTATTGAATAATTGAAAGGTCTGGATTGGCATTTAATGCCAAATAAGGATAAGTATTGAAAAGAACTTTGATAGCTCTTTTTAGTTCTTCCTGTTTTTTTAATGGTTTATGCTGTTGTTTCAAATCAATACTTGCCTGCCAAATTAGTTTGCGCGTTTTACGATCGGTAAGTTCAAGAAGTAAAATGGATTCCCTGAATGTTCTGGTATTGATCGTTACAAAAGGATCATAGGGACTATTATTGACATTGGTTCGACTGTTGTTATTAGAGATAAATTCATAGCGGAAAATAATATCTGGTTGTGTCGTAATTGCTTGATAACCACGTCGCTCTAGTTGTTGTTGGAGCTGTGTTTCAATGCTATTGAGGAGTTCGAGCCCTTCTTTCGATAATTCTGCATTATTGACCTTGTTGTTGACCATTATATAGGTGGAATACCGGCCAAACTCGGAATCGTCATTAACGAACTGCACCACTTTCGGAGAGCATGCAGATATGACACCTAGAAGAATGAGTGTATATAGCCTCATGATGGCTAAAATAGCGGAACTAGTCCATATCTCAGTATCTGGCCGCGAATCCTGATTGACGGACAAGATTCAGAGAGTTGAGAATTTTGTCAGCCAGTTTTACTGAATTGTGATTGAATTGATATAGTATGGAAAAGCGATTGGTATTTGCACTTTTTTCCACAATCGCATTGAATTCGGTTCGGGTTCCTTTTTGATAAAGGTCAAGGTCCGGATTATACCAAATCATTTCCATGCAATTCGAGTGTGGTTTTTGTGTTTCAATGTGTTAAATGAAAGTCAATCAACAAGTGGCACTGATAAACAGAGGTACCTGCCAATTGACTCTCTGAAATTCCTGACTAGAATTTTATTCTAACCATTTGCAAGTTGGAGATGTCCGATGAATCTTGAAATACCCACATTGAGGTAATTTTTTAACCATTTAACCACCAAATTGGGTACTTCATCGAAAAAATGTGACCATTGATCGTTATTTTCCTGAGATTATCTTGAAATCGTTTCTGGCACGTCTATACGTATATGCAGGAAGTCAGTGTTGGAAAAAATGAATTTTTCCAACTTTTTCCTGAACAATTAGTCGTCTTGAAGATGTTAATCAAAAAAAAATACGAAAACCTTTTCTTAGCTATAGAAAAATAACAATATTTGAGTCTTGGCGGTGTTAGGGTCTCTCTCGGTTCTTTAGAGGGGCCCTTTATTTTTGCCCTATTCTCTGTTATCACAATTTCGCTTGACATTTCGCATTTTACTATTGAACCTGGAAAATACCCGATTTCTTAATCGTGATGTTCTTGGATTTTCGGAATATGAGATCTCATAAAGGATATTCATGGTTAAACGCCACTACCTATTATTGGACATGTCGATTGCTAAAAATCACGTATCTATAAACTGACTGTGGTTTTAGCTGTCGAGTTTGGTAGTTTGAGTCCGTCGAAGACTGCTGTTCGTATGGCTCAATCAACCATTTGTCAAAAGAGACTGCCCTAATAGCTCAAATTCATATCTTTCTTTTCGGGTTGTCGTAGAATATGCACAAATCAAAAACTCATTTTGGTAAGGACAAACAGCCCCATTCTTATTCTGATTTCCTTGTGGTCACTTATGTTCGTTTCGAGCAGTCAATTTTTTATCATGAGCCCACTGCTACCTCAAATGGAACGAGAGTTGTGCATTTCAGAAGCTTTCCTGGGTTTGATTGTTGGTGTGTATTCTGTCTCATTAGGCATTTCTGCACTTTTCGCGGGTAGCCTTTCAGATAGGGTCGGTCGTCGGCGAATGTTGAAGCTAGGTAGTATAATGATGGCCATAAGCTTAATACTTCATGTTTTTGCGGCCAACTTTTCCCTTCTTATATTCTTCCGATTAATGACGGGAATTAGTGGAGGTTTACTAACAGGTACCTGTGTGTCCTACGTTCGGGATTTTTTCCCCTATGAAAAAAGAGGTAAGGCCAATGGAATCATTATCACCGGTACAGCCGTAGGGCAAATAGCAGGAATCCCTCTTGGAATCTTATTAGCTGAACAGATGGGTTTCAGTAGCCCTTTTGTAGTATTAGGCCTGCTCATGTTGATTTCTTTTACGCTGATTCATTTTTTTGTTCCGCAGCCCATTACAATTCATTCAAAAATCAAAGTTTCTGTTCGGACAGCCATGCATCAATACTGGTCGATCATCAAACAACCCATATACCAAAAGGCCGCATTGGGATATGTCCTGATGTTTTTTAGTGTTACTATTTATCTAATCTATTTCCCAAAATGGCTCATTGAGACAAAATCGGCGACCAGCGGTAACCTGGCTTTCGTTTTTTTGGTCGGAGGTGTAGCCTCATTATTGGGCGGACCGTTCGCCGGCTGGTTGGCGGACCGGGTTGGCAGAACTTCAGTTACAGTTACAACCTCCATGGTAATGGCTGGAGCAATGGGAGTTAGTTTGTTTTTCCTGCTGGATACGATTGTCGTGTCGGTAATATTCTTCGTGGTAATGCTCTGTATGTCTGGCAGGTCAATAGCGTATCAATCGGGAGTTTCAGATATGACTAGTGTGGAGGACAGGGGAAAAGCGATAAACCTGATGATTTCATTGGGTCAAATAGGAATGGCCGGAGGTTCAACGATCGCTGGGCTGGTTTACAGTGATTTAGGGTTTACGGTTAATACCATCTTAGCCATTTTTTCATCCGCCGTGATGGCCATATTAGTAACGGGTAAATGGATGAAAATTCGACATTTTCAAGTAGTAGCAGAGGAATCTAAAGAAAAGAAATTGGATAACCCTTTGGTGCTTCAGCAAACCTAGTTAAAACAACTGGAGTTGATGTGGCTTGGGAGGTTTAGCATCTCCCATCACGGTCTTGCCACCATACTTCCACGAGTCTTTCCGTTCTTGCTCAATATATTGATCCAGATTATCATTTGGTTCAAAGGAACTTTCCATTTCTTGTGCAGCTTTGCTGAGTGCATTGAGGGCCTTTATTTTATCATGACGTCCCAGCTTTGCCTTTTCTACAGAAGTTTTTAGAACATGAATACTTTCATCATATACTTTCGTTGGAACAGGAAAGGGATGTCCATCTTTTCCGCCATGCGCAAAAGAGAAACGAGCAGGGTCCCTGAATCGACTTGAGGTACCATAGATGATTTCACTTATAAGGGTGAGGCTCTGCAAAGTTCTGGGCCCCAGTCCTTGAAGTAGTAAGAGTGATTCAAAATTACTGTCAGGTAAGTCTTGGGCAAGTACCAGAATTGAGCCCAGCCGCTTAAGATCCACGTCTTTTGATTGAACATCGTGATGAGCGGGTAGGCGAATTTTACGTATTTCCGAAAGCATTTTGTCCGGGTTTTCGGTAGCAACCTGAAGAATCCCATTACGGGTGTCCTGAGCCTGGGAGTCGGTCAGATTCAGAATGGGGCCTCTTCCCACCCCATAAACAAAGGTGTGTGGTTCGTTAATGAAACTTTTAAGTTCGTTGGAATGCCAGTGATACCTTCGGGCATATCCTGTTTCAGCGTTCATGCCTTGTTGTACGACAGCCCAATCACCTTCGTCACTGACAATAAATGAATGTAGATAGATTTGAAACCCGTCCTGTACCGCAGTATTATCTACTTTGGCCGAAAGCCGGCTGTTCCTCACCAGCGCTTCTCCATCGAGTCCTGTTTGATGGGCAATAGTGATCAATTCTTCCGGGGTTTTTCTTGAGTGTTTGCCACGTCCTCCACAGATATAGATACCGAGCTCTCTGGACTTTGCATTGACAGCACTTTTGAGGGCCCCCATGACAGAAGTTGTAATGCCCGATGAGTGCCAGTCCATGCCCAATACGCACCCTAAAGATTGAAACCACGCTGGGTCACTGAGTCGTTTGATTACTTCAGCTTTGCCGTATTCTATAATGATCGCTTCGACAATTGATCCTCCTAATACAGACATACGTTCGGCGAGCCATCTCGGAACTCGGCCATTGTGAAGAGGAAGGTCAGCATATCCCGATTTTTTCATTTTAATTTTAGTTTAAGCAGGTCGTTTAACTACCAACGGGTCATTACTTTTGGATTCAATGTGACAGGAACATCACCAAATTTGTTTTTCATGGCCAGTTTTTCCATCCAGCTTACCTCGAGCATGGGGTAGCCAAAATCTTCAACTACTTTGCCTATGGTGCGATAAAACCCTCTGCCTTTAAATGGGAATTCCCGGGCAACAGGAGGAAAGTGAACCGTATCATAGACATTGCCTTTTTGATCGTAGAAAGTACCAAAGTGCATCCGTTTGCCATCTTTGGTTCGGGTATCTTTGGTCGTAACCAAATAGCCTACCAGTTCTGTTCGTTTTCCTAATTTGGGTATCAACTCCCGGGCATAAGTGTCCCCCATGTTTACCGTCTCTAGCAGAAGGAATGGGTCGCATAGTGGAAACCCAAGCAATTCCATTTCATCAAAAGCATCTTCCATGGGTTGTTGTTTGAGGAAAGGCAGGTCATAGGATTCAGGCTCTTCTTCAAACAGACTTAAGAAATAGTCTTTAGCGGTTTTCTTCCCATAGTAGAGTTGAGCCTGCCACAACAATTCTTTTTTGCTTTTTCCGGTAAATCTGAATGCTCCGATGCGGATGAGTATTCTGATCTGTTCTAGTCCAATAGGAATCCGCCGGATGAAATGGTCCAGGTTTTTGTATGGTCCGTGGTGAGCACGTTCATGGGCAATGATTTCCCCGATTTTTTGTTGTAGGTCTTTCAGATGGATGAAGCCTATGTAAATGGATTTTCCTATGATGTTGGTGTAATACTCACTGTTGTTGATGCAAGGGGCTTCAATTGAGGCACCACACATGCGAGCTTCGTGGAAATAGAACTCGGTTTTGTAAAACCCTCCAAAGTTATTGATGACCCCCACCATGAACTCCAGTGGATAATGAGCTTTCAGATACAAGCTCTGATAACTTTCCACGGCGTAACTGGCGGAATGCCCTTTTGAGAAGGAGTAGCCAGAGAAACTCTCGATCTCAAACCAGACACGCTCGGTTATACGATCCTCATAGCCAGCCGCTTTACAGTTATTGAAAAACTGCTCTTTTACTCGTTGGAACTCTTTTCGAGAACGGTATTTTCCGGACATGCCTCGACGCAATACGTCCGCTTCGGTAAGGGTAAGGCCCGCAAAATGGTGTGCTACTTTAATTACGTCTTCCTGATACACCATAACCCCGTATGTGTCTCTCATGAGTTCATACATCGTGGGGTGTATAGTTTCATATGTTTTGCCCTGCTTAACTGCATGGTGACGTTCAATATAGGCACGCATCATACCCGAACGAGCCACTCCAGGGCGGATGATAGAGCTGGCAGCCACCAGAGTGATGTAGTCCTGACATTCCAGTTTGCCAAGTAACATTCTCATGGCTGGAGATTCTACATAGAAACAACCCATGGTGTTCCCCTTTTCAAGCAAGGACCGGATCTTAGGGTCTTCTTTGAATTCGTGGAACCGATCAATGTCTTCCCGGTAGCCCTGGTTTTTTTCGACGATGGATAGGGTGTCTTTGATATGTCCTAGCCCGCGTTGACTCAGGATATCGAACTTGAAGATGCCCATGTCTTCAGCAGCATGCATTTCCAGATGAGCTACAGGATAGCCTTTTGGAGGTAAGTCTAATGTCGTGTACTGGTAAATGGGGCGTTCAGTTATAAGTACTCCTCCAGCGTGAATGGAAATATGGGCAGGCATGCCCTGCATCAGGTCTGCATATTTGAAGATCAGCCTTGAAATATCGTCTGGTGTCCTGTGTTGAGGGTATTGGATGATCTTATCAATTTCTTCTTTAGGTAAACCAAATACTTTAGCCAGTTCTCTAAGGTTAGATCGCCCTTGATAAGTGGTATGGGTGCCTAGCAAACAAACATGATTTGGATCGTATTTACCGAAAATATAGTTATAGATATGATCCCGATCGCGCCAGGAAAAATCCATGTCAAAATCTGGCGGTGAAGTTCGCTCCGGATTAAGAAAGCGCTCAAAATAGAGATCCAATTCTATGGGATCAGTATTGGTTATGCCAAGACAATACGCGATTAGACTATTGGCACCACTTCCACGACCCACGTATTCGTATCGTTGCTCGCGGGCATGACGTACAATATCATAACTGATAAGGTAGTAAGCTTCGAAGTTTTTGTGAGCAATGATGTTGAGTTCACGGTCGAATCGTTCACGGCTGATCGCTGTATCTCTGCTGCCAGCATACCTTCTCTCATAACCGCGTTTGGCTTCTGCTAGAAGGTAGGCCCGATCTTCCTCTTTTGAAGTAAGGAAGAACTGTTTGTTTTTGTCACTTCCCAGCTCAAATGCTATTTCACATTGATCGGTGATCATACGAGCGTTCTTGATCAATTCAGGAAATTCCCGGAACGATGCCTCAAGTTCGTTAAGTGGGCACATTGCTTCTTGCATGTCAGCTACTAGTTGTACCGGTAGCTTGCTGAGTAATGTGTTTTGATCTATAGCACGTAGGAGTCGATGGATATTATGTGCTTGTTTGTTGTGTTTTGGAGTGCCGGGGAAGGTGACGGGGTGCCATGCCACCATTTTATCCAGTGGAATCTCACCATTCGGGGTGACTAGTTTTTTTCGGAAGATTTTATTCAGTTCTTTGTGCCTGATGCCTATAAACTCGTAAGATTCCATGTAGTCAGGAACATTACTCGTGGGGTAGATTACATATATATTATCGAAATGCGGTGCGCGTTTTGGAAGTGGTTGCTTGTTGATGTTACGGTAGGCGAGAAAAGCATTTAGCTCGCGAAAACCATCTTCATTTTGAGCCAGGCCAATGTAGAGCAGTTCATTGTCAGTACGAAATTCGATGCCCAAGGCAACTTGCAAGTCCCATTCGCTTCGGTTTTCTTCGCAAACACGCAATAGGTCTATGTATGCTGAGGTGTTGTTGATGTCTGTCAATATCAATTTATGTACCCTGTTCGTACGGGCTTCCTCAAACAGATCTTTGATAGAGAGTGTGCCGTACTGAAAAGAATACTGGGAGTGACAGTTGAAAAACAATAAACTAATATTTTTAGTAAATCTAACTAAAATTATTAGTATTAAGATTTCTTTTTTCTTCTTTTACTATCATTTTTTAGCCCGGACCCATTGTTCAAAACAAGCGATATCCAATATTACTTAGGCTTGTTTTTATTTTGCACTGAATCTAAAATGGATGATGGAAGAAACCTTGGAATTACTAAAATAGCAGACGCTCTTAATTCATGTTGATGGATGATATTGTCTGGCACCATAGTTGACCATCAATGCTGTAAGTTTAAAATTTCCCATTCCAAAATATTCCAAACATCTTTGGAGCAGCATGCCGAATTCTCTATTTCAGACCATTGCTAAGTGGCTCATTTTAGTCGTCTACCTATTTGCAGGTTTGTTGTGGGTTTATGAATACCTGGAAGCCAACTCAGAAAATAAAGCGACGATCATAGAACAGCACCTGGTGGAGGAATTGGCAGCCCATCAAGAGTTCTCACGCCTGGACCTTATTGATATGGTCGAAATAGCGCCCAGAGAAAACTTGTCAATTTTAATTTATGAAGGAAGCAGGCTAAAGAAGTGGAGTAGTCATGAATTTGTGCCCGACTATTCCGAGCTAATGGAACTGTCCAGCTCGCCTTCTTTTATTGAAAATGGCGATGGACTGTACCTTGTGAGTTTTATGGATCGTAATGCGCAACGGATGTTTTTCGTTACGACATTGATCCGAAAGTTTACCTCCCGAAGAACCACGCTCGAAACCTATTTCAATGACCGGATCTTTGAGGGGATCAGAGGAGAAACCTCTTCCGCAGGTCAGGAGATAAAACTCGGAACCACGAGTTTTTCTTTTCTTATCCAACAGAGTGAAAGAACTTATTCCAATCATTTGCTGATCTTGATCTGGTTCTGTTTTACTCTTACTTCTATTGTCGTTTTTCGATGGTTGTATTTTAGGTTTTTCAGGTCCGGAATTTTCATTCCGTATGTGTTTTTTGCGGCCTTATTACTTAAAATAATCTCTCTTCAAATTCCAACGAGCGAAACATTTTCCCGGGAGCTTCACTTCTGGTTGCTGAGAGGAAACTTGCTGGATACCCTTGTCACGTGTGTATTGTTCAACGTAATCTTCATGTTTTCCCTGGTTCACCTGACAAGAATGCGCAAGATCAAGGCGATAGTGGATTGGACTAAGAACAGGCCGATTGTATTTGCTGCAATGCTTTACCTTTTATCGGCACTGGCGCACTTCGTCTATTTCCGCTTGATACAAGACTTGCTTCAAATTACAGGACTAAACCTGGATATCACGGAATCGCTCGAGTTTGACGCGAGCAAAGTGGTGTATTTTGGAGTGATTTTATCCCTTTCTGCGCTTTTCTTCTGGAACATACAATTTCTATCAAGGCTTTATGGCTTGTTGAAAATCAAGAAAACTACCGGTGTAATAATTGTCATTTCAGTATCGATTATTTTGATCCTATCTCCGTTAGCCTACAAAAAATACTTGTTGATTTCACACGGCCTTTTGTGGCTATTGATCTATCATTTTGACTTTAGCAAGAACCTGGTGAAGATTTCCTATATGACTTTCTTTTATGTCATTGTGGTGATTGGAGCTTTGAGCTTTACCAATGCAGTTGCGATATATAAGAGTTTTGAGCGAAAGGAGGTTGATCGAAAAAGAGCTTTTGGAATACAGCAACTTATGCCGAGAGACTCCCTTACAGAGAAATACCTGGTAGAAGTCCGTGGAAATATTCAAAATGATCCGGTCATACGCACCCGTTTCTTAAGCCCATTATTATCCAAAAATACTGTTAAGGTAAAAGTTCGGAGACAGTACCTGACTTCCTATTTCGATAGGTTCGAGGTTGATCTTTCACTTTATGATATCATTGGTGATCGGTTGGATGGAACTGACCCGGCCAATAAGGATGAACTCTTATCAAAGGTCAATGATTACCCAACCGGAGAGGAGGGTTTGTATTTTGTGGAGAACTGGGAAAACCTCGGAAGAAGCAAATACCTCCTTTGGGTGCCCATCAAGAATGGTACGACAGAAATAGGGGGGATTGCCGTTGACCTTATGGTAAAAAAGGTGATTCCCAATTCGGTATATCCTTCGGTTTTGACAAGTAATGCAAAGTCTTCGAAAGGCTACGATTATGTGCTCATGCGAGGCGGGGCCCTTGTGTATGCCAAAGGAAACTATTCATTTGATGTATTCAGTAACCCCACTTTGTGGGAAAAACTTATTTCTTCTAGCGATGGGATTGAAGTGAACGATTTTCACTTATTGGCGATTCAAGCAAATGATGCCTTGATGATTGTCATTTCACCACGTTATTCACTTCGTGCATTTCTCTCGAATTTTTCCTTTCAATTTCTGGTTTTTCTTTCCTTCGTTGGATTGGTATTTGTTGTCATTCGGTTGTCGCAGCAAGATCACCAACTTACGCTCGCCAATCGAATTCAATTGTACCTGGGATTCTCTTTTATCCTGCCTTTGTTGATTGTGAGTGCCGTGATCCTCAATTTGTTGAATTCCTCTTATAGAGACGAAATCATCCGCAATTATCAGAAACGAGCAATAACCATTGCGGAAAACATTTATCTACCCCTTGAGGATTTTGATCAGAATCAGATCAACAGAGAAGACCTCTACGATGTGGTCGGAAATGCTGCAACTTTCTCACAAGTAGATTTGAATTTGTACAATACTCGCGGCCAATTGATCGTATCTAATCAACCAGATATTTTCAGTAATAAACTGATTACAACAAATATTCCTGCTCGTCCATTGGAGTTGATTGCTGAAAAGCCAGATCAGTCAGTAGTAATAGATGAAGCTATTGGAGAGTTGAGGTTCAAAGTCGTTTATCAGGGAGTCATTGATCACCATACTGGAGAATTACTGGGAATCATTTCCATTCCATTTTTTGATTCCAAGAATCACCTGAACCGCCAGCAGGTCGAAGTTTTTGCCAATTTGGTTACCGTATTTACGATTATTTTTCTTTCCAGTGTCCTGGTGGGTTACGTGATCTTGAGAAATATTACCTCTCCTTTAACTACACTTAGTCATCGGCTACGTCAAACAAATCTTGAAGAAACGAACGAACCTGTAGCTTATCAGGGTAGAGATGAGATCGGGCAACTGGTTGTGGAATACAACCGAATGCTTGAAAAGCTGGAGGATAGCAAGGCTGCATTGGCAGTGAGTCAGAAAGAAACAGCCTGGAAGGAGATTGCCAGGCAGGTCGCACATGAAATAAAGAACCCGCTTACACCCATGCGGCTAAAAATCCAGCAACTGGTACGTACCAACGCAGAAGATGAGCGTTTGATTGCTAACCTGAACTCCCTGATCAATCAGATTGACACACTTTCTGAAATAGCAGATTCATTTTCAGCGTTTGCAAAAATGCCACCACCCAATAATGAGAATGTGCCGATCTCAGATTTACTGACAGAGATTGTCCACTTGTATAGCAATGAGAAAGTTCAGATAGAAAGCCATATTGAACCCGATAAATACGTATTTGCGGATCCGGGAATTTTGGGAAGGGTTTTCAATAACCTTCTTCTTAATGGTATTCAATCAGTTTTGTCGGGACAACCACATTTGGAGATTCGATTAACGGAAAAAAAGGAAAAGCTCGTTATAGAGGTAGAAGATAATGGGCGAGGGATCCCTGAAGATCAAAGAAAAAAGATATTTACCCCGTATTTTAGTACCAAAGAAAAAGGCACAGGCATCGGTTTGGCCATCGCAAAAAAAGGCATTGAACAGGCAGGAGGAAGCATCTGGTTTGAGTCAGAGGAAGGGCAGGGGACGACCTTTACGGTCAATTTACCAGTACTTCGCCCTTAGTCTGTTTTGCTGTGCGCTTGTCTTTGTATCGCAGGCGCAAAACACCAGGAAGTGTATCAATACCTCTTTGCATCAGCAGGTTCAAAAACTGGACACGTTATTGATTGATCCAGCTTCAATTATCGTATACCCGGATATTGACTTTACGTATGATGCCGATTCACAAAGTGTCCTGTTTGATTCAGAAATTACCACTATAGATTCGTTTCGGATTTGTTATCGGGTAGCTAACCCGTTGCTTTATCGCCCATACTTCAATCGGGATCTCAAAATTTATAACTCAAGTCGTGAAAGACTCAGCTCGCAATCGAAGACAGCTGCCAGTATTTCAGGTGCCAATGGCTTATTTCAAGTTCCGGGCCTACACCAAAGTGGTTCAATCACAAGAGGAGTAACCATCGGTAATCGACAGAACCTCTTTGTTAATTCAAGTCTGAATCTTGCAATAGATGGGAAATTGACGGACGACCTCTCTATTAGTGCGGTGATTACTGATCGCAACGTACCGTATCAACCGGAAGGTAATACACAACAATTGCGTGATTTTGATAATGTATTTATCGGTCTATATAATCAGAGATTCGACTTGAAAGTAGGTGATGTCGTTCTTGAAAATCCGGTTGCTGGTAGCCATTTCCTTAAGTATTACAAAAATGTTCGGGGCGCAAAAGCCGGTTATACCCAAAAGGTAGGTGAAAACTGGACTTCAAAATCAACCCTGGCAGCTTCTGCGGCCAAAGGCAGGTTTGCTTCGATTGCTGTCGACCCAATAGAAGGAGTGCAGGGACCATACCGGTTGAGAGGACCCAATGATGAAAGGTTTATTATCGTACTGGCCAACTCCGAGCGCATATTTGTAGATGGAAAGCGATTGGAAAGAGGATTCCAAAGTGACTATGTGATCGACTATAACCTGGGTGAAATCACCTTCAATACCAACGTTGTAATTACCCGGTTTACCCGAATTCGGGTGGATTTTGAATTTACCGAGCAAAATTATGGAAGATCCAATCTTTCATTTACTCAGGAGTTGAACCATGATCAACACCAGGTCTATTTGGGCTTTTATAGGGAGAAGGACAATCGAAATAACACCCTTGGATTTGAGTTTTCTCAATCAGCGCTGGATCAATTGGTCAGTATTGGAGATAACACAGAGGGAGGATTATTGTCAGGGGTTGATTCAACCGGGTATATTCCCGAGCGCATCCTCTATGCTAAGAAGGATACGCTTGTAGCGGGTCAACTTTTCGAAGTGTTTGAAGTCTCTCAGGATCCTCAGCAAGCCGTTTTTAGTTTGCGTTTCACCCAGCTCGGTGCCAACCAGGGTAATTATCGATTGATGTCCTCTACATTAAATGGACGGACTTTCCAGTGGGTTGCGCCTGAGAACGGAGTACCCCAGGCGGACTATGAACCGGTGGTGCAATTCGCCACTCCAAACCAACGTCAGATGACGGTATTGGGCTCCCGGTCAGACTTTGGAAAAATCCAATTCAAACAGGAACTGGCTTGGTCATTGCGGGACAACAACCTTTTTTCCTCGATTGATGATGAGGACAATCAGGGCATCGCCTGGATGGGAGGAATTACTTCGGACACGCTCTTTAGTTTTCTCAATGGTTACCAACTTACTTTTTTCAGTAACCTGGAATTTGCAGGTCGACATTTTCAGGGAATTGATCGTTTCCGATATATTGAATTTGACAGAGATTGGAGTTTTACAGCTACGGATACTACTGACCAAAGGTTGACAAGGTCCGGATTACAGATTAGAAAGAACTCGAAGCAATTCCTGAAGTATGAATTTGAAATGAGAAGTCGCGGAGTGTTTTTCAATGGCAATCGTAATAACCTGGAGTTTCGTGAGCGAATCGGTCCGGTAAGTCTGTCAGGGGATTATTTTCTCATGAGAAGTGACCAGGTTGCCAATCGGTCGGAGTGGGATAGGGGTGAAACGCGAGTTACCTGGCACACTCCTTTGATTAAACCGGGTTATACCTACATAACAGACCAGAATCAAGTGTTTAATGCCGTTTCAGATAGCATTATCGGTTCAGCAATGAATTTCAGAGAACATGTTTTCTTTTTGGAGCAGGCAGATTCATCGAAGTGGCTTTATCGCCTGGCCTATAAGCATCGCAAGGATCGTTTGCCACAATTTGGGGAGTTAGTGGATTTTACCAATGCTGATAATATTTCGTTCACCTTGAGCTCAAGTGGTCCACAGAAAGTGCAAATGGATTTCAATTATAGAGAAACCAGGGATCAGGTCAATGAACAGAACGTAAATCAATTGCAAGGTAGGGTGACCACTGCAAATCGGTTTTTCAATAATCATTTCAGAAACAACATGAGCCTTGCTATCTCGAGTGGCAGGGAATTAGAAAGGGAATTCATTTATGTGACCGTCAACACAGGAGAAGGAACTCATACATGGCGGGATGAAAATATGGATGGAATTCAGGACCTCAACGAATTCTACGAGGCTGTCAACCCGGATGAACGGCTGTATATCAAATTATTTACGCCCACGGATGAATATATCACTGCTTTTCGTAATCAATACGTTCATACCATGGACATTTCTATGCCAAGGCATTGGAAAACGAATGCTGGAATTAAGAAAGCCCTCTCTCGAATTTCCTACCTGATCAACTTTAATCTTGACAATAAGACCAGCAATGAAGCACTATCCAAGCGTTTGAACCCTTATGCCGCTTTTCGGGAAGATGAGGAAGTGATCAGTCGGAGAAACCGATCCCGGTTTACGCTTTTTTACAATCGGACAGCTGCTGGACTTGGCTTTCAGTTTGCCTATGAGACCCTGGAAAGGCGACAGTTGAATATCAATGGATTCGAAGCGCAAAACGAATCCAAAATTCTGGGACAAATGCGGCTGAATCTAGGGGAGATATACAGTGTGAATATGGGTATAGAGCAAGCAGATATTGACAATAGTTCCGATTTTTTGGACACAAGAAATTTTGACCTAAACTCATTTGAGATCGATCCTTCACTTACCTGGCAACCTACTCGTCAATTTCGAATCATCGGAACGTACCTATGGTCCAAAAAGAAGAATCGCTCAATAGAAGGACAGGGCGAAAATGTTCGTTCCTCAGAATGGAAAGGAGAACTGACTTACTCCAGGTTACAAAAAGGAAACATAACTGCCCGACTGAGTCTGGTCAATAACAAATTTGAAGGAGAGGCCAATACTTTTTTGGGGTATACTTTATTGAATGGCCTTCAACCTGGACAGAACCTGGTGATCAATTTAAATTGGCAGCAGCAGATCATTGACGGCTTACAAATGACGTTACAATATTTTGGAAGAAAATCAGGAAGTGACAGGTTGGTACACACTGGCACTTTCCAGCTGACTGCTTTTTTCTGACAAACGACCTTTTGGTAAAACAACATTGAATGTAGTACCAACGCCTTCTTCGCTTTCCACCTCAATGGACCCACCCATTCGCTCGGCGAAATCCTTACACAACACCAATCCAAGTCCACTACCAACCTCACCATCGGTCCCTAATGTATGGACCGTGTCATGTGTGAAAAGTTTGCTCAGTTGTCTCTGATTCATTCCAACACCCTGATCTCTAATCGATATTACCATGTTGTCAGGTTTCTCCTTACTGGTAACAAATACCTGAGATTTTTTGGGTGAGAATTTAATGGCATTTGTAAGTAGGTTCCTCAGAACAATGGTCAATAACCTGTCGTCTGCACACACCATGGCGGTTGGTATAACCTCGTTGACCAGTTCTATGTCTTTCTTATTGTATAGTGTTTGTATGCTATGAATGATCTCATCTGATAGTGGCAAAACGGCGAAATGGTCTTCTTTCACGGAGTTATCTTCCAGGTCATCTTTTGCCCAGTTAAAGAGGTTATTCAACAATTCTTTCAAGGTTTGTACCCGTTCCTTCGCATTTTGAAGTCCACGATAAAAAGGGTGATCCGGTTTTATCTCTTCTTCAACCAATTGGATCAACGTATCAAGGTTGAATACAGGTGCTCTCAGGTCATGAGCAACCACTGCAAATAGCTTGGTTTTAAAATCATTAAGCTCACTCAACTTTTCGTTCTGATGCTTAGCTTGAATCCTACGCTGATAAAGAGAGTAGGCATATAGGACAACCAGTACCATGAGCACGGTCATGATGATATTGATTGTTCGTCTAAATGCTGCGCGACTTTCCAGTAAGTTGTTTTTTTGCTCTAACCTATCGATGGATAGCTGTTCTTTAGCATATTTTCCAACGATCAATTGATTCTTGATACGACTGCTTTCGAGTGAATCTTTGATGGTCAGGTGTTCGTTTAGGTACTCATACGCAAGCCGCGTACTACCGAGATTTTGTTCAGCTTTTGACAAGGTAAGCGCACAAATCGCAATGAGGTCTTTGACTTGTGTCTTCTTGGCAGCCCGATAAGCACTTTGAGCGAAATTGTATGCTCTCGTATATAATTTTTCCCGCAATAAAATCTCCGCTTTCATCTGGTCAACTCGAATTAAAGCTCTTCCAGCTCCGTATTTTGTGGCAGAAAGCTGACAGGCGTTGAGAAGCGAATCGGCCTTTTTTAGTTCGTTTTTCTCCAAGGTCAGATCAGCGAGGTTGAAGAGGAAGATAGGTTCCATAAAAGCAAATTCAGGTTGAAGCATCTTTTCAGCTCTCTCCAGATAATAAGTGGCTGAGTCCAGTTCGCCCCTGTCCCGGTATTCTTTCCCAATGTTGTTGAGCATGGCAAACTGCCGGTTTGCGATCTTGAGTGCATTAAATTTCTCTAATGCCGACTTGTAATAAAACAGGGCGTCATACGACTGACTTCCAGCAGCATATATGTTTCCCAGATTCCCCATGACTCTGGCCTCAAGTGATTGGAAATTGCCACTTTGAGCAATTCTCAGTGATTTATCCTGGAAAATCAGTGCACTGTCCAGCTTACCTAATGACCAATACGCGCTACCAATGCGATTTAGAGCAGTAGCAAAAGGTTCTTGATTGTCCCGTTTTTGGACGATGGTTTGTGCTGACCGGGCGTATTGAAGTGAAGTCCTGGGCGCTTTATAAATATATTGATCCGCCAGTTGAATGCTAAGAGAAAACCTTTCCATGGGGTCTTCGGATGCTTCTAATTGCAGTTTTAAGCTATCAATCTTAAGCTGAGCAAAAGAGAGTAGAGGGAGAATTAGAAGGAATACGCATAACTTCCACTTCATATACAATGAAAGATAGGAAATCTCGTCTAATAATTACGGCGCTTACCATTGATCAAGAAAAAAATGGTAGCGAATCGGAATTTTATTTTATTGGCAAAAGTGAACATTAATAAAAAACCCTCGTATATTACTGGCAAAAGTGATGAATATGGGAAGGTTTTACCTTGGAGAATTCGAAGAGATAGTTTTATTGATAGTTGCTATCCTTTATGAAGAAGCTTATGCGGTAGCAATCAAGGCGGAAATAGCAGATCAGTCTGATCGTAGCGTAAACATCAGTGCAGTACATAAGGCACTTTACCGGCTCGAAGAGAAAGGCATGCTTAAATCTCTAATGAGTGACCCGGTAGCAAAACGAGGAGGGAAGCGCCGCCGCTTATTTCAAATAACTCCACTGGGTAAGAAAGCCCTGGATGAATCCATGGAATTGAGAACTCGCTTGCGCAATCAGGTTTCTGAAAAAGCTTTTCAATGGAACCAGTAAACAACTCGCCCAAACTTCCCCGTTTGCTTTTCCTCTTTTTTCAGTGGTATTGTAAAAGTGAACGTTTTGAGGAACTCTATGGAGACCTGGAGGAACTCTACATCGACCGGTTAGAGGAAGTGGGAAAAACCAGGGCACTTCTTCATTACGCCTGGGATGTGGTTCGTTGTTGTCAGCCGTACGCCTGGAAAAAACTAGAAGGTCAATTAAACTCAAATACAGGTATGCTAATTAATTTTTATCTCACTGCATTACGCAGTTTACGAAAGCACAAAGCTTATTTCCTCATCAACCTATCCGGATTATCTATTGGGATTGCCAGCTTTATTTTCATAGCCCTATATGTCGTCAATGAGATGACCTATGATCGTTTTCATAACGGTTATCATCAGATTTACCGGGTCGAGAACCATGCGATCATTCGAGGGGAACCGAACCTAAGTGCGACAACCTCGGGGCCTATGGCCAATAAGCTGCTCAGCGATTACTCAGAAGTGTTGGAAGCCACACGGATGCTAAAAGTAAACTCCTTGTTAGTAGGGGACGGGGATAAGGTCATCGTGGAAGAAGATGTTTTGTTTACAGATTCATCATTTTTCAACGTTTTTAATTTTGAGGTACTGCAGGGAAATCCTGTAGTGGCTCTTGCGAACCCAAGGTCTTTGGTACTGACTCAGTCCTATGCTCATAAGTATTTCAACGCAGAAAACCCTATTGGAAGGACACTGACGATTGATGGGGGCAAGGAGTTCTATACAGTAAGTGCGATCGTAGCAGATCCGCCTCCCAATAGTCATATCAAATTCAATATGGTTGGTTCCATACTATCTAATGACAGATGGAATCAAAACAGGTGGGTAAGCGCGGGTCAGTACTGCTATATTCGGTTGAGCCCGAAAACTGATGTGCCAGATTTTGAAGAGCGCATACGGACCATTTTTTATGATCACATGGCGGCAGAAATCGAATTTTTTACGGGACTAGATATTCAGGACTGGGAAGAAGCAGGTAACCGGGTGGATTACAAGCTCATGCCAGTGGCGGATATCCATCTTAAATCAAATTCAGACCGGGAACTTCAGGCAGGAGGAAATATTACTTATATATACATCTATGGATTAATTGCACTGATGAGTTTGGCCATCGCCATATTCAACTTTATTAACCTGGCTACTGCACATGCCATCAACCGTGGAAAAGAAGTTGGTGTCAGGAAGGTCATGGGGTCTTCCCGGGCTTTGGTGATCTACCAGTTTATTTTTGAAGCCGTCCTGGTTTCAGTTACCGCTACCATGATTGCTTTTGCCCTGGTGCAAACATTCAAAGGGTTATTTTTCCAACTGGTAGGCAAAACACTGGCCTTCGACCTCATAAGCCACTATAGTGTTGGGTTTTTATTAATCGGAATGGCCGTACTTATTGGCTTGCTTTCGGGACTTTATCCGGCATTTGTCCTATCCAGGTTTTCACCTATTTCTGCGATCAAAGGAGAATCAAAAGGAAGTAAGAAACAGGGCTTCAGAAGCTTGTTGGTGATTTTTCAATTTGTTTGCTCCATCGTGATCATCATTGGAGCCAGTGTCGTTTATGGTCAACTCAATCACATGCAATCCAAAGACCTGGGCTTTGATCAGGAGCAGGTATTGGTGGTCAAACAGCCTGCCTGGTTAGGTGCTGATTACCAGAACTTCAAACAAACACTACTTCGGAACCCTAACATACAACAGGTTAGCAAATCGGAAACAGTTCCAGGAAAGACTTATGAAATCAGGTCATACAGAAGAAAAGGTGATGCTGAGACGTTCTTGTTCCTGAGCAACCAAATACAACATGATCACATGGAAGTTTTTGGGCTAGATATCCTTGAGGGTCGTTTTTTTTCCAGAGAATTTCCTTCTGATTCTAATGCGGTGGTGATCAATGAGACTGCTGCAAAGAAATTTGGATTCAAAGATCCCATAGGTCAAAAACTTACTTCAGCTTTCAAAAAAGACCGGCCTTTGACTGTCATTGGTGTAGTGAAAAACTACCATGTGGAATCGCTGCATCAACAAATGGGGCCCATGTCACTGGAATTGTCCGAAGTTGATGATAGTCAATTCATTAACGTCAAGTTGTCCAATGTGTCTGATTTGGAAGAAACTTTGACTTATGTTGATCAATCCTGGTCAAGATTTGCTCCACAGAAGCCTTTGCAATACTTCTTTTTAAATGAAGATTTCCAAAACTTATATCAAGCAGAATCTTCTACGGGCAGAATTCTGCTTGTATTCGCGGGGTTAACCGTATTCATCGCTTGCATGGGGTTAATTGGCTTGATGACTTATATCACCACGGCACGACAAAAGGAAATTGGGATTCGAAAAGTTCTGGGTGCGGGGATAAGTAGATTGCTCGGTTTGCTTTCGATAGGTGTGCTCCGTTTGGTCGCAGTTGCTACTGTGATCGCCTGGCCACTAGCCTGGTGGGCATCAAATTTCTGGCTGGAGGGATTCGCTGATCGCATCAGTCCAAATATGTTCAACTATTTCGGGGCGACGAGTGTGGTTTTACTTTTTGTTGGAGCGGCCATCACTTGGCAAATTTTGAAAGCAGCGAGAAGCAATCCCGTGGATTCCTTGAGAGATGAATAATTAATGATGTAGCTGTTTTCATCGGGTCAGAAGGGGGAAACTTCCCTCATTGCCATGGAGATAGTTACATTATTTACAAGACCTAATGAGGACTGCTCTGGTTGTGGAATCTATTTAAGTTTCAAGATAAATACCTGTATTGTTTATGTTTTCCATTCATAACTGTATACCAGCGTTGATCCTTTTGATCTTGTAAGAGATGTATCTTTGGCTCAACTTCATTACCAAAGGTCAAAAACATGTTTAATAACTATTTACGCATTGCGGTTCGGCATTTACTCCGACAGCCGGGATATGCGGCACTTAATATCTTTGGGCTTACGCTGGGTATCGTTTCCAGTCTGCTCATTCTTCTCTATCTTTTTCAGGAACTCAGTTACGATAATTACCATAAAGATGCAGATCTCATCTATCGGATTTCGTCAAGAATTTCTGAACCTGATGATTCGTTCAACTGGGCGGTTACGCAATTGCCGGTAGGACGTACAGTCAAGGAAACTTTCGGTGAAGTGGATCAATATGTGAGATATGTTCCCCAGGGTAGAACACGAATGGAACGAGAGAACATCAGTTACAATATTGAGGATTTATACCTGGTAGATTCGACGGTATTTGATGTTTTTACTTATGAATTTCTTCAAGGCGATCCTGCCACGGCATTGAATGAACCCAATACCATTTGTTTAAGTGAATCTGAAGCACAGCGAATTTTTAAAGGAGAAAATCCAATTGGCGAATTATTGGCCACAGATAATAATTCGTATAAAGTAACAGGGGTTTACAAAGACCAACCTCAGAATTCTCACATCGTTGCCGATGCCCTTGCTTCTGCCAGTACCGTTCAGGGTATGTATAATTCGCAAAACTGGGGAGGCTTCAACATTTATACCTATGTGAAACTCCAGCCACAAGCCAATCCTGAAGTGGTGAGGGACAAACTGAACAAAGAGATCATGGATCAATATGTCCGGGTGATTTTTGATCAGTTCAATGTTAGTGTGGTTTATGAATTGTTGCCGATCAGAGATATTCATTTGTACTCAGATTTTGAAGGGGAGCCTGTCCCAACTGGTAGCATTGAATATATCTACATTTTTTCAGTGGTTGCTTTGTTCCTGATTATCATAGCGTGCATCAATTACATGAATTTGGCTACTGCGCGCTCCATGAAAAGGTCCCTGGAAGTTGGAATCAGGAAAACCATGGGTGCACAGCGAGGAACATTGATCAGTCAGTTCATTGCAGAGAGTGTAGTAATTGCCTTTACAAGTTTAATCCTGAGTCTCATTTTGCTGGCGGCGGTGGTTCCTGCGATAAATGTAAGCCTCGGCACTACACTTGACCTGGGTCAGTTACTGTCTACCGAGATTATATTTGTTATCATTCTCATTTTGATTGTTACAGGTATTTTGAGCGGATCTTATCCTGCTTTTTACTTGTCGGCTTTTACGCCTTCGAGGGCCTTGCGCGGAGGAGCTTCGGCCAAAAGATCAGGTAATCAATGGTTGAGGAGGAGCCTAGTAGGCTTGCAATTTGCAATTTCTATTTTCATGTTGATCAGTACCTTCATCATCTACGATCAGATGCAATATGTACGAAGCAAGGACCTTGGATTTGACAAAGAACAAGTGGCTACCTTTAGGTTAAGGGGTGAAGCTTTTCAGAGATGGGAAGTATTGAAAAATCGCTTGTCGCAAAATCCGAACATTGCTTCGATTTCAAGTGCAGGAACGGTGCCTGGAAACGGTTATTCCAAAAACCTGCTTCCTGTGGAGACAAAAGATGGTGCCATGGACGATTTTGGAGTCAATCTTTTTCAGGTTGACTTTGATTACTTTCCGACTTTGGGCGTAGAGATCGTGGAAGGCAGAAATTTCTCAACCGATTTTAGCACCGATACGGCTCAGGCAGTTATCGTGAACGAAGCAATGGTGCGCCGCTTACAATGGGAAAACCCTATTGGCAAACGTTTCCAAATCGCGCAAGACTCTACCGTTTTTCATCGGGTAATTGGCGTCTCAAAGGATTTCCACCACCGATCACTATACGATCCAATAGAGCCCTTGCTTTTCCTTCCTAACTTATCAAACAGGCGTGTAATGCTTCGACTAAGTGGCAATTATCAGGAAACGATGGCTTTCGTTGAAAATACCTGGGGTGAACTTTTTCCTAATCTCCCGTTTGAGTCGCAGTTTCTGGACCAGAACTTTGTGGAATTTTATGAAGATGATCAAGTACGAGGAAATTTGTTTTTAGGCTTTTCGGTGATGATGATTGTGATTGCATCCCTTGGCTTATTGGGGCTGGCTTCCTTCACCGCAGAGCAACGAAGCAAAGAAATCAGTATCAGAAAAGTACTGGGAGCCAGTGTTCAGGGACTTATTTCGCTATTGGTCAAAGAATTTGTGTGGCTGGTACTTATCGGGGCGATTCCTGCTTTTGCATTTGCGTACATGTTTGCAGAAAACTGGTTGCAGGAATTTGAGTATCACATCGCAATCAATTTTATGCTCTTTGCTCTGGTGACGCTCATTATTTTGGTGGTGACCGTTTCCACGACGGGGTTTCATGCAATGAAGGCAGCACGAGCAAACCCTTCTGAGAATTTAAAAAATGAGTAGGTTTCGCAATAACCACACTCATTGAATAATTACATGAAAGCAGGGGTAGTCCAGACCACTGCTTTCATACCATCCTTAGCATAAGACAGAAAATAATCCTCCTGGACTAAGCTGTGAATTCTACGAAGGAATAGTTCATTTAAATGCGATATGTAGTTGAAAAAAGTTGATCGAATCCTTTAGGGAATTTGCAGTTGAACTTGTCCTCATCATAACCTGCTACAGCTAACCTTATGAAGAATCATTACCTAATTTCACTCCTGCTGGTCGTTCTTGCCCTTCCCTTTTTGTATGATTACGGCCTTCAAAGCAATAAACTCGCTACGAGAAAAGGATATTTGTCCGAGATCAATTCCTTGTCACAAATGGAGCTGTCTGGACCTGATAAGGCTGCGTTTCGTGACTTAATAATGACCATGGACCCTGTGACGAGAAAGGTTCCAAAAACCTTACCCATAGCAGAAAGGGTTGAGCAGGAAAGCAGAAACCTCCAGTGGACACAGATTCCCTCTCAGGAGATGGCTGGCCGAACCCGAACATTGATGATTGATCCCAATGATGCTAATCGCTTATGGATCGGAACAGCAACGGGTGGTATCTGGTATAATCCTGATTTTAGAAACAACGCCCAATGGGTACCCATATCTGATGATTGGACCTCTTTGTCCATTTCTTCTCTGGCTTTTGATCCTACAAATCCCTCAACTTTTTATGCCGGTACAGGTGAGTCGTTTACTTCCGTTCCTATCTATCGCGAATCTTCTTCAAGTGGAGTAGGTATTTATAAGACCACCGATGGTGGATCAACATGGGAATTGCTGACATCAACATCGGATTTTGACTACATCAATGATATCGTTGTTAGGGATGAAAACGGAGTTGGAGTAATTTATGCGGCCGTGGCTTCTGGTACTTATAAGGGGCGGGTTTTCGCTTCAGAACCTTCCGATGGTCTTTATCGATCAGAGGACGGAGGAGCTTCCTGGACCCAGGTGTTACCGAATGTTGAGGGAAAGGAGTACTCCTATGCAGTGTCAGATATTGAATTGACGGCAACCGGGGACCTGTACGTTGGCACGATGAGGAATCTGGAATTGATAGGAGGAGGACATATTCTTATGTCCTCGGATGGGCTGAATTGGATCACTCATCGTACGTTGGTTGACAACATTACCTCAAATGAGTTGGTCGATGGTGTTGTTGCAGGCCGTGTAACGCTCAAGTCTGGTGCAGATATTATATATGCCATAGGAACAGGAGCAACAGTAAACAGGTTTGGGCATTACAGGGATGCTCCGGAGTTCAATCAACTTTATAGAAAAGAAACAAATGGAAATTGGGAGCAAGTCCCGGATCCTTATCAGCTGAATGGTGCATTATGGAGTAATATTCCATGGCATGCACTAGCGATGGGTGTAGATCCAATTAACGGTAAGGACCTGATCATTGGTGCACTTGATATGTATTCCATCGAGGAACCAGATGTGAATGCTTCAGTACTCGATTGGCAAAAATTATCGGATTGGAGTGTCAGTTATAATATCCAGGGTTACCTCAAACAACTTAACCCACCCGGCACCAACGTCGATAGTTTGAAAAACAGATACGTTCACGGGGATGTTCACATCATACACTTCGTTGAAGGGACAGATGAAGTATTGATGGCCACCGATGGAGGAATCTATTATTCACCCAATATCTCGGCCCGAAATGAGAGCTCTGAGGTTAAAACTCCATTGGAATTTAGGGATCTGAACAATGGCCTCAATACGATGCAGTTTTATACGGTTGCGTTGAATCCTGATCATGGAAATAATGAAGTGCTGGCTGGGGCACAAGACAATCATACTGTGACCACAGAGGCTGGTTTGATAAACATAGAGGGAGGGATTGGCTACGGAGATGGCGCCTATTGCTTTTTTGATGCCGATGATCCGAGATTGCGGATAACCTCAGCACAAGCAAATTTCTACAACGTATTCCTTGGTAGCGAAATTCACTTTACACCGATGCCCAGGGCTGGTACTTTCATCAATCCAGCAACTTACGACGATCGATCAAATTTGTTATTTACGAACGTTGCAACAGATGGAGGTGTACAGCAATTGTATGAAAGTTTGATTGGCAGGTACTTAGATACCTTATTGGTTCTCAATGTCAACAAGTATCTACAAAAACCTGACTTAGGCAGAGACACCATCACTACCATAGCTTTGGGTACTGGCAGTCAAGCTGCCTTTTCGGCTATGAAAATTTCGCCATGGGAACCGGCCGATGAGGCCACTATGATTCTCGGAAACCAGTTAGGAGATGTTTATCGAGTTACAGGTTTGCCCAATGTCCCAGTAGCTGAAAAGATAGATAACAACCAATTACCGGTAGGTTATGTTTCTTCCGTAGACATTGGTAAGACCAGCGATCATGTACTGGTGACAATTTCGAATTATGGGATAGAGTCCGTTTGGGTCTCTGGAGATGGTGGTGAAAATTGGACGAATCTTGACAGAAACCTGCCAGATGTCCCTGTGAGATATGGTTTATTTAACCCCAATGATCACAGTAAAGTGGTTATAGCTACTGAAAAAGGTGTTTGGGGATTGGAGAATCGGTATGATAGTGAGACTGAATGGGTGTCCTACAATGAATCATTTCCCAATGTTCGTGTGGACATGGTCAAAATAAGGCAGTCAGATAGTGTGATAGTAGCGGCTACACATGGTCGCGGATTGTTTCTTGGGAAATTGGACCAGGGAGACATTGTACTCAACAGCGATCTCGAAAGAACATGGGTAGACCTCAAGGTTTATCCCAATCCTACAAAAGATATCATCCAGATCCAAAGTTCAGTCAATTTGGGAGCTTTCCAGATGCTGGACCTTGGAGGACAGCTCGTATTAAAAAGAGAACAGGCCCCGGCGCAAGTTGATTTAAGTACTTATCCGAAAGGTATTTATCTGGCCCAATTTTTTGATAGGAAAGGAAGGCTGATAACAACCAGGAAGTTGATTAAGAATTAAAACTGTTATCCGAGGGTCGCCAATTTTATTCACGTGCAATCAAACACCTTGGCTATCATTCGATGAAGACTCCAAATTTTAGGTGATTCATTAATTATTTGACGTCAATAAACTCTTTCCATCTGTTAGATTCGGCAATTGTTTTGATCACTTCATTCCTTTTGGTCAATAACTCTTGCATATAGTTTTCCAATATCAGAAAGTCAAAAATGTGACCAACGGGTCCAAAAGGAGAAGTGTAATCAAAAATGTCTACGAGAGTGGTTACCATCAGGCCAAGTACCAAGTACCAAGTACCAAGTACCAAGTACCATGTACCGAGTACCAAGTACCAGGTACCAGATTCAATCACTCATACAAATCCTCCAAATCAGCTTTCGCAATGTCATACATGAGGTTGCCCATTTTTTCTGTGACATCTTTGAAGAATCGTTCTCCTTTTTCTGCCGTGGAATGATGTGGGTTTCCGGTACCCGTGTCTTGGCTGATCTTTGACCATTGTCGCTCAGACCAAGCCCAACCCTCTGAAAGGGCTTTGATCTTATACTGCTTTTCCCTGCCATCTCCCCATCGATCTTTGGGTAAAACAAGATCCGGTCGAAAATGAAGCATCAAACTGGTTTCCATTTCATCTGCATGGTCACCCTTCTCATCAAAGTACTGAGTTTTATCAAGGGACCGAAACCAGTCAGTCATGCATAGGAACATCTCTGGAAATTTCAGACCCAATTCCCTGATGATTGGTTTGAAGTTGTTGCCTCCATGACTATTGAGCAGCATGAACTTCTTGATACCCTGGCGGTTCAGCACTTCAAGGACGTCCTGGAGAATGGCCATTTGCGTACTGGGGTTGAGGTTCATGTCCAGATAAATATCTGATTGTCCCGTATTAACTCCAAATGGAATTGTCGGCAGAACGATTACTTTGGCGCCACGTTCCCAGGCGGTCCGGGCCGACTCGTGAGAGATGAATTCGGACTCAATGATATCTGTTGCATAGGGGAGATGATAATTGTGTGCTTCTGTTGCTCCCCAGGGTAGGATTGCTAAATCAAAAGACGCGTCTTTAACCGCTTCCCAATTCGTTTCTGCGAGTACATAAGGGCGTATTTTCATCCTTTCAGCAGTGATAAGTTACAAATTGTAAAAATACATGGATAATCCATTGTGACATTTCAGCATTTATTCGGTCTTATTGTTGCCGTGCCTTATTCAATATGTAGCGTTATCCATTTGAACACTGGTCAATAAATTTACTTCAGCAAACGGTTCTGTTGTTATTTAGATACGTTGTTTTATATTTTGTTCACTCTAAATCGCAAAATTTAATTCTCTGTTTGCTTGTATGAAAAGTAAATGATTTCATGATGTTTTGCGATGTGAATCAGGTGTTTTTTCGGCATTTGATCTAAATACGAATAACCGCGTCACAATGGCCAACTAAAGACATACTTTCCCTTATCTCAAGCTTCCTTCTTTTCTACAACTGCCTGCCTTTTTTCTACAATTCACTGCTTGTTGTTACAACTAACATTACCGCTATACAAAAGAAAGAATGCTTATGAAAAACATTTTACTATTGATTTTATGCTTGGGTTTGGTCTTGACCAGTCGAGCGCAATCGAGAACCGTTTCCGGTAAGGTGACGGATGATACCGGGGAATCCATACCAGGTGTGAACGTCCTTTTGAAAGGAACGGCATCAGGTACTTCTACGGATCTGGATGGTAATTACAGGGTTACGGTGGAAGGAGAGAATCCCATTCTGGTTTTCTCATTTGTTGGTTTGTTAACCCAGGAAGTGGCAGTAGGTTCCAGGTCAGTTGTAGACGTGGATATGCTAAGTGATGTTCAGCGACTATCGGAAGTAGTGGTAACAGGGTATGGGATTCAAAACCGAAAAGACCTGACTGGGGCCATTGCATCTGTAAAAGGAGAAGACATTGCCAGGGTCCCGGTACCGGGAATTGATCAGGCGTTGCAAGGTCGTGCAGCCGGTGTTTCGGTAGTTAATAATAACGGACAACCAGGTGGTGGTATTTCTGTAAGGGTTAGAGGTTCTGCCTCTATTAACTCTAATAACCAACCGCTATATGTGGTTGATGGGATTCCAATTGAGCCGATAGACGTATTCTCAACGACGCTTACAGCTGGTGGGCAAGGTTCTTTTGGTGGGTTTGGTGGTCAGGGGGGAAACTCCATGAACCAGATCAACTTCAATGATGTGGAATCCATTGAAATATTAAAAGATGCTTCTGCTACCGCTATTTATGGTTCCAGGGCTGCAAACGGCGTAGTTTTGATTACCACGAAACGCGGAATTCCGGGAAAGGCTAAACTCGATGTAGGTTTCAATACCGGATTCACAGAGGTGTTTGAACTTCCTGATGTGTTGAATAGAGAGCAATACATTGAACTTCAAAATGAAGCTCGTGTAAATGGAGGCCTGGCTCCAAGAGACGATGACTTTTGGTCTACCGGAGATACGGATTGGTTAGATGCGGTATTCCGTACAGCAAAAACTTCACAGTTTTCTGTTTCCGCTCGTGGAGGTTCAGAAGGACTTTCTTACTTCACTTCGGTACAGTATGATGATCAGGAAGGAACACAAATTGGGACAAGTTTCAAGCGTTTGACGGCCAGAGTCAATTTGGATGCTAAGGCTGGTGAAAAGGTGAAGTTTGGTAACTCGCTAATGGTAAGCAACACTAAGGACATCATTCAGGCGAATGACAATTTCATCATTGGACCTTACTTCTCTGCACAGAGAACGCGACCCGACCTTGAGATTCGCAACCCTGACGGAAGCTACACTGCTACCAATCAGTTTGATAATGCGGTTGCAGCAGCCGAAGATTATGACAATGAGTTTAGAAGCTACCGATTCTTGGGAACGTTCTTCGCTACGTATGAGCCCATTGAAAACTTAACATTGAAAGGAACGTTCTCCGCAGACTATATCAATACGGCGAGGGATCTGTATTGGGCGCCATCTACCTTGGGCGGTATTTTGAATGGATTCGGATGGGCAGAAAGAGGCCAGGATGAGAGCATTACCATCAATAATACTTACACTGCGAATTATGCTTTTGACATCAACTCAGATCATAAATTCAACACCCTGGTAGGTGCGGAGTGGCAAACTGTTGAGAGAGATCAATACTCTGCGGCGGTTTCGAACTTCCCAAATGAGATTTTGCGAACTTTCAACTCTGCTTCTACACCAACTAATGCGGATGGTGTGGCAACAGATTGGGGCTTACAGTCCTATTTCGCCCGGGTGAATTACAATTTTGCTGACCGATACCTATTTACAGGTACCGTTAGAACAGATGGTACTTCACGATTTGGGGAGGACAATCGATTCGGTTTTTTCCCTTCTTTAGCAGTAGGTTGGACCATTTCTAATGAGACCTTCTTTAATGCATCTTTTGTCGAAAATCTGAAGTTCAGAGCTAGCTGGGGTGTTACAGGAAACCATAAGGTTGGGAATTTCGCTTCCAGAGGCTTGTTCAATGGAGATGTATTCTATGGTGGAAACGGCGGTACAAGGCCTTCTCAAATTGCTAATCCAGGGTTGAAATGGGAGGTAGCTACTCAAACTGACCTTGCTATTGATTTTGCTTTGTTTGAAGGTCGTGTCACGGGTTCCGTGGATTACTTCGAAAAAGTTACTACAGATATCCTGCTTCAGGTACCACTTCCCCGAACTTCCGGATTTAACAGTGTATTCCAGAATGTAGGTGAAATGGAGAACAAAGGCCTGGAGGTCGAACTGGGTGGAGAAGTGCTTAATGTTGGTGATTTTTCCTGGAACCTATCTGGAAATGTCACTTTCTTCAGAAACCGGGTGATCAAACTGGTGGATGGTAGCGATATCAATACTACTGGTTTCAATCAAAGCATCATCCGAGAGGGAGAACCCCTGGGTGCATTCTTCGGATATGAAGTAGAGAACATCTTTCAGAATCAAAGTGAGATCGATGCAGTTAATGCAGGAGCCGCTGATGGTATTTATCAAGCGCCCGGTACTGCTCCTGGAGACTTTAGATTCAGAGACACCAATGGAGATGGCAAAATCACGGAAGATGATCGGGTCATCCTCGGCAATCCTAACCCTGATATTTTTGGAGGTGTTACAAGTAACATGAGCTGGAAAGGGTTTAACCTGAATGCTTTCTTTCAGTTTTCAGAAGGAAACGATATCATGAACTTCGGCATAAGAGGAACTATGTTCATGAGAAATCAGGATAATGCGATTACCCGTAACCTGGAAAGATGGACACCAGAAAACCCTAACACCGATGTTCCACGAGTTGTAATTGGAGACCCAAACAACAACCGCAGGGTTTCTAGCTTCCTGGTTGAGGACGGATCTTATTTGAGGTTAAAAACCTTGTCTCTTTCTTATGATTTACCTGAGAGCCTGCTTGCAGGAAGTTTCCTGGGTAATGTGAACATTTATGCCATGGCGACCAATTTGTGGACAGCTACTGATTACAGTGGTGTAGACCCTGAAGTAAGCACTTTTGGCGGAAATGAAGGAGCTGCACTTGGCGTGGATAACGACACTTATCCAAGTGGTAAGACTTATACATTCGGCGTTAAAGTAGGATTTTAATTGAGCAATGAAATGAAAAGTATTTTGAATAAAATAATCTTTACGGCTGTTGTGGGAGCATTTTTAAGCGCCTGCAGTCTGTATGACAACCTGGATACGGAACCGCAACAGAGTTTGTCCAATACAACCGCTATAACTACACCAGTAGATGCGGAAAGTGCCTTAAATGGAACATATGCTGCCTTGAATCAGGATGGGTACTATGGAAGGATGCAAGTCATATATGGACCAAATCAGTTCATTTACCTGGGTTCTACGGCAAGTACGACACGTAGTATCACCTTTGATTCGGAGAACAACAATGCGTCTCCCGCAGACAATACGTTGACCAATACATGGGATGATATCTACGAGATGGCTGACAGGGCTTCGAATGTCATTGAGTCAGTTCCGCTGATAGATGAGGAGGCATTTAGCCCCGCTTCACGTAAGAATGAAATCCTTGCAGAAGCCAGGTTCCTAAGGGCATTGGCACATTTTGATGCCCTCAGGTTTTTCGGTCAGTTCTGGGATAATAGTTCGGCACTTGGAGCTCCACTTAGGTTAGTGCCTGGAAACACGACGAACAAGGACCTGGCGAGATCCAGTGTTACTGAAACTTATGCGTCAATTAATGAGGATTTGGATTTTGCTATTGCTAATGGTCCTGATTTTGGTGCGAGTCATCTGGGTTCAGTTGTGACGGCACAGGCATTGAAAGCCAGAGTCGCTCTATATCAGGGTGACTATGCTACTGCAATAAGTTTGGCCACTCAGGTGATCGACAATGGCGCATTTGCTTTGGAAGCCAATTACGATGACATCTTCATCAATCGATTGGCGTCCAGCGAGTTGATATTCGGCATGTTCGCGAATGCTACGACGGAGCAATCAGGACATTCGTTCTTCTTCCTGAGTCAGGCTTCTGGCGGAAGACAGGATTATGGCCCAACAGCAGCTTTCCTTACACTAATTAGTGGTGATCCAAGAGAAGGAGCAAGCGTAGATGCAAGTGTTCCCGAAGTGTTAAAGTACCCCAACGTGAATACGCAGGATGACCCGACGTATATCATGAGATTGGCGGAATTGTACTTCATCCGGGCAGAAGCAAGGGCGCGTCAGGCCGCTCCGGACCTGGCAGGAGCACTAGCGGATTTGAATGTCATTCGTGGCCGTGTGGGACTTGCTGATGCAACGGCCGGTACTGTTGATGAATTTCTTGATTTGATGCAAGAAGAGAAAGTCAAAGAACTGGCTTTCGAAGGAAGTCATTCCTGGTTTGATGCGATCAGACTGGGCAATGCGCGTACGTTAAAACCGACCATCACCAGTGATGATCGACTTGTGCTTCCATTACCTACACAGGAAATCGATAACAATGACCTATTAGACCAAAACCCTGGCTACTAGTACATTATTGTTAACACAGATAGGAGAGGGTGCCTCAAAAGGTACTCTCTTTTTTTTGATCAAGATAATTAACAGTTATTTGTAAATTTACCCTATGACCTGCTGAACCTACATTAATAGCAGTCATAATTGTAAAAGAAACTATGGCCGATTTTCGCCTCAGTTGGATAACCCAGGTCATTGTAATTATAGGTCCACTGATCTCGAATTTCGTTTCCTGTTCGGAGTGTCAAACTAAAATCTGTTACGTTGTTAGGACCTTGTATTCCCTGTTGATCAAAGCTGAAATACATCAGTTTCGTAGGATTTCCAGATGCCGTATATAAAAAGGCTGCTTTTATGGATGGTTGACCTTGAAATGGATTTTTCTGATCATCATATTCGAATTGGAAAGAAGCTGGGGATTCCGGATCAAGCTCGCCCGCTGGTTCTTCAAATATGATGTCAGTGAGTTGTCCTAGATCATTGTAAATGTATTCATTACCGTCCAGAGGAACAATGTTGCCTTGTTCATCTTTCAGGTAGATGCTTGTTCTGTTATCCAAATTTGATCCCAAGACCCTATGAATAGCTTCAATTGTATCCCCGCGGTAGTTTAAAATGGAATACTGATTTTCATCGACATCTAAACGAGAAAGCCGATTATGTTCGTCATAAGAAACCCTTGCCGAAATGCTAAAACTGGATTCAGGATCTTCCAAAACCGCCACTACTTGAATTAGTTGCTCATCCTGGAATTCATAAGAAATACTATGAGATCTTGTTTCGGTGTATTGTTCAGTCTCTTTGGTCAAACGACAAATCGTCGGTTCTTGTTCCGGTATGGGACTTTCTTTGCATTTGGTGAGTATGATGGCAACGGGTAGAAGCAAAGAGATGAGTTGTATTCGTTTCATTGAGGAAATTCGAGTCATTTTTTTTCTGGTGTAATGATTGTTCTGGTCCACTCGACAATGATAAAAAGGGGCATTACACCCCTATCATCATTTTATTACTCCTCCGATTCTGGATATAGCACAATTTTGATCATCTTATCCAGATCAATCAATTCGTTTGCAAGTCTTTGCAAATCATTGCTATTAAGGTCGTTGACATACTCCTCGTATTTATAAAAGTTGTCCAAATCACCTTTGTAGTAATAGTAGCTATTTAACCTACCGATCCAGTACCTGTTTTGCTTCAGGTTTTCCTCCCAGTTCTTTAATTGACCTTCTTGTATCTTCTCGATCTCATCTTGCTCAATGCCATTTTTCTGGATTTTTTTCACTTCTTCGATTGCTGCAGTTACCAGTCGGTCAACATTTTCAGGGGCGCAGGGAAAAGAGATATTGAACGCATAGTTATCATAGGGATAGCTATTAGCTGATGCCGATGCTCCAGCTCCATAAACACCACTTTCGTCTTCACGCAATACTTCGATGAGCAGGTTGCTTACAACTTCTGCAAGTGATCTCCATTGGTAACGGGTTTCAACGTCCAGTTCTTTTTCTCCTAGAAAGGTAATTCTGACGGTACTTTTAGGATCGACTCCTTTATAGATTTTTTTATCCAGAGGACCTGTTGGAAGGCGAACACCAAGATCCTTGAAAGTTTCCTTTGTTGTGTTACCAGGAAGTGATCCCAGATAGGTTTCAAAGAGTGGAGTTGCTTCCTCCAGGTTGATGTTTCCGACAAAGAAGAATGTGAAATCTCCTGCATTGGAAAACCGCTCTTTATAGATTTCTAATGCCTTGTCCTGTGAAATTTTGTTGAGCTCTTCTTCTGTTGGGAAGCCGCCACCCCGAGGATGGTCCTGAGTCATGATTCGACTAACCTGATCCTGGAAATAGAAATTTGGATTGACTTCAAGGTTCTTTAAAAAGGTTTTGTTACGCTCCATAAAGCCCAAAAAAGCTTCCTCGTCCTTTCTGGGTTGTGTAAAGTACAAATGAGTCAGCTGTAAGAGGGTCTCGAAATCCTCGGGTGTGGAAGAACCAGAAAATCCTTCTCGCAATGTGGAAATGTAAGGCCTGACAGATACGTTTTTGCCAGCTAGTTTTTTGCCCAGTTCGATAGCAGAAAATGATCCTACACCTCCTACGGAGGCCACGCCTGATGCATTGCTGGCGGATTGTGCGACATCATCATCATAAAGAGAACTTCCTCCCAAACTGAAGGCTGACATCTGAATTTCATCGTTCTTGAAATCAGTGGATTTAACTACGATTTTCATGCCATTGGACAATGTCAGTTCCGTGATGCCGACGGTCTCATTAATTTCACTAGCAGTAACCTCTCCAGCCGGTGGGAGAGCTGGCAATAATGGGTCATCACTTACCGCGTCTTCATACGGCGTAATGGAAGTAAGGTCCACGTCATTCACCATCGACAATACTTCATTTTCTGTAGGTAGTGATACCCCGTCTTTGTCGATACCATTAACAAGAATAACACGGTTTTCCGGGGTAATGAATTGTGCTGCCAGGGCATTGATTTCTGTTACGTTAATGGTAGGAGCAATTTGTTTCAGGAATTCGAATTCATAGGTGATGCCAGGAGAAGGTTCTTCCTCCAGAAAGTGATTGACGTATTCCGAAGTATAGCTCTGAGATTCGGTTTTGTCCTTTTCTTTTTCATAGTTCTCATACTCTGTGAGCATGTTCTGCAGCGTTCTTGAGAGTTCTGTTTCAGTAAAACCAAATTTCCTTACTCGTTCATTTTCAATAACAAGTGTTTCCAAACCCGTGGCAATTTTATCTTCTCCAACAACTGCAAAAGAAGAGTACGAACTGGTACCTCGCACAAATGATCCGAAACTCGAACTCGCAAACAGGAACGGGGGCTGTGCTGTCTGAGTCAATTCGGACAAGCGACCATTCAACATGCGATTATAGATGGCTTTCAGAAAACTATTCCGGAAATCCCCCTGAGTTTTCATGGGCTTAGAAGGTCGTTTGTAGATCATCTGTACCACCGTGTATGGATTCTCTTTGTCCTTGGTTACAGAGACCAGTGTTTCCTTATGAGGAGGTACGGTGTTAGGTGCTTTGTCGCGAGGCTGCCTGACAGGCTTTAACTTAGAAAAGCGCTCTTTGATCTCACGTTCCATCTGATCCAGGTCCACGTCTCCCACGATAACAATTGCCATCAGGCCGGGACGATACCAATCGTTGTAAAATCGTTTTACTTCGTCATAAGAAGCATTTTCAATGATTTCTTTTTTTCCAATAGGGAGCCTCTCAGCATACCGTGATCCTTGAAAAAGTACTGGAAAATATTGATCTCGCATCCGTTGTTGCGCACCCTGGCCCAGCCGCCATTCCTCAATGACCACTCCTCGTTCTTTGTCTACTTCTTCATCATCAAAAGCAATTCCACCAGCCCAGTCTTCCAATACTGTCAATCCTTTCATGAGTACTTCCTCATCGTCTGTTGGGAGAGGAAGGATATAAACAGTTTCATCAAAGCTGGTATAAGCATTGAGGTCTGCACCAAATTCTACACCGATGGATTGGAGGAAGTCTATCAGGTCATTCTTCTCGAAATTGGTACTTCCATTAAAGGCCATGTGCTCGATGAAATGAGCCAGTCCGAGTTGTGTTTCATCCTCTTGCATAGAGCCGGCATTGACCACCAGTCGCATTTGTGCCCGATTTTCAGGATAACTATTCTTACGCAGATAATAAGTGAGGCCATTGTCAAGCTTGCCGACCTTTACCGCCTCATCCATGGGGATCGGCGTGCTGAGGTCTTGAGCTGGAGCCAGAAAACTAAGAAATAAGATGAAAGTGAGTAGCAAGGATCTCATAATAAGGAGTTTTTTCATGTTTCGTGTGCGAAGGTTGATTCTATAGTTAAAAGATATTGACAAAATCACTCAAGATGATGCGTTTTTATGTCGATGGCCAACTCGCCGGATATCTTGGTCAGAAGCTCTGCAAAAGAGGAAATTTCTTTCAGGGCATTTTCCAGGTACAAATATTTAGGTTTCAATTGATTGGTTCCTGGTTGATAAAAATGATCCATTCCTTGGTCATAGTCAGCAGTTACATATTTATCGTAGTAAAGGTTAAAATCTTCAATCCTTTTCAGGAAGTTCTGATGCACGGTATGCATGCGTGCGATTTTTTTAAATGTAGCAATGTCCACTTCATTCATGGTGCCGCTTTGGATCAGTGATTCAATGATGGGCATCTTCCAATAATCTCCGTGGAAACTCATCCTTAGCGGAATTGATTTGATAGCAATAAGGCTGTCAAGCTTCTGATCTCGTTGTTCAAAAAATACCACGAATCCTTTTTTGTTTTCCCTCACGCCTGACTCATAAAAGCTTTGCAAGTCCTCATAGACGGCCAGATATATGTCTTGTTGCTGTTGTAGGATCTTATTTTGATCCTGACGCTCTGTCAACCAGAAAGCAAGGAAAACACCTGAAAATACGACGATAAATTCAAAAAGATACTTGTAGAGAGTTTTGAGCCACTTTTTTTGCTTGCTTTTAGTTCCCATGGAGCAATTCTTACTCGTTTTTGATCCTTTTCATGAGACGAGTGGCAAATACAAAATCATTGAGTTCCTGCACATCCGTATGCATGATGTCCTCGCTCGACCCTTCCCAGAGTTTATCTCCCTGAAAGAGAAACATGATTTTGTCCCCAATTTCCATCACGGAATTCATATCGTGAGTGACTACTACAGTAGTCATGTTGTACTCATCAGTTAGGTCTTTGATCAGGTTGTCAATGCGAATAGAAGTTTGTGGGTCAAGGCCGGAATTAGGTTCGTCGCAAAACAGATAATTGGGTTGGGTAACGATCGCGCGCGCAATTCCCACACGCTTTTTCATTCCACCACTGATCTCTGATGGCATTTTCTTGTTCACTCCCTGCAAGTCCACTCGTTCCAGACAAAAGTTGACCCGTTCCAACTTTTCAGCGGAAGGCATTTCTGTTAATACATTTAGCGGGAACATTACATTTTGCTCCACTGTCATGCTGTCGAAGAGTGCGCCTCCCTGAAACAACATACCAATCTCCCTTCGGATATCTGTCTGAATGTTATTGTCCCCATGCGTGAAGTTTCGGTCGTTGTAGAGTACTTCGCCCTGGTCCGGTTGTATAAGCCCCACCATGTTTTTCAATAAAACGCTTTTTCCGGTACCACTTGCGCCAATGATCAAATTGGCTTTCCCTTGTTCAAAAGTCCCATCGATTCCATTGAGAACTGATTTGCCTCCGAAACTTTTTTTGATGTTACTAACTTCTATCATGCACCTAAATATTGAGCCAGAAGGTTGGCCAGTACATAATCTGCTGCCAAAATACCAATACAACTGTTGTTAACTGCGGTAGTCGAAGCGACTCCTACTTCCAGGGCTCCACCCTTGATGTAAAATCCTTTGAACGCTGATAACGAAGCCACAACAAAGGCAAACGTATAGGCTTTGATAATGGCAAAATAGATTGCAAAGGGCACGAAATTCAATCGAATTCCTGAGATGAAATCTGTTCCGGTAATCACACCCACACCGGTTCCGGCAAAATATCCTCCGACAAGCGTCAAAAACATCGAAATGATCACCAACATCGGAAACATGATCAGGGAAGCCACAATTTTAGGCAGTACCAGGTATGAGGTGGCATTGATGCCCATAACCTCAAGTGCATCTACTTGTTCGGTAATACGCATGGTACCCAGTTCACTGGCAATGTTGGATCCGATCTTACCAGCAAACACCAATCCAATGATAGTAGGAGACAGTTCCAGTAAGGTCATGTCTCTGGCCACGTTTGCGATAATTAATTTAGGGATAAATGGACTCACCAGATTGTACGCCACCTGAATAGTGGTCACTGCACCCATGAATAGCGAGATCACTGTAACAATGAATACTGAATTGTAGCCCACCTTGATGCATTCATCTATTGTCAATGATACATAAGTCCTAAAGGACTCCATCCGCTTGAAAAGGTTGCCGATAAAGATCACATAAAGCCCCAGACTTTTCATAGGGGGGTAGGGTTATGGCGGAAGAAAATAAGGCGATTCACGCTGAAATACGATTCGTTTTTGTTGATGAATTCTTCGAAATGCCAAACTAAACTATTTTGCATAACCTCTTGGCTAAAATCCGGCGTAACTTTACTGCGAAATTTACTAATAAACGAATGGAGCACAAGCTTGTTGTTGTTACTGGCGGTACAAAAGGCATAGGCAGGGCTATTGTTGAAGCATTTGCCTCAGCAGGATATACGGTTGCCACTTGCGCAAGAAATGAAGAAGACCTTGAGCAACTTAAAGAGGATCTGAAATCCCGAGAGGCAAAGGTCCATACCTGTAAAGCAGATCTTTCCAAACGAGAGGACGTTGATGCTTTCCTGGATTTTGTGAAAATGATTGGTAAACCCGTTTCTATACTGGTTAACAACACCGGAACTTTCCGTCCAGGCGAAGTGCTTGGCGAGGAGGAGGGCAGTCTGGAGTTTATGATTGATACAAACCTTTATTCGGCGTATCACATTACACGTGGAATCGCGCCAGCAATGAAAGCCAACAAAGCCGGTCATATTTTTAATATTTGCTCCACAGCTTCGTTGATGGCTTATACGATGGGAGGGTCCTACTGCATTTCCAAGTTTGCACTATATGGTTTTTCTAAAGTGCTCCGTGAAGAACTAAAAGAGTCAGATGTCCGGGTGACTTCCGTTCTACCTGGTGCTACACTTACACCAAGCTGGGATGGGATGGATATTCCTGAAGAGCGTTTCATCAAAGCTCAGGATATTGCCAAATTGGTTGTTACCACTTCGGAATTGAGTTCAGGAAGTGTTGTGGAGGATTTACTGATCCGACCTCAACTTGGAGATATCTGATTTGACTTTAACTATTTATAATTCTTGGATGTTAACCCTTCAAATTACTTGAAATGGCGTCATTGGATCAAGTAGTAGCCAACACCAAAAGCTACTGCAACAGTCTTACAAAATATTCGCGAAGAACAGCGCGGGTGGTCAACATTGGAGAGGTACCACTTGGCGGTGATTACCCGATTAGGGTACAGTCCATGACCACTGTAGACACCATGGATACACAGGGTTCTATTGAGCAATCCATCCGGATGATAGAAGCAGGGTGTGAATTGGTTCGGATCACTGCACCTAGTCTTAAGGAAGCTCAAAACCTTGAAGCCATCAAAAATGGATTACGTGAAAGGGGGTATCAAACACCATTAATAGCAGATATTCATTTTACTCCCAATGCAGCAGAGTTGGCAGCTAAGATCGTAGAGAAAGTGCGGGTCAATCCAGGAAACTACGCAGACAAGAAGAAATTTGAAGAAATAGACTATACCGATGCCAGTTATGAAGCAGAGCTTGAGCGCATTCGCGAGAAATTCACACCATTAGTAGATATTTGTAAGGACCATGGTACTGCCATGAGGATAGGAACCAATCATGGTTCACTTTCTGATAGAATTATGAGTCGATATGGAGACACGCCGATGGGGATGGTGGAGTCTGCATTGGAATTTCTGCGCATCTGCGAAGATTTGAATTATTACGATATTGTTCTTTCTATGAAATCCAGTAATCCGCAGGTGATGGTGCAAGCTTATCGCCTGTTGGTGCAAAAAATGGATGAAGAAGGATTGCAGCCTTACCCGTTGCACCTGGGAGTTACGGAAGCAGGTGAGGCGGAGGATGGCCGTATCAAATCTGCTGTAGGTATTGGAACTTTGCTCGAAGACGGATTAGGGGATACCGTTCGGGTTTCCTTGACCGAAGAGCCAGAAGCTGAAGCGCCGGTTGCAGCGATGTTGATTAATCAACTAAACGGAAGAGATGAGCATGAACCAATTGAACCAATCAATGAGTCCCTGATTGATCCGTTTGCCTATGCACGTCGAAAAACCAAGGAAGTAAGCAATTTTGGAAACGAGAATGTTCCAAGAGTAATTGCGGATTTCAGTCAATTCGAAATCAAAGAGATGTCTGACCTGAAAGGAATTGGACATTTCTACTTACCCGCTACGGATAAATGGGGTATGAATGACCTGGGTGCGGATTATATTTACTCCGGTCAGAATAAAGTGCCATTCATGCTCCCCAATGGACTGAGAGAAATACAGGATGCTGAAGTTTGGGAAAGAGGTAACTCAGATCAAGCTTATCCACTTTTTAGGTTTGAATCGCTCAAAAAGGAAAGCAAACTTCATTCTGAATTGAATTTTATTCTTTGCCAGCCAGAAGAGTTAAAGCGGTTAAACTTTCCACAAATTAATTCACGATTTGTAATGATTCTGGAAACTGCAAATGCGCATGCTATGGCGGACTTGAGGAGGGGATTTGTTGCCATGCTGGAAGCTGATATACAGGTGCCGGTGGTGATTAAACGTACTTATGAGGTCGGTTCTTTGGATAGAGTAATGCTTGCAGCCTCGACAGATGCTGGTGGATTGCTGATCGATGGCCTCGGAGATGGCATTATGTTGTGTGCTGAAACTGACCCTGGTTCCGGGGACATTAAACTGTTAAATGAGACGGCATTTGGGATATTGCAAGCGGCAAGAACCCGGATTACTAAAACGGAATATATTTCTTGCCCATCCTGTGGTAGGACGCTTTTCGATCTTCAGGAAACCACTGCTATGATTCGCAAACGTACCGACCACTTGAAAGGCGTAAAGATCGGAATCATGGGCTGTATAGTGAATGGGCCAGGGGAGATGGCCGATGCTGATTACGGATATGTAGGTTCAGGAAAAGGAAAGATCACGCTTTACAAAGGCAAGGAAGTTGTGAAGAGAGCGGTACCTTCTGAACATGCCCTGGATGAACTCATTAATGTGATCAAGGAAGATGGTGCCTGGCTTGAACCCGAAGGAATTGGTTAGGTATTGCTTTCATGGAATTTAAAAGAATAAACGTTGGACAGATGGAGCCTGAAAAGGAAGAAGAAATAAAGGATGAAAAGAAAGGAGTAGGATACTACTTCGGGTTCATGGAGGTACTTACCTATTACTTTCGTAAACGAGACCCTTCGAGGCCTAAGAATTTTAACATTCGAGCCATGCACACCATTAACAAAATCTCCATTCTGCTATTTTTATTTGCATTAATTATATGGATTGTTAGGAGATTGGGATAGTTGAGCCCTACTCAAAATATTCATATACGTAAACGTCTATCAGAGTGTATTCCTTAGTGCCGAATAATTGGATATTGGTATTGCTCAGCAGCCCCGTAATGTCATAAAGGTAATTAGCCGTTGCGGCCTCTCCATTCATTTTGATTTTAGTAAAGCTCTGGATCCTGTTGCCCTCCATGACATATTCGAATGTATCATCCCATTCGTATTTACTACCTCGGTAGTATTTCCAACCTCTTTGTCTTTTGATGCGATTAGAAGCGGAGTAAGTGGTTTCTTCCACTTGATATAAGTCTTCCTTCCAATACGAGTATTTCTTATGAGTTAATCCCTCATTGAAGCTGCTATCGATGTACATCAATGATTCATCGGGGTTGAATTTCGAAAGGCGAATCAAATGATCACCCTGATAGAAAAGTTCATACCTAAAGACTTCAAGAGGAGGGATGACTTTTATTTCGTCTTGAAAGGAAAGAGTCACAAGTCCGGCAGCTTCTAACTCTTCTATTTCCATTTCAATTGGCATCCGGGTCTTTATGCTATCAATGATGCTTATCAACTTACCATCAGCATCATAGTCATAGTATGTCAAATTATCTGTGAACCCAAAATTGGAGGGCTTTGACCACCTAATCATGCGGCCTTCCCGATCAAAATAGGAGGTTCCTTCATATAACTTATTGGTGCCACTATACCAATGACGAAGCTTTACATTATTCTTTTTATACAGACTTTCAGGTTGATCTGTAAGCTTGTTTTGTGCCTGTAGGTTAAAACCGAAGAGCATGAATGTGCCGATGAAACATAGCACAAAGTTGTTTAATGACATTTAGTTTATGTTGAGGGAAACGGGAAATTATAGTTCTTTCGTTTACACCCCATTTATTACGGGAGATGTCGTACTTAGTTTGATAAACAGGATTTATATTTCATCAGTCTACCTTCACTTTATCCTCAAAAATAGCCTCATAAAAATGGTGGAGGCGATACATCTGTTCTGCACCTATCTTTTGGCCCATTTGGGCAATGAGATAAAGTATTGTTGCTACACCAGCAATGAAAGGCAGAGTCCATAAAATTCTTGATGATTGACCCAGGCTCCATTGAGTGAGTCCCCAGAAGGAAGAGAAGAAGAACGCCATTCCTAAGGTGACGTATCCAAAGAAGAACAACCCCCAAACAGTGGGATTCGGACCGTACAACCCCCGAATGACTGTACCTGCCTTCGTTGATTCTACAGTTAGATGCAATTGTGGACTCCAGAAATGTCTTTCTTCGATGGGAATCAACAAGTGTGCATGACCTTGTACAAATCCCGCTGTGTAAACCTCTTCAGTGGCGTTTAAGGAGTTTAGAATGTCTGTTTCTACCTCGCTTATCTCTTTTTCTATCAAATGTTTAAACCTGGGTCTAATTCTGAAACTGGACATATTAGCTTTTAGCTGCATGTTACTAGAATGCTTTCTGTCCGGAAATGATTTACGTCAGGAGGGCGAGTGATTTGGAGTTATTCCAATTTCATGTTGGTAGCATTAACGTATTTGCTGAACAACTTAACGATTAGGTATCTGAGGATATACAATGGCGCTCTTGATATTCAGCTATTTTGAATGTGGAAGGTCAGGAGGGTATGATTTCACCCTCCTAAGAAAGTATCAGGACGAAGCTTTTGTCTTTTCCTTCCTAAGCACAACAGATAGGAATACTGAACAAATCATACAAAGCCAGGCGAAGGCATTTCCTATAAGACTAAATAGGGTTTTTCGTCCCTTGATAGGTACGTGTCCCACGAGTATCCTTTCCTGATGGTCAAAAGCATTTAACCTGCCCAGAATTTGTCCATCATAATCGAAGATCACAGATTGACCGGTTCCTGTAGGTCTGACCACTGATACACCGTTCTCAATGGCGCGAAAAACGGCATGGTCGCCATGAAAAGGGGAGATCCCCAGCCAATCATTTGATGGGAGTAATAAAATGTCTGCCGGGCCAGATTGTTTAATCAAGTCAGGGAAGTCCGCGTCATAGCAAATGGCAAGTGTTAGCTTCCCAAAAGGACTGTTAGTAATCTTGAGCTTTCCATCGCCGGGCAAGGAGGAGTCCAGAAATGGAACGGGCTTGGCTTTTTCATATTCTTGTGCCGTTTCTCCATTGGGTAAGAACATAACGGATTTATTCTTGTACATAGGTCCACCTTCGAAGTAGGGTAATAAAACTGCCGTTGAAGTTGCGATTACAACCTCAAATTTCTTTGCTACCTCACTTACCCTCTCCAACATTCGTCCTTCTTCTTGCTGAAAGATGGCCAGGTTTGTTTCAGACCAGACGATGATCTTTGCTCCATTTTCAGCTTCTTTTTCGGTTAGTGCTACTAGTTTGTCCTCGAAATTCCTCAGAGATTGTTTGACCTTCCCATAATCGGGATTACCAGGGTCCTTTCTGAATTCATCTATCGCCGCAAATAATCTATCTAATTTCGGCGAGCCTCCGGCTTCCAGATCAAAGGCTATGGTTTCATTAAAGAAATCCTGGTACAGGTCTTCGTAAAGTGTTTTTTCCTCTAAAACAATACCTGATACTTTTACCGTTTCTTCCATTGGGTTATGCCATTCCCTTTTGATCATTCCAAACACCAGAATGGCTATGAAAGTGAAAGCGAATTGCCGGATACTGGTAGTTGCGTTGGGTTCGTCCATCAATTTGGATACAACTACAGCTGCTGCCCAATACAGGAGAAAGCTTATACTGAACATACCCAATACAGATGAAAATTGAATGAGCGTAAGAAATGAGGACTGGGTGGCACCAAGTGCGCCAATGGAGCTCAAGGGAAACGAGATCAGATAATCATAGGCTACCCCAAAAACAGGTAACGCCCAAAGGGTGAGATGGGATTTTTTAGATGGATATAGGAACCGGGCAAGTAAAAAGGGAATAACATCTATTATCCCGGAGAGAATAGCTGAAATTAAATTCGCGATAGGTGGCAAGGCAGAACTTACGGATCCACTGATGAAAATAAAGGTGGTAATGAATAAGACTGACCAGGCATATCCTTTCCATGGGTGAGAACTCCGAATAAAGTAGAACAAACCCAGAGGTATTAACCAACCAGCGATTGCGATTTGAAAAACAGGTCCACTAAACAGGTAACCAGAAGAACCAAGAGTGAGCAAGATCCATTTGAAATAAGAGCTTTTCATTTTTGAGTTTTTCTTCAAACCTCTGGGTTGAATGACTCAAAATCGACCGGAAACGCGTTCAACTACCTTTTTTTCGCAATGTTTTTCTGTATTCTGTGGGCGTCATGTTTGCTGTTTTCTTAAAAGCAGTATTGAACGATGATTTTGAGTTAAAGCCGGACTGATAGAGGGTCTCTGAAATATTTTTGTCCGGTTGCTGCTCCATCAATGATTTCGCGTGATTGATTCGATGTTGATTGATAAATTCAAAAAATGACAATCCTATTTTTTCGTTGATTACCTGAGATAAATTCCTCTTTTTTCTGTCTAGCATGATTGCCAAAGACTCCAGTGTCAAATCCGGATTTAGATAAGGTTTTTGGGATTCCATATAATGAAGTAATTCCCGGGTTGTTGCTTCTTTGTCCTCATCACTGAGCGTGCTATTGACATATTTCGGGACATGTGCTTCATCCTCAATGCCTGAAAAGAGATCAGGATGTTTAAGTGCCTTAAAAACGATCTGATTGATGAGATAGAAGGCAAGAGCAATGTCGGCGATAAGAATATAGGTGGTTAAGAAATTTAGTTGCGTATATGGAACGATACTTAGCAATAAAGAGATGAGTGTTATTGCCAAAAAGGACCTGATAAGAAAGCCAAGCCAATCGAGTGAAATGGGTTTGAGGTTGGAGAAGTCTTGTGAAACCACTTTTCTATATTGTCCAAGACGTATGAAACAAAAGATGATATATCCAATTAAGTGGAGATAAAAAGGAACAACCACCATCGCCTGGTTGAAAGTCAGTTGATGGGTATAAATCCTTCTGAATTACATCCACTCTGGATGCTTCGGGAATATTGTAATAACTGATTGAAACAATTACCAATAACAAAAGAAAAGGCAGGAAATGGAGAAATTGACGTAGATCGAATTGGAAGGTTCTATAGATGACGGACCGGGTGTAAGCATAGATCAAAGGGCCGAAAAGGAGCATCCAGGGGAGGTCTAAATAGGATAATAACCCAAGTGTTTGATAGTCACCCCGAGAAGAAATCAACATCTCACTGAAATTGACAGTGATAGCTACGGACAGCAGACCCAGTAAGATATTTGAGATCTTTTTTCCTTTCCGATTGGTTAATAGGAAAACTCCCATGAAAAGAAACTGGAATATGGCTATCAGTAGCAGAGACTGGTTGATATCCAAGGGCATTGGTTTAAAATATTGGATTATACATGAGTTCGATGAGGTTTCTGAGGATCAATATACGATCTACGTATTTTCTTTTTGAACCCCAAATTATGCCGGGTGGGGATTTTATTGAGTTGTTCCTTTAGAGATTACTACTTTTTTACCAATCAAGTGCTCATGGTTTAAACTATCTACAAGATACTCAGCAACGCTGGCCCGACTGATCGTCAGGTTTGGTTTTGGAGTATTGCCAAAAGTTTCTCTGATTTTTTCCTTTCGATGGGAATTGGTTAATCCAACAGGACGAACAATGGTCCAGACCAACTCTGATTCCTGAAGAATTTGTTCCTGTTTTTCATGATCACGATAGGCTACTCCGATATTACTATTGTCAATAAACCACCGAAACCATTTCGGAAGATCATTTTTTGTGTCTGATACTCCCCAGGCACTACAAACAGAAATTCTTTTGAGATTATGCTTGGCAGCTACTGAGACCAGAAGACGCATGACGTCAGAAAGGTAGGTTGGGGGAGTCCTTAACCGCGACCAGGGGAAATCAGATGTTCGGGAGATATTCAGGACATTAATCACAGCATCGCATCCAGAAATTGCCTCTTCTAAACTTGATTTTGTGCCTGCATTTCCCTCGAAAATTGTTAGACCCTCTTGTTCTGGGATTCTAGTAGCATTTCTTGCTATGCAGCTCACCTGATGCCCTTTTTCAAGTGCTTTTTGCAGTACCAATCTCCCGGTTCTACCAGTGGCTCCAAGTAGTAGAATCTTCATTTTTTGATTAATTCAACGAGATGCCTGCCACGTGAGTTGAGTGGTGATCTTGTTTGTTACCAAATTAGCGAAATGCAGCCTGCTACTTCAGGATTTCTACCGTGGGATTTATTTCTCTTATTCGCTGGATCTCAACGCTGGAGATCGCTGTACCCCTGGCGTAAATGATCTTCAAATTTGGCATTTCAGTGATTTGAGGAGGAAGCTCACTGATTCCTGTGCTGGAAATGTCCAAAGTTTCTAAGTTCCGTAATTCTAGAATCTCTGGCGGGAATATTGAAACTGAATTTCGGTCCAGGTAGAGTATTCTTAAAGACTGTAATTGAGAAAATGTAGCAGGTAATTCTTTGATTAAATTATGTGTCAGGTGGATCTCCCGTAAATTGATGAGCGAGCCTATTACATCTGGTAGACTTGCAAGCTCATTACCTGTGAGGTCTAAATAGGTCAATTGTGTTGCATCACCGATTCGTTCGTCCAGGTTAATGATCCCCTGGAATTTAAGGACCAGTTGATGAGCACCTGGGTCATTAAGTACCTCATCCAGGGCTTTGGCCGGAGGGCGGACCGTGGGTGAATTTGTTTTCGAAAGTGTCATACTTTCTTTGGAATAAAGAGAGAAGATGATTGGAACGATCATTCGTGAACTTACAGGCTTACCATTTTTATATCCAGGGGTGAATTTGCACGCGTTTTTCACAAGTCTTTCCGCTTCTTTGTCGCATCCTGCGCCAATTCCCTTAACCGTCTTTACATTAGTTACCAGGCCCGAAGCATCCACGACAAATTGAACGAAAACCTTACCTTCAATATCCGCCTCTCGCGCCGTTTCCGGGTACTTCAAATGGTTATTTACGTATTCATATAAAGCCTCCATTCCTCCTGGGAATTCAGGCTGAGATTCCTCTATCGTCGAAGAGGTATTGTTCTGGCCGAAGCACAGGTTGCCAAGGAAAAGGAAGAGTAAAAAAACGAGTGGACTTATCGTATGGTTTGACATTTGTTTTTACACCAGGTTGGTTAATTCGACTTTCCTTTATCCACACTTTTGATAAATTCGATGAGGCCTTTAAAGTATGTTTCGGCACCATCGTACATGGCTAAATGACTACCATTGGGGCAATGCAGATATTGCCCATTCTGAACCTCGTTTGCTATCCATTTCATGTGTTCCGGATCCATGGTGTCGTGTGCTCCACCTATCGTTAATGTCGGAACTGCAATCTTAGGAAGTTGCGCTTTGATGTCCCAGCTCTTCAGTTTTGCATCTCCCACAATTCCGAATTCACTAGGTCCCTGCATGGTTACATACAAGTCGGGATTGATATTGGCAAAGGCGCGATTTACTGGATTTGGCCATTCTTCCAAAGGCATTCGCAATACATGCTTAGGATAATAATGGGCATAAATAAGCTCAGTATAGCGGGGATTGCCATAGTCTTCTTTAGCTTCCAATTCCCTGATTTCTTTGAGTACTTCTGGCGGCAGTTGAGGACCCAGCACTTCATTGGCATATTTGATGTAATCCGGAATAGATGCCATCATATTCGAGACGATGATACCTTTCAGATTTTGCTGATATTTTAAGGCATATTCCATCGTGAGGATACCGCCCCAGGAACTTCCCAGCAGATAAAAATTATCATCATTCAATCCAAGCGCTTTTCTCACCTGTTCCACTTCATCCACATACCGCTCCACAGTCCATAAACTTGAATCATTGGGTTGATCGCTATAGAACGACTCTAATTGGTCATAATAATAATATTCGATTCCGGCGTTGGGGAAATAGGAATCAAAAATCTCAAAGTATTCGTGGGTAGCACCTGGCCCTCCATGGAGTAAGAGTACTTTCATAGTAGGGTTATTCCCAACCCTTTTCGTCCAAACGTTAAACTCGCCAGAAGCGGTCTGAATCGGAATCATTTTAACTCCTCCGCTTAGGATATCCTCACGGTTAGAATAATCTAAATAGGTATTATTCACGCTGGTTTCAACCTGTTTCGATTCGTTGGTTGAACAACCCTGGATGATCAATAGTGCGAGTAAGGTTTTGCCTAAATGTCTCATTTAATGATTTGGGTTAGGGTATCGTTTTGATAAGCCAAATATCTTCATCAGCTTACCACCACCAAAGTAATGAACCTATGGCGCACTTCAAACTACCCAGGGCGACATATAGGGTAGGAGTGGAAGTAGTTTTTACCTAGGCAGTTGAAGAATAAATTATTCTTTCTGAACTTGAATGGTGGATGACCGCAACGAAAGGAATGTGACTTATTCCTTTAGCTGTTTGAATAAGATAGAGTTCTTATCCGGGTCATAAACTCCTACGCTTAACGACTGATCGTCTTCTACAATTTCACCCATAAGTGTTCCACCATTTTGAATCACTAGCTGAACTAATTTGGGTAATTCAGGTACGACTATGTCAAATTGATGTCGATTCTGCTCGGCGGTATTTCCCGCTATTTCGGCCGGGCAAAAAAGCAGATTCAACCCTCCCCAAGTACCTGAATACAATTTAGAACCGTACATCTCCTTTTCAGTGAAATGAATATTGAAGATGTTGGAATAGAACTTTAGCATTGAATCCATTTCAGTGATGGCCATGGTCATTCCCTCAATCTCATAGTTCGGTTTTTCCATATTCAAATGTTTTGATTTTGAGTGAATAAGGTTAACGTATGTTTTGCAGAAAGATAGTTTTAGAACTCTAAACTTTTTCTATCAAAGGTGAATGGAAGTATTAAAATAACATTATAATTAACGTCTTCATTTTACTCATGATTTACAGTAATTTGTTGACAATAAGAGATGTCAATGAGTTTACTACTAGTAGGTATTCTTTTTTACCATCCAGTGGAAACGCTTTTCTCCTATAATTAAATTTGAAAAATTATGGTATTTGTAGGTGCCGTATACTTCAATTGTGGAATCATTAATCACGAGTTTTTCGGCAGTTGTAGAATAATATGGATAGCGCTTGCCATAGTATTTGTGCGAAAGTATTGTTCCATTTTCTTTATTGAGCACGATGTGAAAAACCACAGTGATTTCGGGTTGCCAGGGAAACTTGCGTATTCCTAATACGGCATTTCCCAATAAATAAAAGTGATTTTCGTCCTGCGCCACTTCGTCCAGATTGGCATAATCCAATTTTATTGGAATTTTTGTTTGCCATCGATCCGAACCACTTTTGATGTGTTTAGATACGAGGTGAATCACCGTTAGGCTATCGTTGGGTAGGGCATAAGCTATCGCAATATGTTGATTCAAGGTATCGACAATCTTTTTCGGTTCAGCGGCATAATAGAGATCATGCTTTGAAAATATATTTGTTTCCCAGAGTACATCTTCTGTCGAGTCAACTTTAATTAAACCAATCAAAGACCATTCTTTATTATTGTCGCCTTTCAGCCACCTATATTCATTGGTTCCAGAGATTGAAGTTGTCACACCCATTTCATTTGTGTTTTCAGGTGTTTCTAGGCTTTCAGATAATACTTCGTCGATTAAGAAGCCTTCTGTTGAAGATAAATCAAGTTCATAATGCTTCACCCGGTTTAGAGAATTGACGATCGTATCCCAAGCCAAATCCACAATGAAGCCCACCGTGAGATAAGAGAATAGGATGAATACCAGGAGTAATTTTGAAGCCGATATCAGCTTCTCTTTTGTATTAAATAAAGCCCAAAGCGCGTGAAGCCAATAGATAGATGTGATCAAAATAGGTAATCCGGGACCAAGTGCCGAGAACACTTTAAAGATCAATGTCGACTGGCTGTTTACATATAATGAGATTTTGAATGAATTGCGCCAACTTGTTGTTTTGTGAAATACCAGGCGAAGTATCACTGCTAAGGTCGGCACAAGTGCAAGCAGTAGGATAAATGAGCCAAACTCTTCTAGAATTTTTTCAGACTCTTGCTGATAGTACTCAACTCTCAATGGCAATAACCCGCTAGGTCGTATAAATTCCTTAATGGATATTTGATCAACAAATGCCATTATGAAAAAGACCCCAGTTACCACAACAAGCGTATACTTGATTGAAGATGTATAGGAGGAATTTTCTGTAATAATGACCCTCTTTGGGAAGATGATCAAATGAAGAGAGGTTTTGATCAACGTGATGTTGATATCCGTAATCTCCTCGAGTTTTCTCAGAAGGTCTTTCAAAGTGATTTTTTTGTGGAGCACACAGATATGGTGCTTATTAATACAATAAAGTTAATTTATATGTTCGCGCCTGACAAGGGACGCCCGGTAAGGGTGCCCGGAAAGAGTGTCCTGAAGTTTCGGGTAATACAAGGTTGATGTTGGCAGACGGAACTAAAATGAGTAAGAGCTTTCGTTGTGAGAAGGAATGAACTGTCCTAATATACAATTCAGTTCAATACTCATTTTAGCATTTGATACCCGTATTTAATTGATCCCTTCTACTTTCATAACAGGTCGAATTTCCATTCGCCATTTGCCATCTTCAAAGCGTGGATCTGCTTTCCCGATCTCAATTGCTTCTTGAAGATCTGTGGCCAGAATATGATAATATCCTGAAATCACCTCTTTTGTTTCATTAAATGGACCATCAGTAAACTTTCCGTTTTCTTGCGCAAGGATAGTACCTTCCATTTCCAAAGGTTGAGCAGCTTTCATTTTACCTTCCTCGACTAAGTTTTTGATGTATGCGCCCACCTTTTTGATGTGCACCTGCTGCTGTTCTGGAGATAGATCAGCCACTGGATTTCCCTCATTTTTGATAAATACCATGAATTCGTTCATCATTCTAAATTTTTAATTTCTGAATTCATTACACATGAGTTTTTGAAATAGGGACAAGTGCATTTAATTTTTTGGAAAGAAATGTTTTGTCCCGCGGGTTTGGAGCCACTTGGATTGCTTTCTTGTAATAGGAAATGGCCTCATCTAATTCCCCCAACTCTTTTTTGAGTTGACCGTAGACAGAATAAAGCAGATGGTTTTGGTTAAGCCCTTTTAGCTGTTGAAGTTCCGTGATTGCTGTAGAAGGGCCTTTGACTTTTGAAAGAGCTACAATTCTGTTGAGCCTGACTATTGCAGTGTTTTCAATCGTCAATAACGCATCGTAGAGTGAGAGTATTTCCTTCCAATCGGTTTCCTGAAAGGTTTGGGCAATGCAATGATTTCCTGAAATACCTGCCAGAATTAAGTATTTAGAGATGAAGTTGTTTTGCTGTACCTGATCCATATGATAAAGTCCTTTGTTGATGAGGTCTTTATTCCATAGCGATCGGTCTTGAAATTCTATCTCGATCGTACCTTCTTCCTCGTTCCTTCGCGCATCAAATCTTGAACAATTAAGGTACATCAAAGCAAGTAGGGCGTGCGCATTTTTCGCATCTATTACATGCTTGTTGCCAACAATTATTTCAGCTAATCTTATTGCTTCCAGGCACAGGTCTTTCCTGGTGGTCTGATGCTTATTGGCAGGAGAGTAGCCTTCATTAAAAAGAAGATAAATTGCCTGAAGTAGTGTTTGAATATTTCGATTTAAGTTAACCAGATTGATGACTGCAGAGGAATTGATTTTAAGCTTTTTCCGGCCTCTTACTAATCGTTTGTTTATGGTTTCAGAATTGGTGCAAAAGGCAGCGGCTATTTCCGAAATACTGAACCCGCATAAAATTTTCAGAATGAGCGTGATCGTGATGTCCGATGAAACGGAGGGATGACAACATTTTAACATGACTCGCAAAAGATCATCAGATATTTGTTCGTCAGAAAACTCAATCTCTTCTTTTGTAATTATTGGATTTGTGTCGAGAAACTTTCTCTGATTGTTTTGTTTACGCAAATAATTGTAGGCCTTGTTCTTGGCAGTTTTATAGAGCCATGCTTCAGGATTGGGTGGAATTCCATTTAGCTTCCAATGCTCTGTGGCTGTCATCAAAGTTTCCTGAACAAGGTCTTCCGCATGATCAAGGTCAATGTATTTTGAAATCACTGCAAGTATTTTCCCATACTCGTTACGGAAGAAATGCTCTACTAAATCATCGCTTTTGGTAGGTTGCATGAATATTAGTATTGTCCTTTACTCTTCGGTCTTACGCTCTTCATTGTTATTCAATTGAATCAAAGGTCGAAATCCTCCATAAACCATTCTGCTGCCATCAAATATTAATTTAGTTGGATCAGTTAAAGGCCCAATTAATTCAGCGATTCTTCGATCTTTAGGAACTTTTTTGTTCGCTGAATCACGAATCTCTTTTGAAGGAAATGAAACCCAACCAAACACGATTACCTCGTTTTCTTTAACGTCTACCGTTTCAGTGAATGATTTCGTGCCTTCTAACGATAAATCATCACCGACGAATTCGAAGTAGTCAATTGCACCGTACTCCTTCCATATTTCGGCTACTTTTTCGGCTGCCTTTTTGTATTCTTCCAAATAAATTCGAGGAATTGGAAAAACGAAACCATCAATGTAGTTTTTCATATTTTATGTCAGGTATACAATTATATGTCTTGTCTAATAGTCACCGACCATGAGACATCAAACTGTGGCCCAGTACTTTATTTATTGACAATAAAAGTAGTGTATCAGTTTGGGCCTGACAAGGGGTAGTGTGTCGTTTAGGGGTTCCATGCATGCAACCCCTAAAGGAGCAAAGGATATCGTTTTATTTGGGATCGTTTTTAGAGATTACCTGTTTCGCCGCGAAATATAGAGCATACAGGGTGGGTCCCACAAGGAATAAGAAAAACAATAGCGCCACAAAAAAGCCTTGTATTTGGAGGTATTCGCCCAATTCCAATCTGAACCCCTCCAGGTCCAGCACAATCTCAACAAGTAGTGGAATAGCTATAAATACACTCAACAGTAGGTCGAACATCACCACAAACACCCAGTAGCGATACATTTTATTCAGCAGTACTTTAGTCAATATGATAAAGCTTCCAACGGCCATGCCCCCGGCAACAAGCGTCACAAATATTCCCGGAGGCACATGAATCAGGCCCACGTGATAACCATTGTAAGCCGGATCTACGGGTCCCCGAAATGGTGCCACTACATTCAACAAAAGGTAAGGCATGTGTCCGAGTCCAACAATCAGGAGGTTCCTGTTATACTGCTTTTTCAGGAGGAGATAAATGAGCCAGCCCAGATAGAAAACAATAAGTGGAATGCCAATAATTAACCAATTCATAGGATTTGAGTTTTTAGTGAATAGGCTAATTTCTCATCACCCATAAGACCAAAATGCCAGAATGAGTAGTTTGGGGTAGTTGGATGATTATTTGGGGTGAATAAATAATGCTGCCACCTCATTTTGATATTTCTTTGAAACAGGTAGTTCCCAATGTTTATCTCCGTGCCTTAATCGTAGCACTTCTTTGTTGTGTCCAGACACATAGCGCATATTTATAAGGTAAGACCTGTGAATTCTCACAAACTGCTGCTCATCAATGAGCTGAGTTTCGATATATTTCAAAGTAGCTCGCAGCAAAACTTTACCCGTTGTAGTTTCATCCGTTACTGTATGAACTTCAACATAGTTGTCATCAGATTTCAAGTAAATGATTTTGTCTTTGCTCATCACCAATCTTTGTTTCCCTTCTCCTCGTATTTCCACGCTTGTATTATCAGCTACTTCTCGACCAATCATTCCATGGAAATACAAGTATTTAGCATAAAGAAGAAAAGGGAAATAGGTGAAACTGAATAGGAGTATAAATGCCAGCCAGGACTGCAAATACTCTCCAAGGTCCACACACAACCCGTCGCACAATAAACTTCGTGCCATGTAGCTTACTTGTATGGTGATCAAAACTTTGACAAACCATATGTTCAAATCCAACCGGTGGTGCTGTCTTATGTCCTTTGGTAAAAGGTTAACTGCTAAGAATTCTGTTGAATAACTGACGATCGTGAATAACAACCCAAAGGGTAATAGGAGAATCATCAACAACCCATAGCTCGAAATGTTGTTTTCGTAAATGCCAAAAGGTTGGGTTATAGAAAGAAACAACCAGATAAATAAGCCAGAAATAATGTTGAAATGATGTCTCTTGCCTTTGTCGTAATAGAGCCAATGAAAATATTTATGACCGCTGTACATTTTCAGGAAACAAATTTAGTGTGATCCATGATATGAGAAAGTAGATCACTATAGCGCCAATAGAACAATCTGTATTTTACTAGTAATTGTTGTTTGTTGTTAACCAATCACGAAGTTCTTGTTTGAGTTCTTGCATGATAACAGGTTTTTGAAGGCTAACATCATTCTTTTCTTCTTCGTCTATGTCCATATCGAAGAGATATTCCTTCTCTTGAAATTTTAAGTATTTCCATTTCCCTCTTCTTACGGCAAATTGATTCTTCCGAAATTTCCAAAATAGACTTCTGTTTTCAATCTTTTCTCCGGAAAAAATATCAACACCGTCTAAATCGCCGGATAACGGGGCTGCACACAATTTCAACAGTGAGTATGTCAAGTCCATATGCGTGATTATTGAAGAGTCTAGCCGAGCATGGTCACCTAACTTAGGATAGGTTACCATCAAAGGAACTTTAATCCCTCCTTCATAGAGGCTTCCAAATCCATGAGATAAGTCCCCATGATTAACATAATCTCTTCCTCCATGATCATAGGTGAAGATGATGATCGTATTATCGAGGAGATTGTCCTTTCTAAGTTTATCTATCAGCCTTCCTATGTTTTGATCCATGTTTTCCAAAACTAATATATAATCTTCCCGGTTTGTGTCAAACCAGGTTTCTTCATTTCGTATATCAGATGGACGGTTTGGGGGTTGCAGTGGTGGCAAGGTTGCGTTGTAAAATAAACTCAGAAAAAAAGGTTGCTGTTTGTTTCGATCAACAAAAGCAATGGCACTATCGGTGAAAATAGTGGTTGCGTATCCCTCCACAACCACTAAAGAATCATTGTAGTAAAGTCCTGTATCACCCTCGATATCTTTATGTGTATAGTAGTCTATGCTCCAGTTCTTAAATCCGAAAAAGGTGTCAAACCCCAAAGCAGTTGGACTGGATTCCTTTTCAAATCCAAGATGCCATTTGCCAATTAGGGCAGAAGTATAACCATTGTCTTTTAATCTTTTTGGGAGGATTGGATGTGCTGAAGTTAACCCCTGACTATGTTTTCCTATGTTTCCCTCAAATCCATTTTTGATAGGATACTTTCCTGTCAGCAAAGAGGCTCTGGAGGGACCACAAACCGGGGCGGAGGCATAGCAATTAGTGAACCGGACACCCTTGTCAGCCAGGGACGAAAGTACGGGAGTATTGATCTGCTTTCCTCCATAGGGTTCAATATCAGCATATCCCATGTAATCAGCCATAATCAAAATGACATTTGGCGAATTTTGCGCACTTGTCGATAAGATAAATGCACAGAAAATCACCACGAGCAATGACCTACTTAGAAGGTTTTTCATTTTGTATTCAATAAGGAAGGTACGGTTGTAAATTTCTTCTGAAATCTCATAAAACTACAACTACACTACATGGTGTAGAGTAGAAACTACAAAAGTGAGTTAAACAACAACAACGTTCAACGGATCAATAATTGTCCATTTCCCGTTTTTATCAATAATCCCCTGAAGGTCATAAATCCGGATACCTGCTTTCTCCAATTCTGTTATGAAAGTTTTGATCTTCGAAAAAGCGGCTAATACCCAATATTTTTGTTCGCTTTCATCGATATGAAGTTTCTGTGCAATCTTCGCTAATTGCTGTTGTATTTCAGGGTCGCTTCTCAAATAAGGATCAAGATACTCCCCACTAAGCTGCTTCATTTTTATACCATACCTAGCCGTATCTTTATTGTATACCAATCTGGGGTTAGGAAGATTGATTTCACTTTGGAAGCCAGCGGTTTTTTGTCTAATTCGCTCATAAAGCCATGCTTCAAACATAACTTTTTCTTCAGTTGCTTCGAAGCGTTCCTGATTTTGTTTGAAGGTATTGAGATTAAACTCCTTATCATTTTCGTTTTTAGGATAGGCGATCGCTTCACCATCCAGTTGTCCTATAAAATCCTTTTCTGCAGATTTATAGTCCAGTTTTACAGTATTTTTTGAGTTATTCACTTCATCTATTGGAGTGTCTCCAAGCTTATATAAGCCAAGTAATATCCCTTTCGTATTTCTTTTACTAGAAGGGTCATTTTTCATGCTTTCAACTAAAGCCTGTTTTTCATCACCTTCAATCATTATGCCTTTTTCTTCCAGGACCATTTGAATCGCTTCTCGCAATACCTGATCTAATAAGCTTTGATCTCTGATTCTAGCTATCAGCTCATCCATTAAGGTAATGGTCTGATCATCCTCAATCTTTTCGTTGAACCACGGGTCTTTTTTCAGAATCATCAATGCCTCATCATATAAATTGTCATAACCACGTCTGGATTCGGCACCACTAGCGTGGAGGGCAGAGGCTATCGCCTGAGCTCTTTCACCAGGCCTGTTGAATTTATCAATTTCGGAATGAGGTAATTTCACGATACGTTGTACTGTACTTCTGCCGATTTTTTCTTTTTGCAGGTCAACAGCTTTTTGTAATTGTACCAGTTCCGCCTTTTGCAGTTTTTTGTTTTGCGTATTTCCAATTGCTTTTAGTTGTTGTACTCTGGGGCTGCTAGTCGCCAAATGCTGTAAAGATTTATGTTGATTGCTCTCTGGTCTGTTGTTTACCAACTTCGAGGAACGCGTTTGATCAACACTGTTATTGACTCCATTTCCTATGGAAACGTGAGTGGCGATAGACTCTTGATGTTTTTGATCCCCCGATTCGAGTGTTTTCATTGTTGATTTCAAACCAGGTGGGAGGCTATAAAAGAATGATGCATGACTTTATTTTGATGGTTCTTCATGGAGTATCAGACCAATGTAGCCGGCCCGGTCAAAACCTCTTTTTACCATATCATGGAGGTGTCTTTTCTTCCCTCCTTTAATCCAATCTTTTATGGCCGTAGCGATTACTTCTGCTCTAGGTCCAATTAAACTTCCATGTCCTCCGCCAGTACCAATTCCGGAAAAGCTCGTTTGCCCCGACATAGCAGGCCTGCCAGCTCTTAAAAAGCGGTTATACATGGCTCCGATTTGTTCTACATTTCTATAAGACAAATCATTATCATCCTGCCCTATTTCGAAAACGGGCTCGATGACATAGATGACTATGTTGTCCAGTTTATTCTCCTGGTCCTCTCTGGAAGCATAACACTTGATACTTTCCACGTTCTTAAGACTGGTGGTGAAAAGGGTGCTAATATCCATCATCACATTGGTTACCATTTCAGGTTCGATGTTTAACGATATGCGTCTTGCATTCCATAATGGTCCCTTTTTACCTCTACGTCTCCTTTGATAATCTTCTTTAAGTTCATCGCTGTACGGATTCTCTATTTTTAGAAATATGCCCATTTGCTTAACTCCTTTGACCTTTGACCCCAGCTCTTCTATCATGGATAAGCCAGTGTGTTCCTGCTGAGGGTCAATGTTTGTGGCATTTCTGTAAATCAAGCCCGTCAAAGCGGCTAAGGACAAATCATCGCCATAGCCAGGTGAATTCATTACCCGATCAATTAGGTCCCATAATGTTTCTTGTACGTCTCCCTCAAACCTTTGGATAACATTTGCAATTCTTTGAATAGGGGGGACACCACGGGAAGTAAACTCATCTGCTTTTTGCTGAAGTTGAGTCAGTCGCTGGTTGAAAGGGTTGTTGATTGCCATCTCTTGAAGCTCTTTCGTATGTGCGGCTTCAGGTCGTCTGTTATGGAAAGGAAAAGAGTCCACGTTTTGTTTTACTGACTCTTTCGCTATTTGAGCAGCAGAAAAGCTTGAATGACCCTGATTTTTACCTACATGTTTTTGCATTTGCTGATCGTTTTCAAGTTACCAATCTGCGTTCAGGTACTTCGATATACTTTTCTTCATTTTAAATATACCGGTTTTTGTTTTGGACTCCAATTGAAGTTTTAATTTCATTTCTGTGCCTAGGCCTGATGCTAATGATATTTGATAATATCCTAAACAAATGTATACCTGCTTCGTATTACCTAAACAAGTGTTATCTAAATTGCACTAATATTTTTCTTTTATAATGATTAGGAATTTGACATTGGGAGCTTTGGAAGAGTTGATCCTCTTGCTGGTTTTGAGGGAAAAAGAGTCGTATGGCGCAGCGCTTGTGAAGCTGTATATCGACCAAATGAATAAAGAAATCACCTTACCGGCCGTGGTAATGGTGCTCAAAAGACTCGAAAAGAAGGGAATGCTTAAATCTAAAATGGGTGAACCTTCAAGAGAAAGAGGAGGACGTAGAAAGGTACTCTATAAAGCAACTGAATTAGGTTATCAAACTGCAGAAGAGGCGATGAAAGCCAAGATGCAGATTTGGGATATGGTACCAAAGTTTTCATAAGTCATGCCAGAACAATCTACTCCCCCAAAATTTGCTGTATGGTTACTCAAGGTCTTCTGCCAATCAGATTATCTGGATGAAGTTACGGGGGACCTTCAAGAGATCTATGAATGGCGTCTTACCAATGGAAGCGAATCTTCAGCCAGGTACCGCTACTTTCTTGATGTGCTTAGCTCTATAAGATTTTATAGAGCTGGCCGATATACTGCCTTGATTACCAATGCCATGCTTTTCAGTTTCATTACATCTTCGATAAGAAGCTTCAAGCGACACCTCAGTTACACCTTATTGAATGTGCTTGGGCTCTCATTGGGTTTGACAGCTGCACTGTTCATTCTTCAATATGTTTCCGATGAGCTCAACTATAACAACAGTTCAGGCGCTGATCAAATCTATAGGGTGTCGAATGACTATTATCGCTTTGGAGGAATGATATATGAAAGCTGTATGACCTTTTCGGGAGTTGGACCAGCCATGAAACGAGATTTACCTGAAGTGACAGAATTCTCCAGAATGTTTGGAGAAGGCATAGGTCGTGGTGGAGAAGTGGTGCTGACGCGACTTGATCAACCTCAGGTCTATTTCAAGGAAGATAAGTTGTATTTCACCGATGCTGCGCTCCTCGATTTTTTTGATTTGACGGTCACACACGGTACGAATGAATTAGATGAAGCGAATACCATTTTGCTTACTTCTGAAATGGCCAAAAAGTACTTTGGCAGCGAAGAACTGGCGTTGGGTAAATCGCTTCGTTACAATGACAGCAGGAGAAGTCATGAATTGATGGTGGCAGGTATCTATAAAAAGCCAGGTTTTGAGTTACAAGTAGATGCAGATATGCTTATCTCTTATCGTACACTTGAGCATGAAGATGCCGATGCGTTTGAAAACGATTGGGGTTTGAATTCATTTATGACTTTCATAAAGGTGAACGCGCAAGCCAACCCTCGCGCTATCGAGAAAACGATGAGCGCACTCACCCTGCGCTATAAACCGGGGTATATGGAGAAGAATGAGAATGGAGAATACCTCAGGGTCAACCGTTATTTCCTGAAAAAGATAACCGACATTCATTTGAATTCGAAGTATCAAAACGAAGTAGGACCGATTGGAGACGCTACAACCATTGACATACTTCAGGCCATCGCTTTGTTTATCGTGGTAATCGCCTGGGTCAATTTTATCAACCTTAGTACGGCAAAATCTGTCGACAGAGCTCGGGAAGTCGGCGTACGAAAGGCCATGGGAGCTCATAGGAATGAGCTGGTCATGCAATTTTTCACCGAAGCGGTACTCATTAATGCGGTGGCGGTGTTGCTGGCAATATTATTGGTTGTTTTGGGTCAGCCTTTGTTCAATCTCTTTGTAGAAAAGGAGCTCTCTCTTCAAACCCTGGATATAGGACGTTTTGGCTTAACAGCGATGATTATCTTCAGTTTCGGAACAACACTTTCAGGTTTATATCCGGCATTGGTTATTTCTTCGCATAAGATCATTCATGCCCTGAAAGGTAAATCCAATGTAGACTCCAGTTTATACCTTAGGAGAGGGCTTATTGTTTTTCAGTTACTATTCAGCTCTCTTTTGATCATGTCCACGTTAGCAATCAATGAGCAATTGAAGTTCATGAACAATCAGGAAATGGGCTTTGATATGGATCAGGTACTCATTCTGCGAGGACCAGTTATAAGTGAGGTGAGAGGACAGGAAAACCTACCCAACATAGAACGGTTCAAGCAACAGGTACTAACTATTCCTGGGGTTAGTCATATCGGGACAGCTTCTGTAATTCCGGGCCAGGGAATCCTTCGTGGTTTAGCAATATCCAGATTCAGAGAAAGTGAGGCTGAAATGAAATCTATTGAACGGGTGATAGCTGGAACCGGCTTTCTCACCACTATGAAAGTCAATTTTTTGGCTGGAAGAGATTTTGACAAAGACATGGAGGGTACACCCTTGATTCTCAATGAATCGGCAGCAAGAGCGCTCGGGTTTCAAAATCCAGTCGATGCAATTGGGCAGATTCTTTATGAGTTTACCCGCGAAGAAAGAAAAGTAGTAGGTGTGATTGAGGACTACCATCATGAATCTCTGAATCGTCAGATTGATGCCATGTATTTTGTAAGGTATGACACTTATGATCCTTACTATGCCATTCGTTTGAATACCAGAGATGTGAGTGCGACACTCCATCAGATAGAAGAGGAGTTTAAAGCAGCTTACCCAGGCAACCTTGCTGAATATTATTTTCTTAATCAGTTTTTTACCGGCCAGTACAAGAAAGATGAGGTCAATCGGAAGGTGTTCAGTGCTTTTGCGATTATGGCCATCATAGTAGCGTGCCTTGGCCTGTATGGATTATCTTCTTTTTCGGCACTGCAACGCACCAAGGAAGTGGGAGTGAGAAAGGTCCTGGGAGCAACCATACCCAGGCTCTTTATACTGCTTTCAAAAGAAGTCTTTTTGTTGGTACTCATAGGATTTATTATGGCTATTCCAATCGCCTGGATAGGAATTGATAGCTGGCTAAATGACTTTGCCTATCGGATGTCTTTCAGTATTATGCTATTTATTGTTCCTCTTTTGCTCGTTTCTATAATTACCCTGCTGGCAACAGCAAGTAGAATTTTGAAAGTAACACTGGCAAACCCCGTCCATTCGCTGAGGTATGAGTAATATGAAAAGTCTATTATTTCTTGTTGGATGTATATTTTTATCCATCGGCATTTTTGCCTGGACGTTGGAGCCAGTGCCCAAATCAGTCTCTCAATCCAGCCTGCAAATCAATGGTTATGAAAAAGTACTGGAGGATTTTGACCTTTCCTCCAGAATGAGATACTACGGAGTTCCGGGTGTCAGTTTTGCAGTTATCAAAAATGGTACACTTGACTGGGCCATGGGCTATGGCGTATTGCAGGAAGGTTTCGATGAACAAGTAACTACAAAGACTTTGTTTTCAGTTGGATCCGTTAGTAAGGTCGGTGCTGCAACTATAAGCCTCCGATTCAACGAAGAGGGATTACTTGATATCGATGAGGATGTGAACAAATACCTAACCTCCTGGAAGGTACCTGTGAATAGAAATACTCAAAAACAAGCTGTCACACTTCGACACATTATGTCACATACGGCAGGACTGACAGTTCATGGTTTTGCGGACTATTATCCGGATGAAAAATTGCCTTCGACTGTTCAAACATTAAAAGGGGAGTGGCCGGCCAAAAATGGTCAGGTTTATGTGAGTAGCCCAGTTGGGAGCATTTTTCGATATTCAGGGGGAGGAACGACCCTAGCCCAACTAATCATAGAAGACCTTACTTCAAAGCCATTTCATGCAGTGGCTGACAGTCATTTATTTCAGCCCTTAAACATGCAACGAAGTACCTACGAGAATCCGTTGCCGGAAGGTTTTGGGAACATTGCAAAAGCCCACGATCGAAGAGGAAATCCGGTGGCTTTGCCAAGAGGTTATCAAAGTATGCCGGAAACAGCAGCTTCCGGCCTGTGGACCACACCTTCGGATTTTTCCATGCTTATGATCATGTTGATGCAGGCGTATCATGGCGAGGAAACATTGTTGAGTTTAAGTGCCGTACGGGATATGATGACACCAGTAAGTCCTGGTAGCTACGGATTGGGCCCCAGGATCGAAAAAGTTGATGGTGATATTCGTTTTTCCCATGGCGGATCAAACGAGTCTTATAAAGCTGAGTTTATTGGTTCCATGAGGGAAAGGAATGGAATTATCATTTTTACCAATGGAGCAGCAGGCGCTGAATTAATTGATGAATTAATGCCCTTATTTAAAGAGATGCTTTTTTAACTGATCCTTGAAGAAGTGTGAACTGTAACGCCACAGAAACGTTGCTTCGCACTTCTTGTCACATGTCTAATCTTCTTCTTCGTTCCAAACCGTGCTAAAGTTTCTGTGTTAATTAAGAAATTAGTTCATTCCATTTGTTCATCAGCTCTTATTCCCTTCGTAATTTCAATCCAATTGAGATTCATTGATCTCAGAAATGGATTTAACACCTGTTTGTTGCATGGCCAATTTCAGTTCAGCATTCAATAGTTTCAACACCATTTCAACACCTTCCTGTCCAAAAGCACTTAAACCCCAAAGATATGGTCGCCCGATACCGACTAAGCTAGCTCCTTTTGCAATTGCTTTAAAAACGTCCTTTCCTCTTCGGATTCCCCCATCCATCATAACCGGGATCCTGCCATTGATGGCACTCGCGACCACTGATAAACTATCCAGGGAAGCTACACCGCTTTCGGAGGTCCTTCCGCCATGGTTAGAGACTATTATTCCATCAATATCATGATCAAGGGCAATTTGGCTATCTTCTCTACTGACGATGCCTTTGAGAATGATTTTCATGTCTGTTAAATCCCGTAAATTTTTGACAAAATCCCAAGTCAGGTTTTTGTTAATCTGATATTGGTGATTCAATTCCCTGACCATTGGTTTGTTCCTTAAGTAGTTCGTCAATGTTCTTGTACCATGACAGGATTGACAGTTGCCCTCATCCAACCTGGCCGCCCTCAGGAAAGTCTCCCTTTTATCCTGATAGTCTGAATCAACAGTTAACACAATGGCCTTTGTTCCAGCGTCTTTAGCTCGCATCACCATTTTGATCGTGTCATCCCAGACTTTTGAAGGATACAGTTGAAACCAAACCGGAGCACCTTTGGCCTCGACCACTGATTCTATGGAAGAGGTACTCATGGTTGAAAGTATCTGCAAAGTGTTTTGCGATTTTGCTGCTTTCGACGTTGCGATTTCTCCTTCTGGGTGAAATGCTTTTTGACTTCCACAAGGGCAGAGCATGATGGGGGATGACCAATTCTCATCAAATAAGCTTGCTGAAGTATCGGCATTCGCGGTATCAATAAGCCTTCTCATTTTGAGTTTTATCCGCTCGAATGCCTTCTCGTTTTCAAGGAGTGTCAGGTTATCCAGCACTCCTGTTTCAATATATCCATAGTGGGCAGTAGATAATTTCTCTTTTGCCACTCTTCTGAAATCAAAGACATTCAAGGCCTGAGCTGCTTTGGTAATCAAAGTGTCTTGCTCATGAATTAGAAACGCTTCTAACGACAAATCGGAAAATGCGAAGAGCGGACTTAAAGCAAAAAACTTAGTTAATGATCTACGGTTTTCAGATACTTTATCTTCCAATTTCATAATCAGGAAAGGTACAGGGGAGAAAGAAATTCCAACAGCCTGAAATGTACTTCATGTACTATAACATATTTGTTAGAAACTAATTTTCCCTGGTGTTAATCAATATGTCTTCGATAGCCTTAAATACCAATATCGTAGAATAAGCCAGATAGTCGAAATTAACCGTTTCGAAGGTGTCTGTTTCATTATGCCTGTGGGGTGAGGTGTCTCCATTCTTATATTCTTCCGTAATTCCAAGGGCAGGATATCCGGCTGCTTTAAATTCCTTTTTGTCGGAAGATTCCTCATTGGTCCGATATGCCTTAATACCAAAATTCTTAGCGTGTTTTCGATAGAGTTTTTTGAGTTCTGGTGTGGGTACTTCGATTTCTATATTTCGATCACCATCTTGATCCCAGCCAATTTGGTCGATTGTATGAACTGAATGAATATCAAAATTTTGATTTTGTATAAATTCCACAAATGCGAAAGCTCCCGCCGGTCCTTGTTCTTCTTCATCAAAGAAGATCAAAATGACATTCAGATTTCTATTTTCAATTTCCAGAAGGGCTTTTCCCACACCAAATACAAGGGCACATCCTGTTGCATTGTCACTAGCTCCCGGGGTGTTTTCAACTGTGTCGAAATGCGCTCCAATAATTATGTACTTATTTGTGGGTGTAGATGCGGGAATAATTGAATAAATATTCGCACCGATGAATGGGTTTAATTCCTTGTTCTTATCAGGCATATTCACCTCATACGTGTGTTCAACGGGCTCCAAAGAGATCTTTCTTAATGCAGTCCCCAGAAGTGCTCTGGCTTCAATCTTTTCTTTCTCGAACCACCTGCTTGTGATTTGTACTCCGTCATTAATTGTAGAATGACCGGTAAGACCGGAGATCAACTGTTTCTGATCAATGATAAGGGAGTCATAAAAAGCAATATCTATGCTGGATTCAGCCAGTGACTGTTTGATAACTTGTTTCTGAAATCCTGGATCTAAAGGCTCGTCCGACCGGCAGCTGACAAAAAGGAATATTGAAAGAATGAGTGTGAGTAACTGCATTTATATTGTTTCTTATCAAGTAGTAGACGTGTGCCGACGCGGCAGGATCCTTACTTAATGACAACACTAAAATAGTGAAGTATGTCGCACCGACAAGTGTGCCCGACTAGAGGTGTCTCGAGTAGGGGGGCTTCTGGTTTGCAGAAAGCGTTGTGTCGGCCTGCCAAAAGGGTAGGGAGCAGATCTGCCTATGCCGGCAGGTAAGCAGGATGTTTTAGCAGGCTCTTAGCAGAATGCTGAGTAAGGCCATGCGCCACCGTTTGTTAGAGTGAGTATCACTTTGTCACATCAAGGTTCATCTTGCTACCTGCTACCTCAACAGCTTCAAGAATTTTGGAAGTTGGACTGGTATTTAATCCAGTTCCTTTGATTTGTTGGTAAACAAGTTTAAGGTCAATTCCATCATGAATTGGTGTCTCTAATTCACTTACAATCAGCTGCTGAGTCTGTTCGCTTACACTGGCATAGGCTTGGATAAATGACTTAGGGAATTGTTCTGCAAATATGAACAGCCTTTCATTTGAGAATTCTCCAAACTTAACATTGTTCGAGTCAGTCGTACGAATAGCGTTCATAAGTTTACTGATCTCAGCGGTTTGAGTTGTAACACTTACTATTCGAGAATTGTGAACATATCCAATTGTTCCGTTACTCTTCATTACTTACCACCAGTTAGATTGATCTGATTTCTTAAATTGAAAGAGTTCACCCGTTTTGATTGTTGTTACGATGTTGGAGCTGCCTGATTTTCCGTTCCTTACGTTCGTATAACCATCTGAATCGTTGATGTAAGCTTCTTCTTTAATTGACTGGGCCCGGGAATTAAGCCCGAAGAGAGTTAAGATGAGTATTAGGGGTCTATTCATAATTTTTTTATCGAGCTCTATTCACGCTATCGTCCAGCTATCAATCCGCAAGCTGGATTCTTCAAGTTCATTAAAAGTATCGTATACAGCCTTTGCAAACCTGCCTGTCGACAGACAGGTAACTCAGTAAGTGCGACCGGCTAGGCTTATGGATAATGATAGTGTATATTAGAAGATTTTACAGCTATGGAAATCAATTCAGGCATGTGATAATACAGGAAACATCCAACGTTTATTTGTGAAAATGTCAGGCGTATCCTTTAGCATAAAAAGCGTATCTGGACCCTTTAATAAATGCTTTTCAAACCCCGTCTCGTCCAAAGGTGTAAATCCCAAAACTAATTGAGCAATGCCTTTACCAGCCATCGCCTGGATTAGGTCATCGATATTCAGAGGTTTCACTGAAAACACATCATCGAGGTATAAGGTGTCACCTTCAAAGTTTGCGATGGTAATTGCTTTGAGTTTTTCAATATAAAAGATGCTGTTTTTCTTGTATGAATTGCAGTAGAACATGACGAGCGATACGTTGTTTCGCATAGCTATCTGCGATATCGGAACCGACTCTTTAACCATTGTTATTAAAAATGCTAAGTCTGTCGGGTCTTCCATGTTCAGTTTTTTCCAGGAAGAAGAGCTGTGTGTATCTATTTTTTTCGAGTGCTGGTATTCATCTACTGCCACAAAATTGAACTTTGGATAAAAATCAAGGACCGTTTTATTTGCAAAGAGATAGACAAAATCCGCTCGATCTTGCCATTCATTCACGACATGCTCTATAATGAACTTGCTGATTCCTCTATGACGGTATTTTTCGTCTGTCATTACCGTCCCAATCTGAATGCCTACCTTCAGCTCATCTTCGATATGAAATTCAATTCTATTTATAGAAACGTTAGAGATGACCTGGTCGTGATGCAATAGTGAATATGGGATGTAATAATCCGCCCACAACCCCTCTTGGTACCAGTCTTCCAGGCTGAGTAAGTTGATTGAAACTTTTTCTAAGGTTTTGGTCGTGTTTAAAGTCTCTGACAAAGCCATATCGAATGTCATCCAGTTCTACATATTCCATCACTTTTCATTTAACAAGTATTCCATTGCCTGATCCAAAGCCTTTATAAAGTTTTTTGATGTATCAAAATAACTTAGTCCAATCTGACCACATGTTTTTTCAATTCGTTTACTGTATTCCACCATGTTTCGAATATGGTCTTCGACATACTTCTTTGGTTCTTTTGTCAGCCAATCTTTTTTATCTCGATGATAATCATATACTTCTTTCACCTTTTGAGGAACACTTACGTGTGCATACCCTATGAAGCATACCCTAACCAGACTCGGGTGCTCTTCGAGGAATTCAATAATTAACTCGGGAAGTACAGCTTCACCTTCAATGACTAAGTCTGATTCAGACCAGATAATACTGTCAAGCATCGCCCTTAAATAATCCCAGAGCCTTTCGGCAATTTCATCAGGCCATAATTTATCATGGATACCATATTCAGGGATGCCATTCGTGAAGCCCATCACCAGCCAGTCAAGCGATAAATAAGGAATTCCTCGCTTTTGCATCAATTTTTGAGCTATTATGGTTTTTCCTGATCGGGAAGTTCCACTAACGATATAGATCATTTCGTTACTCCTTTGTCGTGTGATTAATTTCTTCTAATGATCAGCCAAAATCCGTAGACTGAACATTTGTAAATATCGATAAAGAATCCAAACCCACACATCTTGACAAGTACCTCAGATAGTCTATAGATTTTTAGTAACTGTTGTGGTTAGTTTCTAATTCCGAGCTTCTCAATCAATTCATTTACCGATGAGGCTATTTCTACCCATCTACCTCGATTTTGGGAGTAGTCTGATGCCATAACTCTTGGGTTGTCTAGATTGAATCGATAATCTAAACAAATGGCTTCTTCGTCCCAATTGCATGCAATCATCAGGCACTTATTACCATCCAAATAATTCAACTTTTCTTGATCCACAAATTCACCGGTTAAGTAGACCCCAAATAGTTCTCCAGATTGGTCCTTGGCAGCATTAATTACACCCCCATCATCGAATTCCGGCCCATGACGCAGATCTACAGGACCAACCCAACCGTATTTCGCCTGCAATTCAGATTGCAAGGAGCAATCTGGACTCGCTTCCCACTTTTTGGATTCGATAAGTTTCAATATTTCTCTCGGGAGATGCATAAATTGACCACAACACCCATGTATGAGGCGTATGCTCTCACTGTATGGACAGCACTAAAGTAGTGAAATCTGCCGAAGCTCCCCCCTACAACAGTATCCACAATGCACTGCGTACGGCAATTCTAAGTCCAGAACGAAGAAAGCCACTAGAAGCACATAAAGTATCAGAATGGGCAGGTTCACGGGCGAATTACACAAATGTATCAGGTAGGTAGTTTGGTCATTCGTCATATTCTCTGTTACCACCTGTTAATACCTTTTGTTTTGCTTCGATCTTTGAAGTTATCAGGTCAAAGTCTACCGTCTTAGTTTTATGAATTGGGCTGTCATATCCGTAGACTTTATTGTTTGAAAATGACCTAAGATCAAGCACATCAAAAAGTTGCTTAAAAGTTATTAGTTTGTTCGTTTCGATGTTCAAAATGGCCAGACGTTGACGAGTCCCTTTCCAGAAAGTTCGAGTCCACATAGGAATAGCAGCCTTTGTTCCTTCGGAGTTCCAAAGTGCAGGCCCAGCACACGAGGTTCCCAAGTTCGTGTTCCGTCCAGATGAGTTTACCCAGTTGCAATGTCCGGCTAAAGGAGTTCCCATCCCAACCTCACTGATTTCAGAGTAAACGAGTTTATTCGTTCCATCCGGTGCTGTTAGTTGTCCGTCTGAGTTGTCAAAATCCCAAGGATTCGGATAGTTATTCGTCATATACGATCTGGATAAAATAGGTGGTAACCGCCCAGCTAAGAAGAGTGAGGGTTAGAAAGCAATAACCTTTCCTCACACACATAACCACGCCTTGATTGGAGTTTATTATTTGTGGCGGACTAGGCGCCGCCGACTTTCCAAGTCACCAAAGTATCCTTACTGATAAAACCTCATTTATTCAGAGCATTGTTAGCTTCTGATTTCACTAGTTCTTTAGAGTGTATCTGCTAAATTACTGCTTGAGCTTCGATCTCTATCATAAATTCTTTGTTAGCAAGTCCATTAACGTTCAACCATGTGGTTGCGGGAAGGTTAGTTCCAAAGTTATCCTTAAGAGCTTTGCTAATTATTGAGCTGTCCTCTTTTTGATAATTGACAATATAAATTCTCAACATCACAACATTTTCTAAAGTCCCACCAGCTGATTCTACGGCTTTCTTCAAATTATTTATTGACTGTTGAGATTGTTGTGTTAAGTCATTTTTTCCAACAATATTTTGTTTTTCATCCCATGCAACTTGTCCAGAAATAAAGATTAATTTCCCCGGATGCGAGACGACAATTTGAGAGAATCCATATTCCCTCGAATCAAATAGTGACTTTGGATTAATACATTCTTTTCTCATTCTAGGTTTTTATCAATGGATGCTAACGCTAAGCTATGATGAGTGGGGATTAGAAAGCACTAACCTCTCGTCTCGCACACCTTGCTCCGCCGAAGCTTCGCGAAGGCGATGTAGCCACGCCTACGCGGCCCGGCCTTGGTTTAAAATTAAAACTTGTGGCGAACTTTCCAATCCCCGCAAAAATATCCTGACCGATATAACCCCATTCATTCATAGTATCCATGTAATGATCTCAAGGTAGTGGTTATCTAATAATAAAACCCTTGAGATTATGAAAAAGGAATCACTAACATTTGAAAATTTAGTACTTTATGTGGGCATTGATGTCCACAAAAAAACAGTGGTCAGTATCAATCTTCACAGGCCAGATTCATCACAGAACATTTAGCCAGGCACCTTTCCCTGAGGTATTACAAACCTATCTAGAGGCTCATTTTCCCGGAGCTGAGATACATTGTGCCTATGAAGCTACTCGTTTCGGTTTTTGGATCGCTAGAGAATTGATATCGTTCGGCTATACATGTTTAGTTGTGAACCCGGCAGATATTCCATCCACACACCAGGAAACACAGAATAAGACAGATAGCATAGATAGTCGAAAGATAGCCAAAGCATTGCAGGCTGGTTTGTTGACAGGAAGCTATATCCCATCTGAGGAGCTGGAAGGAGATCGCCAATTGTTTCGATACCGAAAACGACTTTGGAGTGACCTGGTAAGGGTGAAGAATAGGATCAAAGGCACACTAGCCTTTGCAGGTATCCCTATCCCTGTTGAATACGATAATCCCTTTTGGACCAAGGCTTTTCTCAGCTGGTTGCAGGAAGTGACTATGCCCTCTAAATCCGGAAGAGATACATTAGACTTATTACTCGAGCAATACGACCGAATCTATAAACATCATCTTGAAGTCTCCCGGAAAGTCAGGTACCTAGCCAAATGTAGCAGGTATGCATCGAGTATTGATCTGCTTAAAAGTATCCCTGGCATTGGCCCATTGACCTCTATTCAGCTCATGGTTGAGTTGGGAGATATAACGCGCTTCCCTTGTTTCAAAAAACTCAACAGTTTTGTGGGTTTCAAGCCAACAACTTACAGCAGTGGAGAGCACGACTGGAAAGGTCATCTGACCAACAGAAAACACAATGTGTAATACTCCCTAAAAATCGGGCCATAGGCTTAGTTAAAACTGAAACGTTTAAATTGACTAAGATCTATGAAAAAGACACGAAGAAAATTCACACCTGAATTCAAGGCACGGGTAGCCGTAGAGGCCATCAAGGAACACCGAACCCTAGCAGAGCTGTCCAAGCATTTCGAAGTGAGCCCAGTTGTGATCTCACGCTGGAAGAAGGAATTCTTGGCCAACATGTCCAATGCCTTTGGAGGAAATCAAAGCTCCGATGAGCCCGCTGTAGATGTCGATAAACTCTATTCTCAAATCGGGCAATTGAAGGTTGAGAATGATTTTCTAAAAAAAAGCTTGAAGAAAACCGGCCTATGAGTGAACGGGTAAAACTTGTATCAGCCAGGTCCGGGAGATTATCAGTTCGTAAGCAATGCGAATTACTCAAAATCCACAGGAGCAGGATCTACTATCGGCCTCTGGGTGAGAAGCCAGAGAACTTAAAGATCATGCATTTGATGGACGCTCATGCATTGGAACATCCAGCAGAAGGTGTCATGTCGATGCATTATATGCTTAAAAGGAAAGGTTATCATGTCAACCCAAAACGAGTAAGGAGACTGTTGAGGAAAATGGGGCATATGGCTGTTTACCCCAAAAGGATGCTTAGCAAGCCTGGACAGATCACTTATATCAGACCTTACCTTTTGAGAAACAAGGAAATCAACCGACCGAACCAAGCCTGGAGTATTGATATCACCTATATTCCAATGGCCAAAGGTTTTATGTATTGTACGGCCATTATTGACGTCTACAGTCGTAAGATCGTCGGTTGGGGAATATCCAATTCACTTGAAGCTAAATGGTGTACTGAGGTGCTAAATCAAGCCCTTGAAACACATGGAATACCAGAAATTATCAACTCTGATCAAGGCTCACAATTCACTTCTTCGATTTGGACGTCCACCTTAGATGCGCTAGGGATAAAAGTATCAATGGATGGAAAAGGAAGAGCGATTGACAACAGATGGATTGAACGATTCTGGAGGACATTAAAACACAAGCATATTTATCTCAATCCTCCAGAAGATGGCCATGAATTAATGAACAGTATTGAATATTACATCAACTACTACAACCACGAAAAAGTCCATCATACACTAAAAGAAACGCCTGCCGAACGATATGAAAGACCACTGAAAAAAGCTGCTTGAGAAATGAAAATATTAACTTAACAATTGAGCCTTTTGGTCCTATAAATGGGGAGTATTACAATGCGTTGAGGAGTTCATTGATTGAGTGTGCCTGGCAAACGATACAGAAGGATCCAGTAATGCTTGTCAAGTATGAGGAATTGATCAAACGAATGACCAAGAAAAGAGCGGCAGTGGTGATTGCAAGAAAGTTACTATCCCGGATATATCATGTGCTCAAATTTGAGGAACCCTATGAATTGGGTAGAGTATCATAACTGCTTCAGCACCAGAAAATAGAAAAAGCACTTACCCATAAGACCTTGCCTTGACCACTTAACAAACGCTGAGTCTCGAACTCTTTTGCTTAGTCTGTGGCAAGGCATTTTTACCTACTAATCTGATAACTGTGGCCTAATCTGGGATCACTAATGGAAGTCTGTAAGGTTATTTTCTTCTTCAAAAGGTGCAAAAAGTATTCATGACTGTAAAGGACAAGGCGAGTGACCATTCCATTACGCCATCCTTGCTCCGCCGTAGCTCCGCGAAGGAGAGAGGCGAATTACATGCTCATCCTTGACAGAAATGCCTACTTTTTCTAGTCCGCTGTTTGAAGAAAACGCACCCAGAAATAGAAAATAGGAGGTTTTTTAGTACTTTTAATCCTTCTGCCTCGCCGTGAGATCATTCATGGAAGTATTTGTTGTGCTTAGTTTTTATTCAGCATTTCTTTCAGTTCATCAATTTCACCAGCCAAAAGTAGATTGAAATAAGGTTTTGATTCTTCTATGGATTTTAATTGGATATCAAAATTTTCATCCCCGAAATTCCCAAACAGTTTGAGACCTTTATGAATTTCAAGTACCATTTCTTCAGTTTCAGCTCCGTATACAGAAACCCAAAACGCCCCATGTTCGTCATCCATTTTTGGAAGTGCTTCCAGGGCTTTGTCTACATCATCCAGAGTGATATCTTCTTTATCAAATCCAGCAGCGTATTGAATATATGACCCTTCAATTTCCATCTTTCACAAATTCGTCCAAGAGTGTGTAAAATCGTTTAATTGACTTTTCATGCAGTTCTTTTGAGATCCCAGAATCATACTCTTCCCATTGTATATTGTTTGGGTCTAAACCAATTGTGTATGCAAGAATCATATTGTGCCATCCTGCTGTTGATTCACGAAATCCAAGCTTATTAGCAATCCAATCATGAAAATTTGGGTCATTCGACTCATCTTGTTCGATTAGCTTATTCTCAATCAAAGCAAAGGAATAACCATCTAAGAAAGTTCGGATACTTTTTAGGGTTAATTCTCCCGTCCACATTGCAGGACGAGGTTCCATTTTCTTTAGAAGTTTGTAATATTCCTTCATGGCAATTAAGCACAACACTCAGGTAAAATGCTGTGTGGCCCTCAAGCTTTTAGATAGCACTAAAGTAGCGCAACTGCCCAACCCCCACAACAGTATCTACGACGCACTGCACTCCAAAAGTGAAAGTCCAGAAAGAAGAAAGCTGATCAAAGCAACGAACTTACAGAATGGGTAGTGTAGCGGTTTGTTTGCTCAGGAGCTTGCGGAAACCACCATGGCACATGCCTGATCAGTTTGTTAGATGCCGTATTTAAAGCAGTAGAAGTTCAATCGTTCGATGTTCCAAGTCTACGACTAACCAGTCAGAAGTTTCTGAGGAAGGTAGGCAGTCGTTCAAGTCCAAATCGTTGGCATATCTGCTCAGTGACTTGTCACCAAGTTTCATCACAAGTTGATATTTTTCTTGTCCGTCCGTTCCTGTCCAACAAGTCGTAATAATTTGACGGTTGTCGTTCACAAAATCCTTGTTTAAATGCGAGCTAATTTCGGGTTCGTTTACTCCGTCACACCAGAAGCCACGAAGTTCCGGTTCGTTCGTGTTCTCAAAAGTTCTAGAGAGGTGATACTCTAGTTCTGTTCTGAAGTTTTCGTTGAAAGGATGTTCGTTAAGTTGTTCCAATTCTGTTCTACGTCCTGCGAATGGCATCTAATGCCAAGCTAAGAGGCGTCCATACCACCTTAGCAAACTTCCACCAAATAGTGAACCTCTGGCTAATCACAAAGCCTTGCCAGGCGGGCCTTCATTTTTGGCTTGACCCAAAAACGAAGCAAAAAACTCAAGACCCAGTCAAGCTTCCTCTCGCAATCCTTCCCGCCCTCGCTACTGGGCCGACCCACCCACGGAACTGATCCAATTCGTGGTTTCTTTCCAGGCCAGAGGGGCGCGGTGAGTTTCTGGTGAGATTTCAAATTCCCACAAAAGTGGATGCCTCTTCAGCATTTGTGTGTGCCTTGAATGGTGAATATAGCCCATGAATACGGGTGTTCCAAAGGGTGAAAGTCCCGGAAGCGCTAGGGTCGTGCCTAGAAGCTAAGTAAGAGGCAAGGTGGTTTGGAGTGATTCAAGGACTGAAGTAAGCCAAACTACGGTATCTGAACTGACGAACAGGAACCATATACGGAGGCTATGAGGTCGGATGAGGTACCACATCATGCTGAAGTCCAAAGCTCTGAAAAGAGAAGTGCCGAAATAGTAGATATGGCAGGTTTAGATACAAGGATATTCATCTTACCGAGGGAGGTCTCGGATTCCACGAGTTGGGAACTGAGAAGTCAGCAGAGGTGATAGTAGCTGAGAGGAAACGAGCCGGTGCGAGACCCGGAGGTCTCACGACTCAGCGAAGGGCCGAACATTGAATTGTGTCCAGATTCGCATAGGAGTCCGTCAGTTTTTACGGATAGCCTACGCTTAGAAGGACAGGGAAGTCAGTTTTATGATAGCAGAAGTACTAAAACGTAAGAACCTATATAAAGCCTGCCGCCGGGTAGTGCAGAATAAAGGATCAGCAGGGTATTGACGGGATGACGGTCAGGGAACTTCCGGAGCATTTGTTGGAAGTGAATCGTGACAAGATTATCACAACAGCCTGAACGCAAGCGTAAAAACCTGATACGGCTAGGGATGGACTGGTCGGGCTTATGCCTACAGTAGAACGAGAATGGGAGGCTGGGCAGTCGCACAGAGTCCTATACTTCGCACTGCTATCACCTTGTCCAGATTAAAAAGAAGAGGGTATGAGTCTATGCTTTCCTTTTACAGTAAAACACAACCTGAGATTCAATGAACCGCCCAGTACGAGACCGTACGCTATGTGGTGTGACCGGGCTGGCGATCCACCGGGCTGGCGATCCAGAGGCGCACCCCATCAGTTATTACTGATGGGGCCGTCTACTCGATTAGCATCTGTCAATTTTTTAAGTAGTTGATCGGGATCAGATCTGTTGTCCCAAATGACAAGGAGTTTGATGAAATCTCTTTTGTTGACATAATACAAGGCTACTGTTTTGTGAATGATCAGTTTCCTAAAATTCGTCTTTTCAAATGCAGGACCTATTTCTGGGTTACGTTGGAGTTGTCCAATTCGATATTCAAGTTGATCCAGAAAATTCTCGTTAACCTGTTCGTTCCAAAGTTTAAGGATAAATTCAGAAGTTCGTTAAGAGTTTGCTTGGCGGTTTCCGTCCATCGAACTTCTTTCATTTCAGGATATCCCGGACTGATGTATGAACAGTTAGGCTATCATCTGGTTCTGACTCAGCAATTTTCAAAAGCTGAACAATAGAGTCTGGAAGATCTTCCAAAGATACCTTTTGAATTCCAGCAATTTGATCTATGACCACTTCGTCATCCAAGTTGGTTATCCAGTTAATAAGTGATATTTTCTTCTGTTCAAGGGTCATGATATAAAGTTAACGAATATTCCACTCTGAAGATATAGATGCTAACGACCATGTATGAGGCGTGTGCTCTCACTTTGTGGACAGCACTAAAGTAGTGATGTCTGCCGGTGCTTCCAAAGTTTGTAGAAAGCAGTGCGTTAAGAAAGATGAAAACTCCCGCAAGCTAAAGTCTCCAAATACCGCAAAACTCTCTCGGCGGCAGACTCATGGTCAAGTCCCGATGCAGTTGGTAGAAAGTACGTAAGCACATGCCTTCATACAGTCTGTTATGCCTCTTTATTTTGATTTTTGGTTGCCATCCAGTTCATTAGGAAGATGCTAAAGAGGATGCCAAGAAAGAAGCTATTGAATTCAATCAATGCCCTGAAAAACGTAATTGTTGCTTCGTCAAATTCAGCGTTATCGAGTAAATAATTCAGTGTTCCAAATAGTAGTCCAAAAGCCAAGCCGATAATTAGTGCTAGACGTACTGCTTTACTAATTGATTCAAAAGTTCTTGGTACAATAACCTTGTACTGAAGAAAAAATAGTCCGACAATTAGTATTGCTGTTAAGATGTATTCGAAAAGGAATACGATTCCAGGGGTATTTAAGTCATCAAGAGGTTCGAGTGGGTACTTGAGTTCAAAAAGGTATGTGCTGGCTTGATAAGTCAAGTATCCGCAAATAATTGGGACTAGCGTTCTGAAAAGTCTGTTATTGAGCATGTCTTTTTACCAGGGAGCCAATACTGACTAACGTAAGCTAAGTGTCTGATTATCAGATGTCATTTTTCGGGCGATATCGTCCCTGTTAGCTCTGGCGAACCCCAGATCATCAGGATTTAAACCCATATCTGCTATCTGTTTTCTCATCTTGCTTACGATTCGTCTTTTCTGATCTAAAAATAGATAATTCTCTTTGGGTTGATACGGCTCTTTCTTGGTAATCATGTTCCAAATAATCACGGCGATCTTTCTGGCTGTGGCGTTGATAGCGGTTTGCCTACCTTTCTTAAAGGCAATCTTTCTAAAGAACTTGGCCAGGTCAGATTCTTTGAGATTACCCACCGCGTTTGCCGCATTTCGTAGTGCAATTTTGAGCCTGTTACTTCCTTGTGGAATCCGGTTAGAGAGCACTCTGCCACCGCTGATTTTGTTATTGGGAGCAAGCTTTAACCAGGAAGCGAAATGCTTAGCTGTAGGGAACTTCTTGAAGCCTTCCGGGCCAATCTCGCTCATCAGAGTGAGGATCGTTGAGTAACTCACACCTGGGATAGAGAGCAGGTCCACTCCATCGAAGTATTGGTAGGATACAATGTTGAGATCTACTCCCTTCAATGCATTTTTATTCTGCCTTTTATGAGGCTTATTTTCAGGGACATCATCTACCACCTCATTTTTCTCTGATATAATTTGATTGAGGTAGTCACTGATCTGTTGATCACAGGATTCAATTAGTTCTGTATAAAACTGATGTCTGGCAAACTCTTGCTTGAGTCCAAAGAGATAATCTTCTCTCCTGTTAGAGACTAAAGCCTTGGCAATTTCTTCTTCAGACTTTCGACAGTTGAAATGTCTTAGAGCAGCCAGGGAATTAGGTTCAAGGTTTCCCTCGCAAATAGCTTTGACAATCTTTAAACCTGTTTGTCCGGCTATGTCTCTGACTACCACGTCGAGTCTGAAGTTGAGGTATTTGAGAAACTTTGCCATTTTGTGGATGCTATCGGCTCTCTGCTCAATCATATTGGTTCTGTGTCTACAGAGTGTTCTAAGTTGTTCTGTGGTGTGATCAGGAAGGAAACTGGAAGGCAGCAGACCAAGTGTGTGGAGTTTCTGTATCCACATACAGTCCAATACATCGGTTTTCTTCCTATTGACCTGCTTAGTGAACTTTCCATTGGTGAGTACGACTTCAAGTCCCGCTTGACTGAGCTCAACAAATAGGTTTTGCCAATACGCACCTGTTGACTCCATAGCTACAGAAGTAATTCGGTTATTGACAAGCCACTTTACCAGAGCAGCAAGGTCTTCGGCATACACGCCAAAGGATTTTACATCTTTTTGTTCTTGACCAATAGCCACAAAGTGTGATCTGCTTCCTACATCAATACCCGCAGCATTAGGATTGATGATAGTCAAAGGCATCTTTTTCATTCTCTGGATTTTAAGGTTTTAAAATAGCCCTAAGAGAATGTATCTTTATCCTTGAAAATTATACTGAACGGGGTATCAAAAGATCCACCGGTGAAATTTATCAACTAGCCTCAAGCTCATACCTTGGGGCTTCTTACATTCCGATCAAAATGACGCTCGGATGTGCTGAATGAATCAGCAGAGATACCAAACAATCCAACGATCTTACAAAGGGCTCAAATCAAGATACTCTTAATAGGGGTGAAAACGTTAGCACCTGAAATCAATTTGGAAAGGAGGAAATTGGTAGCTTTCATTTGAACAATTTCAGCCCCGAATCTGGGGAATGCTCTCTAACGATCAGCTAAACGCCGTAAGCCGAACGATTCAAATTTCTTCGAAACCAGCGGATAGCACCGCCATCTATAAGTATCTCGGAAAACTTATGGCGTTTCAGCATTTGTTAGGGTGTCGTTATTTTCCTCTTTGCTTCTCGATTTCAAGTAGTTCAATCGCTTTTGCCAATTCATTTTGAAGTTCATCGTAACCGATAACTCTTCCAATTCCGGAAAGCTCAAGGAAGTGAAATCTCAATTGTTGATACAGCGATTCTTTGATCTGGTTTTTGATTTGAATGACCTCCTCGGTCTGTTTCATTCCCTCTAGCTGCTTGTATGTTTTTAATACTTCAGTATTCATGGTTGATCTATAAAAAAGTTAAGCCAATTCGCTTTCCAAGACCTTGTTCGAAGATCCTAATTAATGTTGACAATTGAATATTTCCTTTAGCATTCTCAAGTTTTGAAATGTAACTCTTCTTAGTTCCTGCTTTTTCAGCCAGTTGTTCTTGTGTTAAGTTCGCCTCTTTTCGGGCTTCTTTTAACATTTCACTGATAATGAACATTTGAGTAGATTCTTCATATCGACTTCTGCTTTCAGTGCCGACTTTTCCATGTTCAAGTTCGATGAGTTCGTCAAACGTTTTTACCTTGCTATAATCCTTCATCCGCTTATTTTTTTGAGTCAAAGTAATCTTTCTTGAGCTTCTTTGCTTTCGTCAATTCATTCTTAGGAGTTTTCTGCGTTTTCTTATGAAAGCCATTAAATAAGATTACTAATTTACCTTCATCAAAACAGCAAAAAATCCGATATATATTGGATTGATATTCAACTCTTATTTCGTACAGTCCATCAGTATCTTCCAAATGTTTGAGGAATTTCTTAGGGACTTGTTCGATTTGCTTAATCAATTCTAAAACGTACTGAATTTTGGCTTTTACTTTATCATCTTGCTTTTCGTAAAATTCAATGAAGTGATTTCCATAAAATTCAATACGCCTCGCCATTAAACAAAGTTATCTTAAAAGATAACAATTAGCAAGTTCTTGGAGAGTCATAATCGTTATTGGAATTTCCTGGCATTTTCATTCCAGTACTTTTCAATAAAATCCCACTTATCAAAGCTTCTATTTATATTCTGCGTGTAATTGAGCGTTTCCATAAGTTCGATATCCCCTACCGATGTTACTTTGAAAATCTCAATTTGTTGCGGAGGGTCGTCTTCTGAAAGAGCTTCACAACCTTGCCCGGAAATATGACCAAGTTGTTGAATTTTAAAATTTGCAAGCTTGAAAAAGTCACTCACCCAATTCCTATCGGCGCAACCTGCACGATGATAGGAATAATAGTATTTCGGTTGATTTTTTAATCTCTTGGAATCAGGAAAGTTGTGATATTCTTCAATTTTCTTAAAGATGTCGTCAATTGGGTCAAATAGATAAAGAATGTAGTATGGATTGTTCCCTAAATACATTGCTAGTAGGTCTGGATAGTTATCATCATCGAATTGTACTAAATCAAAACCGAAAATAGCATTGGAATCAGTGAGTGTGTCAAAAACAATTTCATAGTCACTTGTCACCTTCTTAAGTTGCATTTGATAGTCACCTAGATCCGTAGATTTTAATCTGATATTTCTACCATTCACATTATATGTGGTGTCAATCTTTTCTTGCCCTTTGGCCAGATTGAAGAAGATCAGGAAGCAAAATAATATTATGACTTTCATAGATTTTGAGTTGCGCAATGCACCCTAACGATCAGCTATGATGAGTGGGGATTAGAACGCACTAACCTCTCGTCTCACACATAGCCACGCCTTGATTTAAATTTATTAATTGTTGCGGACTTTGCAATCTCCACCAAAATATCCTGACCGATGAAACCCCATTCATTCATCAGCGTTTGTTAGAGCCTGTTAATTTTTATCGAGTTTTTATGTTCGGTTGTTGGGATTGTTTGAAAATGCTCCTTGGTCATTAGAAGATGATCTGGCCAACCTTCTGGTTTATCAAAGTAATGAAGAGCCACAGAATCATCGAGAATTGTATATGTTCCTTCTGTTCCCCCAGCACCAAGCTCTAAATAGAATTCACCATTTTCATAAAGTACAACTTGATGCACTCCAGCTACTAAATCGTTCAATGCAGAATATTTAACAGTTCGAGTCTCGCATGAAGTGGCAATAACTAAAAAGCCAACTATCAGAGCTATGGATTTGATTCGAAAGTTTATCATCCGTGCCAGATTTTATAGTTTTTAACCGTATAGCCATCAAGTTCCAGAATTAATGAGCCAGTGTCAATCCCATGTCTCGACATTCCTAGATAATATCTAATGTTAGAGTTAGACTGACTTGAAGGTTTGCCTAGAAGTTCAATCACTTTTTCAGTTGACATTCCAATGAGTTCATGGTTGGTGGTAAGGCTATGTGTCATATCCCATCTTAATGAGGCTATTGCTTCCGTTTCTTCCCAGTTCTTCCAAAGTTCCGAGTCAAATTCGATTCTCTTACTGTAGTTCTCAATGTCGGGACTGAAAACAAAGTACGCAACATATCCGAAGTAGCTGATGACAGCCGCAACGATTAAACTCGCTAAAATCTTGAAAATCCTCATAACCTCTCAAGTTGCTCCAATAGGCTCTAACGTTTAACTAAGCCCTGTCGGCTCAGTCTTTCGAATATCTCAAATGTATCTGTTTCAAATGCTCTTTGCAAACAACTACGCAAGTCGATAGAGCTTAGTGGCTGTTGTGATTTCGTCTTTCTTCGGGATGCTTTCGCCTGCCAGCGGGGCCTTCATTTTTTAGGCCAAAAACGAAGCAAAAGGCCTCCCGGAAAATCAATGGTTCCCACGGCTTCCCGCTCCTTCCCGCATGGCCATCGCTCTCCTGCAACGCAGCCCTTTCGCTCTTCCGCCCGCCATTTTCCGGCCACCCCGCCAAGACGCAATGCTCCCGATCTTGATTTCGGTTCGGTTTTCAGCTATAGCTGTTAATCTGGCAGTTGCTACCAACCCTGCGCCACTTGCCTAAGCAGGCTTCCAGCACTTCCCTTCGTTTAAGCACTGCCATAGCTTCACTGCAGAGCTGAAAACAATAGATTTCACAGAAAGTTCCCAACCCGGTTTTTTCGGCCAATTCGCGATAGTACAATGTTGGTAGATCACTAAACTATTTCGAACGAAGAACAGCAATCACGCGGGCTTTCGTACTGACGGGCCACTGATGTGGGCTAGGTCGGGGTGATGCGGTTCATTGAAGGGAATGCTTATCCAGAAAAGGCAACTTTTCCCAACTGATGAAGAAAAACTCAAGCGATTAGGTGGATTCAGGTAGCGAAGCGTCCTTTCTAAACTGATGGCGAAATGGGCTGGGTCGCTTTGAAGACGAAGATGAATCACAACTACTACATAATACGCACAGTGCGCATTACATACCTTTCAAATATACACGCTATTCCATCAGGTCCAATGGACTTACTACGTCCTTGAGTGAGGTTGTACTTACGTGGGTATAGATTTCAGTGGTTTTGGAACTGCTATGACCAAGTAAGGTTTGGATATATCTCAGATTAGTACCATTTTCTAAGAGATGAGTAGCAAAACTATGCCTTAAGGTATGCGGCTTCACTATTTTCTGAATCCCGGCACGTTTAGTAGCTTTTTTAAGAACTTTTCGAACACTACTGCCACTGTATGGCCCACCGGTAGGCCCTTCGAAAAGATACGCCACTGGCCGGTATTGCTTGAAATAGGCACGCAATAGGGCTAATAGGGTAGGAGATAATAGGGTATATCGGTCTTTGACACCCTTGCCTTCTCTAACCCAGATCCTCATCCGACTTGAATCAATATCCCTTGGTCGCAGGTTCAGGAGTTCGCCCATTCTCAATCCGGCCGCGTAAACAGTGGTCAATAGGGCTTTGTGTTTCAGGTTTTCAGTACACTGTAAGATTCGTTTGACTTCTTCCAAAGAAAGGACAACTGGCAACCGACTGACTTTGGAAGGTCGCTCTAATTCAATGAGTTGTCGATCTTGACCAAGCACTTTCTCCGCATAGAATTTGATGGCATTAATGGATTGATTTTGATAGGACCTGGAGATGTTTTTCTCCTTGATCAAATGGAGATGATATTGCTGAATGTCCTGCTTGCCTATTTGGTGGAGAGGTTTTGGATATTGGGCCAAAAGAAATTGCCGGAACATATGCGAATAGGTTTGTAGTGTGGCTTCGCTGTATCGACAAAGTATAAGCTTAGCTTTCAATGCCTCCACTGCCTGCTTGTATTCCCGATTTCTAAACTCATCTACTAATTGTTTCATGACTGCAATAACAACAACAAGAAGAAATTAATTAATTTTATAAGCATTTATAATCGACTATAAGTATTTAAATAAATGAATAATCTTGGCATCACCACTTGCTTACATTGCCAGAAAGCTTTGACTGGTAGGATAGATAAGAAATTTTGTGATTCCTATTGCCGAAATACATACAATAACCGTAACCGATCATCGGAAGAAGCACAGATTCAGTACCTGAATTCTCAAATCAGGAAAAACAGGCGCATTCTCAAAACCCTTTCCCCCGAAGGAAAAGCTACTGTCAGAAAAGAAGTCCTTGACCAGATGGGCTATGATTTCCGTCACTTTTCAGGTTTGTATAAAACCAAACAGTTGTTGTACTACCTGGTGTATGACTATGCGTTTGCTCCAACCGTAGACCCGAAAGGTGTTCAAAAAGCCATTATTGTCAAACGACAAGACTATATGGATCAGTTGAGCTTTCCTATTTGGAGGAATTGAGGCTCATTCTTATATACGACATTACTCAAGCTGCTTTCTTAATAAATCTTAAGATTTTCAGACATCTCCTCTAATCACACTGCTCCTTGATCCGCTTGTTACCAAGTCGGAATTGGATTTTATTAGGCACTTCTCTGTGTTCATTGAGCGTGGGGTATAGCTCAAGGCACGTGTCAGCACAATCGTCTTCGGCACAGGGACATGCTTCCATACACTGTTGGAAGGATTTGTCACGTTCATTCTGTTCCTCAGGGTCAGGAGACTGAAAATGGATTTTTTCTTCATCTTCACTTACATTGAAATACGTGAGGAAGCCATTATCACAGTAGGTTGTCAGGAATTTGTCGTAGGCATATCCTTTGACGCTACGTTGCAGGAGCAGGTCGACATCCCGATCTCCATTTTCAATGTGGTAATTGCCTGAGGCCACCAGGTTAAATTGATTGTTGTAAAATTCCAATACATCGAATTGAACCCAACCCGTGTCCAATACCAGGTTTTCGAGGTTCACGACGTATTCTGTCGGGCGTTTAAACTTCTTCTTGAAATTGCCAAGGAACAGAGAAGCCAACATTCTTTTAAAAGGTCCGACGCTTTCTTTCCAGGTTTTTTCCATGCCAATCCGGGTAAGCTCTTTTGCCGAACCCTCTACGATCTGCATGCTGTTGATTCGAAATTCCAGGTTATTGATGTCGGTGGCCTTAGTCAGGGTGTCCACAAAATCAAAATCCATGGACAGTTTGCCTTTGAAATCCAACTGATCAGATTTTAGTATGTCGGCTGAAGGATTGTTCAGGTTTTCGACTACTTCGTGCAGCTCCAGGTCTTTCACCGTATAAGCTCCGGTTACGGCAATAGTGTCCAGATTCTTCACCCAAACTTCCAGGGGTTTGTACTGGTAAATCAGACCGTCATTCATCCTCGCCTGAAGGTCTAATAAGGTAAGTTGACTGGAATCCAGCTTTACACTGGTACTTAGGTTGTCGATCTCAAAAGGCTCACTGCCGCTGATCGGCCTGAAAAGAATGCGGCTAAGATAAGCATCGGCGTATTTCACTTCTGAAGTTTGGAGAAAGTTGATCAGTGAAAATGCAATTGGCTCGGGTGTGGAAAGGGTATCTTCGGTATCCAGCCTGACCAGACAGCCGTCACACATGACTTCTGGTGCCTGTGCAATTGATTCCTGTTCCTCTTCGCACGGGAATTGATAAGTCTCACTGCTTTCCAGAATACTGGTCAGGTCCAGTAAATTTGACCTCAGATGTAAGCTGTCGATGACCAGGGGTTCACCCAAAAGAATAAATCCAATGATGTCTTCCAACTGTGTGTTGTAGATCTCAAAATCGGACTCCTCATAATTTCCCCGGAAATGGTCGATATAGACGGCTGCTTCATCATACCTAAACTGCCCGTCGATGTTTTGGAAACCGATCACGTCGGAACCTTTCAGAAAGTCGAAAGACAAGTCCTTTAACCCAAAAGTACCCACCTGATTGGCTTCAGTGATCATACTAAGCCCGATCTGATGTAAGGGTTCCTCCAGGTAGGTATTGAAGGTCATTACTCCTTCAAGGTTCTGCAATCGCTTGAGGTTTTGATCAATTTCACAAATAAGAGACAAGTACTTTTTGGCAATGGCAAAGTCCAGCGATTGAGGCGCTGGCGTCTGAACATAGAGACTGTCCGCGCTGACGTGTAGATTTAGACCAATCACCTGATCGTCGAGTTGAATGCCTATGTCCAGGTCAAAGGGAGGGGAGATTTCGAAATCTTTCATGCCCAGGTTCGCCTCAAAGTGCTGCACCTGAAGGTCGATCTGGAGATCTTCATTAAAGATTCGGGATCCGGTTCCGATGATGGTGGTTTCGATCGTTCCTGGCGCCCAGGAATTTTGCACTTGCCACTGACCTTCCAGCGAAAGGGGGGTATCAAGATGTCCACCTAATGGCAATTCAAAGCCTATGCGACAACCAAAATCATTAATATCTGCGACCCCTAACGTCAAATTGGTGTTGGCTATCAGATTTTGATCCTCAGATCGAATAAGTTGATTAATCTGAAAAGTATCAGATCCAATCACATTGGTTACCTCAAGAGCAATCTCATGATCAATGTTAAGCGTGTTGATCATCCTTACAGGACTCACGTAAGGGAAGGATCCCTCAACCAGATCAAGACGATAGAGATCATTTACTGCCACTTGCGGAATAGAGACCACAAGGTCTTTGATCAGAAGGTTATTGATAATCTTCTGGTAGACCATTTCCACTTGATCAAAGTCCAAAGACAAAGAATCGTTACTTTCTTTAGTAAGAGAAGAGAGTTCTTCCAGAAGGGACTTTACCTCTATCGAATCCAGTTCAATACGAAAGTTTTCCAGCGCGAGCCGGTCACGATTCTCATTGAAAATATAGGGTACAAAATCTCGAATGATACCCGCCTTGATGTCAATGGGGTGTTGATTGAAGGTAAAGGCCATCTTGGGTTTCACGCTGTTTTGTGCGAATACGATAGCACCATTGGTTTTTTCAACCGTGATTGGGAATGGGATATTTGGGATTGATTTTTCGAACAGCAGGTTATCAAAGCGCAATTCACCACCATACTTCAGGTCTGCATAAGATTTGCTAAGACTTGCAATAGGACCTGAAAAGTGAAAATTTTTGAAATCAATGTGACCCTCTGCCTGATCGTACGCATCGAATTCGAGAAATTCCAGTAATCTTTTGAAGTCTACGTCGCTGGATTCGAACTGTACTTCCGCCAGGGGAGGTTGCGCGAGCTGTTCTAGGGAGTCCAGAAATTCACGACGGAAAACATTGTCAAGGACAATGCGGCCCTGGAAGGGCTGACCAGCATATAATTCCCCATTGGTGATATCCGCAGTGATGTAGGAAGGGCTATCACCACCGACTTCAAACTCACCTGACAGTTCCAGGTCGGAGATGCGGTGTGATTTGCCATTCTCGAAGAATTTGAATTGAAAAGAAGTGGCAGTTGCATCGTAATCAAGATCAATTTTGATAGGACCACCGTATTCGTTGTTTCGGTTGTAGACTTTTCCGACGAATGTCAATTCCCCAAGTGGGTCATAACTTTTGATGATTTTTAAGAACCGGTCAGAAAGGGTGAGTTCGAGGAAAGAAAGTAACGCTTCATTTTTTCGATCTCCAATGCCCGTTTTACTCTGAAAATCGATATCCATTCGCATCCGTTCGTTGAGCGTGGAAAGTGTTCCTCGGGTCGTAGCGGTTAGGTCGTTGAAAGTGACATTGAAGTTTTCACTGACAAGATCAAAGCCAGTGTCGTTGTTCAGTTTTTGTTCAAGAGATAACTTGATGAGTTCGGCATCGCCATCTGCCTGAAAGGTCCGGCCGACCAGCCCCTCATTGTCTCTTACGCGAATCGAATTGATGGTTCCCTCAGCAAAGAAATTGTGAAAATAGGCCCGCTCAGGATCCGAAGACATATCCATGCTCATGTAATCAAACTGCACGTCATAGCGTTTGGGAAGTGCCTCATTCGGGTTGCTACTACGATCTTTGTAATAGTCGAGATGAAAGTTTTCTGCCTCAAATTTCCGAATACGGAACCCGCCGGCCATTTTGAGTTCCCCTGAAGCGAACTGCCGGATCTTTTCCATGGGAGGACGAAACAATCGGTGATTGTGCCCTTCGCTGGTTCGGGTCATGGTCAGGGTGCCATCGGTGATTTTCATGCCTTTCAGTCGTACCCGCACATGTTCATTCCTGATATTAATGAAAGGCCTGGACCAGGACCAATCACTGGCATCCCAAAGCATCCCACCGATTTCATGCCAACTCAAAGTGATCTCTATCTCACCTAAATCAAAAGCCGGAGTAAGGTGACTGGCTCCCAGACCCCAGATTTTAACATCTTCTAACTTCAACTGTGGTGAAAGGAGTAAGGTACTTGCATAGTCCAGATCTCCGATATGCATGGAATCGCCGCGAAACAGGCTTTTGCCAATGGAGGATTCCAATCCTCGATGTATTTCATCCTTGTAAACTCCAAAGGTGGTACCTCCAATGACAAATAGAAGTACCTGCAGGATGACCAATAGGAGGATCGTTTTGTAGATAAAACGGAAAATCCGAAAGGCAATATGGCGAGTCTTGCGTTTGATTAGATCAGTTTTGTTTGGTAGTTATACTTCCTTCAATTTTCAACTTCGAACGCTTTTAATGAAGAATTCAATAAAGCTACATCAATATTATCTCGTCTTCGCGAGGAATCGAAGCGATCTCTGACGAGACTTTAAAATGATGAACAAATTATAGGAATCTATGTCTTGCCGCGTGTATCAGGTGACTATTTCTTTTTGATCCTCAATAACCAAGTTTTGGGAGTAAGAAATGCTTTGTGATACTTCTGTTGCATTTACCTGGATTCATACCTATAGGTTCATGGCATTTGTTTTGGTTCTAAATTGATTCCTCAGTCCGAAGAACATGATTGGGTAAGTTAATGACTTGTGGGTTGTCCCGGCCGCTACTTTCTGATAATCACGCGTCGCGCAGTTTCAAAATTGTCGCCTGCTATGCGCACCAGATAAACGCCCGCAAGGCCCGAAACCTGAAATTGATAAGTTTGATTAAGTCCATTTGGTTCTAAGAATTGTGCAATGACCTTGCCGGACATATCTACCAGAGAAACAACGACCTCTTCTTTTTGAGGCAGGTCCACCGTCAATGTGAAGTTGTCCTGAGCAGGGTTTGGATAGATCGTGACAGATTGATTAAAATCCCGGAGAAATTCAGGTGCAATAGGGAATATCTCTACTTCGTCTATGTACAAGTGATTGCCTCCACCATTGGTGAACACGAACGCCAACCGAACCTCACTCCACACCATGTATTCGCTTATATCGACAGTTTCCACTCGCCAGACTTCCGAAGCGGGAATGAATTCAGTATTCGATAGGGTTGTGCTTAAGTCACTACCTGATTTATCATAGATCACCTGATCATAGGACTGACCGCAATTCACGGACAGAAGGACTTGCAGTCGATCCAATGCATTGCCATTTTGCGCGTGTGCCAGTCGAAATTGTAACGCGCCTTCGGTGAGGTTACCGGTATTCAAAACTGGACTGACCAGCCAGTGTTGGGACCCCAGATCACCTGTTTCAAAAGCAGCCGCACGGACCGTGCCTCCGCCATTGCCGAAACTGGACCAGATCGAAGTGCCAGTGGGGTTTACTGTTACCCAATTTCCCAAACGTTCAAAAGTCTCACGCATGGGCAGGGTCTCTTCAACATCGTTGATTATTAAATTCCTTGTGTAGGTATCGTTCGAGGGGTTTAGGTCCGATTCCTGATTGGGGCCATTAGCAGACAGTGTCACGGCATAAATGCCATTGTCAAGGCCGCTGATAGGCACGGAATTAGTTTCAGCACCTCCTGAGACCAGCTGCGTACTTATATCTGACTGCCCCGATGTTCCCGAAAGGTCAAATTGTAGATTATAGCTGTTCACTGTTTCAAATCCAAAGTTTTCAACTGTGACCCTCGGAGCAATAAAATCTGAGCAGGTGACCACCGGGAGTTGGGTTACTTCAATAATTCCCAGGTCATAAGCCTGAAGCTCGGTTTCTTGTATATGGATGTCATCAATATAAATGTTGTTTTGCGCACCATTTTGACCAATAAAAGCAAACCGCAATTGGGGATTGAGCAACGAAGTGATGTTCAGGTCAACTGTCTGCCAGTCGGAAGGGCCTGTAGGTATAAATGACGAGGAAATGTTTCTATTCACAGACACAAGATTGTCTCCGTAACTGGAAAAAATGACTTGATCGAATGTAACTCCACAGTCGTTGGATGCCGCAAGGATCAGACCGTCTTTGGAGTCATTTTCAGCGCGTCCGGAGTAGGCATACCTAAAGGTTAATGAAGCTGAATTGACTGAAGAAAAATCCAGGTTGGGTAAAAGGAGATAATGGAACTCACCCAGGTTTTCGTCCTGGTCGAAGAAATTCAATTGTCCGGCTACATTGGTGCTTGTTTGGAAAGGTGCAGTTCGTCGTTGCCATAAGCTGTTGTCACTAATTTCAGTTCTTGTGATTAGTGTATTGACTGATTCGAAATCTTCCATGTAGGGGAGTGCGATCAGAGTAGCGGGGGGGATGATGGTTTCAAGGAAGTTGTTGTCTGTATTGGTATCTTCTAGACCATTTACGGTAAAGACCTGAAACCCTAATCGCTGATTGGTAGAACCTTCCAAAAGAACGGAGGGGAAAGTGAGGGTATTACTGGCACCAGGAGGCAGTGAAACTGTAGTCGTAAGGGTGTCAATTGAAACGCCATTCAGTAGCATCAGCACCTGCACCTGGTTAATGGCATTGATGCCAGTGTTGCTAATCTGAACGACAGGATTGACTTCCGAATCACAGAACAGGTCACTTAGTTCTTCGATGTTGCGGATTCCCAAGTCGTCTGAGATCATCTGCGGAGCTTCCAGGGCTCTGGAGGTCAACAGAGATTTGCGTCGAATGCTGTTGTTAAGCACCGTTCTCATTCGCTCTCGCTGACAAACGGTAAAGAGGTTCATGCATGCATCGTCCGTGTAATTAAGGAAGTTGGAGTACATATCGGATGAGGAGCAAGACAGGACTTCACTTGCAGGGCATTCTCCCTGATAGCTGGTGCTGGAGAGGGGAGTATCATTGCAAAAATCATCCAATTCACATCCACCGTCTCCCCAGGTGTGCTTTAAACCAAGAAAGTGCCCCACTTCGTGTGTGCATGTTCGACCAAAGCTTTCGAATTCACTGGCATCCGGGTTCATGCCCACGTATTCAAAATCCAGGGCTACTCCGTCCGTCAGTCGATTGTTATTGATTTCATCAATGCCTGCAAGATTCGAGAATGGAAAGGTGGCCCAGCCCAAAAAGCTATCAAGGTTGGATACGTAAATGTTTAGGTAATCTTCTGCTGGCCAATAGACTTCACTTTTCAAGAGGGCGTCTTCCGAAAACCGATAAGATGCTTGTGAACCTAAGGTCCGTGTTACTCCATTGGTAGGCAGTCCGTTAGGGTCCTGTCTGGCCAGAACAAATTCTATTTGCACGTCAGCCGCAACAGATAGAAATGTTTCTGGTGTTGCGGAAGCATCTGCGTTGGTTCGTCTGAAATCTTCATTCAGTGTATTGATTTGTTGTTCGATGCGTACAAAAGGGAGGTTCTGGCCCTGACCTATTTCCTCTCCCTGGTGAATGATATGAAAGACCACAGGAATGGTCAGAACATCATTCGATATCCTACCGGCATTTTGCAGGTTAAGCTTATTCAGCCAGTTTTCAAACTGTTCCGGAGCTTCCTGATAAGTAAGGTGAGAATTGGCACATCGGTCTTGACTTATGGCCTTTGAACAGACAATTAGGGAAGACAGGATAAAAATCCCTATAGGTAAAATTACATTAGCTAGCGAAAGGCAATTTCGCATTTGGGTCATCGCTTGCGGTTAAGTTAACAGCCACTACCTTCTTTACTTCGGGAACCGCGCGAATGACAGCCTCTTCCACACCCGCCTTAAGCGTCATGGTCGACATAGGGCATGATCCGCAGTTACCCAGTAGTTCCAGGTATAACGTCTCATCCTCAAGTTTTAGTACTTTCACATTGCCCCCGTCTGCTTCCAGGTAAGGCCTGATCGTATCCAGGGCTTCTTCAATATTTTGAGACAATTCCGCGTTCATATCATACCTTCATTTCTACGGGGGTCGTTTTTTCCCGGGTGGCATTTCTAATCGCTATCTGTTGCGCGACCGATGCCCCTAAGTTACGAAAAGCATCCGAGGTTACCCCATCTTTTAGCGCTGCAGGGTACCCATTGTCGCCGCTCTCACGAATGGACTGAACAATAGGAATTTGTCCAAGGAAGGGAACTTCATTCTTTTTGGCCAGATTTTCACCACCCTTTTCACCGAAAATAAAATACTTGTTTTCGGGTAATTCATCCGGTGTGAAGTACGCCATGTTCTCAATTACACCCAAAACAGGCACATTGATGGTCGGCTGCTTGAACATTTGTAAACCTTTTTGCGCATCAGCAATGGCCACTTTCTGAGGTGTGGTAACAATAATCGCTCCTGTTACAGGTACAGTTTGTACCATTGTCAGGTGAATGTCCGAAGTTCCCGGAGGTAGATCGATCAACAGGTAATCGAGAGGTCCCCATACTGTGTCCCCAATGAATTGCTTTAGTGCGGAACTGGCCATCGGACCCCTCCAGACCACAGCATTTTCTGCTGGAGAGAGAAATCCAATGCTGATCAATTTCACACCGTATTGCTCCACAGGGACAATCTGATTTTTTCCATTTACCTCAGTTACTCCAGGCTGTTCGTGCTCACAGTTGAACATGGTAGGTACCGATGGTCCAAAAATGTCGGCATCAATCAATCCGACACTTGCTCCTGTTTTGGCCAAAGCAACGGCCAGATTAGCTGATACAGTGGATTTACCAACGCCTCCTTTTCCGGACGCAATCGCTATTATGTTTTTTACATCGGGGAGGAGGGGTGCGTTATTTCTGGCGGTAGTTACCGCTGAAGTCATATTGATATGCAGGTCTACCTCACCCAGGTGCTTTTCTATAGCTTGTTCACAATCCTTTTTGATCAACTCTTTTAGTGGGCATGCGGGAGTTGTCAAAACCACGTCAAACGCCAGTTTGCTGCCATTAATATGAATGTGCTGGATCATATTGAGCGTGACCAGATCTTTTTTCAAGTCAGGATCCTGTACTTCACTCAATGCTTTTAATACAGCCTCTTTTGTAATATTCATTTGCTTTATCCGTGGAAATCTTGCGCAAGTTTAATCAAGCGTTGCAAGGCCAACAAAGTTTAGCAATGTTCGGTTTCAAATAATCGTGAAGGATTGTGAAATGAAGTCTGATAACCTCGTATTACCCGCCGATTAATTTTTCATTGAAATCATCTCTTTTGCCCCGGCTCAGCTTTGCTTGTAACCCACCTTTCAAGTGCACCAGAAAGTTTCTGGGTTCATATTGTTCGATGGATTCGACAAAATGGAGATTGACAAAGTGGGAGCGATGAGACCGATAAAAGGTGGTCGGGTCCAATACTTGTTCCAGGTAATCCATGGACAACCGGATCAGGTACTTTTTGTTACCTACGAGGACCTCAACGTACTGGTCTGCTGATGCGATCAAAGGCACTTCCTGTGTGGGAATAAAGATCGTTGACAAGCCATCCTTGTAGGCGAAACGCGCAAGGTGTGCTTTCTTAAATTGGGTTTGGGAAAGGGTGTCTATCAAAGATTGGATGTTTTGTGTTTCAGTGAGACCAGCTACCTTTTCAATTGTTTGATCAAATCGATCTTTGCTAAAAGGTTTCAACAAGTAATCGACGGCATTCAGTTCAAATGCCTTTACTGCGAACTGATCATAGGCTGTGATGAATATGATGTCCGGGGGTGATGAGTTTTTCAATTGTTCAATCAATTGAATTCCGTTCATTTCAGGCATCTGAATATCGAGCAATACGATATCCGGCCTTAATTGATGAATGGCTTCCAGGGCCTCGAGCCCATTTTGTGCCTCACCGATCAATACTAATTTTTTGTGCCTTGCCAGATGTACTTTTAGCAACTCCCTGGCATCTTCTTCATCATCTACAATCAATACGGTTCTGGTCATGCGGGTATTTTTATTTCTGCCTGAACGCCGTTATCCTTTGACCGGATCTCAAAGCTGGATTTTCCGTGATAGACATTTGATAGCCGCTCCTGAATATTAGAAAGGCCAATTCCAAGGTGAGGGTTATCCTTTAAGGGCGGCCCCTCATTGAAGACCGAAAGGACGAGTCTCCCTTCGCTCATTTTAGCGCCAATATCTATTCGTCTGGAATTCTGCTTTTGAGAGATACCATGCTTGATGCTGTTTTCTACCAGAGGTTGCAAAATGAAATTGGGAATGGGGACTTCCGATAGTTGCTCATCCACATCGATTGAAACTTGAAGGTTTTTGAATCGATGTTGCTCGATTCTCAAATAAGTTTTTAAATGATCCAGTTCCTTTTGAAGTGTGACGAGTTGAACTCCCGATTCGGCCAATGATATCCGCAACAACTCACTTAGGTCGGTGGTCATGTCAATGGCGGTTTCGAGTTTTTTGCGATGGATCGAACTGACGATGCTGTTGAGGGCATTGAAAAGGAAATGGGGCTGAAGTTGCATCTTGAGCATCCGCAATTGTGTTTCGATGAGGTCCTTTTCAAGGTTCAGGTTTCGCAATTCTTCGGCCTTAACTTCATTATAATATTCCCTGGCATGTACAAAAGCCAGAATAGCAATGTAAATGAACAAGTGCCAGTGAAAAAGTGCGAGGAAAAGCGCCACGTAAATGGAAGTGAAGGAGTCAAGACTCAGCGCATTGACTGTCATCAAATTCCAAATCAAAGAATAACATCCCAGGTAAAAGAGAACAATGGACACAGAAGTGCACAAATGAATAATGGCATTTCTTAGAAGTTTTGTCCGACCAATCTGAAACTGCGTGACCAACCAGAAAATAATAGGTGTGATAAATCCCCAGACCCACCAGACGAGAAGTTGTACCTGAAATTGTTGCCACCAATTGGCAGTGTCCGGATTAGATTGATAGCTCCTTAAGTACAGCTGTGTGGAAGTGAATAGCGCCACCAGAGACCATACCAGGAAGTTGATTGATAGATTGCGTCGGGTTAGCATTTTCACCGGAACAATTTACTTCAATTTGATTCGAATATGAACGGGATATGTCGCCTCATCCTCGAGTGTTGATCAAATTCATCATGAGTGGATTAGGCGAGTATCAGCCAAAAAGATTTAGAAAGTTCATGACGGTAATCCAAAGCGTCCTGATTGTTTAAAGAGATTTGGAACTGTATTTGAGTTTCATTGGCATGTTCCCGACCCTTGAGAATCAGGAAAGAAGATTGGCCATTGAGGTCAACGTCTTCTCTTGGGTCGCCGAAACCTTTAACATACATGTCCTTTTCTTCAGTGTGCCCATTGACTACATGAAAGAGGAGCAGGTCACTCCCTACAATATTGTCCTCGGAGTTGAAACCGATGCCAACCCAACCCCTGGTCGGAGCTGTTAAGTTGATGGCGATCGAGTCATTTCGAATTTCGTAGGACATTTCCATGCCATTAACGAGCAAAGGTTCCCTCTGAGCCAGGAGCACAAAAGGAACCATTAAAAATTCAACGAGTATCAATCTCATCCTGGTTTGCTCACGTCTACCAGGATCCCCACAATAACCCATTTGTCAGCCACTTTGGCCATAGATAGCTGATACATGAAGTCGAATTCACTGCTGACAGCATTCAAAACGACCAATGCGGTGTTACCACGGATAATCTCTGCGGACTTATGTGTGACTTGCCGGGGAACACCGCCAAGTTTTTTGTCAGCGACCATTTGAGTGAAGTCTGATCCTTTAAATGGGATCAACCGATCTCCAAAGGCGGTATACTGTATCATATCAGGATGTAGAAGGCTCTGCAAGGTTTCCGCATCATTGTTATCAACTACTTGTACAAACTGTTCAGCTACTGCTTTAATTTCAGCAACTGTCACGTCCTCTGCCGATTTAGGTGTGAGGGCAAACCCGAAAGTGATGGCACCAAGTACGAGAACGTTTGAAATAAGGATTTTTAAGGTCATCATAAGAATAGTTTTTGTATGATGACACGAATACGGTTTAAATCCAAAGATCGAATTGTCGCCAAAAGGAAGCCCGATGTTGGGAATGGGTATTACAAGCTGGTGAAAAGGTCAGGAGTATTCATAGAACCTGGTATGACTTACGAATCCTAATTTTTCATAAATACCCAATCCGTCGGGAGTGGCAAGCAAAACTGCTGTTTCGAACCCTTTGGTTTTGGCTTCGTTGAGTACCCGGGTCATCAAGGCTGAACCAATTCCCTGACCTCTTGTATCCTCCAGTGTCGCAAGTCCATGAATACCCGCAACTTTTTCATTTGAGATGAAAACCTCCACCGTAGCAACGGGAATATCATTCTGATAATAAGTGAGTAGTGAGAATTGGTCATGTTGCAAGAAGTTCTGAGCCGTCTTTTCATAAAAGTCGATCACATGCGCATCTGGTGGCGACCAGTTTTTGGCAATTACCTGACTGAAGTCTCGAACCATTTCCGGGGTTTTTGCCTTTTTTATGTGATGATGTTTGTCAGTGATGATGGGATCGTATGTTGCCAGGTCCAATGACATTCCGGCTTCTTCTGCCTGACATTGTAATCCTTCTTTCTGCAACAGGGCTTTGGAGGACAGGTTTAGTTGTTCTTGAGTGATCCAAAGGCAAAAAGGGAAGTTATTTCCTTTGAATATAGCAAGCGCCTCATTTAATTCACCTTCCTCGAAAGGGCCTTGCACATGAATCACATTGAATGTGTCGCACGGCAATCCACTGTTGATCACTTTCAGGTTACCAATTTGCAGCACTTGCATCCCTGGGTTCTGCTCCGGGATGATTGATGAGTGACCCTGAAAGTTTTCCGTAATGGTGACTTTATGGTGCATTATAATTTAGACACAGTAGGAGGAAAAACAAAGGTCGGTATCAATTGTCAGAATCAAATGTTCAACAATAAAAAAAGAGCACCATTGGGTGCTCTTCGGTGATTTAGGTTGGATAAAGACGTTATACTGCTTGAGTCTCCTGGGTTGCTTTCCTGGCTTTCAATTGCGCAGACACTTCGTTGGCCTTTTCTTCAGTGACGTTATAATTCCACATCACCGCAATAGCAATGAGGGTTCCGATGATTGGAAAACCGGAGTAAAAAATCCTTAGGCCCAATACTGCTCCTTCAGGCTGTTCCGCAACACCAGAGTTGAATCCCACGGCGGACATGATCACTCCACTAAGTCCTCCTGCAATAGCAAATCCGAATTTGACCATCCACCAGTAGATGGCACCAAAAATACCTTCTCGCCTTTTGCCGGTATTCAATTCGTCGATATCGATCACATCGGCCGTCATTGACATCATCAAGGTAAATAGGCTACCAATGCCAAAAGAGAAAAAAGGAAGGGCAAAAAGGAACATGTAAGGTTTTCCTGGAATAAACAAGAACCAAAGGAGAATATAACCTATGACGGATATGGCTTGAGATCGAATGAATGCTTTTTTCTTACCCATCGTTTTAGACATTCTTGCTACGATAGGAATCACAATGAAAGTTGTGACCAGAGCACCTACACTTCCGAATAAAGTAGGCCAGATCCCAGCTGCTCCGGCATTACCATTAAACAGATAATAGACCACAATGAAAAAAGAGAAGCTCGCGATGGTATAAAAAGTATTGTAGATCAGAAAAGTAGCGATACACAATTGTCTAAAAGGCTTGATTGAAAAAGCCTCGACAAACCCCTTCATGATGTCCCGAATTGGTCCGGCAATGTTTTTAAGGGTTAAAGAAGGATAGTCTTCATTCAATGTGGATTTGCTCTTTAGAAAAATCGCGGGAACCATCGCACAAAGGGTACAGAAGATTGCAACATAAATGGCCAGCTCCCGGGTAGCGACATCTGCTGAAGGAAACCAACTTTCCTCATACATAAATACCCAGAACCATGGGGCGATTACCCAGGCCCATTGGCCAATCCATTGTGCTACTGCCATGATACTGGTGCGTTCATGGAAATCATCACTCATCTCATAACCCATGGCAACATAAGGAACACTAAAAATGGTCAGCCCCAGGTAAAACCCGAAAGACCAAAGCATGAAATAAATAAAATTGTATTCCAGGGTGTTCTCGCGATAGAGTTGCCACATCATTACATAGGTGATTCCCATGATAATGGCTCCGATAAATACAAATTGTCTTCTTCGTCCCCACTTTGATTTGGTGTTGTCCGAAATAAAACCCATGATGGGGTCGGTGAAACAGTCAAATATGCGAGGGAAGAAGTAAATGACACCCCACATCCAACCAGGGAACCCAAGATCCTGAACCAGGACAACCATAAAAATGCCCAGGATGGCGGGGAACATCTGATTGGCGAGCATTCCTATACCGAATGCCACTTTATTGCCAAAAGGAACCTTTGAAGCAGTAGATTGGATCATGTCATTAAAATTCTTAGAGGCTAATGTTAATCAAAAAACAGTAGCCTAAGGAATGATAAACGGCCCAGAATAGGTGTGATGTAGTCGTGATGTACTGTAATGAGGCGCTACTGTGCCTGGACATTGCTCGCAGAGCGGCCTGTATAGGTTTCAATCAGTTCAAATTTCACTTTTGTACCGGGCCTGATGGTTCGATAGCCCTCCCCGGGAATGGCAGTAAAGTTGAAGAAAATCAGTTCTTCGAGGCCTTCTGCCTTGATGTAGCCATTACCCGTACGTAAGTCGAAAGAATCTACAGTTCCTGAGGATGTAGGTGCAGACTGATCAGTAAGCCAGGTTTGTTGTGGAATACGGATCTTTTTGACATGTTCGGAGTTGAATGCTTCGTAAGGATAATAATCCATTTGACTCATGATATCCCGAAGGTCCTGACGCAATTCTTCCAACGTCGGACGACCTACAAAGTACCAGCCATTGTACACTTTATGGATTTTAAGATTAGGCTTGAGAACAAAGGTGAATGGAAGAGACCTGTGGGCATATTCCCCTTCAGTTTCGTCCAGAATATTCAGTTCCTTGATTACTTTCCTTTCGGTATCACTGAAAAAGGTCCACTGCGCGCCTAATCCGGCACGAAAGGCAGCGGAAACCTTGGGCTCATCCGCACTGATTGAAACCAGTTTGCAGAAATTGACATTCAATTCGTCCTGGAATGGGACCAATGAATGGAACTGCTGTTGGTCTCGTGGGCAAAAAAAGCCTCGGGAGAAAATCACGATAACCGGATAGCCATCTTTGAAACCATATCGTTTATCGGCTTCACTTTGTCGGGTATACCTTGAAAGCTTCTTTAAAATACCATTCTGGTCGGGGAGTTCAAAATCAGGGAATTGATCTCCGGGTTTGGGAATATTACTCATTTGAGGAGCGCGATTGCGTGATTTAATATGAGGTGACAAATTATTCTCATCACAAGAAAATGAAAATCGTTCAAATCTAAATTACCAACTCCTACCTTTACAGCCATGGATTATGCCGAGATCATGAAGGCCATCTCAACGGGCCAGTATGCACCCGTTTATTTTCTGCAGGGAGATGAGCCTTTTTTTATCGACAATATCATCGGGCATATCGAACAAAATGCACTCGATGAATCACAAAAGAGCTTTAATCAATATGTGCTCTACGGAAAAGAAGTTGATTTTCCACAGATCATCACGACGGCACGAAAATTCCCCATGATGGGGGAAAGGCAAGTGGTGATCGTGAAAGAGGCGCAGGAACTGAGGGGCTGGAATAAAGACACCAATCAATCACTTTTGTTGCAGTACCTGGAAAATCCCGTTCCGTCGACTATTCTGGTCTTTGGCTACAAATACAAGTCCATGGACAAGCGGACCAAAATTGGTAAAGCACTGGAAAAGCAGACGGTCTTTCTCAATAGTAAACGCATCTATGATAACCAGGTGCCCGGATGGATCCAAAGTTATGCAAGAGCCAGGCAGGTTAACATCGATCAAAAGGCGGTCATGCTTTTGGCGGAGAACATTGGAAATAATTTACAGCGCCTATCTAATGAGGTAGAGAAATTGCTACTCAACGTAGAAGAAGGGAAGCCTATTGATGAAAAGGCTGTCCATAAATACGTAGGTATCAGCAAAGAGTACAACATATTCGAATTACAGACTGCATTGAGTCAGAAAAATAGATTGAAGGCACAAAAGATTGTACGATATTTTGCATCAAACCCGGGAAACAACCCCATGGTACTGACCATTTTTAATTTGTTTTCCTATTTTTCTAAACTGCTGTTGATCCATGGCAGTCAGCAACGAGATAAAAATACAGTAGCGAAAATTATTGGGGTTCACCCATTTTTCGCGGAGGAGTACATTCGGGCAACAAAACACTATTCGCTTCCGGTGGTCGTTAGAAATATTGCATTTATCCGTGATGCTGATTTGGCCAGCAAGGGGGTGAATCAGTTGGTGCCAAACGATGGTGACCTTCTGAAAGAGTTGGTTTTCAAGCTGATGAGTTAAGCCCCTGTAGAAAGTAGCTTATTCATGTATCATTTCAATATAACATTCGTTATAGGAGGGTTAAAACAGGTATGTTGCGTGTGAAGAAGCACCTCACTTTTGCTATTTTTTGTTTATTCGCTCTGGTTACGTTGGCTCAAAATTCTGGGCAACAAGCAAGCGAAGACCGACATTATTCGATCATACGTGATCTGGTCGGAGAGAAAAGCTGGACATTGGCCTATCAGCGAGCGACAGATTTTCTCGATCAATTTCCTAATTCCAGTCAGGGAAAAGAAGTAACGTACCTGCAAGTTCTGAGTAGTACGAAAGGCTTTTTACCGGAAAGTCAGTCTCTTGTGTCAAAGTACCTCGACCAGCAATCGGCGGGCATTAGAACTGATCAAGTCAAAATTGCCTGGGCTGATCAACTCTTTTCACAAAAGAAATATGAAAAAGCGGGAGAAGTTTATGTAACGATTTCACGTCAATTTGTATCAATGAAAGCCTATGTCCGTGCGCAATACTATGTGGCGTATTGTAACTATGCTGCGGGAAATAAGGATGAGGCACTATCTAAGTTTAAGGAGGTTACGCTCCATCAGGACGACTATCGAATAAAGTCGGCTTATTATGCCGGATCTATATTATATGAGCAAAAACAATTTGATGAAGCATTGAGGTACCTGCTGATTGCTGATGATGAAGCCTCACTCCAGGTCTCAGGTATGATTGCCAATGTCTATTTCCAGTTAGATAGGAGGGATGACTTGATCGACTATGCTAAGAAAAAGATTGAAAAAAGTAATCGTACGTCGAAAATTGCCCTCTACCGCTTATTGGGAGAAGTTTATTTCGATCAGCGCAATTTTGATTTAGCTGCAATCAATTTTCAACGATCTGTTGATCTTTCCAAAAAGGGTGTAGAGGTGAGTACTTATTATAAACTGGCGTTTTCTTACGATCAATTGAGCCAACCTACTGACGCCATTGATAACTATAAGATTGCCGCGTTAAGAAATTCTGAGGTAGGCCAGTTGAGTGCTTTCAGATTAGGACAACTGTATGTAAATCAGGAGGAATTCAATTTTGCGGCTCAGTCTTTTGAGCAAGCCTCAAGATTCGATTTCAATGAAGAAATCAAGGAGCAAGCTACTTTCTTGCCAGGGAAATTGAAGTTGAAAATTGGAAACTTCGAAGAAGCCATTGCAGACCTTGAACAATATTTGGAACGGTATCCGGAGGCTGGATGGAGATCTGAAGCTACAGACCTGTTGGCCGAGGCATATTTAAGAACTTCGAACTATGAAAAAGCCATTACGCATATTGAAAGCCTGCCACGCCAGACGGAGATTACACGTACAGCTTATCAGCAAGTGACCCTTAGAAAAGGACAACAATTATTCAACGAGACCAATTTTGAGCGATCACGAAGGTTTCTTAGTAAATCACTTCGATATACACCCGATCAGGAATTGGTTGCTCAGTCCTATTACTGGATGGCAGAATCCTATGTAGCAAGTGAAGATCCCGGTTCTGCCAAAAAAGCATATCAGTCGGTACTCAGGCTCGGCGGAAGTCGCGAGGTACGCAAATTGAAAGGGCTTTCTCATTATGGATTGGGTTATCTGGCTTACAATGAAAGTGACTATAGCCGTGCTGCCGATGCATTTCTCTCATACCTGGCTACGGTAGACTCAGATCATGCATACTATCAGGACGCGACACTACGCCTCGCTGATTGCCGGTATGCTTTAAAAGAATTCACTCAGGCCCGGTTAGGCTATCTGGAACTATTAAATGGTAACTATCCTCGCAAAGATTATTTGCACTATCAATTGGGGTTGGTTGCCTACCAAACAGAGGAACATGCGGAGGCTGAGCGACAATTCCAACAAGTGGTTACAAATTACTCATCATCTGTTCTTGCGGATAATGCTGCTTTTCAAAATGGCCAAATGTGGTTTGAAAATGCAGAATTTGCATCTGCCATTCGGGCTTTTACCATTGTAATAGAAGAGTACGCTTCCAGTGGATTGTTACCATACGCACTTGTGAAACGAGGGGTTTGTCAGGCTAACCTGGAAGAATTGAGCGATGCCGAAGCGGATTTCTCACGGGTGATTTCCGATTTTTCCAGCCACCAGTCAGCTGCTGATGCCATCATAGGTTTACAGGATTTGCAAAAGCGAGGAGTGGAGCTAGCCTCTTTCAATGACCTACTTGGGAAGTACAAACAAGCGAACCCTGGTAACTCAAGTCTCGAGAGCATTGACTTTGAACAGATCAAAACCAATTATTTCAACCGCAAGTACGAGCAACTTCGGATTTTGGTGGACCAGTTCATCAAGGATTACCCTGAAAGTAATTTTCTTCCGGATACTTACTATTATCTGGCTGATGGGTACTATCGTTCATTTGATTATGCACAAGCCATATCGCAATTCAGCCTATTGTTGGAATATCCAAATTATGATTATTATCAGCGAGTATTAGATAAGCGAGGTAAGTCGTTACTAAAATTGGAGAGGACCCGTGAGGCCGTGACAAATTACCAATTGTTGGGACAAGCGGCTCGTAATCCACGCGAGAAATACCTGGCTCGTGAAGGAATGATGAAGGCATATCAAAGCATCGATGCCGATAGTGCTATCTTTTTTGCTGACGAAATTCTTGAAGCAAACTGGAAACCGATCAACGGTGAACATCTGGCCTTGCTGACGAAACTTCGTTTGTTCATGGAGCAGGAACGATTAGAAGAGGCCGCCAATCTGGCGGATCAACTAAGGAAAGAATCCAGCGATGAAGTTGGAGCTGAGGCTGCCTATTATTATGGCCACCTATTAGCTAAACAATCTGATTTTGAGGGCTCCAACCAAAGCATTTTTCAGTTACTTAATGAATTTGCGTCCTACAGTAACTGGACGGATCGCGGGTATTTGCTTTTAATTGACAATTACATTGCACTAAATGAATTGCTACAAGCTGAGGCTACGGCTAATTCTATCATCGAGAAGTCGACCAATGAAGCGCTCAAGAAAGTTGCAATACAAAAACTTGAGCAGGTCAAAGCATTGGAACTTGAGATACTCGAGCAGGAACAAGATTCGCTAAAACAGGTCATTAACGAAGCAGATAGCATTAAATGAGAGGATTGATTATATCTTTTTTGTGTCTGGGTGTTTGGATCCAAACGATGGGACAGGAAAACGATTCCTTGCCGGGTACAGGTGAAATAAGAAGTGCGGAAGTATTGATTGAAAAAGAACGGAAAATTGTCTTACCCGCAGCGAATCGCCTTTTTCAAACAACAACAATCAAGGAAATTTCGAAAGAGCCTCCGCTGGTGAATTTTTCCATCAATGCTCCCCGGGTTTCAATTCCACAATATGTCCCTCAGTTCCGTACACGTTCCCTTGAGAAGGGAACGAAAGACAAGGCTTTTGAGAACGAAGCAACCATAGGTTTTGGTAATTACTTGTCTCCATTGGTGAGTTTTACCCATTTACACGAGAAAAGTGATTGGACATTTGGTTCCAGCTTTTTTCATGAAAGCTTTCTGGAAGGACCCGTGAGGAATAATGATAGTGGTTCATCGCTGACCCAGATCGGTATGCGCGCATCCTGGCAATCAGAAAATATAAGATTCAGCATTGCTCCACAATACAATCGGATGGGCTACTACTTCTATGGCTTGAGTGATAATGCATTTGCAAATCCAGAACCTCAAACCATAACCGGAAGAGTCCACACACAGGATTTTCAGATTCAAATGGGGCTTTCTGGAAAAACTGCAAAAGACAAATTGAGCTATCGCATTGAACCTGAATTTTCATTGGTCTCTTCCGCCGAAAATGGCAACTCTTCGTTTGCCAACGAGACGAACTTTAATATAGATGTTGGAGCAGACTATGCGGTAGACCCAACCAATAAGGTAGGACTTAATTTCAAAAGTTTTGCAAGTACCTACAAGGATGTCTCTACACAGCAAAGAAGCGTTTTTTCCTTTGAGCCCTGGTATCGTACTAAGGTAAAAATCATTGATTTTAAAATAGGGTTGCAAGCCAATGCAATCAGCGATTCAACCTCCCGAACCCAGGTGGGAGCTACCATGCAGCTTAGTATTCCTTTTGCCGGGTCCTGGCGTATAGAAGGTGGAATTGATAATCGAATCAGATACAATCGACTGTTGGATATTTATCCTCAAAACCCATACCTCGATAGTGACATAAATTTGCGAACCTCAGTCGTGAAAGTGCCTTTTTATGGCATTATCAAAGGTGGAGTATTGCCTAATCTCGAAGTAGAAGCTGGAGTTGAGATTCAGGATATTGAAAATGCACTTTATTTTGAGCCATCTTCGGTAGATAGTTCCAGGTTTACCCTGGATTATGACTCAACAGAGCTCAATGTATTCAAATATCACATTGGGCTGAACTACCTTTTTGATGAGTCTTTTGAAATTAAAGCCGGTTTTAGCTTGTTTGAATATTCTCCGGGAAGTGAAACAGAAGCCTGGTATCGACCGGGAAGCGTATTCAATTTGAATGCCATCAAAAGATTTGATAAATGGCTATTCACGACCCAATTAAAGGTGGCGAATGGTATTATCGCACCGTCTCCTGTTGATTCTCAGCCAGTCGGCCTGAAAGGGTATACAGACTTGTCGATTAAGGTGGATTATCGGATAAATGATCAATCTGCCGTATTTTTGCAAGGAGAAAACCTTTTAAACCAATCCTACGCGTATTTTTTGAATTATCCGACACGTAGATTGGCGATTAAAGCAGGTTTCAGATATCGGTTCTAAGCGAATTACATAACAATTTCGTACGCTGCTTTTATTCAATACTGAAACTTTTGCTAAATTGACGACCTAATTGAAGCTATTAGGATTAACATATTAATATGGCCGACGACAGCACCAACGAAGAAGAACCGAAAGAACGGAAAAACGAGTACTTCGATGATGATGAGGACTTTGGTCTTCCAGATTTGGAATACGACGAATTGGACGAAGAAGATGAGCCTCTCGAAGAGGAGTTGGATTTGGAAGTAGAGGTAGAGGGTGAAGATGAATCGCTTGAGGAATTAGAAGTTGAGGAAACTCCGGTAGATCCGGAACCTATAGAGGTGGAGGATACCGATGTGTCAGGAGAACTTGATCTTGAAGAAAATCAAGTCGAGGAAGTTTCTGATGACATTGATATCAGTGATGAGGACTTTGATGATATCGAAATCACAGATGAAGACCTTGAAGGGGTTGATTTTGATGACATAGATCTAAGTGATATTTCGGAAGAAGATCTTCAACTCGATGATGAGGACACTGATTTCTATGAAGAGGAGTCCTATGAGGATTTTGAAAATGAATCCTCCAATTCAGACATATTTGAAGCCAACGACAAAACAGCAGATGATACCTCTGGTTTGTCCGCTGAGGACCTGGCTCAAAGAGAGAATAAGGGCGTAGAATTCAAATATTCAGATCCTAAAAGTCGAAATTCTTTCACGAGAATTGTTGTTATTGGTACGGCCGTGATAGCTACGCTTGGTTTTGCTTTATATTTTGCTTTTTGGAGAACAGGGGGCAACGAGCAGATTGCAGAGAAACCTAAGCAAGAACAGCCGAAACCAAAGCCGAAACCTACGCCTCAACCAACGCCGGAAGAGGAGCAGCCTAAACCAGCTGATCCTACACCAGAGCCAAAACAGGAGAAACCTGATCCACAGCCTCTCACGGCCGAAGCAGGGGAAATCACCAAATTGAGCTCCAAGACTGGACAGGCTTATGTCATTATCGGTAGTTTCGTTGATGAAGACCTTGCAGGAGATTATGCAACAGAGTTAGCGGAGACGGGGAAAAGCCCGATTATTATACCTCCTTTTGACGACCATCGTTTTTACCGTGTAGCCATTGCCTCGTTTGGCAGTTTCGCTGATGCAAATGACGCAATTGGAAATTACAAGAGTGAGTTCGGAGATGACGTCTGGGCACTCCGGTATTAAATAAACTTTAAAAAATAATTGAAAGGGACATCATAATGATCGTCCCTTTTTCGTTTTAGCAATTAGTCAAACACAAGTTATGTTATTACAGGTTGATACGACGGTGGCGGACCAGGAGGCCATTACCGTGTTGGAATTGCTGCTGAAGGGCGGATTCATGATGATCCCGATTTTTCTTTTATGGATCGTTGCCATTTATATTTTTATACAACGACTGATGGTGATCAAGAAGTCGTCGCAAACTCCCGAGAATTTTAAGGATCAAATACGAGATAAGGTTTCCAAAGGAGATGTGGAGGGAGCCCGGATTCTATGTGCTCAAACCAATACACCCGTTGCCCGTATGATTGAGAAAGGCGTATCCCGGATTGGAAGTCCATTGAAGAACATAGAGGTGAGTATCGAGAACATCGGAAAAATAGAAGTATATCGATTGGAAAAGAACCTGGGTATGTTGGCTACTATTTCAGGAGCTGCTCCTATGATAGGATTCCTGGGTACGGTAACAGGGATGATACAAGCTTTCATTTCTATTGCACAAGAGGAAGGGGCAGTGAGCCCGAAACTGCTGTCCAGTGGTATATATGAAGCAATGATTACTACTGCTGCTGGACTTTTTGTTGGGATTCTGGCTTACCTTGGGTATAACTACTTAATAACCAAAGTGCAAAAATTGATACATAGCATGGAATACAATGCCATTGACTTCATTGATTTGTTACAGGAGCCTACGCGATGAACTTAAAGCAAAAGCATAAAATAGATGCCGCGTTTAGCATGTCATCAATGACAGATGTGATCTTCCTGTTATTGATCTTTTTCATGCTTACAGCCTCATTCATTACACCCTCCGGTTTGCCGGTGAACTTACCGACTTCAAAGAGTTCAAGTATTGTTATGCAAAAGGTGAGTGTGACGATTACAAAAAATCAAAAATATTATGTGGATGACCGTCAGGTAAACATTAACCAGATGGAAGCCGTCTTAAGAGCTGCATTTGAGGGCAAGGAGGGAGTTGTTGTTTTGCATTGCGACAAGTCCGTTCCTGTTGAAAGCCTGGTAGAAGTGGCCTCTATCGCAACAAGTTTGGAGGCAAAAGTATCTATTGCGACGAAGCCCAACTAGCGCGTGTTATGGATCAGGAAGAGAAAAAGAACAATCGGAAAAGTGCATTAATTACAGGGGGTATCCAGGTGATGTTTCTGCTGTTACTGTATTTTCTGGTGGCCTGGAAAGAGCCATTCCCTCCGATTCCTGAGTATGGTATTGAGCTAAGCTTTGGTTTGCAAGAATCCGGGAGACCCACCACTCCATCAAACCCTCCGGAACAGGAAAATCCACCACCCGAAGTAGAGCAAGAGGACCTGACGGAGCAAGTACCCGAGGAGGTGACTGAAGCAGCTGATCAACCTACCGAAACGGAAGATGTAAATAGCCCCGATCAACAGGAGGTAACCGAGAGTGAAGAAACAAATCATGAGCAGGAGGAGTTACCTGCACCAACTGAAGAAGTTGTAGAAGAACAGATTGAAACAGAGCAGGTTTCAGAAGAACAAGTTGAAGAAGAAATAGAGGACCCTGAAGAGAAACAGCCCGAAGTGACTTTGCCCGAAGAGACAGAGAATACAGATAATCGGGGACAGGCAAATGAGGATGGGCAAGAAGGTGATCCGGAAGCGGAAATTGATGAACGTGCTCTTTATGGAAATGTAACAGGACAAGAAGGAGCAAGTTTGGAACTCAGTGGCTGGATATGGGACTTTGAACCTACACCTTATGACGATTCTCAGGAGACTGGAAAGATCGTTTATAAGATTACCATTGATGATGAAGGCTACATCGTAGAGTCTCCTATTCCGATTGTCAGTACCGTATCCCCATCAGTTGAAAAATATTATCGACAAGCTGTAGAGCGATTGACATTTAGTAAGACTTCTACCTACAAAACTGCTCCGACTTCTACGGGTACAATTACTTTTGTGATCAAATCGAAGTAATTGCTTTTCTAAGTATTGAAGACGTACCAGGAAACCTTAAACTATCTGTACACACAACTTCCCATGTACCAAAGAGTAGGGAAGAGGGCTTTTAAGAAAGACCTAACCAATACCCGGGCTTTATTAGATGCGTTGGGTAATCCGGAGCAGTATTTTAAATCCATTCACATCGCCGGAACCAATGGGAAGGGGTCCAGTGCGGCTATGTTGAACGCCATTCTGATCCAGTCAGGTTATCGGACCGGTTGCTATACGTCGCCTCACCTAAAATCCTTTACTGAGCGCATCACGCTTAACGGTGAAAATATTCCCGAAAAGGAAGTTGTGACATTCGTTGAGCTGATTGAATCCCAGATTGAAGCAATCCGGCCGTCCTTTTTTGAGATTACTGTAGCTATGGCTTTCTGGTATTTCAGTCAGCAAGAAGTTGATATTGCCATTATCGAGACAGGACTGGGAGGAAGATTGGATAGTACGAATGTGATTGTTCCTGAGGTGGCACTGATTACCAAAATCGGTATGGACCATACAGATATGCTTGGAGATACATTGGAAGCCATCGCTGGAGAAAAGGCAGGGATCATCAAAAACGGCATTCCTACAGTTTTGGGAAGTGATCAACAGGAAATAAGGCATGTTTTTTCTCAAAAGTCTGAATTACTAAATGGTCCCCTTATCTCACAAAGAGATCAATACCGGTGGGAGGTACGATCTACAGATGATATCGGGAAAGTGGTCATAGATCTTTATGTTCATGATCGCTTGAGGTTTAAATCCCTAGAAGTAAACAACATGGCGGATTATGTACTGGATAATTTATCTGGTGTGCTGGAGGTGCTAGAGTTGCTGCGCAGAAACTTCAAAAAAATCAATGATCAGTCGATTCGTTTGGGGCTGTCTGATTTTCAACTGAAAGGTCGGATGCAGGTGCTGGATCAGGAGCCTTTGATTCTGGCAGATGTTAGTCACAATGAACAAGGTTTTGAAGCTTTGTTTAAACAGATCCAGAAGAGGAATTTTGAGAAATTGCGGATTATTCTGGGATTAGTCAGGGAAAAAGACCTTTCGAAGGTTCTATCCATATTACCTAGTGATGCGGTCTATTATTTCACCCAAAGCCAGGTGCCACGCGCCTTACCATTGAGTGAACTTAAGATAGCGGCCTTGGATGCCGGGCTAAAAGGCCCCGCTTACTCCAATGTCAATATTGCCTTGGCAGCTGCGAAAACTCATGCAAATGAATTGGACTGTATTTTGATTTGTGGCAGTACTTTTGTGGTTGCAGAAATTGAAGATTTGTGAGGCAAAAGCATAAACGGTACAGCGAGAACTTTGAGAGAAAGAATGTATTGGAACCAGGCAAGGAACTATTCGAAAAGATCAAAGGAAATTGGCGGAGTACCATGTTTGGTAACAATAATGACCTTGTGGTTGAATTAGGTTGCGGTAAAGGCGAGTACACCATTGGATTATCTAAAGTTTTTCCACAACAAAATTTTATTGGAATTGACGTTAAGGGTGATCGAATCTGGGTTGGTAGTAAGCTGGCTGAAGATGAAAAACTGGGGAATGTAGCTTTTTTGCGAACGCAACTCCATTATTTTGAGAAGTTCTTTGAAGAAGGAGAAGTATCGGAAATGTGGCTTACTTTCCCTGATCCACGACCAAGAGATAGAGATGAAAAGCGAAGACTGACATTTCCGAGATACCTTAATCTCTACAAACATGCATTGAAGCAAGATGGCTGGTTCAAATTCAAGACCGACAATACCCCGTTGTTTGATTATACGTTGGAGGTATTAGAACAACAATTTCCGGTACGAAATTTGAGTTATACCTACGATCTCTACGAATCAGATTTGGCAACGGAGCACTATGGTATACAAACCAAATATGAGAAGATGTTCTCTGAGAAAGGAGAAAAAATCAAATACATGAAATTTCAATTTTAATACATACTGAATGAAACGAATTTTACTTGGCGTGTTGGTACTGGTATCACTTGCTAGCTGCAAGGATGATGAAGAACTGACTTATGAACAACAACTTGCCATAGATACGGCTTTGATTGACGAGTTTTTAGCTAGTAACAACATCACCGCTCAGATTGATGAAAGTGGTTTGAGATACGTGATTCACGAGCAGGGTTCCGGGCCAACACCCGAACAATCCAGCGGTATGGTTGCTGCTTATGAAGGGACATTTCTGGATGGTGAAGTGTTCGATAGCAATGAGGAATTCACTTTCAGATTGTCCAATATGATCGATGGATGGAGAATCGGCTTGCCTTACATCCAGGAGGGTGGTGATATCTCTCTTTACATTCCTTCGGGATTGGCTTATGGAACAAGAGGGACAGCTTCCGGAAGTATTGCGCCAAATACGGTTATCGCATTTTCGGTACAAATTCAGGATATTTGGGAATAGCTAGCTACCATGAAATTGAAAAATAAGATACTCCCAATACTTTTCAGCACCATTGTGTTGTTCAGTAGTTGTAAAGAGGACGAGCCACTGACGGTTCAAGATCAGCTGAATATCGACATTGGAATTCTTGATGATTATCTGGCGGAAAATAATATTGAGGCGCAGGAAGACCCAAGTGGCCTGAGGTATGTGATCAATGAACAGGGTACCGGAGCAACTCCCAGTCAATCCGGAACAATTACAGCTGCTTATGAAGGAAGCTTGTTGGATGGTACGATATTCGACGCTTCAGAAGGACTGACTTTTTCGTTAAGGAACTTGATTGAAGGATGGCAAATTGGCCTCCCCTTAATTCAGGAAGGAGGGGACATTACCCTTTACATTCCTTCAAGTTTGGCCTATGGTACGCAAGGAATTCCAGGTTTTATCCCAGGTAATGCAAATCTCATTTTTACTATCGAATTATTAGAAGTGACGAACTGATGATAAAAAAAATATTACTTCCATTTTTGTTAGGGTTACTGATTGTACTTGATGGATGTTTAAGCTCCGATGAAGAGCCGTTTGATCCTGACGCACAATTGATCGCTGATATTCAGATCATTGATGAGTATCTGGCTGCCAACAATCTTACCGCAGAGGAACATGAGAGCGGCTTCCGCTATATCATTGAAGAAATGGGAGATGGTCCAGCTGTTCTGGATACATTTCCTATTACCTTAAATTATGACGGACGGACTCTGGATGATCAGATTTTCGATCAAGACGATGAATTTTATCATACATTGATCAGTGGCTCGATAGCGGCATGGGAACAGGGTATTCCATTAATCAATGAAGGAGGAACCATTACTTTGTATATTCCTTCAGGCCTGGGATTTGGAGCCATCGCTTTGCCAGGCCTGCCTGCCAATTCCAATGTGATTTATCGATTGTCAATTCGGAATTCTGATATTCGACTAGCGGAAGATTTAACTGCCATCGATAACTATTTGTCGGAAAATGAAATCACTGCGGAAATCCATGAGACAGGGCTGAGGTATGTAATTCATGAGCCTGGTGATGCTAGTCAGCAACCCGATAGCCGCGGGCTTGTCCGGGTTAATTATGAAGGACGTCTCCTTACCGACGAGGTATTTGATGATGGAGAACTATTGCAGTTTAATCTTACCCAGGTGATTACGGGTTGGAGACTGGGAGTACCATTGATTGGTGAAGGTGGATCTATCAGCCTCTACATACCTTCAAAATTAGGTTTTGGTCCTGTGGAGCGTGGAGGAATTCCTTCAAATTCTCCTTTGATTTTTGATATCCAATTAGTAGCTGTTCAGTAGCAGCTACTATTTTAGGACATCTCCGATTTTTAAGTTCTCTGTTTTCTTATTAAGAATCTCAGACCTTTAAACCGTGAAACTTATCTTCGAACTTCTTATGAAAGGATTGGCCTATAGTAGCCTTCGAACGGGCAAAAAATACCGACTCACTAATTTTGGTGAAGTACACGAGTTTCTATTGGAAAAGATCCTTCCCAGGGACTTTTTATTGAAGGATCTCACCACGTTGGAAAAGTACAACATGAGTCAGCTTACCCAATTTGGGAAAGGGGCCGATTTCGAGATTCTGGAAATTTAGCAATGAGCTATTTGTTCGAGACCTTGTCTAGGGAACATCCTGCCATATTTCCGGTTGATCGTAAAGCCCGTGCCAGGTACAATCTCCACAATATTTCCAGGTAAAAAAGGCGAATTTTCCCACAATATCCGTAATTACCCATTCCTGGTAACAGGAATGTAATCGCCAGTCCAATTCTCTCCAGTCATAAAAACTGGTAGCTCTTGTTGTGGTGTCGTCATCAACGATTATAATTTCCTCGCTTTCAAAAAGAACCTGAACAGCTACTTCATAATCCAATGAACATCCCGTCCATATACTATCAAGGGGACACACCCACTCATCCGTATGAATGCCCTGATCCAGAAATTCATGATAACTAAACGTCCGTCTTGCCTCCGATACACCGGCCACCTCAAAATATCCTAATACCGGTGTAGTCGTATTTTCCTGACCTTTTATGTTTCCAGTCAGCGTGCCCAATTGCCTGTCGGAAAGTGTCCCTGCTGATTCGTTGATGTCTCTTAATTGACGGAAGAAATCATACGTTTTATCAGAAATCGTGTATTGCCGTACACCGATGCGATAGGCATAGGCAAGGTCGGGAAGAGACTCATTAATAAACTGTATTGGGAATTCAGAAACCCTATTTTCGTTGAGGTTCCGGGTAGAGCTGATCAGGGTGCCTGATTGTTGCCTTTTACGATAGCATCGACCTAATGGACGTTCTCTTTCAAAAACTTCAAATGTGTGTCTCGTTCCTCTGAAATCATATTTTGAGGGGTAAGGTACATCGACTGCATAGCTTTCCTCATATTCGAACCTGAAGTTGTGGTAATCCGGAGCATCGGAGTGTGTATCCAGGAATATCTGAACACCATCCAAATTGGTTTCATTGAAATCTGCAGGAACCACCAGAAAACGACCGTAGATGCTATCTATAGCAACTGGAGCCAGGAGTATTTCTTCTGTAGACAAGTACGTTTGGCCATCATCCAACTTGATCTCCAATTGATACGTTTGTCCAGGTATTCCGGCAAAACTTGAATCGGTGATATAATGTCCCGGGCGGATTTCTGACAGACCAGTTCGCGCTCCTGAGGACCAGAAGTTAACCTCGGCGGAGGTGACAGGTCGAAAATCCGAACTATCCAGACGTTCAGAAAAGGAGAGCCGGACCAAGTGTGCCTTTTGTTCGTTAGTCAGAGATGCGTCTACCACCAAAGCGGAAGCTTCTTCGAAAATTTCTATTTCGAAAGGGTAGACACAGGAAGAGATCAGACCTACCAAGATCAGGTATGTACAAGCACTTCTTTTCGTAAATGTTCCAATTGCATCAGGTGGTTTTTGCATTGGATAGGTTGATTGGTTTTAAGGTAAACAACGATTGTTAGGAATTCCTGTATGGGTTATGTGATTTTTATAAAATTAAAAATCACTGAACACCTAATCAGCCAATAGAAAATTCTTATGAATGATCAGTAATACTCGTGATTTTGAAGAGCTCTGTGTGCTTTTCCTTGCCTCTGAGTGCCATTGACCCTACGTTGTGGAAAGAATATCGATTGTCATCGAATGAATCCATCAGCTCTTTAGAAATAAGCAAGTCTGTTTCCAGCAGATTGCACTGATCTTGTATTCGGGCTGCAGTATTGATTGCGTCTCCGTGATAAGCAATTTCTTTTTTATACCTGCCAATTTCAGTGACAGTTACAATTCCCCCGTGTAATCCTGCCTTGAAGAAGGAGTTAAACCGTATTTCGATTGATATTCTGCTGATTTTGATGCGAGCTGTGCTTTGAACCGAAAGAAAGCTTCCACCGCATTGCAGTTCTTAATTCCTGAAGGGTAGGCCCATGATAAGACAGCTTCATCGCCTACATATTGATAGATTTCCGCTTCGTTTTCGATAACCACCCCCAGATCGTTGAAGCAATCCTGAATCAATGAACTGTATTTTATGTGCCCCAATTTCTCAGCATGTGAAGTGGAAGACTGTAGATCCAGAAACATGAAAATCCGATGCTCTTCTCGAGGGTGATAAAACTTTCCACGCAAAATTTTCCAAAGGTTTCCTTCTCCCAACATGAGATTGACTTGTCGAATCACAGTCATGACAAAATCAGTGGCTATCACATAAAAGTATATGGCCCCACTACCTCGATCAAAAGCAAACAGTAAAATACTTATTTCTGTACCGAATAGGGCTCCATATATGGTGTGGGCGCTTAATATGAGTATGGCCAAAAAGAGCAAAACGTAAATTGACTTGACTAACAGTAATCTTGGAATCGGGACACGGCGGTAGTACTTCTCTTCAAGTCGTATTTGAGCTATTCCTGAGATGAATCCTGTTATGGGACCCAGGATAAAAGACATAATCAGGCTATTAAGGTAACTGAATTTTAAACTTCCCAATTCCTCAGTTCCTACGCCTCTGACGATACCTATAAAGAGGAATGCCATTGTCCATCCGGTGACGTAATCACGGACAACTTTGATTCGGGTACGTGTAGAGAATTTCAAAACCGTTTATGTCGAAGCGAATATGGTTGGAAAGCCCGGAAGAGGCAAGCCTGAATCACTATCTTTAGAGGATGTTGTTTTTTATAAGCATAGAAAGGGCATTGATGTCAAATAACCACTAACATGAGAATATTAGTTTTGATGATTTCAATGACGTTGTTAGGTCATCGCTTATCGGGGCAAATTCGAATTGACCATGTGATTGTTGTTGTGTCTGATATAGAAGCTGCTAAGAAAGCATATTCCACTTTGGGATTTAGCATCAAAGAGGGGAGACTTCATGAAAATGGTTTACTAAATGCACACATCAAATTTGTAAACGGCACCTCCTTTGAATTAATGACCATTCACAATGCGACCGCTGATGCGTTGGCAAAACAATATCAATCTTTGTTGGATAAAGGAGAAGGAGGGGTTTATTTGGCACTAACAGGCCATCAACATGATTCCTTGAAAGTCCTTTTCACCGAAATGGAAATTGAATTCACGGAGACAAAGGGAAAGCTTTGGAGTTACCTGGCGTTTCCGACAGATTCGTATTTGGCTCATTTGTTTTTCATCGACTATTATTTCGATACGAACAACTTGAATGATCCAACTGATCACCTCAATGGGTTGAATTCCATACAAACAGTCGAGATAGAAGGAGGGCAAAAGGTACGTCAGTTTTTTGAACATATGGGACTTAAATTGGATGAGAAAACTTCTGCTTTTCCTACTTCAACTGGAGATATTAGACTGATCCAAAGGGCAAATGAAAAGAATCGTCCGCGATTGGTGAGCATCACTTTTGCTGGAGTTGCGACAGATTCACTGGAAATCAACTGGCGAAAGTGATACTTTAGTGAACTAATGGAAATTGCTCAGGACATCATTCGAATTGATCCGGGTGCCAAACGGAAGCAAGTAGCTAAAGGCACCATTTTGCAACACAAAGGTCAGGAAAATGCCAGGACATTTTTTGTTGAGCAGGGATTATTACGGAGCTATATCATTGATAGTAAAGGAAAGGAACACATTTTTATGTTCGCTCCGGAAAACTGGATTGTTGCGGATGTGGAATCTCTGGAGTTTCATCAACCAACACAATTGTTTATCGATTGTATAGAAGCTGCAGAGGTCATTGTTTTCGATAGAAGCAAACTAGCTGACGACCAGGTAGATCGTGAAGTTGTCGATAGTAATTTGAGACTTCTGTACCGTAGAATGGGGATGTTGCAACGCCGGATCATTATGCAAATGAGTGCCCCTGCCATTGACCGATACAATTATTTTCTGGAGACTTACCCCAATCTGTTAGCGAGGGTACCACAGCACATGATTGCCTCTTATCTTGGGATCACTCCTCAGGCTTTGAGCACCATTCGCAAACAAATGGCTCAGGGCCCCATGTAGCATAGCATTAATTAATCTAGGTGAATGCGTGGCAGTTGTTTAGATACCAAGTTTGTCATAAAAACGAACTGATATGCCATCTGAAAAAATGAATACCTGGCCGGTACTGGATTTTGATCGGTACCAGGGAACACTTGAGACACTTCACCAGTGGTTACAAATTGTAGGAAAGGTACGTCTGAAAACGATGCCCTGGCAAAATCATTCGTGGCATTCCGCACTGTACGTTTCGGCAACAGGGTTTTCTACCCATGCTATTCCTTACGATGGGCGCATTTTTGAAATCGATTTTGATTTCAGGCAACATCAATTATGGATAAAAAGCTCTGATACGGCGCCACTAATGATCGACTTAAAACCCAGGACCGTTGCCTCCTTCTACAAGGAGTTGATTGAGAAATTGAAAAGTATTGGTGTTAGCCCAAAGTTACACGCTCGTCCAAATGAGATGGACCCTGCTATACCTTTTGCTGAGAACACCACTCACACTGTCTATGATCCGGATATGGCAATTGCATTGTGGCAGGCCATGCTCAAAGTAAATGGTGTTTTTAATCAGTTCCGGACTGAATTTATCGGAAAGGCGAGCCCAGTTCATTTATTTTGGGGTGCTTTTGATCTGGCGGTGACACGATTCTCAGGAAATTCAGCCCCTGAACACCCCGGAGGCATGCCCAATATGCCCCTTGATGTAATGCAGGAAGCTTATTCTCAGGAGGTAAGTAGTGCGGGTTTCTGGCTGGGATCCAAAGATTCTCCTATGCCCGTATTTTATGCCTATGCTTATCCTGTAGGAGAGGGTTTTGGTGAGCAAAAAGTATTTCCGACAAAAGCGTTCTACAGCAAGGAGATGGGAGAGTTTTTTCTGAAATATGAAGATGTTCAAAATGCGGAAAACCCGGAAGAAACTTTGCGCGACTTTTTACAAACTACATATGAAGCTGCTGTGAATACCTCAAATTGGGATAGAGAGAAGTTGGAAAAGAGTAGCGAGGTTACCTAATAACCTCGCCCTGGTCAAAACTGAACCCTATTGTTCAAAAGTAAATTGTTTGTTTGCTGCGGCTTCTTTTACCGACTCAAGAATGGCATATTCCAATGGATTTTCAATAGAGAGACTATCATTATACGCTTTGATATAGATTGACCTTTTCAATCCCAATTCCTTGATTTGGTTTTGCAACGCGACGCGCTCTTCACCTTTCCTTTCGATGAATTTTTGTTTTTCATCAATGGTCATATCCATCATTTCCTCAGGCAATTCTTCTTCGGACATGGAAGCAAGCTCCAGCGACCCTTTGCGATGGGCGTCTACAAGGTCCCATTGCTCATTGGTATAGACATGTTTACTTTTTGAAATCGCTCTTTTCACCTTGTTGGATTGACTTAGAGAAGCAGCATTCTGGTCTTCTTGAATTTGCATGTCCTTTTTCGATCGGCCCGTGGCGCCATAAGCTAAATAAGTATCATTCAGAGAATCATTGAGTTTATCAATCTTATCGTCGTAAGGAGTAGCAACGAATACGGTTTGTTGGTCCATATCAATATTCAGATATTTTCCACCACCAAGTTCAGCTCCTTTTTTCCATAGACTGTTGATGCCTTGTTGGTAGTCACCACAAAATATGGTGTTGACTTGAATGTTTGTATTTAAAGCCCGGCTGCATTGACCTTCGAATGAGACACTTCCTTGATTGAATGGTTCATTCCCTGCAATGAATACTAGTTTAAGATCTTCCGAGCTATCGCCCCAGGCTAGTTCTGAAAGTGAATGTTTGATTACAGTTCCACAATATTCTGAGCCGCCATTGGTTTTGAGTGCAAACAATCGCGAAGAGATTTCGTCTAAATCTGTAGTAAATGGTGTGATTTGACGGACATACCCTGTGGTGACACTTAAATTGTCATTACCATATTCGTACAAAGCAATTTTCAGTGTCGCATGCTTACCGTCATGTTTTGCATTTGCAAGCTCATCTACTATGTTCCACAATTGAGATTTGGCCTGATCGATCAGCCCGTCCATACTATTACTGGTATCAAGCAATAAAGCCAGATAAATCTGTTTTGCACTTACAGTGTTCGGGCTTCCCTCTGAAATAGATTGACTTTTTCCGATTTCAATTTTTCCTACAACCAGCGTAAATGTGAACAAAATTAGTAGGAGCAGAGGCTTAAGTGATTTGGTATTCATGACATCTTTTTATTTAGATAGACGTTGATAAATTACCCCTAAGGTTCATGGACTTGAGGAACGTGTCGTTTGACTCCATGAATCAACAGCATGACTTCATTTTCAGATCGTAACTTCGCAACGACATGTTGACGAAAACTCGTGTATTTACACTGATTGCTTTACTGGCAGTCATTCAGGTTTTGGGACAGAGGCCTGCCACAACCTCCCGGTCGAGCTCGGTCATCGATAAGGAATTGTCGGAAATAGAGAGGCAAACTAACCTTGATCCAATCAGTGCTCTGGACCAGCTAGACAGGTTCATTAAGCGCAATTCAAAGTTGCTGGACGAGGTTTCTCAACATCGAGTTTATGCCCTTGCGGGAAAAATTAACTATCAACTGGGACAATTTGAGCTCTCTGTTGGTAATTACAAAAAAGCCCTTGAAAGTGAACTTACACAATCAAAATTTAAGCGCAAAACCAGCCAAAAACCTACTCTTCCACCTGCGACCTGGTATGAATATGCTCAAGCACATCATGCTGATCAAAACTATAAGGAGGCGCTACGTATTGGGAAAATTTATCTCAGTTTGAAAGATGTCATGCCCTCTTATATCGAGGGGTTGCTCTTAGTCTCACATGTCTTGATTGATTCTGGTGTTGTTGACCAGTCCTTTGCCTATTTAGAAGAAGCAGAAACCTTGACCGAAAACCTGGGTGATCCGGAATTGCAATTGGAAGTAGATTACACATTTGGACGGGCAACAGAAAATTCAATTCAGCTGAATGAATCACTCTCTAATTACCAGAATGCCCTGAAACTCTCAGATTCTCTGGCATTAAATGATAAAAGTGATGAAATAACTGAATCCATAGGACGTGTGTATCGCGCCCAGCAAAATCCGGAAGGTGAATTGTCTTTCAAAATCTCCAGACGAGAGAAGAGCATAGAAGATAACAACCGGCTCATGCAGAATACCCTTGACCTGGACATTGCCTCTATCTATTTGGAGTTGGATCAGGCGGAAGAAGCAGTTCCTTTTTTACAGGAAAGTGTTGACTTGTCAGAAGAGGATGGGAACCTTGAAACGAACATTGCAGCAAGGAAGTCCCTTTCAAATGTTTACGCCGCTTCTGGTGATTACGATAGGGCATTGGACAATTACAAGAGTTATGTTGATCTGGTCGATCAGCTATATAAGAACAAAGAAAGAGAGATTGCGTTGAGTACTCAAGTGCAAAAGGACCTTTTTGACAGACAGCAAACCATCAACTCACTTGAAAAGGACCGCCAGTTGTACGAAAATGAAATAGCCATTCTTGAACAGGAAAAAGCATTCCAGGAAGAATCATTAACATTTCAGAGGATATCGATCTATGGTCTGACATGCCTGGTGGTAGTGGTCTTGGGAGCTTCTGTACTCCTTTACAGGTCCAATCGCAAGAAATTGATTGCAAATCAATTGCTCTCTTTAAAATCATTAAGGAGTCAAATGAATCCTCATTTCATTTTCAATGCCCTCAATTCGGTTAATAGTTTTATTTCCACCAACGAGGTGCGTGATGCGAATAAATACCTGACAGACTTTTCCAGGTTGATGCGGATCGTGATGGAGAATTCTCAAAAGGAATTTGTCCCGTTTGATGAAGAAATGGAGGTGCTGAAACTTTATCTCAAACTAGAGCATTTCCGTTTTCAGGATCAATTTAAATATGATCTATCAATAGATGAAGAACTTGACTTTCAAGAGCTACGGATTCCTCCAATGCTGGCCCAACCGTACATTGAGAATGCGATCTGGCATGGATTGAGATACAAAGAAGGCGTTGGAAAACTACAAGTTAATGTTACTTTGAGAGGACAGTATTTGTGGATTGTGATATCGGATGATGGCATTGGTCGCAAGAAGTCACAGGAATTGAAGACCAGTAATCAAAAGAAGCAAGAGTCGACGGGAATGAAAAATACTCAGAACCGCATCGATCTCTTGAATGCGACTTATAATAGTCGAATCCTTGTGGAAGTAAAGGATCTTGATCCGGGAACTGAGGTGAATATTCAAATTCCACTGAAATTATTAGCTTAAGGAAGAATGCTGAAGGCCATTGTTGTAGATGATGAAAAGGCAAGCAGAGCAACGCTGCGGAATTACCTGAGGGAATATTGCTCAGAAGTGAATGTGGTAGCAGAGGCGTCAAACATTGGTGAGGCTAAAGTTGAAATTGCAAAACATGACCCTGGACTGGTATTTCTTGATGTTGAGATGCCCTTTGGCAACGGGTTTGACCTACTGGAGTCTTTGGATAAAATTGATTTTGAGGTAGTATTTGTTACTGCTTTCAGTCATTATGCGCTCAAAGCAATCCAATACAGTGCTTGTCATTATTTGTTGAAACCGGTAGATATTGAAGAACTGGTCGCTGCAGTAGAAAGAGTTTTTGATGAAAAGCACGCTTTCCATGACAGCACCAAGGTGTTATTGGAAAACATAAGGACCAGCCAGAAACAAAAGACCAAGGTGGTTTTACCGATCATTAATGGTTTTGAAGTAGTAGAGGCTGAGGAGATCGTATTTTGTAAGGCGGAAGAAAATTTCACCCGTTTTCTTCTCAACTCAGGACGAGAGGTGATGATCTGCCGGGCGCTCAAATATTACCAGGATATCCTCGAGCCACTTGACTTTCTTCGGATACATAAATCCTATTTAATCAACCTACAGCACGTTCGCAAATATAATAAAGGCAGAGGGGGAGACGTGACGATGGTCAATGAAGCTGAATTACCGGTTTCGCCAACTAAGAAAGATGCCCTGTTGGATTATTTCTTAAGGAATTGATATCCCTCTGGCCGCAGTGCTATATAGATTGGATTTCACTTTCTAAAAGAAATGAACTTGATAAGCATTCTGCTACCGTTTTGCCGACGAGTTTCGTAAATCCACTGATTGGTTTTTTGCATTATCAACACAAAATGCAAGTGATTCCGATGTGAATGTTTTTCCAATCAGGAACTCATTGCAATTTTGTCAGAACACTGTTAAAGCATTGACGAACTTCAGTTTTCGTTCCCTCAGCTATCAAAGTATAGTCGAGAATTAATTAGGTTGCATCACTTGTGAAATCTATTCTCATACGCTGCTTAAATGAAATCAGATTCGATCATCGAAGAACATAATTCCCGACAACTTTCCTACTATGCGGGCGCTCCAAAGAAGACGATGACTCCAGTAAACACGCACTACGTGAGGCGACATTTAGATGAGTTTATTCACAAATCGGGCATTTGTAAGGACGATAAAATACTTGAAGTAGGCTGTGGAATGGGAAAGTTTACACTTCCTCTGCTCTCGAAAGGTTACCATTTGACAGGCTTGGACATATCAAAGGGGTTGTTGGATCAATTAATGGAGTACAACACGGAAAAGTATCCCATTGATTTGATCGAGGCAGATATTTTGGATATTCCCCACGAATACGATGATCAATTTGATCATATAATTGGCTTCTTTACATTACACCACTTTCTGGACCTAGAGCCCTACATAAAGGCCATGAGCCGTCTTGTCAAACCCGGAGGTTCTATCTCTTTTTTAGAGCCCAATGCTTTCAATGTACTCTATTACGTTCAGATAACCTTTTCGTCTACCATGACCTGGGAAGGGGATAAGGGGGTGACCAAAATGATTGGTAGCAATTTTAAAAAGGCCGCGTCCGCGTCCGGACTGTCTAATGTATCGGTAAATAAGTATGGATTCTTTCCACCATTTGTAGTGAACAGTATTGCTGGAAGAGCATTGGAGTCCCTGATAGAGAGGTTGAGAATCTTTCGGTTCTTCTCTGCCTTTCAGATAGTGAAGATGGAGAAACCTTTGTGATGTCCGACCTTTCCTACCTAAGCAACAACATTGGTGCATTTTCAAATGGCATCTGGAGCGTACGGGGTGAAGAAGATATTTCCTACACGAAAAACGGACATTTCCACATCAGGCAAGTGGAGAGCAAATCGTTTTGGTTTGAGCATCGTATTAACTGCCTTAAAACAGCTATGCGAAACTATCCTCTACAAGGGCCAGTCTTGGACGTAGGAGGAGGAAATGGCAGCTTTTCAATGATTTTGCAATCAATGGGCTTGGAAACGATCTTATTGGAACCCGGCATGGAAGGTGCAATAAATGCACATAAAGCGGGAGTAAAGCACATAGTGAATGGCACATTGCAAAAGACTGATTTCAAGAAAGAGAGTTTTACCACTATTGTCATGCTCGATGTTCTGGAACACATCGATCGTGATGCTCAATTTATGCTTGAGATCCAAAGGGTGATGAAGCCGGGGGGACGACTTTTGTTAACAGTGCCAGCTTTACAGATTTTGTATTCGCCTTTTGATGAAGAAGTTGGACATTTCAGAAGGTATTCCCTTACCAGACTGAGTAGGTTATTGAGGCGATCCGGATTTGAAGTGGAATATCAAACTTACTTCTTTTCTATGCTTGTTTTTCCCATTTTTCTATATCGTAAATTGTGGGACAGAAAACGTAAGGAGGAGCGACCTAACCTGAAAGGACATTATGGACAAAATAGCCTGATCGGGTGGTTTCTGAAGCCATTTCAATTTATTGAATCCTTTCTTATTAGAAGCAAATTAAGTATTCCCATCGGTACCAGTTGCCTGGTAGTTGCCAGAAAATCGCCGGTTAGATGAGTTTTAACTTTGAATTATTTGCTTTTTATGCAAATCCGGAAAAATTAACGGAACTCATTGCTTCTGAGATAGATGGGATTGTCATTGACTGGGAGAGGAAAGGAAAAGAACTGCGGCAAGGTCTGTATAATACACAGATTTCCGAGCACCATATGGAGCACCTACAACTGGTCAAAGCTCGAAATCCACGTCAGATTATTTGTCGGATCAATCCAGTTAATCCTGAAAGCGAAACTGAAATAGAGTTGGCGATTGATCATGGGGCAGATGAAATTTTAATACCCATGGTAAGAACAGTGAAAGAAGTGGAGCAAGTACTGAAGTTCACTGAGAACAGAGTTAAGGTAGGTCTGATGCTCGAAACAGAGGAATCTTTAAAAGCTGCAATCGAATTAAATGACTTACCGGTCTATCGCTTTTTCGTTGGATTGAATGACCTGTCTATTCAACGGGGAGTTAGAAATATTTTCACTCCGTTTATGGACGGAACACTGGAAGAACTTCGCCCGAAAATCACCAAACACTTTGGTGTTGCAGGCCTTACACATCCACTTCTTGGCGACCCAATTCCCAGCAAATATTTATTCAACCTAATGAAACACTATAAGTGTTCGTATGCATTCCTTCGCCGATCGTTTTATCGCGATTTGGAGCAATTTTCTGTTTCGGGAATGCTGGATGCAATGAAATATGAGTTCGAAAAAGAAATGGAGAAAATGGCATGGAATGAGTATTCTTATCTCCTTTCCAAAGCCAACGTCATATGATCATCCCGTCAGCTTATGCGACTTTCTTTTTTGACCTAGACAATTTAATGTATGAGCAGAACAAAGAGCAATAGATGGCATGAGAGGCCGCGATGAATCTACCCATAAAACTGTAGCCTGACGGGCCTATGGACTTACTCCTTGTTGCAGAGATATAATTGATCGATTTTGAGAAATGAGCTATGATGATGGATAGGTAAGGGTGACGGCAACTCGAAGCAACGGCAACTACTTTCGGAAGTATGTTCTGATCCATCATGTAATAACTACCAGCTTTGTAGTGCAAACCGGAAAGTAGGTAGATGGTGAATTTAATCAACCTTGAAGTGATCATTCTTGCCTTGGATTGATAAAAGCCCTTTCGCAAAACATAAGCCGTACATCCAGGCTTTTTTGCTAATATGTATAGTTCTGGGATCAATTCCGGGGCATCCTGCAAATCACCGTCCATGACCACTATCTTCTTGCCTCTGGCTTCTTTCAATCCCTTCAGTGTGGCTTTTTGCTGACCAAAGTTGGTAGAGCAATCGATTATTTTCACTTCCGGGTGAGCGACTGTCAGGTGTTGCAAGATTAGGATTGAGTCATCGAGTGAGGCATCGTTAATATAAATGATCTCCAGACAATGTGTTTGGAGTTTCTCCAGGATACGCTTGTTCAACTCAACAAGGAATTCCTGATTGTTGTAAACTGGAATTACGACACTTATGTCAGGGATTACCTCCATTGGTAGTATTGCTTGTGCCAATTGATGGTGTTGGTTAAGCCTCGTTCCAAGCTGATTTTCGGTTGCCAATTTAGCAGCCGTGAGGCTTTTGTGATATCCGCTACATATCGACCTTGATCAAATTTATTTTTCTTATAGTGTACACTGCTTCTTGGAACATCCAATTCCAATATTCCTCCTATCAAATTGACGATCTCTCCAGGGCTGAGATCTTTTCCAGAGCCAAAGTTAACCTCAGTACCATTTGGTGTAGGACGTGCCGCGAATGTCAGCATGCCATCCACTAGATCGTCGATGTAAATATAGTCTCGCTTGTATTGGTCATATCCCAAGGAAATTGGTTCATTTGAAAGGGCCGATCTTATAGCTTTACCGATTAATTTTTGATGATTTTCCCATGGCCCGTAAGCTCTGAATATTCGGGCTAGTTTAATGGGAATATGGTGTTTTTTGACATAATGAAGACAAATATTCCTTTCATTTAACTTCAGTTGACCTCTCAAAGTCCTTGGCGCTAAAATGCTCTTTTCAGAGAGAGTGAATTGATCTTCCTTCCATTCATAAATAGCCGAACTACAAGCATGAATAAGACCACCGAAGTAGGATTGACCGATAACAGAATTCAGGATGTTTCTGAGATTTTCAGAAGTTACTTTTATTTGTTGATGAAGAGAATCCGAACCCAAAAGTCCAGTGTGAGAGGGGATCGCCAAATGAAAGATATGATTTGGTTTGATGGTTCGGATGACTTTATGGACGGCTTGTTCATTTTGCAAATCCAAAGCCACTATGTTGAGTTTATTTTCGAAATCACGTAACCTCCATAGATCAGAAGTTTCCCTTACAAAAGAATAAACCCTGGCACCTAGATTGATAAGATTTCTTGATAGATTCGATCCGATAAAACCATTTCCACCGGTTACGATGATTCGCTTGTTCTCGAAATACTGAGATTGGTTAGTTATTACCATTTTTTACCTGATGACAAACTCCACATCGCCCAAAACACTCCTTTCCTTTTTATATGATCATCCAAAGTTTGGCTATTTATTTTGGTTCCTGACTGGAATCATTGTTCTTTTTTTCTTTAAGCCTTTCCAACAACCCGTAATGTTTGACAGAGCGTTCCTGATCTATATGTCACAAGTGGTATCAAGGGGGGAGTCACTATATCATAGCACACCTTTTGGATACACGCCATTGTCGACCCTGATCGTAGGATATCTGATGCGTCTAGGTCAATTATTGGGAATTGGAACCATAGAAGTGGCTCGAATCACAGGAATACTTTGTTGGGGTTTTTGCGCCGGAGGGATGTTTCTTTTAGGCAAAGAAATTTTCAGGGACAAGCTGAGTCCTTTCATGGTGGCATTACTTTTTTGCGGCGTGGCTTTTATTCCTATCCTGGCAGGTGTCAATGCTGAACCAAAATTATGGGTTTTACTCTCTGGAATATTTGGTATGATCTTTTGTATACGAGAAGATTGGTTTTTGAGTGGGCTATTTTTCTCTATTGGGGCCATGAGCTGGCATGTAGCCGTCATTGGTGTTGTTGCGACAGGGATATACATACTTATTCAGAGTGATGGAATGAGATCATCGTGGCGATTTAGTAGAGGCATATTTGCAGGACTGATTCCTGTATTGCTTTATCTCTGGGCCACTAATAGTTGGATTGAATTTTGGGACCAGGCGATTGTAAGGAAGGTCATCGTGGAAGGAGAGCGTCTGGGAGAAAGCCCCTTGGAATGGCTAAAGGTTGGAGGAATTGCCTTCCTGAGCGATATATTTCATTTGTTGTTCGGATTTGTGGGATTTGTGTGGCTGTTCTATCTAAGATTAACTAATAAACAACGTATAAGTGATCGAATTACGAGCCTTAAAGTTCTTGACTACCTTTTTATATATATACTACTTTGGACTTCATTTAATCTATTTGAATTTCAGGGCGCCCTGGACCTAATTCCCCTGACACCTTTAATAGTGATATTTGCCGTTTACTTCATTGGTGGGATCAAGCTGGAAAAAAGAAATTCTACACTTCTGTTATGGCTGTTACTTGTATTTTACAATTTCTTTGATGCCATTTTTTATGATATCCCATATACCTATGACGAAGAATTAAGTACGGTACAGCATATCGAAAAAACATATGGAGATCCTTTTGTTATTGGCTTTGAAGCGTATTACACATTATTGGAAAAGCCAATGCCTACTAAATTCATGAGGTACTGGGCTTATGAGGACTATTTGATTAACAAGGCACCAGGAGGATGCGAAAGGATTAAGGAGCAGCTTGAGAGTGGGCCTATCTCACATATCATTGAATTTGATCATCACTACCGGGAGTTTAGCAGCGCTTATCTGCAATTAAAGAAAAGACTAGGATATAAATTGGAGAACCAAGATCGTTGGAAAAAAAATAACACTTCTGATAAATGGATATCCGACAAAAATGGCGAATGTGGTCGTGATCTTATTGCAGATCTGACTTCAGAGAAACCTGTTGACCACTTTAATATTCGAAGGCAAATCTTTCCAATTGGAGGAAGCTTCTTTGTTCGAATGAATTTATCAATCTACGAGATTCAGGATAGAAAGTGACTAGAGTATGTTACACCTAGTTGGAAAGGACCTGATCATACATATGATCAGGTCCTTTTTGTTAACAATCTTCATGCTGATGCCAATGGTGATGACCCTGATTGTATCTGTCCCAATGGTCAGTACCCACAAAGACATATAAACTTCCGAACGTGATGGCTGCTACAGCCAATGCTACGATCAATTTGGCGGACTTTTTCATGCTTCTTCCGTGTTTGAGTGGGTTGCTTGATGATAAGGATGTCCACATCTTCTATGAGACATGCGTTCTTTAAAATTGGCGTACTCATCATCGCTCATGGTGCGAATTTTATCAGCATATGCCCAGCCATAAGGTCCACGATAGCGTCTGTGACGCCCAAAGAATCGGGCTGCAATTCCAAAGAGAGCAAAGATCACGAGTACTTTAAAAATGAAAAATGGGATATAGAACAATGCCGCACCTAGTAGGGCACCGCCTAAGATTGTTTTTATCAATTGTCGATTCATCTTCTTGCTTTTTAAAATGATTATCAAACAGGAAGACGAATCAGAAAATGGATTACTTTAAATATTGTGGTTTTTTTTAGAAAAGTTTTGAAACCAAACTTGATACGATGAAATGCATGTGGAATGAAATTTATGATGTTTCGATTCCTATACTAATTGCAACGATCCTTCCACTTCGCTTTTAATTGTTCTTTTTCTTCTTCACTCATGCTTTTCCACTTTTCTTTCCAGCGAGAAGGGCCACCGTGTTTGCCCGGTCCGCCTTTCCAGGGCCCACCTTTGAAGCCACCAAAAAGGATCCTACTCAACAGAAGTAATCCCGCAGCTTGCCAAAAGTCGACGGTGTTGATGCCGGTCACCGGTACTAAGACCTTATTCCAAAGCCACATGACCAAAAAGGAAAGCACTACCGCAAAACCTATGATGAATAAAATCATAAAAGGGGCTCTTTTTTTCCAATGTTTGGACCTGGGCATATTCAAAGTTCGTTAAGTTCATCGTAAATTTTTTGTAATCGCTTCCTTAGTTGTTGTACCGCATATCTCTTCCTGGATATGATGGTTTTGAGTTTTTCCCCTTCTTCATCGGCGATCTCTTGCAGGGTAAGTCCATCGAGTTCGTTATTGACAAAAACATCTCGTTGTTTTTCGGGAAGTTCTTCTAAGGCAGACAGGAGTGATTGCCAGAATACTTCAGTGGAGAAGTCATCATCGGGCCAATCGTCAGAGGTAATCAAAAGGTCAGACATCTCCTCAGAAAGCGGATCATCTAATGTTTCTTCTTTGGTCTTTCGATAGCCATCTACGATACGGTTCCTGGCATTTCTGAATAGCCAGGCCCCAACGTTTTCGATGGTCTCCAAATCCATTACATTGTTTAAAGAGATCCAAACATCCTGCAAGATGTCTTCTGCGTCTTCTTCCGATCGTACACGCCCACGTATGAAACCGAACAGACGATTGCTGTAGGTCTTAACAATAGATGATAAAGAAGTTTTTTGCCCTTTGGACATTGGGGGCAAGATAACAAATCAGATTACTTAAGTCACCTCACAACTGATACTCGCTCACATTCTTCGAAGGTAGATTACTTTCCTTCTTTAAGTATAGATCCATCATTCGGGCAGCTTCACGACCTTCTGAGATGGCCCATACCACTAAAGATTGGCCTCGGCGCATGTCGCCAGCCGCAAAGACACTTTTGACTGATGTTTCATAACCTCGAGTATTGACATTGCCGCGTGGATCCAGTTCCAAACCCATTTGCTCAATCAAACCTTCTTTTTGTGGATGTGCAAAGCCTATGGCGAGTAGGGCCAGGTCACAAGGATGAACTTCCTCAGTGCCTTCAATTTCTACCGGTCGACCTTCATTCCATTCGATTTTAACGGTTTTTAATCCAGTGATTTTGCTATTCTCTCCTACGAACTCTTTGGTCATGATAGACCAGGATCGGTTGACGCCTTCTTCGTGAGAACTAGAGGTTCTCAAAATCATCGGCCATTCCGGCCAGGGATTTAAGGTTGCTCTTTCTGCCGGCGGCTTATCCAACAATTCAAATTGTAAGATGGACTTGGCTCCATGACGGTTAGAGGTGCCAATACAATCACTGCCAGTATCACCACCACCAATGACGATGACATGTTTGTCTTTGGCGGAGAGCGCTTCCTCGTCAAATGCAATACCTGAAACACGTTTATTTTGTTGGACAAGGAATGACATGGCAAAATGGACACCTTCTAATTCTCTTCCCGGGATTGGAAGGTCTCTTGGAACGGTGGAACCTCCAGCCAATAAAATGGCGTCATATTTTGAATAAAGCTCAACTGCTGTGATATCAAAACCAACGTGGCAATTGGTGATGAATTCGATGCCTTCTGCTTCCATAATTTCAATTCGTCGCTCAACGACGGATTTATCCAACTTGAAATCTGGAATACCGAATCGAAGTAATCCTCCGGGTTTCGGATCTCTTTCATAGACGGTGACGTGATATCCTGATTTGTTTAGCTGGTCTGCAGCGGCTAAGCCTGCTGGCCCGGAACCTATGATAGCTACTTTTTTATCTACACGTTCTGAAGGAGGATTGGGTTGAACCAGACCCAATTCATAACCTTTTTCGATGATGGATTTTTCGATATGTTCGATTGCGACTGGAGGTTTATTAATACCCAGGACACAAGATCCTTCGCAAGGGGCGGGGCATATCCTACCGGTAAACTCAGGGAAGTTATTAGTCGATAGCAGAAGTTCGAGAGCTTTTTCCCAATTCTCCTTATAAACTGCATCGTTAAAGTCAGGAATAAAGTTACCTAGGGGGCATCCATTGTGACAAAACGGGACTCCACAATCCATGCACCGACTTGCCTGATCCATGGTAAGTTCATCGGAATGAGGTTTGTACAGCTCCTTATAGTCAGTAACTCGCTCTTCAATTTTTCTCGACTCGGGGAGTTTCCTTTCAATCTTGATGAATCCTTCAATACTTCCCATGATTACGCTACTTTTTCGTCTAATTTCTTACTTTCCAGTACCCTCTTAAGGTCATTAGGCATTACCTTTTTAAATCGGGTTACAATCTCCGTCCAATCATTCAGGTACTGCTCAGCAAGAGGACTTCCTGTCAATTCCAGATGTTTCTCAACCTTACTTTTTACAAGTACTTCGTCTTCTTCTGATAGGGCTTCAATTCCGATCATTTCGGGATTTACACGCTGATCAAATGAGTTGTCCGAGTCTAAGACATAGGCGATGCCGCCACTCATACCTGCACCAAAATTATTACCAACGCGTCCTAAAATGATGGCAAGTCCGCCAGTCATATATTCACATCCATGATCTCCAATACCCTCCACAACGGCTTCTGCACCAGAATTTCGTACGCAAAAGCGTTCTCCCGCATGCCCATTGATGTAAACTTCTCCGGAAGTGGCTCCATACATAGAGACATTGCCAATGATGATATTTTCATGAGGTATCAACCTTGCATCTGAATGCGGTTTGATGACGATACGACCTCCCGAAAGCCCTTTGGCTACATAGTCGTTAGCTTCTCCCAACAACTCAAATTGAAGACGAGGTGCCAGGAAGGCTCCAAAACTTTGACCTGCCGAACCCTCGAACTGGATATTGATGGGATCACCAATGATTTTATTCTTGGTCAGAAACCCTGAAAGCATCGTGCCCGTTGATCGATCGGTGTTTTTAATGGCGTATTTCAGTTCAAAGGGAGGAGCGGATTTCTTCAGATCCTTGACCATGCGTTGATCAAGCACTTTCTCCAATTCATGGTTCTGATCGATCTGTCGATACGTACCCACATGATTGGGGGCTTTTTCGTAGTGGAGAATAGGTGTCAGGTCCAACTTATTGATTTTCCAGTGATCAATATCCTTTCTCAGTTTCAACACATTGGATTGCCCCACCATTTCATTCACTGTTCGGAAACCAAGAACAGCCATGATTTCACGGAACTCCTCCACAAGCATTTCGAAAAAGTTTACCACGTGAGCCGGATCGCCTGTAAATAATTTTCTTAATTCAGGTTTTTGCGTGGCAATACCAACCGGACAGGTATTTAAATGACATTTACGCATCATGATACAACCTTCAACTATCAAGGCGGCAGTACTGATGCCGTATTCCTCAGCTCCTAATAGCGTTGCCACTGCCAGATCTCGACCGGTCATGATCTTGCCATCGGTCTGAACCACGGTGCGACTTCTCAGGTTGTTTTTTACCAACGTTTGATGTGCTTCTGCCAGCCCAATCTCCCAGGGTAGGCCCGCATGCCTGATTGAGCTAAGAGGGCTTGCTCCTGTACCACCATCCGCACCGGAGATCAACACCACATCTGCTTTGGCTTTTACTACACCCGCAGCAATGGTTCCCACACCCGCTTCTGACACCAACTTCACATTGATTCGCGCTTCGGGGTTGCTATTCTTTAAGTCATAGATCAATTGTTTTAAGTCCTCAATCGAATAGATGTCGTGATGTGGGGGAGGAGAGATTAAACCCACACCTGGAGTACTGTGCCGTACTTTGGCGATCCAGTCGTCCACTTTATGACCAGGTAATTGTCCACCTTCCCCAGGCTTGGCGCCTTGCGCAATTTTGATTTGTAACTCTTCGGCATTATTGAGATACTCAATCGTTACGCCGAACCTTCCTGATGCCGCTTGCTTTATGGCAGAACGTTCCCAGTCACCATTCGATTTCTTTTCAAAGCGTGCTACATCTTCACCCCCTTCACCACTGTTACTTTTCGCTCCCATCCTGTTCATGGCAATGGCCAGGGTGGAGTGTGCTTCATGTGAAATGGAGCCAAAAGACATGGCCCCTGTTGCAAAACGTTTTAGGATGTTTTTGGCAGGCTCCACTTCTTTCAGAGGAATAGGCCGTCGTTTTTTGAATTCAAACAAATCCCGGATATTGATGATCTCCGCAGACTGATCGTTAACGCTGGTCGTGTATTCTTTGAAAAGCGCAAAATCCTTAAGTTTCGTTGACTTTTGAAGCAGGTGAATAGTTTTTGGATTCAACAAGTGCTTTTCTCCCTTGCGTTTCCATTGGTAAACTCCTCCTGTCTCTAAAAGCGCTCCCTTAGCTGCATAGGAAGCACGGTGTTTGACTAAAACCTCCTCTTCCAAATCAGTGAAATCAAGACCGTCAAGTCGACTGATTGTGCCTTTAAAGCATTTGGAAATAACTTCCTCACCAAGTCCGATGCACTCGAAGATCTGTGCTGCCTGATAAGATTGCATGGTGCTGATCCCCATTTTCGACAGGATCTTCAGTAATCCTTTACCGACACCCATGATGTAGTTCTGGAAGTAATGCTCAACTGGTTGAACATTGTCCAGATGTCCTTCATCGTGAGCGTGACGGATGGTATCATAAGCGAGATATGGGTATACAGCGCTGGCACCGTAACCAATAATGGTAGCAAAATGATGCGTCTCCCAAGTATCACTACATTCTGCCACCAGGCCTGCTTTCGTACGGAGTTTTTGCTCAACCAAATGATGGTGAATCGCTCCAATGGCAATCAACCCCGGAATTGGAGCACGCTTGTCTGTTTCTTTTCGGTTGGAAATGATCAGTATGGAAATCCCATCGCTGATAGCCCGCTCTGCCTCTTCACAAATCCGATTGACAGCATTGTGTAAACTTTCTCCTTCATCCACGTCAAATGTGGCATCAATGACCTGATAGTAGAACCCTTCTTTTTCTAAAGCCTTGATGCGATAGAAGTCCTCTCGAGATAAGATAGGTTGGGAGATATGTACTTGCCGGGAATGTTCCGGAGTTTCATCCAGTAGATTTTGTGATTCACCAATACGGGTGAATAATGACATGACAAGCCGCTCCCGAATAGGATCAATGGGCGGATTACTTACTTGAGCAAAATACTGTTTGAAGTAATTCGCTACGTGTTGACTTTGCTTTGATAATACAGCCAAAGGGATGTCTGCACCCATCGACCCAAGAGGTTCGGTGGCAGATTGTGAAAAGGGAAGAATGATGTGTTTAACATCTTCTTCTGTAATGCCATTTGAGATCTGCCTGGTCAACAAACGATGTGGTTCAATGACTTTGGGCTCCAGATCAGGAATAGGCATCAAACGTAACTTGATCCGATTTTCTTTGATCCAGTCGTAGTACGGTTTGCCTTCGTATACCTTTTTCTTGATCTCGTTATCAAATAAAACTTGTTGCTCCTCAAGATCAGCCATGATCATTTTTCCCGGTTGCAATCGTCCCTTTTGAATGATCAGTTCTTCTTTTACCTGTAGTGCTCCTGCTTCGGATGCCATGATCAAACGCTTGTCGGAAGTGATACAGAACCGAACCGGACGTAACCCATTCCTGTCTAATGTAGCTCCAACCTGACTGCCATTGGTGAAAAATAGTGCGGCAGGACCATCCCAGGGTTCCATCATAGCAGCATGGTACTTGTAGAAAGCTTTGCGCATAGGATGCATGCGCTCATTGTCCTGCCAGGCTTCTGGTACCATCATCATCATGACATGTGGAAGGGACCGGCCCGATAGCGCAAGTAGTTCAACCAAAGCATTCAAATTGGATGAATCTGAATTTTCAGGATTAGTTACCGGCAACAACCAGGATAGTTCTTCCTCTGTGAAGAGAGGTGAACTCATTAATGCTTCTTTCGATTGCATCTTTGTCACGTTGCCCCGGATCGTGTTGATCTCGCCATTGTGGGCAATATGACTGAATGGTTGCGCTAACTTCCAATTAGGAAAGGTGTTAGTTGAAAACCGGGAGTGAACGATAGCCAGGGCCGACTTCAGCTCGGGATTCATCAGGTCATGATAATAGGTCTCTACCTGATTGGTTTTCAATTGCCCTTTATAAATGATCGTACGTGTGGATAAACTACTGATGCTGAATTCATCATTCGCAGCATGAACTTCTTTCTTGATCTCGTGGGTGATCAAATGACTCAGAACGAACAATTTGCGTTCCAGGTCCTCCTGGGTCATCTTTAGATCTTTGCTCTGCAAAAAAATCTGTTCTACATAAGGTTCAACTGATTTGGATTCGTGTCCAGGTACATTTCCGTCTACGGGAACAGGCCGATAACCCAGAAGTTGGAATCCCGTTTTCCTTACCGCATTGTTCATCACTTTGCGACACTGATCACGGGTAGGGTAGTGTTGTGGGTAGAAAATCATACCTACGCCATATTCGCCTTCGTCGGGAAGGTTAATGGCTAATTCTCGCAACTCCTGCTTATAAAATGTATGAGGGATTTGGATCAAAATACCAGCTCCGTCCCCGGTTTCAGGATCGCTTCCTGTTGCACCTCTGTGCTCCATGTTTTTCAACATGGTCAGAGCATCCTTGACAGTCTTGTGAGACTTCCGGCCATTGATATTCACTACACAGCCAACACCACAGGCATCATGTTCTAATTCCTTGCAGTAGAGTCCTTTTTTTGGGGCACTTTCCATATTCAGTCAGTCTATTCAACACAGAACGAATAGCTAATTTAGAAACCTTTCATTAATGATAATGATGTGAAAATTTCATGGAGTAGGGGTATACTTTGAGATATTTTAACTTAAAAAGATTCTTTATTGAAAAAATGTTAGTTTGAGAAAAAATAGAGTTCCTCAATTTTGAAATTTGAAAAAATCATTGCCCGAAAAAAAGTAATTGATATCGATTACATGAAGGTATAAGGTCTGAATAATAAACTAGAAATCCCGACAACCGTGGAAAGAAGCCATGAGTGAATACCTACCCTGATTCAATTTCGCAATATTTGACATGTAGAGACAAATGAACAGCCTGTGAGTTCCATATTTTCGTGTTATGAGTGAGCATATGATGAAATTGATGCAATGTGGCGGAGTGACAATCGCAGCATCTTGTCATGCAACCTCTGAAGAAAAAGTACCTTTTTATCTTCCGGGAAATGCATTGATCTACATGCACACGGGAACGTTGCATGTTGAAACCAAAACGGCGAAATATGACCTGGGACCTGGTCAGTATGGGATTTTAAGAAAATTTTCGGAAGGGACAATGCACAAATCTTTTGGTGCAGATGAAAAAGAGGCTAACCTCTACACTTTCATGCTGACCAACGAGTTTGTTGCCCGGGTGGTAAAGCAATTAGTGTTGCCTTCTAAAGTTCCTTCATTTACTGAAGAATGGTTTGCCTTACCAGGAACGGAAGAGTTACATGCTTTCATGCATGAAGTGATTGGTGTGATTGAGCAAAATAAGGAGATGGGCCCGTTAGAAGTCGAGGAACAAACGTTCAAAGCGCTCGTTGCGATTCTGAATGCTGACGATAATGCCGCCATGGCCTTCCGGGAATATGCGACAAATGAAGCTGCCGACCTTCTTACTTACATGAATTTCAATTTTATGTATAATCTTCCTTTGGAGCTTTTTGCGAAGCAATCGGGTAGAAGCCTTTCTTCTTTCAACCGGGAGTTTCGGAAAATATTCAAAGAAACTCCTCGAAAGTGGCTTATGAAAAAGCGATTGAAATTTGCTTTTGATCTAATCGCATCGGGTAAGAGACCTAGTGATATTTATGTGCAATCTGGCTTCGAAGACCTTGGCCACTTTAGTAAGGCTTTTAAACGTGAGTTTGGCGTGGTGCCTTCATTAGTGAACCGTGCTTCCGAAAATTTTGAACACCTGATATAGTGACCGATAGTATTTAATTAAATTGAATTTGTTAACCTCAAATCAAATCTATGAAGAACAAAACCCTATGGATCACACTGTTTAGTGTCGTAATCCTGATTTCTTCTGCCATTGGCATTCACACAAGTGAAGTACCGGTCACTCCTGAAAAGTGGGAGATAAACACAGAGATTTCTGAATCAGAAGTGGCTTTTCATAAAATGATGAATGTACTGGAGCACCAGCGCTGTGTCAATTGCCATCCTGCTGATAATGTACCGAAGCAATCGGAGGACCGACACCCACATCACCTGGGAATTACAAGAACGAACGGCCAGGGTGCCACGAATTGCCAACAGTGCCATGCCGATTCAAATAATGAATATTCGGGAGTGCCGGGAGCGCCTCATTGGGCATTGGCTCCGGCAAGTATGGCATGGGAAGGGCTCAACCGTTATGAAATCGCCCGTTCAATGATGGACCGCTCTAAGAACGGTAACCGCTCCGCGGAAGACATTATGCATCACCTGACCGAACATGAGTTGGTACTTTGGGCATGGGAACCAGGAGTGGACTCAGAAGGTAATCCTCGTGAGATTCCACCGCTGGGCAAAGAAGAATATATCGAAGCTGTTAAAACATGGATTGATGCAGGAGCCATCATTCCGGATGAAAATACTGAAGACTAGGACCATGAAAATATCATTTCGCCTCAATGGCAAACCCCAAACTGTAGATACAGATGGTAATACTCCGCTTTTGTGGGTAATACGCGATGTGTTGGACATGAAAGGAACTAAGTTTGGTTGTGGCAAGGCTGCTTGTGGGGCCTGCACACTTCATGTAGATGGAGAAGCAATCAGGTCTTGTTCTTATAGCGTTAAATATGCCGAAGGAAAAGAGATCACGACCGTAGAAGGTCTTGGAGATGCAAACAACCTGCACCCGGTACAGCAAGCCTGGATCGAGGAGATCGTACCACAGTGTGGTTATTGCCAGCCTGGTTTTATGATGGCTACGGCTGCATTATTGGAGAAAATTCCGAATCCCACCGATGAAGACATTGATAATCATATCATCAATGTGTGCCGCTGTGGCACCTATTATCGCATGCGAAAGGCCATTAAAAGAGCTGCTGAAATCAAGTCTAACACCCTAATCGGTTAAGTCATGGGAGAGAAAAAGTTTTCAAGAAGAAAATTCATCGTCAGGTCATTGATAGGAGGATCTGGCGTTTTGTTAGGAGCTGGTTATCTAGGTAGAAATGGATTAAGACGTGGGATTTATGAAGCGTTGGATAATGGTAGCCTCAATGCCTATAGCGGCGATGTTTCTACCCCTTCAATCTGGTTTGAAGTGCTGGCTGATAATACGATATCGTTCAATAGCCCTAAAGTAGAAATGGGGCAAGGTTCATTCACAAGCCTTACGCAGATCGCTGCTGATGAATTGGAAGTAGGTATTGATCAGATTAAGATTCAACATGCTGAGACAGATACTGGTAATATCGATGGACTTAGCACCGGTGGAAGTACCTCTGTGTCTGGACTTTGGCAGCCACTTCGTGAGCTGGCAGCCACAACCCGTGAAATGTTGCGGACCAAGGCCGCTGAGAAGATGGGCGTAGAGGTATCAGCTGTGAAAAATAGCAACGGTGTTTTCACTTCCGGAGATCAATCATTGACCTATGGCGAAACTGTACAAGGAGTGACAGAATGGGAAGTGCCTGATACACCTCCATTGAAAGAGGTAAGCAAATACCAATTTGTAGGCAAGCCAGTGCCAAGGGTGGATCTTATAGATAAAGTAATCGGAACCCCCATGTTTGGGATGGATGCCGCGATGCCCGATATGCTTTATGGTGCTGTAGTACGGCCTTCTAAAATTGGCTCCAAGTTTAAAGGAGCGAACACCAGTGCTGCAATGAATATGCCGGGTGTCGTAAAAGTTGTTTTAGAAGCCGATTTTGTTGGAGTGGTTGCTGAGACTTTAATTCAGGCGGAAAATGCCAAGCGAAAGATAAAAGTAGATTGGACCACCAAAAAAGACTGGACCACTGACGATATCATTCAGATGACCAAGGTCGGTGAAGGTGAATCTATGGTGATTCAAAAGGAAGGAAATGCGTCATCTGCATTTGATGATGATGAGGGCTCGGTGCAAATGGAGTTCAGTAGTCCCATTGGAGCTCATGCACAATTAGAGCCCAATGGAGCTGTAGCATATGTCGAAGATGATAAAGCGACCATAGAATTATCTACTCAAGTTGTAGCGCTGACACGTAAAGAAGTAGCTGCCCGACTTGAATTCGATGAAGAAAATGTAAACGTAATCCCAACGTATTTGGGGGGTGGCTTTGGTAGAAGGTTACATACGCCACATGCGGTGCAGGCTGCGGTAATGAGCAAAGCTGTGGGCAAGCCAGTGAAGTGCTTTTTCGATCGAAAAGAAGAATTCCAAAATGATACCTTTCGTCCACCAACGCATCACATCATGCGTGCGAAATTGAGTGATTCCGGCAATATTGAAGCGATGGAACACCAGTTTTCAAGCGGAGACGTAGCTTACAATTCGGCCATGTTACCCGGGTTTGCTCATACGATATTGGGAACGGATTTAGGCGCCATTCGAGGTGGAATGATTCAATATAGGAGTATTCCAGATTTCCAAGCGGTTTCCTGGCATGTGGATCTGCCATTTGCAACAAGCTGGTGGAGAAGTCTTGGGCTTTTGGCTAATACGTTCGCCATAGAAAGCTTCATGGATGAGCTTGCGATGAAAGCCGGTAAGAATCCCATCGATTTCAGATTAGCGCATATAGCAGATGATGAGGCAGGCAGAAGATTGAAGAAAGTAATTCAGGTGGCTGCTGAAAAGTCTGGTTATCAGGATAAGGCCACGGGAAACCGGGCCATGGGGTTTGCAGCTTCGACGGACGCAGGTACACCTTGTGCACAAGTCTTCGAAGTGGCGGTTGTGGATAACCAGATCAAAGTAGAAAAAGTTACCTGTGTGATGGATCCTGGATTTGCAGTAAACCCAGATCAGGTAAAAGCACAGTGCGAAGGAGCAATCAACATGGGCATCAGTGCTTCCATGTTTGAAGAGATGCAAGTAGAGCGAAGCGAACTCCGACCTGTCATATATGGCCCTTATCGGATGGCTTTGATGCGTGATACGCCGAAAGAAATCAATGTCGAGATTATCAATGGAACAGGATCTCCTGGCGCCGTAGGTGAGCCCCCATTGGGGCCAATTGGTGCGTGTATTGCAAACGCGGTGTACCGAATCACGGGTCAACGATTGACAGCCATGCCGTTGAAGTTGGCTTAAATGATAGGAGTTATCCGTGTTTTTCTGGACCTTATTTTGTCGGTAAGGTCCAGGTTAACATCTTTTTAGCATGTCGAATATCGAGGTATTCAGGAGCATTTGGCCCCATCAGCTAACTACTAAGGTTCCTGATTCATTAACCTCTCCACAAACTCATTGACTCCTTGCTCTGATTTGATTTCAAAGTATTGCTCACCATCAAAACTGAGCCAATAACCTTTTTTCAAGGGTTTGAGTTTGGGAACCTCATTGATTTCGAGATTTTCGATGTGACCAAGTACTGCCTTTAACTGTTCCCACGGAAAGGGTTTTTTATTGCCTTTCAGGGTGAAACTACGTGTGGCAAATTTCGCTTGTAGTTTTAGGTCAACCCCTTGTTTGAGATTTACGAGGTGAAGCATAAATGGCAACTCCCGCTTAGCCAACTCAAAGATGGCTTGAATCAGCTCCTCCAATACATATTCCCATTCCTGAAAATTTCCAACAAATCCCGATTTGCCATTGTTTACATATTCCAAAAAAAGATGATTCGGGGCCTCTTCTGGTTTCTCTGGCTCAAAAGAGGTTTCGGCCAGCAATTGATCCAGGGTTTGTGCCCAGACTTCCGGGAGTTTTCCAGACCATTCAAAATCATCGTCTCCGGAAAATCCTTCTTCCAGGATTTCTTCTTCTTCCAGCGATTCTCTTTGTAGGTATTCTAATTGAAAACCAATTTTCCACGCTTCTCCCTGGCTGGTAACGGACATGGTATAACCATGAGCAAATGGAGGTGGGACTTGCAGTGTCAGAAAGGATATGTTGAGGTCACGCATGAGTTTGCTTTAAAAGAGTTTCTCGGGTTTTGTTTCGGTCAGGTTTTCCTGATTTGGTACGCACTATTTTCTGTTCGAAGAACAAGGCTTTTGGCTTTTCGTAAGGGTGTAAATCATCAAACCGCAAAGGTCGTTCTGACTCTTCGGAAATGAGTACCACTTTACTGCCAAATTTAGCATCTGGCAATGAAGTAATTATGAATGGTCTTTTAAATTGAGTAGCGAGCCTGGATTCAACGCTTTCAGGTTGAATCTTATATCCCCCGGAATTAATCACAAAATCTGCCCGACCTTTCCATTGAAACGTTTTTGGACTGATCACTTCTACCAAGTCATTGGTGGCCAGTGGCTGATTTTCTGTGACAGATCCGGAGATGATAAGGGTGGTTTCGTCGCTTACAGAAAACCGGGTATCTCCAATAGCGTGAAAAGTAGGTTGTCCCAAACGTCTGAGCGCGACATGAGAGGCAGTTTCGGTCATGCCATAAGTATGGAAAATATTGGTGTCGAGGGTTAATAGTTTTTTTTCCAGTTTGGGGTTTAGAGAAGCACCACCGATGAGGATGTTTTCCACAGATTCAAGTACTTGCGGGTTATCCTGAATTAATTTTTCAATTTGTAGCGGAACAAAGGACCCCAGGAAATAGGAATCTTCCGGCCAATTGAGGTTTTGAGGGTCGATTACCATTAAATCACAATCGCTCAACAAAGCCCTGACTACCACCATCATACCACCAATGAACCTTGAAGAAATAGGTAGAAGGAATTTTTTTGGCCGCCGCGCATCAAAATTTAAATATTTCAATGTCTGCGTGGCGCTATATACTAGGATTTCCTTTGTAAGTTGGATTTTCTTAGGTTTGCTTGTGGAGCCAGAAGTTTCAAATGTGAAATCTCTATTTCCCTTTGTCCAAGACTGAATGAAGTCTAACAGGTGTTGTGAATCTTCCGAAAATTGATTTTTTTCGAGGCTTCCATTGCCTATTTGATCGGTTGTCAGTTGATGGCCCTGAATGGTGATAATCATTGTACCATAAATTTTGGCGGAAACAGAAGCTATAATAGTCGAGCGACTCAGAAACAAAGATAAGCGTGCTTTCGAACTTGTCTTCAATGAATACTACGGGATCATGGTCTCTTACGCTATGCGTTTCATGGATATGCGTGAAAATGCCGAGGAGATCGTTCAGGAAGTATTCGTGAAGTTTTGGGAGAAATGCGAACAATTGGCATTGGACTCTTCCATTAAGAGTTACCTATACCGGTCTGTTCATAACACTTGTCTCAATCACCTGAAACACGAGAAAGTCAAAGATGCCTACCGTCAGTATGTAGTGCACTATATGGAAGAGTCGGCAGAGGACAAATACTTCCACAAGAATACGGATGATGTTCAGGAAAGAATCCTTGATGAAGTAAACAACCTGCCACCTCGTTGTAGTGAGATATTCAAACTGAGTAGATACGAAGGATTAAAATATCAGGAAATTGCCGAACACCTTAATATCTCCGTTAAGACAGTAGAGGTACAGATGGGGAAAGCTCTACGCGTTTTACGTGAGAAATTTAAGGACTATAAACTTGATCGTGGATGAGGGGAGGTCTTTGGATCGTTTTGTTCCTGATTTGCTGCTCTGCACTGTATGGCCAACAGGCCAACCGGACGGTCACTCTAAAAATCGTAAATCAGCCGCTAGAAGTTATTCTTGATAGCATTAGTGTAAAGACGAATTATTACTTCGCTTACAATTCCAGTTTAATTCCTTCAGGTAATAAATTTTCTTGTGAAGCCGAAAATGAGCGCCTTCCAAGATTTCTGGATCGGTTGTTCGTGGGAACCGGAATCGCCTATCAGTTTCAAGGTGACCAGATTATTTTGAAAAGAGCCAGACCTGAAAAAGTGAAATTACCTTCTGGCCCTACAGGTTTTGTGATCTCGGGTTGGGCTCGCGAAACTGATTCCGGAGAAGAAATCCCTGGCGTCAATGTTTTTCTCAATGGAACGTCCATTGGTGCGGTGACAAATACCAATGGATATTACAAATTTGAAAATGTTCCTTTTGGCAGTTACGAGCTGGTTTTTTCACATGTAAGCTACGAGAAATCCATTTTTGAAGTAAATGTCGGAGGAACAGGTTCTATAGTGGTAAATGGTTCGATGAAATTTCAAACTAATGAACTTTCAGAGATAGAAGTTTCCTCCAGCCCCCTTGTGGCGTCTGAAGATTGGCCAAAGACTTATGCCATTTTCAAAAAAGAGTTTTTTGGAGAATCTTTCAATGCACGCCGATGTTCGATTCTCAATCCTGAAGTACTTCAATTCTATACCAGTGATGGTGGGAAAGTTTTGTACGCTGAAGCCTCAAGCCCTCTTAGGATTCGCAACGAAGCACTGGGATACATGATCATTTATGAACTTGAGTATTTCGAAAACTTCGAGGAGCGATTGGTTTATTACGGAAAAGTACGTTTTGAACAATTACCCGTGACCAATCAAAAACAGCGAAAGCTGTGGAGGAGGAATAGGAAAAGTAGCTATCAGGGATCACTTCGTCACTTTCTAAAATCGATGGTACAAAATAATTTGCGAAAACAAGGGTTTAGAATGTATGAGTCGGAAACGGTGATTCGTGTGTCGGATCAATTGCCTGGCCGGATCAAGATTGAAGAGATTTTAAGTCGGATTTCTCCCGTAGAATGGCAATTGGAATTTCCTGACTACTTGTATATTGAGTACTTGAAAGAGAAGGAAAGTGACCAATATCTATTTCAAATGGCTAAAGAGCTTGAAGAAAAAGTGCTCTTGAGTACCGATAATATTTTATTTTTGACGCGAAAACCCGATATTCAAAGATCATTAGTGAAGTTGAAAGAATCTCACGTGAATATTGACGCAAATGGACATATTAAGCAGCCTTTGGGGGTAACAACAATAGGCTACTGGTCCTGGGAGCGGTTCGCGGACGTCCTTCCAATTGATTATGATCCAAAAACGGATAATTTATAAGAAATTTGGATAGGGTTTTTGAAATGTGATTTGTTACCGATGTGAATTTGTTTGTAAAGGATAATGGAAGAACTATTAGGAAAGTACTTTTCCGGTGAAGTTTCTGAACAAGAAGCTGAAAAAGTGAGGCAATGGCGTTCTGATAACGCCGAAAATGCGCATTTTTTCTTTGAGGCTAAATCTGCCTGGCATGCTGCCGCTTCCTATAAAGCACCTGCTGGTGTTTTGGATTCTATTCTCAATGATCATGCCAAGACTGTTGAATTAGAACAAAAATCCAGTAATGGTTGGTTTAGAGTTGCTGCGGCTGTTGCCTTGTTAATGGTTGCTGGTCTTGCTGGCTGGTTTGTATTAAATTCAAATGAGGCAGTTACAACATCTTTAGACACGCCTCCGATGGCATCAGCAATCCTGTTGGAAGATGGCACTACACTAACCTTGTACAAAGGGGCCACTTACGAAGTAATGGAAATGAATCGTAAGCAGCGCGTGGTAAAAGTTTCAGGTAAAGCATACTTTGATGTGGTTCGTGATGAAAAACGTCCTTTTGTGATCTATGCCAATGATGCGATGGTAGAGGTACTGGGTACTTCTTTCTCTATTGATACAGATAGCGACCTTGGAACTGAAGTCATGGTGGAAAGCGGTCGTGTAGCAGTGTCTCATAACCCCGAAGTTTTTACAGGTAATTCTGAAGAAGTTTTTCTGGTTAAAGGAGAAATGGGCATCGTACAGTCCTCGAAAGATGGAATTACCAAACAAAGAATTGCAGATGAAAACTTTCTTGCCTGGAGTAGTGGTGTGATTTCTTTCAAAGAAGAAAGACTAGCTGAGGTAAGTAAATTATTGGAAGAAGTTTATGGAGTAGAGGTGGAATTTGACAATGATGAACTGGTGAATTGTCAGCTTACTGCCAAATTCAGAAAAAAAAGTGCAAAAGAAATAATCCAAATCATTTCTTCTACGTTTGATATAGAACACAGAATAACCAACGATAGAGTAGTGTTTTCTGGTAAAGGTTGTTAAGAGTCCCCGAAAGGGGACTTTTCGTTTAAGCTCCCTTTGATTTTTCTGTAAACCTCCCCGTTAATTTCAGAATCGGTTTTTATCTCCATCAAGCCATTTTCATCAGCAAGCATGAAGCGATGTAGCTGGGCTGCAAACTCCTCTTTGCTCCGAATTAACGTATAATCGAAATTGATCTCATCTGCAAGTCGTTCAAATGAAAGGTCATGCCTCGTTTCGAAGAATTTAGTTCTATCCTGATTGGCCAAAACCTTGGGTCCGGGAATCAAATCAAATATCCCGCCTCCACCATTGTTTGATACGATGACCTTTAACCGAGGGCTCAAATTGTTAAGGAAGGCGTTTCGATCATAAAGCGCACTTAAATCACCCGTTATCATAATATTTATTGCTTCGGAGTTGTTTGAATAACCGACAGCTGTGGAAACCGGGCCATCAATGCCACTGGTACCTCGATTACAATGAAATAATATCTCTTTTCCAGTAGGAGTGAAGAAATTGGCATACCGAACAGCCATACTATTCGATAAATGGACATGGCTTTCTCTTGGTAGATTGGCCATTAATTCACGGAATACCCAAAATTCACTTAATGGTTGTTCCTTAGTCAGTTCTTCTAATCGCTCATGAGTGACTTGATCCGCTTGTTTCCACCTGTTTTCATATGCCACAGGTTGTTGGTCTGCATGGGCGATAGTGGAAAGAAACGCGGTAGGTTCCCATGGGAATACTTTGCTTAAACTCCTAAAAGTGTCTATCGGGCGGTGAACACCAACTGACCAATGTTCGACGCCACCTCTTAGAGTAAGTTTCAGATTCTTAGAGATCAATGTCTTTCCGAATGTAACAACAAGGTCAGGCCTTAATACTTCTTGACATTGTTCATCTACAAGAAAGAGATCTTGCTTGGAGATGGTGTGTAGAACCCCGGCATTACTGATAACATCCGCGATAATCGGAATGTGTTGAGAACGACTGATGAGATTCAAAGTGGAGAGGAACTCTGGTCCATAAATTCCTTGACCCAATACAAAAATTTTTTTTTCGAATTTACTCCAGTCCTTGAGTATTTCTTCTTTTTGAAATGGCGAAGGCTCAGGAGAGGTATCCAGGATTTTAGTTACCTGAAGCTTCTTGGAAAATTGAAGACCTGCTAAATCCGTGGGATAGAAAGGTTCACGAAAGGGGATGTTTACATGCACTGGACCCTTAATGCCACTGTTCGCTTTATTTACAGCTTCATTCAGTTTTCTTCGGTACTCCCATTGTGCATCTGGATGACCAAGGTCTACGGGAAGGTCAAGACTTTGCTTAACGTGCGGTTCGAGTACCCTTGACTGTCGGATGGTTTGTCCATCGCCCTGGTCGATCCATTCCGGCGGCCTGTCAGCGGAGATGAAAATGATGGGTACTTCCTGATAGAATGCTTCCGCACAAGCCGGACCAAAGTTGAGTACGGCAGATCCGGATGTACAGCATACCACAACTGGTTTCGATGACGACTGGGCAAGACCCAGTGCAACAAAACCTGCTGATCGCTCATCAATAACACTGATTTTTTCAATATTCGGATTTTGAACAAAAGAAATGATCAACGGCGCATTTCTCGATCCAGGACAAATCACTACTTGGGCTATTCCCAGTTGGTGTAACAGTTCTGAGGTATCAAAGACAGTTTGATGCATCATGTGTTCAAGATCACCCGTTTCATTGTGTTTAGCTTCAGGTCGGTTTCTATTAATTCTTTTTCAGGATCTGAGTCTTCTGTAATTCCTGCTCCAGCATAGAACCTTGCCGTGTTACCTTTTAATCGTGTACATCGAAGATTGACGAACAAGTTCGTACTGTCCCTGATTTGAACGGGCCCAAGAAAACCAGCATAGAATTCTCTGTTAAATCCTTCCTTTTGACGAATAAACTCCAGTGAATTGGCCAATGGCATACCGCATACAGCCGAAGTGGGTTGCAAGAGGTTGAGCATCGTTGTTCCCAGGCGCGGGGAGTGCGTTTCTTCCATATCCACGCGGAATTGAGTTTTAAGGTGGGCCAGCTGCCCTGCCTGGACAGTCCTTGGACCATGTTCATCAAACTCTCTTAGTCGAATTTTTTTGAAGCAATCAATAATGTAGCGACTGACGAGTGCCTGTTCCTCAATTTCTTTTTGTGTCCAGGTAAGTTCGCTCAGTTTAGTGTCTTGAGGTAAAGACTGTGTGCCAGCCAATGCTACGGTCTTGAAGTATTTATTCTCTTTTAATTCAATCAACTCTTCTGGGGTCGCTCCAAGCCAAACACCTTCTCCTGGTAAATAACAGGCATAAGTCATGGCGTTTGGATACCGTTGATTCAGTTCTTCGAATTTTTGATAGCAATCCAGATCAGGTGCTATCGAGTAATCTTCGTAACGTGCAAGAACAATCTTTTGGGCATTGCCCATCGAAATTTCATCTATTGCCAGTTGGACCAGTTCCGGATAGGACTGGGATTCATTTTCATCCTGGAGATCAATATATTTCTGCACGGGCACTTCGTTCAATTCTTCCAGGAATTGGTCAATGTGGGAAGCGGAGAGAGTTGGATCTATTTCTGTCATTGCTTGCTTTTCCTTGCTGACAATCAGAATATCGGCTTTGAGCAAAATAGACTTACATGGATGAGCGTCAAGAAATCGATTGACCAGAAATCCTGGTTTGACATCTTCCAGCTCATAATCCTGGGCTTCTAAGTCTGGACGAGTATCCACCAATAAGTAGGAAGCGTCACTTTGAGGTAATGACCAGGCCACCATTGGGTAACTTTTATTTATAGCCAATTTCCACAATTCTTGTGGAGCTAGTTTAATTGAAGTTGCAAAATCTTTATCCAAGCTCAACTTAGTTTCTTTGATCAATAATTGAAGTAGTCAGGCGGCTTACACAAACAAGCTGATCCTGCTCATTAGTTATCTTAATTTCCCAAACATGAGTGCGTGAACCTACATGCAGTGGGCGGACGATTCCATAGACCAGTCCCTTTCTGGCAGATTTGATATGGTTAGCGTTGATCTCTAATCCTACCGGCGCTTTCTTTGTCATATCTATAACTAGCGTTGAGGCAATGCTTCCCAAAGTTTCTGCAAATGCAACGGATGCACCTCCGTGTAACAGGCCCATGGGCTGTTTTGTTTGCTCGTTTACCGGCATGGACCCTTTTATATAGTCAGGTCCAACTTCCAGTATCCTGATGCCTATGGCTTCAAACATCGTGTTTTTACCTATATCATTCAATGCCTCAATTGACAGTCCTTCTGGAAACATAAATGGATTATTTTCGCCGCATATTAAGCAACAAAAATATGGATGGGAAGGCCAAATCCAAGCGATTATTTATTGTACGACACGGCGAAACTGAATATAATCGCCAGGGAATGGTGCAGGGGCGAGGTATTGATGCTCCTTTAAATGAACTTGGACTGAAACAAGCCCGAACTTTTTATGATCATTACAAAAACGTGCTTTTTGATCATGTTTATGTATCTAAGTTGCAAAGAACTTATCAGTCAGTACAAGATTTTATTCAGGACGGATTGCCTTGTACTAAAGTAGAAGGACTTGACGAAATCAGTTGGGGTTCTCAGGAAGGTGTTAAGTTTTCTGAGCGCGCGATGACAGCCTACAAATCGACTGTGAGTAAATGGAAATTGGGTGAGTTGGACATTGCTGTTGGAGGTGGAGAATCGCCCTTACAAGTTATGGAGCGGCAAAAAAAAGCGATTTCTCATGTCATGTCAATGCATGAAGAAAAGCAAGTGCTCATATGCATGCATGGACGTGCGATGCGCATCCTGATTTGTTGGTTGTTGGGATATGATTTAAGCCTTATGGATGAGTTTCCACATATGAACCTTGGGCTTTATCAGCTATTTTATTCAGGTAGTATGTATTGTTTAGAGAAAGTTAATGACACCAATCATTTAAAATTAGCAGAATTATAGCTTATCTTTGCGCCTCGTAGGTTTTTACACCAACACTTGTATTTCCTTGTGGCGTTTGAGTGAAGCTGTAATTATCCGCGGCTAATTTTAATATTACTAATGAACATTTTTGTAACAAAGCTGAACTACGATACCTCAGAAGAGACTTTAGAGCAGCTATTCGCAGATTACGGAGACGTAGATTCCGTAAAGATTATTATGGACCGGGATACTGGTCGAAGTAAAGGTTATGGTTTCGTAGAGATGTCAGACGATGCTGCAGGGCAAGAGGCAATTGACAATTTGAATGAATCCGATGTAGATGGTCGTACGATCATCGTGAAGAAAGCTAACCCTCGTGAGAGTGGTGGTGGCGGCGGCCGTGGTGGCTATGGCGGAGGCGGTGGAAACCGTGGCGGCTATGGTGGTGGCGGCGGAAATCGCGGTGGCTATGGCGGTGGTGGACGCTATTAATTAGCATTCACTTTTATAAGATATAAAGCTTTTAGCTAATGATCCCGGCGAATACTCGTCGGGATTTTTTATTTCCGGAGGTTTATATTCCGTTCTGAGTATAAATCACTTTTGGTCATTAATTTGCCTTACACAATTTCTATGGCCAAGAAGAAGGTACATGTTGAAATAGGCAAAAGAAAGTTGGATCTATCCAACCTGGATAAGGTCTTGTATCCGGATGACTCGGTTCTAAAGGCCGAAGTGATCCAGTATTACCTCAACCTGGGGCCGACAATTCTTCGCCACCTTAAAGGTCGTCCACTTTCATTGGTTCGTTATCCCGATGGGATTTACGGAGAACAATTCTTTCAAAAAAACAGACCTGACTGGACCCCAGATTGGATCGATTACGTTCGTCTGGGCAAGGATCGCAAGAAAGAGTACGTTGTGGCCAATGAAGAAGCTACATTGGTTTGGCTTTCAAACCTTGCCTGCCTGGAGTTGCACCAGATGCATTGCATCAGTCACAACACCGATTCTCCTGATTATATCGTATATGATCTCGACCCTCCGGAGGATTACGATTTTCAACAACTCAAGGACATGGCTTTTCACTTAAAGGAACACTTGGAAAGACATGGATATCATGTTTTTGTTAAAACTACAGGAGGAAAGGGCCTCCATTTGGTTACACCCGTCACGATTAAATACACTTTTGAGGAATGTTTTCAAGCAGCCAAGTCTTTGGCAGCTTCCTTTTTGGATAAGAATAGCCAGGCGACCCTGCACATAAAAAAAGAGTCTCGTAAAGGAAGGGTGTTGATAGATATCTATCGAAATCGACCCTCTCAAACCATTGTTAGTGCATATAGTCTTCGGGGAAGGGAAGGAGCAACGGCCAGTGCTCCGGTAACCTGGGAGTTTTTGGACGCGCTTTCGAGTACGAAAGAAATGAACATTGGACGGGTGCCGCAGTTGGTGGAGGAGGAGGGAGATGCGTGGGAATCTATCCGGGCATGGGCCATTCCTCTCCATACAGATAAAAAGCCTGTTCTCGAGAAGGATCACCCGCCTCATGATAAAAGAAAAACTACAGAGCAACTGCAGGAGTATGAGAAGAAGAGAGATTTCACAAAAACGCCTGAGCCTGACCTGGTAAGTGATGAAAGTGCTGGTAATCGATTTGTGATCCAGCGACACCATGCATCTCATTTGCATTATGATTTACGCTTAGAGCAGGACGGAACTCTGAAATCCTGGGCGATTCCCAGAGGCATGCCTCCTGAACCTGGTGTAAAACGACTGGCAGTACAGACGGAGGATCACCCCCTGAAATACCTCTCTTTCGAAGGTGAAATTCCCAAAGGTGAGTATGGAGGCGGTATGATGTGGGTTTATGCTTCTGGTACTTATGAAATCACTAAGGAGAAGAAAAATGGCTTCTACTTCCGGCTAAGTAGTCGCACCTTCAATGCTGAGTATCGGATGCATTTAATGAAGGGTAAAGAATGGTTATTAGAGCGAGTGGACAAACCACAAAAGGATTTTTTGAGTGTACCTGTAAAACCCATGCTGGCGGGAACAGCGAAAAAGCCACCCAAAGGTGATTACCTGCACGAAGTGAAATGGGATGGTATTAGAGCGATGATTACACTGAATGAAGGCGAACTTACCATACGGAGCCGGAACATGAACATCATCACTGATCAATTTCCTGAACTCAATTTACCCGAAGAAGCTTTCAGGGTCAATAATGCGGTCTTTGATGCGGAGATTGTTTGCCTCGATGAACGTGGTAGGGCGGACTTTAAGAAAGTGATCCGAAGACTTATGTCCAAGAAAAATTTTGAGTCACTCAGCCGGAGAAACCCAGCGTATTGCTACTTGTTTGATTGCCTGTACATGGACGGGAAGCAACTCACACAAGAACCTCTGCTTAGAAGAAGAGAATGGTTGAAAGACTCGATTAGAAAAGATAGCAACTATCGAATCTCTGAAATCGTGGAAGATGGAGAAGCCCTATTTGAGGCAGCGAAAGAATTGGGTGTGGAGGGCATCATGTCAAAAGAACCTTTAGGTAAGTATTATCCTGACCGAAGGTCAGATACCTGGATCAAGGTGAAGGTGAAGGCATCGAAAGATTTTGTGATCATTGGCTATACTCCCGGAGAAGGAGAACGTGAGCAGTATTTCGGCTCTTTACAGATTGCCGAAAAAGAAGGAGATCTATTAATCTATCGTGGACGTGTAGGAACGGGTTTTGATGAATCTCTATTGAAACAAATGAGAAGCTTGCTAGACTCATTACCTAAAGCGGAAAAACCTGTTGAGGAAGAAGCGCATGAAGAATCCAAGTCAGTCTGGGTTGCCCCTGAGTTGATTGGTGAGGTAGAATACTCCATGATCACTGATAATGGCACCTTGCGAGATCCGGTTTTTAAGAAATTGGTAGACTAACCCCATTCATCTGAATTTAGCTTCAAGTCATCGTAAGAATTCTACCAGTCGGCTTATTCCAGCATCCTTCAAGACTATTTGGCGTTCATATAATCAACACACGATTAGTAGTAAAATTCTTACATTTGGTTTTAGGTTAGGTTTTAGAAAAGCACCTCTTCTCAGGGGGTGCTTTTCTGCTTTAAATCCATCGGGGACCTAAATCCTTCAGTACACTAAAACGAGGCCCTATTCAAAAAACATGAATGTTGGAATAGTGTAGGATCTTAATATTGCTCAAAACCGGATTTGTTGAGTGAAATGGACTTTTAAATTGATTTCCAGTTTATTCGTCTTTAAGGTACTTCACCGGATTGGCTATGGCCACTTTAAGAGATTGATAGCCGACCGTAAACAGTACTAACCCGAGTACCAACAAAATTGTCATCAAGAACGTCACCCACGATAGAGGTGCCTGATTGAAAAACGTCTCCACCCACCCCATGAAGAAAACAATGACTAACGGAATGCTGATGATAAAAGCAATCAAAACCCATTTCGTGAAACTCCGAATGATGATAATCAGAATCTCGCGGGTTTCTGCTCCGAGCACTTTTCGAACACTAAGTTCTTTTTGTCGGTTCTCGATAACGAAAAGCGACAAAACATATAAGCCCATACAGGCTACGACAATAGCTATAACTGAAAAGGTCGCTACAAGTCCCATATAGCGATCCTCTGCCTCGTAAAGTTGGGTTACTCGTTCATCTAAAAATTGGAATGAGAATTCATCTATGGCACCTAATTGATTCCACATGGCTTCCATTTCTTCAATTTTGGGATTAAGATTTGAAGTTTCAAGTTTCAATGAGATGAATCGGTGAGCGAGATTGTCCGCCGTTCGGTGAAACATCAACGTAGGGTGTACTTCTTCCGCGAGGGTTTCGTAATTGAAATTCTCTGTGATACCAACCACCCGGATCTTGTTGTTGCCAATTTCAATATAATGCTCTCCATAAGGTTCAAAGCCAAAAGCTTCCATTGCTGCTTTATTCAAGATCACTGATTCTCGTTGATTTCCCTCCAGGTCGGGTAGAAAGTAGCCGCCACTGATCAACGGGATTTCATACATGCTTAAGAAGTTCGCATCCATGTACGTATACCTCATACGAAGTGGATCTCCGGTCCAGCCAGCAGGCCGAACAAAAGTGAAGCTCCTCGTCCATTGGGTAGGATATGTTCGACTCAATGAGGCATCTTCTACATATGAAAGTCTTTTTAATTCCTCTCTGAAGGTCTTCAGTTTCCCGGCTCCAACCTCGGAATTGGTAAAGCTTGCTGGCGAAGCCCTGATCACAAGGGTATTTTCTCCCGAGAAACCCATGTCACTATCCATCATGAACGAAATTTGTTCACGAATAAGGAGGGTACTGGTGATGAGAAACAGTGCAATAGCAAATTGTACTACGACGAGTGTGTTCCTTAGACCGTTTCGGCCACCCAGAGTCACTTTTTTCTGAATGGCATCCAGTGACCTCAGCGAGCTAAGGTAAAGGGCGGGATAGATACCACTCAACAAGCCGATTAGTAACGTCATGGCGAAACTCATAGCAATTAGCTCCCATACTCCCATCACCCACAGGGAAATGGTTAGATCAAAGTACTCATTAAAAAAAGGAGTGATCAGAATGACAAACAACCAGGCCAACGCTATGGATATAAATGAAGTGATCAACGCTTCAAAAAGAAATTGTGTCCTTACCTGGCCCTTAAAAGCGCCCAGGACTTTTCTGACACCAATCTCTCTAAGTCGATGTGCGGCATTAGCCACTGAGAGGTTAGTGAAGTTGATTGCAGCAATGAATAAAATGCCGATTGCGATCAATAGTAGTGTTCTGGCATCTTTTTTACTACCCAGAAACGTATCATAATAGGAGACGAAAGGGAGTAGTTTAAATCGGGTATTTTCCCGGACTTTGTGGTCCCAGATTTGTTCAATTAATTCTGGAAACTGTGCTTCCAATTGGTTCATGTTGGACCGTTCATCCAAAAGTACAAATGTCTCTAAAAATGAACTACCCCAATTTTCTTTAACGTCAGGGTAGAAAGGCAGGCCGTCCATCCGAATGACCATATGTGGCTGAATGGACGTGTTTTCAGGAAAGTCCCCGATAATAGCTGATACTTGAAAAGTGAGCGTGGTGTCCTCCTCTTGCAGGAAGATGTCAACAGACTGACCGATTGGATCCGTGTCTCCGAAATATTTATAAGCATAAGATTTGCTTAGGGCCAGCGACTTCATTTCAGGGAGAACATCGGAATTTTGGCCCCTGACTAGCGGATAAGAGAAGAGGTCGAAAAAATCCTGATCGGCGTAAATGATATCCTCATCAATGAATTGTTCGTTTTTAATGACTTTGGAGTCTGCGGTGTAGATACTACTTGCGGATTTGACTGCTGGGAAATCTTTTTTTAACCGGTTGGCCATGGGCACCCATGTGTCATAAGTAGGCTGAACACCATCCGGGGTGATGCGTTCCTTATAAACCAAATAAATCCGTTCCTTGTTGGTGTGTATGCCATCGAAAGAGAAGATTTGGAAAGTATACAGAAATATGAGTAGAAATGCGGTGATACCCAATGATAGGCCGACGATATTGATGAAGGATGATGTCTTTCGACGGAGTAGGTTTCTACTAACTACTTTGAAATAATTCTGAAAGATCATGGTATTGATTGATAGGACGTGAAAGGTTTTAAGGTTCTGAGGTTTCAGCGAAAGAAGAGATTCGTAGATGAATTTCACCCGGGCTTTGGACGTTTTTTCTGTTGCCAGACGCCATTGAAAGGCTTCTTGTAAATCTCCGATGATTTCATCTCGTAGATCGACCCGGCAGAGGATTTCCAAAAGCCTTATAGGCCAATTAGGAGGATTAATCTTAGTACCCACTGAACGTGAGTTTTACATTTGGAATGGCTTTCCAAATTTCCATTCTTTTTTGCTGGAGTTCTTGTGCGGCCGTGATGCCTTTATTTGTGGCACTATACATTCGCTTACTTCTGCCGCCACGTTCGGCTGTTGGTTCGCCAAGCCGGGAATCGACAAGTCCTTTCTTTTCCAGCCTCTTCAATACAACGTGAATGGACGGAATTGTAATATTTTGATTCAGGCGCGCCTGATACTCTTTAGCGATTTCGACTCCATAGGTCTCCTCCTTCATCATAAGGATGAGCAGGATTATTTCTTCTAGTACACCCAAGGTTAAACTCATTTGATTAGTATTTGTCTAAAATAAAGATACGAATATGATTAGTATTTGTTTAAAAAATAAAAGTCAATGAAAAAAATAGATTTGTCTTAACCCATTGAAACCCACTTTTGAAAAGAGAAACATGCTTTGATTGGTATCCAAAGACATCTTTTTCACAGAGATATCTTTTGCGTTTAAGAGTGTTTGAAGTGGAACTGGTGGTTCGCGTATTTCATTTGGTAAGAAATCAGATAGTTACCTTGAAATACCTACTACTCATCGATCAATTGGCCCCAATAGCCGTAAACGGAAATCCTACATTTAAACCTGGCGTTAAATCCATTACACGATAGGAATCAAAACCGGAATAAAATCCGGTTTATTCTTCATTTGGTTTAGGTTAGGTTTTTGAAAAAGCATCTCTTCCCAGGAGATGCTTTTCTATTTTTGGGAGCTCCGTTCTACTTTTTCGAACTGATCACCGTGTTTGGAGATCAGCATGTTTCGGGGATGGTGCCTGGCAGTGTCTCAGAACGCTCTGAAACTAGTACCCAAAAACCTTTCCTGCAAAACAAAAGAATATCCCATTTGGGTTTCTTGTGGGTGCGAATGGGTTGGGGGGATGCCTGCTTCTGGTAAGAAGAAATTCCATGAATTGCTTTGGATTAACCTATTGTCGTGCTCATGTCTCTTGTACAACAAGGATGACCTATTTCGAATCAAAGTCGTTCCATACCTGTTGAATAGTTAGAAAATTGAAATAAAAGTTATGGCAACGATAAATTTGACAGCACAGGACTTTCGAGAAAAGGTCTTTGACTATACAACAGAAAAAGAGTGGAAATACAAAGGTGATAAACCTGCTATCATAGATTTTTATGCAGATTGGTGCGGACCTTGCCAAATGGTGGCTCCAATCTTTGAAGAGATCTCCAATGAAAGGGACGATGTGATCATTTATAAAGTGGATACGGAGGCTGAACAGGAATTGGCAGCTATGTTCCAAATTCGAAGTATCCCCAGTTTATTGTTCATACCAACAGACCCAGAAAAGAAACCCATGATGCAAAACGGAGCACTACCAAAACATTCACTGGTAGACATCATCGATAAAGAGTTACTTACTCCGGTGGAATAGGTTCTAAAATACTTTAACAGATATAATTGGCTGTCTCGTTTTGGGGCAGCTTTTTATGTTTTAGAGGAGAAATAGAAAACACAGACACTTACTTAAGTATAATTAATTCTTCAATTAATCATAAAAAATCAACCAATCATCGGTATAAAGTGGTCATTGGTCGGAAATGAAAATCTATCTGAAACCATCTTCCGTTTTAATAATTACACAACAAGAAATTAATAGCCGGCTTAGTCCGGTTCAAGTTCTTCATTTGGTTTAGGTTAGGTTTTGAAAGGCATCTCTTCCCGGAGATGCTTTTCTATTTTATATAAAACCTGGTCAAACCAATGAAATTACTCTTGTTCAAATAAACAATAAGCCCGGGACCAGCGAGTAGTATCTCCTGGATTCAGGTCGACTTGAAAGAACAATTCGGGACTAATCACATGACCTGTTCCCCAGAGGTTAACAGCGTTTGTTTTGAAATTACCAGTTTCGGAAATGCCAATTTTAAGCTCCTTATGATAAAGTGTCCATTTGGCTTCGACCGGTTGAAGTCCTGATATGTTGCTGAAGAAAAAAGGTGTAGAAGGTTGACCAGAAAAACTGACCTGGTTTCCGCTGATATCTACCAGGTTTTCCGGATTTACTGTCTCAATAAATAGTGAAGGTTCCGTTTTGAAGGGCAAAGATAGAAGATACGGTGAGCCAATAGGTTTTGCATGGATCGACATGAAATTGTGAACGTATTCATTGGTCTGAATTACTTTTTGACCTGAATTGGTTAGGCAGTAGTTGATCCTAAATCCACTTTCTTCGAGACAAATCTCTTTCTCAAGTACATAGGAATAACCCCCATACTTAGATTTACAAATGACTGAGATTTGATCTTCATTGACACTTGTATCGAACTGAGCAGGACGTATGTTGTAAGGTATTTGAAAATCATAAACTGAACCTGCTTTCTGCAGTAAGCCTACGCCGATTTTGTGAAACCAGTCTCCTTCCTTCACTTCATCAAATCCAATGGGCTGATCTATTCCAAATTCATTATACAATCCCATTCCCTGGTTAAATGGACCCTTATCAGGAAATTCGGTGGTAGTCATATCCCGACCTTTGTAGGTGATTCGAATTATTTTTCCTGTCCAATCAAAACGAGAAGATTGGTAATGATCTTCCGGCGAGTCTACATGTACCGAAATGAGTTGATTTTGTAAGATATGTGCCATGATTCAATACGCGACAGACTTGAATTTTAGAAAGATGCTCAACAAGTATACTATGTCTACTGTCTCCATCTATAAAAAAACTGCATACGAAGCAGATTTGCTAAGTAGACCAGGTTATCTGGATATATGAACTGATCACCGATCAATTGGTCCCAATGACCGTAATCAGAAATCCTTCACCTAAATCCGGCGTTAGAATAGTTACACGATAGGAATCAAAACCAGAGTAAAACCTGGTTTATTCTTCATTTGGTTTAGGTTAGGTTTTTGAAAAAGCATCTCTTCCCAGGAGGTGCTTTTTTGCGTTTAAGGGGTTTGATGTGGAAACCGTCCATTCAGACATTTCGATTGTTGGGGAACCAGGTGATTACCTTGAAATACCGACTATTCACCGATCAATTGGTCCCAATGACCGTAATCGAAAATCTTTCACTCAAACCTGGCGTTAGAATAATTACACGATAGGAATCAAAACCGGAGTAAAATCTGGTTTATTCTTCATTTGGTTTAGGTTAGGTTTTTGAAAAAGCATCTCTTCCCAGGAGGTGCTTTTTTGTTTTAGGTCAATCGTAGGCAAACCGATCAAAGGCCAACTCTAAGAGAATTCCCTTTGCCAGATCGAACATAAAGCCTCGTATCCTTTTTTACCTCTTTTAGAATTAGAAGCCTCCGAGGCAACCATTTTTCAGGGGGGCTACGTAATTGCCAAAATCAATAACATATATGAAAACCAATTTCAACTTTTTGACGCTGCTCATCTGCATGGTATTTGTTTCGTGTAGTAGTTCGGATGACGGTACAGATATTTCAGATGACGATGATTCTGGAAATACCTCAGGGGTAAGCACGCCAACAGCTGCTTTTGACGTTTTTAACTCAGACGCAGTGACTATTTCTTTTGATGAGGATGAAGTATCAATTGTTTCTACGTCCCTGCCCAATCATACTTCGCCATATTGGAACGCTACAGATGAACGCTACATTGAACCCATAGTTGCTAATGAAGACGGTATGTCTCCCGGCAACATCCAAGAGGGGAGTTATACGTTGACTGTACCCGCAGCTCCGGGTTTGGCTTCTTCCAGTTCATCTACGGGATTGGGAGCTATCGGTATTTCTGTATCGGGAGTACCTATTTATAATCAGTCTGAAGGACCCACAGATGTGACGGAAGGTACTGCTTCAGGTTTTGATTGGGCTGGTGGCCACAGCGGACCACAAGGTTATCATTATCATATTGAAGCACGTGATGTGGGTGAAACATCACCATTGACGATTGACGATGATCGGCTATTGGGGATTATGTCAGATGGCTTTTTGATCTATGGCCGAAAGTGTAATTCAACAGGCGACTATCCTACAGATGGGGATGATTCCAATGGTCATGTATCAACAACCCAACATGGCGATGAAGCATTCTATCACTATCACATTGTGAACGAGATCTATTTGAACCAGTACTATTTGCTATTTGGCGTAGATCTCCAGGGGACTCCTAACACCATCATGTAAACCTTAATGAAGCTGATAACTGTGTTCATAATTGTCTGTGGTTTAAGCAGCTGCTATCAACGCGCTGAAAAAGCTATGGTAGCTGCGGTCGTTTCGGAGAAAGTTGTTGAGATTCCTGGAGAGGAGTGGCTAAGAGATGATGTATTCTTTGAACGACGCAACAGTACCTGGTTTGTGAAACGAGATTCAAGTTTGGTTTCGGGCCATGTGATCGAGTATTTCTCGGATGGTACTCCTTTCAAAAGTACTGAACTTTTGGACGGAAAGAAGGTGGGAGTGCAGCTTACCTATTTTCCGGATGGTCGACTAAGATTCGAAGAGAATTATAGATCTAATCGGCTTCATGGAAAGGTTCGCAGGTGGACTTTAGAAGACGGTTATCAGCTTCGGGCTCTGCTTCAGTACCAGGAAGGGAAACTCCATGGTGAGCAAAAGAAATGGTATTCCACAGGCGAACTCCATAAGCGGATGCACCTGATCGAAGGAAAGGAGGAAGGGTTGCAGCAAGCCTTCCGTAAGAATGGAGCGCTTTATGCCAACTATGAAGCCAAAAATGGCCGTGTGTTCGGCCTCAACAGATCAAACTTGTGTTATGAATTGTATAATGAACAAATCGTTTTTGAACAAGAGTAGTACGTTATTGCTGACTTGTCTGATTCTGACTTCTTGTCAAATCGGGGAGGGAAATAAGAGCCGGGTAGCCAAACTTCCTTTTTACAATGAGGCCACCTACACGCCGCAATGGATCATTGAAAAAGAGGTTGCGAATGACTTCCATCAAATCCCTGCATTCCAGCTGGTCGATCAGGAAGGCGACCAAATAACTGAACAGCATTTAAACGACCGGATTACAGTGGTTGACTTTTTCTTTACTTCTTGTCCCGGTATTTGTCCGAAAATGACAAGTAATATGATGATGGTGCAGGAAGCTTTTTTGAGTGACGATGGAGTTCAGATTCTATCTCATTCGGTCACTCCGGAATATGACAGCATTCCGGTGTTAAAAGAGTACGCCGAGTTGAAAGGAATCCAGAAAGATAAATGGCACCTGCTCACAGGTGAACGTTCAGTGATATATGACCTTGGACGCAATCAATATTTTATTGAAGAAGACCTGGGCCTGGAAAAAGACCCTGAGGATTTCATTCATACGGAGAACTTTGTCTTAATTGATAAAAATAGAAGAATCCGTGGCATTTATAATGGGCTGAACAAAACCTCCGTCAGACAACTCATTGCTGATGTGAAAACGCTTCTTTGATTAGTATTTGGTATCTGGTATTTGGTATCTGGTATCTGGTATCTATAAACATCCAACTACTAATTACCAACATCTGGCTACTACTTAGGTTTCCACTTTCTGAAATACTTGAAAGATTTGGGGAATGCTTCTCTTGGACAAAAAACTAAGGCTACTTCCTGATGGTCTAATGCCGATTCAGTAAGCAGGACATGTTTTTTTTTCTTTAGAAGCCCGTTCGAATTCCTTTTCATTGACCCGACAAACTACTTTTTTGAATACGTCATTAACCCAGGTTTGCAGGTCCGCATCTTTCTCATATTGCCGATAGCAGGCCAGGGATGCATGAGCTGCAATTACCGGAGCAAATTCATCTGGTACAGTATCCTTGATCAGGATATACATCTTCATACATGCTGATCAATCAGGATAGGGTTACCATCAGGGTCTATTAACATGATACTTTCCGGGCCGGTGGTAGATGCGTCGGCCTCTTTCGTTTGTGCCACGTCATTGGCTTTTAAGTGAGCCTGGATTTCACGGACATCATCGAATGCTGACAAGATATTGGCGCTTTCATCCCAGCCGGGATTAAAGGTCAGGATATTTTTGTCAAACATACCTTGAAATAGCCCTACCAGCGCATTGCCATTTTTCATAATCAGGTAATTCCTTTCTAATGCTCCAGCGAAAACTGTGAATCCAAGTTTTTCATAAAATGCCTGTGATACCGTGAGGTCTTTGACTGTAAGGCTAACCGAAAATGCTCCTAATTTCATTTGTGAAAAAGTCTGGGTAAAAAAATGTCGTCCTTAAACCGTAACCGTCCGCCAGAGCTCATCAAACCCGAATCCAGGTAAATGAATAAGTGATTTTGATTGACTCACAGTATTAAGTAATAAGCGTTTCGATTTTGGACTTACTATCAGTACTCAAACTACTACTTTTTCGATACTATTTCACTTTTTGAAAGTAGATATTTTTAACTCTGGAACCATCAAGGTAAAGCCCTTTTTTCACACCTGTGAGTTCGAATCGCGCAAGGTAGCTATTCGCTAACATCCGTGATGGGGTTAGTAATATTGCGGAGGTTTTATGGCCATTCAGCTTAACCTCATAGTACTTGTTCTCTTCCTTACCAATGATCAAAAGGGCACCGGTTTCTTCATTTTTGTATTGACCTTGTAAACTCGTTGGATCAAATCCTGTAAAGTCTGCTTTAACCCTGGTTAGGGAAAAAGGCGCGTGAGTGGTGTAGTAAGCTGTGACGGTTAGCTCACCTTTTTTGTTTCTTTTGAATTCTTGTTGAAAAGCCGGATCATTCACTTCTCGCAGTATATTTCCTGATACACGTTCCAGTTTAATGTCATTTCTCCCTTCCCTTACCAGGTATAAATCTGTAGCTTTCTTTACAAACCGGAAAAAGTAACCTGAAGGCATTATGTAAATCCCCAGCATTTCTTTATCCGATACTTCAAATCCACTTTCAGGTGGGCTCGTCGCGAAAGAGGGAGCTTCATTTTCCTTACCAATGAGGATCTCAGCAATCTTTTGGTTTTGATCTACTACATCTGTTTTTCCACTATTGCTGAAGGTAATGAGAGAAATATTCTGATCAGGGATACGCATGAATGTTGCCTTCCAGGCCCCAGTTCCCCCATTATGAAATATGACATCCAAATCCCTGATGGTTGAATGTTCCATGCCAAATCCATAATCGTACTCCTCAAATATTCGACGTTGAGACTGTTCAATCAAGGCGACATTCAGAAAATCGGAAGTTTTGGTCTGCACAATTTGTTCCCACATCATTTGATCTGGAAGCGTCGTAAATAAGTTGCCGTCTCCCACACCGTCCCAAAGCCATTTGTACCCTGTCCAGGTTTTGAAGTTGAAGTACGGATTTGCGACGGGCTCTCTTATTTTCTTGTGATTGGGCTCGAAAGAAGTGTTCGGCATCCCGAGGGCCTGAAACATGTCATTCATGTAGTTGGTGAACGATTTACCGGATACTTTGCTCACCAACTCCGCCAGGATAATGTAATTGGAGTTGGAATACAGATATTGTGAGCCAGGCTCGAAATTGAGGTCTTGTTGTTCCCTTAGTAGTTCCAAAATATCGGCATTATTCATGGTATTTTTCCACCAGGTAATGTTTTGAATATCCAAAAGGTCATAGAAATCACGAATGCCGCTCGTATGCGTGATCAAGTGTTTGATTTGTATAGGTTTTTGGATCTCTTTTAGCAACTTGGGGAAATATTCTCGTATGTCCTCAGTAAGCTTTAGTTTTCCATCATCAGCCAGTTTTAGGACTGCTATCGCAGTAAACTGCTTGGCATTCGAAGCTATATTGAATCGAGATTCTTCCCCAATCAAGACTTCCTCCTTAAGATTGGCATATCCCTCATATTGGGAGTAGATAACCTCACCGTTTTTAACCAAACCAAAGGCGACCCCCGGAGCAAGGTCAGGAACGTCTCGCTTGACCACTGCCGCTATCTTTCTGGTTTGTTCATCACTTAATGACCACTGACCAAGTGTAGTGACGGAGCATGCAAGAACCAACAAGAGAATGCAGAAGTATTTTTTCATGATGAGATTTTTGAAAGCTAAAATCTGTTTAAAGGCCTGATTTAGCGCGTCAAATCATGATTTGACCCCAATGTTTTGTGGATTTTCCAGAAATGTCTTAGGAGTTACTCCAGTGTGTTTCTTAAAAGCACGGTTAAATGTAGATTTTGAATTGAAACCACAGGAAAGTGCAATTCCTAACAATGTAAGTTGTTTGTGTTTGTCCTTGTTGAATGCCTCAATGACAGATTCTACGCGATATCGGTTGCAGAAGTCGTTGAAATTGAGGCCGGTGCCTCGGTTGATGGCTTGAGAAACAGCCTTGGATGTAGTCTCTAGTTTTTCCGCCATATCAGACAAGGTCAATAGTGGATTTTTGAACCATTCTTGAGATTGCATTCGGGAAATGATTTCCTTAATTAATTCTTCTTCGACAACTTGTGTAGAGGCCTCTGACTTTTGCGCTTCTTTACTTTCAAGAGTTGGTTCTTCGTTCTCCAAAGGCAAAGGAGGTAGTTCTTTGCTACTCGTGAGAATACTTTGTTGATATCCTTTTATAGCAAGGAAATACATCACGATTGACACGGAAAAGTAATACCAGAATTTACGACCAAATTGGCCCCATTCAGGATTTAGAGCAAAAAAGAGTCCACGCAATATGAGCAATGTCACAAATATGATGAGGAAGGTACGTACCCAATTGTAGGTGATTTCTTCAGCATAGCTGAGGTTGTCGAATATCTGTTTTCGATAGTTGTGATACGTCTTTAGTCCTATACCAAAATAGATCAGCATGGACAGAAATCCCGCTACCTGGTACCAGAGATCAAAGTCCTTGTCTTCCCCATCAGCATAGAAAGTAATTTGATCAAATATGAAGTAGTCTCCAATAAAGACGACCAAACTGTACATCAGGTAGATCAGACCAGGTATAAAATGAAGTAGCTGGACTTTTGGGTTTTTGCTATTTGGAAATAGCTGACTTCTGAGATAGAACAGGAATATTGGGCCAATGAAGAGCAATTGCTGCAATGGAAGGTAAAACAAGACTTCCCTGTAACCATCATGCGCGTACCACCCCGCATAACCGAACATGAACGGACTGATGTAAAGCACCATTAATGTGAGGAATAAACCCAACCATAGGTTAGCCCGAAGGTTCAGGGTAAATCCCATGCGAAAGAGTAATAAGCCAAATACGAGCCCATGAAAACAAAAGACAAGTAAGAGTGAACTGAACGTTCCGAAGCTAAAGACCATGCTTAGGTTTATTGAGCTACCAGATATGATTCACTCATCCGTCGAAGCTCTTTTGTTATTTCTCCGGGAGATAATAGTTCCGTTGCATTACAGAATACAACAATGGTCAAGCCATTTGTGAGCCCTCTGTACACATATGTACTTGTACCGAACCAACCTCCGGAGTGCGACGAGTCTTCTTTGTTTTCATCCACGAACCATCCACTGGCATAATAAACAGGTCTTTCCGAGTTTCCCACTTCTATTTCGCCAGGTTTCCATATCAGTTCATAAATCTTTTCTGAAAGTATAGAATCGTTTCTCAGAATTTGATCATAACGTTGATAGTCGAGGAGGTTAGTATAAACGGCCCCATCGCCCATGACACCATTCATAAAGAAGCCATCCACGGGTTGAAAAGTGTTATCTTCTTTTCCATAGCACAAAGCACGCTCAGAAATATTCACTGGATTGGCCAGGTTATAATACTGAGTTCTGTCCATACCTAGCCGCTCAAAAAGTTGTGTTTTGGCATACTGAGCAAAATCTAAACCACTCACTTTCTCTACAATAACCGCTAGCATCAGGTAGGCTGTATTTGAATATTCGAATTTCTTACCTGGTTTGAAATCGCGTGAAGGATTGGTCTTCAGCCATTCCAGCACATCCGCGTTTTCTACGATTTTTTCTCTCGGCCAGTTTTTATCAAAATGACCATAGTAGTCTGGTAAACCGGAAGTGTGTTTCATCAATTGCTGGATACTGATGCCTTCGAAAATAGGGTAGGGCAGATAATCAGTAACTGGGTCGCCTAAATCCATTAAACCTTTTTCAATCAGGGTCAGGATGCACAAAGCAGTAAATTGTTTACTGACAGAAGCCATGCGCATATTAGTGGTAGGAGTGATGCGTTGTTTTGTTTCCAGATTTCGTAACCCGTAGCCCTTTTGCAAGATGGATTGCCCTTTATAGGCGATCATCACTGCTGCGCCCGGAGTGATTTCTGAAATATGAGAATTCAACAAGGAGTCGACTGACGCTTCCAGTTGCTGTCTGGTTTGGATATTGGTTTCGAGTTTGTTTTGCGCGCAACCAAAGCATGAAAGGAGGAAAAGGAAGACAAGCCACAATTGAGTTTTCATGTCAATGTTGAGTTTTGAAGCCAATTTAATGGAAATCAGGTCATGATTCAGTTGACTAATTCAATGAAATTGATAGTTGCCAGAATTCAAAAAGCGTAAACCAGACTCAATAAAGCCCTTTCGTTAGAAAAAGAAACCACTTAACCTCCATATTCGCTAATGTATGACAGTAGTTTATCAGGTAACTCAACAGAACAAAAAAAGAAGCTGTCTCGAAAGGGTCAGCTTCTTTTATTTTATATCCTTGAGTGGTATTTTTAGGTAATACAGACTGAGCTAATGATTGATGAGTTAAGGAAGCCTTTACCTCATTTAGGCAGCCTTCTTGGCCAGATTATGTGCAATTGCGAGTAATCCTGTTTCGATTGCGACCTTATCCAGGCCCCTAAGGTTAAACCTTCTAAATCCTTTGTTGTGTTTGATTGCTCCAAAGACAGCTTCAACATCAGCAGGTCGTTTAGATCGATGCTTTTTACCCTCCTCACTGAGCAGCTTTTCCCTGGCCTTTTTTTTGTGCCTTCTTAGTTTGTGATTGATCTCTACAATCCGATTGCCTCTTGCTTTATGACAAGATGACCTTAATGAGCACCCTTCACAGTTCTTGGCCTGGTATCGGATGTATTGCTGTTTAAATCCGCTAGCAGTAATTCTTTCTTTCTCACCAATATTCTCCATTTGTTGACCTATCGGGCAAGTCATGGTATCGTTGGATTCGTTGTAGTGGAGGTTATCGGCTTTAAAGGGGTCTTCTTTCCATTTCTTGGTTTGCTCTTTGTGGAAGTAATTGTACTTCACATATCCATCAATTTCTTGTTCCTCTAGATATAGATAGTTCTCTTCACTACCAAAACCAGCATCAGCACACACTACAGCAGGGCATGATCCATATAAGTCATTGTATTGTTGTAGATGAGGAATGAAGGTGAGTGTGTCGGTTGGGTTTTGATGTAGACTGTAATTAATGATGAACTGATCTGAGGTACTCATTTGTAGATTATAGCCAGGTTTTAGCTGACCATTGAGCATGTGATCTTCCTTCATCCTCATGAATGTGGCATCAGGATCGGTTTTAGAAAAACTGTTTCTCTTGCCTAATGTGGCCTCTTTCTTCTCATAATCATCCAGCTTGTCAGGCCAGTTCTTGCGAGCATAGTTTAGCTTCTGCTTTACCTTTTTATCGACTTGTTTACCTTCCAGTGCCTGATCGATCTTGTCAATGGTTTGTCTGACTTTCTGACTATCAATCTCATTAAAATCAACTGACTGCAGGTCCTTCAACTCCTCTTCAGCTACCTGTTGAGTATAACTCCATAGGTCATCAAGTTGCTTGGCAATACGTTTTTTGCTGGTCTTGATCGCTCTACCCCAAACGAAAGAATACTTGTTTGCATTGGCCTCAATCTTGGTCCCATCAGTGTAAAGTTGCTTGATACTCACCAAGCCTTCTTCAACCAATAATCCCACAATCTGACCAAAGATTTGACGTAAACTGTCTTTCAAACGCTCGCTACGAAAACGTGCTAAGGTGTTGTGGTCTGGTTTACTCATACCACTAAGCCACATCAAGTGAATATTCTCCTTCAAGCCAGCTTCCATTTTACGTGAAGAGAAAATGTTCGTCAGATAACAGTAAACCATAACCTTCAGCAGCATACGTGGATGATATACTGAAGTGCCTCCGGGTTTGTATTGCTTAAGCAACACATCAATGTTGATTTGATCAATCACTTGGCTAACAACTCGAACAGGATGATTCGCTTCAATGAGTTCCTCCAAGGAAGGAGGAAGAAGCATCGGTTGGTTCTGGTCGTAAGGCTTAAAATGTAGATTCTTGGATGTCTCTTTCACATCCCCAAGATAATAAGATTACAAATAGCTGTTAATTATACTAAATAAAAAAAAAGAGAGTGCCTTTTGAGACACCCTCTTTTCTTTTTTTACTTGAATCACCCAGATCGTCCATGAAGCTTAATTTTTTTCATGGATTGATCTTTTTTTCTGTCTAAATGCAACCATTCCAGGGGAACGTAGTTCTTCTTAGACAAAAGAGGAACAAATCCATACGTTATGAGAGGAGGACAAATAGGAGAATTTGAGGAACTGGTACTGCTATCAGTAGCCATTCTGTCAGATGATGCCTATGCCATTACGGTTTTTGATGATTTGAATAAACAAACTGGACGAAAGATGATTCTCAGCTCTGTGCACAAAACCTTGTTGCGTCTTGAGGACAAAGGATTCTTGAAGTCTGAAATGGGAAAGGCCACTGCTTCTCGCGGTGGTCGAATGAAAAGATTATATACGTTAACTCCTGCTGGATTGAAGGTGATATCGGCAATTCGAGAATTGCGGAATCACATGTGGCAGCAGATTCCAAACATCAATTTGTTAAGGCATGAGTAAATCTCGACTCCCTATATCCATCCAGCGATTTGTCATGTTTTTCTGTAGAGAAGACCTGGCTGATACATTATTGGGGGATTTTGAAGAACTATATGAACGGAGACTTGATGCTCAAGGCCAACAAAGAGCAAAATTGCTACTGTTCCTGGATGTACTCCTGTTCATTCGACCATTTGCCATCAAAAGAATTTTTAAAAACTCAAACACACCAATTATGCTGTCCAATCATGTGAAAGTTTCCTTCAGGAAAATCCAAAAACACCGGGCAAGTGCGCTGACCAAGATGCTAAGTATCTCGGTAGGGATTGTAAGCGTTTTTTTTATTTCACTTTACATTCACCACGAAACGAGTTATGATCATTTCCACAACAAGCGAAATAGGATTTATACGCTAAATACCACCGTTGAGTCACCGACGGGTGATCTTACGTTTGGATTGACTGCTACTGGAGTCGCGCCTTATTTGAAATCCATAAGCCCCGAAATTGCTTCGGCAGTACGGTTGAATCAGGCATATGGTAGTCATGTTTTCCAACATGAAGAAAAACGATTTATTGAATCTGAAAATATCCTATTCGCAGAAGCAAACTTCTTTGAGGTCTTTGATTTTGAAGTAATTGATGGAAATCCGCGAGAAGCACTGGATGAGCCTTTAAAGGTCGTTTTGACTGAACGGGCGGCACAAAAGTACTTCGGCGATGACCAGGCGTATGGACAGGCGCTTAAGATTGATCAGCATTCTTTTACTGTTTCAGCAGTTGTTAAAGACATTCCAAAAAATTCACATTTGCAATTTGACTTCCTGTTGAGCCTGGAAACGTTTCTTGCCAGTCGCCCCAATGCCCATGATAATTGGAGCTGGATGCCGATGAATGCATTCTTGTTGGTAAACGAAGGTGCGAATATTGAAAACTTAAAAGCTCAAGTGAAGGCCATTCCTGCCTATCAGGAAGACGGTGCTTCCGAAGGCTATAGTGTTGGCCTGGAATCTTTTGTTGGACTGCACTTCAGTGAGATACAAAAAGGTAAATTGGAGGCTTCTGGCAACATGCAAAACATTTATATCCTCGCCGGAGTGGGGATTATGATCCTTTTATTGGCGTGTTTCAATTACATTAATTTGACAACAGCTGTCATGTCTATACAAGAAAAAGAGGTTTCGATTAAAAAGACCATTGGAGCCAGTCGAAGAAATATATTTCAGCAATTTATGGTAGAATCTCTGGTCACAACAGGCATCTCCACGTTGTTTTCTGCGCTGATTATTTTGATACTCTTCAAGCATTATGAAGCCTTTTTGAATACCAATTACGGTCTCGAATACTTATTGACTCCTATTCCTTTGGGCTTACTTATTTCAATGCCTTTATTACTGGCATTTATGGGAGGGATTTACCCTGCTTTAAGGTTTGCGACCATAACTGCAGGCCAAACTATAAGAAAAAAGGTCACTCAAAACTACTTATTGAATACGCGTTCCTTGCTTCTGATATTCCAATTTGGAATAACCAGTTCATTAATTATGGGTTCCATCATAATTTATGCGCAATTGCAGTTTATCCAGGAACAGGATCTGGGATTTGATCATAAGCAAAAAGTCGTGATTGACTTTGGTCCTAATGCCCGGATAGGCAATCAATTTGAATTGCTATCCGCTGAATTTGGTGATATACCTGGGGTTGAAGGCGTCACGTTTAGTTCCCACATCCCTGGTGAAGCTCCTAATGGCGTTACTACAGTTCTCACCGACGCGGAAGGCAGCGAAAGAACCGGAGACATAAGCCTAACATTGGTTGATCCTAACTTCATCAACAAGTATGGATTAAAGATCATCGCAGGGAGGGATTTCCGAAAAGGAGAATCGGATGTTACTTCGTCACTTATCGTAAATGAGTCTTGCGCAAGAGCCTATGGATTCATCAATCCTGAAGAGATCATCGGACACAGATTCCAACAATGGGGTGGTGATGGGAAAGTAATTGGAGTTGTGAGTGACTTCAATTATTTGTCTTTGCATGAAGATGTAGGGTTATTATCGCTTAAAATATGGCCTGATCAATTTCAAAAAATTACCGTAAATCTGGGTTCGAAAGATGTTGCACAAGTGCTCATTGATCTTGAAGAGAAATGGAATTCCTTATTTCCGAACATCCCTTTTAATTACTTCTTTTTGGACCGTAACTTTCGGGAGCAATATCGGACAGATGATATATTCATGACCATCATTAACTTGTTTACAGCGGTGGCATTGTTCGTCGGTTTGCTGGGGTTAATTTCATTTACTTCTTTTTGGGTAGATCGAAAACAACGAGAAATGAGCATAAGAAAAGTGCTCGGTGCTCAAGTAAGTCAATTGTTATGGCAGTTTTACAAGCAGTTTACCCTGCCTGTCATTCTAGGGTTTCTAGCGGCAACACCTATTGCCTATCTACTGGGGCAAAATTGGATTGCTCAGTTTGCTTATCAATTTGATATGAGCATTCTTGTATTCGTTGTTCCATTGATTTTCATCCTGATATTGGTTTCTGGAATCATAGGCGCACAGACTTTCCGCGTTATTGGAGATAATCCGGTTGATCACTTGAAAGAAGAGTAGTGGAATACAGAGGGGCTTGGTATCAGTTTACAAAGCTTCTCTGGATTCTGTAATTGAGACATACGCTGCACCTGTATCGGTGGAGATCACGGTAATTCGAGTATATCATGCTTCCGGGCGTTTTATTAAACGATAGAAGAATTTCCACAAACGCCATTCTTGCAGGAGCCTCGACGATAGTTGGGGCATTTTTCTTTCATTCCAATTTTGAAAGGCTTTGAATTTGTATAAAAGTAATTGTCAATTCCGTACGATACTGTACGGCATCGTACTTGATTTCTGGAATTCAACAAACATAATTTTAGTGATTTTGATATTTGTTAGTGCTTTGAATGAGGATAAATTTTGTTGTTATCTAGTTGTTTATCAATTAATTATACATTGTTCATGTTTGGCGCTTGTGTAATTGTTAGATGGGTCTGAATTAATATCTGGCAACATATTTGATTTGTATAGATCATAGTCCGAACAACCAAGAACCAAAATAAATATGACTAGAAATTATTTCTTATTCGCGTTGATCCTTTGCGCCATATGCTTTGCTTCATGTAGCGAGGAGGATCAGATAGTTCCTCTGAAACTCGAGCCACTACCAGAAGGGGCGGCCGCATTTCTCAATATTAGTGTCAACACGACGGAATACAACCTGATAGATGGAGTCGAAAGTAGCATATTCTATTCCAGTTTGAATTCCCCTGCGGAGCCTGATGCGAGGTTCTCAAAGCAATTCGGATCGTTGGTTACCAGCGACACTTCAACATTGGCCTTTAGGGTAGCGTATTCCAGAAAAGCGAATAATAGAGAAGAGACACTTCACGAAATAACACAACGTGAAGGGAAGTTTGGCTTTGGAGAATACGTCAATGAGGAGTTGATCGAACGAAGAAGAGGATTTAATATTGAAATTTCTGAATATGAATACCCTGGTGGACCGGGCCAGGATTATTCTACCTGGCGTTTTGATCAACCCGATTCTTCCTTCTTAACGATCACTGAATATTATGCTGGAGAGACGGAATTGACCATTTGGCTTAAAGGGGAGTTCCAGGTAACTATTTTGAATTTGGACGGAGTGAATCTGGTTCGGGGAGATTTCCTGATGGAATTTCCTGTTTGTTGCTTTGATTGATACGTGCCATTTCTAGATAAAAAGAAGCTGTCTCGAGAGGGTCAGCTTCTTTATTTTACGCATGAAGAATTAACCCCAGAAAAAGAGAAGCTGCGTGACTGACCCGACAATTCATCGAATATTGTGGGGATATAAAGTCAATATTTCCCATTTTCGAGGGTAATCTGGATGTGAGATTGAAGAATTTTTATTTCTTTATAACGGCACTTATTTTGAAGATTTTACCTGTTGTCGGGTGGGCACAGGGGACCTATTTCCAACAATGGAACATTGAAGACGGTCTAAGTAATCAGGTGGTTAGAAATATCGCGCAAGATAGTCATGGGTTTATTTGGATCACAACGGAGCAAGGGCTAAATCGATTTGATGGGGAAAATTTCACTTATTATATCAACATACCGAACGATTCCAATAGCATTTCTCATAACCTATTATTTGGACTGGACATAGATCAAAATGATGTCGTGTGGGTTGGAAGTGAATTAGGACTAAATTCTTATGATCCGGCCCTCAATAAGTGGTCTGGATTTCAACATGACCCACAAGACCCTCATAGCCTCAGTGACAACTATGTGCGAACGGTATTTGTAGATTCCCGGAATAGAATCTGGGTTGGAACGCAAAATGGTTTAAACCTTTTTGATCGAAAGCAACAACAGTTTGTCAGGTTCTATGACAATCGCCAATTTTTAACTGAAGGTGAAAATAAATCATTTTCATACAACAGAATCAATGATATCTATGAGGACAAGAAGGGAAGGATATGGATTGGTTTAGATGGGGGAGGAGTGAGGATTTATGAATCGGGTAGCATGAAAGATTTCACACCCTTTTATGTAAAAGATACCCTAAGAAGTCGGACAAGGATTGTCAGGAAAATTACAGAAGATAAGTCTGGGCAGTTCTGGTTTGGTACAGATGCAGGCCTGGCCCGATATGATGCGGATCTGACTTTACAATATTTCTTTTATCCATCATCCGAGACTGATAGCTTATCTGATCAATATGTTTGGGACATAGTTGAAGGGCCTGATGAACATCTTTGGGTAAGCACGTACCGTGGTGGAATCAACGTACTGGATAGAAGTGAGAACAAATTCATCAATCACTTCGATTCTGAAAATGGTTTGACCAGTGATCTGGTCTGGAGCTTGCTAAAGGATAAAGCAGGAGGAATTTGGGTGGGTTGTGATGGTGCCGGAGGTATTAATTATCATCATGCAAATCTGAGAAAATTTGGGCATCATCTACAAGAAAGGAATAATGAAAAATTTAATGTAGAAAGTTTGTTTGAATACGCCCCTAATCGCCTGCTGGTGAGCACTGACAGGGGTTTATTGAGTTGCAATTTGCAATCTGGTGTTTATGAAAGGTTGACAGAAAAGATTCAGGATGAAAGTCAGTATTTCTTTTCAGAAAAGATTGATGGGACACATTATCTTATGTCAGGAAATTCAATATTTGAACTTAGTGATAATCTGGCCTTCATTCCGAGATATACTTCTAAAAACCTCAGAGTCAGCACTGTAATTGTTGATACGTATGCGGATGAAAACGGAAATATTTGGATTGGAACCCTTTCTCAGGGACTATTAAAGGTCAACCTTGAAAGACAGACAGAAGAGCAGTTTTTCCATGAAGGAAATACCAATATTTATCAGGACTCCAGGTCTATTAGGGCATTGGCCGCGGCTCCTGACAACAAGCTATGGGTTTCTTCAGTAAGAAGTGGTTTGTTTCTTCTGGATTCTGACGAGAATAGCTTTGAGCAATTTTTATATCATACAGATGAATTTTATGAACCAACAATCAACGCTATCGTCCCAGAATCGGATGAGGTACTATGGCTTGGAACGTCTGGTCAGGGTTTGATCAGATACGAATGGAAAGAAAACAAATTGACCTTTTTAGGTCAGGAAACCCCTGAACTGGGTCTACAAGTTTCTGGATTATTGCCAGACGCAAATGGAGCCCTTTGGATAAGTACCAAAAATGGTTTTGCCAGGCTCGAATTGAATTCCTATAAGTTTCATGTTTTCAGCCTGGAAGATGGGTTGCAGAGCAGGCTCTTCAATCCTTCCGTTCATCAAGGGGAGAGCGGGAAAATGTATTTTGGGGGAAGCAATGGGTTCAATGTATTCGATCCAGTGATGGTAACGCTAAATGACGTTAAACCAAAAGTCTATTTAGAGTCACTAAGTGTAAATGACAGGAAGATTGAGTCTGGAGATCCATTGACTCCAAATGGCCTCATCAGGCAAGAGAGCATCCAGCTTCCTTATGATCAGAACTATCTCAAGTTCGATTTCAGTTCACCTACTGGAATTCATGCGGCAAAGACAAGTTACGACTATCGACTTGCGGAAGACCAGCAATGGCAGAACCTTGGAAATACAAGCGAGTTGGCATTACCTAATTTACCGGTAGGTGAATACAATATGATGATCAGGGCCAGTAACAATGATGGCATTATTGGAGATCCGGTTATGATCGATATTCACATTCTGCCACCTTTCTGGAGGACCAATTGGTTTAGGCTCTCCTCACTCACCATTTTTCTAATCGTTGTATTTAGTATCTATCAGTATCGCATGAGACAAGTTTCCAGGCAAAATGATATGCTTGAACAACAGGTGCTTGAACGGACATTTGAATTGAAAGACAAAAAGGAACAGGCGGAGAAGGACAGGGAGGTCATTGCCCATCAGGCGGAGGAACTTAAAGAACTTGATAAAGTAAAAAGCAAATTCTTTGCCAATATTTCCCACGAATTGCGTACCCCGCTGACCCTAATTAATGGGCCCCTGGAGTCTTTTTTGGAGCGTGAAGGAAAAAACCTTGATCCTGATGCCCTGTCATTGATCAAAACAGCCAGCCAAAACGGAGTGTCCTTGTATGGTTTAGTAGAGGAGATCCTGGACTTGACAAAACTGGAAGCAGGCAAACTTCCCCTGACCGAGAATCCCATTCTGATACAGGAATTACTGATGGATCTTTTTGAAGCCTACAGTCACGACTTGAAAGAGAAAGGAGTGGAAGCTCGTATTGATATTCAATTACCGGAAGGCACCTGCTTGTACTTGGATGGGAGAAAAGTGAAGAAAGTGCTGAATAACTTTCTTTCCAATGCCCGAAAGTTTACGCAATCGGGAGATAAGATTCATCTGATTGCAAGAAAGACGGAACATCGTCTTGTTATGGTCGTAAGAGATACGGGTAAGGGAATTGACCCTGCCGATTTGCCACATATTTTCGATCGTTTTTATCAGTCGAAAAAAGACGGTAAAGCAGAAGGAGGAACGGGTATTGGCTTGGCACTTAGCACAGAACTGGCCAAGCTGATGGATGGAAAACTTGGCGTGACAAGTGATCTGGGAAAGGGGAGCGAGTTTACGTTTGACTTACCCTTCAGGCCAGCAGCTTTGGAAGAAATACATCACGAAGTACCTGAAAGTGATAAGGACTTGGTCAGAGCGCTTAATCAGGTGGTTATGAATTATGTCGAATTTTTCAATATTGACAAACCCACGTTGTTACTCGCGGAGGACAATCTCGATATGAGAAAATTTATTGCTCGTGTGTTCGAGGGGCAATTTCGTATACTGGAGGCGAAAGAGGGAAGAGAAGCTTTAACCTACCTTGAATCAGAACGGGTCGACTTGATGATCTCAGATGTAATGATGCCTGGAATGGATGGATTTGAGCTCTTGAATGCGTTGAAGGGGAATGAGCAATTGCGCGCACTATCAGTCATTATGCTCACTGCAAGGGCAGCTGAAGAAGATAAACTTTTTGCACTGACAAAAGGCGTGGATGACTACCTCACAAAACCTTTCAATAAATCGGAGTTACTGGCTAGGGTCAAAAACATCCTGGAAAACAGGGTAAACAGACATGAAATCGATCCGGACGGCAAAGTGTTGAACATTGACCAACAATTTTTATTGAACCTTCAAAAGGTAGTTGAGAAGCATATGGACCACCGTGCTTTGAGTGTTTCCTTCCTGTCCGATGAAGTGGCATTGAGTCAAAGACAACTACAACGTAAGATAAAGGAAATCACAGGGCTTTCCCCACTGGGTTTTATTAAGGAGATTCGACTACAAAAAGCTTATCGATTACTGGCCAATCGAGAAATCCCTTCCGTTTCAGAAGCAGCCCGAAAAGTAGGTTTCGAAAAAGCAGATTATTTCTCTTCTCAATTCATCGCACGATTCGGCAAGCGACCATCGAGTATGCTTTAAAGAACCTCCAATATCTCACTCAAACGGGTGAATACAGCCGTTTTAGGCGTGTTTTTCATCGAATGATGTCGCATTTCAGGGGGTAGAAAGTCCGAATTCTGTGGGTTGCCTGATTCTACCTTGCACGCAATAACCGACAAAGTAGTATTAGATATTTGACCATGCGACACATGATACGATTCTGTAAAGGAATTCTGAATGAATTACTAACAGCCGCCAGACTAACTATGCATAGACAAATAAGTATTTCGATACTCATCCTTGTGATGAGTATCGGTGCTTATGCCCAACCCAATGAAGTACAGGATATACTAGTCACTCCCGTTGCGTCTTTTGGACAGGCTAATACGGTCCACCAGTCATTTACGCCTACTCAGGATGGTAGACTGGTTAAGTTTACTGTAGATCTCGGTGGAAATACACCTGCCGGAAACCGCACAGTAAACATTTATGAAGGTGATGGAATAGCAGGGAATTTACTCGCGACATTTACCCACAATCTCGTCGGAAACACTTCTGTTGTTTCGGTCACTGACCTCATCGAATTACCCACACCTATAGCGGTTACAACAGGTAATATGTATACCTGGCAGATTGATAATGTGAATCCTCGCACGTTACCTAATACCTCCGGTAATGATTATACGGGAGGTTCGGGGTTTAACACATTTAATGGTACTCCTTTTACGAATTTCGATATTGGTTTCTCCATTATTCTGGATATAGGTACCAATGTATCAATAACAAATCTGGAATCAGTGGCTACTACGGATCCTTTTACTTTTGATGTGACTTTCTACGGTACGCCTACTGGCCTGGAGTCCACGGATTTTACAGCGACAAATGGTACGGTTGCTGGCTTGAACATGGTTACCACTGATACGTATGAATTATCTATTTCTCCATCAGGTGATGGTACGGTCACAGTTAATATGGCGGCTGGCGTAGCGTTAATTGATGGTTTGGATAATGATGCCGCCACTGCGGATGCGGAAGTCGATTTACCTCCCTTCCAAAATCCTGACCTCATATTGACCACCACCCGAATTGTGCAGTCAGGATCTCAACTATTTTTAAATAATGCCGGGATCAATTCCTCGGTTTTCTTTGCTCCGGAAGGAACTACAAACTTCACAACTGGAACCTCGGTTACTCAGGGAACCACGATTTTGATTCAGGACGATCCGGGTTGTGTTCCCATGCCGGAAGTGATGTGTGGAACTGACCCTATGACTGGCCTCCCTGACCCACCTGGCTGTGTGCCAATGGCGGAGGTTATTTGTACAAGCACAAATCAGCCCGTTATTTTTGCTCCTTCAACCTCGGGAGAATACAAGCTTTTTCTTACTGATGGAGCCGGGAATGTTGAGGCGGTATCATCGACGACCTTGTCTGTAACGAATGAAACAGCGGCGACGACAGCAGCCATTACCATAGACGATGAAAATATCATCACGGGAGAGACGGCTGAAGTGACTATTGCTTTTCTTGGAGCCGTTACAGGTTTTGCAAATGATGATCTTACTGTACCCAATGGAATGCTCTCAGATGTAAGTTCGTTAGATGGAAACATCACATTCACTGCGACTTACACTCCAAATACAGATGTAGTTGCTGCGAGTAATTTAATCACTTTGGATAATACTGGAATTACGGATGGAGCAACTGCAGGTACAGGAACTACTGATTCAGAGGCCTTTGCAATAGATACGGGTGTTCCAAAAATATCAAGCATTCAATGTACAAGTGGTTGTAATGACGTTTATGATCGATTTTCGTCGGGACAAACCATCTCAATTGATGTCAATTTTGATAGAGATGTTACCCTTACTGGTACCATGGATTTGGAGCTGGCGTTTGAATTTGGTAATAAGATAGCAGTAGTTACACAGCAATCAGGTACGCAAAATTTTACTGCCAACTATGTCCTCAATCAATCAGACTTAACAACAGATTTGGATTATACAAGTACCTCAGCCTTATCCCTGACTACCGCAAGCTCCCTGCTTGGTGTTAGTAATGGTGTCGCTGCAGATCTGACGTTGGTTGCTCCTGGTGCAGTCGGCTCCATTAGCGAAAATAGGGATGTTTATATTGATCAATTAACACCGCAAATTGTCAATGTGGTGAGACAAGAACCCACGAATGAATTTATATCCAGTGATCAAGTCACTTTCAGAGTTCAATTTACTGAGGCACTTGACGCAGCTTCATTTGGCACAGAAGATTTTATCTTAAAAGGAACCGCGACGGGATCTGGAGTCGTGGGCGCACCGGTGATGATAGATGCTACAAACTACGACTACACAGTAACTGGTCTGGATAATGCTTCTGGTACAATAGGTTTACAATATAATGGCGCTTTGACTGATCCCGTGACACAAAACCCGCTTGCAATTACAAACTACACAGAGCAATTGTACACATTGGTCAATGCAGTTCCCGAATTCGAGACCATTGCACCTACTTCCGTATTGTCTCAAGGTGATGCCTATGAATATAACCTTTCCGTAACGTCAAATCTGAAGGGTGCAGGATATCAAATCACAGCATTGGATTTGCCTGACTGGTTGACTCTGGTAGCTGAGGATACTATATCTACAATTGCTGGTACAGGAACTTCGGGTAACACAGGGAATGGTGGACCGGCCTTGGACGCAGATTTTGGACCGTTTCTGAGAGATGTGGAATACGATCCTAACGGAAATCTTTATATCATCGATAGAAACAACCATACAATAAGGAAAGTAGACGCGAGTAATAATATCAGCCTTTTCGCAGGAGCCGGTAGTGCAGGTTTTTCCGGAGACAATGGTAGTGCTACTGCTGCCACGTTCAATTTTCCATCGAGTATTGCATTCGATCAAAGTGGCAATGCATATATAGCCGATGATTTGAACTTTCGGATACGGAAAGTTGACGACATGGGTGTAATAACTACTATAGCCGGAACCGGAAGTTCTGGATTTTCCGGCGATCTAGGATTAGCTACTGTAGCTGAAATTACTCAACCTTTGGGAGTGGTAGTTGGACCTGATGATAATTTGTACATAGCTGAGGCTTTGAGAATCAGAAAGGTAGATCTTTCCACAGGGATCATCAGCACGGTGGCGGGAAATGGTACTGGAACGTTCGTGGAAAATGTGGCAGCAACGAGTTCAGGGTTCTCCATCAATGCCATAGCTATTGATACGCTAGGTTCTATCTATATCGCCTCAGGTTCTCATGCGGTCCGTAAAATTGATGGAATTACAGACCTGACCTCTACGATTGCGGGAACAGGTACCATGGGATTCTCAGGTGATGGAGGATTAGCAACGAGTGCTTTATTGAATAATCCAAATGCGATTGCAGTTGATGACGAGGGCACCGTATTCATTGCAGAGAGAGAAAATGACCGCATAAGATTGATTGACCAGGGAGGTATGATCAGAACTTTTGCAGGAAATGGTAATCTGGCCTTTTCCGGCGACGGGGAAGCCGCTACCTCTGCGGCTATTCTTAACCCCGAAGGATTAACCATTGATGATAATGGACGAGTTGTTTTTTCAGATGCCGGGAATTTGAGAGTGAGAGTTATTGAAACGAATAAAGCTCAATTGACAGGAACTGCTGGTCAATCCGCAGTTGGGACGCATGATATTACAGTCACTGCAACCAATGGTGATGAAAGCGTAGATCAGAACTTTACTTTAACGGTCAACAATGTCAACGATGCGCCCTCATTAAGCCCACAATTGAATGCCACTACCATAGCTACGGAGGGTGCCAGTTTTAGTTATACAACTTATGCAAGCGACATTGACGGAGATATAGTAGATCTTTCATCAACCATTTTGCCTTCGTGGTTATCGGCAAGTTTAACAACTGAGGTTTTTACTTTTACCTCAAGTACTGGAGTAACTGACCTGGCTTACAGTGATGATTTTTTCTACCTGTCTAATCAAGATGATAATGCCATTTACCGAATAGATAATTTGGGTGGCTCGCTGACACAGATAGCCGGGCAATCTGATAATTCGGCTGGCTTTACTGATGATGATGGAACGGCAGCTGCATTTGAAACCCCTTTTGCCATTGATGTGGATTCTAATGGAGATTTATATATTATCGATCAGGATAACCATGCATTGAGAAAAATCACCGATGTGGAAGGAATGGTAACCGTTTCAACAGTTGCTGGTAATGGATCTGCCGGAGACGCTACCGGTGCCGCGAGTAATAGTACGGCTACTTTTGATACACCGACGAATGTCCTGGTAGCGCCCAATGGAGATATTTATATAGCCGATGCGGGTAATGGAGTGATCAAGAAATTAAGTGGAGGTATGATCACTACCTTGCAAGATGGTGGTGGATCGGATTTCAGTTTCACTCTGCCATATGGTTTAGCCATTGACAATTCCGGGGTACTCTATGTAACTGATTTTGGAGGACATGCTGTGTACAGTATTGATGGGACAACAAGGACACTCCTGGCAGGTACATCCGGGACTTTGGGCAGTATGGATGGTGATGGAAGTGCGGCCTTATTTGATGAGCCAGCGGGAATTACTACCAATGAAAATGGTTCTGTTCTTTTTGTTGCTGAAAGTGGAAATGGTAGTATTCGCAGGTTAGATATTGATGGAAGCTCAGTTACGGTTTCCACACCTGGTAGTTCACTTGATACACCTGTGGGAATGATACAGAATCCTCAAACTGGCGCTTTACTTATCGCTGACCTGGGTTTTAATTCGATAACTGAAAATTACCCTGCAATTGCTGTATCTGGCACGCCTATAAATGATAATACAGGACTTAATACAGTGGAATTTACCTTGAATGACGGTACGACTGATTTTACGGAGGAAGTGAACTTCTTCGTGACAAATACCAATGACGCACCACAGTTTACCAGCACAGTACCGGTCAGCAATACTGAGGATTCCGAGTTTTCTTATACGATCGAAGCGGAAGATATTGATGGTGATGCTCTGGGATTTGAGGTAACTACATTACCTGATTGGATGACCCTCGAAACTACAGAACCCCTTGTTTCAACTGTCGCGGGAAATGGTACGGATGCTTTTGCCGGAGATGATGGAGCGGCAACTGATGCCAGCATCGGAACCCCTGATGCTATCGCAGTGGACAGAGCAGGTAATATCTTTATCGCTCATGAAAACTACATCCGTAAGGTCGATACAGAGGGCAATATCTCAACAATAGTTGGAGATGGAACAGCAGCAAATACTGGCGATGGAGAGGCTGGTACAGATGCCCAAATTACCGGTATCAATGATATGCATATCGGGCCCGCAGGAAATCTTTTTATTTCTGTTTCGGGGGCTATTCGGAAACTTGACGTGGCAGGTATGATCACTACTATCTCAGGAACCACCGGAAATACCGGGAGTACCGGGACGGGAGATGGTGGCTCCGCGATATCAGCAACTTTCAATCAGAATAGTGGGATTTTCGTAGATCAGGATGGAAATGTATTCATCGCGGATCAATCAGATAATGTTGTCAGGAAGATCAGTATCGATGACGGAATTATCAGTACCGTAGCCACTGGAGTTACCTTTCCTTTTGATATCGTTGTTGATGGTGATGGCAATATCTATGCAGTGAACGATGGCTCAACAGGATTACTAAAAATTGATGAAAATGATGTCAAAACAGACCTGACCAGTAACAGTGCAATTCATTTTTCAACTCAGGACATTGCGATTGATAACCTAGGGAATATTTATGGTATCTCCTCTTTTAGCTCCGCTAATCAGGTCAAAGTATATAACATTGACGCAGCCGAGGTTTCAATTATTGCCAATGATGACGACTTGCAAGGTTTTTCAGGAGATGGAGGTGTAGGGTCAGAAGCTACTTTCAACACATTATCCGCGCTAGCAGTTGGACCAAATGGTGACCTTTATCTCGCTGATCAGAACAATAGTCGCATTCGTAAACTGACTCTACAGGACCCGATCTTGACAGGAACTCCAACACAAGATGAAATTGGTGAACACGAGGTAGTTCTGGAATTGACGGATGGACAAGAGACCGATGAACAGACATTCACGTTGACAGTCAACAATCTCCCAGAAATATTGCACATCACCTCCACAAATGGTAATTATCTCGAAGGCGACGAAATTGATATCGTTGTTACTTTTGATGGGGACATAACATCAGGAGGGACCGGGGATTCACCAAGTATTGAATTGGAAACTGGAGATACGGATCAGGTGATCAATCAAAGTTCCAATTCAGGTTCAACGATTACGTTCTCATATACTGTTCAGGCCGAGGATATGTCCTCGGATTTGGCATACAATTCTACCGAAATTGCTATCGGCGAATATACTATTCAGTCCCCGGAAGGAGTAGATGCTTTATTGGTCTTACCGTCCTCGGGTGCTGCAGGATCATTGAGCGACAATCAAGATATAGTTGTGGATACGGAAGATCCTACACTTACCGAAGTGACTATCGGTTCAGATAATGCTTCGCCGACTCTTTCAAAGGAAGGGGATGTCATTACCCTCGCCATTACTACTTCTGAATCATTAGAGAGCGCCCCTAACGTAACGATTGCTGGAAATACAGCGAATGTTTCAACGCTAACCACCTCAACATTTGAAGCAACCTATACCATGTCAGGTGATGACTCGGAAGGTTTGATTGATTTTACCGTGAATTTTGCAGATGAAACCGGAAATGCTGGAGCGGAAGTAACAACAACTTCTGATGACTCTGAGGTTACCTATGATCGTACAGCGCCAGAGGTAGAGATTACATCTAGTTCCTCGATATATAATACAGCATTTGAAGTGACTTTCATCTTTACAGAGGAAGTAACAGACTTTACGATTGATGATATTGTTTTTAGTGTTGATGAAGGAGATGTAGTCTCTGATGCAGTCTCCGATTTTTCCGGTGATGGTACGGTTTTTACGGCAACAATTACTCCTACATTTGAGAGCGCGTATGAGGTGGCAGTAGGTGCCAATGTAGCTCAGGATGCAACAGGAAATCCAAACACGGAGGCACCCTTATTCATTATCGAATTTGATACAACAAGTCCAACTGCTACTTTAAGCAGTACCAGCGCTTCTGTCAATGCTCCATTTACTGTTACGATAGATGTCAATACCGGATCAGTCAATGATTTTAATATTGATGACCTTGTTGTAGCGAATGGAACCACGAGCGATTTTGCTGGTGACGAAGATGATGGTTTCACCGTGACCATAACTCCTGTTGAAGAGGGGGAAGTAACCATCGATATCGCAGCAGATGCTTTTACCGATAATGCGGGCAATGGAAACCTTGCAGCGGATCAAATTGCTGTCACTTACGACATTACTGCTCCCACAGTGACTTTGATATCGGAAGTTACTGACGTCAATTCGTCTTTTGATGTGACGATCACATTCAGTGAAGTTGTTACAGGTTTTGCTACTTCTGACTTAACTATCGTCAATGGCGTTGCTGGCGATGTTTTTGGCTCTGGTACAAATTATACATCCACAATTACACCAAACACAGAAGGGGAGGTTACTGTTAATGCCGTGACTGGAATCGTTACGGATATTGCGGGAAATGCCAGCACTGCTGCTGAACTTTCGGTGAACTATGATGTTACAGCTCCCACAGTAACCTTGAGTTCTAATATTATAGATGTCAATTCACCTTTTGATATTGCTATCACTTTTAGTGAATCCGTTGAAGGTTTTGAAGCAACTGACCTTACGATTGTCAATGGAACATCAGGTGATATTTCAGGATCAGGTACGACCTATACCGCGACCATTACACCAGCAGACGAAGGCGAAGTAACTATTAACCTGTCTTCGAATTTGGTACAGGATGCTTCTGGAAATGGTAATACAGTAGCTGCTGAACTTTCGATCAATTATGATGTCACTTCTCCTGATGTAATGATAACATCGGCAGCGAACTCCCGGATCAATGGCTCATTTGAAGTCACGGTAACTTTCAGTGAATCCGTTGAAGGCTTTGAAGCAACTGATCTTACGATAGTCAATGGAACATCAGGTGATATTTCAGGATCAGGTACCACCTATACGACAACCATTACACCTGTTGAAGAAGGTGAATTGACCATAAACATCGCAGGAGGATTGGTATTAGATGCGGCAGAAAATGGCAATACCGCAGCTGCAGAGTTTTCGATAATCTTCGACGTGACTGAGCCTGTACCTACCATAAGCACCTCTGCTTCAGAGCTTACGAATGCTCCTTTCGATATCACAGTGACATTTGATGAAGAAGTTACGGGGTTTGAAGAAACAGATCTAACGTTGGAAAATGCCTCCTCAAGTAATTTCTCAGGATCAGGAACGACCTATACAATGACGATTACACCAACAGAGGATGGAACTGTCAGTATCGGTATTCCAGAACATGTAGCAACAGATGAAGCGGGCAATGAAAATGAGGAATCCAATGCGCTTTCAATAACCTATGACGCTACTTCGCCTACTGTAGTATTGTCAAGTGAAAGCGCTAGCGTAACGGGAGCTTTTGATATCAGTATTACTTTCAGTGAATCGGTTTCCGGGTTGGAACTTGCAGACCTGACTGTAGAAAATGGCTCAGCTGGAGATTTTTCAGGAGCTGGTACGACGTATACCGCGACGATTACACCGGCCAGCGGAGGAACTGTTTCTATATCAATTGCTGCTTCTGTGGTGCAAGACGAAGCGGGAAACAGTAGCACCGCCTCAAATACTTTATCCGTTGAGTTTGATGGAGAAGAAGATACTACGGCTCCGACAGTAACCCTTTCCACTGCCAGTACTTCGGTCTCAGGGGCTTTTGATGTAGGTATTGAATTCAGTGAGTCTGTAACCGGCTTTGAAGTTGGGGATCTTACAATAACCAATGGTTCAGCCAGCGATTTTCAAGGGTCAGGTTCTTCTTATCTGGTAACCATCACTCCGGAAGAGGCTGGAACGATTATTCTAAATGTTGTTGAGGGAGCAGCGGAAGATGGGGCTGGAAATGCTAATGTAGCTTCAAATACCCTTAGTGTCACATTTGATGGAACTCCGGATACCACAGCTCCTACAGTAAGTTTATCTACAGCGAACACATCGGTCTCAGGTGTATTTGATGTGAGCATTGCATTTAGTGAATCTGTAACAGGCTTGGAGTTGTCAGATATTTCAGTAATTAATGGAACAGCCGCCGGTCTGACAGGTTCAGGAAGTAATTATGCAGTGACGGTTTCGCCTGCATCAGTGGGTACGGTCACTGTATCAATAGACAATTCTGCCGTTCAAGATGCGGCAGGTAATACGAACATAGCCTCTAATAGCTTATCCGTCGAATTTGATGGAACTGCAGATACAACTGCGCCAACCGTTACGATTTCTACGATTTCCACCGAAGTGACAGGAGCATTTGAGATTGAACTCATATTTAATGAAGAAGTGACAGGGTTTGAAGTATCGGATATCATCATCGACAATGGCTCAGTTTCCGAATTTGATGGAACAGGAAGTAGTTACACCGCTACTGTCGATCCATCCACTACAGGAGTAGTTACCATCACTATTGAAGAGGGAGTGGCTCAAGATGCCGCCGGGAATGGCAATGAGGCGGCTACTATTTCCATAGAAGCTACTCTCGAAGCTGTGACTTTAACAGTGGGTTTGAATTCCAACGAAATCAAGATCTATCCTAACCCCACTACCGAGTTTATTCACATCGACACTTTATTGCCGATAGAAAGCTATTCAGTTTTTGATATGAATGGAAGAGTGGTTTTGGAAGGAGATAAAAAATTAAACTTGATCAACGTAGCACGTCTGAAAAGTGGTATATATCTATTTAAGGCTAACAGCAAAGAAGGTAGCCTGACTAAAACATTTATTAAAAAGTAACTCTAACGCCGCAGCAACGACGCAATGAGCCGCACTGATAAGTGTTGGCTCTTTGTTTTTATTTTATGAATAGGAGTAAAAGAGGGTTGTGTGGTCTGTACCAGACTGATTTTCTAATAGCCAGGGTGAGGCTCTCGTATGGTCAGGGTGAGGTTCTCGAACCCTAGATCAAATTATTCGCATACGCATATTTGATTAACCCTACCAGGTTATGAGTTTGGGTCTTTCGGAAGATGTTCTTGCGATGCGTTTCAACTGTTCTTTCAGAGATAAATAATTCCTCTGCAATTTTCCTATTAGTGTACTCTTTGGCAATTAGAGTAAGTACCTCCCTTTCACGGTCCGTTAGCAGCTTCTGGTTGTTCAATCCATGAAGCCCCTGGATAAGCAATTTGTTAATGTCCGAACTTAAATAAACCTGTCCCTGCTCTGCAGCTTTGATGGCGTTGATTAATTCGGAATGAGAATCCTTTTTTAGCAAGTAACCTGAAACGCCTTCTTTGAGAACTTCCTGAACCAGGTGCGCTTCATCATGCATACTCAACACAATGATTTTGATAGAAGGGTACTTTCGTTTGACTTTTCTAATGAGGGAAAGTCCGTCTCCGTCCGGTAAGTTATAGTCTGTGATCAGAATGTCAGGAGTGACACGAGTCAGTTTTTCATATGTTTCTGCCAGTGAGGTTGCAGATCCTATCACATCCAGTCCTTCTTCAAGAGAGAGAATTTTGACCAGTCCGCTGAGCAAAATGGCGTGATCATCAGTAAGGAAAATCTTCATGCAGTGTCGATTGCTCTTTGTCTTGTTGAAAGATAACCAATTCATGAATTCAAAGAACTAACAGTCACCATTAATTCACCATACCCTGGATAGGGTATTTTTAGATCGTCTGTGGTGATTTATTAGTACTCTTTTCAAAAAGTAGGCATTCTGGAATTTGTTTATTGGATATAATTTTTGCTTCTTTGCCTTTGAAACAATGTAACTAAACAACAAAAGATCCTCTCCAATACAGCATTTCGAAAATCACTGTTGACCTGGGATTATATTTTGTTTTTAAGGATCAATTAACAATGATATTTTAAGATGAAGAAGCAATTATTGATTTTAATGATTGGGCTATGGGTCCAAATCACAGCAATTGGCGAAATCCAACCCCTGAAGTAGAAATCAGAGCAGCCGCCAGGCGAAGGTTGAAAAAGCATTGTCAAATCAAACCTTCGCAACAAGCAACTGAAAAGTCTACGCAGTAAACACGACGAAATCCTTTACTTAATTAACAGAATAACCATGTGCAAAATGAAACGACCATTAACAATTCTATTACTCATTTTTATTGGGCTATCTTCATACAGTCAGATCAAAACGACAGAAATAGAAATTAGAGCGAAGGCTGCAGAACCAAGCTATGTCAATGAAATTACTGGTTCAATAGATATAAATGGAGAGAGTGAAGTAGATGTCGCACCTCTAAGTTTTATCAAGATCTTACCTACATGGGATTTGACTACCAATGGCCACTTTGAAAAACGAGTTATATTCATGAATTTAAAGAACTCCTTCAATATTGGCCCTGGATATTCGGACACTGGCTTTCGAAGAGGCTTGGATATTAACGCTACCGTCAGGAATACAAATTTTGCTGGATCGCTGGAGAACCTTACTGGACTTCACATCAGTTATGGACATACAAGTGGTGCAAGTGGTGGACAGATTAACAAAACTTATGGTGTCTTTTTGGAAGGCGTAGCGGATGGAGGTACCACTATCACCGACGCTTATGGCGTTTATCAAACGGGAATATCATTTAATAATTATTTTCAGGGAAAATTAGGTTTGGGTACTATCAATCCTGATGCACCATTACATATGGAAGATGGTACTGCTAATAATTCTAAGCTGATCATTGATTTGATGGGAGCAAGTGGTAATACAGGGTTGGATTTAAGGTCTAGTTCAATCGGAGGAGGCTCATATTGGATAAGAGCATTAGGAGATCAAGAAACAGACGCTTTTGTTGTAAAAGGAAATGGCTATGTCGGAATAGGGACAGAAAATCCATCCGGAAGGTTGGAAGTCGCAAATTCTGGTAATTCGGAGTTGGTTGTCAGAGGTGGTGGTACCAGTCATGCCAATGCTGGAATCGTATTAAAAGCGACAAACGGAACTAATCAAAGAGCCACGGGAATTTTTATGCATGATCAATCTGCAGGGAATGAGTGGTTTGCTGGTCGACCTTATAGCAATTCAGATTCCTACGTGATCTATAGAAATCCATCCACTGCTGACCATACCAGAGAAAGTTCTGCAAGAAATACAACAAGCCAGCCTACAGGAGTAGAACCCATTTTGACGATTTTGGGAGATGGTAATGTGGGGATTGGCACAGTGAGCCCTTCTAAGAGGCTTGAGGTAGTTTCTGAAACCGTGGATGTTGTTGCCAGGTTTACGAGTAATGATGAAAGGGTTTCACTTATGTTGCGAGATCATACTACATCCAATGGTGTTGGCATTTCTGGTTTAGGAGATGACCTTCAAATTTTGACAGGTTCAGGCAGTTCCATCGCTGCTACTTTTAATGGTGCTAAGAACCTGGGACTGGGTACTACAAACCCTGGGGCTAAAATTCATACGGTTACGGGCGGCGCTACGAATTTTACATGGTCTCCAAGTTCGGGTACTTCGGCCATATTTGAAAGTGCTACATTGAATCGTAATTTTCTCACCATAGCTGCGCCTGGTCAGTCTGAACTATGGTTTGCTGATGTGAATGCTCAGAACGCGGGAAAAGTACGTTACGTTCATAGCGTGGACAGAATGGAATTTTGGACCAATAATTCAAGAAGAGTTTCCATTATTGACGGAAATATGGGTATTGGCACGCATCAACCTTCTGCGAAACTCCAGGTTGAGGGGGATATTATTTCCACGAATATGCACAGCCATTCCGATCGTCGATGGAAAAAAGATATCTCCATGATCTCTGATGCTCAACAAACCCTCAATGATATCCGTCCGGTATCCTATCAATGGAGGGTTGATGAATTTCCTGAAAAGGATTTTGATAATGAAATTCACTACGGCGTAATAGCTCAAGAGCTTGAAAAGGTACTTCCCGAACTGGTGAGTACAGACAATGAAGGTTACAAATCAGTGGACTACCTGGGTATGATCGGTTTGTTGGTGAAAGGCTTCCAGGAAAGAGGAGCGGAGATAGAAAGATTGAAGCAGGAGTTGGAAAATAAAGACCTGGATTTGGAGGCCCGGCTGGCGAAGATTGAAAAAGCTTTAGCAATCAGGTCTACTCAACAAGCATCAGAAAAGTCTACCCAATAAACAAACGACGACATTTTACCCACTTAAAGTAATAACCATGTACAAAATGAAACAACTTTTAACAACACTAATTCTTACGGTCTTTAGTATTTATGCTTTTGGTCAAATTAAGACACCTGAAGTAGAAATCAGAGCAGCCGCCACTACCTGGTTGAACGAAATTAACGGTCCAACAACTTTGTCAGGATCATTCGATGTATCGGAAATCCCTGGATCGTTTTTCATGGTCTCACCGCAAATAACTAGCAATGGAGGTCAAAATTATGAGCGTGGCTTAAGGGTACTGATGACAGATGCTTATGGTATTCCCGCAGGTGTTACTGATACGGGTTACAGAATAGGTATTGACATAAGTGCGCATGCGAAGGAAGCAAGCTTTGAAGGCACTTTACAATCCTTGCAAGGTATGCGAATTCAATTTGGTACAAACTCCGATTCACCTACAGGAACAGTCAATGAGGTTAGAGGTCTTAACTTGCAGGGACTTACTTCATCTAATGCGGTTATAGGAAATGCTTACGCTATCTATCAAAGTGGAGCTACTTTTAAAAACTATTTTCAAGGTAGAATTGGTATTGGCTTTTCTGATCCCGAAGCCCCTTTACATGTTGTTGCTGGAAATCATATCAATTACAACTGGACACCATCAACTGGTACAGCAGCGATTTTAGAAAGTTCCAATACGGATCGTGCATTTCTTTCGATGATCGCTACAAATTATACGGACATCATGTTTGGTGATGTAGAGAGTCAAACTTCCGGTAGAATCAGATATTTGCATGACAATGATCAAATGGACTTATGGACAAATGGCATACGTAGAGTCACGATTGATAATGTTGGCAAATTGGGAATAGGTACGGAAATCCCAGAAGGAACACTACATGTTAAAAGTAGTAGTTCGGATGTGACTGGAGGTACGGCACATTCCAACTTTGATAACCTGATTATTGAGGAAAATGGTGCCAATATTGGAATGACATTGCTAGCAAGAAATAACAACAATGCTGGAATTGCCTTTGCGGACAATGATCGACAGAATAGTGGTTTGATCAATTATATTCACAACGATGATGATATGACCTTTAATACCGATGGGTCGGAAAAGATCAGGATCACGAAAGAGGGTAATATTGGAATAGGCACTAATTCGCCACAAACGAAATTAATGGTCGTGGACGACAATTTGGATCTTACAGGGATGCAAGGTCTTCTTATTGGCGGAGGGACCAGTGGTATGGGTAATTATACACCCGCAGTAGGTTTTTCAAATACCAATAATACCATGGATGCTGCAATAGCAGGGGTTCAAGGGCACAGCGATCCGAATGGAATGGGTCTTGCCTTTCTTGTTCATTCTTCAGCGGGAGGCAGTAACCCAAAGATGGAGGCCATGAGAATAACTAGAACTGGTTACGTTGGTATTGGTACTGATGTCCCCTCTGGGAATCTTGAGGTCGCGCATACAGGAGCATCGGAACTAGTTGTTAGTGGTAATGGGTCTGGTTATTCAAATGCAGGGTTGGTGTTAAAAGCAAATTGGACAACTGCTAATAAGAGAGCTACTGGCGTATATATGCATGATAAATTAGGGGAAAATGAATGGTATGCAGGCAGACCTTACTCGAATTCTGACAAATATGTAATCTATCGAAACCCTTCCGCACCTGTTCACATAAAAGAAAGTTCTGCTAGAAACACGACAAGTAACCCAACTGGTGTAGAGGCACATTTTACCCTTTTGGGAAATGGGAATTTAGGTCTTGGATCTGTCAGCCCTTCAGAGAGATTGCATGTCAGTGGCGACGTTTTAGCCGTCAATTATAAGAACAGTTCCGATCGTCGCTGGAAAAAAGATATCTCCATGATCTCTGATGCTCAACAAACCCTCAATGGTATCCGTCCGGTATCCTATCAATGGAGGGTTGATGAATTTCCTGAAAAGGATTTTGATAATGAAATTCACTACGGCGTAATAGCTCAAGAGCTTGAAAAGGTACTTCCCGAACTGGTGAGTACAGACAATGAAGGCTACAAATCAGTAGACTACCTGGGTATGATTGGTTTGCTGATAAAGGGGTTTCAGGAAAGAGGAGAGGAGATAGAGAGATTGAATGCGGAGTTGTCGGCAAAGACATCATCCAATAAAGATGAACTGGCTACGTTGGAGAGCAGATTGGCTCGTTTGGAAGCCTTATTAGGTGAAGAAGGTCAAGAATCGAAAGGTTCATCTACTTCAGAGAAATAAACAAAAAGGGCCCCTGAAACCAGGGGCTCACTTTTTATATCAGTTTCGGATCATCACTCAGGTATATTTCTTCTCCTTCAGGAGCCACCAAAACGAGCACTTTTTCAATCCCCAGGTCGAGATTAAATTGAGAGGCATCCATCCAGCGTCCTCTTCCGGTAACAGCTACTTGTTCTCCTTCTTCCAACACACCTTCCCGATAGCGGATGGTCTTATTCATGCCGAATAAACCCTCGCTTTTATGCCCATGCATGTTAAGAAAGGACTCTAGTTCGGGAGTTGGGTCATTTAAGAACCCCGAATTGTACTTTGCATCAGGAACGAGATAACTCTTACGGTTTTTGCGATCCAATAAGGCGTAGTGACTTCCGTCTTTGATGAGAAAATTTGAGGATTGTTCGGATTCAATGATGGTATGCCAGCTACTACTTTTCCCAGAGCTTCTTCTTTCTTCGACAACAATTCGATAGTGTGTACAAGCTCTACCAGATAAAGGAGCAACCAGAGGTGCTTTTACAAATTTGGCTATGCCACAAACCTTAGCCACCTGATCATCCTTAAAATTTGCAATAGTTATTAGCGGTACTTTGTTAAGCTTTCGTCTAACAACTCCTTTTCGAGAGAAGTAATAACCATAAATAATACTTCCGATGACGATGGCAAAAATGAAGATTATGAATATGTTCATCATAGGTAAAATGAAATCACAGCATTGAAAAGTATTAGGGAATGGTTTTTGATACCACCTAATCAGGAAGCTCAATCAAAAACCAATTCCTAAAAGTCAACCTACTCTTTAATCTCTTCCAGCATCAGAAGGAATGCATAATTCAAAGCTCGGTCTTTGTATCTTTTGAACCGACCCGATGCTCCCCCGTGACCTGCTTCCATGTTAGTGTGTAGTAGTAATAAGTTGTCATCCGTCTTTTTGTCCCGCAGCTTCGCGACCCATTTGGCAGGCTCCCAATACTGTACCTGAGAGTCAAAAAGCCCCGTAGTGACCAGCATATTAGGGTAGTCCTGTGCTTTTACCTGATCGTAAGGAGAGTACGACAGCATGTATTGATAAGATTCCAGGTTTTTGGGATTTCCCCACTCATCAAACTCGTTGGTCGTTAGTGGAATTGATTCATCCAGCATTGTAGAAATTACATCTACAAATGGAACCGCCGCGATGATGCCATTGAATAATTCGGGTGCCATATTACTCACTGCTCCCATCAACAATCCACCGGCACTTCCCCCATATCCATACAAATGATCCGCACTGGTATACTGCTCGTCAATCAGGTATTTTGCACAATCAATATAGTCATAGAAGGTGTTCTTCTTCTTGAACATCTTTCCATCTTCATACCATTTTCTTCCCATTTCTTGTCCGCCACGGATATGAGCTATGGCGTAAATAAATCCCCGATCCAGCAGACTCAGATTGATAGAACTAAACCAGGGGTCAGTAGAACTTCCATAGGAACCATAGGAATACAAAAGCAAAGGTGCATTTCCATCTTTGGTAAGCCCCTTTTTGTAAACCAGTGAAACGGGCACTTCGGCGCCATCTCTGGCGGTCACGAAAAATCGCTCAGTTTTGTAGTCATTTGGATCGTGCCCACCTACTACCTCTGCTTGTTTTTTCAACTCCTTTTCGTGTGTTACCATGTCGTAATCGTACGTAGAGCTGGGTGTGGTAAGGGAGGAATATCCAAACCTTAACTTATTTGTATCAAACTCCGGATTGGTACTAGGGTATACCACATAAGCTTCTTCATCAAACTCCAGGTAGTGCTCCTCTTTGCTCTGTTGATCAATAACTTTTAAATGAGTCAGGGCATTGGACCGCTCAGAGACGACCAAAAAGTTCTGAAAAACTTCGATATCATTTAATAAGACGTCACTTCGGTGAGGAATGACCTCTTTCCAGTTTTCTTTCGATGTGGCAGAAGTCGGAGTTTCCATCAGACGGAAATTTTCAGCATCCCAATTCGTAACCACGTAGAATTTATCTTCAAAGTGATCGATGCTATATTCATGCCTGTTTTCTCTGGGGCTGAATTGTTGAAAATTGCCCATCGGCTGGTCGGCATCTAAAATATGATAATCGCTGACCAGGGTGCTACTGTTGTAAATGATCAGGTATTTACTTGACTTGGACTTGTATACCCCAATGTAATAAGACGGGTCTATCTCTTCATACACCACTACGTCTTCTGAAGCGTTGGTGCCCAAGGAGTGGCGGGCAATTTTTTCAGAAAGTAGCGAAACTTTGTTTTTGCTCGTGTAGAAAAATGTCTGGTTATCATTAGCCCAGGCACCGCCTCCATCTGAATTGGGAATCTGGTCATCCAGATACGCTCCAGTCTCGAGATTCTTGAACCGAATAGCATATATTCTTCTACTCAAAGTATCTTCATTGAAGGCCAGTATTTTGTTATCAGGACTGATGGCTAGTCCACGTGCACTGTAGTAATCATATCCTTCTGCCTCTTTGTTTACATCAAGGATAATTTCTTCAGTAGCCTCTAAGCTTCCTTCTTTTCTGCAATAAATTGGATATTCCTGTCCTTCCTCGTACCGGGTATAATACCAATATTTATTCTTAAAGTATGGAACCGATTCGTCGTTTTGCTTAACCCGTCCTACCATTTCCTTGTAGAGCTTGTCCTGCAATTGTTCTGTTTCTTTCAGTTCCTGATTCGTATAATCATTTTCACCGTCCAAATAAGCCAGGACCTGTTTCGTTTGCTTATCCGGCTTTGTGGCGATTTTTTGTTCATCGGTCAGACGCATCCAAAAATAGGGGTCCATGCGACTATCACCGTGAGTAGTAATTACAGAGTCTTGTTTCTCTGCGATTGGGTAGGTAACTTCCTTTTCTGTCATTGCTATTTCACTCTTATTTCCCTCGTTGCAGGAAAATATAAGGGGCAAAATTAGAACAAGGCTGAATAGGCTGATGATTCTCATGTTTGTATTTTTTCTTCATTATGGAAGATGATCGTTTGTTACCAGAAATCCAAACCAGAACGAGTTGGCGGCTCCAAATTCCTGGTTGTGGTTCGGGAACTCATTTGAATACTTTAACATTGATACATACTTGGATCATCTAATCCCCGATACCAACCTTTTTCAGCGGATCAAGCCCGTTCTCCGGTCTATGGAACAACATAGGGAAGAAGTCGTGAGTAAATTCCGGCCGTTACTCATGGTATTCGCCACTTATGCAATGGTGTGTTTCCTGATGCCATATATGGATTTTGGGATACCAAGAAACCTTCGTGGAAATATGTTTTATTTCTTACTGACGATTGGTCTTTTATCTTTTTCTGTGGTGATTGCTATCTATCATCGTGCCTACAAAGAATTACAAATCATTGTTTTTCAAAAATTCTATCAGGGACTAGCTCAGCAGTTAGGAGAAGAATTACAATTTCAGAAGAAAGCTCCCGGGTTCGACGCCCATCTTGAAAGTGACCTGTGGGGGATGGCTTATAGTCATTTTGATGCCAGCAATTTGATTCATGGAACTTTGGATGGCTCAGCTTTCTCCTTCGCCCAGGTTGCTGTGCAACAACGTGTGATGGATTCCCTTCGAACGGATAAGCTTTTATTTCAAGGGGTGGTCTTGACTTTCGAATTAACAAATGGAGCTCATTTAGATGGAGTTATTATTGGGAAAAGTCATCCTTCTTATTTCAAATTTAGTGAAAAAGGCAAGGCATTGATCTCAGGAGAACCGGGTGCACTGGTACCGAGATATTTATTCTTTTCCAATGACAATCAAATGCCCGGACCTTTCTTTATTAAAAACTTAATGGAATTGGATGACGATCTAAGATCTCACCGGGTGATTCGACAGGGACAGGACCTGATACTGGTCATTCGTAATGGTTTGCTAACAGTGGCAATACCCGTTTATGACCGACTTTGGGAGTTGGTCAATTGGAAAACGTTTGAAAGCCCTGAATTTTTATCACGTCAAATTCTCCCATTTACAGGGACTTTGAAATTAGCAAATTCAGTATCAGAAAATGCCTGATGAACGGATGGTCAAAATTTCTATCTTTACGACAAAAAAAGTATGTACTATAGCCTGGTACTGGCGCTGTTGACACTTTATCAAGGATTCAATATGGTTTCCTTTGATATGGTAAGAAGAGTAAATGCTAAAGGACAGACCATCCGATCTACCGCTACTATTTATTTCAATAAAAGTGGAGATATGGTTACCAATTATTCGCCGCCACTAGATATGTTCGTTTTCAATAATACAGAGGGAGAAATAAAACTATATAACCAAAATGACAATACTGTCATTCAAAGTGTGAACTATACCGCCGGGACCACCAATACCAATTTCTATTACTTTCTTCAGGGAGAAACGGAAGATATGGGGCTAAGAAAGCTGGGGTTTGCATTAAGTAATACCAAGTATGAAGACGGCCTGTTGATTACTGAATGGGCAGCCCCGATGGACATGAGTGCAGCCTTTGCTTCAGTAGAATTGGTTCATCAAAATGATATGCCCGTTTTCCTTGGACATAAAGACAAGAAGGGGAATTTTGTGAAAAAGGCTTACTATTATGACTATACGCAACTAGAAGGATACATCATGTTTCCAAATGCCATTACTGAAATTGAATACGTTGGAAAGAAAGATTCTGTGATCACCAAGTCTAACTTTGAAAATTTCCAATTTAACAAACAGGTTGATCCCCAGTATTTTGACTTTATCATCCCTGAAAACGCAACTGTACTGAAATGAGAATTATAGCTTTTATGCTCTTTATTCTGTTAGCAATTCCCTTGATTGCGCAGGATTTTCGTGCAGATTTGGACCTTGTTAAGTCTGAGGCATTGCATATAGAAGAAGTAGAGGAGGAAAAGGATTCCTTCTTTAAAGGAATACTCAAAATTTATAGCAATCACATTTCCGAACAGCTCCTCAACGATTGTATTTATGAGGAATCATGTTCACAATTTAGCCAGGGGGTGATGCAGGAATATGGGATTCTGAAAGGAGTGATACTTTCAATGGATCGTATGATGAGATGTAATCGCATGTCTCAATCGAATACAATGCCAGTTCGTTTCAATGAAATAGGTAAAATTTCAGACCATTGGTACAACTATGGCAAGGAAGACTAGCGCAATTTTCCTTTTCCTTTTTGTCGTTACATATTCCTATTCTCAAACAAGTTTTCAGGATGACTTTAGGTTCCTGAAGCACCTGGAAAACCTGGAGGAGTGGAATGAAGGCCTGGAATTGATCAGACAACTGAATACTGGAAGAATGCCTGCCGGAAGAGCAGATACGCTGAATTTCTTTCAAGGAAAGTTCTTGTATAAGTTAAAGGAACCCGCTTTATCAGTTCAATCATTCAGGACTGTCAGCAATTCCAATCTAGAGTATTATAGATATGCTCGACTATTCGGCGCTTTTCAGGCCACTTTCGATAGTGACCTCACCTTGGCCAATGAGATACTCATGGCTTATCAGCCTATAGATAGTCTGTCATTAAGAATCAAGAACCTGCAATTGGCGGGGATGGATTTGATGCTTCGCGATTACGATAGTTATCTTGAACGACAATCAAAGTTTACCTATGCGTATGAATTAGAACCTTATGAGAGGGGAATGGTTCAGCGGTATGATCAGTTAAGAGCTTTTAAGAGGAAATCGCCATTTGTGGCTGCCATGCTCTCAGCTGTAGTTCCAGGGGCAGGACGTTTTTATATGGGGAAAACTGGTGAGGGCGTTGCGGCGTTACTCGTCACTGGAATCTTTGGTTTACAGGCCTGGGAGGGTTATAGGAAAGATGGAATCGAAAGCGCCCGGTTCATCATATTTGGCTCTTTATTCACTATCAGTCACGTTGCCAACATATGGGGCAGCGCGATAGGAGTACGAATTAGGAGAGAAGAATTTAACGATCAAATGAATGATTCGATTTTATTGGATATGCATATTCCTTTGCGCGTGCTTTTGGACTAAAGGACAAGAGCGTAAGGCTTATGAATTGATGGACGCTAAGGAATATATTCAGGCGGCCCTGGCTTTTGAACGCGCGATTTTTGACACGAATGATTTACAGGAGAAAAACTTATTTCTGGTGCTCAAAGCACAATGCTATAAGGCATTAGGAGATTACGAGGCCGGGATAAGGAACTTGAAACGGGTTCGTTTTTTGAATTCAGATAGCCTCAAGCAAGCTGTAAACTACGAAACTGTGCTCATGCATTACCTGAATAGTGAGTATCAGGAAGCATATTCCAGATTAGTACGTATGCAAGCACAAAATGCAGAGACCAGGGAGACCATGGTGCTTGCATTTTTAGTAAACGTGGACCTGGAGAAGTGGCGTAGGGCAAGAGAATTGCTGGTTGATAGAGATTCGATTTTCAATTTTGGAACAGCAGGTATTGAATACATATTGCCTGCTAAATGGAAACCCAAAGATCCTGATAAAGCTTACAACCTTTCGTTGTTACCAGGTCTTGGTCAATGGTATGCAGGTTATTTTTGGAAAGGAGTACTTTCAGGAGGTATTCAGGTTCTGTTGGGAGGATTTAGCATCTACAGCTTACTGGAGGGGTACTTCTTTACCGGAACACTTACTGGAGTGGCGTTGTTTTATACTTTTTATTTAGGAGGAGCCAGACATGCGGAGGAATTGGCACATAGAAAAAATCATGAGCGATCCGACAGCATTAAGCGTCGTTTCTTTGAGAAGTTAGAAGCAAAAGATCCTTAAGCCAAGGTATGATTGCTCATAAAGACAGATACACCGGGCAGCATCTAAAATGACATTTAGCGGGCTACTTTATAGCACTTTTCAATTTGCCAGCACCACTCAATGAACTACTTCGCAGGAAGCGAAATTTACATATCTAATAGCACCTTAATTATATTCTAAAATAGCCAAAGGTGCATATTACTTACCTCGGGAGGATCACTTGTTTCGTTGAGTGTTAAAAAAAATATTTATGATCGCTTATGAACAGGTATTGGACTGATCCAGGTGGCCAGAAAGAAGAAGGTAAAAGGCTATTCTGGGAGGTTTTTAGAGCTTCATTTAATTCAGAAACACCATAATTGCAAATAACGATATTATTGATTAAATAAAAAAAGAGAGTGACTTTTAGGCCACCCTCTTAATTTCTTAAATTCTTGTTGGTTTACCAAACAATGAATTTGTCATTGTCAATGTACTTATCTAGGTTCCCGATCATTACAAAGAAATCAACCAATGGTACAATTCCGAAAATACCACCGCAGGTAATAAAGTAGGTCAGAATTAATCCGCCTTTACCTCCAAGGTATACCCTGTGAATCGCAAGACCTCCAAGTAACCAATCCAGGATCAGTGCTACAACCAGGCTTTTTTCAGCTTTAACTGAAGTAGTAGCCATTGCGCTGCTCAAATCAAATTCAGTAGTGTTCAGGTCGCTGATATCAGAAGTAGTGAGCACGTGCTCTACTTCCGCATCATTTACAAAGTAATCACTGCTGGCGGCAGTTCCCATGTATCCAACGAAAACAAGTACTAGTACAGATAGGAATTTTTTCATAGAATTAGTGATTTAATAAAAGTTATTCGTTTCCAAGAATAATGATATTTTGGCTGCGATCAAAATAAATATTGATTAGTGTCGAATTAAATCTTACGATAGAATCCACCTACGCCTGGAAAGCATTTCGACTCATACGAATGCGGTTATCTAAGCCCAATGTAGAAGCACGAATAATTTTGTGATCCCCATGCAACGTTTTTATGTGATCCAGGGCCTGATATAATTGCAGAGATTCTTTTGTGTCTTCAAAAAGATCGATTTGATGATTACCATGAACGAGATCGCTCAATCGTACGCCAACAAGCCTAAGTCTCATTCGTCTGGAATATAGTGCATCGTACAACCGCATGACAGTTTGCAACACAACTTGATCTGAAGAAGTGAAGGTAAGATGTTTTTGTTTAGTTTCTGTATCGAAGTTAGCATATCTGATTTTCACCGTGACACACGCCGTGAGTTTACCTTCTTCTCGGAGCTGATAGCATAACCTTTCCACCATTGCCGTGAGCATTGATTTCATTTTTGGAATATTAATTGAATCTTCCAGGAAGGTACATTCTGTAGAGATTGATTTTCGCTCTTCATATTGATGAATAGGTGTATGGTCAATGCCCTGAGCTTTTAGCCAAAGAGATTTACCATTTTTCCCAAATGCTTTTTCAAGCAATTTCAATGGCATTTTTCGAAGTATATGAACATGAGTTACCCCCATTTCCGCAAGAAATAATGTGGTCTTGGGACCTATTGAAGGTATTTTTCTTACAGGTAGTGGTGATAAAAATTCACTTTCAGTTCCATTTTTCACCAGCTTTTCTCCATTGGGTTTATATTCTCCCGTGGCTACTTTTGCTACTAGCTTATTGGAAGACATGCCCATAGAAATGGGTAAACCTGTTTCCTTTATGATTCTATGTCGAAGTTTTTGACCCCATTGAAAGGTGCCGAAAAATCGATCCATACCCGTAGCATCTACATAAAATTCGTCGATTGAGGACTTTTCGAATGCTGGTGCATCTTCTGCAATGATTTCTGTGACCAGGCGTGAGTGATAGCTATATGACTCCATGTCTCCGGAAATGACTTTCGCATCTGGACATAGTTGAAGTGCCAGTCTGGTTGGCATAGCTGAATGAATTCCAAATTTCCTGGCTTCATAACTACAAGAAGTGACCACCCCTCGACCATCTTTCCCACCGATAATCAAAGGAATCCCTTTAAGGCGATCGTCTCTAAGGCATTCTACAGAAACGAAAAAGGCATCCAGGTCCATGTGAATAATCGATCTGTTTTTGTCGTTTACTTCAGTCATTTAGTTTCTTTTTGCTAAAATATTTAGTATATTTATGAAATGAAAGGAGATTATACTAAATTGTCCACTCAAAATACTAATATATATAGCAAATGGTAGCAGGTCAACTTTCCCCGGAATTGCAGATCAAGGAGTTTGAAGCGGTAGATGCAGACATCACTTTTAGTGATCGATATAAATTAAAGCTGAGTTCAAAAAAACTTCGCTCAGGTAAATGTCAAGTGAAATTTTACGCGACTGTTAGAAATAAGAAAGACTTGCATGGTTATGTACTTGTTGAATCAGATCAAACCCTGAAAAGTGTAGTCAATGGAATCAAAGATCGGTTACATACCATTCATGAATCTGTAGATTTTCAACATATCCACTTGTATTCCATTGGTAAAAGGACACAGGAGGATATGGGGTTTATTTTTTTTGATGCCTAATGCGGGTGTGGGATAGGTCTACTCAGTGGAAGTCTAAGAATTTATGTCATTTTTGTTGATTACAATAAAGTTCAAACATCTATTAAATAAGTATCATGTCTGTCATTGCCAATAACATCAAATCACTTCGAAAAAAGCTAGGCTATACTCAGGAACAGTTTGCGCAAAAAGTGGGGATTAAACGATCTTTGATTGGGGCATATGAGGAGGCTAGAGCAGAACCGCGATTGCAGACGTTAGTGTCGATCGCCGAAGTTTTAGAAGTATCAACGGATGCATTGATCAATGACGATCTGTCTAAAGGACACATTTCACCAGCACAGAAGCCAGTGAAGATACTCTCCATAACTGTAGATGAACAGGATAATGAGAATATTGAGCTGGTACCGCAAAAAGCTGCAGCTGGATATCTTAATGGTTATGCTGATCCTGAATTTGTTACTGAACTTCCTAAATTCCAACTTCCTGTTCTACCCAAAAATGCTACATATCGCGCTTTTGAAATACAAGGCGATTCGATGTTGCCTCTGCCTTCCGGTACGATTGTTATTGGTAAGTACATCGAATCGGCTTCGGATATCAAGAATGGTAAAACTTATATTCTGATCACTCGATTGGAAGGGATCGTTTATAAAAGAGTCTTTAATTACATTAGAGAGAAGGGTAAACTTTTTCTCGTTTCAGATAATAAAGCGTATGCTCCTTATGAAACGGATCCTGAGTCTGTTGAAGAGATTTGGGAGGCAAAAGCCTATATCAGTATAGAGTTTCCAGATCCCGAAGCAGCTGAAGAAATTTCCCTGGAACAGCTTACGAATTTGGTAAAAGAAGTGCGCCTTGATGTGAAAGACCTAAAAAAAGGTCTTTCGTAATACTATATTTCACTTTTTGAGGGTCCGCCTGCAAACATTGCATCATTTTTGCGTTATAAAGGGTCGAACTCAATTAATACGTGAAATCACTAGCTAGCTTTCTTATTTTCCTGGCCTGTCTTACTGCCTTGGGGCAATCACAAACAACAATTACGGGAAAGGTCATTGAATCCCGGACAGGTACACCCATTCCTTTTGCAAATGTGTTTTTTGTTGGCACTACCGAAGGTGGAATTTCTGATTTTGATGGAAATTTTCAGGTGAGTACGTTATTACCAGTTGATTCTCTGGAGGTACGTTACATCGGCTACATTTCTAAAAAGAAACCTATCACGAGAGGGCAGGAGCAAGTTGTTAATTTTCAGTTGGATGAAAATCTGACTGAACTGGAAGAGGTAGTGGTTTATGCAGGTGAAAACCCAGCCTGGCCAATCATGCGAAATGTGATTGAAAATAAAAAGAAGAATGACAAAAGATCACTGGATGCTTATGAGTACGAGAGCTACACTAAAATTGAAATAGATGTAGATAATATTTCAAAGAAGTTTAAGAACCGCAAACTTGTTCGGAAGATTACGTCGGTCCTCGATAGTATCGAACAAATCGCGGGCGAAGATGGAAAACCTATTTTACCGATTTTTATTTCGGAAGCTATTTCAAAATACTATTTTCGGAATAATCCTACCTACCGACATGAAAATGTCATAAAAACCAAACTTCGTGGTGTTGGACTTACAGATGGAACAACCACCTCTCAGGTTATCGGTTCCACTTTGCAAGAGTACAATTTTTACCAAAACTGGCTAAATATTGTAAATAAGGAGTTTGTATCTCCAATTGCCAATGGATGGAAAGGCAACTACAACTACTATCTGGAAGATAGTCTCTATATCGGGGATGATTTTTGTTACAGAATAGAGTTTGAGCCAAAGAATGAACAAGATCTGGCATTCAAAGGTATGATGTGGATCGCAAAGGAGGATTATGCCCTAAAGCGTATCGATGCGTCTGTAGGTAAGTCAGCCAATCTTAATTACATAGAGAGGATTAAAATACAGCAGGACTTAAGCCGAACAGAAGCTGGAGCCTGGTTGCCTGAAAAGTCTAGGGTTGTAGTAGATGTCTCTCAAATCACGGAGAAGACAGCAGGATTAATCGCAAAATTTTACATTTCGGCTAAGGATTTTGTTGTGAATCAACCCAAAGACCTCAAGTTTTATCAAAATCCGGTGACCATGGAGGAAGATGTGCAGGTCTACGATGAAGCTTACTGGCAGGAACACAGACACGATACACTAAGTACAACAGAAATGAATGTATATCGAATGATCGACACGTTGCGATACATTCCGATGATTAAGTTGATGACCGATGCCGCTAAAATTGCTGCGACGGGATATTTCAGATTGAATAATCAATTTGATATCGGCCACTACAGTACATTTTTCGGGAACAATGATATAGAAGGGGTCCGACTGGGAATAGGAGGAAAGACAAGGATAGGTCTGAGTAAACACTTTACACTGGGCGGGTATTATGGCTATGGATTAGATGATGAGCGCTCAAAATTTCAAGTTTATAGTGATATCATTCTTTCCAGGAAACGATGGACAAATTTGCGTATAGAGAAACAACGAGAAGTGGATCAGGTTTGGTTATTGAATCGTGACATACAGGGAGGTAGTTTCTTCTATACTTTCAGTCGATTTGGGACACTGACACAACCCTTTCTTTTTGATAAAAACAGAGTTTCTTTGACAAGACAGTTGAAAGCTGGCTGGCAGCAAACCATCGACTTCAAACAACAATCCTTCAAACCCTTATTTGATTTTAATTATCGAACAAGTGAAGAAAATGACCCTCTGACTACTAGTAGTAATTTTGATATTACAGAGGTGAAAGTGAGTACCCGATGGGGTAAAGATGAAATTTTTGTCATGAATGACAATGAACGCCTGAGTTTAGGTACCGTAAAATGGCCGGCGGTGACCTTCACTTATACCTATGGTGTTAAAGGTCTTTTTGGAAGTGATTTTGAATATCATAAACTAGGGCTGCGCATTGAGAAACGACAAAAACTGGCATCCTTGGGGATATCCAGATATCAATTCAACGCAGGAATGATCATCGGCGATTTACCATATCCATTACTTTATAATACGATTGGCAACGAGACACCCTTTTATGTGAGCTTTGCTTATAACCTGTTGAACTTCTTTGATTTCACAGCGGATCGATATGCAGAACTACGGTACCAACATTCTTTTGAAGGGCTGATTCTGAATCATATTCCATTGTTACGAAAATTGAAATGGCGATTGGTCGCTAATGCCAATATCCTTTACGGTAGCATCAATGAGGAAAATAGAAACCTGGTTGTTGATGAAAATGGGATTTCTGTGCAGCCATTCAATACGCTGGGAAGCAAGCCATATGTCGAGCTGGGATATGGTGTTGAAAATATATTTAAAGTAGCTCGTGTTGATTTCTTTCACCGATTGACCTATTTGGATAATCCTGGAGCAAACAAGTTTGGAGTTAAGATCAGTTTCCAGCTTATTTTGTAGCATGAGAGTTTCGGCTTCTATTGCGTTGCTGTTTTTTTTGATTGCTTGTGATCTTAGGCCCACTCAGGACCGTATTAGGATTCCTTTGGTTACAGCATCTTTTTATGAAAATGCTGCGACGCGGTTGGGAGATGAGTTGGAAAACGATCCTGGAAATACAAGCCTGGTCAAGTTACAGTTGTCTTATTATGAGAAACTTGATTGGCCACCTGATGCAGAAGTCTGCATCAATAGGGCACGAGTTGTTTTAGACCTGAATCCAATTATTGCAAAGAAATACGCTGATTTCTACGTCAAGAACGAGCAATTCGAATCGCTTTTACAATTAAGAGATGACCTAAGTGAACGATACGAAACACCCGATTGGATGTGGCGTTACCAGATTAGTGCGGCCAACGAGGTAGGTAGATGGGAAGAAGCTAAAATGTACCTTCGGTCTTACTTTACTTTTCCAAGGAGTGATCAGGATCACTTTTTCGGAGGGAGAGAATATTTGGTCGCTGGAGATTCATTGTTAGGTCTTTATCATCTGCAGAAAGTAAAGAAGAATCTCAAGGGGAGTAGTGATTTCGTGAAGTTATATGTGCCACTGGCTTATCATTCTGGGGCATATGAGGAAGTGTTAAATATCATAGATGAATATGATGACAAGACAGTTGATGTGACGTTGCCATATAAGGCCTTGTCTTTATATGCATTAGGAAATGGAGATGCAGCGAAAAGAATGCTTTGGTCTATTCCTGTAAGAGACAACCTTGAGACACTTCATTCATGGTATTTGAAAGAACAAAAACTGGATTCTTCTCTCATTTGCCTGGACCGAATGTTGATCAAAGACCCAAATGATATAGAGATTTTGTTAAGAAAGGGAAAGATTGATGATCGAAGAGGCTGGTTATATCGTGCCGCATCATCTTTCAAACAAATACTAGTTATTGATTCTACGCATTCGGAGGCCAAAGAAAGTCTGGATTTGGTAAACCGAAAAATTGCATATTTGCGGAGAATTAGGGAGGCTGATCAAGATATCCCTACCATCAATTTAGATTCAAAAAAAGCAATACAGTAAATGAGCCAGGAGCACATTACCGTGACACTCCCGGATGGGAGTGAGAGGAGCTATGAAAGCGGAGTAACCGCTATGGACGTAGCATTAAGTATTAGTGAAGGGTTGGCCCGAAATGTTTTGGCGGCCAGGGTAAATGGGGAAGTGGTGGATGCCACTCGTCCAATCACCACGGATGCGACGGTGCAATTGCTTACCTGGAATGATAAAGATGGTAAAGCAACCATGTGGCATTCCTCGGCGCACCTGATGGCTGAGGCGTTGGAGGCATTATACCCCGGAATTAAATTGGGTATAGGTCCTGCCATTGATGCCGGCTTTTATTACGATGTGGATTTCGGCGACCAGAAGTTCAATTCTGAAGATCTTTCAGAGTTGGAGAATAAGATGTTGGAACTCGCGAAGCAAAAGAATAGCTACATCCGAACTGAAGTAAGTAAGGCAGATGCCATCAAATATTTTGAGGAGAAGGGTGATGAATACAAACTAGAGTTGATAGATGAACTCGAGGATGGAACCATTACTTTTTACCAACAAGGAGATTTCACAGACTTGTGTCGTGGACCACACATCCCTACTACGGGAACTATCAAGGCCGCGAAGATCTTGAACATTGCCGGAGCTTTTTGGAGAGGTGATGAAAAGAGAAAGCAGTTGACGCGCCTTTATGGGATTACTTTCCCGAAGCAAAAAGAGCTTAAACAGCATTTGGAGATGCTTGAAGAAGCGAAAAAGCGTGATCATAGGAAATTAGGTAAGGAACTTGATTTATTTACCTTCTCTGAGAAAGTTGGGAAAGGTTTGCCTTTATGGTTACCAAAAGGTGCGGTCTTAAGGGAACGACTTGAGAATTTTATGCGAAAGGCCCAGATCAGGGCAGGCTACGACCAGGTTGTGTCTCCCCATATCGGAGGTAAGGAACTTTATGTTACTTCAGGCCACTATGCCAAGTATGGCGAAGATTCCTTTCAGCCTATAACTACTCCCAACGAAGATGAGGAGTTCTTGCTTAAGCCAATGAATTGTCCGCATCACTGTGAAATTTATAAAGCGAAACCCAGGTCTTATAAGGACCTTCCGATTCGTTATGCGGAATTTGGAACGGTATATCGTTATGAGCAGAGTGGGGAGCTGCACGGATTAACGAGAGTGAGAGGGTTTACACAGGACGATGCGCATATTTTCTGCCGACCAGATCAGGTCAAAGAGGAATTCGCAAAAGTCATTGACCTGGTGATGTACGTGCTCAAAGCACTTGATTTTGGAGAATTCACCGCTCAAGTATCACTGAGAGATCGTAATAATCCAGAAAAATACATTGGCGAGGATGAGGATTGGGATCGGGCGGAACGTGAAATTCAGGAAGTCGCTGATGAAAAGGGACTCAACACCGTTGTTGAATATGGTGAAGCGGCATTTTACGGTCCTAAACTGGATTTCATGGTGAAGGATGCGTTGGGAAGAAGCTGGCAAATGGGGACCATCCAAGTGGACTACAACCTTCCTCAACGGTTTGAGTTGGAATATACCGGTACCGATAATCAAAAGCATCGGCCTGTGATGATTCACAGAGCTCCTTTTGGGTCTATGGAACGGTTCATCGGCATTCTTATTGAGAATACAGCTGGTAATTTCCCTCTATGGTTAGCGCCTGAGCAGTTTGCGATTCTTCCGATATCTGAAAAATATCATGAATATGCGCAGAAAGTATTCAGAGCCCTGCAGGAGCATGATATCCGGGGAACAATTGACGAAAGGGATGAAAAGATTGGAAAGAAGATCCGAGATTCCGAAGTAAAAAAGATTCCATACATGCTTATCGTTGGGGAAAAAGAGTCTGCAGATGGCTCACTTTCGATAAGGCAACATGGCCATGGCGACCTTGGAACAAAGTCCTTGGAAGATTTTGTTAGCTATTTCAAGGAAGCTAGCGCGGTGTAATTATTTAAATATGGCAAATGGCCTATTATTTTTCAATTTGACCAAACGATATCTTCGTTTATCAATTAAATAATGATCATATTTGCGTCTTGTTTTTTTAGATGGTCCAATTAGAAATGGAGGTTAGCAATCGGTAAACAGAGAAGAAGACCCTATAGAGGTAGAGTAGAAGAGCCCTATAAGGTCAACGAAAGAATCCAGGCACCCATGGTGCGAGTGGTAGGAGACAATGTCAAAGTAGACGTGTATCCGGTGGAAAAAGCCGTTAAAATGGCGAAAGAGCAAAGCTTAGATCTTGTTGAAATTTCGCCTAAGGCAGATCCTCCTGTTTGTAAAATTATCGATTACTCCAAATTTAAGTACGACCAAAAAAAGAAGCAGAAGGAAATCAAATCGAAAGCAGCCAAAACGGTTGTTAAAGAAATTCGATTTGGGCCTAATACAGACGATCACGATTTCAATTTTAAGCTCAATCACGCCAAGAAATTCTTGGACGAAGGAGCAAAAGTGAAGGCATTTGTGCATTTCGTTGGAAGAACGATCGTTTTCAAGGAGCGTGGTGAAATTCTGTTATTGAAATTTGCTCAAGCACTTGAAGAGGAGGGTAAAGTAGAATTGCTCCCCAAGTTAGAGGGTAAGCGGATGTCGATCATCCTCGCACCTAAGGTGAAGAAAAAATAAATGTTGTAATAGAGAGATGCCGAAGATGAAAACGAAATCCAGCGCCAAGAAGCGATTTAAGCTGACTGGTACTGGTAAGGTTAAAAGAAAGCATGCTTTTAAGAACCACATTTTGACCAAGAAGGAGACCAAGCAAAAGCGAAATCTTCGAGGAATGTCAGTGGTAAATAAAGCAGATCAGAAGAACATCAAAGAGATGTTAGTCGCTTCTTAAACCAGGTTTATTGTTTTAACCCGATGAAGAGGCTGAAAGATCTCATGGAATTGAGACGCCCTTTGTCAAAGAAAAATTAAAAATGTCAAGATCAGTTAATCATGTAGCTTCAAGGGCTCGCCGTAAAAAGGTGATGAAGCAGGCCAAAGGTTACTTCGGAAGAAGGAAGAACGTTTGGACCGTAGCCAAAAATGCTGTCGAAAAAGGAATGGGATATTCCTACAGAGACAGAAAAGTAAAGAAAAGAGAATTCCGTGCACTTTGGATTCAGAGAATCAATGCTGGAGTTAGAGAATATGGGTTATCGTATTCTAAATTCATGGGGTTGCTGAAAGCCAATGAGATCGAAATCGATCGAAAAGTACTGGCTGACCTGGCCATGAATAATCCCGATGCTTTTAAAGCCATTGTGGACAAAGTGAATAAATAAGACTCCTTTTTGGAGTAAGGAAATAGAAAGGCTGCTCATATGAGTGGCCTTTTTTTGTATGTGCCTGGCCGTAAGAAGGTCCTAATTTAAGGACAAAAAAAAGCCTCAACTTTCGTTGAGGCTATGCTTTATATTTTCTAGTCAACTAGACTCAAGCGCCCTTCACCGTTTTAATGATTCTTGCCGCAGCTTTATAGGGGTCCGCGTTGGATGCAGGTCTTCGATCCTCCAACCATCCTTTCCAGCCGTTCTCCACTGTTGCCACAGGAATACGAATGGATGCACCTCGATCTGATACACCATAACTGAACTGATCGATGGATTGTGTTTCATGCTTACCAGTGAGGCGCTGATCATTGTCAGCTCCGTATACGGCAATGTGTTCTGCCACTAAAGGCGCAAAGGCCTGGCAGATCTTATCATAAGTTTCTTTGTTTCCAGCCTCCCTTAGAATCGAATTAGAGAAGTTGGCGTGCATACCGGAACCATTCCAATCAGTATCACCAAGAGGTTTTGGATCCCAATTGATAGCATATCCATATTGCTCTGCAGTTCTCTCAAGCAGATACCTGGCTACCCAGATTTGGTCTCCTGCTTCCTGAGCACCTTTTGCGAATATTTGGAACTCCCATTGCCCCGCGGCTACTTCTGCATTGATTCCTTCTACATTCAAACCAGATTCAAGACAAAGGTCGAGATGCTCCTCAACTATATCTCTACCATAAGCATTTTTTGCTCCAACTCCACAATAATAGGGTCCTTGGGGACCTGGGTATCCACCAGCTGGAAAGCCAAGGGGTAAATTGGTTTCTGGGTCCCACAGGAAGTACTCCTGCTCAAATCCAAACCAAAAATCATTGTCATCGTCATCGATCGTGGCCCGGGCATTTGACTCGTGGGCACTACCGTCAGCGTTCAACACTTCAGTCATAACCAAATAGGCATTGCTTCGTGCCGGGTCGGCGTAAATTGCTACAGGTTTCAATAAACAATCTGAAGAATTCCCCTCTGCCTGCTCAGTTGAACTTCCGTCGAAAGACCACATAGGTGCATCTTCCAATTTACCGCTGAAGTTTGAAAGGATTTTTGTCTTGCTTCTTAGACTCTGAGTAGGTTTATAACCGTCCAACCAGATGTATTCAAGCTTACTTTTTGCCATTTTCTTGCGTGATGGTTTGAATTTAAGTCGTCAAATTTACCTAAACCATGTGAATTTTCAATATTTACCGTAAAAAATAATATTATTCGAAAGGAATTATCGATTTTTTTGAAATATTCAAAATTGGAGACGCGAGAGATTAGATGAATTGTGATTTTTGGAATGAAGTATTTAGCCTAGTAACAGAAAGTTACGGATATCATCGTGCTGGCTGAGTCCTAGCTTTTTCTTGAGTCGGTTAATATTCTTTTTTACGGAGAAATATGCGATCCCACTGGTATTAGCAATTTCTTTGTTGTTAAGCCCAATTCGAATATATGCACAGAGTTTCAAATCGTTGATTGTAAGGGACTCATACTTTGATTTGAGCTTATTCAGAAACTCCGGATGCACTTTTTCAAATTGCAAAACGAAATGTTCCCAGTTGTTTTCATTACTCATTTGAGCTTTGATATTTCTTTTGAGCTCTTTGAGATAGATCTTCCCTCCCTCAGATGTTTGGCCACTTAATTTATCTGTTGTTTCCAGTAATAATTCAAAAACACGATTTCTCTCATGGGCTTTCATGACAAAAGAGGACAACTCCCGTTCTTTGAGATCAACTTGCTGTTGGAGATAGTCCTTTTCTTTTTCAAGCAAATGTTTAATTTCCTTATGAGCACGGGTCAAACGAAGTGCACTGTTTACTCGAGCCAATAGTTCGATGTGATTGTAAGGTTTACGAACAAAGTCAACAGCTCCTGATTCAAGGGCGGTCTGTAGGTTTTCAGGACTGGTCATTACGCCAGTGGCCATAATTACAGGTATTTCCCGTGTGAGAGGATCCTGTGTAATTTCCTGGGTAGCTTCAATACCCGTTTTGATAGGCATGTCCCAATCCATAATGATCAGGTCTGGAACCTCCTTCTTTGCAATATCTATGGCCAATTGCCCGTTGGAGGCGTATAATATTTCCACATGATCTGCAGAGAAAAAATTGAGAATGACATTGAGATTTTTCGGACTGTCATCAGCCACTAGTAACTTGCCATGGATAGATTGTTGCTGATCCGCTAATACCATACATCTAAATTAAACCGATCAATTGGTTTATCAAGCTTTGTATGAAAATCGATATATGTGGACTTTGCAAGGTGCCTTGTTGATATTAAAATTTCCGCATTGCTATTCTTACGAATTCCACCAATTTTATTGTTGCAATCTTTTCTCCGGTTTGAAACCTCATCTTCTTCATAACCGGCTAGAAGGACCTAAGTATAATCGGGATTTGAGCCGTTTGATTCATCTTGATCAGATAGGTTCATAATCTTCAGAGGCATGAATGATTGTAGCTCCGATCAAGGACAAGCCAATAATGATACCTGAGAAATAGCTGCCAAACGGTTCTTGTAATAAAGTCAGGTAGGCACCTGATAATACAGAAAGGAAACCCATTATAATCAGGGTCCAGTGCAATGCACTCAGCTTTTTCATAGTTTGGTGTTTCATATTTTGAGTTCTTTATGAGTTTGTCGCGGCAATTTGTGATTTCTTACAATTCGGCTGACTATTCTAAAAGAGAGGAGAAAAGGATTATAAACAAATTTCTAGCCTCTGGTCCACCCCTTATATTAATTTTATCTATTATTTACTACGCTAACGTGACCGTCAATGGAAAGCAAATGGAATGAGCTAGAGGCGCAAGCCTGCAATGGAGACTTATTAAAACTTAGGGTATATACTTCTCGATTGTTGGGTATGGATCCGGACCTTGTTATGCATGGGGGCGGAAATACCTCTGTTAAGAGGACCGATACGAATCTTTTCGGAGAACGAGAGGAAATCCTCTATGTGAAGGGTAGCGGTTGGGATTTGGCGACCATTGAAGCGCCTGGGTTTGCTCCTGTCAAAATGGAGGCTCTTTTGAAGATGGCTGAGTTGGAGATAATGTCTGATTTGGACATGGTGAAATACCAACGTATGGCCATGACAGATCCAAATGCCCCCAACCCTTCTGTTGAAGCGGTCCTGCATGCACTAATTCCATATGCATTTGTCGATCATACACATGCCGATGCAGTGGTTACGATTACAAACTCTCCAAACGGGGAGAAGAAAATCAAAGAGATTTATGGAGATCGTATCTTGATTATTCCATACGTGATGCCTGGATTTATCCTTGCTCGGAAAATATATGAAATGACCCGTGAAACCGATTGGGATTCAATAGATGGAATGATTCTACTCAATCATGGCGTTTTTACTTTTCATAATGACGCCAGGGTTAGTTATGAAAAGATGATTCAAATAGTGTACATGGCTGAAAAGTACCTCGCTGAGAATGCACCAAAATCCCTTGTAGGCGAGAGAGGTACTTTTCAACCCACTCAGGTTGCGACAATTAGAAAAGAAATATCAAGTAAATGGGGGAATCCTATTCTTGCGGAGACGGATGGTTCTGAGGCTTCTGCAGCTTACAGTAATCTACCAAATATCCGGGACATCAGTGGCAGAGGGCCGGTTACTCCTGATCATATCATCAGGACAAAGAGAAACCCAGTTGTAATTGGAAAGTCACCGAAACAAGATGTTGATGTATTTGTTCAGGAATATCAAAGTTATTTTGAGGAACATCATGACCGACAGAAGATACTGGATCCTGCACCACGCTGGGCTATTGTTCCGGGCTCTGGTTCTATTTACTTTGGACCAGGACCAAAACATACTCGAATTATTGGAGATATTGCCAGACACACACAAAAAGCGATTTTCCAGGCAGAGCAAATCGGGGGCTGGAAGCCGCTTTCTTCAGCCGAGCTCTTTGAAATGGAATATTGGAGCCTCGAGCAGGCCAAACTAAGCAAAGGCGCTAAATCCAAACCTATGCAGGGCAAAATAGCCCTGGTTACTGGTGCTGCCAGTGGAATTGGAAAAGCTTGTGTAGAAGCGCTCACATTGGCCGGAGCGGTGGTTGGAGCCTTAGACATAAGCCCAGCGGTTGAAGACGTTTTCAGTCGACCTGAAGTATTACCATTGGTGACTGATGTGACGGATAATGATGCGGTTCAGGCTGCTATCCAGAAACTTGTATGTCGATTTGGTGGATTGGATATGTTGGTCAGTAATGCTGGTATTTTTCCAAGTAGTGCCAACATTGCAAATATGCCTGAGTTGACCTGGGATAGGAGCCTTGAACTTAATTTGACAAGTCACCAACGATTGATACAGGCTTGTGAACCTTTCCTGAGCCTGGGATTTGATCCGGGTATCGTAATTGTTGGTTCTAAAAATGTTCCGGCACCGGGACCAGGAGCTTCAGCATATTCTGTAGCGAAAGCTGGACTGACACAACTTGGACGAATAGCGGCGTTGGAATTGGGAAGCAAAGGAATAAGAGTCAATATGGTTCATCCGAATGCGGTATATGATACAGCTATTTGGACGGATGAAGTATTGGAAGCGCGAGCCAATCATTACGGATTGTCTGTAGAGGAGTATAAAACCAATAATGTTTTAAAATCAGAGGTAACCTCAGAGGATGTGGCCGAATTGATAAGGGAAATGTTAGGTCGTACTTTCTCTAAAATTACCGGAGCCCAGGTTCCCATCGATGGAGGAAATGAAAGAGTGATTTAGGAGCTTCTCAAATTTCAGATTTCCCCACCTAGGTGGTCATATCAGTCTTGATATGTATTGACTATCTTTAGATCAAAACTTGTATCACCAGAAGTTACTTTGATCACCAATGATAGTCAAACATACGAGTAGGGAAGAAATATTGCAGAAACTGCGGAAAAAAGTAGTCAGCCGTAAACCGATATTCATAGCCAGTGCGGGAAGCGGGTTAGTAGCTAAATTACTGGAGTCAGCGGGAGTAGATTGTATTAATACCTTTTCAGGGGCCAGACTCAGGTCCAATGGGATGGGGACCATGTCCATGTTGTGGCCCATTTTGGACTCCAATCAGCAGACCATGAACTACACCAGAGAGGACATAATGCCCGCTATCAAGGGTGATTCCTTTGTGTGTGCATGTCTGAATGCAAATGACCCATTGAAAGACATGGGTATGGTTCTCGATGATTGCAAGAGAATGGGGGTTTACTCTGCATCCAATATCGGACCATCCATTAGTTACGTGGATAAAGACAGTGAAATTTATCGGGTACTTACGAAAAGTGGCATTACGCTGGATAATGAAATTGAATTTCTGAAACTTGTAAAGGAAAAAGACATGGTTTCGATAGGCCTGGCGTTCAATATGGAAGACAGTGTCAGGATCGTAGAAGAAGCTAAACCTGATATATTCTGTTTTCACGCAGGGACGACCAAGGGAGGAATATCCGGCTATGACTCGGGTGAAACCATAGAGGAAACAGCTGCCAGAACGGAAAAGGCGAATCAACAGCTCCGGGAAATAAACCCCGAAATGTTACTAGTAGCACATGGTGCCGCTATGGAAAATCCGGATGATGCGCAATTTATGTTGAACAACACCAGTTGCGATGGATTTTGGACAGGATCTTCTACCGAACGACTACCCATTGAACGAGCGGTATTAGCAACAGCCAGGGAATTTGCAGCCATAAAGTTTTCCGATTCACCCAACTTGTAGACCATGAAGAAAGTTATCGCCCTATTAGTAACGCTGGATACCAAAGATCAGGAAGCTGAATTCCTAATTGATCAAATCCGAAAGCACGGGCATGAAGCCTTATTGATTGATATTGGTGTGGTTGGACAGCCAGGTATAACCGCCAATATTACGCGTAGGGAAGTGATTGCTGCGGGAGGAGGAGATCTTGATCAGTTGCTGGAATCACCGACACGGGAAAAATCAAATCCCTTTGTGGTCTCTGGTTGTATTGAAATTTTAGTAGCAAAAATTGCTTCTGGTGCTGTTCATGGCGTACTTGGATTGGGGGGAACGCAAGGTACCTCCACTTGTTGCGAGGTAATGCAAGCGCTTCCATATGGCTTGCCCAAAGTAATGGTATCCACTATAGCCTCCGGTGACACTTCGGGCTTTGTTGGTATAAAGGACATCACAATGATGTTCTCCGTCAGTGATATACTCAAACTGAATCCATTCACAAGAAAAATATTGATCAACGCAGCAGCTTCAATTTGTGGAATGGCCAAAGAAGAGGTGCGCTTTACAGTCGAGAAAGGAGAGAAGCCGCTGATTGGGATGTCAAATCTTGGCATTCTTACCAATGGCGCCATGGAGGCGATTCAATACATTGAATCGAAAGGGTATGAAGTGATTGTTTTCCACGCTGTGGGTTCTGGTGGTCGGGCCATGGAACAGATGATGAAGGAAGGTATTATCGGAGCTGTATTTGATTATGCCATGGGAGAGATTGCTGATGATGTATGGGGTGTTTTGCGGGCAGGTGGACCTGAACGCCTGACAGTTGCCGGGAAGTTAGGCTTGCCACAGGTATTGGTGCCAGGCGGAGCGGAACACCTGGGAATACTTGTTCCTCCAAATGAAGTGCCTGAAGAATGGAAAGATCATCAGATTGTTTTTCATAGTCCAGTCGTATTCGTGCCCAGATTGAATGAAGAAGAAATCCTAAAAGTTGCCGATTCAATCATTGAAAGATTGCGGCATACCCGTAATAAGGCATATTTCATGCTACCCCGAGGCGGGGTAGGTAGGTACTCCATCAAAGGAGGAGTTCTCGAAGACAAAGCATCAGATGAAGCTTTTTTTAATAGACTGAAAGAAGGACTACCTAAGAATATTATTGTGCAAGAACATGATCACGCTGCGGAAGATCCGGCATTTGTTCACGCTTGTGTAGATCGGCTGATTGAACTGATCGAAGATCAATAGAAGCTTCTTTTAATGCGAGCTGAATTGAAATATCTTTTACCTCTTTCAATACTGATTTCTGGTGAAATAGACATTTTTACGACCTCATGAAAGAGAGAGTATTTGCAGCAATTGCTATTAGTATTGGAATCGTGTTTGCATTAGGAATTGCAGAAATTGGTTTGCGTTTGTTTTGGGATCATCCTAGCCTTCATGGGACTCAAGTGCATGAGAGACATCCATATTATCATCACCGGCCCGTTCCAGGTATTGAGGCGATCATTTCGGAAAGTGAATTCAGGCATAAGGCGAAGCACACGTTGCAGGGGTTGAGAGGAGATAAAGAGCTCTCGAACCAAAAATCTGATTCGATACAACGAATATTGTTTCTCGGAGATTCATTCACATATGGGATGGGAGTGGAGGATACAGAGACTTTCGTGCAACATGTAGCAGATCAGTGTCCAACTTTTGATGTTGCGAACACAGGCGTCATATCATACGATACCCGAAACGAACTGGCGGTATTTGAGAAATTCGGAGCGGGTTTTCAGCCTGATCTTACAATTCTCGGCTTTTTCTGGAATGACCTGGAGGGTAACCTGGGAAACAAAGTTCCTGATTATGGTTTTGATGAGGAAGGAAATTGTATCCGCAGAGATGAGGTGGATTGGAATGAAGACCCTATGGCGATTGCCGAAAAAGGAGAACAAATTCCAATGGCGACAGGCTGGAGGCTGAAAGTAGCCATAAATGAAGGGCTACGCGGATTGCGGTACCGTTTCTTTGGCATCAGAAAACGGTTCATTCAGACGGAGGAACAGAAGCAAACGGCATTGGACATTACCACCGAGTTGTTTGATGTCATGCAGTGCCAGGCCGAACAAATCGGTACGGAGTTGGTTATATTGGGTATTCCGGACCAAAGTCAGATTGACCCTGAGGATTGGGTCAAGAACATCGACCCTTTGAATTATGAAGTGCAGGAATTTCTACAGACGTATTGCGCGGAGCATGGTATTCCATTCATTGATCCCAGGGAACATATGATTACTTCTTTTGCCCAGCGACATGTACGTCAATATTACTATTACGACAGACATCTTACGGCAGAAGGGCACATGTTGATCGGAGAGGTATTGACCGGTTTTCTTGAAGGATGGAAAAAGGCCAGAAACTAAAAGTGATGAAAGTCTTTTGTATTCCAGGCCTGGGATTATCCCGAAGCTTCTTTAGACATTTGGATATCCGGAATGGTGATGTGGACTATCTGGATTGGATTGAACCAAATACGTGGGAATCGTTGCAAGCATATGCTAATCGAATCAGTCAGCCACTGGAGAATGTAGATGGGGATATCATATTGATTGGACATTCCTTCGGTGGAGTAATTGCGCAGGAAATTGCCAGGATTCATTCCGTCAAGGCGATTGTTTTGATCTCCAGTATCGTGCATCCTGAAGAGACACCCGGTCGCTTGAAGTTGTTGTCACAACTAGGGTTACATCGTTTTATTACCAAAGGTTTGATTTTGAGCTCGTTTCCGTTGTGGGCCCCTACGCACAGTTATAGGACCCGGGAATTGAGACAACTTTTCAGGCAATCTGTAAAAAGCTTATCCTCACATTATTTTCAATGGTCACTTTTGCGAATCGCTACCTGGCCTGGGGCTCAGGACATAAAGACACCAATTCTCAGAATTCATGGAACTAAAGATGTAACCTTCCTTTACAAGAAAACTAAACATGTAGATCATGTGATATCAGGTGGTGATCATAATATGATCTATTCTAAAGGGGACGATTTGTCTGAAATCATTCAAAGTGATATTCAGAATTTAGCATAAAAATGTTTCAAGCTATATCTATTGATGGTTTTATTCCCTTTATTAAGGTTGGTAAATCTTAATTAGATATTTGCCTGATTCCGATATGTTGAAAACCCAAGCCGATATTTCTGCTGTAGTCGTGAGTAACAACGAAGGTGAGTTGCTCCGAAACTGCTTGTTATCTATTGCTTTTTGTAAGGAGATCATTGTGATCAACCTCCAAAATGATGCTTTAACTAGCGAAATAGCGAATTCCTTTGATTGTCGATTAATCCAAGATAAGAAGTTTCCACTGGTGGAACTTGCACATCAGTGGATCCATGATAAAACTCGATTTGATTGGATTTTGATGCTTGACCCGGATGAAACATTATCGGCCGATTTAGCTCAGGAGTTGATAAGATTGCTGAGTGAACCAGATCAAAGTAAGGAAACCGGAGCCATAGAAGTTCCGTGGCGATTTTATTTCAAAAAGCATTTACTTTTAGGAACGACCTGGGGTGGCATCAATAAAAAAACTTGCCTGGTGCATAGACGTAGGTCAATATTTACAGGTCAGGTTCATCGGGGCATAGAACTTCTTTCAGGGTATGAAAAAGTAAATATCCCATTTCGCCAGGATAACTTTATTCATCACTACTGGATGAGGACCTATAAAAGTTTCTTCGAAAAGCATATTAGGTATTTGAGGCATGAGCGGAATGTGGGCTCTGATGAAGTTGATCGGGTAAAGTTGAAAGAGATATTATTGGAACCGTACAGGGCTTTTAGGTTCAGTTATTTGAACAAGCGTGGATATCGCGATGGGTTAATGGGTATTTTTTTGAGCCTGTTTTGGATGATGTATACTACCCTGGCTAAAATTCAGAAGTTTAGGGGAAGAAAGTAGTCGCACTACGTGGTGTAGACTTTGTGCTTTCCAGAAGACTTAGTACGTTTTCCATTGAAGTAAACGCTTAACTACTACCTTGAAGAACGTTTTCAAGATATACACCCAGCCGTAATCAGTACTTTTTTTTCTCGTTATTACCAGAATTTGATCATATGAAGAGTCTGGATGATTTGAAACCCAGGCATTTCCCCATTGAGAAGGATCTCGAAAAGCCTTAATTTGATACTTTTTGGTGAGCAAACTAAAAATAGATTGGTCGTGTCTATGAGCTTCAAAGCCAGGGTAATTATTATTGGTATCGCTTGTAGAATCCGTTAGTACTCGAGAATCTTGAGCATATTTGAGCCATTCAATGACAAAATTCATTGAGGTTTTGGTCTTTTTAAAGAGTGAAAAAGTAGCCATACGTTGTAAGCTTTGAACGTCTGCGGGGTGGTCCTGGTCCATTAAAAGGAAACAATCCCTTTTGGTCCATTGATATTCGAAGCGCTCATCAAGCTCGAAACACATAATATCTTGTTTGGACTTTTCTAATTCTTGAATCAATGGAAGGACAGGTTTAACAAAGAATGCTCCGGAATCAGAGTAAAACACGAAATCTCCTTCCTGAACAGTTTTCAAAGCTTTCAAGATAAAATAGGGTTTCCAGAGCCAGAAGCCTCCACCTTTTGGTTGCGATAGAACTTCAATATTCTTCTCAAAAAAAACTGGATCTATATCTGACGGTCTATAGGAAAGGATGCGATTGAAATGACCAAAAAGTCTGGCTGTAACTCCGTTTATCTTTTGACTTCTATAAAACGCCTTGTCTGCATAATTGACTAATGTTATTGATGGTTTCATGATTGAGTTTTACTAACATCTGATTATATTAAAAATTCAATCGAGGATAAGTTTCTGAGTGATTCGGGCATACTATCAGTAATTTAAGGCTCATATTGATTTGTCTGAAACCAATAATTGGGCGACCTTGCTGTCTTATCGTTATGGTAATGAGGAATCAATGAATCCTAATCACGGTCAATTTATCAAAACATATGATTACAAAGACCAATTGGCCAAAAATATCAATCATCACTCCCAATTTCAATGGAGGAAAATACCTCGAGCAGACCATTAATTCGATTGTTTCTCAGCAGTACCCTAATCTGGAATATTTTATTATAGACGGTGGAAGTACAGATGAAAGCTTGTCCATTATTAAGAAATATGACCATGAAATCACAAAATGGATTAGCGAAGAAGATACTGGGCAAAGTGAGGCGATTAATAAGGGCTTGAAGATGGCATCTGGGGAATTGTGCAATTGGATCAATAGTGACGACTTGCTGGAACCAAGAGCACTATTCCTCATAGCTGAGGAATATATGAAAATCAAATCACAGGCTGTTATTGGAAATTGTTTGCACTTTAAGGAGCATACTGAAAACGTGGTAGGTGAAACAAGTGCCTTTTTGTCTAAGTCTTCGGAACTTTCCTTAGTTTATTTTGACATGGGTCAACCTGCACATTTCTATGAATTGGCTATTGTTCGTGAATTGGGCTATTTAAACGAAGCCATGAACTACTCTTTTGATTTGGATTTATGGTTTAGATATGTTTCGAAATATGGAATTAGAAATGTGCATAAAATAGATATCCCCATTGCCAGGTTTCGATTGCATGAGACTTCAAAGACAACAATGGATTCTCAAAAATTTGAAATTGAGAATAATTATGTATTTCAAAACTTGCTGCGTTCACTCAAAGTTTCCGAAAATATTGTTGATTTGTTCTCGAACCCACTTCCGGAACTGACTGAAGAGTGGGATGTGGACAGCCTCAATGCCGATCATTTCATGTATTTATTCTCGACAAAGTGGTTCAATTTCTATTATCTCGCAAATAAGATTCCAGAGGCATTGTTGATAGGCAAGCAGATGTTAAAGTTTAAGTTTAATCTCATTATAAGTATAAAAGTTCTTTTACTTAAAATCAATATACGTTTACCAGGTATTAGAAACCGAGGATCTAAAATTTTGTCTCAATAAAAGTTAAGGTTGAAGAGACAACTCGTTCTGTTAGTTACCGACCACTACATATATGTTACTTAGATGAAAAAAATAGCCACTACTCCGGAGGAAATAAGAGCCGCATACAAGGCAAATAATAAATACCTAACCGCCATTGGCTCCAATTGGGGAGGGTACAGTCTGGACCTTGATTTGGTAACAGAAAAGAGTGTTATCATTTCAGGAGGACTTGCTAATGACATCTCGGCAGATAAAAAATTGATCGATCAAAAGCAGTGTTTTATTATTGGTATCGACCCCACCAAATTGGCTTTCAAAACATGGTTGCGATACGTCATCAGGCGGTTTAAGAAAAGAAAACACTTTACCCTTATAAGAAGAGCGATACACGCCAAAAGTGATTTAACCATTTCACTTGGAGGACCGGCCCAAACACTATTGTCACCATTTGGAGAGAAGGCTAAAACGATATCCCTGGATGATATTATGCTAACTTATCAAGGAGCTTCAGTGTTAAAGTTAGATATTGAGGGTGCGGAGTTTCCGGCACTGGAAGGCCTGACGGTCAAGTTGAGAGTTCCTCAGATTAATATGGGATTTCATGTGTGGCTCAATAGTTCATCTGATCAATATCCCAATGATGGAGTTCCTCCCGGAGTTTATACAAAGGAAGATGTGTTGGCAGGAGTCAAAAAGATTAAAGACATGGGCTACAAACTAGTTTATGAATTGGAAAGAAACATTGAGGACAAGGAAAGGATAGGAGCTGAATTACTTTTTATTCGCAGTGACTTTGCGGATAAGTATCAAGATACTGAGTTATTGATAGAATAGCTTGATCTGACTGTATGGAACGAAAGTTGCCCATTTAGAATGATTTAGACATGTCAAAGGAGAATTCCCTTTTGGTTGCCCAATCGTTTATTGTCACTGCGGAAAATACTTATTGGGACTATAGAGATTATCTATGCTGCCTTACCTCGAACCTTTCGTTGAAAGATGCGACGTTTCGATTAAATATAGAAAGAGGCCAGGAATGGATTCCTGAATTTCAAAAAGCAGCTGACCAATATGGATTTTCCGATTTTACAATCAAGGGTGATTCACCTCCTTGTTGGAGTGACTTTATGCTTGCTCAGATTGCAGAAAGCAATACTCGATGGACTATGCCCTGGCCAGGAGATCATATCTATATACACCCGGATGATGAAGCTTTCACGAAATTATTAAACAAGGCTGACGTCCTTAATGCTGATTCCTTTGCTTATAGTCATGTGCAGGATTTTGATTATTTCCTTGATTGGAATAGAGTAAAGGTCCTTTACAATGACGATGATTATATTATGATTGAATGGGGTAATGATCATTGGATAAAGGGTAAGAATCCTTCCATGATGAAACAGTCAATCCAATTGATTGGAAATGAGATTCTTACAACTCCGGTGCCTGGATTTGTCGTCTATCGATCGGATATGTTACAAGAAATACTGGAGGCTCTTCCCTCTGATAACAATCGTTGGCAACACATGGAATATTCAACAGCGGCGTGCGCAAGTTCATTTAAATTACTTCTACCGAAATCTTGCCTTTATCGCCATGTTCACGGTTATTGGCTTGAAGGATTTTTGAAATATTGGAAAAAAAGCCCATTTCCTGGCGATATTAAGGCAGAAATAGACACCTGGTACTTGCCCACGGAGTATGATTTCTCCATTGACCATCCAACCAGACATGATTATAGAAAGCAATGCCTGGCAGCTCATCCTTATTTCAAAAAATACCTTAATAGTGACCTTGAGGTAAGCAACCCTTTTGGGAGTTCTCCATTTGATACTGAGTGGAATCGTCCTCCAGCCCTATTGGTGAATGCCTACCACACAGTATTGCGTATTTATCGTGCCCTGAAGAGGCTGGCTAAAAAGCTTTTATTTCGATAGCGTTACCTATAGTTAATAGAACACTTAGATAAACCTGGATATGTCGGAACACCAGGCCTCCAATAGCTGATATTCACCTTTGTCAATCACACCGCAATTCTCAATAAGACATTTGTAGCAGGAAATCAAATTGTCAAGCATGGCGTTTTTGCCACTTTTTAGATCCAGGTTGGTCAACTCAGTGATTATTTTGTGATTATGCAAATAACCAGGTATCTCTTGCTCGAAATCCTTGATAAAAGAATGATCATTACGATCCTGAAAAACAGTCGCCTGGTGAAATTGCAGGTGATGCCCACATGTCCATAATATTCTTTGGGCAACAAAGCTTCGCCAAATATCCGTCATTCGGAAACTACAATAAGAAGGTAAATACATTAAAGGAAATGCATCTTTGAACCATGTGGTGTTTTGGCTGTTGAATGGACACCAATTGAAAGCGGAGAGTATAACCGGCGGATGATCAACAAAATTAACAGGAAGATCACAAGTCATTCTAAAGATGGCATCGACATCAGGATCTCCGTTGGCTAATCCTTGCTGTATTGGACTGGATAAAAATCTTTCCTGACGATCTAAGTTTTGTGATTGATCGTTGACTGCTTCCAGTGGGAATCCCCTGGGCCATATTTTCTTTGAAGTAAAAAACTGGTAAGTATTGGTCCAACCTTCATTTTCTATGAATATTCCTTTTGCCTCAATTGTTCTGTCTTGCCAAAATTCTGGTAGAGGCGAGTTATCATCATCTGTTTCAACGATAACATTGTTTCCGTTTGATATGGCGAGGAGATATCCTAAATTTTTTCTGGAATAATGATTCTGAGGAAGAAATTGTGACAGAGAGAAATCCAGATCTAATTGATCTTTTAATGAAAAGTAATTTGCTCCTTCTAAATGGAACGCTGCAGGGGTTTTTTTATCTCCTATAATAAAAAAGTCAAATTGCCTTTCATTTTGATTCTTAGCGAATTTTTTCAGAATAACATGCTCCGATGGAGCAATGGTAGTAATGACTAAGGCGAATTCTGCTTTTTTCATAGCGGCCAAGATAGCTCATTAGCAAATCATAATTTTGAAGACCTTTAAGCAAAATATGGATGATCGCGAAAGGACTTTTATGAATATTCCAATGACCTTATTTATTCCAAATGCGCCAGTCTTTTTCAGAATAGTTCATTCCTGGATTTTAGGTAGATTAATTCTGTAACCAAACTATTATTCTCTTTATATTCGGATGCATAACCTGACCTTCGTCAAATGAGAGACATAAGCAAATCTGTTTCGGGCTTTTTATATGTATGTGTGTGGATTGTTTGTTCACAGTGTAGTACTCCGGTAAAGCTAAATAAAGGAGAACGTATCGCTATTATCGGAAATAACCTGGGGGCCAGATTAATGCTTTATGGACATTTCGAATCAGGCCTACACCTTACATATCCGGATCAACAGTTATACATCCGAAATTTTTGTGATGCCGGAGATACGCCGGGGTTTAGGCCACATTCTGGTCGAAATACTCCATGGGCTTTTGACGGAGCAGAGCAATATCAAACGGTGTTAGCGCAGCCATCCGGGAGTGAAGGACACTTCGAATATCCCGACCAATGGCTAAGGCGTCATGAGATCAATCGTATCATTGCCTTTTTTGGATATAATGAGTCCTTCTCTGGTGAGGCGGGATTGTCAAATTTCAAGTCAGAATTAGACGCTTTCATTAAGCATACTTTAGCCCAACAATATGATGGAGTCAATTCACCACAATTGACACTTGTTTCACCGATCGCATTTGAGGACCTCTCTCAGCAATATGATTTACCTGATGGAACCAGTGAAAACGAACGGTTATTGCAATATACCGCTGCTATGGAAGAGGTGTGTTCCGCCAATAATGTGCTATTTATAGATGCCTTTGTGGTTTCGAAGAAATGGATGTCTGGAACAGAGCAATTGACGCAAGATGGTTTTCAGTTGAATGAAGCAGGGAGTCAAAAGTTTAGTAATTTTCTGATAAAGTCCATTTTTGGCAGAGAGATCCCGCAGAGGGCAAACCAGTCTGATGTTCGTGATGCTGTTCTGGAAAAAAACTGGTTTTGGCAAAATGATTACAAAATACCCAATGGGGTTCATGTTTTTGGTAGACGTTATGATCCTTTCGGCCCGGACAATTACCCTTATGAATTGGAGAAGATCAGGCAGATGACAGCTATTAGGGATACTGCGATCTGGAAAGCGGCCCAAGGTATAGAGATGGATTTGGAAGCAGCTGACAAGAAGACAATTGCCCTTCCGGAAGTCGAGACCAACTACATCGAAGGTGATTATGGAAGAGGAAAATCAAGGTACCTCTATGGCGAAGAAGCACTGTCCAGTTTTAAATTGGCCCCGAACTATGAAATTTCGCTCTTTGCCTCTGAACAAGAATTCCCGGATCTTGCTAACCCTGTGCAAATGTCCTTTGACAATCAGGGCAGGCTATGGGTTGGGGTGATGCCTTCTTATCCTCATTACAAGCCGGGCGACGCCAAACCTAATGACAAACTGATCATTCTCGAAGATACTGACGGAGATTATAAGGCGGATAAGCAGACCACTTTTGCAGATGGCTTGCATTTGACCATCGGGTTTGAGTTTGCCCCAGAAGGTGTTTATGTATCGCAAGGGTCTCATCTGAAGTTGTTGATTGACGATGATGGTGATGATCGAGCCGATCGGGAAGAAGTGATTCTAAGTGGGTTTGATGATCATGATACACATCACGCCATAAGTGCGTTTAGTGCGGATCCTTCCGGAGCCATCTACATGGCAGAAGGTGTTTTTCTACACACCAATGTAGAGACAGCCTACGGCCCTGTAAGGGCGACAAACGGAGGGTTTTATCGTTATAGTCCACAGCGCCACCATCTGGAGCGCACAGCACAATTACCAATCCCTAATCCCTGGGGTATTGCTTTTGATGACTGGGGTCAAAATTTCTTCCTCGACACTTCTGGGCCTGCCTTACGGTGGATGCAGCAAGGATCGGTTAAACCACGCTACGGTGTTGCCACGTCCAATCCGAAACAATTGATTGAAGAGGAGCACCTGGTAAGGCCTACATCTGGTCTTGAATTTATTTCCAGTGGGCATTTTCCCGAGGAGGTTCAGGGAGATATCATTCTCAATAACACAATCGGATTCCTGGGAATAAAACAACATGCCGTGAAAGATGCGGGAACGGGATACGCGCTTAAATACAGACAAGATTTAATAAGCTCCTCGGACCAAAACTTCCGTCCCGTAGATTTGGAGTTCGCGCCAGATGGCTCCTTGTATTTGTTGGACTGGCACAATGTGCTGATTGGACATATGCAGCACAATGCCCGTGACCCTCTCAGAGATCATGCTCATGGCCGTGTTTATCGAATCACATATCCTTCCAGACCTTTGGTTACACCTGTCAATGTCTCTGAGGCCAATGTTCCTGAATTATTGAACTTGTTAAAATCGTATGAGTATAGAACCCGATATCGTGCTCGCCGAGCATTACGGGGACAGGATCCTAAAGCAGTGAAGGATGCTTTGATGATATGGGTATCTCAGTTGAATCAAGCAGATGAAAATTATACCCATCACTTGCTAGAAGCACTTTGGGTAACCTGGGGTTTGAATCAGGTTGATGTTGGTTTATTGGATAAGGTATTAAAATCAACTGATCACCGGGCACGGGCTGCGGCTGTACGTGTCTTGAGATACAATCTTGATAAAATTCCTGAAGCTTTTGAATGGATGAAATTGGCAGCTGCAGACGAACATGGCAGAGTCCGTTTAGAAGCGATCATTACCGCTTCATGGATGGAGAAAACACAGGGACTGGCAGTGTTAGAAGTTGCTTCAACCAGGGAGTTGGATCAGTGGAGCTCGGTTCCATACCTTACTGCTCAGGCCCATCTGAATGGAGAAAAGCTCGATTTGGGAGTTAAAGAAACCATAGAGAATCCTTTTACGGACGCATTAGCTGATACCTGGGACCTGGGGAAAAGGATATATGAAAAAGATGGTTATTGTGGAACCTGTCATCAATATGATGGAAAAGGCTTACCAGCCGCAGGGTTTCCACCCCTTGCTCAATCTGATTGGTTACAAGACGAAGAACGGCTCATTAAGCTAACACTGAAGGGGTTATTAGGTCCAATTACCGTCAATGGTGTGGACTATCCAGGGCAAGTACCCATGACACCATTTGAGGGTTTACTGACAGATGAAGAAGCTGCCGCGGTACTTACCTACGTAAGGAATGCTTTTGGAAATGAGGAGGGTGCCGTTTCTGTGAAAGAAGTTAGTAAAGTACGTAGCCAAATCGAAGGTAAGAAAGGATATTACGCTCCGGCGGAATTAAAGTAGTAACCAGAATAGAATTAGATTTTATTTGCGACCTTCAACTCAACAAATGCAAGTGTTAATACAATTGTGATTTCACCGGTAAAATAGATGAAATCGTAGATTGAGAGATTCCTGGAAAGTTGGACGATAATAATTCCTGATAAAGAGCAATAAAACAGATTTGAGATGGCAATCACTCGGATCAATAAGTTGATGCGAGTGAATTGAAAGAAATAATTGCTTAGAGAATAAGTAGCAAAAACAACGGCGATGCCCCCTAAAAGGTGAAGCATATCGGCTGGCATTTGTATTAAGTCCCAATTAGGTAATATTACTATTAAGGATAGAGCAGTTACCAATGCACCTATGCCATCAATCAGAAAGATCAGATAGGGGTTCCTGATGAGTTGGTCGAGCGGCTTCATAGCTCAGAATCAAAAATCTTGCCTATTAGAATATCCCGAATATCAGTTGGGTCAATGCTGTTTTGTCCGGCCCCTTCGCTTATAAAAATCGCCTTATCTCTATCCTGTAGATTTACTCGTCCGTGAGAACCTTTTACCAGTGATGCATCCAGAGGAATTACATTCATTACTGTTCGAAACCCCATTTTCTTTGCCAGCAACTTGAGTACGATTCGTGGAATGATCAACTTCTTCTCAGGGTCCAGAAACATTTCTACCGGGTCGTATCCTGGTTTCTTGTGAATGTCTACCATCCGAGCGAAATCTGGTGCAACCTGATCATCAAGCCAGTAATAGTAAGTAAACCAGCTTTTGTTATCAGCCACGATTACCAAATCCCCACTTCTTTCATGGTCTACGTGATTGGCCTTCTTACCTTCATCATCCAGGACTTTTTCAATGCCTGAAACAACCTGAAGCTTTTCTTTTACCTGTTGCTTGACAGTAGGATCATTGCAATAGATGTGAGCAACCTGATGGTCAGCAAGGGCAAAGGCTTTTGAAGCACCAGCGTCCAACAATTCCAGACCATTTTCAACCCTTATATCAATCAACCCCATTTGTCGCAAAATGCGATTGATATGGATCGGTTGTTCCACGTTGGTAATACCGTATTCAGATATTAAAGAAACCTGAACCCCCCTGGTTTCCAACCAGGTAATTAACCCCTTACAGACCTGGTCAATCTCCTGGAGGTCTTTGGGTAAATGTTGCTGGTCGTGGCCAAACTTCTGAAGTACATAATCCAGATGAGGAAGGTAAACCAGCAACAAATCTGGTTCATGCTTTTCAAAGACCAATTGACTGGCGTCGGCAATCCACTGACTTGATTTGATGCTGGTCTTCGGTCCCCAAAAATCGAATAATGGGAATGTTCCGAGTTGCTGTTGAAGCTCATCTCTTAGTGAAGCAGGTTGGGAGTAACAGTCAGGAATTTTCTGGCCATCCGCTCGGTATTGTGGCCTGGGAGTAACAGAATAGTCAACGGTTGAGTACATGTTGTACCACCAAAACATATTGGCACAAGTGAAGTTTGGGTTCTTTTCACGTGCATAATCCCAAATGCTGGAAGCTTGTACCAGCTTATTGGACTGTCGCCATAATTTAACTTCTTGTTCGTCTTTGAAATACCAGCCATTTCCTACGATACCGTGTTCACTGGCCCATTTACCCGTGAGATAGGTAGTTTGGACAGAACAAGTAACTGCTGGCAATACAGGATCAATGGTTGCAATCTCTTTTTGTGAACTCCATTGTTTCAGAAAAGGGGTGTGTTCACCAATTATTTTTTTGGATAACCCAACGATATTGATCAGCGCATTTTTTTTCATGCCTGATCAAGTGTATCAATAACCCAATCCAATTCTCTGGTAATGCTCTTGACCAGATCCGTTCTCATGTTCGCCGGCAGGACATCCCATGTGTAAGTTTCTATCTCCAGGTGGTTAGTAAAGTTGCTTTGTTTCCACACTTTCAGAGTTTCAATAATGTCGGATTGAGTAGAGACCAGCTGATCATACGTTTGCGTGAAAATAGGTACATGAAAATGCGTTCTTATTTCACTGTCGTTATCCGTTATGCCATCCAGCGCTTCCCCCAAATCTTTAAATCTTTTCAGTTGGCCATCATGTGACTTGATCACAGCCTGGTGCAGATATACAGGTTCATCAAAAGTCCTAAGTTGTTTTATAATTTCCAATTGGTTAGCGGTGTTTAGGGTTGGAGATCCAAGCGCTGCACTGATCTGAATGCGACCAATTTTAATTTTAGCCTCCTGAATTTTAGTAATCGCCTTTGTCGGATTCTCATAACCTACAGCAAAGTGACATACATCGTAGCACAATTGAAAATGAGTCCTGATGATTGAATCGGCCCTGGATTCTTCACAATTCAAATGTTTCTGAATAATGGGTAGACCCATTTTGAGCATATACTGCTCGAAAAAGGTGATAAATTCTTCAGTGGTTTCCAGAATGCCATCGGGCTCCGGTTCCATATCTAAATGAAGGGTTTTTCCTGTGGAATCCCTTAACTGATGTAGGTAGATAAGTAGTTCACACAGTTGAGATACAGAAGTAGATTTCGAGGTTTCAAGGGCCTCTATATTAGAATACCAAAAACGATAAGAAAGTGGGGAAGTAGAGACTCCACCATCCATGCCTTCTGGTAACAATACTGCCAAAATATCGAAAAGCCTTTTGGTATATGCCAATCGATCAGGGTTGGTCCAGTCTGGGGCATGGACTTTATCCTTCACTACGTCGAAATGAAATTGCCCGTAGGGAAAGCCATTGATAGTGAAGACAAACATTTGGTTTTTTTCAAGCCAGGATTTGAATGTCTGTAGATTTTCTGTTTTTGCAAGATCAAGGGAGGCTTGGTTTGACAGTCTAAGGCCGATTCCAAATCGATCTGTTGTAAGTTGGTCTCTTACTTGAGTTGTGTATTGTTTTAGATTATTGAAGGTTTCATCCCAGCTTTCTCCTGGATGAATGTTGCTGCAATAGGTTAGTAATCCTTGGTGATGATCAATGTGCATGTGATTGAACGTTGGATTTTAGAGTAAGTACAGCTTCTTCAATTGCAGTTAAATCCATTTCGTGTACTTCCAAACCATGGCCAATGCGATCAATTAAGGTGATGCAAAGTTCTCCGCCCAGGTGTTCTCTGAATTCTTCAATTCCTGCTAGTAGCACAGGATTCACTTGTTCTTTACTATTATCCAGCAAGGCATCGTGAAACAAATCAAATCCATAACTTGCAATGACACGGAGAATATGTTCTCCAATATCTGATTCCAAGAGTCCGATTTTAGTGGCGTAAACTACATCAAGCGCGATCCCAATGGCTACTGCTTCGCCATGCCTAATCTCAAAGTGAGTAAGCTGCTCCAGTTTATGTGCTGCCCAGTGACCAAAGTCGAGAGGCCTGGCAGAGCCCCGTTCAAAAGGGTCATTGCCTCCAGATATATGGTCACAGTGCCACTTTGCGCATTCATAGACCAATTCGGTCATGACATCCAGATTACGTTCATTGATTGCGTTGGCGTTTGAAGCAAGCCATTCAAAGAATGGAGCATCTTTTATGAGCGCTACTTTGATTGCCTCCGAAACGCCTGATCTCCAATCCCGAGGTTCCAGTGTTGTAAGAAACGTTGTGTCATTTATGACAGCTACTGGAGGCGCAAACGAGCCAATGAAATTCTTTTTCCCAAAGAAATTGATTCCATTCTTAACACCTACACCAGAATCGTTTTGACTCAAACAGTTGTAGGTATGCGAATATGTCTGATTCCCCTGTGACCTACAGCCGCTGCAAAACCAACCATGTCCAAAACTGCACCACCTCCAATAGCAATGAGATAAGCATGACGATCAATTTTGACTTCATTGATCAATGACAATGTTTGATTGTAATAGTCCAGGTCATTTTTTACGATTTCCCCACCGGGTACGACTAATGGAGCAGCAGCTAATGTAAGGTTAGGAGTCGTCGCCAGGTAAGCAGAGATCTCCTTTTCTAAATCGGTGTGATGTGCTACCACTCCAGAATCGATCACAAATGCAACTCGGGTATTCCTGTCTACGGAAATGACCTCTTGAAGCAAGGGGTTTTCTAGTTGAAATAAGTTTCGGGTGAAACGAATTTCGTAATTATAACTTACTGTAAAATTTTGTTGAATTCTCATCAGAGCGCCTCTGTCTGTTCAGGTTACCGCGAATTTCCGTGAAAGTAATAAAGACAGTGGAAGAAGGAGTAGGGTAATTAATCCAAACCACCAGTAACTGCTGCCAGCGGCATAACAGGCATCTAATGGGATCAGAGAGATGATACCCATTTTTACGGCCTTCATTACATTGCCAGGTGTGTTTTTTATAATTGCTTTTCCCTTGGCCTGAAGGTTCATGAGCAGCCAAATTAGCAAGAAAGGCAAAACGGCCAATAGTTGAAAGTACCCCAGAAACACAAGGTACAGAACAGTGCCTGCCACGACTAGGTCAAAGCACGAAGCCACCATGACAGAATAACGGTTGTTTCCATGAACTTCTCCCTGGCTGGTTAATGTAATAGCAGCAATGAATAAAACGGGTAATCCACCTAACCACCACAATTCAGAAACCTGACTTGAGACAATACTGATACCAAGAAGCAAATTGAGGCCTCGGCACAGGCCCATTACCAATGGTCCACCAACGAGGGTGTGCTTGAAGTATTTGTCATAAGTCGTCGCACACACAATGATACCTAGGCAGATTAGTATGCTTACTATTGATACACTCCACGCTGCGACTATTGCGATAGCGAAGAGTACCAGTCCAAATCGAATAGCTTGTATCTTAGAAACCTGACCCGAAGGAAGAGGCCTTTCCGGACGTTCTTTCTTGTCGAGTTCAAGATCGAATACGTCATTGAAAACAATTCCACCTGCGTACAGACAGGCGGTGGTTAATACTAAAGCCAATGCATCCCAGGTTATACCGGGTAGTAGTTTGCTATTCAGTATTCCCGACAAGGATATCCCTGCAAAAATGTCTGCAATAGCCGTTACCACATTGGCCGGGCGTATGAGTACGAGATACGGGTTTGGTCTTCCGTCGCTCAATTTTCTACAATATTCTGAGTAGAAGACTTTTTTGGTTCTTGGCCCCGAAGTACACTGTTACCGCCATATAGGACAGACTGATCAAAGGAAACACCATCAACCCAATCACTTTCTTTCATGTTGCCACTTTGACCGTACGCGGAAAGTGCATTTTGATAACAGGTCAATTGGATATCAGATTCAGCAATTCCTTTTTCTTTCATCAGGTTTGCTGTTTTAGGAACGGATAACGGATCACTGACACCCCAGTCTGCGGAGCTGTCTACAATTATGCGCTCGGAGCCATACTCTCTCACAACTTCGACCATCCGTTCACTGCCCATTTTCGTTTTTGGATAGATTGTAAAGGCCGCCCAGTATCCCCGGTCCAGTACATTTTTTACGGTCTCTTCATTGTTGTGATCAATGACTACTCTTGAAGGATCGAACCCATGCTCTTCAAGAACATCCATACTTCTCAACGTTCCATTCTTTTTGTCCCGATGTGGTGTGTGAATCATAATTGGGAGATCCACAGTTTTTGCCAGTTCGATCTGTTGCCTGAAGTACTTGTCTTCTGCCTCTGTTTGGTCGTCATATCCAATTTCGCCAATGGCTACCACATTGTCTTTCATGGCGTATAGGGGCAACAACTCCATCACTTCCTCAGCCAGTGCTTCGTTGTTGGCCTCCTTGGAGTTTAGTCCAATCGTGCAGTAGTGTTTGATTCCAAATTGCGAGGCCCGGAAAGGCTCCCAGCCCACAATAGTGCTGAAATAATCCTGAAAACTTCCCACGGTCGTTCTGGGTTGTCCCAACCAAAAGGCCGGTTCGATCACTGCCACCACGCCAGCTTTATGCATAGCTTCATAATCGCTGGTGGTTCGAGAAATCATATGAATATGTGGGTCTATATATTTCATTTTTAATTAGTTATGTAAGATTATTTCGAACTAAATGTGGCTTCTCCAATAGCCTTCCATCCTTTTGGATTGATTTGAATCCCTTGACTTTCCAGCCAGGAATGAGCAGAGGGAAGGTCACACTCTGATAAGGCTCGCACTGCGGCTTCCTGCTCCAGATTGTCTCCTGATTGGACAATCTCTATAAGGTCTGGCAGCAAGGCTTCATCAACAAATGGTACGACTAGTCGCCACAGCTCTGGTGTTACTTTTCGCCCGGCTGATTGTCGCTCGTGGGCAAAATCAACAGCGATCCTGGCCAGGTCAGCATTTCGATTTTTATCCAGCCCAGTAATACAATGGATAGGCCGCTCCATGAAAATGGCTTTCAAAACCATTTGGTTCCAGGCTGCCTCTTTGAAATGCTTTATGGGGAAACTATTGTGCAAAGCGATCGCATCAAAAACATCGATCATATTGGTACGTATCCCATCAACTACCTGCATTTCAAACTCTTTTGGTTCCTGTAAATACTGGATCGATTTATAGATTAGTTTTTGTTCACGAATGTCAGAAGTGGTCAGAAGCTTTTTGAGTGTACCGTGTCTTCCATTTAAAGGCAAATGCAGCAACAAAGCTAATCTTGCTAATTCATCGAGACTCCAGCCGATTTGATGGGCCTCAAGATTAATGGATTGGAAGGCGTCCATCAACTCCTCCGAAAGGGTCACCGGAGCCTTTCCCACTTTTTTCGGAGCCATTCCAAATGCAATGAAAAAGCTGCTTCCCGATGAAAGGTTTTTGATCTGATCAGAAAGCCATGATCGAGATGACTCTTCTGCGATCAACTTTTCACATTCAGCAACAATCAGGGTGTTTAGATCATTCATTCCTTGCCTATACTCTTTGGAGGTACTAAACTAAGAAATCGATGGCGGATCGTGAATGATGATTTAAAAATACGATTGAAGAAAGATGGCGCTGCTATCTAAGTTAGTCTTTCGGTGGTGTTTATTTGAAGTTTTATTTTTACATTTAACGAACCACTAAGCACATTTGATGTCTATTCGCCAACAACCATCAGTTTTGTATGTAGATGATGAGGAGATGAATCTGACACTCTTCAAAATTACATTTCAAGATAAATTTGAAATTGATATTGCCAAAGATGGATTTGAAGGTCTTTCCGTTCTTCAGAACAAAGGGGATCAGCTAAACATTGTAGTCAGTGATATGAGAATGCCCGGTATGGACGGCATTGACTTCATTACGCAGGCAAAAGAGAAATTCCCTCATTTGAGATGTTTTATTTTGACAGGATTTCCCGCTAATGAAAAGGTTAGGAGTGCTCTGGAGAATCACCTGATCATTAAATCTTTCTCGAAACCCTTTGATATGATTACCATTCAGGATGCTTTCCTGGATTCTTAAATAGTTAAAATATAGCGGAAATACGCTTTGTTTTGATCAATGCGACAACTATTGCAGTTGCTTTTGGGATTTTTGAGTTTTCGTACGTGTCACCCTATTGACTCCCAATGATCCGTTAGCCTCATCTTTCGTTTCGCTAAACTTGTTATCACGAATTGGTTAGCGTATACGAAAGACTGATTTCACCTAAGAGAAATATTTTCAAAATTCATTGTGCCAAAAGAGAGCTACTTACTATTTAAGCTTTTTGTGATTCTCATCTTTGTCAACGGGCTGCAAGTAAAAGCGCAATCCTATCAGTTTAGGAGGCTGAGTGTTGATGATGGACTTTCGCAATCCGCAATATTTGCTTCTTATCAGGATCGAGAAGGTTATTTGTGGTTTGGTACTCTCGATGGCCTCAATCGATATGATGGTCATTCATTTGAAATTTTTCGGAACCATCCTGATGATACCTCTTCAATAGGGAATAATAAGATTTTCAGTCTAACGGAGTGTCCGAAGGGAAATCTTTGGATAGGAACAGCAGCGGGCATTAGTGTTTATAATTCTGAGCTCCGCAGTTTTAACAATTACAAGATTCCCGATGAAAGGAAGGGCGCAAATATGGTTAATGAAATGCATCCTGTAGGAGATTCTCTCTTGATGATCGGAACGAATAAGGGACTTTATCTGCTTCGTTTTTCCGACAATCAATTTGAAACGAGGAAGATGCAAACGCTTTTGAATGAGTTAAAGAACGAGCGGATTTCGTCGATCATCACGATTAAAGAAGAAATATGGATTACCACTGGTAAAAACCTCTATATCTACAATACACGAGATCATCAGTTTGACATAAATAAAGCGGATGTTATCGCTGTTGAGGAGCCCAAAGAGTTGTTGATAGATCGTGAGAAGCGGGTTTGGATCTTATCTTCTGATTACATCAGCCAGGTACTTACTTCAGGGGAATTGTTGTTTACTCACAAGTTTAGCGGGACATCAGGAAATAGGAGGCAAGCCATTGTCGACCAGGGGGACCACATCTGGTTTGCAGTGGAAGGCTTGAGTATGTTGGATAAAAAAGATTACACTATTAAGACGTTCACTCATGACGAAAAGGACCCTACAAGTCTGTCTTCTAATAACATTACAACTCTGTGTGTTTCTAAGAATGATATGATTTGGGTAGGGACACCAGGATTAGGTATCAACCAGTATGACCCTAAGGCGCAACGACTTTCACTCATTGGATCTAATGAAATGTTGATTCCCAAATTCATTAGAGCTGTATTTACAAGAGATGATCAAAAGATCTATATAAGTACAAATAAGGGAATTGAATGGTTTGATGCAGTAAATCGAAAATTTCATACGATACGCAATCAGAAAGGGGAGTTGCTCCAAAGTACGGAATTTTTTCTCGACCTGTCCCAGTATGTTCTTGCTGGAGGTGGGCATTCTCTTTATCTGATGCCGCTTTCTGGCGATGCCATTGAAATCATCATAGGTCGTAAGGTCTGGACAGCCCTTGAATGGAAAGGAGATATTTATATAGGAGCTTCGGGGGGAGTTTATCGGATTTCGCAATCAACATTGGATGAAATGAGCCTCGGAAATCAAAACTTCACCCCCCCGACGTTGCAAAAACTGGCCGCTTATGAATTGGGATCGATTAATCAACTCATAGCAGTAGACGATCATTTGTGGTTGATGACCAATGGCGGTATCAAGATACTAGATGGAGATGCAATCGTAGACTTCAAGGACTTTTATCCTCATATAGATTTTCCACAGGCTTCGCATAATACCAGATCGGCTTATCGCCAAGCTGATGGAACTATTTGGTTTGCCAGTGCCAATAATGGTGTTATTGCGATGGATTGGGAAGGGGAAAGTGTATTACAGTTTGATGAACGCCATGGCCTGGCCAATAGCAATGTTTATGGTATTATGGAAGATCAGGAAGGCGATCTTTGGGTGAGTACAAATAATGGTATAAGCGAGTTTAAAATAGCTGAGAACCGTTTTTTGAACTATTCTAATATAGAAGGTTTACAAAGTAGGGAATTCAATTCAGGCGCTTATTTCAAATCACATGCGGGTACAATGTATTTTGGGGGAGTTAAAGGGCTTAACTTTTTTCAACCAGGGAACATTATCGTTCGTGAGCCTCCTCAAACCACGCGTATTACTTCATTTTTGATAAACCATGAAGAAATTTTAGCCAGTAAGAGTTCATTACTTAACCGTTCGATCGATAAGACCGATACGCTGCAACTGGACTATAATCAGAACTCTTTCGAATTTCACTTTGCAAATATTAATTTTCGAGATGCCCACTCCAATAATTACCAGTATCGCCTGATTGGTTTCGAGGAAGGCTGGATTAATGCGCTGAAACACAATTCTGCAAGTTATACTAACATCGCTCCGGGAATCTATGAATTTCAGGCAAGGGCTGTCAATAGTATAGGTGATGTACCACAGCAAGGATATGCTTCCCTGGTGATTATTATTTCAGAACCTTTCTGGAGATCTGCACCTTTTCGTTTCATATTAGCTACCCTGATTGTTCTGATGCTGATTTCAGCTGTATTCTACATGATCTATAGAAACAAGGTTTTGGAAAGTATTGTGAAGGAGCGTACTTCAGAGATAGAAAAGCAAAAAAAATTGCTTGTAGAGCGAAATCGAGAACTTTCTGAAAGCCTGCAGGAACTTCAAAAAACACAGGCCATGTTAGTTCATTCGGAAAAAATGGCTTCACTTGGAACGCTGGCCGCTGGCTTGGGGCATGAGATTAATAACCCATTGAATTTTATCAAGGGTGGGCTAGGCCTTTTAGGGAGGAAGTTTGAGGATAAGGACAAAGAGACTGAAAGCTTCATCGGTATGATCGAATCAGGTGTGAGGCGTATCACTCGTTTGATCTCTTCTGTTCAAAAACTCGGGGAATCTCGACTAGGAGAGAAAAAACCCTGTGAGGTTAAAGAACTTATTGAGGGTACTTTAGACATACTTGGAAATCAGATGTCTGATAAGGTAATTATTAGTAAAAATTTTGATTCAGAAAGTTTGTTTGTTAAAGGGTATGACGGTGAACTACAGCAAGCTTTTCATCAGATTTTCTCTAATGCGGAACAGTCCATCAATCAGGAGGGGAAAATTCATGTCGAAACGTCAAAAGAAGGTGCTTTCGCTAGGATTCAGATAACTGATTCAGGAGAGGGAATTGCTGCTAATGATCGTCAACGGGTATGGGATCCATTTTTCACAACTAAGGAACCAGGGAAGGGAGAAGGACTCGGATTACCAATCGCATATTCTGTCATCAAGAATCACAGAGGATCAATTTCGTTACAAAGCCGAATAGGTGAAGGAACCAGTGTTACCATCAAATTACCACTTTCTAAAATTTGATCTTTTTGGAAATAGATCCGGGTAATACCTGCTGATCAAAACATTATTGGTGAACAAATACTTTTTCAATAGATTAGGGTGGCATTGCCATGACATGATCCGACTAAGTATTTTTTTGCTGTTTTCCTTCAGTATAACATTTTCCTATGGACAAGGGATGTCATGGGAGGAAGTAGTGTCCAAGGGTCAGGGAGTTTTCAAATTTTATTGGAATAAAAATGAAGATGATATCTATAAATCTGAGGATGTATTAGATGATATCGAAAGAGATATAATTTATTCATTTATCCGATATACCGAGGAGTCAAATGGAGTGGAAATTGAGATTGAGGCTGTAGAAATTCCTGGATTTCACGATGTAATGGAAAAAATAAGAAATGGTTCAGGAGGAATCATGGGAGCTTCGACAATATCGATCACTGAGGACAGGGCCAGGTACATGCGATTTACACCATCCTACTTGCCGGATATTGCGGTATTGGTTTCCGGCGCTCAATTGCCTCTGGCATATACACAAAGTGAGATCCAGGAAAACTTTAAAGGAGCTGTTGCAATAACGGTGGATCAAACTACCCTTGAAGATGGCCTGAATCGATTAAGTCAGGACCTGGGGTATGATTTTGAATACCTGTATGTGTCTGAAACTAGTGACATCATAGAGGCAATCGGATTGCAGGGCAATGCTTTTGGTTATGTAGACTTGCCCAATCTCATGGATATCAGCGTGAATGAATACAATGTACAAAGGCAGTTTTATTACCCTATTAAATTATCGGGATTGGCCCTGGCTTACCCTATTGATAGTGACTGGGAGGCGCCGATTCAAGCATATTTTGGAAGTGAGCAATACCTCCAGGACAAGTCAGGAATAATTAATAAGTATTTGGGAGAGGATGTCCATGCCATATTCAATCAATTATCAAGATCAGTGGAATTTGGTCCTTATGAAGAAATAGTAATTGCAACAAGAGAAAGAGAACTTCAATTTCGCGAATTGCTAGAGGCTGCTCAAAGGGACAAAGACAAAAGCACTCGAATTTTCCTTTTGGCATGTGTAGCCGTGATTGCGTTGTTCAGTGTGATTTTCTTCTTTGCCCGCTATCAGATAAAAGCAAGAACCAACGTATTGCTAATTGGACAGCAACGAACCATTGAAAAACGGAATCAGCAGTTGACACGGTTAAATCAGGAGAAAAATGACCTGATTGAAGTACTTGCTCATGATTTGCGTACACCTCTTTCAAAAATTGCAGGTTTTTCCAGACTAGTTAATGACAGTGATCAAATAAGGCCCGAAGAGAAAGAGCTCAATGGGTATATCATGAAGTCTTCGGAGAAAATGGAATCCATGATATCAAAGATTTTAGATGTAGAAGCGATAGAATCAGGAAAAAGAAATCTCAAGCTCGAGAAGCTGGATGTATCCATTCTCCAGCAGGAGGTTATTGCTGAATTGGAAGATAAAGCCAGGGTCAAAGAAATTGAAATTAAGATTGGCGATTGCCCTGACTGTTATGTTCTGGGAGATCGTTTTTACCTGCGACAAATAATCGAGAATTTACTCTCCAATGCCATCAAATTCAGTCCGAAAGGTAAGGAAATAGAAATTTCTGCAGAGATGGAAGGCGAATATGTCTGTATAGCCGTTTCAGATCAAGGCCCGGGAATAGAAGAAGAGGACCGTGATCGCTTGTTTAATAAATATCAAACGGCTGCGCGACCTACTGACGGAGAAGCTTCCACGGGATTAGGACTCTGGATTGTAAGGCTCTATTCGGAGATCATGCAAGGCAGTGTGATGTTCGAAACCGAGCTTAACAAGGGAACGACTTTTTATGTACGACTACCTGTAGCGAATTAGAAATTCACTTTGATGTTGGGTATTTGGCTTCAATGGAGGACACAAGTTCTTCTACAAGCCGATATTCTCTTTTATTCCTTATGAGGTAATTGAACGAGTAGTTTTTGTCCTTATGATCGAATCGAATTTCATTGTTTCCTCCATGGTAGGACCAGAAGATGTCTTTTGTCATACCTGTAAATTCATCTACGTAAATAGGGTCTGCTGAAAAACTCAGAGGTTAAGATTATTCAATTCACGTTCATAGGGGCTTAAAAGCCACTTTATTCGAAATATGTTATCTCTAAGCTCTTTGCAGTATACTCGGAAGAGTTTTATGATCCATTGTTGTGCTGAAAAACTCAGGCAATATGGTACCGTCCCAGCCAATTTGACCAGGTTCAGTACCAGGATAATGGATGCTACCCATGATTCACTTGTTTGTTTAAGCCTAGCACGAATACGATTCATTCCATATCCGTTCTTGGCTTGCCCAAATTTTCCTTCGATGGGATTACGCTCTCCCGGACTTACGTGGTTTGCCACTGCCTTAGCCGATGGGCGGCCAAGTGGCTTAGCTGCCAGCTTTATGTTATTCTTTTTGAGCCACCGGCGGTTATCTCTTGACCAATACAACTTATCAGCTATGACCTTCTCGGGATAGTACCCAAATCGCTGTTTGTAGTTCTCTACGTATTCCTCTAAATGCGTGCCTTCATTGAATGCATCCCAGGAAATAGTATCTATAAAGGCATATCCGTCTACCAGCGAGAGATGCAATTTGGATCCAAACTCTGTCTTGGCTCTGGCCTTGCCTCGAACAATCGGACGAACATGAGGTTGATGTATGCTTACGATTCTATCTGCTACACTGTGTTTACGTTCCTCAAACATCTCTTGCTGTTGAGCGAACAGAGTTTGTATTACCATAAACATTCTTTGTTCCCGCCTGGAGAGAGGAAATGCCTCAAAAGTATCCAACATAGTATGAATATGAGCAATGTCCCTGCGTAAGTACCGTAACTGCTTGCCTATTGCTTTGCGTACTATTCTCCTGCTCGGATTACGATTCTGAGCAACTTTTAGGTATTCCTTGCGAGCTACTTTTCGATAAGTCCGTGGCTTTTTCTCAAAGTCTCCTTTTTCATGGAGCGTGTCAATGATCTTCTCTGTGTGCTTGCGTGCTTCATTGAGTAGATTCAAGTCCGTTGGATAGGCAATGTCTTGAGGAGATACGGTTGCATCCATAAGTAACTCCCCTTTACGCTTATCCCTATCAGGAGGATCTTCATCATCTTCTTGCTCTTGCGATGAACCGACTGAGCCAGAGGCTTGAAGTATGCGCATATTCATCTCATTTAAGATCTCTTCCCCCAACCGCTTCCTGATCTCGACAAACAAGGAAGGATCGAAAGGTGATCGTGTAGAAAAACCACTGTAGCCTAGGAAATACTGCATGTAAATGTTCTCGGTGATTTGATGGATGGTCTCCCTATCATCGAGGTTGCACATGTGTTTGATGATCAATGCTCCAATGACTACCCTGGGATTTAGTGGAGGTCTACCGGTGGACTTACGGCTGTAGTGACGTTCATACAAGGAAACCAGATCATCCCAAGGGATTTTACTGGCTAGCTGTACCCAACGATTATTAGGATCAAGATCTTGCGAAAACCCAGTCTCAAACCCAGAAATAACCAGCTGGTTCTGGCTCACATAACTGGTTGTAGGTGCACGCTTTTTAGAGGGTCGTTTCACTTTCCTTTGCACTTTGGCTTCCTAAAAGATAATGAAAATACCGCCCTAGGACACAAAGGAAATCTTTTTAGCGTTTCTCAGCAGACCCTAAATAATCAGATTCCTAACTTGATCAAAAGGTATATTTGTGCCTTTTACTATCATGAAATCTTTAGTAAGAACCAATTCCCCAACCCGCCTGCCATGTGCTTTTAAGCCCACTTTATTTTTTTCCTCCTGACTGTACTTTACCGCGACTATGATAAAAGCAATAGAGCCAATTATACCTATACCCGCTCCTAAATAGACAAAGCTAAAAATGTTGGTTGCCAGGAAAATAAGAATCATGACATAGTGAAAACGGTATGACTTGTCGCTCTTTGCCTTTTCCTCGAAGACGTATGTTTCGTATTGCATAACTTAAAGTTATTTCATCAGTTAGGATTGATGAAGAGGTTAGAGGCAATTAGCAACGATTTCGATCCGATTTCTCTGAGGTTTCTAACGATTTAATGTAGACTCAATTAACATTGAGCGGAACTTGATGAGAACACAATTGAACAATGGGTGAAACAATCAAAGCAGTAATCTTTGACATGGATGGTACCATGGTCGATAACATGATGGTCCATCACAGGGCCTGGCAAAGGAAGTTGGCACAACTGGGGTTGAAAATGGATATCGAACAAGTCCGTCAAGAGATTCATGGTGTTAATAAACAAATCCTTGAACGCCTGTTCGGTGATCGGTTTACAGATGAAGATCGAGAGCGAATTGCCCGGGAAAAGGAAGAAGAGTATCGGAATATTTTCAAGAAAGAATTGAAGCTCATTGATGGTCTGGATGATTTTTTAAAGGTGCTTGGATCAGAAGGCTTACCTATGGGAATCGGGTCTGCCGCTCCTGTTGATAACGTGGATTTTGTATTGGATGAATTACAAATTCGGGAGTTATTCAAAGTGGTGAAACATGCAGGTGATGTAGTGAAAGGTAAACCAGATCCCGAAATCTATTTGAAAGTAGCCGTGGACATGGGAGTGAGCCCGCAGGACTGTGTTGTGTTTGAAGACACGCCGACCGGAGCGCAAGCAGGAAGTGCAGCGGGTTGCAAAGTTGTAGTGATACTGAATACACACGAGCAAGCAGAATTTGAAGAGATTCCTGGTATTGTCCGATTTATCAAGGACTATCATTTTTCCAGTTTGAGAGCAGTTATGAGCTAGGAGAGATCTTTATGGGTATTGCAAATGTTCCAAATGAAGGGGATCAGTTACTCTATTAAATTGAGAGAAATTAAAAAAAGCCTATTTTTAATGGCTTGAAAATCTAAATCTAGAAGACTAAAACCATATGAATCGTAACCGATTATTTACTGCCAGTTGTTTCGCACTGCTTACTACAGCTTTTGCGTTTGGCATCAGGGCCGGGATCATGAATGACCTGGTAAGTGACATGAGCTTGAGTGATTCGCAACTTGGCTGGATCAATTTCATGGGCATCTTTGGTTTTCCTATCGCCACTTTAATTGGAGGTCCGCTTTACAATTCTCTTGGGCCGAAACGTTTAGGTGACATAGCTTTTGTTTGTCATATCGTGGGTATCACCTTCTCCATTCTTTCAGGTAGTTTTATTACGCTGTTCTTTTCGACCTTCTTTATCAGTTTTGGAAATGGCATGGTTGAGGCGGCTTATAACCCGATGATCTCGGATATGTATGAGGATAACAAAGCCGTGATGTTAAATCGCTTTCATGTATGGTTCCCTGGCGGAATTGCCATTGGGTCTATTCTGGTTTTACTCATTAATACAACCGGGGGAGGTTGGCAACTGAAATTGGGAATCATGTACATTCCCGCGTTGATCTACTTCTTTATGTTTAGAGGTCAGCAATTTCCCGAGACTTCAAAGGAGTCTTCTAACTCTACGTCAGAGAATTTCAAAGCCATTCTTAGCTCACCAATTTACTGGCTAATGTTGGTGTGCATGGCACTCACAGCAACCACTGAGCTGGGAACGCAGGCTTGGGTGGAACGCATTTTGGCGATTTCTATTTCTCAGCCTTTACTCGTACTGGCATTGGTTACAACACTCATGGCATTGGGTAGACTTTTTGCGGGACCACTTATTCATCGACTGAATATTACTGGAGTTTTATTGTCCTCAGCTGTAATATCTGCAATAGCTATCTATTTGATGAGTTTTGCGACCGGAGGAATGGTATACCTGGCTGCGATTTTGTTTGCTGTGGGGGTCTGTTATTTCTGGCCGACAATGATCAGCTTCGTAGCAGTTTACTTACCTAAAACGGGGGCATTAGGAATGTCTCTTATCGGCGGTGTGGGAATGTTAGGATTATCTATATTTCAACCAATCATTGGCGGATGGATAGATGGTCATAGGGCTGCCAAAAGTGCTGAAGGCCTGACTGGGGATGCACTGGAATTGGCTGCGGGTCAGGCGACACTGGCCAATATAGCCATTTTGCCTGTGATTCTTATTGCGCTATTTACAGTGGTCTTCTTTTGGCAACAAAAGCGAAAGAGCCATGCTTGATAAGGAATTTTAAGAGAATAAGTGATCCCATCTCAGTGTGGGATCTTATTTTTGATTCATGAGAAATTTGGTGATATTTTTTTTGGTCTGCCTTGCGACAGCTTGTAATGTCCCACAAACCTCTGAATCTATTGCGCAATCAGATCAATGGCTAGACTTTAAAGGACAGCCGAATCAACCAAAGATTGTACTGGTTTCCGGCGATGAAGAATATCGATCGGAAGAGGCTTTACCACAATTAGCCAGGATTCTCTCTAATCATTATGGTTTTAATTGCTCGGTGTTGTTTGCTCAGAACCCAACTAAGCCGGGCATTGTAAATCCAAATTACGTACATCACATACCAGGCCTTGATCAGTTAGAGGATGCTGATTTGATGGTGATATTCACGCGTTTCAGGGCATTGCCTGACGAGCAAATGAATTATATCAATGATTACCTGCTGAAAGGGAAACCTGTTTTGGCCATTCGAACGGCTACCCACGCTTTCATGTTTCAAGATACCAGTTTTCAATCGTCATACAGACATTATGGAAATTACCATGATGACGAAAACGATTGGGAAGGAGGATTTGGCCGTATGATATTAGGTGAAAAATGGATCAATCACCACGGCAAACATAAGCATCAAAGCACTGTGGGCTTAATCGCTCCAAAGTCTAAAAGCCACCCCGTTCTGAATGGTATAGTAGATGGTGATATTTGGGGACCAACAGATGTTTACGGTGTTCGATTGCCTCTCCCAGGCGATGCACAACCCCTCGTCTTGGGACAAGTGACGAATAGAGCTGGAGAAGAGGACATGACCGACCTCATGTTTGGAATGAGAAATACGGACCGGGAATTGCCTTCTATGGAAATGGGAAAGAATAAATCAGGTCAGGAAGTGCCATTCAATCCTAACGATCCCATGATGCCCATTGCCTGGACAAAATCCTATCAATTACAAAAAGGAGAAGCGGGAACATCGTTTACCAGCACTATTGGAGCCTCCACGGACTTACTTGAGGAAGGAACCCGGAGATTGTTGGTCAATGCCACATTTTGGCTTTTAGACCTGGAAGTTCCGACGAAAGCCAATGTCGACCTGGTTGGTAAATATGAGCCTACACAATATTCGTTTCGCGATGATGATTACTGGGAGAAACGTGGATTGCGCATTTCGGGTATGAAATAATGCACGCGTGATACAACACTCTAATCCCTGGAAGAATTATCCCTTCATCTAATAGAAACTCGCACTAAATTTAGGTCCAATTCAATCTTCTTCATTTAGAGTGGTAAGAAATGCGATTACGTCGCGCAATTCTCGTTTTGTGAGCAGGCTTCCCATAACCGGCATACTTGAAGGCATGTTGCGTCTTTCATGAACTTCTGATTTTCTTACAGAAATAGATTCACCTTGACCGGGCCTGATCGTCAGGGAAGTGGCTGTTTCTTTGATTAAGGTTCCATTGACCTTTTCACCATTTTTCAGATCAATAAGCACTATTCCGTAACCCGAGGCCAACGTTGCACTTGGAGCCACCAGGGATTCAAGTAATTCCAGCCTGGTTAGTCGGTTGGCGACGCCTTTCAAATTGGGTCCGGCATTACCACCAAGTTCAAAAACACTGTGACACCTTACGCATTGAGCTGCTTCGTGCTGATAAAATACTTCCCAGCCTTTGCCAGAATTCCCCCCTTCCAGAACTTCCACAAATTGAGAAAGAGGATCGCCTGCTTTTGAATCGTTATACGCCTGCAATTCCGCAATCAATGATCCATTGTTCTGTTTAGCAATGGCTTCCAGAATATCCAGGTGTATTGAAGGAGCTGCTTTGCCGTTTTTAAGGTCGTTGAAAGACTTTTGCAATGCTGCGACTGCTTCTTTGCCCTGGTAACTACCGAGAGAACTCAAGATGCTTTGCTGTTCTTCAATTGACCCTGAAGCGAGCAATTCTGTAAAGAAACTGACTGCCTGATCTTCCTCAATATCAGAGTCAGGGAGGATAGTTAAGGCAGAAGAACGGACCTTTACTTCCGGGTCGTTGATGGCTATTGCCAGGGCCTGGGATAATTTGTTTGATTTAATAGATGCTAACGATTCGAGAGCCGCTTTCCTTACGTCAGATGTTTCTCCGTTTTTCACGAGATTCAATAATGATTTATCAGCTTGTTCAAGATTGAGTTTGCCTATCGCTTTTGCCATCGCAATTTGTATCTGAGAATGTTGATCCAACAAATCATTAATCACAGGTTGAAATGCGGCAACAACTTGTGCAGGATTTCTTTCAATTTCTCCACGATATCGACCATCTACCCGATCCAGTGGAGAAGGATTTGCCCAGGTACCTAAGGCGGCGATAGCTTCGGCTCGCATGGACGCTGGTGCTTCTGAGTTTCCTGCATATCGGATCAAGATGTCGAGGTTTTCTTGTTCTCCGACCCGGAGATTGGCATTAATGGCCCGACGGACAAAAGCTTCATTCTGAAATACATTACTGTTCAGATATCTGGCTAGTTGTGGAAGTGCTGATTCTATTGAAAAGTCATCATTGATGGCCCTGGCGGCTTCTGTTGCTATGAATTCATTGTCATCAAGGAAGGTAGCAACACCTGCATTTTCCAAACGGCGCAATGCAACAACTGCAGCAATTCGAACTGCTTCAGAATTATGCTTTCTTAACCCTATCAATGCTTCAGAGGTGCTTAGCCTTGATAACGCAATCATGCTGGCATGCCTAAGCCACAAATCCTGATTATTGTTTTTCGCCACTGCATCTACCAGAGGTTGGAAGGCAGCATTGTGTTGGAGGCGCCCTAACGCTTCAATGACATGCATTTGGACTCTGGGGGAGGGATGCTCCAACAAGGGAATCAGCATATCCCCAGCTTGCTGAAATCGTACATCTCCCAACATTTTGGCTGCTTGCGTGACGATTTCAGGGTCATCGTCCGTTAAAAAAGGGATTAACGCTTCGACATATGCAAGTTTTTGAGTTCGCGCCATTTGACTGATGCCCCAGATGCCGTGGATACGTGCCATTTGATAGGTCGTCTGAGCAACAGCCTGATTCAAAATTTCAAATCCCTCATCGCCTCTTTTAACTAGTTCAAATTGGGATTTACGCCGAATCCGCATGTCTTCGTGAGCGAGAAGTGGACTGAGTTCCTTGACTTTCAATGTAGAAAAATCAGATTCCATCAGTTGTTTTACCCGCTTTCTGATTTCACTTTGAGCCCCGTCAGGTACATCTAGTTTCCATATTCGCCCCTTTCTTTTAACACCCCATCCTTCAACCCAATCACCAAAGTACATGGCGCCATCGGGACCAAATTCAATTCCGGTAGGGAGAAGTCCTTTGGCGATAGCCTTGGTTTCATTCAATTCAAAAGAAGCCCCCTTAGGTTTTAAGGTAAATGCATGTATCGGAGATGCGGAGGCGGTACCCCGAAACTCCGAAATGAAAAAATGATCCTGCCATTCGGGGCCAAGGGCTGTGCCAGGATTGTAAACCATTCCTGTTGGCCCGTTCACGTAGTTCGCAATGGGCGGTAGGAAATAAGCAGCCTGACCTTCCCAATGGGGAACATGCATTTTTTCATTCATCCATACTTTATAGCCATTGTTGTCAGGGTCCGTGTATTTGCCAAACTGCCAGTTAATACGCCAACCGGTATCGCTACCGTTGATCAGGTAAACCAATCTTTCACGTTCTCCGGCATGGTCCCCGTCATTATCTTCTGAGATAAGATTGCCATACTTATCGAACACAAATTCATGGGTGTTTCTCACGCCCATGGCATATACTTCGAAATTACTTCCATCAGGGTCTGCACGTACAACTACCCCACGATTTGGATATTTCCATTGTTTATTATTTTTATCAACAACGTTCATTCCAATGTCCCCAATGCCCCACCAGATGCGACCTTGAGGACCGACCGTGACTCCAGACATGCCGTGTGCTCCAAAACCAATATGTACTCCCCACCCATGACTGATTGATTCTTTTGTATCTATGATGTTGTCTCCATCCAAATCTCTGAGTCTCCACAGGTCCGGCGCAACCGCCATGAACATATCACCATCGTGATAAGTCAGGCCATTGGAAAGATCGGAAATTTCTTCATTGAAGTCATTTATGTAGAGTTGCGCTTTTTCAGCGATGCCGTCTTGATCTTCATCTGATAACATCCAGACCTTTTCCTTTTGGACGGTTAGGTCTCGCCAATCCAGTGTGTCGTCCTCGTTCAGGTCTTTGAGGAATCGTTCTCCTTGTTCGTTTTGTCTGGCAAAAGTTTCCTTGATGAATTTCCTGCGGTCCTCGACAGATTGAAAAGAAATAGATGCGGTCATCCAGTCTCGGTGTGCACGAATATCAAACTCAGAGTTCTCTAATCTAGAGCCTTGTGTGAAGTACAATCGACCTTTTTCATCCATACTCACAGCAACCGGATCTGATGCTAACGTGTCTGATGCCCATAAGGAAAGCTCCAGGCCTGGGTCAATTTCTACAGCTACTTCAGAACGGATTTCATTAGAAAGGCCTTGGGCCATTCGAGAAGGAATTTGTCTGATTGTTTCCGGGTATGCTACCGGAATCACTGCATTTTCTTTTGGTGTTTCACAACTCAATGCTAAAAACAAGCCAAATGACCACATGTATAAGGTGAACTTGGATTGGGCAGGTCTAAATAAAGTCATCCAGGGAGTGTTGATGTTTGTTATGAGTCAAATTTAATCTTTACCACGGATCTGAAAAGTTTAAAAATAAGATTGGAACTGCTTCAAGCAAGATTGGAACAGGAGCCTTGGAAAATGGAGCGAGTGTACCGTCGTTCAGATGCTATTTAGTGTTAAACAACAATGCCTGAATTTATTAAAACTGCCGATTTGATACTACCCGTTGGGTTTCTCTGACTATTTTAGATTTAGAGATGGTCATGTAATTCAGACATTAAAGCTTCTATTTTAAACTATCAATTATTTCCGCATCCACCCAGAAGATATCGCCATGACCCCTGGTAAAAAACAGATAATCGCCATCAGGTGTCAATAAAGGTGCATATTCACTCTCTGGAGAATTTACACTTTCACCCATGTTTTTAGGCTTTGACCAATTTCCCTGGTCATCTTTAAAACTTATGTATAAATCAGAACTACCCAAGCCATCAGGGCGATCGTTCGAGGAGAAGATAATATAGCTTTTGTTTGAAGCAATGTATGCATCGTAATTGTAGAACTTGCCGTTACCTATTCCATCAACTATAACAGCTTTTTGATATTTCCCGTCGACACTTTCAGCCTTGTAGATATTGCCAGAACCGTCTTCATGGACGTAAAAGTACATTGTTTCGTCATCGGCAAACGTTGGGAACCAATCATTGCCTGATGTATTTACTTCTCTACCTAAATGCTTCGGGGGGCCCCATGATTCTCCTTGTCTCTTTAGGACCCAAAGATCCAGGTCACGTTTTAGCGTGTCGCTTTCAGCGATAGGTCTATTGGAAGCAAAATAGAGCTTCGATCCGTCTCTTGAAATATACGGACCCACCTCTCTAAAAGTACCTGGAATATTCATTGGTACTGGCCCCAACCAATTGTCTCCATCCATTTTAGAGACCATTATTGTTCCGCGGTTATATCTTCTTGTTTCGATTGTAAAATAGAATTCTTTCCCATTAGGGTGAAAAACACCATTATGAACAAAATTTTCAGTGGAAATGAAATTCGGGGAAAACATTTTTGCTGTTGAGCCCGGTTCATCCTGACCAAGGTATTTGCCTTTCAATTCAGGGGTTTGGACTTTGTCTGGGTTTGCACCCTTAGCGAGTAAGTAATCAGAAATCTCATTGGACCCTTCTCGCAAGGCGATGCCCATGGGAGTATTCCCTCTTTCATTATGGTCATCAAATACCACCCCTTTTTCGACTAATTTTTTAACAAAGTTCAGGTTGTCGTTCAGAACTACCTGTTCCAAAAGAGAGGCACCGTGTGACTTTGAAAGATCACTTTCATGGTGCAGATTGATGAGTGGGTTAAAAAACATTTCATCATCGATCTGAACCGCAACTGAGAGTGGTGTTTCTTCGCGATTGTCTTTGATGTTGAAATCTATACCTTGATCAAGCAAGTAATCAAATACCTCTTTTTCACGACAGCCCACCGCATAATGGAGCAACGATCTGCCACGGTCATCTTGAATGTTGATACTTGTCTCGTCATGGAGTAAGCTATCTAACCGAGTTAGGTTTCCCTGACAAGCTGTTACATGGATATTTTGTGCTTGCAGGCTTAATGAAAAACTGGCAATGACAATGCCCAAAACACATTTCAATCTATTCATCATACAGGAAAGTTTTAAGCTTTATAGTTGATATTGAGACTAACATAGTTAAAGATTTACTTTTGTATTTCATACCTACTACAGAATATACATCCAATCGTACCGAAGCTACATCACCAGGGTAAAGACACCATCTGTTCCAACAACTTCGAGAAAAATTATCTTTATGTCGATTGTGAGCTCTAAACTCCCCATGCCCCTGAATCTTAGCAAAGTAATTAAGCATTTCATTACAGCTATTGCGTGTTTTTTGATATTTGTGAATATGCCGCTATGTGCGCAGCACTATATCCAAAATGGGTCCATGCGTGTAAGCATTAATGTAACTAAGAAAGGCGTCGATTTACCTCTCGATAGCCTGTGCGATGGATTTGACCCGGAAACGAATCATCCAATCAACCTTGTGATACCCGAAAAGAGTTCGATCGTTGTTAGCACAGATCCCTCTTTGAATATACTCAGCTATATGGTCAATTCTCAACAACCCAAATACGTCAATGAACCTTCCAAAGGCGCGGGTTTTAGTACGAGTGCGTCACCAGGTTCCCAAAACACATATACTTTCATTGATGAAACTACTTCTGATACCCTGCGGATACACTGGAAAGTGGATTATGCGAAAGTTGAGTTAATTGATCTATTTCCTGCTGGAGAATTCACAAATTATGTTTCATTTCAATTTCAGAACCTTTTTGAGGAGTACCCCAAAACTTCACAGTATGACTGGTCTCAGGAAGAATTCATCTCTCGGATAGATGAAAGAGGCATACCTATTCATCCGGAATTTCCACATTCAAGAGATGACCTGTTTTTTGTTGTAGAAAATGTAACAGAAGAAGCTGTGATACAACTCAAAGGTTATCATCAAAGCCCTCAACTTTTTGATGAAAATAATCCCTTTGATCTTTTTGTATATGTCGATTTGCCCGATGGAACGTATGAATATGTGGTTAGACCTTTTGATGGGGCTCCCGATTCGAAAAGCTTGTTTTATTCTTTTACCATTCTAAAGCCTTGGTGGTTTCAGGAGTCCGCAATAGCTGGATTTACTTTCCTATTGACCATGATTGGAGTTGGGATATCCTTTCTTATTTATCGTAGACGCCAGCGCAAGAGGGAGCAAGTGTTAGAATGGAAGCAACGATTATCTGAAGCTGAACTCAAAGCCATTCGAGCTCAACTCAATCCACACTTTTTATTCAATGCATTGAGTTCTATTCAAAATCTCGTCGCCCGGAAAAGAAATGAAACGGCAAATACCTATCTAACAAAACTTTCCCGGCTTTTGAGGAATGTCCTTTCCGCATCCGAACATACGTTTCACGAGTTACGCAGTGAATTGGGTTTGATTGAATTGTATTTGGAACTCGAAAAGCTGAGATATCCATTTGACTTTCAGATCACCATAGGTGAGGAAGTAAGTCTGGATACGCTGACACCTGTTATGTTATTCCAACCTTTTGTTGAAAATGCCATTAAGCATGGTGTCGCCGGTCGAAATGGGGGTAAAGTGGAATTACGGGTCAATTCAACCCCCTCTACTTTGATTGTTGAGATTTTAGACAATGGTCAAGGGTTAGCTACTCCGAATGAAAATTCTTCAGGTTTGCAATTAAGTAGGGATCGGATTCGCCCACTGAATGATCTTTATGGGAAGGAAGCTTCTATCGAAATCGGAAATAGAGAAGATCAGAATGGTGTTCGTGTACATATTACATTGCCTTTGAATTGATGAAAACTTATCATGCACTTATTGTAGATGATGAAGTGGGAAACAGAGAGTTTCTGACCACATTGATTGCTGATCACTGCTCACAGATCACGCGAGTATTGACTTCAGGTTCAGCAAAAGAAGCACAACAGTTATTAAATCAGAATAACATAGATGTAGTTTTTCTAGATATAGAAATGCCAGGTGGGTCTGGTTTTGACCTATTGAATCGTCTGGCTAAAATCGATTTCAAAATCATTTTTGTCACTGCTTTCGATGCCTATGCGCTAAAGGCCATCAAGTACAGTGCATTGGATTATTTGCTGAAACCTGTAGATCCGGAGGAACTAAAAGTTGCCGTAAAAAAGCTTGAGGGTATTAGTGCACAACGAGAAAAACTGGATTTGTTGTCTTACAACCTGAAAAATGCTCAGGATAAGCGCATCGCTCTTTCAACACAAGATGAAGTGATTTTCGTGCGGGTGAGGGATCTCATTCGTTTGGAAGCCGAAGCCAATTATACACGCGTATTCCGATTAGATGAGTCATCAATTTTGCTTTCAGGAAACATAGGTCACTTTGAAAAATTGCTGCATGAGCAACAGTTTTATCGCCCGCATCAATCCCACTTGATCAATATGCAACGAGTGAACAAATATGTTAAATCCGAAGGCGGTTATTTTCTCATGGTCGATGGAAGTCAGGTTCCAATAGCACGCTTGAAAAGGGAGGAGGTAAAGAGACTTTTTTTCAACTAATAATGCAATTAATCACTACTCCTTTATCAGGCCCTTAAATTTCACCACAGTTCCATCAGAATATTTTTGGTAAACGATAAAAATTTGATTTCTTGGAATTTCACCTAAACGTTTACCAGTCAAACTAAAAATGTCCTCTTGCTCAAGCGCATAAGGAATTTTTTCACTCAAGGGGGAAAAATTGTCGAGGTGATCGATGATTCTTGTTGCGATTTCGAACATACCCAGATCCCCAGGGTGGCTGGCAGTTCCGGCGGTTTGGATTGTATCTACTACGCCTTCACTATTGATATAGGTGTTTCCGATGGCACTTTGATAAATTCCTCCATCGGCATAATTGATCCCGGTGATATCTATTATTTCAAAATTACCACTTTGATCGAACGCCTCAATGAGTAAGGGTTGGTTGATAGTTACCCAATACCAGCCAAAGACCCAAACTATTCTGGCATCTGGAGAGGTATCGCTGAACCATTGAACCAATTCAATGGCGTCATTGACAAAGGTGGCTCGTTTCTCATCATTATTGACATTGTCACCCAATTGAATGATGATGAGGTCTTCGTCACCATCGACAAGATCTATCAAAGTGTTATGGATGAAATTGGATCGGGCTTCGCTATTTCCTGCTTCCCATTTTACCCCTTTAAACCTTGAGATGCGCAATGATTCATTCCTGGCCAGGAGGTGTTGCTTAACCCAATAATAATAGTCGGTATTTACCGAAGTTGCAGCCATACCATGTGTACCAAAGCCAAGCGTTAGAGAGTTACCCAGGACAAATACTTTTTGGTAATCTTTTGATTGAGATCGGCTGCTAAAGACTGAAATTAAGCATAAGAAGATTATGGACGTGAATCTCAGTGAAATGCGATTAAAGGTTGATCTCATTTGTCAAATGCTAGTGGAGGTCAGAGGATAGCAAAATAGCAAATTTGAGATTAACTAACAAGGTAGGTAAGCGTTGAAACATGAGTAAGTTAAGGTAGACAGTTCCCCGGACTAACGGACTAACAGTCGGGGGAACTGTCTCATAAGGTCGAAGAATTAAAGTGGAATGGTCTCATGCACTTCAATATCGCAACCTTCTGCCCACTGAAGGTGTGGGTGATTGGCCAACAGTGCTTTGGCACCTTCCATGTCATTTGCCTGAATAATCGAATACCCGGTTACTTCCTTTGTACTTGCCTGAGTAGTTCCGTCTGGTAACAATCTCTGGCCCGGCATCAAAGGCGAACCAAGATCGACCATGCCATCACCTATAGATTCTTTCCAGGTATACCATTGTTTCATGCCGGCTTCTTTTTGTTCAGGTGTGGCTTGTGCCATAGCTTCCATGGCTGAGGCGGGTGCGTGATAGAGCACGATAAAGTTTTTCATAAGTCAGTAATTTTCTCAATGACGAACGAAGTGAAGACATTTGGACAGAGGTGGAAATAAAATTTCAAATTTTTATTCATTCCAGCCATATCCTGAACTATTCCTTAAATTGATAGCAGAATTCAGACCTCAATGAAAAGAAAGAATATATTAATCACTGGCGCCAGTTCTGGCTTAGGTAAAGGAATGGCCATGGAATTTGCTAAACAAGGCTGTAATCTGGCACTATGCGCCCGGAGAGTAGAGAACCTGGAAAACCTGAAGAGAGAACTTTTGGAAATAAACCCTGGGATTAGCGTTTTTCTAAGGTCTTTGGATGTGACAAATGCGGAGCAGGTGTTTGCAGTTTTCCAAGCGTTTGATAAGGATTTCAGAAGCATAAAGGGGACCATGGATCGTGTGATTGTAAACGCGGGGCTTGGAAAAGGTGCATCCATTGGCAAAGGGTACGCTGGTCAAAATATGCAAACGGCTGTTACCAATTTTTGTGGCGCACTAAGTCAAATGGAAGCCGCTATGGAGATTTTTAGGGCTCAGAATCATGGACATCTGGTGGCAATCTCGTCTATGTCTGCTTTTCGGGGATTACCAAGGGCCGTCACCGTTTATGCCGCCACAAAAGCTGGACTCAAAAGTTTGGCTGAAGGCCTGAGGGTCGATGTATTAAAGAAACCAATCAAAGTTTCTTCCATTTTCCCGGGTTACATTGAGTCAGAAATGACGGGAACTATTGAGGGAAAGAAGCCACCATTTATCATACCTCTGGATAAAGGATCAAGGTTGCTGGTCAAGGCCATTAACAAAGAACCGAAGAATGCTTATGTTCCTTTCTGGCCATGGTACCCATTCAAATTATTGATGCCATTGATGTCGTTAAAAATGCTGAGAAAAATGTGATCCGGGAACCTGGTTACTTGAAGAATCTAAAAAATTGAGAGCTCCGTTCGGGTAGTAAACATTTCAAGAAACTTCATACCCCGGTAGGAGTTCCCTTTAGCATTGAGTTTCGGACTCCATACCGAAATACAATATTTTCCAGGAAGCAAAGCCACAATTCCACCACCAACACCACTTTTACCAGCCAATCCTACTTTGAACGAAAACTCTCCGGATTCATCGTAAAACCCACATGTTTGCATGATGGCGTTGATTCTTTTCAATTGACTGGCATTGGGGATATGGCCGTCATCCTTGATTTTCAAATTGCTATTGGCAAGGAACATGAACGTGTGTGTTAGCTCCCAACATGTCATTTCTATGGAACATACATGGAAGTAAAAGTCCAGCACTTCTTCCGGGTCATTTTCAATATTTCCAAATGATTTAATGAAGTTACAAAGGGCCTTATTTCTATACCCAATTGACGCTTCAGATTTAGCAATGGCTTCGGAATATTGAATTTTACTACAAGAACTGATCCCCCGTACGTAATTCAAAAAGTCTTTTTTAGGTTCCCTGAGATGAGTGATCAACATGTCGCAAATCACCATGGCCCCTCCATTGATCAACGGGTTCCTGGGAATGCCCAAGTCCGTTTCCAGTTGGATCAGAGAATTGAAGGCAGTTCCAGAAGGTTCAACCCCAACTCTTTTCCAGATTTGGTCACCTAGTAGCTGATAAGCCATACTAAGCGAGAGCACCTTTGAGATACTTTGAATAGAAAATTTACTGTCCCAGTCCCCAACCCCATGGGCCTCATTGTCAACAGATAGGAAATGAACACCAAACTTCTCTGGGTCAACCTTCGCCAATTCAGGTATATAAGCAGCAACATCACCATTGTTTTCACTTGCTCGAATCGAGCTGCAGATGTCATGGATCACTTCTTGGTAATCGACTACAATTGCCATGTTCATTCTGTTAGATCAATGTAAAGGAACTATGAATACTTTAAATCAGAAAGAAGCCGCTTGAATTATCTACAGACTTATTTTGAATTGAAGAGAATCCTGAATTGTTGCCTTTTTCAAAGCAATTTTGACTGATGTGATAAAGTAAGGAGCGATTTCCTTCCGGGATGGCGAGTTGCTTTTTATTGCCCTTCCTCAATCCAACCCCGTTCCCTGTAGATCTCAATATAGCGCTCATCAAGGCCTACGGAATCTTTGTACTGTTTGCGGAGTTCTCCAAGATTTGCTTTTAGTGTTTTGACAACCTCTTGATAAGAGGGGTTATCATATACATTATTCATCTCATTGGGGTCTTTGCGACGATCGTAGAGTTCCCACTCGTCTACATCGTAGTAGAAATGCGCTAATTTGTATTCTTCAGTCACGATGGCATAGTGTCGTTTTACCATATGTACAGCTGGGTATTCATAATAGTGATAATACACGGCATCACGTGTCCATTGATCCGTATTTCCCGTGAGCAAGGGCAGGATGCTTTCTCCTTGCATGTCGTTAGGGGCTGCTATGTCCGCTGCAGCCAATAATGTTTGCGCAAAATCCAGATTTTGAACCATTTCTGTAGAAACAGATCCGGGTGCTACTTTTCCTGGCCAGCGGACAAGGAGTGGGGTTTTGAATGATTCGTCATAGATAAATCGCTTATCAAACCAGCCATGTTCGCCAAGGTAGAAACCTTGGTCGGAGGTGTATACTACAATCGTGTTTTCAGCAAGACCACTTTCCTCAAGGTAATCAAGTACTCGTCCGACATTGTCATCGACGGATGAAATACAGCCCAGGTAGTCCTGCATATAGCGCTGATATTTCCATTTCATCTTCTCCTCATCTGTCATGTTAGGCCAGTTGGCTTTGAACCAGGCATTGATGGAATCTAAAACAGGTTTGTACGCTGCTTTTTGCTCTTCATTCGATCGGTTGAAAGGGCGGTAAAAGCTGTTGTTGAATTCAGGAACGATGGGACTTGCCTGATCGCCCATTTCTGCAATGGTTTCAGGGTAGATCTTGCTATCATGACTGTACATCATGTGATTGAGTAGATTCATCTCAGCGGTTTTGGCCGCAGAACCTCTATTCTCATACTGATCAAATAAACTGGCAGGTTCCGGAAATCGCTTTTGAGTGAACTCTTTAAACTTATCTGGCCTTGGCCACCAGGGACGATGAGGGGCTTTATGAAGATACATCATCATAAAAGGTTTTTCGGGATTTCTTTTTTCCTTCAGCCAGCCTAGCGTGAGATCGGTAATCACGTCTGTTACATATCCCGTAATTGTTGTGTCGCCTTCTGGCGTGATGAACCTGGGGTTGATGTAGTTGCCCTGACCAGGGAGAATCATGAAGTCATCCACGCCCTTGGGATTGTTCCCAAAATGAAGTTTACCAAACATGGCAGTTTCATAGCCGCTATTTTGAAAAATTTGAGGAAACGTTACCTGAGTGGTATCAAACGGCATTCGATTATCAATCTTTCCATTGATATGGTTGTGTTTTCCGGTTAAGATCGTTGCCCTGGATGGAGCACATATCGAATTGGTGACGCAGGCGTTGGTGAATTTCATGCCTTCATTTGCAATACGATCTATATTGGGCGTTTGTAGCAAATGATCGCTGTAAGCACTGATGGCCTGATAAGCATGATCATCAGACATGATGAACAAGATATTAGGCGGACTGGGAACCTCCTCTTTTTCGGAAGGGCCACATGCGTTGATGAATACGGTCAGCGTCAACAGAAATAGAGCTATCTGTGGGGCGTAAGTTTGTTTGTGATACATAGGTCAGTTAGGCTTTCAGAGCCTAATATAATGAAGGCACAATCAACTTTTCACTTTATCCAACTCCTTGACCAGCCAGAACCGCAAAACTACACTTCACAAAACCTGAACTTGGTAACTGATCTCCACGCCGTATTTTTGCGCATCGTCAAGCCAAAATGAAGAATTTTCTACTTATTCTACTACTACTTAGTGCGGCACAGTTTACACTGGCCCAATCTTCCAATCAGGAAACCCATCGATATAACATTACCAAAATTGAAGGCACCATCAAAGTGGATGGTATTCTCGAAGAAGAGGAGTGGGGAAACCTTCCAGAAGCCGGTAAGTTTACTTATTCTTTTCCTGTTGAGAATGAACTGGTGGAAGACGCGCATCAAACAGAAGTGAAGATCGCTTACAATGACAAATTCATTTATGTATCTGCCAAATGTTACGGTAAATCAGATGAAATCGTCATTCCTACGCTCAAAAGAGACAATGGCCTGATATGGACAGGAGATGTGTTTGTGGTTACGTTTGATGCGGTAAATGAACGAACCAATGGCTTTGGCTTTGGAACAAATCCGGCAGGAGTACAACTGGATACACAATTCGATGCCAATACAGGTACCAGAGGAGGCGGAGGAGGCGGTAATCGGTTCAATACAGCCTGGGATGCCAAGTGGGTTGTAAACTCTAAGAAATATGATGATTACTGGACAACTGAATTTGCCATTCCTTTCAAATCTCTGAAATACGGATTAAAAAAAGTTTGGGGAATGAACTTCATCAGAGGTGTTGCTGAGACCAATGCCTGGACGACCTGGGCTCCTGTTCCGATTCAGCTGACGTCACTTGATATTGGATTTACCGGAGCGTTGGTTTGGGATGAAGTACCCCCGGTTACAAAGAGCAATGTAGCTGTAATTCCTTACGTATTGGGGTCTGGGATAAAGGACTTTGAAGAAGGATCAGATGTAGATTATAATCCTGAGATTGGCGCTGACGCAAAAGTGGCTGTGACTTCAAATTTGACGTTGGATTTAACTTACAATCCTGATTTCTCTCAGGTTGATGTTGACCAACAGGTCACGAACCTCACCACGTCACCCATTCGATTTCCGGAACGCAGATTGTTTTTCCTGGAGAATACCGACATTTTCAGCAGCTTTGGAGTTCCACCTATGCGACCTTTCTTTAGTCGAAGGATTGGACTTGATGATGATAATCAGCCGATTCCCATTCGATTTGGAGGCAGGCTGAGTGGCAACATCAACAAAGACCTGCGCCTTGGTTTTATGAGCTTGCAAACAGGCAACACTTCTGATTTTCTTGGACAGAATTACACCAGTCTGGCACTAAGCCAACGTGTGTTTGGAAGGACATTAGTACGTGGTTACTTTCACAACCGTCAGGCTTTTCAGGATAGTGAAGTAGTTAGTAACGACTATAACCGGACGACAGGTGGAGAGATTGATTACCGATCAGATAATGGAGCTTTTAGAGCCAATGTGGGATACGGGGCTACCTTGACAGATAGTGTGAGTAGCAAAAACCATCTCTTTCAGGGTATTCTGTCTTACGATAAACGGAATATATCCCTATATACGAATGTTGTAACCATAGGAGACAATTATATACCAGATGTTGGATTCATGCATTTGAATCAACAAAGGGACTCTGAGCGAGATACCAGCATTAGAATTGGCTATGTCCATTGGTTTGCCAGGGCTGCTTACATTGATTACCCGGAAATTAAGACGATCGTCAATCAACGTTTTCAAATCAACGCGATTTACGACTGGACCCAAAGTGGTGAGATGTTTGTCGGTAGAAAGGAATTTTCTTATGCTTTGAGTTTTGCCAACACAAGTCGCTTTGAAGTTTCCTGGACACACGAAGATGGTCGATTACTTTTTCCCTTCAGTTTTACTGATGGCGATTTCTTACCAGCTGAAAAATACACATGGACATACGCGAACATTGAATATCGATCGGATCGCAGGAAGGACTTTTCATATCAGATAGGAGGGCAGTATGGTGGGTTCTACAATGGTGATAGAATAGAGCTTTCAGGTCAAATCAACTACCGTATCCAGCCATGGGGCAATTTCGCACTGCGATTTGTGCAAAATGAATTGAGCTTCCCCGATCAATTTGGTTCAGAATCTTTGACCTTGATCGGCCCAACAGTTGAGATCAATTTCTCAAGGAATTTGTATTGGACCACCTTTCTTCAATACAATACACAAGCAGACAATTTCAATATAAATAGCAGAGTACAATGGCAATTTCAGCCGCTTTCAAATTTGTTTGTTGTCTATACGGATAATTACGCAATCGAACAGTGGGGACCCAAAAACCGAGGCTTGGTGGTCAAACTGAATTACTGGTTGAACCTGTAAGTAACCTGGATATCTTGTCCAAAAGTCGTTAACACAATCGTCTCCTAACAAAAGATACTTTGTATGGCTTACAATGAATATTTAGCAGATCGCCTTCGTCAGACATTTAAGGAGAAAAAAGCAGTGTTTCAGGAAAACAACATGTTTGGAGGTCTGTGCATCATGGTGGATGAAAAGATGTGTTGCGGGATTCATTTCGACAAAAAGAAAAACACTGATCTTATGATGGCGCGAATCGGTGAAAATGCAACCCCACAGGCATTGGAAAAGACAGGTTGCCATCCCATGGATTTCACTGGTAGACCCATGAAGGGTTACGTTTTCCTTACGCCAGATGCTATTGACTCAGATGAAGAATTGAGTTACTGGGTACAACTTTGCCTTGATTTTAACCCAGAGGCCCATGTCAGTAAAAGAAGGAGGAACAAATAGCGAAATCAGGTACGTATGAATCATTATACAGCATAAAACTGCTAATCACCGGACATTTAAGTGGGTTTGTCGAAAATTTCATAAGAACGGAGTGATGCTATTATTTCTTTGTCTTCATGTTAATCGACCTCTTGATGAAGACCTGTTCCTTATTTGTCCGCTGGATTTTTTTGACGCTGTTTCTGGCCATCGGCTTTACATCAATATCTCAGACTTGTCCTACTACTCCCACATACAATAGTAATACTGACATTACTATTGGAACAGGAGAAGTTTGTGATGTAGCTGGATCGGTTACCACTCCCTCTAACCGGAGACCGGATATTATCATGACCGGGGATGGTAGAATGGTCATTGATGGCAACTTGACATTTCAGGGTAATTCCAATATCAACATGAATACAACCGATACACTACGGATCATCGGAAATTTGACTCTTGAGGGAAACGGAGATATAACATTGACTAATGGAACACTCCATGTTACTGGAAACCTGACAATCAATGGGAATGCCGACTTTGGTGCTAGTGGAAATGTGGTAATAGGAGGTGACTTTACAGTTACGGGATCAAATGCCGATGTTAATGTCGGTGGTGGCTTCAATGTAAGTGGAAATACGGATCTGGGATCCGAAACATTAACGATAGAAGACGGAGCTGTCTTTCAATCTACTTCTTATACGAGTACAGGTGGTAACATCACCGTTAATTCCGGGGGAACGATTAATGTAGAGGGAGGTATACCAGATGGAGGGAGTGTTAATAATTTGGATACAAACGATACGGATTGTACAAATGGGTGTTGTGGTTCGCTTTGCAACGAGGGCGGCGATGACTTGAGTGGAGAGGGCAGTGAGGTTTTGCCTATCGTATTGCTCTACTTTGAAGGGAACAGTGAAAACAATCAGGTATTTCTAACTTGGGCATCTCTTATTGAGAAAAACAATGACTTCTATACTGTGGAACGCTCCATTGATGGCGAAAATTATGAGGAAGTATGTACCATAGATGGAGCGGGAGATAGTGATGAAGTTCTGACCTATTCCTGTGCAGATTATCCTCCATACTTCGGGAATATCTTATACCGTTTAACCCAGACGGATTATGATGGACTGTCGGAAACTTTCAAGGACATATTAGTTACTCACCTAAGCTCAGATAGAAAGCTTTCTTTGTTCCCTTCTTTGGCGAGAAATAGTGAACCAGTCTCTTTACAAGGAGGATGGGGTTTTGCTGAACATGTAGATCTGATGATCTATGACCTGCAAGGTGCAATGACACACGAAGTTCGATATCGTGTGGAAGCTGATAGAATAGAGATATTGACAGATCAACTCTCTGAGGGTTTTTATGTGATCCGGGGATCTATTAACCAAATTCCTGTTCAGGAGAAATTCATCATTCGAGGGTAAGCCTTTTTCTAAAACTTTATATCTTGGAAATTCTGATTTTTTGAGATATGAAGCTTACCAATACCTATCTTTTCGTATTTTTTATTGTTCTTTTTGCTTGTTCCGAGAATCAACATTATGACCTGATCATCAAAAATGGGCAAGTATATGATGGTTCGGTTTCTGCTCCGAAGCGAATCGATATTGGAATAAAAGGCAATACAATAGTCGCCTTGGCGAACTTGGGGAATGCGGAAGCAAAAATGGTAATTGATGCTTCTGGACTGGTAGTAACCCCTGGATTTATTGATATGCACGCCCATTTGGATCCCATCGTAAGTCTTGCGGATTGTGAAAGTCATGTTCGACAAGGCGTTACTACAGCCTTGGGAGGACCTGATGGTGGAAGCCCATTCCCATTGGCACCCTTTATGGATACCCTTCAGCAAATTGGAATCGGAATGAATGTAGCTTACCTGATCGGTCATAATACGATTCGAAGAAATGTCATGCAATTGGACAATCGGGCTCCTTCCACTGAAGAGTTGGAAGAAATGAAGCAACTAATTCAGCAAGGCATGGATGATGGAGCGTTTGGTATTTCCACAGGCTTAAAATACCTTCCTGGTGCATTTTCGAATGTCGATGAAGTCATTGAATTGTCCAGAGTAGCAGCCAGATCTGGTGGAATTTATACGTCGCATTTACGTGAGGAGGGTCTGGGACTATTCGATGCAGTTGAGGAAGCCTTTGTAATTGCCCAGGATGCGGAAATACCAGTGATTTTAACACATCACAAAGTGATGGGTAAGCCCATGTGGGGTAACAGTGTACGTACACTGGCCATGGTGGATTCAGCACGTGCTGCGGGCTTGGAAATTAAAATGGACCAGTATCCTTACAATGCCAGTCACACCGGTTTGTCTGTACTCATTCCCGCCTGGGCCAGAGCAGGTGGCAATGATGCCTTTGCAGATCGTATCGCTAACCCAGTATTAAAAGACAGTATCAAATCCGGGATTATTTTTAATATTCTAAATGATAGAGGTGGCAACGATTTACGGCGAGTCCAATTCTCTCTGGTAGAGTGGAAACCGGAATTACAGGGAAAGACGCTCCATGATTGGGTCCTGATGAAAGGGTTGGAGCCTACCATCGAGAATGGAGCAGAATTAGTGATAGAGGGCCAGCTAAATGGCGGCGCCAATTGTGTGTATCACGCAATGGATGAGCAGGATGTAGAGCGCATTATGCAACATCCAATGACAATGATTGCTTCAGATGGCCGATTGGTTCGACCAGGTCAAGGTCATCCACACCCTAGATGGTACGGCACATTTCCCAGGGTATTGGGTCATTACGTCCGTGAGAAACAAACCATAAACCTAAGGCAGGCCATTTACAAAATGACGCAGTTGCCCGCAACTTCCCTTGGTTTAGCTGATCGAGGAACAATCGCAGAGGGCTACAAGGCAGATATAGTCATTTTTGATCCTAATACGATTATTGACAAAGCGACATTCGAAACACCTCATCAATACTCCGAAGGAGTTGAATATGTGATTGTCAATGGCCGGATTGCTGTGAAAGAGGGAGAGTTTGTAGATGCAAGAGCAGGGGTCGTTCTGAGGAAAAATCAGGATTGATCATTTATTATGCTGCCAGCATTTGCCACTGGCATTTTTGGTCATTCTTTTGCACTGGATTCCATTGACCTTGTTAGACGTACACCTCACAGAGTGGGATAGTTGCCGTTCCGGAATAGAAGTTCTTGGTGCCTTCTGCCGGGCTTCGTTTTCATGTGAATGATCGTCTAATGGTCTACACACCTTGCATGCGGTGTATCCTCCGGCTAAAGCAGAGTCTAAAACCATAGCGTGTCTTGATAATTTTAAATACCTACAATTCTCAAGATGAAATTTTAAGCCCGTGTCAGTGATGTAAACCTCTTGTTGGGGTTTCGGTTCTGTGGAACAAGCAAATAGGATTTGTATAAGAATAATCCATAAACCGTTTTCGATCCATGACCTTCTAGATACGCTATCCACAGTTGTCACACCGCCCATTGGAGTAATTTAACGAGAGAATAGCTTTAAGGCGCCAAACGAAGAAGAAGAATACAAAAAGATTGTTTTTTGGACCTATCTCACTGTACATGCACTCAATCTGAATGACAGAAAAGCAGGAACATAAGTCTTTTTCGCGCTATCATTTAATTGGCCTCTTTCCATGCTTTGATTAGCTTTAAAGGTGCTTGATATTTGATCTATGGACAATCGACGTAAATTTCTTAAAGCCTCATTGTTGGGACTTGCAGGAACAACTGCTTTGCCGATGGAGGTTTTTGGTGCGAAGCTCAAAAGTGAGATGCCTCGTTGGGAACAATCTCAAAATTCTGAAGCTTATTGGTCATTGATCAAGTCACTTTTTGATATGGCGCCGGGTCTCCGCTACTTTAATAACGCTTCCTTGGGTACGTCCCCGAGGACAGTACGCCGGGCAACTACGGAGTTCATGGAGATGTTAGATCAATTTCCTTCTAAATACATGTGGGGCGGTTGGGATGATGAGAAAGAAGTGGTAAGACAAAAGGTTGCAGATTTATTTGGGACGTCCTCTGAAGAGATTGCCATCAATCACAATACTAGTGAAGGGATGAACCTGATTGCCAGGAGTTTTGACTTTGAACCTGGGGACGAGGTGATCCTGGGGGATCATGAACATGCCAGCGGGACAATCCCCTGGCAATTTTGGCAGGAATCAAAGGGTGTCAAATTGATAAGACCAACACTTCCCTTGTTACCAGAAAGTAAAGAAGAGATCGTCGAAGTTTATCGGCAGGTCATTACTTCGAAGACAAAAGTCATCTCCATGTGTCATGTTGTCAATACCAACGGCATGATTTTGCCAGTGAAAGAAGTCTCTGAAATGGCGCATGAAAAAGGGGTTCTGGTTGCTGTGGACGGTGCACAAGGGGCAGGTATGTTCCAATTCAGTTTACAGGACCTGGGATGTGATTTTTATACGGCCAGTGCTCACAAGTGGATGTTTGCACCTAAAGAAGTCGGCTTCTTTTATACCAAAGCTTCGAGTCAGTATCATTTGAAACCACTAATGGTGGCACGTGGATATAAGAATCAAACAATACGACGATTAGAAACTTACAATACCCGAAGCTTACCAGAGGTACTTGGATTAGGAGCAGCAGTTGATTTTATCAATGAAATTGGCATAAGTCGAATCCATGAGCGTTCCTACGAACTCAAGAGTTATTTCCGTAAGAAGTTAGCGGACAACCCTAAATTCAATTTGAAATCTCCAGCTTCAGCCGATGTTTCGGCGGCGATTCAAAGTGTGGAAGTCATTAGTAAAAATGTCAATGATGTGAAAAGCCAACTTTTTGATCAATATGGGATCGATTGTCGACCCATGTCTGGGTTTGGGTTGAACGCATTGCGAATTTCACTTCCGGTTTACATCACCAAGCAGGACATAGATGGACTGGTGAATGCACTAGAAGAAGTTTCGTGATTTATTAAAGATTTTGTTTCGGAAGAATTGACCCCTTAATCAGGTGGTAATTATCAGCACTTCGATTAAAGGATCTGGGAGGGAATTGTCTTGTAATTTTTTATAAACTTTGAATTCCTTTTAAATTGAAAGCTTATGGTCTCTTGAAGGAATGGCTAATCGATTAATTATTTTCATCTTCGTAGTATCTACTGCAGCTTTTAGTGCAGTTGCTCAGGAAGGTGAGATTTCCATTTTTGTTGAAGGCCAAAGTTTCAAGAAGACGCTCCGCGAAATTAGGAAAAGAAGCCCTTACAGATTTGTTTATACGAAGGGTCTGGTAGATGAATCAGCTAAGATAAATCTGAACATCACTAAAGGATCCATGGCCTTCCTACTGGAAGAGTTGAAACGACAACTCGATGTGGATTATAGTTTACAAGGAAATATCATTGTTTTTCGAAAGCCTGATCCCGACCCTGAACCAGGGGGCGAAGAGATAACCATTACAGGCCTTGTACTTGCGGAAAACTCATCGGAGACGCTGGCGGGAGCTACAATTCTATTTGAGGGTACAACCATTGGTACAACCACGGATATTGATGGGAATTTCGCATTGACCTATACTCAGGAACCAATTGGCCTGATCGTTAGCTATGTCGGATTTGAGACCCAGAAAGTAAAACTTTATGATCAGACAGCTCTTGAAATTAGGTTGAAGGAAGATGTTGATTTACTAGAATCTGTGATGGTCAACGCACTAGGGTTTAGCGTCGATGCAGATCAATCCGGTGCTACTTTCAACGCTATTTCTACTAGGGATGTAACTCGTTCCGGAGAATCCACACTGCTCAATAGCTTTGGAGCCAAAGCGTCGAATGTTGTGATTTCGAGATCCAATGGTGATCCTGGGGCAGGATCAACGATCAGGATACGAGGTGCCAATAGCATTACCGGGGACACCAGCCCGTTGATAATTGTAGACGGTATCCCGGTTTCGAATGAGACTTTGTATGGAGGAGGTAATAGTCAAAGCGGGGGAAGTGGAAGGAACGGTGGTGTTTCCCAGCAGTCAAGAATCAATGATCTTAATCCGCAGGATATTGAGTCAATCCAGGTATTGAAAGGAGCATCTTCAGCTGCGCTATGGGGGTCCAGGTCCGCAAATGGAGTCATCGTGATCACGACCAAAGATGGAGAAGCCGGCAAAATGACTGTCTCCTATAAAGGCTCTTATTCTTTTGATCAAATTAATCAACGAATGGAGATGCAACGTTCATGGGGCCAGGGGAGAAATGGTATTTATGACCCTCGTAGTGCAGAATCCTGGGGTGATTATATTGCTGACCGTTCAGGTGGACCCGATCAATTTGCAGAGGATGGAGAAAGGTTTGTGGCCACAAATGGCTCGGTTTATTTTCCTATGGTCGGTAAGCACTCCAGGCAAACGTTTGTGGATGAAAATTGGGACCAGGTCTTTCAGACAGGAGGCTTCAGTAGGCATGACCTTTCTGTCAGCAATGGTAATGGTCGCGCGAGTTATTATCTGGGGATTGGAAGATTGGATCAGGAAGGTATCATCAGAGAAAGTGATTATAACAGCACCTCCGTTAGGATGAATAACAAGGTACTGGTCACAGATTGGCTTTCCCTCTCGAGTAGGGCTAACCTGATACTGAGCTCCTCCAATAGGATTAGACAAAGCTCCACTACAGCAGGTCTCATGCTTGGCTTACTTAGAACGCCCCCAGATTTTAATATTGCGGACTATATAGGTACTTATTGGGATTCTGAGGGCCAGGAATTTCCTTTTCGTCACCGAAGCTATCGACGATATTTGGGAAGTGACCTTAATCCTATCTACAATAACCCTTTGTGGACCATTAGGGAACAAAAATCCAGAAGTAAGGTCACACGAAATTTAATGTCAATAGAGATGGTTGTAGAGCCTAGTGAGAAAATCCAGTTTACCCTCAGAGGAGGAGTAGATAATTATTCTGATAAAAGACTCTATTTCTTTCCTAAGGGGTCAGCGACATTGCGTCAAAATGGAAATTTTTTAGAAGACATTATTAGGCGAATGGAAGTTAATCTGGACGCGATTGTTCGTTCAAATTGGCAAATCCATGAGCAAGTGTTTCTAAATACAACGATTGGATGGAACCTCAATGAGCGTAGAAATACGACCAATTACTATGGGATTTCAGGTTTTCTTGTCAATGCCCGAAAATATACGACCGACCTGAATACCTCTGCCTCAAGTTCCTTTGTACGAAATGAAACGACACAAATTCGATCGAATCGGGCGTTCAGTACTTTCCACATTTCAGCTTTTGACCAATTCTTCCTCAATTTTTCTGGAGCGATTGAGGCAAGTTCCACAGTTAAAGGAAATTTTAGCTACCCGGCAGTAGATATGGCCTGGCAACTCAGTAAACTTCCAATTATCAGTGAAAACCAGGTCATATCTTTCGCAAAACTTCGTGGCTCATGGGGTAAAGTAGGTATTTCAGCACCTCCTCATAGTTTTCAAACATTGGCAGAGGGAGGCTTTCAATATGAATCATATAGCGACCCGCTCGAAATTTCACAGTTTGGCGGTGGGTTTAGATTGGACAATAACAAAGGAAATGAAAACTTGAAACCTGAAATTAAAACAGAATGGGAAGTAGGCGTAGACTTTCGCTTGATGGAAGACCAACTTCAATTTTCTTTGACTCGCTACCAAAATAGAATAGAGGGGATTATTATTCCCATACAACTGACACCATCTTCGGGTTTTACTTCTCAAATAGCTAATGCTGCTACCATGGAAAACAAAGGGTTGGAAATGGATATGTCGATGACCTTCATCAAAAACTCTGATTGGTGTCTCGAAGGGTATGGTAATTGGGCAACCAACCGGAATAAAATTACAAAAATGGATGGTGCCAATTCCATTCCTCTCCATCCAGGTGCATCTATCAGTTCCAGAGCCGTTCTAGGACACTCTGTAGGTGTATTATATGGTACGGGTTCGGAGACTGATGATCAGGGAAATCTGATTTTAGATGAGAATGGGTTTCCGGGTCTCACCTCAGGACCCATTGTTCTGGGTGATCCCAATCCGGATTGGCGTGGAGGGCTTGGCATTTCCTTGCAATGGAAGAAACTGAAGGCCAATATCTTAATGGAACATTCCCAGGGAGGAGATTATGCGCCTAGAACGCTTTGGGTTCTTAGGCGATTTGGCACTACTGCCGAGACCTCAAATCGAATTACACTGAGTGAAGATCATGTTAACTATGATGGAGAGCTCGTTGAAGCAGGTAGCACTGTTCGTGGAAATATTCACGATTTTGGTGCAGGCAATGTACTACTGGATGAGTCCTGGTACCGTACAGGAATCGGAGGAGGATTCGGAGATAATCAGGCATATAACTTTGCCATCAAGGATGCCACTTTTACTCGCCTGAGGGAGCTAACATTTGCCTATGACTTAACGCCGCAAAATACTCGTATCGGAATTAAGTCTTTATTGCTTTCAGTTACAGGTAGAAATCTTTTCCTATGGGATTCAATACCAGGGATCGACCCTGAAATCAATCAACCAGGTGTAGGTAATGCTGTAGGGCTAGAATATTTCACCAACCCGAGTACCAGGTCCATCATATTTTCAGTAGATGCTCGGTTTTAGCCTAATTGCCATTCAAATCTTTAAATATGCGAATGTAGATGACTATCTTACTGATAAGATGCTCACCAGCCGATGCCAAATGATTTTGAAAACATATGGGCGAACATTAAGAAAGGCGACGAAAATGCGTTCAGGCGGCTCTTCGATTATTATTACGAAGATTTAGTGCGTTTTGCCAGGTCCTTCGTTTCCAACAAGGATGAAGCGGAAGATATAGTTCAGGCTTTATTTGTACATATATGGGAAAATGCCGGAACGTTGATGATCACCAGTTCCATACAATCTTATCTCTTTCTTGCAATAAAGAATAGGTGCATGAACGCACTTCGATCCAAAAACGTACGAGACAAACACGAACTTCTCTTTGTAAATGCATTTTTGGAATATTTACGCCAGGAAGATTCTGAACCGCTGGAATTAGAAGAGGAGTTGGTTAAAAGCTTGCATTCGCTTCCTCCCAAAATGAAGCAAATTATCGAAATGAAATATTTTGGTAAAAAGAAAATAGATCAGATCTCCGAGCAATTAGGAGTTTCAACAGCTACTGTCAAAACCCAACTACAACGCGGGAAATCCAAGCTCAAGGCCTTTATGAAACCTTCAGGTACTTAGGGTTTTAATAATTAGGAATTTTTTTGTCATCCCTTTTTAATTGGGAAGTGTCATATGGTTGATGGACAAAAGACCTCCAATCAAACATAAGGTTATTGATGTTGAGATCATCTGGAAAAAGATATATAATCAACTTGATGAGAATGAGGATGTTCTTTTTGAACGGTGGATTTCTGAAGACCCTGCAAATGAGGCATATTTTAAAGGTGTTTTGGCGGACCATACAGAAGATAGTACCTATCAAAGATATCACCGCAAAGAGGCGGCCTGGAACAGCATTCTCGATTCAGCTGCCCAACTTCCCACTCCATCAAGAAAAACTGTTCGCTGGCAGTATATAAGTGCCGCTGCGTCGGTTGCACTAATCCTGGCAGTAGCCCTGTTTTTCTACTCCATCCCAGCAGAAGTCAGCGTGACAGAGCAAGCTGATGCTGGTGTGATTACACCTGGAACAGATAAAGCGGTTTTGATACTTTCATCAGGTGATACTTATGAACTGGAAGGTGACCAAAAAGGCGAGGACATAAGTGAAAATCAAGTAACAATTCAGGTCCAGGGGGATAACATCGTTTATGATGGTAAGTGCTCGAAACTCCTCACCAATATGCTGATCATCCCAAAGGGAGGTAAATACTCTTTGACATTATCTGATGGAACACAGGTGTTCCTGAATTCTCAATCTACGCTGAAATACCCCGTGAACTTTGTTGGAGACGAAAGGTCTGTTGAGCTAAGTGGAGAAGCGTATTTTGATGTTGTTCCCAGTGATAAACCATTTATTGTAAATACGTCTTCTCAAAGAATAGAAGTGTTAGGTACCTCATTTAATGTGCTTGATTATGACGATATGGATGCCAGTTCTACCACGCTAGTTGAAGGGAAAGTGGTTGTAATACATAAGGAGACGTCAGCTCGATTTTCACTGATACCCGATCAACATTTGAGATTGAGTAAGAATTCCGGTCAATCAATTCTGGTCGACGGGGATATTTTTCAACATGTAGCCTGGAAAGATGGTCTCTTCGTTTTTGAAGAAGCCTCTTTAGAATGGATCATGGAAAAGCTTGAGCGTTGGTATGATATCAATGTGTTCTTTAAAAAAGAACAACGAAAACTGGTCATTTTCTCAGGTGAAATTGACCGATATGAGGATTTTGAAAATGTACTTCAATTGTTGGAAATGACAAATGAGGTAGAATTTGAAATAAAAGAACGAACTGTAATAGTCAGATGATATAGAAAGAAAAAATGAGAGGTGCTGCAACACCTCTCGTGATTACTAATTGTTTAACCATAAAGCCTAATACCCTATGAAAATTAGTATTGCAAACTTACCTCGAAGTTTGGGTAAGCGCGTGTTATTTTTTATTAAACACTTACACATTGTCTTGACAATGTTGTTGGTGATGACTGGCCAGCTGGCCTTTGCACAGCACACGATCAGTGGAACCGTCACTGACGAAAGTGGTGAAGCCCTTCCGGGTGTCAACATTTTTTTGAAAGGAACTACCTCTGGTACAACCACGAATGTCGATGGTACTTATCGACTACAGGTTCAGGATGCCAATGCGACACTGGTTTTTACCTTTATCGGATTAGAGGAACGGGAAGTAGCGATTGGCAGTAGGTCTGTCATTGATGTCGAAATGAGTGAAGCCACAGCACAACTGGATGAAGTGGTCATTACTGCGCTCGGATTCGAGCAAAAGAAGGACGAGACAGGATCTACTTCTACTGCGATTAATACCTCCGATGTTTCTCGATCTGGAGAGAGTACACTTCTGAACGGACTGGGTGCCAAAGCCTCGAACGTTCGAATATCCAGATCAAATGGAGATCCAGGAGCAGGCTCTACTATTCGAATTAGAGGAGCCAATAGCATTACAGGAAATGGTAATCCACTGATCATCATCGATGGTATTCCAATCTCCAATTCCACGATATATGGCGGAGGAAATAATTCAACCGGGGGCCGTACGGGTGGTGTATCACAACAATCCAGGTTGAATGATATCAACCCGAATGACATAGAGTCCATTCAGGTGCTAAAAGGTGCATCCGCTGCTGCGCTATGGGGATCACGAGCGGCCAACGGCGTAGTGGTTATTACTACGAAAAACGGTAAAGCAGGGAAACTTCGTGTTTCTTACAAAGGAACTGTGTCTATCGATCAGGTAAATCAACGATATGAAATGCAGGATACCTGGGGCCAGGGCAGAAGTGGGGTGTACAGTCCTACAAGAGCTGAATCCTGGGGAGATTATATTCCGGACCGTGCTGGTGGAGCTGATGAAGTTGATAACACCGGGGAAAGGTTCGTTGCAGCAAATGGCAATACCTACTTTCCCGTAACCACCAAAAATTCCAGAGAAACTTTTGTGGACTCCAACTGGGATGACGTATTTCAGAATGGCGGCTTTTTGCAACACGACCTTACTATTAGTAATGGCAGTGATCGGTCAAGCTACTTTTTTTCCATGAGTCGCCTGGACCAATCAGGTATCATCAAAGAGAGTGATTACGATCGTACGAACGTAAGACTGAACAATAAAGTGTTTTTTACTGATTGGCTTTCTGTTTCTTCTAAAGCAAGCTTGACCATCAGTTCCTCCAACAGGATTCAACAGAGCTCTAATACAGCCGGGTTAATGCTGGGGCTTTTAAGAACGTCCCCGGATTTTGATAACCGGGACTACATCGGTACTTACATTGATGAAGATGGTGCTGAGTTCCCGCTCAGGCATAGAGCATACAGGAGGTATTTGGGGAATGCAGTTAATCCCATTTACAACAATCCATCATGGACAGTAAATGAACAATCGGCGACAAGTGATGTTGCGAGGTATTTATTCTCTGCGGACATAATCATAGAACCTACGGACTTCTTACAATTCACTGTAAGAGGAGGGTTTGATGGTTTTGAAGATAAACGAAACTATTTCTTCCCTGTAGGGTCTGGTGGCTCACGACAAAATGGAATTTTCGCTGAGGACATCATAGGACGACAGGAAATCAACCTCGATGTAATCGGTCGCGCAAATTTTAACCTGACCCCTGATATCTCAGGTATTGCTACGATGGGATGGAATCTTAATGACCGTAGCACACTGACCAATAGTTCTGAAATTGTTGGGTTCCTTGTGAATGCCCGAAAAGAGACGACTGATTTAAATACTGCGGCGGAGAATTCAACGATATCTAATAATAAGACCTTTATCCGGTCCAATCGTGGATATACTACGTTGGCACTGAATTTCTATGATCAATTATTCGTGAACCTTACCGGTGCAGTAGAAGCAGCTTCTACGGTAAAAGGAAACTTTACTTATCCGGCAGCAGATCTTGCATGGCAGTTCACTAAACTTCCACAAATCAGTACAAATGATATCTTTTCATTTGGTAAGTTACGGTTTTCCTGGGGTCGAGTAGGTATCGCTTCTCCTGCGCATAGATTCCAGACACTGGCTGAAGGTGGGTTTTCTTACAGTACCTACAGTGACCCATTGGACATTGCCTTGTTCGGTGGAGGATTTAGGTTAGATGATGATAAAGGAAATCCTGATTTAGAGCCAGAAATTAAAGAAGAATGGGAAATTGGTTCTGATCTTAGGTTCTTCCGCGATCGACTTTCATTGTCGTGGACCTATTATCAGAACAACATTGATGGAATTATCATCGCTGTAGACCTGACACCTTCTTCGGGATTTGATACCCAAATCAAAAATGCGGCCTCCATGGAAAACAAAGGATTTGAGATGGATTTGAACTACCGTGCGGTTAGTGCTAATGACCTGACCATTGACTTTTATGGTAATTGGGCCACCAACGAAAATAAAGTGACCGATCTGGAAGGTACAGAGACCATCGACCTTTCACCTGGAGCATCGGTAAGCTCACGAGCCATCGTTGGTCAACCGCTAGGGGTACTTTATGGTACCGGATCGCAAACAGATGACAATGGCGATTTCATTCTGGATGTAAATGGCTTCCCCATTCTTACCACAAGTCCAATTCCACTTGGAGATCCCAATCCCGATTGGAGAGGTGGACTTGGAATGAGAGCCAATTGGAAAAATTTAGGATTGAATGTGTTAGTAGAACACTCGCAGGGTGGCGTCTTCTCACCACGATCCTTGTGGGTACTCAGAAGATTCGGAACTACCAAGGAAACAGCTAATCGAATGACACTCTCTGAGGACCTTGTAAACTATGGCGGAGATGTGATCAGTTCAGGTACGACTGTCCGCGGTAATGTAGCCAATTTTGGTGGCGGAAATGTTCTACTGGATGAATCCTGGTACCGAACGGGTATTGGAGGAGGTTTTGGTGACAATCAGGCCTATAACTTCTCTATAGAAGATGCAACGTTTACCAGATTGAGAGAAATCTCCATCAGTTATTCAATCAACTCTCCGGCATTCCGGGAAGCAACCAAACTGAGTTCAATTGTACTTTCTGTGACAGGTCGAAATTTATTTCTTTGGGATAACATCCCGGGGATAGACCCGGAGATCAATCAAACAGGAGTGGGAAATGCCCTAGGACTTGAGTACTTCACGAACCCAAGTACAAAGTCTTACTTGTTTACTGTCGGTGTTAACTTTTAATCATCTTACAAGATCAAAATCATGAAAAAATTCATATATGTTTTGTTTGCCATGATGTTTGCCTGTCAGGGAATCGTGGAAGACGTGAATGAAAATCCTAATCAGATTACACCTACGGAGATTGAAGCCCGCTTATTTCTTACTGGAGCTATGTTGGCGAATACTTCAGGTCAATTAGGACACTTAAACCGAATTTCCGGGCTGTGGAGTGGCCAATTGATTGGGTTTACTTCATTGTATTCCAATATCTATGGATACTCCATTTCTACGGCGGAATCGGTTTCCACCTGGAGTCGCTTCTACATTGGTGTAGTACCTCAGGTTAGGTACATTCGTGAACAATTACCTGACAATGCTCAAATGCAAGGGATTTGTAAGGTATTGGAAGCTCATGCGATAGGTACCGCAGCATCGATCTTTGGCGATGTTCCTTATTCTGAAATTGCTGGTGAAGTCGCTGACCCTGTATTTGATACTCAGGTTTCTGTGTTGACTGCAGTAGATGATCTTCTTGATGATGCCATTTCTGACTTTTCATCAGCCAACAGCCCTGGTATAGATGAGGACATTTACTACGATGGAGACGTGGCAAATTGGACCGCCGCTGCATACACTTTGAAAGCACGATTCTTACTGCTTAGAAAGGACTATGCAGGTGCTTATCAGGCAGCTCAGAATGGAATCAGTAGTGCAGCGAGCAACATGCAGTACAGACCTCAGGGAGATGCAAGTGTTTCAGCAGGTGACAAAAACTTGTTTTGGGAAATTCTGGAAGGAGCCAGAGCAGGAGATATTGGTACCGGAGATAGTTACATGATGCAATTGCTGGATGGTACAAATGCCGCTTATCGAGGAAATGCCAAGACAGATGAGTACGCGAGATTTGGATACCTAAGAGTAGATGAATCTTCCGGATCAGCCAATATTGGCATCATTGAGCAATTTGAACCTCAGAACATGGTGACCTTTCAGGAGAATCAATTAACGCTTGCAGAAGCAGGAGCAAGGTCAGTAGATTTTGCTACAGGCTTGCAACATTTGAATGATTATCGGGCCTGGTTGAATACAGGTGGAGCTTTGAATGCAAATTTTACAGATTCTACCTATTTGTATGACCCATACGATGCCATCGATTTTGATGCGGGAGGAATGGAAAATGCAGATGGAATTTCTACTGATCAGGCTTTGCTCAGAGAAATCATTGAAGAACGGTACATTTCTGGATTTGGCACTTTTATGCCTTTTGATGATGCTCGTAGGTTGAGGGTAACTGATCCTGACATTGATGTGCCTTTTCCGTTCAATGCATCATCTGTTACAGCACATCCGGAAAGGATGCCATACTCTGATGATGAATTGAATACCAATAGTAATGCCCCTGCTGAGGACCCGGGGATTTTAACAAAAACTCAAGTAAATCAGTAATTTAGGATAGGGAGACTGCCTCATAAGCTTATTTACGTTAGGCTTTTGGGGCTGTCTCCTTCTTTTTTTAGGATATCATTAATTGATATGAAGAAGTTTATCCTCCTGTTTTGGTTGACGGGAACGTTGTTATCTGCCACGGCTCAGGAAAATGAGAAACGGATTTTGTTTGTAGGTAATAGTTTTATCTACTTTTATAACATGCCGCAGATGGTTGCATCGATGGCCGAAACACAGGGGGTAAAATTGATATGTCGACAGTCTACAGTTGGTGGATCTAACCTCGAACAGCATTGGAAAGGAGAAAAAGGCACCAAAACAAGAAAATTGCTTGAAGAACAGAACTGGGATTATGTGGTTTTTAACAATCACAGCCTCAGTGCGATTGCCACACCAGAGAGTTTTCATGAATACGGTAGGAAATTTGCAGAATTGGTTAAGGCAAAAGGTGCGACACCCGTTTTCATGATAACGTGGGGGTATAGATCTAACCCGTTAATTCAAAGCCAGGTTACGCCCGCCTATGAGCAACTTGCTCGAAAAGCTGGTGCTATGGTCGTTCCTGCTGGCCCTCTTATTCAGCAAGCCAGAGAACTTCGTCCTGATCTGGTACTTTATCAGGATGATAAGCACCCTTCTGAGAATGGAACATATCTGATAGCTTTAGCATTTTTCAAATTCTTCACTGGCCTACCAACTGCAGATATTCCCAAGCGGCTCACTACTTCTGATAAAGATGGTGAATTGCTTTATTTATGTTTCTTATCTGCCGAGGATGCTAATTTTTTTCAACGGTTAGTCGAGATTCATGATTTTGAAGTGGCGACTAAATAAGATCAAGTAAAACATAAGGTCCAATGGGACTTTCCATTTACAACTGATGACATGCTTTAGCAACATTTTAAGCCGAATCGTCGAGCGCTTTTATGTATAAGGTTTAACATCTAATTAAAATGAGGAAAACGATATTCGTTATTACTTGCCTGACATGGTACATGACCCTTAGTCAAAGTGTGTCAAAAAAAAGTATAGATGAGTTTACAGATCGATACTTTCTTGACGGTGTAAAAACATTAAGAACCTTTCTCGAGCTACCCAATTATGGAGGTGATGCCGAAAACATTTCCATCAATGCGGCATGGTGTAAACGAGAATTTGCTAAAATCGGATTTGAGACACGTTTTATTGAAGAAGAGGGCGTGAAACACGTCTTCGCTGAGAAGCATTTCAAGCAAGGAGCTCCTATCGTTCTTTTCTATTTACAAATTGATGGTCAACCTGTGGATCCAACGAAGTGGTTGCAGGAAAGCCCCTATGTACCCGTATTGAAAAAGTGTATCGGGGATGAATGTGAAACAATTGGCTGGGACAATCTTAATAGAGATTTTGATCCAGATTGGAAAATTTTCGCAAGATCCGTTTCTGATTCAAAAGGGCCGGCCATCGCTTTTCTTCATTCCCTGCGGATTATTGAGGAACAACATATTGAGATTGATTTCAATATTAAAGTGATCATGGACTTTCAGGAAGAATTAGGTTCTCCTACACTACCTGGGTTGGTACAATCTCACCGACATGAATTTGAGGCTGATGCAATATTGATAATGGATGGAACCCGACCTCCTGCGAATTTACCAACACTTACGTTTGGAGCCCGGGGTATTGCAACCATGAAGTTGACGGTATTTGGAGCTACAAAGAATCTTCATTCAGGACAATACGGAAACTATGCCCCTAATCCAGTCTTCGGCCTTTCCAGGTTGCTGGGTGCCATGAAGGATGAACATGGAAGGGTGCTGATTCCTGGATATTATGAAGGCGTTTCTTTGAGTCAGGAGAGGAAGCGGCTTTTAAATGAGGTTCCTCAAGATCATGGGCAATTGCTCGGCACCTTAGGAATTGCCACTTCCGAATCTGTGGGGACCACCTATCAGGAAGCTCTTCAATATCCATCATTCAATGTAAGAGGGTTGAGAGCCGGCTGGGTTGAAGAAGAAGTTCGTACCATCATACCTTCTGAGGCTCTTGCGGAGATTGACATGCGTCTTGTGCCTGAAACTCCGGCAGAAAGGCAAATAGATTTAGTTACAAAATTCATTCAATCGCATGGTTATTACGTTTTGGATGGAGATCCGACCCATGAGGAGCGAAGAAAATATCAAAAACTCATTAAAATAGAGTCTCGCATCGGTTCCCGCCCATTCAGGACCCCATTGAATTCACCTCTTGGACATTGGCTGGGAAAGGCAATGACCCGGGTTTTCGGGGAAGGTAATTATATTCGGATGCAATCAACGGGAGGGTCTCAACCCATTGCACCTTTTATTACCACGCTCGATATTCCGGCTATATCTGTTAGAATACCCAATCCAGACAATAGTATTCATGCCCCAAATGAGAATCTCAGACTAGGAAATTTTCACGAGGGCCTGAAAATGTGCCTGGGAATTTTAACTCAACCTTATGATTGACACAAGCTTGTTGTTAACAGAAACGATAGTCGTTTTTGCCACAGTTTTATTTGTGCTTTGGATCAATCAAGTGGAGCATCCTGCGGTTAAAACCCTTTTGGATTGGTTTCCTGCCATCCTTTTTGCATACGTCATTCCTGCTGGAATTACCCATCTTTTTTCAATCGACTTTTCGCAAGTCTTGTTACATGACTTGAGCAAATCGCTGATCATTCCCTTTACGATTTTGACAGTGATGAGTGCCCTTTCATTCCAACAACTAAGAATTGTTGGAGTTAAGCCCATAATAGTGTTTGGAGTGGGTTCTCTGGTAATAGCCACGCTTCCGGTTTTGCTCGTCATAATTTTTGGATGGTTTGATCAATCTCATAACGAGATATTTTTGACAAGCGCTTATTGGAAAGGATTGGTGCCAATTGTTGGAGAGTGGATTGGAGGGAGTACAAGTCAGTTAGTCTTGAAAGAGCTGGCTCAAACGCCTGAATCTATGTTTCTTTCCATTCTTGTGTTGGATAATATACTGGTGAATATATGGACGATCTTAATGTTTCAGTTCATCAAAAAAAGTAACTACTTCAATCGACACTGGCACATCGACTCAGAAATGCCAGTTGTCGAAGCACCTCAGCAATCGTTAAAGGCAGGCCAGCCTTTAATCAACATGGTCACTGTAGGCTCGATCTTAGGAGTGATGATAGTTATGTCATTTATCCCCATGTCTTTTTTGCTCAGTATTGTCATTTTATCCATATCGGGACTAATTCTGGGAAATGTTATTCCCATTTGGAACCATCGGTTGGTTTTGAAGATTGCAGGATTTTTGATTATCCTGATTATGGCCATTTTAGGACTGAAACTAAATTTTTCAAACCTCACCTTGCCGTGGCCTTTAATTCTGTTGGTTTTGGTGTGGCTGGTGATGCACTTCATCGTCATGCTGGTGGTGGCCCGGTTGCTCAAGACCAATATTGCCTGGGTAGCGATTGGAAGCATGGCGAATCTCGGCGGGATTTCTACAGCACCAGCGGTGACAGCTGCATACAAGAAAGAATTGATGCCTCATGCTATTGTTCTGGCGATACTAAGTATGGTTACGGGCACCAGTTGGGGGATGCTGACGATATTCTTATTTGATATGTTATGATCAATTCCTTTGAATGTTGACTATGCTTGTAGATCAATGATATTATTAACGCAGTAATTGAGTGAGATTGTCAAAACAGATATTCGCCCTGATACTTGGACCCATTCTCTTTCTGGGAATGCAGTTTTTGAACCCTCCGGAGGCGATGAGTCCGGAAGCTTTTCAGGTTTTAGCGGCCACTTTATGGATTGCGGTTTGGTGGATCATGGAACCGATACCTATCGCAGTGACTGCCTTGCTTCCAATTATCCTGTTTCCATTAACGGGTGCGTTGAGCATCGGTGATACAACCAGTTCTTTTGGACACAAATACATCTTCCTTTACCTGGGAGGTTTTATGCTGGCCATTGCTATTGAAAAGTGGAACCTCCACCGAAGGATATCACTCAATATCATTGGTATTATCGGATCAAATATCAACTTGTTGATCCTTGGGTTCATGGTAGCAACAGCATTTATGTCCATGTGGATTTCAAATACTGCGACTTCTGTGATGATGTTACCCATTGGTATGGCGATTGTGAGGGAATTTGCGTCGAATACCAAAGAGGGAGCTGCAGATGGTGACAAATTTGGAAAGGCCCTTATGCTAGCCATCGCATACAGCGCATCTATTGGTGGTTTTGCCACCTTGATAGGTACACCACCTAACCTCGTACTGGCAGGAATTTTGGAAGAAATTTACCAGGTTAAAATATCGTTCTATCAATGGTTCATATTCGGCTTTCCACTCTCAGTGACTTTACTATTGATCTGTTGGAGGTATCTAACCAAAGTTGCCTTTCGTTTTAAACTCAAAACATTGCCGGGAGGGAAGGCACATATTCAAAAACTACTCAAAGACCTTGGAGGTTGGTCCTATGAAGAGAAATGGGTGGCTGCTGCTTTTATCATAACAGCTGTAGCCTGGATGACCCGAAGTTTACTGCAAAAGGTGATTCCAGGAATTGATGACACCATTATCGCTATGATCGCTGGAACTAGTTTATTCTTGCTGCCTGCAAAAGAGAGCTCCCAAAAATTGATGAGCTGGGAGGATTGTAAAAATATTCCATGGGGGATCATATTGCTTTTTGGAGGTGGACTGTCACTTGCAAAGGCATTTTCCCAAACAGGCCTTGCAGAATGGATTGCACTTCAACTAACTTCTATGAAAGGATTTTCGCTAATCCTACTCATATTGATTCTGGTAGCATCCGTTAATTTTCTTACAGAGATGACTTCCAATCTGGCGACAACAGCAATGCTTTTGCCTGTATTGGCCCCAATGGCGCTGGCACTTGACATACATCCTTATCTAATCATGGTATCTGTTACCGTATCTGCCTCATGTGCATTCATGCTTCCAGTCGCAACTCCACCTAATGCCGTGGTGTTTGGATCGGGTTTTTTGAAAGTTTCCGACATGGTTAAGGCAGGAGTCTTAATGAATTTGATTTCTATTCTTATCATTTCATTTGCCACCTACCTACTGCTTCCGCTACTATGGAATATCGGATCTTTGACCTTCCCTGAAAACTTTCTGCCTTAACGTCAAAGGTCATGTTTATCGAACTTAAGGATGCTGCGAAAGGAGGTTGGTCACTGCTTCTGAAGCGATAGTAATTAAGACTCAATCGGTTTTATTGCTTATTTTAGGGAAAGCCTAACCAATTCGACCGCTGCCATGGACATGCGTACTTCTTATTTTGAAGACATCACGCTCTTCAAAGACCGTTCAGTGGTGGTTTGGTCTTTGTTGGCACTAGCGGTCCTTATTGGTTTACCCTTTCTTTTAGCAGGCTATCAGATTTTCATTGTTAACCTGGTTTTGATCAACATTATGATCATTCTTGGGCTCAATGTACTGATAGGCAATACCGGGCAGATATCGCTGGGACATGGAGGCTTTGTTGCTATTGGGGCGTACATGACGGTTATACTGGATGGGTCTCTTCCTTTTTTGGTGGCGTTGTTGCTCGGCGCATGCATTGCCGCGTTATTTGGTGTCCTTTTGGGAATACCCTCGTTAAAGCTCGAAGGCCCTTATTTAGCTGTAGCTACGCTTGGTTTTGGTCTTGCTATCATAGTAATCATTGGTCGTGTTCAGTTTTTTGGAGGACATATGGGACTGATTCCTCCTCAGTTGGAAGTATTCGGCTTGTCTATTGGTTCTAATAGGGATTTCTACTTTATGTGCCTCATCCTTACTCTGATCCTTGGCGTTTTTGCCAGACTGGTGATAGTCAGCAGGATTGGAAGGGCATTTTCGGCTATCCGGGATAGTGATATTGCGGCCTCAGCACTTGGGGTGAATGTAGTACGATATAAGATCATGAGTTTTGCTTTCAGTGCTTTCTATGCGGGTGTAGGGGGAGGTATCTGGGCTTATGCGTTGGGTTTCATAAGCCCGGGAGTATTCACACCCACTTTGTCTATTTTGCTCCTCTCCATGGTTGTAGTCGGGGGACTGGGAACAATCACAGGTTCAGTTCTGGGAGCAACCGTAATCACATTGCTCAATCTCCAAAGTGAAAAAATACAAGAGCTTCCGTTGCTGGGGAGTCTGTTTGAATGGTTCAGTGCGAATGTTATGTCGATCAGCGGATTGCCAAACATCAACTGGGTCTTTATGGGGCTGACAATCATCCTGATCATCTTGTTTGAGCCATTAGGACTTTTTGGGATCTGGATCCGAATAAAAATTTATTTTAAAACCTGGCCTTTCTAATATGTTTAGTCAATTAATTATCAGTGGAATTGTGGCTGGAAGTGTATACGCGCTGGTAGCCCTTGCTATGAGTCTCACTTACAAATCTTCTGAGATTGCCAACTTTGCCCAAGGGGAAATGGCCATGTTCTCGACTTACATAGCCTTCGTTTTATTGGCCAGTTATCAGATGCCCTTTTGGTTGGCATTCGCCGGAGCCTTGATCTTTGCCTTTTTTCTGGGGTCGTTTTTGCATTTTGGGATCATACGAAGAGCAAAGGACCCCAATGTTTTGAACCTCCTGATCGTTACGCTGGGTTTTCAGATTCTGTTATATGGATTGGCAGGCTGGAAATGGGGTGCAGAGCAACGCGTCTTGAAATTGCCCATATCCCAATCGGAGACCGTATCATTTGCAGGATTGAATGTATCGCAATTGAACTTAGCTACTGTTGGTGTTGCCTTGCTGATCATGTTGATGCTATACCTTTTTCTACGCTTCACCAAACTCGGACTTGCCATTAAAGCGACGCAGCAGAACACGGTGGCAGCCAAGATCAACGGGATTCCAACCAATAGAATTGTCATGATCACCTTTGGGATCAGCTCCATGATCGGCGCTGTTGCAGGGGTAATGATGGCGCCTATAACTACTCTGGACCCCAACATGATGGTGGAACCCATGTTAAAAGGATTTGCAGCTGCTGTGCTGGGAGGTTTCAATAGCCTGGTGGGTGTAGTGGCTGGGGCATTTACCCTGGGGATCATAGAAAATTTGTTCGGATTTTATGTCAGTACAGAGTTCAAATCGGTGGTTGCTTTCCTGATCATCGTTGTGGTTCTTTATTTTAAACCTTCGGGTATGTTTGGAAAACACTACACACGAAAGGTATGAAAGCAGTGCTAGAGTTAAGAGGAGTGACCAAGCAATTCGGCGGACTAACAGCAGTAGATGATGTATCTCTGCAAGTAAAAGAAGGAGAGGTTTTCTCAATCATTGGTCCAAATGGTGCAGGAAAGTCTACGCTTTTTAATTGCATCAATGGCCTTTATCAGGTTTCGGCTGGTACTATTTGGTTAAAAGGAGAGGAGATAACTGGAAAGAAGCCCCATCAGGTAGCTAAGAGAGGTTTAAGCCGGACTTTTCAAAACCTGGAGCTGTTCAGTAAAATGACCACCATGGAAAACCTCATGCTCGGGCGAAACCTACACATGAATACCAATTTCCTGAGTATTCCCTCTTTGTTGTGGCCTAAAGGGAAGGCCGCCAAGGAAGAAATCCGGCACCGCCAACGCGTTGAAGAGATCATCGACTTGCTGGATTTGCAGGCGGTAAGGAATAGATATACCTCTCAATTGCCTTACGGTCGTCAAAAAATTGTTGAACTGGGACGGGCATTAGCGACTGAGCCTTCCATCTTATTGTTAGATGAACCTGCTGCTGGCCTAAACCTCGAAGAGAAAGAAGAATTGGTATTCTGGATCAATGACATCAAAAAGCAATTTGATGTGACCATATTGATCATTGAACACAACATGCAGCTGGTCAAAGCCATTTCGGACCGTATCATGGCACTCAATTTTGGTAAATCTATCATCATAGATGAACCAGATATAGTAGTGAATCACCCGGAAGTAATAAAAGCGTATTTGGGATGAAGGAATCACTGCTGAAAATACAGAATATCGAAACCTATTATGATCGGATCCTTGCTCTGAAAGGGGTATCGATGACTATAAAAAAAGATGCTGTCACCGCCGTATTGGGGAACAATGGTGCCGGGAAGACGACTATTTTGAAAACGATAATGGGGCTATTGGATGATCAACCTGAGAAAGGGCAGATACATTTTGGAGGTATAGACATTACAGGTAAAAATACAGTGGCAATCGTCAAAATGGGCATTGGTTACGTACCTGAGGGACGAGAAGTGTTTCAAGAATTAACTGTAAAGGAAAACTTGTTGGTTGGTGGTTACATGAATAATCAAGCTTCTGCAAGGGAAATTATGGAAAAAGTGCACGGTTACTTTCCAATACTCGCAGATCGTCAAAATCAACTCGCAGGAACATTGTCCGGGGGAGAACAACAAATGCTGGCCATAGGTAGGGCTTTGATGAATCGTCCGCAATTGTTATTTTTAGATGAGCCCTCTCTGGGGTTATCTCCGCTGTTGGTTGATCAATTGTTCGAGATCATACAACAAATTGCCAGAGATGGATTGACCGTGCTTCTTGTAGAGCAAAATGCCAATAAAGCACTTGAAATCGCGGATTTCGGATACATCATTGAGAATGGAAGATTTGTTGCTTCCGGAGAGGTTGAGGAATTGAGAAAAGATGATGACGTGAAGGAGTTCTACCTGGGGCTGAAATCAGAGAACTCAATCAAGGGCACTCAACGCTATAAACGTAAACGCCGATGGAATTAACTGATATGTCTCAATATGACCTGAATACAATTCCTGGCTTGTTTCTGTCCAACTCTGAGCGATTTGGAGATCGGGTGGCTTTGCGTCAAAAGTCTTTCGGGGTTTGGCAGGATATTTCCTGGACAGATTACCGAACATCAGCTATGTCCGTTGCACATGGCTTGGTTAATATGGGGTTATCCAAAGAGGATTATGTTGGAATCATTGGTGAGAATTGTCCGGAATGGCTTTATATCGATGTGGGCATTCAGTTGGCTGGAGCCGTTTCTGTAGGAGTGTACACAACCAACTCTGCCGAGCAGTGTGAGTATGTCATAAAACACGCAGATTGCTCTTATCTTTTTCTGGAGAACGAAGAACAACTTGATAAATGGCTCGCATTCAGGGATCGAACACCGCTTGTCAAACGAGTAATTGTCTGGGATTGGAAAGGACTGGATGGTTTTCATGATGACCAGGTGATCTCTCTGAAACAATTAATGGAAAAAGGCTTGAATGCTGATCCTGAGATTGTTAAAAAATGTGATGAATACCGTAAAGAGCTAAAGAAAGAAGATACTTCCGTTTTAATTTATACTTCGGGGACCACAGGGCCTCCAAAAGGGGCGATGTTATCTCATCAAAATCTCACCTGGACAGCCAGGTCACTTTCCGGAATAGATGAATCCACGCAGGTGGGGCCCAAAGATGAAGTGATGTCTTTCCTTCCGTTGTGCCATATTTTTGAACGGATGTTCAGTTTGCTGAGTCATATTCATGCCGGTTATGTTGTCAATTTTGTTGAGAGTCCCGATACTATTGCTGATAATCTTAGAGAGATTTCACCCACAGTTGGCTATGCGGTTCCTCGGATTTGGGAGAAGTATCACGCTCGAATAAAGATTGCTATAGATGATGCCACACCCCTAAAGAAATGGTTGGCGAATAAAGCAGTAGCTCATGGCAAAAAATACATCAAAAGGAAAGTCGATAATCTTCCGGTGGGTGTATTTGAATCTATCATGCGGTGGGTTTATGAGCGGTCGGTTTACTGGAAAATTCGAAAACACCTCGGAATGGAACGCATGCGCTTTGCATTTTCAGGTGCCGCTCCTATTGCCCCGGATATCTTGCTTTTTTTTAATGCAATTGGTCTCAATATTCTCGAGGGATATGGGATGACCGAATCCTGTGGTATTACTTCTGGTACTCGACCAAAGACATACAAATTTGGAACAGTAGGGCTGCCCTTAGATGGAATTGATGTGAAATTGAGTGAGGAAGGGGAGATCCTTATCCGGTCGGATAGCGTGTTTAAGGGTTATTTCAAAAACCAGGAAGCGACCGAAAAGACGATCAAAGACGGCTGGCTTTACACAGGAGATATTGGTGAGATTGATGAAAGTGGTTACATCAAAATTACAGATCGTAAAAAAGATATCATCATTACTGCCGGAGGGAAGAACATTGCTCCCCAGTACATTGAAAACAAACTCAAGTGCAGTTCCTACATCAACGATGCAGTAGTGGTAGGTGAACAACGAAAGTTTGTATCAGCGCTGATTGTATTAGATGAGGAAAACATCAATAAGTATGCTCAGGACCAGAGAGTAGTTTACCAAACATATGCGGATTTGGCAACTAATGAGGCGATCAATACACTGATTTCCAAAGAGGTCAATCAGATCAATAAGGAACTCTCCAGAGTGGAGTCTGTAAAAAAATTCGCGATTTTGCCCAAACGATTATACCAAGAGGATGGAGATGTGACCCCAACCATGAAAGTGAAAAGAAATGCGATCAATGACAACTACAGTGAATTGATAGAATCTATGTACACCTAACCTAAATAAGAATGAAAAACCTAACTCAATTACTCAGCATCATGGCGTTCATGATGCTATTAGCTTGCGGAGGAGGAGGTAGTGGAAGTGAATCCGAGTCAACAACGATTAGTGAAATTGGCGTAACTGACAGTACCATTACGATTGGTACCTGGGGCCCATTAACTGGTCCGGCTGCCCTATGGGGCAATGTCCCTCGAGGAGTGGACGCTTTCTTTCATTACATCAATGAAAAAGGAGGTATTCATGGCAGGAAAGTAAACTTGATTTACAAGGACGATGGGTATCAACCATCGAAGACGGTAGCGGCAGTCAGGGAGATGGTTGAAAGAGATGAAGTTTTTGCATTCGTTGGAGGTGTTGGAACCGCTCCATGTATGGCCGTTAAAGATTATATCACACGTAATGATGTGCCCTGGGTTTCACCTGCAAGTGGCGCTACTCACTGGGCGTATCCGCCAGTTGATAATATCTTCAGCACCTATTCGCTGTACTTTGATGAGTCTACAACGCAAGTAGATTACATTGTTAATACCCTGGGGAAAGATAAAATTGCCATGATCTATCAAAATGATGATTTCGGAAAGAGTGGGTTGGTTGGCGTCCAGGTGGCGCTGGAGAAGTACAATCTGGAACTTTTGGAAGAAGTTTCAACTGAAGTGACTGATCAGGATTTGGGCTCGCATATTGCAAGGTTAAAGGAATCTGGTGCAGAAGTAGTCATCATGCAAGTATTGCCGAGACAAGGCGCCATTATTACAGGAACAGCTGCCGTACTGGCATATTCCCCACAATGGGTGACAAATTCTACGCTTAGTGATGCTTCGCTTATGTATAAAATCACTGAAGGCCGCTGGGGCGGGGTACTTTTCAGTGGATTTTTCGACATGGAATCAGATGCATCTGACGTTTCTGGCTATCAGGCTGCTCTGAAGTCAAAATACCCTGATATACCCTGGACTACATTTGTGGCTTCTGGTTTCTATTTCGCTGAACCTGTCGCGGAAGCGCTAAGAAATGCAGGCCCGGACTTGACCCGAGCGAAATTTATAGCTGAAATGGAGAAGTTGAACAAATTCAAGGGCATGGGAATTGAAGTCACGTTTGGAGTAGGCAACCGCCAGGGAACCAGAGGAGCTGCCATGTACCAAGTGACGGAAGAAGGAGGAATTGAGCGAGTTTCAGAATATTTGGTGACAGATGAGAACCTGGATAAAGCGATTCAACGACTATCTGATTTATAGATGAACTGAACCTACTGTTGATTCTTGACCGTGATGAGAGTTACGGTCAGGAATCTTCAATGACACGCAGGACCTTAGGTCAGACTTCTCCTCATTAAAAAATAGAAAAGAGGCCCTAGTAATGGCATCAGAACAACTATAGGAAACCAAATGAGCTTGGTTTTTGTCCTAATGTTTCTGTTCGAGATATCGATCATCGCATAAATGGCGATAGTTACCACGATCAGTCCAATAATTGAGAATTCCATAATCACTAGATTTAGTTATTACTCAATTTCCGGAATATGGATTTCTTTATTCCTGAGATTAGTCATTATTCCAGGTGATTTTTCTTGTCTTTGGTATGATTCTCCCCTGAAATTGATGCAGGAGCAATGCTAATTGAAAGATTTCTCGTGGATTGTTCCACCTATCTTAGACGAATTAAAATCTAATCTCCTAACCATGTCTAATTCCAACAAATCGAGTAATCGACAAACGATCCTCATTGCCGCTGTAGTCTCACTTGGAGGCTTTCTTTTTGGATTTGATGCGTCGGTTATTTCAGGGGTAGTGGGTTTTGTCACACCTCAAATGGACCTCAACGATATTGAAGTTGGGTGGTTGGTGAGCTCTCCAAGTGTAGCAGCTATGTTTGCTATGCTTATTTCAGGAACGGTGAGTGATTACGTCGGGCGAAAAAAGGTTTTGATTATTGCTGCCTTGTTGTATTCTATTTCGGCACTGTTTTCAGCTGTTGCTCCTTCCTATGAGATTTTGATTGGGGCCAGAATGATTGGAGGAATAGGTTTTGGAGCAGCATTGGTGTTGGCGCCTATGTATATTGCTGAGATTGCACCTCCTGAAAGAAGAGGAGTGTTAGTGTCTATCCAGCAGTTCAACATTGTCCTTGGTTTCTCCGTGTCCTACTTTTCAAACTATGCCATGCTCAATGCAGTGGGGGAGGTATTTACTGAGGAAACGGTGTGGCGCTGGATGCTGGGAATTGAATTTCTGCCGGCCATATTTTATTTCATTGCGATGTTTTTTGTGCCAAGAAGTCCCAGATGGCTTTTGAGCAAAGGAAAAGAAGCAGAAGCGGAGCAAGTGCTGGAACGTGTCTTTGGGAAGGAAAAGAGCTTACTTGAAAAAGAGCAAATTCTCAATAACCTGCAGGAGGCTACTGCTAATCGCCCTCAGGGATTGAGCAACCTGGGTATTCTTGGCCGGAGGTTGCAGGAGCTTTTTAGCCCCAAATTGAGGATAATACTTACTGTGGCATTGGTCATAGGTATTATTCAACAGGTGACGGGTGTAAATGCCATTTATTTCTATGCACCTTCCATTTTTGAACAATCAGGCGTTGGCACAAATGCGGCTTTTGCACAAGCGGTCCTTCTTGGAGTCATCAATGTGATTTTTACAGTGGTCGCTATGGGAACCATCGATCGATTTGGTAGGAAGCCCTTGTTATTGGCAGGTCTTGCTGGTGTCATCATCAGTATGGGCATCACCGCTTATGGCTTTAATAACGCGACATATACGCTTTCTGAGCAATCCGGGCGTGCCATGAATATCACTTCAACTCAAATTCAGGCGATCTATGGTCAGACATTCCATAGCGATGTGAAGTTCAAACAAGTCCTAAAAGAGGGGTTAGGTAATGTCCGTTATTCAGAATTGGAAGCGCAATTGATACAGCAATCTATTTCTGTTAATTCCAAGCTCGTACTATTTGGGATCCTGCTTTTTGTGGCCGCTTTTGCTACTTCTTTGGGGCCGGTCATGTGGGTATTGTTATCCGAAATATTCCCAAATAGCATACGTGGTGTTGCCATAGCGGTCGTAGGGTTCGTGAATTCACTCTCCAGTACGCTGGTGCAGTTCTTTTTCAAGTGGGAACTCGCAAATCTCGGCAATGCGATAACCTTCTTGATTTTTGGGGTCTTTGGCTTGATAGGTTTTCTGATTCTGTGGAAAATGCTTCCCGAGACCAAGGGGAAAACACTGGAGCAGTTGGAAGAAGAGCTGTTACAATAATTCTGGTAATTAACTTAGAATGATAGCAATGCTGCCAAAAACTAGTTAATTCACTATAGGTTGATGATAGAAAAAGCACTAAAGTGGAATTACTACTAAACCAGGGCAAAATGCTCTTACAACAGATTTGACTTTTCTCTAATCGCTAAGCACTATCGCTAGGTTTTTTGTTTCTTCTTCTTAGCAGCAGGGAAAAGAATGTTGTTCAGGATCAATCGATAACCCGGAGAATTGGGGTGTAAATTCAGATCAGTAGGTTCCTCATTGACGAAATGCTGATAATCTTCAGGGTCATGTCCGCCATAGAAAGTCCAAAATCCTTTTCCGAAGATTCCGTGTATGTATTTAGCTTCTCCAATACTTTTCGTTTCCCCCATCAGTAACACATCACCCTTGATCAGGTCTTTCTTAAACCCGGTAGTCTGTCCCATGAACCCTTTGATGATATTGCTATGATTTTGTGTTAGCATGGTCGGGACCGGATCCCACTTAGCCGAGAACTCAAATAAAAGGAAGTAGTCATTTTCCTCCTCTAGTCCACGATTTTGAGGCTGGTTGTCAATGTTCGAGAATTCATATTCATAAGGATTCCTTTCCAATGTGAAATTCTCGAATGCCATGGTCTTGTTGAAGTCCAGCTTTTGTTGAGCCTTTGGATCAGCCGGATCACCGTCAAACATCACTTCACAAATATCTACACCTTCAGCAGCTAGCGCAATATCATAAGTATCCGTTGCGGAACACATGGCAAATAGGAACCCACCACTGGCCACATAATTTCGAATTCGCTGAACTATGCCCAGTTTTAAATGAGAAACCTTGCTAAATCCGTGTTTCCTGGCAGATTCTTCATATTCCCTTTTTTGTTGCTGGTACCACGGAAGGTGACGGTAGTTTCGATAGAAGCGACCGTATTGCCCAGTGAAGTCTTCATGGTGCAGATGCAGCCAATCATACTTTGGAAGCTCATTGTACATTACCTCGTCATCGAAGATAACATCATACGGAATTTCTGCATAAGTAAGTACGAGCGTCACGGCATCGTCCCAGGGTTGTTTGCTTTTAGGAGAGTAGACTGCAATTTTTGGAAATTTTTCTAGCTTCATCACATCCATATTGGAGGAGGGGCTTGCGATTTCGTTCAGGATCTGATTGGCTTGTGCATCCGAGATTACCAGATAGGAAACATTGCGAATGATCAGTTCATTTTCAATCAATGTAGCCTGTTTGATCATGAAACTTCCTCCACGATAATTAAGCAACCAATCTACAGGTACATCTTTTTCCAACGTCCAGTACGCAATTCCGTATGCTTTAAGGTGATTGGACTGTTCATCGTCCATCGGGATCAGAATATACGACGCATGTGAACTTATGGCGAAGGCTATGAATACTACTGCTAAAATCTTTCTCATCATTCCCAATAACGATAGAACATCCTTTTAGATGTATGATTTAGATAACCGGAAGAAATCTTTTGTAATTACCCACTAACTTTGATGTATAAATGGATATACTGGAAAACGTAAAAGAAGGGCTAAAATCTATTAATGCCAATAAACTTCGTACAATTCTTACGGCACTGATCATCGCTTTTGGGATTACTTCACTGGTGGGTAGTCTGACGGTAGTGGATGGGATTCAAGCTTCGATCAATGATAGTTTTTCCAATCTGGGTTCTAATACATTCGATATTGAAAGGAAGCGCGTGGATGGAGGTAGCCGTGGAGGCAAGGCCGCGAAAGTGTATCCACCTATCAAATACAGTGAATTGAAATTCTTCAAAGACAAATACGATGGACCTGGCACGGTTAGCCTAAATACATGGGTGACTGGGATTGCTGAGGTGAAAAGAGGCTCGAAGGTTTCTAATCCCAACTTGTTGATAAGAGGGGGAGATGCAGACTTTCTTGTGGTGGATGGATACGATATCAGTGACGGAAGAAATTTCTCCAGGCCGGAGGCTCAAAATGGAGCATTCGTATGTATCGTAGGTCAACAGGTACTGGATGCCTTATTTGAGGACAATGAAAATCCTGTTAATGAAAGTTTGGTTACCCAAGGTGTCAAGTTCAAGATCATTGGTACCCTTGCAGAACAAGGCGGTGTAAGTGGAAACACTTCGGTGGATCGAACGATCATGGTGCCGATAGAAACAGCCCGAAGATTGGCCAAGAACAGAACCCTACGATATGAGGCTACCGTTTCTTTAGATGATCCTACTCAAATGGATTATGCCGTGGGTGTAGCAACAGGTGTGATGCGAGGTATAAGAGGCGACAGGATAGGAGAGGAGGACTCGTTTGATATCCCAGTTAGCCGTTCATTGGCAGAACGTTTAGGGGAAATAACAGGATACCTTAGATCTGCAGGATTTGGAATAGGATTCATCACCTTATTAGGAGCTTCTATTGCTCTTATGAATATCATGTTGGTATCGGTGACAGAAAGGACGAGGGAGATCGGTGTACGAAAAGCACTGGGAGCAACCCCATTAAAAATCCGTCAGCAATTTATTATTGAAGCAGTCGTGATCTGTCAGCTTGGAGGTATAGCAGGTATTCTTTTCGGTATCGGTGTGGGAAATCTCCTTTCCTCAACTGTTTTTAATTCCCCGTTCGTTATTCCGTGGGGATGGATCATCTTTGGTTTAATCGTGGGATCATTGGTAGGACTACTCTCAGGGTATTTCCCGGCACATAAAGCATCTAAGCTGGACCCGATAGAATCGTTGAGATTTGAGTAAGTTAGAATTGAACCTATAAGGTTTTCATGACTTTATAGGTTTACTTTTCCCATAGATCGATCAATTCAACTTTCGACTCATTATGAAATCGTATAAACTCGTTTTCACTTCCAAACCAGTCGATCACTTCATCCCTTTTCAATAAAGTAGATTTCGTGGAAATCATCGTTTCATAAGATGAAAATGTCCAATCACTCAAGTCTCTAACAAATCCATGTTTTACTGGGTTTTGGTCGATATAATTTATGACAGATGTTAAGTAGCTGTCCGAATCTACTTTGAATCGCTTTGTGAAATCCATCCATAATCCACCTTTACGGCCATACATTTTGTTATATGCTTTTGTATATCCATTGAGCAAATTGCTCAATTGCTGCATGATAACTTGATGATCGTCCCCCTTATATTTTGGAAGGTCTTTCAGGACACCTTCAGAATGTGTTTTGACCAGAAAATGAATGTGATTTGGCATGAGACAATAAGCAAGAGTGTGGCAGACATGAACCATATACTCCGAGTACTTTCTTAAAAAGTAACGGTAGTTTTGGTCATTTCGGAATAAATTATCATCACCAATCGCATGATTAACAATGTGATAATAAGATGCAGGTTCAAACTTTACTAATCCTTTCATTGTCTGTGTGAGTTTTTAGTTGTTTCCTAGTTGTTCCCCCGAAATTACGGCTTTTCTTAAATTCTTATCAAACCTATAAGGTTTCAAAAACCTTATAGGTTTGACTATTCAAGATTTTTTTCCTCTCTCAACACCTCCCTTACATGCCCGAGGGCATCGAATCTGATTCGCAGATGCTCTTGTTTTCCAGGAGCATTGGGACAATTTAAATCGTAGAAGAAGAACTTCTGATTACGTAGATACAAGGAATGTTGCGTTTCCTGACCAAGGAGTAGTTGAATTTCATTCTGGGTGGCCCCTTTGATCAGATCGAAGTTATCGATCAATAGTTGGGTGTTTGCCATACGATAACCATCACAGGTTTCAAGCGATGCTTTCCATTGATCCGTATCGAAACCGGGCACTTCTGGCGCACGATAACAACTCGTCATAAAAAGTAAAATGATCAAGAAGAAGAAAGAGGGGCTACAGGTTTTCATGAGTCGCGAATATAACTTCATCTTATCATCTCCAAAACAGACTTGCAATCGAAATAGGTAATAGCTTTGCAACTCTAAATGTTTCATGAGTATGGTTAAGGCTGTCGGAATTGTTAGATTTTTGTCTTATGCATTGTTCCTCGTTGCGATGGGATTGGTATATGCATATTTATCTCCTCAGGTTGAATTAGGTTTTGGAGCAAAGGCCTGGGTGATCAGTAAAGACACTTTTTTTTACACAACACTGAGTTCTTTTGTAGGTATCAACATTATATTAAGAATTGTCACACAGAATGTTAAAAATGGTGTAGCAACCACTTGGCAAGCGGAAACAATTGCCTGGTTCCTGGCAATTGTGCCCATTCTCAATATCTATGTTAGTTTGCTGGTGGGATTTGTGGGAGTGATCAATAATCCCAATCATGTTTCAGCTTCAAGTTATTCTTATCTGATCTTTTTTGGTCCTATACTCCTGGTGGTTTGGGTGATTGGTTTTGGAATGCACTTCATCAAAGAAAAGAAAGCGGCTATTGGATCTTAAAGCCCACTCCTGCTACAAGCATATTGAATTTCACACCATACCAGTTCTGATGCTAAAAGCCGCCTGAAAAGGTATTGAGAATTTGGTTCTCATTGTTTGGCTGATAATTTACCAGAGCTGAAAATTCCTGCCGGGGAGTTCCGTTTCCGGAAATGCGATATTCCAGTGTAGGTGCCCAAACCCGGTTGGCCAGAAAAATAGTAAGTGAACTACTGCCTTCAAAATGAGTTTGATCGATTTCAATTTCTTTTGAGAACCCCATTCCTACCACCCATCGAACAAATTCGTGATTGATGAAATTGAACTGAATGATCTGCCAGTCAAAAGTGCTTAAGACACCCGTGTTGTCAAAAATACGATTGTATCGAAATTGAGTCGAGAACAATCCCCAGTTACCACGGACCTGTGGTTGTAGAAGTGTTACATTTTGCAATGGGTCATAACCTACAGGGATTCGTCCCTCAAAACTGATCCTCCAATCATCCACATGAGCGAAATACAATTGGTCCGCCTGACCCAGATACAATGCTTTTAAGGGGAGTAAGATGAAGTCACCCGCAATCTGAATCAATAAATCATTGCCTGTCGTGCTACCATTGTCACTGGAAGAACTACCAAAGATCCCACTTGAGTTGGAAGAGCGACTGTCAGATTTTGATTCCCGGGCCCTTTCTTTGGCTTTACCAACTTGTGCCTGAACTGAAAAATAGGAAGTCGAAAATAAAATATTGATGAAGAGAATAAGAACAAAACGCATACGGTGTGTGGCTAACTAGTGTCCCTATGATAGTATCAAAGCGTATGCCAAATTGAAATTTTCTTTTTGAAACATGTTGTGCAATTGGTATTATTCAATGAGTGTCGATAGGTATATTCAGAGGATGTTAGATGTGGATAACTCTGGTTCTGTAATCCGGAAAGTTAGGTGAGGTAGGTTTGAAGAAAAATTAATCAATCTTTTGTGCTTTATTGAAAGTGTCAGTAAATCAGATATTTAGCTTTTGTCAGGTCAACTATTGCTAAAAGTTGTGTGGATAAAGTTTCTTCTTGATCTTGCCGGATTTGTATAATTTCAAGATTGGAATACTAATAACTTTTTCGGAAAACGTAAGATTCAGTCCATGGCCACACCGTCCGTTCAGTATACTGAAGACAGCATTAAATCCCTTGATTGGAAGGAGCATATCAGGTTAAGACCGGGTATGTACATTGGTAAATTAGGAGACGGATCCTCACCAGACGATGGTATTTATGTGTTGGTGAAAGAGATCATTGATAATAGTATTGATGAACACATGATGGGGTTTGGGAAGACCATCGAAATCAAAGTAACAGATCACCGCGTAACCGTCCGGGATTATGGTCGTGGTATTCCCTTAGGGAAAGTTGTTGATTGTGTTTCCAAGATTAACACAGGAGGTAAGTATGATTCAGGTGCTTTTCAGAAGTCAGTGGGACTTAATGGTGTAGGTACAAAAGCTGTTAACGCCCTTTCCAATTATTTCAAAGTACAGAGTTTCAGGGACGGGCAAACAAAGCTGGCTGAGTTTGAAAGAGGAGAAGTAAAAGTGGATGCCAAAGTAAAAAAGTCAGAAGATCGGAATGGCACCATGATGATTTTTGAACCAGATGGCACCGTATTCAAAAATTTCCATTTCATCCCGGAATATCTGGAGAACTTGATTTGGAACTACGCATATCTCAACGCTGGTCTGACAATCAAGTTGAATGGCAAGAAATTCTATTCAGAAAATGGCCTTTTGGATTTACTGAAAAGAAAGACAGATGAAGAGGCGTTGCGGTATCCGATCATGCACTTGAAAGGAGAGGATATTGAAATGGCCATGAGTCATGCCAATCAATATGGCGAAGAATATTATTCATTTGTCAATGGCCAATATACAACCCAGGGAGGAACTCACCTTGCAGCATTCCGCGAAGCAATTGTGAAGACCATCCGTGATTTCTACGGAAAGAACTTCGATGCTTCCGATGTAAGGGCCTCTATTGTAGGGGCAATTGCTGTTCGGGTGCAGGAGCCAGTGTTTGAATCCCAGACGAAGACCAAATTGGGGTCACTCAATGTAGCGCCAGATGGTCCAACCATGAGGACTTTTGTAAATGACTTTATCAAAACAAAACTCGATAACTACCTTCATAGAAATAAAGAAGCGGCTGATGCTTTGTTGAAAAGAATTCAGCAATCGGAACGGGAAAGAAAAGAAATAGCCGGGATTAAGAAACTGGCCAATGACCGGGCGAAAAAGGCCAACCTTCACAATAAGAAATTGCGAGATTGCAGGGTGCACCTGAATGATAAAAAAGGTAAGGAAGATAAGCGCGAGGAATCTATGATCTTCATTACAGAGGGAGATTCTGCCAGTGGTTCCATCACCAAATCCAGAGATGTACAGACGCAGGCTGTATTCAGCTTACGAGGTAAGCCGTTCAACTGTTTTGGACACACCAAGAAGGTGGTATATGAAAATGAGGAATTTAACTTGTTACAGCATGCGCTGAACATTGAGGATGGTTTGGATGGTTTACGCTACCGCAAAATTGTAATCGCCACAGATGCAGATGTCGACGGTATGCACATTCGTTTATTATTGCTTACTTATTTCTTACAGTTTTTCCCGGAACTGGTTCGTAATAATCACGTCTTCATTTTGGAAACACCTTTGTTCCGGGTGCGCAATAAGAAAGAAACAATCTACTGCTACTCGGATGATGAGAAGAAAGCTGCCATGGCCAAGTTGGGATCAAAACCAGAGATCACTCGCTTCAAGGGCCTTGGCGAAATATCACCGGATGAGTTTGCCGCCTTTATAGGTGAGGACGTGAAACTGGAGCCAGTTATTTTACAGAAAGAGACCAAAATTCAGGATTTACTACGATTCTACATGGGTAAAAATACGCCTGACCGTCAACAGTTTATCATTGATAAACTTCGAGTAGAAAAGGATCTTGTAGAAGAAGAAGCCGCATAATATTGGAGGGTACCAAGGCGATATCGACCGGTTTTTATAAGGCGTACGGAGTAGATGAGTATTATGACTTTCAGACAGAACCTAATACGAGCTATCAGTTAATGAGTTTTAACTAGAATGGGAGAAGAACACCAAGACGAAAAAGAGTTACATGAAGTAGTGCCCATATCGGGTATGTATGAAAATTGGTTCCTTGATTACGCCTCCTACGTAATTCTGGAACGTGCGGTACCAGCAATCAATGATGGATTAAAGCCGGTTCAACGTCGAATCCTTCATGCGATGAAGGAAATGGATGACGGTCGCTATAATAAGGTGGCTAACATCATCGGGAGTACCATGCAGTACCATCCGCACGGCGATGCATCGATTGGTGATGCAATTGTAAACCTGGGTCAAAAAGACCTGCTAATCGATATGCAGGGTAATTGGGGTGATGTACGCACCGGTGATAGTGCCGCAGCTCCCAGATACATTGAGGCACGTTTGTCCAAGTTTGCACTGGAAGTACTGTACAATGCCCAAACTACCAATTGGCAACTGTCCTACGATGGACGTAAAAAAGAACCTGTTACTTTTCCAGTCAAATTTCCACTATTACTGGCGCAAGGAGTAGAAGGAATCGCAGTAGGCCTTTCCACAAAAATGCTTCCCCACAACTTCTGTGAGATCCTCAAAGCAGCGATTGATACCTTAATGGGAAAGAAAGTTAAGTTATATCCTGATTTTCTGACTGGCGGAAAGGTCGATGTATCTGACTATAACGATGGAAAGCGGGGAGGTAAGGTTCGGGTCAGGTCTGTCATCGAGGAGGTTGATAAGAATACGCTGATAGTTAAGGAGATTCCCTATGGTACCACCACCAGCTCCCTGATTGATTCCATTGTCAAAGCAAATGACAAAGGAAAGATCAAGATCAAACAAGTGGTGGATAACACTGCGAAAGACATAGAGATTCAGATCAAACTGGCTCCCGGAACTTCTCCGGATATCACAATCGATGCCCTGTATGCCTTTACAGATTGTGAAGTGTCTATTTCTCCCAACGCCTGTGTTATTGTGGATGATAAGCCCAGATTCCTTACGGTCAGTGAGATTCTGAAACACTCAGTGGATCAGACAGTAGATCTATTGCGACAGGAACTGGAGATTAAGAAAAGCGAACTACAGGAAAAGATTCTTTTTTCTTCGCTGGAGAAGATTTTTATTGAGAACAGGATATATCGAGACATAGAAGAATGTGAAACCTGGGAAGCGGTTCTGGAAACAATAGATCAGGGTCTGGAACCATTCAAACCTCAGTTTTATAGAGAAATTGTTCAGGATGATATCATTCGCCTGACAGAGATTAAAATCAAACGAATCTCACGGTTTGACTCCTTTAAAGCCGATGAGTTGATGAAGAGGCTTCAGGAGGAACTGAAAGAAACGCAACACCACCTGGATAACCTGATAGATTACTCCATTGCGTACTATCAGAATCTTTTAGATAAGTATGGTAAAGGCAAGGAGAGAAAAACGGAGATTACCAACTTTGACACAATTGCAGCGACTGTAGTTGCAGCGAATAACGCTAAGCTGTATGTCAATAGAAAAGATGGATTTATTGGCTATGGCCTGAAAAAAGATGAGTTTGTATCTGATTGTTCCGATATTGACGACATCATCGTTTTTAGGAAGGATGGAATATGCATGGTCACTCGAATACAAGACAAGGTTTTTGTAGGAAAGAATATTGAACACGTTGGCGTTTTTAAGAAAGGAGATGAACGAATGGTCTATAACCTGGTGTACCTTGATGGTGCTTCCGGTCGATCGATGATCAAAAGGTTCAACGTGATGGCCGTGACCAGGGACAAGGAATATGACCTCACCAAAGGAGGAAAAGGTTCTAAGCTTCTATATTTCACTGCAAATCCCAATGGGGAAGCAGAGACGATTACCGTATACCTGACTGCTGCCAGTTCTGCACGAAAAAAGATATTTGACTTTGATTTTGCGACGCTGGATATCAAGGGCCGTGGGGCAGGAGGAAACATCCTTTCCAGATATCCTGTAAGAAAAGTTCAGTTTAAAGCAGCGGGTGTTTCAACCTTAGGTGGCCTGGAAATCTGGTATGATGAGACCATTGGTCGGTTAAATTCAGATGAACGGGGTAAATACCTGGGCAATTTCAAGGCCGACGATGTGATTCTTGTGTTTTACAAAGATGGTAGTTATGAGATAACGAGTTTCGAGTTGACAAACCATTACGATCAGAATCATATCCTGACTTTAATGAAATTTGAACAACAAGCACCGATTTCTGCAATTCATTACGATGGTAACAACAAGACCTTCTATTTGAAGCGATTCATGATCGAGACTGCTACTCTTAATAAGAAATTTCTGTTTATTTCTGATGCGAAAAGTAGCAAGTTGTTGTATGCGGCAAACTCCGCGGACCCGAAAGTAGAGGCAACCTATCGTGTAAAGAATAAACATGAGAAAGAGGAGTATGAACTGTCCTCAATGATAGAAGTGAAAGGATGGAAGGCGCTTGGGAATAAATTTCCTGTCCAGGGCCTGGTGAAGGTCGAAGACCGATCGCCAGAGCCGCCAAAAGAAGAGGCGAAACCTATTGACCTTGAAGAACTTAAAAGTGCAGTGAAGGACGAAGTGGAAGACGAGGACAATCAGATGGACCTCTTTGGTGGAGGAAAGAAAGAAGATTGATCTTTGCACAGTCAAGAGCAAATACAAGTCCTCGAGTCTTTTGTTACAGAAAACAAAAAGCAGCTTATTGAGGAGGTCTTGTCTCGTCGTACCAGATTTCTGACAGTAGTTCTGGAAGATATTTATAAACCCCATAATGCAAGTGCGGTAATCCGTTCATGTGAGTGTCTGGGAATTCAGGACCTGCATATTATTGAGAACGTGGAAGAGTATCACGTCAATCCGTATGTTGTCCGAGGAGCTTCTCAATGGCTTACGTTGGAACATTATAAAGAGGAAGAAAACAATACCACTGCCTGCTTATCAACTCTAAAAAATAAGGGATATCAGATAGTAGCTACAAGTGTTGGAAACAATTCTATTTCATTAGCCGATTTTGAAGTGACCTGTAAATCTGCTTTTGTATTTGGGAACGAACACAGTGGCGTATCAAAAGAAGTCCTGGAACAAGCTGATGTTGAGTTGAAGGTTCCAATGTACGGATTTACCGAAAGTTATAATTTATCTGTCAGTGCAGCGATAATTCTAAATCAAGCAAGGCATCAAATCGAAAAGAGTTTGATAAATTGGCATCTCAGCGAACTCGAAAAGAGTAAACTGAAATTAGCATGGTACAAAGAGATCGTAAAGAACTCGGAGATCATACTGAGAAATACTTTGTCATAGGACGTTGAAAAATCTCGCCAGGAAGCTTGCCAAACTATTGGCTTTCGCCACAGTTATGATTGTTGCATTTATCATACTATGCAACGTTGTGATTCTTATGTCCACACGAAATCAGATAAAACCTCTTAAAGATTTGCCAATTAGCACATATAAAGTGGCATTGGTGTTGGGGACGAGCAAGTGGACCATAGTAGGTACGCAAAATTTGTTTTTTAAAGGTAGAGTGGAGGCTTCTGCAGAATTATATGCCAATGGCTTTGTGAAGCATTTATTACTTAGTGGCGACAATAGCTTGAAAGAATACAACGAGCCCTTGTTGTTAAAAAAAGAGCTTGAATCCAAGGGGGTTCCTGGCCATGCCATGACGATGGATTTCGCTGGTTTTCGAACACTGGATTCCATTGTTCGTTCAAAAGAGGTATTTGGTCAGGACAGCCTGATCATTGTTACGCAATCCTTTCATTTATCCAGAGCTTTGTTCCTTGCCCGTCAACATGACATACATGCAGTAGGGTATAAAGCACCCGGTCCACTGCCTTTAAGGATCTGGTTCAGAGAGGTGCTGGCAAGGGTAGTGGCTGTGGCGGATGTTGTCGTTGGAACACAACCTAAATTCCTCGGAAAAGAAGAACCGTTAGAGGTGGATTAAAAAGAAAGTCCGATGATGCGAAGGATAGTGATTTTGTCGGGTATTTTGACTGTTGCTGATGAACTAATAGTGAGATTTATTATATAATTTCGAGCCGTTATAAAATCAGTCCCTTGATGAACGTCCAAGAATTCGAGAACTTAAGAGAAGACGAAGTACAAATCATACTTAAAGCACCAGTATATGTAGCTATTTTAATAGCTGGAGCTGATGGCAAAATTGATAAATCGGAAAGGAAAGAAGCGGTCGATGTTGCCCGATCCAGACAAAGTAGAGCACGAGAGCAACTGGTTGAATATTACAAGGCAGTAGGAGAGACATTTGAGTCGGATTTTAACCAATTGGTTGATACGTTGCCTGAAGATGTTAAAGATCGTAATACGGACCTTGAGCAAGAACTTAGAAAGTTGAACTTTATCCTTCCTAAAATTGACCGGGTTTTCGCCATTAAACTATATGCAAGCTTAAAAGATCTGGCTAAGAAGATAGCTGAAGCTTCTGGTGGCGTGTTAGGTTATTTATCGGTTTCTTACGAAGAAAAGTCACTTATGGACCTCAAAATGATCAACGACCCTGAAAAAACGGGAGTGTAATACATAGAAAGTTTTAAATATAAAGAGCTGCGATTTCGTAGCTCTTTTTTTGTGTCTAATGACGGAACGACCTGTTCTTCTTTGTTAGAAGAAACTGGGTTACGTACGGTCTTAATTTGCCCTGTCAAAAAGCAATTAACGCAGTAGTCTGAGAATTAGAAAATCACCGATATTTAGATATACTCCAGTTTTCTGATTGACCCTAAATCATTACCTTCCATTTTAATTCAAAATAATAGCTGGTGAATAAAGCATCAATCGTACCGCCACTTCGCTTTGTGTTTTTAATGTGGCTTTTCTTTACTGTTGAGACAACTCTCGGATTGAATCTGGGCTACATGGGTATCAAACCCCGGACCATGGATGGCACGTTAGGCATTGTAACCGCTCCTTTATTGCATGGAAATCTATGGCACATTATTTCCAATACTTTTCCAATGCTGTTTCTGGGGGTTGTCCTCTACCTGTTCTATAGTAAAATAGCAACGCAGGTATTTCTACAGTGCTATGTATTTTCCGGTGTGCTGGTGTGGCTTTTTGCCCGACCGGTTTACCATATTGGAGCTAGTGGCGTGGCCTATGGGTTGGCTGCCTTCCTCATGTCCATGGGTTTTTTCAGGCGAGATATCAAATCCATTCTGATCACCCTGGTTATTATCTTTATGTATGGTGGATTAATTTATGGAGTCCTGCCTTTGAGGGAAGGGGTAAGCTGGGAAGGGCACCTTTTTGGAGCAGTAGTGGGTGTTGCATCTGCTTATTTTTTAAGAAATAGCAAATAGTTTGTTGGGTCTAATTCGATAATGAATTACTAATATAAATAGTAAAATACTATAAATATTAGTATATTTGAGTCATGCAGGAACATGACTACTTTAAAGGCAAAGGCGCGCAATTCAACTCACACAATAGGTTCGAAAAACATGAGGTTGCATACGATCATGTAGAGGGGTTAGATGAGCAACACCTGGCAGACAAACCTGAGACAGAAGTTTTTTATGAAACACCGAAAAAGATCATTTCGAGGAATGATAGTCCTGACCTTCCTTTTGATCACTCAGTAAACCCTTATCAGGGATGTGAGCATGGTTGTATTTATTGCTATGCCAGAAATTCTCATGAATATTGGGGGTTTAGTGCAGGTTTGGATTTTGAGAGTAAGATCATTGTTAAAAAAGATGCTCCTCGATTATTGGAAGAAGCCTTTCTAAAGAAATCCTGGAAGCCGTCAAAACTTATGTTATCCGGGAATACTGATTGTTATCAACCACTGGAAAAACGATATGAGCTAACACGCGCGATACTAAAGGTCTGTCTGAGATATAGAAATCCAATTGGAATCATTACAAAAAATGCGCTGGTGACGCGAGATATTGATGTCCTGAAAGAATTGGCCAGTCACCGACTTGTCCATGTTTATTTGTCGGTAACAACGCTAGACGAAAAGCTGAGACAATTGATGGAACCCAGAACAGCTAGTGCGGTGAAGAAATTACGGGCCATCCGACAACTCAGGAATGAAGGCATTCCTGTTGGAATCATGAATGCTCCTATTATTCCCGGATTAAATCACCATGAGATTCCTAAGGTATTGGAAGCTGCTGCTCATGCAGGTGCACTTTCTGCCGGATATACAGTTGTTAGATTAAACGGTCAAGTTGCTGACCTTACGAGAGATTGGTTGTTCAAAAATTTCCCGGATCGGGCTCAGAAAGTATGGAATCAGGTCTGTGAGCTTCATGGAGGAAAGGTCAACGATTCGGAATATGGTAGAAGACAATCCGGTGCAGGTAGTCACGCGGATATAATCAAACAACTCTTTAGGCAATCATACAATAAACACTTCGAAGGAAGGAAAATGCCGTCAATCAATATGGAAGGATTTAGGAGAGGAGGGAATTATCAATTGTTTTGATGGGCAAAGATGTACCTCGCTTCAAATAAGGTGAAAACCTTAAACTCCCAGTTAAAGAAGTATAATAAGTGTCAATGGTTTTGATCAATCTTTCGCTTTACTCGCAATGAATAGTGCACCACCGGCTAGGGCTACATCTCTGATGAACCAACTCGATGCAAGCGGAACACCCCGTAGGAATCCTTTAAAATGGATAAGGAATGCGAACAAAAGGATCATGAGCCCTAATAACCCTGCACCTAACCGGCTTTTCTTTCCGATGATTATACTTATGGCAGCGAGGATAAATCCCACACCTGTGACATAGACCCATATTTCTTTAAAGGGCATGAAAGAAGGTACAGTACGTGTAACTACCGATGATTTTGTGAAATGGAAAAATCCGGAGAGAATCATGGGAACGGCAAACAGCAAACGCCCAATAAGATCCAGGTGCTTCATGATATAATAGTATGGCCGTAAGATAACCGTTTCTAGGAAAAGGTATCCTTGTTATGGGTCTTAAAACTGCTGGAAGTGGAGCATTTGTGAGTGAGTTGACTTTTCAAATGTCCTGTACTAAGAAAGTCAACCTGATGTTTAATAAAAAACGTTTTGTGTAAAAAAAATACTCAATTTTAACGTTATTCATGATTGGTTGTGAAAATTAATCATCCAACTGATGCCGAACTTGTCTTCAAAAGAACCAAAGTAAGAACCCCAAAAGGTATCCTGCATGGACATAGTGATCTTTCCTTCCTGTGATAAGCCAGCAAAAACCCGATCCGCTTCTTCTCGGGATTCTGCCTGAAGTGAAACTGCGAAGTTATTTCCCTGATTGAGGCCTGCCGCCCAGCCTCCTGCCATGTCACTTCCCATCAGTTTAGTGATGGATCCCACCGGTAATGTTATATGCAGGATCAGATTTTTATCTTCTTCTGCGACTGGGGGCATGCCTTCCTGAGGGGGAAGTTCTCCGTATCTGCTTAGCGCTTCATACTCACCTCCAAGCACAGATTGATAGAAGTTAAAAGCTTCCTCACAGTTGTCTTTAAAATGGATGTAGATATTGAGGTTTTTCATGGTGAATATTTTATGTAGCAATTTTCTAATTCTAGGGTGAAATAATACCGGGCTCCCTGTTTTCTGTTCCATCCTGTGTCTGAAGCGCATCTCCTAGCTTATTTCTCATGTCATCTGCCAGGGCTTCAATTTTCTGAACTATCTCGGGATATTGACTAGCCACGTTGCTTGATTCTGAAGGGTCAAGTTCGAGATTATACAATTCAATTTTATTGACCGTAAGTTGGTCGTATGGTACGGGAAGGCCTTCTTTACCTCCTTCACGGCCGTTTAATGATCGATAGGTATGGGGGAAATACAGTTTCCATTTATTGTAAGTCACACCGTGCAATTCATTGGTTTTATAATAGTGGAAATAGGCCTCCTGAACTCCATTATTATTTTCCCCAGTTAAGATTTTACTGATGTCCGAACCGTCAATGATGTTTTCGGGTAATTGCGCTTCAGTAAATCGGGCAATGGTAGGAAGTAAGTCTATGGCCATGACAGGGGTAGAACTGTTCAGTCCAGCGGGAATTGTACCTGGGAATCTTGCAATAAAAGGTTCTCGTTGGCCACCTTCCCAGGCTGTGCCTTTGCCCTCTCTTAATGCACCGGCTGATCCGGCATGTTCACCATAATTAAGCCAGGGACCATTATCAGAGGTGAAAATGACCAGCGTTTGATCATCGATTTCGTAATCTTTCAAGGCCTGCAGGATCTGGCCCGTAGACCAATCTATTTCCATGATCACATCACCATAAAGTCCTCGCAATGATTTGCCTTTGAATTTATTAGAAACAAATAGCGGCACGTGAGGCTGAGGATGAGGGACATACAAGAAGAATGGATTATTCTTATTTCTCTTAATGAAATCAATACTTCTCTCCGTGATTTCTGTTGTCAGCAGACTTTGGTCCTCCAGGGTATCAACGATGGATTCATTTTCAAATAGTGGTAATGGTCCAAAATTGAAAATGGGACCTTGTTGTGGGTGAAAAGGCCACATATCATTAGAATAGGGAATCCCATAAAACTCGTCGAAGCCCTGCTTTAAAGGCATTAACGAGGGATGATCTCCCAGGTGCCATTTTCCGAAAATTCCAGTAGCATATCCCTGAGTTTTCAACATTTCGGCCATGGTCACCTCTGAGGGGTTTAATCCTCGTTTGCTATTGGGCATGAAAGCACCATGAATCCCCAACCTATTGGGATAGCAACCTGTGAGAAGAGCTGCACGACTCGCGGAACATACCGCTTGAGCCGCGTAAAAATGAGTTAATTTAATACCTTCACGTGCCATCTGATCCAGATGAGGTGTTTCAATATCCGGAGAGCCGAAACATCCTAAATCAGCATGTCCCTGATCGTCAGTAAAGATGATGATTACGTTAGGTTTTCTGGTTTCCTCATTCGATACTCCACAACCGAAGAAGAAGACGCAAATCAAAAGCACATGCCCCCTGGTCCAGGTACAGATATTTGTAATAAAATTAGTTTTCATGATTGAAGCGTGCGATACATAGTAAGGTTCGGTTGCTTCAATTTAACCCAAATCTCATTCGATATTTAGAGAATGGAAGTTTCTTTTGATGGCTATCTGGTTTCTTGCGTATTTAACTTTAATAAACGACGTTGAAGATAACCCTGGGTACCTTCCGTGGTAGTTACCCTGAGGTAGTCAGCAATGATTGCTTCTACTTCCACTTCGGTGGCCTCTAGTAGCGTATCAATGACAGCTGACCGGATTCTTGGCTCATCGCGAAGAAAACTGGATTGGGCTGTTAATAATGGTTGCCCTAATAGGGCCAGGTGATCGCCAATGGGAGTGGACTGGTCGGTGATTTCTGCTATATGACTATAAGGATTGATGGGACCATTACTATAAATGCCAAAGTGCAGATGTGGTGGTGTGGTTCGCGCATTGCCTGTGTTTCCAACTGTTCCGATGGTATCGCCGGGATTAACGAAAGTCCCGGATTTAATAATGAGTGAATCCAGGTGTGCAAAGTATAAACTCTGTCTTCTTTCGGTATCACTTATCCAAATCACTTTTCCACCTATTCCTCTTGTTCCTACAAAACGCACATACCCTTTGGTGGGTGAAACAATGGGCGTACCTCTTTTGGCAAAAATATCTACACCATGATGTTCCCTCCGCCCTCCGTCCCTGGGGTCACCGAAGAAACTTTGAATAGCTCTTTTGCCTTTACCTGCCACAGGGAATTGCAGAGAAGGACCATGTTGAATGTTGATCTTGTAGCTACCTCCACGTAGTAGTTCCGGCTGAAACCTAAGGATGTACTCCGCATCACGCCGAGGTTCGAATGCTAACTGCCAACTACTATCCGCTGATGCTATGTGCCGGTATTCAGCCAAAGAATCGTTGACGACTCTAAAGGCATCTATGAATAGAATCGCAGAATCACCTAACATCTGTTCCAATCTGATGACAATTTTATGTCCTCGTTTTGCCGAAAAACGATAAGCCATCGCTTCTGGTATGGTAGGATCTATATGGAAAGCTTCCTCGTAGGGAAGAGGAAGTGGCACGGGGTTGTTAAAAATATTGTTGGCAGCGGATATCCAATCTTCCCCTAATGCGGTTTTATCCAGATTGGCGAGTTTCAGACTGTTCCTATAAGCATCGTGACTGTCTCTGGGTTGATAAGGAACCGGCACCTTTTCTTCTTCGGAGCAGGAAACCACGATTACGCTTAGAGAAATGATTAGGAATTGGAAGTATTTGCCAAATGGTTTGGAGGTCATTAGGGCCAGAAACGAACTTTTGCGGTTGAAGGTTATTTCTTTTCTAGTTGCGGTAGGAATAAGTAAATAATTCTAAAAATGGTAGAGCCTTCCACGATTTGTTTTTCACTCTGAAATGGTATGAAGGTCTGAATCTTCTCGATGATCGCGGCTTTAAGGACGATTTCATTCGTTTGGTGGAATGCACTGAGCGTATTCAGTAACTCAGGTGAATCATTGACAAACAGGAGTGCTTTCACCACTTTTGCGCCATGGAGGTGTCAGTCGTAGAAGAGCAAAACCGAAAACTTGTTAAGCGATTAAGGAAATCGGTTTGGGAAGCTGAAGAGGATTTCGGCCTTTTTGAGCCAGGGGACTTGATCATGATTTGCCTTTCAGGAGGTAAAGACAGTTATACTTTACTGGATATGGTCATGCATGTGCAAAAGGTAAGGGGGTACGACTTTGATATTGTAGCTGTGAACCTCGATCAAAAACAACCAGGATTTCCTGAGCATGTTTTGCCCAACTATCTGGATGATTTGACAGTCAACTATAAGATCCTTGAACGGGACACGTACAGCATCGTCGTAGACAAAGTGCCAGAAGGTAAGACCATGTGCAGTTTATGTTCGAGATTACGTCGCGGCACCCTATACAGCTACGCAAAAGAAATTGGAGCAAATAAAGTGGCTCTTGGACATCATAGAGAAGATGTATTGGAAACATTCATGATGAACCTCTTTTTCAATGGTAAACTGGAAGCGATGCCCGCCAAATACCTCACGGATGATGAGGCGCACTTGGTGATTCGGCCAATGGCTTACTGTAAGGAGGAAGATATTGCCACCTACGCACAGCTCCGTGAGTTTCCTATTATACCCTGTAACTTGTGTGGTTCCCAGGAAGGACTGCAACGACAGATTATCAAGGACTTGCTGACTACCTGGGAAATGAAATACCCGGATCGAAAGGAGATCATGCTCACTGCTTTGAAAAATGTGCATACTTCCCACTTGCTGGATAAAGACATGATGGCTTTTCGCGATCTGATGCCCGCTAACGCAACGGTTGACTTAGGATAATCACAGGGCCCTCTGGGTTGAAATTTCTGGTTTTGTCATAGGCACCCCATGGACTATTAGCTATAAATAAAAATTGATCTTCGGTGAAAGTACCTGTCGTTGGTTCATTCAGAATACCGGATTGATCAATCAATTGAGCATCCTCAATATTTGTTCCATTAGCGTCTAATTGAAATTTGTAAAACCTCATAGGGCGGGTACCATTCTGTGTCGCATAAAGGTGTTGTTTATGATAATAAAGTCCGTCAATTCCCTTGTATGATACATTTTTTGGTGGCCGGAGGGTATGGAGTTTCAGTTCCTCATCCAGATAGTATAAGCCAGTTATATAGTCAGATAAATAAAGTCGGGATCCGTCTTCATTGAAAGTCATACCCTGGATGTTAAAGAAATGTCCCGATAGATCTTTGTACATTTTCGGTCCCTTACTTTTCTCATCTACTTCCCATATTTGGTTGTTTTTCAGATCACTTAACAGTACGTTCCCTTTTGGCCCCATGGAAATGCCACCCATAATCTTATTTTCAAACAACCATTTTGCTTTTAATTCCCTTGTTGAAATATCAAAAACAAAAAGACTGGACTTTCCGGCATCAATGGAATCTTCGTAATTCACCATCTCAGGGAGAGCCGCGGTTACGGCCCAAAGTTCCCGGGCCTTGTCGTTGATCACAATTCCCATGACGGCATACATATCATCAAGTGTAGTTGACCACTCGGAAAGTTCACCCTGATTGTTGGCATACATAATTCGTCGGGAACGTATATCCCCGAAGAAAAACCCATTGGAGGCTTCATGATAGGTGATGCTCTCTGGATGAAATTCCTTACTACTGACTGAAAAAGCCTCGTTACTGCTACGAATGGTGTCATTCAGGTCAATTTGTAATTCTACCAATTCCAGAAATCGCGGATCATCCCATAAGTTTTTGAAGTCTTTTTCTTCCTGGAAATCATGTGCGGCGTTCATAAGCAAGAACTCTTTAAGTCGTGCAAAGGCATGGTCTGTTCTTTCAGTAAGCGCAGAGCCGCAGGCCAGGTTATAAATTAAGGTTGGGTTTCCGGGACGGATTTCATTTGCACGTTTGAAGGACTGATAAAATTCCTCGTACGCAGTTTCTTCATAAGCAGCCAAACCCGCCCGGTAGTAAACCATAAGGCTGTCTTGTTGTGCCATGACCGCTGTTGGAATCAGCAACAGAAGGCAAAAAAATATTCTTAGCATTTGAGTTCTTTGGTGGTATTTCTAGCGAAACAACGGGCAAGATGTGAACCCTGAGTCGAATGGTAAATAAGACGGTATTTTTATTTGAAATGAGAGGAAACGATCTTGTCCGATTGGTATTTCTTTCTCAACTTCCTTTTACCTAAAATTGTGTCTATGAAAACGCTATTCGGGGTAATTCTCATTGGTATTTTTATTTGCTTTGATTTCAAGGAAATGGAACCTAAGGAAGCTCAAAAGCGCACTTATTTGGCGCTTGGAGATTCTTATACGATAGGAGAGAGTGTTGTTGAAGAACTCAGATGGCCAATGCAATTAATATCCAGACTTAATGAAAATGGAGAAAACTATGCAGGTCCACAGATTATCGCCAAAACAGGTTGGACCACCAATGAATTGCAGGACGCTATTGAAAGGGCTGAAACACTGGAGAAATACGATATGGTTTCCTTGTTGATAGGGGTTAACAACCAATTTAGGGGGTATGATTTTGATCAATATGAGATAGAGTTCGTTGAATTACTGGATCAGGCCATAGTTTTTGCCGGTGGAGATGTGAAAAAGGTATTTGTCGTATCTATTCCCGACTATGGAGTGACACCCTTTGGTCGAAAGGGGAATCCAAAAAAGATTGCACAAGAACTAGACGCATACAATGCTTATGCGAAGACTCAGGCCGCAGAGAGAGGTGTTCGATTTTATAATATCACTCCTATATCGCGAGAAGCTGCTTCAAAGGAAAAACTGGTAGCCAGTGACAACCTTCACCCTTCAGGAGTCATGTATACCCGATGGGTAGAAGAGGTGATTTTGCCGGACCTTTTAGGGAATAGATAATACGAGACCATTTCTTTCTATTAAGTTATTACATGAATCCATTCAGGAAAGTGAGGCGTGGAAAGCGGTACAGAAATGCCTTCAATTCCCGTTCAACTAGTAAGAAATGCACTCATCTATAAATATTCTTTGATCATCGCGTGCTAAACCGCTTCTTTTGGCGTTGTGAGGTAATAATTCTAATTTAGGGCTTTCATTGCCAAATCGGCTTATATGCGAGTGTTATGCGTTTTTGTGTTTGCAATGATCTTGCTATCGGCTTGCACCGATAGGGTCATTTGTCCGGCTTTTCAAAGCGCGTATATCCTCGACGACTCTACTCGAACTGCCTATTATTCCTATGCCTGGAAACTCGACGAAGGCACAAGACAACAATATATCGCTTCTTTGTCCAGCGTAGACACAACACAAGTTGATTCATTAGGAAGGGGAGATAGTCCTTCGGGAAATAATTGGAGTGAATACTACGCTTATGCAGGCAGATATGTTCAGCCAGTACAGCGTGTGAGAAAAACGAAATATGGGATTGTAAAGCGCGAACCCGCCTGGTTAAAGAATTATAAGCTCAGATCCGCACCTATGGTGAATGTGTATGGACCAGAGCGGGATCATATTGGCCCGGTAGATGAAGGAGAATTCTTCGCCTCAGATTTTAGCGCGGAAGATTCGCTGGGAATCGTGTCATCAGATTCCCTGGGACTGGATTCGACAGCTGTGGCAAAGGTGCCTGCAGCGGTACAACAGGAAAAGGAACAGAGATACAGATTTAACTACGACCCTGATGATAACTTCAATGCAGAGCAAGATTATTACAACAAGTACTTTGGTGAATTGCTAGTTGATAGAAGACCACCAGCTCCTCCCACACCTATTGATACAGTGGCAAATCAAACAACTGTTCCGGATTCCCTACAAACAAATAAGAAAGGACTTGGTGGTTTGTTTAAGAAACGCAAGAAAAAACAACGTGATGACCCTCAAACCCAAGATGTTCCACCAGAGGAAGCAGATCCAGCTGAAGCAGATCCGGATGAGGGAGGAGGAAACTAGTTCTTTCGAGAGTCATGTGTATTTGTAAATACGGTAAAACCCCTTGAGAATATGATTGACGAGGCTGTAAAGTGGTTTCAAGTTGGGAGTTAGGTTTTTGAACCTGCATCCCAAGCTTTACTACTAAGCCAAACTAAAGGCCTAAATCACCATACAATTGCACCTTTAGATGATAGACGACCAACTGAAATTAATCTTTGTAGAAAACCCGAAAACAGCGAGTTATGCCATTAAGATGGCTTTGATGGGACATGATTTCATTAACACCTCAGATCAACGTTTTGCTACGGTAAACCATCACATTCCTGAGCGGATCAAATCCAGATACCCGAAAGTCTGGGATGAGTACACTTCTTTTGTCGTAGTGAGGAATACCTGGGATCGGGCACATTCTTATTTTAAATATATGAGGCTTTATGGTGTCGCGGAAAGCTACCAGTCCTTGTCATTCGAGGAATGGGTTGACCAGGGCTGTCCTCCGCCTAAAGACAATCATCTGAAATCCTTCATCAATGGAGAAGGTAGATCGGATGATGTGCTGGACCAAATGCGTTACATCAAAGAGGTTGATGAAGTCATTGTTTTACATAGCTTCAATATGACCAGACGCAATGAAGAATTACAAAAGGGTTTTGATCGTGTGATGGACAAAATTGGTAAAGATAGAATTGCTGTACCAATCGGAAACAATCAGGGAAGGAATGGAGCAGAGGTTTATTGGGATAAGGACACGGTGAACAAACTACAGGAATTGTATAGTGAAGAAATTGCTCATTTTGGTTTCGAGGCTCCTGTACTGATTAAATAAGTTCTTCGCCCTGATTAAGCCTAAATAGTTTAACCACCTTTGGTTTATCCTGTCATTGGAAGTTGCTGTAGGTCTTTCAATTAACAATTCTGGGATAGCGGCAAGTAACGAATGAGATTAACTATTCTCGAAAAAATTATCACGAGGTTTTGGAATGAGTAATAAAACTTCTATCATTGTACTGTATTAGTTAGGTAGTACACTAAATCAGTAACATGATCAACATTCAAGAACTCAACTTTCAGTACCCCAAGCGAGCCCCGCTGTTTCAGGAACTATCCTGTGATTTGTCTGCTGGTAGCATTACGGGACTGTTAGGAAAGAATGGAGCTGGTAAGACCAGTCTCCTGAAGATGATGACAGGATTGCTGTTTCCCAACTCGGGGACCATACAGGTCAATGGTCATAACCCGATGGAGCGGCAACCCAGTCATCTTGAAAATCTCTTTTTCGTATCAGAGGAATTCTATTTGCCAACGATCTCAGGGAAACAGTATGTAAAAGCCAATGCACCTTTTTACCCACGCTTTGATCAATCGCTGTTCGATGAACTGGTCAATTCATTCGAGCTACCAGAAACGCATAGTTTGCAGAAACTTTCTTATGGTCAAAAGAAAAAGTTTCTGATCTCATTCGCGTTAGCAACAAAGTGTAGGTTGCTGGTATTGGACGAACCTACCAATGGTTTGGACATTCCAAGTAAGTCCATTTTTAGAAAGTGCCTGGCAGGGGCACTGGACGAAGATCAATTGGTTCTTATTTCCACTCACCAGGTCAAGGATGTGGAAAACCTGATTGATAGAATTCTGATCCTGGATGAGGGCAAATTTGTCATGCAAAAGGAAATGCATGAAATCTCCAGCAAGCTACGTTTTGCAAACAGTAGTGTAGCAGAGGGGGAAAATATTCTTTACAGTGAAGCCTCTCCCGGCGGTTACAGGGTCATTACCCCTGGAGACAGCTCACATGTAGATATTGAATTATTATTCAACGCGGTAACCCAAAGGAATCAAAAACTCGAAAGCTATGTCAACTAACAACACCTTTAGCCTACCTCGTTTCATTCAGCTCGCAAAACAGAGTTTAACTCACAATAAGAAACTTATCTTATTGACGTCTGTAGGTTTTTGCTTTGTCTTGTTTGTCTTGTTCTTCATTATTCAGTTAACGAATGATTTTCGACAAGGAACTGATCCCGAGATTTTTTTGCCCGTATTTATGGTCATATTCATTGGAGGGGGCTTGCTTTTTACTGGAAATGCATTTTCTGGATTTCGTAATAAAGAAAGAACTATCAGCTACCTAATGCTTCCAGCTTCTGCTCTTGAAAAATACTTATTGGAAGTTTTAAGTCGGTTGGTGGTGCTGTTCATTTTTGTTCCGGTCTTGTTTTGGCTCATCTTTCATTTTGAGGGATTTATTTTTCAGATCTTTTATTCAGATGCGACTTTTTCCATGATGGACATGGACAAGATCCCGCAATTGATGCCAAGGGAACCAGGTATGACCTGGATAAAGCCTTTGATAGCAGGCGCGATTTTCCTGGGTTTTCTTATTGCGTTGACTGGAGCCGCTCATTTTGAACGCTACCCGCTGGTAAAGACTGCCTTTATAGTCGCGGTATTATTCTTCAGTACACTAGGCGTCCTTTATGTCGTAATCGAAAAGATGGGATTGGGAAATTATAATCCGAATGATAGTCTATGGCTATTACCGAAATCCGGAAATCAGGCCATTACATTTTTTGCAGTCATTTTTTGGATTGTAAACCTTGTTCTGGTGTATTCATCGTTCTTGAAAATTAAAGAAAGGGAGGTGTGATATGGAGTTTAACGAAAACAAAAGCATTTTCCTTCAAATCGCCGACAACATCATTGAGAAAGTGATGAGTGGCGTGTACCCGGTAGGTGATAAGATTCCTTCGGTTCGAGAGCTAGCGCTTCAAGTGGGTGTCAACCCCAATACTATAATGAGAACTTACAACGAATTGCAGTCCATGAACATCATTGAAAACAAAAGAGGAATAGGTTATTTCGTCAATACTGAAGCTCAAAAGTTTATCCTTGACTCAAAGCGAAAAGAGTTTTTTGGTCAGGTATTTCCGGAAATCATTCGTCAGGCCGCCTTGCTGGGTATTTCGACGGTAGAATTGAAGCAAGAAATCGATCAATTAAACACGGAAACTCATGAAAACAAGTAATCGACTATTGTTGGGAATTCTGACGGCTATTGTTGTCTATTTCTCGGTAGCATTTGTAGAACTGAGGGTAAAAGGTGATTATGGCCGAACCACTTACAATACGGATTCCGTAGCCTTACCTGTCTTTAACCATTTGGTTATAAAAGGATTAGAACAGCAAGTATACATTGAGAAGTCTGATGCTCCCATGATCACAACGCGTACAATTCGAGAAAATCCCATGGACGAATTGGATTATGTATTGGAAGGCGATACACTCATTATTAACAGTTTGGGCCTTCGAACAGATGATCAGGGAAAATTTACCATTCTTACGGGATCAGATATTCGGTCCCTAAGAAGTGTAGGAAGTTACTATCATCTAACAGGATTCGATTTTGATAGTTTGTCTGTCCAACAGGAGGGAGGCCGCGGAGGGATTACAAATTGCGACAACCTCGCACACCTTAATTTATCCGTCAAATGGCAAGGTGAATTTGACGCGTGGGATTTGCCTTTGGAAAGTGTCAACCTCAATATGGTAGAAGGGAACGTTGAATTGAGATCGCCCATTAATACACTGTCAGGCTCGATGAAGGATAATTCTTATTTACGCTTATCAGATGTACTCAGTTTCCAATTTCAAAAAGATGCATCAAGTAATTTGAAGCATTACTAACGAAAAAGCACGCTTAAGTAGTTGTTGTAATTGTGATGCCAGCTTCCAACAGGAAGTTGGCATTGCTTTTTTTTAGCTGTCTGATGCATTGCACTTGAAATTTCCTGAAGGCCTTGCTTTCAGTGGCTAATCTCAATGATTAAGTCTTCATTCTTACGAATGTGATAAGGAACATGTGGATCTGATATGTCAGCTAGCTGCCATGGAAAAGGTTTGTATTTGGACAGAGGATTATTCTCCTAACTTCGCAAATTCATGAGAATTAGAGCGGCCTTTCCTTTTGATCCTTCGAAATTTCCATTCTTTTATGGGTTGGTGATTTTACTAGCGGGTTCGTTAGGGATTTTTATGAGTATACCCGGTCAAACCATGGGGGTATCCGTATTTACAGACCCTTTGCTGGATGTGCTCAATATCTCAAGGGATGAATTGAGTTTGGCTTATATGTTTGGGACGATAATCAGTTCGTTTTTACTTCCGTGGGCGGGTAAGAAATACGATCAATGGGGTGCCAGAACGCTGGCGATTCTAGCCAGTACGGGTCTGGGATTCATCTTGCTTGTTCTGAGCTATATCGATAAACTTCTGTTTCAAGTGTTGCAAGTCACCGAATCATTTCTGATTCTCCTATTGCTTACTGGGTGTTTCTTATTACTCCGATTCTTTGGTCAGGGGGTGCTCACCATGACCTCTCGCAATATGATGATGGAATGGTTTGATAAACGCCGAGGCCTGGCCACAGGAATCAGCAATGTGTTTGTATCAATTGCTTTTTCAATATCGCCTATTTGGTTATACTACCTCATTTCGGAATATGCCTGGAGTGGTGCCTGGAGAATACTGGCCGTTATTGCTGGTATTGCTTTCCCCATTTTTGCATTTTTGATTTTCCGGGATCGCCCTGAAGACAGTGGACTCAAGCCTGATGGTGGTTTCAAAGGAAGTTCCAGAAAGTCTAAACACCTGTATCCGGTAGTAAAGCAATTCGATAAACGCGAAGCAGTTCTCAATTATTCATTTTGGATATTTTCTTTGCTATTAGCTATGCAGGGGCTTTATATAACTGGCTTTACATTTCATGTAATTTCCATTTTTGGAGAAAGTGGCTTATCAGAACAAGAGGCCATAAGAATCTTCTTGCCTTCTTCTGGAGCAGCAGCTATCATCACACTGGTGGCTAGTAGTATTAGTGATCATATTCCACTTAAATACATCGCGATACTGAAAGGAATTGGGGCATGTGTCGGAATCATTGGTTTCATTTTGTTAAGCTCCTGGTCTGGTGCTTACTATTTGATTATAATAGGTCAAGGGGTAATGACCGGCCTCTTCGCGGTGCTTAATTCCGTCAGTTGGCCTCGTTATTTTGGAAGGCGGCATTTGGGTGCCATTACAGGACAAGTGACCATGATGATGGTATTTGCCAGTGCTTTGGGGCCTATTCTTTTTAGTTTGTCTCTGTCGAAATTCGGCTCTTACCAATTGGCGGGTTGGGTATGCCTCATCATTTTTGCTTCTCTCACATTTGGAGCTTTTCGCGCCGAAAACCCTCAGAAAGGCCTTCAGGACCAGCAAGCTGTTTAAGGGCATTATCTGTTTGTTGGATTTAATTGACTATATATTAAAGCTTTTTGAATCTCTCAAATGCAATCTTTTCGAGTGACTCCTGATGATCCGGATGGGCAATTTTGATCATTTCCCTGGCCCTTTGTTTCAGGCTCTTACCCTGCAGGTTAACAATACCGTATTCAGTAGCTACATAGTGAACATGAGCTCTGGTAGTTACAACACCCGCACCTTGTTTCAGATAGGGAACTATCTTGGAATCCCCTCTTTTTGTACTGGAAGGCAAGGCGATAATGGGTTTACCATCTGGAGAAAGTGAAGCACCTCTAATGAAATCCATCTGACCACCTACACCGCTGTACATTCGGGTGCCTATCGAATCGGCACACACCTGACCTGTGATGTCAATTTCGATAGCACTGTTGATACTGGTCATTTTTGGTAACCTCCTTATTACTGCAGTATCATTCACGTACTGGATGTCAAGCATTCTTACCACGGGATTGTCATCCACAAAATCGTAGAGCTTTCTTGATCCAATTAGAAACCCTGAAACGATCACATTTGGGTGCTTGGTTTTCAATCGATTGTTGATTACACCGCTCTCTACAAGCGGCAATACACCATCGGAAAACATTTCTGTATGTACGCCCAGGTCCTTGTGATTGCCCAAACAAGCAAGTGTAGCATCCGGAATAGCACCAATACCCATTTGAAGTGTAGCCCCATCTTCAATTACACTTGCAACATGTTGTCCGATTTGTTTTTCAATCTCAGAAAGCGGCTTTGGCGGCATTTCCGGAAGAGGGGCATCTTGTTCTAATATTGCTGCAAATCGACTGATATGCAGAAGTCCATCACCGTGAGTACGGGGCATTTGAGGATTAATTTGTGCAATGACAGTCCTTGCCGTATCAACGGCGGCTTTAGTCGTTTCAACAGAAATACCTAAGGAACAGAATCCATGCTTGTCGGGAGGAGAAACTTGTATCAACGCGACATCTATGGGAATAATTCCTTGTCTAATCATCACAGGTACTTCACTGAAAAAACTTGGGATGAAATCTCCACGACCTTCGTTGATAGCTTTACGAATGTTTCCTCCCATGAACATCGCGACAACCTTGAAAATGCCTTCATACTTTTCATCTGCATAAGGTGCCGGACCCTCGGTATGCATTTGATACAGGGTTACATCAGAGAGTTCATTGGCCCTTTCCACAAGTCCCTTAACCAGTGCCTGGGGTGTTGCACCGGCAGTATGTAAAAAAATATTATCTCCTGAATTGACTGGGCTAAGTGCTTCTTTGGCGGATTGAGCTTTGATCATTACGTCTGTTTATTTCTTGTTTCTTCTTTTCACTCCTCGAACAGCTTCCGCATTCCACGGGTCATCGGGCCATTCATGTTTTGGGTACCTTCTTTTTAATTCCTTTCTAACTTCGAAATACGTATTGTCCCAGAAATTTTTGAGGTCTGATGTTATTTGTACTGGCTTAAAACCGGGCGACAGCAAATGCATTAAAAGGTCTGTTTTGCCCCCGTTAACCTTTGGTGTTTCGCCCATTCCGAATAGTTCCTGAAGTCGTGCTGCCAACACGGGAGGTGCACCATCTTCGAAATATTCAATTTTAATGTTCGAACCGCTGGGAACTTCAATTTTTTCGGGTGCTTTATCAGATAGCTCCGCTTGCTTTTCAAAAGGAAGGAAATGCTTCAGAAGGTCGATTAAATCCAGTTTTCTAAAATCTTCAGGTTTTTTTATCTGGTTGATATAAGGTGTAAGCCATTCTTCCACAGTGATAAGCAACGAGGGTAAACTCAGATCCGGCCAGTTGTCCAAAGGGTTCCACTTTTTTAGGCTAAGAACCCTGTTTTGGAGCTGTTTTACTTCAGGACTTATATTCAGTAAATGTTCACCTTCTTCCCTGACAGCACCAAAGATGGCCTCAGATCGCCGACTTTCGTCAGGCTCCGGCAGCGGCTTGGATTGCAGTACAATGTTTCCAATTCTTGAGTCTTTTGAAGCAATGAGCCCTCCATCATCTGTATCCCATTTTACTACTTCCACTTCTTTGACTAGTGGTGCCAGGTCTTGAGGATTCAGCGGGGAGGCCAAAAAAATCTTACCCATGCCATCTCTTGCATCCAAATGAGCAACGGCTAACCATGCTTCATGAGCCAGATCATCTCGATGCCCGGCAATTGCAAGTTTTCCATTGGCTAGCTGAAATTGAGCGTTATTTCCCGGACGAGCGCTGGCTATCCTTTCGGGGTAAGCCTGGGCAAGTAAATAGCCTGTTTCAAAGTCGTCTACCGCTTCATCTGAAGCTGCGATGTTAAACAATTTCCGATAGGAGGAGGCTACTTTTTCTATTCGCCCAAAAGCTCCATTCTGACGATTTTCACTTCTATGTTTCTTAAGGGCTTCAATTCTTAGGTTGATATCGATACCAGTGTTTTGAGGAAGTGGATCACGCTCTTCCAGCACAGAAGCAAGGTCTGTTGCCAATCCCAGCAATTCTTGTTCTTCAGCTACCAGTAGGAGGTGAGCCAACCTTGGATGGCAGGGTATCCGATGCATTTTTTTTCCATGTTCCGTAATTCTAGCCTTTTCCAGTGCACCCAACTCATGTAGTATGTCCGAGGCTTGTTTGAGTTTTCCTGTAGGAGGTGGAGTGAGCCATGTCAATTGATTGACATCTGAAATCCCCCACAGTGCCAGGTCCAGTACGAGGGAAGCCAGGTCCGCTTCCATAATTTCTGGCGTACGATGTTCACTTAGTCGTTCATGCGTCGCTGACGACCACATACGAAAACACTTGCCCGCTTCAAGTCTACCCGCTCTTCCAGCGCGTTGGTCTGCTATATCTTTGCTGATCCGATGCGTGTGTAATGCCGATAACCCTGACCTGGGATCAAATCTGGATGAACGACCAAAACCCGCATCTACGACCGTCTTAACTCCTTCAATTGTCAAACTGGTTTCCGCAATTGAAGTGGCCAATACTACTTTTCGTTTCCCGTCTTGAGTAGGCCAAATTGCTGCTTGTTGTTGCTTAAAAGGAAGCTGTCCATAAAGCGGATGTATTTGGAATCCCTTTAATGACCCTCTTAGAATTTCTTCGCTCCTTCTGATTTCACCCTGACCGGGAAAAAAGGCCAGTATGTCTCCATCATTTTCTTTAGCCGCCTTAATGATCGTTTGACTTACCATTTCCGGAATCAGTGTGTGGTCGGATTCTCCTGTATACACGATTTCAACGGGGTACTGCCTTCCCTCACTGGAAATTACCGGTGCATTTAGCAGATTACTGAGTTGGGGCACATTTAAAGTTGCCGACATGATGAGTATTCTCAAATCCGGTCGCAAAACGGATTGAGCTTCACGGCAAAGCGCGAGGGCCGCATCGGAATGGATACTTCGCTCGTGAAACTCATCAAAAACGATCAAGCCTACATTCTCAAGTTCCTGGTCGTTTTGAAGCATACGGGTCAGAATGCCCTCTGTGAGCACTTCAATTCTTGTTTTTTCACTGACTCGGGTTTCAAAACGAATACGGTATCCAACAGTATTGCCAAGTGATTCTTCTAATAGGGAAGACATGCGTCGTGCGATAGATTTGGCAGCTAACCTTCGAGGTTCTAATATTAGCATTTTCTTGCCCTTCAGAAAAGGCAATTCCAAAAGCGCTAAGGGGAGTAACGTGCTTTTACCGGCACCAGGTGGTGCGTGTAGGATGACCGTATTGTTCTCCGAAAGCTGTTGTTTAGCTTCATCAAAAACATCCACGATGGGAAGATCAATGATGTAGGGATCGAATGTCACTAAAAAGATATTTTAGCGAAATTAGTTCGGAGTTGCCCGTAGATTCCATGTATGAGACGCTTTTTTATCATTCGTCAGAGTGATTTTTCTTTTGTATTTGCAAGGAAATGACGAGAACACTTATTTAGATGGCATAAATGATTCCGATCATTTATCTTTACTGCTACCAGTGGAATCCTGACCATTAAAATTCTGACTTTTTGAGGACGTGAAGAAACTCAAGAAAATATTGCTCGTCGATGATGATGAGCACACCAACTTTCTAAATAAAACAATTATTCGGCATGCGAAATTTGCGGATGAAGTTGTTTCGCAAGTCAAAGCTGAAGAAGCGTTGAAGTATATCGCCGAAGAGACTAAAAACGGAGATTTACCGGACTTGATTTTTCTTGATATCAATATGCCATTGATGGACGGATGGGATTTCATGAGGGAGTATGCCCGAATGTGCCTGAATGGAGCTGGTCCCAAAGTAATTATGCTAACGTCCTCCATCAATCCGAAAGATGAAGAGAGGGCCGCAGCCATAAAAGAATTATCTGGATTCAGATCAAAACCGCTTTCTTACGATGTGTTGAATGATATCTATGATCGCTTCTTCGATCCTGAATCGTAGGTTTGCACTCCTCGTTAGTTTCACTTTTCTTTTGTTCGGTGCTGCTTATCATCAACACATCAATAGTTGAAAGTATTGAAATGGAGAGGTTTCATTCTTTGATGGAACCTCCTAGTCTAATTTAAGTACTTTCTGATACCCTGTGATCGCATCTACCATTCGAGTGTAGCTTACCCGATCTTCTTTTTCGACTGATTGATAGAAGAATTCAAGCCCCTCTAGTTGGACGGTGCATTCCCCTAACTCATATCGTTGAGATTCGACGCGATCGCCATCCAGGATCAGATTCCCATTGAGGTCCAAAAGTTGTGGAGGTTGTTTTTCTTTAGGTTTTTTCTTGAATAGGGATTTGAACATGTGAAGCGGTTGAGGTTTTTATTTTTAATAAATAATATGAGATTTGATCTTATGAGAAGCAGGCTGCAAATTAGTAAAATGATATAATATCTGCATACCGGCTTGAAATCTAGAATTACAAATAACTATTTAATTCTTAAATGACTCTTCCTCCGGCCTTTGAAAACCAGCTTTCGTATTTAAGCGATGCTGAGAAAAACGAGCTTAGACAAGCCTTGGATGAACCTTCAATTACGAGCATTAGGGTCAATCCTGCTAAATGGAATCAACCCGTAAATCAATCAAAAGTTCTCTGGTCCGATCAGGGTTATTATCTGGAAGAACGTCCCAATTTCACTTGCGATCCTTTGCTGCATGCAGGGACGTACTATGTACAGGAAGCCTCGTCGATGGTTATCGGTTATGTCCTCAAGACGTTACTTTCAGATTTGCCTGAAAATGCTGTGATATTAGACCTGTGTGCAGCCCCGGGAGGGAAATCTACTGATTTGGCTGCGTCATTGAGAAAGGGTGATGTTTTGGTGTCCAATGAAGTGATCCAGAGTCGGGCCCGTATTTTGAAGGAGAATGTCATAAAGTGGGGTTCCACGTCCCACTGGGTGAGCTCGAACGACCCGGAAGACTTTAAACAACTGCCAGGTTTATTTGACTTGGTTTTGGTTGATGCACCCTGTTCAGGAGAAGGGCTTTTCCGGAAAGACCCTGAGGCATTGAATGAATGGTCGCCTGAAGCTGTGTCACATTGTAGTAAGCGGCAACAAAGAATCCTCGCGGATGCCTGGGATTGCATTGCTGAAGGAGGATTTCTTATTTATGCTACCTGTACGTACAATCAATCGGAGAATGAGGAAGTTTTGGATTGGCTAAGAGCAACACACCAAATTGAGCCCGTCGAAGTGCCCGTTGAAAAATACGGATTCCAGTGTTTCGAACGAAATGACTTTCCACTCTACAAAGCATTTCCTCATCTAGTAAAAGGAGAGGGATTCAGTTTTTTTGTTGTTCGGAAACAAGAGCAAGTTCAAACAATCACACAAAACAAGAAACGGAAAAAAGATCAACGTAAGCGTGAGTCTGTAGAAGGGTTTATCCAAAATCCAATTGAAAATGGTCTGGTCATTGATGAAGTACTTTATTATTCAGAAAACCTGAAATTACGCGACCTGATGGCTGAACGATTGAAATTTGTCAGAAGCGGTTTACGGATCGGTGAATACAAGAAGAAAAAATTGATTCCTGATCATGAATTAGCTCTTTCTCAGATAATTGCGGATCCATTTCCAGCCATCGATTTGAGTTACGAGCAAGCGATAGACTACCTAAAAAAGGAAACTTTTAACCTGTTAACCGATGAGAAAGGGTATCATTTGGTACGATTCAGGGGTGTAAGTTTAGGATTGATTAATCACCTCGGAAATCGTTTTAATAGCTTATTTCCTGCGTCTTTTAGAATTCATTCTCAAAAATGTTTGGATGGAGACCCGCAAATTATATGATCAGTAGTTAAGGATACAATGCAATTCCCGCAACGTGTTTAGATTTGACTTTTAACCTTTAGACATTAGACCTTGAACTTTAAATTACTGCGACCTTCGTTTCTGGTTCTTATTTTCTGTTTTGTCCTTCATGGTATTTCCGTTGGACAGGGTAAGACCATAGTCAATGAGAATATTTTGTGGTACTACTTCAGCCAAAAAGTTAAGCTCAATGACCAGTGGAGTTTATCAGGAACGGCACAATTTCGGAACTTCCTTGATCGGGACGAAGATTATCATATTTTTCTTACAGCAGGCATTTCCAGAAAGCTGAAGAATGGTTTTTCCGTTGGAGCTGGTTTCACGAACCTGAATATTAACCGGACAGCCGGAAGTGACGCGTACGTTCTGGTGCCAGAACTTAGACCATTCCAAAGTTTGTCCTATGGATTGAAACAAGGAAATACCAACTTTTCCTGGAGATTGATGGCTGAAGAGAGGTGGCTGAGAAAGGCCGCTGATGGTGAATTAGTAAACGGTTATAATTATCAATGGAGGTTCAGAAATAAGTTTCTTTTCATGTTTCCAATAGCCAACAAATTGTCGTTAGAGTTGAGCTCTGAAGTTATGGTAAATGCCGGAGCCCCAGTTTCGATTAATGTGTTTGATCAACATAGAGGCATTGTACAATTTCATTTAGACCTGGCACCATTCAAGGTCATGGCTGGTTACATGCACTGGTTTTTTCAAACGGCTGATAACCAACATCAAAACAGACATACCATTTTGTTAGGGTTGTCACATTCATTGGATTTGACAAAATAGCGGCTCCGAAGGGTCAGCTATCTAACCTTTCTGGTACTTGAAATTTTTATCAAACCCGTAGTAGGTTGGCTTTCTTCTTCTTGCGATCGCCACTGAAGAGTTTGAGGATCTTTTTCAGTGTATTTTGAAGCAGTGTGAAATAAAGTATCCCGGTAATGATCCAAATGACTGCCACATTGAACCAAACTGTGTCAATGGGGTAACCGAACAGTTTTTTCACTGGAGCATAAAAATGTGCTCTGTACCAATTGGAGTAGGGTTCCATGTAAATTGGGTCCTTCTTTCGAATCAAAGCATCCGGAGTATGATAAACTTTATTTAATTCAGCTCGATTGGTCACAATATTCTTGAGGGATTTACTGCTGTAATCTTTCTTAAGTGCTTGAAACCCTTCTTTTCCATACTTGTCTATCAAACTATTGTAAATGGAATCTTTTGTTTCTACCGCGATTTTATAGGCTTCCTGAAAGCTTTCCTTTCTTTGGGAGAGGTATAATTTCGTGCGGTCAGCTATTGTTTCATTGAATGAAATGGTATCAATGGCACTGATCAGGTTGAATGGAATGCTTCTATCACCGAGGGCCTTCAATTCGTTTCTGAGTAGTATAAAATCCTGTTGCCTGCTAGATAAGTCCGATTCGCCATTGAGACTATTGACCAGTGACTCCAATCGTGGCAAGTGGTAGTTGTTCTCATAAGAAAACCTGCTCATCTGCTTTTCTGCTTCAAAGAAGTGTTTGGCGTAACGATTGTCTTTATACTGAGCTACAGCCAAAGCTTCATAAGCCCAGCGAGAGATCATGATGTCTCCAACAACCGGAACGTACCTTTCATTACTAAAGGTTTTATGGAGGTCATCAAAACGAATCATTGCACCACCTAAAAGAAGTTGAGGTACCAGAATAAATGGAATAAGTATATAAATCGTAATAATAGAATTAAGTGCGGAAGAGATATTCAAACCAATCAGGTTAGCCGCACAGGAGGTAGAGAACAGGATTAACCAATAGTAGAAGGTCATGCCCTGGATCTCCAAAATCCAATTGCCAAGGAGTGTAAAGGATAATGCCTGCACCGCTGATAGAATAAAGAGAAAGGCGATTTTGGCATTGAGATAACTCGTACGACTCAGGTTGAGGAATGATTCTCGTTCCAAAATCTTTCGATCCTTAAATATTTCTTCAGCACTGACCGACATACCCATGAAGAGGGAAACGACAACAGACATGAACAAGTAGACCGGGAGATTCTTGTTATCCTGAAATATATAACCTTCGGCAGCCGCATACTTGGAAAAGAAACCCAAAATCAACGCGAGGAGAGGGGCCTCCAATAAATTGATCAGGATATACTGCCGGTTAGCCAATTTCGAAAGTATATTCCTTTGACTGTATATCTTGAATTGCTTTAGTTTAGAAGGAATGTTGAAGTTGTTCGGGGGAAGCTGCTCTTGATACCTTACCCGCTTTAGTGAGCTTTCGATGTTTTCCTTATATCTCAGGTACCAACTTTTTGGTGATACTTTTCGTTCGCCTGTTGACTTACCATTGTCATCAATTTCTGTGGATTCGATGATCTGCAGTATCTGTTCAGGAATCACATTACCGCATCTTTGACATTCGCTTTCTGCCGCATTTACCTGTGTACTCATGGTTTTGAAGTACACAACAGCATCAATAGGATTGCCATTGTAGATCGGATATCCGCCTTTATCCAGTAACCAGAGCTTGTCAAATAGCTTGAATATATCAGATGAAGGTTGGTGAATGATGGCGATGACCAATTTGCCTTTTCTTGCCAGGTCGCGGAGTAACCACATGACTTTTTCCGAGTCATTGGAAGATAAACCACTCGTGGGCTCATCAACGAACAATACGGCAGGTTCCCTCATCAGTTCGAGTGCAATATTTAGGCGCTTTCGCTGACCACCACTGATTGACTTGTTCAGTGGGTCGCCGACTTTCAGGTCACTGATCTCGAATAAGTCGAGATCTTTAAGCACTTTTTCTACCGTAGATTTTAATAATTCGGGCGAAAACCCGGAAAAAGAAATCTTAGCATTGAAGTATAGGTTTTGATAGACTGTCAATTCGTCGAACAACAGATCGTCTTGAGGAACGTAACCGATGACTCCTTCACGTCCGGCTCGTTGTACCGAATACCCATTGATGTGTACTCTTCCATGAGTCGGTTCCAATTTACCATTGAGCAAATTGAGTAGGGTGGACTTACCTGTTCCACTTCCGCCCATGATACCTACAAGGTGTCCGGATTCTTCAGAAAAATTGAATCTTTGAATGCCATTGGAACTGTTTTTGAACTGGAACTCCAGCTCTTCACCACTCATGACAATTTTGACCTTGGTCTTGTCTTTTAAGAATTTCTTGGTGACTTCTGTTTCGTAGATCGATTCAATATTCGGTCCTTTGATGATCGATCCGGGCTTCAGGAAATAGGCCTTGTCGGGAGAGATCTTATTACCTTCAAGGTAAAGGTTCAGTGGTCCATCGTACTTAAATACAAATCGCTCAACCGAGCTAATTTGAAGGACAAGGATTTTGCCATAAAGGTTTTCGACATACATGTGTAGACCACCATGCCCGGTCTTTACCCTTTTTTCCTTTTTCCTCATCATCCAGGCTACTTCTTCCGGCCATTCGGTCATCTTGTTGTCGATGAGAAGAAGTTGACTTAGATCGATGTTTTCAGTGTCCTTATCAAAGATGAAGGCCATGATGTTCTGGACTTCTTTCTGATTGAGGTTGAAGTTCATGGCTACCAGCGATGCAAATTCACCTTCTTTGGCAATGATCTTCTCGTCGGCGTTGATCAGTTCAAGTAGCTGAATAAAAACAGTAATGCGTTCACTCTGACGAAGCTCTTTGTTGAGTTGATTACAAATCTTGGCGATCTGGATGATGCTTGTAGAATCAATCCCAAGTTCGTGATTACCAGAAGGGTCCTGATTCGCTTCACGATAAAAAGATAAGTAGTCATAGAAGAGTTTGAGATACTCATTCGTAAGTTCCTGATTTAGGTTCTTTTTGAGATAGGGTTTTACAATTAGTTCCCCTGTATCCTCTATGAAATCTTCTTTTACACTCTCAATGATGGCAAATAAATGTACCAACGCATTGACAATGGTTTCGCTCAATCCTTGCATTAAGGCTAAAATAAAAAAAAGTCCCGCGTTTTACGTGGGACTTTCGTCATCAGAGTGATATTAAATTTTTTCTTAGCCTACGATCGTGGCTCTCATTTCATTAATGCTTTCCGAAACGTCATTGAATTGTGACTCAGTAATTGTTCCATTACTGCCAATCTGATCGAAAAACAGGTTAATGTAGCGAAGTTTAGGTAGTACACGGTTGACATTTTCATCGTCCTGATATTTCTCCATCAATTCAACCAATTTGCTTACCTGCTCTTTTTGAGAAGCTAACACTTCCATTAACTCCGCGTTGTAATCACTAGCTACAATAAGTTGACCAGTGATGTATAGTCCTTCTACGACACTTCCTGCGATTACTAATAGAGAGTTTAACTCTTCACCATTGGTATTCAGGTGGTTGTAGGTATCATAAAGGGCACCAGTAATGATCAGGATCAACTCGTCGCTGTTATCCAGATTTTCCTCAACCTTCTCAACCATATCAGCATTGAATGCCGTAGTGATATTCAGGTCTTCTACTAACTGACGGGAAGCATTAAGGAATTGAGTAGTTTCTTCTTGTCGCTTATATGTGCTCGCATAGCTTAAATCAGCTCCATAAACACCAAGGTTCATGGCCTTTTGCCAGGTAGCAACATAATTGTCAACATTGCTTGGAGAGTTGGTGATGTTGAAAACGAAGTTTGCATTTGCTTTTTGCAGCATATTCGTCACTTCATAAGAAGTCGGGATGGGATATTCGAATTCGCGTTCAACGAATGTAGACAACTCCTTTTTAGTCTCTTCCTTTTCCTCAACAGTTTCTTGGGTTGACTTACCCCCACATTGCGTTAACAAAACCGTGGCGAAAACCAAAGAAAAGAAATAAAGTAGCTTTTTCATCTGTAATTAGTTATAGTTCCAATTTATCAAGGTGGAAAACCTATGGTTGCAAATGTACCATCATCTTTTACTTTATTCAGCGAAAGATGATGCCTTCAAAGGTAATTAATGAATTTTAACTGCTCCAACTTAAGTGACTACTCATTATCAATGGACAAAAAACACTTTTTTCGGTAGTTTGACCTGCTTTACTTCACTGTAAAGTACCCTTTGCCCATTTGGTAATCATCCGTGTATACTTCAACCTCATGACGGCCAATCGCATATTCACTTCCTTTGTTATAAAAAAGTGTGATCTGTTGCCGACTTCTATCGTATAGAATGTCCTTTTTAGCCGTGTAAAAAAGCTCTCTGCCTTCGAAAAAGAAAGACCCGGACCCGCGACTTACATCGAATAGGACATTGCCATCCGGCGCAACAATACGTACCAAAAGTTCTTTCCCTTCAATAGGGGCTACGTCATTTTCCGCAACACTGAATTCAACTTTTAACTGATCTATGTGTCGGTTTCTGAATTCCGACTCACGCTCTTTCCCCCGCGTATTTACCGCAAAAACTCTCAGGCCTTCCATTCTTAATCTTCCAGCAAGAGCCACCTGTTGCGCCAGTTGTTCTTTTTGTTCCTCTATGGCCTGCAGATTCTGATTTAACTCGTTCTTCTCATTCTTTAAGTCAGTGTTCTCCACCAATAATTGATCATTCAATACTTTCAACTGCTTGATTTCCTCATCTTTAAGAAGAAGCAATTGCTGATAGCCACCTACGCGATCTCTAAGAGCCGTGATATTTTGTTGCCTTCTCTTATCCAAATCCAATAGATCTTTCTTTTCTGTTTCGAGTTGTTCTTTTATGGATAACAATGTGTCAATTTCTCCTCCCAGGTCTTCGATCGTACGTATTCTGGTATCCAACTCATTAGAAATGGAATCTAATTGTAAAACAGTAGCATTCAACTCGATTTCCCGCTGTTCCTTTTGAGCGGAGAGTTTCATGTTTTCAATGACGAAATAAATGATTACGCTTGCCAGCACAAATACAATTACCCCGATTACAATGTTCCTGTTTTGGTTTTTAACTGTTTCCTTCTCCATGTATACTAAGATCTTTTATCTCAGAACGTTCAACTGATATAATTCTGTAATTCCGCGCAAAAGTAATTGTTTGTGAGCTGAAATGTTAATGGTTCGGAGAGGTAGTCAGTGACTGGTAAGGCTGCATCTCTTTTAAAATCGTAAAACATTAGAATTTCACGACAAAATGCTGTTTTTCCAGGTTTTCATTGGGGAAGATCAATCCGGCCTGGAATATGTCAATGGTCATAGGAAAACGTTGATCTTCGATCAACTTTTGCCAGATACGCGTCATGTCTTCAGACCAATAAATATCATGTATAATGATGCATTTGATTCCTGACATGTAAGGAGTCATCATGTTCAGAAACTTTGATACAGCCTGAGACCTGTGATCAGCATCGAGGAAGATCACATCGGCGCCGGACTCTCTCAGGGTAGGAGCAAACGTATCGTGAATATCACCCGAAACCAATGATATTTTTTCGGCATTTAATTGCTTGAAATGTTCCATCGCGATGTTCGCAATTGATGAATTTCCTTCCAATGTCCAAACTCGATGTACGTTGGATTCAGCCAAATACAGGGCATTAAAGCCAAGGGACGTGCCGGTTTCCAGTATGCACTCAGCGTTGAGGTAATCTAAAAATTTACTTAAGAAAGCAGAAAAGGATGTAGTCGAAGGGGAACTCTTAGCTTCAAAGCCCAATTTTTTCTTTTTCTTTTTTCCCGATTTAAAATCGGTTACTTCTATCTCCAAATTGGACGCTTTGCTAGCTCTTCGAAGCTCTTCAATCTCAGGTCGTATATGCTTCCTTTTTTTTTGGATATACTCCGTGTAGAGCTTGTAAACAAAGGGGGAGTGTAAGCCATGAGCACCAACAGCTTCCTTTTTGTACTTAAGAAAATGCTTGATAAAATGCCAGTTGTCCTGGGGCAAGATAAAATCAATTTAACTGGAAAGGAACAATCATCATAAATTCCGGAATATTGACGTTGAATTGTTTGCCATCTAGTACTCTTTCCATGGTGTAGTAGCCATGCATCTTTCCAATCCCGGATCGTAGGTTGCATCCTGAAACATACTGATGAATCTGACCAGGTTCAAGAGTAGGTTGTTTTCCTACAACGCCCTCACCGTCTACTTGTCTGCGTGGATTAGTGACGTCAACAATTTGCCAGTGTCGAAATTTCAATTGAATGGTATTCGTACTCTGATTTTCGATTGTTATTCGATAAGTAAATACAAAGTGATGTTGCGCCGGATTTGAATATTCCGGTTGGTATTCGGTTTCTACTGTTACTTTGACGCCTTGTGTAGTATCCGTGATCACTTTCTTCATTCACTTAATTATGTTCCAAACATTGGTGATTTTTGGCAAAGTCACAAGATGAAAGCCAATTTCTTTTATGATTTGTTTAAGGATTAAATCAGAATACTTGGGAATAATTGTTTCGATCCGTCTAATATTGAATTCGATACGGTCTTATAATGAAAGTAAAAATTGAACCAAGCTGGCAAGCCGCACTTTCCGGTGAATTTGATAAAGAGTATTTCCATTCTCTGGTTGATTTTGTCAAACGCGAGTATGAGAGTAATCGTATTTTCCCACCTGGCAGTCAGATTTTTAATGCATTTGACTACTGTCCATTTGACAAAGTAAAGGTGGTGATTTTAGGACAAGACCCGTATCACGGCACAGGTCAGGCACATGGGCTTTGTTTCTCTGTAAACCCCGGAGTTACCATACCACCCTCACTAATTAATATCTTCAAGGAGATCAAATCGGACCTGGGTAAGGAGCAACCCAAAGATGGTAATCTGGAGCGGTGGGCGCATCAAGGTGTTTTGTTGTTGAATGCGACTTTGACGGTAAGGGCCAGTCAACCCGGTTCTCATCAGAAGAAAGGTTGGGAGCAGTTTACTGATGCAACAATTCAGGCTTTGTCGGACAATAAAGAGGATATCGTCTTCATACTATGGGGCGCCTATGCTCAGAAAAAAGGGGAGGTTATCGACAGATCAAGACATCATGTGCTGGAATCACCACATCCCTCGCCTTTTTCTGCAAATCGTGGCTTTTTAGGCAATAAACACTTCAGTCGATGTAATAAATACCTCGATAGCAAGGGAATTTCTCCAATTGATTGGTAATTTGGACCTACAAAACTAAGACAACTAAGTTATGTTAGATGACGACAAATTCTATTCGATGTACGAGCCTAAGTCCGAAAGGGACAATAAGCTCGCAGGTTTTCTCTTTCTCGTGGCAATCGTTGGAGGTGCAATAGGGATCGTACGATTGGTTGTGTACTTCTTGTCGGATAGCGGCACTACTTAGTAATGCAACGGTCTATATTACAATGATTCTCATGCAGGTTTTGATTAAAAGATGACCTCCAATAATCAATACCCTTCAACAAGTCTTACCCAGTCGAATCTTATGATTTATTGAATCCCTTTAAAGAGTCTGTTCCATCGTACGCCGCTAAATAATCCGTCTCCAGCTTCGTGAGACATCCAGATGAAAGACGCTTCACCTACGATGAAATCTTCCGGCACGAAACCCCAGTATCGGGAATCAAGTGAATTGTGACGGTTGTCGCCCATCATGAAGTAATAATCTTTTCGAAAAGTATACTCACTTAATTCATTACCGTTAACTACTAATTTGCCGCCTGTGATTTGTACATTATCCCAATCCTCATAGTCTCGGATAGTTGCTCCATATTTGGCCAATGTGCGTTCATTCACAGCAAAGGACATTCCATTGAATGGTACTTCCAAAGGACCGTATTGGTCCTTGTTCCATGGGTAGAACTCAAAATCCGGGAAGATTGCGGCCCCGTAACCCTCTCGAGCACCTGGTTCCATCATCACTTGTTCTACCTGATCAATGAAAGGAAGAGCACGAAGCTTCTCTGCCTTATCTTCTGAGGTTTGCACTACATAACCGAATTGCTGCTTACTGATCTCAGAAATATCGATATCCTCAAAAACCCGATCCCTAATGGTTTCTTTCGTAACTACCATGTAGCTGTGTTGCATCAACTCCGGGTTATCTGAAAGTACGCCATTCACAATAACCTGACTGTTTTCAATGACCAAGGTGTCTCCGGGGATGGCAACACATCGTTTAATGTAATGCGTACGTAGGTCTTTTGGGTGCTCGAATTCCGGAGGGTAGTTGAACACTACCACGTCATTTCTTTCAACTTTACCCAACGAGGGTAGTCTGAATTGCGGTAACTGTACAGCCCTCACATACGAAGGAACTTCAGTTCCCCAAATCTTGGCATGAGTCAATGGAATCTGTATAGGTGTTTTTGGTGTTCGTGGACCGTATTCTATTTTACTCACAAAGAGAAAGTCTCCAACCAAAAGGGATTTTTCCATCGAAGGAGTTGGGATCACATAAGCCTCCATAAATACCCATCGGATACAGGTTGCTGCGAATACAGCGAATACGATAGCTTCAAACCATTCTTGTCCTTGAGTTTTAGGTTGCTTTGGAATGTCCACTGCTTTTCCAACATATTTCGTATTGCTAAACGCAACATAAACCATGTAGAATGGAGCAAGGATTACTCCTACAGCCTGATCGAAATATGAAAAACGATCAAAGGACTTCAGCAAATCCAGATGGATCGTCAATGCAACGAAAAAATTGATTACTGGTACGAAGAGGAGAGCCACCCACCAGGTTGGTCGGCCTACAATCTTCAAATGGATGAAATAATTATAGAAGGGGACAAAACCAATCCACCCTTGCTCACCAGCTTTTTCGAAAAATTTATAGTACGCAATTGCCTGGAGTAAATACCAGCCTAAGAGGACAATAATTAAGGTAGCTGCGTTAAAATCGTTTAAGTACATAGGCTATTTTGCTATATTTTTAGAAAGTCCTCCATATTCAACATGCCCTGGTGGTTTTTGATCCACTCGGCTACTTTCACGGCACCAAGCGCAAAACCTTTTCGGCTGTTGGCAGTATGAGTGATCTCTATGGTGTCTTCTTCAGACGTATAGAATACGGTATGTGTCCCAGGAACGTTAGGTTTCCGTTCCGATATTATGGACAATTTTGTTTTATCGGTTGATTCTTCGTTTATCCAGTCAGCCTTAGCGTGGTTTTCTTCCAGAATACCTTCCGCAAGGGTGATGGCTGTGCCTGATGGTTGATCCAACTTCTCCGTATGGTGGATTTCAGTCATACTGATCTCATAATCATGCTGGTCCATCAATTGAGCCAGTTTACGATTAAGAGTAAAGAAGAGATTTACTCCCAGGCTATAATTAGAAGCGTAAAAGAAGCCTCCATTGGAGTCATTGACCAATTTTTCTATTTCCGGGAGACGGTCTAGCCACCCTGTTGTACCGCTGACAACTTTTACCCCTTTACGAAGACAAGTGGTAATATTGGAGAATGCAGACTCGGGACGAGAAAACTCGATGGCAACATCTGTATTTTCCGGAGTTAGTTCATCTAGCTGATGTCCGTTTTCCTGATCAATGATATAACTGATCTTGTGCCCCCTGGCGATAAGCAGGTCATGAATAACCTTACCCATTTTGCCATATCCGACAATTGCGATGTTCACGTGAATTAAAAATTGAAGGTCAGTGATACGCCCATGGAGCGCGAAAATAGTGGAGAAGACTCAATTTTTGGTTCCAAATTCATGGAAAGACTTTTATTCACTTTGAATTCATGCAAATGAGCGGCCACATGAGCTTCCACAATATTGATGAGATAAGCAATTGAAGTAAGTATGATGAGAAAATCACGATCCCTCTGATATCGATCTCTTATACTCCTTAGTCTCGTTACATCAATACCTGAAAAGGGGTTAATCGTGTTGGGATCACTGTCGGCCTCTGCTCTGAGCGCATTTTTGAAGTCGCTGTATAAAGTATGGTTGTATCGAATGCCATGGAACAGGCCCAAAAAAGCGCCATAAATGATAGGTACTTTCCAGTATTGCCCGTTGTATGCCTGACCGAGACCTGGAAGAATGGCTGAAAATACAGCAGATTTATTGGGATCCAGTGTGGATACTTCTTCAAAAAACGTTACTGAATCTTCCTGAGTTAGAAAGGTAGAATCTCTTAATTCCTGAGCTTTTCCCTCTGTAAGTAGGACAGTAATTAAAAGTATAGCAAGGCTATACTTCCAGAATGTCAAGGATACGGTTGAGATCCTCGGTAGAGATAAAGGGGATTTTAATTTCTCCACGATTTCCTTCGTCAGATTTGATTTTAATTTTCGTACCAAAGTGCGAAGATAATTGATCTTGTAATCTGAGGATTTCTCCATTCTCAGAAGTTGCTGGTTTTGGCTTTGCTGTTGTTCCATTTAAGATTGTTCGAGCCAGTTCTTCCGCTTTTCGAACAGAAAGAGCTTCGTTAATAATCTTGTTAAAAACGTTCAGTTGCAGATCTATATTTTCTATGGATAACAAAGCTTTTGCATGTCCCATAGAGATTTCTTTGTCACGTAAAGAGGCCTGAACCGCAGGAGGGAGTTTTAGCAGCCTTAGGTAGTTGTTGACAGTAGTTCTCTTTTTTCCTACTCGATCACCCAATTGTTCCTGTTTCAAACCAATCTCGCTTAGTAGTCTTTGATAACTAAGCGCGATTTCAATCGCATTGAGATTTTCTCTTTGGATGTTTTCGATCAATGCCATTTCCAGCATCTGCTGATCATCGGCAGTGCGGATGTAAGCAGGTACTTTCTCCAATCCGGCTCTTTTGGAGGCTTGCAGGCGTCGCTCTCCTGAGATTAGCTGGTAGGCATCATCCGAGAGCTTTCTAACTGTGATGGGTTGAATAATGCCCTGGGTTTTGATGGACTCAGCTAGTTCTTCTAGTGCGTCCTCATCGAAATCTGTTCTTGGCTGGAAAGGGTTAACTTCGACGCTTGTTACTAATATTTCACCGATATCGGAGGCTTTCTTTTCCGGGATGACTTTTTTTTCTTCAACCGAATCTGTATCAGATAGGAGTGCTCCAAGTCCTTTACCCAGACCTGATTTATTTTTTCCTTTCGCCATGTAATTTAAGCCGCTTTAACGTCGTTGCGTTTCAGGATCTCCCTTGCAAGGTTTAAATAGCTCAACGCACCTTTTGATTCTGCGTCATGCGTTATTGCAGGAGTTCCGAAACTTGGGGACTCACTTAATTTGATATTTCTTGGAATTAGTGTCTCGAACACCATGGATTTGAAGTGCATTTTCACTTCCTCTACCACCTGATTGGATAGATTTAATCGGGTATCATACATGGTAAGTAGAATTCCCTCAATTTCCAGGTCTGTGTTCAGGCGGCTTTGAATAATTTTTATCGTATTGAGTAGTTTACCAAGACCTTCCAGTGCAAAATATTCACACTGCACAGGAACGACTACTGAATTTGCTGCGGTAAGTGCATTAATTGTGATAAGTCCCAGGGAGGGAGAGCAGTCGATGATGATGTAATCGTAACGGGTCTTTAGATCTTCCATTACATTTTTCATCTTTTCTTCGCGCTTCTCGATGTTCACCATCTCTACTTCAGCACCTACCAGATTGATGTCTGCGGGTAGAAGGTCCAAATACTTAACATCTGTTTTAATCACAGCCTTCATCGGGTCTGCGCCTTCTACCATGCATTGATAAATGCTGATTTCCACTTCTTTGGGGTCTCTTCCGACTCCTGAAGTCGCATTAGCCTGAGGATCGGCATCCACAATCAATGTTTTCAACTCAAGGGCTGCCAAACTCGCTGCCAGGTTGATTGCCGTTGTGGTTTTACCAACACCTCCTTTTTGATTAGCTATTGCAATGACTTTACCCATTCTTAAGATGATTTTCTGGTGATCGTTTTAGTTAGCGAAGGGATATTTGCTGAACAAATACCCTGAAAAAGGACACAAATATATTCAAACTATGCGCTAGAATGATTTGATGTGGGTTAAATGTGGATTACTGATAAAAAAGCCCTTCATGTTCGGTGAAGGGCTTTTTTTTTGAATAGGGTGTGTGGATATTATTTCTTTTTCTTTTGTTTTTTCTGAGCTTCTTCATTTGCCTTCATCGCTTCTTCCAGTCTCGATTGGAATTTTGATTTCTTCTTATTGGCATTTTTCTTCTTGTTCTCCTCTAATGTTTGCTTGATCTTGTCTTCATTAATGAACCTTTTGAACAAGAAAATCTGACCCAGTGATACGAGGTTACTGATGAAGTAATAATAGGTAAGTCCCGCGGCATAAGAGTTGAAGAAAAATAGCAGCATGACAGGCATGATGTATTGCAGGGATTTCATGGGTCCCTGAACTGTAGTGGTCTGACTATTGAAGAAGGTGAAAAACAGCATAGATACACACATGAGAATGGTGAACAGGCTGATGTGATCCCCATAAAACGGAATTTCAAAGTTGAAATCCACAATTGAGTCAAATGTGGAAAGGTCATGGGCCCACAACAGACTTACTTGCCGAAGTTCAATTGCATTAGGGATGTAATAAAACAGGGCAACAAGTATCGGAAACTGCAACAGCATAGGGATACAACCACTCAACGGATTGATGCCAACCTTTTGATACAAGGCCATCTGATCTTTTTGATTAGCCTGCATGTCATCTCCGTTTTTCTCTTTGAGCTCATCCAACTCAGGCTTAAGTACCCTCATTTTCGCCATGGAGATATGCGATTTGTAGGTAAGAGGAGATAAAAGAAGACGAATGATCACTACAAGAATGATGATAAGCAGCCCATATCCGGGGATGAAACTCTCTAGAAAATTCCAGATCGGTAGGATCAAATATTTGTTAACCACCGCCAAGACCACCCATCCGAGGTTCAGATTTTCGTTAAAACCTTCTGCAAAGACATCAAGGTCTTCGTAAATATTGGGACCAAAATAAAGTTTGAATTGTGCATTTCCACCGGCCAGGTCTGTAAAAGGAATGTCCGCAGAAAGGGTCATGTGCTTAACCACCGTCGTGTCCGCTTCATTGGTGTCCATAGTCACATAAGCCCTAGAGAAATTGTTCGTAGCAAGAATGGCAGACGTGAAATACTTTTGTTTGAATGCGACCCAGGTAACCTTTTGCTCGATTTTCTCTTCCTCAAAATCAACAGAAGTATTGCTTAGATAATCTACCCCAGATTCAGGAATAAAGTATCGGATGGTGGACCTTTGACGTGGGTCTTTCAGGTGAGGCTCAATTCTGTTTGCCGGATGACTCCATGTGAGTGACAGGTCTTTTGCATCTATGAGTTTTTCAAATCCATTGGAGATGATTTCATAACCCATTTCGTATTTATCTTCATACAGCGTATAGATCTGTTTCAAGCTTCTTCCATCACCTGTATTCAATGTGAATATCACTTTTGTGCTATCTCCTGATTTTCGAGTATCACTCTCAAAGTACAGGTCTCTAAGACTGATATTTTTCCCGAGATGATCGAAACTGATATCAATCAGTGATTTGTTTGCTACCATCAAGGTAAGCGGGCTTCCATCATACGAAGTATAATCATTCAAAGAAACTTGCTTCGGGAATCCACCTTTGGAGGAAAACAATACTTTCATTTTTGAAGTATATATTTCCATGGTACTCTCACTACCAGCAGCACTTGAAGAAAAAGAGCCGAACTTGAGGATACTGTGCGCCTGACGTGTGGAATCGTCGATCACTTCCACTTCTTCTGGTGCGGCAAATGGTGAACTGGTTGCAGTTGAATCTACCTGTGCGAATTCATCAGGTTGAGGTGTTATTTCCGGAGGGTCCGGAGCAAAAAACTGAAAATAAACGGTCACCAGGACCAACATCAGAATTAAACCCGTAATTTGGTTTTTATCCATTGCTTAGATATATCTTAATCTTCTTTTTTATACGTTAATAAGCTCTTTACGCTGAGCCAAAGCTGCCTTGATGAATCTAACAAACAAGGGGTGTGGATTGATTACAGTGGATTTGAGTTCAGGATGAAATTGAGATCCCACAAACCAGGGGTGATCTTTCAATTCCATGACTTCAACAAGTTTGGAATCTGGGTTGATACCTGAAGCAATCATGCCCTTATCCTCAAATTGCTGTAAATAAGCACTATTGAATTCATAACGATGACGATGCCTCTCCTCAATTTTAGTTTGACCATAAGTTTGATAGGCCTTGGTTCCTTTGACCAGTTGACAAGGGTAGGCTCCCAAACGCATGGTTCCACCCATGTCTTTCACTTCTTTCTGGTCCTCCATCAAATCAATGACCGGATGTTTCGTTTTAGCATTCATTTCAGTTGAGCTTGCATTTTTGAGTTTCAGCACGTTTCTGGCAAATTCGATTACCGCGCACTGCATCCCCAAACAAATCCCAAAAAATGGAACTCCATTTTCCCGGGCATACCGGGCTGCTTCTATTTTGCCTTCTATGCCTCTTTCACCAAATCCGGGGGCGACCAGAATCCCATCCAGATCATCCAGTGTTTTATCGACGTTTTCACGGTTGATATCTTCCGCATGAATCCAGTGAACATTGACCTGACATTCGTTCTCGGCACCAGCGTGAATGAAAGACTCAGCGATGGATTTATATGCATCTTTTAATTCAACATACTTACCAATCAGTCCGATATCCACGGTATCTGTTGGGTTTTTCAATTTGCCAAGATACTCTTTCCACTGATCGATCTTCGGTTCCTTTTTGTGGCTAAGTTTCAACCTTGAAAGAACACGCTCATCAAGACGCTCTTTACGCATCAATAGAGGTACATCATAAATCGTCACAGCATCACGGGCTTCAATCACGCAATTGGTAGGAACGTTGCAAAAAAGTGCCAGTTTTTTTCTTATATCAGCATTCAGGTGATGTTCAGAACGGCAAACGAGTATGTCAGGTTGTATACCAGCTTCCAATAGTTCTTTAACTGAGTGCTGTGTGGGCTTGGTCTTTAACTCACCGGCCGCTTTCAGGTAAGGTACAAGGGTCAGATGGATTGAAATGAAGTTGCTGGGTCCTAATTCCGGTCTGGCTTGACGAACTGCCTCAATGAAGGGCAGTGACTCTATATCGCCAACGCAACCACCGATTTCAGTAATGACAATGTCAAATTCCCCGGTCTCACCCAGTTTATAGAAGTTCTTTTTGATCTCATCGGTGATGTGAGGAACAACCTGGACGGTTTTACCCAGAAATTCTCCAGCTCGTTCTCTGCTGATCACATCGTAATAAATACGACCTGTGGTCACATTGTTAGCTTGAGAAGTGGGGATGTTGAGGAACCTTTCATAGTGCCCAAGGTCCAGATCTGTTTCCGCACCATCATCAGTCACATAGCATTCGCCATGTTCATAGGGGTTTAACGTTCCCGGATCAACATTAATGTAGGGATCGAATTTTTGAATCGTTACCGAAAATCCACGTGCTTGTAGGAGTTTGCCGAGTGAGGCTGCGATGATTCCTTTTCCTAAAGAAGAAGTCACACCACCCGTAACGAAAATGTATTTTGCCTTGGCCATTAAAAGTTAAGTTACGGGATGCAAAACTACGGCTTTCGTTCCAATTATAAGGTAACGAGTCGGTAATTAAATGAGACAGAAAAAAAGCCAATCGGATCAAAGCTGGCTGTCTCTCCTTTTAGGGCTATTGGGACACTGTATGTGTAAGAGAGCATTAAAAAAGATCGTTTGCTGGAAAAGGTAAGCGGCAATGTAAAACCATAGTTTAATAGGCCAAACTCCTTGTTTTCACTTGCGATGAATACAGTTTCCAGTAAACGTTGTTCTTGTTGAGGAGTGAGATTATTGATTCGGTTTCTTAATCGGAACGCTTGTTGAGTAGAAAGCGTACCATTTGTCACCAGCGCCCGAAGCACATTATCTCGCTCTTCGGGTTCCAAAGCAACCAGCTGAAGAAGATAAATTGCATTCCTGTTATCTGAAGTAGTAAATGTGGTAACTACATCGTGCCCTAAAATAGCGCTGGCGGTAGGAGAGAGGCTTACACGATTGAATCCCAGGAAATTTCTACCAATCTTGAATGTGGAGGAGATGTTACCAATAACACGACTCCCGTTTTCTTGTCCGAAGAGATATGAATAATCAACACCCAGGTTAATCGGACCTATTTCGTAATTCGTATTAAGCCCCAGGTTATTTTCAAAAGTAGCAGTAGCTTGATTGACAAACCACCGTTCATAATCAGCCCCAAAGCTCCATTTGTCAGATATTGTCTTTAAGAACCCGATAGTAAGGGTGGTGAGACTATAGTTAGGTTTTGAATCACTGTTCCAAAAACCTCCAACATCAGCAAAAAGACCGGATTTGTGATAATAGGATATACCGGGGGATAGTCCGTGTTGATCAACGCCGTAATTCCGTCCGGCACTAGCGATATTACTGTTATAACTCAAGCGGAAGTTGAATTCGCTGGGTGGGTTTAGGTTGGTAGAAATGAGGCTGTCAATGGCTAGAAAAATTGAAAAGGAGTCCAGTTCGGTTTCAAGTTGCTCCCATTGTTCCTGATAACTCAGTTGTAATGAATCTTGTGCCAGTAAGTGTTTTCCTGGGAGTAGTAGTATGGCGATCAGGAGGTATCTCATTCAATAAACAAAGAAGTTAATTATTCCTTCGTTTGTTCCGGGCATTGTTGCTCCTTTGTCGTTGCTGTTGTGCATTTTGTCTTTGTCTTTGAATTCGTTCCATTAATCTTTGACGGAATTCCTCTTCAGCTCTTCGTAAATTGACCATCTGCCGATTGGTTATGACCTGGCGCATTCTTTCTGCATACTCCCTTTCCAGGTTTAGCTGTCTTTCCTTGACCTTTAACCCCAGGTCAATCATTTTTTTCATTTCCTCCTCAGAGGCGTTTTTTGGATCAAAATTTTGACGCTGTAGTCGGAAATCCTGCCTAATGTCCTTTTGTTTGAGAGAAAGCTCCCGATAGATAGGCCAGAATTTGGCTGCCTGTTCTGGAGTCAATTCCAATCGTTGCGTTATCAATGCGATTTTTCTGGCCTCGATTTTATCATTAACACTTTGAGTAGACCCCTGATCCTGAGCGTCGAGCTGTAAGGATAATATGCCAATTAGGACTATATAAATAAAATACCTTTTCATAAGCTTGGCTTATTCGTTTTCATATTTGTATCGACAGGTCCTCTACGTCATATTCCAGGTAGAGATCCTGCAAGGTTTCATCTTCAATCTCAATGCCATCCAGCAGCTCATCTTCTTCCATTAAGAAGTCTTCGTCTGTGAAAGTGAAGTTTTCGATGATCTCGTATTCCGTCAATTCATTATCCGCCAAATAGATCATGATCTCTTCGTCTGATACTCCTGCCAGTAAATCTTGTTCCTCACCAGTGTTCCTTGTGATAAAGACTAAGGTCAATACCATAATTACACTAAAGGAGGCCAATATTCCCTGCCAGGCAGGTTGACGAAACCACCGAACAACTCGTTCTGGAGTTGTGGTATTGGTTTGCTCAAGAATACTGGCATTCAGTTCCTCAAAGTACTCTTTCGGGACTTTATAAGGATGAGATTTATGTTTGATATCGTCCAGATTCACTTTTGGCATTTATTGCTTAGATGGTATTCTTGTTGAAAGGTTTAATCTGCTTGAATATATTTTTCAATTTTTTTTACGGCCAAATGATAGCTGGCTTTTAGCGCACCTACACTAGTACCCGTTATTTCAGCAATTTCGTCAAATTTCATCTCATCAAAATACTTCAAATTAAAGACCACTCGCTGCTTTTCAGGCAAGGTTAGAATCGCTTTTTGCAATTTTACCTGGATTTCATCTCCGCTGATCAGGTTTCCATCATCAATTTTTGAAGCTAGCTCTTCAGCTACATCATGAATAGGGATAAAGAACTTCCTTTTTTTCTTATTAAGGAAGTTTAAACATTCATTGGTTGCGATTCGATAAATCCAGGTAAAGAGCTTCGACTCTTCCCGAAATTTGTCCAGGTTTTTCCACACTTTGATGAATGCCTCCTGTGTGAGGTCATTAGCATCATCATGATCGATCACCATCTTTCGAATGTGCCAATAGATCCGTTCCTGAAATTCACGAGTCAATAGGTTAAAACCATATTGCCTTGTTTCAGGGTTTTTTAATTTCTCGATTATAAACTGCTCTTCCAAGCTTTTTTCAGGAGGTACGGCTCTTAGACTCACCTTTCGATCAAAGGTTTAATCCATTATTTTAATTTATTCTTTACGTAGAAATACAGCGCCATCTTTCATAACGAAAACCACTTTTCTTAGGTCCGAAATGTTTTTAGAAGGATCTCCGGAAACAGCAATGATATCGGCCAGAAATCCTTCTTTTAGTGAACCTTTGTTAGACAGGTTCATGATCTGAGCATTGGTTGAAGTGGCTGCTTTCAATGCCTGGAGATTTGACATGCCGTATTCCACCATAAGTTCCAATTCCAATACGTTGTTGCCGTGGTTATAGACCCCAACATCTCCACCAAACCCAATGATCACACCGACGGACATGGCTTCCTCGAAGACTTTCTTCTTTGTTGTGATCCTCAAGGGTTCTTTGTCTTTGCCCTTATTCCAACCACGGTAACTACTGATCGATTCGACTGCCGCCAGGGTAGGGAAGAGCGCCACGCCCTTTGATTTCATGAGTTGGAGATCATCTCTGGTAGCACCGTCACCATGCTCGATGGTACTAACTCCTGCATTGACAGCCCTTTGAATGCCTTCTGATGTCGCGGCATGAGCTACCGTGACTCGACCACTGCTGGCTGCAGTCGCTACGATCGTGGCGATCTCCTGCTGACTAAAGGTGGGCTGGGCATCTCCATTAGGGCCCCATCTGTAGTCTGCATAAACTTTGATAAAGTCTGCCCCATTTCCGATTTGTCTTCTTACTGTAGGGATCAATGTAGGAGCATCTGCCTCTTCAGCACCCAGGGGAACGGTTACACCATCATGAAAACCTTTTGGACCGTAGCTTCCGGTAGCAACAATTGCCGGACCCGCGACAATCAGATCAGGCCCTGGGATTACACCTTTATCAATGGATGCTTTAATTCCTACATCGAGGTAGCCTGCTCCTTCAGAACCAAGGTCTCTCATGGTGGTAACTCCGGCTTCTAATGACCACCGGACATGGTTAACGGCTCTGGCCGCACGCTCGCCATAAGACTCTTTCAGCACCTGGTCGTTCCATGAGGTTTCGTTGTACGGGTGAAGGAGTACATGTGAATGTCCTTCTATTATTCCTGGCATTAGAGTCACATCGCCCAGGTCAATGACTTCTACGCCCGTTGTGTTCCTACAAGGACCAGTTGCAGTAATGAGTCCATCTTCGACGGTCACACACTGATCTGTTAACATCTGTTCTCCATCAAATATGCGATCCGATTTTAGTTTGATGGATTGCCCAACCAAACTCCAATTCAATAGCATGAGTGAGGCAAATAATAGGTAAAGAGATTTTTTCATGTTCGGGATATTGATTTTTTAGATATACAGGGTGCCTGTTTTGTGGGGTTCACTGTACATGGCTAAGAAGAAGATAGAGAATAATGAATCTTTTCATAACGTTTGAGAGTTTTGAAGGATCGAAATGTGGTCGTTTAAACTTGTATCTGTGTTTTTTAGGAAAGGTTAATTTAACGGACTGAGTGATTGTAAACAAAGACCCGGCTTTCCCGGAACTATTTCAATTAAATGTCGTTACATTAAATGTTGTTGTAAACTACTTGAAATGTCAATAAACGAGGATATAAAACAGAAAGAGTTCAAGTCAGCGTATAGTAAGGCGATGATCAATATTATTTACACAAATAATTGGTTAAGCCAGCAAAGTCAGGAAATATTCAAATCATACGGTATAACAACCCCTCAATTTAATATACTTCGAATTTTGAGAGGACAATTCCCCAAGGCTTCAACAGTAAACTTACTCATTGAGCGAATGCTTGATAAAAGCAGTAATGCTTCCAGAATAGTAGATAAATTGGAAGTGAAGGGATTGGTGATCAGAAAACAATGCCCTTCCGATAGAAGAGCAGTGGATGTCTATATCTCTGAACAGGGCCTTAAACTTCTAGAAGAAATGGATATGAAAATGGAATCCATCGAACAGGAGAATAACCACCTTAGTGAACAAGAATGCGAAGAATTGAGTCGACTCCTTGATAAAATGCGCGCGTCTTATTAAAGTTCCTGTAAGTATTCGATCAGTCCTGCTTTCTTTCCTTTCGGTCGAACTACTAATAAAGGAATATCAGAATCTATCTGGATCAGTGACTCAGCTTTACTTCCAATGAAAAGTGCGGTTGTGGCTGTTCGACCCTTGGCTCCAATGATGATCAATTTTGATTTTTGAGCTTTTGCCTCTTTATAGACATAGCCAATTACATCCTCATCTTTGTCCAGGGTATAAGTTGTGTTCAGGTTGAGGTTAGAGATATTCATATTGGCCGTAAACTTGGCAAAGTCTTTTCTTGCATGTTCTTCCATGACCACTGCGAATTCCTCGTAAGTCTTGCCTGTATAGTGATAGCCGCTAGGCACCTGATATACATTTTGAACGGTCACCTCAGGTTTTTTCTCCAGGGCTTCGGAGATCTCAATCGCTTTTTCCATTGCGATCTGCGAATAGTCTGAAAAATCACTGGGAACCAGGATTTTGTCAAAATCTATAGTGTGCCCCTTTGGTAAAACCAATAGTGAACATCCAGCCCGGCGGGCTACCCGACTAATGATGATGCCTCCGTTCTCTTTTTCGTTTTTTCTACCCAAAATGATCAGGTCCACCTTTTCCTTCTGGGAGAACTTCATGATTTCCTTAGTAGGCTGACCTTGTTTGATTACATAAGTCACTTTTACCTGAGGGCAGCTGAATTGCTCATCCACAGCTTCGCGAATGGCTTCTTCTCGTTCTTTGATTGCTTTTTCCAGTAAGTCAGGAAATTCCTTCAATACCTCTTCTGGCATGTGGAAATCTCTGATCAGGTTCATGAAATACACTTCCTTCGAATCAGAAAGTTGACACATTTTGCAAGCAGCATCGATTAATTCATAATCCATGTCACTTTGATCCAGACCTACGAGGATTTTATTGAATTTGTACATCTAAAGGCGGTATAACATTAAGCCGCAAAATTAAATCACATTACCTTTTTAAAGTGTGATGATACTTTAAAAAGTTCAAAACAATCTAGGGAAAAGTGCAACTATCTCTTTTCTCTAGCTCTTAATTTAAAGTGATTTGTGTACTCTTCAAAATTTACTACGGTAGATCAATAGGCGGCCAACCGGTCGCACAACATCTCTACCTGCTCTTTTGAATGGGCAGGAAAGTTTGCTATGCGTAAATGAGCATTTTTATAAGACCCGTACCCCTTGCCAAGAATGATTTTCTTCTTTTCTAAATCTTCGAGGATATGTGATTGATCAGCAGTCTCTGTAACGATTACGGTTTTAGAACGATTTTTCTTATCTGCTACAAAAGGTGAAAACTGTTCACTGGACTCCAGGGTCTGGTACAAAACAGTGCTCTTATAAATGGTTTCATTCCTAATCATTTTGATGCCTCTGGCATTCATGTCTTGAGCGATTTTGCCAAGAATGTAAATAGCAACCACATTGGGTGTTTCTGGAGTTTGTTTCTTTTCGGCTGACTTTACTAATGCGCTTAATTTGCGATAAGTGCCTGTTGCAATCGAGCTTTCCAGGGCCAGCGCTCTTTCAATCGCTTTCTCATTAATGATCCAAACACCTAAACCGGCCGGCATTCCAAATGATTTTTGTACGGAAAAGTACGTTGTGTCAAGTAGATCGAATGGGGTAGGGACGGCTGGAATAGAACTGACAACATCCAAACTAATTAATGCATCTGGATTATTCTCACGAATCTTTTTCAATTGATTTAGGTCAAAGGCATAACCGGTACTGGTCTCATTTTGGGTGATACCTATGAGTTCAGTTCCCTTTGGGATGTCGAAAGAAGTAAATTCTTGTCCTGGATCAGCGACTTCCTGGGTGCTCCGTTTTCCAAGATCGATGGCAAAGTCGTAAAACCTTTTGGAAAACGCCCCATTGACGAAGTGGTGAGATTGTTCGATAACCAAATTTTGGATGATTCGTTCCCAAATATCTGTTGCTGAAGATAAGAATAGCATTTTAAAGCCTTCAGGAATCTCCAAAAGCTCCGTTAATGCTTCTTCTGTGGTTTCATATATTTTCTGAAATGTCGCACTGCGATGTGAAATACTTCCAATTTCTTCGTTGAGCGCTTTACGCAAGTGATAATCGTAAGTGTGATAAAGTTGAGATGGTCCCGGAGTGAAATATATATGCTTTCCCATTTTTATCTATAAAGACTATATCTACTTTTGAAGTTCATTCCCCCCGTGATAAGTTTTTAAACCTAACACTTATTACTAAACCGAGTTGATCGGCTATTAAAACCGGGCCTCATCCGTAAGGACCTTTGTGAAAAAAGGATAACAGTGGAGGGTTGATGTGGTTGGATGACTCAAATCCTGATTTAAACAGGTTTAGAAACGGACGGGGGGCTTTTTATACCCTCGTCTCCATCCATTTAAACGTTCTGTTGATAATTTTTAAAGCAATTTTGATTTTCTTCACATTGATCAACTCATGCGACTCATCGTACATGGTCACCCCATCTGCGAAAAGCAGAACTTGCGGGAATTCGTTATCAACCCCAGCAACTTCAGTTACTACGTGAGATATCTTAGCGTCTCTACTGACATCAACCAGATACATATCCAGTTCAGCCGGACCCAGTGTCCAGTTCTGATCTAATGATTTCTTGATAGTTTCGCTTTCACCGGTATTAGGGTGGTATTTCAATATCAATGCGGGCTTCGATTTCGACCTTTGAAGGATCTCATCAAATTGCTTAAGATTAGTCAATGGTTGCCAGTATGGTGACGTGGAGCGGTGGTCCGTCATAACCTTGTAAATATATCTCTATTCATTTATCGAATCCTGATAATTCTTAATTTTTCAACTGGTGTTTAACAAAAATACTAATAGAGTACCCGGAATTTGATAGTTCCATTGATTTTTTTCAAATCTTCAATCACTGTTTCATCATAGTTCTTGTCGATATCGGTGATAACGTACCCAATTCTTTCATTTGTCTTCAAATATTGGCCAACAATATTTAATGAATGATTCGCCAGTACCTGGTTGATTTCTGCTAAAACTCCCGGTTCATTCAAATGTATATGTATAAATCTGTGTGCATTTTGGAACGTGGGCAATACGATGTTCGGGAAATTGACACTGTTGGAAGTAGAGCCTGTATTGATGTACTCCATAATTCGGGTAGGGACAAAGTCGGCAATGTTTTCCTGCGCTTCTGTTGTACTTCCACCAATATGAGGAGTCATGATTATATTGGGAACACCGCGCAAATCAGAAATGAATTCATCTTGATTACTGAGAGGTTCTTCTGGGAATACATCAATACCGACCCCTCTTATTCGTCCCAGATCGATGTATTTCTTTAGTGCCTGAATATCAACAACAGGCCCTCTGGCCAGATTGAGGAAAATTACTCCTTCTTTCATGATGCTAAACTCCTTCTCACCGATGAATTCACCGTTTTCAGAACGTCCATCCACATGTAGTGAAATGACATCCGAAGAACTTAGTAATTCAAAGAGCGTCTTACATCTATGCGCATTTCCCAGTGCGAGTTTTTCTTCCAGGTCATAATATTGGACCTTCATGCCCAGCGCCTCAGCCAATACTGAAAGTTGAGATCCGATATTTCCGTAGCCGATGATTCCGAGCTTTTTACCCCGAATTTCGTAACTATTCTTCGCAGACTTATCCCATTTACCTTCATGCATGGCAGTGGCTTTGTCTGGGATATTGCGCATCAATAAGATCATTTCAGCAATTGCCAATTCTACTACGGATCTTGTGTTACTGAACGGAGCGTTGAAAACAGCTACACCAAGCTCCTGACAAGCATCGAGATCAATTTGATTGGTGCCGATGCAGAAGGCACCGATAGCATGAAGCCGCTTTGCGGACTCAATTACTTTTCGAGTGACTAGTGTTTTGGAGCGTATACCTAAAATAGAAACGTCTTTGACAGCTTCACATAGTTCGAGTTCGGTCATTCCTGCCGGATGAATTTCAACTTGATAACCTTCTTCTTTCAGTTTCTCCACACCATCGGCGTGTATGTTTTCCAACAAGAGAACTTTGATTCGGTTCTTGGGATAAGAAAGTGCTCGTTCCATTTTGTTCACATATAGTACTTCATCAAGAGTAGGGGCGATATGATCTGCATTTTCCAATACGTTTTCACGTCGTACATTTTCAATAAACGCGTAAAACTTGTTAGCAAGTCCGGCTTTTTTAATCTCATAGTCCGTGTAACCGTCACCCAAAACAAAAACTTCACCCTTTAAATTAAGCTTCGCAATTTGTTTAGGTTTCCCTCCATTGGATGAAAGTATGTTTTCTCTATCAAATCCGATAATTTTTCCGCCTTCATTATATTCAAAATCATTGGCAAATACATTTTTAGCGGGGATTCCGTATTTCCCGACAATAGGAATGATGAAATCTTTGAAACCATTGCTAAGAATGAATATTTGCTCAGCATATGTTTTCAGAAACTCTTTATTTCTTTTGAAAGATTTCGATACCTGCGTCGTTAATCTTGTTACCAGAACCGGGAGGTTATCACGATGTGCATCTAATAACTTGATTCGTTCCTCTAACGATTCCCGGAAGGACAGTTGTCCATCCATTCCCAGATCTGTTACTTCCTTGATCCGGTCCAGGGCTTCCTGTCGATGAGGCTTGCCATCCAAAGATATTTCTCCTAATACGTCGAGTGCTTCCACTTTTGTAAACGTACTGTCGAAATCGATGATAAAATATTTGGAATTTTGCATAGGTTCGTCAGATGAAGCGCAAACTTACGATGCAAAAGGGTCTGAAATACGTGATAGTTCTGGTTACAATACTGGTTTCTTCACTTTTTTCAATCGCTCAAAATCAACCCCCAGTTAATTTCGGAATTGATAAAATCGACAGTGTTTTAGCGGGTGGAATTGAGAAAATGGCATTCCCAGGAGCGGTTTTATTCGTTGCTCACAAAGGTTCTGTGCTTATTCACAAAGCATATGGCCACCATACGTACGATAGCCTTGTGAAAGTTGAACGAGATCACTTGTATGATTTAGCTTCAGTGACAAAGGTTACAGCGGCTACTCTGGCAATGATGAAGCTGTATGAAGACGATCTGATCCAGTTAGATGATCCTATTGCTAAGTATTTCAATTTTCTACGTGGTAATAAGCGAGGGAAGTCTACTTTCAGAGAATTGCTTGCTCATCAGGCGGGTTGGCGACCATGGATTCCGTACCATCAAGAAATCAGGAACAAAAAGGGAAGCCTGAAGAAGAAATGGGTTGCTACTGAAAAAAGTGATCGCTATGATTTCAAACTTGCTGACGAAAAGTATCTCCGAAACGATTTTTATAAAAGGATCAAACGATTCATCAGGAAGGCTGAATTAAGCGATGAAAAAGTATATCGATATTCAGGATTGTTTTTTTATCTGGTGCCAGAATTGGTTTTTCAGCTGACAGGAAAGTCATTTGACGTGTATTTGAACGAAAACTTCTATCAACCCATGGGAGCTAACAGTCTCGGATTCAACCCTTTGGACAGGTTTCCTTTATCTCAGATAGTTCCCACGGAGATAGATACGTTTTTTCGGGAAGTTCCCATTCATGGTTATGTACATGATGAAGGGGCGATCATGATGCGAGGTGTTTCTGGTAATGCCGGACTGTTTTCAAACGCCGCAGATGTGGGAAAAATATGGACGATGCTCTTAAATCGGGGTAATTACAAAGGCGAGGTTTATTTAAAACAACAAACGGTTGATCTTTTCACGACAGTGCAATACCCAAATAACAACAACCGACGAGGCCTAGGTTTTGATATGCCCACGTTAAGCAATGAAAGTGATCGTAGCAACGTGTCAATTCGGGCAAGTGCAAGAAGCTATGGTCACAGTGGATATACCGGACCGCTGATTTGGGCGGATCCTGATCATGACCTGGTTTTTGTTTTTCTGAGCAATCGCGTATTTCCTACTCGAAAGCAGACCATGATCTATGAGCTGAGAATCAGACCGATGATTCAGGATTATGTATATGAGCTTATTGAGAACAGATCTCGCAGGTAATTAAACTCGTTTCTATTTCACGAAGATTTCAAAGGTATCTGTGGTGGAAGTGTTACCAAGTTTATCCGTGGCACGGATTTTATAGGAAACAATTCCCAGTGTATTTATCTCCACAGGCTCAGTGTAACGTTTTTCTTCACCGCCATTGAGACTGTAATAGATGGCATCGGTATCAATGATTGCATCTGTAGCCGCAAGATAGAGCTTAACTCCCTTGGAGTAAACAGATAGGGGATCAGGCTGATCGTTCAACGAAATGCTACCCACAGGCTCCATACTCAGAATTTGCTCGATCCTGGGACCTGTATTATCCACTGTAAAGAAGAATGTTTTGCTATTTCTGTTATTTACCTGGTCGGTGCCGTAGAAATCTACCACATACGTTCCTTCTTCCAGCAAATGAAAAGGCTGATCGTAAACTTCTCCCTTACCTCCGTTGATCTTATAACCAACAGCCTTTACTCCTGCATCAGCATCGATCGCACTCAGGCCAATATCTGTCTTGCTTGTGATGAAAGCCGTATCCCTTGAGAAAAACTGATCACCAGCAAAGTCGAAATCTATCTCCGGAGCCTCTACATCAATATCAAGCGACTCACGACCACTGGTACTTTCGTCAAATAGTGATTTGAAGTTATTGTTTACCTTATCCGTGGCGTAATATTCGATAATGTGCTTGCCTTTTGATTTAGGTAATTCAAATGGTTCTCTGTAAGGGATTTCCGGACCATCATCGATCTTGTACCAGACTTTCCTGATACCTGATTTGTTGTCAGAAGCTACTAGTTTGACTTTCGTTCTCACAGAAATGAAAACCCGCCCCCGGTTTTGATATTGATCGCCAACAACACTTGCAACTACTTCTGGTGATGTTCGATCAACATAGAAGTCATATGTCCGGTCGTTTTCCTTATTCCCTACATTATCTACACTGTAATAAGTTAAGGTGTGTTCACCTTCTGCAAGGTCCGTCAATGCCACAGACTCTCTGAATCTTTGGTTGCTGGCACTGTCAATTCGGAAATAAATATTTTCCATTCCACTGGATCCATCTTCCCCTTCCAATTGGATGATAGTTCTCGGAGATAAAATTTCTGAAGTTTTATCTCCTGTCACGGTATATCGTGTTGTCGGACTGGTGAGATCTAACTTAAAGTCAAATGATTGCGGAGCTTCTGCATTGCCTACATTGTCCAATGAATAGAATTTAAAAGAATAGTCACCATCATTAGTGTAAGTAAGCGTATTGGAATAAGAAGTGTAATTGGCACCATTAAGGGCATAGAAAATACTATTGACTCCAGATAGTTCATCTTTTGCTGTTGCAGAGATAGCCAGGTCATTACCGTAATAGACAATATCTTCAGATTGAAAAGCGTTAGGCGCGCTAAAATTGACAGCAGTAAGTGGGGAATTTCCGTCTCGATAAACTTCAAACACAATTTCTTTCTGTGGCGCAACAACTTCTTTGGTCGTCTGATCGACTGCCCATTTGGTACGAACGAAATTGATGCCTTCCGTATCCAGATAAAGCGGATTGGTGTATTCCGGAGTGGATTGGCTTTCAAGTCTCTTAGCTCCCGAACCATCAGGGTTTTCGGAAATAAACAAGAATACTGGCTTTTCAGCCTGCCAATAGAGTTTGCCATCTTCCGCGACATAATACCGTCTGGGATGTTCCGGTTGGACCTGTGCAATCGCTGAAATATTGATTATCAGCAAGAAAGAAATAAGCCGAAGATTATTTGTCATTTTCTGGTTGAGGTCGGGAATTAACTATCAAAAGCCGAAAATAATCTTAAAAATTGATTCTTGGAACTAAATTAGCGGGGAGTTTTACTTATGCTCGCATCAACCATGAAAAGGTACACAATCATTTTTTTGAGCTTATTATTTTTTGGGCTCGTCTCGAATGACCTTATTGCATTCAACGCACCACCTTCTGATAGTGTCAGGGCTGATGTTTATTTCCACAAAGCGGATACATTCCTGCTTTTTAACCGCCACGATAGCTCAATTTTCTTCTTTGAAAGGGCTTTTGAGTTATTTAAAAAAGGAGAGCATTGGGAGGGAATGGTTGCCTCTAAAAATAAGATTTCAGAGAACCTTTGTGCTGTATTTGAGCTGGAGGAGGCACTTGAGGTGGCCAATGAAGCACTAACACTTTCCAATGAATACCTGGGAGAAAACCACTTGGAACGAGCCAATGCACTTAGTAACATAGGTAACGTATATTACCTGACTGGGAGGCACGAACTTGCGCTGGAAGAATACAACGAGGCCTTACGTATAACCGAGTCTGTTCAACACGATGAAAAACATCTCTATTCGGCACCTACTAACCTGGGTATTGGCAATGTTTATTATGGAAAGTTGCAATATGAGGAGGCCTTTAGATATTTTAAGAATGCTTTGGAGACCAATCGAGAGATTTTGGGCGATGCGCACCCGTATGTCGCCAATTCCTATTTAAGTCTGGGAAATCTCTACAGAAACAAGGGAAGTTACAACCTGGCGCAGGAGAACTATAGCAAGGCCCTGGAAATCAACCAGGGAGTATTTGGAGACAATCATCCGGATGTTGCAACGACTTATGTAGGCATCGCTGATATTTTTAAAAGTAGTGGTGGGTATGAGATAGCCCTGCAATATTATAATCAGGCGTTGATCATCTATTCCAAGTTCCTCGATGAACGCAATCCGAAATTTGGGTCAATCTATCTGGGATTTGCGGATGTGGCCAAGAATAAAGGAGATTATCAGGAGGCGATTAAGTATTATGAAAAAGCATTGGAGGTATTCTCCAACTCAGTGGGAGAAGTCCATCAAAGTTCTATTCGCAGCTTGTTGGGAGTTGCCAATACTTTTATCTATCAAGAGAAATTTGCAGATGCTCTGGAGTATTACGGGCGTGTCCTGGATATCAATTTTAATTTGGTGGGAGAGACACATGTTAACACGTCTGCTGCTTATAATAACCTCGGAAGCTTGTACTATTTCGCAGGTGATTTTGAATTAGCTGTTCGCTATTTTCAAAAAGCACTGGAAATCGACCTGGCCATTCACGGGAGCAAACATCCGAACATTGCCAATGCATATTATAACCTGGCTCGTGTCTTTGGTGAGCAAGGTCAAACACGGCAGGCATTGGAAAATGTTCAGTTCGCGATCAATTCAAGTATTATGGATTTCAACGAGACTAACATTTTCGTGAATCCTTCTCTCGTGAACTTCTTCGATAGCAAAGACTTGCTTTGGTTCCTTCAGTTCAAGGGTGAGTTGTTGGAATCTGGATTCAGTCAAAGTAAAAACATGAAAGGTCTGGATATATCACTACAGAGTTTTGTCTTGAGTGATAGCCTGGTGGATCAGATCAGGAAATCATATACAGATCGAAGAGATCAGGTACTATTGGCCAAGCAAGCCAATAAAATATATGAATCAGCGGTCAATGGCTCTTATTCAATGGTAAAACTGCTCAATAAGGAGAATGTGAAAATGATTGGCAAGGATGCCGATTTCGATCAAAAGAAAAAAGAATACCAGGATTGGTATTTCTATTTTACGGAGAAGAATAAAGGCTCGATTTTGTTTTCATCTTTAGCTGAATCTAATGCCAAGTCATTTGGAGGGATACCGGATACGATGGTGAATAAGGAAATCGAGTTGAAAACCAGGATCAATCAGATTACCCAGGAATTGTCAGCAAATCCGGATAGTGCTCAACGAGTTTATTATCAAGACCAATTATTCAAAGCCAATCGCGAATATGAAGATTTGGTTCAAAGCCTGGAGAATGACTATCCCAAATATTTCGACCTGAAGTATGATGTGAGTGTGGTGAAGGTCGAGGAGTTACAGGATTTTCTGCCAGATTCTACGATGGTATTGTCCTATTTTTTAACAGAGGACAGCTTGTATGCTAATTATATTACCAAAGACGAGTTCTCGATTCATAAGCAGTTCAAATCACCGACTTATGAAAAAGACATTCAGGCGTTTCGAAAAAGTACCATTTATAAGTTCGATAAGCTATATAAGAGTTACGGTCGTAAACTTTATGATCAATTTATCCCAGCTAAGATTCCTGATGGTGTTCAAAATATCATCGTGGTACTTGATGGCATCATGGCAACCATTCCATTTGAAGCGCTATTGACTGAAGATTTTGAAGCATCTGCTTCCTATAGCGATTTGCCGTATTTGATAAAAGACTATGGTATCTCGTATACGTTCTCGGCAAACCTCCTTTATAAGACGTTTAGAAATGAGAAGACCATTAGAGAAAAGGCCCCTCGTGATTTGCTTGCAATGGCACCGGTAGTTTTTGATGCGCCGTACTTGGAAGTACTTAAGGAAAAGCGAGCAGAATCTTATAATGAATCCGGAACAGCCATATCCCTTCGGAAAAAAATCAAAATGAACCGCAGTGAAATGAAGCCATTACCCGGGACCGAAACTGAAGTGTTGACCATTGACAGTACATTTCGGGCACAAGGACGTGAAGTTTCCTTGAATATCAGGAGAGATGCTAATGAAAGAGTGGTCAGCGAAGGTAAATTGGATAAATATCAATACTTACATATTGCCAGTCATGGTTTTGTGAATCAGGAAGAGCCTGAGTTCTCTGGTATTCTCCTGGCAATGGATTCAATAGAAACTGAAAATGATGGTATTCTTTTCTCGGGAGAAGTCTATGACCTCAATATCAATTCGGAGCTGGTGACCCTTTCGGCTTGTGAAACGGGATTGGGTAAGATTTCGACAGGAGAGGGAATCATTGGATTAACCCGGGCACTTATCTATGCCGGAACAAAAAATGTCAATGTTTCATTATGGAAGGTTTCAGATGCTTCTACCAAAGATTTGATGGTCAATCTGTATGATCAGCTATCCAGGGTTTCAGTACCTAAGTCAAGAACAGAATCTTTGCAATACGCCAGGTACTTGAGAATGGCAAAACTCAAGATGATAGAGGAGGGGACCTTTGCTAAACCTTACTTTTGGTCACCTTTCGTCCTGATCGGTAAGTAGTTTATTTAGAATTATTCTAAATAGCTAAATTCTAAAAGATTTAAATTTAGTTAAACAATTGGTTTTAAGCTATTTGAGGGGGTCCGGAGGGACCCAAAGAGTTCCATCTACGATATGCGATCAATTAGGTTCTGAAAGAGTTTGAAAAACAATCACCTGATGTTAGTTTTGCGTCCGTTAGAGCCCGAACGGTACCTAAATCAAATGTTAAGAAGAACAGTTTCCAACCCCTTCCGAGCACCATCTGCGCTCGTTTTCTTCACCCTTCTTTTCCTATCACAAATCTCTTTCGCACAGGACGCTGAAGACGGCATTCCTACGGACGAGGGTATTGTAGCAGCAGGAGAGAAGTTATATAAGAATAACTGTACGCAGTGTCACGACATCAATGAAGTCGTAATCGGACCCGCATTGAAAGATGTCCATGAGAGAAGACCTAAAGAATGGTTGCTCAGCTGGATCAAAAACTCTCAGAAAGTTATTGCAAGTGGAGATGAGTATGCTGTAGCTCTTTATGAAGAGTACAACAAAACATTAATGACTGCTTACCCTTTCAGTGATGAAGAGATCACCTCAATTCTCGCCTACATTAAGGTGGAGTCAAACAAAGAACCAGTTATAGTTGTTGATGAAACCGGAGGTAGCACGACTGGCGGTGACACAGCTGGTGGGGTTTCCGAAAGTTATTTGACGGCTGTCCTTATTATTCTGGTCGTTGTATTGATTTTGATCCTAGTCACATTGGTAATTGTGGTTCAGGTATTGTCAAAATACATTAAGAAGAATAAGGACCTTGCCGAAGAGGATGAGGAACTGGTTGCTCAAAACTTCGATCTACTCGGATTCTTCAAAAGCGACTCCTTCATAGGTTTGGTTACGTTCGTATTCATGGCAGTTATGTTGAAGACAGCCATAGACGGAGCGTTTACTGTAGGTGTACAACAAGGGTATCAACCCACTCAACCTATTGCGTTTTCACACCAAATCCACGCAGGAGAATACGAAATTGACTGTCAATATTGCCACACGGGTGTGCGAAAAGCCAAGTCGGCAAATATTCCTTCAGCAAACATCTGTATGAATTGTCACACGGCTATCAAGACAGATTCTGAAGAAATCCAAAAGATATATACAGCGATTGATTACAATCCGGAAACCGGGGAATATGGTAATAATGTACAGCCTATAGAATGGGTACGTGTGCATAACCTTCCTGACCTTGCTTACTTCAACCACTCGCAACACGTCGAAGTTGGTGGACTGGAGTGCCAGACTTGTCACGGTCCAATTGAAGAAATGGAAGTGGTATACCAGTATTCCAACCTAACCATGGGGTGGTGTATCAACTGCCATCGTGATACCAATTTGAATACAAAAGGAAACGAGTACTACACGAAGTTAGTAGAGCTTCATTCGGAGACGAGCAAGGAACCGATGAAAGTAGAAGACAATGGTGGTCTTGAATGTTCTAAATGTCATTACTAATTTCTTAAGTAGAGAGTATATATGAAATCAACGAAGAAATACTGGAAGGGACTGGAGCAGTTGAATAACACGCCTTCTTTTTCGAAATTAGCTGAGAAAGAATTTCCAGAATATCTACCACTGAATGAAGGAGAATCAGAACCTTCAAGACGTGACTTTCTTAAGGTGATGGGATTTGGAATCGGAGCTGTTTCTTTGGCAGCTTGCGAAGCACCCATCAGGAATGCCATTCCTTATGTTAAGAAACCAGTCGACTTAGACCCAAGTATCCCAAATTACTATGCTTCTACTTTCGTTAGTGGCAGCGATTACAGTAATGTGGTTGTTAAGACACGAGAAGGAAGACCGATTAAAGTAGAAGGAAATGAACTTTCTGTATTCTCTGGTGGAGGTACTTCCGCTCAAATAGAAGCTTCTGTTCTTTCATTATATGATAAAGAAAGACTAGCCGGCCCTTTGAAGGATGGTGCTTCGGCAACTTGGCTGGATATAGATAATGGAGTAGGAACGTTGAGTTCCGATTCAAGAGTTGCTATTGTAACGAATACAATTGCGAGTCCATCTACTTTGAAAGCAATCGAAGCTTTTCAGGGTGCATACCCTAATACTGAAGTCGTAACTTATGATGCGAATTCAGTAAGTGGTTTGTTGGATGCGAATGAAGCAACTTTTGGAACACGTGCCTATCCTGGCTATGACTTCTCAAAAGCTGATGTAATTGTGTCTTTTGCTTCGGACTTCCTTGGAACCGGAGTAAATCAAACTCTATATAATAAGCAATTTGCGGCCTCCAGGAAGTTGGGAGATGGTAAGAAAACCATGTCTCGTCTATACGCTTTCGAAAGTAACCTTTCATTAACGGGTGCCAATGCAGATTACAGATTTCCAGTAAAGGCTTCTGAGCAAGCCGGATTAATTGCAGATCTTTACAATGCCATTGTGAATGGGGGTGCTGCTAAAGATGCAAACCTGAAGAAAGTTGTAAAAGACCTGAAAGCAGCTAATGGCAAAGCGTTAGTAGTTTCGGGTAGCAACGACACTAATATGCAGATCCTGGTCAATGCAATCAACAACGCATTGGGTAGCTACGGTAGCACGATCGATTTGAGCAAAGCCACTCAAATCCGAAAAGGAAATGACGCGAAATTTGCCCTTTTCCTTAATGAGCTTAAAGGTGGTCGCTACGATGGTGTGATTTTCTATAACTGCAACCCAGTATACGATCACCCTCTTGGAGGTGATTTGGCAGGTGCGATTGCAAAAGCGAGTGTATCTGTTTCGACTTCAGATCGGATGGATGAGACCACAGCTTTGGTGAAGTATGTTGCTCCGGATAATCACTACCTGGAGTCGTGGAACGACTTTGAGTTGACTACTGGTCACTATAGCCTTTCTCAGCCAACTATTTCCAGAATTTTTGATACACGTCAGGCACAGGATTCTTTCCTTACCTGGGGTGGAAATGATACCAACTATTACGATTTTATCAGAAGCAATTGGGAAGCTGTCTATGCAGCCAATGCTGATGCTTTTTCAAATTTTGATGCTTTCTGGGACAAATCTTTACACGATGGTGTATTCGAGACTGAAACCACTGGTGAAGCACCTTCATTTGACAATTCTGCCGTTTCAGGTGCTGCTACTAATGTAGCTGCGGCAAAGGCTGGTTCAGGATTAGAATTGGTTCTTTACACCAATGCCTCTGTAGCTACAGGTAGACAGGCCAATAATCCCTGGTTACAGGAAATGCCGGATCCAATTACCAAAGCTTGTTGGGATAACTACCTAACTGTTTCTCCTAAGCAAGCAGAAGATTGGGGCATTAAGGTAGATGATGGTCGCATGTCTACGCAAAAAGTAAACCTCACAGTAGGTGGACAAACGCTTTCAGTTCCTGTTGTACCTCAACCTGGTCAGGCTCACAATACTGTAGGACTTGCACTAGGGTATGGACGAGAAAAAGCTGGAAAAGTAGCTAATGGCGTTGGAGTTAATGCATATCCATTGATTGACACCTCTAGTGGAGCTTTGATCTATGACATCACTTCTGGTGTAAGCGCTGAGCCAAATGGAGAAGATCATCGAATCGCTCAAACTCAGACTTCACAAACTTATTTAGGACGTGAGACGGTAGTTCAGGAAACTGTACTCAAAGCGTATCAGAAAGATGCGAGCGCCGGACGTCACTTTCCTCGTATTGCTACGTCGGAAGGATTCAAAAAGCCATCGGCGGTTTCCCTTTGGAAAGGTCATAAATATGCCAACCACCACTGGGGGATGGCCATTGATTTGAACTCATGTACTGGCTGTGGTACCTGTACGGTGGCTTGTCAGACAGAGAACAATATTCCAGTCGTTGGAAAGTCTGAGGTACTCAACCGAAGAGAAATGCACTGGATCAGGATTGATCGCTACTACAGCCATGATCCTGAGCAAATGACTGAAAGTCAGAAAGACCTCCTGTCAACACGTTACTCGGAGTTTGCAGCGTATGCCAACCCTGAAGTAACCTTCCAACCCATGATGTGCCAGCAGTGTAATAATGCACCTTGCGAAACGGTATGTCCGGTAGCGGCTACCACGCATAGCTCGGAAGGGTTGAACCAAATGACATACAACAGATGTATCGGTACAAGATATTGTGCGAACAACTGTCCTTATAAAGTACGTCGATTCAACTGGTTCAAGTATCATGACAATGAGCAGTTCGCTGACAACACGTCCATGAACAATGACTTAGGAAAGATGGTACTAAATCCTGATGTGACCGTAAGATCCAGAGGGGTTATGGAGAAGTGTACATTCTGTGTGCAACGAATCCAGGCCGGTAAGCTTGAGGCTAAGAAAGATAATCGAAGACCGGAAGATGGTGAAGTGAACACGGCTTGTGCTAAATCGTGTCCTTCAGATGCACTTGTATTCGGAGATATGAAAGACCCTAATAGCAAAATCTCTAAACTGTTGAAGATCAAATCAATGGACAAAGGGGTTGAGGCGCAAGAAGAAAGGGCCTATCACGTACTCGAAGAATTGCGAGTAATGCCAAACATCTGGTATTTAACAAAAGTTAGAAATAAAGACGAAGAGAAGAAGTCGGAATCGGCTCATTCTACTCACGCCTGATCATAAATTGAAAGATTAATGACCTCTGAATCTATAATAAGAGAACCATTAGTAACCGGCGGTAAATCGTTACATGACGTAACGAATGACATAGCCGGTAGAGTAGAAGAGAAACCTCACCTCACGTGGCTTATGGCCATGGCGGTATCCCTGGGGATGTTGGCGATCGGTGGCTATGCCGTCGGGAGACTTCTTTGGGATGGTATTGGCATGTGGGGATTGAACAAAACCGTAGGCTGGGCCTGGGATATCACCAACTTTGTATGGTGGGTTGGTATCGGTCACGCGGGTACCCTGATTTCAGCGGTGTTGTTGTTATTCCGTCAACGATGGAGAATGTCTATTAACCGCGCTGCAGAGGCAATGACCATTTTTGCGGTAATCTGTGCAGCGATGTTCCCTGTATTGCACATGGGACGACCCTGGTTAGGATTTTACTGGGCATTGCCATTGCCTAATACGTTTGGTTCACTTTGGGTGAACTTTAACTCGCCACTGCTTTGGGACGTTTTCGCAATCAGTACTTATTTCTCAGTATCACTGGTATTCTGGTACATCGGATTGATTCCTGATTTTGCGACCATCAGAGACAGGGCTACAGGTTTGAGAAAAACAATCTATGGTGTGTTGAGCTTCGGCTGGACAGGGGCCGCACGTCATTGGAATCATTATGAGACGGTAGCGTTGGTGTTGGCAGGTGTAGCAACGCCTCTTGTACTTTCAGTACATACCATTGTATCTTTTGACTTTGCAACCTCGGTTATTCCAGGATGGCACACGACTATTTTCCCTCCTTACTTCGTTGCAGGAGCGATCTTCTCTGGTTTTGCCATGGTATTGACCTTGTTGTTGGTGACAAGAAAGGTTTATAAACTGGAAGACTATATTACGATCCAGCACATTGAATTAATGAACATCGTGATCATTATCACAGGTTCAATCGTAGGTATTGCATACATCACTGAGTTCTTCATTGCCTGGTATTCAGGAGTAGAAGCAGAGCAATATGCGTTCATCAACCGGGCAACAGGTCCTTACTGGTGGGCATATTGGTCCATGATGACATGTAATGTGATCTCACCACAGCTTTTTTGGTTCAAGAAAATCAGAACCAACATCGCTTCTACATTCGTGCTTTCGATCATCGTTAACATCGGAATGTGGTTTGAGCGTTTTGTAATCATTGTGACCTCACTTCATCGTGACTATCTCCCGTCAAGTTGGGCGATGTTCTATCCTACATTTTACGATGTAGGGGTTTATATATTCACATTTGGGCTTTTCTTCACTGCTTTCTTCCTTTTCGCCAAATTCTTTCCTGTGATCAATATGGCGGAGGTGAAAAGTATCCTGAAAGTGACAGGTGAAAGTAATGACAAGCCTGCAGCAGTTGCCGATCAATCAACCGAAAAGGAAGTAGCATAATATGTCACAGTCTAACGAATTTTTATTAGGAGTTTACGAAGACGAGGACGTATTGCTTGACGCGATCAAGTCAGTACGAGAATCGGGCGTCAAAATTGACGAAGTATACTCTCCGTTCCCCGTGCACGGCATTGAGCACGCATTGGGGTACAAAAGATCTAACATGTCCATCGCAGCCTTTCTTTTTGGATTGCTTGGTACCAGCCTTGCATTGACGATGCAGATTGGTATGATGGGAATCGACTGGCCCATGATTATTGGTGGAAAGGATTACATTCCTGTTCCATCCTTCATCCCTGTAACTTTCGAGTTGACCGTATTACTTGGGTCATTTGGAATGGTGGGTACGTTTTTCGTTACAGCGAATTTGAAACCATGGGGCAAACCAAGAATTTTTGATAAGCGAATTACTGATGATAAGCATGTAATGGCACTGGATTTATCATCTAATGATAAAGGGGTAAAAGAATTGACTGCTATCCTCAATACCAGTGGTGCTTCGGAAGTGAACCCAAAAACTTTTAATGACTGAAATGCTGAATAAGAAGTTATACAACTCCCTGACTGTGGTCTTGGTGGCTTTGATACTAGTCGGATGTACAGCATCAGGTGATAATCAAGGCCTGGAATATGCGCCGCAAATGTATCATTCCACACCTTATGAGCCTTTGTCTCAAATTAAGGATACGGAGGCAGGTCGTGCCATCACCTCTTCGGAACTAGAAGAACATGCGGAATTTTATAATTCCAATCCTTACAATGATTTTGGTATGACCATGAGAGAGCCAGTTGCGAACACCGTGAAAAGAGGGGATTACCTTCCTAATCATATCGATCCTTTGGACTATGAGACGGCTGAGGCGACTTTAGTTAACCCATTGGACTCTTCCAGTGTAGTCATTGGTGAGGGCAAGATTTTATATGAACGTTTTTGCGATCATTGCCATGGAGCTTCCGGTTCGGGAGATGGATCTGTTGGTCAGGTGTTTAAGGGTGTAACTTCTTACACGTCAGCATCGGTAGTAGATAAGAAAGAAGGTCACATATTTCATGTGATCACGCACGGTAAGGGACGTATGGGAGCTCATGCTTCTCAAATTAGCGTCGAAGACCGTTGGAAAATTGTTAGGTATGTACAAACCCTGCAAAATCAATAACCTATGGCATCTGTAGAAATAGCAGAAGAGAGATTTGAATTTACGGCGAAGACCAAGAAGAACCTATTCATCTTCATTGTTGTAGGGATAGTCTTGGCAATTACTGGTGTGATTCTTATGAATACCGGAGGCCATGGTGCTGAAGAAGCGCATGGTGCAGCTGCTGAGGGTGGACATGGGTTCCATTGGACCAAGCGTTTGTTTGTTAATCTTTGGATCAACAACGTATTCTTTACCGGTATAGCGATCATTGGAGTAACCTTCGTTGCCATTCAATATGCGGCGCAGGCAGGATGGTCTGTAGGTGTCAAGCGTATCGCCATGTCATTCGGCTCATGGCTACCGATAGCGGGTGTATTGATGATTGTATCTTTCCTTGCATTTGGACATGATATCTTCCACTGGACGCATCATTCATTGTATGATACAGCTTCACCGGATTTTGATAGTATTATCGATGGTAAAAAAGCATACTTCTTCTGGCCTTTAACTGACCACCCGGGAGTACCAGTATTCTTCCTTGCAAGAATGGTAATCTTCTTTGGTGTATGGTACTGGTTGTTCAGAAAACTACGTGGATTGGCTGTAGCTGAAGACCTTGAAGGAGGCACTGAAAGATGGCACCAAATGAGAAAGTGGTCTGCTATTTTCCTTATCTTCTTTGCTGTTTCTTCATCTGTATCTGCATGGGACTGGGTAATGTCTATAGATACACACTGGTTCAGTACGATGTTTGGATGGTATGTATTTGCCAGCTGGTGGGTGAGCGGTCTTTCGTTGATCACTTTGATTGCTGTGCTTTTGAAAGACAAAGGGTACTTGTCTATTGTGAACTCAAATCACATTCATGATTTGGGTAAATTCATGTTTGCGTTCTCAATCTTCTGGACTTACGTATGGTTCTCGCAGTTTTTGCTGATCTATTATGCGCATATTCCGGAAGAGACCATCTACTTCCTTGAACGATGGAAGAGCGATCAATACTCTTCAGTATTCTTCATGAATCTCTTCCTGAATTTCATCTTGCCCTTTTTAGTCTTGATGACAAGAGATGCAAAGAGACACGCAAGATTCATTAAGGTGATTGCACCAATTATTATACTAGGTCACTGGTTTGATTTCTATTTGATGATCGTACCTGGTACGTTGAAAGAAAACGGAGGCTACGGCCTGTTGGAATTAGGAGTGATGTTTGTTTATGCGGGAGCATTTACTTACGTGATTCTCAATTCATTGTCGAAAGTGCCATTGTTTGGTAAGAACCATCCAATGCTGAAGGAAAGTTTGCATCACCATATTTAAAAATTAGAGCGGAGCAATGTTGAATTTAGTTGTTTTAGTAGCGATAGTTCTGATCCTGGCGATCCTGGTTATTATCTTCCGGGTGTCGACATTGATCAACGTAGCGAAGGAGAAGAAAGAGGGGAGTGTTTCGTCTGCAAACAGAGTGCAAGCCGGACTCATGATGGTGTTTCTGATCGCAGGAATCGCTGGGTTTTTCTATTATTCTTTTGGTGGGTTAAGCGAAAGCTATGTCCAACCAGTAGCCTCTGAACATGGTGTCGTAACGGACCAGTTGTTCTGGGTGACCATGGCCATTACATGTGTGGTGTTTATTTTGACGCAAATCTTTCTTTTCGGTTTTGCATGGAAATACCAGCACAAAGAAGGAAATAAAGCCACTTTCTATCCCCACAATGACAAGTTGGAATTGATCTGGACAGCCGTTCCTGCAGTGGTATTAGCTGGATTGATCATTACTGGCTGGAGTGCCTGGGTTGATATCACCGGTCCTGCACCAGATGATGCAGAAGTGATTGAGGTGATGGGTTATCAATATTCCTGGGCGGTGAGATATCCGGGAGCTGATAATAAGCTCGGTGGTTACGATTATAAGAAAATTGATTTGTCTAATGTGTCTGGTGTGGACTATGCGGACCGGGCATCTTTTGATGACTTCTATGGTCGCGAACTACATGTTCCAAAGGGTAAGGCCGTCTTGCTGCAGATCAGAGCAAGAGATGTTATTCATAGTGTTTATTCTCCACACTTCAGATTACAGATGAACGCGGTGCCAGGTATGCCAACGAGATTTTGGTTTACCCCCACCAAGACCACTGAAGAAATGAGAGCGGAAACTGGAAATCCTGATTTCAATTACGAATTGGTCTGTAATAAGATTTGTGGTAAAGGGCATTTCGGTATGAAGTACCTTATAGTGGTGGACGAGCCAGCTGAGTACGAAAAATGGTATGAAGCACAAGAGCCCTGGCTTAAGCAAAATCCAGACTATTTAACGCAAGTTCCAGCGGAGTTGAAAGAGCAGGCCTTGATTACATTAGGGATTGATAATCCTGAAGGTGACGAACCTGCAGAAGAGAAGTTGATAAGTACTACCTATTAAAAAAAAACTGATGTCAGAAGTTCATAACACTACTGCAGAACATGATGATCACCACGATGAGCATCATGAACAAGGTTTTGTAAGCAAATACATCTTTTCCACCGATCATAAAACGATCGCGAAGCAATTCCTGATCACAGGTATTCTCTGGGCCGTAATAGGTGTGGCACTATCTGTAATCTTTAGATTGCAATTAGGATTTCCTAACATGGACATGGAATGGTTGCGACCTATCCTTGGCAAGTGGATTACTCCAGCTGGAAAGTTGGATAGTGAATTCTACCTGGCTCTGGTTACAATGCACGGTACTATCATGGTATTCTTCGTATTGACAGCCGGACTAAGTGGAACTTTCAGTAATTTCCTCATTCCATTGCAAATTGGTGCAAGAGACATGGCTTCGGGATTTATGAATATGCTGTCTTACTGGTTCTTTTTCTTGTCCAGTGTGATCATGTTCATCTCTCTGTTTCTGGAAACTGGTCCTGCTGCTGGCGGTTGGACCGTTTATCCGCCACTAAGTGCATTGCCACAGGCGATTCAGGGATCTGCTGCAGGAATGACTTTATGGTTGGTGTCGATGGTATTCTTTATCGCTTCATCACTATTGGGAGGTATAAATTACGTTACCACTGTGATCAACCTAAGAACTGAAGGAATGACTTTCAGTAGGTTGCCATTGACCATCTGGGCATTCTTTATTACAGCAGTAATCGGGATTCTATCGTTCCCGGTATTATTTGCCGCTGCTTTGCTATTGGTATTTGATCGATCATTCGGAACAAGCTTCTACTTATCTGATATTTATATCGGGGGTGAGGCCCTGCCACATACAGGAGGAAGCCCGATACTTTATCAACATTTATTTTGGTTCCTGGGACACCCAGAGGTATACATTGTATTGCTTCCGGCACTAGGAATCACATCGGAGATTATTGCCACTAACTCACGTAAGCCGATTTTCGGTTACCGTGCAATGATTGGTTCTATGTTGGCTATTGCGTTCCTGTCGTTTATTGTATGGGCACATCATATGTTCGTTTCAGGAATGAACCCATTCCTTGGGTCGGTATTCATGTTCCTGACACTCATCATAGCTGTACCCTCAGCAGTAAAAGCATTTAACTACATCACGACCTTGTGGAAAGGAAACATTGTATTTACTCCAGCCATGTTGTTTTCGATTGGTTTGGTATCGTTCTTTATCTCTGGTGGTTTAACAGGTATATTCCTGGGTAACTCCGCTATTGATATCAACTTACATGATACCTACTTCGTAGTGGCTCACTTTCACCTTGTGATGGGTAGTGCTTCTGCCTTTGGATTGGCAGCCGGTGTTTATCACTGGTTCCCGAAAATGTTTGGTCGGATGATGGATGAGCGACTGGGCTACGTTCATTTCTGGCTCACCTTTGTTGGAATTTACCTGGTATTCTTTCCATTGCACTATATCGGAATTGCAGGATTTCCAAGAAGATACTATTCATTCACCAGCTTTGATGCGTTTACGTCTTTTACTGATCTAAATTCTTTCGTAACAATTGCTGCGGTCGTTACTTTCTTTGCACAATTCATCTTTTTGTTCAACTTCTTCTATAGCATTTTCCGAGGCAGATTAGCTCCAGCTAACCCATGGAAATCTAATACGTTGGAATGGACAACTCCAAGGTTCCCGGGACACGGCAACTGGGTTGGAGCAATTCCTAAGGTATTCCGCTGGGCATACGATTACAGTAAGCCTAATGCACCGGATGATTTTATTCCTCAGCATGTTCCGCTTTCGGAGACAATGGATTCCAATACGGAGCAGGAAAAGGAATTAGCGGCAGAGGAACAAATAGACCTGGAGCCCAAAGTGGCGAATGCTGAATAAGCGTACTTTTCGCAGAATCAACACCTACACGATCATTGCAGTATATCTGTTGATCGTAGTAGGTAGCATTGTAAGAGTTACGGAAGCAGGCATGGGATGCCCGGACTGGCCGAAATGTTTTGGTGGATACACGCCACCGACACATGTAAGTCAGCTTCCGGAGAATTACAAAGAATTGTTTTTGGAAAAGCGTCTGGCAAAGAATGAAAGGCTTTCCGCTTTGCTGATATCACTCGACCTAAAAGGACTGGCAGATCGTATCACGAATAACCCGGACATTGAAATAGAGGAAGACTATAGTAGTACTAAGGCATGGATAGAATACATTAATCGTTTGATAGGAGTATTGATTGGCTTCTTTATCATATTGAACATGATCTGGTCTTTCAGTTATCGTAGAGTAACTCCAATTATTCCGATTATGGCAGTTTTGTCATTTATTCTGGTTTTGTTTCAAGGCTGGATTGGTTCTTTGGTTGTTTCTACCAATTTATTGCCTGGCTTTATTTCTTTCCATATGTCATTGGCACTTTTACTGGTTGCGTTTCTGATCTATATCAACTTCAAGTCTTCCGATAGAATTTGGACACTCAATCTGGGGAAGGAATTCAAAGTTTTGTCAGTTGTTTTGTTTGTTCTGTCCTTACCACAAATTCTTATGGGGACGCAAGTAAGAGAAATTATTGATGCATTATTATTCGAAGAGGTGGGTAGAGCAGGCCTGATTGCTCAGATGCCCATCGTGTTCTACATACATCGATCTTTTTCATTGTTGATTCTGATAATAGCCCTTTACGGAAGTTATCGACTCTACAGTATTAAGGCCTTGAGTAGCCTTTTTGGTATTTTCTGGTTGACAAGTCTTGGGCTGATCATATTGGAAGCCATAGGAGGCGCAATCATGACCTACTTTGAAGTGCCTAAATTATTGCAACCAGTGCATTTGCTTGGTGCGTCAGTTCTTTTTGGAACACTTTACTATTTAACTTTGATCTCAAATTTCAAAGCTGTAAAAGCATGATTTCGGTAACACGTGATTGGGTTTGGAAAGAGAAATTGTCAGGTTACTGGGAATTGTTAAAACCTCGGTTGTCACTAACAGTAGCGTTCTCTTCAGCATTTGGATATATCCTGGGAGCAGGAGGACCAATTGATTGGATTCAATTTGTACAGTTTGCGATTGGTGGCTTTTTTATCAGTGGCGCATCCGTGACTATCAATCAGTTACTGGAAATCGGTTATGATAAAGTGATGAGTCGTACCCAAAAGCGGCCATTACCCACGAATAGAATTAGCAAAACTGAGGCGGTAGTTTATACTCTTATGTTGATCGTTTCTGGGACTGGCCTGTTGGCATATGCTACGAATGGCCTTACAGTATTACTCTCACTGATATCACTCGTACTCTATGCATTTGTATATACGCCCTTAAAAAGGGTAGGGCCTGTTGCCGTTTTTGTGGGTGCTATACCAGGAGCCTTGCCTCCACTAATAGGTTGGGTCGCCTCAACGGGATTCATTTCACATGATGCTTTAATCATCTTCGGAATTCAGTTTATATGGCAATTTCCGCATTTCTGGGCCATTGCCTGGGTTTCTGACGAGGACTACAAAAAAGCTGGGTTTAAATTGCTGCCTGGTGCTGGAAAGAAAGACCTAAATACGGCGATTAACATTGTAGTTTATACCTTGTTTTTATTGCCACTGGGACTTTTACCCAGTTATTTTGGGTTGACGGGAATTGGAAGTGGCGTAGTTGCGACAGTCTGCGGTGTGCTATTCCTGGCACAAACTTTTCAACTGCTTAAGGATAACAGTAGAAAGTCAGCGCTTAGGATCATGTTTGGCTCTTTCATGTACCTTCCGGTAGTGCAAATTGCTTATTTGATCGATAAATTGTGAGTTGATGGAGAAAGTAGCGAATGTGATTAAACAGGAAGAGGGGAAAGTAAGATCGGTGAATCCAAAGCTTTTTGGCTTATGGACTTTCATGGTAACTGTTGTGATGATCTTCATTTCTCTTAGTAGCGCGTACATCGTCAAAAAGGCGGATGGGGATTGGTTGTTGATCCAGTTTCCTCAAATGTTTAAAGTTACTTCGGTGTTGATTGTGTTGAGTAGTCTAAGCATGCATTTTGCATACCTCGCCTCAAAACGCAACAATCTACTTAACATACGAGTATGGCTGGCAATCACAGGTCTGTTAGCCATAGCATTCTGCGTTGGCCAATATTGGTCATGGGGAGAGTTGGTCGATCAAGGGGTATTTTTCGTCGGAAATCCCGCTGGATCTTTTATCTATGTTTTCACCGGTCTTCATGTGGCACACCTCTTTGGAGGGTTGATTTTTTTGATCATTGTGCTCCGAAGATCTTTTTCATACAAGGTTCATTCAAAAAGTATGCTTAGTATTCAGCTTTGTGCGGTATACTGGCATTTTCTCGGTGGACTTTGGTTGTATTTATATTTATTTTTGATCCTGAATAATTAAAATTCCTAATCTAACATGTCTAGCACTGCAGTAGTCGTAGACGAGTCGAAAAAAGGCCTCTGGGCCGGTGGAGTTGAGCCCATGAAAGCTAGCTACGGCAAGCTGATGATGTGGTTTTTCCTCCTTTCAGATGCATTCAGTTTTTCAGCTCTTTTGATCACCTACGGAATGATCCGGTTTAAACACCCGGCTTATGAAGGTAATCCTGAAGACTTTGTGTTTTCTCAGGAATACTGGCCCATTCCTGAAAAAGTATTTGAAGCAGTGCCTTTCCTTCATGGCGTACACGCACCATTGGTTTTTGTAGGTATCATGACCTTTATTCTGATCCTGAGTAGTGTGACCATGGTACTCGGAGTGGAAGCGGGTCAAAGAATGGACAAAAAAGGTGTAGAGAAATGGATGCTTTGGACTATTGTAGGCGGATTGACCTTTTTAGGTTGCCAGGCTTGGGAGTGGTCACACTTTATTCACGGAACTGCAGACGGTGGTAGATTGACGGACGGATCAGTGATCTTTGGTGCCAACCTCGTGATCAACCAATATGGTCCGAGCAATTTTGCGGCCCTGTTCTTCTTCATTACAGGATTTCACGGATTCCACGTCTTTAGCGGGGTGGTTATAAATTTCATCATCTTCTATCAAACGGTCGTAGGCAAGCTTGAGAAAAGAGGGCACTATGAAATGGTGGAGAAAGTTGGTCTCTATTGGCACTTTGTGGACCTGGTATGGGTCTTTGTGTTCACCTTCTTTTACTTGGTTTAACTTTTAATCGATCAATATCATGGATCAAGAAAATACTCAGGTAGTTATTCAGCCGGCAGATCCGGCTAAAATCAAAAAGATTTGGAAAGTAGCGGGAATTCTGGCGATCGTTACTGCCATCGAATTTGTTATCGCTTTTACAGTTCCTGCAGGAGGCCCGAGAACATTTGTTTTCATTGCTTTGACGATTTTGAAAGCATTTTATATCGTGGCCGAGTTCATGCACTTAGGGCATGAAAAGAAGTCGTTGATCATGTCTATCCTTTTACCGATGACGTTCGTGATCTTTCTGATCTTCATTTTGTGGTATCAGGGAACTGCAATTTTCCAGGATCTTTATCCGGAATTTTAAGCTGATCAATCTTGCGACAAGGATTTAAGGCATTTGTCCTTATTGTCATATTTGGGGTACCAGTATTCTGGTACCTTTTTTTACAGATTTTCGGTACGAATCAATTCGAACTACCAACGCTTGGAAGTGTCGATTCCGTTTGTGTGCCACCGACATTGTCGGTGATGATCATTTCAGCCGCCAAAACAACGGAAGGCAGGAATCAATCCCGTAGGATTGAACAAAATAATTACACCAAAGATTTATTAATTAAGGAAAACTCAGGATGTCAATTTGAGGATTGGGACCTGATACTAGTCACAGCTGACGGCCAGATCAAAGGAGCTTACCACTGGGAGATAGCTGAGATTGATCGACTGCTTACCGAAATTGAATTGTACCATACCATAGCGGAAAGAAATGGAACAAGTAGTAAAAAGTAATAGTCGAAATACCGGCATAATTGTAGGTGTTTCAGTTGCTATTCCGTTGGTTGTAGCTGCTCTGATCCTGTTACCTCAAAAAATTGATGCAGGAAGTTGGGTATATTTTCTTCCTGACCTTAATGCGGTCATCAATTCTCTGACTGCCATTTTGTTGTTGCTGGCTTTGTTCATGGTCAAACGAGGTAATATAGTTGCACATCGAACATTGATGACCAGCGGGTTTGTTTTAGGTTTTATTTTTTTGATATGTTATATCATTTATCATGCTTCCGCCGGGTCCGTCAAATACGGAGACGCGGATGCCGATGGTGTCTTATCGGAAGCTGAGAAGTTAGCAATAGAAGGGACTAGAAGCGTATATCTCTTTATCTTATTCTCTCATATCTTACTGTCCATTTTTGTTGTCCCGTTTGTTTTGTTCGCCTTCTACTATGCTTTGTCAGGTAAAGTAGAAAGACACAAAAAGATCGTAAAATTCACGTTCCCTTTATGGCTCTATGTGTCGGTGACGGGCGTGATAGTTTATTTAATGATCAGTCAATATTACCCCTGGTAGCGTTACTTTTGCAATGCAATGAATGCAATTAGGAAATACATCATACTGACTTTGATTACTGTTGCTCCGCTGTTGACGCAAGCACAATGTGCCATGTGTCGTACTCAGGTCGTCAACAACGTAAGCGCAGGTGAGACCTCTTTCGCAGCAGGCCTTAATATGGGTATTTTATACCTGTTTTTCACACCATACATATTGATTGGAATTGTAGCCTTCATGTGGTTCAAACACAGTAAAGTAAGTGAGCGAAAAGAAAGCATTATCAGCCGTATTAAACGGCAAGTGCCCTAGGTGTCGAGAGGGTGAAGTATTTACTCATCCAGCCTCAAAAATCTCGAAGTTCAATAAGATGAATGTGACATGCGAGGTATGCGGTCTTAGGTTTGAAGTGGAACCAGGGTTTTTCTATGGGTCGATGTACGTCAGCTATGGATTCTCGGTGGGTATTTTCCTGCTCACATGGGTCGGTATTTCTCTTTTGTTCAACGATCCGGGAATTTGGACTTACATCATCACGGTCATTGTTATTGCCGCCATAACTTATCCTTTTAATGTACGGCTTTCACGAATGATCATGTTACATGCATTTGGAGGCATTAAATACGATAGATCGTTTGTCAAAGAGCAGTGATCCCATGTATTAAAAAGCCTCGTTAAAAGAAATATAGAAGAAGCTACTATCGGAACCGAAACCAAAATCTACACGAATATTCATTCTCGGCTCCGTCTCCAGTCGATAGCCCGCCCCAAAGTTAGGAAGCCATTTGTCATATGAGGCCGGGTCGGGAGCAATGGACCCACCCCCAATCCAGGCCACAAATCCAGATCGATCTTTCAAACTGAATTTCTTTCTACTATCTCCTTTTCCAAACATATGGCGGTACTCCACAATACCGAAAAGCATAGATTTGTCCCTAAACCGCCCCCAGCGATAGCCTCTCAAATCAAAAGGTGTTCCTAATTGCGACATTTCTGGCCAGGGCACTTCATCAAAGGCATTCCGTGTCCTTATTTGCCAGGCCAGTACCTTTCGGTGACCCACTTGTTGATATTGACGATAATCTAAATCAACCACTTCATATCTGCTTCTACCACCAAGGAACCTACCGTAAAACATAACATTCAAATCAAAATAGATACCTTCATACGCATTAACGATCAGGTCCCGGCTATCATACTGCACCGATAATCCTAGCCCGGCATTTTTACTGAAGTTTCCAGTATTTATGAAATCTGGATCAGCCTGAATGTAATCGTTAAGTTCTTTGCCCGTAGTACGGTTGATGTCCAAGGCGGCTCCCCAGAAAAGGTGCTGGCCAAAGCGGGTCAATAGCTTGTAGTAGAGGCGGAACCAGGTTCGTTGATAGGTAGTTGTGCTGTCGGAGAGTGGTGTGTGCTTGCCATTGTCATGACCAACACCAAAATAATTGTCTGGCATGTCTTTGAACCATAATTCCCCGGATGCGCGATGCTTATCATCCTTTCCGTATAAAGTGAGTTTCGCATTAAATTGTACGGATCCATTGGAACTGATTCCTGCAGCGAATGGGATGGAGGAGCGCTCGAGAATGGGATTTTCTTTCTGAACCTTAAAGGTGTACAATCCTCCTGCGGAGATAAGGAAGCCCAATTCAGGAGAAAATGCTGGTGCTATGAAGGGGGTGAAAAGTGATTGACCTACTTCGATTTTTGCTGCTCTGATTGAATCCAGGTTGGACCAGAATGATTTTTTGCGCTGTTCGTCTTGTGCAGATAGTGTAAGGCAAATCAGCGAAAGACTTACCGTGATCCATATACGCAAAATAGGATGGTGAAAGTTGATCTTATTCAAGGGCATGAAAATAACGCAAATTTGTGTTTTCTTCTAACTTTGACCGATGTTCAGTGACAGGATCATTTTCCTATCTTTATCCTTATGAAGTATATATATTCCTTGATACTTACTTGTTTTTTGCTCAATTCATCTTTTGCTCAGAGTGAAAACCCACTGGCTTTCTTTGAACCGTTTTTAGGCAAAACCTGGGCCATAGAAGCTCAGTGGGGAGATGGTTCGGTTTTTAAGCAAGAGTTGTCGATGGAATATGGCTTGCAGAATAAGATTATTTATTCGGATACAAAAGGGTTTATCGATGTAGAACGCACGGCGTTTGGTGATAGAAGTTTTGGTGTTCGGAAATTCGACGAGGAGAGCGGCAAAATACTATTTTGGGAGTTTGACACGTTTGGAGGAGTTACTCAAGGCGAAATCATATCCCAGGGCCGGGATCTCTGGTTTGTCTATGCTTACCAGGGAATGACCTTCGCTGATATTTGGGAATACCTGGATGATGAAACTTACGCCTTCAGGGTAGTTGCTTATGACAATAACGAAATCGGAGACACTTACCTAAAGGGGGCGTACAAACGAAAACAATAAGTCCTAAACGAATTTAAACTAGCGCCATTACACCCAAGTTATCTCTCTGGTTCTGAGGAATTTAATAAGTTGATCGATTTGGTGATTTAATTGATCCCGAAGTATTTTGAACTTTTGCATAATATAAATTTAAGCAATGATTCTTTCTTAAAGGTCATCCATTGATATTCATTTATTGGTCTTCCTCTCCTCAAGAATTGCTATAATATCTCTGCGAAATTTGACGTTTTGTTGGAATTGCTTCTTATTTAAGAATTCGATCAGGTAGGCTACCACTGCTCCTCCAAAAATGGCAATTCCTAATTCTGATCCGACATCAAGGATTACGGTGTTGACAAAATCGCCTAGTACATCACCGTAGAAGAATTGCAAGACCCTGGATAGAACGGTAATACTAAATCCAATGATGAATACAATACCCAAATAGACCGCATGAAAATATTCTCGATCGATGATCAGTTCAAGCTCATCAGGGTTGTCTCCATAATGACGAATGATTTCTTCTGTGATTGCCTGAGAGTCTGGAAAGATCACTTTGGATATTTTGTCGAACAGTTTCACACGGATTTAGAAAGAGTCATTATAATTTATTCATAGATACGTCTTGGTGCTACTCCGCCAATAAACTGATGACCTTATCTGGTAAACTTCATGCCTCTCATCCTGGAAAATACGTCGTACATCAAAACTTTTTAAGAATAGCAAAACTAATCTTAAGGCACATTCGTTTATCAAGTACTGCGGTCGCCCGACCGCACCTTTAGTTGTTTTGGGAGCGATCCGATCTTTATCGGGTTGCTCTTTTTTTTGCCGCTAACTTTACAACGCATCTTCATTAAATAAAGAATAAAATGAGTGGCTTCCTGAAAGTAGATGAAACCATATCCAAAGAAAATTATTCAGGAAACTTGTTTGGAGCTGGAGAATTTGAGTCTTGCCGTTTTGTGGATTGTGACTTTCAAGGAGCAGATCTGTCTAAAGTGATCTTTCTGGAATGTGAATTTGAAAAATGTGATTTGAGTAACGCTCAATTAAAGGAGACAGGTTTTAGGGACATTACTTTTAGACAATGTAAACTCCTTGGTTTGCGATTTGATGATTGCAACCCTTTTCTCCTGGAGTTTCGATTCGAAGATTCAATATTGGATTTAAGCTCCTTCTATGGTTTAAACCTCAAAAAAACACACTTCAAAGGATGCCAGTTGAATGAGGTTGATTTCGTAGGAACAGACCTTTCTGAATCCAAGTTTGACGATTGTGATTTGCAAGGTGCTTTGTTCGAGCGAACCAACCTCCAGAAAGTAGACTTTAGATCAGCTAGTAATTACAGAATCGATCCCGATGACAACCAAATAAAGAAAGCCAAATTCTCATGGCCTGATGTAGCCGTTTTACTTGAAAAGTACGACATATCGATTTCTTCGTAAGTCTCTGTTAGGCCTTATCCCTTAAGATTGGGATTTCATCACATCGTTTCCGTAGATTGAATCATCTTTTTTCAGGGTGTAAATACTTGTTGTTGCTTAGCATCAGGTAAAATCAAAAAAAGACTATGAAAAGATCGTTTATTACTTTGTGGCTTATGCTGGCATTCATGGCACTACTAGGCCAGGTCCGGTTAAATGCTTCAGATTCATCCAAGAAGGTAAACTGGTTCCATGAAAACCCCTGGAGCATCATGGTAACATCCTCTGTGTTACCCTATCTATCGGTTAATCTAAATCATCAACAAATGCATGAATTCCTGATTAGCCAAGGAATGAACGTTGATCTGGACTTTGAACTGGTAAGCACCGCAGCTCACCTTAGGTGGAGGCGACTCTTGTTAGAGATGAGATTGGCAAAGGGATTGGAATTTAGAAGAGATGAAGATGTATCTATCTCCGGTGACCCAATTTTTTTGGAGCAGGATTTTGCTGAATTTTCTTTTTCCCTGGGTTGTATGGTATACTCCAATCCTTATATATCATTTGTTCCTAAAGTGGGAGTAGGGCAGTCAAGTTATAGGGTTCAATACACGCGGGTGGGTAGAGCTGCATCGTTTGATTTTGACGACCCACGCAGTTTCTCCGGAACAAGTAGCCCGTCGTTTGTCCATAAAAGTGGATATTTTCATATTGCTCTGGATGTAATCAACGGATTACAAAATGACCGTGGCAATTACGTTTTTCAGGGAGGCCGGATTGGCTATCAGCGAGGTTGGGGACAACAACCCTGGGAATCAAATCAGGCAACCTTGTCTTCACCTTTATCAGATCGATCCGAACAACTTTACTTCAGTTTGATCTTTGGGTTTGCTCACGGCTTGAAGAAAAAATCCTGATATGATGATTTGGTTCACATTCATATTGTCTCTGGTAAGCTTGGGACAGGAGAACTTCCAACAAGAGGATGATTTGGCCACGGTGATTATATTCCGGGGAAGCGGTTACGGCACTCATAGGTTTGATTTATGGGTAGAAGATTACCCTTTATTAGAGCCTATGAAAAGCAACACAAGTATTTCTTTTCAAGTGCCTGCCGGGGACCTGGAATTAAGTACTAAAAAAACGTCCTACCTTCAGCGGGGTAATGAGTATGTAATTGCAGTAGAAGCTGGCAGTGTCTATTATTTAAAAGCCGAATCTGAATATACATTTCCGGTCACACAACTGAAGTTGGTTGTGTCAAATTCCGGTCAATACCTGAAACTCGCGCCAAAATTGAAAAAGATTTTTGTCAGTGGTACACCATCAAGGAAAGATGACTAAGATATTGACATTTCTTCTGTGCCTTGGAATCGTGGGTTACCTGTCTTACGAATGGGTGATGTACTTCCAGGGCATTGAATCAGAGAACAATCATGAGTTTGTTGGATTTCTATACTTTGTAGGCGGGTACTGTTTGGTGCTGTTTTTACTGATTATGTTGGGGTATGCGATTTATATTTATCGAGCACGGGTTATGGTTAAATTGCCATACCCCACAAAACGATTATATGCTTTAGCTATTTACCTGATATTGTTTCTTGGGTTTTGGTTGGTTGTGAGAGATACCTTTTCTTCTGAAGGCCAATTTGTTCCGGAAAATATGCTCTTGGCAGGTGTCGGACTTGCTATTGTAATTATCTCGAAGAAACTCTTTGAAGCCAGCCGTCAAAAGCAATTGCAACTGACATACGAAAAGGATAAACGACAGGCGGAATTATCCTTATTGAAGGCCCAGGTAAATCCCCATTTTCTTTTCAATGCCTTAAATACCCTCTACAATGACGCACTAAAGATCGGCGCAAATCAAATGACAACAAACCTTGAAATGTTGACAGACATTTTGCGGTATCAATTGCAATACGCATCCCAACAGACCATTTCACTTAAGGAAGAAATGAATTTCATTCGACAATTTGTGGACTTCCAGAAGCATCGCTTTCAGGCAGATACAACGATAAATTTGAGTTTAGATATAACAATGGAAACCCCGGACCTTCTGATACATCCGATGATATTGATCACTTTCGTAGAAAACGCTTTTAAACACGGTATTAGTCGGGAGCATCAATCAGTAGTAGCAATTTCAATTGTTCAGCGATTACATGATTTGACTTTAAAGGTCCAAAATACGAACTTCCCAAAGGAGGGTAAGGTGAGTTCCGGTATTGGTCTCGAACAAACGAAAAGATTGCTGGATGCGCATTATCCGGATCATCAATACCAGACCCGGGAAAATGTGGATGAATATCATGTCTCACTTATACTAAACCTCGAAAGCAGATGAATAAATTCATTGCCATTGCCCTGGACGATGAACCCAGTAGTCTTGAAGTAATCCAGCAACACGCCGAAAAGGTAGACTTTTTGGAGTTAAGGAAAGTTTTTGTTTCCCCTTCCAAAGCCATGAGCTATTTGCAGGAGAATGATGTACATGTGTTGTTTTTAGACATTGAGATGCCCGATATAGACGGGATTGAGATTGCTAAGATGCTTGACAAGCATCAGGTTAAGGTGATTTTTGTCACTGCCTTTTCTACCTATGCATTACAAGGATTTGAAGTGGAAGCCACGGACTATTTAATGAAGCCTGTGAGTTTCAACAGGTTCTTGAAGGCATGCCTCAAAGTGAAAGAAGAAAGCTACTCCGGAAACGAAGAGGTTCCGGATTTCATCTTTGTCAAAGATGGCTACCAGCTTAAGAAAATTAGTTTAAGTGAAATCAGGTACATTAAGTCGGATGCCAATTTGTTGAACATCTATACGCACAAAGAAAGGATCATTACACGAATGACGATGACGAGGATTATGGAGACTTTACCTGAAGACAGGTTTTTCCGAGTTCATAAATCCTATATCATCAACCTTCCGATGATTGAGAAACTAGACCAACAGTTTGTCTACATGAATGAGATAGAGATCCCAATTTCATCCGCGTATCGTGCAAGCTTACATGAAGCCGTAAAGCAAGTGTTAAAGGACTAAGCTTATTCTTTTATAAAAGATAATACGGGCCCCAGACTGTTGATAGGATCCTCTTCCATGGGAACATGCCCCAAGTTGGGAAGAAGGACCAACGTATCATTTGGTAGGTCTTGCTGAAAGCGGTATGCGCTCGCAATTGGCACCAAAAAGTCTTGTTTTCCCCATAGGAGCAGCGTTGGGTGTTGGATTTGAGAGATGCGTGTATGTGCTATGGAATCCACGATCATAGTCATGCGATCGACCAACCCCTGTCGGTTTCCTGCCCGAAGGGTAAGTTCATAATACCGGTCCACCAACTTCTTATCAACTTTTGATTTGTCATAATACACATTTTCAACGCTGGCTTTAGCCATGAACCGTGGTGTAATGAAAGTTAATAGCTTATTGGCGACGGGTGTATTAGCCAACGTAAATGCAATGGGAACACTTTCCGGTTGAATTGGATATCCGGAGGCATCAATCAGAATCAGTTTTTCAACCCTCCTTGGGTAGTTTAGTGCAAAATTCCAGGTGATATTCCCACCAAGCGAATTACCCCCAAGAATACATTTCTCAATAGCCAGTGCATCGAGAAATTCACGTACGAAATCTGCATACTTCTCCATGGAGTAATCCCGTGTAGGGTGAGGGCCGGTGAGACCAAATGCAGGAAGGTCCATTCGAATGACCCGGCGTGTTTTCATTAGCTCGATAGTCCAATCATCATAAGTATGCAGACTGGAACTGGTGCCGTGTAACAAAACAATGGGTAGGGAGTCGCTGAGGTTTCCTTCATCTCTATAGTGGACCTCCATGCCTTGAATGGGTAGGAATCTTGAAGGGCTTCCCGCATATTTAGCTTTGAGTGTATCAAGCGGGATGTCACGTTTTCCGAAGAATACCAAAGTGAGAGCTCCAATTGCAACGATCATGATCAATGCAATGATCAGGACTTTTTTTACGTACTTCATGAGATCAGGTTATTCGTATGATTATTAGGCAATCTAATCACTCCGTAACCCCAAGATATTCCCTATAATGTTGTACCCGATGCTCAAGTTGACCCCTCTTTTTGTCACGGTCTAATTGAATTTTCCGGTCATCGTTAAGTTTTAAGAAAGCTTTGTAAACTGTATTTTTCACATCGTGCATAGATCCGGTTCTTGTTTGCATAGTTGCCCTTTCCACCACCTCGTTAATGAATATTTTTTCGATACCCTGATAAGATTTGATCTCTCCAGTTTTCCAGAACAATACCTGGAGATATTCCTTAAATATTTTTTTTTGTGGATCAACCCATAACCCATAACGAGCTGTCAATATTGCGCTCCCAAGACCAAATGATACAACCATTGTCAAACATTTAATGATGAAATGCCATTCGTGTTGTGTCCAGGTCAAGATCCCAAAAACCAAAAGAATTACAGCGAAAAACTTGAAGGTAAAAGGAAAATATGCCTCTTGTTTTACATCAATTTCTTTCATAATAATAGTTGTACTCGCTTTAATTTCAATGACTTACACGACAATTCCAAATACGAGGACCGATCACTTTAAAACGAAAACAGTACTTTTTAAAAAAATCTCTGTAATAAGTCAGACATCAGAAACACTAAAGAAGGGATATGGGATTGTTTTACATTCATCATCGATGGCTGAATTTTTATAGAAAAGGAGATCATCTCAAACTACTGGTTGTGATATTCTTTCTGGCCATGTTTGTTTTTCGCCTGGGAAATGCCTTTTTGATTGAACTAAGCAGTTGGGTAACCGAATTGAGTGGACAATTTCAAATAAGCGAATTGGATACTTTTAAGTTGATACTGACGACCTTCTTCGTGGGTATGACCGGATTGAAAGTGAATATCTCTCCAGCCACCTTACATTATGAACCGTATCGATTGTGGCCCATCGATAAGAAGTCGATTGCGATACAGTATGTATTACTTTCCCATTTGAAACCAGCGAATTTTTTCTGGCTGTTTTTTGAAGGAGCCCTACTGATCAAAGCAACGGAATTCGACATGAATGTGATTTCTGTTTTTTTGGCATTCTGGTTCATACAACATTACCTCAATATCGTTCTTCACCCGCATAGCCTTTTTAAATGGACCACAGGTATAGTGCTGATGTTGCTGGCAACCGCAATGTTCAAAGGATGGTTAGGGTTCACATGGCTTACCCTCTTTTTCGAAATTGCACCCTCCTTATTTATCGTGGCTGGGATAAGTTTGATCATGGCCATCTTCATGGTTAGAAAAATGCCCATTTCTTACCTCAAGAGACAAAAGATTGGCTCTCAGTTGTTTACCATGGAAATTGGTGAATTGGCAGACCCGCTTTTTGACCTGGAGTTAAAATTGATTTGGAGAAACAAGAGCACAAGAACAAATTTGATTTTTGGTTTCCTATCCATCCCAATTCTACTCTACTATTTTAGTAATGCGGGTATTCCCGAGGGCGTCTATTTCATGGCCATCATTACTACCGGGTTGGTTTTGTTGCAGCATGGTATTTACACCATGTCCTGGGAGGGGAATTATTTCGATATGTTAATGATCCGATTTACCTCCAGTGAATTCATGCATTTTAAATTCCGATTTTACATGTTGGCGACACTCATTGGCTTGGTATTGAGTTCAATGACTTTATTCGTTAACGTTGGTCAGTGGCTGCCGCTTGTTGCCGCTTTTCTTTACAATATCAGTTGGAATTGCTATATGGTACTGTATGGGGTAATGGGTAATAAAAAGAAGCTCGCACTGGGACAAAGCATCATCTTTAAATCTGAATCCATGACTGCTAATGTTCTGACGGTTAGTTTTATGACCATCATCTTACCCATGCTACTTCTGGGTGTACTCGCTATTTTTCTAGTGGGTGATCAAGTGTACTACGGAATCATGGCCTTCTCATTGATCGGGCTGGCTTTTAGAAATCAGATCCTGAAATTATTGGCCGTCCGGCTGGATAAAAAGAAATACGAATTATCAATGGCTTTTCACGAATAGATCATGATACGAATACAACAATTGACTAAAGACTTTGAGGGTAAACGTGCATTGGATATTGAGAACCTTACTGTCCGACAAGGTGAGTGCATAGGGATAGTAGGAAATAATGGCGCTGGAAAAACGACGCTGTTTCGAACCATTTTAGATCTGGTACCACCTACAACTGGTTCTGTTGAAATTTTCGACGAACAGGTACAGCACTCCGATCATTGGAAGAAAGGGGTACATGCTTTTGTGGATGAAGGTTTTTTGATTGACTTCCTGAAACCAATCGAATACCTACATTTCATAGGAAAGTCTATAGGTGTGGGAAAAGAAGCTGTTACAAGACTGCTCGATGAATATTCGGATTTTGTGAATCGTGATATCCGGGAAAATAGCAAAATGATTCGAGAGCTTTCTACAGGATCTAAGGTGAGGGTTGGGGTGTTGTCAACTATTCTGGGAGATCCTAAATTGATTATTCTGGATGAGCCATTTGCCCATCTCGATCCTACTTCTCAAGCTAGATTGATGAAGATGGTCCGCGCAAAATCAGAAGCAGGAGTAACCGTGATACTTTCCAGTCACAATTTGCAAAGTGTAGTGGATGTATGCGAACGAATTGTTCTAATTGAAGATGGACAGGTGAAAATGGATACGCTTACTGTTAGTGACACCCTTGAAGCTTTAGAGAATTACTTCGTGGCTTGAATAACCATTACTCATCGAGCGTCTCATCATTCCGATCACGGACGAGCAAGTCAATTTTGCGATTGAGTTCGTCGATCTTTTGTTCCAGATCATTGTTGTTATCCTGAATCATTTCATCCACGAAAATAGCATTCACTATTGAGAAGCCAAAAATACCACCTGAGAGTACCACCAGAACGAAAAATATTCGTACAAATCCCTGCATCGCAATGGCATCATCAGAGATATTACTCAATAGCGCCTCCGGTATTTCATTCCACCCTTCAACCGTGAAAATTTGGAAAATGGAATAAAGTGACAGCATAGGATTTCCAAAGTGATGCGGAGATACATCGCCGAATAGGAAAGTGCTGATCACGGCAAGAAGTACATTGTAAATCAGTAGAACAATAAGTATAAAGATAGAAGCCTTAAATGCTCGGGATATGCCCGCAAACATTTGCTTAATGTTAGGAATAAACCGTAGAAACCGCAGTATTCTTAAGATTCTTAGTAACCGGAAAACGAGTAAGAAACTTATATCCGGAAAGAAGTTGGTAAATACAAACAAAGAAGGGACGGAAATGACTACCAGAATAAAGTCGAATCGGTTCCAGGAATTGCGAATATAAAGGTACCACCCATACATCCGTATTTTGGTAAAGGCTTCAAGTATGAAGAAAACCGTAAACAAGTAATCGACTCTTTCGAGGTAAATCGAATCTTGTAGTGCAGGGAAACCAAGTACGAACAGGACAATTGAATTGAGGATGATCGCATATATGATCACCTGTTCATTCAGGAAGACCCGATTCAGAAATTTCATGTCAGAAGGCGAGATTAGGTTACTAGCTTAATCAAGCCTGAAATTAAAAGGAAGTGGGTAATTAACGAAATAAATTGTCAATTACCCATGAATTTTTCATTGCTTATTGGAACATAGGACTCACTTGGACGTCTTTTGAGCCCGGGGTATACTTCCAGAAACCCTCACCTGTTTTGGCTCCTTTATAGCCTGCAGTGACCATGTTGACCAATAATGGACACGGCGCATATTTAGGATTGCCAAATCCATCATAAAGTACATTAAGGATTGAAAGGCAAACATCAAGGCCGATAAAATCGGCAAGCTGCAAGGGTCCCATTGGGTGTGCCATACCTAATTTCATCACAGTATCGATTTCTTCAACACCTGCCACGCCTTCGTAAAGTGAGTAAATGGCTTCATTAATCATCGGCATGAGTATGCGATTGGCGACGAATCCGGGATAATCATTCACCTCCACAGGTACTTTCCCTAGATTTTTGCTCAATTCCATGATGATTCCAGTGGTGTCGTCAGTGGTTGCGTATCCTCTTATCACTTCGATCAACTTCATGACTGGGACAGGATTCATGAAGTGCATCCCAATCACCTGGCCCGGACGCCTGGTTACTGCTGCGATTTTCGTAATGGAAATAGAAGACGTATTAGTGGCCAGAATTGCATGACCTGGCGCATGTTGATCCATATCCTCGAAGATCTTCAACTTGATCGTTTCATTCTCCGTTGCAGCTTCAACTACCAGATCAGCCTCCTTGATACCACTGCTCAATTCGGTAAATGTTGTGATGCGGGCAAGGATTGATTCTTTATCTGTGGGGGAAATCAGTTCTTTTTTGATTTGACGATCCAGATTTTTGCCAATGGTACCAAGTGCACGTTCCAGTGCCTCAGCTGAAATGTCTATCAAGTTTACTTGATATCCGGTTTGGGCAAATACATGGGCTATTCCGTTCCCCATGGTACCGGACCCAATAACAGCTATGTTTTTAATGTTCATTGATGGGTTAATTAAAGAATTTTGTCAATTCGGATAAGTTTATAATCTAGTGGAGGGATAGTAATCCTTAATTCTGTGGGTGTATCAAAATCAATTGTTGACTGTCGCTTGATTACCTGTGTTCCGACTTTGATATTCTCTTGACTTAAATGCATTTTTTTCCATGCTAATTCGGGGATTTTAATTGCCACTTCCTCCGCTACCTCTGCAAAGTTAACTACCACTAAGATTTGTTCTGTGGGTGTATGTCTAAGAAATGAATAGATACGATTGCTGTATCCCTGATATTGACCATTTCGATTGTAGTAATGAAGATCGAAGAATTGACCTTCCCGAAAAGCCACTTCAACATTAGATGCCAATAATATTTGCGTGTATCGACGCTGGAGTTTTTGCTGTTGCTCAGAAAGTAGACCTCCATCGAATTTACCTTTGTTCATCCATTTCTGATGTTCCGGAACACCCCAGTAATCAAATATTGTAGTGCGACCGTCATCCTGACTATAACCTGAATTACCTCTTCCGGGTTCACCCACATCCTGACCAAAATACATCATAACGGGGCCCTTGTGCATGAAGGTCGTCACTGCCATCATCGGAATACCCTTCATCATGTCTCCTGCAAAGTCCGAAGAGGAAATCCTTTGTTCATCGTGGTTTTCAAGAAACCTGAGCATGTGATTTGCGATGCCCTCCTGGCGTTGCCATACCTGCGTGATATCGTCCGTAGATGCATGACCCTGTATGATATTCTTTAATGTATCATACATTTCTACTTTATCATACAAATAATCAAACCCTCCGTTGAAGATGTAATCGCGGTAATTATCAGGAATATAGATCTCTGCAGTAAAAGTAATTTCCGGGTAGGCTGCTTTTATTTCCTTGATGACCCAGGCCCAGAATTCTACAGGCACCATTTCGGCCATGTCGCATCGAAAACCATCCACACCTTTAGCAGCCCAATACAACAAAATATCCTTCATTTTTAACCAGGTATCAGGGATAGGGTTAAAATGGGTTTTTCGACCACTTAAATAGTCTACTCCATAATTCAGCTTTACAGTCTCAAACCAGTCATTGATTGACGGAGATGGAGAGAAGACATCATTACCTGTTGCTTTTGCGGGGCTTTCATCAAAATGACCACTTTTCGTAGGAAACTCATTGTCTGCCAATGACTGATAACCTGGAGGTACTTGAAAATCCTGGCCAGGAAAGTAATAGAAATTGTTGTCAGGGTCAAAGAACTGTGAAACATCATCATCTTGACCGAAATCGGGATAATTGCCTGGGTTTTTATCTGAATGATAACTTCTGGCAACGTGGTTGGGAACGAAATCAATCAGTACTTTTAGACCTGCATCATGACTTCTCTGAACCAACGACTCAAATTCGTCCAAGCGATGTTCAATATCATTCGCCAGGTCCGGATTTACATCATAATAGTCTTTGATGGCATATGGAGAGCCTGCTCTCCCTTTGATGACGTCCGCATCATCCAGGGAGATACCTACTGAACGGTAGTCTGTCAGTACACCGTGCTCAATAACTCCTGTATACCAGATGTGCGTGTAGCCGTTTTCGGATAGCTGCGACAAAACCCCGGACGTGAAATCATCAAATTTGCCAACACCATTTTCCGCCAAAGTACCCCAGGGTTTATTGGTCGTTTTTTGATTTCCAAACAGGCGTGTCATTACCTGATAGAGTACCATTCGCTTGATAATCATGGTATTAAGGGGCAGGCTCACTGCCCAACCTTATTCTGATTTGTTTTCTTCGAAATTTTGCCAGCGGCCATTCAATAAAAAAAGCCCCTCCAATAATTGAAAGGGCTAGTATTTTTAGCATTGAGTAGGCCCACTAGAATTTTAGGAATCTCAAATCTAAAATAACTTATGCGTTTCGATTGATGTTATTCAAATCCTCAAAGGCCTGCTTCAATCGTGCTACAAAAGTTTTCTCTCCTTCTCTCAACCATTTTCTGGGATCGTAAAACTTTTTATTCGGTACATCGTCTCCATCTGGGTTTCCAATTTGAGACTGCAGATAGCCTTCGTTTGTCACGTAGTAATTTCTGATACCGTCCCACGTGGCCCACTGCATGTCTGTATCAATGTTCATTTTGATCGCTCCATAAGAAATCGCTTCTCGGATTTCTTCCTGAGAAGACCCTGACCCTCCGTGGAATACAAAATTTACTGGATTTTGTCCGGTGTTGAATTTTTCCTGGATATAATCCTGAGAGTTTTTGAGAATGATAGGAGAGAGCTGAACATTGCCAGGTTTGTATACACCGTGTACATTTCCGAAAGCAGCAGCGATCGTAAAATTGTCGCCTACAGTTTTCAATTTCTCGTACGAATAAGCCACTTCTTCTGGTTGTGTATACAATTTTGAATTGTCTACATCCGTATTGTCTACGCCATCTTCTTCACCGCCGGTGATCCCCAATTCGATTTCGAGGGTGATTCCGATTTTGTTCATTCGCTCGAAGTATTGACGAGAGGTCTCAATATTCTCTTCGATAGGCTCTTCCGAGAGGTCAAGCATGTGGGAACTGAACAAAGCTTTTCCTGTTTGCTCAAAATGCTTCTCATTGGCCGTCATCATGCCATCCATCCATGGGAGCAATTTTTTAGCACAATGATCCGTATGAAGAATCACCGTTACACCATACATTTCAGCGAGTTCATGTACGTGTTTTGCTCCAGCTACTGCACCAGCAACTGCTGCTTGTTGTCCATCATTCGAAAGCCCTTTACCTGCTACGAATGCCGCTCCACCATTTGAAAACTGAATGATTACAGGCGAATTCACTTCTTTGGCTGTTTCCATCACCGCGTTCATCGAATTGGTGCCAACCACGTTTACAGCAGGAAGCGCAAATTGATGCTCATTCGCGTAATTCAGCAAGTCAGTTACTTCCTGTCCTGCGAGTACCCCTGGTCTGAATTTCATAATTACTTCAGCGTTAGATCTTTTAAAAATTTGGGCAAATATAAAATTATTAACCACACAATTTTGAAACGCTCAGCGAAAATTCGCTAAAGTATTTTTTGTAACTAAAATCTGGACAATGACAGAAGTATCAAAACGAGTGATCTATAAGCAGTTTTGACCCATTGAATTGTGTGTATTGTTTGGATATTACTTCGCAAGGTCTGATTACTTAATGTTGAATTAACGGCTCAAATCGTAGATTTTAGCTATTTTTCGGAGTTGGTAAAAGTGTGCAAAGTTGGATTTTTCATGGAATCGGGACTATAGGATTGTTTCAAACGTTTGCGATGAAGAAGGTGCTCGCAAGGTGCTTCTTGATGAGGTGAGGTGTAAACGGCAAAAACTTGAATGATTTGGAAAAAAATGGTCCTGATTTTGAAAAAAAAGTAAAAAAATATTGAAAGCTGATTTTGATATTGAACAGGTTGAAAAAAACACCAACAAAATGAAAAAAATAGTATGAAGAAGCCTCGATTGTCAGTCGCACAGATATGGAACATGAGCTTTGGCTTTTTGGGAATCCAGTTCGGATTTGCTTTGCAAAACGCCAACGCCAGTAGAATCCTTCAGAATTTTGGAGCAGATGTTGAACATTTGTCCTGGTTTTGGTTGGCGGCCCCTGTTACTGGTTTGCTAGTGCAGCCTATTGTCGGCCATTTCAGCGACCGTACGTGGAATGTACTGGGCAGAAGAAGGCCTTACTTCCTTACGGGTGCCATTCTGGCTTCGATAGCTTTGTGTTTTATGCCGAATTCAGGGAACCTGGCGGCTTTCATTCCCCCCATGTTTGTCGGAGCCGGAATCCTGATGATCATGGATGCATCTATTAATATTTCCATGGAACCCTTCAGGGCGTTAGTGGCAGATATGTTGCCTTCCGAACAGCGTACTCAAGGGTTTTCTGTTCAAGCAGTTTTGATAGGCCTTGGAGCTGTTGTTGGTTCATTTCTGCCTTATATGCTGGCTGAGTGGGTAGGTGTTTCAAAGGAAGCAGGTCAGGGGGAAGTTCCTGATAATGTAATATTCAGTTTTTACGTAGGCGCGGCCATTTTTATTTCGACCATCATATGGACGGTAGTGAAAACCAAAGAGTACACCCCAGAAGAACTTGCCAAATTCAATGAAAGTGAGGAGAGCCCAGTGGAGGAAGAAATTGGCAGTTTCTGGGACATATTTAAAGACATTGCCAAAATGCCAGCCACGATGAAGCAACTGGCCTGGGTCCAGTTTTTTTCCTGGTTTGCTCTGTTTTCGATGTGGGTATTCAGTGCTCCAGCAGTAGCACAGCATATCTTCGGAACTTCCATAGACGACACAAATTCAACTGCTTACCAGGATGCCGGGAATTGGGTCGGAGTGATGTTTACGGTTTATAATGCCGTTTCAGCCGTCTTTGCTTTGGCTTTACCGAGTCTTGCATCCAGGTTTGGGCGAAAGCGAACACATGCTATGGCGTTGATATGTGGAGGTGTAGGGATGCTGTCTCTGTATTTTATTCCAGACCAGTACTTTGCGCTGGTATCGATGGCATTCATTGGTATTGCCTGGGCGAGTATTCTTTCTATGCCTTATTCGATTCTTGCAGGAGCTATTCCAGCATCCAAAATGGGTTACTACATGGGCATATTCAACTTTTTTATTGTAATACCACAAATTGTAAATGGCATTGTTGGAGGCCCGATTGTCAAATGGATATTTAATTCCAATGCCATTTATGCACTGGTTATGGCGGGTGTTTCATTCATTATAGCAGCTTATTGTGTCCGGTTTGTGGAAGACAGGGACGAAGTAGTTCAATCTTAGTTAATTAGATTATTTAGTTTTTATATAGCGTGAAAGCAGCATTTAGTATCGACTATAAAACTCAGTGGGGTGAGGTTATTTATGTTTCGGGATCATGTGTCGAATTGGGAGGGTTGGATGAGGCGAAAGCTATTCCTTTAAATACCATCAATGGGGAGAATTGGGAACTAGAACTTGAGATTGAAGAGCCTTCTTTTCAATACAGGTACTGGTTAAGGTCGGCAACAGAAGGACTTTCACAAACTGAATTTGGTGACCTCCGAGCTTTCGAACCTTCAAAAAATATCGAAAGGGTCCAAATTCGTGACTTTTGGAGGCCTCATGATACAACGGAAAATATTTTATACAGCTCTCCTTTTGAGAAGGCGTTTTGCAATCGGAAGCCAGGGAAGAATAACACGAAAACTACGGAAGAATCCTTCATCCGATTTCAACTAAGAGCTCCCCGGGTCAATGACGATTTTGTTTTTGGAGTAGTTGGTTCAATAAAAGAAATGGGGTCTTGGAATGAAGGGTCAGTGCACCTTATGTCCGATGCTAAATTTCCAATATGGTCAGTAGATGTACCAGTACCAGATGAGAAACTGGATTTCGAGTATAAGTACGTCGTTTATGACAAAAGGAAGAAGAAAATTCAATGGTGGGATGCCAATGAAAATCGTCGGTTTATCTCGAAACCGCTAGGTAAGCATGCCGCGACTTACGTAACAGATGAATTTTTCAAATACCCCGCCGGACCATGGCGAGGTGCAGGGATTGCGATTCCGGTATTTTCGCTTCGATCTGAAAATGGGGCAGGTATTGGTGAATTCACGGATATCAACCTGTTGACTGATTGGGCAGTTAAAACCGGTATGAAAATCGTGCAGATCTTGCCGGTAAACGATACTACGGCAACAAGGACATGGACAGATTCTTATCCCTATGCTGCAATTTCTGTCAATGCGCTGCATCCCATTTACGCCAATATGGAGGCCATGGGCAACCTCAAGGATAAGAAAGCTCAAGCGGCTTTTGATATCAGAGCTAAAAAGCTCAACGATCTACCAGAGATCGACTATGAGGGTGTTTTGACTTTGAAAAATGAGTTCTTCCAATTAAGTTTTAAGGAGCAAAAAGATTCTTTTTTGAAAAGCAAAGCCTTCAGGGAATTCTTTAAGGCCAATCAATCATGGTTGGAGCCCTATGCGGCATTTTGTTGCCTTCGAGATCGCTTCGGTACATCAGATTTTAAGAGATGGGATGGATATGCCCAGATAAAGGGAAGCACAATAAAGGCATTTTGTGATCCATCAAAGGAGCATTACCATGATATCGCACTTCAATACTACCTACAATTTCATCTTGATCAGCAGCTTAAACTTGCTTCCGAATATGCCCGAAGTAAAGGAGTGGTCCTGAAAGGAGACATTCCCATAGGAATTTATAGGGATTCGGTTGATGCCTGGATTGCCCCGGAGTTGTTCAACATGTCTTGTCAGGCAGGCGCACCACCAGATGACTTTTCTATATCGGGTCAAAACTGGGGTTTCCCGACCTATAATTGGGAGAAAATGGCAGAAGATGGCTTCAAATGGTGGCGCGAGAGACTCGTGAAGATGTCTGAATATTTTGATATTTTCCGTATCGATCACATCCTGGGGTTCTTTCGTATTTGGGAGATGGGCTGGGAACATACCGAGGGTATATTAGGTAGATTTAACCCGGCCATTCCAGTTCATATTAATGAGTTTGGAGAATGGGGACTAGAATTTGATTATCAACGTTTCTGTGAACCATACATCAGAGTTCATATGGTTTACGAAATATTCGGAAGCCACGCACACGATATTATTAATCACTACCTGGATGAATATCGTCCGGGATGTTATCAACTTAAAACAGAATTTGATTCACAACGTAAAGTAAAAGAGCATTTTGATTGCCTGATTCGTGAGAACCCAGATTCTACAGATTTTTTACAGTGGAAGCGGCAGAACCTCTATCGCCTATTAGCAGAAGTACTTTTTATCGAAGCGCCTCTGAGTGATGGGATGGCCTGGAATCCCAGAATTGCATTCCATAGTACTTATTCTTACAGAGAGCTTGATCATGTAACTCAACAAAAGTTAGACCAACTGTACAATCACTTCTTTTATCATAGACACAATGAGTTTTGGAGAGAAAGTGCGATGCAGAAGCTTCCAGCTATAAAAGAGGCCACAAATATGTTGATTTGTGGAGAAGACCTGGGAATGGTTCCGGCTTCAGTTCCGGGGGTTATGGATGAATTAAGTATGCTTTCTTTGGCTATTCAGCGCATGCCGAATGACGATCGGGAATTTCTTCATCCGGCAGATATTCCTTATATGAGTGTGTGTAGTACAGGTAGCCATGATATGTCCACACTAAGAGAGTGGTGGCAAGAAGACTCAGATAAATCTCAACGATTCTTCAATTCAATTTTAGGGCAAAAGGGAGGGTCTCCATTCTTTTTCGAGCCTTGGATTGCGGAAGAGGTCATCAATCAGCATATGCATTCTCCAGGTATGTTAGCCATTTTTCCAATACAGGATCTCCTGGCAATGGAATATGAACTTAGGCGTGAGATTCCGGAAGAAGAGCGCATTAATGTGCCTGCAATTGCTCAGCACTACTGGAGGTACAGGTTACACCTCAGTACAGAACAATTGATGAAAGCTGAACCGTTCAATCAAAAACTTTACAAGATGGTAGCCGATTCTAGTAGAAACGGGATTTATTAGGCATATTTATTGATGAGATATAACTTACAGGTGTTCGGTCTTCCGCTTAAATGAATTGTTCACTTGTCAAATCAACCATCTATGAAGCATGTTCTCTTCAGTTGCTTTCTATTCTTGGCTTTAGCAGGAAGTGGTCAGGTTTTAATCAGGGGAAAAGTTACTTCAACTAATGGTGAACCCCTTCCATTTGTTAATATTGGAATTGCGGACACTTATGTAGGCACCATTTCTGAACTAAATGGTGATTTCGAACTAAGAATACCTAAAGAGCATGAGGGTAAAGTGCTACTAGTTTCCTGCGTTGGCTTTCATCGAAGAAAATTTGCTCTTTCGGACATCAAAGATCAGGAACTGCTGGTAACGCTGGAAGAGAATGTGTCTCAATTACAGGAAGTTGTTATCAGTGAAAAGCGAGACAAGCCGAAAATTGAAAAAGTCGGTGGTATTTACTCAACTGCATCACGTTTTATGACTGATGTGGATTATTCCGGTTCGGCCATTGCCCAACTGATTGAGACACCCTTTGATACCACGTTTATTCACTGGATAAGTTTGGGATATTCCAGCAAACTCAAGAATCTGAAAATGCGAATTAAATTCCTCGGCGTGGATGAAGAGGGGAAGCCGGGCGAATTAATTATCCCGAAGGAAATAATAGTGGATTTGTTGCCCTATGATGGGTATAGTAAGTACGACCTGGAAAATGATTTTCTGTTTTTGACCACTAGTAAGTTTTTTGTTCAATTTGAACCATTGATTCTAAAGGAAGACAGGAAGAATATTTACAAGATTGTAACCTGGGCCTTAAAGGAGCATCCGAAAGAAGTATATTTTGATAAAAGAGGTGAATTGATTGTGAACAGCGACAAGTTTGATTTACCCTTCACTAAATTCAAGATTTTTGGTAAAATAGATAATTTCACTTATTACAAAACAAGCTCATTTGGTAAGTGGTATCCCAGCGAAGAGCTTTCAGCCAAAGTGGGAATTTCAGATGGCTCATCACCAGTAGAAGAGACTTTGACCAAAGCAGGCATTTTTTCCTTATTTACAGGTTCAGGGGGAGGGAAGAAAAAACGTGAACGTAAATCCTCTGTAAATACTTTTGAGAACAACCAGACCTGGAGTTACAGTTCTTTGGCAGATTACTTGAAACGAATTGGTACACTCACGGTAAATGGATCAGGAGAGAACATTACAGTCTACGTGCGCCAAACGGGCAGTAGCTCCGTGCAATTGGATAACGAACCCATTTTCATTGTTGATAATGTGAACATGGGCAGAGGTTATTCTTCAGTTGCCAGCAGCCTCGACGTGAATCGAATCAAATCTGTACGAGTACTCAATAGCCTCACGCAAACGGCTATTTACGGAGAACAGGGTAGAAGTGGAGTGATCATTGTTTCCACGGCTAATTAAATGTAGCAGACAATTCCACGTCTCTTATTAGCTTTAAGGAGTAAGCAACCGTTGATTGCTTTAATTCATTAATTCAATAACCTTAACGCGAGAATCAGCACATGTTAAATTTATCTGTAATTCTGGAGTCCTCTGCTCGAAAATACCCCAAGCGACCTGCTTTTACATTTGGAGAAACTACCCTTACCTACGCCCAGGTCAACGGCGCAGCAAATCAAGTGGCGAATGGCCTGGTTTCAAAAGGGATTCAGAAAGGTGATAAAATAGCACTCAATTGTTTGAACTTGCCTTTTTTTCCGATTGTATATTTCGGAATCCTGAAAGCAGGGGCAATTTGTGTGCCACTTAGTGTGTTGCTAAAGAAGGAAGAGACTATTTATCATCTGGATAATAGTGATGCCAAAGCGTTTTTCTGTTTTATCGGGACGGAAGAATTGCCTATGGGGCAGATGGGTTTTGGTGCATTTAAAGAAGTGGCAAGTTGCGAACACTTTTATACCATCATGCCGGACCCGGTAGCACCAAGCCCATTAGGTACAGAAACTTTAGGTTCGTTAATGAGTGAACAATCTCCTGTGTTTGATCCGGTAGAAACAAGTGCGGAAGATCTTGCAGTGATCATTTACACGTCTGGCACAACAGGGCAACCTAAGGGGGCGATGCTGACACATAATAACTTAATGCTTAATGCCATTCTCTCATCTGATTTGGTCGGCTCTTCCTCAGAAGATACTCAATTGATAGTTCTTCCGTTATTTCACATTTTCGCGATGACTGTGCTGATGAATGCCGGAATCTATCGTGGAGCGCACAGCATTTTACTACCTCGTTTCGAAGCTGCAGCGGCCATAGGTTTGATGAGGAAACATCAAGTCACTGTATTTGCCGGAGTTCCTACCATGTTTTGGGGACTTAACAGTTACAATGAAGCTTCGCACATTGAAGAAGTAAGCAAGCAACTTAGAATCGCTGTTTCAGGCGGAGCATCTTTACCCGAGCAGGTTTTGACGGATTTTGAGGCTAAGTATGGTGTTACGATTCTTGAAGGTTATGGCATGTCCGAGGGATCACCTGTTGTTTCATTTAATCATGGAAAAGCTGATAGAAAAATTGGCTCAATAGGAACCCCGGTATGGGGCGTGCAGGTAAAACTGGTAGATGATGCCGGGAATGAAGTGCCGGTGGGAGAGAAGGGCGAACTGTGCTACAAAGGGCACAATGTCATGAAGGGTTACTACAATAAAACTGAAGCAACCGAAAAGACCATTCAGGATGGTTGGCTGCACTCGGGGGATGTAGCGGTGAAGGATGAAGAAGGCTATTTATTCATTGTTGACCGAACCAAAGATATGATCATTCGAGGAGGACTGAATGTATACCCTCGTGAAGTGGAAGAAGTTATTATGAAGCACGAGGCTGTCAGTTTGGTTGCCGTGATTGGTGTTCAGGATGATGAATACGGTGAGGAAATTCAGGCATGTGTGGTCCTCCAGGAAGGTGCAACCTGTGACATGGAAGAGTTACAGGATTGGACGAAAGAACGAATAGCAGCTTACAAGTACCCGCGTAAAATCGATTTTGTAGACAGTCTACCTATGTCCGCTACAGGCAAAATATTAAAGAAAGAAATACGGAAAAATTACATCTAAGCTTTGAAAGCGCAAATTTTAAAATAATTCCATTTTCTGACTTTTGTTTGACTCACAAATCCTCGACTATTTCCGCCCCAATGATTGAGATAAGTTGCTATTCGCTTGTTGCCAGCATTTTGGAATAGCGACTAACAATGCGAGAAATAGTACGGTCACTGCAGGAACTGAAATAAATAATGGACTCACGTCTATACCATTGCTGTATTGATTAAGCCCAAATTGGATCGTAAGATAAATGATCGGAGCGGCGATGATCGATGCGGCAATTACTAACCTCAAGAGGTCGGATGACATGATTTGGATTAAGTTCATCTTTTGAGCTCCCAACAGTTTTCTAATATCAATCTCCTTACCTCGCTTTTCAACGATGAAACTAGATAAATTGAGCAATCCAAAGGCCGTAATGATCAACGCCAATAAGCTGAATATCAGAAACATGATGTTCATGCTTCGTCCGATCAATTGTTCTTTCTGAAATTCACGTTTCAATAAATTAACTCTTGGAAATGCTGAACTCAGGTTTATTTCAGCAGACCTGACAAAAGAGTAGACATCCTTGCTTCTGCTGATGCCCTGGTCAAAATGTAAGGTAAGTTCCAGAAAAGTACGGTATCGGAAACCACTTACAAATGCAGTGGGTTCCTTTTTGATATTTTTCGTGACACCAATTATTTTGAATTTACCCATATCTGTACTGTATAATGAGTCTCCAATAGCACCATTTGGAAACTTTATTCCCACAAGGTCGAGGGCAGTTTCATTCAGGATGATGTGATGAGGGTCGGATCCGAAATCAGGTGAAAAGTTTTGACCCGCCAAAAAACTTGAGGTGTCTGCCCAATGCGAGTGATCTGTGACAATTAGCTGCAACTCACTGTCCTGAGAACGGGAACCCGTTCTGACAATAATCTTGCCCCGTGTTTGGACTTGATTTCGATACAGGTTACTGTATTCAATATCACGGACAAGTTCTTTCTGTTTTAGGTCGCTGATACTGGAAGATGCCATCTGCTTAAATGTCTCATTGGCGCCTGCTATTCCAGGGAAGATACCTCTAACCTGTAGATCATAAGGGTAAACTTCTTTCTGATTGGCTTTTACAAGGGCTTGATTGGTCATCATCAGTCCGGAAAGGAATAGTACCGAAGAGGTTAACTGGAAAATGATAAGTGTCTTGACAACCGAATTTGCTCCTTTGAGTAATCCGGAATTTAAAATTTGGAGCCGGCCTTTCAGCAGGAATACAGGTCTGATTCTGTTGAAATACAGAGCTGGATACAGACTTGAAAGGAGGGCACTTGACAAAAAAAGTAACACAGTAAAAACAATAGTCTGCCCCACTCCAGCTGCATTAATCGCTTGAAAATCAAGAGGATTACCAGTGCCTATTGTTTTTTGATCAGGCATGAAAGGCAAGCCATTATTGCTCAGGTATTGGAACATCGCCAGGGCAAATACTCCTGAAAGTAAATGGATCAGGAAAGACTCGGTGATAAAATTTGCTATAAGGTGGGAAGGCCTCATGCCCAAAAGCTTTCTGACACCAACTTCTCGCATCCGATCGATGGTACCAAAGATTGAACTGACCGTATAGTTTGTGATTGACAGTAACATGATAATCACACCAACAACAGTCAGGAAAAGTAACATTAGTTCATTTCCGATAGGTTTTGAATTGTTGGAAATCCCTTTAGCAAAATGAATGGAAGTTACGGGTCGTAGATACAAAGATTCACCGGCAATAAACGAATCATCAACGATAGATCGCTGTTCGAAACTTAACGGTTCATCAGTCGTTATGTAGGTGTACGCGAGATTGGTATTGTTAAAGATGTGGTCATGTTGCCTCGAAAAGACCAGAACGTCCATCGCAAGGTTCGAATTAACAGGGAAGTCCTCAAACACACCACCCAACTTATAATTTGGGCTCGGTAAGCCATTATTTTGGATGGCCTGTAGAATCAAATTACCCGTGTTCTCTCCGGATTCATCAATTGCCAGAACTTGCTTTGCGGCTGATTTTGAAAGAAAGACTACCGTAGAGTCTGCACCAAATGAAGGGCTGTTGGTCCATTGAAATGGGAAAATGTCCAGAATTGAAGGTTCGATGTAATAAACGTTCTTAAAATGAAGGGTCTTTCGGTCTCTTTCTTGTTCCGATGATATTTGTTCGAAGAAAGCATTTCGTTCTTCTGTGTAGGGTACTATACGCGTGGAGACTCCAGAAACCTTTAGATGTTTATGTAGAAATGGTTCCCAAAGTACAGGAGTTAATGCATCCTTAGTAGTTGGTCCTCCGGGTGCTGCTACGTGCCTTTCTAGCCTGTAAGTAGAAGAATCATTAAATGAGTTATCGTATCCTTTTTCAAATGTCCTATAGTTGAAAACAAAGATGCAGATGGCGCCTCCGAGAGAAAGACAAAAGATATTAAGCCCCGAGATCCACGCTTTTTTAAGGATATGTCGGATTGATGATAACAAAAAACTCTTTAGCATGGTCAACGAGATTCAAAGACCATACCATGCTACAAATAATAGCAGAAACGTCTATAAGTCAGTTATTTATGTTCATAAACGAACAAAACATACCTCATACTGTTCACTATAGCTTTTCTTTTGGGAACAGTAAGTTTCGGTCAATTTCAAAATCAAACAACATTGTTTTTGGGGTCCGTTCGGTCGAAGTGATGAATTCAAGGACGGTGTTGGAATAATTGGAATATAATTTCCCTGAAAGTTGAATCATTTTCTCTCCAAGTGTCATCGTACCGGTGAATATAGAAAACCAATCCTCAGTCCAATTTAGTGTGAGTAAAAGAGCAGATTCATTTTCTTTGGTGGGTGACAATAGACTTTCAACAGAGCAGTACATCACTCTGCTAGATTCTAGAAAGATAATTTCCCCCACCAGGTGGTTCAATATAGATGACTGTAGAGCAAGAGTAAAGCTCTTACACTCATCATTTCTGAGACTTGTTACCATGATCGCTAGTTCTTAATATCAAAAAACAAAGTCAAAGACGAAGGCTATACTAATATAATGATTATTAGCGGTTTACGTCTTATAATAAATTTTATTTTTCAATGATTTCGCTAAACTGGTAAAAAATCCCCAATCATCAAAATCATCACATCAGTACAACACGTTTTGTCTAGTAGAATTATGACTTTAATTATCGAAATAATTATTTTTTGTACCTAAGTATTGTATTCACTACATTATTTGCCATGCCTACGAGAATATTTTCCAATTTGGCAACTAAAAGAACAATCATAGGCGGGTATCACCTTACAATTTTTTTTAAATTGCAATAACAAGAATTATCAACCTATTAACCCAAGCTTTCTAAAGTGGAAGGCTAAACCAATTGTGAACACATTCATTTACCCAGAAATATGATCAAGAGGGACATTTCAATCAGTCCTACTCTTAGAGATTTTATCATTCCATTGTCGGATGAGGAGAAAGCTCAACTTGAAGCCAGTATCGTCGAGGAAGGATGTCGTGATACCTTAGTTGCATGGGAAAACTCAGAGGGTGAATTGGTATTGATCGACGGACACCACAGATACGGTATTTGTACGAAGCACAATATTCCCTTCGATATTAAAGTGATGACTTTTGACACAAGTGAAGAAGTCAAACAATGGATGATCACCAATCAGTTGGGGAGGAGGAATCTTAGTAAAGAACAAACAAGTTACTACCGCGGGTTAAAGTACCTTAAGCTTAAACAAAAGAAAGGTGGTTACGATTCAGTTTTGAAAAAAGGACGAACGGAATCCACTGCTGAAGCGTTATCCAGGGAATTTAAAGTCAGCGAGAGTACCATAAAACGTGATGCCAAGTTTGCTGAGGCGTTGGAATTGGTTGGACAAAGTAATTCAAACCTGCGAAATCAAATTTTGATCGGAGATACTGATCTAAATAAATCGGATGTTTTAATGCTTCTCAATGCGCAGGATCAAGAGGAATTGGTGATCAAGAACGAAGCAGACCTCTTCAATAAATCCAAGCAAATCGAGCAACTAATACTGGATCAAATAGAAGATAAAGTGCATGATCTGGAATTAACTGATCAACAGGGCGATGTTTTGTTAGCCGATCAACTTTTTCTCGATCGTGAAGATCGTATCCGAAGTATAAAAGGAAAAATAATTTCCTCGATGAACAAGGCAATTAACAACGAAGATGAGCAAGCGATTGAAGAGCTCAGAGAATTGGTTACTACCTTACAAAAGGTCATTTTTTCCAATTTCTAAGGTTCAATAGTTCAAAATGAACCATTGAAATTCTTAACTACCTAAAAGTGGGTAATCCCATTGCTTCGTCCTTACCCAATAATGGTGAAATGATCGGGTATTAAATACCATTTTTTTGGTTTTGTTGCGATATTTATCAATATTGTCCATCAGATACTCATGAATTCATCTTATTTACGCATGAAATTGCGGAAATGAAAATGAATTTAATGAAACATTAACTGTCAATTTACGGTTATATTATTAGCTAGCTCACTATTAAATATTGTATTAAGAATTCTATCAGCTTGAATTATGCAGGGACAGCTTGATTGGTATGTTATACATACCACTCCTCAAAGGGAAAAGACGGTTGCCAATCAGATTGGTAACCTGGGAATGGAGTTTTTTCTTCCAACTTACAAGACGGTGAAACAATGGAGTGATCGAAAAAAGAAGGTCGAATTGCCTCTCTTTCCGAATTATGTCTTTGTTCACACCTCGGAGAATGAACGTCATTTACTGTTTTCAATAACTAACCTGGTGAAGTTTGTGTCAATCGAAAGCAGGCCAGTGAAAGTGCGCGAAACAGAGATTGATGCAGTTCGACGTATTCTGGAAGCAGATGACGTAGAAGTTGGCATGGCTAACTATTTTGAAACAGGAAGTAAAGTAAGAATAGCCAGGGGACAGCTAGCGGGGCTGGAGGGTCGAGTTTTGAAGCAAAATGGTAAATCCAGATTACTCATACGCATTGATGAACTCCAGAAGGCTTTTTCCATCAACGTTGCTACACACTTGTTGGAGACTGCCGAGTAAAAATATTTGGTAAGGGTGTTGGCATATTAGTTTCAAATCTTTGTTAGTCAGTGATGTGACCTTAATCACTTGCCGTTGGACCGTCTCTGTCTAGTGCACTTATTGTAAACTCAGCAATTTCGGGTGTTGTGGTATTATCAATCCAGTCTTTATACTTACACAAGTTTGTGAAAATGGCGTAATTTGGATCAGTCGTTTGGCAACCTCTCGAATAACTGATAATTCCGACCAGAATATTTTCATCACCTAAATTGATGTAAGCCGGTCCACCACTGTCATGAACACATGGAACCAATAGTTTAGTGCCCGCACAAAACTTTTTATCGTTTACCTCTACACACTTTTCCTCACTTGAAGATTGGCATAGTGAATCATAGGTTATACGACAAAGTAGTTGGTCCTGTACAGGTATTCTGGCGTTTCTAAGCTCCTTAGTCGGTATAGGAGTGTAATAGTATTCATCAAAACCCCATCCCGCGATATATACTGAACTTTGATCATCCAAATCCTCGCAACTGCGATAAGACACGTTTTTTAAGCAATTCGTAAACTGCAATTGCTCATCTAATTTCATAAGAGCAATGTCATTCTCCAACCACTCTTCTTTGTAAGGCATTGGTGATTTTGAGGGATGAATGTTTTCCTTTCTAATTACATACCGCATACCTTTTCGATCTAAATGGCTACCCACATAAACAGCATAATTCCGTGTTGTAGGTACAACATGTGCGGCGGTTACTATCCATTGGTCAGATATAATCGAGCCAGATCCTTCAAAATTCTCATCATTTCCATCAATGGAAAAAATCTGGACTGCCCATGGAATCGAATCACACTGTGCAATGAAAGAAGAGTTGGTTTTTGTAGTTGAAAGGTCGATTATTTTATCGAGGTTCTCCTGCATAAATTTTAATTGAGAAGTATCTTCATTCAGAATTACCTCTTCTAGCTTTTTGGGAAGAGTATCAGTACTCATTAAATGAAAGAACGACTGGCGACTGTACTGACTATCCTCAAGTTGAGCTATTTCCAAGTACTGTTCATAAAGAATCAGGTAATCTTTCTCCTTGAATTTGTCACATGTCAAAATAGAAGTTCCGGATATGACAAGAATGAATAAGATTAATGTGTACTTTTTCATGTGATCAAAGGAAATTGAAAACAAGAGTATTCATAATACCTAAATTTAGGGATTATGCTCGTCAGTTGCTTTGAATAATTTGCATCTTGTAATAACCAAACTTATATAACCATGTTTAAGAAAATATTATTTAGTTGTGCGTTAGTAGCCATAGTCTCTACATCGTTGATAGGAGGACAGGGTGGTGGAGACAAGGATAAGGACAAAGAAAAGAATTCGGAACCAGTTAGACACTTCGAGGGGTTTTCACACTATCAACCTATGGTGTCCTTTTTTGATTATGATGGTCAGTGGTTCTTGACATTCAATGTGGTGGTTGCTGTTAATGATCGTGTCTATATCGATGAAAGTACGACCTCCTCTGTAGATACTGATAGAAGATTTGAGGTTTATATTTTAGGGAAAAATGAGTCTCTACCGACCGGAGCTACCAGAGCAAAACCTCTTGAGCAATGGCTAAGAAGTTATTCCAGAGTCCCGAGTGCTAATTATGAAAAACTATTGGTAATAAGAAACGGTAGCACAGTCTATGAAATGCATACTTTTTCAACTCCTTTTAAAGGCGTGGACAAAACGCATTCGGTAGCGTTCGTTTTGGAAAAAGCACCGGCAGGAAGCCCTTTGACACATAAAGGAGGTGGTTTAACGCATCCTGAAGGGTAGGTGAAGCGCATTTATATCGGTATTTGGATCACAATTCTGACCACCACCTGCTGGGGTCAGAATCTTTCAATGCTGGATAGTGCTACCTATTATCTGGACAATCTGGAATTTGATAAGTCATTGAATATAGTAAATGACATCATTACAGGGGATTTTTCAGACACTCTAAAGATTCGGGGGTACTTGAAAAAGGGCACAATCCTGAATCATATGCACAAAGAAGATTTATCATTAAGATCCTATCAAGAAGCTATTGCATACAGTATAGATAAAGGACATGATGACTATGCAGCTAAAGGTTTTTGGGGGTTAGGGAATACTTATTTTTATATGGATCAAATTGATTCAGCAATTCTGTACTGGGGCCGCTCTGTTGATTTTTTTAAAGCTGTAAGTGATACTTCCAATACAATAAACCTGCTCATTAATATTGGTTTTCTGAATCAGAAATTGGGTAATATCGATTCCTCAGAGCATATCTATCAAGAAGTGCTGGATTTGACATCTCACCAGAAGGATTCCGTGGCACTTGGAATTATGTATGGAAACATTTCGGACTCTTACCGATCGAATGAAAATTATGACAAAGCGCTTGAATATGCGTTATTAGGTTTAAAGATTGAAGAAGAAAAGGGAAGGGATGGAACAAGATTGATACGAGCACACGATAAATTGTGGGAGCTGTATCTGGAAATTAATAATTTCGAAAAAGCCGCATTACACTTTAAAATCTATGATTCTCTTTCTACGGATTTGCTTTCACAAGATTATAATGACAAGATTCTTGAGTTAGAAACAAAGTTTAAAACCTCAGAATTTGAGAAGGATAATGCCCTGAAGCAAGTTCAGATTGAAAGCCAGGAAAGAAACCTCATACTACTCGGTTCTCTCGCATTCATTGCAGTCATTTCCATTTTGGCGATCTACGTTTACAATGAACAACGTAAGAGAAACATTCGGTCCATAGCATTAAAGGACCAGGAGCTCAAAGATCAGAGGATTGAAGAATTGCTCAACCAGCAGGAATTGAAAACGACCTATGCGCTGCTGGAAGGACAAGATATGGAGCGATCAAGGATTGCGAAAGATTTACATGACAACATTAGCACTACGATGGTTACAATGACCATGTTTTTGGATTCCCTAAGACCAAAATCGATGACACCAGAAGAATCCAAAGTATTGACCAGGGTTCATGAGATTGCACATCAGGTCACAGAGGATACGCGAAAACTATCTCATAGTCTGGATTCAGGTTCTCTCAAACATTTTGGATTAGAAGTGGCTATTAAGGATCTTTTGGATGCTGTAACCCAATCAGGAGCTGTAACACTGGGAACATTGACGCTTGATCTAAAATCTGACCTGCCCATAGACACCAGTCTCAATATTTATCGGGTACTTCAAGAACTTGTAAACAACACTTTGAAGCACGCACAATCCGCCAATTTTTCGATTGATATCACGGAGATAAAAAATGAATACCTAACGGTAATCTATGAAGACGATGGGGTAGGTTTTGATACCAGTTCCGTGAAACAAGGGATTGGCCTTCGTAACATTCAGTCGAGGATCGACAACTTGGGAGGAACATTAACCATAGATTCCAGGAAGCGGAGAAATACGACATTCATTATTGAAATACCTATGAAATCATGAGCATAAAAACACTGCTTGCCGACGATCATGCAATTGTTGTTGAGGGACTTCAGGAAATCCTATCTCATGATGAGGATATCGAGATCGTAGGTAAAGCCAGCAATGGTGAAGAGGTTATGACTTTTGTCAGGCTCAACGACGTAGACGTGGTTGTGTTAGATATTAACATGCCGATAATGGATGGTATTACCTGTGCCAGACAGTTGAAGAAAGATCATGATCATGTGAAAGTGCTGATCCTAACCATGTATCCACAACGGTCTTTTGTAGATGAAATTATTTCTTTGGGAATAGATGGATGCCTTTTAAAAAATAATACGGGTAAAGAGCTTTCGGAGGCCATCCATCGTGTCGCTTCCGGAAGGCAATATTATGATCGGATTCGGACTTTCAACTCGGAGAAAGAAGAAGTTGTTCAATATAAGCTAAGTTCAAGGGAACTACAGGTAGTTAAAGAAGTAGCGAAAGGGCTTACAAGTATTGAGATCGCAGATCAATTGTTTATTTCGGAACATACCGTAAATACTCACAGGAAGAATATTATGAACAAGCTGGGCTTGAAAAATAGTTCTGAATTAGTACATTTTGCTACAGACAATCAATTGATATAGGAATCGTACGAAAGTCGTTTGCCATTTCCGTGATAAATTGATGATCCAACCCCTATACTTGTTTTCTGACAGTCAGCTGCTGTTCTGGAAAGATCGGGGCCAGTTTTTTGCGACACATTTGCTCCCACCGGGCAAACCTGTAGCAGATGTTGCAGCAGCCTATATAGGAGCATCCAATGGAGATGATCCAGTATATTTTGAGATTTTTAAGCAGGCCATGGGGTTGATTGGTGTCCAGTTCTGTCGAATGATTCCAAGTAAGCTCAAACGTATTGACCTGGAATTTTTACAAAAAGCCGATGTGATTTTGCTAGCTGGTGGCGATGTTAAAGTAGGATGGGATGTGATAAATAAAAACGGTGTAGCGATGATCATCCGAAATAGATATGAGGAAGGGGCCACATTAGCAGGCATTTCCGCGGGAGCGATTCAGCTTGGTTTGTTGGGAAACGAGCATGGACAGTTTTATAAAACATTTCAATTCGTTCCATTCCTGATCGATGTTCATGACGAAGCAAACGACTGGCGCCGATTATACGATCATGTAGTATTACATCCCCAGTTGAATGCTTATGGCATTCCATTTGGAGCTGCTATGGTATATTATCCGGATGGAAAAATTCGTGCGATTAGGAAAAATCTATTACGACTACAAATGAGTGCTAACAACATACGGAAATCCTGGGTATTGGCTGAGGGTTGATGAGGTGCGCCGATCTTATTGACTTTTGTTGTGAGTTTAAAATTAGACCAACAAAAAAGCCTCATAGATTTCGCTGAGAGGCATTTTGCGCCGAATGCGGACCACCTTCCGCGGACCGATCCGGACGAGCCCGGCCTGGTTGGTTCGAACCGGCAGGCGTTCCTGTCGTGACCTCCGGAATGACAATATTGTTTTTATTCCGGTGTTGAGTTTTATTTGGATGTTTCATAGCAAATGGAAGCTTGATATTGAGAACTTGTCCATGGTTGCATATGCCTTAAAATCCTCATTGTTTATATTCGCTATATATGGACATAATTACTATGTGCATTGTAGCATTGTAAAAAAGACACTATTATGAATGTAAGCTTTACTGACAAACAAGAACAATATATCGCTTCGCAAATTGCGTCTGGCGATTATCAGAATGCGAGTGAGTTGGTACGTGATGCGCTTCGTTTACATCAAGTGTACCGTCAAAAAGTTCTCGATGACCTTCGTTCTGAAATCGAAAAAGGCTGGAATAGTACTGATAGCAAACGGAGTGTTCAGGACATTATCGCCGCAAAACGAAGCTCTCATTAGTCCACATGCTTTACATCTTATCGCACGATGCTGATCTGGATTTAGAAGAAATCTATGATCATACCCGCGCAAAGTTTGGTGATGATCAAGCGGCCCAGTACTTGCTTGACTTGGAATCAATCTTTGAAGCATTATCAAAAACACTTGAAATGGGTCGCGCTCGTGATGAAATCAAACCAGGGCTTCGGAGCTTCCCCAAAATATCGCATGTGATTTTTTATCGGCTTATGAAGGATCATGTGCGGATTATCCGTGTCATGCATGCTAGCCGGGATCTGCCTCGATTGCTAGAATAACTGCATTGAATTAGGCACATCATAAATTGAGGGCTTATCATTCATTTCCTGCATGGACCTGTACCGGACGAGCCTGTTCTGGTAGACTTGAACCGGCAGGCGTTCCTGTCGCGACCTGCTGCGTGGCAATATTTTTTTTATACTAGTTGAGAATTTTAAAATTAGATCAACAAAAAAGCCTCGCAGATTTCTCTGAGAGGCTTTTTGCGGTCCGGACGAGACTCGAATCGCACCGGCGACCCGGTCGCGACCTCCTGCGTGACAGGCAGAAATAGTTTGGTTTCATATGTGATAAATGTCTATAAAATGGCCAATTGGGAGGTTTTTGAATTTGTTAAATACCATATGAAATCATATTTTGCGTGCAAATCGCGTGCACGCTATGAGTACAACACTGAAATTTGTCCTTGATACAAGGAGGCCCAAAGATAACGGAACCTTTCCAATACGATTGAGAATTATGCACAACCGTGTCAATTCTCATATCTCATTGGGCTATTACCTTTCAGAGAAAGAATGGGATGCCAAGAACGAGCGACTTAGGTCTTCCTCAAAATCTTATGGAAATGTCAGCCGTTTCAACAACGATTTGCAAACACGAAAAGCCAAGTATTTTGAGATCATAGGAGAGTTGGAGCGAGATGGCATCCTAGACAATTTGAGTGCCTCTCAACTAAAAGGTCACCTTGAGAAGAAGCCTAAAGGAAACGTGAGCTTTGGTGACTTTATTCAACAGCAATATGAACTAAAGCTAAATGCAAATAAGTCAGGAACCGCTCGAACCTATAAAGACCTGGCAAACTTTCTGAGAAGATACAATGATGGAAGCCTTAATCTCAGTTTCGTTGAGATCGATTACAATTTTTTGGTTCAATTAGAACATCAACATATTGGTAAAGGGAATCAATACAGTTCACTTTCGGTATACCTGCGAACTCTTAGGTCCCTTTTCAATGAGGCCATTAAAATGGGCTTGGTAAATGAGAAACACTATCCATTCACTATGTACAAAATCAAGGAAGGGCAGCCCAGAAGAAGTGCATTGACTAAGGAAAACTTTCAGCTAGTCAAACAATCTGAATTCAGGCAGGGGAGTGCTAAGCAGATTGGAAGAGACTTCTACCTGGCCAGCTTCTACTTACATGGCATGAATTGGATGGACATGTGTTTACTAACATATGAAAACCTGTCTGACGACCTGACTCGATTACAATACGTAAGAAAGAAAACCGGAAAACCTTTCAATCTAAAAGTCTCGCAGCCCTTGATTGATGCCATCAACTCATTAAAACCTTTCAATGCTTCCAATCGAAATGATTTTATTTTCCCCGTATTGAAAATAGAAGATAATCCTGATAAATACGATACCAAAATCAACAACCGTAGATTGAAAATTAATAAGTACCTGAAAATGGTTGCCAAGGAACTAGGCATTTCAAGTTTCTCCATCTATTCCGCCCGACATACCTACGCAACCATGCTCTGGGAAAACTCTGGGTCTGCTGCAGTGACACAGAGAAGCCTTGGTCATAAAACAGAGGAGCAAACGCAGGAGTACCTTTCTTATTTTGGAAATGATAAGGTTGATAGTGCTACGGAAGATCTATTTGATGATTTATAAGGATGATTTATTACTCTGTATATTATAACAAATTCAGTCTCACAGCTCATTTTGATGAGCCTTTCAAGCAAGCAGTTCTTAAGTCCGATAAACTCCGTCAACTCAAGACATGGAGTTGTAAAGTATCTGCTACTGGTAGATACCATTACCAAGTTAGGAAATCAAGACTTACTCAATCTCTCGCTAAATATGAGAAGAAGAAAATTGGATTAAAGGAATATGTGAGCAATCTCAAAATTTTTCCAGGCCTTTGTGTCTATTCATCTCCATTGACAGTTCTGGTCTAAGGAAATCCTCATTTCATAGAATATTGAAATTTGGTGCTGTTAAAAATCAAAATTCTGATGCAGGTCTAATTGAAGAAGCTCGAATATTCAGTTTTCCATCCATTTCAATAGATTCACATTGATCTATGGTATTCTCAAGTTGCCGCAATAGAAGTTCGGCGATATTCCTACCCATTTCGGAGGTAGGTTGTTTCACACTTGTTAATGGAGGGTCAATCAATTCTGCCATTTTGGTTTCGGTAAATCCAACTACACCGACCTGATCCGGAACTTTTACCTTGTGATTTTTCAGCGTACGCATAACTCCAAGCGCCACGGGATCATTGAAGCATACAAATGCGTCCGGGAGGTCATTTTCACTGATTAACTCTTCAGTGATCTGCATCCCATCTTCCGTAAGCAATCCTGTTTCTATGATCTTATAATACGTGATTCTCCATTTCTCCATGACTTTTCTAAAACCACGAATGCGTTGACGTGAAATTGAAAAATCTTTATTCCCTGATAAATAGTATATTTTTTTGAAGCCCTCTTTGATGAGATGTTCAGTTAGAAAAATCATCCACTTATAATTGTCAAAGGTCACTTTGGGAAAAGATAATTTTGGATCAATCCTGCTGAAAAGTACCATCGGATAACCGTTCTCATGATATTCAGCATAATACGATAGATTGTCTGTTTTTCCAGTAGGTGCGATGATGATTCCATCAACCATGTTGTTTATCAGCGTCTTAACGTTTTCCAGTTCGAGATCACATCTTTCATCGGATTGCATAATTAGCACTTGATATCCTTTTCCTATCAGTACTTCCTGGATGCCTACAATGACTTCTGCGTAAAATTCGTTGATGAACTCCGGAACGATGATGCCTATGTTGTATGTGCGTTGTTGGGTCAACTTTTTGGCGATTGGATTTGGATGATACCCCATTTCTTTCGCCTTTTTCAAAATCAAGTCTCTTGTCTCCTGCTTAATATCATATTTATCGTTGAAAGCACGAGACACGGTCGAGACAGCAACACTAAGAGCTCTGGCTACATCTTTGATTGTAACATGTTTCATGCAGGAGTTTTTTCAAAAATAAAAGATCGATCGTTGAATTGATGGAAGGACTTAAAAATTTAAACTACCCAGATACCGGCTTTATGATTTGCTTACAACTGCTCATTCTTAAACATAATAATTGTTGGAAATTGATAAGGTAAGCAAAGGATTCTTTGTTTCGGAAACGTTTCCGACTTTCGAAACCGTTTCCGAAACCGTTTCCGAAAAAATACTGATCAAAAACGCTTCTTGCTTCCGAAAGCAAAAGAGAATTTTGTATCTGATTTATAGATCAAATACTAAAATGAAAAGCATCATAGAAGACCATTTCATTAAAAATAGAATTGAGCAAGTCAGATAAATGGAGGTAATAGACACCATTACAATAGGCATTTTTTCTTTGGTAATATTTATTACCGGGATATCATTTTCGAGAAGCGGTGGGAATGTCCATTCCTTTTTTTCCGCCGGAGGAGCAGTACCGTGGTGGATGAGTGGTCTTTCTCTTTACATGAGTTTTTTCTCGGTGGGAACCTTCGTCGTATGGGGCTCGATTGCTTATTCCCACGGTCTCGTTGCAGTGACCATACAGAGTACTATGGCCATAGCTGGCATTGTTGTTGGTTATTACATTGCTCCCAGGTGGAACAAGACCAAAGTATTAACAGCAGCACAATTCATCGAGGAACGACTGGGAAGTAGTATTCAGAAGTATTATTCCTATCTGTTTTTGCTCATTTCTTTATTTACTACCGGAGCATTTCTTTATCCAGTAGCAAAAATTGTTGAAGTGTCTACGGGATTTCCGCTTGTCGTATCAATCATCACTATAGGCGTTTTGGTAACCATCTATACGGCAACTGGTGGTCTATGGGCGGTATTGGTGACAGATGTACTGCAATTTGTAGTGTTGTCTGCTGCTGTGATTATTGTGGTACCACTTGCATTTGACGTTGTAGACGGGTTTTCGGGATTCCTCGAGAAGGCGCCAGAAGGATTTTTTCAATTGCATAATGAAGAATATACCTGGTTATTCATGATTGCTTTTGGTATTTACAACATGATCTACATCGGGGGAAATTGGGCTTATGTTCAAAGGTTCACCTCCGTTAAATCTCCTGGGGAAGCACGAAAAGTGGGATTCATGTTTGCCTTGCTCTATATCGTAAGCCCATTGATTTGGATGCTCCCGCCAATGATATACAGGGTCCTGAATGGAAACTTAAAGGGACTTGCGGATGAGGGGGCTTATTTATTGATGAGCAAAGAGGTACTGCCTGTTGGCTTACTCGGCCTGGTACTCGGGGGTATGATCTTTGCGACAGCCAGCTCCATCAATAGCACCCTCAATATCGCTGCAGGTGTGTTCACGAACGACTTATATAAAGGGATCAAAAAACACCCAAGTGATCGCCACTTAATGAGAGTGGCAAGGATAGCTACAATGATTTTTGGCGGATTGACCATACTTGTGGCCCTGGTAGTTCCATTGCTTGGAGGTATTGTTGAGGTTGTGCTTAGTGTGGCAGCAATCACGGGTAGTGCATTGTTTTTACCTCCGATTTGGGCCTTATTTTCTAAACATCAGCGAGGGGTAGTGGTCTTTTGTGTTTCATTAGGCAGCATATTGATTAACGTGCTCTTTAAATTTTTGGATCAAGCCATACTCGGGTTTAATCTGAGCAGAACCTCTGAAATGGCGCTGGGTGTATTGTGCCCGGTTTTGCTTTTGACCATTGCTGAGATATGGCTTAGAAAGAGAGGTGAAGACAAAAATCATCAGCGACTCCTTCAACTTATCAAGGAACGAGATAAAAACCTGGAATCTGTTGAAGGAACCATCGGAGCTAATTCCCGAGGGATGAGAATCATTGGAGTAGGCGTGTTAGTCGTTGGGATCCTGATGCTAACATTAGGTATTATGAATATCTATTCAGGGTATATCACGCTGGTGGTTAGCCTTGGCGTCATCGGGCTGGGGCTATACCCAATACTAAAGAAATGATTCACGATAAACACAGTTAATCTTTTAATCATCTAAAACGTGACGCAAGATACTTTTCAACAGGAGGGACGACTGAATAAGACCGTCGAACTTACTTCCGATCTGATTGTGATCGGAGGAGGAATGTCGGGTGTATGTGCAGCAATTACTGCGGCAAGAGAAGGAATAAAAGTGACCCTTGTTCAGGACAGGCCTGTATTGGGAGGAAATGCTTCAAGCGAGGTAAGGCTTTGGATCCTGGGTGCCACGTCACATATGGGCAACAACAATCGTTGGGCCCGTGAAGGGGGAGTCATTGACGAGATCCTACTAGAGAACGTTCATAGAAATAAAGAGGGGAATACGCTCATTTTCGATACTATTTTATTGGAGATGGTAAGAAATGAACCGCTCATTACTTTGCTCCTGGATACTGCGGTTTTTCAGGTAGAAAAGCGTGATACCAGGAATGTCAGTAAGATCAAAGCTTTTTGTAGTATCAACTCAACGGAATATTTACTGCACGCGCCATTGTTCTGTGATGCTTCTGGTGACGGAATCGTAGCGTTTCAGGCTGGAGCAGCTTTTCGGATGGGAGCGGAATCCAGAGAAGAGTTTGATGAAAAACTGGCTCCTTCCAAACAGTATGGGGAATTGCTGGGACATTCAATTTATTTCTACAGCAAGAAAGCTCCCAAACCTGTAAAATATACGCCGCCATCTTATGCTTTGAAGGATATCACGTCTATTCCAAGATATCGAAATATTCAGGTTACTGATCAGGGGTGTCGGTTATGGTGGATTGAATACGGAGGTATTAAGGATACGATCTACGACGCGGAAGAGATCAAATGGGAACTTTGGAAGATTGTCTATGGTGTATGGGATTACATTAAAAACAGCGGAGACTTTGAAGATGTGGACGACTTGACCCTTGAATGGGTGGGTACGATCCCTGGCAAACGCGAAAGTCGGCGATTCGAAGGAGAATACAAGCTGAGACAGCAAGATATTGTGGAACAAAGATCATTCCCGGATGCCGTTGCATTCGGTGGATGGGCATTGGATTTGCATCCTGCTGAAGGAATTTACAGCGACCTGCCGGGATGCTCTCAATGGCATGCCAAAGGAGTTTATCAAATTCCTTTCAGAAGTTTCGTGTCTAAAGACATAGATAATTTATTTCTGGCTGGACGGATCATAAGTACAACTCATGTAGCCTTTAGTTCATCGCGAGTCATGGCTACTTGTGCACATGGCGCGCAGGCCGTTGGGATGGCTGCTTCGCAGGTGCTTGGAAAAAGTTTGACACCCAAAGAATTATTGAAGGAATCCCATATCCGGGAACTCCAACAAGCATTGAATCTGAATGGGCAAAGTATCCCTCGAATTCCATTAGAAAAATCAAATGACCCAATTGCTGAGGCAACCTTGGAAGCAACATCGACACACATACTTTCGGAGTTGCCTTTTGATGGTCCCTGGATCCCTTTGAATTTTGCATCTGCACAAATGCTGCCACTTCATGGTAGACAAACCTACACCTTCAAGGTACTTCTCAAAGCAGCCGAAGATACGGTAGCAAGATGCTCTCTCAGGGTAAGTAGCAAGGTTTTCAATCATACTCCGGACCTGATTCTTGAATCACAGGAAGTAGTTCTTTCTGAAGGTGAACAAATGGTCGAAGTGGCTTTTTCCACACCTGTACCTGACACTCAGTATGGATTTTTTACACTGGAATCCAATGAAAAACTCAGCGTGCGGTCCAGTTCAATGCGACTGACTGGAGTTCTGTCGGTATTCAATAAAATACACAAGGCCGTATCCAATAACGGAAAGCAGACAACCAATGAAGACCTGGGCGTAGAGGAATTTGAATTCTGGATTCCGGATCGGCGCCCAACAGGTCAAAATTTGGCTATGACTATCTCCCCTGCTTTGACAAGCTTTTCTACTGAGAATATTAGAAATGGATATACGCGGCCCACGAATTCAGTTAATGGCTGGATGGCAGCTCCGTCGGATAAACATCCGGTCCTGCGAATCTCATGGGATAAAGCGCGAACACTGAATGGACTTAATATTCATTTTGATACAGATTTCGACCATCCGTTAGAGTCCTCTCTTTGGGGACATCCTGAATCAGAAATGCCATTTTGTGTAGGTCGATTCACAATAAGAAACTGTCTTGACGAAATACTGTATAGTGAAGATTCTAATTATCAAACAATTAGTAAAGTTCGGTTTCCGGAACCGGTAACCACATCAGGTCTTAAAATCGAATTCGAGAAAAAACCAGACATGCCGGTTTCGGTATTTGAGATCTGCATGTTTCAATAATCAAGTAAAAACCAAATGATAAACAAATGAAAAGGGTTTACTTATTTTTTGCCTTGCTACTTGTTAGTTCCGTGCTTCTGGCTCAACGGACTGTACAAGGGGTTGTTATGGAGGAAGGAGAAGCAGCTATCCCCGGAGTAACAGTCCTGGTTAAAGACTCAACTTCAAGGACAGTAACCGATGTTGATGGCAATTTCACCATCACGTTGCCTCAGAGTCAGGACGTTCTTATTTTCTCGGCTGTGGGATATCGTGCTCTGGAGGTCTAGGTTGACAATCAAACTCAAATTAGAGATATTTCTGTAATTGTTTCTTCATACTATTTTTAGCGGTCGACGTTATGTTGGCCTCTAAATTTTACTCAAAAAAAAGAACTCAATGATTAAGAAAATAGGAGGATTACTTACAGTACTGTTCCTTGTATTAGCAGCTTGTGGACCTAATCAAAACTATGAAGTTCCATTAGATCCTGGCTATATCGTAAAGGTCGATCCTGGCAATATTTCATTTCAGATCGTTGATGCTGAAGGCAGAGTTCTTGCACCTCCTCATTTAGAATCAGGGGTAACTCTGAATGATCAGCCCGTTATCAAAACGTCGTTGATTCAGGAAGGTTTAGATGGAAAAACCTATTCAGTTGTTACGAAAAATGGCCTGGAAGCGGCGGTAAGTTTTCATTCACTTGATCATACATTGAAGGTAGAGGTGACACCCAAAACGGAGCGAGTCACTTCCATAGGCCTCCAACTGGGTGGTATGCCTGTTGCTCATGGGTTGGGAGATGCGGGAGCTTATGACAAGGCATTTAATCTGGTCAAAAATGATCGAACCTATTCAATTGTTAATAATGGAGGTTCCAATCGATGGGTAAGTACGTTTGCCATTTTTCCGCATAATAACGTTGCAGGGGTCTTTTTCGATAAAGGGAAAAGAGAGGTAACACTGAATCGACAGGAGTATGTAATGAAGATCGCTGCAGAGGGAAAAGCTACTTTCTACTACTTTTTTGGGGAGCCAAAACAACTCTATGCCAGCTACAAAAAGACCAGGGAAGCTCTCGGCTATTTTGCAGCTAAACCTAAGTCGAGGCTTTTTGAACTTGGCTGGGAGTCATGGGATGCACTTGGTTGGAATACCAATCAATACACCGTGAAAGACTTTCTCCGGAAATTTCATAAAAATGGATTTCCAATCCGATGGGCAGTCACGGGTTCCGGATTTTGGGAGACAGGAGGGACAACAACGAGTTTTGGAAGATGGGGAGACAAATTTCCCGATACAGATGGGTTTAGAGAATGGCTCAATAGTACTGATATAAAATGGATGATTGGTTTACGAACTAATTTCATACCAGAAGGAGGACCGTACCTTCCGGTTACGGACAAACGTGACAAGAACCTGAAGGTCTCGTCTTTTTCCGGTAATAATTTGTCTGAAGAAGGAAAGTCCAATGAATTTTTCCTAAAGGATGGCGCTGGAAGTCTTGTTCGAAAGACCTCATCGATTTTTCCATTGGTACCAAGTTATTTGCTTGATGGCGAGAGGATTGGTGCCGCTCAGTGGTATAGCAATCAGTACGATCAATGGAAAGTGGATGGAATCAAAGAAGATACCATGATGGACTTAGATTCATTGACAAATATCTATAATAAACCAATCTTGGCAATAGCGGATAAAGGTGGTCATGTTATGGCGCGAAATGGTGAATTTGTAGCTACCGGAACACTATTAAGAATTAACGATACAGGAGTGAGGGAAATAGAAAGACGCATTCCTAATAACTACCTGCAATATGCGGCAAGTGGATTTCCCAATGTCTACTCTGATGTTGCTGGTATTCATAACATGCATAATCTTGAGGAGATTGATAAGAATATCAGGCATACGTGGCTGTTGTCATCGACTGCTGGAATGGCTGTAGGTGCATTTCCGGACGGTTGGCCTGAAGAGAAATTACGGGCATTCAGAAAAGCTTTGAACTTTCATGAACGTATCGTACCTTATATGTATAGTGCTGCTATTGAGGGGTATGAAACAGGATATCCCTATACACTTACTCCAATGACGATAGCCTATCCGAAAGATCAACAATTGGTTTATTTTGGTGGGTATCAATGGATGATAGGTAGATCTTTATTGGCAGCACCGCTACTACAGGATACTGGTCGGGGAGAAAGAGATATTTATCTGCCTGAAGGCAGTTGGATCGACTATGAAAGCGGTGAACACTTTACAGGGCCGAAGCTATTGGAGAATTACCCTCTAAAGTTAGATCAGGTACCATGCTTTGTCGGAGGACAAGGTATTATCGTTGAGAGACTGAGCAAAAAGAAGTTTGCACGGATTTATCCGCTGGCGGATGAAACAACTTTTCAATATTATGGTTTGGATTCAAAGCTCTATGCTACGATAACCATAGATAATCCTGACTGGGGGGATTTTGTGATAAAAGATCTTACAACCGATAAAATCATTCCCACAGTAAAAAATCGATTTGCTTTTGAATTCAAGTTAAGTAAAGGTCACCGGTATCTGATAAGGTGAATGATCAGTTTCGACATTGATTTTGTAAATAAACCCGTGAAACAAAGCGACCGAAATGGGGAAATGGCCTTTAAATATAACAGCAAGGGAATACAAAGCTTTAGGATAACTAAACGCGAAAATCTCACCCTCAATTGATGAAAAGTACTACAGGTCATCGAATTGGCCCGTTCTAGTTTTGTTCCATCACTGAAGTTGGTTATTCTAAATAAAATGACGGGATTCACAGACATAGACTATGTAATTTTCACCTCCTACTGCGTATTGATCCTGTTCATTGGGATTTACGTGTCACGAGGTAAAAAGGGAGAAAGTAAGAACACTGAAGATTACTTCCTGGCAGGAAAATCGCTCCCCTGGTGGGCCATCGGAGCTTCATTGATCGCTGCCAATATTTCAGCAGAGCAATTCATAGGAATGACCGGTTCGGGATTTGCGATAGGCTTGGCCATTGCTTCTTACGAATGGATGGCGGCCATTACGTTGTTGATCGTGGGTAAATATTTTCTACCCATATTCATTGAAAAGGGATTGTACACCATTCCACAATTCATTGAAAAGAGGTTTAGTACGAACCTGAAAACCATTTTGGCTATTTTTTGGATCGCACTGTTTGTATTCGTGAACCTTACGTCAGTGCTTTATTTAGGGGCCAAAGCCCTGGATACGATCCTTGGAAATGGCGATGGATCGCTATTAATGATCAGTATTATTGGTTTGGCGCTGTTTGCAGCTGCTTATTCCATTTGGGGTGGTCTATCCGCTGTAGCCTGGACAGATGTGATCCAGGTTGTCCTATTGATTGCTGGTGGTGTGATTACCACCTTCATCGCACTAGACCAGCTCACACCGCAAGGAGGAGCCTTAAGAGGTTTTTCACACTTAATGAATGTTGTGCCGGAGAAGTTTTCAATGATTTTACAAAAAGGAGAGATCATTACCCCCAATGGTAAAGATGCCTGGTGGGATTTACCGGGTCTTTCGGTCCTGATTGGTGGCCTGTGGGTTGCCAACCTTTACTACTGGGGTTTCAACCAATACATCATTCAACGGACACTGGCGGCAAAAAGTCTAAAGGAGTCACAAAAAGGAATAGCCCTCGCCGCTTTTCTGAAATTGATTGTTCCTCTGATTGTCGTCGTACCGGGTATTGCTGCATTTGCCATGAATGCTGATGTAAATGGAACATTGATTCCGTCCTCACTGCCAGATGGATTTGTTACTCCTGATGGAAATATTGCCAATGACAATGCGGCTCCCTGGTTGATTTCCAGTTTTGTTCCTGCGGGGTTGAAGGGACTCGTATTGGCGGCTTTGGCCGCAGCCATTGTTTCCTCGGTGGCATCCATGCTGAATTCAACTGCGACCATATTCACAATGGACATTTACAAACCCCTGATCAATCCAAAGGTCTCAGAAACTGGTGCTGTGAATGTGGGTAGGCTGACCAGTGTTGTGGCCTTGTTGATTGCCATTAGCATAGCTCCGTATTTAGGTAACCTGGGTCAGGCTTTCCAATTCATTCAGGAGTATACTGGGATCGTTAGTCCGGGTATTTTGGCGGTGTTCCTGACCGGATTGTTTTGGAAAAGAGCCACCAATAATGCTGCCATCTGGGGTGTGATCTTGTCGATTCCCGTGGCATTTTACTTCAAGGTTTCTGCGAATAACTGGTCTGATTTGCCCGTATTTGTAAATATTCCTTTTATGCAACAGATGCTGATCACCTGTTTGACCTCAATCCTGATCATTATAATGATTAGTCATTTTGAAAGAGGCGGATCAGCGGACCCTAAAGGGTTGGATAACCCGAAATCCTTATTTAAGACCACAAAGGAATTCAATGTCAGTGCAATCATCATTGGCATCATTACCGCATTTCTATACGCTTTCTTCTGGTAATCATGGCGAAGGATACATTACTTTTCAAAGAATCCCATAGAAGGTTCAATGCATTAACAGGGGAGTGGGTACAAGTGTCTCCACATCGTATGAAAAGACCGTGGCAGGGGAGCGTTGAGAAAACCGAAGGGGAACAAAGAGCTACCTACGACCCGGATTGCTATTTGTGTCCGGGGAATCGAAGAGCAGATGGAGGTCATAACCCGTCATATGAGGGGACCTACGTTTTCACCAACGATTTTGCGGCCATTGTTCCTGATTTGGATCATGCGACTTACAAAGACGGGCTTCTGGAAGCCAGAAGTGAAAGAGGTATTTGTCGCGTAGTATGTTTTTCACATCGCCACGACCTGACAATCCCTGAGCTTTCCCTCAAAGAAGTAATGGGAGTCATTGTTAAATGGATGGAGGAGTGCAAACAATTGTCAGCTTTACCTTATGTCAATTCCGTTCAAATATTTGAAAACAAAGGGTCCATCATGGGATGTTCAAACCCACATCCTCATGGGCAGATATGGGCTCAGGAAAGTATCCCCGTCGAGCCTGAAAAGAAGCAAAAACAACAGCGCGAGTATTTTTCACAGTCAGGAAGATCATTGCTGTCAGATTATGTCGATCAGGAACTGGAAATGGATTCACGTATCATTTTTCAAAATGGGCATTTTATAGTTTTGATTCCGTTTTGGGCGGCTTGGCCATTTGAAACGATGATCATTCCTAAACGTCAAATGACGCGTATCGATGAAATGAGCACCGGGGAACAAAAGGCATTTGCACAGGCCTATCGCCAGTTGACCATACTGTACGATAACCTGTTTGAGGTGTCTTTTCCTTACTCGGCAGGGATACATCAGGCACCTGTTGATGGCAAAGAATACCCCGAATGGCACTGGCACATGGTTTTCTATCCTCCGTTACTTCGATCAGCTTCGGTTAAGAAATTCATGGTCGGATATGAAATGCTGGCCAATCCCCAACGCGATCTTACAGCTGAGCAAGCTGCTCAAACCATTCGGGCACTGCCCACCATTCATTATAAGTCATGGGACTTAACAGAGATCGCTCAATAATATTCATAAAAGAAGATCTGATGATTTGATAGATAACGAAACGTATATGAAACAGATATGAAGGAAAATCTCATAAGGAAAGTAACAGACACATTTCGAAAACTATATGAAGGGAGTCCGGTAATTGTGAGTTCACCTGGCAGGATCAATGTGCTGGGTGAGCATATCGACTATCATGGAGGCACTGTATTACCCGCATCAATCGACAAGCGGATGATTTTGGCCATGGCCGCTAATGGTAAAGACCAGATCCGGTTATTTTCATTGGATTTTCATCAAGAAAAGAACATATCACTGCACGATCTGAAACCATCCCAGGCGTGGAGCGACTACATCATCGGAGTATGCTCCGAGTTGCTAAAACTGGATTTAAAGATAGGTGGGTTCGATCTGGTTTTTAGCGGAGATATTCCAATGGGGTCAGGAATGTCCTCTTCTGCTGCACTTGAATGTGGAGTAGCCATTGGATTGAATGAAATATTTGGATTAGACCTTGATAAATTCAGACTGGCAAAAATTGCCCAAAATGCAGAAAATAACTTTGTTGGGGTCCAGTGTGGTTCCATGGATCAGTGTGCAAGTGTATTTGGTATCGAGAACCAGATCCTGCAATTAAATTGTCGCAATGACCGGATAAGCTATCATGACCTGGACCTGTCAGGTCACACATTTGTTCTTTGCAATAGTAAAGTAACTCATGAGTTATCCGCGTCAGACGGATACAATATCCGAAGAACCCAAAGCGAAGCGGGCCTTAAGGTACTTAAGGCAAGATATGACATAGATTACCTGACCGACGCTACCTTAGAGATGTTGGAAAGTGTAAAGCAACAATTGGACGAAGTAAGTTTAAGGCGATGCCAATACGTCATTGAAGAGCAGCAGAGAGTGATTGCGGCAATATCAGCGATTAAAAACCACGACCTTGACTTATTGGGACAACTAATGTATCAAACTCATGAGGGCTTAAAAGGCCTATATGAAGTGAGCTGCAATGAACTAGATTTTTTGGTTGATACAACCAGGAACAACCCATCGGTGCTGGGGTCCAGAATGATGGGAGGAGGTTTCGGCGGATGTACACTCAATTTAATTGAAAGCGATCATCAATCGGATTTTGTTGAAAGTATCTCCAAAGCCTACTGTCAAGAGTTTGAAAGGGAACCGGAAATATACAAAGTAAGTATCTCCGATGGCGGAATGATAGTTAATGGACAAACGGAGTTTCAACCTGCACCTGGTATCAAACTGGAAAGAATTTCAAAAGATCTCGGCATATAACAGAACATAAAGCAAACGATGGTTCGAGGGAAATCAAAAATATGCACCTTACGAGATATTGCACTGAATCTCAATCTTTCTATCTCTACTGTTTCAAGAGCACTGAACAGAGATCAAAGTATCAGTATTCGCACCATGAATAGAGTACTTGATGAGGCCCAGAAAATGAATTATTTCCCAAATCGGGCCGCTGCAACTTTGAGAAATAACCTTACTAAAAGAATAGGCATAGTATTATCTCCGCCAGTTACTTTTGATTTCCTCCATGAAATTGATAAGCTAGCTATGGAATCCGGTTACTTGCTTGCATTGGCAATTGCGCACTCTGATGAACAAACTGCTCTTCGGAGACTTGAAGAAAGTGGCGTAGATGGGGTGATTTTTGTTAATACCTACTCACCGACGGAGCAGGCAGAAGTGCTATGTTTCAGTAATCAAGGAAATACAGACCCTTTGGCCCATATGTGGGAGAATTTTCTAACCAGGTTAAATGAAAATAGCAAGGATAATTCAATTGAAAGACCAGTTACTCACTTTTGTGAATGACTCTTTTTGGCAACATGGACAGATGAATTGGGTTATGCTTTTTATGACTGATTCGTCCCACTTATCTAATGAGTTTCTTACCTCTACGGGCTTCTGGGTTTTCGAAATTTGTCGTGATAAAAGTTTTCAGAGAATTTTGAACCCTCACCTTTAAATATGAACCAAAAACCTACTTTAGTAGTCCTGGCAGCTGGCTTGGGCAGTCGTTATGGTAGCCTGAAACAGATGGATCGATTCGGTCCTTCTGGTGAGACATTGATGGATTACACCATTTATGATGCTATCATAGCAGGTTTTAAAAAAATAGTATTTGTCATTCGTAAAAGTATAGAGGCTGAATTCCTTGAGATCTATCAGGATCGTTTGCCATCTGGTGTCGAAATGGCCTATGTCTTCCAGGAACTGGAATTTCTTCCGGAAGGGTTAGAATTGCCTACGGGACGACAGAAACCCTGGGGCACAGCGCATGCTGTTTTAATGGCAGAATCTGCAGTCGATTCCCCTTTTGCGATCGTGAATGCTGATGATTATTACGGGCGTTCCTCACTTCAAAAAATACATAATGCCCTGATGCAAATGGACAGAAGTAAGCTGGAAGCCTGCCTGCTGGGATATGTCCTGAAAAACACGCTGACAGATCATGGAAAAGTATCCAGAGGGGTTTGTGAAGTTCAAAACAACTTATTGACAAAAATTGTTGAGCGAACTGAGATTTTTAAGGAGAAGCAATACATCTTTTTCGTAGAAGATAACCTGCGAATTCAATTGCGGGGAGATGAAATAGTATCTATGAACCTGATGGGGTTTACACCTGCTGTTTTTGAGGTCATCAGGCGTGGGTTCGTGACTTTTTTTGATACGAATAAAGACAATTTAAAGGTGGAATTTTTCATGCCCCTGGTTTTAGATCAGATAAGAGAAAAGGGAACACCTGTACCAGTTATTCCCACAAAAGATGCCTGGTTTGGGGTAACCTACAAAGAAGATAAACCTGTCGTGCGCCAAAAATTATTTGAGTTGATTGATCAGAGACACTACCCGAACAACTTATGGAAAGCCGCCACCTTCAATTGATCCTCAGAGCATTTGACCTGGAAGGGCAGATAGATGCATGTATTCCCGTGAATAGGGGACATATCAATGATTCTTATCACCTGATTAACAAAAATCCAGAACTTACAGGTTATTTCTTACAGCGGATCAATCATTTTGTTTTTGCCAGGGTCGATCACCTGATGCACAATATTGCAACAGTATTGCTTCATCAGAAAAAACACGCTGACATTCATGCTGGCCATTTGACTTTGACGCTCATACCAACAATGTCGGGAGCATGGTTTTTGAAATTAGAGAACTCTTACTGGCGGCTGTTTGAATTCATTTCTGAAACCAGGGTCTTTGATACACTTCCATGTAAAGAAGCAGTATATGAAACGGCAAGAGGATTTGCTTTATTTACGAAGGAGTTGTCAGGCTTAAACCCCACACATTTACATGTACTACTTCCGGAGTTTCATTCATTGAGTTTTCGAATGAAGCAACTGAAACATGCGATTGAAAATGACAAATCTCATAGGAAAAAGCAGGCAAAAGAATTAATCACCCTGGCGATGAGAGATGCAGACGATCATCTGAGGTTGGAGAGCCTTCAGAAGAAGGGAATAATTCCATTGAGAACGACACATAACGATACGAAGTGTAACAATGTGTTGTTTGATAGTCGAAACCATAAGGCCATATGTGTCATAGACCTGGACACAGTTATGCCAGGCATTGTACATTATGACTTTGGTGATGGGGTCAGAACATCTGCTGTTTGCAATGCAGAGGATGAATCTGACCTTTCCGCAATAGGATTAGACAAAGGTAAATTTCAAGCATATTGCAAGGGATATCTGGAAGCATTAGGTGAAACATTAACACCCATTGAAGTGGAATCACTTCATCTCTCACCTCCCTATATGGCCTTCATCATGGGAATAAGGTTTCTCACTGATTTTCTCAATGGAGATGTATACTATAAAATCGCATTTCCGGATCATAATTTGCAAAGGGCAAAATGTCAATTGACTTTAAGCAAGATCATGAGGTCGCAAGAAGTGGAATCATATCAACTGATGCAATCATTTTTCAAGAAAGGAACGTATTCTTTTTAAAAAGGCCGATAGTATGATACAACGTTTACCTGCGCCGAATATATCGTATCCGAATTTTGATTTTAAAGTTTTACTATTTCTCCAAACCTAACTTTCATCCTCCTTTGATGAATTCACCTCCCTTTATGCTGTGTTTACATCACCATATTTGAACTGTTAATAAAATGATCTATGAAAGTATTAGTAACGGGAGGTACCGGCTACATCGGCGCTCACACCGTGGTGGAATTGATAGACGCAGGTTATGAACCGGTTATCGTTGACAACTTGTCGAATTCCTCGGTTCATGTGCTGGAAGGTATTGCCGCAATAGCAGGAGTGAAGCCATCCTTCTTTCAAATTGACCTTTGCGATCAGGAAAAGTTACAGGCCTTATTTACGGAAATTAAAGATGTAAATGCTGTGATACACTTTGCCGCGAGTAAGGCGGTAGGAGAGTCCGTGGAATACCCGGGAAAGTATTATCGTAACAACCTCCTGGGACTACTCAATCTGACAGATATGATGAAAGCATTCGCCATACCTTATTTGGTTTTTTCTTCTTCTTGTACTGTCTATGGCCAACCCGAACAGCTTCCGGTTACTGAATCCACGCCTTTTCAGCTGGCAACGTCTCCTTATGGCAATACCAAACAGATTGGAGAAGAGATCCTAAAAGATCAAACTTTAGCCGTCGAGAAGGGGCTCAATTGTATGAGTCTGAGGTACTTCAATCCGGTGGGAGCACATGCAACCGCGCAAATCGGGGAACTACCTCTAGGTACACCCAACAACCTGGTGCCTTTCATGATGCAGAGTGCTGCGGGAATCAGAGGTCCATTAAGGGTATTTGGTAATGATTATAATACGCCGGATGGAACTGCCATTCGCGATTATATCCATGTAGTAGACTTAGCGAAAGCACACATTGCCGGTATGGAAAAACTACTATCAAAATACTCAGGAAATTCTTCCTACCAGGCATTGAATATTGGCACAGGAAAAGGGTACTCCGTATTGGAGGTCATTAAAACATTCGAAAAAGTATCTGAGATACCATTGAATTATGAAATGACAGACCGGAGACCGGGAGACATTGAACAGATCTATGCCGATACTCAAATGGCCAACAAAGCACTGAACTGGAAAGCTGAAAAGCACCTGGAAGACATGTTGAGAGATGCATGGCGGTGGCAGCAGCGATTAGGTCAAGTTAAGCATAATGGGTATAAGTTTGAATCTTAGTGAACATTAAGTTGGCGTAGATGATGCGGTTCCCGACATGTTCAATGATCTTCAGAGCCATGGTCAATCCTTCGAGTGCCTCAGGATGACCACTACCAGAGTTCGATTATAAAACGATTCAAACTGTCATTACGAGGCCATTCACAACAATTTCTCAAATGGCCGAAGTAATCTTCTATAAGATAAGCGTAGACTGCCACACCTTTCCACGCTACACCCCACTCGATAAGGTTCGCAGTGAGGGTTAAGGACGGTTTTTTTGAGATCATCATAAGTCGAATTCAAGTCACTAGCTACTCTAAGCTCGGAACTCTGCTGGTCGAAGTGGAGCCCTTTCGAATATTGTATCAGACTCTACTTTTTGCGGTCTCTGGATAGGGCGATCTCTCGAAGTGACGTTACTCCCTGGATTACCCCTATTACTAAGCGTAGGATGTTTCTTCGCTTTTTTATTTTCTGCTATCTGAGCAGGTTAAAAAGCATTATCTTTCCTTTACAAACAAACAATTTCATCATGTCAGACAGCTACCAAATTAAGGATCAATCTGCTATCTATTTCGTCACCTTTCAAGTCGCTGGATGGGTTGATATTTTCAGTCGACAAGTGTACCGAGATATTATTATTGAAAGCCTGACATTTTGCCAGAAACATAAGGGTTTAGTGATTTATGGTTATGTGATCATGACCAATCATATTCATATGATCATAAGGAGCGAAATGGATAGCTTGTCTGACACGATCAGAGATTTTAAGCGATTCACATCAAGGTCAATTATGAAATCAGTGGATGAAAATGGTGCTGAAAGTCGAAAAGAATGGATGCGAATTATTTTCGCATACCATGCGAAGTACAATAAACGTTCTGGAGACAAGCAGTTTTGGACACACGAAAATCATGCGGTCCAATTAGATACTAATGAAATGATTGACAGCAGATTGAATTATATTCATGAAAATCCTGTCAGAGCGGGTTGGGTTACAGAGGCAGAACATTATTTGTACAGTAGTGCCAGAAATTATGCAAGCATGGAGAGTCTATTGGCAATAGAAATGATATAAAGTCGTAGATGCAATCTACGACTAGTGAAGGGTTTTCTGCCTTCAGGATTTATGGCTATTACTAAGCGTAGGATGTTTCTACGCTTTTTTATTTTCTGCTATCCGAGCAGGTTAAAAAGCATTATCTTTCCTTTACAAACAAACAACTTCATCATGTCAGAGAGCTACCAAATTAAGGATCAATCTGGTATCTATTTCGTCACCTTTCAAGTCGTTGGATGGGTTGATATTTTCAGTCGACAAGTGTACCGAGATATTATTATTGAAAGCCTGACATTTTGCCAGAAACATAATGGTTTAGTGATTTATGGTTATGTGATCATGACCAATCATATTCATTTGATTGTAAGGAGTGAAATAAGTACATTATCTAATACCATCAGAGATTTTAAGCGATTCACATCAAGGTCAATTATGAAATCAGTGGATGAAAATGGTGCTGAAAGTCGAAAAGAATGGATGCGAATTATATTCGCATACCATGCGAAGTACAACAAATGTTCTGGAGACAAGCAGTTTTGGACACACGAAAATCATGCGGTCCAATTAGATACTAATGAAATGATTGACAGCAGATTGAATTATATTCATGAAAATCCTGTCAGAGCGGGTTGGGTTACAGAGGCAGAACATTATTTGTACAGTAGTGCCAGAAATTATGCAAGCATGGAGAGTCTATTGGCAATAGAAATGATATAAAGTCGTAGATGCAATCTACGACTAGTGAAGGGTTTTCTGCCTTCAGGATTTATGGCTATTACTAAGCGTAGGATGTTTCTACGCTTTTTTATTTTCTGCTATCCGAGCAGGTTAAAAAGCATTATCTTTCCTTTACAAACAAACAACTTCATCATGTCAGAGAGCTACCAAATTAAGGATCAATCTGGTATCTATTTCGTCACCTTTCAAGTCGTTGGATGGGTTGATATTTTCAGTCGACAAGTGTACCGAGATATTATTATTGAAAGCCTGACATTTTGCCAGAAACATAATGGTTTAGTGATTTATGGTTATGTGATCATGACCAATCATATTCATTTGATTGTAAGGAGTGAAATAAGTACATTATCTAATACCATCAGAGATTTTAAGCGATTCACATCAAGGTCAATTATGAAATCAGTGGATGAAAATGGTGCTGAAAGTCGAAAAGAATGGATGCGAATTATATTCGCATACCATGCGAAGTACAACAAATGTTCTGGAGACAAGCAGTTTTGGACACACGAAAATCATGCGGTCCAATTAGATACTAATGAAATGATTGACAGCAGATTGAATTATATTCATGAAAATCCTGTCAGAGCGGGTTGGGTTACAGAGGCAGAACATTATTTGTACAGTAGTGCCAGAAATTATGCAAGCCTGAAGAGTCTATTGGCAATAGAAATGATATAAAGTCGTAGATGCAATCTACGACTAGGGAAGTCTCATCGATCGGTGGTCTCCCTCGAAAGTCCCAAGATGACCATTAAGCAACATCAAGATCATTACGAATAGATTGCCGAAGAGGGGCCCGTCAACCTGACTACTTCACCATAGCACTATTCTATAATAATTCTACGAGATTGTTCTTCGCCCCCGGCATGCTCAAACTTCAACAGATATACACCCCTGGGAAACGACCTCATGTCTATTTCGAATTGATTAATACCTTTTTCAAACTGAACGTGTTTTCCAAAGATCAATTGCCCTGAAATATCAAATACCTGAATATCATTCTGAAAAGCATTTTTAGAGATCCAATCAACTTTGAAAACACCATTCTCGCTAGGGTTTGGGTAAACCTCGAGCTTATTTTCAGTTAGCTGATCTTCTGATACTGAGACTGCATTTTCTATTGTTCCAACAGGCCTTGAGGCAGTAGAAGAATTAAGGTGATTGGAAAAATTTTGTTGAATATTGGTTTGCAAAGTATTATACGTAAAAGCATACAACTCCACTTGCGTCGGAATACTAAACCCATCAGGATTTCCCAGCGTACCAATTTTTACTTTTGAACGACTTTCGCGATTGAGGAAATGTGTCATGTGCGTCTTTCCGGTAAAATCCATTCCCCAGTAGACAGGTGAAAGGTATCGCTTATTAGTAGTGCCGTGTAATTCGGCTTGTACCCACAGAAAGGAAGCAGTGAAGTAGAGCCGTATCTCCCAGGTGCCTTCCTCCGGACTGCTGTTCGTCTCAAAAAGCGGGTCGAACAAGACGTAATCGTAAAATTTAGTAGCTGTAATGAACCGCCGGAGCTTCAACGTATGAGAGTCGTATGAAACCTTGAGCACTTTAGAACTAAAATTGTCTGTAGTGAAGGTCAACAAATCTGAAGCACGCGTCAGGTTCATGTTCGCTGAAAACCGGAGCATCAGTCCGTCATTTCCCGAAGGTACGGCACTGGCATCGGAAAAACTGAGGATTTGATTGTTGAATTCTGCCTGATGCCAGGCATGTATCCGCGTGCCTAAAGGAGTATCATAATTATAGGGTGGAGGACTTTGTGCAAAAAGTTTCGTTCCGCCACAAGTGATCGATAAGATTAAACCGGATAAAACAAATATAAGAGAGGAATGAAATGATGTCTTTGAAAAAGAAGTACACATAAAGAAAGGAGTTTATTGGTTGAGTTGGTTATTGATAGCTGTCCATACTTCCGGACGATCGGTAGTGATCATCATGATTTCCCCGAAAGGAACATTGATGAGGTTCATAGGATCACCCCTGAAATCAGTGGGACTTTTCATGAACCAATTATTCCACCGAAAAGAAACGCCTCTGGGGCCATTGGGCTCAGGCGAAAATGATCCACCCCTTAGTCTGGTGTTGTCGTAGACATAGTGCATGAGGTTGTCATATGTTGTGCCGTGTTTCGTAATAGGAGCCAGGATAGGATGCGTAGCGTTAAGAAAATTGGTTTCGTAAGCAACCACAGCTCTTCCACCTTTCAAGTGCCAGTCATCTACAAAAGCAACAAAATCGGTTCTGGATGGTTGGACCACCGGCATATATAAGACTTTCTCAAGATCTAATCGTGGAATTTCAGTCTTCAAATCGTCAAAAAGGTATGGCGTCTTGAAAGCAACATAAGCCATGGCTTCTTCCTCAATCACCACGTCCATGCACAATCCAAATATTTTCAACCAACTCTCTTTTTGTTTTTGTAAATCGGAATATTGACAATTCAAAACGCAGGTGCCATTTTCAATTTTGGGCTGCAACCCCTTGATATCCACCATGATCAGCACCCGATGTTCTTTAGCCAGATCGATCAATTGCGAGAAAGATAAATAGTGGGCTGTACTTACGGTACCATTGCGATGTTTCAATTTCAACGCCTGCAACTGAGCCAAAGTTTGATTAAAAGTATAACTATTTGCGATTGTGGAATTGGAAATTCTCTTCAATGAAAAGTCATGACTAACAACCAGCTTATTATCACTTGTTATCGTGACATCCGTTTCTGCCATGCGCGAAAAATCGACAGATCTTTCTATGGCCAGTCTTGAGTTTTCCGGGTAGCCGGTGCCCAGGTCAAAACCCCAGTGTCCCCTATGTAAGGCCAGTACCAGATCAGCATTAGCTATTAAATCAGGTGATTTCACTTTAATCCACGTCCTGCATGGTTCTTGATCTTTATTGGCAGGATTGGCGCAGAAATGACTGGGTTTGAATAAAATGCCCGTTTTACTGTTGTCAATGATGCCAATCCCAGGAACCTTGGCCGAATGAAAGGTCGCCTGTGTCACTATGATTTCGATCACGACTGGAATTGTAGCATTGAGCGGTGTAAATTTCCTGCGCCCATTGTCATTGTAGGTTAAGAGATCTACCCCTAGTGTGGAGGCGGAAATGTCCGTACTGGTCCAAACAGCCGGATAATAGTGTGCGCCCCAACCGAGTTCAGACCGGTTGTATGATCGGGCACTGCCCTGGAAATTGGTAGTTGTGCTGTTGGAAAACACCTCGTATAGCAGCGCTCCCTTGCGGTCGATTGCCCCCGGATCATCCTGAAATACTTTCACATCCACTTGTCCGCCAGAAGAAACATCGGCAATGATACCCCCACCTCGCCCGGCGTTCAGTCGGAATACTTGTCGTACATCCAGATTAGAAAAAAAGATGAGCTCCTGATCAGTGGCCTGGACAATTGTCATTGAGCAGAAGCAAATGACGGTCATCATAAATTTTTGTAAAGACATTTGCATGTTCATCGCTTTTAAATTCAGTACGGAAGTTCGACAGTTAATCTTTTAGCCGTGATAGATAGAATGATCTGATACGGATGGTAAATCCGGCTGAATAACCTAGTAGGAGACAATTCGGAACATTATTATGGATTCCAGCATTTTGATTTTTGTCAACTGGCTGGTTTTCACATGCAATGAGGTCGAGTTCCATACTTTTTTAGGTCTTTATAAAAATGAGGAGTTGAAGTACTTATCATCATCGTCACTTCCCGGATTACCATACATAAGGGAGTTTCATTGTTGATGGCCTACCCTTGAATGCCCAGGGTGGCCATCACTAATGCTTTGATCACATAAGAACCCCTGACAGACTTTGAGGCCCACGAAGAAAGCCATCTTCATTGGATTTATTTTTTGATTATAGCAACCCTCGATGCGAGTCTCTCCCGTCATATTCGTGTCTCCATAAACATGCTAATCCCTCGCACGTTTTCTTTATGCAGACTTTTGATACGCGTTATATGTGTTGAAGAAGGCAGTCCTTTTGCTGATAACATCTATCCTTCATTAGAAGTAAATCCCCCTTTCCTAAAAGGGGGCAATGCTATTAAGTTAAGAGAAATGAAACGTCATTACGATCAGGAGAAGCAATCTCAAATAATCTTTCGGTAAACAAATGCACAATAGACTGCCGCTTCGGCGGTCCGATTCAATTCTTCGCGGTGACCGGGTCACGAAGACAAACCTTAACTTAATAGCATTGCTAAAGGGGGCAGGGGGGATTGTAAATAAACTACCCACCACTCCCTGGTGTAGACGTCACACTGAGGTTCTCGAAGTGTGAGTCCTCGAAATGAACTTGCCGGATACCTGCCCTAAGTCTGCCGAAGTGCCTGCCCTAAGTCTGCCGAAGTGTCTGCCCTAAGTCCGCCGAATACCTGCCTTCATCTGCCGAAGTGTCTGCCCTAAGTCTGCCGAAGTGTCTGCCCTAAGTCTGCCGAAGTGCCTGCCCTAAGTCTGCCGAAGTGCCTGCACTGAGCTTGTCGAAGTGCAAATCATTTCTGCATTCTGCAAATCACTTGTGTCCGCAATCCGACAAGTAAGACTTGATTGACCCTAATGATCGAATTTACCCCTATTCCAAAATGATTTTCTCACCCATGATGGGTACAGAATGAGTCAAAATTTACTAAACGAAAGTCAATGAAAAAATAACTTCTTGCGTATGTGTAAGCATGAATATCTCCTAAAAGTTCCAGGTTTATCCTTTATTTTTTCTGATGAACTGAGGGGCATCCGACCTCTGTTTTTTGGAGCGGACATAAACAAACGCCGATGGCTCACGGCATGGATGCTCTTGATGCTATGTGCCTCGGGTTTTGCACAAATCCCATCGACAGGTGGTGAAGTTATTACTAAGAGATCCCTCAATGCAACGATAGACTCGGGAGTTGATTCGGACAACATGCAGCATTTGAATTTTAGAAGTGTCTTTAGGAAGGACGCTGATCTGTCAGGAGGTATTATCGCAGATAATTTTGGTCAAAATGGGAGAGTTACAATTTCAGTTCATAACTATGATCGGGACCAACATGATGGAAAAGGCAGACTTATCTATAGCGTTTATAGTGATGTTGCAAGCCCGAACTATATTCAAAAAACTACAACCGTTACCACAGATGTCGTACATTCGATCTATCAAACATTCACTTTTACTACAGAGAGTAACGACATCAAGAAGATCGCTCAGAGTGCCAAATTGTATGCTCCTGAAGGATGTAAAACCCGGGCAAGACTGACGCTTAGTCAAGTCATATCCAGCTTCATACATTTTTTATCCCCACGAATCACGCCCAATTGTCTGAAATACTATGAGCCTACGGTACCTGTTATTATTGAAGCGAGAATTACGAATGCGACATTGTATAAATTTAAAATACCAGGAATGGGCGTGTTCGATGCCAGGGATTTCTTCAATTATCAGGATAAAGTCAAAAGCTTGTCTAATAACAACTCGATCCGATTTGCCATCATAGGTGATGAAGGATGTGCCGGGGATCCGGCTGCCAATGTGGCCGCGATGGTGAAATCCTGGAACCCGGACTTCATTGTGGGCATGGGGGATGACAACTATGAAGATGTACATGCACAGTTTGGTACCTGCGGTGGTAGCATTGATGAAAACTGCGGGCAATATTACCACGACTATATTTATCCTTATCATGGCAGCTATGGCAATGGTAGCCCGAACAACACGAACCGATTCTGGACCGTGTTGGGCAATCACGATTACCGTACCATACCCGGGCACTCGTCCAGTTATTTACCCAATGAGTGGCTCAATTTCTTTACCTATCCAAACAACGAACGATATTATGATAAGCGCATAGGGGATATACACTTATTTGCACTCAATACCAATGTCCGTGCCGATGGCACGGCAGAGGACCCGGATGGCCGTAATGCCACGTCTACCCAGGCCCTTTGGTTAAAAGCGCGACTAGCTGCCTCTAATGCCAAATATAAAATTGTCTATGGTCACGTACCTCCTTATGCGCAGGCCAACCCTGACGGTAGCCATGGAAGTGATCCGGAAATCCAATGGCCCTATCAGCAATGGGGTGCATCTGTCGTACTCTCGGGTGACCAGCATTACTATGAACGGAACGTGGTGAACAGGTTCAACTATGTCATTAACGGATTAGGAGGACATTTGGTGATCAATAAACAACAGACCCAGCCTATTCCCACCCCAGGAGTAACCACGGAAGTCCATTACAACACCACCTGGGGGGCCATGCTGGCAGAGGTAGGAACTGATCATATCTCCTGCACCTTTTATGACCTCAATTACCACATCGTAGATCAATTCACCATACCTGCTGCAAGCAGCAATGGAAACAACAACAATACTGCAGCCAGACAAACCACCGAGGAGGATGCATCGAATGATACCATTGAAGAAATGGCTTCACCTGAGGTAAGTGTTTATCCCAACCCTACGACAGAAACCATCCACGTTCAATTGCAGGTGCCCCAGGCTCAAACTGTACGTGTTGAGATCGTCTCACTTGAAGGGAAAATGATGGAAAGCATAATATACCAGTTGGTAGAAGGAAATAATGAGCTAACGATGGATCAATTGGACCTTTCTTCAGGGGTAGTGATCCTTCGAATAGCTGGTATGGATTTCCAGAAAGAAGAACGCCTAATCATTAAATAGCTAGATATAACATTGTATAAGATGTATAATGTTTTTATTAACCATTTAACCTACTTTTTATGATCACAAAAATCTATTCAAAAATTTTGACCTCATGCCTGGTACTCTGGCTCATTGTAGCCAGTCCGCAGGTATTTGCGCAAGGTATTACTCCATTGGGGCCTGGAACGTATACGAGCATTGTTGCTGGTAATGGAGTTCCTTCGAGTGCAATGGTTCATCTGGATTTTAAATCAATATATACAATCGGAGACCCCAAAGGAGGAATTCGCGGTAATTGTTCCAATTGCCACTCATTATTCAATGAAAGAATTGAATTAGCTGTATATGCTTACGATCCAACTTTGGATGATGGCAAAGGAGCAAAAGTGTACGACATCTTCCATGACAGATCCAACACTGATGATTTAATTCAGGACGCTGATGCATATGTTTCGACATCAAACGAGAATACTCCATTTCCACTGGAAACTGTATGGAGTGATATAAAAGGTGTTGCTTCGCGACAAAAGATTTTCGTTAAAGATGAATGTAAAACGAGAGGGGAAGTTTCAGGCTTTTGGAAATTTATGAACTGGTTTTTCGGAAACTATTTCCAAGGGGATTGTGTCGAATCATATCAATCTGAACAACCTGTTATTGTGGAATTATTTATTCCCCCAGGTTCGTCAGTAAGTGAAATAAAAATCCCGGGAATTAATGGGGGTAATACCCAGAATGCCCTGGACTTTTTTGAATCAAAGACTCTGTCAGTAAGAGTAAATGGTCATATTCAAAGTACAATTTCATCGGCTCAGGCCACTATTCCAACAATTCATTTAAACGTTGGTGATGATGTAGATTTTGTTTTGCATGGGGTAGAAAATGGAGATGCTCGTGTCACAGGTGTACCACAAGTTTGGCTCTCACATTTTGCCGGAGAATCAAAGTATTATTGTTCCCCCTCGATTACACCAGGTGAATACAATCCGTGGATCGGTTTTGACTCAAATGTCCACGGAAGTGCGCTAAGGAGATACGATCAATTTCCGGATTTTGATTTAAAAGTCAGTGATTGGACCACACAGGGGTCAGATTTAGTCTTTTCATGGACAGCTCAGCGCAGAATGAATGCAAATAAGGTTAGTGCAGTAACACCTGTGCATGTCTGGAATAAGCAGAAAACATTAAGTAATGGTAAAATGCAGAGGAATAATCAGAAAGAAGGTTTGGACATGGAATTACTTAGAAATTGGCCTTCATGGAGTAACGTTACCGGGAAAAATAGTTTTAGTCACTATAAAGGTGTGAAATATCAACTTGGTTTAGATCCCGACGAGATTCTGTACATTAATAGTCAATATCCGGCAACTACGACGGAACATCCACCTAGTGCGCTGGTTTCTCCCTCGAAATTAAAGAATGGAAAGGAACAATGGCAAAACGTTCCAAACGAAGAAGGAGATGGATCGGCTGTAAACTGGATGATAACGGCATATAGAAAGGCCAAAGGCCATTATAATACTTTTTATGACGGCTATGAAATTCAGGATAATGGAACAAGTGCGGTTAATCCCAATGGAGATGGGACAGGGAATAATAGAGCTCCTGGTGTTATAGCTTTCACTATAGGAGGAAGTGCAATTAAATTTAGAGTCAATAATACTGCACCTTTCACAACGGATCGAGGGTTTTATGGTCATATCCTAGGCCCCCAGTGGCCCGCTCAGGATGAGAAACAAGTACCTTATACATTGACGGATATCATTTCTTCGAAAGTAGACAATTACATTTTAGAATATGAGAATGTCAATTCATTTGGGATCGTGACAAGGCAAACATATGCCCTGAAGGACGAAACACAAACAGTAAAGAATCACGTGATAAACTCGGGCAATTGGACCAAGAACTTTGATATTTCCAGTAACAGTGGGTACAATACTGTAACTGCATACTACAAGAGAACGCCTGCTTCCAAGCGCGTGATGATCGCTGGCAAAGAGTTATTGGAGATCCAGTTGCGATTTGTTGGATCCCCTGGTAATCCTGATCCCGCACATCCAAATCCTGACGGAGAAAATTTAAACGAAGATAGGGGTGAAGGAGGATACATTTACGTGGAAGAGTACCGTACAGATTCTGAGGCAGGTTTTGATTACCAACGATTTGGTAGATTCGTAGATCCTTATGTAACCACTTATACTTTTCCGATAGGTACAGAGACTTCCTTTTCCACGTTGGACGGTGACCCGCATACGTTTATTCATAGTGGAACGGAATGGTACCTGTCGGAACGCACCCAGGCAAAAAGGATTCCGGCCATTATGGTAAATGAGAATTTGCATTATTATGTGGATACCATTCATCCGGATAACACCATCACAGATAATAATACACCTGTAGGCTCAGGTAGGACACTCACCCATACCTGGAATACAGCGGGAACGTATCGCCTGCGAGTGGTCTATAATGCTCATGCTGAACCCACCAACTTAACGAGGGCCAATTATGTCTTTCACAAAGTAAATGTGGTAGATTATTCCAATAACCAGAGGGGAAGAATTGTTGTACGGGATTTGACGGCTAGTGAACGATCAAAATTGGGGGTTTCTGGATCACACTGGATGTTAGCGCGTGCGACAGATGTCTACAGTTCATGGAAATTCAAGGATGGTCCCAGAGCCGTGAAAGATGCCAGTACCAACCAGCAAAATCGATTTGCCATGTTCAATGATTATGCGGATGCTTATACCTGGAAAGCCAAAAACCCCAATGGTTTTACATTTAGTAATTTAAATAATCCAACGGCTGTTCAATCCTGGATAAATGACCACAATAATTTGGATTGGTTTCCCCATAACTGGGTGCGCCATTATAATCCTGACAACCCTGCGCATGAGTCTCCTCACTGGCCTGAAGATGTAGATACGCGGTATTTCAAGGATTTGAATAAAGTCACTGGTCAGATTGACGCGTTATTTACGCCTGCTCCTCCGGAAAGTTGGCAACAGCGTTTCAGGTGGATTTCCACCACTCCGTATCAGGGCCCCAGGATCCGTACCAACATCAAAGTGATTTACAACATGCAAAAATTCTTTGATAACCAGACAGGGGCTTTTTCGGGAACCCCGGTCGTCAACCCGAGTGCCTTTTCATTTTGGTCCCCTTCTGATGACCAACAGGACGAGGAATTATTTTATTATGACTTGTTGCATGGGCGGGCAGTGGTATTCGACATCAATACGGCTGATGAACTTCAGGTTTGGAATCCAGACCCGGCAAATCCAGCAAATACTACTTTGATTGCCGGTTATTCGGATTTAAGTAGCAATAACAACCTCGCCCGGGAAGCACCCGAATCGAACGAAGTAGAAACGCCCGAGGAACCACTTTCTCCACAGGTAAATGTGTTTCCTAACCCTAGTAGTGACTGGATTGTTGCACGAGTGGCTTTGCCGGAGGCAGGCAACGTCGAGGCCACACTGATCGACCTGAAAGGCAATACCCTGTTTGACTTTGAGCAATCGTTGGACCAGGGCTGGAACACGTTAAATATAGATGCCAGTACGCTTTCAGGTGGTATTTATATTCTGAAGGTCAAAGGGCAACAGATCAATCAATCAGAAAGAATAATTATTAATTAGAAAATAAACTGTTATGAAAATATCGACTAAATATCGGATCAATTTTAAGAGTTCCTTAGGGCTTGGTGTCATACTAGGTTTTATATCGATGTTCATCTTTTGTTTTCCAGGCAAGGCAAACGGAGGTAAAGATCCAAAAAGCAAGGGACCCTTAATTTATGGACATTACGACAACAGACCTAACGTAGATAAGATGTTTCTGGGCGTGGGTGCGGGTATTGATACCGATCATGGTAAGATGTACATACTTGCTGACTGGAACAATCACTATGCCAATCAATCTGCCAACCGACAGATAATATTTGGATTTGGTACTACTATTAACCACATAAATGTTCCTAATTATCAAAGAGTGCTGACTTTAACTGATAGTTATGTCCATGCTGAAAGGAATGTGGGAATTGGTTTACCACATGTAGGTGTTCCGGGTGTTTTCAGTCCTAACGCTAAGTTGCACATTTCGGATGCTAGTAGGAAAAGTATCTTGCTTCAAATTTCTGACAATAGTAAAGGTAATGGCATTGCGTTCCAGAATTCCGATGGATGGTATACCTGGAATATTTATAGAAGGAACGTAGGAAACAACCGAGCTCAATTAGTATTCGCTGGAGGGTCCTCCGATGATGTGACGGAATTAGAAAATTACATGAATTTGACCGATGCTGGAAGGGTTGGTATTGGTGTCAATACTCCGGAAGCTCTATTACATGTGAATGGAGATTCCAAAGTGGAAGGAGTTTTAACAGTATCGGGAGATATAGTTACAACAGGTAGATCTATTATCGAAGATGAAGTAATGGTGAAGGACCACCTGGTATTCGCCACAACTGGGACAGGAGCTAACATTCCGGATTACATTACAAATACGGAAAATACACCAGCTAATGCTACCGGTCTTTCATTCTTTGTTGACGATGTTGAAAGGATGAGACTGGCGGATCAAAGAAAAACATTTATGAAGGACACTTTTTTGATTGGAAATATAGAAACTACTGTTCCAGGTAGCATTTTGACCATAGCGGGCTCTACTCATATTGGCCCGGCGAGCCTTGACCCAACGGTGTTCAACTATACTGACCAGACAGCAAACTATCTGCTTTGGGTGGAAAACGGAATTGTTACAGAAGATTTGGCCTTGGCGGCAAAGGGAGAGTGGTCTGATTTTGTTTTTGAAGAGAATTATGAGTTGAGAAGCCTGGAAGAGGTAGAGGCGTTCATCAAAAAGAATAAGCATTTGCCTAATATTCCGTCGGCCAGTCAAGTCGCTGAAGAAGGATATATCATACACGATATGAACAAACGATTTCTGCAACAAATTGAAGAACTCACTTTGTATAACATTAGCCAGCAGAATGAGATCAAAAGTTTGAAGGCAAGACTTTTAGTGTATGAGGAGTTGAACGCAGAGTTGGCTGCATTGAAGGAGGAAGTCAAGTAAGTGCTAAGTAGAGAGGCGACTTTCCTTTAAATAATATGCCGTTGTTATGGAAAGAGAGAGTTCACACTCCCTTTTCCTTCTGGTACTTAATAATGCGCATAGCATGGTGCGTTGCCATTATTTTTTCAAATTTTTAACCTCTATTTATGATCAACAGGAGCAGTATTAAAACTTTATCATCGAGCCTGGTACTCTGGCTCATTGTAGCCAGTCCGCAGGTATTTGCGCAAGGTATTACTCCATTGGGGCCTGGAACGTATACGAGCATTGTTGCTGGTAATGGAGTTCCTTCGAGTGCAATGGTTCATCTGGATTTTAAATCAATATATACAATCGGAGACCCCAAAGGAGGAATTCGCGGTAATTGTTCCAATTGCCACTCATTATTCAATGAAAGAATTGAATTAGCTGTATATGCTTACGATCCAACTTTGGATGATGGCAAAGGAGCAAAAGTGTACGACATCTTCCATGACAGATCCAACACTGATGATTTAATTCAGGACGCTGATGCATATGTTTCGACATCAAACGAGAATACTCCATTTCCACTGGAAACTGTATGGAGTGATATAAAAGGTGTTGCTTCGCGACAAAAGATTTTCGTTAAAGATGAATGTAAAACGAGAGGGGAAGTTTCAGGCTTTTGGAAATTTATGAACTGGTTTTTCGGAAACTATTTCCAAGGGGATTGTGTCGAATCATATCAATCTGAACAACCTGTTATTGTGGAATTATTTATTCCCCCAGGTTCGTCAGTAAGTGAAATAAAAATCCCGGGAATTAATGGGGGTAATACCCTGAATGCCCTGGACTTTTTTGAATCAAAGACTCTGTCAGTAAGAGTAAATGGTCATATTCAAAGTACAATTTCATCGGCTCAGGCCACTATTCCAACAATTCATTTAAACGTTGGTGATGATGTAGATTTTGTTTTGCATGGGGTAGAAAATGGAGATGCTCGTGTCACAGGTGTACCACAAGTTTGGCTCTCACATTTTGCCGGAGAATCAAAGTATTATTGTTCCCCCTCGATTACACCAGGTGAATACAATCCGTGGATCGGTTTTGACTCAAATGTCCACGGAAGTGCGCTAAGGAGATACGATCAATTTCCGGATTTTGATTTAAAAGTCAGTGATTGGACCACACAGGGGTCAGATTTAGTCTTTTCATGGACAGCTCAGCGCAGAATGAATGCAAATAAGGTTAGTGCAGTAACACCTGTGCATGTCTGGAATAAGCAGAAAACATTAAGTAATGGTAAAATGCAGAGGAATAATCAGAAAGAAGGTTTGGACATGGAATTACTTAGAAATTGGCCTTCATGGAGTAACGTTACCGGGAAAAATAGTTTTAGTCACTATAAAGGTGTGAAATATCAACTTGGTTTAGATCCCGACGAGATTCTGTACATTAATAGTCAATATCCGGCAACTACGACGGAACATCCACCTAGTGCGCTGGTTTCTCCCTCGAAATTAAAGAATGGAAAGGAACAATGGCAAAACGTTCCAAACGAAGAAGGAGATGGATCGGCTGTAAACTGGATGATAACGGCATATAGAAAGGCCAAAGGCCATTATAATACTTTTTATGACGGCTATGAAATTCAGGATAATGGAACAAGTGCGGTTAATCCCAATGGAGATGGGACAGGGAATAATAGAGCTCCTGGTGTTATAGCTTTCACTATAGGAGGAAGTGCAATTAAATTTAGAGTCAATAATACTGCACCTTTCACAACGGATCGAGGGTTTTATGGTCATATCCTAGGCCCCCAGTGGCCCGCTCAGGATGAGAAACAAGTACCTTATACATTGACGGATATCATTTCTTCGAAAGTAGACAATTACATTTTAGAATATGAGAATGTCAATTCATTTGGGATCGTGACAAGGCAAACATATGCCCTGAAGGACGAAACACAAACAGTAAAGAATCACGTGATAAACTCGGGCAATTGGACCAAGAACTTTGATATTTCCAGTAACAGTGGGTACAATACTGTAACTGCATACTACAAGAGAACGCCTGCTTCCAAGCGCGTGATGATCGCTGGCAAAGAGTTATTGGAGATCCAGTTGCGATTTGTTGGATCCCCTGGTAATCCTGATCCCGCACATCCAAATCCTGACGGAGAAAATTTAAACGAAGATAGGGGTGAAGGAGGATACATTTACGTGGAAGAGTACCGTACAGATTCTGAGGCAGGTTTTGATTACCAACGATTTGGTAGATTCGTAGATCCTTATGTAACCACTTATACTTTTCCGATAGGTACAGAGACTTCCTTTTCCACGTTGGACGGTGACCCGCATACGTTTATTCATAGTGGAACGGAATGGTACCTGTCGGAACGCACCCAGGCAAAAAGGATTCCGGCCATTATGGTAAATGAGAATTTGCATTATTATGTGGATACCATTCATCCGGATAATAGCACCATCACAGATAATAATACACCTGTAGGCTCAGGTAGGACACTCACCCATACCTGGAATACAGCGGGAACGTATCGCCTGCGAGTGGTCTATAATGCTCATGCTGAACCCACCAACTTAACGAGGGCCAATTATGTCTTTCACAAAGTAAATGTGGTAGATTATTCCAATAACCAGAGGGGAAGAATTGTTGTACGGGATTTGACGGCTAGTGAACGATCAAAATTGGGGGTTTCTGGATCACACTGGATGTTAGCGCGTGCGACAGATGTCTACAGTTCATGGAAATTCAAGGATGGTCCCAGAGCCGTGAAAGATGCCAGTACCAACCAGCAAAATCGATTTGCCATGTTCAATGATTATGCGGATGCTTATACCTGGAAAGCCAAAAACCCCAATGGTTTTACATTTAGTAATTTAAATAATCCAACGGCTGTTCAATCCTGGATAAATGACCACAATAATTTGGATTGGTTTCCCCATAACTGGGTGCGCCATTATAATCCTGACAACCCTGCGCATGAGTCTCCTCACTGGCCTGAAGATGTAGATACGCGGTATTTCAAGGATTTGAATAAAGTCACTGGTCAGATTGACGCGTTATTTACGCCTGCTCCTCCGGAAAGTTGGCAACAGCGTTTCAGGTGGATTTCCACCACTCCGTATCAGGGCCCCAGGATCCGTACCAACATCAAAGTGATTTACAACATGCAAAAATTCTTTGATAACCAGACAGGGGCTTTTTCGGGAACCCCGGTCGTCAACCCGAGTGCCTTTTCATTTTGGTCCCCTTCTGATGACCAACAGGACGAGGAATTATTTTATTATGACTTGTTGCATGGGCGGGCAGTGGTATTCGACATCAATACGGCTGATGAACTTCAGGTTTGGAATCCAGACCCGGCAAATCCAGCAAATACTACTTTGATTGCCGGTTATTCGGATTTAAGTAGCAATAACAACCTCGCCCGGGAAGCACCCGAATCGAACGAAGTAGAAACGCCCGAGGAACCACTTTCTCCACAGGTAAATGTGTTTCCTAACCCTAGTAGTGACTGGATTGTTGCACGAGTGGCTTTGCCGGAGGCAGGCAACGTCGAGGCTACACTGATCGACTTGAAAGGCAATACCCTGTTTGACTTTGAGCAATCGTTGGATCAGGGATGGAATACATTGAACATCGATGCCAGTACGCTTTCAGGCGGGATCTATATCCTCAAGATCAAAGGGCAACAGATCAATCAATCAGAAAGAATAATTATTAAATAAAAAAAATAGAATATTATGAAAATATCAAATAAATATCCGATCAATTTCAAGAGAACTTTGGAATCTGGCGTTATATTAGGTTTTATACTGATGATCACCTTTTGTTTTCCAGGCAAGGCAAACGGAGGTAAAGATCCACAAAGCAAGGGTCCTTTAGTTTATGGGCATTATGACAACAGACCTAACGTCGATAAGATGTTTGTTGGTGTGGGAGCAGGTATTGATACCGATCATGGTAAGATGTACATACTTGCTGACTGGAATAATCACTATGCTCATCAACCTGCAAACCGACAGATAATATTTGGATTTGGTACTACTATTGGCAATCCCAGTTCAGCAAATTTTCGAAGAGTGCTGACTTTAACCGATAGTTATGTCCATGCTGAAAGGAATGTGGGAATTGGTTTACCACATGTAGGTGTTCCGGGTGTTTTCAGTCCTAACGCTAAGTTGCACATTTCGGATGCTAGTAGGAAAAGTATCTTGCTTCAAATTCCTGACAATAGTAAAGATAATGGCATTGCGTTCCAGAATTCCGATGGATGGTATACCTGGAATATTTATAGAAGGAACGTAGGAAACAACCGAGCTCAATTAGTATTCGCTGGAGGGTCCTCCGATGATGTGACGGAATTAGAAAATTACATGAATTTGACCGATGCTGGAAGGGTTGGTATTGGTGTCAATGCTCCGGAAGCTCTATTACATGTGAATGGAGATTCCAAAGTGGAAGGAGTTTTAACAGTATCGGGAGATATAGTTACAACAGGTAGATCTATTATCGAAGATGAAGTAATGGTGAAGGACCACCTGGTATTCGCCACAACTGGGACAGGAGCTAACATTCCGGATTACATTACAAATACGGAAAATACACCAGCTAATGCTACCGGTCTTTCATTCTTTGTTGACGATGTTGAAAGGATGAGACTGGCGGATCAAAGAAAAACATTTATGAAGGACACTTTTTTGATTGGAAATATAGAAACTACTGTTCCAGGTAGCATTTTGACCATAGCGGGCTCTACTCATATTGGCCCGGCGAGCCTTGACCCAACGGTGTTCAACTATACTGACCAGACAGCAAACTATCTGCTTTGGGTGGAAAACGGAATTGTTACAGAAGATTTGGCCTTGGCGGCAAAGGGAGATTGGTCTGATTTTGTTTTTGAAGAGAATTATGAGTTGAAAAGCCTGGAAGAGGTAGAGGCGTTCATCAAAAAGAATAAGCATTTACCTAATATTCCGTCGGCCAGTCAAGTCGCTGAAGAAGGATATACAGTGCATGATATGAACAAGCGATTCCTGCAACAAATTGAGGAACTTACCTTGCATGCCATCAGCCATGGAAAGGAAATCAATAGTTTGAATGCGAGGATTTCAGCATATGAGGAGGAGTTGACCACTGAATTGGCTGCGTTAAAGGAAGAGATCAACAAACGTTAAATCGAAACGACATTCTGTTCGGAATGCGTCCATATTTAGAGAAGAGAGAGCGTTCGGTGCTCTCTCTTTTTCCTGTCCCATAATTATATCAATATGATCTTCGAATGTTTCAAGCGATTCACTTGAGAATGTTATAAAATGAATACCTGTATGTTATTCATGATGATGATCGACCAGCGCAGAACCAATCTTACAAGACGTTTTACCCGGCCAACGATGTTAACTATAAACGTGGATGTCACAGATATTTATGAAATCTCGTTACCCTTTGAAAACAAGCATTGAGGTAACGGTAATTTCAATAAAGGGTTTTACCAACCTTTTTCCTGAAGATGAATACATCGATTTACCTTGATTTTGAACAGCTTTCAACCCCTCCTGACTGTTGATTTCATATTTAAAAACAATACGATATTCATGAAAATCATATTTGTCATTCTGAGTGGGATGCTTTTATTTCCAAAGCTGCTCAGTGCTCAATATTCGCCTTCCGTGCGCGTGACAGGTCACGAGATATTTTCATCCGTTAATGCAGGTAACTCCAATGCCTCTAAATCGGATATGATCCACCTGGATTACAAAAGCCTCTTCAAACTCACTCAGCCAGGCGGAGGGATTATTGCTGACATCAATACGGGCGGGCGGGTAGCTTTGAGAGTGTATGCTTATGACGAAGCTGCGGACGGAGGAGTGGGAACGGAAGTTTATCGGATTATTTCAACAGAGACGAGTACTGATTTTGCGGGAGCAGGGGTGCCTGTGACATTTGACGTGGGTGATGATATACATGTAACTACGCAAAGCACGGATATTAAGAAAATTGCCCAGACTGCCAAAATTTATCTCTCATCTGGTTGTTTGCAATATGCCTGGCCGAAACTCACCTGGACCGGAACACTCCTCAATGTGGTGACATTGGGACAAGCATTTCCGCCGGAATGTGTGGAAGAGTATGCTGATCATCAACCGGTTATCGTAGTGCTGGAAGTGTCGAACGCTACGGTCCACCGAATCAAAATATCTGGAATTGGAGCGATGGAAGCATCGGATATTTTTGACAAATTTAATGCTTATGATTACAAATCCGTGAATAGGGTGGTCGTACATGAACTGGTATCAGGTGCGGATCAAAATTCAACCGGCCACTATCAACAATTGTATACAACAACATTCAACAGGGTCAATCAATATTACCTGAACCTCACCGGGATGGATGTGCCGGATGAAGTACTTCCAGTGATGGACAATACAAGGATCAATTACGACAAGATTGATGTGATCCTTTACACCTCGAGCCTGACACAAGTCGATCCTTCACGATCTTCAACGGATTTGACCCATGTCCTTAATCAAATTGGAACACGGTTGATCCCTAATGCTATTAATATTATTTATGTGCCATCTTTTAGAAACTCCAACGCAAGAGCAAAGGCTTTTTGCAAGAAATGTACGAACTCAACTGGTCTTAACGGCCATGAATTTATCCTGGTGGACTCGGAAGATATCGTACGAAACTTAGCGAACCAGCCCCATTTACGGGCACAGAATATTGCACATGAAATAGGTCATTATCTTAACCTGAAACATCCTTTTATAAGCAATGAATGTGGAGATGGAGATGGCTTACCAGATACACCAGTTGCACAAGCTGGTATATGGTGGACTGGGAATCATGTGGATTGTAATGCACCTCCAAGCTGTAACGATGTACGCAGGCAAATTGAAAATATAATGGATTATGGCCCTTGCAGGTTTATTTTCACAAAGGACCAGAACGAAGTGATGCAAAATATGCTTTTGACCCACAGGTCGCAGAGCTTTTCTTCATTTGCCCGTTCTAACCCTCGCTTCAATCCTGGCGCGGTTACTGTGAATGTGACAGACCTCAGACAACAAAATAACCTATTCCGCGAAAGCCAGGCACCTCTGGAGGAAAGCACCTTAGAAGAGATGAATTCCGCTCTTAACCTTTATCCGAATCCCACGTCGACGGAAGTGATACTGGAAATGAAAATTCTCGAGGCACAGGAGATATCCATTGAAATCGTGGACGCAGCGGGCCGTTTGCAAAGAAGAATGAGCAATTTCCTGACCTCTGGAAGGCATAAATATCCAATCAATTTGGAAGACATGAGCCGGGGTACATATATCATAAGGGTGAATTTCAATGGACACCACATGGTTGAAACCATAATACTGGAATGATGTGATGAAATCTTAGTTTGTTTGAATTTCAACGGCAACTAAAAGGATAGCATATATGATTAAGCCTCTGGTGAGGTAGTAAAAAGAATGTTCTTTTTTGGGGAACACAACATCTGGTAACAAAAACCAACTCCCACATTCAACGAATTAGCGAAACCTTTTAGATAATTCCTAAACTGAAATTACCAAAAAAAGATTTGTTGCGCAACGTACACTCGTGTCTCTTCCTTGGATGATTCATAAAATATATAAGTATGACCTATATTCATTATAAACAATTTGTTAAGATTAGTGCCTGTATCTTATTTCAGATAATCACATTTCTCACAGGCGCTGCCCAAATCACAGTAAATGGTACCCAAACAAAAAGATCGCTTAATGCGAGGATTGATGAAGACGCTGACCCTTCGGAAATGATTCACCTGGATATCATTCCTTGTTCCTGCTGGATGGTGATCTTTCCGGAGGCATCATTGCTGATAATTTTGGCACAAATGGAAAGGTCACGGTGAGTGTCTTCAATTATGATAGAGATCAAGTTAATGGGAAAGGGGCTTTAATTTACCAGGTATTCAGTACTTCCACTAGTTCAGATTACGTGGAAAGAACAACGAGTATTACGGTGAATACAATACACACAATTGACTTTCAATTCCCAATTACCACCAATAGCAATAACATTAAGAAACTTGCGCAAAATGCAAAGCTGTACGCACCCGATGGTTGTAAGGTGAAAGAAAGCCTCTCTTGGAGAGAAACTTTTACTAACTGGATTCATTTCTTAAGCCCCAACATAGAACCAGGATGCCAGGAGTACTATTCACCTTTACAGCCTGTTATTATTGAAGTGAAAATCACCAATGCCACCGTCCATGCAATTAAAATTCCGGGAATTGGTATGCTGCAAGGAGGTGAACTGGTTGATATACTCAATTCCAGGATAGAGTACAGAGAAATAGATAAGGTCAAAATACATGTATTGGAAGACCCAATGCACCAAACGACGACACAATACTACCGAACAGAATTGCAGAAAGTCATGCGACATGTAAACGATATTTACCTTAAGCAGACAGGTCATTTAAAGCCAGCTGAAGTGATAGCCGAGGTGGCAAGTCCTAATGTTACTTTCAGGAATATCGATGTGACACTTTACCACGCTCCAATGAGCACCTATGCGAAACACGATTATGGAGCCATGTTAGACATTGTGGGAGATCGCTTTGACCGGAACGCGATTAACCTGATTCTAACGGGGCATTTGGATGCAGGGTCAGCAAGCCCGGGAGGTATTCTGGCGGGGAGGACGCATTGTAATAAATGTGGCCCCATATTTATCCCCGTAATTAATAGTTTAGATCCTTACAATGGTAAGGAATTCATACTCATCGCCTACGAAGACGTTTTAAATACAAACGACGAGGAATATAGGGCAGGTGTAACGGTGGCTCATGAATTTGGCCATTTTTTTAATTTACGTCACCCATTTGGGAGCAGTCATTGCGAAGATGGGGATGGTATTGTAGATACCCCAATTGCAGCCGTTCCATTATGGAGGTATAGAGAACGAAGCAATGATTTTAATTGTAACCACCCCCCAACTTGTAACGGCCAAAGGCGTCAGGTAGAGAACATCATGGATTATGGTCCCTGCACGTGGATGTTTACAGTCGGGCAGGAAGCTGTAATGCATGATATGGTCGATCAACGTAGAGCCAATCTTTTTACAAGACGTTTTTACCAGGCCAATCATTATGCTGATGGTGTTACTTTAAATATGAGTGTCACAGATTTAAGGAATCTAGCGGCCAGACCCGCCAAAGCAACATGGGTAGACGAGTCAGACGAATCTAATGCTGAATTTGTCAATGTGATCTTTCCGAATCCTGTTTCTTCAAGGTTGAATCTTAATCTGGATGCACCAGCTGCTTCGCAAGTTCAGTTGCAATTGATAGACCTCCGTGGGCAATTGGTTCGAGAGGATGTCAAATTATTGAAACAAGGAGCAAATAAAGTACAATGGGATGTTTCTGGAGTAGCGAAAGGAACTTACCTGATAAAGGTGAAGGGTATAGGAACAGATATTTCCCAGGCGATCATTATTGAGTGATTGTATCTATGATCAACAACTTGTCAATTCGTTTGCTTCGAACGACCATGCCTCATTTTCTGACGCTGAGAGGCATAAGTTGCGAAATCGATTTGAAAAACGTGATCCCAATCTAGTGAGGGGAAAGTATTTTTGTGATACTTTTCTCTCTGTAGTGAGCTGATAGTGTGGGTACGCAAACATTTTTGTTAGCTGACTTCAGGAATCTTCTCAGGTTTATTGCTTATAATGTTATGACGTTTTGGAGTCGTAACTTTCACCAATCTATCACTCCCCACTTTCATTTAGAAATCTTTATGACTTTCACGAGCCATCAGGAATTCCGAGGATCCTGACAAGAAGTCTATTGAAATTTACTTTCGCAAACTATTCACTGTCATTTTCCATCCACCAAAGTTGCTTCCAGTTAGCCGGACCGTCATTTGATTGAGGAGTACCGGGTGTACTTCGCCCATCTTTGATGTACTTCGTCAATAAGCTTTTTAATTCTTCTACTTTCTGAGTATGTTCAGCTTGCAGATTGTTGGCCTCTTCCGGATCTATTCTCAAGTTATACAGTTGGATTTTGGGCAAAGTATCCAAAGCAGCCTTATCCGATGATGCCGGGAAACTCCAACCACCTGATCCGACGCACATTGCCAGTTTCCAATCTCCCTGTCGTATGGCAAATGATCCGTCAATGGAATGATGCACCGTAGCTTCACGAAGTGGCTCATTTGACTGCTCACTGATCAATACAGGCATAATATTGTAAGTATCCTCTCCTTCACTGTCTTGTAAATTATATCCCGTAATGGCCGCTACAGTCCCCATCAAGTCATTAAGGGAAATGATTTCATGACTGATCGCCCCTGCTCTGATCTTAGATGGCCATTTGGCAATGAATGGAACTCGGTGAGCTCCTTCGTAAATATCAGCTTTATGCCCTCTGTAGATATAACTAGGGTCGTGACCTTTTTCCTCAAGAACTTCAAATTTCGCTTGTGGCGAGCATCCATTATCACTTGTGAAAACAATCAGGGTATTTTCCTCTATCCCTTCATCCTTGATTGTTTTCAAAAGCCCTCCCATATAGTGATCTATCATCATAACAAAATCACCATAAGGATTCAAGCCGCTTTTTCCCTGCCATTCTTCCAAAGGAAGTATAGGAGTATGAGGAGAAGGTAATGGAAGGTACAGGAAGAAAGGTTTGTTCACTTTCGCCTGTTCTCTGATATAGTCCATTCCCTTATTGAAAAAGTTAGGTGTTACTTGCTCATGAACAAAATCAGCCGCGGTATATCCTTCTCTCCAAAAATTATAACCTCGTGCGCTTTCTGTGACTTTGGTTGGGAGTTGCGTAACATGACCGTCTTCTACATATACATAGGGTGCCATATCCAATGAACCTGCATGCCCGTAAGCATAGTCGAATCCCAGGTCATTTGGATTATTGGTGATCGGTTTCGAGAAATCCACGTTATCAAAATCAGTATTGCTCCAACCCGCTCCGGATTCAGGGCCATCCTTTTCAGCCCAGTCCCAACCCAAATGCCATTTACCAATGAACGCGGTATGATAGCCTTGTTTTTTCAATAGCGATGCTACTGTTGTTCTGCTTGATGGGATCAAAGCGACGGAACGTCCGGTTAACACACCACTCTTGAGGGTTGAACGCCAATTGTATCTTCCGGTCAGAATTCCGTAACGAGTTGGTGTACAAACCGATGAACTCGTATGTGCATCAGTAAAGCGCATGCCTTCAGCAGCTAATTGATCAAGGTAAGGGGTCTTGATCTTACCCTCTGGATTGTAAGCCCAGGTCATCTGCCAGTACGTATATGATATTAGGATTTGAATCTTTCTTTTCTTCTTGCCCTCCTACGCTGCATCCAAGGAGTGATAATACACTCATGAGAGCTATCAATTTAATTTTCATATTTTTTGGAAAACTTCCGAAAAGTTATACAAACTCAGAATTCCGATCCAGTATCTTATTGGCAAATTCAAGCAGTTTTGACACTTAAAAATTCTCAATGATTAAGTGGAGGTGAGCATCCGCGAAAACTTACATTCATCTCCGGAATACTTGCCTACAGGCTTACTTCCTTCGTCGGTCTCTCATCAAAATTCTGGATCATCTGCGGTAAATTCAGTAACTGCCTCCGGATAGAACGAGGCCGTATTTTCCTAAATAACGGTCGTATTCTAAATCTAACAAGTAAATTAGAAATGGTTTTTTTTATTCAAACCACTTTTTAGCAATATGCAGTTTCCATTAATGAACGTATTAAATTTTTTCATATGTATCAGAATTGCCAATTAAGTTAAATCGGTTTTATGCTAAATTGGAACCAGTAAGTAGGGTTAGAGATAAAATATGTTTAACCAGGAGGGAAGTCAAAAACGCTTTCCATTACTTCAGCTTCTGAAACATGCACCGCTTAACCCGGCCGCATTCCTTTCATTTCTTATCTCACATTTTAAAGGACGGTTCATTTTGCTCTGGAATCAGCTTGGTAATACACTTTAAAATGGTTCATTTGGTCCGATATAACACTCCGCAACGAAAATTACCCCCTTAATTAACGAATTAGCAGAACCTAATAATTAGGCCGTGTGTACAACTTGCATCCACAGAACTTTTTAACAGATGATATGAAAACCATGAGATTAAGATTTTTACAATTCAGTGCTGTTGCAGCTCTATTTCTGCTAGCCTCCTGTGGTGATGATGAGGAACCTCAGGTAGCAGCTCCGACCGTAGCCATTACTTCTCCTACAGACCTGTCTAACCTTGAAGTTTTGGTAGGCAGTCCTTTGACTTTTTCTCTTACCGTCGAAGCGGCTGGAGGGTTGAGTAGTGTGTCTGTGAATGAGGAGAGCATCAAGACCTACGCCGGTACGGAAACCACAGATACCTTCGACTATGATTTTACGGCCACTGAAAATGGAACGTTTCAGTTGGTATTCACTGTAGAAGATGCGACAGGTCAGACAACAGATGCCGCTAGTGTTACGGTAACAGCGGTGGGTGACCCGGGCTTTTTGGTCGCGGATTTTGGCGGGGCCATAAATGGGAATCCAACTACCTTATCAGTCGTTGAGCCTTCACATTGGGACATGTCTCGTGCGATCTTCGATTTTGATATTTCTGGAAATTTGTCTTCCAGTGGTACTTTCGAAATAGTAGGAAATCAGGCAACCGTGGAAACAGGGGTTGGAAACCCGGATGAGAATGCAGATCTGATCTTTCAGGGCAATGCCTTAAGACACACGAAAGTAGGATATGATGGTACGGATCTTTGGGGTCCCGAAGGCTGGGCGCACATTATTTTTGATTTCGGTACCGCACTGCCACAGGAAGATGTAGAAGCTTTGCCACAAGTCAATGCGTCTTTGGATGGCCTGACTTCCGGTACGAAGGTTTTCCAGGTGGATGTATATTATGATGATACTGTAGATCCTGATTTAAGCTTCGCAGACCTGCAAGCAAGAACGGATGTCTGGAACGCAGATCCTGCAAGAGGTATCCTGATCGACCTAACATTAGTTAAACATGAAGTCCACCGGTTGAATCAGGATGGTTCCGGTATGTACATTGGTTATCAGGGCTATGTGGGTTCAGCCAACGAGTGGATAACAGTTACTTTCGATCAGTTGGACCTTGGACGAGTAGGTAATTTCTTAGCCGCCGGAGATGCCGGCAAGGAGTCTCCCGCTTCCAATGAAGTGGATGGGGTGAGAATTCTCGTTAGCCCTGGCTACGGAGACGGTGGTTCTGCCAATCCGGTCTACATGAGGAACCTGAGGATTGTAGACGCCAATTGAACTATAAGATCTTAAGTTTAGGTAGTTAAAATTCAAGTTTAGAATAAAGAGGACCACTGTGTCCTCTTTTTTCATTTATTTAGATCGAAGAGAGCTAAACCCATGTGACAATGCCATACCTCAAGAGTCTTCTGGTACTGCTGTATTTATGTGCCTTTTCAGCTAACCTAAAAGCACAATCTCAGTTCACATTCAACAACCTAACTTCCTCGGAGGGTCTGTCGAATGGGTCCGTTACTGCTATTGCCCAAGATCAGGAGGGGTTTATCTGGCTAGGTACAAAAAATGGACTGAATCGATACGATGGACTCGAATTTAAAGTATTTGATAAATCCAATAGTGCCCTGATGGTAAATGATATCTCAACGCTGTTAACTAATAGAAAAGGACAGTTATGGGTGGGCACGATTGGTGGAGGACTCTACTGCTATGATGAGGTAAAAGAAATTTTTTACGGCTTTCATCATAAAAAGACTGATCGAAATACCATTTCTTCAGATAGAATCCTTACAATAATGGAATCCGTAGATGATCAACTTTGGATAGGAACAGAAGGAGGGCTTAATCGGTTAAACCTTAAAGATAGTAGTTTTCATCGCTATCTTTTTAATTTGGAAGATTCAACTATTAGAGAACAGAATCATGTAACGGCTCTTCTGGAAGGTAAGAATCAAATTTGGGTAGGTACCTATGGTGGAGGTTTATATGTTTTGAATCAGTCCTCCGGCACATTGGAAAGTGTTTCCGGCATGTACAGAGAAGGTTTTATTCACGACCTGGAATGGTTGAGCGACCATGAAATCCTCATTGGAACAAGTGGTGAAGGTTTAATGATCTTTGATACGAAAATCCATGAATTTCAATCCTTGGATACTTCTGGTTTTGATCCAATTCCTGATATCATACGTGTGATTTATCTTGATAACAATGACATCATTTGGATTGGTTCGGATGGTGATGGCTTGTTCAGTTTGGACAAGGACAGACAGGTAACCAATTTTATGAATGATAATCGTCAAAAATCTTCGATCATCAGTAATTCGGTTTATTCCATATTTGAAGACAACAAGAGAAATATATGGATTGGTTCTGCATGGCATGGATTAAGCATCATAGACCATCAACAGCAGCAATTTGAATTTTACTATAACGATATTATCGGAGAGGAGCCCATTGCGGTTCTTTCCATTTATTGCGATCAGGAAAAGCTACTCCTTGGAAGTGATGGAAAAGGTCTGACTAGTTTTGACTTTGCCACGGAGGAGGTAAACCATTGGAATAAAGACCTGAATAATTCCGTAGGTGGAGATTTTATTCAATTTATAAAACCGGGACTATCCGGGAATTTTTGGTTTGGTACTTTCAGCAACGGATTACTCTCCTATAATTTTGAAACAGGACACAAAGTCAGGTATATGAGTGATCCTGGTGATCCGGGGAGCATTACATTCAATGATGTCCGAGACATTGAAGAAGACTTACAAGGAGGAGCCTGGATCGCTACCTGGGGAGGAGGACTTAATTACCTCGATGAGACACGGGGTACATTCAGGGCCTTGCAACATGATGAGTCAAATGCCCGATCTATATCCAGTAACAATGTGTTGGCGCTTGAACCCGGAAATGACGGTAAATTATGGGCGGCCACTTTTGGTGGAGGCGTCAACCTCTTTGACCCTGTTACTGAGGAATTTGAATCATTTCGACATAATGACGAAAACTCCACAACCATCGCAGGAGACAATGTGCTCAGTATCTGTAAAGATACTCAGGGGTATATCTGGTTCGGTACCTGGGAAAATGGGGTTAGCCGCTTCGATCCTGTGACCAGAGAATTTAAAAATTTTACTATGACTGATGGTTTGAGTAATAATACAATCTCAGCCATATTGATGGATAATGATGGGAACCTTTGGATGAGCACAAAAAGTGGGATCACCAAGTATGATTTTCTGACTGGAAAATTCAATGCCATCAATCATTTAGAAGGGGAATACCATTTCAATTCCGCTGCTAAGAGGCCTGATGGTAAACTGTATTTCGGCAACCTAGACGGAGTGGTGGCTTTCTATCCTGAAGAAGTCAAGATCGTTCAGGAGCCGCTACGAGTAACTCTAACCTCACTGAAGTTGTTCAATGAGCAGGTGTTCCCGACAACAGGTGGGTTGATTGAAAAACAAATCCAGTTTCAAGAGGAGGTGAGATTTGAACATGATCAAAATGTGATCACACTGGAATTTGCCGCGCAAAAATTCCCAAAATCAACGGACGTGGAATACGCGATCAAACTGGATAATTTTGATGATGACTGGCGTGAAATTGGCGACCAGCGAAATACAACATTTACTAATCTTTCTCCTGGCGACTATGTTTTTCAGGTCCGGGCAAGAGTTCCGGGAAACGAATGGCCGGAAACAGCAACTCATCTGGAAATCACAGTCCTGAAGCCCTGGTGGTTACGTTGGTGGGCTTTCTTAGGTTATGCAGCTGCTTTCCTGATACTTCTATATTTGTTTCGTAAGTATACACTGGCTTATGAGGACATTAAAACACAACTCAAAATAGAAACGATCAACCGTGAAAAAGACGCGGAACTCAACCATTTGAAGTTGAAATTTTTCACCAATATTTCTCATGAGATTAGAACGCCAATCACCTTGATCACCGGGGCCATTAACAGAATATCTGAAGGGGATAAGATTGAGCTTGAGCAACAACAGGAATTGGCTTCTTCTGTCCAAAAAAACAGCAACCATTTATTGCATCTGGTGGAAGAAATACTGGACTTTAGAAAATTAGATTCGGAAGGGTTGAAATTACAAGTGTCTAACGCAGATTTCACGGCATTTAGCAGAGAGGTCTTTCTTTCCTTCACCTACCTGGCTGAGAAGAATCATATAAACTACCAATTTAAGTCGGTAGATAACCTGGAGGAAGTTTGGTTCGATCCGGGTCAATTTGAAAAAGTGTATTATAATTTGTTATCTAATGCATTCAAACACACGCCCAATGGTGGACAAATTGCCTTGGAAATTGAGGAAGAGAAAGACACCATAATCATCCAGGTAACAGACTCTGGACAAGGAATTGCACAAGACCAAATTGCGAACATATTTCAAAGGTTCTATCAAACAGATAATAAAGAAGGGATTGGCAGCCGCGGATATGGTATTGGCCTAGCCATCGTTAAGGAAATTGTCAATTTGCATGGTGGTAGGATAGAAGTGGAAAGTGAACCTAAGAAGGGAACAAAATTTATCCTGACCATACTTAAAGGTAATAGCCACTTTGACCATAAAGTCGAACAAACTTCGTTGAATACTGAATTTAGCAAATTCGAACAGAAAGATCGGTCCTTGATCGATTGGGGACATGAAATTGACGGGGAAAAAGGTACCCAGCAATTATTGGTAGTTGAAGACAATGAAGAAGTCAGAAAATACATTGTTCAACTCCTGGAGCCAATCATGCAGGTGCGACAAGCTGCAAACGGAGAAGAGGGAATGAAAATAGCGCTGGAATTTCTACCTGACCTGATCATCAGTGATGTCATGATGCCGGTAATGGATGGCGTAAATCTGACCCTCAACCTGAAAAAAGACAAACGGACCAGTCATATCCCGATCATCTTACTTACAGCCAGAACGTCGTTGGTGTATAAAAAAGAGGGGTATGAAGTAGGGGCGGATGCCTATATCACAAAACCTTTTAACGAACGTTTGTTGATTGCTCAAATCAAAAACCTGCTGGACAATCGGCAACGTCTCCGGCAAAAATGGCAAACGGAGAAAGTGATCCAACCAAAGGAGCTTGAGCTGCCGACTGCCGACCAGACATTTCTGGAAGAATTGCTTAAGGTGATTGAAAATAACATTGGCGAACAGGAACTCAAGGCGGAGTACCTCTCACGGGAGTTGAGTATGAGCCATTCAGTGGTCTACAAAAAAGTGAAGGCCCTGACGGGGTTGACGCTTATTGAATTTGTGAGAGATTTCAGATTGAAGCGAGCAGCACAATTGATGATTGATTTCCAGTTTACTGTAACAGAGGCTTGTTATAAAGTTGGATTCAATGACAGGCGATATTTCAGTCAGATGTTTAAGAAAAAATTTGGGAAAAATCCTTCTGAATACGTCAAGTCGCAAACGCACGCTTGAAAATAATCGATGCACCTTCATGAAGCGTTATTCTGGCTATAGGCATCTGTAACTTACTTGACAGCCGAATTTCCATATCCTTAATGATGAATTTGTACCCCCTTTTGGGCAGTGGAGAACACTAGCTTTGGCTTTGACAATTTTGGTGACATTCCTTTCAGTTTGAGTGTCCGTTTAATATTTCAATGTCCATTAAAAAATTACAAAAAGCCAAAACGAAACTGATCATCGTAGTTTCCATGTTGGTGCTGTCCTTCTTAATCGTCCTGTCTCTGGTAATCAATGGCTATTTTATATGAGGAAGTATCAATCGATCATATGCACGGGTAAATGAATAAATGTATGAATGCTAAACTCAAAATAAGTATTTCTTTTTTCATTCTGATCTTGACGGTTATACAGGCCTCTGCGCAGCGTCAGCTGACGGGAACCGTATCATCGGATCAGGACAGAGAAGGGATACCTGGAGCGACGATCCGGGTAAAGGACACCAATAGAGGTACCATCGCAGATATTAATGGAGCTTTTACCATTGACGTTCAGAATAATGACATATTACTCATCAGTTCCATCGGCTATGTGACGCAGGAGATTGCCATAGGAAATCAAAGTGCCATACGTGTTTCGCTGAGATTGGATATTCAGGAATTGGAGGAGGTAGTGGTCATTGGTTACGGTACTCAGAAGAAAAGTGATATTACCGGATCCGTGGCCTCTATACGGACGGAGGACTTTAATCCGGGACCCGTGGTATCCGTTAGTAATCTGTTGCAAAATACAGCCCCTGGTGTGGTGTTGACACAATCCAGTGCCCAACCGGGGGGAGGTTTTGATGTGAAGGTCCGGGGTACTTCTTCTGTTCTGGGAGATAGCGGACCACTTTATGTCATTGATGGTTTGCCCCTAACGAGCGATAACGTCGAACCTGCATCAGCTTCCAGGTACCGTAGTGCACCTGCCCGTAACCCGCTGAATGGGATAAACCCAAAAGACATAGTGGCTATAGAGATTCTCAAGGACGCTTCAGCAACAGCTATATATGGAGCCCGAGGAGCCAATGGCGTCGTACTCATCACAACGAAAAGGGGGGAATCCGGAAAACTCACAATTGACTACAGCGGATCTTTCAGCGTGCAAGAGCTAGATCGCGATTACGATGTACTAAACGCATCGGAATTTGCGCGTGCCAGCAATGAAATTTTCCTTGCGCGGAATCCAGGCTCCGATCCGCTGTTCTCCGCTGCTCAAGTGAACCTGGCCGGAGAAGGAACCAATTGGATTGAGGAGATAACCCGACTTGGAAGCATCCATCAGCATCAAATAGGATTGAGTGGTGGAAAAAAGGAATTGAAGTACTATGTTTCCGGTAACTATTATCGACATAATGGCATTGTTCAGGTTTCAGCTCTGGAGCGGTTTGGTGGAAGAGCCAACCTGGATTATACGACTGGGAAATTGAAATTAGGTACCAGTGTAATTGCTAGCAGAACCCAGGATTTTCAAATTCCTTTTGGTGGCTCCGGAGGGCCTGAGTTTGCCGGAATTTTTGACAATACGCGCCTTTGGTCACCTTTGGTTTCCGTGAGACAATCCGATGGATCGTTTTCATTGCATCCGTCCCGCCCTGAAATTCCTAACCCTGTTTCACTATTGGATATTGAAGACGTGATCACAACCAATAGACTTCTGGCCTCTTTCTTTACCGAATATGAATTATTTGATGGATTAACAGCGAAGTTGAACCTGGGCCTGGATCGATCGGGTGCTGATAGAGAATCCTTCATTCCGGTATCGGTTATTCGGGGTTCGCAGGCGAATGGAGAAGGAGAGCATGGCACAACTGATGCGCAGAACATTTTATCGGAGCTTACCCTTAGTTATGCCAAATCCTGGGAAAATGGCAGCTCCCTCAATCTCCTTGGCGGATCTACTTTTCAACAATTTGATTCAGAAGGAAATACAGCGCTATTTATCAATTTTGCAGATAGGACAACCAATTTTGATCAAATCACTACGGCAGATACCGTATTCAATCAGCCTTTCAAAGAAAGATCAAGATTGCTCAGCTATCTTGGGCGAGCCAATTACAACATCAGCAACCGCTATTTACTCACCTTTAGTTTCAGGGCGGATGGTTCTACGAAATTCGGACCTAACAATAAATGGGGGTATTTTCCTTCCGGAGCGATTGCCTGGAAGATCCACAATGAATCGTTTTTCTTTTCTCCAGTCATTGAGGAATTGAAGCTCAGGGTCAGCTTTGGACAAATTGGCAATCAGGAGATCGGAAACAAAAGATCGCAATCTCTGTACAATATTACCCGACGAACGGTACTCGGTTTGGACGGGCAACCAATAACTGGATTAGCCGCTTTACGTCCGGATAATCCCGACCTCAAATGGGAAACCAGTACGCAATTGAACATCGGTGTGGACTTTGCCATATTGGAAAGCAGGATTTTCGGAAGTATTGACGTCTATCAGAAGATAACAGAAGATGTTTTGCTGAACTTTCAGTTACCAGGAACAGCCGGATTCTCAGTTGTAACCACAAACGCCGGGAGCATCAAAAACCAGGGAGTTGAGCTAGCCCTGACTTCAAAGAATCTGGTGGAAGAATTGAAATGGACCTCCTCCTTTAACATCGCTTACAATGAAAATGAATGGCGTGACCGTGCAGGATTTTATCCCGAAGGACAGGCCATAGCTGAGGAAAACGGGCCTTTGGGAGGCATCTACGGCTATCAGGTTGAAGGCCTCTTCCAGTCTCAGGAAGAGATTGATAATAGCCCTGATCAGTCAGCGGTCAACATTCCCGAACCAGGCACATTTAAGTACACAGACACGGATAATGATGGTGTGATCACTCCCAATGACCGGGTGTTGCTGGGTAAAGGGGCCCCGGACTTTACTTTTGGCCTGAGCAATAATTTTGAATTTCAGAAATTTGATTTGAGTTTTTTCTTTCAAGGTTCTCTTGGCCGGGAAAAGCTGAATAGCCGAAGAGCTTACCTGGAAGATGGCGATGACATCACAGAAGGATTCAATAAGTCCACTGCACTATTAGATAGATGGACTACCGGAAACACAGGCACACTTATTCCGGGCATTGACAACAGAATTGGTGGTGTGGCCAATAATTCCATCTACATTGAGGATGCCTCTTTTGTCAGGTTACGTAACGTAACCCTGGGTTATAACCTGGGAGCTCTCAAAGGAATCAGTAACCTGCGCATTTATGCAGATGCCCAGAATTTATTGACCTTCACAGGTTTTGAAGGAGCGGATCCGGAAACCAGCGAAAACAGACAGTATCCTAACGCCAAAACCTATTCAATCGGGATCAACGCTTCCTTTTAATGATGATGACAATGAAGAATTTGAACAATAAAATTTCACGATTCACACAAGTTATAATACTTGTTTCAGCTGGCCTGGCTTGCTCATTGCTCTTCACCGCATGTGAAAAGTTGTTAGAGGAAGAAGTGTTTGTTGAGGTGGCTTCAAATAACTTTTTTCAAAGTAATGAAGATGCAGTGACTGCTGTAAATGCGATTTACGCCAAGATGCGCGCACAGGGATCAGTCACCGAAGATGGTGGAAAGGCCGAAGGCTGGGGTGGATTTGGATATGGAGAAGTGACCGTTTTCAATTTTTCACAGGCACAAACGGATGAGATATTTATCCGGTGGTCTAAATTCAATATATTCACCGATTTCACGATGACGCCAGCCAACACCTGGCGCGGGATGTTCAGTGACCTTTTTGAAGGGATTTTTCTGGCTAACAATATCCTTGTGAACATTGAAACGGATCGTATTTCGCAGGAGATGCAAAATAGAGTCCGTGGCGAGGCACTTTTTGGAAGAGCGCTGTTCTACAGTACGGCGTTGAGCTTATATGGTAACATTCCCCTGATCACTACTCCGGAAGCTGACCCACTGAACTTACCTGAACAGGCAACTCCTGAACAAATTGCCGAATTGATCATTGCGGATTTGACTGAAGCAGCCACCTTGCTTCCTGAGAGTTATTCGGCATCCGATTATGGTAGATTTACAAGAGGTGCAGCGCTGGCTTGGCTGGCAAGATTCCAATTGAATCAGAAGAACTGGCAGGCCTCAGTAGATGCGGCCCGGGAAGTACTTGACCTGAACTATTCACTTTCTTCCAACTATGCAGATATTTTTAGCATCAACAATCAAGGGAATCCCGAGATCATTCTCAGTGTACCTAGTTTGGCGCAACCTGGGATCGGAAACACAATGATTGCGCATACAGCTGAAAGCGATTTTGTACCAGGGAGCTGGGGAGGTCATCTTGCCAGAAATGAGTTTTATGACAGTTTTGATCCTTCTGATCTTCGACGTTCACTTTTGATGAGAGAGTACACCAACGTCAGTGGTACAGAAAAGACCATCAATGATGGAGCCATGATCATTAAATATCAGGTGGACCCAGGTAGAGTTGGGGCCTGGGCCGGCAATGATATTGTTATTCATCGTTTGGGAGAAGTACACCTGACCCTGGCGGAAGCCTTGAATGAATTGAATGGACCCAATCAGGAATCCATTGACCTGATCAATGCGCTACGGGCAAGGGCTTTCCCAAACGACCCTGCACAATTACTGCAATTGTCGGATTTTTCCAGTACAGAGTCATTAAGAGACCATATTCTTAATGAGCGTAGTTGGGAACTTTATGCCGAAAACTACAGAAGAGAAGACCTGATCAGACATGGAAAGTATGTGCAACAAGCTGTGGATCGAGGGGTTGCCGCCGCTCAGCCGCATCATATATTGTACCCCATCCCTCAGGTAGAAATCGACCGGAATCCCAAGATTCGGCAAAATGAAGGCTATTAAGTCACTCCTATTTTTTGTACTTGTACTCATACAATTGTTTACTCGTTTGGATGTCCATGCTCAGGAGTTTCTCCTGGGTGTGGACTTGTCCTATACGAATGAAATGGAAGATTGCGGTACGGTCTATTCGGTAGATGCAATGCCCGTTGATCCTTTTGACCTCTTTTCTCAGAAAGGTGCTGATATAGTCCGTCTCAGGTTGTGGCATGACCCGCAGTGGACCAGTTATAGTAACCTCAATGATGTCATCAAAAGCATGGAAAGAGCTAAGATGGCTGATATGAGAGTATTGCTGGACTTTCATTATTCCGATGTTTGGACAGATCCTTCCCGGCAATGGAGGCCCCGGGCGTGGGATCAAATCTCAGACAATGAAGTACTGGCAGATTCTTTATATAATTATACCTATCAAACGCTTGAGGTACTGTCAAGGCGACAATTGCTTCCGGCATACATACAGATAGGGAATGAGATCAATGGAAATATGCTGCTTTCTTTTTCCGGAGATAACATTAGTGACGCAAGTCCCTCAGCGGAACTTTATCCAGTTAATTGGGAAAGACAAGTGCAATTGCTCAATGCAGGATTGCAGGCACTCAAAGACTTCAATGAAGAATATCGAACGACCATTCAATCAATACTACACGTCGCACAGCCAGAGAATGCTGCACCCTGGTTTAGACAGATCATGCAAAATGGAATTGCTGGGTTTGATATCATCGGGTTGTCGTACTACCCTCAATGGTCAAATTTGAACATAAGACAAGCGACCCGAGAGGTGGCCTTTTTAAAAGAGGAATTCCAAAAAGAGGTTTTGATCGTAGAGTTTAGTTACCCATGGACCACTGCGAACAATGATCAGGCAGCTAACGTCTTTCACACAGATATCCAGGTCAACAAGACCTTTGGGCAACCTGATCCGGCAGTTCAAAAGGAATTATTGATCGCTTTAACCTCGTTAGTGAGGCAAGCAGGAGGTTTGGGGGTGATTTACTGGGAACCAGGATGGGTTTCAACTCCATGTAGGACGTTATGGGGACAGGGTTCTCATGGAGAGAATGCCACATTTTTTGATTTTGAAGGTGAACTTCTGGAAGTCGTGGATTTTCTGCATTATGACTATTCCAGTATCCCAATAGATCTTGAAGAGCAGGAAATTACCTTTCAGCTAGATTTGACCAACGTGGCCTTACAGGGGGATCCTTTTATATTTTTCAATCGGGACGGCTTCATATCCAGAGAGCGAATGGCCAAACAATCGGAGCATCAATATGCTTACACCGCTTCAATTCCGGGCCGGTCCATTATCTCATATCGATTTGAATTAATGGCTGATGATGGTGCAATACAAATTGAAAATATACCTACATCATGCCAGGCAGGTAGCAATACGAGAGAAGCAGTTATCCTTAACCGGGAATTGCTTATTCAGCATGCCTGGAACAGTTGTGATGAGCAGGTTGTGGTGTTGGATGTGACCGATAAAGCGAATGGAATTCAGGTTTACCCCAATCCTGTCAATGATGTGCTTGTCCTGGAAGGTATTCGTCAATATGATGAACTAAAACTTGTCAGTTTGACGGGAAGAATGGAATTACTCGTCGCGAAACATGAAGGGACTAAAATGGTAATAGATGTCCGTCATTTAACCCCAGGATTATATGACTTGATCCTTATTGCAAACCAGAGAAAACAACATTTCAAAATACTAATAAGATAGTCGGTCAAATTTTGAATTTACCCTATCACCTTAGAAAGGTACCATTAGAAAAGTAAAAATAGTATTATGTCCAATTTTCGTTTTAACATATATGTGATGCTCATTTTCATAATGAGCTCAGCTTTGAATGCGCAGGAATATGCCATAGGTGCAGATTTATCTTTTTTAAAAGATGCTGAGGATAATGGCTTTGAATTTAAAGAAGGTGGAGTAGTTAAACCTGGTTTTCAAATATTCGAGGACCATGGCTATAATTGGGTAAGGTTACGGATCTTTCACAGCCCCACCAGGCTTCCTAACGACCTCAACTATACCCTTGAAATGGCCAAAGAGGCCAAAAAGAGGGGGTTTAAAGTTTTGCTGGATTTTCATTATTCGGACGATTGGGCGGATCCTGCACATCAACTTGCTCCTAAAGCCTGGGAAAATATGCCGGATGATGTTGTGGTGGACTCGGTGTTTGAATACACACGGAACACAATGATCGCTTTTAGGGAAGCAGATGTCTTTCCCGACATGGTTCAGGTCGGTAACGAGATCAGTGCGGGTATGATCTGGCCCTATGGCCGGTTATCTGAGAATTGGGACATGTTTGCGAGGTTGTTACAGGCAGGCATTAATGGAGTTTACGCTAGCTGTGGCAATCAGCCGTGCCCTAAGGTTATGGTCCATATTGATAAAGGGGGTGATAAAGAATTCACGAGATATTTCTATGATCGGGTTATCAATCATTATAAGATTGATTTCGATGTGATTGGTCAATCCTATTACCCCTGGTGGCACGGTAGTTTATTGGATTTGAGGCAATGCCTGAACTTTGCAGCAAGAACTTATAAGAAAGATATCATCGTAGTTGAAGCGGCCTATAACTACGCTCCGAAAGAATACGTGGGCAAACTGGCCCCGTTCCCAGAGTCTCCCGAAGGGCAAAGAGCATATCTTGAAGCAGTCAATCAGATCATTTTGAATGTGCCAGAAGATAGAGGGGTAGGATTATTCTGGTGGGAGCCATCGGCTCCTGGAAAAGGCTTTGAGACAAGAACGTTTTTTGATAAGGAGGGTAATGTGATGCCGGTGATTAAAGTCTTTGATAAATATGCCAGAAAGTAATTTCCCGGTGTGGTACAGACGAAATCACTTATAGATAAAAGCGAAATGACAAAGAAATCTGGAAGAAATATTGTGTTGTTGATCGGATTGGTGTTTGTCGCTGTTTCATTCAACTATGTCATGCCTTTCGGAATTTATGAATTCGTCGAAGGAACGATTCCGATAAAGAATATCCGAATTCGGGACCCTTTCGTTTTGACGGATAAAGCTACAAAAACTTATTACTTGTATGCTTCGAAATCCAATAGGCAAGATACGATTAGCCCAGGTGTTGAAGTATATACTAGTCGTGACTTGCAAAATTGGTCGGAGCCGGTTTCCGTTTTTGAGGTTCCGAGGGACTTTTGGGCAAGGAAATGGGTATGGGCTCCGGAAGTTCATGAATATGAGGGTAAATATTACTTATTTGTTACGTTTACCTCTGACGACAAATTAAGGACAAGACCATTTGATGCAGTAAAAAACTGGCCGCCTTTCTATAGGAGAGGAACGCAGATTTTAGTTGCTGACCACCCTGAAGGTCCCTTTTTACCCTTCAAAAATGCACCGCATACGTCAATGGATCAAATGACTTTAGATGGAACGCTTTGGGTCGAGAATGGCCAACCTTTTATGATATATTGCCATGAATGGGTTGAGATCAAGGATGGTACAGTGAATCTGGTACCGCTGACAGATGATCTTTCAGCGGTAAATGGACCGAACCAGGTTTTGTTCAGTGCATCTTCAGCTCTCTGGGCTTCTGGTATTTCCGTAAATAATGAAGGATACATAACTGATGGATGTTACGTCTATCGAACGGAATCAGGCAAATTGCTCATGATTTGGTCCAGTTTCAGTAAATCCGGGTATTCGATTGGGATGGCTGAGTCGGAATCCGGCAGTATTAAAGGGCCCTGGATTCATCAGAAAGACAGGTTATTTGCTTCCAATGGCGGACATGGCATGATTTTCAAAACCTTCAAAGATGAATTGGTAGTTGCTCTGCATCAACCAAATTCGTACCCCGACGAGCGAATGAAGCTCTATCACCTTATCGATAAAGGGAATACCCTTGTATTAGGGAATGAATTATTTAAGTGAACATTGATCATATGAAGTATGCTTCTAGGAAAATAACGCTGTTATTGCTGGTTTGGATAATTATGATCGATCCATTGGCTGTTGCTCAAAGTAAATCTTACAAAGTAAATATTGAAGTCCCATTGATCGATGGTGAAAAATGGTGGGGAGGAGCAGTAAATGATGGCATCTATATGCCTTATGAAGATGGATTTTCTTATGATATGTATGGAGATAATAAAGGAAACCAGGCGCAACCTTTGATGATTTCGACAAAAGGGAGGGTGATTTGGTCTGAAGGCCCCTTTAAATTTTCCTTTTCAAATAACTCGATTGTTTTGAATGGTGATACCAAAATTGATCGATTTAACGGTGGAAACACCCTTAAAGATGCCTTTAGACGTGCGTCTCGCACTTATTTCCCTGCAAGCGGTGAAATGCCCGATGAGCTGCTTTTTTCAGCTCCTCAATACAACACCTGGATCGAATTGATATATAATCAAAATCAAGCGGATATTTTAAAATATGCGCATGCTATAATTGATAATGGATTCCCTCCTGGAGTGTTGATGATTGACGATAATTGGCAGGAGGATTATGGGAAATGGAACTTTCACCCGGGTCGATTTCCGGACCCGAAGGGCATGATAAAGGAGTTACATGAATTAGGTTTTAAGGTGATGCTGTGGGTATGCCCGTTTGTAAGTCCTGATACTGATATTTATCGCACTTTGAGAAGACAATCACTATTTCTTAAGAATCCGAGTGATGCACAGATAGCATCGGCTCCTTGGATTGGAGCAGAACAACCAGCGATGATCTATTGGTGGAATGGAGCCAGCGCCTTACTCGATTTTTCAAACCTGAAGGCTGTCAATTGGTTTGAAGGAGAATTGAAGAGATTGGTCAATGAATATGGCGTAGATGGATTCAAACTAGATGCGGGGGATTCCTATTTCTACCCAGATTTTCTGGAGAGCTTTCAAGATGAGATTACTCCAAATACCCATACCGAATTATTTGGAAAGATTGGTTTGAATTTCCCATTGAATGAGTATCGAGCCATGTGGAAAATGGCTGGGCAGCCACTGGTTCAGCGGTTAAGCGATAAAGGGCATAATTGGAATGACTTGAGAACACTTATACCGAACATCACGAGTCAAGGCTTAATGGGATACGCTTTCACATGCCCGGATATGATTGGTGGCGGTGAATTTAATTCCTTCCTTCAGGCTGAAAGTATAGATCAGGATTTAATTGTACGATCCGCTCAGGTACATGCACTGATGCCGATGATGCAATTCTCCGTTGCCCCATGGCGGATTTTAGATAAGGAACATTTGCAGTTGGTCAAATCGGCAGTCTCATTAAGGGAAAAATTCACATCTATCATTCTTGATTTAGCAAAACATGCTTCAATAACCGGAGAACCTATCGTCAGAACCATGGAATATGTATTTCCCGGAGAGGGGTTTGAATTGGTTAAGGACCAATTCATGTTGGGCGATACCATTTTAGTCGCGCCTGTTCTTCATAAAGGGAAAGCCAGTAGAGAAGTCCATTTGCCAGGTGGCAATTGGCGAAACACGGAGGGCAACACAATTGAAGGCGGGAAGATCATTGAAGTGATAGCTCCGCTGGATGTATTACCGTACTTCGTAAGAGAGAAATGATAAATAAACCGGATCATCATTTTCTCGAATGTAGCCAAGACAAACGGAGTAGTCTTGTCTTGCCAATTTGATGAATTTGCCCCCCATATGCAACGATTTTCAAGGGGCCTATCACAAGTCGTTCAAAGCAACTTTGCAATTCAACTATTGATGCAAGGAATTAGATGAAATATTTAACCATATTAATGTTTTTTACTTTGATAGCCATTGGCTTTATGTGTGAAGGGCCTGGAGGTAAAAGAGTATCTAGATCAGAAATAGATTTCAATCTTGGGTGGGAGTTTTCAAAACAACTCGATCAGAACTCTCAAAACTGGGAGAAAATAACGGTTCCTCACACCACGAATATTGAACCACTCATTGTAGATGATCAATGGCAAGGAATATCCTGGTATCGAAAGTCATTTGACTGGGACATACAGGAAGGTCAAAAGATATTGTTGTATTTTGAGGGAGTGATGCAGGACGCTGAACTCTGGGTGAATGATGAACAATTGCCGCAAAAAAAGACCCCTCTTTTTAGGCATAAAGGCGGATACTTACCTTTTTCAGTTGATATAACGAATCACCTGCGCAATGGAATTAATCAGTTGTTGCTTAAAGTGACAAATACGGATGATACAACCATTCCGCCAGGTAAACCTCTGAAAGACCTGGACTTCAACTATTATGGAGGTATTTATAGAGATGTAAGACTAATAGCAACAAATGAAGTATACATCACTGAGCCAATAATGGTTGGTAAACCTGCGAGTGGCGGTGTTTTTGTATGGTTTGATAAAGTAGATCAGGTAAGGGCTTCGGGTAAGGTGCAAGTGCATATTCAAAATGACAGTAAAAGAAGTGTAGAGATTCAATCCAGGGTATCTTTTTTACTTGGAGGGAAAGAAATCACCGCGAAGAAAAGTGATACGAAACAACTTGAACCTGGAGATGATGGAGTGTTGTTAACTGGCATTGAAATCGAAAGCCCTGAACTATGGAATCCTCAAATTCCAACTATTTATGACCTGAAACTTGACTTATATGCAAATGGGACTTTAGTTGATACAAAATGGGAGAAAACTGGAATCAGAAAAGCTGAATTAAGAGACGATGGGTTTTATCTAAACAATGAAAAGCTTTTTATCAGAGGGACAAATCGCCATCAAGAGTACCCTTACGTAGGTTATGCACTTCCTGATAATGCGCATTACAGAGATGCCATCAAAATTAAGAATGCTGGGTTTGATATGGTGAGACTGTCACACTACCCCCAAGATGAAGCCTTCTTAGATGCGTGTGATGAATTGGGATTGATTGTTATGAATGCCATCCCTGGGTGGCAGTATTATGAAGAAGGTGAATTCGTTGAAAATTCTTACCAGGATGTGCGGGACATGATCAGAAGAGATAGGAATCATCCTTCGGTGATCTTTTGGGAAACGTCACTCAACGAATCGGATATGCCTGAAGAGTACATGGTGAGAGTCAACCAAATTGTTGAAGAAGAACTTCCTGGAGTAGGGGCAATAACTGCTGGCTGGAAGGATCATGAATCTTTTGACCTGTTCATTCCTGCAAGACAACACAACCGCCCTCCGGACTATTGGAATCAATATAAAGATGGTCAAAGGCCTGTGTTCATTGCAGAGTACGGAGATTGGGAATACTATGCACACAATGCGGGGTTTAACCAGACGCAATTCAATGACCTTCTGGCAGACCATAGAACGAGTAGACAACTACGGAAACATGGTGAAAGAAGGCTGCAGCAACAGGCGTTGAATTTTCAGGAAGCCGCAAATTCGAATCGGAAAGGGATCAATACCATTGGTCATGCAAACTGGGTCATGTTTGACTATAATCGAGGTTATTCCCCGGACCTTGAAGCCTCCGGGATCAGTGACATTTTTCGTATCCCGAAGTTTGCCCACTACTTCTACCAAAGCCAGAGAGATCCGCGGGAAGAATCGGAGGATATGCGATTAAAACTGGGACCTATGGTGAAACTGGCCACTTATTGGTCTGAAGATTCTCCGTTAGAAATTAAAGTATACAGCAACTGCGAGGAAGTGGCGTTGTATCTAAATGATGAACTGATCGGGAGGCAAAAACCTACTTCTGATCAATTCAGTTCTCACTTACCTCAACCTCCGTTTTTGTTTTCACTTGAGAAATTTGTTCCAGGTCAATTGAAAGCAATTGGTTTGATCAATGGGCAGGAAGTTGCTATGGATTCAGTTCATACTGCTGGAATACCGGATCATATATCGTTGACGTTTGACAAAAGTGGGATTCCTGTAAGTTCAGGAGAAATGGACCTGGTTTTTGTCTATGCATCTGTTTTAGATGATAAGAATCAATTAGTATCAACTGATTCTTCATCGTTCCAATTCGAGTTGATATCCGGAAACGCTGAATTGGTTGGTCAAAATCCGATTAATGCCGAGGCTGGTATCGCAACCATTTTGTTGAGGACTTATGATTTGAAAGAAAGAGTCATACTCAAAGCCAATGCAACTTCAGATATTCAGATAGGAATATTGGAAATTAGTAAGCCTAAACCTTAGATTATTTCTACTCATAGAATCATTGCTTCGTGAAACTCGATCACAAAGTAGCTGGAATGGATAGAAGTTAAGGCATCTGGTAGAATCAAATTGATTGTGGAATATGTAGTTTATCATCATGGCTGGGTATCAGATTGTCAATGTGTGATCTATTCCAAGGATTTGAATGGAAGGCTTACCTTAGATATAAAAGATGCGATTCGTCTTTTAACCATTTGCTGGCATAATTACTTGAGCGTTGCGACCCCCATTCCCGAAAATTCATACCTCATTGATGAATAATCAAACCTCCTCAGCTCATCAAAAGCGGACATTTGTCATGTCATTTTCAATCATTGAATGTATAGATGTCATACCAGGAATTACCAGAAAGAATCAACACAAGAGTCTATGCAGACTCTGGTCAGGCTTCGGAGGCGATAGCCAACAGAATTGCTGAGGTGATTCGCCAAAAAGCCGAAAAGGAAGAACCCTGTGTGCTGGGACTCGCAACAGGTTCATCACCCAAAGGAGTATACAAAGAACTGATCCGACTTCATACAGAAGAAGGGTTGAGCTTCAAAGATGTCATCACGTTCAATCTCGACGAATACTACCCCATAGTTCCTACTTCCATCCAGTCTTATTGGCGCTTCATGCAGGAGCAATTGTTCGAACACGTGGACATCCTGCCGGAAAACGTTCATGTACCGGACGGCCGACTGGGCCAGCAGGACATTCGGAGGTATTGCGAAGCTTACGAAGCAAAGATCCAGGAAGCCGGCGGTTTGGATCTTCAAATTTTGGGTATTGGTCGTACGGGCCATATCGGTTTCAATGAACCTGGGTCCGGGGCCAATTCAATAACCCGATTGATTACCCTCGATAATCTGACCAGGATCGATGCAGCGGGTGATTTCTTCGGATTGGAAAACGTGCCACGCAAAGCCATTACAATGGGAGTAGGTACGATCCCTAAAGCCCAGGAGATCATTTTGATGGCGTGGGGTGAAGGCAAAGCACCTGTTATCAAAAAGACTCTCGAAGGACCGGTCACGGATCAGGTTCCGGCTACTTATTTACAAAGCCACCCCAATTGCCGTTTTTACCTCGATGAAGTCGCCGCTTCTCAATTGACCAGAATCAAAACACCCTGGTTGGTTGAAAGTTGCGAATGGGATATGGATTTATCCCGTAAGGCAGTCGTATGGCTATGTCAAAAAACGAATAAACCTATTCTTAAGCTGACAGATCGGGATTACAACGATCATGGTATGGGCGATCTGGTCAGTAAACACGGGTCAGCTTACGAGCTCAATATCCACCTGTTCAATCAACTTCAAAACACCATTACCGGCTGGCCAGGTGGTAAACCCAACGCCGACGATACTCAACGCCCGGAACGTGCGCTGCCTGGTAAGAAAAAGGTGTTGATTTTTAGCCCTCATCCTGATGATGATGTAATTTCCATGGGTGGTACGTTTCTGAGGCTTGTTGACCAAGGGCACGACGTGCATGTGGCCTACCAAACTTCAGGTAACATCGCTGTAGCTGATCATGAAGCGTTGCGATTTGCAGAGTTTGCGCTCGATTACCACAAATACTTGTCCAATGGCTCCTCCAATGAAGACCTGTATAACAGCGTAATCAAAGAGTTCAACTACGACCAGAGTGATATCACACCCTTGACGATCCGAAGGATCAAAGGGTTGATTCGTAGAGGAGAAGCCTTGAGTGCCTGTCGTTTTTTTGGCATACCCGAAAACAATGTACACTACCTGGATTTACCTTTTTATGAAACAGGGAAAGTGCAGAAAAATCCACTTGGAGAAGACGATGTACAGATCGTTAGTGATCTGATTGAGAAAATAAAACCCCATCAGGTCTATGCCGCAGGAGATTTGGCAGATCCGCACGGCACGCATGAAGTATGCTTGCGAGCTATTTTCCAGGCCCTTGATCGATTAAAGATCAGGCCTTTTATGAAAGATTGCTGGGTATGGTTGTATCGGGGGGCCTGGCTGGAGTATTCCATTGATGAAATAGAAATGGCGATACCCCTGAGTCCGGACGAATTGGCGAAAAAACGATTGGCCATCTGGCGACATCAATCGCAGAAAGATGGCGTGGTTTTTCAGGGCGAAGACAGTCGCGAATTCTGGCAAAGAGCGGAAGAACGCAATCGGGAAACTGCTGAAAGCTACAATCAGCTTGGTTTTGCCGAATATGAGGCCATGGAAGCTTTCAGAAGGTATCATTTCTTAGATCAATGACATGATAGCAATCGGCGCAGATATTGGTGGTACCTACAGCAAGGTAGGCGTGGTAGAAGCCGAAAAATGGCTGTTTGCTTAAACACCAGTTTCGGGCGACTGCATTTTCTAATTCCTGGGCTTTTCTTCAAAAGAGATCGTTGGAGATATGTGATTTGAAAAACGCGTTTCCCATGGTACCCTTAACAGGTATTGGCTTAGCCGGTGTGGACGAGAAAACAGGTCGGATCATGGCTTCTGAAAACATTGGATGGCTAAGAGGCTTTGACCTTCCCCGGAGCTTCATCGTGATCAATTTATCTTTCAGATCATATAACAATTCCTGGTCTTTGTCTTTTACCAGGCCTTTTCAGTCATTCAGCAGCAGATCAAAGAAGTAGTAATGAAGAATGACAACAATACATCATATTATGCTGACATGAAACATATATCCGTCATGTTACAGTCGCATGGTATTACTTGACACCATTAAAAAAATCCTGAACACTACACTCCAAAACCTTAGATAATTTATAAAGAGAGAGACAAGAGGGGTTCGTTTTACCTGTTTCTATCCGAGAGTAGTTTCCTCGTTCCACGTAGAGCCTTCTTGCAACCTCAGATGGAGATAAACCTTTCGCTTCTCGAATGGCCTTAATTCGGTTTCCTACATCGGTGATGAATGCAATTTCGTCAGGTTCATATATGGGTTGGTCCGAACAATTAAGGAGCAAAGAAAAACCCCTCAGATTGCTCTGAAGGGCTAATGTTGTGATGTTCAACAATAATTATACTACAGCGGTCTCTTCCTCAATGATTGTATTGCTGTTATTATCCGTTTCACTTCGAGTCTTGCGAGTTCTGGCCACAGACATAATCGAAGTAGTAACCACGTTCAATCGTGCAATCAAGTCGGTTTGCGTACCGGGATTGACCTCCTCCAGCACATTGATGGCCTCAATCAACACATTAACGTGAGTGACCGCTTTCTTTTTGGCTTCACCCAAGGTGGGATAGGTTTTTTGACTATCTGCGTCCAGGCGATTGCTGTATTTATCGGAGAATTCTTGCTGCGCCTGTTTGAGCTCAACGTAAATGTCACTGACACCCATGGTGGCCATTGCGGTCTGATGATTATCCTTGTCCAACTCGGTAAACAAAGCCTCCAGTCGGCCACTCTGTGCCACATAGCCTAGAGCATACAGTGTAGTGCCCGCTTTTTCGATTACCGGCCACACGGTGGCGTGTGCGGCAACCAGGGCTTCATCTCTTCGGCGCTTCGTGGCATCTACCATGTCTCTGAAACCGATAAACAGGTCATCTCGCGTGGCATCCAGCTCAGCTACTTCAGTTACCAGCGTGTTGATCCTGACGGCTGTAATGGCATCTTTGAGTCTGGAAACATCTTCCACTAGCAAGTCTTTCAAGGTATTGATGAACGGATCCGTGGTATCATCTGATGGTAAAATTTCCAGATAGTTATTGATGGTTTCTACCAACTCAGCAGGCAATAAAAGGCTCGTTCTTAACTTATTAAGCATAATTTTTCTTAGTTATTTGTTTAAAAGAAGATTTATTGAAAACAGTTGTTTTATTGTTGCTTTCAGTATTATTAACGACGGTAGGGGGTGATGGTTGCGTCTTTTAAGAGAATTTTTTACCTGAAAAACAGAAGCGAGGCGCGCTTAATAATTGTCGTCCAATAAAATCTGGTTGACAAGTTGGCGTCATTGCGAATCGATTATGCTTATTGGCAGTTTGTAGAAGATTACATTTGATGCGGCAATCTGGCAACAGTGTCATTACGGCTCCTCTAAATCGACATGAATACTGGACTATCTTATCCTTGAATATTGAGTCGTCCAAAAAGTTGGGAGCGGAGCGCAACAGAAATTTCGCAAGCCATAAAATCCGGATTGGCGAAAAAAAGAAAAATTTTGATACCTAAAACTCAGATCAGTGCCTAATAGAAAGTGAAAAGGACCATAAAAATGAGATCAGAGGAAAATAGAAAATTTACTGAGCATAAAAGCCAGATTGGTACGCTTAAGAAAATTTTTAGTCCATAAAACTCAGATCAGGCCCAAAAAGAGATTTTTCGGCACGTAAAAGTGGGAGTGGGCGGGGAAGGAATTTTTAAGGTCTCTTATCAAATGACTTGCGCGTCATTTCTTTTTCGACCGTCATTCCGACTTTTTAGTAACGTCATTCCCGGGATCATCCCAGAATCAAAAAAAAATTAGCATATCTATAGTTGATCGTACCATGCTGGCGGCAGGCGGGCGGGAATCTCACGAATAGGAGCAATTACTCAATAATTATGAGATTCCACAGGGCCACCTGGTGGCATTGCTCGTCACACGTCCACGCCACGGCTGTGTCCCCACAGCTTACTTGGGAGTGCTTTTTCCTTTTGTGGGGACACAAAAGGAGGCGGAAATACGTTAGCAGCTTTTCCATTTTGTGAGATTCACTGGCCGTGCGCCCGGCAGATCAATCTTACATAGAAGAAACTAGTATAGACAATACACTGATCGCCGGAATGACGGAATAAAAAATGTAATCGTCAGGTAGAGCAAAGAACTCCGCCCTCGGTTGTGTCCTCACTACCGACTTGGGAGTACTTCAATCCTTTTGTGAGGATACAAAAGGAGGCGTAGATCCCTTCTACACGTCATTCCGGGGATCATAGAACTACTTCTCTTTAGATTATGCTTATAAAGTTGATCTGCCGGAATCTCAAGATTGTTTAGTGGTTGCTCCCATGTTTGAGATTCCTGTATTGCTCGTCACATGTTCCTCACAAACAGGAATGACGGAATAAAAAACGAGTATTTAGAACTAATTATGATCCAGAATATCGTCGTACAAATCCTTCCATTCAGGATTGAACTCGTTGATGATTTTATTCTTGAACGCTCGCTTCCATTTCTTGAGTTGTTTTTCTCTTGCAATGGCTGATTCTATGTCTTTAAATACTTCATAATATACCAAATCAGTGCAATTGTATTGTTTCGTAAAAGCGGAACCGTGACCAGATTTGTGTTCGTAAATTCTGGCTTGTAAGTGGCTCGTTACGCCAATGTAGAGCGTTGTTCGGTTCTTGTTAGTTACGATGTAGATATAGCCTCCTTTAGTCATATGGCAATGTAACGAAAATTGAAGCTCTTATTTCAAATCAAATAGTCAATCCGGCTTTCCTGCGGCCGGCGTTCCGGTTTTTTGATCCGTCATCCTGCGATCAGTAAGTCGAGTTACCTTGTGTTTTACTTTCAAAGTTGATCTGCCGGAATCTCAATGTTTGATAATAGTCGTCCTTTTGGTGAGATTCCCGCCCGCCTGCCGGTCAAGGCATGGTACGATCAACTTCGAACCTGCTACCATGCATAATGCTAGACTGATCCCGGGAGTGACGGAAAAAACTATACGCCCCCGGTACGTCACTCCCTGCTGACTCGAGAATACTTCTTATCTTTTGTACGGTCACAAAAGGAGTAAGAGAGTCTTGTTTTTGGCTGGGATCATTACATTTTTGGACCGTCATTCTGGCCATCATTGAACGATTATAGCAATGCACGCCATCTTGAGTTGATGTGCCGGAATCTCAAGGAAAGGAAACTACTAACAACCTTGAGATTCCGGTACTTCGCTATCGCTACGACCGGAATGACGGAAAAAAACTATATAATCACTGACCCCCGAGGTAGATACTCGCCTTCGGCTGTGTCCTCATTGCCGACTTGGGAGTACTTCTGTTCTTTGGTGGGAACACAAAAGGAGGCGAAGACGTTGTACAACATTTGCGCGTCATTGCGGAATTTTTCGACTTAATTTTTTTATAAGTCGAAAAATATCCTTGCAATCTCAGAAGTCGCGCAAAGTAGACTTGAAATCATAAGGAAGTCTTTAAGAATGTTGCCTCCCTTCGGTAGATATCAAGTTATTTCCGATATTAGAATACAATTAACGGGAATAACCACATACATGGACAAGCAAAAGGCAGAACACCTCACCAAGCAGATTCCTGCAGCGATCAAAAATGCCGTTGGCTACCTTAAACAAAATTTTGATGAAAATGGCCAGGAAATACTAGGTAATGCTTCAGGAACACTTGGACTTTTTATCAACCTGCTAGGCAAGCCACTGCTGGATAAGTATTACGATAAGCTAACCAAAAACAAACTCGAAAACTTTGGCTTTCAGACGTACCTAAAAGCCAGTTTTACTCAGGTGCAGTCTTCCATCAAATTGGTAGAGACCAGCCTGAAAGATTCGTTGAACCCGGAAGGTGTAGTGAAAATGCTTATCGAAGCTTTAGCTGCCGAAGCTGAGCAATATAAAAAGGAAGATGTGGTTTTACTGTTTCGTCCGGTTTATCATCCTATGATCGTACGGATACGGGATGCTGTTTCTAGGGCACTTCAGGGATTGTCTTCTGACGGAGACGTCAGCTCTCGATTCACTAGAGACTTCAATAAAAATATTCTACAGACCATAACGGAATCATTCGGGGAGCAATTTGAGGTCCATCAACAGGAGATCAAGGAGCATCTACTAGAGGAAAATGAATCCCAATTGCTTTATGAGACCATCCAGGGTGCACGCATTGGTTTCAAAGAAGGGGAGGATTTGCTTTATCAGGAACCCTTCGGTAGCTGGATGCCGATAACCTCACTCACTCAAACAGAGCAAGAGGAAGTAAAGGAAGATGAATTGGTGCCGGTAGAAGAGTTGATTGATCGGTATTTTGAAGGGGGAGAATACTTAAAGAAAATTTTATTCCTCATCGCAGATTTCGGCAAAGGTAAATCGGTCTTTATGCGGAACTATGCGGCTCGATTGGCCAGGGAGTACATTGACACCCGGTCTGGGCTCTTTCCGGTGTACTTCAACCTGAGAGATTTCAAAAACTATTCTTCTGCGTCGACTTTAGGGGTATTGGACGATTATCTACAAACCGATTATGGGATCAAAATAGACAGCACCTATTTCAAACAGAAGAAATACATATTCTTGATTGATTCGTTGGATGAGAGCGGTGAATTGACCGAAAACGCCATCAAGGAAGTAATCAGCTCTGTAAAAGCCATCCAAAATCTCGATAAGGAACTATGTCGGGACATGCGCTTAGTCATTACTTCTCGCCCAATTAGTGATGGGTTAAGTACGCTCATGAAGCAGCACCATCCCTTTACCATCGAGGATGATCATGGCACAGGTATTCCTCAGTACATGAGTGTCTATGGGTTTACACAAACACAATTTAATGACTGGATTGCGCAAACGATAAGGAGCTCCAAAGATCAAACCGTGTTGGATAGCAATACACTTGGTAGGAAAATCAATAAAGCGCTAAAGTCTGGCAAATTAGATATCTATAAGGATCTTTTGGAAAGTAAAACTTTATCCAAATCAGAATTGAGACGACCCATTTTCGCTTACATGATCTACCAACTGGTATTGCACAACGTGGATTTTATGAAGATCGGGAAAATAGGGGTGTACCTGTCCTTTCTCAACCTGCTGACCCGCGAAGCCAAGCCTTATTATGATAAGGACTATGAGGTAGATTTGAGTAAAGAACTGGAATTCCGAAAACTCCTTCATGCCATTGCTGTCCTTTGGACCCGTGAACGTCAAAAAGGACGACAAGGTGTGCTGAAAAAGGCAGACATCTGTCGAGCGGTGCAAGGTAAACGCATTGATAAAGACGATGATGTCGTGCTACAAAAGAATAGAGGGAGCGATGCAATCGACATTAATTTTTTGTCCCATTCTTATTTTGGAGAAAACCAAAATAAGCTGCACTTTCAGCATCAGTCTTTCGCAGAGATCCTATTGGCCGAGTATTACCTGAAGGTCTTTCTCAAATTTGCGCTGGAGGAAGAAAGAGATATCGATCAGGCTCGGGCCAAATTACTCATTGGAGAGCCTACAGGTCAAACAATCGGCTTCCTCAAGGAAATGCTGGTTTTGTTACGAGAAGTGGCGAATCCGGAAGTGACAACCGAGGTGATTGAAAAAAGGAAGTTGTTATTTCCGTTGGTAGCTTCTTTAGCCATACCGAAAAACAATCCATTTTATTGTGCAGCACTTGATTATAGGTGGTTTAGACAGGCCAAGATTGATGAAAATACGAAGGAACCACCTAAGGAACTATTGAAAAAATGGCCCATCGATGCAGATGTCATAGAAAAAGTGGTGGATGTTGCTGCTGATATTTTGAAATCGAAAACGACCATACTCCAAACCCAATCAGAGCCCAAAACCAGCCTATATCATGATGAACTCATTTCATTAGGAGATAAGTCTTTGAAGCAGGTTATAGACCCGATGGACAAGTGGTTGGCATTGTTGGTTGGGAATACTTTGTTTAATGATGAAGAAGAACGGCGGTTTTTTAATCGGGAGAAGCAAATTCCCTTTCAGTCTTTACTGGGACTTATAGAAGGTTATAACTATGCTAATAAAAGACCTTGTCCGAGGTGGGTTAGAAATTGTTTTATGGGTGTTGATGTTAAAGATGCTTATATCAATACTTTAAATATTGACGAATTGAATTTTTCTTACAGCAAAATTTCAAATACGTATTTTAAGTACTGCTCCGTTCGTTTGACGGATTTCTCAAATTGCCAATTTTCTATCGTTCACTTTAATTACTGTGATATTCAAAGTATTCTATTCGATGGGATTAAAGTTGATACTTCTGTAGATGTCGAGGACATAGGGCAAGGTTACTTTAGTTTGGCTTTGTGCTTTATTCATCAAGGGGTTCCATTTCCAGGTGAACTCAATCGTTTATTGAAAGGAACAAGTCTTGGGATTGTTGATCTTGGGCCTAATAAAGTGGTATTGGGAGAAGGTTTTGATCGCATTGAATATCTCAAAAACTTGAAAGGTATTTTCAACTACTTAATAGATAAATTAGATGTTAAAAGAGAAGTAATTGCAAAATCTTTTGAATTTTCTAATCACAATAGAATGGGACTGAAAAAGGAATTTGAGGCCTTTCTTAGAGAGCTTTGAGAAAACTGGATTTCACCCCTTCTTCCTCACCCTAAGCCCCTTCACTTCCTCCAAACTCAATCCGGTAATTTCTGCGATCTGCTCATCAGGCTGGCCCCGCCTTTTCATTTCCTTGGCAATTTTGATTTTCTCACCTTCCTGAGCCTGTTCCGCAGCTTCCTTTTTCATCTGTTCCATTTGAACGTAAGGAGGAACGTACTTTGTGCTGAGTTCCAGCTTGCCCATCAGGTCTACGTCTTTGAAACTCAGAAAGGATTTACGGGTGATGATCAGATGATCGAATACTGGCGTATTCACAATCTTACCAACCTGAATCAGGCGATCAGTGAGGTCTTTATCTGCATCGGAAGGTTTCAGTTCTCCTGAAGGATGGTTGTGCACCAGGATGATACTGACGGCTCGTTTTTGTAGCGCGACACTGAAGACTTCCATCGGCTCTACCAGTGTCTTATTCACCGTGCCCAGACTGATCAACTCAATGAAGAGCAGCTTTTGGTTATTAGCCAGACCTACCACCCAGAAGTGTTCTTTATCTCTGTCTATCTTATCCTCTCGTAAAAGGATCTGCACCATGATCTCGAACAGATCATCGCCATTCAGAATTTTGACACTGTGGTCTTCGGGTAGTTCTATGGTCATGTTTAAATTATGAAGATTCTAAGCTAAGAAATTGTATCGAAATTCAGGGAAAACGGGGGTAGGAGAAATGTGGATAATTGATGTCGGAATCTAGTTGTGCAGAGTAATGATTTGAATGATCGAGAGGTGGTAAGAAGGAATATTTGAAGCATATTAAGTTCTTTATGGCAGGTTTTCGATGTGGAAAAGGGTCACAAAAAAGACTGGAAATGGGTCTTTTTTTGAGGAATTTGTTTGCAAGAGGTTTGCAAAACAAAAAAGCACTTACAAATTTTACTTCGTAAGTGCTTGATTTTGAGAGCGGTCCGGACGAGACTCGAACTCGCGACCTCCTGCGTGACAGGCAGGCATTCTAACCAACTGAACTACCGGACCTCCTTGTAAAAGGAGATGCAAAAGTAGGAAGTCACTTCAAACTACACAACACTAGTCTTAATCTTTTTCAGGAAAAGTTGTCCACACTGATTTTTTTTATTCAATCCATCTTATTGACCTAATTTTACACGCATAAAAGAATAAGGCTTATATGCTTGAATTTGAGAAACCCATAGCAGAACTCGAAGAGAAGTTGAATCAAATGAAGGCCCTCGCTAAAGATAGCGATGTGGATGTCACTAATGCAGCAGAAAAATTGGAGAAAAAGATCATTGAGCTCAAGAGAGATACTTTTTCCAATCTGACGAGATGGCAACGCGTGCAGCTTTCAAGACATCCGGAACGTCCGTATACGCTGGATTATATCTATGAGTTAACTAACGAATTCATTGAACAGCATGGAGATCGTGCCGTAAAAGATGATAAAGCAATGGTTGGTGGCTTTGGAGATATCGGCGGTCAGACATTTATGTTGATCGGACAACAAAAGGGAAGAAACACCAAGCAGCGTCAGGAACGAAATTTCGGGATGGCAAATCCCGATGGTTATAGAAAGGCGTTGAGGTTGATGAAGCTTGCGGAGAAGTTTAATAAGCCCATTGTTACTTTCATAGATACTCCTGGTGCATATCCTGGTATTGAAGCTGAGGAGAGGGGACAGGGGGAAGCCATTGCCAAAAACCTGAAAGAGATGTTTATGCTTACGGTCCCCGTGATCTGTGTGATCATAGGTGAGGGAGCCTCGGGAGGAGCGTTGGGAATAGCAATTGGAGATCGCATTTTGATGATGGAAAACACCTGGTATTCAGTGATTTCTCCTGAATCGTGTTCTTCTATCTTATGGAGAAGCTGGGATTACAAAGAACAAGCAGCAGAAGCACTTAAACTTACCGCCAAAGATATGCTTGAAAACAAGCTGATTGATGGAGTGATAGAAGAGCCGCTGGGAGGAGCCCATACAAATATGAAAGCGGCTGCAGCAAAAGTGAAGCAGGCCATTCTTGACGCATATGCAGAGCTAAAAGATATGGACAAAGATGTGCGAGTAGACGATCGCATTAGGAAGTTTGGCGATATGGGTGTTTATCAGGCTTCATGAGAAGGAAATTCTTCAACTGGGCATTCAAAATAGCTGGCTGGAAAGTTGAGGGCGGACCACCTGATATCGATAAGTATGTTATTGTCGTGGCACCACACACCAGCAATATGGACTTTTTTGTAGGACTCTGTGTGAAGTACATGTACCGAGGTTTTAAGCCTTCATTCATGGCTAAGAACTCGCTATTCAAAATTCCGCTTGTTGGTTGGTTTATGACTAGCATTGGAGGGCATCCGGTAGATCGCTCTAAGAAGAACAGCCTCGTGGATCAAGTAGTCGAAGTATTCAATAAGAAGGATAAATTCATCATGACCATTACACCAGAAGGAACCAGATCATATGTTCCCAAATGGAAGACAGGGTTTTACTATGTAGCTCACAAAGCAAAAGTGCCAATCGTTCTTACAGGCTTTGATTATGAGAACAAGATCGTTTGGATGAAAGAGATCATCGAGCCGAGTGGTGATGTTGATCAGGACATTGAGAAAATGCAGGCGTATTTCAGGAAAATCAAGGGAAGACACCCAGAACTTGGCGTTCGATAGATGATTGGATAATCAACAGACATTGTAGTATAGAAAAGAAATAAAAAAAGCGCCTCATGGGCGCTTTTATATTTTAGTCTGCTTAGGATTAGCTAGCAGTTCTTTTTGTTCTTCTTTTCGGTTTTACTTCTTCGACGATTTCGTCTTCCACGTCAGCAAGAATTCGTCCGCAGTGCTCACATACGATCAATTTCTTCTTTTCTCGAATCTCCGCTTGCTTCTGAGGAGGCACGATGTTGAAACAACCGCCGCAGGCTCCTCTTTTCACAGGAACAACCGCCAGGCCATTTCGCATGTTGTTGCGAACTTTCTCGTATGACTTGAAAATGCGATCTTCAACGTTCTTTGATGCAGAATTCCGAGATTTCTCTAGCTTTTTCTCATCGTCCTCCGACTCTTGCGTAATGACTTCAAGCTCTTTCTTCTTGCTTTCCAGGTCTTTTTGACGCTCTTCCTGAATTCCCTGAGTGCCTTCGATCTCCTCTTTCTTGGAAGTTATCTTTTCGTAGGCTTCTTTGATGCGTTTTTCAAGAATCTGAATTTCCAACTTTTGAAGTTCAATCTCTTTGGTGATCGCATCGTACTCTCGGTTGTTGCGAACATTCATTTGTTGCTCCTCGTACTTTTGGATCAACTTTTCCGCGTCCTTGATTGCAGTTCGGTTGTTTGAGATGTTCTGCTCAAATTCCTGTAGTTCTGCATTTTGCTTATCGATCCTGGTTTGATATCCAGCGATCTCGTCTTCAAGGTCCATTACCTCATCAGGAAGCGCCCCTCTTACTTTCTTAAGTTCATCCAATTCAGAATCAATCGATTGTAGTTTTACGAGTGCTTCGAGCTTTTTGGCTACCGTATTTTCCATTCAGATTTTTAGTATTTTTGACGAGACTAAAGTCACTTTTGACAAAAGAACTGCAATATTAGCGAAAATTTTGTTTAATAAGGGCTGCTGCAACGTCTTTATCTTCCCGAAAGAATCAGGCTTATCTTAGAAGTATTGAACGGGGTTAGTTACAACTTCTGAAAGCTTAAAATCATGATCATCAAATTCACTTTGAAGTTTCTCTGCAATTAGGTTCTTAGTGAAAATTTCGCTCTCATAATGCCCGATATCGGCAATGATGATTTGGTTATCGGCTTCAAAAAATTCATGATACTTATAATCAGATGTGATGAAAATATCTGCTTTTTGACGCTTGGCGTCTTGGAGCAAAAACCCTCCCGCACCACCACATACGGCCACTTTGGAAACTGACTTCTTAGCGAACGAGGTACACTTCACCGTATTTAACTCCATTCGTTCCTTCAAGTCCGCTATAAATACTTCTGTATCCATCGGTGATTCAAGGTTGCCAATAGCACCGCTTCCGATTTCCGGATTGACATTCTGTAAGCTCTGTAGATAGTAGGCCACCTCTTCGTAAGGATGACTCTGTTTCAGAGCAGCAATGACCTTGTGTTGTAAATGAGTAGGAAAAATACCTTCAATGCGATTTTCTTCTACTTCTTCATCTACGCCAATTGAGCCTATAGAAGGATTAGCCTGCATCTTGGGTCTGAAATTGCCCTTTCCAACACTGCGAAAGCTGCAATGGTCATATAGTCCGAATTCCCCCATCCCTTCCTCATATAACGCGTCTAAGACATGCTGAGTCTGTGCTATAGGGACAAAGGTTACCAATTTCGCCAGGGTATTATGCTTTGGTCTAAGGACAGATACGTTTTGGAGGCCAATTTTCCTGGCGATCATAGCGTTGACACCATCGTGGACATTATCCAGATTCGTATGTATGGCGTAGATGATCAGGTCATTTTTTATTGCCTTGATGATGCATCGCTCTACCCAATGTTTCCCGGTCAATCTTTTGATCCCTCCAAAAATCAAGGGATGATGAGCAATAATGAGATTGCAACCTTTGTCAATGGCTTCGTTTAATACCGCTTCGGTCACATCTAAAGTGATCAGCGCTTTTTTGAAGGGAGAGGAGGCATCCCCAACCAACAAACCTGAATTGTCATAAGACTCCTGGTATCCAGGTGGAGCCCAAGCTTCTAGTATGGTTAGAATATCTTTGACCTTCATTTCGAAATTATGGTTTGGTGGCAAGTTATTTTATTTCCTTTTGCGATCCTCTATAATCTGGTAACCAGATTTAGAAACCACTTATTTAACATCGGATACACTCCTTCATTTAAGTTTGAAGTAAATACCATTGTTGTAGGTAACCTGAGTGTTGGTGGAACAGGAAAGTCACCGATGGTCCGCTATTTAATCGAAAATGTAAGCCAGGCATATCCAGTCGCAACATTGAGTAGAGGGTATGGTAGAAAAACGAAAGGGTTTCTGGTGGCTTCAGAGGGCATGACTTCAGACGACCTTGGAGACGAGCCTTTCATGTTTTTCAACCGTTATAATAAGGTAACGGTGAGTGTGGGGGAGGATCGAGCCTATGCAATACCAGCTATCTTATATGAAGCCCCCAAAACGCAACTGATCATTTTAGATGATGGCTTTCAACATCGGACCGTAAAAGCAGATCTCAATATTTTACTGACGAGATACGACCGCCCATTCTTTCAGGATTACCTACTGCCTGCGGGTTTACTCCGTGAAAGCAGGAATGGAGCTAAAAGAGCCGATATCGTCGTAGTAAGTAAATGCCCGGAGGAATTGAGCCTGGACGAAAAGACTCAAATTCATAATAATATTAAGCAATACACGGAGGCCACAGTGTATTTTACAACGGTACAATATCAGGATGTCGTTGCTTTTAATAACCCGGCCTTGGTTGCTCCGGAAAAATACGTGGTGGTTTCGGGAATTGCGACGAATCAGGACTTTGTAGATTACTGCCGAAGGAAATTCTGCATCGAGGAAGTGTATACCTTTCAGGACCATCATACCTACACTGAAAAAGATGTAAATATGATTTTAGCATCCCTTTCTTCAGAAATTGGAATACTAACTACCGAAAAGGACTGGGTGAAGTTAAAAACGGTTAAAGGTCTGCAAGGATTTGCCTGTTATTACGTTCCAGTTAGAACTGTTTTTCTGGAAGGTCAATCTCAATTTTTGGAGGAAGTCAAAAATAGTTTAAAGGAATACCCGAACGAGACATTTGTGTAACAACAAGATCATTAATTTTGCGCGTGTTTTTGAAAAAAATACTAATTGTATTGTCCTGTTGGATTGTCACAGGAATGGCTTTTGGGCAAATCGTTGACGACTCCAGCAAACTCGTTTATGGTCCGGCCACGACCAAGGTTTACTATGACGAAGATGCGAAAAACAACATCGACCGGTATCATACCCTGGATACAGTCCTCTATAAATTCGAGAATTTCAGTCTATACGATGAAAACGATCGTTTCTATCAGGATTTAGGGAACAATGGTACGGCCATGGCACCCATCTTTTATGAAGTGCCGGATTTTATTGGGAAGAGCTCAGGGTTTACCAGCTACGATCGCCATTTTAAATACCCACATCAACAAAAATATTATGACACTAAAAGTCCTTATATGGATGTAGGGGCCGTTTTTGGAGGCCAGGGAAGGGCTACGGTAGATTTTACTTTTACGGCCAATGTAAACCCGAAATGGAACGTAGGAATCGACTATCATCGCATTAATTCAGACAAGCAAATCGGAGCATCTCAGAACGAAGGCGACCTAAATGCCCGGAAGACGGTATATGATATTTTCACCTATTATCAACATGAGACAAAGCCGTACAAATTGTTTTTCAATTTCACGAATTACCTTCAAAAAGGGGATGAAACGGGAGGCGTATTAGTGCTATCGGAGAACCCACTGGAATTTGAATTTTTTCAGTACCGGGATTCAAGAATACAATTGGAAGATGCCACGACAGAAAACAACGCTAACAATCTGCATTTGTATCATGAATATGGTTTTTTCAAACAATTTCAGTTGTATCATCAATTGGATCGGTTCAATCAGGAAAACACTTACGCAGACTTTACTGACAGTGGAACTTCCACTGATTATGATACATATAGTGACTTTTATGACGTTTTCCTCATTGATCCGGATAGTACGATTGAAGGAGCAAAGTTCAGTTCGTTTTCTAACGAAATCGGATTGAAAGGGTCGATTTCTTCTGTTTTTTATAGATTTTATGTGCGACAGAGGAATGTTGATTTCACTTATAGATTACTAAATCAGAATGCCGTAACAGAAGGGTACCTTGGCGGACTGGCTCGTTTCGATTGGAAGGGATTCAAGGTTCAGGCACGGGCTGAGTTTTTATCGACCGGAGGGTACGATCTGCGTGGAAGTCTGGAGAGCCCAATTTTAGAGGCGTCATATCGCAGTACCTTGTATGAGTCGAGCTACTTATATGATAATTATTTTGGGAACCACTATGAGTGGCACAATGGCAATACACAGGGCTTTGCCAATGTACTTAAAGGCAACTTGAAGTTGAAGTTTGGAGAGTTGGATTTCAAACCAGGTGTTTCCTTATCCAATTTTGATGAGTTTTTCTATTTCGATCAGAACCGTATAGCCCGGCAGGCGGTTGGAACCGCATTAATGACTCAGATTGGGGGGCATATTAATTACAAACTGTTCACCAATCGTGAATACGATCACGCATTCCATTTTCACAATCAGGTGCTATATACTACAACCGCAGGAGGTGCGGGTGACCTGCTCCGTGTGCCTGAACTTTTTTTCAACGGCCGTTATTACTGGGCTGGTAAGATTTTTCAGCGATCGGTACCGGTCGAAATTGGACTGAATGCGCATGGTAAGTCAGCTTATTTCGCCAATGGTTTTGACCCGGTAACACAACAATTTCATCTGCAGGATGAATTGGAAATAGATCCATTCTTAGCGGTGGACTTTTTTATCAACATGAGGGTTGATAAGGTATTTGCATTCTTGAAAGTAACCCACCTGAATCAAGGCAACAACACAGGTTATTTCGTAACACCTTACTATCCTGGACAAAGCCGCGTAATTGACCTGGGGGTTCGTTGGATGTTCTTCGATTGACACGAATATGGATGTAAAAACGGTATTAGGCCTGAAATTACCCACTGATCCTAGGTGGGTGGATATCGCTGGAATGAACATTGAAGATATCCTGGTCGATCACGCCTATTGCGAACAAAAAGCGGCCTCATCATGCATTTCATTGATCGTGCAATATCCCGATAAAACAGATTTAGTGGACGTGCTTACTCCTGTAGTAGCGGAGGAGTGGGCCCATTTTGAACGTGTAATTGAGCAATTGAAGAAACGGGGTTACGCGCTAGGTAAACAGAGGAAAGATGAATATGTGATTGCCCTTTCAGCTATTTTGAAAAAGGGGGGAAGTAGAGAACAACAACTGGTGGAGAAGTTGCTGATGAATGCACTCATTGAGGCAAGAAGTTGCGAACGTTTCAAATTGCTTTGGAAAAACATAGGCGATGAAGAACTCCAGAAATTCTACTATGAACTGATGGTGTCAGAAGCGGGCCATTATGTTAATTTCATTGAATTGGCCAGGCAATATATGCCCGAAGACTATGTCAAAAGCCGATGGCAGGAATTCCTTGATGCCGAACGTGAAATACTGGCAAATATGGAAGTACGTGGAGATCGGATGCACTAAAAGGCATCATCAACCTCTTCAGTGGTAAATTTCAAGAAATCCTTTCCTGATCGTTCTAATAACTTACGAAAGGCACCAAATCGCTCGCTGGAAGTTTTTCCATTCCTTACGGATACAAATGGATAAGGATAGTCCGGATAAAGCATGTAGTTAGATAGAATGATGCCTTGTTCCAGTTCCGGAGCAGCAGGATTGATACCATGTAACAAAAAGTCAACACTGGAAAATGAGATGGTATTGGTTTGATACAATGAAGATACTTTCACAGTAAGCAATGCATCTAGCCCCAAATCCTGGGCTAGTTGAGCCATCAAATCCGCCACATATCCATTGGTGCCTTCTTCTAGCCAATTGTGCAGAAATAACTGCCCCTCGGCATTAGGAGTAAGGTCATAACTATTTATGGTTTGTGTAAATGGGTCGCTCAGTGAATTGATTTCCTCTAATGTTGCGTCCAGGGCTTCCTGTGCACCATTGCCTTTCAAAAATTCTTCCGGCAAGACCAACTCATACGCTGATCCATCGAAAGCAGTCTTTAATCCCTGAAGCGCATTTTTTGAAATATTATTCACAAAATAGTTGAGTTCACCTTCTTTGGAATAGATGTAAGTCAGGTGGGCCTTTCTTCGCTGAAAATTTTCCTCAAAAACATACATAGAAATTAAGCCAATACGCTTAGGTGTTAAGTTTTCTTTAGTGAGGGACTTCTGCTTAATTTCTGACTTAAAATCCTTGGCGAAAGAAGAATTTGCAAATACACCATCAAAGAAGATGCGGTCACTTTCGCCTATGAACTCCACAAAAGATTTCTGTGCAACTGAAGAAAAAGAAATGACCAGTGTGAATAATAAGGATAGAAGTCGAAATTTCATGGGCTCGATTTATTTCTTGCTATTATCGTTAATTCTGAAGTTAAAAGAAAATCATTTCAAGTAAGGACGCACAGCTTTTGTCCAGATCTCATAACCGGAATCATTCATGTGCAGACCATCTTCGATGAAGAGACCATCTTTCAAGTTTCCTTCGTTATCCAGCATGGGTGTCCATACATCTATGAAGTTTACATTTTCTTTCCGTTCACACAAAGATCTGAGTTCATTATTCAGCGAAACATATCTTTCTCTGAGCTCCCACCTGGCTATGCTGGGTTTTGGAGAAATAATATGAACAGGCGTGGCCGGCATATTTCTTTTGATGATGCGCAAGAGTGTTTTCATGTCTGCCAACACCAGGTCAACGGTCTTCCCTGAATTCAGGTCATTATCGCCTTCATAAATAAATATTCCCGATGGTTTTACGGATAGTACCAGCTGTCGTACATAGCAAATCAGGTCACTGGTCTCTGATCCGCCAAAGCCATGGTTGATGATATTTCCATTTGGGAAGTATTTTTCGATATCCCAAAGTCGGATGCTGGAACTGCCTACGAACAAGATAGGGGAGTCGTAAGTTTTCCCTTCAAGTGCAGTGGCGAGTTGCTTAACTTCTTCTTCGAATCTTCTATGATCCTGGCAAAAAGCGGTGGAAATGAGCAGTACAGAAAAGGCCAACAAAAGGAATCTCTTGAGCATAATGTTCTTTAGGCTTTGAAAGTGGTGGTTTAAAGAAAGAACTGCTAACAAATTTAATGTTTAAACACGACTCTTACCCGAGGTTTACTAAAAGAGTGAGCCTTGCTTTGCCAGAGCTCCTTCTAGTTCCAGTAATGCCTTTTTACGCCACAATTCTCCCGCATACCCGGTAAGGGAGCCATTACTGCCAATTACCCGGTGGCAGGGCACAATTATTCCTAGACGATTCTCACCGTTTGCTTTAGCTACCGCCCTAATGGCCTTGACATCTCCATAGTTGATGGCTTGTTGCTGGTACGAGTTTGTTTTACCATAAGGGATGTTCAGTAAACTTTCCCATACTTTTTTTTGAAATGCTGAACCCACCAATAGAATTGGGATGTCGAAATCTTGCCTGGATTTCTCGAAAAACTCATTTAACTGAGTTTGTACCGTTTGTGAAAGAGATGTTTCTTCGGATTTTGAGGTGGTGCTAAGTTGTTTTTCAAGTTGTTTCAGTTGGTCGGATACTCGTTTTTCGTTCTCGAATTCCAAGAGCACAACTTTTTTATTGAATACACCACAGCACATATTTCGGAGAGGGGTGATGAGCGTACAAAAGGAAAGTTGATCAATCATGAAATAAAAAAAGCTTGCCAACGGCAAGCTTCAATATAGTCTAACTGGAGAATAATAAAAGTATAGTCTTTTGTTATCTGTTTTTGATGACAAAGAAATAACTCAGGAACCCAGCTGCAATACTTACGGCCATAATACCAAATGGCAAAGGAGAGTCGTGATAAAAATCAACCATATTAATAATGATGAGACCTATGCCACCAAAAAGAATGATCAACCCCCATTTAAGGGAAGCATATTTACCATCAAGTTCCTGGTCATTGATGATATTGGCTGCATCAGCATTGATCAGATCCTTTTCGATTAATTTTCTTTTTAATTTATAATCAGTAAGAATTTTGGTGAAATAACCGATGCCTGCTGCGATTGTTGCGAGTATTCCTACGGGAACTAAGAAACTGTCCATATTTATATTTGTTTAAAACCTCATTTGCCCCATTGGACAAACCTTACCAGTATAAATGTTGCAGGCTTCAAAAAAATTGCAACATTTTTTTAGAACCGCTTGTCTACTGATTCGAATATGGACGAAAAAGAATTAGTGTCCCGCATTGTTTCTGGAGATCGCCGGGCTTTCTCTCAATTGATTTCGCAATACCAGCGATTGGTGGGGCATATTGTTTTTCGAATGGTTGATCATACCATGGACCGTGAAGAACTGGCACAAGATGTTTTTGTGAAGGTTTTTCAGAGTATCGAAGACTTTCAGTTTCAATCAAAACTGAGTACATGGATTGCTACCATAGCATATAGGCATACACTTAATTTCTTGAAGAAGAACAAGAAGTGGCAAGATCATAGAGGACTGGATGAGGATCTGGACGTTTCAATCCAAGAATCGACGTATGAAGCACAAGACCAGGCTGAATTTGTAAGGAAAGCGATAGAGCAGCTACCTTTGTCTTATAGGACGGTTCTGACACTATATCACCTGGATGGGTTTTCCTATCCGGAAATAGTGGATATTATGGAGATGCCCGAAGGCACTGTAAAGAATTACCTTTTCCGGGCCAGAAAAAAATTAAAAACACTTCTGGAACCTTTTTTGGAACAGGAAGTATTAATTTGAAGGAGATGAAAGAGATTGATCAATTACTCAATGAGCAAGAAAACCCGGAAAAGGGTTCTACGGAATTTCAGTTATTGAAATCCCTTGAAAAGGACTTTAACTTTTCATTCGGAGCTCAGTTTCAGGAGAAGATCATGATGAAAATCCTCGCTCAGGAGCGAAAAAGCCAACGTCGATTCTGGCTCATACTCGGCCTTGGTGTCTTGTCTTTCTTTGCCCTCGCCTTTGTGGGCCTTTTCTATTTTATAGGCTGGGAGGGATTGATTGGCATGAAAAATATCGCCTTATACGGGGTGCTTATTGGATTATTGGTGGTCTTTATTCAATATCTGGACCACTTATTGCTGCCACGAATGAAACTGGTGTAATCCGGAGATCACAAATTCAATTCCTGACGCAGGCATCCCGGTCATGTCTTTTAGTAAGGTACAATTCAAGATAACGCAACTCACAAGCTAGTTGAAGACTAGTCTCGCGCTTCCCACTCTAGTATGTAGCTAGCAGTTGTACCTTCACGTTCTGGCCTCATATTAGCCAAAAAGGCGCCTCTTTCTCCACCAGGGGTAAGGGTAAAGGAACCGATCAAATCATTCTTGCTGAGGAAGTCAAAATCCCAAAGCTCGATACGCATTTGATCATCAGAATGTTCAAATTTGAGATTCATATCCACCTTGTCACCCGAATTGATTTGTTTGTACATGCCTGCAGGCCAAATCTTTTTTCCATCGAGCTTAAGATAAACTTCGTCTTTATCTACTTCGTCGTTTAATATACACTGAAGGGATTTGAGCTTGATGGTTGCCATAAGATTAGTGGTGTTATCGAAGTAAATATAGCGATGGAAGTGATTCGCCTCAAGTGAAAAGAAAAAAGAAGGGATTTTTTTAATTGCAGACCTTTGATGGTGATAATTATCGACATCAGTTATTGCCCGGTTTTTTCACATGCTTCGAGTTCATTTTGTAACCTAGTTACAACGCTTTGGGCCTGTATAGCCATTGCGCCTTGTTTATTGGCCAATTGCTCTTGCACCTTAGCGTGTTTAATGTTTTCCATTAAAAGCCGTTCATTCTCAGCAGACCTGATCAACACTTCTTTTGCATCATTTCTTTGATTTTGAGCAAAGACGATACAATAGATAGAAACGATAACACAAACCATCATTATTGCTATTCTTAGTATTTTCATAATCCCGCTATTGGTTTTTGCATGCCTCCAATTCTTTTCTTATTTGAATGGCCAGGTTTTCAGCCTGAACTGTCTCAGCTGCTTTTTCCTGAGCAATTGCTGCTTGTATTTGAATCTGCTCCTGGCTTTCCACTATGCGTTGTTCCTGCTCTGCAACTATGGCTGATGCCTCCTCTGAATAACCTTTTTGAATTTGAGCAAAGACAATGAAAAAGAGGGTGACAAAGGCCATTACGATCATTGAAATGATGCTCAGTGTTTTCATAGTTTTAGATATTATTACAGCTCCTTATGCGATTAATATTTGAGGCCATTACATTCCTTTAGCCTCATTTCCAGGTCTGCTGACTCTCGTTCCAGAATACGTGTTTCTACCATAAGTTTAATCGCTCGTTCTTCTTGACTTTGCCCTTCCACAACAAGAACTTCTGCTTGATTTTTAATGGATACAGTTTCCTTCACTAATGTCCTTGTATGGAACAGGTCCAGGGCTCCGTAGAACAGAAAGAACATGGCGAGAATAAGCAATAGAATCGTGAAAGTTCGCATAATTCGCATGACCGTATAATTTATTTACAAATGGCCAATGCAACTTTGAGACTATCTGAATTGAGGAGTTCGTGTTCGTGCATATCTGAGACTTTTTGTGCGATTTGTTCTTGTTGTGTGGCCCTTATGCGGTTTTGCTTTAATTGTTCTTTCTGAACTTCATATTCAAGGAGCACCGCCTCATAATGCTCTCTTTGCCGCATGGCGAAGAAAAACATGATCGTCGCTGCGATCAATGAAATCACCATCAAGAGCTTTGGATTAATTTTCACATTCCTGACACGCCTCCAGTTCTTTCTGTACAATTTCAGTCTTCCTTTCTGCTATTTTGGCTTCCGCGGCTTTCTTGTTTGCAAATTGCTCCAGGATTTCGGTTCGAGCGTTCAGTGCTTCCAATTCGTGGGTCAGTTGATTACTCATTTCAGTGAGTTGTTTCACCTTCCTTAATTGTATCCCCGCATAAATAGAGGCACCGAAAGTTACCAGAAATGCAATAAATAGGAGGAGGGTTTTTGATTTCACAACAATCAATTATTGCAACCTTCAAGTTGTTTTCGAAGCTCCATGACCTGTTTGTGAGCTACTTCAGACATAGATCTCGCTTCCTGAGCGTGCTTCTGTGCTTCCGCTTCTGCCATTCGGGCTTGAGCCGCGGCTTCCTGAGCTTGCTCTTGTGACATTTCTGCAATGACCCTGGCGGCCTTAGCCTCATCTTGACGTTTAGCATAAGCTCCGATAAAAAAAGCATTACTGACAATCAAAATGATGATGACAATGTTTTTTATGTTTTTCATGACGCTGACTTGATTGAAAAAATAACAACGTCCCTCTGCGAGAAATGAGCTTTTTACAAACGCTCTTCGTATTGTGTCTTTTTGATACTCACCGCCTTAGCGGCATAGATCATGAGCTGAGTTAAGGCTAGTAAGATACAAATAATCGAGAAGAAAAGCAGAATTTCGGAGATATTGGGTGCCCACGAGGCTGGATTCGAATAGAGACCATTGATAAGGCCCGAGATAACTAACGCAGCACAACTAATGTAGAATGCGGTGAGTGCACGATTCAATCGACTTAACTGATGAATTTTCTTTCGGATGATCTCATGATTGCTATTCCTGTCATTTAGTAGGTCTGACAACTCGTTACTCAACCCCATAGAAAGGCTGGAGGTTGACATGATCAACAGTCCGACTCCTGGGAGCAGAGTCATGGGGAAATACCACTCACTCATCTAATTTAATTTTGAGCTGACCAAAGTAACATTCACGCCATCCAATAGTGCAGCAGATGGTAAATCTTCGGTGACACCTAGAAGGTATGGGGTTTCAAAAAAGCTAAATACAAACGGGATGACAAATTTTGTTCGTAAAGCCTGACCATCTTTTATGGCAGGGATCCAATGATCTCTGACCTTATTGAAAACACGCATAATTTCTTTTGAACAACCATATCCCAGGTCGTGATGAATCTCCGGATTAATGGCATTTCCCTGTTCATCTACTTCAAAACTTAAAAAAGATGTTCCTTCAATCCCTTTATTCTGCGCTTCCTGAGGGTATTGGACATGTTTGTAAATGGTTTGATAAAACTGGATGTACGATCCTTTGTATCGGGGGTAGACTTCTAGCTTGGCAACAGGGTACCATCTTTTGCCTTTTACATAGTAGGATTTGTCTTCGATGGATTGTTGGAAAATCACCCGGTCCGAATCATAGTCGTATTCAAGCACTAACTTTCCCTTTTCGAAGAATTTCCAAATGCCTACCTTTTGTTTTTTTAGCAGGGTACCTTTCTGATCCGGTAAATCGACTTCCTTCCGTTTTTGAGCCTGGATCGTGGATACACCCAAGAGAAAGATGGCTACGAAAACGATTGTCTTACTCATACATCAAAGATATGACTGCATTATCATTTATTTGCAATGGAAAGAATATGCAAAACGACAATTGAAAAGATTTTTCTTTTCATTTATGTATTGATTTTGTTTCTTCTTTCTTTATAGAGAACCTCGATAAGCTCTCTACTTTGGGAAGCTTTTTTTGGCAATCCGCAATATTGAAAATTCGTAACACACTAAGATAATGGCAAGAGAAATTGCAGTTGGAATAGATATCGGAGGGACGCTTACAAAAGTTGGTTTGGTAGATGTGGCTGGTGAACTTTATGGCCATAGTGATTTCAGAACCAAGAATTGCGCCAATTTTGAAGAATACCTGAGTATTCTAAACTCCGAAATTGAAAAATTGAAAGCGTCTTATGGTGGAGAAGCCAATATTAAAGGAATTGGAATTGGAGCACCAAATGCGAATTACTATCGCGGAACGATCGAACATGCTGCGAATTTGGATTGGAAAGGAGTTGTTCGGTTTAAAGAAGATTTGGGTAAGTATTACAATGTGCCCATGTTCATGACCAATGATGCTAATGCAGCGGCCATTGGGGAAATGATCTATGGCAATGCCAAAGGAAAGAAGGACTTTATGGTCATTACACTTGGCACAGGGCTTGGTAGCGGCATTGTTTCGAATGGCTCTTTGATTTATGGCCATGACGCGCAGGCGGGCGAGTTGGGACATATTGTGGCTGTTGAAGGTGGCCGAATGAGTGGTATAGGACGCAGAGGAGGCCTGGAAGCATATGTTTCCTCCACTGGAATTAAAAGGACTATATACCACCTGCTTGCTGATTCATTGGAGGACAGTGTATTTAGAGATATTGCCTTTAATAACATTCACGGAGAAGAAATTACCGAAGCCGCGGAAAATGGAGACCCCATTGCCTTAGAAGCTTACCGCTTTACCGGAGAGATGCTTGGAAAGCAGTTGGCTAATTTTGTTGCATTTTCGCATCCGGAGACAATCTATTTACTGGGAGGACTGGCCAAAGCTGGAAAATGGATTTTTGAACCTACAATTCAATATTTTGAAGAAGCTGTATTACCTTACTATAAAGGGAAAGTGAGCATCGAGCCAAGTGGGATGATGGATAAAAATGCAGCGATTCTTGGTGCAGCGGCGCTGGTTTGGGATCACCTTGGCTAACCAGATATACCCATTGACATCTAAATTGATGGGGTTTGGAGTATTTTGTGGGAACCGAAAAGAAAAAAATCTGGTAATTTAGAAGACTAAATTTTCTTGATTTCGTTCTTGAATTAAAAATATACACTATGGTAAAGAGATTAGTGGCGTTGGCTTGTTTGTCTGTCTTTTTTGTTTTTTCCGGAACGTCATTTGTTTTTGCCCAGAAAGGGGCAGATACACTCGAGGTACTTCGACCTCTTCCAGAGCATGAGAACTCCCTGTTTGCAATGCTCAATTTGCTGAACCAGTATCACTACCGAAAATTGCCGGTTAATGACTCTATTTCGGAGGTGATTTTTGACAACTACGTATCATCGCTAGATCCAAACAAGGTATACTTTCTCAAATCCGAGATTGATTATTTCTCAAAGTATAAATATCAATTGGACAATGACCTTCAAACAGGTAATCTGGATTTTGCTTTTCAACTTTTTGGGCTCTATCGTGAAAAATCTCTAAAAAGGCTGCAAAGCATTGAGAATGAACTCAAAGAGGAGTACGACTTTTCTAAAGAAGAAACATATGAAACCGATGCAGATAAAATTGAATGGGCAACTAATTATGATCAGTTGAATGATCGCTGGAGAAAGTTGCTCAAAAATCAAGCATTGAACCTGAAGTTGTCGGGTAAAGAATGGGATGGCATTATCGATTTGCTTGGCAAAAGGTATGCGAGGGTGTCAAAAGCCATATATCAATACAAAAGTGAAGACGTATTCCAACTTTACATGAATTCCTTTACCAGGGCATTCGATCCACATACAAGTTATTTTTCTCCTATTGCGAAAGAAAATTTCCAGATTGAGATGAGCCTTTCTCTTGAAGGGATAGGTGCGCGGTTAACTCAACAACTGGACTATACCATGGTGGCAAGTATTGTCCCAGGCGGGCCTGCTTTTAAGAGTAAAAAACTGAAAGAAGACGACAGGATAGTAGGAGTTGCACAAGGGAGAGATGGCAATTTTGAAGATGTCATTGGCTGGAGACTCGATGATGTAGTTCAGAAGATCAGAGGCCCAAAGGGCTCTGTTGTTCGTTTACTGGTACTTGCATCCGAAAGAGAAGTGACGGATTTGCCAGATACGTTGCTGATCGTTCGGGATAAAATCAAATTGGAAGAGCAATCTGCGAAAGCTGAAATAATTCCAATTACTGAAGGAAATCGGACCTATAATTTAGGCGTAATCAACTTACCTAGCTTCTATATTGATTTTGAAGCTCGCAGCAAAGGAGCGAAAGATTATAGAAGTACCACAAGAGATGTAAGAAAACTTATTGATGACCTTAAGAAACAAGAAGTAGATGGTATCTTGATGGATTTGCGCTACAATGGGGGTGGCTCGTTACAGGAGGCCATCGACCTGACGGGTCTTTTTATTCCTCAAGGCCCTGTGGTGCAGGTGAGGAACTATGATCAATCAGTAGATAAACTCGAGGATGATGATAAAGCGACGGTAGCCTATGATGGGCCTTTGGCAGTACTTGTTAATCGATACAGCGCCTCGGCCTCAGAGATTTTTTCTGGAGCTATTCAGGACTATAAACGAGGGGTGATCGTAGGAGAGAACAGTTTTGGTAAAGGAACTGTTCAAAATCTGATCGATCTGAGCAGACCTGTCACAAATTACCTTAACAGAATGATTGCCTATCGCAAACAAGCGGATCAGGATGTGAATGATTTGGTGGTGATGAGAGATCAATTGCGATCAGGTGAGATAACCTTGGGACAGATCAAGATGACGCTGGCAAAATTCTATCGAGTTACGGGAAGCAGTACACAAAAAGTAGGTGTAGCGCCGGATATCGGGTTTCCAACACCATTTGACTCTAAAGATTTTGGAGAAAGTAGCCGTGATAATTCTCTTCCCTGGGATGAGATTTCATCTGCTTCTTTTGAGCAAAGCAATGTTGTCTCGGAGGAATTGATCGATCGGTTGTATAAACTTTATGAGCATCATTTAAATACGGATGCAGACCTAAGGAAATTGGCTGAAGATGTAGCTGAAATGAAAGAAGATGATAAAACCAATTCCATGGTTTCGCTCAATTACAATATCCGACAGGAAGAAATTGATAAGCAGGACGATGACCCTTTGTCAACTACGATCGAGAATTCGGAGATACCTTTCACTGATGAAGCAAACGAAGAGAAACTATCCGAAGACCCATATTTGAAAGAGGCGTTGAGATTACTTGCGGAAATGAGCAAAACAAAAGTGGGGTAACGCTTCACTTCCATCGTTTAAGAAAAAAAAGTCCGGTCTGTGCCGGACTTTTTTTATTGGAATAAGTTGTGATACGAACAGTTTGGTAATACTTATTTTGGGCTGATATAGGCCCCCTCTGGCATTTCAAAAAGGTTTTGATCTGCCAACTCTGTACTTAGTTCGAAGTTTTCAAACTTCCTTCGGTATCTTACTTCGCCCAGCGTGTCATTGTCCCAACGATAACCCACCAGTGTTTGTGGTAGCAGAACTCCATTCGTATCAACCCAATCTTCATATCCGATGGCATTGTACCTTGTAGCCCGACTTTCATCGAAATAGGTAACAGAGTAATTGATCAACTTCAAGATCCCTGCATCATTAAAATAGAGGACATATTGATCTTTTGGAGAATCTCCAACATTATCGCCAAAAGTCATTAAGACTTTATCGTAGCTATTGCCATTGATCTCTGCCTTTCCTTCATCGGTCAGGGTTACACCAGGATCTGCGGCGAGATAGGGTAGCGCGAAGAAGTAAAACAACAAGTTATGATAAAAACGCGCATTTCCTGAGAAAGAAGCACTATCTGGAGTCACCCAAACGTCCTGGCCATCAAAGCCAAGGGTATAGTCATTAGTGGTTATTCTTACTTTTCTTGACTTTAGATCGACTAATTGTTTTTCACTGCCACCGTCTCTGACAACATCGAATTTGAGTGTATTGAAAGAGTCCCATTTGTCGATGCCACCGTGAGCGGTAAAACCTTTATTTAACGTTGGTGGAAAAGTTCTTTTGGGTGCAGTTTCTGCTGCCTGTTCTTCTTGCTTTGGAGCTGAACAAGCTACCAAAATCAGCAAGAGTAATCCAAAAAAGTGTTTCATGATTTAAGAGGTTTTTCGATATTTTCGGCAAGGTTAGCAACCTTTGGGGCGAAACCGGGTCTATTCATTTAAATTGAGATATTATATGCGTGCATCAAGACAAATATTCGTAGTTATAGTGGCGATTTTTCTTACACATCTGAGTGTAGGGCAAAATGTTTTGGCCTCAGAAGAATTCGAGGGAGATAACATCGCCGAAGTAGTCATTCGTAACACCTTCTGTGATATTAATCTGGAAGGAGGAACCAAGCTTCATTTCAAAGGAGTCATTGAAGGTAGAGGTGAGGAAGGAGATTTTGAAATTCTCACGGAGTTAGATGGAGATCGTTTAGAAATTGTGGTCAAAAGCCGAAACAGGAATTGGAATTGGAATAAGGTAAGTCGATCAAGACTGGATCTAAAAGTTCCTGCGGGTACCGAGATTTTTATTGAGAGTACCTCCGGGGATACTTATGGAAGGTCATTGTCAGGAGCAGAAATCGAGATCGAAGCCACAAGCGGGGATGTCGACCTCTCTAACGTCAGTTCGGATGTTAGGATTGATGTAACGTCCGGAGATATTGAAATAGAAGACATGACCGGAAGACTTGAAATTGAATCAACTAGTGGTGACCTTGAACTCACAGATATTGAAGGAGACATCCGAACCCGATCTACTTCGGGAGATGTTGAGATTCGTCAGTTTAATGGGGACATACAAGCTAGAAGTACTTCTGGAGAATTGACAATTTCGAGAGGGAAAGGGGCTTTATCTCTTCGTTCTACTTCAGGAGATATCGAGGGCTTTGATATTGAAATTACCGATGATCTTTATCTAGAAGCGTCATCTGGCGAAATAGAAATCGAGCTGATCAATGAGATGGAAGATTTGAATTTCGAATTGGAAACGGGAAGCGGAGACTTACGAGCTGGCCGAAGAACTGGAGAAAAGGACCTTTACATCAAGCGAGGGGATGGTTTCTGGGTCAGAGGTGTGAGCTCCAGCGGAGACATTGAAATAACAAACTAGGTTTCGACAAGCTCAACCCACTGGTTCGACAAGCTCAACCCACTGGTTCGACAAGCTCAACCTACTGGTTCGACAAGTTCAAGCTACTGGTTCGACAAGCTCAACTTAACCCCTATAGTGGGCCCTGTTAACATTTATACAACTCGTTTGTAGTCTGGAGTAGTTAAGTGCAATTCTGGAAATTTTTGGAATAATCATAGAAAAAGAGGCTTTAAAAGGGCCTCTTTTTTTATTGGCGGCTGGTGAATCATTTTGTTTAATAGGTCAGAATGAACATTTTTGTCAGATTTCATTTTTTTAACTAAACCTAACCCCATGGATCAACCCTACATTAGTCCAGAAACAAAACTTACAGAATTAACCTTTCGGTCTATTATACTGGGAGCGTTGCTTTCGGTGATTTTAGGGGCAGCAAATGCATATTTCGGCCTTTTTTCCGGACTAACCGTTTCAGCTTCTATTCCTGCAGCAGTGATCTCGATGGCCATATTAAAAGCATTCAAGAATTCAAACATTCTTGAAAACAATATGGTGCAAACCGCTGCTTCAGCAGGTGAATCACTCGCATCCGGTGTGATCTTCACTATCCCAGCTTTGGTGATAATGGGATACTGGAAGGAATTCAATTACATGGAAACCACACTTATTGCTATATGTGGGGGAGTTCTTGGTGTGTTATTCACCGTTCCATTACGGAATGCGCTGATTATCAAAGAAAAATTGATGTTTCCCGAAGGTGTAGCAACCGCAGAGGTCCTTAAGACTGGTTCAAAAGGCGGCAAATCCATTAAGTACCTTGTTTACGGTGGGTTGATCGGCGGAGGTTTCAAGTTTTGCTATGAAGCATTGAATCTATTTAGCGGCCTGTTTGAGAAAGCCGCTCTTTTTCAGCAAAAATATTACTTGTATTTCAGTTTAAACTTGTCGCCGGCTCTGGTAGCAGTGGGATACATCGTTGGCATAAATGTCGCTTTTTTGGTTTTCTTAGGTGGTTGTATAAGTTGGTATTTGGGAATACCTATATACATACTTCTAAATGGAGCGCCAGAAGTTGGTAGCGCTGAAGCGATTGGAGGAACAATTTGGAGTTCTCAAATTAGGTATTTAGGAGTTGGAGCAATGGTCATAGGAGGATTATGGGCCTTATTTAGCCTAAGATCCGCTCTCAGCCAGGCATTCTCCTCGGGGGTTCAAGCATTTAAAACGGGTGCACAGAAATTGGAAAATACATTACGAACGGAAATCGATACACCTATGTCCTGGGTATTGATTGGTGTAGGCGTTTTAGTTGTTCCTATATTCTTTATCTATCTCAATATCATTGCAGATGTCCCCGTTACTCTTTTCATGGCGATTATCATGGTAATTGCGGGATTCTTGTTCTCAGCTGTTGCGGGATATATGGCAGGACTGGTTGGAAGTTCAAATAATCCCATTTCCGGTGTTACCATTGCTACGATACTTTCAACAGCGCTTTTACTTCTGTTACTGTTAGGTTCTAGTGACCCTGCAAAAGGAGCTGCTGGGGCTATTCTAGTGGGTGCAGTTGTGGCTTGTGCCGCGGCAATCGCAGGGGATAATATGCAAGACCTAAAAGCAGGACATCTCCTAGGTGCGACACCACGGAATCAACAGATCATGCAAATGATTGGAGTTGTTGCCGGGGCCTTACTTGTAGCACCTGTATTGAATTTGCTACTAGAATCAAAGGGAATAGGGGCACCCACAGTAGAACATCCGGACCCATTGGCTGCTCCACAGGCAACTTTGATGATGAGTGTCGCCACTGGTATTTTTGGTGGAAAATTGCCCTGGAACATTATTTCGATTGGCGCAGCAATTGGAGCGGTTATCATTGCTATTGACCAATACTTAAAAAATAAAGGCTCATCCTTTAGAATGCCAGTACTAGCTGTGGCCGTAGGATTGTATCTCCCATTTGAACTGGATTCTTCAATATTTGTCGGAGGTGTGATTGCTTGGATGTTAGAAAAGGGGTACAAAAAGCTATTGACTCAAGAGCATGTTCCCTCTGCGTCAAATGCTGGATTGTTAATTGCTTCTGGCTTGATTACCGGAGAAGCGCTGATGGGTATACTAATGGCTCTTTTGGCTTCATTTAGTCTCAATATTGCGTTGTTTGATGAACCGTTTGGAGGAAGTTTGTTAGGGTTATTCTTACTTTGCTTGATACTTGTTTTTTTATACATGTCAGTGAAGAAAATAAGTAAAAATGGTATAAAGTAGATGAAGCTCCTAATGCTTGAAGAATGAGATTGAAAGCGCACATTCGAGTAATTTTTTGGAGTGCTTTCATTCTCTTTATTTTCAATAAATTATTAATAAGGCCCTGGATTATTCGAGAGGAAATTCAGGGCCTTATTGCATTGATATCTTACTCTATTCCCAATTTCATTGAAGCGGTGATGGGTACGTTTATTGTTACGGGAATCCTGACCTATTCCGCTAATACCTGGTTGAAATGGACAAAACACATACCATTAGTTGGTGTGTCAATTGCTGGCGTATATGTGATCACCCAGGAATTAAAGATCCACAACCTGGGAGGAAAAAACGTATATGACCCGCTCGATCTGACTGCTTCGATCCTGGGGTTAGTGTTTAGTTATGCCATGATCCGTCAATATGGTATTTTGAATGATTCCTAGTGCCTGAGAGAAGGAGTTGATAATTGTGTTTCACATTCACAATACTTCTAACTTGCAAAAAAGTAGTAGCTCTAATCAACCAATAAGTTGATCCCATCGCCAACCTTAATCTCACCTTCCTGAATCACACAAGCTGTAATTCCTCCGTGCCCTCTCATTGCATTGTAACCACCTTCTCCAAGATTCGTCTCCATCTGCGAACAAGGGTGACAATAACCAGTTCCTTCCAGTGTGGCTTGACCGATCCTGAATTTCTGATCTTTCAATGCCAATAAGTTGATCCCGGAAATTACGATATTTCTACGGGTGAGTCCTGGATCTATGGTTGTTTGTTGCATGATGCTTGCAACTGTATCCAGGTGCTCCTTCTGAATAAGCGTTACTTGTCTCTTATTGCTATATTTTCCATTAAAATGGTCCCCGGTAAGTCCGTTTTCTGTGTTTGCAGCCACAGATTTTACAGCTGTCAATGGCGCTTTTCTTTCTGACCGAATACCAATCCATTGAACTGTGCCAGTCTGGGGCATAGTGAGGAGGAGCTTTTTGATGATTCCTTTTTCCATAAGCGTCAGTTTTGAAATGATAAAGTGAAAATTGTTGTTCCCGGTTCACTTTGAAGCGATAAATGTCCATCATGCAAACTCATGATCTGTCGACTGACACTCAACCCTATGCCAGAACCTTCTTTTTTTGTAGTATAAAATGGAATGAAAATTTTTTCAAGTTTATCTTGATCAATTCCTGGACCATTGTCTTTGACAGTGATCGCAGACTTTCCAGTTGAACTCGTTACGGCAACATGGATTATTGGATTTACTGTGCTGCTTAGTGCTTCTCGAGCATTTTTCAATAGGTTGATTAATACTTGCTCAATCAAAACCGGATCAATCCATAATTGTAATTGATCATCTTCCAAATGCAAATGCATTTCTGGTGATTCAGGATCTGCGGATGCCAGGTTGATCACCTTTCGTAGAAATAGAGCCATGTCAACTTGCTCTGTTTCAGGCTTTGGAATGCGAGTAAGTTTACGATAATTACCAACGAACTTCAATATGCCGTTTCCTCTTCCAATGATCGTTTCAAGTGAGAAGGAGAGGTCTTCCAGGTTTTCGTCGGAGATTTCCTCCTGGGACTTGATGTCACCACCTTCCGTTGCAAGGATCATATGCATGGTCTCAGCCAGAGAGACAATCGGAGTAACTGAATTCATTGTTTCATGTGTCAGGATACGAATGAGCTTATGCCAGGCTTCCATTTCTTTCTTCCTGATTTCATTTTGAATGTCCTGAAAACAAACAATTTTCATTACTACAGATCTTAAGGTGATTTGTGATGCTGTTACAGAAAACATTTGATCTTTGCCACTGACCCGAGTTTCAACTAGTTGATTTGGAGCAAGCTCCATGTGATACAAGGTCTCCAGAAAGGCGATGTTTGGATTTCTTAAATTCTTCCATTTTGTCACCTTCGGTAGTGAGAGAAGCTCAGAAGCCGTTTTATTCATCACCTGAATTTCTGCTTGGTCATCAAAGACAATTACGCCAAAACTGATCTGACTTATGATTTCATTCAGAAACTGATATTCAGCCATTCGTTCGGTTTCATATTCGCGGAAAGTGTGAATGACCTCCCTGAATGAGTCGTTGAGGGCCTTGAATGTTGGAGAATCGGTCTTATGCGGGAAATTGAGTTGAAAATCACCGTCCCGCACACCAGCCAGAAATCGAGATAATTCCAGGTTTGTTCGATTTATGTAAACTGTCAGTTCTATTAATTGAACGACAATAACTCCCACCAAAATGATTTGAGTGAAAAAGAGATCGATTCTAAGAAAAATCACTGAAAGTGCGAGAATAGTTGCCATTAAAACGCCAACTCGCAACAGCAGTTTGAAAAAGAAGCGATTAAAGACCATACTTTTCGAGTCTTCGGTATAATGCAAGCCTATCGATCCCGAGATCACGGGCTGCATGGGTGATATTTCCTTTGTTTTTTTCCAGTGCTTTCAAAATCAGCGTTTTTTCCATCTCTTTGAGGTCCAGGTTTACTTCCTGTAGCGCATCTTGATCATTTGTTAGATTGAAATCTGCGAGGGTCAGGTTGTTTTGTTCTGTTAGAATGATTGCGCGCTCCATGGCGTGTTGCAACTCCCGAATGTTGCCTGGCCATTCGTATTCCTGTAGACCTTTGATTACTTCCTTACCTAGTTTTATCCCGGGCTTTTGATATCTTTTCCGATAGACTTTTAAGAAATGTTGCGCCAACAATGAAATGTCCTCCACTCTCGAACGAAGTGCAGGGACCTCTATTTCAATTGTATTGATGCGATACATGAGGTCCTGACGAAAGGTTTTTTGTTCTACCATTGCTCTCAGGTCCGAATTGGATGCTGTGATTAACCGGGTGTTGAATCCTCTTGATTCATTGGAGCCTACTCTCTGAATTTCACGACTTTGCAGGGCGGTTAATAACTTGGATTGTTGGGTAAAGTCGAGATTTCCAATTTCATCCAGGAATAAGGTACTTTCGTTGGCGAGCTCAAACTTCCCCATTCGGTCGTCGTGGGCATCAGTAAAAGCTCCTTTTACATGTCCGAATAGTTCAGATTCAAATAAACTTTTCGATAAGGATCCCAGATCTACGCTCACCATGGCTGCCTGATTGTGATCAGATAAATTGTGAATGGCCTGCGCTACCAAACTTTTTCCGGTTCCATTTTCTCCTGACAATAGGATGTTCGCATCTGTTTTTGCCACTTTTTCAACGATAGACATCATCGATTGAAATGCCCGGGATTCTCCGATCAGTTCACTACCAGTAGTAGAGAGCAGTGGCTTTTCTATGGATGTATTAGCACTTAATTTGAGTGCCATTCGAACGGATGCAAGTAATTTTTCGTTGCTCCAGGGCTTTGTAATGAAGTCCCTGGCACCTCTCCGCATGGCCTCCACCGCCAGGTTAATTTCACCATATGCAGTGATAGGGATTACTTCAACGTCCGGATAACTATTAATCACTAGTTCAATGAGTTGCAGGCCTTGAGTGCCATCATTTTCTCCACGAGTAAGGTTCATGTCTAGTAGAAGCAAATCAAACTGGATATCGGACATGACCTTGTCGAGATGATCCGGATTACTGAGTGTATGGACGTAGGTGAACTTTTGCTTAAGAAACATCTTTGCAGATGCAAGCACTGCCTCATCATCGTCCAAAACTAAGAGTTTGGCATTTTCTTTTAAACTCACGGTATCTTTTTGCGCTGTGTCGAAATAAAGGAATACGAAGTTTGTATCAAAAACAAACATCATGTTGTATAAAAACATACGATTTTTACAAGTGAGGACTTTAGTGACTATTGTAACTCTCTGATATACTGATATTTGTGCGTATTGGTACGGTGTTCGGTAATGATGTTGCAGAGAAACTTCAATACAAATGCTTCGAAACTACATCATCACTGCCTATCGTAACCTGAGTCGCAACAAAGTGTATGCGTTGCTTAATGTTCTGGGGTTAGCCCTGGGCATTGGTTGCTCCATTGTTATTTTCAAGGTCGTCCGCTACGAACTTAGCTATGACAAACACCAGGAAAATTATGAAAGAGTTTATCGCATCGTATCTGAGGACATTTTTCCCGATCGAGTGGATTACGGGCAAGGTGTACCGCATCCATTGGCAGCAGCATTGAAGGAAGATTTCCCGGAAGTACTTCAATCGGTCAATACCCACATGGATTTTGGACAGGTGAATACCTTAAACAATGGACAGATCGATAAGAAATTTCTTTTGGAAGGTAAGATCTTGTTCACTGAACCGCAGTTCTTCGAGATATTTCCTACCACCTGGTTCGCAGGAGATGCATCAACGGCTTTGACAGAGCCAAATACGGCAGTGATTACAGCAGGTACCCTGAAGAAATTCTTCGACCTGGATGTATCAGAAGCAACACAAATCATCGGAGAGTCTATATCCTATGAAGGAGAGGTGATTTTCAAGATTGTTGGAGTCATTGCAGATCCTCCTGAAAACACAAACTTTTCTTTTGAAGTCTTCCTGGAATATGAATCTCAGTCTAAAACCAATATCTATTATGATGATGGAAAACGCTGGAATAGTGTGAGCTCAAGCACTAACGCGTATTTTCTTGCTGCGGATGATTTCGATGCTCAGGCCCTGGATACCAAACTGATCGAATTTGTCGAGAAATACCACGGGGAAGGAGAGTCCGAAAGTGACAGGTATCATGTGCAGCCATTGTCAGACATTCATTATAGCAAACAGTACAGTAATTACGCCAATACTGTTTCAAAGGATTCGCTTTATTCTCTGGCAGTTATAGCACTGTTTCTTGTCCTTACGGCTTGTATCAATTTTGTGAATCTGGCTACGGCTCAGGCAGCGAATCGCTCCAAAGAAATTGGAATTCGAAAAGCTATTGGTAGCATGAGTTCTCAAATCATCACTCAATTCTTTAGTGAGATATTTCTTATCACACTGACAGCCTCCATCATTTCATTGGCCATCGGAGAAATGTTGTTTATCCACCTTGAAGAAGTTATTGGCTATCGGTTGTCTTTGTTTCCTTTCACTGATGTACCCACTATACTTTTCATCTTAGTATTATTAACTGCTGTTACTTTTCTGGCGGGTGCATATCCATCACTCTTGCTTTCGAAGATGAATACCGTGATGGCTCTTAAAAACAAGATCACGTCCAAAAGTCATTCTGGTGGTGTGTCCTTACGTAAAGGTTTGGTCATCTTTCAATTTACTATCTCACAATTCATGATTGTGGGTACGTTGATTATTACCGCTCAAATGGACTATTTCCTGAACAAGGATCTGGGTTTTAATCGAGATGCCAAGATTAATACTTATTTACCTGAGCGAGATCATGTAAAACGAGAACGTTTCAAAGAGTTGATGTTGAGTTCTTCGTCGATCAAGGACATAACTTTTTCGTTGAGTGCGCCTATGGGCAATTCTGATTCACATTCCAATTTCAATTACGACCCGCTCAATTCAGAAGACGATTATCACGGGAATTTCAAACTTGTCGATGAGCGATTCACAGAATATTACGACATTGAGTTATTGGCGGGGAGAGGATTACGAAAAAGCGATTCAGTGAATGTCACTCTGATAAACGAGAAAATCGCGATTCTCATGGGGTTTAAGGATCGCTACGATGAAGTGATAGGAGAGAAACTTGAAACAGGATGGGGAGGGGGAAAGAACGTAATTGGAGTCGTGAAAAACTTTCACAGTAAAACACTTCGGGAAGATTTGGATTATGTCTTCTTGTTGAATGTACCCGAATATTTTTATGAGATTTCTTTTAAGATTGCCTCCCGCAACAACTACGAAGATGCCTTAAAACATTTCAATGAAACCTGGGAATCTGTTTATCCTGAGTACGTAAAGGATTGGGATTTTTATGATGAGCAATTAGCGGCACGTTATGCAGATGAGAAACGGGTTTCTTCTCTTATGAAGCTGTTTTCAATCATTGCCATTGTCATTGGATGCATTGGGCTTTATGGGCTGATTTCATTCATCGCGTTGAATAGGATGAAAGAAATAGGTGTAAGGAAAGTGCTAGGAGCTTCTGTGCGTAACATTCTCGTGATCTACTCAAAAGAAATCATAATACTGCTTTCCGTGGCATTTGTGGTAGCCGGACCAGGAGCGTATTACCTGATGGGACGCTGGCTTGAAGATTTTAGATACAGCATCGACATTACCCCAATGTTCTTCGTCGTATCTTTTTTCTTATCTATGTTAGTTGCATTACTGACCATTAGTCACAGGACTATTTCCTCGGCTCTGATGGATCCTGCAAGGACTTTGAAAGATGAGTAGCCTTGATCATTAATCAAGTTTAATGGTAACTTGATTAGTGATATATTTGGCATTGACCCAAAAGTAATATGTCAAATACCGAGTCGTTCAGCAATAGGTGGGGAATTGTCCTTGCATCTTTAGGTATGGCCATTGGCGCTGGAAATCTCTGGCGCTTTCCTCGATTAGCAGGCCAGTATGGCGGAAGCTTTATTCTGTTATGGATATTGTTCTTGTTTCTCTGGTCAATACCGCTGCTTTTGGCAGAATTTTCCATTGGGAAAAAGTATCGTAAAGGAGTGATCGGATCCTTCGCGGAATTCGGGGGAAAGTCATACACCTGGATGGGTTTCTTTATCACACTTTGTACCCTTGGAATTGCATTTTACTATTCAGTGGTTACAGCATGGACGCTCCAATACCTTGGTATTTCTATCAAAAATACGATTTCAGGTGATTTGCAAGAGCAAATTGCTGCAAGTCCTACCTTCTTGCAAGACCAATGGATAAGTATATCTAATGGAAATGGACTGACAATAATACTATACATCATTGTTGTGATAGGAGGTGTGTTTTTACTTGGAAAAGGAATCAAGCAAGGGCTTGAAAAAGCAAACCGCATATTAATACCCAGCCTTTTTATATTGATCATCATAATCGTTGTAATTGCGCTAAGCATGCCCAATGGCTCGAAAGGCCTGGAGTACATGTTTCTGATTGATCCCAAGCATTTCAGCAATCCGGTGGTTTGGATTGAGGCCTTATCACAATCGGCTTGGTCCACCGGAGCGGGGTGGGGATTGATGATGACCATTTCATCCTACAGCCGAGAGAAAGAAGACGTTACCCTTAATACCTTTATTGGCGCATTTGGAAATAATACAGCATCTCTGATTGCCGGAATGGCAATTTTGCCGGCAGTATTTGCATTAGCTGCTTCAGATCAAGAGGCGCTAGGCTTTCTACAGTCCGGAAATCAGGCACTGACCTTTACTATCATTCCAAAACTATTTTCCAATTTTTCGGGAGGCGGGTTTCTGTCCATATTGTTCTTTTTGGCCTTGTTTTTCGCAGCGTTTAGTTCGTTGTTGCCAATGATTGAGTTATTCATAAGCAACCTGCTCAATGTGGGCATAAGTAGGAGAGTAGCGAGTTATATTGTTATGGCGGGTTTCATCGTGATAGGGTTTCCTTCTGCGTACAGCCTTGATTTCTTCAATAACCAAGATTGGGTATGGGGCGTAGGGTTAATCTTGTCAGGCTTCTTCATCCTATTCGTCGTGGTGAAATCAGGAGCCTTGTCATTTAAAGAGAAGCTTATTGATGCTGATTCCGATTTTAAAGTACCTAATAAGTATTTTTTGATTACATCAATCGCTAATCTGGGCATCGCAGTGTTTTTGGTCTACTGGTGGCTTTCTCAGGGGTATAGTGATTATCCCTGGTTCGATGCCAATGGCAACTGGAATGTAATTGATGTATATAGCAATGCTTCGGTCGTAACCCAATGGATTGGCATTATATTGATAGGAATCGTACTTAACAGGTACTTGTATAAGAAATTTGTAACCTCCCAAAAAGAGAATAAATCATGAGTATGTCGGCATTGATCAGTATGGTCTTGATTCTTGGAATCATAATGGGAGGATTTGTATTCTTTCTTCGTATTGCTATCAAAAAAGAAAAACAAAAAGACGCTTAATTTGCGACATGGAAAAAATTGACCCTCTTAATCAGGTTGCTGAATTTCACAAAACCTTTAAACATCCTATTTTAGGTACTCCCCAAATCCCTTCAGAAGACCGCTGTAAACTGAGGGTAGAATTGATCAGTGAGGAATTAAAGGAACTGGCAGAAGCAATTGCCAACAATGATTTGGTGGAAGTGGCTGATGCACTCTGTGACATTCAATACGTGTTGTCAGGAGCGGTACTTGAATTCGGTTTGGGTGACAAGTTCAAGACGTTATTCGAAGAAGTTCAACGTTCTAATATGAGCAAGGCCTGTAAGTCACTCGACGAAGCAGAGAAAACCGTGAAATATTACGAGCAAGAAAAGAACACACCTTGTTACTTCAAAGAAATAGATGGACTTTACCTGGTCTATAGGACTGAAGACAATAAAACCCTTAAATCCATAAATTACTCACCTGCAGATCTGAAAAAGATCCTGGAAAGATGAACTATTCTGACTTAAAAGGGTTTATAGATACTGAGGCTATGGAAATTTTGAATCAATAGCTTCTCAAAGACCGTCTGCTCTTCAGTCATAAAGAACGACATTAATAGAATGTAGACTGCAAATAGGATACATGTCCTACTCCACTGCTTTACTCTTTTCATTTGTCTCTGGGCGGATGAGATAATAAAAAATTAGTATTGATTCGTAAGAACCAATACTGTGAACAAAGCTAAACGAATATTTCTGACAAAAACAATACCCAATTCGAGGTATTTTTAGTCAATTCGGGTCATAAAGATCTTTGGATCGTCTCTTTCTCTGCCGCTATCTTCGTGTACAAGCATGCCATCCTCAAGAAACCAATAACTGTCACCATCGGTTTTTATATGGTCATTGTCCTCGATAACAAGCTCCCCATGGCGATTAATTGACCAGTCCGTATATTCTACGTCATCAGTCCCAAAGGCTTCTACGTAAACCTTTAATTCATTATCATCTCTAAATTCGAAATAGACATCAATATTTTCAATTATGCCCTCAACAAGCCCGGAAACGCCTCTTAAAATCACTTCTCCTAAAAGATTATCCTCTTCTTCCATTTCTTCTTCTGCTTCTTCCAGTACATCTTCTATATCGATAACAAGTTTCCATGTTGTACCAATTAAGTCTTTTTCTTTCAACTTTTGAGCAGTTCCTGCAAAAGGAATAGCCATAAACAAAACCAGGATAATTGAAGTAGTGGATCGTTTCATGACATTTGATTTATGGTGATTAAACATCTGTATTCTTAAAAGTCAATTATTGCCCTTGAATCCTACAAAGATAGTTGTATTACCGTCTCGCCATTGGAGATTCTACTATTTTGTTATACAAGGTACTGTTATATAAACAAATACTGATTTGCGAGGAAAAGGTTACATAGAGGTACAAACTTCTTTAAATTTGCATTCTGAAATTCACGAAAGATGTTTGATAATTTAAGTGTAAAGCTTGACAAGGCAGTAAAGAACCTAAAGGGTCAGGGAAGGATCACCGAGATCAATGTAGCCACCACAGTAAAAGAAATAAGAAGGGCGCTGGTCGATGCGGACGTGAACTTCAAAGTAGCCAAGGATGTTACCGACTCAATTAAGCATAAAGCACTAGGAGAGGATGTGCTGATTGCAGTTTCACCGGGTCAACTTTTGACGAAGATTGTTGCTGAGGAGCTCACGGAGCTAATGGGAGTGACGCAGGAACCCATCAATCTGGATGGCAACCCTAACGTTATTTTGATTTCAGGACTTCAGGGCTCGGGAAAGACGACTTTTAGCGGTAAGCTAGCTAACATGCTCAAAAAGCAAGGACGAACAGTAATGCTCACAGCTTGCGATATCTATCGCCCTGCTGCAATTGATCAACTTAAAGTATTAGGCGAGCAGGTGGGAGTGGAAGTCTATGCTGAACCTGAAAACAAGGATGTAGTAAAGATTGCGAAGAATGCGGTCAAATACGGTAAAGAAAACGGTAAGAAGACTGTCATTATTGATACCGCGGGTCGATTGGCTGTTGATGAGCAAATGATGAATGAGATTGAAGACGTGAAAAACGCAATCAATCCATCTGAAATCTTGTTCGTGGTTGATTCTATGACAGGACAGGATGCTGTAAATACAGCTAAGACTTTCAATGAACGATTGAATTTTGACGGGGTTGTTCTTACCAAACTTGATGGCGATACCCGTGGTGGAGCTGCATTATCTATTCGCAATCAGGTAAATAAACCTATCAAGTTCATCGGTACTGGTGAGAAGATGGATGCAATTGATGTATTCCACCCGGATCGTATGGCTAAACGGATCCTTGGAATGGGGGATGTGCTTACACTCGTAGAGAAAGCACAGCAGAACTTTGATGAGGAAGAAGCCAAGCGTTTGAATAAGAAGATTCGCAAAAATCAATTTGGATTTGACGACTTCCTCAATCAAATGGAGCAGATCAAAAAGATGGGTAGCTTAAAAGACCTGATGGGTATGATTCCCGGCGTTGGAAAAGCGATAAAAGATATCGATATCGATGATGATTCTTTGAAACCTATTGAGGCAATTATTAAGTCAATGACTCTAAAAGAACGAGAAAACCCAGATGTGATCGACGGTAGCCGCCGGCAACGAATCGCAAAGGGTAGTGGTACGTCAATTCAGGAAGTCAATCAATTGCTCAAGCAATTCACGCAGATGAGGAAGATGATGAAGACGATGAACAAGATGGGAGGGGCAAAGGCACTCGGCAACATGCTTAAGTAACACGAAGAAACAGTATATAAGAAAAGCCACTCGATTTGAGTGGCTTTCTTTTTATATGACCATTTCATTTTAAATCCTAGCGATAGCTTACAGCTTTGATCGCTTCGGTAATCCGCTGTGTATTAGGTAGAATTTCCTGGATTAAGGTAGGTGCGTATGGCAACGGAAGATCTTTGCTGTTTACTCGATGAATAGGAGCATCCAGATAATCAAATGCATGTCGTTGAACCTGATGACTGATATCTGTAGAAATGGAAGCCAAAGGCCATGCCTCTTCGACAATTACCAGTCGGTTGGTTTTTTTAACCGACTCAATGATGGTAGCATAATCAAGAGGACGTACCGATCGAAGGTCGATTACCTCACAATCAATTCCCTCTTTGGCCATTTCAGTTGCAGCCTCTTCAACGATTTTCATCATCTTGCCGAAAGAGACCAACGTAACGTCATTTCCCGCCCGGGTGATGTTGGCCTGACCTATTGGTAGAATGTATTCTTCCTCAGGAACCTCACCTTTGTCACCATACATCAATTCTGACTCCATGAAGATCACAGGGTCATTATCTCGAATTGAAGATTTCAGTAAGCCTTTAGCGTCGTAGGGATTCGAAGGAACCACGACTTTCAATCCAGGGGTGTTGGCATACCAATTTTCGAAATTCTGTGAGTGCTGAGAACTCAATTGTCCTGCATTACCCGTAGGGCCTCTAAAAACAATAGGAACGCTGTACTGACCTCCAGACATGGACATCATTTTGGCCGCACTGTTGATAACCTGATCAATGGCCACCAGCGAGAAATTAAAGGTCATGAATTCGATAATAGGACGTAAGCCATTCATCGCCGCACCTACTCCGATTCCAGCAAATCCCAATTCGGTGATGGGTGTGTCAATCACACGTTTCTCTCCGAACTCATCGAGCATGCCCTGGCTCACTTTGTAAGCTCCATTGTATTCAGCAACTTCCTCACCCATTAAGAAGATATTTGCATCTCTTCTCATTTCTTCAGTCATCGCTTCGCCTAAGGCTTCTCTGAATTGTATAACCCTCATGTATATCTCAATTTTTCAATCGCTAAATTAATTGATAAGGCTAAAATGAAAGCCTACTAAAGTGTTCTTTGAATTGAATTTTCATAGAAGTGTCAGAAACAGAAATAAAAAAAGCCCTCTTCTGAGGGCTTTTCTATATCTAAATAGAAATTTCTTATTTCAAAGCTTCGCCGATTGCGTTGGCAAACTTGCTGAATTCAAGATCAGCAAGAGCTTTGTCCTTCAATGAGCTGTCAAGCTTAACAGCTTCTGTCAAGTTAGAAGTAACATCAGCAGGTGAATTTCTTCTTGCAGCAGTTACAGCCTTGTAGTAGTAAGCGTGCGCTCCAATAGCGTCAGAGCCAGTTACATCACCGAAGAATGTGTCAGCGGTTGAATAATCTTTACTTAACAAGTGAGCCAAAGCTTTGTCGAAAGTAGCGTTATCTGAAGCTGATCCAGAAGCAAATGACGACTTGGCTTTATCATATTCTCCCATTCTGATTTCAATAGCACCACGAAGCGCATTCAAATCAGCTTTCAAAGCCTGTCCAGGGTTTTTGCTCAATGCAGTTTCAGAGCTTTCGTAAGCTTTAGCATATTCGCCCTGCATTGCATAAGCAGAAGCCATGTTGGCATGTACTTCAGCAGAATTGTATTTGCTGGCTGCGATTTGAAGTTGAGTCAGTGCATCTTCAATCAGTTTGCTGGTGTTTCCTGAACCACTTCTCGCCTGATCTAAGTGAGCAGCAGCGAGGTTGTTATGAGCAACCCAGCTACCGTCTTTCTTAGTAGCAGCAGAATAGATGTCCATTTTTTCACTAACTGCAGGCGTCAATGTTCCAGCGAACAACAATTCTTCACTAGATAGGGTGTCCTGATTTACTGAACCGCCAGCGACACCTTTCGCCAACACTGCAATCTCCGCGTTTGACTTCTTTGGCTTAACAGTAAGAATTTCAGTTTTTGCAGTTCTCAAAGCCGGATAAACCTCGTCAAAAACTTTGTCATAGCCGTCCATCTTTCTCAATTGCTTCTCTTTGTCCTCGAACGTGCCCGTACCATCAACTACTCTGATCATTGCGATTTTAGCACTATTAGATATGCCATTGTAATCTCTCAACGCATCTCTAAGTCCTGACCAGTCTTCAACTACAGGCTTTAGGATAAACTTGATAGAATCAGCAGCTCCTTTGTAATCATACTTCTTCATTTGAGCTCTGTAATACGACTCGATGCGCTCAGCTCTATCCTGAGAAAGATCACTGTTTATTCTTTCGGTACCTTCAGGAGAGTGAGTACCGGTGATTGTAACGGTTCTTGTGACGTTTTTGTCTGCGATGAAAACCCCAAGATTATTTTGCTTCTCTCTGTTAGATTTTCCGTCCGTTGCAAGGCTAGCAGTCAAAGTAGACCTTCCTTGAGGGAAGTAGAAATCAACATTTGTAGGAACCAACTCTTCTTTGTCATTGTATCCGTGCTCAGCATAAGCGGATAGGAAGACATTTTTTACAGCAGTAGAAGTAGTAATGATACCAACAGCAACTTCAAGTTTTGGAGAGGACTTGGACTTACCATTTCTGGGGTCAGAAGCTACTCCCTGAATCAAAACCTTACCAGGGTTTAAATCATCACTGTAGGGAAAGACAAAATCTTCGCTTTTTCTTGAAGTCGATGTGCTGCTACTTGGGAAGTCGTCGGCGCGGAATTCTACGGAACCAACTTCAATTTCTTTGTCATCATATTGGTAAAGTGTTTTCAATGTCCATACTTTACCTGAAGGCAACATTTTAGGAGGAAGTACAGCTGATACTGTAAAAGGAACTTCTCCTCCGTGGGCTTCAAGTGGATTAGGATCAACTTGCAACTCTTGCTGAGCAGCAAGTTTTACCATCTTGCCCAGGGCACATCCTGAAAGTACTGCCGCACCAAGAATAATACCTACAGCAATGTTGAGCGTTTTCATTCTAATCATGATTTTCTTTTTAAGCTTTTCTAATGCTTTTCTAAAATTAGGTTTTAGTTTGTGCAATATTAGGTAAAAATAAACATTAACTAAACGAGCGATTTCAACAAAATCGACGATTTACAGTTATGTTTGTGTTTAAATAATTAAAAAATTGAATAAAGCTCAAGATTTCCTTGAAAAACAAGCCTTTGGTGTGTGTACCAGGCTTGGCGAAAAATTCAACATACCAACTGTTAGCATAAGAATACTTTTTATTTATTCTTCTTTTCTGACATTTGGTTCGCCGGTAATCGTATATCTGGGATTGGCATTTGTCATGAATATACGGAAAATGCTACGTCGAAGGAATAACCCTTTGTGGTATTATTAATGGCTATAGGTCGGAAAACTTCTTCTTCCTTCGTATAAAAAAATCAAAAATAATAGCCGTTCTGGAAGCTGGAGTATTTGTGAGCCTCCATGGTCGCAACGCTCTTCGCTTTGCAAAATGCCTGTGAAAATTCCGCAGAAAGTCAAATAGAGCTCTTGTGACCGCTTTGAAATGACCGAAGGAGTCAGTTTTCCAAAAAACCACCGCAGCCAATAGGTCTAAAGCAAGACGTAAAGGAATTTTCCACCAAAGTGTATACCAGGGTAGGTTTTTAGTAACAACTGCCAGGCTGTTTCGGAAATTAAGGTAAGTTTTTCTTGGGTTGGCTTTATTTAACGTACCGCCACCTACATGATAGACTGTGCTTTGAGGAATGCAGGCAATTGACCAGTTGGCATTTTGTAATCTCCAACAAAGATCAACCTCCTCCATATGAGCAAAGAAATCTGGGTCAAATCCACCATATTGATGATAAAGATTTGCACGAATTATCATACAGGCGCCTGTGGACCAGAAAATGTCACTCACCTCATCGTACTGTCCATGGTCTGATTCGATTACATCAAAAATGCGGCCCCGACAATAAGGATACCCTAAACTATCCAGAAAACCACCTGCAGCCCCGGCGTATTCAAATTGCTCTTTGAAATCATAGGCTTTAATCTTTGGCTGGCATGCCGCGTAACTTTCATTCTCATCCAAAAAACGCACAAGTGGTTGCCACCAATTGACAGTGACTTCTACATCTGAATTTATGAGAATATAGTAGTTGGCTGAAACTTGCTTCAAAGCTTCATTGTATCCGCCAGCGTAACCATAGTTTTTATCGAGAATGACCAGATCAAGAGCTGGATAGTGTCGTCTTAACCAGGCAACAGAGTCGTCAGTAGAAGCATTGTCCGCTACAACTATGTTGGTGCCATCACTGAACCGGATCAAGTTAGGAAGAAACTTTTCAAGGTAGTCCCTTCCATTGAAGTTTAGGATAACAACTGCGGTTGAACTCATTTAGACCATGCCATTCAGGTCCAAACCTGGAATATTGGGAATCATACCTTCGGTCGATTTTTTAAGGTGTTCTTTGGCTTGAGCTTCAGCCTCCTGGATTCCTTTGTTCACGGCTGCAATGATTAAATCCTTAGCAAGGTCTTTATCCTGATCAGTGAATAGAGTTGGGTCTATTTGCAGATCAATGACCTCTTTGTTGCCATTTACAGTTGCCTTTACCAGGCCGGCACCGGCTTCAGACTCTACTGTGATGTTGGCCAAACCCGCCTGAGCTTTTTTCATCTCTTCCTGAACTTCCTTCAGTTTGCCCATCATTTTCATCATATCAAACATAGTCACGCTTTTATCTTAGCAGTACAAAGCTACCGCGTTGTTGAATTCTTTTATTTTCAATTGATAAAAAACTCAATCTATAAAAGTATCGACCCGTTGGAACTGGTTCTCCACGCACCTTTCCATCCCAGGCTGGGTCCGTAGTAGTAGTAAAGTGGATTAATTCACCCCATCGGTTAAATACTTTAAAATCTACTTCAGTTGCATTGATACCCAAGATTCTCAAATTGTCATTGAGAAAGTCATCATTGGGGGTAAAGGCATCTGGAATATAAGCGCGGAACTCATAGAACAACGTACTTGGATTGGATCGCAAGGTGTCTGAAGAATATAAGGTCTCTAGAGATAATACCTGGGTGGCTCCTTGTGATTCTGTCAGGAAGATCTCAACCGGATCAAAAGGATTCTCGATAGCAACACGACTTCCGTTGCCAGAAATTACTAATTGATGGAAAAAAGCATCATTTAGCGTGTTGATAGGTGGGCTCCATGAAACTTCATAAGTATTTATATCAGTTTCCTGAAAAGAAATAAAGGCCGGACTCAGTGTAACTGTAGGGACGAAATTATCGCAGGTGTCGGCAAAACTTACTTCATATTCATAAGGTCGGAAGTCTGAGACAAATCGATCAATAAAACCATTGAACAAAGTGTCCAAATCTTCCCAATCAAAACCTGCAACCCTTCTTCTCGCAGCGTATTCCCCAGCACCCAAATCGTCCAAACGGAATGTGATTCCAGAATCGACCCATGAAGCATAGGCATTTTCCAACGTAGGCAATGCGGCGATTGGATTTTCCACTTCTATGATTTCTCCTGCTAACCTTTGGTTTGTGCAGTTAGATATTGCATCTAGTCGAAAAAATAATGATGCATTTGTAGAACTAGTGACATTTGAAAGTTCAATTGATGTATCAGATGATGTGGGGGAAGCCAGACTGCTGAAATTATTGCCATCTTCCGAAAGCAACAATTCATAGGATTGGAATGGGTCCAGTGTGAATTGAACGCTGACACTGAGGTTATCGATACAGCTTCGAATCAAATCCAGGTTAGCAATATTGCCTCGATTTTCAAAAGGCATTACTTCGACGGATTGTCTTGAGAAGCCACAGTTGTTCAGGGCATTGGTATATTGACCCTGTACCAAAATACTTTGTGTACCTGCGTTGGTATAATTGAAGCTTATGGTTAAGAGGTCAGATGGTACTACAAATTGATCTGTGTTCGTGAAGCTGACCAGGTATTCATCGTAACCTGAATCCTCAATATCAACCTGAACTTCATTTTCTTCACAAATAGATAAACTAAAAACCGGTGAAATAGGGTCAAAGACTTCAATTCGAAGCGTATCCGTTTTTGGTTCAACATCTACGCCAACGATTTGCACAATTTCATAAACTCCTGGAGTATTGTAAGTGTGAAAAGTGTCGATTGTTTGCGTTGCTTCACCTTCATAGAAATATTGCCTGGTGATGTTTCCGAAATCGTCCAACACTGTAAGGTTTACAGTCAAAGGAGCACAACCTCGGCCATAATCAACAGAAAATCTACCTACCTGACTGACTTGCTGAGCCAGCCCTGGGGTTGCAAACAATATGAATAGTACGTAAAGACGCAAAAAACAGGTTTTATCATGCAAGCGCCTGCAACTTATCAATCATTGTAGATAATGCCAATGATTCTTGTTCGCCGCTTGTCATGTCTTTCAACGAATACAGGCCAGTCTCTATTTCACTGCTGCCTATTGTGATAACAAAGGGAACCCCAATTTTATTGGCATAAGTAACTTGTTTTTTGATTTTCGTTACATCCGAATAGATATCTGAAGCAATTCCGGCGTTTCTTAGTTTTTCTAACATCTGCGTGCCGTGAATGAAGGAAGCCTCGTCGAAGTGAGTAATTAGTACTTGTAAACTTGAAGGGAAGGATTCTGGGAATAAATTCAATTCTGTAAGGACGTCATATATGCGGTCCAATCCAAAAGAGATGCCGATTCCGGAAACTCCTTTCAACCCAAATACGCCTGTAAGGTCATCATAACGGCCACCCCCCGAAATACTACCCATTTTCACAGAAGTTGGTTTTACTTCATAGATCATACCAGTATAGTAGGAGAGACCTCTGGCAAGACTCCAGTCGAGTTCCACCTTAAAGGATCGATCTGTGTAAGACTCCAGTCGATTTAGGAATACCCTCAATTCTTCGACAGACCTGGTATCACCTAATAAATTCTGAATACTTGCTAATTTTTGAGCGTTTTCCTCGGTTTTGCCCAATAGCAGTAAGAGTTCCTGAATTCGAGATGTTTCACAACCAATTCCTTCTAATTCTTCACCAACTTTTTCTTGAGGCAGTTTATCCAGTTTATCAACAATTGCGCAAAAGGAGATTTCCTTTCCTTCGGCTCCTGTCCATGCGGCGAGATCGAATAAGACTTCTCTGTGATTGATCTTCACTACGTAATCATTCAATTTCAGATCATTGAAAACGTCGTGGATCAGCAAGGTGAGTTCTACTTCGTTCCATTTGGACTGAGTACCAATGATGTCTGCATCACATTGATAAAATTCACGGTACCTGCCTTTTTGAGGTCGATCGGCGCGCCAAACCGGTTGAATTTGGAATCGCTTGAAAGGAAAGGCTAATTCGTTTTGATTCATCACCACGAATCGTGCAAAAGGAACAGTAAGGTCATACCTTAAACCTTTTTCAGAAATTTTGGGCAGGAGAGACTTGCTTCCACTTTCAAAATCCTCACTGTTGGTTTTTGAAAGGAAATCACCGGAGTTAAGAACCTTAAACAACAACTGATCGCCTTCCTCTCCATATTTACCTGTCAATACAGAAAGGTTCTCTAATGTAGGTGTTTCAATTCCCTGAAAGCCATATTTAATAAAATTGGCTTTGATCTTTGAGATGATATAATCCCTTTTTCTCGTTTTCTCAGGACCAAAGTCTCTGGTTCCTTTTGGTAATGAAGGTTTTTGCACGTTTATCAGTGAAATTTGGACAAAACTATATAAAACCGTACTTTTGCGCTCTTGTTGAATCGAGCAAAATACGAATAGATTATAATGGCTGTTACCCGATTAGAAAGAAAAGGCAGAAAGAATAAGACTGTTGCAAAGAAGAGAGTCAACGCGATGAAGCGGTTGTCTACGCAACCTGTGATTAAGAATGTCGATGTTGAGGCGATAAAAGCTGAATTTGAGTCTGCTGCAGCCAAGCCAGCTACGGCGAAGAAAGAAAAGGCTCCTGCAGCGAAAAAAGCAAAGGCTGAACCTAAGGAAGAGGTGAAAGCAGAAGTTGCTGAAACTAAGGTAGAAGAAACTAAGGAAGAGAAAACTGCTGCTCCTAAGTCTAAAGCGAAAGCTAAGCCAAAAGCAAAGAAAGAAGATAAAACAGAAGAGTAAATATTACTCACTGAAAATATGCCATTGAAGCTCGGATAAATACCGGGCTTTTTTTTTGCCCGACATTCTTGAAATCCATTTTTATTGAATGGGCATTGGAATGTATGGGTAATCAGATGTATCCTACAACCCAGTAAGTAAGATACCCGAACCATTCATGAAGTAGGGTGGTCCACACCCTAAGCGCTTCCTGACTAGGTACTGCCTCTTTGAGAAATGGAATGTGATTAGGATTGCCTTGGAAGTCTACGGGATATGGGCTCGCATCGATGCCTTGTTTCTTAAAGCAGGCCATCGCTCGTTTCATGTGACTTGCGCTTGTGACCAGTAGAACTTTTGGGTTATTGAAATTTGAGTTTAGAATCTCTGCGGAGAACTTGGCATTTTCAAATGTATTTCGGGATTCAGTTTCGATTAGTACGTCTGTATCGTTAACCTTCAGTTGAAGAGCCAGCTCCCTCAGGGCCGGTGTTTCTTTTAGTTCTGGTTGATCGAAGCTCCCGGAGCCACCGGAGATCAGGATTTTACTAATTTTTTCCTGATGATAGAGGCGCAATGGCTCAATAAACCTTTCGGAAGAAGCATTAAATTGTACCTGCGGATCCAAAGTCAGCTCAGGGTAGGTCATACCGGAAAGCACTACTACAATATCGTATTGACCTTGAGATATGGATTGGGGAGGTACTTCCCATGTATGAATGGCTTTATTTGCTAGCCAGGGATTTGTGAAAAAAATCAGTATAAAAAACGCTACGAAATTCCTCTTTTTCCGCCTGCCAGATTTATTGGTCATAAAGGCGAACGTCACGGAGATCAAAATCCAGGCAAGAGGAGTAATGAGAAAGCTTAAAGTTTTTGAAAAGAAAAAAAACACTACTTTTTGGAGAAGCCGTTGATGATTTTATGGAACACATTGAAGTACAAGGTTAGTATTAATATAAAAGTCATGAGCCAGATGATACCTATATTGAATACAAGTGTATCAATGTAGAATCCAAAGATATGTTTGGTTGAAGAGAAAAATTGAGACCTGAAGTCGAGCACACTTGTCGGGAACTCATGTGTGGAATAGATCGGATATATCTTTTGGATCAGATGATTGTTATGTTCCAAAATTCGATGTTCGGTGGTAGTGTTTTTAACCAGTGTAGCGACCGCCTCATTTTCATAGTTAGATCGAAGTTCGATAAAAGCATCCCTGGCATCGTCGCCATTGGTGAAACCTTTCATTATTTCTTTTTTCCCTTTATCCGCTTTATTAAACCTCAAATTGTAATAAGATCGTAGCTTCTCCAGAAATTCAAGCGTGGTGTCGAAGGTGTTTTCAGTAAACTTTTCATAATACAACTCATTAATTTGAGGGAAATCTGCCCCTGCAATCTTTGAGGTTTCTTTGGCAATTTCCTCTCGAATAGTTTTCAATCGATAGGCAACGGCTTTCTTTTCTTCCTCGGTTTTGTTCTTGATATGATGATGAACAAATTCGAGATCGGATTCCAGCCGGGGAATGAAATAAACCGTCTTAAACTCAGATTGAGCCATAACCTTGTCGAAAGGAAAGAAATTGCGCTCATATCTATTGTCTTTGAATTGGGTTACAGTCAGAGCCTCATAAGCCCAGCGGGAAGCCATTATTTCCCCAATGATTGGTACTTGATCTTCCGTGGTGATGACGGGGTTTAATTTGTCGAAATTAACCACAACACCACTCAGAATTAGTTGAGGAATAATCATCAACGGAATCAGGATGTAGACCGTAACTGCGGATTTAAATGCAGAACTAAGGTTGAGCCCCAGCATATTGGCAAAACAACTTGTGCTAAATAGTACCAGCCAGAAGCTGAATGTCATGCTTTGAATACCCAGGATCAAGTTCCCCACCAGGACATAAGAAATGGACTGTACAGCAGATAAAAAGAATAAAATAGAAAACTTCGACCAGAGGTAGGAAAGTCTGCTCAAATTGAGAAAAGACTCTCGCTTTAGGAGCTTCCGGTCTCGTATGATTTCTTCCGCGCTTACAGTAAGTCCCATAAACAAGGAAACAATCACGCTCATAAAGAAAAACACCGGAATATTCAGGTTTTCCTTAAAATGATAAATATCCGTATCCTCAGGCGTATACCTGGTAATGAATGCCAGGATTAAAGCCAGAAGAGGAGCCTCCAGGAAATTAATTACCAGATATTGCTTATTGCTGAATTTCGAAAGAAGATCCCTGTGACTAAAAATGAAAAATTGCCTGATTTTCCCTGGAATATTGAGTGTTTTGGGAGGCACAACAGTTGTTTCCTCTACACTAGGAAGCTTTACTTTCTTTTTGAACTCCTCATACCAGCGCTCTGGGGATGTTTTTCTCTGCTTAGTCAGGCTGCCAAATTCGTTGACAACTTTAGCTTCAATGATGTTGAATAAAAGTTCTGGGTTAGCACTTCTACGTTTATCAACCATTTGTGTCAATTCCTTGAAGTAGGTAATTGACTCCACCGGATCTCCGTAGTACACCTGATATCCACCAACATCCAATAGAATCAAACGATCAAACATTTTGAAAATGTCTTCCGAAGGCTGGTGGATTACAACAAAAACCATTTTGCCTTTGAAAGCCAATTCCCTCAATAAGTCCATGATGTTTTCCGAATCCCGGGACGAAAGCCCGCTGGTGGGTTCATCTACGAACAGGACGGAAGGCTCTCTGAGTAGTTCAAGACCAATATTGAGTCTTTTTCTTTGACCACCACTGATACTTTTATCCAGTGCATTTCCTACAGTTAGATCTTTGATCTCACTCAACCCCAGTGAATCCAGCGTTTTTTCTATCAAAACCTCTAATTCTTCGGCGCTCTTATCCTTGAAACATAGCTGAGCTGCAAAGTAGAGGTTTTCATAAACTGAAAGTTCTTCCACTAAAAGGTCATCCTGGGGAATGTAGCCAATTACTCCCTCGACCCTGGATTGATCGGCATGGATATTGACGCCATTAATTTTTACTGTTCCACTGGTAGGAGAGGTGTTGCCGTTTAGAACATTAAGTAAGGTGGATTTACCGGCACCACTTCCCCCCATGAGCCCGATAAGGCGCCCTGATTCTTCGGCAATATTGACATTCTGGAGACCTACTTTGCCATTATTAAATTTGAAATGGAGGTTTTCGGCGACGAAGGTCAAGGGGTGTTCCGCATGTTCCAGCCGAAAGGAGCTGGCTACGTCACTTTGAAATACTGGATTATTACCACTTCGCTTGAATACACTACCCTGGGGAAAGATATAAACGTGGTTGCTTTTCATGCAGAGCCCGTTCAACAACACTTCATCGTGACCAACAAATTTGGCGAAATATGTTTCTTGTTGTGGAATTCTTAAAACGCTGATGTAGCCTTCAAGGTCGCTGACCTGGATCCTTTTACACTTTTCAGGTATATTTTCCTTGCCATCATCGATAATCAATACATTGGATGAATTGATCTTGTTTCTGTCGTTTAAAGTTACAAATGCTTTGATCAGGTCCGTTCGTTTCTTCTCGATGTTCAGCCGTTCTGAGATGTGATAAACCAATTCATTTTCCCGATCTGAGATATGTTTGTCAGCGGCGATCAACTCGATTAGGTCAAGAATGATGATCGTCTTTTTCTGTATGGTCTGTTCGGAGTTAATTTGGTCGCAGATTTTGTTAATGCGACTGATTTCATCGGCTGCTGAAGCAATACTTTCATCGACAAGCTTTTTGAAAAGCTTCATGTATCGACTGGCATCTTCGTGGGAGACACTTTCCAAAAGGAATTCTTCAATCGCTCGTTTTTCGTCTTTTGTCAGATCATCTTCTTTTGCAACAATTGCAAGAAGCTGAATAATGGCTTTAAGAATTTGTTCGCTCATGAGATGGCAGTACGGTCAGGAATTGCTTAGGACTAAAATAAAAAAAGCATCGAAACTTCGTTCCAATGCTTCCCAATATAGGCTTTATGTATTTAGCTTACAATATCTTCCCGAATTCGTTTTACCTCTGTGGTGATATCGATCAACATATTAGGTGGGATCACATAATTAGCGTCTCCTCCCATCGCTTCCTCTATTTCTTTTAAGTCACTGTCGTACAAGATCTTTAGGATTTCCAATTCTGAGATCATACCCAATATCGCATTGTCATCAGGAATGTCTTTCATCAATTTGATCACATCGGTCAATGGTTTTCTTTGTTCCAAAATGATGTTGACCAGTGGTTGAAGTTTTTCGTTGCGTTGAGCTACAGAAAGGCCCGCACCTTCATATTCATCGATAATTTTGATTACGAGATAAAGTCCCTCTATAAAACTACCCGTGAGTACAAGCCCCGCCATCGCTAAACGATCACTGTTTTCCAGTCTTTGCTCCGCTAATAACATGGTTTCGTTAAGAAGGCTGGCCAGAGAATCCGGGTTGTTCATACTTTTTTCATAGTTCTCCATGAGACCAACATCAAAAGCAGTAGAAACGCCCACCGTTTCTGCCAGTCGCTGCAATGCTTCCATGTGCGAAAGAGACTCCTCTACTTGTTGATAAGCCACCTGATATCCAACGTCTGTTGCATATATGCCCAGATTCATAGCAGCTTTGTCTTCGTCTGTTTGATACTCCTCAATCTTATCAATGCTATTTACCAGGTCAGGATCATACTCTGTTCCCAATTTCATCAAAGTGTTGGGTACAATAGACGGTGGAGGCAAATCGGAGATGACCTTACTAATATCAGAGATAATCTTCTGTTCCGCTTCAGAAAAAGTAACGTCGCTGGCCACATCTTCTTGTTTCTGTTGACCTCCGCAGGAAGCTAAAAGATATAGACAAAGACAAAGGCCTACAAAACGATGAAGTTGGAGGTGTATTCGCATGATTTTAGGTTCGGTTAAAAGTTGCACATCTATCTGTAGAAAATGTGCTTTTCAAGGTAAATATCTGGCTTATTTAAATAGAAGTCAAAATTAATTCGATTTCATTGGCGGCGTATCATTCAATATGGCTTAACCTCTGTAATATTGAGTGTGATTTTGATTTTATTATGAGGCACTGCAGAATATTACTCACCGGTCTGATGACCTTTTTTGGTTGGTTGCTTTTAACCGCCCAAGATAAATCGATATCCGTCATGTCAGATATTGAGTTTCTTGCATCTGATGAGCTAAAAGGACGTGAAACCGGAACAGATGGGAATGAGATGGCCCGGGAATACTTGCTCGAGCGTTTCAGTTCACTGGGATTAGAGAAATCCGGAGAATCGTATTTCCAGTCGTTTTCTTTCGAAACAGAAGAAGGTGAGCGTTTATCAGGAAAGAACCTGGTAGGATCTATTTCCGGGAAATCTGATAAATACATTATTATCACTGCTCACTATGATCACATAGGAGTTCATGATAATGAAATTTTTAATGGTGCCGATGATAATGCCTCCGGCACTGCTGGTTTGCTGGCAATAGCGGGGTATTTCAAGAAGACAAAGCCACGCAATAATTTGATTTTTGTAGCTTTTGATGCTGAGGAGAAAGGTCTGCAGGGAGCGAAATATTTCGTCGAGAATATTCAGCTCGAAAAAGAATCAGTTTTACTCAATGTCAACATGGACATGATCAGTAGAAGTGATAAAAATGAAATTTATGCTTGTGGCACGCATTACTACCCGCAATTCAAACCTCTCCTTGAAAAAGCTGGCAAGAAATCACCCGTAGACCTCATGTTTGGTCATGACCGACCTGAACTGGGCTATAATGATTGGACAAATTCCTCTGATCATGGACCGTTCCACGCGGTGGGAATCCCATTCATATACTTCGGTGTAGAAGATCATGAAGATTACCACCAACACACGGATGATGCCGATAAAATCGAGCCCGCTTTTGTCCAGAATACAGTGGCATTGATCACTGATTTTGTAAAACAATTGGATAAGAAGTCGATTATTGACTGATATTTCATCACAGTCGATCAACAACTTTTAGAGCTGGCTAATCAGATTTTCCCTTCTGTTTAAGGGTGTTCTAATTCTTATTTAGTTCTCTAGAAAAGAAATATTATGTCGTAATTTATTGATAATCAGCTATTTAATAGTATATGTGGAATTCATGTAACTATATCTACTGCAATTACGAATAATATAGTGTATATATTTACTGCAATTACGAATGATATAGCTGATGAAGAAGACAAAACTTGGTGAATTCGAAGAACTCGTGCTATTGACTGTTCTGGCTTTGAGAGAAGGAGCTTACGGTGTTGCAATAAAGCGTGATTTGGAAAGTAGGCTGAATGATCAATTGAGTGTTGGGTCTGTTCAATCAGCATTGAAACGAATGGAAGAGAAGGGTTTCCTGAATTCGAACTGGGGGGAAGCGGCAAAGGTAAGAGGAGGAAAGCGGAGACGTATTTATGAGGCTACTGCAAAGGGAGAGCTGGTGTTGGAAGAGATGAAGAGTATTCGAGCAAGCCTTTGGAGTACGATAATTCAAACTCAACCTTGAAAGCCTTGGGAAATTCAGGCACTTCACGACCTCCTCAATATGCACTAAGACTGGCCAGGTGGCTGTTACGCAAGGAGTTTTGCGAAGAAATAGAGGGAGACATGGAGGAAGAATACCATTGGGACCTGGAACATTATTCTTTGAGGAAGGCAAACAGGCGGTATTGGTGGAATGTCATGCAACTCTTGCGGCCAAATTTAATTAGAGACATCAACGGTCAGAAACAAATGAATACATTGGACACTTTAACAAATTATACGAAGGTAACAGTTCGTAATATGCTGAGGCATCGTATGTATGCTTTCATTAAAATAGGTGGGTTTGCAATAGGTATTGCGCTTGTGATTCTCATAGGCCTTTATGTGATTGGAGAAGGGCAGATTGATCGTCAGTTCGCAGATAAGCCAGTTTTCCGTATGTTATATGAAAGTCGCAACCCGGAAAGGCCCTATATCAGTACCTCTGTACCGCCACCTTTGGCCATTGCAATTAAGCATGATTACCCGGAGGTTAACGAATCTGGAAGATTACTTAGTTTCGACGGTTTTGGCGATGCAGGTGGAAATCTCTTTCGACCAGCGAACAGTGAGATCAGTATTTTTGAAGAACGTTTTGCCTATGCGGATGCAAGCATCCCGGAGATGTTAGGGTTTGATATGTTACATGGCAAAAGGTCTGATGCTCTTTCACAGCCTAAATCAATCATAATTTCAGAGAGGAAGGCCAGAAAATACTATCAGGAAATGAACCCTGTAGGACAGGTGGTCTATCTGGATGATGAGCAGGACAAAGCATATACTATCAGCGGTGTATTCAAAAGTCTGGAAGATACACATTTGAAGGACTTTGATTTCTTCTTAACCCTAAAGGGACAGGAGTTTTGGAAAGGAGAGCAAACCGACTGGTGTTGTTATAATTATTCCTTATATGTGGAATTGCAGGATGAGTTTGCTTATGACGCGCTACAGCCCAAATTAAAAGCAGCTCATGATCGGTATTTTCTTACCTACGCAAAGGACACGGAGGACCCAGCTGCCCAAATTATAGCAGACTTCAAAACATTGAAACTTCAGCATGTCAGGGATACCTATCTGCATTCAAAGGGTATCAGTGATTTTATTGTGATGAATGATGCCTCAACCATCAGGATATTTGTAGCAGTTGCTTTTTTTATTCTATTGCTAGCTTGTGTGAATTTTATCAACCTTGCCACCGCTAACAGTACCCAAAGAGCCAAAGAGATTGGTCTAAGAAAGGCCATTGGTTCAAGGAAATCGGACATCATCAAACAATTTTTAGTTGAGGCACTTGTGCTTTCGACAATTTCAGTTACTGTGGGGGTTTTACAGGCCTGGTTTGCTTCTCCACTGTTTAGCAGTGTAGCTGGAGTATCTATAGAAATCCCATGGGGGAATCCATTTTTTTATGCGTTTGTGATATGCTTTACACTCGGAATTGGTTTGCTCTCAGGGCTTTACCCGGCATTTTACCTGGCAGGTTTTAAACCTATAGCCGTGTTGGGTGGCAATCTCGTAATTAGAGGAAGAACGGCTAATGGATTGATTAGGAATGGATTGGTAGTTTTTCAGTTCGCAATCTCATTGATTTTGAGTGTAAGTGCTCTTGTCGTATACCGACAAATGAATTTCATCCTTACTAAGGACGCTGGTTTTGATAAAGATCAAATGGTAATGATTCAGGGTTTTAGGTCGTTGGGTGATCAGCGAAAAGCCTTCAAGGAAGAAGTCAAGGCACTGCCTTTTGTGAAAAACAGTTGTTACAGCAGTTTCATGCCTGTGACAGGCACCAGAAGAAATGGTAATGAATTTTGGTTAGCCGGTCGAATGAAATTAGACAAAGGAGTCGCAGGACAGATGTGGTATATCGACGATGATTTCTTCAATACGTTTGAAATAGAGCTGCTTGAAGGGCGAATTTTTTCTAATGACCTGGCTTCGGATTCGGCCGCTGTGGTGATCAATGAAGCGATGGTGCACGAAATGAGATTGGAAGACCCTCTAAATTCTAAGTTGGAAACTTATCGAAAATGGAATATTGTGGGTGTCATAAAAGACTTCCACTTTAATGATTTTAGAAAAAAAGTAAAACCATGGGTGGCAGCAAGGGCTGGCGGCGGAGAGTTACTGGCCGTAAAAATAGAAGGTGCCAATATGGAAGAAGCTATGCCCCGCATAGAAGAACTTTGGGGAAGGTTTAAGCCCAATCAACCGATGCGATATGATTTTCTTGATGTTCGATTTGAAATCATGCATGAAGATGTGAAACGAACCCGTACATTATTTTTCGTATTTGCCATTTTTGGGATTGTTGTAGCATGTCTGGGGTTATTCGGCCTTTCTGTCTTTACTATTTCCCAACGCAGTAAAGAACTTTCTATTCGAAAAGTACTTGGTGCAAGCGCAAAGAGGTTATTCGCACTTTTGACCAGGAATTACCTCACACTGGTCACGTACTCTTTCCTGTTTGCATTACCCATAAGTTTTTACCTGATGCAGCATTGGTTGGAAGGATTTGAGTACCGAATTCTAGCTTATTATGATGCGATGATCATTGGTGCAATTGCCTTATTGTTAATTGCATTAGTTGCAATTGGTTCTCAATCATTGAAAGCTGCATTGAGTAATCCAGCAGAGGGACTCAGAGATGAATAGCCCACCTGCCGGTTAATTCATTTGCCTCTAAAAAAGGGATGATTAAAGAAGTCATCCCTTTTTTATGACTTCCGAAATCGTGTTTAAAACTTTTGATTCTTCTAACTTCACGCCCAATAATCATAATTGTTTGAGCACCAAGAAAATCATAAAACTGATAATAAAAGTAGGCGTAGTAGGGGCGTTAACCTATCTACTGCCCAAGTTAATGACATGCTACATCATTTGTGGGTTATATGATGTAAGCAGGAACAGCCCCGTGACTTGGAAGTTGATCCAGAATTATTTCTTCAGCAAGGGTATTTTGGTGTGGTTACTCTCGCCTTTGAACATTTTGATGGACATTTTGTCTTTACCAAACATTAACAAAGGCGTATATCAATTGGAAGATCTACCTGAAGGCTACCGCAAAGAGATTGATCAATTGATCCTGGCTTCGGATCAGGACTATATACATGAGGAGATACGAAATCGAGCTTCAGAGCACAAGCGTGGGATGATTTTCTTCAAATGGTACCTGAAGAATCAAAAAAACGACTTTCATGTTGAGAAATTTCATCATTCCTTTGAATATGTAACCACCATTGGGATATCTGTTTTCAATAAAAAAGTGTCTACATCTGCTCATTTCGGCCCTCTTAGGGCTTCATTGAGAGTGCTCTACAATATCAACACCCTGATTGGAAAGGATGCTTACATAGAAGTAGGGGACGTCAAACACTATTGGTCAGAGAACAAGCTGTTTATCTTCGATGATACGTTACTACATCAGTCCTTTAACAACACCGATGATTTAAGGTATTGTTTATTTGTGGATATCATCAGACCCTCTTTAATGCCTGGTTTGTTTAGAAGCATTGTTCGGATACTCAATGTTACGATGGGTTCGCTCAACGGCATTTTTTATAAGAACTGGAAGAAGATTAAATAAAGCCACAACAGTTTTTATTAAGATGAAAAACACTTCGGGCCCAGAAGCAGGTTTTTAATAGAAGTTCATTTCAATCGTCCAGGAGTTCCTCATTGAATTTATAACCCTTGTAGCTTACCCTGAATAGGATAGAATACAAAGATGGTATAAAAACCAGGGTAATAATGGTGCCAAACAACAAACCTACCATAATCGAAACGGCCATGCCTTCCCACATTTCACCACCACTCAAATACAAAGGAATCAAACCCAATACGGTAGTAAATGTGGCCAATAAAATGGGCCTAAAACGCTGAAGACAAGCTGCGATGACTGCATCCTGCGTTGAGCGCTTCAATTCATTTTGTTCAATTTCCATGCGGTCGATCAGTACAATGGCATTGTTGATCACAATCCCCGCCAGAGAAATGACACCAAGAAAAGGCATGAAGCCAAAAGGTTCGCCGAAGATGAGTAAACCGATGACCACTCCAATGATGCCCAGGGGAATTGTAGAAGTAACCATCACCATCTTTCGCATGGAATTGAATTGGATGATCAACAGCAATAGGATGATGAATCCGGATAAGGGCAGATACTTAATTACCGCTCCCATGTTCTCCGCTGTATTTTTTGCATCGCCACCAAATTCATAACTGTATCCTGTTGGCCAATCTCCCGATGCTTCTTCAATCCATGGTGTGATTTCAGCTACTATTGCAGCAGCATTGCCACCGTCTTTGAGTTGCGAAGACAGGTTCATTGTGCGGTTTAGGTTCTTTCTTTTGATTTTGGAGTATTGCCATGCTGGAATGATCTCAGCTACTTGCAGTAATGGAATGCTTCTGCCTGAGTTTTGCGCATATACGTTCAGGGCCTGAAGGGATTCCAGCGATTGTTGTTGATCTCTGTTACTGCGCATGATCACTGGAATCGATTTATCATTTTCCCGATACTCACCGGTCTGAAATCCGTCTAATACGGTTTGTAAGGAGGTGGCAATATCCTGACTGCTGACTCCAGCAACCTGTGCTCGATTCTGGTCAATGTTGATGATGAATTTCTTGCTTTTCGGACCCCAATCATCTTTTACGTTTTTGGTACCTTCAATAGAAGAAAGCTTCACTTTTATTTGTCTGCCAATTTCTGCAAGGACATCTGATTCTTTTCCTGAAACGAAGATTTCAATGGGTGTGCCGCCACCACCGGCAGCCAGCGCGCCAACCTTGATATCGGCTTCGGGAAAATTTTCGAAACAGTAGGAATCTATTTTGGTAATGACCTCATTATTGAAAACTGCTGCGGATGTATTTACCAGGAAGTGCGCATAACTCGAGTTTGCTTCATCCGGAGAATATCCCAGGTCATAAGATTCAGGACCTTCTCCAGTGTAAGAAGACCAATTGATCACACCTGGGGATGCTGGATTGTCTACTTGCATGGAGTCGATCAGGAATCGATCGATACGCTCGACGATGTTAGCCGTTTCTTCGATTCGTGTTCCCAAAGGGAGATTTACATCGATAGTAATCATATTTCGGTCACTATCCGGGAAAAACAGGAATGGCAAACGGGTGAAACCTGCTAAGGAGCCAAAGAACATTATAATGATTGCAATGATGACAGCCCATTTATGCCCCAGAGCAAACAGGATAAGGTTTTTATAGTATCGTTTCAGAGAATTGATAATCCTATCAACCAATCCAGGTTTTGCCTCTCCTTTTCTCTTAACTTTCAGAAACAAGTAGCTGAACAAGGTGATAATGGTCAGGGCGATCAACCACGACGATAACAACGCCAGGGATATCACCACAAAAATTGGCCCTACTATGTCTCCCATTGTGGATTCGGCCATATAGAAGGCCAGAAAGGCCGCAGAGGTCGTCAATGTGGAGATTAGGAGAGGGGTAAATAGTTCTGAGCAGGAATCCATGGCTGCTTTTTTTGCTTCTTCACCATTCTCCATTTTCACCATGATCGATTCAGCGACCACAATGGCATTATCTACCATCATACCAAGAGCCATGATCAAGGCAGCCAGGGTTACCTGGTTTAAGCCCATATTGATGAAACCCATCAGCATAAGTGTCATGATGGTTACGATAGGAATGAGACTCGCAATAATGGAACCCGTCCGCAACCCCAGAAACAACAGCATAACCAATAAAACGATCCCAATGGACTGGGCCAGGTTGACAATGAAGTCACCGATTTTAAAATCAATGTAACTGTCCAATGATGACAGGCGCGACAGTTCAAGACCAATAGGCAATTGTCCCTGCCATTTCTCCATGAGTTCATCGACCGCTGCGCCAAGTTCTATCACATTGGCGCCATCCTTCAGATTGATGTGGAGAGCAAGAGCATGTTTGCCATCCACACTAACCAATTGACGAGATGGGTCGATGTATCCTTTTTTGATGCTTGTGATATCGCCTAATCTGATCAATTGAGAGCCATTTCCTACAGAGATCAGGGTATTCCTGACGTCCGAGATAGAATTGAAGTTTCCAGTAGGTTCAAGGATGATCTTCTCACCGTGCAAGTTGATCTCTCCGCCCGAACTAACGATGTTCGTTGAAGCGATGACATTCTGGAGCATGTTAGCTGTAAGGCCATATTCACTTAATTGCGCATCGTCAAATTCAATAAAAACCCGTTCTTCCTGCTCACCACCGATTTCTACTTTAGCCGCATTTTCTAACTTAATGAAATCATCACGGATATCGTCCGCATATTCTTTCATCTCAGCATAGGTGAACCCATCACTTACCAACCCAACGACGATACCGTAGACTTCTCCAATTCCATCGTCGTTTAATCTGGGTTTTACTCCGGCTGGCAAACCTTTAAGCCCGTTGAGTTTTCTTCTCAGGCGATCCCAGACTGATTGTAATTCATTAGGAGCTACCTCATCGCGCAACTGAACGGATACCACAGATAGCCCGGACCTTGACGTGCTGTTCACTTCTTTGAGTTCAGGAAGCTCTTGCGCTATTTTCTCAATTTTATCTGTAACTAATTGCTCAACGCGTTCCGGGCTTGCTCCGGTAAATTCGGAAACGACTGTAGCCACTCGAACAGTGTAAGGGGGCATGCTATCACGTGGGAGTCCCTGGTACATGACCAATCCCATGACTATGATCACCGTCAACAAGGTAAAGGTGATTCGGTTTTTCTCTATCGAAAACTGCGTAAGGTTCATCTGTCTTCTTTTCTTTTAGTTGATCAGTTTTCGAATAAGCGAACTTTCATCCCCTCAAGTAACATTTGAAGTCCCGCGGTAGCGATCATGTCGCCTTCCACAAGTCCATCGGTAATTTGGAAGCCTTCGCCGGTCAAAGTTCCTACTGTTACTGCTTGCCTTTGAACCAGATAGAATTCTTCTTCTGCAATTAGTGTGTAAACAAAATTGCCATTTTCATCTTCGCCTACCGCCTGAGCCGGTACCAGTAGTACTTCCTCCGGGTGTTCTTCCCGCTTTTCAAATGTGACTGAAGCGGACATGCCAGGACGCACCTTATTTTCAGGATCATCGAGTTTGATTACAACCGGATAAGTAGAAGTCTGATTGCTTACGTTAAATCCAACTTCTGAAACGACGCCTCGAAAAGTCTCACCAGGCGCTGAGGAAAAAGTGACGCCAACAACATCCTGTACGTTGATAGAAGAAATGAATGACTCGGGTACACCCAGGTTGACCTCCAGATCTCCCTCTGAACTCAACACCAAAACTTGTTGTCCGGCGCTCACGTTTTCATTGACCTCTGCGTCAACGGAAGAAATTTTGCCTTGAATAGGAGAGTACAGACGGGTATACTCCAATTGAGCTTTAGATAACTTTCTGGATTTCTTTAATGATGACTCATTGGCTTTAGCAGATTCGTAAGAGGCTTTTGCGCTTTCAAAATTGCTGAGTGAAGTGCTTCCATTTTCATAAAGCGACCTCACACGTTCAAAGTTGGCCTTGGCTTGTTCTTCAGAAGCATCTGCGTTTTTCACTGCCGCGTCGGATTGTTCATATTGCAACTCATAATCAGAGTCATCCAGCGTCGCCAGCAGTGTGTTTTTGTTGACTTCTTCCCCGATTTTAACACGCATGGAGTTGACCGTACCGCCCACTTTGAAGCTAAGTCGGGTTTCCGTTCCTGACACACTCGTTCCAGTGAATGAGCGTGTTTGTAACCCTCCACCCGGCACAACCTTCTGATATTTTACGGGTCTGATTACTTCAGTTTTCTTCTCCTCCGTTTTTCCACAGGATAGGCAAAAAACGATTAGTATACTTAGGCAGTTGAGTTTAATGAATAACTTCATGATATAGGTTATGATCTTAAGGTTGAGCAAAGTAATTGGCCAATTCAGTTTCAAAATTGCTTCGTTGATCAACTGAGAGCAACATGTAATATGTTCCGGTGGCCCGTTCCATCGATAGTAGTTCAATTAAAAACTGATAAACAACATTGGCACTGTTGAGTTGTGCTGAAATGGCGGCATTTTGTGCATCAAGTAATTGTGTGATGAGTACAGATCCTTGCGAGTAAGCATCTTGCACCAGTTCGAAGTTTTTGACTACAGCTTCTTCAGCTTCTTTGGCCAAATTGATATTGGTATAGGATGCGCGTAGTTGCTCCATTTGTGATCGGACTTGTTGTTCGATCAGACGCTCCAGATTGGTTCTTTGTGTACCGATTTGAAGTACCTGTACCTGAGATTGCTGAACCAGGGCCTTTCTACGACCACCCTGGAAGATGGGAAGTGAGGCACCTACGCCAATGTTCCAATTCCAATTGTTGGGTTCACCGAAAGCGAACTCTGTTCCTGCTCCTCCACGGTATAACTCCTGATTGTAGTTGGCACTTAGTGATACATTCGGAATGTATTGATTCCTTTTATTAAGTAATAACGAACGTTCAATGGCCTTGACATTTTGAGCAAGCGAGACCAGATCCGGGGATTGTGCAAGTGCACGAGCAACCATAAAATCAGAGAATTTCTTATAATCCCGGGGGTTGTTAATAAATCGATCAATGTTTGGATTGTTGATGATGTATCTACTATCCTGTAAATCAATTTCCTGAGTCCCGAAAACCTCATCAATGGGCCGGTTCAGGATTTGATTTAGGGCAATTTCTGCTTGTTTCCTTTGGGCTGTGGCATTGAGTAAATCACTCTTTCCATTGGCGATTTCACCTTGCCATCGATACAGATCCGAAGGACCTGATTGACCAATTGAGACTCCTATACGCGCCAGTTCCAAGTTCTTACGGGTTACTTCGAGATTTTGACGCTGGATCTTTTCCAGGGTTTTGGTTTGCATCAATTGAAGGTAAGTACGGGATACATCAAGAATGATATCCAGGGTCTGAGACTCCAGATTTGCCTGCTCTGCTTTGTAGAGGTATTGTTGAATGCTTCGATTGGCAACAGCGGATTCCGCATAAATCAATTGATTGAAAGCCAGATTTCCAGCACCTTGATTTTCAGGACTTTGACCATTGGAAACGCTCGCTAAATCACTGTCTACGGTAGTGTGGCTTGCATTGGCTGTGAGTTCCGGAAGTAAATTGGATTGGGCGATCGTGACTTCTTTGGAAGCAATCTCAACATCCTTTCTGGCAATATCAAGGGTAAGGTTTTCAGACAGTCCTTCTTCAATCGCATTGAAAATACTAATGCTTCTGTCAATATCCAGGTCGTCCTGGTTGAGCAATACGGCTTCGGATAGTAGATCCCATCCTGGACTAAAGTCAATCGTTCTGGCCGTCGCCATGTTTAGTACCAATTCTTCTTTCAAGTTGATTTTTACTCCAAACTTTTTAGGGTTCTCATTATTAATGATCCGTTGGATGTTCAATCCTGTTCGCCTGGTAAACAGGTCGATGTTTGATGCAGGTGCAACACCAGCCAGAACACCCCGATTCACATCAAGGCGACCCATGATAGAAAATGATTTGAGTCCCTTCTCATTGATGCCATTGATGAGTTGCTGAAACTCAGCATCAGTAAGGGTATTGGAGGGGAGGAGATACACTGCATCGTGATCTGTCAGTTTGGCTAAAGTTGCATTGGCCGTTTCTTCGGCGCTGATAAATTCGTAAGCCAAACCCTGCTCATTGATTCCGTTTTCCAGGTATACTTTTAACTCCGGAATACCGGTAAATACTGAACCGTCGATGATTATAGCTACTTTTTCAAAGCCAACAAGTTGATTGAAGATTTCAAGATCTCTTCGTGGCGATAGCGGGAGTTCCAGATAGGTCATGTTGTCCACTCCCGAAGTACCATTGGCAGTGATAGGTATATCTTGTGCCTGTGTGTTGATAACCGCATTTCCAATCACAGGTTTATCATAAGGTCCATTTTTAGCGATGAGGTGAGAGGCAATGACATCCACTCCAAGAATCATGTCTACCTCAGGGTTTGAAAGCAGTTGATCTAAATTGGCTTTAGCTGTTTCAACGCTACAATCACCTACCAGATAATGCTCATCTTCGACTACCAATAGGTAATCATCAACCAAAATTCGAGCTTCGGCAAGGATGCGATTGACGAACTGGCGATCGATTTCACTGTCACAATCTGTGACAACTCCAATCCTGAAAGGTTCGATTTGAGAAAAACTAAGGAAAGGTATCAGGAGAAACACGAAAGAAAATAGCGCTCCGTGTAATATCCTCTGCCGTCCAGCGAAAGTTAGATTCATGGATGATTCTGATTAGACAAATCAATTTATGGGAAGTGGATGGCAATTCAAAAATAGCTGGAGTAATTAGTATTTGGTATTTAGTGCTTGGTACAAAGTATTAAGTACCGGGAACAAAGAATCAGGATAAAATCGGAAACAAAGTACTAGGTAACGGCTAACAATAAAAAGCGAGAAGAATCTCCTCGCTTTTCGATACAAACTTGGCGGACTACCATTCTAACGTGAAGTTGTCCAGCACACGTTCACCACTAATTCTTCTTCCTATCCAATAACTGGTTGGTTTGTCAGAATCGTCGTGCACTTCGCCATTGGCTCCGGTATCTGACCAGTAACGTGCGCGTTTGCAGCTTTTGAATTCATAGGCGTAACCGGATCGTTTGCCAATGACTGTTTTGGCATCAGAATCAAATCTTCCATCCAGTTTACGTGCCTGATTGGAAGAAGGGCGGAGAGCAGCGTATTCTACGATTTCTTCTATATCTGTAGGACAACCACATGTCTTGATCTTTTGATTTAATGCTTTTTTGTCACCGGAGGATAGGTTTTTGTAATTGACATTACAATCCTGAATTGGATCAATGCTTCGTGAAGTAAAGGAAAATGCCATGAGTAGAAATCCAATTCCAAGGAGCGTGAACAATTTTGCTTTTTGATACATAGCGATGTTAATTTTTGTTTCAGCCAAATTAGGAACTGACGTTAGGGAGGTCAATACTTAGATTTCGGTATTCTGGCATTTGGTACAAGGTATTTAGTACAAGGTATCAGGTACAAGGGAACAAAGCTCACACAGTACGACCGCAAAGTACCAGTTACCAAAGTCCAACTACCCAATACCAACTACCACAAGTATTATTTATACCAATAGGAAACAAATACCCCGAACCTCTCGTAAAGTACTCCTAACCATGAAGAGTACACAACTAGGTGAGTTCGAGGAGCTGGTGCTTTTGGTCATCGGTTCGCTGGGAAAGGAGTCGTACAGCATTCTTATCAAAAAGGAGCTGAAAGACCGGACCGGCCGAAATCCAAGTATAGGTGCATTGCATTCTGCGCTGAATCGATTACAGAAGAAAGGATTCATTGAATCGTTTGAAGGTGGAGCAACTCAGGAGCGAGGAGGTCGTCGCAAAAGGTTTTACTCCATTACCGCTTTCGGCCGCAAAGCTTTGGATTATTCTTATGAATTGCGTTCGTCCTTGTACCATTCACTACCCAAACTCAAGCCTACTTCATGAGTCAGTCCAGGCCACCGAAGCTTTTTGACCGGTTCTTTTGCTGGTTTTGCCGCAAAGATGAATTGGAGGTGATGCGTGGTGACCTATACGAACTCTATGAAGAACGCCTACTGGAAAAAGGACGCTTTTGGGCCAATCTGTTGTTTGGCCTTGAAGTACTCGATTTGTGTCGCCCTTTTGTATTGAAACGAAGACCAGAAACTCAAACTACGATCATGTTCAAAACTTTTTTCAAGATCACGTACAGGAATTTCGTCCGCCAAAAACTTTATTCGTTGTTGAATGTCAGTGGCCTGGCCATCGGATTGACCTGTTTTATGCTCATTTTCCTCTACATACAAGACGAACTGAGCTTTGATAAAATGCATGGTAATTCCGATCGCATTTACCGGGTGCTGGAGCATTTTGAAAGCGAGGGAGTGGGAGAACATTCTGCCAGTCAGCCATTTCCCGTTGGGCCTACTTTAAAGAATGACTTCCCACGTCAGGTAGAGGAAGTGGTGCGCTTGTTCAATTTCCAATCACCAACGTTGGCCATGGCAAACAGGGAAGCGGACAAAGCTTTTAATGAGTCTAAGGTCTTCTTTGCGGATTCCAGTTTTTTGAAAGTCTTTGATTTTGAATTGCTGGAAGGTGACAAAGCCACAGCGTTGGATGAGCCTAATAGTGTTTTGATAACACCCACTATGGCGCGAAAGTATTTCGGCAATGCAGACCCGATTGGTAAGTTACTTGAGTTTCAGGGGCGGCAAAATCTACAGGTAAAAGGCATACTTGAGGATGCACCCCTCAATGCTCATTTTCAGTATGACTTCATTGTCTCTTTTTCAAGTCTTCGCTTTTGGTATGGAGGTCGTTATCCTCCCAATTGGTATTGGAACCCGTGCTGGACTTATATTCTGTTAGAAGAAAACACTACTTCTGATCAATTGATTGGACAATTTCCGGATTTTGTAGAAAAGTACTTTCCTGATTTCATCAAAGAAGATGTGACCCTGGAATTGCAGCCTTTGGAAAATATCCACTTGTATTCCCGGCTGGACTATGAAATTCAGGCCAACAGTGATGCGAAAAATATTTACATTTTTGGGGCGATAGCAATTTTCGTGCTCATCATTGCCGGAATCAATTTTATTAATTTAAGCACCGCAAGAGCCACCAAACGTGCGAAAGAAGTTGGTGTAAGAAAGTCGTTAGGGAGCGAAAAAAGTCAACTGATTACACAGTTCATTTTTGAGTCTGTGGTAATGACGTTTCTGGCAGTATTCATCTCAATAGGCGTGGTGGTCCTGTTGTTACCTGTTTTTAATGTGTTGGTTGAAAAAGCCATTGCTCTTGAAGCGCTTCTGCAGGCAAGATTTGTGATCGGAGCGATCGCACTGGCACTCACCGTTGGGCTGTTGTCAGGTTTTTACCCTGCGTTTGTCCTGTCCTCATTCAGACCGGTGGCCGTATTGAAGGGTGGATTGGCAAGCACCCAGGGGATGGGTTTTAGAAAGGTTCTGGTCACCTCGCAATTTGCCATTTCAATCTTTCTGATAGCGGGCACATTGATTGGTATTCAACAATTCAATTTGCTGCAAGATCAAAAAACAGGCTTTAATCAGGAGCATGTCATCATGGTGCCGGTGATTCGTTCTCCAATGGGGCAACACTACGAAACATTCAGGAATCATGCGCTACAAAGCCCCAATATCTCATCGATGACTGGTGTAGAGGAGATCATCGGAGCGAAGCATCAGGTAGGTAATTACCGGTTTGAAGGCATGGAACGATCCAAGCCATTCCCAAGATTTTTTGTGCTTCCTGATTATACGGAGACCATGGACATAGAATTGGTGGCCGGACGTGACTATTCTCGTGAATATGTAACTGATGACTCCCTTGGGCTTGTTGTGAATGAATCCATGGTGAAAGCCATGGGGTGGGGCTCTGCGGAAGAAGCTTTGAATAAACGTTATTATTACAGAAATGAACTTCGCGGAAAGGTAATAGGGGTAGTCAAGGACTATAATTTTGTATCCAAACACCATCCTATAGCTCCTTTGGTGTTGGATCTCAATCGACGGCCGGGGGCATTCAATTTGTTTATAAAATACCTCGCGGTAAAAGTGGATGGAAGGAACCTACAAGCGGCTTTGGGGGATCTGGAAAGTTCATGGAGGGCTTCCCTGCCCAATCGTCCGTTCGACTTCTTCTTTTTGGAAGACCGCCTCAATGATTCTTATAAAGCAGAACAGAAGTTGAGTAAGATTACCATTATCTTCTCTGTTTTGGCCATTCTGGTGGCATGTCTTGGACTTTTTGGATTGGCCACTTTTAGCATAGAACGCAGAACCAAAGAAATAGGATTGCGCAAGGTACTTGGCATAAAAACAGGTCAAATCATGGTGCTGCTATCCCGTGAGTTTGTCTTACTCATCCTGATTGCTTTCGTTATAAGTATTCCTTCTTCTATCTACTTACTAGAACGCTGGTTGGAGGGGTTTGCCTATCGAATTAGCATTCAGGCATGGCCCTTTCTGGCTGCCGGAGCTTTGACATTTTTCGTAGCCATGGTCACCATCCTTTACCATGCAATGAAAGCTTCATTGATTAATCCCGTTGAGTCCCTCAGGTATGAATAGTCAAAACCTTCTTCAGATAAGAAATGCGAATTGACGAAGTTTCATCAATAAGGCTTGGCAATTGGAACATAAGCCACAACGTTTAAAAATAAGTAGATACATTTGAAGTATTTAATTTTCAATAATTATTGAAACTTCAATATATTATGCTACGTTTGTGTTGATATGAAACTTACTTACGCAGAGGGGAGAGACAAATTCGTACAAGCCTGGGGTGACTTGGGATCGAGTTGGGGCATCAACAAGGCCATGGCACAGATTCATGCTTTATTATTGGTGTCCACCGAGCCTCTTTCTACGGAAGACATCATGGAAGAACTTCGTATGTCCCGGGGAAATGTCAATATGAATATCAGGGCGTTAGAAGATTGGAGTATTGTCTCAAAGGCCTACAAGCCTGGTGAAAGAAAAGCCTATTTTGTGACGGAAAAGGATATTATGAAATTGGCACTGCAGGTGACGAAGGAAAGGAGAAGAAGGGAGATTGAACCGGTTCTGGAAGTGTTGAAGGAACTTAAAGAGGTCAAGGATGGAGACAGGGAGAAAGTAGCTGAGTTTCAAAAAGTAACAGCAGATATCAGTGACTTTGCCGGAAAGGTAGATGGGTTACTTGAACGATTCGTGAAATCAGGGAAAAACTGGTTTTATATGTTGTTAATGAAACTCTGATATTTTTTTGACCTTAAATTTCAATAATAATTGAAAATACTGAAATAATAATTATTTAAAATATTTTGCGAAATGACGATTAATAAAAGCTTCTTATTTAGCGCGTATCATACTCAGGGTAATATTTCTCTGGCACAAAATGATCCTCTAATCGATTATTATGAAAAGGCGGGACCAGATTACAAGGAGTGGAGCTCAAACTTCAATATGCACTTTGGCTATCATGAAAGAGGAATGAATCCTTTCAATAGAGAGGAAATGCTTCAGAAGATGAACGAGAAGGTCCTAAGCTCGCTTGGAATTGATGGGAACTCGCCTGCTAGTATAGTCGATATGGGTTGTGGATTAGGTGCTACCTTGAGATATGCTTCTCCCCGTTTTCCAAAACTGAAGTGTCATGGAGTTACGATTGTTCCGTGGCAGAAACAGAAAGCTGATCAGCTGAATTCTTTAGCTCCGGAGACCAGTCCAATTAAAATCGTACTAGAAGACTATGTCAAAACAGGTTTCGCGGATGAATCAGTGGATCATGTGATTGCCATAGAGAGTGGTTGCTACGCAGAAGGGACTAACAAAGCGCATTTACTGAAAGAGATTCATCGCATATTGAAACCCGGAGGGTCTTTTGTAATGGCAGATGGCTTTCTTAAAACGACTAAACCATTAAGGGGATTTCTGGGAGTTGCATATCGTCAACTGTGCCGGTCATGGGCATTGAGCGAACTCGGTGTGATTGGGGAAATAAGAAAAGAACTCAATAGACTTGACTTTAGTCAAATAAAATGCCGCGATATATCATGGCGTGTAGCTCCGTCTGTGGCGCATGTGCCCCTCACAGTTGTCAAATTTTTATTAAAGCAAAGTCTGTTCTCCAAGAAATCCATGAATAAAGAACGATGGGACAACCTGAAATCCCCATTACTCACCATGGTGTTGGGTTTACATCAATCGCAATTTGGTTACTTCCTGGTAACAGGAATTAAATAAAGAAATTCAATATTCCAAGGTTTCCGCACTTCACGATTAATCAGATATTTTTTTGATTAATAATTTCATGAAAAATTGAAAATACTGAAAATAAATTATATACAAAATGAAAATTCTATTAGCTCAATTCACACATATGATTGGTATACTCACTTTTATAATAGCTATCAATCCTTATTTTATCATATTTAGTGCTGCGGGATATCTCGTGTATTTGATATTGTTGGTACCCCGGTGGCATGCCCTTAAGAAAGGCCTTAGGCTCGGATTGTTGCTTTACCCTTCTTTACCGTCACTTTGCTGGATAGGGCTAATGCTTACAGATTGAAGTTTTCCTTAGAACGAATAAATCAAAACCATTACTACTATGAATTACAACATCCTAAACTACATTATCTATTTGCCTGTAGCGATCATTTTAGCTATATGGGTAGGTCAAACACTTTTCAAGAAAGGACGCGTGTTTCTAATGACGATCTTTCATGAAGATCAGGAATTAGTTGACAGTGTAAATCACTTGTTAATTGTCGGATTCTATCTTGTGAACATAGGATACATCATTTACACCATGCGGGTATCTTATGGACTTAGTAGCCTCCAGGTCATGATTGAGGCCCTGAGTCTGAAGCTTGGTAGCATTCTATTGATCCTCCGTGTGCTTCATCTACTAAACCTGGTAGTTCTATTCAAATTGAGAAGAAAGGAATTGCAGATTGCTCCTAACAACAACTAAACCTTCTGTCATGAGAAACCTCAATTTTACATTACAATCCGTACTAATGATCATTGGTATTCTCTTTGGAATACTTACGATGATCAATCAAGGGTTTTGGGTTTTACTGGGATTAGTTCAATTAGTCTTAGGTGTATTGCAATATTCTTCAAGTTGCGTCCTTATGTTAAACCGTCGGGCCAATAGGTCTGTGAAGATCCACTGGACAAGTTCAACAATACTGATTCTGGCAATCATAATTGCCTATCAGCTAGAAGGGATTAATGGCCCTTTTTTTAGAATAGCAATGTTCGGCATGCCATGGATACTTGCCTTGTATTTTTGGTATTTATCTAAAAGACCCAAAGCGGGTAGTCTGTGATATTAGTTAACATGATGCAAAGTGGTGGGCGTTTTAGTCTGCCACTTTCAATCCATCAGAATTAACCGGCATTATGAACAGTTGAAATAGTACTATACTTGTCCAAAAGGAACACCATGAAGGAAATACTAAACGAACTGGAGGCAAGTATCGCGGATGAATACTTTTCGAGATCTGAGAAGAAATCGATTCGATCTCTTGTTAAGGAATTTAAACCCAGTGACCATGACCTGAGTGTGTTGCGCAGCAAAGTATTTGACATGGCCAATGCTCGCATCAATGCTGAGAACTATTCTTTTATCATGCAATGGGTCGAAGATGCCAGTAAGGCCCTGGTTGTTACGGTCCAAGCGGAGGGAGATGAGGTGTATTTCAGTCCAGGTAAATCATGTCGGGCTGCCATTTTGAATCTGATCGGCACTTCGGTGAGATCTCTGGATATTTGCGTATTTACAATTAGTGACGACTTTATCGCGGACGCTTTGATTCAAGCTCATAAAAGAAATCTTAAAATCCGTGTCATAACGGATAATGATAAGACAGAGGACAAAGGCTCAGACATTCATCGATTTCATGACGAAGGTCTGCAGGTAAAAATCGATGATACCAAACATCACATGCATCATAAATTCATGGTGGTAGACCAAAAAGTTGCAGTAACTGGAAGCTACAATTGGACCCGGAGTGCCGCTAAATTTAATCATGAGAACCTGCTTGTAACGAGAGACCTTTCAGTTGTTAAGTCTTTCCAGAAAGAGTTTGAAGACCTGTGGCGGGAAATGGTTGATTACCAATAGCACATAAGGCATTAGTTGTCAATTGAATGTTGGAAGGAGCCAGGTGACGCTCCCAATTGACCACCTGATCTCCTAATCCAACTCAACTAACCTCTTTTTCGTCCTCTACCTGGGCGATTTTTCTGCATCTTTTCAAAGGCTATCTGCTGGCCTTCATCAAGGGTTGCCAACAATTCTTTGTTCACAGTATTTCGCAATGATTCTCCTGCTTTCCTATCTTGGTTTTGTCTTGCTTCCTGAATCTGATCCTCGTATTTTTCAAAAATGACCTGCCACTCAGCCGCCTGATCTTCCGACAATGTCAATTCTTCCTTTGCTTTTTCAATACGTTCCTCAATAGTCGGGGGTGTGGGTCTTTGGCCTCGCCCTCCCTTCGACCAGGCTGAAAATACAGTAGACAGGAGTATAAGTATCATGAATGCCTTTTTCATAGCTATTAAATGTTTTATTTCTGTTTATGCCATCTTAGACGCTGCATGTTCTGTAAACCTTCGGTCATTAAATGTTAAAAAATGTTATGGGTGGATTGGGTTAGAAATGGGGTATTCAAGCATTTGTAAAACATTGTTAAAGTCATCTCAATTGAAAGGTATTGTCCTTATCGGCTATATACATTGCAATTGCTCCCAAAGCATATTACCATGAGACGAAAATTAATACTTGCGTTAATACTGTTGAACTCCGGAATTTGGTGTCAGGCACAAGATGAAACAGATTCATCAATTCCGAATTGGACAAAAGCGGACCAACAATACCTACTTGATAATTTAATACGGACGAAGGATGCCTTGTTGTTGGAAACTGCGGAATTGTCCGAAGCCCAGTGGCATTTCAAGGAAGCCCCCGATCGATGGAGCATCAATCAAATCGTGGAGCATCTGGCCATTTGGGAATTGATACTGATGCATGAGGTTTCCGTTTCTCTTAATAGGGGGCCCATAGACAACTTTAATCCAAATATTCCCGACAGTACCTTCCTCAACCAGGACCCTGAGGCCAATCCCAACAAAACCGAAAATTTCACCAAGCCTTTTACCCATACAGTGCCACTGGGTTATAATGATGGAATTAACAATTTCACATGGTGGTTTGGAATGAGAACAGAATCCATTGATTTTTTAATAGAAGAAAAAAGAAACCTGCGTCAGCATTATATCAATTTTGGTCAGAACATTCACCAGCAGTACATGGTGATTTTTTCTCATACAGATCGACACCTAAAACAGATTTTAAGGGTAAAAAGCCATCCAAATTACCCCTTATAGTCTATCAAAGAAGGGAGGTGATGAACCCGAGACTGATGCCATAGGCGGCTCCACCATCTTCTCAAAAGTCGATGTTTCTACATACCTGATTGTAGTGTAGGTTGAGGGTTATGGCAGATTTTTGATCAAAATATAATTCCCCGGCTATCAATAAAGTGGATGTGAAGATCGATCTGCTTTGTTGGCGAATTACGATTGTGTTACCATCAAAGTCGCCACTGGGAAATTCATAAGTCTTAATTCCGAACATAGGCGAGATGAGCACGCGGAATCCCTCTCCTCCAAAACGATATCCTGGCGAAACCAGGAAGTCGTTGAACTGAACTGTTCCTTCAATATTATTTGTGGTATTGTTGATCTCACTGAGATTATAAGTCGCACCGTATGTGTCAAGACCCAGGCGGAGAAAGAAATCATCGTTGTTTTTAAACCTGTATTCCACCGACGTTTTCACTACCATTGAATTGCCAATAAGACTAGAGTTTGGGAACTGAAACCCAATATCAAAAGAGGGTAAGAAGATTTGGCTCGCGATCTTGTTCAGGGTAGAGTCAGTCTCTGATTGACTAAACGCGATCAAAAAGGCAAAGAGCATCACCACAGAAACCAGGTTTTTCTTCAACATAGGATAGGTCAATGACAAAATTGATCAAAAATAGAATAGATCGCCCTGGTGATTACTCTTAACCATCAGAAGCATTTTTTATACAAAACATGAATAAATAAAACTTTAAACCTTGAAGCCGCGTAAGTATATTTCATACATTTGGTGAATAAATAAGATTTCAATTATGAAAGGCGCTCACCTGGGAGAGTTTGAAGAGATTGTTTTGTTGACTATTGCCTCGCTGATGAATGAAGCCTATAGTGTCAATATTGTAGATGCCATTGGAGAGGGGACCGGTCGTCTAACGAAATTAGGAGTTGTTCATGCCGTCCTGAAACGTTTAGAGGACAAAGGGCTGATAACCTCCGAATTAGGAGAGCCTACCAAAGAAAGGGGAGGCCGGAGAAAAAGATTTTTCCAGGTTTCCCATGCCGGGAAAGTAGCCTTGCTCAATGCCAAAGAGCAACGAGACAGGTTGTGGAGTGGAATTCCCGATATCGTATTTGAAGGATTGAGATGAAGGAGAGTTCGCTTCCAAACCCACCACGCTGGCTTGATCGATTCATCGAGTTGTACTGCCGGCCAGAGTTGCTTGAAGATCTACAGGGAGATTTACATGAGTATTACCACCGTAATTTCGACCGAAAAGGAAAAGCCTTTGCCAATCTCGTTTTTCTACTAGATGTCATCAAATTTTTTCGACTGTACACCATTCGCACACCCAAAATTTTAGGACAAATGACATTGATGCACCTTACCAAAAACTATTTCAAAACTTCGATCAGAAGCCTTTCAAGGAATAAACTTTTTTCCACTATCAATATTGTAGGGCTTGCCATTTCTATGTCAATTGGCATTTTAATGATCACGTATTTGAGTCAATTGTTGTCTTATGATGAATTTCATGAAAAGAAAGATCGCATATTCCGGGTCAATTCCACCTATAGTGATGTTACGGGAACAGATCCCTTTGATCTGGGCTCTAATTCTGTGTATTTAGGCAAAAAACTTCAGGAAGAAATGCCGGAACTGGAAGAGGTTTTGATCATGCGACGAAACTTCAGAAAGGATTTCAAGAAGGGGGATAATGTAATTCCCTCGCGGGGGTTATATGCGGAAGCTGCTTTTTTCAAACTGTTTTCTTTTGAATTACTTGAGGGAGATCCTGAAACTGCTTTGCAGGAACCCTATTCTATCGTATTGACACAGACATTGGCGACGAAGCTATTTGGTGACGAACCTGTATTGGGTCAGGTCGTAGAGGCTGGAGAAGACCTCTTTACCGTAACTGGCCTCATGCCAGACGTCCCATTCAATAGCCATATGCAATTTAAGGTGCTTTGCTCCTTTAAGACCGCTGAAGTTATCGCATCAAAAGAAAATCAGAAGTCTTTTGGTACCTGGGGGAGTATTTGGATGAACCACGTTTATGTGCTTCTTCCTGAGGGTGCGAAACCTGAGATATTACAAAGCAATCTGGACCGAATCGCAGCTTCAGAAAACGCAACTTATGATCGTTTTACGATTAATTTTCACCTGCAAAACTTAACCGAAATGACACCCGGCCCTGAGCTTTCCAACAATATCGGTCCCACCACTTCCTGGCAAATGATTCAGCAGTTAGGTCTGTTGATAGGGATCGTCATTGCTTCCGCATGCTTCAATTATACGAATCTTTCGATTGCCCGGTCATTACGTCGCATGAAGGAGGTCGGGATTCGAAAAGTAGTGGGGGCTAATCGTTCACAGGTCTTTACTCAATTTGTATTTGAGGCTGTCATTCTATCTACATTGGCGTTAGTTGTTGCCTTTGGATTTTATCAGCTGATCAAACCTTCCTTTGTTCAGATTGTGCTGGAAACTACGCCGATGACCATGGACTTCCAATGGGTCCAACTCTTGTACTTCCTGGCTTTTGCTATTTTGATTGGTTTTTTAGCTGGTGGTTTGCCAGCATGGGTACTATCAAAAGTTAAGGCGATAGCTATTTTACAGGATTTTTCAGGAAAAGGCCTGGTTAAAGGTATCAATTTCAGGAAAGTACTAATCGTTTTTCAATTTGTGATTTCCATGGTATTGATCATTGCAGCCACTATTGATTATCGACAGTACAAATACTCCATCAATTTTGACCTGGGTTTCAGGACTGAGAACGTGGTGAACATGAACCTGAAACGAAACAAGGCAGATCTGTTCCTGCCAGGATTAAGTCAACTGCCAGAAGTTCAAAAAATATCCATGGCCGGCATGCTTCCGAATACTGGGGAACAGTGGGGAGATGATGTTAAGTACAAAGATCCGATGGATTCGGTAAGTGTACATGTCAATTATGTAAACAAGGATTACACAGAAATCCATGAGATGAAGTTTTTGGCTGGAGGTACCTTTCCATTTGATGATAAAGACAGTAGTCAATTTATCATAATTGACGAGTCTCTATGTACAAGGCTGGGATTTGAAAATCCCATTGATGCTGTAGGTGAGACTTTGATCCTTGATCGCGGTAGGGTGAAGCTTCAGGTTACCGGCGTTATTCAGGACTATCAATATGTGAATATCAGAAATGAGTCTAAACCAAGTATTCTCATTCAGGGAACTTCCGATGATTTTGTTTGGATCAACATGTTGGTAAAGTCCGATGATCCGCTTGCGTTAATGACCAAGCTGGAAAAAGTGTTTGTTGAAGTGGATAAGGTCCACACGTTCGAGGCCAGGTTTTTTAAAGATCGAATAGAACATGCGTATCGAGACTTTCAAATGCAATTTAAAGTTTTCTCTTTCCTGGCTTTTCTGGCCATTTCCATTGCGTCGATGGGTTTGCTGGGTATGGCCGTCTTTACCGCCGAAACCCGTATGAAAGAAATCAGCGTAAGAAAAGTATTGGGGGCCTCAAACAACAATCTTTTCTATCTGCTCTCAAAAGGTTTCCTAAGAATGTTCATCGTAGCCTCTCTTATAGCCATGCCATTTTCTTATTTGTTCTTTGAGCAAGTTGTACTGATTGATTTCGCCAACAGGATCAGCGTAAATCTCCTGGACCTCATGTCAGGTGTGATTGTTATTTTGATCATTGGGCTCTCTACGATTGCCTGGCAAACCCGATCTGCCACACAAGCCAATCCCGCTGAAGTGCTGCGGAATGAGTAGCCAATCCCTGGCGTTATAAGCGGAATTTAATAGCCATAGTATTTCTTTATCTTTGGACTTGTCATTGAAAAATGATTCATGTGGCCTGTAGTCGGGCTTGTATCATGGACATTTTTCATGACCTGGTAAACTTTTTTACTACTGCAACCTGAATAGCTGTTTTTTGGCTATTTTGGCCGCAGCAACCTAAAGTCCTATTTAATCACACTTAACTAAAAGAAAAACTATGGCTGACATTAACGTTTTGGTGACCGTGGATACGGAGACCCTAACAGCAGAAAATGTAAACACGACTGTTGTCCTCTCAGACGACAATGATGACTCTGATGACATTCCTGGAGATAGCAGTACTTTCGACATCATTAAAGAAGGTGGGGGAGTTTCCATACAGTGGACTCCAGAGTCGAAAAATGGTACGGATACCGTTACCCTTACTGGAATTAACAAGGTAAGTGGTGATGACTGTTGGGATGTACAACCTTCACAAGAAACTGGTACAGATATGTGGTTGGGGTCATTGGTAGATAATAATGGAGATTCCACTTTGGAAATGAAATACGATATCGTATTTGAAGTGTCTAACAAGTCCGGTGAAAGCTTTACCTTAGACCCAAAAGTGACAATTGATCCTGCGAAATAGATTTTCAAAATTGAATTATAAAAGGCTTGCACTTTTCGCAGGCCTATTTTTGATTTACAGACTTGACCTATGGTGTCAAAATCAGGGTGTAGCTGATAGTCTTGAGCAAATTGTTCTAACCCAAGATATTGATGATAGCTTAGAAATAAGCTTACTATTCCGAATTGCCTATAATCAGAACGATACACAAAAAAAACTGAAGTATGCTCAGGATTTGGTCAATAGAACTAAGGACAGTGAAAATGTCAATTGGACCAGAAGGGCATATTTTATTCTAGGAAATTCGCTGAGATTGATTGGTGATATCGAAGAAGCTGTTGAGGCATACTTAAAGTGTGCTGAATTAGCTGCGGAGCAAAACCATCAAAGATCATTGGGAGAGACTTATGTCGCATTAGGTGATATTTATTCCGTCTCAGGAAGTCACAATAATTCTATTGACTACTATAAAAGAGCGATTGAGATTTTTGAGAAAACAAGAGACTCAACGTCATTGACCGCAGCATACATTAATATAGGTGATCAATTTTTTTCAAATAGAAACTTTGAATCAGCACTAACATACTTCAATGAAGCAGGTGAATTGTGTGAATTGCTAAATCTCGAATACTACGCAGCTGTTAATCTTGGTAACATTGGTTTGGTCTACGCAGAATTGGGTAATGACCAAAGGGCAGAAAAGAATATTTCACTGGCAACTGAGAAATTAACGGAATTGGGAGATAGATATGCTGTTTCAGTCTACCATACATATATGGCAGATATATATAGGGGCAAGGGTGAAAATAAGCGTGCGCTGAATTATGCGGAATTAAGCTTTGAAATTGCTTATAAGGACGGTCTTAAGGAGCAAATTAGGGATGCTTCTTTGAAACTTTCTGAACTGTATGATGAATTGGGTGAGCCCAAAAAAGCATTGAGAAACCTCCAAAACTATATTGCTTACAGAGATTCAATTAATAACGCTGAAACGATTCAGAAAATAGCAGACTTACGACGGGAATTTGAAGTATCTCAAAAACAGGCTGAAGTAGACCTTCTTACCGCTCAACGTCAAATACAAAGGATAATTGGCTTTTCATTGATAGGAGGATTGATTTTTGTAGTTGTATTTGCCTCTATTCAATACCGAAACAACATTCAGAAGAAGAAGACCAATCGCATCTTAAGCGATCAGAAAACCAAACTGGAAGAACTCAATCAAACCAAGGATCGATTTTTCTCTATTATCTCCCACGATCTACGTGGGCCAGTAAATGCCTTTCACGGGGTTTCGAGAATGATCAAGTTTTTTGTACAACAGAAGCAAATGGGGCAATTGGAAGAATTGGCTGAGGACATTGACCAGTCGGTGGATCGCTTGTCCAGTCTGTTGGACAATTTGTTGAACTGGGCTGTGCAGCAACAGGGTAATTTTCCCTATGTACCGGAAAAGCTCGATATCCGTGCAATGGCCGAGGACCTGGTCAAGACATTTACCACAATGGCCAATTCCAAACAGATAACTTTGATTTCAGAAGTAACCTTGAGTACCGAGGCTTGGGCAGACAGGAATACCACAATGACCATCATTCGAAACCTGGTCAGCAATGCCTTGAAATTTACCCCTCAGGAGGGAGAAGTAAAGATCAAAGCGGTGCATAAAGGCGAGTCCATTCTGATTCAGGTGACGGACAATGGCGTCGGGATTCCCGCGGAGAAGTTAAATGATCTCTTCAAACTTCAGGCTAAAAAGAGTACCTGGGGTACTGATGGCGAGAAAGGACTGGGTCTTGGACTGCAATTGGTGCATGAATTTGTAGAGTTGAATAAGGGTAAGATTGATGTGGAAAGTACTGCAGATCAAGGGACAACTTTTAGTGTTTGGCTACCTGTCTTCGAAGAAGTTGCCGTTCCTGAAAATGTCTGATAAATTCCCATTAATACCGAAAATCACCAATTCAACCGTTTTGACGCAGTTCTGAACGAAGAGTCCCAAGGACTTATTGGATTTTTGATGTATCTTCCCGCCATTGACCAACTGAGCTAATATTAATGTCTAAGAACCACCGGCGAATCGGACTGCCACCTCGCGAAAGCGACCCTTCACCACCGTAACTAACTAATATAATTTAATAACCATGGCAGACGTAACTATTAGTCTCATTCACAAAGACGATGGTCTTTATTATGCAGTAGCACCCAGTGAAACCTACTCCAAAGTGGAGGAAGATTCGACAGTTGGAGCAGATCCTGGTCAGACCATTGCCTGGACCTGCGGAGATGATTCAATTGAAAAACTTCAGAAAATTGATGTAAATAAGGAAAAATCAGGCGGAAAGAACTGGAAAGATATTTGGGCAGATAAACCTAAGAAGTCAGACAGTTCAGGAAGAACCTTTGAAGGAACAGTAAAAAGCGATTCAGTTGACCCAAAAAATCCAGAGTTCAATGGATATGACATTACCTATAAGACCCCTGACGGCAAGGAGACCACCGTTGATCCAGAGATTCGATTGCCTCAGACTTAATGGCTACTTGACGAAAATTTATATTTTTAAACTGGTGCTAGTCACCAGTTTTGTTTTTTCCAGTAGTTTTATTTTTTCACAGAATCAGAATGAAGCTGATTCTTTGAAACAAGTTCTTCAGACGGAATTGAGTGATTCCGATAAACTTGAAGTACTTAGATTATTATCCCTGAAAAGTGCGGCTCCTGGAGAAATAATTTTCTATGCCGAAGAATTAAAAATACTTGCGGAAAAAGAGCAAAAACCGTATTACCAACAAGGAGCTTTGATATCACTTGGAATGGCTTATAGGATTAATGGAAATTTCCAGAAATCACTAGAGTTTCTATTTGAGAGTGCGAGAATAGCGGAAAAACACGGATTCAGAAAGAAACTTGGAGAAGCTTATGGAGAGATTGCAACTGTTTATTCTAGTACAGGAGACTTGGTAAATGCAATTTCATATAACACACAAGCTGCTGACATTTTAATTAATAACGGTGATACCCTTACATACGGAATGGCTTCCCTCAATATTGGGTACCAATATTATACTTTAAATGAACTTGATTCGGCTCTAAAAAAATACTCTATAGCTGAGAAGATTTTTGTGAATAAGAATTTTGTTTTAGGAAATGCCTATGTAATAGGAAATCGTGCTTTAGTAAAACTGGCTAAGGGGGATGTCGAAAATGCTGAGAAGGACTTTTACCAGGCAATAAGTATGTTGGAACCTTTGGGAGATAAATACGCCATTGCAGATTTTAGTAATCAACTAGGCAAAGTCTATGTTGAAAATGGTGATAATCAAAAAGCCATTGAGACTATTTCCAAAGGTCTTGAAATTGCGAAAGAAATAGATATTAAAGCACAAATTAGGGATGCTTCCGAATTGTTATCAGTATTATATCAAGAGGAAGGAGATTTTGAGGGAGCGTTATATTATCAAAGACAATATGTCGCATTTAAAGACAGTATTCAAAATACCGAAACCGTAAGAAAACTTGCTAATCAGCGCACAGAATTCGAAATAGGACAAGCTCAGTCGCGAATGGACGCGCAACGTCAAACCCAGCAAGTGGTTACGGTGGCTTTGATCTTTGGCTTAGGGCTGTTGACCGTTTTTGGAATTGCGCAATATCGCAACAGTCGTCAGCGCATGCGCATCAACCAGGTTTTAAGGGATCAAAAGGCAACATTAGAAAACCAGAAGGCGGAACTGGAAGAAGTAAACCGTACAAAGGACCGCTTCTTTTCGATTATTTCACATGATTTGAGAGGCCCTGTTAATGCCTTTCATGGGGTTTCGAGAATGATTAAGTTTTTCGTGCAGAACAAACAGATCGACCAGTTGGAGGTACTGGCCGAGGACATTGATCAATCGGTTGACCGACTTTCATCACTGTTGGATAATCTATTAAACTGGGCCGTACAGCAGCAAGGGCAATTTCCTTACGTTCCTGAAAAGATCGATATCAAAACGATGGCGGATGATCTTGTGGACGTTTTTACGACCATGGCAAAGTCAAAGCAAATAACACTAAGTAGTACCGTGTCAGAAGGAATAGACGTGTGGGCGGATCGAAATACGACCATGACGATCATTCGCAACCTGGTTAGTAACGCCTTAAAGTTTACCCCTCGGGAAGGTTATGTGACCATTAATGCAACAAGGACGGATAGTGCAGTTGAGATCGAGGTGAATGACAATGGAGTAGGAATCCCGGAAGATAAACTTGGACATCTTTTTCAATTAAACGAAGAGGCCAGTACGTGGGGAACTGAAGGAGAGAAGGGGTTAGGACTTGGCCTTCAATTGGTGCATGAATTTGTGGAATTAAATCAGGGACAAATTACAGTGGATAGTAAGGATGGATCAGGCACCACATTCATCGTTTCCTTGCCAACTTATGACCTGCAACAAGTTCAGGAGGAAGAAGCGTAAGTTTTTTAACTCATCACATCTAAAACCTTATCCCGTAAAGTTGCCGGAGACCGCAGGTCATTTTTACTGATAAAGCCCGATATTTCAAGGTTTGATTCTTCTACTTCGTAGGCCTGCAGGTAACCCGAAATCATGATGATCTTCGGAAGCTTATCCATGATTTCCAGGGACTCAAACCCATTGATATATGGCATTTCATAATCAACCAACATCAAGTCCGGTTTTTGCTTGACAGTTGCCATCACGCCATCAACGGGATTGGTAAAAGTCGCTAATAACTCAAGCTCCGGTATTTCGGAAACCAATACCTGAAGCATTTTCAGGAACAGGGGATCATCATCGATAGCAATGCAGGTATAGATCATGTAAGCTCTTATGAAGTCGACGGAAAGTTACAGTTTTGATTGGATTAATTGAGTTAGGTAAACATTATTTCATACCTCCTGAGTTTTACTGAATTTTGTTAATTCCAGAGTATTCCGGGTGACCAAAGGTTTTTTCCCGATGATGTGTGTTAAATGCCGTGACAATTTAAAAAATCACACCTTTGATATTCGGTTTGAAATTAAGAGATTGAAAATACAGCTCTATGGCTGACTATGTGATGTGGAGCCAGCTATGTTATTGATTAAGGATTATTGATACGATAGATGATCAAACAGTGAGACCCTTCTGTTATTAAATGGAAGGGTTTTTTTATGCATTAAAGAGCCTTAATTATTTAAGTGAAGTAGTGTTATGTAAGATGCTCATTTATAGAGATTTAAATTTATTTGAAATTATCTTGGATGTTCTTAAGAGTTTTGTGTTTATTTGAGCAAGACCTAAGTTAAAAGAGCCAATGAATTTACCAGCTTCAATTGAAGTGTTTCTGGATGAGATCCGGAAAGACCTGGAAAACTATGAATCAAGTGATGTAATAGCATGTGCAAAAAAAGTATACCAGCACGTTGAAAAACGGTGTGGTAATTCCAACGACATGCTCGAGACACGCCACATGATTCAAGGAATTATCTCGCAATATTCCGCATAAGTATCACGGTTCAGCTTTTAGTTTCCTGTCGAAGAATTCTGCCGTAGCCTGGTAGGCATTTACCCAGTTTTGATGTAACAGGAAACCGTGTACTTCATCCGGAAAGATAAGTTGCTCGAAATCCACATTGTTTCGACGCAGTGCTTCAGCCATATCTACAGTTTCGCTGAAGGGGACATTCCGATCATCATCGCCATGAATGAGGAGGACGGGTGATTTCCATCGTTTGACATGTGCAATGGGAGAGGACTTATACGCCAGTTCCGCAAATTGTTTTCGCTTTAAGGGATCGTATGACGGAATGAAGTTTTTGATGATCACATTCCAGTCATGAGCACCATGAATGTCCACACCAGCCGCAAACATATCCGGGTCCTTCACCAGACCCCATGCCGTGAGATAACCACCATATGACCCTCCCCATAAACCAAGACGCTTAGGGTCTATATCTTCCCGGCTTTGTAAGAATTTCCCTGCAGCTAATACATCGAGTACTTCACTCGCCCCTGTAGCACCGTATTTTTCGGCTTCACGAAAGTTCATCCCATACCCAATACCACTTCGATAGTTGACGGATAAAACCAAATAGCCCTGGCTGGCCAAAAATTGGTTTTGAGCGAAGGCGTGATGATAGTATCCTCTGTGATGAAACCCTAATAACATTTGACGCCTTGAACCTCCATGAAAAAATAGGAGTCCAGGATATTTTTTGCCAGGATCATAATTTTTTGGTTTGAACAACTGTCCATGTATTTTCATGCCGTCTTCAGACTGGAATATCACCTGCTCTGGTTCTACCAGCTTACCAAAAGGATAGTCATTATTTGAAGTAGAAACCCGTCGATGGTTCTTTTTGTCCAAAACGATCACGGAGGCGGGGCGAGTTCCTGTTGAACCAATGGCAATAACGTTATTATGAAGAGCAACCGGAGCCCATTCTATGCCGCTTCCTTTGGTCAATTGTGTTGTTTTGCCGGAGGCAATTTCCGTTTTCCAAATATGTTGACGGTCAATGTCATTTTGATTGGAGGAGTAGAACATGGATTTCCGGTCGGGACTTATTGATACAAATTGTACTTCAAAGTCCCCGTCAGTTAACCGTTGGACTTTTCCATTATCGATTGAGACACTAAAAAGGTTGGTCCACCCGAATGCTTCCCATGGAAAAACCACTTGATTGTCGGCACTCCAGAAAATCTGATTACTTGCACTGATCGAACGAAAAACACTTCCTTCTCCTTCATCTGCCTTCCATACTTGATTTGAAGTTTTTGCTGCTACGTCAGCGACCCATATTGACCAGGGCAGGCCAGCGCGATGAGGTTCGAAAATGAGCTGATCCTTTTGATTGGGTATTTTGGCAAATGCAATCTTTTTGCCGTCAGGCGACCATACGGGGTAGCGGTCATGATCGACAGAAGGATTAATGTAATCAAGTACCCCAGTTTTCAGGTGATAAACCCCAAGAAAAGCATGATCGCCTCGGCTACTGATAAACGCTAATTGAGTTCCGTCTGGTGACCAACGTAAACTGTTACAATTGCCCCTTGAATGAAAAAGTTGTGAGGGTCTACTTTGACTTGATGGTGCTACCGACCAAACTTTGCCCCCTTTGGTATACGCTAAGAGATCTTCGGTGGGTGAGAGTGCCGGAGCATTCCCTTTGGTTACCAGACTATCGAACCCACTCGCCAGATCTATCCAACGAATTTCCTGATTGACACCTTTAGCGATCAGAGCAGGGTTCGCAAATTCTCCTCTTCTATTGGTTCCAGAACCTCTTACGTAGATTAGGGCTTTTTCATCGCTCGTGAATGTCAAGCTTGAAAGAGGCTGTCCATCGTCCAACTGATAGTCAGTTACCTGCTGACCTTCTAAATCTGGTAGGGTAGCCACCCAAATGTTTCGAACACCCTCCTTGTTTTCGACCCATGCTATTTTAGATGCTGATTGTGACCGGACAAGGTTGGATGCAAAGGAATAGGAGAGGTAGCTTTTAAGGTCTTGTGCCTGTGCTAAAAAACCTATTGCTACTAAGGAGGTCCAGATTAACTTCTTCATGGAGGGTTGATTTCGTTGCTCTTTAAAGATATAAGATTAGATGGCGTTCTACCAAATCAACTTTTAGGGCACGAACCCATCAAAATATTGCCGAACCAGTTCCTCCTATACGCACCGTATGAGCACGGATCTATACTTCTTAAATCCCAAAAGGATAAAACCGGATAAAGAGATTCAATGCCATATTGCTGTCTGCTAGTGTTCGGCCGTAACCCGGTATGGTGTATACTTCTATGACTTCCGGATTGGATGGGTCTCCGAATCGATCCTGCTCAATCAAAAAACGCCAGCGTAATTGCAGACCGATTCGAAACATGCGATTGAGTGGAGATTCAGGAACAGATTTGCGCAGTTTTAATTGGCCGACAGAAGTGATCACCCCTGATATCCAGGTGGCAGATAGGTTTTGTCTTGTGAATGAATCAGTAAAAGCTGAAGACAAATTATCCGTAGCATCAATCGTGTAAGTGCCTTCATCGTCAAATTGACTATTGGCATAACGGAACCCTACTCCGATGCGATTTCCGGGAGTGTTAAATGGAAAAGTAAAACCTAAGCCGGCTCGATAATAAACTCCCGTGGAGTTGTATGTGCCATTCTCAATCGCCTGATTCGAGTTTTTGTCCCAAAAACCATATTCCCCTACTAGTTCGATATTTTCGAAAAGCTCAAGAACTACACCACCCTCTACTTTATTTTCAAAGTCGAATGGAAGGGTAAGAACTTTGCCATAATCAACATGGAAGGCGAGGTTAAGTGCTTTTTTCCCGGGCGTTTCCACCAACGAAATGCTGTCGGACGCAACAGAAAGCGAATCGCTATCCTGTGCCTGGACCACTACGGCATAAAGACTAAAAGAAACAATAAATAATAGCCGTCGCATTCGTGTTATCGGATTCGGGTTCAACCTGAACATCATCAAAGGTAGTAGCGGAATAACTAATGGATTCAGCACCCACAACTACGTTTCTTCGTATATTTTGTGAGGTAGTTGTTAAGTAGGTGACAGTAATTTCATATGTCATAGAGGCGATGGAGAACTCGTAACTCATTTCATTGAGATTGGGATCGAGAGGCAGTTTATATATGGTAGTAGAATCCGTGAAAACCAATGCATTGCCTGTAGCTAAATTAGTAACGGTATCAACAAGTAGATTTCCACTTTCAATAGTAGTAATGGCTGAAGTTAAAGTACTACGTTCCGTGTTAAGGTTAGATTGACTCTCTGTATTGCTGGATAGCAGCAGCGTATTTGCTTCTAGTAAATTAGCAGTTGAAGTTGAATCCTGCCGCAATTCAACCATACCTCTCGAGATTCTGGCGGTAAGAGAATCTAGTAGCGAATCAAGGGTAATGTTTTCTGCATTCAAAATAGATGCTGCGGTTTGTAATTCGTTAAGGGAAGCATCTATTAGAGTTAAGTTGGTGTTGAGGGTGTCAAGAGAAGTCTGGTTGATAAAGACGAAAGAAGTTCTGGGGGCACTGACCGTCGACTCGCAATCTTCACAATTATTGCAGCCCCATAGCAGTAGCAATACTGCAATCCCAAACCAACTGAATTTTGTAATAATCATATAGGATCTACATCGAAGTGTACCCTGACACTTTTAAACGACTGCAAAGCTAATAACGTATCCCTACTTGACTTTAAAAAATCCCTGACACCAGGTAGGTTTATTCCCTCTTTTTCTAGTCGAATCACTAATTGGAACCGATAGTAATTCCTAATCTTGGAGATTGTAGGCTCAATAGGAGGTGAGCTTCTTTCTCCTAATTGTTTTTTTAGGAAGAAACTTAGTTGGTCAGCAGCTTCATATGCCGTTTGTTTATCTTTATGACGAACAGTCACCTGGATCAATCGGTAAAAGGGAGGGTACCGGAATTTTCGACGTTCCTGCATTTCATCTTCATAGAACCCTTCGTAATCCTCTCTTTGAATCTGAGTCAATAATTTTAAGGAGGGATCATTTGTTTGTAGAATGACCCTGCCTCGCTCGTGTTTTCTACCGGCGCGCCCGCCAACTTGCGTAAATAGTTGATAAGCACGTTCATGAGACCGGAAGTCAGGAAAGTGGATCACACGATCTGCGTCAAAGACCCCAACGAGTTCCACACGCTCAAAATCCAATCCTTTGCTGATCATTTGAGTGCCTACCAGTACATCAATTTCCCTCCGTTCGAACCGGTCGATAATGTCCTGATATGCGTATTTGCTTCTCGTGCTATCCAGGTCCATTCGCTGAATTTTCACATCTGGTAGTAAAATGCCCAATTCTTCCTCGATTTTCTCTGTTCCCAGTCCTACGGTTTTTAAACTACGTTCTCCGCAGGAGGTACAGGTTTCCACCATCGATTCTTTGTAGCCGCAGTAGTGGCAATTCAGGGTATTGGCATAAATGTGATAGGTTAAACTGACAGAGCAGTTTGGGCATTTGGGAGTATGGCCGCAACTTTCACACATAACCACCGGTGCGTACCCTCGCCTGTTTTGGAAAAGTAATCCTTGCTTTTCCCGGGAGAGTACATCTTGTAATTCATGGAGAAGGCGGGACGAAAAACTGCCTTTAAGTGTTTTTCTTTTTCGTTCGTCTGTCAGGTCAACCAATTGGTAAATAGGTTTAGGTTGATCTTTGAATCTTTCACTTAGCTCAATCAATGCATATTTTCCCGATTTAGCATTGGTATACGTTTCCAAAGATGGTGTAGCTGTACCGAGTAATATCTTGGCATCCAATTGATGAGCCAGGTAAATAGCAGCATCACGTGCATGATATCTGGGCGCAGGATCATGTTGTTTGTAGGAAGACTCATGCTCTTCATCAATAACGATCAATTCGACATTTGTCATTGGAAGAAAAACTGCACTGCGTACGCCTATAATAAAATCGAACTCTCCTTTCAAGCACTTTTTCCACACTTCCATCCGTTCCGTATCAGAAAAGCGGGAGTGATAGATGCCGAAACGGTTCCCAAATATTTTACGGAACCTGCCGATGATCTGTGTTGTAAGGGCAATTTCAGGTAAAAGATAAAGCACGCGTCCGCCTTGCTCTATCACCTGATGAATCAAAGACATGTAAATCTCCGTTTTGCCACTGCCCGTCACTCCTTTGAGGAGCACGGTTCGCTTCGTTTCAAAGGCAGTGAGGATTTGATCTTTTTTGAGCCCTTGAATGTCTGATAGTTCCGGAAGTGGCCCTGTGTTCAGTGAATTGTACCCGAATCGATCGATTATCTCGTTCCACTCTTCGAAAACACCATTCTTTATGAGTGTCTGTAGGGAAGAGGAACTTGCACCTTCTTTGATCATCTCCGGCTTGCTTGCTCCCAGGAGATTTTGTGTTGGGTCTTGAAGAACGGGTACGTCTCTTATGTACATGACCAGAACGTCTATTTGCTTGGTACGACGCTCCAACTGTTGGAGTAGTTCATCGAGTTTTGATTCCTCCAGGTAAGGTTGGCACAATCGTATTCTTTTCTCTCGTTTTGGCGTGTATTTGTCTTTGAGTTTTTCAAGTAATTGAATGAGTCCCCGCTCTTGCAGTGATTTGATCAGTTTTATTGGCTGATCCAGCCCTGTAAGCTTTCTGATATCATTGATGTGAAGGTCTTTGTCCTCCAGTTTTCTCAGAATCCATTCCTCTTTTTCTGTCAAAATGTAAAGATCAGGCTCAGCATTCGGAGCCAAGGAGACGAAGGCTTCGGAGGATAACTTGAACCCGGAGGGTAGCGCAGCTTGCAGTGTTTCTCCAAGCGTACATAGATAATATTCTGCGATCCACTCAAAAAACTGAAATTGATCTTCTGAAACTACTGGTTCCAGGTCCAAAGCATCGATGATCGGTTTGATCCGAGACAGGTGATCCTGCTTTTCAATGATTCGTCTGATTACTCCTGTATGGAACCGAGTCTTTCCAAAAGAAACTACGACGCGATGACCGGGTTGTGCCTGGTACTCAAATGCTTCCGGTACAGAATAAGTGAATGTACCAGGTAGGGGTAACGGCAGTATAACTTCAACGTAGATCAAGGATGGCAAAACAAGGTCAATGGGCGGGGATCACAAAACGAAATACATGCTAACTCATTTTTTTTGTTAAAATTGAATTGAAAACCGAAAGCGATAAGTGATAAACTTCTTTTCGGCACAGTTTTGGGTGAGTTTACTACAAACTTTAGAACCAATGAATACAAAAACAAGTATGACGTTTTTGAGTATTATTTTTTCACTTTTTGCCTGTAATGATGTGCAGATAGATACCAATGAACAACAAGGAATCGCCATTGAAAACCAACAATGGAAACTCGTGAAGATGACTGGGAGTACCCGAAATTCCGAGACCATTGGTGAAAACATGGAGTGGCAGGAAACTTATTTACTGACGGAAAACGGAGAATTTACGAAGACAAGAGAAAGAGATGGTAATACCCTACAGGCAGTGGGCACCTACAAGGTGTTGGAATTGTCTGATGGGCTTTATCTCGAATTTACTTATCCTGAAAGCTCAAGCCTGATTGGCAATTGCACAGGTGATTTAAAAGAATTGTTGTCTTTTCGTGACAATACTTTGTATGGTACCTGGCTGGCTTGTGATGGCCCTGGTTTGGAGTATCAGAAAGATTAATTATAATTAATGCCAGGCTGGATGTGGATTTTATAGAAGAAGGTTCATCAGTACAAATATTTAAAATAGGAAAAGGCCGTTCCAACGATAGAACGGCCTGATACTCATCAATAGGGTTGATTCTTATTTACCCGGTTCTATAGGTTCATTGTCCGTATAGCCGAATAATTGATCCAGTGACAATTCTTTTACTTCACCATAGGATTTTAGTGCCTTGAAATCGATCTTGTCCCGGGCGCCAACTAGTACCGTGACATACTTTTGATCTTTGATATAGGTCTCATGAAAGGTCTTAAGGTCAGCAAATTCCATTCCCTGTACCTGTTCATAGATGTCTTTTCTCACATCATAGTCCAGGCCTTTGTCCTGAGCACTGATGTAATTCCAAAGTACTCCCGAGCCAGTGATACGCTCACTTTCAATTTTGTTGAGGATTGCATTTTTTGCGATACTGAAAGCTTCCTCAGATTCTGGCATGTCATTCAATAAATCCATCATGGCATTCATGGCCTCAGCCTGTTTATCAGCCTGTGTCCCAACGTATGCGAACAAATAATTGGCCTTGTCTTTTTTCGCTGGCTGTGAATAGCTTGAAAACACCGAGTAGGCGAGACCCTGCGCTTCTCTGATTTCCTGAAAGACAATGCTATTCATACCTCCGCCGAAGTACTCGTTAAACATCCGTACCGCGGGCTCATTTTGCGCACTATAGTTTTCACCTTTTGCAAGGAATACGATTTCTGTCTGTACCATGTCATAATCAGTCCAGTATACCTTTGGTTCGTCGATGGCAAGCTCCTCATATTGCTTCAAAGTTGGAACGGGTTGAAACTCCGCAGGTACCGGATGATTGGTTGCCAGGAATTCACTGACTGCATCTGACTCTCGAGGACCGTAGTAAAGGATTCTGTGTGGTAACTTGGTGATTCCTTTAATGATATCTGTCAATTCTTCCGCCTGTATTTCCTGCAATGCTGAGTTGGCCAGTACATCATTAAAGGGGTTTGTTTCCCCATATTTCCCGTAATTGTAGAGACCGTCCCAAAGGATGTTGCCTTTGTTCTTTTTGGCATCTGACCTGGACTTGAAGGTACGATCTACCATTTTGTTCAGGGCGTCCTGATCGGGTTGTGGGCTGGCCAGCAACGATTCGAAAAGCGCGGTAGCTGCTTCCATGTTTTCATCCAAACCAGAGAGGGTCACATATGTTCGTTCTGTGGAAGCGAAGACGCTGAAGCTACAGCCAATTTTATAGAGTTCTTTTTTGAACTCCTCAGCATTGTAGGCTTCAGTTCCCAGAAATTCCAGGTACTGCACGGCCATTGCCATTTTGGGGTCCGCATTCTTTCCAAGGTCCAGTAAATAAGTCAAACGGAAGAGTTCATTCTCTTTGTTTTTCCTTGACAGAACTTCAACATTGTTAACAGAGAGTTGGTCAATATCTTCGGAGAAGTTCACGAAAGCAGGTGTAAGCTTATCGACTTTTGTATCAGCCATGGCCTGATGAAATCCCGATTTATCCTCTCTATTTAGAGGTACTTTATTGATTTCTGGCTTCTCCACCTTCTGTTTATTTGGATCTTCTCCGTTTCGCTTGTAAACCACTACATAATTGTCCTGATAATTTTCATTGGCAAATGCCACCAATTCCTCTTTGGTGATTTTTTCCATTTTGTCGATTTCCTGAATGTAGGTAGACCAATCCATACCATTGGTAAATGCCATAACCATGTTGTTGGCTCGGGACCAGTTACTTTCCAGGCCTTGCATTCTGGATTTCTTAAAATCAGTGATCACCGCATCCAGTAGCCAATCGTCGAAATCACCGCTTTTCACCATTTCTAATTGCTCAAGGATCAAGTCACGTACTTCCTCCAGGGATTGATTGTTCTTTGCATTTCCATATATGGTGTGAAGCGAGTAGTCATTCATGTTGTTGACATATGAACCAGCATTTAAGACCGCTTGCTTTTGCTTCAAATTGAGGTCGATCAGTCCAGCTTCGGCATTGTTAAGGACCATATCTATCAATTTTACCTTTATCTGGTCATCCGAACTTGTTCCGCCGAATCGGAAAGCCAGGTTCAGGAATTCGGCATCGGGACCATACACTTCCCTTACTACAGGTTCCGAGATTGGCGCTTCTTCCGTTTTTGTCCATTTAGGAAGGTTCTCATTAGGTTCCCAGCTTCCGAAATGCTTATCAATCAATTGTATGGTTTCATTAAAGTCAATATCGCCACTCATGCAAATGGCCACATTATTAGGCCGATAGTAAATATCAAAATACTTCTTGATTTCGGTAATAGAAGGATTTTTTAGGTGATCAATGGTTCCGATTACCGTTTGTGTGCCATATTGATGCTTTTGGAAAGCAGCAGAATAAAGTGATTCAAATACCTTCCAGTAGTCATTGTCCAGCGACCGGTTTTTTTCCTCGTAAACCGCTTCCAATTCAGTATGGAAAAGTCGATTTACGATCTTTTTGAATCGTGAACCCTCTATCTCCAGAAATCTTGCAATTTCATTAGAAGGAATATCAACAGTATAAACCGTTCGATCTTCAGTAGTGTATGCATTAAGTCCCTTAGCACCAATCATGGCCATCATTTTGTCATACTCATTCGGAATCGCCAGCCTGGCGGCATCATTGGAATATTGATCAATTTTGGCGTAATAGGCTTTTCGATCATCGCTATTTTCCAATGTTGCGTAATGATTGAACATTTGCTCAATGCTATCCAGCATTGTTACCTCCTCCTCATAATTCAGCGTACCGAATTGATCATTGCCTTTGAACATCATGTGTTCGAGGTAGTGTGCCAGACCAGTGTTATCTGCAGGGTCATTTTTGCCACCCGCTTTTACAGGCATGAATACATGCACTCTTGGCGCATTTTCGTAATCACTTAGGTACACCTTGAGGCCATTGTCCAGGGTGTAAATTCGTGTACTCATGGCATCTCCGTTTACATATTCGTAGGTATAACCATTTTCGGTTGCTGTCTTTGTTTCGTAAGGTTGTTCTGAGGGACCACAGGCAAAAAGTACCAGCCCCAACAGCACTAATAAATAATCTTTCTTCATGTCAGTTTAGTAATAGGTTCCTAAGATAACGGGAAATCTAATTTCATCTTGCCTTTCATTTATATAGAAGGCGGTATGAGCCGGGTGGAGGAGATGAGTTTTTTTCGGACCCTCACAAAACCAACATCATTGTTTTTGGATTGGAATCAGCTTGTATGTTTAGCTTTGAACGGTGATTTAAAAACTATGAATCGAAGATCTTTCATTGAATTTTTAGGAAAGGGAATTGTCGTAACTCCTGTGTTACCAAGCTTGCTTTCCTCTTGTACTTCCGGAGGAGAATATTTGACTGAAGCCATATCAGGGATTTCTGCGAGTGCCAAAGATCAAGTGGTGCTTGCCGAAGGCTTGAAATACGATATTTTGGTAAAATGGGGCGACCCAATCTCTGCGGCTTTGAAATTCGGATATAACAATGATTATATCGCCTTTCTAAAAGATTCAAAACGTTCTGGTTTACTTTGGGTCAATCACGAGTCCGTGAACCCGGTCTTAGACTCGGATTATGATCCAGACAATGCCCGGTTGCGGAGAAAAATCCTGAAAGAGATGGAAGATGTAGGAGGATCTATCTTCCGCATAGAAAAAAGTGGCGGTTCATGGGAAATCATCACAGATGATGAAGCGAATTATAAACTCACGGGATTAAGCGAAATACCATTCGAATGGCATGAAAAGGTTGCACGAGCCGACAAAGCCATAGGTACACTGGCCAATTGTTCAGGAGGTATCACACCCTGGGGAACGATATTGACTTGTGAAGAGAACTACGATGATTTTTATGGTGATCATAACTACCTAACGGAGAAATACGAGCCAAGCCAGTTGGAATGGGAAGTCTTTTTTCCAAAGAATAGAACAGAACATTACGGGTGGGTTGTTGAGTATGACCCTAAAACAAAGACAGCTAAGAAACATGTTGGATTGGGTCGCTTTGCCCACGAATGTGCCACGGTTCAGGAATTGGAAGATGGGCGAGTAGTGATTTATTCAGGCGATGATCAAAATGGTGGATGTTTGTTTAAATATATATCAGATGAGGTAGGTAAAATATATCCGGGAAAGCTTTATGTGGGTGATTTCAGCAGAGGAGAATGGAAAGCAATAGATTATGAAGTTCCGGAATTGAAGAAAGAATTTGAAAATGAAACAGAGATGTTCATCAAAGCACGTCAGGCAGCATTGGTGGTTGAAGGAACGCCACTAGACAGACCAGAAGACATTGAGATTGATCCAGTTGATGGTAGTGTGATTATGGCCCTGACAAATAATAAACCTGAAGAAAACTACTTCGGCTCGTTGATGCGGCTAAAGGAGACTGATGGATATGATGGCTTACAGTTTTCTTATGAAACCTATCTGACGGGTGGGGAGGAAACTGGTTTTGCCTGTCCGGATAATCTCGCTTATGATCCGGCGGGTAATTTGTGGTTTACGTCAGACATTTCAGGTGATGAGATGAACCTGCCTCCTTATGATCGTTTTGGTAACAATGGATTGTTTGTGGTGCCAAGAAGTGGCGTAAATGCAGGCAAGGTCATTCAAATAGCCAGTGCTCCCAATGATGCCGAATTTACAGGCCCTTGTTTTGGCCCTGATGGAGAATTATTCTTAAGTGTTCAACATCCCGGCGATACCAGTACTGGACTTCAGGACCTCACGTCAAACTGGCCGGATGGTAGGGGCGCTGTTCCTAAACCCGCGGTTATTGTCATCAGCGGGGACCTAATTGAAGATTTTCAGGTGGCTCCTGAGCCGGTTTAAAAGCCCTGAATAGAAAGGAATTAGCCGCTAATCACTTGTATACCCTTTGTCACCCCCATTGTCATTGTGAATTATCTTTCGTAGCTTATGTTTGCAGTCTACACGTATCACGTGTTGGTTGATTATTTGTCTAAGCTAGTAAAACCCCGCATCTCCAAGACGCGGGGTTTTATTTTGCCCTTTTTCCAGGATTTATTGTCCTGGATTTATTGCTAATAGAATGTCAAGTGTTTTACAATTGAGCACGAACCATTAACATTGAGGCGCTGTTTTTCTAGAAATCAATAATCGCACATGCAAGCAGTCGCTACCTTCGGAAATGGATGTTTCTGGTGTACAGAAGCTATCTTTCAAAAACTTAGAGGAGTTTCTAAAGTTAAGTCTGGTTATTCCGGTGGACAGACCGATAACCCCACTTACAATGAAGTTTGTTCCGGTACAACCGGTCATGCCGAGGTGTTGCAGATTACGTATGATGATGAGCAAATTACCTTTGCGGAGTTGCTTGAGGTCTTTTGGAATACCCATGACCCTACGACCCTTAATCGCCAGGGTAATGACTCAGGAACACAATATCGGTCAGTGGTTTTCTATCATGATGAAGAACAAAAATCACAAACTGAAACTTATAAGGCTCAATTAACAGCGTCTGGAGTTTGGAAAGACCCCATTGTCACGGAGATTGCTCCATTTGAGAAGTTTTATGAGGGGGAAAACTACCATGATGACTACTTCGCCAGGAATGAATCACAGCCATACTGTGCGTTTGTGGTTCGTCCCAAAGTAGAAAAATTTGTGAAACAGTTCGGAGATAAATTGAAGTAGAACGTACTGTATTGCATTCATCGTACCTTGCCTTGGTTGTCCATTTGAATTTTCATAGTTTTATTGGACAACCAAATTTGACCCTTATGAAATGTGATCATTGCAATGGTAGTAGAACGTGTAGATGTACTACTTGCTTGAACCATTCTATAAACAAAATGATGAGTACTGTAATTATTCCAGGCAATAGGACTTCAATATGTTCTAAATGTCGGGGCACGGGAAAAGTTTGACCTAGTTTAGGTTGACATGACTGGATTTAGCTTCTATTGAATTATTATATGACTTAAGTTTTTTGGATGGAATAATTAATACGTCTCTAATTCCTTTACTGTATATCCTTCGCAAACCCATCGTTGGCCGTATATGGACTCATAATTGATCGAATATTCGAATTCATTTGTGACGGATAATTTATGATACAAGAGTTCAGCCAATAACTGGTCTGTTACTTCAATGAGTTTAATTGATGCACCAGGTGCCATTACCCTGTTCTCTATGGTGCCATGAATATGAGGAATTGATTTAGTACCTATAGCAAGTACGAACAATGAATCGATGGTTGGGGTTATGGTTCCATTCAGTTTCATTTCGGTTTCCTTTATCAGCGAGGGTCCAACACCATTATTTCGCACTTCCAGGTAAAAACTTTTACCTTGAATGTAGTGAATCCCCCATTCAATGTGGGGCCAAACCGCAGCATGCTGCTCTTCACGCATAATAGAGGCTTGATAGATGTAAATACTTGCTGTGATGATGTTGATCACCAATGCAAGTGTTGCGGTTACAAGAGCAACATTTAACTTTTTCTTTGCCATATCTCAAGAACTCTTGAGACAAAGATATATTGATCTTATTCCATCATATACCTGATGCCGGTGAAGTGCAATCAGACTGATGGAGAAATGCCTGTTTTTTCAATTTAACTGTTGTTTAGTGTATTTAAAAGTTGATGGCCACTTCGTCTTCGAGTGTGGTTGTATGATGCCTCCAAACTTCGTCAATCAATAGCGTGTCATTGCTCGGTTGCCTGAGCCCATAACCAAGTAAATCCCATCTGTGATCACTTACATCAATATTGAATTGCACCGTAGTGCCTCGTAGTGTGTGAGCTGGGGGGTGCATCATTTGAATCTCTTCCCTGTAATCTTGATTACCATCATAACGGTAGGGGCCACTACCTGAACCGAAAATCTGATCACCTTCAGTGTCGTATTTTACCCAAACGAAATGGGTAGGAGTAATGAGTTTCAAGTATCCGATCATATTTGGATACTCATAGTAGGATTCGTTTGGGTCATATCGGTATTGTTGTAGATCCCAGGTACCCACAAGTAAGTCACTATCGGATTTGGGCACTTCAGTTCTGACCCATATTTCCTCGATTTTATTGGAATCGGCGACGAACACTGTACCTAAATCAAAATCCATTTCCATTTGCTTGGCATATCCCTTATGATACCATTTGCCATCCTCAAATCGAACTTCGAAAGGAATTGATTGTCCGAGTTCGCTGCTGGCGGGGGGGTGAAAGAAATCAATGTTTTCTATATACTGATCCTCCTTACGAGAGTAGTTGCCGCCGCCCATTCCAAGCATTTGATCGTTCTTCATGTCATACATGATCCAGGTGAAATGTGTAGCGGTAAGGTGCTTCTGGTAGAGGATCGAATCCCCATGATTACGCCATTCCTGGGTAGGATCATCTGCGGCTATAAATGATACCAAATCCCAGGTTCCAATGAGAGAAACGGGTTCTGAAGAAGTTTCTTGTTGGGGATTGGTCGTTTGTGCACAAGAGAAACAAACCAATAGAAAAATCAGAAGAGATAAAAAACGCATGACATTGTAGGTTTGATTTTTCAGAATATAAAATATTCTTAGGTCAAATCCAATCTTTGCAGAAGTTATCTTAAGTTGTGAGCGCTAGTTTTATGGAATTTTCAATAGGACGCCAACAACTCAAAATTGGTATTAGTCCTCCGTGTCGTTTTTTAAATATTGTTCGAACCAACGTTGTAGCCTGGTATACATGTCTACACGGTTCATGGGATTCCTGAATCCGTGGGGTTCGTTAGGGTAGGAGTGACTCTCAAAGGTCTTCCCTTCCTTCTCAAGAATTTCTACTGCAAGTTCAAACTGCCGGAATGGTGCCCTCACATCTGCTTCACCATGCATGAGTAGGACAGGAGTTTCTACCTGATGCACCCTGGATAGTGCATTGCTGATGGCGTATACATTTGGTTTTTCTTCCGGAGATCCTCCATGTCCGGTTTTGATAAATATTTTCCCAATACGGTCGGCATTGGTGTATGCATCTCCGAAATCATAAATCCCTGCCATAGGGACGGCCGCATCAAACTTTCCAGGGGCTCGGGTTATTGCAGCCATAGATGTAATTCCACCATAACTATAGCCATATATACCTATCAAACCATTGGACCAACTTTGTTCACGAATGAAATCAGCTGCATGAGCTGCATCTAAAGCCTGCCCATTCCCCCAGTCTTGAATGCTTAAATTCTGAAAGGGCCGTCCAAATCCGGATCCTCCGCGATAGTTCACAGCAAGTACGACATAACCTTGTTGGGCCAAATATTGCTCTGTCGGGCTTAAGCGCTTGTAGTAGGTGTTCGTACCTCCGCCGTGGACGTGTACGAGAGCGGGGTACTGCTTGTCTGGATCAAAATTTGGCGGCAGGTACATGAAAGCCTGGATATACAATCCATCCCAGCTTCGATAGCTTATTTCCGGGGGATCTTTAAGGCCCAGCCACGAAGTGGCGAACGAAGTAAGTTGCCGGGTTTCACCTCCACTTCCTTTCAGATAATCCACTTCATTGCCACGCGTAGCTGTCGATCTTACAAATACAAAAGCGTCCCCATTTCGAGAAGCGTGATAGTTGAAAAAAGTTCCGCCCATGTTGGTGACCCGGGTTGCCACGCCACCTGTAGTGGGAACACGCCATAGCTCTACTTCCGACCTTTCCTGGTAGGGGAAAAACAATTCGCTGCCATCTGCGGACCAGGATAAGGTATGATTGAACAGCAGGTCTGTTGCATGGATCTGCATGTTGAGTTTTGTGTCCTGAGCTTTTGCGACATCTATCAGGTAGATATAGGATAGATCTTCGTACCAGTACTCGGCTTTATCATTGCCCATCACAGCAAGGGTCTTACCATCTGGAGACCAGACAGGAGTGGACATAGCCATCAAATTTTCAGAAACACGACTTTCCTTTTTCGATGCGATATCAATCACCCAGATATCATCTTCCCAATAGTCATTTTTAAATGAATAGAAAGCAAGTTGCTTACTATCCGGAGACCATGATGGGGCAAACCTAAAATCATCTAAAGCCATTGAAGCATTTGTTAATTGCTGCGGTTTACCAGTTCCATCAGCCGCAATCATCCATAAATCCTGATGACCTGACCTGCCACTGTAAAAAGCCACCCATCTGCCATCTGGTGAAGGCCGCGGTGCTCGTTCATCCTGTTGATCATTGGAAAGTCTATTTCTTTTTGTTCCATCGATTGATATTTTCCATAAATCTCCTTGAACCCGATATACAATTTCCCTGCTATCGGAAAACCAGGCAGGGGAGGTGCCTTGTGTCAGAAATCGAGTTGATGTAGCATCGTTAACATCGATCAGGAAAATACCAGATTGTTCTGAAGTGGTGGCTACAACCGCCACATGCTTGCCATCAGGGGATAATACAGCTTGTCTGGCTCCGTAATTTTTAGTGAAGATGTTTTCCCAGGTGAGCGGCAAAGCTTGCTGGCCAAATGCAAGTAAGCCAATTGCGACAAAGAGAGAACAGGTAAGAAGTCGAATAGACATTTGGGTGACATTATTTAAGTCTAAAATACATCATAAGATCGCTTTGAATTTACTCTCAGCTGACAAACTCTCTTTATTTGGATCTACATAATGATTACCTGTCATGACCTTTTTGAAAATGACCCTGAATCAATTCTGGAGCTTGCTGTATGAGAGAATTAATCATTAATCAGGTTCTTTCATGAAGTATGGTTTCCATGCTTCGGAATGAGGGCGAGGTGTAAGCAAACTGACCAATACAAAAAGCAAAACACTGGTACTAAAACCAGGTAGGACCGGATAAATTTGAGGGTCACCAAAAGCCTTCCACAACGCTGTAACCAGTACACCTCCAATCATGGCGGCAATGGCCCCTTGCTTGTTGGCACGTTTCCAGATGATGCCTCCCACTACTGGTGTGAAGAAGCCTGCCCCCATGATGGCAGTAAAAAGAATAACAATGAATTGAACGAGCTCACCTTGTGCGAAACCGGATAAAATGGAAATCAAAGGGAGGACTCCTACAATAATGATTCCTATTCTGGCAATCAACAAACGACGACTTTTGGAAGCTTTTTGATGAATGAGATTTTGATAAATGTCTTCTGATAAAGCGGAGCCAGCTACCAATAAAAGAGAATCTACTGTGGACATCATTGCTGAAGTAACCGCAGCCAACATCAAAGTGCCAACAAAGGTCGGTAGCACTGTTTTAGCTACAATAGGCATGGCCAGGTCTCCAGTCGGCAAATTTGGAAAAAGGACCATAGAAGTCAGTCCCAGAATGAAAACCAATAAGTTAATACCTGTGACAACAATGATGGTCAACAAAATCGCCCGTCTGATGGTACGCATGTCCTTCATTGCGTAAAGGCGTACCACTTTTTCTGGTGTTGCCACTGATCCGAGAAAGAAGGCCAGGCTCAAGGTTATCAATAAGGCAACGGGAAAACCACCCCACTCGAAGGCAAGTGGTTTAATTAAAGTCACTTTATGGATAAGGTCAGAAAGCCCGTGGAAATGATCAAGGGCCAAAGGTACGGCTACCAGGGTGCCAACGATCATGATGATCATCTGTAGGAAATCTGTATAAACCACAGCAAGCATCCCTCCAACTACGGTGTAAATCAGTAAAATCAACGTGAAGATGACCATGCCTGTGGTTGGAGTTAGCCCGAACACCACGTTGGCGACCAACCCACCTGCCACGATCTGAGCCTGAATGTAGATTACCGTGGCGATCAGAATGATCACAGCTCCGGTACCTCTTGCCGTCTTGCTTTGATATCGCCTTTGTAAAAAAGCAGGTAATGTAAGTTCGGTCACTCGGGTAAACCTCGGAGCCAGGATAGCCACCATGAACCAATAGGCGAGGGGGATCACTAATAATACCCAGGTAAAGGACCAGCCAACCGCGTAAATAACCCCGACTGTTCCGATAAAGGTCCCTGCACTTGTATGGGTCGCAGCCATGGTCGCGCCACCAACTCCCCATCCCAATTTACTGCCGGCGATCCAATAATCTTTGTCTGAGTGGGTGAGCCGTAGGCTCATCCAACCAATCAGAAAGATGAGTATGAAGTAACCTGCGAATATGATATACTGCAAATTCATTCGTGTTCTGTCCAATACATCCAGATGAGATAACCAAGTACGACCAGGCCCAGCGCCAAAAAGAGTCCCCAAAAAATGAAATTACTCATAGATCAATCGTTTTCGGTTGAACCATATCAAAATGCCTATGACTAGAAATAGACCAATCACAAATTGATCAACTCTTTGCATCCATTGACTACCCTTATTAGCACCTTGTTCAACTCTGATCATTGAAGTTGCAGCTGGTATTGAAGCCCTTATTTCCTTAAACGTGCTTTCTAATGTTACTTCATTTTCTGCTGGAAATAACATGTTCGTTTCCCTGGAAGCAGTCAATTGAAGTTGGAGGAAATCCTGATCTGAAGAGGTACTTTGCCATTCACCAAAGAAGAGCGGAATCTCTCCCTTTTTACCAGGGATCACGCGATAACTCATCGTTATGGTATCAAGTCCTTGTCCTGGAGTTACCAATAGTGTGATCAAGTCTTGTGTTTCTTCAATTTCAAAATTTTCGGATGCAACTTCAATTTGTTCAATACTTGCACCTTGGAAGCCCAGTGCTTTGAGTTTCAATGTTCTGACCTCTTCGGGAATCTCTACTGCATAGGACGCTGACACTTCAAAATAGGCTCCTGATTCCTGGATTTTCACCTGGACACCTTTTAGTTTGGATTGTGCCCATCCCTGAGTGCATATCAATAACCCTATAATTGGCAGGAATCGCATCAGTGCCACACTTCACCAAGTAATCTTAATGTGTTTTTCCCCATTACTTTGGCAATGTCTTCTTCGGTGTAATTGTGCTTAACCAACCACCGGACAAGGTTGTAAGAACCTTCTGTTGGGTTTTCTAAACCGTCGACAAAAGGTACAGGTTCATACTCCATACCCGGCTTGCCCTGACTTTTGGATGCTTTCAGCGACAATGCAGCGGTGTAAGCTTTGTGCAAACCAACATGATCCCCGTAAAGTGTGTCAGGGCCAAGCGTCACATGATCTATACCAACCAGGTCTTTGATGTATTCAAAGTGCTCCATCACTGCATCCAGGTTGTGTTTTCTTTTCGTTGGAGTCAAGGTTGTATGAGGTGCAGCCTCAACACCAATGACACCTCCTTTATCCGCGCAGGCTTTCAGGACATCATCTGGCGCCAGGCGATTGGTGTTCCAAAGCACCTTGGAACCGATATGACTTAGAATAATGGGCTTCGTACTGTGCTTAATGGTGTCGAGAGCTGTTTGATCGCCTGTATGGGAACAATCGATCAATAGGCCTAGTTTATTCATGCGATCGACAGCCCGTTTTCCAAAGGAAGTCAAGCCTCCGTCTCTTTCTTCTTTTAATCCGGAGCCCAGTGCGTTTGATTCACTGTAAGTGATCCCAATGGACCTCAACCCGAAGCCATAGAGCAGATCAAGACGATCTAATTCGTTTTCGATCATCATGGCGCCTTCCATGACGGCTACCCAGGCTACTTTTCCGTCGCGATGTGCTGCATGAATATCTTCGACAGTCTTACAGTGTATGACAAAATCCTGATGAGCAATATCACATAGACGCATGCCCAGATCATGGATCACTTCACTCCACTTCCAACCTCCTTTAGAATGAATTTGACAAATACCATCCATAAGATTATCAAAAACACAATCCCAGTGTCCCTGAGCGAGGCCTTTGAAGGCCGTTGCCATACGCCCTTCCTTGACGTAGGCAGGGGTTTGCATGATGTCTTTTGGAAAAGTTCCCAGGTGTTCGTGTACGCTGATCAGGATGTTTTCCTTAATGATTTTATTTGCGACCTCCTCCTGGGAGGTACTGAGCTCCACTTTTGTAGAAGGAACCCGGTTTATTTCTTCTGCTAACTCGAAATAGCGATAATCTACATCTTTTTCAAGGTATTGGAACGATTCGTATCCCGAGTAATTCTTCGTTAAACTCATGCTTTTCGATTCAGTTAGGGTGTCTAATATATTGGAAAAATGTACTTCTCTAATGCCCATTTGGATGGATGGTCCCATGGCCTTCTGGCTTTAGTCAGTTTCGAGACAGTCTGTTAGTTGACTACCTCAAACCTTTGAGTTATTTCTCTTCCTGTCTGGTCGATCAATGTAAGTAAATGAGGACCTTCTTCCACTTGAATGCCCATTTGATGTTGAATGGTGGTAGTTCCCAGATATTGGTCATCGACATGCCAGTGTATGGTTGCATTTTTGTCCTGATGCGCTGCTTCGAAAATTGCCTGACCAAGTTTGCCATCCTGCTCTTTGGGAATTCGCACCTTGGTGAACTGTCTGGGGTAAATCAAATCAAAACTAAGGTCTCCGGATCCATCAGTACAACCAGGTGCCAAAGGAGGTAACCCCTTGTAATTGGGATGGTATTTTTTATAGTACCAGGCCTGCGTTGGGGGAAGAATGAATTGGTAGATGTTTGCTATGTCACTTACTGGATAACAGGAACTGTTTACCTGAAACTGTAATTCTTTATCCAGATGTAGTTGGCGGTGATAACTACAGTTTGCACCCATTTCACTCATTTCCTGTGTAAGGTGTGTCATGGCGACTACTGGGCAGTGAGAAGTTGCCAGCATACCGCTAACACTACATGTTTCTACTTCTTGTCCGAATTGTGGTAACTCATTTTCTTGCCTTGGGAGCAAATCAAATAAATCAAACAGAATAGGGGCAGCCGCAGTGATTCCTGTCAGACCAGGTCGTCCTTCACCGTCAGCATTTCCTACCCAAACACCGACAAGATAGTGCTCATTTAATCCGATAGCCCACGCGTCCCTAAACCCATAACTCGTACCGGTTTTCCAGGAAATATCTGTTGGTTGTTCAAAATACTGCCAACCCATTTGATTATCTGGTCGGCGCAATTGCCGCATGGCTTCAAACGTGTGTTGAATGGAAGAAACTCGCAACGGACCATCATTTGTCAGACTTTCATTGGTCTCCGCTGTAGAATCGAGGTATAGGTTTTTGTGATAGTCCAAAGAGCTATATCCATGACGGTAAGGTCGGTCAGAATAGCTGTGTAACGCCCTGGCGAGTCCAGCATATACTGACGAAATTTCCCAAAGTGATGTCTCCGCTCCACCGAGAATAATAGAAAGCCCATAATGAGAGGCAGGCCGATTAAAGCTTTCAAATCCAAGTTGGCCAAGCTTTTGGTGAAAACGTTCATATCCGTAATCGACGAGTAGATGAACAAAGGGTACATTTAGACTACTCCGTAATGCTTCATTAGCTGGAACTGCACCCCGAAAGGCTTTGTCGAAGTTTTTTGGGGCGAACCCTTGCAGGAATAGTGGGATGTCGGGCAGCAATTGCTCAGGTAAAATCAATCCTTCATCCAGCGCGGCTGCGTATAGAACTGGCTTCAACAAACTGCCAGGGCTTCTCCTGGCAGTAATCACATCCACATGTCTTCCATGTGTCCCCGAATTGTTAGTGTTGCCGTGATAAGCCAGAACATGCCCTGTTTCGATATCGAGGACCAAAGCTGCTGCATTGTGAATTTCATTTCCTGATAATTGTCGGCTATGACTGCTAAGCACCTGACCTGATCGGAGTTGTAAGTCACGATCTAACGTAGAGATAACATTTTTCCCTGCTAATCCTTCTTTTGCAGCCCGTTGCAGTAAGTGTGGCGCCTGGTAGGGAATTCGTTTCAGGCTTTTTGGAATATTTTCATGTTTTGACAAGAAGAGTTCATCAGCATCCAGAATTCCTCGATTATGTAATTTTTGTAAAAGCCAATTCCTCTTTCTGATCAGAGATTCATCATTTTTACCAGGAAATATGTTGTGAGGGTCATTGGGCAAAACAGCCAACATCGCCATTTCTGCCCATGAAAGGGACGATGGAGCTCTTCCATAATATCGCCAGGAAGCTGCGTTTAACCCAACGATGTTAGCACCAAATGGGGCATGATCTGCATAGAGTTTCAGGATGTCTGATTTAGAATAGAATAGCTCCAATTTGAATGAGAGCAAGATTTCCCACACCTTTTGCAGATAGGTGCGTTTTTGATTGCCCAGTGCCATTCGGATCACTTGCATGGTCAGTGTACTTCCACCACTAACCACTTTCCCCGAACTTACATTTTGATAAATGGCTCGTAGTAGAGAAACAGGGTTAACACCAGGATGCTTGAAGAAATATTCATCTTCATAAAGGAGGATGGTGGTTTTGAATTTTTCCGGAATTGAATCGGAAGGAGCGAAACGCCATTGTTCATCTGGAGCGATTGAAGTAGCCAGGAGTTGTCCGTCGGACGAACGGATCACTGTGGCATAAGGCTGATCGAAAATAGGCTGTGGAAGAGGAATAAATATGACTGGCAGCAAGAATACGGATGCAAAAAATATTAGTAATTGTAGTAGGAGCGGTGCGTTAACTAACCTTTTTGTGATATTATTTGCTAATTTTATGATCATGAAAAATCAAGACAAAATACTAGAGGTGCTATCTGAATCCCTGAGGGTTCAAGATAGACAAACAGAAATTCTAACCAAACAAGGTCAAACCCTGGAAAAGCATAGTGAGCTGTTAGAAAAATTAGTCCAGGGACAAGATCAACTGGTTCAAGGTCAAAATCAATTGGTTCAAGGCCAAAATCAACTGGTGAAAAGTCAAGGAATAACAAATGATCGTCTAAATTCTTTGGAATATAAATTTGATCACGTGTTTGATCTGATGAAGGATAATGTACTTCCGCGTCTTGATCATCTTGAAAAAGGGGAAGGTTAATCTTCCCCAATTATGTCTACCCATTTTCCTTCAGTACTTGCAAAAATCGAGTTATCGTACATCGCTTCGGCTGTAATTCCTGGCAAATAATATCGACCCTGATAAGTGGCATTTAGCAATACTGTAAACGTACCTCTTTTGTTAGGTTTGAGGTCAAAGTAGTGCATGGCACGATCGTCTCGAATATCCAGGTACTCAACGAGGTTATTCTGTTCTGCGGAGCCATCCAACCGGGTATTGATGATTTCCCACCCTGAGGGGAAAATCTGTGTGAGAGCAAGCTCTTCGTACAAGCCTTTACTCCCAGGATTAGTTACCGTGACCTGTGCTTTGAAGTTGGTTCCCTGTTTAAGTTCTGACACGTCTATTGAACGTCCATCCATATCAAAATAGCCTACAGATAAATTTAAGTTCCGGGTTTCGGCCTGTTCGTTACCTTCCAGCGGCGTTCCTGTGCGAATCACCCGAGCAAAGATGGGAGCTTCACCTGAGTTTTGGATCTTGATGTTTGCTGATTGCTCGGAATCTGGAACCGACACTTGATGAATAAAAGACTGACCAGACAACCTGGTCAAATCCCCGGCAATTTCTACGGTGGCTTCGGTTGCATTGTCTGATTCATAAGCCTTCGCATATTTCGATATGGCTATCAATGCATAAGCGGTAGTTTGAGTGGACATCCATCGATTGGATTCGCCCAGTTTTGTGGCGATTTTTTTCAGAATTTCAAAAGCAGTTCGACTTTCACCAATGCGAAGTAACGTTTCCATGATCATGGCCTGGTCTCTAACCACTGAGCCGAAAGTGTAACTATAATACCCGCGATCATCTTCAGATTCGGTAGAGATTCCTTCAATCAGGTTTTTCGCCTGATTGTCAAACCCCGCCTGAGCATAAGCTAGCGCCAGCCTCCATTTTGCGGCTCTGCGCAGTGAATTACTACCTTTCAATCTGTTCATAGCACCTAATGCAGGTTGTTCGGCCAATGCGAGACCATACAAACGATAAGCTTGCGTTAGGTCATTATTGTAGCTGGAGCTATTGTTCTCCCAGGATTCTGCTCTCTTAGTCTGGAATTTGATCCAATCATTGATCATAGCTTCTGGAACCGCATATCCACGATTTCGGGCTTCAAGGAGGAAATGACCAGCATAATTAGATCCCCAGTCGTTGGCATAATTATCTCCGGGCCAGTAAGCAAAACCTCCGGAAGAAGTCTGAAAAGAATTTAGCCGTTTAATGGCTGCCTGGATGTTTCGCTGGATTCGGCTTTTTCGACTTTCAGATAATTCGGTGAGATCACCAAGGAATAACTGCGCAAATACAGAGGAGGTTGTTTGTTCTACGCAACCGTGCGGATATCGAATCAGATAACTGAGCCTGCTTTCCAGGTTCAACGGAGGTAAGGTACTGATTTCAATGGCCATTTCATTGTTACCCAGCAGTCCTACTGGTTGGTAAGCATAAGACCAGGAGTCACCAGCGCTCATCGTTTTATCATCAACGAGCGTTACTTCCGGATTTCTTGGTTTGACTTGTAGCTCAATGTCATAAGTCGCTTCAACATCTGCGGATTTTGCGGTTACCTTGACGTACCCCGGTCCAAGTGCCTCTTTCGCTTTGATATCAAAGTAAATGACCTGGTCACCGGCTTCCTGAAAAGATATTTGCTGATTTTCACCTCCTGCAAGTTCTAATGTTCCCCGGGTTTCAATGGTGACTTGTACGTCTTTAATGTTTTCCGCCAGCGCAAAAACATTTACAGGCAATTTCATGGTCTCTGCAGGGCCTGCTACACGAGGAAGGGTAGCCAAAACCATCAATGGTTGACGAACCGGAGTAGCTATTTCGGTCTTTCCGTAAGCTCCATTTTCTGCAGCCACGATCATCGTCTTCACGCTCCCTATGTATTGCGGGAGCTGGATTTTGTGCGAATTCGTAGCGCCACTTTCCAATTGAAATGGGCCAAGGACTTTCACTACAGGCTTGAACCGATTAGCTTCAGTTTGATCTTTGGCTTGAAGTTCACCATCTCCACCGACAGCCAACAAGTGTTGCATCTCTCCGACAGAAGCACCAATGACCTGATCGTAAACATCCCAGGTTTTGATACCTAATGCTTCGCGCGCGTAGAAGGTATTCCAGGGATCGGGAGTCTTGAAATTAGTGATGTCCAATAATCCTTCGTCTACAATCGCGACCGTGTAACCCATGGATTTTCCAGAAGCCTCTGAGACTTCAAGAGTGAACTCTTGCTCAGGTTGTAATTCAGTAGGTAGTGAAGCTACAGGTTCTAATACCGTGGCCTGATCTATTACTTTGATCGATTGGACTCCATACAACCTGATAGGAAGGTCATTTGCTGTTTGGCCATGTGGCTGAATCATGGTTAAGTGCGCATATATGTTTGGCGCCATCTCTGAAGTAGCCTGAAATGAGAAGTTGGTGTTACCCTCTTCCCCCTCGACCCAAAAAGACTGCAGTACTTCACTGCCTGTCTCCAAACTCACTAGAGTTCTTGTTCCAGCGGTTGTTGGAATAGAGATAGAGATATCTTCTCCGACATCATACGTTTCTTTTTCCACTTCAAAATCAAGCATACTGGCGCCTTCCAGGCCTTCACCCCGGTTGCCATACCAACTCATATAGATTACTTGTCCAGCCGAGTGACCCGATCTTGGATCCCGAACAACCAGATAATGTCTTCCCCAATCCAGTTCATCAGGGTCTAGTGTCCAGGTGCCCCGGCCATTTTGTGTGTCGATCCTTGTTTTCGAAAGCTCAATGCGATTAGAACGTCTTAGGTAATTTGAAATGTTATCCGATGACCGGTCCCACCACCAGCGCCAGCCGACTTTGTACATCGTGACTTCAAGGCCAGATCGATTTACCGGGTTGCCTTGTGCATCTACCGTCGCGATTTCAATGGTATGATTCGTTTGCCTGGAAAGGAAATTGCCCTGATCTCCTTCCGGGGCCTTGATGCCTACAAAGGTGTTGTATGGGAAATAGGGGATGCTTGCATTGCTTACACTAAAGTCACCACCATCTTCGTATACTTTGCCATAAAAATTAGCGCGCAAAGCACCAGGTGCCTGATCATTTGAACCAAGATCGAAATCAACTTTTGCATATCCATTTTGATCTACCTTACCCTCGTAAGCCAACTCACGTTGACTGTAAAAACTCTTCGATTGATCATCAAAAGTGAAATTCGGGAAGTCTTTAAAGGATGTTTTTATGGGGACAAGTTTGAGTTCATACTCAGCTTTGAGGTTTCGTGCAGTCGCTCCAGTTAGCCAACGGACGTTAAGATCTGCTGTCGGGTAATTATCAGAGGCGGTAAAAACATCTTTGTCGAAGGTCAGGTCTACTTTCAGTCGATTAGGCTTGATCGTTTCAACTTTTACTGTTTTGTAGAAACTGGCACCGCCTACTTTGGCTTTGGCCTGCCAATTGCCAGTGGGAGCGTCCTTGTCCGTTACAAAATCAAAGCGATAAATTCCACTAACCGATTGACTGCTTACTTTTCGTTGAACGATCTGACCATTGGGATTGCTTAATTCTAAAATGACCGGATGATCTTCTGGTAGGATGGAGGCAACATCTTCTAGAATAAATCCCAGGTGTACGGTATCCGAGGGCCGCCAAACACCTCTTTCTCCATATAGAAACCCCTTTAGGCCATTTTGAATTCTAGATCCAGATACATCGAAATTGCTTAGAGATAAGGCAGACCCATCATCAAGCCTCAAATAGCCCTTTTGATTGTTTTTTTTGGCAACTAGTAAATAGGGAACCTGATCGGTTGTTAGTATTGCTTGCCCTTCTTCATCCGTTTGTGCGGTGGCAATTTGCTGTTGCTGGTAATCATAAACCTTTACTTCCGCACCAGACAGCCCTCTTGTCGTGAGCAGATCATTGACAAATACGTGCAATCTTCCTTCATCCCTTTTCTTGGCGATGAGTCCGATATTCGAGGAGAAAAGTATCTTATTTACACTCCTATAATTTCCATAATAAGAATCCGTACAAGGATCGTCTCGATCTTGCCAGGAGTAATTTCCATTGTAATAGGAATCATAATAATCCCAGCCAGGTACCTCATTCTCTTCTTCTAAAGTGCCACTTTCTTCAAGCTCGCCTTCCGAACTGCAGAAATATAAAGAGTGTTGTTTATTAAAACCGATGCGGATCTGATAGATCTCTCCCGGTTGCGTGTTTAGGATCTGATCCAGATCCAGCGTAAATCGATTCCACGTATTTAGATTCGTGACCCCAGAGGTATTCAAAGGAATAATTTTTCGCAGAATAGGTTTTGCTACACGATTTAGCTGATAATCTCCGTTTAGCTCGTTTACCTGGAAGTACTGGAGGATGTTGTCTTCATAGATACGAATGACTGATACCTCCACTGAATTCAGTCCGACAGCTTCAAAAGGAAGCGCGAGTTTTTCATTGTCAGGAAGAATAGATTTAGAACTGGTGTCAACAAGTCGAACTTCTGGCTTTACCTGCGCAAAGACCAGGGTTGATCGAAAATCTTCTTTAAGTTCATACCCCCCTATATTTTTCACAGATTCATTAATGGTGAGGGTCAGCTGCTGTCCGATATTGCCCTTCGGATATATTTTCAATTCATTGAGATTGATAACAAGCCGGGGCGTTCCTGTTGCTCCAACAAGACTGATTAGACCCTGCAGGTTTTGCCGCGCGTCTAATGGGTCTGAAAACAGCACTGAAATGTACTTCTCGTTTCCATCTACAACTTTACTGGAAACCACTTTATAATTGTCCAGAGAGGGGACTTCCACATTTAAAGTCTCGTTTCTGTCTACTCCAATGGGTTGACCCATGAATTTCAATTGTACCTGACTTTCATTCTTGGTCTTAGTGATGTCCTCAATAGTAAAACTGTAGGTATTGTTTTGGCCATTATTTTCCCAGGAGATATTCTTGCTCGTACCATTCTGAGCCGCTGCAAGCATTTTTTGAATCGCTTCATAAGAAGCATAATCGGCAGTTTGTATTTGACCCTCAACTTTCACTCGAGTAAGGTCTTTGACGTCATAGAGCACCAAGCCAAATACGGAGGTCTCAAAATTTTGAACCAACGTCTGGAACATGAATCGGAACTCCCGTTTATCCTTGTCAATATCTGGGATAACCTTGGAAAGATCAGCAGTTACTTCATAAGTCCGTCCATTAGGTAGCGCCGCCGTAGGTTTAAAAACGATAGTGTTGCTGGCATCCCAGACGGCACTTCCTTCAATCGCCGGAGAAAATGAAAAGAAACCCGGGACTTCAGTTCCGATCAAGGAGTCGCCCATGGCTCCAGTAAGTTTTATTCTGACATCACTTTGTGAAGAAATTACATTACCTGTGTATGAGCTTACATAGTCAACAAAGAGGTTTTTGGGACTGGAAAAGTTGTCAGAGTCTGTTTTACTCCCCCCACACGCAACTAGAAAAAGAAAGGGCAGTACTTTAAAAATACGAGACATGATGGTCGAAAATTGTTAAGTTGAAACGAGTTGTTTAGTCCTCACAAGATAAGAAGAATTGCATTAAACCCAGTGAGAAATAGACAATAATCACCCAAACGCCTAGAGTTAGTTTTTGGAATTGGCCTGATTCGAGGATGGGTATTACATCATATTTTTATTTACTTCTTGCTCGTTGTTGCTTATCTGTGATTCGACAAGCAGTGGAAGAGTTACCGTGAAAACCGTGCCTTTCCCCGTTGTGGATTGCACTTCCATTTGACCAGAATGCTCCTGAATGATAGAATAGGTGATAAAAAGCCCGAGACCTGTTCCCTGACCTGGGGATTTTGTTGTAAAAAAAGGATCACCAATCTTTGATAATTGATCATCTGGTATGCCTTCACCATCGTCTTCTACAGTGACGATCAGCTGCTTATCCTTAATATTGGTTTTGATGTCAACTGATCCGGAGGTGACTATGGCCTGCTCTGCATTAGAAAGGATGTTCATCATTGCCTGGTGTAGCCGTCCTTCATTTCCCAGAATTAAATTGGATTCGGCGTATTGAGCTGTCACTTCCACCTTTCCATAAAGTCGGTTTTGCAAAATCAATAAACAATTTTCAATGATTTTCTTCAGGTCACAGATTTCATTCATCGTAGTGGTCTGTCGGCTAAAGTGACCCAAACTCATCACGATGTTCGCAGCTCGATTGACTCCCTCGTCAATGACTTCCAGAAGTCTTGCATTTTCCCTGGAACGGACAGAGGTGTCGTTCTTGGTTTCAAACGAAAGAGCTGCTGCTCCTTGTTTGATGTAATTCAGTGGATTATTGATTTCATGGGCGATGCCAGCAGCCATAACTCCAAGGGAAGCCATTTTTTCAGAAGTAATAAGCAGTTTTTGAGCACCCAAGACTTCCTCATGTGCCTTTTTGTTTTTCTTCAAAAGATAGATGAGAATCATAACGCCAGGCACACTAATAATCAAAATGATGATATAGAACTTTAGTGTATCGCCTTGTCGTTGTATTTCCGCCTCTTGTTCGGCGAGTGTTATGCGATCTGCTTCTTCTTTTAATTTCAAAGGAACAAGGGAGAGATTTCGTTCAGTTACATCCTTAAATAGGGAGTCTGTCAGTGCGATATATTTTGCTTGATAATTAGCGAGAAGTATTGGATTCTTTAATTGTTCGTAAACATCGATATAAAGACGATAGTTATCGGTCATTTGCTCACGTACACCCAGGCGTCTTGCCAAAGATTGACTTTTGTCAAGGTAGTTGAGCGCATTTGCATAATCATTTATGGCCAGATAGTACCTGCTTAATGTCTGATAAGTTTCAGCCAGCCCTTTTTTGTCATCTATACTTTGAGTCCCCTCCAGCGATAAATCACAGTAGTACTTTGCTGAATCCAAGGAATTTCGAAGCAACAAGACTTGAGCTATTCCCCTCATGGAAGTTGTACCCCAAAAAATGTTTTCGTATTCATAGCCCAGTGCCAATGCTTCTCGAAAATATTGAAGGGCAAGATCGCTGCGATCTTCTTTCAGGTGCGTAAATCCAATATTATTTAAAGAATAGATCTCAACACGATCACCTGTTTTTGCAGAAGCATCTAAGGCTTTTTCAAAATAACTACGTGCTTTTTCATATGCACCGATTCTGTCAAATATTCTGCCGATGTTGTTCAATGTGGTGGATAGCCCGTAGACCTCATTGATGCTTTCCTTTAGGTTGATACTTTTTTGAAGGTATTCCATGGCCGGTTGGTAACTTCCTACTTCCAGGTATAATAATCCCAGGTTATTGTAGCCATTGTTGATCAGAGATACGTCTTCTAGTTGTTCGGCGATCTCGAGTGCCCTATTGTTATATTCCAGTGATTGATCATAATCACCTTTGTAGTAGAAGATTCCTGCAATTAGCCGGATGGACTTAGAAATGTTAAGAGAATCTTGTGCCTCCCTGGCCAAATCCAGTGCCTCTTCACCATATTCCATTGCCTGGTCTGGGTAATTGAGCCATAAGTTGATGATCAAATCATGAAGTACAGGTATTCTGTCAGTACCCTCTTTCTGTGCCAGAGCGGCAAATAAGCTGTCTGTATCTTGTCCCAGACTTACATGGAGGGTACAGAAAATTATGATCACATGGACCAGGTATCGCATACTTTCTTTCTGTGGCGGTTGAGCAGAAAAGATAATTAAAGAATATTGATTCTAAAACTTTTGGTAAGGACGGATGAAGAAAGAATTGCGGGTGAGAAGACCAGGTCTACTGATACCTTTATCTACGATATCGCCCTGGTACTTGATTTCCTATATAACGGCAAAAATTCAGTAAACTGAATTAAAAATTGATGTTTTCAATTATTACTACGTTAAGGAAACAAATTAATTACTTCTACGTTAAGGAAAGAAATATAACTGAACTCATGCATAAGAATTACCTGGGAGAATTTGAAGAACTTATCATGCTTACCATTGGTGTGTTGGGTGACGATTCCTATGGAGTTAGCATTAAAGATGAAATGCAAGCTCAAACAGGCAAGAAACCTAGTATTGGTGCCTTGCATACAGCCTTGCAGCGGCTGGAAAAGAAAGGTATGGTCGAATCCTGGGAGGGGGGAGCTACTCATGAACGTGGTGGCCGAAAAAAGAGATATTACCGATTGACTTCCATGGGGCGAGATGCACTTCAGTCTGCACATGAGATCAGGAATCAAATGTTTGCCTTGATGGCCAAAGCCAACTGATATGGAGTGGATAAAAAGAATGTGTTTTCGGATCATCAAGCGAATTGCGCCTGAGTTATATGAAAATGTACAGGGAGACCTGGAGGAGTTACATCAAAGAACCAAACAGGAGCGAGGAGCTTTTAGGGCGCTAATGGTTTTTATGATGGAATGGATAACCTGCCTGAAACTGCTCATGAACAGTCGCCCCGGACCTGGAGTTACTTCATTATCCTCTCATGTGAAAATGTCCTGGCGAATGCTGTCAAAACATCGAAGTTATGCGACGATCAGTTTGTCTGGTTTAACCATGGGATTAGTCGCCTTCGCATTGATCTTTCTTTTTGTACGAACGGAATTGACATACGATACACATCATGAAAAATCTGAACGTATCTACCGACTCAATTATGACCTGACCGAACGAAATGAAAAGTTACCCTGGGCCATCACAACGGGACGTTGGGCTCCTTTAATCAAAGACCAATACCCTGAGGTCGAGCAATTTGTCAGGATAACCACTACATGGGGTAGTAAATCGCTTATCAAGTCCCAAAATCAGCCAACAGGTCATTATGAGAATGGGTTTATGTGGGCTGATCCTTCCCTTACTTCGGTATTTGATTTTAAGATGATTACGGGGGACCCCCTCGATCCTTTGAGCGCTCCCAATACCATAATTATCAGCGAGAAAATAGCTATAAAATATTTTGGATCAGCAAAGGAAGCCATCGGAGAAACACTCAACAGGCATGACGAAACGAACTATATGATAACTGCTGTGTATAGTGACATGCCTGCTAATTCTCATTTCCATGGAGAAATGATTGCTTCTTTTCTGACCGGAACTACACAGGAACAAAGAGCAGGTTTCTGGGCCTACAGCTACCTGGTATTAAAGGAAGGAACAAATCCAAACAATCTTCAAAAGCAACTTCCAGCCCTGGTCCAAAAGCATGTTGACCAATCTCCACCTCCCAGGCTGCTCTTGCAGCCGCTGAAGTCAATTTACCTGAATTCACAGTTGATGTATGAATTTGAGCCAGTCGGTAACAAGTTGACTACTCAACTATTCATGGGAGTCGGATTGTTCATCTTACTGATTGCGGGAATCAATTACGTCAATTTATCGACGGCTTATGGGGTCAAACGGATGAAAGAAATTGGCCTAAAAAAGGTATTGGGAGCAGCACGGACATCCCTTATTCAACAACTTCTTACCGAGAGCCTATTGTTGACAAGTACTGCGGTAATCCTCGCAGGAGTTATAACCTATTACTTGTTACCCTTTGCTGAAATGCTGATAGGGAAGACCTTGAATGTAAGCAGCTTGTGGTCCATGAGTAATGTTGTAATTATGGTCGGTTTTGTGGTATTATTAGGCGGGCTGTCCGGAGCATACCCGGCTTTTTACCTGTCAGGCTTCCGTCCTCATGATATTTTTGTCAAATCACGTTCAAGAGAAAAGCAACAGCTAAGAAAAGGCTTGTCGATTTTTCAGTTTGTTATGTCCATTTCATTGATCGCGGGCTCCATGGTGGTATATCAGCAATTGCGATATTTTCAATCCAAGGACATGGGCATGCAACCCGAACAAGCACTAGTGATACCCCTGGATTATGATGATAATTTTAGCTCAAAGTATCAGGCATTTAGAAATTCTGCAATGGAAAATCCACATGTGAAGAACATGTCTTTGATGTCCAGCTTACCAGGTGAATTGATCAGAATGTGGGTAGGAAATATTCGGCCATCACATGGGACAGATGATGACAAAGTACGTGTGAAAGTATTCAATACGGACTATGATTTCGTTAATACGCTGGGGATCAGGTTAGCAAAGGGGAGAGATTACTCCAGAGATTTTGCTACAGATACTACCCATGCGGTAATCATCAATGAAACCGCTGCTTCCGCACTGGGAATCACCTCATTGGATTCAGCATCTATTTATGAATACTCTCCATCCTTGTTGCGAGATTTCAAAGTCATAGGAATTGTTGAAGATTTCCACTTTGCCTCACTGCATAGTGCGATCGAGCCTCTGGTTATTCATAATAGACATGGTCATGAAAATAAAGGGAAGTTGGTCATTCGTCTGGATACCGAGGATTTACAGGGAACAATAACGTACCTCCAAGAGATCTGGAATACTTTTGAACCTGATAGCGTTTTTGAAAGCTACTTTTTAAACGACTACTTCCAGACGAAATACGTCAAAGAACGAACCACCATGAATCTCCTGATCATTTTTGCGTTACTCGCAGTTTTCATTGCCTGTCTGGGATTATTTGGATTAGCAACGTATGTCATGCAAAACCGCCAGAAAGAAATTGGGGTACGCAAAGTACTGGGCGCAACGATGGGACAGCTTTGGTCATTGCTTACACTCGAATTTGTTTGGTTGATCTTATTGTCTTTTGTGATCGCGATACCTTTTACAGTTTATATGCTGGAATACTGGTTATCCAATTTTGCTTACCGAACTGAGGTAAACGTCTTGGTATTTTTATTGGCGATTCTCGCTGTACTGATTCCTGCGATTTTGTCGATTAGTCTTAAGAGTGTACAAGTGGCTCGCATCAATCCATCTGAAATATTGGGAGCTGAGTGAATGGATTAAGCAAGGTCCTTTGATTCTTTCGCTGTTTATATTCCTAAACGATTGCACCTTACACAAATAATTCTGTGATTTTGCTATGTTGTTCTAATTCAGCGAATTACATACGATTATTCATATTTTGAACAAACTAAGCGCTGGATGAGTTAACTTCCACATTAACCAAACCACCAAACTCATGGGAAAATCCAAATTTGAAATCTTTAAAGGCAAAGACGATCACTTTTTCTTTCACCTCAAAGCTGGAAATGGAGAAGTTATTCTGGCCAGTCAAGGGTACACCGTGAAAGCAAGTTGCCAGAATGGAGTCAATTCAGTGGCGTCCAATTCCAAGGACGAAGTAAACTTTGAGAAAAAGACTGCTAAAGACGGACGTCATTATTTCGTTCTACATGCGGCCAATAAGCAAATCATAGGTAATAGCCAGATGTACACCACCTCTTCAGCCAGAGATAAGGGTATCCATTCGGTTCACGATAATGCAACTGGAGCGGAAGTCAGTGATTTGACGAAGAAAACCTGAGAAGGTTATCGTTTCATACTTCAGTTATTCATATTGAAGAAAATCGGATTGACGACTGTACAAGCCCGGTGAAATACCATTTCTAGTAGATTTCATAACTTCCGAGCATCAATCAATTACTTAAATGAAAGGAAGCTTAAGTATAATATTGGTCCTGCTGTGGTCCATTTCTGCTCTGAAGGGGCAGGATCTTTCAGAAGAGTACCTATCACAATGGAAACAATTCTATCCTACTAAGGCAGTGCAAGCAGGAATACATCCTGCAATTTTTCAATATGAAGACCGGTCTGTTTCTGCTATTGATCGTTGGGTGGTTTTTAACCAACAAGTACTTGCTGTAGTTTCCGATAAGGAAGCTGCCTACACGAAGCACAATGCAATTGACGCTCGGTTGTTACGGGTTCAGGCTCAGTCAGAAATCGACAAGTGGAGTAAACTTCGTGATTTTGAGCACGATCTTGCGTCCTATTTGAAACTTCTAACGGGAGCGATTCAACCCATTATTGGAGCAGATTACCTTACTGTTCCTGAAAAAAACCGGCTAATCTGTTCACGGTTGCAATCCATTACGAAATTGGTGGATGCAGCTCAATCGAACCTCACTCAAATCAACCAACAGCAACTTGATGATAGTGCCGGGAAGCTTGAGAAATTGGTTGATGAGTTGGAATCACTCCGGGAGATGTTGACCGAAGCGGACATTTCAATTGGATGCGAAGACCAGCGTGTATCCACATTAGAGGCAGTGCGGGCTTTTTCGCACTTCGTAAATCAAGAACTAAGTATTTCAACTGAAACAGACAGTAAAATCTTAGGCCGAGAGGAGTATGCTCGTCAGTTGGCGCTCTATACCGACAGTGAACTTACACCTGAAATTTTGGCAGAAATGGCGCTGACTGAAATTCAGACAGTTCGGGGACTTATGGAAGAAGTGGCCACTTCATACTTGCAAAAGGCTTATCCGAATTCGGTAATTCCGACATCTTTTAAAGAAAGATTGGACCTGGCCCTAAAGGACATGGGTAAGGATGTACCCCTGAATAGTAGGGATTATGAGCAATTTTGGAATGAACTGGCAGATAAGGCCATTGCTTTTGTGAACGAAGAAGGGTTAGGTACTTTGCCCGAAAACCAAACTTTGAGCATTCGTTCTGCTCCGGAGAGCGCTGGCCCCGCAGCCCGTATTGGATGGGTGGGGAGTGCGCCTGCATTTGATCCTAATCCCTGGACGACTCTCTATTTACCTTCCATTCCGGAAACTTTACCTGAACAGGAACAAAAGGACTTCTGGGCCTCATTCAACAAGCCCTTTAATCGGATCATTGTGATTCACGAACTTTTTCCAGGTCACTACATGCAGTTGAAGAAAAGTAGAGAAACGGCTCACCCCATTCGATTACTATTTCCATATGGAATTTACATCGAGGGCTGGGCTACCTTTTGTGAAAGAGTTGCCCTCGACGAAGGATGGGAGGCTGATGATGATATGACGATGTTGGCACATTTGAGAAAGCGAATTGAGAATGCCAATCGGGCATATACTTCGGTACAGGTGCATACACAAGGCTGGACTCAGGATCAGGTAATGAAATTTTCCACGGAAAATTCATTGGTTGCTCCTCAATTTGCCAAAAGCTTATGGTATCGTTTGATGCGTTCTCCGATGCAGTTAACGTCCTATTTTCTTGGAGGAGCTCAATTCACTGAACTACTAAAATCAGAGAAAGAAAGGCTTGGTGACCGGTTTGACCTGACCTTGTTCATGGATACAATCATGAAATCCGGGCCTATTCCCATTGATGAATTTCAGGGCATATTTGCTCAGACCATCAAGTAATCTGATGGCTTAAGTAAAGGGGTTACAAACAATCACTATGCGGCGATATCAACTCTCAACAGACTATTCCATTTCAAGAGTGATCAAAGGGGGCTGGCACCTGGCAGGTGGACATGGTAATATCAATCAAAGAACGGCGATCGAACACATGCGGCAGTTTGTAGAAGCTGGTATTACCACTTTTGATTGTGCGGATATCTATACGGGTGTGGAGGAATTGATCGGGCAGTTTTTAAAGAGGGAACGAGACGCTTTTCAAAATGGCAATTTGCCTAATGTCCAGGTTCACACCAAGTATGTGCCTGATTATGATGCCTTGGCTACCTTGAAAAGGGATGATACGGCCAGAATCATTGATCGATCGTTGCAACGCCTGGGAGTGGAGCAATTGGACCTGGTGCAGTTTGCCTGGTGGGATTATCAATTCCCGGGGTATGTCGAAACCGCCATGCATCTTTCAGAACTACAAAAGGCAGGCAAGATCCGACACCTGGGAATTACCAATTTTGATACCAGTCACGTTGAAGAATTAATAGATGCAGGAGTTACTATTTCTGGTAATCAGGTGCAGTATTCAGTATTAGATCAGCGTGTTGAGCGGGATCAGCCAATATTAGCAAAGAAATTTAGTATTCCTTATCTCTGTTATGGGACAGTAGCAGGAGGCTTTCTTTCAGACAATTATTTAAACCAGCCTGAACCTAAAATGCCACTTGAGAATCGTTCTTTAATAAAATATAAGCTGATCATCGAAGAATTCGGGAGTTGGAAATTGTTTCAGCAACTACTACAAGTACTTCGTCTAATTGCTGATCGTTACGACGTGGGGATAGGTGAGGTGGCTTGCCAATATATTTTGCAACGTCCCCAGGTAGCAGGGGTGATTGTGGGAGCAAGGAATAATCGACACCTGCAAAGACTCCAGCAACTAGATACTTTTTCATTGAATGAAACAGATATTAATTCCATCAAGGCCGTGATTGAAAGAGGCAATGGTCCCAGTGGGTCATTCTATGAACTCGAACGCGACAAAACGGGCAAGCACGGCTCAATCATGAAGTACAACCTGAATAAGACTTAGAATTTACCATTCCTCACCTTGAAATCGTTAATGGAGACTGCTATAAGGTCACTTTAGCATCGAAACTACTGTTAAGTACTTTGCCATTCCTTTTCATCTGTATCCAGATTCTATAGTCACCCTCCTGCGGGAAGGCATAAGGGAAAGTAACGGTCGCTCCATGTTCTTCATGTTGACCAAGTCCGGTGTGCTCCATGCCCCGCATCAAAATCTCAGTTCTTTCTTCTTCATTGAGTAATGCCAGCTGTTGAACTACCTGATCTACACTGTCGTAGAAAACATCTGCTTCCTGACCAATTACCGGTCGAGGCGTATCTTCAGAGATTCGATCTTCAATGATTTGTTGAGAGGCCATAGAATAATTGCCAACAGGGTGTAAATGAACATATACACCTCCTTCTTTTCGGAAGACCACAGCGTGTCCCATCATACCCATGTAAGGCTCCAGTTCTGCGGGATTACCCTCGGGATCATTGATTGCAAAGGTCAAAGGATATACTTTTCCGGCAACGAAAGATTGATTGGGTTGGTACTCAAAAACAGCAGTAGAACCATCTAATAAAGGAGTCTCTATACCCGGTTTACCACAAATCAGGATATTGGAAGGTAGATTATTATCAACTTCCTGATCAACGGCAGTGGACACAATGTACGTATCATCCGGATCGTACCAGGCACTGTCGGTGGATGCGACCTGCTCCACGGGTGATGCAGCAATGTCAAGGGTGTCTGAGATGGTTTCTGTATAGCCATTCCTTCGCACGATATCACCGAACACATAGTAACGCCCTTCGGGTACTTCTGGTAATTCCACTTTAAAGGTCAGCGGATCCACTCGTTTTGGGTGGAGGTGAGCAAATACGTCCAGTGAACCTTCTTTGATCATGAACATGTGCATGAGTTTACCATGGTCGGGTACCATGTACTTCATCGGTAATCGGTTCCGGTTGTTAATAGAGTTGCTATCAACCTGAAACGTCATGATTCGACTACCATTTTCCTGCTCTACCCATGAATTGGCCAGGGGAGGACGGTACATAAATCTTTTGTAGGAAGCACTCTCACTATCCCACCAACTTTTGCCACCATACAAAATCAGGGTCAGAACAGCTACAGCGACTATACCGCCTGTAAGTTTCTTTCGTTTGAGGTTAACAGCTTCTTGCCCAGGCTCGACGATTCCTAATCCCACGGAGGAACTGATGATCGTGACCATCAGGATTACCAGAAAGATTCCCAAACCCGCGAGGGTCCAACCCAGACTCGCATCCATTTCTTTTTGTGCTGTGGCTGAAGCCATGATAGGAACTACGACTTCACCACTTCCTTTTTTACCTTCCACATAGACAGCAATACTTGCTGTTCCACTGCTCATGAACCAGACGATCCCTTCGAATTGACCGGATACACCCGGAACGGGATTCATCGGATCGGACTTGGGTGATCCTTCATCACCAACTCCCCAATAGATGGGTTTTACCTGAATGTTGGTGATCTCCGGGTCTGAGGCGTAAATGGAAATCTCAGCAATTCCCGGAATTACGTCGGGTGGATCCACACTGACCAGTAAATTGTAAGGACCAGCCGTACCTTCAAACACCACACCGGGACTACCAACATGACTTTGAGTTACGGGGAGTCCCCAAAACATGATCGCAAGGAAAAGTACAACAAACTTTTTGACAGAGATAAATGCTTTCACAAGTTTTATTTTTTCGAGCCTCGGTTGAGAACTGCTATTCAGTGTTTTATTTTGATCTGGTTTTGAGTGACTCTGAAGTGTGCAATACCACGCTTCAAATATGCAGAAAATTAAACGGTAGTGGCTTCAGTCGTGCCATGTTCTATCGTTGAACTTTCGTCATCCACTTACCCCAAACAAGCCCGGCTCGGGCCGAGAAAAGCCCCACGACACAGGCGATGGCAATCCCTTTGATCAGGGCACCACCAGTGTGTGTATGCCAGGGCATAAAATCGAAGCGATATTGCCAGTCCGGACTACTTCCGAAATACCAGGATTCTGTACCGAAGAACCAGTTTCTTGCGCCTTCCGACATAAGGAAATTTCCAAAAGGCCATTGAATAGCTAACAGAATCAACGTGAAAGAGACCGACAACATAGCGGCGAGTGCCCATTTATTGATATTGCCAAACTTGTTCAGAATCAAATCAATGAAAAAGCAAGGAATGATCAACAACAGCGGGAATTCAAATGCCTGATAGGTAGAAATGTGATTTCGAATAGGCCCCAACAGTGGTTCTGCTGGAAAAAGAGGTAAAATCCAAACCAAAGATCCTAACATCAGAGAGTAAACTACAGCGGTCCATGTTGCTGCCCATTTCATTTTGGATGCCCATGCGACAGCCACAAGATAAATTGGGAAAACACCCGCAGCGACTTGATAAAACAAACTGTGATGCATGTCGTGCCGGCCGAGATATTCGGAGCTCAGTGTGAACAATGAGACCAACAATAACCCCGACGCAATGATGAACAACAACTTTTGAAGCCTGGATGCACCAACAAGTGAATTTTGTTGAGACAATGTGCTGACCACAGCTCCCAATTGAATGGACATGATTCCCAGCGCCAAAACCGTATGGGGTGGAGAAAGAATCTGAACATCCAATCCGTAGGTATTGTGCCACCAATCGTCAAACGGCGCAGAGGTGAGCATGGCAAACGCACCCCAAATACAAAACATGGTTCCTAAAGAACCATAGAAGATACCCCAGAATTTCACTGACGCACCTTTTTCTTCCGGGCTTCCCCAAAAAGATATTTTCAATACTTTGAAACCCGAAAATCCACCAGCTATCAATGCACCAAGGTAAATGGCCAAATGAGGTGGAGAAAGCAAACCATCTCGACCAATGCTGGTGTGCCATGATATGTCCCAAATCAGTCCGATGATGATGCTCAAAGAAGCAAATACCGAAGCATATACATAGGTAGGAGTTCGCTCAAAAGTTGCCGCAGTTTCCCGGAGATTGCCTTCCTGAGATAGCGGTTGATCAAGAGTCATAGTTGTAGCCATCCTTAAATATAAATCGGTTTGACTTTTTAGAAGAGATTTAACATTTAAGTTGTTGAGTTTCCCTGCCGAATCGGGAATCCTTAGGGCTCAACCTGTTCGAACAAAATTTCTCAGCTTAACGAAAGCAATTGATTTTCAGGATGATCGCATAATGCAACGATTGTTCACAAGTATAAATTCCTCATCGGTTATTGAAAATACAGGCTTGAGTTATTGATAATCTCCGGTTTTGATGCTTATCTTTAGCATTAGCAACCCAGTGTAGGCAATGACAACCAACAACCCTCTTTTTAGGTATGGGCAGTAATATTATATTAGTGCCTGTACATCTCGATGCGTATTTTGCAGCAGAAGATACTTCAGCGAGATCGAGGCTTGCGGATTTTCGCCGCCTACCTTATTTTGATGATGATTTAGGTGATATCAACGGAAACCATCCTTTTCTGGATAAGACTGTTCTTTCCGAACCCTTTGATAAGAATAACGGCCTAATAAAAGCGGGACTTCATCTTCACTGGGCCCTGCCGGATGCGCTTACAAAAGGAGTTACGAACCATGAGGAGGGTTTCCATGCTGTACCTAACCGATGGTTGATTACTTGCTTGAACAAGGCAGGTACTTCGGTGCGACGGCAATGGATCGTAGAAAGCGATTACCTGGCCCCTTCAGGCGCTCAAAACTCATATAATGCCATAAGTTACCCTTATCCGAAAGTACCCGGATTGGGTCAACCTTATCGCTATCTGGGCCGGCAGTTACCATTCGAAAAGTGGAAGGAAGATAAAAAAGCCGATAGATTGCCCAAGTTGACTGCTCTCGGCTACGGCGAACCCAGCTTTGCATCATTTTACCCCAATTGCCACAGTGTCTTCGGAGCGTTGGATCAGGACATTACGAAAGAGGCCGACCTCAAGGATTTGTCCTATGAATTAATAGGATGGTATGATGATCCCGAATCAGACCCGACAAGACTCAGAGAAGTGGCTGATCTGCAGGGGCAATTCAAGTGGCAGGCGACGATGGAAGATAATCCCGATCGCATGGTTTGTTATGCTCAGGTAACCTGTTCACCCGACGATGAAGGTATACAAAACCCCGTAAAGGACTCAGAGATTAAAGTAAGCATCGGAAATTCCGGCACGGAAGCACTTTCTGCATCCTTGGCAACTGCCTTATCCGGTGATAAAGAAACAATCGAAGAGCAGTTGGAAAACCTCATGTTGTCCGATGAGTTGGCAGGAAGTGGACTTGACTACTATCACCGATTCAAAGAAGCACGACATAACAGATCTTTCATGCCGAGTTTTGGGTCGAGCATATATACCATTGCTCCGGTCGAGGAAAATAGTTTTGTTCCTGCTCAGGTCACCTTGCCCAAATCCTTGTTCACGCAATTGAACGAACTGAACGAGGCAAGTCAAAACTGTGATCAAACCACACGACAACTGGCGAGACAAAGACATCTTCTATATGCTGACTGGTATAAATTCATACTAACTGCCTATCCTGAGGAAGCCTTAAGGGGGCAGTATCCGGATATTGATCAGGTAAAATTTAGAATTGAACAAGATCCAATACGGGAAATTGAGAGACTTGAAGAACAGGAAGACCAACTGGTTCAGCGAGTAGATGGTCTTAAAAAAGAATTGTCAAAAGCTCTTAACGAGTCTGGAGTTGATGCGATTGAAGAAAAGTTAGTGTGGCAATACTTGCTCAAGGACCGTGATACGGATCTTTCAAAGCTTCGGTTTCAGCCGAAGAGCGCGCCTGAATGGATCGAAAATGCCCCCTTTTCCAACGAGTGTCTCTCGCTTGAAAGGCAATATGTTTCTTACGTTGCTCCCGAGTCAATTCAGGCTGTGAGTATGTGGGTATATTTATCACCAGATCAAAATGACGAAGCCTCACTTTTTCACAGCGATGAAGATTCTCGTGATATCTCAAAATCCAAGGTCTCAGATTTCTGGAGTCGTTTTGTGATCAATCAGGAAGAACAATCTGTCCTTCGTTCAATTTCATGGACACACCTACCAAAGGGAACCTGGACCTATTTGTACCTGGAATTTAAGAACCCGGTTGAAAAAGGAGAGGAGTTGTTTTTTTATGGGCACAATAGCATAACCTCACTCAATGGACGCCTAAGTGGATTGCGATTTTTTAAAGAGGGGCTGACAGAATCCGAGCTTGCCTACGATCGCAACATGCTGGGGCATGGTCAATATGAATTAAGGCAAGTTCCCGGACCCAGGTTTTGGGAACCCAAAGAACCAGTGGTATTTCTTGAAGGAAAAGCAGCTCAACCCAGCTTAAGGCATGGGTTTGATGGCATAGATCACAGTGATGGATTGCTAGCTTGTTCGGCAATCAAGATTGCGAAAGACTTACCTCAAGGACTCGATCAATTGCAAACGGAAGTAAGAAGTATTCTGGAAGAAGGGACGGAGGCTTCACTTAAAATTGCACGAAGGACATGGCGACATCAGCCCTGGCACCCTTTAATGATGGAATGGCGTGTGGAAGTGCTTCCTGTGGCGGAGGGAAGCAATCACGCTCATGAAAGCAGGTTATATGACCCGGATTACATCAAAACCAATTTCTCTCTTGAAGAACATGAACCAGAATTCTCCTTCAAACCCGAAAAAGAGATAGAGTCAGACGTCTGGTCTTATCAAGGTCGGTCCATGCTCACACCATACGCCAGGGAGGTTTTTAGAGTGAAAGCAGCAAAAGAATTAGGTCAGTCAAAACCACAGGGTCAGTTGATTTTAAAAGGAGTCAATGGTAATCCTGGCTCGGAAGAAACTGATCTTGAAGATTTTCACCAGTCCATAAATCGTGCATGGGCACATCTGGAGACTACAGATGGCGTTTCACAGGCGCTGAGTGGATTGAATGCGGCAATGCTGATGCACCACAGGCAAATACAACCACCAATGGCAGATCCTTTGGGATTTGAGGATCATCAGGCATTTACTGATGAAGTAGCAGCAGCGTTGAATAACCATACCCGATGGGGATGTTGGCCCGAAGGCAACTTCAACCCAATAAGAAGTGGTGTTCTGATGTTGAAGAAGCTTCACCTGATCGATAATTTCGGAAGCGTGAGGGAGGTAGATACCTGGGAGAACTTTACGTGCTCGGAAACCATGAAATTACCTGCAAGCTACCTGGTTAACAGCAATTCTCACTCCGCATGGTTATGGCCACGGTTTATCCAGCCAGCCAAACTGGATTTTCGCTGGCTGGATGCAGAAGCGCAAAATCTTGAGCACAACACTCATCCGGGAAGCAGCCCGATCCTGGGTTGGATCGTCTGTAATCACATGGAAGGAAGCCTTGCTTTTTATGATAGAAATGGGGAGGGACTGGGCTTCATAAGGAAACAAGCGATCTGGCGTTCTCTTCCTGGCAAGGACAAAGCGATTCCATTGGAAAACATTGAACCACATTTAAAGAAAGTAATAGATAAGTTATGTTCGATAGAAGGGTCTGAAGATCAAGCTCAGGTAGCGAAACAGACCTATTTTGATGACTTTCGAAGGACCATTGATGAAGCGGTAGAATTCATAGAGCCTGAGGCAGCGGTGCATGATGACGGATTGACACACCTCATTGGACATCCGATAGCGATCACGAGGGTAATGGTGGATATTTCGCTGAACCATGACCCGGTAATCGATCATGGCTGGATGGCGTTTCATCATTACCTGGAAGGGGGCAACCGACAAACGGATGATTTCGAAAAGGTGAAGGTGCCAGTTAGGATAGGTGAAGGAGACCGACTGAATGACGGAGTGATCGGTTATTGGACGGAAGAAGAAGGTCAATTAGGTAAAGCTTTTCACAGTGTAGTGAAGGAGTCCGTATCTGACGAATCTCAGGTGAGGCCGGAATTGGACCACATTCGATCGTATGATCCCAATGAACCGGGCTTGTGGATCAGTCCGGCAGATGCCCAAAAAGAAATCACCCTGCTGATGGACCCCAGATCTAAAGTTCATGCAGTTACAGGAATCTTACCCGTCAAGTCCATTGACATCCCCGACAAAAATTTTCAGGAAGTATTGAAACGTGTTAGTGCTGCGCGTTTTGGAGTTCGTGTACTTACAGAAAGGGATGATGTTATACTTCCCCTTCGACATGAAGCGGGCTTTGAATGGTCGTGGCATCAGAAGAAAGGGTATCAATGGATGGAGATTTCAGAACGAGGTACCGTAACCCTGAGCGAGATCATGTCCACGTTTGATGAAGGTGGGGCTTTATGGGAAGAGCTTTTGGCTAAGCAATGGCTTCACCAATTGTCTGAGTATCAGGCTTTGATTGTCCCGACTGCCGAACAAAAATTAGTGGAATTAGCTGAACCATTTAAAGCGAAAGCTGCGGAGATACGCCAATGGCTGGAAAATCACCGGTTACGCGCCGCAAGTGCGGATGCCGGATTTCAGTCCAGCACTACCGTAAAGGAAGGGTGGTTGGGAATCAATTTTAAAGAAGTTTAGATGAAGAAATTTCGGAACATACATCCTATCAATTGCCAGTTGCTCAATGAGCAGGGAGAAAATGCGCTGTATTGGGGAGCGACTGAAGGCCAGGAACTTACACTACAGGTGGAGAATGTGTCTGGTAAAGCCATGGAATTTAGCTACCCTCTGGCTCAAGTGAGTGACCGTAATTATCACTTTTCTTTGCAGTTCAGGTCCAAAATCTTGAAAAGCGGACTTCATTTGAAAGAGGAGAGTGCGAAAGACTGGGAAGTGGCCGGTCCTTTTCGGGATGATCAGGGATCCGTGTGGGTTTACCTGCAGTATGTCGGAGAGGTTTTGACTTTAGCAGCAAGCCAGCAATTGCAAGTCCACTTCGAAAATGTGAAGGTCATGGGCGAAGCACCGCATGAGACAAGGGTTCAGTTCCGGATCCGGGGACTCACTTACATGCACAGCCCTGGAATAGACATTGCCGGAAGCCGAATGATGTCGTTGCAAATCGACGACAAAATCCCTTTCCGGCCGCCTAACTATACCCATTTTCAACAGGAAGATAACCCTACAGAAGAAAAGGTACCAGCATCACCTGAGGAGGAACCAAAAGTGAATCGTTGGGAAGGAGCGATAGACATCAACATCAGTGTCCAGGCTAAATTTGAGAAACACATTACCCTGACCCATAGAAAAAGTGCACCCTCAGGGTTTAAGATCAAGACGGAGGGCGAATGGGCCATTATCGTTCCTTCGGAGGGAGCTAAGGCAAAGTTGCAGGTGTATAAGCAGGAAGGCCGCCAATGGATCCGGCATCAGGAGATTGAAGTACCCGAGGGTACGTGGGGAGGCGGGGCGTCTTTGTCCAAAGACTGGCTGGCCATTACCGCCCACGACAAACGCGGGATTGGTAAAGTAGTCTTCTATCAATTGGAAAACAATCAGTGGACAGAACAACAAACGATCCATGCTACCACGCACAACAACTGGTTTGGGGAAGACCTGGTGATGCACGAAGACAAGGCCATTCTGGGAGCGCAAATGGGAGGTAATATCCATGCAGCGACCGGGCAAGCCACGGCTTATGAGTTTGATGGAAGTCAATGGGTTGAAAGTGAATTACGTAGCGCAACAGGAGGGAAGGATTTTGGGAGATCACTTGCGATGAAGGATGACTGGGCGGTGATTGGACCTGAATCCGTCCACAGTTTCCAACATGAAAACGGAAAGTGGCAGGAACAGCAGACACTCGAGCCCACAGCAGGTACACGGATACGAGATACCATGGACATGACACAAAATCAAATAATGGCAGGAGCCACCACCAATCAGGGGCAAAACAAGCAGGCGATCATTTTCGATCAGGTGAATAGCCAGCTAAGCCAAAGCCAGGTACTAAACCTGCCCAACGACCTGGACCGACCCAACCTGCCGGGAATTAACATAAATCAAGATGGAGAGTAAGTCAGCTAACAAGAGATAAGAAATATGAGACCTTTTACGAAGAAGAATGTACCGTATAATGAAAGTATTTATCACTTGTTGTATAATAAGGGTGAAAAGTTTACGAAGCTTCGTAAACTTCTGTTAGTTGATAGTAAGACCGATGCCGATGCCAATGAGATTAAATTCAAAAATGCCGCTAGGAACCTGATTACTTTGTTTGTTGGATCCCCAAAGGAGATTGAGAATATAAAGGATTATTATAAGGTCGATATTGGTGCTATCGAAAAGCTAACCACTGAGCTTTATAGCCCTGTTGTATTTGATACGCCTGAGGAAGCTAAAGAACCAAAAAATCTAACACAGGAGGAAAAAGCAGCACAAGAAGCTTCAGTTTTGTGGAATTTGGGCCAGTTGAATCCAACACCCGCAGAGATTGAGGCGAAACTGAAGGGTTTAAAGGTTATCTCTGATCCTGAGGCTGAAAAGCTTGGTCAATTATTGGCGTTGCGAGAATTGTTGAGGTTTGCGAAGATTAGGGCGGGGTATGAGAATAACTACAGTTTCAAAACAAATTCATTTGAAGATCCTTCACAGGATTTGATTCTGATCAACAAATTCTATAGCGGGATAGAGGGCGCATCTCACGACTTAGAAAGCAAGCCTGTTAATGATTTACCCGTAAATTCTGCAATATGGACCTACACAGAATCTCGAATTGCTTCAATTGTAACTTCAATACTTTCGAAGCTGCATGGAGATGGCTCCAGTTTACAACAGGTTCTGAAGATTTGGAACGACGAGATAGGCAGACGTGATCAGAACTTAAATAAAATTAAAGGATTGAACTTGCTAGTTCAGGCAAATGCCAGTTTCGTCCATACAGACAAAAGGGAAGGTGTTGATTTCGGAGATGTAAGTGTGTTGTATAAAGATCTCGCCAAACTAATGATCGAACTCTTCCGATCCAATGAAATAAAGAAGGAAGATAACTCCAAGATCAAAGGAGTTTTAAAAGAATTAAAAATCGGGAATGCGGTCACAGCCTTTACTGATAAACAAATTAGAAGCGGACTGGTTAAATATTTTTCAACTTTTTCAGGTCTTGAGAAAAAGCAGATTAATGCTGTTGCAGGTTTCTACTGCTCTGTCTTATCTGATTTATCGCTTAAGGCAAGGTTAAAATCAGAAAATCAACCTAAGAAGAAAGACGTCACCGACCTTTTGAAGGCCAATGATGATTCGAAGGAATTTGAAGTTCAGATAAAAGTTGCGTTTGAAAACTCCAAACTGCATAGAATTACTGCTGCTGGTAGCAAAAAGTTCTCATATGTGCTAAACATTGATTTTGAAGGTCATAAGGAGAAGATAGCAGCACTCTTAGATAAAGACGAACTCGACCTTGTTAATTATAAGAAGTGGAACGGCTATTTGTCGAAGACCAAAAAAGATGAAAGAGAAAACAATACTTTAGCAGAGGTCCAAGCAAAGGTAAAAGATATTCTTGATCGTTTTAAAACCACTAGGGAAGAGAATCTTAATTCAGAAGATTTTTTGGGAGCTTTCTCTTTATTGAACAGGCAGTTTGATATTCATGATTCTTCGAAATATAAACTATCCAAGGTACCTCTGGTATATTCAGAAGGCCTTTATTGTGCCTATTGTGAAACGATCATCGTAGATGGCCTTGATTATGATATTGAGCATAAAATACCCAAGTCAGTATTTCCTACTGAAATGTTGGATTGGGAAAACCTGGTGGTTAGTTGTAAGGTATGCAATGAGCTGGCGAAGGTTAATAAAATTGCGAATTCAAAAGCAAAGGAGGCTGATTACAATTTTGTTGGAGATGATGAGGTCAAAACAAATTATTTGCTAGGAAGTGTTGAAAAGAGTCCAAATTCCTGGAATGCTTATAATTACAGAAAAGACTATCTGGGAATGTTGAAGCAGGCCACAGATAACGTCTTGTGGCCAGATTTGAGGAAGTCAGGTTTGTCCTTCAAATTGATGGACTATGAACCGCCAATTAATTCCAAGTTGAGCCACATCGATACAGATAGCTTTAAAATAACTTCTCACCAGCGGATCAATATTGGAGGAAAGGAGAATGTTAAATTTCAAGTAACGGACAATGACAATAAGGATAAACCGTCACCGACTAATCATATCATTGGTATTTGCAAATTGAATACCAGTGAGGCTGACAGTCCGGAAAAGAATTATGGGATAAATGATCAAAGGGTGCTACGTCGAACCAAAGCCTGGTGTCATGCTGTTAAGCAACTCAATCATCTGAGTAATTACAAAACTGAATACGAGACTCTCCATTTCTACTACAAAGATCAACTTGATCCGGCATCATTTGATTCAAAACGCTCTGATATTAAGGAGTTTAGGAAAATTGATGAGATTAAAGATGGAGTGAAAGAAACCAAAGAATGGAAAATGAACAGGGAAAAATTAAGTGAAAAACTTACTGATGCTGATGGGTTCTTGCGTGAATCGATTTGGAAAAATATCACCAATATGGTAAAGGACGGTGGGTATTATTCCACGTGGGTCCGAACATTTCAAATGTATTGTGATCCTAAAAATGCTAGTTATGAAATTACCGAACGGCATGACCTGGAACTTGTCAGAAGATTGGAGATTGAATCACAATCCAACCCGGAAGATCCCTTTCAATTTCATGCCACAGACGCTAAAGGGATCCTAGATATTCTATCTCTCAAGAAATAAAAAGTGCAATGCTTCAAAAAAAGACTCTAGTTCAAGGATTATTGTTAGATAGATCGTATCAAAATGACAAAATTTTCATCGCCTCTCACACGCAAGCTCATATTATTGGACGCCAGGTTGGTGAAAAGGGGCAACCATCTTTTGACATAAGTAAAGTGTGTTGTTGGATGTGCGAAAAGCCTCTTAGAAGCAGGTTTGAACTTTGTCATGTCCCGAGAGAAGGAGATATTTCTCTCATTTCTGAACCGGATTCAGCTATTTCATATGATAGCGAAGCGGAAATGGTTGATGATGATCAATTTGTCAAAAGTTGGAATAGTAAAATTCAATTTGAAGATACGATACTTTTATGTGGTGATTGCTCGGAAAGCATCAAGTATTCATTTGTTGTACATCCTGAAATTAGGGACAATAATGGTGATCGGGTAGAAAACTTAAGATCCTGTTCGCATTATATATGGCCAAACCTGGAATATAAAATTGTTGGTGACAGGGTAGATATATTAACCCCGGGAAGTTTGGAGGTTTTAGTGAATAAAGCAAACGATGTAGAAGTATTTACATCGGAACAATGTTTCATTTACGAGAAAAAAGTTGCCTGGGTCAAGTACCTCTCTATGGAAGAGAACGGAGTGGAGCGTTTGGTTCAGGAAGAATTTGAATCTCGATTATTCATAGAACCCAATCCCAATGTGCCAAAGGTTTTGCAAATATTTGCACGTAACACGATCAGATTATTCCGTCTTAACGGGGTACATTATTTTCATGGAGAAGAACATCATGAAATTCACTATGATGTTTCGAAAAGCCATACAAAATTCGATGGGTTAAGGTTGGTAGGGAGAAATAAAGCTTACAACAGATCACGAACGGCGTTGGACCAATTTCGAACGGCCAGAGAATTTGATCAGGGGCTTTATTCTGTGCTGTTAGACCAGCAGAAACTCATCATGGAATTGAATGGCTATTATTCGGTTTGGGCAAGTGTATTTAAAGATGGGAATGACCCTGGCGGCCTCTCTGACATTTTTGGCACTGATCCATTACCAACATCCCCAGTTTCATCAGGACCTAAGTCACCGGATAAAGTTGATTTAATGAAAAAGGAAATCCTTGACCTTAGACAGGATAAGAGGCAGATTGCAATACAGCTACAGACTAAGATCAACAGACTTATTGATGACAATAACTCATTAAGAAAGCAGAATAATGAAATCAGGCTTCAAATGAACGCATTCCAGGATTTCCTAACGCATTTTTTAGAACCTGACACGGATGATGAAGAAGTAGAAGAAGAAGGAAAAGGGGAACAGGTGACGATTAATGTTGATGATGAAGAAGACTTCAAGCCGGTTCAAAAAAGACCCAGGGTTGAAGTATCCGATGGGAACGAAGAAATATTAATTGAAAAGGCGTTATCGTACAGTAATTTCAATCAATCCAGCAGTTACATGAAAAGCACATTACCTCCGGAACTCGGAAATGCTATTAAATTCCTGAAATGAGAATCACTTTAGTTTCTTCTTTACTTGATTACAAAATCCTTCATCTACTGGAATTGGATGAGTTGCAGATTTATCAAGTTCAAGGAAAGAATGTAGTGGATTTCTTTGGTAAGAAGAGCTTGGGGGCTTCATTCGAGGAATCCGATGTGTACGGAGATCAGACGGTTACACTGACGATTGAAGGAAAGACATTGACCCTGGCGAACTTGAGCAGTTTGCTTGATCTAAGTCGTTCCTATGAAGGTTGGTATTCCAAATTGGGACTGAAAGAGGTCAGTTTAGAAGCATACGCTTCGGAGGGAAATGATGATGAATACCTCTCGGTAACCGGGCAGGTTGATGTGGGAAGTGACGTATGGCAGTTGCTCGGCACTGTGTTTCCAATTACTGACTTAAAGTTTTCTGCATATGTAACGCATCAATCAGGAAGCTACCGAAAAAACTATCAGGTAGGGTTAACAGCTCAGATAACGTTGGAGGGGCATCAACTTGAAGTTCATATCGAGATCGCGACAGGCCAGGAAGGAATATGGACCTTACGTTATTCGGATGTCAATACTGGCCAGGAAGACAAACGGTTTTTTACCCTGAAAAACCTAATGAAACTATTCGCGAAAACTGTTGGCTTACCAAAGAAGATTGAGGGATTGAGTAGTGTAGGGTTGGACGAGTTGACGATTACCTTCAATCCCGAGCAGAAGCAGCTTTATCGGGCTGACCTGGCCATCAGTTCAACAGAATCCTGGCCAATAATAAAAGACGGAGATAAGATCAAACTGGCTTTGGATAAAGTAGGCCTTCGTTTATCCATCAATGCGATCGAGAAAACGTATCAGGGTCACGTCCATGCAGAAGCGAGGTTGGGTGGATTAGAAGCTTCGGCAGATGTACCTATTCCTCTGGAGGGTGACCTGGTGGTCAATCTACACACACCAAAAAATAAGCCTTCCCTGGCGGATATCAATGGCGTGCTGGATGGAGAACAGCTGGAAGGACACCTGCCTAATGACACAACCAGTAAACTGGCTTTTGAATTGTCTCAGCTACAGATAGTTTGGGATTTGACAGGAAACTCCATGAAGGAAGTGGACTTGCAGCTGTCTTGTTCCCAGGAAGCGGGGCCAGGTTATGAAGTCTGGAAGAACCACTTGTACCTACAGCAGTTCAACCTGAACCTGCAACTAAAAAAAACAGCAAACTGGCAGTCGAGTGGATCGATCTTTGGGAAGGGAGTCATTGAAGATGCCGGGGTTTCGGTCCGATTGGACAAACGAATCGATGGTTCCTGGCAGGTTTACCTGACAGATCCTGTCTATTTTGGAAAAGGGTTAAGTGGAGTAAAATCCCTGACTTCCTTAGACCTTTCGGAGCAAAAGAATGGCGTTATCCCTGCTCAGATTGAGGAAGCGTCAAAAGGTCAGTCTGTCTTGCGTCAATTTAGGGTTCATTTCGATCCCAAATTAGACGTGGACTATGTTTCGGTTTACTTCGAAACAAAAGGCAAAACGGATATTATCAAAGACAAGGTGACCTTGCTGGAGGCCGCATTCATTTTACAAATAAACCATCCATTCACCAGCGCTTCCCGGGAAATTGTCGCCGCACAACTAGGAGGAAAACTAGAAATTGGGAAGCATAAGGTGCATTTGATTTCGGAAAAGAATGACACGCTTGCGCATTGGACATTCAGCGGGAAAAGCCAGCCGGGTGATCAGATAGCTGTTACGGAACTGTTTGTCAAACTCTTACACGCGATAGGAGTTGAGGTTTCCATAAAGAAGCTTCCGCAGGCTACTATCAGTGACCTGGAATTAACGTATGTTCCAGAGCTCAAAAAGTTGGAATTCTCCGGTAAGTCACAGCTCATGGTGACCGAAGCCATACATGCGGATCTGAAGGTAACCCTGAACTATGAAGGTGAGACGCAACTGGCTTTTCTGGGAACTACAAGTGTTTGGATTGCAGGCCGTGAATTTGTTCTTTCAACGGAGTATTCTACAGAAAATGATGACGGCTGGTACTTTTCAGCGGACATGGAAGGTGAGGTATCACCAGGAGAGTTGCTACAAGCTGCTTTGGCCAATATGGATCTTAATTTTCCTGATGTATTGCCTAATAATTTAACCATTGGCGGTGTTAAATTCGAAAGCAAGCCCCAACTTAACTACTTCTGGTTAGCGGGAGATGTCAGTCTTTATACAGTACTTTATGATACATGGCAATTGGCCCTGGATATACATATGGAAGCTGTTCGTCCTGCAACGACTTCCGCGGCATCCCCACATCCGGTCGAATTTGAAGTAAGTGTTTCTGCTGAAATTCCCATTGGAGAGTCAGCGTTTTTGAGGCTGGAAGGACAGCCGTTGGGAGATCAAAATGGCTGGTGGTTAGCGGGCAAATGGGATGGCGAGTCCCTTTCTTTACAAGACCTGACTAACTTTTTGCATAACAAGATCGGTATTGGTAAGGAGCTGCCAAATGCATTGAAGGGTTTTCGGGTAACAGGTCTTAGCACAACTTTCAATACCTATACCTGGGAATACAACTTTACCACGCAGGGTAACCTTCGTCTTGGTTCTTTTCAATTGGACCTTCATGTAAACCTGAAAGTTTCCAAAAATCAGGAAGGTACCATGCAAAGAAGCCTTAAGGGTCAGTTGTTATTTGGTGCTGAAGGTAATCAGCGGGTGTTTGACCTTCATTTAGACCAATCCAGTGAACATGCCTGGTTGATCGGTACCTACCACCGTGTTCAACAGGACAAAGTATCGATCTCAAAACTGTTTGGAGATTATCTTGGGAGTAGTTTAAAGGACAAAATCGGCAACTGGTCCTTTTCCATGCAAGATGCATTGGCGGTTTTTGATCCCAATGACTCTTCCAGGTTTCTGTTGTCCACACACTTAGGCAATGGCATTGATTTGACAAACCTGCCGATGATAGGTAAGCTTTGTCAAGGAAATAAGCAGTTGACATTGGAGTACGAGATTGCGATGAGTTCTTCAGATTTTGAGGTGCAAGAGCTCGCAACCATCAATACATTACTCCCGGCGGGTGTTTCAGGTTTTCAAAAGGAAGCATCATTTTCTTCTGGGTTGTCTGTAAAGGCCAAACTGAAATATTTAGGGAAAGAAATAGCAATGGAATTACCCATTGCCATCAATGATGCCACAACGAAAAGTTCCGAAGGAGAGAGCAATACCTCTGCGGAAGCACCGGTTCGACTTGTACCGGATCGGAGGGAATCGGAAATTCGATGGTATGATATCCAGCAAAACATAGGCCCCGTCCGTTTTGGCCGGATTGGAATCCAATATCAAACAGAGGGTCCATTACCTGGACTGAAATTCCTGTTAGACGCCAGCCTTGAGGCCAAAGGATTAACCATTGAATTGGATGGACTTTCTGTCTCTTCTCCAATTACGGAATTGAACCCAACTTTTGCCCTGGAAGGCCTTTCAGTTGATTTTAAGAACAAGATCGTTGAAATAGGAGCGGGTTTACTACATGAACGGGTACCTGTCGCCGGGGATGTAGTACCCATTGACGAATTCAATGGAACGGCTGTTATTCGAATTAAGCAACTCTCTATTGGCGCCTTAGGTTCCTATGCGGAATTGGATGGGCATCATTCCCTGTTCGTATACGCGGCCATGAATATCCCGCTGGGCGGTCCTCCATTTTTCTTTGTCACGGGCTTGAGTGCCGGATTTGGTTACAACCGAAGGTTGATCTTGCCTAACCTGGATCAGGTGATGGAATTTCCTTTGATTGCTGAGGCGATGAGTGGGAAAGCGCTTCCTGCCAGCGCAGACCGGGAAACATTGATGGAAGAGTTGAACCTGATCAGGGAGTATATTCCGCCAAGTACAGGAGATGTCTTTCTCGCCGCCGGACTCAATTTCACCACATTTAAATTGATTGATTCCACGGTGCTGCTGACAGCTTCTTTCGGAGATATCTCAGCATTTAACCTATTAGGAAGTTCCACCTTGATTGTGCCTCCATTGGTCGAAAAGCCACTGGCCAGGGTCCAAATGGTCATCAAAGGTGCCTACCTGCCCGAGGAGGGATTTGCCGGTATCACTGGCCAACTGACCAATGATGCCTATGTTTTGTCCAGAGATTGTCACCTGACCGGAGGTTTTGCTTTCTACTCCTGGTTCAGCGGATATCATGCCGGAGATTTCGTCGTTTCTGTTGGGGGTTACCATCCTGATTTCAGAAAGCCCGATCACTATCCATCTGTTCCACGTGTTGGTATCCGATGGGATCTCGATAAGTATACCCTGATCAAAGGAGAAGCCTACTTTGCGCTTTGTGCGCACACAATAATGGCTGGAGGACTGTTGGAAGCCAGCTATGAGAAGGATGGCCTGAAGGTATGGTTCAAGGCCTCTGCAAATTTTCTAATGGCCTGGAAGCCGTTTCATTATCATGCTGAAACGACCACTCATATTGGTGGCTCGTACAAGCCCGATGGGTTTTGGGGGCAGACTTCATTGTCAGTAGACCTGGGAACTGAGATTGAGTTCTGGGGACCAGATTTCGGAGGGAAGGCCAAACTGGATTTGTACATTACGTCGGTGGAAGTCACGTTTGGTGATCAGACCAACAAAAAAATCCCCTCCTTAAATTGGCGGGAGTTTAAGGGTGATTTTCTATCGGATTCGAAGCAATGTCAATTGATGCCTGGTGCGGGTCTCATTGGGGAGTTAAGAGATAGCCTTGGGCTTTTCAATGCCACTGACCTTTGCCTGACGTTGACGAATATGGTTCCTGTTAAAAATGTCATATTGGAGGTTTCTGACGAAGAGAAGGAACTTCCAGTGAATACCACAACCCAGCTAGGCATAGGACCCATGGACCTTCCTGAACATGATTTTGCGAGCACATTGCAGATTCAGATTACCAATAAGTCTGGAGATATGGTAACTGATAGATTTGATTTTCAACCGATACCTCAATCTATACCCGGTGCCCTTTGGAATGGTCAATTAAAGTCTGAATTGAACGACTATCCACTTATTCGAAACGCGTTGATGGGCATGGAGATCAAGCCTAAGAAAGCACATTCATCAGAGATAACCACTGATCCGGTACCTCAGGATGCGTTGCCGCAACGAAAATTAAAAGATTGGGACGAGTGGACCAAAGAGGGATATAGTGATTCAGACAAACCCAGCAGGACCTATAAAAAAAGTGTAGTTGATCTATTTATCAGACCTAATGATATGCTGAAAGAGACGCTGGGGGTGATCACAAATCCTTTCAAGGCAAATCAATCCATTCGCGAACAGGTGCTGAATGTAATGGATATAGCTGATCAGGTGGATTTTCGTAACATAGAAGATGATTGGTTGGAAAAACCTAAACTTATCAAAGTCACCTCATGAGAACAATATTGAAAGATGAGTGAGCGATACGATAATAAAGAAAAGACACCTATCAGCCATGTGAGGTACCTGAATAAGGATCATAATGCGTTGGCTCCCGGACGATATGATGTCCTCATTTCCCAAGCACTCAAGGGTACCTCGCCGGATAAGAATTTTGAAGATCGATTTGAAGAACGCAGGTCTTTCTACATTGGAACAGAACGTTTCGCCATTGATGCTGATAGTATTCAAGAGATTTACCCTCCCCGCAACAGTCTGGATGTGCCAGATAGTGGGTTACCACATTTGGTGTTAACACAATCTACGTTACCATGGGAACGACAAGCAGTCCCTGGAGATCCAATCAATCCCTGGTTAGCTTTATTGCTTTTTCACGAAGGGGAGTTTTCTGGAACCTCCCAGGTAATCCCTGCAATTGAGCTTAATGATGGCCCTGGCAATTTTAAATTGCCATTTGAGGACGATGATTCGGATGGAAATACCAAAAAGCATGTAAATGTCCTGGACGTCCCAAGGCGCTTGCTGGAAAAGGCATTACCCTCGGTAACAGACCTGAGGTACACTGCCCATGTACGGGAAGCAAGTGATTCGGAAGTTTCCATTAGCAGGCAAGCTTATCTCGTCAGCAACCGATTGCCCAAACCTGGATTGAATACAGTATACCTTGTTTCTCTGGAAGGTCGCTATACGGATGCCGGGTTTGATTTCAACGGAGCAGCGCCTGATGACCTGATCAGGTTAGTGAAGATGTATTCCTGGCAATTCACTGCTTTGAAAAATAGCAATGACAACCTTGAGCATTTATTGCGCCAAATCAACGAACAGGAGGATGGAGAAGATGTCACAGATGGAGAAGCCAATACAGCATTAGTAGCCAATTTGCTAAAAAAAGGTTACTGTCCAATAGGTCATGAATTACGGCAGGGAGGCAAGGTGATCTCCTGGTATCATGGACCTTTGTCTCGTGGATTTAGGACAGATGAACATGATTCACCTGTTAAATCTGGTGATGGGCTTTTGGGTATTTTGGAAGGTACGGGAATGTTGGATGTTTCCTATACCCTGGCCTGGGAACTGGGCCGATTAATGGCGCTAAGAAACGGTAGCTTTTCGAAAGAGATTTATCAATGGAAACGAAGGTATGCCAGGGCCGTGCATCAAGATCGGCAAATGAAAGATCCTGTACATCTGAAGCGAGCATCAAAAGACCCTGCGACTTTAAGTATGCCGGATGTCGTAAAGACATGGCTCGATGGGTTGCGACATTTGGAAGGCGTGCCCTTTCCTTACCTGATTCCTGACGAGCGGCTATTACGAGAAAACACCATTCGTTTTTTTAAGTTAGATCCGTGGTGGATACGATCTCTCATTCAAGGCGCGACAAGCATTGGTAGTGTGGCAAGTAGCCATCTTGAGTTTGATATTCAGTTATTTCGCCGGGAAGCCGTCCTCAACGAAACTCCTGTCTCCGGGCTGATCATGAGGTCAGAGGTAGTAGCGGGTTGGCCCAGGTTACAGATAGAGGGTTATTCAGATTCACGCGTGCTAAGAAACTTACGTCGCGTAAAATTGTCTGATCAAATTTTGCTGTGTCTCTTCGAAGGAGAGTTATCGAGGGTAGACGTGTTTCAACACGCTGCTTACGGTCATATTACGGTGAATATGGAAGAGGCATATGGTTCTGGTTTCATTGATGATCACAATCGGATCAGCCTGGTTTCATGGGAAGGGGAAGCCCAAACTTCGGAGTACCTGGAATTTGGGAGTGTGCAGGGAATGAGTTTTAGGAAGGCTGGATACCCGGAAATGATCGATCCGGATATCCCTGTAAAAGATCCGAATATTTGATGTAAAAGAACGAATCATTGTGCAGGCAGATCACTATATTAGCAAAAGCATAAGCATTATATACAACCAACATATTTATGGCAAAGACATTAGGAATTTCCAAGGCTTTGGGAGATCTCTTCAGAGCTCCTTTGGATGCCGTCACCGATGCAGAACGAGACTATTTGGCGATTTGGTCACAATGGTTGGACATGCAACTAAAACTTATCGGTGACAAAGAACTTACCCTTGAGCAAATAGAGAAACTACTGAACAAAGCTCCTTCAGTAAAATTGGATGGTTTCGTCGATGTAGGAATATCTATGCGCATTGCCACAGTCAGTCAATTTGATGTAGGGGTAGGAGTTGGTGCTAATTTGGGTGTGGCCCCTGTTCATGTCAGTGGATCGTTTGGTTTCTCACGTACGTCTTCCAATGAAAGCATGTTCCAGGCCAGCGCAAGATTTGCCGTGAGCAACCACAACAGTGAATTGGCGGGTTTCCTGAAAGACATGGGTGAAATGCCTAAAACCACTTCAGAACTTTCAGGTGTTTCGGATAAGTTACATGGTTGGTTAAAGGATATGACACCTGAAATTCCAGCATGAACGGAACAAGGTGAATGACCATAAGATTATAATTCATGGAAGATAAAATCTATTTGGAGAATCTAATGATTTCTCTTCAAAAGACCTTTAGTCGGGTTAATCAGGCCACTGCTGAAAACCTCGAGGCAAGGCCAGAAACACCCACTGCGCGAATTACAGGAGATATCAATTTTTCCATTTCAACTAAAGCCATTCCTGAAGATGGTAAAATGCTTATTGATAAAGAGGGACATGTAGATCTTTCATTCAGTGGAGTGATTGATTTGGACATTGAGGATGAGGAAGCAGAATAAGATTAATTAGAACAGTAACATGGGAAAGAAGACCACACAACCAGTGATGCAAATTGACACGGCTTTTATTCAAGTAGTCGATGCTGTATCGACTACTATTAGTAAGAAACAACTCTCTAGCCCTGTTGATATCAAGTTGGAGTTCAATCAGGTTGGAATCAATAGTAGAAAGATCCTTGGGTTTGGAAAGTCCAGTAAGAAAGATCTCACCATCACACTGGCGACCCGGATTGTTCCGGAAGACCTACCTGATCAGACGTGACCTGTTGATTGCTCACTTAAAATTTACTTAAAGCAGCCTGACTGGTTGCTTTTTTCTTTTGCTCATTCATTACAACTCGGATACTTCTCAATAATTCGTATATACTGACCTGATCAACTCAAGTTTGGCATTTAAGTTGTTTCATTTATGCTTGAGTTGGGTGAAAATCACCCATTAGCACATATTCAGCGGAATAACGCCTGTTAAGGTACAGTCAGCACACTTAGGAATGTAATTATGTGTATTTGAGGTGTACAACGCTGGACAAAACCATTAAATGACCGAACAAATGAAACACTTATTGTTAACAAGTTTCACTATTCTTTCTTTCACTTTCAGTCACGCGCAATTACAAAAGGGTACAATGCTACTCGAGGGAACTTTCAATGTCTCCGGAAATTCCATGACTGATGAGTTCAACTTATTTGGTGGCCTCAACGATTTTGAATTGCGAAATAATTCCATCGCTATTGCTCCGAGAATTGGATGGTTCACGAATAACAATTTATTGCTTGGTGTTGGACTACTCTTCCAGAACAATACATCAAAGAATTTCAACTTCTTCAATGGTACTCAAAGTGTTGTTTTTATTACCCGAAATAATTTGTATTCCATAAACCCTTATTTCACCAAGTTTAGCCCCTTGACAGATAAGCTATACCTGACAACAAGTGTAAATGTTTTGATTGGATTTGGTAGTGAGAATGCTGAGCTAGGGGATCAGGAACAAGCAGCTGACGTTTTCCAGGCAGGTTTGAATATTGTGCCTGGTTTGACGTATTTCATTTCGGAGAAATGGGGATTGCAAGCTTCAATTGGGCAATTATTTTTTCAACACAGACAGGCTAAACTGACAACAGACCTGGGACAACAACAAGAAGATCCTAAAAATACGTCCAATAATTTCGGCCTGAGTTTTAGTGCCAATACCTATAGAATTGGTTTTCAATACTATTTGACGAGAAAAAAAGAATGATGCGCTATGACAATCAAAAAGACTTGTAATTGAATTGATGTATTGCGTTTATTACTTTGATTGTGCTCAGATTTTTGCTTAATTCAAGTATCGGTAATCCGAAACTAGCTTAGACAACAGTATCATGAGACTCACAATTTTGGCCTGGTCCATTCTATGTATTGTTCTGGATGGATTTGGGCTCGACCTTCCCCCTGGACTTTCGAAAAAATCAGATTCACTTGTTCGTTACCTTTCCACAACTCCTTCTGTTCAGGATGTAAGTACATGGCTACCTGGTTATTTGAATAACTCTGAACTCGAATTGTTAATTGAACGTGAACGAAGAAAATTAAGCCCCAACGACGATCAGTCAAACTTTCCATTTTTGATGCGACTGGGAAACCTGACTTTATGGGCGGACAGAAACAAGGAATCTTTTCAGTTTTTCACAAAGGCGCTTTATATCGCAAAGAAGTATGGAGATCAATATGCACTAGCCGAAGCTAACTTGATGGTAGCACATCTCATTCGATTTGGAGTTTCGGACCTTTCATTGGCTGATCACCTACAGACTGTCATTAATATCTACCGAAGCAGCGATAATCCTCAACATCAAGCAAAGATCTTCCTGGCGAGTGCATACATGACAGAAGATCCTGACGAAAGGGTAAGGTTGGCTAATGCTGGCCTTGCTTTTCTGGATGAAAATCGGGCCCAATCAGATAGCCTTGAGGCAAATGTGATGACAAGCCTCCTAAATCTGAAGGCCCACTATGTAGCCCCAGATGAAGCTTTCGTCTTGTTTACCAGGGCTGCGACCCTCGCCGAGCGATACAATGACTCCTACATGTCTGCTATGATATATAACAACATAGGTTTTTATTGCTTTTTAATCCCGGGAGATAAGTACTCCGCAATAGATTGGTTTGTAAAGGGACTTAATAAGTCGTTAGAAACAGGTCTAAAGGGTTTTGCCCGAAATGCTTTAGGTAATATTCACCTTTGTTATCGGTTGCTGGGTCAATTTGAGGAGGCATTGGCATTTTTCACTACATTTAATACCATTCATAACGCCATTTTGACCGATAAGTATTTTTCCGAATTGGCTGAAGTGAGAGTGGAGCATGACCTTGACAAAGCTCAATTACAAAATTCGCTGCTTGCAACTGAAAGAGAGGCCCAGCGCATTCAGTTGATAGGTCTTGTTGCTTTGTCTGTATTGCTTATGGGCATAGTTGGTTTGATCTATTACAGTCGCCGGAAGGTGAATAAATCAAATCAGGAGCTTAGGGAGCTTAATAAGGTCAAGTCGCGCTTTTTTGCCAATATTTCACATGAGTTAAAGACACCTTTGACCTTGATCAAGGCACCCGTTGAAACGCTATTGGATCATGTAGATATACATCTCAATTCAAAGGTTCGGGAAACACTTAAAACGGTAAAAAGTAACACGTCGCATCTGGAATCACTGATAGAAGAAATCCTGGACCTGACCAAACTAGAAGCAGGCAAGCTTCAAATGAATCCTGTGCCAACACGACTCTATGAAAATCTGGATGAATGGCTTTATTCATTCAGAGATCAGGCTTTGATTAAGAATATCAAAATGACCTTAAACTATCGTCCTGAAAAATCACTGAATTTGATGATCGATGATAAAATGTTTGGGAAGGTGGTTCAAAACTTACTTTCTAATGCCTTAAAATATACAGGCGAAGGAGGCAGAGTGGACCTGGATGTCAAATACCAGCAAGGAAATCTCTTGATCAAAGTTTCTGATACTGGTGTGGGAATCGCCTCACAGGACCTTTCTAAAGTTTTTGACAGGTATTTTCAATCTGCACAAGGCAAAAAAGCGGAAGGGGGCACGGGTATTGGTCTGGCATTGGTCAAAGAACTGGTCGATCTTCATGGAGGAATGATACGTGTGGAGAGTAAGTTGGGAGTAGGGTCGACCTTCTCAGTTTCGTTACCCTTAGAGGTAACATCTGATCAACCTACATTACAACTATTTTCGAAACCTGTTGGTGATATCAAACATGTTCTGAAGGAGATGGACAGGACTGTAAGTGAATACACCAGCAAGTTTGATTTGGACAAGCCAAAGCTCATGTTGGTAGAGGATCATCAAGAAATGAGGTTATTTATCAGTGAATTGTTACGACCTTATTTTGCGATCATCGAAGCAGAAAATGGTCGAATAGCTCTTAGAAAGCTCGAAAAAACACCTGTGGACCTGATCATTTCTGATATCATGATGCCAGAAATGGATGGGCTGGAACTACTGGAAGAGGTGAAACAGCAGTCTTCGTTGCGGTTTACTTCTGTGATTATACTCACCGCCAGAACCGACGAAGAAGGAAAGCTGAATGCACTGACGCTCGGTATCGATGATTATATCACAAAACCCTTCAATCATGCGGAATTGATTGCGAGAGTGAAAAATATTCTTGAAAACCGCATCAAGTTAATTTACGACCTGAACTTGTTGGACCCCACGGTAAACATCACCACTAATGAAGAACAGGTTAAAGCAGATTTTAAAACGACCTTCCTTCTTTCTGATAGAGAGGCGGATGTACTTTGGTTGCTTTCTAAGAGGTACAGTAATGTCGAAATTGCAGAAGCCTTGTTTGTTTCTGTAAATACAGTCAAATTTCACATTCGGAATATCTTCAGCAAACTAGAGATCAAAAACAGATCAGAAATCGGTACAAAGATTCAAGAGGCCCTTACCTGATTATCTTAATGATTACTTACCTCAGAAAGCCATGTTTTGGTACTATTTCAAGATTATTTAGGGTTTAGAATTTTAACCACCCCTAAAGGATAGGTACGATAGGGTGTTAGATCTTCGAACTACTCTAATCGGATAGGTTGCGAAAACGCATGTGTGCACACATTTGGATCATAAACAATCAAGCACACACACATGTTAACACACCGTTTCAAAGTAATCATGACAGCCTTTATAGTATCGGCAGTAATGATCCAATCATGTAACAATAAGGACAAAGAGCAACCTAGACCAGCCGAGGGTCGGGTTGATTTTAGTTTTGAGGTAATCGATAACCCGGACGGAGGTAGGAAAGGAGATGCCGGAAGAACAGAGGCTGACGTTCCTACCAAAGTCGTGATCTCCATAGAGGATAATCTTGGAAATCCGGTTTATACACTGGAAGAATTGTCGCTCTTTGAATTCAATGGTAGCTATGTCACAGAACCATTGATCTTGCAGGTAGGGACTTATCAATTGACCGAATACCTGGTCATAGATGATGAAGACGCGACAATCTTTGCCACTCCACAGGAAGGAAGTGACCTGGACTATTTGGTCGCGGATCCACTCCCTATTGAGTTAGTGGTTTCGGCTAATGCGTCCACATCTATTGCACCTCAAGTTATTTCTACAGAAGAATTGACTCCTGCTGATTTTGGTTACACTGATTCAAATTTCGAATTTATCGCCACGTATGATATGCTTCTTTCTGTTTTTGTTCAAAATGCAACCACGGGAGCATTTGAGTCGACGGATGCAAATCTGATCATTTCAGCTACAGCAGAAACCACTGAATTGTATAATCAGGGTATTGCCTCTGGAATTGTTCAGGTGAAATTGACAGATGGATACGATAACTACACGGTGCAGGTCGATAAGGCCGGTTATAACACTTATTCCGCTGACTTCACCCAGGCAGAAATGAAGGCCTTCTTTACAGATCCTTTGATTGTTAATTTATTCCCGCCAGCTGCCGTACTCAATGGATCTTCTGTTGCTGCTTTCACAGGAGACAATTATCAAGGCGCTGAGATTGTAGGAACACCATCCGGCGGATTCATCTTAAGTGCCAATAAGTGGGGTGGAGGAACAGAAGGTTTTGTTTACGATGCCAGCAATGCCGTCATAGGGTCTTTTTCCACCGGACATGTTACGGAATTTTCCACGGGATTAGCTGTACTGGATAATGGGGAATTTATCACGACCAGAATTGTGGGAACAAACCTGCATGCAGTAATATATAATGCTGATGGTTCCATCAAAGTAGCAGATCAGGTATTCAGGTCGGGAGCTACTTCCTCCAAGAACATGATGGCTATTTCTGATGGTACCGGGTATTTGATCCTCTGGTCTGAGTCCGGTAACCTTAGTTTACAGAAAATCGATGGGGCAGGTAACCTGGATGGAGGCGTAGTAACTCCCGGGATCAATGTGAATCAGTTTGATAATGCCGGGACGCGTAGAAGAGGTATGGAAGCGGCTATGAAGGGTGATGGTGAATTTGTCTTTGTGTCACGTCCGGCTTCAAATTATAACCTCCTGGCTGTGACAGAATTTAATGCAGATCTGACCGTGAAAACACCAGAGTATACCATCTCACCGACCCAGGCAGGTATCAACCATTACTCAATGGTGGACATCAATGAGAATGGTGAATATGTAATCACCTGGTTGAGAGCAGAAGACAATGTGGTACGAATGGCTGGTTTCAGCATGGGGGGCAATGCTTTGTTTTCCGAAGTAGTCGTGGGACAAGCGAGAACACTTGCTTCAGATGTAGCCGTCAATGACAATGGTACGGTGATCGTTTCTTATGCGGGAGGCAATGGATCGCCCAATATGCAGGATCATGTCATTAGACCTTATGATCTAACCGGAACACCCATTGATGACGAGATTCTTGCTGCTACAGTGGCGAACCAGGCCACGAACACCAAGGTCACATTCATCGATAATTCAAATTTTGTTGTGCTCTTCGATAACCTGCCAGCCGGGTACGAACAGTTTGCACAGAAATTCTCACTCTAAAATATTGGATGGACGCTCCAGGGCGTCCATTCCTTAGACAAACACATAGTCAAATGATCAAGCATCAAATGAAAATAATTATGATGGCCATTACAGTATTGGCTGTCTTGATCCAATCTTGTAATAATAGGGACAAAGAACAGCCTGCCCCTGCGGAAGGAAGAGTTGAGTTTAGCTTTGAAGTAGTCGATAACCCTGATGGAGGTAGAAAAGGCGATGCAGGTAGAACGGAGGCCAATGTTCCTACCAAAGTGGCAATTTCCATCGAAGATAACCTGGGGAATCCGGTTTATACTTTGGAAGAGTTGACACTCTTTGAATTCAATGGGAGTTATGTTACCGAACCATTGATTTTGCAGGTAGGCACCTATCAACTGACAGAATACCTGGTGATAGACGATGAGGATGCAACCATCTTCGCGACGCCTCAGGAAGGCAGTGATTTGGACTATCTGGTCGCAGATCCATTACCCATCGAATTAGTTGTATCGGCCAATGCCTCCACATCGCTTGCGCCTCAGGTTATTTCTACCGAGGAATTGACGCCAGCGGACTTTGGATATACAGATTCAAATTTCGAGTTTATAGCAACGTTTGACATGCTTCTTTCTGTATTTGTTCAGAATGCAACTACAGGAGCATTCGAATCGACGGATGCAAATCTGATCGTAACGGCCACTGCTGAGGCGACAGAATTGTATAATAAGAGCATTGCCTCGGGGATCATCCAGGTAAAATTGATAGATGATTACGATAACTACACGGTTCAAGTAGATAAGGCCGGTTACAACAGCTATTCCGCAGATTATACCCAGGCGGAAATGAAGGCTTTTTTCACTGATCCTTTGATTGTTAATTTGTTCCCTCCGTCAGCGGTTCCCGTTGGTGGTGTAATCAATGATTTTCCAACAGCTAGTTATCAGGGGCCTGAACTAGTAGCTACTCCCGGTGGAGGTTTTATCGTGAGTGGCAACCGGGGCGGTGGAGGAACCGAAGGGTTTGTTTATGACAATACTTCAACAGTTATTGGATCGTTTACTACTGGTCATCACACCCGCTTCGAAACTGGATTAGCGGTCTTGAATACCGGTGAGTTCATCACTACACGAGTGGTAGGTAATAACCTGCACGCAGTGATATACAATGCCGATGGTTCAATCAAAGTGGCAGATCAAGTTTATCGGGTCGCTACAGCCCAGGCAGAAAACATGCAGGCCGTTACCGATGGTACTACTTTCCTCCTTGTATGGTCTGAAGGAAACACGCTTTTCTTCCAAAAAATGGATCACAACGGAAGTCTCATAGGAGGAATTGTTAATCCTTCCAATGTAGTGAATCTGTTCATTGATTCCACTCGTCGAAGAGGACTGGAAGTTTCTATGAATAGCAGTGGAGATTTCGTGATAGTGACCAGAAGTAACCTGAATCAAGGATGGTTGGCAGTCACAGAATTCAACGCGGATCTAACAGTGAGAACTCCGGAGTTCAGCATCATGCCAACTGCAGCCGGGATCAATACATTTTCTATGGTTGATCTTGATGAAAATGGTAATTACATCGTTACCTGGGCAAGGTCTGAAGATTACATCGTCCGTATGGCAGGATTTAGCCTGGGTGGAAATACAACTTTCTCCGAAGTGCAAGTCGGACAGGCCAGAAGAATGGCCATAGATGTAGCCATCAGTTCAACCGGGACTGTGGTGGTTACCTATCCAGGAAGTGGTAATACACCAAATACCCAGGATGTTTCTTTGAGATTATTTGACCTATCCGGTAATCCCTTAGATGATGAACTGATTGTTGGCTCAACTCCCACCCAAACTACCACGTCGAAAATAGTTTTCTTAGATGCCTCCAATTTTGTGATTGTATATGGAGATGAGAATGCCGGGGTGGGACACACGCAATATACCCAAAAGTTTACCTTGTAGTTACAGGTAATTGAGATACCATAGCTGGTTCTTAAGAACGGCCCCTTGACTTAATTGTTGAGGGGCTTTTTTTGTTGTGCAACCCCTCAATGTGGTGTTTATCTCAATGTTTATACCTTTAGAGACACTAACCTCCCAACCTGATTATGCAAAGAATATGTGCTGTTCCTTTTTTGGTTCTTCTTCTTTTCTCCTGCAAAAAGGAAACTCCTGTCGACTCATCTGGTCTACAGCTCTTGAATGGTTTCAAGGCTGAAAAGTTATATGCTCCTGGCGACTCAACACATGGCTCATGGGTTTCCCTGGCACATATTGAAAACGATCAATTTGTTGCTTCAGATCAATATGGCCTCCTATACCGGGTTCAAATTCCCGGAGTTGGAAGTGAGCAATCCAAGGTAAAAGTCTCACCATTGGAGATTGATGGATTTGGCAAGGCACAAGGACTGCTGTGGGCTTTTGAGTCCCTTTATGTGATGGTCAATGACAGAAATATTGAAAATAGTGGCCTTTATCGGTTAATGGATTCGAATAACGACAATCTTCTGGATAGCATACATTTCATTCAGCAACTCGATGGCTGGGGAGAACATGGCCCTCACGCTGTTATTAAAGGCCCTGATGATCTGATCTATGTGATCGTAGGGAACCACACCAAACTTCCGGATGAATATACCTCGCGGCAACCTGCAATTTGGGAAGAAGACAACCTACACGAATCTATAAAAGACCCCAACGGTCATGCAGTGAAGATCAAAGCACCAGGTGGTTGGATAGCTCGTACTGACGCGGAAGGATCTTATTGGGAGGTTTATTCCTCAGGTTATCGAAATCCCTATGATATAGCCTTTAACGAACATGGAGACTTGTTCACGTTCGATTCGGACATGGAGTGGGACCTTGGACTTCCCTGGTACAGGCCCGTAAGAATTAGTCATGCTACCTCAGGTTCTGAATATGGTTGGCGAACCGGGTCCGGAAAATGGCCTGTTTATTATCCCGATAACTTGCCAGGTGTGCATGATGTTGGCCAGGGGTCGCCTACAGGTGTGGTTTCGGCTTTGAGTTCAGGCTTTCCGGCACCTTTTGATAAAGGCCTTTTCATTTGTGATTGGAGTTTTGGCACCATGTATCATGTAGAGCTTAGTCCGCAGGGAGCTTCATATACCGGACAACAGACGGAATTTTTGAGTGGTGTGCCTTTACCGTTGACTGATGTGACTTTTGATGACAAGGGAGTCATGTATTTTACCACAGGCGGGCGAAGATTGGAATCAGGGCTGTACAGGGTATGGTATGATGGCCCCCAGCAAGCTTCTCCTTCCACAACTTTAACAGCTGAGAATCGGCTGAGAAGAGCACTTGAAAAATTCCACGACCCATCTCAAGAACCCGATTTAGACTTGATTTGGAATCACTTAAGTCATGAAGATCGTTTTGTGAGATACAGCGCGAGAATTGCTATGGAGCAACAGGGAATAGAGCGGTGGGTGGACCGACTGTCCGGTGAGAATCCGGTTGATAGATCCATTGCATTCGGTCTTGCGGCAGCCCGGACTGGCGAAGCAGATCATCAATCCCTGGCATTTGATCTTTTGAGCAATATCGAGGTTGCTGAATTGGATAACTCTCAGAGACTGGACTTAATTCGTGCGCAGGGGTTACTGATTATCAGAGGGGCGCAACCAGATGCTTCCTTAATCGAGAAGCAATGGACCGAACTTTATCCTGTGGATGATATTTCCCTTAACCTGGAAGTTGCACAAGTTTTTTCAAACACAAAAGACCCTTCTTGGTTACAGGGTACGAACGAAGTGCTATGGAGTTTAAAATCCACTCCAAACAGCCTTATCATAGAGGATTCTGTTGCTGAACGAAGTGAATTTTATGGACCCGCTGTTAAGAACCTAAGGAGACGGACTCCAGCAGCCAATAAAATTGCTTTGATGAATTCCATGTCTCGATACAAAGTTGGATGGACTCAGGATATGCGAGAAGATTACTTTACTGCATTCAATGGTCTCTGGGATAGGGAGGGCGGCTTTAGTTACAGAGGTTTTATACGAGCTATTTTGGAAAATGCGCTGGCAGAGATACCTGAAAGTGAGAGAGCTTATTTTCGGAACATAAGTGGCTCAGATATTGGCCAATACGGCACAGATGTGTTGGCGGATTTGCCAGTTCCGGAAGGTCCGGGTCGCAACTGGACCGTAGAGGAGGTAGTTACCTTACTCAATGAAAGTGATCGTCAGCCGAACTTGGTGAATGGAGCCAAAATGTTTGAAGCCGCGCTCTGTCAGTCATGTCATGTGTTTCAAGGGAAAGGAGGGAACACGGGACCTGCCCTTACCCAACTCGGAACACGTTTTACTATCGGAGATATGGCCAGAGCGATCATCATTCCGAACGAAACGGTAACAGATCAATATGCCATTTCCACCTTTCTACTAAGGAATGGTTCTCAAATGTTAGGAAGGTTAATCAAAGAAGAAAATGATTCTGTTTCCATCATGACGAATCCCCTGATGCCAGAAAATCTGATTCAACTTCCAAAATCTGAAATCGAATCAATTGAGGTTTCGGAGGACTCCTGGATGTTTCCAGCCTTACTGAATCGACTGAATGAGCAAGAAGTATACGACCTGATTAGTTATCTAAAAGGACAATGAATTGAGTAGTTTATTGATCTGGTGGATTCTCACTTACGGATTTCGTCCAATTCTGGAGGATTTGGTTTATTAGGTTGTTAAGAATGCCATAGAATCACAGACGAAAGGGCTTTTTTGTTTAATTTCAGCCCCTCAGAAATTGTCACAGTCTATCAATGAGCAAAAGATACGATACAGTCGTCATAGGAGGAGGAGTAATTGGCCTTTTCAGTGCTTACTATCTTATAAAAGAAGGTAAAAATGTGGTTGTTTTGGACAAGGGACCGGCTCAGAAAGCGAGCTCTCATGGTAATTGTGGTTTGATTAGCCCTAGTCACATCATGCCTTTGAATAGCTTTGATCTAATCGTGAAATCTGTTGGCTGGTTGTTCAAAAAAGATGCACCCTTTAAGATCAAGCCACAATTTGATCGACAATTTATCAACTGGTCGATGAAGTTCATTAGACATTCCACTTCGAGTAGCGTTGCTAAACATAGCCAGGCCATCCACGACCTGGTAATGAGCTCCAGGAATCTTTTCTCTGATGTTTTGGAGGAGGAAAAGTGGGATTGCCATTGGTCCGCGAACGGAATTCACTTCGTGTGCAACACGCAAAAAGAATTTGATCATTACAATGATGTCAATCGCTATACTCGAAAATTTGGTGTAGAAGCAAAACCCATCATGGCACCAGAATTACTCGAGCTGGAGCCCGCGTTGAAAGATAATGTTTATGGTTCCTGGTTTTACGAAATTGATGCCTGGCTGAAACCAGATGACCTGGTTAAGCAATTGAAATCCTGGTTGATTGAGAGGGGATGTGAAATTATTGAAGAAGCGGAAGTGGTAGATATGAAAGAACGCAATGGTTCACTTCATGCTGTGGTTACCAAATCTGGGGAAACATTTGAAGCCGATGATTTTCTTCTTGCAACCGGCGCATGGTCACCTTTGTTAAAAAAGGTACACAAGTTGAGCATACCGATTGTGCCTGGAAAAGGATACAGCATCACCATGAAATCTCCTGCTATTTCTCCAAAAGTACCAGTCAATATGATGGAACGTAAAGTAGTGGCTACACCCTGGAATGGGAGTTATCGTCTTGGGAGTACCATGGAATTTGCCGGGTATGACGAAACACTGAATAGGTCTCGGTTGGAAGCCTTGAAAAGTGGTGCTGCCGAATACCTGAAAGACCCTTATACGGATGAAGTGGAAGAGGAGTGGTTTGGCTGGCGTCCAATGACTTATGATGGTGTTCCAATAATAGACCGCTCACCCAAGCACAAAAACCTTTACCTGGCTGTAGGACACAACATGTTGGGACTTAGTATGGCTACAGGTACAGGTAAATTGGTTAGTGAATTAATCACCGGCCAAAAACCACATATTGATCCAGCTCTATACCCTTATCGATCATGAAGCAAATGAAATTATATTATATGTTCATCATTGGTGCTTTATTGGCGGTCTCTTGTAAATCGATCAAAATCGTGGACAAACCAATAGTATTTAATGAAGAACGAAAAGAACTGACCCTGGATTACCTCAATGAGCGCTATGGACTGATTCAGAAAGAACCAACGATTATACCCAGAATGATTGTAGTTCACTGGACGGTGATTCCTACACTTGAAAAGTCCTATGAAGCATTTGAAAACCCTAAATTACCTAACTGGCGGCCTGAAATAGCCAATGCAAGCGCGGTAAATGTTTCTTCACATTTTCTGGTCGATACGGATGGTACGATCTATCGCTTAATGCCGGAAGAATTTATGGCCCGTCATGTAATTGGACTAAATCATTGTGCCATTGGTATTGAAAATGTAGGTCCCGATGAGAAAAACGAGCTTACTGAAGCTCAATTAAAGGCGAATACCAGGTTGGTCAGATATCTTACGGAGAAATATGATATCGAATTCCTGATTGGTCATATGGAATACACCCGTTTTGTTGATCATCCACTTTGGTTGGAAAAAGATGATAACTACCGAACAACCAAAACGGATCCGGGAGTAAAATTTATGAGGGCGCTGCGAGAAGCTACAGATGACATTCCATTAGCAGACTTGCCAACTCCCGAATCTCTAAAAAGAAATGAGCCATGATGAAATTGACCAAAACCTTATTGTTTTCTTTTTTACTGGTTACTTCGATTCAAGCTCAGGATTATGAACTTTTAGGTCGCCTGAATGATTCATACGATCAGTTTAAAGAGACCAGTCTCACCAAACGCCGGTTTAAACATTCGGATATCACTTCATTGATCGATAAGGTGGCGACTTTGCCGGAGTATACGGTCCGGGAATTAGGGAAATCCATTGAGGGACGGCCAATAAGGATCATTAGTGTAGGGTCTGGGAGTACTTCAGTGCTGCTTTGGTCGCAGATGCATGGCAATGAGCCAACAGCTACTCAGTCCATTTTTGATATCCTGAACTTCCTGATAAGTAATGAATTCACAAAGGAAAAAGAGAAATTGCTACAAAAAGTGACCTTGCACTTTGTTCCCATGATCAATCCCGATGGCGCAGAGGTCTTTAGGAGATTCAATGCTTTAGGGATCGATATCAATAGAGATGCCTTGCGCTTACAAACCCCAGAAGGACAAGCGCTAAAATATGTAAGAGATAGCCTTGATGCTGATTTTGGTTTCAACTTGCACGATCAGAGCCGTTATTACAATGCCGAACTTACTCCAAAGCCCGCAACACTTTCTTATCTGGCCCCGGCATACAACTACGAGAAGTCAATCAACAAAGTGCGAGGCAATGCCATGAAGATCATTGTACTGATGAATGACATCATACAGAAATATGCTCCCGGTCAGGTCGGGCGATATAACGATGATTTTGAACCGCGTGCATTTGGAGATAACATTCAGAAATGGGGTACCAGTGCAATCTTGATTGAGTCGGGTGGTTATCAAAACGATAGGGAAAAACAATATATCCGAAAGCTCAATTATCTGTCTATACTAACTGCCATTTTTACGATTGCCGATGGATCCTTTAATCAGGTAGATATTTCGAAATATGAATCAATTCCTAACAATGACCGAAAACTTTTCGACCTGAAATTGATTGGAGTTACACACAATCTAATGGGAGGTGATTATAAGATTGACCTGGGCATACATCGTTGGGAGATAGATGATTCCTCCAATGATAACTTTCATCTTTTATCTCAGATTTCAGATATAGGGGATTTATCCACCTTTTACGGATATGAAACCCTGGATGGCAATGATTTGAACATAGTCGCTCCTAAAGTTTATGAACCTGTACAGACCATGGAAGACCTGGACAAACTGGACTTTATGAGTTTGCTGCAACAGGGTTATGGGTATGTACAAGTAAGTGATTTGAGTTCTGAATTGAGATATTCCAGATACCCTCTGCATTTAGTGTCTCCTGGATTTAAACCCACTTTTAGCATCGATCGCAACGCGCAACCCACTTTCTTCCTGGAAAAAAATGGAACGCGGAAGTACGGAGTTCTCAATGGGTTTTTGGTTGATTTTGGGCGTGCAGATATTCCCGTAGAGAATGCACTGATCTATCGATAGAGATGGAACTTATCATTCATGAACGTGACTTAAGACTAAGGCACAAGTTTCGAATAGCTCATGATGTCCGAGATGTTCAGGAAACTGTAATTGTAGAACTTAGAGACGGCAATCTATCGGGGTATGGAGAAGCTACAGCCAGTAATTACTATGACCGGCCAAGGAAGTCTATCATTGATGCACTTGAAGCAAGTCGCGTTTTAATTGAATCTTACGACTATCAGGAACCCGCCTTTTTCTGGCAACTACTCAAGGAAACATTTGTTGACAAGAATTTCGCTTTGTGTGCCGTAGATGTGGCGATTCACGACCTCTATGCGAAAAAAGAAGGCAAATCCCTTCGTTCGTTATGGGGTTATGACGGTTCAGGACCAAATACGTGCTACACCATTGGTATTGATACTGTAGATAAGATGGTTGATAAAATGCTTGAATTTCCATGGCCCCTGTATAAGATAAAACTAGGTACGGCTGAGGACATTCAGATTGTAAAGGCATTGAGGGCTAAGTCTGATGCGATTTTTAGAGTAGATGCCAATTGTGCCTGGACTGTCGATGAAACGCTGAAGAACGCGAAAGAACTTCTGAAAATGAATGTTGAATTCATTGAACAACCTTTACCTGCCGAGGATTGGGAAGGGATGAAAACACTTCATTCTCAATCACCTCTACCCTTGATCGCAGATGAGAGTTGCATCGTAGAAGCGGATGTGAAAAAATGTCACAGTTACTTTCATGGTGTTAATGTGAAACTCATGAAATGTGGAGGATTGACGCCCGCTCTTCGTATGATCAATGAGGCAAAATCATCAGGTTTAAAAGTTATGGTAGGTTGTATGACAGAATCATCCATTGGAATTTCGGCTATTGGCCAGTTACTGCCTCAATTGGATTATGTCGACATGGATGGGTTTTTGCTTGTTGAAAATGATCCGGGGAGAGGTCCCTGGATTGAAAGCGGTCTTATAAAGATGCCGGAAAAACCAGGAACGGGAGTAAATTTCGAGGGATGAGCAAAAAAGTGTTACTCGGGGTTATTTTACTCGTAATAACGACACGCTGCCTTGCACAGATTCCAGAAGGTTTTGTCAATATTACGGACATTGATGCTACGATAAGAGTAGAATTGAGATACTTCACAACTAACAATTTTGTTGGCAGAAAGATCAGGGGCTACAAGGGAAATACTGCATATCTCACGATAAGCGCTGCAAAAGCGCTCCAAATGGCGCATCGTGAGGCAGAGAAGGTAGGTTTAGGTGTACTTATCTATGATGCATACAGGCCCCAGCAGGCAGTTGATTATTTTGGAGAATGGTCAAAAATTCCTGGCGATACATTGAAAAAAAACTATTTTTATCCCAATATAAAGAAAGCCCAATTATTTAATCAAGGGTTCATTGCCTCCAAATCTGGTCATTCACGAGGGAGCACAGTTGACATAACACTTTATTCCCTGGAATCTGGAGATCCGATCGACATGGGAAGCAGGTATGACCTATTTTCCTCGAAATCGTTTCACAACTCAGGATTAGTAAAAGCACCACAACTGACTAATCGTAACTTATTGAGAAGCATCATGCAGAATGCAGGGTTTAAAGCCTATACCAAAGAATGGTGGCACTATACACTGATCGATGAGCCGTTTCCCAATCAGTATTTCAACTTTGAAGTAAAATAAGATCCAAAACCCCGAATTTGTATCTTTTTATGAGCAAACATGCGATAGTCCTTACTTACATCGTTTGTTTAAGGATAGTTATCCGGTTAACTTTAACTTAATAAAGGGAACATTTTTTTGGTCACCTTGCGAAAAATACTGCCAATTTTCATTCTTTTCTCTCTTGTGTGGGATGCCATGGCGCAGCTTCCTGAAGCAAAGAATGAGAAAACCCTTGCCGGCGTGTATCAGGGTGAACCTGTCTATATCAAAAATCCATATAATCGGGATTCTCGTGAATTCTGTGTGTCGGATGTCTATTTAAATGATCAACGTCTGGATCTTAATTATCGCCTCAGTGCTTTGAGAGTGACTTTTGAAGACACAGATTTATTCACTCCGGTCTCTATTCGAGTAGTACACAGGGACAGCCTATGTTCATCTGAGATTGTGAACCCACTTGCGGTGCTGTTTCATTCAAGCTATAAATTCCTGAATGTGTACGCCGCGGATTCCGGTATATACTGGACGACTGAAGGAGAACGCGTCATCGGAACTTATCTTGTAGAAAAACTCCAGAATGGAATATGGATAGACGAAGCGGAAATTCCATCAAAAGGAAAATTTGAATTTGCTTCTTATGTACATTTCCCGTTTTATGAAGTAGGTCCTAATAAGTACAGAATCAAATTTGATTTTGGTAGCGGTAATCGATATTTATATTCAGAGGAAATAGAGTATCAGCATTACCTTGATCCAGTTTCCTTTCAACCGGCAGTTACAAATAACAGGGTGTACTTATCCCGCTCAGCACGTTATGAGGTATTTGATGCTAAAGGGGATATGATACTTTCCGGTACGGGTAAGGAAATAGACATACGTTTTATCAGACCAGGAAGCTATGTTGTATATTTCGATAAACAACAACCGGGCTCTTTTCGACGCAATAAGATTCAGCCTCCACGGGACAATAACTGAGTTACCACTTTAACACACTACATCTTTAATACTACAATATGGTCAAAAATGACCCTCTGGGGTTGATAATAGGGATGTAGTACTATTTAGCAGGTGATGTGGGTAAAAAGGAAAAGAAATCCTGTCTTTATTTGATGCATTAAACGAAAGAAGAATAATGCCCCCAAAGAGTAAAATAGCACGACCATTAGCTGGTGTAGATCTTTCTAAAAAGACATCAAAAGAGCTCATCGATTTATTCAATGTGCATTTAGAAGAAGGTATGCATGGCTTATGTTTCAGTCCTTATATGGAAGGACAGGAACCCGGTGATCAATTGAGTGAAGAACAAGTACGAAGAAGGTTGGAAATTATCAAGCCTCATACAGAATGGGTAAGATCTTTTTCATGTACGGAAGGCAACGAACTGATTCCAAAAATTGCCAAAGAGCTTGGGATGAACACCATGGTAGGGGCCTGGTTAGGCAAAGATCATGAAATCAATGCCAGGGAGATTGCCGGTGTGATTGAAGTGGCGCAGGCAGGGAATGCGGATATCGTGGCCGTCGGTAATGAGGTGATGTACCGTAAGGACCTTACCGAAGACGAGTTAATCGATCACATTAATACTGTGAAGTCTTCAATTCCTGGGGATATTCCCGTAGGCTACGTAGATGCGTATTATGAATTTAGTAACCGTCCTGCAATTACGGACGCTTGTGATGTGATACTTGCGAACTGCTACCCATTTTGGGAAGGATGTGCGCTGGAGTACTCCTTGCTTTATATGAAGGACATGTACAACCGAGCTTTGGCAGCAGGAAATGGCAAGAAAGTAATCATTACTGAGACAGGGTGGCCGAACCTTGGAGAACCATTCTTTGGCTCACAGCCTTCCTATGAAAATGCTGTGAAATACTTCATCGACACCCAAACCTGGTCCAAGAATGATGATATTGAAATTTTCTATTTTTCGTCATTTGATGAAAGTTGGAAAACTGGAGATGAGGGAGATGTAGGAGCCTTCTGGGGTATTTGGGACAAAGACGAGGAAAAGAAATTTGTAAATTAACATGATGTTACGCCTGATTTCGTTTGTCCGGGATCAGGTTTTGCATGTGTTGAGTCTGGTCCAATGCTGTCACAAATCAGTATCTCAGGAAACTCAGGTCTAAGCCAGAAAGTGTTGTTACAATAAAGCATCATATTGCCGAATGATATTACCATACGAAAGAGCCATTTGTTATTCTGGATTTAGAGATGGTCAAAGCCCGGACACTGGGATTTTTCCATCATACGAAGAAATCAAGGAGGATTTACTTATTCTTAACAAACACTGGAAATATATCCGGCTCTATGATTGCGACAGGCAAGCAGAAATGGCCCTGGAGATCATTAAGACAGAAGGACTTGGTCTTCAAGTACAGTTAGGCGCATATATTGGTGCGGAAATGAATAACTCCAATTGTGCCTGGGGTGGTGTTCATTCAGAAGAAAAGCTGGAATCCAATAAGCATTATAACCTGCGTCGAATTAAAAAGCTCATTCGATTAGCTAATGAATATCCTACCATAATCAATTCTCTTTCAGTGGGTAATGAAGCTACAGTGGACTGGACTGATCACCTGGTTTCCGTAGAAAGTGTGGTCAACTATGTTCGGTTGGTGAAAGAGGAAACTTCACAACCGGTCACTTTTTGTGAAAACTATGTTCCCTGGTTGAGTAAACTTGAACCATTGGCAAAAGAGGTGGATTTTATCTCTATACATACCTATCCGGTTTGGGAATACAAGCATATTCATGAAGCCATTCACTACACAGATCAAAACTACAAGAGCGTCGCTGAGAAGTATCCAAACACACAAGTAGTAATTACTGAGGCAGGTTGGTCTACCAACTCAAATGGACGCGGAATTGATCCGGAAAATGTGAGTGAGGAATTTCAGGAAATGTACTACAAAGACCTGATGCAATGGTGCGAAAAGGAAAAGGTCGTGACTTACGTTTTCGAAGCTTTTGATGAAAACTGGAAAGGCTCTCCAGAACCGATGGAACCTGAGAAGCATTGGGGACTATTTTACATTGATCGAACTCCAAAAAAGGTAATGGAGGATTTGTACGCCGAGGAGGCTCACGCATAAGAAACATTGTTTTACTGGATTAATTCGGATAATCGACCATGAAAAACACGAACCTATTACTTATTGTCGTACTTATTCTGACGGCATGTACAGAAGCAAACAACACCAGGAAACAAGCTGAACCTATGAACGTTTCGAAAGAGGCCAATATCATGCAATCTTCTGAAGATTTGTTAACAGGAGTGTCTAATGCCATTTGTTATTCAGGCTTCCGAAGCGGACAGCATCCGGATCGCGGCGATGGTGCGGTAAATCCTTCGGAGGCAGAAATCCTGGAAGATCTACAGACACTTTCCAATTTAGGATTCAAATTGATTCGCATGTATGATTGTGGCGAGAACTCACAAGATGTACTTCGTGTCATTGAATCAAACCAACTGGACATCAAGGTATTGCAAGGTGTTTGGCTAAAAGCTGAGTTAAGTGCGCATGAAACCTGTGCCTGGCTTACAGAACCAATACCTCAAGCCATTTTGGATGCAAATAAGGTTCGCAATGGAGAAGAGATAGAACGTGGGATCATGCTCGCAAATAAGTACCCCGAGATCATTACCGCCGTGAATGTAGGGAATGAAGCGTTGGTAGAGTGGAATGACCATAAAGTGGACGTGGATACGATCATATCCTATGTGCAACGCATACAGGCAGGCATTCAACAACCAGTCACAGTCGCTGATAATTATGAATGGTGGGCCAACAGCGGGACCGAACTGGCGAAGGTGGTAGATTTTATTTCACTTCACATCTATCCGGTTTGGGAAGGAAAGGACATAGAGGAAGGTATGTCTTATTCAATTGCGAATGTGCAACGGGTAAAAGACTCTATTCCCGACAGTAAGATTGTGATCACTGAAGCCGGATGGGCATCTGTGGCGTCGGAATTTGGAGAGAGAGCCAGTGAAGAAATACAACTGCAGTATTACCGTGAGTTGATGCAGTGGTCTGCAGATATGAACATTACCACTTTCTTCTTTGAAGCTTTTGATGAAGATTGGAAAGGAAACCCCGACAATATGATGGGAGCAGAGAAGCACTGGGGTTTATTTACAGTTGATAGAAAGCCCAAAAAGGTCGTGAGTGAGTGGTTAGAAAAGGATTCGCAGTAACTGGAAATGCTTAGCTGACTTTTCCATTAAAGTCAATTTTCTTTTCCTACTATTTAATTTCCTCATCGAAAGAATACAGGTCGCCTAACAGGCAAAGCTCCCTTCTGTTGGGTTGATTACTCATATACAAATCTTCCTTCCTTTCCTGAAGTAAGGGTAAACCAGAAGACTGAGCGTCTTCTTAATCTGGAGTAGGTCATTTTTTCCCTAAACAACAGTCAGTTGAGAGGAGTATGTCGTTAAAATCCATTACCTTCAATGGGAGGATACTTCTTCGTAATGGATAGTCGTCTTAAATGATTACTTCATGTAATGAATCATAAATCTAACGTTTCAATCTGGCGAAAACTTATTAATGTGTTTTCAGGCAGTAACACCAGCAAAGACAATCGCATGGATAAAAAATTGACCAAATGCCTCATGCTGACAGGAGCGGGGGCCCGTATTTCACAGGAGGTAGCACTAATTGACCTTCTGATCGAAAAGAAAGGATTAAAAATCAGCCAGGATGATACGTTGCTGGCAGGGTTTAGTTCAGGTGGACTTAACCTGATGGCTGTCAACGGCTGTTTTAGAAATGATAATCCTAAGAGTTGGGATTCTTTTTACAAAGAAGGAACACTGTGGCCGCTTAAAACATCAGATGTATATACCCCAAATCACCACAAGTTACCCCTTTACGATACTGCTCCATTGCGTCAGACACTGGATAAATTCCTGGCAGATATTGGTGTAAATACAATGGGTGACCTTCCATTCAACAGTTTTGTACTCACCTATTCTGAGAGACAATTCGCCACTAAATGGGCCAACAATTTTTTAGCGACCAATAATCAGACACTAAATGCATCAGACCTTTTCCTAAGTTCTGCTTCAATACCTTTTGTGTTTGGTCATCAGGAAATTGCCAATGAAAAAGAACCCAGGAACTTTCCAAAAGGAAAGTTTAATGATGGAGGGACCATCGGTCAGTTCAAACGATTTGGAGAACACATTGGTGATTATGTATTGGAAAATGGTGCTTTCGAATCTCTGCACATCGTCAGCCCAATGAGAGAAGGACCAGCAGAGCCGGAGTTGCAAAAGATGGGTCACGATCATGGATTAAAAGAATTTGAGGCCAATATGCTTTTCAAAGCTTTCTATAAGTTCGTGGTGGCTTTACAGAAGTGGCAGGAGAAGAATGGCCCCTTGGCAAAATCCATTGAAGTGAGCATTCCTCGTATGGATCATAATTTCCCAATGCTGAAATTCAGTGATCAACAAACACAATACAATCGGGTGATTGAGTGGTGCGAGGAGAATCCGGAAGATTTTGCGGTTCCTCTGGATGAATTTGTTGAACGACACAAGGATTAGGCGTCGATAAACTCAGCCTGTCTGGTGAAACAGAGCCCTGAACCCAAGACATCACTTGATATCTGATGCAATAAAGAGATCAGTGAACTATCTATTGTGGATTATACCCTGGAACAAGAAATGTAAGGCGCTGGGGGTTTTTGTTTGCCACAAAGCGCCATTTTCAATACGAACCGTAATATTAAATAGTTTCCAAACCGAAGAAGTTGCTTAGGACAACCATGACGAACATGGCAAACAACACGAAAGGCGTGAAGTAAACAATGGTGAAGTTAAGTGCCTTTTGAACAAAACTTCCGTTATACCCTTCATAACCCTGGGAGAGTTCTTCATGAAGGTTTTCTTTTTTCCAGATATAAGCAGCAAAGCCTACGATCAGGCTACCACCTAGCAATAGGAATATATCAGCAATATGCCCCAGGAACGTCATGAAGTCGGTTGGAGATTCTGCCCCAAAATACGTGACGAACCCCGAAAAGAAATCACTGTAACCATTGGCTACCAGCGAGGGGAGACCCACAACGAAAATAACCACTGCTGTGATCCAAACTGCTTTTTTTCGATCTAACTTGTATTCGTCTACCACATAGGAAACCGGTACTTCAAGTAGAGAAACGGTCGAAGTGAGTGCGGCAAAGGACAACAACAGGAAGAAGAAGGAACCAACAACAATTCCTAAAACTGGTCCCAGGGACTGGAACACGCCTGGTAACGTTGCGAAGATTAACCCTGCGCCGCCACTTACATTGCTCATATCCCCACCGGAGTTGTAAGCAACAAGCGGGAACATCATCAAACCGGCAATGAACGCAATTCCTACATCGAAGAATGTAATAGCTACTGCTGAGGAAATGATATTTTCTTTTTTGGAAAGGTAACTTCCATAAGTGATCAGGGCTCCCATACCAAGTGACAAGGAAAAGAACGCTTGTCTTAAGGCACCGCCGATAACCCGAAGATTCATTTCAGAAAAATCTGGCACCAAATAGACTTTGACCCCTTCCATGGCATTAGGAAGAGTAAAAGCATAGATCACAAGGCTGAGGATCATTATGATCAGGGTTGGCATCAAAATCTTGGCTGCTTTCTCAATCCCGCTGGAAACGCCTCTGGATATGATGTAAGCTGTGGCCAACATGAATATCACGGCATAAATCAAAACTTTGCCTGCATTGGATACATAGCTGCCGAAGTTCTGACCGACTTCAAAGTTGCCCTGAACCATTTCTATAAAATAGCCAAATGCCCAGCCCGCTACGACATTATAATAGGAGAGGATGATAACACCTGCAACGATGCCCAGTACACCTACAATTGACCATTTCTTGTAGCCTAGAGCAGTAAAAGCACCGGCGGCATTCTTATTTGTTTTTCTGCCAATAGCGATTTCAGTCACCATGACGGGGTAGCACAGGATGAAACAAAAAATCAGATACATGATCACAAAGGCAGCTCCTCCTCCAGCTTCCGCTTCGAATGGAAATCTCCAAATATTTCCTAATCCAACTGCTGATCCTGCGGCAGCTAAAATGAATCCCATTCGGCTAGAAAAAGCTCCTCTATTTTGCATGATTGATCTTTAGGTTACTGGGTTATGTTACGTTGAAGTGTAGGAGTGAAGATCCACTCAGCTACTTCAATTTCTCTTTACATTAAAAGCGTCAAATATAACCGAAAATAGCAATTGACTTCATGAATATATGAGGAGATCAGGCTACAGCCGGACAAAACACCAAAACGTTGGGCATTGCATGTTAATTGCCATTGATTAGTCAGTGTTTACCATCTTATATATGAACTTCTTCAACTTGTTTCCAACGTCTGCCTTCCTGGATTGAGCAGCTATTGTGTTTTCTTCAAATCTTTTCGTTTTGAAAAAAAATATGATTATGCTGGAATAGCAAAGGAGGAATAGAAGATTTACCCTTAAGTATTCATCCATTTCCAGAAGCGCTGCAGTGCATTCATTTTTGGCGCTGGCACGGATTTGGGAGTCATTTGATTTTGTATATCAGGCTTTTTATTAATCCTCTTTTTTGGTGGAGGTGCAGCTTTTGATTGGATGTTCTTTTGATAGTGTTTCTTTTTGCGCTCTTTTTCTTGCGCTAGTTGCGACTTTTTTTGTCGTTCTGCTCTACGTTCTTCCCGTATCCTTGCAGCTGCAACAGGGTTGGTCTGGTTTCGTCTTTTACCACGATGTTTACCCCTTCTTCCATGTGTATCCTCATGGCCATCGTCTTCCTGATCTGAAACTTCTTTTTCAGGTTTGGGCTTAGGCTCCGGAAGTTCAATTTTACCTTTGACGGTTAAACCTGGCAGATGAACTTTCGGGGCTTTGATCAGCACATCTGGATTTTCAAGTAGCGTTTCATCCGGATCCTCCAATAACTCTGATACAAGAACTTCTACCTTTTCAGAAGTATATTCTGAATCGGAATCATCACCTTCTGTACTATGCCCGTTGGATGCCTGGGAAATAGGATCTTCTACTATTATTTCTGGGTCAGAAATAGAAATATTGGAAGTGACTTCAGTTTCTTCTTCTAAGGTTTCACTCTTGACCTCAGGTTCATCGTTAGAATCAACCTCGGGCGCGGTAGTTGACGGCTCTTCGATTACTTCTTCTGTGCTGTCTTCTTCAGATTCTTCTTTTGCGATTATTATTGCTGCTTCAACATTCGCTTCACTTTCTGGTATGATTTCCTCTTCAATATCGGTCGCATTGTCCAATACTACTTTCTCCAGAGGAGGTTCAAGGTCTTCTTTTGTTTCAGATGAAACCTCAACAGGTTCTTTTTCTACGGGTATAGGATCAGGTTCCACCTCTTCAGGAAGAGGTCCAAATAATCGAATGATTTCCTCAATTTGTTCTTCATTCAGTTTCGAATTGCCATGAAGAGGCTTTTCACCTTTGACGTGAAGTTCATCACTGATTTCTGAAGGTTTTACACTGAGCTTTCGGGCTAAGAGGCTAAGACGCATGTTCGTTAACTGCCAATAGAGGAACTAAAACTAGGCAAATATAGCCGTAATCGTGAAACAAGAAAGAGAGAATCCAGCTTCTTATCGGCCAAATGATCATCTTAGTTTAGTTGACGGAGATCTACAGGTACAACCTTGGAAACTCCCTGCTCTTTTTCAGTCATGGTAACTCCATAAATCACGTCGGTACTGGCCATCGTTCTCTTATTGTGAGTGACAATAATAAACTGAGATCTATTCGAGAATTTCCGGATGATATTGTTGAATTTGTCAATATTGGCATCATCCAATGGAGCATCTACTTCATCGAAGATACAGAAAGGTGCAGGTTTGATCAAATAAATGGCAAATAGCAGTGAAGTAGCCGTCAATGTCTTTTCTCCTCCTGAAAGTTGATTGATGGTCAGCGGCCTTTTCCCTTTTGGTTTGGCCATGATTTCAATAGGACTCTCAAGGGGATTATCCGGATTGCTTAGCCGCAAATCGCAATCATCTTCTTCGGTAAACAACGTACGGAATACATTGATGAAGTTCGATTTAATTTCATCAAAGGCTTTGGTGAATGTTTCTTTTGCTACCTGATCGATCTCACCAATGGTATTCAGAAGGGATTCTTTAGCTTTTAGAAGGTCTTCCTTTTGATTCGTAATGAAATCGTACCGCTCCTTGATCTCCTCATAGGCCTCCATGGCCATCGGGTTAATCGGACCCATGTTGTCCAGCCTGGTTTTGAGCTTCTCGGTTTTGAGTTTCAGATTTGCTTCAGTTTCATCTTCGTATCCTTCGGGGATATCGCCCTCCAGGTCGTCGAATTTGATATTGAATTCTACCGCTAGTCGATCTTTTGCAGAGTGCAATTGCAGTTTGGTTTCATTCAACTTGTTTTGCCATTGCATCACGATCTGATCTACGGTTTCCCGTTGACGTTGGATTTCACGGATGTTCTTTTCTTCTTTATCTATGTCGCCTCTGAGTTGATAATAGGATTTCTCGGCTTCATTTACGCCACCTTCAATAGATTCCTTTTCCTCATACATGGCGATCAGGTCATCATCATTGACGGCCGTTTTCTTGATGAGGTCTGTAAGGTCTTGTTCGACTATTTCCAGTTCCTCCTGGTTACGGGATATACGATCCTGGCTACTTTTAAGTGCCTCGCCTTTGAAGGAAATCTCCTGTGTTACAGAATTAACTTTGTTCTGTTGTTGGTGGAACAATACATTTTCTTCATTGAACGCTGCTGATTTGTGCGAAAGCAATTCATTAGCCGCTTCAAACTCGTGCTTCTGATTGCCTGATTGAAACTCCAATTCTTCCAATTGCTCCACCAGCAAATCCCTTGAAGGACGCAACTCAATAAGTGAACCTTCCAATTCCTGAATTTGATGCTCCAAATCTTCTCTTTTCAAGGAATTTGATGACAGCATCGATACGAACTGTTCCTGTCTGGTTTTTAATGAGATGTAAGACTCATTAAGCTGAGTCATTTCGGTACGAACCTGTTCTAATTCATTGCTTTGTGAAGACCCGGATAGGTCTTCTACCTGCATTTCCTCACCGATGATCTGCGTATGTACTTTGCCCTGCTGTTGGGTGAGTTGCTTAATGTTCTCATTGAGTTTCTCCAGGTTCTTTGCACGACCAATTCTTTTTCCTTCAAAAAGGCCGACTGACCCGCCGCTCATGTGGTATTGCCCACGTGTGATCTGACCAGATTTGGCAATGAAAGTTAGATGTTCCCATTCCTTTTTGATTTCAACACCTTCTTCGTATACATAAGCGTGGTGAAGTAAGTAATGAATGAGGTTTTGATATCGATCTTCAAATTCCACAATAGACGTGGCAGAAATGGCGCCTTCAATATCCATCTGCTTATCCCAGTTCTTTCGTTGGAGTTCGTCGAGAACAAGGAAATTGGCCTTACCCCGGGTACTCTCAGCAAGGAGTTCAACCGCCTGTTCCGCTTCATCGTGTGTATTTACGATGAAATGATTCATAAAGGGCTCAAGAAAGTTTTCAATACAAATCCTGTATTCTTCATCGCAGGTCAAAATATCTGAAAGGAGAGGAGTGGACTTGTATTCCTTTTTTTTCTTCAGAAACTTGATGGCCTCGGGGAAACCTTCGAGGTTTTCTACAAGTGATTTGGTTAATGCATATTCGTTTTGAGCGGCATCCAGTTTTCGGTTGATTTTCGCTTCCTGATCTTTTAGGTCAGTCAGTTGGTCCCTTTTCCGCAGTAGGTTCTCCGCCAGGTTTTCCTCCTCTTTCTTTAATGTTTCAAATCGTTCCTGAGACTGGTGTCTTTCCGAATCAATCTCAGACAATTTGCTTTCAAATTGCTGTAGCGAAGCCGATTGTTCAGTAGAGTCCTCACTGGTCTTTTCCAACTCCTGTTTCAGTGTACTCAATTGGATTTCTTTGATCTCTATTTCTTTGTTTTGTTGAAAAACCTGCTCCCTTCTGGAGTTGTACATCTGATTGGACTCGTTGACCAATTGCTGAGCATCAGATGTCCGGACTTTTTGATCTTCGTATTCAGTTTTTAGTGCATTGAGCTTTTCTGTGATGCCTTTCAGAATAGAGTTGGCTGTTTCCTGTTCATTTTCGAGCGAACTGATTGAAAAAGAGGAACGCTCACTACTTTGTTTATCCTGGGAAATCTGTTCTTTCAATGTACCTACCTTATCTTGCAGGAAACGTTGCCGTTCGTTGCGGATCTTTTTATCACTCTCGTATTGACGAATTTTGTGAACGTGCTCATTCAGGGTTTTCTGGCGAGAGGCAAGCAGCTTCTCCTTCCCAACTAAATCAGTCTTGAATTGCTGTACATGCGATTCTTTCTCAGATAGTTGTTTGTTCAGAGATATTTTCTTGTCATTTTCGGTATTCAGTTGCTCATTGATATTGTCATGGATCTCATTAAGTGACTTTATCGTGATATGCGCAAGCGCGATGCTGGTAATCTTGTATTCTTCCTTGATCTCATAGTACTTCTTTGCCTGGCGCGCCTGCCGTTCGAGTGACTTCAGGTTCTTCTCGATCTCAAATAATAAATCTTCAACACGGGCCAGATCGTCATCCGTATCACTCAGTTTTTTCAAGGTTTCCTTCTTCCTGATCTTGAATTTGGAGATACCTGCAGCTTCTTCAAATAATGCCCGTCGTGAATTGTCTTTGTCGTTAAGTAGGTCATCGACCATTTTCAACTCGATAATGGCATAACTGTTTGAAGCAATGCCTGTATCCAGAAAGAGATTCGTGATGTCCTTGAGTCTACAGGCTACATTATTCAGCAAATATTCACTGTCACCAGATCGGTAGTAGCGGCGTGTGATGGTTACTTGAGAGTATTCTGTTGGAATGAGGTTTTTTGTGTTATTGAACGTCAATGAAACCTCGGCCAACTGTGTAGGCTTGCGATGACGAGTACCATTAAAGATGATGTTGTCCATCTTGTCAGATCGCAGAACACGACTTTTTTGCTCTCCCAATACCCATCGGATGGAATCGACAACATTGGATTTGCCACACCCATTTGGACCCACGATTCCGGTGATTCCTTCATCGAAGTTGATGACCACCTTGTCGGCGAAGCTCTTGAAACCTTTTATCTCCAGGCGAGTTAATTGCATAGGGTATGAATGAGTAATTGGATCTGTAAAGAGCGGATGTATACATCAAAAGAAGAACCTTCTTACTTCCGTCAATCTTTTCACAGCCAGCAAAAATAATTACCTCCTTGAGTTTTAACTTACCTGTAGCTGGATTAAATTTCCACATTCGATACGATTCCTATGGATGAAATTAAAATATGGGTTTACCTGGCTTTTGCGGCTATTTATCTGATTTCCAGGGCGATGAAGAAGAAAAAGCCCGAGAACAAACCCCATTCCCCGCTTCAAACCGCCGAAGAAGAGTCCCCAAGAAGGACAGCTCCTGCTTCTTTTGAGGATTTGTTAAAGGAATTTACCGAGGAACATGAGAAGCAGGAAACAGTTGAAAGACCAGAAATTCCGCCAACTGAAGAGGTGATTCCTGCCCATAACGTGCAGCAGGAAGTACCTGAAGAAATCAGAAGGGAGGGTCGTCAACGACATTTTGCAGATGCTGAAAGTCGGGCCATTTACGAACGATCCGTTCAGGAAGCGGAAGGAGCAGATATTTCATATGAGCGTGATGAGCACTTTAAAATGAAACGCCTGGAACCAGAGGAGACAAAGAATGAAGTGGCTTCAGAACTAAAGAACATGCTTAGATCTCCGTCAGATGCAAGAAAAGCTGTTGTCCTGGCTGAAATCCTGAACCGACGATATTGATCGAGATTACTCTGTAGTACATTCGTCACCCATCGTACCTTCATACGATACTGGTATTTCCATCAATGAGTGTTTAGCCCACTGAATAGTCTATTTTTGTGAGCCAATACAAAGCAGTTGATTGAATGCAATGAGGAGAAAAGGCTTAATTATTTTCATTTCGATTTCGGTTTTTCTGGTTGTTTCATTCATTTCTGTTGATGAGATTACGCATAGAATTCAGTTAAAGGAAGCCTTCTTTGACGGTGTTTTTCCTGAACGAGACCCTTCACAATATCAGGTTAAAAGAATACATTACTCGTTGAATATTCCATGGTTTACGATTCGTATCAATCGAATTCCCGAAACAAGGGATTATTTGGCCATTGAAAAAGGAGGGACCGTTACGAAATTTTCCTGGGACGACATTGACGAAACTCGAGTTGTGCTGGACATGAAGGATATTGTGATGGCGAAAGGAGAATCCGGCATGCTTGATGTTGCCTTCCATCCGCAATTTCATAATGAATCCTCTGAGCACTACAGGGAAATTTACCTGGCGTACAATTATGCTTTTGATCCAGTAGATGAGCAACGGAATTTTCTCAGATTATCCAGGTTTTACTTTTCAGAAGATCTCAATACAATTAACCGTACTTCTGAAGAAATATTGATTCAGCAATTCTCTTCAAACCCCAATCACAATGCAGCGAAGTTATTTTTCGATGGGGAAGAGTATCTCTATTTCACCATTGGAGATGAGGGTGGAGCTTACGACCTCTATAGAAACGGGCAATTACTGGATCGTGAGCTGTTTTCCGGAATCATAAGAATTGACATCAACAATGACTCCTCCAGAAGCCACCCAATTAGGAGGCAACCGGCCCGAAGTTTTGGTGTTCCTGCAGGTTATCCGGAGAATTTCACAAGGAATTATATGATTCCCAATGACAATCCTTGGGTAGACGCTTCAGGACGATACCTCGAAGAATTTTACGCTATTGGATTGCGAAATCCTTTTACCGCAACATTAGATCGTGAAGGTGGGGGTATATGGGTCGGAGATGTAGGTCAGGAGGGTCAGGAGGAAATCACTTTCATGACCAAAGGAACCAATGGTCAGTGGCCTTACATGGAAGGTCGAATCAGGCATCAGGAAACCCCCGAAAATCTATTGGGTATAGAAGCTATCCCTGCTGTGACGTATGGCCGTGGAGATGGGAAGTCAGTAATATGTGGATATGTCTATCAGGGCGAAATTCATGCTGAGCTAAAAAACACGTTGATCTACGGTGACTTCATAACCGGGAACATCTGGAGCTATGACCCTGAACGTGATGAATCAAAAGTGCTTTCGGGTAGTGGAAAGCAGGTGTTACAATTCTTTGAGGGCCCCGATGATGAAATTTACTTCCTGGCATTAGGAGGAGAAATTTATCAGTTGGAAGCTCCGGTTCCTTCTGATATTCCGATGCTGCTATCAGAAACTGGTGTATTTGACGATTTGAGTACGCTTACTCCGACACAAGGAATCGTTCCTTATGAAATAAATACTCCGTTATGGTCAGATGGCGCCGAAAAACAACGATGGGTATCGGTTCCGAATGATAGATTGGTGGGCTATGAAAAAAATGACCAATGGATTTTTAGAAGTGGGACTGTTTTTATAAAACATTTTGAAATGGAAATGGGTGGTGGAGTTACCAGACGACTTGAAACCAGGTTTCTGATCAAAGATTCCAGAGGAAGGGCTTATGGTATATCCTATAAATGGAATGAATCAGGGACGGATGCCAACTTGATACCTGCAGTTGAGACGCCTGTAGATACATTGGAGTTTTTGGATGGAACCAGAAGAGCATGGAACTATCCTTCGAGATCTCAATGTTTGCAGTGCCATACGGAGCAGTCCGATTTTGTATTGGGAGTCAAAACCGCGCAACTAAACAGGCCAATTACCTGGAACGGGGAACATCATGAGAATCAAGTGATTTTGTGGGAAGAAATTGGTCTTTTCACAGAAACTCATGATTTTTCAAGTATGCCAAAAATGTCAGCTATTTCCGACACTGCCGCATCTTCGTTAAACCGGTTCAAGTCTTACCTGGATGCCAATTGTTCAGGTTGCCACCAGCCAGAAGCCGTTGCCCCACAATTTGATGCCCGGTTTTCAACACCAATTGAGATGCAGGATTTGATATATAATGATACAGATGGCTTCAATTCAATTGAAACCAACCACATTATTACACCGGGAAACCCCAACTCCTCTGAGTTGTTTCGGAGAGACGCAGAAGAAGAGGCAAGTTGGAGAATGCCTCCATTGGCCAGAAATATGGTTGATGGAGAGTACATTGAGTTTCTCAGGGAATTTATTAAGGAATTGGGAGCGCCAACGGATTATATAAAAGATACTGTATGTGTCGGAGATACCTACTTCTTTCAGGATTCTACTTACATAGTCCTTGAAGAGGACTTTCACGACTCCATACGATATACGGGATCTTTGGGTATCGATAGCCTTGTTATTTATGATTTAAAGGTGTTACCCGCTGATACGGTAATGGTCTTTGGTGAAGTTTGCCACGGTGGCTCGTATTTATTTCCATCGGGAGAATTGATGCGAGATCTCACGCAGATTGTGATAGACAGTTCCTGGGTGATTTCCGGAGGGGCTTGCAGTCTGGTCATTACAGAGATCAATGTCCTGGATGAAGTTTGTGAGATCCTTCCTCTTGAAATAACTCTGGGACCAAATCCAATCGATCGCAATTATTTCATTTTGTCAAGCAACATTGATATTGAAGAAATCACCTTGATCGATTTTTCCGGTAAATTGGTTGATATTCAGGAAGTCCTGATTTCAGGAGATCGTATCTATCGTGTGAATTTGGTGACAAACACCAAAAACGGGTTGTACCTGGTGAAAGTTCAATCTGGAGGCCAGATACAATCGCGAAAGGTAATGCTCAATCGTTAATCGATTAACAACTATTTGTAAACTAACACCCTCATTCGGCGCCTCAGGGATGTGAAGTGATTGGCGACTCTCAATTGTGTTCTGACAAATAAACAATGAGCCGACTATTCCCAATCAAACTCCATGTGACCTACACCATAAAAAAAGAGGGAGCCATTGCGACACCCTCTTGCTAAGTATAATATTTATAGAAGATTACCGATTGCTCAAATCCTTATAATCTCTTTCATTTGCTCCGGTGTAAACCTGCCTCGGTCTACCAATAGGCTCTTTGTTTTCTCTCATTTCCTTCCATTGAGCAATCCATCCTGGGAGACGGCCGATGGCAAACATTACGGTAAACATCTCAGTTGGGATACCCAGTGCTCTATAGATGATGCCTGAATAGAAGTCAACGTTCGGGTACAGTTTCCTGTCTACGAAGTATTGATCTCTCAGTGCTTCTTCTTCCAATCCTTTGGCAATGTCCAATACGGGATCGGTGACACCCAGCGACTCAAGAACTTCGTCTGCAGCTTTCTTGATGATTCTGGCCCGAGGATCAAAGTTTTTGTAAACCCTGTGTCCAAATCCCATCAATCGGAACGGGTCATTTTTGTCTTTGGCTTTGGCCATCCACTTTTTGGTATCTCCGCCATCTGCTTTGATGCCTTCCAACATTTCAATCACTGCCTGATTTGCACCCCCATGAAGCGGACCCCAGAGCGCATTAATTCCGGCAGAAAGAGATGCATAAAGACTGGCTTGCGAGGATCCTACAATTCTTACGGTAGATGCTGAACAGTTTTGTTCGTGATCTGCATGCAAGATCAATAGCTTGTCCAGAGCTTTAGCCACCACAGGGTCTATTGAATAGTCATTTGACGGCAAGCCAAACATCATCTTCAGGAAGTTGGAACAATAATCCAGACTATTGTCAGGATAGGTCACGGGATGACCCATTTGATTCTTGTAAGACCATGCCGCGAATGTTGGCATTTTAGCCATGATACGGATGATGCTAAGGTTCACTTCTTCACCGGAACGGGTAGGGTCCAGGCTCTGAGGATAGAATGCTGTCAGAGCCGTGACCAACGATGACAGTACTCCCATAGGGTGAGAGGTCGATGGAAATCCGTCTAACAATTTTTTGAAATCCTCATGAACCAAGGTGTGATTAGTGATTTGCTGCTGAAAACTTTCCAATTGTGGTTGAGTGGGAAGTTCACCATAGATCAATAAATAGGAGACTTCCAGAAATGTCGATTTATCTGCGAGTTGTTCAATTGGATAACCACGATACCTCAAAATTCCTTTTTCACCATCGAGGAATGTGATTGCACTCGTAGTAGAGCCTGTGTTCTTAAAACCAGGATCAATGGTGATCAAACCGGAAGTGCCACGAAATTTACTTATGTCAATGGCTTGTTCCTGTTCCGTACCTTCGATGACAGGGAGTTCGAAGCGGTCTTCTCCAAACTTAATTTCAGCAGTCTTAGACATTTATTTACAAGAATTTTATAGTGATTGATTGAAGTGTTAAAATTAATAATTTCTACCTAGGCTGAAAAGCTAGTTTCCACCAAGGATCAATGGAAGACCTTCTTTGCCGCTACCAATGACAATTACTTTCGAGTTTGGTGAGTTAGAAAGGTCGCGTGTGGCCTCAATGCCTCGCATTTTTAATAAGTTATTAGTTAAACTATTGTTGATGATTTCATTAGCTCTGGCTTCTCCTTCAGCCATAATGCGCTTCCGTTCAGCTTCACTTTTTTCTTTGTCCAATCGGAATTGATAAGCCAGTGCTTCTTGTTCTTGCTTCAGTTTATTTTCAATGGCCTGCCGGATTTGATCAGGAAGAGAAATAGAGCGAATTAGAAGCGCGCGCATCACGACGTTGTTTCCCGGAGCTCCAAGGGTCTCTTCAGTTTCTTTGGTAATGGAGGCTTCAACTTCCGGACGTTTGGTAGAGTAAATCTCCTCAGCCGTATACCTTCCCATTACTTGACGAACGGTAGATCTCACTTCAGGAATCACGAGTCTTCTTACATACTCTCTCTGAAATGTTTCGTGTATCTCTCCGATACTGTCGTACATTGGGTGAAAACGAACTGTAATATCCACAGAGATATTTAACCCACTTTTATCCAACACATCCATTTTCTCTTCAATCTGGTTTTCAGTGACATCATATCGGTAAATGTCGTTCCATGGTGCTTTGACATGAAACCCTGGAAGGAGGATGTTATTCTTGTCTAGGCCACCCGAGAATTTTTTAAACATCACCGCTCTTTCAGTGGCCTGGATGGTGTAAAAAATACTGTTAGATAGTGAAAAAATTACGATCAGTGAAATCGCAACGATTATCACAGCTGGAAGAAATTTTCTGTTATTCATGTTTCTTAGCGCTTATACTTAGAGGTGCAAAGATAGTTTGCTCTACAGTATGCCGCACTTATTTGTTTGTATAACCAGTTTTGTTGTGTTTTAGATCGCTTTTTAAGGAAAAAATCATCGTTTTCGTAAAATGTCTTAAAACAAAGTGCTTTTTAGTTGGCTGGAAGTGTTTAACATTGCCTCTTCACCCCGGAAGTTCATTTTCCAAAACACATTAACCCTTAATAGTCAAACTTGAGAAATTGATGGCTTGGTCACAGTTCCTAAAGGACATTGATCGTTGGGCCTCGTTACATATCTCATATTGGCTTCGATGATTATTTGAAGGATTAATTTGATTCCCGCATGAATTCAACTCTGAAATTATTGCAACAGCAATTAGGCAAGCCTTACGAAGATTTGGAATTTCTTCTACTTGCATTCAAGGAAGTTTTATTGGACAATGGTGAAAAGGAGATAGCCAACTCTGTGCCTTTGATCAATATAGAAGAAGCTTCTGAAACGTCTATGACAGATAGACAAATTCAGCTATACTCTCTTGTTTTTCAGTTAGTTAATATTGTTGAGATCAATGGAGCCGTTCAAAACCGAAGAGCCATCGAAAATGAGAAAGCTCATGCGGAAGTTCGGGGACTTTGGTCAGATAACTTGCACCAACTTATCAATGAAGGACATTCCAAAGAGGAAATCATTGAACTGATTCTGAAAACTAACATTGAGCCCGTTCTTACTGCACACCCGACCGAAGCCAAAAGGTCAACGGTACTTGAGCATTACCGAGAGTTATACCTCTTGCTCGTCAAGCGTGAAAACCGAATGTACACCGCTGACGAAATTGAGAACATTCGTCACAACATCAAGCAGAGCCTTTATCGCATTTGGAAAACAGGTGAGATCTATATTGAGAAACCCAGAGTGGAGGACGAACTTCGAAATGTCTTGCACTATCTGGTTAATGTGTTCCCGAATGTTATTCCTATGATCGACCGGCGATTGCTCCAAGCCTGGTCACATTTGGGACATGACAAGCAAGAGTTACTTGATCACAAAGCTTTTCCAGGTTTTACTTTCGGAAATTGGGTAGGTGGAGATCGTGATGGACACCCGCTGGTAACTGCGGAAGTAACACAACATACATTACTTCAATTACGGTTGAATGCTTTTGTTGTAATAAGAAGAAATCTTTCAGGCCTTGTAACACGCTTGAGTTTTAGTCATCCGCTAGAAAGAGCCATGCCAGAATTACAGGAGCGGGTTAAGCAGATGGTGGAGGAATTAGGAGAGAGGGGCCAAGAGGCCCTGGATAGGAATAAAGGTGAGGCTTATCGGCAATTCATCAACCTGGTGATCACAAAACTGCCAGTAGACACCAAGCGAGGCCACGCTACGGAATTAGCGGACCTCAAAGGAAGTTATGTACGTTCTGCCGAACTTAAGAATGATCTTCGTATCCTTCAGGATAGCCTGATAGAATATGGTGCCAATACCATCGCTTTTGATGATGTTTTCGTCGCCAGAAGAATGCTGGATATCTTTGGTTTCTGCCTGGCCCGACTGGATATTCGACAGAATAGTGATTTCCACGATAAAGCGGTGACTCAACTGTTGGAAGCAAGTCAGATTGAGCCAACGAATTTTGCGGAATGGCCTGAAGATGACAGGGTAACCTTCTTAAATAAAGAATTGGAGTCGAACCGGCCATTTCTTCCTGGTAATGTGAATCTGACTGAAGAAGCAGGGAAAGTAATATCCGTACACAAGGTGATAGAAAGGCATGTTACAAAATATGGAGTAGCAGGAATCGGTTCGTTCATTGTAAGTATGACACGTTCGCTTTCCGATCTGTTGGTAGTTTACATGCTCCAACGAGAAGCGGGATTGATCACAAGAACTGAAGACGGCTTAGTCTCCATGATCCCCGTGGTTCCATTACTGGAAACCATAGAAGATTTGGAAAATGGCCCGGAGATACTGGACAAATTTTTAAGCCATCCGTTTACAAAGCGAAGCATCGCCTATCGCGCTGAACTAACTGGTGATGCTCCAAAACAGCAAGTGATGGTAGGTTATAGTGATAGCAATAAAGATGGAGGTATCATTGCCAGTCAATGGGGGCTGTATAAAGCCCAATCCAGGCTGAGCGCCATTGGTAGGAAATATGGTGTAGAACTCCAGTTTTTTCACGGTAAAGGTGGATCCATTAGTAGAGGAGCAGGCCCAACTCACTATTTTATTGGGGCATTGCCACAAGGGTCCTTAACAGGCGATATTCGCCTGACAGAACAAGGAGAAACCATTAGTCAGAAATATGCCAATAAAGTAAATGCAGCCTATAACCTGGAACTTTTGGCAGCAAGTACCATGCGTAAAGCCGCTGATCAAACAGAACTTGAAGGTGAACCTCACCCTTTGGAGGACTTGCTGGAATTTATGGCAACTGAAAGTAAAAGACGCTATCAGGAACTAATGAATGAGGAAGGTTTTATACCTTATTTTCGTCAGGCTACTCCAATCGATGCCATTGAAAACAGTAAGATAGGGTCAAGACCTGCGAAGCGTACAGGAGCTAATAGCCTGGCTGATTTACGTGCCATTCCATGGGTATTTTCATGGAGCCAGGCACGGTGCCATATGACCAGTTGGTATGGAATTGGAAGCACATTACAATCCTTAAAAAATTCGCGCCCCGACGCCTACGAGAAGTTTAAAGAAGCCACCGCGCAAGATCCTTTTATCAGATACGTGTTAACAAATGTCGATACCAGTCTGGCGGCAACAGATGATGAAGTGATTACCAGTTATGCCAATCTGGTAGGAGACCCAGCGCTCAGAGATAAGTTCCTGAATAAGTTCCTGAAGGAATTGAGTTTAACCAAGGAGCATTTAAATCATTTATTGGAAAAACCCCTGGAAGTTAGAAGAACCAATCATTTCTTCTCTAATCAGCTACGTGCTTCCATGATGAAAAAGCTGCACGAAAATCAAGTACGACTTTTGGCAGAGTGGAGGGCCTTGAAAAAAGAAGAAAGTACGGAAATTGGGCCTACCCAAACCAGCTTGATGTTAACGATCAATGCGTTGGCTGGAGCAATGAGAAATACTGGATAATTTGAGCAATCCCTATTGAAAGCCGGGGCAAAGTTTGGAAATGAGGCCAAGAAGTTTCAACTTTTGCCAGTATAGTATAGGACATTGATCTACTCCAAAGATTTCCGGTTAACCCTTTGTGGTCTTATTTTATGCTTCTTAAGTATTGAAGCAACCGCTATTGATGCCCTTGCAATAGGAAGGGACAATGATGGTCTTTTCGATTTAATGAGCTATATCGAAATTCTTGAGGACCCATCCAATACCTACGAATTGGCTGAAGTGGTATTCAAAACGGAGTTCGCTCCTTTGTCAGAGTATTCCAAAGAGTTCAATCGGGAATATGCCTATTGGGGTAAAATGAACATCATCAATTTTGATAGTACCAGGCTGACCTGGCTCTTGTATTTTCATCGAAATGACCGGGTTCAGATCTTCGATTTTCGTGAGCGACATGGTATTCTCGGTAATCAGACTGGTTATATGGTGCCTTCGTCAGAGAAAATGATGACAAAAGGGTCCTATTATGCCCCAATTCAGCTTCCATACGGCTTGGAAAAGACCATTTATTTTAAAATAACTCAAGAAATACACGAACACAACTTTGAGTTATTCCAGTTGAAAAGCCCATTCCGGATGTTAGAGGAGTATACAGATCGGTACATAGGAAACATGTTGTTTCAAGGATTCCTCTGGATTATGGTACTCTATAATTTTCTTGTCTTCTTGTATTTTAGAGATCGGGCAGGGTTAGGGTACAGCCTGTATCTAATGTCCATTGCCCTGTTTTATCTGATGGCAGAGGGAACAATTCGTGAACTGATCATTACCGAGCAACCGTTAATTTCAAGTTATTTCATTAATGTGCTGTATCTGGCACCTTTGGGCTATTATATGTTTTTGAAGGAGTTTTTGGAAACTCCGAAAACTGTTCCGTTTTGGGATAAGGTGTTGAAGAATCTTGCTTTTGGGAATGTGATATTCTTCTTTATTTCAACGGGAGTTTACACGACCACATTCGACATGAATATGGTTATAGCTTTGCTGCGCGTGGTTGTGGGTATTGATATCATTGCGCTATTCCTGGCCACAATCGCCATCACTTTTTCGAAGCACAAAATGGTCAACTACCTGGTGCTGGGCAGTGTGGTTATGGCAATTGGGGCCTTAATTGACATTATTATATGGGATTCAGGAGTAACGTGGGGCAATTTTGCTCGCGTAGGTTTTACTGCTGAAATCCTCTTCTTTTCGCTGGGATTAGGTAAACGAATGCGTCTGGTTGAATCGGAAAAAAGAGAAGCGCAGGGACAATTACTTGATGAGTACAAAAAGAGAACCGAACTCGAAACGCAACAGAAGGAAGAATTGGAGAAGGAGGTTGTGGCACGTACCCGGGAATTGAAAGTTCAAAATGAGCAATTAGAGAAGGCTAAGGGTGAGGCTGAGCAGGCAGCCAAAACCAAGTCGGAATTTCTATCGGTCATGAGCCATGAAATTCGAACGCCGATGAATGCGATTATCGGAACAACACACCTCTTACTGGAGGAGGACCCCAGAAAAGGGCAATTGGAAAACCTCAATAGCCTGAAATACGCTGCAGATAGCCTGGTGCAGTTGATCAACGATATTCTGGACCTGAATAAAATTGAGTCGGGCAAGATTCAATTGGAAAATTCTGAATTTGATTTTCCCTCATTGGTACACAATATCAATGTCCTTTTCCAATCTAAAGCCCAGGAGAAGGACATTGATTTTCGAGTAAACATCGCCAAGGGAATTGATCGATACCTGCAGGGTGATCCAGGAAGACTTTCACAAGTCCTGAATAACCTGATTAGCAATGCAATTAAGTTTACCAATGAGGGTAGGGTTGTTCTCCGTATCTATCCGGAATCCGAAAATGAAAAGTCAATTGATTTGTGCTTCGAAGTTGCGGATACAGGAGTCGGTATTCCTCAGGACAAGCTGGAGGCCATTTTTGAGACATTTACTCAAGCCACCTCAAGTACCACTCGCAAATTCGGAGGGACCGGGCTTGGTTTGACGATCAGCAAAAGATTACTGGAACTCCAGGAAAGTAATATTCGGGTTGAAAGTGAACTGGGAAAAGGCTCTACATTTTCATTTTGTCTGAGCTTTGAGAAAATTGTGGACCAGAATTCTGCCAGAAGAAGCAAGGAACGGATTGAATATTTGCCTTTAGAAGGTTTGAATGTCCTGGTTGTGGATGACAATGTCATGAACCGCGTTGTTTTAGAGCAATTCCTACAAAAGTGGCAGGTAAAATTCAAGAGTGTAGAAGGGGGCAAAGAGGCCTTAGACATCATTGAACAAGAGTCTTTTAATTTGATACTGCTAGATATTCAGATGCCTGAAATGGATGGATATGAAGTGACCAGAATTATTCGGGAGTCGCCAGGAAAAAACAGAAGTATTCCAATTGTAGCACTGTCTGCCGATATTTATTCCAACGTAAATGATAAAATCGTTGCTAGTGGCATGGACGATTTTGTGTCGAAACCGTTCAAGCCTGAGGAGCTGTACTCGATTTTGCAGAAATATCAGCAGCTAATTACGGATAGTGCCAATGCTTGATTTGATCTCTAAAGATCTATTGATCAAAAAACACTAACAATTTAAGGTCCTCTTGTATATCGTAGAATTGGTGATCTACCTCGGCTTTCACAAACAAAATATCTCCAGCCTCTATTGAACGATTTTCTTCACCAGCCTCGAACTTGGCCTGGCCACTAAGTACGTAATAGATTTCGTCTGTATCATGAGGTTGTTGCCTGTCTTCTGAACCGGCCTTTAGGTAATAAAGCCCGGCCAGAACGTTTTCCCCCTGTATAAAAGGTAGCCAGGGTCGACCAGAAGAACTTAGTTCTTTTTCAAGGTCTTGAATTGAGTAAAAAGCACTTTTCTCTGTTGTGGATGGGGACTCCTGTGCAATTAAAGCGACTGGTATGATAAGAACGAGGAGTAGGATGTAGGTCGGGTGTTTCATGTCGATAAAACAGGTCTATAACTGGAAACCATTAATCAATTATCATTGTCTTCATGAAAGCAGCCTCGATCAGCGAAATCAAAAAAGAACTCAAGGAGATTCCTACGGATCAATTGCACGCGATCATTCTTAGAATGGCCAAATACAAAAAGGAAAATAAGGAATTGCTGCACTATCTCTTGTTTGAAGCAGAATTTGAGGATGGATATATCGCCATGGCCAAGGAAGAAATAGAAGAGGCATTAGTGGACGTGAATCAGAATTTGTATTTCGCAAAAAAAACGATCAGAAAGACATTGCGTATTGCTCAGAAATTCATCAAATATTCTGGTAAGAAGGAAACTGAAATTGAGCTGCTGATGCATTTCTGTCTAACGTTGAAAGAGACAGGGATTTCCTTTTCACGAAGCGTAGCGATGGCTAATCTTTACGATCGACAACTGGTGAAACTAGAGAAAGCAATTGGTGGGCTTCATGAAGACCTGCAATATGATTATGAGGAAGAAATGAGTGACTTAAAGCGAAAGAATTGAGTTTGGCCCATTCACAAACATCAAAAAGTACTTGCTTAACGCCCGGAACCAAACTGATCAAAAAAATCGTTAGAATCCACCAAATCTGCATACCCTAGAATATACATGATTTCAGAAGTATCTGAGAAATCCAGACCTCCATTGGCGATGGCTTCATTTTTATACCGGCCTTGTTTACCGTTATACTGATTTCCCAGTTCTACAGCCATTTCCCAGAGACTCAAAACCGATTCATTCTTAAGGATAGATCGCCAATCCAGGGGAGTTTCTGTTCGGAAACCCGGCGTACCATTTCCTACTACATTTCCATCTGCAATTTTGTGATAATCGATGGTGGTTTTTACATACTGCAGCCCTTGTGACGAAGTGACCTCCTCATTCCAGTCACTATGCTGAACTACATGAATACGACTGAAAACACTCATGTCCTCAATTTCTGTTTGTATTGAAACGATCAACGTCGCAGTGAAGTCGGACTGACCTGCTTCCGCGATCCAAACCTGCCCTTTCTTTCTTAAGGTTCTCACGGCCTTTTTCGTAACCTCTAAGACCGCTCTATTTCTGTTGGCATGAGCATCAGACCAGTTTTTATCGAAGGCTAATTGAAATAAATCATTTGGAGGTACATAAAGACCATCCTGGATACCATAGGTACCTGCTACAGCATGATAATTTAGCTTTTTGTATTTCGGAAGGCGCAAAATGGTTGCAAAGGCAGCCACTGAATGTAGATCATCTACATCCGTCTTGCAGTCATAATTGGCTATGAGTAAGTCCTTATCCTCATTGAATCTGGTCTGTGCACCTACAAAAAGCGAGGAAATAAATAATGGAAGTGTAAGTAGGACAATAGCTAAGTTTTTTAATCTTGGACTTCTTCTGAGCATGGATCGGTTTCTTGAGAATAAGGATGACAAGTTTAGTTTAAAGATAGGGAATTCGATTTTGCGCGATGGAACAATGATCTGCGAGGAACCAGTTATTGTACAGCGTCAGATTCAGTTTCAGGCTATTCTTTTCTTAGATTTAGAGAACCCTTGCGCACAGAGATAGTTGTATTTTTGTCGGACTTTTAAAAGATTGAAAGTTGAGCGAAAGAATGTACCTCAATCGAGAGCAGAACTTTTACCTTTTCTTAATGGTCGCGGCTTACCTCTCCACTTTTGGGTTTGGTAGTTATTATTATTGGCTGGGAGTTGAAGAGTTGTATATTCCGATATACGTGGCTTTTGCATTGTTCATGGCGTATGGCATTGCCTCCTTCTTTACAAAAAGATTGGTATTGTTATTCAGGGTTTCTGTCATCACTACCTCACTTTCTTTTTTCATTCAGGTTTGGTACACTGGAGGTATCTTGTCCCCGGCAGTTTTTGAGTTCATTATTCCTCCGCTATTGGCTTTTTTTTATCGACCAGTAATTGATCGCTTTATCTTTATGGGGGTCTCTTTTCTGGTGATGATATCATTTTTGCCTTTGACCTTCATGGGCCTCACAGAGTCACTGTTGCCCGACTCTGCTCTTATGGTGCATGCTGTGGTTTGCGGTGTTTTTGTTTTTGTTATTGTATCAATTTTCACTGTACTCTTCCGGACGGCTATCGTCAACAAAAACAAGAAGTTAGGAGATTCGATGGTTCAGCTTCGAAACACTACCCAGAAACTAATACACTCCGAAAAGATGGCTTCACTGGGCATGCTGTCCGCTGGGGTAGCGCATGAGATTAATAATCCATTGAACTTCATCAGAGGCGGCCTGGAAATACTGCAGCAGGATCTCAAACATGCCGAAAGAGTAGAAGGAGATATGGAGCATTCTTTTGATGTAATCAAAGAAGGCTTGTCAAGGGCCACAGTGATTGTGAATAGCTTAAGCCATTTCAGTCGCCAAACCGATGCAATGAACGAAACCTGTGACTTACATGCCATTCTGGACAACACGGTGATCATGCTTCAGCACAAGCTGAAGTATAAAGGTAAGCTCATCAAAACTTATGACGATCAACCCGCCATCATTCGCGGGAATGAAGGTCGTTTGCACCAGGCATTCCTCAATTTCATTTCAAATGCTGAAGAAGCGATTGGGGAAAATGGAATCATCGAACTCCATACAGAAGTGAGTCGTGATGGAGTAGATGTAATTGTAAAAGACAATGGAGTAGGTATTCAACATGAATATCTAAACCGGATCGGTGATCCATTTTTCACGACCAAACCTGTGGGTGAAGGGACTGGCCTGGGATTGGCTATTTCCTATCGGATTATCGAAGATCACCAGGGCCGTGTATATGTCAAATCAAAACCAGGTAAAGGCACTAGTTTTACCATTAACTTTACCCAATGAAGACCGTACTTTTCGTCGACGATGAGGAAATGAACCTCTTTATTCTGAACCGCCTGTTCAGCACCCATTTCAACGTAATTACTGCTGGCTCTGCTGCAGAGGGTTTAGAGATTATACAGGAACAGGTAGATGAGATAGATGCCGTGATCACTGACTTGAAAATGCCAGAAGTAAGCGGCCTTCAAATGATTATCGAAGCTGAAGAGCTACTAAAAGACAAACCTAAATTTTTGCTCACAGGCTATAATTATCATTCTGAGATCGACGAAGCCCTTGCTGCAAACAGAATAACGGGTGTTTTTAAGAAACCTTTCGATTTCGAGGAAATCCGACGTGTACTTGAGGCACAGTTCTAACAGGACCTGATTGTATCAAGAAAAGAAGTTTTTCGCCTTGGTCCAGGATTATTTAAACACCCATCTGCTCACAACCTTCTCCGTCGTTTTCAAACTCCACAGTAATGTGATCAATTGATTCATGTTTTAGTTTATCTTGTATTCTTTTTTTTAAATCTCTCAATTCCGAAATGCGAAAGTCTTCAGTAAGTTGAAGGTGTATGGTAAGCACGTTATATTCTCCATCCATCGACCAAACATGACAATCGTGAACGCCACAAACTTCAGAGATGTCCTCCAGACGTTGATGAATAGTTTCAATGGAAATGTTCTGCGGAGCACCCTGGAGAATAATGACCAGACTTTCTTTTAAGTTCCGATAGACGTTGTACAAGATGTAGATTGAAATCAAAATTGAAAGCAATGGGTCGACCCACGGTACATCTAAGAAAATCATGATAACACTTCCGATTAGAACGGCTGCCCATCCCAGAACATCTTCAATAAGGTGTAGCGAAACGACCTTTTCATTCATGGAATGACCTTTTTCCAAGCGAAGAACTGCAGCTCCATTTACTAAAATGCCAAGGATGGATATCAGGAGCATCCCTTTCGCGTTTACAGGCTCAGGACTCATTACTTCAGGTATAGCCCGGATAAGGATGAAGATTGAACCAACCACCAGAACAATGGAATTGATGATCGCCCCAAGAATTGAAAAGCGTGCAAAGCCATAAGAAAACTTTTTAGTGCTTCCCTTATTTGATAGCTCCTGAAAATACCAGGATAACCCTAAACTTAAGCTATCACCCAGATCATGGAGGGCATCAGAGAGAATGGCGAGGCTATTGGTAAGTAAGCCACCAATAATCTCAATGATGGTAAACCCCAGATTTAGAAAGAACGCCACTTTCAGATTACCTGACTCGTGATTATGGTGATGTTCATGTCCCATACCTCTGCTAAGATAGGCGGGACCAAATGATGAAGACGGCACCAGGGCATGAAAATATTTTTAAAGGAATCTTTCGATCTTCGCAGGTGGTCAAAATTCGGGGAGCAACTATCTTGTCTTTATCGACCTCTTGGAACTTACCACACTCAGAACCGTTTTAACCTCGTGCTAAAGATCGCCTGGTCCCACATCTACAATCATTCGCTACCGCCCGGACATAGATTCCCGATGGAAAAATATGAGTTGCTTCCCAAGCAATTGGTCCATGAGGGAGTTGTAGATGAGTCAGCCTTTTTTGCTCCAAGAATGCTTGAAGAGTTTGAAATCCTTAAAGTTCACGACCTGAATTACTGGAACAGGCTTAAGCATCAAACATTGACAAAGCAAGAAGAGCGGAGAAGTGGCTTTCCAATTTCGAAGCAACTAGTGGAACGTGAGGTGACGATTAATGGAGGTACGTTGCAGTGTGCAGAGTATGCACTTGAATATGGCGTAGCCATGAACATTGCGGGTGGTACACATCATGCTTATGCGGATCGAGCTGAGGGTTTTTGCTTATTAAATGATATAGCCATTGCCGCAAGACACCTGATTGACAATCGATTGGCACATAAGATACTAGTGATTGACCTGGATGTTCATCAGGGTAATGGTACAGCAAAGATCTTTGAAGAGGATAGGAGGGTTTTTACATTTAGCATGCACGGAGCCCATAACTATCCAATGAAGAAAGAGATTTCTGATTTGGATATTCCTTTAGATGATGGAATTGAGGACGATGAATACCTTTCCTTGTTAAGAATACATCTAAATGACCTAATGAATCAGGTAAAACCAGATTTCATTTTCTTTCAATCAGGAGTTGACATATTGGCGACGGATAAATTGGGTCGACTGGGGCTTAGCCTGCAGGGATGTGCTGAAAGAGACCTCATGGTCTTTGATACTATGAATGAAAAAGGCCTGCCCATTGTAGCAGCAATGGGCGGAGGTTATTCCAAAGACATCAAAGTAATTCTGGATGCTCATACAAATACCTACCGGTCGGCGATACAGGCGTACTTTTAAAGCAAACTCCAATTTTCCAGTATCCAATGGAAATGGTTGGTTAGCTCGTTTCTGAATTCCCTTTACCGGTTTCACGATTTGAGTCGATAATTGTACCACTCAATCTGTCTTGTTTGGTAAGCATAATAAAGTCAATATTGCATTAATTTAAGATTAAATATTATAATTTACATTTGTAAGTTTGCCTTTGGCTTGAATGGTATATAAATTACACTTACCACCAAGTTCCTGCATTTTGAAATTCTTAGACAAATTTATCGCCTTGGTGGCACTTGTGGCTATGTTGCCTATTAGTGCCCAGACCACCGCTACGGTTAGTGGCAATTGGAACAATATTGCTACATGGGGCGGTAATCCTGTGCCCACCTCGGGAGACGTAATCATTTCCACAGGAGTCGAAGTAATCTATAACGCAAATCATAATACATCTAATTCGGTTTCCATCAGCTCACTTGATATTCAGGGGACGGGTGTTCTGGTATTTCCATATTCGGATGATACGGAACTTGATACTGATTTCACACTTACGATTACAGGGACTGTGAGTCTGGCAGCGTCTGCCAGTATTGTAAACAGAGAAGGAGATAGTGGTACCACCTTGCCAGGTGTTTCCACCTCCAGAACGCATTTAATAAATTTTGAAGGGAATATAAGTAATGAGGGGACCATTTCTTTAGGAGAAACTGCTAGTGGATATTTCACAAATATTGATTGGCAGAACAATGACTTTACAATTTCCGGAGCCGGGACAACTACATTTTACGATGTTGATTTCGAAGCAGGCTCTGCCATTGATGTGAATGAAGTGACAGTCACCACCACTGGCACACTCAATATTGAACGTACCATTGACCTCTTGAATTATACGACTTTAATTGTAAATACCGCTTCAGGAACGGTGAATTTTGGGAGTTCCACAACAGATCAGGCAGGTGCTTTTGAGCTTGAAGGGCAGAATACCACCTTCACTTTGACAGATGGTACGGTAAACGTGGATGTTAATAATGCCTCCGCAAATACTCAGGCTTTTCTTGTTGATGGATTGACATCAGTGGTCAATGTAAATGGCGGTACACTCAATATTGGAGATCTCACTACCAATGGAGAAGGACGATTCAGAATTAATAATGTAGCCACAGATTTTGCTTTCAATATAACCGCAGGAAATGTGAACATTGCTGAAATGATCGACTTTCAAAGTGCAACGGCCAGTATGGACCTGGACATTTCTGGAGGAACCATCGCTGTTGGTACGCAGGGTTTGGGTGGGGAAGCCGATAGCGAGTTTTTTAACGGTACATTCAATATGACGGGAGGGTCGCTGGAATTTGGTAGAAACCTCAATTTGGATTTTTTACCCACCCTAAGTGGTGGAGCCTCTTTATCCATAGGAACTGCAACGGCTTTTGGTACAGATTTTCAAGTTGATTTCGGTGCCTGGACGATCACCAGTGGTTTTAATTTCTCCGCAAATGGAGGCCTTGACATTGTTGCAGGTAATTCGATCACAGTGGAAACAGGTGCTACGTTGAACATCGAACAAGAATCCACTGATGAGCCAAATAATGCCCTTCAGGTATTTGGTACTTTAACGATGAATGGAGGTACGGTCAATGTTGCAACAAACGCATTGACAACTATCGATGCTGACCTGGTACAGATTGAAGATGGGGGAGCAATTATTGTAAATGATGGGACGCTGAATATAGCCACAGGTGTTACCGACGGTACTCAATTGACACAAAACCTAATTCAATTTGACGAAACCACCTCAACAATGACCGTGGGAGACGGAGATGCAACTGCCGCAACTTTAAATATTGGGACTAGTATCACATCTCAAGTTTCACCTGTTGAAGAGGATTTGATAAACATCGCAGGGGATGCTTCTTCACTGACCATCAACAGTGATGGAGAGGTGAATGTAGGCGGAGGAAATATCGGCAGTATCGTATTGGCTGGAGATACGGATGACACGAACACAACAGATATTACACTGAATGTAAATGGTGGGACTCTCAACATTTTTGGAACACTTGACATGCGCTCGGGCACCATCTTTCAGATGTCAAGCGGAGTGACAAATATTGGCGTTGCAAGCAGTGGTGGCTTTAATGATATCAATTTTGGTAGTACCGATCCTACGGCTCCGACGATCATCGAAGTAACTGGAGGTACGTTGAATGTTGGTGACGGAGCGTCCAATATAGTGGTTGGCAATGAAAATAATACACCAGCGTATGGAACTACTACGGCTTATCACGAACTTGAAATTACAGGAGGTACATTTAACCTGAACGGAAGGCTAAGATTCAGAGAGCAAAATTCCCGTCTGATACTTGGCGGTAATTCTACCATTAATATAGATGCACAGGGAGTAAACAATGCTGATCCGGATGCTAATTTGATCATTTTGGAGGCTGGTATAGTGGACATAACGGGACCAATAAATGTAAATTTCATAGATCCGCACAACACGACAGGTACCGGCGAAATTTTAACCATCAATAGCCCGGGAAACACATCAAATGATCGGATTACCTCAAGTTTTGATGGAATAGGGTCCGATGCCATTGACTTTTCCAATGTTACATGGGGATTTGGTGATGGTTCTTCTGCTTCGGGAAGTGTGGATGGTTTTGACCTATCGATTGCCACAGGCCATACAGCGTATGGAAACTGGGTGGTAAATAACCCTTCTGGTACAGGTCGTCAGGTCAGTTTTATTGCGGGCGGAAATAGCTATCTGGTAGGCGATGTGACGGTTACAGCTGGTATCCTAAATCTGGGAACCAACAACTTCGATGATGATGCAACAAATGGAACTTTTCTAATTGGAGCAAACGGCATTTTGCAACTGGATACGGATTTTCCGGGTCATTCCTCAGATCCTTTTAATAACTATACTTTCAATTCGGGGAGTACCGTGGATTACAATGGATCATCAACCATTGGCAATGGACAAGTCCCAAACGGATCAGCATTTAGTAATTTGACAATATCAGGAGGTGGTACGGTGAATTTGGCCGGTAGTGCTTCATTAACCGATACACTGTTTCTGAGCAATGGTGTGCTGGCTGCCTCCACTAACTTGACACCATTGAATGCTTCCGTAATATCGATTGATGCCGGTTCAACTACAGGAACGCTTCAGGGCAGCAACGCTTATACTGTACGTTATACGGGTGCCTCAAAAGTAGTTGATACTGGTACAGCTGTGGAATGGACTGGTAGTGGTACTAAGAACCTCATCATCGATTTGAATGCTTCTCAAACTATGACGTTCAGCAATACAGCATTAAGTATTGCAGATCTGTCCATACTTACCGGAGAAATGACAGATGCGGCACTTTCACATACTGTGAGTGGTGATTTGACAGTAAATGATTCCTACTCAGGGACGGGTTCTCTTTCTTTAACAGGCGGATCAAGTAGTCATACCTTGAGTACTACAGGTACGGCTACAATCTCAAACCTGGTCATGAATGATGCCAATGGTGCCATGGGAGACCTGGATATAAACATTACTAATTCTCTGACTTTGACTAACGGTGTTATAGATATTGGCTCTGGAACTTTTACATTTTCCTCTGGGGTAAGTATTACTGGTGGGTCAAGTTCGTCATTTGTAGCGTTCGATGGAGCTTCCTCTTCCGGAGGAATGATACAGACATTTACCACCAACACGGATAGTAAGACGTACCCTTTGGGTACAGGTACACAGTTCACACCCTTTACGATGACACTTAATGCGGCCTCTGCATTTGGTGCTTTGACGGTATTACCTGTTACTGGTGGCTCCCAGTTTACTCTGGATGGAAGTAATACGCTGGATATTGACTATTACTGGTTAGTAAATGATGGTAATAATTTTGCGGACGTCAATGCAGATTATTCCTATACCTATGATGATAGTGATGTAAGAGGCGTGGAGGGTAATTATATAGCCGCCCATTACGATGTTTCTAATCCGGACTGGACCACTTCAGACGAGACCACTGATGGCTCTGACGGTGTAACTTCCAATGTGGTAACATTGAATGGCGTTGAATTCTCAGATGGTCATTTCACAGCAGGTGAGGAAGACGAATTTGCCGGTGTGATCACTACTTTTTATTTGATATCAGGTGTTTCTGATCACGACTGGGACAATGGTGCTCACTGGACGAATACAAGTGGAGGATCAACCGCGATTAACCGTACACCAGGTACCAACTCTCCGGTGGTAGTAGGTGGTGATGATGTTACAGTCGATTCGGATGGTCAAAGTGCCGGTTCCATCAACCTGGAGTCCGATGGGATTATAATCATCAGTGAAAATGCGGGAACACCCACCTCTGGACATTCATTTGGAACTGTAAGTGGGACTGGAACCTTGAGAATAGTTTCCGGAGACGCGGACTCGCCTACATTTCCTAGTGAAAACGGAGCTGACTGGTCCAGTTTCTTGGGTGCCTCCGGGGGTACGGTGATCTATACTGGAGATGGAAGCTATACGATTCCAACTAATGGTGGAACCTATCATAACCTGACCATTTCCGGGTCCAGTGCCGCTAATACGAAAACATTACCTGATGAAGATTGGACACTAACTGGTGATTTGACGGTAACTGGTGGATTTGGAACCACCGCGTCTTTTAGTGATGCTACCAATGGCAATGTATCCGTTGCCGGGGTGACTTCTGTGGCCTCTGGAGACATCCTTTCTTTTGGAGCGACTAATAACCGAACGGTCCTTTTAACGGGGAATGTCACAGTCACAGGAACTATGAATGTAGCAAATTCAGGAACAGCCACCCACGGCCTCACGATTGGTGGATCATTGACAAGCACAGGAACATTTGACATGAACACGGGTGGCAGTACCGTTAACACTACTTTCAATAGTGCTTCTAGTACATCTGTTACAGGATCTGGATCGGTAGATTTTGACCGCCTGATTGTCAATGTGGGAAGCTCTTCCGCCAGTTCATTAACAGTTGATGTGGCTACATTCTCTGTTGCCGATCAAGGCAGTGAAGTAGGCGAATCATCAATTGAGTTTCAAAATGGTAACCTGATCATTTCTACAGGAACGACGATCGTATTAAGTAACAATGGTGATGTATCCATTCCAGCCACTTCTGCACTGACAATGAATAGCGGATCACCAACTCTGAGTCTCGAAACATCAAACGCCGGAAACATATTGTTAAATGGCACACTAACAATCAATAGTGGTATTCTTCATGTTGGCAATGTAACTGATCTGACTACAGATAATTCTATTCGCTACGATGGGACAACTGCTGTTCTAACAGTGAATGGGTCAACCCTCAATGTTGGTGGGGCTATCCGGCCAGTTGTGACAGATGCTTCGGCAGCATTAGCTTTTTCGTTGACGAACGATGGGATAGTTTCTCTGGCTCGGAATGTCTCCACTAACCAAGACAATGTTCAAAGTGTTACGGCAAGGGCGGAAGGTGATTTCGTATTAGATAATGCTTCCTCTTCATTTACTATGACTGGTGCGAACTCCATACTGGAAGCGGTACGAGCAGAGACTAATGATGGAAAAGCTTTCAGTATCACTTCAGCAGTTACAAATTATACAGTAAGTGGTGGAACGGTGAGGGTTTTGAGAGATGCGCATGATGGCTTTAGTGTAAACGCAACGGCCACTGGTAATGATGTTACCGTTTACTCGGCAGTCCCTTTCCATAACCTGGAAATAGGAGACGGTGATTACGAAGGCGATTTTGGTGGTCCAGATTCAAACGTCAGCACTGAACTCGACCTTCAGGTCACCAACGACCTCACCATCAATCTTAACGATGGTACTCCGGGCAATGGAAAATTTGAATTCTATCGTGTAGACCAGGCTACATCGTCCAATAATGACGAATGGAATGTCATAGTAGGAGGGAATTTCACAGTTACTGATGGAACCATTCAGATTGCCGATGGCGGAGATGGAGGTACACTTACATTCAATGGATCCGGTACACAGGTTTTTACATCGAATGGACAGGTATTCGGTGATGTCGTTTTGAATAGCACCGGTACCCTTCAGTTAGCTGATGCTTTGACTCTGTATGGAGATTGGACTTATACACAGGGCACATTAGATCAAAATAGTCAGGGAATTACTATGACTACTCCTTTAGGCCTACAAACTTCTTCCATATCGGGGAATGCTACATTTGATGACCTGACTTTGAGCAATACCAGTGGAGTGATTCAAGTCAGCGGCACCACGACTATATCTTCCGGGGGAGCGTTGACTATTTCAGATGACGTGATCCTGGACTTGGGAGATAATGGTCTTACAATTGAGAATCAAACGACTCCTTTTGCCGGAATAAGTATTCCTGGTGGTGCGGACAACACCAATATGATCAGGGTGAGTGGAAGTGATGCCGCTGCCGGGTTAACACTTACTTATCCAAATACAGCTACATCTGGATTTACGTTCCCAATAGGTGCCACTATAAATGCTACTGATTATTATCTGCCCTCTCAGGTTGATCTCACAGCTGGAGGGGGGGCAGGAGCCACAACGAATGTAGTACTCATTTCTTCACAACATCCTCAGGTTACAACAGGACAAAATGCCTTGAATTTATATTGGTCAGTCACTTCAGGCAGTTTCAATGGATCACAAACAGCAACTCATACATACACTTATGGCGCGGTAAACACTGATCTGGTTGAAGGTGGTGATGATACAAACTTCCTTGATGCGCTAAATGCTGGATCGCCTACCTTCAATTGGACAGAAGGGTCTACCACTAATGTATCGGGCCAGGTTATTACGTTTACAGATCCTGGCTCGGACAATATCGCCGGTGATTTCACTGCAGGCGTCGACGGAGCATTTAATCCAGTTACCGTTTATTATACCATCCGAGATGGCGACTGGAATAACACGGCGACCACAACAACACCTTGGACCAATGACGAATGCGCAGAGGGAATTCGGAATGAAGTTACCGGTGTGGAACCTACATCCGGCGACCCGGTAGTCATTTGCTCTGGTAATACGGTAACCATTACTACTGCTACGGGTCTTGCTGCCTCAGGAGTAGAAATAAATGGAACCCTAAATAGCCAAATAGATAATGTGTCGACGTTGAACGACATATCGGGAACCGGGACCCTGGCCTTTGATCATACCACAGCAACAACACCCGTAATGGGAACAATTGCCTCTTCGTTCCTGAGTGGAGGTACCTTGGATTTCGGTGGCACGATGGCCTACACTTTGCCAACAAATACAAACTACCATAGCTTAATTTTCAGCAATTCCGTCGACATCACACTGGCCAATAACATCAGTGTTACGGGAGATGTGACATTGAATGGCGATTCTCTTACGATGAATACTTTCACGATTACTGACGCTGACGGTGATGGTACGTTCACCGCTGCGGCCAATACAGATGTGATCATTGATGGAACGACTAACTTTCCTGCAAGTTTTGGGACCTATACACTTGATGCGGCAAGCAATGTTTCTTATCGATTTACCAATGGTGGCCAGGTAGTTCAGGGTGGTATCACATACGGTAACCTGATCATTTCACGCACCGGAGGGGATCCAGCCACTCGAACACTAACAGGGAATATCGTAATAGCCGGTGACCTTTCGATAAATCGAAGGTCAGAATTGGCTGCTTCAACTTTTGATATGGAGATCCAGGGCAATTGGACCATGGACACCAGAAACAATACAAATTTTGATCCAGGGACCGGGACTGTGACCTTTACAGGGACTGGTAATCAAACGGTTAGTTTTACCAATGGAAGTGAGTCTGAGGCTTTTTATAACCTGACGCTCAACAAATCCGGAGGTACCCTTACATTTCCTACGAATGTAAATGACGTGACGGTGGAGAATAGTCTTACTGTCACTAATGGAACCTTGCAAATGGATGATGTTGAACTTATCGTAACCGGAGTTACGAGTACGGCTTCCGGAACATCACTCACAAGTAACACGACCATAGATCTTAATGGAGATTTTAGTAATGCAGGTACTACTACCGTCCCGAATACCGTCTTTCTGGCTGGTAATTTCAATAATACAGGCACCTATACTACGACAAGTAATACATTGACTTTTGATAATACGACAACTGCCCAATCGCTTACGGGGGCTACGACTTTTAATAACCTGACGATTGCAAAGGCAAGTGGTGTTGATGTGACCTTCAATAATGCCGTAACTTTTGATGGTACGCTCGCATTGCAGAATGAAGGTAACGTTGTGCTTTCTTCCGGTGATTTGACCATTTCTGATGGTGCGACTATTACCGGAAATGGAGGAGGGACTACTGTAGGAGATTTTAGTGCTACCCGGATGATTCGAACGGATGGATCTGGCTCAGCCCCGGCGGTAGTGAAGAATGCCGACGATAGTGATGTAGACTGGGATCTTGTCTTTCCAATTGGTGTGGATGATTCCGGAAGTAAGTATACACCTGTTACTGTTGCAGCAATTAACGACCAAATTGCTTCAACAGGCACACTATCCCTAAGATCCGTGAATGGTACAACAACCGATCAAAGTATTAGTTCTTCAGCCACGACCTTAAACCGCCACTATGACTTGGATATTACCGGAATAGGGGGAGCTGTGACTTTTGATCTGATTTTCCAATATGATGATGGTGATGTTCAAGGCTCAGAAAGTGACTATAATTCTGCCTATAGTGAGCGAGGAGTTGATGATGGCTGGAATCAACCCGTGGCTTCTGTCACGAATTTGAATGCAGGAAGTAATCAATTTGGTGCTTCTGTTTCCTTAAATGGGACCATAGATTTTAGTACCGCAATCAATACAGAGTGGATCGCAGGAGATAATGATTTGCTGTTCCCTCGATATTTCACCCGAGCCGGAGGAGGGGTAGACTGTTCCCTGGGTTGTGATTGGAATGATGGCACTAACTGGACCTTGGATGATGGTGGAACCACCTCCGCCGGGTCGATACCTGGGGCGAGCAATGCAGTAACCATTTCTTCCGGACATACCATGACCATGGATAATAACACCAATACCGCTCAATCAATCACGCTTCAAGGCACACTTGACATAGCGGCTACCACTGGTCATACACTTGGGGAAGTTACAGGAACAGGAACCTTAGAAATTGATGCGACTGGCCTCGATACATATGTGATCACTGGTTCGGGTTCCACATTTTTTAGCCAAAATGGCGGTACCGTTTCCTATTTGGGAGATGCTGCCTACACCTTACCTTCAGTTTTCACAGAATACAACAACTTGACCATAGGTGGCACAACACAGGATTCTCATGATAAATCTCTGGGAGTGAGTTTAACCATTTTTGGTGACCTGACTCTGGGTACCACGGATCTTGAAAACCCCAGTAATTTGAGCCTTGAGTTGCGTGGTAGCTTCACTTCCGGGGGAGGCAATTTTAACGTGTCTAATGGCACATTTGTGTTCTCTAATACGGCTACTGCCAATCTTCCCGGGAATCTGACTTTTGGAAGTACTGGTAGCCTCACCCTTGATAATTTTGGAGAGAAAGACCTGACAGGAAGTTTGGTGATCGAAAACCTGAGTATCAACTCTTCCTCAGGCACTTTTGATGCCAATTCCAATACCATCACTGTGACTGGAAATTGGGACAATCAGGCAAGCTCGAACCTACTGAACAACCCTGGTACTTTAACATTCAATGGTGGAGATGCACAGCAAATTGATGGTGACAATACTTTTGCTGCTGTGAATATAAGTACGTCATCGACTATAGTAACTGTCGGTTCAGGTACGCAAACATTTACTGGAGCCGTAACTCTAGCTACTGGGACAACTTTGAATCTTGGATCCAATACAATCCGAGCTGGTGGCACGTTGGATGTTGATCAGGGAACTTTCAATGGAAGTTCAGGCAGGGTCGTATTTACCAGTGCTACGGACCCTGAAGTGCAATCAGATGCGATCACGGTGGCTACATTGGAAATTGATAAAGGTTCAAGCACAAATACCTTTGACAATGATCCAGCTACGGTCTCTTTTACAAATCTGGTAGTCACCAGTGGAGAGTATGATGGTGCCGATCTGAATGTCACTGGAAATCTGATCATGGCATCCGGAGCGGCATTGGATTTAACAGGGATCACTACCATGGATGTGAATGGTGACTTCACGGTGGGAAATACCTTAAACCTATCGGGATTGACATCTATGAACCTGGCAGGAAATCTCGTAAATAATGGTACGTTTACTACTCCAGGTACGGTTACTTTCGATGGAGGAAGTGCTCAAACAATTAGTGGATCATCAGCAACAGCTTTTAGCATACTGGCTGTTAGTAACACGGCCTCAGGTAGCGCAGACCTAACATTGAACAGCAATGTTACAATATCCAATTACCTGAACTTTATGGATGGAATAGTAGTTCCGGGGACAGGTACATTGACCTTCAATGACAATGCTACGGTGAGATATGATGGGGTGGTAGAAACCACACCTACCGGAGGTAGTAACGACGGAAGTAGTTTTGTGGCTGGTCCGGTGAGTAAAATAGGTGATGATGATTTCGTTTTTCCAATAGGAGATGGGAGTCGATATGCCCGATTGGGTATCCAACCTCAAACAGGAAGTGCTACCGATCAATATACCGGCCAATACTTATTTTCAGGCAGCACTACAGCAACAGGAACCAAGACTGGGAACATTATTCGAGTTAGTGGACTGGAGCACTGGGATTTAGCAAGAGATAATGGATCTACCAGTGTCATTCCTACCTTGTTTTATGATGGGAGTAGTGAAGTGGATTCTCCAATTAGGCTACTTGTAGCACATTACACAGGCACTGAATGGGAAGATTTGGGCAATGGAGCTTTTTCGAGCAGTACTGTGACTGCTTCAACAGCAATGACCAGTTTCTCAGATCTGTCATTGGCCACATCCAAGGATGATACTAATCCCTTACCAGTTGAAATGCTCTACTTCGAGGCGTACGTAAAAGATGCCTTTATCAATCTGGAGTGGGCTACAGCGAAAGAAATTAACAATGATTATTTTGAAGTTCAGAAATCTCTGGACGGTATTGTCTATCATGAAGTGACTCAAATACAGGGAGCAGGAAGTACTTCACTACAACAGTCTTATAAATTTACTGATGAATACCCTATTCCTGGAATACAATACTACCGGTTGAAACAAGTGGATTTTGATGGCGCATTTGAATATTCGGAAATAGTTATCGTAGATTATGCGCCAAACGGCAGGTCATTCAAAGCTAACCTGTTCCCCAACCCTTTAATCGAAAAAGAGATCACAGTTGAATTACAGACCAGCGACTTCACTTCACCTGCTGAGATCACTGTGATGGATCTGAACGGTCGATTAGTGATGAATCAAATGTTCGAGATCAACTCCATGAATCAGCAAATAAAATTAGATGTCAGCGACTTGAAATCTGGTATGTATTTGATTCGTATTCGCCAAAGAGATCAGGTCATTGTAGCTAAACGTGCTGTGATGTCAAGGTAATACCGCCAACCAACCAGAACTGGATTATATTAGCTGGATGCAGGAAATCGACTTTAGCAATTTCTTAAAGTAGAGACCAGCTGAAGAATTTATTTATGAGAAACTTACTTAAGGGCATTCTAATAATATCGATTGTTCTTCTCATCCTTGTAGCTTTCGACCTATTGGGAAATTCCAGGGGTTTAGCCACGATCATCGGACTCATTCTTCTTTCTATAGGTATTCGAGTTAGTTCATTTATGAGAGGCTTTACTTATACCATATTGATTTTAGCATCAGTCAGCATGGCCATGTTTTTCCCACAGTACTTTATTCAGATCGGTGAGTATCAATTGAAAGGCCTGATCATTCCATTGCTACAGATCATTATGTTTGGAATGGGGTCTCAAATGAGCTTGAAAGACTTTAAGGGGGTAGTGATGGCACCTAAGGCGGTTTTGATCGGTGTAATCTGTCAATTCACGATTATGCCTCTGGTAGCATTGCTATTGATCACAGTGTTTCGATTTCCGCCCGAAATTGCTGCAGGGATCGTACTTGTGGGCACAAGTCCCAGTGGTCTGGCCTCAAATGTTATGGCATTTCTGTCAAAAGCCAATGTTGCTTTGAGTGTCACATTAACAGCTGTGGCCACGGTGCTGGCACCAATTTTAACTCCAATTTTGATGCAATTGATTGCCGGGGAATTAGTACCTGTTGATTTTTGGAGCATGATGTTGGGAATCATGAATATGGTGATCCTTCCTATCCTAGGAGGGTTAACATTTAACCTTTTTGCTTTTAGTGAGACATCATTAAAGGGGCGGTTTTTGCAGTTAATAAGTTTTACAGCGGTCATTCTGATGAAAAGTGCCATTGGATTCCTGACTGAAGATTTACTTGCTTTTCAACTATTGACAGAAGTGTCTTTAGGTCTGTTTTGGTTCATTGTTTTACCCTCGATCAGTGGATTTATTTTTCTCCGACTTTTTGGGAAAAACCGTAACCTGATGGAGAAATTGCTCAGTTTGGTTTCAATGATTGCCATTGGATTGATCATAACAGTAATCACTGCAGCCGGAAGAGATAACTTACTTGAGATCGGAATACTTTTAATTCTGGCTTGTTTTATTCACAACCTGCTTGGTTATGGCTTTGGTTATGGCTTATGTAGGGTACTGGGAATGGATGAGAAATCCTGTAGAACCATCGCTTTTGAAGTGGGCATGCAAAACTCAGGCCTCGCGTCAGGTATTGCCCTTCAAATGGGGAAAGTGGCCACGATAGGGTTGGCACCATCGGTGTTTGGTCCGTTGATGAACATGACAGGTTCTTCGTTGGCCACCTGGTGGAGAGGGAAACCAATCAAGAATAATTTGGATCAATACCAGGCCGATTCCTAACGCAATAGTTAGGAAAGTGTCCGGATGATTCTCTATTCGATCCAACCTGCGATGCAGCAACAGCTGTTACTCCTAGGTAGCGTCATTATGGAATCAGAACTTATTCACTTCTTAGAATTGTGGCCGGATTTACTTTGGCCACTTTAAGTAACTTCTGACTAATGACAAGCAGGGTACTGATAACAATGAACAATACAGGAATAAACGCGGATTCGAAACCTGGTTCTATCCTATAAGCGAATAATTCCAGCCATTTACTCATCGTGAAAATCCCTATAGGAAGGGCAATTACCGAAGCCATTAATACGAGCAACAAAAACCCGGATGCCATTTGGAAGTAGAGGGATCCGACCTGAGCACCAAGTACTTTCTTAATACTGATTGACTTCATGTTTTGCTGAATGCTGAAGGAGGTCAGAGCGAAGATCCCTATGAAACACAAGGCGAGTGCGATCATGGTAAAGACCAAAATCACCTGACCGAATTTCTCGTCAATGGCATACTTGGACTGTAGTTGCTGATCCAGGAAATTAAACTCGAATGGCAGTTGTGGAAAAAGTGTTTTCCACTCTTTTTCAAGCGATTCGATGATTTCAGTTGGACTGGCATTAGTAGTCGTCACTATCAGTGAACTAGCGGTTCTTCCAGGTCTCATGGCGAAGAGATAGGGTTCAATGGCTCGATGTAAAGAATGTGCATGGAAATCCCGGACTATGCCAATCACGCGATATCCGATAGTGCCTTCGCCCTCCGAAGTATATATTTCACGGTTCAGAATCTCCTCATTGGTCATTCCCAGAGATTGGACTGCAGTTTCATTGAGTAATATCGTTGAATCATTTTGACCAAAACTTTTGTCGAAAGTTCTGCCGGCAAGCAGTTCAATACCAAGTGTTTCGATTAAACCGTAATCCACATCATTTTGACGAATTACGACGGCTTCACCTTCTGCTGTACGACTAGTTCTGAAGTGGTTGTCACTAAGAACGAACTCGGCGGGCGTGTAACTAGTGCCCGCGATATTTTTTACATACGGGATGGTACTGAAGGTTTGTTTTACTCTTTCCAGTTCATTGATTGCCTCCTTTGATTGAAGGGGTATTACCAGTTGATTTTCGACATTAAAACCCAGTGGTTTGGATTTTATATATTGTAATTGATCAAGTGTCGTAAAAGACCCAATGATGAAAAGAATACCAATGACGAATTGAAAAACTACGAGGCCTTTTCGGATCAGAAATGACCCTGAGCCATTTCGGGCACCTTTGTTCAATACTGTTTGCAACTTAAGTTTCGACAAATAGAATGCTGGGTAACTACCAGCTAATAAACTTGTGACCAGGGCAATCAGGACCAGGACTGGAATGTGTTCCAGAACCGCAATTAGGCTTATTGTTTTTCCTGTAAGGTGTGTATATCCGGGAGTTATTAGCCCGATGATCACAACAGATAGCACCATGGCCAACAAACTCATGATCATGGCCTCTCCAAGAAATTGAATAATGATCATTTTCCGATAGGCACCGAAGGTTTTCCTAATGCCAATTTCCTTGGCCCTTTTAGTGGCCTGAGCAGTTGCCAGGTTAGCAAAATTTACACAAGCAATGACAAGGATGAGAAGCGCAATACTTGCCAAAATGTAGAGGTAGCGTATATCTCCGCCAAGGCTGGTGTCACCACGACCTTCGGAATGCAGGTAGATGTCTTGTACTGAGAGAAAACTATGAGTATGCTTGGCATCATCCACATAACTGCTTAGAAAAGCGGGGATTTTTTCTTGCAACTCGGCTGATGCAATTAATTGATTAGTCTTCACGTAAGTAAATAGAAAGTTGTTACCCACGATCTGATCGCTACTTGTTATGAAGTTTCCAATTGCACCACTGTTCATTGAACAGATAAAAGCCGGATTCAAGTGCGATAAGACACCACGATCTTCATAAACGCCAGTGATGTTATAATCATACTCGCCATAATCGTTGATCAACGTCAATGTTTGACCGACTACTTCTTTAGATTCAAATAATTTGTTAGCCAGTGTATGGGATAAGACCATGCTTTGAGGTTTGTCCAATACTGTTTCCGGATTTCCTTCTAGTAAATCATAAGTCAATACTTTGAAGAAATTGGGATCGGCAAAGTAGCCGTCCTTTTCCATGAACGTGCGATTATCAATTCTGATAATATTCTTTTTGATTCCAAGAAAACCGGAAACTCTGGTGGCTTCCTGAATTTCCGGTAGATCCGCAGCAATTCTTTTAGCCAACCCGGGAGGGGAGGTCGCCATGGTTATCCATTCACCATTTAAGGTGTTTTCTGTAGAAACCCTGAAAACTCGTTCTACATTCTCGTGGTGTCGATCGTATGAAAGCTCGCTTTCGATGAAGACCCAGATGTAAAACAAACTCACTATGCCTACTGAAAGTCCGATGATGTTTACAAAAGCATAGGTATGTTGACGCTGGAGATTGCGAAGTGTGATTTTTAAATAGTTTTTGAACATGGATAAATTGTTTGAGTATTTGACCGGGATAAAATTGAGTTCTATTATGGCAGGCCGAAAGAGCAAGACAACTTCCATGAAGAATAGCCAGTTGGCTTTCCATTTTGGATAGTTACTTGAAAGATGTTTGTCATGATTTTCCTGAAGGTCTCCTCTGATGAAAAGGTAGAGGTCTTCCCTGCAGAACCATTGCAACAGGCGATCGGCTATCTTCTTAATCATAATTCAGTAATTGCGCTTTATTAGGTATGGCATTCCATAGATCCAGGCGCACGTTCTTGTTATAATCAAGGGCTCTCATACCATGAGCGGTAATTTGAAAGTACATCTTAGGTCGACCTCCACGAGCAGTGCTTCCTTCTCCTTTTCTACTGGTCAGATAACCTTTTTCCTGCATGCGAATAAGGGCTGTTTGGAGTGCGCCGATACTTACTTTTCGACTGAGTCTCTCGGATATTTCTTCCTTGATACTGAAGCCATATGCCTGTTGGTCCAGTACGCCAACAGTTAGTAGAACAATCTCCTCGAATTCTCCAAGAGGGTACTTCTTCATGGGTATTTTCCTATTTGTAGGAATACTAAGGTATACAAGGTTTTGGTAAATTCCTATTTGTAGGAATACCTTCATGAAATAGCATGGTTACCAAAATTGAGTTGAATTTTTAAAGACCGTGGGTTTAGGTCTATACAGCAGGTGGCATCCCTATGAGAGGGATACGGAAAGAGGTTTTGTTGATCAAAATGAGATCAACCCTGCAGTTTAATGTCTCTGAACTCATTGATCGCTGCTTCAATCTGATCTGGTTCGAAGGGTTTGGTAAAGAATTTATGGACTACATTTTCTTTTAAGGCGCGTTCAATCTCATGATTGAAGCCATATCCGGTAAGAATGAAGTAGCCCACTTTTTCAAAGTTCTTCCGAGCCTCTTTAATGAACTTCACGCCATTCATCTCAGGCATGTTCATATCGCTTATCACAACGATGATATCATTGTAAGCTTCCTGTAACTTATCGAGACCTTCTTTACCAGATGCTGCGGTAAGTACCTGATAATTTCTTTTAAAGGATGCTTCAAAGATGAATAGGTTCATCTCCTCATCGTCTACATACAGGATTGTGATTTCTTCATCTTTACTCATAGTCATGGTTGGTTTAACGGCAAGTGCAAGGTAAAGGTCGCACCATTTCCTCTAATTGATGTAACTTTTAACTGGCCATTATGTTCATCAATAAAATTGTGAGCTATGAATAATCCTAATCCAGTTCCTTCTCCTGGATTTTTCGTAGTGAAAAACGGATCATTAATTTTCGACAGGTTATCAGAGTCTATTCCATATCCATTGTCTTTGATCGAAAGCTCGAGCTTAGATTTTAGCTGAGTTGTTTTGATCTCTATGACTGGTTCAGGTATGTCTTTCACAGCGTGAATCGCATTAGAAAGGAGATTCATACAAACTTGATGCAATTTGGATTCATTGCCTTTTACCAGTAGCTGTTTTTCTGAGTAGTTCTTTATGAAATGGATGTTTTTGGTTTTACTGGACAAAATGACCAAACAATTTTCGGCGATGACTTTCAGGTCACATAACTCATTGTTTTCCTGTCCGGTTCTACTAAAATTGGCCAGACTATCAACAATAGTGGATGCCCGGGAGACGCCCTCACTTACGATGGACATGAATTTTTCCAGCGTCGGGTGTTTGTTTTCAGGAAAGTCGGTATCGATAATGGTGGAAATATTGCGAACACCATTTTCGATGTAATTCAAGGGGTTGTTGATCTCGTGACCAATTCCCGCTGCTAGTACTCCCAGGGAGGCCATTTTCTCGGATTTCACAAGTAAATCCTGCGTTTGCTTGATCTCTTCATTTTTTGCCTCCAAAACTTTGTTCTGTTTCTTGTTTTTTCGAAGCAGGTACAAAAGAAGTAAGGCAATAGGAATCGCTACTACGATTATGGCCAAATAGATATAATTAGCAAATTGTTGCTCTTTTAAAGCCGCCTGTTGCTGAGACAATCTGATCTGATCCTTTTGCTCTGAGATCTTGAGAGGAACCATTTCCAGATTTCTGGACATGATGTCTTTATAGATAGAGTCTCTGTAAATCAAGTACATGTTCTGACTTTCTATAACTTCCTCGTCCATGCCAAAAGCATCATATACTTCGGCGTATAATCGCAGGTTATCCAGAAACAATTGCCGCCAGTTGTAAGTTGCCGCCAGTTCCTGGCTTTGGTCCAGGAAGTTGATGCACTTGTCCAGGTTCCCCATTGCAAGACAAAGCTTGGCGGAGTTGGTGTAAACATCAGCAATCCGCTTTCTGTCTTCTATGCTCTCACTTAGGGATAAAGCTTTGTTGTAATGGAGTTCCGCTGAATCAAACAAGTTCATCTTTCTATATACTTCGCCCATTTGATTATGAGCAACAGATCCCCAAACGCGGTTGTTAACCTCTCTGGCGATTTGTTGAGAACTGTCCAGGTACTGTCGGGCAACTTCATAATCCCCTTCCATTAAATATGAAATACCTATACCGTTGAAAGAATACACCTGAACATTTGGGTTTTTGTTTTGCCTGGCTATTGCAAGGCCCATTTGAGAATAGGAACGTGCTTTTTCATAGTCGCCTATGCGTTCAAATAGCAATCCCATGTTATTTAGTACGATACCTCTTTGCAACTTCCCATTATTGGCATTCATCAAATCCACCGCTTCTAAAAAGTATTGCATTGAGGCCTCGTAACTGCCCAGGTCATAGTTGTCGATACCCAAACTGTTGAGATTTGTTATCATCAGAGATGTATCAGCAATGGATTGTGCGATATTTAAAGACCTCTCGCTAAAAACAAGCGAGCTTTTGTAATTCCCAAGGTAGTAATGCGCCCCGCCAATCAAACGGTAAGAAGTGGCCTGTAAAGTGGTGTTTCCTAGTGCCTCCGAGATCTCCAGTGCCTCTGTAGCATATAGTAGGGCTTCATCGGGTTGACTCCAACGAAGGTTTCTTGAAAGTAAGTGCAAAAGTTCTACTTTTGACTTTCCTTCACTGCTATCTAGTAAATCCTTAAGGCTGTCTATTTCCTGACCAAACGCATCCCAGGAATAGAAGATAAATAAAAGGATAAAACAGGTTATTCCTTTTCTCATTAATGTTCGAAATTAACCGTTCTTACAATATAGGAAAATATGGGACTTGACCTAACATGAACTTACGTGAACCGATGAAACCCAGGAATGAACCAAATCCGTAAAGTTTTGAGTTTCAAATGTTCGTTTTGACTTTACTTTGGCCCATACATGTCGCATTTATTTTTTCAATCAATGCAAGCTATCGGTTCCTTTTCAGAACATGATATTGAGGTAATTCGTGCAAAGTTATCACCGAAAACTTATGAAAAGGGAGATTTACTGCTTGACCTGAAGGAAACTTGTAATTGCTTCTGGTTCCTTGAACAAGGAAGTGTACATTCATTCTATCTTAACTCAGAACTTGATCAGGTGACTACTGGTCTATATATTCCCGGAGATTGGATTGTAGAACATACCAGTTTTACATCAAGAACACCATCGACGTGCAAATTTCAGGCTTTTGAAAAAACAGAGGCGCATATTTTGACCATTCATGACTTGCACGACCTCATCGGGCAGTCACAGGTATTTTTTCAACTTGGGAAAATTCTTGGTAATCCGGGGCAGGGACTTCACCGGAAAGAACAGGGTCCTGATGAAAGGTATTTAAACTTATTGGAATGCAGTCCCGAGCTTATCAAAACCTTTCCACTGAAACACATCGCCTCTTACCTTGGGGTGACCCCAGAGACTTTGAGTCGTGTGCGGAAACGAATTAGAAGTATTTCTTGATTTGAATCAAGTGTGAGAACCTCTTGGCTCTTCTAGGTTTGTGTCAACTAAATTTCCTTTGAAATGATAAATGATAAGAACCTTCGTAGTGCTGGATTATCCTTGATAGTCGGTTCCTTTTTGATGATTGTGACCATGGTATTGCATCCGGTGGGCGGTGGTTTTGACCATTTGGTCAAAATCGTGGGTATAGGCATTATATCCCATGCCATCGCTTTATTTTCAGTGCCCTTTGTCGCATATGGGTATTGGGGTATTACCATGAAATTGCAGGATTCAGTTTTCCTTTCACGGATTGCTTTCTCATTTATGATGTTTGGGTTAGTTGCTGTGATGATTGCGGCTACCTTAAATGGATTGGTATTGATGAAATTGGTTCAGTCGCATGCTGACGCTGGTAAAGAAGTGATTGCTAACCTCAAACCCATCATCCGCTACAACCATTATTTTAACCTGGCCAATGATTACATTTTCATGACAGCAGTTGGTGTCTCTACCTTGTTTTGGTCCATTGCCATTTTGAGGACCAGACAGTTTCCAATGTGGGTTGGGTATTTAGGGATAGGCCTTGTCTCGATTGCCTTATTGACCATCATTTCGGGATTCATTTACACAGATGTGTCGGGATTCAGGGTTTTCATTTTTGGAACAACGGCATGGACCATCGCAATGGGTGGTTATCTTGTTCGCAAAATTTGATTTTCTCTTGCATCACTTACCAGTTAGACGATAGGGCAGGTGATTTCACTTTCCGAAATCACCTGTTTTACCATACGGATTATTGTGTCAAAGTGCGTACCCGCGGAATCACTTCCTGTCCGATCAGTTGAATGGCTTTCATTAATTGCTCATGCGTCAATAGCGGATTGTCCATCTGGAAAGTAAATCGGTTGATTCCGCCAAGTACCTCTGAATGTCGCACAATCTTTTCCGCGACGTAGTGCGCGTCACCCACAACCAATGCACCTTCATCACCTGCTTGCGCTTCAAAGCCAACACGGGTCACGGGTGGCCAACCTCGTTCTTTTCCAATTTTGTTGAACATTTTGGCATATCCCGGGTAATAGGTATCCAATGCAGATTGCTGATCGCTACCAATAAACCCTAGTGAATGTAGATTTACGACCATCTCTTCTTCTGGGTGATTGTTAGCCAGATACGTTTCCCGATACAAATCAACAAGTGGCCTGAAGCGTTCTGTATCTCCGCCAATAATAGCCACTGTTAATGGTAATCCCATTTCGCCTGCTTTAATGAAAGAAGCCGGTGATCCGCCAACTCCTCTGATGATGGGAATCCTTTCTTGTAAGGGCCGCGGGTATACGGGCTGATTTTGCAATGGTGCCCGGAATTTACCATGCCATGTAACGAACTCTTCATCCCGGATTTTCAGAAGCAAAGCCAGTTTTTCCTCAAATAAGTCAGAGTAATCCAACGTATCAAAACCAAAAAGAGGAAAAGAGTCTATAAATGAACCTCGTCCGACCACAATTTCGGCTCGTCCTTTTGAAATTAGATCCAGTGTGGCAAACTGTTGAAACACCCGTACGGGATCAGCAGAACTGAGCACCGTAACGGCGCTGCCTAGTTTGATGCGTTTGGTTTGTGTAGCTGCGGCAGCTAAAATGACCGTGTTTGCTGAATCAAGAAAGTCTTTACGGTAGTGTTCACCTATGGCAAAACTATCGAGACCCATTTCATCGGCATAACTGATTCTCTCAAGCAAATGATTCATGTCCTTGACGGGATCCGTGAAGTTGCCTGTTTCCGGGTTGAGAGTAGCAGCTGCAAAGCTGTCAATTCCGATTTCCATGATATACCTCCAATATTTAGTTATGGTAAATGAATTACGACCGGTTTTTGTTCCCCACTAAAATTTTAGGGATTTCAAAGCAATCTAATGTTGAATTTATGAAGCTGGTCTCTACGGGAATTACGGTATGCCTTTTTACCCCTGGAAAGGGATGAGTTTCCCGTGTATAATAGCGGATGTTTGTTATATCAATTTTTTGAAAAATAAAGATCCGTTGAGCCCTTTGAGCTTATAAATTCAAGGACCGAAAGATCGATTAGACATTAATAATAATCATGAAAAACACTTTGTTCATTTTACTCCTTCTGATGAGTTTTTCCAACTTCTGTTTTGCACAAAAAGTGGGGAAAATAGACTTCAAAGCAGATGGGTTTACACAAAAGAAGTTCAACCATGCCGAAAAGAAAATTTACCTTCAGCAGTTTGCTGTAAGCTATCAGAACATCATGGTTGCCTATGCTAAAGCCAGAGGTGGACGTTCTCATGGAAGCGCTGAGGCAGGTTTAGCATTAGGTTTAGATGGAGTAACCAGCGAACAACTTCAGGCAATGACTGATAAATATTACAATGATTTTGTTTCTCGGTTAGAGTCAGCTGGATTTAAGATCATGTCTGCAGATGAAGTCCAGCAATATGACCACTTCTCTGGATGGGGAAGGGTTGATGGAGGTACACCGGCGCAGGATGCTATTGCAACCGGTTATTTGACGACTATGCCATCGGGTTACGTTTATTTGGACGGTGGAGCGGGTATGTTTAACCTGGCGGGTCAACCAGAATCGAATAAACTGGAAGGAGCAATTGTTGCCAGGGTCAACCTTACAATACCTTTTGCTGAATCTCAGAGTATCGAAGGCGGTCCTGTTGGCGGGGTTGCAAAAATTACTGCCAAAGCGGATTTGAGGATTTCTCCAAAGGAATCGATTCCGCGAAAAGGGGACTTCAAGAAGCCGATTACAATGATAAGTAGTGTGACTTTTGCTTACAAAGAGAGCCTGAAATGGCAAGCTCTGCTTGATGCAAAATTGAAGCACGCCATCGAAATCGAAGAAGTGCTGGATGAAAACAAGAAATATAAGGCCACGAGTGTTAGTACATCAGGTTCTGGATTTACAGCCATGTATTCAGAAGCTTATGCGGAAAATGTTGATTTAGTAGATTGTGATCCAGATCAGTACGAGACTGGTGTCAATGAGGCTGTTAACACTTATCTGGGTAAGTCGTTGGATGCCTTTCTTGGTTATTACAAATAACAGATTACGAATCTTTACTTGAATATCCTTATTTGACTATACATTGAAGCACCCCAGATGGTACTTCTTGTTTCTATGATTCGGGTAAATGAACTACCTCTGGGGCCGGATGCCAGTTTTTTGGGACATCCTTCGTCTTAAGTAAGTTGAGGTTAGATGTATAACTTCCAAGGTTGGCTACACGATTTCTGAAGACAACCTTGGAAATTCCATGATAACGAATACTATAAGCACACATCACGCAGGGCTCGTGTGTGGAATATAAAACGGCTTTACTCAGGTCTTTTCCCTGCTTATTTCGCGCCATTTGAATGGCCTTCATTTCAGCATGATGAGTAATATTCTGATCAGAAGTGGCAGATTCAATGCCTTCAGCAATGATTACACCCGCTTGCACTATCACACAACCTACGGGGCTATTTCCGTTTTCCCTGGCTCTCGCAGCCAGTTGTTCACATCGATTGAGAAATTCCCGGTCCGTCATTTATTGATAGTTCAATTACCCCCGAGCTAAAATAATGGTAATAAGACCGGCAATAAAACAAATGAACATGAGGGTGATCAACTGGTAAGTTTTCTTTGACGATCCGGCAAATTCCTTCCAGATGAAGACACCCCATGCGGCAGCGACCATGGTTGCTCCCTGTCCCAAACCATAGGAAATGGCAAAGCCGGCTTTTTCTGAAGCAATAAGGCTTAAGCTCATGCCAATGCACCAGATAACTCCCCCTAATAACCCAACAACGTGTGTTTTAAAATCTCCCATTTTAAAATAGTCACTGTATTTCATGGCACTGCCACTGACAGGTTTAAACATGAAGTAGGTGTTCCATAAAAAATTGGAAATGAAGATCCCAATGGCGAAAACAAATACTGCACCGTATGGAGTGAAGAGCCCTGCTTCGGGAGCGACAAAATTTGTTGACATAGAAGACGCGACTAAACGGAAAAAGAAGGCCATTAAGATTCCCCCTGTGACGGCATAGACCATTCCTTTTGTAGAACCTTTTGCGTCATCCGCTGTTTTGCTTTTGTAAGCAATAGCATCAATGACAATGGCCACAGTGACCAATCCCACGCCGATAAACAAAGTGATTGGGTCTCCAACGGGGTTGGCCATGTAGTTGATGATAACCCCCAAAACAAGCGCAATTCCAATACCTATAGGGAAAGCAACTGCCATGCCTGCAATATCAATCGCCGCTACGACTAACAAATTCGCCAGATTAAAGACAACTCCGCCTAGTAATGCAGATCCGAATGAGCGAAGATCTGCTTGCATGAGATCTGCGATGAAACTTCTCCCTTCAATACCTGAAGATCCCAGGGTAAAGCCAAAGATCAAAGTACACAGAATAATACCCAGACTGTAATCCCAATAGAATAATGGGAAAGGCCATGACTTGGAAGCTAGTTTTTGTGTATTGGCCCATGAGCCCCAACAGAACATGGTGATGACACATAAGATGACGGCAAAAGAATAAGAAGCGGGAATGAACATGAAAAATTAGGTTAAGATTTTAGAACATCATCAAGGGTAGGACAGGAGGGTTGAGCTCCAAATCGAGTGACAGAAATGGCGGCAGCTTTTGTAGCGAAATTGATGGCTTCTCTCAGGTCATTGTTCTCTGCTAGTGCGCAGGCCAGCGCTCCACTAAAAGTATCTCCGGCGGCGGTAGTATCCTTTGCGGTCACTTCAATAGCTGGGATGATTTCGTCCATTTCTTCACTGAGCACATATGATCCTTGTTGACCCATGGTTATGATCACGGTATCGATCCCTTTTGCTCTCAACGACGTAGCGGCCCTTTGTGCAGAAACGACATCAATCACCTCAATATTTGTTAGAAGTTTGGCTTCGGACTGATTCGGGGTGATGATATCTACTTGTGACAGTAATTCATCAGATAAGGTCGCTGCGGGTGCGGGGTTGAGTATAGTGAGCATTTCCGCTTGTTTGGCTTTGCTAATCGTATATGATACGATTTTAACAGGGACTTCTAATTGAGTAAGGAGGACATTACCACATTCAAAAAACTCATGTGCCCCATCAATGTCTTCTATCGAGATTTCGTTATTAGCTCCGGACGCGACTGATATACAATTCTCACCGGCCTGATCAACCATGATCAGAGCAATTCCAGAGGCGCATTTGGTTTTGATGGTGGTATAGGAGGTGTTGATTTCATCCGACTGCAAGCCCTGGATCGCCTGTTGACCAAAAAGATCGTCACCTACTTTACCAATAAAAGCCACTTCCGCACCGAGCCTGGCAGCGGCTACCGCTTGATTAGCACCCTTACCGCCACTAACCCTTTCAAAACGACCCCCAAGAATTGTTTCGCCAGGCACAGGTAAATGCTCGGATTGGATGACCATATCCGTGTTTGAACTGCCCATAACAATCACTTTTCTATCACTTTTCATGAACAGACATTTTTTCCATTATATTGCACACTCGATTGCGCAATATAATAAATTATGCTTAGTCACTTCACTACAAACCATAAAAGGCTTTGAGTATTGGGATTTCCTTAAAAGAACTAGCGGAACGCATCGATGTTTCCAGAACCACAGTTTCTCGAGTAATGTCCGGTCAGGCGGAGAAATATCGGATTAGCAAACAGACTGTAAAAAAGGTTCAGGAGGCTGCTGAGCAATATGGTTTGGCTCCCAATCAGATGGCCGTGAACCTCCGAATGCAGAAGACCGATACTATAGGTTTGTTAGTTCCGGACCTTTCTAATCCATTTTTTGCTAATCTCGCTCATGCTGTCGAACGAGAATTGCGAAAGGCAGGAAAATTGATGTTACTCTCAAGCACGAATGATGATACTTCACTTGAGGAGCAAACCCTGGGTATGATTGCACGAAGACAGACCGATGGATTGATTGTAGTACCAGTAGGTATCGATGCTGAGCATTTTAAGCCTTATGAAGATCGGCCCATTATTTTCCTGGATCGGTATTTTGATCACCTCAATATCAATCATGTATCTACAAATAATGAAGCAGGTGCTTTTCAGGCTACGCAATACTTAATCGACCAGGGTCATAAGCGAATCAGTGTAATCCAGGGTATACCGGAAGCTACTTCAAATAGGAACAGGATTCTGGGGTATAAGGAGGCGATGAAGCAAGCGGGACTGGAACCAGAAGTTAATGTTTATGGAAAAGGGTTTACAATTCAAAATGGCTATGAAAGCATTTTCGAAATACTGAAATCCAAAGAACGACCTACGGCCATATTTACATTTAATAACCTTATAGCCATTGGGGCCATACGCGCCCTTTCTCAACTTGGTTTGGAGATTCCTAAAGACATTTCATTATTGTCATTCGACGAACAACCTTATTTCGAATTGACTTCTCCACCTATAAGTACGATTAAACAACCGATTGCCGAAATGGCAAAAAAAGCAGTAAACATGTTGATAAATAGGCTGGAGAACAAGAGTTGTACTAATGATAAAATCGTGCCTGAAATCATTGAACGAGAATCTGTTAAAAATCTGAATAACAATTGATTATGAAATATGTTTTCCTTCTATTGGGGTTGCTCATGTTGTCTTGTATAGATACCGTAGATGTAGTTGAAACACCCAAAATTATTTTTGACACAGATTTCGGAGGCGATGCAGATGACCTGGGTGCGCTTGCCATGCTCAACCATTTTCAAAACCGAGGTGAATGTGAATTGCTGGCAGTGATGTGTTGGAACACCGAACTTTATTCAGTCGCAGCAGTCAGTGCGGTCAATGGATTTTATGGCAATTCAGACATTCCAGTAGGAACGCGGAAGGCGTCAAGAGAATATGTTCCCTGGAATCACAGCAAGGTAATTGCGGATCAGTTCAGCTACACAACAGATGTTGAAAGAGCGCCGGAAAGTACAGGTTTGTATCGTAAACTATTGGCCGGGGCCGATAAATCTGAAGTAGTGATCGTCACCGTAGGCCCGCTGGCGAACATCATGAATTTAATTGATTCAGGACCGGATGAACACTCTTCCTTAACGGGTAAAGCACTTATTGACGAGAAAGTGAAAGAGTTTGTGATCATGGGAGGGCAGTTTCCGTTTGGCCCAAAAGAGTGGAATTTTGATGGTGCAATGCCCGGTGTAACCAAATACGTAATCGAGAACATTGATGTACCAATTGTTTTCTCAGGATATGAAGTAGGAGTAGACATCAAATCGGGTGAAGTATTTAACGAGCTTCCTGAAAATAACCCTTTATACCAGGGATTTCTACATTTCAGTGAACACAGCCCATGGTTGAAGGATCAGTGGCAAGGGAAGATCTACGATAATGCTACTTATGACCAGACAGCAGTACTTTATGCCGTTAGAGGTGGATTGGGTGAATATTGGGAGCAGGTAAAAGATGGGGAATGTGTTCCGGATAGCGTTGGTGGAAATTCCTGGATTGAGTCCCACGGTTCAAACCAGAGTTATCTCAAACTCTTAAAATCGAATGAGGAGATGGCGCAACTTATTGAAGGGTTCATGCTTGGGGATTTCTAAGCTCACCGTTTCTTCTTCTCCAGAATACCTCTGTTGAAAATCGTCGCTCGATCTGATAGATGTGTTGTTTTTCCTTTAAGTATTTTTCTGTTCCCAGACGAAAAGATCTGGCATAAGCTGAAAGTGCTGATGAATCTTGTTTTAATAATGAGGCAATGGCTTTTCCGGACTTTCTTCCTGACCACAAGGCAGTTGTAATTCCATGAGAAGATAGCGGATCAAAACAAACTGCGGCATCTCCAGCCAGAACCAGGTTATTCTTAGAAAATTCATTTGTTATAATGGTTGAAGCATCAGTGTTTTGAATTTCGGTATTGAGTTGGTAGCCGGCGGAAGTGATGCGTTTATTGGTGAATTCACTTTCATGGACCTGATTCAGGAAACAGCTTTTTTGTTCCGCCAGCCCTTTTGGAAGAAGGTCACTATCGGTAAACCATGAAACCACCATTCTGTTGCCAGGGATTAGTACGGAGTAAAACCATCCATTGGGACGTGCTTCAATCATGGTTGCTCTCGTGGGTTCTACTTCCTCATCTGACTGTTCAAGAATCGCGTACAAGGCGACCAATTTATCATGACGGATTCGATTGAAATGATGGCGTCCAGCTACTGATGCTCTTCCGGATGCGTCCAGAACAATTTTTGCATGTAATTCACCTGCTTTGGTTTTTACACACCACAAATCTTGTTTTTTGTCAACATGAGTGGCTTTGGTATCGAAGTATTTAAGAACTGTTTGCTGGGCCCGATCCCATAAAGTCCTTTCGAATTTCACACGATTCAGGTACCAACTCTGATGACCTCCGTTGGTCGAAGGAAGTAATTTGGAAGTGCCCCAACTTGAAAATTTCTGGAATGAGGGCCAGTGATCTGAAGGTCTGATGTCATCAGAAATTCCCAATTGTTGAAGTTCCATCCACCCAGCCGGTGCCAGTGTTTCGCCAATCTTGAAATCAGACTGACCCCCTGGCGCAACTACTGCAATCTGTAAACCAGCATTTTTAAGAGCTATCAGAGCAGAAGAAGTAGCAACTCCTGCTCCGATAATGATTAAATCATATTTCATCAATCTTCTTACTCCCTCTTCTTGGGCAAACCTTCATTAGGCTGAGCATTGGTGTACAGATCCATAGAACCACGACCTGTTTCTACATAAACTTCCTCGGGGATTAACCCTTTTAGACGAGCACTGAGGTTTTCCGGGCGTTTTCGTTTAAGTACAAAACCCATGTGGGGCCAGAGTGCTACCATACGTTCAAGTCCGTCATCGTAGCTTCCTTGTACGTGATAGCCAATGCCAGTCACGCCTCTCGTCCACAATTGGCGATCATTGAAAAACTTCAGTTTCTCCTCATCGTCCAGGTCTTCTCTCTCCAGTTGTTTGAAGCAATACTCAGGCATTACATCGATTGGAAGGAGTGCGGGCCACCAGGTTGCATTAGGGAAGTCATTGGCATACATCACTGCCTGGCAACTGAATGCGTCCGGATGCCAGGGAAGACCCAGCCAGCGGGTAAGGTCGCCAGGTTTTTGTGCACTTACCGGAGAATCGTCTTGCAAGCCGTAGTAGGAATACGATTCACCACTGGGCATCTTTGATCGAGTGGCTCCCTTAAATGCAACTTCTGGGGTCAATAGTAGTCCCAGTTTTTCCGTTTGTTTCCACATGGGTTCAGCGTTTTCCTGCACTTTGATCCGATACGGCATGTCATCTCTGAAAATCCCTTGTTGCCGTAAAGGCCAGGTAAGTTCGACTCCCGGGTGAAAAGCACCTCCGGAAAGGGGTTCCAAAGCAGCTCGGGTCAACGCATAGGGTTGCTGGTCAAGAGGAATGTCTGCAAACTTTCCGGTTTCTTCCACCTTAGGTTTTTTCTTCAGATCATCTACAAAATTACCTTCGGCCCATTGTTGTAAGATCCAGTATTGAGTTTCAGGCATCGTGAACCAATGTGCCGGGCTAAAGTCGTAGTTGACGCCACTTCCGAGCATATATGGAATCTTGTACTGGACTTTATCCGAAAAGTCCTCCGCTGAATTATAGAATTTATAATCTTTCGGGTTTCGGAATTGATTGAAAACCTTCATGCGAATGTCCTTATTGGCTGGACTGGGATCGCATAACGTTTTGATGTATTTGGGATCTGAGAAATCCTCAAGATCTATCCAGCCCTCACGAAAGTTAGCGGCCGCGGAAATCCACTGCATTTGTCCCAACCGTTTGAAGAATGGGTAGATCTCTTCACGAAAAGAAAGTGGCAATGCCGGTTTTTCCTCAAGGGGATCCTTCTTTCCGTTAATCATCACATCACGGACTACATCGTACAAGGTGATGAATGGCTCAATTTCAGGAGCGAAATTAGGACCGCTGGTGGATACCCATGCCGATTCAACTGGTTTCGATTCACCATTTATTGTTACCTCCGCTTTTACGTAACCATCGGCCCAATCATCGTACCAGCCATCATTGTCGGCGAAGTTATTGATAGGACTCTGACGCATGGCTGAATCTCCAGCACCATTACCAGGAACAACGATCAATCTTCCATCACCATCTGTTTGGACATGTCCTAGTTTAACTTTCACCTGATTGGGTTCCGACCAGAAATCACCTATCATGGACTTGCTGTCGTCGTTGCCATTGGCGTTTTGATTTTCTCCTTTGATTTGCACTTCATCTGGTGCGATTTCCAGGACCTCCCGGTCTTTACCCAGATAGAAGTTGTTCCTCAATTTACCCGCAAGACCAGGAGCGTATGAGCCCATGTCAAGTGGATTGTTGAATTCATACCAGGCAGCCTTGCCATTGGCCATTTTTACTTTCCAATTGATCTCAGTATTAGTGTCATTCACAACTTCTCTGATCACTCGTCCTTGATCGTCAAAGGCATATATCCGGAATTTCTGGGCCTGTTTTTTGATTTTACTTGGCCCTTGTTTATAACCATCAGTAGGGTTTGGGGACATCCCGGGTATTTCTGGTGCCAGAAAATGTTTGTCGTCATTACCGACTCGGCAAATCCCCAATGGGGGATAAATCGCCAGCTGATGAATCTCTGCGTCTTGCGGTGCAATTTGTAAAGGATCGGAGGCACCAAGTGCCACCCTGGGTATCAGTCCTGAAGCTGTACCTAATCCAAAGATGGAGGAGGTAGCCAGAAAATCCCGCCTTTTGATTTTTGAAGGTTGATGCTTTTTAGCCATATTAATCTATGTTGGTATGGTTCTAAGTTATGTTAATTGATTCATAATGGAGTCAAGCATATGGATCTTAATTTTCAACATGCCTTTTTAAATGGAGTTTGTCAAATGGTACTATCTTCATTGACTGAAACACAAGCTCATGATCAGACGACAATTCCTTATTTCAATGCTCCTTATTTCCCTACTTTTTCAAGTTGCCGCCCAGCTGCCGGAAGAACAAGAAGCGATGATTGATAGTATTTTTCTGGAATGGAATCAACCCAATCACCCAGGTGGCGTAGTAGGTGTGAGGAAAGGAAATAAGGATGTCTACCTTAAAGCCTATGGGCTGGCCAGCCTGGATTATCTTATTCCAAATCAAACATCAACAATTTTCAATTTGGCATCCGTTTCAAAGCAGTTCACAGCACTGGGAATCCTGATTTTGGAAAGGGATGGAGTGCTGTCAGTGGACGATGAAATCAGCAAGTACATTCCAAATCTGTCAACCATTGGAGATAAAATCACGATTCGTCACCTATTGCATCATACCAGTGGAATCAGAAGTTTTCATGAGTTATTGTTTTACGCCGGTTGGAGAGGTAGTGATTTGCGTAGCAATGAAGACATCTACCGGTTGATGGAAAGTCAGGAGGACCTGAATTTTGAACCTGGAGCGGAATACATGTATTGCAATACGGGGTATATCTATATGGCATACATCATCGAGAAACTTACGAGTATGGAATTCCCTGAATGGATGAAGCAAAACGTGTTCAATCCTCTTGGTATGAAGGATACTTATGTGGAGGATGATCCGTCAAATGTCATACCTCAAAATGCAACTTCCTATTACAAAAGAGGAGAAACAGGCTTTCAGCGGGCAATTGATTACTGGGCCTATGTGGGATCGGGAAATATGCATGCCACCGTTCAAGACTTGTTGATATGGGGAGAAAATTTTTACAATCCTAAACCTGGTTGGCGGGATTTGTTCAAACGATTACAAACGACTGACCCCTTCAATGATGGTACAGCCAACAATTATGCATTTGGTGTGAATGTAAATAAGGTACAAGGTAAGAAAGTCGTGGCTCACGGAGGGTCCATTGGTGGGTTTCGGAGCAACATCGTAATAATACCAGATGAAGAAATGGTCATCTCCATCCTGACCAATTACAATCAGGCCAATCCCGGAGGTCGAACCTATAGGGTTTTTGATGTGGTTACCAATCCATTAAATGAAGATGGAGCAAATGAGAAACCAGCTGCTGATTTTGTTAAACTTTCCTCCAAATGGCTGAAAACCTTTGAAAACTACTTCTGGAATCCCAGAGACAAATACAGAAGGCGGGTTTATGTGAAAAATGATACATTGATGTATTGGAGAGGGGAGAACAACGAAAGTAAGCTGGCGCCCACTGGTAAAAACACTTTCAAAATGCTGGGGCTGGGAGGTATAGACCTTAGCGTGAGATTTGAAGGTAAGGGAAGTGATGCTCAGATGATTGTTACTGAGGATGAAGAATCCCCGACCATATTTGAGAGCTTTATCCCTGAGGAGGGTTCAAATCAGGAAATGAAAGGGTATGCAGGTTCCTACTACAGCCCTGAATTAGATGTGTACTATAAATTCCTATGGAAGGATAACAAATTATCCTGGTATCATCAGCGTCGTGGGTTTGGAGAAATTTCAAGAATTAAGAAAGATGTGCTGGATACCGGAGAATTCATTGCCGAGTTTGAACGAGGGGAGACAGGAGCTATTTCAGGTGTAAAGTTTACAAGTGGTAGAGTCAGAAACTTAAGATTGATAAAAGCGAATTAGAAGTATGCAGAGAAGCCATTTTAATCTGTATTGATAAGATTACTCACTACGCAACAGGTGCGCGGGATTTTGAGCAGTTACTTTGTTGATCTGGAAACCTATTGAAAATACACCAATGAGAAGTACCATCAGGAAGCCAGAGGACAGCTCCCAGGCTCCAATAGAGGTGCGATACAAAAAAGCCTGAAGCAAGTGCGCATCGACCATGTACCAGGAAATGGGAATAGCAACGATGCCAGCTAGCAACATCATCCATGTAAATCCTCTGGAAAGCAAAAGAATCAAGTTTGATGTGGATGCTCCTAAAACTTTTCTGACGCTGATTTCTTTCATGCGGGTTTCTGTGATATAAGAGGCGATACCCAGTAATCCCAAAGTGGAGATGGAGATGGCCAGAAACGCTAACAATGAAATGATGAAGTAGGTCGATTGCAGACTCTTGTAGGTGTTTGAGATTTGATCGTCATATAAGCTTGCTTCGAACGGATGGATTGCATCATGTTCACGGTAATAACTTTCCAATTGAGTCATTGTGGCGAGCAGATTGTCTGTCGCCACCTTGAGGCCTAAAGTTCCTGCTTGTCCATCTCGCATCGGAAAGAATGCAAACGGTTCAGGCATTTGAAAGTCCAGAGACATGCCAACGAAATCACTTACTACACCCTGAATGGTGGCAATCGTATTGTCTCTGTTTCTAAGTCGTACTTTCCTTCCTATTGCCTCGTCTGGTGTGTTGATATTCAGCTCAGTCAGGAAGCGCTCATTAACAATGACAATATCCTTGACGGTTTGATCATGACTTGCCTCAAAAAAACCAGGTCCTGCCAATAAATTGAAATTGTGCATTTTCAAATAATCTGGCCCTACATAGTTACAGGAATATAAAACCGTATCCTGGAAGTCCTCCGATATCGCACCACCGATTTGCCCTCCGCGAATACCTAATACTGCCTCTGATCGACTGGAGCCCAATACTTCCGGCATCTTGTGATACTCATTTTCAAGGATGTCCATATAATCTCCCCTGACACTGATATTTATGATGTTTTCCGTATCATAACCAAGGTCATAATTTAAGGTGAACAGGTATTGTTTGTATACGATAATGGCACACATGATCAACCCAATGGACAAAGTAAATTGCAACGTAATCAGGGCCTGCCGTATATTAATTCCTGAGAGTAGCCGTATTTTACTTACACCATTAAAAAGTAAGCTGGCTTTTAGCTTAGAAAGCACGAACGCTGGGAAAAATCCTGCGATACAACCTGTCAACAGGGCGAATACAACAAAATAGAAAAGACAGATAGGAGTGAGTTCAAGTAGAAAGAATGGCCGGTTGTTAAGTAGGAAATTGAGTTGTTCCAGTAAAACTGGCCTGGCTAAAAGGAATAAGCCAGCACCAATGATCAAGGCAAGAAAGGAGACAAGAATGGATTCTGTGAGGAATTGTAGAAATAGTTGAATTCTGGAAGCTCCGGTTACTTTGCGAACACTAATCTCTTTAAACCTTCTCAGTGCCCGACCAAGAGATAAATTTGTATAATTGAAACAGGCAGATAAAAGGACAAAAACAGCTAAAGCGATCATCATATCCACTTTCTTCGCAGAAAAAGTAGGGCCATTGGCATTCAAAGCTGCACCAGTCAGGAAGGAGCCCATGGGTTCCAGAGCATGGGAGATAAATGACAGGTCCTCGGGATATTCCGACAATATATGCGATAACTTCTCCTCAATCTCATTGGGGTCTGCGTCTTCTCCCAATAAAAGATATACGTAGTTTTCAAAAGTGTTTTGAGGATTCTGACGAAAGTCATTATTGATCATATTGTTGCTTTTCATGGAGATCAGCATTTCAAAGTTCAGGTAGGAATTCAATGGTGGATCCTGGACAATTCCAGTTATAGAAAAGGAGCCATCTTCCGTTTCGACATGCCTGCCTAATGGATCTTGTTGCCCAAACAATCGTTCTGCAGTTGAGACCGTAAGTACAATGGCTCCTGGCTTCTCTAATGCGGTTTTTGGGTTACCTCGGACCATATCAAAAGAAAGAATCTCAAATAGGGAGGGAGTGGCGTAAAATCCTGAAAGAAGTAAACTCTTCTGCTTCGTCTTCAGGTCTTTTTCTATTCGCCAGCTCATCACCGTCAATTGTTCTACTTCTGGGATTTGCGCTTCAATTTGGTCCGCGATAAAGTAAGAGGTAGTTGCCAGGTGATCGATGGTATTACCCATTAAGCCAGGCCTGGTGGTCGTGACACGTGAAATTCGGTCTTTGTTTTCATGAAAACTGTCCACCGCATATAATTCGCTTAGGAACACGATCATCATGATTCCTACAGACATACTGATAGCAAGACCGACGATGTTTATCGTAGAGAACATAGCATTTCGGCGAACGTTTCTCATCGATGTTTTAAGGTGATTTTTGAATAAACCATACCCATTGAGATTTGCGTTTCCTTCGAGTTTTTTAATTAACCCGGGGCGAAGAATGGTCATTGCATCCCGTAAATACAGCAGGTTAGCTTTTCCTTTTCCAACATTTTGCACATTTCGACGGTAAAGCTCATAGAGATCACCCTGAAGGATTTCATAAACCTCCTTTTTGCAGAAAATAACAAGTAACTTTTCTAACCAATGCGGAGGTGTTTTCAAATTGTTGTCCATCTTTTAGCTGTTTTTCAGGTTCAAACCTGGAATTTTTGTCGAGAATGCATTTCTTAACTCATGAGCAGTTTCTAGTGCTTTTAAGCCGGAGGCAGATAATTGAAAATACCTTTTTCTTCGGCCTCCTCTTTCGTTAGTGGCACCACCATCTTCGGAGGTCAGATAGCCTTTTCCCTCCAGTCTATAAAGTGCAGAATGTAAAGAACCAATACTGGGAGCCCGACCAGTTTGCTCCTGTAATGCATCTTTAATGGTCACACCGTACGCGTTCTCCTGCAAAGAACCCACCGCTAGTAAGACCAATTCTTCAAATGCTCCAAGGTTTGTGTCTTTCATTATATTCCGGTTTGCAAAATAAATGTATTTATTTATTTCCGGTTTGCAAAACAAATTATATCAAAACCTAGATCAGTGACTCGTTAGGTGTTCATTGTGATTTGTTTCTGAACTCTGTTGGAGTTTTCCTATGGACTTTCTTGAAAGTGCCATAAAAGGCCGATAGGGTACTGAAACCACTTTCATAAGCGATTGCCTCTACCGTATAGTGACTTTTGCTGGCGTCCATGAGTAGCTGTTCCGCTTTTTGAATTCTTAAAGAATTGATGACTTCAGGGAAACTTTGATTGAAGTGCGCATTGATCGCTTGAGAAACTCTATAGGACGGAGCCTTTAACTCTGCTGCAAGAAGTGAAACAGTCATCAAGGGATTGGTGAAAACTTCTTCCTTATGCAATAAAACCTCTAATTGAGTCCCCAATTCTTCCAATTGTTGCTTCTTGTCTTTCTTTTTCGGTACAGCCATGAAAAGCTTTACCTGTTTCAAGGCCAATAGGGTCAGAGCATACAAGACAAGGGCCGCTCCGATGATGATCCACTGATAGACCAATGCATCAAAGAAGAATGATTGACTATGAAACAAAAGTAGTAGTACTGCCATTCCGGCTACGAAATAGTTCGTCCATTTCCATCTTATCTGATCCGTACAGTTTTGATGATTGTTCTTTTTTAACCGGATGGCACCAGCAATGATGTAAATCGTCATCATCAACAGAGAGAAGAGATAAGTGCCGAATGCCACATAGACAGATATGAAGGGGAAAGACAAGAGGATTAACACCGCTGGAATGAAATGGTAGAGCTCACGACCTTTCAGTTTCAGGGAGGGATTCCATAAGCCAATTAAGTAGAAATGAACCAGAGGTCCGGTAGAGGCGAAGGCGACGGCCCCAACATAGATGCCGGCCAATTCAAGCTCTGGGTAGATCAATCCTATCAGGCATGCACCCATTCTGGCGGCGAGCATGAAAAGAACACCGACCAGGAGCTGATTGGTCAACTTACTGCTTAACCTTAGTAAAACAACGATTAAAAACAAGCAATGGAGCACAGCAGCCGCTCCAATCATCAAGGGCAATAAATCACTCATTTACCTTCAGTTCCTTACCAAAAAGGAGCAAAGTAGATCAAAATTCGGAAGTCAGTTGTCCTGATTTGCAAATCAGAATGCCTTCCAGGACTTCCATTTCTAGGTTTGATCATCATAAACTCAATAAACAATGCTCAAGAAGAAAAATCTCAGGTGGATCAAGTTCATGTTAGCGGCCATTTCATTTGCACTACTTTCCATAGTTGTCCTGACCATATTTGAATACACAGCGGTGGCTGATGTTCGGGAATACTTTTCGGATGTAGATAAACAAGAGGCACTGGAATACGGAAAAGTGCTGTTCGATACCCGGGGCTGTGCGGCTTGCCATGCCATTGAACCTAACATCAAGAGCCTGGGACCCAATCTATTCGAATTACCCAGAAAGTTCACTGAGGAGTACATACGTCAATCCATCATTACTCCAGGCGCAGTGATTGTTTCCGGATATGAAGATGTCGTCATGCCAAACTTTGGTCAAATACTAGACGAAGATCAAATCAATGCCCTGGTGGAATACGTGGCTAGTATAAGGGGGTAGTATTTTGTTCATTCTGATACTAGGCCCAAAAGATTGTCATTCCGGTTTTTTTCGACTTACACTGTGAAAGCAAGTTGAAAAAATACCGGAATCTCTCCGACGATCTTTCAAGTTGATTTCATAGGAAGTCAGTGGTTCATTATACTTCGAAATTGACCATCTTCACTATGGCAGTTTACAAGTTGCGGTTATTGCGGATCTATTATGCAGTTCTTTTTCGGTTTATCCAACCTTCATGGTGAAGTAATCTGGCAACTTGTCTCCGTGGTATACTTAAGACCGTCATTCCGAGGAGCTTCTTCCAATCTCGTCACCGAATAATGCACCCGCGCGACGTGGGAATCTCTTGACTGGGAGTATATTTTCATTTTCCATCGTGGAAGACTGCCACATCAATTGGGATTCAATAAGAATCATGTAAATCGATATTGACTCGCAGTGACGATGGGAAAACGCTTATGTCATCGCGAGTTTACGAAGCGATCTTTGACGAGACTCGATTAGCTAGTGCTTAGTCATTCCGGTTTTTTTCGACTTACACTGTGAAAGCAAGTTGAAAAAATACCGGAATCTCTTCGACGATCTTTCAAGGTGATTTCAATGGAAATTAGGTAGTTCATTATACTTCGAAAATTGACCATCTTCACTATAGCAGTTTACAAGTTGCAGTCGTTGCGAATCCATTAAACTGTTTTTTTCGGTTTGCCCAACCTCCTTGGTGAAGCAATCTGGCAACTACAACGTCTACATAGTCCGCCAGACTGCACATCTCCGGAATAGTACTTTAGTTCAAACCTGACTGCCACTTCCCCAACAATCCCTATCTTTCCAATCAAATCACTTCAACCTTTAAATCACGTTGAACTTGTCAGAAAATCAATCAGGAAACAGTCTTGTAAGAAGAATCGGGATACTTTCCCTGACAGCTACAGGAATATGCTCTATGCTGGGAGATACTATCAATGTGGTAACGTTCATGCTTCATCGCAGTGTGCCAGGTATCGGTCCTTATGTACTTCCAGCCTTCATATTCGCGATTTTGCCAGCCTTATTGGCGGTACTGGCTTACAGGAGCTTACCCTCTGCCATGTCCCGTCCGGGAGGGAGTTACTTTTATGATCATTGGATCCATCATTTATTGGACCAAAACGCGGACCCTGAAAAAATCCGGTAAAGACCTGACTGCCTTATTTAAAAACTTACCCTCGGAATGACGAAACAAACCCACACCGATTTAGCACCTGACCTGAAAATATCAAAGGTACTAACTGGCTTATGGCAAATCGCTGACCTGGAACGAAATGACAAGGTCCTGGATCCTGTTGAAACTTCACGTCACATGCAGGCCTATCTGGATAATGGATTCAATACCTTCGATATGGCGGATCATTACGGTTCTGCAGAAATCATTTCCGGTGAGTTTAGAAAAAGCCTTAAGCATCCTGATGAGGTAAATCTGTTTACCAAATGGGTTCCCGAGCCAGGAAAAGTGTCTAAAGACACCATCAGGAAGGCAGTGGACAAAGCACTGACCCGCCTTCAATCGGATCAATTGGACCTGTTACAATACCATGCATGGCTTTATCCTGATCCTAGTTGGCTGGACACCCTTTTTGAATTGCAGGATTTACAGAAGAAGGGACTGATCAGGCACCTTGGAGTGACCAATTTTGATGCAGCGCATCTGAGAATTGCTTTGTCCAGCGGGATCAAACTGGTTTCAAATCAGGTGTGTTATTCATTACTCGATCAACGAGCCAGCGGAGAAATGAAAGCCGTCTGTCAGACTTACGGCGTAAAACTCCTGGCTTTTGGGACACTAGCCGGTGGCTTTTTGAGTAACAAATGGTTGAACCAACCAGAGCCGGTGATCGATGATAGACATACCTGGTCTCAAATGAAATACAAGCGTTTTATTGATCTGGTAGGAGATTGGAAAGACTTTCAGTCTTTATTGCAACGACTTGATGTTATTGCCAGGAAATATGACGTGTCCATTGCCAACATCGCTACGAAATATATCATGGATCAGCCACATGTGGCTGGAGTGATCCTGGGTGCGAGATTGGGGCAAAGTGAACATATTGCTGAGAATCAAAAACTCGTCAGCCTAGAACTGAATAAAGAGGACAAACAAGCAATTCAAGAAGTACTGAATACGTTTAATCCGATTCCCGGAGATTGTGGTGATGAGTACAGAAAACCTCCTTTCCTGACCGCATCAGGAGATTTAAGTCATCATGTCAATGGCTTTCCTGATCCCTACCCAACTGTAACAAAAAGCAATGGCAATCAATTGGCCCTTAGCGGAACCTACTGGGAAGATATGGCCGGGTATTCCCGTGCCATCAGAAAGGGAAACACAATCAAAGTTTCCGGAACTACCGCCACTCATGGTGATTTACAGATTGGGGGAGATGACCTGAAGGCACAAACTCATTTCATCATTGACAAAATAGAAGGGGCCATCATTTCTCTGGGGGGAACGCTGGATGATGTGGATCGCACCCGAATTTTCATTAATGATGTAAACGACTGGGAACCCGTATCCAGGGCTCATGGAGAACGATTCAAAGACATTCAACCAGCGAATACTTTAGTAGAAGCAAGGTTGGTGGGCGCAGGCTATAAAGTAGAAATTGAAGCTGAGGCGACGATTATAGGATGATCATGCCAATAAGCTAAGCGTCATTCCTGATATGGTTCAGGAATCTCAAGCTTAGAAAATGCAATCAAAATTTGAGATTCCTGCATGCGCCAGGAATGACGAATGGTTATTTTAGGGCTTAGCTTAACAGCATGATTAAGAGCTTGAGGGCTCGTTGCGGCCTTTCTTTCTTTACCAACCAAATGACCTAATACTCCATGAAGTTTCTATTCTCTTTATTTACTTGCATCCTAATAACTATAACCCTTCCTGCACAAACCAATCACTTAGAACAGCTTAAGAACTTAAAAGTCAGGAGTATAGGCCCCTCTAATATGAGTGGTAGAATTACCGCCATAGATGTGGTAGACAGCAATCAAAAGATCATGTACGTGGGTGCCGCAAGTGGTGGTGTATGGAAATCTGAAAACGGAGGGACACGGTGGGATCCTGTTTTTGATGAGCAGATCACACAAAACATTGGTGCCCTGGCCATACAGCACGATGAGCCGGATGTGGTTTGGGTTGGGACAGGAGAAGGAAACCCACGAAATTCCATGAACCTTGGGATGGGTATCTTCAAGTCTACTGATGGCGGAGAAACCTGGGATCATTTGGGATTGGAAAAAACCAAAACCATTCACAGGATCATTGTACACCCAAAGGATGGAGACGTGGTGTTTGTAGGAGCGATGGGAGATCCTTTTACTCCAGGGCCGGATCGGGGATTGTACAAAACAGAGGACGGAGGGATGTCCTGGGAACAGCTCTTATTCACCAACGATCAATCGGGAGTGGCGGACATGGTCATGGACCCGGTGAATCCTGATAAAATGTTGGTGGCCTTGTATGATCATCGACGAACGCCGTACAGTTTCGTTTCAGGTGGTTCGGGATCTGGATTGTTCATGACCTTTGACGGAGGTGAGAATTGGACACAATTGTCTGAAGAAAATGGATTGCCAGCCGGTGAATTGGGTAGGATCGGGTTGGCCATTGCCCCAAGTAATCCTAAACGAATCTATGCGAAAGTTGAGGCAAAGAAGAATGCGTTGTATCGAAGTAATGATGGTGGCTTCAACTGGGAATTGATCAACAAGGATCCTAAATACACGAACAACAGACCCTTTTACTTTCAGGAATTGGCCGTGAGTTCGGATGACCCGGATTTGCTTTATAACATCTACCAACCCTTGTCGGTCAGTTACGATGGAGGGGAAAGTTTCGATCCGGTGCCACAAATACCTGCTGATGAAACAAAGGGAATCCACGCGGATTTTCATGCCTTTTGGATGTCACCAGATGACGCGGAATTTTATATCATAGGTGGTGATGGTGGTATAGGGATTACCAGGGACCGTGGCAGAAGTTGGTTCTTTCCAGAGTCCATTCCAGTGGGACAGTTCTATCAGGTCAATGTGGATGAAGAATTGCCCTATAACGTTTACGGAGGATTACAAGACAATGGCAACTGGTACGGCCCCGGATATGTCTGGCGAAGAGGTGGAATTCGAACATTGTATTGGCAATACCTCGTAGGAGGAGATGGCTTCTACATTTCTCCGGATTCCGAAGATTCCCGGTTTGGCTATGGGACGTCTCAGAACGGTAGCCTATACCGGTACGACAAGTTAGGAGGGTACTACAGTAGCATCAAGCCACCGACACCCGAAGGGTTTCCGAGGCTTAGGTTTCATTGGAACTCCGGATTTGCCCAGGACCCGCATGATGCTGCATCTGTATATTATGGCAGTCAGTTTGTACATACTAGCAAGGATAGAGGGAAGTCCTGGCAAGTAATCTCACCGGATTTGACCACTGACAATCCCAGGCAACAGAAGCGAGACTATGGAGGGCTAACTCCTGATGCTTCCGGTGCTGAATTTTACAATTGCATCCTGACTATTTCGCCAAGTCCGATTAAGAAAGAAGTGATTTGGGTTGGGACTGATGATGGTAAAGTTCAACTTACCCGGGATGGTGGGAAGAAATGGAAAGATGTATCTAAGAACCTGAAAGGCCTTCCGAAGGGGAGTTGGGTTGCTCGCATTCATGCCTCTGAATATGAAGAAGGAACGGCCTGGGTGGTGGCCAATAACTATCGAAAAGGAGATTACAAACCCTATTTATTGAAAACGGAAGATTTTGGAAAAACCTGGGAATTGATGGTGAAGGAAGACAAGCCGGTCTATGGATATGCTCTTAGCTTCGTTCAGGATCCTGTTGAGCCTAACCTGGTATTTCTGGGAACTGAGAATGGTCTATGGATCAGTTTTGACGAAGGCCGGAACTGGGAAAAATTCCGAAATGGTTATCCTTCCGTCTCTACGATGGACCTCAAAATCCAAAGAAGAGAATCCGCTTTGATCATCGGGACATTCGGACGGTCTATTTGGATCATTGATGACCTTCACTCCCTACGCAAAATGGCAAGTGGACCACTAAGGAATAACCTGGAGATAGCCAAAGTGAATCCAGCTGTCCAGGTAAAGGGAATTTTCATTAATGCACCTGGCAACATCTGGTCAGGTTTTCACACCACTTTTCAAGGGGACAATCGTGCTTTTAAGACCATGAACATTCCCTATTTCGTGGAGGAACCAAGCGCAGGAAAGCTGGTTTCCGGGGAGGTGTATGATGTAGAGAACCGACTGATTCGGCGATTAGCGGATAATCCACCGCATGAAGGACTCAATTACATGAAGTGGCGGTTGGATGAAGGGAAATACTGGTTACCAGATAGAAAACCTGGTCCTAAATGGCGAGGAATAACCGTTTTGCCTGGCGATTATAAAGTCGTATTGAATTACGGGGAAGATTCAGATACGGTGATGGTAGAAGTTATTGCCGACCCGCGTTTTGACTTTGATCCGGAGATTGATCGTCAGCTGTATGAGGTTCAAAAGCAACTTGATGGAATCCGTGAGGTACTTTGGGAAAAATTCCAGGAATTGGACCGACAAATCACCTCTTTAAGTGACATGTTAGATAAGGAGAAGGTTCCATTGGGAGATCAACTTCGACATGATGCGACCCAGGTTATTTTCGCGGTAAATCGTTTGAAAGCCGAAGCTGCGGGCAAACCAAATTTCAAACAGGTAGGTGCCTGGCAATCTTTCGAAGTGACCGCTTTTTCGAAGATTCGTGAGGCAGAACGGAAGTTCATGTCCAGTCATGCAACCATATCTGAGCAGGAACTCCTTCTTATTCAGCAGAGCAAGGAAATGGTAGACGATTTTGTCGTGCTATATGATCAGTACATTTCCGAAAAATGGGAGCCTTTTGTATCCAAGGTAAAGGGCAAAGGGATTGATTGGGAGTGATTATAGTTGAGTAACAATTCTACTCTTGACATGGGTGGAATGACTGCTGAATCATTGAATTTTTGAGATACCTCAATTTGACTCACTCTCTATTTGCGATGCAACCATTCATTTTTCGAACGGTCTTTGAGAGGAATTATAACTAAATCCTCAACCTAAATACCTACCCATGCTATTTCACAATTTCAAGATTATCTATCGGCAAATGCTTCGAAGCAAAGTCTATTCCCTTCTCAATATTTTGGGGCTTTCCATGGGAATGGTTGTGGCCGCGCTGGTCGGACTTTGGGTGCATGATGAATTCACTTTTAACCAGTACCACCATCAATATGACCAAATAGTCCAAGTGCTCAATCATCAGGACAATGGAGATAGCAAAAGAACTAATACCTATTTGACGACAGCTGTGGGGCCAACTTTGGCGGAGAATTTCCCAGATGAAATAGACGAAGTTTTCATGATTCAGGGCCGAGCTGAAAATCAGGTCCTTTCTGTTGGGGACAAAAGACTCAGGGAAAAAGGACTTTTTGTACAGCCAAACGGCCCCGAGGTGCTTGGGTTTGAGATGATTTCCGGGGTTGTAACCGGGCTGGAGGACATTCGCTCCATCATGTTGTCAGAATCTTTCGCGAAACGACTATTTGATGAAGAAAATCCTATGGGGCAATCGGTCAAACTGAATGGAAAATATGATTTTGAAGTGACGGGCGTTTACAAAGACATACCCGGGAATTCGAGGTTTTCAGCGTCAGCGTATGCCATGCAATTGGCCTTGGTAGCAGGCGATATGAATGCCTGGAGTAACTTCAATGTGAAAGTCTTTGCCAAAGTAAACCCCAGTGCGAATTTAGAACGAATTGGAAATGCATTGACTGGGTTTGCCGCTCCACACTACAACAACGATGACCGTCAGGTCAACCTGTTTTTGAATCCCATGAAGGACTGGCATCTCCGGTCGGAGTTTCGAGATTTTATGCCAGTGATGAGTGATCGAATGAAATTCGTTTGGTTGTATTCCATCATCGGGGTATTCGTATTGATATTGGCTTGTATCAATTTCATGAATTTAAGCACCGCGCGTTCTGAAAAACGGGCCAAAGAATCAGGCATCCGAAAAGTAATGGGCTCTATTCGCAAGGAACTAATGGTCCAATTCTATCTTGAATCACTGTTTTACGCTTTTTTGAGCGCCCTGCTGGCAGCCGTATTATTAATGCTCTTATTGCCCTGGTTCAATGAACTATCCGGCAAAAGCATTGTAGCTCCATGGGGCCATACGGGGTTTTGGTTGATCTCCGCTGGTTTTGTTGTACTCACCAGCTTTCTGGCAGGTGCTTACCCTGCTTTTTACTTATCCTCTTTTAGTCCGGTAAAAGCCTTGAAGGGTAAGTTTTCAGTAGGAAAACGCGCGGCTTTGCCCCGGAAAGTTTTGGTTGTCGTACAATTCACAATCTCCATAGCATTAATGATTGGGACCATTACCGTAAATAACCAAATCCAAACGGCTAAAAGCAGACCCTTGGGCTATGAGCCAGACGGACTCATCGCACTTGAGCGAGGTTCTTCGAACTTCAACAAGAAGTTAGCTGTGCTGAAGTCGGAATTGCTGCAAACAGGAATGGCCCAGGCCATTGGTTCCTCCAATTATCCGATCATTAATAACCTTGGTTGGAATGGTGGTTTCAGTTGGCAAGGCATGGCTAAAGGTTTTGATGAGACCTTTAATACCATTAAGATATCCAAAGGTTATGCGGATGCGGTGGGACTGGAGTTTGTTTTGGGGCGTGATTTCTCGGCAGATTTCGGGAATGATCACAAGGCCATTTTGCTCAATCGATCGGCCATGGAATTGATGCAACTGGAAGACCCAATCGGTTTAATAGTTAAGTATGACCCAGGATGGAAGGAAAAAGCCGAATACTTCACTGTGGTTGGTGTAGTGGAAGACATGATCAAAAACTCGCCATTCGAAAAGACAGACCCATCTGTGATGTTTCTGGATGAATCCTGGGCGGGATACCTGTACATTCGACTCATCCCCAATAAGAAAATCAGTGAGAGCATAGCTGGTTTGCAACGTGCTTTTCATGAAGTGCTTCCGGAAGATCCCTTCGATTACAGTTTTGCTGACGAGGATTACAACCGCAAGTTCATGGCGGAACAGCGGATTAGTGATCAAGCTGGTTTGTTTAGTATAGTGGCCATAGTGATTAGTGGTTTGGGGCTATTTGGCCTGGCATCTTATCTGGCGGAACAACGCGTGAAAGAAATTGGTATTCGCAAAGTTTTAGGAGCAACTTTATCTAGTATTCTAAAGCTGCTATCGGCAGAGTTTGTGATATTACTGACCATCGCTTGTGTCATAGCCATTCCGGTTACCTATCAGATGTTAGACAGCTGGTTAGAAGGTTATGAAATACGAACATCGTTGCATTGGTGGATTTTTGCTTTAGCAGGATTAGGAGCCTTGGTGATCACTTTATTGACTACCGGTTTTCATGCCTTAAAAGCGGCTTTGGCCAATCCGGTTGAATCTCTCAGGTCGGAATAAATAGTTCTACTTCATCAGGTTGGAGAATCAAATCAGACAGAGAGCCAAAATAGATCTTCATTGCGGGGATTTTCGGCATAACTTTCAAAGCAAGCCGAAAAATGTCCCTGCATTCTCATCGACGATCTTTGTACAGGGTAAACATGCTTACAAATACTGATTGATAATACGGTCCAAATGCTGCTTGTAGCCTCTGCTCAATTTTACCGTGGTACCATTGCTCATTGTGATCATGTACTCTCCGTGAAAGTAGGACTCCATGGACTGAATTTCATCGATGTTGATGATGAATGACTTTTGAACACGAACGAATTGCTTGGGGTCAAGTAATTGCTCTAATTGGGAGATGGATAAGTTGCAGAGTTCGAAACGCTTTGATAGGTGGAGTTTGGTGAAAGAACCCTCGCTTTCGATGGACACGATGGAATTGACCTCTGTAAAGGTGATGACCCCTTTTTGTTTTGTGGTGATTTTTTTCAGGTACTTTTCTTCTTTGCTAAGCAATTCCTGAATCTTGTTTTGCTGTTCAGTTGTGAATCCCTCACGATGCTTTGCTTCGATTATCCGGTCAAGCATCTTATCAAATCGCTTTTGGTTGATGGGTTTTAGCACATAATCGATGGCGTTTTCTTCAAATGCTTTCACTGCATATTGTTCAAAAGCGGTAATGAAAACAATGTGGGTATTTTCAATTTGATGCGCGATTTCCAAACCATTCATCTCCGGCATCTCAATATCCAGAAGTACAAAATCAGGCTTCAATGTTTGAATGGTAGTCAGGGCCTCGGCCCCGTCTTTACAGGAAGCGAGTAATTCAAATGCCTCGCGCTCACTGAGGTAGTGCTCAAGAGCCTCTCTGGACAGTGATTCGTCATCGGCAATGACTACTGAAATTTTACCCTGCTGCATTAATTTTCATTAATAGGTACCTTAAGTATTGACTTTACACCTTCCCTTAACTCATCATTTTTCAGTGCGATGCTATAATTTTCATGATACAGTTTCTTTAGTCGATTTTTGATGTTGCTCAGCCCTATGCCTTTACGAGAATGATCGGTATTGAGATAGGGACCTTCATTGAATAATTCTACCTCAACAAAGTCTTTATTCCTTTTGATTTTTAGTTCGATCAAACTTGCGTCGCGGCTTTTTGAGATACCATATTTGACGGCATTCTCAATAAGTGGTTGCAAGATCAGGTTGGGCACCTTGATTGAAAGGCAATCCTGATCGATCTGTCTTACCAATCTCAATCGATCTTTGAACCTGACGGACTCGATCTCGAGATATAAATCGAAAAATTCAAGCTCTTTTGAAAGGGTAACCAACTGATGTGCTTCGAAATCCAATGTTCTTCTTAGAAAGTCACCCAATTTCGTGGTGACATCAATGGATACCTGCCTTTCGCCTATCAGCGTAAGTGAGGTAATGGTGTTTAATGTATTAAATAAGAAATGGGGGCTTAGTTGAAGTTTTAATGCCTGTAATTGCGCTTGCGTTAATTGATTTTGGAGCTGGTGGTTTTTAAGCTTCATCAACGCCATGTTAAGCTCGTTGTTTTTCCTTATGGAATAGGAGCGACTAACGATCATCACCATCAATACCAAAGAGTAAATGAGCGAATCATTAATGAAGCGTGAAAAGAAGTAGGGTAAATATTGACCGAAAGTAGCGGTTTTTAAATCAAGATACTGATGCAACGTCAATAAATAGATCAGCGTTAAATTGCTGACAATCAACAAGAAAAGTAAACTAAATAGCAGATGTATTGCAAGTGAGGGAACCCATCTTTTGATATCGAAAGGGTACGCATTGATGAGGTACAGTAGAAAAGGGCTCATGGCCGCCCAGGTCAACCAAATAGGGAGTTGATCTGCAAACAAAGTTAGCCAGCTTGGATCCAACCCATTTTTTATGCTGGTAAAGTACAATTGATTGGTTATGATCAGTGTGATGATCAGCCAGAAAGAAACAAGAATGACCCACTGCTTTTTGGAGATGCTTTGATATGTCTTCAGTGGGCCAATCATGTTCAAACATAACCTCTATGTGGTTCATTTAAACGGAAATACGAATGACATGGCCTTTTCCCGGTTGGAATTGGCTTAATTTCTATCAGAACCGTACCGCTCTTCAGTAGGGCGTGCTTAAAAACGCCTCGGTTGATTGAAATCTATTATTTGATTCTAAATCCTAAGTTTTTTGACTCATTAGGTTTTCAACGATGCAAGACTTTGCGGTGAAATAAGACAAATTCTATGTACTTTTTTAAATCTCGAATTCGAGATTTAGTTGCTAGCCTCACCCAAACCATCTACGGTGTTGACTTCACATCGAAGTATAAACATACACCTTCCCTCAGCCGCCTTGTATATCATTTAGCTGAGACTTTTTCAGCAAGCCCTAGAGTAGCTCTTCCCAATTGTATTTATTGACGCCTTGTGTCTCTATTCGTCCATTACTTAGGCAAAAAAGGCCTGTTCATGATTTTGGCTCAACAAGCAATGCTTCTGTCAGTAAGATTTAAGTAAAAATCAAAAGATATGAAATCAAGTTTTATCAAATGCTGCTTCTCGATAATTATGATCGGAGGCCTTCATTACTCTGCGGTTTCCCAGGCCATTACGCCTCAGGACTTGCTGGACTCCTGGGATATCATGAGTCGAATGGTTGTCAAGTCGGCAGAATTAATGCCCGCCGAGAATTACGCTTTTTCACCTGGGGATCCATTGAGGAATTTTGCCAATCAATTGAACCATACGACGGCCTCAACCATTGGCTTTGCTGCGATTGTTAATGCCGGCAGACCCACTTTTCAAATTCCGGATCGGAGTAATCCCCCACAGGAAAAGGAGCCGGTGATAGAGATATTGAAGCATTCATTTACCTATTTCAGAAGCGGGTTAGCAACACTTGATCAGGAAGATCTGGAGGCAGTGGTCAATTGGGGCAGGCCGGATAATCCAAAACAAATCACGCGCTTGAAAGCGATACTCATTGTCATGAGTCATTTACAAAGAGAACATGGCAAAACCATGATGTATTTACGAGCCAAGGGAATTGCACCTGCACCTGCTGGAAGTTGGAAGTTTTAATCACCATGCGATGAAGAAGTTGTTTTATTTACTTTTTGTGCTGTTAATTAACGGTTGTACAAAAGCTCAGCCACCTACGCAACCAGCGTACGAACCCATAATTCCTGGTCACGAGGCCATAAATGTGAAGTTTTTGAAACCTCACAAGGTGAAGTACAAGAAACCGGGAGGTGAGATGACCTATGTGATGAAGGAGACCACCAGGGAGGGAAAAGCTGTTTTTGAGTTAGCAATTTATTTCAATCAGGATGAGTCAGGTGTACCCGATCTCATCTATATTGATAAAGCAACATTGGGTTACGCTGGTCGAAAAATGGAAATGACTGATTACACTTTGGACGTCAAATTCCAGGATAAGAGATTTAGCGGGGCACTGAATCCAACTGAAAATTCCTCTTATACCAGAGTCGTTTACGACAAGAATTATGAGCACAATGCGTTTGAGCCCGCGGTGATAAACTATTTCATTGCTTCACTGCCTCTGGAAAAAGGTTATAAAGTTTCTCTCCCGGTGTTCGATTTAAACAACGGCTCGGAGATGTACTGGTCGAATATTGAAGTAATAGGAAAGGAAAAGGTTCAAATCGGCGATCGGGAATACGAGACGTGGAAAGTGGTTTCAAAAGGGATCAAGCACAAAACCATATGGGTCTCTACTGAGGCGCCTTATGCCATTAGGATGAAAACCAAAGGGAGTGGGGGTACCTGGAAACTAGTGAACAAGTAGTAAGGCTAATTGTAGCCGACGAAATTCATTGCCAGGTACTGGTTAGTTGGCGTGCAGGACTATCTGTGCGCCACTTTTTATACGAACCCTCAATGGCTTCATAACAACTCCCCTCCATTTTGACCACTACCAGGCCCAAGGGAAATGACTTCATTCGCCGCCTGGATCAGGGTGCTATTATGCTCGATGAACAATAGCGTATTGCCACGATCAATGATGGATTGAAACACCTGGATTAGCCTGATCAAATCTAAGTGGTGCAATCCTGTACTTGGCTCGTCGAAGAGGTACAATACAGGACCTTTCCTTTTTTGCAAAATGGATTTAGCAAGTTTTAGTCGTTGTGCTTCTCCACCCGATAATGTATTGAATGGCTGCCCAAGATGTAAATGTCCGATACCCAACGAGGAAAGGATAAGTAAGTCATCGACAATAACTTCACCTTCGAAGAATTCGACGGCCTCTGATAAAGTGAAATCCAATACCTGGCCAATGGAATACTCTCGATACTTGACGCTCAAAATATCCTCCTGATACCGAGCTCCTTTGCATAAATCACATGTGAGCCAAAGATCGCTCATGAAATCCATGCTGGTTTTTACCTGACCATGGCCGACACAGGCTGGACATTTCCCCCGTTTGCTTTGATAGGAGAAATCAGTTTTTTTGAATTTCTGTTGTTTGGCCGAGTTAGTATTTGAAAACAATCGCTGGAGGTGCTCCATGATACCGGTATAGGTAGCGGGTGTGCTCAATCGATTCTGTAACTGTAACTCCTGATCGATGAACACGACTTCTTCAAACTGGTCTAATCCCGTGGTTGCGATACAATTCACCGGATGTTGTTTTTGCCAGGAGGTGTGCAGGACGTCCAATAAGCTCGACTTTCCGCTCCCGGAAACCCCTGTAATGGCAGTTACCTGTCCGGAATGAAAGACCACATCAATTCCCTTCAGGTTATTGCCAGTGGCACCATGAACCCCAAAAGGCTTAGAGGTAGCTGCATACCTTTGAATGGAGGTAACCTTTGGATGCTTAAGTAAATGATAAGTGGCCGTTTGCCTGGCCTGGTAGATGTCTTCAACTCTTCCCTGAAAAATGACTTCTCCTCCGTTCTCTCCAGCTCCAGGTCCTAATTCTATGAGATAGTCAGCAGACTGAATAAAGGCCGGGTCATGCTCAACAACGACTACCGTATTTCCATTAGCAATGATTCGCTTCAAAACATCTGAAAGAGCAGTGATTTGCCTGGTGTCCAATCCAATCGTAGGCTCATCTAATACGTAGGTTACACCGAACAAATGTGTAGAAAGCTGACTCGCAAGCGTAACTCGTTGCCGCTCTCCACCAGAGAGAGAGTTGATGGGCCGGTTGAGGTTTAAATGCCCTAAACCCAGATCAATCAGGGTTTTTAGCGTGGACTGCACTCCGGGTAAAATGACCTGACTGATTTTTTGTTCTACTTCGTCCTGAAAAGGAGGGTTACTTTCCAGCAAGGCATAACAATTTTCAATATCCATATTTGATAAATCATGGATATTTCTGTCAAGGAATTGTACCGACAGCAGGTCCGGCTTCAGGCGGCTTCCATTACACAATGTACAACGCACATCATGCATCAAAGCCTCCAGGTGTTCAATGTTTTTGTTGTGAAGTTTTCGATGATACTCCTCTTCAATGTAGTTACAAAGGCCTGACCATTTTGCGCTTAAAACCTGCTTTCCGGATTTAGTCTTTGTCTTAAATTCCCAAACCACGTTCCAGATGGCATCACCTGTTCCATAAAGTATGAGTTCCTTCAATTCGGTCTCCAGCTCATCCCAGGGACGATCAATGTCTAAGTTCCTTTGACTGGCAACCTCCTTCAATGTGGCCATGAATTGTCCGTGAATGTCTCCATAATAAGCCAATGCTTTGTTTTCCGACAAGGCACCCTCCCAAATTGATTTACCCACAGATATGACCAATTCTCCCGGGTTACATTTTCGGAGCGTACCCATACCTTCACACTGCGGGCAGGCACCGAGGTGATGATTAAAAGAGAAATGTTGTGCCGTGAACGGAGCGCCCTGTTGCTGTGCGAATCTTGAATAAAGCAATCGAAAGGCATCGTACAGGCCAGATAAGGTGCCCACGGTGGACCGTTTGGATGGTGTTCCTCTCTTTCGGTTGATGCCTATGGCCGGTCCAAGTCCTTTAAACGAATCGATTTCTGCCTGACTGTTCTGCTGAAGAAAGCTTCTGTTGTAGGCGGATAGAGATTCAGTAAATCGTGCGTTGGATTCCGCGAAAAGTGTGTCATATACCAGTGATGATTTTCCGCTTCCGGAAACTCCCGTTACAACTGTCAATTGATTTTTGGGAATGCGCACATCAATGCCTTTCAGGCCATGAGTTGTCACACCCTCCAGGGTAATTTCCTGATGCTGATTGGTGTCAAAATGAGTTTTGGGGAGTTGGTCGTCGTTTGGATGAACAACCTTGGGCATTCCCTGATATACAACTTCGCCACCATCTATTCCGCTTCCGGGACCTAATTCTACATGCCAATCACTGGCACCAATGATCCGTTCATTTTGCTCAATACAAACAATGGTGTTTCCTTTTTGTTTGATCCGCTCGAACAGCATCAGCAGTGATCCGATATCGTCGTGATGCAACCCTATGCTGGGTTCGATAAGGACATACAATGTGTCTCCTGTGTCCTTTTTTTGCAACTGATTCGCAATCTTGATACGTTGCGCTTCACCTCCTGATAAGGTCGTGGAAGATTGGCCTAATGTCAGGTATCCCAGACCTATTTCCTGCAATATTTTCAGTCCTGCTAATATCTTTTTATGACCATCAAAAACGGTTAAGGCATCATTTACAGTTAATCGGTAACAATCAGCAATGGACAAATTCTGAAACTTAACCGAAAGTGTATCGTCATTAAACCGGTCTCCATTGCACGTGCTACATACCAGGTCTACATTACCCAGGAAGTGCATGCCCAGTTGCGTTTTTCCGGCACCCAGACACGTTTCACACCTTCCACCTTTGGTGTTGAACGAAAACCGAGACCTGGAGAAACCTTTTTCCCTGGCTTCAGGAAGGTTAGCAAAAAGGTCGCGGACATGATCTGACAAACCAAGGTAGGTAGCCGGATTACTCCGTGGCGTTTTACCAATAGGGGAGTGACTTACAAAAACAATATGCCTGATCGGCGCCAGGTTATGATGTCGTTCGATTTTTATATCAGATATGTCCGTGTCTATTCCCAGTTGCCGTTGTACAAGTCCTACCAGTGTATCCTTGACCAGGCTGTATTTTCCTGCACCCGAACTGCCACTTACAATATTGAGCTTTCCTAATTGGAAGGTTACATCAATACCTTTCAGGTTCCTGGTCGTACAACCAAAAAGCTGAATGGATTTTTCTGGTGTTTCAGTAGGAGAGGAACCGGTATCTATTGGATTCGTCAGTGCTCTGAATGTGGGACTGTTTTTTGCCAGATCTTTTCGTTGAATGAATTCACTAAATGGCCCATTGAAAAGCACAGTTCCACCGTTAATTCCAGCCCCAGGTCCTATTTCAATAATGTGATCTGCGCACTGAATGGTATGAATGTCATGTTCTACAATAATGACCGTATTTCCTTTATTTACCAGTTGTCGGAAATGACGGATCATCTGCTTGTTTTCATCCCGATGCAGCCCAATAGAAGGCTCATCAAAGACATATAAAACATTACTGAGTGATCCTAAGATTTGGTTGGCTACACTGATGCGTTGTACTTCACTGGAACGGAGGGTTTTGGCTGAGCGATCTATGGTCAGATGTCCCAGTCCTAAATCTTCCAATACATCGATTTGATCCTTTATTTTTCGAACCACCTCGTGGGCTACACTTTCCCAATCATTGCACTGAATCCAGGATTTTAAGGCGGTTAACTCCAGTGAAGCGATTTCAGCAATCGATTTTCCATGGATTAATACACTTAATGCATCGCTGTTCAGACGGGTTCCCTCACACTGGGTACAGGTTACCGCATGTACGTATTTAAGGATGTTGGCATTCCGATCTCTTCTTAGGATATCCGACATGATAGGAACCATCCCTTTATAGTGACCTTCTTCCCTGGGCTTGGCCTTGATGCCCGTCCATTTTAATCGCGATTCGAGGCTGTGTTTGCCAAAGGGAACCCTGATCTTTTGACTCCCATAAAGAATGATGTCACGTTGATCCCTCGTCAGTTGATTCCACGGTATGTCCACGTTGAAACCCTCCGCTTCACAAACCTGATTCAAAACATCAATCGTAACCTGAGAGTACATGATGTAGCCTGTAGGTAAGGTAGGGGCCAAAGCTCCCTGACGAATCGACTTTTCAGGAGATGAAATCAGGCGATTCAAGTCGATTTCTTCTTCCTTGCCAATTCCTTTGCATTGTTGGCACTTTCCGACATCTGAATTGAAAGAAAACAACGCCCGTGAAAGCGCGATATTCCTATCTGTTTTTCCTGTCCTGGCATACAGGAGGCGAAGCAGATCGTAAATGTCTGACATGGTGCCAACCGTAGACCTGGCGTGCCTTCCCGACGTTTGCTGACCGATGGCAATGACTGGTGACAGACCTTCCACAGCATCGGCATCAGGCCGATTCAGTTTGCCCATGAACTGTTGGGCGAAGGAGGGGAGCGTTTCGAAATACCTGCGCTGTGCTTCTTTTGCGATAACATCAAAAACCAGGCTGGATTTGCCCGACCCGGATACACCCGTCACCACGATAAGTTTGTGATGAGGAATCCGTAACGATACATTCCTTAGGTTGTTGGTTTTGGCGCCTTCAACGACAATCTCAGGGAATAGGCTTGTGGGCATGACGTGAAATTAGAGAAAGTAGGTTTTATCAATTCTTAATTCCTGGCACACGATTAAATGGTATTTTCGACTGATCCTGCGCCCAGGAGGGTCGGTATGAAACTTTGGCGGGGAGCGGGAAGCCTTGCGTGAGGGGAGCGTTCAAAGTTTCTTGGGTTTTTTGCTTCGTTTTTGGGCTAAGCCAAAAATGAAGAGCCTGCCTGGCTCGAAGGCAAAGAAAAAGCTTAAATGTAAAAAGTAAATTTTGACCTTTTTGGTAAACCATCAGTTCCCTCCAATAAACTAATTAAGCCATTCAACAATGATTAAACGCTAACCTCTCTCAATGATAATATCCGTCACTGCATCCAGCACCTCAAAAGCAGTTTCCGCCATTTTATTTCCTTTTTCGTCCAATAGCGGATTCACCTCAGTAACCTCCAGACAAGCCACTTTATCCGTCTGAATAAGGCGATTGATGATTTGGATCACTTCATCCGGATCAAAACCTTTGGAAACAGGCGTGCCCGTTCCTTTGGAGATCAGGTCACAATCCAGGCTATCCACATCAAAGGAAATGTAGATTACATCGCATGCTGATAGTTTTTCGATCACTTCATCCATGACATGATCCAATCCACGAAAGCGAACTTCATGCACCATGTATTTGCGGACACCCAGGGTTGTCAGCATTTCATCTTCAGGTGGCTCCGTATCTCTAACACCAAAGAAAACCAGGTCCTGAGGAAGGATTTTAGGGCCGGGTACACCGATGTTTTTCATGTTTTCCCACTCCGTATGAGCGATGCCAGAGACCTCATTGATCTGATTTTTTAAATTATCCTCTCCCAAAGCAGCGGCTAATGGCATCCCATGAACATTTCCTGATGGAGTGGTGTAAGGGGAATGCATGTCGGCATGTGCATCAATCCAGATGACACCCAGTCGCTTATCTTTAAAATGAGCTTTGACACCACTGATGGTACCCAGGGCTGAGCTGTGATCACCAGACAGGATAATGGGAAAATGTTGATCTCCCAGTGTTTCCTGCAGGGAAGTAGCTACTCTTTCGCATTGCTCTCGTACAAAACCAATCCTTTTAGCGAAGGTGGTCTTCACCTTGTTGTAAATGGCCTCATTGTGGGTTTTTACATCCACAAATGGGAAACGCGTGAAGAAGTCATTATCGCTGTTGATCGCAGCAATTTCAATCGCATCGATTCCCATGTCGGACCCTCGGGTTCCCGCACCAATATCGGACCGATTCTTTATGATTTTAATGGGGTGCATAAAGTCTCATTTTTTGGAAGGACGAAAGTAGCAATTTCCTGGATTTTCGCCCTCAATAGTTTTAGTGGCAGGGAGTAATTATGTTTTTTGTTATTGATGGCGGTGATTCAGGTAAATAAGGATGTATTGGCCTTGAACGTAAAGTCAAAAAAACGATGATGTAGTCATTGATGAAAAAAAAACCAACTCGGAGATCTCCGTCTAAAAAGCCTGAACTGATCCTATCCAATTTTATAAGTACTTATAGTCGTTTATAAATACTTATTAAGTGAGGTCAAAAAGAGACGTTTCTTTGGAATGAGAAGAAAGTAGGGGGTATTACCTTCTTCAAAGGCGTCCTTTTGTACTTAATGGAATTGTTTTATCTTTGAAAAGGCTAGTAATGCGCACTGTGCGTATTATGTAGTAGTTACATGCAATAAGCACTTATGAAATATGGCATTACCAGAACAGTACTTACTAACCACAAAGAATGTTGACGCATTTTTCAACTCAATTCTTAATGCACAAGCTCCTTCGAAGTTTACTAACAAATTTCTAGAACAGCTGGAATTCAAAAGTACGAATGACAGGCTTTTTATTGGTGTCCTGAAATTTTTAGGTTTTTTAGACGCTAATGGAGTTCCTCAGGATACATATTTCAAGTTTCTTGATCAGACTCAGTCAAAACACGTGCTAGCAGAGGCCGTTCGTGAGGCATATACCGACCTTTTCGCTGTAAACGTGAAGGCTCACGAAATGTCCGCCAGTGAGGTGAAAAATAAATTGAAAACTTTAACTCAAGGATCTAAATCCGATACTGTAATCGGTTGTATGGCTAATACTTTTACTGCCTTAAGTAAGTATGCAGATTTTTCAAAGCAGTCGGGTAAAGCTTCTGTTGCTGTCAAGAAAAAAGAAGAGCCTTCTCATCATACTTCAAATGAAGATTCTCAGAAATTGACCCATGAATTGGTCAACAAACATATAAATACGGAGATGCATTATAACATCCAAATCCATCTTCCTGAAACAAGAGATATTACGGTGTACGATGCAATATTTAAGAGTTTAAAAGAACACTTGTTATGAGTTCAGACCCTTTATATTCGTTTGTTTTTAAGGGTTTATTAACTGAAGAAGCTCTCGATAAAACCGAACGACAAAAGAAATCAAAATTTGGAGGCGAAGCATTTAAGGCTCTTCATGAAACACTTGGCATCAATGAATTAGACGATGAGTTGGTTTCCAATGCGCAACGAATGGCAATTGTATATACAGCCATATGTGCATTTGAAAATACGGTTAGGCAATTCGTTTCAAAAAAGCTGTTGGAAAACAAAGGAGATAACTGGTGGAATGAATGTGTTTCTGAAAAAGTCCGAAATCGTGCAGAAAGTCGAAGGAATGAAGAAAATAAAATTAGATGGCATACACCACGAGGAGATAGCATCATTAACTATACAGAATTTGGTGACTTGTTATCAATTGTTCGTGCCTCGCATAACTGGGAATATTTTGAGCCTCATATTAACTCAATCGAATGGGCAGATCAAATTATTAAGACAGTTGAAAGATCTCGAAACGTAATTATGCATAGTGGTGAACTGGTGAATCAAGATATTGAGCGTATAGGAATGTACATCAGAGATTGGACAAACCAGGTTGGATAAAGCATGTAACAGACACTTCCATGAATGATCTCACGGCGAGGCAGAAGGATTAAAAGTACTAAAAAACCTCCTATTTTCTATTTCTGGGTGCGTTTTCTTCAAACAGCGGACTAGAAAAAGTAGGCATTTCTGTCAAGGATGAGCATGTAATTCGCCTCTCTCCTTCGCGGAGCTACGGCGGAGCAAGGATGGCGTAATGGAATGGTCACTCGCCTTGTCCTTTACAGTCATGAATACTTTTTGCACCTTTTGAAGAAGAAAATAACCTTACAGACTTCCATTAGTGATCCCAGATTAGGCCACAGTTATCAGATTAGTAGGTAAAAATGCCTTGCCACAGACTAAGCAAAAGAGTTCGAGACTCAGCGTTTGTTAAGTGGTCAAGGCAAGGTCTTATGGGTAAGTGCTTTTTCTATTTTCTGGTGCTGAAGCAGTTATGATACTCTACCCAATTCATAGGGTTCCTCAAATTTGAGCACATGATATATCCGGGATAGTAACTTTCTTGCAATCACCACTGCCGCTCTTTTCTTGGTCATTCGTTTGATCAATTCCTCATACTTGACAAGCATTACTGGATCCTTCTGTATCGTTTGCCAGGCACACTCAATCAATGAACTCCTCAACGCATTGTGTTTTCTGTTGGTCAGATGACCTTTCCAGTCGTGCTCTCCACTGCTGTAAGTTGTTGGCTTGAAACCCACAAAACTGTTGAGTTTTTTGAAACAAGGGAAGCGCGTTATATCTCCCAACTCAACCATGAGCTGAATAGAGGTCAATGGGCCAATGCCAGGGATACTTTTAAGCAGATCAATACTCGATGCATACCTGCTACATTTGGCTAGGTACCTGACTTTCCGGGAGACTTCAAGATGATGTTTATAGATTCGGTCGTATTGCTCGAGTAATAAGTCTAATGTATCTCTTCCGGATTTAGAGGGCATAGTCACTTCCTGCAACCAGCTGAGAAAAGCCTTGGTCCAAAAGGGATTATCGTATTCAACAGGGATAGGGATACCTGCAAAGGCTAGTGTGCCTTTGATCCTATTCTTCACCCTTACCAGGTCACTCCAAAGTCGTTTTCGGTATCGAAACAATTGGCGATCTCCTTCCAGCTCCTCAGATGGGATATAGCTTCCTGTCAACAAACCAGCCTGCAATGCTTTGGCTATCTTTCGACTATCTATGCTATCTGTCTTATTCTGTGTTTCCTGGTGTGTGGATGGAATATCTGCCGGGTTCACAACTAAACATGTATAGCCGAACGATATCAATTCTCTAGCGATCCAAAAACCGAAACGAGTAGCTTCATAGGCACAATGTATCTCAGCTCCGGGAAAATGAGCCTCTAGATAGGTTTGTAATACCTCAGGGAAAGGTGCCTGACTAAATGTTCTGTGATGAATCTGGCCTGTGAAGATTGATACTGACCATTGTTTTTTGTGGACATCAATGCCCACATAAAGTACTAAATTTTCAAATGTTAGTGATTCCTTTTTCATAATCTCAAGGGTTTTATTATTAGATAACCACTACCTTGAGATCATTACATGGATACTATCATCCATAAGCTAACTGAGCTATTTGCAAAGGCTAGTGGTATGAGATACTTTTATAGATATTTAAAATGTCCAGCTTACGGATGATAGTTGGGCGTTAGAGAGAATTTTCTGCAGTGACGAAAGAACAATTTACAAATTACTGGAACGGAACCTTCGCGAACTCTTTGCCAATCGGACATGAACTGAAACATGTTTTCAATGAGCGTTGGTTTAGAATTCACAGCCTTCCTGAATCCAAGAGATATGCCGAAAATGAGGAAGAAATGTCCATTATTTTAGATCGACAGAACGAACTTATTGAAGACATTTTCGGAAATGGTCTAGAATTCTACATCCTCATTGGCCTTTACAACACAGATTTATCGGAAGAACTAAGAATTGATGAACTTGAATGGGACACGTTCCAACATGTCATGGATATTCCCTTGCATGAAGTTCGCCCAGAGGAACATGAAGGTCATCCATACTTTTACCAGATCTTCATATCGAGAGCAACGTGGGGAACCCACCAACATGACGAACTTCTTGTGAGACTTGCTAACGATGAAGTCAGAGCAACATTTATTTGTCCGAAAAAAAACCGAATTATCAATCCGTATGACGGAGGAGTTGACATCATTTTGGAGAACGAACCAACAATGGAAGCCTATAAACAACGCTATTCTAAGTGGCTGTCTGAACGAGAAGACGGAATGTAAAACTCTCTAACAATATGTATAAGGCATGTGCTTAAGTGCTTCCTACATGCTGCATCGGAACTCGACCGTTTCGTCTGCCGCCCAGCAAGATTTTGTGCTGCTTGGAACTTCGGCTCGCGGGATTTTTTCACTTCATAACGCAGTGCGTTCTACAAACTTTGGATGCACCGGCAGACTTCACTATTTTAGTGCTGTCCACAAAGTGAGAGCACACGCCTTATACATGGACGTTATTGCTCATTCCCCAGATTCGGGGCTGAAATTGTTCAAATGAAAGCTACCAATTTCCTCCTTTCCAAATTGATTTCAGGTGCTAACGTTTTCACCCCTATTAAGAGTATCTTGATTTGAGCCCTTTGTAAGATCGTTGCATTGTTTGGTATCTCTGCTGATTCATTCAGCACATCCGAGCGTCATTTTGATCGGAATGTAAGAAGCCCCAAGGTATGAGCTTGAGGCTAGTTGATAAATTTCACTGGTGGATCTTTTGATACCCCGTTCAGTATAATTTTCAAGGATAAAGATACATTCTCTTAGGGCTATTTTAAAACCTTAAAATCCAGAGAATGAAAAAGATGCCTTTGACTATCATCAATCCTAATGCTGCGGGTATTGATGTAGGAAGCAGATCACACTTTGTGGCTATTGGTCAAGAACAAAAAGATGTAAAATCCTTTGGCGTGTATGCCGAAGACCTTGCTGCTCTGGTAAAGTGGCTTGTCAATAACCGAATTACTTCTGTAGCTATGGAGTCAACAGGTGCGTATTGGCAAAACCTATTTGTTGAGCTCAGTCAAGCGGGACTTGAAGTCGTACTAGCTTGCTCCCAATAACAAAATCAGCGGTGGCAGAGTGCTCTCTAACCGGATTCCACAAGGAAGTAACAGGCTCAAAATTGCACTACGAAATGCGGCAAACGCGGTGGGTAATCTCAAAGAATCTGACCTGGCCAAGTTCTTTAGAAAGATTGCCTTTAAGAAAGGTAGGCAAACCGCTATCAACGCCACAGCCAGAAAGATCGCCGTGATTATTTGGAACATGATTACCAAGAAAGAGCCGTATCAACCCAAAGAGAATTATCTATTTTTAGATCAGAAAAGACGAATCGTAAGCAAGATGAGAAAACAGATAGCAGATATGGGTTTAAATCCTGATGATCTGGGGTTCGCCAGAGCTAACAGGGACGATATCGCCCGAAAAATGACATCTGATAATCAGACACTTAGCTTACGTTAGTCAGTATAGAAGGACGACCAATTTTCCAAGAAAAGGGAAGGCGGCAATTGTCAAAGAGATAATTAGCAATAGAAGTATCATTTACTGGTGTATTATATTTACTCCAGAAATACTAAGACAACAATGCACGATTACGATAAGAAAGGATTTAGGGTATTTCTGCAACTAATAACACGCACTTTGATTCCAATCGTCTTGTTAATAAGTTGTAGTGAGGATTTGGATCAACGACCTCCTGTTGTGGATTTATTAGACTTATTTGATCCAAAAGTTTCTTTTACAATAGATCATCGCAGACCTTCTTACATTGTAGAGAATGATACGGTTTATTTTGACATGTCCGCAGTATCGCCTACAGGTAATATTACCTCTGGGACGCTTCATGTTAACGGTGAAAAAATAGATGAAGACCTGACCGAACCATATCGGCTAATGTGGATTCCAGCCGTACCTGGAAATTATTTGGTGCAGGTGAGGGGGCATGACGATCAGGGTGAAACAGGCAAGTCATTTGAACAAGAGATTCAAGTAGCGGAAAATCAGGCTCCCACAATAGAAATTAATTTTCCCACAGAACAGAGTGGTTTTTCTTTATTTCCGGGCGATGACCGACGAATTGTTTATACAATAAGAGACGCGGAAGGAGATATCGCCAATGTCAAGTTATGGATGGATGGTGCTGTAGTCTATGAGACTGGCAGTTTCATCATGCAGGCCACTGGAGAAACCGAAATAATAGACCTCTCAGAAATTGAACCTGCCCGATATGAAACCTATATGACCATTGATGATAACAATGGTAAATCTGGGTCTACTGAAACTATAGAAATTGATATTGTCAAGGGGTTCACAATGGATGGTATTATAAAGGAGGTAATATCAGGACTTGATGCAAATACTTTTTACGCCTTAGATTACTCCGCCAATCAACTTATGAAGATTGATGCGATAACCCTATCTGTTACCACAACGAATTTACCTGAACTCAATCCCGTGGCGATGGAATTGTCAGAGATAAATCAAAAACTCTATATCATTTCTGAATTCAGTGGAGATGTTACGATCTACGACATTCCTAGTGGCACGTTTTCAAGTATTCATTTTTCAGATATAGCTGATGGTATTAAAATTTGCATTGATGACATTCATCGTCGAATATATGTCATGGGGGTTTCGTCTTCTTTCTATGGTCCTCGCTACTACATACTGGACATGGATGAAAGAAAGCTTTTACGCGAACAGTCGCCGTATGATGCCCGTGTTCAAAATTTTCGACACATGGCATTGGATGAAGAACAACAACTTTATGCCGCAGGAAGTGGTAGCCCAGGAAGGCTCTATAAATTTGATGTGAGTGCTGATTCGCTTCGATATGTGGAGCATAACTCAGATGCTGGAGCTAACGCTAAGGCGCTAGCGGTTAGTCCGACTCAAGAATTTGTAGTAATGCCTGCAGGGGGTGGTAACGGACCTAGTTATATTACCTATGCTTTTGAAAGAACCAATCTTAACAATGTTTTGAGATCGTTTGATCTTGGAACTTTCCCTGTGAATGTAATCTTTACTCCTTCAGGGGAACTACTTCTAGGAACCAACAGCAGTCCCCATGAAAACTTCGTTTATGTTTATGATTCTCAATCTGGAATTCAGAGGGCTATGCTACCTACGCCAATGACCAGCGATGACCTCAGGATGACCACCAATTCCGACGGTAGCAAGTTGATGATATTTACTTACGATGATTTTTCGAATCCAAATCCAACCGTGATTTTTTATGATCTGTAGTAAATCAGGGAACGCAATATTGAAACACTTGTGTGTTGCTTTTTTATGTCTCAATTGTATGTTCACTGTCTATTGTCAGGAACTATCTGACAAGCGAGGCTACATCGGCTTAAGTCTTGGGCCGGCCTTACCTATAGGAAGTCTTGCTAGTAAGGACGTTGCAAATAATGATGCCGGATTTGCAAAAAGTGGTCTTCAAATTTCTTTAATTGATTTTTATTTCCTCTTTTCTAAGAATTTTGGAATCGCTGCCAACTGGAGCGGAATAGCCTTTCCAATTGACGATGTACAACTAGGCACAAGAGCAGGCCGCATACTTGGAGATCAGGTGACTGTTACAAGCGATCCTATTGCTATGGGGATTTTTGGATTTGGTCCTCTCTATTCCAGATTAATCAATGATGAAACTCGTCTAGATGTTAGATTACTCTTTGGATGGTATTCAGGAATTTTACCCAATCAGATAGTAGAAACTTCTAGGATAAGAGAATCCATAACAGAAAGTACAGCCAATTCATTGGGTTATGGGTTAGGAATTGGCATACGCAGAGATCTTGGAGAAAAAGTGTCTTTGAAGATGTCTCTGGATTTCAACAGTGCAACTTTTGAATTTGAGCTCGATGAGGGTCCTTACCAGCAAAACATGACATCAGTTAGTTTGACGATCGGCGCTGGGTTTAAATTAAAATAGAGTTTGCAGAATCTTCCTATAATAAGATATAACTGCGACTTGGTCCACTCGTTCCTTATTTAAAAGTCCAATAAAGATTTCGGATGAATTTTCAGACCTGCTGCTAACTTCTTCATTGATGTCAAAGAAGGACTTCTTACCCCTCTTTCGTATCTGCCAATTTGGGTAAAATCCACATTTGAACTATCAGCAAGTTGTTCCTGTGTTAATCCTGCTTCCAATCTTAACTTCTTCAAATGTTGGCCAAAAGCGGTAATATATTCCTGATCGTGATCCACAACATCAATAATCAAGAAATTGTCACTCAATAATTAGGGCCAATTGGCCCTAATTTATCTTTTAATGATTATCATTACAAAAAGATTGAAATGCCCAAAACATTTGAAGTCCCTAGTAAATCCGATATCACCGAAGAGATGGTGCTTGAATTTGTGGAAGTGGTAGATGGAATAGACATCCGAACTTTTCGGAGAAACCTACGAATGCTGACCTTCTACTATCTGAACAAGGAACACCAGGAACTTTCGGCTGAATTTCAAGTCTTCATGCAACAGCTACCAGCTTTCTTCGATTTTCTGGATGTCGTAGAAGGATTTGATGGTAAACTTAACTTCTTCTCTGATTAACTTCATGTTGGAAAAAAGCCCCCCTCTAGCGCAAGCGTCCGCTTGTACTGAATAAAAAGCATCTGAGATTACTTTAACTTAACCCAGTGAGCAGAAAGTACAAATTCAGAGACCAGGAAAAGCTGTATTTTGTCAGTTTCGCCACTGTCAATTGGATAGACCTTTTTACCAGGCTTGAGTATTGCGAGATAGTGCTTAATAGTCTTAGATATTGCCAGAAAGAAAAGGGTCTTGAAGTGTATGCATGGTGTATCATGCCCAGTCATGTGCATCTAATCATCGGTACAACATCCAATCCAATGCAAGATATCCTCAGAGACCTGAAGAGCTTTACTTCAAGAAAATTGCGCGAGGAGATACAAGCTCACCCTACCGAGAGTCGAAGAGAATGGATGCTGTGGATGTTCGAAAGAGCAGGAAAGAAGAACGGAAACAACTCAAACTGGCAGCTTTGGCAACAACACAATCAACCCATTGAATTAAGTGATGCCAACATGATGAATCAACGTCTGGATTATCTTCATATGAATCCTGTGGTTGCGGGCTTTGTGAAAGAACCTGAAAATTGGAATTATAGTAGTGCCATTGACTATTCAGGGGGGAAAGGCTTACTTAACATTATGTTTATTAAATAGGCACAAGCGGACGCTTGCGCCAGAGAAAGGGGTTTTGACTAGGAACGAGGTGCCATTTGAGACCGTTGTGAGCTTCGGCAGATTTCACTAGATTGCTGCAATTCACCAGCTGTGGACATACGCCCGATAGCTGGGACGTCATCACACATAAGCGCAACCCAATGAAGATCATATTTGCTTTAGTAATTCTATCCTCTGCTAACTTCTTGATTGCTCAAGATGTACCGACTTTAAAACCTAGAATTGGGAAAATGCTTGATTTCAGTTCAAGTGTAAAAAAGGAATGGGCAATGAGAGATAAGGCTTTGAAAGATCTTAGCCAAGGCAATAGAAAATGGGAAGAGTTAACATCTGAGGAACAAGCAATATTTGAAAAATACGGTGAAATCTATGAGAACATGTGGGATATTGTTGGCGGAGGATGTAGTTGGTATTGTGGTGGTGGAAAAGACACTCAAACAGCATCTTCTGAATTGAAAGCACAAGGAACTAACACATATGAAGCAAAAAATGCTCATGATCTAAGTTATGAAACCGCGTGGGTCGAAGGTGTTTCGGGATATGGAATTGGAGAATATTTGGAATACCATGTGCAACCTGAAAATCCTCGAATAACTGAAATAATAATAGTGAATGGTTATGTTAAGAGCCCGGGTGCTTGGAAAAACAATTCCAGAGTAAAGACATTAAAAATGTATATGGATGATAAGCTTCATGCAATTTTAGAGCTTGAAGATACCATGGCAGAACAACATTTCAAGGTTGACCCAATTGGATACGGTGACCGACAAAACTTCGATCTATTAAAGAAAAAAGCTAGTTTCAAAATGAAGTTTGAAATAACTGATGTTTACAAAGGACTTAAGTGGGATGACACTGCGATAACCGAAATCTACTTCGACGGAATTGACGTTCATTAAAATCGTCTGGTAACAAATTAAATCCTATGAATGAATGGGGTTTGATCGGTCAGGATATGCTTCTTGCAAAACCAACTCCTCTGACAACCAAAGAACAAATTCTTCATGACCTTCAGCAGTATAGTTAAATGTAGCCTCAGCTACCATCTATCCCCCCTCTAGCGCAAGCGTCCGCTTGTGCTGAATGTAAGAACCTGAGACTCTGTGCTTATCAAATAGGTACAAGCCGACGCTTCCAACAGAGAAGGGTTTGTTAAGACGCGCTTTGCAGATCATTACCTGCAATAGTAGAAGAGTAACTGTTCCTGTCCGATCTTCCGATACCCGCTCAGGTGTTTTCATATAAAACAAAGAAAAAAAACACTTAATCTGAACGCTGTTTCACTCACGGATTTATCAACTTGTTGTATTCTTTTTTAAGACTTTTAATTTATGAGGAAGGCTATTTATTTCATCAATGGACAATTCAAAATTTCGACCCATACTAACGAAATTATTTTGAACGAAAACCAATCTGATGAATCAATTATCAAGGTGGAGCATCGGGTAATGGAAGTCTTAAAAATTCTGATTGAGGCCAATGGCGACACGGTTTCTCGTCAATATTTGTTGGATAAGGTCTGGGATAATTATGATGGCGGTGTGGAAGGACTAAATCAGGCCGTTTCCAAGCTTAGGAAGATCTTTCTTGACGATGCAAAAAATGCTAAGGTGATAGAAACGATTTCCAAGAAAGGGTACCGAATAATTACAAAAATTGAACAGGAAAATGATCAGGGATTTGTCAATGTAAAGTCCGATGTTAAGACGAAAAAAATCCCCAATGCCATTCTATTTCTAGAGTACTTAAAACATCCGAAACACCTCTTGATATTTGTCCTTGTCTCAGCTATTACTTGCACCTTATTGTATCTGATCTATAAGATTATCTATGCTATTGTTTGGAGCTAGGACCTACATAATTAACCTGAAATAATATGACTAATCGATTTCGTTTAATTTTCATCACAAGCATTTTCACCATATTTTTCTTCTCTTCACTTAGTAGCCTGGCAGGTGATGAAACTAATAAATATGAGATTACAATAGATAAATCAAACCCATCGTTTGTTCATGTTTCTGCGGCATTGCTGATCGAAGGCGATACGCTGTTTATGAATTCAAATTGTCCAAACTACGACTACCCGGAAGGATGGTCAACTTTTGTGAAGAATCTGAAGATCACGACTCCAAAAGGAAAAGCTGTTTCATTTGAATACATCTCCAAGTCAAAATGGTTAATCGAAGGAAACAACAGTAAACTTCTATTTCTGAACTACGATATCGACTTGTCCTTTACCAAAATAAAGTGGGATGTAGGTAACGAACAGGCCGGTTATGCTGATGGTGCGTCAGTATACCTCGTTAGCAAGGCTCTATTTATTTTTTCTAAAAAAGAAGCGGCCTCAAAAATCGACTTTGACATACCGATGGATTGGAATCTCGCGACGCCCTGGGCTCAAAACAGTACATATACCTATTCTGCTAACAACAACGAATCGCTAGTCGAAAACTCAATCGTCTATGGGGATTTTTATTTATCAAAATATAAAGAAGGGGTTTTTCAGTATACCATTGCCTTGCTGGGCCCAGCCAAAAAGGACAGTACACTATTTAGTTCAACATTGAAAAAGATCACCAGGGCGTATGTAGATATTTTCCCTCAAACTCCTCCGACAAGTTATTTGGTTACCATGTTTTACGATGACATGGATGATGGAGAATCCTTCTTCCAAAGCTTTGCTTTTACACTTAAAAGGCCAATAGATTCGACAAATAAAATTATCTGGGCCAATCAGATGGCTCATGAACTATTCCATTACTGGAACAGCGATCTCATTCGAGCTAACAGTTATAGTGAAAGGCAATGGTTCTCTGAGGGAACTGCTGAGTATTACGCAAACATGACCCTTGTTCGCCAGGGAATTATACCCGAATCAGTTTTTCTAAATAAGGCTGAGAAGATACTGGGTCTTTACCAAAATTATCGAGGTTGGAGAGAAACAGAAACTTCCCTTTTAGAAGCAGGAAAGCGAAAAGGGCTGCATAGGTTTCTGGTTTATAATGGAGGATGGGCTGTTGCCATGGCTCTGGATGTGGAAATCATGGAAAACACAGACGGACAAAAAAACCTGGATGATTTTATGACACTCATGTTTGAGAGATATACAACCAAATCTTACACCTACCACGATCTTATTCGTACTGTATCAGAAGTTTGTGGAATTGATCTTGCCCCATTTTTCAAAAAGTATGTTGAAGGTACAGAGTTACTCCCTTTGAACGATTACATGAATAGACTTGGATACCAAATGTCCGATGTAATCTATGAGGCCGAAGTTTACCTGGTTAGAAAATCAATCAAAGAATCGGATTTCAATCAACAATGGCTGAAAAGAAAAATGTGAACTCAAGAATTGTTGTGCTATTGTTGAGCTGGTTACGCAACTCACAAAGACACGTTTCTTGGCAAAGAAGCCGCTGACAAGTATCAGATGGGAGGCCATGGAGTTTTTTCGATTGAAAGATGGAATGATCACTGAAACATGGGGAAGCTGGCCTCTTCACGATATGATTGACCTACTTACTTCGGAATAACTAACTCCAACTGGCGATATGCCACATGCATGGCCGGCCGCACCTTTACTAAGCAGCTTGAAACTCAAATGCATATCCAATACTTTAGTAGGTATTAAATAAGTTCAGAGGCATGTGTCATCTCTGGAGGTTTCAATTATGAATGCAACAAGGTTCGTAAGTATTCTTTACCTGATAGGCCTTTCAATTGGTCTCATAGGCCAGGAACTACCATTACAAAGGGCACAAAAAGATCAAATGGCCTCAAAAGTATGGAGAGCACTTGGAGAAGCGCTCAACAATGCGTCTGAGTGCAACCCTCAACCTGTCATTGATAAGCTTGCGGCTGAATTCCAACTGCCAAAAGATCATATCAGGAAGTTCTTGTCCTACACACTCAATTATTCATCAGAAAACCTGAATACTGAACAGATTTCATATCGCTATCCACACTACAATGAAGATTCCACCAGGGGCGACTTCATATTTTTAACAGAGGCAGGACTATTAAAAAGGAACGCAATTGGTTGGAACATTACCTCGAATGGAGAAACGCTGATTAATAAATATTGGGAAATCAAGCTAGCGGATGTTTCCACATGTGAGAATGGGCAGGAAGAACGATTAAAGGCGCTTACCTTAACAAGTGAGAGGCTCATTTCAGCTTATGCAAATAATGAAATTTTTAAATCAGTCAAGCTTAGAATTGCTAATCGGCGCGATTCCTTTAGCGAATACCCGCTCTTATTGTTGGCGAATGAATATCAAAAGGACTTAACTGCGATTTTCAATGACAATGGACATTACAGGATTGATTATTTAATTGCCTCAAATGAAAATCAAAAATGGCAAGATATCAGCTTAAGTGCTTTAGCCAAAGAGCTACTCGGTGCGACAAGAAACGGAAGAATTTATCAGGTGACAAGGTGCGCAGATCAACCCAATTGGAGGGTAGGCAAAGTGGGATGCGATCTGGCAATTTCTGAGTTATTAGATCACGATTTGATAAAACTTGAAAACGGTAATATAAGTCAGACCACCAGAGGTAATGAACTATTTAATGCAGCAGAGGTTTTAGCTGATCGCAGATTGTATAATGTGTGGGATATTTTATCTATCGAAGAATATGAAGAGTTGCTAAAGGTTTTGGAAGGCTGGTAGGTGTCCTGATCTAGTCCTTTGAGTTTATCATATCCAGACATTAGAGCGCATAGCCTCCAGATCAACATTACCTACGATTCTTCGTAACTTTGATATATGAGCACAGTTGAAATTAAAGCCAGTTTGCATCAACTAATTGATGGAATCCAGAATTCAAACTTACTTGAATCACTTTATGAGATCCTGTCTGAACGTAAGAACGCTAAAGAAGGTCACCTATGGAATTCATTAAGTGACTCGCAAAAACAAGAGGTGATGGAAGCTTATCAAGAATCTGAAGATCAAAGTAACTTAACTCCCCACTCTGAAGTACTTGATAAATTTAAATGAGAATTTTTTGGACTAAGAAATCCAAAAGTAGGTTCCAGGAAATATATACTTACATCTCTTCTGAATTTGAGAGCGATTCTCAGTAAAATTCAGGATCAAAGTATTTGATTTCCTCGAATTACTAGAGCGTTTTCCTGAACTGGGAACTTTGGAGGTTCCTGAAAAGAATATTCGTGGATTTCAGATCACCAAACAGACTAGAGTTTTCTATCGAATTAACAAGGATCATATAAGCTTATTAACTTCTTCGACATCCGACAAAATCCTAACAAAAGGCCAAAATAGATTCAATCTACACTTAGGCCAACAATACTGAGCTGACCCTTACTCTTTCACCTTTTTGGTGTTATCACCGAAAAGTAATTGTGTCCTGACTCTGCTTTTTTTGTATCTTGTCTAAAACACCGCCATGTTTGGATTATTCAAAAGACAATCAAAATCCACCCAGGTCAGTTATAAATTCTTTGTTTCAGAGGTGGAAAAGTACCGTTTCCTGGCTACAAAAATGCTTGAAGCATCAGATGGAAAGTTTGTCCTGTTATATCATTTTGAGAATACAAAAGCTGAAACTGAGCAGTTACTCAATGCGGCAAAGGTTACTTTTTCAACCGATCGCAATTCTGGTGAACGGATTTTGTTACTGTCATCTACCGAATTCCTGACCACTGATGTTTCCGGAATACCAACAATATTCGTGATAGAAATTTACCCATTGCCTGACCGGGATTCCAATATTGCTAAGAAGGCCGCTGAAAAGGAGTATCCGATAACTTTCTATGCATCATTGGACAGTCCGTTCTTTCAACTGTTTGGTGGAGACCGGATTACCAATTTACTGCAACAAATGGGAGTGGAGCCAGGAGAAGTAATTGAACATAAATTTATCAATAGTGCGGTGATAAAGGTACAGGACAAAATCAAGAAAGGAATAGAGAACGAACAGCCGGTCATCCAAAGCCTGGAAGCATGGATGTCGGCTAATAAGATTGAGAATACGATATAAGCCTAGTAGAAGGCATAGAGCAATAAGTAGAAACCAAATAGGCCCCAGAGCAGGATCAAAGACCAATAGGTCAGGGGAGATTCCTTTTTACCCGATTCATAGAAAAGCGTGATTTTTCCAGTTTTCAATCCAATGAAAGTTCCGTACAAAAAAACAACCCCCCAGAAGGGTGTAAGCACTTCGAAATAGAAACTGGCAAAACCAATGACCGACCCTACGACATTAACTAATTGCTGATAATTCACGATCCAAAAATAACCGGATTGCCGAAGCGGCAAAAAGATCATTCCTGAATCGTGAAGTCGTAACTCCCCTAGAAGTTGCGAAATCGAAAGGCCAAACCTACCTCAAAATTAAAAGCAGGGTCGATCTCTCTGTCATATAAAGTAGGGAGCCTTTCGTTATCAACATCCATGTGTAAAAATCCTCTTGTAGCCAGGTAGCCTGCTTTCGCGTATACGACTATCCCATTCGTGAAATAGTAGTCCATGAATACCTGATAATTGAATGGGAAAAATGGAAACGACTCAGAAAACGAGGTAATGTATGAATCCATTTCTCCTTGATAGTCTGATAGCACAAAGCTGTAGCCAACTGCATTGACATCCAGTCCCCAATAGAGTTTTTGAGAAATAAGGGCATGTTCGAGGTACAGATTGTTGAACACGATACTGGAAAAGTACAAGCTTGGATTGGTTTGCCAGTCAACTCCAAGAATTGGAAATGCCCAGGGGCCAAAAGGTTGATCTGAGTACAATAATCCAAAAGTCCAGATCAAACTTTCCGTCTTTCCATGGTGAAAAAGGGCACTGAGGTTGGTCTGATAGGCTGTTGTGGCTTCCGTCTCAAAATCAGAGACATTTCCAAGTCCAACAGCGAAAGTGGAACCCCAGAACAGCCCCCAGCTTTTCGTATACACGAGACCTATCTGTAAATCATGGATGTCGAGGGTGTTCTCGGGTTCTGCACTGCTCTTAAACTGGGATTTTCCATAGCTGATGCCAAAACTCAACTCATCTTCACTTTCGTTCAATATAAAGCCGTAACCTCCGCTGACCAGGAATTGATTTTGATCCAGGGTAGCAGTGGTATCTCCAAAATTCGATGTGCCAACTTGTTGATAGGAAGTCCGAAATAGCTCGGTGTAATTCGTATTCTGTGCAACAATGGTAGACGTTATTATGAAAAACGATAAATAGAAACAAGTTCGCTTAATGCTCATAAGGCCGGATCAATTTTAATAGAAACTGAGATGTGGACCATGTCCGCAATTCCTCTGGAAATGAATTCATCATTGTCCACGTTGAATTCTTTCCGATTGATAGAGAACGATCCCGTGTATTCATTTTCTTCACCTTGAAATGGCACTTCAATTTCCTGAGTCACATCTTTGATCGTGAGCTGGCCAATAGCGGAATAACCTTTTTCATTTTTTGTGATTTGCTGTGATTCAAAGGTTATTATGGGGTATTGCTTTTCATGAAAAAAGCGCTCTTCCAATAAGTGTTTGTCTCTCACTCTAATTCCGGTACGAATGGCACGAACATCCAGGGCCACCCGTATAAAGCTTGAATCCTGATTCAGACGAACTTCTCCATACATGCCACGGATCTGGCCTTTGACATTAACCCCAAGGTTCTTCACTTTGAAACCTGCATTAGATTCGGAAATGACCACATTGTCCTGAGCGCTTAACTGAATGCGCAGCATAAACAGGCATAGCAGTAGAACTGATTTTTTCATCTTTACTAGTTGATTAATTAAGTGTTTTTCGCTGGATTCTTCCCTCACTGGATAACGTTTGTTGAAGATCTTTATCTTCTGCATGTCTATTGAGGCCCCGGTTTAAGTATTTCTCAGCTAGCTCCACGTCATTGAGTGTGTAGAAGTACTTTCCAAGTTCCCAGTAAGGTTTACTGAATTTTGACTCAACTGAAAGTGTTTCCTGGTACTCAATCAATTGTTGCAATATTTCGACGCCCTGTTTCTCATATCGTTCTTCACCACTTGTAATGAGAATTTGTCCCATCGACATATTAGCATTCCAGTGTGTCGGGTCTTTGGCCAGCGCTTTGCCAAGCAGGGTAGAAGCCTTATTTGCGGCCACATACAATTGCTGTTCATCAAATTGAAATAATGCGTCAGAAATGATCAGATACGCATGGTTAGTTATGAAATCAAGGTCTTTGCTGAATTTAGAACGATCTTTTTGCATAAGGTGCATTACACTTTTCGACATACCTGATTCCACAATACTTATCAATAATACCTGGCCTTTATCGGACCAAAGATCTACCTGTCTGAACTCCTGATAAACTTCCTCAACGTTGGTTTCATTGACTTCTACGCGCTCTTCTGGTGCATAGAAATGCTCAAAAGCAGCGAATGAAGAGGAGAGAACTTTACCATAGTCATTGATATCTATGGGCACATAGGTCAGATAGAATTCCAGCATTTCATCATTTGATCCCCACCCCCAAAACATGTCCTGAGCTGGATAATAAGGGTTCGCATAATTGTCATCTGAGTTATCATACACAAACGTGCCTTTGATTAGGCTGCCTTTTCGGATGAGAATTGGCTCACGTAGTGTGTACACGCTCTGCCATCTTAAGTCCCAATCCGGGATATGGAGTAAGGGCTTACTGCTTCCATCTGGTTCGACGATTTCTATTTTCACAGATTTGCCGATATAGTGCATGTGGGGACCCAAATCAATCAATTTGATATCCGCAGAAACATAAGTCCAAATAACTTCGGTATGCTCAGCAGTTCCCGATTTAATCATAAGCTTTTGACTGCCTACAATAGATCCTGTTGCATATTCAGATGTTTCAGAAGCATCCGCAAAATACAAACCCACGGTACTTTGATCAGTTGTGGCTTTCCCACTTAAGTGATAGTGATTTTCAATGGCAACATCCGCCTTGGATTCCACATAAAACCCAACTCCGTCTGGATAAGTGTACACGTCTGCCCCAGGGGCCCAATTACCGATGGTGATGGCACTACCAAACTCCATCGTACCGCCTTTTTCAAAGGCATTGTAACCAGGAGCCGGATCAGAGTTGTCGTACTTTTTCAATGTTCCGGTATAATCTACAAAGACCGTGGAGTGGTGGACTACTTCATTGTCGCCAGGTTTGAACTCATATCCTTTTAATATTTTTCCTCGAGGAATTACGCCATCAAGGACAAACACGCGGTATTGATCATCTCCTTCTGCCGGAAGGTCGTAAGGTTCCATGGTCACGATAAGATCTGGTTCTCCCATTTTCCATGAAGGTTTCTCTTTTTTCTTTCGGGGCAACAGGTCCCCGGGATTTCCTTCTTCCATGCCTTGCGCCACCCACTGACGGATCAGATCAATTTGATAATTACTCAGGTAATGTTCATTGGCAAATTTGCCATAACCAGGTTCCGCCTTCCATATAGGCATTAGCCTACTTTCAGTAACGTATTGGATCATTTGTGCCCTGCGAGAGGTTTCCTGATAATTAGTGAGCGGGAATGGTCCAATTTCTCCTACTTGATGACAAGAAGTGCAATTGCCTTCGATGATAGGAGCGATATGCCGATTGTAATTCGGTGTATCGATTCCTCGACCTTTCGCTTCGAAAATGCAACCAACTGCTTTTTTTGTCCGGAATTCAAGCGGTTTACCTGCAGCTACGGCTTCCATGGCTATTTTGAGGTCAGGTGACCTTTCCTTTGGATTAAATTTCCCAGGAGCCTCGTATTGGTCATTCACTCTTCCGAAATAGATGACATTATCTTGCTGATTGATGACAAAGGTTTCAGGGACTACTGTGGGTTGAAGCCGTAATGCCAGATCAAGGTTTCCATCCCACAAAATGGGAAATGCTATTGAGAATTCGTCTCTAAAAGTTTGGGCCTCTTTCCAGTTAGCCGAGGGATGTGACAAAACGCCATAGAAATCTACTCCCAGGGATTTGGACTGTTCATACAGTCGATTCAACATGGGGATATATCGTTCAGATATGGGGCACCCAACCTCCATGAAGACCAAAATCACAGGTTTGACTTTCCGGTTGTCTATTCCAAGGTTATGTTGGTTTCCGTCAATATCAAGGGCCCTAACACCAATGATTTGATCAGAAAAGTTTTTCTCCTGTGCAATTGCAAATAAGCCTGTTATCCAAAACAGCGTGAACCCAAGGAGTTGTAAAAGTTTAAAAGTCATATCGTTTCCAAAGTAATGCTGCAAATTTCCATGAAGAAGTTAGAGGTATTTTTGACCTATGTCAAAAAGTATAGTTACGTACAGTTTTTTTAATATAATCCTTGTTGGCGACCATAAATGATGCGCCTTGTGAATCCACGATGGCTTTTCGGCCATCTCCAAATCCTTTATCCACAGTTCCACCTGCCTGATCTACCGCGTTACAATATGATTCATATTGCATCACGCCAAATGTTGGAATCCAATATTCATATCCACATCGAAAGGCCTTAGGTAATTCATAGATGTTGGCAATAGGCACGCCATTCTGTAATGAGATCAGAGCCTGAGCACTTTCCGAGTTGTAGTCAATCTCCCAATCCAATAAGTTCTCATAGAAGGGCTGAACCTTAATGACGAGACTGACATGAAGTTCGAACCAAATAAGTTCCCCATGTACGGGCGCCCTGAAAGAAGTTTGAGCATCGCCCTCATAAATAGTGAACCCAGCTCCAAGCGGATCGCGAATGAGAGCAATCTTACTACCGTCTGCCATTAAGGTAGGGGGTACTTCAATTGTTGCTTCCCGGTAAGACCTGGCCTTTTCTACGATTGACTGAACATCTTGCACATGAATATAAGGCATCCAGAAAGAGGGAAAATTCTGTTTGCGGAATTCCTCCGGAAGTTCATAGATGCCAGCTATATTTCTATTGGATTGGTGAGCCATAAAGTACGGTGATTCATTATGGATGTTACTTTCATGATATGCCCATCCGAAGGTTGTGTGATAAAACCCCAGGGCTTCCTCAATATTGTAGGTAGAGAGGTCTGCCCAAATAAATTTTGAATAGAAGGCCATTCGTCAATTCCATTTGTCTTCAGCAATAGTAAATGGTGATTGTGATGCGTATTTTGATATAGGTCAAAAAATGATGGAAATTCGCGAAGCAGTTTATGAAAGACCTGGTCAACTATATCAAATATTATGTGAGTCTTCCCAATGAAGCTGAGCAAGCGATACGGGAGAGCTTCAAAATAAGGGATTATAAAAAAGATGACTTGCTGCTAAGGGAAGGCGACACCTGCAGAAACCTGTTCTTTATTATGGAAGGAACCATCAGGACCTTTTACCTACATGATGGCAAAGAAATAACCACATGGATCTATCCAGATGGTTTTTTTACTACTGCCTGGTCAAGTTTTCTTTTGGGTAAGAAGAGTTTTGAATCGGTTCAAGCCCTGGAACGGACGCGTGTTGCCTACGTTTCCAAACACTCCTGGGAACATCTATTTGACGAACACCAAAGTATCGAAAGATTTGGTCGGTTTTTAGCTGAGGAGCAACTGACTGCTATTGATGAGTATGCCAAGGGTTACTATTTGCTTTCAGCTAAGGAGAAGTACAACAATCTACTGGCATTTTTTCCTGACATTGTGCAAAGAGCTAACCTGGGATATATCGCTTCCATGCTCGGAATTTCTCAGGAGACCCTAAGTCGGGTTCGAGCAGCCTCCGATTGATTTAATTGCTACTTTTGAAACAGAAAAAGGACATTTCAGTAAGTGTCGCGGCAATTCACCGGCAGGTTGCACCCTGCCTTTCAATGCCCACTTGAAATGCCCTATTTTCAACCTATCACTATCCGCGATTATTGAACAGTGATTCCTTTCATATCCTGGATCCGGCCGGTGACCAACCAGCCGCCAAAGTTTTCTGATACAGCAAGGATCAATTCATTGCGACCTCTTTTAAGGTCCAGATAGATACCATCGAAAAGTCCAACGGTCCCCAGGTATCGATAATCCCGTGATCGGTATCCATTGTTGCCACGATAAATGGGTGTTCCATTGAGCATGGCCACGACACGATCACTGTAACCGAATTCCAGCAATTTCACTTGATCACTGTTCGATTCGATAATGACCCTTGCCAAAACGGTATTTCCAGGAGTGCCATCTCTTAAATTTTGAATCCTGGAAATATTGGCGGCAGTCCCTTCATCTATTTGAACTTTTCCCTGCCAGGTTCGCCCTTTCAATACTTCACTTATTTTATTCGGATCAGATAACAGCTTCTCTTCGAACATATCGGAGATTTCCCATGCAGAGAATACGCCTTCGATGGGTTTCCTTTCAATAGGAGAGAAATTTTGTAATTCGGGAGCTTCATAAGAGACCTTTATGTTAGCCAGATGCATTCCCGATCGGTTTCCTCCTGATAGCGTGATACCTCCTGTTTTTGCTGGCAGGAACAGGTCCCACGACAAATGCGGAGTTTCACTATAATCGAAGAACACTTGTGCTTTATCACCATTCACAAGGATTTTAACATGGGTCCAGTCATCGTATTTGTATTCATAAGGAAAAGAATACCGGGGACCAAAATACAGTTGCCATGCGGTAATGTTTTGAATGGTAGGAATGGCTTGGTTGCCATCTGGTTTTCCTGGAAGGTGAGGCCGGATGTAAAAGTGTTCGGCTGTCCCTTTTTCAAAATCTGACCTAAAATAGATCCCGGGAAAGGCTTGTTCCTTTTTTAAGAAGATGTCATACTCAATGACACCATTCAGGAACTCCGCGTTTTTCAGCGTGATGGAACCACCTTGTAGGTAGATGGCATCCTGGCCTCTAAAATTTTCAAGGACATATGACCTGGCATTGATCTGCCAATTGGTCGTGTCGATTGGAATATTCTGCCCCAGACTTACCTGGTGGAGCCCGAGTATAAGGGTTGTTAGTATTATGAGCTTTTTCATGTTGCATACTTACGGCCAGGTGACTATCGATAGCTAAACATTTTGTTTTCAAACTCATTCAATATGGTTCACGGTTGTTCAATAGGGTATTGTTGTTGACATTTGAAGCTTATGGCAACAAAGTCACAGGACCCCAATATTCAAAAACTGAAGTCAGCAGTAGAAAAGACCCTGCAATGGGGGGCAGTGAATTCCTGGCACAGCAAGATGTTTGAGGAACTTTCGGATAAAGTTTTTGAAAAGACAAACACGATGCTAAGTGTGGCAACCTTGAAGAGATTCTTTGGAGTAGTTAGTCACTCTGGTATGCCCAGTACGACAACACTCGATGCGCTTTCTAAATTTGTAGGAGCAGACAACTGGAGAAGCTTTAAGGTAGCAACGCCAACCAGAAGGTTTAAGATAAAAGCCCCCGGGAAAGGGATGTACATGACACTGGGCTTTTTATTGGCGATCGTTGTGATTTCCCTCATAGGTAACCGACGACCACCCCTGGAAATTAATTCCTCTGAATTTGAGTTTTCCAGTAAAGTACTGAGTCGGGAATATCCTAATTCTGTAGTATTTGATTTCAAGATCCCTGAACACCTGGAAACCGATAGCCTGCATATTCAGCAATATTGGGATCCCTCAAGAACAATCAAACTGGAGAAGCATCATTCTCAGGCAACAGGTATTTACTATTTTCCGGGCTATTTCCGGGCTAAGTTGATGGTAGAGGGGCAGGAAGCACAGTCCCATGACTTGTTCCTGAAAAGCAATGGCTGGATGGGCATGGTAGAATATGATGAGGTACCTAAGTATTTTACACCTTTTCAGGAAAACGATCAACTATCTATTCCGGACGAAATTTTGAACGAGGTGAAGGACAGGGATCAATCATTGATCACTTCACTGCATTGGATAGATGACCTGGGCAACGTATCAGGTGATAATTTTACATTTAAGACCACCATCGTCAATACATTTGATGATCGCTGGGCCGTATGTCAACGTCTGGCCATTTATTTCATAGGTACGACAGGGGCAATGATCGTCCCTTTTTCCAAGATCGGATGTAGTTCTGATCTGAACCTAATGCTCAGCAATGTTTATCTCAGAGGCAAGGAGCATGACTTGTCTGCTCTGAGCGCTGATTTTACCACTCCCCAGGACCTGTTCATTGATGTGAATCAAAAACAAGTGCGTGTTTCCATTCAAGGCAAAGAAGTATATCAGGCTGAATACCAGGATGCTATGGGACGATTGGTGGGTGTTCGGTTCAAATATATAGGTGCAGCGACAGTTGAGTCCTTTCAACTCAAGGACGGACTGGAAAACATCATTCCATTACCCTAATTAAGATGATCATGAAAACGATCTTTTCTGTGTTTTTGCTTTTCTCTATTCTGACCTTCACTGTCAAAGCCCAGGAGCAATATGAACAAGATGTGCTTTCCGTAGAAAACATAACGGAAGCCTACTATGAGTGCATATCCGGACCTATTGGGCAAAAGCGAGATTTTGACCGCTTCAGAAACCTGTTTCACCCTAACGCCACCTTTACCTACAGCTACTGGTCAACTGAAGAACAGAAAGCCAAACTCATGGAATTTGATTTTGATGGGTACCTTGAAAAATTGGATTACCTCGATAAAAAAGGGTTTTATGAAGAAGAGATCAGCAGTGAAGTAACGACCTATGGCACCCTGGTGAATGTGATCAGTACTTATAAATTCTGGATGGAGGATAAAACGGCCGAAGGAAGGGGAGTTACACTTTACAATTATTTCTATGATGGTGAACGCTACTGGATCATGTCTATGATCTGGCAAATGGAAAGCGACCAGTTTCCAATTCCCGAAGTATTATTGAAATAGACAATAACCGAATACAGGAAGAATTTCTTGCGAAAGTGTGATAACCCTATGCATTCGGACTGAATCGGATTGAATGGGATTGAATCTTTTTGTCTCGCCTATCAGGTTTGCTATGTCTTATCCTTACCAAAAAGGAAAAACTCAATCTTTATGAAAAGGATCATTGTAAACACCATTTGTCTATTGGTTGTACTAAACCTAATCCAGGCACAGGATGTAGGTGGAAAAACCAGAGTCAGTCAGTCACGCACTTCCATCGCCAATATCGGGAAATGTGACATCACCATACAGTACCATAGTCCGTCCGTGAATGGACGTAAGATATTTGGAGGGATTGTCCCTTTTGATTTCGTCGTAGATGGCAAAGAATACCCTTGGCGGGCCGGCTCCAACGAACGGACGACCATTGAATTTAGTCATGATGTCGAGATAGAAGGTAATGCCTTGCCAGCCGGATCGTATGGCTTTGTGGTATTGGTAGAAGAGGATCAGTGGATATTGATTTTTTCTTCAGGTAAAAGCTGGGGAGCTTTTAACTATGATAAAGCTAATGACGTACTCAGGGTTCCGGTAAAAACACGTCAATTACCATTTCAGGAGTGGTTAAGTTATTCATTTATCAATCCGGATTCTGAATCAGCAGATGTGCAATTGCGATGGGAAAACACGGCAGTACAGTTCAATATTAAGACCAACGCTGTACAGAACATCATGACCAACCTTGTAAGTAAGCCAGATAAAACAGCTTCTGAGTATCAGGAATTGGCACTACGTATCCTGGAGTTGGAGCCCAAAGCTTTTGAAAAAGCACTGGTATATCTGGATTCTTCTAAAGCCAGGATCGATGACTATGATCAGGAGGCTTATAGAAAAGCGTATACCTTCAATTACAAGGTATTAAAGGGAGAATGGCTACAGGAAACGGGAGAAAAGAAAGCCGGAAAAGCATTGGTCAAAGAGGGCATGAATATGGCCTCTGGGTTTAATGGCTATTACTATGCGTTGAATAAATTACTGGTACAAGGTCAACCTAAAGCTGCTTTGGAAATTCTTAATTCTCAGATCAAAAGAGATCCCGATAATCGGGCGAATTACCTGGCTTTGGGTGAGTACCACCTGAATCAGGGAAATCAGATGGAAGCTACTGCCAGTTTTAAACAGGCCTATGAGCTTTCAAAAGGTACTCCAGGTGAAAATTATCATCGGTACTTGTATTTGCAGAATAAGTTAGTGCTGGAGAATTTATGATAAGATCTCAAGTTTTGTAAGATTCAATTGACTTGCGGGACAGTCTCCTTTCTTATTGAATAGATTCAGACTTCTTCAGGGTTCATGTATGATATGTAGACACAATTTCCATATGTCTACAAATAGGAAACATTAATTGACCTATATTCGTATACAAATAGGAAACATTGATTGATGAAAGGAACGAACCTTGGAGAATTTGAAGAATTGGTTTTGTTGGCGATAGGAGTCCTGAAAGAAGAAGCTTACGGGATTAATGTCAAGGCATACCTCAAAGAAAAGACAGGACGAGATCCGAGCATTGGAGCATTGCATAGTGCTTTAACCAGACTTGAAGGCAAAGGATATCTGAATTCCAGGATGGAAGGTGCTACAGCGGATAGGAGAGGACGAAGAAAGAAGTTCTACTCCCTGACAACTTTTTCTGTCGAAACCTTAAATCAACTTCATGAATTACGATCAGAAATGATCAAGTTCATCCCGACAGGAGGCTTGTCATGAAACCCGTAGATCCACCAAGGTTTTTGGAACAGTTCTTCTCCTGGTTTTGCCACGAGACTCATCAGGAGTCCCTGGAAGGGGATTTGTACCAGTTGTTTGAAATGCGCCTACAGGAAAAAGGTCAATTCCTGGCCAGGTGGTATTATTTTTTAGATGTCCTTACCCTGATTCGATCCTCTGTTTCCCGGTCTTTTTTCAAAAACTCAAAAAGTACTCAAATGGATCTTTTCATTCATTACCTGAAAGCCTCCTTTCGATTTGCTAGGCGCAAAGGCATCATTTCATTAATCAATCTGTTCGGCCTTATCCTGGGCATTACAAGTATCACAATGATTTCAATCTACGTGAACGATGAAACGAGCTACGATCAGTTCATTCCTGATCATCAGGATAAATATCGTGTATACATTCGGAACTTCGGTTTGGACGGTGAATTCCAAAAGAGTGTAGCCATGGTGCCACCTACTTTTACAACCTATGTCAAAGAAAACTATCCTGATATTAAAAGGATGGGGCGAATGTTCTTCGACTATGGAGGAACGCTATTTCAAGTTGGGGAAAAAAAGTTTTCTGAAAAACAGGGTGTTTATGCGGAATTACCCGCAATGGAAATTCTTGATTATCAATTGGTGGAAGGAGATTTCGGTCGATTGGACGAACCAAATACGATGTTAGTATCCGAGTCATTGTACAGAAAATTCTTCGGTGATTCTCCATTCGATTTTCAGACGGTAAAGTTGACTCGTTCCAGTATACAAATAGTGGGGATTTTCAAGGACAGACCCGACCAAACCCACTTGAAAATAGATTACATTTTTTCGTTTCAATTGCTGACGAAATATGTGTCAGAAGAGCGAATGAACAGTTGGCGCTGGCAGCAGTTTTTTACCTATATCCAGTTGAAAAAAGGCGTAGCGCCGGAATTATTATTCGACAATATTAGATTGGGAATTGCGAGCCAGGCGAATGAGATTACTGAAAAAGTAGGCTTCACTTACCAGCCAAATTTTCAGCCTCTGGGGGATATTCATTTACATTCGAATGGCTTTGACTTTGATATAGCGGAAGTCTCCAATTACCAGGGAGTGATCTTTTTGCTGATCAGTGCAATCATCATTTTGCTGGTGGCGGCTTTCAATTATATCAACCTGACCACTGCGCAGGCACTCTATCGCAATAAAGACATCAGTGTTCGCAAATTTGTGGGTGCTAAAAGGAATCAGTTAGTTGGTCAGTATTTACTCGAATCGATAACCTATTGTTTTCTGGCGGGGCTCATCAGCATAATAATCGTTATGTTGTTGTTACCTTATTTCAACTCCTTTACGAACAAGACTTTTGAGATAGTAGAGGTCGTGTCATTACAAAATGGATTAACTTTTGTCGGCTTTCTTTTTTTGCTTGGAATTATTTCTGGTTGGTATCCAGCATTCATAATCACCAAAACTTCGCCGCTGGAATCTTTGCACGGCAACATTGGCTTTAGAAGTAAGGGCCGAAGACGGGCTGCCGTGTCGTTGAAAAATTTGCTGGTAGGTTTACAATACATACTTTGTACAGCTCTGATCATTACCTCCTTGATTATCCAGGATCAATACACTTTCTTGCGCAACACGGATATGGGATTCAATAAGGAAAACCTACTGTACCTTCCAATTACACGAAACATGAGGAGCGACTTGGAAGCTGCAAAAGCCGCACTAACGAATCATTCAAATATTACCCACGCTTCATTGTGCTATGGTATTCCTGGCAGTTTGATTGCGGGTGATGGCGTGGTGCTTCCCAGGAAAGGCCCTAATGAATTTAATACCCGCATGTTCATCGTAGATGCAAATTACCTGGAGACCATGGGTATGCGTATGATCGCCGGCAGAGGATTTTCTCCGGACCTGGAAAGTGATATCCAGGAAGCTTTTATCATTAATGAAACTGCTGTTAAAGACTTTGGTTTTAAAGATGCGGAAGCGGCTATTGGTGAACCAGTCAATTGGAAAATGTGGCGGGATGCGGATACCGTAAAGAGAGGCAGGATCATAGGGGTTGTCGATGACTTTAACTTCAATAGTTTGCATAACCCTGTAGAGAAAGCTGTATTACACATAGATCCTCAAAACTACAGTTACATTGTTTTGAGAATAGGGGAAGGTGATTTCCGAGAAACTATGACTTATTTGGAAACAGCTTATCAGAAACTCGAACCTCTTCGACCTCTGGAAGTTGAAGCAGTGGACCAACAATTTGCTCAAATGTATGAATCAGAAGAGCGATTGAGTAACATATTTTCTATCTATACTTCACTTGCAATTCTGGCTGCAGCTATCGGCATACTAGGTTTGGTGAGCCACAGCGTCGCCCGGCGGTCAAAAGAAATAAATATACGCAAAGTGCTGGGCGCAAATCAAAGAACTATACTGGCCATTCTAACTACCAATTACTTTAAGTTGGTAGGAGTAAGCTTATTGATTGCCGTTCCTTTGGCATACTATGTCGCTGATCTCTGGCTAGGGACCTTTGCATTTGCCATTGGTATTTCACCCTGGGTGTTTTTGAAGGTCGCGGTTTTTGTATTTTTAATCACTGGCATCACTATAGCTTATCACTCAATCAAAGGGGCCATAACAAATCCAGCAGATCGCTTAAGGATGGAGTGATGAACCCCACTTTGTTGGTCACACGCACATACGTTTGCTAAACTTTTTCATATGTCTTAAATGGCCTACGCCGCCTCTATTCGTAGCGTATATGTGAAATAAGTGTTTGTCACCGGGTAGGTATTGAGAAATAGGAGTTTCCAAATGCTTTTTCCACTGTAGCAATTATCTGCTAATTGTTTTGTGTCAGACAAAAGGAAGGTTTTCGCGCTTTCTTGTATTTCTAGAAACAGAATATTTATCTAGTTTAGTAAGCGATACTTCAACCTAAATCTGATAAATGTTTTGTTATATATCATATATACAGAATAAAATACTTATTTGTTACGATTTGCCCCGAATTAAATATCCCCTGCCTACAAATAGGCCGGAATTTATCTGAACTAATAGTAACCCAAAACCTAAACAGTCATTTGTGATATAAGCCTATGAGAAAAAGATTACTAAAAAATTTTGTTGTGATTACCCTGGTGCTTTCAGCCGTTATCATTGGAAATGATACATCCTGGGTACAATATAAGGGAGAATTAACGCTTGAAGAGAGACGAGCGAGGTTTAACGAGTTTGTCGAAAATCACCCTTATTCGAGTAGGGATTTAACTGTAGATCTCAAAGCAATTCCAAAAAAGGATCGACCAGACTTACGTCAAGAGCAAGACTTCCTGGCTATGCTGGATCCTACTACGCTAACAGTACCCTATGAGAGAGTAGTGGATGCTTTCGCATATACCAAGCAGAGATTTCTGTTGAAAGGTTTATCTCAGCCTCAACTCAATCAACTTCGACCTGGAGGGAATATCATGTTTCAAGATGGTAACAATCCAAATGGCCTGAGAATGGATGATGGTGATCCTCAAGTGGCTGTCAACGTAGGTGGTAACGAACCTGTGTGGAGAGAAAGAGGCCCGGATAATGTAGGGGGTCGAACGAGAGCGATCATGTGGGATCCGAATGACTCCAATAATAAGCGTGTCTTTGCAGGTGGTGTTGCCGGCGGCCTTTGGGTAAATGAAGATGTATTGAATCCTAATTCTTCGTGGAGAGCTTTGGATGACTTCCTTGCTAATATGGCCATTTCGGACCTTGTCTTTGATCCAACGAATACACAGGTATTTTACGCTGGAACGGGTGAAGGCTGGTTCAACGGTGATGCTGTTAGAGGTTTAGGAATAATTAAATCGGAAGATGGCGGACAGACCTGGGATTTCTTGTCAAGTACCGATGATGATGGTTTCCGATATATTCAAAAAATTGTAGTTACATCTGCGGGTACTGTTTTAGCAGCAACAAGAGATGCGACAGCAGGAGTGGATAATGGTGGTATTTTTCGATCCACCGACGGAGGAGCTAACTGGTCCAGAGTATTGGAGGCAAGAGGAGCTGATATCGAGATCGCGGCAAATGGCGATATATATGCATCACGAGGGATATTTAGCACAGGTTCCGTGTTTAAATCCACAGACGATGGAGAGAATTGGTCGGATGTGACACCTACTGGAGGAACAAATCCGGCAAGGATTGAACTCGCAACAGCTCCTTCTAACTCTGATGTTGTTTATGCGATGGCACATAATAGAGATACAAACGGAATAGACTATGTGCAAAAGTCGGATGATGCAGGAGCATCGTGGACCATCGTTGCTCTACCGACGCACAATGACGGTTGTGATGAAGACGCCACTGAATTGACAAGGGGACAAGCCTGGTACGATTTGATACTGGCCGTTAGTCCAACTGATGAAAATGTAATCATAGCAGGTGGAGTAGATTTAGCAAGGTCCAGCGATGGAGGTACTACCTGGACGCAAATATCGGAATGGACTAATTGCAGTGGCCTTGAAGATGTACATGCTGACCATCATCAGATTATTTTCCGACCAGATAACCCCAATGAAGCACTTTTTGGGACAGATGGCGGCATCTACTATTCCCCTAACGCGGGATTGGCTTCCAACCCTAATTTCTCGGTAAGAAACAAAAACTATAATGTAACTCAGTTCTACGCAGTAGCAGCTGATAACGTATCGGGTTCTGCATATTTCCTTGCAGGAGCACAGGATAATGGTACGCAGCAATTTCGTTCTGACCTTGGAGTTTCCACTTTTGAGGTTGTTGGTGGTGATGGGGCATTTGCTCATATAGACCAGGAGGATAGATCTTTCCAGTTGGCATCTACTCAAAATGGTGGTGTACGTCATTCTTCTGATGGTGGAAGTTCATTCCAATTTGTTGGAAGCGCCGGAGGTGAGAACTTTATCAATCAAAGTGACTATGACAATACTGCAGGTATTTTATATAGCACAGCTGCTGCGGATCAAATTGGCAGGATCGAAAATGTGAAATCATCGAGTCCGGGAAGTCCGACAGCTATTGCTGTAGATTTAGGTGGGCGTCAAACGTCGGCCTTAAGAGCCAACACCAATACCGCAAACCGATTGTTTGTAGGGACAGAAGGAGGTTTAGTCTATAGAATTGATGATGCGAATGCTGCTACCCCAACATCTACGGATATCACTTCGAATATTACCTCTGTGGGTAACGTTTCATCAGTGGATGTAGGAACTACTGATGATGAATTGATTGTGACTTACTCCAACTTTGGAGAGACATCTGTTTGGTATTCGACAGATGGAGGTGCTACATGGGTGAATAAAGACGATACAGGATCCGGACTACCAGATATTCCTGTACGATGGGCTTTGTTTAACCCTGAAAATACAGCGCAAGTGTTATTGGCCACGGAGTTGGGTGTGTGGTCTACGAACGATATTACAGCAAGCAACCCGGATTGGGCACCTACAAACGAAGGTTTGTCTAATGTGCGATGCGATATGTTGCAATATAGAGCAGCAGATGGCTTGGTGGTTGTGGCTACTCACGCCAGAGGTGTATTCACCACAGATATTTTTGTGACTGACGGTGATGCTGCTGCTCCTGAAATTCTGGCTTTCACACCTCAGGATGATGAGACAGAAGCAATGCCACTCGCGCAGAACTTAGAGATAGAATTTACAGAGCCGGTTGTTGCGGCTACTGGAAATATCGTTTTGCGACTTTTAGCTGATGGTTCGGAGGTTGAAACAATCGATGTAACCAGTGATCAGGTGACTCGTACAGGAACTCGGGTATTCATCGATCCAACTGCTGATCTAGTGGCTTTAACTGGATATTATGTCGAAGTAGATGCTGGTACTTTTGAAGATAATGCGGGCAATGCATTTGCAGGAATATCTGGAAATGAGACCTGGAATTTTACGACGTTTGATGGAGATATGCCTCCTGTTATTTCGATTCCGGTTCCCAATCAGGAAGTAGATGAAAACTCTGACGATTTGGTGATTGATATTTCGAATGTTTTTAATGATCCAGATAACGACAATTCGGCAATAACATTTGAATTAACAGGAAACTCCAACGATGCAGTTGTTACAACGAGCTTAACCGGAAGTGATTTGACCCTGTCCTTTGTTACTGATAGAATTGGCCTTGCTCAAATTACTCTAACAGCGACTTCTAACGGAAAGACTGTAGATGATGTCTTTGATGTTCAAGTAAATCCTAATGATCACCTCTTATTTGATCAAACTTCTCCAGTTTCAAACAATGGTAGACTTATTGGTGCCTATAATGGAACAGCTGTTGAAGGTGTGGATGATTTTGTCATACCAGAAGGTGCGGATTGGAGTATTACAACAGTAAACACACCTGCTTTTTCCCTCGGTACGGCACCCTTGAACTTACAAAGTGTGGATGTCGTCATCTACAATGATGATGCTGGAGTCCCTGGTACAGAAAACGCCAGACAAACTATTGCTACTGGTGGAGGTCAAATTATTGGAGGTGCTATTGGTAACGCAGCATTGGTTGTAAGATTGAATAGTGCAATTGTATTGACACCAGGTACGTACTGGTTAAGTGTTTATCCAACATTTGATGTGGCAGTAGGAACAAGTGGAGATGGATCTTTATACGCTCAACGAATTAGCGGAGAAGCAGGAAACTCGTACGAAGGGAGTGGAGATGGAACATTTTCGAATAATATTGGCTCTACCTTATTGTTTGCCATAAGTGGAACACCATCAGACTTCTTCCCGCAAGTGGAAAATCCAATCGATGATATATTGGTTTTGGAAAATCCTGATACCAACCCGGTCATTGTCGACCTCAGTATGACATTTAATGATCCGGATGATGATAACTCCGCAATTACACTGGAGGTAACAGGCAATACTAATACAGATTTGATTACTACAGATCTTACAGGAACTGATCTGAGTCTAACGGTTGCGACCGATGTGGTAGGAAGAGCAGATATCACCGTAACGGCGACATCAAATGGACTGACTGTTGATGAGACCTTTAGAATCATTGTGGATGAAGTCATTCCTCAGTTGTATGCTCAAACAGGTGATGTTGAAGGCTCTTCTCCATCTCAGATTTTCCCTGATTTCGGCAACTTACCACTAGAAAGTGCTGATAATTTCACTGTTCCAGATGGTGAAAGTTGGGTATTTAGAAGGGTGATCACTCAGGGAAGAGGAGCGGCCCCTGCTAATGCACTGGTAAGAATATATGAAAATGTAGGCGGACTACCTGGAGGAATCCTATTTGGATCAGATGTCTTGGAAGTAGAAACTGAAACGACGGCTGATGATACAGACTTTAGGTTAACCATTTCCGAAGAAAGTGCGCCGACATTGGGTGCAGGTACTTACTGGATTAGTGTCCAGACCTTTCAAGCTTTTTCTGGAGGAAATCAGTGGTTCTGGGAATACAGTAGCCCAGCGGTGGATGGAGATTATACTCGTCAGGATCCAGGACAGTTGCTCGGAGGTAGTTTCCCTGCTACCTGGGGTACAAGTGGAAATGATGGCGCATTAATTTTCTCTGTTAGTGGAGAGACGTTAAGTGCCCCTAGTTCCCCTGATGGGTTGTCTGTGAGCTTTGATGGTACTGTGGCTACCGTAACCTGGACAGATAACGCTGATAACGAAGAAGGATTCACGATTTACAGAAGGTTGACCGGAGGATCGTTTGAAGTTGTAGGTAATGTTGATCCGGATGTGACCACTTTTGATGACGATGGACCCTTCGATTCCAACCAGGGATATGAGTATCGTGTGTTGGCGACAGGGGCCGAGGCTAACTCAGGATTCACCAATATTGGTGACTTCCTAACGATACCTGACGCAGTTACCCTGGAGACAGGCACATTCACTACTTCTTCTTTTGACTTGACGATAACATCTACCGATGGTGCAACCACATTTGATATAGATGTATCAACTGATGGGTTTACTACATTCGTAGATGGCTATGAAGACCTGGAAGTGACTAGTACTACCACGACCATAGATGGCCTTAATTCTAACATTGAATATGATGTGCGTGCGAGAGCACGGAATGATGCAGGTACTTCAGGAGATGCCACAACTACAGGAACAACATTACCGGAGGTAGTCACCGTGACTTCTTCGAATCCAACAAGTAGTGGCTTTGACTTGACATTCGATTCTCCGGATGGAGCCACTGAATTCACATTAGATATTTCAGTGGATGATTTTGAGACTTTTGTAGAAGGTTATGAAAACCTTCAGGTTTCTGGGACCTCCACTACGATATCGAATTTGGCGTCAAATGCCACCTATGCTGTTCGTGTAAGAGCCGAAAATGCTTCAGGTAGTTCCTCTGATAGTGAGACAATCAATCCACTAACACTACCAGTTAGCCCATCAGTAGCATTTTCTGATGTGACCACTGAGAGCTTTGCTCTGTCTTTCACGTCGACAGACGGTGCGGCGATATTTCTGGTAGATATTTCTACTGACGAATTCGAAACATTTATTGATGGCTACGATGGTTTAGTTGTAGAGGAAACATCTGTTTCAGTGACCGGATTGAGCTCTAATACTACCTATAATGTAAGGGTCAGAGCGCAAAATAGTGCCGGTGATTCGGATAACAGTGCAACTGTAAATGCGACCACCGGAGCTGCAGCTGTAACAGTAACGGCTTCTGAAATTTCAACCGAGACATTCGTGCTATCGTTCGAATCATCGGATGGGGCGACTGAATATAGTTTGGATATTTCAACGGACAATTTTGAAACATTCCTGGATGGTTATGAAAACTTCCAGGTGTCTGGTACATCAACGACCGTATCTGGTTTGTCCTCAAATACCACATATGCTGTTCGAGTACGAGCGGAAAACGTGTCTGGTAGCTCTGCTAATAGTGAGACAATCAATCCACTAACACTTCCGGCAGGCCCATCAGTAGCAATCTCTGATGTGACAGCAGAGGGCTTTGATCTGTCTTTTACCTCAACGGATGGTGCCAGTGAATTCCAGTTGGATATTTCAACAGACGATTTCGAAACATTTGTTGATGGTTACGAAAGTACACTTGTGGAAGGAACCTCTACTGTGGTCACTGGGCTAAGTTCTAATACGACTTACAAAGTGCGAATCAGAGCACGAAATAGCACAGGGACTTCTGAATATAGTTCAACAATTAACGCACTTACCAGACCGGCAGTTTTGACGATTTCAGCGTCAAGTATTTCGGCTGAAACATTTGTGATTTCCATTACTTCGCCTGATGGAGCTTCTGAATTCCTGATAGATGTATCTACGGATGATTTTAGCACCTTTGTTGAAGGGTATGAAGCAATGACAGTCGATGAAAATCAAATCACGATAACAGGACTTTCCTCAAATACCAATTACGACGTTCGTGCCAGAGCGGTGAATGGAACTGGAGGTTCAGTCAATAGTGTGGCCATTGAAGTGCTTACAATTAACTTTGCTCCTGTAACGACTGATGCAACGGACGTTACGGATGCTGGCTTTGTCGCTAATTGGACAACATCCGATAATGCTGAAACATTTCAATTCGATCTGTCGACCGATGAGTTTGAAACATTCGTGGATGGTTATGAAGCACTGGAGGTAACTGGTTTAAGTACAACACTGAGTTCATTGGATGCGGGAACTTATCAATATAGAGTGAGAGCAGTGAATACCTCAGGAGTCTCGGCTAACTCCAATATTATCGCTGTTACCATCGAAGTTCTATTGAATTCATCATTGGCTACTGTTAGTGAGTTGACCGTTTATCCTAACCCTAGTCAGGGATTGTTCCAGTTGGACCTTAATTTTCAACCTAGTGAGGAGCTTTCGATTCAGGTTTATTCTATAGCAGGTAAACTTGTGAAAGAAGAGAAAATCACTAGTATTTCGCAAAAATCGTTATCGATTGATTTACGAGATGAGCAAGGAGGAGTTTACATGCTGAAAATTTCAGATGGAAAAATTGCTTCTACAATTCGATTAATGAAAAAATAATAGTGAATTAAGAGAGTCAATCACGTCGGTGATTGCTCTCTTAATTTATGGTTACAATTAATGTTCAAAATTCATTTTGCAATTTTCTTCACAGTGTTATTGGTGAGTTGTGCAACGACTCAGGTCAATACCGATAATGCTAATGAAAAAGATGTATGGACTGTTGAAGCTGATAACAGATATACATCGGAGGAACCCGTAAAAATGGTACTGACCAATAATGCTGATCAATTTCTGGTTATTATGGATCCTCTGTCTCAAAACGTCGAACGAAACGTGAACGGAACATGGGAACGTGTAGGCATTTTGTATTGTGATTGTGGTGGATGTCCTCCACCTCCTGAAACCCGGGAAGTTCGCGTTGGCGACACTTTTACCTTCAGTTGGGATCAACAAGAGGAGAAGTGCATTAGCGGTAAGCTTGATCGGCGACCTGCAGGACCTGGAAAGTACAGAGTTGTTTTCCGATACTATTCCAATCCGCGAGAGGTGCAAAAACTATTTGTATCATTTGAACTTAAATAGTCTGATCTAAGATTTATAAGAATTTATTCACGCAACAACCACGGAAGCTGATTCGTAAGAGTCGGCTTCCTTTTTTTTGCATAACGATGAAATGATTCTGCTATGATAAACTAACCTTTCAATCGGTTTGCACGTACTTATACAAAAGTTTATTAAATCAATGTATAAGATTGGCGCTTTAGAAGAGTTAGTTATCCTCCTGACGGCCGCCTTGCAGGAAGAGGCTTACGCGGTTTCTATTCGTAGAGAATATGTAAATCGTGCCAACAAGGATATTTCCATTCCGGCTATTCATACAGTCCTTAAGCGATTGGAAGACAAAGGCCTTCTTCGATCGAAGGATTCCGCACCTACACATGAACGTGGCGGAAGAAAGAAGAGGATCTATACCATTACGCATTCTGGTTATCAATTGATCTCCGAGCTAAGAAATCAGCGAGAGGAACTCTGGACAATCATCCCAAAAATGTCCTTCTGATGGAAAATACAGGACTTCCGAAATGGCCATTTAAATTCTTGAGATGGTATTGCAAAAAAGACCTTATAGACGAGATAGAAGGAGACTTGATTGAAACCTATGGGGAACGGCGTGATCAAAACCCTGCGGCAGCCAGAAAACAACTGTATAAAGAAATTCTACAATCAGTAAATAGAAGAAACCTGGGAATAATGGAAAATTACCAACAAACAAGATTACTCAGTAGTTGGTCATTGCTATGGCAGTACAGTCGTGTATTGATCCGAAATATGGCCAAATCTAAGACTTACACTTCCATTTCGATTGCAAGCCTGGCTTTAGGGATCACCTGCGCAAGCATGATCTTTCTTTACCTGCACAAAGAAGTTACTTATGATCAGGTCTATTCAGAGTCGGAGAACATTTTTCGTGTTAATCATTTAAGCAAGAATTCGGGAAGGTCTTATGCTTTTGCTCCACTGGGCATGGTACCTCATCTCGTGGAAAACATGGAGGTAGTGGAAGATGGTGTGAGAATTTTTAAGTACCGAAGAGCTATTCCCATCACAGTCACAAAGACCAGGAATTCTTTTAACGAACCCAGATTTGGCTGGGCTGATCCGTCTTTTTTCAACATGTTTGATCATCCATTTATCCACGGAAATGCAAAAACAGCTATGGAAAGGCCAAATGTGGTAGTCATCAGCGAAAAAATTGCTAAGAAGTATTTTGGAGACGAGAACCCGATTGGTGAATCCCTAATCTTCAGTTGGGGAGAAGAAACATCATTGGAAGTTGTCGGAGTGTATAAAGATTTCCCTTCGAACACCAGTTTTCAGCTTGATTTGATTTCCAACATTGCCACTTGTAACCTTACCATGTGGAGTGGAAGAAGGTGGCGGGATTGGAACAATATGTTTGTAAGTGCCTACGTGTTGATCAAGCCCGGCTCGGAAGAGGCTGTTCTAACGGAGGCACAAAAGGCAACATCCGCTTACTTTACGCCTGATAACCCAAAGGCATGGGAAACTTCATTGCAACCGTTGACCAGTATTCATTTAAGTAAACCTCAGGAAATAGGTGAATGGAGTAAAAGCAATGACCAACAGAACCTGATCTTATTTGCGGTTATTGGGATCATTATCTTGTGTCTGGGATCTTTCAATTTCACCAATATGATTACCGCACAGGCAGGGCAAAGAGCCAAAGAAGTTGGTGTTCGTAAGGTGTTGGGGAGCAGAAAGAAGCAGATAGCACAACAGACCTTTTTTGAGACGCTTTGTTTCGTTGGGTCAGCAGGTTTGGTGTCCGTGCTTTTGATCTATGTTTCTTTACCCTTTTTAGCGCAGCTAACCGCTCATAATTATGGGTTGCCCGATCTAACAAACCCAACATTTGTTATGCTGTTTGCGGCGATCCTTTTCTGCGTCGCCATCATCTCCGGAATCTACCCTGCGATATACATCGCCAGATTGCAATCTCTTCAATTAATGAAGAAAGGTCAGGCCGCATCAGGAGGGAAAGGAGTTCGTCAGACCCTGGTTACTGCTCAATTTACCATTACAACGATATTGATCATATGCACCTTGATGGTATATCTCCAATTGCAATATCTTCAAAGCAAGGAATTAGGGTTTGATCACTCAGTGATTATTAACATGCCTATACATAATGATGAGGCCGTTATTCCAAAGATCAATTCATTTCGCAGTGAAGTGACGGCACATGCAGGGATCAGTCACGTTACTGCTGCTTCTCACGAAATGTTCTCAGATTATACTTATATCAGCCTTTTCGAGGTTGATGGTTTTGATCAGGAACTTAAGTGGGAACGATACACGGTAGAGCAATCCTACATTAACACATTCGACCTGGAAGTAGTAGCTGGGAGAGGGTTTGATTATCGGATTCCGACTGATTCCAACGCATATGTGCTCAACGAAAGTGCTGTCCAGGAACTCGGATTAACTCCAGAGGAAATTCTGGGCAAATCGATTCGTGATACGGGATTGAATATTCCTGGAAAGGTAATTGGTGTCGTTCGTGATTTTCATTTCAGGTCTCTTCATCATGAGATACAACCATTTGTTATGTATGTCAACTGGGATCGACTCGATTACATCTCTGTTCGCTTACAATCACAAAACTTCGATCAACACATATCTCAATTGGAAGCCGGATGGTACAACGTATTTGGCGAGTCTGTTCCTTTTTTCTACAACCTGCTGGATCAGCAAGCATTAGAGTTGTATGAGCGTGAAAAGAACGAAACACAACTTTTTACCATCTTTAGTTTCGTATCGGTCCTTTTGGGTGGCTTGGGACTGTTCGGTTCTGCCTTGTTCGCGACGGAAAGAAAGTTCAAGGAAATTGGTTTAAGAAAAGTGTTGGGAGCTGGTACCTGGCAACTCATGTACATGATCAATAACCAGTTCTTTAAAATGATCGCATTGTCCTTTGTGTTGGCTGTACCCGTGGCCTATTGGCTGATGAAAAAATGGCTGACTTCTTTTGCCTACCGCATTGATCAACCCCTTTGGGTATTTATGGCAACAGGGCTGGCCATCTTTTTGATTGCGACGGTGACGGTTAGTTACCTGAGTTGGAAAGCGGCTTCTTCCAATCCAATCAATGCCATCAAAGTGGAATAGGCAGTAGGTCAAATAGATTATTGGAGGAGGTTATCTTAATCTACTTCTAGAAAATCCTCTTCCTCATCTTGTGGCACTTCATACGGGTATTCGAACATATGATTTTCCTTAATTAGCCAGGCGACCTTTGACGGGAGGTTCTCTTCCCAACCTTTCTCATTTTTGCGAATCATGCGAAGGACATTGTCTGAAATAATGTGGAGATGATCAGTTTTGGCATTACCAAGGTTGTTGATTTTATCATTGGCAACGAGATACTTGAACAGGTACTCCAGGTGAGTTTCAGTCTTAAAGTCCTTGATGGTCTTAACATTTTTTTGTGGATCCAATGTTGGATACACATACAATTTCACATTGCTACCAAATAACCGACTGAAAGACTCCAGAATACCTCCATCAAGGTTGTGATAATAAGACTCATCAAAAATTCTTACCAGGTTATAAAACCCGAGAATGATTGCCAGTTTGCGCTTACGGGTGAATTGAGATAGGTACCCCGCCAACTTATAGTGTTCCTGATAGTTTGAGATCATCACATTTTGACCCAGTGAACACAGACAATCCACACGATCCAGGAAGTCTGCCTCATCAATATCTCCCTCTAGTGATAAATCGTTGAGTGTCAGCTCTGTAAGTGTTAATATATCATCCTTATTGACGTCTTTATCGTCGCGGAAACTACGCAAACCACTGAACATCATGTCTACATTGACCATCGTTACCGGACGAAATCTTCCGCGTAGTACCAGTACATTTTTCTTGTACAACGCCTGGGAAGCTTGCATGACATTGCCTTTGGGTCCAAACATCGCTGCATGAGTCAAACCATTCTTAACTAGTTTGAGCGTCATCAAGCGATTATCAACATGATGGAAGTCCGGGCCGGAGATCCTGAACATGTCTATTTCAAACCGATCTGAAGACAAGTTGTCTCCAAGAGAGTTCATGATATCCTCAGCGTCAGTATAATGATAACAGGCATGAATAAGGTTAACACCTATCATACCTAATACCTGTTGTTGCCAGATGGCATCATTGTCTTTGAGGTTCACGTGAATAATGCAATCATTGTGCTCAGAATTCGCGTGTAATTGAAAACGAAGACCGAGCCACCCGTGGCCATTATTGGTTTTCTTATAATTTAATGTCTCGACCGTATTCGCAAAAGCATAGAAATGAGAGCGTTTGGACCGGCCAGTCAATCGCTGTGCCAGGAGTCCATACTCCTTGTCAAGCATCTTGAGAAGCTTTTCTTCACACACATAGCGTTTGGTTTTACCATAGATGGCATCACTGAACGTCATGTCATAGGCGGACATGGTTTTTGCTATGGAACCAGAAGCTCCGCCTGCTTTAAAAAAATGAGCTGCAACTTCCTGACCGCCGCCTATTTCAGCGATGGTTCCATAAATTTTATCATTTAGGTTGAGTTGAAGCGCTTTTTCTTTGGTCGTCAGCTTCTTGAAGTCTTCCATGGGGGCCTTGGCTTTGAAACTTAAAACTAGAGAATAATTCGGGCAAATAGGACCGATACGGCCATATTGAATATCTTTTATGCTTTGTTTGAGTATATCTGAAATATGAAACACTTTTTCCTGTTTGCTTCCATGGTGTTCGTGGTACTGGTCCTACAGGGCCAAACCATCAATCCTTCTCAAATAGAGATCATAAGAGATCAATGGGGCGTGCCTCATATCTACGCACCAACTGATGAAGCAGCAACTTATGGATTGGCCTGGGCACATGCGGAGGATGATTTTGAAACCATACAATTGCCTTTGATCTCTGCGAAAGGCATGCTGGGTCGACATCTGGGAAAGGGGGGAGCAGCAGTAGATTATGTTGCAGCACTGCTCCGGCTCGAAGAAACTGCCAAGGACTATCAAAAGAACATTGATCCAAAATTTAGGAAACTGGTCATTGCTTATGCCGAGGCCATGAATGCCTTTGCTGCAAAGTATCCCGATCGTATCCTTGTGAAAAAGGCCTTCCCAATTACGGAACGCGATGTATTGAAAGCTTATGGCTTGTCCTTAGCTGTGATTTCCGGAGCTGACCGAACCATAAAGAACTTGTTTGATGGGAAGGTAACCCCTGTGGCCTCCTGGGGAACGTCAGGCTCCAATGCCATTGCTGTGTCCCGTGAAAGAACCAATGATGGCCATACCTACCTGGCAGTAAATAGTCATCAACCGCTAGAAGGCCCAGTAGCCTGGTATGAAACACATGTAGTCAGTAAGGAAGGTTGGAACATGATGGGAGGGTTGTTCCCGGGAGCGCCTGTAGTTCTCCATGGAACCAACGAAAACCTGGGTTGGGCCCATACCGTCAATTATCCGGATAAAATTGATATCTATCAACTTGAATTGAATCCTAACGATGAAGACCAGTACCTGGTGGACGGTCGTTGGAAGACATTAGAAAAGGAAAGGGTAAAGCTTAAAGTCAAGGTTTTTGGTGTGATCATAACGGTAAAGCGAGATGTGTTATGGTCAGATTTTGGACCAGCAATGAGAAATGACAAGGGCGTATTTGCTTTTAGATTAAGTACAATGGACGATATCAGTGCCATTGAGCAGTGGTATTACATGAATAAAGCCGAATCCCTGGAGGAGTTTCAGGACATTTTGAGGGATGTATCGAACCCTGGATTTAATATCGTTTATGCAGATGCGAAAGATCATATCTATCATATTGGATATGGGAAGATACCGATTAGGAAAAGCGGGTACGACTGGGAAGCAACTCTTCCTGGAAACAAAAGGGACATGTGGTCTGGGAAGTACCATGACTTTCAAGATTTGCCGCAGAACCTGGACCCAGCTAGTGGCTTCATATTCAATACCAATAATTCGGCTTTCAGCAGCAGTTCTAAAGGCCACAACCCCAACCCCGAAAACTATGACGCTACCATGGGATTTCGGGTATGGGAAAACAATCGAAGTACCAGGCTTTTGGAATTGATCAACGAGGAAAAGACATTATCCTACAACAGGTTTAAAGAAATAAAGTACGATCTGACACTTCCTGAATCATTGGTTTTTCCAATTGATTTAAATGATTTATTTACAGAGAGTTATGTTCCTTCAAGTGAGGAGGCGAAAGGGGTAAAAAACCTGATCAGTCGATGGGACCGAAAAGCGGACCTGGATGCCATTGGACCCGCGCAGGCCATGCTAACATATGAATGGCTGAATCGGAAACACAAAATACCATACCGTACATATTTCAAACCCATTAAGGCCGACATTGATTCAGCATTGGTCTATGCTCACGAATACCTTACGGAACACTTTGGAAAAGTAAATGTTCGACTAGGTGAATTTCAATTCCTGGTGCGCGGTGATCGCAAAATCCCCATACAGGGAATGAACGACGTTTTGGCGGCCATGAATAGTAGACCTCAAAAAAACGGAACCCGCCATGCCGCGCTGGGAGAGTCCTATATTATGATGGTTAGATACCCCAGAGAAGGGTTACCCATTATCGAAACCGTAAATGTATTTGGTGCTTCCAATCAACCTGACAGTCCACATTATGCGGATCAAATGGACATGTTCGCAAAACAACAATTAAAACCGATGACCCTTGATATCAAAGAAGTAAGAAAAAACGCCAAAAGGATTTACCACCCGGAATAAGGGGTTTTGAGTAAAATCCAACACTACAATTAGGAAATTACCTTCTGGTTGCCTAATATTGCAACACTGCAATTAGGAAAATACCATGGGTAAGTATCAAATTGGCGAATTCGAAGAGATCGTATTGTTAACCGTAGGAGTCCTGTATGGTGAAGCGTATGGTGTATCTATCAAGCTTTCTATTGAAGAACGACTCCATAGATCGGTGAGTGTGGGTGCATTGCAATCGGCATTGAAAAGACTGGAAGAAAAGGGTTACCTCCAATCGAAAGAAGGGGAGTCGACCAGCAAACGTGGGGGTCGCCCTAAATTGTATTTTACCCTTACAGCAGCCGGACGAGATGCGATTGAATATGCCCGTAAAATTCGGAACCAATTATACGAAGAAATACCCAAGGTAGCCCTGGACCTGAAATTTGCTTTCTGAATGAAACATGTTCGGTATGAACCCCCGAATTGGGCACTTAGGTTTTTTAAGTGGTTCTGTAAACCGGACCTGCATAAATACCTTGAGGGTGATTTACTTGAATTGTTCGATATCAATATCGAGGAAAAGGGAATTCGATCAGCCCGCTGGAAATTTACTTTGGAGGTAATCAAGCTATTCAGAAAGGACATAGTCAAACCTGTTGAAGGAACTCAAAAACTCAATAATTACGGTATGGTCAAAAATCATTTTAAAGTGAGCATGCGGAACATGCTCCGTAAGAAAACATTCACCCTATTGAATGTAGCTGGTCTCGGGATAGGCATCGCAAGCTGCCTTTTAATTCTCATTTTCGTTCAAAATGAATTGTCGTATGACAAATTCAATTCAAAATACGATCTGACTTATCGCGTCTTGCAACGTTTTGGAGGTGAAGTAAATCCAACTCCGGATGAGGAACTACCCGTTTCTGAATATCAGGTATGGGGCAACGCTCCGGTTGCTGGAGCAATGAAGGAGTATTTCCCTCAGATTGAGCACATCTTTCGATTTACCAGTGATTTTGACTGGTTGGTAGAATATAAGGGGAAACGATTTCAGGAGAAAGGAATAGCTTTTGCTGATTCCACGGCCTATCAGGTATTCGACTGGAACTGGATTGCTGGTGACCCTAAAACAGCCCTGACAAGACCTGGGACAATTATTTTATCTGCAGCCATGGCAGAAAAATATTTTGACAAGGAGAATCCTGTAGGAAAAGTCATGACGATGGATGGAGATGATTCGTATGAGGTAACCGCGGTGTATGAGATACCTGCGAATTCTCATTTCTCTTATCCTGCTTTTATGTCCATGACTTCATTCCTCGACATGCGCCCACAAATATTTGAGAATTGGGGATATGTAGATTTTTACACGTATTTCACTGTCAGCGAGAACGCTACAATTGAATCAATGATATCCCAAGTTCCAGGTTTCCTAAGGCAACGATCGGACGAAATTCCATGGTATCACATCAGATTTGAACCTCTGGCTGAGGCTTACCTCTATTCGACCGCAGACAGGCAGCCGGGGCCTCTGGGAAATAAGAACAATATCTACCTCTTTGTTTCGGTGGCCATATTTATCCTGGTCATTGCCTGTATCAATTTTATGAACCTGGCTACGGCTAGGTCGATGGAACGGGCAAAGGAAGTAGCCATTCGAAAAACCATAGGATCTCAAAAAGGAGCATTGATTTTGCAATTCCTGGTAGAAGCCACGCTCATGACGACATTTGCGGCGGTGCTTGCTTTGATCATGGCCTTCTTTGGCTTCCAATACCTGGAAATACTTGTTGGAAAACAGCTTACCACGTCAGAATTACTTCAACCTGTCAATTATTTATGGTTCTCCCTGGGAATCGTGGTTCTTGGGCTGCTGACTGGAAGCTATCCCGCCTTTGTCATCTCGAACTTCAAGCCGGTTCAGGTACTGAAAGGGTCTTTTAAAAGTTCCAGGTCAGGTGTGTTGCTAAGAAAACTGCTGGTAGTTATTCAGTTTTCACTATCTGTGATGCTATTGATTGGTACGGCTATTGTAGCCAAACAATTGGAATACTTGCGTCAGTATGACAAAGGATATAATTCGGATCAGGTTCTGGTCATAGATTACGGTTGGGACCGAAATGTGCAGCGTAGCCTAAATTACTTGAAATCAACACTGGGATCACATGCTGCTGTTGCATCTATCGCTGCTTCGCGGGCAACTCCAGGTGATTTCTTCCCGAATGCCGGTACTGGTATAGAAGCGAAAAGCGGTGAAATGGAGTGGTTTAGTCCCGCCTTATATGAGATTGATGAAGACTTTATTCCCACCTATGGTATGGAGATGGTGGCGGGAAGGAATTATTCCGAAGCATTTCCAGCGGACTCAAGTACGTCCATGATTTTGAATGAATCTGCTGCTCGTTTGGCGGGATACGACAAACCAGAGGACATCATTGGAAAAAAATTCTCTCAATGGGGTAGAGAGGGTCAGGTTGTAGGTGTGGTTAAGGATTTCAATTACCTCTCTCTACATCAAAATGTAGAGCCTTTGGCCTTGAGATATTCCACGAGTGAAACCACTTCAATGTTCTCACTGAAATTGAAGTCCACGGACTATCAGTCTACGCTGAAGGAACTGGAAGGTATTTGGAATGAGGCGGTGCCACATTATCCTTTTGTTGCTCGGTTTAATGATCGGAATTTTGATAAGCTATATGAGACAGATGCCCGGTTTGGAACCGTATTCTCAGTATTTTCTGGCCTGGCAATTTTCGTGGCGTGTTTGGGACTATTTGGATTAACTATTTTTAGTACAGCTCAGCGGGCAAAAGAAATTGGTGTGAGAAAGGTCCTGGGCGCTTCTGTTCAAAAGATCGTAGGTATATTGTCTTATGACTTCTTAAAACTTTATGCCGTTTCCCTGATAGCAGCAATTCCTTTGTCATACATAATCATGAACAGCTGGCTGGATGATTTTGCTTATCGTGTCAATATGAGTTGGAAAGTATTCTTTGTCGCCGCTCTTCTGACATTTGTCGTATCGATGATTACGATGAGTCTAAAAACCATAGGAGCAGCCCTGGCCAATCCGACAAAGTCGTTGCGAGATGAATAGCGTATTTGGGCTCGGACCTTGTGTTTGAGCCCTTCTTATGTTGTCTGACAAGCTAAAAGGAGTTGTTATGACAAATAAAATCGGTTAGATTGATAGATTTGCAGAATCAGGACAATGTGCCTTAAATAAGGTACATTCCTCATCAACTTCATTCATCTAATCAAATTAACCTAAATGGACCTTCCCAAAGCGCTGGCAGCTATTGTCGATGTTTTAGAGAAAGAACAGCCCTCCAAACCTTCTCAGATTGTTTCAATCGTCAAAAGATCAGATGTTGCCAAAAAGGACCTTCTTCCTTACGCTGATTTTGATCACCCTGGGCAAGACAGTTATGGTAGAAAAATGGTCTATAAAGGGGAGAATTATGAGATCATGATTATGTCATGGAATCAAGGTGATTTTTCGGCCATACACGACCATGGTCATACGATGTGGGGAGCTGTCAAGATTTTTGGGAAAGCGGAACATGCTACATTTCGTTGGGAGGATGAGGACATCTCCACTTTAGCAAGGTGGGAGGTGAAAGATGGAGATGTGCTGGGTGTAGGACACGCTCTGGTTCATCAAATGGGTAATGCCGATCAGGAACCCTTTCTGAGTTTGCATATTTATGGCCATGTCGATCCTCAGGAAAATATTACAGGAGAGGCTCGAATTTTTGATTTACATCATCAAAAGATTCAACGTGTAAATGGAGGAGCCTTCTTCAACCTCCGAGGTAAACAGGTAGTGAAAACGCAGGAAGGCCCCAGAGCAGATTTCGCAACCGCACTTCGATTTCATTTAGAATCCTACAAAAGGATGCTAAAAGCTGGAGAGGAAGAAACCGCTGAAATCTATTATCAAAAGATTTTTGATCCCTCACATATGCGTTCCCTAATTGCACACCTGAGTGAAATTACGGATTCGGAAACAGATAAGGTCAACCATTCTATTCAATGGAAAATCCTTAAACGAGAGTTGAGTGAAGCTGCTTCAGTACAAGCAGCTCATGACAAAGCGGTGAATACGACTGATACGTTCCATAAATATGCTGAGGTATACGATAGGATCATTGGTCATTCTTGCCTGGACTCTTTCATGGAACGTTACATTGCTTTTTTTAGCACACATTATTCCATTGATTTCAAGGAAAATAGCACACTTTCTATCGGATGTGGAACCGGGCTGGTGGAAGAACGAATCATTGAGAAGTACAACTTGTCAAAGGAACAGCTCTACGGGATTGATATCTCAGATTCAATGATCGCTGAAGCACGAAAACGAATTGCAGCAGACGTAGGAGATTTGCTGGACTTAGATCCGGAGATTAGAAAATGGGACCTGGCTTATTCCGGACTCAATGTTTTTCAATACCTGCCACACGATCGGCTAGAGGAAGCTATAAGGAGAACCGCTGATATCTTGAATGAGAGAGGGTATTTCCTTGGGGATTTTATAACTCCGGACCATATTCGCTGGTACCCCAATGTGATTTATGGTCCTGAGAAAAAAGTAATTTCATTGCGAACTCCAGTTCTGATTGAAGAAAATGGTGCGTCTTTTCAGGAATCAGAAATCGTCAATATAAATACCCTTGAGGGCCAGGTACACGTCCACTACGCGGGCAAGCACAAACGATTTTTGGCCCCGGTATATAGGATCAGGAACTACTTTGAAAAGTACTTTAGTGCGGTTGAATTGTATGACGCTGTTGATTTGAAACTCATAGACGAAAGTGATGATTCCTGTGCTTCAACAAGATACATTGTCGTGGCTAAGAAATAGTCAGGTCTTCTAAATTCAATCGGAACTTGTACGGATTGAAGTTATTCGTACGACTTGAATCAGGTTTTTTTCGCATTTCCCGAGAATATATGGGTCATTTACAAGAAACTGATAATCATGCGGATTACCCTTTGGATTTCAATACTGATTGCCTATTCCGATGTACGTGCTCAAGCCTGGTCTCCTGGCGGTTCAAAACTATCTTTCTTTTACATACACGAGATAGAAGATATCTATTTGGTGAACGCTGATGGAAGTGACTTCAAAGTACTCGACCAGCACCCTGCTCGTGATTTTATGCCGTCCTGGTCTCCAGAAGGAGAAAGTCTCATTTTCACTAGCGTAAGAGATGGTAATCATCAGATCTACCAACTGAGTTTAGTAAACAACACGACGAACCGACTCATTACTTCAGCCCATGAGGATACGGATGGCCATTTTTCACCTGCGGGTGATCGGGTAGTATTTTCGAGCAATAGAAGCGGAAACAGTGATCTCTACCTTTTTGATTTGAATACCGGCAAGACCGCTTCACTGACCAACACCCCGGAATATGAATATACGCCAAGGTGGTCTCCGGACGGTTCAAAAATTCTGTTCAAGAGGGCAAATGAAGAGTTTGGTGCATCAGACTTGTACTTGATTGACATTTCGGCATTGAATGTGGAACAAATTACTTCGGGAAATCAAGGGGAGTTCCATCAAAATTGGTCTCCTGACGGAGCGCATATTTGCTATGTACTAGTCAGGGAGGGTACTTTCGAACTTCATGTTATGAACATAAAGACAAGAAAAAGTGAGGTACTGGTAAGGAAAGAAGGGTTTCAAATCTTTTACCCCAACTGGTCGCCTGACGGGGAATCAATCGCTTTTACCAGGGATGTATCGGATGGGAAGAAAGAAGGTTTTCCAGCTTTGTTTGTCGTAGACATGGATGGAAAAGAACGATTCATCACTGATGAAAATAGCTTTCCTGAATAATCAATCAATTACTACCCTGATTTTTCAGAAATTCCCTTGGTGTCATTTGTGTCACTTTCTTGAAAGCCGTGTTGAAACTTGACTTTGATTTGAACCCAGCCATATTTGCCATGGCTTCAATGGTCAGGTTTCTGTTCTCTTGATTCAGTAGCAATTTTTTTACCTCGTCAATTCGAAAACCATTGACGTAATCATAGAAATTTAACCCTACGCCTTTATTAAGCGTTGTGCTTAGGTGTTTGGCATTAATCCCCGTTTGACTCGACAATTTGTTGAGATTCAGTTCAGGATCAAGAAAGGGTTTTTTATCGGTCATGTACGCGTGAAGCTTTTGTTCAATTCCGTTGTTATTCCATGATTCATCATCCGCATACCATTGATACCCGTTGGTGAAGAAAAATTTCGAATCCTGGAAAAAGGTAGTAGCCACAATGACAATGACTAAAAATATGGTTAGCCATAGAGGGTTGTAAGTCAGCGTCGTTATTCCGCCACGATACACAAGTAAATTCAAAGCAATGATCAGACTCCAAATCACGAGCAAGAATCCACAAGTCAGGATAAAGGAGGTTAACCAACGCTTATGCTTCTTATGATTTGGAGTTTTGTTTCTCCAAATGCGGAAAGTTCTAAATGCCAGTGCCCAATAGATCCAGCCAAGGATAAGGCTTAAAATTTGCTCTACATGGCTGAATGATGTCTCGAAAGGAGTTTCCATCCATTGCTCACGCCAAATTTGAGGCCCAATTGCGAGAATAATATATCCCAACCAGACGATACCAGCAGGAATGAAATGATAGATCCAATTACGTTGGAGCCGTTTATCTTTTTGAATGAAAAGCTGTACGTGTAGCCACAACAATGGACCTAATGCCATGATCCAGGAGATTGGAAGGAAGAGGTAATACGGATTGTTGGTGATTCCATTGTCAACACCATAAATCTGGTTCTTGAAGGCGTAGAAAGCAATGACCAGAACGAATAAGGTGAGAAATGGGTCTAAAGTCTTTTTATGATAGAAAAACTTCCGAAGTAGGGTCAAGCCCAATAGAATCGAAATAACAAAAACGGGATAAATAAGCTTGGGATAAAATATACCCAGGGCCCCGTCCTGGAATAAATGACCAACAGTCTGATGAATGTGCAATGAAGCTTCGGAATCCATAAGTACTAAGGGCATCTGACATGCGTTGCACTGACCTGGCTGTAAATGGATTTGACTATCCAATTGACACCCACAAGGAGGACACTGGTATTGAGTGACTGCTGTCGAACCTTGAGGTGAGAATAACTGAAACCAGGCAGCAAACAGGAATAGGAACATATCACTCCGTTTTACGGCGACTCATTGTCTAATGTTTGACCTCTGGGAGTACCCTTAGGGTGGGAAGAAGTACGAATGGACGGCTTTCGAACGAAATCGAGAATCTTCGATGGGTAATAAGACGTGCTCATGAACAAACCTCAAAAACCAGGTGCCTATGAAGTCAGGTCTTATTTTTTGTTTGTGCTGGAGTTATTCCATGTACTTATATGCTCAGGAAAGTATTCAGGTCCAATCGACCCAGGAGAAGGTATCCATCGATGGAATACTAAATGAAACCATGTGGGAGCAGGCCACACCTATTTTGCTGGATTATGAAACACACCCAGGGAACAATCTTAAAGCCTTAACCATAACAATGTTAAGGCTGACCTATGATCAGGAATATTTGTATTTCGCATTTGAGGCGGATGACCCAAATCCTAAATCCATACGGGCAATTTTAAATGACCGGGATCGCCTGGACGACAATGACCGGGTTTCTCTTTTCCTGGACCCGTTCAATGACTCAAGGCGTGCGTTTTTCTTTACAGTTAATCCTCTAGGTATACAGCAAGATGGGTTTTTTGACCAGCAATCGGGAGATGAAGACCTGAGTTGGGATGGTATTTGGAGTTCAAATGGCCGTATCACGGAAAAGGGTTACGTGGTTGAAGGAGCCATTCCATTTAAGTCGCTTCGCTTTCCAAATACGGCAGATATACAGACCTGGAGGTTCTTTGCAAGACGTGTTTATCCGCGAAGTGTATTTAGGGTCTTTCACAACATGTCCATTGATCAGGACAATGCCTGTCAATTATGTCAGGCTCGGACCTTTACTGGATTGCAGGGAATTCGACCTGGAAGGAACCTGGAGTTTACACCTACCTACACCTTCAATAAAGTAGATGAACGTGAAGATTTTCCAGAGGGAAAATGGTCTCGGGGAAAATGGAAGCACAATGTAGGCCTGGATGCCAGGTGGGGTGTCACTACGGACCTTAGCTTCAATGGGACAATCAATCCCGACTTTTCCAACGTTGAGGCTGATGCGGCACAAATTGATGTCAATAATCGCTTTGCTCTGCAATTTCCGGAGAAGAGGCCCTTTTTTGTGGAAGGAGCAGACTTCTTCAATACGCCCCTACAAGCATTTTTTTCAAGATCCATTGTTGAGCCCACTTTTGGAACAAAACTTACCGGAAAAGTGGGCAAAAATGCGCTGGGTGTTTTAGTAGCCAACGATAGATCAAATCAATTGATCTTACCGGGGTTTCAGAATTCCGGTAGTGTGAATGCTCAGGAGGAAGTCACCAACGTGATCGGTAGGTATAGAAGAGATATTGGAGAGAATGTCAATATCGGCGGATTAATTACCAATCGTACTTCTGCCAATTATTACAACCGGGTAGGAGGTATAGATGGATTCATTCGACCCTGGCGGCCCCTTACTTTTAGGTGGCAGTATGCCAGATCCGCAACAAGGTATGATGCTGTTACGGTAAGAGAAAACGACCTGATTGAGATTGCTCCAAGAGGCAACTCCTACAACGTAATTGCGCAATTCAATACAAGGAAGTGGAATGCGCAATACAGGTTCGAATACCGTGACCGGGGTTTTCGTGCTGATGCTGGATTTGTGCCGCAGGTGGATTTTGAACATCACCGATTTTGGATCCAAAGAGTCTTCTGGCCCGAGAATGATGGCCCGATTGTTAATATTGGATTGAATACTGGCGGATTTCGTAGGACATCTACAGAGGGATTATTGGAATCGACCGGGGGTTGGATCAGCGGATTTGTAAATGGCCCTCTTCAAACTAACTTATGGGCAAACCCGGATGTAGTTCGGCAACAGTACCAGGGGAGCTACTACACCTTGCAGCGGTTGTGGTTTGGCTTTGACACTCAACCTTTGGGTAATCTGGGTATCAATGGCTGGTTGAATCTGGGACCAGCAGTAGATTTTGCCAATAACAGGAAAGCGGACAACACACAATTTCGAATCGAATCAGATATCAGGATAGGAACTCATATTGACATGACCATCAATCATAGATTTGTGCAACTCAGACATCAGGAAACCGGAGTTGCTATCTTTACTGCGAACCTGACACAGTGGCAAGGAGCCTATAATTTTAATCCCAGGTTATTTTTCAAATTCATTCTCCAATATAGACATACGGTCAGAAATCCAGATCTGTATGAAGAGAACGTTCACAGACTGGATCAGTCGGTGTTTGCTCAATTACTCCTGTCCTATAAAGTAAATCCACAATCTGTCGTATTTCTGGGATATATCGATAATCACGCAGGCCTCGAAGATGATTTTAAAGAACGTCAGGTGAGTTTAACCCAAATCAATCAGACGCTGTTTTTTAAGATTGGATATGCCTGGCGGCCGTAATAAGGTTAGGCCCCTTGAGTACCTCAGGGGCCTTAGTGCTCGTATATTATTAATTCTTGAAAAAAATACAGCAATCAATAGCAATTCAAAGGAGCCTGTCGAAGGCTACTCATACCTTAACACCTCAGAAGGGTTGGTATTGGCAGTTTTCCACGTTTGGCTTCCTACGACCAGAGCTCCTAAAATTATGATAACAGTCACTCCAAAAAGGATAACGCCTACACTAAGGGTTACGCTATAAGCTATGGCGTCAAGCCAAAGGTTGTTAACAAAATAGGTAAGGGGCAGACTGAAGACAATGGCAATTAACAAAAGCTTTAGAAATTTACTGGACAGGACATAAACCAATTGTGTATTGGTTGAGCCTAGTACCTTCCGGATTGAAACTTCTTTCATTCGTACCTGCATCGCATAAACAACCATACCCATGAGACCTAATGCCGCAATAATCAACGCCAACATAGAAATGAAAGTGACAATCTTGGAAAGGTCTCCGAAGATCAGTTCAGCAAAAAAGGCTATTTCCTCATTCATGACCTGATAGTCGATCTGAAGCTCAGGATTTACAGCAGCCCAGGATCGTTCAATGTCATTAATGGAGCTGGTGAAGTTGGTCGCATTGACCTGAACTTGAAGTACGCTCAGCCTTTCAGGGTCATGGTAAAGCATTAAAGGCCTGATAGTTGAGAACATGGTTTCATGATGGTAATCCGCTACAACACCAATGATCTCACTGAATGTAGAATCACTCATCAACACTTGTTGCCCTACCGCATCTCTCGGAAAATCGAATTGTAGGGCTTTTGCCGCCGACTCGTTGATAACTAGTTTGTTTTCCTCCTGGTGATCAACCAGACCATTTCCTGCAAGCAAGTCGAGGCCCATATTGTTGATATAGGCGTGATCTACGGACATTCGATTGAACGTATATTCTTCATCGTTGTAAGTGAGATCTGTGGTTGAACTGGTTCCGGTTGCAGGCACAAACTGAGCAAGAGAACTACTGATCAGGTTGGGATACTTTGACATTTCATTTTGCAGTAATTCCGGATTGGCACCATTAAGCCGCACCACAACGATATTCTCAGAATCAAATCCATAGTCCGTCTGGATCATGAAATTCATTTGATTGTACACGAGCTTTACTGTGATGATAAGGAAAAGAGATAACCCAAATTGTGATACGATAAGGAAGTTGCGCATCCCCATCCTTGAGAATACCTTCACTCCAGCGAGGCTTTTTAGGGCTTCCATCGCTCGTACAGAAGAATGAAATATCGACGGTACTATACCTGCGGCAAGCCCTACGAACACTGAAAACCCAAAACATAATGCATATACCTCCAATGATTGACTCAAATTCCAATCGAGCAATTGACTAAAATTCAATTCCAGAAAGATGGGTTTTATAAAGGACAACACACCTAATGAAAAGACAAAGGCAAATACAGATATTAAGATGGATTCGGCAAGAAACTGAGCAATGATCTGCAATCTGGTAGCACCAAATACTTTCCGCACACCTACTTCACGTGCTCGATTCAGCGAACGAGCCAATGATAAGTTCGTGTAATTGAAGCAAGCAGAAAGAATGATCACCAGTGCCATACCTGCCAGGAAATAGACAAAAATCATTGGAATACCCGGTCCAATGGCATTGCCAACCATAGGTCCCGGGTTAATGTCAGTGATCTTTTGCAGGTAGAATGAGGGCGGATCACCTTCCTGTCCTTCATATTGCTTTACGCTAACTTCCGCTAAGTATGCTTCTACATCGGCCTTGTCAGTGCCAGGTGTCAATTGGACATAATTCCAGGCATCCCATCGGTTGTCCCAGTTATCTTTTAAATCGGCTACAAGTTCTTGCTTCGCCAGTGCATCGTAACTGGCCATCGATGCCAGGGCATCAAATTTGATATGTGTTTTTCCTTCAATAGGCTTCATAACCCCGGAAACCTGGTAAGTACCCAACTCACCCACTTTGATGGTTTCACCAAGTGCTTCTGCCTTGCCAAAAAGTTTGAGTGCAGTCTCGTGTGTCAGAACCACCTGGTAGGGTTCCGTAAGTGCCTGATCTGGATTCCCATGTATCAATTCATATTGAAAAACATTCAGTACTTGCGGATCAGCATAGAAACCAGCCACAGGAATGTTTACATCTTGCATGACTTTGATCCAGTTGTTACCAAAACCACTGATGAAACGAGCATATTCGATGACCTGACTATGGTCTTCCTTCATCTTCGGTCCAAGCGGAAGGGGAGAAGTAGCCATTCCCTTGATGATGGGCTCGTCGAATCGTTCAATATTGACCTGATAGATGGAATCATGATTACTATTGAACCTGTCGTAGCTAAACTGATCGGCAAGAAGCATGATCATTACCATGCAGACGGACAAACTAAAGGACAGTCCGAAGATATTAATGGCCGAAAATAGTTTCTGTTTGAATATGGCGCGTAGCCCGGTTTTTAGGTAGTTGAAGAACATGTTGTTGACCTTTTTTACTGTGAGAGCACTAAAACCAAAAAAAGGTTGCTTTAGCAGTGGAAAATATTGATAAAGCGATCTCTGGGAGAAAATACTAATCGTCTTCTGTCAGTCGTTACAGCCTTAGAACTTGCCAATTCTGGTATTACCGTCAACACAGAAACGCCATGAAACATTTAATGCTATGCTTTTGCATTTCAATCACGCTGATCAATACAACAAAAGCCCAATTGATCAAAACCTATGAGAGGTTCTCAAAAAAAATGGCCGGTTATGAATATATCTCCAATGATCATGATCCGGAAGCTTCATTCTTAATGTCCACCAGTGAAATCACCAATTTAGATTACCTCGAATTTCTACATGATATCAAGAAGATTCAGGGAAAGGAAGCATTCGACAATATGATGCCAGATACGGCTTTATGGATTAATTTTCCTCGCTTTGGACAAACATTGGTCGAGGTGTATCACGATCATCCCGCCTATCATGATTTTCCGGCAGTAAATATCAAACACGAACAAGCTGTGGCTTATTGTGAATGGTTGGAGGGTGTTTTAAGTACAAATGAGTGGATCAAAGGTTATCAAGTGGAAGTTAAATTGCCATCTGTTCAGGAATGGACTTATGCAGCAACAGGTGCCGATTCGGCGAACTATCTTCCCTGGCCTGGAGAGGAATTACAATACCGTGGCATGACTCGAGCCTATTACAACAGGATCAGTCAATTTGATATACTACGAGACGCAAATGACAGCTTACAGATTGCTGAAAGTTCCTTCTACTATCCATACCCTAGCAGTTCCAATACTTTTCTTGGAGATGTCCATGATTTAGAAACGGGATTTTGGGGCTTAGCTCACATGGCCGGTAATGCCTCGGAATTTGTAGCTGAACGGGGCATCAAAAAAGGAGGGAGTTGGCAAGATCCCGCTTATTATTTAATGAATAAGGTGTCACAAACCTACGAGGGATCAGGAGCTTCAATTTCCACCGGATTCAGGGTACTGGTAAAACTCACCCCGGAGCAAGTGAATTGAAAAGTGCCAGAACTATTCTTCTGCTTCATACAGGGCCTTAATTTTTTCACGATCTTCTTCGGGTAGTGAATTATCACCCATAAGCTTCCAGGCCTTTTGCCTGGAATCAATGTTATATTTCTCAATTACGTTGTTTTGTTTTTCACGTTTTCGAATCCTGCGCCCCATGATCAACAAGGTGATTTGGAGTGCTAGAGCAGCACCGACAATTACAAAGATCAAAGTCATGATTCAAGTATAAGGTTTTGTTGGCAAAAATTGCTCAAGATCGGACTGCATTGAATAAGATAATTCTTTGATTGGTGCTGCGTAAAATTACGCCGACGCTCTCCATTGGTGTAAAACCACTCCATCATTGAATGTATTGCTTCTTTCTTTGCAGTTATGTTTAGGAGGATCATGGCTTTGACAGCCATACTACTTAGTTGTGCGGGATTGGTGCATGCTCAATCTCTTGAAATTAGATACACAGAACAACCCATCAAAATTGACGGAATTGCTGAGGATACTTGGTTTAATGCAGATTCAGCATATGATTTCCAACAATATTTTCCATTTGATTCCTCTCTGGCTGAAGCACAAACGGTAGCAAGAATTCTATATGATGACAATTTCATTTATGTGATGGGAATCATGAAGAATAAGCCAGGTTCCAGATCTTATGTGACTCCTTCTTTAAGAAGAGATTTTTTTGGAGATGCCAATGATAGCTTTACCGTCATATTTGACCCTTTCAAAGACCATACAAATGGTATTTTATTCGGTATCAATCCTTTTGGTGTGAGGAGAGAGGGATTGGTTGTCAATGGTGGCAGTGGGCGCGGAGCTTTTAGTCTGGACTGGGATAACAAATGGAACGGTCAGGCAAAACAGTACGATGGTTATTGGTTAGCAGAAATGGCGATTCCCTTTAGTACACTTCGTTACGGGAAAGACCAGGAAAGCTGGTTCATCAATTTCTATCGTGTGGATAGTGAATATGCGGAAAGGTCTACCTGGAGCCCCATTCAACGCAATTTCTCAATCATAAATATGGCTACTCATAGAACAATGTTTTGGGACAAACCAACCAAAAAACCTGGTTTAAACGCATCGGTCATACCATTTGTAGCAGCCAATTCAGGGCGCGTTTTTGCGGAAACTGATAATCCCGACAAAGTAAATGTGGGAGGAAGTCAAGCCCTGGAAGCTGGTTTTGACCTTAAATATGCCGTCACACCAGGTCTTAACCTGGACGTCACGGTAAACCCGGATTTCTCTCAGGTGGAAGTAGATCAGCAAGTTACGAATCTTGATCGCTTTGAAATCTTCTTTCCTGAAAGAAGGCAGTTTTTTCTGGAAAATGCGGATCTCTTCTCGAATTTTGGGAATCGGGGCTCGCGCCCATTTTTCACCAGAAGGATTGGTGTGGCGCGAGACACAGCCACCGGGCAAAATATTCAGAACAGAATTCCTGTTGGCTTCCGATTAAGTGGGAAAGCCAATGAAAACCTGCGGATCGGAGCGTTATCTATGCAAGCGGCAGAAGATGAGACCAACGGACTTCCTTCGTATAACTTCACTGTCCTAACTGCCCAGCAGAAGATCTTTTCGCGTTCCAGTATCAACTTCCTGGTGGTGAATAAAGAGACATTCCAATCGGAAGAGGAATTTGATAATGAGTCCTTTTCATCCTACAACCGGGTATTTGGTACTGACTTTATCCTGGCTTCGGCAAACAATCGCTGGAATGGTAAGGTGTTCTATCACCAATCTATATCTGAGGAGCGCCCCGACGATGCGTATGCCACGGGATTGAGCTTGAATTACAGTAACTACACACTGTCGGTGAATGTGTTTTCTCAGTTGGTAGGGGCAGGATATAACCCCGAGGCGGGCTTTGTAAGGCGTACAGACATTCGTCAATTGGCTTCTACGACGAGGTATAGCATTTTCCCTGAAGGAGGGGCAGTTCAAAGCCATGGACCTGGTTTTGATTTCGACCTGATCGGGAATGATACCTTTGGATTTCTGGACTGGGATGTGAATTTACTTTATGACATACGGTTTAGAAATACGGCTCGTTACAGCATGCGTTTGAGGCGGCAGTATACTTACCTTTTTAACGAATTTGATCCCTCCCAGTCGGATGGAGTGGAGTTAGATGCTGATACAGAGTATTATAATTATCAAATTATTGCAAATTTCAATTCCGATGCCCGTAAGAAATTCTTCTATGAGTTAAGAACCCGCTCTGGGCAGTACTTCAATGGGGAGCGATGGAACCTGGGTGGGGCCATTGGATACCGATATCAGCCTAAAGGATTTGCAACCATAGATTTCAACATCAATCGGATTGTCTTACCAGAACCCTACAATACGGTCACCTTGCTGCTCATAGGCCCCAGAGTAGACCTGACACTTACTAAGAGCTTGTTTGTAACCACATTCTTCCAATACAATAGCCAGATCGAAAACCTGAATATCAATGCAAGATTACAGTGGCGTTTTGCACCTGTTTCGGATTTGTTCCTGGTTTATACCGACAATTACTTTGCAACTCAAGACGATGGATTTATCCGTTTCGGAACCCCTAGGGCCAGAGCCATTACTTTTAAAGCGACTTATTGGTTCAATTTATAAGCCTGATATCTAACTAGTTATAAATAGCAGTGAAGCGGACCCTTCTCATGATACAATAGGAACTTTAGGTTTTTGATGTTATTTTCGTTCGTATAAAACGGGGAAACCTGTATAACAAATTAATCTAGTATACAAAATGAGAAAACTGTTATCGACACTTTTGAGTGTCTTAGTAATAGCTGTAATGCTATTATCCTGCACTGACAATTTCACGGAATCAACAGCAGAGATTGTCGAAGAAAGCCAAACACAAACATTAAGTCTAATACCAAAAGGAGATGGGTTGATCTCAATTTCTGGCGTGGAAAATGCTCCGGAAGCTGCTCGTGCAACCGATGCTGCTGGTAATGATCGAGGTAGATTCAATATTAGCCTTAAGTACATTGTTCCACCAACAGAACGCCAGGTTGAAGTATTCGAAGCGGCGGCTGCAAGATGGGAACGTATCATCATCAAGGATGTGCCTTCCTTTACCGGAACTATTCCTTCTGCTTTTCAAGGGTTTCCACCTGCTATTGATGGCACTGTGGATGATATCGTTATTGAGGTAGCGATAGCTCCAATTGATGGCCCTGGAAGCATTCTTGGACAGGCAGGTCCGAGATTCGTCAGAACAAGTGATTTTCTTACCCTTTCCGGGGTAATGTTTTTCGATGTAGATGACCTGGATTTTCTTGATCAAATTGATTTGTTCGAGGAAGTTATCGTACACGAAATGGGTCACGTTTTAGGCATTGGTACCTTATGGAATTTCCAAAGAGAGCTACTGCTGGGACCAGTTACAGATCCTTATTTTGGAGGTAGAATGGCCAACGTACACTGGAATGCAGAAGGTGGAACTGGTGAGTTACCTATCGAAAACATGGGTGGCCCTGGAACTGCCTTGGGACACTGGAGAGAGTCTGTTCTTAATAATGAGTTGATGACAGGATTCCTTAATCTTGGAGAAAACCCTTTAAGTAGAATTACTGCTGGCTCTATGAAGGATCTTGGCTATGGCGCTGCTGTAGTTGGAGAATCTTATGACTTGCCAGAAGGAGCAGAAGGTGTTGATATCAGTCAGTTGACTGCTGCAGACGGCCTGAACATCGCTACGATGGAAGAAATTCTGGAGCCAGTAGGTATTGCGGTACCTGAATAAGCTTTATTAGAATCTTAATGAAGAGAGAAAGAGCCTGCGCCTGTTATAGGTAGCAGGCTCTTTTTGTTTTGTGGGGGGAGAAATTTCCCGAATTGGAACAGATACCCTATGATTGCCTCTTAGTAATACTGGTTGAAGAATAAACTACAATACCTGGAAGGGGTGAGAGGGCTAGCCGCATTGATTGTGGTGTTTAAGCATTTACAATTGACGCTGGCGCCCAATGCACTACAAGACCTGAAAATGACTTTAGAGTCCGATATGGAGTCCTGGGTTTTTATTCATCTGCTATTAGGGATAGTCCAATTTTTTTTCACAGCAGAACTGGCCGTTTATGTTTTTTGGTTCCTGAGCGCATATGTAATTTCCATAAAACTCTTTACCATTGAGAACCCCTCGTATCTGGTTAGCGCTTTTTCGAAACGATACTTCCGTTTGGTGATACCAGTACTGGTTTCTTTGCTTTTGGCTTACTCCCTGATGATACTCGGAACCATGCATAATCTGCAGTTAGCTAAAATCACTGATAACGAATGGTTAACTGGATTTTACAACTTTGTGCCAAGTATTTACGAAACAGTCAAGTTGGGCGTGTGGGGTTTGTTTTTCCGAGACGATAATCCGATTTACAATCCAGTCTTATGGACTATCTATCCTGAGTTTTTAGGGAGTCTTTCCTGTTTTGCGCTATATGGTATTCTTGGTAATCAAAAGTCATTGATTCCTATTGTTTTAACAATGGCTGGGATCGTTTTGCTCCTGCAAAAATATTGGCTTGCGACCTTCCTTTTGGGCTTCGCATGGTGTGCTATTCATTATTCCAAACATCAGAACTTATGGAGGTCCGCCGCTACGCGACTATTTCATTTCCAGCGACTCAACGTTATTATCTGGTTGATGCTTCTGGTGGTTTCAGGAGTATTCGAGTTCTATTTTGGGGGACTCTATGGCCATTATTGGTTATACCATGTGGCAACAAGTTCAATTATTATCATCATATTGACACAAACTGTTAGTTTACAAAACGTATTTGCCTGGCGTCCATTCGTTTGGCTGGGACGCGTGTCTTTTGGTTTGTATGTGGTCCACTTTCCCATAATCTATTCGTTTACCACCTGGCTCTATTTGTACTTGCCGATGGAAGGTTTCAGTAAAATGATTGTCACAATTACCCTCAGTTTGGCATTATGTTTTCTAATAGCTCAACTATTTGCACATTATATTGATGATTTTGCTAAGTCCGCGTCTAATTGGTTAGGAAAGGTCATCACTCGTTAAGGTGTTTTGAACAATAGGGGAATCAACAACGTTGGTATGCTTCCTTCTGACAATATACGACTGTGAAATGCCTTTAATGCAAGTTTACTTCTATCAGTCCCTAAGACATCTTCTCTTGATTCCATGATGATTTTTGCTCCAATCTTATAAGTCAGTACCTGCGCAGGCCAACGCCGCATGCGTGCAATTTCTCTGATCCCTATATGATCCATACCTGATATTTCGGATTGCCATACGTTCATGGCTTTTTCATCCGACCAACCTTCATGATTAAGGCCTACATCTATGACTAAACGAATGGACCGAATCAGATCCCATTCCATTTGACTTAATCGTTGTTCAGGGCCCATGTACCAGCCTTGTTCATGAGCTAGTTCTTCGACATATGCCGCCCAACCTTCTCGAAAGCCACTGTAACTCATACTAGAGCGATATTCAGGGATATCGGCTCTGTTTTCACTGTTTAGCTGAAAATGATGACCCGGAACACCTTCATGTAGGTATAGCCAACCAATTTGAGACAAGTCAAAAGGATCGTCAAACAGGTTGTAGGAGAGGGCGTCGCCTCCGTAATATCCCGGCACCTGACTCAAATTCGGATTTGTGCCTTGCTGGATTTTCAAAGAGGGAGTCGACCATTTAGGAATCACTTGCCACACGCTTTTTTCCAGGAATGCTTCATAATTCTTAAAAGCTGATTCCACTTCCGATGGCTCTCGAGTGAAACTCCTATCCACGTTATATCGACTTTTCAACTGCCGAATGGCATTCTGAATCCTTTTTACCTCTTGCCAGCCATAAGCGCTCACTTCCTCTGGCAATATCATCGTAGATGTCCAATGTCTGATTAGGTAGGCGTACCACTGTTTCCCATTGGGTTCGTCATAGATGCCACCCCCTTTAAAGGCTCCGTCGGTATTTTGAATCAAGGTTAACCTTTCCTGATTTAGCTGGACTTCATAATGAATAAGTTGATAGTCAAACCTATCCGTACCTTCGAGATTTTCAGTTTCTACCTGAGCAATTTGATTTGACAGGAGTTCGAAGAAAGCAGTTTGCTCATCAAGATTATTTATGCTGCATTGAGCATTCACAAAAGCTCTGTAATCCAGTTGGAGATTGGGAATTTTAAGTTTGGACCATGACCTGGCCCAATGAGATCGAAGTTCAGAGATGTTTTGGGAAAGACTTACGTGTGTTGAGCTTGCTAGCAGGAGGAGGAGAAGGATTCTTTTCATTCTCTAAATAGCAACTTATCCTGTCCCCGGAAGTTGCAGAAATAGAGATCTTTTTTGCCATCACCATTGAAATCTGTTTCCTGAAAGTCAAACGGATAGACATTCATCGGGGGTAGCCATTCTTGTGCGTGATCGGAAAAGTGAGCCTCACCATCATTGATAAATACCATCATCGACAATCCATTGAATCGATTTCCCACCAACAGATCAAGGTCTCCATCCAAGTCTATATCCATCATATTGCTGTCAACAGACCGGAAATCACTTTTTGGTATTCGATCAGTTGCCTCTTGGAAAAAACCACTTCCATCATTCAATAGCAATCGATTTTGTGGGTCGCCATGACCACCAAAATTCACATTGGCAAAGTAGATATCCGGATCACCATCATTGTCTAGATCACCAACTTCTACGTCTCTGGTTTGATCATCAACCAAAGGCAGTCTATCTCCTTCGTAAATAAAAATTCCAGTACCGTCATTGAGGAGGATTCTATTAAATGTTTCATTAGCCTCAATGAGGTCCAAATCTCCATCCTGATCAATATCTGCAAATTCCAGGTCTTGCGTAGTGAAATCATTCCCAGGCAAGCGCTGTTGAGTTTCGTCCTTAAAATCACCAGCCTCATTGATCCAGACAAAGTTTTGACCTGCATTACCTATGATGAGGTCCACATCACCATCCGAATCAAGGTCAGCGCCCTTTACGACGTTGCTGGTTCCACGACCGGGTAGTGGCCGGGAACTGATCACAAATTGTGCATTCCCGGTGTTTTCGAAGTACTCGTTAATATGATCATCTTCACTGACGAACAGAATATCCAGGTCACCGTCACTGTCGAAATCTGAGACAACCATGTCTTCAGAATCATGATTGGTTCTGGGTAACCTTTGATTGCTTTCATCTGAAAGAACACCCGTACCATCGTTGATAAGCAGGACATTTGGGCAAAATTCACAAGCAATGACCATGTCCATATCACCATCCCTATCGATATCTATTGCAGATCCTGCCATGGAATTTTGTTCAAGTGCAGTAGATTTTAGGTGCGTCCCGGAAACGTCTCTGTAGGGAGGTGCCTTCAACGGATTAATTTGCTTCGGATCAGCACTTTCACAGGAAATAATAAGAATCAAGGTCAATAAACTATTTATCATAAGAATCGAGCGAAGATTGGCGCTATAAAAGAGCATTTGACGAAGATGTGTTTATTCGAAAACAAGTAAGTTCAGCCTTTCCCTGTTTGCGATTTCTTACCAGTTAGGTAGCCTTTTCGGGCAAAGAGGGAAAGGCCGTCCGGAAAACAGACGGCCCAATCAAAAGGAAGTCAAACCTTATCCTCCCACTTAAACTGCGATTATAGCAACCAACTTGTCGATTTAGCTGGAGCAATACCCGCCAGTCTCATGTAAATGGTGATTTTACCATGTTCTCTTTGCAGGTGGTGCTCTGTTAGCATCAGGGCTTCCATGCGCGTGAGTTTTTGACCAAACATATCAATCTGCTCATTAAACCCTCTGATATCAGGTAAAGTAGCTATGACAAAATCAAATGAGTCCTCCAGGTCCTTGATGATCGCTTCTTTTCCCGTGACCTTTTCCAGCGTGTTTTTATTCTTCGCATTGTTATCGATACCAGCTAGATAACCTACGAAAAACCGATTGGATGTGGTAATGTGTTTTACCTGATCGGAAAAAGATCTTAATTCGTCGGTAGGCTTGTTGGACCAGGCTTCCTCAGGCATGGCTTTGACAGAATTAACGACCATGTTCTTCATATTCTTCCATTCGAAGACCAGTCGATCCTTTTCAATACTCTGTGCATAAACAGCTTTAAAACAAGTAGTTATGAGAAGTAGTGTGATTAGTTTTTTCATGATTATTTCAGTTTCTAACTGGGCAAACGGTCTACATGAAAGTAAGATTGAGATTCTGTTGTGGTTGGAAAAATTTGATGCGAGTGAGTAGATTACATGACCCAATTGGCAATATCCTGTTTGTAAGCCTTACTACTCGTAAGGTGAACGTCATTACTCATCCTGAATTCGAAACGATTGTTGTTAAGGTATTTACGTGATAGCACATGATCCTTGTTGATGATGACGGATCGATGAATTCGTATAAAGGAAGGAGAAAGTTGTTTTTCCAGAAGAGATAAGGCTGATCGGTACAAATAACTTTTTTTGGCAGTTATCAGATCCACATAAACGGAGCTCGCCTGCAGGTAGAGTACATCAGATGTCTTGATGGAAATTTCCAGTCCTCGTGATTTGATCACGAACTCAGTCAGATAGTTTATATTGTTTTTATGAATAGCGAAGCGCTCCATCATCCGGTGGATACGTCCTTGTACTTCTAATTTCCTCTGATCCTTTTTGGCGGCTTTAGCACGTTTCAGAACTTGATTTAAGCGTACCTCATTAAAAGGTTTTAGCAGATAATCAAACGCTTCTGCTTCAAATGCTTTCACTGCATACTGATTATAAGCCGTCGTAAAAATGACTTCACAATTTTTTTGTTTAATTTGTTCTGCCACCGTAAGACCGCTAATCCCGGGCATTTGAATGTCAAGGAATAGGAAATCCGGAACCTTGTTTTTCAGAAAACGCAAAACTTCTTCTCCGTTTTTACAGGTACCCAGCACAACCAACTCGGTATCATGTTCCAGAAGTTCATTCAAGTATCTTCTTGCATGTACCTCATCATCCGCTATAATTACTGAATAAGTCATGTGGGGATTTTCAACTCAACACAGAATTTAGTTGCTTCTTTCCGTAAGTCTAGTGCGGCCTTGCCCTCATAAATGAGATCCAGACGCTTCCTGACGTTATCAAGCCCCAGGCCCGTTGATGGTTTTGATTGATATGAAGAATTTACGCTGTTTTCAAGAATAATGACCGCAAATTCGTCTTTAACCTTGATCACTAAAGATAAATTTCCCTTTTCTGTAAGCCCATCGATACCATGAACGAAAGCATTTTCGATCAATGGTTGCAACAAAAGACTTGGAATCGACTTATTCAATAGCTGATCAGTCACACTGACAGTTATGTCAACCCAATCATGAAAGCGTTCTTGTTGTATGGCCATGTATGACTGGACGTAGTTAATTTCTTCTTCGAAAGTTTGAAATGCTTGTTGTTCCTTTTCCAGGTTAGTCCGCAACATATCACTTAGGTGTACGGTCAATTCCCTCGCTTTGGAATCATCGAATCCGATAAGACTGGTGATGGTATGCAGTGAATTGAAAAGAAAATGAGGGTTTAGCTGTGATTGTAATCGTTCGAGTTGTGATTGCTGCAACTGATTTTCAGCGTTAGATAACAATAATCGGGTATTCTGAAGTTGGCGAAAATTATCAATGACTTTCAATAAGAATATGATTACTACCATAGTAACCAGACGATTAAAGACAAGAGCTGGCCAGATTCCTTGTAATTGTACGAAATACCTCGGCCTCCGACCAAAAAAGACCTCTTCCGTAAAAGACAGCAGTACATTAGATACGAGAAGGTGGGTGGCCAATAGTGTAATAGAAACAATCAGCAGCCAGAATATAGAACCCGCAGATTTCGGACGTTGATCAAATAGAATGATCAACCCATAAACCAGAGGTGCCAGTGCCAACCAAACACCGTAGTAAATACTCAGGAGGGATGTTCGATAAAGGCTATAGGTAATCTTTCCGGATTCTATCTCACTCACCTGAAAGGTAATCACAACCAACAACAAGGGAATTAACCACCAGGCAGAGGAGGAGGGAATTGGGAGTTTTCGGTAACGGGGCAGCCAGGTATAAACATCCATGTCACATCAGAACAACAAACGACGCTTGAGTTTTTTGTGTCGTTGCTAACCAAAGTAAGCGCATTGAATAGGGAATATAGATCCGTTCGCGTCATATTTTGCTATTCATGACAAATTTCAAGAAAGAACGAATCAAGGCCCGTTCTGGACCCTATGAAAACCTTCTTCAGCTCCTTTTGTTTACTGCTACTTTTATCCCTGTCCCCATTGACAGCTGCAACAATCACCGTATCTCCTGATGATAAACCTACAATCGATAATGGATTAGGTTGGCGCGTAGCATCTCTTAAACTCAAAGTCGATGCATCCGCACCGAATGACCCCAGAGTTCTGGCCCAATTGAAATTAGAATTAGAAGGAATTGCTCGTTCCTATGGCCCATTGCTTTTTCTTAATTCCATTCAGGAGTCTTCCAGGTTTGGAGATTTTCAATACCCGGATCATGATATCAGCATCAATTTGAAAAACCCAGATTTACCCAATATGCGATTTGCCAAAGTTGAGGGAAAACGGAGCTATCGACGAGGAGAAATGATCACACTTGAAATCCCTGTAGAGATAATGAATCCACGAGGAGTCCTATATTATTGGGGTAAAGAGGCAATTGTAGCGTCCTGGATAAATGCCTGGTATCCAACTCCTTTTGGTGGGCAATTGGAAGCTTTTTGGACATCTATGCAAGTTGATGCTACGTTGGATCTAACCTTACCTGAGGGGTGGACATCAGTTGTGGGCGGAACACGGGTCAAAAAGGATGAATCCCATGAAATTTGGGAAATTGATCCCACTCTTGCGATTTCCTTTACAGCCGGCCCTTTCAAAGAAGAGACCTACCAATTGGGCGGTCAATCTTTCAAAATTCTCGGAGTAACTTCAAACATTCAGGGGCAGGCAACAAGGGTTCGTACCTTTCTCGAAAGTGTTCAACGCTTTGAACAGTGGTTTGGTGCCGCTCCTTATGCATATCACAGCATTGTCGAGATTCCCTATTCTGTACCTGGATTTTACGGTGCATCCGAACAAGGCTTCATTTTACTTAAGTCACAGGCATTTGACGACCCACTCAATAGCCTCGCGGTTCTGGCACATGAAGCAGCTCACGCGTGGTGGGCCATTTTAGTTGGTGTGGATTACGAATCTGAAGGAAGTATGTGGATGTCCGAATCATTGGCTCAATACTCAGCCGTCATGGCCATAGAGGAAGTCTATGGGCTTAAAACGGCGAAACAATTCATGCTAACGGGCAAGGGTGGTTTCAGTAGAAATCATGACGCTGCTGCTTATCGCAGGTTTGTACAAGAAGGCCGGGACCATCCACTCGCTCAGAAGCCAACGGGAAATACAATTAGCCATTACCTGGCAGATTCTAAAGGAACCTGGGTCTACCACATGCTAAGAAAGCGAATGGGAGATGAAGCATTCTTTGCTTCTCTGAAAGCTATCGTTACACGTTATAGTCATCAAATGGTGTGCCTCGAGGACTGGAAATCTGTTTTTCAGCAACATGCAGATGTATCGCTTGATCAATTCTTTGAACAGTGGTTATTACTCGAAGGGGCACCTAAGTTGGAGAGTAAACAATTGGATTCAAATACTTTGGAAATCAGGCAATTACAGAGTGGAGAACCTTATTGCCTGGACCTTCTGATAAAGGTGAAATTCAAGGATGGAACTGCATTAAAAGAAATGGTCCAATTCGGTACGAAAACACATGTACTGACCTTTGGAAAGGCTGTTGAGTCTTTTGAAGTGGATCCCGATCACGACTTATTGTTGTTGTCCAATGAACTATCCGATTAAGGAATTTGGTAATAGACAAAAGAAAAAGGATGTCTCAAAAGTAAAGGTTGTCAGGTTGAGCTAGTTGGTAATGTTAGCTTGTCGAAAGATAGACAGTTAAGTAGAACCAGACTCTGCTTCGGATTCCAGGGCAATAATGTCCGCTTCGACAGCATGACAATTTATTTCTGTCTTCTTGACCCTGTCTTGTCTGTCATTCTTTTCGGTAATGTCAAGTAGAGCTTGTCGAACGCGACCCGGTCGAAACCTTAATATTTACACAAATATGACAAACCAACTATTATTTAAACTTTTGAGACTCCCTATTCCATTATGTAATACAATATCGGCATTTATTTAGCTCCGGCTCCTTCGGAAATAACTAAACCCGTATAAGAAGCACTAATTAATATAATAAGTACACCTATACCTGCCCGGACTTCTTCATCTTTAATTTCTCTACCAATTACACCTAGCAATGCCGGTAAAGGAACCATCATCGTGGATGCTTTTTGCAGGTCTGATTTTTCTTCATCCGTACCAAAGGTGATGTAACCCAATAAGCCAAGTCTTATTAGTTCAGAGATAAGCACTGCTACTTTTTTTTCTGTTTTGGTATCTGCGTTTGTTAGCTTAAAAAAGAGTAAAAGTGCACACCACTGATAGAACCATACCAGAACAAGGCCGGAGGGTATGTTCGGGCTGTTTGACGGATTCTCTAGCTTTTGAGGATATCCTCCAGGCCACCTGAATATTTGATAGAGCACTCCGCATCCTAACTGAAGCCCGCCTATGACACTCGAAGGCTGTGGTAAGCAAACCTGGGCAGCTCCGAGGAATCCTCCAACCAATGAAACAATTCCGTTGGCAATTGAGAATCCTAATCTCTTATCATCCTCCGCGGATAAGGCCACATCGGTAGTAAAGAATTTTGTGCCGCGGATCTTTTCAATGATTTCCATGGGGATGGCGATAACAAACCCAATCACATCCATGAAAGTAATTGCAGGTATTCCAACCAACTTTAGAATATCACTGATAAAAGGGATGTTTATCGGAGAGTTGAGTGTATTAACCACATCTTTGAAAAAATCAGCAAGGGCCTCTAATATAGCATCCACGCCGTATTTAAGTGCTTCTATGCCACTATCTACCACGCGTTGAAGCGTATCCAATAAGAAACCAAGCAACTCTTTTGGTGCATTTTTCGGATCTGTGATCATGCTTTCAAGTTTGCTTCCAAATTCCTCAATCGTATCCGCCATGTCATCACCGGCCAATTCGACGACCTTCTCTACAAATTTTTGTAGGGGACCATCGGTATTCTGACCTCCTAATGAAGGCAATGAGTTACCATTTCCTAGTATTTTGGAAATGAACCACGTGATCTTGTGGATGACTTCATCTCCAAAAGAATCCCCCGACCCCATGTCACTTTTGACGCCAAAGTACTGCCTGGCTTCATTGATCATGCCATTGATATCATTTTCGGCTGTATTCAAACCATTATTGATGACTTGTTCCATTTGAGGAATAAGACCATCGACATAGTTGAATGTCTGATTAATCGTACCAACGACATAATCTTTGATTCTGATAATCTCTTGCCAATCAAACAAGGAAGCGAGAAAATCCACGATCTTCACGATCTCAGCTCCAATTTGTTCCAGGACCATGCCGATCACTCTTCCGACCTGCTCCACATGACTGACTACAAACGAAATGGCCTTGTCAGCGAACTGAATGGTCATTGCTACAGCAGATTCTATACCCCCGGCAACTGCATCTGCTGCATCGATTACGCCATGTTCAATTTCTTTTCCCAGATCGATGACGCCACCACCTATGGCCATCACCGCTCCCTGAATAGGCCCTTCTATCGCATGAAGACCCTTACTAGCTTCAGAGACTGCATCTTTCACTACATGATCGATGCTATGGACCACAACAGATCCGATTTTCACTAAATCCTTTCCCGCATCTTCTACACCATGGGCTACATCATCTGCCCCTTCTTTGATAACATGACCTGTATCTTCAACAACCGTTTTAGTGGCATGATAAGCTGCCTTTATGTCATCCCATGGGTTCCACCAGCTCAATGCTCCGGCAGAAGAAACACTGGCTCCATTCAGTATTTGTTGTGATTCTGCCGCTGAAATCGCCGCGTATTTTGGACCATTTTCTGTGAAATCTATTTTCCAGTGTTTATCGTCCATGTCCTCATGGGAAATAGAAGGGGGAGCAAGGCTGTCCACTGCCGGGTACTTGACCGCTCTTGCCATGTTCTGGACAGACTTTTGAACGTGATCACAATCCTCCTGAGAAACGTTTGGATGGATACCCAATGTGTCTCGATTCGTATGCAGCGTTCCATCAGGCATGGCTGCTACTTTTTGATGTACTTGCCGGTCCGGGAAGATCAAGACATAATCATTGGCTGCCATTTGATCCGTTCTAACCCGGAGTGAGGCCGTTCCAATGGCTTGAGCTTCGGTGGAAATCACCACATTCTGCATGGTTCCCACTTTCAATGTCGCTGATTGCACCTGATCGATCGTGTAATTCTGATCATCCACGTGGATGGTGATTTGTTTCTCAGCCCAAACTTGCAAGGTTGCTGCGCCTTGGGGTACATTAATAATGGATTGATAAGCCTTGTAACTTTCCATTTGCCCCTGAGCATTCTTGCGGTAATCTTCTGTTAACAGCACACTGGATCCAATTTGCGCCTTCGCCGGATTTTCACTGTCGTAGATCTTGAAGGAGCCGACATCACCGAGAAGCTTGGCATTGCTTTGAATGATTTCATGTACAGGCCCTTCATAATTTTCTCCTTCATAAATCAGTAAACCTGTTCCGGCACCCACTTTTATTGAACCAAATGTTCCAGGTCTTTGGTCAATTCCTGCAAGTGACGTGCAATCCCCATTGAAATGCCAGCATCTACCGGTATAATTGGGACCCTCGTACAAAGCAAATTCGGCTTGTTTCATTTGGAAATTGGCCGTATCGGAATACTTAAAAGGAGTGGCCGCATGTAGTCCAAAATTCCTGTAATGTGATGCTGTGGACAACATATGGACCTCCGTATGATCACTCCCCGTTTTTTCAGAGAACACCATATAAACATCCAGATTAGAAGAAGCCATGAATGTTTTGGAACAATCCGTTTCGGGCATGGCGGTTCCTGTCTGCACGGCATACGTCTGATAATTACTTTCTGCCGTAAGGATATGAACTTCTGTTGAACTGGTTCCAGTATTCCATTTTTTACAGATCACCAGGTTACGTTCCCCATCTATACTGAAATCGCACTCAGCACCAGAAACAGGCCAGACGGTAGCTGTATGGGTGATGAAATCACCATAATTGCTTGCAGCACTCAATACATGGACTTCTGTCTTATTACTTCCTCCGCGTTGTAGAATACAGAATAAATCCCTATTCGGTGCCATGGCAAATTGCCAGTTGTGATCTGTATGATCAAGCCCTGAAACTGCGTGCAATGAAAATGTTTGGTATTTACTTTCAGCACTCAGAATATGAACTTCCGTCTTCCCCGAGCCAGTATTCTGTTTCTCGATCCCAACCAGGTCGTTATTGTCAGGAGCAATGACAAAATCCCACCATTCGTCCGTTTCGGAAAAAGCGGTACCGATTTGAATCCCAGCTTTGGCGTAATTGCTTGCGGCTGTGAGCTGATGAATTTCCGTTTTATGGGTTCCAGTACCATTTTTCCAGATGCAGAACAGGTCATTTTCTTTGCCCAATCGATGCACTACATTCATGTGAGGAATGCGCACAGCTGGCCCATTAGCTGCATTGAAACCCACTTGAAGTCGATGCATCCAGGTATCAGATACGGAGGGCAATTGACTGATCGGTGTTCCTGTTGGGATATTCCATGTAGGGTCTGAGCTCTGAACTAATTCCGCTTTGTTCCAATCGAATTGGAAGGCATTCATGGTGTCGGGATCTTGAATATGCCTTAAAATCAACGCACCTCCGGCTTCCTGATCTATAAAGTAGATACCGCCTCCATCATTTTTAATAAGACGACATTCGGTTGGTAAACTTAAGCCTTTCTGCTGTTCAATGATTTGGTCGTTGTTGTATGACAAGTAAGTGACCGGACTCGGAAACAGCTTGTTAAGTACTTCCTCATTGGGGATGGGACGTAGTTTGTTATCAAGGCAGATGGACATCAGGCCATTGTCCGAATTTCTAAAAATGTAAATCATGTTATCACTAAATTGGTTGTGTTTTACCAAGCTATGGCAAATAGATCCTTCTAACCAAATACGGGTGTCAAAATACTACAAATGCAGTATAGAGATGGGTGGGATTTGGAGCGATTGCAGTACTGAAATATCTGATTGGGAATGCATCATTTTTAAGGTGGTGACGGATGCCGTGATGTGAAAGATCTTATTTTTCGCAAATGATCTATGAACGATTATGCCTGCATAAGGCGGTAATTCTGGTGTGGTAGAACAGACCAGTACATCAATCAATTTGTCGACAGGGGATTGTTTGATTATTCTTAACAGGTTCGGATCTGTGAACTTTCCGGAAATTGACAGAGCATTTCGTACTCCGGGACCCTGTGGCTTTATGGGTTGGTTAAGTTTTTCGAAATTGATGATGCCGTGAGCACACCGATGCTTAAATTTATCATCAATTGTATTTGCCGACAGACAAGTGTGGCTTATTAATTGTTGGCAGGTGACGTTGGGGTATTGTTGACGTATAATTGCCAGGTGCCCTGCCAATCGAGTGGTTGCGAATGACGTTCCTTGTACTTTGCGATTTTCTGTGGATACACTACCAAGGGTTAAGACATCAGGTTTTAGACATTTCCCATTTTGGCGGTTGAGACTACCTGAATACGTAGGCACGTTTCCTTCAATGTCGGTTGCACCAACAGACAGGACCCCCTGATAACAGCCCGGTGCACTGAACTGACCCGCTCCTTTGTTGCCTATAGCGGCAACAGGTAGAATATCTTTGTCGAGCAAATACTGGATCATCGGGATCATGAATGGGGAACCGTGATGTTCTCCAAAAGGCATGGCCACAACTTTAACCGGCTGATTAGCCATCCATTCAAGGGCCTCCAAAAGCCTTAAGGCTAAATTTGTTTCCTGAACGGCCTCTGCCAGGTAAATCGTGCCACTAGGAAGGATGGGTGTTTCGTTCACCTCTTCCAGACCCATTAACAACCCTGCATTGATGTCTGAATGAGAGAGGAAGTCAGTAGAATTGCTCCTAAAACCACCTTCCCAGCGAACAATTTGGTCCGAGACCTTTGTCCGTTCAAGTGGTGTATCTATCAGCCCTATGTTGATCCCTCTTGTCATGGAGGCGAATATACATTGAAGTGATTGTTGATCACATCATTTCAAGGCCTTGAGAAATTCTTTCGGAGATTGACCTCCTTGCTTTCTGAATGCCCTGTTAAACGTGCTTTTGCTATTAAATCCCGCCGCATAGGCCAGTGCCTCAACTGTTTGTGTTTCTAAAAACCCTTGCTGGATCTGTTGTTTTGCATAACTAATCCGATGTTGATTGATGTAGTTGAAAAAATTTTGTTGATAACCGTCATTAATTACTTGTGACAGGAGGTAAGGTTTACTTTCTATGGTCTGAGCCAATTCCTGAAGTGTCAGGTCGGGTTTTAGATAGATATTTTGATCAATGGCTTGCTCCAGAGCACTTTTGAGTTGATCAATATCAGGATTGGAAAGAGGGGATTGTTTGTATTTATCAGGAGCATCGAAATTGCCATAAATGACCTCAGGGTTGTTCCAGGATTGCGTCACGAGGCTGGCAATGATGAAAATTAGTGTGACTAAAAATAGCGTGTCCGCTGTGTTATTGATCTCGTAATAGCCTCCGGTAATGATGAGCAGTGATAGCGCAAGAATACCCAGCCCCAAAACGGAAGTCACCAGCATGATTTTTCTCGACCAGATAAGATTGATCCTGGGTGTAAATGACTGGTGAAGCTTACTGGTTTTCTCATAGTCACCAATGCGCTTTCGTGTTAGGAATAAATAGAAAATGATGTGAGTAACCTCTATTCCAATCAGTGTCAAAGCCGCAATCTTAAGCCAGTAGGTATCTTGAATCTGGATAATATCCGCTCTTAATACATATAATGCAGAGGTTAGCAACAACATGATCACAAAAGGAATAAAGTGCCTAATCGGACTTAAGGAGAGCTGTTGGGTCAGTGTTCTGATATGCAGGTATATCGAAGGGCCTATTAAAAACACTAAACTGTGTGAACTAAAATAAAGATAGAGCAGTAAACCTTCATCCTCCAAAGAAGCGGATCTCCTCAAAACAAAAATGGTTAGTACTCCAATTAGCAATGCCAGGTATCGGTTAGCAGATTGGTTTCCCTTGCGTTGGAGTGCGAGAAATGCGGACCAGGCAAGGCCAATTACAGCAATGATAAAAGCAAGGGATCGAATGTCTACAGTGATCTGTGCCAAAGTTTAATTTGTTGGGTCAATTGATAAAGTGCGCCATTTAAAAGCCTTGATCAACCTTTATTGCTGCTGACTATTGGTCGAAAAAGGCATTTAACAAGCATTATTCTAAAACTAGAGAAAATGAACAAAAGAAAGGTCAAAAATGTATTCACCTGGGTACTTCAGGTATTACTTGGGTTGGAGTTTATATTGGCAGGACAAGCAAAATTTACCAGGATGGATACCTGGGCAGGGATGTTTCAGGAGTGGGGCTATCCGGATCATGTTTATTTGCTTATCGGTGGGTTGGAATTGGTTGGAGCCGTACTTGTTTTCATTCCAAAAACTGCTTCTAAGGCGGCATTAGGACTGGCGGTGATCATGATTGGAGCATTGCTGACACATGCATTACATGCAGAGTGGGATCGGGTAGTGGTGACCGGAATTCTCGCAGGATTATCAGGATTGTTGTTTTGGTTGAGACGGAAATGAGCTATGTCGAAAGTGAGATAGGATTTAGTCTGTAAACACCGCAAATCATAGAGAATCTTAATCGTATTAATTAGTTAGCAACAGGTTTTCAAAAATATTACATCGGCAAAACCTGAACTAATATGAAAAACCTTCGTAATATTACATCGGCAAAACCTGATGAAATATGGAAAGGACTTCAATTGGTGAGTTCGAAGAGTTGTGTTTGTTGTGCGTCGCAGTACTGGATGACGATGCTTATGGTGTCACCATCCAGTCTGAACTACATAACCGTACTGATCGTAACATTACAATTAGTACGATTCATTCAACCCTTATACGGCTGGAGAAGAAAGGCTTCCTGCAAAGTAGAATGGGAGGAGCCACAGAAAGTCGTGGAGGTAGGACCAAACGTCTATTTGAACTCACGGCCGAAGGTAAGAAAGCCATACTTACGGCCCGCGACATACGAAACAACATCTGGGGAGACATCACCAAAATCAGCTGGGACACGCTATGATGCCAAAACCACCTCAATGGATCTATCGGTTTTTACTGTGGTACTGTCATCCCATGTATGCTAATGAAATTGCCGGTGATCTCGAAGAATTATTTGAAAGTTGGGTACAAGAAGTAGGTCCCGGAAAAGCAAAGTGGCGTTATGCCTGGAACACGCTGCTATTCCTTCGCATGTATAATTCCAGGTTCGGTCAAAACTCAAACGTCATGAATCCATTTCACAATTTATCTCATTATCTAAAAATCAGTATACGCAACCTTCGGCGTTACAGGGTCTTCCATGCTGGCAATATCATAGGCATGGCATTTGGTCTTGGAGTTAGTTTGTTGATTCTTGTGCATGTAGATAGGGAATTAAGCTACGAAAAACACATCTCTGATTACCAACAGACCTACAGGGTCTCTACTCATCAGGAATGGGCAAAATCTTCGGCCATATTAGCTGAGAGGCTCAAAGAGTACTTTCCGCAACTCACATTGATAACGAGGCTTTCCCGATATTCATCAGGCATGGCCATCGTTTCTACAGACCAACAACAAACTACGGCCACTCAGATTTACCAGGCAGATAGCACCGTTTTTTCAATGTTTGAAATTAAGCTGGTTTCAGGTACCTCAACCCCATTAACCCGCCCGTCTACTGCTGTAATCAGTCAGCAGCTGGCGAATCGTTTGTTTGGGTCCCAATCAGCCATCGGGCAGGTCATCCAGATAAACGACCGTCAAGAGCTCGAGATTTCTGCTGTTTTTGAAGACTTGCCAGCTACTAGTCACCTACAGATAGACGTTCTGTTGTCCATGGATACCTTCTACGAAGCAACTCCTGCTGATTGGATCAATAATCCCGGTTGGATGGTGATGTACACCTATGTGAAAACTAGAGATGATATGTCGTATGATGACTTCCGTGCGGCCATGCTCGACTTTCAGAAGTTCTATATTCCTGAGGAATATTGGGAAGAATTTGGAAACAACTTTTTTGAAGTAATGCCCCTGGCGGATATCCATTTGAAATCGCACCGCATCCAGGAGATGGGAGAAAATAGCGATATGACTTATGTACTGATTTTTGGCTCACTAGCTTTTTTCATACTTGTTATTGCATCTGTCAACTTTGTCAATATTTTCACTGCAATCGGATTGAGAAGGGTACGCGAGTTGGGTGTTCGAAAGTTAGTAGGAGCGGCCAGGTCAAATCTGATTATTCAATTGCAGATGGAGTCACTGATGTCGAGTCTTATTGCAGCGGGGCTGGGCCTCGGAATAGGCGTTAGTTTATTGCCCTGGTACAACGAATCCATGGGATTACATGTTTCCACAGGAGAATTTCTCACATTGCCATACCTGTTTATTTTTTTGAGCGTGGCAATAACCATCGGTCTACTTTCAGGGTTGTATCCCGCTTTGTTGGTCACGGCTCAGGATCCTATTGGTGCAGTTACACGAAACGAGGAACCTAAATCAGCCATTTCCTATTTTAGGAAAGGGTTGATCGTTTTGCAATTTTCATTGTCACTGTTCGTATTCATAGGCGGTGTGGTCATTTGGGAACAACTGCGTTTCATTGAGAATCAGGACCTGGGGTATGACAAAGAAAGTGTCCTGGCCATAAAAACATACGGTGACTTAAAAGAACGCTTTCATGAACAGAGTAGCCAAATCAAGCACCAGATTGAGTCTATTCCTGGTGTACAGATGGTGGCCAGGGCATCGAACCTGGTGGGTGAACAATTGAGCTTTGAAGGGTTTGGATTGATAGAGCAACCCGAAGTACTAGAAGAAAGTATTGGCATGCTTTGGACAGATGAATCCTTTCTTTCTACCATGGATATCAAATTGATAGCCGGAGAGAACTTCCGGCCCCTGGATACAGGCGTAGCATTTCTTGTCAATGAATCGATGGCGCAAGCGTTGGGAGGGGATGTAGTCGGTAAAATGGCAGAATGGAGAGGTGAAAGTGGTCCCATCACGGGAGTAATTGAAGACTTTCATCATTACTCATTAAAAAATGCCATTGAACCTACGGCATTGGCGTATAAACCAGAATGGACTTCTCAATGGCTCGTTAAATTGGATCAAGCCAATGTTCCAGTCGTACTGACGAAATTGGAGTCACTGGTCAATGCAACATCACCGGGCTCATTTTTCATTTCAGATTTTCTTGACGATCGAGTGGCTAGATTATATCAGGGAGAGCAAAACATGTTGAGTCTGGTTGGCGTCCTCACTTCCCTGGCATTGATTATATCTTGCGTGGGACTTTTGGGAGTTGCTTCCATAGAGATTCGCCGAAGAATAAAAGAAGTCAGTATCAGAAAAGTGCTGGGTGCAACATCAGTTCAGGTTTTCGGCATATTAAGTAGACAATTTGGGTGGATGGCTATAATCGCTTTACTGCTGGCACTCCCTGCGAGCATTTGGTTCGCTCAATCCTGGTTGGCCAATTTCGAAGTGCAGATGGATCTGGCTTTCTGGGTTTTTATGTTACCAACCACGTTGGTTTGTTTGACAATTCTCGTGGTTGTTTTGGCCCAGGCCTTACCCTTACTGCGTAGAAACCCTGGATTATCACTGAGGAAAGAATAGCCGGGTAATTCTCTTCAAATACCACAAGGTAGAAAAAAAGCGCAGTTATCGGATTTGATGCGCTTTTTCTTGTGAATCTGGTTAATTATTCAGTCCGTAATCCCTCGCTCGGATTGGCCATGATCCTTTTGACTGCTGCCGCAGTAATGAATAAAATCGCAATAATCATGATTCCGATACCAATTACGGTAGCGTCGAGAAGAGGTGTTGATAAGTAAAATTTGTAAATGGCAGAAAGTACGGCTTTACTGAGGAATACACCGCTAACTATACCCAGGGCAACCGATAAACCGATGATCCAGCCAAACGAACGGTAAATGATCAATAATACTTGTCGGGAAGTGGCACCCAATACCCTTCTGATACTGATCTCCTTGGTTCTCTTTGCAATGTTCATCACGGCCAATGAGAAGATGCCAATCGTGCTCAAAAGAGAACCTAAAATAGCAATACTCATAAAAATCAATTTCAGGTTACGGGCGTCTCTGGTAGCATAAAAGGAAGAAACCATGTGCTGTCCCTGCCCACGATAGGGCGTATCAAAGTGGTCAGACCAATAAGCTTTCAATTCGTTCTCCAAATTTTTTGTATCGGCCGATGCCGTCTTGAGGACTAACATGGTGTAATCGGAGGGGGCTGCCGGCAAATAAGCCACTGGCCTTCGTTTGTAATCCGAGTAAACCTCATGAATAACATCTGATGTAATACCAACAACCGTTCTCTTAACTCCGCCAAATTCAACTTGCTGCCCTAATGGATTACCTTGATCGAGATACCGGAAGGAAAATTCCTTGCTAACAATGATTGAGCGGTTCTGGTCCAGTTCGGACCCGGGGATGAAAGTTCTGCCCTGAACAACATCAATCTCCATTGTTTCCAGATAACCCTCTCCAATTTTGAATGTGGTAATTTCCAGATCAGTGGTGTCAGTTGATAAAGTGCTCAAAAAACCAGCAGCACCGTGATGATGTTGTGTGCCGGTTACATGAGTGGTTGAAACAAGTTGAGCAAGGTCATTTTTTACTTGTTCGTAATCCTTTGGTGAGTCGAGTGGGAGTATAGCCACTTGATTATAGTTATAACCTAAATCAATCTCTCCCAGGTATTTATTGTTTTGGCCAAATGTCCAGGCACAGATAAGTAAACATATAGACACAACGTATTGACCTACAGTCAGGGCTTTTTGAAACCAGCCAACGCCTTTCAATGATTGCTTTCCACTCAGGATACTGGAAGGTGAAAATTTCCATGCATACATCGCAGGTAGTATACCCGCAAGAAAGGTACAAATGAGCAAGAAGCTCAACACGAATGGGATGAACCTTAGCAGGCTTACTTCCTGCAACAGGAAGGATACACCAAATAAACCGAATAGCTGTTCGGATATAGGGTTGGCCATGAGGAGGGCGATAATAAATGCAAAAAATGTGATTACCAGCATTTCCATCATAAATTGCTCAAATAGCTTGAAGTTCGTGGTTCCCAGGGTTTTACGGATGCCTATTTCACGAACGCGTTTGGTCATCAAGGCAATGGAAGTATTGGCCAGATTGAAGCAAGTGATCAGTAAGATCAGCAAGGCCATGATGCTAAAAATGATCAATGCGGATGCCCTGACCCGATTGTTAGTGGGAGCAGAGTACACATATCCATCAGAAAGGAGAGGATCAATAAAAGGGTGCACTTCTATCTGCGAGATTTTCCAACTCTCCTGTTTTTTATTTTGTTCAGGAAGAAAACCCTTGACCGTAGATTCAACCTGATTAGGAACTTTTGACTTAAAGAAAATGGCGACATTGTCACTTCGTTTCCAGCTGGCTTCTGAGGATTCTAAAACCTTCAGTATGGTTTGGTGATTGACCAGTATATTAAAATTGAAACTGGTATTTAATGGTATCTTTTCGAATACACCAGCTACCTGCAAGTCAATTCCTTTTTCCTGACCAATGTATACCGTAATGGTTTCGCCGATCGGAGATACATCATTGAAAAGTTGTTCTGCCGTTTCTTCAGTCAGATAAACGGATGATTCGTCTTTGAGACTTAGGTTATTTCCGCTTTTCAGAGGTATGTCAAAGAAATCAAAGAAATTGGATCTTGTAGATGCGACAGTCTGAGAGAAATATTCCCCACTTGATTGGTAATTGGTATTGGAAATCTTCAGGGTACCTTGATGTACTTGATAGTAAGTTACATCGTCCACACCAGGTATTTCTTGCTCCACTTTGGCAATGAATGGGAGGGGAACTAATTCGTACCGCCGGGGTTGCTCGTTGTGCCAACGTATGCTGTGCATTCGGTGAATCTCATCTGTGTTAGGATGAAAGAAATCAAATTCCAGATTATAAGCATGTAGCATATATACTGTGAAACAAAAGCCTAAGGATAGCCCTAGTCCGATGATGTTGATGAGGACTGGCCCCAGGTTTTTGCGTGTATTGCGTAAGGCTACTTTAACATAAGACCGATAAAGTGAAGTGTTCATTTGAGTTTTTGTTTTTTTGACCGAATATTTTTTCAAACACCTGATAACATCCCACCAATAAGAGAGACCAAGTCTTATTTTGGAGAAATTGAGATTTTGGCGCCGTTCATGCATTTCTTCCAGGTCACCCTCTAGTTCTTCAAGTCGGTCTTTTCGACAATACCATCGAAAGAACCTCAGGGCCAAAGCTGGTGGATCATTGTAAGGCTTGATGGAATTCATGATAGGTTTTGTAAGGCAGGCTTTGGAATCTGATAGCGCAATTGATCGCGTAAGGCCTGTATCTCGTCGAGTGTTTTAACACCAAATGCTGTGAGAAAAAACAATCTTTTACGTTTGCCACCGCGAGATGTACCTTGCTCACCAAGCTTCGATTCCAGATAACCTTTTTCTTCCAACCGATACAACACCGTGTGTATCGCACTGATATTGATATTTTTACCCGTTTGCTTCTTGTATTCGTCTACGATAGATACAGAATACGCCTGATCGTATAAGACGCCAACAAGCAAAAGCACCAGTTCTTCAAAGTTTCCTAATTTCAGGTTTTGCATAAACATTCACAATTGTAAGTATAATACTGTATCTATCTCATTAATGTTTCACAATTGTAAGTATAATCACGAAATTGGTTTTACTACCTCACCCTTATCATTAGCAATGCGCCATAGACTAATCTATTTCGAGCAGATACACGTATCAATTTCATAATCGGGTTATTTGGCTGATTGGATGTGAATTATCAGCCTCTTTAACACTCTTACATTTACCTGTGGCACAAAAAAAACCGCTTCAAGTGAAGCGGTCTTTTCCGATAATATGAATGTAGAGTAAAGCTTATTGTTTATTTATTCGAAGTACGATCTCGTCTTCATCACCATTTCTCACCTTTAATAGATAAATGCCTTCTGATATGTCAGTCATGTCCAATTTTTCAACGCCATTTGCTTCTAGCAACCTGGTGCCATTTAGATTGTACAAAGTAAGTTTTGCATCAGATAACACGCCCTGGAGTCGTAAGACATCCTGAACCGGGTTAGGGTAGACGGTGACTTGCGCAAGTTCTGTCAAATCGAAATTATCATCGGAGCGTGGCTCAACGTAAGTTCTGGCAAGTGACGAAGCCCCATTTCCAGTACTGCATCCCGAAATCACGATATCATCCACGTAAATGCTTTCCCATCGACTAACATCCACTTTCAACCGGAAAATTGTAGCTGAAGAAAATGGTCCGTCGATATCTACAGATACAAATTCACGATTCCAGTTTCGAAAGTCCGTTTTATAATTCCATTGTTCCACCTCCTGGTAGTTTTCACCACCATCTGTAGACATTTCCAGGGTTAGTCCCTCATGTCTTCGATCCACTCGGAAAGTAAGGAAGTTGAATGAAATATTTACGTTTTCGAAATTGGACAAGTCAATTGACTCAGTGCGAATTCTCTTCAGAACTTTTACTGAATATCTGCCTGAGTTGGCTACCCATCGGTTTCTAGCTAAACGGGCACCTCTCCAGCCCCATCTCCAAACACCATTATCCCATTCAAAATCAGCATGATCTACGATTGTATCCACACATGGGATATCGATAGTGGTGACCGTCAGGACATCACTGGCAGCCGAATTCCCAGCAGCATCAACGGCTTCAACCAACACTTCGTAAGCAGTAGCAGGCATCAATCCGTCTATACTGATGGAAGCCTCTGTCACCGTTCCGGTCAACACCCCGTCTAAATAGACATTGTAACCAGTTACACCAACATTGTCCTTCGAAATATCCCAACTAAGATCGAAACTGCTTGCAGTCACATTCGTAGAGGTAACATTAGCTGGAACCGTTGGTGGTTCCAGGTCAGCTTCCGTATAGAAATAAATATTGTCTACGTAAACGTTGGTCAGGTTGGTGGTGATCACCATCTGGGCAAGGTCATTTCTGGTAATATTTCCGGCAAAATCAGACACATCAACATCTATCGCCACCCAGGCTCCACTAGCCAGTGCTGGAATGTTTCCATTAGCTGTGTGTGTAACGGTAAGAATAAAATTGGACGCTTCTGCGGAACCTCCTGCAAAATCAACTGCTTTTATGGTAAAGGCTTTGTCAAGGACATCATCGGGTGTCCATATATCCATATGGAATTTGTCCATAGCCGATGCATCCAGCTTATTCGAGCTGAAGTCAATACCCGCGAAGTTGGTAAATGTGTAGAGTTTAATGTCATCACCGGCGACCTGCAAATCTGCTACATCTGAATCGTCCCAAACCGCGGAGAATGTATCAATCACCTCGTTTGAATAGGCATTGCTGAACAGTGATATCACTTGTGACGCATCTCTTTCGGGAGGCGTATCTGCCGCAACCTGAGGTCCGGCAGGTGCAGGATTATCGTTGTAGAAGTAGACGTTATCAATAAACGCCGTGAACAAACCAGCTGGTTGACCTGAATAGATCAATTGAGCTACATGATTCGTTGAAGTCAAATTTATGAAATCCGACAAAGGAATATCGAAGCTTATCCAATGACTTTGTGTCAAATTATCAAAAGCGATTTCATGTTCAGAATCATCGCCACCACCAAACGCGCCATCGGCACCAAAGTCTACCAGTTTGACACGAAACAACGTCACATCTGGTGACCAAAGGTCGAAATGGAGGTGATTCATGTCGGTAGCATCAATTTGATTGGTCACCGTCTCAATTCCAACGAAATTAAGGTTGGTATACTTCTTCATGGCACTTCCGTCAATAGTCACGTCTTCCAGGTCTCCAACTGACCAATCAGTTCTCCAGGTGTCTACAGTTATATCTGCATAAGCCTCACTAAACAAAGAGATCACATTGGAAGCATCTTCTGTAGGGTTAGGTGCGGCAACTACAGGTTCTGGAGTTACTATGTTGCCCGTATAGAAGTAAACATTATCGATAAAGGCAGTAAATGCTCCCGCTGGATTACCCGAGAAGATCAACTGAGATAGATTGGCAGTATTCATTCCGACGAAAGCCGCCATTGGAATATCAAAACTTACCCATTGACCTGGAGCAGGATTGTCATAACTCAATTCGAATTCTGTATCGTCTGTACCCCCAAAGGTTCCATCTGCCCCGAAATCCACCCATTTAACTCTGAATTGCTCGGCATCTGGCGTCCAAAGATCAAAGTGGAAGAAGTCCATTTCGGAAGCATCAATCTGATTATTCACCGTTTCAATGCCCACAAAACTTAAATTGGTGTACTTCTTCATGTCACTTCCATCTATTGTTACATCTTCCAGGTCACCAGAGGACCACACGGTTCTCCAGGTGTCTACAGGGACATCTGTGTAGGTTTCACTGAACATGGAAATCACGTTAGCCTCATCCTGAGTTGGAGCCGGAGCGGCAGTTTCAGGTGCCGTCAGTTCTCGATAGAAGTATACATTATCGATGAAGGCCGTTGCTGCACCGGCTGGTGCTGCTGCATAGATCAACTGCGCAATATTGGCCTGAGTAGTCAGACCTGTAAATTCAGTCAATGGAATATTGTAACTGATCCATTGCCCTTGCTGAGGAGTATCAAACGTAAGCTCATGCTCCGTGTCATCACCACCAAAAGCACCATCTGCACCAAAATCGACGAGCTTCACTCTGAACTGAGAAGCATCTGGCGTCCACAAATCAAAATGAAAGTGTGTCATGTTGGTTGCATCGATTTGATTGGTCACGGTCTCAATTCCAACGAAATTGAGATTGGTGTACTTCTTCATGCCGCTTCCAGCGATCGTCACATCTTCAAGATCGGCAGCCGACCAGCCAGTTCTCCAGGTATCGACAGGTACATCCGAATAACTATCGCTAAACAGAGAGATAACTTGCTCTTCGGGTTGCGTAGGGTTATTCGCAGCGATTGCTGGTTCTGTAGGTGCGATGAACTCTTTCTGATATACCCGGACGTAATCAATTTCCATGGTAGCCTCATCAAACGCTGCAGGAATGGTTCCTGAGAATCCACCCATAGCCACATTCAACAAAAGATACTGAGGCTCATCGAATGGCCAGGTGTCACTGTTTTTTACTGATGGGTTATAGGTATAGTAAGGCACGTCATCTATCAGGAACTGGATCTGTTCTTCATCCCAAATGATTGAATATTCATGGAATACTGTGTTAAAATCAGACACATTGATGGTTCCTGTATTGACGGTAGCACCAAAACTCGATGGCGTGTGAATTGATCCATGAATGACTGCATTCTGATTGCCAAAATGTTCCATGATATCAATTTCGCCCGTTCCTGGCCAGTTGGTCGTACCGAATTCGTCAAACCAGAACCCACCAGGTTCATTAACATTTTGCCCTAACATCCAGATCGCAGGCCATGTACCTGATCCCGCTGGAATTTTAGCGCGAACATCCACCCGTCCATAGGTGAAAGCAAATTTAGAATTCAGCCTGGCCGAGGTAAAATTCCTGGTCAAATCCTGATCTACATAAGTTTCCCTTTTGGCCGTAATGCTCAATAAACCATCTGCTACTGAAGAGTTGTCGGTTCGATCGGTATAGTGTTGTTCTTCACCATTGAACCAGCCTCCGGGTGTTGGTAACTGTGTTTGATGGAACCAGTTTTCGTCGCAAACTGAACCAGAAGCATCAAATTCATCTGCCCATACGAGTACATAATCTTCACCCAGTGAATTGCCAGTAAGACCTGACTCACAAGCGACAATTACTTCATTGTAGAAATAGACATTGTCAATGAAGGCCGTAACTGAACCAGCAGGCGCACTTGCATAAATCAACTGAGCGATGTTATGGGTATTGGTCAATCCTGCAAAGTCTGTTAAGGGAATGTCATAACTGATCCACTCACTCTGATCAGGATTGTCAAATGTTAGTTCATGCTCGGTATCATCTGTACCCCCAAATGCACCATCTGCACCAAAGTCCACCAATTTTACACGGAATTGCTCCGCATCTGGTGTCCAAAGATCAAAATGGAAGTGACTCATGCTGGAAGCGTCAATCTGATTGGCTACCGTTTCAATTCCAACAAAATTGAGGTCGGTATACTTTTTCATAGCACTGCCATCGATTACCACATCTTCTAAATCTGCCGCAGACCAACCAGTTCTCCAAGTATCAACTGACACATCTGTATAAGCATCACTAAACATGGAGATGACATCTGTTTCAGCTTCAGTAGGAGCAGGAGCGGCCACAGTGGGTGCAGTAGGAATAACAGCCGACTGGTAGAAATACATGTTGTCGATGTAGAACGTCGGCGTACCATCACCACCATCAAACTTGAACTGGAACACATTGGTCAGGTCAACCCCAGCAGAGAACGCACTCAATGGAATGTCATAACTCTGCCAGCTTCCTGTTGTGATTGGTAAGCTATAGGCCACTTCCGCAGGACCAGGGCTGATAAGGTAGAAATTTACTGTTGTTGCATCAGCAGTCCACAAGTCCAGATGTACATATTCCATTCCGGATACGTCCTGAGGATTACCGGAGAAGTCTGTGCCCTGATAGTTGAAAGTCGCAAGCTTCAGGACATTGTCTGTTCCAACCACTTCATTGGTAACGACTGTACTCTGTCCCCAATTGGGATTGGTATCCACACCTGATATACTGGTATAAGCATCACTATAGATAGAAATCACGTCTGCTTCCGCTGATGTAGGAGCAGGAGCAGCTACTGTAGGTGTGTCGCCACCGCCGCCAGAGCCATCATCACCATAGAAATAGAGGTTATCGATATAGACAGTGGTCAGATTGGTAGTTATTACAATCTGAGCCAGGTCTGATCTTGTGGTGTTCCCAACAAAATCATCAATATCAACATCTATGGAAAGCCAAGATCCTGAGGCCAGTGCAGGTATGTCTCCATTGGCTACCTGTGTAACTGTAAGGATATGACTGGATACTTCAGCGCTTCCACCTCCAAAGTCTACATTCTTGACTGTGAAGGATTTATCTGCAATATCATCAGGAGTCCATATATCCAGGTGGAACCTTGTTTTAGAGGACAGATTCAGCTTATTGTTGCTGAAGTCAATGCCTGCAAAGTTGGTGAAGGTGTACTTTTTAACATCATCATCTGCTACTTGCTCATCGGCCACATCGGAATCATCCCAGGCTGCAGAGAAAGTTTCTACGGTCTCATTAGTATAGGCATTGCTAAACAATGAAACCACGTCGGCCGCATCCTGTGTAGGAGAAGGCGCTGCGCTAACCGGTCCACCACCTGTAGAACCACCTGACTGGTAGAAGTACAAGTTATCCAGGTAGAATGTTGGTGAACCATCACCACCATCAAACTTGAACTGGAACACATTGGTTAGGTCAACTCCAGCAGAGAAAGCACTCAATGGAATGTCATAACTCTGCCAGCTTCCTGTTGTGATTGGTAAGGAATAACCCACTTCCGCAGGACCAGGGCTGATCAGGTAGAAATTTACCGTTGTTGCGTCTGCAGTCCACAAGTCCAGATGTACATACTCCATTCCGGATACATCCTGAGGATTACCAGAGAAGTCTGTTCCCTGATAATTGAATGTGGCATATTTCAAGGTATTGTTACCAACAATCTCTTCTTCAGTTACTACCGTACTTTGTCCCCAGTTAGGGTTGGTATCCACACCTGAAATGTTTGTGTAGGCATCACTGTAAACTGAAATCACATCTGCTTCCGCTTCAGAAGGATTAGGAGCAGCAACAGTAGGTGCGGTAGGAACAACAGCCGACTGGTAGAAATACATGTTATCGATGTAGAACGTCGGCGTACCATCACCACCGTCAAACTTGAACTGGAACACATTGGTCAGGTCGACTCCAGCAGAGAAAGCACTCAATGGAATGTCATAACTCTGCCAGCTTCCTGTTGTGATTGGTAAGCTATAGGCCACTTCCGCAGGACCAGGGCTGATAAGGTAGAAATTTACTGTTGTTGCATCAGCAGTCCACAAGTCCAGGTGTACATATTCCATTCCGGATACATCCTGAGGATTACCGGAGAAGTCTGTTCCCTGATAGTTGAAAGTCGCATATTTCAGGACATTGTCTGTACCAATCACTTCATTGGTAACGACTGTACTCTGTCCCCAATTGGGGTTGGTATCCACACCTGAAATATTGGTATAAGCATCACTATAGATAGAAATCACATCTGCTTCAGCTGATGTAGGAGCAGGAGCAGCTACTGTAGGTGTGTCGCCACCGCCGCCAGAGCCATCATCACCATAGAAATAGAGGTTATCGATATAGACAGTGGTTAGATTGGTAGTTATTACAATCTGAGCCAGGTCTGATCTTGTGGTGTTCCCAACAAAATCATCAATATCAACATCTATGGAAAGCCAAGATCCTGAGGCCAGTGCAGGTATGTCTCCATTGGCTACCTGAGTAACTGTAAGGATATGACTGGATACTTCAGCGCTTCCACCTCCAAAGTCTACATTCTTGACTGTGAAGGATTTATCTGCAATATCATCAGGCGTCCATATATCCAGGTGGAACCTTGTTTTAGAGGACAGATTCAGCTTATTGTTGCTGAAGTCAATGCCTGCAAAGTTGGTGAAGGTGTACTTTTTAACATCATCATCTGCTACTTGCTCATCGGCCACATCGGAATCATCCCAGGCTGCAGAGAAAGTTTCTACGGTCTCATTAGTATAGGCATTACTAAACAATGAAACCACGTCAGCCGCATCTTGTGTAGGAGAAGGCGCTGCGCTAACCGGTCCACCACCTGTAGAACCACCTGACTGGTAGAAGTACAAGTTATCCAGGTAGAATGTTGGTGAACCATCACCACCGTCAAACTTGAACTGGAACACATTGGTCAGGTCAACTCCAGCAGAGAAAGCACTCAATGGAATGTCATAACTCTGCCAGCTTCCTGTTGTGATTGGTAAGGAATAACCCACTTCCGCAGGACCAGGGCTGATTAGATAGAAATTTACCGTTGTTGCATCAGCAGTCCACAAGTCCAGGTGTACATATTCCATTCCGGATACATCCTGAGGATTACCGGAGAAGTCTGTTCCCTGATAGTTGAAAGTCGCAAGCTTCAGGACATTGTCTGTTCCAATCACTTCATTGGTAACGACTGTGCTTTGTCCCCAATTGGGATTGGTATCCACACCTGATATACTGGTATAAGCATCACTATAGATAGAAATCACGTCTGCTTCAGCTGATGTAGGAGCAGGAGCAGCTACTGTCGGTGTGTCGCCACCGCCGCCAGAGCCATCATCACCATAGAAATAGAGGTTATCGATATAGACAGTGGTCAGATTGGTAGTTATTACAATCTGAGCCAGGTCTGATCTTGTGGTGTTCCCAACAAAATCATCAATATCAACATCTATGGAAAGCCAAGATCCTGAGGCCAGTGCAGGTATGTTTCCATTGGCTACCTGAGTAACTGTAAGGATATGACTGGAAGCTTCAGCAGTTCCGCCTCCAAAGTCTACATTCTTGACTGTAAAGGATTTATCAGCGATATCATCAGGAGTCCAGATGTCGAGATGAAATCTTGTTTTAGAGGACAGATTCAGCTTATTGTTGCTGAAGTCAATGCCTGCAAAGTTGGTGAAGGTGTACTTTTTAACATCATCACCTGCTACTTGCTCATCGGCCACATCGGAATCATCCCAAACTGCAGAGAAAGTTTCTACGGTCTCATTGGTATAGGCATTGCTAAACAATGAAACCACGTCAGCCACATCCTGTGTTGGAGAAGGGGCTGCGACAGTAGGTCCATTAACTGCTTCTTGAACGAAGGCCTGAGCTGTGCCTGAAATGGCTCCGTCTGAGGCAGTGATAGTGAATGTGCCTTCTGAAGTCGATGAGAATATCCCATCAGAAGTAATAGTCCCACCAGAAGTGGTCCAGAGAACGGAGCTGGCAATTGCATCACCGTATTGGTCTAGTCCTTGAGCAGCATAGGCCTGTGTTTCACCTAAATCCAAGTTTGAAAGATTGGGAGAGACCGAAATGGATGTCAGTACCGGAGGATCCAGTACTGTTACCGTTGCTGTATTACTTATGCTTCCTGAAGTGGCGGTTACTTCGAAACTGCCTGCTGCATCTGGAGTAAAAAGACCATCGGTAGCAACACTTCCACCATTGCTGGTCCAGATAACTGACGTAGCCAAAATTTCACCAAACTGGTCATAACCCTGAGCCGTGAAGGTTGCTGTTTCATTAGTATAAATCTGGATGGTAGCAGGACTTATCGCAATAGCAGTAAGAGTTGCCGCTCCATTTACCCGGATTTCCGCAGTACCCGTAGCGGAACCATTACTAGCCGTAGCAGTAAACAATCCTGAAGTTGTAGCCGTGAAAAGTCCATTAGCATTGATGGTTCCACCACCATCCACCGTCCAGGATGCTACACCGGCGATATCTTCTCCAAACTGATCTTTACCCTGGGCTGCAAATTGTATTGTTTCTCCAATTTCCAGTGTATCTGAGGTTGGTGAAACATCAAACAGCGCCAGAAATGGGTCGCCACCTTCAACTACGTTCAGATCCCGAATATTGTCGATGTAATACGTGTTATTGCTTAAATTATTGGCATCGAATAATACTGCAATCTGGTTAATGGAAGTTTGAGCTGTTCCCGCATCGAGGACACCATCGTAGCTGAGAATGATTGTTTCCCACGCGTTTTGCAAAGTTGTTGACCCTACCCATCGGCTTCTTCGACCAGAAGGGAAATTCCCGGCAGTGGTGACAGTTCCATCTTCCAATTGAAAAGTGATTGGTGTTCCTGGAGCGGCATCCGTATAAATATCAACTGCAAAAGTTTTCTCTTCAGATTCAAAAGGCCCTGAAGAAGAAATGGCAGAGGTATTAAAGAACAAAACGTCATAGAGTGACCCTCCATTCCTGGAGTAGCTCACCACATTGACACTGCCATTGGTAGCGTCGGGAGCAGGATTTGCAATGGTTCCACTAATAGTACCATCAGATGAAGCATAAGTAAAAAGCTCTAGTGTTTCATAATCGTTATATACATCACCTTCATTATAGGATGTTGGAGGTTTTGTGTTAATAACCCGAACATTGTCAAAGTAATAAGTATCACCGGTAAAACTATTTGAGTTCAATAAGAAAACGATTTGATTAATGCTCCCGTCCGCAGTAGAAGCGTCGGGTTGAAAGGCATATTCAAATGTGATCGTTTCCCAGGCATTCTGAACTGTTGTAACCGCCTGGTAAATACTGTGTCGCCCCGCGGGATAATCACCGGAAGACAAGTTACTGTTTTCAAGATTAAAGGATAAGGGAGTTCCTACGGGCGCACTTGTGTAAACATCCATCAACAATTTGCTGTCTCCATCTACCATCAGGCCTGCATCAGTAATTTGAGTAACGCCATCGTAGATGATCACATCATATTGTTCAGCTGCATTCCTCACATAAGAAGCGACATTTACTGATCCATTGTTGGCATCAGCGTCCGGATTAGTAATAGGAGCAGAGAAAGTTCCTGATACTAGTACTTGATTCCAATTGCTCGTTCCATCAAAATCTTCAATAATATCCGTACTCAAAACGATGGGGGCGGATTCACTGCCCACCTGGAAATTATCAAAGTAATACGTGTTAGCAGATAAGTTATTCGGATCGAATAAAATCGCTAACTGATCTACTGAAAAGATTCCGGTCCCAGTTGCATCAGGAGAGGAATCATAGGAAAATTCTAATGTTTGCCAGGCGTTCACTAATGAAGTTGAAGCAGTGTATGAGCTATGGCGCCCAGTCGGAAAGTCATTACTGTTACTAAGACTGGCATCTTCAAGGTTTATCGTTATGGATGTACCTGCTGGAGCATCCGTATAAAGATCCATGAAGATTGTTTTACGTCCATTGACATAGTCATTTGCATTCCCAATGTCTGAAGAATTGACAAAAAGAACATCGTATTGTTCCGATGCATTTCTAACATATTGTCCTACCTGAGCAGAAGCATTTGCTCCCGAAGAATTCGGATTGGCAATTGCTTGTGTTAATGCGCCTGAAGTCAAACCAAGGTCATAAGAGCAGTTTCTATTGCTTTCGAAATCATCAAAAACATGACTGATTGTCAGAGCTTCAGAAATGGTGATATCCCGAGTGTAAGTTGTTGATTCACAACTGGTAATTACGACACAGCTGAGTTCTGCTGTACCCTGAATTCCCCAATTGACGGAGATGCTATTGGTTCCATTCCCGCTGACCAAAGTGGCCCCTGCTGGGACTGTCCAATTGTAGCTAGCGCCTGAGATAGGGTCAATGGTATAAGTGTCGGTATCATCCTGACGCACTTCTTCGGGGCCGTCAATTCCGTAATGGTTCAGCCCTTTATATACGCGTACATAATCCACCTCCATTACTTGCGGGAAAACAGTGGTATTGTCCGGTGGCCCAGGCCACGCTCCCCCTACAGCAACATTCAGAATGATGTGAAAGTCCTGGTCGAAAGGCCAAAAATCCGGAGAAAGGTCTGAAGGAACACGGGTGCTATAAAGAACATCATCTACATACCAACGTATTTCGTTTTCTTCCCATTCTATCGCATACGTATGAAAGGCGGAAGCCGAGTTGGGGACACTGGTTGAAGAACCTGTTGATTTGTTGTTGGGCCAAAGTGGACCATAATGTATGGTTCCATGTACAATATCTGGTTCGAAACCGACATTCTCCATGATGTCGATCTCGCCACTTTGTGGCCAAATACCATAAGCATAGTCTGTTGGCAACATCCAGAAAGCTGGCCACATGCCCTGACCTTCCGGAATTTTTATGCTGGCCTCAATACGACCATACGTCCACTCAGCTAATCCGGCAGTTCGCAATCTGGAAGAGGTATAATTTCTAGTACCGTCTGTACCTGTAAAAACTTCTTCTCTTGCGATAATCTGTAACTTTCCATCAACAATCTGTGTGTTATCTGGTCGGTCAGTATAATACTGGAGTTCGTTATTCCCTCCACCTTGACCATTTACTTCGAATTCCCACTTGGTGGCATCAACCGCCGCATTGCTAAATTCATCGTTCCAGACGAGCTCATAGCACTCGTTTTGGCCAAAGACGGGACTAATCCCGAGGCAAAGCGCAAGTACCAGGATCAGTCTAGGTACGCTTTTCTGCCATGTCCTCATTCTTTTCATTTTTCAGGTAGGTTTGGTTTAGATTTAGATAGTGTTCAATTCATGTTTTGGTCAGAAATGCTCCTTATATAAATAATCACATATGAATGGTTCCGTTACATAAATAGAGTTGACAAATTCACTACTAACTATTTCTTTTCCAATTAAACCATTACATCACAACTTCATCATAACCTAAATTAATCTACATCAATAGTACGACACAATTAATGTAAGTAATTGATATACAATATATTAAAACTCCGTTATGGCCATTTTTATTTCGAGTGAATTTCTAGAGGTATACTTCAATTGTGATCTCATATTTGATGGCTAATAAATTTGATGAGGAATTTCAATTCAATGAATAATACCAATAAAAATGAGATTAATTCAGTTGTGAACCTTATTTATCAAATCCTGAACTAACCTAATGATTATTGTATTCGACGCGCAAATTCCCTCTGGAATGATTCTGTTAGGAGTTGAATTTTCCGTTTTGAGAAACTTCACAATCTTATAAGCAATGAGGGAGGAAGAATGAATTTATTCATGCCATCAGTTTGATTAACTTTGTATGAGTTTAAAAGGAACCGAAAGTCATGAAGCAATATCTCGATTTGATGCAGCATATTTTGGACAATGGTGTTGATAAAAATGATCGCACCGGAACAGGAACCAGGAGTGTTTTTGGTCATCAAATGAGATTTAATTTGCAAGAGGGGTTCCCACTTGTAACAACGAAAAAAGTCCATACGCGCTCCATCTTTCACGAATTACTGTGGTTCTTGAAAGGCGACATGAACATCAGGTACCTCAAGGATAATGGCGTGTCGATTTGGGATGAGTGGGCCGATGAAAATGGTGATCTGGGCCCGGTGTACGGTGTACAGTGGAGAAGTTGGCCCACGCCGAATGGAAGTATCGATCAGATAACCAGGCTTATCGATCAAATTAAGAATAATCCTGATTCCCGAAGACATATCGTAAGTGCCTGGAATGTGGCGGATGTGGATGAGATGGCGTTACCTCCATGCCATACGATGTTCCAGTTTTATGTTGCGGATGGTAAACTTAGTTGTCAGCTTTATCAGCGTAGTGCAGATGTGTTTCTTGGCGTTCCATTCAATATTGCTTCATACGCATTACTTACTATGATGATCGCTCAGGTTTGTGACCTGGAAGCAGGAGATTTTGTACATACTTTTGGAGATACTCATTTATATAGCAATCATTTTGAGCAGGCAAAGTTGCAGCTTGAGAGAGCATCCAGGCCATTGCCACGGTTGACACTAAACCCTGAGGTAAAAAATATATTTGATTTCAAGTATGAGGATATCACACTTGAAAACTATGACCCTCATCCCCATATTAAAGCAGCAGTAGCCGTCTAGTAATAATCTGTTCTGGTTCCTACAATCATATTTGTAGAACCTGAAGACCAGGATATGGAAAAGATGCTCAGCTACATAAGCACAAACATGAGAACCGGGGGGGAGCTTAAAGGTTAAAGGTCCTTCTTAATGATATTGATGGCTTGTTCGAGGGTTTCAACGTCGTATCCATTTAACCCTTCATCACCATCATAAAGTTCTGCGGTCTTCGCAGCCGAAAACTTACCAATACCAGATGAAGGCAAAACCACAAATAAACGTTTCACGCCATTTTTCTCTAGTTCCGGTTTAGCTATGTTTTTTCTAAACTCCTGAACAGCAGGAGGGAATACACTCCTGGCCTGTCTTGTATCGATGATCCAGTTCTTCACATCATTTTTAGGAGCGTAATCGGTAATGCCAATGTCAAAAACGGTAGCTTTCCAATCTTCCAATGAAACAAATAATGAGGATGTCCAGGTATCCACAATCGTATTGATTTCCGGATAATGATGTCCTACCATTTTTCCTGGAATACTGTAAATCTCTATCTTATTCTGAATGGTTGGCGATAACATGGCAGAAAGTCAAATGGTTAGGCTAACTTAGGTTCTGGAAGTTATAAAAATAAATTGATAAAATACTAAGCGAATATTTAAAAGGAATTACAGATTGATTGGATCAGGTAGACGCAAGGAAACAACCTTATTACCCTGGAGTAACTATCCGAATATATGCCGTCATTTATCATTTCGGTCGAGTTGCATTTCAACAACCCTTCCTATTTTTGTATTTCGTAAATCTTGACCAAATGGCGGAAAAAAGCAGTGTATTTGATATGATCGGCCCGATTATGATAGGCCCTTCCAGTTCCCATACTGCTGGTGTAGTAAAGATTGGGAATGTAGCTAATAGGCTCCTGGGAGGAATGCCGGACATGGTAAACATTACTTTTTACAATTCCTTTGCCAGGACGTATGAAGGGCACGGTAGTGATAGAGCTATTCTTGCTGGTTTAATGGGATTGGCTACTGACGATTCAAGAATAAAAACTGCATTGGTTATGGCGCAGGAAGAAGGATTGAATTATGAATTCAAGTCCATTGGCAACGCCGCAACGATGCATCCTAACACGGTAAAGTTGGAAATGGCAATGGGTAGCCAAAAAGGTACATTATTGGGTGAAAGTAGAGGTGGTGGGGTGATAAGGATCAGAGAGGTCAATGGATTTGATGCCAATTTTACATCTGGCCTTCACACCATGATCATTGAGGCGGATGATAAAAAAGGAAGTATAGCTTTCATCACGGACATCCTTTCGCATGACGACTGTAATATTGCTACAATGACAGTTTCAAGAAAAGGGAAAAATGATCTTGCTTGCCTGATATTGGAAATGGATACTGCTCCAAAAGAAATTTCAATACAATACATTGATCACCTGAATTGGGTCAAAAGCACCCGTTATATTGCTCAATTGACTTAATAATCACATACTTTTTTAACAAGGTTTGACAAAAACAAAACCTTTTTCGAAAAAATAGGTATGCCTATATAGCAACCCAAAATCAGAAAACTCAACTTAAGAAATGAAAGGAATTTTTACTACTGCGTTTGCGGTCCTTTTGTGTTTTTCCATTTACGCGCAATCACCACGTACCCTGACCGTTCAGGAGTGCCTGGAAATTGCCCTGGAAAACAACCTGGATATCAAAACCGCGCAGCTCGACCTTACCGGGAATAAGGTAAATCTGACACAGTCCAAGTTATCTCGCCTTCCTTCCGCAAATGTGGGATGGAATTACGGATTAAACTGGGGGCGATCGATTGATCCAACAAGTAATCAATTCATTACCCAAAGGATCAATTTTTCCGGACTCAACGGAAATACAAATATGACCCTTTACAATGGTTTACAGCAATACAATACCATCAAACAGAATGATGTAAATATCAATACGTCTGAGGCTAACCTGGAAAAGGCACAGAACGATCTTATCATCAATATTGCAAACCTGTTTTTGGGTGTGATTCTCAATCAGGAATTATTGGCTAATGCGCAATTCCAATTGAATAACAGTCAGACACAATTGGCGCGCACAAGAATACTGGTAGAGGCGGGAGCGCTGCCGATCACCAATCAATTGGAATTGGCAAGTCAGGTGGCCAGCAATGAGGTCGCCTTGATAAATGCTGAAAACAACCTGGATATATCCATGTTGAACCTTAAACAAGTGATGTTGCTTCCAACTTCTGAGCAAATAACTTTGGATATTCCAGTATTTCCTGATGTCCAGGAACCAGATCTTAGCGTGGGTTCCGAAGAGGCCTACGAAACGGCAGAGGGACTTATGCCAGAGATCAAAAGTGCCGATCTTTCAGTTGAATCAGCGGTATTAGGTGTGAAAGTGGCCACAGGTGGATTTTACCCAACAGTAAGTCTTTTCGGCGGATTCCAAACGAATTATTCTAATGCGATCAACAGCAGACCCATCATTACGGGGACCAATACCATAGCACAAGTTCCTACTGAATTATTAACAGCGTCAGGGGAATCCATTTTCCTTGTAGACCAGGAAGTTCCAATTATTGAGGAAGCAGATTTTGGATATTCAGAACAATTTGATGAGAACTTAAGCTGGAATTTTGGATTGAATCTAAACATTCCAATATTCAATGGCTGGCGGACAAGAAGCAATGTTCAGCGATCTAAAATCCAATTGGAGCAGGCAGAAATTAACTCATTGCGGGCTAGAAATGTACTTCGTCAGCAAATTGAAACAATCTATACTAACGCAACAGCTGCCTCCAAGACTTATACCGCTTCATTGAGGCAAGTAGAAGCCTTGGAAGAAACCTTTCGCTCTATTGAAAATCAGTATAATTTAGGCGCGGCAAACTTCACTGATTACCAGGTAGCGAGCAACAACCTATTCCAGGCCAAAAGTGATTTGGTCCGGGCCAAGTATGATTTTGTATTTAAAAAGAAAGTATTAGACCTCTATCAGGGTAAACCTCTATCGTTTGAGTAATGGCAAAAAAGAAAAAATCAAGCAACCGAATAATATTCATCCTGGTTGGACTGGTAGTAGTCCTTCTGATTTTCGCGGCTGTCGGAAAAAACCAGGGCTGGGTAGGAGGTAAGGCCTCCACAAAAGTAGAAATCTCGATGGCTGAAAAATCCACAATCATTGAGAAAGTAAGTGCTTCAGGAACAGTTCAACCTGTGATTGAAGTCAATATAACACCTGAAGTATCGGGAGAAATCATTGAATTGTATGTGGAAGAAGGGGATTCTGTCAAGGAAGGTCAGAACTTACTCAAGATCAACCCTGACAACTTTGTGGCGGCTGTAGAGCGTGCTCGGGCGAATCTCAATCAACAGCTTGCAAACCAGGCAGATTCCAGGGCTCGTCTGGCAAGAGCAAAAGCGAGTCAACGCAGATCAGAACAAGAGTTCAATCGGCAGAAAAAACTGTTTAGTGAGAAAGTGATTTCCGAAGCAGATTATCAATTGGCGGATGCCAATTATGAAATTGCTGTCCAGGATTTGGAATCGGCCAAAACAAGCGTTGAAGCTGCAGGTTTTATCGTAGCGAGCTCCAGAGCTACTTTGGATGAAACAATGGAGAATCTACGGCGAACTTCGATCACAGCGCCTATGACTGGAATTGTTTCAAAACTCAATGTTGAGAAGGGGGAAACTGTTCTGGGTACGTCTCAATTTCAGGGAACTGAAATTTTAAGGATAGCAGACCTTTCCAACATGGAAGTCCGGGTAGATGTGAATGAAAACGACATCATTAAGCTGGCCATCGGGAATGAGACGGTTATTGATGTCGACTCGTATTCCTATCAGGACAAAGAGTTTAAGGGATTGGTGACTCAGATTGCAAATACGGCGAATGATAAAGCATCTGCAGATGCAGTAACCGAATTTGAGGTGAGAATGAAAATTCTAAATTCATCGTATGCAGATTTAGTGACGGAAAGTAATCAATTTCCTTTCCGTCCGGGTATGACGGCCAGTGTGGATATCATTACCCGTACGAAAAAAGATGTTTTAACTGTTCCTCTTTCTTCTGTAACCACGCGGGTCATAGGAGCGGATAATGAAGATGAAGATAAAGAAGAAGTAACTACCCTTGCCAATGCAAAAGAAGCAGAGGAAGTCGTTTTCGTTTTCAGAGATGGTGAGGCCAAACAAACGCTAGTCAAAACTGGTATAAGTGATTTTGACCGAATTGAAATTGTTGATGGTCTGTCAGATGGAGATCAGGTGATTTCCGGCCCATTCCTGGCGGTCTCTAAGCGTCTGAAGGATGGTGAAAGTGTAGAGGATGAAGATGCGGGAAAAGACGATGACAAAGAAGAAACGGAAGAGTAAATTATACTCAAACCAACCAAATCAAAAGGCTGCCTGGGAAGGTGGCCTTTTTGCATTTGTAGTGCTTTGTCCTTCTTGTTGAACACGGAGGCTGCGGGCTGAGCGATTTTGAATGGAAATACAGTTGTAGAAGAGGCCCGCATAAGTGGGTCTTTTTTTGGTATGTGCTGCGACCGTCCGTCGGCAATACCATTCTTAGAACGTAATCCGGGTCCCGTTGTGTTTCACGCCGGAAGAAACGAAATGGTATACCCCACCTAACAAGCGCCAAAGGGCATTGTGTCCTGACCGTTTCATTCAAAGCAGATATTCACCACCATAGTTAGGATAAATGCTTCAAAACCTTTAAATAAGGCTAGATTTGAAGGCAACTTAGATTTTCCAGTCGATCGATGATAAGGTGTGACCTACGGTACTTAGCTTTGTATTTCCTGCTTACTTTGAGTAGTACGTGCACCTATGGACAATCGGCTGATAGTGTTTTGCGAAGTATCCCCGAGCATGTAATAGAGGAAGCACTGGTCGATACACTCAATACCCTTGGTTTTCAATTCATTTTTCAGGATCCATTTGTAGCTCGTGAAATTTTTGACAAAAGCATTGAGGCTGCCCAGACCACTGATTACCAGGAAGGCCTGGCTATTTCACTGAAGAACAAAGCGATCTCTTATGATATTCAGGGGAACTCCAATCAGGCGGTAAACTACTTTCTACAATCGCTGAGAATATTTGAGGATTTGCGTGATACACTTGGTATTGCAAGGCTTAAAAACAACCTGGGCATTGCCTACAAGAATCTGGGCGATATTGAAACGTCCCGTAAGTTTCATCGGGAATCGATCGTTTTAAAGGAGCGCCTGGGGGATGCAAAGGGGATTGCTTACGGCTTAAATAATATAGGTGAGCTTTTTCACAAGGAAGGAAACTATCACCTGTCATTGAAAGAGTTTTCAAGAGCTCAGGTGATTCTGGATTCCATTGGTGACAGGAAGGGTATGTCTATCGCCCTGTCCAACATGGCAGAGGCCCATCTTCGCCTGGGAAATTTTGAAGAGACCATTACCCTCGTTTTGCGCACCATTCGTATCGATGAGGAGTTCAATAATCAATTCAGCCTTTCCGGCTCTTATCTGATGCTGGCCCGTGCTTATGAGGCGACTAACCGCATTGCTGAAGCCCTGGAAGCCGCTGCCCGCTCCGAAGCGATTGCCAGGGAAATAGGCGCCTTGCAAGTACTTTACCAGAGTCAATTGGTCAAGGTGGACGTGTTGACCCTCGCGAAGGATACAGCCAGTTTACCGTCACTCTATCGAAACATGCTGGTCCTTAAGGATAGCCTGGACAGAGTCAATTTAATGGAGGAAACGGCCAAAGTGAAAGGCCTTTACGAAAGTCGCGAGAAGGAACTGCGTATCGCTGAATTACAAAAGGAGTCCGAGTTGAATCAACAGTTGCTCGAGATCCAGGAGAGGCTTTTTCTGTCGGCGGTGATTGCACTGTTCCTCTTGTTGAGTCTGCTGTTCACGCTATTCTATTTTTACAGAAAGGGCAAAGCGAAAGAAAGAGAACTGGAGCTACAGGTGATTGCCAGAGATAAGGCAAGAGAGGAAGCAGAAGTTGCCAATAGGACCAAGTCTGAGTTTCTCACGAACATGAGTCATGAGATCCGCACGCCGCTTAACGGCATCATCGGATATACGGACCATCTGATTGCCTCTACTCAGGAGGAAACCACCCTTACCTACCTCAATACGGCAAATAAAGCGGCTTATGATCTGCTGGAGATCGTTAATGAGATCCTGGATTTTTCGAAGGTTGAAACAGGTAATTTGGAACTGGTGACCGTACCTGTTGATCTATATGACCTTTGTAAACATGTCATTCGGGTATTTGAGATCAAGGCCAGGGACAAAGGGCTTTCCTTACTTTTTAACAGGGGGGAAGAGAGGTCCAACGTCATGGTCGATGAACTCAGGTTACGTCAAATATTAGTGAATCTGATCGGAAATGCCATCAAATTTACCAGCAAAGGGTCGGTAGAATTGTTGCTTGACAGGCTGGATGAAGATCAGAATGGTGCGTCTCATTGGCGATTCAGCATCAAAGATACGGGCATAGGTATCAAAACAGAGAATCAGGAAAGGATCTTTAAAGCCTTTTCGCAGGAAGACAACTCCACTACGAGAATCTACGGAGGAACAGGACTAGGGTTGACCATTTGCAATAAACTGCTTTCCTTGATGGGCAGCCAGCTTTCGCTGGAAAGCACCAGAGGCGAAGGGAGCTGTTTCTCATTTGAACTGACCCTATTTGCTGCGCCTATGGTGGATGGCGTACCGGCAGATAGTGAGGAAGTCCCGGTACATGACAAGGAATGGGTGATCAGCAACGAGGCGTTCAAAATACTGATCGCTGAAGACAATGAGATGAACATGGCCCTGGTCAGGGTAATCCTCAATGACCTGATGCCAGGTGCGGAATTGTTGGAGGCCTGGGACGGAGAGGAAGCGATTGAATTATATACCAACTCGAACCCGGACCTGATATTCATGGATATTCAAATGCCGAAGATGGACGGGTATGTGGCTACCGCAAAAATTCGGGAACTGGAAACAGAAACGCACGTGCCGATTGTAGCACTCACGGCCGGTTCGCTGAAGGGCGATAAGGAAATCTGCCTGAATGCTGGTATGGATGATTACATTTCCAAGCCCATCGTCAATAAGGCCATCGAAGCAGTACTGCAAAAATGGTTGGGCAAGGCAGTTGAGCCAGACCGATCAACCGGACCCGGTCATTCTGTTTAAAGACATCATTCCGACGATGCCATTACCTTGCCGGTCGCACCTTGCCGGTCGCACCTAAGCAGTCCTGTTTCAACCCAAATTATGCATTAAGCATAATTTGCCCAAAAGGGCAGACGAAAGCGCTGCTTTGTCTGGGTTACTCTGACAAAAATTCTTTCATTAAGAATTTTTCGTCATTATTCAGTAGAATATTTTGACTAGTAATTATAAATATTCTACTGAATAATCCGGGTTCAACTAATATCAACAATCACAACCGTCATTCCCGACGGGGATCGGGAATCTCAAAATCGAATAGTACTTCATATATTAATGATTCCACCTGATGAGATGACCCTAATCCTCTTATGATTGATACGTCGGTTACTTTTTAAGTTAGACCATGAACTGTTCGTCATTCCGTGCGAATGCCGGAATCTCAAAATCGAATAGTACTTCCGATAATTATGATTCCACCTGCGCAGTGGTGGGCGCTAACCTAAACATTAGACCACTTACCAAACAGACTCCTGAAATATTCACGGTTCCCCTATGATCACTCATAATTATTCGCATCGATTAGGGTCTGCATAATTATTCGATGTTACATTTTGAACACGCATAATTATTCGTCATATGTTCGTGCATTTTTATTCATGAGCGGATGAATAGCACGCATAAATATGCGTACCTGTTACACCGTTCCTGCCACTTTTATTACGCCTATTGGAAGCCACGATTTTTTCTCTAAAAAATTCGCAAATAATTGCAACAAAGCGCCAACTGTCACCGTAGGTATACATACAACGCAACTAGAATACAAAACACAGAAATGAAACAAGAAAACCGCGTCATTGCCCGTATATTCAAATATGTCCGACTTCAGCAAAACATGACACAAATGCAGTTTGCAAGGCAGCTAGGCATCCATCAGTCCACCTTGTCACGGATTGAAAATGGGAGGGAATATCCGATTGATTCAACGGTACGCAATCTGGAAGTCATTGCCGGAATGAAACTGCTGGACCTGGTCCGGGAGAGTCGGCTTGCGCTGGCCTGAAGGCGGTACAATCTTAACAACGTAAATTTTTTACACACTTATAAATTAGAATAACTATGACGAATCTTAGTGATTTGACAACAGAACAATTGACTTACCTGAAACAAAAGTGGTCTGCGGAAACCCATGAACTGAACCGCGAGATCATTCGGACATCTACCAGACTCAACTCCCGTATCGAACGGCAAACCCTCAATCAGCAGGAGATCGAAACCCTGGTAGCGGACCTGGCCAATGCACAAGGCTTATTGGACCACCTGACCAATACCGGAGCTCCTGCCAATATGATCGAGAACCAGCAAGCGTTGGTCGACCGACTGCAGGCGGAGTTGGATACGGCCAATAGCGCCTCTAGTGGCCTGACACCCACGGAAGCTGTGTTGCAACAAGCCGGGATCGATGAGTTGGAACTGCAAAAGCAATACCGCGACGACAAGATATCCGAGATTGAAGCCCTGTTGAACACAGAGGCGGCGGCTTGATTGATGTTGAACCCAAATTATGCATTAAGCATAATTTGCCCTAAGAGGGCAGACGAAAGCGCTGCTTTGTCTGGACGGTACGCCGCGCGATTACCCATGACGATAGGTCATGGTGTGACCGCTTGCGCGTCATCACCTGACAAAAATTCTTTCATTTAGAATTTTTCGTCCTTATTCAGCGGAATATTTTGACTAGTAATCATAAATATTCTACTGAATAATCCGGGTTGAATGAGAATAGTTGTAGAAGAGGCCCACGAAAGTGGGTCTTTTTTTTGCCATCGCTCTTCGCCCTTCGCCCTTCGCCCTTCGAGAGCCTCAGGGCTCGGGGTTCGGTTTAGTTCGAACTAGATGTTCCTAGGGTGTCTGCCCTTCGAGAGCCTCACCCTTCGCCCTTCGAGAGCCTCAGGGCGCGGGGTTCGGGGCATAATAACAAAAAATCAATGGAAGGATTCATGTATATACTGGAATGTGCTGATGGTAGCTATTATACCGGAAGTACCAAAAATTTGGAACGCAGAATAAGGCAGCACCAGTCGGGAGAGGAGCCAATCATACCAAAAAGCACTTACCGGTGAAACTGGTGTATTGTGAACGTTACCCCAGAATTGACCTGGCCTTCGACAGAGAAAAGCAAGTGCAGGGCTGGAGTAGGAAAAAGAAGGAAGCGCTCATCCATGGAGCGCATGAGAAGCTGCCTGAGTTGGCCAGAGCGTACTCTTCGAGGACCTCACCCCTCGAGAGCCTCGGGGTTCGGTTCGGGTTGGGTGTCTGTCTTTCGAGCCCCGAGGTTCTCGAGGGGCGAAGACATCCGATCCAAAAACTCAAACATATACTTCAGGTCTTCCATCAGTGCCTCCTGACCGGGAGGGCGATCCTGCTCGTGGATCAGGTAAAACATGAAAAGATGCCGGATGCCCCGCGATAGCCGTTGAGGGTCTATAAAGCTGATGAAATCGTCGCATTGCGCGATCATCTCCGGGGTGAGTGATACGGTGTTGATTTGTTTGATCTCCATGTTTCGGTCATTTTGGGCAAGGATAAGTACAGTCGCCATCGTTTACACCGGATTGAGATGATGATCCATCGATACATTTATGATAATTTAGCCAGTACTATCTTTAAGGGACCTGACCTCAATAAAACGTACACATGAAAGGAATTGGCACAAAAATCCGGAAAATCAGAGAACTCAAAAACTACACCCAGGCGTACATGGCCGAACAGTTGGGGATCGCCCAAAACTCCTACAGCCGCTACGAAAACCCCGATACTGACTTAAAGCCCGACCTGCTGCAGCAGATAGCCGACATCCTGGAAGTAACCCCCGAACAGATAGCAGGATTTGATGAGAAGGTAGTCTTAAACAATCCGACCTTCCATCAAGGTTCGACCGGATTGAATTATGGAACGATGAATCATTATTCAATCGACCCCAAAATCGAAAAGCTCTACGAAGACCAGATCGCCTTATTGAAAAAGCAAAATGAGATGCTGGAAGCGAGGGTGAAGGAGTTGGGGAAGGGGTAAGTCTGATGAGTCCAGCTTAAGCCATTGTCTATCACGTACTTCTCACCCCTGGACAAATCCACGCACGCTTGCTGATTGTCAATCATCTCTTGTGGATCATGATCAGTGTTTTAATAAGTTCTGATATTGATACGTATAAGATTTCCGAAGCAGGCTAAAAGGTATTCAAGGACAACTTAATCATCTAATAAGAATGAGGTTGTAAATAATTTGTGACAATGATATTTTAACCTTGAAGCATGTTATTTCACTGATTCAATAAGAGTCTAAAGGGAGTTGGTACACTTTATTCATTCTGGATGAGCCAGGAATAACCTTCCACAACTGGAGATGTATGACAGAAGGGAAGAGGAGTATCAAATGTGTTTCTCAATTAATTGCAATTACCTGAAAATCCTTATATTCTCACTTACTTTTGGATTAAATTTATAAAATGTAAGACCTTTATTGCTTTTCAGCATTCCTCAAAGTATGGATTTAGATTTCAAGAACTCACACACAACTTATTCTACGCACGGATTTCATACTTATCCTGCGAAAATGGTTCCACAGATTGCAAAAGCATTACTTGACGAATATGGAAAAAATGCAACCAACCTTTTTGATCCATATTGTGGAACTGGAACCTCATTGATAGAGGCAAACTTGCATGGCTTAAACGGTATTGGTACCGATTTAAATCCTTTAGCAAGACTAATAGCAAAGACTAAGACTACACCAATTGAAATTCAAACGTTGGATTTTCATTTAAGGGATTTTTATAATTATCTATTCTCGTTCAGATTTGGATTTTCTACTAATCAAAAATCAATAATTGTCCCAACTTTTAAGAATATCGATTTTTGGTTTTCAAGAACAGTCAAAAAGGACTTGGCTGTTATTTCAAGATATATTGATTCAATTGAAAATGTCGATATAAAAGAATTCTTCCAAGTCGCCTTAAGTCAAACAATTAGGGAATGTTCATGGACTAGGAAAAATGAGTTCAAACTCTATAAGATGAGCCCCGATCGAATCAAGATATTCAAGCCTGATTCGTATTCTGTTTTTGAAAAAACTCTCGGAAAAAATAGAGATGGACTTCTAGACTTTATGAATGAAGCAAATGAGGATGTGAAATCCAACATTTTTGATTTTGATACATCCGTCAGAATACCAAAAAAAGTGATACCTGATGAAAGCATCGATATAATACTTACGTCACCACCATACGGAGATTCATCTACGACTGTCGCTTATGGTCAATTCTCTGCATTGGCAAATCAATGGCTTGGACTTATGGAAAGAGGGAGAGCTTTAGATGAACAATTAATGGGTGGAATAAAAGCTAGCAGAATCCCGAAATTCAAATCATCTATTTTAAACGAGCAAATTAGGGAAATTGAAGAAATTGATAGGGGCAGAGCGCTTGATGTATCCTCATTTTATCAGAGTTACAACTCATCGATTAAGAACGTTTCGAGTAAAGTCAAAAAGAATGGATTTGCTTGTTATGTAGTTAGTAACCGAACAGTGAAAGGGGTTCGATTAGAAACTGGTACAATAACAAAGGATTTTTTTGAGGCATACGGATTCACACATGTAGAGACTTTCGAAAGAACTATCACAAATAAGAGAATGCCTAAGAAAAACAGTTCCACAGGTATAAAGGGAGTGAAAACGGGACTTATGAATACAGAATATATTGTTGTTCTTCAGAAGAATTCATAGTCATGATTAAGACCTACACAAAAGAGCAAACAAAAGCATTTGAAACATTAGATAAAAATCTTCAAATAGTTGCTTGTGCTGGTTCAGGGAAGACTGAAGTAATTTCTAAAAGAATATCAAATCTTATTAAAAGTGGAAAGGCAAAACCAGAGAATATAATTGCTTTTACCTATACTGAGAAAGCCGCAGGTGAGTTAAAAAACAGAATTTATAAGCAGATAAAAGCGGATAGTGGCGATGTGAGTGGCATGGCCGATATGTATATCGGAACAATACATGGATGGTGTTTTAAGATGCTACAAGAATTTCACTTTGATTACCAAAAGTATGATGTTCTTGATGAGATAAGGCTTAAACTCTTTGTCGATAGGAATTACAAGACTATTGGTATGAAAGAGGTCTTTAGACTTGATAAGCCGAGCACACACATGCAAATGTTCATTGATACAGATAAGTACATATCATTGATGAACATAATTAGAGAAGCTAAACTCAAATCTGGAATTGAGTTACCAAAGAGTATAATAAATGCGAGACGGATGTATGAAGAAACATTGACGTCAAATGGTTTTTTAGACTTTTCAATGATTATGACAAAAGCAAGAGATCACCTTGCTGAGAAGGGAGAGTTCTACTATAAGGTTTTAGGTAAAATAAAGTATTTGACGATAGATGAGTACCAGGATATCAACCCTATCCAAGAGGAAATCATAAAGTTAATTTATGAATCTAGCGTCAACATTTGCGTTGTTGGTGACGATGATCAGAATATATACCATTGGCGAGGAAGTGATATAGAGTATATACTCAATTTTAAAGAGAACTACGATTCATCTGCGGGTATAGAAACTGCTCGGCTGGTCGAGAATTTTAGAAGTTCAAGGGGAATTGTCGATATAGCAAAAAATGTAATTTCCAACAACAAGATAAGGCTAGAAAAGGAAATGATCTCTGAAGGAGGTCAGAGCTACGAAAGAGATAATATTCTGCTAAATACTTATGAGACGGAGGATGAGGAAAATGCGTTTATTGCTGACACAATAAGAAAACTGCGGGGAAAAGAGTTTAAAGAGAAAAAAGATGAATCCTCAAGGGGGCTTAATTACTCAGACTTTTGTATTCTATTAAGAAAGTGGAGCAAAGCTGAGCAGATCATAAAGAAATTTGATGAGTTAGGAATTCCTTACATAACTGGAGGTGTCAATAAGTTATTCGAGACCAGAGAAGTAAGGGCATCTTTGGGAATTTTTAAGTATTTAAATCACGATATAGACGAAGATGATTTAACAGAACTTTGGAGAAAGTTTTTGAAAACTAACTACTCCAAAACAAAGGTTGATTTAGCAATAGAAGAATTATCTAAAAAATTCCCAATAACTGATGAGACAATGTATTGGGAGTTTTGTTTGCAAGACATATTTTGGAGTTTCTTAGATACAGCTGAAATAAGAGAAGAGACTTTTTCTGATGAAGTAGAAAAACACGAAAACACTTTCGGTGAAATAGTTCTCTACAATCTTGGAAAATTTAGTCAAGTCATTAATGATTTTGAGGTTATCAACTTTAAGACCGGAAACTCTCAGTTCTATTTATTTACTTTCTTAAACTTCATCAAACACGCTGCAACTAATTATTACCCTGAAGGGTGGATTAATAGCTCTTACAAAACTCCAAATGCTGTTCAAATAATAACAATTCACCAGGCAAAGGGGCTTGAATTTCCCGTTGTATTCCTTCCGGGTATGAATCGAAACTATTTTCCATCAAAGAGGATGGGAGGGGTGTCAGAATGGAAGTTTCTTGACCCTGAAACTATAGACGGTTCCGATAGATATAGGGGAATAGACGATAATGATGAAGGTGAAAGAAGGTTACTTTATGTTGCTCTAACAAGAGCTGAAAAATACTTGTTTATCACTAGAGCTCCACATCATTCAAATAGACTTTATCAGAAGCCATCAGCATTTCTAGATGAAATCGCTTCATCCAAGTTCATAATATCATCTAGCAGTGAGAATTATAAGCATCTCCCAGATGCTAAACCAGAATCAAAAAGTGATACCAATAATATTGAGCTGAATTTCAGTATTCTAAAGGATTATTTTGAATGTTCCTATCGATTCAAACTAGTATCAATATATGGTTTTGCACCTCCTTTGAGTGCATTTATGGGATATGGCCAAAGTATCCATAACACCTTGGCTGAAATTCATAAAAGGGGCTACGATGGTGATTATGTAGAGGAAAGCGGTGTAGAGGAAATCTTAGGAAAGCATCAAAATTTCCCGTATGCTCCACCAAAAGCGAAGGAGGATATGCGTATTAGCGCAGAAAAAGTAATCAAGAGATACGTTGAGGAATATAAGGATGAATTTAAGAATATTGAATTCGTAGAGAAGGACATTCAATTGAATTTGCTGGATGGAATATTTGTATCTGGACGGATTGATTTGATTAAGAAGGCAGATTTTGAAGGTAACCTCGAGACAACCATAATAGAATTCAAATCCAAGTATTCATCACAGGAAAAGAATATCACACGAGACCAATTACATCTCTATGGGCTTGGACATAAAGAACTAACAGGCGAAAAGGCGGACTTCATAAATATTTACGTCTTAGACTCTGAAAAAGGTAATAAGGGAGTTCCTGAGAAACTTGAAGAGGATCATTTAGTGGCTATTCAAGAGAAGATCAAGAAAGTAGTTACCAACATAAGAAAGAAGGAGTATAAAAGAGTTAATAAAAATGAAATCTGTAAGGAATGCGATCAAAGACTGATATGTAGTGGATACAAAGCCTCAATTGAGAAGTAAAATGAGGGGTAGGAGGCATACTATACAAATTTCAGATGCACCCGAAGACATCTATGTTATTCACTGTGCCTATGGGGATTGTCCAAATACTGATCAATTTGGGGATAGGGTTGTCAGTATCTTTGTCAAGAACCTAGACTCTAGCAAAAGTGTTTTAGTTTCCATAGAAAAATATGCTTCGAAAAGTGGCATTGAACTAAACGAGATGAAGGACTGGCATGATGATCTTGAGATTGCTGTTCTTGATGAAATAAGTGACTTTCTTAAATCGAAAAGTGATTGCAATTTTTTCTTTTGGGCCGAGCAAGGGAAGGAATTGATTCTTGATGTCCTTCAATCAAGGTTTGAAGAGATAAACAGAGATAGTCCAAATAAGAAATTTGCGGACATTCCTGCCAGCCAAAGGTGGAGCATAAAGGACTTCTTAAAAGATCGGGCTGATATTGATCCTTATGACGATTTAAAGAAGTTTATTAAATCAAATGGAAATGGAAACTTAGTCGGATACCAGTCTTCAAGTGAAGAACGAGTTTCATTTGACAAGAGCCAGTTTGGAAAAATAAAGACTTCTATTGCATTCAAAGTAGACTTTCTTATCGGTCTGTTACAATCCAATGTGACAAGCTCTGATGCAGATAGTAGTTCTACTCTTAATAATCGTCATGTAGAGCCAATGGATTTTCAAAAAATGAATCTATTGTCATTTCATAATAAACTCAATATCCCTTCAATCTTCCTGTTTTGGGGATTTGTAATAGCAATGTTCGGAGCAGGCTTCAAAGTTTCAAGCTATTTCATGAATGAAGATAAGAAAGCCATTATTCGTGAAATGAATGACTCAAAAATGAACCATGAAATTCAGTTGAAATCATGGCAAAAGGATAAGAAGTCTTTCAAAGATTCTATATCCGTAATGAACAAGAGGATCGAAAGCTTAGAAAATGAGAAAATCGAAATAGAAAAAAGATTAAAACCTATTCAAATTGACAAAACGAAAGGGAATTAATCAGCATTATGAAAGGTTTTTTGAAAATATTCTCAGAGAGAACGAAGTGTTGTATTTGGCAATTGATGAGAAAAGAAAACCAATTTATGATGGGAAGGGAGTCAAGAACTTTGATTTTCTAGTTAGCTCATTCAATGGTAAATATCTAATTGATGTTAAGGGAAAGAAGTTTCCATATCTCAGCTCTAACAATAGAAAGAACTATTGGGAAAACTGGATCAAAACAGATGACATTTCAGGCTTGAAATTATGGTCTTCACATTTTAATTCTTTCACACCTCTTTTAGTATATCCGTACCATATACATGATGAGAGTTTCATACATGAGATCGATGAGTATTCTGACATTTATCAAGATGGAGATAACTATTATGGAGTGGTTGGCATTGAACTGTCCACATACTATGTCAATGCAAAATCACGATCCAAAGGATGGGAAGCAATCTCTGTTTCAAGAGAGAAATTTAAAGATCTTGTGAAACCGATTAGTCACTTTATTCCTGAGCTTAAGAAGAATTGGTGAATAATATTACGTTCGGTATGATTAATTGCATGTTAGTACAAATTCTCATCCTGAGTGCTCTGTTGAATATTCCCTGCAATCCTTTCAGACCCTCACTCATAAACATTCCCACCAATTTCTCTCCGCATAAATATTCGAGGTGGTAAAATGATAGCGCATATATATGCGTCCCTATGTCACACGTAATTATTCGAGGGACAGGAATCATCTCGCATACCGATGCATTTCCGGCTTGCTTCGAATCATGAAAGTAAGGAATGAGATCGATCAAAAAATATGATCAAAACTTCTCCTGCTACTAACCAGTAGAAGTTTTGGTCACTTCTTAAATATCTGCTGAGTAATGATTTGCGGTCCGGATTTCAGTTTTATTAAGTAAGTGCCAATTGCGAGTCCCGACAGGTCAAGTCGAATATCCTGGCTAGTGATTTCCAATTGCTCCCTTCGAAGGACCTGGCCATTGATATTGGTAATTTCCAATTGTACGGATTTACCACGGAAGGACTTGAGGTCTATTCTAAGTTCATGACTGAACGGGTTAGGATACACCCGAATTTCTGAATCCTGTTCAACAGAAAGCGGATCCGACTGGTTCAACACGGTGATGATAAGTTCTTTAAAAGCACTGGCACCATCGTCATCAGAAGAGATGGCATTTATAGTCACCTCAGTATCCTCTGATACGGCGAATGACTCAAAAGCTGCTGAAGTAAACAATTGATCGCCATCAATGGTGAATAGCTCCTGTGACGATTCTTCCAATTGGTAAGTAAAAGAAGACGGATCGGGATTGTCCTCATCCGTAGTAGTAAATGTACCAATCAATGTACCCGTGGCAGATCCTTCCTCGATGGTAAGGTTGTCTAATTGAATATCTGTAGGGATATCGTTTTGATCAGTCAGCGTGATGGTGAAAGTTTTGGCAAATGATGCTCCGGATAGATCCTGTGCAGATATCCTTACAATAAACGAAGACTGAACTTCAAAACTTGGTGATAGCAGATTCAATTGATTGCCGTTCGATATATAAAATTGGGCATTGTCAACATCGTTCGTGCCATCTCCCTGAATAATGGAATAGGTAAACGAATCATTGACATCCTGGTCCACAGCAGCCATGGTACCTACAAAAACATCAGCTCCATTGGTACTTTCACCAACAGATGTACTTGATAAGGTTATATCGGTAGGGTTTTCATTAGTATCAATCACACTTATTGTGAATGCCTGTGAGATTGTTTCTCCTCGTTCATCAGAAGCCTGAACAAATACGCGGTAAGTTGCCTGACTTTCAAAATCAAACACTTCCTGCGCTAATAGTTGATCTCCACTGATCGAAAACGACGCATTGTCCGCATCATTGGAGCCATCTCCCGTAGCAAACGCAAAAGTTATAGAGGTTCCATCGTCCTGAGCAGTCAATGTTCCTACTAATTGTCCAACGTCATTGTTTTCACTTAAAGAAGAGTTATCCAGACTCAAATTACTGGGAGCGTTATTTTCCTCAAAGAAGACATTGAACTCACTAGAATATTGCGTGGGAAACAGGTCATAACTACCGAAAGCTACCACCGCAGAATCTCCAAGTATGAAGGCCGTAGGATTGGAACGAGAATCCCCCAGATTAAATTGGTCTCCTAAATTTGTGACTTCATTGGTAGAAGGGTCGTACTGCACCAGTTGATCCTGATTGCCATACGCGATGTACCCAAAACCGTATAAACTGAATGCAGCAGCTTCATTGACCGAAAGGTTTGTTCCATCGGCAAAGATTTTTTCTGTCCAGGTGTTGGTTGCCGGATCATACTCCTGCAAATCACTCATTTGAATGGTTGTGAAATCGTCGATATAAAAACCACCACCGACATACCCTTTTCCATTCACAGCGAAAGAGAAGGCGCCTTGTTTTTTTCCTGAGGGCAGGCTTTCAATACTTGTCCATGAATCCCCTGTAGGATCATATTTCCAGAAGGCAGATTGTTCATCAGTTGGTGTTAGTCCTGTTCCTACATAAGCGAAACTCTCTATGACAAAAACAGTGGCATTGGACATGCCTTCCCCAGGAAAGTCAGTTAGTTGATTCCATTGGTTATTGAGGGCATCATATTCATAAAAGTCCGTTAAATGTTCCCCATTTTCGGTTACACCCATGCCCACGTAAAACAAGTCACCAATCGCGAAGGCTACTGCACCGCTTCTGCTTTCACCAGGGAAAATTGAGTAAAATTCCATGTTGAAATTTTCATCCAGTTTCCAGATTTCTCTTCTATTACCAGTACCATCACGACCCAATCCCACGTAGCCAGTTTCTGCAATAGTAAAACCTGCACCGTCGCTCAATCCATTGAAACTTCGGTATAACTTCAAGTCATCAATCCATAGTTCCTCGTCAATTCCTGCCAGGTCACGTTTCCCAATCCGTAATTGGAAGGTATTGCTAAAGGTTGTACCGGCAGCACCTAAAACCCGTGAAATATTGAGACCCGTGACGCTGGTCCACACCAAATCATTGTTGGTTGCACTTTCATACCAATCATAGAGTTCAACCCACTCATCAAACTGGTTACCACGTACTGATATCTTATTGAAGTCATTTTCAGTTACCAAGGTGTTTCTGTGTCCCGCGATGCTGAGGTCCAACAAAATCGAGTCTGCCAGAGCATGTTCTGAAAGATCTACCGATAATATCAATTCATGATCTGCATCGGATTGCGATTCATTACTACCCATTCGAATGGAAGTACCGGAGTTGGAGAAAGTATCGTCAGCGCCCAAATTACCAAGATTTCCGGTAGACCTGTAGCTGAATCCATTTATGTCTGAAATTTCAGTAGTACTATTTGTATAGGAAATTTCCGTATTCAGGCCATTAAAGCTTTCAAGGAAAGGAAGGGACGATGCCGCCTTAGTTACATGTACGGAAGTTGTGGCTATAGTATCATTTTCCAGGTTCTCGTCAGTGCTCAATTCCAGATATGCTGTTATTTGATAACTCCCAAGAGAACTGAAGTCGAAAACGGTTTCTGTGGTATAGCTGATTGATTCATCAGTAAATGCAACAGTCCCGATTGTTTCCGTAGCCGCCTGAGACCCATCAGGTCCTTCGATTTCAATGGTAAGAGGTACGTTAACTTCTTCCTGTTTGCCCCTGTTTTCCAGTGTGAAAGTCAATTGATTGTTTGAGCCCAATTCCGGACCCCAATCAGGCACATCAAGTGAAACCAGCGCCACATCATTATCGGCAACTTTGAACACGTGCACATTGTCCAATAGGAATTCTTGTCCGCCTTCTTCACCGAACCGAATCTGAGTTGTGGTTGAAAAAGTTTGACTTTCATTTGACAATGCTTCCGAGAGATCGAGTGAGTCAACCTCCTGAAAGGTCAGGTCATTTGTTGCAACCTCAGGATCATACCAGTCGAAAAGTTCAATCCAAGCGTCATCTTCAGAACCTCTAACAAACACCCTGTCGTTGGCATCATCACTTTGGTTGAACTGGGCGTAATCAAAGCTCAATAGAATTTGTGCTTCTGTTGTATAATCACTTAGATCCATGGTCAGTACCAAATCATGAGGTGCGCCTGAAGTGCCATTCATTTCAAGTACTACACTTTCATCTATTGTACTGCTTCTGAGGTTAGTGGAAGTAACATCATTATTTTTCTGATAGCTAAATCCATCTGCATTTGTAACAGCGCTTATAGCAGTTCTGGTAAACAAACTCTCAACGTCCTCAAAATCTTCGAAATAGGGGAGTTCGCCAGTATAACTATCAAACTTATTGGTTGAATTAATCAATGTGTCAAATTTATTATTAGGGTCGTCGCTGAGCCCCAGAGCTACTTTAAAAGCGTAATGACCAGCATCTGAAAAATCGAAAGTTTGAGTTAAGGTCACAGAAGTAGTATCGCCGGCAGCAATACTGACAGATAATTCTTCATCGAAAGTGGTTGTGTCTGCTGGTGTTCTGAACTCTACGGAAACTGGAATAGTGGATTGTGCTTCCGTTCCCCGATTGATTATTTGAACCGAAATTTGCTCTGAACTACCTAATCCAGCAGCTTCAGTTGGGGGTACCACAGCGGACAATTGAACGTCATTCGCGGCTTCATGATACAGGTGTATATCGTCAACACTTAAGAATGAGCTTGATCCGAACTGACCTTCCCGAAAGTCTATTTGAAATGATTCAGAGAAATCCTGACCATTGGCAGCAAGTGAATCTGTTATGTTGAGATAGAAGGCTTCCTCCCGGTCGTCGCCCTGGTCTGTAACTGACCAATCGTAGAATGGTAGCCAATTGTCGTCATCTGACCCTCGAATAAAGATCTCGTTATTTTCGTGATCGAGGCGAGACGAGAACTGGGAGAACAGATAGCTGAAATCAAGGAATATTTGATCATTTCCCGTGGTATAATCTGACATGTCTGCACTCAGGATGAGTTGACTTTCACTACCAGATGAACTGGATGATGTTGTGACCTTCAAGTAGGTGGTTTCATCAACCGACGATGACTGGATCTTACCAAATCCAGTAGAGGTTTCGAAACTGAAGCCGGTGGCATTATCAATGAAAGGTTGGAACCCAATGCTATCGAATGAAGCAGACAGGTCTTCAAAATCCTCAAATAGGGGGAGTGCATCTTCATATCTGGATAAGCGACTGGACTCATTCCTGAGCGTGTCAGAATTCGTATCGGCATCTGAAGCAAGGGCCGTATAAACAGTAATTTGGTATGTCCCTGGCGTAGATAAGTCTATGGTATTCGTCAATGTGACTTCCAATTCATCCAACGAGTTTATAGGCCCCGCGATTACTTCATTTTGTGAAGTCTCTGTTCCGGAATTGTCTACGACGATGGTTATTGGGATATTGCTGGCACTCTGGGCACCTTGATTTACAAGCGTTACGGTAACATCTTCCATATCGGACAGGGCTGCAGAGTTTGAGGGGACCACCATGTTTTCCAATACGATATCAAAGTCCGGACGCTCAAACACGGCAATCTCCAGAACGGTTAAATGGGCGCCACCGGAGCTAGTGGCACCTTGTTCTGAAACTCTTATCTGAGTTCGGGTAGAGTAATTCTGGGAATAAGCCAGGAGAGAGTCACTGAGCACCATGTGATTCTTGCTCAAGACCGCTCCATTCATACCTGTTCCATCAAACCAGGTTCCCATGTCGATCCAATCATCGTCCAGGTCTCCACGTAGAAATATGCCATTTTCGTCCGTTTGATTGGTACTGAATCTATTGTAGTAATATTTGAGGTTGAGCAGCAGGTCATCGGCATTGGCGTCATGACTACTAAGATCAAATGTGAGAATCAGATCGTTAACTGGTTGCCCACCTGTACTGCCGATCTGAAGGCCCTGCTCGTCGATCTCATCCGAAATACCCGTAGCTACAAAACCTTCGTCGGTACTGGATGTAAAACCCAGTCCTTCGATTCCGCCAATCTCACCAACAGATTCGAATGTTTGAAAATCACTTGCCAGGCCATCAAATGTGGCAGAAAATGGGAGGGAAGAAGTAAAGGTCGACAGTTGTGACGTTCGGAAATGTATAGAATCATTGCTGGAGTCACTATCTCCATCGAGACTTGCGACTACTGTAACGTCATAATCCCCGACGGCTGAAAAGTCAAATGCATTTGTTAAGGTATACTCCAGGGTATCTTCAGATGCAATTGCTGTATTTATTGTTTCTGTAAAAGTGTTTTGAGTACCCGGACCTTCTACTTCCACCAAAAGGTCAAAAGAGGAAGTGGCATTCTTTCCGAAATTATGAATATCTACCGCTACCTGCTCCATGGACCCAAGTGAAGGAGAGTGGTCCGGGTGCGTATTACCTGCAAGACTCAGATCATTCTCTGGTCGTTCGTGAATGCGGATATTATCTATTCTTAAATCGCTGATCGAATTTCTATGTCGATCCTTGAAACTAATCTGCGTGGAACCTGAGAAATCCTGATTATTCTGATCAAGTAATTCGGAAATGGATTGATGAAATACGCTTGTCCAATCATCATTTCCTGTGAATGTATAAAGGTCAAGCCATTCCTCTGAAGCATTACCCCGGATTCTTACGCGTACTTGTCGGGTATTAATTGAGCGATATCGGTAATTGAAATCCAGCAGAAGATCATTATTCGCAGCTTGAAAACCGGACAAATCCAGGGTCATCACAAGGTTGCCTTCTATCGTTTCTTCCCGGGTAATTGCACCCAGGCTTACATGTGTATCATCATTGCCTTCGTAACCAAAAACAGCAGGGAACGATAGTAATTCCTCTTCCTGATTGGAATGATAACTGAATCCTTCGAGACCTTCAATACTTGCCATGAACTGAGATCTCTCCTGATCAGAAACAACCGACGTGAAGTCGACCAAATAGGGTAGTGTTGGCACAATCGGACTAACATGAATAACTGAAAATCGAAGTGTGTCATTGTTGTTATTCTCATCCGTCTCCAACGAATGATACATCTCGATTGAATAGGTACCCATTTCCGAAAAATCAAAAGTTTCTTCAAGGTCGACCGTTTGAGCAGCTTCAGAGGATAGGGTGGTGGATAGATCAATTTGTCGGGTTTCACTTGCTGACGGGCCGTCGATACTCACGGTAAGTGGTAGGTTTGAAACATTCGCTGTTCCAAAATTTTCAAATTCAACTGAAATGGTCTCTGTTGATGTATAAACCCCAGTAACGTCAAGGTCAGTCGAAAGTAATCTGATGTCATTCGTTGGTCTCTCTGTTATCTCGACATCATCGATTTGGAAGGTAATTTGACTTGTAAAGAATCGGAGTTGGAACGTGCTTGAAAAATCCTGTCCGTTGTTCAGCAATGAATCTGAAACGGGAAGATCAACAAAATGGTACCAACCTGTGTCTTCAATTTCGTTTTGAGGATCATAGAATTCAATCCAGGCGTCGGAATCAGATCCACGAATTAAAACTAACTCATGGCCAATGCCCATAAAAGGACCACCACCAAAGCTACCCAGGCCATTAGGTTTCATCCTGAAAGAAAGGAAAATGTCAGTTGTTGTGCTGTAGTTGGAAAGGTCCAGTTCCAGCGTAATTCCTTCCTGATCTGAATCTCCCCCCACGGCAACATTCCTCAGGCTCATTCCTTTGGAATCATTGTAGCCGATATCACCGAGCGTAAGCGTATAATCCTCGGAGTTCAGCATGGACAATTCCCAATCCGGGAGACCTGTAATTGAAGAGGTATTATCCTGATAAGTCTGATCCGTTACCCCTTCAAAATCTTCCGAATACGGTAAGGAAACTTGCCCTTTGGTATGCAGGCAAATAAAGGCGACGGCTAATACAATTAGCAAACGTTTTGGCATGACGAGTTAAGTGTTGTAAGCGAATAACAACACTACACAAAAACATCATAATTTTATGTTGAAACTTGAAATTTTAACATTTCATTTGATAGGTAACTAAGTGGCTGTCACCGGCACAACAATAAACTTATTCCCCAATACTAGCTACAAACCCAATTCAATTAAGGCTTCATAAACCTCCCTCGTAGGCAGGCCTACCACATTTGAGTAAGATCCTTCAAGGCGTGTAACACCAATAAGGCCAATCCATTCCTGAATTCCGTAGGCACCGGCCTTGTCAAAAGGTTTGGCAATCTCAATGTAATGATAGATTTCTTCATCAGAGAGTTCTGCGAAGTGGACCGTTGTTTTTACCGAAAAGCTATTGACCTGCTCATGATTTGAAATGCAAACACCAGTCACCACATCATGCGCTCTGCCAGATAAGCTCTTGATCATGTCATAAGCTTCTTGTACATCTTCGGGTTTATTCAATATGTCCCGATCTCTGATCACGACCGTATCTGCTGTTATCACGACCTCACCTGTACTGGCAATCTCACGATTGGCTTTGTTTTTCTTCCTGGCCAGGTATTCGGCGACTTCACCAGGAAGCATATCATCAGGGAAATCTTCATCGACCTGGCATGTTCTGACTGTAAATTCAAAACCTAGCTCTGAAAGCAATTGCTTTCGCCGAGGCGAATTAGAAGCTAGAATCAAACGGAGAGTGGAACTCATCATCTAAAATTGAACCAAATAAAAACCCGCAAATAACTTTAGGGTAGAAGTAGGTTGATTTTTGTGGCATTGTATAGCCACTGTAGCAAACCGATTTAACGGTATCAATAGATATGTCCTTTGTGATAACTGCAAAATTCGCATTACCCGTAACAACCTCTTGCAAACAGGCGGTGAAGTTCCTTTCAAAGCTGATCTCTCTGGATTCACGCTGGAGCTTTCCAGGTATTCCCAATAATTTCTCAAAAATGAAGTAATGCATGACGGTGAGGTCCAACTCCTTAATTTCTGACGGGAACGACCAGGACATGGTACTGATCTTGTCTGGTTTCAATCGTATTTTATAAGCATTATCACCAATCAACAAGCCAAAGGCCCATTGTTTCCCAAGAATTATTTCGTTGATTTCGAAGGGGTTTTCAACGGGTTTCACGATGAAATCTTCCTGAAGCTTGCCCAGGAAATTTTCCTCCTGAACCGGATGTCCATTGATCAGACGGTGCGTTGGTAAGATTCTAAGGTCATGAGCATCGGTATTGGTGAGATACATCATATGAAAGTTGTACCCTTCTTCTCCAGTGTGTTTCTCATTGCCAGCTTTCCGACGTTTATAGTGCGCCAGAGAGCCTTCGTATCTGTGATGACCATCTGCCAGAATGATCTGCTTTTCCCTGAGTACCGAGATGATTTTTGAAATTGCTGCCCGATCCTGAATAACACTCAGATAATCTGTTACTCCCTGATAGTTTTCTACTTCGTAGATCGGATTTATCATACTCTCCTCTAACAACGATTCGAGCTGCCGGTCCTCGTCGGTATAAAGGCCATGTGTAGCAGAGACATTAAGGCCGGTATTGGACAACAATGTCTCTCTGTCACTGACTGAATGAGGCATCGTGTTTTCGTGTCTCAGAATCACTTGTTCCGACCAATCATGGATTCGGATCATACAAATGAAACCTTTGCGAACATAAATATGATCGCCACCGGGTAATGCGAATTTTTGAAAATAGACATATATACCCGGTAGGTGATCTTGCTTCAATACACCTTTTTCCTTCCATTCACTCAATGTCTCAGCTGCTAAGTCCGCAGGATCATCACCATCGGGAACAGAAAGATGGACACTGTTGACGGGATTTTCATACAACGCCTGCCTTTGTCGCTGTGAAACCACATCGAACAGAGGTGAAGTTAGATTTTCTATGTTATTGCTAAGGTCAGCGTTATATCGCCAAGCCTTAAATGGTCGAATTTCAGCCATATTAATTTCTAAGACGAGCCTTCCAATTAGAGGAATTTGATGGTACCTGAGGCATCAGCCGTTGATCTCTGGCTTGATCAAGGAACGCCGAAACAGTCAAAGCTACATCGATAACTTCCGGATCATGTTCGACATCCAGTACTTCGGGTGTGAAATATTGTTCAACGAATTTTGTTGTGAAATTTCCAGTTCGAAATGCTTCGTGCTGTAATACGAATTCACAAAACGGGAGTGTAGTCTTTACACCAATAATTCGATAGTCTTTGATTGCCTGCAATAAACGTTCAATAGCTTCCTCACGATTCGAACCTGTTGCTACCAATTTGGCAATCATCGGGTCGTAGTAAATCGGAATGTCTTGTCCCTGTTCATATCCGTCATCCAGTCGAATTCCTTCACCTTCTGGTTTTCGGTACACTTCCAGGTTTCCGATGGAAGGAGCGAAGTTGTTTTTTGGGTCTTCTGCGTATACCCTGATTTCAATGCTATGTCCATTGACTTTCAAGTCCTTTTGTTCGATGGACAAAGGATGCCCTTCTGCTACCCGGATTTGCTCTTGTACCAGGTCAACACCAGTGATTTGTTCGGTCACCGGGTGTTCAACTTGCAGGCGTGTATTCATTTCCAAAAAGTAGAAATCTTTGTTTTCATCCATGATGAACTCCACAGTACCTGCATTGTAATAATCGCAAGCCCTCGCCACATTAAGTGCAGCTTCTCCAATAGCCATTCGTTCATCGTGATTAAGAATAGCGGAAGGTGCTTCTTCTACAACTTTTTGATGTCTCCGTTGAACACTACAGTCTCGTTCGAATAAATGAACCAGGTTTCCATGTTTATCACCTATGATCTGAACTTCGATATGTTTTGGAGCCATGATGAATTTCTCAACAAAGACGGCACCATTACCAAAAGCATTTTGGGCTTCACTCATGGCTCGCTTCATTTCTTCCTCGAAATCTTCATCCTTGTGAACGATCCTCATTCCCTTTCCACCGCCGCCAGCGCTCGCTTTTACCAATACCGGATACCCAATTTCCTTAGCAATGCCTCGGGCTTCTGCAACATCCTCAATGGGTTTATCCATTCCGGGAACCAATGGTACACCAAACTTTCCAACCGTTTGTTTAGCCGAAATTTTATCGCCCATGGTTTGGATCGCATCCGCTGATGGTCCGATAAAATTGATATTCTCTTTCTCCAGTGCATGAGCAAAAGCTGCATTCTCCGATAGAAATCCATATCCGGGGTGTACAGCATCTACGTTCAATTTTTTACATACCTCAATGATCTTCTCAATTCGCAGGTAGGATTCTGAAGAAGGTGGTGGGCCTATGCATACACTTTCGTCCGCAAAACGAGCAAAAGGCGCATGCTTATCAGCATCGCTGTAGACAGCTACAGTACTTATTCCTACACTTTTAGCACTTCTCATGATTCGAAGGGCTATTTCTCCGCGATTTGCTACTAGTATTTTATGGATTTTTTGGGTCATGTCAAGATTAATCGTGCCGCAAGTTAATTTGTCCGGCAAAATAAAGGAATCTAGGATAAGTGATCGTTATTCCAATAGAGAAGATGCAGCCTTATCCAGAAACCAAAGTTGTTTCTGGCCAGTGATATGTGCGGCGGGAAATCGCATACTATCTTCTCTATTTTTAAGTATAGTGTGAACTTTATCGGCCTTATTCCCTCCAGTTACCAAAAAAGCTACCGTTTGTGAATTGTTCAGTGTAGGTCCTGAGATAGTTACTCGTTTTTGCCCGGTTACCGGATGATCTGCCACCGCACAAATTTCTCTTGATTGTAATAGGTCCATCTGATGTGGGAATATTGAAGCGGTGTGACCATCATCTCCCATTCCTAAAATCATCAAATCGATGGAAGGTAAACCATTCTTGATCTGACACACTTCAGTAATAAGGGCGCCATAACGTGTTGCTTCCACTTCAGGGTCGTTTTCACCCCGAACTCGGTGAACTTTACTATGATCTATGTTTACATGATCAAACAGTAGTGATTTCGCCATGCCATAATTGCTGTCCGAATCGTCAGCAGGCACGCACCTTTCATCGCCCCAGAAGAAATGAATGGTTTTCCAATCAATCTTGTCCAGGTAGTGCTCGGCGAGAATCCGAAACAAGACCTTAGGTGTAGATCCACCAGACAATGCAATAGTCGTTTTGGTTCGTCCCTTTGTAAAAGTTACCAGGAAGTCAGCAAATGCTTGTGCTACGGCAGTATTATCATCAAATACCCTAATGTCTTTTTTCATAGCTCACAAAAATTGCCATCATTTGTTAAATTCTTACATGGATTTCTCCAATTCATTCGATCACCATCGATCAAATCTCCAGCATTCTCCGGCCCCCACGTTCCGGCAGGATATCCGTAAATGGGTATTGAATCATCATTTTTCCAGGCTTCCAGAATCGGATCTACAAAAGCCCATGCGGCCTCAACACTATCTCCCCGGGCATATAAAGTTGCATCTCCTTGCATGGCATCCATTAACAGTCGTTCGTAAGCTTCGGGGACATACGCATCGGCTAAATCATCATAAAGAAAATCCATATTGACGTTTTCGACCTGAAAGCCTGCTCCAGGAACTTTCAATCCGACTTTCATCAAAATACCTTCATTGGGCTGAATGCGTAACACCAGCATGTTTTGCGAATTGTTCACGTCTGACTGTCCAAACAGGTGGTAATGGTTGGGTTTGAAATGGATGACCACCTCAGATACTCTCGTAGGTAACCGCTTTCCAGTCCGTATATAAAAAGGAACATCTGCCCATCTCCAGTTATCAATAAAGAACTTCATGGCCACGAACGTCTCAGTCCTGGATTCAGGATCAACACCTTCTTCTTCTCGATATCCTTGTAAATGATCACCCTTGATATCAGATGACATGTATTGCCCACGGATTACATTTTCTTTGATATCCTCCGGGCTCATGGGCCTAAGGGATTGGAAAAGCTTTAATTTCTCATTTCTTATGGAATCAGCATCGACCCTGACCGGGGGTTCCATTGCAACCAGTGAAATAAGTTGCAACAAGTGATTTTGAAGCATATCCCGCAAAGCCCCTGAACCGTCATAATACCCACCTCTTTTTTCGACACCTACACTTTCAGCGTTTGTGATCTCTACACGATGGATGTAATTGCGATTCCAAAGCGGCTCGAAAATGCTGTTCGCAAACCGCATCACAAACAGATTTTGTACCGTCTCTTTCCCCAGGTAATGATCGATGCGATAGATCTGCTTCTCTTTGAAGCATTTTTTGAGTTCACGATTCAATTCCCTGGCCGTAGAAAGACTATAGCCGAAAGGTTTCTCAATGATCAGGTGTCTCCAACCGCTCTTCTCTTTATTCAAACCAACGGAAGCCAGTCCTTTTGCAATTTCCGCATATAAGCTAGGTGGGGTACTTAAATAAAATATAAAGTTCCCATTAGTACCTTCTGAGGTATTTATATCGTCCAGCCTTGCTTTCAAAGTTTGGAATGCTTCAGCGTCCCGGTTCTTTAAGGTTTGATACTGAATCATTTTTGCAAACTCTTTCAACTCGGTATCGGAAACATCCTCTTTTTTAAGAAATGAGTTCTCAAAGACGACTTTTTGCCTGTAATCATCATTTTCGAATGATGTCCGTCCAATACCTAGTATCGTGAATTGTTCAGGAAGCATCTTCTCCTTGAACAAATTGAAAACTGCAGGTATAAGTTTTCTGGTTGTAAGGTCGCCGGAGGCACCGAAAATTGTAAATACCTGGTTTTCGATTTTTTTCATTTGGTTATGATTTTAAGTACGATATCGAGTTATTTGTGCGCTGGAAAATTGAAAACGATGAGTAATCCCGAGCAACTAAGATAGGGCAGATTCATGGTTTTAGTTCCTGCAAATATGAGATTAAACTTCAACCTGAAATCATACCTCGACTGATTGATTTCTTTGATATAAGATTATGACTTACGACTTTGGACTTGTTGGGCTCGGTGTAATGGGCAGAAATTTCATTTTGAATGTGGCTGATCATGGTTTCAGCGCCTTTGGATTAGATAATGATCCGGAAAAATTAGCTGCACTGAAAAGTGAAGGTGCGGGGAAGGTAGTCAGTGGAACCACAGATAAAAGTGAGTTTATAAGCTCTTTGAATTCACCCAGAAAAATCATGCTACTGGTTCCCGCTGGTAAAGTGGTGGATGCCGTAATTGAAGACCTGCTACCGCACTTGTCAGAAGGTGACTTGATCATCGATGGTGGGAACTCTTTCTATGAAGACACAGATAGAAGGTATAACACCCTGAAAAGCAAGGGTATACACTTTATGGGTTCAGGTGTTTCCGGAGGAGCAAAAGGAGCGAGATTTGGTCCAAGCATGATGCCTGGAGGTTCAACTGAATCTTATGAATTGGTAAAACCAATCTTTGAAGCAGCCGCGGCAAAGGTAAATGGAGAACCATGTGTAGCTTTCATGGGAAATGGTTCAGCCGGCAATTATGTTAAAATGGTCCACAATGGCATCGAATATGCGATGATGCAACTCATCGCAGAAGTGTATGATCTTATGAGGACAGGCCTGGGAAAATCCAACGCAGAATTGCACGAGATATTTGAACAATGGAATAAAGGACGTTTACAATCATTTTTAGTTGAGATCACAGCTGAGATTTTTACTAAGAAAGATGAAGCAGGACCCGGGGATCTGATTGATAAAATATTGGACAAAGCCAAGCAAAAAGGAACTGGTAAATGGACCTCACAAAATGCAATGGATCTTGGAACAGCCGTTCCCAGCATAGATGCGGCCGTTACGATGAGAGGTTTATCTGCCCTAAAGTCTGACCGGGTTAAAGCTCAGGAAATTTATGGTAATAAGGGAAAATCTGGTGGTTTGCTTAACGTAGATCAAATCGAAAGCGCACTTTATGTTTCCTTTATTGTAGCCTATGCTCAAGGCATGGCCCAATTAGCGGCGGCTTCGGAAGAATATGGCTATGAATTGGACCTGGCGACTATTTCCAGGATTTGGAGAGGTGGGTGCATCATTCGTTCCGCGATCCTGGAAGACATGATGAATGCCTACAAGTCGACTCCCGATTTGAGCAACCTGCTTTTGGATGAGGATTTCGCTTCTGGTGTAAAAGGAGGTCTGGAAGACTTCAAAGAGGTAGTAGCTTATGCTATTACTCATAATATCCCAGTGATGGGATTGGGGACAAGTTTGCATTATTTGCAGTCCTTCACCACCGAAAGACTACCCCTTAATCTTATTCAGGCACAAAGGGATCATTTTGGTTCACATACCTATGAAAGGGTAGATAAGGACGGTATTTTCCATACTGAATGGTGATATCAATTGAATTTGTAATGACCTCATGACCAAACAAGAAAAGGTAGATTTTGTCATTAGTACCCTGGAGGAGATCTACCCCAAAGTACCCGTTCCACTGGATCATTATAGTCCCTACACGCTGTTAGTAGCAGTATTACTTTCTGCACAATGTACGGATGAGCGAGTAAATAAGACAACACCTGACCTTTTCGCGGTAGCAGATAATCCATATGACATGGCAAAGGTGCCAGTTGAGCAAATCAAGGCTATTATTAAACCATGTGGTTTAAGCCCAATGAAATCCAAGGGAATTTCTGAATTGTCTCAGATTCTGATTGATGAGCATAGGGGAGAAGTGCCGGTGGACATGGAGGCGCTGGAGAGATTGCCTGCCGTGGGACATAAAACCGCTTCAGTCGTGATGTCTCAGGCTTTTGGAGTACCGGCATTTCCAGTAGATACTCATATTCATCGACTTATCTATCGATGGAACTTGTCCAATGGGAAGAACGTGCAGCAAACAGAAAAAGATTGTAAGCGATTGTTTCCAAGAGAATTGTGGAATAAGCTTCATTTACAGATCATTTTTCTGGGTCGGGAGTATTGCCCTGCCAGGGGGCACAATCCTCATAATTGTCCCATTTGTTCGAAGATCGGGCGGGCACCGATGTTTAAAGATTTTGATTTAAAACCGGCAAAGAAGTAGCAAGTTCTTTTCAAGAGGGGTATTCACGTCATTCCGAAAGACGCTTCTCCACAAATTCGTGTTTAGCAGCCATCGCTGCGCCAATGATTCCAGCCTGGTTTTTGAGTTTGGCTGCTTTGACTTCTGTTTCAAGGTCAAATTTATGACTGTACAATTCGTATTTCTTAGAAACGCCACCGCCAAGTACAATCAAATCAGGCCAGAATAGAAATTCCAGTCTTTTTAAGTATTTATTGACACGCTTACCAAACGTATCCCAGTCCAGGTCTTCTTTTTCCCGTGCTGAATTACTGGTATAGTGTTCAGCAATCATGCCTTTCATTCTCAAGTGCCCGAGTTCTGTATTCGGGAGGAGTATTCCTTCTGTAAAAATTGCCGTACCGATCCCCGTTCCGAAAGCGGCGACAATCACTGTGCCATCTACATTCTTACCTGCTCCGAAATTAACTTCCGCATACCCTGCAGCATCTACGTCATTGACAACCATTGCCTTGCATCCGGTGACTTTCTCGATCTCATCCGCAGCATTGAGTCCAATCCATGACTTGTCGATGTTTGAGGCCGTCTTAACAATATTGTGCTTAATAGCAGCAGGAAACCCTGCCCCAATGTATCCGGACCAATTGAATTCCTTACAAAGTGTAGCGACGGTATCCATCATGGCACCAGGTGTGGCTGGTTGAGGTGTCGGGATACGCAACCTCTCCGTTTTCATATCCCCGGTATTCGTGTCAATGATGGCGCCCTTGATGCCCGTACCACCAATGTCGATTCCCAAAATTTCCATGCGCGAAGATTATTACATTGACTGAAATTATCAAATCCAGTTATAATAAGGGTTAAAAGGATTTGCATGAGCCTTGGAAAACGACGCTAGATGTCATCGATTCCGAAGTTACCCGGCGCTTGCTTAGTATTAATGGTCATGATGTGCACAGCGATCATCAAGAACTAAGCATTCGTGTATTTACCACTCAGAATTCGTAAATTCCAATGCTCAGACTTCAGGCACTGAATATGAGCCCCATTATTTACAAAATACCTGAAATTCGGTATTGCACACTCATGAAAATGGCTCGAAATTCACTGTTAATATGAAAAAGAAAGCCCTAATATCAAGATCGTTTTCAATTGTAGTGCTAATAATCGCACTCATTTTCTTAAACTCCTGTGCCCGAAAAGGTGTTGTGAACACCGTTAAGAGATTCAAAGAACAGGTGAACCTGGAAGTTGAAGAAGTTAGTAGTAGCATAACGTCTGAGACAGAATTCATTGGTATAGAATCAATTGCAAAAGAGAATAATGGTCACATCTCCCTTTTAATGGTGCATGGAGTTCGTGAAAAAACCGAGCGACATTGGGAATTTTTCAAAACCAGATTATCCGATGAATTAGGTTGGGTAGAAACATCAAATAAGTCGGAAACCTTTGGTGAAGTACCGGCAAAAGGTGACTTAGGTCCGCTTCCATGGAAACTAGTAGAGACAACCTTTACAAAGCCTGGGCTTGAACATGAAATACATGTGAAAGAGATTTTCTGGTATCCGATAACTACTCGCCTGAAAGAATACATCAATAATTATGATGCATCTATTTATCGTACAGGTTTGGCCAAATGGTTAAAAAAAGAGGTTTTCCTCGATTCATTCGTTGATTTCGCACTGTACTCTAATGAAAAATACCGGGCATTGATGAAAAATACGATTACGACCACTTTTCAGCGAATGGAAGAAGGAAGAGAGACGGTTGTCGTAGCCGGAGGCTTAGGTGGGCAATTGATTATCGATTGGATGGGGGACCAACGAACAGCACTTAATCGTTTTCGGGAATGCATCAGGCAGGGGCATGAGATTAGCAGAATCAGAGAGGTAATCAACCAGACTCCAAACTGCTCTGTTAAATTGAATATCCTATCAGATTTGTCGGAATCGGCGCAAAAAAGTGATCTGATTGATCTTTTAAACAGGCAAATGCCTGTCAATAAAAGGTCATATTTTTTGCGAAACATGTACTTCATTTCTAATCACTTGCCATTCACCAGCATGTTTACATTTACCGAGAAAGAAGTTATGTATATCCTTTCATTACCGACAAAGGATGCACGATTCGCGGCGATGGACAAATTGATACTCCAGGCACTAAAAGAGTTTTCAGTTTTTCTTTCTGAAGACCCGGTTGATGATATTCCAGTCGAAGCTGTGGGTATCACACCAAAAGATGACATTTTGACCATTGTATCATTTTTTGATGCAAGTGATCCGTTTGGTTTCTATCTTCCAAACAGTGCTGGTGATGGTGTTAAAGTAATTAATGCGAGAAGACAGAATGCGGCAGTGTGGGAATTCGACTCGCACGAAACAATAAAAGCACTTAAATCCATTCCTCTAGTGAACCTAGACGGTGCGATATATTCGTTGATCGATGAAAGCAAAGCTCGGCAAAAGCTACAACTCCGTGTAGATGGAGCCCAGGAAGATGCCCGGTCAGATACGTTACTTGTGAGTGCTATATTATCAGGGGTTTCGGATCAACCACATGTGATGATCAAAAGTAATCTCTTTGAAGCAGAACCTGATGAATACGTACACAGAGAGCCCAGGAAGCGAATCAAACCCGGTAAGTTGGATTTGGTTCATAAAATTGTGGCCGCGGGAAATGTCACCGGTGGGGGGTTGGTTTCACCGTTTCAGAATCCATCAGTAGAGATTGATAGTTCTTTCAAGGGGATAAAAGAACAAATGAAAGGCCGCGAGCTAACTCAAATTATGACCATTCATGGCATGAGGTCGAAAAAGCCCAATCACAATGACGACATGATTTTTGAGCTGGCAGAGGAACTAGGTTTTTACCTAACTCCAATTAATGAAAAAGTTACGTACGTTGGACATCCGGAAGTATATGGTGACAGTTCTTCTATCCGTAGCATCACCTTCCAAAATCAGAATGGTCAGGAATTGATATTTCATACGATATACTGGTCTCCAATGACAACTGTTTTGAAAGACTGGTTAAAAGAAAGGTCCAATTTACAAGCGTCTACTCGCGTTACTCAGCTTTTAAAGCGGGAAATCATTGCTGATGGATTGGGTGATGTAGCAGTGGCCATAAACGGTCAAAACAGCATGTTTCAGGAAGTTGCATTAGAAGCGATGTTAGCCGTTGATGATGCAGGATATCAACAAGGTAAGTCCTCACTGAATTTTTTACTGAGTGGTAGCTTAGGAAGTTGGCTGATGTATGATTTTATTAAAGATTACTATGTGTCATCGGCTCCCAAGCCCCACGAATCGGTTGTATACCGGGTATTTGATGACATGCCAGAATGGTATTTGTTTACCAATCAAATCAATCTCATAGGTTTCACCCAAATAGGTTCTGATTTTATCAGCCCTGAAGATTACGAAGACAACATTCTTTTCAAAAAAAGAGCAAGAGACGGGGCAGAATTTAAGACCCAAATGATTGGTTTTAATGATCCAAATGACATCTTGAGCTATAAACTACCCAGCAATATGGATGATCAAAAGATATTGACCACCAATGTTTATTTGAATAGCACGGGCGGACTGACGCTTAATATGGACAATGTAGTACAATATGCAAAATGGATTGATGACATCCTTTTGGTAGATTATACACATAAGGGTAAGGATTACTTTTTGAAGCGCAAACCCCTTGAAATCAAGCAGAAAGCGATGGAGGAAGCATGCGACAACTATGCCGGGCCAGCAAACTTGAAACCTTCTGCCTGTAATTTCATTTCAAAAAGAGCCACTACTGATTTTTACAAAGAGCAAAAGAGACTCTATAGGCATAAAAGAAACCTCTTAAAAGAACTGAAAAATCGAAATCCACAGATCACAAATTCAGCAATATTGGACTCCCTCGCTAAAAAAGGTCTTCGATATGAGCTCACGGAACTTCGAAGAAAGGATTATTTGATGAAGAAGAAAAATTATAAGTTATTGTGTAAACCTGGCCTGGTCATGAGTGCGCTAAGAAGTTTCGCGACCGGCGAGTCAAAACAGGACCTGGTTGTAGACTTTGCCACTGCGCACGAAGGCCCTGACAATAACCACGTGCTGTTACGACTCATTGCAAATGGTCCTGAGAAAGTCAATAAGACTTTTCGGCCTCAGCCCAAGTAATCATAAAACCAGCTAAACCAAATATCATGAAGTTTATTCTATTTCTAAGTTGTTCATTGCTCATTCAGGTATTTACAGTCAATGCTCAACAAACCTTTGATAACAAATACCTAAGGATTACTTCAGACAATGACAATTGGAGAAGATATGGTCACAGTGATCGATATTACACCAATGGAATTCGGATTGAATACATGAGCAAAAAACTGATCAATCCAGAGGGGTTTAAGGCCAGGATGAAACAGCCATTTCTCAAGAAGATGAAGTTCTTCTTACAACTTGAAAATCCTACTAACTCACTTTACTCAATAGGTTTAGGTCAGGACATGTTTACACCGGCAGATATTACACGTCAGGATATCATCAGGCTTGATAGACCGTATGCAGGCTATTTGTATGGCTTCTTGAAGAAAATGACTTCCGATTATGAAAAAAGAAGAAGAATAACCTCTGAGATCATTATAGGAGTGATCGGACCTCTGGCATTTGGCGACCAGGTACAAACATTTGTACATAGTCTGGATGTGGCTCCGGAACCTCAAGGGTGGCATCATCAAATCGAAAACGACCTGGGTGTAAACTACAATGTCACCTATGAGTTCGTACCACAAGTTTTCGAGGACGCCAATATCCTGGATTTTATTGCCAATGTACATGCCAAGACGGGTACGGTTTGGAATGAGTTTGGTATTGGAAGTACTTTTCGTTTTGGTAGAGCAGATGATTACTTTTTAAGTGATATCAATGGCGTTTCTTTTTCTAAATCACAGAGAAAACAACTTCAGGAAGACAAGAACATCGCATTGGATCCCAGAAAGAAAGGAAATGACTTTCAAATGTTCAGCTTTTTCCGAACTCAACTCAATGCGGTTCTGAGTAACTCCACCCTTCAGGGTGGTGTAATTAGTCAGGAACGCAGCCCACATATTCTGGATGCTGATCTGATCAATAGAATTTATTTTCAGGGTGAATTTGGTCTTGTGATTTCAATAACCCGGTTTTCTTTTACCTACAGCCAGTTTTTCCGTACTCCGGAATTTCAAGGTGCGAATACCTCTTACTGGGGAAGGTTTGCAATTACGGCCCGTATCAGCAAGTGAAAGTCAATCTTGTCAAGGAGAATTAAAGCAAGGGTCTTGTTGTTGATTTTGCCACTGACTATACCTATAATTTCCACCGAACACCTAATTCACCCTGCGCATAAAAGTATTCTCTAAAAGCGGTTCTATCGAGATTAGGATTATTGGAATCTCTATGAGTCATGATGTAATTGCCGTAGAGTGACACATTTTCGCCCATCGGGTAAGCGAGTTTTAAACGACTTCTCAGGTATTTATACCGTAATAAGATGTTATTTCCGACTCCTGGAGCAAGTCGACTATACTTTCTAATGCTGTAGCGTACGCCAGGTGATAATTCAAGTTGCCCTAATTGTATGGTGCCACTGATCCCCGGACCCACTTCCAGGTAATTGCTAATGGCTCTTACATCCGAGCGAAAAGTGCTGTAAAGCCCAATTTCTGCCTTCAGTTTTTTGTTGGACGCCTTAAAAGCATAGGTCAGGTTATTGAAATAATAGGACCAGTTTCTTTCGCCTTCCCGGAATCGATCTGTTTCCTGCTCGTCATCATCTTCGTTATCGAACTCCGGATCTTCCTCAATGGAAACCCTATCGAGTTCTGTGTATTTTCTCCATTGGCTCGTTGAATTAAAAGTCAGTTTCGAAATATGACCTTCCATTGTCCATTTTTTACTCACAGAAAAGCCAAAGAAAGGAGCCCTATATCGCAAAATCTCGTCAGAAGGCCGATCATAACTCTTGATTAAATAACCCAGTTCCGTTTTAACCCAGGCGCCATCACCCAGATAAAAGTCAAAAGAAAGAGGAGCCCTGAATTGGGTATACGAAAATGGGGTAGCCAGTACACCCTGATCTTCATTTAATCCCTGTCTTTTCTTTCGGAAATATTCAGGTGCAAACTCAAAATACTTCTTCGTGGCATATTTAACGCGATATGAAGCACCCAGTGTATAACTGTGCCGATTGGCGTTATCCTCTGTTTGAAAAATACCTAATGAACCATTCAGGTTTAGTTTGAACTTGTGCTGATCTTTTACACACCGCAATGAATTGGTAAGTGATAGTGATTGGAACGTACCATTGTCCCATAGGTCTTGTCTTTCAATTGCTTCACCCTCTTCAATGAGATTGTTGGGCCTGAGAAAAGCATTCCATTCTTGTCCTCCACCAACGGAGATTTGATGAACACGTAACATGGATACTTGACCAATGAGGGGTGTAGCAATTAGGATTGCCATAATAATGATAAGTGATATTTTCATGATTGATTAATTGGTGGTTGCTATCATTTCAGAGTGAAACCTGATTTGTGGGTCATTCTCTAATACAATTTGGACTTGTTCTGGTCTTGGTTGGAGCTGATCATAAATGGCGATACCAAGTGTGAGTATCAAAAAGAACAAGTAAGCGACTTTTGATTTTTTATATGATTTCATTTATTGTGTATCTGATTATTTGGATGAAATTGTTTCTTTAAGTCCCTGACGATTAGCAAGTTGTATAGCCAGCCCTGGCCGAACATTCAACTCCATTATCATAGGTCCTTTTTCCGCGTCGATTACCAAATCCACTCCTAAATATTGAAGAGGAAAGTAGTGACTGGCCGTGATGGACATTTGAACCAAATCTTCCCAATGAGGAAGTTGGAGGCCTGTAATCTTTTGGCCTGTATCCGGATGTTCTTTGTGGTAGCCATCACCGTCAAAGGCTTCAAGCAAATCGCCGGTTTTCATATTTATTCCGATCCCTAAACCACCCTGATGCAGGTTCGCTTTACCGCCAGACTCGTGTGTTGGCATTCGAAGCATTCCCATAAGAGGTACACCTTTTAATAAAATGATCCGGATATCAGGTACGCCATCAGAAAAGATCTCCAGAAACAATTGATGCGGTCTGATAAACTCCTCGATCAAAGCGACATCACCATCTCCGAAAGAATAGATTCCAAAAATGATATTAGCCAGATGGAGGAAGATATCTTCGACACGTAAGACCTTGCCCTGACTGTACCAGATGTCACCCTTTCGTTTGATGATCAGGATGCCTTTGCCTCCTGCGCCTTTTGAAGGTTTAATGACCAACTCCTGATACTGGCTTACCAAATGCCAGGATTGCTCAATCTGACCAATAGAGCTTACAACTGCATAAGTTTTAGGACAGGGAAGTCCTTCTTTTTCCAGGATTGACTTGGCCAGATATTTGTCATCTGCGTATTTGTAGTGCTTACGTTCATTGTGAGGAAAGATCAGCTCCAGGTTTCGTTCATTCATTCCCATAAGCTTCCTGTTCATCGTACGAATGGATCTTAAGATGTTCATTATAGAATTGTTTATGCGGGTTGTTTATTGTTGAATGATGGGATAGAACCGACGATACTCCAATAAGCGGAGACCAATCCATTTGCCTAAAAACAGATTGAGTCCTGCAATCGAAAGAATGGATTCAGGGAAGGTTAGCAAGAGGTTTTGGATTGATGGACTAGACAAAACAAAATAGATCAATATCGCTACAAGGAGCGTAGTGCCATACATTTCCAACGAAGCTTTAAATCCTTCTTCTTCAATTTTTCTGGCCACACGCTCACTGGTGATTGTAAGAATAATGATTGGAAAGAACAGCGGTGCAGACGCGGCTAACCACCCGGTTATGTGCAGTATTTTTACAGCGATAAGCGCTGCCAATACGACTGCCATGAGCATAGCCGAAATCTTAGAGTTGAATTGTATACCCCAGCGCTCCAATGGAAAATTGACCATGCCTACCACTACGATCAGTGTAGTAAGAAGCGCAATACCTGGGATCAGGCCCATTTCCAACCAGGACATGGCAATGAGTACGGGTAAGAAAACACCGTAGGTTTTAAGACCTACAATATTCTTGAAGATGGCCACCAGAAAAGCACCCACTGGAAGAAGTAGAATCATTTGGAACATTTCGACCGGTATTCCTGCTTCATCGGCCAGTTGCCAAATATTGATCGCAGCAAATTCGGGATAATCATTGATACGCTCTTTCCTGATGTGGTATAAATAATCAAATTGTAATTCCTTATTTCTCGTAATCAGGAAGTTATCCTCCTTGTACAATTCCATATAATGAGCTGGGAGGAACGCAAAATGCCCATTGAGTGCATCGAAAGGTACCCATGCTCCACCTATCAATACTTCTGCCCAAAGGTGAGATGTTTTCTTGCTTGCGTCTTCCAGGATCAGTCCCCCAGCTACACGGGAAGGAATATTGATGCTCCGGCATAAAGCCACGAAGAGACGACTTTTACCATTACATGACGCTTTCCCGTTTTCCAAAGCCATCAATGCATCTGTCAGTTCGCTACTATTGGTAGAAGGCATCTCATAAACAAAATCATAGAATGCTCTGATAATGTCTACCATTGCTGTATGTTTTTGAGAGAGCTGTCTCGCCAATTTCCGAATTTCAGGATGATCGGATTGGATCAATTCAGTTGAATATGTGTAATGCCCTGATTTTGGTGTATCCACCTGAGGTAGATAAAGAATATCTGGTCTGATCTGATAAGAAAGTGGTCGACCCTGAAACTCAAATTGGAAGGAAAGCGTCGACTCTGAATCAGTGTGTCCTTTCCATATAATGCGCCTATTGCCATTTTCGGGATAAATCACACCCATGTCCCTCTTAAGGTGTTCGGCGAATGTGATTTCTTGCCGGATATTACTGACTGGCAAGAACGATTTAATGGTATAAAAATCATTGCCACTGAAGGCAAATTCATAATCGACTTGATACTTATGCTGGATGCCGATCGAACCATCACCTTGCTTGCTTAGACGAAGACCAATCATGACCAAAGGAGTTACGATGAGTGCAATTCCTGTTATTCTTAAACTTATATTTGACTTCATATTTTACAGGGCTTTGGTCAGGAAGTCGGTTAGTAGAGGTTTTACCCTACCAATAGTTTAAAAAAATCTTCAAATAGTTTAATTTCAATCACTCAAACTTTGAAATCTATTTTATTTTCAAGCCTGCAAAGACAATCAGGAATTCCTGATTTTTATATCTTTTCGCTCCAACCTCAATTAAACTATAAAACGATTTGAAAGCTGTTGATTCGGGGAATGTCTGTCATGAATCAGTCTACGAAAGACTATTCAGGAATTTGGCTCCCATGTTAAGGAATTTTTTACTTTATAAATTTCGTGACCAGGAAGCTGCAGAGGATGCGGTTCAGGAAGCTTTTATTACGCTTTGGAACAATTGCAAAAATGTAACAGAAGGGTTGGCCAAGGCCTATGTCTTTAAAGTAGGGCAGAATCAAATGTTGAAAAAGGTTGAAAAGGAAAAAGTGCATGCACGGTACATCGGACTACAATCCAGCGATCAGGAAGCATCAGGACCTGATTTTGATTTAGAATATCAGGAAATACATAACAACCTAAAAACGGCTATTGAGCAATTACCAGAGGGGCAACGTGAAGTCTTTTTACTCAACCGGATAGACGGTAAAACGTATGTTGAAATTGCCGAGTTACTGGAGGTCAGTGTCAAAGCAATCGAGAAAAGAATGCATAAAGCATTATTAAAACTTCGTGAGATTTGTGTAAATATTTAATTATGGTAGGGTAACCCCATCTTTTCAGTATATATCATTGAACGACACAAGGGAAACAAGTAGAATTAGAAGAAATGGAAAAAACTGATTGGAAACAAGACGATACTTTTCTTGCACGTTGGTTGGAAGATGATGTTTCTCCAGAAGAGAAAGAAGCATTTGAATCTACGAAAGAAGGTCAGTATTACATGTCCTTGAAGCAAGCGTCGAAAGATCTCAAAGCTCCCGTCTATGACCTGGAGAAAGAGTGGTCCAGATTGAAAGACAATACTAACCCATCGAAAACAGAATCCAGACAAATATGGTTGAATCCCATCGTTCGGAGAACTGTTGCTGCTTCTTTGATTCTCCTAGTAGGTGCCTTTTTCCTACTGAATAGCCGAAGTTCCATCCGTGCCGATTATGGGCAACAGCAACTTGCTAAACTTCCGGATGGTTCTGAGGTACGATTGAATTCGGGATCTGTCTTAAGCTATACCAAATGGGATTGGATTTGGTCCAGGAAAGTAGAACTTCAAGGTGAGGCTTACTTCAATGTAATTAAAGGAAATAAGTTCGAGGTATTTACGGAAGGAGGAAGTGTCACTGTTCTGGGCACAAGTTTTAACGTCAGAAGTCGAAATAATCAATTAGACGTTTCTTGTTATTCCGGAAGGGTCCTTGTTTCATCCGGAGACGTCATACAAGACCTCAACCCAAATATGTCCATCTCTTTAGACGATGGAAAAATCCTGGGCGTAAAACTTGGACAGGTCGCCACGGAACCCTCCTGGATGAAAGGTATTGTCAGATTACAAAACGTGCAATTCAAAGAGGTAATTGAAGAGCTGGAACGAACCTTCGACTTGAAAGTGGAAAATCAGGATCCGTCACTAGACACCCTAATGTTTACTGGCGCATTCCCTAATAATCCTAAAGTTGCACTAAAACTGGTCTTGGAACCGTTAAATATTTCCTATTCCTTTGAAGAGCAAAAGAGGAAATTGACCATCATTGGTCGGAATGAATGAGAAAACTCCTTTTAGGATTGTTTCTGTTGGCCTTATTTGAATTTGCCTGTGGTCAAACACGAATCACTTACCAGGCAGATAGTTTACCACTGACTCAGGTTTTCACAGATTTGGAAGGTAAATACGAATTGTATTTTTCCTTTGCGGTCAATGACATCTCCGGTGTTTTATCATCCATAGATGCTGAAAATCAACTGATTTCAGAATTTCTGCAGGACTTACTAGGTCCGCACCAGCTGAGTTTCCAAGAAGTGGAAGGTGGTTTCTATTCAGTAATTAAAGCTCAATCTGTGACTTTCAAGTTACATGTGAGCGACCTGGAATCAGGAGAAGAGTTACCGTTTGCTACGGCGAGAATTGTTGGAACAAGACAGGGTTTTATCGGAGACCTCAAGGGAAATCTAGAGATAATTATCAACAATCCAGAAACGACTCTACTAGAACTGTCCTTTGTTGGGTATCAGCCGCTGCTGATAAATACGAGTAGTATTGACCCTACACAACCGCTTCAGTTAAAATTAGAAAAAGACATTCGGGAGCTGGATGGAGTAATTGTTCGCGAATACCTTAATAAAGGCATAACCACAGACGATCGTGCTTCATCGGTTTCTATTGATGTACAGGAAATGGAAATTTTACCAGGTCTGTCAGAGAGAGATGTATTGTTGTCAGCTCAAATTTTGGCTGGAGTAGGCTCTGCAGATGAATCTGCGTCCGGGATTAACATTAGAGGTAGTGCGAGCAATAATGCACTGATTTACTGGAACAATATTCCTGTTTATCAAGCGGCTCACTACTTTGGGAATATCTCGTCTTTCATTCCCTCTGCTGTTGGGAAACTGGAGGTCTTCAAAAATCATGTTCCCCTGAATTATGGGGGATCTACTTCTGGGCTGTTGTTACTTAAAACCAGAGAAGGTAGTGATCAGTGGATAGGAGAGACCAGTCTTAACCTGACCCATGTTGATTTTTATACCAACATTCCTTTATCTAATGGTGATGTCAACGTAACCCTGGCGGGAAGGAGATCATTTAATGACCTGTTTGCAACCACCACATTCAATTCACTGAGCAATAAAATATTTGAAGGAACCGTAACAGAAGACGTTCAGCAAGCTTTGTCTGATGATGAATTTGAATACAATAGTAAGTTGGTTTTCAGTGACTTAAATCTAATCGTTGATTATGAAATATCAAGTCGCGAGTCGCTTTCGCTCAGTGCCCTTTATTCTCAAAGTCAGTTGGACTATTCTTCCGGCAATGAAGATGAGGAAGAAGCAAATCAGGTCCACAACGTAAACAGCCTGGGGGCGAATCTTACATGGAAACGTCGCTGGCATGATCGCTTATCTTCTGAAGTGAGCACCTCTATAACCGACTACCACATGGATTACGGTTTATTGAGTCAAGAACTGGATGAAGATGAAACCGCAACAAACCGGGAAACCCGAGCCAATGACCTTCTAAACTGGGAAAGCAGAATCACGCTCAATTACAATTTATTTGAGAATCATTACCTAAAGTCCGGGTATCAGGTCAATCAACTGGATGCGGCTTTGACAATTGACGAGCAATTATTTTTTGAAGAGGATTTCCTGGAGCAAACTGATAGCAAAGGTCATACTCACGGTGCATTTATAGATTACTTCGGAAAGTTTAGAAACGGATTACAAATAGGTGCAGGTATTCGCCAGAATTGGTACAGCACCGTGGGCGAAAACAAACTAGATCGGCATATTCGACTCAACTATGAATTGAATAACCACTGGTTGATCAAGTCATCCTGGGGGTTTTATCATCAATACATCACATCACTTCAAGAAGTAGATTTCATATTTTCTAACACCATTGAGCAGAACTGGGTCATCGCCAGTGAGAATTCGGATGTCCCTGTGATACGGAATGATCAATGGGTTCTCGGACTATTAATGGATAATGCTGGGTGGCTGATCGATCTGGACCTGTTCACCAAAGAAGTGGATGCACCGATCAGTAGAAACTTTGGACCTGTGGTTGACGATCAGGAAGATGAACAATTGATACTAGGAACGGAAAGAATAACTGGTTTGGACCTGACAATCAAACGCAAATGGAAATATTACCGTGCCTGGTTGAGCTATTCTTTTCAGGATTCTGAAGTTTCCGTAGCCATCGATGAAGACGAAGAAGTGAATTTCACTTCAGGAATCAATCTCCGCCACCAATTGCAACTTAGTCAGACGTTACAGTGGAAAGATTGGGAGTTTTCTGCTGGTTATACACGAAAATCAGGATTACCCTACACCCAGGCCAATGGCCTCGAATTCTTCCGAGACGATGAAGAAAATGAGACTTATTACGAAGTTCAATATCAGGGGGTTAATGCAAGAAGGCTCAATCCGTATCATCGTGTAGATGTGTCCTTATGGTATAAAATTCCGCCTGTGAAACATTTGCCTTTTAAGGGTGAGTTGGGATTATCTGTCCTCAATGTCCTAAACCGAGACAACTTGTATAGCAGGACTTTTATCGTTGATGAATCTGACGAAAATGAAGGTGAAGTCATACTTTCACGGATAGACCGCAAACTGATAGGGATTACTCCCAACATCAGCATTAGATTATTTTGGTAAGTGCACCTTATTCCGTCAGCCAAACATTAATTGACGCTCGATAGGACCGACTGCTGGTTAACTTATCCTGGTTCTTCATCAAGAACTCAAATCGCGTGTCACTCAAATACTTATGAGATTCAATCGCTTGAATATTAAGAATAAAACTCCTGTGGATTCTTTTGAAGTCAGGAGGAAGTTGATGCTCTAAGACACTTAAGGCTGCCCGGTGCAGATAGGTCGATCTGGCAGTATGTAGTTTTACGTATTCTGAATCGGATTCCAGATAAATAATATCCTGGGTACTTACGGTTCTAACCAGTCCCTTTTCTTTGATGTGAAATTCTTCCAGATAGACATTGGGCTTTTTATCCAACCTTTCCCAGACTTTCTGAATCTTTTCACTGAACGCTGCTTTGTCCTGCGTGACCAATTGGAATATGGCCCGATCAATTACTTGATCCAGTTGTACTTTATTGAAAGGCTTTAGTAGATAACCCATTGCGGCAACATTAAAAGCATCAATGGCATATTGATCATAGGCCGTGGAGAAGATTATTACCGATTGACTAAGCTTTCTACTGAGGGCTCTGGCCGTTTCTATACCATTTAATCCGGGCATTTCAATGTCAAGGATTAGGATGTCAGGCATAAATGTTTGACAGAAATTGAGTACTTCCTGACCGTTATTTAGAGTTCCAACCAATTTTAAATCATCTCTCGAATCGATCAGCCTTTTTAGAAATTCCCTGGCGTTTGGTTCATCATCAGCAATCAAAACACTCCTAATCATGACATTATTGAGATTAAAACTTCAAAGCGATGAGTTCTTTTACTTATATCAATCTTGACGCGATGCTGGTAATAGGTTTGCAGTCGGTCCGATAAATTGGCAAGTCCAATTCCTTTTTCCGTTTTCTCCTGAGAAACATCGGGAAGGTCATTGCATACCATTATGGTCAGCACATCATTCTTGAGTTTGATGTGAATGTCCAATGTACTTTGTCCTGTCATTTTCGAAATTCCGTGTTTAAACGCATTTTCAACCAGTGGTTGTAATGTCATGGTGGGAATCACAATTGTATTTGCCTGATCCTCAACTTTGAAAATGACCTCAAGGCGATCTTTGAATCGTTCTGCCTCAATATCTAAATAGCGCCTTGTAAATTCAACTTCTTCACGCAACGTGTGTTCATCCAATTCATTCATGGCTAACATGGAACGTAATAAGTGGCTCATTTTGATGATCATTTCACTGGCTCGTTGATCGTTGATTCCAATTAGTGAGTTGATCGTGTGTAAAGCATTGAAAAGGAAATGCGGATTGAGCTGATTTTTCAATGACTGCAATTTGCTACGCTCCAATAGGGTTTGGCTTTCTGCCATTAATACCTTTTGGGTGGTCAAAACTTGCTGTTGGTGTATCCAGGACAACAATCCGGTGAACAATGCAAAATCAATGGCGCGACTTGCGATTGATGGTAGGAGAAACAATCTTATTTCTTCCCAGACCAGCATTAAATGCTCTCCAACCAGAAATCGGAGCAGATATAAGATCACATTTGAGCCTATCCAGTGAATGGCGATCAACCCCAGGGCCATTGTAAAGAACTGAAGTGGTTCAAAAGATTTCTGAATTCGCTGACTCAATTGATTGACAAAAGGCAATAGAAACAACCAGAAGCCATAATTGGAAACGAAGAACAGGAGGTGGTTACGATCAACCGTAAAACCGCTCTGAGCCCAGAAGGACAACAAGATCAGCATGACGATGACAATTGTCTGTCGGGGCCGCAGTGGTATTTTACGAAAACTCCATTCCCAATTCATATCCGCTAAGATAAGGACAAGAAATGCTGCAAACCGGGCAGTTTTGGACCATTCATTGCAGAAAATGTCATTCACTGCAAGAATTCAGTCTAACTCGATGGATTGTCGTTTGGCAGGTAAAAGCAAATCTTACTGACATGAAACGAATTACACTTTCCTTATTCTCATTGATGCTTACCATCCTGGTCATGGCAGATGGCGGAGGTCCCAAATATGCCTCAAAAGAAACGAAGACCATTATTCAAAAGATGATTGACGCCCATGGGGGTTATGAAAAATGGAAAGCCCTGAAGACCCTTGCCTTTTCGACGACCATGCACAGCGAATCACTGGGAGTTCTACGGTTTTGGGTAAATGATCAAACCGTAGACATGGCCACCAGAAGAACATACCAGGATTGGCCTGTAGTAGGTTCAAAACTATCTTATGATGGCGAAAAAGTATGGTCTCAAGATTGGCGAGTGGGTAATCCGCCTAGCCATCAACAGTCCGTCTTTTTCTATTACCTGAATTTGCCTTGGCTTACGCAAGACGATCATGTGTTACTCAGTGAAACTGAATTGATCGAACATGCTGCATTTGATAATAAAGTGCATAAAATCGTTATGAGTTTCAAAGAAATCCCCACTGTGGGCAAATCGGCAAAAGACACCTATACACTTTACATAGATTCAGAATCCTATCTATTGATTGGTTACGAATACACCATTGGCTATGGGCCGTTGTTGGATGTGGTAGGAGCACCTAAGGATCAGGAAGTCTTTGGCCCGGTACTACGAAAGAATAACTACATAGCAGAAGTGAATGGATTGAAATTTGCCATGCTTTTCACCACACATGCAGCAGACATGTCGGCTCAGTATGGTGATCATGTCATCTACGATTTCCGATTTGACGAAGATTTTGACGAATCAAGGATGACACCCCCGGCGAATGCGGTCGTCGATCCGGCCGTGGATGAAAGAAAAAATTGATTTCCGATAGTTGTTGAGTTTGAGTAAGAGCCCGGAGACGGGCTCTTTTTTGTTATCAAGTATCATTTTGAAAAGGCCTCTTTAAGATTCCATCTGTATTTGACCAGAAGCAATATGAAAGTAACTCCAACCAAACCAGGAAGTAGCAAGGGTAATATCCCAATAAGCGTCTTAATGTCCGTGTGAAATATTGCTGGAGTACTGAAAGCACCACCTTCCGCGCTGATGAATAAGACGGTGATTAAATTATTGGCCGCATGGATACCAATCGGTAATTCAAGTCCATCGTCGAGCAAAGGTAATATGCCAAATAACAGACTTAATAACAAATAGGCCCATATCACCTTGTTGAACCCCTCGCTAAATTCAGGGTTTGCTGAGTGCAACAGTGCAAATCCGACCGCTATGATAATAAAGGGGATTATTTTGCCATTGAAGATCCGAACAAGCATTTGATAGAGGTAACCTCTAAAGAAGGATTCTTCCATAGTGGTCTGTATCGGTACTAAAACAATAGCCAGTATCAGCAACGGCAAAAACTTGCTCCACTCGAATTGATAGGTAAGACTACCTTCCGGAATAAGAATTACCAAAGCGGGAATAGCGATTACGATCCAAACGAAAAACGCAAGCAAAGATTTTTTCCAGGCGAATCCGGATCTTCCGGTAAACAGAGATAAGATTGTTCGCTGATGGATATGCTTGATGCACAGTAAAAGAGCGACAAAACCAAGTATGAAAGGTATCATCATGAGGACCAGTAAAATATTTGGGTCCATTTCAAATGCCGCGAGATTACTGGCATTAAAATGAGCTTCAAAGGTTGCATCAGACATGTTCAAAGTCACTTTCCTTTGGTTAAGCGCTGCGATCAATGGCATCTGCCCTAAAGCAAATCCTATGATAATGAGTATAATGGTGATGAGGTATCTCCACCAGTTCGTTTTGCCTGTATTGGCCATTAATGAATACATAATTGGGCTTATTTAAATATTGGAGCAAAACAGGCCTAAAAGCATCCTTAATACGACTCATTGGCGTCAGTGAGACTTATTTCTCGATGGAAGATTGAAAAGCTTTTGGGGTCATGCCTGTTATATCCTTAAACGCCCGGTTGAAGGTGGCTTTCGAAGTAAACCCGGACTCATAAGCTAATCCCAGAAAAGTTTTATGCTGGTCTTCTTCGGAAGTCAATTTCTTCTTGAATGCCGCGACTCGATAGTGATTAACCAACGCATAGAAGTTTGTGTTCATACCGGAATTGAGCAATTCAGTAATTTTCTTCGGTGATTCATCTAATCGCACCGCAACATCATTGAGCGAAAGACCTTCTTTTAGATGAATCTCTTCCTTTTCAAAAAGATCAATGACTTGTTGCTTAAGTGGACTGTTGTCCAGGTTTCCCAGGTTGCTGCTGCCCACTTTTTTGACCGCTTTATTTGAAACCGAATGCAAGTGAGTTTCAGACATAAACACCTGGTTTTGATGAATGCCAGAATAGCCCACATAAACGATCAAGCCAAGCATATAGGCAATATTCAAATAGATCAAGGCATTAAGTGAAGGAAAGAAACCCATGAGAATGCCCAGACCGATATCAAGGATTACAAAAACTAAAGTACCTCTCAACCATATCCTGAGCCATGCCAGGTCCTTTGCTTCAAGAGAAGCGTAGTTGTTTTTAACCTGACTGCCATAATTCCTAAGTTTTCTGAAGAGCAATCTCAGGTAGATAGCAAGTGAAATAATACCTAAGATTGGAATGGAATATATATACACTGGACGGCTATCCAACGAGTTAAGGTCTTGCATCCAATTGGTGTATGCCAGAGGAATGGAGAAAAAGAATAATGCCAATAAAAAAGGTAAAAAGTGAATTACAAAGAGTTTTGAGTACCTCTTTTCACCGGCGTAGATCGTATCAACATAAAAGTTTAATAAAGGCCCCATGGCGAAGGTAATGATCAGTGCCAAGGACATGATAGGAGAGGTTAGCAGGTTGACTTTTGAGGAAATGATCGCATAAGCCAGAAACAAGATTAAGAAGCAAAAGAGGAGCAAAGACAGAAGCCAGTTACTTCTGCGCTGGTCTTTCTTCTTCATCAGTAAAAAGATCAAAAAGAGCGTAATACTTATGCCTGATGTGGCAGTAAATTGAATGAAGGATTGGGTGATGTCTGTCAAGAGAATATTTGGTTAGCCTGGAAGCTTCCTCGAAGTTAGCAACTCGCTTTGTAAGCAGAAGTTCTTAACCATGTGATTGAAATAGAATTCAAAATCTAATTGGAACACATTTTTAATATTGAATAGCGCATTGAGTTATCACGACAGATCTCTAAAATCTTATTTGAAAGGATGATTCTATTTAAGAAAAAATGGTGATATTCAATAGTTGAAACCAGACAGTAAATAATCAAATACAAACCAAGCACACCCAAATCATGAGTAAAGTAGAAGAAATTTTAAAGAAGATCGGTGACAAGATCAATGATGTCACAGTCCTTAATATTCAAACGGTCATGGCGCCATTGGACATAGATGATAAAGGAAAGATAAAAGTTACGCCAGGCAAAGAAATAGATGGTATGACCAGCACCATTGACCTGATTGATGGAGATATAAAGACAACAATAGCTCCTTCGTTTTATGAGAAATACCCGGAACTGGTACAGTTTCATCAATCCAAAGAGGAGAAAGGAAGCGCCATTATTGAAGCCAATATGAATGCCTTGAAAAGTATTGTAAGTGTAGTAAGTAGTTTAGGGTCTTAAGAATAGTCTCATTCATAATGGCTAATAAGAAGCTATCAAAGGAGCAGAAAGACACCTGGCTAGGTGACGTATTTGATGACTTGACTCATTTAGAAATCAATACCATCGTCAAAGATTCTATTACAGCAGAAATCTCTCCGGAGTTTGAAGATTTGGTTACTAGATTACTAGACCGGTACAAAGCCAGGCTGCATAAAATTATTGCGGAATATTCATTAATTCCTGAACTCAGTGGTCAGGAACCAATGAGTTTTCAGGAATTGGATAAAAACCTGGATGCAACGCTTGAGTTCTTAGGCAAGCGCAGTGATCTCAGAATAGGGGAACATGACTACTCTGTTTTACTTCGCATCAATCGGTTTTTGAATTACCTGAAGAAATCTGAAGTCAAGGTAAAAGCTACGAAGAATGGCCATGCGGATCAGGTGCTTTATGAGATGCACTTTGGTGATTTACGAACTACGGACTTTGATTTTCGGAATATAAACCCAAGGGTAAAAGCAAAATTTCGGAGAATGTATGATATGAATGCAGAGAAGATTGTGTTGCAGACACGATTTGGTATTGATGGAGATGTTACCTCACGCATCTCAACTGAATTCAAAGAAATGGATCAGCAGATGTTGTTGAAAATCCATGATCAGCACACTAACCTTTCCCTGGGTTACTGGAAAGAGTTGATAAGTACGGTAACTTCTTTGGTTGGGCAAATTTTAAAATCATTCAAGCCTGGATAACCTAGTAAATATTCACCGGTTTGCCTATTTCAAGCTGATTCGTAGACTTTTCAAGGAAGGGGAGATTTCTATTTTTGAGAAACATCCAACAAAAGACGTGGCAGTTAAGGTCCAACTCTTCGCTGACGGTGACATCACTGTGTTTATAAGTAATCCGGTAGGCACATACGACGAAGCTACCTATCAGTTTCTTGAAGGCGCCTACAAAAAAGTGAGTCAAAAAATTCAATCCCTCGCTGCTTTAAGAAGGGATATACAAAGGATAGGAAGTCTTTTAGCTACCGGTACCGCAAGCTATATTTCTTACCAATTCAACCCGGAAGATTTTCAATCTGTGGCTGGTCTACTGGGGCTGGGCGCATTATACCCTGAATTATTGATGTGGGGTAAGAAGGTGTATGGGTGGATTAATTCCAGAAAGAACGAAGTACAATAATACAGGCGGAAGTCATTTGGTACATCATTCAACTTCTTTCTTTGATTGTAAAATTTACCAACAACCCGATAGTGATTCGCCTGTCTGAAAGGAATTCACTGACTTCTGGAGCGCATTGGAAATGACCTGACAATTGCCCTTACATTGGACATGTAGGTCAAAGGAAGATAAGTCTTTCAGTTATTAATTATACTTATTCATATTTAGCCACACAGTTATTTTTTATTTGCTCCTTTATTCCTATCTTCAATTTACTTTTTAGCCCATGTAATGTCAACCAGCGCATTAATCACCTAACTCAATCACCATGGCTTTTCACAAGGGAGTAACCTTGCTCACTGAGGTAAACCCAGATCAACTCGAAGACCTGGAAAAGGTATTGAAGGAGTATAACGATCAAATAGAAGCGGAATCACCCGATGCTCCTTTCTCTCAATTTGATCACGTCCACTTTGCTCGGTGGTCAATCTTGTACGAACGAAGGGATGTACCATGTAACAGTGATGACTATACACCTCATACACTGCTCTATACAGCCAGTGTGGACGGCCATGAGAAAGATCACCTTGCTCATTTCGTAGAGCACTGGCCTGAAGGTCTTGACCGCATTTATGGATGCTGTTCTGGCTACCCGGGTAACGCCAAAGATCATGGACAGGAAGTATTCAGATGGCTTGATAAACAGCGTCTAAAATCCACCTTCTATTCAGGAATTGTAGGGCTTTCATTAGATCAATTGAGACAAGAAGACATACTTCATCAACAAATACAGGGCTATCTGGATAAAGATCAGGGGGAGTTAAGTACGCTTACGGCGCTCAAGGTTCGAGAGAAAATTCAGGATTTTGTAAAATCTCAAGTAGATCTGTCATGGGCATTGACTCCAGCTAAAATGGATGGAACCTCAAAGTGGCAAACGTATGGTCCATTGTATAGAATGATTGGTTTTTTGGGCTTTTGCGCGATATCCTTGATTACCTGGATATTGAATTACATTATTCCTTTTATGCCAACCTGGCTAAATGCCGTCACAAGCGTGGGAGGAGCCATATTCGTTCTTGTGATTCTATTTCTGGTGTTGCTGTTTATTGGCATGCGTCTGGATGAAATTAAAGAAAAGAAAAGACCACCTTGTGAGCGACCTCCGCGTAGCGATGAAGAGATTGCTGAAATACTTGGAGCGGAACACTCTCTTGTACAAACGCATTACACAGCGGTGGAATTTACCAAAAACCGGATGATTCGCTATATATGGCAGACCGTAATACTATGGGTAGTAACCCGGCTTTCACCAACGATCTTTGTGCCTACTGTACATGCCGCACGTTGGTTTCAGATTCCAAGCAAGAAACAGGTGATTTTCGTGAGTAATTTCGATGGTGATTCCGAAAGCTATCTCCATGCCTTTATTGACATCAGCGCCATTGTCCGATCGATGAACCTCATGTATGGTTCTACTGTTGGTTTTCCGACCACACGTTGGCTGATAAGAGAAGGTGCGAATTCGCGGCAAGGCTACATGAAAGTGACTCGTGTAGCTCAGGCAAAAACCAATGTATGGTTCTGTGCCATCCCTCATTTGTCCGTAGAAAATAAGAAAAACAACAAAATGATTCGTGCAGGACTTTCAGGGACGATGACTGAACAGGAAGCACAAGCCTGGTTACGCAGATTTTAATTAAACCGAACCCATCTATGAATACCACAAATTTGATCGATATGACAGAGGATATCCAGGGTATCCTCACAGGTGGATACAAACGACTTCCTCATGCAAAGTATATTTTGCTCCACTTTCCGGATAATAGCCAACCAGTTGATTTTCTGAAAGAATTGGTGCCCGATGTAACCTCGGCAAAAAATTGGTCTGATCCTCAAGCCCTAAATCTGGCCCTCACGTATTCGGGTTTGAAAAAAATGGGTTTACCAGCAAAGACACTGGATGGTTTTTCCAGGCCCTTTAAAGAGGGAATGAACGACCCACATCGTAGTTATATGTTAGGGGACTATCGTGAAAACGCTCCCGAACACTGGGATTTTGGTTCGCCAGGGGGTAAATCGATTGACCTGTTACTCATCCTTTTTGCACCTCAACCCGAAGGTGCTGATAAGATGCTAACAGATTACCAAAAGAAATGGGAAAGTAAAGGAGTGGAGTTAGTGTCTGAGCCCATCGATTCTCACTTTTTGGTGGGTGAAAAAGAACACTTTGGTTTTAGAGACGGTATTGCACAGCCAATTGTCAAAGGTTTGGGGAAAGTCAACCCTAAAACTACAGCCATAGAAACAGGGGAGGTGTTGCTGGGTTACAAAGATCAATACGGTGAGTTGCCACGAAATCCCGAAGTTCCTGGTGATGCGGAAAATGGTAACCTATTACCTCGTGCCTTAGATATAGATGGGAAGGAGCAGTCCGACTATGCCTTTGGAAGTAATGGCACTTATCTCATATTTCGCAAATTATTTCAGGACGTTCACAAGTTTTGGCATTTTCTGGCTGATGAGACCACCGTTGACGGAGCGATACAGGAGGAAGCTATGATTAAGATGGCCAGTAAGATGATGGGAAGATGGCCGAGTGGTGTTCCCTTGTCTAAGGAACCAGAAAAGAATTCGGATGACCCTGATTTGATCAATTTTGATGATTTCTTATATGTTGATGAAAAATATGGTCAGGATGAACATGGATACAAAACACCAAAAGGGTCTCATATACGACGAACAAACCCCCGGGATGCGTTGCGGAATGATCCGGCCGAGTCATTGGAGATTTCACAAAAGCATCGACTGCTCCGGCGAGGTAGACCTTACGGCCCTGCTTTGGTGGACGACCTGGATCCCGGGAAACTCTTAAGGAAAGGAGACGATGGCGTAGATCGGGGTTTGTTGTTTATCAGCCTTTGTGGCGATATCAATCGCCAATTTGAATTTACACAACGTGATTGGGTCAACAGCCCGAAATTTGATGATCTTTATGAGGATGCTGACCCGGTAATTGGGAATCATTATCAGGAAGGAGTGACAAAAACTGACACTTTTACGCAACAGCAATGCCCAATGCGAAAGCGCATAACCAATCTTCCTCAATTTGTGCTGATGAAGGGTGGCGCTTATTTCTTTATGCCCGGAATGCGGGCCTTGAAATACTTAGCGTCCCTTTAACTTGGGTGTTCGGAATTGCTGTAATGTGTTACTTTTTTGTAACATCAACTTCCATGATCACCGGATCACAGGGTTTTATTTGTATTTCCAGCCACTAAAAACACCACCCAAAGCCCGAGACAGCCAATAGTATGGTTTAGCCCACATGAACCCGGTTTCTTTTAATGCATCGTACAGGATAAGGTCCGCTTCCTTTCGGGTGATTGGAGCACATCGTTTGTAATAATACAGTACGCTGTGGAGCATCGATCCATAATAGGAGTAGGGACGGAATTCACCAGTGCGTTTGTGCCACACCGCCATTCCATCAAACCATCCCCAGGTGATATGTAGAAAATTAAACTTAGGGGTAACACCATCCCATGCGAAGCCGCTTTTCACTGTGATCGTTCCATCCGGAGTAATCCGCAAAGACTCGAAATCACATTCACGTCCTATCAAATAGTCGGTCTGGAAATGAAAATCTGTGGTCTGAACAAACTTAAAGGGAAACGTATCCTTTTTTGGTTTCTGGCATCCTTCTTCCGGGAAGGCCACAGGAGTGGAAGTACTTGAATGTGACATATGCTATTGTAGGATTAGGTTGGGAAAAATGGGTATCAATGGACTGTCAAAAGCCATTTTATTTGATTAAAAAAATATACAATTAAGTTATTTGGAAAATACTTAAAATTCCTGGGAACCTAAAGATAATTGGTCAAAAAAGAAGCTTCAATTCAACAGATAAAATTGAGGACGTCAATGCATATTGGGTTTTACGATCTGTTAAATCTTCTGGTGAAATTTTAATTCTACCAATTTCAGGATCAAAGTCAAGTGATCTTGGATAATGTTTGCAAAGTGTGAAATAAACCCGGAAAGAGGGCGAAAGGTATGGAGAACGATCAGTGTGCTAATGACGATAAGAGAGGCTGGATATAAGTTGTTTGGCGCCTTAAGCAGGAAACTGGTACCATCTTTTATTCCATAGGACTCACTAAGAAGATTGTACTTTAGAATAATTTTACGAACAGCAAGATTACATTCTACAAAGAAAGATGATTGAAAAAATCCAGAAGGCTATTCGAAAATTAGGAAAGTACTACCACCAATTTTTCCTGCGCTATCCCAAGAAAGTTTATTGCAATATCTGTGGATGGTCTGGAGCATACTTTTTTGATACCGGCTGGCATAAAAAGGTGCAATGCCCCAAATGCAATGGACAAATCAGGCAACGTATATTTTGGGCGGCAATCAACGATCCGGGATTATCAAATTTTAAGGGGATCCTGCAGGACAAGGACGTACTGCATTTTGCTCCGGAGGAATTGCTGGGTAGATTGATTCAACAGATCAGCAAAAGCTATAAAACCGCGGACCTGCAATCAGAAGAAGTAACATATCAGCACATTGATTATCCTGTGGATGTCTCTGACATGCCTGCTGTACCGGACATTTCTTTCGATATAGTACTACTGTTTGACGTACTTGAGCATGTGCCACTTCACAAAAATGCACTGAAGGAAGTATGGAGAGTACTTAGAAAGGGCGGACTATTGATTACGACAGTTCCCCAGGAGGATAACCTGATCGAAACAATTGAAGATCCACATCTACAGGACCGTAACAAAAGAAAAGAACGCTTTGGTGACCCAAATCATGTGAGGATTTATGGAGATGACTTTGCTGATTTCCTAACTGCTTCTGATTTTAGTGTAGAGGTGATCAATGCGGATTCGTTTCCAGAGAGTGAGCGTGAACAATTGGTATTGATGCCGCCAACCTTGAGTGACAAGCGATTTGTAACCAACAATCGCAGAATTTATTTTGCGAGGAAAAGTTAGTGTGTTTTTTGACCGCTCGTGATTTGAGATGCCGGAATTAAGAATGTACCAATCGTGACAGGATTTCTACTAAGCCAGCATCGAAATTAGCACGATTGAACTGTTGCTCAAATTTTTGTTGTGCTTCCGTACCCATTCGCTTTAACAATGCCCGGTCACGATCAAGTTGCATGATTCTTGAGGCGAAAGCCGATATATCTCTCGAGGGCACCAGGAACCCCTGCTCCTCGTTCTTAATAATTTCCGGAATACCGGCATGCTCATAACTCACAACAGGTAACCCTGCTTGCATCGCTTCAAGCACTACCAGGGGAAATACCTCTTTATGATAGAAAGTCGGGAACACCAATATATCTGATTGATCCAGGTAGTCATATTTATCGTTGCCGTATTTTGGCCCTGGCACATCTATGAAATCACCCAGGTCCAGGTCATGAATTCTGCTTTGAATTTCGGACATGGTGACCTCATGCTCTTTGCCAATAACATTGAGATGGAAGTTTACCTTTTCGGACTTGAGATGGCTCGCAATTTCCAATAGATCATAAAGCCCTTTTTCGATCATAAGGTTGGAAATAAATATTAAGTTAAGCCGATCGCCAATATCTGTTTTCCGGACGTCACGATCTGCAATGGTATTAGGTAGCACCTGAACTTTTGCCTGGAAATCAGCGGGAATGTCTTGAGCACTTTTACTCGTGAGGTGGATCATATGACTTTTTCGAAAGGCAAAGGAGTAGATTGGCCTTCGCCATGTTGCAAATCCGGAGCTGATGTCCATCGCGTGAACGTGGTAGACTAATGGAACACGAAGCATTTTGATCAAGGCAACAAATAGCGCGTCTCGGATCAATGCGTTTCCGGAAGTAGATATCTGGAAATAGACCAAGTCGGGTCTATTGATAAATAGTAACTTCGCCAGCCTGAAAAAATAGCCGACCAATCGGAAGATTTTTTGGAGACGGACTTTACCCAAATCCTGATTTTCTTTAGCATAAGACAGTCTGAGTACTGAGGTTTCAAATTGATCTTGCAGTGCCTTACTTTCCACTACCATCACGTTCATGAGAGTTGCCCCAGTTGTTGGAGGAGGTAATTTGACTAGTAACAGCAGTTTCTTCATTGGTGAGTTCACTTCACTGTAATTTGTGCAGCTTCTAAAAAACCGGCCGACATTTTTTGAGAATTCACCCTTTGCAACAAGTGCTCAATTTCCTTGAGCATTTTTTCTTGTTGGTTCTTGTTCAAAAAGTCGACGATGCAATCACCCATTGCTTCTACTGTATGATCCTTTACCAGGAAGCCAGTTTTTTTGTGCTGGAGATAGGATATTTCGGGACTATGAAAGGGCCCATTGGCTTTTTGTTCAAATGTCACCACTGGTAAGTCAAAACAAAACCCATCCAAAATGGACAAGCCTATGTACCCAGGATTGACCATCAGGGAGCACTTTAGCAAAATTGGACCAAACTCCAAGGGGTCATACATGGCCCCATGAAATTTCACATTCCTGTTGGATGCAAGCGCCATGGTTTTGAGCTCCTCTAAAAGCGGCCCGCCACCAATAACGTGGATAATTAAATCTTTTTCTAGTCTTTTCTTCAAATAATCGTACAGGTCGAGCAATAGGTGCGGGTTCTTTTCGGGAATTAATCTTCCCTGGTAGGCAAGATGATACTTTGTTTGCGTGTCTTTTGTTGAACTGTCCTTTTCCTGTGTTAATCGCTGTTTAATCTTAAGCATTGACTCGACATTAGTCGAATTTTGAGCTACAAATACGCGTGTTTCGTCCATGTATTGGGATAAGAGTCGTTTTCCCTCATCCGAATAACACAGGTATCCGTCGGAGAGCTTCATACTCCAGGATCTAATTCGAGATTCCCAGGAAGAGTCTGGGTCAAATCCTAGTTTCATGTTATAACCGTGACCCCACAGCATAAACTTACATTTGACGATACGACATGTCAGTATAGTCATCCACATAGACAAAATACCAATTCCCGACTCGTGAATCACCAGATGGGGTCTATTCGTCAGGATACGCAACGAACAAAAGAGAAAGATCAGGTTCTTCTTTCGGATAGGCCTGAGGTATCTTACTTTATGTGCATACTCCGCTTGAGTTCCTTTGATTGCAAATTCCGGTGGTCCATGCAACACTTTCAAATCCCATTCCGCTGCCAATCGATCGAATATGTGTTTTCTGTAAGAAGGAAACTGACGCTGTATGATAAAGACTTTCATCTACCGGTGGTTGATACTACTGATATTTTTTTAATAAGAGAGCCCGTTTAGTCACCTTTTACTTTGTCGGATTCAAAATCATTTAAAAAGAAAATTTCATTACCTCGAAATCGTAAGCAGGTCATGCATAAGTCTTTTCTTCAAGGATAAACTCATAGGCGGATATTGTGTTAGCGATGATTTCTTGCTCGTCGTGTCTCCGTCTACCTGTCAACAAAGCTTTGGAACTGATCTCAGTTATTAATTCCTGATCATTGAATAGATCTTGTAAGCCTTTTGCAAGAGATTTGATATTTCCTTCAACTAAATATCCAGTTTTGCGATGTTCGATTAAAGAAGATACTCCGCCTACATCTGTTGCCAAAACAGGAAGCCCACCTATTTGAGCCTCACAAACTGTATTGGGACTATTATCGATATACGATGGATGCGCCAAAATGCGACATTTTGAAAACAATTCTAAATGCTCTTTGAGCTCCAGATGACCCATGAGTTTGAGATTTTTTTTGCTGATGTTGTTGAGATTATTAGCTGAAATATATTCCTCAATCTTTTGTTGGTCAATAGCTCCAGCTATATACAAGATAGCTCCATCCAGAGCGTGAACGCATTCATTTACTGCGATCAGTAGTTCACGATAGCCCTTAATTTCATTGGAACCGCCTAAGAAAAGAATACCTTTTTGTTGACAGGGATCGAGTTCCAGTCTGAAGAAATCTTTCCTGATCATTTCCCAACAATGAAATATCTGTGCACCGGGGTTGAAACGATTAACAAAGGCCTTATCCCACCGTGTACGACAAAAATAATTGTTGTTTTGCCGAATTGCTTTTTGTTCGTAAAGTGCTCCCGTGGCCCATGATAGCCATATTTTACTAAAGGTAGGAACAAACTTCTTGTATATTGATAGAACTCCTTGAATAGAAGTGATGATAGGTATATCGATTCCTGAAACACACGCCTGAAATTGATGTTCAGTCCCATGGATATGAATGAGGTCGAAATTTCGGGCTATTTCCCTGGCCTTTTTTTTTACCCGACTAATACGTATAAGCTTCCAAGAGATAATGTCCAACCAAACTGGAGGTGATTTGATCACAATTTGATCAATGCCATTCATTTTTTCGATTTTGACACGTTCTAGTTGCTTTTGAGAAAAGGTGAGGAAAGTAATTTGAACGGACTTTTGTGCAACGAGTGACTTAGCCAACTCATGGTACCAAGGAACCATTCTACTAGGAATTAACCAAAGTAATTTCATATCGGCTCAAGCAGTTTTTGCAGTCTCATAAGATTTGCTAAAATAGTTCATTACTATGATGTTTGATTCCTTATGTCCTTATGCCTTATTTCTTTAAATCAGGCCAATGGTTTAAGAACCAGCTTCTGAATTGGAATTGTTTGAAGTAATAGGATTGAAAGCTCATGAATAGCGGCAAATAGAGGACTGGGTTTGAAAAAGAAAGTAAACAAATAAGAATTGGTAAGATCAAAATAAACCTAAAGGAATACTCATATTTAAGGGCAATAGCCGTCATAATTAGATTGAAAATAAAAAATAGTATTCCTATGATGCCAAACTTAAGTAGGTAATCCGTGAACCCGTTGGTTCGATGAAGGTCGATGTAGGTTCCAGAGGTTTTAAGGTCAAAATTGTGTCCAATACCGAAGAAGATACTTTGTTGCAGGTCGTTCCAATCGGCTACCATACTACCGAACCTTCCAAGACTTCTGGATCCATATTGAGAGAATTGTTGTTCTGTTTCCATCATTAATGTTCTGTTCGTAAATTGATGGATGACCTTTGGCCCCACTAAATCTAAGTTAAATACAAATAATGCCAGAACGATTAATCCAGGGATCACCCAATAGATTTGGCGATTTACAATGTAGAATAAGAACAGTAATAGTAAAAGAACGAGGGCTGTTGTAGAGAAAGTAGTGATCATTGCCACAATCATTACAATCAGCTTCCAATTCATTTTAAAGCGATTATTTATCAAATTAAAGAATACTCCAATCGACAACACAGCTCCAAATGCACCAGGTTCCCACATAAAGCCATGATTACGGCCTGGCTGCCAAATGGTGTAAACTATGAAATTCGCATATTTCATATCTGCTCCAGCTCTGGTTTCCGGAATAGGTAGGAGAGACTCCAACTGATCAAATATGGCAAACATCAAATCATTGTTGATTAATACCAATAGAAAAAACGGGAGACTAATCACTGACAACCAGGCGATTAAATTACTCACCATGGGATAAAGCCTTTTGCCCACAAGACAGACCACCCAAAAACCGAAAAGAAAATGAGTAATCATCCGTACAAGTGGTCCCAGGTTCAACGCTCCCAGGTGAAAAAAATGGTAAGTCGTAATGGCGATCAGAAAAATGCCAGCTATTGAAAATGGGACGTTCAATTTAGGATTGTAATAGATCGCTAAAGATCCAGTAAGCAAGGCACCCAGAAGAATACTGAAATCCGACGAAAATAACGTGGAGGCGCCACTTGAGGCCATCAAAAAAAGGAACACAATAAACTTATTGATTGTTTCTCTTTTGAGTAGAATGTTATATGATGTGTTCAACTAATTAATGGCGGATTTCATAGCAAAAATACTTAGTTGTGTTGTGCAATCGTATTTGACATTCGTGTAATTTGCGAGCCAACTCATTCAAATGCAAAATAGGGCAGGCTTTTCAAAACTCTTTTCACAATTTACGAATAGTAGTCAGCGATCGAAGAATGTAATTGTACAAACACTATTTGGCTGGGGATTGCAGGCAGTGAAAATTGGTTCAAGTTTTGTTCTCGTTTCTCAGTTACTTGAGATATTAGGTAATGATCAATATGGAATTTGGGTTACGCTGAGTTCCATGATCGGATGGTTTGGCATATTCGATCTCGGACTCGATAATGGTTTGAGAAATGAAGTTGCCAAGCAAAGAGCATTAGGGAACACAACTGAACTCAAACGACTAATTGGAACCTCTTACCTTTTGATGGGAAGCATTTCAATACTAATTCTGACAATAGGATTAGGTGTTACCTATCTTTTGGATTTCGGGGAGATGCTCAAAGTGGATGACGTCTCGAATGACGAGTTACGACTAGTTGTCTCACTTCTGTTCTTTTCGTTTTCAAGTCGATTAACTTTCAAAATTGTAGGAGGTGTTGTTTTCGGTCTTCAGAAATCCGGACTTAACCGATTACAAGATACATCGACCACTTTTTTCTTTGTACTTCTGATCTTGATCCTGAAAAACCAGGGGGACTGGTCCATCCTGAAGGTGGCATTTGTCAATGTGTTGAATGGTGTAATGATCTGGATCATTTTTACTGTCCTGGTGTATCGTGTATTTAAAGATGTCCGTCCAGGATTTCGGCAGGTGAGTCTGAAGATGATCAAGCCCATTTTTAGGACGGGGATTGCATTCTTTCTGAGTCAATTGGCCAGTGTCCTTATTTTTTCCACAGACCAATTCATCGTTAACAATGTTTTTGGACCCTCTATTGCCGCTTCCTTTGCCATTACGGACAAGGTCTTCCAAATCCCACAAATTTTATTTGCGATCATCAATGCTACGCTTTGGAGTTCATTTACAGATGCCTATTATAAAAAAGACAGAAAATGGATCATTAAAACCCTAAGGATACTTCGTTATTTATGGTTAGGGCAATTAGGCTTCATGCTGGGATTGATTTTCTGTTTTGATTGGTTTGTTACCTTGCTGGGAGCGGATGACCTGGATTTTCCATATCACCTTGTCATAGGAGTTGGATTAATTAAATGGTCTCTGACTTTTGTTTCGATATACGTCCATTTCGTGAACGGGGTGGGCCTCGTAAAGAAGCAATTGTACATGGCTTTACCTGCATCAGTTTTGAATATCCCGCTTTCTTACAGTCTGGCTCAGACATCATTGGGTCCATTGGGAGTAGTTGTGGCAACCCTGATCATCCAAATACCCTTTTTCATTTGGACGCCCTGGATCACTCACAAAACCATTAGGAACATGGATAAGACTTAGTTTCTTATCCCCATTCCGTATTTCGTCAAAACAGCCAGAAACCATTTAGTAAACAATACCGGGAAGAGTATCTTCTTTTCGTGTCGCCATATGTACCTTATTTGCTGACCCAAATGCCTTCGGCCATAGGGATTAACCAGTGATTTGAAAAATTTTGATAGAGAAGGTGTGATTCTTTCGTAAGCATCCTGTGTCAGTAGATGGTGGCTAAATACAGGTGTGTCATATGATATGTAAGACCTAAACCCTAACTGCTTGGCCCTTAGTGAGAAATCCACGTCACTATGATATTGAGGAAAATTTTGATCGAGGCCCCCGGTTTGTTTGTAGACCTCCAGGGGGAAAAGAACAGATCTGCCAGGTAAATCGTAAGTTTGATGAACACCTGTATGAAGCTCCCTGGACCATTTATCCATATAAGGGATCAAATTTCTTATTGACCAGGGAAAGTTGCTCTTTTTGCTGGAGCCTGAGAAAGTAAGTCGATGGGGCTTTTCCAGTGTTACACTGAGGCTACCCAACAGGCACGGTTCGTTCAGATCATTGTAAATATTCATCAAACGATCGATATACCCCGGTTCCACGATTGTGTCATCATTCATGATGATGAAAAAATCCGGAGAGCATGATTCAATCGCGTACTGTATCCCTTGATTAATGCATTGAGTGTACCACCAATTTCCACTTCCAGGTACAATTTCAATAAGTGGCCACTCTCGTCGCAATGCTTCAAATGTGCCGTCTGTTGAACCATCAACAACACAGATGATCTTCAACCTACGATCTTTCCAAACCTCGTTGAGGGACAAAGCCTGAAGCAATTCCAGCAGTTGGTCCTTTCTGTTAAAAGTGGGGATAATTAGCGAGATATTCATTCTGAATAACAGATTGACCTTATGCGACTAAGAATTAGAAATGTCTTGTAGCAATTTGGAATCTCTTACAAATTTCAATAACCATTTTACCATGATCAAACCAATACCTAAGAAACCCCCAAGTATCAGACTAACAATTAAGATAACTTTTCGTTTGGGACTGGCTTTCAAAAGAGGCACTGTTGGCTGGTCGATTAGAGCAAATACCGGCGTATTTTCTTTAACCTTGATCTGGGCCTCTATCAATTTGGTAGAAAGACTCCTAAACAGATCGAAAGCAATGCTATATTCTGCTTCCAGTCTTCTCAGTTCGATCAGGGCACGATCATTGGACATGAACTGATTTTGGTCCTTGAATTGGGCAAGTGCTTGTTGCGACTCTTGAAATGTTTTGTCTGCGTCTTCGTAACTTTTTTCAATGAAGGCTAATTCACTTGCTGCTTTTAGCTGTTGTTGACGCATGATGTAAGTTTTCAGCAATTCCAATGCCTCGTAGGCAATGTTGGCCGATGCCTCGGAATCTGGCATTTCACAACGAATAGTCACAATTCCCGTTTTCAAATCGGCATCTACAACTAACCTATTTCTAAGGTCCTCTACCATGTCCATCTCATCTTTAGAGAGGTGAAGTACTTGTTGGGTATTGTCTTGAGTTCGGCGTGGTTGATCAATTTCATTAGCTGAGAAAAGTCCTTTGATCTTATTTGGAAGTCCCAGGACATATTCCTGAATGGTCCCAATCGGAGAAGAAGGAGCGTACTCTTCGAAATAAACCTTCGTACTGATGGTGGTATCCAGCCCGCCGTAATGAATGGGTTTTTCCAGAATTTCAAGTAGAAACGGCGTACTTGCAGCGATATGAGGATAGAATTCCGGAGTAAGGCTATTTGTGCCATTTAGATCCAGGTTTACTCCTGCCAGGCTGCTCAAAAGACCGCCTACCCGGCCCAATGAACTATTTCCATTCTGTCTTCCTTCAGCAATAAGTGTACAGTGCGACTGATATTGCGGGGGAGAAGTAAACGCAATAAACAGCCCAAGAACAGAACAGAAAACGCAGGAAAAAAGTATCAATTTTCTGCCCTTCCATAGGTTGACGATGATAACCCTAAGGTCAATTTCCAAGGTACTTTGCTCAGGTGCTTTCATCCTCAAAATCTATCAATTAACAACACTATGGCTACTACGCTGGTCGTGATTCCCAACACCTCCTGTACGGTCAATTTCCGTTTTTCCGGTCGAATGGGGATGAAAATTTCAGCACCTGCTTCCAGCTTCGGATATTTCTTGATACCCATGAAAGATTTGGAAGCGATGGTATTTCCATTAGCGTAGACCACAAAGGCCTTTTTTTTCCGGGCATTATCTGAATATCCACCGGCTCGGTTAATGTAGTCTCTGAAGGTCAATTCCTCATCGTACCTGTGACTACCAGGCCTGAGAACCTCCCCATTTACTCTGACGGTCTGAACATGCGCTGGTACACTGACGATATCCTTATCCCTTAGAGTCAGATCGTACTTGCCTTTTGGATTCCTCAATATCTCCTCAAAATTCAAACCAACTAACTCCTTGCCTTTGGTACCCAAAGTACCACTTTCTGTTTCATTTGAAATCTCTTGCAAAGTTTCCACTCTTAATTGGTCACCTGCCTTATTAACCCTGTCAAGGTATTCGGGAATTCGGATCAGGGATACGCCTTGGGTATTGGCTGTGGGTTTTAGGCCTCCGGCCCGTGAAATAAGATCAGATACATATTGATCCGTGTCATTATTGATGGCATAATATCCTGGGAAAACCACCTCGCCTTCAATCAAGACCAATTTTTCGTCCAGATAAGCTGGGTCTCTACGAAACAATATAGTAGACCCTGGCTGTAATTCATAACTGTCGAATTGATCGTAAATTACTTTTTCAACTGAGATTTCACTTCCTCCCTGCACATCTTTCGCCAGAGGTAGACTCACTTCCGCAAAAGTGGTATCTGTCTTTTTCAGGAACCCTCCTGACAAGTATACTGCATGACTGATGGTGAGACTGTCGACAAAAAGGAGAGTGCCTGGTCTGGCCACATCTCCAAGAATTTTCACCGTTTCTCGGAATTTAATTTCTTCCTTTCTCTTGATCACCAAGGAATCCTCCACCATAAGCCTCAAATCCAAATCAGCTTGATTGAGGAGGTCAACTGAAATGACGTAATCCTCGAAATTTTCATCTTTCCTATACAATAACGCCTGCTGTCGATGGGCCCCAGGCTTAAGCCCCGCAGCTTGATTAATCAGGTCTTTCAGCGACATTTGTTCTTGTACCTGATAAGTTCCAGGCTGATAAACAGGCCCTCCGATATACAGTTTATTCCTAATTCCAGTATCTATTCCTGTCACGATCACATGGTCTCCGTCCATCAGAGGAGTTGCTTCAAAGGCTCCGCGTTCGATCGTCAACACGGACCGATAGCTATCAAGGTTCCTTATAATCCTGAGGCGATTCTTGAATGCTCTTCCAGAGAATCCGCCGGCCATTTTCAACAATTCATTCAGGCTTTCATCCTGATCGACCTCATAGACGGCTGGTCTTTTGACACTTCCACTGATTTGTACCCTATTTTCATATGGAGGGACGATCAGCACATCCTGGTCCTCAAGCGTAAGGGCAGGGGTGGGTTTCGCTAACAGGTAATCATAAATGTCTAATGTTTGAATGATTTTTCCATCCCGACGGATTTTTATATTTCTGAAACTTCCATTTTTATTGGGGCCTTTCGCCTGGTATAAGGCATTGAAAGGGGTGCTAAATGAAGAGACGGTGTAGGTCCCGGGAAATTCTACTTCACCCACCATATGTACTTTGATACTCCTGGTTTGTCCTAATGTTACAAGTGCGTTGGATCGCTCACCCAATGAGGAAAAAATGCTCTTGATCCTTCTAATGATAATTTTCTCAGCATCCTCCACGGTTTTTCCATTAAGAAAGATAGGCCCCACATCCGGAATCAAAACAATCCCCTCGGGACTTAAAGTAAGCTGATAGCTTTTTTGAGCATCGCCCCATATATCGATAAATAATTCATCGCCTGCACCTAGTTTATAATTTCGGGGAGTAGGAATATTGGCGCTTGGTTCGAATGTGAGATTTGCATTTCGGAAGAAAGAAAGACCAAAAACAGATTGATTCCCCATTTTCGGCTTTGGGCCATAAACGGGAACAGGCGCATTGCTTTCTCTCCCCCGGTCCCCAATTACTGTTCGGCCACCTGCTGATCCTACTGCAGCCAGTCGAAGTTGCAGTTGCTGAATCTTAGTTTCAGAAATGCCATTGAGTCGTGCTAACGTTAGAAGTTCTTCCTGGGTTAGGTCTCTGCTCTCGATTTCTGACTGAAATTTGAGCAGTTGTTCATCTGTTAGGTTTTCGACTTCTACGTTTTTGAGGTCCTCGATGTTTTGTCCGACAACCGGCTGACCAAATCCAGTCAAGAATAGAAAAAAGAAGGAGATCACCATTCTAGTTGGCTGCTGACCGACGTGAATTTGAGTCTTTTCTGAAACTTCGGTTAACAGTTCAGAAAGCTTGATTGATCTTGTCTTCACCAAGTGATCACATTTAATTTAACTTAGCAAATCTAGGCCTTGCCCTGAATTATTCAATTCTTATTGAATATTTAGTATGAATAAAATTTTGACAGATACAACAATCTCAGAGGTGGTAGAAACCACCGAAATGTTTGGAATTCGTTTTGGTTTGGTCGATCAGGACGAACTCTCTCACTTATTGGTCTCTAGGAAAGTGTCTGGAGGTTTTATCTGTTTTGTCAATACATATGTGGTTGTACTGGCAAATGAAAACCATGAGCTGAGAAAGGTAGTTAACCGATCCCTATTTTCCGTCATGGACGGGTCACCATTGGCCTGGACAGCTCGTTCGCGAGGATTGAGCATTAAAGGTACAATTTCAGGCTATTGGCTAATGAAGTCCTTACTTGATTCACCATTGAGTCACTTCTTCTACGGCACCTACCCGGAAAGTTTGCTAAAATTCGAAACAACTCTTGGTCTGGAGTACCCCAACGCTGCGATAAAGGGATACCTGTCGCCTCCTATGATCTCCGACCAACACTTCGATTGGGAATCTTTGAAGGGAGACATCCAAAAGATAAGAGATTCCAAAGCGGACATAATCTGGGTAGGGATTAGCAGTCCCAAGCAGGACCATATGATGTCCTATTTGGCCAAGCAACTACCTCATGGAACTTGTTTGGGGGTTGGAGCAGTATTTGACTATGTGAGTGGAGTTGAGACTAAAAGTCCAGAGTGGATTAAAAGGGTCGGATTACGGTGGTTCTATCGCTTGTTGCAAAATCCAAAAAAGCACTTCAAAAAATATCTGGTTTATAACACGAGGTTCTTGGTGCTTATTTTGAAAGATACATTTAGAATTGCATCTTAATGGACATTGATCAACTGAAAAAGGAAATCCTGGAGCAACGGGGTTTCCGAAAAAGCTATAACATCGACCATGGGCTTGGGCTCCTGAATGTTGAAAACCTCAAAGGTAAACGAGTGCTGGAAGTGGCTTGCGGTGAGGGCAGTTTGGCGATTTATCTTTCTCATTTTGCAGAAGAAGTAGTCGGAGTGGATATTGATGAAAACTCCATAGAAATCGCGACTAAAAATCAACAAATATTTGGTGCTGGGAATTGCCGATTCACTGCAAGTGATATCGTAAGTGCCGACTTACCTGACAACTATTTCGATCTAATCGTTGGTGAGGCGGCGTTGCACCATATCATCTATGATTTCAACATTGGAAAACGGCTTCACGAATTGTTAAAACCCAAAGGTGAACTGATCTTTATTTCTGAACCGCTATCGTATAATCTTTTCAGTGAAATTATTCGGTTCCTGAGACATCACATCAAACATGCTTTCGGTGAGTTTTCACTTTGGTATGAACACATCCAGGGGTTTGGCAATCAATTCGAAAAAATTCAATACTTCTATTTTGACATCTTTTCGCATCCATTCAAAGCTTTTGAAAAGGTTCTGCCTAAACCGCTTTTCCGTATGATGATGAAATTTCTTTGGAAGGTGGATGAAATGGTCTTTCGCACACTACCGTTTCTGAGAAAGTATGCGCCGAATGTAAATATCAGAATGATCAAGAAGGAATAACTTGTGCCTATTGAAAAATTACAGGTAGATTCCTGATGTTTTCTTTCAATCTGTCCGGTCAATAATCTATCTTTACCATGACCGACACTACTACTTTAGACAAATTACTATTAGTTAACCGATGAGTGATAGCTCATAAAGATCGCCTACTTTATGAATATTTCGTCCGCCGCCTTTTTATCCTTATCAAGGGTAAAGGCCATTTTGGCTTTATTAATTGCCATTCCGATTATTTCGATTCTTAAACCGGATTTGGTAGTTGGAGATACTCCTTTGTTCAATTTCCTTTTTTGGGGCCTGTTTGTTGTCTATATCCTCGTTGTAGACGAAACGAGTAACAAACAAGACACAAGTACCTACCTGAGCAAGACCTTACAAGGGATGATGTTCCTCCTGGCCATCTGTTATCTACTCCTATTTTTTACGGGCTCTGGTAATCAATCTTATGGAATCACAGTTATACTCTTGTATGTAGGGTTAGATTTTATTTTGCACTTGCTTTTACGGGTATCCTTCTCATTTGTGACCTTCAAGAAGTTTTCAAATAACAGATTAGTTGTGATCGGTGAGGAAGCTGATCGTAAGAAAATCAGTGGGTATATCAACTCTAATCCATTCTTGGCTACAAGAATTGTTCATCAATGTGATAGTTCAAAGGGGTTACTTAACGAGACCTTGAATGACCTGTGTGATTTTTTAGCAGAAAACGATGCAGATGAGATTCTGATCCTGGATGGTTCACTGGAGCGAAACTCTGTGAAAACTTTTCTTAAGGTGGCGGACAAACATGGTGTGAGGTTAAAATTCTCCCTAGAGCCCAATTGGATTGAGTCACAACTAGAGAATAATTATTCAATTTCACAAATCGGGAATTTGCCCATTTTGAACCTAAGATCCATTCCTCTCGATAGATTCAAAAACAGGATAATCAAAAGAAGTTTCGATCTGGCACTAGGATGCCTTTTCTTACTGGTAAGCCTTCCTTTGTTTTTGATCATTGCCATTGCGATTAAGCTTGAGTCCAAAGGCCCTGTGTTCTATATACCGAGGCGCATAGGACTCAATAAAAAAGTTTTTAACTGCCTCAAGTTTAGGACCATGATCGTCAATGACCTGGATCAATCTGCCACCAAAGATGATCCACGAGTAACCAAAGTGGGACGTTTTCTAAGGAAAACGAGTTTGGATGAGTTTCCTCAACTGATCAATATTATCATGGGTAATATGAGTTTAGTTGGGCCGAGACCTCATCGAATTTCGTTGAATAAGGAATTTCAGGAAACATTAGGTGGGTACATGGTGAGACATTATGTGAAACCCGGCTTGACGGGATGGGCCCAGGTGAATAACTTTCGAGGACCAGCCATTTCCGAAAAACAGAAAGTCGGAAGACGTAATTGTGACATCTGGTACATTGCGAATTGGTCACCTTGGTTAGATTTGAAGATCGTAATACTTACTTTTTTTAGAATCTACAACCAACCGAATGCATTCTGATTCCGATCGGAGGTTTTTTCGATTCTGCTTCATCGTTATATTATGCATTGCGCATTCTACGCTCCAATGCCAATCATTTCCTGAAGAGGATTCAGTACATACAATATCCCTTGTGGCTTTATTCGGAACTGGTGATCAAACAGCCTTCTGGCTTCATGCTAAAAATTCCCAGCGTTATGATCGTGACCCCAATCAGGGGATTGTCAGCATTTTCAGTAGCAGTACAATTCTGGATAAGAATAATTTTCAAGTCAATTACAAAGCGGAATTGGTAGGTAGGTTATCTTCTGAATTTTCCGGGAACCTGATCCAGGGAGGGTTGGGCATGTCGTATAAGAATTTTTCTCTATTCGGAGGCAGGCAAGAAGAGGTATGGGGAATCAGAGACACGTTGCTCAACATAGCATCAAATTTCAATGCAAACAATTCATTACCCATTCCAAAAGTGTCCTTGCAGTCAGGGTGGATTCCAATTCCCATTTGGAATGAGTCAATAAGTTTGCGGTTTTATGTGGCACACGGTTGGTTAGAAGAAAACCGACGAGTTAGCAAACCCTTCCTTCATCAGAAATCTCTCCATTTCAGAGTGGGTAAGGACATAAAGCAAATAAGAGTCTTTATCGGTATCACACACAATGCGCTTTGGGGAGGTACCCTTGTTGAAGATGACCTTAAGCTTTCCTCTTCATTCTCCGATTTTCTAAGGGTAACATTGGCTCAAAACGATGTGAAAAATGCAAATCAGGGAGAATTCAACAACTCGATTGGCGATCATTTCGGTGAGTTAGACTTTGGGGTCACCCGTCATTTTAAGACGGTCCAGGTTATGGGCTATATGCAAATTCCATTTGAGGATGCCAGTGGTTTACAACCGAGATACATCAATACTGGCCTGGCGGGTTTAAGTATTCAATTCCAGAAAAGTCGCTTTCTGAAACGTATTAACCTGGAGATGTGGTCCACCAAAGAACAGGATGAAGACAAATTAACCTCACAAGGCACTTTTATTTTCGCACCTGAAAATTACTACAACAATTTTCTGTATTCCTCTGGATGGACCTACCATGGTGAACCGGTTGGCAATGCGATGTTCACGCGCAATGAACAGCAAACATTCCATTTTACGGCAATCAGAAATATCATTTCAGGCTTCAACTTAAGTACAAGATGGCTATTGGGTAATGTCCCAATTATTGCCAGATATGTTTATTTCGAAAACCTGGGAAATGCCTATACTGTGGAAGATTTCGGTTTTGATAAACAATATTTGCATTCCGTTGAGTGTTCAGCGAAAATCAAAATAAAGCGCGGCACATTCGCACCTGTTTTGATTTACCAGCACAGTAATTTTTTTGCTAACGGACTTTATAGTAATATCCAATTTAGTTGGAAGATTTAGAAAAACGTGTTCATCAAAAAATTCTCTAGACCTATTTTCTTTAATTATTCATGAATATCCGACTCATTCGAGCCAGAATCTTCAGTAGGATCAGAAGACGTATCTCCAAGGTATTTGGCCTGATCTATCCGTATGATGTATTGTTATTTTTCCCGGCAGGATCCGGTACACCCAGGGTCATTGCCAGCCTTACTCAATTATCGATTAACCAGTCTATTCCACACTTGTTATCGTTAGCCACACATCTGGGGAAACACAGTGAGAGCAAGCCTCTTTCCATCGATGCCTTTCGCAAGGCCTTAGGAAACCCGGATGATGCCGAGATTAGGTCTTTGCTTGACCAGAAGTTCAAAGAATACGGAAGCGATAAGTCCAGCAAACACAATTATCATTTGGTGTATGCATCCGTGATTGCCTTGCGTCCTGTGACAGGTTTATTAGAAGTTGGACTGGGTACAAACAATACGAAAGTTGCCTCAAACATGGGAACTATGGGTAAACCCGGTGCTTCCTTACGTACATTTAGAGATTGCCTCCCTCAGGCTAAGGTTTTCGGCGCAGACTATGATAAAGGTATCTTGTTTGAGGAAGATAGAATTCAAACCTTTTTTGTTGATCAGACGAAACCTGAAACTTTTGATTCATTAAGCGCTGCGATTGATAGCAAAATAGACCTGATCATCGATGATGGGCTCCATGCCCCGAATGCCAACCTGGCAACATTTATTTTTGCTTTGAAGAAAATGGAAAGTAATGATATGGGTACGTTTATTGTCGAAGACATTACGAAAGAGGCATTGCCACTTTGGTCGCTAGTCATGACGATAATACCCGATGATAAATTTAAATCTTTCATTGTACAAACCTCAACTGCATACATGTTTATATGTATGAAGGAAGAATCGTAAAATTTCAACGATGATTGATGAATACTTACGCGGCGAAAAACTCTATGGCAATGACTTTTCTGTAGAACAAATCCAGAAATGGTTTCAGGAGGAAACAGAAGGTTATGCTGATCTCGGAAGTAAATATCACAAAGCAGAGCAATACGGGTACCACGCTTTGAACAGGATCAATGGGTTTAGTAAAATCAGAAAGAAGGAATTAGGGAACATACTTGGCCTAGGGTCCGCTTGGGGGTTCGAATTTGAGCCTTACTCGGAAAGGATCAGTAGTATTACAATTATTGAGCCGTCAGAAAACCTTGTTAGTGAGAAAATAGGTAATCACAAGCCAGTATATGTTAAACCATCTGTTAAGGGCACAATCTCTTTTGAAGACAATTCATTTGATACAGTCACATGTTTTGGAACGCTACATCACATTCCGAATGTGAGTTATGTGCTTTCTGAGCTACTGAGAGTACTCAAGCCGGGAGGATATTTGTTGCTCAGGGAGCCCATCAATTCCATGGGTGACTGGCGTAAAGAACGGAAGAATCTAACCCGGAATGAACGCGGAATTCCTACGCACATCTTTGAGGAGGAATTTCGTAAATTCAATGTAAAAATAGTTTCCAAAATATTTTGCTTTACAGGGATGGCATTTCTTCAAAAGAAATTCGGTTCTCTCTTCAGAAATGCGGTCTTCACGTATGACACTTACATTCATATAGATAATTGGGTGTCTAAAGTTTTCAGTAGCAACATTAGGTATCACGCGACAAGGAAAATTCATAAATTCCAACCACAGGCTGTTTTTTATGTTGTGCAAAAAAGGTAATCAAATTTGATTGAGATAATAAGTATCTCATTTTTTAAGAAGCTGATTTAAATCATGATGGCGACTTGAATTTTATCAGGTTTTCAAATTTCGGATTCAATGAATTTACGCTCACAATTCGAAAGTCAACATGATAAGAACATATACCATTTTTGTTTTGACACTTTTGGTCTTCGCTATTCCTTGCCAAGTACAGGGTCAATTCAAACTCTCTGCAGAAGTACGGCCCAGAACAGAATTCAGAAATGGATTTAAGACATTAAGGTCATCCGAGAACATTGAGGCAGCGCTTTTCACCGAACAGCGAAGTAGACTCTATTTAGATTATAAGTCAGAAAAATATGTTCTCAAAGTAGCATTTCAAGACATTAGGATTTGGGGTGAAACGAGTCAAATCTTCAAAGAAGAATTGGGTAAAACCTTCTTGAGTGAAGGTTGGGGACGGTTCTTTCTCACTCCCGATATCTCCTTCAAAGTCGGAAGACAGATCATTTCCTATGATAATCAAAGGTTTATCGGGGGATTAGAATGGGCACAACAGGGAAGAAGGCATGATGCCATGCTGTTCATGTATGAAAAAGATGCTTCTAAAACTAAATTACATCTGGGTATAGCCTTTAATCAGGATGATGATATCCCTGAACCCGCATTACTCCAATCGCCTGGGGCGCGGTTCTATTCAGTAGGGGGAAATTACAAAACCATGCAGTATGGATGGTTTCACAAAGATTTCGAAACCCTTAAACTATCCTTACTAGCGCTCAATGCTGGTTATCAGAATACGGATTCTACGGAATCTTTCAAGCAGACTTTTGGGGTAATTGCCAGCAAATCTCTGGGTACTATATCAATAGGAGGAGATGTGTATTATCAGACGGGAGAATTCAATTCCAGAAAGGTGGATGCGCTTTTGGCAGGGGCCAACATGATCATAAAAACCAATGCTACGCCTGTTACTATTGGTTATGAATATATATCCGGCAAAGACGCGGATGACACTTCATCGTCTCTGACAAATTTCAGCCCTGATTTCGGTACTAATCATGCCCACAATGGTTATATGGATTACTTTTTCGTAGGTCCGGCCAATGGCACTGTCGGAGTTCAGGATATCTATCTGAAAACCAAATTCAGTATCGGAAAAGGGTCCTTAATGGTTAATTTCCATGAATTTCTAACTGGGTCAAAGCAATTCAGTGATTCAGGTGAGGAACTTAGTAAAGCTATGGGTACTGAAATCGACCTGGTTTATGTGTTGAAATTGGATCCTGACATCACCCTGAATCTTGGCTACTCTCAAATGTTAGGAACAGATACAATGGAAGAGTTAAGAGGGGGAGATGCTTCTTTGGTGACCAACTGGGCCTGGACGATGATCACATTCAAACCCACACTATTCAAATCAGAATAAAACCATACCTAATTAACGCTACTATCATGCCTATAAAAAGTTATCTAGTCTTTCCACATTCAGGCCAGAAAGACGAATTGGTTCATGCCTTATATGATCACAATTGTGAGGTAATACCAGCCGAAAACAAGGACATTCTGATCATGGTCACAGATACGGAAAGTCAGCAAGTTGAAGATGACCTCATAGCAAAACTGAAAGAAATTAAGAGCCTGGACCACTACACCCTGGTTTCAGGATTTAACGACTAATAAGAACTCAATATGCTCCAGACACAAGGAAGAAGAGATTTTTTGAAGAAAATAGCCGCCGCATCGGCATTAGCTACAGCTGCCAGTATGTTTCCTGGAATTGTATTTGCAGATGAGCAAATTAAAAACCTTCCGGAAGGTGATTTTGAATGGAAAAAAGCACCGTGCAGGTTTTGTGGAGTAGGGTGTGGCTTATTGATTGGCTTGCAAAACGGAAAGGCTGCCGCGGTAAAAGGAGACCCTCAAAGTCCTGTGAATAAAGGTCTGTGTTGTGTCAAAGGTTACCACTCCATTATGGCACTTTATGGCAAAGACCGATTGACCAAACCCCTTGTAAAAAAGAATGGGGTGATGGTTGAAACATCGATGGAAGAAGCCTTGGATCTTGTAGCTTCCAAAATGAAGGAATCCATTAAAACCCATGGCAAGGATTCCGTTTCCTTATATGGTTCAGGACAATGGACTATCCCTGATGGATATGTCGCTTCTAAACTGATGAAGGGAGCCATAGGTACCAACAACCTGGAAGCGAATGCCAGGTTATGCATGGCAAGCGCGGTAACTGGCTTCATCACTTCTTTTGGCATAGATGAACCCATGGGCTGCTACGAGGATATTGACCATGCCAACGTATTTGTCCTATGGGGCAACAATATGGCTGAGATGCACCCGGTATTGTTTTCCCGATTATTAGACAACCGGTTAAAAAGAGAGAATGTCAGGATTATCGACCTGGCCACCCGGACCACAAGAACAAGCGTCGCAGCCGACCGTTCTATATTGTTTAATCCACAAACGGACCTTGCAATCGCCAATGCCATTTGCTACGAAATCATCAAGAACGGATGGGTCAATACGCATTTCGTGGAGAAGCATACTTCACTCAAGAAAGGAAAAACAAATATCGGATATGGTCTAAAGGATGGTTTTGCTTTCAAAGACGAAACTCAGGATATCTCTTTCGACGATTTAACCGCCTTTCTGGAAGATTACAAACCTGAGCGAATTGAAGCGCTTACTGGTGTTTCTGCCCGAGACATCAAATATCTGGCCTCTTTGTATGGAAATCCCAACCTCAAAGTGATGTCATTGTGGTGCATGGGTGCCAATCAGCATACTCGGGGAACTTGGATCAATAACCTGATCTATAACATTCATTTACTTACTGGTAAGATCTCCACGCCAGGAAATAGCCCCTTCTCTCTAACAGGCCAACCAAGCGCTTGTGGTACTGTCCGAGAAGTAGGAACGTTAACTCACAAACTACCATACGGAGTGGTAACAAGTGAGAAGGCCAGGAAAAAAGCGGCGGACATCTGGCAGGTTCCTGTAGAGAATATCCCAGCTAAACCCACCTATCACACGGTTGAAATGTTCAGGGCACTGGACAGAGGCGATATCAATTTTATGTGGATACAAGTGACCAATCCCATGGTGACCATGCCAAAACTCAATAGATACAAGCCCGCAATGGAGAAGGATGGTCGGTTCGTTGTAGTATCTGACATCTATCCAACACCAACTACCGCGGTGGCAGACGTGGTTCTTCCATCTGCTATGTGGATTGAACGAGAAGGCATGTATGGTAATTCTGAAAGAAGAACACAACATTTTGATCAAATGATCGACCCGCCTGGTGAAGCAATGAGTGATACCTGGCAACTCATTGAAGTGGCACGAAGAATGGGGTATGGTAAACTGTTCCCTTGGAAACACGAGAATCATATCGAAGAAATTTGGAAAGAGTATGGGAGATTCCATGCGGGTGCCAAACATGGCATGGCACCTTATGAAGTACTGAAATCGCAGCCCGGAGCACAATGGCCCTTCGTGGAAGGGAAGGAAACCAAATGGAGGTTCCATGGTCAATATGATCCGGCTTGTAAGGGAGATACCTTTGATTTCTATGGAAAGCCCGACGGTAAAGCCTGGATTTTCACCAGGCCTTACGAAGCACCTCCGGAAGTACCTGATGAAGAATACCCTTTCTGGCTGAATACCGGGCGGGTCATTGAACATTGGCATACAGGCTCGATGACGAGAAGGATATCCGTTTTGCATCAGGCCGTACCTAATAGCTATGTCGAATTGCATCCTGATGATGCAAAGAACATGAACGTAAGAACCGGTGACTTGGTCACAATCACCTCGAGGAGGGGAGAAATTGTGATGCCGGCTTCCGTTGATCAACGAGGAAAACCTACTCCAGGTCAGGTATTTGTTCCCTTCTTCGACGAAGAATTCCTGATCAATGAATTAACGCTTGATGCGTTCTGTCCGATTTCCAAACAACCGGATTATAAGAAATGCGCCGTTAACGTTAAAAAATACCGACGTGTTTAAAGCCAGATACCGAGTCATATTGATGCTCGTTTTATTGATGGTTGCGGGCATCTACATTTTGGACGTCAGCATCCAGACGGAGAAAGCCGTTTACACTCCATCTAAATTGGATCAATATGTGCAATCTCTTCCGTCTGAGTCAGGAGTTTTTGAAAGGGGCAATGGACAGATCAATTTTGAAGAGATGTCCTTGACAAATCAGAAATCTCTCGATGAATATTATGAAAACCGTGCATATCCGGGAGCACCACCAACGATTCCCCATGAATTATTGAGCGAAAAGGGCATAGGCGGGAATAGTTGCCTTCAATGTCATCAAAATGGTGGATATGTTGATAGGTTCAAGGCTTATGCACCGATAAGCCCCCACACAGATCTAACCAACTGTCGGCAGTGCCACGTCCCTGTTAAGACCACTGAATTATTTCGGAAGACTACCTGGAGAAAAACACCACACCCGGATATTGGTGGCGCCACCTTGCCAGGTAGTCCACCTCCGATACCCCACGATTTGCAGATGAGAGAAAATTGTCTCTCTTGCCATGCGGGTCCGGCTATTCCAAAAGAAATACGAGTGAGTCATTCTGAGAGGGCCAATTGTAGACAGTGCCATGCCACAACTACTTCCTTCAAAATAGTATGGGATTCTATTCCTTTGAACAAACCAAAGATACAATGGGAGAACTTAAGTCAATGAATATCAGATGGTTAACATACTTTATTTGCTTTTCATCTTTATTGATGACAGCATGTGGAACTCCTGGAAGTAGAGATCATCACGGTGATGGGCATAAGGGTATTTTGCAAACACTTCCAGAATCGAAAACTGATTCTGTGATTTACGACGAAGAAATGCTTGCATTGATGGATGACCTTAAGAAAGCATTAGTTGACCTACGTCAAAACGAAGAACTGAATAACCCCCAGCCCGCTTCTGCCAATGAGACTTTCGTTCTGACAAGAAAGCCCGACCTAAAGTCTTTTCCTTGTTCCACATGTCATGATCAAGTTCCTGACAAGCTTACAGATTCGCAACAGGATGCTCATTGGAACATTCAATTGAATCACGCCGATGCCCAGGTTATGAATTGCGCTTCATGCCACGACTTGAATAAGCCTGATGAGTTAGTCTCGCTTACAGGTATTGAAATAAATTTTGATCACAGTTATAAGGTTTGTGCGCAATGTCATTCCAGTCAGGCTAAGGATTGGTTAGGAGGTGCGCATGGAAAAAGAGCCTTAGGCTGGGTTAAACCCCGGACAATCTACAATTGTGTTAGCTGTCACAATCCCCATCAACCACAAATTCAGAGCAGATGGCCTGCCCGGTTAAATACAGCTAAAATAATAGAAAGAAATAATTGACTTTAAAGAGATATCATGATCAATGAAAATAGTGATATGACAACCCAGGGCCATTCTTGTAATGCAGCAGATTGCTCGTGCAAACATGGGGATGGGATTGATCAGACTTTTAAAAAGAAGACCAGTAGAAGAGGAATGTTCAAGTCGTTGACAGCTAGTTTGATAGCGGGTGCTGGAGTCGCAAATTCCTCTTGTAGCGTAATGGCTTCTGACGAAAAGAAAGAAAAGAAACAACTGGAGTGGGAAGAATTCTTCAAGGGCAATTACCGATTGATGAGTGAACAAGAGAAAGAAGATACGGTTAAAAGACTCGAAAGACTGTATGAACTTAATCAGGGTAAGAAAGCATCAGTTTCAGCTAAAGGAGCGATCAAAGGAGTCCTTTACGGCTATGCCTTTAACATCTCAAAATGTCAGGGATACATGGATTGTGTAAACGCCTGTGTAGAGGAAAATAATCAGGATAGAGATTCACAGATGCAATACATTCGGATCCATGAACACCAAAATGGGTCCATCAACTTTGAGAATTCCGACGATAATTATTTTCATGAAGTTCCGGCCGAAGGACACTTCTATATGGGCACACAGTGCTTTCACTGTGAGAATCCTCCTTGTGTCGATGTATGCCCTGTAGAAGCTACCTGGAAAGAAGAAGATGGAATTGTCGTAATCGATTATGACTGGTGCATAGGATGTAGGTATTGCATGGCGGCGTGCCCCTATGATGGTAGAAGGTTTAATTGGGCTGAACCTCAGGTGCCTGAGCCAGAAATAAACCTCATACAGCATTACCTGGGCAATAGACCCAGAAACAAAGGTGTGATGGAAAAATGCACCTTTTGCATTCAGCGTTCGAGGAATGGCAAAAACCCTGCTTGTGTGGAAGCATGTCCAACAGGAGCAAGGATTTTTGGCAACTTACTTGACCCGGAAAGCGATATTCGATGGGTCCTTGCCAATAAGAAAGTATTTCGCTTGAAAGAAGACCTGGGTACGGAGCCCAAGTTCTGGTACTTCATGGACTAATGATTATGCAGCAATTCAGGATATTCTTTGCCATGATCAGGGATGGCCTCAATGAAGCCACCCAAGGCAGCAAAACATACCACCTATGGATGGGGTCTCTTACCTTATTGATGCTCACAGGTGCTTATTGCTTCAACCTGCAGTTGAATGAAGGCCTTTCTGTAACGGGTATGAATGATAGGGTAAGTTGGGGGTTGTACATTTCTAACTTCACCTTTCTCGTGGGGGTAGCAGCTGCAGCTGTCATGCTCGTTGTTCCTACTTATATATTGAAGGATTTCGATTTTTCAAAAGCGGTACTCATTGGTGAAGGAATGGCAGTAGCGGCTTTGATCATGTGTTTGGCCTTTGTTACAGTAGACCTGGGCGGACCTATCCGTGCGTGGCATTTGATTCCGGGAATTGGCAGGTTCAACTGGCCGGATTCTATGCTGGCCTGGGATGTGATCGTTTTGAATGGATACTTGTTTATCAATCTTACTATTCCATTATATATTCTAATCAGCAGGTATCAGGGAAAGGAACCTAACAAGAAGTTCTACTTGCCTGGAGTCATGATCTCCGTGTTTTGGGCTGTTGGAATACACATGGTAACCGCCTTTTTGTATGCCGGTTTGCCAGCAAGACCCTTTTGGAACAACGCCCTATTAGGTCCCAGGTTTCTGGCCTCAGCGTTTGCTGCCGGACCTGCGTTAATTATTATTTGCTTGCAAGTAATACATCATTATACTGATTATAAGATCGCCAAAACCACGATTCGGAAGATTTCCCTGGTGGTGACGGTAGCTGCCCAAATAAATCTCGTGATGCTTATATCAGAGCTTTTTAAGGAATTCTATGCACCTACACACCATAGCATCAGCGCTCTATATCTCTATTTTGGTCTTGATGGAAAAAATGCACTCATGCCCTGGATCTATTCTTCCATTACAATGAATGTGTTAGCGACTATTATTCTAACGATCCATACTTTTCGGAAGGACCTGAAATGGCTAAACCTCGCCTGCGTATTGCTGTTCATCGCGATCTGGATTGAAAAGGGGATGGGGCTCATCATTCCGGGCTTTATTCCTGGACCCTGGGGTGCTATAGTGGAATATGCTCCAACGTGGATTGAGATTGGTGTGACTATTGGTATCTGGGCCATGGGCATATTTATCTTCACCTTATTGGTCAAAGCTGCTATACCCATCGAAAACGGAAATCTCAGATTTCGGAAGTGAACTATCCTACCAATCAGAAAATATTCCATCTCTTTTGGGGAAGATATTACGCAATACTAACGTTAACTTCTGCAAATTCAGATCCAGGATTCTCCTGATCCAGGAGGTCATCAGAAAAACCTGACGTATTTTTCACATCTCTGATGAGGCAAGGTTACGGAATTTGAAAATCAACTCAATGTTCAATTGTGTGATGACGTTAATTAAATATCCTGCTTATCTTTTGTTAATTTATATTCTGCACTGACATGCACGAAAACAATGTTTACCCGATCATGTGAGTATGCCCTTCAAGCCGTCCTTTTTATTGCATTGACTTCAAAAGATGGCAGTTCTGTTGGCCTGAAAGAAATAGCTAAGTCACAAAAGATTCCCCTGCATTTTTTAAGTAAAATTCTTCAAAATCTTGTGAAAAATAAGATATTGGTTTCGGTGAAAGGACCATCCGGCGGGTTTTCATTAACCAGGAGTCCATCAAAGTTGAAACTCATGAAGGTGGTTGAGATAATAGACGGACTCGATATTTTCGACCGCTGTGGAATAGGATTAAAGAAATGTTCAGACAAAACGCCTTGTCCAATCCATTTTGAATACAAAGTAGTGAAGGAGAAAATCAAATCATTGTTAAATGATAAGACATTAGAAGAATTATGTAACGATGTGGAGAATGATCAATCGATCGTTTCCTTTACTTAATGTGAAAATATTATCGGTGGAACGAAAGAGTCAAGAATCATTATCATTGAATCGCGAAATGTCAGATAATCAGAAATAGGAACTTCCACCTTTGTCCGGAGATCAGGGGATATGTCTGGAATCTAACTAAGCGCCTACTTCACTTATTACGGAATGAAGGTTCATCGGACCCAGGAGTTCCACTGTCAAATCTAACATAATTTGTACTTCTCCCTTACACGTTTGTAAGGATCCAATTTATCGACCGCTCTATCTATTTTAGAGTTAAGGAATAGTTGAATAGTCTTGTGAAACAGAAACGATAAATCACCTATCTTTAATAAAAAAATCATGGCATATATCTTTTATCTGATGGCCTCGCTGGTAAGCTTTTTCTCAGGAGATTCAGATCAGGCGACGTTGGAGAATAGCGACAACACTGAAAAAGCAGCTGCTTTCTATCACTCATAGTGATCAGTTGTTGCGTCATTACAAAAAATGAAGAGAGGCACCTGGACAGGTGTCTCTCTTCCGTTAAAGGCATTGTCACTGAGATCATTGTGGTGGATAGCGGCTCCACGGATCGTACGACGGAGATCGCTCAAAAACACCAGGCTTCCGTGGTACAAATCAAGTGGAAAGATGATTTTGCCTATGCCCGGAACATCGCTATTGAAAAAGCACAACAACCCTGGGTTCTCTTTTTGGATGGAGATGAGTCTTTACAAAATGGTGACTTTTTGCTTAGAGACCTTTCAGAAGTAAAGGCCACAATTGGAGGTGTCGTATTATCAAGATATGACCATTTCATCAATCCCGAAACTGGTAAACAAACGACCGTACCTGTTGGAACGGTACGTCTTTTTAGGAATCACCCTAAGGTTAAGTTCACTTACCATGTTCATGAAGTGGTTGGTCCATCTATCCAAAAAGCTGGATTTAAATTTACTTGTCTAAAAAACCCAATCATTTTTCATCACATCGATCAGCATTCCAAAGCGTTTATTGAAAAAAAACAGACCTATTACCTTCGATTATTAGATGAAGGTTTAAAAGATCAGCCAGAAGACTCCTGGCTTACCTATCAAAAGGCAAAGACCTTATGGTTTTTTGAACGGAATAAAGAGGCACTTTCTTTGTTTAATTCTCTTACGCAGGTAGATAGTGAACGGGAATTATGCATTGCTGCGTACAACAATGCGGGTGTGCTTCTTGGGCAAGAAGGCGAATATGAACTTGCTGTTGAAATGCTTAACAAAAGCCTGGCGCTGGAGAGAAATCAGTCACAAACACATTATTTACTAGGTGACTTGTATGAGAAATTTGGACAGCCGGCAAAAGCCATAGGGAATTACAATAAAGTTAAAAGCAGTTTACACCTTATCAGTGGGAAATCATTCGTTCCAGGCGGGTTATACCTGTTTCCCTATCAGAAGTATTACCGACTGGCTCTTGGCTATAAGTCTGCCCAGTTAACACCGATAGCCCACTATTATCTTAATAAATCCCTTAAAGCTAATCCCGATTATGTGGACGCGCTCTATTTGAAAGCTAAGTGGGCGTTACGTTCTGGTAAAAAATTAAGCGCCGAAAAGCTACTAAGGAGGGTATTGATATTAAACCCAGAATGGGAAGAACCCCAACAAGTTAAGTTCTGATCAAGTGATAATGCTGCTTTAGCAAGTTAGTAACGGGTATTGGGAAGTTTTCGGAAACAGAGTAAAGACGGTTCCTTCACTCGAAAGAGGAATTAACGCTAGTTCCACTACTTTTAGGGAACAGGCAATCTTTTGAAAACACGCATCTATGCTAAATATTTGCCTGATATAATACGCTTTCATGAAACATAACTTCATCATTATCAGCCTTTTACTTACTTGTATAATATCAAAGGCTCAAAATGAGACTGCTGATTACCAACTAGGTGGTTACCCTATTGCGATTGAAGGAGAGCTCAATGGGTTTTCTTTGGACTGGGAAACGGAAGAGCTAAAAGGAGGTGTTGACGTTGCGACGATTACATTACGACGTGATCAGCCCGGTACGCCACCAAAGATTGCCCTGAAATGGAACCTACCTTCCCGGAATGTGGCAGGTCAATGGAATACATCTGCCTTCTTGAACAAAAACATTCGGGCCGATTGGTATCCTTCGAAAGTGAAATCAATGCTTGCGAGAGAGGCTCCTGTGATCTGTTTGTTTGGATATGACGATACCAACAGATTGAGCTTCAGTGTATCTGATGCGTTGAATACGGTGGAACTAACCACATCAGTGCGAGAGGAAGATGGAGAGATCTATAATCAAATCATCTTCTTTTCTGAAAAGCATCGGGAGTTGGATTACTACGAAGTACAGGTCAGATTTGATACACGTTCCATTAACTATGCTACCTCACTCAATGAGGTAGGCGACTGGTGGGCAGGTTTTGATCAATATACGCCCTCATTCGTGCCAAATGATGCCCGACTTCCCATGTATTCCACCTGGTACAGTTATCATCAAAATGTGACCAGAAAAGAACTCGTCGAGGAATCTAAATTGGCCAGGAAAATGGGTTTCAAATCCATTATTGTCGATGATGGTTGGCAGACATTGGATAACAAACGTGGATATGCTTACACGGGAGACTGGTTGCCAGAGCGAATACCTGATATGAAGGAATTCGTACAAGACGTCCATGATTTAGGGATGAAGTTTCTGTTGTGGTACAGCGTGCCTTTGGTGGGAGAGAAGTCGCAGGCTTATGAAAAGATGAAAGGAAAATTTCTTCGCTATTGGAACGGACAAGGCGCATATGAGCTTGATCCCAGGTATCCTGAAGTCAGGGCATTCATCATCAACACCTATATCAAAGCAGCTCAGGAATGGAATCTAGATGGTTTCAAGCTTGATTTTATTGCGCGATTTACAGCGAATCAGAATACGAAGCTTACTGCCGAAGATGGGAGGGACATTGCTTCTGTAAACGAAGCCACAGACAAATTGATGACTGATTTGATGCTTCAACTTCGAGAAATCAAACCAGATATCATGGTTGAATTTCGACAGCCCTATAGTGGCCCGGCCATGAGAAAATATGGAAATATCTTCAGGGCCGCAGATTGCCCGAACCTCGCAATGGTCAATAGAGTTCGGACCACAGACCTCAGAATGATTAGTGGAAACACGGCAGTTCATGCGGACATGTTAATGTGGCATTATGATGAATCTGTTGAGGTGGCGGCTTTGCAATTGGCCAATGTAATTTTTTCTGTTCCTCAGATTTCTGTTCGTCTGGCTGATGTACCTGAAGATCATTTCAAAATGGTCAGGTTCTATACGGATTATTGGACAAAGAATCGTTCCGTGTTGTTGGATAAAGCAATTACGGCGAAGAACCCATTAGGGAACTATCCTGTCATCTCCAGTTCTAATGGAGAGAAGAGAATTATTGCCTTGTATGAAGATCAGTTTGTGGAAATGAACTCAGCTCAGGAAAAGCAAGTAGACATTATTAACGGTAAAAAGTCTAATAAGGTCATCATCGACCACATGGGAGCCGCAAGAAAATACAAGCTCACTATCTATGATTGCATGGGAGAAAAGCTACAGCAAGGTACTACCCAATTATCGCAGGGCGTCCAATCTTTTTCAGTTCCGGTTGCTGGTATTCTTTCTCTGGAGCGTATGGAATAAGTTAGCCTGGTTACTAAAACGAAACTTTCTTAAAGGATTGGTTTTTAAAGTCCCATAGTGACCCGGAAAGATCAGGAAACTGCTTTCTTAAGGTATCGTATTCAGGGTTGATCGCGTTTTTGCCCCAAATGCCCAACATCAGTTTAAGGCCTTCCTGGTCTTCAGGATATTGTCCCTGATCATTGGTTTTGGCAATCCACTGATCCATGATAGTGGAGTACTTTGAACGTTCTTCAGAATATTCCGGGTCAGCAGCCAGGTTGTTGACTTCAAATGGATCATTGATCAAATCATAGAGCTCTTCGGCCGGACGTTTGTCCTGAAAAAACCGCGACTGTACAGCATCGAGTTTATTCTCCGCATACAATTGCTTCATGACCCTCACAAATTCAACGTCATCCACATCCATGTAAGTCAGTTGTGAATAGGGGCGATCTGTTTTGAAATTCCGGATGTATTTGAAATCCCGGGACCGAACAGAACGAATTCTATCAATCGTAAAATCGCAGCGATCCCTTGTTGAAATGACAAATTCTCTTGGTTCAGCTGACTCATCAAAAATGTTAAGACCCTCCATGTAACCGGGTATGTCTATACCCGCCAGAGCCAGTGAACTGGTACCAAGGTCCAGGCCACTGATCATGTCCTGATCTACGGAATTCGCTTCTAAAAGCCCACTGTTAGTGAAATCAGCAATGATTAATGGGACCTGAATACCGCCATCATATAAAAATTGTTTGTGTCTGGTCAGTCGCATTCCATGGTCAGAAAAGAAGAAGATTATGGTGTTCTCCAGTAAATCTTGTTGTCGAAGTTCGCTAATGATGTCACCTACTTTTTCATCGGTAATCTGAATGGCATCCAGGTGATTTGCATATTCTTCAATAATAGCCGGGTGATCCGGCAGGTAGGGTGGAAGTTCAATTTTTGTTCGATCTACCGGTGATTTCACCCGCTCCTTAAACGTAGAAGAGAAAATTTCCTTTCCGCCTCGCAATTGTATTTGACCAAAGAAAGGCGTGTGGTCTTTCAAGGTCCTTATGGCCAAATGTTCACCACTTTTACCATATAGTGGATGATATTTATAGTCCTGACTATAGAGCACTTTACGATCATAAATGAAGTTGTAGTCATCCTTCCCATTGTTGAAGGTAAAGTAGCCTGCTTCTTTAAAGATTTCTGGAATGGTATTTATGGAATCAGGCAGGTAAATAGCCGATGCTTCTGTACGTGAGCTGTGATGGTTGTGCGTCCCCAGCGTTGTAGACATGATCCCCGTAATGATACTCGATCTACTGGCTGAGCATACAGGTGCCGGCATGATGGCATTGGTAAATCTTATACCTTGACTGGCCAAAGAATCGATATTTGGGGTTGAGACCAATGTATTTCCATAACAACCTAAAAGTGGAGAAGTATCTTCCAGATAAATCCAAAGAATGTTGGGGGGCTGAACCGGTTCAGATTGGAAAACACATGAGTTGACAAGAACTAATACCAGGATTCCTGAAATAGATCTTTTTAGCGTACCTCTAAGACAAAGCAGTCTGTCCTTTTTAGCTGCTGAATTTATAAACTTGATCATTGGAAAGTTATGGTTGGGTTTAGGTATGGAGCTCCTAATTTATAGAGACTGCCTGAATTTCTATTGTTTCAAAAGCATCTCCGTTCGGTTAATGAGTGTTGACATTCAATGAAAAGGAGTCTGTTATGAATTTCTTGTAAGGTGTACCTAAATTGAAGGTCTTAGTGACGGATGTTTTCAGAAAAAGATGAAAAGAAGCAGAAAAAAGTACCTGATAGTGCTGGCCATAATAGTAACAGCAATCTCATGTGATTCGAAGAAATCATTAGAAATTGGGACGCTTTCAGTAATTCCCAAGCCCGTTGAAATGATCGCGCATGAAGGCCACTTTAGATTTGATAAACATATTGAAATTGCCGTAGAAAATGAAGAGCAGGCATTTGTTGCCAGGCTATTCTTTGAAGCATTCGAGCCCGTTTCAGGTTGGCAACCTTTGATCAATATTGGGGGAAAAGGACAGATCACTTTTTCCACCGATGAGAATCTGGATGAAGAGGCATATGTCCTGGAAGTATCCCAAAAATCCATCACTATTGAGTCATCTGGCGGAGCAGGATTCTTTTATGCGTTGCAAACTCTGAAACAATTACTCCCCGCATCGTTCTACAGCGGCTCATCACAACCAGAGACCGTGTGGGCTGTTCCATCCGTCACGATCAACGATCAACCAGCATTTGGATGGCGTGGCTATATGCTCGATGTGTCCCGTCACTTTTTTAATATAGAGCAGGTAAAAGAAGTCATTGATTTCATGGCTGAGTCGAAACTCAATCGGTTTCACTGGCATCTGGTAGATGATCAGGGTTGGCGTTTAGAAATTAAGAATTACCCTGAGCTGACTGAAACAGGGGCGTGGCGCATGGATTTCACCAATACGGACGAATCTATTTCTAATTGGTTTGGAAGGCCCGTTCAGCAACCGGGAGACACACCTACTTATGGCGGGTTTTATACGCAGGAAGAGGTCCGTGAAATTGTGGACTATGCCAAACAGAGATATATTGAAGTCGTCCCTGAAATCGACATGCCGGGTCATGCCCAGGCCACCATTGCCGCTTATCCCGAGATTGGTTGTGTCAATGCTGAGCCATATGTTGCAACCGGTGGAGTTGTAAGGAACAATACCTACAACCCGGGTAAAGAAGAGACTTTTGAGTTTGCGGAAAATATGCTGAATGAAGTGATGGACTTATTCCCCTTCGAATATGTGCATATTGGCGGTGATGAGTGCAACAAGAGTCAATGGCTTGTAGATCCTCATGCACAGCGTCGAATTAAGGAAGAAGGCTTAGCAGATGTGTATGAGTTGCAGAGCTACTTTATCAAGCGAATTGAAAAAATCATCAATGCCCGTGACCGGATCATGATAGGCTGGGACGAAATACTGGAAGGAGGTCTTGCGCCTAATGCGACGGTAATGAGTTGGCGTGGTGAGGCAGGAGGGATCAAATCGGCCAAAGAGGGTCATGAAGTAATCATGACACCCAGTGAGTATTGCTACATAGACCTGAAACAGGGTCATGATGACCTTGAACCAAATTTGGGTTATTCAGAGTTATTGCTGTCGACAGCCTATAGTTATCAAGTCATACCTGAATCACTTACCTCGGAAGAGGAGAAGTTGATTAAGGGCATACAAGCTAATCTATGGACGGAATCCATCACGGATTGGGGTAAGCTTACGTACATGACATTCCCTCGTCTATACGCCATAGCAGAAAATGGCTGGACCAAACAAGAAAATAAAGACTGGGATGATTTTACTGACCGACTCCAAACGCAACTTGAAAGGCTCGACGCTCAAGATGTGCGGTATGCCGTCAGTGCATTCAGTCCATGGATAAGCCATGAAGGAGGTTCTGATGGGATTGAAATCACGCTTAAGACAGAAGTGAATGACCTTGATATTTATTATACATTGGACGGTACTTTGCCCACGCTAAAATCAACTCAGTATCAGCAAGCATTTACACTCGGGGAAAGCAGTACCATCAAAGCAAGGTCGTTCCAAAATGGAAAGGCCGTAGGTTATATATCTACGCTTGAATTCCCTGTACATAAGGCCTTTGGCAAAGGAGTAGGTGAGGCCGCGAAACTTACTGATCACAACTATGGTAAGCTCAATCTGAGTGATGAGAACTGGCTTTCTTTTTCAAAGGGACTGGAAGCAGAGATTGAATTTGATCAATTGACGGAGGTCAGTGAGGTGACTTTAAATTCTCTTCGTTTTACCATTACAGCGATTTACCCTCCAGAGAAAATTGAAGTCTATGGTTCGCAAGATGGAATCAATTTCATCAAGTTGAACGAAATAGATCAAACTGAGATCAGTCATGTTCAGGGTAGAAACAAAATACCCACTTCCGTATCATTTGAATCAACCCAGGTTAAGTTGCTCCGTATCGTAGGAAAAGAAGTAAACCCTGTACCAGAAGGGCATCATACGGCAGGGAGAAGATCAAAGATTTTTATAGATGAGATTGTCGTAAATTGAGACAACATTTTTATAAATATGAATTCCTTATAGTTGAAATGGCATTTCACACGTATACATCATTTAGGTCAAAATTGTAATTGGATTTCATGGGTGAACTTCTAAAAGCGTTGAATACTTTTTATCTTCAAAATGAACAAAGACTAATTGAAAAATATAAAGGTCAATTCATTGTTATCCATGATGGACGAGTAGCCGAATCCTTTGGCTCTGAGCGTGACGCCTATATTTATAGTGTGAAGCATTTCCAAATTGGGACTTTCCTGATTCGAGAGGTAACCTGACTGGTCAATTGAGTGAAATTTAATGGATAGGCTATTTCTCTTTGTCGACGGGAGCGTAGATCCAAAACTCAATATAGGATGTGGTGCTTATTTGGCGGTGAATGAAAGTGATCTGGCACTAGATTCAATTGCTACTGAGGTCACGGTAAAACAGTTTAACAATACATCTTCGACGAAATTAGAGCTACAAACATTAATATGGGCCTTGGCGGAAGTTCGGGAAATGAATAAGAACATAGTCGTTTATACTGATTCTCAAAATATCATGGGACTGCCTCTAAGACGCAAACGTTTGGAGTTGGAAAATTTCCGTTCGGCTAATGATCGTCTTCTCAACAATCATAGTTTGTATCGTCAGTTTTACCAATTAATCGATCAATTAGATTTTGAATTGATAAAAGCGAAAGGACATCTGCCCACAAAAGAGAAAAATGATGTTGATTGGCAATTTGCTAAGGTGGATAAAGCTGCCAGACAGTCGTTGAAGAGAAGGAAGCAATTCGACAAGGGGTAATCTGTTATGAAAGTCCGTATTACTAAAAGTTGATCGATCAACTCTCTTGTGCACTTGTACGGTTAGTTAGTTATTAATTGATTATCTTTTTGCTGCAGTAGCAATAATATCAATGTCGGGATTGAGTATTCGCGTTTTCTTCTTGCTGGTCTCTTTGAATCTCTATTCACAGGTAGATTGGGATCATGAACTGTCCATCAATGAGATATCACGTCATTTGCTGGAAATTAAGGAGGTCAGAGCTGATTCTTCTAATGATCGTTATCAGGATGCGCTTTTTCTTCTGGCAGCCCTTCACAAACATGAGCATAGTTATGATAGCGCCCTGTTCTATTGTAAGGCTTTGATAGATCTAAGTCCCTTAGTAGGTAGGGAAGTTATACTGGCCAAGGCTAACGCCATGATGGGTGATTTGCATTTAAACTACCTGGGTGAATTCGAAAAAGCAGAAGCGTTTCTTAGGAAAGCCCATGACCTTTTTGTAGCAATCGGTGATAATGAACAAGCGTTTTATGCCCTTCAGCGTGTTTCCTTCGCCCAAATGGACCAATTGAAATATACTGATGCCCTTGTCACTTTACTTCCAGTCCTTGAGCAAAATAAAAAAGCAAACAACACAAAACGTCTTTTCATCACCTACAACAACATTGCTCATATTTTTATGAAGCTAGACCTCCTGGCAAATTCCCGGGAATACCTGGAGAGTGGTTTGGCGCTGATGGATCAAAAGGACTCATTAAGAATAAAACAATCTCTTATATATGTTACTCTGGGAGAGCTTGAAGTCAAGGATGGGAACTATGTAAGAGGCGAAAAAATTCTCAAAAATGTAATCCAATACGATGAAAATAATAAGCATTCGGTGCTCGCATATTTAGGATTGGGGGATTTGTATTACAAAAGTCAGCGCTATGATAAGAGCATTATTGCCTATCAAAATGCACTGACAAAAAGCGTCGCAGCTCAAACTCAGTTTTCTAGTGAAATCATCGATGCTGGGGTTGGCTTGACAAAAGCTTTTGAGGCTGTTGGGCAATATGATTCAGCCTATCGTCATGGAAATAGGGTATTGAAACTCTTAGGTGACACCCAAAATGAATACGAAATGCATGTAGTGGACCTATTTTTAACCATGGCTCAATTAGAAGTAAAGAGGGAAGACTTCACAAAAGCCTATTATTACCAAAATAAACATCACGAAATCACTCAAAATATTCGAGTTATCAAAGAACAGCTGGATGCCCAGGCAATCGAGTTCACCAAGAAATTAGAGGATCAGGAGATTGAGAATAGAATTTTATTGGAGCGAATAAAGAGTGAACGATTGATTAGGTTGCTATTACTGGCTGGAACACTCCTGTTCATTATAATGTCGTTACTGATCACCAGGCAATTTTTACAGAAAAAAAAGGCATACACGCAATTGGCTAAACAGCACAAATTGCTTACAAAAACTCAGCATCACTTGATTGAAAATGAAAAGATGGCGGCACTTAATGTGTTAATTTCCGGAATAGCACATGAGATCAATAATCCGCTTAATTTCGTAAAACAAAGCTCCCTGGAAATCGAGAAACACTTCGAAAACGATAAAAACTCAACTGAGTTGAGTCGTTATTTTGAAATAATGAAAGAAGGTGTTTCAAGATTAAGTAAACTCTCAGGAAGTTTAAATGAATTTCGACTTCATCAAGCTGGTTTGGTTACTGAATGTGATTTGAAGAATACACTTATTGATAGCCTGGATGCCCTAAGCGATCAGGTCAAAGGGCAAACTACATTTACCACCAGGTTTTCAAATAAAGTGGGTTCTGTTCAGGTTAATGAAAGTGAAATTCGACAATGCTTTACGAATCTTCTGGTCAATGCTATCCAGGCGGTCAATGGGCGTGGGGCAGTTATAATCGAAACAGCTGATGAGGTTGATCAAGTAAAAGTCAAGATTTCAGATAGTGGCCCAGGTATACCGGACAATAAGATTAACAAGGTATTTGATCCCTTCTTTACAACTAAAGAACCAGGCAAGGGTACGGGTTTAGGACTCTCAGTGGCCAGAGAAGTGATCAAACGAAATAACGGTGAGATCAATTTTGAAACTTCCTCCAAAGGCACCACATTTAGCGTGAGTCTGTTTAAGAATTAATAACTGAGGTTCTTCCAGGCTTTGCCAGTCTAATGATTTTTGGACCTGTCTCATGGGTCAATTTTACAATCGCTGGGAGATCAGACTGAAGGTGTAACTTCAACTCCTAATGTCAGCAATATCACTACTGACATTTATCATTCATTTCCGACAATTGTGAGTCAGATAAAATGACCTACTTACTTTTGGGAGGTAAATGATTACCGAACCAAGATTTAAAAACCATGGGGTTAAATAACGACTTGCTGAAACCAATAAACGGAGTTTTTCTGGGGATCCTGATCATACTTATCAGCCTTCAACCTTTTGAATCAATAGCGCAATCAGAGGATCTTTCCTTTGAACAGAGAAAGGCACTGTTTGAATACGACAAGTCCTTAGGTTTTAGCGTTAATGAGATTGGAGTAGAAAAACGTGGATCTGTCATCATTCGTGACATTACCTTCGTTGGAGCCCCAGGCAGTGATCCCATAGAAGCCTATCTCGTGGAACCCGATGGGCCCGGTCCATTTGCGGGAATCCTTTGGGGGCATTGGCTTGGTCATCACACATCAAATCGTCAGCAATACCTGGAAGAGGCCATCAATCTGGCATCCATGGGAGTAGTTTCCCTATTGATTAATACCATGTGGTCTGAGCCTTCCTGGTATGAGAATCGGGTATTGGAAGAAGATTACAAAAATTCAATCGGACAAGTCATTGAAATGCGTCGAGCAATGGACCTGCTAATGTCCCAGCAAATGATAGATACGACTCGTGTTGGATTCGTGGGACACGACTACTCAGGCATGTATGGGACCATTGCGGCCGGTGTAGCGCCCCTTGCAAAAACCTATGTATTTATAGCAGTAACATCAAGCCTTTCTGATTGGGCATTTTTTGTAAACCAGCCCAAATCAAAGGTGGCTTATGTCCGGCAAAATGCTGTTTTCGAATTAACTGATTACGCGAGTCAGCTTACCGGTAGTGTTTTGTGCCAGTTTTCAAACGACGATCCATTCATCTCGAAGACTGATGGAAATGTGTTCTTTAATTCACTCACCGCACCTGTTAAAAGCAAAAAAAGATACGATGCCGGGCATTTTATGAAAGGGGATAGTATCGTTCTGGATCGGAACGCCTGGTTGATCAAAGAACTTGACCTGAAAAAGCTGCCGTAGGGGGGTAAGGACCTGGTAGCTGTTTTCTGCCTTGTCAAACGAGACCTGGGTTTCACCAGGTTTTATTATTTTGATTTCTTAAGACGCTTTTCCGGTGTTTTTATTAGAAGTACTAGACAGCATAACACAATTTAATAAATACATGATTGGCATCGAATTTTGTCACACCTGATTAAGGGTCTCCCGATGTAAAGGGCTTAACATGACACTGTGGTTATCGGATGAGCTGTCCCAATTTTTTCAGAGACAGGAGTATTGATTTTTTCTTAATAATTCACGTAATGCAGGGTGGCTGGAATTTTATAGTACCTTTGGAGTGGATTATGTGCCTTTTGATATCAATCATTCACTATCAATTTTGTTAGTCAGCTTATATAGCAGTCTATTCCAACATTAGCAGACTTCATATTTATTATTGAGTTATCAGTAACCGATCCAAGCATAATGTACTAAAGGTTAGTACGCTTAAGCGCTTTTAATCGAGCGTTTACGATTTTGTGATAACACCGATAAAATTAAATATGAGTGTTAATAATGATAATAGTGGAAATCGTATTTCCACTGCATTACTTCTTGCAGCAGGAACAGGGAGCCGTCTATTCCCATTAACTAAAAATTCGCCTAAATGCCTTACCCTCGTAAGTGAAAAATCAATACTTGAAAGACTACTCATCAATTTAAAGAAACAAGGATTTAAACGGCTTGTAGTTGTTACCGGATATCAAAAAGAACGGATCAGGGAGTTTCTTGGTAACAAATCGGGAGATTTATCCATAGCGTATATTAACAATCCTCTCTACAAAACCACGAACAACATTTATTCGCTTTGGATGGCCAGAAATATTGTATCTGAACCTTTTGTTCTATTTGAAAGTGACTTGGTATTAAATACATCATTGCTGGATGAAATGATGTTCCCGGATAAAATAGCCGTGGCTCAGATGAAACCATGGTTGAATGGGACCACCGTTTCAGTAAACAAGCTAAATCTCGTTACGCAATTTCAATTGAAGACAACAGTCATAAACACCGACATTCACCATAAAACAGTTAATATTTACAGCTTTTCCCTTTCTTCCTGGAGGGCTATTGTTAAAAGACTTAATCAATTCATTTTAGATGGTCATGTGAACTGTTACTACGAAACCGTATTTTCCGAAATGATCGATGATAAAAGACTGTCATTAAAAGCGGTTTTGTTTGATCATCAACCCTGGTATGAGATCGATACAATTCATGACTTATCGGAGGCGGAAAAGCTGTTTCCTTTAGAATTGAAAAAACGAGGCATGCTTAAAGCTGAAAGCACACAATAGTATGTTTACAAAAGAAGTTAAGTATCAAACACAAGCTGAGAAATACGAATATGTTTCAAAACAACATGGTGGCTATTATCGGCATAATTTCAAGGATCATGCCTATTTGTATAATCTCTATTTTCCTCCAGAAGCGATCTTCACGCATCTGAAAGACAATATTGGTGACCTGGTGTTGAATTATCCCATGGCGCAAGGTGAACTTGCTGAATTAATTGCGGAAGTTATAAAACAGCCAAAAGAGAGAATAATTGTTGGTAATGGTGCTGCGGAACTTATCAAAATACTTTCTGGATATCTGGCAAAGAAAGTAATTGTACCCGTGCCATCGTTCAATGAATACGCTAATGCTGTACTTGAAGGACATGTGGTTGAATTCCCTCTTGATTTTCCATCCTTTCAACTCGATGTTGAAAAATTTGCAGCTGAGGCAATTGAAGTGGGAGCTGATGTAGCTGTGGTAGTATCTCCGAATAATCCTACTTCAATGGTGGTACCTAAAGCAGATTTAATATGGCTCGCAAATGAGCTGGATAAAAGCCATTGCAAACTTATCATTGATGAATCATTTTTAGACTTTACTGAAAATAAGGAGCAGATAACCCTAGAGCAGGATATTGATAAATATCCGAATATGTCTATTCTTAAAAGTATGAGTAAGGCTTATGGAATTTGTGGACTTAGAATCGGATATTTATTAACTGCCAACGTTGAATTTGCTGATGATTTCCGAAAAAGAATTCCCATTTGGAACATTAATGGGTTTGCTGAAGAGTTTCTTCGAATTTTGCCACAATACAAACAGGAATTCGAAGACAGCTGTGAAAAAGTTAAATCAGATAGAGATATTTTCTTTAAGCAGCTAGCAGCTATAGAGGGGATGACGGTTTATAAGCCAGATGCGAATTATATATTTTGTCGCTTACCTGATGACACCCTTAGTGGACCTGAGTTAAAGAAGCTTCTATTTATGGAACACAATATTTATATCAAAGATAGTGTTGGAAAAACACAACCTGACGCAACTCGATACATTAGAATTGCAAGTCGTACCAAAGAGGAGAATAGCAAGCTAATTGACTCATTAAAGGACGTGATGTATTCGAAGATCGAATATATATGAAAAGTAACCCCCAGGCCAGCATGCTTAGCTTTTCCAGAGAATTACCTAATATCTGTTCTCTGCTGGGGTTATTGAGTGCTGTATTAGGAATATATTTTGGAATTTCAGGAAACTTTCCGGCGGCGATCATTGGCCTTCTTTGGGCTGTTTTATTTGACTGGTTCGACGGAATAATAGCTCGAAGTATGAAAGAAAGAACCAAAGAGCAAGGGGCTCTTGGAGCTCAACTGGACTCAATGATTGATATTGTGAGCTTCGGAGTTCTTCCAGCAATTTTGCTTCTTAGTTATGGGAATTATGAGATCTGGTATTTACCAGGAGCTTTTATAACTATCGCAAGTGGTGCAATTAGATTGAGCTATTTCAATGTCTACGGCCTTATTGATAACAAAACATACCGGGGTTTATCAGTTGATAGCAATGGATTAATCCTACCGATAATTTTTCTATTTGAAAGTTTTGTCAGTCATACCAGCTTTTCAATCATTCTGTATGCATCATTACTCGTTCTGTCTGCTCTGAATTTGTCTTCTTTGAGAGTAAATAAGCTTGGCGGAAAGTGGGTATATGCAGTTGTTGCTTATGTGTTGATGTTGACAATCTTTTTTGGTTGGATAATCTGAGAGTTAATGCTCATCCAATATCTAAATCAATGCTGTTAAGCGATTATGGATGAGAAGTACATTCCTTCCTTTACTGTTCAAGCCTAGCCTAAAAAAATGATTTTGTAATCCAGGCCACTGGATACCGAGTTTGGTAAGCATTTTTGGAAGCAGCCAAAAGCTAATTGGTGTGGTGCCTCTTAGCACCCACCAGGTCAGGGAACCAAGAATTGTTGAATTTGCAGGTAAGAATGGAAGCCATTTGCGACGCAGGTTAACCAACTCTTCTGCTGTCACCAAATTGGTATACCCGAAATTCCGACGCACTTCTATATGAAATGAACTGACTTTATGAAGTAGTTGATGGTACAGGTTTACGCTGCGATACACAGCTTGGTAATTCCCCATCGATACAAATTGACCTTGATGTACAGTCGACTCCCGAAGAATAATTGTTCCCCCGTCATTAAGGCGACTTTTCAATGAGAGTAGTAATGTAATTACATCCTGGTCATTAAGATACATACATAAACCACCAAGAAAGATCAAGTCGAATGAGCCTTGCGGAAGATCATTTCGGCCATCACCTTTCAGTATTTCAACATTAGGCAAATAAGCCAGCCTTTCTCTTGCAGCTTTGACCATTAGGTTACTTTGATCTATTCCTATCACGTTCTTGAAACGTTTTGCGAAAATCTCCGTCCAGGTCCCCGCGCCACAACCAACATCAAGCACCCGACCAGTGCTTTGCACTTCATTTAACCAATTATTGATAGTTCGAAGTTCTTTACGTACACGGTACTTTACAGCACCATCTGGCAGTTTATGTTCATGAGCCATCATGCTAATATTGGCTGCTGTACCACCGTTTGAGTTATCAAAGTAACTTTTAACAGCTTTATTATCAATCTGTTGATTTTCTAAATCCATATGATTCATTAGTTGCGGCGGGCTAAATACCTACAATCCTCCAATGGAGAATTGATTTGTTTTTAAATGTAGTCTTGTTTTCAACCGAATACAGCTGTCTATTCCAGTTTTTTTTCTTTGTGAAAACGAGAATTTGCACGAGGTTATTGGTATCAATCTTGTTCTGTCATCGAAATCCTTAGTATGAAAAAATGTGTCATTGGTATAAGAAAGGACTCGATCTCTTACGTTTTCCGACTTAGCGCTTTAGAGACTGCATATTTTCATATTTTTGGTTTGGCACTAAAAGCGTGAAGACCAACCTGGGTATTATGGCAATGGATGACTTTATCATGGAAGGAAAGCGGGATTTGAAACTTTCATTGATGCCCAATGAAATGCCGGAAAACCTTTTCATTTTATGGAACATCGGATCGTCTACGGTAATATCAATTGATGGCCATTCATTTGAAATCAATAAGTATTGCATGGTTTTTCTATCCGAGCTTCATCTCTCGGTATCGGCCAACTTTGAAGAAGTAAGGGTCATCGAATTCAGTAAAGCGTTTTTAGGTATTGACTCTTCACTGAACCAGGTCGGTGATTTCCTTCAGGTTTTTTATGGCTATCACTTCCTCGACAAAATCTCCAAAATAGAATTAAGAAATGACCAAGTGGTGGAATTTGAGCAATTGTGGCAAACCATGAAAGAAGAGTCAGAAAGAAATGATGATCTGATTTCTAAAGCCCTACTCAGAAACTCTTTTCAAAGGCTCATGCTTTTATCCCAGAAAGCTCATATGCGCACTGAATTTGATTTACCCATTGACTATATGAACCTGCGCGTGATAAGAGAGTTTCAGTATTTGGTTGAAATGAAATTCATGCAATTGACCCAGGTATCAGATTATGCGGATATCCTAAAAGTTCCTGCTAAAAGATTATCTGAGCTATTCAAAAAATACTACAATCGACGACCGCTTGACCTCATCAATCATAGAAGAAACTTACATGCCCGAAAGCAACTTATGCATACACATCAGTTGGTGAAGAACATTGCCTATGAGCTCAATTTTGCTGATTCCCAAGCCTTTATCCATTTCTTTAAGAAGATGAATGGTGTAGCTCCTGATGGCTACAGAAAAAAACATCTTGCCTCGGAAAAATAGACACCACTAAGAAAAGATGGACACCTCTTTCGGCGAGTCTGTCATGCATCTTTGTAGAAACAAATCATACAAAAAAATGCAAAATTGGAATGATGTCATTCGGTTGGCCAGTGAAGGGAATCTCAGTCCCGACAGGCGTGTTGAAAAAACTGAAGAAGAGTGGATGAAGCTCCTCACACCGGAGCAGTTTCGAATTGCAAGAAAAAAAGGTACTGAGCCTGCAGGTTCAGGAGCATTGTGCCATGCCCATGATGCGGGGAAGTACAACTGTATATGTTGCGATACACCTCTATTCGATTCAACAATCAAGTTTGATTCAGGTACGGGCTGGCCCAGCTTTACTCAACCTGTTAAGGAGAATGCTATTAAATACGAAAAGGATACTGCGTTTGGCATGGTAAGGGTTGAAGTGATGTGTAATACTTGCGATGGTCATTTAGGACATGTATTTCCGGATGGACCAGCACCTAGTGGCCTGCGGTATTGTGTCAATTCAGAATCAATAAACCTGTTAAAGAAAGGAGAAGGACAATGAGTAATAGGAGCATAGCTACATTTGGAGGTGGCTGTTTCTGGTGTATAGAGGCAGTGATCCAGCGGTTAAAGGGGGTTGAAAAAGTGGTGTCCGGTTATACTGGAGGGCATGTAAAGGGGCGACCTACGTATAGAGAAGTGTGTTCGGGATTGTCGGGACACGCGGAAGTAGTCAAGGTAACTTTTGATGCTGATGTGTTAAGTTATCATGACCTGATCACCATTTTCATGTCCAGCCATGATCCAACACAACTCAACAGGCAAGGTGCTGATAGGGGTTCTCAATATCGCTCAGTGATCTATTATCACTCAGACGAGCAAAAAAAAATCGTTGAACAGGTATTTGATGAGCTTAGATCATATTATACGGATCAGATTGAAACTGAGCTTTCCGAAGCGAGTACATTTTTCGAGGCTGAGGGTTATCATCAAGACTATTACAACAGTAATTCTGACGCGAGTTACTGTAGGGTAGTCATTGATCCCAAGATCAAGAAGCTGAGAGATAAATACGCTGACCTGCTGATATCAGAAGTGTTATCAAGTTGATCATATCAAAAATTAATCTTTAAAATCAAAAACATGGAAATCGTAACAAACAACCTGGTGGATGTCTACACTGAATTAAGAGCTTCTGGGTATGACCAGGAGATACATCTTCATAAAACACATTTACATGCGATTGAAAAAGATGTGAGAATAGAGGCGAAGGACTTTAAAAGAAGCAGCCTTTCGATTTGAAGGCAGTGTTTCAGAAGAAGACACTTCAGAGGTTTACGCCATATCATCGAGGAAACATGGAATTAAAGGTATATTGATAGATGACCTGGCCCAATTTCGTAAACTTCCCGATCACCCATTGTTAGAAAAACTTCTGGAAGTCCACTTTGAATCCAAGCGTTATGACGATGGAAATGAAGAAGAGAAATTCGGGTTACCTAAGGTATTTAAATCAAAATTTAATGAAGATCCAGATCGATATGAGTTGAGAGTTGGGTTTCCTGATTTTCCATCTTGCCCATATGGTAATTCCTTTTCTATGCTTGGATACGATCGGGCTATGAGGCACTACGTTTGGCTAGTAACCAGCATCATCAAAGATCAAAGACTATATAGAAATGAATATGCTGAAAGTTGAATTCATCAACTGTTGCCTGATTTGGAAACGTGGGACGGTGTAGATACAATAGACCTAAACTCTTCTTATCCACCATTCAGTTATGAAGCTTTCATTAGCTATCAAATTGAGAACAATCCAAGTTCTTTACTCAATTGATCTACAAACATGAAGTCTTTGTAAATACGTGGTACCACATCCGTTTCTTTTAAGCTTTTAGAGAGTAGTGTTTCAGTTTCGAATAGATTTTTATCCAATTCCAGCGCTAGATAAAGCTTGTTTCCATGAAAACTGATCGATACATTTTGATGTCCATATTTATTTCCAATGTAATCCAGAATTTTTTCAAATTTCTTGTTTAGTACTACCTGAGCATCTTCAGAATTTTCTGCGAAAACATGAAATTTTCCTCCCAGGAGTTCGGTATTAATTTTATGATTTGGATCAAGTCTATTCAATTCGGGGTTGTAATATTTCTCTGGTAGGTAGACGCCCACAGAAAATTCTTCTTCCCGAATTAAACTCATTTTAGCTTTTTCATGGAATAGGACTTTGACTACTTTTTCAGTGTGGTTCACATCAAAATTGAGGATTAAAAAAAGTCCTTTGAAACAAGTATAATTTGTTGATCTTTCAACTACTCGCTCTTTTTCCTTTTTATGAGCAGGTATATGATACCTGCTCGTCTGATCTATTTCACAAAATGAAAAGATTGATCCATTCTTTAATTTACCATGGATCTTATCTGTAGAATGGAAATGATATCTATACAACCGAAACAGATCGGATTCCCGATATTCCTCAACCGATATTCCCTCTATTTCATGTTTGAGATCCGGATTAATCAAACTGATGATTGGCTGGATCAGTGATTCTTTGAATCGGTTACTGAACTTCAACCAGATCGTCCCTTTTCTTAATAGGGTGTAGAATCCGCTGAGAATCAGGGCCAGAATCAGGGTCGGGATAAGTGGAAAAATGTAAGTTATTGTTCCGATAGGTTCACCTTCTTCTGTATTTGTATAGATGGAGAGTCCAAGAAAAATGGCGTATAGAATTACCATACAATTTCTGAAACTCACTGGAAAAACTCGCTTAGCTTTTTCTAAATAAGGGATCCTTTCCAAATCCAGTCGGTTGATAATGACTTCCATTTGGTTTCGGATTCCTGCTTCCATTTCATGATCATCGAGATATTCGGAAATATCCTTTGTTTCTTCATTGCTCTTCTTGAATCTTCTGAACATCGCCTGGGCAACTGAAATGAATCCATACAGAAAACCAAGGCTAATAACTGCAAATGCAATCGGGAATATGATATCAGCAACTGGATCGGTAGGTTCTTCTTCTACTGAGGGTTCTTCCACTAATACAGGTGCTTCATTGTTGCTTTCTTGTGAATTAGTCTCAACAGTGGTTGCCGTCAATTTTAAGGAAGTTTGCGCACCATAAACCCAGCCTTCTTCTCCTTTAAAGTTGATTCGATACCAATAGTCCTTCATCTCACGAATCTCCTGGAGCCCCCCTTTTTCAATGACAAGGCAAAGATCTCCTTCATTGAGTTTCATTACCACCTCACCATCTGAGGGTGAACTCCTGACCCATATATTGCTGCCTTCTATTTTCAGAAATGACGTATTTGGTTTCACTTCATCTAGCAGTTCTAATTGCCTGGCCACTATAAAATCTACCAGACTAACCTGCTTTTCATATTCAATATCAGTATCGGTTAAAATCGTCTTGATATACGGGTCTCCGTTTCCGTTGGACTGCAACTCATCTTCAAACCCTGGTTCTGTTCCAAAGAATGTTTGAACAGAAGGCTTTTGCTTTTTACTACTAATATTTCCAGTTTCGTCAATATCAATATTAGTGGTGATGTCCGTTACCAGGCGACTGAATACAGGAACGTCAATTTGTTTATTAATGTAATAAAGTAATCCTGGTGAGGTTTGTTTAATGACTTGTTGAAGCGCTACTTCTTCATCATAGAAAGATGAAATTTGGTTATAATCATGAATAGTGGCACCCATGTCTTTTCCTTTCAATGCGTGGTACTCTTGTACCCAGGTGTTATTCACGATAAAGCGGTAACAGAACCTGTCTCCACTAAAACTCTCGCCTGATTCGGGAGTAACGACATAAACGAAAGCACTGTAGCGATCAAAGGCATAGTACCGTTGAGGGATGATCTCTAAATCCTCAAGACTAGCGTAAGAAAAGTCCGCTTCTTTTTGAAACCATTGGTTCATATTGGCAAGGGCCTCAGCCCCGTATAGTACTTGAATTTGCTCGGAACTAAGTGCTTTGTCATCGTCAAACGCGGCAATTAGATCTTCCAAGGCATCGCTTTCAACTTTGAAATTCTGAAAAATGACAATATTATCCTCAATGTCTGCTTGTTGGGAAAATCCAACGGAAGCGATGCAAAAGAGTATAAGGGTAAAGGTGGTTTTAGAATATCTTGATATCACAGGAACACTAGTTAGGTACCTAAATATACGATTTATCGAGACTCCTCAAAACACGTTAAAATTGAAGTGCTATAATTCGAGATAAATCGATGATCTCATTCAGAATGGTTATATCACGGACAGTAGGGAGCTGACGCCATTCAATCAAACAACAACGACGCACTCCGACCTTGGTGACCTGACCCTCTACCGAACTGTTTTTAGTTCTATAGAAGTCCTATGGGGTGGCTACATAGCCATCATTAAAATTGAATGGTTGTATTAGGCAAGGCCTCAATGAGTTTGGTTTTTACTTGATCCGATAATCTTGACTCTCGGCATCCGAGTTTTTCTAAACTTTTAAGTTCATAGAAGCTTTCAGGAACATTAATGAAGTTATTGTAACCAATATGTAGCTCACGCAGTTGTCTTAAACTTCCAATTTCCCTGGGGAGAGAATCTAATTGATTGTATCCTATATATAATTCTCTTAGTGCGATAAGGTTCTCCATTTCCGGTGGTAAACTGACCAATTGGTTATAACCCAGGTAAAGCTCTTCCAACTCTTGTAGTTGACCAATTTGCATGGGGATTGATCTTAAATTATTATGTCCAAGCCTAAGTTCTTTAAGTTTAGTTAAACGACCAATCCTGGGATCCAGATCAGATAATTCACTGTACGATAAGTTTAGTTTTTCTACTGCTATTGGGTTGAGTAAGGCTTCCTCCAGAGAATAATAAGTTCTCGTTTCACAGCCTATTAATGAAATCATTCCAACAATAGACATCATTATCTTCAATTGGTGAACAGAGACAAACTTCATTCTATAATTTCTTTTCGATAAATATTTGACGCCAAATTTCTAAGGTCATCATCATCCAAATCAGAAGGCCATGTCGTTGAAGTCCCGACTCCATGTCATAGCTTAATAACTCTTTTACTCTTCTGTGGTTATAAATTCCGGCTCTTTTGACCTTCTCAGGTTCAAACAAATGATTCACGTATTTTTTCATTTCTCCCTGAAACCAGTATCGAACTGGCACCCTCATTCCACTCTTAGGTCTGTTGATAATTTCCAGTGGAACGTCATCTCTAAAAGCAGTCTTCAATATGTACTTTTCAACCCCGGAATTCAATTTGAATTTTGAAGGCATCTCCATACTGGACTGCACCAATGCTTTCGAAAACAAGGGCGAGTAAGGAAAGAACCCATTGGCTCCAAGCATTCTTTCAACTTTGGGAAGAATCAAGTGTGCTCCTTTCAATCTCATGTTAATCACCATGAGTTTATCCAGAAAACCAAGGTTTTCCATTTGAAAGAAAGGAGTAAGGATGCTTTCTAGCTGCTCTTCGGGATTAAATGTTTCTAACAGTTCTGGTGAAATAATTTGCTGTAAATATTGATATCCTCTTTTATATGAACTCAAATATGCTTTTTCCAGGTGATTCTTTAATCTATTGCCTCCATACCATTGACCCAATAACATTGGGATATTCTTAGGTCCTCCAAAACATGGATCTCCTCCTTCTCCGTTGAAAATGGCAGATACTTTTCCAGTAGCATATTTCGAAAGTTCGAAATTTGGAATGGTTATAGGATCTCCAATGGGGTCATCCAGGAACCTGATTGTTTCGCAAAGATTTGGTACAAAGGATTTAGGTTTTATCTCAACTTCATGATGAATGGTTTGGAAGCGGTCAGCAACCAATTTTGCAAATTCATTTTCATTCGGATATTTCTTACCGAAGTGAATCGAGAAGGTATGTACTCTTTTCTTGTGAAGTTGTGCCACCCTCGCAGCAATAATACTGGAGTCTAGACCGCCTGAAAGAAATACTCCTACATCTTCATGGTAATTGAGCTTATCTGAAATTTCTTGATCTAACTCGTCCCGTATGCGAGATTCCCAATAATCAAGATCATCTTCATGATGTTTCTCAAATTCCTCAAGATGAAAATAGCTATGTTGGGAAATGTCTTTGGTTTGTCCATTGTACTTTATGATTGTGCCGGCAGGTATTTCAAAGACACCTTCCATCATTGTATGTTGTAATGGCATAAAGCTGTAGGTGAAATACTGAAATACTCCTGTAGTATTTAAATTTCGCTGAAAATTCGGGAGTGCATAAATGCCTTTACTCTCTACACAAAAGGACATTCTGCCACTTTGAATACTATAGCAAAGTGTTCTCAAACCAGTAGGGTCCCGGATCAAATAGAGGTCTTCATGATACTGAATGGCCATTACAAAGGACCCTTTCAGCCCTTTAATAAAATCTAGTCCCTTTTCACTAAATGACCTTAGAATATCTGATGGTAGTTGGTTTCGGGATTTTTCATCTAAAACGTGACCGGCGACAGCCACCATGATGTCGTTTTCACTGCAAATGCCGGTGCTGGCATCTGAAGTGTGCTGTGTTTGTCTTTGGGCTACTCCAAAATGCACATCATTCTTAGAATCGACTAATAAGGCATCGCCACGATGCTTTAGCACTTCGAACTGTGTAGAAAGAAACTTTTTATCCAGGCTGTGATATCCAAAAATTGCAGACATGTTTAGTTACCCAAAACTTCCGTATGAAGGGTCATCATTAGGGTACATCATTGCAGCGCTGGCAGCTATCATCACTTTATCTCTAAAACTTATAGATAGCACGTTCACAAGCTCATTTTTTGTAAAAAGATCAAATGGTTGATTAGGCACCCGGCTAAATTTCTTCAATCGCTTGATTTGTTTGAAATCCTGCGGGAACAGGCCTAAATCCATAATTTCACGTTCTTGAATATCATATACTTCTTTCACATCGTGAATAGTATTTCCGTCATTAATCCCATCATGAATCACAAATAGTGGTGTTTCTGGATTGTTCTTCAAAATCTTTTTTGTCGTAGGCTGAAGATACTTTGGGTAACCTGTTTTTGACACGATCAATGCTTTCAGGTCCGTATGTATATTGTTCAATACCAACAAGTCCACATACTGGTCTTTATCTACAAATAGAATAGCTTCAACTCCGTATTCATACACGTCATTATCTGCAGGAGCGGGGGGAGGCGTATCTAAAGAAGGTTTGAAAAGCAACCCTTCTGGCGCCTTCTTTTTTTCTACCCATCTAACGAACAATTTTTCAACTTTTGAATAAGCCGGTGGCTTATGTCTCACTTTGGAAATCACCAGACCAACGAAAAAAAGAAAAAGCACCACACCGATAGAAACTGGAATGGAATCGGAAATTACATAGGTAATAATTCCTGTGAAAATCAATAAGACGAATATACGCTGAATGAAGTCACCTACTTTAAAACGATTTAGTCGAACAAACTCTCTGTAAAATTGATTGAAAGTAAAATAAGCCGAACCATCCAAACTGACCGACTTTATCGCATTACTGAATTTTAAATCATTAGTGTCATCAGTCTTGGGATTAAAAACAAACTCATATCTGCATTTTGCACACGACATCCCATCACTGTGTTTCTGATTGTTATTACACGCTGGGCAAATCATGAATTTTCTATTCTGGTACGATTGATCATTGGATGATTTTCATGTGATGGGCCAAAGTCTGAATCAGGGTGATAGGCTAAAACCAACAGGTCGCTATGAGAAGTCTTGAAACTATGAACCATATTAGGTGGAATGACAAAACTCAAGCCCGGCTTTAATTCATACGTATCTTCAAGAGTAATACATTTTCCAACCCCCGATATAATAATTCCTGCTCTTAGAGAAGGGTGGGTGTGTTGCGTCTGAAACGTGTTTTGGGGAATGTGCAATAAGTTTAAACAAGGGTCACCATATACGGGAGGTGAGATTAAAAGAGAATCAGTGCAACCGTCTATGTACCTCAATCTTCCTTTGTTTTCTACTGGTCCTCCTATCTGAAAGTATCCTGTATAGTTGGAGTGGCTAATTACGAGTCCTGTAGATTCCCCTGATAATTTCATCACTCCAGGAACAGAAAAGTACATTCCTTTGGTCAGAGAATAAGAGCCTTGAGCTGTACTTAATCTGGCGTTACCCTCAAAAATATATCCATAAGTAGTTGTATGAGTGCCGACTATTTCTACGAGCTCCTTATTCCATTTTTGAACGGATACGGTTGAGGTCTCGAATGGTAAAATCTTCTTGTTATTTTTTGTTGTTTCTAAATCAATAAACGATTCTTCTAGAATAGAGGTCATTAGCGTTTTATCCAGGTATTAATTTATTATTCAATGTTATAAGGATCTGATGAACACTTATGTATAATCTGAATTAAAATTTATCAAGGAATTAGCAGGAGTCAAATAAAAGGGATGAAAATCAATCTGAAATTTTAACAAAAAAGTATCGACATCATCCTGCATGGTGGATTTAAAACCTACCCTTTATAAACTAACCGTCTTGCGTAAAAAACGAACAAACTAGCATGAAAGTCTTACCTTCAACTCGCTTTTAATCAATAACTTTCCTTATGCCAACGAGTCAAAATTTAATCCATGTAGAATGGCTTTCGGAAAATTATCAGGAAGATAATGTTGTCATTGTAGATTGCCATTGGGATGTCAATGCCTATTTGAGAGCTCATATTCCTAATGCAATTCTGAGGCCTGGCCACCCGTATATAAAATCTGAAGATACTGAAGGAAATCCATCAAAGCACTTGCCTAACCCTGAGGAGTTTGAACTTCTGATGAAGAGCATGGGAATCGATGCTGATTCTACAGTGATATGTTATGACGAATGGCACAATCACTTTGCAACCAGGTTGTGGTGGTTAATGCGTTATTATGGTCATGAAAAAGTATCTGTTCTTGATGGAGGCTGGCAGAGTTGGGTAGAAAAGGGATTCCCTATTTCCATGTCTACACACGACCCACGGTCGGTGGGGGAGTTTAAAGCCCATGTTTCTCATGATCGGCTGGTGGATCTAAATGAATTACTTAATAACTTTTCAAACCCCGAATGGCAGGTGATAGATGTCCGCTCCGATGGGGAATATAATGGAAGTGAAAATCCAGGTAATAACCGATCAGGTCATATACCAGGAGCGCTCCATCTGGAATGGAATAAAATGATGAAATCAAACGAAAAGGACGTGCACCATCTGCGATCTAATGAAGACATGCAGCGCTTGCTTTCAGATGCAGGTGTGTCAAAAGATAAAACCACAGTAGTACATTGCCAATCCGGAGTAAGAGCAACATTCATGGCCTTCTGCCTTGAATTATTGCAATATCCCAATATCAAAGTATACGATGGTTCAATGGGGGAATGGGCAAACCTGGAAGAAACTCCATTAGAGCGGTAGTCTCGCAAAAGGAACAAAATGAAAGAACTACAGACTTGAAATTATCTTAACCATCATAGGATGGGCATTCGAGATGGACCAATGGAAGCGGAAAAAGTCTCTGAAGAATTGTAACCATTCGAGAAACATAACGTCACTTGAATAAGTGTCTTTCGGTCGATGACCGCCGTTCAAGTTGGATTATTTTGGGCTAAAATTGTACCTGAAAGAAAACTGTTGTTTTAAGGGCTTTATTGAACTGAATAGAGAAATCTTACTTTATGGAAATCACTAGCTTTTGGCCCCTGTTCTTTTTTGCTGTTGGTGTCCAGGGTGTGTTTCTTTCGTTGATTCTTTTTCTGCAGAAAGAAGCAAATAAATCTAATTTCTTTCTCGCCCTACTTATCGCCCTTTTTTCGATTTCAATAGTCGACACCATTGTATTTTGGGCCGTTTGTTCCTGTGAAAGCCCTTACTGGCTAGGGCTAAGTATGATCTTTATCTTCTTGTATGGTCCTTTATTTTACTTTTTCTTGTCAGGCTTTGGGAGGGAGGGCATTAAAGGCAAGTGGAAGCATTTTTTGATTGCGATAATTGTTCTTCTATGGCATATCCACTTTTTATCGAGCGCCGGAGCTAATGACGACTTTATAATCTCAGGATTAAACAACCATTTAATTAATACCTTCTTATTACCCGCTTTTGGACTGATTTCGCTGATTTTTTACGCTAAGCGCTCCTATTATCACATTGCGACGCTGGAAAGGAAGTATGAAATCAAGATCATAAAATCCTGGCACTGGCTTGGTCTGATATTTAAGGCTTACCTGCTTTTTGTATCGTTTTATTTCGTCTTTTTCATTTGTATTATAGCCGGAATTTCAGTTAAAACTCTAGATATCATTATTGTGCTTAGCTATTCCATTGTCATCTACTCGATCGGATACCTTGCACTAAAAACCAGTAAGCTATTGAATGGAATTAAGGTGGATACAACTAAATATCAATTTGCGTCACTGCCAAAGAACTTCTCAAAATCTATGTACGAGAAGCTTAAGGAGCACATGGCAGCCAATAAGCCCTACAAGAAAAATGAAATTAAGCTGGCACACCTCGCGGAAGAGCTGTCTTTGAGCCCTCATCAGCTGTCACAAATTATTAACCAAAACGCTCACCAAAATTTTGCAGAATTCATCAATGCCTTCAGGGTTAAAGAAGCGATTGAATTAATTGCTCATATGGACAGAATCAATCAGCTTGCGTATGAGGTAGGGTTTAATAATAGAACCACCTTTAACCGCGTTTTCAAATCAGCAACCGGCTACACGCCAACTGAGTATAAGAAGCATTTTGTTGAGCAATCTGTCGTGGAGAAATGAAATGTCAATTGCATTAGTTGTGTCATCCCAGATCAGGAACAGGGAAGAAGCGATAGACAACTGAAATGAAACTTCCGAAACCTTAATTGACATAATCTAAAAACTCAGCCCTAATATTGGACTGAGTCGAATAAGTGCCCCTTGAAGATCATTGGATAGAGCAATAACCTTCAGGACACGGATTCCATCTGTTAGATCAACTATTGAGTTAGTAATAAGGTATCGGTCCTGGCAAGTTCTTCATACATTTCATGAATGGCCTGTAAAACAGCTCCTGGTTGATCGAAATGAATGTAATGTCCGGATTCGTGTACAGGTACCAGCTTGCCTCGACTGCTCAATTCAGAGGTCTCCCTTTGCATTTGAAACCAAATCCTTTGTCCCTCTATGACTTGTTCTTCCGTAAGGTTAGGTATTCTTGAAGCATCAGGAGGGTCTACCGCTCCGAGTACGGTGAGTGGTAAATCCCCTAAGGATTTCACATTTCCGGCCTGCTCTAAACTCTCCATGATATAGGTGAATTCTGTTATTACTGTCGCAATACTGCCGGCAGAAACTTCGTAAAGAGCCGCTTGTTTTTCAGGTTTCAGTGCTGGAAACTTCAATTCATTTGTCATAACATGACGCATGATCCCAATTTTACGGAGCCACCGAAATGATTTTAGAATAAACCTTGGGGGAAGGCTAAAACCTTCATTCTGGGGCATTCTTTCAAACTGTTCAGGATGAGAAGAGTCTACTAAAATAAGTCCTGCCATTTCATCAGCGTACTTACTCGCATATAATCGCGCATAGGGTCCACCCATAGACCATGCTACTAATAAGTAAGGGCCGCTTTCACCAGACTTTGACAGAAGTGTATGTAACTCATTCGTCAAATGGTTTGCTACTCTGGGTTGAGGGCCATTCTCACTCCAGGCAATACCAGCCCTGTCATAGGTGCAAACCCGTGCATAGGTAGCAATCGAGTCGATGAGCCCTGACCACAAGATTGAGCCTCCCATAGGATCCAACCCTGCTTCTAATACGATGGTTGGTGCGTCTTTTCGGGTACTTCCACGACAATCCAGATGGAGTTTATGAGAACCGACGGAAATCATTCTACCAGGAGGAGGGTATTTTTCTAAAGCCTTTTTCCTCGCGTTATTCTCATATGTCGCTCCGGCGAAAGAGAGGATTACGACCAAACTAATTAAAGACAGTAAGGAGACCTTAATGATTTTTATGACCTTTTTTTTCATTTTAAAATATTTCAATGAAGGAATTTTTCAATGTTAATTCCCACCATGAAACGTATCGTCAATTATTATAAATGTTGACAATAATGACTGGTGTTAAGGTTCATTCAGGGTGAGTCAAAGTCTAATTCTCAGTAAGTGGAGAAGGTCCGCAACAACACCTCCAATAGGAAAGCCCTTGAGGAACCAGACAGTTTAACCAGAGTATTTTCATCGAAGTGCTTCGATGAACGTACAAAAGGTGTCAAGATTTATAATTGTTGACAATCGAAACCTCAAGAATTCTCTTTTTTATCGAATTATATGAATCAGGCCCCTTTTGGCCCAATTAATCAAAACTGAAATGGTTAGAAGAAGAATCGAAAAAAAGTATGGAATTGTTACTGGTGTTTTAATGGTTATTTGGCTCCTACTTGAGTATGCGTTTGGTCTTCATGACCAGTTTCTTGACTTGTTCTTTATTGTAACCAACTTTGTTTTCCTTATTCCAATAGTTGGGATGTACTTAGCCATCAAAAAAGAGAAAACTCGTCTAGAAGGGAATATTACCTTAAAGCAAGGGTTTTTGACAGGTACTATTATCAGTTTCATTTCAGCTTCCATTGCCGCAATAGGGCAAATCTGTTATCACCAATTTGTCAATAGAGATTACTTTGATTTTATGATCGATAAAAGTGTCGAGATGGGGGTAGAAGCAACTCAAGCTGCAAGTCATTTCAACATGAGGAGTTATGTATCAGGCGTATTCATCTCCTATCTATTATTCGGATTGGTGATAAGTCTTATCATGAGCTTCATTCAGAAAACACGACGAACAAACTGAATTTAGTTAAGGCGATAAAATAGTGGAATGTTGCTGAGTTTTCCAGGACCTGGGTCCAGGTAAGAATAGTTTTAGAAACAGAGGAAAGATCTTTTGTCGATATCCTCGGTGAAGACAACATTTCATAATCAACACATGTGTCGGTTCATAGGAAGGGTGTAATCCGACAAGGACAACCGGGGAAAGTGTAAAAATCATTTTCGATAGGAGGAAAAAAGACCTTTCCTGGCTGCTTAATTCAATTTCCTGGCTTTCAAATCCCTTATATTAAACCCCTTGATATTATTGTCCTGAATTTGGAACATATATCGTGTTCCACTAATGGCATTAAAAAATATGGAATCATTTTCGGGTAGCAGATAGGCGGTATTTCTAAACCAGCCACCCTGACACTCCAGCCCTCGATCTTTAATTGTAATCTCTGTCATTCCATAATCTTCCATGGTATAATTGCCGGCATAGTTCAAGCGTTTATCTTTTGGTATATCTACTACCTTCCTGACATCAGGTGAAATGCCTTTTAGGCCATATTCTTCCGTAATTGCCAATAAGATTTCCATCATAATACTACCGTTATCAGAGTTAACCATGATGACGACTGCATCTGCAGTTTCTTTCCACGCAATCATTCCCGTTTGGAACCCTTCATCAGCTCCATTATGTCCGAATGTATCTTCTCCAATTGTTGGCCCCAATCCATGATTATTCAATCCGGGCGTCAACATTTCCTTGACGGTTTCATTTTTCAATAGTCCATCTTTTTCACTTAGATAGATTTTTTGTATTTCAATTGGATAGAGGATCAGCTCAGAAGGAGTAGTCCAAAGACCCGCTGCGGCCATTTCAGGGTAAATGGGCCATTTGCCTTCGACTTCCGAACCATCTCGCCGATAGCCCGTAGCAGCAATTCCATGATGTTTTTCAGGTAATGGATTAATAAAAGTACTTGTCTCCATACCTAAAGGGGCTAGTACATGCTGATCCATGATTTGTGGAAATGATTGCTTTTCGATATCGGTTAACATCAATTGCATTATCGTATATCCACCACCTGAGTATTGCCAACTTTCTCCTGGAACTTTGTAAACCCGAACTGCATCTGTATTTCCTTTTCCGTCTAATACATCCTGAACACCTGGAATAGTATCACCTTTATCATAGCCTGGAAATCCCCATACGGTCAGACCTGCTGTATGATTTAAAATCCTACGTGTTGTTACTTTCTCTTCTGTTGTAAATTGGTTTTCGGGAAGCTTCCAACTTTCTAAATAATCATTTACATCTTTATCGATATCTAATCTTTGTTGCTCTTTTAGTTGAAGTGCTCGCAACGCTGCTATGGGTTTACTGACTGAACCTGCGAGGAAAAGTGTATTTACATCGATCATTCTGTTTTCCACGCTATCAGCCATTCCGTAACCCTTGGCCCAATCAATTTTCCCATCAATAACAACGGCAATACTTACACCTGGTATCCCTAATGCTCTAAGGCGATCATTGATATTATTACGCTCCTTTTCTCCTTCAATTTGAATGCGCTTTTGAAGATTGTTTTCGATTCTCTCAATACGGTCGAGTAAGGCAGACTGGTCAGTCTGAGTAGTGCTACATGAAACTATTCCAAATAAACTAAGCAAAATCACTATGTTCCGCATTGAATTGTTTTATAGCGTGTTAAAGATTATTGAAATATACTTAATCGATTGATCGCACGACTAGTGATTAAGGAAATTATACCCAGATGTTCCATTCGTTCTCGTCAAGGTCTTCGCTTGGTTTTGACCGACCACAAAGGTCCATCGTAAAAAGATAACCCTCATGTTTTGTGCAGGTAAGGTGCAGGGAGGCTAAAGAGTCATCACCCGCTTTAAATGCTTCAAAGTTTTGCCTGCGAATAAATACACTTCATCAATTCCTAAAATACTGTCTACAGCCTGATATAAATCAGGTTCAACACTTCCATCTATCACCTTATTAAACTTCATCCCTTATGAGCTTTGGACTCTCGGGATAGCTTCAGTGCAACCCGTCATTAGAGCATATTGAAAAGGGTATAATCGTCAGACAATGAAATCAGATAACAGACCAAATTATGAAGTGGCCATGGTGGGATTAGATCTTACCGAAATGGATGATCGAATCATTGAATACCTCAATATTTTGATAAAAGCAATTTCATTGAAACGTATCATTTTTGTACATGTGGCTAAGGAACTTGAGCTTCCTGCGGAAATAACCAATAAATACCCCAATCTTTTAGCACCACTTGATGAGAACATCGCTGATGGAATAGCAAATAAAATATCACCCCTTTTTGAAGAGAATGAAATCAAATATGATATTCTCGTTCAAGAAGGCCCGCCAACTGAGACATTTCTTCGGATATCCAAAATCAAAAATGTGGATTTAATGATTCTGGGGCGTAAGAAAAGCCTGGAAGGATCAGGATTACTTGCAGGACATATTGTTCGAAAGAGTCCGGCTTCAATACTATTTGTGACGGAGCATTTTAATTCACAAATTAAAAATGTATTGGTTCCTGTTGATTTCTCCAGGCATTCAGTCATTTCACTTAATCTGGCGTTGATGTTAGAGAAACATGCAGGTGTAAATATTCATTTTGCGCATTTGTATAATGTTCCAACTGGCTTTTACAAGACAGGCAAAACATATAAAGAGTTCGGAGCAATCATGAAAGGACATGCCGTTCAGGCGATGAACCAGTTTTTAAGGGAGAACCATGTAAACGAAGACTATCCGTGTGAGTACATTCTGGCAGATGACCGATCCAAAGCTGGCCTCATCAATACGCATGCTCATGAATCAGGAATGGATATGATCCTCATTGGGGCAAGAGGCCGGACTGTAAGTTCCGCCTTGCTGATCGGGTCTATCGTGGAAAAAGTCCTCTTACTTGATTCAGACATTCCCATTCTTGTAGTGAAAAACAGAGGCGAGAATATGGGTTTTTTCGAAGCATTGATGAAGCTGTGATCGGTATCCAAATTAGTCAAAGGTGATCGTGATTCGGAGGAAACCGAAATAAAAGACTTGGCATAACCGAGCTCGACAAAATGAATTAGTATAAATAGGGATTAGCTATGGGGGGCATCAAAATAACATCCCCTATAAAAGCTATCTAACTCCGCAAACACCAACTTAATGGTTCGTTTTTTATCCGTCTGCAGAGTTATTCTTTGAAGTAAGTACAAGGCAGGACTAGTTACTGTGAATTAAGTAAATAACTATATTTAACAGATATATATCTAATAGTTATATATATTTGATTGAAAATATTGAGCAATGAGCAGAAAAGGTAAGACACGATTTGCGATACTCGTTATGCTTAGTATCAAGCCCATGTCAGGTTATGACATGAAGCAATTCACGAAAGAGGTTATCTCAAATTTCTGGAGTGAGAGTTATGGCCAACTTTATACCAATCTTAAAATACTTATTGAAGAAGGCCTGGTCACAGGGAATGAAGTAGAAGAAGGCAAAAAGCCTTATAAGACAGTCTATGAAATTACGGGTCAAGGAAGTCAGGTACTAGGAGAGTGGCTTTGTGAACCCGTTTCATCGCAAGTGCCCAGAGACGAGCTTTCTCTGAAGCTGTTTGTAGGTCCTTTAATCCCATTAGAAGTATCTCTGCAACATGTTCTTACACACAGAGAGCAGCAACAACAGCAACTGGACAAGTTAAAAAAGGCCATAGGTAAGATGGAGAATGAGATTCCTGATGCACTTCCCTATAAAGCCTATTGGCTCTCAGGCAGCAAGCTCGGAATTTTGGTCAGGGAAGCGAGATTACAATGGTGTGATGAAATGGAATCCTTGATAAGAGAAAAAATGTCGGATAGCAAAATCTAAATTATGAATATAGGAAATTCAGTACATAAGAGAACCTGGACAATGTTAATTATGCCCCCTTTTATGCTGTTGCTGGTAAGCATAATCTTCGGTGTATTATTCTTCATTTATACTTCCGGTGATGGTTCGGCAATTTCCGGCTACTTTCAATCCCATATGCCATTGATATTGGCGGTTAATCATATCACCCTGTTTTTAATCCTAAGATCCTTTCTAAAAAAAGACAGCCTCAAATTCAGAGATATAGGTTGGTTTATTGACAAAAGTAAGTTGCCCATTGACCTACTAATTGGATTTGTTTTGGCAATTGTACTTTACTTTTATAATCAACTTATCATTGAACCAATTCAAGCCGTATACAATGGGAATCCAGCTAACTTTAGTATTCAGTTTGCCATTCGGAATCAAATTAACTGGCCCTTCTTAGCAGCTGCAGCAACGCTACCTATAATCGAAGAATTGATCTATAGGGGATACGCATACAAAGGGTTAATAGGAAAATACGGAGTAGTGATCACCATTGTAGCCTCGAGCATTTTGTTTGGTGCGCTTCACTGGGGAATGGGTGTACTTACAGCCATATTGATCATTCCCTTTGGCATTATATATTTCCTTGTGGTATTGTTCAGGAAAGGAAACCTGGTTGCCGTGACTTTTAGTCATTTACTATATAACACATCAGTCCTTATACTCATATAAAACTGAGACAAGTTTTTCAAGCTATGCTCAAATTAGTATTGAGATAGCGAGTGTTGAATCAGTGGATGGTAAGCTGGTTATAATAGATGATCATTAAACAACGGAACATTCCCCATTCACGGATCGCTGTTCAGAAGTAACGGCAACGCTGACTTCTTGCGGTTTTCAGTTCTCTTTTCAGCTCACCCTCAGTTCAGAACAACTTGTAGATCATGTGATTGAAAAATTATCCGTGTGAAGTTCTAAAAATTCTCACCCAGATAAGTCATTTCAAAATTTTGGTGAATCTTTGGTATTCATGAATAAACCTTCGATAAGCTTCCATCTGCACCTGAAAGCTGGCCTGGGTATTTTAATCTTTCTGCTGAGTGCTTGGTTACATGTTTACCTCGTGTCTGCCTACACGCTGAATTTTCCACTCGGACACGATGATGCGGTCATTAGTTTAGTCGCATGGCCTGAGCAAGCCGATTTATCAAGCGTCCTGGCATATTTGTTCGGTCAGAAGAATGGCCATCCACAAATTATTCAAAGGTTTTCCACCTTATGCTCCATCTTTCTTACCGGAGAGGTCAATTTTCACAGGATCAATACGGTCATATCGTTGGTACTGGTGCTGATTGCAGGTGTTTATGTTTTTTTGAGAAGGCGACAGGAGGAGCTGCTATTTACTGGTATAGTGGGTGCCCTGGTATTGAGTTTCTCGTCGCTTATTTGTCTGTGGGTTTCCGGTTATACTGCATACATGTTTCCTTATCTTTTTTTTGGGATGGCGCTGTTTATTATGACCTTACCACCGACTCAATTGCATCCCCTTTTGCTTTTCTGTGCGTTAGTACTGTGTATGTTGAGCTTTAGCGCGGGCCTGGCCAGTGCTCCTGTAGCCATCCTGTTCATTTTGTACCGATGGCTGATCATCCATGAGATCTCGGTCCGGGACGCTATACTTTTTGTGCTTTCGGTATTTCTTGCGGTGATAGTATTTCTGCTGGTGTCACAGCATTATGATTACCTATCATTTTTCCTTCCGAGGTTTTTCGCTGATCCGATGAAGGCGTTCAATTTTATTGTGTACATATGCGGCTCTCTCTTTACCTATCTCAACCCCTTGGATATGTATGATAAGGTCCTGGCAACAACAGGTAGCCTATTCGTGATCCTGGTCGCTTCGGGTCTCGTTCTGAAGGAATATAGCAATCGTCGCCTCATGACCTATTACATGGTTTTGATTCTTTGTGTGGTGGTAGGGGTGATGGGTGCGATAGGGCGAGCCTACTATGGTCAGGATGGTCTTGCGCCCCAATATGAATACAATGGGATATTTTTTGCAGCTGCTTTTGCCGGAGTATGTTACCGATCCCGGTATTTACATGATTATCTGAAATGGGCCGTAGTGGTGACCATAGGGGTGACAGGGTTCATTCGGACTTATCATTATGTAGGAGGCCCCGCAAACTGGAGCTTCGAATCCAGAACAGAGGAATTGGAGGAGGCCCATGCCCACGTGATGTCTGATTTCACTGCTATTTCACCTAATACGGCCAAGAAGTATCGTGATGGCAGAAGGATGAATCGGTTTGTAAAGGAAGCATTGACTCGGGAATTGTTTTCGCCCGAAGAACGGTTGCAAACCATGGCTGTGAAGATCAATCGGGAGAAGAGTCGTGTGGCTGGAACTGAAGGCCTGCTATCAACTGTTGGTCTATATGATCAATACTTGTTTAAAGAACTGAATCAATTGGACGTTCAGGCATATGACTTTTTTGAAGCCGGATATATTGAGTCTAAAAATGAGTTTCGCTGGGCCTATAAAACCGATGATCAAATCAAAGTCTTCATTACGCTGCAGAAGGGGGAGCGATTAAGGAAAAAAGGAAAGAAACAAGTTTTTGGGAAACGGGTGGTTATGAGTGATGTAGACTGGAATCCGGATTCTTCAATTTGTCACGATTTTATCGAGGGCATGCACTTGTACCTGTCGTCTGTGGACAGTGACCTGTTGCTGCTGGGTATTAGCCGTCAGACACCAGGAGATGAGGAGAAATGGAGGCAGTTTTTTACTTCCATTGTTCAAAAATATCGGAAAAAAGAAGAGTAGGAACGCTTAACCTTTTACCCTGGCCAGAACAAGCACAGAGGTTCCGATGGGTGGGTTGCGAATGAGTTGGGTTTCGAGATAACCTATCCATTTGAGCAAGGTATTGATCCATTTTGCAGGCGGCTTGAACCCTTGATGGATGATGACCTTTCGGCTAACGAGGCGCAGGTACCTTTTCCGAACCCAGAGTAATGGCACCATGGTCATACCCCAATATTGTACATGTACTACTTCGAGACCAGACCTTTCGCACAATGCCCGGATTGAAGCTTTGTCATATCTACGGAAATGACCGACGGCTTCGTCATAGAGGCTGTATAGAGATTGAAGTGCAGGAACGTTGATGAGGATTAATCCTCTGGATTTCAAATGCTTATTCGCTACTTGTAAGAACGCTGTGTCATCTTTGATGTGCTCCACGACATCCAACAATAACGCCATGTCGTACTTTCCAGTAAGTTTAGGATTCAATGAATGTATATCGTACTGGTAGATCTTGCCAGTGACTTTCAAGCTATTTGCCAGAGCTTCTACATTCAGGTCACATCCATCAATAATCCAGTTAAGCTTCTCCTCCAATTGCTTGATGACCATGGCGTTTCCACAGCCGATTTCCAGGACTTTACCCTTGAAATCCATATTTGTAAGTACTTGTAGAAGGACAGTGAACCTCCATTTGATCCAAAAGTGATCTTCCGAGATTAATTCAAACCAATCATTGCCCATTTCAACTTCCTGGGCGGCAGACATTTCTATGATCTCATTCAACGTGTTTCTTGCCATTGACTATTTTCTTTTCAACAATGTAAAGGGGTCTTTGCATTACCTGAATGAATGTTCGATAAAGGTATTCCCCCAACACCCCGACAGAGAGCAGCTGAAAACCGCTGGAAATACTGAGTACTAAAATGATGGCTGTGAAACCGGAAGGGACATCACCAAAATAGAACTTCCGAAACAAGGTGTATCCGGCATAAATAAAGGATAAAAAAACGATGAGCGCACCAGAATATGTTAACAGCTTCAAGGGCAGGTTTGTATAACTGTAAATACCATTTTCTGCTAGCCTCAAAAGGCGTCGCAAATTGTATTTGGGTGCGCCTGCTGCCCGTTTTTGCCTATCATAGGCTACACCAATTTGACGAAACCCTATCCAACTTCGGAACCCTCTCAGAAACCTGCTCTGTTCCCTGTTTTGGCATATGGCCTTCACCACTCGTCTGGACATTAGGCAAAAATCACCGGAATCGAGCGGAATTTTATGATTAGAAATGTTGCTCAGAAGTCGATAAAAGAATTTGTAGGCAAACTTCTTCAATGCTCCTTCTTTCCTGTTTTTCCGAATGCCATATACGACATCATAGCCTTCTCTTGCTTTTTCCAGGAAGGAAAAAAGTAACTCCGGAGGGTCCTGTAGGTCAGCGTCTAATAGCATGACGTAATGGCCACTGGCTGCATCCAGCCCAGCTGTCAGGGCATTTTGGTGACCAAAATTTCTGGAGAGGAATATACAATGGTATCTGGCATCTTCCAGTGCCAGATGTTCCATGTGATCCGGTGTACTATCCGTACTTCCATCATCCACAAGAATTACCTCGACATTCCCTTTAAGCCTTTCTGTTAATGCATTAATTCTCGGAATAAGCTGATCGAAAACTTCTTCTTCGTTGAATAGGGGGATAACAAAAGATATGTCTTCGTGCTCCAATGTTCTCACTTAATGACGCAAATTTAAGAAGATCAGAACACAAGTGATTGTGAAATTCCAAATCAAGCCGAGAGTGGCTGGTAATGAAAAAAGCAATCAATCCATGAATAGCGTTATGATGTATAGCCATAACGACAGGTCAAGTTTACAAACCAGTAGTCCCACATGTTGACAAGCCCAGATCTGAGGGTTGGTCTTTCCGCAAAATCGCATATGTCTTCAGTAATATGTAACTTGAAATCCAAGTCACCTGATCACTAACCGAACCAATGCTCCATAACAGAAGAGAAGTTTTGAAAGCGCTATCACTCGGAACACTGGTTCCTTTTGCTAGTTGGAATGATGCATTGGGCAGTGATTTAGTCGATAGGGAAAACGATAAATTGTACGATAATGCTCATGTAATTGATGGCCTGATCATTACACGCAATTGGAACGAAGATTCTTTTTCAGCCTTAAAAGCCACAGGGTACAGTGGGTTTATTGCCTCGATTGGTTCGGGAACAATGACCAGCAGTATCTCCAATTTAAGAGAATGGCAAAACCGCATAAAGGATAATCCGGAGCGATTGATCTTGGCACAAAAAGCGGATGATTTCATTGAAGCAAAAAAGCATGGAAAAGTAGCGGTGCTGTTGGGCTTTCAAAACAGCAGTATGATTGGCAACACATTGGAAAATCTGGATAACCTGTATCAATCAGGTACTCGCTGGATGCAACTAACGTATAATCAACGCAACCTTCTGGGTGATGGCTGTACGGAACGTACCAATGCCGGATTGTCTGACTTTGGTGTGGAAGTAGTAGAGCGCATGAATTCGCATGGAATCATCGTTGACCTTTCTCATTGTGGTCAACAAACGACACTGGATGGCATTCATTTTAGTAAAAGTGGTGTCTCGATCAACCACTCGATGTGTGAGGCACTTCATAGCAATCACCCCAGAGCAAAAACAGATGCCCAGATCAAAGCCATGGCCGATAAAGGGGGAGTTATGGGGATCATTTGCCTGGGATATATGATTGGTCCCAAACTGGGAGATGAGACGACACTGGAGACCTATGTAGATCATATTGATCACGCCGTGAAGGTTGGTGGAATTGATCACGTCGGATTGGCATCGGATTTTGCCGTTCAAGGACTGCAAGCAACAGGGGCAACTCGCGAAAATTGGTATGTGCCAAGACTCACAAGGTTTAAAAGCACCTACAAAGTGCAATGGCCTCCATGGATTCCAGAATTGGATACGACCGATCGCTATCGTCATGTGGCGCGGCTACTGGAGAAAAGGAGGTACAGTACCGGAGACATTGAAAAGATCCTAGGACTGAACTGGTTGCGGTTCTTTCAGGAAACCTTAAAGGCATAAATTGATGAAAATGAGAACCTTATACATTTTTATTTTAGTTTCAATATGTTGGGTAAAATGCGCTCCTGCCCCTGAGGACAAGGTTGTTTATGATGTTGTTTTTCGAGGAAGTTCTGCAGGTGTTTACGAAAAGGTTACGCTTTCTGACAAGCAATTTCAGTACAGGTACAAATACACAGATCGTGGAAGAGGTCCCGAGGTGACTGAAAACCTCGTTCTGAATGATAAAGGGATGATTGTTGATCAGTTCATTTCAGGTGTAAATTATCTAAAGGTTCCGGTGAATGAATTCTTCAAACAGGAGGGAGCCGTAGCGAAATGGCAAAACTCGTTTGAGGAAAGTAGCGGAGCCTTCGATGGTTCCAGCCTTTATTTCCGCTATGATGGATCACCAGCCATCTACGAAATCCTTGTACTGGCATTGATGAAAACTGCTGATAAGAAAGTCTCCTTATTTCCGAAAGGAGAAGCTATTCTGCTGGATCAGAAGCCTTTTACTTTATCTGATGGCAATGGAGTGGAACTCTCAAAAATCTCTGGTCTGGATATGAATCCAACCTATGTCTGGATGAAAGAAGGAGAAATGGTGGCCAGGATTGCCGGAAATCGGCACATCGTACGTCATGATCTTCTGTACATGCGATCAGAACTGAAAGCACTGCAGGATAAAGAAGAAGACAACTATTTAGCGGAATTGGCTGACCAACTTGCTCAATCCGTAAATCAGGTCATCGTTCAAAACGTTAACGTCCTTACCAAAGAAGGCACATTACTTTCGAATCAGGACGTGGTAGTGAAAGGTAACATCATCGGGGATATACTACCATCAGGCAAATCAATCGACACTGAGGCGACTATAATCGATGGCACTGATAAAACCCTGATGCCAGGCATGTTTGACATGCATACGCACAACACAAAGTTCAGAGGACTGTTGCACCTTGCCGGTGGAGTGACTTCAGTTCGAGATTTGGCCAACAATAAGCAATTAAAGGATCTCAGTGCCCAGTTTGACAATCATGAGATAATAGGTCCCAGAATTGTCACCTTTTGTGGAATCATTGACGGTTCCGGTCCGTATGCTAACAAGCGAAATGTCGTAGAAACACTGGAAGAAGGTCTGCAGGAAATACAGGAGTATAAAGACCTGGGATATCAGCAAATCAAACTGTATAGCTCTATTCGCCCGGAGTGGGTGCGACCTATGACCGAAAAGGCTCATGAGCTGGGAATGAGAGTAAGCGGCCACATTCCAGCCTACATGATTGCCTCGCAAGCCATCGAACAAGGTTATAATGAAATACAGCACATTAACATGCTGTTCCTCAACTTCTTATCAGACACGATTGACACACGAACACCTCTAAGGTTTACGATGCCTGCACAATATGGAAAAAAACTGGATTTGGAGTCAGAAACGTACAAGGCTTTTGTACAACAGCTAAAGTCGAATGATATTTTAGTGGACCCAACAATGGGTATTTTTGAGAATTTCTTGATCTCCAGGAAAGGGGAAGTAAGCCCAACTTATACGGCGATAGCGGAAAGAATGCCACTTATGAATCAAAGAGGTTTCTATAGTGGCGGATTACCCAAGACAGACGATAATCTGGTGACCTACAACGAGAGCTATTTGAAAATGCTGGAAGTCATTAGCGATCTCTTTGAAAGCGGAGTGGCCATAGTACCCGGAACAGATGGCCTTCCCGGGTTTTTATATCATCGGGAACTGGAATTATATGTCAAGGCAGGGATTCCCTCAGCAGAAGTATTGAGGATGGCTACGATCAAATCTGCTGAACTTACAGGGATGGCTGAAACGCTGGGTTCCGTGGAAACCGGGAAACTCGCAGACCTGATTTTGGTTGACGGTAATCCGTTGAGCAACATCAGTGACATCCGGAGGGTGGAGTGGACCATGAAAGGTGGTAAAATATTCTACGCAAAAGATCTATATGCAACACAAGGTATCCAACATTTTAACTAGCGCTAAACATAGGTACATGAGAATAACAGTCGTTTTGGTCCTTTTGTGGCCAATAATACTCCAGGCACAACCTGAAAAATTCGTCAATAATGGGCGGTTGATTTTCGGAACCCACAAGGAGCGGACAGCCTCCATGGGAATCGGTGACCTTGACGGTGATGGCGATATGGATGTTGTCGTAGCTAATGGACGACATTGGCCTGGCCAAAATCGTATTTTCATCAACAATGGCAGAGGGATTTTTACTGTTTCTCGTGACCTGGGAGACGAACAGGAAACCAGTTATTCAACAGAGTTGGCGGATTTTGACCAGGATGGGGATTTAGACATTGCGGTTGGGAATGACATGGCACCCAATTATATCTTTTTGAATGATGGAACGGGAAGGTTCGAAAGGGGGCGATCCTTTGGGCAGTCTTATGCCCCCACCAGAAACATTGTGACAGCAGATTTAGATGGAGATGGCGATGTAGATATACTTATTACTAACAGAGGTCGTGAAAACGAAATTTGCCTCAATGATGGCGAAGGCCATTTTGATCAAACCATTGGTTTTGGAACAGAAGATGATTCCACCATTGATGTAGAAGTAGCGGACCTGAACCGGGATGGACACATGGATTTGATTCTGGCTAACAGAGATAACCAGCCCAATGCCATTTACCTAAACGATGGGGCGTTGAATTTCGATAAAAAAGTAGCATATGGGACAGGTAAAGACAATACCAGGTCTGTGGCCATAGCCGATATCAATCAGGATGGATATCCCGACATTATTACGGCCAATGTCAGGGAACCAAACAGCATCTATTTTGGCGATAAAACATTGAAATTCTCCCAAAGTATTGACTTTGATAGTAGCGCGTCCGCTACCTATGCCATTTCCGTGGCCGACTTGAATGCTGATGGGTTAGTTGATATTATCGTTGGCAATAGCCGACAAACAAATCAGGTCTTTCTCAACTCAGATCAGGGTAAAGCGTGGGAGGCAATTTCACTGGGAAGTGATCAATTCAATACGTATGATGTCATCAGTGCGGATCTAAATGGAGACGGAAAAATGGATATTCTTGAAAGCAATTCCGATGAAGTTAACCGCTACCATCGCAATCAAATGATCAAGGACAAAGACCAATAGAAATAATTCCTACAAGACCCAATCTAAAATGAACGTCAATCATAACTTCCACCACCCTAGATGGGGAAGAACTTTACCATTATTCTTCTTTAGTGCTATGCTGCTTATGTCTATTTCCGGATGTGAGGAAATGGATCGTCCAGAGGCAGGTTACGACCCTGAAGCGAAATTGAAAGCATTAGGCATCACCTTGCCAAATCCGCCACAACCCGTGGCGAACTACGTGAATGGCGTGCAAGCCGGTAATCTTATTTTTTTGGCGGGGAAAGGACCAAAATATCCTAATGGTCGGGAGTTGAGAGGCAAGGTAGGAGCAGATCTGACCATTGAAGAAGCATATGAAGGTGCCCGACAAACAGCCATCAATCAAATGGCAGTTCTAAAGGTGATGTTGGGAGACCTGAAACGAGTAAAACGAATTGTGAAAGTCCTGGGCATGGTCAATTGCGAACCAGATTTCATTGACCAACCAAAGGTGATCAATGGATTTTCAGACCTCATGGTGGAGGTATTCGGAGAAAAAGGTAAACACGCACGAGCTGCCGTTGGGATGGCTTCCTTACCAAGAGGACAGGCCGTTGAAATAGAATTGGTCGTAGAGATTTATGAATAAATCTGGAAGCCCTTGTTGCTCCTCGGAGTGAGAAGTCGTAAAAAACTTCCATTAACAGACCTTGATGGCGACTATGTCGCGTCCAATGTCGTTAAGTTAAAGGAAATAAATCGTCATTGCGATGGCACCGGCCACCCGGCATGAGAAGCAATCTTAATTACAGTTCGATGAAAGTCTCTCAAATAGACTGCCGCTTCGGCGGTCCGATTCAATTCTTCGCAGTGACCGGGTCACGTAGACGAATCTTAACTTAACGACATTAGTCTCGCGCCTCTATACGTACACAAAACCAGGTGTTAATCACCCCGTAAAATTTCCACCGGGTTAACTTTTGCAGCATTAATTGAAAGAACAATTAGGGTCAATAGTGCCACCAGAACTACGATGAAAGGTGCACTTAATATGATCCATGAATAGGATTTCATCTGATAGGCGAAATCCTGAAGCCAATTGCGTGCGAACAATGCGGAAAGCGGGATGCTAATGGCAATACTTGCAGCAATTATTTTAAGATACTCTTCTGACAACACCTTTAGGATATTGGAAATACCAGCACCAAGGGTTTTTCTAATGCAAATTTCCCTGAGTCTATGACGGGTATCGATAAGAACAATTCCAAGCAGACCGAAACTTCCTATCACTAAGGCCATTAAAGAAAATGAAAATATCAGCCCTCCAAATTTCTGTTCAGCTTCATACTCTTTGTAAAAATGGTCGTCTGCAAAATAGTACTCAAAGGGCCAATTAGGATACTGACTTTGCCAGATTTCTTTTACTTGTTCAACGCCATCGGCAACATTTCCTCCTGCCAGTCGAATAGAAATCTTATCAAAAAAATCCGGTCTGATTGTCAGGACAATAGGAAAAATGGGTGATTTGAGGGAATTAAAGTGATAGTCTTCCATTACACCAATGACCTGTCCTGGAGTAATGTTGTCACCGCCAAAATCATAGGATTTTCCAATAGCCTCGCCTGGAGACCACCCCAGTTGCCTGGCCAGCGTTTCGTTGATAATTACCCGTTCCGTGGAGTCAGATGAAATCGTGACATCAAAGTCTCTTCCGGCCAGTAGTTTAAGCCCGAAAGTCTTCATATAATCAAAACTGACGCCCGTTGTTGGAAAATTCCTGTTGTCTTGCATGCCTTCGAACCTGGCAATGATACCGCCAAAAAGATCTCCAGGTGTCAACTCTGTAATCGTGGCATGTGACACATCTGGTAGCTGTTCCAGGCGTTCTTTCAGTAATTCAAATTTTGAATTGATACTGGAATTACCGTTAGTAGGAATGACCATGATTTGTTCAGTATCTATGCCCAACCTGGTGTTTTTCATGAATTCCACTTGTTGGTAGATAATGATGGTCGAGGAAATTAAGATCATGGAAATGGCAAATTGAGCCATTACGATCAATTTGCGGAACGATATTCCTTTTCGACTTTTTTGAATCCCCCTGAAAATAGCGGTTGGTTTGTAAGATGAAATAATAAAGGCTGGATACATACCCCCAATAAGACCGGCCGCCAGTGAACATATAAAAACAAAAATCAGAATAGGAAGCGTCTCAATCGCCCAAATAGCTAATTGTGCATTGAAATGGTTGTTGAAGTAGGGTAGCGTGAGATGCACGATGCCGAGCGCTATCCCTAAAGAAATGAGGGTGATTAAGACAGATTCTATCACAAATTGGTGAATAAGCTGTTCCTTAGCAGCCCCTAGTGTTTTTCTCAAGCCCACCTCTTTTGCACGCTTTATGGATTGGGCAGTGGTAAGATTGGTATAATTGAAAGTACCCAGGGCAAGTATGACAATTGCGATTAGACCAAGGACTGACAAGGTGTCCTTATTCCCTTGCGGAGTGATCTCTCCTCTCAGTGGATCCAGATGAATTTCAGAAAGTGGCTGCAGGAAAAGCCCCATGTTGGTTCCATATAGCGCATAGTTATCCGGATCCGAGTGGTCTTTAGCTGCAGATCTGATCTGTTCATCCAGTTGTATCGGATCGACATTTTTCTCAAGCCTGAAAAATGTGTAGAAGTAGTGCGCATACCAGGAAGTCATTTGGTACGTCCGCAGTGGTTCATTATGGTGCGTTGGGATGCTCGCAATGGAAGCCAGATAGTGATACTTAAAGTGGGAGTTGTTCTCAACGTCATCAATAACACCAGTAATCACATAATTAAGCTGATTGTCGATCGTGAGGGTTTTACCGACAATATTCTTACTTGATCCAAATATTTTCAAGGCCCGGGATTCGGTAATGACCAGAGAGTTTGGTTCCTTCAAGGCTCCTTTTGCATTCCCTTCCAGGAACTTGTGAGTGAAAACATCGAAAACAGATGAGTCAGTGAAATAGAACTCATTTTCATAAAACATTTGATCTTCACGTGAAACAAGCGATGGAAAACGCCTGAACCTGGCAAAAGATCTTATACCTGGGTATTCTCGGTGTAGGCTTGGAGCCATCGCAGCACCAGTGATGGCATACTTCCCTATGTTTTGATCCAGGGGACCGAGAACCAGTCGATACACCTCTTCGTGATTCTGGTGGTGTTGGTCAAAACTTTGTTCTTGCGCAATAAATATGGCAATGTAAGTGAAGCCCAATAAGCCAAGACTTAACCCCAGGATATTAATCGCAGAGGTAACCTTATTTCTCATTAGCATGCGCACCGATAGAAAGAAGTAATTCTTGATCATCATCATTTCATTTGATCTTGAGGGATTTTGTAAGAATCTGTTATTGTAGGTCCGGGCAAAAAGGATAGCATTGAAGCCATAAAGTAGGGTAGCCCTGAAAAGACCTTTTTCTGACTTCCATTTGAAGAATAATTCTTGTAGGTCACCTACGATCTCCTTTGAATAGTCGGGATGACAATACCATTCGATCAGTTGAATCATCCATTTTGGTGGCTGGTCCTTATTCATATGGTTCCTCCCTTCCACAAAATCTTCGGAATTTGGTCCCACATTCTACTGCGAAGCTCACGAGCTTCATTCATTGACTCTTTTCCAAGTGACGTAATCTGGAAAATTCGTTTTGTTCGCCCACCCCGTAACTCAGTAGCCCCACCCATTCTGGATTCCAGAAATCCCTTTTTCTCAAGACGAATTAGGGTAGCATGAACTGTACTTAGCGTGGATTTACGTCCAGTATGTTTTTCTACCTGTTCTTTTACAGACACGCCGTACGCATCTTCTTGTAAGATTCCAACCGCCAGCAAACAGAGCTCTTCAAATTCTCCCAATGATGTCCCTTTCATATTAGTTTCGGTTTTGCCGATGTAATATACGAGATAAATTAGTTTCGGTTTTGCCGATGAAATAAAATCTGCAAATTGTAGACTGACAAAAAAAGGCCTGACTTGGCTTATCCAAAGACTTACCATTCCCCCGCTAGGGGTCTTGGACAGGAGGGAAGGAGGGTAGTATTTAATGCGAGGATGATTTGCACAGCGATAGGGTTCAAGATTCTGAATATGGACTTAAAATGAGCAATAATCAGTTTGTAGAACTTATGAGTATTACCTTTCTGAAGGTTTAGTATTCTTAAATTTCTGCAGTTTTTGTTGGAATTTTTCCAGGTCTATAGGGTTGAATATTTTAGTTGTTGATGGAGGATACTTAGTCAGATATTCTTTTCGAAGTATAGGCCTTTTTTCAAATCCACCGCCGCAATTCGGGCATACGTTTTGAAGTATTGATTCTACACATACTTGACAAAAGGTGCATTCAAAGGCACAGATCATTGCCACTTCGCTATTTGGTGGTAGCGCTTTATTGCAATTCTCACAATTCGTTCTTATCTCTATCATAATAGATACGGGGTTAAGAAATCACTAATGATTTGAATGGTCGACATTGCGTTGTTCCCACAAGATCAGAATGTCAAGATCATCTTCAAGAGACTCGAAGTAATGACCGTTACCCTCTTCCACAAAGAATATTGATCCTTCCTTTACATCGAGTGTTCCGGAATCCATCACAAACTTGCTACTACCTGCCGTAACAATATTTAATTCTTGCCATTTGGTTATTTCGGTCTGACTATGCCACCCATTTCGGTTTTTGTGCCACATTATAACGGTTTTGTGAAACAAGGTGGTTCACATTACTATTCACTCGTTTTGATAGGCAGTAAATGAGCTAACAAGTGGATCTTAAGCCAAAAGGAAACGGAATAAATGGCCAGTGAGGGCAGATTTGAGCGTTTATGCCGTAAGCTTTTGGCGAATCAACTTGCGTGGCTTGATTTGAATATCAAAAGGAAATACCTTAAAACGGTGTAACTGGCACAATCTGCCGAAATGACTGGCACAATTCGAACCATAATATCCACCATTCATGAACCAATCTGCCATCACCATCAATTTCATAAGGAAGCATGTAGTGTCCTAGTATAACATTTGAGTACACAAGAAATGGATTCCAGCTATTGAGATCAGCGTCTCTGCCGGACTCAATGGTTGATTCAGAGAAGTGCTTCCATTTGGGTTTAGAATTGTTTGAGGAAAGCTTCATGCTCACGATTACTATTTGCAGGGGTTCTTTGACATCCACTATTGTGAATTCAGACCCTTCTTTCACGTAGATAATATCTCCCGAAGAAAACATTTTTTTCTGCTTGCTAACTTTCGTGGAGCAGTCCCCACGATGTAGATAATAAAGGTCATCTTTGGTCGCATTCCTATGGAATGATTGTCCTCTTCCTACTTCTATGTATGTTCCCACCATCGAATTTGCATCCATAAATACCAGCTCACCTTTTTGTAAAGAAGCTAATGAATCGGAAAGAGCTGCAATGCTCCAATGTGCTTGTTCCGGATTGCTTTGCTTTGGATCGTCAATTACTTCCATTGCTGATGTCATGTTAATTGCCTCAACTCTTAGGAAAGTAAATGTCATAAAGATAGAAACGGCAACAACAAGGCCGATTATTCCTTTGTTTTTCACGTTTAGCTCATGTTTCATTGTGAATAATTTGTGAGCTAAGTAACGTCCTACTTATGGATCTTATAGGACAAAAAGGAGTGCTTTTGGGACAACATTCAGGTCATTCCCTGTTCTATTCAGATGTGGTTTTGTTTAGAACAAGCCTTAGTTGTCTCGATGAATTAAAACCACATAACCTTGCCACATGCTCCAATTTGTACTCTGTGTTTTCTATCAAGCTTCTGGCTTTTTCGGCTCTTAATTGTGTGCGGTATTCGGCGATACTAATTCCGGTTTGCTTCCTAAATATGCGGGTCAAATTTCTGGAACTCATGTGAACTTGATGCGCTAAACTTTCAAGGGTGGAGGGCTTGTCAAGATTATGGATGATCCAATCTTGAATGTTATGTATCTTTTGATCATTATGGTTTCGGTATTGTAAGAACACACTTTCTTGCGTATCAGAACCATTTCTTCTTTTATAGACCGCCAGCTCCCTGGCAATTTTAATAGCAACAGTATTACCATGCATTTCTTCAATGAGGAAGAGCGCTAAATCGATACCGGTGGCAACTCCGGCACTGGTATACAGGTTACCGGATTTTACGAAGAGTCTATTCTCTATGGTATTTACAAGTGGAAACTCAATTTTCAACTGATCAATAAACCTCCAATGTGTCGTACAATCCTGACCATTCAGAATACCAGATTTCGCCAAAAGAAATGCTCCGGTGCAGATGCTGCAAATCGTAGCTTTTTTCCTATGGGCCGATTTTAACCATTCGTCGAATGCAATGTCGCTATTGGCTTTATTAAGCTGCGACGTACTTAGACCAGGTATGACAAGAATATCGTCTTTGGTGGGCGCACATTTTGAGAAGTGAGATAATGGTGAGAGTTCCAGGCCCGAAGCACAGGTTACTTCCGGTGAGTCACTTACGAATATTAACTGATAATCAAAACCCAATTGTTTTGCTTCCTGAAAGACTTGCAGTATTCCACTCAAGTCGAGGAGAATTACTTGATCGGGTATATAGAAATAGATATTTACCATTATCAATTATGGAAGTCTAATTTGCATCCGTAAAGGTAAAAGTACGAGAATGGTGAAATTGTGGAATCTCAATGCCTAACATAAGACAAAACCATTTTTATAAGATGAAACAGAAGTTGCCAATGACAATTCTGTAAATCAGGTATCCAGTTTTAAAAATTTGATCTTCAACAGATGATTCATACTTGCTGAAAACAACGCTGTTTAAAGAATTTTCATTATTTTGATCCGTGTTTAAATAGACCTGATATTTTGAAGTTTGATGATGAATCGCGACCTAAGGCTGAAGCAAATATGTAGCGGCTTATCTGCCATTTTTCTATTCCATACGTGGGTGATCGCCCAAATTTACCAACCTGGGCTACAGCAGTTTTCAATAGAAAATGGCCTTTCTCAAAGCACTGTCACAGATATTGCTCAGGATAAACAAGGATTTTTGTGGCTAGGGACTCAAGATGGATTGAATCGATTTGACGGATACCAATTTCGTGTTTACAGAGATTCTGATAAGACCCGTTCCCAACTTCCTCATGACTATATAACTCGAATCGTGGTGACCGAAAATGGAGACCTTTGGATTGGAACTCAGCACGGATTGGCAGTTTATAATTCCGAACTCGATAAGCTAACCACATTTCCGTTGAACCTGTTCAATGACAAAGTGAATGACCTGGTGATCGATGGTAATGACCTTTGGGTGGGCTCAGCTTCTGGTCTTTATGTCCTATCTCCAAACGAGAATGAATTCATTCGCGTAGATGTCGTAGACAATGAACAAGAAAAAGGCAAGGTCGAAATATATCAAATGATCGAGGATGACCGAAATCACTTGTGGCTTGCCACTAATCAGGGAGTTTTTTGTGTGAATCAGGATACTTATAAAGTTCACGAACTTGTTTCGCCAACATCAGTAAATTGGAGTAACGACGTTCGTTGTATCGCGTTCTTTTCCGGAAAGATATGGCTCGGGACCAATAAAGGTTTGTGGTCTATTCATCTGCCCGAAGAAATGCCAGACACCAGAGCTATTGTACCTGGAAAATTTGAGAACTACTTAACAGGTAGTGAAAAGTATCGGGCAAAAAGCGGAGTACTGAAAATATTCAAGGATCATCAAAATGTTATTTGGATAGGGACGGCATCAGATGGACTTATGAGACTAGATCAGGATGAAGATGGGATATTATATCATGTAGATAATCTTGAAAACGAGCACGATCTGTTTTCTATGGCTTCGATTCGGTGCATTTTTCAGGATTGGGATCACAATCTTTGGATAGGTACTTTGGAAGAAGGGATTTTCAGGATATCACATTCATCGAAGAAGTTTGGTCTACTACGAGCCTCGGAGCGAGGACAAGGGCAATTGAGTAACAACAGGGTACGAGGCTTGCTAGAAGATGGTGAGTATTTATGGATTGGCACGGCTCAAGGGCTCAACAGACTTAACCGAAGGACACAGTCCTGTATCGTTTTGGGGCATGACCCGTCAAATACGATTAGTTTGAGTAGTAGTGATGTGAAATATATAGCGCCTGGCCCTGATGGATATTTTTGGGTGTCAACAAATAACGGATTAAACAAGCTGGACCCTAAGACCCTTGAAGTCCTCAGGTTTAGTGCCAGTAATCCGGAAGATAGAATCATTTTTCACAATAAAGTGCGAGGTATTTCCATGATGGATGACGGTACCTTATGGGTGGGAACCTTAGGAGGAGGGATCAGTATAATTGACCCTATCAATAATAAACTTTTACGATGGTATCATGAGAATGATCTCTATGAGTCAGGAATCACGGATAACAATGTTCTGTTTATACTCCAGAGTAGCACTAAGGAAATTTGGGTAACGACCTATGGTGGAGGGCTATTGAAATATGATAAAAGTAAGAAAAAGTTCCTGAAAATACCCTTATCAGACAACCAATCCGGAAAATTACTATCTAGCATTCACGAAGACAGTGAAGGGCAATTGTGGATCGGTTCATATGGTGACGGTGTTTTTCGGCTCGATCCTAAACGCATGAATGTTGAAACATATAATACAGTGAATGGCTTGAGTAGTGATGTGGTTTATGCTGCTATTCCTTACGATGAGAACATTTGGATGAGTACCAATCGAGGCTTAAACAGGTTAAATACAATTACTCATGACATCTCTGTTTTTCTGGAAAGTGATGGCCTTCAAAGTAATGAATTCAATACAGGTTCTTTTTTAGAGGCTTCAACCGGGGAACTGTTCTTTGGAGGTACAGACGGACTAACATTTTTCCATCCTGATAGTATTATTGAGGACACTAAAGCATCCATTCTGGCATTCACGGACCTTAAAATTTTCAATAGATCCGTTGTACCAGGTGAACGTATTGGAAGTACTTCCAAACCACCCATAGATACTATTCTGAAGGATTCGGCGAATGTTGCCCTTCATCATGAGCACAGTATCGTAACTTTTGAATTTGCAGCTCTTGACTTTGGCAATACCAGCGATATAAGATACAAATATCTGTTAGAAGGGTTTGATAGCAATTGGATTGAAACAACCAGTGAAAACAGGTCTGCCACTTACACTAATCTTCCTCCCGGGAACTATACATTCTTAGTGAGTGCCACAAATGGAGATGGCGCATGGAATCAGAATCCTATATCACTTAGCTTAAAAGTATATCCGGCACTTTGGCAAACCTGGTGGTTTCGATTATCCATCCTAGCCATAGCCCTGACATTCCTGGGATATATGACTTATAGCAGGATCAAAAAAGCTGATCGTCGGAAGCTATTTCTCGAAAAGGAAATCAAAATTCACACCCAAGAAATATCAAATCAGAAGGAAATGGTGGAAGAAAAAAATGAGCGACTCAAAAAACTAGCTCTAAGAAAAGACCAACTATTTTTTCTTCTGACTCACAATATGAGGAGCCCCCTCACATCTATATCAGGATTTCTTAGTTTAATCTCGCCTGAAAGAAGAATGATCGACTATGAGGACTTTGAAAAGCACAGCGTTCAAATGAAACATCAGGTGGATGATTCCCTGCTGTTGCTGGATAACACCTTTTATTGGTCTTATAGTGAATTCGAGGAGATTACTTTGAAAATGGAACGAGTATCCTTTGGGGTATTATTTAATGAAATTCATGAACGGTTTACAGCCAAAGCGAAACATAAGGATGTCTATGTTCATTGGAGGAAGAGAGAAGAAAGGGATATAGTCTGTGATATCAAAATGACCACATTGGTGTTGAATAACCTGATGTCAAATGCCGTTAAGTTTTCTGATAAAGGCACATCAATTCACTTAAGTCTCCTGGTAGAAAGTCTCAATCTCATATTTATTGTCGAAAATGAAGGGCCTGAAATTCCTCCCGAATTGAAAGAAATATTGTTCAATGACAATCAGGAAAACATCTCCCACGGTACAGGCAAGGAAAGAGGTTTCGGGATTGGATTGGCAATTAGCAACAAACTTGTTCAGGCGATGGGGCAAGATCTTAGCTTCGAATCTTCTGGTTCAAAAACTCACTTCATCCTGAAGATACCAATGGCGTAAGTAGGAAATAAATCCATAACTACGGTGAGTCAGTTACTGACTATATCAACTGATGCAGAAAATATCTCTAGGTTGTAGGTGAAAAGGATGAAACAATAATAGAATCTTTAATCGGAAAATCCACAAATGATAGATTCGGTGAAATTCAATAAACTATAGCTTCAAATAATTATGTTAGAAATTGTCAGCATCAAATCATTAACTAATTAACCAAACCCGTGATCATCAAATTGAAAAAATCACTAAATCATCAATTTTTACTCGTATTTTGAGCGTAAAACCTACTAACCATCGATTCATCAACTAAATCTGGCCTTTCTAGAAATCTAGGTATCATGGGTCTGGCCGCTACCGGGATATGTTCCATGTTGGGAGCGGCTATCAATATCGTACCCTTCATGATTCAGCGAAATGTGCCCGGGATTGGGTCTCATGTGCTGGAAGCGTACCTGTTTGCCATAATTCCAGCCATTTTCGCAGCTGTAGCCTACGCCATTCTTTCCTCAGCAATGCCAAGAGCGGGTGGTAGTTATGTATATGCCAGCAGGTCCTTAAGCCCTTATTTGGGTTTCATTGCCAGCTTTGCCCAATGGTTTGGACTTTCCATTGCGATTGGGGTCGTATCGTATGTGCTGGTCATTTTCTTAAAAGACATTGCTTCTGCACTTGTCTGGACTGAGGTTGCAGCTTTCCTGGGTACGGGATTTGCCAAACTGAGCATTGCCCTGAGCTTTCTTTGGACGTTTGTTTTCGTGAATATCCGAGGGGGAAAGCTTTATGAGAAAACGCTCGTTCCGATGATGTTCCTCATGTTTCTACTGGGGGGTATTGTTATAGTTGCAGGGTTTTCATTTGATCAAACTGATTTTAAGTCCGCGCTACTCGCCAAAGAAGGAGTGGAGGTAATGAAAGAAAGTTCTCCCTTTAATTTCAAAATATTCCTGGCAGCAGCTGCAGTACTATTTTCCAGTTTTATCGGCTTTGATTCTATCGCACAAGCGGGAGGCGAAGCGAAAAACCCTGGAAGAACTTTACCTCTTGCAATTATTCTGTCCATTTCAATTGTAGGACTGTTCTATTTTCTTTTCACGGCAGCAATCTATCACGCAGTGCCATGGAATTTCATCGCAGAACGATCTATGGTGCAGGATGTAACTGCACCAGGATTATTGAGCTATTTGCTACCGGCAGGTTGGGCAGTGGCCATCATTTGTGGTGCCGCTATTGCCTTGATCAATGACCTCCCGGCGATGTTGCTTGCTGTTTCCAGACTCATGTTTGCCTGGGCCAAAGACGGAATTTTCCCTCAAGCGCTGACGAAAGTTCATAAAGAACATCACACCCCCTATATCGCGATCATCATGAGCGGAGTGATGGCTTCTGTAGGAATTCTTGGTAGTCATTTCGCCGGAGACTTCTTCCTGGGGATAGACATATTGGTGACCTCTATGTTGGTCAATTTCCTTTTGATGTGTGTTTCTGTGTTCTTTCTTAGAAAGAAGAACCCCGCCATTGCGAAGCAATTAAAAGTAGCCAAATCCAGAGGGCTGCAGTTGTTCATCTCGATTGGTGGATCTGCAATTCTGGTAGCATTTTTGATCATACATGTAGTCAAAGACTTACAAGCGAGTGTAGGAGCATGGTATTTCCATTCCACACCGATCTGGCTGATGGTTATGGGATTAGCATCCATCATTTATTTCCGACAAATCTCAAAATTGAAAAAGGAGGGTAAAGATGTACGCAACCTCTTTTCAGAACTTCCACCAGAGTAGAATGATGGAAAAATATTTACCAAAACGCAGCTTAGCTATTTCCCAGGGTATCACGGGACTCTCACAAATTGGAGACCTGAAGAAAGACGTACAACAATTAAAAACCGCCAGTACAACCAAGTACAAGGAGCCATGCGTACACGAAGGTTTTACCTTTTGTCATTGCAGATCATGATAGGTCATCAGAAATCATTGCGGGAAACCACATCTGATTAACTTGTACAGTCATGTTTAGTACCAAAAAAGTAAAAATAGGAGGTAAGGAGTACTTGACTAAGCGCTTTGGCATAAAGGAAAGTTTCAAGCCTTTTAATCAGAAGAATGACATCTTCAATCGCTCGGACTGGGACGATTCAGTAGATCCTAAGAAATTCTTCATCAGCTATGACATCACGAATTATGCACCCAAAAAATCGAAAGGATTTGATCACTGGGATTACGCATTGAGAAATGCAAGTTGGCACTTAACCGACGTGGTTGGTGAGATGAATTTTGAATCGAAAGGAAGGGTAGAAGGATTCACCGATTATTATTCCATTCAAACGCAAGGTCCTCCGGAACAAATCGAATTGGGCGTTACAAGTGAGACCACCTCCAGGATCAAGAAAGCTGCCAGCATGTTTGGCGCAGGAGATGTGGGAATATGCGAATTGGACGAACGCTGGATATATACACATAATTACAACCGAAAGTCTAAAGATGCGCCCAAACTGGATTTGCCAAAGGGTTTAACCAGGGCGATCATCCTGATCATGCCTATGGACTATGAACTGGGAAAAACTTTCCCTTCGGCTGTTGGGGGTGCAACGACCGGTTTAGGTTATTCCAGCAGTTTAAATTGCGCAAACTCTGTAGCCCAGTTTATTGTCAACCTGGGTTATCAGGCAGTTGCTTCATTAAATGATACTACCCAAAGCATCCCGATGGCGATTCAAGCGGGAATGGGGGAGTACGGCAGGCATGGATTATTGATCAGTCGAAAGTTTGGCCCCAATGTGAGGATTGCCAAGGTACTTACGGATTTGCCTTTGGATGTTGACCTTCCAATTGAATTTGGAGTAAAGAAATTCTGTGAAAACTGTAGAAAATGCTCAGATGCTTGTCCTGTTAAGGCAATTGCAAAAGAGCAACCGCAGGACGAAGCTCCCAACTTCTCCAGTCATGAGGGGATTACGAAATGGACTGTGAATGCAGAAAAGTGCTTCAAGTTCTGGGTAGGAAGCAATTCTGATTGTGCCATTTGCATTCGTGTTTGCCCTTATAACAAAGACTATTCCAAATGGTGGAATCGAGTAGGGATTAAATTGGCCAATAGCCCATTGAGGAAGGTAATGCTAAAACTTGATAGTGCATTAGGGTTTGGTAAAAGGGTGCTACCGGGATGGTGGTGGGGAATAAAGAACGAAGCGTAATGAGAAGCTGATACTACTTCTGATACTCTATTTTAAGAATTTCCCACACAAAATCACCCATTTTGGTTTTAACTATAGCTTCATCTCCAACAGTTTTATCAAGAAGCGCTTTAGCCATTGGGGAGTCCATGGATATATAATCTTTATTACCGATGAGCTCTTCGTAACCTACAATGCGGAATCGATTTTGAAGGCCTTTCTCTTCGTTTTTAATTTCTACCCATGCACCAAACATCACTTTGCCTTCCTGGTTAGGGTGGTAATTAATCACTTTTAGGTTGTCAACACACTTACACAGATATCGAATACGATTATCAATTTCTCGAAGCCGTTTTTTGTTGTAATGATAATCGGCATTTTCTGAACGATCTCCCAAACTCGCAGCCCATGAAACCTTAGCGGTAACGTCTGGACGTTCAACTCGGGTAAGGTGTTCATGTTCATCCCTTAATCTTTGTAAGCCTTCGGCAGTGATCAATTGCGAGCGTATGATTTTTGGTAGCGTTGATTCCGGGATTTTTCGCCTCATTATGAATGATCCTGTTTTGAAAACCTTCGCAAGATAATATAATGATGGGTAGTTTGTTTGTGCAGAACATTCAATAGATGTTGTATCATGTTATTGAGTGGAGCCTGCCCCGAACTTGTGAGAGGTCTTATCAGTTGTTAAACCGGGTATCGAAATTTACCTTGAGCAAGGTTCCGTATGCGTCGAATATAAAATACTTTTTATCCACTTTGAGCTGTGTTGATTCCTCGTCGGATTATTAATTCTAGTATTGCCCTCTAAAAAGCGCTAACAAAGATGCGGATGTCTTGTGCACCTATCAGAGCTTTTTCATAAATCGTCTTTGTAAATTCTAACGCGCGTCCCATTTTATAATAATAAAAGGTATCCCTTATACTTTCTTCCAGTGGATAGGTAATGAGATCCTGTTTGTTTTTGTTATAATGATCTGAAAATCTTTGCAGCTTTTCGGGATAACTTTGAATCAACTCATCATAAATCTTTAGATCATATTTATACCCATCGCCCTCCAGTGTCGAAGGGTAGAATTCCTGAAATACTTTGATATAAGAAAGAATAAAACTAAAAGCGCGCTCACACGTTTTTTGAGTGACCCGGATGAAAGCATCCCTTGTTTCATCTAAATTCCACATTTCTTCAGGCGTTTCATCGGAATCCTCTGAGACATACTCTCCCGGATATAACTCATCAATATCGAAAAAAAATTCCAGCTGCCTTAAGCCACGTCTTCCGTATTCACCCATTTCAAATATTTCCTTATTTCCATTGAGTGTCCAAGAAGCGGATATGTAGGTAGTGATTCCCATTTCCTTACTTAGTCTAATGATCAAAGAAAAACAATATACGTCAATTGCCAAATGATCAATTAAGCCATTAAGTACAATGCTCTGCATTATCAGCGTGCAGAAGATAATTCCGACTATGAGGAAATTTTGGCGCCGGCGACCATTCAAGGCCTCTAACATCAATTAGAAGTAGTCACTTCATTCTTGGTACTTACGAGCACTCTTTTGGCATTTTGGCAGGAGGGAGGCAAAAGGGAATGGCAAATGTGTGCGGAATATTGATTCGTTATTCGTCAGGTTATAAATTACAGGTGAAGTGAGCTCCACCTGAACACTTTAATTATCAGAAGTAAAAATGAGCAACATTGCCTTCATCGATACGGAAGTTGATCCAAAGACCAAGCGAACCTGGGTGGGAAATAATTTAGGCAAAGTGCATATAACATTGTTTGACAAGCACTTGATCCACTATCTGCAGGCTCTTGAGAAAATGATCAAATCTTCCAATGTCAAAGATGAAAGTGTTCAACTAACGGAGGATCAGAATATTATGCTTTCAATGAGTGAGATCGATATAGAGAATGGAAATGTAGTTGAACAAGACCAATTAAATGAAAGAGAGCTTAAATGGCTAAAAGAAAAACCCGCCTGACCCTGTGTTATGTCTGCGCTGCCTGGACTGGACATCCCGGAAAGTATAGCTTCGGTTCTGGATGCATTAATAGTTAGCTCAGTGTTATATGCTGAGATTCAGTGAGATCAATTTTAGTGAGTGAATGAAGGGACGCGTGGAGAGGTCTGGAATGGGAACCCAGGAAGACTAAATAAATGTTCATTTCTCACCGAGCAAAACAATGTCCGATTCGTAATGGTCTGACTGATTGTAAACCACTGAAGATTGATCTGCAGAAACTGAAAACCGGGTATACCAACTTTGGTTGTCAGGTAAAAGTTCCTGGACTACAGCCAGGTTATTGTTCTCAGTGTTTAAGATAGATATGGTAGGAGGGTTAGTACTCCGATCTAAGTAGTAAATCGAGTTGCCAACCAGTTCCCAATTGGAGTAATCATTTTGGTCATTGATGATTAACCTGGTCTCATTTTCTCCTGCCAAGGTCGATTTCCAAATGCCTTTTGTCTTTGATTTCGAAAAGTACAACATCCCCTCTTCGCCAATTTTAGCAAAGTCAATAGCTTGCTTCAGATGGGAGAGTCTTTTCATTTCACCTGTCTTAATATTAAACGACCACAATTCCTTTTTACCGGATCGATCAGAGATAAAATGAAATTTATTGAATGACTGATAGTCTGGGAATCGATTGAGGTGTTCATCTTCCAGAAATGTTTCAGATTGGCCATTCTCAATAGATATCCCTACGATTTTAGTTCTTTCTTTATCTCTAATACCGACGAGGATTGATTTACTATCTGGAGACCAACTGATTTTATCATACGGGAGTTGGTCTTTCAAAAAGGTCAACTGCTTCGAATTTTCATTTTCAAAACCATATTGCCATACTTGATAACTTCCAGAACGATCTGAGATGTAAGCGATACTTGAGTTGTCGGGAGATAGCACAGCTAATAGTTCGTGCCGACTGGAATTTACAATTGGCTTAGATTTTGCGTCAGAGGTATTCAGTGATGTCATCCAGAGGTTGCTATCACTCCCGTAATTAGAAGCTAGTATCTTGTCGCCGTGGACGGAAAGTTGAGAAAAATTCTGATTACTGATTAGCGATTCATCACCAGTAGAGAGATTCAATTTATGAATGAAAGAACCAAAATGATCTCTGGAAGTGAAGAGTAGTCCTCGATCCTGATCTGTCCAATCATGATCGTAAACTTGTTTTCCTATTTCTCTTAAGGTATTCACTGTACCTGATTCCAGCGAATAGGCACTCAAACTTTTTTGAGCACCGTTGGGATAACTTTGCAAAAAAGCAATGCGATTTCCATCTGACGAAAATACCGGGTTGAATTCATTGAACTCATCATCAGTTAGCTGAACAACCTCTTCAGTTTGAAAATTGTAAGTAAAGAGCTTGCGATACTTCGCCCCATTGGGTTTGCCACTAAATACAAGAAGAGAGCCATGGGGAGACCAATCAACTTTAGAAATAGACATATTTCCTAAGGCATAAATAGTTTCCACCTTTCCATTGGCCAGGGTCAGTACATTCAGATAAGTTCGGCCGGATTTCTTAGCAACGAATGCTACAGCATTAGATGCCGGTGAAAAGACAGGGTACCCCACGTCCCCAACTCCATTTGTCGATTGATAAATAATTTCCTCTGATTTGCTGGATTTAACTATCAACTTAAAAGTTTCATCTCCCTCGTCGCGCGTGACATACGCAATCAAATCGGTTGATGATATTGCAGGGGACAAATGCAGCCCCTTCGAATTGGTCATGTACGTATATTCAAATGAGGGACCATTTTCCTGCGACGTGTCTTGCTCAAGAAGAATAAAAGAGAATATTACAATTACAATTAAGCTGGAAACCAGGGCAATTGCAGTCTGTACCAAATAGGGAGCAAATCCGCTCCGTTTAGATGTCTGAACAAATTCTATTTCACCTTCAAAAGAATACCCCTGTTTCGGCACTGTTTTGATGAGCAAGGGATCCTGTAAGGTCTTTCTAAGAACTGAGATGGCTTTTGTCAACCCTTCTTCGTTGATCCGTTTTGAGGCCCAAATCGTTTCAATTAATAACGATTTCGATAGTACTTCTCCGGGCTTTGAGCACAGCAAGAGCAGCAGGCGCATAATCCTTGGCTCCAGGCATGTTTCGGAGTTGCCCACCACAATCTTGTTCATCAGCGGCCGAACGGTGATGCGTTTATTGATTGTAAAACTACGGTTGGCTGGGCTCATCGTCTATTATGGCTGATATTATCAAACTAGGTTTCATATTAAGAGAAAAATTTAACAGCTCTTCAGGTTTCTTCAGGTTTTTGTTAACTAATTCGATCTTGAATTCTCAATTAAATACAAACTGGAATGAAGAAGCACTTACTACAACTCCTGTTTTTTGTCGTGGCAACAATGTGTTTTGCTCAAGAATCAGCTGAATATACAAAGCAGGATCTCAAAGTAAAGGACACCAGCTTCGAATACTATACTACGGACATCAAATCAGAATCCGTAGTGCTGATTTTTCATGATTGGTTTGGTGTCTCCGATTTGAGTTTCGAAATGATGAAACGACTAAATAAGGAGGGGATGGATGCCCAGGTGCTCGATTTGTACAAAGGCAAATCTGCCAAGACCAATCAGGAAGCACGTCAACTCATGAATACAGTAGACATGGAGAATGTTGGTGAGTACATAGATACGATGATTAAGAATGCCGAAAAGAGGTACGAAAACGTATTCATTTGGGGATTTAGTCTGGGAACACAGTTTGCTGCTATGTCGGCTATCAGAAACAATTCCGTTATCGATGGATTGGTTCTTTTTTACGGCAACGTGCCACAGCAAACTGAGCAGTTGGACAAGATGACGTTCCCGTCGCTGATGGTAATGGGGTCAAAAGATAACCCAGCTGGCGCGATCAATTTTTTCAATGCCTTGAATAAAGATAAAACCTATGCTTCCTTGTTTATCTATCCAAATGCCAGACACGCGTTTGCTCAGAAGCTATTCAATGGAGGGGCTAATTATGATGAAAAAGCCACAGAAACAACATTTAGAGTGGCTTTTGATTTTTTAAAGCTGAATCAGTGACAACTCAAAAGGGATTCCTGTTTTCAATTTTTCCAGAAAAACCATGTGAAAATTTGTGTTATGAAATCTCATGAGCCCGAGAGAAAACTCAGAAGAACTGATACTTAATAAATAAAAATTTTGAAATGAAACGAACTACGACCGCTGTGCGGATATTGAATAGCTGTTATACGCTTCCATTGTTTGTAATTTCTATTTTGGTATGTAGTTGCTCGGAGGATTCCGTCTCTCTTCCAAATGTTATGGTTTCTGAAATTTGGACGAGCGGCTTCAGTTTAGATTGGGAGTCTAAAACAGGTCAACTACAGGTCGAGCTTGCACTAGATGAGGCATTTGATCAAAGTGTCCTAGATTCTGTGCTATCCAGACTTCCAGTAGATATAAAGGACTTATCCAGCGGAACGACATACTACTTACGCTACAGATTTATTAGCGGAGGGTCTAAGAGCAAAGTTTCAGAGGTCGTTGCGGTACAAACATTAAATCTATTGCAGCCGCAAAATGTCAGGTACAATAACGTGACTGGAGATGAGATACAATTGGATTGGGACGAATTCCGTGGAGCAACATTTGATCTGCAGTTGGCTTTAGATAATGAGTTCAGTAGCTTGATTAGTGGATTCGAGCAATTATCCGTTCAGGGTAATTCTATATTGATAGAACCACTAAATCCACTTACCACCTATTTTATCCGAATACGTAGTTCGAATCATGGAGAGACCTCAGGCTGGGTAGAACTCGAAGGTATTACTACCAGCGACTTGCTGATATTTCAGTTACGGAGTGCCGATTTTGATAGAAATGGTACAATTCCTTCGTTCTTTTCATGCACTGGTCCGCCGCCAGAATTGCATTGGAAGAATGCACCGCAGGGAACAGTAAGTTTTGCTATTACGATGGAGGATCTTGATTTTCAAAATGGCTTCAATCATTGGATTGTTTTCAATATACCTGCCAGTACTACTGAAATACCTCAAGGATCAACAGGAACAAATAAACCAAACGGAAGCATAGAAGGAACCAATGACCTAGGGGCTACGGGCTATTTTGGTCCATGCCCTCCAGCTGGCCAGACGCATAGATACTATTTCACTTTACATGCACTGGATAGAGATCTCACATTTAACTCAACAGTTCGAATTGATGCTTTTTTGGCTGGAATTGAATCTAGCACACTGGCTACTACTTTGCTAATAGGAAATTATAGATAGCTGTTATCGAGTGGCTACCGAAAAACAAGCAATGGCCGGAACGGAAAAGGGTAAACGTATTCAGGTACTTATCTGAGAAAATTCTCGTATAGAAAAAACTGAGGCCGTTCAAAATCCTTTTGATACGGCCTCTTCATGATATTGCAATATGTTAGGAATCCTTCTTTGGTTTCATGAAATGCCCTATAAGGGTATTTATTATATGTTCTTCCTTTGGATTCAACCACAAATCGAAAAGAAAAATAAAAACCGACCCAGCAATGGCCACAGGAAGCATCATTTTGAAAACGAAATAGAATAGTAGAAATATGATGATACTTGAGCAAAGTGAATACACAAGCTTTCTCATTTTAAATCGTTTCTTATTATCCTCCATAGAAGTAAATGATTCCAGAGTTCACTCCGTCAATTCGGTAGTTGGTGCGAATTAAACCTGATCCTGTTGAAACACGCTCGTTACAAAGAGGATCAAGACAAATATAATCTACAGCTAAAGTAGCCGATTTGTTATTATCCTCATCACACTCCCCAGTAACCTTACGTGAAATGTAGCTGGCGGTTCCAGTTCCAATAGCCGCACCGATAAAACCTGTTGCAAACCCAGCTAAACCACCAACAATTCCTCCAACCCAAGGTTGTCCGCCAGCTGTAGTTGCAATAGCTCCTTTAACAGCCCAACTAAAACCCAACCTTCCGCCGTTTATCAGTCCAGCAGTTATTGCATCTTGAGCAATTCCTCTCCAGTTTACCCCATCTACACATTCTTCACCGCGTCCGTTGGCTGAAGCTTCCAAAGCAATTTCATGACTTTCCTGGACAATGATTTTTGAAACATGTAATACTTCATCAATAGAAATCCTTTCAAACTCATCAAGTGTGCTGGCAATCACCTCATTTTCTATGTTTTCGAGAGAAGTGATTCCTTCTTCGTAGGACATGAGTTCCATACCAGATTGGAAAGGGGAGGCGCACTTTCCTCAAGACCAGGTCATCCGACGATTAGAAGAAGTGACTAGTCTCACAATGAGGCAAATGATCAGGCGTTCGCGGAATTCGATTTAGTGAACGTGAATTGTCCTTGAACAAACGCAAATCAACTGAAAAGGGTATACAACATTATCTAAGGGAAATATTGGTTTTATTCTTAATTTAAACATTTAAAGGTCATGACAAATTTCAATGATTTGACATCCGAACAGTTGACGTATCTGAAGCAGAAATGGTCAGCTGAGTCCTTCGCCAAAGGCTCCGGCCGCCGGTGAAGGTACATGAACTCAACAGAGAAATCGGGCGAACAACAACAAGGCTCAATACCAGAGTGAATCGACAAGAAGTGAACCGGAAGGAGGTTGCTTTTATAGCCAAACGTATTTTATAGCAATCATTACCGAGAGCGGCACCCTAGGTAGGGTCTTCGGAGAGTTGTTGTCCCAGTTCCGCTAATTCATTTTTGAGAGAAGGATATTTTCGAATGAGTTTTTAGCTGCTTTATGAAATGGCTCGATGATTTCTATTTTATCTCCCATCGAGGAATTCATTTAGGGATTGAGGTTTCTTCTGCCCGGATTTAACCCTATTCATTTCATCTACGGCATCCTTCATTCCAATCAATATTTCCTCCTTGTAAGGAGTAAGAGGATCAGCTTGAACGAAGGAGAAGTTTTTCAATACCTCCATAAAGAAGTCAGCTTTCTCGTCATTTATGTCTAGAATCACTTTCATGTGTATATTGTGTTTTCATCGGTCACATGGAATTCGCATCAACAATATTCATCCTTCGATTGGTATACCACTCTTATGCTCATTTCATGTCAATCAAGATTTAAACCGTCTCAGAGATATAATTTATTAGTTTCAAAGTTAGTATAATCTGGGGGGCTGAATTCTTACACTATCAGGATTAGAGAAGATCATTCCAGTCAGAACTTAACTACAATAATCAAATTTTGAACGAGCGGATCGCCGCCCGGATAACATAATGGCGTATTATATCAACAGCTCGTCTGTTACCGGTTCGGCCGACGCGATAATGTTGGCATTATCACTGGGCGTGCCTTTTAACATAGCTTTGGCACCAGGCTAGGGTTTCAGGGGCGGGATTAATAGTTTGGTGTTGGCCTTCAACTTCAATTAAAAAAACTACCTCTTTTCTTAGCAGGAACGAGCACTTTTTTGGCATTTTGGCGGGAGGGAGGCAAAAGGGAATGGTAAATATGTGTGGAATGTTGATTCGTTATTCGTCAGGTTATAAATTACAGGTGGAGTGAGCTCCGCCTAAACACTTTTATTATCAGAAGTAAAAATGAGCAACATTGCCTTCATCGATACGGAAGTTGATCCAAAGACCAAGCGAATACTTGATATTGGAGGCATTCGAGAAGATTCTGCGACGATACATTCGAATTCAGTATCACAATTCAATGAGTTCATTCAAGACACGCGATTCCTATGTGGTCATAACATATTGAATCATGATATAGTGTATCTAGAACCAGTAGTTCTTAATGAATTATTTGGGGAGTTACTGTTAATCGATACCCTCCATCTATCGCCACTTCTCTTTCCCTCTAAGCCCTATCATGCATTACTGAAAGATGATAAGCTCCAAACGGAGGAAATGAACAATCCGCTGAATGATGCCATCAAAGCAAAAGATTTATTCTATGATGAAGTGGCCACATTTCAGCAACTGGATGAGCAATTGAAGGATATTCTCTTCTCTTTATTGCAAAATCAAAAAGAGTTCTCCTCCTTTTTCAGGTTTGTGGATTTCAAAGGATCGCACATTGAACTTGTGCCATTAATCCAAACTAGATTTCATTCAAAGCTGTGTGAACAGGCCCAGGTGGATAGAATGATCGCTGAAAAGCCTGTGGAGTTAGCTTATGCCCTTATGCTAATTAATGCAGAGAATCGCTATTCATTGACGCCCCCGTGGGTGTTAAAAAACTATCCTTTTGTGGAAAGGATAATGAATGCGTTGAGGAGCAAGCCTTGCATGACCGGATGCACCTATTGTAATCAGGCTTTGAATATCCATACAGCATTGAAGTCGTTCTTTGGGTTTGAAGCATACAGAGAATATGGGGGCGAGCCATTGCAAGAACGAGCGGTTCAAGCTGCTGTAGATAATAAATCCATACTTGCCGTCTTTCCAACAGGTGGTGGCAAATCAATCACATTTCAGATTCCGGCATTAATGAGTGGTATGAACTCAAGGGGCCTAACTGTTATAATCTCTCCGCTGCAATCTTTAATGAAAGATCAAGTGGATAACCTTGAAAAAGCAGGTATTACGGATGCTGTGACTATTAATGGTTTACTGGACCCCATTGAGCGGAGCAAATCATTCGAACGAGTTTTGGAAGGTTCTGCATCCATATTGTACATATCACCCGAATCACTTCGATCGCATTCCATTGAAAAATTAATCCTGAGCAGGAAGATTGCACGATTCGTGATAGATGAAGCGCACTGTTTTTCTTCCTGGGGACAGGATTTCAGAGTGGACTACATGTATATCGGTGACTTTATCAAATCCATTCAGGAAAAGAAAAACCTTACGCATGGCATTCCGGTCTCGTGCTTCACAGCCACGGCCAAGCAGAAGGTAATAGAGGATATTAGGGCTTATTTCAAAGAAAAACTGAATCAGGAATTAGAGGTATTTCGATCAAGCGCTTCACGAACAAATCTTTATTATCAGGTATTTGAAAAGGCTGATGAAGAAGAAAAGTACAATGCTGCCAGAGACCTGATTGATGAAAAGAAATGTCCAACGATCATCTATGTTTCCCGAACGCTTAGAGCGTACAAGTTGGCGGAACGATTGGTAAAAGACGGGTATCATGCCAAGCCCTACCATGGTAAGATGGAGAAGCAGGAGAAGTCCGAAAATCAAGACTCCTTCATCAATAGCGAGACACAAATTATAGTAGCCACCTCTGCTTTCGGAATGGGCGTGGATAAGAAGGATGTAGGGATGGTCATCCACTTTGAAATATCGGATTCACTGGAGAACTATATTCAAGAAGCAGGACGGGCAGGAAGAGACGAAGACATCACGGCAGATTGCTATGTGCTCTTTAATGAAGAAGACCTTGCTAAGCACTTCATCTTACTTAATCAGACCAAGCTCAGCATTAAGGAAATTCAGCAAGTTTGGAAAGCTATAAAGGAGATAACCAGATTCCGAATGACGGCCTCCAATTCGGCCCTTGAAATTGCGAGAAAAGCAGGATGGGATGACAACATTGTAGACATTGAAACTCGTGTGACCACAGCCATTTCAGCACTAGAAGATGCAGGGTACTTAAAGCGTGGGCAAAACATGCCACGTGTATTTGCGAACAGTATTTTGGCCAAAAACGCGGACGAGGCTATTGCTAAAATCAATGCGTCAGAGAAGTTTCAGGAGAAACAAAAGGAAAAAGGTGTCAGGATTATTAAGAAGCTTTTCTCGAGTAAGAGTAAAAGGTTGTCAAATGAGGAATCCGCGGAATCAAGAGTAGACTATATCTCCGATCATCTGGGACTAGTAAAAGAGGAAGTGATCAACATAATCAACCTCATGCGAGAGGAAAAAATATTGGCAGATGCCAAGGATTTGACAGCTTTTATCAAGCGGGGTGAACAAAAGAACAAGTCATTAAACAAAGTTCAGACCTTTTCAAAAATCGAGCGTTATATATTGTCTCAATTTGACATTGAGGAAAGTAGCTTTCATATAAAAGAACTGAATGAAGGAGCAGAGCTAGAAGGATGCCAAGGTGTCTCTCCAAACAAGCTAAAGACCCTCATCAATTTCTGGCACATCAAGAACTGGATAAAGAAACAACAAGATTACTCCAAAAATCATCTGATCGTTGTTTGTAGCCAACCCAAAGAAGTACTTGAGGACAAATTGGAAAAGCGACATCAACTCGCAGTGTTTATTGTTGAGTACCTCTATTCTAAGTCTTTGGCGATTGAACCATCAGATGAAAAAGAAGAAACACTAGTTGAGTTTTCAGTCAACGAATTAAAAGAAGCTTACGAAACGGGTACATCTTTATTCAAAGTAGCCATAACACTGGATGACGTTGAAGATACATTGTTTTACTTATCTCGCATTGATGCCATTAAAATTGAAGGGGGATTCTTGGTGGTGTATAATCGACTGACATTAGAAAGACTAGAGGAGGATAACAAGAAGCGATATAAGCTTGAAGATTATGAAAAGTTGAGTCAATTCTATCAAAGTAAAGTTCAACAAATCCATATCGTTGGGGAGTACGCAAAGCGAATGATCAATGATTATCAGGATGCGTTGCAATTTGTTGAAGACTACTTCCAATTGAACAATGATGCCTTCTTAGGGAAGTACTTTAAAGGTAGCCGCCGTAGCGAGATCAAGGTGAACTTGACTCCTAGCAAGTTCAAACAGTTATTTGGTGAGCTATCTCCCACGCAGCTTAAGATTGTTCGTGACGACCAATCAAAATATATTGTGGTGGCGGCAGGGCCGGGTAGTGGAAAGACAAAGCTCCTTGTTCATAAGCTAGCCTCCTTATTCTTTTTGGAAGATGTGAAGCATGAACAATTGCTCATGCTTACTTTCTCACGAGCTGCGGCTACAGAGTTTAAGAAACGACTGATTCAACTCATTGGCAATGCCGCTCAGTTCATTGACATCAAAACCTTCCATTCGTATTGCTTCGATTTGATGGGTAAGGTGGGAAGTCTCGAAAAGTCTGACGAAATCATCAAAAGGACTATTGAGCACATTTCTTCTGGTGAAGTGGAACCAAGCCTGATTACTAAAACCGTAATGGTGATAGACGAAGCACAAGACATGGATTCGGATGAGTTTGAATTGGTTCGTTTGTTGATTGAACATAACGACGATTTGCGGGTGATCGCTGTAGGGGATGATGATCAAAACATCTATGAATTTAGAGGTGCTAGCGCTAAATACTTGGAGCAATTCATTTCTGAAAAGCGAGCCACGAAATATGAATTGACAGAGAACTATCGCAGTAAATGCAACCTGGTAGAGTTCACCAATCTATATGTTCGAACCATTGACCAACGACTGAAAGAACTGCCCATTGTGGCCAACCAAATAGATAATGGCATTTTGAAATTAACTCAATATAAAAACGGGAATCTGATACTACCATTGGTGCAGGATGTTCTAGATTTTCCGTTGCAAGGAACCACGTGCGTACTCACCAAAACAAACGAGGAAGCTCTATTAATTTCGGGACTTCTATCTCATCATCATCGCCAAGCCAGACTTATTCAGTCAAACGATGGATTCAATTTGGCAAACCTTTTCGAGTTACGCTATTTTCTAAATCACCTTGAATTAGATGACGCCACATTTGTCATCATTGATGGTGTCTGGACGGCAGCCAAACGAAATTTCAAGGAGTTATTTCAGCACACTGGCAAGTACGAAATGTGCATGAATTTGATTAGTGATTTTGAAGCAACGAATACCAAGAAGAAATACAAGACTGACTTTGAGGTGTTTATCAGAGAGTCCAAATTGGAGGACTTCCACACGGAAAATGGAGAAGTGATATATGCATCTACCATTCACAAATCAAAAGGGAGAGAGTTTGACAATGTATTCATGATGCTTGACAATTTCAGACCTGAAACAGATCCGGCGAAACGTCAACTGTATGTGGGCATGACACGTGCAAAGAAGACGTTATCCATCCACTACAATGGCAACTATCTAAACAATCTGTTTGTTGATGAGATTGAAACAAGGTTGGATGAAAATAGCCATGCACCTCCTGACTTGCTAACTGAACATCTGACCTTAACGGATGTTAATCTAGGTTACTTCAGGTATGTTCAAAACAAAATAAGGGGGTTGAAAAGTGGTGATAAGCTAGAGCTTGTGCCGGAAGGCTGCTCCAATATCCGTGGAGATCTTGTCCTAAAGTTTTCTCACAAATTTCAGGAAAAGTTGTTGCAGCTAGCATCTAAGGGGCTTGTGCCATCCCAAGCCAAAATTGATTTTATGGTCTACTGGAAGTCAGAAGATGATGACAAAGAAGTATTGACTGTGCTGCCAGAGATGCATTTTGAAAAGGTACAGAATATTTCAAAATAGAGCGATTAGCTTTTGCCTGGGATTCTGTTGCTTTTGGGCTGGTCATCAGGCTGTGCGCCCCAGGCAATAGCCTGAAGGCTGGTGGGAAAAGCCTATTAATAGCCGTTTGGTCTGCGCGACCTGGTCAGAGAACGGCCGAGCGATGGAATGTGCGCTGGCCGAGCGGCTATTTTTTATAATATCATTATGTAATCTAAGCTGACGTATACCTTCAAACAGCGCAGCAGTAATAAATAGCAGTTTTGTTATATAATGTTTGCATTATCACTCCGCGTGCCGGTTAACATAGCTTGGGTAGTTCGTGAAGGTGCGGCCGGATAGGTCTTATCTTTTGCCCAAGATCAAGCAAACCAAGAGCGGGAAATAAATTAGGGAAGAGCCATATAACATCGTTTGACATGTACTACGAGGTACTGAAAAAGAAAAGCACTCTTATTGATACATCAATAGAGATAATCAAGAGTATAAGGATCTGAGAAAATGGGTCCGGATAATTGAATGAAAATACAGTATTGCGTAACTTTATAAAATGGCTAAGGCAAGTGATATAAGAAATAGATTGATTGATAGTTTGATGGCTATAAACAATTCGGACTATTTGCAGGCTCTTGAGAAAATGATCAAATCTTCTAACATCGAAGATGAAAGCATCCAACTGACTGAGGATCAGAAGATTATGCTTTTAATGAGTGAGATAGATATTGCGAATGGAAATGTAGTTGAACAAAACCAACTAAATGAAAGAGAGCTTAAATGGCTAAAAGAAAAATAGTTTGGACCAAAACAGCTGCCAGGCAAAGAAATAGTATTTTAAGATATTGGGTTAATCGTAATAAATTAAATTCTTATTCAATTAAGCTTCTTAGACTCAGCAACGAAAAAGCAGAGCTTATTGCCATGAATCCGACTCTATTTCGAAAAGCTGATTTCCCTGAAACTCATGTGGCCACAATGGGACACTTTAGTATTTTCTACAAATACAATATGAAGGAGATAATCATCACCGCATTCTGGGATAATAGCAAAGTTGTAGTGATCAGCCTAGATGCAATTGGAGCTTGACAGCCCTTGAGCGTCATAATTTCTTGACAATAATCGGCTTTCTGGTTAGTTAACATAATGCGTATTATATCAACAGCACGACTGTTATATAATTTATATTATGTTAAATAGGGATTCGAAATGAAAGATCCTGCTTTAAGGACTTCCTCTCTATACTATTGTCAACAGAAAATTCTGAATTACTTATTGGATTCTTTGAGAATTAAAATCAAACCCTGATTGGCTGGCACTATTACAGGACGTTTGTGATTCCAGGTCTTCTTTTCTTGAAGCCCTTGAATTGTTGGGCTCCTTAAGGTAACCTTCGTGGAGTCCAGATTAAGCTGTTGCCAATCAATCTCAAGTGTCACTTGCTCATCTTTGTTGGACCATGACCCAATAGCAATTACGGCACTACCTTCTCCCAGGTACACAGTGCTTTTAATGCCTGGTGTATTTGTTTTGATCGGAGAACGATCTACCCAGTATCCCAGCATTTCACTGTCAGCAATGTCCTCATCTTCGAAAAGTTTCCAAATCTCTCCAGGATTGTATTTACCATAAACCCGGGTTGTCATACCATATACTAAACCCCGGTAAGGATGGCCACCTTTTTCAAGCATTTCTCCAGTTAAACCAAATGGTATTCCTGAAACTTCTGTCATCCAGTAATCCGGATCAAGGTCGTACTCAAAATACTCACCAAACCAAAGTCTGGTTATGTATGGAAAATGCTCCATGTACAACAACGCACTATTGATGAATCCATCCCGGTTGTTATACTGATTCGCAGAATGGAGATCAATCACGAAGTTTTCCCGATGCTTGTTAAAGACACTGGCTATACGTTTTACCGTAGATCTACTAAAGGCGATATCATCCAGGTATAATCCATCGATTTCCTGATTCTTGGCAAGCCAGTTTATTCCCTCAATGTAATAGTTGGTCCACCTTGAAGTTCCTTTGTTCAGGATCGCCGCATCATTGACTGATGTTGCATGCCATGCCGAATGATAATTGGCTTTTAAATGTTCCTGAAGCCAACTATGTCCACCACCTTCCCCATCATTTAATATCTCATCTCCCAGGCTCCGCAAAGCAAATAATTCATGCGATTTATAGGTAAGCTCTCTAATGGTGTTGTATAACTTCACCTTCAGGCCTTTTGCGTGCGCTTCATCGATATAGGCTTTCTGCTTATCCAGGGCAAAAAATGGATAATTGATATACGGATTGATTTCGTTGGCGTGATGCACATTGATAATGGTACCATTGTATGCCTTGGCTGTATCCACCGGGACATATTTATGCACAAATCTCGTAGTGAAATGATCTTTGGTATTGATGAGTTTAAAGGGCGTAATGAGAAACCTTACATTAAAGTTCAGGGTGTCACCTTTCTTAATGGACCGGCTTCCACTATAGTTAGTTACCTGCGTTCTATTTTCCTTCCTTTCTATGTTGATGCCTCCTTTTCCTTCATTGTACCACGATGGTGGCAGATTCAAAGGCTTTGCCTGATAGAAATTGGTATTTAGGGGGCGCTCATAATTTTCATCTCTAAGGACAAACTGAAGCCCTTTATTTACCCCACCAATCCATGCTCCTTCATGATGCCTGGTTACATCCCACTTCCATTTTATATCCTCCCTGAGATCTCCACCTTTGTAGCCTAATCCCAGCATGTATTTGGCTGCTGCGTTCTCCATCGGTATTGAAAGCTTAACATCCTGAATATCAATATCATTTAGCGCAACTAATTTAATTTTGTAGGCTAACATGCCATCGTACTCTAATGTGCCGTCGACTTTCATCAACATGTCGTTATTCTTATTAGTCGTCTCCCATTCAGCGCTGCTTTTATAGGTTTGCTCAATGTCATATTTCCTGGTTTGCCATTGAACCTCCTGGCCACTTGCATCAATTACTTCTAAATGAATTTTATCATTGAGTATTTCTTCTTTCGCTGGTGACATTTTCGTCATTTCCTGGGTAAAAAATGAACCAATTTTTCCTGGAAACCCATACGCATTCAAAGTCACTTCTCTCCCAAGAATACTTAGATTTCTTCCGTCAATTTCAACAGGTGTAAAGGGCTTAATAATATCGTCTTTGTTGGTTCCTATGGTAGAATTCAACCACCTGAGTCGCGTCATGTTTTCCGGTTCATCATCTCCATGATTGGCCACTTGCTCAGCTCCAACTTCCAGGGTAAGGAATACCGTATCTGGCTGAATACCTGTGGGTTGTATTATGAATTGTCCTGTATAAGTACCACTGCTGGCTTCAGTAGGAATGTCCACTCCGAACCAAAGTGACTGTACTTTACCTTTTGAAACATTGACCTGTTTTTGGAACTCGTTTCCATTCAGATCGGTCCCTTCCTGGTTATAACATGTTATCTTCGACATACTTCCACTCCTGCCTATTAACTCACCATAGTTAATGGTAAGATCCGATAAATCATGATCGAATGAGAACACCCCAATTTGAAAGGTATAATGCTCCCCTCGCGATACTTCGTCCTTAAGGCCATTGGCCTTTTTGTTGTTTTTAACCCAATGAACAGGTAAGAAGTCATTCATTTTAATGGATCGCTCCCGGTATTCTGGAATCAAATAAAATGGCTGAGGATATTTGTCCCTGAACGCTGCGACTTCAGCTTGGGAAGCAATGACTTCCATCGGAAAAAAGCTATGAAAATCATCAATGGATTGAGCACTTATGATAGTTGCTGCCGGAAGTTGGTCAATTTGCTGGGAAGTTAGATTGAGCGCTGAAAACCAGGAATTGGTTGATTTGGAAGGTTCATTGTAAGACAATTTTGGGTAGTAGCTTCCCGTTGAAGTATGTGGTAAATAGTATACAAAGTATTTATCGGATCCCTCATTGGTTTCGAAAACGATGTGGCCATATTCATTATTAATCTCGAGTAGGTGACTGTTTTCTACGACCTCTTCTGTTCTTGCATCAACGACAAGTACCTCCTTATTTTCGGGTTGAGCATCTCTCCTTCTCCACGGAATCTTAACTTGTATAACCTTTTGATTATCAGTCATTAAAACTATCCTATGATTACCCCTGGAAACAAATGCTGATTTGTATTTCGGATGTTCCCAATTTCCGGCTTCATACTTCATTTGATAAAAGTTTGAAGGCAATTCTTTCAGCTGATAATTGATCTCCTTTTCTTTCTTTTCACAAGAAAATAAGGACAGGACAACTAGTAGAAAGATGGTTAGATCTTGAGCGGTTTTCATCTTAGTTCGCGTGTTAAATTAGTCAGTAAGCTCGGTGATAAGCTGTATTGGGTCTACCCTTTTTTGCCAGTTTTTTAATACCCAAAAGGCATGTTCACTGTCTGTCATTTGCTCAAGCATGTCCACAACTTTGTCGACTTCATTAAGCTCCCCTCGGTTCTGGTGAACAGTCAAGTTGAATATCAGAAATTTGATGTTTTGCGCGCCATTTGTATGGGCAATTACGTGTTCGTAGTAATGATCGGAGTTCCCACCTAATCTATCAGTTATCTTTCCCATGAAGTAGTCGATCAATCGTTCGTCTGGCTCAAAAGGGCGTCCTGATCCCAGGTTTTCGGGATAGAGATAGGACAAACTAAGTTTCTCTTTCGCCTGTTCAAATTCACCTGCTTCGTAAAGTTGTATTGCGCGCCGCAGGGACGCCCTCCCGTATATCCTTCTGCCACTAAAAGCACCTTCTGCCGGCAATACGTTTACCTTTTCCAGTACAACGAGGCACTTTTCGTACAATTGATTATCTAAGAGAGATTGTGCATGATCCAGGCTAATCACATAGTTATTAGCGAACTTCTGACTGGCTTCACGGGAACGAGCCAATTGTTCTTCATAGTCCCCTTTCTCCTGGAGGTACTTGATCATAGCATGATGAAACCTCCAATCAGCATTTCCCAATTTCAAAGCCCGTCTTAGGTCATCCTGTTGGTCTGCAAGGTTTATTTTTCGCAACAAGTCGCTTCGGGAAACATAAAAGGAAGCAATATCTGGCTCCTCTTTGCATCTTTTCAATAATTCAGCGGCTTCAGCGTATCTGCTTTTTCCCCAGAGCGCAAGCGCGAGGTAATATTTAAATTTCCAGGAGTCGTTCTTTTCATTGACCCAATGCAACATTTCAAGTGTCTCTGATCGATACGGAAAAACGAAATTGCCTGAGGATGTAGTTATTCTATCTAAGTACTGATCGAAGGGTTGATCCAATTGGTTATGGGCATAGGCCAACCAAAGGTTAATTATAGGATGATCCGGAGACTCGCTCAATACAGCGATGGCATCTTCAAACCGTGCGGCATTAACATAAACACTGGCGACTTCAATATGTGTTTGAAAAGGAAACTCGTTGGATATGCCTTTCTTGAATGCCATTAGATCTTTCGCTTCACCCGTTATCAGATATCTCTCAAATCTTGCAAAATGGTTCAATGGATCTATTTCAATCAACTGCTCGCATTTTTTTTCGAATTGAGCTGTTTCATTGCTGAGACGCTGAGCGATCAATAACGTCTTCATGGCAGCGATATTCCTCGTATTAAAGGAAAGTGCATATGCTGCGTCCTCTTTGGCCTTATCAAAATCAAGGTAAGAGAGGCTCAATTGTGCTATTTCAGCATAGGCTGCACTTCGATATTTCATCGATCTTGCAGCAAAACTGAGCGCATCCAGGGCATTATACCGATCTCCTAAGGCTTTATAAGAGAGTCCCGCCTGGTAATTCGCATCAAAATCGTAGGTGTCAAAGGAACGCACAATATTGGCGTGATGTAAGGCTGAATCGAACTGGTTGCGACGATGGTACAATTCTGCAAGCAAAGTATGTGCTGACAGAAAATCAGGCTCCAAGGCCAGGCAGGCCAGTAACTTATCTTTGGCTTCCGCATACCTTCTCCGTTTACTCAGTTCTGAGGCCAGAGAAAATTTCAATTGTGCTGGTCTTAATTTTATTCCGGTCTGATTTGTTAAAGGTCGCTTGAGATCTTTCCGGGCTTCTTCCGCTTCATTATAAAGTACCTTTTCCCCTAACTTGATTTTAACGCTACCGACAGACTTGAACTCAAATGTTTTAACCTCCAGAGGTTCCATGGTCAGCTTTGCGGAATGCAATTCTTCATTGTCGAGAGAAATGTCAAGGATCCCATCTGTTTTCACCAATGCATTGAGCCGAAGCAATGTCTTATTATCGAATTTTGTGATATGTATTACAACGTCCTCTTCAATAGCTGTAATTCCACCTGTTCCTTTGATTGGAAGCCATTTTTCCTCCCACTCATCCGTTAGATGGGGTGCAAAAGCCATCTCTGTAATCGGGTTATCATAAGCTTCATTGAAATACTGGTTGAATAACCTACCGGCCTGGTACTCAGCATATTGACCGTTGGTGTCCGTAAGCAAATCTTCCCAAATACCGCCATCTCGAGCGAGAGACCACAGCCATAACTTTTGCCCCGGCATTGATTCTTGTCTTCCCACATGAGCAAATCCAATACCCTCATCGTGCCAGTATCCGCCGAAGAAGTTGTGGTACTTGCCTACGACATGATAGGACTTATTAGGTCCAAAATTGTTCTCCTTGTATTTCCATATTTGTTTGCCGTTTTTCTCTACAGGCCAATTCCTGGGATCTCCATTGTGATGTAACGCCTTATCTCCAGGAATATAAAAAGTCAGATCGTCCGTGGCCTTTGCGGCTGCCGTCATCCAATTGTAGTAGGGATGAGATAGAGGTGTGGGGTTATACCAGGTGCTTTTAGTAGTAAAATAAGCTTTGTCTGGGTCTAATGTGATCGAGACACGCCATTGTGTCCTGGAGGGCAAATCAATCGTACCTACGGTACAACTTACGCTACCATCTTCATTTTCTGAAAGCACATAATCCACTGGAGTGGCTGTCGAAGGTGTATGCCCGATTAGCCCAAAATTGAATTCTATTCCACCGGAAGTCCATGGTCCTCGCATGGCAATGTTTCGAAACTTCATGACTTCATTTTTGTAGATGAAATCCTTCCCACTTCCCTTCTCTATGGCACCCCAAATTTTACCCCCTACTTCTGGTAAGACCTGTACCTTGATAAAGTCATTTTCCAACGTAACGACCTTCCAGTCTTTTGGCGTGCATTCATGACTGTACCCATCAAATTTATGATAGGGATAAATCTCAGGTTTTGTGACCAGGGTGGTAATTGGATTCGGATCAGAGAAAGTGTAAGTTGGAATTGAAACCATTTCTTCTCTTATTGAAGCGTCCTGCCCCAAGGTGGACCCAAGAACAAATAGGCTTACTATCGAAACTGCGTGTCTTAATACGAACATCCTGGATTGATTTACTTCAATTTAAGTAACTCAGATCAAACCAGAATCGTTACATAAGACGTATTGAATAAAATTTCAGGTAGTCACAGTAAATTATACATCATAAAAATCACCACACAGAGATGGCTCCCTCATTGATCTGATGGTTGCTTAAACCCTTTTATGACCATGTACACACTGAAAGTGATCATGAACAACCCGTTTTGATTATAGCAGTGAAAACTTACTGACTGATCAAATATTTGAAGCCAGGTAGCGGTAAAAACAATTCCCGTGGCAACCATTCCCCAAATGGATAACCACGCGGGTAACAGTTTGTATCTGTAAAGGTTCGCGTGCATGAATACATAAGCTCCTGCAAATGTTATCAGGCTTAAGAAATGCGCTCCGATGTATCCCTTGATGTATTGTGCCCCTATCATCAAAAATCCGTCAGCTTTTACTCCTGATTCGTTGGCATATTGTGCTGTTTCAATAAGTATCCAATGACTTACATCACCGATCAGAGCGATTGACATTTGGAAAATCCAAAGGCTCAAGTATATCGTGGCAACCAAACTATTCTGTGGCTTTAAAACCTGGTAGACATGCACCGAAAAAATCAGGCCGAAAATTCCCGCGAAAAAACTGAACATGATTGATAATCGCATGCTCATTGATTGGTCTATGATTAGTCCAAGCAAATCCGGATTCTCCAATAACGAAGAGCTTAAACCTCTGTAAAGTACCCCGGGTATTCCTACAGCTACCATTAGCACAAGAAATACTCCTGCCATTCGGCCTAATCGTCGATGATCTTCCATTTTGCCTTTTTTACCTTGATGTCAGTTTTCCCAAAATGGTTGCCTCGCTGCTTACTGTAGTCTCTCATGTTAAAGGAATTTAAAACTAGCCCACCTATTCCGAAAACTTCTGATGACCTATGATGATTTGTAAAAGTGATCGTATACTACTTCAGCCGAGAACTTATTGTAAATAACAATTCTTACATTTCGAATATTAAGTTCTGCAGTAGCCTGTCTTGATTGTGCATTTTCCTCCCCTAGTTTAAACAAAAGTATTACCCGATGATCTTCTCTGTTTGTCTCAAACGCTTCAAACTTCGGAGTGATATTAACTAATGATTGAACTTGCGTTGTAAGAATACCCGATACAATATCGACTGTCTTCCTCGGAATGATCGTAAAACTCAGTCCTTCGTGATGTATTGTGATTCCGTGTTCTTCATGACTGTAAAGGTCAGCCTCATCATGAACATGAGCGTTAGGTTTTTGATCAATATAGAAAAATTGCGTTAGGTATTCCTCCCTTAGTTCCCGCAGCTGTTCTTTTTGATTTTCTATTCTTTCCGTGCCAGATGAACTTCCAAAATAACTTTCTACATCTAAGTTCAGCACAGTTCTTATCTTTTGAGGATTTAGACTCCATCGAGTCGCACTATTCCGTATATGTTTAACAGGTAACTCATATGCCTCAATTTCAAATAAATTTTGAGACCTTAGATTAAATCCTGGAACGATCAGTACGAATATCGAGGCTATTATTATTTTGTAGCTATATCGTTTGCTATTGAATTTTAATTCTACTCGTCGCTTCATCTAATGGTTCAGGGTTTATTTCATAACCCCAATCTCGCTTCCATATTTTATGGACAGTTCAGTTTTATTTAACTACTTCATAGTACTTAGGAAATAGCCCTTTAGTGTTGTATACATTGCACAAACTCGCTATTCATACCTGAGAGATTTCGTTGGGTTTTGTCGAAAGTTCCCTCTTCCAATCAGGTAAATGATTAGTCCGGTAATGCTTGTCAGCATGAGAATCGTAACCAGAAATGGCATCGGTGTAACCTGGATCCGGAAGGCATAGGTACTTAACCAGGCATTGGATATCCACCAGGCAATTGGTGTTGCGAATAAGGAGGCTAATATCAAAAACCGAGTAAACGATTTACCCTGAATCATAAACAGTTGTGAGAAAGATGCGCCCAGTACCTTGCGTATTCCAAACTCCTTTGTTCGGGTAATCACACTGTAGGAGATCATTCCAATCATGCCCAGGATGGCAATCAGCAAGGAAACAGTTGAAGCGGTACTCAATACATTTCTAAATACCATTTCATCTTCATAGGCCCTTTGTGCCATGTCATCCAGGAACTCCCAGTCCATGATGTCATTCGTATCATATTGATTATGAACCTCTTCTATGTAGCTCAGCGCTTCCTGGATACGGCTGCCGTCTATTTTTATGATGATGTCATCAATAGATTCAAAAGGGCTTTTGTAATAACCCAGGACAGTTGGCTTGATCGGTTGATGCAATGATTCAAAATGAAAGTCTTTGACGATACCAGCCACTCTTGCCTTAAGTTGGCCATTATGATCTCCCTGATCTTCATTTAGGGCTATCCATTCGCCTACTATGCGCATTCCGCCAAATTGTTTAGCTGCTGATTCATTAAGTAATATAGTTGTACTATCCAGGCTGTTTTGGCCGGTGAACCCCTCTCCTGCGATAATCTCCAATTCAAATACATCAATCGCATCATGGTCTAAACCGTAAAATTTCATGGACTGTTGATCCTCTGGTTTATGGATTTCGTTTCCGAGGATCGAAACAGGAGAACGATAACCACTGAATACACGGGTAATTCCTGTTACGTCTTTAATGGCTGGGTGCGTTTTAAGCTCGTTCTTGATCGTTCGATAATTAGTTCGAACACTGCCACTATTAATTTCCACCACCACCAATTCATCTGTTTCAAAGCCGAGCGACTTTTCACTCATGAAGTCGTATTGCTTGTTGATTACGAAAAGGCAGGCAGCGAGGACGATGACAGCTGCAAATTGCAAGGTTACCAAACTGTCTTTTAACAAATGACCATTCTTGTGTGATCCTGCTACCTTATGGAACAATGCTAATGGTGAAATTCCACTCAAAATCATCGCAGGATAACATCCTGCTAAAACAGAGACAAACACCACCAATAATAGTATCCACGGTAATAAGCTGATGATCAAATTCCAGGAAAAGCTCAGGTTCACTCCCATGATTTCACTGAATAAGGGAATTAGATAATAACTGAAAGCGAGTGAGAACAAAACCGAAATACTCACCAAAAGAAAAGATTCAACCAGGAATTGAGCGATAAGTTGTGACCTAAAGGCCCCAACAGACTTTCTTATTCCCACTTCTTTGTGTCGTTTCACCGATCTCGCTGTAGTGATATTCACATAATTGAAACAGGCCATTAAAAGAATAACCCCGGCGATCAATACGAATAATCTGACACGTGCTTTGTCCCCTTTGATGTGTTGATTAATCCGTCCGTCAATTCCATTGGATCCGAAATGTAGATCCAGCAATCCCAATAAATAGAACCTGTTTACTTCGTCCATTTCTAAATTGCTTCTTACAATGTTTTGAATTTGATTCGTAACATTTTTAACCTCAGCCGCCTCATTTAACACCACAAATGTGCTTACGGAGTGTCCTTCCCATGATTTATACCAATCCGGGTACCAGGAAACTACATTTTCCATGTACGTTTCAAGGTCCTGGGTCATTAAAAAATCAAATTGCAAGTATGAATTGCCAGGAATATCTTTTAATACTCCAGTGATTGTAAAAGGGCCATAGAACTCATGGTCAATGACCTGACCAATTGGGTTTTCAAACCCGAAGTATTTTGTACTCAATCGCTCGGAAATGACCGTGGACCGGTGTTGGGATAATACAGTTGTCGGGTCGCCAGAGACCAATTCGAAATCAAATATTTCAAAGAAATTTGATCCGACGATCATTCCATCTTCCTCGAAGAATCGTTGATCACCTACTTCTACCCAATTCGATGCCGTGCCTTGCATGTGAATGCTATGCTCAATACCTGAGACTTCTTTTGAAAGTGCTTCCGCTAGCGGAACTGGAGTCCATATTTCCGGATCGACTCCTTGCGTTTGTTGAAATTCTTGTATGATTTGATAGGTTCTTTCTGACTTTGAATGGAATGTATCAAAACTCAGTTCATGACGGACCAGCATGATCATGATCAGAAAAATGGTTAACCCTAGCGTAAGGCCAAAAAGGTTGATCAATGAAAACCTGAAGTCTCGTAGCAAGTTTCGAAATCCTATTTTGAAGTAATTGTTGAACATAGCAAGTGTATTATTTTGAGTGTTGACCTTCTTCATATTTATCCAGCGGAATGACTTAAAAACATCCCACCATAACCGGCGTTTCGCTTTTCCAGGGTGATTTTCAAAACGTAGCTCATACAGCTCAATGATGTCTCCTTCGATCTCATCCAAAAACTCTGGTCTGCAAAACCACCGAAGGAATTTTATCGCTCCGTTGTTCCGATAATTATCCATTGCCGAAACTGATATTAGGTATCTGCGCGTACAAACTTGTTCTTATCGCATATTGATTGTCCAGGGCTTTCTTTCCAGCTGCCGTAATGACATAGAACTTCTTTCGCCTTCCCCCCCTGTCTTGTGTGATACCGCCAAAGTGAGAATTGACCATACCCTTGGTTTCCAGGCGTTTAAGCGCTACATGAATCGCACTTATATTGACCTTCTTATTCAGTTTTTCTTCCAGGTTTTGTAGAATTAATACCCCGTATGCTTCGTCGTGTAATGCCGCGACCATCAGTAGTACCAGTTCCTCAAATTCGCCAATGGATGTTTCTTTCATGACTTAATCATTTACTTAACAAACGTGAAAGTAATATATTAGTTTCATAATTGTTAAGTAAATAGCCAGAATTTCTGAGTGCTAGTTAAAAAATCTCAAATCGCCAATTCCGAATTGTACATCGCTCAATAGAAATCTTGGTTGACCCTGATTGTATTGACTTGATTAAAGTCATTTCGACAACAAGTGTGACAGGGGTTTCTTTTGTGATCTTAGTATACCAAGTAGTACGGATGACAAAGCTTCGCCAACCCGTGGTTAGTGACGCAAGAATCTCCTGGTGGGTGCTATGTTAGACAATCGCCCTTGCCCCATTAGGAAAGAGGGATTGATCCCATTGATATGTGAAGACTAACGTCAAAAAGACTGCTGCGTTCCTACTATGACAGATTTGTAAAAGCGCGTGAAAGAGATACACTACGCGTGCCGACGGTCTTTTATAGACTTCCTTCAGAGTTAAAGCCGATAAAAACCGGCATGACACGCTTATTTTATTCTGTCCGCTTCGGCGGGCCGAATTAGTTTTTGTGTGTTTGGAGAAACCAAAAATTAGTTCTCACAATGACGATAAAGAGGGAGATTACACTATACTTGGCGTCTTCGCGAGGTACAAAGCGATCTCCGACGCCAACAAAGGCGTTCTTGGAGGGTTTCACACTTCGAGAATCTTATATGAATTATTCCCAAGTCGCTTGATTTTGGATCAAGCAGAATTTCTGGGAACCTGCTTAATCAGTACAACAACTCGGCTCTAACTGCTCGATGGAATATTTTGGATCGCCTTGTACTCATTGAGCCTCTCGATACGTTCCTTGGGTACAAATACCTTTGACCTTTTTCCATCGATGAAAAAGATCGAAAAAATCTAGACCTGATTCATTTTTTCACGCTTTTTGATCCAAAACAGCAGGAATAAAATAAACTCGCCAAGTAGATTAATTGATGAGAAAAAGACACTGTAGGCTCGAACAGAATTTTATTCTTAATCTGCTCTTTATTGACTCAAAAAACTAAAATGCATCAAGGTCGTTTCTTGACGGCAACTTCCTTTTGTGCAATTGTTCCACAGGTTTTCCGATTGATTCTTGATTTTGTCGCAGAAATCAATGTGACATTGATGATGAGTCCAAAAAAAAGAGCACCGTTTCCAGTGCTCTTAATCAGCTAATTCTTAACGATTTATATCTTGTCAACCTAGTTTACTAACATATTGTTCGCAACCATTTTGGGATCCAACATAGATGGCCATTCCCTGGTAGATCACCCTATAACGATTGTTGTCTTCAGGATCTCGTTCAATTTGGTATTCGGAATTGTTCCCAAAAAACACATTGAAAATGTAATTCACAGCTTTCATACCCCTCTTTTAATTTATGTTAAGACTATTTATCTAATGCAAAACAGATGCCAAACTTCTTTATTCGAAAGAATGGTTTTTCCTGCTTGTGCAAGTATAACAACTGAAAAAGCGGTTTATTATACGCTGGAATGAACTTTTGTTGCCAGAAAGACAAGTATTCGATTAGTGGCGCTTGTACGTAGGTGTTTAGATTTGGATACTTGTTATTATAGGATGATCAGCACTCAACTGATTCTTTTTCGTGAGCATCAGCCAAGTCCTTCAAATAATTGAAAAGCATCTTTTTCTCCATTTGAGTGAGTTCTTTCCAGACGAAGATCAATCGGGCTATACCAGGGTATTTCTTCTGACCATTAATTTCATCTTCTACCCTATCTAAAAAGTTGCTGTAGGTAAAATCAATGAAAAAGGATTCGTCATGTAAGATACCGTCGTGCTCAAACACTTTTTCTGCCACGCACTTCAATACCGGACTCATTTCATTTTGAGAGGCACGAACGACAGTCATTTGATAATCGAGTTGATCACGGTCCAGGTGAATTTTATCCACCAACTCGTACTCTCCATCAAGCCTTTTCCAAATAGACTTGAGTTCATCCATATTCGCTGAACTAATAGTGATCATAGTTTTTGCTTCTTCTAAAAAATAGGCAGTGTAATATTTCTAATTGAAGTTTAAGCCACTATCCTGTAATAAAAAACCTCTGTAATCCACAGAGGCTAATTCTCAAACTTCACTCTAATGCTTAATTAATCTGTGTACAGTGATGGGCTTACTTCGATTCGTTGCCCAAGTAAATACTCCTGGCAACTCTTGTAAGTTCCCTCATGGATTCTTTTTCCCTGGAAGAATACCATGTACAGATTTGGGTTCTTAGTGTTCTTCCTCAATTGGTATTCCGAAGGCTTCTTAAAAAAACATTCATATATGTACTTAAGGATTCGCATAGCTTCTTGATTTATGTTTTAAATAACTTGGTAGTGGTGGCTTCTATTCGTTCAGTTACAAGACAAAAGTGCGTATATGGCCTAAAAACAGGAAACAGGACCGACTCAACCGGCTGATGAGCGTGTGAATGGGTAATAAAAAAGCCCCAACCTTATTGAGGCTCCAAAATTCATCTAAAACAGGCCTAAATCGCTCAAAAACGGCAATTTACTTAATCAAGAACCTTCACTAGATAGCTCTAACTTCAACATTTTCAGGCCTTTATCTTCAATAGATTGATTGAGTTTTTTTATCCTTTCTTCTAGTAGTATTTTCAAGTCCTGTAATTCCTTCTCCAGTTCCTTTTCTACCTCCGCTTTGAACTCTACAGCCTGATCTGTGGGAGGGTAATCACCCCTCTGTTGATCAGCCATCAAAAATGCCAGGCGATTATTAATTCTGATCCCGTAATTAAGGGGGTCCTGATAGCTCTGATTCTTGGTCATGTGTATGTTGTTTTCAATTATTGACATGTCCTCATCCAGCTGATCTGCTAAATCCCTTATCTCCTGGAAAGATGCATCCTGGCCTACTTTCTTTTTTAGGTATTTCAGGTCTTCTCGAGTGGCTCGAATGTTCCTAATTCCACGGTGAGCTTCTGAAACTTTATCCCTGACTGAGATTAGGAAATCAAATTGCTTTTGAAAGTCTTCCTGAGTATTAGGGAGTCTTGGATCTTTGATGATTTCAAACTCCTGTTCCACCGATTGGTCATTCATTGTCAAACGAGCTTTATAAACACCGGGAACTGCCTTAGGGCCCCGGTTTGGTGAACTGTAGAGAATCAAACCATCAAACTCCAAAAAGCCTGGATACCTCATATTCCAAACAAATCGATTGCCACCCTGGCTTGCTTTCAGTTTTTCTCTATTGTTCTTTGACCTGGTACTGAATTTCTGGATCAGGTCTCCATCAGATTCCAGGATTTCAATGGAGACGTTATCCGTTTCTTCGTCAAAATCCTTTAAATAATAATGAAACAAAACACCATTGGGATGATTTTGACCTACCGTTCGTGAAATTCGATCTGAGCCACCTCTTTGTTGCATTCTGTAACTGTCCTTCGGCTTATATAAATGAACTGATGAACTTGCCACTTGATCACTTAATTGGTGGAGCGGTTTCAAATCATCAATAAGCCAAAAACTACGACCATGGGTTGCAGCAATCAGGTTGTTATCTTTTACATGCAAATCACGAATACTTACTATCGGTAAATTGAGTTGGAAATTCGACCATGAAGCTCCGTCATCAAAGGAAACATACATGCCCCACTCTGTACCCGCATATAGTAATCCTTCTCTTCCAGGATCAGCACGAATGGCTCTCGTGTAGTGTGTTGCATCAATTCCAGAGGTAATTAACGTCCATGTTTTCCCATAATCGTCCGTTTTGTACAAATAGGGCGTATAGTCACCAAACTTGTACGACGTTGCTGCTACATAGGCCCCTCCCGCCACATGAGGGTTGACATCAATGCAATTGATCATATTGAGCTCCGGTGACATAGGCGGGGTAACATTTTCCCAATTATCACCGCCATCTCTCGTAACATGAACCAGGCCGTCATCACTACCTACCCAGATAACTCCTTCTTGCTGTTTGGATTCAGTCGCGGCAAAAATGGTTCCATAGAACTCCACTCCCGTATTGTCTTGTGTAATGGGTCCTCCCGACGAAAATAACGTCTCCGGCTTACCTCTTGTTAAGTCTGGTGAGATGACTTCCCAGGATTGCCCTTCGTTATAAGTGACGTGCAAGTAGTTAGAACCCGCATATAATTTTTGATCATTGTGAGGGCTAAACATTACCGGGTAGTTCCAATTGAAGCGGTACTTCATGACTTCTACCCCTGAACCGGCCGGATTGTCTGGCCACACGTTGGTCGATCTACTCTGACCTGTTGAATGATCCAATCTAGACATATAACCTTTGAACGTTCCCCCATAGACCACATCAGGGTTCAATGGGTCTGGAGCCAGGTGAGCGCTCTCCCCTCCTGTCGTTGGTTCCCAGTCTCTGTCACCTATACTGGATCCCGAAGTTCGGTGAGCAATTCTGATTGCGCTATTGTCCTGTTGAGCGCCATATATTCGATATGGAAATACATTGTCAGTGGTTACTCTATAGAACTGCGAAGTTGGCTGATTATGGTAAGTTGTCCAGTTCTCACCGCCATCGTTAGATACCTGAGCCCCTCCGTCATCAGCGATTACCATTCTTTGGTTATCATTGGGGTCAATCCAAAGGTCATGGTGGTCTCCATGTGGTGCCCGTTTTAATTCAAAAGTCTTTCCACCATCTTTGGACACGCCGTAGCTCACGTTCATTATATAAACAATGTCCTCATTCTGGGTATCAGCTGTAATTCGGCTGTAGTACCAGGCCCGTTGCCTTAGCGACCTGTTTGAATTCACCTTTTTCCAATTCTTTCCGCCATCATCAGACCTGAAAACGCCACCATTATCAGCTTCAATAATCGTCCAGATCCTCTTGGAATTCATCGGTGAGATAGCGATCCCAGCAATGCCCCATGGGCCATCAGGAAGTCCTTTATTCGTTGTGATTTCATCCCAGGAATCTCCCCCATCCGTACTCTTAAAAAGTTTACTATCCGGGCCGCCACTATCCATTCGGTAGCCATTTCGTTTCATCTGCCATGAAGCTGCAAACATGATGCGGGGGTTATTTGGATCAAGGACCAAATCTCCTGCACCTGCCTTATCGCTTACATAGAGGATTTTCTCCCACGTCTCACCACCATCTACAGATCGAAAAACTCCCCTCATCTGATTGGGTTTCCACAAATTGCCTATAGCTGCAACATAAACTATGTCCGGGTTTGTCGGATGAATCCTTATCCGGCTGATGTGCTCAGAATCTTTTAATCCAATAAACTTCCAGGTTTCACCGGCATCTGTAGATCGCCAAACCCCTTTGCCAGAAGATACATTTCCTCGCAGGGTTTGCTCACCCTCGCCGACGTAAACTACATTGGGATCAGATTCGGAAACAGCTACAGCACCAATAGATCCACCAAAATAACCATCTGAAATACAAAACCAGGTGCTACCAGCGTCAGTGGTTTTCCAAACTCCACCTCCTGCGGTACCCATATAGTAGATATTGGGTTGACCCACGACTCCACTTGCAGTTCCGGCTCTACCACCACGATACGGACCAATCGATCGCCATTTTAAGCCTTCATACAACGTTTGATCATAACTAACCTGGGGTACGGTTTGCTTCTTCTTTTTACGCTGTGCGGTAGCCGGAGGTATCAAAAGAATGAACAACAGACCAAGTAGTAATAGGTAGTTTTTAATTCTCATATAGGTACGGGTTGATGTACCTCAACAAGTTACAACGCAAGAGGTTTTCTACGAAAATAGAAACCGGTCATTCCACAAACGGTAAACAAAAAAGCCCCACTCATAGCTGAGCAGGGCTTTTGAATATTTTTAAAGGAGTCGTTTAATTCCCTTCTGGAAGCGCATCGATTTTATCCTGAATGGCTTCCGCCTGATCCATTAGCTTCAATTGGCTATAGATATATCTCAGGGTCTCTAGTGCAGTAACATCTCCTGGCTGTAATTGATGTACTTTTTCCCACTGAGGCATTGCTTCTTCAAGTTTCTCATCAATAATAGGATCCATTTTCTCTGCTTTTTCTAAATCAGCATCGGAGATTCCCAGGTTATTTCTCTCTTTGATAATATCTGTCGCTTCATTGATCAGCATTACACCAATGTTGAAGTTAGAGTTGAAATCGTTGGGGTCAGCTTTGATTGCATTCCTGTAAGCACTCTTTGCTCCTTCTTTATCTCCTGTTTCTTCCAGCATGACACCAAGTGTGAAGTGTAACACGGCATTATCTGGTTCAGCTTCAATTTGTTTGGCCAGGTTGTCCCGGGCCTCATCTGCTTTACCAAGCTGGATCAACACATTGATTTCACTTTTTGCTAACTCATTGTCAGTAGGGTAAAGTTCACGTGCCTGACGTATAACCGCCAGACCTTGTTCTCTTGTGTCATCCTGAGAATTCAGGATAGAAACATATAACGAATAAATGTCCTTGGATTGAACGCCGTTCTCAATAGCACCCGCATAATTTCTCTTCGCGGCATCCCAGTTCTGATCATTATGTGCAGCCAGTCCTGCATTAATGTAGGCATTTGTATCTTCAGGAGTAATCTGCTGAGCTTTTTCAAATTCTGCCACTGCGCCTAAGTAATCTTCATCACCGTAAGCTGTAGCTCCTTTATTGAAGTAAAATGCCCAATAGTTGTTTTTGTACTGATCAAAAGGAACTGGGAATCCATCGGCTCCAGTTACAAATAGTTTTGACACATCACCTTCTGACAATTCATTGGCCTTTTTCAACGAAACAAGGGCCTCCGTAAGTGCATTGTCAATTCCCGCGCCTGAAGTATCCGCAGCCACATAAATCTGAGCCCTGGACCACCATGTTTTAGGATCGTCTTTTAACTTTTCATATTCTGAGGCTCTATTGATCTCAGTCACGGCTGAGGAGTAATCACCAGATTTCATGGCTTTCATCGCCGCAGAGACCTTAGGTTTCTTTTGAGCACTAACTTCAACGCTAGCTACGCAAAAGACTAATAGTAGGAGGATGGTTATAGATCGCATTTTTGTTTGATTTCGCAACTTAATTTTCGTCATTATTTTCCGTATTGTCGCTTTCAGGTGTCTGCCCTTCTTCGTTTTCATCAATCTCCTCACCTTCAGCGGGTTCTATATACTCTATTTTCTCAACAGCAGAAATTGCATCTTTCTCATTGAGTTTGATCAATTTCACGCCTTGTGTAGCCCGACCCATGACTCTTAAGTTGTCTACCGGTGTACGTATGGCAATTCCGGATTTATTGATGATCATTAACTCATCACCATCTTTAACATCCTGAATCGCTACAAGCTCACCTGTCTTATCTGTAACGTTTAATGTTTTTACTCCTTTTCCACCTCGCTTGGTTATTCGATAATCGGCCAGATCTGATCGTTTACCATAACCTTTTTCCGAAACTACCAACAGGTTCGGCTCGTTTTCAAGGCTCACACACACCATTCCCACCACCTTCTCGGTATCCTTTAAATAGATACCTCTAACTCCAGCAGCGGTTCTTCCCATACTACGAACATCTGCTTCGTGAAAGTGAATGGCTCTACCAGAATTGGTAGCCATGACCACATGACTATCCCCGTTGGTCAACCGGACTTTTAACAATCGATCGCCCTCATTAATAGTAATGGCATTAATACCATTTTGCCTGGGGCGACTGTAGGCTTCCAGAGATGTTTTCTTAATGGTACCCTTTCCGGTACACATCACGATAAATGTATTGTTGATATAATCGGGATTACTCAACGTTTTCACGTTGATCACTGCCATGACTTTATCATCGGGTTCGATGTTAATCAGGTTTTGTATGGCACGCCCTTTTGCTGCTTTTCCTGCTTCAGGAATCTCCCATACTTTCTTCCAGTAAACTTTCCCGAATTCCGTGAAGATCAACAGGTAATTGTGCGCTGTTGCTACGAAAAGATGCTCCGTGAAATCATCGCTCTTAGAAGTAGCAGCTCTTGAGCCTACACCACCTCTGCCTTGTGTTCGGTACTCGACGAGCGGTGTTCTTTTGATGTACCCTTCATGAGAGATCATGATCGCCATTTCTTCATCGGGGATCATATCTTCCGCGGTGAATTCATCCGCACTATGAATGATATCAGTTTTTCTTTCATCCTGATATCGATCACGAACTTCGATCAATTCATCTTTGATCAGCTGCATTCTAAGTTCTTCACTGTCCAAAATCGCTTTTAAACGATCAATCAGCTCCATCACTTCTTTGTACTCCGCCTGGATCTTGTCACGTTCAAGTCCTGTAAGGCGTTGCAATCTCATTTCAAGGATCGCTTTTGCCTGAATCTCTGACAACTTGAATTGCTCCATCAGGCCAGTTCTGGCAATCTCCGGATCTCTGGAATTTCTGATTAAATTGATTACCTCATCAAGGTTATCAAGTGCTATCAGGTATCCTTCCAGGATGTGTGCTCTTTTCTCTGCTTCCTGTAGTTCGAACTGTGTTCTACGAGTAATTACCTCATGTCTGTGGTCCACGTAATGATGGACCATATCCCTGAGATTCAGTGTCTTAGGCCGACCCTTTACAAGGGCTACGTTATTGACACTAAAGGAAGATTGGAGTTGAGTTTGCTTGTATAGGTTATTGAGTACAATATTGGGAATCGCATCTTTTTTCAAGTCATAAACGATCCGCATTCCCTGCCGATCCGACTCATCTCTTAAATCAGCGATCCCTTCTAATTTCTTATCGTTGATCAGGCCAGCGGTCTTCTCAATCATCGATGCCTTATTTACCTGATAAGGAATCTCAGTTACGATGATTTGCTCTCTTCCTGTCTTGGTGGTCTCAAATTGAGCTTTCGCTCTGAGTACGATACGTCCACGACCTGTCTCAAATGCAGCCCTAACACCCTGATAGCCATAGATTGTTGCACCGGTTGGAAAATCAGGAGCCGTGACATGTTCCATCAGGCCCTCAACGGTAATTTCCTTATCATCGATGTAAGCGATAACGCCATTGATACACTCACCCAAATGGTGCGGTGCCATATTGGTCGCCATACCTACAGCAATTCCAGAAGCACCATTAACCAACAGGTTTGGAAACTTGGCTGGTAAAACCGTGGGTTCTTTTGTGGAATCATCGTAGTTGGGCTGGAAATCAACTGTATTTTTCCCGATATCAGCCAGTAACTCCTCTGAAATTCTTTTAAGACGTGCCTCCGTGTAACGCATGGCTGCCGGCGAATCTCCATCGACTGAACCAAAGTTTCCCTGACCATCGACTAAAGGGTATCGCAAAGACCACTCCTGAGCCATACGCACTAACGTATCATATACTGCAGTGTCGCCATGCGGGTGATATTTACCCAATACATCTCCTACAATCCGAGCACACTTCTTGTAGGGACGATTGAAATTGACACCCAGTTCGTCCATGCCATAGAGAATTCTTCTATGAACAGGTTTTAAGCCGTCCCGCACATCGGGCAATGCCCGGGAAATGATAACGCTCATCGAGTAGTCGATGTAGGCGCCTCTCATTTCATCTTCTATGTTGATTGGAATGATGTGATGATCAGCAGCAGCTGCCCCATCCTGATCGTTCTCAATATCTCCGTCTGACATTAACGTCTAGTATTAACAATTGAGGTAAAAAACAGCACGCAATTTAAACATTTTTTCAATGTTCCACGGCCTTCTAGTAAGGGTTCATTTTGCGCTTGTTCTTGTTTTTGTAGCGCCAGAGCTTTCTGTGGTTTTGTCCGACCTTTGGGTTTTGCACTTTCCAGAAAGGTTGACCCCTAACTTCAGTCCTTCTCCCAGTTTTCGGATCAGTAATTATATGCTTCAATTGCACATGATCTGCCTCTATAGGACTCCTAGGAATTTCAGGGATATTAATACTTATGCCAATCTTGATGAAAAAGGCATTTTGGTTGTGTCGAATGACCGGAGACCCATCAGGTAATGTTAGTGAGTAACTTTTGAGTTCATAGGAAGGTTTTAGCGTCAGCCTAAAGTACTCTGACCAATTCTGTTCAATACTTAGCCCAATAGTGGTAAACAAACCTCTACTGATGAATTGATCATTGAATTGCTTGCCTGCATTGATGTTGCCTACTTCCAGTTCAGCAAAAAAGGAGTAATCCCAATACTCATAGACCTTGTAGCCTATCATTCCAAACCATCTGGTGAAACTAGTCGCCTTAAAATTGGGAGCATAGGGTCTGATCTGATTGGTCAATGTATTCGGGTCAAGTGATTTCACCCATTGTCGTTCCCAGTTGAATCCACCACCAACCCGAAAGTCTCCATAGTTGTAGTGTACTGACAGCTGGACGGGAATGCTATGATAGACGCCAGAAAAGGCCAGATTTGTAGTATCCGTATCAATTATAAATGAATTGACCCTGAGTGTATCATTGAGCACCGGGTTGGGCAAATAATTGTATGGTACGTCGAAAATCGCATCAAATAAGATCGTGTCGGACAACATCGGGTCATTCAACCAATTACCAAACCCCTGAAAACGCCTGGGCAGTGTTTCAGAATTGTTGAGTATCAATTGTTGGTTGTCATCCTGATAAAAGTAGACGCCCTGAAGTTCGTGATTGTAGTGCGTGTTACCGTACCCGGTCGAAAATGTAAAGGAGAACTTATTGAGAAAAACCTTTAAAGGATTTCTGTAGATATTATTTCGGACATAGAAATCTTGCGGCAATTTACCATAAGCATCAATGCTTTTACCAAGCTGACCGAAAGCTGGTAACAAGTGTAAGGTCAGCATAAGACCCAGAAAACCGTATTTGAATCGTTTAATCTTCAAGCGATGTATGGTTTTTCAAATGTACGTCAATTACGCTTCTAGTTAGGATTTAATAGTGTCACTTCAAATGCCAGGATGCGATACGGTCCCACATTTTCAACATAATCCGGCACGATTCTGCCTGCAACAATTTCATCCGTCAGGTAACCGGGCACGACCACAGCACTTTCCCGATAACCCCAAAAAGAAGGAATAATGATCAACGCGCTTTCATTGAATTCCATTTCAGCGATGCCTATATCAAGACCCGGTATGACCACATTATTATTGAAGGGATAGTCAAAAGGATTTCCGGGTACTACATTATCAAATACGATGCTGTCATCCATAAACCGAGCTTCATACGCAATAGAAATCAATTGACCATCGCGAGGGCCAGTTCCAGGTATACCAGCAGTTAATCGTTTGTAAATAATCGAATTAGCTGGACCAACACGTTCAATTGAATCCAATGGAACTAAATCCAAGCTATCCAAAAATGCATCTTCGACATATTGATTGATCGATAAGACCTCTGTCGCATTAATTTCTTCCTCCAGCCGAACTTCGACCACTTCTACGGTAAACTCAATAATAGAATTGGCCGGAATCAATGTCGAAAATTCGAGTGTATCATAAGCCAGGTTGCTTGGAACTATGAAGCCATAGATTTCTCCCTCACTCATTTGTGCAAGGCCAAGGTCCAGGCCTACAGGGTAAATTGCATTGACCCCTTGTCTCATGACCAATGGATTACCATCATTAGTGTCAAAAATATCAATCACATCACCTCCCACAACCTGAGCGGTATAGTAGATAGATACAATTTGACCTGCAGTACTTTGTCCACCTGGATTTAAGGTGATGGGGTACGCATAGATACCGTTATCATCGCGAACAGCACTATCATTCCCTACATCTGCCAAATGCTGAACAATGGTAGAATCCTGAGAATCGGTTTCAGTGATTTCGGGGGTATCATCGGTTTTACAACCCAATAAATAGCCCAGGGTTATTACAACCAAAAAGAATTGAGCACTTTTTTTACTCATGCCCTGTAAACGAAAGGGTAATTTTTCTAGTATTCTGCGAAGCTATTTAACTTCAAATGTTCGACAAAACATCTGAAATACCCGAATTTCTGTAAGGCCTAATTGCCCTCCTATTTCAAGCATTCTTCTGTATTCACTTTTCTGACAGTGCCTCACATTGGAAATGATGTCTTCGTCTTTTTCCAGAAAGAAACTAGAAATAAATCTTATGAGTATGAATGGCGTCCTAAGTACCTCTTTTTTATACTCATCATAGTTTACCTCTTCATCCTGATCAAAAGATTTCTTTTCCAGGCCTTCATGATGAAAGGAAGATTCAATGGCTATTTTCAATACCGCCATGAACTTTTCTGACCAGGTCTCATAATTTTTGAGTAGAAACTTCATCGCATACACTACTGGATCTTTTTTCATGAAATACCCACCTGTCGATAACTTCCTGGCCTTTTTATTCAATGCCAGTTCTTCGAAAAGGCTCACTTTTCCATCCGCAAGGGCAATTCCAAGTGTTGGTGTCATCATGACCAACGAAAAGAAATCATGATCGGAAACCTCCAGATAAGGTGCTTCAGTTTTTATGAAGTCTTTCTTCAGTTCGAAATTGGCTTCCTTGATCTCAGGAAACCCAATCATGGTATCAAGTTCGTGTTCGGTAAACATGAGGCTATGTCAAGAATTGGTGTTCAATATGCTAAAATACTCGTTTCATTGTCAAGATAAAGGAATTGAAGTTTTTGAAAGAAAAAAATGTGAAGGAACCATTTGAATTTACGCCAGTCATGATTCAGATACGTCTTACCAGGGATTAATCGATTCCCCTTAAAAAGCGCTAAGACCCTGGACTTTCGATTTTTAAAAACACATTTTCAAGCACCTATCAAATGATTATACTTGTTAAAAATTACCCCATGATGAAGCATTTCTTACAGCTAGCTTTCCTTGCCTTACCTGTATTGTTGTTCGCGCAGGAAAAAAAAGATGATCCTAAACCGGTGGTGCCGCCCGTCAGCTTTACTTCAATGGGAGAAGTAAACATTAACGGTAAGAATATTAGCTACGAAACGGTAGCTCAAGAAATTCATTTGAAGAACGATGCAGGAGAAGCGGTCGCTGCGTTATGGTCTGTCTCCTACTTTGCGAAAAATGGAAGTGCCAATCGTCCAGTGATGTTCATTTTCAATGGTGGGCCCGGGTCTGCCTCGGTCTGGCTGCACATGGGCTTTTTCGGACCGAAGGTGGTGAAAGTACCAAGTAACGCCGACGAAGATGATGGTGCCGCACCCTTCAATTTGATAGGAAATAATCAATGTTTACTGGACCTGACTGACCTGGTATTTATCGATCCGGTTGGCACCGGATACAGTGAGGTTGTAGGCAAAGGAGAAACCAAGGACTTTTGGGGCCTCAATGAAGATGCAGCCTCTGTGGCAAAATTCATCCGCACCTGGGTCTCTAAGTACAACCGCTGGCAGTCTCCGAAGTATATCGCTGGTGAAAGCTTTGGGACAACCCGAGCAGCAGCCGTCAGTCAGGCATTGGAATCTGGTGGTCAAAATTTGGCCCTGAATGGTATCATTATGATTTCACAGGCCCTGGATTATGCAGGTTCCACTTCCGTGCATCATAACATCACTTCCTATCTAACTTATTTACCAAGTATGGCGGCTACGGCCTGGTATCATAAAAAAGCCGGTCAGGATAAATCACTGGAAGCCTTCGTGCAAGAGGCCAGGGTATTCACCTACGACACCTACGCTCCTGCTCTGTATAGAGGAGCTTTTCTTGATAACGAGCAAAGAAAAATGATTGCCGAGGAATTGTCTTATTTCACGGGCCTGGACGCTCGATATATCCTGAATTCCGATTTGCGACTGTTGATGCCACGGTTTCAAAAGAAGCTTCTGGAGGAAGAAGGACTCACACTAGGAAGACTTGATGGGCGATATAAAGGAAAAGAAGCTGATCAAACAGCAGATCGACCTACGTTGGGGGATGCAGCTAGCTATCAAATATCCAGCGCCTATACTGCAGCTTTAAACCATTATTTTCAAAATGACCTCAAGGTCAAGATGGAAAAACCTTACTTTACCGGAGGACAGGTCAACAACTGGAAGTGGAGAGATGTGCCTGTCGGGGGTTACTATGAGCCTTCTTACGTAAATACTGCTCCACGACTTGGGGCAAGTATGCGTAGAAACCCTTCCATGAAAATTTTAGTGGCCAGTGGGTATTATGATTTGATCACTCCTTTTTTTGATGCCGAATATACATTTTCACGAAATGGCATACCCACGGAGCGAGTTTCCTTTACGTACTATGCAGGAGGGCACATGATGTACAACCACCAACCTTCCTTTGATCAATTGGCAAAAGACATCCGATCCTTTCTAACGGGTGAATAAAGTAGGTGAATGCTCATGATTAAGTTGTTGTCGGCAAAATGTCGAATGATAATAATCCGCTTATTGAATAGTTATTAATAAAATACATATTCGTTATGTTGTTCCACAGGTTATTTAAAGTATGCTCCCTGGCTCTCATCGTTGCTTCCGTCTTCTGTTGTAGGCTAAATGCCCAAGGCCCATCGTTCAAAATGCCTCAAGGCGTTTCTCAGGATTTGAGATTCGGGATGCCTCTGGCTGAATTCAAAGAAGTAAGTAATATGCTTCGCATGCGGGAGGATCGAATACAAACTGAGCGAAAGGCATACTTTCAGCCTAGCAATGACCCGGATATTAATGCGATTATCTATTATTTTGATAAAGACCTGCGCGGGAACCCACTATATCAAATTATCATCAGATACGAAGAACGAAAACTGGCCAGGAAGAATGCACGCCAGCTTTTTGGCACGCCCAATTACACTACTCGAGAAGATGGCAAACTCAACGAATGGAGAATGTCACCTGCAGCAGGGCCGCCTATCTGGGCCTGGGCTCACAAGACGACTTTAGTCATTGTAGGAAATGTGCCAGGTACAGAATGGAGTGAAGAGTGGAACGAATAAATCACTAGTTCTAGCGATAGTAAGCACTGAATTCCACTAGTTCTGGCGATTGACTCCCAGTGAAATCAATTTCATTTTTGCATGCTTAAATGTAATTATTGAATTCATCCCAGAGTCATGAAAATGAGGGTATATCACCGGTATTTAGGGTTCTTTCTAGCGGGCATTATGACAGTCTATGCCATGAGCGGGATAGTTCTGATTTTCCGGAATACCGATTTCCTGAAACAGGAAAAGATCGTCGAAAAACAAATACCTGTTGAAACGCCTCAAGATAAAATCGGTGCAGCACTTAAAGTCCGGAATTTTAAAGTGGAGAAGCACGAGGGTAATTTGATTTATTTCCGAAATGGTGTTTATGATCAAACTACAGGAAGAGCAACAATCACAACTAAAACACTTCCTTTTGTTTTGGACAAGATGACCAAGATGCACAAGGCCACTACGAACTCTCCTCTTTTCTTTTTGAATATCTTCTTTGGTCTCTCTTTGTTATTCTTCGTATTGTCAGCCTTTTGGATGTACATTCCAGGCAGCAGCGCCTTCAAAAAAGGAATGTATTTTGTTCTGGCAGGGTTGGTTTTTGCCCTCGTAGTAATTTTTGTCTGATCATTCAACACTTCGTCATACAAATACCTATTCCGTAGGTATTCACTCGTCACAGGCCTCAGGAACCAGGATCGTACTATTTAGAGATTGTTGCATCTTGCACATGGATTCCAGAAATTACTCAACCCATGAAAAAAGTAGCAACCTTCGGGTTCTTGGTTTTATTTACCTTCATTGCCTGTCAAAACGCTCCAGGCCGGAAGGATCTCATCACCAATGAATTATCGGCTGTTTTTGAGGAATACGACCTGATGGGTATGTCTGTAGGGTTGATAGCCGATGGAGAATTGTATTATTCCGGAAGCTTTGGTAATAAAGAAATAATACCAGGCGACCCAATGACACCAGACACTTATGTCAGGATTGCTTCGATATCCAAGTTCTTCACTTCGCTCGCAGTGATGACGCTATGGGAAAAAGGTTTCGTTAATCTTGATACTCCCGCGTCGGTTTATCTTGGTTGGGGCTTACAAAATCCGCTATTCCCAGAGCAACCAATCACTTTGCGTCACCTGATGGACCATACTTCGGGTATTAGAGATGGAAAAGGATATGGAAATTTCACCCAGGCCATGATCGAGCAAGAGGCGGATATTAGTACACTCTTCCTTGAGAACGAAACATTCTACACTGAAGACATGTTTGCGACCGACCCTCCCGGGACATACTTCAGCTATACAAACTGTACCTGGGGCCTTATCGCAAGTATTGTTGAAAAAGTGAGTAGACAGAAGTTCGACATCTATTGCAAAGAAAATCTCTTCGAGCCCATGGGAATTAGAAGTTCCTTCAATGTCATGGATTTAAGCCCGGAAGAGGTTGCACCACTTTTCCGCTATAAAAATGGTCTCTGGACAGCTCAGGTTGATGATTATTCCGAAAAGGCCCCAAAGGAGCGATCGTATACCAATTATATCCCCGGCAGAAATGGCCTTATCTACGGCCCTCAAGGGAGTTTGAGAACATCAATGAACGACCTTTGGGTTACCGCAAAAATGTTATTGAACGACGGCAAGGTCAATGGAAAAGAAATCATAGCGCCTACCACTCTCTCCTATTTTCAAGAAGATCAATGGGTTTTTGATGGTGAAAACGGAGATACCTGGGGAAATTTCTGGCACGCCTATACCAAAGGCATGCAATTCATTCAAAACAGGGAAAATGGGGACATCATATTTCCAGACCGCAAATTATGGGGTCATCCAGGTATTGCTTATGGCTTATTGAGTGATTTCTACATTGATCCTGAAACCCAGTCAGGAGTTATATTCATCACCAATGGCAGCATGTATGAATATGAATATGCTCCTGGTTCAAGTTTTTATGAAGTTGAAGCTGCTGTTTTCAAGGTTTTGTACGCACACTTGAAGGCGCTAGAATCGGAATAGTTCAATAGTTGCCAGATCTTAAATCAATACAAGGTCTGGTAGGTGTGAAACACTGTCTTCCCTTTCTTTCCTGTAAACGTGAAATTGATCACTTTTCCGAGGTTGCTTCCTTCCCGATTAAGCTGAATGTTCACTTTGTTTTGGCCAGCCTCCAGAGGCATTCGGGTATAATAGATGCTGTGAGGAACTGTTTGCCAGTTTCGGGTGTCGGCTTGCTCCGTAATCGCATTGATTAATCCAACCACCAACCCTAGTCCCTCATCTTCGTCTTCAACTACTTCCTCAGCCGCCTTCTTCAAAGCGGCGCGCAACAATGACTTTCCAAATTCCCATACCATGCGTTGCTCCAGGCTTTTGAAAGCAATCGCATTAATGTCTTCAGCTAGCTCGAGTTCTTTTCTCTGATTCCCCAAGATGAGCGTTGCGCTACTATGCGTCATGTCTCGTTCCACATACTTGGGAAATGCTACTCTAAAGACTTCAAGATCTGTAAGTTTTGCTCCGTCATCTTCCTCATCATAATTGTAGGCAAATGGAAAATTGAAACCAAAATCTTCATTGACGAAGGTCACTACGCCATTTCCTCCAGGCAATACGGTAAAATTCACTGACCATTCATCTTTGATTGGCCCCAGGCCATTGTGCCAAAAGAAGACCAGTTCGCCATTTGGAACGGGTTGATGTTTGTAAGTGATGCCAAATTCCTTTTCGTACCTCCGCACTTCCTCATCGAAGCCCGTCAGGTACGCTGACCTAAGTAAATCCTGCTTTAACTGATCCGGGGCGCTAAATCCAAAAAGCGTCTGGAAGTCCTCCTGATAGATGTTGTACGCGTTTCTGTAGGCAATGAAGGCATTGTTAACATCACCATTGGCTTCATAAATGATCCCCATCAAATTATGTATGAAGGCGTCTCGCTTGTATTTGTTATCGGATTTGTACTTATCACTCAGGTCATTAAGTCGGTTGTTCAGTCTCCTGCATTCCACCAGTGCCGCTTCATTGTCTCCTAATTTCAAAAAATTCAGAGCCTTATAATAGAGCAACAAAAGATGCTCATGATCCTCTCCCGGGTACTTAATGAGCTTCGGGTTTACCAGGAATGATGCGGCGACATTCAATGCGTTCTGACGATAATCCTCTCCATACAAGTAAGCTTTTTCAAACTGGACATTACTATTTTCCAGGTCACCTAGCATAGATGAAACCACGCCGTGATTGGCATAGTAGAGAAATTCACCTTTTTTCTTCAAGCGTTTTTTGTTCTTATTCAGAACTGATTGTGCACGCTCAATATTTCCTTGTTCAAAATTCTGATTGAATTCGTAGTTGATTTCATAAAAAGTGGCACAGGATGATAATAAGAATCCCAGAAGAAAAAAATAGTATTTGCTCACGGCAGGCAAAGGATATTTTGAAGGTACAAGATGTGCTCGAAAGATCATATGCTCATTGATATATCATCAAAGAATTGTATGCTTAATTGGGCAGGAACAGACCCCTGCCCCTCTCCAATGCTATTAAGTTAAGAGAAATGAAACGTCATTGCGATGGCACCGGCCACCCGTCATGAGAAGCAATCTCAAATAATTTTTCGGTAAACAAATGCATAATAGACTGCCGCTTCGGCGGTCCGATTCAATTCTTCGCAGTGACCGGGTCGCGAAGACGAACCTTACTTACTAGCATTGTGCCCCTCTCAAGAGGGGAAATTAATTCTTGATAAACTTCTTGATCTCTTTGTCTCCAATCCAGACTTTCTCGTTGGTTTCAAGGTTGGCCAACTCAAGGTTAATTTTATAAGAAACTACTTTCTCTTTCTTATAAGAATCTGTGATTGAGGTGATCACACCAAACATCATGAAGTCCGCCCCAAGTTCACGCCCCCATTTGGCCTGTGTTTCTGGTGACGCAAACTCACCCTGATCAGCTCGTTCTTCTCTGAGTTTTTCTCTGAACTCTGCATTTTGTACGACTCGCACCATGCCACTATTGATAAATTCCCTTTCCACGTCCTTGATAAATGTCTCAGATTCAATGTGTTCAGAGCTTTTATTGGATACAATTCCCACAATTACTACAGGTTTGCGGTTAAGTGCTGATTGGAAGTCTGATTTCCATGGGCGATTCAATACATCCCGGATCATTTCTTCAGCTACAAGTTTTGAATCGGTATCATTCCATCTTCCACTCAAATCAATCTGTTGATCAGGACTAACTCTTGTCACAGATCGGTTTCCGCAGGAAGCAACAAAAAAGGTAATGATTGCCAGTGCAGCTATGGATAAAAATTTGCTTTTCATTTTAAAACGCAATTATTGTTAATCAAAGGTAAAATGTATGCCTAAACAGGACTTAAAAGTTTGTGATCAACCGGATATTCAAAAACCTTGCCGATAATGAATTCGGCACTGCAAAACTTCCTCCGGTCACATCTTCAATCCATGTATACGATAAAGTATTGTCTGCGGCTAAGGCATTTAGGATTTCTGCACGAATTAAAAAATTATCAAGGTATTTCTGTCGAGGTAACTCAAATAATTTCGAAAGACCCAGGTCCACACGATAGTATTCGTCACCTGAAAAGGCATTTCTCAAGTCATCCCTTCCCGGAGGTCCAAAAGGGTATCCCGAACCGATGTTCATGTTTAGATATACCCGCATGGAGGGATCCTTTGGCAGGTGGTCTTCAAAATAAACCCCCAAATTGATCGTCTGATCTGTAGGCCGCCTAACGAAACCTAAGTCATCATTATCCAGGTCCTCTTCGGTATGCAAAATTCCCAGGCTGAACCATGATTGTGTTCCCTGAATAAATTCACCATTCACCCGAAGATCAATTCCTCTTGCAAAAGCACGTGCATCATTATTCGCAAAATAACGGAGACGAATGTTGTCCACATCGTAGGCTACTACATCCGAAAGCTGTTTCCAATACGCTTCTGTTGAGAAGATAAAGTCTCTCCCCCACATGGTATATCCCTTTTCAACGGATAAAATCAAATGAATGGACTTTTGGGCCAATACATCTTCGTTGATATTGCCAACTCTATCTCGCAGTTCTCTATAAAACGGTGGCTGATTATAGACACCTGCTGCAAATCGGATGGCCGTATTTGAGTTGAATTGATATCGGTATTGCATCCGCGGACTAATGAGCCATTCTCCATTCTGATCCCAGTAATTGACACGAACACCATAGTTCAAAATATGAGACGAATCTCCCAATATCGTGGTATTCTGAATGTACCCCGTATACTGTAGTGATTGCAACTCAAGTTCATTAAAAACGGAGCCGGTAATTGTGACAAACCCTACTGAATCATTAAAGGAATATTCATTGATCTCGTCCTGAATGTCCTGGTAACTTACCCCAACACCAAACTCAAGGAAGTTGCGTTCATTCAGTAAAACGTCATTTCTACTTTCAAAATTGGCAATCATTGCCTGCAATTCGTTTCTTCCATAATCGTAATTAGTCCCCACTCCTATGGTTTCAATACAATTATCAAAAGAACTTGATCCGGGATTGTTGTTGACATCACACAACCGGTAAGCTCCTTCTACATCAAAGTCCTCCTGCTCATTTGTACGAACGACAGAACCAATAAAACTGGTCCGTAGGCGCTGATTCAATCGATGTGTCAAACGCCAGCCGGCCTGATACGTGTCATAATTGAGGATCTCCCGACCGATAAAGGCTGTTTGTAGTCTGAAATTTCGTTGAACAGAGCCAAATTCGGTCGTCAGTGAACCCGGTTCCGTTAGGTATCGGTTCCTGGCATAGGACAATAATAGCTCCAGCTTGGTTTTATTTAAATAAGGGCTACTTTTCCCGGAAAGGTCAAATGTCAGCAACGACTGGGCATCAGTAAAAGTTGGGAAATATTGACCTTCGACTTCCAATGAGTTGAGTAGATATCGAGAGTCTCTATGACGAACTCCAACGATATATCGTGATCGTTCATTTCCTAGTTTTCCGCCGATATAGCCCGTCCCTCCCAATAACCCCAGCGACACGGAGCCTTCTGTTGTTTCAGGAGATTTATATTCAATATTCAGGCTTGATGATAGTTTGTCACCATATTTCGCCTGCCAGCCACCTGCATAGAATCGAATATCCCTAACCAGGTCGCTGTTGACGAAACTCAATCCCTCCTGCCGTCCGGAGTTAGCCAGAAACGGTCGATAAATTGGAATTCCGTTAACATACACCAGGTTCTCATCAAAGTTTCCACCCCGAACGGAATAGGCACTAGACAATTCATTGTTATTGGCCACGCCCGGTAGTGTAGCCAGTACCTGACTAAATTCTCCAAAGGGTGAAGGTAGGTTCTTGGCTTCCCTACCTCTGATTCGAATAACCGCATTGGGGTCCGTTCGTCCACCTTCCTGCTCTCCACTGATTTCTACTTCATCGAGCACCTGTTCCTGCTCACGCATAGTGAGGTCCTGCCGTTTTTCAAACTCTATTTCGTCGAATGAAACAACGATTTCTTGTGGTGCATAACCTACAAAGCTGAACCTGATGGCAATTGAGGTATTAGCAGTTGTCAAAAGATAACTTCCCTGGTCATTGGTAACGGTTACTTTCGATTCCGTAACGTTAGTTACTGTGACACCAATCAAGGGGTCTCCAGCTTCGTTTGTCACCTTTCCGGTGACCTCATAACTTTGCGCCATGCCCAAATGGCCACAAATCCATGACAGTACACCTAAAATAAGTGGCTTTAACAACGGCTAAGGTTCTTAATGGTTTGTGTCGGGTTTGATGATTTAAAAACGAAACTTCCGGCAACCAGCATGCTCGCACCCGCTTCTTTTAAGGCAGTGGCATTTGTTTCCACCACACCTCCATCTATTTCAATTTCCATATCAGGATTGCGGCTCTCCACCATTGCTCGTAGTTGCTTTACTTTTTCGTAGGTCCGATGGATAAATTTTTGTCCACCAAAACCAGGGTTCACTGACATGACTAACGCCACATCTATGTCTTCAATGACATCCTCCAATGTACTTACGGGAGTATGAGGATTAAGTGCAACTCCGGCTTTAGCTCCTAGCTCTTTGATCTTAGCAATGGACCTATGTAAGTGATTGCACGCTTCAATATGTACGGAAATGATCTCAGCTCCACTATCGATGCATTGCTCCAGGTACAAATCTGGGTTTTGGATCATCAAGTGGAAATCCAAGGGTTTTTTTGAGTGCTTCTGGATAGCCTTTGTAACGGGGAAACCAAAAGAGATATTCGGCACAAAAAGGCCATCCATGATATCAATGTGCACAAATTCTGCGGCACTATCATTGATCATTTCAATTTCAGATTGAAGATTGGCAAAATCTCCGGCTAAAATGGAAGGACAAACTTTTACTTGGGACATTCAATAAGGGTAATTCAAGATCCGAATAGTTTCGGTTCCATGCTTTGTTTGCAATGTTAGAAAATATATTCCTGACTCCTTGTCGACCAATTGGAATTGGACTTTTCTTGGTTCTTGTAATTTGATTGATATCGGAACTTGTTTGCCATGAGCATCAAACAATTGAACCTCATGTAAAGAAGCATTCAACGACTCTAGCGTGATCACTCCGGCAGTAACAGGATTTGGATATAGGGACCATTCCAAAGTCTCCTGATCTGTGGTCAGTAGCCTGTCTAACTCAAAATGAGGAATACCGAAACCAATGAGGTTATCAGGAGTGTCAAAGCGACTCCCCCGTCTCTTGATGGCTTGCAACAATTGTTCATTATTCCAATCCGGATTAGCTTGCCAAAGCCCAGCTGCCAGGCCGGTTATAATTGGTGCAGAAAAACTTGTTCCGGAACTGGTGCCAAAATCACTTCTAAATAAAACGGTAGCACCTCCCATCGCTACTACATCCGGCTTTATCCGGCCATCTGCCGTAGGTCCAACAGAACTAAAAGCCAACCTTTCCCTAACGTTGTTTACCGCCCCGACTGCCAACACATTGGGACCATCTGCAGGTGTTGAAACGAATCTCCAGGATTTATCGCCTGAGTTACCCCCACTTGTAACAACAAGCATCCCTTTCTTAAATGCCATTTCTGCGGCTCGGGTAATTATAGCTGTTTCACCATCCAGGTCACTGTTCGTGTAATTCATTTCAGGATCATCAAACCCAGTATAGCCCAATGAAGTACTAATGATGTCGATGCCAAGGCTATCTGCGTATTCAGCACCAAAAAGCCAATTGTATTCCTCAACTCTATATTCTGAAGCCACATCTTCTGTCACCAACAACAACACTGGTGATTCATAAGCTATCCCTCGAAAAGAACTGCCGGCATCTCCAACTATCGTAGACAAGGCACCCGTGCCATGAGTGGAGTATTGAAATGGGTTATCGCCGTTGGTTACATAATCCTTACCTCCCAGATATTGACCTGTTGTAAAGAGGTATTCGAAGTAGCTGGAATTGTTAACATGGCTAAATCCACCATCCAATACAGCAATTTGGATATCAGCACCAGCAAAACCTTCCTGATGCATCAAGTCACCACCAACCATATCTCGTTGAACCGCGTTGGAAAGCTCCCCCGGGTTAAAGGATTGCACCTGTGTCTGACCAGGGTCCGGTTCTCTCTCTTTTGAAAGTCGTTCATCGGGAGCAACATATTCCACATGACTGACATAGTCCAATGCTTCAATCGAAGGAATTTTACTTGCTTCAGTCTGCACTAATACACCATTTAGCCATTTAGAGGTAAAATAGGTCTCAATATCGAGTGACTCAACACCCTCTATATAAACTTCATTAACAGGTAAATCTTCTAGTGTTACGGGAATGGCCTGTTGTATGCGTCGATTTACGGCACGATCCGTCAGAAAATCGGCAGGCTCCTCAATACTAAATTGAGAATTGTTTTTATCGGTGAAAAACACCATGTATCGATTGGTCTGAGCTGCACTTACAAAGCTCATCAGCACAATCAGCACAAAGCCCAAAAGGTGTTTATAGTTTGCCATAGTCTATTAAAACCTGGGATAGAAAAATGCCACTTAGCGTATCTCCAAAGTTGTCAGGGCATTTCGTATTGTCTGTACAAAGGTTGATCACGTATAAGTCTTTCTGAACAAGTCCCACGCCATTAACATAAATCTCGCTTCTTCGGTCAGTTCCAACGATGGGAGAAATCTGATCACTGAGCACTGTTCTCACAGCGATAACCGTGTCCTGTTCAAAAACTACAGATTCCAGTTCTCCCGTTTCTACAGCCTCATAGCGGAAATTTACGAAACCCAGATTGTTAAATGCATTGCCATTCCAGGTTTCACCGATACTTACCGGAAAAACCAATTTCACAAAAGATCTGCCATTTTCCGTAACAACAACTGATTGGGAGTTCTTTCTGATAGACCAAATAGAGTCTGTTCTCCATTGTTGTCGATCCACCTCCCACAATTGTCGACTGATCAGGTAGGTCACCTCACCAACTGAGGAAACCAAACTATCTGAGATTAGCTCCCGCAGTTCGAAAGAACTCGTGTCATTGCCCAATACCAAATAATCGATTTGATCCATTTGATAAGTCCAGAAATTGCCGACTTGCAATGGGTAGTAACCGGAACCAGACGAATCTATATTGGGAGCTTCTGTTTCTTCACAGCTCTGAAAAAAGCAGGTTATCACACCGATTACTATCAGAAACTTCCCAATTTTCATCTTCATACTACAACGCTTCTGTTTGTATTTTATTGGCTTCCCGGTGTTGGTGAAAACTTGAATTGATCCATCCGCCGCCGATCACGTCATCGCCTTCATAAAATACTGCCGCCTGGCCGGGTGCTATTGCAGAAACACCTTTGCCAAAGAAAACCTTCATTGTATCTCCAACTTGTTCGATGATAGCTGGAGATCCCTGATCGTTGTAACGAACTTTAGTGACTGTTTCCAGGCGTTCACCCGGAGGTAAAGACTCATATTTTTGAAGTGTCAATTGATTGACGTACATACCGTCTCTACTCAATTCATCAAAAGTACCAAGTACAACTCTGTTCTTATCTTTCTGTATTTCAGTTACATATACTGGGTACCCTAAAGCGACTCCTAGTCCTTTCCGTTGGCCTACTGTATAGAATGGATATCCCTCATGTGTACCCACGACCGTACCATCTTCTAGGACGAACTCTCCACCTCTCACTTGGTCTTCTAAACCTTCTACCCTTCGTTTTAGGAACCCTCGATAGTCATTATCAGGCACGAAGCAGATTTCATAGGACTCAGATTTGGTAACCAGTTCATGGAAACCTCTATCGGTTGCCATTTGCTTGATCTCCGTTTTCTTCAGGTCTCCCAGCGGAAATATGGTACGGCTCAGGCTTTGTTGAGAAATACCCCAAAGCGCGTAAGATTGGTCCTTGTAGCCATCAAGCCCTTTTGAAACCACATATCTCCCATTTTCTTCCCGGATTTTTGCGTAATGGCCTGTGGCAATATTATCGCATCCCAGTTTATCAGCGCGTCTTAACAAGGCATCCCATTTAATATGGGTATTGCATAAAACACAAGGATTCGGCGTTCTTCCTGCCAAATATTCACCAGTGAAATGATCTATCACATAATCTCCAAATTCATCTCGGATATCAATGATGTAATGAGGGAAGCCAAGATTTACCGCGATGTTTCTCGCGTCGTTGATGGAATCCAGACTGCAGCAGCCTGTTTCTTTTTTACTACCTCCGGAACTTGCATAATCCCAGGTTTTCATGGTCATGCCAATGACTTCATAACCTTGCTCATGTAGCATTACCGCTGCTACAGAACTGTCAATGCCGCCGCTCATGGCGACTAATACTCTTCCTTTACTCATGGCGCTTCGCCAGGTTCACAGCCTGGTTTACGTATTTAATGAAACTTTTACACCTGTACTTCTCTGCGATTACTTGAAGACGCTCTTTTTATCAGTATTGAATTTTAACTCAAATAAAAGTCCACTTCGCAACGACGAAAATCAGGATTAATTCTTTCTGCAAATATAGCCCAACTGCACATGGAATGAAGGTTTGGAAGGCAAATTGATAAGTACAATTCACTGCTGTAAGACAAAACTGGTTTTATTTGCGGGCAGAAAACGTATTGTCCTCAAACATGACTTTGAAAACATTTGTCAAGATCGGAAATATAACTAACCTCAGTGATGCCAGGTATTGTGCTGGAATGGGTGTTAACATATTGGGGTTTCCACTAGATCCTTCCTCCGAAGATTCTATTTCGCACGAGAACTTTAAAGAAATCACAGAATGGGTTTCTGGCGTGGATTTGGCCGGGGAATTCGGGAATACCAGTTTGGAAGAGATCAAATATTGCATAGTAAGTTGTGATCTGCAAGTGATAGAAACCACAAACATTGATCTGGTCGAGCCTGTCGTTGCACTTGGTAAGACCGTGGTTTTCAAAATCATAATCGAAAACGAAGAAGAAATTGCGGCATTAAAGTCCAGGCTTTCTTATCTCGATGAGTTAGTGAAGTACGTTTTGATTTCTTGTGAAGACACTTCACTTCATCCATCTCTTGACGATTTTATACGCTACTACAACGGCAATGTCAAAATGCTCAAAGGTTATGGAATTGACGAAGCTGATTTTGATGACCTGGCTAAGTTTCCGGGGATCGAAATACAAGGGTCCCCTGAAGAACGACCTGGTTTTAAAGATTACGGCCGTGTTATGGATATTCTGGAGGAATTAGAGGAGGAGGATTAGGGAAGAGGAAGAGTTAATAGTGAAGAGGGAAGAGTTAATAGTGAAGAGGGAAGAGCTAATAGTGAAGAGGGATTAGGGAATAGGGAATAGTGAATAGGGAATAGTGAATAGCGAAGAGGGATTTCTGATTGTTTGTAGTCGGAAATCATGCAAATTCCTACATTTATGAATTTTATGACACCCGCACATGAGTCGAGTGGTCCCTGAATTCCTTGAGCAATGTGACCGACTGATCCTGCACTATGTTCTCGAAATTGATTTCAATGGATAATTCCTTAATGCCAGTGGCCTCAGCAATTTGCTTAAAGCGTTCCGGCTTATCGTGGCAGGCATCCCAAAAATCCAGAATGGATCTTATTCCTGCCAGTTGTAATGCCTTGTAATCGTCCTGAAATTCCATGATCAATTTAGATTGAGCAACCCAGTCTTGTAGCAGACGAATTGGAAAAGGGGTTTTGATGATCAACAGCAGGAAATCAAACTGAGCTAGGTTTTGGACATTGTCCACCCCTACTTCATTCAATCGGATCTTGTGCATTTGGTTCATTCCCTCGATCATATCCAGCGAATAGTTTTTGGCGGCAAATTCATCGTTATTTTGAAATAACTTAACTCTACTCAGCAACAATCGGAACCCTCTTTCTGGAAATACACCTGTGAGAAATGCCAGGATTAATATCATTTCACCTGAGACAGATAAAGCATTGGCTGTCAACAAGTAAGAGATCATCAATGAAATTACCATAGACAAGATCATACGTATGCCTACAGAAAAGAAGTTAGAAGGTGTCAGGTCCACGGTTGCATAACGCCGATAGATGTATTGCGCCGCGCTCAAAAACGATCCTAACATTGCGAAAGCCACAACTGCTACTGACCGCTTCTCTTCTGCAATGGCTGGGTCTGCCTCCCAAAACCTGCTGCCTGACCAAAGTATACTGCGTACCGGACCATTAGGATCAACGTCGTAAAGGGTCCAGCCCATAAGCAGCAAATACATACCAAGCAGGGTAATGACCGTCACAAAGATCAGTGGAAGCACATAATCTCCAGGAGTGAATTCCTTATTGAGGTTGTCTTTAAAGTTAAACCCACTGCGCTCAGAAGCCTCCTGAAGTCGATCTCCTAAAACCTGCAACTCTTCCTGTTTTCGGGCTAATCGAAACTTGAAGAAAGAAAATGTAATGATCGGAAAATAAGCAGCCAATGCCACCGTACCAATCAATGCTAATAAGGTAGATTCCATGTAACAAAATTCAAAAAATAACCTGGACTTAAAAGAGTGAGTGCTAGTCCATCAATCGAAATATCGGATAACGCAAATATTCAGGTTCCCAATGACTGGATCTTTGGTAGATAAAATCAAGTTGTCGATAAGCACTTGTTGCCAGATTTGGGTCTGAAGCTTTTGCTTCGTCTAAAGCCTGTCTAATCTCAGGGTTCTCTTCCAGAATCTTAACGGCATGATCTTCAAACACATAGGAAGAAAAATGCTCTTTCTGCTGAAGAATCGCATCAAAGAAATTCCATGCAAAAAAAGAATCCGGTGCTTCCGGCTCCAGGGTTTCTACAATGTATCGATTACGCCACTGGTTTACAGGTACCAGAAAATCACCTTTTCTAAATCGAATCGTTGCATGCCTGGGTGATACCTTCACGTTGTGATGTTTGTAATGCCCTTCATAAGGATTTCTGATGGTCTCATAATCGGAAATCATGTAAGCTTCGACATTGATGGTCGTATCACTTTTCAATTGAGAAACCGTCACTTGATTGAGTTCCAATAACTCAATCACATCGCTCCACTGCTGTGGAATGAGATAATACTTTGGTGCTGTAATAATCTTATCCGCTGGATAGTGATCCATGTATTTCACTTCGCGGGTAAACGGCTGGTTTCTATCGTATTTCAAGCGCTTCTGGCCCGATATTTCACTATCTATATAAGTTGGCTCGTAGCCACTGAACATCAAAGGGGTGTATCTGCTGGTATCCACAGACCAGGAAATTTCGAATTCCTTCTGTTTAGAAATGGTTTGCTTGGTTGCTTCCCTCAGGCTGACTAGCTCTTCTCCTTTATCATCTAGAAATTCCAACATCGTTTCCATTAATGCATACGTTGATTCCACACGCTGTTGGTAAGACTTGAGCATGTGTGTCTCACTCATGTATCCCATTGTATGAAACAAAGCTGTATATCCGGTGGAATACCGAGGCCAATCCATGAACTGTGGCCAGCCTTTGTCGGGGGTCTGTCCCCAGGCATTTACATAGGGAATGGCATCAAACCCTTTTTCTTCCATGCCGGTATAAGTATAGGGTAAGAACACCTCATCAACATATTTTCCAAGTGCGCCACCCATCTTGTCCTTTTGAGAATAATCCAGCGTCATGATGTGCTGATAATCAGAACCATTGCTCACATGTGTATCCAAAAACAAGTCAGGGTCATATAGTTGGAAAATCTCCTGAAACGATTGGGAATTACGTGTATCTGATTTGATAAAGTCCCGGTTCAGGTCGTAGTGCCTCGAATTCCCTCTGAATCCATACTCCACAGGGCCATTTTGATTGACACGGGTCGTCGAATTTCTATTCAATACACCTCCTATGTTGTAAAATGGAATGATCGCGATTGCCACCTTATTCAGTACATTGCTGTACTTCTTTTGGTTCTTCATGAGCTCTCTGGCAAACATCTGACTCGCGCTGACACCATCTGGTTCTCCCGGGTGAATAGCATTGTTAATCAACCAGATGGCTTTATTTGACTGATGGAGCGCTTCGGGTGTCTTTTCATCTCCAGTGTTGATTAACACCACATGTAGTGGGATACCAATGTCGGTTTGACCATGCTCCATGATCGAGACCTCATCATATTCTTTATCAAGTGCCTTGTAAAAAGCCATGCCCTCCTCATACGTAGCTGTCTCTATAAATTGCGACTTTTCATAACGGGTCAGTGGTTGAGCTTGTACGGAAACAACAAGCGCAAGTAGGATGACAAGTAACAATGCTCTCATTTGAAAAAATTTTTGGTCAATGATAGACATGAAGCTTCTCTGAGTCAAGGTGATTCGTTTAATTGGTCATTAAAATTTTGTGCGATCAATTCTCTACTAAGAAACGCATGCCATTGCTCTTTTTTTCAAACCACGTTTATGGAATCGATTGCAAAAGTACAATTGTTGCAATCGACCCTCCTTTTCAGTAATTTTTGCTTTGATTGACTAAGAATTATGGCAAACTTCAACATTGACGCTAAACGAGAAATGACCTATGATGCAATAGTCATCGGGTCCGGTATTAGCGGCGGCTGGGCAGCCAAAGAGCTTTGTGAAGGAGGGCTCCAAACCCTGGTACTTGAACGAGGAAGACTGGTCGAACATATCAAAGACTACACAACAATGCATCTTGACCCCTGGGACATGAAGTATCGTGGTGCTCTTCCTCCGGAGGTCTTAAAAAAACACTACAAAGCTGCAAGGACAGGCTTCATTGGAGAAGGTACGGAGCATTTCTGGGCTAATGATGAAGAAAGCCCCTATACAGAAATAAAGCCATTCATGTGGGCCCGTGCCCATCAGATGGGAGGACGATCGCTATTATGGGGCAAGCAAACCTATCGCTGGAGTGATCTTGATTTTGAGGCCAATGCAAAAGATGGTTTTGGTATAGACTGGCCCATTCGATATAAAGACATTGAGCCATGGTACACCTACGTTGAAAAGTACGCGGGAATCAGCGGCGAAGCACTCGGGTTGCCGCAGTTGCCCGATAGCCACTTTCTACCTCCAATGGAACTGAATTGTGTAGAAAAGGATGTAAAACAACGCATTGAAAGAGATTTTCCAGGAAGAAACATGACCATTGGCCGTGCAGCTCATTTGACGCAACCTCACAATGGTCGTGGGCAATGTCAGTTTCGCAATCGTTGCAGTCGCGGTTGTCCATATGGCGCTTATTTCAGCAGTAACAGTGTTACCTTACCCGCTGCTAACGCCACTGGGAACCTGACCATTCGCCCGTACTCTATCGCTCAATCTATCATTTATGATGAGGATACGGGTAAAGCCTCCGGCGTTCGAATCATTGACTCAGAATCCGGAGAAATGATGGAATACTCCGCACGTATCATATTCTGCAATGCCTCGACGCTCAGTACAACGCAAATTCTTCTCAATTCCACCTCAAACCGATTTCCAAATGGACTTGGAAATGACAGTGGAGAACTAGGCCACAACCTCATGGACCATACTTATCGAACCGGAGCGATGGGTACCGTTGAAGGGTTTGAAGACCAATATTACAAAGGCCGTCGACCCAATGGCATTTACATTCCGAGGTACTGGAATATAGATGAAAAATCAAAGTCAGATAAGTTCGTTCGAGGGTTTGGATACCAGGGTGGTGCCGGTCGGGCCGGATGGGGAGCCGGATCCAATCAGGAAGCTTTTGGTGCAGCGTTCAAAGATAATTTGATGAAACCCGGTCCCTGGGAGTTCTTTATTACAGGTTTTTCTGAATGTCTACCCTACCATGAGAACAAAGTGACCCTGGATACAGAAAATACTGATAAATGGGACCAACCGACTTTGGCCATTGATTGTGAATTCAAAGAAAACGAGAAAGCTTTGAACCTTCAGGCCAGAGAGGACGCGAAAGAAATGCTGGAACAAGTAGGCATGAAGGACATAGTTGATTTTGATAATGAACATGAACCAGGATTTGGTATTCACGAAATGGGTACGGCTCGCATGGGAAAAGATCCTAAAACATCAGTTCTCAATGCCACAAATCAGGTCCATGCTGTAAAAAATGTATTTGTGACAGATGGAGCATCTATGACTTCATCCTCGTGTGTCAATCCCTCTTTAACCTATATGGCCATCACAGCACGGGCCGCTGACCATGCCTTATCCGAACTTAAAAAACGCAATCTCTAATCGATGAACAGAAGAAAAGCCATTCAAAAGACCGCAACTATTGCAGGAGCTTCTGCTCTAGCCCCTTCCTTGTTGTCCTTGTTGCAATCTTGCCAGCAACAGGCCCAGCTCGATTGGACACCCACCATCCTCAATGTCGATCAGGCCCGGTTGGTGAACACATTAGTCGATACGCTGCTTCCAAAGACCGAGACGCCTGGAGCACTGGAGTTACAGGTAGATAGATTCATCGATCTGGTGATTGCCAATATTTTTGACAAAGCCGGTCAACAATCCATACTCGCTCAGATAGATGCATTTAATGCAAAGTCCAAAGAGCAGAAAGGAAGTGTATTTGCAGATCTTTCCTCCCAAGATCGCACTGAATTACTGCAACAGGAAGAAAAGGAAAACCCAAAGTTCAACGGTCGTATTTGGGGAGGTGTTGTTGGAGAACAGCAACCGGTCGGAGTATACCGAACATTGAAATCCCTTGCCTTGTGGGGCTATTTTTCATCCGAAGCCATCGGTAAGGATGTGCTGAGTTATGACCCTATACCGGGAGCATACCTGGGCTGTATACCTTTGGACGAAGTAGGGAATACCTGGAGTTTGTAAGTCCCAGGTATTCATGTGAATCTGAGTAGGATTAAAGCAATTCAAATCATTCCTCCGACAGGCTTTCAACAGGATTTCTCCTGGCAGAATTCAAGGCCACTGCGGAAATTACACTGATCACCAGTATACAAGCCACGGTCGCCGCAAGGAAGAAAGGTTCAGGGCCTAGCTGAATTCGGTAGTGAAATCCGCTTAACCATTCATTAAGAAGATAAACACTTAACGGCACTGCCATTACGATGGCAACGAGCATCAGACCAAAATAAGAACGGGTCATCAATATCCATAATTGCTTCACAGAAGCGCCCAGCACTTTTCGTACAGCCATTTCTTTTTGCCGTGAGAACACATAATGTAATATCAGTCCAACCTGACCTAGACATGTCAGCAAAATGGCAACAAAGGTTAGACTCACTGTCATTTGGCCCTGAGCGGTCTCTTGAAGGAATCGTCTTTTAAAATTGGCTTCATAGAAACTGGCTTCCACGACCCAGTCAGGGTCTGTCTTAGCTATTTCATTTTCTGCCAATTCAATGGCTCTTACCACTTCATGTTCCGGAACCTTGAGTATGAGGAAATTATGATTCATCCAGTCGTAAGGTTTAAACTGAAACAATGCAGGGCTGATTTTCTCTCGGAACGATTCAAAATGAAAATCTTCCGTTACTCCAATAATTTTCCCCTCTTTCGGTTCATCACTCCCAAAAATTATCGTTTGGCCGATGGCTTCCTCCAGTGATGAAAAGCCAAGCATTTTCACACAAGTCTCATTTACCACGAACCCTGAATTAATATCAGTCTGCAGGTTGCGGCTTAATGCCCTTCCAGCCAAAATTTTGTAGGACATGACATCAAGATAATCTTCCGTTATGACAAAATTTTCTGTTTGAACTGGCGAAGCCTCCATTCCGGTTCTTACAGGCCAACTATCACCGTAAAAGCTAGGGACATGTGAACTGGCTGCAGCCGAAAGTACGTAAGGATACGCTTCCAGTGATTCTTCCAGCAGTTGGACATGGTCGCTTAAATTGGCGTTTATCGGAATGACCAACCTTGAAGAAGTACCCCTATCTACTTTATCATCCATGAAACTCAGTTGCTCATACATCACAAGACTACTAACCATCAGAAAAAAAGTAGCCAGATACTGAAAGAGCATGAGATATGATTTTTTAGACAATCCTTTTTGAGGTTTTGAACCCATGTCCCGCGATGACTTCAAAAAGCCCATGGCTGACAACTTAACAGCGGGAATAATACTGGCTAGTAGGGTAACACCCACAATAAGGACTAAAGAGGTAATGAGCGTAATGGGTTCTAAAAAATAGCCAGGATTAAATGCCTTTGCGGCCAGCTCGTTGACAAACGGAAACATGATCCCTATCATTAGATAGGCGAAGGCTAAAGAAAAGACTGCCAACAAGAAAGACTGAAACAAGAGTTGCAAAAGTAACTGGGAACTTCCTGCACCCAACACCTTACGCACTCCTACTTCTTTGATGCGTGTGAGGTACCTACTGGAGGTGAGATTCGCAAAATTAATGGTACCAATACACAAGATAATGAGGACTACCAATCCAAACGTTATCAGATCATCGAAGCTCTTATTAGATAAGTTTTCGTTGTAAAGGCCTTCGTAGAAATGAACTTCCTTCAAAGGAATCAACATGAGGTCATATTCACCTCTTTCCAAATCAGAGACATATCGGTGTTCAATCTCTTCAAGTTTATCCTGCAAAGATGCTGCCTGACTCTCTTGATTGAGTAACACATAGGTGTAGTTGCGTGGCATTTGTTGCCATAACGTTTCCATAAATGAAAATTGATGGTATAACGTCGCATAAGACATCACCATGTCCACGTCTATGTGTGAGTTAGAAGGAATATCCGCAAACACACCGGTAATACGCGCATCGTAGTTTCCTCCTGAACCGATAACCAGCAGTTTGCCAATAGGATTTTCATCAGGAAAATACTTTTGCGCCATGCTTTCACTTATCACCAATTGATTGTGTTCTTTTAAAGCAGTATTTGGATCTCCGAGTATTAAGGGAAAGTCGAATATTTTGAAAAAATCTTCATCTGCCAGGTTAATGGTTTCAAAAAAGGCCCTGTCTTCATATCGGACTGTCGTTCTGCCAATTCCACCTAGTCGTGTCATGGCTTGTATTTCCGGGAAGTCCTTTTTCATGGCCGGACCTATCGGGTACGAGGTAGATGCATAGGACCCAAGGTCTATGTACTGATTAAAGGATACACGGTATATCCGATCTCTTTTTTCATGAAAGGAATCGAAGGACAATTCCTCTTCTGCATACCAAACGAATAATATCGTTACAACAAAGCCAATAGCAAGACTCAACGCATTTAGTATGGAATACACACCATCACGTTTCAAAAAACGCCAGGTTTGCACAAAGGAAAGGGTCCATACAGGAAATTTTAGCCGGAAAGTTTTCAAATTTGTCCTTCTGAAGGACCGCAAAACATTCCATATAAAGAAACAACGCGCTTTAAATATGGACTTTGTTGAACGCTTGAGGAACATTTCAAAGAGATCCCCTTCTATTTCGTCGATCATATCTTCCTTGCAAAACCAACGAAGACATTTCAAAGGCCATTTAGGTGGATGGGCTTGTGACATGATCTAGGAATTTGAGAAATTGATGGATGGTATACGCTGGTAAATACTCGTTCGAATGTCATGTGAATTATCCAGGGCTTTTTTACCAAGAGCTGTGACGATGTAGAATTTCTTTCTTCGTCCTCCCCTTTCCTCCTTGATACCCCCAAATCGTGACTCCACAAAACCCTTTGTTTCCAATCGTTTCAGAGCCACATGGATGGCACTGATATTGATTTTCTTTTGCGTTTCTTCCGTAAGAAATTCATGAATCGAGACACCATAAGCCTGATCATGTTGAGCAGCGACCGTCAACAAAACCAACTCTTCAAATTCTCCTAATTGATATGACATAGACTCTTATTTACTTAACAAATATAGATATAATTATTTAATCCACATTTGTTAAGGTTATAAATAATAACTATCTCTATGAATTAAGTACGTTGAAGGTTAGGGTTATTTAGAAAGTTCTTCTAGTATATCGGCTGTAACTTGAGATAGTGATTCCTCTCCTTCCAGATAGTCATCCAGTCGCTGTAATGCGTGGTGGTAACGGAAAAAGACTTTTCTGTACTGCATGTATGTTTCAGGATAATCCATGCCCTGTTCCTGCATGAGTTGTTGTGCAATATGTCCGGTGATGTAAAACAGATAGGCGTGTGAAAGCTGTCTTGGAACTTCCACTTTCTTAATAGCTGCAATATCCTGAATTGTACCTCCCACAAAGCCGCTACTTGATAGAATCAATGCATGCGCAGACTCATGAAATAGCAATTCCAGCCACTCCCCCTCTACCTCCATAAAGCTACCAGTAGCCATGACCACCCTTGTAGGAAAAATAGAAGTATAAGGACGATCAAGTGGATTCCACTTATTGGCACTGCCATAAAACACCAAATCGACCTTGACAATTTCATCCAGGGTAAATGCCTTGGTTTTGTTCTCCATTAGTGTCCAGTAAGCTTTTTCCGTATTTCTAATCAAAGGCAAGTGCTGCTCAAGCATTTGCCTACAACTTTCAAAATGTCGTGTCCAGAAGTACGTTTTGTAGATAGGTGAAAAAGCCTGTAATACAGCCGTATGAGCTGCAAACTTCTCAGGTATCTCGTCCGGAATGGCCGCTTTCCCTGTAATCCACACTTTAAAATCTGAGAGATACTCATCAGTTCTTAAGTTTTTATCCTTGAATTGTTCATTGTAGAAATCAAGCGCAGTTTGAAAGTTTTCACTGGCCTGATCCGGGAGAATCAAGTCCAACGCCGTACTGTCCATATCCGAATTGAGAAAAGACTCATGCTTCAACAAATGATGCATGTTAAACCAATAATTAATCTCGAAATGGTAATACTCACTCTTTACCACATAGAATTCCTGTGCCTTTAGCTGTGAAGTGAAGCCCATAAAACACACGAGTCCAAGAACTCTCAATAAGGATCTAGCTCTAACCTTCTTCATATCGGTCATTCAAAAAATGCATTTGCGTATTCCACAGTACCTGAGATGCTATCAAGTCCTTCTGGTACCAAAGGCAGTGCCATGTAATTTTTATCAGGCACATCCCAGGGAGCTTTGATGCCAAACCTGGAAGCAGGCACGTATCCAAACCTTGGATAATAACCCTCATGTCCTAACAGAACAACTCCCTTGAACCCCAACCTCCTGGCTATTTCGTGTCCTTTTTCAATCAACTCAGTCCCGATACCTTTTCCCTGATGATTTGGATGAACTGAAACAGGAGCCAGGGCCAGTATCTGATTAAAAACTTGTTCACTTGATCGGATTTTCACTTCTGTAAACAAGATATGCCCGGCAATCTCATTGTCCAATAAGGCTACCAATGATAACTCCGGAACATAGGCTTCAGATTGACGCAAACGAGTGACCAGTCCCCCTTCAGATTGGTCACTCTCTTTGACATTTGCAAAAGCATGCTCGATGACCTCACGTACTTTATCATGGTCTTTACTTTCTTCAGTCCTTATCACGATACGCATTCAAAAGAGTCTTTCGGGGAATAAATATACAGGACTAAGGTTGATATAAAAGACCATATGAATGAGGGAAGAATAACGTCGGCTACATCAACGTCGATGTGTGCTTTTTCAACAACTTGGCTGCAGCCTTCTGGATCTTTTTACTTTTGATCCCACGCCATTTATCCATATCGGTTTCATAGTCGTCGAAGAATATCCTTGATAGATCCTGAATTACCTGATGGTTAGCTAAAGGGTGACCATTTTCACTATCTGGGTTCGCATTGTGAATGAAAGATTCAATGAGATGATAAGTACTCATTTGAGCTAAATGAAGTTCCGTTAGTTTTGAACGGTATTCCAGGTTTTTACTAGAGAGGTCATTAAACTGCTTTTTGTCTAAAAAGTGTCGGGCCTCATGCGCCAGGTAACTGACTTTAAACCCTTCACTTTCAAGATCATAGGCCTCCTTCACACAGTAAATCGCATCTTCGGTGGTCCAGCCACCCGGATGATGTTGATCCAGCGTAGCATATTCCATCCATCCTAATGTTACAAAATCCTCCATCATCACCACCTTCACCTGCATTTTTTCAGATTTGCTCAAGGTGACCTCATAGGTGGAATCCGTTTCATTTTTCCAAATCAACAAGTCCACCAGACGACCTGTTGGACCAACTTCTTCGGTCGTAAAATATCCTCTTGAACGAATATAGTCCCCAAGGTAAAACCCAATGCTATCCCGCAATTCCGGGCCTGTAAACGGTGGATAATTCTTCATTAGAAATGGCATGATCTTCTTACCTAAGTAATCGAAGTACTTCCCTTCCTGATCAAGTAATGACACGCGCCAGTAATCCCTGAAGTAACCTAGAAGTTCATCCATTTCAGGGTCCCCGGATGACGGATAGGTCTCTTGATCTTGTTGTTCTCCAAACCTTGTAAGGAATCTTCTCTGAAAATCTTCATCATGATCACTTGATACAGGGTGTATTCTAAGAATATCCAGGGCTGGTTGGATATTGGCATCCATCCCATACGCGTAAATTTTCTGATAGGGCAAACCGCCAGGGTTACCCCCATGTTGCGCTGTTAAGCTTGTCATGGTAAATAGACACATGACAAAGGCTGCATTTAATCTTCTTATTTTCATTTTGATCGTTTTTGACAGATCAAAAGTAGAATGGTCTACAAAATGAGAATTGTACGAGATTAACTTTTTAGCAGCCTTCTGAATTGATGAGGTGATGAGCCATACCTCGCTCTGAAAGATCTGATGAAATGAGCATCGTCGAAGAATCCATGAGAAAGTGAGATCTGTGAAATGGACGAATCTTCCTTTAATAGCATAGCAAATGCACTTTCCAATTTTCTCACCAATTGGTAGGAACCAACTGTGAGACCAGTTTGCTGCTTAAATTTTCTAGCCAGGTAGACCGGGTGCACGTGGACACGCTCACTCAATTCGGCGAGTGCGTGAAAGGTATGCAGTTCTTCATTGAGTATCTTCCTCGCATGATCTATCCACCCCAATGTTGACTTGGGGGATTTTACTTCCTTCGTTTCACTCAGCCAGTTTACGACACATTCCTCAACTGAAAAGGGGTTGAAACCTCCCTGGGCAGAAAGGTACAACTGATAAAATAAGGGGAAAGAACCGCTTTTATGTTGCAGAAAGTGCTCAGGAAGTTGACAAGCATAAGCTTCTGTAAAGCCAGGATTAAGTTCTATGTTGAAGCATTTACCGCCCTGCTCATTAAAACTGTTGGAATGTTCATATCCCGCCGGTCGGTACAGGATTTCCCCTGGGCCAACACCAGAGTTTACCTGCTGACCTTCTTCCAGATAGGTCCCGTGAATGAGTACACTCAGGTAGTCATTCTCATGGGTATGCAACCCAATATTGGATTGAGCATCATATTCCGTGACACTCATTTTGACCCGCTGATTTTCTTTGACAATAACAGCTTCTCCGAAATATTGACCTGATGAAAGGTTGATTGTATTCAAGTAAGATCGTTTTTCGATTGGACGAAAATTCCGGAGGTAAGGTTTCAATCAGAAGTAGGGTCCACCAGTCTTACGTCTATTTTATTGTCATCTGATTCACGATCTATGAGTTTAAAATACGGATCTATACCTGCCTCTGAAGGTTGCCGGTCGACTATAATTGAAATGGAATTTGAAATTAATTCGAATTTGAATTTAGACAAGTATATCTCCTCTCCATTTGCATCAAAAATTCCGACATCCATATAATCTGCAAGAGGCATTGATACCTGCGCTTCTTGTTCTCCTTCCTCCTGAAAGGACATCATTTCATCTACAAGCAATTGATTCCCTTTCTCGTCAGACCGATACTTGCTTACCAGGAGTTCAATATCTACTTGCCATGTACCATCCTCAAGTTCATGCGTCTCAGCTTTTCTTATTTTATTGTCATATAAGGTGATATGCTCAAACATATCTGTAATCAAGTATTGAAGGGAGTCAGGTGTTGCCTCCTTGAGGAATTCCACCAACTCCAGCGTTGTGGTATATGGAGCTTCCTGAAACTGAGTCTTTTTCACGTATCGACTCAACGCCTGATTTAGATTTTCTTCACCCAGGTAATCGCTTAATGCATAGAGTACCACTGACGCTTTGGAATAGCGTAAGTAAGATTGATTGTCCTCATAAATGAGTGGATTCTCTCCTTTCTTATCTCGTCTTCGGCCTCTTAAATACCTATCGGTAGCGTACTTCAAGTACTTCTGAGTTTTACCGATTCCATATTCCTTTTCCAATACTTTTAGTCGGACATAATCCGCCAGACCTTCAGCTAACACTCCGGATCCCAACACGTCCGCGCCAATGACCTGATGCGCCCACCACTGGTGGGCCATTTCATGTACTGTCACATCAAATGCATAGTCCACCCCTCCTTCTTCGGAATCATCGACATCTGCGATAAAGCCTCTGCCTTCTGAAAATGGAATGGTATTGGGAAAGGCCTGGGCAAAATTCCCAAAGGTTCTTGGGAATTCAATGATTCGAGCTTGTCGATGCTGATAAGGACTAAAATTGGTTGAACAGTATTCCAGGGCCGCCTTCATTCCATTCATCATCCGATCCAGGTTGTATTCATGCCCTTTGTGATAATAAATCTCGAGGTTTACTCCTTGCCACTGATCCTTCTTAACTTCATATCGTGCTGAGTTGAAGGAATAGATATTAAGCATTTTGCTATCCATTTTATAATGAAAATACCTCCTCCCATCTTCTACCCATTCTTTTTGAAGGTAACCAGGTGCAATGGCTATCTGATCTTCTGAAGTGCTAACGGTAGCTTCAAAATCGATCCAATCAGAATCTTTTGAAATTTTATGGTTGCCCAACGCGGTTGAATCAGATGGTAAGGGTGCTGATTCATATGCCGGCAAACCATACTCTTCCCGAACTTCATCGTCCTCCAATCCCCCACCTGGATATCCTAAGAATGGCAGCAATTCAAAGTTGTTTAGGAATGTCCCATTAGCCAGTACCGGAGAGTGTTTTCTCAAAAATGTATTGGGCTTATTCCAAACGGTAAACATCAATTTCAGGCTGTCACCTGGTCGTAGGGCCTTCTCAAGTTGATATATATTGAATCGAAAAATAGTATCCTCAGATACCGTATTAGGCACATTCAACTCAAAACTGCTGCTGAAATCACTGTATTTAATGAAAATTGTATCGATGGCTGAAGGGGATTTATTGACCATTGAGTAGGTCCCCTGCATTTTGAAATCTTGTGTTTTTGGGAAAATATCCAGGTTTGTTTTTACGGATAGAACCCTGGGCTGGATGGCACCTTCATATTGCCGATATTTCAACTCCCATTCAGCCTTATATTGCTCCCGTTCTTTAGATGAAACCCAGGGATTGACCATATTATCTTCATAATAAATCCTGAAGCCCATGCCGAAAAATCCCAGCAGCAAGATGAAAAATACAGCCCGTGTTTTTCCTGTAAAACGGGACCTCATCAATTGAAGGCGTTCGTGAAAAGATTGAGAGAATCCCCTATCCATGAAAAAACCTGCTACAATGAAGAGAAGAGCCCCGGCAAGCATCCAGTAAAAGATGTAAGTATAGAAGGCAGTCAGGCCGTTCCCAAAACCATTCATATCTGAATAAGGAGTTCCGGGGCCTCTCCCGTAGACAAATAAATCTTGTTCGACACCAATCATTCGCAACAAGGGGGTTCCCAGCCCGAGCAGCAAAACCAGCAAAATAAAAGTACCTACGTAAGGATTCCGAACTAGCGTTTGTATGAAAAATGCCAGCAACGCCCAAATCACAAATCGCCAAAGATCAGTCCCCAACAGTCCAAACAAGTAAAGACCAATCTCAAAATCATAATAGCCTTTGTACAATTGAAAACCAATACCAGCCATCATGATGATTAGCAACAGTATCACATGCATCTTAAGGATCGCAAGGAACTTAGATCCCAGCAATGTCCAGTTCGGTACCGGTGAAATGTCTGTTAGTTGAAGAAAGTTAGTAGCTCTGGCTCGCTGAATAAGCATCCCCGTATAGAGAAACGTGCACATGATTATGGAGAACTGGAACTCTTCATTATAGCGAAGCATTTTCCAGGTAACTGGTAGCATACCGGTTCCCCTAACCACACCTGATTTTACATGAGTCTCCAGCAACATAATCAGTCCAAATAAATTGAGTAGGATGAATGGCCAGCTTTGGACAATGTACTTCAGGTCAACTACAGATAGCCTCCACAATATTTTCAGGTTTTGAAGGAAAGAATAATCATATACCACCTGGGGAAGGCGAACCCGAATTACACTGCCCAGGTTCGATTTTGTGACCTGGTGCTTTTCCTTCTTCAAAAAAACAAGTGATATCCCGTGCTGACTAAAATCGAAACAGATGTAAACTATTCCTGAAATCAGCATGGAAACGGACAACCACAACAATCTATTGTAAATGATTAGTCCCTTTAATGGTAACAGGCTTTTATCCAACTCAGTAGCTGTCCAATATTGCGTATAATAATCAGTGGCTGATGCGCCAAATACATCCAAATAGGCTGCTAAAATTCTTGTCTCCGGACTCAGCAAAAGGACGTTTGTAAAGCCCTGAATAAGCGCCAGTACCATAACCGTCACAAAACCTGCTATAATGCTTCTGGTGAATACGACAACCGCAAATACGATGGCTCCAAACAGCAAGACATTAGGTAATACATAAACGAGGTATCCTTGCAAATAAGGCATTAGACGAAAGGCTGCTACGACTTCTGAGTTGGTTCCTGGCAAACGAAACCCAAGGATCATTCCAATCCCGATAAACAGGACAATGAGGCTGACAATCAACAGTGAGCTGAGAAATTTGGCCAGCAAATAGTGAGTTTTAGTAAAAGGGTAAGAATACAAGATCGTATACATATCGCTCTTGTAATCCCGGTGAACTGACACACCGATAATCGAAGGGAAAAGGAAAAAGATAAGCGTCGAAAGTGTATTGAATATCTCTGTGATCTTGAAAGGTGAGTTTACAACCTTCGAAGCATCAACAGAGGCACTAACCTCATCAAAAATTCCCGCCGAAATGGAAGAAATAAATAAAGCGGCTACAAGGAAGATTGAAGAATAGATATAGAATACTGGCTTTCTTAACCAATAAGAAAGCTCATGTTTAAATATGGTATAAAACATCTGGATTGCTATAATTGAATGATAATGATCTGGCTCATTGAGGAATGAACTATTCCAGATTCAGTGTATAGAAATACACATCTTCTAGTTGCGGCGTGGCTTCGGTGAACTGATCAGTGGGCTTATTTGCCGAATAAACTCTAATGTTCAGATTATTGTCTTCATTGTAGTTCGAGGACAACACGTGATATGTGGCTTCAACTTCTTCCAACTCACCACGACTTATGGTTTTGGTCCATATCTTTCCTTCAAATTCAGCTGTTGCTTCTCGAGGAGTCTTCTGCCTGAGAATTCGACCTCCATTCAAAATCGCCATATCGGTGCAGAGCTCCTTTACGTCATCCACGATATGCGTCGAGAAAATCACCGCATTGGTGGTACCTACCTCACGAATCACATTCAGGAATCTGTTTCTCTCAGTGGGATCAAGACCGGCAGTCGGTTCGTCCACAATGATCAATTTGGGGTTATTCAACAATAACTGGGCAATACCGAAACGCTGCTTCATTCCTCCTGAATACCCGGTCACATTTTTCTTCCGCACGTCAGATAGATTGGTAATTTCAAGTGCTTCCTGTACTAACTTTCTTCTGTCTGTTTTGGATTTCACTCCTTTCAAAGTCGCCAGATAATCCAACAAGTCTTCGGCCGACATTTTGGGATAAACACCAAAAGACTGTGGTAGGTATCCCAAACCTTTTCTGAGTGAAATCTGATCCTTCAAGACATTAATCCCATTAAAAGTGATCTCACCAGAATCAGGCTTTTGAAGTGTTGCAATGGTGCGCATAAGTGTCGATTTACCGGCACCATTTGGGCCCAGTAGGCCAAACATACCGGTACCTATTTCGAGGCTCAGGTTGTCAATGGCTTTCACTCCGTTGGGATATGTTTTTGTCAGGTTTTCAATTGTAAGTTTCATCATTCGATGGTTAAAAATTTGAGCTTTGAATTCATCCGAAGGTTTCTTTCTAAAAGGATCGAAAAGCGATCTTCATAGATCTGAAAAAGGATGCAAGCAATTATTTGCTTATAGCTGAATTATATATTAGAGCCACTATTGACTTATTCTTCCATTTCCTGACTATTACAAGTCTTTTTTCTTGTAGTATTTGTTGCTAGTCCAGATCGAAAAAGGCAGTAACAAAAGGGTCGTCAGCGCAAATAGCAAGAGGTGTTTTGGCTCGCCTTGTACATATTCATTTAAAAAACCTGCTTTGGGAGATATGCTCGTCCATAGCATAATGGGGAAAACGAATATGATTACGGAAACCACCATGTTTACCCGATAAAATACCAGATAGTAAACCGCCAACTGGAAAACGCCATAGAACAGATGGAAAAGAAGAAGGTACCCATCTGCATATACTGGTTCCGGATGGATAACAGTAGTCAGTACATTGAATACGATAAAGTGTAAAATCGTATTAAGTACGACGATTATCAGTGACGAGCCGAATCGGGCAAACACTATTTCCTTTCTGGAAACAGGCAAACTAGCGGTATGCATTCGTACCACATTGCTGGATTGCTCCATAGCAAAGGTTCCTATCACCACCATAATGATGTTGCCAATACCCGATGTGAATATTCCTAAAGTGTTGGTATTGATAAAGGTAATAAACATGCTCACTACTAACATGAAACATGAGAGCGCAAGAATTTGAATCCCATAGGCTCTAAAATCACGGTGTATGAGTTGAATGATTGCAGTCTTGCTCATAGGTCCTTGTTTTTAAATGCATTGATTGAAATAAGAATAGAACTACCCAAAATCAGAAGAAATATGAAGGCTAGTTCACCAAATATTAAACCAACGGATTGCTGGCTTATTTTCAGGAAAAATTCACGCCAGGCCACGTTTGAATTGGTCATGGAAATGATGAGAATAGTTAGTATCATGAAGGAGATCAGTGTAAATCCATACATCACGGCTCCTTTGATGGCACCAAAAGCGAAGTGAAATGGAAAAGAAAAAGCATCGGACACCATTAGAAGAAGCCCGGATACTATCCAGATTTCCGGTCTATACATGAATTGATTTTCGTGTCGCATTGCCTCATCAGAGGTTAGGTAAATGATGGTACAATGCACGATCAAAGTCAAAATGATCATCAAAACAGATGACAGGTATCTTGCCAATACCATTTGCTTTCTGTTGACAGGTAGCCCAGCTATGAGTTTATCTGCCCCTGCCTCCACTTCCGTCAATATGAATAGCTTAGATGCTACAGTTGCACTTAAGATAATGACAAGCACATAGATTTCAGGTTCGATATCGCTTTCCGCTTTAATTGCCATACTGTAGCCCATCCCGATTAAGATGAGAATCGCGAATAACAATAACAGATAGCCTTGATTAGCTCTAAAATCCTTAATGACCAACTTCAGCATATTATCGCTCACTTTTGGTTTTTAGATTATTGAAAAACATAATGTCTTCCAGAGTGGCTTTATCATACACCACCTGATCTCCAAACAAAGCTTTCGAGGCTTTTAAATTTGTCGTAAGTCCTTCAAATCCGTATTCACTACTTCTCACAGCTACCATCGTTTTTCGGGTATCATGGTCAAGCAAGTCATTGCCTCCCTTTACCAGCGCATGCCCTTCATACACTTCATCTTTGGTTTGCGAAAAGACGACTTCTCCATGGTTGATGTAAGTGATGTAGTCTGCAACCTGCTCAATATCTGTTGTTACATGTGAGGAAAAGAGGATTGATTTTCTCTCATCTTGCATCAAGTCTCGTAAAAGGTCGAGCAATTCACGTCGGACCACTGGGTCCAGTCCTGAAGTAGGCTCATCCATGATAATAAAATCAGCATGGTGAGAAAGGGCGATGGCAATAGAGGCCTTCATGGACATCCCTCTTGAAAACTTTTTCACGGCCTTGTTCAGCGGTAATCCAAACTTTCCTATCAAATCACCGAACACTTTGTCATCCCATCGCTCATAGAAGGGTGCGATTACGTTTTTTAGTCGTTTTAAGTTGAGATGCCCATAGAAGTTTGGCGTATCATACACGAATCCTATTCGTTTCTTGATCTCAACTTCTGCTTCCTGGTGGTCTAATCCGAATACTTTGACCTGCCCCTCCTGTTTCATGACAAGGTTCATAATGGTCTTGATAATAGTCGTCTTTCCCGCGCCATTTGGGCCAATCATTCCCATGATATAACCAGTAGGAAGTGTAAACGAAACATTTTTCAACCTGAAGTCTTTATAGCTTTTTGAAAGGTTGGATATTTCTAAAATATTAGTCATTGTCATGAAATAAAATGTTCAACATCTCCTGAAGTTCTTCCAGACTAATTCCCATTTTCTGAGCTTCAATGACTGTATGAGCCATTTGATCCTCAATGGATTTCATCTTTTTCTCTCTGAGTAATTCCTTGTTTTGGATGGCCACGAAAGTTCCCTTCCCTCCAACCGTGTCTATGAATCCCTCCTTTTCCAGTTCCTCATAGGCGCGCTTAGTCGTTATCACACTGATGTGAAGCTCCAACGCCAATTTCCGAATCGAAGGCAATGGATCTCCTTCTTTCAATTCCCCGGATATGATCTGGGATTTGATCTGTTTCCCTATCTGTTCATAAATAGGTTCAGGTGAAGCATTTGAGATAATTATCTTCATCGATTGAGCACTAATTGTAGTTAATGTACATAGTGTGTATACTGTATATATACGCAATGATAGAAATTTTGTTTGAAATACAAAACCTCTTATTCAAAATTCATTATGAAACCAGGGGATTTACAACGACCTGACCTGCGATTTGTGGTCTCTTTTAAGATCAACACCATAGGTTGATTCCTCTATGCATATAACTTTTTTTTGATTACTTTCGTATTTGATCTACAATTAAGACAAAGATATGCAACGTACTCATCTGGGAGAGTTTGAAGAGTTGGTTCTACTCATCGTTGGTGCTTTACAAAAAGAGGCCTACAGTATGGCTATCCGAGCCGAGTTAAGTAAAAATGCAGATCGTAAGCCAAGTATTGGAGCGCTGCATGCGGCCTTGAATCGACTAGAAGACAAGGGGTTCATCACTTCCTACGAAGGTGGCGCAACCTCTGAACGTGGAGGAAGAAGAAAGAGGTTTTATGAAATCACAAATGCCGGAAAATCAGTTCTTAAAAACGCTTATGAGCTGCGAAGTAATTGGTTCAAATTGATACCCGGAATTTCATGAAGACTGAATTGCCTCCTTTTGTTCGCTGGTTGATTTCCAGGATTGCCACGGGTCGTGACCGAGAAATCTTTGAAGGAGATTTTGAAGAAGCCCTAACTACCGTAAAACCTCATTCATGGGCTTATTACTTATTGATTATTAAAGAATTATCGGGAATTATGCGATTATCTCATTTAAAGAGGAAATCTCAGAAACAGCCCTCAGGACTCGGGGCTAACATGGTAAAAGTAATTTTCAGGAATCTCAAACGGAAATGGACTTATACCCTGATCAACGTGCTGGGCCTGAGTGTTTCAATGATGGTTTTCGCATTGATCCTGGCCTATGTGACCCATGAACTGAGCTATGACCGATATCATCAGGATTATCAGCGTACTTTTCGAGTCACCTATCAAGAAAATGCAGATGAACCTGTTGATGGACATTGGGCTCGTGTCCCGCTGGATTGGATCAACAAACTCCCCGATTTTTTCCCTCAAGTTGAGCATTTCGTTCGATTTCAGTCCTTCAGGTTTCGCGATGTGCAGGTGGAAAATCAAACATTTCGAGAACACCATGCTTTTTCCGTCGACCCGAAGGTCTTTGAAATCTTTGACCTGACATTTATCCACGGAGATCCCAGACAAGCTCTAATACAGCCGAACAGTGTCGTGTTGACGGAAAAGACTGCCAAAAAGTATTATGGTACAGCAGACGTGATGGGAAAAACAATCACAACAACAAATGACTCAGGACAAATGGTCCGGTATCAGGTGACCGGCGTTATTGACAACATTCCGGATAATAGTCATCTGCCGATCAACTTATTGACCTCACTAAATTCCAATGATGAAAGAAGAGGATGGGCCTATATCTATGTCAAACTGAAGGATGGTAAGGATGCCTCCGTAATCGCGGGCCAAATGAGTAAATTCATTGCCACCCATAGTCCCGTTGCAGAAACCACGGTGATGTTCAACTTACAACCAATCGAGGATATTCATCTCAAATCTCACCTGGCACGAGAGATCTCCCCCAATAATCACATTTCATACATTGCGATTTTCCTTGCAGCCAGTGGATTTTTGTTAATTGTAGCGGTGATCAATTTCGCCAATCTGAACACGGTACAAGCATTAGGACGGTCACGTGAAGTGGGTGTGAGAAAAGTACTAGGTGGCTCCACCGTCCACCTTAAGCGATATTTCTTCCTTGAATCCCTGACACTATTCCTGATCAGTTTGTCTATAGCTCTATTAGGATACCTTGGTACGTTTCCATATTTAGAAATATTTACCGGGCTATCGCTTCAACCTGACCACCTGGCCTTGCTAATCATAAGTGGTGTATTGGTCATTTTGGTTCCCTGGTTTTCGAGCCTCTACCCTTCCTACAATTTGGTAGGCCTTTCCGTGACCACTGCCTTAAAATCACAATTGCAAACCAATCAAAAGTTACCCGCTCGGAAAATCCTGATCGGGCTTCAATTTGGACTAGCGATGGCACTCATTTCTGCTATGCTAATTACCCAGAAGCAATTTCAGTTCCTTCAAAGCAAAAACCTCGGTTTTCAAGATGAACAAGTACTGGCCATCCGGCACATCCCCGGAGAAGCCAAACAGCAACTTGCATTGATACAACAAGAATTCACTCGACTCCCGGCCATAGATGCTGTTTCCGCAGTAATGGAGTTACCGGGAAGTGCAGTTCGTGATGGAATTGAATTATTAAAACCCGGGCAAGAAGCAGATCAGGGGGTAACATTGGATATACAGGTCATTGAGCCCAGTTTCACAGATTTGATGCAGATGAATTTGGTAGCCGGAAACATGTTTCGAGATGCTCCTTATTCCAGTGCCCTAGACAACCCTAATGATATCATTGCCACCATTGAGTCTCGAAAAAGGAGTTACCTCATCAATGAATCAGCGGCGCGTTTATTGGGTTGGAATGATCCGAAAGACGCAATTGGTCAATTGGTTCGAGCCAATAATCCCTTTTATCAATTAGCAGAAGGTCCGATAATTGGTGTATTAGAGGACTTCCACCAGGAAAGTCTTAGAGCCACCATCGATCCTGTGGTCCTTATTTATGAGCCCATCTGGCTTAGTCATTTGCTTATAAAAGTAAACGGCTCACAATTATTTGAAACGATTGACCAAATTGAAACCCAATGGCGGGCCAAATATCCTGGTTACCCGATGGACCTTGTTTTCCTTGATCAAGAACTAAATCGTCTTTATGCGGGTGAACGCATGCAGAAAGATCTTCTTCAGGCCTTCACGGCAATCACTTTGTTAGTAGCGACTCTCGGGCTACTTGGGTTAATGGGGTACTCTCTTAAGATCAGGCAAAAGGAATTGGCAGTTCGAAAAGTCCTTGGAGCTGATTTGATATCGCTCATTCGATTGCTGGTCAGGGAATACGCATGGAGCCTGTTGATAGGTATCGGAATAGCCATCCCGGTCGTTTGGATTGCTATGGATCGATGGCTATCGAATTATGCTTATCACGCGAATATCCATCTTTCCAGCTTCGTTTTAAGTGGTGTATTATTAGCGCTCTTGATTGCCTTTCCACTTGTAACTCAAATCATTCGAAATGATCGCAATCCGGCAGATGTTCTGAAAAGGGAGTAGTCTTTACGGATGTACCTCTTCTTTGTTAAGATCCCACGCTGACCGATTACTTAAAACAGTTATTCAAGTAGTTATTATGTTTTTCGGAGTATTAAGATAGCGTATACTACTCTTTATAATAGCCTTTCCCGCTTCAATTGTTGCTTCAAACGCTCATGGGAAGCCCAAAATTGGTTGTAAATACGTGTGGAAGCTTCCTCATAACCGGGATGCGACCGGACAAGTCTGGAAATGGGATCGTCTTCCAGGAACAGCACAAACCAGTATTGAAAGTCACTTTGGTGAGAAAATTTTTCCAGATGTGACATGGCTTTGTCCTGATCCTCCAACACTGCGTAGTAACTGAACAGATAGAGGTCTTTGTATTTGGATTGATCACTATCTGCAAACTTCTTGTAGCTAGATAAATAAGCCTGCGCTTCCTCCAACTCACCCAGTTGTTTCATGACGTAAGCAATTTTGATCTCTTCAGTTTCAAACACACTCATGCCATACAAGTCTCTGGTTTTCAGAAATTTATCATAAAACAAATGAGCTGAGTCATATTCACCCAACACATAGTAGATCTTAGCTACTTCCTGAATCACATCTAATCTAGTTGTATCCTTCTTGTAGGTACCCAATAACATATCCCGGGTTCGTTCAATGTCTCGGTCTTTAGCCAGTAAAACATAAGCAAGCACGTAAGCTGAGTACAGGTTATTCGTATCAAACTGTAATGAAAGCCGGGCACTCTTTTCCGCTTCTTCGACAAATCCATTTTGAATGAAAGCATTTGCCAGGTGGAGATAGATGAACCCAGTAGCTACTGAGTCGGTACCCGTTCTCTCCAGTTTGGTCCCCTTCAGGGCATATTGCAGGTACTTCTCCGTATCTGGTAGAAAACTGTTGTAAATCATCGAAAGAAGGTTATTCGCTTGTGCTGAATTTGGATTGTACTGCAAAGTCTTTTCAAAATAAGTTGTCGCTCGCTCGTATTGAGCTTCATGCATGTAATACAATCCCTTAGAAATCAGGCAAATACCAGATTCGGGATCCAGCAAAATCGCACGATCGGCGTATGTATTTATTACTTCACTATGTTGTTTTTCCCGTTTGAAAATATCAAGGTAATAATAGCAAATAGCTATGTACGCATGGGCCGCAGCAAAATCAGAATCTTCCGAAATGGCTTTCTTAAATTCATTGATGGCACTGTCCAGGCCAGCAAATGTTTCTTGTTTTGTAAACTCTACTCCCTGGAGGTAGTGATCATATGCTATTGCATCATTAGTGAGTGGCGTATTGATCCTACGATTTTCATCCGGCGTTATGATTACTTTGATTTCAGCTGCAATATCTGCGGCCACTTCAGCTTGTAAATCAAATATATCTTCTGTCATTCGTTGATACTGCTTGGACCACAAGTGATTATCCCTTTCACCTGCAATCAATTGAACGGTGAGCAAGATTTGATTGCCAATTTTTTGCCCACTTCCCTCCAATACGTAATAGACGTCCAGTTCCTCTGCTATTTGTGGTAAGGTTCGGGTAAGTTTTCTATAGGGTTCAACAGAAGTTCGACTCACTACCCGTAAATCTTCGATTTTTTGGAGGTTGTTCAGAACCGATTCCATCATACCATTAATGATGTAGACATTGCTGCTGTCCTGACTGTCGTTAATGAAAGGTAGAACAGCAATCGACTTATCGGGTAGTTTTAATTCCTGAGATCCAGTCGACCAAAGAAATGATAGCAGAATCAACAACAGTACAAGAGAGCCCATCAACATTAGTTTCTGATGGTGCCGAATCGGATCGGATGACATCAAGGACTTTGGTTCAGTGAATTGCTTTCGCTCCTCTCCCGGGGGATGGCCATATCGGTCCTTGTAGCACTTGATGAAATAGGAGTTACTGTTAAAGCCGACTTTATAGGCAATTTCAGAAACGGTTAATTCATCTGTTAACAAATAAGTCTGTGCATGATGCAAGCGAACATTTCTGATCAGAACACTTACCGACTCTCCTGTCAATTTTTGGACTTTCCTCAACAGGCTGGACCTACTCATGCTCATCAGTTCGGCGAGTTCAGCCACACCAAATTGCTCATCATGGAGGTTGGCCTCTATTTGGGCAACCACTTTGTCCAGGAGCTCATTTTTTACATCGAGATAGTCGGGCACGCAGGGTACTTCTTAAAAATTACAATCTTAGGGAAGTTCAGTCATATCACACATGAATAAACGTATTTTCAAAGGTATTTCAAGAGGTTTCGCTTCATAATTTACATGCTTGCATCATAGTTGATAGCCGCGATTGATGTTTGATATTGATTGAGGCATAAGTGTTTATTGCCACCCAGGTCCTTATCAGAGCTTTGCCAAAAACACAAGAAAATCATTTATCATGAAATCATCTATTAAATACGCACTCTTGTTAGTTCTTACCACCGCAATGGTATCTTGTCAAAATGCCAACGAGTCGAACACTCAAGCTCCCAAACAAACCATACACGAAGCTGCATTTATGGGCAATGCGAAGGCCATTCAACAACACGTTGATGCTGGAAGTGACCTGAACGTCAAAGATCAATATGGTTCAACGCCTTTAACCATAGCTGTCACTTTTGACAAAACCGAAGTTGCCAAGATCCTCATCAATGCCGGTGCCGATATTCAAGCAACCAGTGCGGACGGGTCCAGTCCTCTTCATACTGCCGCGTTTTTATGTCGAATTGAAATTGTCAAAGCTCTATTAGACAAAGGAGCCAACAAAGAAGTAACCAATGCGTTTGGCAGCACGCCATTGCAATCCTTGCAAGTGCCTTTTGAAAATGTAAAGCCCGTGTATGACCAACTCAGCAGGGACCTGGGACCACTTGGTTTTAAGCTTGATTACGACGAACTACAAGAGAAACGTCCCGTCATTGCGCAAATGTTAATCGAACGATAAGAGACATGACAAATGCAACTCAATCTGACCGACGGCATGATATTGACTGGCTTCGTGTGATAGCCATTGGCATGCTACTGGTCTATCATATCGCGATAGGTTTCCAACCCTGGGGCGCATTGATTCGGTTCATCCAAAACGATCAATTCAATGAGACCCTATGGGTTTTTATGTCGATGATCAACATTTGGCGGATCCCGTTTCTGTTTGTGGTATCGGGTATTGGTGTTTGGTTTGCACTTCAACGCAGAAACTATAAGACATTGATATTCGAGCGGTCGACAAGGATATTGCTACCTTTTTTGGTGGGTGTATTCTGCTGGGTACCTCTTCATCAGAACATTTGGCAGTACTACTATTCTCAACCCTTGCTTTACTTACCAAACCCCGGACATTTGTGGTTTCTGGGAAATATTTTCATTTACGTGATCCTCTTTTCTCCTATGTTCTACTTCGTGAAACAGCACGGAAATAATAAATGGGTGTTACGGACAAAAAAAGCACTCAATCATCCATTTAGCCTTCTAACGATCATGATTCCATTCATATTGGAAGCTGTACTCGTCCAACCTGAGAGTTTCGAAATGTACGCCATGACCTGGCATGGTTTCTTTTTAGGAATGGTGGCATTCATCGCCGGATTTTTGATTGCATTTGGAGGTGAAGGATTTTGGAGAAAAGTGGCACAACTCCGCTGGATATCTATAGGGCTTGCTTTTGGCTTCTATTTGATCCGGGTCATCTATTTTGATCTACGAACTCCCGATTTGGTCATGTCAATTGAATCATGCTTTTGGGTTTATTCTCTTCTGGGGCTTGGATATCAATACCTGAACCGGCCCGCTCCTGCCCTAACTTATTTGAGTGAAGCAGCCTACCCTATCTACATCATTCATATGGTTGTACTATATCTCGGATCACTGTTGATTTTTCCTTTGAACATAGATGTCTACCTCAAGCTCGCCCTGCTCATTGTTTTTACATTCGGTGGGTGTTTCCTTATCTATGAGGTCTCGATTCGAAGAAATAATTACCTCAGGCCTTTGTTCGGACTCAAGCCGAAGAAAAAGGGCCACTCATTGAATGCTCAAACGTCTACCTAGACTTACTAAAAAATGAAATGATTTAAAAGATCGGTTAATAATTAACCTTAGGATACTGATCATCTGGAGAGATCAAGAGTATATCATAACTTTTCAATTCGAAAGCGATGCTCTTCGAAACCTGGATGGTTCCTTTCTCAAGCATTTTCCGGAAGGGTCGTAGATCGACTGCAGTCCATTCCTCCTTTTTACCAATTTCTAAAAACAAAGAGGTAGATTTCCACCCTTTCTTTCCCACATTACTCTTCCCGTTTCTGTGTGCAATTAAGTGTCTTATAGAAAGGAACCCGTCTTCGTTATTCGTTACGCTCTCTGTGAGGTATTTGCCCATATCATCTACACCAAATTGAGAAAGTCCATGTGTCAGGTGAACTCCACCTAACTTCAGGAATACTTTCGGCGCAACCTGATCGGCTTCAGCATAATAGGATTCAAAGTTTTTCTTCATGTAATTGGCGCGTTGCTGATTACTCCCTTTTCCGGTAGCCGACTTGCAATAGATGTCCCAGCTTTCTCTCATGTCCACAATAATTACCTTCGCTTTTTCGTTGTTTTTCACTAAATCGAAATATTCGTTCAAAGTCTCATCATTTAAATACCAGCAATATGTTGGCTGGCCCTTGACTTTTCTATTGAAGACGTTCTTTCTAACGAGCGTTTTGGCTTTTTGGTAGGCTAATACCAATTCGGTAGAAGGGTTTTTGATGAGGCCATGGATCTGATCCAGGTGCATTTCAAAAGAAAATGTGTACTCCTGATCCAATCCCCAGAAATTAAAGTTCAACCTCGCAGCCTCCTGCACGAATAAAGCGTCTTCCTCCTTGTCCACGAACACAAATGGAGTTTTACGCTTCTTCCCATACATTCGGTTGTAGGCGCGAATATTTGAAGAAGCCTCAACGGAATTGGAGGATATTTCGGTGAGTACTGAAGCGGAATGAGGTCCTACTTCTAGGGCAAAATGACGAAAACCTTCTTCTTTTAATACTTCAAGGAGCGCTTTCGTGAAATAGCTAAGCTGAGCAGAATTATGAACTTCGGCTATCCCGACAAACTGGTTATTATGGATCCATTCTTTCCATTGAGTCGAGGCTTTCGGTGATAATGTTCCTTCAGGTGTTAAAGAAAAGCGAAAGCTATGTTGCTCAAGAAGTTCAGGGGTTAATTTCGGTTGTGCCTGGATATTTGTGGCACACAAAATCGCAAGTGTGGTATATAGTTTTAGTAATTGCTTCACTTATTCATTTTTTGATCGAGTTCACGGCAAAACTGCCATCAACGTCTAAATTTTTTAGTCTTATTTTGTTCATCTGCATTTAAATGAACAGAATAAATGCCTTTTTTCAACGTCTATCAAATTGTCATCTTCATAGGACTTGTTAATGGCTTAATTCTATTGCTGGTCTTATCCGGATTACCAGAGAAGTTCAAATTGCCTTCCAGGATTCTGGGCCTTTTCATTGTGAGCTACACCTGTTACATCGGAAACTGGACGGTATTTGCATCTATTTCTTATCAACTGCAGGTACCCATGTTCTGGGTGCCCTCATTATATTTTCTACCGGCCCTGGCTTATTTGTTTACTAGATCCATAATCGGAGATATTACCAGGATTCAGCGAAAGGATCTGCTTTTTTTATTACCAGGTCTGATAGATGCTGCATTCCAAATAACAAGATGGGTCTATTTGATTACTATGGGCGAAAGTTATGACTTTCCCCTTGATGATAGAAGCGTATTTTTTCTTTACGAAGGCATAGGTATTGTATTCAGTGCTTTTTGTGTTACCAGCATCTTTTTGCGTATCAAAGGAAAGAATCTTCAGAGGAATGAAGCTTATAAATTCTATCGTTTCGCTCTCTTTTTTCTGGTCTTCGTTTTGGTAAGGTGGTTTGGACTGTACCTTCTGGACTTTTTCCAGCCCGCACTAATCACCTTTCAACTACAATTTGCATTTTGGTTAATGGACTTTGGCGCCTTTTTCTTCCTGGGATATCGAAAGGTAATGGCTCCGGGAAAGTATGGCCTGAAGATTACTGCAAATTCTGTTGAAGGTTCCCTATCAAGAACTTTATTGAATGAATTGGAACAAAACAAACTCTACCTGGACGCTGAATTCAACAGAAATGATCTGGCAAAACAATTAGAATTGAGTGAAGAAAGGATATCTGCTTTATTGAATAAGGAACTAGGTATTTCTTTCTATGAATTGATCAATAAATACCGGGTGAAAGAAGCCAAATTATTACTCGATCAGGGCGTCAGCGAAAACCTGACCATGGAAGCGATCGCCAAACAATCTGGTTTCAAATCAAAAACAACTTTTTACAAATTCTTCAAAAGCGAATTCGGTATGAGGCCGTCTGATTACATCAAGCAGCATTCTACACACTAAGTCACGTCAGTCACCCTTTCCTTTCAACTGTTCGATAACTCCTCCCTGAAAAGCAATTACTGGTTCTTCCTGATCATAATCAACGATCACAGAAGATGCAACCATTTGATTTCTGAGGTTTAGTACCAGCGTTATGAAGTTATTATGCTCCTTTTCATGCCAATTAATGAGGTAGATTTGGTCATCGATCTTTCTGGATAGATAAGGTAACGTTTTAGCCGGATTGCCTTCATTGGTTCCCGCAATCCATTGATAGGTCAATTTTCCTGATTCAAATTCGATATGAATAGCGTGACCTGACTGGTATTGATAGTTAAATTCATAGCCATCAAGTAAATGTTCCGGTGAATTTAAACCATAGGGAGCTTCCTGAGCTTGAGATACAATATTTACACAATACAGCAGGCATATAGATAAAAAACTCTTTTTCATATATTCAAATTTTGATCAGAACAAAAGTAGTTGCAGAATGTAATGAAAAATAGGTCAATTTTGAATTACAATTGTCATTTCAACTTTAATGAAACGCTTTGATTTTGTAAAAAATAAGTATGGCACCGAGCTGCTGGTGGACTTGGGGCGGGTGGAATCACTCCAAAACTATGTACTGGACTGCCAGGCACATTACATCACTTTCTACGAAGTAATGATTGTTCTGGAGGGCGAAGGAACATACTCACTGGATGATGAAACTGTCACATTTTCAAGGGGCACCATCATTGTGACCCTCCCGAATCAAGTAAGGAACTGGCAGATCACCTCTGCAGTCAGAGGTTTTTCTTTCTTCTTTGAAGGTGAATTCCTTAATGCCTACTTTCAAGATGATGTTTTCCTGAACCGGTTCGTTCTCTTCGACTATGCAAGGCCATTCATTTTTGCACAGTTCGACGAACATGCCTTCGGAAAGTGCGTTTGGGTGCTGAAAGAAGTGGAACAAGAATTCCAAAACTTTAACCAAAGTAGCTCGCATATTTTCAGGTCCCTGTTGTATTACCTCATCAGTCTGATCGACCGCCAGTATCGCCGGCAGCATCAAATACAAACCGTAGAAGTTCATCCGGTCATTTCCCGATTTAAGAAGCTCATCAATCTCCATTTCAAAGAATGGCATACAGTTGCTGATTATGCAAATGCCATCAATATCAGTCATAACCAGTTAAACGCACTTTGTAAAGTCCACCTGACAGCAACTGCCTTAAAAGAAGTCCATCGCAGGATCCTTCTAGAAGCTAAAAGAGATATCCTGTTTTCTGGTAAAACCATGAGTGAAATAGGGTTTAACCTAGGATTCTCAGATGTTTCAAATTTCAATCGTTTTTTCAAAAAGCAAACCGGACAAACACCCAAGTCCTTTTACAAGAATCGACAGTAGCTATGCGTTGACCATGAAAAGCATAGTACCTTTCAAATCCAAATGAATCGGCCTGCAAAGTCTTCTCAAATTAGCGCATTTATCCTTGCTCCTGGTAATCGTAAATGGATTTTAGGAGCTACACTGATCCTTACAATCGTCTCAGGTATTTTCCTTCCCAAATTGCAATTCCAGTTTGAATTAGAAACCCTTTTTGCTGAAAACCAGGACTTTGCATTTTACAAAGACCATGTTGAGGAATTTGGGTTTGATAATGATTATGTGAACATCCTGGTTGTCCCTGATAGTGGTTCCATCTATCAATGGGAACTTATCAGTGAAATGAAAGCAATCACTGAGCAATTAGAGTCCATAGCTGAAGTAGAATTTGTCTATTCGCCACTGGATCTAAAAAAAGTAATCAAGGGTCCTTCCGGTGTTCAAACCTACCCTCTCTTCTCATCCGCCACTAAACTCTCTGCTGACCAAAAATTTATAGAGAATGATCCTTACCTGAGTCAAGCCTTCCCGGGAGAACATGTGTTGGTTATTTTGATCAAGCATCGACATTTTTTGGATTCCAGAGAATCGGATCAGTTTATGGATAAGATCCATCCAGTTGCTTCTCAAATTAAATACGAACATCATTTGGTGGGTCGTTTGCCCGCAGAGAAGGAGTTTCTAAGTTTTATCAAAACGGATTTCTCCGTTTTTCTAGCCTTATCTCTGGTTATCTGTGCGATGGTTTTGTGGTGGATTTGCAGGAGTCCCAGATTGGTAGGTTACCCTTTCCTAACAAGTGTTCTGAGCCTGATCTGGACTTTTGGTTTAATGGGTGCATTGAATGTACCTGTTACAATCATGACCTCTTTACTTCCGCCCATAGTCTTGTTTGTCGCTTGTTCTGATACCATCCATCTTATTTCTGCCTTTCGCAAGAAGCATGATGCCAAAGACGCTATCAAGAAGGTATTCGCTCCTACCTTTTTGACGTCCATCACCACGGGGATAGGCTTCTTAAGTTTAATACTTGTCCCGATCAGGTTGATCAGTGATATGGGTTGGGTTACCGCGATCAGTGTTGTTTTTGCATTTATTCATACCTACGCACTTGCACCATTTTTCCTCAAAGGACAGGTCGTACCTAAAAACTCGGAAGCCAATTTGAGAGAGGTACTCACCTTAACTTCTCGTTTCCCGGGGATTATAGTCTCAGTTTTCCTGCTGATCTCTGGGACAGGCTTATGGGCAACCATGCAACTCAAAGTGGACGCCTATTTGTTACATGACATGCCTCCGGAATCACAAACACTGTCCAGTTTCCAATTTGCCGATGATCAGCTGGGTGGGTCCAAACCTTTTGAAATTGCCATTTGGCCAACGGATACTTCCATAACCATGTGGGACGGAGCAGTTCAGCGGGAAATAGCAAAAATTGTAAATTATCTGGAGCAGGAATACCCAGTGGCCAATGTATTGGCCCCGTCTAAGATCTTACAATATGCCCGGCATGCAAGACACGGCACTTTCGACGTGGGTACTCCTACAAGACAAGATCAACTCCTGGCCCGACGCATGGAACGTCGAACCAATATTCAACTCGTGAGTGCTGATGAAAAAAAAGCGAGAATAACCGGTAATATCAGAGAATACGGTTCTCTTAATACAGATGAACGCAACGCCTCCCTACATGCCTTTATCAAACAGTCCATTGACTCAAAAATCCTTCAATATCGACTCACCGGTACAAACCATCTGATTGATCAGACACACAAATTATTGGCAGGCTCCATGGCTAAAAGCTTAGGATGGGCGGTGCTAATAGTTTCACTACTTTTCGGATGCTATTTCAGGTCTGTGAAATGGGCTTTGATCGCCCTGATCCCAAATGTAGTCCCTCTACTAATCACTGGTTTGTTACTGTACCTCCTGAGGGTTCCTATTCAACTATCCACCTCACTCATCTTTGTGTTGGTCTTTGGTATCGTTGTAGATGATACGATCCATTTTCTAGCCACTTTCAAGCGATCTCCAGAAGTTGCGCTGGAAGACAAATTACGATACACCATGGATACATCGGGTCGTGGTATGTTAAACACCACACTTACGCTGGTTGCCGGGTTTAGTCTGTTTCTTCTCTCAGGATTCGGTGGCACTTACTACCTTGGTTTCTTCATTTGTATCGCTTTAATTGCAGCTTTGATAACCGATTGGCTGCTCTTGCCAGTTATACTGAGGAAACTTACCCGTAAATAGAAACAGATGCTCAAAGTTGGTGATGAACTTCCTGAAATCTCTCTGAAAGATCAGGATGGAAAATTGGTAAACCTTCGGGATTACAATGGCAAAAATCCACTGGTTGTATATTTCTACCCTAAGGATGATACACCTGGCTGTACCAAAGAGGCTTGTGAGTTCCATAACGAGTATGATCAATTTGAGCAGTATAATGCAAAAATATTTGGCATCAGCGGTGACAGCCCAAAGTCACATCAACGCTTTATCGCCAAGCATTCCCTTAATTTTAGTCTCCTAAGCGATCGAGATCGAACGGCAGAAAAAGCCTTTGGTGTTCCAAGGTCGCTCTTTGGGTTACTTCCAGGCAGAGTTACATTTGTTATTGACAATCAGGGAGTTATCCAACATGTCATAAATGCTCAAACTGACGCTCGAAGACATACGCACGAAAGTTTGAAAGGCTTGGCAAGGATTTCGAAGTAAAGTTTTCCAACAAAAGGGACCTAATTATTCATCACGGTTCTCGCTCATTGAAAATGAGTCAATTAATGCATCCTTGTTGCAAACGAGGACAATATTCGGGATAAGTCGCTCCCCTTGCGAAGAATAATTTTTGTTTATCCTTAAATTTCGGTCATGGAATTGAACATCTACCTATCCGGAGAAATACATACCGATTGGCGAGAAGCCATCATTGATGGAGCAAATGCACAGAACTTACCCGTTACATTCACCACTCCTATCGTGACGCATCAGGCATCAGATGATGCAGGTGATGTGCTTGGAGCTGAAGACAAGTCGTTTTGGAAAGATCACAAAAGTGCCAAAGTAAATGGCATCAGAATCAAGACGGAAATTGAACGTGCTGATCTGGTGATCATTAAGTTCGGAGAACAATACCGCCAATGGAATGCGGCTTTTGATGCAGGATTCGCAGCAGCCTCAGACAAACCCTATATTGTGATTCACCCTGAAGGGTTTACTCACTCCTTGAAAGAAGTGGATGCCAGGGCAGCCGCGGTAGCCAATGACGAAAGTCAGGTGATAGAAATTCTCCGATACCTGACCTTGCAAAAATAAATATCAAAGCTCTAGATAAGTCCGATCAAATTGACAAAGGTGATCAACCATTGAAGAGCAGTTAGCCCAAAAAAGATGGGTAGAGTTCTGCGCATAGGCTGATCTGCAAGAATTAATGTCATCATCGTAAAGCTCGATAAAGTAAACACTGACATCTGTAGTAAGCTATCCCCGGTGACATTCATTACCCACAGAGAAAACGGACCCGTAATACAACCTTGTGCCAGGATGATGCCTACCAAAATGACCAACCGGTAGTAGTCCATTTTGTCCGACCAGATCAAAAATCGTCCAAAGGTTGTATCAGTTTGAGGAAGAGATAGTGGTTTGATTTTGTGCGTCAGGGTACTTGATAGTGCTTTCATGAGCGGATATTTTTGTTGTGACAAGATTAGCACAGAGGGCCCCCTGTAATGATGACATATCTCAGAACTAAGTACTGATTTTTATCAGGATCAAGTACTTCTATTTCCTGGCCTGAAAGATTCTTATGTACATCATGTGAGACATGTTACGCGCACGTTCCTTGGCTAAATTGGCTTTTTCACCTTCAAACAAGTTATCGATGGTATTGAACCACAGCTGAATCCAGTTGCCAAAGTGTGCTTGTTCTACGGTATGATCAAATTTAGCATCAACATCCAGATGAGCTTTCACGGGGTTTCCTTTGTAGACGGGTACGAAGAACAAGTTCGTTTCCCAAAAATCGGTGAGGGTGGATAGGTGCTCGTCCCAATTTTTGATGGTCTGATTGAAAAAAGGACCTAAATCAGGATGTTCACGAACTTTTCCATAGAATGTTGAAATCAAAAGCGCCAGATCCGCTCTGTTTCTTATGTCGGTCTTTGTCATTCGCATCTCATATATGACATGCTAAACTACAACATACGCCACAGGTCATACAAAGGTGTTCCTTCATGGCATGACCGACACTGTTCAAACATAAAAAGGCAGTCGATCAAATCAGTGATCATGTGGAATAACAAACCTACTCCTATCACGCGATATGGCATTTTGAAAAAGATGAGTAAAATATAGAAGATGATTGCAAGACCAGAATGCAAAGGGTGAAAACTGATGCTGCAACGATTTGGCTGGAAAATGGGTGAAGCTAATAAATGATCCAGGTCTACCAACATTGTGGCCAACATCAAAATATACGCCCGCTTCCAGTTGGTTCTGAAAAACACAAGGGCAATGATCAATGGCACTCCCAAATGCAGGGAATAGTGAACGAAGGTTTGCAGCAACACAAGTGCAATGATAGAGTGAATTCTCCTTGTACTGTTCAATATGGAACGTTTTCATAAGCGGTCTCCTCTTATTTCCGATAGTTAATTTTTACATTAGTTTCTACATTATAGAAACAAATTAGAACTACCTTCGTTACAACTTTACAAAGTAGAAACAAATGAATGAAAATAATGTTGGGGAATTCGAAGAATTGGTCTTACTGACGGTACTGATCCTGCAGGAGGAAGCCTATATTCTCAAAATTCAACAGGAATTGTTGAGTCAAGCCAATCGAAAAACCGCAATGGGTGCACTCCACGTAACCTTGGGAAGACTTGAAAAGAAAGGATTCCTGAGTTCCGAATTAGGAGGTGCCACTACTGCCAGAGGTGGCCGGCGAAAACGCCTGTATCAACTCACTGCCTCAGGAAAGACCGTAATTAATCAGATCCGATCCACGCGCAATTCCATGTGGGATCAGGCACCTGGGTTTTCTCTAGAATTGACCCATGTCTAAAACAGACCTGCTCCCTCCTTCTCTTTCCTTAAAGCTTGTTCGCAAGCTGGTTCATAAGGATATGGTCGAAGAGATCGAGGGTAATCTGTATGAATGCTACGATTTCCTCCATCAGAAAAAGCAACGGTTTCTATTGATCAGGTACTGGTTGGAGGTACTGCAATACTTGCGACCAGCTTTCTTAAAAATGTTCAAACTCAAAATAAATATCATGTTTTTCTTCAATCCAAAAATCGCTGTGAGGAACCTTGTCAGGCACAAATCCAGCACCATTATAAGCTTATTGGGGTTTACCATTGGGCTTACTTCCGTCCTATTTCTTTACTTCTACATAGAAAATGAATTAACCTACGACGCCTTCCACCAGGAAAAAGAGAAAATCTACAAGGTATACCGGACTTCTCAGGATGCCAATGGGGATTGGTATGATATTGGGGTTTCTGCTCCTCCGTACGCCGCCGCTTTGAAAAACGATTTTCCCGGTACCATACAAGCCACGTTAAGGTATTGTATTGATGACTGGGTTGTCACCAATGATGAAAGTCGTTTCTATGAGAACCAAACCATGATAGCAGATACTAACTTTTTTGAGTTTTTCTCCTATCCATTGATTCATGGTGATCCCGAAACCGTATTGGACGAAATGGCGAACGTCGTACTTAGTGAAGAATTGGCACAAAAATACTTTGGCGATGAAAATCCTGTCGGAAAGAACATTACGCTAAATGGACAAAGTGCTTTTGTTGTTTCTGGTGTTTTCGGCAAACCCGCTAATAAAACACACCTCAATTTTGACATGGTACTTTCCATGGAATTGTATGAAGGTGCCGAGTGGTTCCAGGGGTGGTGGCGTAACTTTGTGTATACCTACGTCAAAATCAACCCCGTAGAAGCACCTTATCTCAACAATCAGTTTGAGGCATTCATGGAGAAATACCTCGGTGAAGACTTTAAAGCAAACAACAATAAAAATGGCCTAAAGCTTGTCTCTCTAAAAGACATTTATTTCCATGAGGCGCGATACGATGATATTAATTCTGGCAGCAAAACCACCCTGTGGATTCTGGGGAGTGTAGCCATCGCCATTCTATTCATAGCCTGTTTCAATTATATCAACTTATCCATAGCTCAGTCTTACAAAAGGGCTAAGGAAGTGGGAATTCGAAAAGTGCTGGGTGTAGATCACCGTCGCCTTATCGGGCAATTCATGGGTGAATCATTGGTTTTGGTATTGCTATCAATGGGCTTTGCCATTTTACTAAGTGTAGTCTTGCAAAACACCTTAAATACCTATTTCGAATTACAAGTAAACTACCGCTGGGATGACATGAACTTATGGTACTTCTCCGGAGCTGTTCTCCTCATCATTATGCTTACTTCCGGGTTGTATCCCGCCTTATTGTTATCTTCTTTTAATTCACTTCAAATTCTAAAAAACAACAAGCCAACACTAGGTAAAAACATTTTTGTTCGAAAGGGTTTAATCATCGCTCAATTTGCCTTGTCGGTATTCTTATTAGTAGTTACCATGTTGATCTATGTCCAGCTCCAATTCATGAATGACAAAGATCTGGGATACGATTCCACTTCGGTATTGGTGATTGATACGGATAGTGAAATTCGTGGGGGTTATGAGAATTTTAGAAATCGATTGCTCCAAAATTCGGATATCCGACAAGTAACCGTAGGCTCGGGTGTTCCCGGTGGATTTCATGATAGCTATGGTATCCAATTCATTGATGGAGAAGAAAGCATCCGTGTCAATACCGTATTTGCAGACCCCTACTATATTGATGCGTTTGATATTCAGGTGATTGCAGGTCGAGGCTTTGACGATCAGTTCAGTACCGAGAATGAGCAAGCCATGATGGTCAATGAAAGTGCTCTGAAAGCCATTGGACTTCCTGCGGAGGAGATAATAGGCAAGACAGTGAAAATACCATTTAGAGAATGGGACAGAAAAATAGTAGGTGTATACAAGGATTACCATTTTAAAACCCTGAAAGATGCAGTGACACCACAAGCCATCATAATGGGTAACGACATGCGCCGAATTGCTATAAAAATGAATGAACGCGGAATTTTAGAAACGTTGACCAGGGTGGAGTCGCTTTATGGAGAGATCGCTCCCTCCTATCCCATGAAAAGCTGGATGCTGGAACAGGATCTGGAAAAGCAATATGAACAAGAAGATCAACAAGCGAAGGTCTTTACCATCTTCTCTGGAATCTCGATAGGGCTTGCATGCATGGGAATTTTTGGGCTAGCTGCCTTTTCCGCACAACAACGTCAAAAAGAACTGAGTATCAGAAAAGTGTTGGGTGCTTCCGTGCAACAAGTCATTCTATTGATCTCTAAAGAATTCCTACTCCTGGTTATTCTCGCGATCTTATTCGCTGTTCCTTTGGCTTGGCAATTTATGGAGAATTGGTTGTCGGATTTTGCTTATCGAATTGAGCTTTCGAATCACCTGCTACTTTTCCTGACTGGAGGCGTGATCACGGCATTTGTGGCATTCATAACCATCGGACTTAAAACCTATAAAACCGCCTCTGTAAATCCTGCAGAGACGATCAGGCAGGATTAATTCATGGGAACTAATCTCAAATAAAGCCTCGGATTTCTAACGTTATCGTTTGGTCCGGGGCTTTTAAAATTAAAACCCTTTTTCCTTACTAAGTGTCCGGTGTTTCTCGACATCCCACTCAATACTCCATTGAAAAACATAGGTTTCAATAGGCCCTAGTCCTACTTCAGCCCGTCTTTCATTGACTTTTTCCGGCTCAATAACTGGGTAAACATAGTAGGAATCCGTACCAGGGTCTCGACGTACCTGACTGCCATATATCTGCTGCTTCCCCTGGCGCATAGCCACCCGGTCTTCCAGCAAAGCCAAATTGGCACCATCAGCGTTACCCAACGCTACGGCTTCACGCATCATGGGCAGGTATTTTTCCTGAGTGGGTAGATCCGCATGTTGAATAACCAGAAACACAGTCAGGTTCCCTTTATCAGTGACTACCTTCGGGCCAGGCCAACCTCGTTCGTCAAGTATTTTAATCACTTTCAATTCATTGATAGAATCCGCTTCCTGAATCAAAGCCCAGTGCGCCTGCATCTCTTTAGAGTCGTTGCCAAATTCATCTGAAATCTTTCCAATTTGCATTCTAAGGCCTTGATCGGAACTGTAAACCGAATCCAAAATTGCTACTAATTCCAAGTCCAGGTCTTTTTCATATTCTGCTTTGTTTGCGGTTACAAGGGTTAAAAACTTTTCCCACCGTTTATCGCTCTTAAGGTTATTTAAATCCGAATCAGAGTTAACATGACTAAGGTTCCTATAGAGAATTCCTGGATTCTCGGCCAGATTAAACAAATGATAAAAGGCATTTTCCACATCTTTTGCCAGCGCATACGAACATGCAGCATTGTATCGGTCAGTGGAATATGCCTTACCGTCCAATTCATCAAAATCAGCTTTGTATTGAGCAGCAGCCAATACATAATTTCCGACATTATATAAACTGTCCGCTTCTGCGACAAATACGCGGTATTGATCAGAGACCTGTCCGAAAATCCCTGTGAATTGGAATAACGCCAATACCATTATTAGTGTTTTGAATTTCATAATTGAAGTTTGAATAAATTAAGATCTTATGTCTAGTAGTAAAAGAACATCAATGGCTCAGTTATCCGGCTCAGAAGATAGATTCGAAAAGTGAATATCACCGGATGTCTTGGGTTGTAAGATACCGAGGCAAGTTGAATCCCCCTCAAAAACCCAGTAGTGATTGGTAGCTGAGTTAACAGCAAACTCCTCTCCTTCGTAAAGCCTGGCATACTCTGTCTTTTGCTTCCTGGCATTCATCCAATAGACCACAATTTCTTCCTCAAGGTCGTTGATCATCAATAGGGATACTGCACTCCGATCATTGACATGCTTTGTTTCGTCTTCACAAGCCATTACATCATAAGTTGCTTCTTGAGCGAACAGAAAGCGACCGAAACAACAAAACAGTAAAATGAACAAAATCCCCTTCATAGAGGGACAAGATAAGGAATTGCCAATTACATGTCAATGTTGACTTATCCATCAATCACCATGTATACAAATGATGTTCTTGTTCTTGGTTTGTATTGATCTTTCAACGATCATGGATGTGGTTCAATACTTTTCATCTTCTCCCCGGTCCAACTCGGGAAAGTCTGAAAATAGAATCTCACCTTCAGACTCGGCTTGTATAATTCCAAGGCATCCCCATAGATCCTCAATAATCCAGAAATGATTGGTAAAGGTATCCACAGGAAATTCTTCATCTTCCTGCAATCGAGCATACTCTGTTTTTTCGCCCTTTGCGTTCATCCAATAAATGACAATAAGTGTGTCATCTAGGTCATTGACCAAAATCACTTCAACAGGGACTCCCTCATTCTTATGTTTGGCTTCCTCCGGGTCACAGGGGATGTATTCGTACTCCGCTTCCTGAGCCATAAGGGAACCGGAAATAATAAACAATAAAAGGAATATTGATCTCTTCATGATTTTGCGATTGAATATTAGCGATCACAAAGGGAAAGAATCACCTGATCAGGTCTGATCACATATGAATCAATTTCTGACTGAAATGAGTCAATTGCACAAAACCTATCACACTCAAACAGAACTAATCAATCAAATTTCATTTGGCCTGCTTCCCAGGTAAAAGGCCTGTAGACAATGGTGTAGCCCTGATAACGTTCTTCTCGCTTCAAGATATGCAACCGCTTGTTTATGTCAATGTAAAGCGTGTCACTGCGCCAGGAAAAACTAAATGGTCCCTCGAATGCCTGGCGATCGTTACCCGCATCCGCAATAAAAACATTCCCGTCGGTCTGTTCTACAAGATGGTCTTCAGCTGGCAATAGCGAAACATGAATTGAATTTTGAGTAATCATGTCCCCTTCTTGATCAAACATCACTGCCTTCACCTTGCCTGTGGGACTTATCAATTCTTGTGTAATTGAATTCTGACCTGAATTACAGCTGAATACAAACCAAAGCATAACTAAGAACAGCCCAATACCTGACTTCTTTCTATCCATCCAAGGAAATTAGAAAATAAGAAGACCCAAGTCAATAATCACCTGACTAATTTCCAGCACCACCCAGCCTATATGCCTCGATACAATTGTGAAGCCCGGTCTGTCAAAGTGTTCATCAATTCGACCATTGCAAATGGCCCGTAGCTCACACGGCCAACCTTACATTGACTCAACACTTCCAGGGATGGTGAGGCAGGTGACTTCAACACATTGACCGGTAACTGTACCGATTCGCAAACATTAGCAATTAAGTCGGGAGCCACCAGACCAGGGACAAAAAAGCCATCTGCTCCGGCATCCAGGTAGGCCATTCCACGTTCTTTCACTTCTGACAGAAGATTACCATGTATGGTAACATCTTTCTCCTTCAGGAAAATATCAGTCCTGGCATTGATAAAAATGGAAATTCCGGCTTCTGACGCAGCTTGTCGAACAATGGCTATTCGCTTGACCTGTTCTCCAATGGAATAGAGTTCTGATTTACCGACAATCTGGTCCTCAAAATTTAACCCCACTGCTCCTGTGGCAATGAGCTTTTGAACATTGGTATATAGTAATTCTTCATCATTTCCAGCATAGCCACCTTCAAAATCCACAGAAACAGGTACATCAACACTTCCAGATATTTGCTTCACCGTCTCGAGAAGTCGCTCCACCGGGATATTTTCGCCATCAGGAAATCCTTGTGAGCTTGCAAGCGGTTTACTACCTGTCGCGACAGCAGGAGCTCCAGCAGCTGCCACGGCCCTGGCACTACTGGCATCCCAGATATTGTACAAAATAATCGGTTGACCTGGTTTGTGTAGTTCCTTAAAGGACTTTGCTTGCATTTCCTGATTCATATCACAAAACAATTAAGAGTTTTCAACTTTACCAGCGTCTCCCCTAAACCAAATAAGTAAATAAATAATAGGTGGCCCACGCTACAAAGGCGATGAGTATTACCCAGAGCCATGCTGGAACGGCTTTTGGTGTTTCAGAACCTCTCACTATGAAATGCTCTCTACGCTCACTCCCATAAGCATTGATAGTCAATTCCACCTGATCACTGACCACTTCCTGAGGTTTCAATCCGGACAATTCTATCTCAGGGCCATTCCTGACCGTAAAATCCACTTTTTTCACGCCTTCGACACCATCAGAAGAAGTTGCTATAATCGACAAAGTATGGGGGCCATCCAGGATACGAGTGGTGTCCAATGTAAAACTTGAAGGTGGGCTTAACTCCTTCAATGGTGTCGTTTCATTGTCAAGAAATATTTTAATTCCTCTTTTCATTACTCAAGAATTTTGTGTTTGATATGATCAGTAGGTTCCTTTTCAACAATCAGGTATTTCAAACTGTAATAACTAGTAAATAAGACCACCTGAACAGATAAGATTACCAGGAAATAATCCCAGGTTCCAGGTTTATTACTTTGAAATCCCGTTTGAATAAAGGTGCCGCACATGGATAAAAAGGATGCAAAATCCTTTGAACTCAATTGAGCATATTCCTGGTAAACGCTCGCAAGAAACCCATTGATCAGCAATAACCCCACTGCATAAATTAGTCGCTTTATCATAATGGCCAGTTTGATGGCTTTCCTTCATTCCGAACCGTTTTCACCTGATCTGAACTCACTGCTCCTCCGGTATTTCCCCAGCTACTCCGCTCAAACGTCAGAATAGCTGCAATTTCTTCATCACTTAGGGTTTCTTCAAACGGGAGCATTGCTCCATATTCGTTATCCCGATCGAGCCCAAACAGTACGGTTCCAATCATCGATTCAGGGTTTTCGGAATTAGCATATTCACTTCCCACTAAAGATGGAAAAGCGCCAGCAATGCCCTGTCCTTCATTTTGGTGACACACTTTGCAATGTCTCTGGTAAAGTTTAGCTCCATCAATTTGCAATACCTCTCCTTCATTTTGAGTCTTAACCTGCGGCACTTCTTGCCATTCGTATGAGGCAAATTGTGTGTCAACATAGTCTGGAACAGGAGCTTGTTTCAAAGAGATTAAGTAAGCAACCAGGTCTTCTACTTTCTGTGTGGGCAGTATCTTCTTACCATTTGCAGGGCGAAAAGCTTCCGGCACTCTCAATTCCTTTTGTCCGGGTTTGATCTCTGCTACCTCCTGGAATAGCCAGGGATAGGCAGGCATAATCGATTCCCTCACTACTGCCCGAGGGTTGTACAGATGCAGCAGATGCCAGAGGTCTCCTGGTTGCCTTTGTCCAATATTAGTGAGATCTGGTCCCGTCCGTTCTGAACCCAGAACAGATGCTGTATTCCTCCAAATGTTCATTCGCTGATTCTGCGCATAATCTGCGGGGATTGATGGTCGGTCTCCCCAGGGTTGATCAATGACATTGGAACGTACTTGTTGGGTATGACAGGCCTGACAACCCTCCGAAATGTAGATCATTTTACCCCGTAATTCAGCATCATTCATTTTCCGGGCCTGAGGAAGTTCAGGATTATTTTCCTGAACCTGATAAGCAGGAATAACGGCAATAAGACAACTAAGGACAGTGAAACTCAATCCAATAGTAATTAGCAATAACTGATGATTCTTATGTAGACTAATATGCTTCATCTGATCAGGCAGTTTCTAATTTGAACTTGGCGAGTATGCGTTCTGTAGGTGGCACCTCTTTCTTCTTTCTGCACATCTGAAGAAAATTCCAGGCGAAAATCAAATGTGAAATAAACATCATGGTACCTCCAATTGCTCGCCAGAGCCAATAGGGAGCCATCAGTACAACAGACTCAATAAATGGCCGATGCTCGAGCCAACTCATTCCTTTCAAAGTTCCACCGATCATCATCGACCACATGTAAATGATCAAACCCATCAATGCAATCCAAAAGTGTGCTCCCACCAGTAATTCTGCAGGTCTATTTCCAGTAACCCTTGGCAAGAGGTAATAGATGCCTCCCCACATAAAGAATGTAATGATTCCATACATGGTCATATGGGAATGGGCCACATTAAAATCGTTGAAATGCCAAACTAAATTACTATAACGAAATGCCTGCATTGTGCCCTGAGAAGAGCCAACAAAGTAGAACAGTATGCCAATCAGTAGAAAAGGTAAAACATAACTTGATTTCAGGTTCGACCAGGCACCCTTGAAGGTCATCAGGAAGTTCGTGGTTCCCGCAATTACAGGAATCAGCATCCCCATACTAAACACAATAGCGATGGTCTGCAAGGACCAGGGCAACGGGCTGAAGATGAAGTGATGCGTACCAATCAAAGTGTAAAACAACATTTGAGTCCAAAAGGCCAATACACCCAATGAATAGGAATAAATAGGTTTATTGAGCGCCTGAGGTAGGAAATAATAGACAAGACCCAATGTGAATGTCATGAACCACATACCCACTCCCTGATGCATGTAATAACCCTGTATTATTGTTTCTCCTAATCCATTTTGATAAAAAGGCAAATACCCAATCACAACAAGAATTAAAGTCCACATGCATGCACCCATGATGTACCAATTGCTTACATAAATTTCGGAAGAGGTTCTTTTGGCAATCGTTTTGGTGAAATTGTATAAACACAGGACTAGCCCAATGGCAAACATCATTGCAATAGGCCAGATGTATTCCCGGTATTCTCCGCCGCCGTTATTCACACCACTCATTAGAGAAAGGGTGCCAATTAACACAGCGGCATTGATCAAGAATAAGGCTATCCAGGAAATTTTTGAACTAAAAAGTTTTGCATTACTGGTTCGAGTAACAACAAAGTGTCCCAATCCCAACATAGCCAGGGAAGCCCATCCCCAGAACACAGCATTGGTATGTACAGGTCGCAACCTCCCAAAGGATAACCAGGAAATATGATCAAGGTCCGGCCATACGAATTTCAAACCCAGATACTGGCCCACTAGTGTTCCAAAAATCAACCAGAACACGGAACTACCTAAGAAAGCTATAATGATTTGTTTAAGGTTGTCACTGATATCTATCAGCGGAATTTGACTCTTTTTACGCTCAAACATGGGTGAATGATCCAGGTTGTTCTTAACGTCCTTGATGATCATCCTGTCTTCCGTGATTTCCAGAGCGTTAGTGTCTTCAATAACAACTTGGTGCCGAAGAGCATTTTGTCTGGAGAGAATAAACTTCAGTTCCTCTTCCCCTAATTGTTCCAGCACGCCCATGACTTCTACTTCCTTTGCTTCCTTGTGGCCTTTTCTCAGGGAAGTCAATGTGCTGAAAAGCTTAGTTACAAATACCAGAAGCACAACGGCCATAACCAGGGCCATCAAAACAATTGTTCCGATGAATCCCGAACCCAGCCCCGTTTCGCTTTGGCCCTGAACTACGCCTGGAAAAATCAATATCAAGACTAACAAGCTTCTCTTGCTGGAACAAGAAAGCTGATGAAATTCGGTTACTTGAGTATATCTCATGTTATGTGGTAATTCAATGTATTATGCCTGCTTTTTTTGTCTCGCCTGAAAAATGCGGATAAACATGATGTTCGCCATATTCCGTGCTCGCTCCTTGGACAAATCCGCCAATCGGCCTTCAAAGAGTCTATCAACTGTGCTGAACCATAATTCAAGCCAGTGACCAAAATGCACCTGCTCTATGCTATGATCAAAATTGGCATCAACATCAATGTGCGCTTTTAGTGGATTGCCTTTATAAGCCTTTTTAAAGAACAAATTGGTTTCCCAGAAATCGGTCAATTTCTCTATATGCCCACTCCAATCATGTATGGTTTCATTGAAAAATGGACCAATTTCAGGATGTTGCCGTACGCTGCTATAAAAAGTCCTAATTAAGGTAGCTATGTCCTGGCGATCCTTGATGTCTTTTTTAGCGCCTGTAGGTTCTGTACGTGGATGATCTAAACCTTGTACCATCACAGTTGCATCAATAAGATCAACGCACCTTTGGCAGATGTAACAGCGTGTGGAACATTGACTGGGATTGCGTATTGCTCAAAAGCGGAAAGGTTCGTACTTTGATCTCCTTCGATGTAGGTTATACTCCCCTGAATTACCAATAAGGTCGTGGGAACATTAGCCTTGTGTTCTTTTATTTCCATGCCCGCCTTGAGCCCAATACCGATGCACTTTCCTTGCGGCGATTTATGTATGGCCTTGGCGATGGGTCTATCAGCCGATTCGAGTTCATTTATAATATCGTGAATCATGTCTTTGAAATCTATAAGGAGAAAATATTTACCAGGATCGTGAACAGCTGCAGGGCGGTAACGCATACATAAATGGGAATGGAGATGCGCATAGGTTGTACTGACAACAAAGTGACCAGAATAGCAAAGCTGGAAAAGGTAACAACGGACATTTGGATGAAATTGGTATGGCCACTCAAGTCCATGGTCCAAAGCAAGGCTGGTGCCACAATACATCCCTGGATCAGGATCATCGCAACCATAATAACCAGTCTGTAAAAGTCCATTTGATCGGCCCATGTCCTGAATTCTGAAAGGACATTCGTGTCTCTACTCGTTGATAAAGAAAAGCTAGTTGGTAAAGTATTAGTTTGATCTTTCATAATATGTAGGGTTTGTATAGTGGTCAATGAAATTCTGGCGCCGAATGCATCCGATTCGTCTGATATATTTCATGACGTTGATAGATAAAATGAATTGAAGTAATGAGGAGAAGTGTCAATTTGACCACTTCTAATGCTACATAAAATACATGTGCATTGCTACCTGTGGGCGTAACGCCTCTTATAATAAGTTCTGCCCGGTGATCCAGTTCTGGAAGCAAAAAGAAAGTTTGACAGATGAGAATCAGCAAAAGAAGTACTGTGAAAACCAGGGATTTCTTGCGTGCTGAAGCCAGTAGAAAAGAGCCTGCCACTAGTAGTAATAGCCCCCATTCCAATTTATTCAAAGCACCAAAGACCAGTCTGCCGATTTCCAATCCTATAGGTAGTGTTACCGAAGGAGCCTGAAACTTCAGGGGTGCTTCCATAAAACTAATGGCGACAATAGCGCCTATCCAAATGAGTGTGGACATGTACCGAATTGGGAACCAGATAGAATTGTCAAGGTCTTTCATGTGCCTCAGTATTGATTACGAGACAAGATTACCCCTCCGGAAATGGCTATTTTATGACATGGATCATATTGTGAAAAGTTTCTTAGATGGTTTGAGATAAATAGCTTCTTAAGCGATGAACTCAACGGAAGATTTTTCTTCCTTGCAACTCAATTTCGCCCTGTTCTTCTAGCTGCTTGACTGTTCGAATAACTGTTTCTACCCGGATGCCAAGGAGGTTGGACAATTGTTGGCGGGTAAGATCTATGAGAAATGGCGATTGCTGCTTACCAAATTCAGTTTTCAGGTAATCCATGAAAGTTAAAATACGGTGTTGTGCATCATGGCTTGAAATCTCTTTCATGATCATGGCTTTATACATCAGGCGTTTGGTCAGTGTCGTCGTAAACTTCAGATGCACTTCTGGATTATCTTTTAACAATTCCAGAAACTTATCTCTACCGAGTTTATAGAATCTGGTTACTTTTTCTGCCCTTGCTGAAGCCGGATACAAGGCCTGATGAAACAAAGGCGGCTCACCAAAGCTCTGTCCTGCTTCGAAGCGACCCTGAACAAATTCTTTGCCCTCCGCATTGATGTTTAACATTCGAATCTGCCCAGCGATAATCTGGTAGAAAAACCGTGCTTCTTCCCCTTCCATAAACAGAAAAGAACCGCTTGGGAGTTCTATTTGAACCGGCTTATATCTTTCGAGTATTTCGATGGGTATCATCAGGTGCGAAAGTAATCCATTCTCAACAATGGCCTCCGCCCACAATTCGATGAGGTGTATAACAAAAAGAGGCTGTCCCAAAAGTATCCAGGATATCTAATTGAGTCCACATCGAAACCTTATTCTACCTGGTTCAATGTGACATAGTACCTTCTTATTATGACTTTTGGAACAACCTCTTCAACATTTTAAGAAGTTATTTTTAGCCTGCTGAATAATAAAACCTTTCATGTACGATTTGTCCATTTTCCCATCGTTGCACTCCTGTTTGCTCCATTTGAACCCTATTCCCATCCTTGAATGTCACATCCATTGAAGTTTCATGGAAAACAATACCATTCTCTTCGTCAGAAGCGATACCTTTTACCTCCATGTTGTGGAACTCCTGAATGCTATTCAAGAATTGCACTTCGTATTCCCGACATGCTGCTTTGCCTTCTCTTGTACCCATAGGTTCGGTCATTACAACATTCTCAGCGTAGTATTTTTCAAAAGCATCCATCAATTGACCTTGACCTAGCATGTTGTAAATGTCCTGTGTCTTTTCTTTCAGTGTCATAAGAGTAATAATATATGTATGTACATTTAATAACGCTACATATACTTTTAAGTTCAGCAAATTATGCATTCATTAAAGTTTTCTTTTACCGCGTTCTGAAAAATATAAGTACCCCTGATAATTACTAAAGGAATGTTCTTTACTTATTTAGCATTTACTCGCCTTTTATCTGATCAAATAGTTCTCTTAATTCATCATTGCCTATACCAACATCTGAAATGTCGTCTAGTGCTTTATTGAGATATTCAATTCGATTTTCGGGAATCGGATGTGTAGAAAGAAGTTGTTCCGCGCGCTTCCAGGTGTACCGACTCCATGTTTCAGTCGAATCCTCGGATACTGATGAATCCATATTCAAATTGCGTTGTAATTCCTGATTTGTTGAATCTCTTAGATTTCCAAACTTTCTAAAAAGGGCTATCATCCCCCGAGGGTTCAGATCTGCCTGTTGCATTAATTTGATTCCTTCCAAATCCGCTTCTTTTTCCACGCTCCTTGAAAAAGATAAATTTCCTATCATATTACTGTTTTCGACAATAACAGAAGAAAAGCCTCCTACATCTCCTGACACAACAGAAAGTAAGAGATAAAACGAAAGTGAACGGGCCATCAATCGGAGCGAATGTCTCCCATTGATGTGTGAGGCTTCATGAGCCAAAAGTCCAGCAAGTTCTTCTTCATCTTCTATAATGTCCAGAATACCTGAATACACGACAATGAAACCTCCTGGCAAGGCAAAGGCATTTACCTGATCAGATTCTACAACTACTACCTCAATCTCGTAATTGGATTCATAGTTCAGGGCATCAAAAAACTGCTGCATGCTCCGACTCCTGGTTGAATCTACATCCAGGTATTGCAAATAAGTTTCTTGGACATTTTTACCAATATAGGTTTCGTATTCTTCCGGAATGGCATTCGCAAATGCATCTGATAAAGCGGGTGCAACATATAGGAAAAAAAGCGCTCCAAAAATCAATACACCAAACAAGGAAAAAAGGAATCCCTTCCTACCTAAATTGACGAAAGAATTGTAGGTCGATTGGTGAAAAGTTGCACTCGGATACCTGGCAATAATCTCATCCAGGTCCTGTGGAACCTCGAGTTCCAAAACTTGTTGAGGGAATTCACCATATTTCAGTACGGTACTGGAAGTACGTACATCTATTTTATGGATTTCAGCAACATTCCAATTTAATGCCTGAGCGTTCCCTTCCCCATCCTGAAATAAGATGTTCAACGTTCCCGGCAACAGCTTTACTTCGCATTCCTGGCGAGCTGAAGTTTTTCCATCGTTGTAATAGGCTTTCAAAGCTTATCAAAGATCAATGTCCAGAATATCACCCATGTCATCACCAGTAGCATCACGATACTCACCTTCTGTTTGCTCTATGTTGTCAAAATTGAAGTCACCTTCTATGGAGAGAGATTCTACGATGTACTTGTGAATCATCAGTTGAGCAACAGGCGCAGCAATTCCAAGTGAGAATACGGTTATAAAAAAAGCCTTGATCATTACGATGAAATAAGCACCGCCCGTTGCGTTAGTTTGGAAGTAGTGCCTCTTCCCTTTTTGAATCAAGCTTGTATTGTGGATATGAAATTTTAATATTTCAATGATCGCCCATGGCAGATAGATATAAAATGTAATTGCCGTTAATATTCCCTGTACAAGGGAAAGGCCTAACAATTCTCCGCCCTGACCATCATAATCAGCCTCTACATCTCCAAAACGAGCATGTCTCATGACGTACCTTCTAATATTGGTTTGCAACCAAAAGCCATAAATACCTAGCGTTAAAATGGTAAAAAGAAAGTCTCTGATGGTCTTACCATAGAATTCTCCGATCCTACCTCTGTAACCAAAATAAATTCCTCTTAAGCTTGTCCTTGAAAATCGGTATCGGGCCATCCCATGAATGGCCAATGGAATAAGCGTGAGAATACCCAGGTAGGCAATAATAATCACACCAACTACTAGTTCAGGAGGAAGGAAATAGGGTCCAAAATTGATAATCAATAATAAACTTCCGACTATGGCGTAGGCTTTGATAAATCCTCTAAACATTTCCAGGCCGGTTCCGTGCCACTCTAGTCGGGATCCTCCAACTTCAGTCTCTTGCCATAAGAATTTTCGGATGGCACATTTGGCCCATGGATAATAGATACCCAGAGTGATGATGGTTAAAAGAATGTTGTATAATGCCAATCCCCAAAACTGGCTATAGCTTCCATGAAATGAAATAGAATTGTTTCTGCTTTGTTGTTCCAGGTCCATGATGTTTTGTTAAGTAGTAATTAAAATGATTGCTCAATATATGGCCCGAAAATTTCTAATTCAACAATTGTATAAAAAATGAGCGATCAAAATGTTACAATATCATGTCCGCGGCCTTTTCCGCAATCATATAACAGGGGGCATTTGTATTTCCGGTCATGATCGTGGGCATGATGGAAGCATCTGCTACTCTCAGCCCTCCTATTCCATGGACTTTCAGTTCATGATCAACTACCGCCATGTCGTCGGTTCCCATTTTGCAAGTTCCTACCGGATGATAAATGGTCTCTGCCGAATTTCGAATGTGTTCGGCCCAGGCCTCATCTGAACTGGTATCTGGCGGCGCCACCATCTCTTCCCTGCAATGATCGAAAACCGAATCTTGCATCCATTCATAAGCAATTTTTCCGCCTTTAATGAGCGCTTGAAGGTCTTCTTCTTCAGAGAGAAAGTTGGGTTGAATATAGGGATCAGCAAATGGATCTTTGGATTGCAACCCTACGGTACCTCTACTTTTGGGTTGTAACAAAGAAGGCAGAATGGTGTAACCATCTGTTTTTGGATAGGTAGAAAGATCATACACATCATATTCATACCCTTTGCCAATATGAAGAGGTGCAAAATGAAATTGAAAATTGCATGTCTCACTCGAAGGGTCTTCCAAATTGAAAAATGCAACTGCTTCAAGGGGCCCAATGGTCAGTGCTCCTTTCTTCTTGAAGAAATACCTGAACAGCTCCATAACCTGACGCCCCGGAGCAATCACGGGATTCAGACCACCTTTCAAAGATGCTTTCGATGATACACTGTAGAACAGGTGATCCTGCAAGTTTTGACCAACACCTGGCAATTCCATGATCAGCTCAATATCATGCTTTCTTAGGCTTTCGGTTGTACCAAATCCAGAACGCAATAATACTCTTGGTGAATCTATGGCGCCTGCAGACAGAATAACTTCTTTTGAAACGCTAATTAACTCTGAAGCTCCACCTTTCTTTGCGATCCAAACTCCTGAAACTTTTTGATCATTGATCTGTAGTTTTTCTACATGAGCACCTGTCCTGACAGTCAGGTTTGAGCGGTTCATGACCGGCTTCAAAAATGCAGTAGCACTGCTATGTCGTGAACCGTTTTTGATCGTAAATTGGAATCGTCCAACACCTTTCTGTGATTTGCCATTATAGTCTGAAAATTTTGGCAATCCCCAATTTGACCCAGCCTGTATAAAGGGTTCCATATAGGGGCTTTCAAATTGCTCATTGAAGGTAACCGAAAGTTCTCCAGCTGTACCATGAAAGCCTTTGTCTACCTGCTCAGGGTGTTGATTGTATTCCGACTTCATAAAGTATGGAAGTACTTCATCGTAGGACCATCCTTGATTGCCCAATGAAGACCAATGATCATAATCAGCCTTGTTTCCACGGACATAAGCCATGGCATTGGTACTACTGGACCCTCCCAGTGTTTTACCCCTTGGAACGTACATTTTCCTATTGTTGATATGTACTTGAGGTTCAGTATAATATCCCCAGTCAAAGGGTTTTTTAAAGAGCTTGCCATAGGCTCCGGGAATTTTGATCAAAAGATCCTTGTCCGGTGTACCTGCCTCAAGCAGCAGGACTTTGTTTTGAGGATTTTCTGAAAGTCTATTGGCCAATAAACAACCAGAAGAACCTGCACCAACTATGATATAGTCAAACATGAAAGGTAAGATAAGCAGTAATCAGATTACTTCGCTACTTCAGCTTCACAGGCGATAAAGCCAAAGGATTCCCAACTGGTCCCCTGAAGCGCTTTCTCAAACACGTCATAAGCTTGTTCAGGGCGGTCCGTATTCGCATAATGAAAACCTATACCGTAAGCATATGTCGGATTTAACGTACTATCCGGATTAGTCGCTTTTTCCAGCAATGCTTCCGGAGAAATGATCCCCTTGAACATCAATAACATGTCCATATAAGCTTCATTTTCAATCATTTCTGAGGAAGAAGATATTTCTCTTAGCGTACGTTCAGCAACTGTATTAGAGCCTGATCTTACGGCCGCCATGTAAAGCCAATAACTGGTGGCGGCTTTCAGGTCATCGTTATCGCTAAAGGTCATACATTGTCTATACGCACCATATGCCCGGTCATATCTACCGTTGAGGTAATGAGCCAGGCCGAAATGATACCAGATATTGAATTTATCATTTCCCAGTGGGATATTCTGTGCATTAGGTAAACCATCAGGTTCAATAGCATTAGGTTGATCCACCGAAAGCGCTACAGCCTCACCTAAATCCATTATCGCCTTATCAATCTGCCTTGTTGTAATGTAACGATGGCCTCTGTGCCTTCTCAACTGATAGGCCTCAGGGAATTTCTTAATGCCTTCACTGAAAACCTTAATGGCTTCCTGATGCCTGCCCAGGTATGCTAAACGTCGACCGTACCATATGATCATATCCACACTGTCCGGATACTGTTCATAATTGGCTTTTGCTGTTGCCAGTTTTTGTTCAAAATCTATCCGCAAAGCCGAGTCCGTGAAGTACTTTTTGGGGAGAGGTTCCCCCAACAGGGTTGTTAACTCGGGCTTGACGGTAGGTATTGTAGTCGTCTTTTCCGATGTTTTTTGTTCCGGTGGTGAGCAAGAGAGGACCGCAAAAACTATAAACAAGGCCTGGAAAAGCTTGACAAACATTACGAAGGGATCTGTTTTCAAATTCGGATAAAGTGAGCTGATCAATATTACTGAATTTCAACCACTTATATATTGTTATATCAAACTTTCTTCATCACCAGAACGACCTTATTCCAGTCGGCGGCAGCATTGATTACTTTTCGAAATGCCTCAAATCCCTCAACAGGATAGAAAATACGATTGTAATATTCATCTATGACAATCTTCAATTCATCACCAGTCACTTCATAAGATGAATTGAAAGTAAAAATAAGCTCTTCTTCGTCATAAACATTTTCCTCAATGATGATATCGTCCAGGTTCTGGATTTCATATCCTTTCGGAAGTTTGACCGTGATTTCTCTTCGATAGCCTCTGTTGTTTGTATTTTCCACATGACCTCTCCGAACCTCATCCTGATACATTTCAGATTGAGGCCCTATCAGTTTCCCCACCTGGAAAAGTAAATTATTACCAGCAAGTTCCAGGTATTCTTCAGTGGAAAATGATGAGTTGATTACAAAAGGTTCTCTCCAGTTGTCCAGTTCTATTCGTGCGGCTTTTATTTCTACTTCTTTGTTCTCCGCATCTGAACTCAAGTACGTTACAAGGCGATCCAGCATTTCATCTTTTTGTTCTTCGTTCATTCTCAGAAATGCAGCCTTGTATATTTCTGCTTCTTCCCCAGCATACTCCAGATCCACCTCTACTTGATTTCCGGTAAAATCGTCATTGAAGGCAATGTTCATATAAATGTTGTTCATGTTCTTATCCGAAGAAACTTCAGGGATGTATCCAATTCGCGTTACAGGATAGATAAAATCCTGAACTGGTGTGGGCTTAACAAAAATCCCCTGTGTTGCTGTCATCATTGATGGAACTGTTCCAAGGCGATAGAATAGTGTGCCTGGGCTCATGTACTGATCCGACGCTGGTAAATAGATTAGATATTCACTGAGATAGCTCCAGGTATCAAAACCAGGTTCGAATTTCTTTTCATTTCTATTGATGGTGACGACTATTTCATAGTCCAGTTCCAGGTACCTCAAGTACCCCACGAATAGTTTTAAGAAAGCCCGATCATTTCCAATGCCGTTCTTTTCCAGGTCCTCAAGACTGCTGGTAGCATTCTCATCATAAAAAAATTGCTGCTTGATTTCATGTTCAAATGCCTGAAAACGGTTCAGTTTGTTTCCTTTGTTGGGATCACTTTTCTTAATGATACTTGTCAGTGACTTTTCTTCTTGTTTCGTCAGATTTACCGCACTTCCATAGACCGATTTGCCTGCATCAGAAAATGTATTGAGCCTCCGTTGATTTCCCCTGGCAGAATTATATGCCAGTTTGATATCAATTCTTTTTTTGTCAGCATCAAACCCGGAGAACGCCTCCGAAATGAATTCAGGTATATTTTCAAAAGTCGCGGCATAGCGATTGTAGGATTCCGTGGTATCAACTTGCAGCACCTGGGTCGTGTCATTGGCCGTGTAGAAGTCAAATTCAAGGTTTTCAGGGCAAGTAAGTATGAAATCATATTGTCCTACTGGTGCATTAAACTGAATGTTCTCGGTTAAAAATGTGGACCCGTTGACTCTTTTCACATACCTGTACTCGATCTCACCTCCTACTTCTGCACCTTCTACCGCGAAAATCCGATAACCTCCCTGATTCTCCTCGTCTTCTACTTCTTTAACATCTTTCTGGTTGAGGGACACAACCACACCTTCCTTCGAAATAGTGCGGGCCTTTATATCCAGTATATCAATCACATTACCTGTGGAAATGTAGATCTTATTTTGAGAGGACAAGGCCTGGTCATTGCTGGTTCTCACAATCTCATGAAAGGTGATATCACAAACATACTTTCCCTGATCATCATACTTGAAATCATAGTGTATGCCCCGATATAGGTAATACAATGGATAATCCTTCTGATCTTCTTCCACGGGGAATGGGTCTCTTTCTTGCTCCCAATTGATCTGGGCCTGGCAAAAGCCGACGAACACGAATAAAGTAGCCATCAAAGAAGTTCGTTTGCTTATCATCATTTAGTCGTTTTTTTAAGTATGATCGTATTCCTTAGTGCCTGGTTGTACGTTTTTATACCTTCATTCCATTGGCCAAACGCATCTGGGTTCAAAAGCAGATAATCGACAAAAAATTCCTTCGTCACTATAACTTGATTCCCTACCTGTTTGTGCGTGATATCGAACCCGAAATGATCCCAGGATTGATTCATATTATCAGGAACATATTCAACCTTGTATCCCTCGGGAATATCCAGCACTACAGAGGAGCGATTAATATATCGATAATCATTTTCACGAGGTGTCTTTCGATCTTTCAACAAATCACCTACCAGACTCTTGTCTAAGTATAAATTGACATAAAGCTCATCTCCTATTTCCTTGTAATAATCACCTACAGTAAAATCATAAGAAATCTCAATTGGTTGATCCAGGTCTTCAACATGTTGCAACTCATAATTGCTTAACAAAAACTTGTTACTCCCTTTGCTTAACAATCTCCGAAGGTATTTCTCCTGGCCCGTGGAAGTTTGTGTGATGAGTTTGTAGGTATTAGCCACTTTAACAAGTCCTGATAGTTTCATTGTCGCTTTTCCAGTGAGTGTACCACCTTCCAAACTAACATAAGAAGTATCGATCATCATATTTTCCTCTCTTGAAACCACAGGCACTCGTTCTACCACATATTTCTGTTCGCCCAGGCTAATCAAAGCTTCTTTACCCTGTATCATGGATGTAGGATATCCCAGGGGTGTATAAGATCCGGTCGCATCAAGAAATGTCCTTGTACCATTGATATCTACACTAGCAATCATATGGTCATCGACTATTGGAGCTGGGACTTCCGTATATTGATACGGCAGATTACGGCTTCCAATCCATGTAAAATTCGCATCTATTCCAGCACTACGCAAAGCCGCGACGAGCAGACTGGACATGTCTTTGCAATCACCATAGCGCTTTTCAAGTACATACTTTGCCGGGTGTGGAACAAAACCACGCATACCCTGTTCAAATGCGATATACCTAACATTTTCCTGCACCCAATAAAAGATTTTGCGAATTTTCTCCAGTTCTTCGTCTTCAGAAGAAACGACTCCCACAAGCAGGTCTTTAATTGGTTCAGAATCATCGAGGCCTTCCAAAAAAGTCCGATACCAGGTATGGAGGTCGTCCAATGTGGCGAGAACTCGTTCATAATTTCCATCCGACTTCTGAAAGCCTTTAACCCGAACATAAACTACCGGTGTGAGGTAACTGAAAGAAGGATTGTCACTTTCATATGTTACTTTATCGATTTCCTCTGCGACAAACTCATAGACCTGTCTCCCTTCTTCATTTAAGTATTCCTTTGTAGTAATGATGTCCAGATCATCGTTGTAAATATGATGCCCCAGATCGACTCCAGGATCAGCAACAATCCGGTACCTGGCTTTTGCAGCTGGAACATAAGAAGAGAAATAAAACTTTGGTAACAGCTGTGGTTTAGTTATCTCCCAATCATATTGGTTCACGACTTTACTACCTATATCCACTTGAGGGTAGGTAAAAGAAATCCACTCACTGTCATCGTAAAAAACATAGCTTTCCCGGTCAAATGACCGGTTAAAGGTTTCGACAGGGATTTTTTTATATTTCCTGCGGCCGGGAATCAGGGTATAGGCGTCTATCTCATCAACATATGAAAAGGAAGAACTAAAAACTTTGTCCTTGATCCATGAGCCTGAATTGCTCATCACCAATGTCTCCTCATAACTCTCAGCCTGAATGTGCAAAGAGTCTGCTACAATGCTGATATGGATCTCTTTCCACTTATCCGTTACTACCGCAGATTCATTTGGATACTTTTCTTTAAAAGAATCAAGCTCTTCAAGCGGTGTTTGCGCTACAACCGCATATCCACTCCAGCTAAGTGCTATAATGATTGCATTTAGTTTTCCTCTAATATAACTGTCCATAGCGGTAGAAATACTCATACTTCAATTGACCATCTTCTCCATAAAACCGATGCCACCCATCTTTATTACCAAATCTCCAACTTACGCTTTCTCGGATCTTTCCATTTGGATAATAATGTTTTTCTGTCCCGTGCGTCAGATCTTCGACGAAAGGAGTCTCTCTTTCTAATTGAGAATTGGGATAATATTCTCTCTGAACAACCGTATTTCCGTTTCTGTATTCGGCATGTCGTTGTTTTTCTCCATTCTTAAAGTAAGTGGTGTTTACTCCTTCGAAATTTCCATGATCATACTCCTGTACTAAGGAAACCTCTCCGGTGGAATAATAGGCCCGAAGCTCTTGCTTTTCCGCCTGGTTGAGAAATACAGTATCGCTTAAAGTGCCATCCTTGAGTTCATATTGGTAACCGACGACACCATAGCCGGTTTTGTAATGTTTCAAAACCTGGAGGGCTCCTGAGGGGTCATAGTATTTACAAGGTCCGTGTCGCTCCCCATTCAAATAGAAACACTCAGATTTCATCGTTCCATTGTCGTAAAAAAATCGATGAGGACCTTCCGTAACTCCTAATTCAATTGGATCTATGGATTGTAGTACACCATCGTAATTGTAATATTTCCATTCGTTATTGACTTGATTGATCAGATAGTCACCTTCCACATTCAACTTACCGTCAGGTGTGTAGGATTTGTATCCTGTTGTAGAGGAATTAACCATCGTGTATTCAAACTTCTTTACTCCTCCAGGGTAAAAAGAAACGATACCGTGCATATCCTGACCACAAGTTTTGGTATTTACCATAATGACCTCACCTGATACACTTTTCAACTCCATTGTTTCATTGTTGGCATAGGTAAGTTCCTGAAAAACCTGTTCCAGGGTATCGTATCGTTTGATCAACTGCAACTGGTCACGATCATAGATTTCTTCCGAGTATAATCTTCCATTGCTGTCAAAATACTTCGTGGGGCCCGTCAATTTACCTGCGTCATATTGATAAGTAGCACCAATGGTTCCATCTGGATAGTATTCCTTCCAAAGCTGATTGGGCACATCATCCTGCATCCAACCTTGGGTTTTGAGTTGACCACTCTCATAGAAGGATCGAAAATACCCGGTATTTGTCCCATTTACATAGGTAGTTTCCGACTCCATGTTGCCATGATCACTCCATTTTCTGTAGGCCCCATTCCATAAATTATCATTCATCACTCCTTCTTGCTCAACTCTTCCATTGATGTGGTATTCCTTGTAAAGTCCATTGTACTTTCCGCCTACCAGGGTGGTTTCTATTTCTAATTGTCCCGATGGAAAATAACCCTTGTAGGGCATGTTCCCAGACACGTCTGACTGTTCATAAAGCAGTTTGCCGTACTTATCAAAAAACTTATAAGCGACGAGCGTATCCAATCGGTATTCGCGTTTACTATATATTTTCCCATCCAGGTCATACCACACCACAGTGCCATTGGTCTGGCCTTCATCATTATAATTTTCCGTTTGACGGACCTTACCATTTTGGTAATAGTGTATCCACTTGCCTATCCTCGTATTGTCGACATAATTTCCAGAATCACTTAATTGGCCATTCTTAAAGTAAAAAAGCCAGGCACCTGCAGTTAAATCCTTTTCGTACCGCCCTTCTTTTTCCATTTGTCCGTTAGGATAATAGCCAACGAAAGGACCAGTTGCTTCATCATCCTTGTTAGTGTACCGACTTTTCACCTCTCCATTTTGAAAATACGTCGTATAATCGCCATTCAATTTGGAGTCCTTCACTCCATATCTGGTCCAAACTTCTCCAGTTTCATAATAAACTATTCCTTCCCCAGAACCAACTCCCTCTACATAGGGATAGGTCTCTTTCAATGTTCCACATGGATAATACCATTCATAACTCCCGTCAAGATTACCTTCTTTGTACCGACCGGTTTCTACCAAATCTCCCTCGGCTGAATACCGATTCACCTCACCAAGAGGCAGTCCCTCGTCACTGAAATCCTGTTCACTACTCAGTTGACCATTTTCGTGATAAAATTGCCACTTCCCTATTTTTGATCCATCGTTATTGTATTCACCTGCCGCCTGTAATCGACCGTTTTCGTGGTAGAAATAATAAGGCCCGGTATTGTTCCCGTTGATCTCTGCCCCGATGGCATTCAATGTACCATCATCAAAATACCAATGGCTATATTTTTCGGTTTTTCCCAGCACAGTTCTCTTATTGACCAACCTATTTTGCCTAAGCATGTCAGACGCCAGGTCTATCCATTTCTCCTTGGCTTTTGTGTTTTTTTCAAGGTATTCTACCACCTTTTCACTTCCTGAAGAGTATAACATATAGAAAACAAAAGGCTCCATGAGTCCCTCTTTATATATTCTCTCATACAAAGGCACATAGAAATTCATCCAAAAATCCTCTGTTCCTGGTAAATAGCGTAGTTTACTCATCAATAACTCTGTCTGTTGAACCACAGGTGCTTCAAAATCAATGGTTGTCTTGTACCTATCATCAAATACGACTTTCGAACGCAATAAGGCGTCATAGGTCTCAAAACTCGAATTATCCAATTCCAAAGACAAAGTGCCTTCCTCCCTATAGGCATCATTCATCAAGTTGTTCAAGCGTACAAGCGCCCAGTTCTGGTCTCCATCAATCATCAAGTAGGTCCAATAACACAAAGCAGCCTTGGTACGTTGGTTGGTTTTTGCCATGATATTGCCAAGCAAACTATGAGCTGAACGGTAATAAGGATTCACAGTTAATACTTCCTGCAAAAGGGGGACAGCCTTATCATACGCTTTCAATAAATAGTGCGCATAACCCAGGTTGTAAATCAAAGCATTGCTGTAAGGAAAGTATTGTCGTCCACGGGTGTAGATCTCAATACCCTTTTCCGGATCTCCGTTATTTAAATAAAGGTTGCCCAGCGTGATATAACTCACATCTGAAGCGTCTTTTCTTGTATCTATCAATACCTGTCCAAGTTGTTTTGCTTCCGAAATTCTCTCATCTTTTGTAAGGGACGACATCAGCACATTTTGAACCTGAACATAGTTGCTGTCATGAGGTGCAACCTGTCTCAGGAGAGCAATAGACGCTTTATACTTTTCTTCATTGATCAAGGTTGAACTTTGTTCCAGAATCTTGTCCGAATCAATCAATGGAATGGTATCCATTTGTTGCGTCTGAAGAACAAGTGCCAGAAGAATCGTTTTGAACATGTTGTTGTTTTTATATCAAACGTAGCTTACAAGTTTATGAAAAAACAATCAAACGTACCAGAACGAAAAAATAGTTACCTATGATTTATTGTTTCAAAGCGACTGAGATTTCAAATAGCTTACTAAAGCCCTCGGGCTTAGGGCAGGAATAAGATGATCTACATACGGCAAAGCAGTCTTCATTCCTAACACTTCCGGATCATAAGATGCACTTGGCGCCAATGGGTTTATCCATATTAAAGATCTGCTCCTTCTTTGTAATTTGTGCATACTCTCATCTAGCACATCAATATCTCCTGCATCCCAGCCATCGCTCAAAATGAATGTGAACGTATTCCTAACCAGTACTTTCTTCCCATATTTATCCAAGAATTCCCTGAAACTCTCTCCTATTCTTGTTCCACCTGACCAACCTTCCACTTCTTCTGAAACAGCACTCAGTGCTTCCGCAAGGGATTGTCTATTCAATAAATGGCTAACCGGAAAAAGCCTGGTACTAAATACAAAACAGTGGATCCTAATGGAGCTGTTCTGCAAAGCATACATGAGCTGGATCATGAAATGACTATACAACTCCATTGATCGACTTACATCACATAACAACATCAGGTTTACCTTTTTCTTCTTTGGTTTCCTAAAAGCTATTTCTGTAATCTCACCTCCTTTAACAATGCTTTTTTTCAGGACTTTACGAAAATCCAACTGATGGTTTCGTTTCGACTTTACAAACCTCCGGGATTTTTGCCTGGAAACCTGTTTTTGCAGCAATTGAATAACTTCCTGCCATTCCCGGTATTGGTGATCCGACAAACTACTGAAGTCTGGAGTTGTCGCAACTGATTCCTCGCTGGCGCGATGAACATCCTGTGTTTCTTTCTCCTTATTGCCATGCAGCCAATTGCTTATCACTTGAATGGAAGGCGCCTGTTTTTTGGAAGGTATCGATTGTTCTTCTGCGACCTGTTTGGTTTTGGAATCAATGGCTTTATTTAGCTCAGACCAATACCGATGATAGCAGTCATCGAACCGCTGGTATTGCTCGAAGTGTTTACAAAAAGCAGCTCGCTGTACTTCCTTAAATTGCAAGTGATTGGACCAATCAATAGTTGTCAATCCTTTTAACACATCTGCCTCCTCTTCTGGGCCTATCACATATTTTTCGGATCGCAAAAACCGGGCAAATTGAATAACATGATTGGATAAGGAGGTTTGCCGCTGCACCTTATTCCAGATTAAGCTTTACATTGACCTTATCCAGTAATTCCGCAAGTGAATCCTGAGTACTTCGCATGTCCTCCCAATCTTTCAAAATCACTCCTAAAGTAGACTCAACAACCTCTTTATCTAAGTGACTGAAATGCATCTCTGACAATGAAGTTGCCCAATCCAGCGTTTCCGCAACGCCCGGCACTTTTTCTAGCCGCATTTGCCGTAACTCTGCCATAAACAGGCTTATTTCTTTTGCCAACCGGTCGTTGATACCCGGTATTTTTTGATGTACAATTTGAACTTCTTTTTCGAAAGAGGGGTAGTCAATAAATAGGTACAGACACCTGCGTCTTAAGGCCTCTGAAAGTTCTCTGGTTCTGTTTCCTGTTAGGATGACCTGAGGAATGGACTTATGAGGTATCGTTCCTATTTCGGGGATAGTGATTTGCCATTCAGAAAGTAACTCTAAAAGAAAGCTTTCAAATTCTTCATCCGCCCGATCAATCTCATCAATAAGTAAAACTGTGGGTTTCTCTGACCCGATGGCCCTGAGTAACGGTCGTTCCATTAAAAATTTTTCAGAAAAGATGGCGGATTCTTTCTCTTCTATAGAAACCTGCTCCGTTTCCATCAATTTAATTTGGATTAATTGCCGCTGATAATTCCACTCATAGATGGCCTGATTGGCATCCAGCCCTTCATAACATTGCAGTCGGATCAATTCCGTATGCATGATCTCCGACATCACCTTTGCAATAGCTGTTTTGCCTACACCGGCCGGCCCTTCTATGAGCAGTGGCTTTTGAAGCATCTGTGAAAGTTGAATCGACATGGCAATGCGATCGTCGGGTACGTAACCTTGTTTCAGTAAGTTTTCTGAAATTTCTTGAATTCTGTTTTGCATCATAAAAGAAGGGCACCAAATTTCAGGTGCCCAATTCTTACACTAATGATTTAAATGGTTCGGGGAATACATCCTGCTAAACCGAATGTTTCCAAGTCATGACGAATAAGTCAAAGACTTGCAAGTGCCCTTTTACAATACACTTTGGCCATTTGCTTACGATAATCCTCTGAAGCAAAATGATCACTCATGACCGACACGCCTTCTGCAGCTTTACCAGCCGCGGCTTCAGCAGACTCACCTCCATCAAGACTGGCTTCCACTGCCTTATCCCGAAATGGAGTAGCGCTGACACCATTGAATGCCACCCTTGCTCCATGCCCATTGATCACTGCAGCACAACCTACAATGGCAAAGCGTGAGGCAGGTTGCATAAATTTGATGTAAGCTGATTTGGCCCCAGTTTGCACAGGAACCCCAATAGAGGTAATCATTTCTCCGTCTTCCAATGCTGTACTATATAATCCCAGGAAGAAGTCTTCTGCCGAGATCTTTCGGCCACCTCCCTTGCCCTGAACATGTATATGCGCATCGGAGGCCAGTAGTACTCCAGGCCAGTCGGCAGCAGGGTCAGCATGTGCTATGCTTCCGCCGATTGTCCCCAGGTTGCGTACCTGAACATCTCCAATCAACTCGGCAGCTTGAGAAAAAATGCTGAGTTTATCGCTGATCAGGTCTGAACTGACAATTTCACCATGAGTAACCATGGCTCCAATATGGATCATACCATCTTTTTCCTCAATCTGACGTAATTCGGAAACTTTTGAAACGTCGATCAGGTATTGATAATCATTTAATCGAAGTTTCAATGCGGGTACCAGGCTATGGCCACCGGCAAGTAAACGAGCGTCATCACCATGAGTATCCATGAGTGATATCGCTTCTTCTACTGATTTTGCTTTTATATAATTAAAATTACTTGGGATCATTGCTATCAGGATTTAATTAGAACCATTTTGCATGGCTTTCCAAACACGTTCAGGGATCATTGGCATTTCGATATCTTTTACCTTATGCCCTCCACTCCATAATGCGTCAATTACTGCATTGACAACTGCTGGAGTGGAACCAATACAACCCGCTTCTCCAGCGCCTTTTACACCTAGAGGGTTGTGAGGACAAGGAGTCACTGTCCGATCCACTTCAAAATTTGGAAGGTCATCGGCTCGAGGCATGGCATAATCCATGAACGATCCATTCAACAACGTCCCAGACTCATCATAAACGGTTCCTTCGAATAAGGCTTGTCCAATTCCCTGGGCAAGGCCACCATGAATCTGTCCGTCAACAATCATCGGATTAATGATATTTCCAACATCATCTACAGCAATGAATCGTTTCAATTTGACAGCTCCGGTTTCCTTATCAACCTCTACAATAGCCACATGGCATCCAAATGGATAGGTGAAGTTGGCTGGGTCATAGAAACTTGAGAAATCAAGTCCGGGCTCTAAATCCGCGGGGTAGTCATGAGGAACATAGGCGGTCAAAGAAACATCTCCAAACGATATGGACTTATCCGTTCCTTTCACGGTCCATTGTCCATTTTCAAAATCCAGGTCTTCTACCCTCGATTCCAATTTATGTGCCGCGATTTGTGCACCCTTTTCAATTACTTTATCCAGGCTTTTCACAATGGCTGAACCGCCCACAGCGAGCGATCTGGATCCATATGTTCCCATACCAAAAGCAACAGCCTCAGAATCTCCGTGAACAATTTCAACATCCTCCAAAGGAATTCCGAGTCGATCCGCCACGATTTGAGCAAAAGTGGTTTCATGACCCTGTCCATGGCTATGCGAACCAGAATAGACACTTACTTTTCCAGTGGGCTGTACCCTTACCTGCGCAGACTCAAAAAGACCAGCGCGGGCACCCAGGGCACCAACTACCGCCGAAGGAGCTATTCCACAGGCTTCAATGTAAGTTGAAAACCCAATACCCAGGAGCTTCCCATTATCCAATGATTTCTGTTCATTTCGGAAAGCTTCGTAGCCTACCATCTCCATGGCACGGTCCAATACAGGCTCGTAATTACCTGAGTCATATTGCAAGGCCACACGGGTCGCATACCCTTCCTGCTTAACCCCATCAAATGCAGGAATAAAGTTTTTCCTTCGAAGTTCCGTAGGATCAACACCCATTTCAAGGGCAGCCAGGTCCATCAATCGTTCCAGTTGATAGGTAGCTTCAGGGCGTCCTGCTCCACGATAAGCATCTACGGCATTGGTGTGCGTGAACACTCCCGTAACATCTACATTGATTTTTGGTGTGGTATAAAGTCCCTGCATCAATGTCCCATGCAAATATGTAGGAACTGCTGGGGCAAATGTGCTTAAGTAGGCACCCAGGTTGGCAAAAGTCTTGGATCTTAAAGCCACGACTTTTCCATCGGAATCAAAGCCCATGGAAACACTGGTTTTGTGGTCACGTCCATGTGCATCCGTCAGGAAACTTTCTGATCGTTCAGCCGTCCATTTCACTGGCCTTCCTAATTGCTTCGAAGCCCAGACGACCATTACTTCTTCTATGTAATGAAAAATCTTACTGCCAAAACCACCTCCTACATCTGGAGCGATCACATGTACTTTGTGCTCCGGAATTCCCAAAACAAACGCTGACATCAATAATCGAGTCAAGTGTGGGTTTTGAGAGGTGGTGTAAAGGGTATATTTATCATAAGCATCCTCGAAATGTCCTATAGCTGAGCGTGGCTCAATGGCATTGGGAACAACACGCTGATTGCTCATTTCCAATGTCGTTACGTGATGGGCATTCGCTAATGCCGCATCTACTTCTTCTATGGGATCTCCCAGTGCCCAGTCAAAACAAGTATTGTTTGGTGCATCTGCATGTACTTGCGGTGCTCCGCTCTTTACAGCTTCTTCCGGATCGTGGACGGCATCGTGTATATCATAATCTACCTTAACCTTTTCCGCCGCATCCTTGGCCTGAGCATATGTCTCAGCTACCACGAAAGCAACACCATCTCCCATGTGTAAGGCTTTATCCTTTACAAGGATCGGGTGAGGAGGCTCCTTCATGGTGTCCCCATTTTTGAAGTCAACCTGCCATCCGCACGGAACACCATTCACTTCAGCCATATCGGCACCAGTAAATACCTTAACTACCCCCGGCATGGCCTCGGCCGCTGCAGTATCTACACGCTTGATGGTTGCATGCGCATAAGGACTTCTTACAAATATCCCTGCCGTCATGTTGGCCAACTTAATGTCGTCCGTATATCTTCCTTTTCCAGTAATGAATCGTTTATCCTCGACTCTTTTCACTGGTTTACCTATGTAACTCATATATGGGGGGTTAGGCGTTCATTTTGTCAGCAGCATATTTCACGGCTTTCACAATGTTGTGATAACCTGTGCATCGACAGAAGTTTCCTTCAATGGAAGCTCTGATTTCTTCATCCGAGGGATTACTATTGCGACTCAATAGATCAGCTGCTGTCATGATCATACCAGGTGTACAAAAACCACATTGCAATCCATGCTCCTCTTTGAAGCCTTCTTGCAAGGGATGAAGTGTCCCATTGCTCATGCCTTCAATTGTTGTAACTTCTTCTCCGTCGGCCTGAGCCGCTAATACCGTGCAGGATTTTACGGCCTTTCCATTCAGCAATACCGTACAGGCACCGCATCCACTGGTATCACAACCGACATGTGTGCCAGTCATATCCAGGTCTTCTCGCAAGAAATTAACCAGCAATTGCCGGTCTTCAATCTCCTTTTCGACCTGTTTACCATTAACAGTTAAACGTATGTTCATTGGGTTTTAAAGATTAAGATAGATTGTCTTGGAAATTATAGAATTTTCAATATTTCCAAGGTCAGAGATCACTCAATTGTGATAATTTAAAACAATTCTAAATAAGATAAGAAAACAATATTTGGAGGAAGTCGTCAGCCTACTGACATTCTAATACTATCTGTTGAACTTGATAGTACTCTCCATCTCATTGGTATCGAGATTGATCAGTCTACCAACAAAAGTTCCCCTAAAGCTATCAGGTATTTCTTCCAGCGATAAAATTGGAACGTGTTTTACCATAAAGGTGATACGCTTGGAATGGACCAGCCTACCTCCAAGGTCATAAATTTCAAAGTCCCAGGCCTGGCCGGCGTATGCCTGCTGATCAGAATAAATTCCCACGCCATCAAAATACAATTTTGGAGGAACGATCGTTTCATCAACAGTCTCTCCGGCACGCTCCAAATCAATGATAAAAGATTCAGCAAAAAAGCTTAATTGACCATTATTGTTAATTGTTGCCTCTTGCAATACATCTATTGGTTCAACCTCCCTGACCTGATAACCATCAGGAATGTCAAACAATAAGTTGGTTTCCTTGGGTAAAGTAACTTCAAAGCGAACGAGCTCATCATTCACAAAATTCCACCTCGTGCCTATCTCTCCTATGGCACTTTTAAAACGCCAATTTAAATGTTCTAATTCCTCAACGAAAGCTGGTTGCAGTAAAATTGTTTCAAAGGCCGGATCATAAAAGGCCGGACTGATACCTGCCAAACCACTGGCAATCCACTCATTGTATGAACCGAAATACATGTGATTTTGAGAACCACCGTATCTTTTTTCGGGCTTATACCCTGGCCCTTCGTATAACGATTTACTACCTCCTTGTAACCAATTCATCCAGATGTCATTGTTAGGATTGGTAACCAGCCTGTGTGCGACATCCGATCTTCCCATATTGTGCAAAGACCCCAATAATGGCATAACACCCAGGACACCCACTTCTACTTTCTCTTCCAGGGTTTGAACCCTTTCCAGTAGGGCCTGGCCCACTTTTGTAGCAATTTCCTCATTTGGAATTATTCCATAATAAAGCGCAAAACCCAATTCTGTTTGTGTACCCTCCGAATAAATACCCTCCTCAGATCTGTAATATCGTTGGTGAATTGTCTTACGGACTGATGCAGCTTCGGACTCAAAAGATTCCTGATCTGCTGTTTCATCCAGCGTCTCTGCTATCTGTGCCATTTTTCGTAGCGCATCGAAATACAGTGTCGAAGACATGAACATAACAGAGGAGTATACACTTGCTTTCCAATCCCCTATTCCGGTAGTCAGCAAATTATTTGCTTTCTGTGTTTGCCAATGGGTCATAAACAATTTCATCGAGGCATAATTCTCGGACAAAACAGATGCGTCTCCATAGTACAAATAGTGTGACCAGGGTCCCCAGATCGTGGAAACTGTCCAATCAAAAAAATTACGATCTACGCCAAAACCTCCTGTGGGTACAACATTAGGAACCAATCCACTTGCCAATTGTGCATCACGATGATCAGTTGCCCATTTCCGAAACATGGGGTCAACGTCGAAATTAAAGGCACAAGCTCCCAGCATCAGGTAACCATCTCCAGTCCATCCATTTTTTTCACGCGTTGGGCAATCGGTAGGTAATCCATGCATGTTTGCTTCAATGGAATTATTGGCAGCGCGCCATAATGAATTGAGTGATTCGTCACTTGATTCAAAACTTGAAACGCGTTTCGTGGAAGAAAGCACGTAGGCTTCCAATTGAAGTTTCTTAAAATCAAGGGCTCTGCTTGACTTTACTTCGACAAACTGAAATCCCTGATAGCTAAATCGATTGGTAAATTCTAAGGTATCTCTTCCATTACTGATCAAACGGTCCGTTTGAAAGTTCTCGCCAGGAACTCTTTCCTTGTAAGGGTGCGCCAGGTTACTATGATCCACAAATCCCTCTTCGTTGGTTTGCTCACCGTATTTAAAGGAAACTTCCTGTCCTGTAGCCAAAGGCGGAATGATCACATGAATGGCTCCCGCGAAATTTCTCTCAAACGCGAAAACTCCGGTAACACTATTGACCTTCTGTATCGAGACAGGATGCAGTACTTCCACCAGTTCTATCCCAACATCGGGTTGAGGTTCAATCCGCACATCAGGGGGATCTAAAAGTACCGGTTGGGCCCAGCTTGCCGTATTAATCGTGGGATTGTGAATATCCTTGATCAATAGTCGCTGATCATAGCCTTCACCCAGCCAGATGGAATTGAAGAACCACGGGGAATCAACAAAACGCCATGTTTCATCCGTTTGGGACAAAATCTCGTTTGAGATGGTATCATAAAGCGATGCGCTGAACGATGGGCGGTCTCTCCATGGAGCCAGGTCCATTCGCCAGTTGGTCACAGGTTGGTAGTTGTAAAATCCATTCCCGAGGGTTACCGTCACCGTATTGTACTGCCCTTCCACAATGAGATCCGTCACTTCATATTCGATCTCGAATAACCGTTTCGAAAAATCAGTAAATACGGGATTCAGAAACTCATCTCCCACTCGATGACCGTTGATTTCAACCTCATGAATACCCAGAGAAGCAATTTTAAAAATGGCAGGACCCTCTACTTCTTCTACCCAAAATGTATCTCTATATATCGATGCTGGGCGGTATTCAATATCATGGCCATCTCCAATCCATTGGGCAGCTTCTATGACCTGTCCCCTGGACGGCATAGATAGCAACTGCAATGAAAAAAGACTCAAAAGTCCAAGTCTGAAAATCCGATACATTAGTTTATCTTGAATGGCTCAGTTGGAACTAAATCCTTCTGACGCCATTGTTATGGATAAAGGATTTCAAAAGTAATCGGTAACATGGTCAATTCGGAATAAAAATTTGATCTGGTACTGACGTCTTGCGTTTAAAATTTGATTTTGCATGAAAGAAAAACATCTATTGTTCGATGCCTATGGCACATTGCTTCAAGTAAGTTCTCGCATTCCAGGACTTAGTACTGAACAACAAAAAGTATCAGAAGACATTCAGGCACTGTGGCGATCGAAGCAATTAGAGTACACGTGGCTACGGGGATTGATGGGAAAGTTCACAGGATTCAATCAAGTCACCGAGGAAGCTTTGAATTACACTTGCCATTATTACAACATGGAAGATGAAGCTCTGAAACAAGCCATTTTGTCTATTTTCAAAAAACCTACTGCTTTTGAGGATTCTCACGCTTTTCTGCAACAGTGCAAAGCTGAGGGTTTCCAAACAGCGATCCTCTCCAATGGAGAACAAGAGATGCTGGAAAAAAGTATAATTACCGCTGGAATAGATGAACAGATCGACCATGTCCTATCTGCCAACCAGGCGCAAGTGTTTAAACCTTCCCCCAAAGTATACGCTTTAGCCACCGAACAATTCTCTTGTGAACCTTCGGATATCATTTTCTTTTCGTCCAATCCCTGGGACATTGCTGGTGCCGCCCATTTTGGATTTCAGACGGTATGGATCAACAGGAAAGGCCTTCCTTTTGATGAATTGGGGGTTGAACCCTGGAAATTTTATGAAGGGTTTGAGGGAATTGGGTCAGAAGACCTGATATAAGAATTCACCTCAGTCCAGCTTCCCTTGAATGAAAGTCGATATGTTGATATATGGCGTTTGTTAAATGCGTTACAATAGCGTCTATTTCACTGGAAGTAAGTGACTTATGTAAAAGTTTCTCATACAAAATAGTTGAAGATTTACTATGCTTTAAAAAAGAATCGACTTTTACAACGTATTTAATTGTTTCAAATTCGATCCTTAAACCATAATTGCACCCGAATGAATTTAATCCACCTTTTTTAAAAGATCCAAAATGTGTCCTTAAACCAATGGAATATTGATACTGATTGAAATCCGATCTATTTCCCTTACTGATTTCTATCAATTTACTCAGAGATTCCTCCGGAGGCTCGTCTTTGAACTTTACAAGAGATTCCTTGGTGTAGAGTGAATGCTGAGTTTCTACGAAAAATTGATTGAATTTCACAATAGCCGGAACCATTTTCTTAATCAAATCAGAATACCATCCAGTTAAGATTGACAAAAGGACATTATGGTTAAATTGCCATTTCACCTCTTCATCTGTATCCACGCTCTCCAATTCTTTTTGCAACAATGCTAATTTCTTATCAAGATCATCGGGCTCTTCAAATGCTTCACCACGAGCAGCTTTCAGATACAATTGCAATGATTTGATTAATTGATTCCCTAAGAAAATTGCCAGAAATCTCTCACCTTCCTCTCTTGATCTTTGAATAGCTTGAAAATAAGTTTTTCGGTCTTCATTGTGGATGATGATTGGAGGGAATCCGCATTGAATCAAGATGATATTCATTATAATCCTGCAAATGCGACCATTTCCGTCCGCAAATGGATGGATATTGATAAATCGTAGATGAAAAATCGAAGCAATCAGGATGGGATGTGTTTCATATTTATTCTTTTTCCTCTTAGGAAGAAATATTGCATTATTTGTCCAATTGATTAATTCATTTAGCAATGAGGGCACGTCCTCTGGAGAAGCAAAATCTACCCGTTCATTACGTTCGTTATATAAATAATTAGGCTCTTTTTTATATTTACCGGTTACTAGATCCGGATACTCTTTGAAAGGGTCTTCTATAATGATCTTATGGAAATCCTTTATTAGTTTTTCAGTAATTTGAACTTCCCGGTCAGCCATTTGCTCAAGCTTTCTCAGCGCATCATTATGGCCTTTCATGTCAAGATGATCCTTCAAAGGTTTACCACTTGCAGTAAGACCGTGTAATAATAGCGAACGGGTTTCACCCCAATCCAATTGGTTACCTTCTATCACATTGGAATGATAATTCCATTCTAACCGAATCTTTTGAGCCAACCGATCTTTCATATCCAGATCCAAGGGACCAAGATGATCCAATTCCCTCTTCAATTGATCTAACTGAAGAATTATATCTTTCAATTCCGCCATACGATTCTAAAGTAACAAATTATCTCTTCACCTGGATTACCAATACTCCTACTACGATAATCAGTAAACTGATCAGGTGATATCCGTGCATTTCCGCACCAAAAGGAACCGCAAATACCGCGACCATACCCGGGATCATGTTGAGAAATACGGGTGCTCTTGCCGGACCAATTTGTTTTACGCCAATATTCCAGCCGTAGTAAGCCAAAGCGGTGCCCGGAAGACCCATGCCTGCTGCTGCGATCCAGAATTCCGCCGGGTAGTCAATTTGAAAACCTGGCTCCAGAAATAGTAATCCGGTAAAACCAAGGAGACAACAGAGGTTGGTAGCCAAGGTAAAGAATACGCCATTGGTATTACCAATGTATTGCTTGATAAGGATATTTTGCACAGCAAAAAATAAAGCGGCCATCCCAAAATAAATGTCACCTCTGCTGAATGAAATCTGAGTTAACACCTTCAAGTCACCTTTACTCAATAAGAAGGCAACACCCAGGAAGGCCAGCAGTATTCCCAGAATCTCTTTTATCTGAATCTTGTGTCCTTGAAAAAATGAAGCGAGCATCAATGAGATTGCCGGGCTTAACGCCACAAACAGCGCTCCGTTCATTTCGGATGTAGCATTCAGCCCTTGTGTGAAGCAGAAAATAAAGCCAAAAACACCCATAAATCCTACCAACAGGATACCTGGAAGTCGATTAACAAGTGCCGCACGAGAAGGAAATACTTTCCAGGACAAAGCCAACAGTCCTAAAACAGCGAAGAAAAACCTCCAGAACGCTGCCACATTTGGTGTAACGCTCTCGAACATGATTTTTCCCAGATGAAAATTAAGCGCCCAAAAGGTGATGGATAAGGACAGGAAAATATAGCCTTTCAAATTGTGATTGTTAAGGTGGGAGGCATCGTTGATTTAACCAAGAACGGCAGAAATAGTTCCATGTCCACAAAGAACGAATGAATTTACCGAAACACAAGAAGGCGGTCCGTACTTAAAGATCAAAGCATTATATTCGAGAAAAGCATCGACACTCTCATCTGACCTATGGCCGTACCTAACCCTCCTTTAGATTTGCTACCCAAGAACCTTCCGATGCCACCGGCATTTGACAACCCTGAGGATCAAAGAAATTATCTCAAGAAGAAGCTCACAGGTGCTTTTCGGATATTTGGTAAATTTGGATTCTCTGAAGGCGTAGCTGGGCACATTACCGTCCGCGATCCAGAAAAGCCAGATCACTTTTGGGTCAACCCTTTTGGCATGTCGTTCAACATCATCACTCCTAATGACCTTATTCTCGTCAATCATGAAGGCGATGTAGTGGAAGGAAAATATCCGGTAAACCGAGCGGCGTTTGCTATCCACTCGCAAGTTCATGCCGCCAGACCGGACGTATTGGCAGCTGCTCATGCCCATTCTGTTTATGGTAAGTCTTTTTCTTGTCTGGGTGAAAAACTCGAACCCATCACTCAGGATGCTTGCGCATTCTATGAAGATCACGGGTTGTTCAACGACTACTCGGGTATCGTGAATGAAATTGAAGAAGGTAAAAAAATTGCCGTGGCGCTAGCTGATTACAAAGCGGCCATTCTTCAGAATCATGGGCTGATCACCGTTGGCACCACCATCGATGAAGCGGTATGGTGGTTTGTAACCATGGAAAGAAGCTGTCAGGCTCAATTGCTCGCTATGCAAACGGATAAAGACATGATTAAAATAGATCATGCCACGGCCATGAGAACCCGGGCTGAGCTTGGATTTCCACTCGCAGGATATTTTCAGTTTCAACCTCTTTGGCAGGACATCTGTCATGAAGTAGAATTGCTTCGTTGATGGACATTAGTTCAATTATTCTGATCCTGGTACTGGCTTCCATCATGTTAGGAATGGGATTATCACTTACACTAGCGGATTTCAGAAGGGTTCTGATTTATCCCAAAGGGATTTTGACAGGGCTTGTAAATCAATTGATCTTCTTACCGATTCTGGGCCTTGCAATCGCCAACTTCCTAAACCTCTCTCCGGAAATTGCAGTAGGAATCATGTTGTTGGCAGCATGCCCGGGGGGTACCTCATCCAACATCATTACGTATTTGGCCAAGGGTGACAGTGCCTTGTCTGTAAGTCTTACAGCAGTTTCCAGTGTGATCTCGATCTTTACTATCCCGTTGATTGTCTCCTTCGCCATCAGTAATTTCATGGCTGCGAATCAGCAGATAGAAGTGGATAAGGTGCTGATGGTTGGACAATTGCTCGTGATTGTAATCATTCCGGTAGGAATCGGAATGTCAATTCGGGCTTTTAAACCCAATTTTGCAACATTGATGGACAAGCATGTGCGAAGGATCTCGACCATTATGCTTATCCTCATTACAGCCGCATTAGTCTACAAGGACCGGGCCAGTGTGGTTCCCTACTTTCAGCAAGCAGGTATTGCAGCGCTACTATTGAATTTCATCAGTTTATCTCTTGGGTTTTTAACAGCGGAACTTTTGAGATTAAACCGAGCTCAATCCATTTGCGTAGCGATTGAGTCGGGCATCCAAAATTCAGGACTCGCCATTACCCTGGCAGTAGTAAGTCTACAAAATGTATCATTCAGTATCGCTCCGGGAGTGTATACCCTAATCATGTACTGCTCAGGATTTTGGTTATCTTTTTTGGTCAAAAGATTCATCAAACAGAAAGTCGCCGTTAATTATTATAAAGCATCTATTTCGATACTCATCCAGTCCCATCGCTGATTTAACCAATTGTTGAGGTAATCTACCTCTTCCTGGTACGTATCAAAATAGACATAATTAGGCCAAATATGTTGACCAAGAATTGGCCATCTCTGAAAATTTTCCATTTGTGATGGGTTGAGTTCGCCTGCTTTGTTAATAATCGAACTCAAAATCAACTCCTTGTTTTCTGAGAAATGTTGAAATCGTGATTGAACTACTCCTACGAAATATTCATCCAGAAAAAGTCGCTGATACCATTTCGCATGTCGCTTAACCCAAAAACCTTCAGGATTTTCATTTCCATTTTTATTGATATTACCCAAAGCAATATCAAAATCCCATATTGGGCCCATTTTTAATCTCCCATCTAGTTCCATGTTCATGTAAACACTAGACCAAAAAATTGCATCATTATTCTTGGTAAGCTCATTGATGATATACCAATCTGCAAAAGATTCCACGTCTATGTATTTACGATAACCACTCTCCGGGTCTCTAAAACTCACACTGAACAGAGTATTTTCAATTTGATTGATATGATTCTTTATGAAATTATATTGCTCATCATTGAACGCTAACTGTGGGTCCTTGATATTAAATAGGTGTCTGCTTGTTCTAAAATAAACATCGTCTTCGTCCAACCTGTCCAATTGGTCTACCTCTAATAAAAATCCATCGTCGCCCACATCAACTCTGTTGGAAGATTCTTCCACTTTCTGAGTAATCTGATAATTTCCTTGATAGACACCATTGAATACAAGTTCGACAAACCGACTGTCAGGAGTCCATTCCAAGCTACTCAGGCGGCCTAATTCAAAAGAAATCTCGTTTCACAAAAGAGTCTTGTCAGAGTAATTGGCGAGAAATATCCATTTTTTATCGGCAGCCATTCCCAGTACTTCCTCTTTATCATCAAATCTGATTTGGTATGGTTTTTTTGGAAAAGTCCAGGTACTGTTTCCTCTTCCACGAATTCGAATTCGACTTTCCAGATCTTTGTAATTAGTTGTACCGTAGATATTTATCGCCCCTTCTACATAATTGACTTTAGAAGTAATCATTTCACCATCATCCGTAGAAATGTAAACTATAGGAAGCCCTGTGAAATTCTGGATATATACTTTATAACGATTCAAATTCCCTGACTCGAAAAACACCTCATAAGTCACTGTGTCTCTAAAATTATTTGGAGTTTCCCCGTTGGATTGTCTATCTCCATTCACTTCAATGAAATCAGCGTTTGTTTCAATACTTCCAATTAATGAATCAATATTAACGCCGAATGGCACTTTCCCTGAAATGAAATTACCTTCAATCTTAAGTATAACATCTTCGGGCAAGGAGGAATTATGCTCTTTTAATAGGGAGAAGCTATTGATAACATTATCATCAGATAGAGGGGGCGCCACCGTCACATCGCTACAACCACAACAGAAAACAACAAAAAAAGTAAAAAAGACCTTTCTGCATACACTTGTAAATTCAATGAGGCAAAACGAAAGGCATCCCCTTTTGTATTTTGATGATTTTTGCACTTTAGATACAATTTTGAAATTAGATAGTTTTGAAATCGAGAATGAAGGTACTTTAAGAAAATTTTCTCTCAAATGAAATGACTACTTTTCGGACACAGAACTTTGGTTTAAAGTCAAAAGTAGAAATGTCATCGCACATATATCTAGCTATATTTCGTGAGTACCTACTTACAACGTAGACGGTATTTTTGCTTTGTTGAAATTATATTTCAATCAAGGTGAAACAAATGTGAATCATGAATATTTATGAACAAAGATTCTAACAAAATAGGACTGGCAATTGGAGTAGGTGTGAGTATTGGAGTAAGCCTTTCTGTTGCCCTGGACAATTGGGGTATGTTAGGCACTGGTATCGCAATAGGATTTGCTATTTATATCACGAACAGAAAAAAACTCAACAAGCTGAAGATCAAAAAGTTGACGACTAATTCGGGTCGGCAGAAACCTTTCTTTCTTGTATTTCACCCAATTCAAAAAGGAGTAAAAGCGCTCGCAAATCACTAATTTTCTCTCTGATACCTTTTCCTTCATCCATTTCCTTAACTCTAAGCATATGATCGGACTGCCCCAGAAGCGTCTCGCTGTAGGCTATATCTAATTCTTCGTGAATCGCTTTTTGAGTAGAATCAAAAGGCTCGTGAGCAATAAGCTGTCTCCCGTAAGCATTGGAAATCAAGGAGAATCCTGCAATTCCTGTTTGTCCCTGATAGGCTTTTGCAAAACCTCCATCGATAACTACCAACTTGCCATTGGCCTTTATCGGACTCTCCCCCTTCCTCACCTGTACAGGCACATGCCCATTCATAATCAATGCATTGGGTTCCTCCAAACCAAATTCTTTAAGGATCATCAATGCCGTCTTGGGATCGTCTCTGTGTTTATAATAAGGATTCATGACCTCTCTTTGAACTACCTCGTCTTGAAGAAAATATCGTTCGAACGTTGCCATTTTGTCTTTACCGAAAATGGGCGAATCGGGCCCTGCCCACAAGTACCAGGCCATGTCCTCCCCAAACGCTCGAGCATCTGACCCTGGCTTACCAAAATATCCAAGCTTCACGGTCCCTTCCAGGTAGTCCATCAGGCTCTTACCAAACTTGGGCTCTCCTCCCAGTTCAACAGGTTTCAAGGAACCATCTTCCAGTAGTGGAATACAACCGTGATATAACAAGTTGTTATTAATGGCCTTGTACATACCTCCACTCTCGTAGAGAAAACTGACATGTCGTTGTAGCTTCTCACTTTCTTTAAAAGAAGTTATGAGTCGATTCATCAGTTGCTGTTCTTCCTCTGACAACTCATGCGGGTTTGATTGGTTGATCGTAGGAAGAAAGGTGTCATTCAATTCATGATCTTTACCATCAATACTGACGGTTCCTTTTTCTAAATCAAGTTGATCCAAAAGAAGGCGATCTTCCATTCTAAACTCGGGCCGACGTTTTACTAGCTGACCTTCCAGTTTAAACTGTACGATTGTGATTGCTTTATGCATGAGCCGGTTTAGCCAATGCTCACTCTGATTGAGCAGTTCATCTGGTGTCACTTTGGGATTAAAGACGATGCTTTTGTCATTTTTATAATGTTCAATTGCAAAAGACGCAAGTTGTACCAGGTTAATACCATAGCCTTGCTCCAGGGTTTCTGTATTCGCGTATCGCAAGGAAAGTCGAAGCACATTGGCAATACAGGCCGGTGAACCCGCTGCGGCCCCCATCCAAACCATGTCGTGATTTCCCCATTGAATATCCACGGAGTGGTATTCGATCAGCTTCTCCATGATGATATCTGCCCCGGGTCCTCTGTCGTAGATATCTCCAATAATATGAATTCTATCTACAGCCAGTCGCTGAATAAAGGTGCTCAGTGAGATGATTAATTGCTGGCATTGATCTATGTCAATGATGCTTTGGATAATTTGTCTGTAGTAGTTCTTATCTGACCCCAAGTCCCTATCGGCGACCATTTCCAAAATGATATCACCATAATCTATCGGGAGGAGTTTATTCAACTTCCGATTGGGGTAAATCCGAGCAAAGTCTCTGGCGACCCTCACCAATCTGACCAGCGTTTGTTCATAAAATACCGTTGGTGCGTCACCACCTTCTAAAAGCAAATCAATCTTTTCCTTCGGATAGTATATGATTGAAGCCAATTGATTAATGGTCCTGGTCTCTAATTCCGTTCCAAAAAGCTGTACGATCTTTTCTTTTATGATCCCTGACCCATTTTTCAAAACGTGCAAAAAGGGCTCATGTTCACCATGCACATCACTCAAAAAGATCTCGTTGCCTTTCGGAAGGTTCAGTTGAGATTCCAGTAAAACAATCTCTTTTCCAACTCTCGCGCGGTTTGGAAATTGCTCTGCAAGTAGTTTGAAGTATTTGTGGTCTGACATGGAGTCAAATGGTGATCGGGTTCTCCTCAAAAATACTTGAATGACCAATAGGGATCGGGCACTGACCTATTAACGTTTTAATTAATTATCAATGCATACGCCCATTTGCCGGAAGACTGATTGATAATGTGGGTAACCACATATTAAAGAACTAACTTGAAGACCTACCTTAACCCTGATTCTTAAAAAAAGAACCCTGTCATTGATATTGGCAAGACAGGGTCTAATATGATTTAAACTTTCGAATCACTCGTATTATGTCTTTTTCAGGACGATCGTCTGTGTGTTTTTTTCTACCATCGCCTCATAGAAAGTTTTTAGCTCTTTATACTCTTCCGGGGTGTAATCCAGTTTATTCAGCTGAAAACGGCTTAGTATAGTAATCACTCCTGACATATGATTCACAGAATAAGTAAAAACCGCGGCCTTATCAGGTAAGATCATACGAATAGGCTCCGGAAGTTCCACAGAATACCCTTCTGGCAAGTGCACTTTAGTCAGGGCTGTAACTCCAACTTTATACTTGTAATCAATCGGCGAAAAACGTTCATCTCTCTTGAATATAACATCCGTTACAGCGCCGTACGGCAGTGGATTCAGGTAGATTATGTCCGAATCGTCTACTTCCCTCTCCCAATCAAAGGTAACCGATGGTTTGTCAACTCCCAGTGAGTCAGTCCATTTCACATTCTCTACGGTGCCTTCTTCCAATGACTCGTCGATCAACTTAAATACGCCCTCATCACCTGATTCCCTAGCTTTTTCGGAGAAATTGATTCCTGCATGCCCTCCATATTTAATCGTCATTGCCGTTTTGATAAATTCCTCTTCAAATGTAATTGTAGAGGAAACAGAAGTGTTGTGTTTTCCATTCTTCAGGTCTACCCAGCTGCCTCCATTCAAACCTGGCTTCCATCCCTGTCCATTATAACACCTCTCAGGTAGCGTTCCAAAAGGCCACTTAGCTGATGCATCCAGCAAATATTCCTTTCCATTAATTTCAGTGGAAACAATGACGTAATTAAAATCCTGCAAATTCGGATACACAGGATGAATCGTACCATGACCCCTCGTACTAAGTATTACAGGATTGGCTACCAAACCGGCATCTCTCAATAAGGCTACTAACGTAAGATTGATGTCTCCCACCTTTCCTGTTTTTTTCCGAAGCAACTCCTTACCTGCCTCACTACCGGTGATACTATAAACTTCATTCCAAGTTACTTTTTCAGTTAACCACTTGTATAGCCTTTTCGCTTTTTCCAGGTCCGGGATACTCGACAAATTTGTGACCAATTCTTTCGCAATTCCTTTGTCATCTAATTTCTTTCCAAATGAGCTCCAATCCAGGATTTCCTTAGAAAACTGAGTATAATCCTGTGCTACATGATTAATCGGCCTATTGGGCATTTTCGTACTAGACAATTGGAATTCAATTCTAGCCGGACGATCAACTTTATTACTCATTAAAGGTTCTTCTTCCAAAGCGGCAACATTTCTAGCAATCGCCTTTCTTCTAATACTTTCTGAATCTAATGAACTTGTTCCTCTTTCTACGCTCCCGCCTGCTTGAGGAGTTGAGGTCCATTTGTAAGTGAATGTTTCCCGGGCATTCTCTTCCAGGAAATCCAGTTCAATGACATTACCTAATTGCGACAACTGATAGTTGAAATATTCAGGGATTGTAAAATCAAAGTAACTATAGGCAACAGGAACTTCTCTCTGAAACTTCCAGGTACTCAGGTTATAGACATAGTCGGACACCAGTGTATAGGCATATTCCACGACCGATCCGTTCTTCACATTGGGCATGGCAAATGAAACCTCAACCTGATAGTCATTCAGCCTGGTTCGTTGTTCTTCCTTCGAAGTAACCTTTGTTTTCACCAATTTGCCACTTTCAAGATTATAGGTATTGGCCCTGATTGTACCTACTTCCTCTCTATTCCCGCCCCGTACCGGGTCGTATAGCACAATGGATATATTTCCTTCTTCTTTACCTTGTTCGTTAAAAATTTTCTTTCGGACGACAACTTCCAAGGCGTATTGCCATCCTTTATCGTTGTTGTAGCGAAACCTGAGAACTCCTGACTCTCCTAAGACCATCGCATTGGCATCAGGAGCAAAAGCACATTTGTCCATCTGCAATTCCTCTTTGGTTACTTTGCCATAACGCATGGCTTTTTGAGCATGGAGGAAATTAACTGAGAAAACAGTCAGTATTAAACTGACTAATCGGATTGTTTTGAGCATGATTAGGCTGTTTTAAATTGTTTGACGCAAGGTAAACAATATGCTCAAATTGTTCAAACCAAAAGGTAGATCGACGTGTTTACAGGAGAAGATTCTTACTTAAGGCTTTTTTCTATAGCGGGCTGAATAAGCGACTCCATCACTTTGTACCCTGCGGTATTGGGATGGACCAGGTCCGTTTCAGCAGTGTGCTCAGGCACCTTAAGTCCGGCATTTCCATCTTCCATCGCTCCATAATAATCCACGTAGGTCATTCCCCGTTCCTCAGCATACTGACGGATCATTTTATTCAGTTCTTTGATCAATGGAATGGGCTTAATCTCTGGTCGCCAGGGAAAGGCTTTAGCAGGTAAAACAGAACACAGCAATACCTTGGAGCCATTAACTTTAGCCAACTCGGCCATGGATTTTATGTTATTCATCGTGTGCCATAAAGGAACAGGGCCAGAATTTTGAGCAAGATCATTGGTACCTGCCAGGATTACCACCACTTTAGGGTTATGATCAAGCACATCCTTACGAAATCTAAGTAACATTTGATCAGTCGTCTGACCACTGATACCCCGATTAATATAACCACGAGATCTCATAAATTCCGGACTGTGGTAGCTCCAACCCTCGGTAATGGAATTTCCCATAAAGATTACTTCTGGTGAGTCCCGTTCTGCTAGCGCTTGATTTTCAGTTGCGTACTTTTCAAAATTGATGTAATCGTACACCTCAAAGTCCTGTGCTACGGTCATAACGGTAGAGATCAGTGCCAGTAATAGAAGTACGGTTCGTTTTTGGTCAAAACATGTCATAGTTGAAACAGGGTATTCACAAGAGCAACAGGATTGGCTCCCCGAGGGTTTTCATCGGGTTTATGTACAAAATACAACTTATCGACGACTCCATCCAGTTTTTGGTTCATCACAATGGGGATCATTCCACCAGGAGAACCTCCGGAAGGCTTGCTCATGGTTCCACTACCTATTACTGGTCCATCGATGGCGCCACTTCTGAGTTCAAAAGATATCCCTGATAAAGGTGCTTCTTGCCAACCCACTGTGAGGCCAACCATTTTTACCTGGGTCATGTCGACGTTTTCCAGAGCAAACCACGCATCGCCCTCCGGAAGCAAGAGCAAGTCTTGCCCGCCAAAGGCAACATGCTGTAAGTTTTGACGCTCAGTATCCTTCGAAAAAGGAAGGTTGTTACTTTTGAACACATAGCTTCCACTTCCGGTTAAAGGAGCTATTCCCCGTTTCCCATTATCAGTATAGCTCGCCGAGATGATCATGACCTGATCACCTTCTCCTGGATTTGGGCTTATGGTGCCTGTTTGTGGCAAGGACGCTTTGACCGTCTTTTCTTCCGCCAATGAACGTATGTACGCTACGATCTGTCCTACTTCCGCCTTAGTAAGATTGGGATGTGCAGGCATGGTTACCTCTCCCCATTCACCACTACCACCTCCAACAATTCTTCTGGCAATGTATTGCGAACCTCCTCTCATTCTTTTGTAGCGTTTCGCGATATCCGTGTAAGATGGTCCGATTGAAACTTCAGCCTCTTTGTGACAACCCACACAATCCAATGTCTTTACGACGGCCTCACCTAGCTGAGAAGCAGCTATTTGCTGATGACCCGTAGCTAACTGAGCTTGATCCAGGCCTTCGAGATAGTCTACTGAAACATAGATATCTTCTTTATTCACTTCACCGTCACCATCAGTTACCGTGACTTCATATGATACAGATACTCCTTTTGCAAAGAAGCTGCTGTTTCCACCAGTAACTTTCACCGATACAGCAGGGCGTTCATTTCCTGAAACAACAAGTAACTCATTGCTTAAGGATCTTCCTCTATTTTCATCCTGCACTTCAACGACCACTTCAAATTCACCCGGTTTGGTGTATTGATAAGTGAGATTTGGTTCGGTTGTTTCTACTACTGAATTTCCCATATGCCACAGGAATTTAATGTCATCATTATCAGGGTCTGATGCTTCAATACTCATATTGACCGTAAATGGAAGCTTACCTGAAACCCGGTCTGCCGTTATGTCGCCTACCACGGGAGGCCGATTGCCGTGGTTAAATTCAATATAACTCAGTCCAGAGTCATCATTTTTCCGGAACCACGCCGTGCCGTATTCCAATAAGTAGATTCTACCATCAGGACCCATCTCCATGTCACTGAGATTGTTAAGATCGATGTTGCTCGCAAAAGGTTCCATTTTATTGAAGGTTCCATCCTCAAAAAGACTCACGGCCATCATCCAGCCTCTCATCCATTCATAGATCAACACCTTCTCATCATAATGTTCATTCAGGGCATTGGGCTGTCCTGTATAAAGATCAGCATAATAAACAGGTCCGGACATGGCATTTCGTCCCCCTGCTCCTACTTGTGGAAATTCCTGTGTGTCAGCGTACGGATAGAACACATAGGCAGGTTGTGCAGGTGGCAAGTTCGTGAGTCCCGTATTGTTTCGGGAGTGATTGACAGGTGTGGCAGGATCGAAAATATCTCCTGAAGTGCCCGTAGCATAATCATACGCGTAATAGGCCTTGTTGTCTCCCACGAATAGTGGCCATCCGAAATTACCAGCTTCTCTTGCCTGGTTCATTTCATCATATCCCCTGGGTCCACGTGTCTCAAGACTATCAACTCGAGAATCGGGACCCACATCTCCCCAATATACCCAGCCCTTCTTCGGATCTACAGAAATACGATATGGGTTTCTATGTCCCATTGTAAAGATTTCAGGTCTTGTTTTATCAGTACCAACAGGGAACAAATTGCCATCAGGAATACTATAGGTACCGTTCTCATTGACTTTGATTCTCAATATTTTACCACGTAAATCATTGGTATTTCCCGAAGAACGACGTGCGTCATATTGTTCCCTTCCCGGAAGGTCATTCAACGGAGCATATCCATTATTCACATACTTGGCACCATGTTCGTTGAAAGGTGTAGAATTATCCCCAGTGGATAAATAGAGCATATTGTCCGGGCCAAAAGCAATGGACCCTCCCGTATGACAACAAATCTCACGCTGGCTCTCGACATCCAGTATCACTTGTTCTGACTCCATGTCAAATTTGTCATTGACGAACTTAAAACGCGAAAGGCGATTGACCCATTCTTCACCAGTTGGGGCATAAAAAACATATACCCAATTGTTATCCGAGAAATTCGGGTCTTTTTGAAGTCCCATCAGGCCTTCTTCGGCATTGACACCCGGTGTTTCCAAAGTTTTCCAATACACATCTAATTTGGCTACCTCGGTGAGTACTCCGGATTTTGCATTGTAATGAAAGATCTCTCCGCGTCTTTGTCCAACCAATACATCATGATTGGGCAAAATCGTCATTTCCGTTGGCTCAGTAAAAGCTCCCTGCACCAATTTTACCTTAGAAAATCGATCTGCCGCTGGAGGAATCGTAGCTGTTGCTTTCGAATAGTCCAATGCTGTATTTTCCCCGATCGCATAAACTATCCCAGCCTTCAAATGTTCCAGAAAAGCAGTTTCCTCATAGCTTTCATTTGTATGTCCCAGGGCCGTATAAAAAGATCGCCCACCATCATACTCATGATACCAGCTCATGGGGTGGTATTCTCCATTAGCACCTCCCTCGTAAGTAGACTCGTCGATCGATAAGATTACATTAATATTTGGGTTGATTTTTTTGAAATTATAGAGTTCGTCTGTACGAATCCAGGTATTTCCCGGCAAATGAGCGGTAGCAGGAAAAGAATTGTCTTCAATCTTGAAGGTTGCTTCCTGATTGTGTGGATGACTCAAGAAATAAGCTCCAACCAATTTACCATACCAGCCCCAATCGTATTCTGTATCAGTTGCTGCGTGAATTCCGACAAAGCCACCACCTGCCTGAATATAACGTTCGAAGGCTGCCTCCTGATAGTGATCTAACACATTGCCTGTGGTACTTAGAAAAACTACGGCTGCATATTGAGAAAGATATTCCTCCGTGAACATGGAATCTTCCAAGGTCAGTTCAACGTCGAATCCGTTCTCAATCCCCATCTTTTGTATGGCCGCCTGGCCAGCTGGAATAGAGCCATGTTTAAAGCCCGCTGTTTTGGAAAAAACAAGAATTTTAGGGGGTCCTGAATTTTCACTTCCACATCCGGTAAAAATGGTCGCAATCAACACCACCAAAATCAACACCTTCAGTCTAGCAATTTTCGGAGAATACATATGGATAATCATCAAGGTTCAATGGCGCTAATATCGGTAATATTCTCAAGGAGGTCGGGAGGCTATTGTTTCCAGAATGGATGGTAGATAGTACCTACTTTAGGTGTTTTCATAAAGGTTCAATCTTTAACGAACTGATAATCTGCACGCTATCCATTTTGGCAAGCAGATTCTTTCAAAGTGTATATCTCTCTTGGGATTTATTTAACTTGTCTTTCAAACAGATCAATCCTACCATGTCTGACCGCAGAAAATTCCTCAGAAATAGCGCCACTAGCCTCTTGGCACTCCCCTTAGTGTCATTCGATCATACGAAACAGTGGACATTAAACCCTTTGAATGAAACTTATGACGATTCCGAGGACTATTGGAAAATGGTCCGGAAGCAATTTCCACTAAAAGAAGGTCAGACCTATTTCAATAACGGTACAATGGGCCCGACATCTGGTTATGCTATGAATGCTATGATAGAGCACCTTACCCATTGGGGCGCTCATAGTGCAGAAATAGATTATAAAAACGGAAGTGGCCCCGCATTGCTAACCGGGTACTTCCCTTACGATGAGTTGCGAACAAAAATTGGAAAGATCATCAATTGCGATTTTAAGGAGTTGTCACTCACCCAAAATGCCACTTTCGGCATGAATTACGTCGGCATGGGGCTTGACCTGGAACCAGGCGATGAGCTGCTCAATACTGATCAGGAACATGGAGGCGGTTTTGGAGCCTGGCAATTGTTAGCTAAGCGCAAGAAATGTATCTATAAACAAGCCAAACTCCCTATTCCAGCAAATGATCCTCAAGCGATCTTTGATGCAATTTTCGCCGAAGTAACAAACAAAACCAGAGTAATTGCAATCCCCCATATCGTTTCGGTATATGGGATTGTCATGCCCGTCAAAGAAATTTGTACTGAAGCCAGAAAGCGGGGCATATTCACGGTCCTGGATGGCGCACAATGCGTAGGTCAGGTAAAAGTGGATGTTAAAGATATTGGTTGCGATGCCTACTATTCCAGCTTACACAAATGGATGCTGGCTCCGGCCGGCAGTGGCATCTTATATGTCAACGAAGACGTGGCACCAAAAATCTGGGCGACACTGGCTAGTTACAATTGGGACAATCAAGAAGATCATGGCTTTCGGCTCATGCAAAATGGGACAGGTAACCCAGCCGTCCTTGCCGGATTAAATGCGGCAGTCGATTTTTACAATTCCATAGGAGAAGATCGTTGGATTGGGAGAATTAAAGAGTTAGGCGATCATTTGAGAGCAGGTTTACAAGCTTTTGATCACGTTAAGGTTCATTCCTCGATCCATCAAGAAATGTGCGCGGGAATAACAACCTATACAGTCGACGGAATTGATGGGCCGGGTTTACAAAAGACCATGTGGGAACAAGAACGACTCCAACCCAGGTCGGTAGGTAAAGAGCTGTTAAGGCATTCTGTTCATATTTATAACAGTAAGGCGGAAATCGATAAGGCGCTGAGAGTGATAGAAGGACTGGCGTAGGTTTCGACAGGCTCAACCGGGCAGTTTCGACAGGCTCAACCGGGCAGTTTCGACAGGCTCAACCGGGCACTTTCGACAGGCTCAACCGGGCACTTTCGACAAACTCAACCGAGCAGTTTCGTCAGATCCACAGGCCAGTTTCGTCAGATCCACAGGCCAGTTTCGTCAAGATCCACAGGCCAGTTTCGTCAAGATCCACAGGCCAGTTTCGAGAGGCTCTGGTAATTACTTAAAATAGATTTATTAACCACCTTCAATAAGGTCAATCTGATCGTTTCCATAAAAAGACAAAAGATAACCTCGATCAATCAGGTGATCTAATCTTCATTCCTTAATAAAATAAAGGCTCAACCTGGCACCATATACTTAGCCAAATTGAGCCTAGCGAAGGTAACTCCGACTACCAAACTGAAAGTAGGCTATTAATTTGATCCTGTCATATCCAAAGCATTTATTGCGTCCGCAATCTCATACCCCAAACGAAGCCCTTCAGTGCAATCCATTCGTAAGTGTACCCCAAGAGGAATCCGTGAATATGCGTTTTCTTCTGCGATATCTTCAATTGTAGCAAAAGTCCTGGGTGCTCCCAGAAACTCATCCCTGCCTTCGTGTGTTCGGTCTGTGAAATTTATTTCATTTCCAAAATAATCGATCATCACTCCTGCTCCCGCCGAGGCAAATGTAGAATGCCCGGAAGGATAGCCTGGGAAACTGGGGTTTGGCCAGTATACCAAACGATACAAGTTTGTTTGATAGTCGGGATCAATAAATTGATGAATGAATACATTAGGTCTCATCACCATATAGTCATATTTGTACTTCCAGGCTGCCACAGCGGCATCGTTCAATGCAAATCCCAACTTAAGGTACATAGCCAAAGAAGTCTCCAGATCAAGGTCAAAATTTGTTACCAGTTGATTAGCAATTGAGATTTGTCGAACAGGAGGGCTTATCATTAACCCTTCCACATCATCGCTCCAAAATTCCGCAATCCATAATTGCTCCGTGTCCACAGTTTTTGCTTCATTGTTCACCGTATATACTTCCATCATTTCCTGATAATATTCGCTTCCTTGCTCCTCACTATAAGCAAGCGGTGGAACGGTAGTCGTTTCATTTGGTGAAATAATAAATGTTCGGGCCTTTTCTCCCCAATATGGAAACAGTGCTCGTTCAGGCTCCGCGGAATACGTCCAAAAACCATCACCTGTAGGTGGTTCATAAGAAAGCGGCTGAGGGTCCAGTAGTTGTTGTTCAGCATCTTCATCATCCTCGCTGTACGCTATAACCTGTTCAGCGACATAACTACCCCAATTTTTGGAAGAAGTGATCACCTCGTCGGACAAACCCTCTGAAAGTTGCTCTTCGTACGACTCACTGACTGCTTCTATTGTTGCCCGTTGTTCTGTAGGCAAATTCAATAAGAAATGATCAAGTGCGACTGCAAACGCTGTATTCAAAGCGATATTAAAGTCCACATCATCGGACAGCTCGCTGTTCCTGATGCGCAAACCCCGAAAACGATCATCCATAGAACCGTATCCGTCCATTTCAGGCACCATCGTTTCATAAGCTGTCAGATAGATATACGCCATTGCCCTCGCACTTCCATTGGGCCTTCCCTGAGCATATCGCTCTATGTCCAGCATGACATTGGTCCAGGCATAAGCCAGGTGTCCATCGGCCAATGTTACATCCGTAATCGAGTCATCGATTAATTCGTTGTTGTTAACCAAAGATTCATCATCCGAACAGGCAGATAAAAGCACTAACACTACCATCGCTATAGATCCAAATTTTTTCATCATATTCATATTCTATTGTCCTTTTAAAGTTTCCTTCAAGCCAGATGATTATGTCATCCATTTGAAAAAATCATATTGAGTATTGAAATAGTGATAATCAGGGACATTACGAACGAACTATTGCAAATGGTTGCCTATCCTCAAAAAATGACCTTAATCTATGAAATAAAGCGATCCTGCGAAGAATGATGTTCCACTTTACGGCGACTACTGTTCTTATTATCACGCGTTTTAAGGAATTCCGTGTGAGTCATTATAAATTTCGCTTCAGTAGTCTTTACTCATTGCATCCATGAAAAGAAGAAAAGCGGTACAAAACCTGGCCATGATCGCAGGGGGCATTGCCATGCTTCCAGGTTGTTCACTGGAAGAAAAAGAACCCGTATTTGACGCCTTGGCTTTGGAGCCTGGTGATTACAGTTTGGTAGATCTGATGTGTAAAGCTATTCTTCCTAACGAAGATGCTCCTATAGATACTCCAGAACGTCCTGTTGATTTTGTATTGACCATGGTGAATGACGTCTACAAAGAACAGGATGTAGCAAGATATGTCAGGGGTCTCGGTTTGTTCAAGCAATTGATCAAAGACGAATATCAAAAGCCCTTTGCTGAATTGAACACCGAACAACATGTGCTGCTTTTCACAGAGATTACGCACTCAGATATTTACCCGAAAAGTTTGAAATATTTCCTTTCTACTACTAAACGGCTAACTGTGCGTCACTATACCTCATCCCAATTTTTCATGTCGGAAAAACTTGATTTTGAATTTGCTCCAGGACGTTATCTAGGCTGTGAAAACGTAAAATCTTAATTTGATGCCGCAACAAACAGATCATCATTTTGATACCATCGTGATCGGTGCAGGAATGACCGGCGGATGGGCTGCTAAAGAATTTTGTGAAAAGGGATTGAACACGTTATTACTGGAGCGTGGACGGGATGTTGTTCATTTGAAGGACTACCCAACTACAAATATGCTGCCTTGGGAATTCAAACATCGCAGACAGCTTTCCCGTTTGGACAAGGAGGAGAATCCAATTGCTTCCAGATGTTACGCGTTTAGAGAAGATACGACCCACTTCTTCGCTAAAGATAATGAACACCCTTACGTTCAGGATAAGCCATTTGATTGGTTGCGAGGTTACCAGGTGGGTGGCAAATCCATCATGTGGGCAAGACAAGTACAACGGTGGAGTGATTATGATTTTGAGGGACCGGCCAGAGACGGTTTCGCCGTGGATTGGCCTATCCGTTATGCCGATCTGAAAGATTGGTATACGTATGTTGAGAAATTTGTGGGGGTTTCCGGAAATGCGGATGGCCTTGATACACTCCCAGATGGAGATTTCCTCAAGGCATGGGACCTCAACTGTGTAGAGGAATATTTTCAGGATTTTGTAAAAAGTTCATATCGTGATCGTCATGTGATCTATTCGCGCTGTGCACACTTGACTGAAACCAAACCAATTTTTCAACAACAAGGTCGTGGGCTTTGTGCATCACGTGCGATCTGTGAGCGTGGCTGTTCTTTTGGAGGCTATTTCAATGCTAATTCTACGTTGATACCCTGGGCACAAAAAACTGGTAACCTCACGCTAAGACCACATTCTGTTGTTCATTCGATCATTTATGATGAAAAAGAAGGCCGAGCAACAGGTGTCAGGGTTATCGATTCACAGACCAAAGAAACTACGGAATATTTCGCAAAGGTGATTTTCCTGAACGCGGCCACGCTGAACTCCAACCTCATCCTACTCAACTCCACTTCTGACCGCTTTCCGGAAGGACTGGGTAATGACAATGGATTGCTCGGAAAATACATTGCCTTCCACAATTACCGTGGAAATATCAGTGGTATACATGAAGGACATCCATTGAAAACTACTGAGGGTAGAAGACCTACCAGTGCCTATTTACCTCGCTTCCGCAATGTCCGGAGACAAGAAACAGACTTTCTTAGAGGATATGCCGCCGGATTCGGAGCAAACCGCAACCGGCCAGTCAACAGTGATGGTTTCGGCGCAACACTGGCTGAAAACCTGCTTAGTACTGAGGAAGACGGCACATGGCGCGTGGGATCACACATGATGGGAGAAACCATTCCAAAAGCCTCAAATTTTGTGGCACTGAGCGATGATCAAAAAGATCAATGGGGTGTCCCTCTGTTAAGAGTCAATGTCGATTATGATGACAATGATGAAAAAATGATTAAAGATTTTTTCGAGCAATTCACGGAAATGTTTGAAAAGGCAGGGTTTACCAATATTCAAACCAGGGACAACAAACGTCGGCCAGGCAACGACATTCATGAAATGGGTGGCGTAAGAATGGGCAACGATCCAAAAACTTCTTTACTCGATAAGTGGAATCGGTTGCATGCCTGTAAGAACGTTTTTGTTACAGATGGAGCTTGTATGACCTCTACAGCTACTCAAAATCCTTCGTTGACATTCATGGCTTTAACAGCAAGAGCTGCAAATTTCGCGATGGAAAATTGGGAAGATTTGGTCTAAATGATTCAGTAATCACTCTTTCTTGCTGGCCTTCCAGGCCTCATAATCCAGCACAAGAATTCCTCGGCCTCTTCCTGCGGCATCTTCTGTTAATGCGTATTGGAATGCAATGAATCCTCCATCATCACTAACGACTGGGTTCGATGCTTTGTATTTGGGGTCATCATTGAAGTGGGTAATTCTTTCCATGTATCCGGATTTATCCAGTAACAGTTCGTAGATATCTAATGTCAGAAAGCTTTGCATACCATTAAAATCTGGTCTGTGTCGATTACTTTCTACCAAAATCCGTTTACCATCCGGAAAGGTCCCCTCCGGTTCGTCATACATCTCCGGATTTTCTGTGTAGTTCACAAAGCTTCTGGTTTCCGTATTGAATCCCAATACTTCGGCTGCTGCTTTACCAGAGCTTCTTACAGCCATAAACATCAACTCCTCTTCGTCAGGCAGTCGGAAGTTTTGAGCTTCCAGGGTCCACCCAAGGGTTGTTTGAGGTAAATCCATATTAGAGAAAAGGGACTTTGAGTTCTTTAGCTTAGGCACACCATCTTCATAGACGATATTGCCTTGATACATGTGAGTCCCCAATGCCCATGCAATTTTCATTTGCAAGCGAGAAACCGCCGGTCCTTCCTTACAATGCACTCCCAGGGGAGTCGGGGGTCCGGAAAGGTCAGACTTTAGCACCCATAATTCGGCATTTCTCGCATCACGACTTTTCCAGGGATCTCCTGAATCAAAAGTCCTGGCCCCCGACAATAAAATATCTCCATTTGCAAGATATAAAGCACGCACAAAGCCCTCATGAAAGAAATGATGGGTCAATGGTCGGATTGTTCCGGTCAGGTACTCTACTTCGTATACATCTCCAAAAGTCTTCTCCAGAAAGAGAATCTTTTCTCCATCCAGAGACCAGTCCGCACGTTCTCCAAAATGCGTAAGTTGTCTAATGTATGGGGGTAAATTATCAAGTAGTGACTTTTCGTTGTTTTGAGCAACTGATCCCAAGCACATGCCTGATGCCCATAGGATCACAAGGATTTTTTTCATATCGCATCAAATATACGTAGCCCGTTCACCTGAGTTTTATCAAATGTTACAAAACTTCTCATTCTTTAGCGATTTGTTGAAATTCGCTCAATTTCACTTGTAAGTCTTCCTGAATTAGATAAAGTGGAGTTCTTTCCAAATACGTCAGATCATAGTTGCAAAAACCGATAAAACTGGTCAAGTCATCACCTTTCAATCCCGTAACCTCTCCTACCCATGTCCGGGTAAATTTTAGATTTACTTTATTCTGCTTAAAAGCCTGCTGATTAATCTCATGCATCTTTCGGCGCTCCTTTTCCTTCTTACTGTATTTATAATGCCAACCAGTAATTGGATGGGCTAACAAAAACAAAGGGTTATTCACATGCTTACTGTCCAGCGTTTTATCGCCTTTAAATACCGGCTTTGCCACACCATGATACCAAAAAGAGGTATCCTCTAACTCGGTAGCCAATATCCGTCGTTTAAACTCTTCTTCTGTGGGTAATTCGGAAATAGTGATTTCCTTCAACAAAATGGTGTCAGAAGGCAATTTGAAAATCAAAGCCGTATCTGTCTGATGTTTTTCGGTGATGATCCAAGCCAACGTTTGATAGCCTACGATAGAGAATACTACCGTATCCTGTACATCAGCCGGGATTCGAAAACGACCTGATCTATCTGTTAATGTTCCCAGGGCCTTATCAATGTTCTGTACATGTGCAAATTGCAGAGGTTCCTGGCTAATGGAATCAAGCAATTGCCCTTTCAACATGACATGCTGCTGTGCCAAGATCTCTCCAAAGGCAAGGAAAAATACAAACAATACAATGAGCCCTTTCACAGGCACGAATATGTCTAAGAACTAAGGAAATATGCGGTTTTTAGTCTTTTTTAACCTTCTGCAATGGAATTGTTAAAATTTGCTCAAGTCATCGATCATGGATAATTAGCAGGGTATTTTCTGTACAAAGTTTGCTGCTCATAGGCATATCCCATCTGCAACAGCTGATCTTCGGACCATGGTCTTCCTATAAATGTCAGGTTTCGAGGCTGTCCGGATTCCAAATATCCCATTGGGACCGTTAAACATGGATATTTAGCCATCGCGGCATGGCCGGCATTCCAATTATTGATGGACAGTATGGCATCCAGGTTATGAGCTTCCAACGGCGTATCAAAAAACCGGGTTGCTTCCGAAAGAAAACGAGCTTTCAGGCTATCGAAAGCCTCCTCAGAAATATCCTCAGTTACAATACCATCCAACAACGCCTGACCATACGGGCTTCTCTTCAGGGTATCCTCCAGATTGTAGCTGACAACATCTTTGACATTTTTAATCGTAATATTATCCGACGCATGATCCGCCAGGTACTTAGGAAGGTCAACTTTCATATCGGCGTTCAAATAGGTCCGGAAACCGGCAAAATTGACCTGGACAGGATCGAAAGTGACTACCTCCGCCCCCATCGCCTGTACCTGCTCCACTGCTATTTGATATAACGAATCTTCCATGAACTGTGAATTGACACCTAAACGCACGCCTTCCAGGGTTGCACTCCGTAGGTTTTCCCAATAGGGTTTCTCATCCGGAGAAGCGGCGGTGGTTCCATCGGCCTCATCCTTACCAGTCATCGCCGACAACAAGATCGCATTGTCCAATACAGATCTTGTCATAGGCCCAGGTGTGTCCAATGAGCTGGAAATAGGCACAATACCATCTCTACTTAACAAACCTATTGTTGGCTTCAGTCCGACAATGGAATTCGCACTGGAAGGTGATAAAATTGACCCTGATGTTTCGGTGCCTACAGCTGCTGCTGCGTAACTTGCCGCCATACTGGTACCACTTCCTGCACTTGAACCACCGGTTTCAAATTCCATTCTTCCGTAAGGGTTTAGTGTTTGACCACCAATCGCACTATAACCAACCGGACATCCAGCACAGAAATAATATGCCCATTCGCTTAAGTTCACTTTTCCCAGAATGATGCCACCCTTATCTTTGATACGTTCTACGATGAAAGCATCGTCTGTCTGATTGTCTTTCAATACATGAGCCCCCGCAGTGGTAGGCATACCCGAAGTACCTATATTATCTTTTAACAGAACCGGCATGCCAAATAAAGGGTGTTTACTCTCCGACCGATCGTTATCCTTTTGGCGCGCTTCAGCTACAGCATTTGGGTTAATCGAAATAATCGTATGTAAAGTCTTATTTGGGTCATTTTCATACTTAACAATCCGATACAAATACCACTGGGTCAGCTGTTCATAAGTCAGCTTCTCTTCTTCTATCGCTTGCTGAATACTGAGCATGTCCTGCTCAAATATCAATGGGAGAAGCGTCTGGTATTGTTCCTCCGTGAAATAAAGGATTTGATCTTGAACTGATTTCCATATATCATTCTTATCCAGGTATTTGCTTTGGATCAATTTGTATTGCATTCTGCCATTTGCATGATCTTCATTAGCCGCCAATGCTTCCGTTTCGTCATAAGGGACCCATGGAGCAATGATATTTTTGGGTTTGGGAGTACAGGCTAATGCTGCTAATAAGAAAAGAATCAGAAAACGGTTCATTATTGAGGTGATTACTTGAGTCCTCGAAACTAGTGGCATCCAGGTCTTTGACGTAGCAGGTTCTTGATGATTGGTGTTATGGTTTGATGAATTCTTCAGTAAGAATGACATAAGTATCGGTGAAGACATTAATTTAGTATGCATGCATAACAGTTCATTATTTCATGCCCTCTAAGATCACATCAGATCATGCTATTATTTGCAGTGACGGAATAAAGCTTTCTGCAGCGTTATTTGAACCGGAAGGGCTAGCGAAAGCAGCTATTATGATTGCCCCGGCTACTGGAATCAGAAAAACTTTCTATTTCTCCCTTGCGAATTTTCTGGTCGAACACAATTATGCAGTCATTTGCTTTGAAAATCGTGGAATTGGCCAATCTCACATGGGAGATATCAATGACGTAGATGCTTCCCTAATTAATTGGGGTCGGTTGGATATGACGGCTGTTTTGAATGAAATGAAGGAGAGGTTTCCTGAAAATTCTTACCATCTTATTGGTCATAGTGCTGGAGGGCAATTGCTTGGACTTATGGATCATGCTCATGAAATCAAATCCATGTTCAATTTTGCCTGTTCCTCAGGTTACATAGGTAATATTCCGTATCCGTATAAAATTTCCGGATCGTTCTTCCTTCGGGTTTTCTTGCCCATGAGCGCCTTCTTCATGGGACAGGCCAATAATCAATGGGTAGGCATGGGTGAGCCTTTACCAGGTAATGTGGCCAGGCAATGGAGCAGGTGGTGTACTGGCCCAGGGTATGTTGCCAATGATTTTGGAACAACGATTGATACTCATTTCTATGATAAAATTGACATCCCATCTAAATGGGTACATGCTACGGACGACCCTATTGCTAATCTTGATAATGTAAAGGATATGATTCGGGTTTACTCTCAAATTCGTGCAGAAGTCCATACCATTGACCCAAAAGAATTTGACTACCCCAATTTAGGACATATGCAGTTCTTCAGCTCTAAGAGAAAAAAATTATGGAAATTGGTACTGGACTGGATGGAAGAACATAAGTAAGTACCAGAAATGGACTTACTTAATCAACAAGATGCTTGATTATTGATCTTCATCATGATGACCTCCTTTGATCTTACCAAAGCCTACCAGAATACCGAAAGTCAGGGTATTTTGAGATAAGTTACTAAACAGATGATCGTATTCGGCGAATACAATCCAATCTTCTTTCAGGCTATAATGGAGGCCAGAACCCACATTAAGTCCCCACTCCTTCAGTGTCTCAGATTCTTCAATATCCCCATTGTGCAAGAAGTCCTCTTTTTCGACACTGTAATTAAGTCCAATCAGGGGGTAGAACATCAATGGACCAAACAACTCCAGGTTTACGTGACCATTGAAATTGAATTCCACCAGGTTTCTCTGTAGTTCTTCCCCACTAACCATTTTGCTGTCTTCCTGAAACCAGGAGAATTCCGGCCCCAGGCAAAACCTATGGTCCTTGGTGTTCACATAAAACCGTGTATTCTGGCCAAACTTGGTAATATCATCCCCATAGACTCCTGCTACACCAATATCAAAACGTTGAGAAAAGGCCGAAGAAGTTATAAACAGTAGTAGAAAGAAAGTTACCGTACGATTCCTGGACATTGAAGCACAATAATTTAGCATGATAAAGATCAGCAATTAATCGGATCTCAAATGTATAGCGTGAGACTTTTTGGTTCAAGGACACCCTAACCCCTTGCCTCTCCAGGGTAAAACTCAACCGAAGGTCTCCTATTTTCCATTTTCACCAAATTCGAAGTGTCACCTAAAATCTCATCCACAAAGCCTAGTTCTCTGGCTTCCAGGGCATTCATAAATTTATCCCTTTTAAAAAGCTCATCCAGTTTTTCCCAGGAATGACCGCAATTTTTGCCCATGATGTGAAAAAGCTGAGCATGCATTCTTTCTTGCTCATCAGTAGCGATTCTAACGTCTTCCGTATACCCTTTTGATCCACCACCTGCCGGATGTTGGTGTATGGTAGCCTGAGCTAACGCGAACCGTTTGCCCTTTGCTCCTGACGTCAACAATGCGGTACCCATACTACCTGAAAAACCCACCGCTACCGTGGATACGGGTGCAGATATCATTTGCATGGCATCGTAGATGGCAAAACCTGCATAAACCGCACCTCCAGGTGATTGGATGTACATGTCAATCTGGCGATTAGGGTCCTGACTATTCAGGTAAAGCAACTGAGCAACAACGACATTGGCCACCTGATCGTCTATAGCTGACCCCAGAAAGATGATCCGTTCTTTTAAAAGCAGACTGAAAATATCATAGGACCGCTCGCCCCGACTGGTCTGGTCGATGACCATCGGTATTAAATTAGATTGGATGTTCATGCGTTAGTGTTTAAAAATTGATCGAATGCGGTCTTGGAAAGATCGATAACGCGGCAAGGTAAACAGCTCTTTTTCAACACCTTGTATTTCCAAAATGAGTTTCTCACGCCCGTATTGATGGACCAGTTCGTATGTTGCGGATTGCCAGGTGGCATCTTCTTCAAGTTTTGGATTGGTAAGAATCCTGGCTTCGGTAATCAGTCTACCAGAAAGATCACCCTGGTTTAGCAACCAATCCTCCAGGTGCTTTATTTCATTCAAAGAAGTCCTCATATTGCAATGATCTTAGTTTAACCTCACCTCTCACCTTCTCCAGACATTTGTATTTCTGAACTGTGGCAGACCGCTCACTTGTATAGCCGAACCGTTCAGCCAATTGCTTTATAGAGATCTTTTCGTAATAAAATGACTGCAACAGGTCCATACATCGCTGACCTGACTGTTTCAAAAGTTGAAGCAGCCTTTTTCTGTGAATCTCCGGTTCTTTCTCCTCGACACGATCCATTGAATTGAAGTCTGTGGTCAATTGAATTTTTGAACGGTATTTCAACCAGCGTTTCTTCACAATTCCCATCAGGTAAGCTTGCTCATCCTGTTTGACTTCAAAGCCTGTATGGACAAGCTTTTCATAATACATCACTAAAGATCCCTGAAATACCTCACGTGCATCGGATAAACTGCCCCCTCTTTTTTGAATGTAGGATGCAGCAATTGGGAAAACCCTCTTATAACAATCCAGAATCATCGACTCCCGGGATTGGCTTTTATGTTTTTCAGCTACAAGCATAATGTCCTCTTTTATACCCTTATGTTCCGATAAAGATCAAGTTATCACCTGTAATATGTAAATTATTTTCGCTTCATCAAATGACATGAACAGACGCTACATGATGAAATGCATTGGAACATCTTTGCCTGCCATCGACGTGTCCTAAGAGCGTGTATTATCTTTGAATACGCACTAATTAACTTCTCCCATGAAGATCTTTCCTTTTCTTGTTTTGATCCTCTCCGTTGCCTGTTCAGACAAACCCAATTTTTCGGGAGATCTTGTTTTGGGTAAAGAAGTAATTGACAGCCTAAAACAGCAAGAAGTTAAATCTTACTCTCTTGAACTGGACTCTGGCTATATGCTTTCCGGCTATGTCGATCAGATTACTGTTGATGTCATAGTAGAACTTAGAGACGAGGCGGACGCGGTAGTTATGTCTTTCGATGAACCTGCCAGAGGACCTGAAAATTTCAATTTCGAAATCAATAAAACAGGAGCCTATACGCTGAATATCCTGCCTTTTCAAGAAGAAAAGGGAAAGTATGCTGTTTTGATCCAGAAATGGGCTCAACAAGCCAATACACCTCCAGGCAAGGTGGACCAACTGATGTCCAATGTCTCTGGCGAGGTACCCGGAGCAGTGGTTGGTGTGATGAAGGGCGGGGAATTGATCTTTTCTAAAGCTTACGGAAAAGCCAATTTGACGCATGACATAGATTTCGCATTGGATATGCCAACTAACATTGGGTCTGTTACCAAGCAATTTACGGCCATGGCGATATTGCTCTTAGAAAAAGACGGAAAGGTCTCACTGGAGGATGATGTACGTAAACATGTACCCGAGCTACCAGATCTGGGTCCCGAAGTGAAAATAAAGCACCTGTTGAATCATACAAATGGCTATCGAGAAGTTTACAATCTGATGCCCATTGCGGGTTGGTATGGTGAAGATCGACTTTTAAGATCTGAAATTATCAACGTGCTTCAGCGACAAACGGCCCTGCAAGCCGCTCCCGGTGAATTGTATAATTACAATAATTCGGCTTATATCCTGGCTGCGGAAATCGTGGAACGAATCTCTGGGACGAATTTTCCCGACTTTCTCCGGGAACGAATATTTCAGCCCCTGGACATGAGCAATTCCTATATACGAGGGAACGCTTCCAAAATCATTCCAAGATCGACACAGGGATATACCTATGGCACAAATGGATATGAAGAGTCACGCGATCTAGATGCGTCTTATGGCGCTGGAGGCATTTACACCACCATACCTGACTTAGTAAAGTGGCTCAATAACTTTGAAAGTGCAATTGTGGGAGGACCGGAAGTAATTGAAAAGTTGACCACCGTAGACACGCTAAACAATGGAACAGTTATGGAATATGCTCTGGGTCTGGGCATAAGTTCATATCGGGGGTTAAAGACCATTGCACATGGGGGAGCTGATATTGCTCACAGGGCAATGGTGGTCTATATGCCGGAGGTCAAGGGAGGCGTAATTACATTGAGTAACAATGCCGGTTTTAATGGAGAGCATGCCTATCGAGTTATCGATGCTTTCTTTGATGAATATCTGGAGTCAGAGGACACAAAAACTGATACACTGCAATCCGAAGAGATTCCTGATATTGAATTGCAAAAGTATGAAGGAAAATTTAGAGCAAACGCCATTGGAATGACCATCGAGTACCGCGTAGAATCAGGTATCCTGACCGCTTCACCGACAGGCCAATCTACACTTAAATTGGAAGTTATTGGTGAACATGAATTTAAATACGTTGGTGTAGACGCTTCCGTCATATTTAAAGAGAATTCCAGTGGTGCTTTCGATGTAGCGATCCATAGTCAGGGAGGTGCAGAGCTTGAATTCATACGGCTCTCTGATTTTGATCACAGAAAAGTAAATTTAGAAGAATACACGGGGAAGTATTTCAGTGAGGAACTAGAAACATTTTACACGCTTATTGTGAAAGACAGCTCACTCGTGGCAGAACATAGAAACATGGAGGATATCGATTTATCAGCATCTGCCATTGACAATTTTTCAGGAAGTGCATTTTTCATGGCAGAGTTATCCTTTACGAGAAATGATCAGGGTGAAGTCACCGGTATGATAGTCTCTAACAGTCGCACGAAGGGTATTCTTTTCGAAAGGCAGTGATGATCTAACTGTCATACATTTCCATTACTAAACCCAATGATTCGTTACATAGAAAAACCCATGCTCTTTACTCGAATCCTGGTGGATGTTTCAAATGGTGATCAAATTGGTCTTGAATGGCTTTTCCCAGTTCCAATATTTTGCCTTCTTCAAACAAGTTACCAAGTACGGAAATACTCGTTGGATGATTATCGTTATCGAATCCTGAAGGAATCGCTAAAACCGGATGACCTGTAAGGTTAGTAACCATCAACTGCGTTCCGCCAAATGTAGGTGTGAGAATTGCATCGAATTGGGAAATAACCTGATGAAAGTCCTCAATCAATACTCTTCGATGACGGTTTGCCTGTAAGTACTCTACCGCAGGAATGAACCTACTCTGTCTCAGTGAGTTTGCTCTTGAAAAAGGTTCTTGCTGAACCATAATCCGATCACCTTGCTCCAATAACAGCTGATCAAAAAATGCTCCTGCTTCCGCCCTTAATATGATGTCGTAAGCTTTACGCGATAAACTTTCAGGCATTTTAGTCTCAACAAGCTCATAACCCAGCTCCTTAATACTAGCTAACAGGGCCCGGTTATTATCCCCGGTGGTTGTCGTGTCCTCTTCAAACAACTCTTTGAAATATCCGATTTTCAACTGCCTGGTATCGTTTTGATCCGCATAGTGAAAGGGAGCGTCAGTCGACATGGGGTCTGAAGAATCATTCCCTCGAATGGCCTCATAAACGATCGCGCAATCCTGTACATTTCTGCACAACGGACCTATCTTATCCATACTCCATGAAAGTGACATGACCCCTGTCCGGCTCACACTACCATAAGTCGGCCTCAAACCCGTTACACCATTCCTTGTCGACGGAGAGGTGATGGAGCCCAGTGTTTCTGTCCCCAGCGCAAAGGGCACCAAACCTGCTGCTGTAGCTGATCCTGATCCTGCTGAAGAACCAGAGGCCCCTTGTTCTAAATCCCAGGGGTTCAATGTTTTACCACCAAACCAAACATCACCTCGTGCTAATGCTCCGGAGACAAGTTTAGCTACAAGAACAGCTCCAGCATCATCAAGTCGCTTAATAACTGTAGCCGTCTCATCGATTATTTGATCTTTGTAAGGCGTAGCTCCCCAGGTAGTTTTATATCCTTCGACGGCCATTAAATCTTTTGTTCCATAAGGAATTCCGTGTAGTATTCCGCGATATTTCCCCTGAGCTATTTCCTCATCCATTTTACGAGCTTGTTCCAGGGCACGGGTTTCGGTCAATGTAATAACTGCCTTGAGTTGGTCATCGTATTTTTTAATGCGATCAAGAAATAATTGTGTCAATTCCACTGAAGTGATTTGACGAGTTTTGATCAGGACAGACAGATCTGCCACTGAAAAATAGGCCAGGTCTTTCCTATCATCTGGCAAGCTAACTTCTTCCTTCAAGACAAATTGAACATTTCCCTCTTCCGGCAGTTCAAACCCTTGTGGAAAAGGATCGAACATCATTGCAGGAATTACATCAAAACCTACAGGATCTGCCCGCATAGAATCATAACCTTCACGATTCCTGTTCAGGTAATCTTTCATGGTCTTGATTTGAGCAGCTGTAAACTTAATCCCAAAGATTTTTTGAGCATGTCGAATGTCGGAACGAGAAATTTTACTAGTGTTGCAGCCAAATAAAAAAACAACCAGAAATAAGACTTTGAATAATCGATACATAGGCAAAATTCGTGACTACAAGATGCGAATGTTTCCAGAATGACAAAAGTCTTCTCTACTATTCTTTACAAGTGGAAGTATTCTAATATCATTGTGTATGATCCAGTTTCAAGAGGCCAAATCTCCAGAAGACTTCCAGTTGGCAGTCGGTTTGTTTAAGGAATATGCCGATCAAATTGAGGTAGATCTGTCCTTTCAAAAATTTGATGAAGAAATGGCGAATATTGAACACCAATATTCAAAGCCGTGGGGTGTTCTGTATCTTATTTATTATCGGGAGAAATTGGCTGGGTGTTTCGCAATCAGGAAATTTGAATCAACTATTTGTGAACTTAAACGCATGTATCTAAAAGAATCTGTAAGAGGTTCCGGATTAGGAAAGGCCATGTTGCTTCAATCTATCGAGGCAGCGAAATCCATGCAGTACCAGAAAATGCGACTGGATACGCTTCCTTCCATGAAACTTGCTATCGAGTTATATCAGAAAGTGGGTTTTTACGAAATCGACCCCTACCGATTCAATCCCATTGCCGGCTCGAAGTTTTTTGAAATCGATTTGTAAAAGAAATTACCCGATAAGTAACATTTTTTCTTTTGGGAATTAAAATTGTTCACGTTGTATTGTGAGTTATCTAACGGATACACTTCTTAAATATGTTACCGTAGCGGCCAAACCCATGGCAGAAATTGCTACAAATTTCGAATCACAATTTCTTTCGAGAAAAACCCAGTGGATTAAGGCGGGTGAATTGGCACAACAATTGGCATTAATCGAAACGGGGCATATGCGCATGTATCGTCTCGAAAATGGAAAAGATAAGACCGTATGGATCGGTGGTCCAGGAAAGTTCATCACTTCCATTTCCAGTTTTGTAGATCGGCGGCCTGGTCTTTGGAACATCGAAACATTGACCGATTGCCGAGTCCACATTATCAAAAGAGATAGCCACTTCCATTTATGCAAACAATTCCAGGAATGGTTAGAATTTGAAAACCTTCTGTTGTCCAAAGCAATCGGAGCGCTTGAATACCGTAATTATGAGTTGATCAACCTTAAAGCAACAGAGCGTTATCTTTCCCTTTTCTCCAAAAACCCATCTCTGTTTCTTGATGTACCGGCAAAGTATATTGCCTCCTTACTTGGAATCTCCGAGGAAACATTAAGTCGATTAAGAAAAAATAACCGACAAATTTCTTGATTGGGCTCAAGAAAAACAGATTTCATTTCTCTCTCATTTGCAGTAAATAAATACGCTACGGATGACCATAGAGCAAATAAGCAATCGATTAATTCAATTACTTGAACAAAAGTCTTTCCTTCAGGCACAAATCGAGTTATTTGATGAGAACGTGCAAAACATTGAACCTAAATTCCATCCTCGATCAAAGACGGAAGGGCTCCAGAATCTGCTCGGCAAAGAGCGGCAATTCCTGGACAACATTCAATCCTGGAAAAGTTATGAACTTTCAGGCCCTCTTATGAGTGAAGACCATTTCGCAATAAAGATGTCCGCCCAAATATTGCTAAAATCCGGCCGAACTATGGACCTGGATGAAATTATTGTCTATCAAGTATTCAGGGGTAAAATAATTTGTGAAATGTTCTTTATGGACCTACGTGATCACTCATCTTTCAATGCCTCTGCAGGATTTGCTGTTGCTGCTCTTACAGTTTGGATACCCACGGTAAACCAGGCAATGAGCAAAGCTGTCAGGCCAGCTATAACGAACAACCACCACTCCATGGTGATGGAATAGGCAAAGTTTTCGAGCCATTGATTTCCCGCAAAATAGCTGATTGGAATACCGATAAGGATGGCAATGAATACCATTTTCGTAAAATCACTCGTCAGCAAATAAATGATCCGCCAGGTTTCACATCCGAGTACCTTCCTAATACCAATTTCTTTGATGCGCCTTGTGGTGGTGAAAGTAGCGAGTCCCAGCAATCCAAGGCAAGAAATCAGGATCGCCAGGAGCGCAAAGTAACCAGCGATATCTCCTATTCGCTGCTCCGTATCATAGAGGGCCTTATATGAGTCATCCAAAAAACGTCCATCGAAAGTGTACTTTGGATAGAATTGTCGATGTATGGCCTCAATCTTCTCAACTGCGGTCAATTCCATACCTGGTTCGAGTCGGATCAAAAAATTTCTTCCCCAATCGCGGAAACGAATCAATACCGGTTCAATCTTTTGATGCATGGAACCATATTGAAAATCTGCGACCACTCCTATAACTTCCCGTTTCGCATTGCCTTGGCCATAACCCAACTGAAACCCGATGGGTTCCTCAATCCCCATCATTCTAACTGCCGACTCATTCAATATGACTTTGGTCTCGTCATCTTTTCTGGATCGATCATAGGTCCTTCCCTGCAGCAACTTAATTTCGAGGGTCTCCAAAGCATCATATCCCATTTTGGGTGATTTGAAAAGGTAATTGGCATTGTCATCATTCTCCCAGATGTAACCGCTCCCTGAATCTTCGCCCCACAGAAATGATCCAGCCATGTTACCTACCTTAACTACTCCTGGAATTTTTTCCAGTTCATTGCGAACGGCTTGAATTTCAACACCGGCACCGCCAACACCTTCAAAAGTGAGTAGGCTGGCTCGGTTGTATCCCAGTGGTTTTTGTTCCATAAACGCCAGCTGCTGCTGAATCACAAACACTTCTACAATAAAAATGACAGATATTGCAAACTGAATGATCACTAATACTTTCCTTACCCACTGCCCCCCAGAAGTTGAGAGTTTCCCTTTTAACACGGAAATTGCTCCAAAAGAAGAAAGGTACAAGGCTGGATAGAATCCTGCCAATAACCCCAAAAGCGTCGTTCCAACTAGTAAATAAGGACCTATTAGTAACATATCAAGGACAAGAGATTTGCCAGCTATGGAGTTGAACACCGGAATGGCTCCATATACCATAATCAAAGCGACGAACATCCCCAAAAATGCAAGTGTGACAGATTCCTGGAGGAATTGAATCGTAAGTTGTTGTCTACTGCCCCCTAATGCTTTTTTTACTCCTATTTCCTTCAGTTTCACTGACGCTTGAGCGGTGGTCAGGTTGATAAAGTTGATTCCGGCGATTAGCAGAATGAAAATGCCTATAATAACAAATAGTCGAACATTTTCAATTCTTCCCCCTTGCAGTACTCCATCTTCGAAATCTCCGTATAAATAGTAATCCGAGTACTTCTGAAGGAATAGCGTAAATTTTTCATTGTTGAGTTTATCATCCATGTAATCATGGATCTTACTATTGACTACTGCGACATCTGCATCAGATTTTAAAACCAAATATGTTTCAGCATAACCCCCATTCCATTCACCAGCCCATTTATCCCGTGCCACCAATTTCTGGTAGTTGACAATGGCGTCAAATTGTCGAGTTGAATTCTTTGGTGGAGGGTTAAAAACACCAGTAATTTCCATTGTTTCGTTAAAATATCGATTCTCCCACGTCAGGGGTTTCCCCAATGCTTCATCGGCACTGCCAAACAGTTTTTCCGCCAATTCTGTAGATATCACGACAGACTTCAATCCAACCAGAGCATTAGCAGGATTTCCATGCAACAACTTATAGTCTATAACGTCAAATAAGTTCTCCGCTGCAAAATGCCCGGTAATCTCAACATAACCTTTGGGGGTTTTTACCACACCTCGAGGTACATGGTATTGGTTATTGACGACCGTCGCCCGCTCCACCTCCGGAAAGTCCTCAGACAAGGCATCAGCCAATCGACCTGTGGTATAATGCCAGGTTACGATTCGATCTGACAATTGGAAATTGGCCATGACCCGATATAGGTGATCATCCTCTGAATTGAACCGATCTACCTGCCATTCATCGTTGACCCAAAGAAATACAAGGATCGCCGCAGCAAATCCCGTAGATAAACCAATGAGGTTAATCAGAAAACTAGATTTATGTCGTCTGAAACCGCGGAAAGTAATGGTGAAATTATGTGCGATCATACTGAGGTAATTGAGTTTTTGAATGTCTACAACCTTTTTTACCAATGAGGGCCGAATGAAATGAAAGGCCTGGAACCAAAATCGAAAAGGTCGTTGCCACCCGGGGTAACCCTGAAGTTCCTCCCGGTACTCATCCAAATCACCAAGAATCTCTTCCAGGAATTCACTACGGCAAAACCATGTCAGAATCCGTTCTACCAAAGGTTGTTTTTCGGAGTTTTTCAAGAATTCAGTTTATTGTGTGTTAGACAAGGCTAATTCGGGGATTTGTCTCCAGATGTTCACTTTCACATCCTGACTTTTCTGAAGCAAAGACTTGCCTTCATTGGTCAGGGTGAAGATTCTTTTCCTGCGCCCTCCCCTTTCATCAGTGGCTCCACCTAATGTTGATTCGACAAAACCTTTGCTTTCTAGTCGATTTACTGTGCCATGAACAGCTCCGATGGTTACTGTTCGACTGGCATGTTCACTCAACGCCTTCCTTATGGCCAAACCATAAGCTTCTTCTTTTAGCATGAGGATGAGCAACAAAATCAGCTCTTCTAACTCCCCGAGGTATTCCTTTCCCATGCCATTAGTTATATAAAGTATAACAAATATACGAGAGCAATTTTGATTTGTTATATAAAATAGAAGAAATATGATTTTAGTCTTAGTAACCTGGAAATATTTGATTTAAATGTTACCGGTTACATTTTTTGGGCAATCCAAGAAATTCCTTCAATTTGGCCCTATGAAAATAGCAGTAATTGGTGCTGGTGGTGTTGGTGGTTACTTTGGAGGTAAGTTAGCTAAAGCCGGAAATGACGTAACTTTTGTTGCAAGAGGTAAACATGGAGAGGCCATGTTACAAAAAGGTCTACAAATCAAAAGTATTGCCGGGGCTTTCAGTATCCCTGAGGTCAAGGTGACCAATTCAATTTCAGAATTGCAATCTCCAGACCTGATCCTGCTTGCTGTTAAGTCCTGGCAAGTCAAAGACATCAGAGATGAGATTTATCATATTCTACATGAGCAGAGCATCGTCATTCCGTTACAAAATGGTGTAATGGCAATTGAAGAATTGTCTGATAAAATTGTGAAAAAACATCTGATCAGCGGCTTGTGTCGAATCATCAGTCAAGTAGAAGCTCCAGGCGTCATCAACCATTTCGGAGCTGTGCCTTCGATCGTACTTGGAGAGTTGGACAATCAGCAATCCGAACGGATCATGAACCTTAAGCAGCTATTTTCAGACGCTGAAGTAGAGCTAAAAGTAGCTGAAGACATACAATCAGAGCTCTGGAAAAAGTTCATCATGATTTGCATCAGTGGATTGCAAGCCGTCACACAAACAACATTGGGAAGTATGCGAGAAACTCACGCTACTAGAGCGCTTATGGGAGATTTATTAAATGAAGTGTTAGGGCTTTCTCAGAAAATCGGGATAAAACTCAATCCGGATTACGTCGATAAGACCCTTACTTTTCTCGATACGCTTCCTGAATCAACCACTTTTTCACTCTCCAGGGATATCTGGGAGAATCGACCTTCCGAAATGGAATATCAAAATGGCACAGTAGTCAAACTAGGGGAAAGACACGGTTTTGATACGCCTATCAATCGGTTCATTTATTCATGTCTCCTACCCAATGAATTGAAGGTTCGACAACCGTCCAACTAACGCGTCAAATAATCCGCTTCCGCATTTCCTTTTTATCGCTATGCTTCTTCTTACTGTCCAACCGTCTTTTTTTGGAAGCCTTCGTAGGTTTTGTGGCAACCCGAGCTTTCTTTTTAACAAATGCCTTGCCCAATAAACGATCCAATTTCTTAAAGGCGATCTCTTTGTTTCGGACCTGAGACCTGTTACTCTCACACGACACCATCAAATCACCTTCCTTGTTGATCACATTACTGGTAGCGACTCTGATCTTCTCCTTCTGGCGATCATTCAAAACTTGTGACGCATCCACATGCCACTTCAAGGTCACTTTTGACTCCACTTTATTTACATGTTGACCACCAGGGCCACCACTTCTTGAGGTCAGTATGATGATTTCTCGCTTAATGTCCCCTATTTTGGGTCTTGTATTCATTGTGTCAAATTGTTATGGACTTGCCCCGGACGTACTAAATATCATCTTCTTCTTCCAGAGCCATATGAAGAATCATCTTTATCCTAATTGCCCGTTTTATCAAAATCATTTACAATATGCAAGGTAATAGCTTTTACAACCTGCTAGCACCATCTATTGATGGTATGACCATTGATTTCAGTCAATTCAAAGGAAAGAAAGTAATGATCGTCAATACTGCTTCCGCTTGTGGATATACACCGCAATACGAAGATCTACAAACCATGCATGAGGAGTTTGGAGATAAGATCACTATTCTGGGGTTTCCCTCCAACAACTTTGGTGGTCAGGAGCCAGGCACCAACGAAGACATCATTCAGTTCTGTAAAAAGAACTATGAAGTAACATTTCAGATGTTTGCCAAAATAGATGTCATTGGCGCCAAACAACACCCTATATACCAATGGCTTACTAATTCCGAATTCAATGGTAAGAATGACCAGTCTCCTTCCTGGAATTTCTGCAAATATCTAATTGATGAAAATGGCGAATTTGTAAAATTCCTGAGTGCTGGTGTTAACCCGAGTGATCAGGAAGTTCTGGATTTTGTGGGTATTGAATGAATAAAAAATGTCTTTGCAGAACTTGATTGAAAAAACTGAAGCCCTTGTCCTACTAAAGGAAAAACTGAAAGATAACGATCGTTTGGATTCGGAATTTAACATCGAACTGTCCCGCAAGGAATTGTTTTGGATCGTTACTCCTGAAAATATCGAAGGGTATGGCGTGGGGCTATCATGTTGGACCATTCATCGGAAAACTCGAGACATTCAGGCCTTAAATGTCCATATGAATCCCAATCACTGGGAAGAAGTATATTTAGATTCCCAGGATCCTACTAAAACCTGGATCATCCGGTTTGATTCCACTAACAAAAAGAGCATCCTCCATCTAAAAAAGTTACTAGAACTTCCCCTTAATGAAATATATCATTATATGGAAAGTCCGTATTGGTTTGGTGGCCATCGTATTCAATTAACAAATATTCAAGGAATCCTTAGAGATGAAGGCATTGAAACCATCGTTGAAAGAATTGAATCTAGTGGTGGAATCAAAAAGCTAAGAAGTACACCCTATGAAGGTTTTTTACTTTGGCAAGTGGTCCCAATGATCAAACTGGAACCTTCTCATTTTTGGGAGGTGTAAGAAATATATTGCTTTGAATAAAGAAGAGGCTGACTCAATAATGAGACAGCCTCTTCTAGACTATTTTCTAAGAAAAGTTTAGCGATCAATAGATCCTACTACTCTTTTCATAAAGCCGTTAAGGGCTTCTTTTTTAGGCGTTCCAGACTGTACTTCCTGATGTACTTCCATCGCACCATATAGATTAGACAGCAACTCTCCTATTACATCCAATTCCTCATCTTTAATGGACGGGGCCTCTGCAACGGATTCCAATGTCGCAATGGTCTGTTCAATGCTTTGCACGTCTTTCTCCTCAATCAGATTCGAAAGGTGCTTAATTACTGGTAGTCTCATTGACAAAGTCTTTTAACACTTCGAACTTGTTTGTCTGTACTTGCTTCACAAGTTCCCCTTTATTAAAAGTAGCGAATGTGGGCAGGTTGTCAACATTGGCCAACTTTCTGGAAGCAGGAAATTTCTCAGCATCTGCTATTACGAATTTTACATCCGGGTATTCCTGTGCCAGTTTTTTCATCTTTGGTTTCATGATGCGGCAATTGCCACACCAACCCGCGGAATACTGAACAATGGTAAGCTCTTCCCCGGACAACAGTTCGTTCAGGTTATCCTCAGTTAATTCAGCAAGCATCTTAATTCATATTCATTTGCAGGTAGTTAGCGATACCATCACGGTCAGCAACCATCGCTTCTTTACCTTCTTCCCAGTTTGCAGGACACACCTCTCCTTTTTCCTGAACGTGCGTATAAGCATCCACTAAACGAAGAAACTCATTGACATTTCTTCCTACAGGCATGTGGTTGATGCCTTCATGAAATACAGTACCTTCTTCGTCGATCAAATAAGTAGCACGGTAGGTCACATTATCCCCTTCAACCAGTTCCAGGCCTTGCTCCTCGTCATAGATCACATTAGTGATGTCCAGGATTCCAAGTGCATTAGCCAGGTTTCTGTTACTGTCTGCCAAGAGGTTGTAAGTCACTCCTTCGATACCGCCATTGTCCTTTTCTGTGTTCAACCACGCGAAGTGTACTTCTGCTGTATCACAAGACGCGCCGATCACCACCGTATTACGCTTCTCAAATTCAGGTAAAGCCTGCTGAAAAGCATGCAATTCTGTCGGGCAAACAAATGTGAAATCTTTTGGATACCAGAAAAGCAAAACTTTCTTATTCTGCTCTACAGCTTCTTTCAACACGTTTACTTTAATTGTATCCCCAAGTTCGTTCATCGCATTTACATCGATGTTCGGAAATTTCTTCCCAACTAGCGTCATAATTCTATAAATCGTTAAAATATTGATTTTTAAAAAAGAGCGCAAAGAACAGGAATGAAATGCGTTTTATAAAGATATTCTGTTCAATAAAATGGTTCAATCATTAACATCTTTTGAACAGTTATCCAGCTACATTCAAGGTGAATCTCGTCCAATTAAGTAAGACGAAATATTATCCCTTATCACCATCAACAAACACCTTTATCATTGGCGAATAAAAGAGGAATACCAAATAATCCTTGTTGCCATTTTTTCAATGGATTTTCCGTTACCCAAGGAATATTTTCAAATAGTCATAGAAGAAAAAGTTTGTGTGCCTCACTCCTCTTTCAGTCCTTTGACCGGATTGAATGAGGTGACCTTCCGGACCTGAGTAACAAGTACTAACCCAAGTATAAAAAGTAAGATCACTGCCCCGATCATTGAACCCGAAAGCAAGAATGGCTTGGTCTCCGGAAACATCATTTCCAACATGCCCTTATTAAGCATATGCCCCATTGGGATTCCGAGAGCAATAGCTACCACAAAAATGAGGTAATACTGGCTCGCGATATTTTGGCCTAAATGCGCAAAACCCGCACCTAAAGTTTTTCGAATACTGAATTCCTTGATTCTTCCAGAGATATTTAAACTAATAAGACCATATAACCCGAGGCAAGCCAAGATGATAAAGACCGCAGCAACTGCACGAGTAAAACGCTGCATGACATTCAACTCCTCATAAAATCCAGGCCAGGTATCTTCCTGAAATCCACCGTTGAAAGGAATCTCGGGATAAAGATCCGACCAATGCCTTTGCAATTGCTCAAACATCTCCGCTTGCTTTCCATTTACCACTTTCACAGACAAGTATCGATAGGTTTCCTCTTTTGACAAGGTGAAAAATGTGGGTTCCTGCTCGTAATAAAGGTTGCGGTAGTGAAAATCAGGGACCACTCCAACAATACGATACGAAATGGTATCTTTTTTCAGTTGATGGCCAATGGGATGTTCGAGATTTAGTGTCTTGATCAAAAACTCGTTGACGACAATAGATCGGGCCTCGCTTTCCTGATTCGGCAAGAACGTTCTTCCTGAAGAAACCTCAATTCCCATGGTACTTAGGTAATTGTCGTCTACGCCAACTTCAACTACTTCGAATTCCCTATCCGGCTTCTTCAGAATAGCTACCTCATTGGTTTTAGAAAAGTGATCCCTGGAGCCCGCAACCAAAAGCACTTCAGGCTCCTGTTCCATCCGCTGCTTCAATAGGCCGAAAGCCTCAGGATCATGTAATTCCGCGTACAACACATGAGCTTGATCATACCCCCAACTCCGCTGTTCCTGATATCTACTGTTTTGATCGAAAACAACAGCAAAAGAAATCCCTGAACAAGCCAGGGCAAGCTGAATGGCTAAAAAAGCCTTGGTAAGCTGGTTCTTGCGTCCAAATTTGACGTTACCACGAAAAATACTTACTGCCTGAAACCTTGATATGTAAAATGCCGGATACATTCCTGATACCAAACCCGTAAGGAATAGTAATCCAAACAAGAATATCCAAAGAACCGGATCGAGAAAATTAAAAGTGGACGTTATGTCTGAAATGGCTGAGAACCAGGGAAGGAAAACAGTAATCGCAAGTATTACCCCGATTATCCCTGCCAGGAACGTGATTAAAATATTTTCGGTGAGGAACTGGACAAATATGAGTCGCTTATTAGCTCCTGCTACTTTTCTGATTCCTATTTCTTTTAATCTTCGAGTTGCAGAAACAATGGCAATATTCACGTAATTGAGACAGGCCAGAATCAGTATGAATAAAGTGATCACTGGCAATCCAATTCTACCTTCATCCGATGAATCGTAGGAAATATCATCTCGAATTTCATCGGAAGCCAGGTGCAAATCATGTAAACTCACAAAACCAAACCCCTTGATCGGCCACTCAGTACCCGCCTCATTTTGCAAGGTCTGATACTTATTCATCTTCGTCTTCACCTCATCGACCTGACCGGGATCACTGACTTTGATAAACGTAGCGGCAAGGAGATTATCCCAATCGTTCAGGTTCAACTCAGGTCTGGCTAGCTCCAGGTTATCAAAGTGAACGAGGAAATCAAACCCTATGATATGAGCTTTGGGGAATTCCTCTGCAACTCCCGCCACTCTAAAAACTTTGGTTCCCCGATCGTAGAAGGTAAACTTGATGCTACTTCCAAGCGGGTTTCGGTCACCAAAGTACTTTTCAGCAGTGCTATGACTCAAGATCACACTATTAGGGTCACTCAGAGCTGATTTAGAGCCCTTAACCAAAGGAAAAGTGAACATCTCAAGAAATTCCTCATCTACGAATCGCACGTTTTCGTGAAATACGCGATCCTCATATTTTGCAACCACCTGGGCATCCTGAATACGGCAAACTTGTTCAATACCGGAAAAATCCTCTCGCAGCATTGCCCCAAGTGGCGCAGGAGAATTGCCATACTCATCCAGTTGTCCTTCGCGATCAATGAGGTAGGTAGATAAAAATATCCTTTCATTGTGTTCATGGAAACGATCTGTACTTAAATCGAACTCCATGAACTCAAATGAGATCATACAGGCGCCAATGGCCACTGCCAATCCGAAAATATTGATAAAGGAAGTAAGAGGGTTCTTCAACATACTGCGCGTTGCAGTCTTGAAATAATTATGGAGCATCATAGAAAAAAGTACTTTACGAACGGGATTGTTACGTTGAATATTGGAATAGCTTTCAGCAGCGATTTCGGGAACATCTCCAAAAGATTTAGCAGCACTTTCAAATGCCTTTGCCTCGTCAATACCCTCTGTGACCAGGTCCTCAACATGGTCCCTCAGATGCTGTTCCATTTCCTGGATTACACCCTCGTCGAAAGCACGATGTTTTGAAAGTCTCGCTCGCCAATCTTTTATGGCTTTTTCTAAATCGAACATGTTTAATTGATTTCAGGATTGATATTCCATAAACCATCCAGCACGGAAGTAACCTGTTTCCATTGGGCTTTTTCGGCCACCAATTCTTGTTTACCAGCGCTAGTGATCTCGTAATATTTCCTTGGACGAGTACCACCATCCATGGTCCATTTAGAAACAATAAGTCCTTCTTTCTCAAGGCGGTGTAATACCGGATACAACATCCCATCAGAATACTCCAATTTCCCTCCAGACAATTCCTTGATCTTCTTGATGATGAGATAGCCGTAACTATTGCCTTGTCTTAGGATGGCCAAAACAATGGGTTTGGTGGATGCTGCCGTAAGGTTCTTAGATATCATGAGACAAAAATATATAATATTTCCATATACATAGAATATCAAAGTATACGGACTTATTAGATAATGGTTACTACTTGCTAATTGTTTCCTTAGCGAGCGGCATTTTTTACCCGGATTATCTTTCCATTTTCTTCATCTGTCAACAGATACAATTGTCCGCGAGGAGAAACCACTACCTTCCGAAGCCTGACCCGGTCATCGATATATAGTTCTTCGGCGGCTGTTACCTGATCATTCTCAATTTCCATTCGCCATAAGCTCCCTTTACTAAGACCCGGCACGATTAAATTCCCATTCCAATCCGGAAATTCTCTGCCAGCATAAAAGGCTAGTCCCGTTGGAGCCACGGTTTTGTCCCAGAAATAAACCGGATCCTCAAAAACGAGTCCGTCCGGAACTTGTGGATGATAATCGCTGGTTCGGTACCTCCCTGAAGTCTTATAGGGCCAACCATAGTTTACACCAGGTTTTAGAATATTTAATTCATCCCCCTGAATGGTCCCATGCTCGGAGAACCAGATATCTTCTGTCCCGGGTCTTATCGTGAGTCCCTGGGAAGCACGTATTCCCAGGGCAAATAATCCAGGAACACTCCTCTCCTGAAACACGGGGTTGTCTTTGGGAATTGATCCATCCGGATTTAGTCGGATCACTTTTCCTCGTTTGTCTAGCATGTCCTGAGCAAGCGGTAAAGAAGGGTTATTCTTTTCAAACAGGTTGCGTTCACCAATGGTGATATAGAGTTTACCATCCGGACCGAAAATCATTCCTCCCCCATAATGAAACAATCCGTGAGAATAGGGAGCAGCTTCGAATAGTACTTCGACACTGGTCAAACGCATTCCGTTCAATTTACCTCTGATGACCTTCGTGGTGCTTTCTTTTTTATCATTTTCAGCCGCATAAGACAGGTATACCCATGCATTCTTCTCAAAATCAGGATCAAGCAAAACCTGAAACCAACCAGCATTGAAACTCCTTTCGAGTCCATGAGCACTGGGTGGGAAAATACCAAAAGCATGTTTCGATGTGTCAATTCTTATCTTCCGGGCCACATCACCGGGGAGTCCTTCAATGACTTTCCTCGCTTTTGTTTCGAGGTTGGCCCAGATCAGATCACCATCTTTTTCTGTAATTAGAACCTCCTGTTCTGTCAAAAAAGCCATGCTCCAGGGTTTATTAAGGCCAGTAAGAACTGTTTCTTTTACTGGTTTAGCACGCAATTCAGCAGCTGTACGGGGTATAGGTGTTGCTGAGGTTGCTTTTCCAACAATCTTCCATGCTCCCTGTATCTTTTTCAAAAGCATCAAATCACTGTATCGATTACCAAAAGCAGGCACATCCACCTGGAGCTTTGCATAAGCTACATCCCCAACCACTTCAACAGACTTGATTTCATTGATGCGTTTGTTTTGAGTGCCAGGTGTTCTGCGACTGTACCAGGAGGCATACGTTTCTGATGAAACTACCCAGGCTGTATCAGCACCATTGTGAAGAAACATTCGTGTATCTGGATAAAAGACCTCACGAACTTTTTGAGGGTAATTGTAAACGGTGCCTTCTATGAACTGATTGAGTGTCTCACGGATCAGTTCCTGGTCTGTTTGTGCTAACAGTATTGTCGGTGATATTAAACCAAGGAATAAAATAAGCGATCGTATCATATGTCTTTTTTTTCAAGCATACGATGCCGAGCAACTCATGTATAGCTAATACAATGAAAAGGAGTCCAGCATGATCATTCTGGACTAGTTTCCAGTAATAGTGTTTTTCGAAACATCGCTGGCGTCATGGATTCAATCTTTTTGAATGCCTCAAAAAAAGAAGACCGGGAACTAAAACCTGCTTCATATCCGATTCCTTCCAGGGACCATTCAGGGTGATTTTCAATAAGTTGCTTTGCTTCAGTTACACGATACTCTTTGACGAATTGAGAAAAGCCATGGGGATAGATCTCATTGAGTATTCGCGAGAGTTGATGCTTAGAAATTTCTGTAGCACTAGCCAGGTCATCCAATTTTAGTTGAGCGTTGAGGAATAACTTTTCTGATTCTATTACCTGAGTAACACGCTGCATTAAATTTTCTCCATTCTGTAGCGGTATTGGGTCCAGCCGTGGAAGCACCTCCACTTTCCGCATAAAGAGACGTCCTAGCAGTACATAGAAACTTACTGTAAAGACCAACGAGCCCCAGATATAAAAAACACCTGTAAACAACGCTGCCTGATAAGTAAAGGTGATTAGCACGTATGCTGTTACAATAGTAATCAGGTAGAACCGATCGGATTTCACTGATAAGTTAGCCCTGGACTTCCAGTTTTTGACCAACACGATCAATGACAGTAAACTAAATAATATCCATGTTCCGTAAATGAAGTAAATGATCACTCCATTCCATATCTCAGGGAAATCACGGTAAGGATAAATAGACCCTACAAGAACAATCGTCAACGCTAATACTATCAGAAGCCAATGGTGGCTGGATTTAAAGTTCTCTGCTCTTGAAAATTTGTTAATCAAAAAGAGATAGAATAGTGGACCTATGAATGCACAGAAGGAAAGACCAATCTGCAGTACCAGCAGATCTGTTTCCTTGTTAAAATAGTATAAGATTGATTTGCCAATTCTTATACTTAAAGCTGCGAGAAGACCACCGAAATAAATTTCGGCTACTGTCCTCCCCTTCTTAAAAAGCATATAAATGCTTACTATAAATCCATTAAGGACACCAATACTTGCAAAGAGGAATAGGAGGCTCATCATTGCATCTTACGGATCACAAAGATCGCCGGATGCACAAAATCACCAATTATTTCTTAATGTACTAGTTTCGGGAACAACAAAGGGTGAAAAGTACACATCGTTTTCAAGTTATTCTCATCCTCTTTATCAAATAGTCTTTTGAAACTTTTTTCCCGATGAATAACTGCCATCAAAATAATGTTCGAATTAATTCTCTGAATGATAAAAGACCTAACTCTGAACTTATTTAATATAGCCTTCACAGCATAAGGGTCTCTGATGATTCCTGATGCTCTCAGCTCATTTAATTCTGCCATATTGTTATTTACATTGATGATTTCGCGGCCGATGTTCAATTGATTAACAAAGTCACTCATCTCCTCTTTACCAACCTTTTTTATGTCCGAATCATCCGAAGAATGCATAATAAGTTGAAGTTCTTGATCACTGGCCTCCTGTGTAATTTTCGCAAAATAGTTACATTGTAAAATGGCCAAAGCCTCCTTCAAGAACAGGTTTTCGTCCGAAAGCTTCTTCTCTCTAACGTCCCTTAAAAATTCATCAAGAGACTGGAACCTCATATGTCTCCCCAACAGCTTACCGATAAAGGTCGCAAACATTTCAATAATTGGACCATCTGTATCGGATTGTGAAATTTCATCCGTCTTAGGAATCGTTTTTATACCTGCCACCAGTCGTTTCCCATTAAAAACACCACATTTTATGATTTGTCTTTGATTTTCCTCGACCACCCAAAACCTGGGTCTACAGGATTGATCATCTTCGTGTGTGAAGGTAGACTGCAATTCTTCTTTCGAAACAAGATTAATTGCTTCAAGAGAGTCATTAGCACTAACTTCGAAAGATTCAGGTAAGTAGATTTCGATAGAGGCATCATCAATCTCTCCAAACTCTTTACAGAGTTCGTTTAATGAATCAAACAGTGACTGATCATTGGAAATACATTTATTTAAGAATGAGAACATTTTCACTCCAGCATCATTGGTATCATAAACTTGCTTGAAAAGTGAATAAGGCACTGATTCTATTACATCAATCACATCTTCCCTGATATTGTCAATTTCTAATTCCTCTTCATCTGTCACAGCTTTGGGTTTTAGTCTTTCCACAGAAATTACACCCTTGATGGGCCCGTTCATCGGAAATGGAATTCCCAAAACACCTTGGGTAACCAAATCCGGATCATAAAAACTGGTTCCAATTTGACGCACCCGATCACTTACTTTTTTAAATTCCGAACCATCATTTGTTGGTGTGTGAAAGTATTCAGGTGAAAGTAAATGACCACCTTCCACGATCTCCGTTTTCAGGGAAATTCCATCGTAATTTTGAAGACGATTTTTTAGAGCCCTTTGAAGTTCAACCCTGTATTTATTGGTGCAAACCCGATCGTATTCTGAAGACCAGCTTCTTAACTTCCATGGATTTACATTACTTAAAATGTCTCCAATATTCTTCGCGGCAAGCTGAATTCTTGTCAGGTCATGCTCATCAAAATCCGGATGACCTTCTTTATCAATGAGAATAACTCCTGCTTTTTCAACATTTTCGCCACTTTTTCGATAGTTTATGGTCGCGACCATCTCACAGAATTCTATCGGTAAATCTCCAGGCTCTTCCAAGGAATCCTGATGCTCCTGATTGTGTCGATCGTAGATCGCTGCAATCCCGGATTTATAGACATAGCCAGTAAAACCTTTCCCTTTATTAAGGTGATAGTATTTTTCAGTTTCCGAAGAAGTATGAAAAATCGTGATCATACCCTGGCCATTCTCAAAGCCAATATATCCCTTGCATAAAGACCAATTACTTATCAGCGCATCAAAAATCTTAATGATTGCAGTTGAATGTTCTTGCGCCCTGTTATTTATCGCGTGAAATTCCTCATTAGTCATAGTTTTCTTTTTTTAATGTATATAATAATTCATCTGCTTTCCTGAAATCCGGTTTAATTAGCAGTGCTTTTTCTAAATAAGAAATCGCAGACTCCCTTTGGTGTTGTTTGTCAGCCAGCGTCGTGGCACTTTTAAACAGGCCATGGCGTAACCTGGCCAAATTGTACATGATAGTAATATTGTTTACATCAAATCGCAGGATCTCTTTGTACAACTCCATCGCCATGTTATGATCCTTTAATTCATATTCCAGCTTTGAACCAATAGAAAATGCCTTCCGCAAAAGTTCTTTTGATTCTGTCAGCTCATCGGTCCGTTGTAATTTTAGAATGTAGTATTGTCCAAGTTCTTTTAATCCGTATTTTTCAGAATCAGTAAAATGTAATTCTAGCTCTTTAAGCATCGTTTTCAACCGCACATTCTCCTCCGTAAGAATTACCACTTCCTCCTGACGAGCTTCATCCCCTTTTGACTTGGTATTTATTTCACCAAATGGCAAATCATAACTACCAGAAAAGACATTGGTCAGCCAATTTTCCAGAACTTCCTGAGCGGTGCTAATATCAGATTGCAATTCGAAAAAATCATCCTCATAAGAAATCAACGAATTGGGGGTTTTGACGAATTCAAAGTGTTTCAGATCAAAGGGAATGAGGTTACTAGAACACTGGTCTTTGGACCTCAAATAAATAATAGGCTTATTAAGAGCTATCCCAATACCCATTTCAAAAAATACATTGGGATTATTATCAGTAGTATCAACAATCATGAAATCACATTTGATGATCTTGTTGATGATCTTAAGCATGACATTCGCGCCCGTATTTTCAACTTCATCCGCACGCAAAACTTCAATGTCCAATTTACCCAGCTGTTCGAGGGTTTCATCAATGATTTTTTTTCTAATGAATTTTGCGTGATGATCTGTAGGTGTAGATGGCTCACCTATTGGACAAGCCAAAAAGCATTTCGTCATTTTCGCGGAATTGGCGCCCTGAAAATGCTAAGATGTTCTTCCTGAGAGATTCGTTTTAAGATCTCCATCCCTCGACAACTATTCCCTTTTTTATCCACGGCAGGTGAATAAACAGCCAGGCCTAGTTTTCCTGGAACCACTCCGACAATGGCTCCACTAACGCCACTTTTCGCGGGAATACCCACATGATAAGCAAACTCACCTGATTCGTTGTATAATCCGCTTGTCGACATCATGGAAGTGGCAATCGCCACCTCTCTAGGTGTAAGAATTTGATCTCCGGATCCATGAACTCTATGATCCTTACCTCCATTCGCCAGAACACCTGCAAAATAGGCCAGGTGCTCAACACTCACCTGTAAGGAACACATTTGAAAATAAACATCTAGGATATCTTCAATCACCCCATCTTCTCTGGCATCATAGAGTTCATGGCGTGCAAGAATCTTATCAAAGAATTTATTATCATTCATCTGCCATGCCAATGAACGGTTGTTATGCCCGGTTTTTCTCTCCGACAGAAATAAGTCCCAATCGATCTTAATACTTTTATTTTCTCTGTCCCCACATAATTTTCTAACAAAATCGACAAATGGATAAATAAAGAGTAGCTGATCAATGATTTCATGCCGAGTGGTATGTCGTTTCGCCATTCTTTGTCGGCTTACATTGATATACTCTGCCTCATCTGGGGTTTGACCTTTGTCTGACGTTGGAGACGCAGTTCGTTCAGGCTTTATTTTTGACTTTTGATCAAGTTTAGTGGTAGCCCCACCATCTCCATTATCAGTTTCCGGATAGTAGCTCTTTTCAAGAGTCTTTCTTATTTCCTCGACTTGATTAAAGTTTCTACCATCATCACTGTATTTGTCTGGTATCATAGAAGCAATAGCAATGGCCCCTGCATTGATCATTGGATTAAATGGAAGTTTGGACCCATTGCTACCATTGATGGTCCACTTCATCTCTGTGAAGCTACCTCCGGAAGGTTCCTTTCCTACATATTTAAAAACCATTCCTTCAGTCTTTCTGTGAAGTACATACAGCAGTCCAAATAGATTGGCTATTGATTGTAAGGAGAAAGTCTTGTCATCATCCCGATCTACTCCTTTTACAATCGGATCTTCACCTGGAACACAAATGGCAATGGATGTCGTAGACGATTTATTGGCACTGAGTTCAGGAATATAATCAGCAGGCTGACAATCCTTTGGTGGATCAAACAAGTGTTTTACCTTATGTAACATCAATTCAAGTTCCTTTTCATCAAGTTTGAACTTGAACTCTGGGATTCTGGCACGATTAAAGATATTGTACTTCATTTTCTCAGAAATCCTTTCAAGCATGTGCAAACCTCTGGCGCTGTTACCCTTTGCATCCAATGCAGGTGAAAAAACAGCGATTCCGGCGATTCCTGGTACTACGCACATAATCCCTCCACCAACACCACTTTTCCCCGGAAGCCCAACACGATACGCAAACTCTCCTGAGCCATCATACAAACCACAATTGGACATGATGGATATGACGCTAGATAGCAGTCTTTCGTCTACATTTTCATGTTCAAATGGAGTTTCCTGAGAATTGGGATATCTCCCTCCACCTGCTATAACTGCCGCTGCATGTGCCAGGTGATTGGAATGTACAAGAATTGAACATTGTCGGAAATAAGTACTCAATACATCTTCAATAAAGTTCACCTCCTCTTTCGCATCAGGTTTCTTGGCTCGTTCGGTAAAGAAAATTTTATCAGAGTGCATTCTCCAGGCCAGGGCTCTGTTGTTATGTCCCGTGGCACTTTCGGACTCCCAGACGGCATGATCGACGATCATATCTTTTCCATTGCAAATTTTCCGAACAAAGTCCATGAACATCTTGAATTTGCCGTCATTGCAATAGTCCAGAACCTTTTCCAGGTATTTGTCTCGATCTTCATTATTCAGGACTTTTTCCAGCTTAATTTTTAGCTCATCCCGTGTTTGATAAAACTGATCTGCTTCCTTTTTGTCGTCATATGTTTCTCGTTCTCTCGCAATCTCATTATTGTAGAACGCATCCAGCTTTTCTTTGGCGGAATCCGAAACACCGACATTCTCGATCTTCCTAATGGCAAGCTTGCTCATTCTGTAAATTCTGGAGTGACGCGGCACTTCAATTAAGCCTTTTACTTTCTTAATCCTTTTCCTTTGAACATTTGCCAATTTTACTTCAGGAAAGAGAGAGGTAATAAAAATGGCACCTACATTGATCATAGGGTTAAAAGGAATTCTTTTCTCCCCACCTTTAGATTTTGTTGTTTTGGGGTCTGCGTTGAATGGATCACCGGTCGGTTCTTTATGGATTCTTTTGAATACAAATGATTCTCCCCGACAATCCAAAACATATAGCAGAGCAAATACTTTTGAAATGGATTGAATAGTAAACATATCATCTTCTTCCAACCTTCTTGACTGATCCACCTCACCAAAAGGTCGAGCTCGAATGTCTTTATTATAATCTCCGGCGGCTATAGGGTCAGGATCATCCAGATAACAAACGGAAACACCTGTTTTCTCTTTTAGAGCTGTACCAAGCTCGGGAATGTAGGCTGCAACGTCGCCTGAATCCTCTTCAAATTCAGAATCCATCACTAGTTCTTCAAGTTCGGAATGAGTGACTTTCTTAAAATGATTATTCTTCGAGGTATCAGCAGGTGGTTTGGTTACCTGAACTGGCTTATTAAGGGGTGATTTATTTGCCATTTTTGGGAATTTTTTTATTCCTCAAAAATATTTTGCAACAGCATACAATAAATCCCAGAAAAAAGGAGTCTTTTCATCCTCAGTTTCGAGGATATAATTGATTATTTCTCCCCAATTAGGGGATCAAGCTTGCATAGATCACCTGAGCGGCAATTTCACTTCCTCTAAGCGAAGGATGAAAACCATCTGGACCATAATAGCTGAAATCCTCAGTATCGTCGAAGTGAGCTTTCCAAACTCGCCCAACCGGACATAACAAAGCTTCACTGGCATCTGCCGCCAATTCATAACTTTCGATCACCCCATCAAATGTGTGGTAATAGGTAAGCGAAGGCCAAACCATATAGAATGCCAGTTTTGTTTGAAATTCGTCGCAAAGAGGTTTAAACAATTCCCCTCCCTCAATTAATAGGTCACGCCCTTCTTGCTGGGAAGACGGACCTTGCTGCATGACAACAAAATCAAATATCCCTTTCCTGATCTCACGCTGCGCGTTACCATCTTCCCAATGATCAATGATGGCATAATTGGGTCTTGCAATGACCTTGATTCCAATAGCTAAATCATTCAGTTCTCCAATAGCTTTAATCATTTCCGGCATTTCATTGGTGTAGGTCAAGCTATTTCCAATAAATAAAATATTGAAATCTGTTCCTACAAGATCTTCCTCAATTTCATCTTCTCGTATAGTTGGCGCTGGAAATTCGGTCTGAAGTTGCTTATCCAGACAACTGGAAGAAATGATCAGGATCAAACAAGAAAATAGAAGTCGAAGCATGGAAAGGTTTCTAGGCACAATCAATTAACAATAACCAGGAAAAGAACCCCTAATTTATAGAGACCAACTACTTGATTACTAGTGATTTTAAAACATTCTCAATTATTTAATATTAAAAATAGAAACAAATAGGATTGTAACACGTTCTCTTATTTTATATGAAAAATAGAAAGTAATAATGAAAGGCTACCTGGGAGAGTTTGAAGAGCTTGTTTTATTAACCATTGCTAACCTGTCTGATCAGGCCTACGGCGTAAATATTTTGGAAAGTATTGGTGAGCGTACCAATAGGAAGTTGAGTTTGGGTGCTTTGCACTCCACCTTATCACGTCTTGAAGAAAAAGGATTCATTTCTTCCTATTTGGGTGAGCCCACAGCCACCCGAGGTGGTCGCAGGAAAAGGTATTTCGACTTGTCTCAGTCTGCAATCGTAGCTCTGAACGATATGAAATCTTTGAGAGATGACCTCTGGTCTACTTCCAAAATCAACTTATCTATTAAGTGAGTCTCTTTCAACCCCCAAAGTTTCCACGGCAGTTGTTATTGCTTTGCTATGGCAGGGCATTCACTGAAGATCTGGAAGGAGATCTGGAAGAACTGTATCAATTCAAAGTAGGTCAAAAAGGCAGATACTACGCATATCTCTTCTACTGGTGGCAAGTCATCAGGCTTTGTTTTTCATATACTCTGGTCAAAAGGAAAAGAGATCAGGTTATCTCTCCTCTTTATACTCAAAATCGGTCAACAACCATGTTTTACAATTATCTAAAAATCTCTTATCGTAACATCCTAAAAAACCGGACCTTCACGTTTTTGAATGTGTTTGGGCTCTCATTAGGCATGTCAATTGCCCTCCTGGCACTTGCTATGTTCATCGAATTGCATCAATTTGATGAATTTCACAAAGATGCTGAACGCATTTATCGCATCACTACTACCAGGTCGCAAAATGGCAACCTAAATCGTTTTGCTTCCAATCCCACTGCATTGGCTGACTTATGCGAAAAACAGCTACCAGGATTGGAGGAATCGGTCCGAATCAACGATCATTTCTTCCCGTTGGTAAAAACTGCCGGAGACCCAATATCACTCTCAGGTTATATCACGGAACCATCGTTCTTCGAAATGTTTGATTTCACAATGGCCGAAGGTAGTCCTCAATCACTCCTGGAACCAGACAAGACGATCATTACCCATGAACTGGCTGAGAAGCTGTTTGGAGGCAAGCCAGCTCTCGGACAAATGATCGAGACTGAAAACTGGGGCACGTTACAGGTTGCTGGTGTGCTCAATCCCTTTCCTCAACATACGCATTTCGCTTTTGATTTATTGGCGGGATATGTGAATATTAAATCAATTCAGGCTGAATCCAGGAAATGGACAGCATTTCAAGGAAACTATTACTATTTCCGTTCTTCAGAACCTGAAGATAAAATAGCGTCCACTATAGTTCAATTGGCCTCTCAGGGGACTCCATTCTTTACCGAAGCGAATGAAACGGTATCGTACCGGCTACAATCCATCACCAGCATAAATCCCGGACCGGACTTAAGTGATGAAGTTGGTATTGTCTTCCAACGACCTGTTTTCTTCTTATTCTTTGGTATCGCACTACTGATACTCATACCCGCTGCGCTAAATTATGTAAACATGGCCATCGCCAATGCATTGAAGCGATCAAAAGAAATCGGAATCCGTAAAGTTTTAGGAAGCCAATCAAATCAAATCATTAAACAGTTTTTGGTAGAAACAATCCTTATATGCCTGATGGCGTTGGTGTTGAGTACTGTATTATTTATGGCCATTCGACAGGAATTTTTAAGCATGCTAGTTGGATCCTCCTCATTGAATTTGACGCCTGATTGGCAAACATTGCTGGCATTCGCTCTGTTTGGAATAGCAACCGGTCTTGTTACAGGTTTAATTCCGGCTTTATTCTTTGCAAGAACCTCTCCTATTGAGGCCATACGAAAGGTAATGGACTCGAAAAAAGTATCCATTTCAGGCGCTAGAAAAGGATTGATGGTTTTTCAATTTATCATTTCTCTAGGCTTAATGATTGGTATTGGTGTGATCCTTAGGCAATACCACCACTCACTTACCTATGATCTTGGATTCCACAAGGAAAATATACTTGTCGTACCGCTTGACCCGGAAAGAAGTGATCTTCTTGAAAATGAATTCCTGGCTTTGCCGGAAGTAACAAGGATAAGCCTGACTTCCAGTATTCCTGGCACGCCGTTGGGACGTTCCACATACGTCTTCAGTGAAGATTTGCTTGATTCACTTCGCACTCGGGAAATCTTTGTAAGTGATCAGTTTATGGATCATATGGATCTAAAAATGAGCTGGGGAACCACTAATATGAACAATAATCAAATCGATCAGGTCATTGTAAATGAGCGGCTCATGCAACTCATTAGGAATTTGAAGACTGACCCAAATGATAGTTTGATCGTTCAATTGGGAAGGGAAGAAAAAGTACAGATCGTTGGTGTCGTAGAAGACTATAATCACGAACCACTTCGGGAAAGCATTGAACCAATGGTAATCCGAAAAAATCGTAAAAGAGCTACGAATGCTCTCCTTTCAATCTCCTCTCAGCAGCTCCCGCAGACACTTGCTAACCTGGAAGCTAAGTGGGACCTTGTATACTCTAACACTCCTTTTAAATCCTCATTCTTAGATGATGAAATAGAAAAAGCCTACGATTTCTTTTTCGTGGCTATTAAACTGTTTGGGTCATTAGCAATTCTTGCCATTACCATCTCATGTCTTGGATTATTAGGCATGGTCGTCTATGCCACTGAAAACCGAATCAAAGAGGTGGCCATTAGAAAAATACTCGGGGCAAAGATCATGGACCTAATGAAGGTACTAGCCGGGTTGTTTGTAAGGCTATGGTTAATAGCCCTGTGCATCGCTATTCCGGCATCCTACTTTTTCTATGATCTAATATTTGTTGGAATGTTCAACAAGTTTAGTGGTGGGGTCGGCTTCATAGAAATTCTTCTAAGTACCTTGTTGACCATTGCACTTGGTGCTCTTACCATTTTCTGGCAAACCCAAAAGATTGTAAAAACCAATCCTGCTTTAAATTTGAGAAACGAATGACATCAAATGCTCCATTTATCAACCGAACGTTTGCAGTTCAGGCAGTGGGAAGAAAAAGATCATGCTAAAGTAGAGGCATTTTTCAGCCAGGAGGAAAACGCCCAGTTTGTTGGAGGCGTTCAAAATCAAGAGTCCTCCTGGCGCTTAATCGCCACATACATTGGGCACTTTCAGTTGAAAGGTTTCTCGTACCTGGCTGTTGAAACCAAAACCGGCCAAAAGCTAATTGGGACCGTAGGCCTATGGAAAAGTAAGCCATGGCCAGAACACGAATTAGGATATTGGTTACTTCCAGAAATGCAGGGAAGAGGTTTCGGTAACGAAGCAGGAAAAGCAGTGCTGGAGCACGCCAGGGATATTAACCTTCCTTCTTTGGTGAGTTACATTGATCCAAAGAATGAACCATCGAAAAAGCTGGCAATGGGCCTGGGAGCTAAGTTGGATAGCACTTTAAACTTACTGGAATTCGGGCCACACGAAGTGTATCGGTATTGGTAGCAAGACGAATTTCAATTATTGAAAGACAATTTAAGGACAGTGATCTGATAATTAATGCAATCTACATTTGAGAGATATAATAGCAAATAATTCAAAAGAGACACTTCAGTTTCTCCATTACAAATTGAACATTGTAGTGGAAAACCGCCATTAAGCTTCCACCCTCCCACAAAAACAAAACAAGGGTTATTCTCTACGGTATAACCTCAATATGGTCTTCATTTATGAAACATATTAATGTATATTACGTCTTCATATAAGAATCATATACATATGAAAGGATCTAATTTGGGTGAATTCCAGGAAATTGTTATGCTAAGCATCATGATTCTTGATGAAAATGCCTACGGTGTTTCCATTCAGGAGGATGTCTCTAACCGAACGGGAAGACAAGTTAGCAGGGGTGCCTTGCATACCGCACTCACCCGTCTTGAAGAAAAAGGGTTAATAAAATCCATGTACGGTGAACCAACAGCAGAACGGGGTGGTCGCAGAAAACGATACTATCAGGTATCAAATAAGGGGCGGGCAAATCTCCAGGAAATCAAGCAACTAAGGCAATCCATGTGGCAATTAATCCCAGACCTATCCAACTCATGAATTCAAAGAAAGCTCCCCAATTTTTAACAAGGTTGCTCAGGTGGTTTTGTAAAAACGACCTGTTGGAAGAATTACTTGGCGATCTGGAAGAAACGTTCAATAACAACTACAAACAATTGGGTTCCCGGCGCGCTAAATGGGTTTACAGCATAGAAGTACTCAAATTATTCAGGCCTTCTGTCATCCGAAGGCCTCAAAAAGTGTCCCTTTCAGGGGCTTTGTTTTCAAACTACGTGATCATTTCTATACGGAATTTAAAACGTCATGCGTTGTTTTCCTTTATCAATATTTTCAGCCTGTCCATTGCTATGTCCAGTGGCCTGTTGGTGATTGGCATGATCACGGACTTACTTAAGTTTGATGAGTTTCATGAACATAAAAATGAAGTATATCGGGTTATTTCCTATCCGACGTTTCGTGGCAACGAAACGAAACCACAAGCAACCTCCCCTTTCTTTCTGGGTGAAGAATTAATCAGAGACATTCAGGAAGTTCAATTAACCAATCTTGGTAGGCGATTGGCAGGTTTGGCAGAAGTGAATGAGAAAAATATCTACACAAAAGGCATTTATGCTGACGAGCACTTTTTTGATTTCCTGACATTCCACTTGTTGAAAGGAAACCCTAAGGAAGCGTTGAAAGAACCATATAGCCTGGTGATCAGTGAGCGTTTTGCTACTAAGACCTTTGAAGATCTGGATCCGATTGGAAAAACACTCTCCTTAAAGGATGTAGGCTCATTTATTATCACAGGTGTAGTAGCGGACCCACCTATGTTCTCACATCTACAATTTGATTTTATTGCGTCTATCTCAACAACACCCTTATTAGCAAAAAAAGGAGTACTTCATCCAAGTCATAATGCCTGGGAAAACCTGGATATGTACTACAATTACATCTATTTACCTGAAAATGCCGATAAACAAGCTGTTGAGGATTGGCTAAAAGCCAAAGGTCCCACTTATTATAAAGATCGTGAATACTTCACATCGACCTTTGAATTACAGCCGCTTAACGAGATCGTGCCTGGACCTAACATCAGTGATTCTATTGGTCCTAAGATGATTTATTTACCAGTTATCATCCTTTCTATCATTGCTACCGCCATTTTGTTATCCGCCATTTTCAATTACACTAACCTTTCAATGGCCAGGTCGTTGGGAAGAGCAAGAGAAATCGGTATCAGAAAGTTAAGTGGTGCCAAAAAGCGATCCATACTTGCCCAGTTTGCTATTGAAGCCAGTGTTTTCTCTTTGCTTTCACTGGGGTTTGGCCTCCTGCTATTCGTGATTTTGCGGGATTACTTTATCAAATTATTGCCCCGTGCAGAGGAAATGGTGGAACTGCGACTGACTCCAGAGTTGCTGGGTTATTTTGTAGTTTATGCCCTGTTTACGGGAATAATCGCTGGACTCGGACCTTCTTTTTTCTTCTCCAGGCTAAGCTCATTGAATGCACTGCGATCTGGAAAAAACCTAAAATCACTTTCCAGAATTAGCCTGCGCAAAGTACTCATTGCCGCCCAATTCACCTTGAGTATCATCTTCATTCTGGCAGTAGTCATCACCAATGAACAATACTCATATGCACTGAACATGGACATGGGGTTCAATCGAGGTAATACGCTAAATGTTAGTCTCAGGGGAAACAACCACGAACTACTTCGCACTGAATTTCTTAAACACCCAGAAGTGTCAGCCGTTTCCTTTTCGTCCTTCACTCTCGGATTAGGACAATGGCATAACCTCAAGATAGTTGATCAACGAAATATGGATACGGTATGGGTACACCAATTATCCACGGACCACTTTTATCTTGATCAAATGGAAATTCCTTTACTTGCCGGCAGAAATTTTGATCAGGAAGAAAACACAAACCTGGAGACGACAATTCTCGTCAATGAAACCTTTGTTCGAAATTTTGGATATGTTGATGTTTCTGATGCTATAGGTCAAAGAATCGATCTCGCAGGTCAATCAGTTGAAATTATCGGTGTAGTTAAGGATTTTATTTACGCTAACCTGGAAGAAACGATCAGAAGTCTGGTGATTCGAAGACGGAACAATTATCAAGTAGCAAGTGTGGCCCTCAATTCCAATGACATCCTTAATACTATTCGAAACCTAGAGCAAACCTGGGAAAAAATAGACCCTAAGCAGGAATTCGAGGCTAAATTCTATGACGACCAAATGGAAGATTACTATACTTTCCTAACAGACTTCATGAAGATATTCGGATACGTCGGCTTTCTGGCTGTCTCCATAAGTTGCCTTGGTTTATTGGGAATCGCCATTTATTCTACCGAAACCCGCATGAAAGAAATAGGTATTCGCAAAACTTTTGGCGCCTCTGAATTCTCTCTGATTTATTTACTCTCCAAAGGGTTTCTAAAGATTATCTGCTGGGCGATACTCATTGGAACACCTATATGTTATGTGTTGTTCGATCAGGTAATCCTGGCGGAAAATGTTTACCGGCATTATATCACCGTTTCAGAAATAGTTCTCAGCATTTCATTTCTGTTGAGTATAAGTCTGATTACTGTATTCTCTCAAACCTGGTCTGCAGCAAGAAAAAGCCCTGCACTTGTTTTAAGAGATGAATGAGCCAAGCATTCAATTGAATGTTTTCATGATTCGTTTGTTAATCGTTAGCGAAATCAGACCTCCAAGAATATAAGTCGTGGCCAAACCCACAAAGATTCCGGGAACACCTCCAAAATACTTACCCAGATACATAGCTGGTAAACCCAGGACCAACATTTGAACAACAATAATTAGTGAGGCCTGTAATGGCTTGTTGATGGTATTCAAATTGCTATTAATTACACTAAGAATCCCTTGTAATCCGAATCCTGCGGGTACAATCCAAAGAAACAGTTGAACCGTCTCAATGACTTGTTCATTACTAATAAAAATAGCAGCGATGGGATAAGAGAAAAGAGCAAGCATCGCCCAGGCAAAAAGCCCCCATACAAACGAAAATTGGTTACTGAGCCTCACTCCTTCTTTCACTCGATCAATTCGGCCTTTCCCAAGATTTTGTCCAACGAAGGGTCCGATGGACGCAGCCAACGCAAACACAAGACTACCCGCTAAAAATTCTATGCGACTTCCTATGCCAAAAGCAGCCACCGCATATTCTCCATAACTGGCGAGCAGTGCGGTAATGATACCTGTCGCCAGAGGTACGACCAGACGCGCCAGTCCAGAAGGAATAGCAACAAATAGAATGCTTTTCCAACATCCCGTCAGAACTTCTTTAGAGGGTATATCGAAAGTGATTAGTTTTTCTCTTTTGATCAGGATATAAAACGAAAGTATCATGGTTAACCCCCGTGATATCGCCGTGGCAATTGCAGCTCCCTCCAGGCCTAAGGCCGGAAAGCCCCAGTAGCCGAATATGAGTATTGGATCCAGAATGGCATTCACGGCCACAGCAAAGAGCATGATGTAGGTGGGTGTTTGAGCATCTCCGGTGGAGCGAATCGCACTGTTACCTACAAACGGAACTGAAACGAAGAAAAGCGCGAAATACCAAATGCGCATGTATTGTCCGGCCATTGATGCCGTGTTACCATCTGCACCCAACAACTTCATCGTCGGTTCGATCGTGAATAGTCCAATGATTACGAAAACACCTGTTAATATCAATGTCAAAAACACGGCATCAGTGGTCTCTCGTGCTGCTTTTTTCCGGTCGTTCTTACCAATTGATTTCGATATCAATGCTGTAGCACCAATCCCGAGACCCTGGATAATGCTAAAAATGACCATGATCACTGGAAAAGTAAAGCTCAGTGCTGCCAATTCATTTTTACCTAGTTTACCGACAAAGTAGGTATCAATCAAATTGAAAGCCACCATGCTGATCATTCCCAACATCATTGGTAATGTCAATTGGATAAGGCGCGAGGACACGCTTTCTGTAGTTAGGTCTCTATTCTTCATCCAGTGGATCTTCTTTGGCGACGAAGATACGCGCTACAGCATTAAGACCAGGTTAATTTACAAGTACAACCCTTCGTTCCCAAAACCCGGTGGTGTACTGATCCATCTGACCGTAGAATTGCTCTCTAAAGTTGGCGTACGAATTGGTCATTGAATCAACGATGCGATCATACTTTTTTAGTGCATCAGAAACTCCATTGAAATGATCACTAAGGGCATAACTTGCCCATATTGCTGTTTCAAATGCCTTGTAAATGCCTTGCCCCGAAAGTGGATCGTATCTCAGGGCGGCATCCCCGACAGCTAACCAGAAAGCGCCTGATGATGTACTCCTCTGAGGGATAATATTGAACCAATTTGGAGCCAGGTCATCTGTTATCGCCTCGAAGGAACCAATCAATTCTTCATCAGGTGGTAATTCATTTAGAAAGTCTTCACCACTCTTCAATACAGTATTCCGCAAATAGGTTGGATCTGTGAAAAAGGCAAAAACAGACTGTTCGCGAACATTACAATGATACCACCAGCCATTGTGAGCAGCTGCTATAGTGGTATAGGTATGATCTCCAACCCGTTTGCCCTCAAAATAGGTGGCGACCAAGTGATCAAATTTATTTTTTTTTATCTCTTGTTGTTTATCAATGTTCATGGGAACTCCAGAGGCATTGATAACAAAATCCACAATTCTTTTTTTGTTACCACTCCATCCCATTGACCAACCTTTTTCTAATCGTGTCAATCTAATACCCGATACTTCCTGATGTACATTGACACCTAATCCCTCAGCAATACCAACCAGCCAATGATCAAAAGCAGGGCGAGACAAATGCCATCCTCTGCCTTCAGGCTCAAAAATGCTATTTTCCCACTGACTATTTCCGCCCCATAGTATTCGTTTTCCGTAAGCTGGCCAATGGTCTTGTTCCTCAAAAGCGTCCCATAGTCCCAGGGTTTGCAATAACTTCCCAAATCGATTGGGCACCGTTTCCCCTGGACGAAATTTGTCATAATTAGACTTCTCCATTACGGTGATTAGGGCATCCGGCAGCTGCTTTTTTAAGGCAATAGCTGCGGCCAAACCAGATGGACCACCACCAATTATTGCAATTGAAGGCTTCACTCCATTTGCTTAACGGCATACCAGGAAGCCACTATACCTGCCGGGTGTATGGTTATACCACTTCCTCCTGAATGGGGAATCACCCGAACAATTGATCCTGTAATAGATGGAACCTGATTAATTCCATCAACCCAGGGTTGCGTTACGTATCCCACATAATTGTAGATCCATTCCTCACCTCCGACTACTCCTTTTCCCTGAAAGCGAACTTCAAACGGACTCCCATAATTGACGGATCCCTTAAGGTCAAGGGACCAGCCGGGGCCGTAAATCAGACCTTTGAATTCATTCATGGGAGATTCATCGATTCTGATTGTTCCACTTCCAAATTTCAAATCATTGAATTCGACCGAAAGATCGGGATTGTTGTTAAAACTCCGATAAGACCAATTCCCAATTAATATCTCATTCATGACTTTTTCGATTTTTTCTTAGAAGATGAAGGTGGATTTCCAGCGTATTGATCCGTCAGTGTATGATCAAAATTCCGTTCTTGTTCTGTATAAATAACTTGACCGCTATCATCCAGTCCTTGGAGTACAAACCCAAGGTCCTTCCATGCAGTGACCATTTTTAGATCTCCTTCGTACGTTTGAGGAATACCTCTTGCCCAATCCACCTGGGCGCGTGCTTTGCTACCGTTTTTCAACACATGATTACCATTCTTGTCAGTAATCCACTTATATACCTGCATGGGGCGATGTGAAGGCCACCAAAGTACTTCAAATGATTCTTCATACTTCTGTAAGAACGGGTCATTAGGATCGTCTGCATTGATCTTATTCCACTCTTGAAAGGTAACATTGACCGTTTGCATGCTACATTCATTAAAATCCGCCTGCCAGGGTAAAGCACTCATTTTAGTTAGGTCTCCAGGTTCCAGGCCTTTAGCAAAATCCATAGTCAGACTCAGGTTATCCGGGTGATTGTATGCCTGAACTCCTGGCGTATCTCCGGCGGTCGCATTGTCCATTCCGGGAATAAAAGCCGTATTGGCATTGATACGGAAAGCCTTGCTGTAAATCGCCGGGTTTCTTATAATCCAGGACACTTCACCTCCAGGGCAAAACGCCCCTCCGATGATGTTGCTAATTACTCCACGATCCAGTAATTCAGCTGCAGTTTCATCCTGAATTTGCTTGGAAATCAATTCTTCCTTTTCATTGATGAACTTGCCATCTGCCCATTGCTTCAACACAAATAGCTGAGTTTCTGTCAATGAGAGAAATTTGGAAGGAATTGTATTGGTAATGGGGTTATCACCTGCCAACAAAGGCATAAGCAGAGAATTATAATTCTGATTATCAGGATTGTTTTTATTTCTAAAGATGTTCTTTTGTTCAGGTTGTCGCAGCATTTTATAGATCCGCTGGCGATACATATTATTCCTCTCCTGCAACTTTGGATCCGGCTCAGATTTGGGTGGCACACTCAGGATACTCTCGTCAAATGTTCCTCTTGGGCCTTGAAAGTGTGGCAAATTCGAAGCCATTAACACATTGGTTACCCATTGCATTTGGTTAGGTCTTTTCAAAATGGGCCATACGTCTCTGTAGAAGTAGGGATAGTAATCAGGATTGAAACGTTTTCTGGGATTAATCCGCCAATTTTCCAGCTGCCTTGGCTTGGAAGGATCTATATTTTGAGAACCATCAAATGGAGAAATCCCATAAAAAAACTGGTTAGAGGCAAAATGCTGGGCATTGAGATCTTCCAATACATCTTCCATGGTGATCATATCTGCGATCTGCGGTACAAACCTCGGGTATCCTGCTATGACCCAGCTAGGATCTTGAATTGCCGCATATCGGTACTGATTATCCTTCTCATCTGCGAAAATGAGCTTTGCATAAACCGGACCGTCTGAGGTATCATCAAACCAACCATCGTTATTGGCATATGCCTCGATTTTTGGTTCGCCAGGCCCATGGAGAAAACTTCCGGAATTACCCTCACCACCCAATACGATCAATTCATTATGATCATTAGTCATGATTTTGCCTAATGTCTCAATGTTATTAGGATGCAATTCTGGAGGGAAAGTCTGGGCATAGTTCGGATTTTTACCTTTGGTGAATTCCGCTTCCGTATATTTCGTACAGTTGATGGATTGTGGTCCCGGATCAATGATCAATAACTTGGTTCGCTCATCCTCATCTGTTATATCCGAATTCCGAAGCACGTGACTTTTAGCGTAGCCATGTTCTCCTTCCAGCTGGTCAAATTGATACCAGGAGGCCTTTTTATTCGCCAACCAAACGGTCCACTCAATATCAACTAAGGTTCCGCTGCTACCAACACCGATGATTTTATCTCCTGGCTGTAATGGTCTTCCATTAGGGCTATCATTATCATATACCCATATGGCAAACCTGGCCGCTTGTTTCTTTACACGCTGCTTGCTGTCTTTAAATTCTGTAACTCTGCGAAAGTCGTCTTTCTCCTTGATTGGCGTCCCATTTCCCGTGCAAGCGATTGGTAAGTCTTCCAGCTTTTCAGGAGCCAGATAGAAATCATCGGGACTATTGCCAACACGAGCTATGCCAATTGCTGGATGTATGCGGTACTTTGTGCTCAGTTTATTGTTCATGGTATGCGTTGGTTTTCGATGTAATACAGAAACGTGGTAGCATTTTTATCAATGAACCCCGGTTCGTATTGACCTTTGGCTTTTTTGCTCGTTTCAAACATAATTTTTGGACTGGCCACACCCGGATCTCCAGCCTGTACAGGTGGTGAAGGATTGTATTGCATGATCAACTGGGCCTTTTCGGCTGTTTCCTGATCAAATATCATTGTAGCAATGGCTAACGCTTCATCGATGGTTGAGGAGATTCCTCCACCTGTAATCACATTTTCATCCACTACGAATCGCGGAAAATCTGCCGCAACAGTCACCTCAGGAAACTGCCTAAGTAAGGTTGACACTTCCCAGTGTGTGGTAACTCTTCTCCCTGCAAGTAGTCCCGCAGCACCAAGTAACAAGGCACCCGTACATACTGATGCAATGATCTCCACCTCTTCACGTGCTTTTTCCAACAACTTAAAAAAGTTGTTGTGTTTCATGGTTTCCGCAAAATACAAAGGCAGGTAAGTCTCCATTGCCCCGGGGACATAAACGACATCCAGGGCGTACTTGTCTTTTGACTTTAGGTAATCTTCGTACGTGATATCCATACCCAGCTTAAGACCTTCCCCACTATCCACCAGGTGCTTGGTCGTTGAATTGCGAAATGCTTCCATTTGAGGCAGTAGCATATCTTCTTCGCCGGGTCCGATCAGAATCACTTCAGAACCTTCATGAAAGCGACAGGCATAGTGGAAAACCTGATGAGCTCCAATCACATCAAGCGTATCAAATGAAGGATATAAAATGATTCCAATACGCTTTCCGCCTTTCTTGCCTTTGCGGGTATTTTTCTCTTTCTCCAATTTCATAGCAAAGGCAGGTTAATCAATGAAGTCAAGAGAAATGGCTTCCATTCTTAGTTTATCATCCAATATCTCCCCATCTGTATCTTGCACGAGCAGGTTTACATGAAAATCTTTTGCACCATCTGCAATGAGCTTGTTCACACAATCCGTCGCATCAAAACGGTAGTTCCATGGTGTATTGTGATGTCGCTCACGTACATCATTCGCTCTTCTGGATTTTGGTGGCGGGTCACAGTGCCCTGCTGTGCCAATACATTCTCCATGCCCGAATAGGACAAAACTTCCTATATAGTTATTAGGGAACTTATCCCGATCTCCAGGTTCCGGGTCTTTTAAATTTAGAAAGACCTTAACAATCAAAGACTGATTGGGCTGAGTAACGTTGATGATCTTCAATTCTACCTGATGATAGTTTTCCAGGGCGGTGGAAGTTGCTCCCACATCGTCCGACTTGAATTTCGAGATCTGTAGGTTACTATCTGTATTTACATAGTGGCCCGTTCTCACATACTCGTACCCAAATCGTTTGATATTGTAAGTCTCACTAACCAGGTAATTGAAGGGTACCATGACGCTTGTTCCACCTTCAGGGTTTTGTCCCGGATGCCTTTGCTGCCACAGCCACCAAAGTCGGTCTACATTGCTATGATGTCCATAGAAAATAGGATCAAAACCCGCCGTTAAGTTATTAAGCATATCTCCCATTTTTGGCTCCAGAGGATCATTTGCATCCTTTTCATAGTTGGGATTAAACCCTCCTGACCAAATGTGAATGGTGTTGTGAGGGTCCATATCCAACACTCCAAAAGACTCATTGTACGCGTCTCCACCACCAAATTGTTGAAATGAAGAAACCGCAAGAATTTGTTGAATATCCGATTTAACAGGGTAATGATGATTGAAATCTACCAATGTTGGCATTTTCTTGATGTCCTTGCGCTTTACATGATCATAACTTGTTTTCATAGGGTATCGAAAGGGATACCACATTGGATTAATATCCTGTAGCAGGTCATAGATCTGTTGCTTCCAGGGTTTAATCACCTTATAGTAGTCGTCTTGCTTGATTGCGTAAAAGGCTTCATAGCACAGATCGTCGAGCATTTGAAACCGGGTACCGACGTGCTTCCGCAACTCATCTGCCAGGTCCGACGGAAAATCAGTTGATTCCAAAGCTTGAATGGCGCTTTCAGTAATCCAAAGTTGGTAAGCCTCGGGTATGCTGAAATTACCAGTGACCTTGTCATGATAAACCTTATTGGACCACTGCCAGTAGCTCAAAGCAACTGAATCATCTTCATCTTGAAGCAATTGCTCCATTTCATACATCTGGCATCGGTGCCATGGTAAGAATTTTTCCCATCCATGCTGACAAGAGTTTCCATGGACACGAGCCCAGTACTCGAACGACCGCCGGTCTTGTTCGGGTCTGGAACGAACAACCCTCAAGGCATTCCGATAGGCTGTTAATTCTTCTTCTGTCAGCTCTTCCACGTTTTTTCGCTGTGCGAGATGACCTTTGGACCTACGCGCTTTATTGGTACCTCCGGATTCCACTTTAAACCTGGCAACTCCTGTAGCCAATTCATGACGCATACGCATCAGTTCATCTTGTGAGGTATCCTCTTCGGGACACCCGGCATCAATCCAATCGGCAATGAACTTGATGTCTGCTGCCGAAACTTCTTGTGCTCCGTTCCACATGAGCTTAGGGAATTGTGTTCCGTCAAAAGGAAATTGACCTTTTAATCCTTTAATCAATCCGGATGCTGCACTGTTACCACGTTGAACTGGAGATCCTGAGCTTGTGCCACAACAACCTCCACTTGTGGTTTCTTTAGGGGAATCGTCATGACAACAGGAAGTGTCTGAGTTCGATTCAGAATGGCCGGAATTGTCTCCTTCATCAGGCAGAACGATCATCCGGACACCATAGAGGTTCATATTGATGAATTCCTCATGGGGTCGGTTCCAAAATTGGCCGTACCCATCATAATCAGGACATTCATCGTCTCCCTGCGCTTTCCCTAAAATCAGCTTAACCTGCTGATAGCGGCTCAGTGGTTTTATATTACTCATGTCTGGGGTTTGGTTGTATTCCAAAAGTGAGTTTTTGCTAATTCCCACTTCGTTGCATTAAGCTAATAAATTTGAGGTATACTTCAAACCATTATGAAGAAAAGAGCTTCTCAGTGACCATAGAATGATCATTCGAATCTTGGCCTTCATGACTGAACACATCTGAACTTAAGAACCTTTTCAGGAATCAAACCATGTCCGACTGGTGGACATAAAAAGGATCGGTGAGGATTAGTTATTAATAATTCATCAGAAATTTTTAAGTTTACTCCAACACCTAGCTAAGCCATGAAAAACTTCAAGAAGTTCGCGAAAGAAGGTCGGATAGATGAGAATGCTGATCTTACAGACCGTCAGTCCATCGTTATCAATGCACCAATCGAAAACGTTTGGTCTCACATCCATGACATTGAGAAATGGTCAGATTGGAATAAGAACATCAGTCATGTAACTGCAAATGCAGATGGGAAAGGTTTTTCATGGCGCTACGATGGAAGAAAATTCCAATCAACTTTCATGAAAGATGAAAAACCCTCTTCACTTTCGTGGGTTGGCAGTTCCGGATGGATTAGATCGATCTATGTCTGGTCATTGGATCCGACAGACAAAAATCAAACGGTTGTTTCGGTTGAAGAGTGCTATAAAGGCTTTCTTCTGTTTTTATTCATGGGTCATCGAAAAGTACACAGCAACCTGCTTAGTTGGTTAGGTCAACTAAAACAGGTTGCTGAGCAAAGTACTGAAGGTGCTTTAGTTTAATTTCTCTAACTGTAATTTTGCTACAACAAAATCAGGAGCAATCTCTAGCGCTTTATTGTAGTTTTCTCTGGCCTGGTCAACATTACCATCCTCCTCTTCTACCATTCCTTTCAGTCGGTAAATACCGGCGACCATGGGTACTTCCTGATTTTCGTTTTGGCTCTTCTGGAAAAACAAACTGGATTTCGCAACCTCAGCATCTCCAATGAGGATGTCGCAATTTGTTCTGGCCTCAGAAAATCGCTTCAATTGAAATTGAAGAAAGGCAATCTTATAAAGTGTATTAATGTCAGGTTTGTTCAAATTGAGTGTCTCATAATAAGTCACCGCCCGATCAGGTAATCCAAGGTTTTCGAAAGCAATTGCTGCTATTTCCGTAGCTAAAATATCTTTGGAATTAATCCTCAAAGCATCCTGAGCCACCAAAACAGCCGAAGCGTATTGCTGGTAATCGATGTAAGAAAGGGCCAGGGAATCCATGATGGCCGTGTTAGCGGGATTATACGCCAACAAATTGTAAAGCGCCATTCGACTGATCATTGGATCGCTGTATCGAGCAGCTGTGGAATAGATAAATGCTTGCTTCTGCACATCGAATGGCAGACTATCTATTGGAACATTTTGTTGCTGTTGCTCTTGTGCTAAAACCGCCAATGCTGTGACACAACCTAACGCTAGTAGTAAAACTTTCTTCATATTTCTGTTTGTTCAAAACCCGACCAAATACCGGGACCGTTCTGCTATCTTATTAGAAATCAACGTCAAAAATAGCACGCTTGCCTGATTTGAACTCAGAGGAATTGTAAAAGAGCCCAAAGACTAACGTTAAAAATTCAAAAAATTTATTTGATAGTGAGTCCTTGCGCCTCCCCCAATTTCCTCATCAACTCTTTTGCCGGCCCCTCCTGGTTTGGAATCTCACCTTCAAGAATGGCTTCTTTGATCTGGTTCTTAATGTCTCCCACGACCCTGGAAGGTTCAATATCAAAAGTTTCCATGATCATTTCTCCCGATACTGGTAGTTTAAAATTTCGGACTTTATCCTTCTCCTCTACCTCAACCATCTTCTCTTCTACCTTCTTGAAATTGGCAAGGTATCTCCGAACACGATCGTGGTTTTTAGAAGTGACATCCGCTTTACATAATTTCATCAGGTCTTCGACATCATCACCTGCTTCATAAAGTAATCTGCGTACAGCCGAATCCGTGACTTTCACACTTACCAACGATATCGGTCGCAGGTGTAGTTTAACAAGCTTCTGTACATACTGCATCTTCTGATTGAGTGGCAGTTTCAAACGTTTGAATATCCGTGGCACCCACTTGGCACCCAAATCTTCATGTCCATGGAAGGTCCAACCTGCTTTTTTTGAAAACCGCTGAGTAGCTGGTTTGGCAATGTCGTGTAATATTGCTGCCCAGCGCAACCACAGGTCATCAGTCATTTCAGAAATGTTGTCCAGGACTTGCAGTGTATGATAAAAGTTATCCTTGTGCCCCTTTCCTTCCCGGGTTTTTACTCCCTGAAGTTTGACCATCTCGGGAAAAAACCCGGTGAGAATACCTGTGGAGAATAACAACTTAAACCCATAAGAAGGCACCGGACTAAGTACAATCTTATTCAACTCGTCTGTAATTCGCTCTTGAGAAACAATGGACAAACGATCTTTTACTTCTTGAATTCCCTCAAAGGTGTCTGGCTCAATATCAAAATTAAGTTGCGATGCAAATCTGATCGCCCGCATGATTCGAAGAGGGTCATCAGAAAACGTCTCTGCCGGACTCAGAGGGGTTCGGATGAGCTTTGCTTCCAAATCTTTCACTCCATCAAAAGGATCGATTAATGTTCCCAGGTCATGTCTCCCGAGACTGATTGCCAGCGCATTGATCGTGAAATCTCGTCGGTTCTGATCATCTTGTAACGTTCCATTCTCTACAATGGGTTTCCTTGAGTCAGACCGATAGGACTCTTTTCGGGCGCCTACAAACTCAATTTCGAAAGCTCCGGATTTGATCGCCGCAGTTCCAAAGTTTTTATAAACAGCCAAAGAAGTGTCACCACCTAAGTGATCCTTCACTTTTTGCGCCAGATGAATACCACTTCCCACACATACTATATCTATGTCTTTTGAAGGACGATCCAGCAACAAGTCGCGTACGTATCCACCAATCACATAAACTTCCAGGTCATGTGCTGAAACCACCTCTTTGATCAGGTTAAGAACCGGGTGGTCTTCGATATGTTTTTTGAAATCCAAACTCATTCGTGGCTCAAAATTATGGTGAGACAGACGCAATGCCGAAAACTTTCTCCACTTAAGTACAATTTGCAACTCTTGCTTTCAAAGACTGGATTAATTTTGGTGCTTAAGAATCGTAAATAGTTTTTGAAGCGAAGCGCTTTACTGATCTCAATTGTATGCCCAACCCTACCGTAAAACAGCAAATCGATCAATTGACAGATGAGTTGAATTATCATTCACACATCTACTATCAGGAGAATCGTACGGAAATCTCAGATTATGAATTCGATATAAAGCTTAAAGAGCTGGAAGTCCTGGAAAAAACCAATCCGGAATTCAAAAGAGAGGACTCCCCAACTTCACGCGTCGGTGGTACTATTACCAAGGAGTTTGAAACGATCCATCACAAGTACCCAATGCTCTCTTTGGGCAACACCTACTCGAAAGAGGAACTTGAAGATTTTGATAAGCGAGTTGCAAAAGGCCTCGGAAGAGATGATTATGAATATCTCTGTGAATTGAAGTTCGATGGATTAGCCATGAGTTTCACTTATGAACAGGGGGTGTTAAAGCAAGCGGTAACCCGTGGCGACGGGGTTAAAGGAGACAACATCACTCCCAATGCTAAAACCATTCGAACCTTACCCTTAAAACTAAATTCCAAAACAGCTTATCCCGAAAATTTCGAGGTGAGAGGTGAAGTCTTCATGCCTCTGCCAGTCTTCAAAGCACTCAATGAGGAACGTGAAGCACAAGGTGAGGCACAATTGGCCAACCCGCGCAATACGGCTTCTGGCACTATGAAAATGCAAGACTCTTCCATAGTTGCTGCCAGAAAACTTGATTGTCATCTATATGCGCTCTATGGAGACAACCAGGGGGTCGATAGTCACGAAGAGGCGCTACAGTGCATGGAACAATGGGGATTCAACGTATCTCCAACTTACCAGAAGTGCAAAACTATTTCTGAAGTAATTCAATACATCGAAGCATGGGAAAGCAAACGACTTGAACTACCCATGGAAACAGATGGTATCGTGATCAAAGTAAATCGTATAGATCATCAGGATGAACTCGGGTTCACAGCGAAGAATCCCAGATGGGCTATTTCCTATAAATACAAGGCCGAAAGCGCCGCCACCGAATTATTGGATATCACCTATCAGGTTGGTCGAACTGGGGCAATTACTCCCGTGGCAGAACTGTCTCCAGTCATTCTGGCAGGAACCACTGTAAAGAGAGCTTCCTTGCACAATGCCAATGAAATCGAGCGACTTGGATTACATGAAGGCGATACCGTCTTCGTGGAAAAAGGAGGTGAAATCATCCCAAAAGTCACTGCCGTGGATTTAACAGCTCGTAAAGCTGGTTCAACGAAAATCACATATATCAGTAACTGTCCGGAATGCCAAACGGAACTGGAAAGACAGGAAAATGAAGCCGTACATTATTGTCCCAACCTGGAAACCTGCGAACCGCAGGTACTGGGAAGAATCGAGCACTTCATCTCTCGAAATGCCATGGCAATAGAAACTCTGGGACCCAGAACCATCAAAGGGTTACTCAAACAAGGTCTTATAAAGGATCTTTCAGGTCTGTATTCTTTGACTTTTGATCAATTGAACGGGCTGGTTTTCGAAGAAGAAGATAAAAAGACGGGGGAACTGAAAAAACGGTCAGTAAAGGAAAAAACGGCACTAAATATCCTTGAATCCATAGAAAAATCAAAGGAAGTGCCTTTTCGTACGTTACTTTTTGCACTTGGAATCCGATTCGTCGGAAAAACTGTAGCAGAAAAACTTGTTGACCATTTTCAACGCATCGAAAACCTGGCAGAGGCTTCATTTGAAGCCATAGTAGAAGTCCATGAAATCGGAGAAAGAATTGCACAAAGTGTTGTAGCCTATTTTTCAGTAGAGGAAAATCGTGCGCTGGTTAAGAGACTCCAGGATGCCGGACTACAGTTTTATCAGGAAGCTAAACAAGAAGCGACCGGAACCTCTTTGGCTAATATGAACATAGTTGTTTCTGGTGTCTTTGAAACAGTGAGCAGAGATGAACTTAAGGGACTAATCCTCGAAAATGGTGGCAAAGTAGCTTCCAGTCTATCCGGGAAAACGGATTACCTGGTTGCTGGTGATAATATGGGGCCTGCAAAAAAAGACAAAGCTGAAAAGTTGGGCATAAAAATGCTCACAGAGCAGGAATTTTTAAACATGATCAACTAAGCAATTATGATCAAGAAAAAGATCCTTAATTACCTATCCAAAAAGTCCGTTTCATCTCCCAATTCGAAACCATCGTATAACCGCTCGCGGAAAACTGCCATTGTTTTTTCCGAAGACCAGGATAATGAAGCGCTCATCGAACTTACAGAAGGTCTCATCGCCGATGGCAAGGAAATCCACACATTGATGATGGTAGATAATCCACCAAAGGATGCCAACTACCCACATCCCCACCTATCAGAAAAAGATATAAGTCTTACCGGGAAAATATCTCCTGAACGACTTCAAAGCTTCTTTTCAATCAAATTTGATCTCCTTTTGGTACTCAACGAAACCCAATCCACCCTAACTCGGTTTGTAATTTCCAAGAGTAATGCACCTTTGCGCGCTGGCTATTTATCTGATGATCATTCGAATAGTTCACTCAATCTTATGATCAAGCCAAACGACAAAAGTCATCATTCAGAATTACTCGCTTATTTAAGAAAAATCGCCTAATGCAAGAGCTAAATGGAACGGGTGTGGCGTTGGTTACGCCCATGCAGCAAGATGGGTCGGTTGACCTGACAGCCCTGGAAAAATTGATCGATTATGTACTCGATGGACAGGTAGATTATCTGGTGGTAATGGGAACCACAGCGGAATCGCCAACACTTACCTGGGATGAAAAATTGTCCGTTCTGGACCATGTCATAAACTATGTTAAACGAAAGGTGCCAATCATCCTTGGATTAGGAGGAAATAACACTACAGATATCCTTCAAAAAATCTCAGAAGTAGATAGTCAAGATATCAACGGAATCCTTTCCGTCAGCCCTTATTACAACAAACCACCACAACAAGGCCTAATCCAGCATTACCAGGCAATTGCCAAGCACAGCAAAGTGCCTATTGTTCTTTACAACGTACCAGGAAGGACAGGTTCAAACATTGATGCTACTACATCCCTTGAACTAGCGAAGCATGAAAATATCGTTGGAGTAAAGGATGCCACGGACGATATGAATCAAATCGCTACCATTGCAAAAAATAAGCCTGACAACTTCTCCTTATTATCTGGTGAAGATTCATTGACACTGCCGGCCATGTCTGTCGGTGCTGAGGGTGTGATATCCGTCATTGCAAACTATCTCCCCAAAGAGTTTTCAAAGATGGTACGTCTGGCAAGAGCTGGTGATTTCAGTGAAGCACGAAAAATTCACCTCAGTTTACTTGAGAGTATGGATTTAACCAGAAGTGAAGGGAATCCGACATCCGTCAAAACTGCGCTCAGCACATTGGGGTTGATGAAAAAGACGGTTCGCCTACCACTTGTTGATGGATCTGAAGAATTATCAAGAAAGTTCAGAGCGGAACTAGAGAAGTTGAGAGAGACTCCCTAAATCAATTAAGGTAGGTTCGGTCTCGAGGAAAGTTGATTTGATTGTTCGTTAGTCAGATCATCATTGTGAAACGTCATGACAAAACCTTGCAAATTCTTCATGAAGCTTCATATGAAAGGAATCTGATATTTAGTTGTTGACTTTTTCCCACAAAAAAAGGGGCGTTGTAAAAACAACACCCCTAATCTCTTGAAATATAAAAGCGTGTATAATTACGCGTTTTTCATATCTTGAACTTCGACACGAATTTCTTGAGCCATGTTCTTCATGTCCTGCATGCCTTTTCTCACGCGAGTTCCGGCTGCTTGGTTCTTCTTATCATAGAACTTACTGAAGTCTTCTTCCATAGCTAAAACCATGTCCCTCAACTGTTCAAATCTTTTCATACTAAAATCGATTAAGGTTACTGATAATTATACGATTAGGCAATATAGCCCAAAATCTTCATATACAAGTCAAAAACGGCGATTTTAAACGGTAGTTACCGATAAATTTGCACCATCAACACCCGCTTTTGCATAAACACCGTCATCAAGTTTGTGCTTGATCGATTCAAAAGCCTGCAGTGTCTGCTGCACATCGTCCAGTGTATGCATCGCTGTTGGAATAATTCTCAACATGATGACATCTTTCGGGACGACAGGGTATACAATCATGGAACAGAACAAATTGAAATTCGTTCTCAAATCCCGGATCATATTTGCCGCTTCATAAGTTTCTCCATTAAGGAAAACAGGTGTCACCGGAGATTGTGTTGTACCGATGTTAAACCCTCTCTCCTTGAATCCATCCTGAATGGCATTCACAATTGTCCAAAGGTCATCTTTCAATTCCGGCTTGGAACGCAACATATCCAGGCGTTTCAGGTTACCAATAACCAATGGCATTGGCAGTGATTTGGCAAAAATCTGAGATCTGGTATTATAAGTCAGGTGATCGATGATGTCTTTGTCACCGGCTATAAACGCACCAATACTGGCCATGGATTTCGCAAAGGTCGAGAAATACAGATCTATACCATCCTGACAGCCTTGCTCCTCTCCTGCACCCGCACCTGTGGCACCCATTGTTCCAAAGCCATGTGCATCGTCTACCAACAATCGGAAATTGTATTTTTCTTTTAAAGGAACAATGTCCTTAAGGTTGCCCATGTTACCAGACATGCCGAATACACCTTCAGTGATCACAAGGATACCACCACCTGTTTCTTTTGTCAGACGTTCTGCCCGCTGGAGTTGTTTTTCCAGGTTCTCAATATCGTTGTGAGGATAAACAAATCGTTTACCCATGTGCATTCGTAAACCGTCGATGATGCAGGCATGAGACTCAGCATCATACACGATCACATCCTTTCGATCGACCAATGCATCGATGACAGACATGATTCCCTGATAACCATAGTTCAAAAGCATACCGGCCGGCTTGTGAACAAACGCCGCAAGTTCATTTTCCAACTGCTCGTGATAGTTAGAATTACCCGTCATCATTCGCGCCCCCATTGGGTAGCCTAAACCCCAGTCCTTAGCCGCTTGCGCGTCCACTTCCCGAACTTCAGGATGATTGGCAAGTCCCAGGTAATTATTCAGACTCCAGGTAAGAACAGTATTTCCCTTAAATGTCATTCGGGGAGAAATCTGTCCCTCCAATTTGGGGAACATGTAAAAATTATCATCGATAAATGCATGTTGTCCCAAAGGCCCCTTGTCCTGCAATAACTTTTCAAATAGATCCATTAAGATTGCTTTTTTCCCTCTTCTTATAAACGAAGCAGCAAAATTAATATGAATTTGATCACTGGCAATATGATTTGATGAACGAGCGAACATTTCTGTCAAGAACTTTTTCCCGCATCCGTTTCCGATAAGGAATTTGGAATGCAAAAAGTGATGTTATTGAAGCACTTTAACTTTGTGGTGTACTAAAAAAAGCGAAATTATGGCACTAACCCCTTCTAACATGTTGGCACTGGGAACTCCAGCTCCTCAATTTGCCCTACCAGACACGTTAAACGAGGAAAAGCTACTTCATTTGAAGGATTTGAATATTGAGAAAGGATTGCTTGTCATGTTCATTTGTAATCACTGTCCTTACGTTAAACACATCAATGACGAATTGGTAAAGCTAGGACAAGATTATATGGATAAAGGAATAACCATGGTTGCTATCAGTTCCAACAATGTTATCACTCACCCGGAAGATAGTCCAGAAAAAATGACGGCTTATGGTCAATCTTTGGGTTATCCTTTTCCTTATTTGTATGATGAGACGCAAGAAGTTGCTAAAGCTTACGATGCCGCCTGTACTCCGGATTTCTATCTTTTCGATGCAAACAAAAGCCTGATCTACAGAGGGCAGTTGGATGATTCCCGACCTGGGAATGGTAAATCTGTGACTGGTAATGACCTCAGAATTGCCATGGACCATCTAATAAAAGGTGAGTCTCAGGAAGCTTCTCAGATTCCAAGTATCGGATGCAACATCAAGTGGAAATAAGTTTCCTCAGGCTCAACCTGACTTATCCGCATGGTGATCATTGGTTAAATCAGAAGTATCGAAGGGAATAAAAAAGCCAATAGGTATTTGAGTTCGTTGAATTGCTACATGACCACCGGCCAAAAAATAATGTCTACTCGCCTGTTTTTCATCCTACCCAACCAGGTATCATTGTCATAGACGGGATTGAACTGGCCAAAATCTCTTCTTTGTATCAATTCTTCCGGTATGGCCCGGTTCAGAAGTTTTTCAATAACAGCCCTACTTCTTTGTTCGGATAACCATTCATTATAGTCAGCCCCACCAATATCATCGGTATGGCTATGAACGGTGATGTGGTATTGAAATATGTTCTCAATGGAGTCCATGAACTGATACAATTCCTCCAATTGAAACTCGTCTACGAAGTAACTGCCACCTCCAAAATAGATACTTTTTATTGTACGCTCCATTTCCTGAGCTGAACAACTCAACGCAAATACCAACAAAAACGCACAGGTCAGGGAACGAGGCATACGGTAAGTTACGTAAGGATTGGGTATTGAGATGCCTAAAATACATGTTTGGTCTTGTAAGTAGCATCTGAAACTCCGCTTCACAAAATTCAATGCTAATGAACCTAGCCCGCTGGATATAGTATAATATACCGTAAACCATATTTGTTTCTATTATACCGAAACAAATCATATACATTTACGTTAATCATGCAAAATAGAAACAAATGAAAGGTACCAACCTCGGAGAATTTGAAGAACTGTTATTGCTCGTTGTAATGATCCTGCAGGAAGACGCTTATGTACTGCGCATAAGAGAAGAAGTCAAAGAACAGGTAAATCGATCACTATCAATGGGAGCTCTTCATTCTACTCTCACACGACTTGAACAAAAGGAGTTTCTTTCATCTGATATGAAAGGTGCCACCAAAGATCGGGGCGGTCGCAGAAAACGTATCTATGAGGTGACTTCAAAAGGCCATGCAGCACTAAAAGAGGTCAAGCAACTGCGCAATCGTCTTTGGGGGCAAGTTCCAAGCGTCTACCTCGAATTTCACATTTGAAGAAAAACAACAACATACCACCCAAATTTTCCATTTGGATCATCCATTGTCTTTGCAAAGCAGATATTGCTGAAGAACTCGAAGGAAATCTGTTTCAGTTTTACTCTGAAAACTCAGGTAAATGGCAGTTTCTGAAGTACTGGTATCAGGTAATCTGTTATTTACGTCCATCAACTTTAAAAGGTCTTACACTCAAAAACTCAAGTACTATGTTCATTTTTGACCCCATACTTACACTACGAAACCTGTCCAAACATCGTTCAACGACAGTGATCAACATCTTTGGCTTCACGCTAGGTTTGGTAAGTTCCTTTTTCTTGTATTTCTATGTCTCTGGTGAGTTAACTACGGACGATTTTCATGAGCAAAAGGACCAAATTTATCGGGCCATCCGTGTTTCAGATTTAAATGGAACACCTTACAATATTGGTGTTACTTCCGGACCTTATGCTGAGGCTCTTCAAAACGATTTTCCTGATGCAGTCAGGCGTACCATGCGAACTCATCCGGAAGACGGACTTGTAACTTACGGTGATAAAAAATTCAATGAATCTCACCTGTTATTTGCAGATCCGCAATTCTTCAATTTCTTCTCCTTTCCCCTACTTGTCGGCGACCCCAATACCGTGTTGGAAAACGCCAACTCAGTAGTCATCAGTGAAGAGATGGCCAAAAAGTACTTCGGTGACAAAAATCCATTAGGAGAAATATTACAATTGGATAACGAGTTCCCATTTCTTGTAACCGGAATTTTTGCTGAAGCCCCTTCAAAATCACATCTGGAATTCGACATGGTACTCACCATATCCTTTTTTGATCGTTTCACATGGTTTGGAGACTGGTGGAACAATGGTTTGATGACTTATGTCCAAATCCCTACACCCATTATGGCAGCACAGGTTGAAGAGCAACTAGGTGGATTCATGGATAAGTATTTCGGAGAGGATTTTGAACGATCAGGTAACAGAGTAAATCTCGCCCTGGAGCCTTTGGGAGATATCTATTTCAACAGGGCAACAAGGTATGACTGGGCGCAACATGGCAACCTACAAACCGTACTGATCCTGATCGTTGTTGGTATCGCCATTCTTTTCATTGGTTGTTTCAACTATGTGAATCTAAGTATTGCTCAATCCTTTCTCAGAGTGAAAGAGGTAGGTGTAAGAAAGGTACTCGGTGTTTCCAGAGAAAGATTGATCACTCAGTTTCTAGGCGAGTCCATGACAGTACTTCTCATCGCTACTTTGTTATCCATTGGCATTTCGGAGCTTCTCAACCCTTCTTTCAATACCTACTTTGGGCTAGAAGTTGATTTAAAGTGGTGGTCAGGTTCCTTTCTCATACTATCAGTCGTCATGATCGTTGTTATACTCTTAGTAGCTGGCCTGTATCCTTCTTCCCACATGTCCGCAATATCTCCAATTAATGCGATGCGAGGAGGTAAAATTTCCACAGGCAAATCCACCATTAGAAAAGTACTGGTTACCTCCCAGTTTGCTATTTCAATTTTTCTGATAGTCGCTACCCTGCTGATCAATGCGCAACAACATTTCCTTGACAACAAAGACCTTGGGTTCGATCGGGATGCGGTGATCCTGGTAGATATGGACAATCAACAGATCCGAAGTAATCGACAAACATTTAAGGAACGGTTATTATCAAATACCAACATTAAATCTGTCAGCAACTTGTCCGGAGAACCTGGTGGGTTTCACGACACTTCCGGATTTTTGATTGAGGGATTATCCAACAACAGCAGGATGCGTACACTGTTTACCGACCAGGATTTTATCGACTTATTCGGACTCTCAGTGATAGCCGGAAGAGGATTTGATAAGCAAATAGATTCAGATACCGCCCTGGTTATGATGATCAACCAAACTGCTTTAAAAGAGATTGGTCTGCCTTCTGAACAGGTAATAGGACGAAACGCTGATATGCCAACCTGGGGGATCAATGACCTGGAAATCATAGGAATTATCGACGATTATCACTTTAGTACCTTGAAAGACGAGATTGAGCCATTGGCTATTCTTTTGAGTCCTTATTCCCGAAAGATGGCTGTGAAAGTCAATACTGCATCTTTGAATAAAAGCTTGCTCTTCGTGGATGACGTATATCGCCAATTGGTACCGGACTTCCCGATGAGCTACCAGTTTCTTGATGACCAACTAGAAAACCTATATATCAACGAACAAAAGCAGGCCCGTGTCTTTTCAGCCTTCTCTATGATCTCAATTTTTCTTGCATGCCTTGGAATTTTCGGGCTTGCCTCCTACGCTGCACAATTAAGACAAAAGGAGCTTGGAATACGAAAGGTTTTGGGTGCCACACGCTCGCAAATCATCACGTTGATTTCTAGTGATTTTGTGAGCATGGTATGCATTGGTGGTCTGGTTGCTATTCCGGGCGTGTGGTATTTCATTAGTGACTGGCTAAGGGAATTTGCGCATCGCATTGACCTCATGGATCATTGGCCTTCCTTCTTAACAGGTTTAATCGCCGCCATAATCATATCATTGCTCACCGTATCTCTTAAAACATATCAGGCTGCAGGGAAAAATCCAGTAAATAGCATCAGACATTAACGTGCATTTACGATAAAAGAGACTTCCAGTATTTTTCTGGTTTCCTGGGCGTATTTTCGACCGATGGGTATTTGTGTTGTTTCAATGTTGATTGTTGACCTATTGAACGCAGTAATAGCCAGGCGATTGACCAAAAAGGACCGGTGAACGCGAGTGAAGTTTTCCGGAAGTCGTTCCTCTAACTTACTGATCTTGTCACGAACGACCAGGTGTCGGTCCTCAACATGAATTTTGACGTAATCGCTAAAGCTTTCTATGTACAAGATCTTTTCTATCGGAATTGGAACCGTTTGTCGGTTAACCATTACGTCGATGGTTTTTTGCTGTTGTTTTTGGTTGGCTTCTCTCAATTCCTGAATTTCCTGATCTCGTTGTTTAAGGCTGGCCCAGGATAGTAAAAAACCATCGCCAAAGACAAGTAAAACTTGTAATCCGATCAGTAAACGAATGTCTCCAGCATATTGCCCCAACTCCGAATAGGAATAATTGGTCAAGAGTACCAATGCACCTATGATTACCCAGATCTCCAGGTAAACCGCAACAATCGTTAAATAAGTAGTATACATCGCGAACTTCCACTTTCGGCCCGTCAATAAATATCGGGGAACGATCTGGCTATGAAAGGTAAAACTGGCAATTGCCATTACTGGCAACAGCACAGAAACGAAATAAAATGAGAGTGACCACCCCATAGAAGTGGCAAAAAAGGCCACAAGGATGATAAAAGAAATGGTCCAGAATATTGCTCTTGTTCGACTTTCCACAACTCGAAATTGCTGCAATTTAAATAGTTAAACGTCCTTTTTCGGTGAACAACCAGGTTAACACCGGATACGACATTGCCTCCAATGGCAAGTAGCCGTTGGTTTGCAATGTGAAACTAAAAATGTAATTTCAATATGATGAATTTATTTATGATGGGAGGTCCGCTATTCATGGGAATACTCTCTTTGATGCTTATCGGTGTGATTATTTCTGTGGTTAGATACCTAAAAGCTGAAGAAAAAACCAAAAACAAACTGGACCTGATCAAATCCTTTGGGCTTCTGGCTATGGTAACCGGTATACTTGGACAATTGATTGGACTCTTCGACGCTTTGAAAGCCATTGAAATGGCGGGGCAAATTGCTCCGGGTATACTTGCTGCAGGGGTCAAAATTTCTATGATCACTACGCTTTACGGACTTACCATATACGTTATTTCTCTGATCACCTGGATCACATTAAAGCATCAGCAGAATTGAGACTTGATGTGTGGGAACGGTCAAAGCGGCCGTTTCCTTTTTTATTGATACCAAAAACTGAGTATTCATTGAGCTGTAATCTGGACGACATTTTTTGAAAGAGTTATAAGGAACTGTTATCCCAACAAAAACATTCTACGGACAACTAATCCTAAAACCTTTCATTAACTATATATGAAGAAGCTATTCAGAAGCAGTTTATTGACAACAGCTTTGTTGATCACGCTCATTTCGTCAGCACAGACCAACAATCCGACGGACCTCCTTAAACAAATGGAAACCAAAATGGGTGGTTGGGACAAACTCTGGGCACAAAACGATGTAGAATTCAAATACAATTATATCTACGCCGACGGTAAAAAGGACATCTCCACAGAGAGATATATTTTTGAAGGAGAGCACTCATGGGCAAAGTACACCCAACATGACATCAACGTAATGCCAGGAACCGGTGGTGTTGTGGTTCAGTCACTTGTTAACAACCAATCGGCTTGTTCACAGGATGGGACATCTGTCGACAATCCTGAAATTTTAGGTGGCACTGAATTTTTAAGAAGGGCGAATTATTTCTGGTTTGCCATGTTTTACAAAATGCTGAACCCAGGAACCATCCATAAACATCTCGGCAGAGAAACTGCTGATGGTGTGAACTATCATAAGATCAGTGTAGCCTATGAAAGTGATAAGACCGGTAAACCACAAAACGACGCATACATCCTGTATTTGAACCCGGAAACCATGCTCGTAGATCAGTTCTTCTTTTCATTGCCAGCAATGGGCGTAAATCAACCTGTTTTAAAAATGAAAGTTGAATATGAGAAAATCAATGGTTTATTGTTACCAACAAAAAGATGGGTATATCAACCCGGACCTGATGGAAAACCAAGTGCGGATCCCTTCTTGACCCAAACATCTACTCAGCTGAAATTCGATAATGGATTTAAACCGGAAGATTTCAAGATCTAAGCAGACTCTGGAGATTTACTAATTGTATAGCCTCAGCCATTTTGGTTGAGGTTTTTTGTTTATCTCCGTATAGAATGAATTTTGTTCCCTACTCTATTTGAGTATCTTGGAGTCAAATAGATTCAACAACTGAAGTCAGATGAAAACTCCACAGGAAAAACTAATAAGTTTTATCAAGCATTATCGAGTCTTTACAGGCTCTTTAGTCACGGGGTTCATTGCAGTTTTCCTTTCATTTGGTCTTGAGAACCCTGTGATTCCAAAAGGTTGGGCAACGGCCTTTGTTTTTATTCTCATGATCGGAAACATCATTTATGACTACAAACGAAACGCTGCTTGTTCGAAGTGTGGAAAATGGACAGACATTAAACAAACGGACCGAATCGAAAAAGGTGGCATGCTCATGCCAAATGGAGTCGCCTCCATGCACAAGTTCAAATGCTACAATTGTGGTCATACGTGGACTGAATTCTACAAGGAACAAAAACACCGCCATTAACTTCTGGAAAACCTTTACCGGGGTTTTAGTGCACTGACTTTCGAATAAAACAAAATCTCCTTCGGTTCCATTAAGTTTGAGTGAGAAGCTTAATAACATATGAAGAAAGTTTGTGTGATCGGTGCAGGGCCTTCAGGAATCACCGCTGTGAAAAACTTGATGGATGAAGGGTTGGAAGTCATTTGCTATGACTTTAACAATGAAGTGGGTGGCAATTGGATCTATAGCGAACAAGAAAGTCACAGTAGTGTATTTGAAACCACGCACATCATCAGCTCCAAAACACTTTCTCAATACGAGGACTTCACCTTTGATGATTTTGAAATAGGCATTCCTGACTACCCTTCTCACGACCAACTACGAAGGTATTTTCAGGCATACGCCAAACATTTTGATCTGTACCCTGTCATCCAATTCAATACACTTGTAAAACATTGTGAACTGCTAACCGATGGAAATTGGGAAGTAACAACAGAGAAAGATGGAGCAATCTCGAAAGAAATTTTCTCAGACCTGATCGTTTGTAATGGGCATCACTGGAAGCCCCGGTATCCGGATTATCCCGGTGAGTTTACTGGTGAATATTTGCATTCACACCAATTCAAAAAAGCTGCCCCTTTTGAGGGGAAACGGATCTTGGTTATTGGAGGTGGAAACTCGGCTTGTGATGTCGCCGTAGAAACCAGTCGTATTACACAAAAAACTACCATTAGCATGCGAAGAGGCTATCGGATTATTCCTAAGTTCCTCTTCGGGAAACCCAGCGATACAGTGGCCGGTGGGCTTAATTTTCTGCCTAGAAAGCTAAAATACCTGCTTTCTGAATTGACAGTAGGAATCCTACAAGGCTCAAACGAATTATATGGATTGCAAAAGCCTACTCAACGAGTGGGTGAAACGCATCCTACAGTAAATGATGAATTACTGTACAAACTCAGGCATGGCAAAGTTCACCCCAAAGTAGATATCGAAAGATTTGAGGGCAAGACGGTACATTTTAAAGATGGCAGTTCAGAGGATTTCGATGTAATTATTGCCTGCACTGGTTTCATTTTAACTCACCCGTTTTTCAATGAAAACTTCATTAATTACAGTGAAGGTGATGTGCCTTTGTACCTTAAAATGATGCATGAAAAGCATAGGAATCTCTACTTTATCGGTATGTTTCAGCCTCTGGGTTGCATCTGGCCGGGTTCGGAATTGCAGAGTAAAATAGTCGCAAGAGAGATCTCTGGAAAATGGCAACGACCCAAAGATATCGCTGACCTTTGCCGACGTGAAGTGACCCATCCGCATATTAAGCAAGTCAAATCAGCACGGCATACCATTACCGTTGATTACAAACAGTTTGTTAAGGACCTTAAGAAACACCTTCCTAAGAACTATGTGCGCAAACAAGCCAAAGTAGAGACCTGACCGATCTATTCCGTCAACGCATTAATGTAAGTATCTGGCTTCAGCAAGTCGCCTAATTTGTAGCCACCAAAACCAAAATTGACTGTCAAACCCGTAATGAGGTCATTTCCCTGTAAACCTGGAATTTCGTAATTCTGACCAATATTGTAGGAAATAACAATGTTCTGCGTGATGTTATAATTCGCATTCACCACCAATTTGTACGTATTGTTATTGTCATTTATCCGGGCAATGTATTCTGCTTCCAATGAGAATTTCTCCTTATCCAAAACCAGGCGTGTACCAAAATCCAGGTTACTTCCAGGAGAGAAAGTCACCGTGGGAGGTTGAAATTGATCGTAAAAACCGGCATTAACATTGATGTATCTTGCCAGGAAAATGAACTCAAAATCAGACACTTGTTTTGTATCGTCTTTCATGATCATTGGTGTGATGGAAAAATTGGTCCAAACACCCCATTGTGAGGACTGCATGTCATTCCAACTCTGGTTCGGGAAATTAAGTGCCTGAGCATAATTAATGTCCCATTTTATACCTCCCCGTTCACTTTTAACTTGTTTCAAAAGCGACTGTAACGTAAGTAATTGCGCATCGGCAACCATTTCATCTATGGCCTCAACAAAGGCAGCATTCATACCATCAAGAGGCGTGGTATCAGGAATCTTCGCAAAAGCCTCGTTTACATATTGCACGAAAAGAGCTTTGTTTCCCGTGTAGTATTGATTGACGGCATCAACAATAAAATTCTGCAAATTGGTTTTCGTGTAATTGCTTTTGAGGGATTCATTCGCCATAAAACCACTTTGGAAATAAGAGGAGAACGTGGATTTGATATCCAGAATACCAAGGTTTTTTTCTCGTGCCGCTTTTACTGCTTTTGTTAAGCTCTCACTGACTTTTCCCCGTTTTAATGTAATTCTTCCACCGAGGCCCAGGGCATTGGTGGAAACCGTATCGTTTACAATAAAAGAGCTATTGGTTGCTACCGAAAAAGCAAAGGTTCGCCAAAGATTTTGCCCCATATTGTCTTCCAGATAATCATTGTAATTGAAATTCTTCATCCCACTGATTTGATAGGGATTTATCTCAATACCATAATTGTTCGGAAAAATAAAATTGTTGGTGGAGTCCAAAAAATTATTCAATAAGGCGGCATTCACATCTTTGACATTTCCTGGCCTTGTGATCTCATTCACCTGTGCCCCAACCACTGTTGCTGCGGGCATACTTGGAGATTCAAGTTGATCTAACGAAGTATTTTCGGCTGAAGTCTGAGCCTGTAATCCCATCGCTACGAGCATACACGCGCCTGTAACGACCATCAATAAACTACGTTTCATACAATTAGAACTTTACCGTAAACTGATAATCAGTATTACCACTACCGGATGAATAGTCACTACCACTATAGTCGTCGGGAAAGGTAAACTCTGTTGAGCTTCCACCTTGTGTTATCGTGTGTCTGACCTTATTGTTGTTGCCCATCGGATTATTCATCGAGCCAGTGAAAATGATGGATGCTCCGGCCGATGCGGTAAAAGCCGTTGTTCTGTTATCACTATTTACCGTTTTCGGAGGAAAACCAAAAGAAACACTTACTTCAGTACCATCAAATGTTGTGATTTCAAAAGTAAGTTCTCCGTCTCCCTGTAAATCAAAAGATAAGGCATTGCGTTCTGTATAAATCGGCATGTCTGAATTTGTTTATCGCTTGTTGTAGAATGATTCTTAATTCGCCGATAAGATCGAAAGAAATTTATTGAAAACCCATCATTTCCCCATTTTTCAAGGAACAAGATATTTTTAAATTAATCGCAAAGTGATGAGCCTGTTGTTAATCGGAAAAAGACCGGATAGCAAGGTCAATATGCTCCACTACATGATCCACATTGGATGCAGTAAAACACAAGGGAGGCTTGGTTTTCAAAACACTATCATCAGGCCCATCGGTGCTGATAAGTATAAAATTTCTTCTTAGAAAGTTCTTAATATGCGAAGCAAGTTCCCGGTTTGTTTCAACGGTTCCAGGTCTTACTATATCTATTCCCAGGAATAGCCCCGCTCCTCTTACGTCTCCAATACATGCATGAGTTGTTGCAAGCTGCTGAAGTTGTTGCTGATAATACTGGCCAACTTCTTTTGCCTGTTGCTGAAGACCTTCGGCATCAATCACTTCCAATACAGCCTGTCCTACCGCACATGAAACAGGATTTCCACCAAACGAACTAAAAAACTCTACCCCTTGCTCAAATGAAGCGGCCACTTCATTCGTTGTAACCACAGCCCCTATCGGATGTCCATTACCCATTGGCTTGCCTAAAATCACCAGGTCAGGTACCACTTGATGTCGTTCAAAGCCCCAAAAATGATCCCCTAGCCTTCCAAAACCCGTTTGCACTTCATCACTGATGCACAAACCACCTTGCACCCTCACTGCATCATAGACTGGCTTCAAATATCCTGGTGAGATCGGCACTTGTCCTCCACAACCTACAATTGGTTCGGCAATAAAGCCAGCAACATCGCCGGCATCTTGAATTTGCTTCACCGCGTCTTTAGCATACTTCAATCCGGCGCTTTCACCTCTGTATTTTCCACGATAAGCATCGGGCAATTGCGTTTTGACTACATGTGGTTGTTGACCTTGTCCTTTTGGATGGTTGAATTTGTAATCACTTACATCCGTGGCCAGCTGCGTATTGCCGTGATAACCATGTTCCAGTACTATGAATCTGGTTCGCGCGGTGTGTTTTCTGACCAACCTCAATGCAAGATCAGTGGCAGCACTACCTGAATTCACAAAAAATACCTTATTCAAAGGCTTTGGGAATTTTGCCAGGAGCATCTCCGCATACTCGCTTAACTGATCATAAAGATAGCGCGTATTCGTATTCAGCCGAGCCATCTGATTGCGGGCCTTTTCAACCACGTGCGGATGACAATGACCTACATGAGGAATGTTATTGTAAGCATCTAAAAAAGTATTCCCATGACCATCATGCATGTATTGAAAAGCCGCACGTTCCATCCATATGGGTTGATCGTAGCTTACAGACAAAATACTACTCAAGTGCTTGTTCCGTCTCTTAAGTTTTTCGGATACATCAGGTTTTTTTTGAACCTCAAAACCCAATGCACCTTTAAGCAGTCCTGTGATTTTATCGGGGTTGGTCCTTGCCCACAAGTGTAGCATTGACCAGGCATGTTTCTCGCTTATCGTAGCATAAGTATTCCCAGGATCTTCACGCCTGGCGTGAGCAGAATTACAAACGCTGATGCACAACCGGGCCGCAATCAAATAATAGAGCAGGTCTACCTCAAGGGGTTCCAACGGCAAGCGTTGATGGTAAGATTTCACAACCAGGGGTAACCATTCCAGGGGATTGTCCTTATCGTAACAAGCATAAGTTAACGCAACGGCCAGCTCATTAATCAATGGTGAATATGTAGCATCACCAAAGTCAATAACTCCTGTTATTCGGTCGTCGTGCTGCAACAAATTCCATTCATTGGCATCATTGTGAATGACCTGTTTTCTTAGTTGAGGTAGGTGATCTGTTACATTTTCCTCAAACTGTTGAATAAAGTACTTAACAATACTCCGATTATGCTGATCAGAAATGTCGTTGACATACTTCTTTATATAACCAAGGTGCTGAATGTCCCATTCCCAGGTCCTTCCTTTATATACGGGATGAACAAAATCCCCAAGCAATAAATCCATTTCAGCAAGAAAGTTTCCTAACTCCCTTGCGGAACCTCTGGTCATCTTTGTATCTCCCGAAAACTCACCTGATAAAAATGACAGCATTCTGGCAATGACTCTTTGCCCATCTAAATTGATATCTAAAAGAAACGAACCGTCCTTATCAGGAATAGGTTGAGGATAGCAACTTGAAGAATCAGTTTGCTGTTTCAAGTATAAGAGCAATTCATTCTCCGCTGCTAGAACGTCAAATTGCTGCTCATCATACCGATAGGTCTTGAATACAAACTGCTGCTTGGGTGTTGAAATGAGATAATTGGCATTGGCATAACCAACGGTTCCTTTAATCCGGCAATCACTAATTCCGTAGTACCTGGCCAGAACAGGCTCGATCGATTGAGACAACTCTTAAAAAATTAAAAAGTCAATTCTATTTTACTTCGATGATTCGCATCTCTTTTTGAGGCTAAAACCGATGCTAACACCACTTAATATTTCACCCTAAACTAGGAAAATTATCTTATCAGCCCTTACGATTTCTTTGTTTTCTCTGTTGGAACCAGAGCACCAAAAACAGATACGAATAATGTGATCAAAAAGAACATCAGGCTAAAGGCAACCGCGGTGTTTTTATCGATCATTAGAAACTCATATCCCAGGATAAACGTAAGCTCCCTGGCTCCAACACCTCCAATTGTAAAAGGCAAAACAGCTACCACGGATGACACCAGAAAAAGCACTTGATATTCAAGGAATTGATCGCTGATTCCAATAGAAATTAAAATGAAATAAGCACAAATTACCTGCAGGCCTTGTGTTAAAAGAGAGTACAATGACGTTTTGAAAAAATGGTCTTTGAAGCTTTTGAAAAATAAGGTTTTGAGACCGAAAAAGACGGGAAAAGCCAAAAGACCAGCAAGTAGTATCAGCCAATTCAACCAATCTGGGACATGCTCCAAAGTCAAAGAGAAAAACCCGAGACAGGCAAGTGCACAAAGTGCAACCATTCCGCTAAGCCGATCTACTAATGCACCTGCTGCCAGTAGCTTAGCACCGATGCCGCTCCTTTTATGTAATAGGTACACCTTATATCCATCACCACCAATTCCTCCTGGCAAGAATAAATTGTAAAACATGCCCAACCATGCAAGTTTGATATTTTCCCATTCGCTCAATTCCAATTCAATATTGCGGAAATAGACATTCAGCCTAAAGGCACTGCTCACTTTGGAAAGTGTGAATAGTACGATTGCCAGGGATAAGTATCCCAAATGAGCAGAAATGAGAATTGATCGGGTTTGATCCCAGTCAATAGCCCGGAATACAACGATCATCGCCCCACTGGAAACGAGGATCTTGATCAGTGTTTTAAGTCTCTTTTTAAGACGTTCACTCACCGTGGAACGCCTCTTTGACTCTAAAGGTCTTCTTATCCTGAGATTCGTAATAAGTACGTACAATCAACTCCGCTACAATCCCGATAGTAATCAGTTGAATGCCTCCCAACAATAGGGTTATACCAAGAATAAGTAGAGGTCTTCCACCAATTTCATGTCCCATTACCTTAAGAACCAACAGGTACATGTTAATAACGGCTCCAATTCCAAAAGTCACCAAACCCGTTGTTCCGAAAAGGTGAATCGGGCGTTGAAAATATTTTTGAAAAAAGACCATGAGCATCAAGTCACTCATCACTTTGAAAGTTCGGCCTAATCCATATTTTGATCTACCGAATTGACGTGCGTGATGTTTTACAGGCATTTCGTCTAATCTGGCTCCCTGTAATTGGGCGAGGACAGGAATAAACCGATGTAGTTCTCCATAAAGCCCCAGGTTTTTGGCAATGTCCGAACGAAATACTTTCAGCGTACAACCATAATCATGCAGGTATACCCCTGTCAGCTTTCTGATCATGGCATTGGCCAATTGACTGGGAATCTTCCTCAAAAACATACCGTCTTTTCTATTGGCTCGTATTCCTGCAACAACATCCAACTCTTCTTTCTCGAGTTTCTCAATCATGGCAGGAATATCAGAAGGGTCATTCTGCAGGTCACCATCCAGAGTAACGATATACTCCCCTTTGGCAGCGTCTATTCCAGCCGCCATTGCGGTAGTCTGGCCATAATTCTTATTGAGGATAACCGCCCTTGTGGTTTTATCAGCATGTGCCTTTATTTCTGCTACGGTACGGTCCGTACTGCCATCATCGACAAGTACAACTTCATATTCCCAACCTTCCAGAGAGTTCTTAACATGAGCAAGCAGTGGCTTGATGCTTTCCTCCTCGTTCATTACCGGGATTACGAGAGATATCTTATTGGTCATTTGCTTCTAAAAAAAGGCAAAAGTAAAGCTTCAAGAAATTCCTTGAACTTATTTACTAAAAATTGATTATATGTATGTACATTTAATGTAAATGTTGTTTTTAACTTAATCCTCGAATCATGAGTGCAATGTCATCTTCCTTGTCTAAACCAATGAAAACTACTGCAACGGTATTCAGATATTTACTTGGGGCCGTATTCCTTATTTTTGGCCTGAATGGGTTTTTTAATTTTCTTCCAGCCTTCGATGTGCCTTTAAAAGCTCAAGCTTTCATGGGTGGCTTATCAGCAGCACCTTATTTCTTCCCATTATTGAAAGGCCTTGAAGTACTTGCTGGTGTTTTCTTACTGAGTAACCGTTTCGTTCCTTTAGCCATCGCTATTCTTGGACCTATTACTTTGAACATCTTTTTGTTCCACCTTACCCTGACTCCTATCAATCCTGTGGCCTTTGTCATCTTTTTGGGTAACCTGTTCTTAGTTTATGCCTATCAGGATCATTTTAAGGGTATTTTTCAAAAATAATAAGGATTACAACTCGTCTTTATTAAAAAATTGAAGCCGGTGCTTTTCCATAAGCGTCGGCTTTCTTGCTTTTGGATGATTAATGCAATCCGTTCATAAAATTGCTTAAGCATCCAATGATGAACACCCGCTATCTTTCCCACATAAATTTCTCATCATGATCCACCTCTTTCCATTCCTAAAAAATTCAAGAACTGCTGTGGCATTTCTTTTCTTTATCGCCCTTGTTGGTGGCCTTCAGGGACAGAATCGATACTTCCCGGAATACAAAAATTGGGAAAAGAAAACACCAGCATCCATGGGCATGAATACTGCCAAACTCCAGGAAGCCATTGATTTTGCAAGTGAAAATGAGACCAATGCGCCCAGGGATCAGGAGAAGAACCATTACACCCTCAGTTTCGGAAAAGAGCCATATGGTTATGGCATAGGACCGTTTAAAGAACGTGGACCTGCTACAGGCTTGATCATCAAAGATGGCTATATCGTCGCAGAATGGGGTGATCCAACTCGGGTGGATATGACTCATAGTGTCACCAAAACTTTCCTAAGTAGTACGGTAGGATTGGCCTATGACCAGGGTATGATCCAATTGGAAGACCTGGTGTACCAGGATATGGCGCCAGTTGTCCCTTATGAACCATACAATATGAGCAGGAATAAAAGTGAAGGTTGGGGCACACCACATGTGCTTTCGTTATGGGATACAGACCACAATCAAAAAATCACATGGAACAACCTGTTACGTCAAACCAGTGACTGGGAAGGGACCCTCTGGGGCAAACCAGACTGGGCTGACCGTCCTGACCGCCAAACACCCAGGGAATGGACCACAAGACCCAGAAACGAGCCTGGCAGCGTATACAAATACAATGATGTGCGTGTAAACTTGTTAGCCTTGTCAATTATGAACATCTGGAGGAAACCTCTGCCAGAAGTACTGAAGAACCAAATGATGGATAAAATTGGTGCTTCCAAAACCTGGAGATGGCATGGGTATGAAAACTCCTGGGTCATTATGGATGGCGTTGCCATGCAAGCAGTAAGTGGTGGCGGTCACTGGGGCGGCGGGATGTTCATCAGTGCATACGATCAGGCAAGGTTGGGCTACCTCACCCTTAACGAAGGCAATTGGAATGGAAATCAAATCCTGTCGAAGGAATGGATGAAACATGCAACTACTCCTACCCAGGCCAGAAAAACTTATGGTTTCATGAATTACTTTTTGAATACTGACAAAGAATTGTATCCCAGTGCACCAGCAAGCGCATTTACACATTTAGGCGCAGGTACCAATATGGTCTACGTAGATCGGGAAAATGACCTGGTGATTGTCGCCCGCTGGATTGATCGCAGAGAACTTGATGGCTTGATCAAAAGGGTGTTGGAGAGTCTGGAGTAATTACACCAAACCCTCCCTTCTATTTTGACATGTAAGCCATAAGTATATGTCACGAAAAAAGAAGTAAATCAAATCTCAGTGCCAGGCTTTTTGTAACTTCAACCTCTATGAAAGTCATCATTACAGAAGCCACAGGTATGGTAGGAAAAGGTGTTCTGTTGGAATGTCTTGATGACCAAAGAGTCACATTCGTGATCACGATTGGAAGGTCGGAATTGGATATCACTCACCCAAAATTAGAATCACTTATTCACAAAGATTTTAAAGATTATGGCGCTATACAAAAACAACTTGAAGGTATTGATGCTTGTTTTCTTTGTATGGGCGTGAGTGCTGCTGGTCTTTCTGAAGAAAAGTACACCGAGCTCACCTACGATTACACACTGGCATTGGCTAAAACACTAAATGACCTCAATCCCGATATGACCTGTATTTACGTTTCTGGTCAGGGTACTGATTCATCGGAAAAGGGAAGAACGATGTGGGCTCGTGTAAAGGGAAAAACGGAGAACGATCTACTTAAACTTGGATTTAGGCAAGCTTTCATGTTTCGCCCCGGAGGAATCATTCCATTGAAGGGTATCAAATCCAAAACCGGATTGTATCAGTTCTTTTATGATTATTTCATGTGGCTGATCAAATTGATGAAGTTTTTCGCTCCAAATTCAATCGTAAATACAACTCAGATAGGTCAGTCCATGATCAAAGTAACAGAATATGGCTATGAAAAGGACATCCTGAATCCGAAGGATATTTTGCTTACTTCTGAGTGAATATATACCGCCTCAAACGCTCATGTGAAAAGATAAAGAACCTTACACAAAAGTAACCACTCGCCAGGAGCGAGTGGTTTGTGTGTGATTTGAAACAAGAGGTCTTCATTAAGAAGAAACATTATTGAAGTAAACAACAATGCACTTATAGCTCGTATTTATTCGGAAAATCCCAATCAATACCCACTGATTCAGAACAAATTGGCAGTATTAGGGGCGTCGTTTTCAGTTCCTACACTTCAATCATCAGTCCTTATATAGCACTTTGCTGAACTCACCCACTCTGAGTACATAAGCACCACTCGTGAGGCTCTTCAAATCTATATTGGATTGATTTCTATAAGTAGTTCGCAATTTCAGTTTACCTGACATGGAGTAGATAAGGACTTCCCTTTCTCCAGGCGTGTCGATACTCAATCGAACAACTTCTGTGGCTGGGTTAGGAAAAATAGAAAATTCTATCCCTTTCTCCTGGCCTGTTTTCAAAGGTTCTTCAGGCATCTGGATCTCTGCACAATAATTTCCATCTGGTATGTTCTGAGGAAAGACAAATTGTGGATCCGCAAATAAACCATAAAGCAACTCATCAGTTTCAATAAACTGACTTGGAGTACAAAGCTCCCATTCTATCTCTATTTCTTCACAACGATCACCATAATCCTGAAGCCCCATCAAGGAAGTCAGACCCCAGTAAAAATACTCCGTTGACATGCACTCATAATTGCAGGTCTCATCGTCGTAATGGTACCAGGCGGCCTCAGGATACTCATCCGGCACATCAGAAAAATGACCGCCCCTAGCAACATCCATCGCTTCTGTGAGTCGGCTGCCACTGTTTTCTGATTCACTGAAAGCATCCGGGTAGGCAAACGCATATCCCAATGCACTTATGGTATGCAAGTTTTCCTCAATAGTCGCATCAAAGGCGGCTGTTAGAGGTCTTTGCTTCTCTATGTCACGTTCATAAACCACTGCGCTTGTCAGGTACAGGTCGGCGTTATAGTTATCCCAGAAGGTTCTTTCCCCTTCAGACCCTTCGCCCTTGAAAACCGGCATGATCACCTTTCTATCCAACAAGTTTTGCAAGACCTGATGGTCGTCCACCTGCCCGTTTTCATCATTGTCAAGAAGCTCGGCAAATACTGCTGCGACATGCAACACATCTTCATCTGACATGGTGGCTTCAGCGTAAATACCAATACCAAAGACATCCACATATTTTGGAAGCAAACGGAGAGATGGTTCACTTGGAAAAGGGCTTTCCTGAATTTCGAAACAAACCTGGGCCGTAGCCAAAAGACTACCGGTGGTCATCATCAATGCAATGATGTATCTCATCAGGGTTTGAGCTGGTTGATAAGGTCTTGAGTGGCCTTTTCCAGGAAATAATAGTATGGAATTACCTCCGCCGACCTGTGTAATGGAATATGCCAGCCAGCCACTTTCAGATCCTGTGATGATACTGCCACCTTTTCCGTATGTCGGTATCGTCCTCTAATAGTTTCAATGGTTTTACCCGCTGCGTTGGCGAATTTCAAAGTCACTTCAACTTGCGGAAAAAACTTCGCATTGTAATTATTGTCACTCACTTCCACTCCAACCACTTCTGTACTGGTCGTACTTCCCTCTGAAGAACTTCTTTTCTCAGCAGATACCAGCACATCGATTTTCACAAATTGAGCATGATCGCTTTTTTTAGCAGCTTTTTTTAAAGAGGCCAGAGGAAAACCAATTCTTGAGTAAGTCACTTTATCCTTAAGTGCTTCTATTGGCATCAATTCCAACGCCGTGGAATCATTGATCCTATCTCGAATCAGGTTAAAGGAGGAAAACATCAAATCTTCTGCCTCATCATTCTTTTGTTGCAGCATGATTGCCATCATGGTCTTAGCCTCAAGTTCCATAGTCAGATAGAGATCCTCCGCCACCGAAAGCGTGAACCAGCTTACGGCCGTTGGAGTCTGATTCAACTGCTGGCCATTTAACAAGGAAACAAAACCCATCAACATGAAGGTGAGGAATACGATTTTTTTCATAAGTCACAAGGATTAAATCTTTAAGGCAAAGTTGGGGAATTTCGATGTTGGTGACTAGCACAAATGGCGCATTCATCGGCTCATTTAATGCAAAATATAAAAATGTTCTTGTTCAAGTATGTTAGCGGATTTTCGTGAATGATTATCTTAGTGCTGTCGAACTAAGTGATATGAAAAACACCTCAAGTTTGTTTCTTGTCTCCTTGTTTTTATTGGGAAGCTGCGCCACACCTCTGGAGAAAGGGTCAGCCAAAGACATAAACTCCGATGAATTGGCTGCCCTGTACAACAGTTATTCATCCAGCAAAGATTATGACATCAAGACAGTTGGCATACTTCTATTTGATGGGGTAAACAGCCTCGATGCAATGGGCCCTGCCTACATTTTTGGCACCATCCCAAATGTACAAACGCAAATGATTGGTGTGGAGCCTGGTCCAATCACTACAGCTATGGGTGCCGCGATGGTTCCGGCAACGGTAATAGATTCGGTTCAGGCACTGGATATACTTATTATTCCCGGAGGGTACACCAGTATACTTAGCGCATATGATGAGCGTCTTCATGATTGGATAATTGAAATAGACAAGACTTCCACCTTCACAACTGCAGTATGTTCAGGTGGTTGGGTTCTGGGTGCTACGGGGTTACTGAAAGGACGGAAAGCCACCACCAACTGGTACAGGGCCAAGGAATTCATGAATCGATACGGTGCAGAATTTGTCAAAGAACGTTACGTCATGGATGGTAAATATTGGACTTCAGCAGGGGTAACAGCGGGCATCGACATGTCCTTAGCGATGATCAATCATATTTACGGGCAGGAATATACACAAAGCGTTATGTTGGACCTGGAATATGACCCGAGTCCCCCTATACAAGGTGGGTCTCCAGACAAGACTTCTCCCCTTATTTATGAGATGATGTTATCTCGTTATGACGGGGGTATCATGCCTTTGATGGATAGTCTCGAAAGATCAAAGTGATATTCAAAAAGTTTAGCTTTTATTTACTTATCTGCTTCGCCTTCTCGGGAACACTTCTGAAAGCTCAGGAACAAGAAATAGTAGCGCTAGCCAAGCGCTATTTTAATGAACCATCTCCACCACTCATAGCGCTTGATGATTTTCATAGGCGATTTCCGGAGTTTTCTTGGCGGGCTTTTTTCGAAAGCAAGGCGATGAGTGAGTCCGATTCACTTAAGAGAGAGTTTGGCCTTTGGGTGGCTGAGTACAGTACCACTATGCCACCAGCAAAAATTAAAAGCATTCTTGAGTACATTTCCCCGAAAAACGGTTCAAAACCAAATTATTTCGAAGCCCGTAAAAGTCTAATCACGGCATACCTGCATTTTGACCGACTGCATTTCGATGAGGGTCTTGAGGTATTGCAGGCCCACGTACTCGCCGTTGATAAAAAGAGATACCCTCATCTTTATGAGCAATTGCTGGTGGCTATTTCAGAAGCTTTTCTGATTGTCAATGAAACCGGAAAGTACAACAAACTTCTGTTACAGATCGCTTTTAACGACAGCTTGGGACAATCAACAGAAATTCGGGATGAATATGAACAGCTTATCCAAGGACTCATTGCCAACCCTTCCCACACATCAGACTCGTTGGACCTTCTAATATCAGCAAGGGAGTTTGCAAAGAAGGCCATTTCGCAAGGCGCTTACGGGCAAGCTATCTTGTTGCTTCGTGAAAGCCTGTTTTGGCAGATGGTGCTTCAAGATTACATTCATTTGACTGATAGTTATAGTTGGATGGGACTTTGTCACGCTCAATTGGGACACTCCGATAGTATGTCCTTCTATTTCGAATGGGCCATGGAAGCAGCAGAAAAGGCCAATTCCCCCAAAGCATCTGAAAACCTCTACGCCCTTAAGGCACAAGGGCATGAAACCCTCGGAGAAATAGATGAGGCTTATAGTTCACTGAAAAAGAGCAAAGAGTTTGGCAAAGCGCGTCAAAACCGAGATTTTATTGCGGTTAGGGAAGAGTTGAGAACAAAATATGAAACAGCGGAGAAGGAACTCCAAAACGAGTTTCTGACCCTTGAAAACAATGAGCAAAATCGATCTCTCCAACAGCGTAAATACATCATCTTAGTAGCATTGATTCTGATTATTCTTCTGGGTTTGGTCAGTATGCTGATCCTAAGAGTCAATCGTAAAACAAGAGAATTGAACCTACAACTAAAGGAGGTACAAGCTTCGCGGGAAAATTTCTTTGCCAACATTACCCATGAATTTCGTACGCCATTAACACTGATCATCAGTCCACTCCAAAAGTGGCTTTCAAAGCCCGAAACAACCAAAGACAAACTTTTGGAATTGCTCGGTAACAATAAAAGACATGCAGAACGCTTGCTTGAATTAGTCAATCAATTGTTATCAGTGAACAAAATACAGTCTGGGGAATTTGTATTAAACCCTGGGCGCGGAGATTTCAATCAGATGGTTCACGAAGTGGTTGGCAATTTTCAACTCTTGGCACAGGAAAAAGGTCTTTTATTAACATTGGATAGTAAGATCGGTGGCACCTATCTTTTTGACCCATCGGCATGGGAGATCATTCTGACTAACCTGTTGGGGAATGCTTTGAAATTTACTTCAAAAGGTGCCATAGAAGTTACACTCCGAGAGCTGGAAAATAGTGTTACAGAAGTCCGGGTCATTGATTCAGGTATAGGCATTCCATCAGACCAACTTGAAAGAATTTTTGACAGATACCATCAGGTCTCCGAAGTTGGGACATCCTCGGGAACAGGTATAGGGCTTTCTTTGGTTCGTCACTTGGTAAACATGATGGGAGGAAGTGTTCGAGCTACTACTGATAAAGGAAGCACAATATTTATGATACAAGTACCCTTGGAAAAGGTGCAACAAACATCGCAATCGGAAGCGCTTGTTCTGAGTAACCAAGACAAAAGTGTCCTTGAGAAGGATACCATATTGGTGGTTGATGATAACCATGAGTTACGTGAGTTTCTGGCTCAAGAACTGGGAGATCAATGGAATGTAGCCCAAGCATCCAATGGGTCAGAAGCCTGGAAATTCATTGAAAAAAACTTACCTGAAGTCATCATATCCGATGTAATGATGCCTGTAATGGATGGCTTCCAATTATGCGAAAAGGTCAAGACCAACCCTGCCACCAGCCATATCAGCTTTGTTCTATTGACTGCCAGAGCTTCCGGAAAAGCCGTTGTAACTGGTCTAGAGACCGGAGCCGATGACTATATCACAAAACCATTTCACCCGACAGAACTTCATTTGCGAATTCACAATCTCTTCGAAATAAGGAAACGTCTAAAGGAGCATTTAAAATCCATGCTGCAAAATGATTCATTAGAGGGTCACCTTTCATCCGGTTTTAAAAAAGTCAACAACGCATTTATTCAGACAGCCGTTGATTGTGTGAATGAGAACCTGGGAAATGAAGCGTTATCCGCCGAATGGCTGGCGCTGCAACTTGCTATCAGTAAGAGCACGTTGAACCGCAAGCTACGCTCATTATTGGATACCAGCAGTGTTGAATTTATCAGAGATATTCGCCTTAATCGGTCCGTTGAATACCTAAAAGCAGGACATTCCGTCTCCGAAACAGCTTACTCCGTGGGTTTCGAATCTCCCTCCTACTTCACCAAGACATTTAAAAATCGATTTAATCAGACTCCAAGTGAGTTCACATCTAAACCCTGATCTCATTACAGAATTAATTTGTACCACCAACTCGATCAATCCACTAAAAGAACCTTAGTAGCGCCATTCTTTGATACAATGATGACTTCCTAGACTAAATGTCTCCCTTTTAATTCTTCATAATGACAAACGTGAATATGGACCCAGTCGATTCATCTGAGGACAGGTTTATTTCCCCATGTTCTTTTTCAATGATCTTTTTCACTATAGCTAGCCCGAGACCGGTACCTGACGTCTTTTTATTTAATGTTGTTAGCGGCTCAAATAATTTTTCCTGATCGTCACTAGCAATTCCCTGACCATTGTCAGAAACGAAAAACTCATAGGATTTACCTTTGTCTTCAAACCCTATACGAACTTCCAATTCTTCTGTAGGATTATGTTTAATTGCATTTTGGATCAGGTTCGAAAACACATGCCTTAAGGCTACCTTCCGTACTCGAATCTCATACTCTTCCTGAGGTAATATGATATTGTGCTTATGGTGAGGGTCAAGCATCTGAATCAGATCTGTCAACCATTCCCTGAATTTGATCTTCTCAGGAGGAATATTCGATAAACTATCTGCACGATAGTAATCCAGCAGTTCGGTCATGAAAAGTTTGATGTTTAACCCAGTACGTTTGATAAGACCAACGTACTGTTCAGCTATTTCCTTACTGAGTCCCTCTTCTGCATTAATCTCAGTTTCCAACAAATCTGCCACTCCAACAATATTGGCCATAGGTGAATTGATATCATGTATAACTGTGTGCGTAAACTCCTCCAGCTCATGATATTGTTCTCTCTGGTAATCTTTGATCTTTCGCAGTAGATGTGTATTTCTTCGATGCTCCAACAACTGCATTACCTGTTTTCCCAGAGACTCCAGAATTATACGTTGCTCATCATTTATCTGATTGGGCTTGTGGTCCACGACACACAAGGTCCCTAGCACGAACCCTTCAAAATTTCTAAGCTTCACACCTGCGTAAAAGATTACAGGATTTACGCTCTGATGTACCGGACTGTCAACGAATCTATCATCTTTCCTCGTATCCTCAACGACCATCAATTCCTGATCTGATACGATCGTATGTGAACAAACGGCAATGTCACGCTTCATCTCGTCCGCAGCTACACCAACTTTGGCTTTATGCCATTTTCGATCTTTGTCAATGAAACTTATGATGGCGACAGGTACATTACAAACATGTGCCGCAATACGTGCTATATCATCGTACTCTTCTTCTGTTTCAGAATCAAGGATGTCGTATTGAACGAGAGCTTCCAGTCTTTCGACCTCATTAGCAGGTTTCTTAGCAGTTTGCATAAGCGCCTAATGGCTATACATTGATTGAAAAGCTAGAATTAATGCACCAAAATAATCAAAAGTGCTTTAGTAGTGAAGGGGAGTCTGGAAATTGTAGTGATAGTACAAACAAATGTCATTTAATGACCTTTCAACCTGTCATCAGATTTTGCGTCACATGACAAACTATACCCATTTCGGGTTGGGTATTTCACAAAAAAAATGGCCATCTATGTGATGGCCCTTGTGCATTTCCTTTTGTAGAAAAATGAATGTTTAACCTACCTTTTTCGAAGCGTCTTTTTTCGCTCCAGTAGCTTTTTCCATGGGCAACTTCGCACGCATCAAAGCCGCGGTGGAAGACTTTTCCAACAGCTCTCGATTCGCTTCATACGAAAATCCCAGTTCTTTCAATTCCGTGATTACTTTTTCGTATTCCTCTGCTCTGGTAAATGTGAAGTTTTCCTTACTTTGGAAATAGACTGCTTCAATGATATTGAGCGTTTTCCTGATAAGCTCATACAACTTGTCCTCTTTTGTTTCTTCAGGAGGTGTAGCATTTTGGGCATAAACCTCAGGCACGGTTTTCTTCAACTCTTCGAAGTGCTCTCTCAAAATTTCTGTTGATGTCTTCATATCCCGATTTAAAATTAACGGCTATGCGCCAAGTGTTTTCAATGTTTTTAATAAGTCGTGTGCCACTGAGTGATCCGATTCCGGAGACAAAGTGATATATTTTAATATGGCTTTGGAAGCGTGATCATATTCATGCATGGAGATCAGTACCAGGCCAAGGTTATAATAGCCATTGGGAAAAGTAGGCTCTATTTCAGTCGACACTTCGTAGTGCATTTTCGAAAGTGAAAAGTTGCCCAACTCGGAATAGAGGTTCCCCAGATTGTAATGTGCCTCATAATGACGGGGGCTCTCCTGTAAACACCTTGTCAGATAATCCACAGCCTTAGCATGTTCCTTCTGCGTGTTCATCAGGATACCCAGGTTACAATAAGCGTTAGCAACGGACTCACCAGCTTCTATGGCTTTCAGGTACAAATTCTCAGCCGCAGCATCACCAAGTTCATCCAGTTCCAGGGCTTGTTCAAAGAAATTGCTAATCTCGCCAAGCCTCAATACCCTGGGCTCAGCAATGATTTGATTGAATAAATTCAATTGACCCAAGTCCTCGGCATCAGGCTTTTTCCTTTTCCGGGCCTTTTTCAGTCCCAGCTTTTCTGGGGGGTTAACAGGAAACTTAATTACCTTGGCCATGTAGCAAATTTAACTTGCCTTTTTGGCTTCTTCCTCTTCTTCTTGATTTCCTGCAGCTTTTTCCATCGGTTTCTTCGTTTTTTTCGCCTCCTGGATACTTGCTTTTAAGGCGGTCATAATATCCACAACCTCCGGCTCCTCTTCCTGAGCTATTACAACTTCTTTTCCTTCGATCTTACTTTCGATCATTTCACGAAGAGCATTGTTATACGAATCTTCAAATTTGATGTCTTTGAACTTTTTGGACATACTATCTACCAGGGTTTTGGCAAGTTTCAATTGATCTTCATCGGCTGCCGTTTCCTTAGGCATCTGAGGTACATCCACAACTCTCCGTACTTCGTCAGGATACCTTAGCTTGTAAAGAAGAATGCCTGACTCGTGGGGCGTGAGTAATACGACACTTTCCCGATCTCTAAGAACTACTTTGCCAACACCCACCTTTCCGGACTCTCTCAAGGTTTCACACAACAAAGCATAAGTCTTGCCTGCCACATCTCCGTCCGGCCCTGCAAAATAAGGCGCATCGAACAAAGTATGATGAACTTCGGAAGCATCAACAAACCCTTCGATCTCGATCAACTTGGTGCTCTTCAGTTTTACTTTTTGGAAATCCTCGTCATCAATGATCACAAACTGACCAGGTTCGTATTGATACCCCTTGACAATGTCTTCACTTCGCAAGAGATCTCCTGTGATCTTGTCGCGCTTCTCATATTTAACCTGATTGTTCGTCTCCTTCGAAAGAAGGTTGAAACGAATGGACTGTGCGGTATCGATGGCATTATAGATCCGAATCGGGATAGTAACCAGCGAAAATTGTATATGTCCTTTCCAGATTGCGCGCATGACTTCAAGGATTTGTTATCAAATGTAAATCGATTCAATTATAAATACAAGTAAATGATCTTAACGTGTTGATTAATTGATAGTTATAATATTGTCATTAGTTTTACTTATAAGTCTTTTTTTGTTTTTGACGGATCATTAACCTTTTACCAAACGGCTATTTCCCTACAACGAGATAACTTCGCGAACGACTTGACTAAACAGGATCTTGAAACAGGAAACCGCTCTCGCTATTTTAAAAATGGGTTACAATGTATATCTGACCGGTTCAGCTGGTACAGGTAAAACCTATTTGATCAATGAATATATCGAATATTTACGAGTAAGGGAAGTCGCCGTTGCTGTAACGGCCTCCACTGGAATAGCAGCGACACACATTGGCGGGCAAACCATTCATTCATGGAGTGGGATAGGCATCAGTGATCAGGTTAAAAAAGAAGACCTTGACCGAATTAAGAAGAATAAATCCACAGTTCGCAGATTACGGGAAAGTCAGGTACTGATCATCGATGAAATCTCAATGCTATCTGGAAAAGTACTTACTGGAATTAGTGATATTCTCAAGTATTTCCGTAGTAGCACAGCGCCCTTCGGAGGTGTACAAATTATTCTATCAGGCGATTTTTTCCAGTTGCCTCCTGTGAGTCGAGAACACCTACCTAACCGTGAAAAGTTTGCATTCATGGCGCCTATATGGGTAGAAAGTCAACTTAGGGTATGCTACCTGACCGAGCAGTTTCGTCAAAAAGAAAGTATGCTTAGTGGCATATTGACGAGTATCAGGGCCCGTGATATCAATCAGGACATTGTCGATTCGTTGCAAGATAAGGTCAACGAAAAGGATGATTCCGAGTGTATCAAACTCTACACGCACAATGCCGACGTAGACGCAATGAATATTCAAAAACTTGCGGCCAATACCTACCCGGAAAGCAATTTCAATGCGGAGACGGAAGGAAGGGGCGCTTTGATTGAAAGCCTGAAACAAAGTGTACTTGCCACACCGGAACTAGCTTTGAAGAAAGATGCTCTGGTCATGTTTGTTCGAAACAATCCTGAGCGGGGATATTTCAATGGTACAATCGGCACTATTGAAAAGTTTGACGATGAAGACGGGTACCCCATTGTAAAGACCAACGACGGAAGAACCATTATCGCCAAACCGGAAGAATGGACCATTACGGATGAAAAGGAAAATGTACTTGCTTCCTACAAACAAGTACCGCTTCGGCTGGCCTGGGCCATCACGGTGCATAAAAGTCAGGGCATGACACTCGATGAAGCTGAAATTGATTTGTCAAAAACATTTGAACCCGGGCAAGGGTATGTCGCACTTTCCAGATTAAGAAACTGGCACGGTCTTCACCTCCTTGGGTTTAACCAGGTGGCCCTTGCCGTAGATGGGTTAGCTTTCAAAGCTGACGTCCGCTTCGCAGAACTCTCTGAGGTTAATGAAGATTGGCTCTTCGATTTTGAAAAGGAACAACAGGCCATTGCCAATTTGGATTTTATTGATCGTTGTGATGGAACCAATGATCCGGATGTGATTGAAAAGAATCAGCATCGAAACAGAAAGAAAACACCTGGCCCTAAAAAAAGCACTTTCGAGAAAACCAAGGAAATGCTACTTTCAGGAAAGACCCTGGAAGAAGTAGCTTTTGAACGGGAGCTCACCCAAGGCACGATTATCAGTCATTTACAGCGCATTTACAAAGATCAACCCGATTTCGACCTGAGTCCTTATGCCCCCGACGACAAGACATTGAAGAAAGTAGAAAAAGTAAGTGCACAATTAATCAAACAAGGTGATCCCGAATTCTTTGATAGCTCGGAACAACTGAAATTGAGTGTAATTCATCGCGCCCTAAACAATCAAATGGACTATGAGACTATACGTCTTTGTCGCATGTTCCTCTCTACAGATGAGTGAGGTGTAATTGTGGAAAACCACAGACGCACAACCTGGATTGTGGATAAATTCTAGATCAAATACCTCAAAGTGGGTATTGATATCCTGAGTTAACCTGACGATCTTTGATAAAGTCTTTTTTCAGTTGTTCTATACTAGGGTGTTTGCTGGCATCGTTGTTGAGAGTATGAACAAAAGACTAAATGTGACAGATATAACCACCGCAATGAATACCGCAAGCGCCATCTATCCTAACACCTATTTCCGGGTTCGATTGGACAAGGAAACCGTCTACTTATTTTGGAACAAAGATTCTGATGAAGTAGCCATAGTAAATACAGATCGACTAGAAAATGAAACTAAGGTTGAAACGGTTTCAAATCCCAGCCTCATTTATTTCGTTCCTGATCCGAGTATGACTCCAAGATCCGAAGCCACGTATAGTGTGAGCAGGGAAAACAGTCAAATCAAATTGAAATACCTTGATGGTCATCGATTCAAATCAGTAATCGTTCGGCCTGAGGTAGCCTGACAGAAAGTGCACTGAAGCATGGGTTTCGGTGTATTTAAGTCTAATCAATTACCCGGTGTTATTTGAGGATTTGATAGCTCATTGAGTAGATCCTTGATGTTTGAGTTTTAATCAACCCAAACTACGCGATCATTAAACTACCTGAGGCTACTCAACTGAAGCAACGTTATATGCACAATTCTATTTAAGTTACGGGCCTATGGCTGTCCGTAAAATATTGTCGCTTGCTGCCCTCATGTTAGTGGGAGAGCTCATTTTTCTTCTTCCTTTTGTAGTTGCACGGATTTTCCGTCCAACCTTTCTCACAGCTTTCGATATCTCGAACCTGGAGTTGGGTTCTGCTTTTTCACTATACGGCATTGTGGCAGTTGTTTCTTACTTTGCAGGTGGTCCTATAGCGGATCGATTTTCACCAAAAAAACTGCTTCCTATTTCGATTTTGGCAACAGCGGGTGGTGGAGTCATTATGTCCCAGATCCCCTCACTCCTCACTCTCACATTGCTCTATGGTTTTTGGGGTGTAACGACTGTCCTGCTCTTCTGGGCAGCTTATGTGAAAGCACAAAGTGAATTGGGGGGCAGCAATAGTCAGGGCCGATCTTTTGGAATGATAGATGCTGGTCGTGGATTTGTCGCTGCTGCTCTGGCTTCTTCTTCGGTATTTCTTCTCCAAACTTTTCTGCCAGTCGATCCTGACTTTGCTTCAGATCAGCAATTGACTGCCGCACTCAGTGATATCATCTTATTGTTTTCAGGATTCACTGCCGTGAGCGCATTTATCATTTGGTGGTTCTTACCAGATAATGTAGAAAAAACAGGCGGTGCAGGTATTTCATTATTAGGTGTCAGGCAAGCCATGAAAAGGCGGACTATCTGGTTACAAGCGTTTATCCTGTTATGTAGCTATGTTGGATACAAATGCACCGACGATTTTTCGCTTTACGCCAGTGATGCTTTTGGTTACAATGATGTGGATGCAGCACATATCGCAACCATTTCATTCTGGATCCGGCCCTTTGCAGCCATAGCAGCCGGATTGTTAGGAGACAGGATCATGCATTCAAAAATCGTTATAGTATGCTTTTTGATCATGATGGCTGGTAGCATTGTCATTGCCACGGGTATTTTGGCACCAAATATGGGTCTCATGATCATTTTGACCCTCTCCACGACGAGTGTTGGAGTATATGGCCTTAGGGGGCTCTATTACGCACTATTTCAGCAAGCTAAATTACCTTTGGAAATAACAGGAAGTGCAGCGGGATTAGTTTCTGTCATTGGCTATACTCCTGATGTATTCATGGGGCCACTGATGGGTATCATTCTGGACAGCTCTCCTGGCGAAGTTGGCCATCAACATCTATTTATGGTTCTTGCTGCTTTCTCCCTGGTCGGAGCTCTGTTGGCTTACCTCTTTGGTAAACAAATTAAATCTTAAGGGGTAATTACTTTCTAAGAGAGGTTTTGTTAGTCTACTGAGTTTTCTGTGTGGTACAACTCGCTCAGTGTTGCACAAATCAACTGGTAATAAGCGTGATTAATTCTTAGGTTGTCAGAAGGGTGTTGAAGTTCATCAAGGTCATACCCTAGTTCTCTCATCGCCGGTAGGGTTCGTACCAACGCACGCTTCCAAGCTAGTGGAGTAAGTTCATCCTCGCACCATTGTTGAAGGTCTTGTACCTTATAGCCATATTCGTCTTTTACATTCTTAAGGCTTGTGAAAATTCCACAATCTCTAGTCACGTCTACGGATTGCAGCCCAGGAACGATTAATTTTCGCTCCCCATTTTCATTTAATAACTCGTATGGCTCCTTCTTTCGCAGTTCTTCTTTGTAGGTCTTTTGTGCATTTTGCGTAGCCCTATTTGATCTACTGTAGAATTCTGAAGAATTTTCTCCCTCTTGCCAAAACGATAGTTTCATAGGCGGTGACATTTAGTCTGGAACATCGTAAAGCTTGTATCAAGATACGGCTTCACGCAATTGATTCAAATGTATTACTCTGTTAATAGTGTGAAAGGGCAGATTCGACGAATGAGATAGCATTTTCGACCAACAACCCGGAAAAGCCGCTGACTGATGTTTAGGTCATTGAAGATCCAATATTGAAAGAATTGAAAAGTTTCATATCTTCATGAGTAAGCGCTAGCAACCAACCATCTTATATGCGAACATTTGTACAAGAATACATTTTCACCAATGCCCTATTTCTATTGGTCGACTATGCTTTCATCTGCATGATCATTACCTGGCGCGGCCAATACAGCACGCGAGCCAAGTCCGAGGACATACGAGAGGCAATCATGGTTTTCGATTGGGAAAAACGATTCTACTGGACGCACTTTGGACTACCACTTATTATCATCACAATCAGCATGGCTTTTTTTGCCTCTGATTTCGGATGGTTGCTAGATGTCATCTGTTGGTTGGCCTTTTTTTGGGGAATCATTCTTTTCATTTCATTCTTCTTTATAGACAAAACCTATATTCTGGAAAACATGTTTATCGTCGTTCCGGCCTTTGGTAAAAGAAAAGACTATCAATATTCAAGTATCACGGGCATTGAAGTCAAACGTAACAAGCTCACTAAAAATGGAATCAGCAACGACACCTATAGCATGAAAATCAAGACGAAGGATGATCTTTTTCAGGACATATCCGACACAACTGACAAAATGCAGCAGCTTATGCATTTCCTAAAGGAAAAGGTCGGTAGTGAGAAATTTGACATCACTGATGAAACTATTGAGGAGGAAGAAAATGATGAAACTTCGGACGCTAATTGATTCTTCACAAATTCTTCAGGAAATATTCACCACCATGGGTTGTTAATTCCACGTAAAAGATAGAGCATCGCCTGAATTCAGTACGAACATGTCAAAGACTCACTTTTACCTGAAGGATTGGAAAGTAGAACCTGCTATCAACCTTATCTCTAAAGGGAAGATCAAAAAGAAGCTTGAACCTCAGGTAATGAATGTGCTACTTGTGCTGGTCAAACATCAAGGTGAGGTCGTCTCTAAAAAACATCTTGCAAAAACGGTCTGGAAGGAAGTTGTAATTACTGAAAATGTCATCACCAGAGCTATTTCCAGTTTGAGAAAGGTATTGAATGACCCTCCTGCACAGCCTTCCTACATCGAGACCATCAGCAAGTCCGGCTATCGACTAATTGTAGACATTAAGTACGACCCCACAATATCTCATAGTGGTTCCTTCACATTTCGGCTAAAACGTAAACCAACTCTCTGGACAGGAGGTGTGGCCATCCTACTAGCCTTAGGTGCTTTTGCGATCCGACAGACGCTACAACCTCAAGCCATTCAAAACGAATATCATCCTCAAGCAGTGGCGAATATGTCCAATTCAGAATATTGGCCAGCCATCTCACCGGATGGAAAATTCACCGCCTACGCATGGAAAGGTAAAAAAGACAATAACTGGGACATCTACGCAAAACTCATTGGAACAGAAACCATATTAAGAATCACTGATCAAAAAACCACGGAGTTGAGGCCCCGATGGTCGAACGATGGAAATTTCATTTTCTACATCAGGTATGAAAAAGGTACGGGTGCTATTTACAAGAAACCAGTAGTCGGTGGACAAGAAATCCGTGTCACTTTAGCACCTAAAAACAGTTTTGGTGATTTTGATATTTCGCCTAATGATCGGTGGATCGGTTTCAATGACAGACCTGAAAAAAATGAACCTTTAGGCATTAAATTAATCGACCTCACAGGAGGCGCGGATCGTATACTGACTGCTCCACCGACTGGATTTAATGGCGATATTCATCCACGATTTTCACCGGATGGAAACCAGTTGGCATTCATCAGAGAGCGCAACCCGGCAAGCATGTTTCTATATGTTTATGACCTTAGGAGTAATCTACTAAAACAAGTATCGAATAATCCGATATCGATCAACGGGTTCGACTGGACCAAAGATGGCCAAAGTCTAATGTATGCAAGCGACCTCTCAGGCATGTACAAGTTATGGGAGCTGAACCTGGAAACGGGTAGATCTACGGTTGTAAAGGCGGGAGACGATCAACTGGTAATGCCAAGAGTTTCAGCTAATGGCAGAATCATATATGCGCGCATGACCGACGATGTAAATCTGTGGCGATATGATGTTAATGGTCAAGTAGCAACCCCCTGGTTAAATTCGAATGATCTGGAGTTAAATGGTGTACACTCTCCTTCCGGGGATCAAGTATGTTTTACGAAAATTCACGATGGATCTTTTCAAATCTGGGTTGCGGATTCAACTGGAGAGCAAGCCGTTCCAATTACTAATTTCACTGGCCAATACCTCTCTGCCACCCGTTGGTCTGCCGATAGTCAATGGATCTATTTCCAGGGGTTTTCACAGGGTCAATCCGACCTGTATCGGGTACATTCAAAAGGGGGTATTCCACAATCTCTGACCCAGTCTGAAACTGAAGAACATACGCCATTTCCTACGGCATCAGGTGATCTTTATTTCAGTAAAAAAGAAGAGGGCATCTGGAGTATATGGAAATTCACTGTAGGCGTTCAAGGCTCTGAAAAGGTGGTGCAGCTCAATGCTTATGCGCCGCAATTAAGTGTTGATGAAAGTACATTATTCTTTGTCAGAAAAGACACTATTGGGCTTTGGCAGATGTCCTTACCCAAGGGAGAGATCTCTATAACGTTACCTTATTTTCATCCCATGTTCTGGGGGGCCTACATGGTAGACGCCAAAGGCATTTATTTTCTCAATGCCAAAGACAAGCAGTTCGAGTTTTATGATTTTGAAAAAAAGGATACTACATTGATCTACAAACCACTTAAAAGAATACCAAGGCTAGGTATTACACTTTCGAAATTAGCAAAAGGCGATCAGATCTTGTTCAGTCAGATTGATCGCCATGATGCAGATATCATGCTTTTGGAGGAATCTGTAGCAATACCTTAATTTGATAGAATGGGTCCTTTCTTTGCCCAGGCCCAAGAAGCCACAGCCACATCCTGCGCAGACTTTTGTTGGGCAGCCGCCTGATGTCCCCCTAATTTCCATTTATGAGTCACAGCTACCACCAATTCCTGGCTGGGAATCACCGCAATGGCCTGCCCACCATAACCAAGTGCCATGTACGCGTTTACCTCTCCTATTTCCACTGCCCACCAGCAAAAGCCATAACCTTCTCGAACATTGTCCTTTTCATTAAATTCATATTGTATGCTGGTCGATTGATCGATATAAGCTCTCGACACAATTTGTTTTCCGTCTAATACTCCCCGGTTCTCACAAAGTCGTCCAATTTTTATCATGTCTTTTGGTTTTATCGCCAACCTGGAAGCTCCGGCGTAATACCCATCCGGGAATTTTTGCCAAAGAAACTCAGTGATCCCCAAAGGGCCAAAGAGGTGTTCTTTCGCAAAATCCAGCGTGCTTTGCCCAGCAGCTTCTGTAAGAATGACGGACAAAATATGCGTGTCTCCGGAGCTATATGTCCACTGTTTTCCAATGTCATGTTTTCTGGGACGATCCATCCAATACCGGTAGGGATTCCCGGAATCAATCATTCGATTCCAGTCATTGTACCCGACCCCTTCCTCCCATGGAACTCCAGAGGTCATGGTTAGCAAATGTCTGATGGTCATGTCCTGCTTATCAGGAGAAACATCATTCAAATACGTTGTGATAGGATCTTCCACGCTCCCAATGATGCCCCGATCTATGGCGATTCCAATCAACAATGACATGACGCTTTTCGTCCCCGACCTAATGTGTTCCAGGCTATCATCATCAAATTGTCGGAAATACCATTCACCAATCATCGTATCATCCTGACTTACCAGCACACTTCTAATATTCTCCATTTTTGAAGCGTAGGTTTTTAGGGATTCAAGGTCACTGGGAACAAACTGTTCAACCGTTTCCTGACCACAACTTTGTATAGAAACCAGGATGACCATCATAATCACCAGTTGCCATTTGTAGATCCTGATGTTTCTCATTTCATTTCATTTAATACAAATTGGCCATCCAATGCCCGGATCATGTGTGGTATATGTGTGAATCGTGCCCTAGCTGGCAGGGTCCATTCACTCTCAAAATGCGCCAGCGCACCGTCATAATCACCAGCTATCGTATAGGCATCACCTAATCGAAGTAATGAGGGTAAGTGCTTTTTATCCATTTCCAGGGCTTTTTCATAAAAAGGCAATGATTCTTTTCCATAGCCATCCACCATAAGTATCCAGCCTATGTTCGCCATGTGGTTGGCCCAGTTATCACTCTTATAATTTTTATCCTTCGAAAGTTGCTTGACCATCGCCAACCCTTTATCTACCCCATTGGCTTTAACCTCTTCATAAACCAGACCAACCGGATTAGCAGCCCCTTCTTTCTGATTCAGGTACAAGGCCTTAAGGTAGTCAATGGTATAACTAAAACACATCAGACTAAACTCAATGGTGACCTCATCTCCCAGCATTGGGTCTGAAGCGTACCTTCCGGAAGTACCCAGATCAAAATCTTTTCGATTGATTCCCATTTGTCCTTTGACGATCATCAGGTCCAGGTTGTTCATGGCCTTCCTCATTAAGGTTGGCTTTTCAAGGCTAACAGATACGGGTTTGACGACTCCCTTGATATAAAGGTCCCCCTTCAGGTCTATTCCTTTTTCTGTGGGAATGGCTTCAAAGCCCTGGAACCAAATTCCTGGAAATTGCTCAACATCTAAAAAGTCCGCTCCTTTCAATTGCTCATCTCTTTTGTCGTGAGCAGTACTTAAACCATCTGCACCAAACCTAATTGTTGCAGATGTACCTTTGAGATCCTCGGGATCATAAAAAATAGTAGCCTGATACGCTTTCAAGGAACCCCTAATCACAGGGAAATTCGCCAATGTAGTACCAAAATTGACATAAGACCCATCTTTATTGATCTGGAAACGATTGTTCATATCAATCTGAGATTGGCCATGGGAATGGATCACTATGCAGCCATACATGATGGTAAAGACCGCAATTCGAAGTAGTTTATTAACATTCATAATCAGTAGTTTTTGACTTTATGAGAGCAATGTGAAAAAACTACGATATCAGACCTACACGGAAAGCTGAAGGTTTTGTGAAAGAAAGCCCCAACAACACTTTTTAATTGAAAAACAGACTGGAACATAATTTGTAGTAATTTGGCGCCTCGTTTTCAATTTTTAAGGTCAGAAAAAAGAATTCCGTGAAGTTTAAAATAGCACTTTTGTTATGTATTTCGGTCTGGGTAAAACCCATCAATGGAAGCCCGTTTACCGAACCAACTGAACGCATTACTCATGTAGCTCAAACAAAAGACCAATCAAATACATCTCCTTTTCTCACTAAGTCTGATCGAACGAATGAGGTTACTTCGGAAGGATTCATTTTCAAGGATCTATATAATAGTGATGTGTTAAACATGTTGATTCTATTTCTGATGAACCTGGTCTTTATTACCATTATCATCAGATTGCTCTATTACCAATCTACGGGAAACACCGAGTTCCTTTTCACCTATTTCATGGTGAGTATCGTGTTGTTCTTTCTCTGCTTTACACTGGGTAAGTTCACCTTGGATGTTGGAATGGCCCTTGGCCTGTTTGCCATTTTTGGAATCATCAGGTTCCGTACGCAAACTATTCAAATTCGGGAGATGACCTATTTGTTTGTTGTCATTGGTGTCTCCGTGATCAATGCCCTGGTAAATGATCAAATGAGTTTTCTGGAAATACTACTGGTCAATGTTGTGATCGTGGTATCCATCGCTGTTATTGAAAAGACTGTTTTGTCGAAAGGCCGATCCGCAGAACGCAATATCGTATATGATGTTCTGGAAAATGTAAAGCCGGAAAACTACGAAGAACTACTGTTAGATCTAAGAGAGAAAACCGGATTAGAAATCTCCAGAGTTTCGGTCCAAAAAGTTGACCTAACGAACAATGTGGCTACGCTCACGCTTTACTACACAGCCAAAATATGAGACGATTAATCGGTCTGATCTGCATGATATTGATCACACCCTGGGTCTGTGCGCAAAGTGGTAGTGTAAGTGATTTGGAACTTTGGCTAAAGGCAGGTGCCCAGGTAAATTTAGATGAGCTTGGACTTGATATAGAGCAGCAAATACGGTTTGACGAAAATGCCAGTGAAGTAAAGAATTATCACACGGAATTATCTCTCTCCTACTCTCTCCATGACAACATCGACCTGCTATTTGCCAATCGTTTCATACGAAGGAACGATAATCAGGGAGCCAATCAAGGATATGAGTCTCATTACCGCTATCAACTCGGAACACAGATAAAACATAAGTTCAGCCAATTCCGGTTCCGACATAGGTTATTGTATCAACATCGTAACGAACTTGGCTTAAATGAGTCGGAAGGTGATATTGCTCGTAGGTTTCTACGTTATCGTTTTCTTACTGAATACAAAATCAAAGGCTGGCCGTACGACCCGAGGATTAAAGTCGAATATTTTAACGACTTACCAAAGGAATTTTCAGAAACCAATGATCAAATCAGGTTTGGCATTGGAACTGAACGGAAACACAAGAATCTGGGACAGTTTTCGTTTGATTATCTCCTGGAGCGATCTCTGGATATTCCAGTGGTCAAATGGACATATATTCTAGTCTTCAGATACGAATATCGATTTTAAACAATTCAATTACCAACTAGATATCTGGTTGTCCATCCACGAAAACCGATCACTGATCCAGTCTTTTAGATAGGTAATTTCTTCTTCGTACGACTCGCCAACAAAACTGTTAAAGGGAAGCGTTTCCCCTATAACAGGCCAGGTTTCAAAATTCCGATCCAGGGCACCATTGCTTTCCATATAATCCACCCAATTATCTATTTGTGCATGAATGGTCCCTACACCCAGTAAGCCTGACCTAAGTGTGGTCCAACGATCTTTTACGGCGGTTCTAAACTTTGGGTCATCCAGCAGTTTTCGCCACCAAAAGTGCACTAACCAGAGATCCTCCGGGAAAAACTCATTGTACTGATAAATCCAGGTATCAGGCCGACTTCTGGCATCGTTCCCCAGCGCCAGGTTGAAGTCCCAAACAGGCCCCATTCTGAGTTTTTCATTCCTGTTCTTATGCATATAAGTGCTTAACCTATAAGCATCAGGGTTGCCACTCAACTCATTCAAAATGAAAAAATCCACGAAGCTGGACACATCGATATAATCCTCATACAGTCTTGGCTCATTTGAAAAGTCTTCCGCAAGTAAGGCCGATTCAAAACTCTGAATGTACTGCTGTATATAATTCTTTTGAGCCTCGTTAATTTCATCTCTTCGAGGATATTCATAGAGAAAGTAAGTCTCCTGAGGTGTCTTTGGGCCATGGGGTTCAAATTCGATGACCTGTCCCTCAGTATCATAGGAAGAACGGAATCCCAATCCTGGTTGATAATCAGCATCTCCAGGCCAGTCCGATTCCTCTGTATCACCGCTGGTTTTATCAATTTTCAAGATGTAACCGCCTGTTATCAAAGACGCATCTGTGATGTTCGGTTCCAGAGACTCTAAATCGAGTCTATCACCATCTCGTTTAATACGCTCCATAAAAACGTAGGTGCCCAAAAAAGCCTCATTCAGGTTCAATTCCACAAACTCAGTACCCACCGCATATTGTCCGATTTTATTCGAAATATCATAGATTAGTGCATTTCGCATCAAAGTCTTATCCGCGTAAGGTCCCTGTAAAACCCAGTCTTCTTCTTTGCCAAAACCAAAAATATCCCGTGACATGTCCTCTCCATTGGCATCCCATAGCTCAATACCATAGGATTTTTTAGCGAAAAGCCTTCTGGAGGAGGCCCCACGCAACTCTATACCAATACCATTGGTAAATATTGATTCCTGATTCTGAAAAATGACCATTTCTCCGTTGATCTTCGGTTCATCTGGTATTTCTCCGGATGAATTGATCGCAACAAAAGGTAGGTCACTGTTATCTGGTCCGGAAGGAAACTCTTCAGGATCAACAATTACCTCCGGATTTGTCTTACAGGCAGTTATTAAAAGAACAAAAACGAATAGCAGTTCGGGTTTTCTCATATGGATTGTCAGTGAACCATTCGGCTAAAATAATCAACTACTGTGCCATTTATATATTTCAAATTGGATGTGAATATTTTTTTCAAAAACACATCTGAGAGAGCTCAAGTATACAAAATAAGACGTCCCCTCTTTACGCCAATGTATGCACTACAGTGTTTGAAGTGCAACTAAAAGAGGTCTTGAATAATGATTATGGCCCCAACTAGCTACCAAGTTGTTCTAACTCCAGCTTCACTTTCTTCGGCAGCTTGCTCACAATCAGGTCATAAGAGTGGTCAATCAGTTCACAAATCAGCTTGGAACCTGTTTCAGGATATACAGAATTCCAATGAGCCTTATTCATGTGATAGCCCGGCTTAATTGAATCAAACTCAGCGCGCAATTCAATGGCCCGCTCCGGATCACATTTGAGATTAATGAATTGAAAATGATCGATATCCGTGATTGCAAAAATTTTACCCATAACACGAAATACAAGCGTGGATACATCAAAAGGAGTATCCTCGGAGGTGCCTGGTTTTGCAAGGCAGTAGTTTCTGATCTCTTCGAGTTCCATTATTTTTGATTTCCTCCTAAAGCAAAAGAAATGCCCGCACCTGTAAACCAATCCGGAAGCCCTTCCGTCAGGCCAACTCCACCGAACACATCAAGTTGCAGTTGGTCTGACAAAAGATAGGTAAGTCCAGAATCGATACCCAGGTCATTGTCGTCATCCGTAATGAATCCATACAGTTCAACAAACCATGAAACCTTATCAGAAAAGCTTGTTCCGAGTATCAATGTATAGGCATTGGTAACACCGCTTACATTCTCCGTCCAATCCATACCCCAATTGTACCCAAGGCTCCAATTGTCTGAAAGTGTATGATTTGCAATAACCCTGAAAGATGGCACGACACTCTCAGATTTAAATTCATTGCCTCCACCCGGCAGGGCAATTTGACCCAAAAAGGACAACTCGGGCAATATGCCTTTCTCATCAGTCAATCTACTCTTAAAGCCAAGAGTCAATGGAGTAAAAGATACCTCTGACCCTTCAATCAAATTAGTAGATGCTCTGAATTCAAAGTTCTCGTTGAGACCATATCTTAAAAGTGGCGTATTATAGATGGTGTTTGTTTCACCCCCTGCTCCATCTATCTGAAATCCTGTTTCGAACTGCAAGCTTCCTTTTGATACTACGGTTGAGCCGAAACTAACTGAAGGTCGGTCGGTACTTATTTGAGCCAGGCTCACGAATGAAATCACACAAAGAAATAATGAAAGAATATTCTTATCCAGGTGTAGCATGGTCATATGCGTCTTTCGGTAAAGATGACTTATGGCACTACAAAATCAAAGAACCCGACAACATTTGCCGGGTTCTTCCTGTAAGTAGTGAGCGCTATTGACCTTAAAATAATTCCGTTAAAACCTTCCAATTTTTAGTGTGAGGTAGTAGTTTAGGTTTTCCATTTCCTTGCTGCTGGTTTCAACCAGCTCCAGGTCTTGAGTAAACCGCTTGCTGATGCCAAAAGCCAGTCTAAAATTTCGAGCTACATTCAATTCCACATTGGCTCCTGGTTCCATGTACCAGAAAACATCCTGATCAAGAAAACCATTATCATCGGAACCAGAAGTAAATCGATCTACATCGTTAAGATCATATCCAATCCAACCGGCTCCTCCACCGAGGGGGAAGGTCACATGAATCACTTCATTGGAGAAGAAAATCAACTCCAGGAATAAACCTCCATAGCCGCCAAGAAGGGTTACATCGTCACTAGGCTCAGTGAAGTCACTGTATTTCGCGGTGGGGATAATACCATAGCCTTCTGCACCCAATGCAAGCGTTCTGTTGATGATCCATCCTCCGCGAATTCCACCCATCACGATAGTTTCATCTCGAAAATCCGATGTTTTAAAACTAATGGCTCCAAATCCACCACTATGATTCATCGAACCAGAAAGGGTTTTGATGCGATTCCTTGACCCCCTTGAACGGGAATCTCTTGAACGGGACCGATAACTGGATTTTGATCGATCATCATCCGACTGATAATAAATAATCTTCGGTTCTGAGTCTTCTTCCTTCTCAACCTTGACGGGGTTTGCGGGAATTTCAGGTATGGTATCTTTTTTAACCACAGTTGTATCCGATTGTGCCCATGCAACACAAGAAACCGTAAGAATGAATGTGGTAATGATTGCCTTCCTCATGTATTTTTATTTTGAATTTTGATTTAATGACAGGGTGTTTTGAGAAAGGTTTCCTTCTGTGATAAATTTTCTAGCATTCCTGACATCAAAGCTTAAATTTGCAGGCTTTTAATAGAAATCAGAAATGGCAGAATACACCTTTCAAGCAATTGAAAAGAAGTGGCGGACTTACTGGCACGAGCAGGATGTCTATCGGGTAACAGAAGATACCGATAAACCTAAGTACTATATCCTGGACATGTTCCCCTATCCTTCCGGGGCCGGATTACATGTAGGGCACCCACTAGGGTACATTGCCACCGACATCATTGCCAGGTATAAACGCTTGAAGGGCTTCAATGTGCTGCATCCCATGGGGTTCGATAGTTTCGGCCTGCCCGCAGAACAATATGCGATTCAGACCGGGCAACACCCTGCCTTAACCACAGAGAACAATATCAATCGATATAAAGAACAGCTGCAGGCATTGGGATTTTCCTATGACTGGTCGAGAGAACTGAGGACCAGTGATGCCTCCTACTACAAATGGACTCAATGGATCTTCAAACTAATCTACAATTCGTGGTACGACCAGGATACAGATAAAGCCGCATCAATCGATACCCTGATTGAAAAGTTAGCTGAAGAAGGAAATGCAAACGTTCATGCCGTATGCGATGAGGATACGCCTATCATAACAGCCAGTGATTGGAACAATTACTCGGAAGAAGAAAAACAGCAATTGCTGTTAAAATACAGGTTGACCTACCTGGCCAACACCACTGTAAACTGGTGCCCTGCATTAGGGACCGTACTTTCCAATGATGAGGTGAAGGATGGTTTTTCTGAACGCGGAGGGCATCCAGTTATTAAGAAAGACATGCCGCAGTGGAACATGCGCATTACAGCCTATGCAGATAGGCTCCTTAGTGGGCTCGACAAAATTGATTGGCCTGCTCCAATCAAAGAAATGCAGCGAAACTGGATTGGAAAATCATTCGGCGCACAGGTGGACTTTCAAATCAATGGGCACGACGAAAAGATCACAGTATTTACTACACGAATCGATACCATTTTTGGTGTCACCTTTTTAGTCCTGGCCCCAGAAAGTGAACTGACCTCAAAGTTGACCACAGCCGAAAATGAGAAGGCAGTCGAAGCATACGTTGAAGTAGCTAAAAATCGTTCAGAGCGTGATCGCATGAGCGATGCGAAAAACGTGACGGGTGTATTTACCGGCAGTTATGTCATACATCCGTTTACTCAGGAAAAAATTCCAATTTGGATTGCGGATTATGTCCTGGCCGATTACGGAACCGGTGCAGTGATGGCAGTCCCATCCGGGGATCAGCGTGACTTTGATTTTGCCAAGAAATTTGATTTGCCCATAGTTCAGATAATCGACTCGCAGGTCATTACAGAAACAGAAGCAGACCCAACAAAAGAAGGCAATTTGATCAATTCAGATTTCCTCAATGGCCTTACGCCTGTTGAAGCCATGGAACGCGGAAGTGATGAAGTAGAAAAACAAAAGGTAGGAAAGCGGAAAATCAATTATAAATTAAGAGATGCCATTTTCGGACGTCAAAGGTATTGGGGTGAACCTATTCCCGTATACTATGAAAACGGTGTTCCCAAACTGGTTGATGATGCTTCGCTCCCTTTGGAACTACCCAAAATTGAAGAATACTTGCCTACTGAAGCAGGTGACCCTCCACTCGGGCGTGCTGAAAATTGGTCGCACAATGGCACCCCTTATGAGCTCTCTACCATGCCTGGCTGGGCCGGAAGTAGCTGGTACTTTTTCCGATACATGGATCCTACCAACGATGATGAGTTCTGTAGTAAAAAGGCCTTAAAATACTGGAAAGAAGTCGATTTCTATTTAGGTGGATCCGAACATGCCACTGGGCACCTGCTCTATTCCAGGTTTTGGACCAAATTCCTGTTTGATCTTGGTATTATCGAAGTAGATGAATACGCTAAGAAACTTGTCAATCAAGGCATGATACAGGGCAGATCAAGTCTTGCCTATCGTGTCAACGGAGAAAATACCTATGTATCAAAAGGATTAAAAGATCAATATCAAACTACTCCCATTCATGTAGATGTCAACATCGTCAAAGATGATGTATTAGATATTGAGACTTTCAAATCCAGTCGTGCCGATGCCACAGATGCCACTTTCGTGTTGGAAGATGGAAAGTATCACTGTGGCTGGGAAGTAGAGAAAATGTCCAAAAGATGGTTCAACGTTGTAAACCCTGATGATCTTGTTGAAAGATATGGAGCGGATACTTTGCGGATGTACGAAATGTTCCTTGGGCCTCTCGAACAAAGTAAGCCGTGGAATACAAACGGTATTGAAGGCGTGTATAAGTTCCTGAAGAAATTCTGGGCGCTGTTTCACAGCAGTCAATTCGAATTTGAGGTATCCGACGAAAGGCCATCTGATAAAGAGTATAAAATCCTTTATGGTACTTTAAAGAAAAACGAAGACGACATCAATCGACTTTCCCTGAATACGGTAGTGAGCAACTACATGATTGCCACCAAGGACCTGGGAACGTTGAAATGTAATAAACGGGCGATCCTCGAACCTCTTGTCATTGGATTAGCGCCTTTTGCTCCACACATGGCCGAAGAACTATGGCAATTGTTGGGCAACAAAGGGTCTGTCGTATTTGCTTCCTATCCTGAGATAGAGGAGAAATACCTACAAGAGGACGCACATGAATATCCTGTCTCTATCAATGGCAAAATGCGTGTCAAAATTCCTTTGTCAGTCAACTTGAGCAAGGATGAAATAGAAGCAGCAGTGTTAGCCAATGATGTGGTCCAGAAATGGACAGAAGGTAAATCACCTAAGAAAGTGATCGTTGTACCTAAAAGAATCGTGAATGTGGTGGTCTAAGGACCACCCTTCTTATTTTCTTAAAAAGGTCAAGGGGTTAGATCATTGAAACACTAACTTCCCACGGATATAACTTCACCGTATCTAACTGGATAATTGTTGAAGGCTTCGGATAATGGTGTATTGTGCACTTTCGATAATAAGACCCGGATAGGTCCAGCATGGGTCACAATTACAATTTTATCTAAGCTCGTCCATCGCAATTGTCCATACCAGGTATAAACTCGGTTTGCGAGCATCTCCATAGATTCTCCATTGGGTACTTGATGGGTGACAAAGTCCTTCATCCAGCGGTCTAATTGCTCCTGTGGAATGTCGGCCCAGGGCTGTAATTCCCAATCACCAAAATTCATTTCCATGAGTTGGGGGACTGATTCAAGGCTTTTATGAGGGATGCGCTCAGCCAATTGCAGGCACCTTTCCAATGGACTTGAGTAGATCATATCAACGTCGGTAGGTAGATGCGCCAATATGGCTTTTATCTCCTCCGAAAATGTTGCCGCAAGGGGAATATCTGTTTGCCCATAACAAACCTCCCTGGAGATATCTGGCGTTGTATGTCGTACTAAATATATTTCCATAAAACAAAGACTACCAGGTAGTATGCAACTTCTACAATCTGTTGTGTAGCACCCAGGCAATCTCCGGTGTAGCCACCAATTTTCTTCTGGAAAAGGTTTGTGAGATATATTTTAACTAGATATAGGAGTATTGGAATGATACACCACCAAAACTGACCAGTCAGGATTAAAATAGCTGTAGTAGGGATCAATCCGAAGATTAGAGCAGCAATAACATTGGTAACAGAATACGCCTTGGCTACGGGCCTTGCTTTGCTTAGTTCATCTTCACGAACATATTCGTGGGTAAAGATTACAGTGGCAGCAATTAATCGACTTATTGCATGTCCGTTTATTACAAGAAGGAAAAGCATCAAAGGGCCAAATTGTGGCACAACCTCCACCAGAAGTGACACCTTGAGCAGGATCATCAAAACCAGGCCCACAACCGCGTAAGTCCCAACCCTACTATCCTTCATGATCTTCAGAATCTGCTCTTTCGTCCATCCGCCACCAAAACCATCACACACATCCGCAAACCCATCTTCATGGAAAGCCCCGGTAAGCCAAACTGAAATAACAATAAAAATGATCGATCCGAATAGGGTGCTTATCAACTCACTTCTCGCAATCAAACCTGCACCAGACAGAGCACCTACGATCCATCCAATAACTGGAAAATACCGAACTGACTTATTGATGTACGCCGGACTGTGATCAACCCACGATGGACATGGGATCCGGGTATAGAACATTACTGCTGTGAAGAAAATTTTGAGTTCCTCCCTCATGATATGGCTACTTCACTGACACCCGCCGAATCGAAACTGGCCATGTCATTCATCATTGATATTGACATTTCTAATAATGGATAACTAGCGGCGCACCCCGTACCTTCGCCAAGTCTCATTTGAAGGTTAAGCAACGGATCTGCTCCCAAAAAGTCCAGTGCTTTGGTATGCCCCAACTCCAGGGAATGATGAGTAAATATTGCATAATCCATGATATGCGACTCCATTGTTTTTGCAATTAAAAAAGCGGCGGTGGAAATAAAACCATCCACCAGTATCACGCATTTCTTTGAGGCAGCTTCAAGCATTCCTCCCACCATCTGAGCTATCTCAAATCCTCCGAAAGTAGCCAGCACGCTTACTGCATCGTCTTTTGACCCAAGCTGATGGAATTCCTGAACACTTTGCAAGGTCTTGAGTTTTTGAATCAAAAAATCACCTACGGCGCCTGTTCCCTTTCCTACGCAATCCGACAATGGGATATCACAAAGTGTGCTCATGATCAATGAAGCAGAAGAAGTGTTCCCAATCCCCATTTCACCAAAACCTATCACATTGGTACCTTTGTCTATAAGCTTCGAAACGATCTCTGCTCCTTTTTCAAGTGCTCGATGACAAGTTTCCAGGTTCATGGCTGGCAACGTTCGATAATCGGCCGTACCCGCTCCCATCTTTGCATGAATCAACGGCAATTTAGAATCAAATTCGTATTTGACTCCTGAGTCTACCACAATTACGTCCATTCCCGATACTTGTGAAAGGGCATTGATGGCGGCACCTTTACTTAAAAAATTCAGTACCATTTGATGCGTGACTTCTTGTGGGTAGGGATTGACAAGTCCGGATTGCGCTATGCCATGATCTCCCGCGAATACCAATACCACAGGTACTTTAAGTGCTGGTTCAAGCGTATTTTGTATGCTGGAAATTTGATGAGCAAGATGTTCTAACTTTCCAAGTGAACCGGGAGGTTTGGTCTTAAGGTTCAGTTTATCCCAAATGGCCTTATCCAGCTCCCTAGGAACCGGGCTTACAGACCAACTATGGTTATTCTTCATTATTAAACCGCTTTATTTCAGTTGGAGTGGTAGACCTGATACCATAAAAACAGCTTTATCTGCTTTACTGGCGATGTATTGATTCATCCAGCCTTGTAATTCTACAAATTTTCGCCCTGAGGGAGTTGCTGCATGGACTCCCATGCCAATCTCATTGGAAATGATAATCAGGGTGGCCTCTTGTTCAAACAATTGATCAAGCTCCTTTTTTCCCTCCCTCAGACATAATTCTATGTCTTGTTTCAGGTCCACAAACCAGTTCGTTAGCCATAAAGTGACACAATCAATCACAACAACACGGCCTCCAACGTTCAGCTTACCAATAGCTTTCTCTTCTTCCCAATTTTCCCATCGATCATCACGATCACCCTGGTGGCGCTCCACCCTTTTCTCAAAATCACTGTCCCATTTTCTTGAAGTAGCCAGATAAATTGGTCGATCAGACAAACTCAAAGCAAGATCCATGGCATACCTACTTTTACCGGATCGTTCTCCTCCTGATATGTAATACGTCATTTAATTTGGTTGTAAGGATGCTAATGGTGCTTTCAAAACCTTTCCCTTCAAGCTTTCACTCAGATTAAAATGATCAGCATGAAAAATAGAAGCCAGAATTTCTATTCCATCAACCAGCGTGGAAGCACTGGGTTGAGTAAAGACGTCAAAATCTACGAGATATACTGCATCATTTTGAACGGCCGTCAGGTTATGCTAGCCTTCATTTCCATACATAAGTGGAAGGTCTTCTAAAGTTCGGCTTGTCCGGAAACCACATGGTGCAATCACGACTATTTCCGGATCATATTCCCTAATTTGATCCCATTTGATGCGATAGCTATCACCAGATGGATTAGAAAGTTCATCTTTCCCTCCGGCCATGGCAATTTGGTCCGGAATCCAATGTCCGCAATTGTAAATTGGGTCTACCCACTCAATCAATGACACTTTTCTACTCGGCAATGAATGTCGCGTTATTTCACCTGAAATAGAGTTAATTCTTGAATTCAAACTCCTTAGATAGGGTTCATGAGCATGAGGATAACCCATCTTAGTGGAAATAAACCTGGCACAATCCAGAACATCTTCAAAGGAATCCGGGCTAATGGGCACTAATTCTACCTCATTCTCCAATTTGGAGATCGCGGCAGCAGTACATGCTGTATCTATTTGACAAACCTCGCATGTATCCTGAGTAAAGATTAAATCCGGCCGGATGTGCTGCAGAATCAGTTCATCGACATAATATAGGCTTTCACCATTCTGCTTGCTTCTGGAGAAAATCTCATCAATTTCAATACTTGAAAAATGCTTTCCTTCCAGGGTATATCTGACCACTTTTTCTTTTTCTGCCAGTGCTTTCTCCGGGCACTCAAAAGTTACCCCATGGAGGTTCTTGTCCAACCCCATATCGTAAATCATCTGAGTAACTGCTGGCAGGAATGAACACACTTGTTTCATGGATGGTTCGGTTTTAGTCTTAACACTGGAAATGTTTTCTGTGCCACTTCAAAACCACCGAAAAGAAACGTTCCAAAGATTAAGTTTCCTAATAATAAGTTTTTGAAATAAGGTAAGGCCAACACATAGCATTTCAAGAAGCCTGCCCAATCCCTGGTGTAAGGCAAGCCCGTGGTAAGATCTATTCCTCCGCCCAACCAGACTCCAAAATTTGTAATGACGTAATGAAACGACCCTGCCAAAATACTTCCCAAAACAACAGACCTTAAAGATGATCCGTGCTTCAGTCGTTCGCCTACCCACACCATCAATGCAAAGCTTCCATAAGTCCAGTACCAACCGGAATATAAAAGGCCTGATCGATAGGGTGCAAAAATTGTTAGCATCAACACCACATCACTGATCAACAAGATGAGAATGGGTGTCAGGTACGATTTCACTCTACTAGTGAAGAAGGTACCGGCAAATAAAGCCATCGCCCCTATGGGCGTAAAATTTGCCCATTTGGACAATTCAGATCCTGTAGAAACAATCCGCCACAGACCAACCGCTAATACGATGGCTAGCAGTACTATAAAACGGATGTCAATTTTTTTCTTCATGTTGTAATAGGTTGTTAAGCATCTGGAGACGAATCCCACGACCTGCAAAAAGTTTTCTTGCCAGTCCTGGAGCCAGGAAATCATCCCAAAATCACCAATTAATTCAAAAATTTGATTTTATAAGGTTCAGGTCTGGATTCTTCTCCCGAAAATTCAGACTTAATAATGCTAAAGGCAGGTCTCCTGGCTTATCCATGTTTTGACTTCCTTCCCATCTCGCCTTAGCGGGACAGTGGATTCAGATAGGGTCAAAACGTAATTGGACTCACAGTTGCGGGAACAGCTCTCGATTTAAACGAGATTCCCATTTTAATTCTACAACCCCAAGGGTTGATGAAACCAATAACAACTCGAAAATATGTAATTGTTGGTTACTGAGCAATTTTCAATGTGATCTGTATTTCGCCAGAATAATCAAACTGTTGGAATGAGTACATGTTTAGCCAAAAATTCTTAGATTGCACTTAACAAATAACTTCTAACAAATCAATATCATCAACAACGCCAAGATCTAACTCTAATCTAACAATGCTTATCTGCCGTAGCTAGAGTAAGAATTCGATCTTTACAACTTTATCAAATCAATTATGATTACAGTTAAGAAATTCTTCTTTGTAAGCACCCTGTGCTCTCTATTATTTTTCATCTCATGTTCAGAAGACCCGGTTATTCCGGATTCAGATCAGGACGGAGTTCCAGATACGGAAGATCAGTGTGCTAATACCCCAACAGGAGAATCAGTTGATGATTTTGGCTGTTCCGAAACACAAAATGATTCAGATGGTGATGGGGTCCACAATACCGAGGATCAATGCTCAGGTACCCCGGTTGGAAGTACAGTAGATGCTGAAGGATGCGCAGACTCCCAGAAAGATACTGATGGAGATGGAGTAAACGATGACCTGGATCAGTGTACCGACACTTCTGCAGGTATCATAGTAGATGATGAGGGTTGCGCTCTTTACATTACCCGTAGTGAAAATGGTGTCACCCTCCAGGCTACCGAGCAGGCAACTACTGGTGAATCATACGAACTTGATGGTGTTAATTATATAGTTGTAGATTCTGCCCTGCTTTACACTATGGCACAAGGAGGTGAAGATATTTCCAGGGTCATAACTACCAGGGTTAACAGCCTACAGCGACTATCTACCTACCTACCAGGGTTTCCCAATGTCGTTTTCAATCAGGATCTAAGCACCTGGGATGTTAGCAACATCACAGACTTCAGCTATTCGTTTATGGAAGCGAGCTCATTTGATCAGGACCTGAGTGCATGGAACGTGCAACTAGCTACTGATATGACCTCCATGTTCAAGGATAATACAATCTTTAATCAGGATTTGAGTAATTGGAATATTTCCAACGTCACCTCTACGAGTAACATGTTTGCAGGAGCGGGCAATTTCGATCAAAATATAGGTTCATGGAACATGGAATCAGTCGTGTCTGCTGACAGTATGTTTGCAGGGGCAAGTAGTTTTAATCAGGATCTCTCTTCATGGAATGTTTCCTCAATTACCAACATGTATGGCATGTTTCAAAGTGCCTCATCATTCAATCAAGATTTAGGAAGTTGGTCCGTGGAACAAGTCACAAATTGTGCGTTGTTCAGTGAAAACACAACGGATTGGACTGCAACACAACCCAATTTCACCAATTGCTCCCTTGGAGAACTGGCGGCAAACTACGAGTTTTCTACGACCGATATTTGGTGTAATGGTGCTTCAGCAACGGGTTCGGTAGAAATTGAAATTCGGTCTGATGGACAATATACATTTAGTGATTGGTCTATGGGAGCGTATAGTGCCTGCTACGGACCTAGTTCCAATCGCAACTGGGGTCAACTTGCATTTTCAGTAATTGCTGATGTTCAGTCATTTACAGGATTCATTGATGCTTTTGGGGATACCTGGACTTTCAACAATGTCACAATCGATGGAGAGGTCTGGAGTTTCGATTGGGAAAATACTTACGGTGAAGGTGGATCAGTCGCTGTTACCTTCCCGGGAGGGGTTCCTTTTGTTCTGGAGCAATGATGGATCTTTAAGCCCGGTGTTCACAGATCAACAGAACGGAGGAATTCGGACCTGACGCTCACTTTTCTTATAATTGTTTTGCCAGGTCCTTGCAACTGACGTTCTTTATTGAATAGATCACTTATTCTGCATGCGAATCACATTATTGTTTTTTTGCTTCTTAAACGTTCTGGTATCTCACAGCCAAACATCCTTCCCTTCATATAAGACGATCGTCAATCAATTCTTTAGCCAGTATTCATCACCATCCAGCGAATACGAGCAATTGAAGTTTCTTAAAAAGCCAACTGGTTGGCATGTGGCAACTGAGTCATATAATGAGGGCTACTTTCAGGAAATCAAACAAGAGTTGTTTTGGGATAAGGAATCGGCATCATTTCGTAAATTACTATTTGATCCTGCAACCGCGAGTTCAGCTTCTGAGGCCACTCAATTTCTTCAAAGCAGTAGCGCCTGGCTCTTGGATACTTCCCCTTACTTCAATTATGATGGTTGGGAAATTGATGTAATCAATGACTTTGGAAAGAATGAACATGAGTTATCCGACAGCACCTTGTATGGGCTTGGCAGGGCATATTCCTCCTATGCGACTCAATTGGTTGGAAATCAATATGGGGAATCCAAAGCAATAGAAAAGTTTGACTTGGGTCGATATGATAGGTTGAATGAAGAACAATTGGCTAAATATCGATTATATCAACACCGTGCTATTGAAATATTTCAACAATTAGAAAAAAGGAATCCTGATTTCCAGACCATCGTTGGCTCTATTGGTGTGAAGGCAGCTAATCAGCATCTAACTTCCTTTTTCGACCTGATGTTGTATGGCGATGAAAAAGAAGCGGCTAAGGAATTAAAAGATGATTTGTATGCGGACTTTTACGTGGCCACTGCTAAAAACTATCTAAATTCTTGTGCTCCTAATGCCATTCTGTTTACAGGAGGGGATACTGACACTTATGCATTGTGGTATGTGCAGGCCAAATATGGTTTCCGAAGGGATGTAAGTGTTATGGTCGTGAGCTTTCTTAACGATAACCGGGCCATTGACCTCATCACCCGGTCAAACACCATGTTTCCACACATAAAACTTTCTATTGATGTCTCCAAATACGACGCTCAGGGACCCAATGCTTATCTCCCGGTTACAGATCAAATAGAAAGCGCTATTGACCTGGAGAATTACCTCGCACTTCTTAACCAGGAAAATAAATCCTTACGATATCCTCTGGGAGATACGTATTATAACGTGATGCCCTCATCCCGGATATCTCTAAAAACAGAACGATTTTTCGAGATCAAAGAACTTCCTTCTTCTTTAATTTCAGATGCTTCTGATCCGTCTATGGAGATAGCTATTGAAGCCAGAGGACTTGAAATGAAAGACCTGCTACTTTTGGACTTAATTGCAACAAACAACTGGAATCGTCCGATATACTTTAATTCCTCTTCACTCTATGCGCTAAACTTTTCACTTCAGGGTCATGTGGTAAATGAGGGTCTTTGCCAGCAGTTACTTCCATTGAATAATGGGCCTTCGACAGACTTCCAAACGATGTACGAAAACATCATGAATCGATTTGAATGGGACCTTATACCTTCGGGACGCACTTCCAGCCCGACGCAGAGAAACTTTGTCCTTAATTATCGATCAGCCATCAACGGCCTGGTAGAGGCACTAATACTTAACAACGAAACACAGAAAGCGAAGGAAGTATTGACGGCCAATTTCAAGTGGATGCCAGAAACTGTATTTCCATGGGACTACTTCAGCGCATCTCAGATAAGTTTCTTGTTGCAATTAAGTGAAACGGAGCAAGCGCTAACCATGGCCGAAGACATCTTCAATCAGTCTAAAACGGCCCTTGACGACCTGCTCAAAAGAGGTGTTCCAGGTGATTCATTTGAGGTGATCAAGAACCTTCGTATGCTTCAAATCCTGAGTAGCACCTTCAATCAACATCAAATTCAGGACCTATCAGAGAAGTATGAGAATACTTATAGTGAATACCGCAGCCAGTTTTAACCGGGTGCTATTCAGTACTGAGATTTTTTGTTTATTTCTCCTTTGAGTTATATGTGCCTTGCATTCTTCACCAGATCCTGATAGTCGGAAATTGCTTTTTCAATAATCTCGTGAGCTGTCTTTTTATCCTGAAAATCTTCTACTTTGACCTCTTTCTTCTCTAATTTCTTGTAGTCCTCAAAAAAGTTCCTCAACTCTTTCAGGAAGTGAGGTGGCAATTCATCCACGTCATTGATGTGATTGACACTCATATCATTCTCTGCTACAGCGATGATTTTATCATCCATTTCTCCACCATCGAGCATGCGCATTGCCCCAATTACTTTAGCGTCAATCAGGCATAAGGGCACTAGATCTATCTTGCAAAGCACCACAATATCAAGGGGGTCTTTGTCGTCGCAGTAGGTTCTTGGGATGAAACCGTAATTGGCTGGGTAATAAACCGCAGAATACAAAACACGATCCAGTTTCAACAGTCCCGAATCCTTATCCAATTCATATTTGGCACGTGTGTTTTGAGGAATCTCAATGATGCTATTGACAATTTCAGGGGCCTTCTCTCCTGCTGGAACTGCATGCCATGGATTCGATATATCTACGATCATATTTCAGTTTGTTTACCTGGTCCTAATTTAAGCATTATCAAGCATCCCAAATTTTCACTGCTTGTTTAATTTAGTTTTCGTCACTTTTTTATAAAATTGGATCATAGTGCCAAATGGCCCCTTGACATGAAAAACCAAAACCTAATTCTACTTGCAGATGCCTACAAGTACAGTCACCACAAGCTTTATATGCCAAAGACCACTCGGGTATACAGCTATCTGGAAAGTCGTGGCGGACAGTTCGACAATACGGTATTCTATGGGCTGCAGTACTTTCTGAAATACTATTTGGAGGGTGAAGTAATTACTACTGAAAAAGTCGAAGAAGCCAGCAAGATTCTACCTAAGGTGTTTGGTCGGGAGGACGTATACGATCCTTCCAGGTTTGAATACATCGTCAAAGAACATCAGGGACATCTTCCAATTCGAGTCAAGGCCATTCCGGAAGGACTTTCTGTGCCCACCAGCAATGTTTTGATGACCATTGAAAATACAGATCCAAATTGTTATTGGCTCACAAATTTTCTGGAAACCCTGTTGATGCAAGTCTGGTACCCCTGTACGGTGGCTACCCTAAGCCGAGAAATAAAACGGATGATCACGCAGTACCACCATGAAACTGCTTCTGCCGAGAGTTATGGTGGAATAGAGTTTGTTCTCAATGACTTTGGATTTAGAGGTGTCAGTAGTGTGGAAAGTGCTGGACTGGGTGGTAGTGCACACCTCATCAATTTTAGAGGGAGCGATACAATCGCCGGAAGTCTCATGGCCATAGATTATTATGATACAAATGAGGTATTCGGGCTAAGTGTTCCTGCTACAGAGCACAGCATCTGCACCTTACTTGGAGAGAAAGGTGAAAAAGACGTTTTCCAGCACGTAATTGATGAATTTCCAACAGGAATCCTTGCTTGTGTCAGTGATAGTTATAACATTTTCAGGGCCGTAAAAGACTTTTGGGGAACCGAATTGAAAGCAAAAGTACTAAAGCGTGAAGGTACCCTGGTTATTCGTCCTGACAGTGGCGATCCTGTGCTCACTTTACTCAAAGTTTTTGAGTTATTGTTTGAACAATTTGGATTTACAACCAACGACAAAGGCTATAAAGTGCTGCCACCTCAGGTCCGTGTGATTCAGGGGGACGGCATCAATTATGAAAGCATCAAAGCCATTTACTCCGCGTTAAAATCCGCGCAGATCAGTGCCGAGAACCTGGTTCTGGGGATGGGTGGGGCCTTGTTGCAAAAACTCGATCGAGATACCCAGAAGTTTGCCCTGAAATGCAGCTACGCTGAAATAGCTGGTAAAGGAGTCGCTGTAGAAAAGCATCCCAAAGAATTGGATAAGAACGGCCAATTGGTGGAGAGTTTTAAGAAGAGCAAAGGAGGCCAATTGAAACTCATCAAGGTCGGTGACGATTATCGAACCGTTTCAGCTGAACAACCAGGAACGGATCTACTAGAAACGGTCTTTGAAAACGGAAAACTTACCAGAAACTTCACGTTTGAGGAGGTCAGGGCAAACGCAAAGCTTTAAATGAAATCAACACTCGACGCTTTAGATAGAATTCAAATCATCGAAGCTGACATCACCACACTAGATGTAGATGCCATTGTCAATGCAGCGAATAACTCATTAATGGGTGGTGGTGGAGTTGATGGAGCCATTCATCGCGCTGCAGGTCCGGATTTGCAAGAAGCCTGTCGGACCTTCGGGGGATGCCCTACCGGAGAAGCGAAAATCACGTTGGGATTTGAATTGAGAGCGAAATACGTCATTCACGCTGTGGGACCTGTCTGGAACAACGATACACAGGGAGAATCAGAACTACTTCATTCTGTCTATCGAAGATCCATGGAACTGGCACTTGATCACGACATCAAAACAATTGCCTTTCCATCAATCAGTACAGGAGCCTATCGATTTCCATTTGAAAAGGCTTCCAATATTGCTATTAATGTGATTAAGAATTTCTTATTAACTCAGACTGTTCCGGAAAAAGTGATGCTTGTCGCATTCGGCGAAAGAGATTTTCGCATACTCTCTGCAATTTTCGAATCTTTCAATTCCGAGTAAATTTGCAAAAACAACTTGACACAAAACAATGGAAATACATCTTGAAAAATATCAGGAACAACTACCTAAATGGCCCGTATCAGGTCGCCATATCATGGCGCAGTTTGATAAGGAAGCGATAGTTGTCTATCAGGCATACCGCCCTTCAATTGGCCATTTCGCAGTAAGCAACCAACGATTTGGCGATGGCTTCAAAATGGACCGCATGACCTGGATCAAACCTAATTTCCTTTGGATGATGTATCGCAGCGGTTGGGGCACAAAAGAAGGCCAAGAAATCACCCTGGCTATCCATTTGAAAAGAAAGGCTTTCGAAAATTACCTTCGGGCATCAGTCAGGTCTTCCTTTAACGCCTCGAATTTCGAAAGCTATGAGGTCTGGAAACAAGCCGTTGAAGCATCTGACTGTCGTCTTCAATGGGACCCTGACCATGACCCCAATGGTGAAAAACTTGAAAGGCGTGCAGTTCAAATTGGTCTAAGAAGAGCACTGGTTAACACTTATGTCCATGAGGATATTCTAAGAATAGAAGACCTTTCGGACTTTGTAGCTCAACAACGGGTACATGTGAACAACAAGAAAATAGAACTATTGAAGGTTCCCGAGGAGCATGTTTATAAAGTTGAAGACCCTGCCTTGATTCAACATTTAAACCTGGATGGCCATGAAGCAAAATGAATCTCAAAAACAGATTAAGCAAGTCAGCAAACTGCTCAGTCGGGTACTTCGCCATCAACCCGAGTTATTAGGCATTGAACTGGACGATCAAGGATGGACAGAGACCCAGACACTTCTTCTGGCCATCAATGAAAACGTAATGCCAATCGACAAGGAAATGCTGGAAGCTGTCGTCAGAGAAAATGATAAGCAGCGATTCTCATTTAACACTGATAGAAGCATGATCCGGGCTAATCAAGGGCACAGTCTTAAAGTGGAACTAGATCTTCCTTCTGTGGAACCTCCCGTGTTTCTTTACCACGGAACTGTTGAGAAATTCATCAGCAATATCAAAGACAAGGGACTGCTCAAAATGAATCGGCAACATGTGCATCTGTCATTAGATACTGCTACCGCACGGAAGGTAGGGAGTCGCAGAGGCAAACCCACTATTCTGAAAGTCGCAGCAGGTCAGATGTTTGCAGATGGACATGTATTCTTTCTTTCCGAGAATAAGGTCTGGTTGACTGATCATGTACCTCCTAAATACCTTGATTCTGATTTATGAAACTTTGGACACGTAAATTGGAGGATGTAATCAAAGTAGATAAGTTCGTGGCGCAGTAGATCAATCCTGTTTTGGTTACCAATAATAACATGTCTAAACTATTATTCGCTACTTCAGATTATCAGGCACTCGCCGGTAAGTTGTTAGCAATCACTTCATACGAAGAAGGAAAGGTGGAATCCACTTTCTTTTCAGATGGTGAGCATTATCAAAGGATTGTATCTGAGGTTGAAAACAGGGAGGTCGTTTTGCTGGGAGGTACTGTAAATGAATCTGCGACACTGGAACTTTACGATTTGGCATCAGCCCTGGTATCGTATGGTGCTGATTCTTTAAGTCTAGTGGTCCCCTATTTTGGTTACTCGACGATGGAGCGTGCCGTAAAACCGAGGGAAATTGTCACGGCCAAAACTCGAGCTCGTCTTTTTTCTTCGATTCCCCAAAGCCACAAGGGTAACAAGATTTACCTGTTCGACCTCCATACCGAAGGCATCCCTCATTACTTTGAACAGAACCTTCATCCAAAACACATCTATTGCAAACCCATTATCATCGATATCTGCCGAAAATATGGTGGAGAAGATTTCATTCTAGCGTCAACTGATGCAGGACGAGCCAAATGGGTTGAATCTTTGGCAAACGACATGAATGTTGGAGCCGCGTTCATCTTAAAAAGAAGAATAGCAGACGGCCACACGGAAATCAGGGCAGTTAACGCTGATGTTCAGGATAAAACGGTGATCATCTACGATGACATGATCAGGTCAGGTAGTAGCATCATCAATGCCGCCAAAACTTATCACCAAGGTGGTGCCAAAGAAATTTTCGTGATTACCACACATGGTCTGTTTGTAAACGATGGTGTCGAAAAACTGAGAAATTCCGGACTTATTTCTAAAGTCATTTGCACAGACACACATTGTAATGTGGAAGGTATCCAGAGTAATTTTTTGGAAGTCGTGAGCATTGCTGGTTTGATCGCCGACGCGATCATGTGATCATTCGGGAGGAGTCAACGGTAGTGTCATTGCCACCGTCACCCCAGAGCCTTCATTGGTTGAAATATCAATCTCCCCATAGTGTTCGTTAACTATAGATTTAGCTATTGACAATCCTAATCCAGTACCTTCTCCCGGGAATCTGGTGGTAAAGAACGGGTCAAAAACATGTGGTAAGTCTTTTTCATTGATACCTTTTCCATTGTCCCCAATTTCAACATGTAACTTATCTTTTTCACGATAAGTCTTTACGGTAATCATTCCTCCGTCACTCACTGCTTGCGTCGCATTTATAAGAAGGTTCAGAAAAAGCTGGTGAAGTCGTCCGGTATTTCCTTTTACGACGGTTGACTCAAGTGTGAAATCTTTGAGTAAGGCCATGTCTTGTTGACCGGAGCGGATCATCGTACTGCAAGTCTCCAATATTTTGTTGATTTCACAATCATGATCGGTATAGTCGGACTGATAAGTAAAATTCCTAAGGCTGCTTACAATCTCATTGATACGGTTCATTCCCTCCCGTAACACTTCAATTGAATCCTTATCCCCTGAACCGTTTACGTTTTTTTCCAGGTTGTCCAGGGCACCAAACATGAAAGTCAGCGGGTTGTTGATCTCATGATTCAATCCTGCCGACAAAAACCCCAGCATTGCCATTTTTTCAGCCTCCACTACCCGCTCCTGTGTAGTTACTAATTTCCCAAGCGCCTCCTGGGCCCTGTCTGTTTCCAACTTCAAAGAGGTATTCATTGAGTTCTTGGTAAAAACCACGGCAATGAGTAAAATCATCATGAGACCTAAAGAAATGAAAATATGAGAGGTATTGCTCATAGCAACTACCTCTGGTGACAAATCCACAAAATACAGAACATGCCTTGGGAGCATCAACGAGGCCAAAATGGCTACAATGGCAATCAAAAAGGAGGTCATCATCGATAAACGTTCTTTCTTCGGATTGTACAAATAAATGTAGCTCGCTACAATTGGGAAAAAAGTTGTGAGTATGGTATTGTCAATAGGGAAAACATGATGAGCGAACCAGACACTAAAGTTGGACGCCAGGGAGGCCAGAATTTTGGATGCTCCGTGCCGATGAGTACTGTTCATCCAAAAGACTACTCCGATCATTATTGCCAGAATAGCGGCCAATACAGAAGTAAATAAACTACTGATGTAGAGGCCATAGAAAACATATCCAACATATATGGTTCCAGTTACAATACTCAATACATTGGAATGCCGCACCATGTGCTGCTCTTCAATAGAATAGCTGTCCCTGACACCCAGGTTAGTGAGGTAGTTAAATACTGATGGCATTGGCGAATTTGTCGCGAGCAGCTACTTACCTTCCTTATAAAGGATGAAAACGGTTCTTAAAATGAGGAGTGAATGCTGCAGGTTAGTTACTCACTCCTTGGAATCTAAAAATAGGATTATTTAAAGTACGAGGCAAACACAAATTGACCAATCAGAGAATTAATCAGTCACATGGTCAAATGGAAAGCTCAATGAAATGGTGGTACCCAAGCCATTGGTATACTTCAATTGTCCATCCATTCGCGATGTGATGGATTCAATCAGGTTCATTCCATAAGACCTGGAGGCCAATTCTTCTTTCAATCCCACGCCATTGTCGGATATCAATAGCTGAATATCTGCCTGGCGCTTTTTCAATTTGATATCTATACGCGGCTTGCCTCGATAGCTGGTTGGAAATGCGTGTTTGTAAGCATTGGTAATCAATTCATTGAAGATGAATCCCAGATTAATAGCCCGGTCTGAATCCAGCATAAAAGGATCTATATTCATGACAATATTGATCGGGCGCAAATTAGAACCAAAACTCTGGTTAATGGAATCAATTAACGACGCCAAATAAGTCTCGACGTTTACGTGTCTGTCACTCTTTTGCTGATAAAGGTGTTGATGTACCAGCGCCATGGAAATGACCCGAGATTTGGTTTCCCTCATTGCACTTACGGCCTTTTCATCCTGAAGAAGCCTGGCTTGAACACTGAGTAAGCTGGATACAATTTGAAGGTTGTTTTTCACACGATGGTGCATTTCTTTAAAAAGTTCTTCCTTCTGGGCAAGCGCATCCGTAACAACTTTGTTTTTCTCACTAAGTAATTGATTAGCGTGCTGCTTCAATCGGGAGGCACGAAGGCTTATATAAACAATCGCCAATGCCAGTCCTAGAGCAATTAAGCTAGCACCGATCAGGAGATTCCTTCTTTTGATCTTAGCCTCAAGATCAACCTTCTCTCGTTCCATTCGAAAGTTGATAGAGTCTTTTTCTTGTTCGAAAGCATGATTCAATTCGAGCGTAATTAGTTTTTTAGTTAGTCCCTCATTAAAAAGGCTGTCTTTGAGGTTCATGAGAGACTCCAGGTACAGCAGTGATTTCTGAGTTTGGCCCCTGTTTTTATAAAAGGAATAGAGTACCTCTTTTACCTCTTCCAATTCCTGTTTAAGGTCATTTTCTTCAGCGATACGATGACCCGACAGCAACAGCCTCTCGGCTTCAGGGTCATTTCTTCTCGCCAGTGCAATGCGGCCCAGTAAGGTAGAAGCTGACGATTGGATAACAGGATCCGTACAACCTTGTGCTTCCTTCAGCGCCAATTTTGCATATTTCTCTGCTTCCGTTAATTGGTATCTGGCAAAATAAGTCTGTCCCAAACCATTGGTAGCATACATTTTAAGGCAGTTTACGTCCTCGGTGTTGATTATGGTGTATGCTCGCTGATAATACGCCAGTGCACTGTCATATACTTTCATTTCCAGGAAAGTCAAACCAACATTGCCTATGGACCGGGAAAGGCCAACTTTGTTATCTTCTTGTTCATCGAGTTTGATCGCCTGCTTGTAGTATTCAAGTGCCTCTTTATATTGCTCCTGATCAAATTTGATGATACCAATATTATTCAGGGTTGTTGCCGCTCCACGGTAATTGCCTGATTCCAGTTTAAGGTCCAGTGATTCCAGATAGTATATTAATGCCTGAGCAAAAACACCTTTCTGACCGTATATGGCACCAAGGTTATTGGAGAGACCAGCTAATAAACTTTTGTCTTCAATGGCGTCTTTTAATTCAAGAGACTTCCGGTAATTCACTTCAGCGGAATCGAAGTGTCCCTGAACGTGAAAAGAAAGCCCAAGATTGTAATAGCCCCTGGCCAATGGTTCCTTGTCTTCTAAAATTGAAGCATCTGCAATTGCCAATTGAGCAAATTGGCGGGCCGAATCCACATTTCTAAAAGTGAGCGCACGAGAGATCTCATTTGCCATTGAAGCCCTGGAGGCCTTATCTTCACTTTTGTTCCAGGCCATCACCATACTATCCATATTCTGCCTTGCGGGAACCAGCACAGAAACAAAAAAACATATAGAAAAAAGCAGGAATCGCATCAACAGGTACAGGGTCCTTATCATCGAGAATTTAGCTCAGGTCAACTCAGCTGGAAGATAAGCAGACTGAAGAAGATTGATGAGTGAATCTCAAAAATTCATTTTTAACTTTCCGCAATGATTGAAATAGCTAAAGAAACATTAAAATTCATTGATAAGGATAGAAACGGGGATTATTGTCTAAGTGAATTAATGAATGAAGGAGTTCTGATTGCAGCTGTAGCTGATGGTGTTAGTCGACAACCTTGTGATTGGAAAGCTTCTCAAATGGCTTGTGAACAATTAATCAAACACTTCAAATCTATCGAAGGTATTCCTCTTGCAGAGCGACTAAGAGAAAGTATGATTCATGCAAACGAAGTAGTCTGCTCCGAAAAGGCCCCTTGCAATAAGATGTCCGCAACCCTGAGTACCACATGCCTGGATATCAAAGCGCATAAACTATACTTTGGAAATGTCGGGGATTCGAGAATATATAGAGTTCGCGACAAAAAGATCGATCAATTAACGAAAGATGACAAAATACCGAGAAAGAAAGTCATTATGACGAAGCTTGGTAGACGTACAGTAGATGCATCCGTATTGACAAAAAACCTGGGAATGGACACCTCGATATTGGATTTTCAAGTTCATGAAATAACTGCGCAATCTCATGATCTTTACATTCTGGCATCTGATGGTTTTTACGAGGCAAGGGTCACCTTTCAAGATGATATGATCACTCTAGCTGATTCGATTAACATTCAACAAGATTTTCAATTAATCTTCAAAAGATACAGTCTGCTCGCCGGGGATGACATCACTGCTGTCATATTCCAAACCTAATAACAACATTACCAGATACTAACTACCAACTACACGATACCAACTAACCAACATTACTAACTTTCCCAAAAACACCTCTTAACCTAGATCATCCCCGCCAATATCAATTCCATTGAACCCTGTTTATCTACCTGTTAACTTCGCCTCATTGACCTAAAAACATAACCTCATGAGGATCTTCACCTTTCTATTTTTTGTAGGTTTTTCACTATCAGCTTTCACTCAGGGCACACGTTTACTTCGACAGCCAAGCATCAGTGATACACATATTGTATTCGTACACGCCAATGACCTTTGGGTTGTCGACAGATCTGGTGGGGAGGCCCGTAGACTGACTACTTCGGAGGGGGCAGAATATTTCCCACACTTTTCGAAAGACGGATCCTGGATCGCTTTTAGTGGGCAATACGATGGCAACACAGATGTCTTTATCGTTCCAACACAAGGTGGGGCACCAAAACGATTGACCTATCACCCCGGTGCAGATGTCGTACAAGGCTGGTCTCCCGAAGGCGAAGTGATCTTTCGGTCCGGACGCAAAGGGCGTCCAACACGTCTGAACAAATTTTTCTCCATAGCTCCAGATGGAGTTTTCCCAACAGAACTGGATATTCCGAGGATCGCTTATGGCGAGATTTCACCAGATGGCAAATATGCAGCTTACACGCCCATCACCTCATGGGATCCAGAATGGAGAAATTACCGTGGTGGCCAGGCGATGCCCATTTGGATTCTGAACCTGGAGACGCTGGAATTAGAAAGAACGCCACAACCTGACCGTGAAAGACATCTTGATCCTGTGTTCTTCGGCAACAAAGTTTATTTCTTATCAGAGAGAGATTACACCAGCAATATTTGGTCTTACGACCTGACCAGTAAAGCCTACGAGCAAGTCACTTTTCATTGGCAATTTGATGTCAAGAGTCTGGATGCCAGCAAGGATCGAATAGTTTATGAACAAGCGGGATACTTGCATGTACTTAATCCTCAAACAGGTGAAGTTAATCAACTGGAAATCAATGTAAAAGGAGACCTTAATTGGGCTCGTGAACGTTGGGAAACAATAAGAGGTTCTCAATTCAGAAACGCATCGTTATCACCCACAGGTAAAAGAGCTTTATTTGAATATCGCGGTGACATCTTCACCATACCAAAAGAAAATGGTTCGTGGAGAAACATCACCAATTCGCCCTCAGCCGATCGCGCACCTGTATGGTCTCCGGATGGAGATCAAATCGTATGGTTCAACGATGCTTCAGGTGAATATCAAATGGTACTCGCTGATCAGTACGGTAAAGTCCAGCGTACTTATGCACTCCCCAACCCTACTTTTTACTTCAACCCACAATGGTCCCCTGATGGAGAACACATCAGCTACACTGATACGCATTTCAACCTTTGGGTACTTAACCTGGAATCCGGAGACACCAAAATCATTGCGACCGAACGTTATGCCCACCCTAACAGGTCTCTCAATCCGGTCTGGTCACCTGACAGTAGGTACATCGCCTATGTTCAGCTGACGGACGCTCAGTTTAAGGTGGTCAAAGCTTATGACACCAACTCAGGACGGACCCTTCAAATTTCCGATGAAATGGCAGATGCCCTTGCGCCAGTATGGGATGAGTCCGGAAAGTACCTTTACTTCCTCGCCAGTACCAATTGGGGACTGAATACAGGCTGGCTGGATATGAGCTCCTATAACATTCCAGTGACACGAGGACTTTATGCCGCCGTATTAGGTAAAGACACACCATCACCCTTACTACCAAAAAGTGATGAAGAACCTGATGGCATGGAGTCGGATGAATCTGAGGATGCGGAGGAAACAAATTCAACAGTCATCGATCCAGGTGTTATTTCGCGCATTGTCGCGTTGGATGTTCCGTTAAGAAATTATAATGGCCTGGTGTCCGGGCCAGAAAATACCCTATTCTATGGAGAAACCATCCCCAATGAAACTGGTATCACTTTACACAAGTATGATTTAAAAAAGCTGACGACTTCTGCTTTTCTAACTTCGATCAATTCAGCTATCACATCAGCAGACCGCTCGCAATTACTCATAAGAAAAGGCAGTAATTGGTCCATCGTCGGAACGGGTGGTAAAAGTCAGAAAACCAGTGAAGGAAAGCTTAAGCTTAACGCGAAAATGAAGATCAACCCACAATACGAGTGGCAACAAATCTACCGTGAAGCCTGGAGGTATCAACGTGACTTTCTTTATGTGGACAACACGCATGGTGCTCCATGGGAGCAAATACATGAGTGGTACAAGCCCTGGGTAAGTCATGTCAAACACAGAGAGGACATGAACTACATCATCGATATTTTAGGTGGTGAAATTGCTGTTGGTCACTCTTATACACGGGGTGGTGACTATCCAGATGTAAAAAGAGTGCCTATTGGCTTACTGGGAGCTGACTACATCGTCAAAAACGGCTATTATCAATTCAGCAGGGTCTTGAGTGGTGAAAATTGGAATCCAGATTTACAAGCTCCTCTGACACAACCTGGCATGGACATCAGTGCCGGCGATTACCTGTTGGAAGTGAATGGAATAGCACTGGACGCCTCCACCAATCTGTTTCAGCTTTTCGAACAAACCACCAATCAGGTGACTCGAATCAAAGTTGGAAAGTCAACAAAACCCAGCCAGGCCAAAACCTATCTGGTAAAGCCAGTTGGAAGCGAAAGAGGTCTACGGGGGCGTGCGTGGATAGAGGGGAATCGCCGGTATGTATCCGAGAAAACAGGAGGTAGAATTGGCTATACCTACGTACCGAACACCGGGGGTGGTGGATACACTTCTTTTAACCGTTATTACTTTGCTCAACAGGATAAACAGGGCATGATTGTCGATGAGCGCAATAACGGCGGAGGATCCGCAGCAGACTACATGGCTGACGTCATGAATCGAAAACTATACGGTTATTTCAATAGTAAGTCGAGTGATCGTAAACCATGGACCACTCCCATGTCAGCGGTCTGGGGACCGAAAGTGATGCTTATCAATGAACGAGCTGGATCCGGAGGAGACTTACTCCCTTATTTGTTCCGCGCAATGAATATCGGTACACTGGTCGGAACTCGTACTTGGGGTGGCCTTGTTGGAACCTGGGATACACCATTGTTCATAGACGGAGGTCGCATGGTCGCTCCCAGAGGTGGCTTCTTCGATGCTAATGGAGAATGGGCCGTTGAAGGTGAAGGAGTAAGTCCGGATATTGAAGTCATTCAGGAACCTAAACTTTTGATGGAAGGCAAAGACCCACAACTAGATGCTGCGATTGCGGAAGTATTGCGGAAGTTGGAAACCGAAAAAGTCGAACTTAAGCCTGAACCTGCCGCTCCCGTTCGTTGGAAAAGAGCTGAGAAGAAGGAGTAAAAATTGTCAGGTTAAATGGAGGGAGGAATCTCAAAATTTCAAAGATTATCTTGAGGTACTAACTCCATCAACACTTATCTAAAGTAAGGTGTCAACTATCTACGTTTTGAACACGTACCCGAACAGGAAGAAGTAGATGTCGCCAGATTTGAGGGAAATTCAATTTTGAACGTTCCCTGGAAGCGGCTTCTTTGGTGGCAGACTGCTAATTGTATACTCGTAACTCTGACTGACCGATCATCCAATGAATGGTTTTGGATCAATTCAATTTCCTTAGCTTTATGACCAATCACCTTATCAAAACCTTAATGAGACATTTAACCCTTCTTTTGATGATCTTTTGTTCACTCGCTGTGGTGGGCCAACGAAAGAAAAAAAACACAACAACTGAAGAAAAATCACCCCTTGAAACAGTTAGCCTGTCAGGTCTGAAGTTTCGAAATGTTGGTCCTGCCATTACATCTGGTCGGATCTCAGACTTTGCAGTAAACCCGGATAAAACCAAGGAATATTACGTGGCCACATCTGCGGGAGGCGTCTGGAAAACCAATAATGGAGGAACCACTTATAAACCCCTTTTCGATAGTCAGGGAAGTTACTCCATAGGTGTTGTCACCATGGATCCAAATAATCCCAATGTCATTTGGGTAGGCACCGGAGAAAACAACAATCAACGTAGTGTTTCGTATGGTGATGGTATTTACAAATCAGAAGACGGTGGTGCTTCATGGTCACACATGGGCCTTAAGAATTCTGAGCACATCGGATCGATAGTCGTTGATCCTGAAAATTCCGATCGCATTTATGTGGCGGCAATTGGCCCTCTGTGGAGTAAAGGCGGCGATCGTGGCTTGTATGTTTCCGAAGATGGTGGCAAAACATGGGAAGCAACATTAACTGTGGATGAACATACAGGTGTAAATGAAGTGATCATTCATCCGGAAGATCCCAATACACTTTACGCCACTACCCTCCAAAGAAGAAGACACGTATTCACCTACATTGGTGGCGGACCGGGTTCCGCCATTTATAAAAGTACAGACAAAGGCCAAACCTGGAAAAAGATCAACAAAGGACTCCCTGGCGTCGATCTGGGACGAATAGGCCTGGCCATTTCACCTGCTGACCCTGAGATAATTTATGCCATTGTCGAAGCAGCGCAAGGTAAAGGAGGATTCTATCGCTCAACAAATCGTGGTGCAAGTTGGCACAAACGAGGGGGCTACTCTACCAGTGGTAATTACTATCAGGAAATTGTCGCAGATCCCAAAGACGTCAATACGATCTACGCAATGGACACCTGGCTTCATGTATCCAAAGATGGGGGTAAGACATTTAAAGTATTAGGTGAAGATTCCAAACACGTTGATAATCACTGCATGTGGATTGACCCGGAGGATACCAATCACTTCCTGGTAGGCTGTGATGGTGGAATCTACGAAAGCTTTGATGCGGCAAAAACATGGCATTATAAGCACAATTTGCCTGTCACTCAGTTCTACAAAGTGGCATTGGATAATGCGGAGCCTTTTTACAACATCTATGGCGGTACCCAGGACAACTTTAGCATGGGTGGCCCATCGCGTTCTATCTCTGGCAATGGCATACCTAATAGTGATTGGTACATGACCCATGGAGGCGATGGTTTTGAGTCTCAAGTTGATCCTACCAACCCAGACATTGTTTATGCACAATCCCAGTATGGGTTTCTTGTGCGGTATGACCGAAGAAGTGGTGAAGAAGTGGGTATCAAGCCACAATCTCGCAAAGATGAAAAATCTTACCGCTGGAATTGGGATGCGCCACTTCACATAAGTGCTCACAACCCCGCTCGTATATATTTTTCTGCGAACAAAGTATTCCGAAGCGATGATCGTGGTAACAATTGGGAAGTCCTAAGTGATGACCTGACCGGACAGGTCAATCGCAACGAACTCAAAGTGATGGATCGTGTCTGGGGCATTGACGCGGTTGCCAAAAATGGAAGTACATCACCTTACGGCACCATTGTGGCTTTTCACGAATCTCCAATCAATGAAAACCTTCTTTTGGTAGGAACGGATGATGGTCTCGTACAAATCACCACCAATGGAGGCGACAGTTGGAGGAAGGTTTCGAATATTCCGGGAGCACCTTCCAGAAGTTATGTCAATGCAGTATTGGCTTCTCAGCATGATGAAAACACCATCTATGTGCTTTTTAACCACCACAAATATGGAGATTTCAAACCCTATGTCTTCAAATCAACGGACCAGGGAAACACCTGGACTTCTATAACAAACAATTTGCCAGAACGTGGCTCCAGTTACACGATTGCTGAAGACCATCTTGATCCTAATTTACTATTTGTAGGGACTGAATTTGGCGCATTCTTCACTCCTACAGGTGGTTCTGATTGGAAACAATTAAAAAGTGGGCTACCAACCATCGCTGTTAGAGACATTGCCCTGCACCAAAGGGAGAATGATTTGGTATTAGGCACTTTCGGCAGAGGGTTTTATGTACTCGATGATTACAGTGCCTTAAGGAGCATCAATACACAGTTAGATGGCGATGGCTTCCTGGCTTCTGTACGGGATCCCTTGTTGTATATTCAAAAGTTTCCTCTTGGGCTTCCTGGCCAATCTTTTCAAGGTGATAGCTACTACCGAGGGGAAAACCTCCCTCCTGTGGCCATGTTTACTTATTATTTGAAAGATGTACCTAAAACGGCTAAGGACACACGTCAGAAACAGGAAACAGACAATAAAAAAGATGGAAAAGACAATGCTTATCCAACTTATGATAATTTGAAAGCGGAGCGTTCCGAAGAAGCTCCACACCTGCTGTTTACCATAACTGATGGCACAGGCAATATCGTCCGGAAGATTACTCAAAAACCCTCAAAAGGATTGAACAGAATTCGTTGGGACATGAGATTTGGACATGATAGTCCCATCCGATTGAGTGCACCTTCCTTCTACAATCCATTTGCCGGAACGCCTCAGGGCAACTTAGTTGCTCCCGGGAATTATACCGTGAGCCTATCGATGTACGAAAAAGGAGCGTTTACTGCCGTAGGTGAACCTGTAAACTTCACGATTAAGGCCTTGGAAAACAGTGTGCTTGGCGCACAAAATAGAGATGAAAAACTAGCGTTCCAGCGTGAGGTGAATGAGTTGCAACGTCAGGTATCTTCTGTTCAGCGACGGACCTCAGAGATGAGTAATCAAATGCGACACATCGAAAAAGCCATTCTGCTTACAGAAGCAGACCAGAAAGCGCTTTATACTGAATACATTTCTCTGAAAACGGCCATTAGCGATTTGCAAACATCACTCAATGGTGATCGCAATGCAGGCACGCTGGACATTGATCTGGTACCTACCGTGGCTAATCGGGTTGGGTTACTCAACTATGAGCAGTTCAATACTACTTCTGCCCCAACCGGAACACACAGAAGAGTGTTGCAAATAGCCCAGGAAGAATTCGGTCCGATCAAATCAAAATTAGACGCATTGATTAACGGACCATTCAAAAGTTTGCAAGACAAACTAGAAGCTGCGGGTGCACCCTATACACCCTACCGTATCGAAGAGTAACAAAAAATATCCCCACCTGATTGGCCAATGCCATCATGGTGGGGTTTTTAGTCTCCACCTCCGCAGTGGCAATGAATTGGGATTGAAATTCCACGTTCTCAAGCACGGTCTGAGTTGTGCTTTTCATCAATGAATTCATTACCTTAAGCACGCCTAATCAAATTGACCTGACAATTGCTCAATAGTCACAAATCAAGAAAATGTGGTCGCATTGAGTACGTCGAAATGCACCAACCATGAATAAAGTATTCGCATTCCTAAGCCTCATTTTTCTGGTCAGTCTCAACCTAACTGCCCAAACTCAGCAACCCTCCTTCCCAGTTGACCCCTCGTTTTATGCTAATTACGAATGGCGCAACCTTGGACCGAATCGAGGTGGCCGGTCACTTGGAGCCTCAGGCAGTCCCGGGCGTCCAAATGAGTATTATTTCGGAGCTACAGGTGGCGGCCTTTGGAAAACCACCGATGGCGGTACCAATTGGTCCCCTATGACAGACGGTCAAATTACCAGTTCCAGTATTGGAGCGGTAGCAGTTGCTGAAACCAATCCTGATATCGTCTACATTGGAGGTGGCGAAACTCAATTAAGAGGCAGTATTACTCAAGGTGATGGTGTGTACAAAACTACTGATGGCGGAAAGACCTGGCGGCACCTTGGACTCAAAGAAACCCAGGCCATCTCCCGCATCCGAGTGCACCCAACTAATCCCAACATTGTTTACGTGGCTGCCCTTGGTCACCCTTATGGCGACAATGAAGAAAGAGGTGTATTTCGTTCCACAGATGGCGGAAACACCTGGAAAAAAGTATTGTACGTGAGTGATAAGGCTGGCGCCGCTGACTTGATTATTGACAGAACCAATCCTGATGTGCTTTATGCTTCTACCTGGCAGGTCTATCGTAAAGCATACAAAATGTGGGGTGGCGGACCAGATTGCAAGCTTTGGAAATCGCTGGACGGTGGTGATACATGGATTGAACTGACCAGAAATCCTGGCATGCCAGAAGGCCCCATTGGCAAAATTGGCGTAACAGTCTCCCCTGTCGACCCTAACCGGGTTTGGGCCATTGTAGAAGCCAATGAAGGCGGGATATTCCGCTCAGATGATGGAGGCTGGACGTGGGAACGAATCAATGATGAAAGAAAGCTTCGGCAAAGAGCATTCTATTACTCCCGAATTTATGCGGACCCACAAGACAAGGAAACGGTCTATTGCCTGAATGTACGATTTTGGAAGTCGACTGATGGTGGCAAAACGTTTGATGTCCAGATACGTCCCCCTCATGGAGACAATCATGACCTTTGGATTGATCCGAATGATCCCAACCGCATGATCAATGCCAATGATGGTGGCGGTACGGTGAGTATCAATGGAGGAAAAACCTGGACAGAGCTTGATTTTCCAACTACGCAGTTCTACCATGTCATGACAACCAGTGATGTACCTTACCACGTTGCTGGTGCACAACAGGACAACAGCACGTTGGCCATGCCGAGTGATGGCTGGAGTCAACGTCAGGCTCGTGGCCCCAATCATGGATGGTATTATGCAGTGGGTGGAGGTGAAAGTGGCTGGATCACTCAAAGCCCGTCGGACCCTGATGTCTTCTACGCAGGAAGTCAGGGGGCTTTACTCACACGTTATAACCGCAATACCGGGCAAATCAGAGATATTCAGGTGTACCCGAGGTTCTTCTCTGGTGAACCCTCCAGTGCGTTGCCTGAGCGCTGGCAATGGACATTTCCAATCATGTTCTCACCTCTGGATCCGAGTATTATGTACACGTGCTCACAACATGTTTGGAAGACCACCAATGACGGGCAAACCTGGGAGAAGATCAGTCCTGACCTCACTTATGCTGACCCTGAAACACTTGGAGTTACTGGCGGAATCATCACTAAAGACATGAACGGCCCTGAGATCTATGCTACCGTCTTCGCATTGGCTCCATCCAGTCACGATGTTAATACTATATGGGCAGGGTCTGATGACGGCAAGATGCACATTACCAGAAATGGCGGCAAGAAATGGACGGACATCACCCCTAAAGAACTTCCTAAATTCTCACGGATCAGTATCATCGAAGAAAGCAAATACAACCCCGGAACCTTGTACCTGGCAGCGAACCGGTACCAAATGGACGATCGCCAACCTTACGTTTTCAAGACTACTGACTATGGAAAAACCTGGACCAAGATCATAACTGGTATCGCCGATGGTCATTTTGCTCGCGCAATTCGTGAAGATCTGGCTCAACCAGGGTTGTTGTACCTGGCGACAGAACATGGTGTCTATGTATCATTCAACGATGGTGCCATGTGGCAATCATTGCAACTCAACCTGCCTGATACGCCTATTCGAGATCTGGTGTTGCGCGATGACGATGTTGTTCTGGGTTCTCACGGACGTGGATTCTGGATCCTGGACGACATCCGTCCTTTTCGGGAAGCAGTTGCACTGAATAAGACTGAAGTAAGTTTATTTGAACCTGCCGATGCCATTCGTGGGGTCTATGATGCCATCGTGCAATACTACCTGCCAACAGAATCGGATTCCGTTACCATGGAAGTCCTGGACGCCAACGGAAGTGTCATTAATACGTTTTCAGGGACTGAAACCACCTACAAGCCTGACCCTAACCTCCCCTGGTGGCGACGTGGAGGCAGCAGTTTGCCTACAACTGCAAAAGGGCTCAATACATTTACCTGGGACTTGCGCTATGCAGGTGCCACCTCTTTTGAAGGTATGATCATTTGGAGCGCCCGACCTACACGAGGACCTAGGGCACCGATTGGTGAGTATCAGGTAAGATTGACTGTCGATGGTGAATCCCAGACGCAATCCTTTGGTATCGTCATGAACCCAAACCTTGAGGGGGTAACTGCCGCAGACCTTAAAGAACAATTTGATTTAGCCATCAAAATAAGAAATCGCACCTCAGAAGCCAATGAGACCGTAATCCAAATCCAGAACATCTATCAGGCAATAGATACACAAGATCTTGCGGGTAGTCTGGGTGCGGAGGCTGAAGAAATGATGCTTAAACTCTCACATATTGAGCAGGATCTCTATCAGGTGCAAAATCAAAGTCCACAGGACCCTCTCAATTTCCCGATCAAGCTTAACAATAGGCTGGCGTCGTTACGAAGAAGCATCGAAAATGGACAGGCGAAACCAACAGATGCGGCCTATCAGGTTTTTGAAGAGTTATCGAAAGAGTTAGATGGTCACCTTGGCAAATACAACACTATCCTAAATACGGATCTTAAATCAATTAATGATCAATTGAAACAGCAAGGAAAGGACGTGATTGTGGTGGAATAGCGGTCTTCTAGAACCTCAGACTGCTTTGGATTGTGCTCCTTTGCCTTACTCAGGTTACCTGAGGACAACCCTGTGAGGCACCTATATTACCAAGTTTCACCCCTCAATGAATCTATTTAGTATAAATCAGGTATATAGAAATTTATGAGTAGAAAGACAGCCTAAAGTAGCCTGAGGCTCCCGAAGGTTACTTCTGATAAACCCTCACATAGTCTATGACCATCTCACTTTCTGTGAAATCAGAATCGATATCACCACCGATACCTCCCATCGCAATATTGAGCAACAAATATTGAGGGGCTGAATATGGCCAGGTGTCAGGATTTCTAAAAGATGGGAAGTAGGTATAATACTGAGCACTATCGTACAGGAACTTAATTTGATCAAAATCCCATTCCATCGCATAGGTGTGAAAGGTATTGCTTACATCTTCCCCGGTAACTGCACCTTTATTCTGCGTATCACCAAAACTAGAAGGAGTATGAAGCGCGGCCTGAATTCTATTTTGATCAAATCCCCAGTGCTCCATGATATCTATTTCCCCACAGGCAGGCCAGCCAGTAGTTCCGAATTGTTCTGCCCAATATCCTCCATTTTCAGTGATATTTCTTCCAAGCGTCCATATCGCTGGCCAGGTCCCATTACCCTCAGGTAGTTTGGCCCGCACCTCCACGTACCCATAGGTAAACGCAAATTTGGAATTCAGTCTGGCGGAAGTAAAGTTCCTGGTAACTCCCTGGTCTACAAATTCCTCGCGCCTGGCAGCAATATGCAAGAATCCATCTTTCACATAGGAATTTTCCTCACGATCGGTATAATGCTGCACCTCGCCATTGAACCAGCTTTGTCCATCTGGTAGTAGCGTCTGGTGAAACCAGTTTTCCGTATCAATGGCTCCGTTTTCGCCATCAAACTCATCAGACCATACTAACTCATAAGTTGCAGGTTCAACAGGATCATCAGGATCCGGTATTTGTTGAGCAGCAGGCTCATCACTACAACTTATAAACAATACCAAAGAGAAAACGGAAAACAACAGGAGTAAGCGTCGCATGAATAATTCTTTAGTTAGGAAACAAAGTTAGTCAAAGAATGTTCTGTAGGCCTGGGTAAAAACACAACTGTCCCTTCTAATTGCACCAATAGTCCCTGTTCTCGGCGTGTTATCTTCACAATTGCTACCGCTTCCTGTTTGTTGTCACTTGCGTCGAAGCATAGAATTTTCATATTTTTAGTCAAACCAGACATGAAATATCTTATCAGCTTCTCTCTAAAGAATAGAAAATGGATCCTTCGACCAGCTCTGGACCCATTTTGACTAAAAACCCAATTCCTAGAGGAATTCATCGGAAATACCACTCAGAGAGAAAATGGTTACATGTAAATAATTCTTATGGGTATAAAAGCAACGATTCACTGGCCTTATTCAGGTTTATTGATCCATAACTACTTTCAAGATTCGGCCCAGGTCAGTCACTTTCATCATAATGTCATCGGGCCCTTTGACATCCGTTTGATGAACGATGACCATGTCGTAGGAAGGCACAATGATCAAATCCTGCATTCCTGTACCTCGCGCTGAAAAGGTGCCTTTAGGAAAGGTCACAAAAGGATAGTGTTGTTCTTGATGTGCTACCCACCAACAAAGCCCATAAGCTCCAAACATTCCCAAATTGGAATACTTTATAGTACTTCTCCTGATCCAGTCCTGTGGTATCACCTGAACCTCCTTCCAATTTCCCTCATTTAATACGAGTTTTCCAATTTGCATGAGATCTCTTCCTGACAAAGACCAAACACTGGCAGCATGTACGGATTTTTCAGGTTCATTTACGTACTCATGATCTGAAATATCATAATCTTGAAGGCCAATCGGTTTGGCTATTTTGTCATCAAAAACATGAAAGACGGAGGTATTCATTTTGGATTCGATGATGGTATTCAAGACGTTAAAATCCCAGTTGTTATAGTACCAAAAAGTTCCTGGTTCATGACTTCCTCTTGCCGGTCGTTTCTTATTCATACCAGGAGTTTCGAAAGCCGCTGGATGATAAACTCCAGACCTTGCCTGCAACAAATCCAAAATTGTGGCTTGCTTTTCCAAATTACTTAAGCCCCCAATATCATCAATTTCAAGGTCCTTTAATGTTGTAGACAGGTTTATCAAATTTTCATCTTCAGCAATCCCAAAAAGGAGACTCACCAAGCTCTTACGAATCGAAAAGACTTTGTATTTCTGTGTCGGATCTCCGTATGTAAACTTTATTTCACTCCCTTGAAATATGATCATTGTTTTCGTTCCGTATCGCTCACATTGTTGCCGAAGTGTTGTCCTTTTTTCAGCATCCCAATTGGGTGATTGCGTATACGACGCAAGGGTCATACAACATAGCCATACTCCGACAAGCAAGCGCATTGAAGCGATAAAAGTTATATGCAGTTTCATTATTCCTTATTTCTGCGAAACAATTGCCAGTATCTCATGGACCAATTCTTTTGATCAATCGATCGTTCAATCGTTCGAATTACTTGTCCTTCCTCCATGGAAAACCACGATTGTCTTGAATAGAAAACCTGATCGTTATACAAGAAGGTTTTAAAAAAATAAAGCCGCGTTTTAATCATTGAGCTATCCCAGATTTGGGCATTTTGGTCATCCACGTAGAACAGTTTCCAGCGTTGAGACTCCTGGTCAAAAGCACGCAAGACTCGAGCGTTCACATAAGTATCATCCCCAATGAAAATGTCCCATACTTCGTCAAAAGCATTCTTATTTTCTAGTTTCGTAATTATAAATTTATCCTTTTCTTCAACGGTATCTTTAATGAAGACGGTGATGCACGAAACCCAATGCCCTTCCTCCCAGAAGTCAAAATAGTTGGTAGCTTGTTGCCCCTGGAACCCAAAAAATAACAAGTTTAGAATGAGGCAGAAAAAAAAACTGGTCACCTTAATCCAACATTTTAGACAATTGCAAAATGGTGGTAGGCTCACTTCCTCCTTGTTGATAATCTTGACGGATCAGGTAAGGTGCTTCTTTTGAGACGTAGCATATGATTTTCGTTTCAGGGCCAGCTTCTACCGAATAGCGCCTGCAGGCAAATTCCTTACCTGCAGCTATCACTTTTTCCTTGCCGCCCAAAACAAATGCCGCTGATGACATTCCTGCTTCTACTTGTTGGGGCGTCTGACGCCATCTGTTGATGGTAAAGGATTCTACTTCGACTGAAATTCCTGCCAGTTGCCAATAAACGAAAGTGCCATCAAATACTTTTTTCGAGCTGGCAATCTCCTCTTGTTTATTACCAGAGGCGGCGAAGGAAAAAACCGAAATTTTTGCATCCGCATATTCTACTCGTTTGATTGAGGGAGAGGGTAATGCAAAGCCAAAATCACGATAAACAAAGGCTCCATTCGTTGCAGACAGGCCGATCACATCGGTTGAAACCCTAGTTGGATTGCTTAAATCAGGCATGATCATCACCACATTGTAGCCCAATTCATTCGCTGATTTACTCGCCTGAACAGTGAGTTTACTACCCATTTGCATATACTCTGCATGAAATGGTGTCAGATCGAAGGAATACATTTCAGATGTGGGGTAAATGGGGGTTTGTGCCCAACTGAGGTAAACAACCAGGCTTAGAAATAGGGTAAAGAATCGTTTCATATCATTTCGATTTTTATTAGTCAATAAGTAATAGCAATTGCCGCATCAACTTTTAAAGGCTAATTTCAAACGAAGGCGAATATTTTCAATTAGTGTCAAATAGATCGGGTTGGGGCTACCATATAGTAGTCGATCAGTTGTCATTGATTTGATGGATGTAAAGGATCCATGACTTATATCATAATCTCTGATTAGTGACACTTGATCCGGGTACCCCTCCAGTTGCTCCAGATACTTACCATGGTTCATGGCTGATCCTGTATAATGAATGACCTGAAAAGGAAGTTCACGTTCAAAAAGGAGGGTATCAATCAAAGGAGTTCCGTAAGTATAGCCAAGCGCTGAATCCAAGCTCAAGAAGCATTTTGTCTTTCTGTTCACAGCAACATCAAGGGTAGCAATGCCATCAAAACTCCAGGAAACAAAACCCACTCGCGTTAAATCAGCCATCTCTTTCTCACTCAAATAATCTAAAATCGCATCTAAATCATTTGCATATTCACGAACACCTTCTACGGTATAGGGTAGTCGCTCCCCCCTTTTCATTCCTGTTCTGGGAACAGAAATCACTACATACCCTGATTGTACGAGTCGTTCTGCCATTTCCAGGAAATAGATCGGATGAGCACCGGACAATACAACCAATGGAAGGCCTTCGGAAGGTTTTTTGTTCGTATAACTAACTGAGGAACTTTGATTTAGGTAATTCTCAATTGTTTCAAATGAAAGGGTATCTTCGGCAAACCCATTGATGATCCGATGAAATGAAGCTACGTTATCTCCTGAACTTTTAGTTGTGTTCAGAAGGTTCGCAAAATTCTTGTATCTAAGTGGTTCTTGAGCCTCAGATTCCGCTATAGGATACCAATACCAGCCATTTACAGGTTTTTCTGAAGCACCAGGTTCCCAACTATCAGAAGTTCGTCTTACCGTTAAATGAGAGAACCCGATAGCAAATTCTTTCATATTCAACCGATCCGGAACATTATAAGAAGTCTCTTGTTCTCGGGCCGTGGCTATTGTTATATCCAGACCTCCGAATATAATTTGCAGCACGAGTATGAAGCTTGTGATCATGATCCTAAAGTAGGAGAATGGACCAATTCAGAATCTCAAATGATATGAAAGGAGCATTTTTTGCTATCAAAACCAGTCATCTAACTTTTTTTCGCCAACCGCTTCTTTTTATCTAATATCATTCCGCACTCCGCACAAACACCGGTAACCATGTGTGGATATTCTAAAATGATATGAAACCGTCTTTTTTTGATATTAACAGCCACAGCTTAATGACTCAATTGTCAGAATTTCTTCCAAAATTTGATCTCAAACCCAGATCGCCTTGCGAATTTCCACACTTAAGTTACTGTTCATTTCATGGCTGTTGATTTGTCTGTTAGGTGGATTGGAAACCTTAATGGTTCATATATTCAGGCCGGAGGCCATTGGGTCTCCTAAATGGTATTGGCTTCCGCTGTTACGCGTGACCAATGGGTTTGCAGCCATAATTATCGTACTCTACCCCGGACACCAGTTCCTAAAAGACAAAAAGCCATCAACAAAAATAGTAGGCTACCTCTTGTTGATGATGCTTTTCATGTTAGTCTACCTCATCTTCGCTGTAGGACAGTTTCAATTAGCATTTCTAAGCATTACCTGGAATTTGTTTCTGGCTGGTATTGGTGAAACCTTCATGACCGACTTACATCACATGGCCTCTTACTACCTGTTTCTCTTGCTAATCGTAATTGGTAAAGAGTATTTTGAAGAACGTACCCATGCCCTGATTAAAAAAGAACAGTTACAATCAGAACTCAACAAAACTCAGCTTCTAGTACTGCAACGTCAAATACAACCACATTTTCTATTCAATACACTCAATAATGTGGTAGCCATCATTGATGAACGAAAGGAGGTTGCACAAAACATGCTTGTAGAGCTTAGTGAGCTTCTGAGGATTTCCATGGATATGAATTTCAGCCAGCCTATACCATTAAATGAGGAAATCGCCATTCTTAGATTATATCTCTCCATTGAAAAGAAACGATTTGAACATCAACTGGAACCGCACTTCGATGTAAGTGCGTCAACTCAAGAGGTTATGGTTCCTCCATTTCTCTTACAACCTCTGGCGGAAAATGCCCTCAAACATGGTTTTAAAAACATCTCCTCGCCACTACAGCTGGTCATTCAATCGTATATAGAAGGTAATTACCTGATTCTAATTATAAAAAATAACGGAGCAATGTTGGGAAATCTCCAATTCGGGATTGGGTTGCAAAATGTACAGGAACGTATTTCTACTCATTATGGAAACCGAGCTATGTTCACCCTAACCAACGATGCAAAATGGACTGTTAACCAAATCCGTATTCCGCTTTGAGAACGATACGAACCTTGATTGTGGATGATGAAGCTCCGGCCAGAAGGAGGATGAAAAAACTTCTTCAGGCGCGCCATGAGTTTGAACTGATTGCAGAGGCTGAGCGGGGAGCTGAAGCCATTCAGAAGGTCCGTTTTTCAAAACCTGATTTGATCCTGTTGGATATCCAGCTCAAAGACATGACCGGATTCGAGGTACTGCAAGCCGTCGCAACCACCCCAGTCAAAGTGATTTTTATTACTGCCTATGATACATACGCTATTCAGGCATTCGAAGAAAATGCCATTGATTACCTTTTAAAACCTTATAAAGACGAGCGGTTTCACGAAGCTCTTGATCGTGTAGGAAGGCAGCCGATACCTCTGGAAAGAAAAGCTTTTGAAGGGCTATTACAAAACCTCCAATATCCTGAAGTAGCTTCTAAATTGAGCATTCATGAAGGGAAAACAACGCATTTGATAGAGGCAAAGAAGCTACATTATATAAAATCTGACACCTATTATTGTCAATTCTATTTCGAGGATCACTCTTCCAAAGTGATCCGTATATCCCTCAAAAGATTGGAGGAATTACTTCCTGACCAATTCCTCAGGATCAATAAATCGATCATCATCAACAGGGATGAAATCCTTAGTATCCGTGAGCTAAAGCGTACTATAGAAGTAACCTTGCCCAATGATGTATGTTTTTCTTTCGATGCAGATAAATTCCAAAATATGCATGACAGATTGCAATGAACTTAGTTCATTACTCCTTCACCCCATAAAGTTGTTGTACACCAGAAATATCTCCCATCTGTAGGCCGTCCAGCGATTCTATTACAGAAAAGTCCGAATTCATGATATTAGTAGTTCCAACATGTCCCAAACCCAGGACATGCCCGATTTCATGTAGAAAGAACAGATACATAACGTCGCAATCTTCTGTCCACAGGTCCGCCTGAAAAACAGCGGTACCTCCCAATATATCACAAGGAGTTTCGGGGAAATTTGGAAACCCCACGCCGCTTTGCCGGATTTCCGCTACAAAGAATCGAATATCACTGTCGCTGTTTTCAGGAACTTCTTCAAAATTGATATCTGCAACTGCGGCCCAATCACTCAATGCCCTGCGCATTTCTTCTTTTGCACATGTGGCAAGTAGATCAAAAGACAGACTGGGTAAATCAATCTGCGCGTGTGTGTTGACCAATCCATTGGATTCCTGAAAACTATAAGATATTGTTCCTCCTGATTCCCGAGGCCCAGTCACATGTTCACCTGCATCTGGAACAGGATTGATGGTACCCCATTTAAAGCCATTCAGGCAATAGTCTCCGGTACCATTTCTGCAATCGGTCATAAGGCTATTGCATGTTGAGAACTTCGTTGATTCATTCAACACATCATTATTCGGACCATCATCAGGCTCATCCCCACAACTCATTAAGCTGAGCAATGCCAGTATCGTAAATACCGATAGCAATTGTCCTCTTATATTTCTCAAGATGATTTGATCCATTCCAATAGTCATTGATTTGTAAAAGTAGTCAGACCAATGACACCCAAATTGAACAACGGTTACCTCATGTCTGTTCTAATTCCCTAAAAATCAGTTTGCTCATTCAACATCGGTTGATATTTTTTCTTCAAATCTGTAATTCTGCGAAATTTCCACAACTAACCTATCAAACAAGGACAAAAGACGGATCAAATTGGATCAAAAGACGCTGGAACAAACTTTTCTCGATCAGATAAGCCAATCACAAGGTATTATCCATCGGATTTGCCGTGTTTATGCCCAGGATGCTAACGATAGAAAAGATCTTTTCCAGGAAATCTTGATTCAATTATGGAAGTCCTACCCCACCTTCCAGGGTAAATCTAAATTTTCAACCTGGTTGTACAGGGTCAGCCTCAATGTGGCCATTCAAAATTTGCGGATCAGGAAACGACAGCCTAGAGACACGATTCAATTTGAGCAGGCTATACAATTACCTGACTCGCTTACAGAAGATCATTTTGAGGAAAAGCAACAATGGTTGCACCAGTCCTTGAGTCAGCTCAACTCCATTGACAAAGCCATCGTCATGTTGTACCTGGAAGAGAAAGATTATGAAGAGATCGCATCCATCGCAGGCATCAGTCAAAACTATGTCCGGGTAAAAATGAACCGGATCAAAACGAAACTCAGAGAAATATCTAAAACCAGTTATCATGGAGCTTGATGAACTAAAATCACACTGGAAAGAAATCTCACTGAGAGAACAAGAACAGTCGATCGATAGAACTGAGATACATCAAATGATCACCATGCAATCCAAATCATTAATTTCCAGTGCCACACGCAGGTTGCGGACGAAAGTACGGTCAGGTACTATTGTTGGAATACTTACCCTTCTCCTCGGGCTAGTCACCCTATTCGTGAAAGACGATCAAACTTCAATGCTAGACGCTTATATTCCTCATGCTACGAGGTATTATATGATGACTTTCATGTCTCTGTTCATCCTGTTCATTGCCTGGTACAATCGCAAACAATACCTCAAATTACTTGTCCTGGAGCAATCTACGACAAACCTAAGAGAGGCACTTGACAGCACGATCCAGCGACTAAATAGCGTCATGAAGGCCAGCGTCCTAAGCGACACCATTGGTGCCCCGATCATAGTACTTTGGATCACTTATATTCAATTGTATTGGGGAGCACCTTTCATCATAGATACGCGCGTGCTTGCACTGGTGGGGATCACAATAGCCAGCATTCCAGTCATTTACTTTGTTGCCAGGCAAGGGCAACGCAGTAAATACGGCTCTCATTTACATGAATTGAAACAATGCCTGTCCGAACTCAATACTTCATCATTTAAAATTGAATCGCATGAACCTCAAGCTTAGCAAACACGTCTCAATCGTGGGCCTGACTTTCATCATCACAAGTTTGACTTCATTCTCGAGCAAACCCGAAATGAGCGCTGTGCTTGGTATCATCGGAAGTCTGATGCTCCTTGTTAAGTAAATGGAAATATTTAAGTAGTTCACTCAAACACTTCCGTTAATGCCACATGGTCCCTTGATTCCTTATCTCCCATCTTCATCCCTTCTTTTCTTCCTGCCCTTGTACGCCTGATTTTCAGCTGCACAAGTGAGCTCCCAGGCTTTCCGGTTACTCCATCCCGATTTTCCATTTAAAAGTCGAAGAAGGTCGGCGCCGATAACTCCACCGGCTCCACTATATAATCTTCCGCTAGGTCCATCAATATTTATCCAGGAAGCAGCTGTGTAGTCCCCTGACTGCATCGATGGTGGAGGAAAGTGGACATGAATTTCAACTCCTCCGTTCATTGGAATAATGATCAAAGGTTCAGCTCCACCCTTTTTACCCGGGTAAGCTTTACCTGCATAGACAGTAAATTCTATGGCTCCCGCGTATGGCCCTCGTTGCATAAAGATTCCGGATACTGTATATGAAGGATCAGGAGCAGGTGATGACTTGGATGGAGCAGGAATAGCAACTTTGCTTGGTGAAGACTGTTTCTTTCGTCTCGGTTTAGATTTGGAACCTTTCCTTGATGCTATCAATGACTCTGCTTGCTCAAACCAATCGTCAAATTGTTGTTCCGTCTTAACCCTGCTTCTCTTGTTGTGGTGATCAACAATAGTTTTATTTTTTGATCTTACAGCTGCATTCCAGTCTCGTCGAAATTCCTCATCTGACACTTCTGCATAGGACGTCTTGAAATTGAATGCCCCCACATCCCCAGATGACGCTCCGTCACTTTCTTGCCCCTTGGTTTCCGAAGTTTCTGATTCTGCCTTCTTCCTCCGCTCTCTAAGTTCAAGGAGATAAGGTTCCCATAATTCAGTATCCTGGCGAATCATTGCCGCTACATTGGTGCCAATCCCCGGTTGATGCTCCCCGGCTATCATACCTGTTATGATGCCGTTTAATGTATTTTGAACCGTTCCTTGTGGAATGTTATCGGCGATGTAGTTCCGGGCAGTTTGAATTTGCTCGGGGCTGGCATTAAGATCATTGGCAATGATGTATAGTCCATCGATCAAACAATCTCCGTTGGCCACTGTTTTAATGCCAGTATTATAACGAGTACCATGCTGGTCCTCATAAATACCTCTTGCATCCCGGACCAATGTTATGTAATGGTTTTGATTGACAAATAACAACATACCAGACGTGGCACCGTTCCCATAGGCCAGGTTGCTCTGTATCAATGTTACTCCTGGGGCTACTTCCCTACCTGTGTCATTAAAAACTGCGGCAGTCACATCATAGCGATTCGCAAGTATATGACCTTCACCCTCTTGCAAATATGCATCGCCTCTGATATCCTGCACATGAGCTCTTTCAAGTTCAGGAGTTATATTTGGAACCAGTCCTCCTCCATCCAATGTTCTGGTTACTCTGGGAACATCACCCGCCTGCTGACCTCCACCGATTCGTCCTGCCAATCTTTTCTTGACTCCCTGCCATGTCCGTTGCAGCCAGGGTTCCAGCCAATATAGAGCTACAGCACCAACAATAACCGGCAGTCGATAATTGTCGGATAAATACTCGTAAAACACCAGAGCTTCTTCAAGACCCAGAGCCAGGGTACCCATGATAAAGGCGATAACTTCCTTCTTGCCCAGCTGTAGAGGCCCATCTGCTTTGGCCTGTATCAAGGACTTCTCTCCTTGTTCGCCCCTAACCCTTTCTGCTCTGACTCCCATCAAGGTCGCCTCCTTCTCAAGGGTTTCATTATCATTTAAGGATAAACCTTTAAACTGAAAAGAAGCATTTACTCTATTCTGCTTTTGTTGTACAACATGCCAGGCTTCATGTGACAGGTGCTTTTCCTGGCCAGGACCCAGAAAGATATCTGCACCTTTTGCCATCGCATCAGCGTGAAACTGAGCAGGTTCAGTGGAGTTATAATGCACTTTTACATCGTCCATCGCATAGCCGGATAACTGCTCCAGGCCATCTTTCAAATGCGGCGGTAAGCCCGAACCACTAACTCGAGGTTTCGTATCCGTTTGCTTAGAAAGGCTGCTACTTCCAACCTTTAACTGCAGATGAGAAATTTTATCAACACGCTCACTTTCATCCACTTTCCCTTGTAAAGTGTTGATACCTCCATGATCTTTTTCCTGTACGCCCGTATCAGCAGTTTTACTGGGTTTAGCACACTTCTGAGTTTCAGATACAGACCGCTTCTCAATAGGATCCGATGAATCTTGCAGGAAAACTTCTGAACTATCAGACATGAACGAATCAGGTTTGTACCATTTACAATGTAATTTTAATATGTGCTAATTGCAAATTCAGAGTGTCACTTAGTTTAGAAATGCGTTGGATACCTCTTCCGTTGTTCAATGATTGATTTCAGTTAATCTTTAGTTATCATCTGAGATGGGAACCAGAAGCTTATTTTCCATGTTTGCAATTCAGCCTTTGATTAAAATAAAAGACGAATCCACCATATATCCATTATGCCCGATTTTCAATCACTTGTAAAGAAGATCAAATCTGCATCACTGGTCGATGCTATGGGAAGGATGTTCCAGCACAAGTGCTTTGTTCTTGATCTGGTAAGTCCAACTCCCGGACGGGTCGTTTTTGGCCAGGCCGCAACAATGAACTACCTCCCGGTCAGAACAGACCTGGACAATCCTGAAGTCAACAACTACGCCAGACTCTTTTATGAGGCCCTGGGTGACCAGAGAAATGGAAAGGTCCTGGTGATGGCCAGCAATGGCTATTCAGATGTATCAATGGGCGGAGGAACCAAGCATTCACGCCTCCAAAACCATCAGCTGAACGGATTGATCACTGATGGCAGGTTACGAGATTTCGATGAGTTCGAAAATTACGATTTTGGATCCTACTGCAAAGGGAAAGCAGTTCGTTGGGGTGGAGATGTTGTTGTTCCTACATCGGTAAACATCCCAATCGCATTAGATGGCATTCGGGTTATACCAGGTGATTACATCTATGCTGATGATGCTGCGGTGGTTGTTATTCCTGAAAAACGAATCCTGAACGTCTTAGAAGAAGCAGTCAAAGTTGAAGGTGAGGATGCTCACTTCATCGAACAGATCAAAAAAGAAGACCCTGCCCAGGTCCTGAAAAAAGGTAGCGGAGAAATCTAACCCAATTGCTCGGAGCCTGAGGGTCTCAAACCCTACTCATCCTTCGAAACCCGTACCATATTTGACTGTATGGAATATCCCTGACCATCATCCATGGTAAGATCTATGACGAAAGTCTGATGAAGGTCACGCTCGAGTGTACAGACGAGTTGTAAGATAAAGGGGTCGAAACTGAGGTTTCTGCCTATTAGTCTATCTAAAGAGAATCTCGGATCAAAACGGCTACGTCCGGCCCTGTCTGTTTTGAATAAGGCAGACAGATCTTCACCTGGAACATAGATCGAATCTGCCGTAACCATAATGACACTATCTGAAGTAATCGAAAACTCCACAATGGCGTTTTCCGAAACATATGTGTTGGCCCCTTCCACGTCTACACCCACATCTTCCCAATCATCTATCCTGATTTCAAGACCAAAACTGGATAGAGGAACCGGATTTACAGGTGATGCAGGTGAGACATGAGCTTCATATTCTCCCTCAAAGATCCAACCGGCATCCAGGGTAAGGCTTGAAAATGAAATCGGCTGAATGATCTCTTCAACGGCGCAACTCACCACACCAAGGGTCATGAGTAAAGAAACGTAGAATAGGTTTTTTCTTATCGCTATCATAGTTGATTTAGTAAAAAGGTCTCGCTTGTTTGATATATACTTTTCTCGGTGACACCCTCGAATCCACTTTAAATTCCAGGTCCATGCCAAAGTCATTGTAAGTACAATTGCAGTTGTTGCGTACGTTGAAAAAGTAGTGGTGTTTGATGGTTTTGGCAAAATGGCCCAATTCTTTCAGTTCCTCATCCGTCATCACCGTTCCTGTATATCCCGCCAGGTTAGAAAAACTCAAATACTCAATCAGGAAAGGCTCTCTCCCGTCAATCGACCCATCGAACAGGATAATTTGGTCATGAAGCACACCGGGCTCAGGAAAAACAATACTCTCTTCTCCAAACTGTACATTGATCGTGTATCCTTCATTGTCGTTATAGAGGTTTCTGGTAACCATCACCCCATTCGCGTCCTCATCCGGAAAAGATCGGTGCACCAAAATTCCCATGGCGCAGCTCATGTGTTCAATCCTGAAGTAGCTTCTTTCCTCAAAAGCTCTCCAGTTCCAGAGGCTTGCCCAAACTTTTCCGATCGCAATCTCTACTGTCTTGTTGCTATTTCCTTTCTTCGCAGATTTTGAGGTGTAAAGTCCCGCACCTGTAAATCCTTCAAGGTCCTCTGCGTTGGTCGAAGACCGAAACCTAAAGGCATCAAACTCCGCAAAGCCACCAATCTTGTTCTCCACCGCATTAACCAGCTCCTCGTCCACAGGGTAATTCCTGATGCTATCCCGGACTTGCTCAAGCATTTCCGCTCGGTATCCTGGGTTTTCATTGAACTCAGTATCTGCTAAAAGCGCTGTAACCCAGGTCCTGATGCCTGACTGCTCCAGGTGCTGTTCATAGTAATGAAACGGAATGGCAAACGAATTACCTTCAGGCACTGACATGGACACACCTCTTCGGTCCACCAGGTTTGTGATCTCTGCAAAATTCGCCGCCTTGCCTCCTATTCGATTCAGATAGGACAGATCCGCGTCTCGCATGCTTACCAATTCTGTAAATTCCGTGTCCTTTTCCAACACTACAACTTCCTGCGGCTCATTTTGCTGCCAGAACGTTTCAGCCTCATCAAAGTCTGCGAGCCTCAGCTCATAGGAGTTTGCCGCCACTTCCAGGTATACCAATTGCCCCTCCAGGCTGTTAATGTCTGCACTTTCAAAAGCATCACGAAGGGTCATGTTTGGTGTGCCCCTGCTATGGCTGAGAATATTGATGTGACTCAAAGGCGTTTGATATTGCGTCGTGATGATCCCCGCTACGACTGGAATATCATTGGGAATGCCATCCAGCACAACTAAATCACGTCGCCCCAAATAAGTACCTTCCAGCTCCCCTAAGCGAACTTTCTTCAGAAATCCATAGTTACGAGCGGCGTTCATCGCCTGAAAGTTCTGACCATCTAGCAGTTCATCAGGACTGATACTATTGATCTCATTACAACCCTCATACCTTTCAGTTTGCCTCAAAAACACCAGCTCATCACCAAAATAGCTAGTGTCCCGGATTTTATGGAAGAGTGTACCCAGTTGGCCACAAGTCATTTCATTGGCTGTCACCAGTTGTAGAACATACTTATCCTGAGAGTGATAGTAATTGATACTTCCCATCAGGTATCTTCTGTCCGGATGGTCCCGGTATTGGGTAAGGTTGTAGGTGAAATGTCCTTTATCGTACCCCAGTACCTGTTCAGCAAATTGAAAATGATAGATGTATTTGGAGGTATTCTGGTAGAAGATCTGACGCTTCTCCATGTCATAGATCAATTTGATACTGGTCACTTCAGAAAGGTTCGTACGAGATGGAGAGCCGCCCAGTAAATCAAAAACAATGGGATCACTCAATTCCGGTAAGAAATCCACACTGTCCTGATAGAAAGATCGGAGCATTCTGATATTGAGGTGACCATCAGGTTGACTCACTACAGTAGTCCGTTCGAGATAGAGTTCCTTATTGAAAGAGAGCGTATCTCTGCTGCCTGAAAACTCAAAATACCGGGCCTTTAGGTCCACCAGATAAGTCTGAAGGCCATTGGAAACCACTTTATAACCAAATACCGATTGGTTTACCTCTACCTTCAGGACATACATACCGGGCGAAAGGGATGGAATGATATAACGATCGGTTACGGCTAGTTCCCGGGTGAGTACTTGTCCCGTCAGACTAAACAACTCCACACGCACGGATTGCTCCTCATTCCAGGCCAAAGTATTTCTTAGGACAACAGGCTGATCAGCCGATGCTACGGAGTTGTTATGCTCTATTATAAAATGTCCATCCTGATTTGTGACCGTAGACACCTGGCCACCTTCAATAACCATATCTATAGATACCCCATCCAACGGAGATCCGGACACGATATCTGTTACTGTTCCCGTATAAGCTGACTGACTATAAAGATAGAGCAGATTGCAGGTCAGGAGGTATGTGAGTAAAACCCTTAGCATTATTGGACAAGCGCAAATTTCATGCCTCGTTCGTAAGAATAAAAATGAATTGGTATGTAATCATACTTCAGTCATTTTCAAGTCTTCATTTGTTTACCAAGGACACGCGATTCGGCAAAAAGGTTTCCTTGATCAACGACAAGTTTGGGTCAATAATCCTGTAGCAGCAGAAAATAGAAATTCCGGCTATCCTCGGGCTTTGAGGTTTTTAAGGACGATGATAATGCGTCTACTTATAAGGTGTTCACTCTTTCCCATAACACCAGCAAACTTCCTCGCCTGATAGCTGCCCTTGTCAATGATGACCGATATATCTTCAACATCTCCTTCCCGGATCATGCCAAGAACTTGCTCAAGTCGGGCAAGGGCTCTGGCAATCCCACTTTCGACATGTGGGGGGCTGTAATTTCCTTTCCCAACAAATCGTCTGATCACTGACCTGACCGCTTTGTTCAGGTTAGTACCACTTCTTAGAATATCACTTCTCGATACAGAATTGTCTACAGCCGTCACCTGGCCCCGCTGTGAATCTACCATTACATTTCCAGGGTTTACCTGGCTAACCATGCGGTCACCAATGTTCGCGACATAATCGTAAACCGCTACTTCGGCAATACTTGAAATTTCCGCTGCTGTATACTTCTGTTTCGCATTAAAATTATCACCTGTAGCAGGTTCAGTAACCAACACTTCCTGGTCTTGAGCTATTGTTGGCGGATTTTTTTTACCGGTTTTAGTTCTGATGGTCTTTGAGAGGGTATGTTTACCAAAACCCGGAAGCTTTAAGGTATCAGAATTATCAATAAACAAACTCATGATCTGATTCCCCCGGAATTCCGCTTCCACTTCGTCTTCAGCCATAGGCTTCACAAAGAAGTCCCGGTAGAGTAGGTTTTTATGGATACCTGTTCCCAATAATCGTGCGCGTTCGATTTCCATCGCATGTTCCAGGCGCTCCCCAACCGTCTCTTCTTCATCTGAAGAATCATCGGTTTCCACCTCATCATGTACTTGAAGTTGTTGCAACTGAGCCTCCAATGCCGCGAGTCTAGCCTTTTGTTCGAGAACACCTCTGATATCGCTGATCAGTGTACCACTTTCAAAGGCCCTTTGCCTCCTTACAATTTGTCTCATGAGCCTGGAGGTGACTAACGGACCATTCTCCTCGTCAGTACGATCAAAATCTCCTTGTTGCATGAGGACGTTCAGGCTTTGTTCCGCTTCAACAAGCCCCTCTACATATACAAAAATTTCCAGATCTAATGCTTCAGGGTCACGGATCATGGCCACACTTGCCTCCAAATGGTTGTATTGTACCTGCAAAGCATCAATGATGTCTTGCAACCTAGGGTCTCGTACCATTTGCAGCGGCTGGTCTGTACCTACAGTTGATATCTGGTTGGTACGCTGTATCGTTGCCTGTAGATTACCCATTTGCTGTACCCTACTACTACTATTGGCCACCATTTGCAGGCTGTTGATTTTTGAATTTTCAGCACGATTGTCTACAAACCATTCCGGAGTATTAGCGGCAGAAGTGAGCCCCGGTTGTTCCTGTTGCGTCTGTGCTTCTCGACCTACGACCTTTTGGGCATACATGATTATGAGTAGGTTATTTCATTACATGTTATTGTGAAGTTCGATTTTCAAAACATATATTTGAAATTAGTCAAAATACTAATAATTGTTTCCAGTATATGTAATAATAAATAATTTTAACATCGACACCTGGGTATCAATGAATAGTTTACCGGTGCGGTTTCAATTGAGTTGAAATAGCACATGGCTCCTAATTGGGTATGTTGAAAAAAATCCTACACCGGAAATAAAATAGACGTACCTTCCCAACTTACTTTTATCCAGTAACCAGGTTTACTTCATGCCAGTAGATTTATTGATCATCGCGGGAATCGCATTGGTGGCCCTTTGGCTTTTATTGTACGTTTTCCCTCTTAGTTTGTGGATCACAGCCGTTTTCTCGGGCGTCCGTGTCAATTTGCTGGATTTGGTTTTCATGAGGTTCCGTAAAGTCCCTCCCAAACTGATCGTCAACTCGCTGATCCTTGCCACCAAAGCAGGCATCAAAGACATCAATACGCAACACCTGGAAACACACCATCTGGCGAGTGGAGATCTTACCAAGGTCATCAAGGCACTAATCGTCGCAGACAAGGCCAACCTCAACATGTCCTTTCAGCAAGCCACAGCCATAGACCTGGCGGGTCGTGATGTACTGGAGGCGGTGCAAATTTCCGTTACTCCTTATATGATATTGGTTCCTGCCATTACCGGAGTATCTGCTGATGGTATACAGCTCATTGCAGAAGCGCGGGTCACTGTTCGTACCAATATTGCGCAACTCGTGGGTGGATCCGGAGAAGAAACCATTAAAGCACGTGTGGGTCAAGGCATTATTTCACAAATTGGTGCCTCTACCAACTACAAAATTGTACTGGAAAGACCTGAGGACATTTCCCGATTGGTACTTTCAAGTGGACTGGATGCAGGTACTGCCTACGAGATTTTATCCATCGATATAGCAGACATCAACCTTGGTCAAAACATTGGCGCCAAACTGCAGATCGATCAGGCCACTGCCGATTTGGAGATTGCGCAGGCCAAAGCAGAAGAAAAACGAGCCCAGGCAGTCGCCCTTGAACAAGAGATGCTGGCCCAGGTCCAAAAAGCTAAGGCTCTCGTTATTGAGGCAGAATCAGCAGTACCCGCCGCATTGTCTCATGCATTCAGAAAAGGGCTACTGATTCGAGGGCAAAAATAGTTGTCTTCCTGTACCCGGGGCGCGCAGCTCATGTGTTTTTAGCTTTTCAGAGGTAGTCCAAGCTCTCGAAGTGACGTCTCAATACGACATTAGCCAATTCAGGCAGACGATCGAATTCTCCACTCTATCATAGGACCTCAGGTCATGATCTTTAGGTAGGAACCGAAGGTTTCCATCACATAAAGCATCTAAGGAAAAAACAGACCTAAATCATGCATACACTCTTCCGCTATACTTGCTGCCTTGCCCTCCTACTAGTTTCACTCTTAGCATCGGCTCAACCACCTCGTGGCGGAGGACCAGGTGGCAGAGGCTCACGCAACCCCGAAGAGCGTGTGGCCCGAGAAAAGCAAGCTTTATACGCAAAAGTCGCCGACCTTAGCGAGGACCAAAAAGTGTTGATTGACGGGATCTATGACGAGTTTGCCATCACACTCAAAGAAACATTCGAGGAACTCCGACAAAGTGGAGACCGGGAAGGCCGCCGTGAAAAAATGAAGGCCCTCCGAACAGAAAAAGACGAATTGATGGCGGATGTTCTTAATCCCGAGCAGTTTGAGATCTACAAAAGCCTAAGCACTCCACGACGAGGAAGAAGGCAAAGGACTGAAGACCCCAACGGACAATAAATGGTGAGTTTCACCATTCGTACCATCTCCGTGCTTTGCGGCTTGTTGCTCAGTGTCGCTTTGCAGGCACAAGATTCGAATTTAAGAGTTAGCGGCATTTTGATCGATGCAGGTGACCGTACTGGTTTGGTAGGTGCCTCGGTGCAGTTGATCAACATCAAAGATTCAAGCCAATCCCGATTCACGGTGACGGATGGAGATGGGCAGTTTTACATCGACCAGTTGCCGCGCGCCTTTTATAAACTCAGGGTGCGAAGTGTAGGATATGTTACCTACACCAAAGTGTTTCGCCTCACCCAGCTCGACACGCAGCTAGGTGCCCTTTCCATACAACCGGACCTTACAGTGCTGGATGAGATTACTGTAGATGGAGAAGTCGTCGCAGTGCAGCAGCTTGGTGATACGACGCAATACAATGCACAGGCATTCAAAGTAAACCCTGACGCCTCAGCCACCGACCTGGTCAGCAAAATGCCAGGCATTGTCGTAGATGGCACTGGCGTTTCCGCCAATGGAGAAAGCATCGAGCAAGTCCTGATGGATGGCAAAAGGTTCTTTGGTCAGGACCCACTCCTATCGCTCAATACCATCCCCGCGGAAGTGGTAGACAAAGTGCAGGTCTATGACGAAGAAAGTGACCAGTCTCAGTTCACAGGTTTCGACGATGGGAATACCACAAAAACCATGAATGTGGTGACGAAGAAAGACAAGCGAAACGGGCAATTTGGAAAAGTCTACGCCGGAATGGGTGAAAACGAATTGTACAAAGCCGGAACTACAATCAACTCTTTTAACAAAGACCAGCGGCTTACGGTCCTGGGCATGAGCAACAACATCAACCAGCAGAACTTCGGCAGTGAAGACCTGGCAGGTATCAGTGGCGGCGGTCGACGAGGGCGTTTTCGCAGAGGAGGCAACCAAAATTTCATCACGGGAACTCAGAGTGGCATTACCAAGACCAACGCCATGGGCGTCAATTTCACTGATGATTGGGGCAAAAACACGTCCTTCGAAGGAAGCTATTTTTTCAACCAATCCGACAATGGCAATGATCAGGTGCTCAATAGGGAATCATTGCTCAATAATGGCAGTCAGTTCTACACAGAGCAGCAGCTGTCAGCAACAGACAACCAGAACCACCGCCTCAACCTACGTATTCGACACAAAATCAATGACAACAATAACTTACTCATTCGGTCCAACATCAGCTACCAAAACAATCAGGGTGACGACACGACTCTCGGTGAAACCACCAATGAAGCAAATCAGGTACTCAACCAAACCTTCAACCGGTACACAAGTCTGAATCGTTCCTTCAACATCAGCAACAGGGTCATTCTGCAACACAAATTCAGCAAGATAGGCCGTACCTTGTCCATAGATCTCAATAGCCGCATTAACCCCACCCTTCGCGAAAATTTGTATCAGGACCTGGAGCGGGATTCTCTTATCGACTACAACACCAACGAGAAGCAATACGCCATTGGGTCCACAGTGACCTATACAGAGCCCGTGGGTACCACTGCCCAGTTATCCATGAGTTACGCCATTACACACACAGCCAGTGAATCCGACCGTCAAACATTTGTATTACGCGAAAGCGAAGGAACCAGTCTTTTCAACGAGGCCTTGTCCAATACCTTCCAGAGTGGTTATACCAAAAACACCCCCACCATCCTCTTCTCCAACAACAACTTTGGCAATAACCTGAATATAGGTCTGTCTTTTCAGCATGCTTCCCTGGATAACGAACAACTACTTCCTGGCACCGGCCAATTTACCCGTAGCTTCAGCTCCTTGCTTCCTGGAATTTCTGCACGGTTCGATCTGGCAGAATCAGGAAATTTCCTGGTGCGCTACACCACCTCTACCACAGAACCATCTGTTAGTCAACTTCAAAATGTCATCGACAACAGCGACCCTCTTTTCCTGACCGTAGGCAATCCCAACCTCAATCAGACGTATACCCATGCGTTGGTCATGCGCTTGCAAAAGAACCTGGTGGACAAAAACATCACCTTTTCAAACCTCACGCGTATGACGACCAGTTCTAACTACATCAGTACGGGTAGTTCCATCGTCAGAGCCGACTCCATTACCAATCAGGGGATTTCATTGGTCCGGGGCGCACAACTCACCACACCGGTCAATGTAGACGGGTATTGGTTCCTTCGCAACAACTCCACTTTCGGCGTATTGCTTGCTCCCATCAAAAACAACCTCAATCTCTCCGCGGGACTGAGCTACCAGCGACTGCCAGGGTTCACCAACAACCGAATGAATGTATCCAACACTTTCGGCCTCAATTTCAAAGTAGGGCTGGTCAGCAACATCAGCGAAAAGATTGACTACAATCTCTCCTACCAGATCACCGGTAGTCGCGTACAAAACTCCATCCAGTCTGAGACCAACAACCAGTACTTCACGCAAACCCTGGGTGTCAAACTCAACCTGATGTTCCCAAAAGGCCTTGTCTTTCGCAATGAGACTTACTTCCAGAATTACACCGGCATCAACGACACCTTCGATACCACCTATACGCTCTGGAGCATGGGTGTCGCGAAGAAGTTTTTGAAGAATGATAACGGCGAACTGGAGCTTTCTGTGTTTGATCTACTGGGCCAAAACCAAAGCTTCAACCAGACCGTAACGGCGCAATACGTTCAGGAGAGTCAGACTCAGGTCCTGCAACGTTACTTCATGCTCACCTTCACTTACCAAATCCGAAGGTTTAAGTGACGTACGTTCGACTTATTCATCCTTCGTCATCACCTAAAGGCAAGATCATTCGAAAAGTAGTTTCCTGTTCGTTGCTATCAAACATTAGTTTGCCCCCGTGCTCTTCCACGATTTTGTAGCTCACAGCGAGTCCTAATCCCTTACCGGACCCATCTGCTTTGGCAGAAAAAAAAGGGTCAAAAACCTGCTTCTGAAATGTTTCAGGAATTCCAGTGCCATTATCCTTGAAACTGATTTCCAGCCAGTATTCCTCCCATTCCGTTCGGATCTCAATCTGACCTATCCTTGTAGACGGGATAAATGAGGAGGCATTAGTCAACAAATTCAAAAAAACCTGGTTGATTTTTCTTGGAATACAACACACCATATCGAACGATTCATCATAAGCTTTTGAAATCTTAATATGTGTCTTAAGTTGTGGAATCAACAGGTCGATTACCCGATCAAGGTTATCATGAATATTGACCCACTTTCGCTCTGAGCTGCCAAAGTCATTGAAAGCCTGCAACTGTTGTACCACCTCATGAATGCGCAATGACCCCTGCTCAATGATCGACACCACTTTATCAAATGTTTCCCGGCTCGATGGCTTTCCGTCCCGGGTTTCCTGAACCTGATTTACAGAATCCTTCAATACCACAATACCATTTCGAATGAAATTCAAAGGGTTGTTGATTTCATGAGCCATACCTGTCGCTAGTTGAGCTACAGAAGCCATTTTCTCCTGGTAAAGTACTTCAAGCTGCATTTCCTGCAGTTTTTGGTTGCTTTCCCTTTGTTGTTCATACGCTTCCTCCAGCTTTTTGTAGGCCACTTTAAGTTGACTGGATAATGACAAAGCCTCGTTTCGTTCATAACGCAAGTCCACGACCTTCTGGTATACCTCTTCCAGGTCGTAAATTGTCAAGGCATAGGCCTTTTGACCCTGGTAGGTAATTGTCTTTAACGAAAAATCGAAAATCGAATGATGATTACAGAAATGGGTCTCTATACATTCTAGTTTAAAAGGTTCGTCTACCAACAACGTTTCGAGATAAGGTGCCATTCCGTGAAAAACCTCCTCCTCAAAAAGATTAAATGCGTCCTTTTCGACAATAAACAGCCGATCATCAGATGCAATTACCTTACCCGTGGCATCCAGTAGCATCAATTGAAACTTCAAGTCAATTAAATCTTCATGGAGGGACGATAAACCTGCTGGTAGTTTCATGATACAACAATAGTCCTCACGCGTCCCTTTCGTTCAAAAACTCGATAAGTCAGGTGAAACTCACGATAGAAGTTGATTTACAGGGGTTTGGCAATTACATGCCCTGGTCATGTTGTCAGTAGCTGTTTCGGCAGAGTTAAAGGACTTACTGATATTTTTTTTAATACCCATATTTACGATCAGGAATTTTCTTTCACCTCACACACGGTCCTGCATTTCCCGGTATTCTGGCTCCATCTTTTCAGGATTCCAAAAGTAAAATCGAAGCTTCGGGTCCTATATTTCCAATAATTTACATTCTCGGACGTTTTACAGTTATTGCCACATCAACTATCCTTATGCACCCTTTCGTCCTGCTTTCGTAGCTTTTCGGATCGATCCGACTTTCTTTCCTGAATGCATAAGATCATGTGCCAAATTGAATTTCGGAGCTCAGGCTACGTTCCCCGAGCTACGCGCTCCGAGCTACGCATATCGAACACTCAATAGGTTCTGTTCTCTTTATGGGTAAAAAAAACTCGTCATTCGACGAGCTTTTCAAACTATCTAAGTATTTACTAAATGCTCAATTCAATGCGAGTATCCTTTCATTCACGAGATCTCCATTCAGAAAGAATTGCAGCGTCACATCGCCCTGTACTTCACGGAAAGTGAACAGATCCTTGATCTCCTCATCAGTCTCGTACGATCCGGCGTAAAGCGTCTGCCCTTTCTCATTAGTCAGAGAATACTCCAGCGTACTTCCGGTCGCATTCGCGCCTAGCAGTGCATAAGCATCCCCTTCAACCATTACCAGCATGAGCTTCGAGGCCTGGAATCGTTTCTTAGCAGCAGATTCTGCCGCTAATTTCGATACCGTCACGGACTCCTCATACCTGTAAGCACCAGACTCCAACACAAACGTGTAATCACCATCAGGCAAAAACGACAAGTCGAAATCTCTCGCAAAGCCCTCGGCTTCTAAATTTGACTTGTAAAGCAAGCTACCGTCAGTATCCTTTATTTGTAGTTGGATGTCTTGCTGCGAGGCTGCAGCATAGATCAATCGGAATTGTCGATCATCTAGCGAGAATAACTTACACTGTGGCCCGGCATAAAGCGAGTCCAGTGAAGTATTGGCATTAGAAGTGGCAGCACCTAAAACTATTAAAAGCGTTGCCATGAGTTTAACCATTGTTCTCATAATTGTAAATCAATTATTGTTTGTTGATGCAAATATCAACACACTAACATGAGTTTCGCAAGGTTATAAGCCTTTAAATAAAAATTAATTAACATAATTATAAATTATTTATATTTCAATCAATTAAATACCCATAACACTATCTATATCATAATTCAATATCTTGAAAACTGTGTACTACTTTCAAGTTGGCAACAATTTTCAAATACCTGCCATTTTCCCATCAAAAACCTGCGAATCTTCCACAAAACCCAAGAATAGTACAACTTAAGCCCCCTCTTTTATGATAATGTCAACGAAGATTTCAAAGCGCTGCGTTTTCGCTGTAAACAAAGGAGTTTTTCATTTAGAACCAGCACTTTTTCAGACTCCAAAACGATTGCAAACCAATATAGCCAGGGGCTATCTAAGGAGTGATGTAGTTATAATTATCGTATTTCCCTAAATCGTATTGAACCATCCGAAAACCATGCTTCGGTATTGATTGCTTACCGGAATTTTATGCTCATCGATCAGGAGCATATTTCCAGAAAACCCGGTAATGCTGTCTTTATTGACGATATAGCTTCGGTGCACCCGAAAGAACTGATCCTTCGGCAAAACCATTTCAACCTTCTTCAATACCGTGGAATATATAAAAGTGTCAGAGGTGGTATGGATTTCCGTGTAGTTACTGTCAGCTTCTAACCATAATACCTGCTTAAACTTCACTCGCTCAAATCGGTTCTCTTTTTTGAGGAAAAGCGAATCATTTATGGTCACCGTGTCAGTATCCTGACCTGAGAAGTTTGCCAGGGCCATTTCAATAGCAATATTGATTTCCTTGTCTTTGAAGGGCTTCAGGAGGTAAGCGGATGGCTTGATGGCTTTGGCCCTTTCAATATAATCACCTTCCGCATGGGAGGTCAGAAATATAAAAGGCAAGTGGTATTGCTGCTTGATCTTCGTTGCCAGTTCGATCCCATCGATGTGCCGATCTCCCAGGTGGATATCCAGCATGAGTATATCAGGTTGTTTTTCAGACAGTTGTGCCAGGGCTTGTTCAGGGTTCTTGGCCAAAGGCAATACCTCATATCCCATTTTCTTGAGACGACTTACCATGTCCATCCCAAGAATAGCCTCATCTTCCACTACAAGTACGCTCGCTTTCTCGATCATTTAGGAAACGTGATGGTCCATTCGGCGCCATTCACGTTTCGAAAATAAAGCGTTCCTTCCAGTTGATCAGTCAGAGAGTAGATCAATTTTAACCCAAAAGAGGAAAGCTCGTCCAATTGCGGCTCAGGCATCCCAGGACCATTGTCGCGAATACACAGGCGGTAATCCGTCCCTACAGCCTCTAAGGAAACCCGGATCAGGGAGTCTCCATTCGGAGCCTTGCCGTATTTAAGGGCATTGGTTACCAATTCATTCACAATCAGCGCCAGAGGAATTGCCCGGTCTACCTTCATGGCTTCCGGAAGAATCGTAGCATCCATCGTGACGTCAGGGTCGAAACTTTCATTGAGGTGCTCCAGCAATTCCTGCAGGTACTGTTCCATATGTATGCTGGAGTAGTCCTCTTTGTAGAGTTTCTGATGAATCAGGGCCAGGCTATCAACCCGATACCTTCCCTGCCGAACCGCTTCTGCCGCAGGCTCGTCCCCCAGTTCATTAGACTGTAGATTCAACAGGCTTGAGATCATATTCAGGTTGTTCTTGGTCCGGTGGTTAAGCTCACTCAACAGCAACCCCTTCTCCTTTTCACGCTTGGCCAAGGCCTCATTGGCTTTCTTTTTCTCCTGATTATTGCGGTACAGCAGGCCCAACAAAACCAGCAAGATGACAGATCCTGAGCCAACTACCCAGAGAGTCGTTCTCTGACTTTTGTTCAATTCACTGAGAAAAGTAATTTCCGACTCCCGCTGTTCTACCTGATGTTGGCCGCGGAGTTGCTCCACTTTCCTAACATTATCGATATTGATCAGACTGTCTTTGTAGGTCTCATATTGCCGTTGGTAAGCTAGGGCGACCCGGTAATCCTCATTACCAGCGAAATATTCTGCAAGATGTTGGCTAAAGTCACGCACTTGTTCTTTGAGGCCCTCCTGCAATGCCACCTCATAAGCCTTCAACATCTTCTCCTCTCCAGCAATCCTATCTCCCTGAGCAACAAAGACTTTACCCAGCTCAAATTCATAGACCGTTACCGAATAGACATCACCAAGAGGTTCCAGGATCGAGATCGATTGCTCCAATAATGACCGTGCGGAATCGAGTCTATCCAATGCATAATAGACCATGCCGAGGTTGCCAGTTCCATAGCCTTCTACAATCTCGTCTTTACTGTAATTATCCTCCAGGGCTTTCTTGAGAAAGAGTGCTGCCGAATCATGCTTTTCGTAAAGTCTGTAGGTTTCTCCCACGTTGACCCTGATGACATTGGTCATGAAGGTATCTTTCAACTCCAGGTAAATTTGGATGCTCTTGAGGTATTCGTTGACAGATTGCTGGTATTGACCCTCCAACATCAACAGTGAGGCTTCCTGTGCATAGCTTGCAGCCATGTCGTCCTTCCTTCCTAACTCTTCAAAAATCTTTAAAGCAGTTAAGTAATACTGATTCGCGGTAGTCAGATTGCCTAAATCTCTGTGGATATGATGAAGTTCAATGAAGGCTGTAGCCTCCTTTCGTCTATCCCCTAATTTCTGAGCTAATACAACTAACTCTTCTCCTAAATCTAAATTCTTGGAAGGCTCACCGTCATATTCTCTGACTTGTTCTAATACACTTTTAAATCTGGTAGAGTCAGAAACCCTGGTCTCCTGGGCAAAATTCGTAAAATGAATAAGTCCAAAAAAAAGTTGGAAAGAAGCAAAAACAAATCTCCTCACTATTCGTCCTTCTGCCTCACCTTAATCACCGGATCAATGATACAACAGTAATTCACGCCATCTACCGGTAACAGGAAGATCACATTGAATCCTGCAAAAATGCCCGGGTTATTGCCTTTAATTTTCACAGAAACTGAAGTTTCATCTTTCTTATCTGGTGTAATGTACAATTTCCCATTGGGAGACACGTGAAAGCCATCGTCATCATAAGGTTTGAAGTACTGCTTCCAGTCGTCTTTTGTCATAGGCTGGTCATAGGACAAGCCATTTGCATCAAAAGGATTGAGGTTGATGATCTCAACATACTGCAGCGTAGGCTTGCCAATTCTTGAATCATAGTTGAGCCAATCTTTTGTTCTGGAACGCCAGCGAATAGCATCGTACGAATCGTCAATTTCAGGCATGGATTGGTCTATAGCGGGTATTTCACCGTTCGGTCCCTGATAGGTATTATCTGTCCATCCGTGAATAAACGGTCCTACTTTTACCGGGTTAAGGTAGCTACCGTGTGACAAACAAGTGTTGGTCAGGTAATCGTACAGTGTTTTGGTTGTAGCGGTTAAATTCAGGTTAAAAATATTGGTACTCACTAGATTATTGGTTGTGGTTAAGCGAAAACCTAAATATAGTCAACGGACAATACACACGTTTGAAAAAAGGCTTACCTATTTGTTGTTTTGAGATTCATTCCCTCAAACAAACCTGCGATACACTCAATAATACCCATTAACTACTCATAAAATAACTCCATTCACTCATTTCCTTAAAATGAAATTATACCGTCATTTCCGACTCAATATATAAAGAAAATGGAGACCTTATGTACCCTCCGTGGCGCGGAAGTTACTTCCGTGCCTATCTTTTCTGGCGCGGAAGTTACGCTCCCTGGCTCGGAAGTTACTTCCGTGCCTATATTTAACGCATGAGCCAAAAGTATAAGATCAGAAATCAAGACTGCATATACTTTGTTACTTTCAGCGTCGTTCAGTGGATCGACCTGTTCACGAGACCTGTTTATAAAGATCTTCTAATAGAAAACTTAACATATTGCCAAAAACACAAGGGTTTAGAAATTCTCCCTGTCGCGGAAGTTGCTTCCCTCTCTAGCGCGGAAGTTACTTCCGTGCCTATATTTAACGCATGAGCCAAAAGTATAAGATCAGAAATCAAGACTGCATATACTTTGTTACTTTCAGCGTCGTTCAGTGGATCGACCTGTTCACGAGACCTGTCTATAAAGATCTTCTAATAGAAAACTTAACATATTGCCAAAAACACAAGGGTTTAGAAATTTACGCATGGTGTATCATGACCAATCATATTCACCTGATTATTGGCCGAAGTGGGGATAATCAAATTCAGGATATCATTCGGGATTTCAAAAAGTTCACATCCGTAAAACTTGCCAGAGAAATTGAACATAACATTCACGAAAGCAGGCAGACATGGTTGTTAAATATTTTCAGGGAGATAGCGGAGAAAAGCAGTAAGCATCAAAAGTTCAAGATATGGCAAAACGACTATCATCCTATTGAGCTCTCCAGTAATAGCCTTATGCAGCAGAAGTTGGATTACATTCATCAAAATCCTATAAAGGCACAAATAGTAGCTGAACCAGAACATTATCTCTATAGCAGTGCCATTGATTATGCAGGAGGTAAGGGGTTGCTACCTATCAAATTCATAGAATGAAGTAAGAAACTGCATGTAGATGCTACGATAAATCACGGAAGTAACTTCTGCACAAAAAAGGAAAAGCACGGAAGTAACTTCTGTTGCTAGAAGAGAGTAACGGTAACAAAGAGCACGGAAGTAACTTCTGTTGCTAGAAGAGAATAACGGTAACATAGAGCACGGAAGTAACTTCCGCGCTAGAAAACGACTCACCCTACCAAGGTACGGAAGTAACTTCCGAGCTAGGGAACGCGCTAGAAAACCAACCAAAAAGGATCCCGATTACCCGAATGCTTTCATTCACTCATAAAACCCATCCATTCACTCATTGATTTTAAGTCTCATGACTTTTGTTCTCACATTCGAGTCACTGAACTAAACACATAAGACCATGACTCGATTTTTTCAAAGCCCCAACCACGCCGCATTCAAGGGAGCCATACTATTTCTCCTTTTACTCCAGTTCCTACCTTCCAGTGCTCAGTTTTCAACTGACCTCAATCCTCACATCAAAGCAGGCGAACCTTCACAATCTATTGTTTACACGGCTTTACGAAAAGGCTATGTCTCCGTCAAGGCAGAGGTCCGACTCGTCGATGGCAAACTAATGGCCACTCCGGACCATACCTTGGAAGCAAGCTACCTCACCCCATTGTTTGAACGATATCAGGAAAACGATGGAAGGATCTATAAAGATCATTCGGGATTGTTTTATCTCTTTATCGAGATCAAGGGAAATGAAAACATGACACGACTGGCCCTGGAAAAATTGCTGGTCAACTATCAGGGCATGATTGCAGGTTCCCAATGGAAAACCCAGGCCAGCCCGGTAAAAGTGGTGTTGATTGACCCTTCACCCGCGCTCGTGCAAAGTATCTCAAAACAAGGGTCATCACTGATAACACTCGAAGGCGACTACTACAACATCGAAAAAGGCACTTCCCATTTGCTCATGCCAGTCACAGGAGTAAGCTATGACCACCTGGACCGTAAGAGTCTTCGTGCTACTGCAAAAACCCTGCACCGTCAGGGCAAGAAACTGAGACTCTATAACGTGCCGGAGGATCACGGCTTGTGGCAGGAACTGATCAAGTCGGGTGTAGATTTCATCAACGTGAAGCAGCCTACGGCAATTCTTGCGAAGACCAACTCATTCCAATGAATTATCAATTCGTCTCTCCCGTCATGAAATGGCAACAAGCCGTCCGGATACTTAGGTTGCTGCACCAGGAAGTAGCGCCAGATCCTTCCACCAGGAAAAACCCTCTTTGCACTCGAATGCATCGATTTTCTATACTGATCAAGCTATTTACGATCGGGAGAAAGCGTTGATTCCAGCCATTCCGATACCAGCACCACACCCTTTCACCTAACTTCAAACACAGATAAACTGATGACACAAGTAATCGAAAAAACCCTTACACCCGATCACATCATCCAGGTAGGCATGGGATTCTGGGCTTCCAAGACCCTGCTAACGGCCGTTAACCTCGGGCTTTTCACTCACCTGGCTGAGGGACCTTTAACTGCCGATGAGATTCAGCAACGACTCGACCTGAACGTACGCGGCACCTTTGATTTTCTTGATGCACTGGTGGCGCTGGGATTTCTGAACAGAACCGGATTGAAAGCCGGAGCTATTTATCAAAACTCAGAAGAAACCAACCTCTTTCTCGATCGCAACAAGCCCGGTTACATTGGGGGCATCCTGGAAATGTCCAACAACCGACTCTACCCTTTTTGGAATCACCTGGAGGAGGCCCTTCAAACAGGGCTACCACAAAACGAGACCAAAAATGGTGGAAAGCCCTTATTTGAAACCCTTTATGAAGATGAAGCCAGGCTGGTGGAATTTACCAAAGCCATGGGTGGTTTTCAGGCGGGCAACTTCATGTGCTTTGCGGAAATATTTGACTTTTCCAACTACCAGAGCCACTGTGATGTGGGCGGTGCAGGTGGAGATTTCTCCCTCCACATCGCGATGCGCAACCCGCACATGAGGTGCACGACTTTCGACCTTCCTCAAGTAACTCCCATTGCGCAGGCCAACATTGACGTTCGTGAGCTCTCGGATCAGGTGACGGCTCTTTCGGGCGACTTCTTTCAGGATGAGTTCCCCAAGGCAGAGGTCATTACCATGGGCAACATCCTGCACGACTGGGGATTGGACAAAAAGAAAATACTGATCAGGAAAGCCTATGAAGCCCTACCTGAAGGAGGCTCCCTGGCGGTCATAGAAACCTTTATTGATGACAACCGCGAGGAAAACGCTTTTGGGTTGATGATGTCACTAAACATGCTCATTGAAACTGAAGAGGGATATGATTGTACTTCAGAGGACTTTGAAATCCTGGCCAGAGAGATCGGCTTCCGGGAAATTTATCAAATGCCCCTCACAGGTCCGGTTAGCGCCATGGTCGCGGTAAAGTGAGCATTAAAAAATATTGAGAGCCTCCGGCATCTAATAATAACAGGGTCCTGAAACTACCCATCAGGGCCCTGAGGCTCTCATTGCAAGGAAGAATTGAATGTACCGAAGCAAATATCTATAAGTGTTTTGTTTCGATTACTCCTTCACTTTCGTTCATTCCGGATTCCAAAACGTAGCCATGGAATAAACGGCGGCCCGAGTAGGGAATCTCACCCTGCTAAAACAGTTTAAGAAGCCCTTACATCATCTCAACAAGATACTCGAAACCTCGACTTTTAATGATGATCGAAATGACGGTCCTTTTTTGCACTTTGACATTAAAGAAATACGATACATTTGTATTCAATCACAAAACAAGCAACTGCCACTAAATTATTCATTTTCTTATCGTATGACTCATCAATTCAATACATCTAAATTGTGCTTCGCTACTATTCTTTTGCTCTTCTTTGCCGTTATTACAAGTTGTGACAAAGATGATATAGCTGAACCGGAAATACCCACCTTAATCAGTGAAGGAGTTTATGGCCTGATTCGTCCTAATTTCCTGGTAAATATTAATACTGAAACGGGTCAAATCTCAGGTCAGGTCCTTATTCAAGACCTACCAGAGGACATCATACTGACGGATCTTACCTATGATGAGGGCAATCAATTGATTTATACGATAGGAAACTCCACTGCAAATCCTGTCCTCGGAACCATCGACCTAAACGGAAATTACACCACTATCGGCGAATTCGCTTTAGAAGCAGGAACAATGGATCTGGTTGAAGCCATCGCCTTCGACAACAGTTCAAATGTTTTATATGTGTCGGCAAGTCTTAACGGAGGTGTGAATGATTTTGATTTTTTAAGTGAAAGCCTAATGTCCGTTAATGTCTCTACTGCCACCGCTTCATTTGTCACAGAAGTAACCTCCTCTGCACCCACCAATGAGGCCGACATGGACTATATGACAATTGCTAATGGTCAGTTATACATTGCAGATGGCGCTCCACCTTCTGCAGATTTCTTATCCTTCTTTCAAATTGGGTTAAGTCGAATCACCAATGACACCACGCCATTGGAAGAGATTTACGATGGGAGTTATCTTCCTGCGAATATTGCGGTAGAAGGCTCCACCTTGTACACAGCAGCTGGTACTCACTTTTACCAAATGCAAATTTCCAACCCCAATTCCTTCCAATTATTAGGAGAAACCCATGATAATGCAGCCTATGATGGCGAGGAGATCAGAGGGTTGGTCATTGTAAAGTAGCAACAATCTTTTCTACCACACCTGTCTTAAAGTCTCGGCAAGCGAGCTAGTCTACCGATTGTCACTCACTCCTCACCAAACTGCAACTGTGCAATTTGTCGGGACTCTTTGTTGTCGGTCACCTGAACGGCGATGCGTTCCATTTGCTGTTCAGGGGTACCATAGTTGGTATATAAAGTCGCGTAGATGGTTACCGGACCTGTGATGGTCTGACGGGCCTCGCTGAAGTAATTGACATACACGGTATAAAATCCCCGCTCAGCATCCTTCAATGAAAACTCCTCGGGACCATAACCCTGTGTGAAGTCCTGACTGATCTTGCCCCCCATTTTCGTGTACTTATGACCATAGAAGCACTTTTCACCATTGGGGTCGATCACCCACAGATCAATATCATTGTCATTGCTACTCCAGTCAATCACAATGCGTACATCCAATGGCATGGCATAGATCCATTCTTTGGAAATCTCTTTTAGCTTCAAGTCATCCCTATGCATAGCGATCAGGCGATTCATCTCATTCAGCACAACAGACTTAACCTCTTCAAAGCGTTCCCACTGTGTGCTCATGAGATGTTCATACAAGTCCAGAGCCTCCTGGTACTGACCATTTGCTTCATATGCCAGCGCCAGGTCCCGATAAGATTGTGGCTCCTCTGGTCGTAGGTCTTTGATTTCCAGAAACAGGGCAATACTCATTTCCAGCTCCCCTTCTTCCTGAAACCGCTTGGCCACCACACGTAGCAACTCAGGATTTTCCAGGTCCAACTCAATCGTATTGGAAAGCACCCGACTTGCCAGCGCTCGCATGTCCTTTCCATAGAAAAAGTCCGCAACCTGAATGTAAAAAGCGGGTCTGGTCTCATTATTCTTCTTTTGCTCAAAGTATACCGCCTCCAGCTTATCGTTACTTGTCGTTCGGAGCGCTTCCAGATAAGGTGCATCCGGTAGCCAGGCCAGGACTTTGATCGCCGGGCCAGAAGATTCACCTTCAGTAGCATTGGCTGATACCTCGTCTTGTCTTTCCCTGCGATCGGCAGCTCCCGAAACACTGTACTCTACTGCTGAAAACTCCTCTTCTTCCATAGCCAGTTCTTCCAATGCTTCGACAGAATCATCCTGCTGCGGTTCTGCCGCGCGCGAAACAGCTCCAGTCGATTGGTAACGCTTCTCTGATACTACTTTCGGCGAAATGTACCAGCCTTTCAATTGAGCCATTCTCACTTCGTTCGCTCTTCTGATTTCCTCTGGGTCTGCCTTGTGTTTCTTCGTTTGGGCTACCAGTCGATTGTATTCCATTAGCAACTCGACGGGCGGCACAATTTCATGTTCTACATAGTCTTCTACCCTGTCCAGTACGATGAAAGACGTGTTCTTTGTCACGATCTTATGTGTCTGTCCCAGGTGCTGGATCGTTGATTTGTTTCGTTCATAGTCATTGTTGAGTGCAGCAATTTTCTTACTGGCCCAAATCCGTGCAACCGGGGCCTCCACGCCCTTGGTTATTGAGAAGTTCTGGCTTTTCGTCACATTTCTTCCGGTACCGTAACTGATCTTCAAATTTGCTTTTGCGCCTTTTAGTATACCGGTGATCTCCATGGTTGGTCCCACCCTTTGAGGAAGGTCCGGATAAACTTCCTTCAGTTCTGATGTATTGTAGTCGATGGAAAGAAACTGCTCCTCGTTGCTTTGTAATTGATCCAGGGCCTTTGCACTGGTCATCGCAGCCAGATTGATAAACGTACCACCCGTTTTGCCTGCGACGCTTTTGAGTAATCCATAGTTACTCCCAGAGCTGGATGTTACGACTTGAATGGGTACTTCAGGCAAGTCAACGGTTTCCGATCCGATGGTATTGATACCGTCCGTAAACAGCAAAATCTCATCGGCCTCTGCATTAAACGCAAGCTGATCCAGGCGAGTGGCCCCATCATATCGCAGGGCACGCAATTGATTGAGTAAAGCAGCAATATCCTTCTTAAAACTCACAGCCGGATCTACCGTGGTGCCAAAAGCAACTAAACTGATTTCGCTCAGCCGGGGTAAAGACGTCAGGTAACCTTCCAGCAAATCAAGCTCCTTTTCCAGGTTTCGCTTCGTTCCTGAAGAAGATCTATCCCAGTAGATAGCGACCTTTTCAGGTTGGCTGCGTTCGGTTTGAGACAGTTTTGGAGGTCTGGCATTGAGGTAGAAATAAGTTTGGTCCTCCCACTCACACATAAAAAGCTGATGATCCCCACCGCCGAACCTCGGGATGGTAAACTTCAGGGGTTCGTCCATGGTAAAGTTCTGCCGTTCTATAGACAGTACCTGTGCCTCGTTGCGGTTGTCGAAGGGTACATTATCAAACTCGCCCAGGGAAGGCGCATGCTCGCTTTCACTTTTGATCACCCGTACCTCCAGATTAAAAGTACCAATCGGACTGGGTTGCTCCATGGGCAAAGCATAGTACAAGTTATTCTCATCGCCCGTTAGCGTCTCCGACAAGGCCAGTACCACCCGCTTGTACCCTTTTCTAGGGATCGGATAGATACGCGTTTTAAAGAAGTTTCCCTTGGTCAGGTTTACAATGCCTGGATCGATGTTTTGCCGCACGACCGCTTCAAATGCCTGCCTGGCCTTCACTTTCTCCACCAGCACCCCTTCCCTCAGCTGACCATTCACATCCAGGGCATAGCGACAGATTTCCTGTCCTTCACTCAGTGGCATAGACAATTCCCCTTCCAGGTCGCGCCGGTTAGGATTGTAAAACAACATATCGAAGGTAGTGGTCGCGATATTCCCTACGATCTCCACGTCCACCGACATTTCTTTGATTTCCACCGCCTTGGCCCAATCATCCTCATCCACCGTTAGCGTAGGTGCCTGTGCAATACCTAAAAAAGAAACCAGAAGAAGTAATAGTGTGAGCGGAGTTTTCATCGTGTCGCTGCGTTTAGTTGTAATAGAGATGTTCATACAATCCAAATTCCACAAAAAGTCACAAATGTTTTTCAGGAAATCGATGGGTAGTAAAGATTCAGCTATCAGTGTCATAATACCCTCGCCAAGTCACAGGTTGTTTTGTTGTCTGGAGGTTTAGGTCGGCCATAGTAGACCACTCTAGCGCGGAAGTTACTTCCGTGTTTATATCAAATCCCGACCAGAGCGAAAAGTATAAGATCAGAATTCAAGACTGCATCTTTAATGCTACTATCCATCCCCAACAAAAAGTCGAAGGATACCCCACCGCACAGGTATTTCGGCTTAGCCCTGCTCCACTTTGTCAACCTGAATTTATCCTTGTCAACCTCAGCCGGGCGAAGGCGACAATGAACCATAAACTACCCCCAACCCCTAAAGGGGTGTTCGGAAAGGGATGCTTGGCTAGAATCTCAAACATAGAAGCACCAACCCTTCAGTATTGCGACCTTAACATCGTTCAATACTGCCACGTCAAATGGGAATTCTATAAGTATTTATGGGGAGTTGCATTGCCTCGCAGTGACGATGGGAGCCCCCCGTCTACAGGGCCCCTCTCTAGCGCGGAAGTTACTTCCGTGTTTATATCTCTCTTCTCGTCTGCGAGACCCGGTCTACGTGACCCGGTCATTGCGAAGGATTCGAGGCAGGAAAAGTCTTCGGCCGTCATTTCGACGGTTGTTGAGCGAACTGCCTCACACTTCTGACCATCTCAAAATGGCAATCACGGTTTGTTTCTTCAGACCCTCGAAGCATCTCTCTTTCAAGAGAAATGGATCTAATTGGAACATCAAGTCATTTTTGCTTAATCGCTTTCCTAATGGATTTGACACACCCCCAGCCCCTCTCAAGAGAGAAATTAATGATTTTGTCACTTTGCGAATTCGCTTAAGCGGATGGACTCGAAGGGCGCCTCTCTCTAGCCCGGAAGTTCATTCCGTGCCTATCCCTAGAACTGCCTCGCTCGCCAAGCTGCCCTCTCTAGCGCGGAAGTTACTTCCGTGTTTATATCCTAAGGATTGCCTCGCAGGACGATAAACAATTACCTAAAAATCGGTATCGAATACCCCAATTCGTGTTCCTAATTTGGCTGAAACAAAAATTAACAGTCCTATGTAGCCTATTCATGAGCAACCTCGAACACTCATCAACTCGGCCATATACTTGTTCATGCAAGTTTAATTGTGTCGTCTCGATAAAAAAGCTACTTTAAACGCAAACACTACCGCCATGCCAAGATTTAAGTATTTAGTTATAACCGTTTTATTGCTCTCCTTTACCTTTTTCATCAGTTGCGACGAAGGTTTCATCGATGACGATGATGATATGATTGAGGAGGACGATACGCCTGAAGATGAATTGAACCAAACTGGATTGGAAAATACGGATGACCTTTCTTCTGTACCCAGTTCTACCATTTTCGGATACAGTAGCGAAGGCGATCTGCCTTCCTCATTCGACCTGACAAGTATGCTACCTCCGGTACAGAGCCAGGGCGAATATGGAACTTGTGTAGCATGGGCTGTTGCCTACAACACAATGTCATTGATCAATGGCCAGAACCAACGCCTTTCTTCCAGTGAGCTTGCAAGTCCTGCCAACCAATTCAGTCCAAAGGACCTGTTTTCCGCTATATCGAATTCAGAGAAAGGATCGTCCTGTGACGGAACCGATTTTGCATCGGCACTGCAAGTGCTCCAGGACCGTGGGGTAGCTACACTGGCTACTGTGCCGTACGAGGATCTTGGCAATTGCTCGGAAGGGTCAACTTCTTCGTTTGATGCAAACGCAGCCGATAACAAAATCAAGTATTGGCGACAACTGGAAGGAACCGTTTTATCCGTGAAACAAACCGTAGCCAACAATGTGCCCGTCATCATGGGAGCTCGATTGGATGATAACTTCATGCGATGGGACAACAGTGAAGTTTATGATGCTTACTCTACATTCGACGATGTGGGAATCCATGCTTACCACGCGATGGCCATCATTGGTTATGATGACAACAAAGGAATCAGTGGTGCCTTCAAGGTGGTGAACTCCTGGGGGAATTGGTGGGGAGATGGCGGCTTTATCTGGGTCGATTACAATTTTTTCTTCTCTGATTTTGTCATGCGCTCCGGTTCAGATTATTCCTTGTTTCTGGCTGTAATGGACGAAGGCAACCGAGCACCAGATGATCAGAGCAATGATGAGCCTGTGTCAGACGGTGTTGACCTGGCGTCATGGGTTTTTAGTGATGTAAAGAACGAAGAGGACCCGCTGGTGCGAAACATTTGTTACAATGTCTACAACATTGGTGATCAGCCGGCCAATCCATCCACACAATGGGCTGTTTATTATCTCTACTTCGATGCCTATGATGCCAATGAATATGGGTTTGTGTTCTACGATTCCTGGACAGATTCTTATGAAGCCGTACCCGCAGGTGAAGAAGGATGGATTGATGACCTGGAATATGCCATCAACAAACCCCTACCAGCTGGAGAAGACATGGGAGGCTATCTCTATGACCTGGACTATGTATGTTTCAATTACCTCATGCCAGAAATCTCCGGTGAATATTACCTGGTTTTAGTGGCAGATGCCTACGATGATTTTCTGGAATTTGATGAATTCAATAACTATTTCTACACTTCGGATTATCCGATTACTTTTGAAAATGGTGTAGGATCAGCGAAATTCTCCGGTCAACCTTTTGATTCTTTCAAACCAGAAGTGCTTCCGAATGAATTAACATTGGTGAGAAACCCCCATCAAACGATAGTCAATGAAAATTTCAAAAATGCCTACACAAACGATGAGATCAGGGCTTTCTTGAAAAGGGAAAAACAGAGTGGTCGTTTTGATGAGAAATTAGCTGCATTCCAATCCAGAAGAGTAAGAACTAACTGATGAGCAAACCTTACGGCATATTATTATTGGTTCTTTGTCTGGGCATCCAATCCTGCGTTGGGCAAAGGGCCTTTGATGCCAGGTTTCTAAAAGATAAAATAAAGGACGGTGCGTCGGTTATTGTGCAGGATCAGGAGATCGACGTACCCATTCTTTTTGGTCAATACGCCACTTCAGATATCATAGGCAAGGACATGATCGAAAGAAGAGTCTCTTCCTCGATCACTTTCCTCAATTGCACGTTCAAAGCTCCTGTAGGCTACAGGAAAAATGAACAGGAAATCGCTCAGTTAACTTTCGAGAGAAACCTCTCTTTTGTGGGTTGTACGTTTCAGGACTCAGTGCTCTTTGCCAATATCAAGGTACTTGGGCGTACCGATTTCACGAAGAGTACGTTCAAAAAGGAAGCTAACTTTCAAAATGCCCAATTTGAAGATGTCGTAACCTTCTCCAATGCGGAGTTTCAATATGAGGCAAAGTTTCAAAATGCCTTTTTCAACAGAAACGCGTCTTTTTTTAAGGCAGAATTTCTTGGAAACTCCTTTTTCAACGGCTGCTTTTTTCATCTAAAAGCCAATTTCGGAGCTTCGACCTTTTACGAATATGGCAATTTCGGTCTCACCACCTTCTCAGAGCGGACTAATTTCAATCACACGAAATTCCTGGGTCGAGGAAGCTTCAGCAACAGCGTCTTAAAGGAATTGGTTACTTTCAATTCGTGCCAATTTGGGAATTACACCTTCGAAAAGTCATCTTTTCGGATGTCAGCCCAGTTTCAGGTCATTAAAATAGATGAGAGACTCGACTTTCAGGAAGCTGTCTACCAGAATGGTCCTATCGAATTGTCTACCGCCAACCCGGATGATGAAGTCAAAATATCAAATTTGGATAAGGACAATGGAAACCCTTGATGAGATCTTGTAACATTCTTTAATACTGGTATCCACCCCCAACCCCTGAAGGGACGCCCGGCTAGCGGTGCTTAGCTAAGGCGGCACGGAAGTAACTTCCGCGCCAGATTGGGTTACGTTCTTTACTCTACTATCCACCCCCAACTAAATGTGCGGCCGGCTAGTGGTATCAATCATGGTTTTAAGCACAGTTTATTGCGAGAACTAATTTTTGGCTCCACCAAACACACAAAAACTGGATCGGCCCGCCGAAGCGAACAGATAAATTAAGATCGTCATACCGGAATTCTTCGGTTTAAGATCCGTAGGAAACCGAAAAATGTCCGGTATCTCTTCGACGATCTTTCCTTTCTCCAGCGCGGAAGTTACTTCCGTGCCTCTCTCTGATTTCCACAATGACCGAAAAATACCTGCCCTTTCTCTAGCGCGGAAGTTACTTCCGTGCTTATATCTAATCTCAAACATAGAAGCACCAACCCTCCAGTTCTTGCGACCTGAGCATCGTCCAAGACTGCCACGCTCCAAGATGGTGAAAAGCCTGACTGATGTTCGCCTCGATGATGAATTGTCGGGTAGTTTGAATTCAAAGTATCAACGAAGGTTTTTTCTTTTTAACTGAGTACTTGATTTTTTGGTATATTGAATGAGATTTTATGGAACTTGACATTCACCGTCTAGATTCCATCAAATGTGATCAATAAGTGCTTCACATTGATAACCAAACCTTGGAAATGGAACCATAAAAATGAAAGAAATCATGCATGTAAGGACGTTGTTGCAAATTTTATTTCTTGCCATGGTGATCAATGTATCCGGGCAGGAGTATTATAGAAACTGGACGGTGGTGAATACCACAAAAAAGGAACGAATCGCATTGATAATCGCTAACAATACGTATGAAAGCGGCGGTAACCTGTCCAGTCCGATTCCAGTGGCCAGGAAACTCGAAACGAAGCTTAAGTCCGAAGGGTTTGATGTGCTTGTAGGCCGAGATCTAAATAGGAATCAAATGCTTGAGGTCGTGAATGATTTTTCAGGAAAGTTTACTTCTTATGAATTTTCAATGATCTTCTTCCTGGGGCATGGGTTCCAGATCGATGGTGAAAATTATTTAATTCCTATAGATGCTAACCCAATGACTAAGGATGATGTGGAAGTACAGGCGATCAATGTAGACTATTTGATGAGGAAGATTGATAATCCTGAGATTCCCAAAGTGGTTGTATTAGATGCTTGTCGGGACAATCCGTTTGCAGCTAATTGGAACTCTAGCGATCGGTCCGGAGGCCGAAGGGGATTTGGAACTGTAAGTGCCCCACGCAATGCAGAGATCTTTTTCACTACAGCAGAAGGGAGCCGGGTACGGGACGATAACCCCTATCTAAACTATTTTATGGAGGAGCTGAAGTCCGGTAGCTGTATCTCGGACATAAAACGAGCCATATCAAGGCGGATATACGAATACAATCAGGATCAGATACCTGCTAGTTATGGACAATTGTTCGATGAAGTCTGCTTTGGCACTAAGGTAAAGCCCGACCCCACTCCTACTCCCACTCCCACTCCTAATCCTGACCCCAGACCTGATCCTAAGCCAAATCCGAACATTGATGAGGATTTAAAGAGTAAAATTGACCGAAAGAGCAACCTCATTCTAAGTATCATGACCCAGATCAACGCCAAAAATGACGTACAGAAAAAGATCGATTTCAATGATATCGCTCGGGGAACTTTTCAATTCACATATGTCAAAGGAGGTAAAACGACAAACTCGTGTTCAGTTCGCATAACGGAAATCGATAATATCAATATTGGCTGGCATGGCTATTATAATAAGTACTATCTTGAAATTCGCGGAGAAAGTGCGATTAATTGCGACGAAGGTAGCGGGGGGATCATATCAATTTTGGTAGGAAAGAAGAAAAAAGATCATGCCTTAGCCAACAACCTGAAAGATTACTTTTTGGAGTTAAAAGAGCTTATTCCCTAATCGGTTGGGCCACTGAGAAGTTTACACAGTTGATCAAGTTAAATCTTGAGACGAACAACATAAATGAGTACTTATTGAAAGTTTTCTCTGGCGCGGAAGTTACTTCCGTGCTTATATCTAACCTCTCTGGGGCGGAAGTTACTTCCGTGCCCCTCTCTGATTTCGACATTGACCGAAAAATACCTGCCTACCGACAAAGCAGGTCCCTGCAATCGCAATCTCTTCGACGTGCTTTATCTATATTCCCTCTCTAGCGCGGAAGTTACTTCCGTGCTTATATCTATCCTGACCAGAGCGAAAAGTATAGGATCAGAATTCAAGACAGCATCTTCCATTCTATTATTCATCCCCCACAAAAAGTCGAAGGACGCCCCACCGCACCGGCATTTCGCCAGACCGGCACCGGCGGGTCAGCCCATGCCTCTTACGGTGGACGAGCGAGGTAGTGCTCCATTTATTATTTCGTGCGTAATTGTCACCTTGAGGCTACGCGCCCCGGACTCTCGAAAGTTAGACAACAACACAAATCCAAGATCGGTAGGCATTCGCTAAGTGAGGGTTGAACCTACACTTGCATATTTCCTTCTCCGGAGAAACTCGTTATAAGAAAGCGTAGCGAATGCGACGCTTAGGGGGGCACGGAAGTAACTTCCGCGCTAGGTTAGGACGCCCGGTAAGGGGTGCCCGACTAGGGGTGCGCTGAGGCCCTCGAAGTACTAACCCCAAAAACAACCAAGCCGATCCTCATCCACCTCCGTCAAAAATTGTTCAAAGTCCTCCACTGCAGGTGGATCATAAGGATACCACTTCAGATTACCACGCATCCAGTAAACCTTCCACACTTCCTGACTTTTCACCCAAGAGGCTTTCGCAAAGGCATGTTCTATGATTTCATTAGGCCTACCCAGAAGCGGCCTAATTTCAAAAAGGATCACACTTTGCTTCTCAAAGCGGTAGTTCAGGTCCAACTTTTCCCTAAGGTGTTCCGGAGGTCTACGTTTATCCATAAAACCCTCCAGCATCCGAATCATTTCAGCATGTTGTAGTATATCCAATGCCATAGATTGATAAAGCTAGGCAATCGCAGATATTCTTCTTGTTTTGATTCTGTCACTTTCATTTCACCTCGAGGAGCAATGGTAGGACGCTTCGTGAATTTACAAATTCATTACTAGCGAGCACGGAACCTTACCCTGAAAAAGAAAGAAAAACTAGTTACTCAAGTACGCGATAGCCTGCTCCGAGTAACTCTTAATATCATTTTCTTCTATGATGCGCTTATTGGTTTTCACATCTTCCAGATTCTTAATGGCTCTATCGAAATCCTGGAACATAGAGGCCTTCTGTGGTGGAGCAACCAATAAATCAAACCGGTAGTTTTTTTCTTCGGCAAGTGGTCGAAAATGATAGAGGTAACCTGTGGCTTGAGCGATTTTATTAGTAATCGAACTGGCGTCCTGCAGATCAAAACTCAGCGCTTTCACCAAATTGGTGGTTCCATTGACCCATTCAAAATCTATCTTGTAAGACCAGTCCTTGTAAGCAAGAATAGAATCCCTTTTGACTTTCCCCTCAATCTCCTTATTCTTCGCCAGGCAACTAGAAAAGATGGATTTCAAAAAGTGTTCATCGTGCCTCTTATGCTTTATGGGTGCCACACTTGACGGAACAAAACCCGACAAATACAATTTCAATGAAGCTTCACTCTTAAAAGCCGCTTCCCGAATGGGACCAAATTCGAGTGAAGTATCGTCATGCCTCAGAATTATTGAGATCCAATCGTGTGTAGAACGCTCCACCTGAGAAAGTTCCTTTATTTTCTGATTCTGGTCCCGAACTTTGTCATTTAATGCCCCGAGATACGATTTCAAAAACGAAGGTCTGAAATCCTCATATAGATTACGTAACCTACTCAAATCACTGGCATAACTGAACTTCAATTCACCTGAAGGTAAAATCGCGAGCACACCCACATTCAAGGATTCGTCCAGAACCTTCGAATGAACGTATCGGAGTATACTATATCGAATTTTGAAGTTCATCTCAGTACTTTTTTCAACCCATTTACAAATTGCTGGCTATTGGCTTTCGCGAATTCCAGATAGGCCTTTATAGAGACAAAGTTACCCGTTGGAACCCCCAAATCCACCAATTGATCGCGACTTTCGCTTAGGGTATTAACATTTAATGTTCTCAGAAAGCAGCGATTACACAAGGTAAATAAAAGGCTGGACAGTTCAGTCTCAAATTAAAGATCCTTTCATTGAGTTCTCATCCAAACCCTTCATTCCCGACCTCTATTTTTTCTTGTATCGACGAGTAGGATCTAATTGTTATCATAATCACAAGACCCTGTGATTCCCTCGATAGCATTCATAACACAGTGGCTTATTCATCGTGGTTTCTTCGGGCTTATTGCAGGAATGACATGCATTTTCACGATAATCGTAGTTTTCATATTCAGCCCAAATGAGATAGCAATCATAACAATAAGGTTTACTCGGATTTAGTTCTAATTGCGACCTGCATCGAATACACACTCCGAATTCCTTCCTCTTTGCTTCTGATTGAATGGCGTGATTGATGATTGTACCAACGGACTTTTCTACCTGCTCAAACATCGCCTCATTCCGATCGAGAAGAAAGCCCATCTCATAATTATGGTCCTGAGAGTACTCATAGAAATTCATGGAAGTGACTACCGCTTCCGAATCATTGATGTAGCACTTGGCATGCAGATCTTTGTTCTCTATCCGAATCGCACCTTTTCCAAGTTGTTGGAACCAGGTTTCATCGTCTTGATGAAAAGTGCCTGACCGATAGACGAAGATTACCTGAACATTCCTACTCACCGCTTCCTCAAAGTAGCTCTTAAGCCTGGGACGAATCTTTAGATAAGGGCTTACTATGATCAGAGTCTTTTCAGCATTCTTAATGATCCGTTTAATGCAAGCTGAAATTTCCTCGGTTTCGAGGAATTTGATCATGGTTGATGAATGTCAGAGCGTTTCCTTTCCAATTCGTCCAGGGTCTTACCGTCTTTATCCTTCCAGGATATCCAGCCATTGGCATTTCTACCTAAGACCACTGCTGCGGCTCCACTTGGAGAGCTAAATGCATACGCCTCAGAGAACTCCAGGAATCCACCTTTCTCCACAATCGTCTTATCTTCTTTCAATCTGGACCTAATTCTTATGGGCCATTTACCAACACCCTTACTTTCCTGCAAAGCGGCCTTTGAGCCTTCCAGAACTAAATAACCATCATTGGTTCGTTGCATCATCGCCGATGCTGCTTTACTTGTACAGTAGTATACCTCAAGTTCCTCAGATGCAGATTCCTTCAGGTCCTCAAACAATCGATATGATAAAGTAGCCAGAAGAATTTTGATGGTTTCGAAGCTATCTAAAAGATCATATTTTCTTGATTCCGAAATGGTCGGTTCCCGGGAATCCTGATCATTTTCTGTTACGTACCGTCTCGTTTCTTTCGCGATCTTCAAGCAATAGTGCTCCAGGAATTTCACATCAGTCTTGGTGAATTCATCCGTTTTAGTCACAGCCATTGCTGCGTGTGTCCAAAAATCTCGCTTCCTGTCATGACTAGATATTCTGTTCCAGCAGTCTTCTGTTTCACCGATATATACCAGATCCTTCTCAAGCTCTTCATTACGTCCAAATAGAAAATAAACACCCGCATGGTGTACCATTTCCCGCTTCCTCACTTTGTCCAAGGCTGTCCTTGGGAAAAGGATCACCTTGACCAATCGATTGGTAATCTCTGCTTCGCGAATACTAGAAGGAGACCCATCTGGTAAAAAGATCTGTATCGTTTGTGGTCTGGTACTCATGCCAATTATATTTTCACGCCTCCTATATTAAAATAGAGTTCGTTTTTTCTCAATTACCCCGGCAACAACCTCTTCATCGTATCAAACATCGCTAGCTTGAAAGACTCGTATTGTGTTAGGAATCTATAAAAGTCCATGTCACTTTTGCGTTGCTTGTGTGCAGTATCATAAAAGATTTTCATAATCATGAAATTCTTCACTCACTCTTCCTCCATCGAATAGGTTTCATCATAAATATCTCTCAGCCACCTATCCCCATAATTCCAGTGTGGACAGGGGTTCACATTGTAGTTCAGTTCTTTGATAATCCTTGTAGCTTTAGAAAGGCTCATCTCTTCTTCTTTAAATTTGACCTTCCGACTACTAATCACCTCACATGTCTCTTCATTATCCAAACTCACCAGAACAGACCCTATCGGCAGTCCCATTTGAACAAAATCCAGGTTAGGTCTTCTATTAAGTTTGTAATTACGCTCGGCGACTTTAGAATCTATATCCACCTTATCCAGTTCTTCCGTGATCTGTGGAGTCATGTCCTCTGAGCTCATCAACTCCAACAGGGCGATGGCCTGCTCCGGTTCTATCTGGAAAAACTCCCGGTTCTTATTAACTCGATTCGGACCAAAGGCTATATGAAAGGCTTTTTCCACCTTGCTTACGTCTTCCACTTTCCCGGCAAAAGCACATTGAAAGGGCAAAGGCACGCCAGTAGAATACAGCTCATTCATCCGCAGCTCCACCTTCTCCCTTGTGGTCTTGCCGATCTTTACCAGCCCCGGCATGGCTTTGTTAATGAGTATGTAGACGATTCCTGGTTGCATCAAGGTTAATTGCTTACGGGTTCTTTAGAATTGCGTGTGATGCGGAGTAGATCTTCCTTGGCTTTCCAGAATTCTTCTTTTAGGTTTTTTGATATTTCCTTATCCAATTTTTCCAGACTCCCAGAATCTAAATGGTAAGTTTTTCTCAAAAAATGTGGATAAGTAGGAGACTTATCATCCGATAACAATCCTTTTTCATTATTGATATGTGGCTTCATCGCATCAAAAGCCTTCCCTTTAAAGTCAGAATTCAAGTTGTACCCTTCCAGGATTAATTCGTATTCCAAAACCCCCTCAGATAAAAGCTTGGTTAAGAAGACAGCAAAATACAGGTCATGCGATTCGTTGAGAGGAAAGTAGCGACTATCCTTTGCTTTTTTTCCATGAACCTCCAGGTCTATCAAAGGTCCAACATCTTCGACCTTTGTAAACAAGTATTTAATTGCATCTTGTCGTACTTCGGCCAGCCGATTTACTTTTTCCGAGTGCTTGAAATAAAACTCAAAATTCTTCACTTCCATAGGTTCTTGGTAAAATTTCAAAGTATTAGAAATATAGTCTTTTAAGAAAGTGAGGTACTTCTCATTGGAATCAAGTAAGTACTTACCTAAATACTGCTGTATCTCTTCTACCAGTTCTTTATGAGTAATATTTATAAAACCAGAACGATCTACATTCATGTCATTGAGACTTAATACGATTCCCACTTTGAGATACCCAGAGTAATGCTCCAAATATGCTTCCAAGTCATTGGCAAGAAAATGATAAATCTTATTTTCTATGATTATTACTTCATTAGCGGATATTGACTCGATGACTATGTCTATTCTTTTTCGATCCTTAGTAGTCACTTCACGATGCACTTCCCAATCTCTAAAAACCATTTCTTTAATAGTACTGGTCTCCTTTGTCTTTCTGTTGACCAGTTCGAGCAGGCTTTTCAGAAACAAATCCTTAAACCCGTGTTCTTCTTTATGGTCAAAGAAAAAAGCCAGCAGATTACTGTCAACATTTTCATAATGAGGCATCTTAGCGATTTCCAGAAATGTTTTTGGACGCTTAGGTGCATCCAGAAACTTATGATCCAGTATCTGTGAGAAGGACTCTAAATCAATTTTTTCTTCCATACCATCGATAGAACATAGTTCAAATTTTGTTTCTGAGTCTTACATCACACATTTAGCATCCTTTTCAGAGTGCCTGAAAGTTCTGACTCAGCGCTAAAGCTGGCCACTTCAACGTTATTAAAATGGTAACAACCGTATAGCAACTTCTAAATATAGGCTTTTCTTTTACAACATAGGTACACGTCACTTTCCTTTAAATTTTCTTGCTTGCCTTGCCTTTGGGCGGAAAATCAAACGCTACAATAGACCTATGGCCATCAAAAAATCGGAATTGTTTAGCCCTCTTTGGGCTCAGTTAGGCAAAGTATCTCAATCTATTAATCAATTAAACAAAAACGTTAAGTTACAAAAAACCAGAATACAGTATATATAACTCCGTACTTTAGTATTTTGCAAATACCCTCCGCTCTAGAAATGAAATGGTATGAAACTAATCATTGTCTGCTTTTTCACAATAACATGTTCACAACTGAGTATTGGACAAATACCAGCATATACTGAGTTTAAGAATCGTTCAGGAACAGTCATTACTGAAAAGGTAATTCGAGTAGATACACTAGGACTTAGGTGTTATGGGGGGAACTACAGGGGCAATGACACCTATATACCCTGTAAGAAAATAAAGCTCTACGACGAACGGAGAAAAGAAGAATTAATGGTTTATCTTATTGGTACAGAAGGTGCAAAACATTCCCAAGACATGCCAGTAATCATGTTTGCACCTGAGGAGATTGATTTGCTTGTCGAATTATTTAAGAATGAAATCAGGTCGCCACTAGAAACTAAATCCTACAAATCCTTAGACCCAAAAGGCCTAGCCATCACGGTAGACCAATCCGGAGTGGGAATAAAATCGCTTGCTGGAAGCGGTTATATTCGATATGAAAATGAGTGTTTATTCAACAAAAAAACCCTCACAGATCTCATGGCAATCTTGAAGGGTATGTAGCGCATTCATTATTGTTTACACTTAAGTCTCAGGTATTTTTAAACTTCCTGAAAGCCTGAATCGTCTGATAAAAGCCAAAGCCAATAAAAAGTCGGCCAATGAATAGTAAAGCATAAGAAGCAGTCATGGCTTTGCCGTATGGCTTGAATGCCCACTGAGTAAGGTTCATGAATTCGAAAATTCCCCTGATATTATCGAAAACATAGTCGACTGATAAAACGAACCATTCTCCTCGCTCAATCTGAAGCATAATCATGAATAGTACATAGAAAAACAGCACCATAGAAAGTGTAAACCCTACTCCTCTTGAAGGACTCGTATTGTGTTTGTTGCTTACTCTATTCGCCAGGATGATGAATCGATCTTCATAGGGCCTGCCACGTGAGGACTCTCTTTCAGAAAAATGGTCTCTATCAAACTGGTCCATTTCCCTATAGCGATATATACGACTTTCTAAATGATTATTCTGTTTTATAAATTCGTTTTTCAGAACCCTGTATGATTCTCTATTGGCATCATCAATGCTTGCTCCAAGAAAGAAAAGCGATTTTTCAATCACAGTTCTTTCAAGATTCAACGTATGGATTTCACTGTCATAGAAATAAGCATTACCCTCAAAATTTGCACCCGTGAAGTCTGCCAGGCCATTTCGCACGATCAAATCAGTCATGTTTACCTTGTCTCGGAAGTTGCTCCGCCGAAAACTGATATCCTCAGTACACTCAATATCCCAGGCATTAACTTTGTTTTCGAATGTAGCCTCTTGGAAATCCAGGGCACCTCCCCTGACGTTGATATGATTGAACTCCAGAAGCCCGTGAAATTGGCATTCTCGAAAATCGGCTCCTTCCAAAAATGCCGAGGAAAAAAAATTGGCTGTCTTTGAAAAAGAGCGTCTCCAAAAAGTGACGTGATGTTTAAAGGTCGCATGCTTAAAACTGACCCCTCCGTAATAACTACTACTGTCAAATTCTTCGAACTCACAGTTAGAAAAGTCCACAAAACCAGCAAAGGAACAACCATTGAAATTAGCCTTCTTTTTGAAGTTAGTCCCACAAAAATTGGCCTCTAACTCAAAAGTTGCAGATTCAAAGCAAACTTCCTCCTTAATGGAACTGGTCCATGATTTGAACTCAAATTTGAACACACATTGTTCGAAATCGTAACGGCCATATTCCTCCCTCCACCAGGGACCATCTTCCGATCTGTCGAGATAAAGGCGAAACTCTTCCTCAGTATAAAACACATGGAATTTTGATCCGTCTTCATTCCAGTTGGAAGCCTCAAGTTGTTCCAGCAAACTCATAAAGGCAAGTAAATGAGGTCGGTTAGTAGTGGGTATTCCATTTGGTCGCTATCCATTACATGATTCTTTCCAATCATGAAGTTAATGAATAACGTAGTTAAGTGAGCGAATTACTCTTTTGAATAATTTTGACCAGTATTAATTCTGTTTAGACTCACCTCAAAACTTAGCTTGCAGTGATTAATTTCTTAAGTTCAAACCAATATTTTTCATTCCAGTACTTTCTTGCACTTCCTGAAGTTGAAGGAAGTACAAATAGTTTTGATTGGCCAATTGTTCTCTCTTGTAATCCATATTCGACAAGGCTTGTAACACCTTTAAAACCCAAAACAAAAGAGGCTCCTTTCTTGCTGTTGAAGGCGATCAGTTTTGGCTTGTATTCCTTCATTTTGGCTAAAAACCCATCAACATCATAAGCTTCTTTGCTTATCTCGCTATCGTTACCTGATTCAGTATGTACCAGGTCTGTTAGGCCGATCTTAAATTGGTTAATTTGATAACACTGGTCAGGCCTGAGTTTATGAGGCGTAAACCCTGCATCGTGCAGAATTCCATAAAACTTGTTCCCAGGTCCAGCATAGTAATATCCTAATCTTGCAGATGCCTCACCTTTCGCGGTTCCACAGAAAATTACGTCTAAATCAAAAGTTAAAACATCTGGTAGCATGGTGAATCCTATTTATTGAACATATCCAGGTTACCCAACTTCGTTATGACTTCACTGGTGATCGGGGAGGCAGGGTCAAATATCTGAGTGGGAATCACAAACCAGGTTGCATAGCCTCTTGACTGAGGATTACCTACACATTCTTTCATGCCACTGGTTTTAGAAGGGCTATACCATTCATTTTCAGAGACATTCCATCTCATGGCCAGTTTACGTTGACCTCCCCAGGTAACAATAGCAATGGAAAAACCAGTATCACCAGCCTTCAAGCCACCACCATCGTATATGACATCAACTTGGGAAATTTTGTTTTTCGGAGATTTAACCGTTTCAGGTTTTTTGTATATCATATTTAAGCAGGTTAATTGGAAGGATAAGCCGTAACAAGATTAGGATTCTCCGATCCGTCTGAAATCATCCAAATACTCACAATACAGGGGTTTCTGTTGTCTGGCGTGTTGAGTTCGCAACGCAATTCATACTTCGTGCCGTATTCAGAATTGGTTTCTTTCTCTATCTCACGTTCGTCCGCATGGATGATCATTGCTGCATCAAAAGCATCTGGATTAGAAGATTCAAAACCAAACTTCTTGAAAAAGGCCGCCTTACTCCTCCCTATTGGATGTGTATCGCTCAGCAGGTATTCCGTTATTTTGCGAATAGCCACTGTAGCATTTTCTCGGTTAGGTATCTTCATCACTACTGCTTCCTGATTTGAGATACCTGAACTGTTTCAACAATGCTTTTCTCCTCAACGATGAATTCCACTTCGTAAGCCACGCCTTGATCATGAGTATGTACTACAGTGCCAATTGTTTTGGCAGGAACTGCACCAATATCCATTTTAGCGGTTACAATATCATAATCATGGATATCCGGTGGGTCTTCTGATGTTTCGAAATTCAATTGGGGTAGAGCTTCTACGATATCCAATGTCTGTAGGCTCAAATGGATGATGCTAAGTAAAAGATCCAGGATGTAACGTGGCTTACTCACCTCCTTGGCCCAATCATTCGGATCATTGGTGATCCCACTTTCCTTGTGGGTGGTCACCTGATAGCGTTCCATGATCCATTCGATGGCACTTTTTCCATTGACCACATAGTCGTAAGCCCGCTCCGGGATATTGGTAATGGTGATGTTACTGTTATACAAAATCGTTTCTCGTTCACCTTTCTTGGGGAAACGCATTTTCTCAACCCGGTAGTTAACCCCTTCCTGCCCTTGGCCAGCCATCTCCCGATTCACGTCTTCCTGACTCATCGTCCCCATGAGGACCGTGGCACCCGTTCCGGTAGTAGGCACTTCCTCATAATGTATATGGAAATCCGCCAATTGTCTACCTGCTTTGCTAAAGGCCCAGAAATCCCGGACATCATCCAGTAGAGGCAGTCTTGGCAACATCTTTTTCAGGTCGTTGGCAAATACCTGGCGATAATCCGGACTGTGCAGGATGCCATAGACATAGTAGAAAATATCTTCTTTAGCTACGGTCTTTCCATATTGCTTCCTCGCCCGTTCCAGAATAAAGTCACTGATGCCATCCCTACGGATGTATTCTTCCTCTCCGGCTTCATCAAAGAGTCCGGGATTTTTTTGTTCTCGTTTTTCATAGTATTGGAGGGGGAAGCATTGCGTGCCTGAATCCAAGCAATTGAGATCAGGAATTTGATCTGTTAGAATGGTTGTGTTTTCCTTGCTTCCGCCTAGGCCAGAAACGCAAATTACCAAATTGTCAAGCGATGGGTTAGGGAAGAGTTTTGGGATTTGATAAACCATTTCGTTAAGAGCCCGTGAGAAATATAAATTTTGCTTGAAAAATGGTCTATAAAATGAGGGAACAATTATTCCATCATTAATCGAGTACGTTTTATTCTTTCCTGCATCCGCAAGTAAAGCTCTAGTCCAACTTCCATTTTTTGGATCTCTATCAACAAAATCCGCAATACTCTTCTCTGTTTGAGTGTTATGGAATTTTTTTCTTTCTTGGTTATAATAGTTTAGATGCGTTTCAATGCATTTTTGTAGTCTAGACCTTGAGCTATTATAGCACCAAGAATCTCTTTGTGTTTTTAGGCCATTACTATAATAAGGGATGAAGAATGTCGATTTGTTGCTCTTATCATTTTTATCCCCAACAGGAATAAACGTATCAAATAATTCATTTCTTTGGCTAATCCAATCCCCATCCGCATTGGGTTTTAGATTTTTCCATTTCATGCCGGAGTTAGCCACAGTTCGGAACTGGCGAATAATGCCCAGCTTTTCTTTTTGGCTCAGGTAGTCTCCAATATCGTGGTAATGAATTGAGGCCTTTTTAGATATTTTGGTTGGGTTTTTAACAAGGACGGTTATAGCTACTGGAGTTCTTGTTCCAGAGCCAAATGCATTTCCGGACTCTTTTTTTCGCAATTCTCCCTGTAATCTTGCGTTTCCACGGAGATTAAAAACCCAAATACTGGTAAATTCTTCTTCTATGTATTTACGAAAACCATCATGTGAATTGTTATCAATCCATCCACCATCAGTAACGAACGCAACAATGCCTCCATTATCTGGATCAAGACGATCACTACTCCAACGAAATGCCTTAATGTAGGAATTATAAAGTGAATTCTTATTGGTTGCCTGAGTGGCTTTGGCATAGGTATTAGCAATCCGACTATCGAGCTTCTCATACTTCAGGTTTTGAGCATTATCATTAGCAGACTTTTGCCCTACGGAATACGGTGGGTTGCCCATGATCACTCGGAGAGGAGCTTGCTTCTGCTTGATGATCCTTTCAGAGTTACGAGTAAAGACTGTCGACGTTTCGTACTGTGTAGTAGACTTCTCATCTAGTTGAAAGGTATCTGTCAACACAATACCCTCAAAGGGTTCATATTTAATCTCCCCTTCTCCTTGGTCATAAAGGGCTTTAGTCAATTCATCGTGGAATGCATTTTCGATATTGACGGCAGCGATGTAGTACGCCAACAAGACGATCTCATTTGCATGCAATTCGGATCGGTACTTCCGGGCCAGGTCTTTGGTCGTGATCAAACCACTCTGGATCAGTCGAGTAATGAAAGTGCCTGTCCCGGTAAAGGGATCGAGTACATGTACGCTTTCGTCTGAGATGCTTCGCCCAAACTCTTTTTGGAGTACATCTTCCACCGAGTGAATGATGAAGTCCACCACTTCCGTAGGTGTATACACAATCCCCAGCTGCTCCACCATCTTGGGGAAAGCCGTTTTAAAGAAATTGTCGTAGATGCGAATGATGATCTTCTGTTTGGCCTCGGCATTGTCCAGATCAGAGATGTTTCGTCTTACAGAGTCATAGAACGTCTGAAGACGTTCAGACTCCTCCACCAGCGTCTCTTCTTGCAAAGCATCCAGCATGGTTTGCATGGAGACAGAAACCGTATTGGTATCCGTAAAGGAATACCCCTCAAAGAGCGCTTCGAAAATCGGGCGAGTGATCATGTGCTGGGCCAGCATCTCCACTGCCTGATCTACCGAGATACTTGGGTTGATATTTTTTTGCAAACCAGCCAGAAACCCCTCGAAAGCCGCCTTTTGTTCCTTTCGGTTGGCAATCAAAAAGTGGATCCGTTCGATCTGTCGTTCTGCAATCTGGGCTACTTCCGCCGCCCAGTCTTCCCAATAGCGACGATCCCCTACCTTCTTCACCATCCGGGCATATACCACCGATTGCAATTGTTCAAACTGGATGGCTAGCTGCCGATTTAGCTCGTGATTGGTTTTCTCCGCAGCCGCATCTGTTACTTTGTCAATGGGCTTGCCGTCTTCATCAAAGGAGAATCGCGTACCCACCACATTCACATTAGCTGGTTTCTTTCTATTGAGGGCTATTTTATTGACAGTCGCATTAAATCGATCATCATGTGCCCTTAGTGCGTTCAGCACCGTCCAAACTACTTTGTAGCGTTCATTATCATCCAGCGCTACCTCAGGCTCCACATCGGAGGGAACCACGACAGGAATGATGATGTAGCCATACTTTTTCCCTTCGGATCTACGCATCACACGACCTACCGATTGTACTACATCCACCTGAGAATTTCTCGCGGAAAGAAATAGCACCGCATCCAGGCTTGGTACATCCACGCCTTCACTCAGTACCTTCACGTTGGTGATCACCCGGCATTCATTGTCGTCGGTATCTTCTTTGAGCCAACTCAGCATCTGATCCCTTGCAGGTGCCGCCATAGTTCCGTCCATGTGCTTGGAAGAAACAGACACCATTTCCTCCTTTTTATCCGCGGGTAAAGAGCTCAGATAAGTATCGGTGGCTACATTGTAGGTGGACATGATTTGTTTAGACCCTTTGATATTGGGACTAAAAGCCACGGCCCGTTTCATAGGCTCCTGATCTTCCCTTTTTGTAAGCCCATCATCCCCTAAAAATTGCTTAGAAAGCGCATTAATCGTTCCTATGATTTTAGAGGCATCATCCGTATTGATCTCCAGTTTTTCATCGGTGAGTACCTTGCGGTACGCTTCTGGTACATCCTGATCATTGAGGGTCAGGATCAATACCTTATAGTCCGTAAGCAGCCCATCTTCTACGGCCTTGCCAAACCCGATACGATAAATCTCTTTCCCGAATTGGTCTTCCTGATCCATGGACCACAGCAAAGCATCCGCTTTGGCTGCCTTCGACTTGGCACCTTCTTCATACATGCGAGGCGTGGCCGTCATGTAGAGGCGTTTCTTAGCCTGGATAAAGTCGGCATCGTGTACCTTGGTGAAGGCAGATTCATCTCGTCCGCTAATTTTCACACCAGTCGTACGATGTGCTTCATCGCAGATGATGAGATCAAAGGCTGGAAAATCGTTTTTCAACCATACCTTTTGGGCTTTGGAGATCACCTCAATCGACTGGTAGGTAGAGAAGACCACCGTCATGCCACCCTTACCGTTTTTCTTGATGTCTTTGAACTGCTCCAGTATGTTCTGAGGGTCGGTGGAGGCCGGAAGTGCTAAATCTACCACACTGAACGAATCAGTGTCTTCATTTTTCGTTCTCTTCTTAGAAATATCAGGATCAGAGCAAATACAAATGGCATTGATCGGCTCATTAGCATCTGCGCTCCATTCCCTCAAGGACTGGCCTAATAGTGCGATGGATGGAACGAGGAATAAAACAAGTCCCCGACCGTCCGTTTCATGTTCGGCGATACGCAGGGAATTGAAGGTCTTTCCAGTACCACAGGCCATGATCAACTTGCCACGATCTGCCGTTTTGAAGTGTTCATGGGTTTTTTCAAGCGCTTCTTGTTGATGGGGCCGTAAGGTCTTTTTTTCCGTTCTGGCCGCTTCGCCATGTACCCCTTCATCTAGTTTCTCCCAATCCACGGGAGCCTCTGTCAAATCAAACAGGTTGATCCTGATCACAGGTGGATTTTGATTCCTGATGGCTTCCTCAGCATTACCACCCCATTTGTTAGTGGTAGATATCCAAATCCTTAGTTTGAATTGAGTAGTTTTTGACTCCTCATTCTTGAATTCCCGACTTGAGGTAGAAAGAAAAGAATCTACGGCAGGTTTATCAATGGCAGAAGTGGCCTGATAGCATTTACACTGTATCGCCCAATAGTCTCCATCGTTGGTCAGGGCCACCAGATCAATGCCTGTATCACTTCCCCCCAGGTCCAATTTGCCCGGAAATTCATTCCAAAGCCAAACATTCTTCAGTCGATGCGCATACTTAGGATCCGTTTTCAAATACGCTTGCATCAAGCGTTCGAAACGGTCTCCTTTGTCGTGTTCCGAGAAAGCTAATTTCCGATGTTTATCTAATATCTTTTGAAAGCTCATGAGGTGGCTAGCGGGTTTATCTTAAGCATCCATTGTTGTTTTTGATCAATCAGGTATTTTAAAATGATCCATGAAGATATCAGTTTGCATTTATTTATCTCACACATGAAAGTGATTTTTTCTGATTGATTAGGTTCGAAATGTACGAGTATCAAAGGGGCTAACCTCTGTTTAGTTTGAAAATAACGAATTAACAGGGTAATCCGCAAACTACAACTTCCTAATCTCCCCTACCCGCAACCCCGTGTATTTCTTGATGGTATCGACATCCACCCCATCCTTCTTCATCTTCTTAGCTATCTCAATGGAGCGTTCTTCAGAAGCTTTTTCTCGCTCCGCGTCTACTTTAAACTGCTGCAAGAGTTGCTCTTCTTTGCTGAGGATCTTGTAGCTGTCGCTCTCACGTATCCGGGCCATGAGGCCTTCGCTTTCGAAGCTGAGGTGGTTGTCCTCGGAAATAATCAAGTGGTCCGCTACTTCTATGTTGAGGATCTGTCCGGCTTTGTATTGGTGGTCCGTCAGGTTGATGTCTTCCAGGGAGGCTTCCATAGTGCCACTGGGGTGGTTGTGCACGAAGATGACTTTCACTGCCATTTTATAGATCGCCATGCGAAAGATCGTGGGTGCATCGGCTTCTACCCTGTTTTGTCGGCCCAGGCCTATGAGTTCAATAAACAGCAGCTTCCCTGCATTGTCGAGTCCTACTACCCAGAAGTGTTCCTGGGCCCGGCCGATCTTGTTTTCACGTCGCAGCACCCGCTGCATGATATCTACTAGTTGGGCGGGGTGATGGATTTGATTAGAGCTTCCTTTAGGGGGTTGTACGGTCATTACTTGTAAATATAATGATGCCGTCTTCGAGGGCCTCAGACTGACATCAAGTTTATTTCGTCTTTCGATTATTAGCCGGGCACTTTGAGATTCTCTGCGTGAGGCGCCGGCATATCAAGTTAATGGCTGCTGTGTGGCGCGATCCTGCTATGATCGCCGGAATGACGGGCAAGTGAAGAAATCCCGTTCTAATCAATTAAATTGCCGGTATGACTAAAGGAGGATACATCTACATCGTATCAAACAAGCACCGTACCACCCTCTATACTGGCGTGACCAGCAATCTTCAGGCAAGGATATTTCAGCATAAATATGAAGGCGGTTCCAAATTCACAACAAAGTACAACTGTACGGATCTGCTATATTATGAAGTGTTCGGGGATATCGCGTCGGCCATAGCCAGGGAAAAACAACTGAAGAAATGGAAGCGTGCTTACAAAGAGAACCTGATCAATGATTTCAATCCGCAGTGGAGGGATTTGTACGAAGAGGTGTTGGAATATGATTAGCTTTTTTTTGCACGTCATTCCGGTGATCATAAAACGAATAAGGTGTTTTAGAGTTGATGTGATTGATCTGCCGGAATCTCACCAATAGAGGAAGTGCTAAAATATTTAGAGAATCCAGGACAGAGTCGATACTACCGGCCTTGCTAATAAACTCAATTAAAGAAGAATCTGTTATAGTATTTTGAGATTCCGGCGCTCGTTGTACTTCGGCCGGAATGACGGTTTTGAAGGGAAAAACCTACTAATTCCTCTCCTCGGACCGTCCGCGGATGCGGAGGTCATGGTGGGTCACAACTTCCTAATCTCCCCTATCCGCAACTCCTCCGTCTGTGCTGCTCTATATCCAAATTACCCCAAATTGGGTATTGTAGGAGACGCTTAAAACCCAGACCTTGCAAGAAGCAAAATCTTCTGGTTCATTTCTTCCACTTGCAACCAGAATAATATTATTGAGTGGACTTATTGAAACCATAGATGGTTTTGCTCTTTTTCATAACCAATAATCTTAATCATAGACAATGAGTAGCGCGATTAAATTGAATTTTATTAATCACTCAAATGACCACAACAATTCGAGTGTTGTTATTTTTCAGAAAAATGTATCCACGAATTTTGATGAGATAGCTGTAGCATGGAAAGTAATTGAGAATTGTGGACAAGGATGGCATCACCCTTTCGTATTCCCAATGGAATTTCAAGCGGGGGCTTCAGATTCCTGGGGTAACCATACACCACCACTGGACGCTCAAATGGGGCAACAGTTTCAGGTGGTCAGAGGAGAGTCAGGGGATCAATTTGAACTTTCAGGTGAAAGTACCAGCCCCACAGAGGTTGAAATAAAAAATTCACTTCCTCAAGGGTCTATAAATGCTAATATCTTCAAAGATGGAAAATTGCTTGCGGTAAAGTCGGCAGTTTCTCCGGAGCAAAAAGCTGTTTTTTCTTTTAAACCGACCATATTCATGGGAGTGGTCTCTCAGGTACAAGAAGGACAAATTATGAATTCAGCGATCATTTCATCTATCAACACAGAGATTGGTTTACTTGGCATTTCATCGGCCGACATTGTCATGACAGGTGGAGGAGTAGGACCAAATGCCAGCCCATTCCAATTTACTTTAGAGAATATTGTTTATGCTTAATCTGACCCTATTATGAAAGAGAAAGCACAAAGGAAGAAAAAGGTAACATCACCTGCCGCTGGTCCGGTTGATACTTTAAAAGAGCCAAAAGTATTGGATGCAGAGAGTGCAGTATTCAAGGAAAGTGCAGTACTGCGACTGCCAACACTCTCGGCTCATGAAAAGGATAATGCTATTTATACATTCAATTTTCATGTTGAAAGTGTTGGTAGTAATGTTAGGGACATTACCTACACCATTGCACTGAATCCTGATTTGAAGAATAGTGATGAAGTACCTATTAACCATCACATAGCGAATTTAAAGGAACTAAAAGCCAGTGCCCGAACCTCAGGGAAGCAAAGTGCTAAGCATACTCCGCTCACAGGAAATGCTGCTTCTTATGTTTTTGAAGGTGATACAAGTACATTCGAACAAACGGATGGGAATTGGTTCATTCGTGGAACAATCAAATTCGTTCGAACAAAGCTTGGACAGATTAATGGAAACGCCAATAACTTCTTTTTGGACGTGAAGTATGGTCAAACAAATGTGCCTTCCAGTCAGCATGTTTTAGGTATTCATTCATTGGAGCAACATTCAGCTTCGGCTGTGTTATAACAGGCATTGATTATTTTAATCAAATGGGTGGCATTTTGCTGCCCTGTTTCCGCCGCTTGGCCAGTTTCACCACCAACCAGGACCCCCTTTCTAAGTAATCAGTTCGATGAATAACAACTTCCCGGCATAATCCAAGCCTAAGACCCAGAAGTGTACGGTCCGGCGATCCGGCTTGCGCTCTACCAATTTTATTCTCACGCCGCAGCACCCGCTGCATGATATCTACTAGTTGCGTGGGGTGTTTGGATGTTTTCGGAAGTGCCTTTAGGGGGTTGTACTGTCATGGAGGTAAAAATAGGGAGTTTAGGTATTATACTAACCTCTCCGTCCCTGTCTTGCCCGTCAGGCAGGCTTCGGACACCTCACCTAAATTAGGTGAGGAGCAGGTAATATTTCAAAGTATGTACCAGCTCCCCTCTTGTTTCAGGAGGGGTGGTTAGAGCCGTAAGGCGAGAACGGGGTGGTTAGGATAACTCCCAACCTCATGTACTCAGATTATTCAAAATCTCCTCCAACACAGCCTCGGGTTGATTAAACACTTCTCGATTCTCAAACCTGATGATCTTGATGTTGTACTGCCGGATGTGCTGCGTTCGCGCTTCATCATACTGCATGCCTCCCGATAGCTATCGGGAGCTGTAAAGTGTCCGGCCCCATCAAGTTCGATACCTAATCGTATTTGCCCTCAAGCCGGGCAGGCTCTTCATTTTTGGATTGACCCAAAAACGAAGCAAAAAACTCAAGAAAGTTTGAATGCTGCCTTCACACATGCTCTTACACACCCCGCCAAACTTTCGGGCCCACCCTCCGTAACGCAGGATTTGCGGTACCATTTACCGGACACTGGTCTAGGACGACACAAGTTCAACATACACTCGTCCATATTTTGTACAGAAACCCCCTTGCCCACTTCAAAAGGGGATTTAATGGACATAACTATCACAATCGAGGGAGTGACGTTAAGGTTGACAGCTTCGCTCCCTTATCAGGCGTCCCTTACCAGCGTCCCTTTTGGGGATAAGGGTGGTTCGGCATTCCGGCGGCCGGCATTCCGGTAAAAGCAAATGGGTCCCCTCTTATCATCGAGATAGATATCCCCCTTGCCCCCTACGCGGGTCGCCCTTAAAAGGGGGACTTGATGAGCATAACTATCACAATCCAGAGAACTTGTCGAGCTCTAAAAAGACGCGTAGCAGACCGTGCTTGCATGTGCATCGTGCCAAAACATCTGTAGAACATCAGGCTAGAACATGTCGCGCTTCAGAACAGTCGTAAAATTCCAGGCTAGAAGATGTTGGCTAGCAAATCATCCGTAGCACTCCTGGCACGAAAGTGGCAACCTCCAAAATAGCTGTAAAAACTCGCCAGGAGAACGCGTTGTGCTTCAAAACATCGGTAAAACATCAAGCAAGAACATGACGCCTTTCAAAACATCCATCGCAAACCGAAACATGATCTTGTTGCGCTCCAAAACACACGTAGCAGTCCAGTCCAGAACATGCCGAACTTAAAAACAATGGTAGCACGCTCAGCTAAGAACGTGTCGTCTATAAAAACAACTGAATTGTCGCATGCTTAACGTTGTTAGCCATCAAGTTAAGCGAGGAGGCTTTTAGCTGCAACAAATTCCCTCGACCTTCGTTAATCATGGTGTGCGACGCTACGACCGTCGAACAAGACTGCTAAGTCAAATAACAATTATTCTTTAACAACTTAAAATTTTTCAATCTATGTTAGAAAAACTGAGGACAAGTCTGCTATTGCCAGCAGAACTATCAGACACAACTACTCAATACAAACAGACACTATCTGCCTCGAGCATCATTTCTGATGAGGCCACACCTCCGGCAACGGTAGAACCTTTTATTCAAACCATAGTCAATCTCCTTGACGAAGACCAGAAGCAACTGGCTTCTTCTCTGACAGCTGTCAGGCAAAACCAATTGGTATCGGAGCTGGCCAAAGCTGATGCAATCCGTGATGACTTGTTCATCGGCTTCCGCGACCTGGTAGATGCCGGCAAGCGCCGCCAACAAGATGAAATTCAGGATGCCTGGCAGTTGGTATGGCCGGTGATCAAAAGTGCCGGAACTCGCTTGTACACACTGGGCTATGCAGCGCAATCGGGTCGACTGGAGGCATTATTCGAAAAACTGGATCAAGCCACGTATCAAACGGCGCTCTCTACGCTCAACGTGGCCACTGTCTATGCAGAGCTCAAGCAAGCTCAGCTGGATTTTTCCACCTTGCATGATCAACGGATCGATGAAGATGTATCCAGGCAGTATCCGACCCTTAGAAATGCCAAAGCACCCATGGTAAAACACTTGAATGGACTGTTGGAAGCCATTGACATCCTTGGTGAAACGGCACCGGAAACTTACGGCAGTGTGATCGAGAAAATGAACGTGATCACCAACAACATCATGTCTATCGCCAGGGCTCGGAGAACCAGGAGTGCAGATAGCGGCGAGGACACGGCCGAGGTGGGAGCATCCGCTGAAGGCGAATTTGCAGCTACTTAGTATTCAACCCTGTTAGGGTTTGAAGCCGCTAACAGGGTTAGGTATTCAATCTTAGCAGTCATAGAAAGCACTCCGGTTTTGGGGTGCTTTTTTTATTTTTCCAACAATTATTCGTCTGTCTCTAATGTACTCGGGTTTCAAACGTGGACTTCCAGAAGTAAAGATTTCATGGCAGTTTGTGGGGACACAAACTTCGGCAGAAGGAAAACCTATAAGGTTTACTCTACAGCTTTCCTGAAGACCTTATAGGTTTATTTTACCTCGGTGATAACACCTTCGGCAGTCGAATTTATGGGGACAAACTTTGGCGGAAAAACCCAAACCAGTCCGGTTATAGGGACTATTGCACAATTCTATGTTATTTTTGATCCTGACAAAACGCATGAAATCAATCCGTGAGTTCATATACCTGCATATCAGCAAGTTGGACATCCAACTCCAAGAATGAACAAATAGAACTGTTCCCCGACTGTGGTGTTCAAGACCATCAAATGGAGGCCATGGAATATACCTTCCTTGACATCTGCGCGCTTTACGACGGCACCTACAAAGTATTCGAGGAAGACGAATTGAAGGGAATGCTTCTCTATAGTAAATACCACCTTGCAGACGTACCGCCCAAGTCTTGCGCCAGGGCTTATTGGACCATGCTCCTTTACGTGAAGGCATTCATGGAAAACTACCCGGACCTGTACACTTCCTATTGGGAAGAAGATAGTCCTGTAGGAAACCTGATTGCACAACTCCTGAAGGAGGATTTGCACTTGTTTAATGATTACGATGAGGTGTTGCTAAAAAACAAAGAAGACCTCAGCGACCTGAATGATCATGAACAATTAATGATGCTGTACTTAAGCGACGCCTTGAAGTTCACCCATGCTGTGTATCAAAAGGCCATGTCCGGAGCTCAAAACATCGTGATCGCGGTGATAACTGCTTGATCGTCTGCGATGGACTCAAACTGACATTCTAGCCCTTGCCGGTGTTTTCACCTGCAACCCCTCTGGCGCGTGTTTGCAACGCGTGACATCACTCCAACAAACGAACATCGATCAATCCTTTGTGACCTGTATAATCTTTAGCCGAACTGTATAAAAAATGTTCGGGTTCATCGACAATTTCACAAGTCGATACAATGCACAACCGTACTTGTTACAGAATAAATACCTTCGTCATCGTGAAATTTGTACTTCTCTGACATTAAATCAAAATACCTACTTCAAACTAAATTCCCAAGGTAATTGGCGTGCGTTGCATGATAAGGATAATTGCACGCGTTACAAACGCGCGCTAGGTGGGTTGATCCTGACAAAACGCATGAAATCAATCCGTGAGTTCATATACCTGCATATCAGCAAGTTGGACATCCAACTCCAAGAATGAACAAATAGAACTGTTCCCCGACTGTGGTGTTCAAGACCATCAAATGGAGGCCATGGAATATACCTTCCTTGACATCTGCGCGCTTTACGACGGCACCTACAAAGTATTCGAGGAAGACGAATTGAAGGGAATGCTTCTCTATAGTAAATACCCCCTCTGGCGCGCGTTTGCAACGCGTGACATCACTCCAACAAACGAACATCGATCAATCCTTTGTGACCTGTATAATCTTTAGCCGAACTGTATAAAAAGTGTTCGGGTTCATCGACAATTTCACAAGTCAATCCAATGCCCAACCGTACTTGTTACAGAATAAATACCTTCGTCATCGTGAAATTTGTACTTCTCTGACATTAAATAAAAATACCTACTTCAAACTAAATTCCCAAGGTAATTGGCGTGCGTTGCATGATAAGGATAATTGCACGCGTTACAAACGCGCGCTAGGTGAGCTCAAAACATCGTAATCACGGTGATAACTGCTTGATCGTCTTCGATGGACTCAGACTTACATGCTAGCCCTTGCCGGTGTTTTCACCCCTCTGGCGCGCCTTTGCAACGCGTGACATCACTCCAACAAACGAACATCGATCAATCCTTTGTGACCTGTATAATCTTTAGCCGAACTGTATAAAAAGTGTTCGGGTTCATCGACAATTTCACAAGTCAATCCAATGCACAACCGTACTTGTTACAGAATAAATACCTTCGTCATCGTGAAATTTGTACTTCTCTGACATTAAATAAAAATACCTACTTCAAACTAAATTCCCAAGGTAATTGGCGTGCGTTGCATGATAAGGATAATTGCACGCGTTACAAACGCGCGCTAGGTGGGCCCTTGCCGGTGTTTTCACCCCTCTGGCGCGCGTTTGCAACGCGTGACATCACTCCAACAAACGAACATCGATCAATCCTTTGTGACCTGTATAATCTTTAGCCGAACTGTATAAAAAGTGTTCGGGTTCATCGACAATTTCACAAGTCGATCCAATGCACAACCGTACTTGTTACAGAATAAATACCTTCGTCATAGTGAAATTTGTACTTCTCTGACATTAAATCAAAATACCTACTTCAAACTAAATTCCCAGGTAATTGGCGTGCGTTGCATGATAAGGATAATTGCACGCGTTACAAACGCGCGCTAGGTGGGAACCAATCTTACTTCACTTCGGAGATAACACCTTCTGTGGCGGCATGGAAGTTTGTGGGGACACAAACTTCGGCGGAAGGAAAACCTATAAGGTTTACTCTACAGCTTTCCTGAAGACCTTATAGGTTTGATGAAAAGGGAATTTATCCAGCATTCCGGCGGCCGGCGGCTCGGCAGGGTTGTAGTAAAGGCATCGGCGGTCCAAATAGGAAATTCCATCATAAGGAATTCCTACTATCAAACCTTGAGATTCCGGCACTCCACTTCGTTACGGCCGGAATGACGGAAACCATAAAGATCAATAAGATCGCTCTACCTGAATACTTCCATCCTCATGGAGTCCGTCGCAATCCTCTCCAACGAAGGATATGGAGACACTTAATGCCTCAAATTCGCCTTCTCCAGTGTATACACCCGGGCAACCACCCATATATTCTGGCAAATCCTGATTGTACCGGAAGGTAAATGTATTGGCTCCATCCTCTGACAACAGTACCGTAATAGTCCCGTCATTGTCCTCTCCACCATAGGCAGGCTGGAAGGTTGAAGAAATATAAAAGTCACCGCTTACGCGAGATCCTTGTTGTTCCTTCAACCAGAACGAAACAGCAACATTAGCAAAGAGATTGTCGTCCCAGGTCCCTACATACCTGCCCAAAATGGTGCTCTTATCCGTCAGTGTGATCGATGCCTTTCTTTCCGCGATGAAGCTACTGCCCTCTACGTCATACACTAACACCACGGAATAAGCTAAGTCATGCTGCAAGGGGTTACTATTCATGTCCAACAGGTCGGGTAGTTGAAAAGCGTATTCCTTCTTGGTATCGGTTACTCCCTGTACCGCAAGAAATGAACCATCGGGCACGGTCAACAACTGCTCTGCAGTAAGATCGTTGGCTGAGGAAGCAGGTACAATATACAGGCTGATGGCATCTACACCTTCACTTAAATTAAACTTTACCTGAATATCCGTTGAAGATTCGATGTTGCCAATATCGATAGCAGAAAAAGAGTTCAATTCGACGGGACTGAGTACAATTCCCGGTTCTTCTTCAGTTGAACAGGCAGTGGTAATCAATAAACTAAAAGCGCAGACCTTCCACGCCAATGATCGGATGATTTTTGAAGTTTTCATATAGATTTTTGATTTGTAATTGGGATTTATTTGGATACGGTTGGGAGATGGATACGGCGGACCATTTGCAGCGAATGACAAGAAATGAATTGAATGGCAATCTCCCACTGGATTATTTACAATTATTTAACTGATTGCTGCGTGTGATAAACAAGCTCAGGGGCACCCTTCATTTTCAGGGGCAACAACATGGCAGTTACACCCATCACCAGGATACCGGAGGCAATCAGTATGTTTTCCATCGTGGGTGTGTTGAGCAATTCCGGGTTACTATAAACCAACAGGAATGAAACCGCATCTACCAGAAAGTGCGCAAAAATGACCACTCCCGTGCTTTTCACCTGATCAGCAACGTAGCTGAACAATGCTGAAAACAGCAGATAGGGTAGCACGAGCACTGGTGGCAGTCCATGCATGACAGTGAAAAGTATGGCTACAATGAGGAAGCTCAGCCACCTCGAATAGCGACGACTAAGGATATTTTGGATGTACCCCCGGTAAACGATCTCTTCGGTCAGTCCCGCTGAAAATGCCAGTACCAGCAAAAGTGGAACAGCCGAAATCGGAGGCAATGCACCAAACAGACTGATGTAGGACTTTATGGTGGTATTCTGAACATCAAACAAGTACGCATTCAGGGTCATGATAGATGGCAGCAAGAACACAATCCCTACGATATAGCACCAATAGCGGAGCTGAGTAAAATCAAAACCAAGCCTGATCCGTACATCTTCCTTTTCGGTAAAATTTGTGAACCGTTTGGTTAGGAAATAAAAGCCGCCCAATAGCAACAACGCCACCGGAACGGCCCACGGAATGGAAGTGTAGTACCTTAAATTTTGATTGATGACCAATCCCTGTACTAACCCTATCATGGGGAACATCAGTACGACATTCAAGAAGGTGGCCTTGAGCCAGACCGGCGTTTTAGTCCATAGACGCATCATGGCATTTATTTTTGTTTTGATGCAAAAGAGGTCTTAGCGCCTTCTACGGACGTCCATCTAAGATTAGACGGACTTATTTGATGGACAATCTGTAAGCTTTGGGTGTAAATCCGGTCTTTTCCTTAAAAATCTTGTTGAAGGTGGACTTACTTTTAAAACCATTCTGATAAGCCAGCTGGATGATCTGCTCATCACTTTGTTTCAATTGTTGCTTTACCTTGTCGATACGATACGAATTGACAAAGTCATAGAAGTTCTCATATTCGCTGGCTTTGATCAGTTCCGTGAGTTCCGCAGGTTTGAGCTCCAGAAAATCGGCAAGCTGACGTAGACTTAGCTCTTCGTCGAGGTAATATTGCTGCTCTCCCATCTCGCGTTTTATTTTTTCAATTTGACGCTGGTCAATGTCTATTGGCTTACCCGTAGTTTGCAAACTCTTCTGCAGGATAGATGCCGGGGCATACACTTGCCTAAGCAGACTACTACTAAAAAACACACTGAATACACACAACGCCAGTAAAACGCCTATCAAAATATAAACCGATTGTGTGATCGGATAAATGTAGTTGGTGAAGTAGATGAAGATGGGTAGCAGAAACATAAGTACCCAAATTCTTTGGAAACTGACAATCCAACTGGCCATCATGTTCTCAACCGCTGAGTAATTTTCTAACAAGCGCTGATTATAAGCCCGTCCAATTCTGACTGCACGCAAAACATAGATCAAACTCACTCCTAACACGATCACGATGAAGATCGCATCGAATCTATCAGCAAATTGCTCACCCGAAATGATCCTGGTCACCACAGCATCATACTTAGCTGTGACCACTTCCGGAGAGTTGATCGCTAAGTTAGTAGAATTAATAAATAACAGCGCAAACGGTAGAAAATGCCACAAAATACGCTTTTTGAAAGGCTGGGTCTCAATCAATGAACGCGTGTATAGCCAAAACAGGGGACCGTCCAGCAACACTAGTGTCTGATCGTAAACTATAGCAAAAGCGTTTGGCTCCTGCTCCAGGTCTAACTTAATGTACAGCAGCAACAATCGAAACAACCAAACCAATTGCATAAGCAGGGCGATTCGCATGGAACGCTTATTGCCCACCTCCTTTTGTAAGAGTTGTACAATGACAAAGGCCGTGATTCCTATTACTCCGGCTACGAGCAAATTCATGCTGTAAAAATGTGAAAAGACTCGTCAACTCGCTTAAGAAATGTTGGGTAAGTTTTTCGGAGGAGGTTATTGACGCTTCTTTGGTGCAGGAGTACGACGCGAGGTACACTTGCAGGAGTATCAGGTTCGGTTATTTCTAAGTTTCTTTCGAAAGGGCCTTCTTACCCCAACGCCTCGTTGATCTCCTGAACCAGGGAAAGGAACAAGTCCTCCGCAAGGGTATGATGCAGGATGTCGGAAGGCACTCCGGCCCACAAGGGCATATGGGTTTCGGCTGCTTCCTTGTCAGGCACGTTCCACAATCCATTCAGGAGCTTACTTTGCAAGGGATAGGGTGCATACACCGGGTCCTGAGATCGATTAAAATCTTGAATGAATTCGGAAGTAATGGATCGGGCCAGTCGACCGGTAAAAACCCTGGTCAGGTCTGTTTGATATGAATCCTGCGACCGAAGCTTCGTCTTGTGCAGATCCGATGCCCCGGACTCGTTGGTCGCGAGGAAAGCAGTGCCGATCTGCACGCCTGATGCGCCTAATTGAAAGTATTCTGCAGCTCTGGTTCCACTGGAAATACCACCAGCGGCAATCACGGGCTTCTCGACCACTTTCAATACTTGCTCAACCAGTGGCTGGGTATCCATCAAAGATGCCTCCGGCGACTTCAGGAAGGAAGGTCGGTGCCCTCCGGCGTTTTGTCCGGTAGCAATGATCAAGTCAACAGGGCTTTCCGCTAGAAGCTGAGCTTCTTCGGCGGTAGTAGCCGAGGCAATGGTAACAATCCCCCGCTGCTTAAGGTCGGTAAATACTGCTGCTGAAGGAATTCCGAAGATGAAACTCACTACCGGCGGCCGAGCTTCAAGAACCGCTTCTAATTGCTCATCGAAATGATGTTCAGGCAAACCTGGCCAGTCTGGAATCGGCAATGCCAGCTTTTCAAAGTACGGCGCAAATCGTTGCTTCCATGCCTCAAAGGCCAGCTCATCAAAATCCTTTACCGGATCATTGGCAAGGGGCACCCATAGATTGAGGGCATAGGTGGCATTAGTGGATTGCCGAATCGCTGCATCTATTTTCAGGATCTCTTGCGGTGATCGGGCATTGAGTCCAAAGGAACCCAAGCCACCGGCATTGGAAACCGCGGCGACGAGTTCGACGGAAGAAAAACTTCCGCCGAACGCACCCTGGATGATGGGATACTTGATTTTTAGTAATTCGCTTACTGCCGTGTTATTCCACATGGACAAAAACTTTATTCACAATTTTCCAATCTCCTTTTACGATACTTAGTGACAAAAAGTCGTAGTAGTTGAAACCGAGCATTTTCAAATGGGCTTTTACTATGGCCACCTTTCCGATGACTTCTACGCCCACGATTTCCATTCCAAATTTCTCCTGAAGTTCAGATGGGCTTTTTCTGCTTTTGACACCTGCGAGATATTCCTTCAGCGTTTTGGCATATTCCACCCCTTTGACGTCTCCATAGAGCCTCGCTTCCGGAGCAAAACTGTCCTGAAGTTTATCAATATTTCCTTCATATATCCCATCAAAATAATCCCGGATCACCTTGTGGATGGTTTTTACATGTTCTTCATACCTCATGATACGTATTTTTAAATGGCATGTCCGATCGCGTGGCCACCTGCGACATTGAACGTTTCTCCGGTTACGAACTCAGCCGTAGCCAGGTAATGGGCTGCTGCTGCAACTTCTTCGGGCTCCCCTATTCTATTCAGTAAATGCAGCCCTGACAAACTATCTGCATCACTAACCCCAATTTTACCTTGCAATGGGCTTCGGATGATTCCCGGTGCAATCGTGTTGACGCGTATGTTGTCCTTTCCAAACTCAGCTGCTAATTGCCGTGTAAAAGCATGTATCGCTCCCTTGCTGGCAATGGGTGCGGTAGCCGGAAATCCAGCAATCGCATGATCGACCAGCACGGTTCCAATATTGATGATGCTTCCGCCTTGTTGTTTCAGCATTTGCTGCACAGCGGCCTGCGAGGCATAATAGGTTCCTTTGAGGTTGACTGAAAGGAACGTATCCAGCTCACTTTCTTCTACTTCAAGAAAAGGTTTGGGAGCAAATACGCCAGCGTTGTTGATCAATACATCCACACTGCCGAACTTATCCACGGCGGCCTTTACCAATTGCGAGGCAACTTCCTTTCTGGAAATGTCACCCGCAACGAGAATGGCATTGTTCGGAGAACCAAAAGCAGCGTGCGCTTTTTCAAGATTTTCCTGACTAGATGAATTCATTACGACCTGGTATCCATTCGCCAGGAACCGCTCAGTGATTACTTTTCCGATACCGGTAGATGCACCGGTTATGATTGCTGTTTGATGGTCCACTACTACTTTAAAATTTTAAGAGTTGAATACATTTTTCCTTTGACACCCCAATTGTCGATGTTCACTTCATCGATGACCACATGGGTGGTTGCCGGGTCCTTGCCCAGCACGTCGACCACCAGCTGGGTGGCCCCTTCGATAAGCTGACGCTTTTGTGTGCGTGTCACTTGCTCATCGGTTACTTTGATGTTGATGTATGGCATTTGTTTTTTATTAATTTGATGAATACAAAATTCGAGGGAAGCGCACAGGCCTCACAGGGCCTATGTCACCACTTTGAAGTGATCTGGATCACATTTCAGAGATGGATGAAAAAGCCACCCTCCACTCGATGAAAGACGCGATCATAACTGAGCGAAAAAAAGCCACGAAGCGCATGTTGTCCCTGATAATACCTGCGGATACCCAACTTGCGCACTACCCGTTCTATTGGTCGGGTATCAACCTCCAGATCAGTATAGAAACTCAGTCCATCGAAGGCATGAATGATCGCTGAAAAAGCCAAATAGCGTTCATCGAAACTGGCGACGAACTCCGTGTTTTCATCCACCCTCCTTGCCGCTACGAAAAGCTCATCGTCGCGCATGAATCCGGAAAGCGACAGCTTCTCATATCCCAGTTTCAGATGATAGGCAGGTTGTCCGTCCTGTTGATGGATGCCTGCGCCCACTTTGAGTGCATTTGAGAACAGATAGTTCACTTTGATACCGGGCTTCCCCCCTGGAATCGTACGTTCGGCATTGGTTTCTACCTGACTTTGCCAGGTAGATGGGTTGGGCCGCAATTCCGTGGTTGGTGTGGCCATCACCCCCAGGTGAATCGTCACGCGCTTACCGGATGCTATAATGGACTCAAAGTTGGTAAAGGGTTTAGGTTTTTCGTCCCCAACCTCTCTTAATATTCCAAAAGATCGCACGGACAACACGCCAGGGATAATTAAAAGATTGATCCGGGCACCTGACTGGAACGTCAGATATCTTGATTGATTAAGCGTTTTCGTCTCAAAATGAGTTTCAGCGAGGAGGCCGACATATAGCCGGTCTATCGTTACCTCCTCACTTACTGCTATATTTTCAATTTGGGACCAACCTGATGTCGCTTTCAATAGACCCATCACCAGGATGAGTATTGGAATCAATGGGATTCGCATGACTGAAAACACGCTTTCGGTTAGTCCCAGTCATTTGAGGTAGAAATGGCATGTTTCCCAGCTCCGGCAAAGAAAATAGCAATACCTCCAAATAAGTAGAATGCCTGAAGCTCAATGGCCCATCCTCCGAACTGATTCAGGGCGAATATTTCGGCCGAGTGTGCCAGTAAAATGGCCACCAACATGGTGAAGGCTAATGCCAGGCTTGCTAATCGGGCCCGATACCCAATGATCACGAGTATGGGCGCTACAATTTCTCCAAGGAATGCCCCGTAGGCGAAAAATGCTGGAAGACCTGCATTCGTCATCACACTTCCGATGAAGGCATAACCTGACACCAGATTGGCATAGCCATGAAGGATGATCAATAGACCTACCGTCAATCTAATGATCAATAAGGCCAAGGCTGTTTGCTTGTTAATTTTCATGATTTCTTACGTTTTTAATTCACAATGATTTTTGATGAATCAAAGAGAAGAAATCGTTGTATGAGCTAATAGGGCCTATATCACGGCTTTGGAGTGATCAAGATCACTTTAGGTCTGAAACCTGCTTAGGGTTTCTCGAGATACGCCTAAATAAGCAGCAAGCAGTTTTTTGGGTACACGTTGAAACAGTTGTGGATACTGCTCGAAGAGTAAGTCGTAGCGTTCCTGAGCAGTATTTTTCAACAAGGAAAGTATTCTGTTTTGCAGTGAGATGTAGCCTTGCTTGGTCTTATACGCCCAGAACTTGTTCCACAAAGGCATCTCCTGAAGCAGTTTCTCTTTGTTGGGGTAATCCATGTAGAGCAATTCACAATCTTCGAGACAGTCCACTGAGATTTTTGCATCTGTTTGGTTTGTGAAGGCATCATAATCGGTCACCCACCAGTGTTCCATGGCAAACATGAGGATGTGCTCTTTACCCGTCTGATCCAATACATAAGATTTGAGCAATCCCTTTTGGACCCAGTATTCCCGGTAGACCGGTTCGTCTTGCTGCACAATGAATTGATGTTTACGCTTTCTGACAGGAACAAAATGACTCAGTAAGTATTCAAACTCCTCGTCTGTAATGGGAGTAATTTCTTCAATGTGTTTTTTTAAGGGATGCACAGGATGATACTTAGGTAAGCAAGGTTAAGGAAAACTATCAAAAAGCCACACTATTCAGGAGAAGTACATCTTCATGAAAATGACCATGTTTCGAAAGACCAGTAATATCAATGTAGAATTATTTAAACCCGCCTATCTTCACATCGAAAAAAAGGTCAATTCAAAAAGTCAAATGAAACCAATCCTTGCACTTTTCAGCTTGCTACTCGCAAGTACTATCTGGGTCTATGAGATCGATTCGGATGTGAACATGCGCAAAGGACCAGACAACAAGAAGAAGATACTCAGGACCGTGGCTGGAGGTGAAAAGGTGCAGGTGTTGGAAAAAACGAATGAGTGGTGGTGGAAGGTTGAATATCAGGGTACGGAAGGATACATCGCTTCAAGCTTTATCATTATAGCTGTTCCTGAAACTGCATCGAATGTGGCACATGTGTCATGGGAGTTTATCATGGATTACCCGGCGATCATCGGTGCGGCATTATTTGTACTTGTTTTTGGTACCTTGAGGAAATGGCAAAAGAGAAGGAAATCGAAGAAGTAAGCATAGATATCATTTCCTGCCATAAATCCCGTTCGTGAGGACACGAACGGCTGCTAAGCCTTTTACACGTCATTCCGGTTTAGGAAGCGAAGCGCAATAATACCGGAATCTCAAGCTAGGGAGAACCACTAAAACACTTTGAGATTCCGGGACTCCCTCCCGGTCACCCGGAATGACGTGCTAATAAAAGAATGCGATATAGAAGGGTTAAATTATAACCATGACTAAGGGAGGATGATACATTTACATCGTATCAAACAAACATCGTACGACGCTCTACATCGGAGTAACCAGCAACTTACAAGCGAGAATCTATCAGCACAAATCTGGTGAGGAATCAACGTCAAAGACTGCCACGACCAATGAAATCCTAATAAAATGCTGAACAACGAAATAGTATTGTAGAGAGTATCGTCGAAGACTGATTCGTAAACTACCTATGACAGATTTGTAAAAGCGCGTGAAAGAGATACACTACGCGTGCCGACGGTCTTTTATCGGCTTCCTGCGGAGTATAAGCCGATAAAAACCGGCATGACGCGCTTATTTTATTCTGTCCGCTTCGGCGGGCCGTATTAGTTTTTGTGTGTTCGGTGAAACCAAAATTAGTTCTCGCAGTGACGATAGGTGATATCTCATGTATTTGCAAGAGAGGAATGTCCCTTTTCCCGCACCCACCCATAATTTCCACATACGATCCCGAGAGAGGAAACAAATTGTTGCTCCCGAGCCCTGAGGCCCTCGAAGTGTGAAGGGTGACTCATTAACGCTAGTATTTGACCCATTCGTTGCAGTTGTTGGGTTTCTCTGACGCTTACCTTTGTATTGTTCCCGCAACCAGCCGGACAGGTGAATACAAATTGATTATTTGAGCATGATCCAAACCCGGATATTAGCCATAGAGGACGATCCGATTGCCGCCAAATCACTTTGGCTTGCCATTGAAGCCTTAGACCATATCCCCATTGATATTGTGGATGATGTGGTTGTATTTCGTAGGCTGGTCAAAGCTACCAGGCCTGATTTACTGATCTTCGATATTGACCTGGGGACCGACCTTAATGGTATCGATCTTGCCCGGGAGATGGCACTGGCCTACGACATCCCCTTTTTGTACATTACCTCACAGCATGACCGGGAGTTGGTGGCAGAAGCTGTGCAAAGCTTCCCAGCCGCTTTCCTGACTAAACCTTTTGATGCAGCCTCCCTGCAGGCCGCCATTGCCCTGGCTTGTTCTTCAAAACCCGCCTCCTCGCCTGTTATCAGTTCTTCCGCTACCAAATCAGCGCTCTTTCTCAAAGATGAGACAGGGTTCATTCGAATAGACCCTGAAGACTTGCTGTACATCGAAGCAAGCAACAAACAATGCAGATTGATCCTGGAACAACAAGAGAAACTTGTGACTGGTAAGATTACCGAACTCTCTCATCAATTACCCATGGAACAGTTCATGCAGGTACATCGGTCATTTGTGGTAAACCTGGAAAAGATTAGGCAAATAGATTCGCAATTCAAGTCCCTGGACATGAATGGAAAACAGGTGCCTGTGGGCCGTAGCTACAAGGAATCATTGATGACCAGACTCTTGAAGATCGGATGAAGAACAAGTTATCTATCGGCGGCCTGATGTGGATCGCTTGTATGTGCTGTGCCCAGGTACAGGCCCAGGTCACGATCCAGCAGCTTTATGAATACCATGAGCAACATCACCTGAAAGACTCGCTCTTTTATGCGTATTACGAAGAAAATGATCCCATCAATTGGCCGGATTTCTTCCATGCAAGTAAAGAATTGATAGCAGAGGATAAAACCTACGCCTCTTTTCTCTTGACCGTGGTGACCTTTATCATCAACCAGAACCCAACAGAATCCCGGATTGTTTTGGATCATACCTATGAGGTGATTAATTCCATCGAGGATAACCGGCTATTGCTCGTCCAGCATCATGGCTATTTATCTTATTTGTTGGCCTATAAAGGTGACTTCAGGGAGTCTCTGAAACTCTTACAAACTTCATTGGCGCTCCTCGACCCACAAACCGACACGGAATTCTATGCGGGTACGCTCGCAGATCTGGCCAATGTATACAACGAATTTGGAGACTTAACGGCGGCTAAGAAATACTTCCGTTTGAGTAATGAAGCCTATCAGATGGTCAACGATGAAACCAACTTACTGGTCAATACCTTCAACCTGGGAGGCACTTACATGAACGCGGAGGAGTACGATTCGGCAATCCTCCTGTTTGAGCAAGTAAAAGCCAAAGCTCCTGATATCTACCCTATTCTTGAGGCATTTTGCTACGGCAACATTGGGCAATCGCTGGGATACAAAGGAGATTTTCGTGGAGCTGTCGATTCCCAACTCACAGGCCTTCGTCTGGAGCAACAATATGGTCAGGAATTACAAATGATCGATTCTCATACGGTACTTGGTGTGGCTTATGGTCATCTTGATAAAATGGATAGTTCCGATTTTCATCTTGCTGAAGCGCTACGGTTGAGCTCGAAATTTGAACTTCATGATAAATACCTGGGAATACTTGAAGAGCGGGTAGAAATTCTGGCCATGGCCGAGAGATTCGAAGATGCCTTTGTTGTCTCTGAGCAAGTAAAAGTCATGCAAGACAGCATTCGCAGTTTGGAAGTGAGCGAGCTGCGCGTAGAAATGCAGGAGAAATTCGACACCAAACAGAAAGAAGCCCAAAATCAGTTATTGACGAGTGAAAATGAAAATCAACGCCAACTGATGCTTGGCATTTTAGGTGCTCTAGTGGCTTGCATTGCATTGATTTGGTACGTGCTGATGAACCAACGTCGAACGAAAAAACTCAATGCCCGGATATCGGCCCAGTCGTTCGAATTGAACCGGTCCAACAAAACAAAAGATCGGTTATTTTCAATCATCGGGCACGATTTGAGGGGCCCCATCACATCTTTCGAGACCTCCACCGCAATCATAAAGTCCTACCTGGCCAAAAATGAGCTTTCGAAGGTTCATGAAATCATTGAACACACGGATCAATCGGCTAAGCGGCTCAAACTGCTATTGGACAACTTGCTCAACTGGTCGCTGAGCCAGCAAAATGAACTTAACATTAAGATAGAATCGCTCGAGTTACGCCCGATCGTGGAGGAAGTATTGGACATTTATGTGGAAACCTATGAGATGAAGGGTATTTCCGTATCGGCGGACCTGCAGGACGCGGAAGTTCTGGCAGACTATAACACGATATCTACGGTCTTGAGAAACCTGCTTTCTAATGCGATCAAATTCAGTCCTCCTAACAGCGAAATCAAGATCGTACAGACTCCCTCAGATGGGTTCATTGAATTGGTCATTGAGGACAAGGGAGTTGGAATTCCTGAACAGAGCCTTAACAAGCTGTTTTCTATTGACAAAGGGAAAGTACGGAAAGGAACGGCTAAGGAACAGGGCTCAGGTCTTGGGTTGGTATTGGTGAAAGAATTTGTGGCGCTGAACAATGGAGAGATAAAATTCACTACTGAAGAAGGAAAGGGCACCAAGTTTTACATCACATTACCAAAAGCCGGCTAGTTCTCGACGGACTGAATAGCAGTCAAAGGGGAGCCATTGACGAACTCCCCAGCGACTACTAAACTTACCTTCTTTGTAAGGTGAAATTGTAAGAATAGGTAACTGTAGCGCCATCTACATCAAAGCCACCTGCACTTTGAAGGTTCACTTCACTTCTGGAATTGGTCGTAACCAAATAAGTCTCCGCATCGGCCACCTCTCCTGCTGGAACAGTAATCTGTGCATTCAGATCAGATACATACGCTTCAACAATCAGCTTCATACCCGTAATCCTGATCAAAGATTCGTCGGCATCTACTTCCCATACATTTGACAGTACCTCTTCATTGTTCACCAGGAAGGTATAATCACCATTGGCTTGAAAGGAATACTGTTCTCCGTCAATGGCAGTATCGTCAATGGTCTCGCCATCGTAGGAGGTTGAAGCGACAACACTGGTAAGATCCCAATTGCCTACAACAAAAGCCGTGGCATCCCAACCCAATTCTACTGTTTCGGGAGCATTGGTTTCCGCAATTGTTACTTCAGCAACCGCATCTAATAACAGGGCATCTGAACTAATGACCCGTACGTAATAATCACCAAAGAGCATGTCTACACTAACCACTCCCTGAGCATCACCGTTGAAGGTTTGAATGACGTTTTGACTGGCGGAAGCATCAGCTTCCGAGCTGAAAAACAACACCTGTGCACCGGCTGCACCTACACCATCAGGGTCATTTACCGTAACCGTGACCAGACCATTGGTCGGGGCCGGATCTTCTTCGCTGGAACAGCTTACAAGCCATGTACTTAAAAATAAGCACATCAATAATCCAATTTTTCGAGTTGTATACATCATAGTATTTCGTTTAGTATGCCTCAAAATTGATTGGAGCCCAGGTCCCTTGTTCCAAGGAGGTGTAGACAACTGACCATAGGTGTGAATGACTTATCAATAAGCGTGAATGGCAGTTTGGATTATGTTGTCTCCTTAGTCACTGGTGTCAACTACAAAAAGGAATTTGAATGAGGGTGTTGTTCGTCCGTGCGGACACGGACTGTGGCAAATGGAATCGTCGAAGACTGCTTCATAAACTACCTATGACAGCTCTGTAGAAGCGCGTGAAAGATATACACTACGCGTGCCGCCGGTCTTGGTGGTTCCCGTGATTTTACGATTGGGATTCAGGGGGGACCGAATCAGAACCATTGCTGATCTGTGACTCTGGCAAATTAGTCTGGCCTTTTTGAATACCCAGTCGCACCAATCCCTTGCCTTTCACGAGCCAGCTGACGGCAAATAAGATCATTAAAATGACTTCCAACCAAAAGATGATGTGCTCAAAATGGTTCCTCAGTCCAAGAAGGATCATGATACCTCCTGCTCCCAGGGTGATCAGCATGCCCCAACCACATGTCCTATAGATCTTGTTTCGCATTTTTTTATCTGTAGAAAACGGGGCCGTACCTTTCGTGAATTTACTAATCGACAGGAAACTCATGGCCAGAAAAAAGCCAACAGCACTTACAAAATGCAACCCTCCCCATATTGGGTGGTTGTGCGCTATCGGAGTGGGTCGGTAGGTATCTATCATTTCGAAAGGTGTAGGAACAGTGGCCACAATCAATATCAAAATACCTGCGATCCAGGTAATGGCATTGTCACTAATGAGTTCGCCTTGTTCTTTATCATACCCTCGATATGATATAAGAAATGCACCGATCAATGTGATCAGAGCAATAAACAGGATACCAGAAACGGTGTAGTAGTAATCCGATATGGAAGGTTGATAGAAATAATCAGGTGCCGAATCATGAAACCAGGCAATTACTACTAACAGTAATGGAAGCAATAAACCAGCCCAACCAATGGTTTCGCGCATCGTGAAATAGGACAGGTTAATGTTGGGTCCTCTTTCGTTGGAAACATCATTTTCTTTCATTGTTGTTAACAGTTTATTCTAAAGATGGAAATACCATTTAACTCCTCAGACGGTCTATCAACTAAAATAGTAAAATTGTGAGCAACGTTAAAGAAGAAGCTCGTACTTCAGTCTATCGGAAACAATAACCATCGAAGCGAATTGTCTATCCAAGGTACTCCCGTATGACATCTGAGCGGCCTTGCCAAAGCATACTTTTATTTCGCTACTTTCGTTACAAGACAAAATTCAAGGTTCTTGTTGTTAACTCTGATCAAGCGCTCCCTCCTCTTATTGCTATTGACTGCTCTGACCCAAACAGGTGGACTGGTGTATGTGTTGTACCTGGTTCTCAAAAGAAAGCTGAACATGGGGTGGCATGGGTTTATCGGCCGATTGAAACACTTCGGAGCATTCCTCCTGCTCTATCTGCTATTTAATCTCATCCTCACACCTCTCATTGCTCAATATTTTGGAAGGGTGCCTATGCCGATTTATCACGAAACTAAAATTAAACCGGCCAATGCTTCTATTTGGTTAGCCAATCGGCATTATGTAAAACCAGAACTCAAAAACCTCCTTCTGGAAACTGCTCTGTCCTTACCGTCGAATCAGGTCATCATTTATCTGGATGCCAATTTCCCCTGTATCAACGGCTTTCCCATGACCGGTCACCTGAGCCATGATGATGGTGAGAAAATTGACCTGGCGTTCATCTATTCAAACTCCAACGGAGAATACCTCAATACAGGCAAATCTTACTCTGGTTATGGTATCGTAGAACAACCCAGGTCTAATGAGGTCGATCAACCTGCGGTTTGTGAAGAGCAAGGACATTGGCAATATTCCTTCACGACTAAATTTTCTGTTGATCAACATCCCGATTACAAATTCGACTATCGGGCCAATCGACGCCTTCTACAGTCTTTGGCTTTGCATGCCAGTACCGGTAAGGTCTTTATTGAACCTCATTTGAAGAATCGCCTGGAATTGCAGTGGTTCAACAAGATTCGGTTTCATGGATGCCACGCAGTTCGACATGATGATCACATTCATCTGCAGTTGTGAGGTGCGATAAGTAGGGTTCCTACATTCCTTCGTCTCTCAATTCACGACCAGGTTGACAGAATAAAATTTGGTAAACAAAACATATCACAATTACCAGGGAATTCAAGTATCCCTAAAAACTACATATTCCTTAAATTAGCAAATCACCCCTGTCAATACTTATCGAGAAGTACCTCTTTATGATTAGAAACATATTTGTTTTGGTGACCATTCTATGCTCGGGCACTCAACTATTTGGTCAGGTCGATCATTGGGAAAGTGCTGTGCTTCCAGGTGATTCGTGGCAGTACATTGTACCGGATGTACAACCGGATATTACGTGGAAAGACGCTGGATTCGATGCTTCGAGCTGGTCAACGGGGAATTCCGGGATCGGATATGGCGATGGCGATGATGCGACGGAAATCAATGCGACCCTATCCTTGTACATGAGACTTGAGTTCGATGTGGTGGCTCTGGACGAAATAGAGGTCGTATTGCTTGACATGGACTTTGACGATGGATTTGTAGCGTACCTGAATGGTACCGAGATCGCTCGCTCGCTTGTATCAGGTAACGTACCTGCTTACGATCAATCAGCGGATGGACTGCATGAAGCGCGACTTTATACCGGCTTGGATCCTGAACGCTTTAAAATTGACCTGGAGCGACTGGCAACAGGCACGAATGTATTGGCTGTAGAAGTGCACAATGAGAGCCTAACCTCCTCAGACATGACAGCCATTCCTGTTTTGTCTGTTGGAATCAATAACACCAGCAACGATTATCGAAACGTGCCTGACTGGTTTGATATACCTGCGGCACCCATTGAATTTGAATCTTCTAATCTACCGATAGTCGTCATCGAAACCATGGATGGTCGGGCGATCCAGGACGAACCCAAAATATGGGCAACCATGACCGTCATCGATAATGGTGAAGGGCAGCGAAACTTACTGGCAGACGCCAATAATCCAGATAGTCATGATTTTTCAGGAACCATTGCCATAGAGATTCGAGGTTCTTCTTCTCAAGTATTGGACAAGAAGCAATATGCTCTTACTACCTACGATGCGCAGAGCGAGAAAGACAATGTGAGCCTCTTGGGATTGCCCGAGGAAAACGACTGGATACTGAATGGCCTGGCGTTTGACCCTTCATTGATGCGAGACTACATCAGTTATCAGACGTCTCTGAAAATTGGTCAGTACGCTTCCAGAGGTATTTATTGTGAAATGGTCCTTAATGGAGATTATCGTGGTATCTACATCCTTCAAGAAAAGCTCAAAGCTGACGATAACCGCATCAACATCAACAAGATCGGTGCTTTTGACAATTCCGGCGATGACCTGACCGGGGGCTACATCACCAAAGCGGATAAAACCGAAGGTGACGATTTTGCTGCCTGGACCATGCCCAATAATGCAGGCTTTGAAACGGCATTTATTCATGAACACCCAAAACCTCTTGAAGTAACCACGCTTCAAAATGGCTATATTCAGGATGTATTTTGGGATTTAGCTAACCTGTCAGATGCTAATAATATCTCCCCTTCCGATGGATACCCTTCCATCATTGACTTGCCTTCTTTCGTAGACTTCATGTTGATCAATGAGTTGGCCTCCAATGTAGATGGGTATCAGTTCAGTACTTTCTTTCATAAAGACCGCAACGCCAAACTTAGGGCAGGCCCGGTTTGGGATTTCAACCTGACTTATGGAAATGACCTGTTCTTCTGGGGATTGGATAGAAGTCACATTGATGTATGGCAATTTGACAATAATGACAATGTTGGCGCGATGTTTTGGAAGGACCTGTATGACAGTGGGCCATTCAGATGTTATCTGACGAAAAGGTGGAATCAACTAACGGCGGAAGGACAACCGTTATACCCTGATGAGATTCACCAATTCATGGACGAGGTGGTTGTGTTGCTTGATGAAGCGAAAGATCGAGAGCACTCCCGATGGGGCACACTTGGCGATTTCGAAGATCATATCAGCGCCATGAAACAATGGGTGACTGACCGTAACGAGTGGATGACCAATCAACTTGGAGCAACCAGCGAATGCGTCGGTGAAGAAGTACCTGAATTGGTGATTTCCAAAATAAATTACCAACCAGTATCTGCAGGTGGATTCGACGAAAACGACCTGGAATTCCTCGAGATCACCAATGTAGGCGATGAAACAGCAGACTTGACAGGGGTCTATTTCGGGGGAACAGGCCTTGTTTATCAGTTTGAAGCGAATACCATGTTGTCTCCTGGTGGAAGTGTATTATTGGCCAATGAAAGTCTCGCCTTTCGAAGCACATTCGGTTTTACTCCGTATGACGAATACAACAGGAGTCTGAACAATGAAGGTGAAACCATACGATTGTTGAATGGATACGGCAATGTAATCGATGAGGTGACTTATTCATATGAGGCACCCTGGCCCGCAGGGGCAAATGGCGCGGGAGGTTTTCTCGAAATCATTGATTTGACAATGGACAATGATGACCCTGCCAATTGGCAAATTGTAACGGAATTAGAGTTTGTCTTAAATGCTGATCGATTGTTGGAACCTCATCTTCAGGTCTATCCCAACCCAGTCATCGAATCGGCTACTATCACATCTAAGACACTTATGCATCACATCACCCTAAGAGATGCTTCCGGACGTGTTATGGATCAATTTTCCCCTGAAAGTCATGAGTTTGAAATAACGTTCAAACCCTCTTACCGTGGAATGTATTTTGTAGAAATCGAAACTCAGAACAAGAGTCATATTCGTAAGTTGCTGGTTGAGTAGTTCGAATCCCCCTAGCCCCCTTTGAGTCCCCTTTGTGAAGGGGATTTTTTGTTCTTTCACTTTTTAATGGGCCTCATCTTTTCACCAAGTAAGGCTCTGGACTAAAGGTAAGCATGTCTATTCGATCCAAGGCAAATAGCACGCTGGCATCATAAAAACTAACAATCTAAGCCCGAGAGTTTCCTCTGTAGAATTGAAATAATTGCTTACTTTTAATGAAACGGTAAGACGAGAAATAACATTGCTGGCCTAACCCCTACATAAGAACTATGTCGCTCCGAATCAAAGAAGCCCTGGAATCAATGATTGACGATCTTTCTACGACGGAATCCGTCATGATAAATGAAGATTCTCAAAAGGTGATTGCCTACAGTAAGGTAGCAGTAGACGGGGATCAACTGGCAATTACAGACCAAACTTCAACACCTGAATTGATTGAGCTACACGCCGCAATTACGGAATCGGCGCTGCAGGGAAAAATGTCACTTGTGAACATGGCTGGAATTGTCTTAGACACACTTAAACCAATTTAACATCATTAATCATCAAGCATATGGCAGTATTAGACTTTTTAAAGGATGTAGTAGAGGATTTGGTCACACTGGAAGTAGCCACCCTCACCAACCCTTCTGACAAACCCATACCTCTAAAAAGAGGCCTCAGCGATGCCGAAAAAGCTCAACTAGAGACCGCAGAGGCGGCATTGACCACAGCGAGAGAGGAATTAATAAAACAAATCGAGACAAGCGAGGATCCCGCTGATGACAAGAAACGCAGGAAAGAAATTCGAGCGGCTAAAAAGGTGGTTAAAGAAAGAAAAAAGTCACTCGAAGAACTGAAGGATGCGTTGGGTATTTTTGATCCGAAGGACATTTTCTCGCACATTCGCGGAAGACTCACAAGTGCTGAACTGGTGGCTTATTCCAGGTTTGAACTGGAAGGAGATTCGGTAAGTTATGTCAATAACAAACAAGCGCTTCAGGGAATAGTAGCTTCGCACAAGGAATTAGTAACTGCCTCCCAACAAGCCCGAAAGACACTTTTCGAAACAGTAGGAAAATTTGTTTCCTGATGGCATTTAGGTTTCACTTTTTCACTGATCCCTTTCGCATTGATGGCAATGGTCTTTATGATGATTTTGATAAGGCCATTGGTCCTTTAATCGATCCAACACAGGACGTGGTAATAGAAAAAGTAGGCTTAAGTTCAAACCATTCAAATTCCAGGCTTGTGCAGTCCATTTACGAGCAATATCTTCAGTTTCGTTCTGACACCTACAAATTCATGAATCGATAATCATGTCTGTACTTGGTGACCTGGAATTGGATTTGGAGGAAGAAGAGGACGATCGGATCGTACAACATTCGGAAGATGTAACCGATGAATTGCTCGACAACCTTGGCTACGTCTCTATTTTCGGACAGCAAGATCAGCAACTCAGTGCACAAAGAGTTCTTCAGGGTATTTCTGGCTTTCGCCTGGAACTTCGGCAAACAGTCATCACTAATGCGCCAATTCCGGGTATTGATCCTTTTCTAAATGATGAAGAGATTGACTTTCTTCAAGATTTATCTTCCCTGGACGATGACTTCCATTTGCACAAATTTAGTTTAGAGCAAATCAAATCAGACCCGATCCTTACTCGTGTTCTCAATTTCAGACTGATGGTACTCTCCCTTCATGGTCATCATCAACAAGCCAACTTCAAGACAGCCACAGAAAACGCACTCAATCTGCTAAAAAGATGGCTGGGTAGCCCGGATACTACAGAGGTAATTGAAAAAACAGGGCAGCTAGAATCGCTTATCACTGCTTTGAACAACCTTGACGCCTTTGATGGGAGTCTTTATGACGGAATCGTCTTCTTCCGAAACCCTTCCAATACGGCGCTTGAAAAGAGTTTCGAGAATGACAAAAATACTTTCCAGACTTCTCTAGGGGTTTTAAGCAAGCGAGCTCGTCAAAAAACACTGCCCATTCTAATCGCTGCGTTGGATGATCACTTTCCAAAGAAAAATCGTGTGAAAGTTGAGCAATTAGAAAGGGACCCGCTGAATCGCCTGTTCATTCGATTGATTCAGCTGAGACTATGGCTTTTTGGCACATATGATGGGCGGCTAGACGAAGATATGGGTGCAATGAGCCTCCAGGCCATTGAAGACCTGACCTCAATGGTGAATTTCGGCGAGGATAAACCCATCATTCACACGCGTGAGTTCATCATGCAACTTGACAAGGAACACTGGGCCATCAATGCACGATTTCTTCTTTCGATGGGGGTTCAAAAAATTGAAAAGGCTGCTGAAAATGATGAAACTGTCTCCATTGCGGGAAATGTAGAAGAACTGGCAAATCAGGTGGAAGACGATGAAAAGGACGCTTTCTATGAAGAGTTGGAGACTATCATTAACGCGGAACTGAAAGCACCTGAAGGCAGGAAAAAGAAGAAAAAGAAGTCAAGAGGTGGCAAAGGTTTCTTTCGTCAAATCGGCCGTTTTTTCAAAAAGATCGGAATAGCAATAGGCAAAGGATTGAAGGCGATCGTCAAAGCAATTAAGCAGTTCTTCAATTGGATCAAAAATGGTGTCCGAATCCTAATAAATGAGATCAAAAAGGGCATTCAAACGTTTAAAGAGGCCATCAGCTTCGTGTTTGGCAAGCGGGAGGTGAGAACAGGTAACCTGTATTCCAACTATGATTTTGATTTTGATGTGGTCACCTTGCAACAAGGCCTGGTTACTCCTGAAATGATCGCTGAACACAAGAAAAGGAATCAGGAAACGCTCGAAAGCCTGAAAAAGACAATAACATTTCTGGAAGAGGTACTCCCACTAGTCCTGTCACTCCTCGTTCCTCCCATAGGCTGGGTGAAACTGGGTCTCAAATTGGTTGGCCTGGCAACTGGTAAGCTGACTTGAAATCGCAATAATCTATTAGAAAATCTCCCTCATCCTTTGTAAGGTTATAAAAGTTAAGAGGACAAGGCTCATTTAAGATTTAACCCTACTTTTTTGAATTATTTCAGGTCTACCACTCAATAACTCCCAGTAACACTCCTCCGACTAACGATCCGACGATAACCACAAAAAGAGAGATCAGTATGAAAGCTGCACGCTGTTGTTTGCTCATTTGCGCTTTCTTCACTTCTGAAACAGCTTGCGTCATGACATCTCTTTTCAAGAGTTCGGTCTTGTAGATCATGTTGTACAACCGCCTGGATCGGTGGATCTCTATCAGGTCGCCTTCCTCAAACTTATGGTATATATGAGGTTCAACTCGCATGCGCTTCTTCTCTCCAAAATAGAGGAAGTACGAACTGTTTTTAGACTTGCCAGTGCTCCTTCGATGGTGTTTCCTTGTGATGAGTCCCTGAAATACCTGTTTGGTCTTTTCACTCATGTCCATGATGAATCCCCAAATGATATAACCCATAATTCCGATGAAAAACGTCATAAAGCCAACGGGTATCCAGAAGGTAATACCTTCATTGGGATTTAACATATTGAAAAGAAAGGCAAAGAAACCACCGAACAACACTAGAAATATGGGAATGACCCAAAAGCCCCTCTTGAGCTTTCGTAACTCGTTTGGTTCCAGGGGTTGGTCTTCCGTCTTGTAGTAAGTATCCATCATTAGTTTTTTCTTCCGTAGTAAACGAATGGTGCCCAGAAATACGGCAATTTAAAGGCCTCGCCATACTTCCCCTGAATGAATTCTCGCTTGGTTTCTGCAATTGCCTGAAAATAACCCATCCCTTGTTGATTTACCTTGCGGTACATTTCAACCATAAAAATCGCTGTGGAATTGTCCGCCACAGACCACAGAGAAACAGACAATCCATTGGCTCCGGCAATCAGGAAGGACTGAGTGAGTCCTACAACTCCCTCTCCCCCATAAATTTTACCCAGTCCTGTTTCACAAGCAGAAAGATTGACAAAGTCCGCACGTATATCGAGATCATTGATTTCATCTGTCCGGAGATAGCCGTCCTCACTGCGTTCCTCGTCGTACAGACTAAGAACCACCGCTGACAGCTCAGGGAGAATGGGAACGGTAAGTCCATGTGTAGCAAAGTGCAACACTTTGTAATTTCCCAGTTGGCCATTATCATTCAAGTATTTAACATAAAATTCGTTAGCCTGGTACTTCGAGTAAATTTTGACGTCAGGCACGACATCCTTTACATGTTCGATTTCATATAAAGTACCAGGAAGGTTGTTCATCGTGGTAATCCCCAATTTCTTATAGGTATCACGAAGTGACTTATCTGGATCCTGACTAAGTTCGGAGCGCAAACTTTCAGTCAAAAGCAGTTCCGAGGGTGCTTTTCTTCCCAGTGAAAAATCAAAATCCAAACTTGCAGCTGCTGTAAACTCTTCCTCTGGCAACAGTTGGCCCTCAGGTAGCCCCATATCGGCTTTGTAGGTTGATTCAGTATATACAGAACCGCCGAATGCCAACATGTATTGCCTGGATTCCGGATAGTTGCGTTCTTTTAATGCCTGCAATACCGCCATCGACTGGGTGTATCGTACATCCCTGGAGGCCACTAGATAATTGCCTTTGTTGTCTATCAGTGTTTCATAAGGCAAATAGTTTAAAAGGCCATCGGGAGATATGATTACATTCTGATTACTCTTCACGATCCCTGCAACGGGTTGAATTAACAGTTGATAGAAGAGCCTGGCCCAATCCTCATCATCCTTTTGGTGGATCAAAAGGTCACGGTAATAATTGATGGCAACTTCGAAGATATCGGAATCAGGAACGGGGCCTGCTGCTTCCTTTGCCAGGAGTTTATCAATGACATAATTTAAACTTCCACGCTGCTGTTGTCCTGTGGATTGCGTCTCTTTTTGGGACAGTTCAATGGCTTCTCTAAGAAAATTGCGATCGTCCAAAACCATTCCTTTCACCTTGTCTCTGGTGATCGCTATCAGGATTTTCTCACGCCAGTCTGAATTTGCATAAACCAACACAACCTCATCAGCATCTAGCAATTGCTGTGTTTTATCAAGAGACAAGACCTCCGGTTCCATGCCCTCGCCAACAATTTGTTCTGTGAGGTATTTGGACCGGCTTGCTTCGATGGCTTCGAAAGCTTCAGCAACCTTATTTGTTTTCATGTAACACGCTGCCAGGTACTTATAGGTTTGAATCTGACTGGAAAGGTATTCACGTCGAATGGGCCCGAAGGCCGATTTCCTAAGTTCTTCCTTTAAACCCACGGATTCCGTAAAGTGTGTAATGGCGCTTGGAAAGTCCCCCTCTTCATAGTAAACCGACCCCAGGTTGGACAATATACGGGCTATGTTGTCTTTGTCTTTGCGGTAACGTGCATTGGATAATGCTTCCTCATAAGAAGAAATGGCATGGCCCATCCTTCCTTGTTTTTGATAGAGTAGCCCCAAACCATTCAACCGATCTGCCAGTTTACTGTCATTGCCTGCTCGTTGGTCATATCCAAGTGCACGACCAATCTCAGCCTCTGCTTTTTCAAAATCCCCATTTTTAGCGTGAATTTCAGCCATTAGCATAACACCACTGGAAGGGTTTCTGTTGTGTTCAAGCATCGTGGTTGTTGCGTTTTGCAACGTGGCCATCGCCAACTCCAATTGATTCCATCGCAGGTAGACTTCACCTATTCCCACCTCTCTTGAAGCCGCCTTCCCCTGATCTCCATCCTGCAGATGAATTTCTTTTGACTTCTCGTAGTTTTCCAAGGCCCTGGCATAATCTCCCCATTTCATATAAGCATCTCCGGCATTGGAATAATCAATCCCCACGGATCGCCGTTCATTGAGTTCAATATCAAGTTTGAGCGATTCCATATGCGCATCAATGGCCTCCTGGAACTTACCTACCCGTTGATGTTGCATCCCAAGGTTATTGAGAATAAGACTTGTATAAGGTTTATTACCTAACTTTCTTGCAAGCTTTAATCCTCTTTCATAAAAGGATATGGTCTTCTCAAAACGTTCGATTTCTTCAGAGCAAAAGCCTGCATAAACATACGCATACATCAGCTTCTCCTCTCTTGATTCATGGACGCTTCTTGAAGTTTCTACGTCGATGTATTTCTCAAAATGTAAATAAGCCCCGTGGTAGTCTCTGCTCTTGTAGGCACTTCTCCCTTTGGTAAAGTTGGCATCATTGGTACTATAAATCTGTCCCAGGGAAACACCGACGAACAGACATGTCCAAACTCCAACAATGATCCTTATCCACATGGCAGGTTACCGATTAAAATAATCCCGTAGGTATTGACTTGCTGTTTGATGGCCAAGGCGTTTGGCACGCTCAAAATCACGAACCGTACGGTCGGTATTGCCATTTTGCCAATGCGCGTAGCCACTTGCATAAAACACCTCTCCCGCGAGCCAGTTCACATAATCACTTGATCGGGTCGTTTCCAGTTCCGTTTCAAATTTCGTGGCCCAGGAAGTGCAGGCGCCATAGTTCTGGACGGTCAATGCCGAAATAGCGGCCCAGGCAGCATTGTAGTAATAGGGACTGTAGTTATACGAGTTAGCATAGTAGTTCAACGCGCTACCATAGTTGCCGTTATCTTTATAGTAGTCACCAATTTTTTCGTGAACATAAGAAAGCGGTCCTGCCCCCAACTTACTGCAATCAACGTTGACGATGGCCATGAGGTCAGTATTGGCAGAAGACTTGTCCTGATACTGATTAGATTCCAGAATACACCTGGCCCGGTAATAGGAGCTAATGCATGAGGGGCCATAAGAAAGGGTCCTTGTGAAATCATCCAATGCTTTGGCATACAATTTCTGATTGAAATAAAGGCGTCCCCTGTTTTCCAACATGGTCGCAAACTCCACCGTTGGTGCAAATGGAGCTTCAATGGCTTGCGTATAAGCAATCTCCAGACTGTCGGGCTCTTCAAGCATCTGATGCATTACAGCCTTGAATTTGTAAGCATTGAACGTGGGTAGAATATCTATCGATTGCTGAATGATGGACTTGGCCTTCTGATAATCTTTATCTCTTGAAGAAACCACATTTGCATCTCCCAACATCGCATAAGCCTCGGCTTTCAACATATTGTTAGTATCGAATACAGGAAAGCCGTTATCTCGCAATTCCGTTAGAACGGCGGTCGCCTCATCGTACTGATCGAGTTGACAAAGTGCAACGCTTTTCATAAAATACACATCTGGCATCAGTAACCGTTCATAGTCACCTCCGGCTGCTCCGTATAGATCAATGGCCTGATTCATCACCTTAAGCATGTCCTCATCTGATAAACCATAAATCGCACTTAATAACGATTCGACGGTCATTTCGGCTTCCAGCATTTCATCTACAGTCATGTCTGTCCAGTTGTTATCATTTTGAGCCAGGGACGAAGGCAATAAATAAAGGAGAAACAATAAAACACAAATGGTTCGTAAGGGATTTAGGGAGCGTGATTGGCGTATCATGGCATTGTGGTATGGTAAATGAATTATTTGCTTTATACTTTGAAGTCACTTTCTGAAATCGAAAACAAAATCGGATCTTTTCGATGTATTTAGAATTGGTCGAATCAAAGCCTAACTCATTTAAAATTAAGAGCTTACAGTGCTCAATTACCAGTGAAAGCGGCTAATATTTCCCTCATTCAATCATATTACGAATTTCTACATAAGCGTATTCCCCTACGTATATTGTGCAATACCTTAAATGGGCTCGTCACCGGAAGAATTTTTTAAGGACATTGTAGTCCGGGGCCAGGCCTTTTGACTGTTTGAAAATGAACTTTTTATGGCTCCCAACTTATAAAAGGATGAACACCAAGCTAAGAAAAGATGAATACTGGGTCAGACTGAAAGTCGTCTACCTGGCTTATCGCTCCGAATCTGTTGAAGTGTCCCACTTAATAGGGCTGACGTCATCATGATTCAACACCCTGTGTTCCGTCCGGTCAATGCGCATCACGAGTTGGCAAGCCGGGTCAGGACAAATCACCCTGGAATCTGTTTCCATCCAATCTGCAGGATGATTCTTTCGTTGTTTGGTCGGTAATAGCGGAATAGTAGATTGCAAAGCATATAAACAGAAGTCTTGCCCTTCGGGTAAGGAGAGCTTCCCTCCTTTCATAAAGAACCGATCTCCCTCTTTCATAGCACATGTACAGTTCCCGTTGATGGCTTCCACCTCCACTGAAAGGTCATAGAGTTCAAATTGGTCTTCACGGAGGTCCTTATTGGTGCGCATAATTTTGAAGTTACTCGTGTTAATATATGGTGCTTTTTTAGAAAGTCACTATCACCTCCGGCGAATTACGAAGAGTTAAGATCAAACAGTTGTGTACTCCTATTTCAAATCAGGCAGGCCCATATGGTGCCTCAGCACCTTTGAACAATGCCCAATAATAGTACAACACTGTTAACTCTTCGCTATTTGCTTGCCAATGCTCTTAATAGCAATTACTTAATTATTTAGCAATAATGACTTTGCGTGAACTAAATAAATTTGTAAATAATAAAGCCACAAGCAAACCCCAGGAGACGAAATTGTACAAGCCTACCTCCAATGGTCCCAGTGACGGAATATTGAATTCATTTCCAGTTTGAGTCATATTGGCCATAAGAATCACAGGAATGAAATAGGGAAGTACAAATGGAAAGAAACAGGTGACCATGCTCATGAGGTTGGCTCTTCGAATACCTGAAATACCAGCTTGTGTACCTGTAGCATTTACAAACTCCTTGACCATCAAAATAGCCACGATACTATGCGTGGTTAATAACACGGCGAACGCTGTGGTACCTGCGATCCAGTTTTCAGAAGCCTTTCGTGTACGAATCTTATCCGAAGCGAAATCGATCAGGCTTGAGAGTACTCCACTGGCTTTTACCGTCTCCACCAAACCCATCAAAAGAATCGTGAAAAAACTGATACCAACAGACCTATTGATCCCATCTATGATAAAGCTGGTTGCCCGAAAATTCTCCAGATCCAGCGCAATGAGCTCTGATACTGGCAATAACCCAAAAACCAACCCAATCATCACTCCCACGACAAGACCAGCCATGAGTCCATGAAGCAAGTGTTTTCCTTTTAGAAAGAGATAGGTGACTAAAACCGGAACCAAAAGCATAGGTAGACCTGAAGGATCACCTGATACGGTACTTTCAGTGCCGTTGATTGCAGAGGATTTCAGGAGCTGTAAGATGGTGAATGCAATGGCTGAGAGTACCACTACTGGAATCGCATATTTCAAGCGGCTTTTAACCGTTGGTCCGATATCCGCATCCTGACTCAAGGCACTGGCAATGGTTGTATCTGAAATCGGTGCCGTAAAATCGCCGAAAGTAGCTCCAGCTAGAATGGCACCAGCTAACAAGGGCAGATGTACCCCTAATAAACCTCCCGCCGGGTAGAGTAATGGGCTACAAATCAGAATGGTAGCAAAGCTGGAACCGGTGGAAAGGGAAACCACACAACAAATCAAGAGAGCTGCCAACAAAAATCCTGCAGGTCCCAACTGTAACTGCACCGACAGCCAAATCAAGGCTTCCACAAACCCCGTGCGGGTCATAAGAATACCGATCGTGCTGGCCAGCATCCAGGCAGTAATCATGATCATGATGATGTGCTGAGACATTCCTGCGATAACTACTTCCGAAAAGGCCTTTCTATCTTTTGCAAGTGTCAACCCAATACCCAATGCCAGGATTAAAACAGGCCAGAAACCTCGTTCGTCGGGGGCTCCGGAAAGGGCGATAAAGATTACACCCGACAAGAAGACGAGAAAAGGTAGCAGGACTCCCCAATGGCCACCGTAAAAGTTGAGCTTGATTTTGAGTTGATTTTCGTTCAGGTTCATGGAGACTGATGATGTCGGCCCATAAAAATAGTGTAATGGATATCAATCCATGTAAATACGATTCCCAAACTTCACGTCAAGAGATTCCCACGTCGCGAAAGTGTGTTAATCAAGACCAGGCTGAAGGAAGCTCCTTAGAATGACGTGAGGGCTTTGAGTTTAACCAAATAGGTGAAATTTATCGTCATTGCGCTGGAAGGATGACAGAAGCAATCTTTGGAAATATAATTCCTGAACTTCACATCAAGAGATTCCCACGTCGCTAGGGTGTATTATTCAAAGACCAGGCTGAATGAAGCTCCTCGGAATTACGTGAGGGCTTTGAGTTTAACCAAATAGGTGAAATTTATCGTCATTGCGATGGAATAACGACTGAAGCAATCTTCGGCGATATGATTCCCAACTTCCCATCAAGAGATTATCCCGTCGCGAGGGTGTATTATTCGGAGACGGGGATCAAAGAATCTCCTTGGAATGACGAGGTGATAATGCCGTCTATTCATACCAAAGATCGCTAAGTAAACTTGCGATGACGAGAACAGACAGTACTTACTCGGGATGTACAAACACAATCTCGACTCTCCTGTTCTCAGCTCGGTTTTCATCCGTGTCATTCGGTACTAGAGGCTCATCTTCTCCCTTTCCGAGAAATTCCATTCGGTCAGGATCAGCTCCCAGTTCAAACAAGATATCATAAATGGCCTGTGCCCTCAGTAAAGAAAGACGTTGGTTAAACCTCGCCGGACCAACATCATCCGTGTGTCCCACAACTTCTATGCGCAGCTCAGGATCTTCTTCCAGTCTATCCAATACTTGTTCAAAGACATACTCGTCTTCGATGATGGGATCTGTATCCCCAAACTCAAACCCAAAATGAACAATTAAAACATCCCTCGACTCAGGAATAGAATCCAAAACCACGGCAACCACCGAATCCTGCACTATTTCAGGTTCCTTGCGTCTTCGGGCAATGGTCAATTCATCTTCATCATCATTGGGATTAGTTCGTCTCACAGGCCGTGTAAACCTCCTGCTTGAACTGTTCTTCTTTCGCTTCTTTTTCCTGGACTTGGCCTTCACGGGCTGCCGAACTTTCAGCCCCACTTCAAAAGCTCCCTGATGAGCTGCATTTGCAAACAGTGGCACATCATAACTCATCCCCAATGAAAACACCTGATTGTCCCACTGCACACCGACCATTCCTCCTTCTTCGTGTAGATATTTCAAAAAGATGTTCAAACTCTGACCTCTTAATCGACTGTCGTATTTCTGCAGGTCTAGCCAAGTGACAACTCCGGTATTCAATGTCGTGTTGTTCTGAACCTGCCAAATCAGGGCCTCCAGGTAAATTCGAGTGTACTTTCTTTGTATAACCTGCTGTCCCAGTTCCACGACCATATTGACTGGCAACTGCTCCTGTTGTCGAATAAAATCTTCCTTCGGGCGGTTTAAATGGAAGAACGATGCTCCCATGTAGGTTTTTGGCTGAGACTTCTTATCTACGATCTGGTATTTGATTCCACCACCAAAAGACAAATAATTCGTATTGAAGTTCTGGAACCCTTCTCCCTGTTCTAATGCCGGATCGAATCCTAAACCTCCAACAAATTGACTTCCAGTGGTCAATTCGCTGATATCGATTTGTCTGGAAAAGTAATGCGCACTGGCACCTAAAGCCAGTCGCTTGTATTTGCTAATCGGAATATGAAATCCGTACTGCAGACCCAGGGTATTGGTCTGAAATATGCCTCCCACTCCTTCTCTATCATTTGAGGCTTCTACCCCTAACGCGGACCAGGTGCCTTTTCTGCGCAGAAACGGATAAGACAGCTGTATGTATGCTGAATTGAGTTTCACTCCCGGTTGACTTTGCTGGGAACGATAAAGGGCACCAACACTGGCATAGTTGGTCAAACCCAGGTTGGCAGGATTGATCCTTGGCTCGGCAAATCGATACAAAGAGTACTGGGTGTACTGGGCTTGCGCAGTGAATAGCAAGAGGATCATGGCAGCGGTGAATATGATATGCTTCATCATCTTACCAGGTGTACAATACCTGCATTTGATTGTGACTGGTTGAGCCTCACCGGCCTGCCATCTTCGTAAGTTCCTTCGATTGTCCAGAAATAGGAACCCGAAGGTTGGGGTTGTCCGTTTTTAAGGCCATCCCACCCATTGCCAGCCAGTTCATTCGCACTCGTTGTAGAATAAATCAGCACTCCTTCTTTGTTTATTATACGGAACGTTACGTCCCGAACCTGAAGAAGATCATAAATAATCAAACGGTCATTGGCACCATCTGAATTAGGAGTGAACAGGTCCGGAATATGTGCCGTGGTTTCCACCCAAACCTGTATCTCTTGTTGCCTCTCACATCCAAATTCATCAACTATAGTCACAGTGTAGCGCGTATTTTCCTCAGGACCCGCATTTACCGAACCACTGAAGGGGTCGTCGAGTCCATTCTGAGGAAACCATTCGTAACTATAATCCCCTTGCCCCATGAAATTGATAGATGCGCTATTGCCACGAACAATTCTGAAAACGGTATCCACGTTATATTCCGGAATCGACGCCAGCACATCGATCATGCCCGTCATACGCACACCCGAACTCGATACAAGTGTAATGTCCAATTGGTCATCTTCACTCGTTATGTAATCGATCTCGACTCCAAAACCCAGTTCACCCTGCGAAGAGGAACTCCAAAGCACCGAATCCCAGCAAGCTTCAGTCTGGACCAATTCCTCCAGGAATAATGTCTGTAAGACATCCTTACAAACCACTACTTCTTCGTTAAAATTGGTCTCATCGTTGAAGGAGTAACTTGAGATATTATTGTCATAAGTCAACTCTGAAAAACCCGTTTCCGGGAAGATGGTCTCTGTAGTAAGCCTGTTTTCATCTCCTGGTGGAAATGCAATAGGCAAAGCCTCCTCTCCTGTAGCATTAAATACCATATAGATTTCACTCGATGGGGCCAGGTCACGATTTATCGTTTGGGAAAACCTTTCGGAATCAAACCCATATACGATATTATTGAGTGGTCCTCCTCCCAGAAAATTGGCATCAGCTGACGTCAATGGATTTGCATCATAGAACGCGACGGGTGTAACACTATTGATGGTATCATATCCATTATTGAATATGGTGAAGTTTACAACTGCGGATTCCGGAGTGACGCAATTGACACTGGAAATCCCAGGAATACCATCCATGGTGGGATCTTCCACAGGTAAGAGAAAGGGTCCTCGTTGGTCTTCACATGTCCCGTCCGAAGCTGTCACTGATATGTTGTAATTACCCGGTTCCCGGAAATAATAAATCAGATCCTGGTTCGATAAAGTATCATTCAACAAATTCGTTTCTGCAGGGTCAAAGCTTGTATGAGAAACAATCCATTCATAATTGGTCGCTCCATCGGATCTATTTATAAAGGTTACAGAATCCGTAAATAAGGCATGAGGTTGTTTGGATGCAATGATTCTTTTGTCGGGCGAGAAGCGAGCCACAACCCCACAGGTCACACGTATATTTACTGATGTACTGGTGAAACATGTACTATCAGCGCCATTCCATGCCCTTAGGTAGATACTGTACTCACCCGCTGTATCAAAATTACCCGAATAATTTTGGTCCGTAGAAACAAGATCTCCACTCGCCGCACCACTCCATACGGTATTCATTGCTGCCTGGTACCATTCAAAATTGGTAAGGTCGCCGACAAAATCACTAGTGAAGTCTATGCTTCCTATCTCAGGATATTCTTGTGCCACTTCAATCTGTATTGACATTTCATCTTCGCAAGGTGACGGGCACGCATTAACCGCCCTAAGCTCATAAGGCAAATTCGGATAACTAGATTCGATGATGAATTGCATCCGTTCGGCCTGGCCAAGGCTAAAATCCATGCTGCACCCTCCATTTCCATAATCCATAAAATTGGTCCCCATATCCAGGGTATCTGCAAAAAATGTGTTGTTGCTGAAATTAGAAAGCGTGTCAGTTCGACAAGAATTGTCGCCACATGAATCGCTGGTACTTCGATCCGGAGGCGTATCACAGACTAAGTCTCCATCAGCAAGACAATCATCGTTTTTACAATCTCGTCCCTGCCAGGTATGGAGTAATCCAAAATAGTGACCAATCTCATGTGCCAAAAGCCCGGCATCCATACTACTAACCACTACACCATCACCACTGGCATATCCTCCAATCCCAGAACGGGTCCACCAGGTGCGCCCCTCGTAATCTGCAAGCGCCTCTCCGTCAATTCCATCGACTACCCAAATATTCACATATCGTGACGGGTCCCATTTGATGGTATTTACAAGGTCCTGATGTTCCAGGTCTGCATCTACAATCCTATAACCGGAGTTTACATAGGTAATACCCGCTGTAGCTCCACCATCAGGTGCCTCACAGGCAAGACCAAAACTCAATTGGGTAGCTGCCGCATCTTCATTCTCAAATTGCTCTGAATTGGCAAATGCCAGATTCAAGGTAGCCACAGCTTGTTCAACTGCTATCTGAGTGGGTGCGGCCTGAGTTAAAATGTGAAAAACAAGCGGAATGGTGTAATCGGTCAATTCTTCCCGGGCCAAAGTCTTATTGTTGCGCCAACTCCGAAATTCCTGAGCCATTTCCAGGCGCTCTACAATACTCAAGGGTTCTTCCTTGCGGCAATCTATCACTTGCGCCCTCATGGCCAGAGGGAACAAGGCAGTCGCAATTAATGTGATAATCCTGATCCTATACATATATGGCGGCGAGTAGTCATTTCAAAATTGACAGACTCTATTACGTTCTTTAGTCATTACTATGCACAAAATACAATTAAGTAACATTTTTCCCCACAAAAGTTTAAGATATCCAAAACCTTGAACGTTAAGTAAACTGATACACAAAATGCTTGACAGGTGTAAAACCAGAATTTCATCTGGCAACTGAATCAATACTGATGATCTTGAATTATTCGTCTTTTGGAGTAATCACTACCGGATCCAGGTCCATCAGGTAAAACTTGTTAAAAGGATCCAACGGCGCCACAGGCATATTCGGAATAAAATCAGGTCGTTTTATTCGCATTTTACCAGACGTATACCGATCATTTGTATTTGGCGCTTGAAGAAGGCTGTAAAATTGATTGTCTAGCTGAATATCTGGTTGTTTCAACTTAAGGAATGTACTATCGTTGAGAGGTACATAGAGATAAGACATTACATCGGCTGTATTCGGGGAAAGTCTATTTAAACCCTGTTGTTGGGCAAATACCGCAGAAGAAATTAATAACAGGGTAATAACAAGTAAACCTTTCATGCTTTGACAACTTTAGTTGGAGGTAATTTAGTCGTAAAACGAATACCATGTGCTTGGTTCTCCATTTTTAACAATGAAGGCCCTAAAAAAAGGGAAACTGCCGATTGACAGTTTCCACACATTTTACACCTAACTAAAACTGCTGCTATCAGCATTAAGTTGACGCAATTATATTGGGATTAACAGTTGGTTTCCGGCAAATTGGATAAGGTCACTAAAAGTCACGATGATCGATCTAAAAATTCGGACGAGATTAAGATGCCTGGAAAGTCATTATTGGAAGTGAGATTGTGAGTTCAAGTATTGAATAAAAAAGAAAGCCGCCCGGGGAGAGCGGCTTAGAACACACAACTAAAACTCAGCTAGCTACAACTGAATATTTTTAATAATTCTCGATCATCTCAAAACTCAAGACAAGGATAGGTCGCCTGGAATCGCGCCATCCAAAATTCTCGTTTAGCTCGACCAAACCCTCGACAGAAACACCCTAAATACCGGTGTGGCCTCGTTCAGAATGATGATTTGAGCCGCTGAAACTTCCATAGTTTATTTCTTATTCATCGTCCGTAAATTTTGATTTTTTTGTTACCTTTGCGGCTCTATTTTCCGAAATAGACCTAATTGAATAATTATGACCAATAATTACGAGACAGTATTCATTTTAAATCCCGTTTTATCTGAGGCTCAGATGAAGGATACTGTTGAAAAATTCAAAGGCATTCTCGAAAACAATGGTGCTAAAATCATTAACATCGAGAATTGGGGCTTGAAAAAGCTGGCTTATAATATCCAGCACAAGACCACAGGTTTTTACAACCTCCTTGAATTTGAAGCAGAATCTAACGTCATTGCAGCCCTTGAAACGGAGTATCGTCGCGATGAAGCGATTATGAGATTCCTGACTACCGCGCTGGATAGGCACGCAGTAGTGTACAATGAGAGACGCAGAAAAGGCGCATTTAGAAAAGACAAAAAAGAGGAGGCAAAAGCATGACATTACAGAACGAACCCATTAACAGGGAACAGAAACGTAAAAAGTATTGCCGATTCAAGAAGAATGGCATCAAATACATTGACTACAAAGACGCTGACTTTTTGTTGAAGTTTGTGAACGAGCAAGGAAAGATTCTTCCTCGCCGAATTACAGGCACCAGCTTGAAGTATCAGAGAAAAGTAGCTCAAGCAGTAAAAAGAGCACGTCACCTGGCGTTGCTTCCTTATGTTACAGACTCTCTAAAATAAGCACAACATGGATATTATTTTGAGAGAAGACATCAAAGGGCTCGGATACAAAAATGATATTGTGTCTGTGAAGCCCGGTTACGGTAGAAACTATCTGATTCCTCAGGGAATGGCGATTATCGCTAGTCACTCTAACCGTAAAATGATTGAGGAAAACATCAGACAAGCGGCCCACAAAGCACAAAAATCCTTGAAAGACGCTCAGGATATTGCTGATAGAATGGGAGAACTTGTACTTGAGATCAAAACCAAAGCTGGAGACAGTGGTAAGATCTTTGGAGCCATCACTGCCCTTCAGGTTTCTGACGGTTTGGCGGCCAAAGGGTTTTCCGTAGATCGTAAGAAAGTTTCATTCGCAGCTCCTATTAAGGAAGTCGGTGAGCATAAAGCGACACTTGACCTTCATAAAGAGGTGCATCACGAAGTGACCTTAAGCGTAGTTGCTGAGTAATTAACCAGCACTATCAAAGTATAGAAGACCCTGGGCCTTAAGCCTGGGGTTTTTTCGTTTATTAGCACTCCACTTTTCACTACCTCCTATTTCATTCGGAAATCTTCCCACTTTCCAGTTCGCCTGTAGACCTTCTCGATAATGAGGCTAAGTAGCGAATTCCCCTCCCCCGTACACAGTCCCTCTTAAAAATAATTATACTACAAATAGGAATTTATAGAATGATTGTTTTATTTCGTAAATACTACGAATAGGAATTAATTATTCTGGATCATGAAAAAATACCAACTGGGCGAGTTTGAAGAGATCGTTATGCTAACCGTAGCCATACTATTCGATAATGCTTACGGTGTATCAATCAAAAAGGAAATTGAAACCCGACTAAACCGCAGTGTGAGTGTGGGTGCATTACAATCTGCTCTTCGACGGCTAGAGGATAAAGACTACCTGGCGTCGGTCGATAAAGATGCTACACAAGAAAGAGCAGGTCGGCCCAAACGATATTTTAAGATCACTTCACTGGGAAAAGAAGCCATGGAATATAGCCGGGAGACACGTAATAACCTCTGGGAAGCTATTCCTTCGATCTCACTGGACGTCAAATTCGGTGCTTCCTGACATGGAACAACCTCCTCAATTTTTCCTTAAACTCTTTCGATGGTTTTGCCACCCTCGGTTGCTCAAACCTATTGAAGGAGACCTTATGGAGTTGTATCACGAACGAGTGAAAGAATTTGGCAAACAGAAAGCGGACCTATTGTTCATAAGGGACATTTTAGCGCTTTTCAGAAAAGACATTATTAAACCTGCTGATGGAACTTATCGAATCAATCAATACGGTATGATCAAAAACTATACAAAGACTACCTGGCGCAACCTCAAAAGGCAACAAGTGTATGCCGCAATCAACATTGGTGGTTTGTCAGTAAGTATTGCATGTATCTTTCTGATACTATCGTTCATCAATTACGAATTCTCATACGATCGTTTCTTAGAGAATTCTGACGAAATCTACCGTGTTTATAATTCACAATCAGGGAATGACTTTCTCGGGAAAAACATAAATGCCATCACGCCACTTCAACTTGCTGCGGCATTAAGAGATGAATATCCTGAAATAAAGACCGCCACCGTATTTGACTGGTACAATGTTCTCATTGGTCCAAATAAACAAGAATTGTATTATGAGTCTGGCATCTTCGCTGACCCACATTTTTTCGACGTTTTCCCATACGAATTCATTGCGGGGGATCCGAAAACAGCCTTAGAAAAACCCTATAGTGTAATTCTGACTGAATCTCTGGCTGAGCAAATCTTTGATCAGGAAAATGCAATCGGCAAACAATTACTGCAGGGTGAAAATTTCTGTGAGGTAACGGGGATTATCAAAGATCCTCCCAAAAACTCCACATTTCCACTTGACTATGTCATTAATGCCACCAATTACCCCTGGTACCTGGAGTCAATGAAAAAAGAAACATGGAATAGTAATGGGTACAATACATTTTTTACCCTGAACCAATCAAGTGATATCAAGCTACTTGAATCCAAAATGCCCCAACTATTGGAAAAGTACTGGGTAAACCTAAAGTTATATCCCCAGCAGTATCAATTCGAAGCATTGACAGCTATCCACTTACAATCGTCGTTCAATTTCGATTTCAGCGGAAAAGGCAGTAAAAAGCAGTTAATGTTATTCTCTACCGTCGCTGTACTGATCATGTTGCTAGCCCTGGTGAACTACACCAATCTTGCTATAGCCCGCTCTATGAATCGCTCCAAGGAAGTCGGACTTAGGAAAACAATCGGGGCAGGCAAGAAACAAGTCATGTTCCAATTTATTTTCGAATCCACCTTTCTAACATTAATTGCGTCACTTAGTGCCATCATATTAACCTGGGCCACTCTTCCATTTTTTGGAAAATTGCTTGAGCGAACGCTTGCCCTGGATTTCGATTTGTTACTCGCAGCTACGCCCTACTTATTGGTCATGGTGTTGCTGCTGGGCGTCCTTTCGGGGTATTATCCCGCTTTTCTTATTTCAAGGTTACAACCTATACAAGCGTTGAAAGGAATAACAAATAATCCTGGCAAACATGCACTTCAGAAATTCCTGATTATTGGACAATATGCAATCTCAATCGCTATGATTATCTGTGCTCTTCTAGCGCAGCAACAATTCCAATTTATTCAAAACAAGGATCTTGGTTTTCGAAAAGAACACATCCTGACCGTCCGTAACAGAAGTCGGGAAGTATCTCAAAGATTTGAAGTTTTGAGAAACGAGTGGATGAGCCACCCAAATATTGTGGCAGTTGCGGGCTCACAAAACCTACCTATTAACCTACGACAGGGAACGATTATTAATGATGGACCCGGGGGCGATCCAAGTGACGACCTACACATTTATCAAATGAGAGCAGGCTATGACTTCCTGGATCTTTATGAGATTGAATTGATTGCGGGGAGAGACTTTTCCCGAGATATCAGCGACTCTCTCAACCTGTGTATTATTAACGAGTCTACGGCCAAGGCCATGAACTGGACCCCTGAGGAAGCGATTGGTAAGCGATTTACAGAAGACTGGGATCTTAAATACCGAGAGGTAATAGGTGTTATCAAAGATTTTCACATGCACTCGATGCATATGGCGATTGAGCCCATGTTTATCGAGCGACGAGATGCGAGCTCTTTCAGATACCTGTCTTTCAAAATCAACCCTCAAAATCTACATGAGACCCTTAGTTATCTGGAAAAGACCATCGCACCTTACTCCTCTTATCCATTTGATGCTCAATTACTCACGGACAGATATAACCAAATGTATAAGGATGACATGAATGAAAGCAGGCTGTTCAATTATTTCACGCTACTTGCTGTATTGATTGCATCGTTAGGTTTATTTGGTTTAGCGACTTATACCATACACCTTAGAGTCAAAGAGATAGGCATCCGCAAAGTACTAGGCGCTACTGTTACGCAGATCATTTCTTTGGTCTCCCGAGACTTTCTGCTATTGGTTGTCATCGGATTTATGGTGGCGATTCCCATGGCATGGCTGGCGATCGATCAATGGCTTGATGCCTTTTCTTATCGCATTTCTATTTCGGGCTGGATCATTGTTGTGGCTGGTGGTTTGGCTGTGGTGATTGCCTTTCTTACCATTAGTTCACAATCATTGAAAGTTGCCTTGACTAATCCTGCTCAAATCTTAAAAGATGAATGATCAACCGCCTAAGCTCTTTATCAAGCTCTTTCGTTGGTTTTGCCACCCTCGACTGCTCAGACCTATCGAAGGAGACCTCATGGAGTTGTATCACGAACGTGCCAAAGAACTTGGAAAGCAAAAAGCTGACCTTCTGTTCATGGGAGACGTTTTGGCGCTCTTCAGAAAAGACATCATTAAACCAGCCGATGGCACTCACAGATTAAACTTCTACGGTATGTTCAAACATAATTTACTTATTTCAATTCGAAGCTTTCGTAAATTCAAAGGCACGTTCTTTATTAATCTATTGGGTCTGGCCAGCGGACTAGCCAGTGCCTTGCTCATCTTTCTTTGGGTCACTGACGAGCTCAATACCGACAAATTTGATGAACAAGACAGTGACCGGCATGTTCAGGTCATTTATTCTTACCCCACTTCTGGTACCTATCACACCAACACAAATGGCTCTGCACCTAACCCACTTTACAAAGCATTAGCTGAGCACTTTCCGGAGGTCGAATACTCAGTTCCTGTAACCGCTCATATCCGTAAAAGTGTTTTTGCCGTAGGCGATAAAAATGTCCGAGCACGGTATCGATACATCGGAACGGGTTACTTCAACATTTTTCCTGGAAAATTCGTCCAGGGTGACAAATATGAGGCGCTTCAAGACAAAAGCAATGTGGTCATTTCGGAATATGTTGCTATTAATCTGTTTGGTTCTTCCCGTGACGCAATGGGAGAAATCATTGAATTGAAAGACGAACATAATGGAGGTTCTTTCATGGTTACCGGCGTATTCAAACCTCATACCCTTGCATCTGAAAAAGTAGATATCCTGTTTAGTTATGAAGTCTTTGCCACACCGGAGTTGATGGAATGGTACAACGGGGGTACGCAAGCTCATTTGATAATGAAAGAAGGAACGAATTTGACCCAATTCAATGAAAAGCTCCATGATTTCCTGAAGAATGTCTGGAAAAATTCCAACTTCATTCTACATGCACAGCCATTCTCAGAAAGATACCTCTACGGAAAGTATGAAAAGGGGTTACCCGTCGCCGGAAGGATAATCTATGTGAAGCTATTTTCCATCATTGCCATGTTTGTTCTGGTCATTGCCTGTATCAATTACATGAACTTTTCCACTGCGAAAGCTTCTCGAAGAATCAAAGAGATCGGTGTAAAAAAGGCCATAGGAGCCGGACGCAGATCACTCATTTTCCAATACTTCAGTGAGTCGTTATTTATGGCCTTTCTTTCATTGGCCATTGCACTCATTATCGTTTTGATCTTGCTACCTCAGTTCAATGAAATAACAGGAAAACAACTAACCTTAAATCTTGCTCCCAATGCAATCGGTTCGATATTGGTCATTACGGCCCTCACAGGACTCATATCAGGGATCTATCCCGCACTTCATTTATCTGGTTTTGCACCTGTCCTTGCGCTAAAAGGAAAACTAAAGGGCTACGCCGGAGGACTTTGGCTTAGGAAAAGCCTGGTGGTGTTTCAGTTCTTCATTTCTGTTACGCTGATCATTTCAGTCCTTGTCATCTACAATCAGGTCAACTTCATTCAAACAACCAATCTGGGTTATGAAAAAGACCATGTTATTACTTTCCCAAAAGAGGGTCGGTTGGTCAAAGAAAGCGAGGCTTTCTTTACAGAGATCCAAAGTATCCCAGGAGTTTTGATCGCTTCGCAAATGAACGGTGAGCTCCCCTGAAGGCTCTCCTACACACACGGATACAAATGGGAAGGTATGAGTGAGGCCGATAAGAAATTGCGCTTTTACCAGATACGTGGCGGGTATAACCTGATCAAACTGCTGGGAATTGAATTATCAGCGGGCCGAGATTTTTCGCAGGATTTCCCCACAGATAAAGATGCTTATATTTTGAATGAAACTGCGGTAAGAATGACTGGGTTTGAAGCACCTCTGGATCAAAAATTCGGCAATTTAAATCCCAACGTAAATACGAAGCAAATCGTAGGTGTTGTCAAAGATTTTCATTTCCAGTCACTACAGGAAGAAATCCGACCCTTCATTTTCTCGCTAACAAATAATGCTAACCAATTCATTGTAAAAATACAGGCCGGCAAGGAGCAGGAAACCATAGAACGCATCAGTAAGGTTTACGAATCATTCAATACCGGTTATCCATTCGACTATAAATTCCTCGATGAAAATTACCAGGCCCTGTACGCCGCCGAAGCCCGCATCACCGTGCTTTCCAAATACTTTGCAGCTGTAGCTATTGTTATCTCTTGCCTGGGTCTATTGGCACTAACTTCCTTCGGTACCCAGCAACGCTTCAAGGAAATCGCTATCAGAAAAGTATTGGGATCATCAAATCTCGGCATTATACGATTGCTCTCAATTGATTTCACTGTATTGGTTTTTATCGGTATTGTGGTAGCCTTACCGATTGCTTACTACCTCATGCGCAATTGGCTAGATGCTTTTGCTTATCGCATCGAGCTATCTCCCTTGTATTTCATCGCTGGAGGTATCATCGTCCTTGCTGTGGCTATATTGACCATAACAACACAAACAGCCAGGTCGGCACAGGTCAATGTAACTGAAAGCCTTCGTACCGATGGATAAGCGCCCCCCACAATTCTTTCGAAGTTTCTTTCGCTGGTACTGCCATCCGAGGTTATACAAACCCATTGAGGGCGACCTCATGGAATTGTACTATGAGCGTCTGGAGGAATCCGGAAAACGGAAAGCAGACCTGCTCTTCATCAAAGACGTATTCGCTCTTTTTAGAAAAGACATCATCAAGCCCGCTGGTGGCACCTATCGACTAAACTTTTATGGCATGTTGAAACATAATTTACTCATCACTTTAAGAAGCTTCAAAAAGTATCAAAGCACCTTTTGGATCAACTTGACCGGCCTTACGGTAGGGCTGACGGCTTTCATGCTCATTTTCTTATGGGTTAATGATGAAGTAAGCAAGGACCAGTTTCACGTCAATGGAGATCAGATCTACCAGGTGCTACGCACCAAGCACAACACGGACCGGCCTGCAAGGGTTCACGCAACCAACAGTGACCTCTTGGTTCCGGCAATGTTGGAAGAGTTGGCTGAAGTTGATTTGGCTGTCCCGATGATGCGGGAGTTTCCTTATGCTGTCTTGTCCATTGGTGACAAAAAGTTAAAGTCATCAGGGCTTTTTGTTGGTAAAGACTTCTTCAAGCTCTTCTCTTACAACCTCATCATAGGTGAACCCAATCTGGTGTTGAATAGTCTTTCATCCATCGTTATTTCCAAATCTTTATCAGAAAAGCTATTTCAGGACCAAAGTCCAATCGGTAAGAGCATCCACCTGCTGGACAATACAGATGGCGAAGTGTTGTATGAAGCGGACTATCTCATTTCTGGTGTATTCGACAATCGAAATCTAAATTCATCAGAACAGTTTGATTTTGTGCTACCGCATGACATTTTCCTTGCTGGAAGAACGGGAGCATGGAATAGCAATGCCTCCAGGGTCTATATACAACTCCATGAGCAAACAGACCTGGCTGAATTTAAAACTAAACTGGACGGCTTTTTTCAGGAGAAAGTGTGGCAGGTCCTTAGAAAAGGTTCCGCTCCCAGGACCATGCATTTACAACCTTATGCAACCAGATACTTGTACAATCGATATGAAAATGGTGAGTTATCGGGAGGCAGGGTTTCTTACGTTTATCTGTTTTCTGCCGTAGGACTATTGATTCTGATTGTAGCCTGCATCAACTTCATTAACTTATCAACGGCATTGGCTTCCCGCAGATTGAAAGAAATAGGTGTGAAAAAAGTATTTGGCACCTCGAAGAGCTCCCTTATCAGTCAACACCTGATGGAATCGTTTGTAGTGGTCGTTTTATCCACCCTATTGGCCATGATTCTGTTGTGCTCCATTTTACCAGCCTTCAATGAAATGACAGGAAAAACTCTGGCACCAGATTTCAATATGGAAACATTGATAGGGTTGGTGTCAATCATGGTCACTACGGCGTTGTTGGCAGGCACTTATCCAGCATTCTTTCTTTCAAAACTTAAACCCTTAGAAGCACTAAATGCAAAACTCAAGGCTTCCACAAATGGCCAATGGGTTCGGAAAGGACTGACGGTTTTTCAATTTTCATTATCCATTGTACTGATCATTACCGTTCTAACTATTTCCAAGCAAGTAGATTATGTTCGGTCCAAAAACCTGGGGTATGACAGGGAAAACATAATCACTTTCGAAAGAGATGGACAACTTGTAAATAGCATAGATCCATTTATGAATAAGATTGCAACTCTTCCAGGAGTAGTTCATTCTACTATTTTGGAAGGTATCATTTCGCAGTACAACAATTCAGGAGGAGGTTATGGTGGAAACGGCAAACCCTATTTGCAATTCACTTTTGCATACGTTGGATATGGTTTCTTGGAAACGTTAGGACTTCAACTGAAAGAAGGTCGTTCCTTTTCAAAAAAATTTACAAATGAACATCAAAAGATAATTCTGAACGAAACTGCGATTGCCGCAATGGGATTAGAAAACCCTATCGGCAAAACGGTCAATATCCGGGGGAATCGGGAAGTAATTGGGATATTGAAAGATTATCATTATCAATCTTTACATGAAAGCATCAAGCCCATGTTTTTGATTTGCGAACCAGAATATGCGACAACCATTGCGGTAAAACTGCAGGCTGGAAAGGAAATGCAGACTATAGCAGTCCTGGAAGAGGTCTATCATGAATTCAATGCGGGCCTACCTTTCCAATTCAAATTTCTCGACGATGAGTACAATGAACTTTACCAGTCCGAATTGCAGGTTGCCAGTCTTTCGACCTACTTCGCCTCCATTGCCATCGTCATTTCTTGCCTGGGATTATTTGGCCTCACGACATTCATGACGCAGCGTAGGATCAAAGAAATCGGCATTCGTAAGGTATTGGGCTCCAGTCGTATCAGGATTGTTACGTTGTTGGGAGGAAATGTATTGAAAATGTTAGTGATGGCTATGGTCATCTCCATTCCTGTGGCCATGCATTTACTCGGAAAATGGCTGGAAAATTTCGCTTATCGCATTGATTTAAGTGTCTGGTTCTTTGTAATGGGCATACTGGTCACAGTGGTAATTGCTTGCTTTACGATAGGTTTTGAAACATGGAAAGCGGCTTCAGTGAATCCTGTGGAGTGTATTAAGGATGAATAAGTATCAGGTATTTGGTAGTTGGTAGTTGGATTTTGGTAGTTGGTTTTTGGTAGTTGGTAGTTGGATTTTGGTATTAAGTAGATGGTAGTTGGTATTAAGTAGATGGTAGTTGGATTTCGGTAGTGTATTCAAAAGAGACCCGATTCTGTTCTCGTCTTCGCGAGTTCTCGAAGCGATCTTTGACGAGGATCAGTTTGCACAAGTAATTCGTGTAGTGACGAAAGAAAGTTATTTCAAAAACAGCAATTCGAACGTTTCTTCATTCATCAACCCTGCCGGGTAGATACCCTGGTCTTGTTGAAAGGAGGTTATGGCATTTTGGGTGTCGTCACCAAACAAACCATCAAGAACATGATCGTACCCTTTTTCAATCAATTTACTTTGCACCATCCAAACAAAACGCGATTGATCGCCAATCTGGATCGATTGAATACCTTCCTGATCTTTCACAAAATCCAAATGCGCCACATCAAATCCAGACTCGGCCATTCGAACTTCTTGATTAGTAAGTCCCTGAGCCTTTAGCGTCTTGGAAAATGTTAGTTTTCTTTCTAACAACTTTACTCTGGCCTGAAGCTCCGTCCAATACTTAGCTGCATTAACTTCCGCGAGGTTATTTTCATCAGGAAATCGTACATCCAGTCCTTCATTGCGCCATTTTAATCGAGCAAAAGCTCCAATCTCGAGCGCTTTACTGAAGTATTCATCAACCAGCTCCTGATGGTGATAATTCACATCAATGTTATCGGAAATAGCATATTCATAAGCGACGGGAGGAGTGAATCGCTTGTACTTTTGGTATTGAAAAAAAGCGATGATTGGCAGTGTCACAATTATTACGATGAATACTAATTTCTTCATTGCTATAGTTTATCGAAGTATTGACTAATCTTTTGAGAGAGTTCTTTGGTCTTGAGGTCCGAGGAATTCAACATGATTTCCTTCACGAACTGAAGCATGCGGTCATTGAGTCGACTTTTAAAAGCGGTATCAACAACACCTGCCATCACCACGGCGATATAGAATCGGCCAAAACTCTGGACATATATTTTATGCATATCGTAAGAGATCATCTCTAACGACTGCTTATCTGCATCCATTGCATCTTCAACAAATGACTTGATGGCTGTGAGCATTCCAGCCATCATATCCTGATCAAAGGCCTTGTCACGCGAATAACTGGCCATCACTACCCCACTTTCCTCCTCGATCAGAAAGATTTCCATGATCCTGGGATCATTGGTCGTCTTTAAGAGCAATTCCGTGTACGACACCCCAGTTATAGCCGCCTTAATACGTAACCACAACAAATCAAATGAAAGAGCATCCTGGAATTGTTGATCAATCTTTTCCGAAAGGACCTGCATTTCCTGCTGAATGTATTTCTTGATCATCTGACCGACAATCGGAAACAAGGCCTGTACTACATCGTCACGTGATTCTTTGATTTGGACTTTCAGCGTGGACGTGATTGTCGGTCCTAGCTTTTCAGGCATGACTTCCACAATCCGGTTCATGATCTGATTGAATTCCGATTCAGGTAATTCCCGATTGGCCAGCTTATGTTCGATTTCCTCATGTGTGGCTTTCAACTGATCGCTCAGCTGTTGATACTTCTCATTTTCTTCTTTGAAAAGTAGTTCTTTGAGGGCCGTTATTCCTTGAGGATCTTGCAACTTCAGTCAGTTAAACATCAAGTTTCTTGGCAATAGTAACCAAATAGTCCGCTAATTTCTTTTTATCTACTTTCGTTTCTTGCAGCTTATCCAATCGTTTGTTGATCCCATCAGCTGTCTTGTCAATGTGTGTAAGTATCTTCTCTTCGAGGGCTTCAATTTTTGCATTGATTCGGGACTCCAGTTCCGCAGATTGCTGATCCAGCTCTGATCTATGATTGTTGATCAGTTCTTTGGTTTCTTTAATTTCTCCGCGGTACTCCTGTACATTCTGACCGAAAAGTAAATCTCTTACCGCTTCGAGGCGGTTGTCGGTTTGCTGCGTACTGTCCTGTACTTCTTCTTTATCGCTCATACCATTTAATTGGTTTCTTATTCGTCTAAGGTCAACTCAAATTTACACTCAGGTTACAATTGACCCATTTTTTCTACCAAATCTGTTTTATAATTTTTTCCTATAGGCAAGGTCTTGTCACCAATCAAAACACTCAACTGCTCAATATTCACTACTTTATCCAAACGGATCAGAAAGGAACGGTGTATTCTAAAAAACTGATTTCCAGGCATAGAAGCTTCCATGTTCTTCATCGTATTGTAAGTCACATAAACTTTATCTTTTGTATGCACTTTGATATAATCTCCGTAGGCTTCAAGATAGTGAATATCTCTCAAGTCCACATTGACCAGTAAATTATCGGCTTTGACCAGGATAAATTGAGAGGATTGCCCATCTTGTAACTCCTGGTATAGTTTTTCCAGGGTTTCTTTCTCTTGTTGGATCTTATTGGTGGTCCTTTCCGCTTTCTTCGCCTGGATTTCAGCAAGGTTGCGTTCTTGTTGCAATTCAAAAATCCGATCATATTGGGAGCCAAAATCATAAACAATCAAGGCATAGTGCTCTGAATCATCGGAAATGGGTTTAATGATTAGATCGAAATGTGATGTTTTACCAAACAAATCGGTATTGATGCAATCAAAAGTTAGTGGATCCTCCGTTTTCGAATCAAATACCAGCTCCTCCATTCCGCAAAACATACTGTCCTGAAAAATGTTGAACGACGTATCGGACACTTTAACGATGGTATCGTCAGAATTCACAATCTTTCCTTCCCTATCAAAAATGATCGCCTGGGAAAGCTGTTCAAACGGACCGTATTTGATTTCTTTGAGGTTCATAACATGTTCTTCGCAAGTTCAAAAAAGGAAGCTTCCACATTCTCCCCGCTTTTTGCGCTGGTAAGTCTAAAGGGTACATTAATTTTTGATTTCAATGTCTCAGCCAAAGTTTCATCTATCAGATCGGCTTTATTAGCCAGTACAATGAAGGGCGTATCCCTCATTGACTTATTGATCTCAAACAGGTCACTTTCAATGTTTTGATAGGTCTCCTCACGGGTGGCATCAAAAACATACAAGATACCGTGGGCACCCATGAAGTATTTCTTAGGCACTTTGATCATGTTAGATTCACCAGCTATATCCCAAAGCATCATTTTGACCAATGTCCCATCTACTTCTACTGTCTTTTTATCAATTTTCACGCCGATAGTCGTCAGGTATTGGTCCGAAAACTTCTGCAATACAAATTGTTTCACCAGAGAGGATTTCCCTACTCCAAAGTGTCCGGTGAGAATTACTTTCTTTACTATTTCCATTACATACAATGCGTCTCGCATTTCCGCCGGGCCCCCGACATGAAACCGTTCTTAAAATTTCAGATTGATCAAATGCTCTGATCGAAAGTAATATTTTTATCAGAAACGAAAGTGATCCTGAAGATAAACTCATGAATTTCTGATGCAAGATCTCGTTAACTCCATTACGCACTTAACCCCGGGTAGTACTCTACAAAGGAAAAAGGCATGTCCAACATATCACTGTAATCCTCTCCTACTTCCAACATGTCTTCATCATCGGGTTGATAATACCAATGGATATAAACTTGAGTTCCTTTAATTCCTAATGACTTGATTGCTTTGAACAGATCATACAAGCACTTAGAAGAACTGGTATTAAAATACTCCAACTTTATTCTTACATCGAACTTTTGTGAAGTCACATGGTCTTTTAAACATGACTTGATGGGGTAATAAAAATCAATGGAGTTCTCAGGCGATGACCTTCCATACATCTTTAGAATTCCCCGGGCCGGATCTAGTAATACTGCGGGGGTTGTTCTTGTGGGCTTTATTTTGATCACTTTCATCCGTTATGATTTGATTTCAAAACAAGCACTCGTGGCATTCATAAGTCATACTCTTATGCGAAGACATCAAAATACTCGTTCAATATGCCAAATTTCCCGTCGGAAAAATTTAAGAATGCTCGATCTTCAGAATGATATGAGACAATGTGTTACACGAGAAATCCGTGAGGTTCGAACCTGGGAATCAGATGAAAAGAGGTTCGTAGGGGTACAAACCTCAGCAATGGAGGAACGAACCCAAATTACGGACACGGAAATGGATCAAGTCAAGAAATGGTGAATCAGTAAAGGGCCAATGAATTCTAAATCGTAAATTGCGCTATTCTCAAACGACTTCATGTTTAAGCTCAATTTCGATATTCCTCCCCTTTCACGGAAGATTGATCTTCAGGATTCCATTCTGATGTTGGGTTCATGCTTTGTGGATTCCATAGGGAGCCACCTCCTAAGTCATAAATTCAATGCCTTCATCAATCCCCTGGGGACGTTATTCAATCCGATTTCCATTTTCAACGGCCTAAATATTGGCTTGAAAAAGCATCCGTTGAGAGAATTGATACAACGAAACGACCTTTACTATTCCTGGGATGCTCACAGTAAGTGGTCAGGTTCTCATAAAGATCAGCTTCAAACGGCATTAACTAAGGAATTTGAGGAAATTGGAAGACGAGTTAACAATTCCCATTGGATCATCATTACGCTGGGAACAGCACACGTATATGAATTAGCGACTAGCGGAGACATAGTTGCGAATTGTCATAAGTTTCCGCAACACGATTTTACCAAGCGGCTCCTGACCACTGACGAAATAGTAACCGCATTTGAAGCCATTTATCAATCCGTAAAAGAGGTCAACCCGGATATCAATTGGATGTTCACGGTAAGCCCGGTACGTCATATCAAAGATGGTTTGGTCGAAAACAATAGAAGTAAAGCTATTTTGATCCAATCCATTTCAGAGGTAGTCAACCAGTACCAAAATTGTCACTACTTCCCGGCATATGAAATCATGATAGATGAACTGAGGGATTATAGATTCTATAAGGAAGACATGATCCACCCCAATGATCAGGCGATTGCCTACATATGGAAAGCATTTCAGCAAACCAGCCTCAATGAGGCAACGGCCTCCTTTTGTGAAACGTGGAGCAAATTGCTGTCCGCCTTGAGACACAGACCACTACATTTGGGTAGCCAGGAACATCAATTATTCCTGAATGCAACCAGAAGGAAACTTATTGAGTTGGAAAATAAGGTCGATATTGCGGCCGAGTTGGAAATAATTGAAGCACAGATTCAAGTATGATGAGGAACTTTTCCTTTTTTGCGATCCTATTGTTAATAACTTGTTGTAACGGACAAAGCGATCAAACCATGAGTGAAATTCCGGAGGGTAAAAACCGATTATTTAATGCCTCAAGCCCTTACTTACTGCAACATGCTGACAACCCGGTGGATTGGTATCCCTGGGGAGAAGAGGCGCTTCAACGTGCCAAAACAGAAGATAAGCCCATTTTATTGAGCATAGGTTATTCCTCGTGTCACTGGTGCCATGTGATGGCGCATGAATCCTTTGAGGATACTGCGGTAGCGCGTGTGATGAATGAGAATTTTATCAATATTAAGCTTGACCGTGAAGAACGACCGGATATTGACCAGATCTATATGGATGCCGTTCAGGCCATGGGTCTCAATGGTGGGTGGCCGTTGAATGTTTTTATTACTCCTGATCAAAAGCCCTTCTATGGAGGCACATACTTCCCGAAGGAACGGTGGCTGGATATGTTGGATGCAATCACCAATGCATTTACCGAAAACAGAGAAAAGTTAGACGAGTCTGCGAACAACTTCGCAAAAGCCATCAGTGCCAGCGAGGTGGAGAAATACGGACTGGTTGAAGATAAAACAGCCATCTCTCGCGAGGATATTGATCAGAGTTATTCACAGCTGGCTGCACGATTTGATCACCGGTGGGGTGGCATAAAAAAAGAGCCCAAATTTCCTATGCCTTCACTTTGGCAATGGCTTTTAAGCTATGGTGAGTTATCAGGTAACCTTGAAGCGAAAACTCATATATTGTTTACCCTGGATAAGATTGCGGCTGGCGGCATTTATGACCAGATTGGCGGTGGTTTTGCCCGTTACTCCGTCGATGGAGAGTGGCATGTTCCTCACTTTGAAAAAATGCTCTATGACAATGGTCAATTGTTGTCGCTCTATGCGAATGCATATAAGGTAGATGCGCGACCACAATACCTGGATGTTATGGAGGAAACCATGGGCTGGCTGGAACGTGAAATGCTCGATAATTCAGGTGGATTCTATGCTGCTTTAGATGCAGATAGCGAAGGAGTGGAAGGTAAGTTCTACGTTTGGTCCATTGAAGAAATCGAGGAGATTGCCGGTGATCATGCTGAGATCATCAAGGCCTACTACAATGTGAAGCCAAAAGGCAACTGGGAACACACCAATGTTTTACGCAGGCTTGAATCCGATGAAGAGATTGTTGATAAATTCAAAATTTCCAGAGAGGAATTGAAATCCATTTTAGGGCAATTCAAAGTCGATGCTCTTCGGGAGCGATCGAAAAGGGTGCGACCAGGACTCGATAGTAAGCTCATTTCGGGCTGGAATGCACTGACATTAACCGGTCTAACGGAAGTATACATCGCCACAGGCTCTGAAAAAGCGAAAAAGCTGGCACAAAACCTAGCTAAATTTCTGATCGACGAAATGATCGTTGAGGGTACTTTACGCCATACCAGCAATCAGGAAATTCAAGGCTTCCTGGAAGATTATGCCGCTATCATTCAGGCATTTACCCGTTATTATGAAGGGTTCCAGGAGGAACAATACCTACAGACTGCTCGTGAATTAACCAATAAGGTGATCGCAGAATTCTACGACGAAGAAGAACAATTGTTCTATTTCACGGCAAGCACAGCTGAAAACCTGATCGCTCGTAAAAAAGATGTTTTTGATAATGTAATCCCAAGCTCGAACTCAATCATGAGTGAAAACCTCTATAAACTCGCCGTGATCTACGATGATGAAGAATTGAGGAATATTCATCAGTCTGTGACCAATAAAGTAAAAGGGTTAGTCAAGAAAGAATTGGAGTACACCAGCAATTGGGCATTAACCTCTACTTCCAAACTAAACAAGCAATTGGAAATAGTGGTAATTGGGCCGGAACATCAGGCATATGCTCAGAAACTGCAAAAGACCTTTCGCCCTAATCAGGTGATGATGGCGGCGAATGAAGCTACTGGGTTACCTCTCATGGAGTATAAAACAACCCGTGATGGAGAAACGACCATTTATGTGTGTTCTGAAAAGGTCTGTAGACGACCCGTAACTTCTATCGAAGATGCCGAAAGAGAAATCGCCACGCTCCTCGGGAAGTAGTTTCGGTTCGCTCCTGAAAAGCGCTATCCGAACCACTTTTTCAACTTTGTTTCTGTTCATCGCCTTATTCGTGGTGATGAGCATCTTTCAAGGAATACAGGAACAACCGCAAGCCTGCGAAGAATCAAGTGCTAAAATTCTAAATACGGAGAATTTCGCTCATAATCGTTCATGGAAAGGGCTTGATGGAGATAATTATTGTCTGAATTATCAAGCCCGGGCGGACAAAAAAGATGATTTAGCCAGTCAGCGAGAAGAATTGCATGTACCCAGGTCGTATTGGTCGACTGATAACGGATACTGGGGCTATATCTATCAGGAACTGGCGAGCCAAAATAGTGAGGCTGTGGCGTACATTGCCGATTCACTCATGAACGTGGGGCAACAACGTTCTTTGAATAGATCTGCCACCGCTGAATTGATGGTAACCTTTGTACAGGACATTCCTTACGTATTGATCACCAATAAGCCCTGTGCCGAGGATTATCAAGGACCTTGTCGGGCCAACGAGACTTATGGTATCCTCTCTCCATATGAGTTCCTCTACTCGCTCGAAGGGGATTGTGATACACGCAGTGTGTTGCTCTATGCGCTTTTGAAACACGCTGGGTACCACCCGATTATTGTGGTTAGTGAGGAATATGCTCATGCGATGATCGCACTGGATGTGGCAGCTACCGGGGACTATATTGAGTATCAAAGGCAGAGGTTCTATTTTTGGGAAACAACTTCACACGGATGGAAACCGGGAATGCTTCCGCCCAGTACCAACAATGTTCAATATTGGAAAATCGCATTAGCTCATGAATTTTAATACCGCCTTACTCGGTTTGATCGAAATCATCTCTGCCATCAGCATTGGTGTTTTTATTTTGCTGTTAACCCACAAAATCCTGAAATGGATCGGGCGCAGGTATTACGACATTCAGCATAAAAACCTGGCTTATAGCATTTTTATGGCTTCCATGATGTTTTCCGTGGGATTCATGGTAAGTGGCGTCATTCCCCCTCTGATATCAAGCTTCCGTTTGCTTTCTATCGACAATACTTTATTGCTTACACTGACTTTCATCGGTCGCGGTGCGCTATACGTAGGCATTGCTTTTGGTTCGGCCTTACTTATTGGTTTTTTAAGTACGAGTCTGTACACTCGAATGACACCTATTGATGAGTTTGCCGAGATCAAGAACAACAATGTTGGTGTTGCGTTGATCGTAGCAAGTATCATCATTACGCTGACTTTACTTTCTAAAGATGGCGTCGCCTTGATCCTGGAGTCCATTACGCCCTATCCGGACATGCCTCCCAGGTAATTTTGACTTAATCATATGATGATATTATCCTGCTGAAGGGTAGCGCACCGCCAGAACCTACTCTACTGGTGGCAAGGACTCGACTTCCCTTTTCAGGTCTAATTCACCTTCCTTTTCTCCTTTCAACAGGAATAGTGATCTCTTTGTAAACCCACCATACGCTCTCTATTCTACAATTCTCCTAAGTGTCAGGTGAGTGTCAGGTCCATTTTGATCAAACTTTTCATGGGCTGATCTACCCTTGCCAGAAAAAAACAAATGACACTTAATTTAAAATCCGGTTTCACGGCCCTTATAATCCCATCTGCCTTCATGGCCATTATTGCAACATTAGCCACTTTTCCAATGGGGTTATCTGTTCAGAATGGAAGAATTGTATCAAGCTTCCTTGGCGTTGGTATTGCTTTGGGAATTATTTATCTCGTCCTGAAAAAAGAGCAATCTACCTTACGTGAATATCAACTCTTTTATGATCAGGGAACTTCCAAAAGGTTCATTTTGGGCATACTACTCTCTATTGCTCTTGGTGGAGGCATGATACTTGCTCACTTTATCTATAGTGATCTTCAAATGACTACCAGCTACCAAAACCTGAACAAGTTTCTTTTAATGTCCCTGTTGCTCATTCCATTAGCTTACATGGAAGAACTTGTGTTCAGGTCGGTGGTATTGACCAAGCTGACACGTACTTACAATATCTGGACTGCACAAATTATAGTAGCCATTCTATTTGCTCTATATCACGTCCTGGGTGCTCAGGGACAATCATTGGCTTCTGCATTCATGGGTCCGGGAATTTGGGCTCTGATCTTTGGGGTACTGGCATTAAAATCCAATGGCATTGCTCTTCCCACCGGATTTCATTTCGGTCTGAATTTGATGCTTGCGGCAATAGGTGAAAAGTCATGGATTCAAGGTATTTGGGTTATTGATTTCAAAGAAAGTCCTTCAGCAGAAGTTCTTCAGGCCCATGAAACATTCGGATTCGTAATACATTCGTTGTTACTGGTCCTCGGTATCACGGCTACTTTTTACCTTAGCAAGCAAATGTCAAATGCAAAAAACCGATTCTAATGATTCAGCAACCAGAATTAGGTAAACGTATACTTGCTTCGCGGAAAGCAATAGACATCACACAAGAAGAACTCAAAGAAAAGTGCCACGTAAGTGTACGGACCATTCAGCGCATAGAATCAGGAATCGTCACCCCGCGCTTGTCTACTATCAGAATATTGATCGCGGCTTTAGAGGAGGATCCCGGGGATTGGAAGTCCCCTGACACCTCCAGGGCGGCTTTGGATTTTGTTAAAAGTATTATTCTCATCAACACATCTGAAGAGGAACTTAAGCAATCTCTCCAACCTGCCTGGATCTTTGGAGTGGCCTATTTGTTGTTGTTTTTGGTCAATATTGGAATCAGTGCACTGCCCGAGGACCATACCCTTCATACTCCTTTGACCTTCATTCCAGTCTATTTGTTGATGATCATCTCTTTTGCAGGATTCATGAAAGGTTACATTGCGTTGGCTCGTCTTTTTGATGTTCACTTGCTTAAAGTCAGCAGCTATCTCTATGTGATTTTTGTGGCTCTTGCTTTACTCGCAGATATGTTGGAAATATCCGTTGTAAGTATGGAGGAATTCTCCGGAGTATTCTCCTTTTTCACCTTGATGCTCATCGGTACAGCTTCTGTCCTCTTTGGCATGGGGTTACTCAGGCTACAGGATGGCATGGGACGTTTAGCTAAGTTAACGGGAAGGCTGGAAATTGCATTTGGTCTCTCCTACCTCAGCATAATACTTTCCTTTGTGGGATTGGTCATGTTAGGTCCTGTTCTCCTGCTGGAGATTGTGTTGTTAGCCAAGGCTGATCAGCAGGCCAAAAATGGCGAGTTGTAGGAAACCGGATTAACGCGTTAATTCTTCTCCAGATCCATCCGCGACTCTGAATAGATATCGTAGGCCGCAAGTACCTCCTCCGATTGAGGGCTCACATAGTTGAGCAGATCTGATCGCTCGAATAGATAAACCGGACGAAAGTCCTCTGTGTACTGATCCCAAATGACCATCATGTATTGGTATCCTAGTTTGTGCAACCGGCCTTCTTCCAACCAGGTTTCAAAACGGTCTTCATCTAGGGATCTTTGGGAAGTAGAGGATTCGAACATGATAAAGCGATCAATATTTAACGCCTTCTTTTTTACAAGTTAGCGGGAAGCGCAAAAGTCAATGGTTATCTTCAAAAATCAAATTTTTAATAAGATGATCCAGCTCGTATGCTCTACCATTCTTTTAGTCGCCGTTTCCCTGTCTTCACAAATAGCTAATTCCACCTCACATCAGGATACAAAAATCGTGAAGCGACTAGATGATGGGCAACCTCTTGTCGAATAGTCTTATTAGGCCCCAATTACGGCTCGAAGAGCTCATATTCATCCTTTCGATTGACAGACAAATAGATATTCAGCTGTCTCTGAAATCGATTTTTGAGGATAAGGCTTCTTACCAGAAAGACAAGAACGTTGAGGCCATAAAACAAACTGAAAGCCACCAGGCCTATCCATACAGAGGCTGAAGTAATACCAAAGAGTAATGATATGACTAAGGCAAATACCGCCATTCGTACGGTTGAAAAACTGATGAGCGCTTCATCTGAAGTACACGAAATGGAACCCCCATCTACACCGGCTAAAATATGATATCGGCCTTGTCCATTGAACAATCGGTTTTTGAAGTGGGTGATTGCTCCTTCTTGTTGAAATTCGTCCACTTTGAGATTCCTGAACTCCTGGACTATCAGGTTGCAAACCTCTTCCCTTCGCTGATCTTCTAAATGATGAGAAAATTCGATTTTTTGTTTGATGATCAAAGGGAAAATCATTGGCCATTGGTCTCCTTGCATCTGTCCACATGTCTCGTGTTCATCACTTATGAGGCCTCGTTCAACCGAGCTAAATATTTACTTCAAGGCCACGCCAAGAAGTTGAAAGGTATCTAAAGATTAGAATTATTTATCCTGCTGGGTGGTATCAGAATGATCTACTGTTGTTTCGAATGATAGGAACTGGCTATGGTATTTACCTACCTCTTGCTCCATTCGCCATCGAACCTTTCCCCACTCTAATTCATTCAGGCTTTTTTCAAGGCTTGCAATTTGTTCACCCCGACCTTTTACTTCCATCATTCGGCCATATCTGGCACTCCGCTCGTATTTCTTAAAGTTGAATTCGCTAAATGTGCAGGTTATCAGTCCTCCAGACTCCTCCAGTCGGATTTGATACCTGATCTTACCAAAAGGTCTGTTACCTACTGCTGCTTTCTGATATACCCTGAATGACATCTCCAAGGTAGTTTGATCCGCATCATGTTTACGTTTGTTCTTTTTGGGTTGAAGGGTCTCAGCAATCGCCTGTATGGATTCTGCGTAGTTTTCAAGCGTCACAACGTATTCTCCATGCTGGTTTTCCAGAATCGCATTTACTCTTGGGAAGTTTTGTGCGGAAACGACATTCAAGATCATGTAAAACACAAGTACCATGATCAGCCTGTATTTTGGAGTAATGTGGGGTGACATCATTTGGGGTCATTTTTGGGATATCCCTAAATTCGGACAAATAGCCATCAAAACAAAACAATAATTTAAAGGGCCCTCATGTTTTAATAAGATCACCATAGGTCGTTAAAATCTGAATCACCAGGGTGATGATTTCATCATTTTTAAAACACACTTGTTAATTGCATACAAGTCGTAGCTCTCCTGTCAATAACTAAATCTTGAACTGGATATTCGTTTATTTTTTTAGGTCAATCAACATATCTTGAAATTACAGCCCCAGCAAACGCTTAACTATCCCGGCAATATCTGTGACATGACAGTCGTCACAACTTTGGTTTGTGTAAATGAACCCGTGAGACGATGGGTATGCTGAGGAGTATCCATGGTCCCCCTGAAAGCCCGGTTTTCCAAACAATTCACCTTTCGCTGACAAGTCGTTACTAAATACAAAACCAGGTTTCAACATGACAAACAGGTCACCAGAATTCTCATGGTTTAACCCTATCCCCTTTAATTGCTCAGCATCATAAAGCTTGTCAATGAATGGGTAACGTTCTTTATTAGTCGAGGCGAATTTTATTAACTTTTCAAGGTCAAGCTTATCTTCTTCGCTTAGGGCAGGATTCAAATAAAGGTGACTTGAAACCTTCCCTGGAACACCTATAATCTGCCAATTTTCATCATTCACATCTGATGAAACACCAATTTCGTCTAGCCAACGATTTATATTTACGTTCGTATGAACCTCTGAGAATCCATGTCCTGAAGCAATGATGATTTCAAAGTTGTTTTGAGATGCGTACATATTGAGTTCAGACAGATCCTGAAAGATTCTTTCGGATAGCCTTTTGACCAATGTATCTGAGGTTTGAGTTCCATCAATCCATTTGTACATCAAGTGGCCATATCTGTCTACCATAGGGTAATCCACCAAAATAAGATCGTAATCCTTAACAGCAGTTGCGCATCGGAAGACCTTGATCAACTGTTCCATTTCCGCATCCACTTCCTCTAATAGTGTTTCTAAAGAAAGAGCTCCTGATGTATAACCGGCAATATTCGGCCACCCTCCAGAGGGTCCTATGATGCGGTCCATACTATCAAGAAAAGAAACCGGGTATCCTCTGGAAGCATAAGAGGCTCTTTGGTACAGGATGATTGTATCTCCTTTTGTTTTCGTCCATTTAATCCGTGAGGCAATGGGCCGCTCGTAGTTGGATTCGCTAACGATTTCTAACCAATCGCCCTCCGTGATTTGCCCAACCAATCCGTTTTCGGTATTGACATCATGATCTATAATCAATGAATCTGAACCCGAACTCTCCCGATAAAACGTCAAATTTGAATTTCCTGAGATCACTCTTAACTTATTAAGTTCCCCATCCCCGGGAATCAATTGAAGTACTTGGGCTTTAGATTTAAACTGCCCCTGCCCCCAGGTATCCACGTCTTCATGTAAATCATACTTCCCATGAAGGGTAAGTGCACCCACATTGAGCACCTTCTTTCCTGCAAGGTCAGCCTGCTCCCAAAAACCCGGAATTTCAAAACGCTTCGAGAAACCACTTACAAGATGAAGACTATCTCTGTCACCCATATAAAGATGCCCAACAATGCCATGGCCTGCCGGAAAGGTCCCCGTTTCGAAAGAAGCGATATTACTGATAGTTACGGCGTTGGTGATTGGTTCCAGTGATTTGAGGTATTGAGACTTGTTGGCAGTCATAAAGTTGTCGGATCTATCTAGAAAATCATCCAACAAGTCGTAAGACAAGCCTCGAACATGAACAACCAGCACTTTCTGATCAGTAATCTCAGGAACCTTACAAGCTATCAGAAACATCAATACCAGTAGTGTATACTTACTCATTTCTCTCTATTAAAATGGGTAGTATAGACGTATCAGGTCAAAGACTGGATAAGAAAATGCAGTGAATGACAAATAGTGCAGTGGACAAAATCCATTTGATCCCTAACACCCTATGTCCACTCCCTCTCTCCTCTTGGCGATCGCTTGCTTGATAAAGCTTCGTAGTTTTTCCACGTCGTTTGTTTTTTTGATGCGGACGCATCCCTTGCCTCGATTGAAACCTGCCAACATTTCTCCAGAAGCATCTACTTTGGTCGTGTCTCCAACGTAAAAACTGACATAATTGGCCTGGGCATTGAGATTGAACACAGTGCCTCTTTCATCCGCAAAGCTGAGCATTTTGTACTCGATACCTGGTTGAAGTTCAGGTCCCTCCGTTTCCAGTATTTTCCACACTTCTATCACCTTTTCTTTTCTCCAATCCTCTTGAAGTACATCGAGGTATTCCTGGGGGGTATTGACTTGGTACAGCATGTATGATAATTTAAATCAGTGATTCTGTTGGATTGCACAGGCTATTAAATAAGTTCTGGAGGTCAAAATTCCAGAGCGCGCAAATACGCCGGTATTGCAAGATAATTTGAAATAATCGAAACCTTTACTCTTCAAAGCTCACGATGGATGACTTCTGGAGAATTCAAAAACTGAGTATTGCCTCCATTCCCAGTTATCTATGTGTTATGAAGTAGATGATATTGTATCAAAGGAATACACATCGCGGGGCCGGAACGGATGGTTCGTTTTATTAAAAATCACGTAGGAACCTTACCAATTCCTTATTCGAATCAATATCAAGCTTTTTTCTCAATCGAGCCTTGGCCACATTCACCGTATTCTCCGTGGTATTCTTTAATTGTGCAATTTCCTTGTTAGATAAATTTAATCTTAAGAATGCACATAATTCATGATCACCCTTAGTCAGACGGGGAAATAGTGAAGTCAGTCTGGAATAGAAATCGGCATTTACTTCATGAACATTTTGACTAACCAGCGCCTTTCCTTTAATCGATTCATTTTGATTTTGTAAATCCAAAACTAATCGTTGGATAGATTTCTTCGGATCTCTGTGTGATACAACCTCTTTAAGCTTTGCAACCAGCTGTGAGGTAACTTTGTCCTTTACCGAAAAGATGGCAAGCGTGTTTTCAAGGTCCATCTGTTTCAGGTCAATCTCCTTCTGATGTTTTTCCTGTTCCAGAGCCAGTAACCTGTTACCTTGTTCTTTGATCTTACGTTGAAACGACTCCATGATGTGATCATAGTACAACAGTGCTATGAACATCAGAAATATCACAAATATCACAGGAAGAAACTCCATCTCATCAAATTCCTTGTATTTAAGTTGTAGGTAGTTGCTTGTTATGAAGGAGATAATGCTTAATGTGACGAAGCCTATTCTTAAGACGCGATTACGTATCAACTGTAAGCAAACAAGCGCAAGAAAAAGGTTCCCATATGGAGCTCCTGTTTGATACGGTACTATACTCAACACGTAATAAGTGACGATTAGCACTATGGTAGCCAGGCCTATTACTGCAATTTGATTGTAACCGTACCAATTCAGAAAAATTCCAGTTATGGCAAATACGTAGAGTCCCACGGTTGTGTATAGAGAATAATCATTGTTATTGAGAATTGACACCAGTATTACGACTGGAAATATCCCAACAGACGCCCCAATGGTTAGAAAATTATATAAGGTAGCTCTTTTCTTATCAGGCTCATTATCATAGCGCCCCTCTCCTTTTCTCAGAAGGGTTCCGATTTGTTGTTTAAGGGCGATCATAATTCAACCATTTGCAGTTCAAACAAGTCAGTTCAAATTAACCATAGGAAAGTATAAACATTTGCTTGCCTCATTTCTTTATACGGTATTGAAGCGCTGACTTACCTCAAAATAATGCTGAAAAAGTGTTACAAAAGTGTAGCAAAACCTGAATTACTCGCTTCCAGTATCCTTTTTGATCATCACTCGACCTTTAATTCGCTGATCGAATTTCATTAAATACTATATCCAATCTATTATGATCAAGATCATGCAAACTCCAAAAACCCTACTCATATTGGGGCTGGTTTTCTGTTCCCTTTACCTGGGAGCCCAATCAAAGTGGGATAAAAAGAAATCAAAATTCCGAAAGGGGACAGACCAGGGAATGTCCAGCAAAACGCACGAAAAATACATCGGGAAGATTGTGTTCTCAAACGCAAGAATCAGTAAAGACAACCCCGATGAATCCGATTTCAGAACAACATTCAAAGCGGACGAAAACTTGTATGGTCGAGTATATATGGCCTATTCAGCCAGTCGCGAACCCATGTTTGAATATTACGACGAACAGAAGAGGAAAATCGAAGAACCTTGCGACTATGGTTGCAGCTATGCCATTATCCTGGAAAGGAAAGAAACAGGAGAAACACAACCAATCCGATGTAATGATCTGGGCGGAGACGAACTCAAATGGACTTCAATTCAATTGAGCTTATACCCTGACGCCCTCAATGGTGACCCTGAAGAACCTGATAGAGAATGGGTTTACTGGATGCGTGAGCTCCCGGCAGGGGAACATACATTTACAGCTACTTACTTCGTTGGTGAAGGAGCTTGTAACTTTGATGCCGAATCCAACAGTGGGTATGCCCACGTCACGGACCCGATGGCAACCGGAGAATTCACCATCATCAAAGAGGATGGAATGGAAATTCCTTTCCGTATGACCTTTGAAAGGTATGAATCAGTCATGGACCTTTCCTCTCTGCGGGGTAGTATTTTGGAAAGAGCACATATATTGGCCAGGGAGGCAGAATGGGCCATTAAGTATACAAGAGTCACAGCAATAGGTGATTGGGAATATGAAAGAGATGTATACAATAATGTCATCAGAAGGAGTTGTGATACAAGAATACTAGGTAAAGATGCTGACGGAAATTGTGCTGCCTATCCGTTTACGGTTATTCAGGAACATATGGGTGGTGGTAGATATGGCCAGGTAAAAACTGCTTTTCAGGGCCTTGTCGGGACCCAAGGTTTGGATTGCGGTTGACACCTAATTCGATGTAATTCGGGCAGTGTATCATCATCGCCCTTATTTTTCCAAAAATTTCTAATCTTGAAACTCAATCAATTCTTCCAACCTAATTGAAACGGAGCTAAAAAGACACACCTCCCAAAAAACCAATGAACCAATAAAATCATTTTGCATCAAGCCTTTCTGAGAAATCCTAAATTCGCAGTGTGAAGGCATTTTTTACTACGATCGTTTTTATTGGCCTGTGGGTCAATGCAATAGCACAAGGAGATTATTCCATTCGCAGAATTAACGGTAGCATCACTATTGATGGTGTGCTGGATGATTCTGGTTGGTCTGATGTTGACAAAGCTGGGAACTTTACACAATACTTCCCCTACGACTCACTACCTGCGGAAAGTCAAACTGAGTTCATGATCACGTACGATGATCAAAACTTATATTTCTCAGCTAAAATGTACAATCTGGAAGAAGATCGTGACTATGTTGTCAGTTCACTGAGGAGAGATTACCGGGGTACCCTGGATGGGATAACGCTGGTTCTGGATCCCTTTCAGGACAACACCAACGCCTTCCAATTTGGCATCAACCCTTTCGGCGTGCAACGCGAAGGACTGATCTCTAACGGCGGTCAACGCGGCAATGACCTCTCACTGTCGTGGGATAACAAATGGTACGCTGAAGCCAGGCAAGAAAAAGGTTTTTGGACGGTAGAAGCTGCAATTCCCTTTAAAACTTTGCGATTCAAAGAAGGTCTTGACAAATGGAACATTAACGTTTATCGGATTGACACACAAAATGGCGAACGTTCTACCTGGACCCCAATTCCTCGTAATTTCATCATACTGTCACTGGCATTCATGAAAGAATTGCAATGGGATAAACCCCTGAAGAAGCCTGGAGCAAATGTTTCCATCATTCCTTACGTAGCTGGCGGGGGCACGCAAGATTTTGATGCCGAGGACACCTCTATTGATGGTAACAGCGCTATTGGAGGGGATGCCAAAATTGCACTTGGTCCGGGGTTGAACCTTGATCTAACCGTAAATCCGGATTTTTCCCAGGTGGAACTAGACGAGCAAGTCACTAATTTGGATCGTTTTGAATTGTTCTTTCCGGAGCGTAGGCAATTCTTTCTTGAAAACGCTGATCTTTTTCAGGATTTTGGACACCCGTTTTTGGCCCGGCCTTTTTTCTCTAGGAGGATTGGCATTGCTCGCGATACCGCAACTGGGGTCAATCTGCAAAACAAGATCCATTACGGGGCGCGCCTAAGCGGCAAACTAGACAACAATACACGAATAGGCCTATTGAATATGCAGGCAGCCAAGGATGAAAGCATAGGGCTCCCTGCGTTGAACTACACGGTTGGCGTAGTACAACGAAAAGTATTTGCCCGATCCAACATTGGAGCCATTTTTGTCAATAAGGAAAGCTTTCAAAACAATAGCGAACTTGATTCTGCCAATCGGTACAATCGGGTACTAGGAGTAGACTACAACATACTATCCGCCAATGGCAAGTGGAATGGCAAGATGTTTTTGCACAAGTCATTTGATAATGAAAAGGAAAATGACAGTTTCTCACAAACCTCATGGATCAGCTATCAATCTCGTAATTGGTTCTTCTCGTGGGCACATGTCTATATCGGTGAAAACTATAATGCAGAGGCAGGTTTTGTACCAAGAACCGGTATCTTTCGCATCAACCCTGACCTGGGTTATAGCATCTTCCCTTCTTCGGGACTGTTTACAAGTCATCGTTTTACGGCACAAACCGAATATTTTTGGAACAAGGAGCGTGTTACAGATCGGCTATTTGGCTTCGATTATGAAGCCAACCTACTGAATACCGGTCGCTTTCAGGCAGGTTTCTCTCGCATTTATACGTATTTACAAAACTCATTTGATCCGACCAGGTCAGATGGTGAAGAATTGGCAGAAGGAACTTTTTATACCTACAATGTATTTTCTTTCAACTTTCGATCGGATGCTAGGAAGTTACTCTCCTACAACCTTCAAGGTCAGATAGGAGAATACTTTAACGGTTCACGTTATAATCTGCGAACAACCATCAATTATCGTTTTCAGCCGTTTGTTGCTATTCGTCTTAATGTCGATTACAATCGAATCGAGTTGCCAGATCCCTATAACGATGCCGACCTTTTCCTCATTGGCCCCAGGTTTGATGTGACTTTGACCAAAAAAATCTTTTTTACCAATTTCATCCAGTACAACAGTCAGTTGAATAATGTCAATATCAATGCCCGTTTTCAATACCGCTACGCACCTGTATCGGACCTTTTCATCGTCTATACTGACAATTACAACACTGATCCGCTGAACGAAAATGGATGGTCTCCTGTTAATCGCGCATTGATCCTCAAACTTACTTACTGGTTCAACCCATAGTTTGCCAGAAAAAAATTAATATCGCGTATAATTTTAGCTCATGAAGATAGCAGAAATACACACTGGAAAAGGAGTAATGAAGGTTGAGTTCTTTGAAAAGGACGCTCCCAACACAGTACAGAACTTTATTGATCTGGCCGAAAAAGGCTACTATGATGGACTGACATTTCATCGTGTCATACCAAATTTCGTCATCCAGGGCGGGTGTCCTGATGGAACGGGAGCCGGAGGTCCTGGTTACCAAATTGATTGTGAACTAGACGGTGACAACCAGCACCACGATCGCGGGGTATTGTCTATGGCTCACGCCGGAAGAAATACAGGCGGGTCCCAGTTCTTTATTTGCCATAGCCGGCAGAATACCGCTCACCTTGACAGGAATCATACCGTATTTGGTAAGGTAGTTGACGGCCTGGATGTGATCGATGAAATCCGTCAGGATGACAAGATGAACAAAGTGGTGATATCCGAAGCATAAAAGCCTTAAGGAGGATTCAATCAGACTCCTCCTTCCCCTCTTTCTCAAGAAGATTAGGCCTTGTTTTTCTCTCCGATAGAAACCAATTTTCGATTGATTTCGGCCTGTTTTTGAGTAATATTAACCAGCTTTTGTTTCTCTTCCTCCAATCCCGAATTCGCACGAGCTAATTGATTTTTTGTATCCACCAAAGATCGATTATACTTGGATAGTTCCCTATTGGCTTTCTCCAACTGAATGGACTTTAAGGCATCACTCATCGCGAAGTTTTTGAAACGGTAAGCCCAAAGGCCACTAATACCGAACACGACTGCCGCCAAAATGACATGAATAATAAAAGTTTGCATACTCATGTAACTCAATTGCGTAAAGTAGACGTCACTAACGCCCGTATATTGAAGCCACGCCAGTCCGCCATGGTGAACTACGACGAAAATGGTAATAGGAATCTGCATTCTCCATTGCTGATATGCGATCATGATAGCTGAACCAATGAATGCAAAGAAGTGCATTTCGAATAGTCCGTGCATTTGATAAATGAACTGAGCCATGAAAATACCAAAAGCAAGACTGGCGAAATAACGGTGGAAATGCGTATCCGGAGCCACTTTTTTCATACCGAGGAATCCAACAACATTCACGAACCCAATGATAATGGCCATGAGCCAGGTATCATAGAAGAAAGCCAAAATAAGGCCCGTAAGAGCGTAGGCCAATAAAAATTTTAAAATGAGGCCATCCGCCTCCGACAGCTTATCCTTTAGGATCGCTTTTTCTTGAGATTTAGTCAGTTTTTCCATTTGCTTAATTGAGTTAAAAGGTCTGGTTCCACGCTATCTATACCACAGCCATAAGCGATCGAAGCCAGCGGTCCAAACTCCGGAGCCGATCGGCCCCAAAGCAATGAATCCACAGCCATCTGTGCGAAGTTGCTCTTTGGGTCCACGCAATACCTTGCTTTGTTGTAGTTGCCGCGATAATATAGTTTTCGGTTAGTATCAATAATTACAGCCTGTGGCGTACTATATACCCCACACTTGATCGCATATGACTTGTTTCTATCTTCCACAATATTGGTTTGACCCCTGAAATATTCTCGGGCCTTTGTAAGATCACTTCCTTCTTCTACCACTACATAAAAATCCAGGTACCTGGAGTAGGTGCTTTTAAGATCATTGAAATGATCCAGATTGAAACGGGAACATGGGCAGTCTGTGTTGAAGAAATGATAAAACACGGGTTTCACCAACCTGGTACTTAGTGTGTCGCCAATATCAATCCGCGTATCCACAAAAACCACCTGATAATCTTTCGGTATGGGTGTGGGTAAGACATAGCGTATCTCCTGTTGCCAAAAAAGCCAACTTACAATGGCAAGACACATGACAAATATGGAGGCAGCAAGGAAAACTCTGAATTTTTTCACACTTTACGGATATCGGTATAAATAAGGTAGAAAATAAAATTCCATTGTCCATGATATTCTGAGTGAACCGGTATTATTAGGGAACGATCCGGTTTGTGTCATTTGTTCTTGTAAAAATGCCTAAACAGCAAAGTGATCAGAGTTTTCAACTGACATTAACTGGAATAACGCTTAAAATCCGGGCCGTAGGTAAAGCTCAATCGACCTTCTTCGATTAAATTGCATGAATTCAACCTTCAGAAAGACTCGGATAAGCAGATTCAGATGCTAAGAAAGATATTGATTGGTTTTGGGGTGGTAATTCTCATATTTGGCATATATGTTGTGTATTTATCACTTACTACTAAGAGCCACAGCCCATCCGAAATAGCCAGTTTCAAGTCGGATAACCTGAACCTAACTGTGAGGTATTGTCGACCTTATATGAAAGAACGCAGGGTATTTGGGAATACTGGGCAGGACGCAATTGTACATTACGGAGAAAAGTGGCGTACTGGTGCCAACGAAGCAACAGAAATTGAACTTTCAAATGATCTTATTATTGGAGGCCAGGTACTTCCTGCCGGGACCTACTCCATTTATTCCATTCCAGAAAGGGAATACTGGACAATCGTCTTTAATTCACGAACAAACTACTGGGGGGCCAGTTTTTCAGGTGATCCGTATAAAGAGGAATATGATGTGATTCGGGCCCGTGCTGAAGTATCAGAACTTACAGCTGATGTTGAACAATTCGGAATTGCACTTCAGCAAAGTGGAGAGAGAACCGTAGACATGACTTTTGCCTGGGAAAAGACACAGGCCTCTCTCACCTTCACCTACTAACATTGCTTGAGAGCAATCTTATAGCTGGAGGAAAATGAAGGATAGCTGGAAACTAAAAAAGAGGATGCCTCGCACCCTCTTCATTTAATACATTTAAGCGGCGCTATGATTTCTTAGGTAAGTTTCACACTGCTCTTTCGAGCCCGTGTAGAGTATATTACTCTTGTCTTTAATTACCACGAAGGAATCCCAAGTTTTATCAAACTTGATCTGCAGCTTTTCTCTGCTTGATTTTAAAAAGTTAAACATAAGGCTAGTCAGGAATTTCATTTAATGCAAGTTGTTCCTTCAAGACTTTACATTTCTGCCAAATGACTTTACATTCCTACCAAAATGCGCCATATAGGGTTGAAAAGGCGTTTTAATGAAACTTTCTAATAGGCCCTGATATATGAATCTGGTGATGTTCTGGAACAAGTTCCGTGCTCAATTAACACATATTACATACTCAAATATGTTAAGCATTGAGAATAACTGAGCCACAAGAATTTTATTTTCGACATAAGAACACTGAAGCATAAACCGGCTCCGGTTTATTTTATTCTTACCTTATTAATCCACTAACAACAGGCAAAATTTCTTATATAAATCTCCATCAGTTCGTTGGCAGCCCTTTTGCATCATTTTAAAAATCTCCAACTCCCGCGTCATGGCATAGGGCTTTTTGGACTCATATATCGATAGACGCGAACTGTTTTGGAATATATCCTGAAGAGGCGTCTTCATAAAGTCAAAAGTCGTCCCCGGTTTGGCTTCCACACCCACCAATACCACTTCCTCCTGTAAACAATGAAAAGTTTTGATTCCTGAAGGCTCCCAATACTCAAGAAATTGTGTTTTACGCATGATGCCTTCAAAAACCACATCGCTGAACAGAACCAACATTTGCTCGGCATCTTCCGGTCTTTGCTCTTTCATTTCTTTCCAATCAGGAGCTGTAATACCATTGACAACAAGAAAGTCGATAAATTCCTTTTCCAGAGTCGCTAACTCTTCGGTTGTTAGTAAACGATATTTAGGATGCTTCAAGGTGATATTTTTGGGATACAAATATCTAAAAAAAAATAGCGTGAAAACCGATAAAAGAACGTTTATCAATTGAGGACAACTGCAACATAAAAAAAGGCATCCAATGTTATTGAACGCCTCTGATTTCGTATCTCTTGTCCCTGAGATTTCAGGAAGTTTTTTCTAAAATTATGCCGCCTGCTTCACGCTTTCCTCTGTTGGTGATTTTTTGTTCTTCAACTTGATCACACCGAATTTATCGAGAAGCAAAATAATGTAATAGGTAGGATCAATCTCATGCCAACGAATACCGCCAAAATTGGCGCGATTACCATTCTTGTGATGATTATTATGATAGCTTTCTCCCATCATTAAGAAGTCCACTGGCAAGAAATTCCTTGAGGTATCTCCTACTTCAAAATTTCTGTACCCGTATTTATGGGCAAACCAATTGATGATCGCACCGTGTATTGGGCTCAGGGCAAATTGCATAGGTAATAGCAACCATAACCACCATTGATCTACATAGACAAAGTAAATTCCGACGTAAATCAAGCCCCAGAAAACTCTTGAATACCATGCGCGTGCGAAATTATCGAAACCATTCCATTGTGGTACACCCTCAGTAAATCGTTTATCCACATCAACTTCCCTATTGGCTATTGCCGAATAAAACGTTTTAGTCTTCCACATCATCTTCCAAATACTCTCATCATATTTCGGTGAGTGTGGATCGTCAGGTGTATCTGCATAGGCATGATGCATGCGATGCATTACACCGTATCCGTAGGCACTTAGGTAATTCGACCCTTGAAAGATCCATGTCAAAACAAAGAATACTTTCTCGGCAAAACGACTCATGGTAAAGGCACCGTGAGATGAATACCTATGAAGGAAAAAGGTTTGAAAGAACAAACTTAAATACCATTGTGCGATAAAAAACGTAAGGATTACTTCCATTCGATTGCGTAACTATTATACTTTCGGTCTAACTCAAATAACTAACAATGCATAGCACGTCCTATGTCGAGGACAATCGATCACCGAATTTGTGACAAAAAAATGAATTATTTTTTCTTTTTCACCAACAAGTCTGTTTTCAACTCATTGATTAGGTCCGATAATTGACCCAAATGACAGGCATGAATGAATGGTTTTGGAAGTTTGACAGAAGAAAGATCCAGATGGATCTTTGGCATTTCTGCATTATTGAGTTTTGTTTTGGCCCTACTGAAAATTTGGCGGCAATTGTCTTTGCTTTTTCCTACGATATCCTGCAGGTCTTCATATTCTAAGTTGAATATTTCTCTCAATACATAAATGGCCTTCTCCGGAGGTTCAAGTTTTCGCGCCATCACTCTCCATGCAGCAGCCAACTGTCCTTCTTTTTCATGGGTCATAAGTCCCTGATCATCAAGCGCTACTGTCGCTTCTAATTCAACTTCTTCCAAGCCATTTTCAGTAAGTCTTTTACCCGAACCCTGCAAAAAATTGAGGCAATTATTAGTAAGCATCCTTACCAAAAAAGCCTTGGTATTTCTAATCTTGGAAGTATCAATTGTGAGCCACTTAAGAAAAGTATCATGCACCAAATCCTCTGCATCGGCAATCGACCCCAGCATTCGGTAGGCGATGGCATACAGGGTGGGTTGGTATTGGGCTATGACCTGAGCTTCATTCACCATACAAATATACCTCTGAATTACACGTTTTCAAATATAACCGACACAACCATCTTTAGGTTTTATACCAAATAAGCGACATTTGGGCCTACAAAAATGCTTACCATGGTATTGACGACACTAGATATAAATGCGGACGTGGGCGAAAGCTACGGCAACTTTCAGATTGGCCAGGATCGCGAACTTATGCCCTACCTGACCAGTTGCAATATCGCCTGCGGGTTTCACGGTGGCGACCCGGTAACTATTCATGAAACTATCGGCATGGCACTTAAAAATGAGGTCGCTATCGGAGCACATCCCTCCTATCCAGACTTACAGGGATTTGGAAGGCGACGGATGTTCATCCCACGCGATGAGCTCAGAAGACTCATAGAATATCAGGTTTTTGCAGTAAAAGGTATGGTAGAGGCACAGGGAGGAATACTTCATCATGTCAAACCACATGGAGCGCTTAATAATCACATGATGGAGGACCTGACACTTTTGGAAACGGTACTACAAACTATCCATGACATTGACCCGGAATTACCGGTTTATGTCCCCTTTCTCCCTACAATTCGCAAGGGTGGCGCTAATATTCGTTTCGAATTGTTTGCAGACAGATCATACGAAGAAGATTTTAGATTAACTCCCAGAAAAATTCCTGGCAGCTTGTTAAAAAGTAATGACGAATTTGAGCCACATTTAAAATCCTTGCTCACTTCTAAAGTTACAACTCGTAACCGTCAGGAATTACCCGTGGAAATAGACACCATTTGCATCCATGGAGATAACCCCGGTGCATTGGAAATCGCAAAATACTTACATCAATTGGCAGGAGAAAAAGACATTCAAATAAAAAGTGTCCAGTGAACATTACACAGCTTAATGAGCGTGTGGCCATTGTCGAGTTTCATGCCGAGATCAGTGAACAGACAGTAGATGCAGTCCAAAAGTTGAAAACCTCAATTGAAGCTACTCCTTTGCATGGGCAGCAAGAAGTGTGGAGCAGTTATCACAACGTGGCCATTGCCTTCGATCCTACTCAGACAACTTTCCAACGTGTCAAACAAGGCCTTATGAATCTAAAAGGAAAGGAAAATGGATTAAAACAGAAGGCCTCCAAAATTCAAATTCCCATACGTTATCACAAGGATACGAAAGATATTCTGACCCTTTCTGAGTCACTGAAGTTATCACCGGGGGAGATTGCTAAATTACATCAAACTCCTATTTATCAAGTGGCGATGCTAGGCTTCCAGCCTGGATTCCCATTTCTAATGGGTCTACCAAAACAACTACACCATCCAAGAAAAGACTCTCCCAGCCTGAGTGTTCCAAAAGGTTCCGTGGCCATTGGTGGCGCTCAAACTGGTATTTATCCTTCCTCAAGCCCGGGAGGATGGTACGTGATTGGCCATACTCCCCTGGAAATGTTCTCAAAACCCGATCAATTTCTACTCAAACCAGGAGATCTGGTAGAATTTATTTTGTCATGAGAACACTGCTTTGTGAAGTACAATCCGGAGGCCTTTTGACCACCATTCAAGACCTGGGGCGATCAGGATATCGTCAGTTTGGGGTTCCAGTCTCTGGTGTCATGGATCCAGTGAGCGCTGTTCGAGCCAATCAACTGGTCTCAAATTCTCCTGGCGCACCTGTTTTAGAGATTACCCAAACCGGACCTAAATTGCATTTTAAGAAGTATGGGGCACTTGCCATTACAGGTGCGAATCTCTCTCCAAAGTTGAATAGTGTCTCCGTAAATAACAACGAAACGATATTCTTCTCAAAAGGAGATGTGCTGACCTTTGGACCTCCAACAACAGGTATTCGCGCATATCTCGCTTTTTCCGGAGAATTGGAGGGAGAATCACTCTTCGGGAGTAAATCCACTCATATTGGGAATGGCTGGGGCGGATTGGAGGGGCGAGCGCTAAGTGGTGGAGATCAATTATTCATAGTACCTCATGAGAATCACATACGGGCCTTAAATCTTGCCGTGGATTTCAAAACCTCAAAAACCATCCGGATTAGTAAGTGCCTTGAATTTGAAGGGCTAGATGATACGGATAAAAACATGCTTTTTAATCAGCAGTGGACAATTACTTCTGAAAGTAACAGAATGGGTATTCGCCTAACCGGAATTGCCCTGCAAACTAATTTTCCTGAATTGATATCAAGCCCTACTGATACAGGCATTATACAATTGCCGCCGAATGGTCAACCCATTATTCTAATGAATGATAGTGCGGCCGTCGGGGGTTATCCAAGAATTGGTGCAGTAAGGCAGGAAGATATATCTAAATTGGCGCAAAAGCCTCCTGGAGCTTCCATTCAACTCAAATTGGTCAATTAATCGTCGATGGGAGCGATATTAAGTATGTCTTCAAGAAAGTATTCCGTAATATTTCGAACGGATTGCAAGTCCTTACTTTGCAAATCCGAGGCCAGTACGTGATTGCCTACTTCCGAAAATGGACTTTCCAGTTTAAAGCCGTCCGGAGTTTGTGTCAACTGTTGGAACTCCATCATAGCCTGAACAGAGACGACCGGATCTTGTTCGTCTTCATTCTTGTAATAATACCCCAGTAAATACGGTTGTCTGATCTTTTTGAATGTTTCTGGTGTCATTGTCTGATCCAGCAGGCTTTGCAAAGCCAAAAGGCCATCAGAATGATATCTTAAGTTCCAATATCTTTCTACAGGAGTTCCCATCCCTTCTGTGCTAACACGGTAATCACCTACCACGTTCCCCAGAATTTCCTTACCCCAGGGTCCGGTCAAAAGCTGCGCAGTAGGGTCCGCTATTTCCAGGTTGGGAGAATAAAGAATCTGCGCATCTATAAGGTCTGGATTGTTGGCAGCCAAATAGATTGATAACGTACCCCCTGTGGAACAGGACATCACAATCACCTTCTCGCCTAACAATTGCCCTATGGCAAGTGCCGCTTTGGCGCTCTCCATCAATGAAACAGGTGTCAGTTTCTTGAACGCATCCACATCTGACAACCCATGCTGTGATAAACGGGGTAAGTAAATATTGAAGCCAAATTCTTTCGCCATCTCGAGGTGTACCGGATTGGATTCCATGGGGCTAGCCGAAAAGCCGTGTAAGTAAACAATGGCGTATTTGGTCTGACGAATAGAATCCGCCCAAACAATTCGAGATTCATTGTCTGGTTTGATCCCTGAAACCAATTGCTCCTGCGATGCGACGTAGGCATCTAATTCATTTAGAGGAACATCAATCAACTCGACAAGAGGGTCTACCTCTGCAAAAGAAACGCTTGGGCCCAAAAAGTATGAACCCGTGATCAGCGCGAGCAAAATAATAATGCTCACCAGAATTTTTTTCATAGCTCGAAGGAAATTCCCGTGAAAATAGGCAATTACAGGGGTAGGTTATGTGTTGAGACTCAGTTTTTTACGTAATTGACAAGATATTTCCATCTCGAGTCACCTGGAACTCTGCCAGGCTCTTCTGTGCAGGTCCTGCGATTACGGCTCCGGTATAATCAAATTGGGAGGTATGGCATGTACAGGTAAATACTCCCCTCCCAAATACCCAACCCCTTGCACATTGTTCATGGGTACACACACTGGTAAAGGCTCTGATTTCTCCGTTCCAGTTCACAATGAGCACATTTTCATCCGGATGAAGTAACCAATTCTGATTTAATATTTCATCAAATGGACTTAATGACATATCAATTATCAAAGGCTCCGAGAGGTTTGGTTGAACATCATCTTCAGCACAACTATCAAGGGATATCCCTAACGTTGTAAGCGCCGCAGCCGCTCCTGCTTGTTTGATAAAGGATTTACGATTCATCATTACTTTCAAAACTATACCTGAATCTATGGATTTCAGTTGGCCAGAATCCAGAAATTGACATTTCTTATCAATCTTCCAGCAACTCTTCGAATTCTTCCTTCTCTACCACACGGATGGCACACGAAATATGATAAAAACTTCCACGCTCAAGGTCCATCAGGCCCTCCTGATTATTGAAAGCATTGACGTTGCAGTTCATTGGTTCAATAGCAATACTGGTTCTATCCGGAGGTGTGAATACCTGAAGAAATAAGCATTCTTTGGAGGATTCTAACGCCAATCCAACCTCATCTTCAGGAGAGTAAATAATGGAGTTGTCTTGCATGATCAACTTGAAGCAATCATCAAAATTGGCATCACCAATATCGTTTGGCTCTTCAAAATCCATGAAATCTTTTACTTTCCCGGTTGGCAGGTTTTCATCATTCAACTCGACCTGACTTACGAAGGGGAGTTTCATTTTCATAGATTGTAAAGGTCGCTTGTTTAGGGTCAGGTAGGGATGCCACCCAAACCCGATGGGCATGTGACCATTACCTCTATTTTCAATATCAAATTTCACATCAAGGCGATCTGCTGAATAGGAAAAAAGAATAGTTAAACCAAAAGCAAATGGGTAGTAATTGCGCTCCCCAGAATAGTAGTATGCCACTTTGGCGGACCCTCCTTCCTCACCTGCAACCAGTTCTACCACCTTAAATGCCTCATTTCGCACAAAACCATGAATGGCATTTCCTTGAATATTTTCATCTACCGGGAAATTATATTCTATTCCCTCGTAGCGATAGGTTCCTTTTTCAAGTCGATTAGGAAAGGGAAAAAGAACCGCACTTTTAGAAAATGATTTACCTGAAACCTGATCATATGCTTCGTATCCTTCTATCGCCTCCAGCCAATTCTCCTTCACCTGAAACGTGAGTTTATTGAGCATGGCACCATGTTCTGGTAATATTTCCATCACAATCTGATCGCCTTTTTTGAGCTGGATCGCCTGAATACTATCTATTTCCGTTTCTTCAATCGTGTAGGCCATGATGCCAAAAAATGGTGGTTATGGTGAAGATAGATAATCAGAATGATTTAGCGTAAAAAGTAACTCCAAGTCTGGTAAGAAACCCGTTCAATCAGAATCCATGCGACAGAAGGTGGTAATTTCACCCCATATGCCTGAATGGTCACACTTTTACCTGGTGCGTATTGCATTTCTCGGCTTCCGATATCACGGCTGGCAAAAACAAGAGGGATTAAAAACGGTGCATCAAATGGTCGATAAGACTTTGAAATTCGTACTTGGAGATACAGCATTTCGCACACTTGGTTGTGGCAGAACAGATGCTAAAGTATCTGCTGAAGATTATGCTTTCGAGTTATTCACAACACAGGAGTTGATTCCTGAACAGCTGGTGCATCGATTAAACACCAATCTGCCAGCCGATATAAAGGCCAAGGCTGCCTCTAAGGTAACTTCCGACTTCAATATCATACAGCACGCAAAAACTAAAGTGTACCATTACCATTTCTGTTTTGGTGAGAAACCACACCCCTTCTCTGCTCCGCTGGTTCAACATTTCGGCAAGAAACTGGATATTGAAGCCATGGTCGATGCAACACAAATTTTACAAGGTGAGCACGATTTCACTGCTTTTACCAGTAAACCTGGAGAAACGACACAGCTCAAACGGAATTTAACTAAAGCCGCCATCGAGAAACAAGGCCCTGTGGAGAACATAGCATCAATGGCCAATCATTACATCTTTATGGTTGAATCCACCGGATTTCTTCGGTATCAGGTTCGGCTGATGATGGGTGCACTTGTAGAGATTGGCCGAGGAATACTCACCAAAGAAGATCTTCAGGACTTACTGTCAGGGGAAAAAAAAGAACAGATCAGAACAGTTGCTCCTGGTTCCGGCTTACGATTGCATCAGGTACATTATGTTGAGTTCGACTAAATCATTTTGGATGTGCCTAAAACTCCAGTTAGAATTGACATTCCCACAAACATGCCAGGCTCCAATCTTTGACCTACGAAACAATTAATTCATCTGGTTCTTCGAAGGAGATCAATCTCCCTTCAAGTTAGTGTCGTACAATCACCCGAAAAAAGCTAATGTGGGAACCTGCTTCGATTCTCATCAGATACAAACCACCTTTCAATCCCTGCATATCTAGTTTAGTTTCCCGATTGTCTATGCAACCCGATTGCAGTTCTCGACCTAAACCATCAAGCAAAACGAACTGTGTACCCATAGGTGCTATTAAGTTTAACTCCTTTTCAACCAATGTTGGATAAACTTCAACTAAAGACTGATGATCGTGAGAGACATGAATGATTTCTGAGTTTTCCTGGGAACCATCAAAGTCTATGATTCTCAACTGATAGTATTGATAACCAGATGAAACCAAATCAAAACGATAGTTAATCAGATGTTCTTTATTGATTGCTTTTCGCTCACCGAGGTATTCAAATGTCTTACCTTCTCCCGATGCCCATATTTCGATTCTATCCACATGATGAGCCGCCTGTGTTTCCCAAACCAAAGCGCAGCCATCGGCATGGCACTCAGAACCGAATGACATCAGGTCCAGCGGCAATACCATGTCATTATAATTGGCGATCGCATGCTGAATCACCTCATAATTTGACTCAATTTCTCTGATTTCTCCTCGTTGCTCTACATGCATAAAACGATCAGTCGTACTATTTGCTATTTGATTAGAACTGCAAACATCTCCCTGGTGTATATTCAGGAAACGGCCGAAAGTATTGGTGTAACCCGTCAGTTTATCATCATATGGATCAGAATGAACCCCTACTGCATTAAAACTGGAATTGTTATCGATGTAATTCACCAGATCCACGACCCTGTCTGTTCCTGAGGGCGTTTGGTCGGTGCCATTAGAAACGATCACATCCGGATCTCCTCCTGAATGAGCAAAGCCATGAAGTTGTACGAAGTGGCTGCTGGAATTGTCGTTTGCAATCTCCTCGGAGGCATAGTGAAAAGGCATTTCTGTAGCATGGGCAGCATCGGACTCTCTAAAGTCTGTGATTCCTGAACAAACCGACGTACTTCCATGACAGCCACTGGCTACAGAAGAAGAACATCGGTAGTTCCCGGCAATCTGTACACCTGCAACATCCAGTTGCTGATAAAGATATCCTCCCTGTCTGCCCGTAAAACTATCGTGAACAGGATGCGGGACAGACAAGTATTCATTGGCATAACCTGGGCTGGCATTAAATATGTATGTTCCCCAATGATGGGGATTATCAACCACGCCATTGTGCCTGAGTACATAATGCACCTTATTACTGTTGGAAATATCTGTGAATGTTACCATCTCATAACCAATAGATGCTGCATCAGACCTGGCTTGTGTAAAGTCGCTGGAAAGTACGCTTTGAATCATACTTCGGAAAGTTGTTTCCTCAGGGTTCATGGCCATAGATTCCACAGTGGTCGGTGGGTCATAGGTCTCGGCATCCGAATCGTCTGGAATTCTCAGATCAATTGGGCCTGCGATATAGTGATAAATCGGTGCATTGCTTTGAAAGCTCAGTGAAGTCAAAGTCGTGGAAGAAAAATCTACGCTTAAGTCATCGATGGCCAAGCCAAACTCGATCTTCGGGCTATTTTCTTTATACCAACGAAATAATAAGTATTCACCATCGGCGAGGGTCACATTGAATGAAAAACTAATTTGCACGCGATTTTCAGTGACATTGCCATCGAGAGGAAATCCTGTGGCTCCAGCGAGGTTTAAGCCTGTCGTATCAAATTTTGGAGCAGTAAAGTACAATTCCGGCACATACGTATAACCACTGGTCCGTTCCGGAATAGCAATTGTTGGATCTGAATTGGATACCAAATAGGAAAAACCCAATACTTGTGGTCTTTGACCATTGCTAATGCGCCATTGTTCCCCCGTATAGCTCACGGTTACTGAGTTGATGGTCTGGCCACTTTGGTTCTGGTATTTAACACCATAGGTAATATCTCCTGAAGCATCACGGGTGATCACCCCCAAGGCCATGTCGGAAATATTTCTATCTCCATAACTGTAAAGACCCCTTTCGGAAGAACCACCTGTGTGTCTACTTCCTCCATAACGGATATTGAGGGTCTCACTGTCCTCATTTTCCGCAAACCAATTAGATAGGGTACTATTGTCAGTCCATGGGTCTTCCTGACTGGAAGCATTTTGTGGCAGGGTATTGAAGTCTTCTGAATAGGTATTAGCCAGGTTGGTAATGGACACCTGTCCAAAAGATGGGTGTATCATACAACCAGCAATCCAAGTGGCTGATAAAATTTTAGTGTAGCGGCGAAACATGAAGGCGATGTGTGTTGACGTATCCCTCTACGCATCAACTTCAAGACGGTTCGAGAATAAGTTCCCAAAAGATGAATTTGGCAGAAACGTGAAGTATTTTGACGGTCCTATACCTCACTCAAAATGCCATAAACCACCCCTCCTAGCGCAACTAGCAAGATCAGACCAAGGAAAAAGCCAATAGACACCAATAGGAAGAGTAGCAATTTTACAATGCTTTTACCAAATGACAATTTGTACCATTTACCATAAGCATAGGTATAATACACCACGACAAAGATCATACTTACCATGTACAACCCTGGATCTATGATCAGACTAAGCAGAAAGAAAAACAGGGTAAACAAAAAAGTAACTCCCTGCAAGTAGGCATTCGCCACCAAATGTTCTCCGAAATTGTAAGGTTTTCGATAAACGATATGTGACATCAACGCGTAAAAAGGCAGCAACAGAAATGAAAATAAATTGAAGTACCTTAAAATCACACGCTGAATATCTTCTGAGGTTTGCAATTGCTCCTCCAGGACTTCAACATCCATCTGTTTATCCGGTTCTATGGCTTTGTCAATCACTTCAAATTGACTTTCATTGAGGCCCTGAGAAAGGGCAATATAGTCTTCTGAAAAATGCTGGAAGGCAAAAAGGGCCAGAGCAGCTCCTATCGCAAAAAAACCAAAAGGTGGAAAATATCTTTTTCGCACCCCATTCATGTAGTCCGACAATACCAATTCGGGACTGACAAACATGGCCTTGAGTGTTCTCAGGTAAGTATTATCTAACCCAAGAATGTTCCGGAACATATCTGTCATAATATGCCGAAATGTGATTCTTCTCTCGACCACTTTGCCACCGCACTGTTGGCAAAAATTGGATGATTCGTCTAAGCTTGTATCGCAGTTCTTACAGTTCATCTTTACTCCCAATCAAAGTCCCAAACAGGATTCTCTCCCAATAAGTGTTTCACAAAATAATTCCAACGTGATTTGAGAAAATAGTACCTCGCTTTATTCCTGTACCCATGTCGTTGACTTGGGAAAATCAACATATCAAAGGGTTTATCTGCCTGTACCAGGGCCTCAGCTAATTTAAAAGATGCGGAAGGATTTACGTTTTCATCTATCCCTCCGTGCGTGATCAACAACTTACCTTCCAGGTTTCCGGCCATGGTAATGTTGGATTGCTTATGATAAGCAGAATCCACCGGCCAGCCCATGTACATTTCAGGCCACCAGGCTTTCTCCATCCGGTGATCATGGTCTGCAGAACTTGCTACTGCCACATGATAGGTTTCTGGAAATGCCAACAACGCGTGTGCAGCATCATATCCTCCTGCGGAATGTCCGTAAATCCCCACCCGGTCCGTATCTATCCAGGAATAGCGTTCGCCCAATTGTCGGATAGCATGGGTATGATCGGTCAAACCTCCTCCAAGGTTTTTATAACTGAAATTATGAAAAGCTTTCGACCGTCCCGCAGAACCACGCCCATCAACACGCATTACAATGAATCCAAGCTCTGCCAACGCCTGATTGGAGAAGGCTTGACTGAAAGTGCTGGGATATACATTGGTATGAGGCCCCGTGTAGCTATTGTCAATGATCGGGTATTTTTTTGCCGGGTCAAAATCCGACGGTTTCCAGAGTGCTCCGTAGATCTTGGTTTCACCATCACCAGCTCTGGCTTCAAAAACTTCTGGCGCTTGCCAGGTACTGATCGCCTTGATGTCGGCCTGAGCTAAGTCGAGCAAGACTTTCCCTGATTTTGAGTCCCGTAAAACACTTTTCGTGGGGGTTGAAACCGTGGAAATATTATCCACTATGTAACGTGCACTGCGTGAAACACTTACTTGATGATGGTACTCATCATCTGTAAGTGACTTTAGTCGCTTACCATCAAATCCTACTCGATACAAATGGTATAAATAGGGATTGAGTCCCTTTTCTCTACCAGAAGCCCTGAAATAAATCACTTCATTTTCTTCATCTATACGCTCGATGTTTTGGATATAATACGCGCCACTGGTTACTGCTTTAACTTGTTTGTTAGTAACATTCAAGCTATATAGTTGACGCCAACCGCTATTCTCGGACAAAAAGAATATGAGATCATTGTCCAGGGCCATGAAATAGCGAAAATTATCAATATTCGTTTCACTTGTTTCATTGTACAGGAGTTCCTTTTCTTCAGTCTCGAGATTCAGTCGATAAATGGAATAATTCTTATATCCCCGTGATGGCTGCATAAGGAAGACTTCATTCGGGTCATCGGACCATTGAACCCCAATTCCATTGATATGGGTAGGACGTGGTAATCCTGTTTTTACAATTTTGCCACTGGGTACGTGGAAAAATGTTGGTTCTTGATATATCATGGCCGTGTCACCCGGAGAACCCCTGAAATATGACAACAACCTGGGGCGATATAAGGTATCAACGCTCCAATCCAGCAAATACATTTTCTGTGCCGATCTGAAATCTACAAGATCAGCATATACCCACTGTTCGTCTGGCGACCAATTAGCATAAAAGCGGTCTTGTCTCTCGACAGTTTCACCTTCCATAATATCCCCCCAGCCGTACCATGTAGCATACTCGTATCCTTTTTTACCGTCTTTACTGAGTTGGATTTTATTCCCCAACGAATCGCGCACATACAGGTTATACGATTCCGTGTAAGCAGTCCAGCTTCCGCTTGGAGTACTTGTTTCTCCTTCAACTGGTGTTTCTTCCTCTGCTTTCGGCTGTTCACTTAATTCATAATTTGCCAGGGCAAAGTGATAAGTTACCGCATCTACTTCAATCGCCAGGGAATCAGTTCCTTTCCTTTCCACTGCTGAGATTGGTAACTGATTTGCTTTGCAAGTGTCACCTGTCATTACAGTCAATGCCGTGGCCAGTTTTTCATGATCAAACAAAGACTCCTTTTTCATCTGATCCCAGATAACCTGCCAATAGACTTTACCTTCGACGGATTGAGTAGTGTACCAGAAGCCCGATGAATCGGCGTACCAATTGGGGGTAATCCACAAATTATAAATCTGCTTATTGTACAGGTTTTCCCACATAAAGGAAACCGCGCGATCATAGCGATTGGTCAGGTCAGTATCCTGACTAACAACAATAAACGGAAGCTTAAGAAGCACTGCCAGCAAGGCTATTTTAATTGCTTTCATTGACGGTTGGGTTGGCGGCATGTCTTCGTTCACAACACGCCTTTGTTCTACCGCCTAAAACTAATCATTATCACCCTAAAGCGATGCTTCTCTACTCATCTCTTAAATACTTTACCGGGTTCGCACGGGCAGCTTTCACCGTATTTAACCCAATCGTCAGTCCGGCAATAAATATTACCATCAGAATCGCCATTACGACATAAACAGGTTCAGGTGTCAAACGATAAGAAAATTGTATCAACCAATTGTCAATAAAAAACAATGCCGTGGGTAATCCCAACAGTAAACCCAACGCGATCAGTAACATGAATCTTCTGGAAACAAGTGCGGTTACCTGGATCACCGATGAGCCAAGAACCTTGCGAATACTGATCTCTTTGCTGCGTTCCTCAGTAGCGAATAAAACGATACCGTAAAGACCAAGGCAGGATATCACGATACTTAAAAAGGTGAATAATGAGAACAGCTTAAGGAAACGACGATCACTGCTATAAAGGCTTGCAAAAGTATCGTCCACAAAATGATAAGTGAATATTTCATCACTGGAAAAAGTATCCCAGATATGCTTCAGTTCTCCCATGGTATCAGCAATTTGCTGGCCAGATAGTCGGAGAATAATGTTGTCCGGGCTCTCCCGAAAGCCTGGTGCTCCGTAAACAAAAACAATTGGTTGCACCTTGTTTTTCAAAGACTTGTAATGATAATCTTCTACTACACCAACGACACTTCGCTGATGATCAATTAACCGAATAGACCGCCCAATATTAGATTCCTCTTTTAGCAAACTCGCCGCGGCTGCGTTAAGAATAATAGGCCCGGAAAGTGATGCATCAGAAGTTGGTGTAAAGTTTTGCCCTTCAATAAATGAAATGTTCAACGTGTTAAAAAAAAGCTCATCAACCGACACGATGTAAACAAAGTGGTGTTCGTCACCTAGCTCTCCCCAGTACATTTCCGCTCCATTGTTCATATCACTAGGCAACGACTCCCCTGAAGCGGTGGCTTGCAGTACCCCCGGAACCTCTTGCATAACGCCTTTAATGACATTGATTTTCTGTTGAAGTGCCTTGTCCTCTACCTTGACACTTACCAATAAATCTTTATTGAATCCAAGGTCTTTCTCTGACATGTAGCGCACCTGTCGAAAAATCAGAACAGAACTGACCACCAAAAACACGGTGACTCCAAATTGGAAAGTAACCAGGCTTTTCTGCAACCATCTCTTACCTCGACTGGCTACTTGCTTGTCTACCAGTCCTTTCAATCGAATGGAACCTGCCAGCCAGGCAGGATATAAGCCCGAAAGAGCCACTACAGCTATCACTACAGTGATTAATTGAAAAATGGACTCCCAGCTTGTTAACAGGCTTATGGGCATTTCTCTGTCCAACATTTCATTGAACATAGACCAGAGCCCCCCGGTCAGACCTATTGCTAAAAGAAAACTAAGCAACACGGCAAGAGCTGATTCTGTAAAAAACTGCCCCATAATCTGTCCACTTCTTGCTCCCATGACTCGCCGTACTCCTACCTCTTTACTCCGCCTGGACATGCGAGCACTGATTAGATTGAGGTAATTGATACTGGCTATCAGCAAAATAAAAACACCTATCACACTAAGGATCACTACTTGTCGAATGCTACCCTCTGTAACTGAAGCAGCTACATCTTCCGAATAAAGGTGAACTTCACTAAGTGGCTGGAACTCAAAAGTCATTTGCGACGCCATATCTTCTCCCAATTCGCGCTCTAAAATTTGTGGCACGGCAGCCTGAATACGCGCCAAACTCGTTTTATCAGGAATCTGGACGTAAACATGCAGCCACGACAACCACCATTCGTCAAGAAATTGACTGTATAATTCATCCACACTATTCATTGACGCTAGCAATTGGAAGGGCAAATCACTGTTGGACGGCAAATCTTCAATGACCCCATCTACCCGCATTTGCATATCCACATTGCCATCATAGATCTTGATAGGCAATGCCCTCCCTACAGGGTTTACGCCTTCACCAAAGTACTTTTCTGATATGGTTCGGGTAAGTACGACTGTATTTTTTTGTTCTAAGGCGGCATCAGGATTACCGTAAACAAATGGTAGATCGAAAATTTTCAATACAGAAGCATCACCCCAGTAAAAATCGGCTTCATAGAACCTGTTTTCTTCCAGTTTGACAAAAACCGGATCCTGCCCAAAGCGTGCAAACTCCATTGTTCCTTCAAAATCCTGAAGAAATGCCTTTGATAACGGACTTGGTAAAGGTCTTTCTCGTTCTCCCGTGGTAGTGTTCTTTCGCAAAACCCGATAGAGCTGATCCTTCTTTGGGTGAAAGTCATTGAAACTTTTTTCATACTGGACGAAAGCATAGATCAGCATAAAGGAAACTAAACTAAGGGTCAATCCAAATACGTTAATAACCGTGAAGAACCGGTTTTGAAATAGCGACCGGATGCCGACTTTGAGATTGTTGTTGAGCATGGTATTATCCATTAAGTTGATCAATAAGTTTTTCACTCTTTTTAGTTGATGTATTCGAAGGGCCCGAAAAACATTCCAGCAATACATTCGCTTCAACCTACCCGTAGAATAGGTCTCTTGTTTCCAGTAGTACCATTCATGCAGATCTCCCAATACTTCGTCTAAAAAGCGATCTTTCAGAAAATATTCCAGGACCACATCGATCCATCTTGGCGGATGCTTCATGCGTTGTAATCTGGCATCAGGTTCCATAGTTTTTCCCTAATGCCTCTTGCATTTTCCAATGCCTCCCGGCCCGCGTTGGTCATTTTATACATCCTTTTACTTCGCCCTCCCCGGGCTTTACTGGAACCACCGACATAGGAGGAAACAAAACCCTTTTCTTCCAGTCGATAGAGTGCCGTATGTACGGTACTCACCGTCACATGTCGTCCTGTATGTACTTCTATCTCTTTTAAGATAGAGATACCATAAGCCTCTCCCAGCTGAATTCCAACCATTAGCAAGACCATTTCTTCAAATTCTCCGAGGTGTGTGCCTTTCATTTGTTCATATTAGATTCGTAAATGCCAAACAAATATTTTAATTATATTCGTAAATGCCAATCTAATGGTTACAAAATACCGCAAATATTTTTTGAATACCATTAACTTCCCAGCATTCACTATCTTCGGGTTTTACACTTTACACCTTAGCTATTACCCCACTATGAAGGAATCCATCGGTATTCTTGTTGCTCGCATCGGATTTGGCGGCATGTTGCTAACACATGGCTGGCCCAAGTTGGAAAGAGTTATTTCATCAGGCAAACTGCAATTTGCAGACCCCATTGGACTAGGACCGGAAATTTCATTGATCCTTACAATTTTTGCGGAATTTGTATGTTCCATTCTAGTCATTCTAGGATTGAAAACAAGATGGACGGCCATTCCTCCTGCATTCACAATGCTGGTAGCTACATTTATGGTTCATGGAAGTGATCCGTTTGGTAAAAAAGAGTTTCCTCTGCTTTACTTCTTCGGTTTCTTCATTCTGATTTTTGTTGGAAGCGGGCAATATTCCATGGATAATTATCTAGGAAAACGGCGTTGATCTAATTCAAGCCTAACTTTTTATAAACCGCATTTCCCGATATCATCCTCAGGTCTCCTGGTTGCATTGGGAAAAGGCCTAATTGTTCAATGCCTACACGCAGCAAACGTAACGTGGGATGACCTGCTTTTGCCGTCATTTTACGTACTTGTCGGTTTTTGCCTTCTGTCAGAGATATGGAGAGCCATGAAGTTTCCGGATGTTTCGCCCGGTTGACCGGAGGTTCCCGTTCCGGAATCGAGGGGGCTATTTGATCTACAACAGCAGGCAATGTTTGGTGCTTCTTCCCATTGACATTGATCTCTAGTCCTTCTCTCAAAAGGTTCAGTTCCTTATCAGTAGGTTTTCCTTCTACCTCTACCCAGTACGTTCTTTGATGACCGTATTTCGGGTCAAGTAATCGATGGTTTAGACTTTTGTCATTGGTCAAAATCAGCAACCCCTCACTATCCAGGTCCAATCTTCCGACAGGATACACGTCCTTTGGGAGTGTGAAAACAGATCCCAGGCCTGGCTTTTCACCTTCATCTGAAAACTGACTCAGGACCTTGTAAGGTTTGTAAATGAGGAAATAATGTAATTTGCGCGCCAATGGAAAAGAAGATATTTGCCGAATCGGTTATGCAATATTACCGGCAATTGCAGCCTCCTACAAATCTTCCTGCCGATGTGGAGGTAATGAACCCTTATCAAAATGAAGCGACCTTAGAGATCGCGGCGAAATTCTACAGAAAATATTACGGTGATAGCCGTCAGCGAATCATGTTGTTTGGTATCAATCCGGGACGTTTTGGAGCCGGGGTAACAGGAGTCCCATTTACAGATCCACTCAAACTAGAAGAGGTCTGTGATATTCCAAACGATCTTGACAAAAAGCCTGAACTTTCCTCACGTTTTATTAACGAGATGATCATGGCCTATGGTGGACCTGAAAAATTCTATGACAAATACTTCATTTCGGGGGTTTCCCCTTTAGGTTATTTACGAGAAGGCATCAATCTCAACTATTATGACATCAAAGGATATAAGCCCATGTTTGAGCAATATGTAGCGGACCAAATCAAAGCTCAATTAAACTTTGGTATTGACCAATCTGTCGCTTACAGCATAGGAAAGGGTTTGAATATCAAATACTTGAAATACATTAACGACAAGTATGGTTTCTTCGAAAAAGTGCTACCTCTCTCCCATCCTCGCTGGGTCATGCAATACCGTTTAAAAAGAAAAGAAGAATTTATTCAGGAGTACCTGGATGTCCTGTAACACTACCTTTTTTGCGGAGGTACCGCCTTATTCTTATCCTTCTTTGATTGAAATTTTTCTAAATCAACAGGCTTGTGGGTTACCGCTGTAGTGGCCGGATATTTCTCCATTAAAGCCGCAGGTCGAATGGGTCGTGGAACAAAACCGCCACCACAATTGGGGCATACATTTTCAAAAATACGCTCAACACAATCCTTGCAGAAGGTACACTCAAAAGTGCATATCATGGCTTCGGTGCTATTGGGAGGGAGCGCTTTATTACAATTTTCGCAAGTGGGTCTTAATTCAAGCATGATTAATTGTTTAAAAACTTCATGTAATTATCCAAAACACCCTGAGGTGCTTCAACTTGTGGATAGTGACCTATGTCTTCCAGTAACCAGATGTGCTCTTTGGAAATTACTTCCTTAAAATGTTCCACCATCTGCGTACCCGATATCGGATCATAGGGTCCATTGATCAAGCCAAGCTTACCATGGTATTGTTGAAGACTTCTTAACCACCGGTCTCGGTTGTCTACGCGTTCCTGCATGTAGCGTATGATTTTGTGTGCGATTCGGTGACCGTTTTTATAAGCAATTAGCTCCCAATATTCATGCAATTCACTTTTCGAGAGCTTCGTATTAGGTCCAAAAATCTTGTAAAAACTCTTCTCGAGTTTACGCTCATTCATCATCTTACTTAACAGGAATCCAATTGGGCTCATCAGTAATTTTTGAATCATCAAAGGCTTGTGTGCTTCTGGAAAGATCCCTCCGTTCAACATACAGACGCTCTGGGTCTTCCAATTAACGCCTTCCAGTTCTTTGGCCATGATCTCTTGTGCTACGGTATCTCCGTAATCGTGAGCAAGGATATGAAATTCACGAACCTCCAATTGTGCCAGTAGATCCAGGTGGATATCTGCCTGAGCATAAATCGAATAAGGGAAGTCATAGGGCTTGTCGGACCGTCCGAAACCAATCATATCCGGCGCCAGCAAATTGAAGTGTTGAGATAACTGATCCCAGACCTTCCACCAATCAAATGTGCAGGAAGGAAATCCATGGATCAAGACCAACCAGGGCTTGTTACTTTCGGATTTTTTGTAAATGATGTCATACCCTTTCCATTGAAAGGTTAATGCGTCTTGGTACCAGGTTTCGGGGCTCATGAATGAAAGATAAAGGGTACAATTGAATGTTGTTCGTCAATTTAAAATCAAGGCATATGCATCGAGTTAAAAACTCGGAGTTTTACTTGATCCTCGTTAAGAAAACGAGGATCAGAACTGAAATCAGCCAAGGTTTGTCAATTGCAGATAGTTCTACTCAAAAGCATCTTATAAGATTGCAAGGACATTTTTCGTCTTTTAAAGTTTAGGTCGAAAAACTCCCTAGCCGGGCACCCACAATGACGCTTTTATCTTAATCTGATATCCGGCCGGTTTTTTGTTCGGCAACTATATCACCACAAATCAATTACCTGCCCATCCTGCAATCTGTCAAAATCCAGATCATTCGCAGCAAGCATTTCAGGTCCCATATGCGTCAAAAACAACCTTTTTGTCCTTAGTTGGTTTCTTTTTTCCAACAGGGTCTGATAGCTCAAATGACCTGGACTTTCCTTGTCAAGGTTATTGCATTCACAAATCATGATCTCCGTATCTTCGGCGAGTAAGGGCAAGGTGTCTGCCCACTCAGTATCTCCGGAAAAACTCAGTATCTTTTGATTCCAAAGGAGTTTCACACCGTATGGATTGGATGGCGGCGAATGCTTAACCGGGAAAGCACTAATTTCAATTCCATGGAAGTCACTCCAGTCCTCTGAGTATTCCGCAAATTCAAAAGGTAGTTCTTCCAAAAGTGTACCAGTGCCTGGATACATGGCGTCTTGCAGATTCAATACTTTTTCCTTTACCCCAGAAGGACCTACTATCGTCATTGGCTTTTCCCTGGCTTGCTCTACTTTGGCTGAAATAACGAAAAATGGAAGGCCTCCATAATGGTCTCCATGAAAATGACTCAATACGATCATGTCCAGGTCTGCTTGATTATGACCTAGCTGTTTATAACGAACAAAAGCCGTAGCTCCACAATCCAGCAAAAACTTTTTACCATTTGCTTCAATCAGGAATGATGTACAATATTTACCTCCTGAAGCAAAGGCATCTCCTGAGCCTAAAACCGTGAGCGTTCCCATAACTAGCCCAGGGCGTCCTCCAACTCAGCCACCACTTTCTCTGAATTTCCTACAAAGATTTCTCCCTCAACTATGAATACAGGGCGTTTAAGAAAAGTGTATTCCTCCATGATAAGGGACCGGTAATCATCCTCTGAAAGATCTTTATCAGCGAGTCCCATGGATTTGTATTTCATGGCTCTTCTTGAGAAAAGTGACTCATATGAGCCTGTCAGGGATTTCATTTCGTCCACTTGATCCGCTGTGATCGGCTTTGCTTTGATGTCCTGAATTTCAAACCCTGCCAGCTTCTCTCCGAGCTGATTCATGATTTTTTTACAGGTGCTACAACTCGAGAGATAGTATAGTTTCATCTGATTCGACATGTACGATTATTTGCTTCAAAACTAATCCGCTATTTCCGTTTAACGGGAAACTCCAGGGTATTAATCGATTCAATTTTTCCTTTTCATCGGGATTGATGAAAATTGCGTCCAGATTTATAAAAGCCACCCCTTATGACCATGTTCATCAATGAAGACATTGGCTCCGTCAATGCTCTGATAGACGAAAGTACCAATCCAAAATATCTGGTCATTCTTACCCACGGAGCAGGAGCTGGTATGCAGCATGCATTTATGGATGGCCTTGCCAAAAGACTGGCCTCGAAAAACGCTCATGTGATGCGATTCAATTTTCCCTATATGGACGCGGGTAAAAGAATTCCAGGCTCTCCAAAAGTCTCACAGCAATCCATTCTGGCCGCGCTGGACGACATCAATAAGAAATACTGGAACCTGCCTGTTTTTCTTTCCGGAAAATCTTACGGAGGCAGGATGTGCTCTCACGTTGTAGCGGACGGATCCGCATCTCAGGTCAAAGGATTGATCTATTTCGGTTTTCCATTGCATGCCCCCGGCAGGGATGGAACCAAGCGAGCAGATCACATGCAAAACATTCAAATCCCTCAACTTTTTATTCAGGGAACCAATGACAAGTTGGCGCGGCTTGATTTGATCAAAAAAGTCGTGAAAGCTCAGTCAAGTGCAGATCTCCAAATTATCGACCATGCAGATCACAGTTTCAAAGTGCCAAAAAAACAACAGAAACCCGATCACGATATATTGGAAACTTTAGCCACAAAAGCTAATGATTGGGTTTTGTCGCTGATTTAGTAAATACAGCTTATATAGACTCGAATCAGGCTTTATTGCAAACACAGGAATCTGAATCATCAACTGTATGAAACGGTAGTTCACGATGTGGCTTACAGCAAACGTGGATAGACATCATCGATAATTTTTAGGGATAAACGCTAACTTTAGCATTAGGATAATCAGATATGCGCACTGAATTGGTCCAAAGACTTATAAAATCTGGAAGATGAGGGCAGAATTCAAACTATATGACGATAAAGATAAAGTAGATGTGCTGCAAATGATGACATCATTCAACCAGATTGACGGTTATAAATTTGATTTAAGGACCAGGGAAGAGAACCTCGATTCTTTCACTTCTAACAATGCCCTGGGAAGGCTGTACTTAATTAGAAGTAAGCAGCAAAATGTGGGATATATCGTACTTGCCTTCGGGTTCAGCTTTGAATACGAAGGCCGTGACGCATTCATCGATGAACTTTATATTGAAGAGGATTACAGAAATCAGGGAATTGGCAAACTCGCAATGGATTTCGTGGAATCGGAATCGCGAAAATTAGAAGTACGTGCAGTTCACCTCGAAGTTGAAAAACATAATGGGGATGCAAATAGACTTTATCGCAATAAAGGATTCACATCGAATAATAGAATTCTTATGACAAAGAGAACCAAACTATAAACCCTTCAAAACCTCTAATCCTCCTATCTTCGCAAGAAATTTTTAATCCATGCGGATAGGGATACTTTTTGGAGGACAATCAAGGGAACGAGAGATATCATTTGCAGGCGGACGAACTGTCTATGATAATCTCAATAAAGCACTCTTTGAGCCAGTACCTATTTTCATCGACAGTCTGGGCAATTTCATCTTATTGGATTGGGAATACATCTATAAAGGAACCATCCGGGATTTCTATCCAGCAACCGAAGTATTACCTGAAACACCACACTACTTTCAGCTTTATATCGAATCATTACAGGAGTCTCCGGAATTAGTGGATCGTGCCATTCGTAAAGTAGGTCGAAAGCTGAGTATCGAGGAACTTCCCGAAATCATTGACTTTGCTTTCCTGACATTACACGGACCTTATGGTGAAGACGGAAACATCCAGGGGTTACTGGAATGGCTGAGAATCCCTTATAGCGGAGCAAGCATTTTACCCTGCAGTATTGGCATTGATAAAGAGGTTCAAAAAAAGGTCTACCAGCAAAATAAAATTATCGTCCCCGATCATACGATTGTATTACGCAAAACGTGGCTCGAGCAATCCGTAGCTGAACTCAACCGCATTGAAGCTGAATTGCACTTTCCTCTCGTTGTAAAATCTCCACACCAGGGTTCGTCGATTGGCATTTCCATCGTGCATGACCGTAAGGAATTGAAGGACGGGATTGACAAGGGGTTCTTTCGTCATGAAATCGTCATTTCGGAATGGAAGACAATGGCCGATGACGAAAAATATCAGTTCCTTATCTCATTTACTGACATCAGGGAGGGTCTTGGGTTTCCGGTATACCTGGGTGAAGAGCGTTTTTATCACCCCGAGGAACTATGGAAAAGATTAGATCACGCTTCTGAAGAAAGTGTGATCCTGCTATGCGAAGATGCAGAGTCTTCTGTGGTTGTAGAGAGTTTCATCGAAGGAAAAGAATTCTCCTGCATTGTGATCGAGGATGAATCAGACAAACCACTAGCCCTACCTCCAACCGAGATCATCAAGGGAAAAGAGTTATTCGATTACCGTACGAAATACTTGCCTGGATTGAGTCATAAGGAAACACCGATGAGGCTTCCCAAGGAAAAAATTGATGATATCCAGCAGGCATGTGAGAGTCTTTTCGAGATCATCCATAGTGACGTCTATGCTCGTATTGATGGGTTCTACACGGAAGATGGGACCATTTACCTGAATGACCCCAATACGACTTCTGGAATGCTTCCCTCCTCTTTTTTCTTCCATCAAACAGCTGAGATCGGTCTCAATCCGTCAGAAATCATCACCTATATCATTCGTACTTCTTTAAATGTCCGGAGTAGAAGTGGCAAAAGTTATCATCATATCCAGCAACTAATCCAGGAGTTAGATACAAGGATATCCTCCAATCAGAAAGCGAATGACAATAAGAAGAAGGTAGCTGTAATGATGGGTGGGTTTTCCGCAGAACGTCATATTTCCATCGAAAGCGGACGTAACATTTATGAAAAACTAGCCTCTTCCAACAAATACCTCCCGGTTCCCATCTTTCTCACGGGCAGTCTGGAACATCATGAAATGTATCGCATTCCAATCAATGTATTGATGAAGGACAATGCTGACGACATCAGGGATAAGGTAAATCATGTTGGTAAGCAATTGGAATTGAGCGAGGCAGCCAAATATTTACGAGATAAGTACGCAAAAACTTCTTTCAATGAATCAAAGCGAGTCAGCTATGACGAACTGAAAGCCCTGGTTGACTTTGTTTTCATTGGCTTACATGGTCGCCCCGGGGAAGATGGTGCCGTGCAACAACAGTTGGAAAAAGTAGGGCTACCCTATAATGGTTCTGGAGTCAAAAGCTCTCAAACGACGATCAACAAGTTTGAAACCAACAAGATTTTGCGCGAAAATGGTTTTTTGGTTGCAGACCACACGATGGTGGATAAGGACGAATTCCAAACCAGTAAAGAATCATTTTTCAGGGCCATTGAAGGTCAATTCCAATATCCTTTCATCGCTAAACCGGCAGACGATGGCTGCAGCGCAGCGGTAAAAAAGATTAAGACCCGCGAGGAACTCTCGGCCTTTAGCGAAATGATGTATCGTCCACAGTGGGAGTTTCCAGAAGCTCCGGCAAAAACATTGGGATTGAAATTCAATGAAGAATTTCCGCAGAAACAAGCCTTTCTGATTGAAGATCTGATTGCCGAAAATGGCGCCTCAAGGTTTCTGGAAATTACGGGCGGAATGATCACCCGTTATGACGATCAAAACAACCGCTACTATGAGGTCTTTGAGCCTTCGGAAGCACTGGCAAGCGGAGAGATCTTGTCCATTGAAGAGAAGTTTCTGGCCGGCGAGGGTCAAAATATCACCCCCGCTCGTTTCAGTACCAACTCCATGGAAAATCAGGCTATTTCCAATAAGGTAAAGGAAGAGCTACAGCGAGTTGCCAAAACCCTGAATGTCGAAGGGTATTGTCGAATCGATGCTTTCGTCAGGGTCTTTGATTCCGGGAAGGTCGAGACAGTGATCATCGAAATAAATTCGCTTCCTGGCATGACTCCTGCCACTGCTATTTTCCATCAGGCAGCCCTTGCCAATATGAAGCCCTATGAATTCATCGATCAGATCATTGATTATGGAATCAAACGACAATCAAATCAATCTTCAATTACACATTAATTGGTTAGGTTTACCCAACCTTACACTAAAATGAATATTTCCTCCCGACCCTGGTTCAAAATACTACTTCACCTGACCATCGTTGTTGCTCTCGGAATTGTCATTACTCTGATATTTTTCAACGTTTACTTACCGACAAAAACCAATCACGGGGAGACCATTACAGTTCCCAATGTAGTAGGTATCCACTATGATAATCTCAATGAATATCTGGTGAAAAGAAAGTTAAGGTTCGAAATCACCGAGGACTCCAGTTACTCTGCCGAATATCAACCGCTTGAGGTGTTGAGGCAATTCCCATTGCCAGACGCCAAGGTTAAGGAAGGGAGAAAGATCTACCTTACCCTGAACACCAATAATCCACCGAAAATCAGAATGCCAAACCTTGTGGATACCTCCATTAAGAATGCGCAGATTGTCTTAAAATCCTTTGATTTGAGGTTTGGGGAAGTGGAGTACATTCCCGACGAGATATTCGGAACGGTGCTGAAACAAAAAATAAATGGCAGAGAGGTTTTGGCCAATGAAATGATCCCAAAAGGATCAGTAATTGATATTGTCTCAGGAAATGGATTTGGGGTAGTTACACTGCTGTCACCGAATTTGATCGAATTGGAAGAAGAAGATGCTCAAATCGCAATCGTTGGTTCCGGACTTCAAGTCGGTTCGGTTTCATACGATACGGTCGGTTCTTACGTTGTAATAGAAGAAAACGAAGACGGAGAAGAAGAACAAATCACCAAACAAGCTTCACCGGGAACCGTTTTCAAGCAAAGACCCGAACCTGGCACTGAAATGAGATTGAAACAAGCGATTAATATTTGGATTTATAAACCCGATTCCATCAACTCACGCCCTTCCCTGCTTGATGAATAAAATTGCAATCCTTCTTATTCTGATTGCCTGGGAATTCCAGGCTTTTGGGCAATTGATTGTAAAGCCCATTGATCATTCATCTCGATCTAAAATATCTACTTCTGCGAGACAGAATGCGCTATCACTTCCCTTTTGGGATGATTTTTCCTCTTCCGGGCCATCACCGGATACGAGTCTCTGGCAAGTGGGCAATGATATTTTTGTGAACAATACATTGGGTATTAATCCGCCCTCGATCAACGTGGCTACATTCGATGGCGCTCGCGAGAATGGAACTGCGCACAATGGTTCCAGCGATGACCCTGGCGCAGCAGACAGTTTGGTTTCCTGCCCAATCAACCTGGCCGATGTGGTTCCAAGCAAAAGATCAACTGTTTTTCTTTCTTTCTACTATCAAATTCAAGGAGCCGGAGAAATCCCGGAAGAGGGAGATAGTCTTAGTCTGTTTTTCATGGATTCAGCAAGCAGATGGCATAACGTTTGGAATATACGAGGTGGTGAAGTTTTCAATTTCACCAGATTTGTCCCTGCAAGTTTCACAATTCAGAATTTCAACAGAGATACAATATATTTCTTTCACGAAAATTTCCAATTCAAATTTGTTTCATACAGCAACAGAACTGGAATATTCGACAACTGGCACATTGATTACGTTTATCTCAATCAAGACAGGTCTACACCTGCTAATGAACGGATCTTTGATCGGGCAGTAGCTTCCGAGCCGGGACCACTTTTCGGGCCGTACTATCACTTGCCGATGACACAATACCAGGACAGTTTGGTTTTCAATACGCAAGAAGTCGTATTAAACAACCTGGACACTGGTGCTCCTCACCCTTTCTCCTACACCCAAACACTTTTCAATTCGCTAGCAGACACGACATTAATATCTGAGAACTTCAGCAATCGCTTGTTGACAAGTGGTGCCAGTGGATCCTTTCAGGGTATCAGCGCTGTAACACCCGAGTTGCTAAGAGCAGACTCCTTGTATGTCACTTCAGAGTTTACCTTCTTTACTGGAGACCGAAACCTTTTTGAGGAAATTGGCCCCTCCGGAGACACGCTTTTCCTGGATGTGGATCTCAAAGTAAATGATACCGTAAGATCGGTTCATATGCTTCATGAGACCTTGTCGTATGATGATGGTACTGCTGAATTTGCTGCAGGTATAAACCTGGACGGTGGTCAGGTAGCTGTTCGTTATATCCTCTTCACGCCAGATACACTCACGCACTTGCAAGTGTATTTCCCTCCTTTTGCAGCGAGTACAGGCCAGGCCATCACGTTAAAAGTTTGGTCCACACTTTCCACCACAGGTTTAAGGGCTCAGCAGCAATTCACGATCGAAGCTGGTGAGTTACGCAATGAATTTGCGGAAGTGCAGCTCAATCTACCGTTGATCGTTCGGGATACTTTTTTCATTGGCTATGAGCAATTCACAGATGATTACATTGGTATAGGATTGGACAGAAGTAATCCTCAGGCTTCCGAAAACTTATTTTTCAATGTCTCTCAGGAATGGCAACAGAATATAGAAATTGAAGGGGCTTTGATGATCCGGCCCATCTTCGAAAATACCAGTGACCTGGTTTTAAGTTCACCCTCAGAACAAGCAAAAGACAAAATAGTTTTGTATCCCAATCCGGCAGGGTATGAATTGCACAGTACTTTACCTTTTGAGCAATTGAATATTTACAATATGGCTGGTCGACTCATGTTTTCAAGTGGATATAGTCCGACCATCAACATACAAGAAATTCCAAATGGTATCTATCTTGCAAAAACACTGCGGAAGGGTACCGTCGAAACCACCAAACTAATCATTCAGAAATAATGGACATTCAGCCTCAAGAATTGAAAGAAAGAATCGAAAAAGGAGAAGCCATCACCTTGATTGATGTACGTGAAGAATGGGAGTACGAAGAAAAAAACATCAATGCAAAGAACATTCCACTTGCCTCCCTCCCAGGTAGACTGGATGAATTGGGGGCGACTGGTGACGAGATCATTGTTCATTGCAAAACGGGCGGAAGAAGCGCCCAGGCACAAAAATTCCTAATCTCCAAGGGATATACAAATGTGGTTAATCTGGTTGGAGGTATTGAAGGATACCTCGCTTAAGTTTCCAGTATCAAAGGATACGGGCTAAACGATAAGATAAAGATGATCAAAGAAAGGATGGCTATGGCGATCCTGCCTTTGGTTAATGGTCTATTATCAGCCACAGGTGGGTGGTAAACCCCTAAAAAGCGGCCAATAATCAGAGCAAACAACATCCATCCCAGGTACCCTTCCACTTGAAATAGTGCAGTACATGCGAACTGTACCGATAATACAATCGCTGCCAGCATCATTCTGTTCTTTTTACCTTCAATCATACTGTAAAAGCACAGATACAAGAAGTAGAGGTAAACGACCAATTTCATCACAAAATTGAACGGTTCCGGGCCTGTGGTTCCTTCCATGCTGGCGGGTGATATCACACCCAATCCAGCATAAAACACAAAGGCCGTAAACAGCACTTCCGAAATCTTGCGACTGATTCGCTCCCCAAATACACTAAAGACCACATGTCCTCCGTCTAGTTGACCGATTGGCAGTAAGTTGATCGACGTGAAAAAGAGGGAAAGAAATCCTGCTAACAATATCGGATAATGGATCATTTCATTGGGATGGGGAATTCGTGATTTGTCCTCCACAACATATTCCTCCATCAGATAAAATAGCAAATTTGGCCCTAGCAGAATAGAAAGGCCTCTTTGTGTCGATATCTCTAACGTATCAGGTAAGTTGGCATAGTTCAATCGATCTTGATTCTGAAAGTCCTTTTTGTAAAGAACCGTGTCTATCTCGTAAAGGATTGGATACTGTTCTCCAAAAGCTTCATATTCAGGGTGAATCTCATAGATATATTCAGGTTCCGGCAAATTGGCGAAACCATACCAGATAAACCCAATCGCCACAACAAACCCAGCAACAGGTCCGGCAACACCCACATCAAAGTATTTTATCCTGCTTTCAATCGCCTCCTGAATTTTAATATAGGCCCCCATGGTACCGATGGCGGGAATAATACCAAAAAACCAAAAAGGCAGGTAGTACGGTAAGGTTACTTTGATGTTATGATATCTTGCCGTCAGGTAGTGCCCCATCTCATGGCAAGTGAGAATGAGCAAAAATGGCACGGAATATTGAAGTCCATTCCAAAATTGACTCCAACTCAGGTCACCAAAAATCAATAGCTGACCATACATCCACTCTGCCCCTGCAGCCGTCGTACATAACAGGGTAAGTACAAATAAAAGCAGTTGCTTTAGTTGTTGCTTTTTATCTTCATTCATGCGAAAGGATCTCGAATATTTGATCGGGAAATTCAACTTGCACAGCATCGATACCTGTACTTCTGGCAGCTTCTACATTGTCGGGTCGGTCATCTAAAAACAAGGTTTTACCTGGAGTCAGTTGATGCTCTGCAATTACCTGCAAATAAATCTCCTTATCTGGTTTTCTGTTCCCTAAATCATGTGAATAGTGCGCGAAATGGACCATATCAGACATTTTCTTACCACCTGTTTGTGCTCCAACCATCTCGTCAAACTGTCGTTCATGAATGGGATTGGTATTGCTCAGGATCATGACCTGATAGTTGGACTTAAGTCGCTCCATCAATTCCAGTCGCCTTAAAGGGATCTCTCCTAACATCAGGTTCCAGATTTGGTCAAATTGTTGTGCTGTAAATGAAACATCCAGCAAGTCCATCATGCCTTCACGAAACTTGTTCTCACTTATTTTTCCCGTTTCGTACAACTGCAAAAGTGGTGAAGAGACAATCAATTCTTTGTAGTCCATGGCTTTATTGGACGCTGCATAAAGTCCGTCCTCCACGGCCTGAGGGTTAAGGTCGATAATAACCTCTCCTAAGTCGAATATGACCGTATCATAATGCACAGTGGAAAATTCCTTCATTTGGGCAGCAAACCTAGCTTACTTCAGGGCTTTATAAAAGACAAGCTCCCAGGGATTGCTATTTATTATGAGCATGAAAAATCGTGAAATTAGAACCTCCTGATATTTGGATAGGATCGACAAAATGCAATAACAATGCGTTTCAATGAAAAAACTAATTGTTTTCAGGGCCCTTAGCTCAGTTGGTTAGAGCACCTGACCGCCCGGCGGCCTGGTCATAATCAGTAAGTCCCTGGTTCTTCACCTTGTCATCATTTTGTAAGATCAACATCGACCCGAAAACTAATGATCTAGGTTTGTGTTGATTGTGATCAATAGAGTTGTTTCTTGATCTAATAATGGGTCTGAAAGTCTCGCCTGAACCCCTTTCACTTTAAATTTTTTATTGCCTTCTTCGAGCCAGGAAAACTCCACCTAAAGCGCTAACATTGCGCTTCAATTGAAAAACTAATTGTTTTTCAGGGCCCTTAGCTCAGTTGGTTAGAGCACCTGACCGCCCGGCGGCCCGGTCATAATCAGTAAGTCTCTGGTTCTTTGCTTTGTCATCATTTTGTAAAATCAACCTGGACCCGGAAACTAATGATCTAGGTTTGTGTTGATTGTGATCAATAGAGTTGTTTCTTGATCTAATAATGGGTCTGAAAGTCTCGCCTGAACCCCTTTCACTTTAAATTTTTTATTGCCTTCTTCGAGCCAGGAAAACTCCACCTAAAGCGCTAACATTGCGCTTCAATTGAAAAACTAATTGTTTTTCAGGGCCCTTAGCTCAGTTGGTTAGAGCACCTGACCGCCCGGCGGCCCGGTCATAATCAGTCCCTGGTTCTTTGCCTTGTCATCATTTTGTAAGATCAACCTGGATCCGGAAACTAATGATCTCGGTTTGAATTGATTGTGATCAAATAGTGTTGTTTTCTTGATGTAATAATGGGCTTGAAAGCCTTGTCTGAACCCTTGCACTTTAAATTTTTATTGCCTTCTTCGAGCTAGGAAAACTCCACCTAAAGCGCTAACATTGCGCTTCAATTGAAAAACTAATTGTTTTTCAGGGCCCTTAGCTCAGTTGGTTAGAGCACCTGACCGCCCGGCGGCCCGGTCATAATCAGTCCCTGGTTCTTTGCCTTGTCATCATTTTGTAAGATCAACCTGGATCCGGAAACTAATGATCTCGGTTTGAATTGATTGTGATCAAATAGTGTTGTTTTCTTGATGTAATAATGGGCTTGAAAGCCTTGTCTGAACCCTTGCACTTTAAATTTTTATTGCCTTCTTCGAGCTAGGAAAACTCCACCTAAAGCGCTAACATTGCGCTTCAATTGAAAAACTAATTGTTTTTCAGGGCCCTTAGCTCAGTTGGTTAGAGCACCTGACCGCCCGGCGGCCCGGTCATAATCAGTAAGTCTCTGGTTCTTTGCTTTGTCATCATTTTGTAAAATCAACCTGGATCCGGAAACTAATGATCTCGGTTTGAATTGATTGTGATCAAATAGTGTTGTTTTCTTGATGTAATAATGGGCTTGAAAGCCTTGTCTGAACCCTTGCACTTTAAATTTTTATTGCCTTCTTCGAGCTAGGAAAACTCCACCTAAAGCGCTAACATTGCGCTTCAATTGAAAAACTAATTGTTTTTCAGGGCCCTTAGCTCAGTTGGTTAGAGCACCTGACTCATAATCAAAAAAAGTTAGGGTTGTAAGTAGCTGTAAACGAATGGTTTACAAGAAGTTTGAAAAAAATATTAACGAATTCGGATGTTTTTCGGATTCTTTTTTGAAAAACCAAGGAAACTTGGTTGGATAGTTCTTTAAATATTTAGAATACCTCTACGGATACCAAGAGATTGGGTTTGTAGAGTTTTATGGGCCTATAGCTCAGTTGGTTAGAGCACCTGACTCATAAAATTTGTGACACTATGGGGAAACTTATAGTTGCAAACTGGGTGAATTCAAGGAAACCTTCATCTACTGTTTAGTGGTAGATATGGCAACCCTGAGCCAAGTTCGGTGAATGGATTAAAAGTAGCCGAAAAGGTGCAGAGACTAGAGAGTGAGGAATCCAACTAATAACCTCTCATTAGCGCCCGGCACCCTAACTGATAATGCAGAGGGTGATGAGATAGTCCAGCCCCGTGAAGGAAACTTCCGGATGGTAGAATCAGGTGGTCCCAGGTTCGAGTCCTGGTGGGCCCACATAAATTTGGCAGTTACATTTTTTGTAACTGCCTTTTTTGTATCTAATCACTTGTAAAAATTCGATCTTGAAGAACTTAATTTAGTCGAATGATTTCGTCATTATTTATGAGTTTACCGTTAGATATTAGATATTGTATCTATAAATAACTATCCTAAATTGATAGTATCTTTGATATGAGAGAAACTACCGTAATGGGCTTTCTCAAAACGTTCTTTAGATAGATAATAATTGCGTTAGACTACTTCGCTCTTCGAAAACAGCCAAAATTAATGGCATAGGTATGCCATTTTTTATTTCCGACCGTAGTAGGCCATCGTCCATATATAAGATATGGGCGTGGCCTTGCTATATCTTGTCGGAAAGGGTGCTTGGCTGTACCTCGAATGGAAGATTGCTTGGTACACGCCCTGAATATTCCTAAATACGCTTGCTCCGTAGGAAACCTGCCAAAAATTTCAAAGGAACAGTAAGTGAGTATCTAGGTCACACATGGGGTGTGTACCTACGATTCTTGCTATTGTTCCTGGGTTCCCTGGCAGGTACCCTCTACGGGATAAGTAAGAAGCCGTCCGGTGCATTACCCCTATTTTTTTTTACAGCAATTAATTCTGTAATTGCCACTGTATGAGGGGAATAGGGAAAACAGTTCCCAAATGGATTCATTTTATACTAACAGCATAATGGTTTTTTTAAGATTTGGGTAGAAATAAACGTCACAACATCGTGATTACATATTTAAACATTTAATTAAATTATCAAATGAAAATCCTGCCAACAAATGAATTAATTGAACAACTTGCGGATACAACTTCAGCTATTTTCAATTTAGATGCCACGAAATCTGAAATAACATGAAAAGTGACAAAACGGAAGCTGTAAAAGAAAGAAATAAGGGCCAGGAAATCGTTAGTTCTGATTTAGTAGCACAGTCAATTCTTGTTGATCTATACTCCGCCTTAAAGGACAAAGAACGAACGAAGAGTTTAAGTGCTTTAGAAATTGGAATTATTGAATCAATCGAAAGTAATTATCTACGGAAAAAAAATGATGATACTGAGAAAATCAAACTGATAATTGAGGAAGCCCAAAGCATTTTAAATGAACCTTCCAAATGGAGGCAGGAACATAAAGACTTATATGCTACTCTTGAAAAGATCGTATTTCTTGGGATGAAGGAAAATGAATTTTCAGAATACTTTAAAGATTTTGAGAAATCTGTAAATGCAATTCTTCAACTGGATTTTTCGGTAAAGACACCTCTCTCCGATTTTTCGGATGACAAAAGGAATCTATTTAATTATATCTCTATAGCTCTCAACATGATAATGGAGAAGCTCGAAACCTCTATAATATCCAGAAAGGCTATTAATGCGTTATTGGCATCCTATCCAGAATCCATTGTTATAATAACTAATAGTAATGGATGTATAAGGTTCGTCAACGAGCTGGGTGAAGACACCTTAAAATCGAACCTTCCTGATCTTATTGGAACCCATATCAAAGATATAATTGAATGTTACGACAGCTCAGTAAAAACGCTTGAGAAAAACAAGACGCTGAAATCAACAAAAGTTATTATTTCGACTAACCAGAAGAACAAACAAGAATATTATCTAAGCATACCCGAAGTCACTAAACATCAAAGTGAAATATCTGAATTGGTTCATGTTTTAAGAAAGAACCCCGAATTTCAAAGGAGTGAGCAATTCGATTTAAGGCTTGATTCGAGTGATAACATAGTTCCCCTGAATCTTATTATCGGAGCAGCGAAACAATTGGAAGAGTCTCTTGCTGATAACGACAGTGATATGGAATGGGTAAGAGTAATCCATGATACAGCTTGGTTTTTAAAAGAGCAAGCTCAAGGAACAGTACAGTCGTTGGTTCAAGACCACCCGGAAGAATCTGAACCAATAAACTTTAGAGATGAAATAGAAGAAGCTATTTCTCAACTGTCACACGATATTGAGAAAGGTCAAGTCAATTTTGTTATTAACGTACCCAAAGGCCTGAATTTTTTATCATCACGAACAATCATCAGTTCATTGCTGGAGAGCATTATATCCAATAGCTTAAAGTTTATGGGTAAGCGAACCTCTCCGAAAATTGAAGTTGAGGTTATTGATGGAAAGCATGCAGGTATCTCCATTTTGGTGAAGGACAATGGAATTGGAATCCCACAGAAAATGCAAAAGGAGGTTCTTGAGGGCGATAGTATGAAGATGATTTCTCAGATGGTTGAGAAATTGAATGGTAAAATGGAGCTAAACAGTAACCTCAAGGTAGGTACAACTATGAGAGTTGACCTACCTCATTATTAATTATTTCTGTCCATGTAGATTTCAATTGTGGTTTTTAAAAAACTCCAACCATTCCAAAGCACTTGATTTATCTGTGAAGGACTTGGAAGGAAAAATGGGTTTATGAATTTTCACAAACACATTGAACAACAGCCTATTTATTATGTTGCTTAACAAAAAGCCTGCTGCACTAATCTGTTGAACATTTTCTTTACTTGTAAAATACTCCCTTGCTTTGGTATCAATACTAATTAAATTGGTGAAATCTACAAAAAGAGGCTTAGTCATTTTGTTAAAAACCTTCGCCCTATCTTCTACCACCCTTTTTGCTCCTTCAAGATTGAGGCAAACTCCTGGCTTGTATTTCCCATAAACAATTCCATTTTCCTCCCATAGTTCAACAAAATCATTTTCTATGTATTGTTCTTTTTTTGTCGATTTTTCAATTTCAATTCCTGGTATTGTTATCATAGTACAGTTAACTAGCTGGTTATTAGATTTGAAATCTATGTATATTAACACGTAAATAACGTGATTAATAAGTACTAAATGCACTTCATTCTGTCCTAATAGGATGATAAAGTTATAGAATTGTCGTTTAGAATTCCGTTGACTGTGATTTTATAACCTTGAGACTCAGGAGAACTATTTGGGCAATAGCGTAAGTAAAGCTTTTATTATTCCCGGAGCGCCTCCTTCTTTGGCTGTTAGGGCTCTTGCTATTGCGCCGGTAAATAGGTCATTACTTCTGGTTGATAAGCCAGGCGTTTGTGAGTTATAGATATAATCACCAATAAAGACCTGACTATTATCCATTAATATCTCCCCAATTCCGAGGAGCTGAACCTTTACCATTTCATCTGCCTGGCCTCCTTCTGTGGTAATTCCGAATGGCCTGGGTTGAAAGGAGTTGAATTGAGGGTATAGCTCAAAGGCAAATTCTTCTGCTTCGTGTAGTCGAACAATAAACCCCTTCTCAACTGTGGATCCCGATCTGTTTTTCATTGTAATGAAGGGCGATAAAAACTCGTCCTCAGTATTCCCTCCTGAGTTATCAGAGTTGTCAGTATTTTGTATAATGGGATTTCCCCGAACGAATCTGTTTCTATTGATAAATCTCATGTTCAACCATCATTATCTTTGTTTCCTTCATCACTGTTGTCATTGCTACCGCCTTTATCGTCCTGATCTGACAGGCACTTCCTGTCAATGAGGGCTAGTTGATCAACAAATTCATCAACATTTATCTCTTGAGCAGTAGTATAGTATTGTACTCTCAAAGTAACCTTTCTGTCATCAACGGCAATCGCTCTGAATTTATTTAGACTACATCGTCCTGAAAGTTCATAAATATCATTATGCCCAAGACCAAAACCAGAGTCACCTGAAGGTTTGCCTCCGTTCTCCTTAAATCTCATCACAATTCCATTCCCTACTTCGAGATTCGATTCAACCATGATAGTTGCTGAAACAGCTAGTCGAGGGAAGCTAAGCGACTCGACTTTTCCGCTGTTTAGCGTTATGTCCTGGAATCCTTCTTCTTTGTCAGAAATAGCAATGAGTCCCTTTTCCTTTGATGATATTAATATAAGCTCTTCCAAATAGTCTGCTATGCTGGTAAAATTGCGATTTGGGTAGGGGTTTTGTTTTTGATCTGGCATTGTTTCTATATTTTGAATTATGCAAAGGGGTTGATCGGTGGTTTTGAACCTAATGGATACCCCCACGCTACAAATTGTTTTTTGGTGAAGTCGTTATCGAGATGAATGAAATTGCTTCCAATTCCAATCCTTCTGAAGCCTGCTTTCTTAGCGGCCTTGACTATTCGATTCCTAACCTCTTTGGTGGGTGCCTTTATATCGGCTGCTTTGCACGTAGGCATCTTATGCGCTGAACTACTAACCCCGCCTACCTTTGAATTCCAATAAGCGCTCCTTGCACCTGAATTGATCCATTGAAAGATTGGAAGCTTTGTTTCCTTTTGGACTTTAGAGAGCATCTTAATGAACCCCTTGTCCATGCACTTACCGGAGCCAGGCATATCAGGACTGTCAAATTTGCTTAAATCAACCTTCGGTTTTGACTTATCTACAAGTATGGCCACCGCACCTACTACAATGAATGCAGTGACTCCAACACCGATATATACATACTCGATTTTCATTATGTCTTATCCTGACATTTACATTTTTTCTTACCGTCCTTACTTTCCTTGTAAAGCTTGACAAACCTGTAACACATAAAGCCAATATTCATTACAAGTGATACTCCGATGAGCGTATTTAATACTTTGCTTCCTCCTTTATTCATTTCATTCTTTTGAGTTTCTTAGTTCTTCCAATTCGCCTTCGAGTTCGGTGTTTCTCTTTTGTAATTTTTCAACATGCTTCTCAAGCTCTTCTATTCTTTCTTCCAATTTTTTAGACCATTCCATCCAATTACCTACCACTTGAGTATTGGCTTGTGCATATAAATGGCTGGCTTCAGCTCGTTTTTGTTTTCGGTCTGACCTCAATTTTAAAAGTGCCTCGATCACTTTCCATAGGCCATTTGCTCCTAATATGACTGCTACTAATTTGACTATCTCCAATGTTTCCATTTATCACTTACAATTCTATGCTGCCTTTTTATATTTGATTACTCCGTAGACAACTAACACAGTGCCGGCAATCGCCAGAGTTATGGGGATCACAACGCCCCAGGATTTTTTTTCTTTCAAACCTTTGGTCTCAATGACTTTTGAGATTCGAACCATTACGCTCTTTACTTTAGAGGCGTAGTTGGGGTCTGTGGCATATCCTGCTTTTGCCACCTCTTCGGCAAAACGGTAAGGATCACCTTTGTTCCTCATTGCATATTTGTATCGTGAGGAATTGGTTAGCAGACCAGCCCAATCCATAAATGTGTGAAAAGGTGTTGGGTAAGCTCTGAAATAGTCCTTGATGCGGTATTTCCATTTACCTTTACTTGTCAGGGTTGGATAACCTGATTGAATAAAAGGGAAGCTCCTGTTGGAGCTGGAAGAATACTCCGTTGTGCTAATCAATTGTGAGCTTCCATTCCATCCGCCATAGTTCTTTCCTGAGCCAGTCTTTACACCAAAAAGCATATTGCCAGGAGTCTTCTTACCCCATCCAGATTCTAAGGCACTCTGAGCCAATGCAAAAAGTGCAGGAACTCCTGTTTTTTGCTCTGCTTTTTTTGCATAGGGGTAATATTTTTGGACAAAGGCCTCTTTCATTTTTGCTACACATTTCTGTACTTATGGTTGTGCGCCGGGTGGCGTATCATGATACTCGATGGGGAACTTTGCGAGGTACGGATTAATGTTCAATAAAAGTTCTTCATTTGAGGTAACAAAAGTTCCACTTATTAATAGTCTTCCATCCCTATCTATAGAAACGAAGAAGACATTCCCTGAAGGGGATACGATATTGTGTGAAAAGAAAGAAGACGCATTGAGTGGCTTTGGAAAATTAATCATGTGGCCATTTATCTGCGCAGGTATAGCAGCATTGGGCTTTATTCTAATATCTCTTGTAACAATCAAATTACCGTTTATGGCTACATAGCGATTTCTACTTGGGGTATGAAATATTTCCGGACTGATCTGGTCTGGTGCGATTGTTAGAACTTCTTCTCGGTTCACGAATTGAGTCAGCCTATTCTTTAGTCGTAAAGGGGTTACGATACGAGTATTGTCCAGACCTGCGTCTACTTCTAGCTGAGTTGCAATTTCGGCGAGTCCATTCATGGCTTCAGTGGCGACCCGTGCAGTTAGAAACTGAGCTAATTTGAGGGCAGATATGAATTTGGAGTCATCTGCTCCGGCAAGTACCTCATTGAGTGTAGCTATCCTGGCCAGACCTCTTACAATTTCCGATGCTTGCAGGCTATCCAACCGGTTATCAAGCTTTAGTGGAGTCACGATGCTCTCATCATTTCCACCTATTGCCACTTCTTCATCGGTTGCAATTCTGGCAATTCCGGCAAGAAATTCAGTTGCTTGATTTGCAACTGTTGATTTAATTACATTCCAATCCTGTGCAACTGAAACCGCATCACCACCTGGATTGTCATTGATACAGTATAGCACATCTCTGTTGCTAACCTCTACTCCAGGGCCACCGTCAGAGTCACCGATGAAACCTGATTCTTCTTCTTCGTCAACAAGTATCGTATAGGCATCACCTCTCTCTCCAGGTGGAAAGGGTGGGAAAGCGGTAGCATCGAGCAAACCTTTATCTTCCCAAAGCCCTGTGACCTTATCAGAGACAAATTGCAATAGGGTTTTAGATGTGACAGCTTTTTTATCGTCCGCACCTTGATCTACTTCTGCCTGTGTAGCTATCTGTATCGTCCCCTGCTCATTTTCTGAAGCTTCATTGATCTCCGGTACTTCTGGTGGTACATCGACCTGAAAGCAGGCTCCATCGAATTTGAGTGTGTATAACCTGACAATATCAAGGTCGCCTGGCTTCAGGTCTTCCAGGATACCGTCAACAACTTTCATCAAAGGAATAACTCCTAGCTGGTTTACGTTGATCCGTGCGTCACCTGCATTTGGGTGGTTAAACCTTATTTGTAATTCCAGTCCAATACGATATTCTGTTAAGGGTGGATCAAGCGCCAGTTCGAAATCATCACTGTTTCCAGTGGTGATCCCAAATCCACCTAAACTATTCTCAATTGGGAAATCGCCTACAAAACCTATGTCTTGTAGATTAACGTCACTTTGATATCCTCCGATTACACTCATATCTCTATTCTTTATTTGGCAATTGCCACTACTGTTATAATTCCAAGCCCAAGACCTAGCAGGGTTCGCTGGAACTTGGTTCGTTTAATTTGTTTGTTTTGAGCTTGGATCGTTTTTTCTAGCAATACCATGCTTTGTTGTTGGTTCTGCGTGATTTGCTCAATATTCAAAGCCTTAACTTCTAATTTAGAAATGGTACTATCTTTTGCTTCAAGCACCTTGAACAGTCTGAAATTTTCGATCTCTAACCTTGAAGCAATAGAATCCTGAAACTGACCTTTTACAATCAGTTTGGCCAGCTCTCTTGCCTGTCCTATTTTGAAGCAAAAGACTGTATCATTTTGTAATTGATGAACTATCGGCCTTAGTCTCAAATTCTCCAGTCTGGAGGTTTGAGAAAAACTCGAAAAGTTCATTATTATCAAAACTGTTAATAGCAGTAACCTTTTCAATTTTCTTTCTTTTTAATGTCTCAATTATCTGTTTGTCCTGATGAACCAGAAGCAATAAGCTGTCTGATTCTGATTTGAGTTTTAGCACCTGGTTATCGAGTAGTCCATTGCTCAAAATCAAAGAATCGTTTAGAATTTTAAGTTTTTCTATTTGCCTTTCATAACCAGAGAAGTCAGGCTCATAACTTGTTAAGAGAAACAAGTACACTCCGGATAGTAGGGCTATCACAACTAGGGCTATGATCGGGTTGAACTTTCTCATAGGTTATGATATGTGTTTGCCTATCCTTTCAGGAACTCTCTTTGCCATATAGTTCATTATCGTGTCAATAATGAGCTTGTGAAAGACGATGGCAAATACCAACGACTCGAAAAGGCTCTCTATCCTTGTTATGTCATAGCCACGAATGAAGTATAGGATTACAGCGTAAACGAGTCCGATAAATACTGTCCTGTACCTTGTCCGGGACTTAACCCGAGTTGCTTTGAGCAAACTCGCCCTAACTTTATAATTGTTGATTCCATAGGCAATTATTATAAATGTGAAAATGAATGCCCAATCCAAGCTGATCACGTACTTAGTGATCTGGTTCCATATCTGAGTGAAAATTTCTGTGTCCATAATTTCTTCCTTTAAGCTGTTTTTAATTGACTAACTGATTCCATGTTTTTCACAATCCCTCGGATAGTGAAAAATGCTACTGAGCTTACCACAACCATCCCAACCACATATATTCCGGTTTTCAAGAGGGTCTGATCGGTAATCGTAATTTTGACTTCTGTTTTTAGACCGTCCTCATCTACTAGCGCATCTAAATAGCCTTTGATTCCTGCTTTTTTTGGCATTGTCTTACCTTTTTAAAGTTTGTTCATAGACTGGTTTTCCCATTTTAAGCTCATAGAAGGTGTGCTCGTCTACCTGGTCTTTCTTCAGGTACTTCTTAACCAGACCTTCAGTTTTTTCATCGAACTCATCGTTAATTGTTCCTGTCCATCCATAATTCCTCATCAACCAGACACGGAGACGCTCGACACGATCTCCCTTGCTGCCAAGTCTCAAAGGGAATTCATCGCTTATAGGAGCTGGTGCTTTGCTCTCTTCAGCATTTGGTTCGGTGACTGCTGCAGTAATCGGTATCACCTTTGCGGCTTTCTTAGCTGGTTGCTCAACCAACCGATTCTGTTTGGTTGTTTTTTGAACTGACAATTTTGAAGCCGGACGATTATTTTCAGGTTCAGTCTCTTTTTTGTCAAAATTGGGTTCGTCCTTGTCTTCATTGACCAGGTAATAAACCAGGACGCCAAGTCCTACAAGGCCACCCACCACTCCGGCAGTTATTGCTATGGTTCTGTTATTCATCTTCCTACTACTTTTAAAGCTGATTTCATTCCGACTATATCGGATGATGTAAATGATTCTTTTCCTAATCTGCGCTTGGCAGCTTGTTTGGTTTTATTACCAAACATTCCATCCGCTCCATCTTTATTTCGTCCTGATTTTCCTAAATCCTCCTTGAATGAAGAAAGAAGATACTTTTGGAGCACTTCAACATCAGGGTGACAAGTGCCATAATTAAGGGGATAGGATCTGCTAACACATCTGAAACGAGGGGTTACGGATAACCTCGTTTTTTTAGGGGTGTCGGACAAATTGGAAAGAGCCAGACTCTGTGAATCCTCCGGAGTTTCCATGTCAGCATCACCCATTTTTTTCTTTCTTATGTACCAAATGGTCACGCCAGCTCCAACCAGGACAATAACAGTTCCTCCAATCCAAATCATTTTATTGGTTATTTTGAATTTGCTTTTGTCTGGTGTCGTTTTCTTATTCATCGTTTTGCTTATCATGCCGATCTGTAATTGGGTAGTTTTCTAACTGGCTTACTCACATGAGATTCTAGCTCGCTGGATGATAAAAAGCCTTTTAAGTAACCCCACATATCTTTTTTGTACAGATTCCAAAAAGCCCTAGACAGGTTAGCAACCTGTACTTTGTCTTGTAGCTTCTTCGCAAAAACAGCCTTTACAGCAGCTTCATTGTCATTGGAAAACATGCCTTGACCTTTAGCCTTAAATATCTCTTTGGCGAATTGTTGCGCTTGTATGTCTGGTAATTCTCTCACTTTTTTTGGAGACAAATAGTTCTTTACATCTGTGGCGTAATTCATATCAAAGGGACTGTCCCAATTCGGTTCACTAACAGCCCTGCCTTTACCTGATGTAGTGGTTCTTACCCCTCCTGACATTCCTCCGGAAATATTTCTATCACGACCTTTTCCACTTAATAGTGCATTACCGTATTTGTCCGACTTGTCTCTTTTCCTATACCAAAAAAAGTAAGCCGCTGCACCACCTCCGGCAAGGGTCACGCCTCCAATAATCAGCCAATGTGTTGTTGTTATTTTCATCATTACACTTGTGTTCTATATCCAGGTAAGTTTCTCACGATGGTCAATACTTTCTTAACTTCCTTTTCATCCAGCCTTTCGTATAGTTTGTCAATCAAATTGACTTTGAAAGAGGCCTGATAAGCTTTGGCAACCTGAGAGACTTGTACCTTATCTTTCAACTTTCTAAGTACTGCATACACTTTGTTCTCATCATCGCCTCCTTTCCACCATCCAGCCCAGGCTGCATGAATTTGGTCAGCATACTTCGAAGCAGTATCGGCTCTAATGGTGAGTACTCTTCCATTGACTTTTTTTAAGACTTCATCTTTGTAATGAATATCGAAGGCACTTTCAGATAACAGCCCGCTTGTTGATGGCTTAATCAGTTTAGATAACTCCCGAAGAATTTCAGCAGCAAGCTTATCCTTGTGTCTCTTGTTCCAAACCATATAGATCGATGCACCCAGACCGACAATAGCTACTCCACCACCAATTTTCAAAAGGTTTCTTTTCATTTGCCCAGGAGTTTAAGACCACCACTTAATTTGGCTGCCCTGCCCATTGGTGTGAGAGCTGCTACATCTGATATGTCAGCTTTTTTAGCTGTATTGAATAGCACAATCAGAATTACAATGGTTACTCCACCAAGCAGAATGGGTACTCCAAATGAGAGTACTTTGGTCATGTTCTTACTGAATCCCAAGATATTCCCACCTATAGCTGAAACATCGGCAACTGCTCTTGTGGCAGCACTTGAAACATCAATCTCATTCTTCTTCAGCCACCTGTTAAAATCAGGGTTCGTGGTGCAAGAAGCTGAACCATTTTTGCCCCAGGTAATCAACCATAGCATTTTGGCATTTTCAACACCCACCTCAGATTTGAGTTTTTTAAAATAGGCTCTCCACAGATCGCAAGGGCTACCTTGTTCTGGAATAAAGAAGACTTTCTTACCAATTGTTATTTCTGCCATTTTTGAGAGCTTTCAGTATTATCCAATTCTGTCTCCGTCTTAGTAGGCTTTCGTAATGCGCCTTTCGCAACGGTTAACCGATGACGGATTATCCAACCAAAGACAAATCCTATCATCGTAAATAAATAGATCAACATAGGCTATTAAATTCCTATGATTTCTTCTGTTTGCTTGTTGGCTTCACTTAATGATAGCCCACGATCAGCCAGGAATTTTTTCAGCTTATTTTTCATATTGGCCTCTTTCCTGATCGCTTCTTCTTTATCATAGTTGATATAGATTTGACGAGCGATCCAAAAGCCAAGTGCTAAAGACATTATACTTCTCATGCGTTCTTGGAATTAAGGTTAAAAAAGTGTTAGTCGGCTTTAGCTGGTGGCTGAAATATGTTCCCTTCAGCGATGCCAATTTCACCAAGCCATTTCTCAACGTCAAAGCATGGGTTCTTTACGCCATCCATTGCCGGAACCTGATTCATACCAAGCACTCTTATTTCTGGAAATTTCCTGATATAGAATTTTATGACTGCCTCTAAAGTCTGACTTTGCTCAGTCGTCCTTGTATCTTTTTCCTTAGTTGCTTTTTCTGTTAAGCCACCTACATAGGCTAAGTATTTAGGGATTCCGTGAAGGCCATCAACACCAGCAGCTATACCCCATAAATCAACTACATTGGGACTGTCTTCTGGAATAATCGTTTCCAAAGCACCATCGGTCAAAACCAAATAATCTGTACCTGGTCTATTCCATCCAAAGCCACCGTGAGCTTTAGATCCTGTGTGCTGCTCGATTACATCCGCTTTGGTCAATTCCTGACCTTCGGGTGTTTCGGTACACATTATGATTAGATAATCAGCTTTTTTCATGTTTCTATTTTTAAAGTTTAAGAATTGATTTATGCTACAGTGGGAAATTTGGATAGCCTTCTGAAACCCAATAACCTGTGTGAAGGATAGGCTTTGATTGAGACCATATTCCCTTGATTTCCTCCCAGGCAGTTAATGAATTTTCTATCTTCGGAGTAATTCACAAAGAAGCCTACATGACCTTTCCAGCTTGTTGGATCTTCACGCCAAAAAATGACTACATCACCCAATTCCGGTGTTTCAACTTCTTCTCCTACATTGAGCCAGGATCGAGCGTTAAGTTTACCGCTCGTTTGATAGCCACATTTCAAGGCTACCCAATTGGCAAATGCAGAACACCATGCCGTTTCGTCATTATCCACCCATTTGTGACCAATCTCTTTGAAATATTGAAGGATGGTGAGGTTGTGTCCCTGTCCTGGAATTTCCTTAACTCCGAACTGACTTAATGCGATATTTATAAGTGCTATCATGTTTATAGTGATTTTTGATTAGTTGATTTTTTAAGTGCTTTCTTCCAGCCGTCAGGTAATCCATTGCTCAAAGTGACCCCTGTAGATTTTCGAGCTTGCTCGGGAAGAAGGTTATACATATCGAACTGCCGATAGTACACCATCAGGGTTATGGTTTGCTTTGGGGCGATCATAAACTGCCAGCCATTCTGCCCGTCTATTACTGACCCCTCAAGGCCATCTACTTCAGACACATTCTGAAAATTCCTTGGGTGATTGTAGTTCGTAAATGATAGGGTAGTTCTTTTTTGATTACCTAAAGCTGAACTTTCCCTGAGTGTTAAAACTTTAAACCTTTCTTCACCTGATAAAATGAATTTAGCGTGCTTGATTACTACGGGATTATGTTGAAATTCCTGTCGCTTTGCTGCAAAGTCCTCATCAATTTGAATGGAACCGGTTTGTTCTTCATAACCTATTAGGTTGACCGTACCAGAACCCGTATTATTTGTAAAAAGCAGGTTATTAGATTGATTGATTACAAATCCAATGTTTACCTCTCCAATACTGATCGTGTCTTTAAGGCTTTTGTCAGGAGCAATAATTGAAAAGTTATTGTCGTCCCGGTTGGCGACATATAAGAAGTTGTTATTGCTATTGAAAGCTATACCGTAGGGACTATTGCCTACTTCAATGGATGGTAGGGCTGAATAGTCAGTTGCATTGATGGGTATAACCTCATTGCTTCCTGTGGCAACAACATACATTTCATCATTGGCAGGTTGGTAAGTTGCAGAAACTGGCCTATTCCCAATATTGGCTATGGTTGATGTAACCTGATCATTGCTATTAATGACCGTCACAGAGTAATCGCTTGAATTGGTAATGAATACATCACCATTAGCGGTGTTTACTCCTACACCAATGGGGTCTTTTCCTACAGGTAATACCGATACCTGGAGTGTAGATGTTTCAATAGCTGAAACTTCATTGCTCACAAGATTAGCAACATAGATTTTTTCATTGATTGGGTTAAAGGCTATGGCTAATGGTCTTATACCGACTGGAATTTCATCGGTTACGTTGTGTGATAAATCAATGACGCTGACTGTGTTGGAAACAGAACCTACAACGTATATTTTGCCATAATTTGGGCTGTTAGTATTGGTATTAACCGCAACATCAACAGGCGAATTGTATCCCGGGAAATTTGAAGGTTGCAATTGAATCACTTTAACCACTTGTCCATCTGTACCAACTACTGATACATTATTAGAAAGTTGGTTAGCGATATAGGTAAATCCATTGGCTGGATTAATGGCCATGCCTTGTGGGTGGATACCAGAACCGACAGAAAAAGGAATGTTTATTTCCTTTAGTATCGTGTGGTCTTGAACATCCTCCGGAGCTGGAGGGCTTACTGATGCGCTACGATTGGATTCAAAAAGCGTAATTGGTCTTTCGTTATCTGAATCATTGCGTATGGTAATTTGAGTCTTCTCATAATCCTGTGCCAAAGCCTTCAATAATTTCTCTCGGGTATCTACTTTTTGACCTTTCGCAGCAAATTCCTTTTTCTTGGCTTTTAGGTATTTTGAGCTTACAACTTTACCGGCTTTAGCCATTTTTGCATATAGCTTCTTTTTCTTTTTCTTGGCTTGCTCGTCATTTGACACGTCAATCAAGCCCTGCTTAGTTCCCCATCTTTCAAGGTCTTTTATATACTGGTCCCGCAACTTCAAATTAGAAGGTGTTAACCCTGCTTTTATTCTTTGTGTCAGAATCGGATCAAATGCATCTTCCTTGTCATCTCCTACAATCTTCTTGACCAAATCATTATCATGATTACATGAGCAGTCTTCATCCCTGGCTTTGGATTTAGTATGAAGCCAAATACCAATGCCTAAACCTGTTGCCGAAGCAAATGCTATTTTGAAACCTGTCTTCATGCTATCTTTTTCAGTTTCATTTCAGCTTTGTACTGATCAATTAGGTCAATGATGTCCTTTGTTCTTTCAATATGGGGTTCACCTACAGATTCAGGGTGAAGTAGGAATACCTTGGTAGCGGCATACACCGCCTCGATGGTAGGAAATCCATAATCCAGGTAATACTTAATGCCGCATAGATCCGCTCTTTTTTCTGATCGTGTATTTTGAAAGAAATGACAACCTTCATGGGAAAGAATAGCCACTCGAACAGGTACAGTAAACTGTTTCATTAGCTTTTGCGAAAGTTGGACTCTTGGCATTTGCCTATGAATCCTAGCTGGCGTTACTAATTCCTGTCCCATTGGATCAGTGATGGTTGGTAAATATTGAATGAGAAAATCATGGTCAGGGCTATGGTAAAAGCCTGGTCGAGCATATCCGGCCTTTTGGGCAAACTTTATAGCGAAATCCATGAACTTATGTCTCTCTGGAGAAGCCCATACTTCCGCAGACGGCATAGGTTCAACTTTAAATTGTTCTATCTTAAAACCATCATCCTTGCCAGTGCTTTTGTTGTATATCTCAAGGGTAAGATTATCCGGACTTACTGGAATTGGAATCGAAATCTCCCTTTGTCCTTTGTTCTTCTTCTTAAAGGCAGAAGCACGAATGGCAACCTTTCTGCGGAAGTAATCAGAATATGGTTTTGACGGATCATACACTACCATGCCCAAGGCAAGTGGGTACGTTGCCGTAATTTTCAAACGGATTGTAAATCGTTTTTTATTTGATGGTATGGGTATCACCATAATTATTGACCACTTGAAATTTTCAGTTGTTTACTCTTGTTTATAGCGGATATGACGTAAACCACGATTCCAACGACAACTGCGCCTCCCACAACGTACATGCTAGTAGGAAGACCCTTTTTGTTGTTACCACCATCTTTGTCTTGTCCCTGAAGCCCTACTTCATAATCTGACTCTGCTTCTGATCCGGAAGGTGTGGGTTTTAATGCTCCAACCAGGTTATTCACGGACTTGTCCATTCCTTCTGCCTGAAGTGTTTGCTCCAGATCACTCCAAAATTTCCTTCTCCGAGTTCTTCGGGCTTCTTTCTCTTCGGGTGTGCGCTTCTTCTTTTTCTTCTTTCCGAAAAACAAGAAGTTGTCATGATGAAGATTATCACCTGTCTGTCTTGCCAATAAAGTTTCTGTTTCTCCTACAATCATAAATTCATTGATTAAACCACATGAAGAATTCTAAGTGTTGAGCCATTTGGTTCATAAGGCAGGGCTTGATAACCCTTACCTACAAATGGGTAGGCTTTGGCTTCCCCAGGAGCTAAAGCCACTCCATTGACAGTCGCCTCCTGATCGCCAACATTCTTGATAGAAGCAAAGAGAAAGCCTTGGGGGAGCTGGCCATTAACGGCTGCATCTTGTTCCAATATTTGAGCTAAAATGTCCATCCTTATTGAGCTATGCCGCCGGTTTAACTTTCACTATTTCCGATGTCTTCTTACCTGTGAATACTTTGGTGACGATTATGAGTCCTCCAACAATGGCTACCACCCAAATGATATTTTTGCCCATTCCTGCCTGTTTTGGCTTTTCTGCCCCCAATCTTCCTTCAAGGTTTTCAAAAGGTTGGCTTGAGGTTGTTGATAGATTATTAGAATCAATCGCAGAACTTGTCGGCATCTCTCTTTTGGGTGTTCTGATAGGCGCACTTTTTCGATTAGTATAAGATTTGACCGGATTTGTTGGCGTACTCTTCCTGACCATAGGAATGTTTAAAACAGGGACAGGAGCTTTAAGAGGTCTGCCCCAATTTTTTGGGATTTTCTTCTGAATAGGTCTCATTGTAGGGTATGAAGACTTTCTTCTGACACGCCTTTTCAGTTCTTGAATACGTCTTTTTGCAGTAGCTCTGCTGGTACGACGAGATGCTCTCCTTGCTCGTCTCCTCTTTCTCCTGCTTTTTATGGACTTCTTTAGTCCTTTAGCTGCCTCAAAGCCGACTTTTGCACCCATTCCCATTCCTCCAAAACCGAATAGTGACCTTTTAATTAGCTTCTTCTTGTTTTTAAGTTTTCGCTTTACAAAACGACGAAGAAACTCATCTTCTTCTGGTGGCTCACTATCTTCCAGATAGTAGTAAAAGTCATCCGATTGGTCATCGTAAACCTTCAAATCCACATCTTGATACCCTATAAACATCTTTACAATCAGTTTTAATTAAGCAGCCTTTTTTTGCGATAACATGAACCCGACAACAGCAACTGCCGCTACAGCACCTCCAATCATCAGTATTTGATTGTTCTTGCCGCCACCCTTATTGTTTTCAGCCGCTTGTCTACGCCTTCTTTCTTCATCTTCTTGTTGCTGCCTACGTCTTCGGTCTTCTTCTCTTCGTCTGCGAGCATCAGCCTCACGTCTGCGGCTTTCTGCTGCCGCTGCTGCTTGTTGCCGTCTCATCTCTGCCATTTGCCGATCCATTTGCATTTTCATGAGTGCAGCCGAATTATTACTGCTGCTGCGTGAGGCAGTAGGTGCAGCTCTTCTTCGTCTCTTTTTTCTACCAAAGAGTCCACCGATTTTTTTGGCAATACCCAACCCTGCGGTTATTGCTCCAAAAAATTCGTCTTCGCCATTGTATGAGTTGAAGTATTTTGAGAACTGCTTCATCTCAGCGCCTTTGTAGGTAATATGTGCCGAAATCAGAGAGGCAAAATCTTTATAAACTACTGGATCACTTTCTGCCAGTAGGTCTACAACTTCATTAACAAGTTCTTTTCGTTTAGGAGTGCGGGGAAATTTTACTCCATGTTTTGCTAAAAATTTTCTGACCGTCTCAGGCTTGGTCAGAATAAGATGGCTAATTAGATTAAGTGCATCTTTATATTCTCCTTTTGTGATTTTCTTATCCATGATTTATTTTTTTAAATGATGTACCAACTATGATCCCAGCGACAAGGGTCAAACCTAAAATGAGCATCCCATCCTTGTATTTGATGATTATTCGATCATGAATAGTATCATCAGCTTGGTTATCGTCTGAGGTCTCTTTTTTACGTCTAGTTAGTTCCTGAAAAGCCAATTGGACTTCTTCTGCCAGGTTTTTGTCAGTGGGCGATTTATTCGATTTTTGGAGTAGCTTTTCATAGTAAGCTTCCAATTCTTTGACGCTTTTGTCAACAAGCTGTTCTAGGAAGGTTCCCTTATCATCACTACCGTCAAAATGTGAATACCCACAGCCACCACAATAATTATCTTCCTGATTATAAGAGTAGCTGCTACAAGCAGTACAATAGCTGTCCTCCTTTATTTTCTCAATCTTGAGTATGGCTGGTCTATCAGGATGAAGCTTTACTAATTCCTTAATTGCTTTTCTCCCTTTTTTCCTGATTAACCGCCTAGACGTACTAACGAGATCATGTATGTCCCTAGGAGCTTCATAACCGAATTCCTCAACCAGGTTTCGCACGGCTTTCGGATTTCCGTAGACGATATAGTCTATCCGTTTTTGTGCAAATCGTGATCTTCTCATTTTCTGTTTCATTGAATGGATATGTTAGGGTCAAGCAAAAACAGCCAAAGCGGGGAAATACCTCGACTTTGGCTGTTTTGATTCAGTTTGAACAAAGCCTTCGGTAAGTGATCTTACCGATGAAGAGCTATCGGCTAACGCCTTCTGCGTCTTCTGATCATACGAGGCCTTCTTCTCATACTACTTCTTCTTCTGTAACTACTTCTAGTTGGACGCCTTCTGGTCGATCTCCTTCTAGTTGGTTTCCTTCGAGTCACGCTTCTAGTCGGACGTCTTCTTCGAACCACTTTTCTAACCCTTCGCTTTGGACGTCTACCAAATGCGGTTGGTTGTCTTCTTCGAACAAGATCGAGTTGAGGAAGTCCGGTAGTACGAGGTGTTGTTGAAAGCTCAGCGACGTTGTTACCTCGAAGCAGGTTGCCCATATTGGCTCTGGCTTTGATCGTGAACGTGAAGACAACTGTTACGCCATCTTTGACAAGAAACCGTAAGGAATCCTGTCCGGTCACATCCATTTCAAAGTTATCGTCATCAATGAGCTGCTGCGTGAAGTTTTGAGGTGAGGTAGCGTTACGAGGTTGATACACCCTTACGGTGTTAGAACCTGCTGCCGTTCTCCTGGTCACCTTCAGAACATTGTCGAATTGCAAGGCGTTGCTTGCTGACATTTTCATACCAGCGATCTTAAACGGGTTCGCTTTCGATTCTTCCTGAACTTCTTTATGAGAACTTTCTTCAACGGTTACAGTTACTCCTGCCGGTTGAGCTGCTTCCTGGTTACCACCAAAAACGATGGCTTCCGCATCTGCACCGGATGCATTCTTTATAACAACAGTTAATGTCCGATCATTAGGGTCAATTTTTCCGATTGAAGTTGTTTTATAGGAATCATACCCATCATCTTCCATTGCGGGTACATATTCTATTTCTTCCTCTTCGTACCCATCATAGTCATCATCGTACCCGTCATAATCATCGTCGTATCCGTCATAATCATCATCGTATCCGTCCTCATTTCCTTCAAAGCCAGTATCGAACTCATCCTCATCGTCCTCGTAGTACTCATCTTCATAGTCCTCATCATACCCATCCTCGTCGTACCCGTCTTCATAGTCCTCATCGTAGTCATCATACCTGTCTTCGGCTTCTGACTCGTAATCCATCAATTCATCATCCATGATTTTAAATATTTTATCGTGTTACCAAAATTTGTCTGCTGGTTCGCAGACAGGGTTTTTATGGTTTCCCTGGATTTCCAATAATGGGTTTCGAAGCGATTGGAACCCTTGTACTATCGCAGGGGCTTATTTTTTTTCTGCGGGTTTTGCAGCAGTCTTCTTAGCCTTCTTTTTATCTTGAAATTTTTTCCAGACTGGTGCTACTACAAATGTTCCGAGTGCTATTCCGCCAATTAATGCTCCGCCTATGTAGGCGTATTGCAACCAGGCGATGTCTTTTCCTTCTGCCATTTTGTTTCGTTTTAATGATTGTTTTTGCGTTGAAACTTGAGATTTTAGGCATGGTCTTTAAACCGTGTGATGGTAAAAATGAAAGGCATAGGTTGGGAATTCAAGGTGCAGTTTTCCGCACTTGCTACAATTAGGGAAGGGTTGTAACTGGCTGTAAGACAGTTAGCTGGTCGGAATAAAGATTGAAAAATCAGCCTGGTGGATAAGGGAATCCCCATAGAAAGCCTAATACACTGACTATCTTGTCATGGTCAGGGAAGGTCTTTTACCCATGATTGAATCGCATTCTCTTATCTAGGGAATAGTTCAGAAGGGTATTGGCGACAAGCGAGAATATATGTGACTGTTTTGGCTCTTGTTAAACCAACTCTTACGAGTCGTTTTGACTTGGTGTAAGGTGCTTTATCATAAGCGACCAGCGAATCTCCATACTGGCCATCAATCAACAGAACACCGTCAAATTCTTTACCTTTTGATTTATGGATATTCATAACAACAACTCCTGTGTGTGGGGTGTATCCATCGGATATTTGAGCCTGAAATACTGCGTTATCAAAATCTGAAAGTGCATTTAGGTAGCAACCGTTTGCTCTCCAGTCCCTAGATAATACATCTGTAATTTGAGTTCCTCTTCTCAAATATCTCATTTGTTTAGCTGTTTTGGCAATTTTAGCAACTTCTGTATTCTGTGACAGCTCAAGCTCTTTTCTAACTTTTAGCCAATCGAGGAAGGGATCACCAGATAGATAGCCCTCTACTTGCACAGCCTTTCGAATACGCTCAATCTCCAGGATAAGCTTTATTGAACTGCCCTTACCATCTTCGATTTGCTTTTTTGCTTTCATCAAGCGGATGACCATAGCAGTGTTTTGTTTGGTGATCTTAGAATTAAAGATGTCAATGAAAAGATCTATCGTTTTTAAAAAACCTTTATTCTCATCCTGTTGCTTGGGTTGCATTAGAGAAGCAATAATTCGCCCTGATAGCACAACTGCATTTTCATCTATCAATACGGAATGAGCAAACGGTTCTAGCTTGGTTGTTTTGAAAGTTTGGGTTGAATCAAGTCCGTTGCTGATTGTTCGAACCATTTGATTGGTTCTGACAAGTATTGCAATTGACCAATCTTTTTTGCCTTCTGGCATTTTTTTTATTAGTGCGTACAATGTTAACTTAATGAATTCCTGCATTTGCTTTACTTGGTACTGTACAAGTTTCAGCGATCCATCTTCAGGATAGGCAAGTTCTGATGGGTTGTACAACAGGGCATTAGCGAAACCCAAAATACCTCCGTTTGGACTTCTATGATTCTGATTTTCGAAATCGAATATTTTGGGTTTAAGAAAAGTTATGACTTCTTCAATTCTCTTTAGACTGACTCCTTTTCGCCACTCATATATTCTTTGTTCAGGGTCAGCCAAACACATGATTTGGGATTGATTGGCTAACAATTTTACAATTTCCCATTGGTGTTTATCACTATCTTGAAACTCATCAACTATGATTAGCGGGTGAGCTTTGCAATAGACATCTAGCAGTGCTTTTGATCTTGAAAACAGTTCGAAGACTTTTGGGGCAAATAGATCATAAACAATCCGACCTTCATTGATGAACTCATCTTCTAAGTGTTGATCCCAATCTTCACCCTCAAACGTATTTTTAAGGATTACTTCTACATGAGGGGGCATGATTTCGACCTTGCTGGCATTGGATAACAGGTAAAAATGACTTTTAAGAACCTCCCAACAGAACGAGTGATAGGTTTGAATAACAAGCCCTGATTGTTCTAAATCCTTGAAAACATCTTTGGCTCTATCAGCTATTTGCTTAACGGCTGATTTTGAAAAACTAAGAAATAATATCTTCTGATTCTTGGTATAAACGTCTTTTAGCTTTTTGGTTTTTTCCAGTGCAATAGATGTTTTACCTGAGCCTGGCCCACCTTGTACTAACAGGTGACCTCTTTCATCAATTATTTGCTGCCGAGTTTCATCTATATTCACGATTCTGCTTCAAAGGGTTTCTTTTCAATGAACTTGTGGGCAGAGACAATTTGAGTAATGAAATTCGATATTGGTTGTGGTATCTCACTTAAATCACACTCGTAAATGAGTAGCGCTGCATAGCCAAATCCTTTCCTTTTGGATAAGATTTCAAAGAGTAGTTCTTTTAAATCATTATCATTTAGTGTTGAGGTAGCCTGGGTCTTCAAATGGCTCGGGAAGTCGTTTCGTTCTACTACACCGTCAAGAAAGCTTTGCAACCGACCTACTGGTATATACTCCACTAACAGCCGCTCAATACAATCATATTCAATTTCACAGACGTGATCTGAAATTTCATCAAGTGCCGTTTTGAGTGTATCATCAGCTTGCTGGTCATAGAAAACATATACGTCTAAGCCGAAGCTGTCAAAGAGCTTTGCATGGGCAAGTAGATTTCCGTCCCCGTCCACGTTCACAACACTTATTCCAGCAATGTCAAGTGATAAACAATCGGGATCGTTTTGTTCTAGTACATCGGAGGCTGCCGGAAACATTTCTTCTTCAGTCCTTCCTTCAACCAGCAAAACCCCTTTGCTTAACAGGGCTTCAGCATATTTGTGTTTTATGCCTCCTTTGAAGGTTTTGGCCTTGAAACCTTCAAGGTCTAAAAATTTGCTTTTAACAATCCCATCTTTCGATTTTGAGAGTATCACTATGTTCTCAGGTGAGAACTGCTCAATTACATAAGGTGAATGGGAAGTGAAGATAGCCTGCTCCATGTCTTTAAGGACATATTTGATAATCCTTCTTTGTGTATGTGGTGGTAGTGCTATCTCTGGTTCTTCCATTGCAAAAATGACATTGCCTTTCAAGTCAGCTATAAAAGTCAACATGGAAAATACCAGGGTATTAATTGCACCTGTCCCTAATTGGTAAAAGGGAATAAGTGTATCATCGTATTCAGAAGTGGCAAAAAAAGTAATAGCACTTCGTAACTTTTCACGAGTTAGGTTCGAAACAAAGAAGCCGAGTTTATTGTCTGCATCATTCAACTTAATAAAGTTGCTGATCCTGTTCTCAATTTGTTCCAGGATCACCGATAATTGATCTAAAGAATGAATGGGTGGCTCCAGGTTTTTCAAAGCCTTTAGTGACTTCTCCCACATTTCAGTTTTATCATCTTCCTTTAGTCTCAAAATCACATCTAGCAATGAACCTTTTTCCATACTGAGCGCACGACTTCCTGTCCTCAATGTCCTAAGAAAGAGAAATCCAAAATTCCTTTTATCCGGCCTCCTGAAGCTATCTAAGGGCTGTTCTTCCTCTTTAATCGGAATGGTGAAGGATGTGTCCGCTTTGAATTCATCTTCCTCTTTGTCATAGTATCCTTTGAACTCTACTGGAAGAACACGAGTAATACCTTCCTTATCGGTATCTTCGGCTACATTGGCACTATCCAGTAAGACCCTGTTTTCCACATCCCAAAACCCCAAATTTGCTTTGTATTTTATGATCAAATCTTCGGTTAATGAAGAAAGAATGGCCTTGATCTCAATGAAGATTTGGTTTGAATCATTGTCAAGGTATTGGCTTTTGTAAAAGTCGTGCTCGTTTAAAACAGGGAACCTGGATAACCTTTCCGGGCCGATTATTAGGTCAATAGCTTCGCATATAGTTGATTTCCCAACATTGTTTCCACCAATAAGCAAACTATGTCCATTCAGGTTGATTGTGCCTTCCTTAATACCTCTGAAGTTCTTAATAGATAGTTGTAATATTTCCATAGTCTGTATTTGAATCCTATTGATTAAATGATGGGGTCAAAATTTCCATTTCCCATACGCTGCGAGTAGAGTTTGCCTATGTCTTCGTTGTGCTTGATCTGCACAAACTCTGACTGTTTTATGGCAAGGAAACGTTTACCATCCTTTTCGTTTGTCCGCTCATCACCAACTCCCACACTGATTGCTTTTAAGGCGCTTATCCAATACCAGGAATTACTTTCTTTATCACAGTAAGCGTACCAGACGGGGAGTCTGAAAAGCCTCTCAAAGTTGAGAACTGGCTTTATCTCATCGTCAATCTCCAGTGTATAAACTCCCCTTGACAATGACTTATGTTTAACGTCTACAGCTATAAGTCCAATGGAGTCTATCAGAACCAGAAAATCGGGCCGTTTTACTTGCCCCTTAAATAATGAAGCGAATTTTTCTATGTCTTGCCTGACATATAAATAACCCAATTCAATCTCATCAAGCCATTGCTTAAAGAGTTCCTCTCCTTCATCACCTTTTTTCTCGATCGACTTCTTCTGCTTCATACAAGTAATTAAAATTTAAGTGCAACGGAATTTCAATTTATCCTCAATATAAATTTATTTTATTTTTTTCGTGTTAGAATAACCTGATAAATCTTGTTTTTTGGTTAATTTATTAATGTTTTGTATGCTATTAGTGATTTATTTAGACACATTGAAGATATAAAAAGGTAATATTTCAAAGTACTGTTTTTAATGTTTTATATACATATAGTGACTATATAAGTCACAATTAGAATATTTTTAATAAATTAAGCATTCACTTATTTATATTTTGTAGCTTTGAAGTGAGTTTTTAACTCACAAAGTACATGAAGAATAGAACATTGGGCAAAAAAGCATCACAGTTTATCAACCAATTAATTGCGGCTGATACTAATTGCTTTACCATTCAGGAGGCATATCAAATGCTTTCATCTTCTCCACTTGCTGCAAGGAAGATGTTGAGTGAACTGGTAAAGGGTGGATGGCTTTTGCGTTTACGAGATGGGCTCTACTACATAATTCCTTTTGATCGTGACCCTGAAACGTTTCTTCCGAATTGGCACATAACAGCCTCCTGCCTGGCAGGAGATGACGAATTCTATATTGGCTACTACAGTGCAATGGAGATTCATAGCCTGATCACTCAACCTGCTTTAATTGAGCAGGTGGTTGTGAACATGCAGGTCAAACCAAGTATGATAGAAATTCAGGGAGTTAGGTTCCAATTCATTTACCACAACCCAAAGCATTTCTTCGGGTTCAAAAAACAATGGATTGACAAGTTCAACAAGGTCTTATGTAGTGACCTTGAAAAAACCATTCTTGACTGCTTGTACAAACCCCAATATGCCGGTGGTATCGTAGAGGTCGCCAAAGCCATTTATAAGGTTCAGGATGAATTGAACTATGAACGATTTTTAAATTATTGCCATCAGTTTGGCAGTCAGTCGGTAATAAAGAGGTTCGGTTTTTTGATCGACTTATACGAAATCAAGACCCCAATTACTGATCAATTACAAGAAATGAAAAGCACAACCTGGACTCTACTTGATCCATCTCATGAAAAGCAAGGAAGGATGCTAAACAAATGGAGAATTCAGGTGAATGTAGATATAGAAACTATTAAACGAGCACCGGATACCTAACACCTTTAGTTGGGTGCATGGGATGCACATTGGTAAGTTTTATGTACATGAAATGAGGTTTTACGTACGTAAAAATTTCTTATGTGCATGGGATGTACATGAAGGAAATATATGTGCATGTTTCTTTGTTTTATGTACATTAAAAAATATATTGTTCATAAATTTACATTCGATGTACATAAATAATGGGATATGAAAGAATCGAAAAAGGACAAAGTAGATAAGATGATAGATCAAGTACTTGCAGGAGAAGACCCTAAAAAAGTAATAGAAGGTACTGTAAATTCTACCGTTCCTTATAACGATTTACCGCCCCTTCCACCGAAGACAGAAATAGAAACCACTCGTATTTTAAGAAAAGTGGCAAAGGCAAGAGCAGCACTGGCTGAAATGAAAGGAATCGGAGCTACCATTCCTAACCAGGCCATGTTAATCAATAGCTTGACACTACAGGAAGCAAAAGATAGTTCCGCAATAGAAAATATTATCACAACACAAGATGAATTATTTATTGCTTTTGCGACTCAGGAGAAAAACCTTGACCCACAGGTAAAAGAGGTATTGAGTTATAGAGAAGCATTGTGGCTTGGTTATGAGTTAGTGAAGAAACGAGCAATTATAACTACTAATGATCTTTGCGAAATTCAAAGCAAAATTTTAGCAAACAATGCGGGCATCAGAACACAGCCAGGAACAGTATTGAAAAATGCCGCTACCGGAGAAATCATATATACTCCCCCAACAGGAGAAAGTGTTATTAGAGAAATGTTAGGGAGTTTGGAGACATACATCAATGATGAGGACGATGAAGTAGATCCGCTCATAAAGATGGCCTTGATTCATTATCAGTTTGAATCTATACATCCGTTTTATGATGGCAATGGTAGAGCTGGAAGGATTTTGAATATCCTATACCTGGTCTTAAAGGAACTACTTGATACACCAATACTGTATCTAAGCTCTTACATCATTAAACAAAAAACCGATTATTACAATTTGTTGTCTCAGGTTCGGCATACCGAAAGTTGGGAAGATTGGGTCTACTATATTCTAACGGGGATCGAAGAGACGGCAAACCAAACAACGCAACTTATAGCCAACATACGGATATTGCTGGAGAAAACTATTAATGATGTAAGAGAACAAGTACCGGAAGTATATTCCAAAGAATTGGTAGAAACTTTATTTGAGCATCCTTACTGTAAAGTCTCTTTTATTGTGAACAAAGGATTGTACGAAAGAAGGACAGCTATGAAGTATTTAAAAGTATTGGAAGAGAAGGGTTTTTTAAAAAGCATGAAACGGGGCAAGCAAGTACTTTTCATTAACTCGGCATTATACGATTTGCTAAAGCAATAGAAAACACCATGTTAAAACTGAAGTAGTACGATTGAATACCCTAAGAAAGTCTGAAAAATGAAAACAAGTCTCGATCACTTACCCGAAAAGAAGCAGAAAGAGCTGCACTTGGTAGCCGATTATATAAAGAACGTATTTGACCCTTACATGGTGATTTTGTACGGCAGCTATGCCAGAGGGGATTGGGTGGATATAGACCGTGAATATCAGAGTGATTACGACATTTTAATTGCTTGTAGCCACAAGAAAAAGAAGAATTATGAATTACGGGACGAACTGGAAAAGCGAGTTCACATAGACGATGATATCACTATCAAAGTGAGTTTTCACTATGAGCAAATTTCTGTGATTAACACAGAAATTAAAAAGTACAATTATCTGTTCATTGATATTAGACGAGAAGGGATTTTGCTCTATTCCAATGGTGAGTTCGAATTGGAGGATGTAAAGGATTTGGAGCCAAAAGAAAGGTATGAGAAGGCTAAAAGAGATTATGAGTATTGGGCAGAGAATTCATTAACGACATTGAAAGGATACCATTTTTATTTTAATGAGAATAATCTAAACTGGTCGGCATTTCATTTACACCAGTCAACTGAACACCTCTATATGGCCATACTGTTGGTCTATTCCGGCTATAAACCAAAGAGCCATGACTTGGAGGAATTAGAAAGGATGATCATGGCTTTTTATGAAGACATTTTTAAGGTGTTTCCACGAAAAACGGACAAGGAAAAGCATCTCTATAATTTACTCAGAAAGGCATACGTAGATGCCCGTTACGATATGGATTATTCGATAACAGTGAAAGAGTTGAAGACTCTGGAACCTCTGATTGAGAAATTGAGGGAATTGACAACCAAGTTGTGTGAAAGAAAATTAAAAGAGCTTCAGGACATTTGAGGACATAATATTAATCACTCATAAACATATAATTGACAATGAAAATCAAAGAAAAATCCACCCTATTTTGTGATCCTGATTTTAGGATTTTGCACTATTGGGATGCCGAAGAAAGCCTCTTCGTTGGCGTTAACGGAAACTCTTCTCAAAGTCTCACGACCACTCAATTGATTGATCAAAAAGTTAGACCGGCTCTTAGAACCATTCTTCATAAAGAAGTCAATGGTCATTTTGATCCTACTTATTCATTCGATATGAATGAAAGGTATGTGCTTTTCAATTTTGAAAGTGAGGTGACGGTATGTAACCTGGAATGTGTCGAGGCATAAATAAAGTACTCGAATTAAATACCAGAATGCCAATTGGAAAAACCAAGGAGAGGTTTATTCCACATAAACGTTCTCAGCCATTTTATGAGAGATTGTTTTGACTTTTCCATCAATTTCGATCTCTAAAGATTCATCAAAATCATGTTTGGCTTTCACAAGAATCCCAATCTTTATAGCTATTCCTATTTCCGTAGCGTATTGAAGAAAAGCTGGAGAATTGTCCTTTACCGCAACAATTTTGTATCGCTTGTTCAATTCAGCACATGCTAAAGTCTGTTTATAAGGTTCTACCATGTTTCCGTTAGCACTTGGAATGGGATCTCCGTGAGGATCATGGTCAGGGTAATCCAGTAACTTATCCAATTGATCTATCAATTTCTTAGACTTTATATGTTCGAGCTGTTCAGCTACTTCATGGATTTCGTCCCAGGTGAATTCCAGCTTCTTGAACAAAAAAGTTTCCCATAAACGATGCTTCCGAATGACCAAAGTAGCTATATCTTCTCCTGAAGTACGAAGTGAAATACCACCATATTTCTCATAGCTAATTAAATCTTTTTCCTTGAGCTTCTTCAACATATTGCTGACAGTAGCAGGCGCAATATTCAATTGGACAGCTAACTCCTTCGTGCCAAGGTCTTTACCATTTCGGTTGAGGCTAAGATGATGAATCGCTTTAAGGTAGTTTTCTTCAGTACTGGTAACCATAAATCAAATCTAACCAGCAAGGTCTAAACTAAAAAGTTTTGTATGTCTAACTTTTATTTTTAGGTTTGTATAAAAATATTTTAAGATGATCAAAAAAGACACTTTCCTTTTTCTTTCTATCATGGTTGTCTTTTGCATCTCCTGCGAAAGTATCATACCTGAAGCACCACCTGAAAATGAGTTGTTGGATGGGCCGATGGAAGGATTGTCTCATGCCGAGCAGGGTCAATTTCTTGACGGTGATATTGCTTTCAACGATGATGTGTTTTTCGCTGAAAATGGACTCGGCCCTTTATTTGTAGCCACCTCATGTGGGAGTTGTCATGCCGGAGATGGAAAGGGACACCTCTTTACTACGCTCACCAGGTTTGGGCAGTCGCAACCCAATGTAGCACCTGATTTATCAATTGGAGGCCCTCAATTGCAGAACAGAGCCATTCCTGGACATCAGCCAGAGGTGATTCCTAATGGAATACCTTTCATGAGATTTACCCCTCCGGCAGTAACAGGTTTAGGTCTGTTGGCTGCACTTACTGATCAACAAATACTCAGCAATGCTGATCCAAATGATCTGGATGGAGATGGTATTTCGGGGATTCCCAATTATATCACACCACCTGATTACTTTATTCCTCAATTTTTTCATCAGCCTTTGAATGGACAATACATTGGGAGATTTGGAAAAAAAGCTTCCGCCATTAACCTTTTACAGCAAACCGTAGGAGCATATAATCAAGACATGGGAGTTACCTCTACTTTTGAACTCGTTGATGTTTCGACCGGATTAATCACCGATCCGGAAGTGAGTGATCAAACGGTACGTGACGTTGTGTTTTACCTGAAGACATTGAAAGCACCCATACCAAGAGATACCGATAAGGATCAGGTGCTTCTTGGAAAGCAATTGTTTCAAGACATAGAATGCTCTTCTTGTCACATCCCTCAATGGACTACTCCCCAATCCGATATCACAGCCTTATCAAATAAGACTTTCTACCCTTATACTGATCTTTTACTACATGATATGGGTTCAGGGTTGGATGATGGCGCTACGGAAGGATCAGCAGAGACTTTTGAATGGCGCACGCCACCATTATGGGGGTTAGGTTTATCTCCCGATTCTCAGGGAGGAGAATTTTTCCTCTTACACGATGGTAGGGCTACAAGCATTGAGGAAGCAATATTATTGCATGGAGGTGAAGGACTACAAAGTAAAAATGAGTTTCAAGCCTTATCTGCATCCGATAGAGAGGCTATTCTAAAATTCCTAGAGTCACTCTAATTACAAAAGCGATAGAAGAATGAACAGGAAAGAATTCATAAAGACTTGTGGTATCAGTTGCCTGGGAATTGTTGGAGCTGGAATACTACTAGAAGGTTGTACGAGTACAAAATATGTAAATGCTGCACTTGCAGGCTCTTTTCTCGAAATACCACTCACTGCGTTTGAGGTAAATGGAAAAAAAGAAAAGAAGTTTCTCAGATACGTGATTGCACAACATGACGATTTGAAGTACCCCATTTGCGTTTACAGACAATCAGCAACTAACTACCAAGCCTTGTTGATGAGATGTACCCATCAGGGAACTGAACTTCAAGTGTTTGGAGATCGCCTGCAATGTCCGGCACACGGAAGCGAGTTCTCCAATAATGGTGAAGTGAAAAATGGCCCTGCTGCTGAATCATTGAGGACATTTCCTCTTATGGTCGAACAAACAACCCTGAAAATCAACTTATCATGAAGAAATATCTACTGATTATATCTCTATTTCATTTCACCTTTTCCGGTATTGCTCAGATCGACAGTACACTACTGAAACGCCTACCGGTCGATACCACAGCTCAATCTGGAATGAATATGGATGCAGTGTATAACAGGCCATTTCTACAAGTAGGGAAACTACCGGTTTCTGTTGGAGGATATTTGGAGGCTCAGTACGAATATTTGGGAGAGGATGGTGTTACAGATGGTCATTCATTCAGTATTCCAAGAATGACATTGTTTGTTGCCTCATCCATCCACAGCAAAATCAAATTTCTTTCTGAAATCGAATTTGAAGAAGGTGGTAAAGAAGTGGCTATTGAGTTTGCCGCCTTGGATATTACACTTCATCCGTTGGCTAATTTGCGTGGCGGTATCGTCATGAACCCCATTGGTGCATTTAATCAGAATCATGATGGCCCGAAATGGGAATTTGTAGATCGGCCAATAGCTGCAACTGATATGCTTCCAGCCACGTGGAGTAATGTTGGGTTCGGTCTATACGGTAAATACTATCTAAAAGATTGGGCGTTCGGATATGAAGCTTACCTGACCAATGGATTTGATAATTCAATAATCAGCAATGGGGAAAATCGAACATTTCTACCGGCAACAAAGCAGAATGCCGAACGGTTTGAAGAAAGTAGCAATGGTGAACCCCTATTCACCGGAAAAATAGCAATAAGAAATAACCGGATTGCGGAAGTTGGATTCTCTTACATGGGAGGAATATATAATACTTACCAGGAAGACGGACTTGTATTAGATGACAAAAGACGTGTAGACATTTACGCCATAGATTTCAACTCAACCCTTCCAGTACTTAATACATTTATAGTTGGTGAATGGGCATGGGTAAATGTAGACGTACCCGAAACTTTTACTCAGCAATTTGGAAATAAACAAAAAGGGGGCTTCATTGATATTGTGCAACCGGTTCTTAAAGGATCATTGTTAGGGTTTGAGAAAGCATCATTCAATATGGCGGTCAGGTTCGAGTATGTTGATTGGAACGTAGGAACATTTAATGAGACAGGGGGAAATATTGGAGATGATTTGTGGGCAATAGTACCAGCCGTTAGTTTCAGGCCAACCTCTCAAACTGTAATCCGTCTAAATTACAGGTATATGCAACAAAAGGACATACTTAGAAATCCACCTGCTTCGATTGGAGGAATACAATTTGGAGTTTCATCATATTTCTAAGCCGTGCTTGAATTAAAACCCCAAAATGCAAAATGGTACTTTTGAAAATTACTTGCATCGACTCCAGAGCAACTTTGCAAATTGGTTGCATTGATATATTGCTAGCTTTGTAATGTGAAATGGATCACACCCATATTGGCAATTTTCTATTTAAGCCTTACGCTTATGCCTTGCCCTGACGAAGCGAGTGGTGATGTATGTGGTTCTGAAATACATTTTCACGCAGACGCTGGAAGTGACAATGCCGATGAAGATTTTTGTTCACCCTTTTGCGGTTGTAATTGTTGTCAAACCATCTTTACCAATTCACTCCCACTTTATACACTTTTTGTAGTCATACCTTCCCCTGATCTTAATTCTGCTTATACTGATAACCCATCCGGTGATTATCAGGACTCCCTTTATCACCCCCCAAAAGCCTAATTCAGTAACCAAAGGATAAAGACCGTCCATTTGGATAACGATTTCTTTTCTGTTTTCAAACTGAATTAAACTTTACTATTTATGATCAATTCTTTGATTGAGTTTTCCATTAGGAATAAACTCTTAATCGGTCTGCTCACCCTAGCTCTCATTGGAGGTGGGATATGGAGCATGACCCAGGTTCCGCTGGATGCGGTACCGGATATTACCAACAACCAGGTGCAGATTATCACCCAGGCTCCTAACCTGGGCACAGAGGATATTGAGCAGTTTGTGACCTACCCCGTAGAAGTGGCGGTTGCCAATCTACCAGGAGTGATCGAAATACGCTCAGTATCCCGTTTTGGGCTGTCAGTAGTTACCATTGTCTTTGAAGATGACATGGGGACGTATCTTCCCCGCCAACTGGTAGCTGAAAAGCTAAATGAAGTAAAAGAAGTTATTCCCCCAGGATTCGGTGAACCTTATATGGGGCCCATTACTACCGGTTTGGGTGAAATATATCAGTATTCCTTAAAGGTGGATGCTGCGTATAAAGATCAGTTCACGGTATCCGACCTAAGAACCATGCAGGACTGGATAGTCAAGCGACAAATGGCTATGGTGCCCGGTGTAATTGAAGTAAATGCTATCGGGGGTTCCATAAAACAGTACGAAGTGGCCATTGACCCTGACAATCTGAATGCCATCGGACTGACGATCATTGATATCTTCAATGCCCTGGAAGCAAACAATCAAAACACCGGTGGGGCCTACATCGAAAAAAGTCATCGGGCTCACTTTATCCGTGGTGAAGGTCTTGTCCGTAACCTTCAGGACATTGAAAATATTGTCGTAAAGCATGTGAATGACATTCCCATTCGTATCAAAGATGTATCAAAGGTGAAGTATGGTGCTGCTGTGCGATATGGGGCGCTTACCCAGGACGGAGAGGGAGAAGTGGTTGGAGGTTTAGTGATGATGCTCAAAGGTGCCAATTCCAATGATGTGATAGTCAGGGTAAAAGAACGAATGGCAGAGATTCAAAAATCCTTGCCTGAAGGGGTAACGATTGAACCTGTCCTGGACAGAAGTGAATTGATCTCCAAAACAACCAAAACTGTGGGTACCAATTTAACAGAAGGTGCGCTGATTGTCATTTTTGTCCTGGTCTTTTTGCTTGGCAACTGGAGAGGTGGACTAATTGTAGCTTCTACCATCCCTTTGTCATTGTTATTTGCTTTCATTCTGATGAATGTATTTGATGTCTGGGCAAACCTGATGAGCTTGGGAGCCATTGACTTTGGGATCATCGTAGATGGTGCGGTGATAATTGTTGAAAGCACAGTTTTTCTTTTACATGATAGGATACTTAAAAAACAAACAATCACAGCCGAAGTACGAAATGAGGTAGCCTATGGCGCATCAAGTAGGATGATGAACTCTGCTTTCTTTGGTCAGCTGATTATTCTAATCGTCTTCGTCCCTATCCTGGTATTGCAAGGTGTGGAAGGCAAAATGTTTAAGCCTATGGCGCTTACTTTCATGTTTGCCATGATAGGTGTGATGATCCTTTGCCTGACCTATGTACCCATGATGTCGGCCTGGTTTATTAGAATGAGCAACAAACCAAGGATTTCATGGGGAGATCGTTTTGTGATGTGGCTGGAAAACCTCTACGAACCTCTACTAGGCAAAGCGCTCAAAAAGGGTTGGTTAATTATCAGTGCTGCCGTTATATTCCTGTTAGCAGCCGGGTTTACTTACTCAAGAATGGGTGGTGAGTTTATCCCCCAACTAGATGAAGGTGATGTGGCGTACCATGCTATTCTAAAGCCGGGTAGCTCTTTGGAAGAAACTATTAAAACAACGACACAAGCTGAAAAGATCCTTATGTCCGAGTTTCCAGAAATAGAAAAAATAGTCAGCAGGATCGGACAGGCCGAAATTCCCACTGACCCCATGCCTTTTGATTTTGCTGATGCATTTGTGTTGTTGAAACCCAAAAATCAATGGGTTTCTGCATCATCCAAAGACGAGCTCATTGAAAAAATGAAAGAAGCAGTTGAGATGATACCTGGAGTAAATTTTGAATTTACCCAGCCCATAGAGATGCGGTTTAATGAATTGCTGGAGGGCATAAGGGAAGACATAGCCATCAAGCTCTATGGAGAAGATATCAACATCCTGGCCAGCAAGGCTGAAGAAGTTTCAAAAATCATTGCAGGTACTCCGGGGATTGGGGATATGCGAGTAGAAGCTACGACCGGTTTGCCACAAATGACGGTCAAATATAATAGGCACAAGCTGTCGCAATATGGCTTGAACATCACAGAGTTGAATACGATAATTCAATCGGCTTTTGCCGGTGGTACAGCAGGGGTAGTGTTCGAAGGGGAAAAACGATTTGACTTGGTTGTTCGGTTGGATGATCCCCACCGTAAGAGTATTGCCGATCTGGAAAACCTGTACATCAGTCTGCCCACCGGATCACAGATCCCTCTGAAAGAAGTTACCGAGATCAGCTACGAGCCAGGCCCCATGCAGATAAGCCGTGACAACACCAACCGAAGGATCTATGTAGGTATCAACGTAAGAGGCCGGGACATTGAATCCCTGGTGGGTGAGATTCAACAAAAATTGGACGATCAATTGAAATTACCGTCTGGGTATTACATCCGATACGGAGGTGCCTTTGAAAATCTGGAGCGGGCAAGTAAACGACTGCAAGTTGTGGTACCTGTCGCATTAGGCTTGATCTTCATACTGATTTTCTTCGCCCTCAAATCCTTCAAGCAAACCACTATGATATACATCGCAATTCCAATGGCGGCTATCGGAGGGGTTTTTTCCTTATGGCTTAGAGATATGCCCTTCAGTATTTCTGCAGGGATTGGCTTCATTGTATTATTTGGAGTAGCGGTGTTGAATGGGCTGGTACTCATAAGTGGATGGAACGAGCTGAAGGAAGAAGGCATGACCAATTTAAACGAGCGCATTCGCCTTGGTGCCAAACGAAGGATCAGGCCCATTTTATTAACAGCCCTTACCGATGTGCTAGGCTTTTTACCTATGGCCATTTCCACTTCTGCTGGGGCCGAAGTACAACGCCCGTTGGCAACAGTAGTCATCGGAGGAATGATTACTGCAACACTGCTCACATTGTTTGTCTTACCCATCCTGTATCAATGGGTTGAAAACAGAAGTACTAAAATTATTGTACCTAAAACAATAATGGTACTGTTGCTCATTGGTGCTACCTCTCTGTTTTCTGCCAGTGACCTGAAAGCACAACAAACAAAAGGCAAAACGATTACTGATCTGGAAGAAGCAGTAAATATTGGACTTTCCAATAACGGAAACGTGCAAGTTGCCAAAACAAATATTGAGGTACAATTACAAAGTAGGAAAAGCGCATTCAATCCTGAAAAAACCGATGTAGGTATCCAATACGGTCAATACAACAGTTTTGAAACGGATTTTGGATTGGAATTGAATCAGCGGTTTGCATTTCCCGTGGTTTACTCGAACCAGCGAAAACTAGCTAATGAAATGGTGGCTGGTAGCGAACTACAGTTGATCGTAACAGAAAATGAACTCAGGCGAAATATCAGGCAAGCCTGGTACCAGTTGGCTTATCTACATGAGAAAAGGAAACTGCTTTTGTATCAGGATTCCTTATTTGGTCGCTTTCTACATGCAGCAAACATTCGCTATGAAACAGAAGCTACCTCCTACCTGGAAAAAGCAGCGGCAGAAACCAGGGTCATGGAAATACAGAATACCATCCGATTGCTGGATGCTGATATTCAAATCGAGGAGCAACGGCTTAGAATAGCGTTGAACGATACAACAGGCTTGGACTTTCAACCTAATAACCTGGAGGAAAGAGGAATGGCTGGAATCCTTGATTCGCCTGCATTGAGCAATAATCCTTTACTCGCCTTGACGCAACAGCAAGTCAGGATCGCTAGTGCAGAAAAGGTGGTGCAATCTTCTAAAATGCTGCCGGAGCTATCTCTTGGTTATTTCAATCAGTCACTGATCGGCCAGACCACTATCGAAGGAAATATAGCCAGTTCCTCCGACCGTTTTTCCGGCATTCAGGCAGGCATTTCCATTCCTCTTTTCTATGGTTCACATAAGGCTGGCATAAGGACTGCCAAACTGAGGGCAGAAATGGCACAAACCAAGTCAGATTACTTCAATACCGTGCTCCAGGGACAATACAATCAGCAGTTGCAAGAAGTCCTGAAGTTCAGGAGTAGTTTGAGCTACTACCGGGACAAGGCTGTCCCACAGGCTGAACTGATTATCGGTAACGCCCAAAAGAGCTTTGAAAATGGGGCTATCAACTACGTGGAATACTTTCAAAATCTGAACCAGGGATTGGATTTAAAATTTAACTCTCTCAACACTTTGAACGGGTATAACCAGGCTGTTATTGAAATGGAATACCTGATTGGTCAATAAACACATAAATGATTTACAAAATGAAAACGAACATATATAAATATATAAATCTGGTGGTGGTTGCCTTTGTGATGGCTGCCTGTGGAAATTCAACTGAAATTAACGAAACCGAACATGAAGAAGAAGGTGTGGAGAATGAGGTCTTTTTTTCTGATCAGCAGTTTAAGGCCCTCGGTATGAAAGTTGATAGCCTTCCGATCCGCAATCTTACCTCATATGTAGAGGCGAACGGCCAACTGGAAGTGCCCCCACAAAATGAAGCCTCGGTGACTGCTATCATTGGTGCAAATGTCACCTCCATTAAAGTGATTGAAGGAGATAAGATCAGGAAAGGACAGGTACTTGCCTACCTCAGTCACCCGGACCTGATCAAGCTGCAGACTGATTATGTGAATAGCTGGAGCCAGCTTCAATTTTTGGAAAAAGAGTACCTACGTCAAAAGAGACTGTATGAGGAACAGGTTGGTTCAGGAAAGGAATTCCAGAAAATACAAGCCGATTATCAATCGATGAAAGGGCTGGTAAAGGGTTATGAAGCGCAGTTACGGCTATTGGGATTAAATGCCGGTAAAATACAACAGAGTCATATTTATGAACTGGTTCCGGTTGTTAGTCCTATAAATGGATATATCCGTCTTGTACAAATAAAAACCGGACAGTACGTAATCCCACAGACAGAAATGTTTCAGGTCGTGAACATAGAACACATTCATGCTGACCTGATGGTATTCGAAAAGGACATGCATAAAGTTAAGGAAGGTCAAAAAGTGAAATTCCGAGTCGAATCTTTACCACACAAGGAATTAGAGGCCACTATTTATGCCGTAGGTAAAGCCTTTGAGCAAGACCCTAAAGCCATCCACCTTCATGCCGAAATAAAAAACAAGGCAGGATTATTAATTCCAGGCATGTACGTGAGGGGACGTATTATGGTAAATGATGTACAAAGTTATGCTATCCCTGAAGCGGGGACAGTCCAGGAAGGTGATAAATATTTTTTGTTCACCGCAGAGCCAACCACTAAAGAGGAACGATTGGGCTGGGAATTTAAGCCGCTGGAGGTGGTGGTTGGCACCAGTGATGACGGCTGGGTAGAAATTAAATTACTGAATCCCCTAAAGGCAGGCACGACAGTGGCATGGAACAATGCCTACTACCTGTTGGCCGAAATGAAGAAAGGAGAACTTGAAGAAGATGAGTAAAATCAATTATTAACTAAAAATTTTTACAACCATGAATTACTATTTCAATACAACTATTTCCGGTGATTTCGATGAAGCCATAGAAAAAGTCACTGAAGAACTAAAAAAAGGAGGATTTGGTGTCCTAACTGAAATTGACATCAAGGCCACCTTGAAGAAGAAACTGGACGTTGATTTTTACAATTATAGAATCCTGGGAGCATGTAATCCTCCGTTTGCTTACCAAGCGCTACAGACCGAAGATAAGATTGGAGCGATGCTCCCCTGCAATGTGATTGTTCAGGAAAAAGAGTCTGGCAAAATTGAGGTATCAGCAGTGGATCCGGTGGCATCTATGCAATCAGTAAGCAATGAAAGTCTCGGAGAAATAGCCACACAAATACGAGAAAAACTGAAACACGTAATTGATAGTCTGTAAATGTCCAAGGTAAAGAAAACAACTTTCAAAATAGCTAAAATGGACTGCCCGTCCGAAGAGCAAATGATATGCATGAAATTAGAAGGCATTGATTCAATCCGGCAATTGTCTTTTGATATACCTCAAAGAAAACTGACAGTGTTTCATACCGGAGAAGTAGAGACTTTCGAACAAAGTATCCATGATTTAAAATTGGAAGCTTCTTTGATTGAGACAATCATTGACGTGGAAGAACCCATAACAAGTCAAGCCGAGAGCGATCAAAAAATCGCACTATGGTGGGTACTCGCTATCAACTTTGTGTTTTTCGTTCTTGAAATGACCTATGGTTGGTTATCCAAATCAATGGGATTGGTTGCTGACTCATTGGACATGCTTGCAGATTCAATTGTTTATGGATTAAGCCTTATGGCTGTTGGGGCTGCTCTGGCTAAGAAAAAATCAGTGGCCAAACTAAGTGGATATTTCCAAATGACTTTGGCAGTGTTCGGTCTTGTTGAAGTGATAAGAAGATTTGTAGGATTTGAAGAGATTCCAGCTTTTCAGACAATGATTATAGTTTCTTTCTTTGCGCTAATCGCTAATTCCGTATCGCTCTATCTCATCCAGAAAACGAAGAGTAAAGAAGCTCACATGCAGGCCTCTATGATATTTACATCGAATGACATAATCATCAATGCAGGGGTTATAGCAGCAGGTGTCCTGGTTCATTTTACTTCAAGCAGATACCCCGATCTGGTGATTGGTTCTATCATATTTTTAATAGTAATAAGGGGAGCATTTCGGATTCTTAACCTTGCAAAATAGCCAATGGGACATAATCATAATCACGATCATTCGGAGAGCAATGTAAAAGTGGCCTTCTTTCTCAATCTGAGTTTCACGATCATCGAGATCATTGGAGGATTATATACTAATAGTTTAGCTATTCTCTCCGATGCATTACATGATTTCGGAGACAGTCTGAGTTTAGGGCTATCGTGGTATTTTCAAAGGCTATCCAAAAAAGGGAGAACAAAGAAATTTTCCTATGGGTATAAGCGATTTTCATTGCTCGGTGCTATTATCAATTCAATCGTATTGGTCGTAGGTTCCATCTTCATCTTAACCAAGGCCATTCCTCAACTTTTTAATCCCGAAGAAACCAATGTTCAGGGTATGCTTTACCTGGCAATTTTGGGGATAGTGGTCAATGGAGCTGCGGTTTTCAAACTCAGAAAAGGAGATTCACTAAATGAAAAGGTAGTCTCACTTCATTTACTGGAAGACGTGTTAGGTTGGGTGGCTGTTTTGATTGGCAGTATCATCATGATGTATTTCGATGCTCCATTCATTGATCCACTTCTATCCGTTCTGATTTCACTATTTGTATTGTACAATGTCTATAAGAACCTTCGAAAGAGTTTGTTAGTCATTCTTCAGGGCATACCAGACGATGTAGACATTGAAGAAATACGTGAAAACCTAAAGGATATAAAGGCTATAACAGACATACACGATTGCCACGCATGGTCGATGGATGGTAACTATAATGTACTCACCATTCACCTGGTATTAGACAAAGATTATAAGCTCTCGGAGCTACTTGATATTAAGAAGGGAGTACAAGAAATTTTGAAAGATGAGTTGATCAATCATATTACTGTAGAGTTTGAATCTCAGGATGAAAACTGCGCATTACAAGATTGCTAAACTTATTTTCTGGCATTTGGGAAACTATTTCGTGATTAAACATTATACCAAAATTCACAAATCAATGAGTAATACATGTATAAGAGAATTGGCTGACCCTGTTCAAATAAAGGAATGTACAGAAGCATTAATAACCATTAAGACCTCCATGTCCAGAATCTCAAAAATCCTGAATTTGGCAGGGAATCAGGCCAGGTTAAAAATTCTCTACTTATTGTTCAGAGAAGGTGAAATGTGTCCATGCGATTTGAGTAACGTGTTAGAAATGACTGTCCCTGCCGTTTCACAGCATTTACGAAAGTTGAAAGATGGAGGTGTGGTCTCTGATAAGAAGATTGGCAAGACTGTATTCTATTCTGTAGTCAAAGAAAACTCGGAAATTATAACTCCGGTGTTAGAGGGTTTATTAGCACAAGATCAAAAACTACCAATATCCTAAGAACGACCAATTTACTTGCCAGAATTTGTACCAACTGTTACTAAGATCGCTCGATGGCTTTTTTCTCGCTACCAGATGCCCCAAATTATTTTTTGGACACCCTTTCGATAGGTATTTAAGTTTTTACTTAAATACTGAAACCTTATGACGGTTATTGGTGTTTAAGCAATTACTTAAATACATGAATATGAGTAACACCTGCATTAGAGTTTTAGCTGACCCTGTTCAGATCAAGGAGTGCAAGAAAGCATTGTCTACAATTGAAACGCCACTATCTCAAATATCAAATAGCTTGAGTCTGGCTGGAAATAAGGTTAGATTAAAAATTCTATATCTACTGCTCAGAGAGGGCAAAATGTGTCCATGTGATTTGAGTGATGTGCTAGAAATGACCGTGCCTGCTATTTCGCAACATTTACGAAAGTTGAAGAATGGAGGGATGGTTTTGGATAAGAAGGTTGGCCAGACAATATTCTATTCGCTAATAGAAGAAAATTCGGAAATTATTAGACCAGTGTTAGAGAGCTTATCAGTACAAAATCAACCAGTATCATGAAAGCATCCAATTTATCATCAAAAAGTGCCGGAGCAGGTTTATTGGCGGCTGTAGTAGCTTCCTTATGTTGTATTACTCCCGTCTTTTCATTACTTGCCGGAATTAGTGGAATAGCCGCTACATTTTCATGGATGGAGCCTTTTCGTCCTTATCTTATTGTGTTGACTGTCGGAGTAATAGCCTTCGCATGGTATCAGAAATTAAAGCCCCGAACAGGCGAAGAAATTGCCTGTACATGTGAGGACGGTGAAAAACCTTCTTTTTGGCAGTCCAAAAAGTTTTTGGGTATTGTAACTGTCTTTGCCGCACTTATGTTGGCATTCCCATATTATGCAGATGCTTTTTATCCTGAAACTAACCTATCAGAGTCTAAAAACATCATTCTCGAATCCACCTACGAAATTAAGATCAGTGGAATGACCTGTTCGGGATGTGAAGAACATGTAAAATTTGAAGTAGGAAAACTGACTGGCATATCAGCATTAGAGGTATCCTATGAAAAAGGCAATGCTGTTGTAACCTTTAACGAGTCTAAAACAGGGATAGAAGAGGTTAAAGAAGCAGTAGATAAAACAGGCTATAAAGTAGAATCAGTAAACAAATCAAAATGAGTGAAGCAGTTCTTGAATCAACACTAACATGCCCTAAATGTGGACATCAGAAAGAAGAAACAATGCCTACCGATGCTTGTCAATACTTCTATGAGTGTGAGAGCTGTCATGAAGTCTTAAAGCCCAAACATGGAGACTGTTGCGTTTATTGCAGCTATGGCACCAAGGCTTGTCCTCCCATTCAGGAAGGTGGTAAAAGTAATTGCTGTTAGAAACAGCCTAAGCAAACTTTGTTATGTTAGAAGAAAAACTTGAAAATAGAGACATTAAACCCACTACTATGAGGTTGCTGGTACTCAGACAATTGGTGGAATGTGGTGCAGCAGTCAGCTTGAAAGACCTGGAATCAAGATTTGAAAAAGCCGATAAAGCAACTTTATATCGAACCTTGAAAACCTTTGAGGAGAAAAGACTCATACATAGCATTGATGACGGCACTGGATCAGTAAAATACGCCCTTTGCGAAGAAGGCTGTGAATGTGAGCCACAAGATCAGCATATCCATTTTCATTGCGTAAACTGTAATGAAACATACTGTTTGACGAAATCAAAAATTCCAGAAACTCAAATCCCCATTGGTTTCAAAGTATCAAGTGCCAGCATGGTCTATAAAGGTACTTGTGCCAATTGTGAATAGATTGAGTAAACTAATGACTACTAAGCTATATATCAAAAACATGGTTTGCCCTCGCTGCATTGATACGGTGAAAGACATCTTTGATAACTTGAAAATAGAAACCTCCTTTATTGAATTGGGAGAAGTCAATACACCAATCGACATCTCGAAGGATCAGAAAACACAGCTAGAAAAGTTATTGGCAGCACGAGGCTTTGAGTTGTTGCAAGATCAAAAATCAAAACTGATCGGACAGATCAAGGCGATTGTTGTGGATCAAATCCATTATACTAAAGAAGCACTTAATGTCAATTTTTCTAGCCTAATAGCTGATAAGCTGAACCAGGAGTATTCATCTCTCAGTAGACTTTTCTCTTCGGTCGAGGGAGTCACCATCGAACGGTTCATATTAAAACAGAAAATAGAAAGAGTCAAAGAACTCATCTTCTACAACGAAATGACCTTCTCCGAAATCGCCTTTCAGATGGATTATAGCAGTGTAGCCTACCTCTCTGCACAGTTCAAAAAAGAGACAGGTATGACACCAACCCAATTCAAAAACCAAAAAAAGAACGATCGGAAATCATTAGATACTTTGTAATCAAAATGTTGTAAGGTATACTCCGAATTTCGTAAGAAACTATTGCGTCTGAATTGCGAATTTTGATTCATGCAAAAGCAATATAGTATTTCTGGAATGTCATGTAATGGTTGCAAAACCAATGTAGAGGAAGCTTTGGGTAACTTAAGTGAAGTGCATGAAGTAATGGCAAACCTCAAGACAAATGATGTGGTCATAGAGTCTGCTTCACCCATCTCTGTAGACAAATTGCAAGAAACACTGCTCAAAAGCGGACTGCACTATACCATTGAGGAATTCAAACATAATCACGAGCATAAGGAACATCAACACAATCATGAGACCAAGGATGGCAATGGTGTGTTCTATTGCCCCATGCATTGCGAAGGCGAGAAAGCTTATGACAAAGCTGGAGACTGTCCAGTGTGTGGAATGGATTTGTTAGAGCAACCAAAGTTAACACAGACCTCACAATACACCTGCCCGATGCACCCTGAAGTGGTCAAAGACGATCCAGGTTCCTGCCCAATATGTGGCATGGATTTGGTTCCCCTGACCCCAACCGATAGTCAGGAAGACAAGACTTATAGAAACTTGCTCGGAAAAATGAAAATAGCGGTGCTATTTACCATTCCCATTTTCATCGTAGCGATGGGAGATTTAATCCCTGGCAATCCTTTAGGGAAATTGCTCTCGCAGCAAAGTTGGAATTGGGTACAGATGGGGCTGTCTCTTCCCGTTGTATTTTATGCATGTTGGATGTTTTTTGAGCGTGCGTGGAAATCCGTGATTACATGGAATCTGAACATGTTCACCTTAATTGGGGTAGGCGCTGGGGTTGCCTGGATTTTTAGCGTAGTGGCTATGTTGTTTCCTGAAGTCTTTCCAGATGATTTCAAAACTGAAAGCGGAACCGTATTTGTTTACTTTGAAGCCACTACAGTCATCCTGACTTTAGTCCTCTTAGGACAGCTATTGGAAGCCAGGGCACATAGTCAAACCAGTGGCGCAATCAAAGAATTGTTAAAATTAGCACCTACAGAAGCGACACTGGTAACACCAAATTCAGGTGACCAAGTGGTCTCAATCAACGATATTAAAAAAGGAGATTGGCTAAGAGTAAAACCTGGTGATAAAATCCCGGTAGATGGAAAAATAGTAGAAGGTCACAGTAGCATAGATGAATCCATGATTTCAGGAGAGCCTATTCCAGTAGATAAAAACACAGGTGATCAAGTGAGTTCTGGAACCATCAATGGTACAAAATCTTTTGTCCTTGAGGCAGAAAAGGTAGGTGCTGAAACCTTGCTTTCGCAAATCATTCAGATGGTCAACAATGCAAGCAGGTCAAGAGCACCCATTCAGAAACTAGCCGATAAGATATCCAAGTACTTTGTACCCGTTGTGATTTTTGTTGCCCTAATCACATTTGGTGTTTGGTATTTCTTTGGGCCTGCACCAGCAGTAGTCTATGCTTTCGTAAATGCTATTGCCGTGTTGATCATAGCCTGTCCATGTGCTTTGGGATTGGCAACTCCCATGTCCGTCATGGTAGGCGTTGGCAAAGGAGCACAAAATGGAGTTTTGATCAAAAATGCTGAAGCATTGGAGAATCTAAACAAAGTAAATATTTTGATCACCGATAAGACGGGAACCATAACCGAAGGAAAACCTTCAGTGGAGAAGGTAGTTGACTTATCAGGAAACGATGAAACATTGTTGTTGAGCTATCTAACCTCACTCAACCAATACAGTGAGCACCCTTTAGCAGAAGCCATTGTTACATATGGAAAGAAACACAATGTCGTACCCAGGTCTATCCCTGATTTTGAATCTATATCAGGTATGGGTGTGACAGGAACACAGGACGACAAAAGGATTGCTATTGGAAACAAAAAGTTAATGGAGCTGGTGAAATCCAAAGTCTCTGCACAATCCAAGGAAGCGATTGTTGCGGAACAAAAGCAAGGCAAAACGGTTTCTTACATATCTGTGGATGAAGAAGTGGTTGGTTACGTCAGTATCAGTGATGCGATTAAAAAGACCAGCAAAAAAGCTATCGCCTTGCTACAGGAAAAAGGAGTAGCAGTGATCATGTTGACTGGCGATAATGACAACACGGCAAAGGCGGTGGCAAAAGAATTGAATCTATCGAGCTATAAAGCAGAGTGCTTGCCAGAGGACAAGTTGAATGTGATCAAAGAATTGCAAGCTGAAGACAAAGTTGTGGCTATGGCAGGTGATGGTATCAACGATGCACCTGCATTGGCGCAGGCCGATATAGGCATAGCCATGGGTACAGGAACTGATGTAGCCATTGAAAGCTCAGAAGTAACCCTGGTAAAAGGTGATTTACTAGGCATCCTGAATGCCAAAAATCTAAGCCATGAGGTGATGAAAAACATAAAACAAAATCTGTTTTTTGCTTTTATATATAATGTTTTAGGAATCCCCATTGCGGCAGGAGTCCTGTTTCCAATATTTGGCCTCTTACTTTCTCCCATGATCGCAGCGGCAGCTATGAGCTTTAGTTCAGTTTCAGTGATAGCCAACAGTCTGCGTTTAAAGAATGTGAAGCTTTGATGTAATCCGTATATGCGGATTTTTACGGGCTAATGGTACCGAATCTTATAAAAATCAGTCAAAATTTCATAAATCCTACTTTGTACTTTTACGTATATTTGTGATAGGTGAAAAGAGTAATCTCTATATCGTTAGCGTTAATTGTGCTTTTTAGCAACATGGGTTTTGCTGTAGCCACTCATTATTGTGGAGGGTTGGCAGTTGAATCTCAAATTGTAATGGGTAATGCGGTGCTCGATTGTGGTATGGCAAATATGGATCAGCAACCTTGCGAGTCTATGCCATCTCAAAAGCCAGAGATAAGGAAAAAGCCTTGTTGCCAAAATGAATACCAATCTCTCGATGTAGAAGATGATTTCAAGCAAACCATTGTTCAGAGTACCGTCAATGTCGAGTTTGTCGCAGCATTCATTGTTTCATTCCTACAAGTATCTCTTGCTTCTGAAAATGAAGCGCCTCAATTCGCAAACTACTCCCCCCCTCTGATTGATCAGGACATATCCGTCTTGCATCAGGTATTCCTTATATAGGATCACATAATATGATTTTCAAAACCCTGCACTACAGCTGGGTCATCAGGCTATTCGCCTTTTTGAACAAATTCTATCCGGTTCCACCCGGGTTCAATTCTAATCATTCATATTATGCTGAATCGAATAATAAAATACTTTTTAGAGAACAAGCTCGTCACCGTTCTCATTCTCATAGGCTTTATAGCCTGGGGCATTGTTACTGCTCCGTTTGGGTGGCAGGTTGGTTCATTACCTTCCGATCCCGTCCCGGTTGATGCTATACCTGATATTGGTGAAAATCAACAAATCGTTTTCACCCCATGGCCGGGGCGTTCACCACAGGACATTGAAGATCAAATTTCCTATCCTTTAACTACTTATCTACTCGGAATTCCAGGGGTGAAATCCATTCGGAGTTCCTCTATCTTCGGGTTCTCCAGTATCTACATCATTTTCAGCGAGGAGATAGAATTTTACTGGTCACGTTCCCGAATCCTGGAGAAACTGAACTCCTTGCCCTCTGGGCTATTACCGGATGCGGTGCAGCCGGCACTTGGTCCAGACGCTACCGCTTTGGGTCAGGTATATTGGTACACCATTGAAGGAAGGGACAAAGACGGAAACCCAACCGGAGGTTGGGATCTCCACGAAATCCGTACGGTTCAGGACTTCTATGTCAAGTATGGACTTAATGCTACCGAAGGAGTTTCCGAAGTAGCCTCTATTGGAGGGTTTGTCAAAGAATACCAAATAGATGTGAACCCCGATGCACTGAAAGCCTACAACATCCCATTGCATAAAGTGATGATGGCGGTCAAAAAATCCAATCGGGACGTAGGAGCCAAAACCATTGAGATCAATCAGGCCGAGTACCTGGTGCGAGGATTGGGATACGTGAAAAAGGTAGAAGACATTGAAAAAGCTGTGGTAGCCGTTCAGGACAATGTACCCATCCGCATTCAGGATATTGGAGTCGTGAGCCTGGGGCCTGCCACCCGAAGAGGTCTTTTGGACAAAGATGGAGCGGAAGTGGTAGGTGGAGTAGTTGTCGCCAGGTATGGCTCCAACCCTTTACAGGTAATCAACAGTGTAAAAGACAAGATCAAAGAAATAGCACCCGGACTGCCCAAGAAGACATTGAGCAACGGGATAGAAAGCCAACTGACCATTGTACCTTTTTATGACCGCTCAGAACTTATCTACGAAACATTGGGCACGCTGGAAGAAGCTCTATCGCTGGAAATCCTGATTTCCATTTTGGTTGTTATTGTGATGGTTTTCAATTTGAGAGCCTCATTACTTATTTCCAGCATTCTTCCTATTGCCGTATTGATGGTGTTCATTTCCATGCGATACTTTGGTGTGGATGCCAACATAGTAGCATTGTCGGGTATTGCCATTGCGATTGGTACCATGGTCGATTTGGGGATTATTCTCTCTGAAAACATCATCAAACACATTGATGAATCACCACCTGGCCAGAAGCTAATTGATACCATTTACAATGGAGCATCCGAAGTATCATCTGCCATACTCACGGCTGTTTCTACAACCATCGTCAGTTTCGTTCCAGTCTTTACAATGCAAGCCGCTGAAGGCAAACTGTTTCAGCCTTTGGCTTTCACGAAGACCTTTGCCCTGTTAGCTGCGCTTATTGTCGCACTTTTCATATTACCTACATTGGCGCATTGGTTTTTCGGACTGAAGGTCAAGAGAAAAAGTACAGCCAAGTGGCTCAATATCGGTCTGATCCTTATTGGTATAACCGTATCTATCTTTCAAAGTGTGTATATGGGTATGGTGTTAATAGGATTTGGAGCAGCTTATTTCATTCAGGAATACAGCCCCAAACAAAACTGGTTTACCCGTAATCTTACATTGATCATCTCAGTGTTTACCATCACCTGGCTACTAGCCAAGTACTGGCTCCCGTTGGGCGCACAACAATCCCAGCTATTCAATTTCATCTTTGTAGCGCTGCTCGTTGGTTTGATCTTGGGCAGCTTCACATTACTTGAAAAGTACTACAAACATCTGCTTGCCTGGTGTCTTAATAACAAACTCAAATTTCTCTTAATCCCTTCATTCATTGTACTGCTTGGAGCTATTACCTGGCTGGGTTTTGATAAGGTATTTGGATTAGTAGCCAAAGGAGCTGAAACGGTAAGTTGGGACATTAGAAGTTCAAAAGGCTGGTCAGGGTTGACGGCTACTTTCCCCGGAGTTGGTAAAGAATTCATGCCTTCTTTGGACGAAGGAAGCTTTCTACTCATGCCTACCTCTATGCCTCATTCTGGCATAGCGTATAACCGCAAAGTGGTTGGCCAGCTAGACATGCTGCTTTCCAACATTCCAGAGGTTAAGTTGGCTGTTGGGAAAGTGGGGCGGGTAGAATCCGCATTGGATCCAGCGCCTATTAGTATGTATGAAAACACCATCAATTATAAGTCTGAATACCTCCTCAGTAAGAAAGGATATAGGGTTCGATTTAAGGTAGACAAAGAAGGAAAGTTTATACTCAAGTCTGGTGAAGCCCTTACCAATGAAGAGGCATTAAATCAGGGAGTTGGCATTGACGATTTGACGGAAGATGGTAACGGAAAGTACTTCCGAAATTGGCGCTCGCATATCAATTCGCCCGATGATATCTGGAAAGAAATTATCAAGGTGACGAAAATCCCGGGAGTCACCTCTGCGCCCAAACTGCAACCCATTGAAACACGGCTGGTAATGCTTCAAACCGGGATGCGTGCACCCATGGGGATCAAAGTATATGGGCCAGACCTCCCTACTATAGAAGCCTTTGGGATGCAGTTAGAAGGGATATTAAAAGAAGTCCCTTCGGTAAAAGCAGAGGCAGTGTTTGCTGACAGAATAGTGGGCAAACCCTACTTGCACCTGAACATTGATCGGGAGGAAATCTCAAGATATGGCTTAAATGTAGAAGATATACAGCAGACCATTGAAACAGCCATTGGAGGCATGAAAGTAACGTCCACCGTGGAAGGTAGAGAGCGTTTCCCTGTTCGGGTGCGCTATCCAAGAGAGTTAAGAGATGATCCAGCCGCATTGAGTAAAATACTCATTGCAACTCCCACGGGAGCCCAAATTCCAATAGGTCAGCTAGTGGATTTTGAGTATGTGCGAGGGCCACAAGCCATCAAGAGTGAAGAGACTTTTTTGGTGGGCTATGTCCTGTTTGACCGAAACGATGGCTATTCAGAAGTAAGTGTGGTCAATGATGCACAACAATTGATTCAGAATAGAATTGATTCAGGGGAATTGAAAGTACCAGCTGGTATTAGCTACAAGTTCTCAGGTAGCTATGAGAATCAGGTACGAGCAGAGAAAAGACTATCCATCATCGTGCCCTTGGTACTTGGTATTGTCTTTCTGATCCTCTACTTCCAGTTTCGTTCGGTTTCTACCTCACTCATGGTATTCTCAGGAATAGCCCTGGCATTTTGTGGAGGGTTTATTATGATTTGGCTTTATGGCCAGGGATGGTTTGCCGATTTCTCTGTCTTTGGAACCAATCTCAGAGACTTATTTCAGATGCACACCATCAATTTGAGCGTTGCGGTTTGGGTAGGTTTCATAGCACTCTTTGGTATTGCGACTGATAACGGGGTACTCATCTCTACCTATCTCGATCAAAGTTTTGCTCGTAACAAACCTGATACCTACAGCGATATCCGCACCTCAGTAATTGAAGCCGGAGTACGCAGGATCAGACCGGCATTGATGACGGCTGCCACCACCATGATTGCCTTATTACCCATCCTGACTTCTACCGGAAGAGGATCGGACATCATGATACCCATGGCCATACCTTCTTTTGGTGGCATGGCTGTTTCATTGGTCAGCATTTTCATTGTGCCAGTGCTCTACAGCTTCAGGGAAGAACGAAAACTTAAAAAGCTACAATCATGAAAAAGAACATCATCATACTACTGACATTAGTTGCTTGTGGCTTATATAATCTTCAGGCACAATCGTTAGAGGATTATCTCATACAAGCAGCCGAGAACAACCCCGGACTCCAGGCGAAATACAAAACGTTCGAGGCGGCCTTGCAGAAGATACCGCAAGTCAAAGCACTGCCAGACCCAACATTTTCATTTGGATATTTTATATCACCTGTGGAAACAAGAGTCGGCCCGCAACGGGCTAAGTTCTCATTGACACAAATGTTCCCATGGTTTGGTACACTCAAATCCAAAGAAGATGCAGCAGCACTATTGGCAGAAGCCAAATACCAGACATTCCTGGATGCTCGAAACCGACTCTATTATCAAGTGGCCGCTTCCTATTATCCTTTATATGAGTTGGAAAAATGGACTGTATTGGAACAGGAAAACAGCGAGATATTGGAGTCCTATAAAACCATTTCCACCAAGCAATTTGAGAATGGCAATGGAGCTATGGTAGATGTGCTGCGAGTGGACATCATGTTGAAAGATGCAACTACCAATCTTCAAATTTTAACAGAAAAGAAAAAACCATTGGTTGCTGCATTCAATACACTACTGGATAGAGATGAAACTGAAGAAGTGGTTATCCAGGATTCATTGGTCATCGAATCATTGCTCAACAATTACCGAAGGGACAGCCTGCTTGCAGACAATCCGATACTGAAGGAAATAGACTTGAAACTAAAAGCAAGTGGGGAAATGGAGCAGATAGCCATCAAGCAAGGTCTGCCAAAATTTGGAGTAGGATTGGATTATGCGATCGTTGGAAACAGGTCAGGTGTAGAACTCCCTGACAATGGTCAGGATATTTTGATGCCTATGGTTTCAATGAGTATTCCCATTTTCAGGAGTAAGTACAGAGCTTCAGTAAAAGAAGCCCAGTTGATGCAGGAAAGCTACCAGCTTCAAAAAGAAGACTACACCAATTCGCTCATATCGAGCTACGAAATGGTCGACTTTGAATTGGAGCAACAGCGCCAGTTGATTGGATTGTATGACCAACAAATAGCCGAATCTCAACAAGCTTTAAATCTCCTGTACAGCGCCTACAGCAACTCAGGGAAAGAATTTGAAGAGGTGCTCAGAATGCAGCAACAACTGCTGAAATATGAAAAAATGAAAGCTACTGCGATCACAAAATACCATACCGCATTGGCCAAACTCGATTACATCACAGCAAAAAAATACTAAGATGAAAATATCAATAAAGACATTAATCATTGTAGCAGTTTCTACGCTAGCAAGTGGATTGCTGCTAGGTTGGCTATTCTTTGGAAGTTCAGAGAATCGCACAACAGAAGAACACGATCATACAACAGAGATAGCAGGTGAAACTGCTTATACCTGCTCCATGCACCCACAAATAAGAAGTAATGAGCCAGGTTCCTGTCCAATCTGCGGAATGGATTTGATACCTGTAGATCAAGATCAGGGAGAAGTAAATACAATGGCTGTTAGCATGTCTCCTACGGCCATGCAGTTGGCTAGTGTAACCACCGACATAGTAGGAAAAATGAAACCCGTTAAGTCACTTCGTCTGAATGGAAAAGTGCAGGAAGACGAAAGATTGGTCTATTCCCAATCATCTCATATTCCAGGAAGAATAGAAAAGTTAACCGTCAATTTCACAGGGGAGTATGTAAGCAAGGGCCAGCCCATTGCCTACATCTATTCACCCAATTTAGTGACCGCTCAAGAGGAACTCTTTGAAGCAGTGAAGATCAAAGACAGCCAATCAGCACTGTATCAGGCTGCCAGGGGTAAACTCAAAAATTGGAAGCTGACTGATAGACAGGTTGACAACATCATCAGCAGTGGAAAACCAATAGATCAGTTTCCTATCAATGCAGATATTTCTGGATATGTAACAGAAAAGAAAGTGAACCTTGGAGATTATATCAAAAAAGGACAATCCATCTATGAAATCGCCAATCTATCCAAAGTTTGGGTACTGTTTGACATCTATGAAAGCGACATGCCCTGGGCAAAAAATGGGGATCCTGTCATCTTTACTGTGGCTTCATTACCAGGAGAGGAATTTGAAGGTAAAATAACCTACATCGATCCGGTAATTGATCCCAGAACAAGGGTAGCCAAAGCAAGATTAGAGGTAGCCAATATATCGTTGAAACTAAAACCTGAGATGTTTGTCTCCGGGACTCTTGAAGCCCAGCTGTCTGTTGGCAGTCCTGATGCTGTTATCATTCCTAAAACCGCAGTAATGTGGACAGGTGAACGATCAGTGGTCTATGTGAAGGAAACTACAGGCAATGGGATAAGCTTTTTAATGAGAGAAGTGAATTTGGGGCCAGCATTAGGAAGCAGTTACATTATTGAGGAGGGTTTGGAACAGGGAGAAGAAATAGCGGTCAATGGTACATTCAGCATTGATGCAGCGGCACAATTAGCAGGAAAACCAAGTATGATGAGTCCTGAAGGAGGGCCAGTGATGACAGGTCATAATCATGGAGGATCAACAGCTACAGCTTCAATGTCTTCGCATCAAGAACAAAAGAAAAAGGTAAATATCAACACCAAAGCGAAGGAAGCTTTAAAGCCTCTATTCATGGACTATATGAAAATCAAAGATGCATTGGTCAATGATAATTTAGAGGAAGCACAAGAAGCGGCTACTCTATTTCAAAATGATTTAGCAGGGATCAATATGTCCCTTTTCACAGGTGATGCCCATAAAGTTTGGATGGACTACAGCAGCCAGGCAAAACAAGCCTTTCAGCATGCGGCACATTTTCAAGACATTAAGGAAATGAGAAAAGCATTTCAGCCACTATCCAACGCAATGATAGGCTTGGCTAAATCCTTTGACCCCATGGAAAAAGGTATTTATGTCCAGCACTGCCCGATGGCAGACAGCAACAAAGGAGCCGATTGGCTCAGTCTTTCAGACGAAATCAGAAACCCCTATTTCGGAGCTGCTATGCTCACCTGTGGAGAAGTGACAGAAACTATAAAATGAAGGAATGTTGTAAAACAGGGAATGAAAAGCCTCAATCCAAACTAAAAATATTGGCTACCAGAATTACCTGGGGAATTGTGATCCTCGTTGTGATTGGACTAGCCATAGAACAAATTTTTAACTTTTAAATTCATAAAATAATGAGACGGAAAAAATCAATATTGACAATCGCTATAGTACTAGGTCTTTTTGCCTTTACCAGTTGCGGAAATGCACAAAAACAAGCGACTGAACATGACCATGCCAATCATGACCAGATGCAATCGGATCAGCTCATGAAGGATCAAGCTCAGAAAATCCTTACATCTTATCTGACAATTAAAAATGCCTTGGTTGAAACCGATGGGCAAACGGCAAGTGCAGCCGCTAAAACCTTATTAGAAGCTATTGGAAATAGTCAGGAAGAATTGATTAAAAAGATTCGCTTTGATGCCGAACATATTAACGAAACAAAAGACGCTGGGCATCAACGAGATCATTTCAATACACTTTCAGATAATATTTATGAACTGATAAAAGCTACTTCCGCAAATGAAGGCGCTATTTATCGACAATTCTGTCCTATGGCATTTGATAACAAAGGTGCATATTGGTTAAGTGCTGACGAAGAGATTAGAAATCCATATTTTGGTGATCGAATGTTGCGATGTGGGTCAGTTAAGGAAGAGTTGTGATCCGCAGTAGTTGCATGGCGGAATGAAGAAAATGAACTGCTTGAAACAAAAAAACTCTCTTCATTAAGATAAGAAGAGAGTTTTAACAGCGTCTCCAGTATCACGACCCACATACTCCATCACATTCATCTATGAGTTCAGGAAATAGAGAAAACTGCTTTTTTTGGAGTTCCTTTTTATAGGCAATCTCTTTTATAGCTTCTTTAAGGGGTGTGCAGGAGCGATGTAAATAACATTCAGCTTTGATCCCCGGATAATGTCTGATCAACTCATCCAATAAAACGGCTGACTCGAAGCTTTCAGGCTCGTTGGTATATAACCAATACCAATAATCATTCGAATGATAAGGACAGACCGTACAGCTAGATCGAATAGGAACAGGGAGCTGGTGATCTTTGAAATTTTGAATGCAATTCGCCCTGCGAATTTGGTTCTCAACCAATGGGTAACGATGGATTACCCATTTGACATTCGGGTCTTTCATTCGCTGCATTTCTTCATAAGAAATGCCTAACCATAGTTCTACTTTGCCTCCTTTTGGCTTGTCTTTTTTGATGAACCTTCGAATAGGGGCAATCTTATAATATCCGGTACATTGCCTGTTTATTATTCCTTGACTCCCATCCAATGATTTGGTAAATAAGGGTATTCCATCGGTTCTTTTGGTATTTCCGGATACAAAGTCCATAGCATCCTTGTAGATGTTTCCGGCAGAGATCACATTTATCTCAAAGCCGTACTCCTTATCGACATAATCAATCAGCCATTCAAGGTACTTGTAAACCCCTTTGGGTTCGCAACCCGTATCAGCAAAGACCGCATAGTCTGGCTTGGAATCGAACTCATCTCTCAGGCTTCTAAGCAATAAGTCTGACGACTGCATTCCGGCTCCTAACGACAATATGCGTTTTATCATTCTTCTACTGGTTGTTGAAATGGGCTTACTGAATCATCATCATGAAACCGCAAATAGTCCGTAATCAATTTGACTACTGCTGCATTTCGGTCTTTGTATATTAAGTCGGAATTGCCCTTCGAAGCTTTGGTAGAAAAGGCTCTTTCACTCATCAGCATTTTGATCTTCCTACTTTCCTCCTGGTCTATGAATTTTTTGGAGGCTCTGATAAATGCGGCACGACTGCAACCTCTGATTTTCTGCTGCCGCATGTTGACATAGATGAAAAAGCTCTTTCGCTTCTTGTATTCTGCCTCATCCATTATTCCCTGAGCAAACGCAGTTGAAACCAGTTCATACTGTTCATCAATAATGAGTTGTGCTATTCTGACTAATTGATACTTAGGAATTCTGTCTCGGTACCGGGTTACATCATCAACCTGGTGGTGGATCCTGAGCCAAGTACAATTCTGCCATTCGGATGTAGATATTTTTGCAATGGATTGATGAGTCAATAGTATGTCAATCCCTTTGTGCCGAACAGTACAAAGCGCACCAATCATTGATTGTCCCTTTGCTCCGGACATATAGTGATCTATGTCATCCAGTACTATTAAACCATTGCGATAGTATTTAAGAATTTTCTCAACTACCTCTCTTTTTTCATCGTCATCCATTGGTGTGCCATCCTTCTTGAATGGTCTGATCCTGCGGGCAGATACTTTAGTGAGTGCTTTAATGTGGTCAGGACTTACAGTGCGGAATTCAGGGTAGTCATCGTCATTAGTATCAAACGAAAGCACTTTTCTTCCTTTCTTACCACTTTCCTCATTATCCTTCATATATCGCTTTATCTCCATTTTATTGCGATATGTTTTACCTACTCCAGTTTCTCCACAAGCAAGAATTACCATTGGTTGACGTTCCAGGTCTTCTTGTCGATAGGTTATAGGTTTCCTGCCTCGGGTCGATTTTTTTTCAATAGTTTCAGCCATCCTACTTTTTTTCAGTTTCTTCTTCAGCAACTTCTAAAACTGTCTCTGGAGAGAGTGCCTGACTTTCTGATGGGACTGTAATTATCTCTTCATATTCCTCCATTGGTTCCTCGAACAATTCCTCTTGGTCAAACTCTTCCAGGTCTTCGTCCTTATCATCTTCGCCCGACTCTTCATCCTGTGGGGAAATCCCCTTTTCCTCTCTGATAATGTCAAGAATTCGCTCTGTGAGAATTTCATTCTCTGCTCTTATCTCTATTACTGCCTGGGCTTTTTTCACCATAATGGAAATGAGTGCTCCCATAAACTGTTGCTCCGGAGTTAGCTTCTTAGCTCTCTTCTTTAGGATGGTGATAAGCAAAGGACGGAGTAGTATTTTGTCCTCATCGTCAAGTTTAACCCGTGATACGTTCTTGACATTTTGTTCTTCTATGACCTGCACGATTTCATCGAAATCGTAGAATTCCTTGTGCTTCTTTATTTTGACAAAAAATCCACCTCCAACTGCCAAAAGATTATCAGTCATACCTAATAAGGAATCAGCTGCTTGCCTGGCATGGCCTTCTGGAATTTCTACACCTGGTTCACTATCGGAAGCCTGATGAATGTCTTCGTATTCATCATCTATTTGTTGCTCCGGAGCATCAAGGGGTCTTGAAGCTTCGTGGAAATCAAACTCATTGCTTTGTTCCTCATTGGTTTGCGTTGAAGTTTCCGTTTCTTCTATTTCTGGTTTTCGCTCAGAAGAACCGGCTATATCCTTTTCAACTACTGGCTGATTAAGTGGGCTGCTTGTTTCGTCAGCTATTTCTTCAAATTGTACATCGGCCTGATTGCTCAGAACTTTCTGTACTTCTTCTGCTACATCTGTCATTGACTATTTTCATTTTAGTTTTGATATGAAGTCAATGGCGCAATTTTCAAGGAGATCATACTTCTCCATGAAAGGCTGATAAAAATGTGAGATAGAAAGGATGTCTTTGCACTTGTTGTGGTAATAGAGGATCGTCCTTTTTTTAAGACCAACCGCATCACCAATGTTAGAATAGCTGTATTGAGAATGTTTCTTTAGTAAATGAAAGCAAGCCATACGAGCTTCGCTGTACTTAGGCTCTCTGCTTGTATAAAACTTTCTATCATTTAACTCGAAAACTTCAACACTCTTAGAGACAAAATATGCTGCTATTACTTTGACCTTTGAAGTTCCTCCAACTGTGATTGAAGAATTTCCAATGAACCCCTCCAATAAATTGATTGTCTTACTTAATCCAATTTTACCAACAACCTTATCAATACTGAGTTGCAGGTCATTGTAATTCAGTTTGGTTGGAGTGTCATTTTCGTTAGGTGTCTGTAACATATTTTGGATTCTCTAATGTAACTATTAGTCGTATATATTACGACAGACTATGCAAAAAAAAGTCCTCTCAGTCAGTTCATTTCTATTATTTGCGTCCATTAATCATTTTGGTTTACGATTTGTTGAATTTCTGGTATCAGTTGTTTTGAGCCTTTATGAGCCTGAACCGGATCAAGAACAGGGATGTTCTTTTCAGGAGATACTTGCCAACCTTGATTTCCCAGGAAGACAAATCTCCTTTGAACCCATTGTTTTTGAGATATGTTCGTGACAAGTTTTGCACCAAACCTTTTGAGTGGAGCTGGTCTAATACTGCTTCATCACTTGGTAGCTTTGGTTTATCAACAACTGGTTCTTTCTTCACGGGTTCCTGTTTCTTATCAGGCTTTTCTTCCAATACTTCATTGTTTACTAATAAATCCTCGTATTCATCGAGCATATTTTCGTAAACCTCCTGGTCAAGCTCTTTTAACTTTTTTAGTAAGACTTCTTTGTCTTCTTGGATAGTGTCTACCAATTGCGCCTCCAGCTCGTCAAATATTTTGATTTGCTTGGCAAGTGGTTCCTTAAATTCATCAATACCTTTTTTGTTAAGGGTCATGAATTGTCTATGCAGATAATTTGTCATACTGTTTAATTTTTCAGTTTTCGTGAATTATTTTTTCTTTTTTTCCTCCTTTAACTCTTCCAGGATGTAGGCAGGCAAATAGGCTTTCAATTGATCATTGTCAAAATGGCTTTGAAGAAATTTGAATGCCTTTGTTTTATCCTCCTTATACAGATTGGCAGCCTCTTTGAGATGTTGGATAATCTTCTCTGCAACTTCTGTTAGTATTGCTCCATTGTTGCTTTTTTCATATTTGACTACCTTATCAATTGTTGGTAGATCATCTTTCCATTGGGTCGCCTGAGTCTTTTGCTCCTTTTCTTCAACCTTGTCCTCGATCTTGTCAAGCTCTTTCTCTGTTGATGATTTGGCTTGTTTTACCTGGTTCATCCCCCAAAGTGACATGAAATGGTTGAGAATCATTTCTACACCCTTCCTATTGCCTTCCTGAATTTTTTCATCCCCTTCGATAGCCGGAGGCGTTAGCTTCACTATGGAGACCGCCAAATTTTTCAGTTTTGTCAACCTGGTTGGTTTAGGTTTAGGAGGTTGACTTTCCTTTTTCTTTTTGTTGAATTCCCGAATAACTGCCCGACAAGCTTCTATATCAGCGTCATATTCCTTGACCTTTTCGAGAACCTTTTTGGATTTGGCCTTTTTTGCCTCCGGTGTTGGTATGAGCGGCTTGTCAAGAGCTTTGAGAAGTTTGTTTATTGAAGCGATGGCAAGTGCTCTTATCTTCACGTCAGAAATGTCATCAACCCAATCTTCCATTTCTGTGGCTTCCTTTGCTACGGCATTCTGAAACTTCGCCTCATCATTTAATTCAAGGGCATCTTCAAGGTTCGAACGTGTACCAGAAATTATGGTCTCTACTTCTCCATCAAGGTCAATGGCTATATCAGTAAGTTCTATAACTACTGTTCTGACCAGTTTTTTTGTAAGTGCGGAACTGACCTTGGCATCCTTCTTTTTTGGCAATTCTTTACCCATCTCTTTTAGCAGGTCTTTGATTATTGACATAATCTTTAGCCTTACTGGTATGTCATCTTCAACTACATCACCATATCTCAATTTTTGATTTTGCTCTATCAAACCTTCAAAATTGAATACAGGTTCTACCGCCTTTGAAACTGCCTCTAACAGTTCTTTGTCTGTGACTTTGCTATCTAATATAGTATCAAGTTCGCCTATGGTATTTTCAAGTATTCCAACCAGATCGTCACCTTCGTAGTTTTCATAAATCTCCCTTAAAAGAACAATTGCAGATTGGATGGCCTGGATTTTGTGACCTGACTGCTTTGTTCCTTCGTCCTTTTTCACCTTTGATGATTTCTTTGCGATAGCTTCAGGAGATGCTACTTGAATCAATTGATAGAGTTCATCAATGTTCTTTTTAGCTTCTTTTTCAAACCCTGCTTTATCTTCTTCGCTTTGGTAATCTGCCAATATTTTTTCTATGGCAGATTTTAGCTCATCTGGCTTGACTTTTTGTAAGTCAAGGTTCTTTAAATCTTCAATTTTTGCCATTACGCTGCTATTTTAAGTTTCAACTTCAATATTTCGATTGCCCTTGATCTTTCTCGCTCTCTAATAGCAATTCGGTCATTGCTTTTGCCGGTGGATTTAGTAACTGTAAGTCCATTCACTTTTAAAAGCTCTGCGAAAAGTTCATCTGCCTGTTTTGCCTTTTCACTGTCTTTGGTGAAGTCCTTTGTTTCGTTCCTGATAACCTCCCAGGCTTTTTTGGGTTCTAACTTGCTGCCGGTGATCTCGACAATCTTATCTTGGTTTTTCACCTTTACCTTACTCAAGGTTTCCGGTTTAATTGCGCTCGTTTTATACATACTCTTCTAGTTTATGGTCAATAGCAAATGTTTGTTTGTAATGTGTTGTAAGGCTTTCAAAGAACTGATTGGCTTCTTCCTGATCAGTGTAGTTCACCGAGCAATTTTGGGGCGACCCGTCAAGGTTGAAACATTCATAGAAGTAACATTGAGTGGGTTTGTCTATGTTTTCAATATTGATACTCGTCCATCTTAGGATGAGTGTCTTTTTCCTCATAGGAGAAGTCATAACCCTGAAGTCACAGCATTGCTCCGGGCAGCTCTTGTTTATGGCAATAGCCCTGTCCATCATATTATCAGTTACCTTTTTACTAAGCTTTCTTTTCATTTTTCATTCGATCATTATAGGTGGTAATAATTCGTTCGACTTCTTTGGCTGCTGCATCGAGTGAGTAGCTTTGTTCAAAAACAAACCCTCTGGAGGTATCTTCTTTGTTGATAACCTGGACAAATTCGTAACCCAAACTTTCAGTGAGTCTGCCAAGTCCTGAAGGGATATTTGAACCGAAATGGTTGCTAAGTGCAATTAGGGTTTTGAAGCCTCTATAGCGGAAGTAGCGTGGGTCAGAAGTCATTAAAAGCAACTGGTTTGTGTCTAACTTATCTTCAAAGCTTTTGACTTTGATGACTCCCATATTGACCTGATTATCGAAGTAAGTGCCTAACAGCACATTGACTTCTACTGCAACGCCTCTTGCTTCCATAAAGTCAATTAATTCACTACTTGCTAATCCCACATATAGCAATTCATCTCCCTGCACGTTGGCATTAGCTCCTGCCATAATATAGAGGCGTAGTGAAGGATAGGAGGCCTGCTTGTTTTCGTAGAAGGCAAATACTTTTTTGACGGTAGTTCTTGCCTGTTTTTTTCCTAGCTCAATATTGAGTTGAGTAGTAGCGGAATCAATTGGCGTAGTGGTATTGATTCGGGTTGCTTTAAACAAACCTATGGAAGCTCTGTCAAATGAAAACATACCAAGTCCTCTGTCATTATAGGAGAGCTTGGGTTTTGGCATCACCTCGCTATCAAGAACGCTCATGTAACGTGAAAGGTGATTCTTGATCTTTGCCCGTACTTCGTCTGCCAGGTGCATTCCCATAAATTGAGTATGGGTGTCTAACTCATTTATACTTTTCGGTGGTGGTGTTCCGTACCAAGTGCTACCTTGTTCGATGTTCTGTTGAGTACCCTTATTCACGGATTTCAGTACATCATAATTGTGTCCTGATAAACTTTTTACCTCACTATCGACAAAGGCATGAAACGTACTTACATGATTGAATCGCATGTAGTTGTAGCGTACCTTTTCTGTTTGGATGGTATGTGAACTTGATGCAGCCAAAATCAGTTGTTTCTGCGTTTGTATTCCTTTTTGAAATCCTCTTTGGCATTGGCTCCTTTATAAGAATTATAGAAGGCTTCAATCCCTGATGCTTCTTTAATATGATGTGCCTTTTCCTTGCTCATGGTACTGAAATAGCTCTCAAAAGAGTCCATGAGTGTTTTACCATTTTTTATCCTGGTATGGGTTCCCTGGCTATCGGTGATTCTTAATTCACGCTTCATTTCCAACTCGTAGATTCTCTGAAAATTCAGCATGGTTCTAAGGGTAATGATGTGGTTCTCATTGTCATTGTCCATACCATTGCCGCCATCATAGTTGATTACCGCATTCCGCACTTGCCAGCATTTAGCGACTATCACAGGATAAATAAGTGACTCTTCTAAAGTCTCGTTAAAACCTATTTGATAGCTATTCGCTGCGAACCTGTCCCATAGGGAAGCATCTTGCTGGTTATTGCCGACATAGTTTAGACTTGTACTGTAAGGTTTGATATTGCCAGATGCGATGCAGGCAAAGTCCTTGTGTTTCACAAAAGGTTGACCCAAAGCATTGAAAATGACAGCATCCTTATTCGCCATTTTTGCCAGTGGAGCATTTAGCAGGCCTGCGGTGTTAGGATCGAGCTTTGGCATTTCATCAATGATCAGCGTTTTACCATCTCTCCAAGCCTCAATTAATTTACCTTCTCGATAGCCATCCATTGTCTGACCCCCAATTATTTCGGTAGGTGATGACCAATTGCTACTATTTATTTCTACATAAGGCAGTTCTTTTTTATCACTTCGGTTTCTACCCATAAAAGAATAGGAAACGATATCCGAAAGGTGTGATTTTCCTGTTCCTTTTGTACCCCACAAATACACGCTATGACCTACGCTCATGTCGTCTAAGACTTTCATGAAATAAGGTATCTGATCTATCTCCGGAACATCTGTTTTCATCTTTCTCATGCTTGCTGTAATTCAATGGTTAGTTGTTCTATCAGTTCATCGAGGGGAGATATTTCTCCGATCATATCTTCAAAGGCTGCTCTGCCTAATTGTTCCTCAGTATAATTCCCGAACACAAATTCGGGGTTGCCATCTTCGTGGGGATGGTTGGTAATGAAATAGCCTAAAGTGAGTATCGCTTGATTGATACCCTGACCCTTGACTTCTTTGATCTGTTTTTCAAAGTCTTCTTTCAAAGCGGTTTGAAGACTATATGCTTTCCATGCCTGGTAGGGTTCTTCAACTGTGTTGAAAATGGGAATTAGCGTATAGTTGTACTTCTCTTTATCAGTAAGGGGTCGGTGAAAAATCACTACACCGAACGGATAGTCAGGGGTTGGTTCTTCATAGCTAACAAAGCCACTAGTAGGGTTGCTGCCCTGCCCATAGGGTCTGCCCAACTTATACTTAAAGCTCCCTTCACGCTTAGTTTTTGTATCCCAATCTTCTTGATTTTCAATTTCCCAATTTTCCAGTTCTTTGGCTTCACCGAATACTTTCAATCCATAAGTGTTGAGTTGCTCCAGGAATCGTTCGAGATTTTTCAGGTGCAAAGCGGCAGTCATGTCTCCGGCGTTTTGCACAAACTCCGGAAGCTCGTCTTCGCTCTGTCCTTCACCTCTCTCAATGATAGACCTGAGCTTCTCATCAGTGAACATTTGAAAGTTTCCCTTCTTCGATATGAATATCTGGAATAAGCCTTCACTGACTCTTTTGAAAGTGACGTTCACACCGACATCTGAAAAGGCTCTGTCAATACTCAGGTTTTCGATTTGAGTCTTAGCATGAGAAATAGGAAAAAGTGTTTTCTTATCTTCTCCTTCATTACCATAGCCAAAGGGCAGAATGATCCCATTTTTGATGCTGCCCTCATTGGTATTGTACTTGATGAGTCTGGTATCACCTCCAATCAGGTTAGATGCAGCTACAATGTTTTCGGTTAGGATGTGTCTTTTTTCTCGTTTGGCCGAAGCTGCTTTAATCAATTCATTCCAATCTCCATTGACCTCTAATATTTCTTCTTCGGTGATGTCTTTGCTCTCCGTATAGATTAAGCTGATTTCACTTCTTTGTTCGGCAGTAAGACTATATTCAATGATTTTTCGGTGATCAGTTACAGCAAACTTTAGTTCCACATTACTCAATGTGTAAGGGTTCTTGACACTTCGGTTAATCCCTACACCGAGGAATATTCCAAAGCTTGTCGTATTTGTTCCGAGAATAGGGACTTTCACCACCTGACCTATTTCAAACCCTTCAATACCCTGAATGATGATTCTTTGAATATTTTCGAGATCAGAGATGTAGAGATTTAAGCTTTCGGTCTTTTCCCGAATTATCTCTTTGAGACGAGCGTGTTGGTATTTAAGCTTTTTATTCTTCTCATCATCTTCTGCGCTTCCATTTTCTGGTAGCTCATCTAGTTCTTTTTGCAGCTTACTAATGGTGTCGAGTCTATCCTCTTTCCTTGATTCGATAACCTTTGGGTATTCAGTTTTGATCTCATTGATCAAATCGACCTGAACCTGTTTAGGTTTTTTACCGTCCAGTGCTTCTACCAAACGCTTATCAACTTCATCTTTGGTCAAAGGACGTTTCAAGTTGTTGACGATGCTTTCATCCCTAACCGTATCTTTTCCAAATGGAGTTGAGCCTCCTTGTCCCATTTGAAATAGAAACCGTTTCTTAATGTCAGCATCCAGCTTCAAAAATTCGGTTTCCAAATCATAAGTGCCTCTTTGCTTTTCCCAGGCTATTTGATGATCATACTTGGCCAATAAGTCAGCGTATAGTCGATCCTGGTCATCCACCATAAGCAATCCGGCTCGACCTGTTACTTGCTTAATAGCTCCTTCATTGCTTTCGTTTCTCACATAGACTGATTTGCCTAAACTCTTATCGTATTCTTTGTGATAGGTGGGCCAACCCATTTGCTCCATTAACCCTCTGTTCTCATTGACCCAATTCCAGGCGACCTTATCACCATACTTGTTGAAAAAGTCGGGACTTTTGAGCGTGTTCTCGCTGGTTTTTTGTGATCCAGTAGTATTGGCATCCAGGGATTTGAGTTTACCCTTCAACATGGTCATTAGCCTTTGTTCAAGGGGTATATCACTTATGATGTAGTAGTACTCCGGAAGCACAACTTGACCGGTTCGGTTGATTCTTCCTCGCTTCTGTATTTCAACATTAATATCCAGTTCGAATTGGTGTATGATCATCGCCCGGACTCTCTGGTCTTTGAAATCTTCTGAAGTATGAGCTGAGGATCCTGTGCTGCCGCTCTGATTGATCAATAGCACATCATAATCTCCATTGTTGAAAAGCCTGAATGATTTCTCTGTGTCTGACCTGAAGCTTTCGGCTATGGCTTCTCCATTATCCAACCTGATCCGTTGATTTCGTCCGGTCACTTCTGCAACTTTGAAAGTTGCACTACTATGTCCACCAAGCTTTTTATTCTTTTTGGTTTTTTGAATAATGCTAATCAGTTCGTCAATTGGAGAGATGCTCAGTTCAGAGCTTTCAGCCCAAATCGCCTCCTTAATTTCATTGTATTTTGTGACCGCAACTTGTGGAAGTGAATCCAATTGAACCTGAATCCTTGATTTCTTACCCTCAATGTCAGTGTAATTGTAATAAAATAGGGAGTCCAATCCTTTGACCAACGTGCGGGCAAAATCCATTTGACTTTTTTCTACTGAATCACCGCTTGCCAAATTCAAGTCTTTCAAGAAAGCTCCCATTGTGGATTTAAAAGCGATCACTACTTTCTTATCCTGGTTGAGTAGTTTGATGCAATAGTTGGCTACTTCTTCTACCTTCAAGGCAAATAGCATTTGGTCAATAATGTTAAATACCCGTGAGAAATAAGGTGATTGCTTGACACCCAAACCTTGTGGTTTTCTCTCCATGTGTTCGCCTTCCTTTTTGGCAGCAGCATGTAGTTCACTCAAGTGTGGAGTAATAAAGAGTTCTTCGTACTTGACCACCTCAATCATGAGTTGGATAATCCGATTAACTCTTTCTCTATTTTTGGTGCGAGTTGGTTCTTGATCCAAGGTGATGTAATCCACCAGGATACCTTCGTTGGAACGCTGCCGCCTAATCAATTGACCACTTTCAGCCAGATTGGAAGCGACTATTTCTTGCAATGCCAAACCACCACTTTGCATTGCACCCACAAACTTGCTGTCCTCCAAACCTGTTTCTTTGATAGCTGTTTTTTGAGCATACAAGGGCATTACTTCAGGATACTTGGCAAAAGTTGCACTTAGATAGCAACAAGCTTTTGTTTTGGGCAGTACTGTTCTCATCCATTGACCAATGATGGAATCAAAACCTCCGGCCATGTGAGACTCATCAAGGACGAATACTACTTTTTTGAATTTTTTGCTTCCTTCGACTCCATTGTCAACAAGTTTAGAAAGCCACAATCTCTTAAAGATGCTTGCGGCCTGTACTTGGGAGTAGGTGGAAAAAATGACATTGTATTCACTTGGTAGGTGGTCAAGTACATCGAACAAATCAACATTTGTTGTTTTAGGCAATGGGATGCCATGCTTTTTGTGCCACTCCATTGATTCTATACTTTCAGTCGCAACAGTTCTTTTCACACTTATTAAGTCCGACTGCTCTTTTTGGCTTAATGGGGAGAAGACCACATTTCCCGTTGCATCCTTGACTTTGGCATTGGTGTCGGTGTTGACAATGAATGGACTGATATCCGCAAACCCAATACTCTTCAAGTCACGGTACATATCGGTAAACAAATCAGGCTTACGTGTGAAGAAAACAGGTAGGTAGCCATTCAGGATTGCGTGTCGGATGATAGCCGCTGCCTGTCTGCCTTTGCCTATACCCGTTTGATCGGCAATGATTATGCCTTGTTCTCTTTCGAATTGAGCGAGGTATTGGGCAACCGAATCGACTTGCTCTGCACCCAGGCCTTTCCACATCTCTGCCGTAGTGGTGTACTTTAGTTCGTTACGGACATAGTTGTCTATGTTGCCTTTCTTTTTGATGACTTTGTTGAGTGCCTTTTGCACCTCGAAAGCCATGTTTCGGGGAATGAGGGTGTTTAACTTAAAAGGTGCTTTTGACTTTGGTATGTAAGGCACTAACTCACTATCCTGTCCAGCCATTGCTGCCAATTGTTCGGCATCCTGAACAAAGTCTTCCTTGATTTCTAACTCTTCGTCATCCATTGCTTACTTGGTTCAAGGCTTCTAAATAATTTCGCAGGGTAGTTTCGGTGTAGATTTCCTTTGCTTCTTCTTCAGATGTTCCACCGTACATCAATGAGTCGTTGGGCAGTGAGTCATCAAATGCTTGCCAGTTTTCTTTCAAATCCTGCAATGCACCCATCATCTCTCCGGTATTGAAGAGAAAGCTTGCCATTTCATTAATTGAATCTCCCAAATTGTAAGTGACTCCCAAGTAATCCTGAATCATTGTAATGGGATTGTCTTTGTCTTTAATCGCAGACTCAATCAACTCATATAGCTGTAGGTATATTCCAGCTTCGTGATCCTCGTACCTGGTAAAAGGAACGGGGTTATTAACCATGAAGAGCCGCAATTGCCCTGTGGTTTTCATTAATTGATTATTGAAAAATATCATCGTCCTAATTCTAGTTTTAGTTGTTTAATCACCGTGTTTATATTGTAGCTGATATGGGGAGATAATCTCTGCCATAATTCTTCGAAGCTGTCGACCATATCATACAGATGTGGAGCAACGATTGAGGTTGGGGAAACTCCTTTAGGAGTGGCTTTTCTTCCTCCAATCAAAATGAGCATGGTCTTTTCAATCGCCCCTTGTTTGTTATACAGTTTGAAGCTGTTCATATTGATCACGTCATCAACCTGGTAGTGTCGGTAGAGCCAATTGAAAAATGGTCGGTACTTGGCTATGAAGGTGTCTTTATCAAAATACACATGTCCCATGATGATTATGGCTGCCCGTCCTGTGTCCTTCATGGTGTGTAAGGCCAAACCTGCCATAAGGTGTTCTAACCGGATGTTACCAGCTAATCCAATATGATTATGGAAGTACTTACCAATAATGTAGTCCTTATCGAATTTCTCTTCTTCCCATTTGGCAAATGGTGGGTTGGTTACTACCACATCGTAAGCCTTCGTCATTTCCTCCGGGAATGGCTGTGATGCATTAAGGTTGGTGACCTTATAAAACTCCTGATGCCTGAGAGATTCGAGCCTGGTCTTGTCAATTTCATTGACGTGGGTTTTCTTGGGGTCAGCTCCTAAAACCAAAAGGCCATTACCAGCACTTGGCTCAAAGATGCTTTGCGCCTTATCCATTAATGTGTATTGAGCTATTATGGCGGCAATAGGACAGGGTGTACTGTACTGCTTATAAATCTCTTTGCTACTGTCAGAATAGGCGTAGGTCGGTTGTATCTTATGCCAGAAGACGATCATTTTGGCTAATCTTCTTTCGAACACGGAATGCTCATTGTAAAGCATCTTGTACCAAAGCAGCCAACTCAATTCTACTGCTTCCCACATTTTACCCATGTTGGGTACTTTAAGCTGCGCAGCCAGTTTTTCAATTTGACCTTTGGTGACTCTTTTGCCCAGCTCGTATTCATCGTGCATGTGGGCAATTACTCGATCTATATAATCATCGGATTCTGAGGGAGGTAAAGGAGGTTTTTCTGTGGGTTCGTCTTTGTTGCTACTTGATGATAAATAGTCTTTGACAATCTGCTTTCCGCCTTCCAGATTGTCAATCAACCAGGTAAGTTTATTAAATTGATCTTTGTTCTTAGCAGTTGGTTTTTTAGTCTTTGGGTTGATGAGTTCCTGTCGTTCACTATCAACTCTTTTTACTTCGCTCTCAATAAAACTAATCGCTTTATCCAGGTCTGCTATTGGTCTGTAGTGTTCAACAACTGACCACCAAGAGTCACCGGAAGGTTCCAAGATATCCTCAAGTGTATCCACACTCTTATAACCTGAATGAACATTTACATAGGGATAGTTTTTGTCTGTTGGAAAGCCGAGGTTTTCGAGTAGTTTTTCACCTTTCGACACCCAAATTTTAAGTAGTTTTCCTCTTTTTACATCAATACCGTATTCGTTTGGATGTGGTAATTGAGACATCTCAAATAGTTCGGTGGCTGTGGCTCGCTGAAGATCACTGTCTTTTTTCTCCCAAAGACTTGGGGAAGCTTTTTCAATATTTGACCGATTGGCAAAGTAGATATTGCCAGAAATAAAGGGTTCTTTGCTTAATGCAGGAACTAGGACATTGGGAACACTTACACCTCTTGATTCAATATCAACAGCAATGGCCTTGGTGTTTGTTGGAGTCGTTGCGGTTTTGTCATCCGGCTTGAAGATGTTCTTAGAATATGCGGATAAGGCAACTATCGCTTTCGCAATCAGCTTCTTTTTTTTCTCTTCGTTGTTGAGAATTGAATCTTCTGATTCGTGTAATGTATTTAGCTCATCAAGGGCTTTCCCTAAAGCGGATTTTAGTGCTTCTGAACGAGAGGGGAATGTTGGATCATTAACGCTCGGGTATCCGCCACCACCGCTGTGATCTCCAAAGTTCTTTTGAACATGCAAACCATACCTAAATAAATCGTCCGAGTCCTTTGCTATTTTAACCTCAATTTCGACTTTTGAAGTAGCCGGTAAGTCAACCACAATTGTTTCAAGGTTATCTCCGGCAGTTTCCTCAGTATAGACTCCACTACTATTGGTTAGTGGATCGGTAGGTTTGTCCTTTTCTTTGACCAGTGATTTATCAAGAATCTCTTTGGCAACTGCCATTGCTTCGATTGGGGTCGGGTTCAATAGCTCTTCCCACCTACTTTTAACAAATGATTCCTGATCTGGAACCATGATAATTCCCTGAGCATCGGAAGTAGTCATTTCTCCCTGTACTTCTATTTGATAGATTACATCAACTTCGAACTCGCTGAAATCCTGATATATATAATCGTTTGGTCTGTCGATAACGGCTGAATGAGATTCTTCATTTGTCTCGTTTGTCTCAATTAACCAGGGATAGTCTTCAAGTACTGTTTCAGGAACGGGTATTTTGTCTCTTAGTGCCTTCTCAATAATTTTTTCATGCTCTTGTCGGTCTTTAGCATCTAAAACCATTGGGCTACCTGTTTTTTCAATAGCCTTTTGTTCTTGATATTCTCTTTGGGTCAGTTTCCAAGGTTCAGAATTTTTTGGAGGTTCAAAAAAATGTTGAATAATTTGATCTGCAATTATGGGAATAGGCTGCTTGTAATAGGATTCGATCATGCGCTCATCAAGCAAACCTGTCATAATTTCATCCACAAAAGCAGCTTCCATTTCTTCGCTCTCAAAAGAATGGCCTAGTTCTTTGGCTCTTTCTAGTAGCCCCTCTCTCAATTTTTCCTGAAATCGAGTGTTTTCGTTTTCAACAAGCATGAATACCTTTTGAAGTTCTCGCTGCTTGTGGTCAATCTTTTCTTTTAAGGATTTTCTGGTTTCGTTGCTGGCAGCATCCCGTTTTCCTTTTAGAATGGCAATCTCGGAATTCCAGTTTTTGATTTCTTCTAAGGCAGGTTTTTCAATATTCTCCTGAAAATGTCCGTAAGCATCATACCACCGATGCTGAAGATCAAAGACCAGACGAGGTTTTTCAAAGGCTTCTTCAACCGTGAACAATCCCTTAAAGCCAAATGATTCTAGCGTATCAATCTTGGGTTGAGTATCATTTTCGTCAACGCTATCCTTTTGGTTAACAGTTTCGGGTTTTTCAGAATCGACAACACTTAAATACTCATTCCAAATTTCTTCGGAGTACTCTAAATAAATTGGATTGTTTGCTCTCAACCAGGACTTAAAAAGTATGGGTAGATCCTGCTCCTGAATAACATCACTTTCCGACCTTCTTTTATTGGCGAACTTTATAAAATGTTTGACCAGCTTGTCTTTGGTTGCCTGATTAACCATGCCCGATCCTATCTCGGGAGTAATGATCTTACCTTCCTTTAGGAGTGTTCTGGCTTTGCGCTTGTAATTCCTTGGAGAAACATCTATTTCCTTAAAGGAGCTTCCGTATTTGTTTATGCCGTACCGTGTGCCTATTTCGGTAGCAACTCTCTTATAGGGATCGAAAACAACAAAGCTCTCTTGTTCTTTAGCACCATCCGTTAGGAAGGAGATTGTTACATAACTGAATTTATTGTGGTCGATGTTCTCTTCCGATGGGGAATAGGAAGGTTGGATAAGCACACTCTTAAAGGGTTTTCCATTGGCAAGGGCTTCTTTTAAATCCTCGGCATATTTTTTATACGCAGGGTGTTGAGTGACGTACCACTTTAGGGGTTTCTTAAAGGTGTCTTTAAAACCTATTCCCTTTAAGTAGATAGATATGTCCTCTGGCAGCTTCTCACTAAAGAGAAGTTCTATCCCGTTTTTCTCATCGTTATAGGAGACATCTACTTGCATTTATGAAAACCGGACTTGTGTTAACTAATACAGCCACATCTTATAGGGAGCGTAGCTTTTTAAGGTTTCTCTTAAAAGGGTGGGCTTTTTAAATCAAGCTGTAAGGTGGTAATCGCTAACTTAGGAAGACCACCACTTATAAGAGAAGCGGTTAAAAGTAGACTATGAAAGTGCCAAGTAACAGGTTCACTTTGTGGCGGTCGGTTCAATTGCCGAACTATAAATAATCGAAGTTATTTATATGAGTTAATGATTTTCAGCTAATTACAATTTTATGGATGGGATAAATTCAGTAAGTCTTATCGGTACAATTAATCCTTTGAAAAGTGTGCAGTCTCATTCCTTTACGTTAATTGTAATACTGAATTTTTCTTTCCTCAATCAATCTCTATCTTTAAGGCATGAAGGTCAAAGTCCCAAAAGGAGGAAACGAAAAAATCTATTCAACTATACCAAAAGTGAAATTATCACTCGCATCTCTTTTAAGCCTGGATTCAAGCACCGTCTTTAGTGCAAAAGGTGATTCAAACTGATCGAGTATGTTCTCAAGTTGTAAACTCTCTAAATGATCATGTACGCCATCAGAGCAGACAAATAGTAAGTCCGTTTTGGAATGAAAGGAGTTTGAATGAATCTCTGCTTGAGAATTTTTAATATCACCTTGTATGGAGCGAGTAACGACATGTCTATACTTTGATAGCTGTGATGGTTCTGTAATTGATCCATTTTCTACAAGATCGTTCACCAAGCTATGAGGTATAGATTCAAAAAATAGTTTGTTGTTTCTGAAATGCAGGATTTTGACATCTCCTATCCAGAAATATGTTGCATCAGTTCCCTTTATTATAACACCACCGATAGTGGCACCCATACTCTCAGGTATTCCGGTTTTCTGCTGCCTGATTGCCAAGTTTGATTTGTTGATTGCCTTTTGAATGTGAAAAGCATTAATAGTTCCAACCGTTGTCAGATAGGTCTCAATGTTTTCACTGACCATTTTAGCAGCAATTTCCCCACTCTCATAGCCACCCATCCCATCAATCACAGCAAAAAGATATGAACCATCAAGGGCGGTGTACTCAAGGATTAAATCTTGATTGATGTCTCGTTTTCCTTTATGTGATACTGCTACTGCTTTCATTTTTCACCTGTTGCCTGTATTGTCGCCCCGCCATGTTTAGTTACTCTTGGTCGAGTGGAAATCTTCAGCGGTTTTGATGAAATCCCTTTGTCTGTAGCTTTAGTTGCCCATAGAAAACCTTCACCTGGTGTGAGTGAACTCATATCTGCCGGAGATAGAGAAGATAATTGAGTGACAGACTTTTGAATGTGCTTCAACCATTGCGGACTGTTGAATTTATGAAGCAGCACAATGGAACTCAGCTCTATAATTTCATTCGGTAGGCTTGGGGGGTCTTGACTGGCAATCATAATGCTCACTCCTTTGTGTCGCATTTCTCTAATGGCTGTTACGATGTTACCTGTCAAATCTTTATTGTCCATGTACTTGTGAGCCTCATCAAACACTATGAACTTGTTGAAGTGAGCACCGTCAACCTTTTTTACCGCAGAGAAGATGTTCAACATGATTACAAACAGCCCTAGGGCTTCATCTTTTACAATGAACTCATCACGCAGATCTACAATGATTAACCTACCGGGCTTTAAGGTGTCACGCAGAGTGAATTTGTCATCAATGTATTCACGGGCAAATCTCAACTTCTGTCTTGCCAACGCTTTTTGCGTGTTAGATAGTAATTCGGATTCTTCTACGCTTTGAGTGATGCCATCAAGTGACAAGTCTCTGCGTAATTCCTTCATAATAGCTTTCAATTGCTTCATGTAGGTTGAATCATTTCCTATAGCTCCAAGTAAGAACATCCAATCCTGTACGTTCAATTCTTTGGAATTGAATGCAATCGGATTTACCTCAATGGATGGATATTCTGAACGTCTTTCATCAATTTTATCCTTTGGAGTAAGAATAATTACATCTTCAATTTTATCCGGGTTTGCACCATATCTTTCTTTTAACTTACGGAGTTCGGCTTCTTTATCATTTGGCTGTTTCATGGATGTAAACTCCGGTTCGTAATCCATGCTCTCACTATAATGAAAAATTACACCTGCCAGTGGAGAGGGAAGTTTGTTTATCTTATTGAATTGCTTCAATACCATTTCTGATATTGTGCCTATGGTATAACTTTTACCTCCTCCCTGGACTCCAAAAAGACTTATTGTGTTGGTTTCGCTTAAATCCATGGCGATCTTTTTACTATGAATACTTTCACCCAAAATACCGTACTGGTCGCTTTCCGAATTTTTACCAATTAGAATATCATAATCCGGAGCTGTAACATTGGATTGATCTTCCTCAGAAACAGACTCGGAAACTTCTGAATCAGCTGGATGATCTATTGAAGTAGCAGGATTATCCGGGGTGTCATCAGGAGAATCATCAATTTCTTCTTCGATTCCACCTTCATCATCATTTGGCTTATCATCCTGTGGTTTTTTCGATGTTTCATCCTTTTGTTCTTTCGGTTCCTTGGACTTAAGTTTTTGTATGAATGGCCTAAGCTTGGTATTAATTCCAACCGCTTCACCTAACTCACTATCCAGCTCCTGATCTTCAAGTCGTTTTGTGTTTAAATCCGAATCAGGATCTAGAATTTGCTCGATTAGGTTGCCACCGAAAGTGAAAAAGGTAAGGTCATGATCAATTAATTCCTTGTGATGTTTCTTTTCTGCGGAGAAATTAAAAATGAGTCCTAGTTGCTTGAATGACAGCTTGAAACCAGTGTTTAGAGTCTGTAAAAATGCGTTATAGCTTGCATAGGCATTTTCACTCAGATATTCATATCGGTAAGCTCTTTCTATGTAAAAGCTCAGTAAGGACTTTAATTCTTTATTTTTAATCTCTCGATCTAAGCGGTCAAATGACAAATGATATTCTGGATCAAAGTGTAAGCGTAAAGCCAGAATAGTGTTTTCAATCTGTTCACGCATTTTCGTTTTCAAATCATCAGTTTCAGCAACTCCAATGCTTTTTCTGCATTTAATCTCAATGATTGCGAAGTGAATTTCTCTGCTGTCAGGGTTAATTGACACAAGGAGGTTGTCTGCCCGGCTCTTGCTTTCAGCAGGCAGATTTTCAAAAAGATTATGATGAAGGTCAATTGGGATAAGGAATGATTCTTCAAGCAATCCTTTTTTCTCCAGAACTCTTTTGGTGAAGGCTGAGCCAATTACTTCAAAAGCTTTATTCTTTGAGGAATTAAGCTGAAGAACCAGAGAGCTTGAGACTGCTCTTAAATCTTCGAGTAGAATCTTGACTTTCTTTTCATCTTTTGGATCATGAATATCAATATTGAACTCTTCGAAGTGTGGACCTAAAAGCCCAAGAATTTCTGATGTGGGTCTTGTGGTCAGGTAGGATGAAATTCCTGTTACTTCTTCTCCAGGCACATAATCAAGTAGGAATGGTATCTTACCATCTTTAGACGGTTGATCAAATACTTGAGGGCCAAGGTTCTTGTCGAATGTGATAACCCAATCTGAATAATCATGTAAATGGGTGAGTAGAACCTTATCCTTGTCATTAAGGCGTAATTGAGTGGAAGGTATTGACTCAGTGAATTTTGAAGCTAATGCCCCTGCAATAAAAGTTTGAAGGTGATCAAATAAATTCACCCCAATCGTGCCAGACCCTGAGTAATCAGGTTGTATTTGATTGCCTTCTATATACCTATTCCATTTGATTTCATTGCCTGAATCATTGACAGCAATCGTAGGTGAAACTAATAATCCATTTAAGTAGAAGTTTCTATCCTGCCGGTAAGGTTTAATCAGTTCAACTGTAATTGGAAAAGGGCTAATCAGGAAGCTTAAATGAGCTGAAAACTGTGCTGGCGATTTGAGGTAATCTGAGATGCCATTGATAGAGAACCTCATTTTAGGAAATAACCTATTCGCAGAAGGTTGTGAAAATGCTTCAGCTTCTTCCGAAATGTTAGATTCAGGATTGATTAAGGTTCTAAGTGCTTCACCGTGCTCAATAATCTTATCATCACCTTTGAATATTCTGACCTCATATTTGATGTTTTGAAAGCTGATTTCTTTCTCCAACTCAACCAATGAATCTGCAAATACACCTGCATCACCAGCATTGAAAAGGTTTATGATTAGCTTATCTGTATAAGGATGCTGAACCAGATAGTTTTTGACATGTCTGACAACCAGATTTTGGCTTACCTCTGTTTCAACATAGTTTTCTTTAGTGATATTGAAGAGTTGTCGGAAATAATGCTTCATCTGTCTGGAGACAGAAGTCATTCCGTTTTTAGATTCCTCAGTAAGTACATTTAGATAAAGCCCCCAACCATAAGCAAGTTCACCAGAATAATGGAATGCCTTAAATGTGCCTGGCTCCACCAATACTAATGGATTGTTTTCGGGTGTCAAATGACCTTCAAAGAGATTGGATAGTCCTTTGAACCATGCGTCTTTATAGCCAGCATAGTCATGTGTACTTTTTTCCCACTCGGTAAATACGTCCACCAACTGAACCCACCAAGCTAAACGCAGTGGATGTAAAGGAGATAGTAAGAATGCATCAACTGGTTTACCATCAGGGAGTTTAGTTTTAACTTTTACCAAGTCCAGCATCTGAACCTCTACCAGCAAATCCTGAATATTGGACTTTTCATCTTCATCACTCTCTTCCTCTAATATTTGCTTCTGAAGGTGAGCTGTCCAATCACTGATCTTTTCAATGTAAGAGCGAATGGAGTCAGTGAAGTTGAAAATATCCGCTGTTTCAAGCACCCCATTTTCAGCATCATTGGAATGTTGAATCTTTTTGAAGATTTCTGCCCGAAGCGAGAGAATCTCTTTTGGTACAATAGAGGATACCTCACTTATAGAAAAGCTTATTTTTTCAAAACCTATAGCTGATGAATTACTTCTCAGGGATGTCTTTACATATCCGAAATGATCTGCATTTTTTAACAGCGTATCTTCAATGATCCTCAGCTTTGAAGATAGATTCACCTGGTAATTATGCCTATCGGAATAATTGATATGAAATGTTGAGGTGTGTTTAGAAGGATCAGTAATCCATATATTGGATGTTTCGGAAGCAACCGGAATTTCGGGCTCCATGCCTGATTTCAATTTCTCAATACGGAACTTGAAGAATGCCTGTAGGACATTGTTCAGTTTATCTTTCCGTTGGTTCTCTTCACGCTCAGGGTTCTCTTCAACTACATAATCAAAGTCGTTTGTATCACAGACTAGCTTATAGTCAAATGTGCTTTTTAAGATGCTGCTATCCTTGGCTTTTGCTTCTTCCCATGCAGATTGAATCTTTGGCTCTTTGAAGTCATCATTGTTGTTGAGAATATTGCCATGCTCATCTTCTGCCCAAACCTTGAAGAAGTAAGAACCTTCTTCCATCACGTTTGGATTAAGATCAACTGTAATATCCCGGTAGGGTCGGTTGGATGCAGAGTTTTTTACTTTCCGAAGGATTTGTATTTCCTCACCCGAGCCACCATTCACGGCCATCAAAATGATTTTGAAATAGGCAAGACCAGGAATGTCTTTAGGGTTTTGACTCATGGTAAATCTTACCCTAACCTTGGATGTAGAATTTTCTCTGGCTTTAAGCACCTGTTTGCCTTCCTCCACAGAGAAGTCGGAGGATTTGATCTCTTCTGCAAATAGTTTGATATGAGAAAAATCCAGATCTGGAATTTGCCAACTTGCAAAGTTCAGATTGGAGTATGTACTATGTATGAGATAGCATATCTCAGAGGCACTTCTGGCATTATTTTCAGCCTTTATGAAATCTACTAATTCCTTCTGAAGAGAGTTTGGCTCCAAAGGGAGTTCTGCTATCCGGTCGTACAATGGTTTGTAAAATGAACTAAGCAGTTCAATGCTCTCTGAATTGAAATTCAGCCTTGACCTAATCTTGTCGTTATTATCAAGTAAAGCTGAATCTGGTATCAAATCCAGCAAGTAGAGTTGATTGCCAATAGAGTCCTTCGAGAAGCCTTGTTCTTCAAGAGAGAGAAGATAATCGATCACATTGGCTGTATCGATTTGATTTAGGTTTAGATAGCCAAGGATTTCATTTTTCAGTATTGCTGCATATTCAGCAGGTATATCATTAATTAACCTATCTTTTAGCCTCTGTTCAATCCCTTCTAAAGAGATTTCTTTGAAAGTGGCATTGCCATAAGAGTCTTCGGCAGATGTTCTGCTGTTAGATGGAATCAGGACTAAGAGCGGAGCGTCTTGTTTGTTTCTTAATTCTATCAGCTTGGTTGCGGTAATGAACCTTTCATCAGTAGCTGAGTCGTCACTTACTATGAAAGTGTTGATGTTGCTGTATTTATCCTGAATAAGCTCCCAAAGAAATTCAAGTTCAGTAGGTCCTAATCCAGTGATCTTCATGCAATGGCCTGGTATGGCCTTGCTCAGATCGTCATGATACAGTTCCAGTATCAGGTCAATGATTCGTTGATAATATGTATTTATTTGAGTCGTCATTTGCATTCTACTGAGCATTTAATTCATAGCGGGGTCTAATCCTTTGCAGGATGTAGGCATCACTTAGGTCATTGTAAAATCCTATCTGTCTGAGCTTTAATTTGAAAGCCTCCACATTCTCTTTAAAAGCAAGGTGTGTATTGAGGTCTGCATCTTTGAACCGATCTTCAGCTAATCCATTTATGATAATTCCATAGCGATCACGGATATTTTGAATCAGCTCTTCAATGGAGAGGGTTCTGGTTTGAAAGTTGGAACCGTCTGATTCAAGTACCAATATCTGGACAAGCGTTTCCAATAACCGAGTTCCCAAAACATACCTTCTTGGGTGCTTTCTGCCACGTCCTTGAGCTAAAAAGCCTCTTTCGTTATTCTTTTGAGACAAGTTGTCAAAAAGCTGCATGTGGTAGCGAAATTGATAATTGCCTCTGGCTTTCAGAATCAATTCAATATATCGGTCAAAGTAGGTGTCTTCATATTTGACCATATCACTGATAAGGTCTTTGTCTTCTTCATCCAGTGTGCTGTATAGATTGTCCCATTGGGTTTCGAAGTATATTTCGAAATCCTGTGGTTTTTCTTTTAATAGCTCCAGAGCCTTGCCAAGATTATCTGAATTGGTTTTGTCTAATTTCAACCTCCTCAGAGCCGCATTGATCTGGAATGTAGCCTTGATATAGTCATAGACATTGTTGCTTAATGTGTCAGCATCCTCAGCTGAAATCCGAGCTATCTTACTTTCAAAGTCATCCGTAGCATCTACTACAATATTCCAATCCACCCTTACTGAGTCATTGCCTGCTTCAACCATTCGAGGTAGGGTATGGATCAGCTTTTGGATATAGATGGAAAGGTGAAAAGATGTAATCGTCTTGAGGTAATCTATCAGTACGTTTCTTGGGATTAGACGTTTGTAAACCAAAAGTCTCCGAACATCATCACAAAAGAGTTCCGCTTGTTCAAGGAGTAGCGGTTGAATCTGATTCAGACTTGAGCTACTTTCCAGAAATCCGGGCTTTACATTTTTGATGATGTGCAATAAGCCCAAACTATCTACATCCAGATGGTTGCCTGAGTTTATTTTACTTGTGGTCTGATCCCAGCCCTCCATTAGGAAGCTTTTCAGGTCTTCACGTACCGTAGGGTTGGCACCAAGCATTAAATAGACTTGATCTGCGGTATTATAGTCCCTGGTATTGGCGGCATTTCTCACTCTGTAGCTTTCAAGGTGAATCGGCCTCAGAGAGGAAATTTTCTCTTTATCGAGATTACCCCTGTAAACCATGTTGACCAAATTGCTACGCATCCACAATTCCGCAGCGTCCGGATTATCATTAAAGCCTTTTATAGAGCCTTCTTCTTCCAGTTTGGAGAAAACCCTTTTCAAGGTTTCTAAATCAATGAATGAATTGCTGCCAGCTCTTGCCCGTTGCTTTGGTCTTATCCCATTGTGCTTGAGCAGCATGAATAGATTAACCAAAGTATTATCAATATTTACGGCCTTTGCATCAGCTGTGAATATCAATTCATTGCGGAATAGGCTTTCGTCTTTATTTAGTTTTATGGCCATAGCTATACTTCCATAGGTTCTATGTAAAGACGGCTCTGCTCGTCTTTACTGATTCTATAAAACTCTAAATTGTCGCTGGTTACCACTACCTCTTTGTAGGTTAGGTTTTCCAGCAGGTTCTTGAATATGATCAGTTCAATGAACTTTCCTCTCAGATCGTTGAGGGAAGGACTAAACCCTTGCTGTATGAAATACAGCATCTCATATAGGTCAAGCGAAATGGTAAGTTTTATGTGTTTTTCGGTTCTGTGTCGGAAGGTCAAACTGTCTGGTTCATATTCCAGGTATTTCACCAAGTGATCCGTTCTATTGACAAATAGCTCAAAATCGTTGAGGTCAAATAACCTGAATGACTTGCTGTATGGGTCTCGAATATCTGTTGACGCAAGCACTAAATGATCTTTATCTATACCGGGATTGTCACATCCTTCATTCAATGAAATGGCTCTGGAAATGCTGGCTTTAGTGTTTGTGCTTTCATCTCCCTTAGATAAGACTTTCACAAATTTGAACACCGAGTGATAAGGTAGTCGAAGGAGATATGAAGGAAATTTGGCTTCCTCAGTTTTTGAAGTTGCAGGCACATAGCCGTTTTCAACAGACAGTAGTTCTGACTTACCTTCAAAATATTGATGCCTGATAAATACCTTTTGAATTACCCGTATTCTTTTGATCAATGCTCCGTCTTGCTCATGAGCTGGCACCCAAATCTTATTGTTGGTAAACTCATCAATTAGAGTAAACTCACGATCCGCAAATTCCAGGTACTCATTGGCTTCATGTTGGCCAAAGAATAGATCCCTGTCTTTATCGGGTATGGCTACCTCACCTATGTCAGTTTCCCGTAACAATCTGATCAGGCGATCTTGATTGCCTGAATCACTAACAGCAGGGTTGGTGATATTGAAGTAATAATATTGCCAATAGCTTTCAGGCTGATTTTCGCTAGCCGTCACCAATTGTTCAATATCTGAACATTCATGATCTCTGGTGAGTGTGAATGCGATGAACGAACGTAAATCACGCATAGTGATATGCAGTTCACGCTTGAGGCTGGCCGTTCTCAACAACCACTCCATGCGAGTAATTACTTCTTCACCAGACGCTGAGTCATTAAAGGAATCTACATTGTACTTGATAAAACACTTGCTTGCGAGTGGGCATGTTTCACATTTAGCCCAAAGGTCTTTTTGAGTCAGGGCTTTTAACTGACTTCTGAAAAGACTGGGTTCCTGATTATCCTGAGCTGCAACAGACCTTAGATTTAGATTGATAATCATTAAGCCTGAAGGAAGCTCGTGATGCCCTTCGTTATAAAAGTAGTTTTCTATGGTGTCATGAAGCGTTTTGTGCTTACTGGTGGTCTTTAGGAACTCCACCAAACGGCCTTCATTGATGGCAATGATTCGACCTTCTTTGGATTCATTGTAATTGGACAGTTCGGCAAACGGCTTAAAGAAACTCTCCAGTACTTCATTGTTAGCCCGTTGATCTTCATCTTGAGAACCATCATAGTTACTTTCGAATTGAACACCATTAATCTTAAACCTTGCTCCATTCTTATGATCATGGGTATTGAGGTCTGTCACTGACTTATCATGCTCAATACGTTTAATGAATGCTGTTTTTCCATCTCCGGCATTTCCGGTGATGATCAATAGTTTGTATTTACCATCAAGAATATCAGGCAATAGCTTTTTATCCAGCTTGGAAGGGGTATAGGTTAATCGGTCGTACTCGCTAATATTTTCGCTGGCACGTGTTCCGAAATTTCCACCTTTGGACTGGCTATATAATGAGTTGATATATTTGATGAAATTGCCTTCTTCATCTTTGGTTTCTATAGTTGGAGAAACTGTTTGGGTTTCCTGTAAAATACCATCCTCGCCAATTGCCTGTAAAGCATCCAACATTTCCTGTGCATTGGAAAATCGCATTGCAGAGCGTGGGTTTATGGCCTGACTTAGAAACTGAGCAAATGCATCTGAGATCCTAGGTTCAAATTCTTTCGGATTGACCGGATCAATACTAAGGACTGGCATTTTCTTAGGTGTCCAGGGATATTGTTTGCAGATCAATTCATACAGGGTAATGCCTAAAGCAAAAGTGTCTGCTGACTTGTCCCAGTTTACTTTATATCCGTCTGCAATAAGGTCAGGAGCCAAATAAGGGTTTGTACCAACAAAATCTTGATTGTCATCTACAAATGAGGCTACATTGAAATCAATGAGAACAAAGCGTTTCTCATTGTCCCAAATGATATTTTGAGGCTTTACATCCCGATGTAGAATAGGTTTGTCCAGGCTTTGCATGGAAACCAAAGCACTGAGGATGTCTTTGGCTATTTGATATACCCGGTAAATCGGAAGCTTTGCATCTGTCCTGGAATAGGTGCTGAGATTTTCACCTTCCAAAAACTCCATTAAGGTGTAAAACTGCCCATTAGGTGTTTCACCATTCCAAACGAATTTGACAATATTGTGATGTTCTAACCCTACCAGAGCATTGTATTCATCAATTACCGAATTGGCATTTACGCTTTCATGAAAGAGTTTCAAGGCATAGTATTTTCCCTGAAGCTGGTGTTTCACTTTAAATACTCTGGAATAGCCACCTTTACCAAGAATCTGATGAATGACGTAATCTCCAATCTTGTCTCCGACCTTTAACTCATATATGTCAGTTGATTGAGCCGTTGTGGTTCTTGTTGTGCGTTTGGACGGAACTTCACTGTCATTTTCTTTGAGAGCATCTTCGATGAATTTTTCAACCTGCTCTATGCTGTCAATTCGTTTGAGATCATCTGTGAGAATGGTCTGAAGAGAGAGTTCATCCAGCCATTTTGGTAGTGCTTTATTAAGCGAAGTGGGTAATTTATCTGTTGGTAGTTTTCCACCCATTTTATCAAGGTCATAAGGAGTCTTGAAAGGCTCTTCTCCTACGAACAACCAATAGATGAGCACACCAAGCGAGTAAATATCTGAGGAACGTGAGGCATCACCCACAGTCAATTCCAATGGATGGTAAGGCGTGGCATTAGATTCGTTGATGGTAGCCATTACCGTATAGCCTTGCTGGTTGTGATCGGTGAAGTAAGACTTCCCGAAATTGCCCAAATAGGCATAACCGCTGCTCATGTAAATGTTGTCAGGGTTGATGTCTCGGTGAAAGATGTTTTCCTTGTGAGCTTCTTTCAAAGCAGCCATGACATTGCGGACAATACCCAGTTTTTCCTGAAAGGTGAAGGTTTTGGATCGGGCTTCTGCTCTCAGGGAGTTTTCATCTAAGAAGTCTGATATTTCATAGAACTGATGGTTTTCTTCATCAATTTTGAACTCTACGTTCAGTATGAAAGGCTTGGCTTTGATCTTGTGAAGAGCTTTGTACTGATTCTTAATAGCCTCCTCACGTTTGAGCAGCTCAGGTTGCGAAAGACCTGCCACCTGAAGAGAATATTCTTTGACTCTTTTGCGGATAGAGGAGGTAACTCCTTTAGGTTTTACCAGGTATTCAGTGAAGTTGGGTTCCTGCTGGAGTATTTCTATGATTTCATACCCCTCAACTTCACGCTTTTCGTCCGGTGCTTTTTTGCTCTGGCTGCCGTCAAGGTACTTTACAATCTCTTTATAGATGTCTGTAATGTCGTCTTCTGATTTCCCAACCTGTTCCGGATCTGTTAGGTAATTGATCAACCGCTCATTGAGCTGAAAGGTAAGCTTGGCAGATTCCTGCCAAAGCGAAGGAGCATAGGTATTGGGATAGGACAGGGTAACCATGTTTTGAATCCATGCCCTTGCCCAAGATGATTCATGTTCCCTTAGTTTGGAGGCCAATACTGCAGTTTTTTGCCTTCCGGTTTTTAATGGGTTTTGCCGTTGGCGATCATTGACATACCAATAGTTGTCATCTCCTTCAATTCGTCCTTTCCAGTCCTTGTTCTCGATGTTGTATATGGCATGTGGGGCAACAATCAATAAATCATACTCCCAATACTGTGTCCGGTTGTTTCGTGGATTGGTGGAGGCCAGCTCCACATTTGGCACGAGATAAAAACTGTCTGGCAGGTTTACCTGCAAGTAATCCAGCAAACGCTTTTCTCCGGCATTTACAACCGAATCGAAATATGGTGGTACTATGATTTTTGCCATGATTCAATTTCGTTTTCTACTAATTCGATTGCTTCTTTTTCCTTAAAGCATGCATTTTCAAATTGATCAACTGATTCCTTGATATGATTTATTACTTGGGATTGTAAGCCCTCATTGAGGATCGGTACTTTAAGATATTTCAGAAAGTTTTCATCAATAGTCAGGACAGCCGAACCGTAGATGCCTGACCTGATATATTCCTTAATTTTTGGTGTAGATAAAAAACCAAATACGTAGTAAGGTGAAATGATATTTTCATCGATAATCACTCGAATAGAGTGCTGATTAACAGCACAGTTTTCGAATGTTTGATCAACAAAAAATGCTGATCCCAAAATGTCCTGACCAGAGCTTGATATTAAGATCCAATTTTTTTGAACCCTTAAAGTTTCGAGACCATTAGTCTTCCAACTTAGGTATTTATCAACTCTTAAAGGGTTTAACTCTGAAATATCAGTAGTTGATAAAAACCTTATACCATTCTTAGGTACGTAATTTCGCTTACCCCTTTGAGCAGTGTACATTTTGGTTTTCACCAGATCTCCTAATTCTCTGGAATTGTAGCTGCCTTTTGATAATTCCTTTTCTGGATTTTCAATATTTAAATAGTACGAGCTGTCAAGCCTTAAATGAAAGTTTTGCTTTAGATCTTTCGAATTTTTAGCTCCGGCAATTTTCTTTCTAGGAACAAAGTCCGTATTATCTTCAAATATTTGATGGGCAAGTTTTCTTTCAGCATTAGATTTTTCCCGAGAGCTAACTGATTCTCTAATTAGATTATCTACCTGTAGTTGAATGCTTTCTGGCAAAATGGGAATAGGAAGATTTTCAATATGATGAGGCTCTATATGCTTTACAACGCCTCCATAACCTGATTGAGTCAATAAACCATATCCGAATTTGGAAGAAAGATAGGCATACAAATAACCAAGCTTTACTTCATTGTTTGTTGGCTTAATTCTGACTAAGTCATCTGTACCTATTTTACCTTGGTGATCACCATTGGTAAGAGCCACACGGCCGAGTGTCCCTGATCTGGTAACCAAAATCCACCCTTCTTTTAGCTCCAATTCTTTTAAGTAGGGCGAATATTTTTTGGATAAAAATTTACCTGAATTAAGATCTGATTTAAATAGGTCAGATGCAGGATAGAACATTAACCCCTTTTCTGGTGAATTGACATAAACTCTTTTGTGAATATTTCCTTTAAAGAGATCAGAGGAGACTTTTTGTACTGTAGTTGACTTGTAGGGGCACAATTTCTCGATAATACGTTTAGTATTTACTCCATCACTTAAATGAAAGGAAGCATCAAGTCTGACATCAGAATCAGTTAACCAAGTGTTTTTTATCTTAACTACCTTCATTGCTAGCATTTAAGAATTTGTAATATGCTCTAGTGATTTTAGGAAGATCATCATCCAGTTGTTTGAGCTTTTCTCTTCTGGTTTTTACCTCAAGTGAACCGTCCTTTTTGTGTACTACATACTTAGTTTCAGTGTCAAAAAGTATCTCTGCACCATCATCATCTCGCATATAGATTGGATTACCTCTCCGGTCTTTACCCAGCTTTTCAGCAATGGCCATAAACACCTCATAGTCTTCCGCACTATCCTGGGCAAGCTGTCTTTCTACCTCTGTTTTACGCTGCAAAAAGAGCAATGATGCCTGAACGCCCACCTGCGGTAAGAAAGCCTCTACTGCCAGGTCAACAGAAGCAAGGATTTTGAATTTGTCTAAAATCCATTCCCGAACGGGGAGGGTATTAGGGTTTCCTAAAATCCCGTCAGGCAGAACAATGGCTACTTTACCACCTGGTTTCAGGAAGTTGTAGCACGCTTCAATGAAAAGCACTTCAGGAGCATCACTGTACTTGGAGAGGAAGTACTGGCTGGCGATTTCAGGTTCTACCTTCACTTTCGCTCCGAACGGAGGATTGGTAAAAATGATGTCGAATTTTTCACGGGCATCATTGCCATAGCGACTTTCAATGTCTTTCATTTCAGAAAGGCTGTTGCCAATGGCACTCTGAATTTTTTCAATCTCATCCGGGTGCTCCCAATTGGGATAAGCCAGGGAATTGACATGGAAGATATTGGCGTGCCCATCACCAGCCATCACCATGTTCATTCTTGCTGCCTTTTTCAGGTCAGGGTCAAAATCAAAGCCAAATATGCTGCGCTCTGCATATTCTCTTACTCGCTCGTTCACTTCTATAGAATTGAACTTTTCTGCCAGTAGTGGTCCGTCTAAGTCCGGGTACAACTCAGCGGCAATCTGCTTTCTTACATGGTCAAGTACCATCACCAAAAAGCCTCCCGAGCCACATGCTGGATCGAGCACACGATCATTTTCGGTCGGGTTCATCATCTCTACCATTGCTTTGATAATGTTTCTTGGGGTGAAGAACTGACCTGCTTCCTGTTTTAAAGTGTTGCTTACTATCGTTTCATAAGCCATGCCCTTAACATCCACAGAAGCGTCCAGAAAGGAGTATTTGGAAAGCTCTCCGGCTATGAATGCTAATCCCTTATCAGTTAGACCAATGGCTTCATTCCCGTCAAACACCTCCGAGAATATTTCGTCACCTTTCAGTTCTTCAAACAGCCCTTTGATTCGCTTGGCTACTGCTTTTCTGCCTTCTTCGGTGTTTTGTTCTTTTACGCCCACCCAAAACTTCCTGCGGTAGCTTTCCTCAGAGGGCATAAATCTGCGTTTCTCATCATAGAGCTTACAGAAGATGAGGTTCAGCAATTGCCAAAAAGCATCTTTCTTTCGGCCTTCATTGCCATATATGTAATCGTGTGAACGCTTGAAAACTTTGATCAGGGAGTCATTGGCAGGCTTTTTACTGGAAGAGCGGTCAGCTCTGTCCAGGTCGTCCAGTGTTTCTCCTTCACCAGGGAAGTCAGAAAGATCCACAAACTCATAATCAAAGCCCATGGCATCATCTTCCTTTTGCAGGTAGTGATAGCTAGAGCCATTTGCCCAAAGACCAAACTCACAGTTCTCTACTGCTCCCATAGCATTTTCCAGGGTTGGTTTTACACCTTTCTTCTTATCTGTGTCTTTAACCTTGTCATCCTGCACTACACAGATGCGGATAATGAAATCCTGCTCATGTGATTTACCTTTTTCAAATACCACTAATTCAACCTTCTGCTTTTTGGGCTTTCCGGTATCGGGATCGGTGTATTGGATAGCAAAATCCCGCTCCATGTCAGAAAGGTCGAAACCGTACTCTTCATTGAGCATCAGGATTATGGACTGCAGGTTGCTTTCCTGTGGTTTGATCTTTTTGACTTCACCAGTCAGGATACAAACCAACTGGTTGTCTTCCAATACTATGTCGTCCTGTTCAATTACTTCTGTGGACATTATTCGATGGTTTTTAATAGTTCGTTAATTTCTTTTCTCTTATCCCGTCTGGCAGCATAGCGTAACAGTTTGCTTTTATTCACATTGTATTTGGCAAATGCCTGGTCGTATAGTTTGTGAATGTCTAGGCCAATAGGCTGTAAAAACTGCTCGTGCTCAAACCACGCATTGACCAAAATGCCTTCAATGCTGGGGGATAGGTAGTCACCTGATCGTTCCGTTGGTGTCTCAGAGATTAATGCAGTCAAAATGATGGCTTCATCCTGTGGGATTAGGTATCGGGCAGTAGTTTCCTTATCAGGTTGCAGATAGACTTTTTTACTGAAAGACAACATTTCACCGAACAAGGAGTCCAAATCATCTTTATTCAATGCAAGGAAGACCCAGTACTTGGAGATGTCTTCACCAGCAATGTTATTCAATAGGATGGTGTCCCATATGACAATTTCACCTGTGTAGATGCCTTTAACCCGATTGAACAATCTTTTGGTTTTTAAGCTGAGTTCAGGTGAAAATTCAGGTTTATAATCAAAGGTGTATAGTCCTCTGCCAATTTGATAAAGAAGCTTGTCTTTTTTCAGTTGATTGAGCCTCCAGGCTATAGTACTGCCGGATAAATCAGGAAAATGCTCTTGAAGAGCATCTGTGATTTCTTTGGTAGTAAACTCTTGTTTACCAGAGAAGTGAATCCTTAAATTATGGGCCAAATAAGTGTTTTTCATATTGTGGCAACAAATATAATTAACTTATTCAGAAATCAAAACTTTGGCAAGTAAAATAATATTTTGCCGAAAAAACAATATCAAATTTACTTGACTTGATTGGCGATTTTCCTAAAAATAGGCTTGATGGGTATTGGTAAAGAATATATTTGCCAATATCAAGAACTCTAATTCTGTAAGTTTACATTATTGATTTGACTCTTCAAGTTTCAATTTACTGCAACCTCCCAGAAGCATCATAGACCTCTTTTCTACCAAACTCTCCATTATCATAGTAGAAAACCCATTCTCCTAATCTAGTTGATGGACCACCCCCAATTCTAAGGGTTCCAGTTGTAACCAATGTTCCGTTTTCATAATACATTTTGATCCTCGCTACATTCATTTTTGTTCTTAATGCACTGTTGCCATAAGTCCTCTCCATGGCGGAATCCACATACTCTATTTCATCGTAAGTCCTTATAAAGCTGAATACCGCTCTCGGTATACTAATGAAATTCACCATGCTTTTTACCATCTGTACTCTGTACTGTAGCTCTCAATTTTTTGTAGCTGACCATTTGGATAGTAAGATTTACACTCTCCTACATGTACATTTGGGTGTAAGTCTTCAAAGAAAGTAAGGTTTAAGCCTCTTATAATTTTTCAATCTCCTGATCTGCCTTTCTACCCTATGCGCTGATATGCGCTTGGCGATCCAATCAGTCAGTCGTTTCATTCTGGTCGGTTCTTTTAATATTTCCATTGACAAAAAGTTGATTTGAAATAACAGCTCTGTCGTTATTAAGCTGTTCCCAATTTCCATAGTTCTCTTTATGCCATTCCATTTTCTGCTTATGTCCGCTTATATGTCCATTGAGCTTCTTAGTATCAGGAAAGGGTTCACCGCATTCAGGGCAGTGGTAGGGTAGCGGATAAAATTGAATACCACTATCAATAGCTGCGGTTAGCCGCATTGTTAATTCTGAATCCGCACTTTCGGAGCGGTTATTTGATACCTCATCAAAGTAGAATAAATGACTAAAGCTGAAGAGAGTAGCGGAAAGCATTACCGAAAGCAGTATTGCGCTCCAAACTGTGTCTGGCCAGAATTGATAAACAAGGTTCTGAGCTAACGTACCAATGGCGTACATGATCGCTGTTCGAATCCAACCTTTTACTGTGAAAATGAGTATGGCTAAGTCAACTCCTATTGCATAGCACCAGGCAAACCAAGGCTCTTCGTACTGACTATTTACTTTGAACACATACACGGTATGTGCTACTTGTGGGATCAGCAGAATTATTAGGGCAACTATGCCGAATATTTCATTGATGATAAACTTTCTCATTTTCTTTATTTTCTAAATGATTAAATGAAGATTTCCTGGTAGAGTTGAAGAGTGCTTGACGTGAAACTATAATTGCGCCAAACCGCTTTGAGTGCGCTGCTACCAATGCGCTCTCTAAGCGGTCTATCACTAATCAACCGCTCTACACAGGAAATCCAATCCTCATCGCTGCTGGCGAGGTAGCCGTTTTCATTGGGTTCAATCACCTCATTTAGCGGTTCCACATTGGAAGCCACTACGGGAATTCTGAAGACCGCTAGTTCCAGGTACTTGATGAATGATTTACCCATAGTATTGTATGGTATGTCTGCCAAGGGAATAAGAGCTAAATCAAGAGCCAAGTCATTCAGCTTGTTGAAATAGTCAAGGAAGCCAACAGATTTCTCATAAGTGAATTCAATGTCTTTTAAGGCCAGCTCGTCATTGGGTGATTTACCGTCCCATCCAAACAAGATCAATTCGAATTTGCCTTTATACTTTTCTTGCAGTGTCTTTAGCACTTCGCTGATGCTAAGTGTGTCAATTGCAGAAGAGGGATTACCAATTACACCTATACGAACCTTGTCAGATTCATTTTTTTTCAATGGTTCAACGTCTTCATAACCAAATTGAGAAATAAGATTTGGGACATACTCTAAGAAGGTTGCCGACTCTGGATGATGTTTTTCCAATAACTCTTCGTAGTAATCAAGTAGGCCTTCTGAAGCACCGGTTAGCACGCTCATTTCGGAAATGTTTTTTAAGAGCTGCTCTTTTTGCTTTTTGGTGATCTTGGAGTGTTGAGGATGTTCTTCGGGGAGCGAGTGGATATTGAAATCAATGTCCATTACAATTTGTATATCGCTATTGAGGGCTTCCAAAGCCTTCACGATATAGGTGGTATCCGTAAGAATAACAGGGAAAACCACATAATGGGCCCACTGGATCAGTTTTATACTTGAAGTTTCGTCTAATGAATTGTCATATTCCAGCGATTGCTTATTGAAGTTCCATTTATGTATGTTGGTAATTATCGCTGAATGAGTCTCTGAACGATTTAGTTCTAAGGCAGGTGCAATTGATCGGTAATATCCAGTACCATTTAAGCACACTGATAAATACAAAACATGAATTTTCCTATCATCAGGATCATACTGAGGATACCTCTTTTCGAAATTTTTTTCCTCCTGGAGTAATTGGTATAGTTCTTTTATCTTCTTCATTGTTTGAGTCCTTGATTATTCATCCAAACCAACATCCACACCTTCATAGTATTTGGCAATTATGGCTCCTGTTCCAACATCGTAGAGTTCAATGGTATTTGCTTTTACGCCATAGTCTGCTATCTTTTTTTTAAGCCTGTTGATACCAATAGTCTTGTCTCGTGGGGCATATTTGTGCCTCCAGTCAAGAGAGTACATGGTTCTGACATTGCCGTCTTTGAACCATACAATCATCTTATAATGTGAATCTCTTTTAAGCTTCCATCCGCCTTTTGGTGAGGTCTCACTCATTGTTTAAAGTATTTTATGAGTTCAACAAGAGGGATGTCCTGGGCGTGTTCATTGTTGTTGTATGCACCAATGGCGACTACTTGTCCATTGCAGGAAATGAGAACATTGAGTAGTTCTAAAACTATTTCATTAGCTTTTGCAAATTCTTCCAGGTATCTGCTCACGCTTCCAATGACTTTCAATTCGATACCGAGAAGTTGAGCAGTACTTTCTCCGGCAAAAAAGTGCACCAGGTCCCCAACTGGAACTTCCTTCAGGAGCTTTCCATTTCTATGAAGAAATACTCTTACGGTAGTTCCCTCTCTGTAAATCCTTATAAAGAGGTGAGATATGGGTATTCGCTCTTCTGATGAGGTTTCTTTGAAGTAGTGAACAATGTTTTTGGTTACTTTATTCTCATAGCCAAAGACATCGACCGATATGTTGCTCATGTAGCTTTTAATTTTCTCCGTGATAGTTGGAGATTTCTTGACTTGTTTGTCTGGCCTAATTCGATTGTGCAATTCGTCTGATTTCATTGATTAATTGTATATGTGATTATTTACGGTTGGATTTAAAATGGCAGCATGAAATTGTTCGAGTAGCAACGGATCGCCAAGCTTGCCTATTCTGGTTTCACATTCCCGGTATAATGGTAATGGGGGTTTCTTTTTATGCGGTTCTTTCTTCTCGTTATTGATGAAACGCCTTATTTGAGCATGAAGAATCAGTTTGGAACGTACCTCTTCTTTTCTTTTTTCTTGCTTCTCCCACCACTTTTTTGAGCCAGTGAAGCCACTAGGGTTTGTTGGGTCAAAGAACCTGTTGGGGAGTTGAACAAACCGTTTAGAAGGGTCTTTTTTGACGAATTTTCTAACTATGGCTATCCTCTCGACATAGATTTGATGGATTCTTGAAAGGTTCGAATTACTAACGGGTTCATACCACTGATAAAGTAGCTTTTTCCCTATTTGTTCTTGCCTATCTGTTAGAAAAACGTCTTTGTAAAGCACATTTTTCGCTAAAATCCATAGCATTGAGACATACAGATTAAGGGAGGCGGTGCGGGCTGGATCCTCACCAGAGGCTTTAACCTCCCTGGATATTTGGTCAGCCCGCAAATCCCGCACTTTTCCCCCTGTCCCTTCATTTTTTTTCTGCACATTTCTCCCTGTGTGTCCCGTCTTGTCACCTGCATCGTTGCTGGATACATCAACTGTGAGCGTATGCGAACTCCTTTTGAAATCGTCGCTTGAATTGTCACCTGAATCGTTGCTCGAATCGTAGCCTGATCTGTCACTGGTTCTGACCAAGACCTGGGAATCTTCCGAGTTATGCACTCCTATTATTATATTATTCTTTTTGTTACCAGTGTTACAAGAATCTGTATGAGGACATTTTGGCGTTGGTCCGTTTAAAATCATCGAATTTTGGTCGTTTTCAAGGCTTTTTAGAAGTACGGTATCCAGGGCTTTTTTGGCTTCAAATTGACTTATCTTGCATTTTGCCAACAGTATTTTTGGGTTTATCCACAGCTCATAGCTTGAGTTAGTCCCATGCCATAGCTTATTGGTAATTATACCGGCTTCCTGAAGACGCTTGACGTGTCTTTGAATAGTCCGGGTACTGGCACTTGCCATTTTGGAGAGCTGGACGTTGTTGGTTTTTAAGGAAGGGAGATTGTCAATGTCAACTTTTTCAATGGCATTAGCTTTGACAAGTGAAATACCGTAAATCCGGATAATGTCTTTGGCCGTTGCTGAAGCGCCTTGCCGTATTTTCTCAGATATGTTATCCTTTGTTTCATTATATGAATTAATGTAGCTGTCTAAGGCCTTAAATGAGGTTGTATAGTTGATGACTATCATCTAATAATAATTGCGTTACTGATCTAATAAGAAACTCATTACATATTTTTCAAGTAGGGACTGGGCTTTTGCTTTGGCTTTAATCAGTCCGACCGATTTTGATTTTGGAATACCGTTTACCTCAGATCGTATGACATACCTGTCTCCGGAGAGCTGCTCCAAAACAAACCGGATTGGTGGTGCGTGGGAAGCCATCTCACCAACCCATAGTGCATCAGTTGATCCATTGTATCTCCATTTTAATTGCTTCACCTTCATTTCCTTCTTTTAAGGCTGTTTACTTTCCACCTCCAGAAATAGCGTGAATGGGCAATGCTTACTCGATCTCTTGTTATCTGGTGTTCAGCTACAATATCAACCCAGGCATCTACCGATGATGGAAATTTCTTTTTTGAGCGTTTGAGCCAAATGCTTGTGTTTCTTCCCATTGGTTAATTGATGTTTTGTTGAAATGCTCTGTGAATGCCAAAAGGTCTTAGGTCTAAATTGGTAGCAGCTCGGATAAGACATACTTTTTGAACCCAGACTATTCCGAGTTTTTCGCATTGGGGAAGTTCCAATAGTTGCGCTACATAAACCTTCATTCCACTATTGAGTGAATACAGCTTGGTTGGATCACTTACTAACCAGGTTCCTTTGGTGTCTTCCATTTCATTCCATTTGCCATCAGCATTATGCAACAATGCCGGCTGATGTAGGAAATTCATGGACTTTCCTTTTAAGGCTCCCTCCGGAAGAGACCAGTACTCTTTGGAGCCATCAATTGGCTTTCCATTGGACATAAGTACCTTGAACCAGATTTGTGAACGATTTTCCTCTAGTCGCATCATTTATCTTACTACATGACTTTCAAGGAATTCATATAGGCTGGATTTGAGGTATCTGAAAGTGCGACCATGCTTGCTGATTATGATACCATTCATAGGGCTTTCATCTCGTATCTGCTGCATTTTCTTTTTGCTTCGAATCCCCAAAATTGCCTTTGCCTCATCCAATGCAACCCATAACTCTTCATTTTTGCCAGAACCATTGGACATTTCACTTAAGCGATTCTCAAACCGTCTCAAAGTCCTATCAACAGCCTTGTTAATAAGTTCATCGAAATATTCTAGGGCTTCTTCTCCCTCTTTTAGTATGACTTTCATAAGGTGGATGTTTGCGATAGGTTTAGTACAGTTTGTTTTCCTTCTTCTATTTCTCCTTTTGCCAGGTTGCGAACTTCTTTGGTTAGGGAGTTTCGTTTAATAACATTCTCTTCCAACAGATTTTTTCCAGTGACATAGATTAGTTCCTGGTTCGAAGGCTTGATTTTTCTATTGTTGAAAAACTTGGAGACCGTGTTTCGTGTTAGTCCAGATTGATCGACTATTAGCTGCATGAAGTTGCTGTATCTGCTTGATAAAGCAGTTTTCAGCAATTCAACATCGTGCGGTGTAAACATATTCGTAAAAGTTTCGTAAAATTTCCATTTAACTCTTTGTAAAAGTTTTGTAAATATTTATTAATTTGCCCCCAATTATCATAATTAACAGGGGGTTATTTGCCCCCAAATATATGAAATGATGGGGGCAAAATTCCAAACATCTTTAGTAAAAGTTTTGTAATAATCTCTATGACCAATCAACCGGCCAACAAGGACACAGAAGAAGGTAGCAGACAATCAGGCAGTTATGAGCTACGTGAGGAAGATTTTAAGTTCTTGCAGGCAGTCAATATTGTATTGCAAAAAAATGAGAGTTATGGAATTAAGCCAACATCTGCAAATGCACTGAGCTTAATGCTTAGTAGTGATCGTAAGCTAATTGCTCAAATCAAGAAGAGTAAGAGAGGGGTTACAAGGGATCAAATAAAAATTTTCGCTAAGACCTTTAGGTTGGATATTGAGTGGTTTTATTCGGAAAAGGCTGAATTTGAATACAATCCGGTGGATTTCATTGCATCAGTTGAAACAGTAGATAGTAAGGGTAAAAGCGGGAGTTCTAACACAACAATCAAGGTTAAAGGTAAAAATGCTAATGGTGGAAATGTATATAGTGGTGAGATAAATGGTGATATTACCAATCACATCATGACAGCCAAAAAGATTATCAATAAAGTTCCACCAGATGTGCAAAAAGAGGTTAGTAAAGTATTTGAGGACATTGAGAAGAAGGCAGAGGATATAAAAAAAATTTCAGACGGCTATAGAGAGCAATTGGTTGCATTGAAGAGGCAAGTTGAAACCCTTATGAAGAGTGAACGAGAAGCAAGGGAGCGTGAAAGATTAGCAAAAGAGAATGAATTGATAGCAAAGAACTCAGAACTTGCTGCAATGAGAGAAATAATAGCTCTCAAAGACGAAATTTCTAAGAAATAGTCATGATTTGCCCCCATGCTTGATAAGGCTGATCTTTAATCTTATGCCCCCATAATTATTTGAAAAAAAATGATATGAATAAGATTGATTCCGTTGTATTTAAAAAAATATCAGCCTCTGGATTAACTGAGAAGGATGTTATTAGTTCTCAGTTTGTGAAAATTGTTGACAGGCTTATTCAGGATCAACATTTCGAAAGTAAGAAACATTTTTCAGAGCATTATGGATATCATAGGGGGCATGTGGACAATATTAAGAGAGGACTAGTTGATGTCAGCGGAAATCTTCTTTATACTGTTGTCTTGGATTGGAAGATAAATCCACTATTTGTTTTTGCATTGAGTAAGGAGGTTTATTTCAAAGTTTAATTATCACCTTTAAACTTAATGATATTGTAAGAGTAGTAATCCCTTCGTTTAGGTTTTCTCAATGCTCATATTTACAAAAGCATTTCGGCTGGTTTCCATTCCCCGAAACCATGCGAAGGGTTACTGTTTTCAAAGATAAGGATAATTTGAGGTAATGCTTTTGTTCAAGACAGGGCAAATAAAAAGTCGAAAGAAACTACCCTCTCGACTTACAACTTATAGTATTCAAAAACCTCTGATCGGGCCATTTGAATTATAACACTGGTGTTTAAGCTGCCATTTCTAATTTTCGGACGATCAACGCTCTTCTATGATTCTGTTTTTCCCAATCTTTATATCCGTCTTCTACCCAATCACCTTTTTGCTTATGACCACTAATATGACCGTTCAGTTTTTTTGAAGTTGCCGTTGTATAACCGCACTGTGGGCACTTGTATGGTTGCGCTTCTATGTGGATACCTTGCGCTTTGGCGATTTCATACCGCTCTGAAGCACTTGGCTCTTGCGCTTTCTTTGCGGTTTCCTCTTTCTCATGGCTATGCTCTGTGTATAGATGGCTGAAAGCGTAGATTGTTCCAGCCTGTAGTACGGATATGAGAATCGAAATTTCCAAGTTGGGTTTTGACCAGAAGTAAATTATGTTGGTGGCCAGGGTTGCAGCTAAATAAACCAATGCGGTTTTCTTCCATCCAGACACCGTAAATATAAGGATGGCCAGATCAACACCAATTGCGTAACACCATGCGAACCAAGGATTATCGTATTGACTGTTTATTTCAAATATGTAAACAGAATGTGCGATTTGAGGAGTCAAAATTATGACCAGAGAAACTATCCCGAACCATTCGGATTTGATTAAACTTTTCATTGTAAATATGATTTTTGAGAAATTATAAATGTAATGACTATTGAAAAATGACATCTGCTGCCTCATCAAGCACTTCCTTGTCAAATTCATCAAAATATGCTTCTGTGGTAACTGCACTTGTGTGTCCCATCATCTCACCAATTTGAGTTTTTGAAACACCTTTATAAAGACCGGCAGTTGCGAAAGTATGTCTAGCTACGTAAGTTGTCAATTTGCCTTCTAAGCCAATGTCTTTTGCAATTTTTGTCAAGCGTCTGTTATGGTTAGCTAATTTCATCTTCTTCACCTCATGAATCTGTCTATCGTCTCCACAATTGATAACATCGGTTAAAATTGGAAATATAAGATCATTCCTCTTCTTACCTTTCGTGTATATAGTAAGGATGGATTTCGCTTCATTGGTGAGCTTAATATTGAACGTTTTGACGTTATCGCCTCTTCTTGTTTTCTTTCGTTCATACACCAATCTATCATCTTCAAGATTCTCCAAAGTAAGAAAAGCAAGGTCGGCGAAGTTCATTCCTCGAAGGTTAAATGAAAAGAGAAAGTAGTTCCTGTGATGCCATAAAGGTGAACCTACTTCATAATCAAAATCTCGTAGTACCTGAATGTAATCTAGGCTGATTGCACGTTTTTTACTCTTACCCTTTTTTATTGAATACCCGTGACTTCCAAAGTGATAGTTGTCAGTTGTTAACTCTGTGTCTTCATCTTTAATGGCCAAGTTGCATATTCTTCTAATTGCTCTTAGATGCACACCCAAACCACCCAATTTATTCCCTCTGCCCAACCAATCAGCCTCCAGGTCTTCCAGAAATGTTTCAGTTATCCGAGACATAGCTATATCGACCCCTCCATTGAATCTAACAAGAGCATCAACCGCCTGTTCAAAGGAATCGGCCATACCATGTCTTTTTGCCTTTCGATATCTTTCAACTACTTTTTTGCTATAAGCCTCTAGCGTAGTTCCTGTGATCTCTTCCAGTACAGGTTTTGGTATAACAACTTCAAATGCTTCATTAATTTTGGTTTGGACTAATTCAGCAACTTGTAAGACGTTCATCTTTCTGAGGACATCTTTTGGTAGTGATACAATATCGAGTGATATGGCTAGCATTGTTGCAATTTTTGCATTCACTCTACCTGAATTTTGAAAGGTCTTTGTTACCCTTCCGGTTCCAGCATCCCATTCATCTTCTTTGACATGATATCCTGTCTGTATGTACTTCTTTTTGCTACGATGTGAAATCCTTAAAATAAGAGGAAACGATTGATCTTTTTCGGGCTCAACCTCCTTTCTGTAATGGATATCTTTATCTAGCATTAGTTTTGATGTTGCCATGATTATGATTATTTTCTAGTGGCTAACGCAAAGATATAACAAAAGTTCGGATGCTTTTCGGATGCTTTTTGAAGTACAAAAGAGTTTTTAAGAATCTGAAAAAAATGAAAATTAAATCATAACTTATTGTAAATCAGTGTTATATATCTCATTTTGGTTTCTCTCAGGCTCTTTAAAATTCGTATATTATTTGACTCATAATCAGGTGGTCGCTGGTTCGAGCCCAGCAGGGCCCACTACATAAGCTGCTTTATCGCAGCTTTTTTCATTTCAGGAGAGCCTTAATTACGATCACTCCTTTTCCAATCAAAAATTGGTTAGAGTAACTGACCGCAGGCGCACATGGCATAATCAGGAATCCCAGGCGGTGCGACCGTCCGATCGAGCACTGGAGGGCCTAAAAATACTGATGTAACGTCCTCAAAACCCTGAGTGTTGCTTGCTGCATCTTCCACCCGGGTCAATTGATTGCCCAGATAATGATTGGTTATAGATACTTAGAGAAATACTGCTTTTTACTGCTAGGATAGCAGAAAATATAAGAGCGTAGCGAATGCTACGCTCAGTTCTTATTTTATAAACTACGCCTAGTTGGGGGGGGATACATCCATTTTTATTCCTTCTCTCATTCTTGATACTCAATAATTAGTAAGCCCTTCACATTGTTGCAAAGGGCTTAGAACCTTTAGGCTTAAGATTTAACTAAGAGAATTTTATCCTGAAATGAATTTTACTGACAAAATGAGTGTCAGATAAAATAATAGACCAAGCCAAGATGAAATTAGAAATTGTTTCTCTCTGCGGAAATATCCGTTTTCTAGATATTTTGGTCCCTCTTCCGTGAAAGAGATAAACTTTCCAAAAGGAATAAAGAAGTATAAAATCTTCATACCAATTCCCAATGGCATAATAATTCTATTAAATGCCTCTTTAACTTTCCATTGCCTATCCGTTATTTCTTGTTCGTCAAGGTTTTCAGCTAAAATGGTGTCAACAGTATTTTGTTTAATACCATTTTCTAAAAAATATGATGATAAATCTCCTACACTTAAGGAGTCAATTTTCATTAGTAGGTTTTGGCCTTTCATCTTATTCATCTTCGCTTTCTTCGTCATCTTCTGAAGTTTGAGCGTTCTGCCATAATGTTTGAATAAAGCTTCTTATGATTTTGCGATTTTCCCATAGATATAAACTAGCCTGTTCCCTGCCTTTTTTGGTGCCAAGATCATAATCCTGCAATAAAACGGATAACCCGATATACGCTGTATTCAAGGCACTTTCAACATATTCGACAGATGCATTGTCGTCATTGACTTCAAATAGTCCTTCTTGAGCAATGTTTATATTCGAGCCTTTGATTTGTTGATTGCCGAATTGAAATGAATAATGTTCAAGAAATTCATTTGAGGTAGGATCAGAAGACATGAGTGCTGCTCCAATTCCGGCATAACCTATGCCTTTGGCAAGTGGTTTCAATACCATATGATTCAATCCTTTAAATGACGAAATGTCCCATTTTCCTCGTGGATAATTCGGTGGTTGACCAGCGTAATAACCTTTTTCTAAAGCCACGAGGCTTCTATGAATTCCTTCTGAAGCAACAGGAGTCATACCATTAGCAAAATTGATGAACTGATTGTCGCTTGGGGGGTTGTAAATCGCATCTGCGAATGACGCTACAGTTCCAGCTAATCCCGTGCCAGCGAAAACAACATTTTTATAGACATCCATTGATTGTCGTTGACCTGGAGTAATTCTATATACTCTAATTGTGCCATTGGAATTTCTAGTACCTCTTCCTGTAAATGGTCCGGGTATTGGTTTCTTACCATCTGGATCAATGAACAATACCGGATTATTAAAGCCATAAGCATATGGAGTAACAAATGACATTTGATCTGCTAACGGATCAATATGGTTCCAACGTCCAAGGGCAGGGTCATACTTCCTTGCGTGGAAATCATCCCAACCAAGCACAGGATCGCGTTCTTTTCGGTTATAGAGATAGTTGTTTTTTGGACTTTGATTATAACCATTAAACGTGAGGCCAAAAGGATAATAATCTTGCCGTTGCTTCACTGTTCCTGACTCATCGACTGTAACACGGATGTTACCGAGGTGGTCTTTCAAATGGTATTCATAGTTGAATGAACTGCCGCTCTTAACCGCTCTTCCTTCCGAATGCTGAATAAACTCTAGTTGAGAACTGCTTTCTGAGGATTCTCGTTCATAATGGAACGTACCTACGTAAGTTGATTCTTTTCCGTTGTAGGTTTTCCTATGTTTTATACCTGCGGCATCATAAACGTAGCTCACGTTACCACCAGGCATTTCCACCAACTCTGGCAAGTTCAGGTAGTTATAACTGATCTCTGTGATGCCTTTATTGGTATCACTGGTCATGTTGCCATTGCTATCGTAGCCGTATTCCTGAGTTATAGAACTCCCATCTTCAAAACCCAGATCTTTGATTCGCAACGAACTCGACCCGGATCTTAAGTCAATCTGACCTGTAGCTGGTGAGTCATCTGCAACACTGCTCAACTGATTCCCTGAAGTGTAAGTGTAACTTAGTTGATCTATGGAATGATCAGCATAGCTTTCTGTTCCATTCGCCGCAAAAAGTTTCACCCGCTTCATTCTGTCCAAAGTTTCGATGTTACCGTTCTTATCGTAAGTTATATCAACATTATGATTTCCCAACCCTGAATAACTGGCGCTGGTCAGACGGTTGAGATTATCATAAGTGTACTGATAGTTTTGACTGGCTTCTGTTAGGCCTCCACCTATCGATTTCCACAGCATCTGGCCGATGTTGCCATTGTACTGTGCATTCGGCGCGTCATGGTATTTCAACTCCATACCGAACTGATCTGTATTGACTTCTCCATTATCAAAATCTCCGGACCCTCCATTGATCGTGGTGAGCCACCCGCGTTCATTGTAACGATAGTCAACCGACTGGACTGGAGTACCAGGATTATCCAGGTCTTTCTCTATTAATTGACCAATCGCATTATAGGTGTTCGAAGCCAGGGTTTTTGTGTTATTGCCATTGATGGTGTGGGTATGGGTCAGCAGTCTATCTCTATGGTCATAGGTGAAGTTTTCGGTGACCGTAGTGACACCCTCATTCCTATGTGTGGTGACGGTACTGGTCACTAATGGAGAGACGTCATTGCGATAGGTGTTTACCACTTTATCTACTTCTCCAAAATAGTTCTCACTGCATACTGCTTTTACCCGATAGCGATCATCATACCAGGTTGTGCTGTTCAGCATATTGTTGGTGCCCAGTAAACGCACCCTGGCACCTGTGACTAATCCTTTGGCATCGGTTTGTGTCCCATTAAGTTCCTGGTAATGACTCCCCCAGTTGAAGTCACTCACAAAATCATAGTTGTCATAGTAGGTAACCGTAAGAATTTCTGTTCCTGCCGCGGAAGGGTAACTGGCATCGTCATAGCCATAAAAATTCCCACTGGCACTGCCGATGTAGTTCACATTAAAATCGTATGAAGCATCATTATCAATGGCGGCCTGTAGCGATGCCCTGGACGCAGTGATCGTTTTAAGGCCTGTGATCACTGGGCGATTCAACGCATCATACTTCGTATAGAGCCATTCACTGGGGTAGGCGTTTTCTGCTTTTTCAACGGAGAAATTATCCTGATAGGACGCTCGGAACCCAGGTTTCTTTAATACGACTCTTGCTCCTGGTGACCGCACAAAGCTTGTGTCGTTGTAGCTGGTTACTTCTTTCGTTCCACTCTCCACAAATTCGACATTGGAAGAAGATGAACCAATTGCTCTGCGATTACCATCCAGGGTGAAGACCAATCGGTCTCGTTTGTCATAGACCATTTCCACCTTTGCTGCCCCAGGCACTTGCTTTTCAATCATCCGGTGGCGCTGATCATACTTGTATCGAAACAGCCATCGGCTTCGGAAGGAGATATCATTTAACTGGCCCCAACTAGTACCTATTGTCGCTATGGCTTCAGGAGGGATGACAAAAGTGAGTCGGTCAAAATTATCATAGACGTAGTAGGTGTAGGTTACTTCTGCGGTACCGAAAGCATTGATTTTACAGACTACCTTTCCGGTCTTGTCAACATACTCTAACATCTGCTTTCCATCTTCATCGAAGATCAGGGAACCTCGGAGTTGATTGGCGGCATAATTACTTGTAGCAGTCAAGTTCTGATCAGATGTTTGATCAACGGTGATCAACCTAATTTCATCGGCGGCATTGGTCCGATATTCATAGTTCACCGTATGCGCTCCTCCATGGACTGAGCTTCTCCAGGGAGTACCAGCAGCACTGGTCTCTAAAGGCCTGTTCAGGGGGGAGTTTTCGAAGACAATCTGACTGTAGGGATAACTTATATTGGCTACACCTGTTGGTGGATTGGAATAAAAGTCACTTTGGTTTACCAATACAGCACCCTGAAAGGAGCCATTGTTGGTTGCTGCCTCATAGGGAAGATAATCTGTATCCTGCCGTCCAAAAGCATCATAAGCATGAATTTTCACTATATCCAGATCATTCGGCGAGGCTTCCTGCATGACTTCCTGCAAGGTTCTTCCCAGCCCATCGATATAAACGATATCTGTTTGTACTTGCAGTTGATCGCCTCTCAAATCATAAATAGCACTCTGTAGTGCATCCCTGGCGGTCAGGCTCATTACGTAATTCTTAGTAGTGGTTTGGCAAAATCCCATGAAGCTCATCATGGTCAATCCCATAAGTAATATGATTGCTTTGAGTTTCATCTGGATTTAGTTTGAATAGTTGTATTGGTATTCCTTTAGTACATTTTGATCCTGGTCTTTGATCTGGTACAGTCGATTGAAGTTATCATATTCATATGAGTTCCACTGACCTTGTGCGGATAATTGCGCTTTGATTCCTATCCCAGGATCATGTAAATATCCAGTCATCAAAACACCTTTGGGTAAATGCTCTCTTAATGTCTCCAGAATAGAACTCAAGGTCGTGTTATTGGTTTCAACTCCCAGAGAAGTTAGGTTTGGGAGACCTTGGGAGGTTACAAGGCCATTGTAATATGTAGTTAATTCACTGAAGGTGAATCCTGAAAAATTGGCCAGTATCAAGCTATTATTATAAGACCAAAGGTACGCTGATGGAAATGCACGGTCTATTTTCTCCCGAACCTGTCCAATAAACGAACTGTAATCTAATTGCACTTCCGGTGTATAGTGATTTCTTAATTCAAATGGTGCTTTATCAGAGGCATCGGTGGATCCATTCGCAAAAACATAGCTGCTTATGGAGGAATTGGTCTCCAATACCCAATTATTTAGTAATTCTCCTTCCACGGAGTAACTGGCCACTATCGCTGACACAGCTTTCCCACCAATCAGATTTACTTGTTCGATAGGTCGACCGAAGTAATTGCTTTTCAATGATGTTGGTATACTGCTATTAGTTGTGAAATCCTTCGGATATAGTATGATAGTCTTACGGATTACACCATCACTTCCTTCGGTGGTTACTTCATTCGCGTATCGATGTGTTGTCGGCCTGTAATACGTAAAACTAGTAGTGATGGAATTGTCACCGGTTGCGAAATATCTGGTAGTGGTCGTATTGTTTAATCGAGCCCATTCGCTATGCCTATAATAGGACCTGTAACTTAATAGTTCATCAGGATTAGGAGGGAAATCTTCATAGGTCGGATCATCGATGATGTATCCCGCTTTCAATCCTGCAAGTACGTACTCGCTATTAAGATCATAGTCGTTAACTAGGAGTTCCACAAGTGATCCATTCCTTGCTACTGTCCTTTTTTCCTCGAGCATTCCTCTCACCCACGAGCGGTCATGAAGTGGCGTATTGAGTACACCACCACCATCATCTGAAACCGTGAGGTATTTGTATTCTACATGTCCGTTATCCGTTGTACCGACAACACTTTTTTCAATTACACGCCGGTAATTCATCGTGCTGGGTTTCGTCATCTGTGGTTGAGTAGTAATTCTAAGGAAATCGCAATCTCCTGTTACAACCGGAATCTGAGATGAGGAACCCAGAGGCATCGTAGTGCCGGCCAAAATGCTATGAGACATTCCTGTGTATTCACTGGGTAAAATCTCATTATTCACCGATATTTCGGGATATTCGAATATTTTCTTCGTAGCAGGAGTAGCGTCCCCGATTTCCTCAAAATTCTCAATGGATCCAATCCTTAGTCCTCCTGTATACTTTGTTACTAATTCCGGAGTACTTTCAGCGATATAATGAAAACGTACTACTACTCCGTCGATTGGTGGTCCATTGTTTACGATACTTACTGTATAATCTCCTGCAGGAATAGTCCCGGAACTGGTTGTACCGACTCCACTTAAATGTTGATAAAAACTATCCAGACCAGAAATGGTCACCTCTCCACCTTCTCCTCCTGATCCGGTCCCGGTAGCATTGCCTATATCGTAATCTATTGAAATACTCTGATCTCTGGCAAGTGTGATGGTTTCAGTGTAAGTGAATTCCGTAGGCATGGTTCCCTCTGTATAGTTGAATAGGATCTCAACTTCGGAATTCTCTAATACCTGATAACTATTCGACTCCCAATCGAACCGACTCATACCACCGGTAGGGTAAGTGATTTCACGCAAACTTCCAGCTTTAGCATTCGAAGGAACAGGTTCTCGATTTGCTCCACCGGCAGTCCAGTGAGGCGCTACGGAAGGGAAATAAGTGAGGTTAGATTGTCCATTGAAAAAACCGTAATGATCCACCTTGTATGAAAGCCGATTAGGAAGCGTCACCGGATCGTAGCCAAAACTCCAGACTTGATCATCTTCTGAAGCAGCACTTAGGGTCACAGAATTCAAAAACGGACGAACACTGGTGGTATTACCTTGCCAGGATGTCCCGGTTGATGTCACTTGTAGAAAGTTAAAATTGGCCGTGATATTCTCATAGGCAATAGAGGACAGGACTTTAGCACCTGCTGCGGTCTCGATTGAAGGATTGACGGTGAAAATTGCCGTTTCAAACGGCCCAACGATAGATGTCAGCCTCTTTCGTGTAACGCCCATTGTGCTGTAGAAATGGCAGGTAGTTTCTCCAATACAATCAAATTGATTTGGTGCTACTTTCGTCTTCTGCTCTGTTCGGTTAATAGGGTAGAGCAAAGTTTCATTGGAATAGTTAAATGTAAACGTTTCCCAATCGGAGGTGATGGTTTTGAGGTACCAGGCAGAGGTATAATTTAATGCAGATTCTTCATCAGAGCAATTGGAGGAGTTAGTTGTGGATGTTTCTTCTTCTTCTGTAAATGTAAATACTCGTCCGTCACCTACCGAGATCTCATATCCTCCAGAAATCTCCCTGATATCAATATTTTCGGCTGAAACCAAATGAATAGAACCATTAAGATCATAATAAAACTGACCTGAATAACCCAAGAAATTAAAGGAATAAATATCAGGATCGGCAGTCCATCCTCTCTTAGCTATATTTTGAAAAACCTCAAAGTGATCCTCGTCAAATTCAGGATTGAACGTGTCAGGATCTAATCCTTCTGATAGTGTGTTCCTAATACCCAGGGAAGCGCCATCCTCGTTTCCATGAAGAGTCCTTGTAATGACACCTCCGGCATTTAATGACCATCCCAACCCAGCCCAGGAGGAAATGTCATCAACTCTGATGCCACCTCCATGGTAACTAAGTGAAATCGGGACTGACATGGTGCTCCCTTTTACTGCCAATAATGGAATATTGATTGAAGGAAGACCGGAGCCATAGTTAACCGGGTACTCACCGTATACTCCCAAACTTGCTGCTGTAGGTGATGCAGGTAGTACACCTGGCCTTGGCATCTCCTGAGACCAAGTTGACACTACACCCAGCATGGCCAAAAGGCCAAAACATATTGATCTATACATTTTACCTCTGATTTAGTTGTTTTGTGCAGCTTTCAGTGCTTCAATCTTGCTTTCCTGCTTTAGCATTTTGGCTTGCATCAACTGCATTTGTTCTGATTGCTCAGTCATCTCTTTCTCATGTCGGATCATATGTAGTGTCAATTCCTCTATCTTCTGCAGCAGGAGGATGTTCATTTCTTTGATGGCGAGGCCTTCTTCGGCCATTTCTGCGGCAGATGGCACCTCCGGTAGGTGTTTGTTGGTTTTGATGAATTGTTCTGTCTCTTCCAATGAGCGCAAATCATAATCTTCTTCAAACACAAAGTCCGCCCCGGCTACATCTTCCAATATGATCTCTTCTGCATTGATTTTGCCATTGACGGTAAGTTTTTGGGTTGGTGTTGAGGTTCCGATTCCAATCTTGCCAGCACCATCAAAGACCATCTCATCCGTTCCATGTTGCGCATTTTTGATAAAAAGCCCCTTGGATCCTGCCAACATAATTTGATAAGGATCATGGCCAGACCTTTCAAAACGAAGAGCACTTGGACCATTTTGTTCGATGGTAAGCAGGTCAGAAGGTGAAGTGGTTCCTATGCCCACATTGCCACTTCCAGTAACCCGTATTCTTTCACTAGGATTAGTCCCATCATGTGTATGAAATGTCAGGTATCCTTCATTTGTAGTGACACCCATTTTAAAATTCGAATTCTCTCCATCTGTTGCAAATCCAATGTGTCCCTTAACACTTCCATCTATTGGTCGTCGAAAAAGTAACTTACCGGAATGACCTAGTCTTCCTGCAATCATGTCCCCTTGAACATCTAGCATTGCCTCTGGATTTACGGTTCCAATACCGATTTCACCATCCTTTGTAATCCTCATGCGCTCGTGGGTACTTCCATCTCCAGATGTGATATCTTCGGTAGTATGGAGAGTCAGAAACCCACCACCAGTGGTCACTTTCATCTGAAATTCCTTATTTTCATTACCATCTTTAAATCCTACTACCCCACGTGTTGAACCATCCAGGTTTCTACGAAAGTTTATCTGTCCTGACGTTCCTTGCGTGCCTAAGACGATATCTCCCGCAACATCCAGCTTCTTAATAGGGTTCGTGGTTCCAATGCCAACATTTCCCTGAAAAGTGGCATCTCCACTATTCAAATCCCACCCTTGAGACCCTCCTGTACCACTAATCAGCCCTTCATAAGGAGTGGTCGCTTCGGGGTGAATGAAGAAGAGTTCTGACAATCCGATCCTTCCCGTAGCATGATGAGACTCGTAAAAAGTAAATCTCAGACCGGTATAACTCCCATCGGGCACTTCCTGCATGAAGGATTTGGTCTGTGCCGTGCCATAATCTGTAGTACTGTAATCTGCCAGAGTAACCCAGTCAACAAGTCCATGAGGCTCATAGGTGTTGTATCCTTCAATTTTGAATCGCTTAGCGGCTCTTGCTCTGGTCGTCCATCCTACCCAGGCACCTGCTTGTGTATGTTTATCGGGGAGGTTGGTGATTTCAATAACAATCGGATGGGCAGGGTCCACCGCATCGGGAGTATAACAAACCGCGAACGCTCCATCGAAAAGGACATTTAAGTGGAAGGATTGTGTCCCTGTAGTTGTTTGGGTAGCGCCATATCTGTTGATGGCATCAAAAAGAACATTATGCTCCATTCCTACTGGTGTTGTGTTGGACGAAAAAGTTTGAGCATGACCGATGATTCCTGTTGTGAGCAAAAGAAAAAACAGGAGATATTTAATTTGCGCTATTGTTTTTGGCAATTGGATTGAAGGCTTGAGCCCCGATTCGGTAAACAGTATTTGATTGTTGTTCATAAGTCGTCAATGGTAAAAAGAAGTAGTTGTATCATATAACTCCCCAATCGAGAAGCGTCCTCAAAGAAGAGAAAACGGTTTTAGAATTCCTACAACAACTTCACAAACGACAGAAATACTTCTTGTACGTATCAAAATCGTCAATAAGTGTAAAACGGTTTGGTGTTTTTAGTATGCTTCGGATCCAGTTCCTGGTATCTGTAAAGTTATCACCTGAGCTATGACCCTCTTTTCTCCATCACGTCCCTCCTTCCGAATAAGTGCCATGTTATTAAACTGCTTCGAGACTTGTAAAAAAACCTAAAAACAATCAAACAATCTCACCCGAAACCGTGCATTTGCCGCTGATCAAGGATGATTTACGCTGATTAATGATAAATGATCTTTTATTTTTTATATAACTGGTGGCATTAGTATACATTTATTATTACATTTACTTCAAATGACGTTTATCCACCGCTTAGGATAACTCAACATCGCCGGGCATATTCAAAAGGACTTGTGAATCCACACGGCGAAGCCATGCATTTTCAGCCTCTTCTTCTACTTTTTTTGACCATTGATAAATTCTATAAATAAGCCAGTTTTGACCACCTTACGACAAACAGGTGTCGAATCCGGTAAATGGAATAGGTCATCCAAGTTCTGAAACGCTAATTGTCTTACTAAAAGATTACTCACTTTTTGAACAATAAGACCTTATTCATCAGTAGTGCTCCCTTTGAAGGTGGAGCAGAAAAAAGCTTAATGACCTATTTGTCTGAAACAACTGCAACAAATCAGTTGCTTATTGTTCATTCCATGGTGACATTAAGGCCTGAAATTGAGCAAACGCATCAAGTTTACCGGCTACCCTTCGCCTGGTTTGTAAAAACCAACAACCCCTTCCTACTTATTTACTTCTTTGTCAACTGGCTTTACTGTGCTTTTCGGATCTACCTAATCGCCAAAAGGCATGGTGTAAATGCAATTTTCGCAAACACTTTCAAAACCTTCCTGTTCACACTATTCACCAAGGTATTTTTCAGATTAAAGCTCATCGTCTGTCTTCGTGATAACATCGGTGCACTGTGGCAAAGAAGAATCCTCTTTGTCTCTGATCAGATTATTGCCATTTCCGAGCATATTCAAGGTCAAATAGATTCAAATCAAACAGCCGAAATCATCCACCCTTGTATCAAGAAAGATGCGCAAAGGCCAAATACGATTGATCCTGTCAAAGGTGGCTCACAAGATCAGCTTACCATTGCCATCATCGGTCAATTGGCTCCATGGAAGGGACAATTAACATTTTTGAAACTGGCAGAAACATTTAAATCCAATGATCAGGTCAATTTTCTGATCATTGGAGATGATCAGTCCCACACCAACAAAGCTTATCGAAATCAAGTTTTGCAACAGGCGGCTGCTTTGAAAAATGTCAAATTCCTGGGGCATCTCCCAAATGTCCAACAGATGTTAAATGGGATCGATGTACTGATCCATCTTGCTGAGGAGGAACCATTTGGAAGGGTAATTGTGGAAGCAATGCTTTCAAGAAAAACAGTGATCGCTTTGAAATCAGGGGGTATTCCTGAGATCATTGAAGATGGAAAAAGTGGCCTGTTGGTCGATAAAAGTCTGGCATTGTTCCAGGCCAGAAAGGCCATTCTCAAGCTACTTAAATCACCTGCCAGAAGATTGGCCCTCGGCAAAGCCGCTCAAAAAAAGGCGCAGCAATTCACTGATATGGATGGTCATATCCGGCAAGTCAATGATTTGATAAGCGCTGTGCATGCCCGCTAAAAAAAAGATCTTGCTCAATGCCCTGCACCTGAGCGGAAATTTTAGTGGAGTGCACAGGTATACGGAAAATCTAATCCAACATTTGATAACCGTCAACTTGCAAATAGACCCGATAAAGCCTGGCAAATTTGCTAACTCGGGAAATTGTGATCCTGGGAAGAAGCAATCTTTTCACAGGCTGAGGCGAGTTTGGTATGAACAAACGCAGATGAACCGAGATTTCAGATTGGGCAAATATGATCTCTACCACGCCACAAATTACATTCTACCCTTCTATTGGCAGGCTCCTTCCATTTTGACAGTTCATGATACCATATCATTGGATTATCCAGACTTGTGCAAAAACGAAACTGCCATCTACTACGGGCTCTTACTCAAAAGGTCCATCCGGAATGCTCGAAAAGTGCTGGTCGTCTCTAAAAAAGTAAAGCAAGACGTCATCAGACATACCGGAGTAGAAGAAGAGAAGGTAAAGGTGACCTATTTGGGAATAGATCCAAATATTTTCCTCCCCACTAAAGTGGAAAAATCAGATGGTATTCGTAAGCAATACAACTTACCGGAAAAGTACTGCCTGTTTGTAGGCAACCTGGAGCCAAAAAAGAACTTATCTCGTTTGATCGAGGCGTTCCATCAGGTGCTTCCAAATCTGGACGAAAATTATTCTTTGGTCATTGTGGGACAACCTGGTTGGAAATACCAATCGATCTTCGAAACGATCGAGCGATTGAAAATACAATCACATGTCATGTTATTAGGTTATGTAGCCCAAAAGGATCTTTCGGCGCTATATCAGCAGGCATCAGTTTTCGTCTTTCCCTCACTATACGAAGGATTTGGCCTTCCTGTCATTGAAGCTATGGCTTGTGGAACGCCTGTCCTGGTCTCTAATCGGGGTTCCCTGCCTGAAATCACGGGTGGATACGCGAGACAAGTTGATCCTCTGGATATTCATAGCATATCGAAAGGTCTTTTTGACCTATTGAAAACACCAGATCAGAAAAACATTCACGCGGCACAGCACTGGGTAAAACAATTCAATTGGGGTAAAACTGCTTCAGAGACCCTGACCACTTACGAAGAAGTGCTGAATTCACCGGCTGCCTAGATAAGATGGAAAAGATCAAAAAGCTATTTAAAGAGAAAATTGTCGCGTCAACAGTGGGTCTGTTGCTGATCACACTGGGAATTAAACTATTAGGATACGGAGAAAAACTCCTCTTAGCTTACTTCTGGGGCACCTCCTCTATGGTGGATGTATATACCGTAGTGATTACCCTGGTACTGAGCCTTTACATTTTATTTCGCGAAATCGTAGAGCCTGGATTTCTAAATGTATTCCTTGATTTAAGGACTAAAGGAAAACATCAACAAGCCTGGGAATTGTTCACTTTCATCGGATTGCTCATTGTAGCTGTTTCTATTTCCATTAGTGTTTTTGTGATGGTTTTTGATACTGAAACCATACGATTCCTTGCTCCGGGATTTGTTGCTGATAAGGTATTGATGGCGGCAGGATTACTCAAAGTTTCCATTCCCGCAATCATATTCCTGAATTTGTCCATTTTAACCAACATTACTCTTAATGGACTAAAAAGATTTGTTGCTCCGGCCTCAGGTGAATTCATCTTCAAGGGCGCAATCATTCTGGCACTGCTCTTCTTTTTCAAGTTTCTGGGCATCATTGGAATCGGGATTGGAATGATGGTAGGTGCTATCGGGAAGTTGGCATTTCATATGAAGATCCTTCTGAAAGAATACAAGCCCAATCACCTCGGCTGGAAAACGCTACATGCTCGTTCGGTCTGGGTACTGACCTGGCCCCTGGTAATAGGCGTCTTGTTCTCACAGGCCAGCGGTATCATTGACAATGTATTCGCTTCGAAACTTATGGAAGGTACCATTTCAGCCTTAAGTTTTGCTAAGAAAATTGTGGAGCTGCCCATCCTTCTGTTTCCTTACATTCTGAGTATTGTGGTGTTCCCCTACTTCGCTGAAATGTCAAAAAAGGGAGAATCAGAAAAGCAACGTAAACTACTGGTAGGAAGCCTCCAATGGATCATTATCGTATTCATTCCCTTAAGCTTTTTCTTCGTAATTAATTCTGAGGCTCTTATTCGACTGATCTTCGAACGAGGAGCCTTTGATATCAATTCTACCCTGTTAACTTCCAAGCCCATGACGATTTACGCCATAGGGTTGATCTTTCTGGCTGTTGAAACCATCATCGTAATATTTTATTACGGAAATGCGGACATGAAAACACCAATCGTTGCGGGAATTGCTTGTGTAGTTTTGAATATCGTACTCACCATATTCCTGATTGGCCCTCTGGGATATATCGCCATCCCTCTTGCGTTCATCATTCAAAAAACGATTAAAAACATTGCTTTGCTACTCATATTGCAATGGCGAGGGTTCATTCATCTGCACTGTCTTAAAAACACATTCATCAAATCTATGATTGCCGGCGCTGTAGCAGGTATGATGATGCTGGGTATGGATCATTATCAATGGACCCTGCTTCCCGGACACGGGTTTATAGCTCAGTTCGTCAATCTGGGAGCAATCTTTATTTCATCAGGCCTCGTTTATTTCGCCGTACTCAAGTTGACTCACCTCCGCTTCCCGGTGGTTTCCTACTCATAAATGCTACTCTACATCGTAGAAAAATTTCCATCAAAAACGGAACATTTCATTACCAATGAGATCTCCGGACTACATCAGGACGGGGTTCGGCTAATCATCGTGGCGTTGAAGAAAGAAACTTCTACCCCCAATACCCAACACCTACCGGTGGTCTACATCAAAAACTTCGAAGTGTTGTTGCAGGCGATAAAGTGTATGCTTCGTTGGCCGGTTTTCAGGTATTCCGAATCCGGAAGTATAAGAAGTTTTCTACATCAGCTAAAAGTAGTTGCCATTGCTAAAGTGGTCAAGTCCAAAATGAAATTGGTAGACATCCGGCATGTCCACGCACATTTTGCCTTTATCCCTACAGAGATCGCACAGTTTCTATCAAAAGAACTTGGAACAGATTTTAGCTTCACGGCGCATGCGAAAGACCTCTATGTGAACGATGCAAAGAAACTTCATGCTTACATCGATCAGGCCAAATTTGTTATTACCTGTACACAATTTGGTAAGACGTACCTGCAGAAGATCTCGCCTCTGAACAAAAATATTCACTGTATTCACCATGGCATATCCATGGAAAATTGGCCTTTTCAGGAAGTGAAACGCATCGCAACTGGTCATATTAAATTACTCTATGTAGGAAGGTTAGTTGAGAAAAAAGGGATTCATTTACTTATTGAGGCCATCCACCATTTGAAGTCATCCGGAATACCGGTAGAATGCACCTTTGCCGGATCCGGCCCGTTAGCAAAAAAGCTTGCTGCTACTGCAAAAGAATTGGACTTATCAAATCAAGTAAGGTTTATCGGATATGTTTCCCACAAAGACCTTAGAAGCTATTACCAAACTCATGATTTACTGGTATGTCCGTCGGTTCAAGCCAGAAACATGGACATGGATGGCATGCCTAATGTAATGTTAGAGGCCATGGCCATTGGGGTTCCCGTAATTGCCAGCGACCTCTCAGGAATCCCCGAAATCATCACGCATCGCGAAACAGGTATGCTCTTCCAATCGGGAAACGTTGAGGGTATAGTTCAACACATCAAGACGCTTTACGCAGATCCGAAACTCTACGATCAAATCAGAAAAGCCGCCCGAAAGCAACTTGAAGAAGAATTCGACTTAAATGTCAGTAATAAAAAGATAGAAGTGATCTTAAAAACTGCGATGGCTTCATGAAAACGAAGATACTCATCGGACTGGAAGCGACCGAAGGAGGCTCGTTAAAACACGTGGTTTATTTGGCATCCAATCTTAATAAAAGCAAATTTGAATTGACCGTGATGCTTTCAAACTCGCGGGGCAATGACATTTCCGAAGAGATCCGGAAAATGAAAATTAACCATGTCCGTGTCCAGGTGATCCCCATGGCGACGAGAATCAACCCCTGGATGGATATAATGGCCTTTCACCGGGTATATCAACAGATCAAGACACATAATTATGATGTAGTTCATGCCCACAGCTCTAAAGCCGGGGCCATATTCCGCATGGCAGCGTGGCTTGCCAAATGTACGCGTATCCTGTATACACCTCACTGTTTCTATTTCCAGTCTACAGGCACAGCAAGGAAGTTGTTTGTATTTATCGAACGATTCCTTGCCAGCTTGACTGATCAAATCATCGTTTCTAAAAATGAACTTAATTGGGCATTGAAGGAAAGGATATGCGAGCCGGAAAAACTGATCAACATCAACAATTCCATCAATTTTAATGAATACCAATTTCTGGTCGACATCAATAGATCTAAAGAAAGATGGGGTATTCGGGGACGGTACACAGTTGGCGCGGTTGGTCGGCTTACTGAGCAAAAGAACTGGGAGATGTTAATCGAAGCAGCTCAACATGTGATTAAAAGCAAACCAGAAGTAGTTTTCATCATCGCCGGAGATGGCAATCTACGAAGTAAACTTTTTGAAAAGATTGTAGAAATGGACTTGTACGATCACTTCAAATTACTTGGCCACGTGGACCGGGTCGAGGAAGTTTATGCCGTATGTGATCTTATTGTAAGCACAAGTCTTTGGGAAGGTCTCCCCTACAGTTACCTGGAGGCCATGCACTTTGCTAAACCAATAGTAGCGACAGACCTTGGGCACGAAGACCTGTTTGTAGATGGGGACACGGCGGTTTTAGTGGGGCAGCAAAGTACTCAGGTGCTAAGTATGAAAATTATGGAGCTTATGGACAACAAATCGTTGGCAACACGAATAGGTCAGAGCGCGAAAAATAAAATTTCTTCAAATCAATACTCATTCCAACAATTCATATCACAGCATGAGAAATGCTATCAACTCCGAAGTTGAGGAGCATTTGTAGCTACAACTGAAATTCATCAAAATTTGATACGGAATTTACTTCTTGGCACATTCAATGCTGAATACTTCTGGAAACCATCCGATATGGCAGGATTTCCGTCAGTCATTGACCCGCAGCACAGAAACCTGATCTATGCGATGGATGACCTTCTGGCGGTCACAACCGACAACTCCAAAGACTACCTGCTCACACGCTTTGGTTTCATGGCTGAGCACAAAACATACCTGAATGACATTGGACTAGGGTTCCAAACCAATGCTGAACCTGTAGTTACCCCCTCTCTAAATGGCCACGAAGGTTTTCAATGCATATCGGATGCTTTGGAATCAGGCAACTTGAATCTCACTGATTCCTACTATCAGTTAAAACCGTATTCTATTACCCTTGGGATCACCGCGTTGACCGATCAACTCAACAGTAACCCTCTCCCTTCCCACGAACTGGTAGCTGAGATTAACAGCAAAACCTATTCTACAAAACTGTCGCAAACCTGGGACCCGGAGTATCGTGGAAAGGCCTTGACATCCAGCAAAGAAATCATGGTTGAAGGGGAGCTTTTAATGCAAGATTTTCGACGAATCGTATTGAAAGAATCATTTGGTGTTGCCGGGAATGGCAATCTGATCATCGATTCAGAAAAGTCATTGCAACAACTGAAAAAGCATTTCACCAGACAAGAAGGCAAAAACAAACAGGTTGCACTAATCATGGAGCCTTTCCTCGATAAGATCATTGATTTTTCATCTCATTGGGAAATCAGTCCCGACGGCACCCTCACTTTTCTGGGTTTTCAGGAAATGATCAACGAAGGTTTTGCATTTAACCAAATTCGACCTCTCAATGTTCAATGGGAAGACCTGATTCAGCAATCTGACTATATCAGTACCATCAACAAGGCTTTGCAATCGCTACACAAGAAAGGTTATTTTGGGCCTGTATGTTTTGATTCGATGATTCTCAAGAACCGAAGTATCGTACCCATCGTGGAGATCAATGCAAGGATGTCAATGGGTCTGATCAATCTAAGACTCAACGGCAATTTTTTAAATGAGGATTTCACAGGAACGCTATTCCATATTTCTCTGCTTGTCCCTCAAGGTCTTCAGTCACTTTATGCAACTATTCGAAAGATTTTAAATCAATTGGATTTGAGCTTTACCCAAAACTCACCTAAAGGGTTAATGATCTTGTCCGCCAATACACTTCGTGTCAATTCACAGTTAAATCCAGAGAAGCCCTACCGGGCCCGGCTCTATTTGTGGCACGTAAAACCAAAGAAAAACACGCCTAATTCGGACATTTCCCGGTTATGCACCGCCTTGCGGGTCGAGGGAATTAAAGTCCAGTAATTCTTGATCAAACTAAAAAATTCATGATTATTACAGAACCGAGAACCAATGTGAAGTTCGATGTAGAATCGTACGGGAGAGTAAGAAGAAATATAAAATTTCGGGCGAAAGCCAAGCGTGGAAGAAAGACCGACCCCCGGTACTCGCTCGATCTACCTGATGATATTGGCATGCAAATCAACAGGGCGTGTAACCTCAGGTGCAAAACGTGCTTCCTTTGGAACGATCAGGGTAGATACAAGGACCTGCCCAAAGACCTCTCTCAAGTGGAGCTGGAGCCCGAATACTTTGAGAAAATCCTGATAGAGACGGATCCTGTACATTCCAACATTTTCATGTGGGGCACGGAGCCATTGTTTCATTCGGCCTGGAGTGAATATTCACGATTGTTACAAGAACATCCACGCTGGACAGTGGTCTGCACCAACGGATTGCTCATCGAGAAGCAAATGGAAACGCTTTTACCTATATCTGAAAATCTGGTTTTAGATATAAGTGTGGATGGACTTGCCGAAGAACACAATATGATCCGTGGCAAGAAGTCCTTTGAGCGGACCATGAAAAACATAGAACTGTTACGGGACTTACAGGAAGCGGGAGAATACAAAGGTCTGGTGTCCATGCATTGTGTATTGAGCGACGAATTGATTCCTCGTATGTCAGAATTCGCTGAAATGGCAGAAGATCTCAGGATCAATACCCTTTATTTTGGTATTCCCTGGTACATTTCACCTCAAACAGCCAATGAAATGGATGAATTTTTCGCAGAAAAATTACCGTTCATTGACTTGCAATACGAGGGTACTAAACCCAGCTGGCATCAATACACATGGCACCTAAGTCCGGAAAGTATCCCCGCATTGCAAGAGGGCTTTCAAAAATTATGTGAAAAAACCTGGGACATCCGTATCCGGCTGCAGCCCAGTGTTCAACCACATGAATTGGAAGACTATATTCTGGGAGGAAAAATGCCGGCCCAGAACAAATCACAATGCCTGGGAACGTCCACCCGACTCGATGTACTGGCCAGTGGTGATATCACTGTTTGCCAGAGTTTTCCGGAATTCCGCGCAGGGAATATCAAAGAACAGGGTCTTGTAGAAATCTGGAAGGGAGAGAAATACAATCAGGTTAGAGAAGTAATCAACCAGGGGCTTACTCCGATCTGTTCCAAATGTATCATCCTTTACCTCAATGGAGTTTAAAAAATCATCTTTAGAAATAATTTAAATATGGAAGTCTTAAAAAGCACAGAAGAAGTACGTTCAACGCTTGCTGATATACTGGTGGCCTTGAAGTTTAAAGTGACCACTGAAACATTAACCGATGACCTGAGCCTCATCCATGATGTAGGTCTCGATTCTCTACAGATGATCAATTTCTTCTTAAAACTGGAAGACGAATTTGATCTTGAAGTAGACTTTGATGACATAGACTATGATAAAATGAGTTCCGTTAAAGACTTGATCAAATATTTACAAGAATCGACTGCCGAAGGATATTAAGTCATATTTACACTCGTAGATCGGGTATAGATCATTAGTTATGGAATCCGATTACTATTCATTCATCCGGGACAAAGTATTGGCTGTTTCCGGATACAGGGACTTTAATTTCCAGCATTTATTTCTATTTCTCGGCCTGTCGATCGGGGCTTTGATTCTCGAAGCGATGATCCTGGGATATGAAAAGAGTTCTATCAAACGGATATTCTCTTTCAATGATAATTCCAGTAAGACGGATTTGATCAGCTACCTGATGGACATTAGCGGATTGATCAAAATCACGGCAGCGATTTGTACATTTGGAATTTTCTATAAACTCACTGGCTGGATCAAAACGCAAACGGGTATTGATCTGATCTTAAAAGTAGAACCAGGTCTGGCCAGGGATATCATCGCCTACATCATCATCGACTTTTTCTACTATTGGAGGCATTGGTTGATGCACAAAGTTCCCGTATTATGGAATTTCCACAAGTTTCATCACACGGCAAAGTCCTTTAACATGATCACTTTGCACCGATTTCATATTTTGCATGCTGCATATGTCGGCTTTTTCGGAGGGCTAGTCTTTCTGCTGATCGGCTACAATCATGTCATGAGTTATCTATGGATATTGGTCATCAGGTACATTCACAGTTTGCTTGTGCATTCTCAATTAGATTGGGGCTGGGGATTCATAGGGCGATTCATCGTCGTATCACCTCGTTTTCACCGGATTCATCACTCAATCAAAGACGAACATGTCGATAAGAATATGGGCAATACACTCATTTTCTGGGACATTTTATTTGGCACTTATAGCGACCCGAGAGAAAGCGTAAGCGAATTAGGAGTGGCCCATGACAAGACGCACCAAATGCCCTATGTGCAAGCGCAACTGGATTGGTATCGACGCTTCATTTCCTACTTTCGGTCTTCTAAAGGATAATCATGGAACAGTTTTGCTTGTTGTCATCTGGTGTCACCTTAGGCACATATATACCAGCTGTGATGCTAGAAAGGCAAATGACGAGTCGTGGCTTTTCAACTGAAACCTATGTCCTTGAATCCTTCTTTCGGGAGCAGGCGCAAACTAAACTTACGGAACTAAAAAAACAGATCCATCAAAGTTTCGCTTTCGCTAAAATGGCACAAAAGGTATCTTCAGATATCAAAAGCAGTTATGATGAGAACAAACTTCAGCAACTGTATCAGCATTGGAGTGCTACTGATTCTATTCATCTGTTGGTGTTTTCTGGTTTTTGGATATCGATCGTAGATCAATTCATGGCAGAATATTCGCATCTGATGGACATCAATGTCGAAATTATACACATGGATGCAACGCCTTCAGCATCCTGGAAACTCCATCAACATCTAAATTCGAATTTCACCAATAACTGGCTATTCCGTTTGGAGTCGGAAACAGTTCATTACACAATCGGTACACAACTCCCTATTATTCCTTTCACAGAGCGGAAGCCTGAGCTTTTAATACATGGAGGAGGTTGGGGAATTGGGACTTACCAAAACACATTGGAATCGTCGATTTCTGACCATTTCCATTTGAACATGGTGGCTTATGAAGATGCAGATTTGCTAAATTCTGCTGAAATCAGCTATTACCAGCAACAGCCTGGCTGGAATGCCTGGAGCAGAGGAAAAGGTGGGAAACATACGTTCCCTCCCATGGTTGTTAAAGATGCAAATGGTAAGGACAAAACTACCGAATATGAATTTCAGGGATGCTCTCCCATTTTTCAGATCATTCAATCGTCGAAAGCTATCATCAGTAAACCTGGTGGTGCCACAATTATGGATTCTCTGCACGCTGCCACACCCTTGATCTTCCTTGAACATTACGGAAGATATGAAAAGGATAACGCGCTTCTCTGGCAATCACTGGGATTGGGTATGTCCTTCGAAGAATGGGGAAAAACCGGATTTGATTCAGAACCTCTTGCGCAAATGCACCAAAATCTTTTGGACATTAAAGCTGATACACAGGAAGTCATCGATATGCTTACTCAAGTAGCAATATGATCAATTTTGGAATTCTTGGCACTTCTGACCTTACAAAGAGGTCATTAATTGGCGCTGCAGACGAAATCCCTGGCATACACATTTCCGCAGTTGCCTCACGGGATCTACATCGGGCTTCTGCGTATGCACAAAAGTTCGACATTCCGGAATTTTACGGTGATTATGAAAAAGTGATCAATCACCCGAATATACAGGCCATCTATATGCCCCTGGTGCCTTCAATACATGCTGAGTGGATTATCAAGGCGATAAAAGCGGACAAACACGTCTTGGTAGAAAAACCCCTTTGTCTAACATCCAGTGAGGTAAATCAAATTGAAAAAGAGGCTACTAACAAAAAGGTTGTTGTCATGGAGGGGATGATGAGTAAGTTTCACTCCTGGCAAAAGGACCTTAAAGAAATCATCGAAAAGAAACCCTACGGACAACTCATATCCCTGGAAACTACCTCTCAATATATCTTACCAGAAGACGATATCTCTTTTAGAACCAAACCTTCACTAGGTGGTGGTGTATTTCGTGAAGAAGGTAATGTATGGATACAATTGGTCCAATTGGTTTTTGGGTTAGCCTATCAACAGAAGCAACTTGATGCCAATTTTAAGGATGGAGTTGATCTTAGTTTTCAATGTCAGTTAGATTATGGAAATGGCCGATACGCCAAAGTAAACTGCGCCTATGATCAACCTTATAAAGCGGTGCATCAACTTCGCTTTGAAGAGACAACAATAACCGTTCAAAATTTCTGGAGACCCACATTTGGGGCCAACAAATTGCGTTTGAACTACACCTCTGAAAGTCATAGCCGAAAGCATGTGTATGCAGCTGAGAATTACTATGTAAACCAGCTGCAACACTTTTTGAATTTGTTAGACCACCCTCAACAGGCAAACCTGGAACTGAAACAAGCTTTTCAACGGGTGCAACTCACAGAATCACTTTACGGGTCTGTGGAAATGGCAGAACTATCGTAAGAAAGATGCCGGGCCTCTCCTACTGAATTACAATCATTTTGATGATGGAAAAACAAATCGCCATTGTAGGTATTTCTCTTAGGTTCCCAGGAGCCGAAACAATCGATCAGTTCTGGCAAAATCTGATGTCCGGAGTAGATAGTGCAGAACATTACGATGAAGAGGAGTTAATTCGACATGGTGTACCTCGAAAAGGTTATGAGAGTGAGCAGTTTGTGAAGGCCTCAGCCAAACTTGAGGGTATTGATCAATTTGATCACAACTTCTTCAATTACTCTCCAAAAGATGCTGCTCTGATAGATCCCCAACAGCGCCTCTTGCTTGAATGTGGTTACGAGGCCCTTGAGGATGCCGGGATTCCTGTAGGAATCAAGGGTCGCGATGTAGGGGTATTCGCAGGAGCCTATGTCTCCAACTATCTTCTAAAGAATTTGGGGCCGATGGTCGCGCAGCGGTCCTTATCTGAGGACAATGTGCCCTACCTCTACCAGTGTGAAACCGATCATCTCGCTACCAATCTGGCCTATCGCCTAAACCTTACAGGCCCGAGCATTTCTGTGCAATCCTGGTGTACAACTGCCTTTTCTGCCTTGTATCTAGCCAGTAGCGCCATTGCTAATGGCGATTGCAATACCGCTTTAGTTGGTGCTGCCAATATATGCGTACCCCAGGAAGGTTACTTTGCTCCCGAAGGTGGTCTGTGGTCGATTTCAGGAAAAACCAGGTCATTTGACAAGGCCGGTGACGGTTGTGTTTCCGGAAGTGGTGTTGCAGCAGTCATTCTCAAAGATTTAGATGAGGCGCAAAAAGATCGAAATCAAATCTACGCACTACTGAAAGGTGTTACTGTCAACAATGATGGCAAGTCCAGTGCCAAACTGGGGTACCATGGAGCCACAGTGGAAGGACAATATCAAGTTATTTCCAAAACACTTGATAAGGCGGGTATCAGTACAGATAAGGTCACTTATCTGGAAGCCAATGGACTAGCCACCCCCCTTGCCGATCGCATGGAACTCAAAGCTCTTTCTAAAATATTTGAAACGACCAACCACAAGAGCAAGCCCTACCTAGGCTCCATCAAGCCCAACATTGGACATTTACTCAGCGCCTCAGGTATGGCAGCTTTGATCAAGTCATGTTTGATCTGCAAATACAAGAAAATTCCGCCTTTGATCAACCACACAAATCTAAGTAAGGTCAATAAACGAATGGTTGATCCAAACTTTAAAATCAATCTTGAACCGGTAGACCTATCGACTCTTACACATCCGATCATTTGTGGAATGAATAGTTTCGGTATTGGCGGATCCAATGCCCATGCCATCATTGAAGAAGCACCTGTTACCAGGCCCAAAACATCACACGATGCACTACCTGTTCAATTACTGACCTGGTCAGCCAAAACCAGGGATGCCCTTGATCAAATTGAGAAGGATCTTCAACAACATGTAACTACAAAACGAAACATTGATCTTGCCGATCTTAGCTATAGTTTGAATACGGGTAAAGGACAGATGGCTTATCGGGAAATGGCCGTTATTCGTTCCATCGATGAATTCATCTCATCGAACAAAAATCCAATCCATCCAATAGAAGCAAAGCCAGCATCCGTATGGATATTCAATGGATATGGAGATACCTATCCGCTGGAAAAGTTCAGGGATCTATACTCACATGAACCTGTATTCAGATCCATATTAGAGCAATTCTTTGCGTATGCCGCCTCCCACCACAATCAGGACTACCAATCATTATTTTTTGATAATACTAATGCCGTATCAAGTGATATTGACAAAGAAATCAAAAACAACATCTTCACCATAGTTCTGAATTACGCTTATGGCAAGTTGTTGATGCATTGGGGTATTATACCCACGAAAATGGTCGGCATTAGCAATGGAGAATATACGGCTGCATGCCTTGCCGGGGTATTTTCCTTCGAGGAAATGATTGACATTGTCATTCGCCAAGGTGAGGTAATCTCCTCCCTTCCGCAAGGAAAAATGCTAACCGTCATCGCCGAAAAAGAGAAGGTCATCGTCATACTGGATCGACATCAAGTGGATCTTGGAGGCTCCTATTTACCCAATGTTCAGGTCGTAGCTGGTACCAGGGAGAATTGTCAGTCTTTCTGCTCTGATCTTAAGAGTAATGGAATTGACTATTTACCCATCGATTCATCATATGCCTTTCATTCCAGAGAAGTCGATCCGATCTTGAAGGAAGTTGAATCTATCTATTCATCGATTCAATTCAATTTACCTGAGATCCCACTCGTCTCCACCGTGTCAGGTAAGGAAATCTCACATGAAATCATGGAGCCCAATTACTGGAGTCGTAAAATGCGTGATCCTGTATTGTTTGCAGAGGCCATGACGCAAATCGATCCCGAGAAAGCCGTCTTTGTGGAATTTGGACCTGGAGATAAGTTTTCTTCAGTTCTGAAGCATTTGTACAACAAGCCCGGTGTTGTCAGCTACCCAGTAATTAGTCATCAATCAACTGATGCTTATTCGTCTGTTCTTGCGCTTCTGGGAAATTTATGGAAACATGGACATGATGTTGACTGGCAACAATTTCATGCTGAAAAACCGGGTCAACTTTCTCCACTCCCACATTATCCCTTCGAAAGGCAATCCTTTTGGCTTGATTATTCCAATAACAAAGAAACACTCCTACAGGATTTAACCACAAATCAAACTTCCAGGCAACCCTTTAAAAATTGGTTTTATGCACCTTCCTGGAAACCGTTGATCACCCCTGTAAAAGCTTCTGGTTCCGAATTCTTCAAAGTTAAAACCTGGATGGTTTTCACTAATGGTGACGATTACACTGAAACACTGATTCAATGGTTGCGGGAACGAGGCCAGCAAGTGGTTACTGCCACCATCGGGGAATCATTTCAGGTTAAAGGGCACGACCTCACCTTAAATCCCTACCATAAAGATGGGCTGCAAAAGGCTATTGATTGGCTTCGTGAAAAAGAATTTAATCCTGATCATGTCCTTCACTACTGGTGTTTAGGAACATCTACCAGACATACAGGTTACAAGGTCCTGGCTTACTCAGCTATGATAGAATTGGTCAGAGGCATTGACAAAATCAAAGCTGGAAAAGCCTGGACTCTTTTCGTCGCCACTAATGAACTTTTTAAGGTTTATAGGAAAGATTTAATTACTCCAGAAAAATTCCTACTCATCGGCCCTTGTAGGACCATTCCCAATGAGTTTCCCAATGTCAGCTGTCAGTTGATAGATCAAAGCACAGGGCTCCCCTATGATGAATTAATAGCGCTTGTATCCAACGACAAATCAATGGTATTGGCCGAAAGGCATGGTATGATTTATCAACAATATTTGGAGCCTATTTCAACATCACAAGAAAACAAGATCACTTCAGTTTTTCACAAAAAAGGCACTTACATCATCACCGGAGGCATGGGTGGTATAGGTAAAACCATTTGTAAATACCTTCTGTCAAAATCATCTGAAATACATGTAATCCTTCTGGGTAGAAGCTCAGTGGAAGAAGTAAAAAAGGCTGAAAGCTACCTGACCTTAAATGCTCTCGCAGAAAAAAGCAGTAATCAAGTCTCCTATTACCAGGTTGATATTAGTGAGAGGAATCAAGTCCTGGGCTGGGCCGGCAACCTGCGAGACTCCAATATTAAGGGCGTCTTTCATTTGGCAGGCATACAGGGCGGCGGCTTGATCAGCTTCAATGACAGACAAGGAAAAGAACCTGTTTTTGATGCTAAAATAAATGGCACAGCGAACTTGATTGAGGTGCTCCAGAGCCATTCACCGGATTTTTTTATTACCTCTTCTTCCAGTGCGGCGCTTTTCGGATTCTTTGGCCTGTTGGATTACACCACAGCAAATGCTTACATGGATCAATTGGTCCTCGAACAAAATGATCATTCAATCACACGATTTGTTTCCGTCAATTGGGACATGTGGGCTGTAGAAGGGATGGGTACGGGTACCGGATTGGGCATGAGCGTGGAGAAATTACGCGCTAGTAATTCAGCTTTTGCTATTGATGCAGAAGAAGGACTTCAGGCATTGGAGCAAATACTCCAGTGGGATTTACCACAAGTTGCAGTTCTAACGCGGACTCCTCAGGAAATAGCAGATGACAGTAATTTGAAGCAAGAGGCACTCAGTGACGGTAGCATGGACGAGAAATGGCTTACTGATTCAACGAGCAATGTCAACCTTGAAACTTTAATCATCCGAACTTGGGAACGAATCTTCGAACGCGTTGATATTTCACCTGATGATAACTTCTTTCAACTTGGTGGACATTCTCTTTCAGGGGTCATGTTCATCAATAAGATGAAAATCAGGTTCCCAAAGCTGCAATTGTCATTGAATGAAATTTTTGATAACCCTACGCCAAAAATCATTGCCCGGCTTATCGAGGAGAGAATGAACACAAGTCTTACTTCCGACTCAAAACTCAAAACGCAATTACTGGAAATCAAATCGGAAGATCGTGTCGCTCTCGTAACCGAACATTTACAAAAAGAAATCTCTAAAGCCACGGGGTTAAGCTTTACCCGTGAATCGACCATCTCCAGCGGCCAACTTCCTGTGGTTGCCAGCCATCTGCATTTCAATCTGAAGGAGGAACTTGGACTACCTATCTACGCTTACGAGGTTAACCAAAAACCAGAAATGGCAAATCTCTCCGCATACATCACCAGAGAGTTTGAAGTATTCTATGGATTAAGTAATGACCATTCCAATGGCAAACCAGTTAATATCACGGCCGGATCAAAAGTATGGAATCATCAGAACGCTAAAAAAATAAGGCAGTCTGTCTTTGTTTGTTCAGCTCCCCGCTCAGGATCTACCCTGTTGCGTCTGATGCTGGGAGGACATTCAGAATTATTCGCACCCCCAGAGTTGTGGTTATTGGGAAGCCAATCTATGCGAGAATGGGCCGAAAATGTTCCTGAACATGTAATCCAACATGGGGGCATCAAAGCAATTTTGCGAAACCCGGGTGGCATGAGTGAACCTGAAGCTCATCACCAGATACAATCTTACATCGAAGAAAATGCCTCATGCTTCGATGTTTTCAGGGAAGTAAGATCGATGGCAAAAGACAAATTGTTCATCGATAAAACTCCTAATTATTACAAGGATCCGCATGTTTTCGATCGGATTGAGGATGGTTTTGAACAAGCCCGGTTCATACACTTAATCCGTCACCCATTCGCGACGATGGACTCTATCATTAAAAATCGAATCTATTCGCTATATCACCACCATCGCAATAACCCGGTAAAGGCAGCAGAACACATTTGGTATACTCATAATCAACATATACAGCAATTCATTGAAAGAACTGGCTCAGAGCGTTCCCTGGTGATACAATTCGAAGATCTTGTTACAAGGCCTGAAGCAATCATGAACAAAGTATGTGCTTTTCTTGGAGTGGAATTTGACCCCATGATGATCAAGCCTTACGATACTGAAAATATGATCATTGGTGATGGTGATCCCAATATTCTAAATCATGACGATATCGACCCGGGACTGGCCAGTGCCTGGCAAGAACTCTCCTTTCAACCCAAACTTGATCCGGCAACTATCGAATTAGCTACTCAATATCAATACCCCTTGTCTTTGGAAACACGGTCTTCTGATTCCAGGAATGCCGAGAGCGATCTTATTGAAGTGCTCAATGAAGAAGACCTGGACGATTTATTGTCTCAATTAGCCTAGTCCGAAGTAAAACTAAAGTCCAATATGCAAGCCAATCAGCCTGTCCCAAATAAGAAAGATCAATTAGCGATGCTCTTCCGAGAAAAAGGTCTGGAGCTACTGCCCATTACCAGCATCCAATCCAATATTTGGTTTCAGAGTCAACTGAATTCAGATCTCAATATTGCTTATAATCTCAGACGTGGCTTTTTAATATCGGGTCCATTGGATATAAAAAAACTGCAATTGTCGATCATCAAAATGATCACCAAACATGAAGCTTTTCGTACAAATTTCGTAGAAGTCGCCGGATCACCCAAGAAGTTGGTGAAAAATGAAAGCTCATCGTTTGAATTAAAAGTTGAGCCAATACCTACTAATTCCAGCCCAACACATTGGCTCGAGGAAAAAGCAGATATACCGTTTAATTTCGGCCAGCAAGATCTTTTTCGGTTCCGGGTGTTTCAGATAGCAAGAGATCGGTATGCATTCCTAATGGTGATACACCACATCATTTGCGATGGCTTCGCCATTGATCTTGCACTTAAGGAGATCAGCATAGGCTACGGCGATGGAGAACAACCTCTCAATGTTTATAAAAAAGGTGAAAAGACTACAGCACCAGTCCATACTTCCGAAAAGACGCTTAACTACTGGAAAGATAGCCTTGAGAGATTTCCTCGACTACACAACCTACCCCTTGACCACCCAAGGCCCGCCGAATTGAACTATCACGGGTCCAAAATGACTCAAACCTTTGAGCATGAGCTCTCAGACCAAATCAATAACTACTGTAAACAAGCTCATCTCACGCCATTTATAACACTTCTTTCTGTTTGGTCCATTTTACTATCCAGGATGAGTTCCGAAAGAAAAGTAGTCGTAGGGTTTCCGATCAGTACACGAACAGAAGATACGAAAAATGATATTAACTTATTAGTTGATACGCTCCCTTTGGGAATAGAGATCTCCCCGGATTCCAATTTTGAAGCGCACACTAAATCCGTCCGCAATGCTTTCTTTGAAGTATACGAAAACCGGGACATTTCCTTTTATGAGCTCTCCGAGCACTTGCTATTAGAACGTACGCTTTCTAATCATCCGGTTTATCAGTTGGCATTCACCTTCCTGGAAAACAAGCGACAGCTTCAGTTGGCAGGAACTAACACAGAAGAATTACCTCTCTCGAAAACCAGGATCAAAATGGACCTGGAATTTCACATTGAATTGGATCACGAAAAAAATTATCGGTGCAATGTGCATTACAACACCAGTTTGTTCCAGGCCTCTACTATTGATCAATACGTCAATCGATTCTTGACTTTGATTGAAAGTTGTCTCAGAAATCCAGGTCAGTTGATCAAAGAACTTCCTATTGTTGATCAGAAGGAAAAGAAGCAACTACTTGAATTTGCAACAGGTAAGCAAATTGAATTGCCAAAATCTTGTATTCATCAGCTCTTTGAGGACTTGATTCCATCGCTGGAAAATAAAGTAGCCCTAATTTATCAGGAACAACAGCTGACTTATGGCGAGCTTAATCGACGATCAAATCAACTAGCTCATCTTCTTCTCGAGAAGGCGAAAGATGAAAATCTCATTGGACTTTTATTAAATGGAGGAATAGAAACCATCATTGGCATTTTGGGAGTCATGAAAGCTGGGAAAGCTTATGTGCCCATAGATCCCGCTTATCCTGAGAAAAGAGTGAACTTCCTATTAAGAAACAGTGGTATTGCGACTTTACTTACCAACCAATCTCAGTGTAAACCAGAGATCAACCAAACCATATTCTTAAAAGACTGTTCTGGTTTTTCACACAAGAACCCTGAGGTAGTAACCTCCTTAGCAGACCTGATTTACATGATCTATACGTCAGGAACAACCGGATTACCAAAGGGCGTGCCCATTTCTCACCTGGGTATCCTGAATTATGCCTGGTCCAAAATTGATCAGCAAAAAATCACGAACGAAGATGTCGCACTTCAATTAATGAGTTTCTCCTTCGACGGATTCGGATGTGAAGCCTTTCCAACATTACTGACCGGAGGAACATTGGTACTGGTCGATAAGCTATCTGACATGGACCTTGAGGAGATCGGCAACGTAATTTCCAGCAATCAAGTCACCCGATTCATGATTGTTCCTTCCACACTGAAACTCATTTTGGATCATCTGGAAACCGAGGACTTTAAAAACCTCAAAGTCATCAGCCTCGGCGGTGAGAAACCGGATCATGAATTACTGTCAAAACTTGTACAACTTAAAACTGGCTTAAGGCTTTTCAATGAGTATGGACCAACAGAAAATAGCATAGCCAGTACCTCTGGAACATTAATTATTCAAATTCCCGAAAACATCGGTCGACCAACTGGCAATGGCATTGCAGCCATTCTTGATGATTCAGGGAATCTAGTTCCGGCAGGTATTCCGGGAGAATTAAGTGTTGGTGGCCCCGGCCTTACTTCAGGCTATTTTCAAAATCCTGAATTGACAGCAAGTAAGTTTTTTACCAGCCCTTTATTTCCAGAAACAAGGCTGTACCGGACGGGAGATCTCGCCAAATGGGATAATAAGGGTAATATTCATTTCCTTGGTAGGTCCGATGATCAGGTTAAAGTAAACGGTGTACGGATAGAGTTAGAAGAAGTCCGGCAAACATTGCTTAACTACCCTGGCATCAATGATTGTCTCATTTTAAATCGTGGCTCATCACTAGAAGCAATCATTCAAAAAGTGAAAGATCAGTTCATAACCAATGTCGAAGATATTTCTTCATTTTTGGTTGAACACTTGCCTCATTACATGATTCCGGCGACTTTCCGAACCATTGACCATTTTCCGGTTACGACACACGGGAAAATTGATCATGAGCAGCTGCAAAAACAAAGTGCCCCATTGGTCCCGTCTGAGGAAACTTATGAGATAACAAATGACATACTGACTACTATTCTAAAATCAGCCTGGAGTCAGGTCCTGGAGGTTGATCAGGCACAAATTGATGTCAGAAGTAATTTCTTTGACCTGGGAGGGCATTCTCTGCTATTGGGCAAATTGGTCAAACTGATCAACAAACAAACAGACCTTGTTGTAGATAAAATAGATTTCTTTAAGTACCCATCGATTTACACAATGGTCAGGGCCAAAGAATCAAAGAATCTTACTAAGCCCGAGCTTATGCCTCATAATCGGGCGGAAATACGAAAAAACCAACGAAACAAACGGTTAAAAAGACAACAATAGGATGAAGATGACAGGAATGGAAATCGCCGTTGTGGGAATGGCCTGCCGCTTCCCTAAATCCCGAAATATTTGGGAGTTCTGGGAACATTTATGTGCAGGTGATGAGTTGATCACTCATTTTTCAGAAGAAGATCTCGAATCATTTGGGGTTGATACTACAATGAAGAGTGACCCTGGATACGTAGCAGCAGAAGCCATCATCGATCATCCAGGACACTTCGATGCTTCATTTTTCAATATTGCCGAAAGTGATGCCATGACGATGGACCCGCAGCAAAGGCTACTTTTGGAATGTGCCTGGCATGCCATGGAAGATGGAGGTTATGCTCCTGAACACAAAGCTATGAATTGCGGGGTTTTCGTCAGCGGCGGAAACAATAAGTATTACTTGAAAAATGTACTTTCCAATCCAGATAAGATCGAAGAAGTAGGCGACTTCCAAATTGAAATAGGCAACAGCGTTAACTTTTTAGCAACGAGGATATCTTACTTGTTTAACCTTACCGGGCCTGCATCGGTAGTTCAAACGGCATGTTCCAGTTCATTGGTGGCCATCCATTATGCTTGTCAGTCGCTACTGAACGGAGAGTGCGACATGGCCCTAAGTGGTGGGTCTAAAGTGGAAGTCCCTCAGAATTATGGACACATTCATACGGAAGGTGGTGTAAAATCAAAAGAAGGGCATTGCCGGGTATTTGATAAAGAAGCCTCTGGGTTTGTCAATGGCAATGGATGTGGTATGGTCCTTCTGAAGCGACTGGAAGATGCCTTAGCTGATGGCGACGAGATTTACGGCATGATAAAAGGGTCAGCTTTGAACAATGATGGCTCAGAAAAGATCGGGTACACGGCACCAAGTATCACTGGACAAAAACAAGTCATTGAGGAAGCCCTGGACATTGCGGAAGTTTCCCCGGAAAGTATTGCTTACATAGAAACGCACGGGACTGGCACCAAACTGGGAGATCCAATTGAAATCGACGGCTTAAAACAAGTTTTCAAGTCTGTGAACGCACATTGTGCCCTGGGGTCAGTAAAAGCAAATATGGGGCATCTGGATGCCGCCGCCGGAGTAGCGGGATTCATCAAAGCTGTGTTGGTTTTGTACCATCGCAAGATTTGTCCACAAATCAATTTCAGCGAACTGAACCCTGCCATTCTACTAGAAGGCTCTCCATTTTACATCTCATCGAAATTAACCCCCTTTTCCGAGTCCAATCATCCTTTTCGGGCAGGAGTAAGCTCGTTTGGAATTGGAGGCACAAATGCGCATTTGGTTCTGGAGGAAGCGTCAAAACCGGACCCCAAGGATAAAATTGTCCATTCTGCTCCTTACGCGATACTTACAAACACAGCCAAATCACAGCAATCCTTAATTCAGTACGAAACAGAACTGGCCGCTTACCTGAAAAATCGAATTAACATTGATGACCTGGCAATTACATCATGGCTCAAAAGACCTCAATTTGAATATCGTTCAGCGGTGGTTGCAAAAAGTAGTGATATCCTGGCCTCAAGACTACTAGAGTCGGAAGAGCCGACGCTCGCGTTGAAAAATCCTAAAATCTTCTTCCTCTTCCCAGGACAAGGGTCACAATACACGAACATGACGCGTGAACTGTACCAAAGCAACACCACGTACAAAACGAACCTGGATTCATGTCTCGACTTCCTTCAGGAATTATCTGGGATTGATTTCAAAAGTATCCTATTTCCGGAAGGTGAAATCGAAAATCGTATCCATGAAACCCAATACGCCCAACCTCTGATCTTCTCAGTGGAGTATGCTTTAACGAAAGTACTTGCAGAACTAGGAGTTGTTCCTGATGCAATGATCGGTCATAGCCTTGGAGAAGTTACCGCTGCGTGTATCGCTGGTGCCATGACGCTTCGGTCATCTCTCAAACTGGTGTTGATCCGCTCTCAGTTGATGCAAAAAATGCCGCGAGGGTCAATGGTTTCGATCTCACTTAATGGAGAAAGAAAATTTCTTGAAGAACTCCCTGACAACCTGTGTATTGCAGCTATTAATAGTGAAGCTAATTACGTGATCTCCGGGGAGACTCTCGCCGTTGACACCCTGGAAGAAAAGCTGACAGCACTAAAAATCAAACATCGCCGACTTCAAACTTCGCACGCCTATCATTCGCCCATGATGCAAGGCATGTTGGAGGAATTTGAATCAGGAATTTCTGATTACACATATGATGAACCCAAGGTTCCGTTTGTATCAAATCTTTCTGGCGGATGGATTCAAGCAAATGACATCTCTGCAGACTACTGGAAAAGACACATAGCCAATCCAGTACGGTTTCTTGACGGTATTCGGTTACTCAATGAGGCAAATGCCGTTCTCATCGAGGTGGGCCCGGGCAGTGCTCTATCCTATCTTGCCAGTCAGACAATGACCGATCAGCCGATTACTAATTTGGTTCCACCTAATGCGAAAGAACCGGAACCATTAAAGCACTTCTATGAAGGTCTCGGCAAAATTTGGGAACATGGCGTGTCAATAGATCTGGGACGAGTGATGAGTCCGAACGCTACCAAAATCAGATTACCAGGCTACTCATTCGATCATAAAAACTTCTGGCTCCCAATCGGAAAACCGATATCGGATGCTGTAACAAGGTCTTCCGAAGAATTGACTTATGCACCCTATTGGAGGAGCATTCTCTTTGGCAACTCTGATCAACTGACAGGGAAGAACTGTTTGCTACTGGCTACTTCTTCCAGTCATTTTTTGGTTAAAAAACTAAAGAGTATATGCAAGTTGGTCGTGGTACAACCTGGTAAGTACTTTAAAGGCAGCAAACACTCCTACCAAATGGATTTTGGAGATGCCGCCCAGTACGATGAGTTATTCAGAGCACTAAAAGCCACAGATCTTATTCCGCACCACGTCATTCACGGTTTGAGTATCACTTCTAAAATATCCAATGTAACAATTCAAAATGTCGACAACTCACTCAACGAGTGGTATTATTCCCTATTGAATTTCATCAGAGCGTTTGGGCCCCAATTAAAAAAGGAGGTAGCTCTCGACGTGCTTACTAACGATGCGTTTGCAGTGTTAGGCCGGGAATTGATCTCACCTTTGAAATCAACCCTGGCAGGTCCCGTTAAGATTGCTCCGCTTGAATTCGAAAGGCTCAATACCAGGCTCATCGAGTTCAATTCGGAAGAGAGGAAAAGAGATAAAAAAGCTGTTTCAGAGAACATCTTAAGCTACATCAAAAGTGGACACCAGCCCCGTATGAAGGTGGTTGCGCTTCGCGGTGATACATTCTGGGAAAACGATTATCAACCAGTGAAGGTCACTTCTAATCAAGCTCACTTTCGAAAGAAGGGTGTATACTTAGTAACTGGAGGATTTGGCGGCATGGGCAGTTCGATCAGTACGTATCTGGTTAAACATTTTCAGGCAAAGGTCGCGCTGTTTTCCTCCAGTTCGATTCCATCAGAGGATCAATGGAAAAATCCACTGAATGAAAATGAGCGAAGAAAAGTAGCACTAATCCGAACGCTTAGAGAACTGGGTGGAGAAGTAAAACCTTATGAGGTAGACATTGCCAATCACTCGCAAATGAAATTAGCAATTGCTGACTTATTAAATGAATGGGGCGAGATTCATGGAGTCATTCACACTGCGGGAAGAGCTGATTTCGGAGGTATCCTGGCTAACAGGGACAATAAGAGCATCCATGAAATCCTGACTCCTAAAATTCACGGCCACTTAGTACTGAAAGATCTCACAGCTCATTTATCGCTTGATTTCTTCATCAATTTTTCTTCCATTGGCAATCAGGTGTACAGGAAGAAATTCGGTCAAATGGCTTATAACACAGCCAATGAATACCTCGACTCCTGCGCATCAGGCCGAAGTATCGAAAAAACCATCAATTGGTGCGACTGGCTGGATGTGGGAATGGCATTCGATTCCGTAAAAAAGAAAAACGATTTGCAAGACGCGCAACAGATCAACGCCAAAGTTTTACATGGAATATCTCCGGATGTAGGTATTGAGCTTTTCAAAAGGATCGTATCCTCCTCTCACTCCCACACCTTAATCAGTCCCGTAGACCTCATCAACTTCATTACTACAAGTAACGAGCAAAAAGCCCTTCAGGAATTAAGCCATGATGAGGGTCCTACAAAGTTTTCCAAGGTCGAACTTAGTGACAAGTTGACCGGGCTTTATAAAAGTTTTTTCGGGGTTGAACAATTGGATACGGCTGCAAAATTCAATGACCTGGGTGGAGATTCACTCAAAGCAGTGGTTCTCCTTTCTAGAATTAAAAAGAAACTCAAGTTGCCCCTGACCTTGTCCGAGTTCTATGAACACTCATCGATAGAAGCACTGGTTTCTTTTCTCTCGACAGAATCAAATGAAGAGGTCGTACAGGTAAATACCGAAAACTTCTTAGTCAATTCTCACTCCAATGCAATATTTGGCACCTGGTACACAAGTACGCAGGTTAAAAATCAGCCCATCATACTTTGTCCACCAGTATTTCAGGAAGAGATCATTGCAGACAGGGCGCTTAACAGCTTAAGCGATCGTTTGGCAAGCCTCCACAGCCCCATTGTGAGGTTCGATTTTGCAGGAATGGGCAATTCGGAAGGTAGTCATTTACAATTGACCCTGGAGGAATGGTTACAAAATCTTTTGAAGATTATTTCAAAAACTCAAGACAAGTTCCAGAGTGAAAAGGTTCATCTTATCGGTCTTCGAATGGGAGCAACGCTGATCAACTCTTTTGCCGAGCAATTGGAAGCGGAAATTGACCAGCTATTATTATGGCACCCCGTCATCAATGGAATTCCCTATTTAAATGATCTCAATAAATACCAAAAGCAATTCATAAAAGGATCTTTTGGCGATCCCACAGGTTTAAATAAGGGGCGCAAAACCCTGGAATTCAACAGTTATCAGATCTCACAATCACTTCAAAAAAATATCAGGAATCTGGTGTTCGACCCATCCCGACATGGAAATAACCTGACCCTTCTTTTGTCTGAAGAATACTGCGGCACAATAAATCAGAAGAATGGACTAAATCTAATTGCTTCGAAAAGCCCTCCCTTCTGGAATAAACTGGCTTCGGAAAAGGGATTCATACCAGAAAAAGACATTGAAACAATCGCTCAATGGCATAAAGATCTAATTACATGAACAGCTTACAATTGGTGAAATTCCCATCAGGATCTACCTGTCTGATGAATGGATCGGAATGGGTACAAGAAAGTAAGTTCGGGATCGTATTCCTGAATGCGGGTATCGTGAACATGGCTGGACCCAATCGGCTCTATGCTAAATTATCAGAACGCCTCAAACATGAAGGATTTCCCTCCTTTCGATTCGACTTCTCAGGCGTTGGTGGAAATAAGGAGGAAAGCGATGAATATACCTTCGAAGATTACCAGGTTAATGAAACCGAATTCATGCTGGAGGAAATCAAACAACAATTTGGCCTCAGAAAATTCATCCTCCTGGGTTTATGTTCGGGTGGGGATGTGGCATTTCGAATGGCCAGTAATAATAACTCACTAGTCCTGGGAACGATCCTGATCAATGCCTATTTACTGCCCCGAGAAGACATTAAACAAATCAATGAAAAGGCGAAAAGATCACTGGAAAAACGGCTTTATAAACAAAAGCTTTTTGACCTTAGTCAGTGGCCATCGCTGTTGCGAAAAAACCCTACCCAATTGTTCCATGTTTTGCAGCGAATCTTCAGGGTAAAATCAGAAAAGAAGCAGCATACATCAGGTAACATCCATAGGTCACAATCACTATTTCCCATGGCAAAAACTCATCCAATGTTATTGATTTACTCCGAAGGAAGTGTCAGTTACGAGGTATTTAAGATGAAATTTGCAGCGGATTATAAAAAAATGGTGGAACACGGGGCAAATAATCCGAATATGATGTATTTTGCTAATACTGATCACAACTTTGCTACCGTAATCAGTCAGCTGAAATTATTTGATGCTGTCGTAACGTGGTTAAATGAGATAACACTGGTATCTCAACCGCAGACCGAAAAACCCGCTATTAAGAACCATTATCATTAAGAACCATGAAGCTATTATTCAGAAGAATAGGAAAGCATTGGATCAATATCTCACTAAATTTTGCAAGCCTTCTTTTAGGGCTGGTTTCCTTTTTATTGATCCTCAATTATGTAATCTTCGAATACTCCTACGATACGTTCCACGAGGATTCCGATCGCATTTACCGGATGTATGTCACGATATTGAAAGGTGAAGAAACGCTGGACAATATGGCTGTTCTAAGTGCTCCGGTCGCTCCTGAGATTCACAAAGCGTTTCCGGAAGTTGAAAAGTCCGTGCGTATTCGAACTCCTGGAAACAATGCGGGTTCAAATGTTGTAACCTATAATCGAAAATCTTTTGTCGAGCGTACCGTTGCATTTGTAGACCCGACATTTTTCGATTTTTTTGCATTTCCGATTACCAAGGGAGACGGAAAGCAACCGTTAGCTGAGCCCAATACAATTGTCATCTCAGAAGCTTACGCAAAGAAGTATTTTGGCAATAAAAATCCCATAGGAAGAGTCTTAAAATTTAAGAATCTCAATTCAGAATATTTATGTGAAGTTACAGCGGTAAGTAAGGTCCCTGAAAACTCACATGTCAAATTTGACATGTTCATCAACATGGACACCTACTTCTCTGCTTATGATCAGGAACAAGGTCGCACAGATTGGGGCATGCATGGATATTACAGTTACCTGAAACTCAAGGAAGGAACAGAGCCGCGGGCCTTTGAGGAACGGTATAAAGTCCTGCTTGACGACATTCATGCGTTCGCTAAAAGTGTGCCCGAACTTAGCTTCTTCTATCTGTTGCAGCCAATCGATAAAGTTCATTTCGAATCGGCCCACTTAAACTATAGTCTGGAGGGTCGGAAAATAAGTAAAGCAGCCGTGGATTCATTATTGATGTTGAGCTTACTGACCATCATCATCTCATGGTTCAACTTTACGAATTTGTCGATGCATCGGTACACGCTTGGAACAAGAGACATTGCTATCAGGAAGATCATGGGTTCAAGTAAACTTAGTGCAGTAAAAAGTTACTTTTATGAAGCCTTGTTAGTCAGTTTTGCAGCAACAGTAGCTGCTGTTCTGGTAACTCAAATGGTTCTACCAACCTTCAATGAACTGGTTGGATTAGACCTCTCCTACTACATCTTCAACTATCCGATAATTTGGATCTCCATCGTGTTATTCCTGCTTTCCAGTGCCCTGATCTCATCAGGAGTTCCAGGTGTTGTGATGGCTAAAATCAATCCGGTAAATACCCTGCGATCCAAAAATGTCTTTGTATCCAACAAATTCACCAAAAGACTGAAAGGTGTTCTGATAATATCACAGCTAGTAGCCATTCTCGCACTCTCACTTGGGTCTTTTACAGTATATAAGCAAATCAGTTTCATGTTGAACAAAGAAGTGGGTGCCGATATAGATAACACGGTCATATTAAGAGAGCCGATTGAAGATCGAACAAGTGACACTCATGTCCAGCATCTGATTACTCTGAAAGAACGACTGGAGACCTACCCGCAAGTAGAAAGCGTTTGTATCTCCAGTGATGTCCCAACCATTGACCTTAGCTGGAATGAATTATATGGCTCAGATCATACAGATGCGGATTTATCCGTTGGTTCTTCCTGGATTGATCCGCATTTTGTAGACTCTTATAAGATTGATATCCTGGCCGGTAGGAGTTTTTCAGAAGACCGCCTGGCAGATAGCAGTAGTGTAATCATGAACAAAAGTGCCATGTACTTACTAGGATTTAAGAATCCTGAACACGCTTTGAATTCCAGTATTACACGTTATGGAGAAAAATTAAAAGTGATAGGTATTATGGACGACTATCACACTACCCCTATGCGTAAAACTCAAGCTCCTGTTATTTACAATTACATGAAAGATGGAAAATACCAATTCATTTCAGTCAAATATGGCTCAAACTCACTAAGAGCAATCGATGCAGTAACAGAAGCCTGGGAAGGTGTCTATTCTACGCGAGAAGGGTTGGAGTACTTTTTCCTGAACGAACATTTCTCCACACAATATGATTCGGAGAAGTATTTCGCAAAAGTCATGTTGGTCCTGGCAATCATTTCCATCATCCTTGGTGTCTTTGGAATCTATGGCATTTTGCACAACGATATTTCTGCCAGAACAAAGGAGATCGCCATGAGGAAAGTATTGGGCTCTACCAATCTCAATGTAATCTTTGTTCTTTCCAAAGACATCCTGCGATTTGCCGTCATCGCCACAGTACTGGGTTGGGTGGTTATCTATTTCATTATCAGCCAGTGGCTGGAAAACTATGCATACAGTATCAATATGCCCGTGTTCTCCTTTTTCCTTGGAGGCATGCTTATCTTATTGATTGCAGTATTGTCCATTTTATCAAATGTATATTCTGTAATGGGCAAAAAACCTATTCAGGCCTTAAAGGCAGAATAACGGAGGCAGATTTAAAACTTCAATACCGGGAATCGTTCTTGATTCCCGGTATTCAACTATCCAATCCTTTATGATCATTGATGTCAGGGATGTGGTGATGACTTATCCCATCCCAAAAAGCTACAAAGAATGGCTTACCCGACCTTTTGCGCCTAAAAGGAAAGTCACAGCATTAAAAGCCAGTTCACTTTCTATCATAAAAGGAGACAAAGTCGCTTTTTTGGGGGCAAATGGTGCCGGAAAAACAACGCTCCTGAAATTGATCGGCGGTTTGCTCTACCCAACTTCCGGAGAAATCATGGTGAATGGGTATCACACACTTACTCATAACATACAAGCCCGTCACAACATCGGGTTCGTTCTAAATGAGGAAAGAAGTTTTTACTGGAGACTTAGTGGGCGCCAAAACCTGGAATTCTTTGGTAAACTCGACAACTTATTCGGTCTGCAGCTCAATCACAAAATCGATGAGATACTCGATTTGGTACAGCTAACGGAACATGCGGACAAGGACTTTGCGGGATATTCATCAGGCATGAAACAACGGCTCGCTATTGCGAGAGGACTACTCTCGGATCCCGAGGTTTTGATTCTTGATGAACCGACCCGCACCCTCGACCCTATTGGGAAGGAAGAAGTGAAAGCGCTCATCAAAATGAAGATCCACCAGCAACTTGATCGAACCCTGCTCATTGCCACACACGACCTGGATGAAGCCGTAGCAATGTGTAATAAGGTTGTGATCATGAAAGCTGGTGAAATACTACATTTCGGAACAATCAGTGATGTCCTAAGCTCCTACGGCAGTTTGCAAAACTATTACTTTGAAATGATCATGGGTAAACCAACTCAGCGCTATTATGAACTTCTGGCACAAAGCTAAAGCATTCATAGTCAAGGATTTTATCATTGAAACAAGCTACAAAGTAAGTTTCGTGATCCAAATGTTCGGATCAATCCTACCGTTGGTATCTTTTTTCTTCGTAGGGAAACTTGTAGAGGAAGGTTCTGCGGAAACTTTGATCAAGTATGGTGGAGCTTACTTTCCTTTTGCTCTGATAGGCATAGCTTTTACCCGGTATTTTCAATTGGCAGTCACTACTTTTTCAGACAGTATGCGTCGTGCACAAATGGCCGGATGCCTGGAAGCCATCCTAAGCTCACAAACGAATCCCAAAGCCATCGTCCTCAACTCTGCCCTATACAGTTTCCTTTCAGCCGGTGTTCAATTGATCCTGATTTTCGCAGTAGGAAGTTTATTCCTGGGCTTCAGTTTCTCAAACATCAACGTCTTGGCGACACTGGTAACCTTCGTACTCTCCATATTAGCATTTATAAGCTTCGGTATGTTTGCCGCTGCCGGTACCATCATTTTCAAGAAAGGTGAGCCCTTTGGCTTCGTATTTAGCCACCTCAGTGCCATTCTTGGTGGGGCTTATTTCCCTGTTACCCTGATGCCCGGATGGTTGGAAACCGTATCTTATGTATTTCCGATCTACTACGCATTGGATGCACTTAGACTTGCCATGCTGCAGGGCTATTCTTTGGCCATGATCTCCCAAAACCTGTACATCATTTGCGGCATGACCCTGATCTTCTTCCCACTAAGTCTGTACTTCTTCGAATGGGCTGTAGAAAAAGGAAAACGTGAAGGCACGCTCATCCAGTACTAATCCCCCCTGCTCCTACCTTCCTACGGCTCAAAACTGCTTCTTCTATTTATGTGGCATTGGTAATGGAGTTAGTCCATAATACCGACCATGACCAAACCCCCAACCTTCAAAATAGATAGCATAAGTTGGGTTCAATAGGATTCCTCCCTCATTCCCCTCAGTTTTGCTCAAGGTCATTACCATGTTAAAGTAAGGTCAATTGAAAATACATTGGTAGCAAGAGATGATCTGTTTAATGAGGGCACAGGCTGGCCTCCATCCGGAGAGGGAAGAATGAACGGCCCTTCAACTGTTGCTTTAAATCCATGATGATATCCTACACTTACGTCGATTAGTTTACTCAGGGAATAGGTCGAGCCCAAACTTGCAGCGTGCTGAACCACCGCTGGAGCTACCGTACTGAAGAAAGAGCGGCTGGCGTTGACAGGATTTGTATTGTAAGAATACCCTGAGCGAATAATTAAATGCTCTGAAAGAAAGTATTCTGCCCCAAACCCGAAGAAATAAGAATTCTCCCAACCGAAACCTTTTACTTCCAGATCCGATCCATATCCTATATCTCCCAAACCTTTAGTTGAAGAGAAATCAATCATTCTCGCTTCCAGGGCAAATACAAAATCTTTAAATCCTTTGAAAGCACCACCGGCAGTAACAATCATCGGATAGTCGAGTGAAGTTGTAGCTGATTTGCCCAATCCATTCTGAACATCATATTCAAAATCCTCAAAATATTGTCGACTCTTATAGGTCATTCCAAAACTGAACTGCTCGTTCAAATCATAAAACAATCCCACATGGAACCCATATCCTCGCGCGTTGGTCTCCTCACCAGATGGGTAGAATACTAATCCATCTATAATCCTAGGTGCAGTTGAACTGATCGGTGTTAATTCAAGAGATGCGATATTAAAAGTGGGAGTAATACCGATTGAAAGCTTCTCCGTAATCTCATATGCAGCTGTCAAGGAGATTTGAAAGAGTCGGTATTTAGATTTAATATCTCCAAAGAGCACGGAAACAGGACTTGAAGCAGAAGATTCATAATTGACTCCAAAACCTCCAATTCCGGCTGCGGTCATGCCGAAACTCCACCGGGAGTCAGGATTGTACACGAAAGAAATAATCGGTAGAACCGTATCCTTTGCACTGTCATTCAAACTACCCTCTAGTATGGATCCTTGCGGTCCCAGTTCAAGGACTGAGAGGTCCATTGCTGAATAGTTTTGCGGATTCAGAGAAATCAGCGATGTACTGATCTCCAGTGTCGAAGGCATCTTTGAAATCGACGCGGGACTCCAGGTCAATGCGGTGCTGGGACCAGTAGTATATCCGGTCCCTATCCCAGCCATCCCAAAACTTTTAGCGCCCGTACCATTTAAGACATGTCCAGTTTGAGCATCGACAAGATGAGTGAATAGAGAAAAAATAACAACAAAAAATGTACAGTTAAACCTCATTACAAGAAGTAATTTTAAATTGATTAGTAATTAGTTTTTTGTCAGGAACTCCAGCGCCAACGCCTTTGTATCAAAAGGTTCAAACTTTTGTTTGGAAACCTTATTAAACCCATTTAACAGGACCTTCTTTACACCAGTAATTCCCAATAAAGCCGCTTTATCAACTTTATGATTGAATGTTCTTCTCGCTACTTCTTTGACAGCCGTCATGAATTCAACACTACCATGTGTCTTATTTAGGTCGGCCAGGTAGAGTACAAGTCCCTCCTGTTTCAGCATCAATTGCTCCACCTCGTGTAGTTTGGCGATCATTTTTTCCTTGTTATTGCATTCTGAATAGTCTCCAAATACAATTATTTTACCATTATGTGTAATTAATTCTGCAGACATGGTTGCCTTGGTCAATTATTCATTTAATTAATGTTTTGAGAAGCTCATAGATTATCTCACAGTCCGTTCCGATGCTACTGATGATGATTTAAGCCGTATGGCGACCCTTCATATTTTACACCCGGCTTTTCATACCTGCGGCGCGGTATACTAAAGGTAAATCTTGACCCCTTTCCTGCTTTGGAGGTAATAAGGAGTTCACCCTTATTCTTTTCAACAAAATCCACACAGAGTTGAATACCTAATCCTGTACCCATCTCTTTATTGGTCCCTGGTTTGGAAAAATGAGTATTTGGATCGAGTAGTTTAGACACATCCTCCTGATTCATTCCTACGCCTTGATCGATGATTGAGACATATAAAAATTCATCTATCTGGTCAAACTCAATGGAGATCACTCCACCTGTATTACTGAATTTTATTGCATTGGCAAGAAGATTTCTAATCACAAAATCAATTGTACTCTTGTCACCGTATGCTTTTGTATTGAGACACTCATTTACCGATATTTCCAAACCTTTCCTTTTCAGGTCCTCATTAAATAAATCAACACACCTGCTTGATACTTCTTTTAAGTCAAAGCATTCCAGTCTTAACTGCAGAATACCCATCTGGGACCTTGCCCAACTGAGCAAATTGTCAATTAGAAGTTCAACATTCTTTAAAGAGGTTTCTAGCCTACTTAGAATCTCCCGCTCTTTCAAATGATCTAATTGCATTGAGTCATCATTCATGATTTGAATGAAACTACTAACCGTCCCAATAGGTGATCTCAAGTCATGGGAAATGATGGAAAACAGCTTGTCTTTGATCAATGAAGATTGTTTTTGCTTTTCTTCAGATCTCCTTAATTGTTTGTTCAGAACTTTAAGTCTGTTGTTTTGATGAGATAATTTTTTATTGTTCTCTCCTAGCCTTCTCCTCAAAGCATTTTCTTTCAAGAAATATTGATATCTAAACCTGGAAAGCCATATCCCCGCAAAAGCGATGGAGAAGAGTAAAAAAGCACCATCCTTAATGAACAATGCAACATTCAGACGATCTGCGATGAATGCAAAAAAGAGGTATGATACCAGAGAAATCACTCCTATTGTAAGCGAATGCCTCCAATGCCAAAGCAGGAAAAATGAAGATATGATGAAAACTGCTGAGAAGTTGATATTATAGATCAGGACATTGCCCGGAGGCGCCAGAGAAGTTGCATAAGAGAGAAAAATCACTAGTGGAGCCAGACATAAATAAGCGAGAGCATTACCAGAGAGTTTACCTGAAAAGTTCGAATAGAGTGACATGATAAAAAACAAAATCAGCCCAATTCGAATCGAAAAAATTGGCCTCCATTCCGTTCCTTCAAAAAATAATGCATCAGGAAAAATCGGAACCAAAATGATAGCGATCCAGGTCATTCTTCGGTGAAGCCTCAATGACTCTTTTGAAAGTGACAACATGTCCAAAACAGTGACTTCCAATGGAAATGAATCCTCCATACGATCCTGCTTATCGTTATTAACGGATCCGTCTTTTCTGGATTTAATATCCATAAGGATGACAACCGAACAATAAGACATAAACGTAATGGCGAAAACCAACACAAGTGTTTCATGCCACTCAACAGGGTACCACATCAACAATGTCCCCAATTCGGAATCACATATGAAGAGAATGATGAATTCAAAAAATACCAGGACGATCCAAAAGGCACTATTTCGGTTTACTTCGTAATCAGAAAAGATCAATGAGAAAAATGGAGATGACATCAGCCAGTAGAGGGCAGGTGATGATATGCCACCACTGAAAACTACTTCCACTAAAAACATGATATTGGCATACATCGCCAATAGGTTCACAGACCCAATCAATGAATGACCTCTTCTTAAATGTAGTGCGACGTGTATGGTTCCCAATGCTCCAAATAGCCCCATGGCGCTGGCTATCTTAAAGTCTATCAGAAAAAAAGAAAGGCTTGTCACTAATAAGAAAAGCAGCGACAATACAATGGTATTTATCAATACTCTTCTTTTATGCCAATCAGGAAGTTCAGGATAAAATGCCGCTCCAAAAAAATGATAAACTCTATTCATATACCATCAGATTGAAAAATCACCTTTCTCACTATCTCCTTGGTCATGGGTTTGCTAAATACCTTGGTAACGTACTTTCTGCTGGTCAAAAATTCACTTTCCATAAAGCATGACGACAAAATGAAGATTGAAGGGACTTTCTTCAAGGAAGGAGCTATACTTTCAAATCGATCTAAAAACTGAATTCCGTTCATAATGGGCATGTTAATGTCCAATAACACTACGTCAGGAATTCCTTGCTCGGCGATGGTAGGATTCTCAAAAATGCGTATGGCGTCCAATCCATTGTGATATGATTCTGTTTCCAGATTCCTGATCAATTCATCAAAAAACAGTCTATAAAGTGAATGGATCAATTCGTCATCGTCAATAATGCAGAGTTTCATCTTCTCTTTGGTTAGTCAGGATGTATTTCAATTCGAAGTAGAACAAAGCACCATCATGTGAGCCAGGTTTGAATTCCTATCCTACGAACACATCTACGATGAAAAAGGGGATATAAGATTTCTTCGACTCAAAAAGAAATCTTGAAGTGGCCGAAGCGGAGGGTAAATACTCCCAAAACCTTTAGGCCAATGAACAAAGTATACGCTTACCAATATGTACAAGATCAGTTTAGATGCCTATTTGCGTTCCTGTGTGGATATAATTTTCCGATTTTCTACACCTCATTTTAGAGGTAACCCCTGATAACTTACTCTTTTTCAACAAAGTACAAAAACTGTCCTTAGATTTACATTCCTATCTGATTGAGAGCTTACTGGGAAACGTATTGGTGCTAATTTCAAGTTAGTTTGTCATAATTGTATTCCACCGCTAAAACTCTCAAACATGAATCCATTCAAAGGCCAAAGTTTCAAACGCCAGGACCTGACCCATTGGATACCTAGAATTCTTGTCGCATTGATCATCGGACAAACCTTACCCGCCAAGTTCATGGCCGTACCAGAAAGTGTTTGGATATTTGATCAACTCAACATGGAACCCCATGGAAGGATCACAATCGCCATTTTTGAATTGATCGCCATCATTGCATTGTTCAGTCGCTATTACATTGTTGGAGCAATCATTTCTTTAAGTATCATCAGCGCCGCCAATTTTTATCATTTCACCGTTCTCGGACTTGAGGTCCATGATGACGGAGGTTTGTTGTTCATATTCAGCATTATCGTGGTGATGAGCTCCCTGTGGATCGTGATGTATTGGAATTTATTTCACAATTCCAGAAAAGCACGACTGGAACGTTTAGAAAAAGAAAATATAACTGTCGATCATCACCTTATAGAAGAAGATTAGGCGTTATAGTAAAAAAGAATCGTCGGGTTGGCGCTAAATGTTCGAAAGCATCACGATACACTGAACCATTCGATTCCATATCTATTTATTGCCTTATGCCTATTACCTTAAAAAACCTGCTTGTCGTAACATGTCTTTTCTGCCTGATTGAGGCCACAGCACAGGGGCCCTGGGCACCCGGACAGGGACATGGTTACACCCAGTTACTATTCAATCTTATACCTAGTTACTCTTAGGTCTACGACGGTGGGGGAACTACACGGGAAGTAGACCGTGAGCTATTTGATTTTACTGTGGCGGCTTATGGCGAATTTGGGGTCACTTCACGGATTTCACTAGGCGCCAACATCCCATTCATTCTGGTTTCAACCGGAGCCCCTACTGCGCCCAACATCACACCCAATTTGCCTTCCAGCAATCATGCCGCTCTTGGTAATATCAGCGTTTTCGGAAAATATACCGTACTTGATCAATCTGTGAAAGTCGCATTGATCGGACAGGTGGATTTGCCTACCAGTGAACGAGACTCTCAGTCCGGGCTCTCAACAGGTGTCAATGCAACTACTTACCAACCGAAGCTTTCTATCGGTGGTAGTATGAATCAATGGTTTGCTCATGGCTTTTTCGGATATGGCTATCGTACAAATGATCATCACGATTTCCTGAATTTTGGTGTCGAAGGCGGGCTAAAGGCGGATGAAAATTTCACTGTCATCTTCAACATCAATCGCTGGCACAACCTGAACAATGGTGACCCTGGAGTAGATGCGCCCAATGTTATTGAAACTGGGTTTTATACCAGCTTCCAGGAATACAATGCCTTTCTATTGAAAATCTTTGCTGAAGATCTGTTAGCTGGTCTGGGAGGCTTCGCCTCTATCGGAGGGGGGTCTGGCACTTCGGTAGCTGCATCACCAGCACTTAGTCTGGGGCTGTTTTACAAATGGTAAGTAATCGGTAAAAGGAAGCGTCTACAACACAAAGGAAGCGAATAGCACTGCAATACTTACCACCGTCACCAAAAAGATCAACCCTTCTGACAACCATAACCAGGTCAATTTTCTTGATTCCAATTTTCTCATCGCTCTCATGGTAATAGGTTTTCTAGCTTCAAAGGGAATAAGAATGATGTTAACAGCCTATTATCAGAGGGCGGCAATCGGAGACCTTGTGGTAGACAATTGGTAGTCATTCAAATTCCACCTCACTATCATTTAAAGGAAACCAAAATTTACAAACGTTATCAAAACATAATCAGGGCTCAAATCAATTTTCAATGATTATAGCCAATAAGTTTTTCATTAGCTTAGACTCAATCATCATTCACAAGCATGAAATTCAAGGTCATCATCACTGCCTGTTTAATCTCGACATTCGCCTGCAACACGCAAAAACCCCAGGCTGAGGAACTTCAATCGGAACAAACCACTGTAACAAATACTTCATTCATGTGGGAGAATGCCAACATGTATTTCCTTTTGACTGATCGATTCAAGAATGGCGACCCATCTAACGACAATTCCTTCGGTCGCAAAGAAGACGGTGCTCCCATGAGGAGTTTCATGGGCGGAGATATTCGGGGTGTTATTCAAAAACTCGAAGAAGGTTATTTCCGGGATCTTGGGATAAATGCGATCTGGATGACACCTGTTTTTCAGCAAGTCAAGGCTTCCGTTGATGAAGGTTTTGGTCACCAATATGCATTTCACGGGTACTGGATCTCCGACTGGACCACCCTGGATCCCAATTTCGGAACCATGGAGGACTTGGAAGAACTGATCCAAAAAGCACATGCCCAGGAGATTCGAATTGCTTCGATGTGGTCATCAACCATACCGGGCCAGTCACAGATCAAGACCCAAAATATGAAGATAGCTGGGTACGAACTTCTCCCCGGTGTACCTACAGCAGTTATGCCTCAACCGTGACTTGCACGCTGGTGGAAAACCTGCCTGACATCCGAACCGAATCCGATGAAGCCGTGGAATTACCACAATATTTGGCAGACAAATGGAAAGCGGAGGGTCGCTATGATCAGGAAATTGAGGAGCTGGATGCTTTTTTCGCAGAAACAGGTCACCCCAGAGCACCACGATTCTACATCATGAAATGGATCACGGACTATATCGAAGAGTTGGGAATTGACGGTCTACGGGTGGATACGGTCAAGCATGTAGAAGAATCCGTCTGGGGAGAATTGTACCAATTGGCTCTGGAAGCTTTGAGAACCTGGAAATCTCAAAATCCAGCACTAAAACTGGACGACCTTGATCTTTATTACCTGGGAGAAGTATACAACTATTCACTCTACAACAGAATATTCACAATGGATGGCGGCGTGGAGAAAATTGACTATTATGCTCAGGGTTTTAGCAGTCTGATCAATTTCGCATTTAAAGGAGAGGTGGAAAAAGACCCTGAAGAAGTCTTTTCAACTTACTCCAATATTCTTTCCAGCCCAGAATGGAAAGGGATTACAACGCTCAGCTACATTGCTTCTCATGATGATGGAGCCATACTTGACCGTTCCCGGGATAAGGTTAGAGATTTCGCCACGATGCTCATGTTGGTACCAGGAGGTGCACAGATCTATTATGGAGATGAACTGGGTCGAAAACTGGAATTCGAAGGGGCCTCCGGCGACGCTACATTACGAACACCCATGCCGTGGGAAGAGCTCGCAAACAATGAAGAGATGCAAGCTACCCTCGCACACTGGCAGAAGCTCGGAAAATTCAGAAGGGACCACCCTTCGATTGGCGCGGGCATTCACGAAATGATCGTCGATTCCCCCTACACCTTTAAGCGCTCTTTGAGCGGTAAAATTTCTGATCAGGTTGTGGTAGCAATGGACCCAAGCACAACCGTGACAGTCTCGGGTGTTTTTAGTAATGGTCAACAAGTCACGGACTACTATAGTGGTGAAACTGGAGAGGTCATAAATGGAAAAGTTGCTTTTGAAAAGGAAAGTCGACTAAGGCTGATAGCTTTTTAGAAGCTCCATGAACGGTAGTAATAAACCAGACGCTTACATGATTCGATTATAAGCGGAATCCTCATAAGCCGAGAATATCCAGACTAACAAAATTCTTCTTCAATTTCCTCCAAAAGAATAATCTTATTATTAATAGGAAAATTCATCTTGATTTTAATCGGGAAAATGACCATTTACGGCTATTTACGTCAAAATGTACCCGGATTGAAATCTTTCATAAATTGCCAACGGACTATTAGAAAGATGACATGGTAAAAAGACGAGTGCGGCGATTGATATTTGCTTATGTAGTAGTTGGTATCTGTTTGTTTACATTCTCGTCCTGTGAAGAGGATTCAGAGATTTTCGATAATGTAGAATTTAAGAAAGAAACTGAAAATGACGGGGCAAAAAAGGCCGAACTTGAAGATGATTGATTAACTAAGTAGAACCACGAGCTATAATTTTAAGAAAGATGAACAGTAATAGACAGCATAACTTTAGCCTCTTGATGGTTTGCTTCTTCGCGATAATTCTAATGACTAAATGCGAGGTAACAGGTGATCAGGAAGTACTTGAAAGCTCCACAATTGAGTCTTTCGACGCTGCTTTGGATAAGGCAAAAACGGCCATATCCGATGATCCCGAAGATGCATTAGCTCAGCTTACTGACATTGTAGAACAGGCAAAGTCCGCTTCTTCCAATTATTATTCGGGAAAGGCTATTTGGTATCAAGCTTATGTCTATGACAATATTCTGGAGGACGTTTCAAAAGCCTACTTCGCCTACAATGAAGCTCTAAAGTATTTGGATAATGCTGAAGATCCAGTTTTAAGAGCAAAAGTCCGAAATAATTTAGCGATCCTCAATCAATATTACGGACAATACGAGATCGCTTCTAAAATTTTCTTGAGGGTACTTGAAGAAAAGGATGAGATTGGTGAAAAACTTCTATCAAATGTTTATTACAATCTTGGACGTAATTATAAATTTTTGGGGGATGAAGATTCTTTCTTCAAGGCGGAGGAAGCCTTCACAAAATCACTAGAGGTAGCCAAGAAAATTAAAGATCACGAAAACATTGCAAGTGTGAACAATCAGGTTGGGATCATGTATAGTGACCTTGGCGATTATGATATAGCTCGTATTGCTTTTGAAAACACCATTCGTACCTATAAAGAATTTGATCGGGAGACAGAAGCGTGGGAATATGTAGGGAAAGCTTATCATGGAATTGGTGTCACCCACATGGAAGAGAGGAACTTCGACCTAGCTATTGAAGCATTCGAAACAGCGCTACGCTATGAGAAAAACAGCGGTACCATCTTCATCACCAAATATGACCTGGGTACCGTGTACAATGATGCGGGCTTTACTGAAAAAGCCATAGCAATGTGGCAAGAGGCAGTCAAAGAAAAACACAATAAAAGTGAACGAGTTCAGGTAGAAATCTATTCGAAACTCACGTCGGCTTTAGCTGCTAATGAGCAATACGAAGAGGCCACTAATTACGCACAGATCTACAATGAGCATATCAATAACATTCTCTCAGTAGGTGAAAAGTACAAGAATGAAAACAATCAAGTCATCTTCGCTGACATCATTCGTGAATACGATGAATTCAATCAAAGCATTCCTTTTTACAAGGAACCGTGGGCCATTGCGCTCATGTTTTTTCTAATCGCGGTAGCGGTTTACGCAGGCAGTAGTGCCTATTATCAATCTAAATTATCCACTAAGGTGTCTGATGCAAGATCTGAAATTCAGATTAAGTTTCAGAACATCAAGTTAGATTAAGCGACCTGAGTCTTGCGACTTAAGTCGCTTTTTCTTTCTTCCTCTTATTTCTTAGATCAATTTTCACCTTTTCCGCCACCGAGGATGTCAGATAAGTGATCTTGCATCACATAGAAATCCCGCAACTTATCATTATAAGCGAGGAATATCGCTCTTATATCCCCAAATAGGCGTTTTCGGTCCACTTCATTACAATCGTCATCTTCAACTCGCTTGAGCTTGTCGCTGAAGAATGTAGCTATTCTATCAATGTCATTGCGCTTGATCTCATAACTATTGGAGGACTCATTCACCAGGTTTTCAAGCTTCGCCTCTGTGTTGTGCTCAATCTTGAATTCTTCAAAATTGGCCTCTGACATTTCTTTGGTTATGAACAAGTGGAGGTTGATTTTGAACGCCTTCCCAATGCTTCTCAGAACCTCAGGTTTGGGGATTACATTGTTCTCATACTTATTGATGTTGTGACTTGGAACACCGATAATATCTCCGAATTCGCTTTGGCTTTTAATACCCTCAAGCTTCCGCAATGTCTTGATATTTTTATTGATCAGATCCAATCCAACAAAGGCTTTGCTTAATATTAATACATTCAAGAATAATTTTCTTACTTTTCTTCATGTATATTTTCATAAATATCTGTATACCAGATTGTTACGATTTTACTTTGTTCTTATAAAATTTATCGTATCCTTTAATTTATACGTGCTTTCTTAGCAGAGGTTTATAGCTAGATACTACACTTCATTAAGAGCCAGCTACTCATTAAGAATCAGTATCTTTCAACCTTCACTGAGCTAGAAAAGTGCATCAAATATTTGGTGCACTTTTTTTGTGCCGTGAAACAAATGTTCCTTTTGCTTTAATCAAAGCTGGAACAAACAATACATCTTAAGTATCAAATTAACGACTAATCGGGACAATTGAGATTATCACGTGTTATCTTTCTGTTTCGTTTAATCCTCATCAAAAATTCAGCTCAATGAAGCTCGAAATTGGTGGGGTATTTAGGCTATTCCACCTATCCTGATCAATTAGGTAATCGCTTATTGGAGTTATTCTTTCACCACTTTGAACATCGCATGATTGCTAGCTGTAGTTAATCGTAGGAGGTATGTTCCTGACGCCAGCTTTGAAAAATTCAGAGTCCCTTCCCTGAGCTTTTCTGGGCCAAATCGCTGAATGAACCCGCCAGCAAGAGAGAATAATTTAATTTCCGTCACCGGATCTGTTGCCTGAATATCGAAATGTAGGATATCTTCAATTGGATTAGGGTATATGGATATTGGAGCCGAGCCTTCTTCCACCGTCAACACAAGGAGTACCTCTATAGGAACTAAATAAACTTCACTTTCGTCGATACCATCGCTCACTTGAATAGGCACACTCAAAGTTCCCGTAAAAGTACCTTCTGGAATGACGGTATGCTCCTCTAAGGTATAATCGTCACCGGGAGAAATAATTAGCGTAAAATCATCCGGGAAATTATGATCTGTATCCTCAACCTGAAAATCACCGAGAGTCAGCGTCAATGAAGTTCCCTGGGCAATCGTTAGTGGTTCACTGAGGCCTGTGATCACAGGCACATCGTTTAGTTTGTTTACCTCAATTTTCACTAGAAACTCCTCACTCTCTTCAATGCCATCACTCACCTTCACCGGAACATTCAATTCTCCGTTAAAACCAGAGGTTGGTGTAATTGTAAAGTCATCCAATAAGTAACTTTCACCGGATAGGACAATCAGGGTAAACTCATCCGGATAAACATGATCAGCATCTTCCACCCTCAAATCATTGAGGGATAAAGTAATTGAAGCGTTTTCACTTATCCTTAAGGGTTCAATAAGGCCCGTAATGACAGGCGCCTGATTGAAGTCTGCCTCGGTAAGTTCGTAATACCGATTTAGGATGGTATCAATTCTCGAGATGATGTTTCCAGCATGGGTTTCATCATAGTTTCTACGCCATTCGTTCCAACGGGGTAAGTGAAAATTGGGATCCAGACCGGGAATAATCGAATGGTACCATGGCTGAATAGCCTCATTGTCTCTCGGAACTATGGCTCGATAATGGAGAATTCTTTCTTTGACCCGATCAGAAGTCGGCAGGCCCTGAAGTACATCGACCAAACTGTCAGACGGAAGAATCCCATGAAATTCAAAGTGGGGTGCCATATTGAAGCCCAACACTTCCGAAGCAGCCGCAATCAACTGATCATCTCCTAAGGAATACGGACTCCATAAAGGATTATTGACTTGATAATCATAAAAATATCTATTGACCTCTCCCAACGCCTCCCAGCCAAACATTTTTGCAATATCGACCAATTTGACCAGCCCTCTGCTTTGATAAAGCAGTTGATCCCCAGGACTTTCGGAGACAAAGCCAATTCTTCTTCCTTCATAAAAGTTGGGAGTAATGATCCAGTCCAGTGTAGCTTCTTCCAAATTCAGTCTTTGAGATAACGCATACACAAAAGCAGAATCAATTGACTCTCCCATCGCCATGCTGTAAGCTGCCGTCGCAGGTAGGTGAACGTTAGTTTCTTGCTCATGCAACAAAGTAGGCATGTTATGAAGGTGTCCATATTCGTGAAAAATAATGAAATTGAAACTACCCACTGCACGGTACCAATCTCTCCCCTGTTCTACACTCACCGGGTCACTCCAGATATTCTCATAAGGAAACGCTACTGTTTCCAGTGACATGGGATAAGATGCTGGTGCAGCCGTAAATTTCACATGAGAATTTCGATCAATGATTAAGTACTCTCCCCGAAAACGCGTCAATGGCCTGCCCAGAGCTACGTTCACCGCATCAAATGATTGATCCCATACCGAAAGAATTGAATCCGGGTCAATCATCTGACTTGCCATGCCATGAGGAATGGTACACATGAAATTGGTTGACTCCATATCTATCCAGGGTACCTGTGAGCTGGCAATTTCTTCTTGAAATGTGATAAGAGAAGTTTCAAACCCTTCCCTGATTGAATAGTATGGTGCTTTAACGGCTCCGTTTACTTCAAAAATCAACGCTCCCAATTGAGTTCCATCCGGAACGGTTATGTAAATACCACCACCGAAAGGATTCGCTACAGTGATAACTTCACTATCTATAATATATGTGGTACCAATCCTGGGGAACCGTGTGAATTCATTCCACGTCTCCTGGACATTTTTGCGGTGAGCACCTACAAACAAAGTCAATCCCTTTCCTACCGCGACATTAGGCACCATAACCCGAACCAATTCTCCCGGTGGCACATAATAACCGGTTGGCCGGATGACTTCTTCTTGTCCATTGAGAATAAATCCAGGATCCGTCTGATAGTTGGCATCGATCGTAAAGCTGGCTGAGGCTAAGCGAGGAGCCTCCTGACTCACAACTCCCGGAAATAGTTCATGATCTTTGAATACCAATCCTTCCATTTCTCCTACTTTTTCAGGGCTATACTGGTTATCCAGAATCCATTGTTGCATTTGATACTGAATTGCTTCCAGAGGTGGAAATTGGTCCGGTGCTTCCTTGAAAAGTTGATCAAATAAGGCGCCATTAAAGTCGGAATAAGTATCCATGTAGGTATGAATGACCTCTTTGTTAGGTGCATAGGACGTAGCATCCCAATTAGCTACAAACAGACCATGTAAAGAGTCGATCTGGGTTTCTGAAAAGGATTCCTCTCCTCTCATATGGGCCGTTAAGCTGGCAAGAACTGTCCCTACTTTACCAGCATCTCCTGACAGCACAGGACTCGCAAACATCAAGTAGTCAACCTGAAGGTCAAGGCTTTCATCGCCATGATGGATGATATTATTACCCAGGTCCGCTCCTACTGCTATCGGCTGTTGATTGAGCAATTCACGAAAGCCATCATAATCAACCCTGTCATCAAAATAGGAGATCGAAACAGAGTTATTGACAGAGTATTGTATATAAGGTGTCTCTTCATCAAAAATAAATTTCACGACCAAGTCATACCAATTCCCGGAATCAATATCACTCACGAAATCTAACTTCCCTTCACTTTGGATACAATCGGAACAACAACTGGCACATTGCCCAGGCTCAAAATTGATCCCATCTCCAAAGGTCGTAATGATTCTCAACTGACCCTCCCATTGTCTTGCGGTAATGTCAAATCCTCCTAAACGTTGATCATAATCCCCCTTACTGGAAAGAATAATTCGGGCATCTTCCCCCGAAGTAGACATCCAATCACCTTCCACTTTGAATCTCACTTGAATCTCCAAAGACCTGGAAGCATCAAATGCGGCATTAAGTGTATTGGGGAGCAACAAGTAATCCCCAGTATCAAGTGATACATATTGATTGTTTTCAATAAATGGGTCCCCTTCTGCTACCGCATGGTAGCCGCCCAAAACGTCCTGAAAATTTTCATTGAATTCATACTCCGCGAGCTGTCCAAAAGAACTTGAAGCCCTCAGACATAAGCATAAAGCGAAAATTAAACGGGTCATAGGGTAGAGATTTCTAGTCATTAGAACCATAAAAAAATGAAGCATGATTTTTACTTTAACAAGTATTAATTGCACTATTTAAAGCTAGTTGTAATTCAGGGAAAGCCCAAAATTCCAGTCGGGACATTCGGGGGACAAAGCCGAAACAAGGAAAGGTGCAGTCCAAAGAACCACACCCTTAACCACTGCGTGTTGTGAACTATTTATTCCAGTCAATTATTTTCTCAATACTTTCGCTTTGAATTCCCTGCCACCCGGAATAAGTTTGAATCTCATAAACACCTGTCTTTGGCAATTCAGGTAGTAAACTCACCCCAATTTCGAATTTGGCCCATGACCCAATCCTATTGTTTTTATGAATTGAACAGGCTTGCGACCAGGCGGCGAGGAAAAGGCACGAACCAAAGTCACACCTCTTAACCGCCGCCGTTATGGATGGAGAAATCTCCGACAATTACTTCCTGAGCACTTTAATGAATTCCTGCTGGCCTGAGGAAGAATTGACCTGCAAAAGGTACATCCCAGGTTCTGGTAACTCATACACGAACATGTTCTGTCCGGAAACGTCCGCCGCTACGATTAACCTTCCGTCCAAACCGTAAATCGCAATATCGCTTCTTCCATCTTTCGGGAAGCTGACATGTATCTTTTCTGACGTAGGATTTGGATAAACTGAAACAGTACTCCCTTTCAGGTCAGCAGTATTCAATACATTTTCATCACGTATGTAACTGAAACAAGTCGTTTCGGTAATGCATACGCCATTAGATATTTCCAATGAATAATCTCCCTCCGCATCCGGTAAGAATTCCCTATTTGTTTCACCTTCAAGCCTTTGATTGGTTGAACAATCAAGCCATTGATAGGTCATGCCTGCGGAATTGTCTTCAGCGATTAAAGTGGCCCCTTCCTGAGCAATGCCTGTGAGTGGAGTACTGAACACCTCAGCTCTCAGAAGGACTGTACTGTCACAGCCCAGCGAATTACTAAAAGTCTCCTGATAAATGCCTGATGAAGTGATCTGCTGCGTTCCAAAACTATAATCAGCGCATACATCCATAATTACCTCGTTCAATTCTGCCTGGCTGATTGTCAGGTTGAGAGTAGCAATGCTATCACATCCATTGGCAGTATTCAGAATCGTTTCAAAAAAACCCGACTCCTCGTAGATCGTCCCTTCCCATTCATAACTTCCACAAGCAATTACTTCAGTTTCACCTTGAGTTGATTCATGTAAAGTTAGATCCAGGATAGCCAGGCTATCACAGCCGACTTCATTGCTTAGCATGATCTCATGGATTCCGTTTTCGGTCAAAGTCCGACCATTCCATTCGTAGCTTTCGCATGCTTCCATTTCCGTATAACTGAAAGTTGATTCCAGTATGGTCAAGGTCAATGTAGCGGTACTATCGCAACCTGCTGAGTTGGTTAGTAATTCCTGATACGTTCCGGATGTCGTATACAGCGTACCTTCCCATTCATAGCTCTCGCAGACTTCTACCGCCTCATCACCGGATGTTGGTTCCAGTATGGTCAGGTTCAGCGTTGCCGTGCTGTCACAACCGGCCGAATTAGTTAATATCTCCTGATAACTTCCGGAAACCGTATAAAGTGTGCCCTCCCATTCATAGCTCTCGCAGACTTCTACCGCCTCATCACCGGATGTTGGTTCCAGTATGGTCAGGTTCAGCGTTGCCGTGCTGTCACAACCGGCCGAATTAGTTAATATTTCCTGATAACTTCCGGAAACCGTATAAAGTGTGCCCTCCCATTCATAGCTCTCGCAGACTTCTACCGCCTCATCACCGGATGTTGGTTCCAGTATGGTCAGGTTCAGCGTTGCCGTGCTGTCACAACCGGCCGAATTAGTTAATATCTCCTGATAACTTCCGGAAACCGTATAAAGTGTGCCCTCCCATTCATAGCTCTCGCAGACTTCTACCGCCTCATCACCGGATGTTGGTTCCAGTATGGTCAGGTTCAGGGTAGCCGTGCTATCACAACCGGCCGAATTTGTTAATATCTCCTGATAACTTCCGGAAACCGTATAAAGTGTGCCCTCCCATTCATAGCTCTCACAGACTTCTACCGCTTCATCACCGGATGTTGGTTCCAGTATAGTCAGGTTCAGGGTAGCCGTGCTGTCACAACCGGCCGAATTTGTTAATATCTCCTGATAACTTCTGGAAACCGTATAAAGTGTGCCCTCCCATTCATAGCTCTCGCAGACTTCTATCGCCTCATCACCGGATGTTGGTTCCAGTATGGTCAGGTTCAGGGTAGCCGTGCTGTCACAACCGGCCGAATTTGTTAATATCTCCTGATAACTTCCGGAAACCGTATAAAGTGTGCCCTCCCATTCATAGCTCTCGCAGACTTCTATCGCCTCATCACCGGATGTTGGTTCCAGTATGGTCAGGTTCAGGGTAGCCGTGCTGTCACAACCGGCCGAATTTGTTAATATCTCCTGATAACTTCCGGAAACCGTATAAAGTGTGCCCTCCCATTCATAGCTCTCGCAGACTTCTATCGCCTCATCACCGGATGTTGGTTCCAGTATGGTCAGGTTCAGGGTAGCCGTGCTATCACAACCAGCCGAATTAGTTAATATCTCCTGATAACTTCCGGAAACCGTATAAAGTGTGCCCTCCCATTCATAGCTCTCGCAGACTTCTACCGCCTCATCACCGGATGTTGGTTCCAGTATGGTCAGGTTCAGCGTTGCCGTGCTGTCACAACCAGCCGAATTAGTTAATATCTCCTGATAACTTCCGGAAACCGTATAAAGTGTACCCTCCCATTCATAGCTCTCACAGACTTCTACCGCTTCATCACCAAATGTAGGTTCCAGTATGGTCAGGTTCAGGGTAGCCGTGCTATCACATCCTACTGAATTAGTAAACAGCTCCTGATAAGTACCTGATTGCGTGTAGTTCGTTCCATTCCACTCATAGCTTTCACAGGCATTGACATGATCCATGCTCTGAGTGGCCTCCAGGATGTTCAAATGAAGTACTTCTGTGCTATCACAACCTACGGAATTGGTGAATAACTCCTGATAAGTTCCAGATAGCGTGTAGACAGTTCCATGCCACTCATAACTTTCACATACTGACATTTCCGTTTCCGCATAGTTTGAATAACGGGCACCAGTAATACTTACCATCCAGTCCTGAGCCGTAACTCCATCCTCAGCCACCAGGGTATAAGTAAAAGGATCACCATAGTCATTTTCACTTACACCACTTGCCTGAAGAACTGAATCTGTTGCAGAGGTCAATAAGTATGCGCTTGCACCGAAGGATGTGTTAAATGAAGGAGTTAGTCGTTTAATATCCGAACAATCAGTAAGTCCCAGATTAATCGTATGATTATCTGAGTCAAGTATCGCTGGTGACGATTCTTCTGACACACTAAAACTTAGGATATCGGTTGAAGCACTAAGATTTCGAAGGACCTCTACTTCATTATTGAAGGAGATAGATACTCCCGAAATTAGTATATCCGGTTCTCCATCGTGATCCAAGTCACTGGAGGAAACTCCCAAAGGTTGAACATCAGTACCAACGATTTTCTCTGACTCAAAGCTGATGTTGGCAGGGGCACTTGTATTTTTAATGAACGACAAACCATTGAAAACATGGATCGAAGCAATATCTAGTTTTCCATCACCGTTATAATCGCCAATAGTTCCTCTATGTCCGACTAATGAAAGATTTGTGGCTGAGAAACTCAGGGAACCAGGACTACTCGAATTTCTCAATACTGTACTCCTCCCATTGGGATTGGATAATGTGACATTCGAAATAGAAATCAGATCTGTAATATGATCGCCATCAATGTCCGCACTCAACACCTGAGTGGGTTCACCTCCAATTGCGAAATCACTCTTTGCAGACAGGTTCATCGCACCGTCATTGACCAATACAGATAGGTTCATATCTGTCTGATTGGCTACGATGACATCAGGAAACTGATCCTGATCCATATCTGCTATTGTGACGTAAACTGGACTATCACCTGTGGCATAAGATGCCATTGTGGTGAAACTGATCGCACCAAGCGTACTACCATTTTTCAACACGACGACCTCATCGCTTTGATTATCGACGAAAACTATATCTAGTTTCCCATCCCCATCAAGGTCTCCTGAAGCTATACCAAAAGTATTGTTATTCGCAACGTTGAAGTCTTGTCTGGAATCAAAATTGATACCCACGGAACTGGTATTTCGAAATATAGAAATAGCAGTATTGTCAGTATAACCAATTGCCAAATCAAGTTTACCGTCACCATTAAAATCTGCCAGCGCCATTTCGCCCGGACGTCCTGCAATCCCAAAATCTTGTTTCACATCGAAGTTGATGTCGCCCGTTCCTGAACTTCTGTTTCGATATACACTGATTGTTTGGTCGGTGGCATTGGCAATCACTACGTCATTTTCGCCATCCATATCCAAATCGCCAGAGAGTGACAAAACAGATTCTGCTCCTGTAGCCATAATCAAATCGCTTTTAAAGGATTCATCAGTAAGCGTTCTTTCGCTTTCGAAAGTCACTTGAAAGTTTTCAAGGGATTCCGCAATCAGGGAATTGGTCAATACGGTAACCCTTCCAACTGAAACGCCAGCAGGAACTATAACATCCAATTGTGTAGACGTTGCAGAAGTCACTGATGACTCTATTCCATCAATTAAAACTATATTCCCTGATAGGCCAGTATCAAAACCAGTTCCAGAAATGGTCAAAGCAACTCCTACAGGACCACTAGCGGGAGTGAAAGATGTGATTGTTGGAGCTGAAACTACAACGGTACTTTGATCTGCTCCCACATCTATTCCAGCGGCCTCGTTCCTGGAGTCCCCATCAATATCGTAAGTGACATCATTCAAGAAAGTCCCAAATCGATAATTGTCGTTTACAACATGATAGTCATCCGAACTGACAAAAATGGGTTGGAAGCTTTGACTATTCTGATCGTATAATCCCTGATTGGTTTGCCAGTCACTCAAACTTGCTGCAGCAAAAGAGCTTCCGAACCTCCCGCCCAACATATTGGTGTTGATCGTATTTACTGAAGCGTTGCCGGAGTAAAGATTATGATCCAATGTCATGTCATTGGCTGTGATAAAATCCAGGTTCAACTCATTAATAGCGGTCTTGGAGGCAGAAAAAATATTGTTTATGATGATCAGATGAGCCCCTCCTCCGCCGAAAATACTCACACAACTCTGGTTACCACCGCCTGAAAAAGTATTATGGGCCAATCTCATGTTACTGGTAAAGGCCCCACTTACAGCCAGATAAGAAGAGGCAATCACATTGTTAACAACCTCCGAGGCATCACAGTTTTGTATGTGCAACGCAGTATTAATCGTTCGCAGAATTCGATTTGATTCAAAAAAAGCGTTGACAGCAGCACCACCAATAAACACCCCATTGCATCCATCATTAATTGTATTATTTCTAATAATGGGCTGATTCTGGATATTAATGTACATGCCGTAGCTGTTGTCACTAAAGGAGGCGGCGCCCCCATTGATGATGTTATTTTCAACAATAAGATTGGATGAAAAACTCGATGACACAAAATTCGGACTATGTCCAAATAAGTAGATGGCACTTGATTGCCTACTTGTGGGAAAAGGGCCATTAAAGGTATTTCCCTTGATGTGGAGGCGGTCAGCAGAAGTATTAGCTTCTTGCAAATTTCTTATATGGAATTGCCCTTCTTCAAAATCACAATTTTCTATGAGCACATTTTCAAAATCCAATAATGCGATCAGCACTCCGGCCCCACTCAATGCACATGAACTAACAATAACATCTTGTACATCGACCAGTGACAATCCGGTTGATACATATTCAAAAATTCCCTCACTCAATACAAAATTGGAATTGGAGAAAGTCAAATTTTCCAGTGTAATGTCAGTGCTCCCGGAAATACCAACACCTTTGGTTCGATTGGATAAGTAATCCACCCTGGATTTGGAAATATCTTCCATTATCAATGTGAAATTCCTCAAGGTCAAATGATGGGAATTTCTAATGGATATTCCGGAAGAATCTGCCGGAATACTGTCTGTCGGATGAATAAATGTGGAAGCTGAACCAGACCCTTCGAGGGTTAGACTGAAAGTACCGTTGTTCAGGGAGCTTAAATCTATCGTTTCGTGGTAAGTACCTGCTTCCAATTGAAAAGTAACATTTCCGGTCACAGTGCCAGTCTTCAGGTCCGTAATTGCCGCTGAAATCGTGGCATAATCTGCTCCAGCCGATCCTCCGATATCGTAACTTCCGCTAAAGGATTGTGCAATTGAATCTTGAAAAAGTGCCAAACTAAAAATGGCAAAAAATAAAATGGTCGACTTCTTTATCATAACGCATTATTTGTGATCCGAATTCGGGACAAGCGACATTCCCATTAGATTTGTGCAGGTACCGGAGTGGTTAAGTCCGGCTATACAAAGGAGAATAAATACCTATCAGACTTACTAGAAACCAGGCGGGACAAATAGGGGACACATTTGTATATAGCTGATTTTCAGATATATACAATATAAGTAATTTGAATATATCACTTATGAAAAAGTATATTTACCAGATCAGAATTAAGTAAATCATGAAAATCGTCATTACGACAGGGGTACTTACTCTAAAGCTGCGCCTGGTAAATAAAGCTTCCTTTCTTTTGACCTTTATCCTCGTAATAATTACCGGATCCCTGCATGCTTATGATCAGACAGATCCGCCTTATGACGCTTCTGAAGTAAACACGATCATTCGTCGTTTATCTTATAGAGACCCGGATAGTGCCTTGAATATGGTTCATAAGTATTTAGCTATTGCAGATTCAGCGAAATGGTTTGAGGGAATGTCCTCGATGAGGGAAAACCTGCCTGCGATATTTGCACAAACAGGTAATAGTGAACTCCGCGCGAAAGTGATTCTTGAAAACCAAAGATTATTTCAACAATGGATGGCATCTATAGACAAGGCACATCTCAAGAAACTTCAAGTTCGGTATGCGTGGACTTTCTTCGATCTTGCTAACATGATGTTGGATCAGGGTAATTATGATAGTGTCCTGGTCTTGTCCAACATAGCATTGAATAAGCTCCAGATAATTGACCTGGAAAGCAAAAACGTTAAGGCACGGATCAATAGAGTTAACGAGGTATTGGGTGCAGTACTCTATTATCAGGGAAATGTAGATTCAGCAATTCAAATCTTTATAAAGGCGCAAAAAATAAAAGAGGAAATTGACAACCCGCAAAGTATAGTTGGCGGCTATAGCAATATTGGCAACATGTATTTAAGTAAAGGCAATTTAAGTGAAGCGCTCTCTCAGTTTCAACTTGCTTTGAATCTGTCACAGGAACACGAATTGATATCTTTAGAAGGATCCATCCTTGGCAATATCGGTCAGGTGTATCATCAGCAACATGAATTTGAAAAAGCCTTAAAATATAGTCTCCGGGCAGTAAGAATGGCCGAAGTAACGAATGAGAATCCCGATGTGGCATTTTATTCTTCGCATGTCGGAGATGCCTATGCCTCTTTGAAAAAGCCCGATTCTGCTCTTTTTTTCTATCAAAAAAGCCTGGTACTTAATCGGGAAATGAATGCATATGATGATCAGGCTTATATCATGGCCAAAATTTCCGACCTTCTGATAGACAAAGGTAATTGGCAAGAAGCGCTAACACGAGTTCAGTCAGGCCTTGAAATTATTGGACAAGATAATTTTGAAGAGAAATTACTCCTTCAGGCACGTCAAATCAAATGCCTGATTGCCCTTGGTAAAAAGCAAGAGGCACTGAGGGTAGCAAATGCGCTATCTGCACTGATACAACAGACCGATAATGTTCCATATCAAAGTGAAGCATATGGTGCAATCCACCAGGCTATGGAAGTAAACGGTCGTTATAGGCAAGGCTACGAAGCGCTTGTAAAATTCAAGTCGGCCCAGGACAGTTTGAACAGGGAAGAAAAAGCACTGGAACTGGCACGGGTCGAATACAATTACGAACTTCAAAGGGAGCAAGAATTGGCAAATGTCGAACAGGAGCGTCAGGCAATTCTAGTCAATCAAACCCTTCAAAGGCAGCGATGGATTCAGTATGTAGCCTTTGGCTCGACAATATTCATTGCTTTCATTATTGCCATTCTATTTCGCGCATATAGAATAAAACAAAAAAGTAATCGACAACTCCTTGAAAAAAATGAAGAAATCACGCAACTGAGAGACTCAGAAAAGAAAATGGCAGAAGAAACCATCGCTCTAAAAGAACGGGAGTTAAGTACCATCACCATGCTTTCTCATGAAAAAAATACGCTCCTGGAACAACTCAATACGCAAATAGGTGATTTAAGTACTAAAGTAGATGAAGATATTGTACCTGAACTCAAAGGCATCAGAAAGATCATAAGTACCAATCTGAATGAGGAAAGTTGGTCAGTCTTCACCTATCATTTTGAAAAGGTCCACCCAAAATTCTTCCAGGCATTGAAATCGAATTTCACCTCTCTCACTCAGAACGATTTAAGGTTATGTGCTTATGTTAGAGTTGGAATGAGTAATAAAGAGATTGCTAACATCTCAAATATCACAGCAGATGCTGTCAAGAAAAGCCTTCAGCGCATGAAGAAAAAAATGTCTTTGACAGTACAAACTGACTTGAGAGATTTCCTGATGACCGTATAAAGTATAATTGGATACTTTTCTCTTAGCTTTGACAAGACCACTCGCACCACATGAATAAAGTACTGAGCCTTTTGTTACTGGTGGTCCCAATCGCCCTATACTCCCAGTCTTCTCCTACCCTGGACTCACTGACATCCTTGTTGGAAAATGTCGTTTCTGAGGAGCAAAAAGTAGATGCTATGGTTGCGCTGGCTAACGAATATGGCGCTACTGATTCCACCTTATGGGTTCGTTATTCCGAGGACGCCATGAAGTTAGCCCAACAGATTGGCTATGACAAAGGGATGGTAGACGCTTCTTATATGAGAGCGGCGATGGACATGACTTATGGCAACATCCATGTCGCAGCCAAAGGTTTTCAGAAAGTGGTGGATCTGGCAAGAAAAATCGACTACCCGGCGGGCGAGGCCAAGGGGTTGAATGGGCTTGGCGCAACAAGAGATTTTCAGGGAGACTACTCTGGTGCGCTGGAGTACCTCTTTGCAGCAGTCAGGATCAATGAGAATCTGGGAGATCTGAGATCCGCATCGAGCAGGTACAACAATATAGGATTAGTCTACTATAGCCAGGAAGATTTCAAAAATGCCATTGTTTACTTCAAAAAAGCGCTGGAGGTCTACGAGAAAATCAATCTGCAAAGCAGCATCGCCCTGGTGAATGGAAATATTGGCGAATTGTACCTTAAAGCTGGCGATATACATATGGCGGAAAATCATTTCTTAAACGCCCTTGAGCTGTATAGTCTGCTTGGTGAGCCCTATGGTGTCGCTAACATGCATCGCAACCTGGGAGAAGTTCAACATCGAGAAGGTGCTTATGAAAGTGCCCTGTCCTATTTTGATTCTGCCCTGACAGCCTATGAGACACTAGGTCGTGGACAATTCGTAGCCCAAACCTTAATTGGAATGGGCATCACTTACTATGAAAAACAGCGTTGGTCCACGGCAAAACAGCTCTTGCAGCGAGGGGTCAGACTTTCCGAAGAACTTGATCATATTCTTAGTATTCGCGACGGTTGGGAATACCTGGCAGCAGTTGAAGAAAAATTGGGCAATCACAAGGCAGCGCTCAATGCACAAAAAAAATTCAAAAAGGCCGTAGATGAGATTCTGAACACGGAACAAACCAGAAGCCTGACCCGTCAGAATGCAGAATACGAATTCCAAAAGGAAAGGGATAGTCTAGCTTTCGCTCAGCAAAAGGCCACATTTGATCTGGAACAAAAAGTTCAAAGACAGAATTCGATCGTAATTCTGGTAATAACCATCGCCTCCTTTATGGCAATTATCGCATTCCTGTCTTATCGTTCCTTCCTTACTAACAAAAAAAGGAAGATCGAGTTAGAACGAAAGAATATGGTCATCAACGATAAAAATGACGAATTGAGGGTCAAACATGATGAAATTTCAAGCTTACGCGAGAGCGAAAAGAAAATGGCTGAGGAAACCATTGCTTTAAAGGAAAGGGAACTCACGACGGTCACTATGTTATCCCACGAAAAGAATTCTCTTTTACAACAACTAAACGAGCAGATCGGTGATTTGAGTAAAAAAGTAGATGAAGATGTAATTCCTGAATTAAAAGATATTCGGAAAATAATAAGCACAAATCTGAATGAGGAAAGCTGGTCATTATTTACTTATCATTTCGAGAAGGTCCATCCCCAATTCTTCAATAACCTGAAAACAACTTTTCCAGCACTCACTCAACACGATCTACGCATATGCGCATATCTCAGAGTAGGAATGAGTAACAAGGAAATTGCCAATATTTCCAACATAACGACAGACTCGGTAAAGAAGAACCTTAACCGTATGAAGAAGAAAATGTCTCTGACCGTGGAAACGGATTTCAGAGCGTACTTGATGGAACTTTAAGCCTCTTCATCATTTACGAGCTGTTGTTCGGCCGGCGTTCAAAGCAATTTATTTCCACAATCGTATTCATAAGACAAGTCTGTTTCAAATATGTTTCCTCATAAATTCCAAAATATCAAATTAACTCCTTTGATCATGGCAATGATCATGCTGACTACTTTGATTCAAGCAGTAGCCGCTCAACCCGCGGGAACCTCAGATCTGTCATTCCTCATCGGCTCCTGGAAGGTCAATCGTACATATGGTCCGGACGATGATGAACCTCGACTGATATCAGGTACGTTGACATGTGAAATGGCTTTGGATGATCAATTCATCGAATGTACTTATGATATGGCACGGCCCGGTAAAATAAGGGGGCTTGACAGGGTGTTTTTCAATTACAATGAAATTTATGATAAGTATGAAAGCTTGTGGCTTAGTTCAACCTGGCCAATCAAGGTACTGATGCAGGGAACATTAACCGATGATACAACAGAGATTGTGTTGAAGACCCAGGCGGAATTTGAGATCCGGGACAGCATCATTGAGTTTGTTAAAGGCACTCTGTTGGTGCCCAAAGATCAGGCCGGGGCCTACTTCGAAAGAAAGACGCTAATACGAACCAGTAATGATCCGGACGATAAATGGCGGTATCACATGAAAGAAACTGCTCATAAGATCAGCGGGTAATCCCTTTGAACATCTTTTATTGGTTTAAGTAAAAAGGCAAGGCTTTCACCAAGCTTCCTGATTGCCAAATAGTTGTTGTGGTTAAGGCAAAAAATAATCCCATCAGCACCTACGGTCAGATAAGTTCCTGTTTCCAAATCACGAATACGGATCAGAAAAAGAGACCTGTTATGTCGCACCATAACCCATAGATTGTACGTAATGTTGATCTATTTCTTTCCTTTATGCAACTCATTTAAAAGTTCTTCGTAAGTTTACTTTGAAATACAAAGTACTTTTATGGAGAAACAGAAGTATATCAGCGATCTTGAGGACATCCGAAATATAATGGACCGATCTTCCCGGTTCATTTCTCTAAGTGGCCTGTCCGGTGTTATTGCTGGCGTTTTGGCCTTAATTGGCGCTTCTTTGGCCTATTACACGGTCTTCATCGATAATGACTATTACAGTTATCGCAAGGCTATTTTGGATTTCAACACAACCCTTAAGCTAATAAGTATTGCCAGTTCTGTGCTTATCTTGTCTGTTGCTTCGGGCATATTTCTCTCCTGGCGAAAGGCAAAAAAGAATAATCAAAGTATATGGGATAACCAATCCAAACGACTCATTATCAACCTCATGATCCCTTTGGCTACTGGCGGTCTATTATGCCTGATTATCATCGGTAAAGGATTCATTGGCCTTGTAGCACCTTTAACTTTGGTTTTTTATGGCCTGGCCCTTATCAATGCAAGCAAATACACGCTGACAGAAGTCCGCAGCCTCGGAATTGCTGAGGTAATTTTAGGGTTGATTGCATGTCAGTGGGAAGGATATGGTCTAATTTTCTGGGCCCTGGGATTTGGTGCTTTGCACATTGTTTATGGCATCATCATGCATCTAAAATATGACGCGTGAAAGAAATTTTAAAGAATCTTAATAAGGCATTCGAAAACAAAATTCGTCTGGGTATCATGTCTGCTCTTGTCGTGAATGACTGGTTGGATTTCAATGCCTTGAAGCAATTGCTGGAAGTAACAGACGGGAACCTCGCATCTCATTTAAAGTCACTAGAAAAAAATGAATACATCCGAATGAAAAAAGAATTTATCGGACGCAAACCCAATACAAAATATGCGGCTACTATTTCTGGCAGAACAGCGTTTGTCAAGCACATTAAGGCCATCGAACAATTACTAAAGTAAAAAAATTTATAATCATACTTTGAAATTCAAAGTACTTTTAAAAAGCTATATATGAATAACCCGAATCTTCTCAATAATCTCTCTTCAAAAATCAGCCACTCTGTCTCGGCCAAACTTGCCACCATTGCATTTATGGTTTTGTTACTTCTGATTCCCGGTAGCATGATCCAATCCCTTATCCATGAACGTGAACTGATGAACCAGTCAACATCCGAAGAAGTTCGTTCATTATGGGCCAATGAACAAGTCATCAATGGCCCTATTTTTTCAGTCCCTCTCTTATATGAATACAAAGACAACAATGGCAACATCAAGCGATACAAATCATATTGGCATGTGTTGCCTGATCGGTTGAAAATAAAAGGAAAGATCGATCCTCAATCATTGCGCCGGGGGATATATGAAATCGTGGTTTATGAGTCTGCACTGGACGTGGAAGGGCATTTCAATTTTAACTCAGAGCCTACGGATAAAGACTTGATCGAGGTTCAATGGCAAAACGCTATAATCACTTTTGGCATCTCTGACCTCCGTGGTGTAAAAGACGAATTACAATTAGTGATTAATGACCAGAATTACGCCTGTGAGCCTGGCAGTTTGATTCCTGAATTTATCCGTTCCGGAGTGACTATCCCCTATCCATTGGAACGGAAAGCAGCAATATTTGACTTCCATTTCGAACTTTCCCTACAAGGAAGTAAAAATTTATCATTCACCCCAGTGGGAAACACGACAGAAGTTCAGCTCCATTCAACCTGGAGCAGTCCGAGTTTCAATGGCGACTTTCTTCCTGATTCTAGGGAGGTTTCAAAAGAAGGGTTTGCGGCCAATTGGAAAGTCTTACAGTTGAACCGGAATTTTCCAAAATCATGGATTGGCAACAAACATCACCAGGCTGTTCAAGCAACCACTTTCGGTCTTGATCTCATCTTGCCTTTGGATGATTATCAAAAGTCCATGAGATCTGCAAAGTATTCCGCGATGACAATCGCTTTGACTTTTCTGATTTTTTTCCTGGTAGAAATTCTGAAGAAAAGAAGGGTCCACCCTTTTCAATATGCACTGGTGGGTCTCGCATTGTGCCTCTTTTATGTCCTCCTCATATCTATTTCAGAGCATGCCACTTTCAATATAGCTTATAGCCTGAGTACAATCGCCATTACAACAATAATCGCCCTCTACTCTTTCAGCATATTCAAAAAATTTAAAACATCAATGCTTCTTTGTCTTGTTCTGATAGCTGTCTATGGATTCGTATATGTCACTCTTCAGTTAACAGATTTTGCTTTGTTGCTCGGTAGCGTAGGCCTAACAATAACGCTTGCCGCAACCATGTACTATACCCGTAATATCAATTGGTACGGAGCAAAAGAAACCACTGTAGAAGCTTCCTGATTGCTCCCAAAAAAACAACACTTTATGAAATCATTTAGAATAAACTTTCTAGCAAAATCCAATAGAATAACCAGTGTTCAGTTGATTTTCTTCGGGTACCTCTTGTTCATCTGCGCAATGATCCTTCTGAGAAATTTTAATCGTGGTAATTCAATTTTCAACCTGATAGGCGGAATTCCACACTCGGACAAGGCCGGTCATTTTTTCCTGTTTGGCTTATTGACATTCTTTATGAGTCTGGCCTGGAAGCATAGGACATTTCAACTAATGACCGTTCGTATCGCTCTGGCACCAGTAATTATATTCATAGCCACCTTTATGGAGGAATGTTCACAAATCATATTAGAATTCAGAACGTTTAGTGTCTTTGACTTGTTAGCTAACATACTGGGCATTGTATGTTTTGGATTCCTGGCTATTTGGTTTACCAAAAAGAAAATATTGAAAATTGATTTGTGAAGTTGATTGAGGTGTAAGGGGTTAACCAATTGGTTAACCCCTTGTTATTTCTTCTGTGTACGACTTAAGATTGTAAGTCTCCAACAATTAGTTTTCCATGGTAGGAACCAGCTCCAATTTTGTCATGAAGGAATGCCAGGTTTTTGTTAGTTATTTTTCCGCACACAACCAGCTCCCGCGAACTAAACCGAACCAATAGATCACGCAATTCATCAATGTGATCATAGGCCCTTCCTCCTCCTGTTCCCGACACCAAAATGGCATTAATCATGGTGGCTTTTTTCAGTAGCCCGACAGAATTCGCAATGCTTTTGGTGGACTCTATCGCACGATGAAATACGGTCTTCAAAGTTCCAGCGGCATCAATCAATCTCTTTGTTCGATTAAGATCGACAGCTTGCGACTGGTTCAAGACGCCAAAGACAACCCCTTCGACACCCAATGATCGACACAAGGCAACTGTCTTTAGCATTTGGTCAAATTCTTCGTTAGAATAGGTAAAGTCCCCTTCCCGAGGCCTGATCATTACCCTTATCGGAATTTGCAATTGAGAAACCGCCTGTTGAATAGTTTCATTATCCGGAGTAAGGCCATCCAGATCCAACCGGGCGCAGAGTTCGATTCGGTCAGCTCCAAGCTGTTCGGCTTTGATCGCCTGATCAATACCTTCCACACAAGCCTCTTTGATCACTTCCGGCATCAATAACGAGACGTGGCGTCAATCAACTGATTCTGTTTATCTGATTTCACGGCATAATTGAACCCTCCGTGCAAACTATAGGCACCAATCTCACCCGCCTTATTGATTGCGATGAAACCTACCTGCAGGTCTTTGACATTCCGCTCTTTTTTCGCTATACGGTCAACAATTTCGAGGCAAGCTTCTTGTGGAGACATACCATTTCGCATGGCTTCAACTACCATAGCGCATCCCGCAGACCGTATAACCACCTCGCCCAGTCCCGTTGCGGTAGCAGCTCCAACTTCATTATCGACAAACAAACCCGCGGCAATTAATGGGCTATCTCCTACCCGACCATGCATTTTATAGGCTGCCCCACTTGTGGTACATGCTCCAGCAAGGTTACCTTTTTCATCCCTGGTCAATAATCCAATCGTATCATGATTCTCAATATTGATTACTGGTTTATAATTTGAGGTCTTTAGCCATTCTTCGTAATCCTTTCGAGACGCTTCTGTTAGTAAATTTTTGGTAACAAACCCATTCTCCAAAGCAAATTTCTTTGCCCCTTCTCCAACAAGCATGACATGAGGTGTTTTTTCCATAACCATTCTTGCAACTGAAATTGGGTTTTCAATGTCCTGTAAAAAAGCGACAGATCCACAAAGTCCTGAATCTCCATCCATGATGCAGGCATCAAGAGTAACTTTTCCTTCCCGGTCAGGATATCCACCAATGCCAACTGTTCGCACATTTGGATCGGACTCAACTACCCGGACGCCCTGTTCTGCTGCTGTAAGGGCGTCGCCTCCAGTAGATAGCAATTTCCATGCAGCTTCATTGGCTTGTTGACCATGTGCCCAAGTCGAGATAACCAATGCTCCCGAGTCTACTTGTGGTGCACATGCCTTCAGCGTACTTCCGGCAAAACTCCCCAATCCCAGACCCAGGGAGGCTTTGAACAGCGTTCTTCTTTTCATTAGTCAATAAGGTTTGAGTGTAAGATAACAAGAGGATACAGAGTACACCAAAAAGACCACAGCCCAGTAACATGAGATTGGTTTTAATGGATAGATTATCCAATTTTACAATCACAAAACATAACTGAAATATGACTCGCATGAAGCTCTTTGTGGCACTAGGTGGTTTTCTGATTCTTTTCCCATTAACAAGCCTGAAAGCTCAATTCAAAAACTACAATACGGAAAAAGATATTTGGTATGATGGGACGATTACTGATCAATCAGGCAAAACAGCCAGAGGGTTGATCAACTACAATTTTGTGGTTGATCAGGTAAAAATCAAATTCGCATCAGGCAAGGTTCAAACCATGATTCCAAACAACACCCGAAGTTTCACAATTTCTGACGCCAATGTTACACAAACATTCCATTCCTTACCTTTTGACCTTAAAGGTAACGGCCGACATGTGAATACTTTCTTTAAGGAATATTACAGGGATGGAAATTATGCTGTTTTGTCACGCCACCAATTGAATTTTACTCCTGCTAACATTATTGCTGAATCACCTTCAGCAGGATCAAGGTCTGTTAGTACTAATCCCGCTCGTAACGATCCAAGTCGGAACAATGCCAAAGAGTTGGTCATTGAAACGATCTACTTCGCTGATAGAAAAGGAAACATTATCCCAATCATTCATGGGAAGAAGTCAGCCAACTGGAATCCGCATCTGTCTCAAAAAGGCAAATACAATGAAAAGAAATTGAAACAGAGCAGCGTGGATAAAGAAGTCAAAAAATACAAATTTGTCAACTATAAGGACAATTTCAGGGAGTTCTTCGGAAAGGATTTCAAAGCTTTTAAAAAAAATAGTGAAGATAATAATCTGGACTTAAGGACCATCGAGGGATTGATTGAATCCTTATCTTTCAAATAATCAAGGGCTTACCTCTCCCTACAATCTAATCCCAAAAAACTCATGGCCAGCCAGGCGTAGTTCTCAGGGCTTCTTTTCGCGACATTATTGGGATTAGATATTGCTGCTCTTCGTGCCGCTCTACAACCGTGAATATGTCGATGAAATGGCATTCCTGCTTCATGACCCATCTCGTGAATAATGATCTTGTCTTGCAGATGCGTCCGATATATAAAAAAATCTTCGCAAAGGGTAATGCGTACTTTTCCGTATGGAATTGTCCAAGCTGAAATCCAACCGCGGCAACGTCCACGGTTCTGTTTGGAAACATGTAATGTTACTTTTCGGGAGAGTCTCTTTCTGATGCGTAGGATTCGTTTCCGCGCCATTTTCATCTTCTCTGATGAGCCCAGCCAGGTCACAAAATGCGGATCTTCTTCCCACCTCTTTCTACGTATTTCCTCACGGTTTGCCCAATCACGTGCATCAACATACCAAATCTTCTCCATGGCCTCGGACATCAATTCCACCGCTTCCTGGGCAGTTTGATAGGCTTTCACGACCATCAAAGAATCGTTGTAGCCATAAGGGCCATTTATTTTTAGTCGATTCAGAGATTGACCGTGAGACAAACTTCCTGTAAGGCAAAAGCCAATGAGTATCCAAATTCTCATGAACCTTAAAGATATGATGGGCCAACGAACCCGGGTCATTTTTTTGATGATCTGTACTACTAAAACCGGCGTTTGTTTACCTCTCAGGTACAGATAGCATTATTGATCAAGCCACAATTTAAACTCTTGTACTCGTTCCCTTGCTACGATGATGTTCTCATCCTCATAATGTTTCACCACTAATTTCAACCGGGAATTTGAAAATGAAAGCATGTCGTCTATGGCATCAAGGCAAATAATATATTTCCTGGAAATCCTGAAAAAATTTCCAGGATCCAACAACTCCACTAAACGGTCCAGAGGAAAATCTATGATAAAGTTGCGTCCTTCTTTCGTCAGGATAAATGAGGTTTTATCCTGACTATAGAATAATTTGATCTCTTCAATCGGAATCGTTTTGATATGATCTCCGATTTTCACTACAAATCGCTTTTTATATTCCTCTTTCTGCACTTCTCCTCCACCTAAGGTATTCAGAATCTTCTTCAGGTCATTTTGATAGTCCTGTTTTGAACTTGCCACAACCTGACTTTCGAATTTAGCTATTGACTCTTCCAACTCCGTAGGGTCGATGGGTTTCAACAAATAATCTACGCCATTGGTCTTAAACGCTTTTATTGCATATTGATCATAGGCTGTAGTGAAAATCACTGGCTTTTTCAACGGAATTTGATCAAATATCTCAAAAGACAACCCGTCTGCTAACTGAATGTCCATGAAGATCAAGTCGAATTTCAGTACGGGCAATGAAATTGTCGCCCCTTCTACGGAATCCAGTGACATGACAAATTCATAGTTGGGTCGAATTTCAGTAACCAGCTTCTTCAGGCGATTAGCGGCAATTTGTTCGTCTTCGATAATGATGTATCTCATGGCTTCAAATTTAGGACAGGTAACAACACTTTGAATACTCCTTGTTGATCAGAAATATCCACAGGAACATTGGACAAGTAGGCATATCTCGCTTTCAGGTTTTCCAATCCGGTTCCAGTTGAATCCTTTGTCTTTTTCAAATTAATAATATTGGACACCTCCAAGTCAGCACGTTTATAGGTTATTTTAATTTCAAGAGGCTTGGCAGTAGAGACCACATTGTGCTTAATGGCATTTTCTACCAATACCTGTATCGCTAACGGTGGTACAAAGCCAGAAAGTATCTCTCCTTCCACAGAGAGAGAAAGGTTGTCTCCAAAACGTATTTTCTGCAGGAAAATATAGGATTCAACAAAACGCATTTCATCTTTAATTGGCACTACCTCATGGTCTTTTTTATCCAAAACATATCGATATACTTCTGAGAGTTTACGAATAAACAATACCGCTGCCTTTTGGTCATCATAAACCAACGAACTCAAGGCATTCAGGCTATTGAATAAAAAATGTGGATTGACTTGATTCTTGAGGCTTTCATATTGCGATGCGACTTGTTCTGTCTTCATCCTTTCAATATCAATCGCTGCTTGTTTCCAATTAATAAGAAACCCCCTACCATGCATCATGGCATTGATACCTATTGTAACGATCAATACAGAATAAACCTGTGAAAGGGAATACCGTTCAAATATTTCTGGCAATTCCGTTCTGAAAACAATGTAGTGATAAACAAAGTGGATCAGAAAAGTGCTGACGAATACAAGCAGCCCCACACCAATAATGGTTGCAATTAATCGTCGTAATGGAAATCTCAACCAATCCACCCAGCGATCCAGTAAACTCACCAGATACACACTGCCTTTCCACAGTAGTAGCCAGGAAAACCCCGAAGAAGAGCCTTGTATAGCGGAACTCCTGAAATCATCCCAGCATTGACAGAAAACGAACACTTCGAGACAAAACCCTAAAAGGAAAATCAATAAAGATTCGATGATCTCTTTACGAACTTGCTGTTTGCTGAGCTTACTCATATTCGGCGGTCAATTTAATAGTGTTCTCTGGATTTCCTGGCAATATGACAATACTTCGTTGACCTGTTATAATAATCCATGCTCAGCTGTAGTTAGGAAAAGATGAATTGCAAAAAAAGCCAACTCAACGCAAGAAAATTCTAGAAATAGTATGCATGCATAACAATTATTGCTTTATATTTGAAATATAGTATGCATGCAGAGCATTTTTATACGTTATAGCAGTACCAGGTACCAAATCGATAAAGTTTAGAAAAGACACAATGGAAGCAATTGCAGCGAAAGAAGCCCTTAAAGGAGGAGAATTCCTGATAAAAGAAACAGAAGCCGCAGACGTCTTCATTCCTGAAGAGTTTTCGGAAGAACAAAAAATGATGGCTGCGGCCACCATGGATTTTGTTGATAAAGAGATCATTCCAAATGTGGAAATCATGGATGATGGTCAACACCCTGAATTCATGCCCAATGTAATGGAAAAGGCCGGTGAGCTTGGTTTGTTGGGAATCAACATTCCAGAATCTTACGGAGGCTTGGGCATGAGTTTCAACACGGGTATGTTGATTGCTGATGTAGTAGCTTCTTCTGGAAGTTTCTCGACTGCTTATGGTGCACATACGGGTATCGGAACCCTTCCGATTCTTTATTACGGCGACGAGGAACAGAAACAAAAATACCTACCGCTTTTGGCTAGCGGCGAGTGGAAAGCAGCTTATTGTCTTACGGAGCCAGATGCGGGTTCTGATGCGAATAGTGGGAAAACAAAAGCTGTACTTTCGGAGGACGGTAGTCATTATGTGATCACCGGCCAGAAAATGTGGATCTCAAATGCTGGATTCGCTGATCTATTCATTGTATTTGCCAAGATCGAAGACGACAAGAACCTGACGGCCTTCATCGTTGAAAAAACTTTTGGTGGCATCACAATGAACGATGAAGAGAGAAAGTTGGGTATCAAAGGATCTTCTACTCGTCAGGTATTTTTCAACGACTGTAAAGTACCTGCAAAAAACATGTTGTCCGATCGTCAAAATGGCTTCAAGATCGCAGTAAATATTCTGAACATTGGTCGGATTAAACTGGGCTGTGGTGTAATCGGAGGGTGTAAAGATATTGCCAGTCTTGCCACAAATTATGCCAATGAAAGAAAGCAGTTTGGCGTTTCCATTTCGAGCTTTGGTGCTGTAAAACTCAAACTTGCCGAAATGGCTGCAAGGACTTATGCCGTAGAATCCACTTCTTACCGGGCAGGTCAAAACATAGAAGATAAGATCGATGCTTTAATCGAAGAGGGAATGACTCCTGAGCAAGCTAAGCTCAAAGGGGTCGAACAATTTGCCATAGAATGTGCCATCATTAAAGTACACGGTTCTGAAGAGCTTTCGTGGATCGTAGACGAAGGCATACAGGTATATGGCGGCATGGGATTCTCAGAAGAGGCACCCATGGCCAGAGCGTACAGAGATGCCAGAATTGCTCGAATATATGAAGGCACGAATGAGATCAATCGCATGCTTTTAGTTGGCATGATTTTGAAAAGAGCCATGAAAGGCGAATTGGATCTCCTGGATCCTGCCATGGCAGTCGGTAAGGAATTGACTTCTGTCCCTTCCTTTGAAACCCCGGACTACTCCTCTCCTCTTTCGGAAGAAATGGCCGTAGTAAAGTCATTGAAAAAAGCTGTTTTGATGGTGGCGGGAAAGGCCGCACAAACTTTTGGCCCCAAGTTGAATGACGAGCAAGAGATCTTACTGAACATCGCTGATATGGTCATTGAGGTCTATGCCGCAGAATCTACCATATTGAGAACACAGAAATTAATTTCTAAAACTGGAGAAGAAGCTAATCAGCTATATATTGATATGGCACGACTCTATCTGGATCGAGCAGTTCGGAACATTAAGAATTCGGGAGATGAGGCGGTTGCTTGTTTTACCACTAGCGACGAGCTTAAAGTCATGCTAATGGGCATGAAGCGTTTTACAAAATCGGCTCCGGTTAATACGAGAGATTTACGTCAGCGCATAGCGGATGTAATGATCGAGAAAAACGCATTTCCATACGCATTATATAACTAAACCAATATGTTATTTGAGAAAAGCCTGCTAGAGATAGTGGGCTTTTTTGTTTTCTACCTTCCCATACAACTTTTTCAATAGATCTCATTTTACTTTCCGAAACGACATGGGATTTACAAAGCCATTCGTACCAGAACCCGGACCCTAGGTGAAATCCAGAATTCCTTTATCTTTTCCGAATGATCTCTATGAAGAAATTCTTCGGACCAAGCACCCTGATTGCGGCGGCGTTCATCGGGCCGGGCACTTTGACCACCTGTACGATTGTAGGCGTCCAAACATCCTACGGTCTCCTTTGGGCCATGCTATTTGCGATAGTCGCTACAATTGTATTACAAGAAATGTCCGCCAGGTTAGGTTTCGTGACTCAGACCGGACTTGGAGAAGCGTTCAATGCGCAATTCAAAAAAGGTTTTGCGCGAATCCTGGTATTCTTTCTGGTCATCGGTGCTATTCTGATTGGAAATGCCGCCTATGAAGCTGGCAACATCTCAGGAGGTATTCTGGGGTTGGATCTGCTTATTGGTGAATTCAAGGCCTGGCCAGTTGTCATCGGGGGGATTTGCTTTGTTTTGCTTTATATAGGGAAATACAAATGGATTGAAGGGATTTTAATCACCATGGTACTCCTAATGAGTATTTGTTTCCTGGTTACTGCCATTCTGGTAAAACCCGACTTTTCTGCAATTCTCGCTGGGTTTATCCCTGGTCACTCTGAAAAAACAGACTTCTTTTTAGTAGCTGCTGTGATTGGTACAACTGTGGTTCCATATAATTTGTTTTTACATGCTTCCACGGTTTCTAAAAAATGGAAACCCGGGGACTCACTAAAAGAATTACGTATTGAAAATGGTGTAAGCGTCGCTTTGGGAGGATTGATCTCCATCCTCATTATAGTCACTGCCGCCAGTTCCGGCGATTCCGTTTCATCCATAACCGGGGCCAAAGATCTGGCCATACAGTTAGAACCTCTTTTCGGTGAAGGTGCCAAATGGTTCATGGGACTGGGATTGATGGCTGCAGGAATCAGTTCCGCACTCACAGCCCCGTTAGCTGCTGCCTATGCAGCAAAGGGTTTGTTTGGTTGGAAAGATGAGAAACAATTGCCCTTCAGGCTCATTTGGATGGCCATCCTGTTTTGTGGTGTATTGGTTGCTATTACGGATTTACCCAGAGTAGCAATCATTCAATTCGCTCAAATCACCAATGCGCTTCTTCTCCCCTTTACTGCCATTTACTTACTCTATATCTGCAATTCAAAGGATCTGCTTGGTAAATATGCCAATGGCTGGGTAACCAATATCCTGGGGGCGTTGGTAGTCCTGGTCACCTTGATGCTTTCTTTGCGATCCTTGAATGGTATTTTCGGGTTTCTTTGATTTCTTAGCTATACTACTACTCATCTATGAAAACACTGTCTTTACTCATATTTTCATTATTGTGTACAGTTGTTCACGGCCAAAAGGCCAATCCAGAGCGAATGGAACAACACATTCTCACCTTAGCCGAATTTGGGAAAAATCCCCAGGGTGGCGTATCACGAACGGCCTATTCTGAGGCCGATCTTCAAGGACGGGATTATATCATTTCAGTTATGAAAAAACTGGGTTTGAAGGTTCGTATTGATGCTGCAGGAAATATAATCGGTCGGCGAGAAGGAAAAGTATCGGGAGCAAAGACTATTATGTTTGGATCTCACATTGATTCGGTACCCATGGGCGGCAATTACGATGGAGATGTTGGGGTGATAGGAGCATTGGAATGCATCTATATGCTCAATGAACAAAATATTGTAACGAGTCATCCAATCGAAGTAATTGTCTTTTCCAATGAAGAAGGTGGATTAGTAGGAAGTAGTGCTATTGCCGGGATCCTTTCTAGTGAAGGACTACAAGAAGTAAGTCATACCGGACTTACGCTCTCAGAAGGCACACGAAAAATTGGTGGCGATCCGGAAAACATTGGGAGCGCCCGGATTAAGCCTGGAGACCTGAAAGCATTCATTGAGTTGCACATTGAACAGGGGGCCATCCTTCATGACGAAGGAATTGACATTGGAGTAGTCGAGGGAATTGTGGGTATCCGATGGTGGGATGTTACCATAACCGGAAAAGCGAATCATGCAGGAACTACTCCCATGGATAAAAGAAATGACGCGCTTGTAGGCGCCTCTGCTTTTGTAATTGCAGCAAACGAAGTAGGAATTGATACTGAAGGCCGCCAGGTTGTTACCGTGGGTAAAATGGAAGCCTTGCCTGGCGCTCCAAACGTTATTCCCGGTCAAGTCAATAGTAGCTTAGAAATCAGGGACCTTTCCTGGGAAAAAATTGATCAGGTGTATCAAAGTATCCTGTTTAAAGCCCGGGAGATTGAGAAGAAATATGATATCAGGATCACTTTTGACGAAATTGAGCTAGACATATTGCCTGCCCCCACCCATGAAGTGCTTAGAACATTCGTTGCGCAATCAGCAGAAACATCAGGGTTGACCTACCAATATATGCCAAGCGGCGCTGGTCACGATGCACAAGATATGACGAAGGTTGCCCCTACAGCCATGATCTTTGTTCCCAGTGTGGGTGGTATCAGTCATTCTCCAGTGGAGTTCACCAAACCTCAGGACATGGCAAATGGCGCTACGGTTTTATATCACACTATTTTGAAAATTGATCGGTTCAAGGGTAAGCTTGATTAACTGTAGGCAGGCGGGTGTTTTGAAAAGTACGATTAGAAATAATTTCGCCCTCGTTAAATACAAGGGCGAATAAGTCTTGAACATCTCCCGATCTTTTACGGAGAATAGACAATACAATAAGCTATGGTTAACTGATCAGTCGAGAAAGTCTACTTTCCCTGATTCCAGGTGATAATAGGCTGGCACGATAGTAACGTCTGCTCCGGAAATTATTCCCGATCTGCTTGTTAATTCTCCCGCCGCATTTCTTGCATTGTTCTTGATAATCGTAGGCGTATCTCCACCCTGAGCAATTGCCGGTGTAATATGGGCCAACAGCATGTTTAAGTTATACCCATTATCTCCTCCAGCGATGGCTGCTCCAACGGCCCCACACTTTTCATGACCAAGAACAATAATTACCTTCGTTTTTAAGTGAGCCACTGCATACTCAATACTGGCAATAGTCTCAGTATTTGCAATATTTCCTGCCACCCGGCATACAAAGAGATCACTGATTCCTGTATCAAAAACAGCTTCCGGAATTACCCGGCTATCCGCGCAGCTTAAAACAATTGCCCATGGCTCTTGTGTATCTTTCCATTTAGTTCTGGCGGCGCTATCCTGATTTGGATGCTCCAGATCATCAGCCATAAAACGAGCATTCCCTTCTTTCAGCCGATCTAGTATTTCTTTTACGTCCATACTTCTATTCTTTCAATTTTTTGGTCTAAAATAGTAAACCACCTTCTAACTTTAGGAATTCGACTAAAAATTAAGATTGTAAAAATTGGAGATTGAAGCATTCACTGCCATTGATTTTGAAACTGCGTTACCAGATCCCAATAGCATTTGTCAGGTGGGTATGGTACGAATGGTGGATGGCGAAATCGCTGAAAAAGTCAATCAACTCATCTGTCCTCCCAAAAACAGGTATTTCCACAAAAACATTGAAATACATAAAATCAGGCCAGAGGATACCAAAGATGCTCCCTCATTCGCAGAATTTTGGCCTAAAATCAGGCATCTAATTGAAGGCCAGGTGGTGGTGGCTCACAATTCCGGATTTGATGTAAACTGTTTGAGAAGTACATTGGCTCATTATGAAATGGACCAGCCAGAGTTTGAAGAACGCTGTACCCGGGTCATTTATGGTCGTGGGCTTGCCTACTTAAGCAAGAAGTACAAAATCAACTTAAATCATCATGATGCTTATAGTGATGCTCATGCTTGCGCGCAATTGTATATCAAACACCTTCAGCGCCAGAATCTACCAAAAACCGGTAGCCTTTTCCCTGGATACCTGGGTTGATTTAAGATGCGGGTACTGCTCTTCGTTTTAGCTTCCAAACTAAAAATTCCGCGAATAATGAATTGGGGACCCAGCACAACCATGCGATAATCACATAAGCCGTTAGAAATGGAATTCCTGCTATGGTAAAAATCGGCAACCATATCCGTAACGTTACTGCTGCAAAGCACAAAGCAAAGCTCCGAATCATCCAGTGCTGATGGTCATTTATATCTCTCTTAACAATAGCCTTCCATGCCATAAATGAAGTAAACAGCCATGCCAGGGCTAAACACGCAAACCCTAATTTAGCAAAGATCCCTCCTGTCGCTTCGAATGAAATGTACAATCCTGAGAAACCACTAACAGCAACTGACAATATATAAATTTTACCCAGTACACGATGAAGTGAAATATGTCTTGTTCTGATTTTCGAACTGAATTGTGGCCATCCAACCAATAAAGCTAATCCCCCCGGAATGATATGGAGCATGAATGCCACTTTCCAACTACTCTGCAATAGCTCTTCACTCTTTGAGTTCAGAAGACCTCCACTCATATCTAATAAAAGATACATCATTGGGTAAACACCAATCACAATAGCAAAAAACGCAAAAATCACCCACAAAGTCTTTGACATAGATATATGCTATTTATTCTTTTGAGACGATATTAAGACGTAATTTTCTTAGAAAGGAATCATCCAACATCCAAAGGAAAAAAGGTGATATATTCACAACTACTCCCGTTAGTTCTGATTTAACATAAAAATCTGTTTTAGCTGTAAAATTCTCATTTAGCAAGAATTCATTTACTTCATCTCCCTGCAAAATCATTACCTCAGGAACCTCACTGAGTAATTGAACACCCAGAAACTCCGAAATCTCACCAATAGATAGAGCGGCGATCATATTTTCTATTTCTGACATGAAACCGTGTTTCATGAGCTTGTTTTCGGAGAAGGAACCGGCCAGACGCATACTCTCTGGCATACAAACCTGATTGATCAGATCAACTTCATGAGCGTTTATAACAAAGTAGAACGCACCTCCAACTTCTCCTTTGAGTTGAACTTTCACCAGATGGACTTTAAATCTTCCCAGCTCATCAAAGCCTGAGATGGAGCGAAGACGGCCTAATCCAAAATCCAGGAGATTGCTTTTAATTCTGATTTTCAGCATTTTTTCCATCGCATCCGCAGATTTCTTCAAGGCACTTTCGACTAGTTCCTCTAATAGTTCTGCTTCAAGATGGCTGAGTACCCTCATCATTAATACTGAGGTAACGTAAGGCTAGCTGACTCGGTTAAGGGTAAGTGTGAATTTTGCACCCTTTTTGGGAAGGCTCTCCACTTTCAGGTCCCCCTTATGGATATCCAACACAGACTTGACCACATACATACCTAATCCACTACCGTCTACATGGTTGTGTATTCTGAAAAATGGTTTTGTGATATCATCTCGGTATTTAACCGCATCAAACCCCAATCCAGTATCCTTTATCGTAAGCATCACCTTACCATTATCCATGGTAGTTTTCAGATGGATATGCAGTGGTTTATCAGGATTTCGATAAGTCAAAGCGTTGGACAAAAGGTGATGCATCAGACATTTCAAATGAAACTTAGGATACATCACTTCTTTGCATGAATTAAAATCTTTCCGAATTACGGCGTTGGCCTTTTTTATTTCTCCCTTCAATTCAGATCCCACTTCAGATAACATCCGGTCAAAACTCAACAATTCTGGAGTGGCGGTAAGTCTGTCTCTCAGTTTATTTACTTCATTGAGCGCATGTACAGTTTCACCCAATTGTCTGGTTGAACGTTTCGCATTGTTGATAATCACCTCAAAATCACTAGGGCGAATATCCGTTTTACTTAACATCTCCAGGAGTGAGGTTATGTTCTCAATGGGTGCTTTCAAGTCGTTGGCAGCACTGTAGGAAAAATGAATGAACCGATCAATTTCTCTTTGAGATTCCTGCAGGTCTGAAGCCATTTTATTAAAGGCATCGACAATATCTTCTGTAATTGCCGAATTCCTGAGTTTAAGTCGTGTATCAAGGTCGCCCTCACCTAACCTTTCCGCTCCCGTTCTAATGTCCTCCAGGGGCCTCCAGATGGTGTAGCTAAAGGTGAAAACAGCAATCAGTGAGAGAATTACAAAAAGCAAAGTCAGCGTTACAATCCACTTCATGGAAAGTACTTCTTCTTCTTCAACTAAATTGACCAGGGCTTCTGTAAACATCTCATGCCGCATCAAAACCCCTTCGATCTGCTTATTGAATTGGTCTTCTTCCTTTTCAACTTTTTCTACGATGAGCAATGCCCCATCCAGATTTCCGTTCTCCAATAAGGTCAGTACTTCAATAGCATGCTCTTCATAGCGCGTATGATCACTTTCTAGTTTTTGAATGGATATCAACAAGCCGCGAAGCTTTACAAGTTGCGTTTCTTGTTTAGTACGCTCCATCGCCCTTTTAACCTGAAGTTCAGCATCAAGTAGGTCCTGATCGACTCGGTGAGCCAGGTCATTGAAAGAGCTGTCTGCCTCCGCAAAATTAACAAGTGCCAACTCCCGTCGGTCCGTCTCCTCTGCATACCGAATGGCCTTTTCGAAGCTAATGGATTGCTCCAGTTGATTGGTCTCTATCAGGGTTAGGAGCTCTATCAATGGCAAATCGATATTTGCCACGTCATCCACATCGCGATGCGTAGATGCCACCCTGAGAAGTGTCACTGCGGACAAGATCAACAATAAAGTGATGATGAAGCTACTCCTCTTTAGAATGACATCCCTTACTCTGTTTCTCATATCGATTAGTTATACACCAGAACTCAGCTGGTCAAATTCAATTTTTGCACTCATGACCCTTACAGCTTCGTCCAGATTCATTGTTTGAATTTTGAGTCTGTATAAAAGTTCTTCGTAGTTCTCACGGTCTTCCCAGCTTATCTTGATCAGGTCCAATAGCCCCAAAATATTGGCAATAGGACTTCTCAAATTGTGGGAAGCATAAAATGCATGGTCGTTTAGCTTGCGTTCAAGCTCATCTTTTTCCCGCTGGATTCGTTTTTCTTTCTTCGAGTCAGTTACCACCACAATTCTGGCTTCCCTGTCTTTGTAGAAAACCCTTGAACTGGAAAGTTTTGAGATAAAAGCCAACCCATCCTGGCGCTGCTGTATCAGCTCCACTTGTTTCCATACCCCAATATTTTTCTTCCCCAGAAGCGATTTCAACAAATCTTTCTGGCTAGGATGCACTAATTGCATCAATTTTGCTCGTTTAAACGAGGCCAGGTCCGGATAATCATACAGCTCCAGTGCCTTCTTATTACCATCTAAAATCTCTTGTGTGGCCGTATCAAAAACCCAAAACGGAACAGGCGCCTCATAAAACAAAGTATCTCTACTTCCTTTTCGTTCACGCTGAAGTGCAAGACTGGTCTGATAAGCTTGTTGCAATAGACTTGCTGCAGCTCCCAATTCCATTTCATCTGCCGCACTCCACTCTCGCTCTGTTGATATTTGTTCGAAAGAAAGTAAACCCAGTAGTTTACCATCATACCTCACTTGCTGTGTCAGCATTCTCTTCATTGGGAATAGCGTCGGACAGCACCTCTCTAGTTCCATCAATGCCTCATTGTCTTCCGCACTCACGTGTTTTTGAACATAAGTGGTTTTGCACATCTGGTAGAAATCAGGTGCTACATCTTCAGATATAACCTCACCTAAAACAAAGTCATCCGAATCACCCTTATGAATACCTACTACATTGAACGTTCTGTTGATTGGATGATGCATCCAAAAAACAGTTCGATCTATACCTCTTGAGGTTGCAACTTCTTGCAATAATTCACCAGCGAAATTTTTAAACCTACCGGTATGTAGATTTAAAGACTTAGCAAGTCTTGATGAACAAGGCGATATTGATTTCTTTTCTGGCATCTGGCGATTTCTTTCACGATCGCGATTGATTAGGAAAGCAAATACTAGCTGGTTGATCCTTCGTTCCTACTGTCTGAAAGTGAAGCAGCGGCTTACGATTCAAAGGGGAAAAGATAAAACTAAAATTCGAAACTAAGAATCAGAATATCATCATTCTGATCTTTTAGTCCTGACCATTTCATGAGATCGGACCAAATTTTACCTTTTCTCTTTTCAATTGGGTACTTCAGGCTGTTTCGCAGAACAATTTTGAAATTTTCAACACCAAGCCTCTTGAGAGAAGAGCCACCTATCAAATCAGTTACTCCATCTGTAGCCAGGTAATATCGACTTTTATCTTTTTCACTAAATGAAGTAGAATTATATTCCTGAGAAGCACTATCCAATTGTCCTATTTTACGACTTTCTCCTTTGATAATTTCTATCCGGCTCCCGTTTTCTTTGAGGAGGTCCATTCCAGCTCCGGAAAATTCAAGTTTATTTTCTTTTAAATCCAATTTGATAATACCCAGATCAGCCCCTGTACTTAGTTGAATGTTCTCTTTGTCTTTAAAACGTGATTGGATTTCCCGATGAATAAATTGCAGGATGGCTCCCGGAAATTCTATTTTATAATCTACGACCAACTTTTTTAGTGCATTGGCATAAATTCGGGTCATCATACTGGCCAAATGACCTTCACCCATACAATCAAAAACCGCCAGGAAAAGCAGGTGATCTTTTTGATATAGCCAAAATCCATCTCCCCCGACATTTTCTTTCGGTTTGTTGATCACAAAAACACCAGGTAAGAGATCACGCATGTCCTCTTCGTCTGGCATAAGCGAGTAATAATTTTTACGCGCCTGATCAATATCATTGATGTTAATTGGCCAGGGATTGTCCTCGGCATTCTTTTTCTTATCCAATGGGCTGGTACGATAGCTAGTGGTGAAATTACTACTTAAATCATTGCAAACCAATCACCACAAATGCCTCATGACCTTTCCAGGTGATAGGTATGACGTAAATTGATACGCCTTTTACCATTTTTAGTTCCCCGGGCATTCCTTCGAATACCACAGGAACAGAGATCATGAAATTTGTGCCTAAGTTGGCCCTTATGTTTCCTGCCACCACATTGGAAATCTCTCCTGCCATGTCCAGAATATCTGCTTTGGAGGGCTCATCAATTCCAATAAAAATATTGATAAGGTCCTCAAACATGCCACGATTGGCGGATATATAAACGAATCCTTTTTTACTTCCGGAAATCCCAATCATTCCTGTAAAATCTTTTAGGACCAACTCATCGGTATCCTTGAGATAAGGTACTTCGATCTTTGAATCGACCTCAGTCAGATGCTTAAAGTAATTGCTCACCGAGTTGATGAACAAATTACATGTCGCTTCAAACTCTTCCTTGTTAGTGGTCATCACCGTTTCAATAATTTATCAAACGCCCTCGCAAGATCACTTGCATTCACAGGTTTGTAGAGAAATCCCCTTGCTCCTTTATCCAGAGCCACTAGCCCCGTAAGTTTATCAGAAAGGGCAGTAATGATCATCACCTTTGCCTCAGGATGAATTTTCATTATACCTTCCAAACAGGTTATTCCATCCATTTCGGGCATGGTAATATCCAAAGTGATTACGTCTGGCTTTTCCTTTTCCACTAATTCCAAGGCCTCAGTTCCATTGGCGGCCATGCCAATGATTTCCAAATCGTAATCTGTCAAATTCTTTTCTATGGTTCGCCTCATCACCGATGAGTCATCAACGATAAGTAACCTCATGATGTAAATTCTGATTCTTCTTCACTATCCTGATATACCGGTGGCAATTTGATAATCATGTCAAAATACTTTTCTCCGGACACTGAGAAACTACCGTGATGTTCCTCAATAATGGTTTTGATCAAATTCATTCCCTGGCCCCGACCACTGTTTTGATCAGCTTTATCTGTGGTCGAAAAACCTCTTTGAAAAATCAAGTCTTCGGTCTCTTCTCTCGAAAGTTTCTCTGACTGAAATTCAGTAATCAAATTTCGATCAACTGCTTTCTTTTTGATTTTGTCCAGGTTTAAACCTTCACCGTCATCATAGTAATGAATGAGATATTCTCCACTACTAGGCTCCTGATCCAATTCAATGGTGATATGACCTTTCTTAGTCTTACCTCGTTCTTTCCGAACAGAAGCTTCTTCTATCCCGTGCACGACGGTGTTCCTGATCAATTGGATCATTACGTCTTTGAACGGGTTGATGTATTCTTCAGGTATAACCACGTTGGTTTCATTCAAAAACTTAAAACCGACAGTCTTCTTTACTTCTTTGCTAATGGTTTCAACCCCTTTCTCCAGGGTATTGATCACCATGATATTGGATACAACCTGACCTTCAGATGGCAATCTTCGATAGATATTGGCCACCTTCCTCAACATTTCGCTCATGTCCACCATCATACGATCGGCTTCATCGATTTCGTACAGGATACTTAGGAAGTCTTTACCACGGACACTTCGTTCCTTCAATTGACCGATCGAGTCTTCTATCGAATGAAATTTTGCACTCATCAGTTCTAATCCGATGACAGCTGCATTCCCCTTCAGGTTGTGAATCGTTTCAAAGGTATAATCCAGTAGTTCCCGATAATTCTCTCCATCATTTTTCTCATACCTCTCGGAGATCATTCCAAGTGTCTTCTTAGAATTGAATAAGAAGCCACGCATCACAGAAGGATCAATTTTCAAAATGCTCAATACCTGTTCGGTTTCCTGCTTTTTCTTGGTCTCGGCTTCTTCCAGGTGCTGTTGTAAGAGAATAGATTTGGTTTCATCAGAAACCGTCACCATGATGTTCTTGATGACTCCCTTTCTTTCGATTCGGGTAAAAGAAACGCGGATGTACTTCGTGCTTACGACACCATCTTTATCCGTAAAAATCTTGACTCGTTCGACTGGGTTCAATTGATTCACTACCTCCTCATCCATGTCCGGGTTGAAAAGGTGGCGCATGAACATTTCAAGTGCCTCAAGCTCTCTGGGAATGATGAGGGGCCTCATGAAACTTGAAAAGTTCTCCCCGGCAATCTTATCCGTGTCAAAAATAGACACCATCGCCTTGGAGTACAGTCGACTGATTTTGAATTGCTTGTCCAACAGAAAGATCCCTTGTTGTACATTCTCAAAAACAACCTGAGATTGCTTGTAAATATTCTCGTAGAGGTAACGAGCCTTATCTCTTTCCTTTTTTAATGCGATGTGAGATTTTCGTATTTCCTCGACCATCACATTAAAGGTTCGCGCGTACTTCCCAATCTCGTCTTTGGTATCGACTTTCACCTTTTTAGTGAAATCCCCTGCTGAAATTTTACGTGTAAACCGCTCCAAAATGCTAACATTATCAAGCAGATTAGACACTACAGTGGTCATTAACCAAAACGCAAGTACTCCAATCGCAATATCAACAATCAGAAATGTCCAAAAAGTCCGGAAAACATCGTCCGCGATATCGTTAGTTGTGCTGTATATGGTTTCTGACATATAGTCTTCCACCCTTTTCAACGCATTAATTTTGCTGGTACTCACCTTGTACCAATATCCGGGATCTACATTAAGGCCTTCATTGGCGAACAATATTTGTCTTAATCGCGCTACTTCATCAATATGAGGTCCCTGTACAATGACTGAATGTTGCTCTTTAGATTCAAGACTGGCAATCGTAAAAAAAGCATCGAGGTAAGAATTCTGTTGCGACACTAACGTTGTGAAACGGTTGTACATCGCAAAATCCATGGTTTTATGTGAAAACGCCTGGGTCCCTACGGCTCTCTCAATACTGGCATATTCCTTAGATTTAAGGTAGTTGATCATCGCATGCACTTGCTGAGCCGTCTCTTTATCCCGGGTTTCATTAATCAGGTCACTAACCGTGTTTAATGCCGTGGTATTAATTTCAGAAAAGTATTCAATGGATTGATCTGAGGTTACTTTCAAAATGTTGATCTGCTCCCTTATCTCATTGATCCGATCAAAGTGACTTCTCAATCGATCCAGGTCGTCTCCATGAATTTTCATGAGACTCACAAATTCGGGTTTGACGAGCTCACTGTAAAATTGCAGGATTGTACTGTCCGTTTTTTGGCGTTGCTCATCGAGCCGAACTGAAAAATCTTGTCCCTGGTTGGCGATATAACCTGAAGAAATACTTCTTTCACGCTGCAATTCGTGCACAACGTGGTTTATTTCGACACCCAGGAGTATCGCTCGGTTCAGTCGTAAGGCATCATTATAATCAAGGTAGCTGTCACGAATCTGAAGGTAATCGAAACAAACGATTGTAATGATGAGTGGCACGATGACCACTGCAAATTTCTTACGGATGGATAAATTGTATAGGTAGCGCATGGACGGTAAAAATGTTCTTTAAATGCTCCGAAAGCAAATTCTTAGAGCACTCTATCAACCACGGCCAATAAATCTTCCGAGGTAAAGGGTTTGACAATGTAATCTTCGGCACCGAGTTCCTTGCCTTTGTTGACTACAGTCTGTTGTCCCACAGCCGAAATCATAACTACTTTAGATTCCAAACCTTCTTCTTTCAGGACTTTCAATATTTCAAAACCCATCATATCCGGAAGGATGTTGTCCAAAGTGATCAGGTCCGGCTGCAATTCCATTGCCAGGTCAATTGCCGTTTCTCCGTTGGCTGCTTCGCCGACAATCTCGAAACCTTTCTCTTCTAAGGCGGTTTTGATCAAAGATCTCATGTAGATGGAGTCATCTACGATTAGTACTTTTTTTGCCATGGTTCAATTTCTTGTCTTAGTCAGTGTGATTGTGTCTTTACAAAAATAGGCTTCAAAGTTTCTGCTTGATCCGATTCACGAGATCATTTTGGAAAATCCATATAAAATCTGGTGAAATATTTAATTCATCACCATGAAATAAAGCTTTAAAATGAACAATCGAGTCGAATTCAGTAGCCTCATTGGCTAAATACTGATTCACCTCATCCGCTTTCATGATTTGCAATGAGGGCACATGTCCATAAATATCTACGCCCAGGAAATTGGCAAATTCAGTGATCACCGCAGCAGCGACCATGTTATCAATTTCGGTGAGGAAGCCTGTTTTCATCATTTGATTCTGGGCTGTATCTGATTCCAAAACAACAGGAGGAAGACAGGCAGCACAGACGCGTGCGACATCTTCTTCAGAAAAGATAAGATGACTGGTACCTCGCAGCTCACCTTTCAACTCCGTCTTAATCACTTGTACAGCCTGATGATCCTGATAATTAATCATCGGAGTATCGCCGACCTTTTCTCCGTAGGAAACTTTCTTTAGCGTGATCGGACTTTGCAAAATCATTTCCATTGACGCCTTCGCCATGGAAAGTCCATCAAAAATTAATTTGGTGGCGACTTCCATTTCGTCTTCTTCAAAACTTTTTAGCATACTTAGATTTTCAGGTTAGCCCGGCATTGCCGAAAGCCTGGTTCTTAACTTTTTAATTCTTAGCTGGATATTCCTTTCCGAGTAAGCAATATGTCCTAATTTAATTTAATCCTTGAATTCTTCTACCTGATTTGGGAAATTGATGTTTTGAATGGACGTTTTTTCTGTATCACCTGGTCAACCGTCCTTCTCATTCATTGTTTGATTTTCCTTCCAGCTCCTGAAAAGCGCATTTCAAATCTTCCTCAGCTACTGGTTTAATCAGGTACTTGTCTACTTTGAGTTCCTTCGCTTCAGCGATCATAGATGGTTTAGCCATCGTACTGATCATGATCACTTTAATTTCAGGATAATGTGTTTTCACCGCTTTAAGAACATCCAGGCCCGTCATATCTGGCAGCATCATATCCAAGGTCAGGTATTTTGGTTTCAGTTGTTCGATTTGTTCCAGTGCCTTTTCTCCATTTTCCGCAACTCCCACAACTTCAAGGTCCAAACTTCTCACGACATCTGAAATCACTGAGCGAATAAATGAAGAATCATCAATGATCAATACACTCATGATACGGCTGGTTTTTGGTAAATTCTGGTTTGCAAATCTTTGACCTTGAAGAGTGTCTTACCATAATCAGGCATGATATCATAATATCCAATAATCAAATATCCGCCAGGCTTAAGGGCCTGAAACAACAAATTGAGCACTTTTGTTTTGAGTTTATCATCAAAATAGATCATCACATTTCTGCAAAAGATAATCTCAAAACGCTCCTGCATGGGTTCATGCACGAGGTTGTGACGCACAAACCGAACATTTTCCTTGTAACGATTTTTTACGGTTGCGTGACTCTTTTCAAAGGTGAAGTAGTCCTGCATTCTACTATAAGGAAAGTATTTAATGAGAGGCGTCAGGTACTGATTCATTAATTGCCTTGGATATTCCCCCTTTCTTGCCTTGACTAATGCACGGGAACTCAGATCTGTCGCCAACACAGAGGTCCGATGTAGCAGGCCCTTGTCTTCCAAAACAATGGACATGGTGTAAACCTCTTCGCCAGTTGAACAACCTGCATGCCATATATTCAAACTGCTCCCTGTGCGGTATTGTTCCAGGATCTCATCTCTTAATTTCATCCAAACGGCTGGGTTTCGAAACAATTCTGTCAAATTAACCAGCAAATCGTCAATTGCGTTAGTAAAGAAATCCTGGTCTTTCAGCACACGGCCCCATAATTCAACCAGGGATCCCATGTGATGTTTAGACATAAGCCGCACAATTCCCCTTTTTAACGAACCTTTTTCATAATTCGTAAAATCAAGGCCGTAACGATTTTTGATCGCCACCATCAACGCATTAAGCTCCTCTTCGCTGATCATCTATATTGGATCGCCCTCATTGATTAATACTTGTTTTAAATAAAATTTCTGTCAGAGCAGCTATATCTATGACCGGGCAAACTTTGCCATTGCCCAGAATTGTGGTTCCACTTAATAATTTCGTTTGTTCAATGGGTTTTGAAAGTGGTTTTTCAATAATCTCCTTTTGATAGAGCAATCGATCCACAACTATACCCGTGAGTTTTCCTGCGAACGAAACAACTATCATATCAAGTTTCTTATCATCCCCGGTAGTTTTAAACGACCGATGCAGTGCACCCGGTTCATTAACGTCACTTAATGTTTTTAAATTGATCAGGTCGGACAGGAACAAAATGGTAATCGTTTCTTCCTGATACTTGGTCATGAGGGTATTCCCCAATTTATGAATTTCACTTTTATTCAGGGAAAGTACTGCCTCGGTGTACGAAAGAGCTATCGCGTAAATTTGTTCACCAAGTTCAAATAGCAACGCTCCTTTAAGTGCAAGAGAGGAAGGCAACAGCAGTTTTATAACAGTCCCTTCCTTGACTTTGGTTTCTATGATAACCTGACCACCCACTGATTCCACGGCTCGTTTCACTACGTCCATACCTACACCTCTACCTGATATCTCTGTAACCTTGGCGGCATTTGAAAATCCAGGCTGAAAGATCTGACGAATCACATCATCCTCGGAAAGTGCGTTGGCTGTCTGTTCATTCAACAGTTGTTTTTCAACAAGTTTCTTTCTGATGGATTTAGCGTCAATCCCCTGACCATCGTCGCTGATGGTGATTTGAACGTAATCTCTTTCGTAACTCGCATCAAGGGTAATAACCCCAGTTTCGGGCTTACCAAGTGCCTTTCTTTCCGCTGGACGCTCTACCCCATGACTTACCGCATTCCTAACCAAATGAATGAGTGAATCACCCATGGCCTTCAGTACGTTACGATCAATCTCAATATTAGTCCCTCTTAGCTCCAGTGTAACGTTTTTCTCTTCAATCAATGCCGCATCCCGCACAATACGATGAAACTTATTGAATAAAAACCCCATCTGCACCATTCGGGAATTCATCACGGCGTATTGCAAATTGGAAGATATCCGTTGAAGCCCCTCAAATTGAGAACGTCGATCCAGTGAGCGGTTCTCAGCAATCAAGCGGTCCTTTTCAATGATAAGTTGGCCTACCAGTGTCATCAGTTCATCCATTTTCCGAACCGGAATCTGAATTACATCGGCAAACGTGATTTGATCCGGATCTATTTCCTCTACCTCTTCACTTAAATCAGTTTCTGGTTCAGGAGGTTGAGATTCAACTACTGGTTCGGGAGTGACCTCAGCCACCTGATCTTCTTTGCGATTCTTAAGAAGCACTTCAAGTTTAGTACGAATACCGAGATAGCTTACTTTGGCACCAGTTTCCAACGCCTTGATCAGGTCACCCAATTTATCACAGGCCCGAAACAAACTGGCAAACAAATCACTATCGATATCAATGCGATTCTCCTTGATCTCCCCCATCAGATCCTCCATCACATGGGTGAGATTTGCAATAGCATCATAACCCATGCCCATCGCATTGCCTTTCAACGTATGGACGATCCTGAAAATCGAGTTAATGGCCTGTTTATCCGTATGTTTCTTTTCCAGAACAATGAAATGCTTATTCAGCTCTTCAAAATTCTGGAGGGCATCGGCTAAAAACAGGGCCTTATATTCTTCTTCTTTTGATTTCAATGGCCTCTACGTTACGCTTATAAGATATGCTCCAATTTCCTTTATATCAAGCACTTCGTCCACATTTCCAGTCTCAATGGCTGCTTTGGGCATGCCAAAAATGACAGCTGATGCTTCATCTTGTGCAACAGTCAATCCTCCTGCCTCATGGATTGCTTTCATTCCTTTGGCTCCGTCCTTCCCCATACCTGTCAGCAGTATGCCCAGGCTGGCCTCTCCATAAACAGAAGCTGCAGAAAGCATGATGGCATTGATCGAAGGGTTATTGTATTCCTTGAACTTTTTATCACTGGCAACAAGTTGAACTACATTCCCCTTGGACCTTCGTTTAAACTCCAGGTTAACATCTCCGGGGCAAATGATTACATTCCCTTTTCGAGGTTCCATACCGGATTCACCTAACATCACATTTAAGGGAGTTCTGGAGTTGATCCGTCGAACAAACGGTTCGATGAAATTTGGAGGCATGTGTTGACAAATCACTATAGGTACCTCTACTTCATCTTGCAAACTCGTAATAATCTGCTCTACTGCTGAGGGTCCCCCGGTCGAGGCGCCAATTATCAAGATCTCAAATCGTTCGGATGACTTCTGTTTTTTCTGTCGGGTTTTCTTAGGTTGGTTGTTCTTGACGATTTGAGGTTTCGCTGTGTAGATTCCTTTCAACCGACTGATCAATTCCTGATCCATGGTCCTGATTTTGGACCCCCCTCTTACCGGTTTATTCATATAATCAACCGCACCAAGACGAAGCGCATCAAAGATCGGTTCCAGGTTGGTGTTCCCCACTGAGCTTAAAATCATGATAGGTGTCGGGCATCGCTCCATGATGTGTTTGATGGCATAAAGGCCGTTGTACTCGCCCATTTCCATATCCATCACGATAACATCAGGACCATGTTTAATTGTCATATCAACAGCTTCAAGACCATCTTTAGCGGTCCCGATAATCTCCAATCCCGGATCTGACGACAGAACATCCGAAAGTAACAACCTCATAAAGGCCGAATCATCTACAATTAAGGTTTGAAGCTTCATTCTATCACGCACTGTTCTTGGCAGGAAGTACCCGTACTTTATTTCCTTCTATCAATTCTTCAATGTCGAGCAAAAAGATCATGCCCTGTTCCGTTTTAACGAGTCCTTTTATGTAGGTATCATCTCTCGTGAAATCCGCCAGGATACCTGATGAGTTTCCAACAGATGTTCCAGGAACAACAATGGTATCAGGAACATCAGATAATAGCAGGCCCAATTTATTAGTACCATGTTCCACTACCAGTGTATATTCTCTGGTATTGCTTGATTCTCTTTCTGTGAAGAACTTATGCGCCAGGTCAATGGTGACGATCACAAATCCTCGAATATTGGCCAATCCGGGCACATACGCTGGTACATGAGGTAATTCAGAAAGTGCGGGAGTTTTAACCACTTCCCGCGATTTACCGATTTCAACGGCATATCGTTGATTATTGAACTTATAAACGATCAGTTGAAGCTTACTTCCGTGTAGTCGTTCAATATCCTCGTCATACCTTTTTTGCAGGGCCTGTCGTCTGGCAAATTCCTCCTGACTGATCTCAGGAATCAAAGGGGTTTTCTGCTCTGGTAAAGCAGTTACTTGTACTTTACTTGTAGACCTGGCAGCGGGCTTACCTGCTGATTTTGCTTTAGTTTTAGTTACAGGTTTTGCCTTTTTTTCAGCAGCCGCTTTACGAGGTTTAGCAGCCTTCTTTGCAGTTGATGCTGCTTTTTTCTTAACTGCTTTCTCAGGCTTGTCTTCTACCTTCTGTTCCGGTAAAATTTTCTTTTTACGTAAATTATTCCCTAAAGCCATCAGGTCGTTGGATATAGTTTCTTAAATGCTTTGGCAAAGCTTTTATAGTCTTTTGCGCTATTACTTTTTGGTGCGTATTTCACAACACTTTGTCCAAAAGAAGGGGCTTCTGAAGCTTTCACATTGGACCGGATCATTGTATCAAAAATTCGGAATTCAAAATTTTCATGGATGTGATCATGAATTTCCAGTGTCAATTTTCTTCGTTTATCGACCATTACCGGAAGAATTCCTGCCACGAGTAAGTTACTATTTACAGTGGATTGGATTCTTTCGATCGTATCGGATACCAGATCGAGTCCCTGTAAGCTCAATACTTCCATCTGCATCGGAATAATGACTAACTGACTAGCTGTCAATGCATTCACTGTTAGCAACGACAAAGAAGGCGGGCAATCAATCAGGATATAATCAAATTGATGTTCCACCTCGCTCAGCATGTTCTTCAAAAAGAACTCACGGTCTCTGGCTTCTGACAAGGATAATTCCGTATCAGCTAAACCGATATCGCATGGTGCAACAGATAAATTCTCCGACTCCTGCAATATGTCGGTCAAATTTGCCTGGCCTTCAAATACATCGGCCAGCGATAGTTTGAAGTCCATTACACCAAGGGAATATGAAAGGCTCCCCTGAGGATCCAGGTCAACCAGGAGCACACTTTTCTTTTGTTCAGCCAAGGCTGCACCTAAATTGATCGTGGTGGTGGTTTTCCCAGTCCCGCCCTTTTGATTGATTACACCTATGATCATGTTTCTTTCATCTATGATATTCAATCACAATCCTGAATCAATCACCTGAATTCAACTTAAACTTGCTCATGGCTTCTTTAAGTCCTGTGGCAATGTCGGATAACTGCTGAGACTTTTCTTTGTAATTCGTCATCCCGCTTGATAATTCAAAAGCAGAACTGGCTACCTCTTCAGTACCTGCCGCAGTTTGCTCTGCAATCACTACAACAGACTCAGTAAGCCCCACTACATTCTTTATGTCATCAATTTGATCGCCTGTTGCCGTAACAATGCTCTCAGAAAGCTCCCGTGTTTTTGAGGCTGATGCTGCGATTTCTTTAAACGCATCAGATGCCCCCTCTGAAGCCTCTCCCCCTGCTCTCACACTTTCATTCATAACCTCCAGTACGCGAGCAGCATCCGTGGTATCCTGTTGCACGTCATTCACCAATCGTTCAATTTCCTTGGCAGAAGTTCGTGAGTCTTCTGCGAGTTTTCTGATCTCTTCAGCAACTACTGCAAATCCTCGACCAGCATCACCTGCCTGTGCTGCTTCTATTGCCGCATTCAAGGCTAGAAGGTTAGTTTGTGAAGCAATGTCTGAAATGACACCCAAAACCCTTGAAATTTCTTTTGATCTTTCTGCCAGCACCTTGAACGACTTGGTCGTATCTTCTGAAAATGCCGCAATATCCCGCATACTAAAATCCACTTTCCGGATACGCTGGAGTCCAACATCACTTCGCTCTTCACCCATTTGGGCTGCATTGTAAATGGACTTAGCTTGTTCTTCCATATCTGAGGAAGACTGCATGATCTTCTCGACCAACCCTGAAGATTCGTCCACCTGTTTTACTTGATTTTGAGCACCGGTACTCATTTGCCCTATTGCTGTGGCAATCTCACCGGTATTGATACTCATCTCTTCGCTAGCGGTAAGCATTTCCACTGAAGAACTTTTGATGCCTTCGGCATTTTTCGAGATGACTTCAATGAGGTTATTCAGGTCTTCCAGGGCCTGGTTCAGATTATCTGATAACCTGGCCATGTCTCCCTTGGTATCGTCAGTAATTCGCAATGACAGATCCCCTTGTGCCATGCGGTTAGCGATCTCATTGATTGAATTGAAAGGCAGATAAACGGATAGCAACAAGTTATTCATCAAATGTGCAATTTCCTCCCACACGCCTTGCTGGTCCGAAATATCAATTCTGGTAGAAAGATCACCTTCTTCTCCAGCCCGCTTCACAACAGACTTGATGTCTTCAATAGATTTTGACAAATTATCCCGCATTCGCACAAGACTCATACCTAATTCATCATTTCTACCCGAGACCTCAAAATCTACTTGCAGATCACCAGAACCAATGCTTTGAGCAAATTCTGCTTTCTTACGCAATTCTTCCATCAGTAGATTGACAGATTTTGAGATCTGCCCTAACTCGTCTTCTCCTTTTACAACTACCCTACGGTTGACGGTCATTTCTCCTCTTGCCAGGTCCTTCAGCAGATGACTTACTCTTTCCAATGAGACACCAATACCCTTGGCAAAACGGAATACAACGATTGCCAACAGTATGAGACCCGTAATTCCAGCAATAAGCGTATTCCGAAGACTTTTATTAAATGTCTCATTGATCTCCGAAATAGGGACGACCGTACCAATTGCCCAGAATTGATTGGAATCACCAATTGGAATTTTAGCGAAACTCAAATAGACGTCCTCGCCCCGTTCAGGGTCAAAGGTTTCGTACCGGGAAATCCCCTCTCGGTTTACTTCACTTCTAATGTCAAGAATATCTAACTCCCTCATCATTGGAATCGAGTCCACATACTGATTGACCAACTCCAGGTCATTGTGCGCTACAATGAACCCATTCCCTGCAAGTAAAAATGCTTCCGAGTTGTCATAAACAGGAAAATCTGTCATGTCTTCAAATTCAGATAGTGCCAGGTCAGATCCGGTAAGTCCTATAAATTCACCATCTTTCATAATAGGTATACACACCGAAGAACCAATCAAACTTCCGTCATTCGTCATATAATTATCATAGTTATATGGCTCAGAAATTCCTTCTCGTTGACCTTCTTTGTATTGTAAGTAAACACCTCCCTCTACATCCCCATCCAGGTCTACTCGTTCTACTTTTTCTCCTGTACTGTCGTTCATCGTAAAATAGGTATAACGCTCTCTACCATAAGGCAGGTCCCAGTTATCATCTATGACCTGAAGCTCCCAACTCAACCAAACCGCTTCGTATTTGGGGTTTTTCCTCAGCACACTGAGCAGTAAGTCTTTTTGCATTTGATCACGTCGAGAATCCTCGTAATCAACGTAATTGGCAAGTACAACACCCATAGTCCGGGCGGTTACCAAATCTTCTAAAAGCCTGGATTTTACTTCATTAGCTTTTTCTCTAATGGCGGAATCGGCTAATTTCTTTCCTTCAGAAAGGCCATTTTTTCTTAGCTCAAGGCTGAAGTAGGTGATAGTACCGGCATAAGTAAAAATTGCAATGCCTAAAATTAGGAAAAGCATTTTTTGCCTGATCGTCCATTTACTGTAATTCATAATTACGATGCTGTTACAACAAATTACCCTCGTTCTCCTCTAATTCACTGACTTTAGTCAACTCAATTAGATTAACAAGTGTAATCATTCTATTTTCCTGGTTAATGATACCTTCAATGTAAGGCTGTTCTTGCTGAGAACGAGTCATTGCGGCAGAGGAACGTTCTATTTCTGCTTCAAAAACTTGCGATGCAGCTGGCACCTGATTAACATGGAGTGCTACTTTGATTTCCTCATCGTCCAAAACAAGCACATATGGCTGGTTCGTGCCATCTGTCTCATCCTTGTCCGTAAGTCCTAACCTAATTCCAAGATCCAGAATAGCATGAACGTTTCCTCTAACATTAGCAACTCCCAGAACATAAGGCGGGGCCTGGGGTATGGGAGTCACAGGAGGCATCTCTACTACCTCTTTTACCATGTTGATATTTACAGCAAATTCCTCGTCTCCTATTTTGAAAACAACGATTTGATGACGTTCACCTTTATCTTCTTCCTCGGTTGCTTCAACCAGAAAGCTTGACACATATTGCTCCTCTCCTTTCACTGGCGGAGCAGATAGGTTTTCAGATTTCGATGTGGGGGTTTCTTTCTCCCCTTTCAGGTTAGTTCCTAAAGCCAAAGTAATTCTCTAAGGTCTCTGTTAATGCTTATGCTGATTCTCAATAATCAATACTAGGCAAATTATCATGTTTTTAGGTGAACCAGAAAAATAAAGTGCACGATTCCGCAAACTTCAGGTTGATTAAGCATTATCAAACCGTATAGCCAGGAACTATCAGTTAATGTCCCAAAGAAACACTGTGTCCAAACAGCGTATATATTCCGTAAGTAAGAGAGATTTGTACAACGTAAGAATAGACGAAACTGAGCAAGATCAGCACAAAACCCAGGAAGGACCACATGTTGAAAAATCTCATCACCACATAGAAGCTATACAAGGTCGTGAATACGGTATAGACTTGTAAGATCTGATCCTTTATTCCCGGAAAAAATTGAAGTAGAGGGAAAATGACAATCAGGGTCCAAAGTTGCTGAGCTGTGATATATGCTTGTACAGTAAGGTTCTCTGCGTAGTTATATCCTTTTGGTTTAAAGAATATAAAAGTAAATGTGGCAAAAACAGGAATTGCAAATAAGTTGACAATGGTGAGGTTGTCATTGACGTAAACAAAAAAGTCTGGTTCGACGAAATTCAAAAACGGCACTGAAATATCCTCAACATCGAGGTGCAAAATCTTATATCGTTGAGCGATAATAGTTGCTATTGTCCCCCCCAGTACCAGGTATCTAAATGCGGGGTAAAGTGATTTCCTTTCACCGTGCACGTACTTTCGTAAAACGTCGCCAGGCTTTACAAACAACCACCAGAACGTCCAGAAAAGGCCATGGTTTTCAATATGAAAAGGAGATAGAAAAAATTCCACCAAGATTTCCTTGATATGCAGCCTTCCAACGCTTGTCTTCTGGCCACAATTGAAACAAAATTTTCCAGTAGCTATCTCTCCGCAATTAAGACATTTGATGGAATTGGGTTGACTCATTTTTCCTCGCACATGGCAATGGTAGAATTAACATTTACCTGTACTTCAGACAAAGTTTTGCTTCCAATGGAGAGCACTTTCCAGTCATCGTAACTTGTAACCTCTCCTGTAATGGTAATTGGCAAACCCACGTATGGCAAAATATCCTGGAATATGTTTTCGGCATTTGGATCTTCCAATAGATAGTAATCCACAAACTTTCCATTCTCCCTAATGCCCAATACAGGAACAATTCCACCAGAAATGCAACGTCGTGCACAACTTCTATGAACCGCTTTTGTCGCTGGATTCATCACACCAAAGAAGCATTTAGGGTCAATTATTTCTCCAGTCAAAGTAGTTCTGCCGCGATAATTGACTATCCTTTTTGGGGAAGGTGCTGGCTTGAAACTCACGAGGCTTTCCGCTCCTTCCGTAAGCTCCATCCAGCGTTTATCCTGATAGGAGAAAAAGGTCCCCCGAATGGTAACTTCATAGTTGGAAATGTCTCCACTCAGTTTAGTACTGAAGCTATTGATAACAGGGCTTGCACCAAATTTGCCAAATCCTACCAATGGGATGGTTTTTTCTACTCCATTTTCAATGGTGAGCAAGGCCGGCACGGGTTCCATGACTAAATGTCCATTGACTTCCTTTAAATGACCATAGTCGAAATAGCTGTCAACAAAACCAATTTCTGCCCTGGCGAAAAAGAATGTAAATGTTATTCCAATAACCAGTACCGTTATAAAAAAAATCAATCCGGTTTTTCCAAAGGATGATGGTGCATTCTCTTGCCATCCGATATAAAATTCATCTTGTTCCTTCATGAATTGATTTTAATAGGTTCTACAGGCGTACCGGGCTCATTGGGATTAGGATCAATAAAGACCTGTGTTCCTTCTAATTTCAACTGATAGGTTTCTAGTTTTTCCGTGAAAGGTGGGGGTGATTGACCATTACCCGGTAGGTATTGATATCCATGCCAGGGGCAAGTGATACAACCATCGATGATTTTCCCTTCTCCTATGGGCCCACCTTGATGCCGGCATACATTATTCACTGCAGAAAGTTGCCCTTCGTATTTGAATATAGCTACACGTTCTCCGGAAATAGTCACAATTTTTGCCCGGTCATCCTGTATATCTTCAATTTCACAGGCATAAACAAAGTCTACTTTTTGGTCGGAGGAAATTGAGGTATCGGTTCTTCTTTCTCTGAATCCAGCAAAAACATGTAACCCAGTTACCACCACAAATGCAACCATCAGCACATCGAAAGTAGCCGGGTTAGTTTCATTTTGAAGTCCACCCAACACAACATGTAAGATGAGTATACAATAGGCTACATAAACCATCATGTGCAGCGACTTCCAAACCTTGGGACCTAAATTTTTTAACCAAAAATCATGACTACTGGTTGCCATAAGGGCCAATATGGTCAATCCTACGAATCCCAGGACTTGAAAGGGAAAAGTAGCCAGACTTCCATAGTCAAGGTTAGAAATAAAAACTGAGCGAACAGGGTTAGTATCACTTAATGAATGAAAATTTATGATACTGAAGATGCCGTGGATCGCCCCCATCACAAACATGGTTACACCAAGATGCCTGCGATTGTACAATACAATAAGGAATTTCCTGTTGATCCGTGCCAGCGGCCCTATCACCAAAATAACATGTAGCAACAAAATAGCCATCCAACCAAAGGCCCGGATGAATACCGTTTCAAATGTGGCAGTGGGATGTAAGACCAAGTGCAACACAAAGAACAAGACCAAAAAGGTGAGTACCAGTACGCCCATTGCCAGGTCATAGCGCTTCTTCTGTTTATTCCACAGAATTGAAGTATAAGATACACTCATTTGACGCTCGTGGTTTGAGATTGATCCCCAGCGAAAACTGGTCTGTTGTTTATGGCATAGGCCAGGCAGAAAATCATAGTAATGAACAAAACCAACCAAACGGCCAAATGTCGTTTTCTCAAATTGCGGGTCATGAGGATTTTAAGGATTTAACCAACAATACGGACCAGAACAAAACCACTCCTGGAAAAATAATAAGCTTAAAATGCCAGGGAGTTCCCTGCGTACCTTCATCAATTCGAGCCGCTCCTTTTATATAGAAATACACTGAAAAAAGCAATCCCAGAATAACATATACCAGACTCAATATCAAAATTGCATCAATGAGGAATAACATAATCAAGGATTAACACCCGCATAAGAAATCCCCGTCAAATGATGCATTTCGCGATCAAAAGTAGACAGGTCCTCTAATTGAAAATCATTCAAATTGTTATGCCCACAAGCTCGGGCTACAACCTTCATCAGGTCAGTCGATGCTTCAAAGAAATTCTTGAGTCGCTCAGCAGATTTCTGTATCATCAATCTGGCGCGAAGATTTTCCTTTTGAGTAGCAATACCTACAGGACAATTATTGGTATGACAAGCACGCATACCGAGGCATCCTATTGCCTGAAGGGCAGAATTGGAAACAGCAATGGCATCCGCTCCCAAAGCCATGGCCTTTACAAAATCTTCAGGTACACGTAACCCTCCGGTAATGACCAGACTCACATCATTGATGCCTAATTTATCAAGGTGTTTTCTGGCTCTTGCCAGCGCTGGAATCGTGGGCACATTGATGTTATCCCGCAATATTGTCGGAGCAGCACCGGTACCTCCACCCCTACCATCGAGTATGATGTAATCCACATCTGCTTCAAGCGCAAAATCAATATCTTCTTCTACACGGCTGGCTGCGATTTTAAACCCCACAGGTATTCCTCCGGATTCATCTCTCACCGTTTCCGCAAAAGCAGCAAAATCAGAGGCACTTCTTAGGTCCGTAAAAGTTGCGGGACTGATAGCGGTTTCTCCTTCATTTAAACCTCGTACATCGGCAATTTCACCAATCACCTTAGTGCCAGGCAAATGTCCGCCGGTACCTGTCTTGGCTCCCTGGCCTCCTTTAAAATGGAACGCTTGAGCTTTCTTCACCTTATCCCAGGAGAATCCAAATTTAGCAGATGCCAATTCATAAAAATATCTACTATTACTGGCTTGTTCATCAGGAAGCATGCCTCCCTCTCCACTGCAGATTCCTGTACCCGCCATCTCTGCTCCTTTGGACAAAGCTAGCTTGGCCTCTCTTGATAGCGCTCCGAAAGACATGTCTGAAACGAACAGAGGAATGTCCAATTCCAGAGGTCTTTTCGCTCTGGGACCAATAATCACATTGGTTTCCACGGCTTCACCATCCAACAGAGGCTTTCGACTAAGTTGAGCAGGAAGCACTTGTATGGATTCCCATTTCGGCAACTGATCTCTTTCCACCCCCATGGCCGTGCTTACGCCATGATGTCCAACCTTAGACAAGCCATCTTTGGCCAACATCTGAATATAGCGATTGTGAGGTTCCGGAGCTTCCGGGTGCGTATCCTGATACTTGCCCAGGTATTCATCTTCATTAAAGGCTGGTGGCACAGCCATCCGTTCAAATTCTTCTACTTCGGCCTGATCTACATAGACTTTCCCGTCAGCAACATGGTGATCAAACTTATGAAGGCGCTCATCAGGCGCATATTCACTCACTCCCGTATCATAACGGTAATCCCAGTTGTGCAAGCCACAGATCAGGTTATGTCCATCAACAAACCCATCAGAAAGTAGTGCGCCACGGTGGAGGCACCTTCCGTAAAGCACGGAGACTTCTTCACCGTATCGGACGAGGACTAGGTCTGTACCCAATACCTGGGCGTGTGTAGGTTCTTTCTCGGTAAGCGCAGCCATTTCGGCGACAACAACTGGCTTTAAAAATTCTTCAGAATCACTCATATAGCGATTGTATTGTGGTTTTAAGGTTTTTCAAAGTTGAAGCTCTTCCAATAAATCTAATGCATTGGTGATAACTTCCTACCCAAGGCATTAAAAAACTCCTGATCAAATCAGCATAGCATCGGTCATGATCTCCACTGTACCGGGACCATCATGCTTCATTAACTCGTCTAAGGCAGCATCTAACTCAGAGGCTTGAGTCACTTTAATACCAAGTGCTCCTGTACCACTCACAAAAGCAGCAAAATCAGGATTCTTCAAGCTTGTTTGCCAAACATCGAACTCTGCTGCACGCTGTTCTTTGGAGATCTTACCCAACTCGCAATTATTGAGCAGAATATGTTTGATGGGCATGTTGTATTTCACTGCCGTAGAAACTTCCATTGGATATTGCCCAAATCCACCATCACCCGTTACGGCTATGATTTGCCTGGAGTCTCCCACTGCAGCCCATAATCCCATCGCAGCCGGGTAGCCAAATCCTATCGAGCCCAAATATCCCGACATCACAATAGATTGATTTTCACATTCAAAATAGCGACCAAAGCTGTATGTATTATTTCCTACATCTACAGCTATGGCAGCATCGTCCGCCACATGGCGCTTCATGGCCTCAAACACAGCTACTGAACTAACACCATTGTCGTTATCTTCTTTTAATCGAACTTGTTTTTCAGCTCTCCAAATGGCCCATCGTTCAGCAATCGTCGGTTTTTGATCCACGGCCATCAAGTTTTGTCCATCCAGCCCCTCTATCATCTTATCAGCCGTCACTCCAAGCTCCGCCCAAATCGGCACGTCAATGGAATGAAACTTCGCCAATGCCAGGCGATCAAAGTCTACCTGAATGGTTGGAATTTTAGGTGTGATCCCCGTATGATTTGAGAAAGAAGCTCCAAATACCAGCAATAAATCCGCTTCATTCATGAAATAGGAAGCGATTGGTGTACCGCTCCTACCCAACACGCCGCAGCCCAATGGATGGGAATCTGAAATCAACCCTTTGCCTTTGAAAGTGGTAAGAACGGGAGCATTCAATCTTTCCGCCAACGCAGTGATCCGGTCCATTTCGAAGCGAGCACCATGTCCGACAATTATAGTTGGGGTTTTTGAGGCTTTAATTCTATCGATGGCATCGGCCAAAACATCTGCAGCTGGTTGAATATTAGGATTGGCAATGCGGTTGTTCAGGTCACCTGGCTCCTTGCCTTCAGCTTCGTGTATCTGAACATCATCAGGAAAGGTAATGTGTGAAACATCCCGATTGATAATGGCGTGCTTTACGGCAAGGTTCATCAATTCCGCATGCTTACTGTCAGCTTGCGCCCTGTGATTAAAGTCCGCTACGGCTTCAAACGCAGCTACGAGATCTACTTCCTGAAAGGCTCCGGTACCAACAACCTGGGTTTGCACCTGACCAGAAAGCGCCAACAAGGGAGCCCGATCATTTTTCGCATCCCACATGCCTGTGTACATGTTCGTCGCACCTGGCCCCGCAATTCCAAAACAAGCGGCTGGCTTTCCGGTGAGTTTTCCGTAGGCTGATGCCGCAAATGCAGCAGCTCCCTCATGTCGAATCCCAAAGAATCTCAACTTACCCGCTTTTTCCTGTTTACGCATGGCATCTGCCACACCCAAATTAGAGTGCCCCACCATGCCAAACACGGTATTCACGCCGGCGTTGACCATCGTTTCAATCATTACATCGGAAACCGTCCTGGGTTGTGGCGCTTCATCTTCTAACTGAATGTAAACCCCGTCATCGCGAATCTCCACTGGGAAGGCTTCTACTCCATCGTCAAATCCGGGTGCTTTTCCTGATATCGGGTCATAATCCCAACCGTGCCAGGGACACCTTAACAGGCCATTCTCAATGGAGCCTTCACCCAATGGTCCGCCTTGATGCGGGCATTTGTTGTCGAGGCATCCAAATTTTCCTTCATGATGTGTCAGGCAAAAGCTTTTGTGGCCGGCAGTTACGGTCATTACCCTTTCGTCAAGTAGCTGATCAGCGTTTTCCAGCACTTTGACCCAGGTCATTTTCTTTTCAGACATGTGCAGTTTGGTGGTTTTTGGGTTTGGTCATCAATGCTAAATATATTAATTCCTCTTGCCAATTGATGTTTGTCGAAACAATCTTCTTTGATATATGGAGGACACTTCGATCAAATCGTTTTTAAAATTTGAAGAAAATCACAATTACTTCTGATTTAGAATGAAAACCTTTTCATCGATCCTTGAGTCCTGCTAGATTTGCGACCGATTTTCTGATGACACTTTTTTAAGAATGAAAGATTTTGTAGCTGAGCTCACCTGGAGAGGCATGATCCACGATAAAATGCCTGGTGTGGAGGATGAATTGAACAAAGCCATGACTGCCGGTTACATTGGCTTTGATCCCACGGCGGATTCTCTACACATTGGCAATCTCGTTCAAATCATGACATTGGTACATTTTCAGCGATGCGGGCACAAGCCTTTTGCTCTTGTCGGCGGGGCAACAGGTATGGTGGGTGACCCTTCGGGGAAATCTCAGGAGCGTAACCTACTCGACGAAAACACACTGAATCACAACCTGAGTTGTGTAAAAGCACAATTGGAAAAATTCCTGGACTTTAGTGGTGAAAATGCGGCAGAGGTAGTTAACAATTATGACTGGTTCAAGGGATTCAACTTCCTTGAGTTCATCAGAGATGTGGGAAAGCACATTACCGTAAACTACATGATGTCCAAAGATTCCGTAAAAAAACGACTGGAATCAGGACTCTCTTTTACAGAATTCAGTTATCAGTTGGTACAAGGGTATGATTTCTACTGGTTGTGGAAAAACAAAGACATTAAACTACAACTTGGTGGTTCGGATCAATGGGGTAACATTGTGACCGGAACAGAACTGATCCGACGTAAGGGCCAAGGCTCCGCGTTTGCCATTACCACGCCGCTTATAACAAAGGCAGATGGCACCAAATTCGGAAAAACAGAGGGTGGTAATATCTGGTTGGATCCGGAAAAAACTTCTCCGTACAAGTTCTATCAATATTGGATCAATGCTTCGGATGAGGATGTCGAGAACTTCATCAAAATCTTCAGTCTCAAGTCAAAGGGAGATGTTGAAGCATTAATTGAGGAGCATCGAAAGGAACCTCATCTCCGACTTTTACAGAAGTCTTTAGCAGAAGAGATCACCGTTCGTGTGCATTCTGAAAAAGACCTTCAAACGGCTATCAAAGCGTCTTCTATCCTATTCGGAAAATCTACCAGTGAAGACCTGCTAAGTCTGGATGAAAAGACTTTCTTACAGGTTTTTGAAGGTGTGCCTCAAACGGAAGTGTCAAAAGAGGAACTGTTGGCTTCAGAAAATGCGATCAACTTGCTTAGTGAAGACACCAATGGTCTGGTTTTTAAATCCAAAGGTGAGGCTCGCAGATTGATTCAAGGTGGTGGGGTCAGTATCAACAAACACAAGGTCACTGATGGAAATGCTAAACCATCATTTCAATTATTGAACGATCGTTATTTATTGGTACAGAAAGGCAAGAAAAACTACTTTTTGATCACTGCCAACTAATCTACTTCATGGGACTCGAGATCGAACGGAAGTTTTTGATCAAAAAAAACAGTTGGAAGTCGGCGGTAACGCGTTTTCATAAGATCAAACAAGGTTATTTGAATTCAAGTCCTTCAAGAACAGTTCGGGTTCGACTGTATGATGACAAAGGCTTTCTAACGATCAAGGGTAAGAGCGAAAACTTGACTCGAAAAGAATACGAATACGACATCCCTGCCTTTGAAGCTGAATCCTTGATGGAATTGTGTGAACGGCCTCTTATCGAAAAGACCCGACACCTATGTCAATATGAAGGTCATGTTTGGGAAGTAGATGTTTTCGAGGGAGTCAATAAAGGATTGGTCCTGGCAGAAATAGAATTGACGAAAGAGGAAGAAACTTTTTCCTTGCCTGACTGGATTGGTGAAGAAGTATCTACAGATCCCCGGTATTTTAATTCATCTTTGATCAAGCACCCATTTGGGAGTTGGAAATAACCAGCTTACTATTTTTCTTACCCAAAAAGGAAGAGGTCGCTATTTGCGACCTACCCATAAAGCTACTCATCAAAGAAATGGCTCAATTTCTGAAACGAGGAAATCATATTTCCGAGCCCCAGTGTGGTAACTTCTGATCACGCCCTTCCTGTCTATGATGAGCGTCAATGGGCGTGCGGTACCTAAATTCATAGAAATCCATTCAATTTGTTGGTTGTATACCGAGTTAAGCCCACCCACTTCGATCTTCTTAAAATTCAAAAGCTTCTCCCTCGATTCGTCAGACAATAAAAGGACTTCCAATCCTTTACTGGCGTACTGATCCTTCAACCTGATCAATTCCGGCATCTCTTTGATACATGGTTGACACCAGGTGGCCCAAAAATTGAGTAAGACAACTTTACCCTCATAATTGTCAAGCTTACCGGGTTCATTATCTGATACAAACCGAAAGGTAAGCTCAGGAGCCTTTGCATCCACCATGTATTCAAACTGATCCAATACTTTGCCAGTGGTACTTTTCTCGATCTGTAACCCATATATTGCCAACGATGAAATTAAAATGAGTGCCAGGCACAATAATGCACCGAACCACCCCAATATGGATCCCGGCACGAGGAAGCGGCGATTTCTACCTATCCGATAAATTAGAAATATCCCGATTAGAATAATGGCCATAAAAACCAGTTGACCATAATCCATTACAAATTCAGCATTTTGCGCAATCCAATCTCTCATAAAGTTTTTGGACGCCAAGGACGTTTTTCAGTAGAATTCGCAGGCCACAATTTATTTAATTAGGTCTTTTTTGTTGCTTTCTGAACTCACTGGGAGTAACTCCGGTATGTTTTTGAAAAGCGCGCGTAAATGTATTTTTTGTTGTAAATCCCACATCCATTCCAATACCAAGTAAGTTGAGATGATCATATTCAGGATCGCTGATTCTTCTTTTTGCTTCTTCGACACGATAGGAATTAACTAAATAAGTAAAGTTGCAATGAAAGGTATTACCAATGTATTTCGAAAGGTATTGCATATTGACATTCAGTCTGCGTGAAATCATATACAGGTCTACCTTCGGATCGAGGTGAAGTCTATCTACTTCGAAAAAAGCAGTGATCTTTTTTTTCATTTCCGGATTGTCTACCTCCTTACTCAATGCTTTTGTCTGGACCGCCTGGAGTAAATCTGATTTCTTGAACAACCAATAAACAATCAAATAAATAAATACTGAGGTGAGCAAACTAAAGACCCGCAGAACCTCAAACAAATACAAGTTTTGAAAGGTGATATAAGTGAATGTAATGATGTAGCCACATATAAAAATGATGAAAATTATAGAGAATCGTTTCAACCACAAAACAGCCTCTACTACCTTCCTGCCCATCCGCTTGTCTTCTAAAATACCCGCTGCGTTAAGGTCTTTGATCGTATAAATACTATAAATCAGGCATTGGACAAAAAATGAAAAATGGAACCATATTTTGAAATCTATGCCTTCTCGCGGTACAGACACATCGAAACTGGCAAACTGTTCATATTTATAGTCTCCTGGAAGGAGATAGTATGGAATGATAAGGACAAAACAAACCACAGCCGGAACCAGGTGCAAAACATCCTTCCTGCGAAACCTGTACTGGTCGTTTAGTAATGTTCTTACATAGAAGTAATAAAGTGGTCCCAGTAGGAAAAAGAAAGGTACCCAAGTCGCCATAATGTGGGGTATAAATTTTAAATAACCGGCACTTGTAACAAATTGGTCAATAAGGTACAGATCTATGATCAGAATGAATGATCCTAAATAGTAATTTGATTTGTTGGTTGTGTATTTCCTGGAAAATAGAAATGTCGCGAGTAACAGGCCATTCAAGGCACAAGCGAAAAACAAAAGTGACAGAATGTCTAACAAGATTTTGTTATATTTTGTGAACTATATTCGTGCATTCAAAACACAAAGACAACAACCATTAAATCAAAACACAAACCATGAAGAAACTCATTATTCTTTCAACTATCGGACTATTCCTCACTTTCCAGGTTGAGGCGAAAAGGATAAAAGGTCAAATTTTCTTCGATCATGACACGATTGAGGTAACGATGAATATACCTGTGAAATTCTTCTCACAGGTGCCCAACTATGAGAAATTGCAATACAAGGTCAAATATTTTGATGACCAGGGAGTAAAAAAGGTGCTAAGACCGGATGATGCAAAAGAAATTCGGTTTACCTATGGAAATAAGGAGGTTCGCATGCTGTCGCGATATAATTCATTGGGAGGCAATATTTTTTCGTTGAGTTCAAATATTTTTCTAAGGATTGAATCAGATGGGTACCTAAAATTGTTCAATTTCTATTTTACCCGCAGTTCGCCTGGAATGTATAACGCATCGACTGGCATGACAACCGGAGGCTATGCCTACAGTGTAGAGAAATTTGTTTTACAAAAAGGTAGTGGACAGCTAAAAAGACCCAGTGGTTTGACCTTTAGAAAAGACATGATGCAATATTTTAACGATTGCCCTGCATTGGTACAAAAAATTGAGAATAGAGAATTTCGCAAAGGAGATATACAAGCAATTGTCAGGTTCTACAATCAAAATTGCAATTAACATATCTCTACTACGCATACTATAAAACTCTCTTTTTGAATGAATCAGAACCAGGTTGCAGTAGATTCAGGTCTATTCCTTTCTTTCTTTGGATAACAAATGCAATTCTATCAATGCATGGATTACTGGCCCTGTAAAGAGTAATCCCATCTGCACATTGTAAGACAACCACAAGATGCCTGGGATCACTCCTCCTAAAAACAATCCAAAGGCGATTGCGGGCCTTATTGTCCTTTCTGATCCCGGAAAAAATTAAAAGAGTATTTTCACCGACAATTAAGGATATTGACCGTCTATGATTTTTCAGTTCAACTTTTTTAGTCCATAGTTGTTGAACTCCGTATATACCAACCAACCTATGCTTAAACGACTATCTATCCGTCTCAAAATGCTGGTCCCAATTCTGGGAGTAGCTCTAATCACGTACGTTTCTTCTGTGGTCTATGTAGGTAGGGTAATGAGTCAAAAATCTATCGAAGATGCGCAAAAACTCACGGATCTGGGAGCGCGGGAAAAAGCCCGTTTGATTCAAGCAGATTTTGAAGGTTATCTCTCCCTATCCAGAGCCATGTCCAAGCTTTTAGAAGATTATCCTCAACTACCTGGAGCGCAACGACATGATTACGAGAAACAGCTCCTACGAAAAGTACAAGAAAGTGACCCTGACCTCAGACTGGTTTGGATCAGTTGGGAAATGAGCGCCATTGATCCAACGTGGACGGAGGAATTTGGTCGGGAACGACATGCCTATGTCATGGATTCCGTTGGTGGCATTTCTGAATTTCAGGACACCACGGATTTGGAAACCTACGATCCTGAAAACTTCTATTATGTAATCAGAGAAAGTAATACTGAAGGTGCAGCAGAGCCGTACTTATATAACCCTGTGGCCTGGCCTAATGACCTGGGCACGAGTATTGTAAGTCCAATTCGGAAAGACGATCAATACCTCGGGCAAGTTGGCTTTGACTTTTCGATTGAGCGATATCAAAGTACTGCATCTTTTGACACATTTGAAAAAGGGTATGCCATTGTTATTTCTGACAAAGGTCGTATTGTAACTCACCCGGATGGCTCTCTCATCAATGAATATGTGGATCAATTAACCATCTTTGAAGATGAAGACATCAGTGAAGTAAGATCAAGTCTATCCTCCGGAAGGGCCCGGGTCTTTGAGAAATTTGATTCCCACCTGGGGAAAAAAGTTTATACGAATTTCGTTAAAATTCCAATTGGAAACTCCAATTCATTCTGGACTGTGGGGACTGTTGTACCCGTTTCCGAAATCACCAAAGACGCACGCCAGATCATCTGGAATGCTTCAATTTGGGGGATAGTGGGATTGTTGGCCCTGGCAGTCGTCATTAGCTTTATAACTAAGCACATCATTAAATCCCTGCAGCAGTCAGAAAATTTACTAAATAACCTGGCGAAGGGAGAAATAGACAACAGTACCCGACTGGTGGTTTATGGAACGGATGAACTGGGAAGGACCGCAAAATCGGTAAATTTATTACAAGAAGCACTTGGACGCAAAGCGGTCTTTGCTGAGGAGATTGGCAAAGGCAATATGGAAACTTCTTTTGAAGTCTCCGGAAAAAGTGATCAGCTTGGTAAAGCGCTAATTCAAATGCGCGAAAACCTGCTCACGGTATTGAATGAGCTGAACTCCGTCGTATCTGTGGCTGTAGAAGATGGAGACCTATCCGTCCGTATTGAAGCAACGGATAAAATAGGTATCTGGAACGAATTAACGCGTTCGATCAACGACCTCCTCACCTCTTTTCATCAACCCTATAAGTCCATTGAAGCGGTGGCTCGATTGATGGCGGAGGGGGATCTGACCGAAAGACTAGATGAAGATATTCGTGGGGACATTGGTGAAATGACACGAAACCTGAACCAGGGATTGCAAAACCTTACCTTGCTACTCTCTGATGCCATCGCACAGGTACAAGGTATTCGAGTCTCTGCCGAAACCATGCTCAGTGATGGAATGGAAATGGATTTTAGCACCTCAGAGATCGCACAGGCCATCCAGGAAATGAGCAATGGGGCCAAAAGTCAGGTAGAGCAGATCGACAAGACATCACAACTTATCGAGAGCATCATGAAGTCCTCTTCTGAAATGGAAGAGCAGGTACAAAATATCAATCAAGCGGCACGAACAAGTACGGAAAAAAGTAGACAAGGACTAAGCCTTGTCAACAACGTGAATGAAAACATGGGGGATATTTCAGATTTCTCCACCAAGACCACCGCGTCTTTCCGGGCGTTTGCAGATCGCAGTAACGAAATATCAAGGGTACTGAGTGTTATCACTGAAATTGCTGCACAGACCAATTTACTGGCACTTAATGCGGCAATAGAAGCTGCTCAGGCAGGCGATGCAGGACGTGGTTTTGCGGTAGTTGCTGAAGAAATACGAAAGCTGGCTGAAGACTCCCGCAGGTCAGCAAAATCCATTGCCTCTCTGGTGGAAGCGGTACAGGCCGACTCCAAAGAAGCTACCGAGGTATTGGAGATGATGAACGAACGGATACAAGCCGGCGCGAAAGCTTCACAGGCCGCATCAGAAGCATTCCAGGAAATCACGCAATCAACAGAAAGCACACTAGAACTCACCGAAGGCATCAACGTTACCAGCGCTTCGCAACGAGAAAGTATCAAATCAGTGGTAAGTATCACCGAATCCGTAGTTGTCATTGCAGAAGAAACGGCAGCCGGAACAGAAGAAGTAGCGACCTCAGCTACACAATTAGCCAATGGCATGGCTGGTTTCAAGAAGCGTTCGCAGGAATTGGAACATGTCACACAAAGATTGATTGAGGCTTTTGAAAAATTCAAGTTGAGGGAGTAGTAATATGACACCAGAGATTTGGTGGATTGGTCATTTAGGACCAATCTTAGTTATTATGAATTTTGAAGCAACCAAATCTGAAATAAGAACATTACTCCTGGAAGTAACATCCAATAATTTTCAGGAGTATTACGGAAAGTTCGAAAAAGTCATCCTTGCTTATAAGAAATCAGGCGGTAAAGGAAAACTACTTCACGAATATTTGATAGCGTTGGATAATGAAATGGGAGATGTGGATGATTGGAAAGAAGAGCACCTGCTAGATATGATCAATCGTATTACAGGCCACACGGGTTTGCCACTTAGAATAGTTTTTGACGACTTTGATCAACAGACAGGTCAGTGGATTTGAATTCAAAATACATTCCAATTAAAAAAACAGAAAACAACTATCTTCCGTTCGTGAACGCCAAAACCAAATCATCAACCATACCCTATGCACAATCTGGTTACTTGCTAATTGGGTTATTTTTATTGGCCATCATCGGGTTCTGGGAATCTTACTTTTCAAAGCTGTTTAGCTCAGATGAAACGTTCAATCACTATTTTCATTTCCATGCGATCATGGCTAGTTTGTGGCTCGTTATCCTGGTCACACAACCTATTTTGATCAATACAGGGAGCTGGAAATTACACAGAAGAGTAGGCATGTTCGCGCATTTTCTGATAGGGCTATTCTTCATTTCTGCCATTTTACTCACGCACTATCAGCAATCGATTGACTTTCATTATATCGGTGTATTGATCCCATTCAGAGACCTGAGCATGATATCCCTGAGCTATGCTATTGCCATGATATATCGAAAGACCCCTGTCATCCACGCCAGGGGAATGATTGCTACAGGCATTGCTTTTATCGAACCTGCACTGGTCCGTGCGCTGGGGAACCTGTTCCCTACCCTTGGCACTCCCTACTACTGGACCATCGCCCTGATCTACCTTACCTGGATTGTGCTGATCATCATCGGCTTAATGTACAAAAAGGGCCAATGGGTATTTCCATTGATATTTGGCTTGAATATGGTATTTCACGCAGTGATCGTTTTTCGAATACCTGTCAGCTGGTTTGAAAGATTTGCCAGTTGGTTTGTTGGATTGCCACTGACATAACCCCTTGCTCATTTTGGAATGAAAAGGGGTTTCAGTCAATATTTGATGTATCCTATTCTCTTTCACGGCGTAAAGTAATACAAGAATCACCTGCTCATGAGTACCGAACGACCGCTGCTGCTTACCCTGAAAATTCCTGTCAGAAGCTACGACATTGATGTCCTGGGAATCGTTAACAACATCGTATATATCCGTTGGTTTGAAGATCTGAGAACTCACTTCCTGGAGGTTTATTATCCTTATCAGGAACTGCTCAAAGAAAATACATCACCGATACTGAAAGAAACTCATATCGATTACAAATACCCCATTACGATTCATGACCAGGTTCAGGGTCATGTGTGGTTATCCCATGTTTCTAAATCCAAATGGCAATGCGATTTCGAGTTCTTCAGTAAAGACAGGGTCTTTGCAACCGGACAGCAAATAGGCTATTTCATTGATGTACAGAAGAAACGCCCTGTCAGAGTGCCTGGGAAGTTTAAAGAACTGTGGGACAAAGAAGTTGAAAAGCAGAAGGATAATCCCGGAAGTATACCATGTGCATGATCAAACCCATTCCTTATCAAGCTACCTGGGATATCCGCCACCAGGTCATGTGGCCTGACAAACCATTTGACTATATCCAATTGGAATTAGACCCTCAAGGTCTTCACTATGGTCTTTATGTAAATGAACAGTTGATCTCCATTGTATCGGCATTCGAGCATGCCGGTGAGGTACAATTCCGGAAGTTTGCCACCTTGCAAACACATCAGGGAATGGGGTACGGATCCAAGCTGTTAACGTACCTTCTCGCTGAGCTTGATCGTCAGAGACGAACGCGTGTATGGTGCAATGCAAGAGTAGACAAAGTCAGTTATTATTACCGATTTGGTTTCTCCAAAACCCAGAAAACCTATATCAAGGGTGGAATTGATTTTGTAGTGATGGAGAGGCTGAACCAAAATCTCAATCGTTAATACGTCTTAACTCAATTAATCGAATTAATTGGTTCAAAGATAAAGTGCCAATGCCCTGTTAAACATTGACTAAATTCCCATCTTATTCCTCATAGCTTGAACCTCTTACAAATGAAAGAAAAGCCTTTAACCGATCTAACCGACGAAGCATTGCTAAAGGAACAAAAGAAGATGAAAACCAGCACTACTGTCAGCGCCTTTTTCATAGGCTTACTGATTGGCATTTCAATTTACAGTACGATCACGAACGGCCTTGGTTTTTTCACCTTCTTCCCTTTGTTTTTCGTGTTGATTGTCATTAGCAATGCAAAGAAGCTAAAGGAAGTAAAACAGGAAATAGCCGCCAGGAATTTGAAATGAATTTCTATTGGTCTTAAGGAAGGACCTTCATATTCCTTAATTCGCCGACGAAAGATAGATTTGTCTGGCATAGATTCACCTTACTTAAAGTCAAGCTCGGTAATCATGTCATTTCCATATCATCAGGTATCTTTGATTGACCGCCAAACCAAAGAACATGCATCACCTAAAGCTCATTTTCAGGGCAAGTACACCTTTTTTCATTTTGCTCTTTTTTCGCTTTACAGGAACCACAAAAGCAGAGTATGAAGCCAACTTCCGATCTGTGAAAGGCCCAGTGAAAGGCCCCTATATATTGCTCTACGAAAATTTCGATTTAGTTACGAACGACTCATTACGAGGTGGAGATAATGCCTATAGTAAGTTCACCTCGTTCCTCATGGAGCATGAGCTTTACCAGCCGTACAGAGAATTTAGCTCAGTAGTAAAAGCGCATGACTTGAGTTGGGGAACCAACCAATTCGATTCTCTGAACACGCTGCCAACCGAGACCCAGTGGGAAGCACTTAAAGCACAGGAAGAAGGGTTCGTTTATAGCAGAGACACTATCCTGCACTCAGATAATAGCTATCCTGTCGACGTTCCTGTCAAACTTGGTGTATATCGATCTGTTTCCGCACGGGTCTTCTTTTCTTTAGGAGACCACAGAGACAAGTTACAAATCATTTTCCCTGAAGAAGCAGGTGAAGATGATCCATACGGACTAAGAAAACGGATTCGGATGTCCCGCGGAGGTATAGCATCCAGTAAATTGGAAAACCTGATTGCCTATTATGATCAGTTAAAAGCTTTTACTTCAACTCACACCAATCTAACGGTTAAAAGACTCAACACCCAATCGGTCAACGCACGCGCTTACAAGGTTTGGGATGAATGGGGTGATCTGATCTTCGAGGATGAAGAAGGATTAGAAGGGCTTGAGTATCAGACCAATGAAAATGGGATGATTGACGTACTAAGTGGTGAAGGTGATGGAAAGTTTATACTGTGGTACGACCATTGGTACATGTATCTGCTAATGGTTATCCAAGTCCTACTTTACCTGGGTGTAATCGATAAGATCGCACACCCTGAAGAGGCAAGGCCGGCGGAAGCGTCAGAGTGAAATCATATCATCACAAAAGCCCCCTCCTACCAATTAACTCATAGAACTTATCGTGATGCGTCTTTCCAATTGGGATTCGGACTTCTCCAATGTAAATGATGGATCGCTCAATGTGATCAATTTTATCAATGGCTACGAGGAATGATTTATGAACACGAACAAAATCATTATCCGGCAGTACCTTTTCGAATGCGTTGAACTTCTGTAAGCACATGATGGGCTTTCCTTCAGTCACATGTATCCTCAGGTAGTCACTCATTCCCTCGATGTACAAGATGGCATTAACAGGGACCTTCTCAATCCGATATTCAGTTTTCACGAAGATGCATTGACCTTCATCTCTCCCAGTTTGAGAACGCACTGACCATTCCTCATAGACTTTGTCCACGGCTTTCAGGAAACGGGCAAAATCGTACGGCTTTAGTAGGTAATCACTCACATGAAGTTCATACCCCTGAAGGGCGTATTCCTGGTAAGCGGTTGTTAAAATGACAAGTGGCTTTTTAGTAAGACTCTCTAAAAGCTCAATCCCTGTCATTTCGTCCATCTGGATATCCAGAAAGACCAAATCTATCTGACTCTCCTTAATGTACTTTAAACCGTCCAAACTGCTCCGGAAACTCTCTTTTAAAGTCAGATAAGGTGATCTGTTGATGAATCCCTTCAACTTTTCAGCCGCCAATGGCTCATCTTCTATGATGATACAGGAGAGCGTCATTTCACTTTTAGTGATAAGTGCACTTCAAATCGGTTTCCACTACTGGAAGTTTGTAAATCAAATCGATCAGGATAAAGCAATTCCAACCTCCTGCGAGCATTGGCCAAACCTATTCCCTGTCGATTTTCCGGGTTTTCTTTTTGCTTCGGATTGAAGTAGTTTTCACAAATCAGCAATACGTTATTGTCAGTAGCTTCTAAATGGATCTTTATCGCAGGCATTTTTGGCGGTTGCGATACAAATTTAAAGGCATTCTCAATGAAAGGGAGAAACAGTAACGGAGCAATGGTCAGGTCATTCGTTTCTTGCTCGATGGTGAGTTCAACATAGTCCGGTTGTTCAAAACGCAACCGTTGCAGTTCCGTCAACTGCTGAATATACGCAATCTCTTTTTCAAAGGGAACCTCTCTGCCATCGCTCTCATACAACATGTACCGCAGTAGCGATGCCAATTTGATCAGCATTGCCGAGGCTTCATCTCTCGATTGGTAGATTAACGAATCGATGTTATTAAGGGTATTGAAGAGAAAATGAGGACTCAATTGCGCTTTCAACATCGCCAGTTCATTTCGCAATGATTGGTTCTCTAACGCCGTTCTGTTTTGCAAATTTTCATTCCAGCTAATGAAGCCTCGAAGCAGACTACCACAATGGCTGATCAAAAAAGATCCGGCCATTCCTTCAAGTAATTTTTGCGAAGCATATGGACGAAAGTCCGGATAGATCAACCAAAATACACCTACAAAAACCAGGGACATGACGACATTGAAAAGCAAAGTCACCAATAGATACTGGAAATATTTCCTGGTATCTAGAAATAGCGGTTGAAAGTAGAAATAGAAGGAATAAAAATTGAAGGCTCCCCAAAAAAGTAAGAGGAAGGGAGCCTCCGGACGATTGCTAAGGAATTCAATCTCCTCGGGATTGGCCTGCATGCTCATCCATGACAATGCAATGAATGTGGTCCAAAACAAAAAGTGAACAATAAAATACAGCAGTTTTTGCATTCCTTTTTCGGTAACCTTCCTGGTTCTTGTTGCAAATTAACTAACCCGGAATTGGGGTTACATTTTCAGATTGATGCTTGCGCCATTGACGGCCCATTAGTGATAGCATTGTAGGATATACAATCATTAACCGAAAGGGTTTGATCAATGCCATGTAAAAGGCTCCAAACCAGCCCTTTGGCTTGACGTACACCGTCATTTGAACCCCATACTTCCCTTCTGCTTTTGCCACTCTACCAAAGTGAGCTGCAGCAAGCACCGTCTTGTTTTCAATTTCGGATAGCATTTCCTCTTTCAAATCATATACAGGTACAAAGCCTCCAAAACTCGAAGAGCTCATCTCATGCACAGACATTCCTTCCTGCCGGGCAAATCGCTCCCTAATACTACCCACAGGAAGTTGTTCCCTGGCTTTGTCTGCATCTTCCCAACCAAACACTTTACCCAGGAAAAACCTGAAACGAAACAAGGCTCCCGCCATGCCTGTTGTTGCCGTTTTTTCCAGTGCTTTTGTAAAAGCCTGATGTAGTTCCCCAATTTCCTGATTGGCTTTCATTTCCAAAGGCAACTCCCATACATCTTCTATTCTTAAGTCTGGAAGCAACCGATGGACGCGCCAGGCATGTTTCAAATGTTCTTCTTTATTGATGCGCATGTCGTAGTTCTTTTGATTGAAATAAAGGAATTGCGAATAGTAACGTGGTTACACCTAAGAAGGCAGCAAAACCTATGCTTGCCCCAGGAAAGTATAATTCCATGACCAACCGTGCAGCATAAAGCACCGACAGCATCGCCACAAAATGTTGTCCCATAGCCGTTGAAAGCAGTTCCTTGGTTTTGAAGAACAGCAGGATGGTAGTATAGCCTAAAAAAACGATGGTGAACAGATTCAACATCTGCATGATGTTGCTATTGACCATGGTTAGCTTCGGCAATTGCGAAGACCAGTCAAATAGTTGCCAAAAATTAATGTGAAGTATGACCACCAACAGGTTGATCACCCCTCCCAACCGAATAAATAACACAGATTGTTTCATCTTTCTTTTTTTAGCAAAGGAGGCCACCGTGGGCTTCCTTCAAAAACGAAATCGGCCAACGACCGTATTGTCTCTGCGAACGTCAGCTCATGCGGAAAAAATGCTAAATTGAATATTAACATGGCAGAGTACTATAAAACCAGAGAATCCGTAACAGAATACATTCAAATGGCCAAGGAGGTAAATGGTGGTGAATTGATCGAAAAGCTCAAACTCCATCTAAAGGCAAAAGCCGCCCTGCTTGAGATCGGTAGCGGGCCAGGTACAGATTGGCGGCTTCTGTCTCAGGATTTCAACGTGGTTGGTTCAGACAATTCATCCGAATTCCTCAAACATCTAAGGGAATCTAATCCCCAAGGTCGTTTCCTAGAATTGGATGCCATAACGCTGCAAACCGAGGAGAAGTTTGATGGGATCTATTCAAACAAAGTATTCCATCACTTAAAAGATGAAGAACTTCGAGTTTCAATTCTCCGGCAGCATGAAATATTAAATCCTGATGGGGTCATTTGTCTTTCTTTTTGGAAAGGTGATGGCTCGGAAGTATTCAAAGGTCTGTATGTGAATTACCACAATGAAGCTTCCTTAAACGAATATTTCGGATCTCATTTCGATCTGTTGGAGCTATGGACCTATAAAGAATTTGAAGCGGGAGACTCACTGCTAATGATTGCGAAGAAGAAATGAACAGGCCCGAAGCAAATGGATGAAGTGGAAAAACCAAGGATTTCGCGTCTCACCGCCAATATTACCCAGTTGCAATCCCGGAGGATCGTAACAGCCACTTCCCTTGCAGAAAAGCACCATGTGAGTGTCAGGACGATTTATCGGGATATCCGAACCCTGGAGCAATCTGGGATACCCATTTTCACAGAAGAAGGCAAAGGATATTCCTTAATGGAGGGATATCAACTCCCTCCCGTGCTGTTTTCCGAGGATGAAGCCAACGCACTGATCACCGCCGAGCAATTGATTAAGAAAAACAAAGATCAATCGCTGAGCGAGAACTATTCCAACGCCATCATCAAGATCAAATCCATTCTGAAAAATTCTCAAAAAGGGAAAGCAGATCTACTTGCCAACCGGGTACACTTTGGTGAAACAGAGTTTGAAAAATCAAGCGATCATCTAATGAAAATTCAATCTTCTCTCACCAATTTTCAATTGCTGAACATTGATTATCAGTCCTCGGAAAAGAAGCTAACCAAAAGAATCATCGAACCCTTTGGCATGTACAGTACCCAGGGCAACTGGTTGTTGATTGCATTTTGCAGGTTAAGGCGGGATTTCAGAGTTTTCAGAATCGATTTCATGCAGAAACTAGTCATCCTGGATGAAACTTTTGAACCCCACAAAATGACCATGGAAGAATATTTCGTATCCTACATACAAAAAAAGTAACCACCCCTGACATACCCTCGTCATAACCCGCTCCTAGTTTTGTATTCGTAACATCGAAAACATTTCAAGAATGGACCTATTTACTACCGTAACACTAACATTATCAGGGCTTTTACTTAGCATGATTGGCTTGTTAAGACTAAGCAATCCCATTAAGAATTACGCTAAAAATTCAGGCATACAATTAGCCAGTGATATTGATTTACTGAGTGAAGTACGTGGTGTGGGTGCTCTGATGCTTCTGGGTGGTTTGATCATTTTATCGGGAACCATCTTAACACCTATCACGATCTCTTCATTGATGGTCGCGTCCTTAATCTTTATTGGGTTTGCTGTGGGCAGACTCGTAAGTATGAGTAGTGATGGTAAACCCAATACGCAGATAATCACTGGTCTCATTACCGAACTAGTATTAGGTACTGCTAATGTGATAGTCCTGGCCATGAAGTTGATGAATTGATCATGAGTCTGCAACGAAAGAGCGGCAAATCCGAAGGAATTCCTGGAAGCTAAGATAATGTCACATTGAGGCTCTCGAAATGTGACCATCAGGATTAAGAAAAGTCAGCAATTGATCGTTGAAGGTTTTCCAAAGTTTAGTTTTGCTCCTTTTAATGTCGTGTCCTATGAGTCCAATCGTCACTTGCGCCTGGTTGCACCAAAAACTTCAATTGCCTAATCTGGTCCTGTTGGATGCAAGTCTTCCACAAACAGCCGAAGGGAAAGCTTCACAAATAAATGCCGGGACTATCCCTGGTTCGCGGTTCTTTGACCTGAAAGATAAATTTTCTGATAAAGAAGCTGCCTTCCCAAACACTTTGCCTGGTCCGGAACCATTTGAAAAGGAATGCCAGGCATTGGGAATCAACAGTGATTCCACTTTGGTTGTTTTTGACAACATGGGCATCTACTCAAGCCCCAGGGTGTGGTGGATGTTTAAAACCATGGGGCACGAACAGGTATTTGTCTTAGACGGTGGACTGCCGGAATGGATAAATCAAGGATATGAGGTGGAAACACCGGGAGCAAACCATTCCTCCACAGGGAATTTCAAAGCAGTTTTGGGATCGGAATTAGTGATGACCTACGAGGATATCGTCGCCAAGGTAGATTCAAACCAATGCCTCGTGGTAGATGCCAGATCCGTGGGGCGATTCCTCGGTGACGCTCCGGAACCCAGAAAACACCTACAGAGTGGGCACATTCCAGGGTCGGTCAATATTCCTTACCAGGAGGTGTTAAATGACGGTAAGTTTAAATCCGCTGCTACCTTAGAAAAACTATTTGAAAGTAAGACGGGTCAGAAAGAACAACTGGTTTTCAGCTGTGGGTCAGGACTTACTGCCTGTATCATTTTACTAGCGAGTCACCTGGCGGGAAAGGAAAGCATGTTGCTCTATGATGGCTCATGGACTGAGTGGGCGGAATTTCAAGGGCTTAAAACAGGTGATGATTAAAGGAAATCATTATTTCCCGGTTGCCCCTGGTAGTATACCGCCTCCGGGTTTCTGCTATTTGTTAACCAGCTGTCCGTAAGGTAAAGCGCCACACCACCACATAAATCGCGGATTGGAATTAGCTTTAGCCTAAATCAAAATCTACTGGGTGTCGAGGAATCAACTACTACTGTCATGCTAACTCATTCTTTTCCAGAGGGGTCAGATTTCATGATCCGCTCCATAGATCATGTTAATGAATACGATTTCACCCATGTGCATCGGCATGACTATTTTGAAATTTTCCTGTTTGATCAAGTTAGTCATGGGTATCAGGTCATTGATTTTCAGAGATTTGACCTGACTGTAAATAGCCTCTATATTGTTTGTCCAAACCAAATTCACTTACTCAAACGTGAACCGCAGGAAAAAGGACTGGTCATTCAATTTACTAAAGCGTTCTTGCAAAATGCAATTAATGGCTTTCGTCCGGAATGGATACTCTCCCTTAACACGACACCTCATTTGAAATTGGCAAAACAGCAATTTCAAGAGACAAGAAGCATATTTGAGCAACTCCTAACGTTGAGCATACGAACCGATTTCTTCACCTCTCATCAGGTCAGGCATTTTTTCGCTTACCTTATTTTTCATTTGTTGGAAATCATAAAAACCGCTGACAGTGTGACTTCCAGTGATGCGCTATCTATACAATTCCTCTCTTTGGCGGAACAGGGTTTTAGCAAAGAAAGAAAAGTACAGCATTACGCAGAATCCCTCCATGTTTCACCCATTACTTTGGGAAGGCATGTCAAGAAAAGCTATGGTAAAACCCCCATTGAAATACTTCACTCCATGCTTCTTCTTGAGATCAAACGACTGTTGGTGCTAGGTGAATTGTCTCACAAGGAAATTAGCTTCAAACTCCATTTCGACAGTCCGAGTTCCTATAGCAAATTCATCTTAACCCATACAGATGTCAGTCCATCTCAGCTCAGGAATCAATTGATGCAAATTCACAAGTCTTAGACGCATATGTCTAAGGTTATAGCTTATCACTGAACATAATTTTGCACGCACAATGTGGGTCAACGACATTGCCGACGGCATTCAGGTGCACATGAGGCCTGTCAGTACAAATCCTGCTTTAATTCAACAAAATGGAACTTGAACAGATTATTTCTTTCTGGATCGCATCGGTCGTACTAACCCTATTGCCCGGTCCTGACAATATTTTCGTACTTACTGAAAGCCTCACTGCAGGCAAGAGAAAAGGCCTGCAAATTTCAGTTGGACTTTCTCTTGGCATTGTGGTCCATACGACTGCCGCGGCAACGGGTCTATCATTGGTGTTGCAAGAATCTGCCTTTGCTTTCAATGTCATCAAATACCTGGGAGCAGCTTATCTTTTCTATCTGGCCATAAATGCCCTGAAAGATAAACCTCTGAACGTGGGAATTGATTCAGGACAGCCACTCAATCAAAAAGGGATTTCTTTGGTCGGGAAAGGGTTCCTGATGAATATTTTGAATCCAAAAGTCTCGTTGTTTTTCATTGCATTTCTACCTCAATTTGTCGTTGAGGGGAAATTGAGTTTGATGAGTCAGATGCTAATTCTAGGCGCAGTTTTTATCTTTACGAGCCTGACTATTTTTTCATTCATTGTTTATTTGGCCCAATTCTTCGCTCCTTACTTGAATAGTAACCGGTTTTGGAAGATCACTAAGATTAGTAAAGTTCTGACCTTAAGCCTTTTAGCGATATCACTGACAGTCTCATCAAAGTAGTTGTGAAAAACAGTAGAAAAATCTCATGAAATCAACAATATTCCTCACCTTCCTCCTATTTTCACTCACAGCATGTGCCCAATCCAAAACAGATACTCCGGCAGGTTTTGGTGGTCGATTTAACAGATTGTCTGAGGAAGCCATTAAACAGCAATTTATGGGCGTATTCTTGCCAGAAGGAAAACAAAACGGATTGTTCCCTATCCAATCAACAGGGGTATCAACCAGACCCATTGTAACCTCGGCCACTGCATTTATCAACACCCTTTCGGATGAAGAAAGAAGCAATGTCCTTTTTGAGATCGATGCTGATGAATGGCGCGACTGGGCCAACGTAGACAATGGTATATTTCACAGGCGCGGCCTTTCACTTAAGGCAATGGATGATGCCCAACGTTCAGCAATCTTTGGACTGTTGAACGAGGCACTAAGTGCTAAAGGTCTCCAGTTGTCAAGGGATATCATGAAGACGGATCAAACACTGCGCGAGTTAAATAACGATGATCCGATTTACGATGAAGCGTTATACTATATCACAATAATGGGAATTCCTTCTGAGGTCGAACCCTGGGGTTTTCAGTTTGAAGGTCATCATCTGGTTATCAATTATTTCGTCCTGGGAGATCAGGTCGTCATGACTCCCACTTTCATGGGTGGCGAACCCATCATCACCACTACCGGAAAATATAAGGGGAACACCCTTTTCCAGGATGAACAGAACCTGGGACTTAAACTCATGCAATCGTTGGGATCTGATCAACAATCCACCGCGTTACTTTCTCATAAGAAGGGCCGGAACGACATAGAAGCAGAGGCCTTTTCCGACAATGCTGTTATTCCTTTTGAAGGACTCCAGGCATCAAAAATGGATGCTACTCAAAAACAAGACCTGCTGCAACTCATTGAGCAATACGTCAGCAATATGAAAGAAGGTCACGCTCAGGTGAGAATGGTAGATATTGAAAAACACCTGGCAAATACCTATTTCGCGTGGCGAGGGAAGACCTCAGAAGATGCAGTCTTCTATTACAGAATTCATAGCCCAGTGGTGCTTATCGAATTTGACCACCAGGGACCAATAGGGATTAGAGGCAGTAACGGCAGGAACCCTACCAGGAATCATATTCATACCATTATTCGGACACCAAATGGCAATGATTATGGAAAGGACTATTTGCAACAACACCTGGAAGAATCGCACAGGCATTAGTTCATCATCTAACTCGAAGCATACTGGTATCATGGTCTTCTTGAGATGAAATAGTTTCCTTTACGATCAGTAGTGCTCTTGTCCCAATTGTTGTCCACTTAACTGATCACGAACGCAATGGAAGTATTTTTTTACGGCTTATTCATGGACACGTCCATTCTATTAAAAAATGGCATTGTCTCCTCAAATCCCAGAATTTCCCATCTGCCAGATTATGCCTTAGAAATAGGCAACCGTGCTTCTTTGGTTCCAGTTAAAGGTTCAAATAGTTATGGCTTGCTAATGACCTGCGACGAAGCTGATATAAGAAAACTATATAGTGAACTTAGCGTCATAGACTATGTCCCCGAGCAAGTAACAGTCTTTGTTGGTTCAAAAGAACCTGTGCAAGCCACCTGCTACAACCTCCCTCCTGCGCTACTTACCGGAACCAATACCACCTATGCCAATTCCTTGTATCAACTGGCCCGGAAAATCGGATTTCCAAAAGATTACCTCGCTCATATCAAGACAATGACTTCCTAAATCGCTCCCTTTATCCCCGTATTCCGTCCACACTTTCCTCTGGCTTCATCGTAAGGACCCTTTGTAGTTCATCTCTGGGTTCGCTATTTTGTTGAAGATTTGAAAAGAGTTATTCAAAAAAAATGAAAGGAAGTCTTAGGGATGCCAGCATCGAAAAATCAAAGCGCTATTTTGACGCTGAGGTTGATGACAAGCATTGGCAAACACTCTTTGAAACCCATTTCCAGCATTTACAGTCCCTCAATGCCATTTCAACAAGCTGGATTTCAGGACTCTCCAAACTAGCTATTAATCACGATAGGCGTCCTTTGGCTGAGGACTTAACCAAAGCCATCGCACCCTATACCGGATATCAATTTATTCAAACTGATGATCATCTCATCCTGGAACAAAGAGACTGGTATGGTATGATCGCAGACTATCAGATGCCCTTAACTTGCTTCGTTCGAAGACCTGACGAACTGGAATATTGCGATGAACCAGACCTCTGGCACGATATCATGGGCCACATTCCATTTCTCGCCCAGCAGGATTACTCCAACATGTATCAGTTGCTCGCACGCACATACAACGAAGCATTCGATGCCGACAGGGAAGAACTGCTGCCGGCATTGGACTTCATCGGGGGCATGCTCATCGAGTTAGGACTGATCAGAGAGACTCATGGTATTAGAGCTTTCGGCGCTACCTTCTATTCCTCTTCGGAAGTATTTGAAGCATTCAAACCGGAAAACCAGGTCAATTTTAGTTTGGATGCATTGAATTCAGGTGAGACTTATGATCGACACAGCTTTCAGGGTAAGTATTACATCTTTGAGTCATTGAACCAATTGGTAGAGATCATTCAAAGTATTAGAGATCGATTGGATTAGCACTATTACGCTATGTGTCAGTTGTTCAATAATTGATATTTTCCTTATTTGCATAGGGCTCAGAATAACTATAGATCACGCTTTATGAAAACTTCTAAAAAACTGTTCTTTGGGAAAACCTTGCTCATTGCTTTTATTGCAACAATAATAACTACTGTCTTACTGGTTTACCTCACAGGGTTGACCACTCATCGATCTATACTCGATAACAGTCTGATCTCATTGACCATACTGGCCGTTTGCTTCTTTCTGTTTCTGGTTTTGGGGCTTTACAATGGGCTCAATGTGGTGGACAATTACAGTCACAAACTGCAAATGAAATGGCGCAAGGCCACACAGAAATTGCCAGACAGTTCCTGGGCAAGTGATGCAGCTGCAAGTACGGAAATTCCTGCTGTGGGAGACGATATCGGTAGTGTTATCCTTGGCATTGTTCTTTGGATCGTGTTTACTATCGTACTTGTATTCCTTTTAGTCGCATTGCAAGCGGTCATTTGGATTACCTTTCTACTAATTGCTGTTGCCATCTATTGGGTATTGATCAGAGCGCTTAAGTTAGTTTTTTCCAAATCAGAAGTATGCCAGAATGACCTATCCATGAGTATGGCTTATGCGTTTGGGTATACTCTATTGTATGTTGGATGGATTTATGGAGTCATTTTGGCAACCACACTAATTGCACCTAAATGAAATCACCTAAGGAATATTGGGAAGAGTCCACCCAAATATCTAGTAACAAAAATCAAATATGGATCAGGAAGAGAACAGACCCTATGATCTACATTATTCTGTTCTTCATTGGCCTGGCCACACTATTTTTCGGAAACTATCTTCTTACCATATTGGTAGCTTTAGGGCTCGTTTTGTTTTATGTCATTAAGTTCGACATCCTCTTCAATTTCAACCAGAACAAACTTTCAAACTCTCTACTTATTGGCCCCATGCGCTTTGAAACAAAAAGCATATTTCTTACAAACATTAGCCGATTGGTATTCCAGGTTGAACTCTTAAGCGAAGATGAATCGAACATTTACAAACCCTTAAGGTTTCAGTTGTATGTCTATACATCAAACGCTAGAGAAAAACTGAGCTGTTACTTCGAGGAAGTATCGACTGTCTATCACCTAAGGCAGCTCGTTTCAACTTTTTCCACAGAATTGAAAATTGAAATAGACATGAACGGATTAGAAAAACACTATAACTACTGGTATGGAAGGAAGTAACAAATACGGCTGTTAGTTAACTTTCATTCCAACCAATTTGGTTTTTTAAGAAAACACAAATGTTTGATTAAATTGTTAAAAGACAGTTCATCTCTCAGTGGTGCTTATGAAAAATCTGATCATTCTCGCTTTTGTTGCTACAGTATTTTCCGCTTGTATTGATATAATTATAGCTAAGCTTGATGACAAAGAAATGGCAACCTTAGCCAGTTTCCAGGCAATTGATGATGTCAGTCAACTAAAAATAACTGAAGCTTCTGAGCCCGGGCAAGCAATTTGGTTATGCCTCACATTTATCGGTAAAGAAAGCAAGAGGCTCTTACCTTATCAAAAGGTCCATTTTTACCATACCTCCACCAAGGGAGAATATGAACCGTCAAACCCCAGTGATGAATCCACGGCGAGGCTAAACGGATATGCCTCTACCAATGGGAAAGGTCAGCTCCTGGTTCAAACGATTTTACCGGGAGATTATGGTAGCTCGGCTGACAACCGTCACATCCACACCACGGTGGAAAATGCGCACCCCGAAGCCTATGACATTCACTTTAAGCAATACACAACCTTCATGGGTAGGCGTTTCAATGCGGGCAGCGATCAACATTTCCTTGCGGACCTCAAACAAGCTGAGGATGGCACATTGGTGGCTTTCTTAACGATCGAAGTGAAAAATACGCGGGTGGAGGGATTCTGAAATTCCTATGCCTTATCCAAAAACATTTATTTGAGATAGAAGAAACTGAGAACAATCGGTATTATTGTTGGCACTTGGCAGTGAAAGAGCATAGGGTAATTAATGTCAAAATTAAATATTAATTTTCTACCAAAATGTGGCAGCATACTTAAACCGGAGGATGACATTTTGTTTCTTTTCTCAAAATTTATCGTTAGAAATGAGAAAGAATATTATTAATAATAAAAAGGATGGGGAAGAATGAAGGGCACCAATTCTGAATACCTTTTTGAGATAGATTTTGATCAATGGGCACTACTCAAAGACTCAGAAACTGGCCTATTGAAAGATCCGGTCCCGGCGGAGGAATTTGAAGTTTTTGAATATTGGTGTGACGAATATCACAAACCTGTGAGGCAGGTAATTCCCAAAGACGGAGATGCCTATTACGCCGATTTTTTGAACCTCCGCACTTGCAAATTAGAAAGAAGAGTATCACTGACATTAGGTTGGAGTGCCTATGACGATGAAATTAGTAAAGAAAAATATGAAGAACTTTGTCAGGTTGCTTTACTTAAGTATCACTATAACAAGCATGTTGACAGCTCGGCCCTTGTTCCACATCATAGACTTAACTTAGGTTTTTGGAGATTGAAGGACGAGTTAATTATCTATATGACCAGAGAGGCTTATCACGTAAATTGTGAAGAAAAGAAAGTGAAAAAGTTTCGTCAATTCAATACAGACATGCTTAACTCAGCTACAAGAATTAGCGAATATGAGTTTTATCATTCTATAATTCGCAGACTCCTAAAAATCGATGAAAATATTCTCATTGACGAAACATAATAACTCAAAAAGCATACTCCGGTAATTCTATTAATCCAAATTATAAGGATTCTATACCATACCTGAAGGTGCTAAAACAATTAAAAACCCAGAATTAATGACAAAAACCCTTAGCCTCATTTCTCTTTTATTGCTGCTGAGCGCTTGTAATTCAAGTGAAAAGACAGAGAAAAAAGACAACCAAGATAATCTCATTCATAAGCTATTTGGCAAAATAGAAAGCGGGGAATACCCTGCCACCAACGCTGTACTCATCTCTCAAAATGGAAGCCTCCTATTTGAAAAATATTTCAATGGATACGGCAAAGACAGTCTGCAAGATGTTCGATCAACGACCAAATCCATTACGGCCCTACTGGCAGGAATAGCAATAGATAAAGAGTTCTTAAAAATAGATGAATCCATTTTCACCTACCTTCCTCAATACAATAAAGAGAATCTTCAAAACTGGGATGATAGAAAATCTTTAATTACGGTAGAGGACTTGTTGACCATGCGGACAGGAATTGGTTGCGAGCAATTTTTTGGAGATATGGGATTCCCGGACTGTGAAGAAAAAATGTTCGATGAAAATGATTGGGTTAAATATGGACTAGATCAAAAAATGGCATTCAATCCGAAAGAGAAGTGGCTTTACACAGGAACAGCTCCTATGATTATGGGTGCTGTCATTAGTGAGTCATCTCAAACTAATATTCGTGAGTTTGCATCTAATCATCTATTTGCTCCTTTAAAAATTACAGACAATTACCGTTGGTCCCGGAATGAGATAACAGGTAGGTATTTTACCGCAGGCAACCTTCGAATAACGCCAAGGAATATGCTTGAAATAGGCCATATGGTCATCAATAAAGGAAAGTACAACGGCCAACAAGTAATCTCAGAAAAAATGATCAGTGAAATTTTGGATGAAAAGGTAGAACTACCTCAGGGCTATTCTTTTTTCAAAACAGCCGGCAATTCATGGGAAGATCAAAATGCGGCTTCATATGGTTATTACTGGTACACCGAGAAGGCCAAAATAGAAACCCGAGAGGTTACGTTGAAATTCACCTTTGGTAATGGAGGGAACTACATTCTGTTGATACCTGAATTAAATAATTTGGCCGTTGTTTTTACTGGAAGTAATTATGGTAAGCCCATTCTAAACAAACAGCCATTTGACATGCTATACAAGTATGTGTTACCATACTTCCTGGATTGATTAGCCAGTCACTACATGATGTATATTGACCGCATTACAAACCCATCATTATGCAATGAATGGAAAAATTAAATATGAATTCTCTGCCAAAATGTGGCAGCATGCTTCAACTGGAGGATGGCATTTTGTCTCTTTTCCTCAAAGCATATCGAAGGAAATAAGGGAAAATCTCAAATGGCAGGAAGAAGGTTGGGGAAGAATGAAAGCTCTTGCTAAGATTGAACAATTTGAGTGGGAAACTGCCATTTGGTTTGACACGAATATGGATACCTACCTACTTCCTGTTAAAGCAGAGGTCAGAAAAAAATTCAACCTTGAAATCAATAAAATGATTAAAATTGAAATTTGGATCTAGACCAAAATCAGATCCTGAAGCAATTTTGGGCCGTCCGGGATTCGTGAAACAGTAACTTAGAGTCCAATTAAAAGGATATGCTCAGTGCTTATCCGTACCTTAACATGCATTATGGAACGGTCAATGAATAGCTTGTGAAGAAAATCGTTTTTATTCTTTTATTGACTACTATTTTTCGGCATGACATTTCTGCTCAATACACGATAGAGCCAATTCCCCTGCCAGGGATAATCAATGACCAGAACTACCGGCAACACATGTGGCCAATGATTTCGCCTGACGGAACTACATTGGTCTATTTTAGCAATCATGTCCAAAATCCAATGGACAAACATGATCATCACTACTACTGGACACAAAGAAATGATAACGACTGGTCCACCCCAACCAAAATTGGCTTATTCAATAACATAGGAGATGAATTTGATGCGAACCAATTCCTGGGATTCGACGGTGAATTATTGTACTTCTACAGATTTGAAAATCGATCCGTCATATTTAAAAGTAAGTTCGTCGGCGGTGAATTTAGTGTCCCCCAAACCTGGAACTACAAGCAGCTGACAAAGGGAGATATATTTCATTTCAATTTGGGAAATCCCAATAAAATGTTCTTTGCCGATAAGTCAGTTTTTACTTCTAAAAAAAAGAACTCTGACCAGAGTCAAAAAGTATATGAAATCTATCATAACAATCAGGAGTCTCCTGATCTGTTGGAGCTGCCTTCGGAAATAGTCAAAGACGGAATATATGGATTAATTCCTCTGGGAAATAATGGGCTCTTGTATGCTACATATGCTACAAGAAAAAGTAAGCGACCCGAATTCCATGTGATAACAAAAAGTAATGATAACTGGAGCATTCCCATCAAATTAACCATTGGTCAATTCAGTCGAAAGGAGTTTGGGGCCATATCAAGTTACAGCGAAAAGACCAGAGAAATATTCTTCACGGCCCATGACAAAATATATCGGGGCAAACTTCCGGAACAACTAACCAGGCTAATCTCAACAGATTATCCACAAAGCGCAATTCAAAAAAAGGAAGTAACTCATGAAACCACAAGCAATACCGACAAACAAGTTGCGAGTAGCAAATCGATCAAACCAACGGGAAAATATTATGCGCTACTGATTGGAAATGCAGATTATGAATTGGATCGATTGGATTTACGTAAGCCGCTAGATGACGCGATCAAGCTAAAGGAGATTTTAATCAAGCATTACACTTTTGACCCTGCAAATGTCACTGTTCTGCCCAACGCCAGTAGAAATGAGATATTCAAAGCACTTTTCACGCTTAGGCGTACACTAACCGAAAATGATAATTTACTGATCTTCTACGCAGGGCATGGTTTCTGGGATAAAGATGTTTCACAAGGTTATTGGTGGCCCGTTGACGCTCAGTATGATAATCCAGCAAATTGGTTATCTAATAGCGACTTGAGGGAACAATTATCGGCAATCAACACGGCCCATACCCTTTTGATTTCAGATGCTTGCTTTAGTGGGGGAATATTCAAAATGCGCGGAGCCGAAGAGATAAGAAAAGCTTCTGTAGACATACAATTGCTTTATCGCAGACCAAGTCGTCGTGCCATGACTTCTGGTATTAATTCTGTGCCAGACAATTCCGTATTCCTTAAATTCCTCACCAAATACCTCGAGCAGAACGAGGAAAAATACCTTCCTTCCAGCCAATTATTTGCTTCAATTTTTAGAGGGGTGATGAACAACAGTTTGAATCGACCCCAGGACGGAGTTATCCTAAACACCGGTGATGAAGGTGGAGATTTTATCTTTATTAAGAAGAGCAAGAATTGACTTAGCATTTCCAGTACTTCTTTTTAAAACGGTGATACCTGAATTTGCGTCAGCAATAAATTCAACTTTCTCTCCATTTTCTCCGCCATCTCCTCGATGGCCTATTCCAAACTCATAAGGGTCTCAGAAGATTTCTCGGATTTCATGACGTCTATTAAGGCATTCCTGAATATCTCAATGTAAAAGCCCCCTCATCACGGATTACGGCAAAGCATGAACCGACAGTAAGCAGGTTTCAGTCCAAAACATTAACTTTCAATGTAAACCCATCAGGCTATGCTCACAGACATCCATCCGAAATTACCCATGCGCGACAAGCGCATCACGCGGGCGTTTTATTCTAATCAATTAGGCTTTAAGGTCTTGGGGACCGTGGATTATGACGGTTATCTGATGATGGAAAAAGACCAAATTCAGATTCACTTCTTTGAATTCAAAGCACTAAAGCCCAGGAAAAATTACGGTCAGGTCTACATCCGAACCAACGATATCGACGCATTTTATCAGTTCTTATTGGACAAACAGACCAAAATTCATCCGAATGGACCTTTGGAAGTCAAACCCTGGGGACAAAAGGAATTTTCCGTTCTTGACCCGGACAACAACCTGCTTACTTTCGGACAGGGTGTTTAAGAAAAAACGAACCGTCGCGTTTTAATGAAAGACATAAAATACATATTAAACGAGAGGATCAGGCCTTATGTAAATTGCATTATGGTAGGTGAAGCCAGTGTTGAAAATGAAAAGTTCAAACTGCCTTTGTATGCTGATGGATACCCTGGGATTATGTTTCAGCTTTCTCAAAATGGCTTTTACCTTCAGCCAAAAAACAAGCAACTATCATCACTTTTCCTATATGGACAGACCTTGGAGCCCGTTTCACTTGAAACCGACGGGCCATACAAATTTGTTGTCTTTCAACTTTACCCTTTTGCTTCAAAATACTTATTGAATGTCGACCCTAAACAATTGAATGACGAGTGCTATGACTTATTGCAATTATCAAGTATTGATGTCCGGCAGTATCATCAGCGACTTTTAAACACAGCATCTCTTCCCCAACAGATAGAAATCATTTCCGAATTAGTGGAAGAATTAATTGGCAGAAACCAACTATCACAAAATGATCCAATACAAAAGGCCATCGAGCTGATAATTGCATCTGAAGGACTGATTAAGATTAAAAACCTTCAAGATGAAATTTTCCTCACAGAACGGACTTTGGAACGAAAATTCTTAAATCAAGTCGGACTTAGCCCCAAACAGTTTGCCAAAATAATTCAATTTCAAATTTCATTGAATAAACTAACACAGGCGACTTTTGAGAAGTTAACTTATGTTGGATTAGATAGTGGTTTTACGGATCAATCGCACTTCATTAGAGTTTTCAAAAAATACACGGGTCAAACACCATCCTACTATCTTAAAAACATAGAGGCCGTCAAATAATTTTGTCGGTTTTGTTCAATTTCCCAACCCCGGATATCCAGTTCTTTGTCAAAAAATAATTGGCAAATGAAAAAAATAATCGTTTTCGGACCAACAGGATCTGTTGGTCAACATGTGGTAAGTCAGGCATTACAAACGGAAAATCATATCACCGTTTTTTGCCGCAATAAATTAAATCTACAACTCACCGATCACCCTAACCTTAGTATAATAGAGGGGGATGTTTACAACAAGGAGGAAGTTACAAATGCACTGATTGGGCAGCAAATCGTAATTATCGCTTTAGGTTCAGGAAAAAGCAGAAAAAGTACGGTTCGTTCAGAAGGCACAAAAAACATCATTGCCGGGATGAAAAAAAACGCTGTAACACGATTGATCTGTCAAACAACATTAGGTAATGGAGACAGTCTTAAAAACCTAAATTTCTTTTGGAAATACGTAATGTTCGGCTGGTTCTTGAAACAAGTTTTTTTAGACCATGAACTGCAGGAAAAGTATGTACGGGACAGTGATCTAAATTGGACAATTGTAAGACCCGGTGCATTTACGGATGGGGAAAAAACAGGCAATTATAAACATGGATTTAGTCCTGATGATAGAACCCTCAAACTCAAGATTTCAAGGGCTGATGTTGCTGATTTTATTCTAAAACAAACCATCTCTGAAAATTATCTTCTAAAAACACCCGGAATATCTTATTAACGATGAAATCGAACGTTTTAATCATCTTTATTGCAATACTCTCTACTGGCCTGATGGCTGGCATATTTTTAACATGGACCAATGCGGTTAAACCAGGAATTGGGAAACTAGACGACTTTGCTTATTTAAATGCGCTACAATCTATGAATAGAGTCATACTCAACCCTCTATTTTATGTTGTATTCATATTACCCATCATATCACTGCCCATAGCTACTTTCATAAACTTCGGTTCAAAGGGTCTCTATGAATTCAAGCCATTACTTATCTCTACCATCATCTATTGGTGTGGAGCATTTTTGGTCACCATATTTGGAAATATCCCACTCAATGAGTTGTTGAATCATACCGCCCTGGAGAAACTAAATCCGGGAGAATTGAACGAATTGAGAAATAGAATAGAAGTCAAATGGAACAACTTTAATTTAATGAGAACGATTTCTTCTTTTGTGTCCTTTTCACTGTTGACCTTAAGCATAATTCTAAAAAAATAACAACGAATAAATGCAATTGCGCCCACGTCGGAGTTTAACACCTTAATAACCAACACCCCTCCTACCTCTGGAAAAGTAGCTACCAAGGAGCCTTTGTACTCACTTCGGCAACTTTGATCTTGCCTTGTGTTTTGCCTGAAGTTCACTATTTTGATCGAATCCGATAGTTATTAAGTTTGCTATGGTGGTTCGACGAGTTTTGGCATTACTGCAATTACAAAAATGAATGGAATAACCTTTGTAGAGAATTTTATCAGTAATCCATCTGAACTATTCAACTCTCTGAAAACGAAAGTTGAGTGGGACGAAAGAATGTCAGCTCGTAAAACCGCAAGTTTTGGAAAAGCATATAATTATTCTCAAATAAGCTATCCCTATCAAGAATTCACAAATGAATTGAGATCTATAATTAGTTCAATTGATAAGACCTTAAATTTTGAACCGAATAACTGTTTAATAAACTACTATTTGGACGGAAAATCGAAAATGGGATTTCATTCTGACCAAACTGACATTCTGTTTGAAGGAACCGGTGTTGCTATTGTGTCTATTGGAGAAACCCGAACCCTAAGGTTTAGAAATATTGAAAATAAAGAGCTGATAAGAGACTATGATTTACCTTCCGGTTCACTTATCTATATGACAAACAAAATTCAAGAGGAATGGCAACATGCTATTCCCAAGTCTGATACGGATAAAGGAAGGATGAGTTTGACCTTTAGAAAAATGAAATAAAAGTAGCTATCAAATGGTAATTAAATAAGGCGTGGCCAATACTCTAGTGTTTCTGTATTTCATTTGATATGAGATGCGTCCTGGTATAGTGGTCATAAATCACGTCGCAATTCTTTAATTTTTTCACGCATTTCTTCCACACTAAGTTCCGCATCAGTGTTTGTTCGTATTATCTGCTCCAAAGCGATGATATGAGCCTTTGTCAGTGCATTTTTCGACTTCAAATTAATATCTATTGGAACACCTGTATGCTCCCAGTTTGCATTGGTTATAGTATTGCGACCTTGCGTAACAGGTATGAATAAAGAAAATGAGTTGTCAATTAAGAATACCTTGATTGGATTGGCTGCTCCATAGGTAGTTTCTCCAATCACAATCGCTTCCTTGCGAGCTTGAAGTTCGTAGGCCATTGCCTCTGCCGCCGAAATTGTTAAGTTATTTACTAGAATATAGATGGGCCTATTCAGGTATTTCCGACCATTCACTGTCCCTCTCGTAAATGATTTTGTTGTTCTGCCGCTATATCTGGTATAAGAGTTGCCTAACTGAATCTTTTTGTCATAAAAGTAGCTTAAGAAAAGCTCAACCATTTTCCCATCTCCACCTCGATTATCTCTTAAATCTATGATCAATGCACTCGTGTTTGATACAAAGTTCATCGTCGCATCAAGAATTTTGATCGCTGAGCTATTGCCTTCAGTAAAACCCGTATATTCTATATAACCAATATTCCCATCAAGTCGTTCTACCTTTTCAAAACCATAATTCCATTTTCTATTAATTTCATTTGCAGCCTTCATAAGTTCCTTCTCGTTGGTTGACTCCTGGCTGTAGTTTGGTTTGTATGATACGTTGAAATGTCTGTCATTACTATTCACAACCAGGTAAGAAGAAAGCGAATCCGCAAATTCCTGATCTGAAAGGTTTTCAAAAATTCCCCTCTCTATATCTGATTCTAGTTTTGTGGCCAGCTTATTTGCGACGTTTTCAAATATGTAGTATTCCCTGATTTTTTTTGAGACTTCAGTCAATTGTTCATCTCTATTGTTCAATGACTGGGCATAGGATTGGGTGGCACCCAAATATAAAATTGCTAACAGCGATACTGGAGTTAGTATTATTTTCATGACTGAAATTGTTTACAGTTTTGAGTTATTTTCTCAAGAATCCCAAATAGTACAATTTGTTCTTCTTTGGTAATATTCAACAAGGCGATTTCTCTGTTTTTCTGAATGCAGGGCGTAAGCTTAGCTACAAGTTCCTTTCCTCCTTTTGTTATGCGCAGTTTTGCTTTTCGTCTATCATTGTCACTAGTCGTTTTGACTAAATACTGTTTATTGATCATCAACTTTATGATTCTCGTCATAGACGCATAGTCTTTAAAAACCAGGTCTGAAATTTCCGTTTGAGTCAAATCGTTCTCTTTGATAATCATGAGTATCAATGCCTGATCCACCGTAATCTCAGACGAAATGGATGAAATGTTCTTTTGACAGAGCTTTCGGTATGCCTTGATTGTCTCCTCAATGGAATAAAGAACCGAGGTTGTAGGTGTTTTAAATTGCATTTTACTTGATATATCAAGCAAATAAATTAAATATATTTGATATATCAAGTATTTGATTGCAGTAAATCAATGTTTGATGCGGTTTTGTACCATCAACCAATGTTTATCTTGGACCTCCAAATAGTTATCCGAAAATGAAGTCCAAACCTGTCAATTTGCTTTTTAAGAATGATTAAATTGAAACAAAATCCAACGTTTTTGGCTTGGGGCAAGCTGAAAGCATAAACGACTTTTTTGCGAAAGAATGGAACGAAAAATGAATTCAATTAAAATAATAAAACAAGGGCAGTGCATAAACTGAAATTTTGTGAGTAATATCCGCCACTACTCAGGCACATGATCGTTAGTAAATACCGAACGCAGAATAATATGAAAACCTTTTCCAGTAATGGCGTTAGCCTCTCTTATCAGATATATGGTGAAGGTAAACCTATCTTGCTCCTTCATGGTGCTTGTGTTGACTTCAATTTCAATTACTTCCAAACTGGGTGGGTAGACACATTGACAAGTCAGGGATATCAGGTAATCGGACTGGACTTTCGTGGACATGGAAAAAGCGATCAAAGTACTGATCCCTCCTTTTATGGTTTAGACAACTTCTCAAATGACGCATTGGATCTAATTCATCATTTGAACCTGAATTCCGTAGTATTAATGGGCTATTCGATGGGTACAATCATTGCCCTCAACCTACTTCACAAACACCCAGATTTCTTTCCAAAAGCTATACTTATTGGTACCGGAGATGTGCTCATCGGCCAACCTCCTTTCGGAAAAATAGTCCAGGGCCTGGGCAAGCTGTTTGAATTTGAGACTTTTCCGGATCATTTACCAAAACATGTGTCCGCTTATTGGTCATTTTTCAAAGAACTTGGATTGGACAAAGAATCGATGACAGCTTTTAGCAGGGGACATTACCCAAATTTGTCGATGAAAGAGGTGGCGAATATTCAAGTTCCCACATTAATCATTAGTGGTGAGAACGATTTAGTTCTTGGGCAAGGGAAACGAGTAGCGGAAAAATTGACTTCCGGTGAATATTCAGAAATTAAAAATACAGACCATTTTACGCTGGCAATTGATCGGAATACACACCAGAAGGCCGTCGAATATCTAAATGGAACTTAAAGACACGCCGGCACTTTGACAAAGACTGATCATCCCAGGCCTTTTGAAATAGATACAAATGGTTAAATTTCTTTATGTTTAGTTATTAGCACAAGGAATATGGAAAGTAAAAAGCCAAGAAGGGAATTTATTAAAACAGGACTGAAAACAAGCATAAGTTTGTCCTTGTCACTTCCAGGCTTATATAGTTGCGATACTAAAACTGAAAAGATCAGTCATCCAAAAAGTCCACGCAAAACTTTAAACATTCTCATACTTGGTGGTACAAGCTTTTTAGGGCTTCACCAAATTGCCTATGCTTTAGGTCGAGGCCATTCTATCTCCATTTTTACAAGAGGAAAAACAAAGCCATCGATTTATAAAGAACTATTAAAAAATGTAGAACACTTGATCGGTGACAGAAAAGGTAACTTAGCGGCCTTAGAAGATCGCAAATGGGATGCCGTCATCGATAACTCCGGGCATGATGCTGAATGGACTAAACTATCTGCCAAATTATTAAAAGCCAACTGTGATCTCTATCTCTATACATCTTCCACAGGAGTATATTATCCATATTTAAAAAGTGATGTTAAAGAAAGTGCAGAACTGCTATTAAAAGAACCCGAAAGTATTGCAGATGAACATGAAAAAATAGAGTACTGGTATGGGGTAATGAAGGCAAATTCCGAATTACAGGCCATTAACCAATTTGGAAAAGACAGAACTATAGTCGTAAGACCTACTTATATGTTCGGGCCGGCAGATAAAACAAACAGATTTATACATTGGCCAATCAGATTAAACAAGGGCGGAGAAGTTTTGGTGCCCGGCAAAACGAATGATATGGTACAATACATTGATGTAAGAGATGTGGCAGAATGGATGATTCGCCTAATTGAAGATAAAAAAGTTGGTACATACAACGCCGTTGGACCAATAAATAATCAGAGTATCCATGAATTTGTAGAAGAAGCCCAACAAGCATTTTCAGTCGAAAATACTTTTGTGAAAGTTGATGACTATGAGTTTTTAGCGGAGAGAAAAATCTATGACATAGTGCCCTGGATTTTGCCTACCGGTAACAACAGCGGGTCTGCCAAAATAAACAATGATAAGGGCTTAGCTCGTGGACTGGAATTAAGACCATTAGTACAGTCAATAACAGATACTTATGAATGGTGGGTATCCAATGCAGTCTCACAGGAGCAAAGAGATAAAGTTGAATTAGATCCAGTATCCATTTTGATCAGGGAAAAAGCCATTCTCGAGGAATGGAAGGCTGCAGCTAACAAGGTATAATAATCATCGAATTTTCATGAACTTAAGTCAACAGTAAAAAGCATATATTTTTGGTGGCACCAGATGATCAACGGGTTTGCCAATAGGTCCATATAACTACACCTCTTAGCCTTGGCCCTATGCAACAAGATAAAAAAATGAAAATAAGCTTTTATATACTACTACCCTTCCTTATTCTACTTGATTCATGTGGGCAAGCAATAAGAAATGATGGATCAAAAATCAATAGCTCAATTACAGCTGATAGGGATTCGTTAGATGAAGTTACTACAGAACATAACATAATTATTCCATCAGGAAGTACCATTAAAACCAGAATATCGCCTCCGCTTGATTTTAATCGACCAATGGAAGATGAAAATTCTTATTCCGAATATCTACGGAATTTGCCATTGAAACCCCATGGATCTGAGGTTTCATTATACGATGGTTCAACGAAAGTAAATTACGATATATATGATGCCGTAATTGACATGAAAATCGGAAACAAAGACTTACACCAATGTGCGGATGCAATAATGCGGCTTAGGGCTGAATATCTATGGAATCAAAAAAGATATGATGACATCCACTTTAATTTCACTAATGGGTTTAGGGTTGACTATTCTAAGTGGATGGAAGGTAAAAGAATGGTTGTCCATGGAAATAAAACCAATTGGACTGATCAATCATCCCCCTCAAATACCTACCACGATTTTTGGGAATATATGGAGCTTATTTTCATGTATGCCGGAACATGGTCGCTATCAAAAGAGCTAATACCTGTAGAAATAGCAGATATGAAAATTGGGGATGTCTTCATTTGGGGCGGGTCTCCCGGACACGCGATTTTGGTAGTGGATATGGCTAAAAATTCGAAAACGAATGAAAGGGTTTTCCTATTGGCTCAAAGTCATATGCCCGCGCAAGAAACTCAAATACTTCAAAACCCTAACAATTCTGAACTGAGTCCCTGGTATTCTGTAACTGAAATTGGTACGGAGTTAAACACGCCAGAATGGACTTTTAAGAATAATGAGCTAAAACGATTTAAAGAGTAAATACTATAAATTGAGTAGACGGTAGTCACATTTTGCCAAACGTGGGCAGATAAGCTATTTTTATTGGAACAATTATGCTCTGAAGCCACTGGATATTTGATTGAAGGTCCAACAAAAAAGTATAACTATGAAAGTAACCGCCGAGCACAATGAACGTGTAGCAAAAATAGTTTTCGGGTCCATTTACCCTCACTATTTGACCCGGATAGAAAAAAATGGAAGGACCAAAGAAGAACTGGGCCAGGTGATAGAATGGTTAACCGGCTTTGACAAAGATCAACTACCAGCGCTTATTGATACCAGGGTCACCATTGAAACATTCTTTGAGAAGGCCACTCTAAATCCAAATGCGCACCTCATAAAAGGGACAATCTGCGGCTACAGAATTGAAGAGATTGACAATGATCTCACACGACAGGCGCGATACATGGATAAGTTGGTAGATGAATTGGCCAAGGGCCGTAAAATGGAGAAAATCTTACGGGTAGAAAAGAAATAATAGGTGTACTAAACATCTTCATCCCATCTATGGATTCAACTATAGGCCTACTTCCATTGCAGAATCCAAAGCGCCTGCCCCGTCTGGCCTTTGCGTAGCAAGGTAGCGCAGGGCTTAGGCGCAAGATTGGTGCGGTGGGGCGTTCATAAACACCGCTCCGTCAACCGCTTATCACAGGTTGGTTCCCGATCTTAGTGGATTTCACTAAGTTGCCCGACGGAAAAACCAGACCAAAAAAATCGTATGAAACACCTCTTCTCCTTCTTATTGATATGTGCCGTCTCACTCACGGTATTTGGACAAAAGCTGGACATGGACGACTTCAAAAACATGAAGGCACGCTCGATCGGCCCGGCAGGAATGTCTGGCAGGATCACCACAATCGATGCAGTTCACAGCAACCCCGACATCATCTATGTAGGTGCAGCCTCCGGCGGCGTATGGAAATCCACCTCTGGTGGCATTGCCTGGGAGCCGATCTTCAATGATCAGACGACAGCTTCTATCGGCGCCATTGCCATCCAACAATCCAATCCCTCCGTGATCTGGGTAGGTACAGGCGAGGGCAATCCAAGAAATTCACTGAATGGCGGAGACGGTATCTATAAGAGCCTTGATGGTGGCAAAAGCTGGAATAAAATGGGTCTTGCGGCTACACGGCATATCCACAAAATACTGATTGACCCTACTAATCCCAACACGGTGTATGTTGGAGCCATAGGATCTCCTTGGGGTGTACACCCGGAACGTGGGGTCTATAAAACCACTGATGGTGGCAAGACCTGGAATCAGATCTTGTTTAGTAACGAAAAAACAGGTGTGGGTGACATGGTAATGGACCCATCCAATCCTAACAAACTCATCGTCGGTATGTGGGAGCACAAGCGTGATCCCTGGTTCTTCAAGTCCGGTGGGCCCGGTTCAGGACTACACATCACCTATGATGGAGGAGTCACCTGGAAAAAACTTACGGAGAAAGAAGGCTTGCCAAAGGGTGAGCTCGGCAGAATCGGGCTTGCGATCGCACCTTCTGATCCCAACCGTATTTATGCATTGATTGAGTCTAAGAAAAACGCTTTTTATCGCTCAGATGATGGCGGCGAAAATTGGAAAAAGGTGAATGATAAGCCTGAAATCGGCAATCGCCCCTTCTACTACAGTGACCTGGCGGTAGATCCAAGCAATGAAAATAGAATTTTTAGCATTTTCACTTATGTGAATGTGTCGGAGGATGGTGGAAAGTCCTTCTCTCAACTGATGCCTGCCTATGGTACCTCAAGAGGAGTTCACCCGGATCACCACGCCTGGTGGATCGATCCCAATAATGCGGACTTCATGATGGATGGAAACGATGGGGGTTTGAACATTACCCGTGATCGGGGTAAAACCTGGAGGTTTGTAGAGAATTTGCCTGTAGGGCAGTTTTATCACATTGCCGTGGACAATGAGTTTCTTTACAACGTATATGGCGGCATGCAAGACAATGGCTCCTGGGCAGGTCCAGCTTATGTCTGGAAATCACAAGGCATTCGAAATAACTACTGGCAGGAAATCTCCTTTGGTGATGGTTTTGATGTGATTCCTGATCCTGAAAACAGCCGATATGGCATCTCGACCTCACAACAGGGGTTTGCCGGCATCTATGATCGACAGACTGGACAATTTGAAATCGTTCGCCCTACTTATCCGGAAGGTGACGCTGAGTTGCGCTTCAACTGGAACTCGGCCATGTCGAGAGATCCGTTTGATCCTTCGACGATCTACTTTGGTAGTCAGTTTGTTCATAAGAGCACGGACCGGGGCCAGAACTGGGATGTGATTTCTCCTGACCTCACGACAAACGATCCTGAAAAACAAAAACAAGGCGACAGTGGTGGACTTACCATGGATGCTACTGGCGCGGAGAATTACTGTACTGTAATTGTAATTGCCCCCTCGCCTACTGAGCAAGGCATGTTATGGACCGGATCAGATGACGGTCGCGTGCATATTAGTAGAGATGGTGGGGAGAACTGGACAAACATATCAGCAGGTATACCTGACGGGGTATGGATCACGCAGATCCAGCCAAGCACCAAAAACAAAGGCGAGGCGCTGTTGGTGGCCAATGATTATCGTAGGTTTAACTATACACCTATGGCCTATCGCACCAAAGATTATGGCCAGACCTGGACCCGCATTGTGGATGCCAATGATGTAGTTGGGTATGCGTTGGCGATTGTGGAAGATCCCGAAGAAAGCAGACTGAAATTTCTGGGAACGGACGATGGTTTGTATGTTTCCATTGACGATGCCAACACCTGGACCAAATGGACTTCCGGATTCCCGACTACCAATGCCATGGACCTGATCATTCATCCTCGTGAACATGATTTGGTGATCGGTACTTTTGGCCGGGCCATATATGTACTCGATGACATTCGTCCACTTCGCGAGTTGGCCTCAGCCGGAGCTAATGTATTGGATAAGAAACTTCATGTATTTGACCCACCTACTGCCTATCAAGCTGCTAATCAACAGGCCACTGGTACACGATTTGGAGCTGATGCCACTTACAACGGCGAAAATCGTCGACGTGGTGCTATGTTGACTTATGTGATCAACAAGCCGGAAAAAGAAAAGAAAGAGGAGCCTGAAACCACGGGAAAGAAAAAAGGCAAGAAGAAAAAGTCTGCGCCGGTGGAAGAACCTAAGTCGGAGGAAACCAAAGAAGAGAAAGTAAAATACGATTCTGTATTTATTGAGGTATTTGATGGAGCGGAACTGATCCGAACCATCAAAAGCAAAGCCCCGAAGGAGAATGGCGTTCAACGAACTTATTGGAACATGCGACAAAAGGGCAATTTCAACCTGACCAGGCGTAAAGTCAATCGCAAGCGAGAACCCAATGGCAAAAGGGTAAGGCCGGGAACCTATAAAGTGCGTTTCACCTATGGTGACCAAATGGACTCGACGAATGTGGTGGTGGAATACGACCCCCGACTATCGATGAGTGCATCGGCCATTGCCGCCAAAAACGAAGCTCTGGATCGCATAGAAAACGGTGAAAAACTGGCCTTCGAAGCAGTGGAACGCTTAAAAGAAAGCATCAAACTCGCAGGAGACTATCACGGTCGTCTGAAAAAGAAAGACGAAGAAGGTCTGAAAGAGCAGATTGAGTTGTGCAAAACAACCAAGGACACGCTCAATACTTTTCTGGATTCCTTCCTTGGTAAAGAGGACAAGCGACAGGGAATCACCAGGGGACAGCCACAAAGTGTGAGCAACAGCCTGGGAACTGCACAATTCTATACGGGTTCTGCCAGTCATGCTCCCGGAACGACAGAAATCAAACTGATCGAGAAATTCGAAAAAGGTTTGGCAGAAGCCTTGAAGCCTGTCAATGATTATTTTGAGGCAGAATGGCCAAAATTCAGAGCAACCATCGAGCAGATTGACCTTAGTCCTTTTAAAGATTATGAGAAGATTGAATAGATTTAGTTAAAGTTATAATTCGTAGAAAGAGGGTGTCTCAAAAGGCACTCTCTTTTTTTTTATTTAGTATAATTAACAGCTATTTGTAATCTTATTATCTTGGGGATGTGAAAGAGACATCCAAGAATCTACATTTTAAGCCTTACGACCAGAACCAACCGATGCTTCTTCCTCCTTCCTTGGAGGAACTCATTGAAGCGAATCATCCTGTTCGAGTTGTTAGCCAAGTGATTGATCAAATCAACATTGATGTGTTGCTTAAGCAATACAAACCCGGAGGCACTTCAGTATATCATCCACGTATGCTGCTGAAGGTTATGGTTTACTGTTATCTGACGAACATTTTCTCTTCACGTAAAATGGAAGCTGGCTTGAAGGAGAATATTCACTTGATGTGGCTTAGTGGTATGAGTAAACCAGACCACAACACCTTAGCACGTTTTCGTAGCGAGCGTTTGAAAGACAGTTTACGTCAAATCTTTGGTCAGATTGTGGGATTATTGGTTGAAGAAGGCTTGGTGAGTATCAAGCAACTTTACACTGATGGGACCAAGATTGAGGCCAATGCAAACAAGTATTCTTTCGTTTGGGGTAGAGCGATCAAGACCAGCAAAAAACGTATTGCCAAGCAACTTGATGACCTATGGAGTTATACTCAACAGGTAGCTGAAGAGGAGTTGAAGGACCTGCAGTCAGTTGATTTTAATGAGATTGATAGTCAGAAAGTCAGACAAACCATTGACAAGATCGATCAGGCACTGGAAGGTAAACAAGTCGATAAAAAGGTAAAGCAGAAGCTAAACTATGCTCGCAAGAACTGGCCTGACAAGCTGGATGATTATGAGAAGAAAGAGGCCACATTAGGCAAGAGAAACAGTTTTTCTAAAACCGATCCTGATGCCACATTCATGAGGATGAAGGAAGATCACATGCTCAATGGTCAGCTAAAACCTGGCTATAATCTACAAATGAGTACCTCAGATCAGTTCATCATTAATTACAGTCTACATCAAAACCCAACCGACACACTCACCTTCATTCCTCATCTACAACAATACAATGACTTATATGGATCATGCCCTGCTGTAGTGTGTGCTGATGCTGGTTTTGGTAGTGAAGAGAACTATCTATATCTAGAGGAACAAGAAATTGATGGATATGTGAAGTACAATTACTTCCACAAAGAGCAAACCAAGAAATGGAAAGAAGACCCCTTTAAAGCCGATAACCTCCACTACAACGAATCCAACGATACCATGACTTGCCCGATAGGGCAACAAATGGAGAATATTGGTGAGAAAGAAAGAATTACTGCTAGCGGATTTAAACAACAATACATCCGATACCAGGCCAAGAACTGTGAAGGGTGCTCATTAAGGTCATCTTGTCATAAAGCAAGAGGCAATCGGATTGTAGAGATCAATCACAAACTAAGAAGGCACAAAAAAAAGGCCAGGGAAAAGCTGCTCAGTGAGGAGGGTAAAAAGCATCGATCTAAACGACCTGCTGATGTTGAAGCTGTCTTTGGAGCAATCAAACACAACAAAGGATTTAGAAGGTTTAACCTTAGGGGCCTGGATAAGGTCGCAATCGAAACAGGATTACTCGCAATTGCACATAATCTGGCCAAGAAGGCTGCCTAAATGAGGTAAAGGCTTCCTTAACTCATCAATCATTAGCTCAGTCTGTATTACCTAAAAATACCACTCAAGGATATAAAATAAAAGAAGCTGACCCTTTCGAGACAGCTTCTTTTGCTGTTTGGCGGTTGCGGAAAATTGTCTAAAGTTTTATGAAGCGCTTCTGGATACTGATATCTTCCCCTCTGATCAACAGCAAGTAGGTACCTTCCGGTACACTTAATTCCTGCTCTAAATAATATTGATAACTCTTCTTCTCATGTATCGAATGAAGGATCCTCTTACCATTTAGGTCAAAGACTTCAATACTGAGGGATCCGTAATATTCGTTTTCAAACTGAACATTCAATTGATCAACTACGGGATTAGGGAACAATTTGAAAGTTTGATTAGCCTCAGAATTAACACTCAATACTTCCTCCACTTCCAGAGCTACTGTTCCGTCTTCGCTGATCAGACCCGTCACGTCAGCCTGTTGACCTTCTTCTACAGGGATTTCCGTTTCTACCCGGCCCACGCCCGGGATTTCCACGCCGATTCGGTAATCACCTGTAGGTAATCCTTCAAAGGTGATGAAACCATTTTCGTCAGTTAGGCCATCCGCTACATATTCACCATCACTTGTCGAAAGGATCACTTGTGTATTTGGGATAGGGTCTCCCATCTCGACTCTTCCTAAAATGATGCGATTTTGTCCATCATTGGCACCTTGCGCCTGAAACTCAATGGTTCCACCAGTTTCCGGATCGATTAAGTCAACCGCCGGTGCGGGTTTGGATTGCATATTGATTACCAAACCTGAAAGATCAGCTGATAACTTCACCACGTCAGGAATAGTAGTAGGATCCAGGATGGGAGATTTATCACCCAAATAAGTAGTGAGGTAGATCGTTTCTGTTTGCGGTACCCCGATTCCAAGGTAATAATCACCTTCTTTGACATTTTGAAAAGAGAAGGTTCCATCAGTTCCCAGTCCAACACTCAACGACTCATTGAAATTGTCAGTTGCCACTAGAAAAGCACCCCCGTTAAAAAATCCGTTTCCATCTGCATCCAACGCCCTACCGGATATATCAAATACCGCGATTACGTCGATCTCGGCAGTGGAAGTTGCAGCATTGGTTGCTGAGGTCCCGGCAAGAGAAGCGACTACCACGACTTTTCCGGCACCAGAGAAAGTAAGTTCGTTCCCATTCAAGGTCCCCGGGCCACTTTCAATACTGAGGACGATATCACTTTCACTTATAGTGGCCACTCCCATTGCGTCCAGTGATACCTGAACCGTCACTGATTCTATTTCAGTTACCTCCTGCGGGACAGTAATAACCACAGTTGGATCAATTAATGTTGGATCCAGCAAATTGAAACGCTCGATATCTTCTGAAGCATTGAATTCATCGGTCTCTTCAATGATAGCCCTTACTACCACAGTTCCTGGTTGGTTTCCAGGGGTCAACGTCGTTCCACTAATGGAAGCATCTCCTTCCACCACCGACCATATTACATCGGCATTTTCAGGATTGGTCACTGCGCTTAATTCGAAAGCAGCTGTACCAATTTCCATGTCTTCGATTGCATCTATCTCAACAGAAGAATTAGGTTTAGTTTCTACTACGTCATTGATGGAAATGGTAAGGATCTGTTCCAATGCGAGCCCTCCTTCATCCGTTACGGTTATAGCGACACTATAAGTTTCCTGATCTTCGAAATCAAAAATGGCATTGGTAATCAACTGACCCTCCGAAAGGGCGAAGTTAGTCTCTGTACTGGCCAAGGAATAGGTATGAGTAAAAGAGGCATCAGGATCCGTCGATGATAAAGTCCCAACAACTGTTCCAATCGAAACATTTTCATCCACATTGCTTTCATTGAGAACAATGGAATTCGGAGCCTCATTCACACCTATGACGGTTACAGAGATCTCTGTTTCTAAGACATTTGTTCCATCACTCACTTGCAGGTTGAATACATAGACGTTGTTTCCATCCGCATCTGTAGGGGCTTCAAAATCAGGTGTATTCACAAAAGTGACTTGCGATCCAGAGATACTAAATGCTTCCTGATCAATTCCACCAGTGATGGTGTAAATCAATTCCGTATTAGCATCCGGATCAGTAGCAACTACTGTAAGAGGATCAACACTATTCTCTTCGATGCCAAGTTCGGTTCCACCAAAAGCAGGTGACTCATTCACATCTGTTACGGTTATTGAGATCTCCGTTTCCACTGCATTTGTTCCATCACTCACTTGCAGGTTGAATACATAGACATTGTTTCCATCGGCATCCGTGGGGGTTTCAAAATCAGGTGTATTAACAAAAGTGACTTCCGTACCGTTCAAATCGAATGCAGATTGATCGGCACCACCCACAATCGTGTATATCAATGAAGTTCCAGCATCCGAATCAGAGGCACTGAAAGTTATGGTTTCTAATGAATTCTCTTCTACCGTATATTCCGTCACTGTTCCAAAAACGGGGGCTTCATTTTGATCCGTCACTGTAATTGTGAAATCTGCATCGACGACATTGGTTCCATCGCTCACCCGAACGGAAAATAGATAGACATTATCTCCATCAGCATCTCCCGGAGATTCAAAGTCAGGTGTATTCACAAAACTGACTTCCGATCCAGAGATACTAAATACGTCCTGATCAATTCCTCCAGTGATGGTGTAAATCAATTCCGCATTGGCATCTGGGTCAGTCGCAACTACTGAAAAAGGATCAGCACTATTCTCCTCAATACTAAATTCGGTTACATCAAATACAGGAGATTCATTAACATCTGTCACAGTAACGGTAAAGTCCGCCGAAACTTCATTCGTTCCATCGCTTACCCTAATTGTCAATTCATAAACATTATCCCCTTCCACATCAAGCGGCGTTTCAAAATCAGGTAGATTAATAAAGGAGAGATTTGCGCCATTTAATTGGAATAAATCCTGATCCGAACCTCCTGTTATGTTGTATGTCAATTCATTGGCATCAGCGTCCGAGGCACTTAAATCAATTGATTCAGAGGTATTCTCTTCTAAAGTGTATTCAGTGACGGTGCCAAAAATGGGTGCTTCGTTTACGTCTGTCACAGTAATGGTAAAATCAGTATCAACGTGATTCGTACCATCACTCACCCTAAGGGTGAATTCGTATACGTTATCGCTATCGGAATCAACAGGAGATTCGAAATCAGGAACTTCAATAAATGTCAGCTCATTTCCAGTCAGATCAAATGCCTGGATATCATTTCCTGACAATAAGCTGTAGGTTAACTCAGCACCGGAATCAGGGTCTGATGCGATCAAGGAGATGGGATCTTCCGTGCGTTCTTCCACTGAAAGGTTATTTGATGTGTCCAATGTAGGGGCTTCATTTACGTCAGTGACCGTTACTTCCAGGTTCAGATCATCATTTAGTACGCCATCTGAGACGCTAACTGTTACCAAATAGATATTATCGGAATCTCCATCTGTTGGCGATTCAAAATCCGGTTCGGTGGTAAAAGAAAGCACAGCACCATCCAAAGAAAACAGGCTTTGGTCCACTCCGTCCACGATGCTGTAGGTAAGTTCAGTACCGGCATCCTCATCAGATGCAGTGAGTGTGATAACTGCTGTTGTGTTCTCTGCTACCTCGGCGGTACTGGCGGTGCTAAAAACAGGTGCCTCATTAATATCATTGATGGTAATGGTTAAGATATCCGAGAAGGTGTTTCCACCACCATCATCTACCTGTACTTCTACCGTGTAAGTATCATCACTTTCAAAATCAAATACGGAGGCGGTAATTAACTCATCACCAGATACATCAAAAAGAGCATTGTCTTCAGATCCATCCACCAAACTAAAGGTATTGCTGTTCGAACCATCAGGATCTTGTGCGGTGAGGGTTCCCACGGTGATTCCAGCGTCAGCATTTTCATCTACTGAGGAATTACTCAATGCAATATCCGAAGGACTTTCACTGACATCTACTACGCTAATGGTAAACATCTCTTCAATCGTAAAGAAGGTAGAAGAATTCTCAACTCCATCATTTGCCCTGACAGTAACGGTAAAAGAAGGTGTCGTTTCAAAATCAAAAGAAGCAGCCGATTGCAATTCAGTACCTGAAAGTTGTGCGAACTCCGACCCCTCGATGATCTCAAAAACCAAATCGTCGTTTGCATCGTCTGGATCTACGGTAGACAGTATTCCAATGGCGGTACCAGCATCTTCATTTTCATTGATGGAAGTACCACTCAACTCAATGGCTGTTGGTGTTTCATTCACATCAGCGATACTGATCCCGAAGGCTTGTTCGTAAGTAGCTCCTGATGCATCAGTTGCTTCTATTCTGATACTTCTGGTGTCACTTTCCTCATGGTCAAAGGACACCAGTGCTTTCAGGTCGCTCCCATCAATTTCAAAACTGGAGTTGTCTGTATCTCCATCTCCCGAAACCAGGGCATACGTCTGCGTATCTCCCTCATCATTGTCAGGGTCATCAGAAGAAATGGTCAATAGAGCAACATTGGTGTCGTTGTTCTCATCGATGGAAGTGCCGCTCAATGAAATCTCCGTAGGAGCATCATTGACATTTTGTACTTCAATTGTGAATGAATAATCATTGGACAATTCATCATCCGAAAGAGTAAAGTCAAAATCAGAAGTACCCACATCGCTATCTTCTGGTGTACCAAAGAAGAATGTAAATGCCTGATTCCACTTGGCTACCGAACGATTACTATTGGAATCGGCATCTCTCGTGAAAAACACTTCACTACTAGCATTTGCCGCTATTTTACCTCCCTCGTAGATCACATCGCCCGTCCAAAGCAATTGCTCCCCTCTGGACGTGACCTTTACCAAATAATCCAAAGATCCTCCTGCGTTATCATTGTCTGCGTACATGATAAATGCCTCAGTACTACTATACTGCACATAATCAGAGATATAATAGAGGTAAGGTGAGGTTTGATTGTCAGTCGTCAGCTCTGGTTGCAGAGAAGTGGCGGCATCCCCATCAATATCGATGGCCATCATGGTATTGGTGGTGGCATAATGAATATTATCATCAGCGCCAATTTCAAAGACGCCTACAAAACCCACTTCTTCCTCTAGTGCCGTCTTATTTGTTCCATCAAGATCAATTTTTATGATGTCTTTCGTGTTATCACTTTGCGTTTCAACCAAAACAAGGTGCTCATCGGAGTGGTAGCCTCCATGCGATATATCGCCCGTAGCAAAGTAGACATCAGAAACCGTTCCGTTTTCGATTTTTCTAACCCGCCAGGAAGAACTATTGAAATTGTTATCAGAAAAGTAAATTACACCATTTTCACCTACATCTACGAATGAAATGGAAGTTGCGTCCGAACTGAGTAGTGTTGAAGTAGATTCTGTCGCATCATCATATTTGAGGATGTTCGTCGTATTTCCATTTGCGTCCTGAATAGTCACATATAAATTATCGTCATCGTCAATCTCAAGGTTGTCTGCTCCGTTTTCGGCCAGGAATTCTTCAACTGAAGCTTCCTGATCTACCTGAGTCAACCATGAAGGGGTAGTACTGGTGACGTTCACCTGATCTCCATCAAAATCGTAGATGCCGGGCGCATAAGTGTACAACTCCCCTTGTGTGGCAGTAGCTGTGGGTTCGCCAAGTAATTGCGGTGCACTGTTGGTTAGATCATTTATTGTGATGACCAGATCCTTTTCAAAGGACTCTCCAATCTCATCCGTAGTTGAAACACGTATTGTAACAGAAGTAAATTGGGAAGCATTGAAAACACCTTTGGTAGTCAGTATGTTTCCATCTAATTCAAAGAACGCGTTAAAATTCAGACCTGTTACAAAGGCATAGGTAAAAGTGTTTTGGGGGTCCGTATCAGCAGTAGACAAAGTGCCAACAACCGCACCCGGTAGGAGTCCTTCGTCTACCGAACTGTTGCTCAACTGAATATCCGTCGGGTTATCATCGATGATCGTGATCGTAAAATTTTCATTATGATTCAACTGCCCGGCATCTTCAACAGTGATCGTCAGTGTATAGCTGGCTCCTTGTTCAAAGTCCAGTGTCGCAGCCGTTTGAAGTTCATCACCGACAACCTGGAACAGATCTGATCCAATTCCGGAGATACTGAAAATATGAGTATCACCAGCATCTTCATCAGTCGTTGTGAATGTTCCAATAACGGTACCAGCATCCAGGTTTTCTTCCACTTCCATATCACCGGATAATGCAATTTCAGTTGGTGCTTCATTAATGTTATTGATGGTGATATCAAAGGTGGCTTCTACACTTTCACCTGCTGCATCTGTGGATCGTACAAGTATAGACTTGATCCCTGGGTTCGCTTCAGCATTATACACTTGCAACGCCTGTAGTCCATCATCGACAATTGTAAATTCATCATTATGAGTGTCTCCCGTTCCTGAAATCAATTCATAAGTAAAAGTGTCACCGCTCCCATCCGGATCAATCGTATTGAACGTCAACAGAGTTGTGGACAATGCATTGTTTTCATCTATCGTATTTCCGCTTATTTCCAATCCAGTTGGGGCGTCGTTGATGAAATCTACGTCTATGTCAAAAGTTTGGGTGACAATTTCATTCTGATCATCCAGGGTAATGGTCACATTATTCGGCCCAGCATCAGTCGAACCAGGTGTTCCAAAAATAATGGCATTATCTGCATATGCAAAAAGATCTGACACACCAGCGGCATTATCATTTGCGAAGTAAAAAATATCATTGGTTGAGCCAAAACGGGTGAACCCTGAGAGCTCAAATGTGTTGACGTCATCTGTGGCCGTGAAAAGTGGTTCAATGACCGAACTGTTTTCAAGGTAGCCATAACTGTCGTAGATACGGGCCATTTCATCCAGTGACTCGTAGAGGATATATGCATTCCCGAACGCATCCACGACCAAATCCTGTACACTGTAAACCCTTTCATCTGTAAAAATGGTTTGCGTCGTAAATGTCCCATTCAACTCCAATTCCCCAATAAACTCCGAATGGTCATCATGTTGGAAATTGCTTCCCCCAAGGAAGTAGATCTTACCATCCAAACCTACGTTAATTGCTTCAGCATCGGATCCACTGATCACCGACGTAACCACACCAGCATCATCCACTATGGAGATATCTCCGACTAGGGAATTATTATCAAACCTCTGCTCGAGTATGACCACCCCATTTTCATGGAAGTCAATGTCTTTTATGTCGATGAACGTGCCCAGATCAGTAAAAACAATGGGATCGGCATTCGGATCTACTTTGTACAGCTTATCCTGCTCACCTGCACTAGGATCCTCTATCTTGAAAGCGAAGTATAGCTCACCTTCGGTATTTGAGGTGATAAACGGACCAATGACACTTGGTTCCGGATTCAGACTTGAAAAATCAATGGGAGTCATCATGCTTCCATCGAATTTGAGGACACCAATGGTATTTCCGCCAATGGAATAAACAGCCTCATCGGTTACTGTGGCATCTTCCCCAGAAAAAGGGGCGAAACCTGCTACGCCGCTAGATACATTCAAAAAGGATGTGGCCGTAGAAGGCACAGACGTATCTAACCAATCTGGTAAAATGAACTCATAAGTAAAAGCTGTACTCTGGGAATGTATCGCACTTGGATTATAAATGTACTGGGTTCCTTCCGCACTTGTGGTCACCGGATCGGCTTCAAAACGTAAAGGCCCAAGAACCTCAATAGTAAAGTCTTGATTCGTTATAGATGTTCCATCACTCGCTCTTAGAGAAACTGGAAACTCCCCAACAATTGACGCATTTCCATTCAGAGAATAGGTAGAGGCTGGAATTTCCACTTTTCGGATTTCCTGGGGAATGGTATTGGTATTGGCCGAGGAGCCTAATGTCCACAGGTTCCCTGTACCATCGAAATAAAGTGCCTCCATTCGTCCCCATAGTGCTGTGTTTTGATTACCGTCAACTGTGGCTCCCGCATTACCACCAATATAATTCATGAATGAGGATGTGCCAGCAGGGATTACCCCAATTTTCGCAGTATTTGTAAAAAACACATTCCCCAAATGGTCCACCTCCAAGTCCCCTTCAGTGTTGATACTAGTAAAATCAGAGTTCGCCTGGTCAGGAGTAACGGTGGTGATGGTACCATCATTGGTAATGTAGCGTAAGTTGCTCCCATCTCTTAGCCAAACAATCCCATCACGAGAAACGGCCATTCCATATGGATTTGCAATCTCACCTATCCCAAATGGACCATCTGTGACAGATCTATTTTCTGTTCCCGCAACTACGGAAACCGTGCCATTTTCGATCTTCATGAGTTTGCGTCTGTCAGAGGTCACGTAAATGATATTATCTTCCGTAACAACAATTTCCTGAGGTTCATATACCTCAATGAGAAAGGTTACTACGTCGTTGATAATTGTGTAAATTCCCCCATCATAGTTTGGCCCCCCGCTCACGACAGCAACATAAATAGTTCCATCCGGGCCAATATCTATTCCAGCTGGACTAAAAACATCCACGGGTGTATTGGCGTCAGCCAAGACGGTTTGAACCCCATTTATATCCATCTTGTAGATTACATCATCGAATCGATTTGTGTAATAGATGTTTCCGTTTTCATCAGTGACAAAATCTCTTACATTATTTGGTAACCCAGTTTGCTCCGTTGTTACTAAGATTGTTTCCGGCGCTGGTGGGTTAATATTAAATGTTAGCCAGCTTGGAACTGTTAATCCTTCTACTGATACGAATGAACCTTCATCATCGGTTGCGATAATATTATAGTCAAAATCATCATCTCTTTCCAGCATCGTAGTGGGCGTAGATGTGAATATAGGAGCATCATTGACATCCGTAATTGTTAACTGAATTACTTGTTCAAAGTTGTTTCCACCATCTGATACTGAAAGGCGAATAGAAAGAGAAGGGTTACTCTCAAAATCCAACTCGGATGCTACGATCAGATCATTTCCTTCAATTGAAAATGTTGAATTGTCTGTATCACCTGTCCCAGCGACTAAACTGAAGGTCGCCCCAGCACTCAATGAAGCATCAGAAACGATGGAGGTTGCCACACTTCCCACGGCAAGATCTTCCATTATCAAAGTATTTTGCGGGCTAAATGCTTCTCGTATGGTAACAGTTTCCGAAGCCAAAGCAGGTCGCAAGCAGAGGTCGTTGTTGGGAGTAACTTCTAGTGTAATCTCATCATCCAAAACCAGCCCTGTTGGACTGTAAATCTCTGTTGTGGCACTGGAAACTGTATTCTTAAACCACTCATAAGTGTAGGTTCTGGTCGGTGCGTTTTCTTCCGGAGTTACTGTGGGGGTAAACGTCACATCTCCGGGGAACGGAAATGGATCGGAAGCTATCGTAACAGTGAAATCGTCGACACTTAACGTACCTTCTATGGCTCCAATGTCCGAAGGTGATATTCTGAGAGTCCCCAACTGATCCTCAGCAGGGGCATACGTGCTATTGGCCAGGCCAATCGCGGGACCACACTCAATGGGTTCATAGACCAACAGCCCATTTCCTCCGGGATCCGTCAAGGTAAGGCTTTGAATGACTTGCAGGGTTGTTGAGGTCAGGTCATTATTGTCCCCAATGTCAATTCCAATATTGTTCCCAGACCCTGTATAGTCCGGTGTAGCATTGTCATATATGGTGACTCCATTTATTTCATCCAATACCAGATTATTGGCAAAAACCACGTGATTATTTGTGCTAATCGTCATCACATCCTGAACACCAACCATCGTGTTGTTAATGATTTCAGCATCCACATTGTCAATTATGACCGTTGGATAATCTCCTGAAAAATCCTGAACAGCCCTTACACCCGTTTCAGAGAAGGTATTGTTGCGGACCACCACATCGATATCCAATCCAGGTTCCGCCTCTAAGGCAAACACTTCCCTATATTGATTTATAACAGAATTCTGCTCAATGGTAAACGTACCCCCCGCTACACCTGGATTAAAAAACGCCTGCATAGTTGACAGGTCATTGTCTTGAAATAAATTCCCTTTGATCAATACTTCCTGAAATATCGCCTCACGAAAATTCAGGTCAATGTTGTGATGCACTGCATTTTTGAAAACAGAATTAACAATTTTGATGGATCCGGTTACCTGGAAATCGGTTCCTTCAACGTCGATTTCTATCTGACGACCACCGGTAAGTTGTATACTGTCTATATCCACATAATAATTGCTCCTATTGTTATCGACATCAAAGTTCCTGTATCTGAGCACTTCATCACTCGACGAATTGAAGTCAGAAACGATGACATCAAACATGACCAATGAATCGGCAAATACATCGATACCGTTGAAGTTAGAACCACTTGTATTTTCGAGCTTGAACCCTTCCAATTTATGGAACCTCCCCAGCATAGCAGTAGCAACGTTCGAAGTGGCTCTGATGATGGTTTCATCACTGCCATTACCGATGATGTGTACCGGACTTTGTGTAAAAAGTGCCTGATCCATCGAAATGATGGACCCTTGAGGTAGCTGCCTCAAGTCCATCACTGTGATGATATCATTACAAGGTAGATTGGCTGTTTGAGCAAGATGGTAAGGCAAGGAACCCACATCAGTTCTACCTGGCAGGGTATTGGCAATTACTACCGTGTCTACCTTAATCCGCTGAACCGTGAGGACATTAGAAGTGACAGCCGACCTTGGAAAGCAGGAAGAAGGCTCCGTCAACTCCAGGCTTACTTCATCGCCTTCGTTGACAGCCCCTGTAAATGTATCTGTAGTTTCACCTTGCACCGGAGCCCCATTCAAAAGCCATTGGTAAGCAGGCGTGGTATTTACATTTTGATTCGTAGAAGTAAAAGTCAGGCTTTCTCCGTTACATTGTAGCACTAGGTCTGCGGAAGCGATGGTCGCCATTAGATCGGGGGCGTTGGTCACTGTAAGTAATGCTACTTGTGAGGTAACATCGTTTAATGTTCCTCCTATCAGGACTCTGTATTGGTAATTGTGAAAAGTCCTGGGGACACAGGTAATGTCCAGGGTGGCGGAAGTTGAACCTGAATAGTTCGCATCATCTATAATATCAACAAATCCGTTTCCATCATCGACTTGCCATTGATAAGACTCAACAGTACCTGTCGCGGTAACAGAAAAAGCAGCCGCCATTCCTTCATCAATATTTAACTGATCATTCGGCTCTGCTGTAATGGCCACATCGGTAATGAAAGTAACAGTCCCCTGGGTATCGGCTTCTGCTGTCGAGGCCGTGTTGCCTGAAAATGTAAAGAAGGTTGCAGTTACTGAACCCCCATCATTGAAGATTGCACCGCCCCGGCCTTGTCCATTACCTCCTGAAGGTTCTGGTGAGGCATTTCCACCAGCACCGCCAGTTGCAGTATTATTTTGAAAGGAAATATCCTCCAATTCTATCGTTCCATTTCTAACATACAAGGCTCCTCCTAAACCGGCACCGCCACCACCGCCCGCATGAGCGATACTTATGGCGTTGCCGCCACTTCCTCCAAACGTGCCTGCAACTCCTCCATTACCTACCGCATTTGCATTTCCACCGCCGGCGCCGCCGCCACCTGCTCCGTAGCCCCCGGTACCACCGTCTGCTCCTCCGAAATTAAAGTTACCAACTCCGCCGCCACCACCAGCTCCATATCCTCCGGTGCCACCTGTAAAAGCTCCGGGAGGTAATTCGGCGGCACTACCTCCTGAACTGTTAAAAGGTCCGTCACCCCCGTCACCGCCCCCCCCGAAGCGATCATTTCCTCCTGTTCCTCCCAAAACTGAGTTTTCGGAAAATATGACATTTGTTATCGTTACATTTCCATTATTGACGAACATACCGCCGCCCATTCCTGCACCTCCTCCAGCATTGCCCGTGGGAGACTCTCCTTCCGCATACCCATTCTGGATGGTAACCCCGTCGATGGTAACTACAGGCACTTCCGTGGAGCTCACCAGATCCCCTCCTATGAAAAATGGACGTATCAGGTTATTCCCATCAATGATCGTATTGGCAGATCCATTGCCATTGATCGTGAGATCTTGTGTGATGTTAGGCAATCCTGTTGTCAGGATAATACTACCGGTGATCCCGGTCATATCTATGATGTCCGCCCCGGCACTGGCTTCTGCATCCAGGATGGCCTGTCGCAGGGACCCAGCCCCGGAATCATCGGTATTGGTAACTGTAAATGTGGTTTGTGCCCGCGAAACGCAAAACAGGCACATCAGAATGATGGAGATTGAATATTTGTTCATGTCACTAGGTTTTCAGGTAGTCAATATCAGAAAATCCGAAATAGCTACCTGGCTTCTTCAAAAATGGAAAATGAGCGGGTACACAAGCCAGACAAGGAGCTACACATTTCAGACATTTTTAGGGTTTGTCGCCTGAATAACCGGTTTTTTCAAGTATTGTATAGGCTTTCTGCCATAACGCTCAAAAAAAATCTTTGTGAAATGTGAGGCCCGTCCCAATCCTACCAAATCTGCGACTTCAGTAACGGTTTCATAACTACGGGACATTAACATTTCAAGGGCTTTGTTTAATCTAACCTCTCGAATAAATGCCGCGGGTGACATTCCGGTAGCCTTCCTTGTCACCCGGGTCAGTTGTCGGTCACTCATATGGAATATCTCCGCCAGGGATACCACGCCGAATTGCTTGTCATCCAAATGCTCGACAACCTTCAATCTTAAATCTTCTACAAACGGATCTTCTCCAAGTACTTCATCCAATTCCTGTTCCGTGTTTAACCATTGTATCCTTTCAAATTGATTCTTCAATAAATTTTTCACACGTATTTCCAACTCCAACGGACTAAAGGGCTTCGTGAGGTAATCATCTAGCCCCAGACTAAGAGCTTCCAACTTCAGTTCATGGCTTTGGCGCGCAGTAAGCATGACGAAAGAAATTGGTTTGGAGAAATTCCTCTCTTTCAATTGCTTCAATAGTTCTATTCCGTCCATGACTGGCATCATGACATCTGAAATGATCAAATCCGGTTCGAAATCGTCCAATACTTTCAATGCTTCGGCCCCATTCGAGCAGACGGTTATGTTAAACTCCTCTCCGACTACTTGTTGAATGTATTTTCTCATTTCAGTATTGTCTTCAACAATCAGCAGTTGATTATTCGGATGTGGATACACTCCCGGAGCAAATTCCTGTATGACTTCATCCAACTCCTCACTACGCCAATCACTACTTTCCTCTGCAGGTACTGACAAAGTAAATACTGTCCCCTTACCTTTCTTACTCCACACCTGCACCGTTCCTTCCATCAGGGTAGTGATTTCCTTTACATATGCCAACCCAATCCCCGAACTATGAGGCATCTGTTGACCGTGCTTGGTTTGGTAAAACCTATCAAAAACTCTTGACAGCTCTTCCTCCGGTATTCCTGCTCCATCATCGGATACGACCACACTAAATTGATTGCCTATATACCTCAATTCCAGCTTAATAATGTTCCGTGCATACTTCGTTGCATTAGATATCAGGTTATTCAATATATGCTCCACTTTCATGGTGTCCAACAAAACTCTCGTACTACTCTCCAATTGTGTCTGAGCCTTTAATTCAATACCTGCTTGTTTACACAAAAAATGATAGTTTTCGAGTAGTTCACTCAACCAGTCCAGTAACAGAACAGGTTTCCGATTGATGAAAATATCCCCGGATTCCATTTTGTTGAAATCCAAAACCTCATCAATTAGATTGCGCAACGTTCCGGCATTGCGTTCGGCCATTTTCAGGTTTTCTCCTATGGCAATTTTTGATATGATCTTGCCACTCAGTATGGATTGGATTGGCCCTTCGATAAGTGTCAGAGGGGTTCGGAACTCGTGGCTGATGTTGGAAAAGAACCTCGTCTTGGCTTTATCCAATTCCTTTAATTCCTCAGCCTGGCGAGTAATGATCTCCCTGTCTCTTTCGGCGATCGTTTGTGCTTTTTTCTTTCTGCGTGTATCTCTATAAAGTAAGATAGCCACAATAATGACTACCAGTATCCCGCTGATTAGCAGCGTCACCTGAAGCCGTTGTTTGGATTGCGCCAACTGAGCTTTCTCCAATTCCGATCGCTGTTTTGTAATGAGTTTTCCTTGTTGCTCATTATCTAGAAAAGCTGTAGTGGCGATGAGTTTATTTTCTCGTTGAACGGCCTCAATGCTGTCGCTAAGCAAATTTCCCGTGCGGAAAAAGATGGCCGCTGAATCGTACTGGCCAATTTCAAAATAATATTTCCCGGCAATCTCCAGGTATTTGATCTGGTGAACGACCCAATCCTTTTCCTGATTGATTTGATATACGCTATCCAGATAAAGTTTCGCGGTATTCCTATTGCCCAAAGCAAGAAAAGCCTCGGCTAGGCCCAATCGTTTCGGAACCGTAAGTGCGACCTCATTCACCTCTTTGCAAGTGGCAATATCCTTCTTCAAATAAGGAATCGCTTCCTGATATTTACGTTGTTGCACGTAAATCAGACCAATTTCTCCTCGCATCTGATAAGTGTAGTACTTTCTCAACCAATGATGATGGATCGATTTGCCAGGATAGTCTTCTTTGTCTACAATTTGCAACCCTTCCTTATAGGCTAATTCATAGTAATATACGGCGCTATCGAGTTGACCATCTTGTCGGTGAAGTCTCCCCAACCTGGAATAATAACCCAAAGCCCGAATAGGTGCAGTAGGCAAGTCATTATGTTCTGTATACTCCTTGATGGCCTCCCGATAGAGACCGGCTTCTTCATAAATGTGAAAGAAGTCATCGTCAAACCCCAGCTCCACTCGTTCCTTTGTGATCGGTATTGCGTCTTTCAGGTTGCCCGTTCTGCGATAAGATTCTTCCAGATTCACCAGACACCATTTCAATTGATTGTTGGTCAAAAGAGACCTGTCAGCCAATAATTGCTGGTAAAGGGGAATACAGGTGGTATAATCAGATAGAAAGAAAATAAAATAAGCAGCCAGATAGTCCCTTAAAAATTGCTCTGTTGAATCTTTAACCACAGGAAAATGTTCATTTAGACGACTAAATTCAGATTGCCAATTCTCAACGTTTATGTAATCAAAGTAGGTGTCGTCGGCAAGCTCCAGGCTATCCCACGTTGAATAGAAATCCCCCCAATTAGAAAATTTCTCCTGTCCAAATGCTCTTGGAACTACCAGAGGTAGGAATGAAAAAAAAACGAAGAGAAATACCGTTTTCACTGACAAATTTTTGAAATGCTTCAACATCAGTTCCTCAAGTCATTAATGAACCGAAAAGGTGCCTTGCCTGTCAAAAAGTCAGAACTAGTCGTTGGACCAATGTACTTTTCAATAAATTCAATTACCAAATCCGTACCTGTAAAATGATCCACGTAGGGTGACAACTTAGGATCATACATGGTGTCCGTAAGGTCTCGTACAAAGACCACATTTTTACCATTTTCAGAAAGTTTGCGCAATCCAAAGGGTCTACCAAGAATACACATATTGGCCGCGACACCCGCCACCAAGATGTTTTTTATCTTTCGATCTACTAGAATACTCCAGATTTCAACACCGGACTCAGAGATCAAATCTTCATCGAATATCTCGATAGAAGATACTTGCCTGGACCAGGCCTTGTACTCCGGACAATCGTCACACTCACATCCTCCGTCTGACTGATCAATCGGGTAGTCTTTATGTTTCGTTAATGGTCCAACAGCACACCAGTCATTGATCCCTTCAGGAATTTCAGCTGGTCTACTGGTATTCTGTGCTCTTATCCGGCCAGGGTGGCCAGCGTAAAATTCTATTACATCCGAAGGCGCATGAATGATGTGAACACCTTTGTTTCTGGCGGATTTAACAACTTCGTTCATAAATGGAGCAAGCTCTGTCACTCGTTCCGTTAAACTTGGACACCAATGTGCATCCCACATGTCGATAATGATAAAGGCCGTTTGCTCCGGCTCCCAATTTTCAATTTCGATTACCTCTTCAAACTTCCCAGTATCATCTAAAACTCTGGTCTTCTTCTCAATACGTAGTAATTCTTGAGAAGTCACATTTTCATTAAAGATCATGAATGTCATAAAGGCCAGAATAAGTTTTATTTCCATAAGTTAAGATTGAAAAAATTGAACCTCTGAAGGAAATTCAGCCCGGGAATGAAATTTCATTGAAGTAGAAGTGTCAGGTTGTGCCTGGGCCCATGAAAAAGAAATAAAAAAAGAAAGAGAGTGATCGACGCAACACAATTAAAAATTGTATCACTTTTTGGCGGTGCTTTTGTCATTATCTCGATCATCTCTCACTCCGTTTCAATCAATCTGCAAACTGAATTGCTATGCCTGGTTGTATTGGCGGCATTAGATTGAATCCTGTCAATTACTTGTCACACTGATTTAAAAGTATGTTACCTACTTGGTAAATGAGAATTAGTGAGTAACGGATTAGGGTCAAAATCACTTAAACGAGTGATATTCCCTTCTTAAAATCACTCGAATGAGTGAATCCGATTCAGTACCTTAACGCTGGGAAATGACGATTTTTAAGCAATAAATTTACTTACTTTCCGTGTAAGCTACAATGAAAACCCTGAAGAGCTATGTTTATACTTCCTGTGTTGTGGTATTTGTCACTATTGGAAATCTCTACGCTCAACCGGGCAAATTAGATAGCCTCAATGTTGCTTTGGCGAGTCATCCCTCGGAAGACTCAACTCGGTCAAAGATTTTCATCGAATTATCAAATGCAACTTTTGGAAGAGACTTTCAAAAAGCTTTGAGTTATGCGCAGGAAGGTATTCGGCTATCCAACAAAGTAGATTACAAAAAGGGAGTTGCCGAAGGTAGCCTTATGGCGGCCCGTTCCTGCATTTACCTAAGCAAAATGGAAGAAGGCCTTGTATATTTATCAGAAGCAGAGGAAATATACCAGGCGTTAATGGACACTTCTGGCCTTGCTGATGTCACCCGAGCTAAGGGAATCATTGTACTGAATCTTGCTAAATACGATGAAGCCATTGCCTTATTTGAGGAAGGTGCCAAACTCTCCAGAATTGCAGGAGACCTGGCGGAGGAAGCCTTTTGTATCATGGACATTGGCATTGCTTACATCTATTTAAGTGGGCGTGAAAAAGCGTTAGAGTATTTCCTTACAGCCCTGAAAATTGCCGAAAAAAGTAGTGATAAAAATGCCATAGGGAATGTCAAAAACAGCATTGGCCAGATTTATTATGAGCAAGAAAAATATCAGGAAACTAAGCAAATGATGGAAGAGGCGCTGGAATTAGCACTTGAGATTGACAATCCAATCTTGATCTCAGACTGCTACTTCTATCTGGCACGAGTGGCGATGTACAGGAATAGACTGCAGGAAGCTCTACTTCAAAATGCCAATGCCCTGACCATCGACTCTCTACAGGGGAACCTCAGGGGATTGGCTCACAAGCATATCCTGAATGGTGATATCTATCTAAAAGATGATGATTTGAGTCGAGCATCTCAAGCCTACGATATAGCTCGACAATTCACCGAACGCATTCAAGACAAAGAGCAAACCTTGTCCCTGGTCCTGATCAGATTGGGAAAAGTAGCAGCAAGAAATGGTCAACCGCAGAAAGCCATTCGGTTTTTGAAAGAAGCCGTACAGGTAGCTCAACAAGGGCAACTATTATTTTGGGAATATGAAGCTTATCAAAACCTGGCACAAGTCTTTGCTCAAACAGGAAATTACAAAAGCGCTTTTGCGTATCATGAATTATATACTCAGGTAAAGGATTCGGTGGTTACCTCGGATCGGGATAAAAACTTTAATCAATTGCAAGCTCAATTTGAGGACGAAAAGAAGAAAGCCGAGATTGACCGCTTGAACAATGAATCGATCATCCAGCAACAACAAATCGACCTGCAACAATCGCAAGCGGCACAAAGGGCACAGCAAAATATCTTACTTCTGGCTATTCTATTGACCGTTTTGACCATAGCAATTGTCTTATGGGTCCTTTTCCGAAACAAGACGCGAAGCAACCTGCAGCTTGAGAAGAAAAATGAAAAAATCGAACAACAAAATCAACAAAAAGAAATCCTATTGAAGGAAATTCATCATCGGGTAAAAAATAACCTTCAGGTGATATCCAGTTTATTAAGTCTTCAGTCCTATGGCATCAAAGATCAAATGGCATTATCCGCTGTAAAGGAAGGACAAAACAGAGTGAAATCAATTGCATTGATCCATCAAAAACTTTATCAACATGAGGACATTTCCAGAGTAGATTTTTATGAATATGTGACCGAATTGATTTATCACCTGCGAGCTACTTTTAAGACTTCCAGTGAGGTAGATATTGAAGTAGATACACATGACCTGACACTCGATATCGATACGGCAGTTCCTTTGGGGCTCATCGTGAATGAGCTTGTATCCAACTGCTTCAAATATGCCTTTCAGGGAAAAAAAGAAGGTAAAATCAGCATTGAATTAAATGGTGTCTCCTCAACTCTGGACAAACTACATTTGTCAGTTGCTGACAATGGCGTAGGTATACCACTGGGAGTGGACATTGAAAATACGGAATCATTAGGTTTAAAGCTTGTTCGTATGCTTTGTACTCAGTTAGATGGTGAAGTGACTCATTCGAATGGTCAGGGATCCAGATTCGATATCATCATCTCAAATACCAGTTTAAGAAAAGTAGCAGATTAGTAAATTACATCGTGTCTAAGACAAAAGTAAGAGCACTCATTGTAGAGGATGAAGTTATCATCGCTGAAGATATCAAACAGATACTTCTCAGTTTGGATTATCATGTTGTTGCAATAACTACCAAATACACGACTGCCCTGCAAGCTTTGGAAAACAATGACGTAGACGTGGCTCTTGTGGACATTCTATTGAGTGGTAGCAAGAGTGGTATCGACCTTGCCCACGAGATTAAAGATCGGTTCAAAATTCCCTTTATTTTTCTTACTTCTCATGCAGATGCGGCAACGGTAAAGAAAGCCAAAGCAACCCAGCCCAATGCTTATTTACTCAAGCCCTTTAGCAGAGATGACCTATTTACAACACTGGAAATTGCACTCCAGGAAAAAGACGAAGAAGATCTTTCTCATTTATCTGAATTATCCGGTAGAGAGATGGATGTATTTAAGGCTCTATCTGAAGGTCATACTGATCAGGAAATTGCGGATTTGCTTTTCATTTCACTCAATACGGCTAAAACGCATCTCAAGAGCATCTATAAAAAACTTCAGGTACGAAATCGCCTTGAAGCAGTTTCTCTTTCTTCAAGATTGAGTTAAGCTGAAATCAATCCCTCCAATCACCAAAAATCCAGTTGCCTTTTTCTTTGGGGTCCTCTGAGGAAATGTATGTTTCAAACGCAAAAATCAGCTCGTTCCGTGATAACCTTCCGTCTTTGTTGGTATCGAGGTTTACAAATGACTTTCCGGAATATTTAATATCAATATTATAGACCAAAAACAGATCTGCATATTCCCCGTCGGAGATGTATCCATCATTGTTTTCATCAAACACATCAAAAAAGAAACCGATCATGAATTCGGTGAAATTGTCGAAGAATTCCTGATCCTTATTATTTACGACATTTTCATCGAAAAACTTCAGCCATTCTTCAAGCACAATCACCTGATTACCTTTATGCGGGATTTCTTCTAACAACATGTAATAAAAGCCCACACAACGATCCACTAAGAATTTGTGTTCTGCGCCTTCAAAAGCGTAACCTAACTCCTGACTAAGGTCTACGGCTATATCGGAGAAATCTTCTAATTCCAGAACATCGTTCTTATCCAGGTCCAGAAGTCGGAAAAAGTGCGTGAGTTTATTGCGTTGAACGTCGGTAAGCATGTACGGTTGACTGGAAACTACGCAATATTAGCAAAATATCCGGCTTTTCACTCGGGAACTGTCAGACTTGTCGCGGTTCAGCGGTTAACAAAAATTGGCTATATTCCACAACAAATAATTTTTCTTATGAGTGTCAGTAGAAGAAAGTGGCTAAAAGGTATAGGAATTACAGGTGCCGCCGGTTTATTTGGCCCCTCTTTACTTGGTAGCGATCTTACCGATCTGGAAGTCAAACGATTTAATCCAAGGGCACTGGAAGCGTCCATTCGCCTAAATTCCAATGAAAACCCCTACGGACCATCAGCAAAGGTTCGCAAAGCCATGATAAAGGCCTTTGATCAAGGATGTCGGTATCCTGGTTCTTATAGCCTCAGTTTACACGAGATGATCGCTGAAAAAGAAGGTGTCTCCACGGACCACATTTGCATTACCGGAGGATCTACTGAAGGCTTAAAGGTTGTGGGACTCACTTACGGAAAAGATGGGGGAGAGATAATTGCTGCACGTCCTACATTTCTTGCGATGATGACCTATGCAAAGCAATGGGGCGGTTCGGTCAATTGGGTGCCGCTGGATGACAAATTGGTTCATGATACCGATGAAATGGAGAAAAGGATAACTTCCAAAACAAAGGTCATTTTCCTGTGTAATCCCAACAACCCCACTTCTACACTGCTACCTCCGGATGTACTCCGTGATTTTTGTGAAACTGCTTCCAGGAAAACGCTCGTTTTCAGCGACGAAGCGTACTACGATTTCATAGAAGATGCCAATTACCCATCCATGGTAGAATTGGTAAAGCAGGATAAAAATGTGATTGTTTCGAGAACGTTCTCGAAAGTCTATGGAATGGCGGGATTAAGAATAGGCTATATGGTGGCCAAACCTGAAATTGTAAGCGCCATGCGTAAAAACCTAATGGCCTTCACCAATATTGTTGCAATTGCGGCCGCTGAAGAGGCGCTTAGAGACAAAGAGTTTTATGACTTTAGTCTGAATAAGACAAAAGAAGGTAAGAAGTTAATCTACAAAACGTTGGATGACCTGGGGCTTGAATATGTGCAATCACAAACCAATTTTATCTTTTTCAAATCGGGAGTACCGATTGCCGAGCTACAAAGTAAAATGAAAGATCAGGGTGTCCTGGTTGGACGACCATTTCCACCATTTGACAAATGGTGTAGGATAAGCACGGGCACGATTGAAGAAGTAAAGCGTTTCAATCAGGGGCTTATTTCGGTGTTGGGTTAGTGACTTTCACTTCTATCCAATGTCAGTACTTGTGGCTTTAGTCCAAACAAGCGTTTGATCATCGATTTCAAAGTAAAGGCAGCAATATTGGCTAGGCTTACAAGAAAATTCATATTTCAAAAATCACACTTCAATTAATTTAAGATGGTGTTTATTGGCTGAAATTTCCAAATCGCGCGGTGAACGGGAAGAATTCCACCTTTACCCTCCCATATATCCCGGTCCTTTGACGAATCTGCCAGGTTTTGCACCTGTATGTTCACCTGCTTCAAGTACCTGAATACCATTCACAAATACATGCATCATGCCTTCGGCATATTGATGTGGCTCCTGAAAGGTCGCCCGATCTCGTACTAATTCTGGTGCAAATACCACCACATCCGCATAGTTTCCGATTTGTAATCGGCCTCGTTTCTTCAATTTGAGATTATCAGCGGGCAGTGAGGTCAGCTTTCTGATGCCTTCTTGCAAACTGATGACTCCTTCATCCCTCGCAAACTTGCCCAGTACTCTAATGAATGACCCGTAGGCCCTGGGATGCGTACTCTGATTGAGGAATACACCTTCATTGGTATACGAGCCTGCATCAGAACAAAAGCTCACCCAAGGAACGGCGACCTTCTTTAAGATATTTTCTTCTGACATAGAGAAATAAACAACCTGAATCCTGCTTTGATCTTCGATCATCAGATCAACAGCAGTTTCTGCTGGAGTTTTGCCCAGTTCCTCAGCCACCTCATGTAAATATTTCCCAATGTATTTTCTGAGTTTCGGATTTTTAAATCCAACGAATAGAATACTCTCTGGTGGATTGTTAAATACCAATTCATCAATCGTTCTTTGCCGGGCATCAGGGTCTTTCAACCTTTCGATCATTTGGTCCACTCCTCCCTCTCTGGACCAATCCGGGAGCTGGACGTGAAGGCCTGTAGAACTTGCGTTATACGTGTATATGTCTGCAGTAATTTCCAAACCGGCCTTACGAGCGGAATCAATTTTTTCAATGGCCTGGTCCATTTTAGTCCAGTTATCCTGACCAGAGGCCTTAAGGTGATACACCTCCGCAGGAAGCTTACCGTATTTGCTGATGAAAATGAGTTCATCAATAGATTCAAGGAGCAGATCCCCTTCATTTCGAATATGCGAGATGTACATACCACCGTATTCACCAGCAACCGCAGCCAATTCTGTCAATTCCATCTTGTCGGCATACCTGCTAGGTGCATAAAGTAACGAAGAAGAAATTCCCACAGCTCCCTCTTCCATAGCTTGTGCCGTCAATTCAAGCATCTTCTCCATCTCCCGCACCGTGGCCGCACGATTTTCATAACCAATTACATGACGTCTCAATGTTCCATTACCAACAAACGAAGCAATATTCGTAGAAACACCTTTTTCTTCAAGGTGTTGCAGGTATTCACCCAAAGTGGTCCAGGTAATATCAAATTTGATATCAACCTGACTATCCAACATCTCCGCTTTCATGGATTCATTCAGCGGCCCCATGGAACGTCCTTCTCCCATTACTTCCAAGGTTACTCCTTGTCGAATATCGCTTTGAGACCTACCATCTTCTAGCAAAGTCACGTTTGCCCAACTCAACATATTGATAAATCCAGGAGCTACCGCCATCCCCTCTACATCAATTTCTTTCAGGCCGCTGACTCCTGAAAGGTCTCCCATCGCCGCGATCGTATCCGCGTTAATGGCAAGATCTCCTAAAATATGTGGTCCCCCATCACCATCATAGAGTGCGGCATTTCGAAGAATGACATCATAGGTTTTTCCAGGTCCGCATGAAACGGCCAAAAAAGACAGAAGGACAATTATGTTTCTCATGGTTGATTCTCTTGAATTTTAAATTTAATTGAATCAAGGTTATTGGAGAAAGTGGTTAATTCATCAAAGACAAATTTCAACCACCGCATCTGTTGAAGATCACCGTCAGAAATGAGAGGTGTTGATTACGCTAGTCGTTGTGTTCGGCTGAACTCTCGTGGAGAAAGTCCTGTAACCTTCTTGAATGTGCGACTGAAATAGGCCAAACTCTCAAAGCCACTCTGATAACCTGCTTCACTTACACCAGAACCACGTGCCAGAAGTAATTTAGACTGGCTTATCCGATAGCTGTTTAGGAATTCAAGGAAAGGCTGTCCTGAGGCTTTTTTAAAATATCTACAAAATGCTTCTCTCGACATATTGCATAGCTCCGAGACTTCATATAAAGTAATCTTACGAGCGTAATGTTCATCAGTAAATGCATAGATCTTTCGCAATCGTTCTTGTTCCGAATTGCGATATGGGTTTACATAAGGAGTATCATGAAGTTCTTCTTTGTCGCACACCTCCGCTAATTCCTTGAGCACACTCATCAGGTTCAGGTATTGTGTAAATGGATCCAGGAATTCGAATTCCATTAGTGCCCGACCGATTTCATCTTTGGTTGCTCCATGAAACGCTATGCCATGATTTGACCTATTAAACAAGTCCGAAATAACACCCAATTCAGGTGTTTTGTGAATCACGTCATTTATAAATACCGGCTTAAAATGGACCACCACTTTTTGATAATCAGTTTTAACACCATGATCAAAGTTTAGGTGGGGAATATTGGACCCAATCAGGACCAGGTCACTCCTTTCAAATCGAGAAACATGATTGCCGACCCTGCGGTATCCATCACACCCAGTGATATAAACCAACTCGTATTCAGGATGAAAATGCCAATAAAACAAATCACTCAACCGTGGATTGTACATCATGTTAAATGAAGTATTTTCCTGGTCAATTTGCTCTAACTCAACTTTCATTTGATCAAAATTTTAATACTTGACTCTCAATTTCGATATAATTATCAATATCGTACAACTTTTGATCAAATTCCATAAAAATTATTTGGTACCTGGTTCAGACCTTTGATCAACTTAAAAAATCAAATAACAATGGAAGCTGTAACGACGAAACTTCCCAAGAACGAACACGAAGACATTCCTGGAAACCCATCGACTGCTAAAAGTAGTACGGTTCAATTAAGAAAAGAGGCCACTAAGGATTCATTGAGAGTTCTTACAGAAAAGCAATGGCAATTCTGGAAAGAAAACGGATATGTAGTAATCAAACAAGCAGTACCTCGTCAGCAAGCGCAAGACACGGCAGCGTTTCTTTGGGAATTTGAGGATAAAGATCCAGAAAACCCGGATACCTGGTACACACAAGCCAGAGCAGAAATTCAGATGAAAGAATTAGCGGGTACAGGCATGGTTGAAGTATATAACAACCAGCATCTTTGGAATAATCGCCAGACACAAAAAGTATATGATGCTTTCGTCGATATATGGGGAACCGAGAAACTATGGGTAACCATTGACCGGGCGAACTTGAATTTCCCAATGCGACCTGGACATGAGTATAAGGGATTCATCCATTGGGATTACGATCCTGAGACGAGACCTCAGAACGTTCAGGGCGTATTAGCTCTTGCCGACCAAACTGATGAAAATATGGGGGGATTTCAGTGCATTCCGTGGTTGTACCGAAACTATGATACCTGGAAATTGACTCAGCCTGATGATCGCGATCATTTCAAGCCCGACATTTCAGGAATCGAAGACAAATTGATAAAAGTGCCTTTGGAAGCAGGAGATCTTCTGATTTTCAACAGTAGTGAACCTCACGGCATTCGACCCAATAGATCCGGTGATAAAGTTCGTATCGCTCAATACATTTCGATGATGCCTGCTCAGGAGGACGATCAAGACCTACGGGAATGGCGTACCAATTCCTGGAAAAATCGTGTGGCTCCCGAAGGTTATGCATTCCCGGGGGATCCCAGAAATTGGGAACAGACAAAATACGAAACTGCAGAGCTCACTCATTTAGGACAAAAATTACTAGGACTTAAGAAATGGTAGAACACAATAAAATTGGCTTTGGTGTATTAATCATGCTCCTCTGGATAACTTCCTGTCAAAGCCCAAAACCCGTCAAGGAAGAAACTACCGCTGTTATGGATGATACCAAAGCACTTCGCCATGTTGTCTTATTCAAATTTAAGGACGAAGCACCTGCCGAAGAAGTAGAGAAGATTAATCAGTCTTTTCAGGACCTAAAAAAAGCTATCCCGGTCATTCAGGATTTTGAATGGGGGCTTAATGATAGTCCGGAAAATTTCCACCAGGGTTTTACACACTGCTATTTCATTACATTTCAAACAATATATGATCGGGACAGTGTCTATACCCCTCACCCGGCACATCAGGCATTTGTAGCGAGCCTCCAACCTCATTTAGAGAAGGTCTTTGTCGTAGATTACTGGGCCAACTAGTTGTATTAAATGGATTTAAAACTTCAGGGAAAAACCGCTTTTATTTCAGGGTCAACCAAAGGCATTGGATACGCTATTGCCCGTCAAATGCTACAAGAAAAGGCAAACGTGATTCTTAATGGTCGATCGAAATCCGTTGTTGAAGAAGCCAGAGCTACACTGCAATCGGAATATCCAGACAGAACCATCTCTGGTTACCCTTGTGACTTTGCAAAAGCAGAGGAAGTTCAGGGCTTATTAGAAAAACTTCCGTCAATAGAACTCCTTATCAATAATGTAGGCATCTATTACCCCGGCACCTTCTCAGAAGCAAGTGATGAAGACTGGTTGCGGCAGTTTGAAGTCAATGTTATGAGTGGGGTTCGGTTGTCCAGGCATCTACTGCCCAAAATGCTGGAGGTCAATTGGGGTCGTATCGTTTTCATCAGCAGCGAATGTGTAAGTTTAGTTCCCGAGGATCTCATTCCCTATAGTGCCACAAAAGCCGCTTTACATGCCATTTCACGGGGGTTGGCCCAAATGACCAGAGGTACAGAAGTTACTGTAAATACTGTGGTGCCAGGTTCCACGCTCTCTGAAGGTGCTCAGGATTTCCTTAGTGAAGTGGCGGTGAAAGAGCAAAAGACTATCAGGCAGGTAGAAACGGAATTCTTTACCAATGTACGCACCTCTTCCCTCTTGCAACGATTTGCATCAGTTGAAGAAATCGCAACGGCAGTAACCTACTTGTGTAGTCCCCTGGCAGCAGCGACCAATGGTGCTGTTTTAAAAGCTGATGGTGGCAGTACCGGCGGGGCGATGTAACTTTCAAAGTGTCCTACCGAGTCAGACGAGGTATGAGAAGAAGATTATTTTTAAAAGACCAAACCTAACCTATGCTTGAGAATTTCGGAATCATAGACCTAAGCATTGTACTGCTCTATTTCGGATTGATCCTTTGGATCTCCAAATGGGCGGCTGATGATAAAAACAAAGGATTATCCGCGGTAGACTATTTCCTGGCTGGAAAAAATCAGGGCTGGTTGGTCATTGGTGCATCCCTATTTGCTTCCAATATAGGTTCAGAAATCATACTTGGAGTATCTGGCGCAGGGGCCAGAGGTAACATGCCAGTGGCCAATTTCGAAATCATTGCCTCATTGGTACTTATTCTGTTAGGTTGGGTCTTCGTCCCCTTTTATCTACGGACTGGTGTATTTACGATGCCCGAATTTCTGGAAAAACGATATTCCAGGGCTTGTCGAAATTACCTTTCGGTAATCTCTGTATTGGCTTACGTCATTACCAAAATTTCACTGATCATTTTCGCGGGAGCTTTGGTATTTGAAACCATTGGTATTCCCTTTTGGACGGGAGCAATCTTCACCGTGCTTGCTACCGGGTTATATACAGTGTTAGGTGGCTTAAAAGCTGTTATATACACAGATATGGTCCAGGCCCTTATCCTATTGATCGGCACAGGGGCAGTAACATTATTCGCCTTGAATGAAGTTGGAGGCTGGGGGGAAATGATGGACACACTCTCCGTCGCTTCACAAAATCCAGGTAATCCTTCTGTGGATCGGTTTTTCAATCTCTGGCGACCATCAAGCGATACCGAATATCCCTGGACGGGTATGCTGTTTGGTGCACCGATTCTTGGTGTTTGGTACTGGTGTACGGACCAATACATCGTACAAAGAGCCCTTTCCGCCAGGGACCTGAGCAATGCTCGAAAAGGCGCTTTACTCGCTGGATACTTAAAGCTCTTACCTGTTTTTATATTTTTTATTCCAGGTGTCATCGCTTTTGCATTGATGCAAAAAGGCATGTTGAGTTTCTCCATGGATGAGGCAGATAAAGCACTACCAGCAATGATTACAGGGTTTCTTCCTGTTGGGCTCAAGGGATTGGCCATTGCTGGCCTATTGGCCGCTTTGATGAGTTCTCTCTCTTCTGCATTTAACTCTAGTTCAACCCTGCTCACCATCGATTTCTATCAGAAATTTAAGCCTGATGCCTCGGAAAAAGACCTGGTTCGTTTTGGACGAATTGCTACTGTAGTTCTGGTTATTCTGAGTTTGGGTTGGATTCCGTTTATGCGCGCATTGATGAGTGGTGGAATCTTCTTGTACCTGCAGAGCGTCCAAGCTTACATCTCCCCTCCCATCGCAGCTGTGTTCCTTTTGGGATTGTATTTCCCCTGGATTAATTCCCGAGGTGCCATTATCGCTCTATGGAGTGGTTTTGTGATGGGGATCGCGCGACTAGTCACTGAATTCATGGCGAATGAAGGTTCTTTGGTGGTTAATGAAGGATCGTTCTTGGCCTGGCTTTTAAGCATTAACTTCCTACATTATGCCCTATTTCTGTTTTTGATTTGCTCTGGTATTTTGATGGTTTGCAGTAAGCTATTACCTGATTCCAGGCCCATTCCGGCCTTCCTTACAATGCAGAAAGGTGAAGACCTTGGTACAAATGTACGCATGGACAGACTACTAACGATCATTCTGATTGTTTGTGTCCTGTTGTTGTGGGTATTGTTTAGTCCGTTAGGTTTGGGATCGTGATGTTATTTGAAGGGTGAGGAAACTGGAATGCTCATTTAACCAAAGGTCATTGATGAATCCTGCTATCGTAACTTCCTTTCCCAGTGATTACCAAGGCGCTCTTTCGCCAAGCGGGCTTTGGTAGCTGTTGACTGGAGTTCAGGGTGAATCTCCCCTTTGGATGTGAAATGCCAACAACCACAATGTTGGCATTCATAGATATTGATTGGGCCTGAGCCCTCTTGATGGAATTGCCTGGCGTGGTGACTCAACAGCGCTTCCTCGGCAATTATTTCCGAGTCAAACGACACCTTGCCCGTCACCCTGCAACGCATGAATTAATCTTTGAAGTGATAAAGCATCACCAACGTTCCTGAAAAAGCAGGTTTTTTGTTTCCTACTATTTCCATCACAGCTCCTACCTCCGCTCTAATGATTCCCCTGAGGTTCTTAAGCCCTTCCAGATGAGCCTTAAGCACCAACTCACTTCCCACAGGAACTGGCTGATTAAATTTCAATTTTTCGATCCCGTAGTTTACCATCATTTTGAGGTTATTCACTTCAAGGATCTGATTCCACATGTGGGGGATCATGGATAACGTTAGATATCCATGAGCAATGGGGTGACCAAAAGGCCCTTCCGCTGCTTTTTCGGGATCGGTGTGTATCCACTGATGGTCAATGGTAGCGTCGGCAAACAAGTTGACCTGATCCTGTGTCACCTGATGTGGGGAAGACTGGCCCAGGTCTTTACCGATGAAACTCTCAAACTCTTCGAAATTGTTGATGATGATCTTGCTCATATTGCTCTAAAAACGAGCCGCAAATTTAGAAAAAAACATTACCAAAGATGATGAACCAGCGGTTTAATATGACGTTGGTAAATTTCATTGATGGAAGCGCTTTGATCCGGTGTGATGTCTGGGAAATCCAGCACCGCCAGGTTCTTTGATTGTTGACTGGCGTTCGACGCGCCCGGGATCACACAGCTGACTTCCTCAAACATCAGAATCCACTTCAAAGCCGCTTTGGAAAGGTCCTTTTCCGGGAAAACCTCCTTCAGTAAATCAACTGCTCTAAGTCCCGTTTCATAATCCACACCGGAGAAAGTTTCGCCTTTATCAAACATCTCTCCGTTGCGATTAAAACGACGATGATCATCTTTGGTAAACTGAGTCGCTCTTCCAAACTTTCCAGTTAATAATCCACTGGCCAGAGGTACCCTGGCAATAACACCTACATTTTTCTTTTTGGCCTGTTCAAAAAACAACTCATTGGGGCGGTGACGAAACATATTGTAGATGATCTGCACGGTACTTACAAGTTCAAACTCCATGGCTTTAAGGGCTTCCTCTACTTTCTCTACGCTTACGCCGAAATGTCGAATCTTCCCCTCTTCCCTAAGTCTCTCAAACAACTCAAATATCTCAGGACGATAATATACCTCCGTTGGAGGGCAATGGAGCTGGATCAAACCCAGGGCCTCAACTTGTAAGTTCTTCAGGCTCGCTTCCACAAAATCACGAAGCACAGTTGGTTGATAAGTTTCGTTCGTATGTGGCTGCAACCGCCTTCCGCACTTTGTTGCAACATATACCTCCTCTTTTCTTTCCTTCAACACCTCCCCAATCACCTTTTCACTAAGGCCATCATTATAAACATCCGCCGTGTCGATGAAATTGATCCCCTGATTAATAGCTTCATTTACAATTTTTGTTGCACTATGATGATCAAAAGAATCTCCCCAACGTCCGCCTAATTGCCAGGTACCCAAACTGATTTCTGATATCTTGAGTCCTGTTTTTCCAAGTATCCGGTATTTCATCATTAATTAATTCTATTCCTGCCAAAGGTAGAATACCGGAGGTAGTGATAAAATAGATGAGGGTATTCTCCTGGTTCAATGTTTTGATACGACATTTGACCTGAATTAATTTCCAAACAGAGATGCAACGAAGTATTCCCAAACTGCTTTTATTCTCGCTCCTCTTCCTTATTTCTATCTCTTGCAAGGACGATGATGCACTTACGGTACAAACGTTCGAACTGGCTAGTACCAACAACAATAATGAGGTAATTGCTGCCATGGAACATGCTTTCAGTATTTGGGATTCACATCTTGAAATTGACGTCCCCATTAAGGTGAATGTCGTCTTTACTCCCATCAGTTTTGGTTTCCTTGGTAGATCCATCCCAAACGGAAGAAAAGACTTTGATGGCGCTCAATTTGAGGGTATCTGGTATCCAAGTGCATTAGCCAATCAAATTGCCAATACAGAATTGAACGAAGGTGAATTTGACGTAGACATTCTGATGGACGGCACGCGGGACTGGTACTTTGGCACGGATGGAAATCCCGGACCAAATCAGTTCGATTTCGTAAGCGTTTTCCTCCACGAAGTTTGTCATGCACTGGGTTTTGGATCACTGGCCGATATTATAGATGGTCGTGGTACATGGAGTGTTAATTTTGAGTCGGAGCTATACACACCAAGTTTTCTTATTCCGGACCTTGAGAACCGACCTACCGTCTATGACCTTTTTCTTGAAAATGGAAATCTTTTTCAACTCGCTGACGAAGAACGATTTGGCAATCCATCTTTCACGCTTACCAATGAATTTGTGAGTAATAACCTGTTTTGGGGAGGGAATATTGCCCAATCTGTCAATAACAACCGGAGACCTCAAGTTTATGCCCCCTCCATATTTCAGCCTGGATCCTCTCTTAGCCACCTTGACGAAGATGCTTTTGAATCCGGTACGAGCAATGCCATGATGACTCCTACATTTCAGGAAGGTGAGGTCATTCATGAACCCGGCCCAATCATTTTAGGAGTATTGCAGGATATGGGTTGGACTTTAAAAGATTGACATCTTCTGTCGATTGCTTAATTTAAAGGATCGTATTTTAAGCATACTTAACCATGAGGTATTTATCAATTGTTCTGGCATTGACACTATGTCATCTTGCTTTTGGACAAAAGAACAAGAAGCAATTACTAGCTTCGATCACTGCAAAACAAGAAGCCTACAAAGAGGCCTCTCAAAAGATTTGGCACCTCGCCGAAGTAGGTTATCAGGAAATCAAGAGTAGTCTGGTTCTTCAGGATTTATTAAGGAATGAAGGCTTTCGGATTGAAGCGGGTGTCGCAGAAATCCCTACTGCATTTGTTGCAACATACGGAAGTGGCAAGCCAGTCATTGGAATAATGGGAGAGTATGACGCCTTACCCGGCATTTCACAAAAAACGCTCAGCTATAAGGAACCACTCGTGGAGGGAGGCGCAGGTCATGCCTGTGGCCATCATTTGTTTGGAGTGGCATCCGCCGCCGCAGCCATTGCCGCAAAAAAATGGCTGGCGGAAAATGGAGGTTCTGGCACAATTAAATTCTACGGCACACCCGCTGAGGAGGGTGGTTCAGGGAAAGTCTACATGGCTCGTGCGGGTTTATTTGACGATTGCGATGCGGTATTACATTGGCATCCGGGAGACGGAAATGGAGCAAGCCCTTCAACGACCCTAGCTAATAAAACTGGCAAATTTAGATTTTACGGCGTATCGGCTCATGCGTCTGGTGCACCAGAACGAGGACGGTCTGCTCTTGATGCCGTAGAGGCTATGAACTTCATGGTCAACATGATGCGAGAACATACTACTGAAGATACAAGAATTCATTACGTAATCACCTCTGGTGGGAAAGCACCAAATGTGGTTCCGGATTTTGCCGAGGTGTATTATTACGTTCGTCACCCAGACCCTCAAGAAGTAAAGTCACTATGGCAACGGCTTGTAAATGCTGCGAATGGTGCTGCACTTGGCACAGATACCAAGGTGGAAATTGAGGTAACAGGGGGAGTTTATAATGTCCTGCCCAATGAAACGCTTCAGGCGATCGTTCACAAAAATCTATCCGAAATCGGTGGATTCAGTTACACTGCAGAAGAAACCGATTTTGCAGAAAAAATCAGCACGACCCTGGGCAAAAGTGCGAAACCTTTAGCGACTACTCAAGAGGTTCAGCCTTACCAGTACTACATAGTAAAAGCTTCTACCGATGTGGGCGATGTGAGTTGGACCGTACCGACTGCCGGCATGAGGGCTGCAACCTGGGTTCCTGGAACTGCGGCTCACTCCTGGCAAGCTGTTGCAGCGGGGGGAATGTCTATTGGACAAAAAGGGATGTTGGTGGCAGCAAAGACTTTGGCATTAACCATTGCAGAATTATTAGAAAATCCCGCCATATTGAAAAAAGTGCGTGAAGAATTCGATAAGAGCCGTGGCAGCGATTTCGTCTATGAAGCATTAGTTGGGGACCGTGGACCTGCACTTGATTATCGAAAGTAATCTTATTAGTGCTGTTCTATTAATGTAAAGGTCATATCAGACGAATTGCACAGTAATCGTGTAGTCTGTATTGCTGTTTTATGTGAACGCTTGCGATGAAAGTCAAACAACATCGTACGAACGAGAGTCCTGATTTATCTCGATGTACGTTGTACAATATGGTTTTGAATAATGGCGAATTCGGATGGCGAACCAGTCCCGAAATAACCAGGAAGATATGTGAAATCACAAAAGCTACGATGGAGTTCCTTCAAAAAAGTAGCTCCAAAAAAACAAAAAAGTACAATTTATACCGGCTTATCGTCGTTTTTAACCCGGTTATCTATTCTAAAAACCCAACACCCCGTGTTTTACGTATTTTTAGGATATGAAAAGACTGTTACAATCACATTCAAACAGTTTTGCTATGGAATTAAAAAGAACATTAAATTTTTTCGTGCTTTTCTTATTACTCCTTGGAGCACATGCACAATCGACTATAGAGGTATTTGATGAACTTACCTACAAGTGGGATCTTGAAGCTGAGAAACTTTCTTCCTACGAGGGATTGCTTGAATTCTGCAACGATGACAATTATAGATATGCTACTATTGACATACTAAAAGGCATTCATCATTACGACTCTTTACTCTATAAAAGTCTGCTGCAAGCTCGAAGAAGAGACCGACACAACCATAACATCAATAAGACCATCAAAGAAATTGAAAACTTTGAAAGGGAATACACGACCAAAAATTTCATCCATTTCTTGCACGGTGATTGTAGCAAAAGCACGGATCTGGAAAGTCATAGTTCGGAGCTTCGAAAAGATTCCGGAGAAGGTTCGTATGACAATCAGGTGTACGTACTTGAAGTGGAATTAGGTCGTTATGTTCACCATGTCACGAAAAAGGTGGACCAGATAAGGAACCTGACCCATCATCTGTACGACTAAATTCAATTGTATCTCATTAAGCTGGATTCTCGAACTTGAGTCTATCGTCACTTCCATGAAACTTTGAGCCCTGAAAGAAACCTTTAGAGCTATTTAGATTTCATAACGTCTCAGAGCTCTTTTATACCCAGTTGTTTAATGGTAATTGCATGTGCCAATCATTGACAACTGTATCAATAAAAACCTCGAGAACAATCTGAAGGTATTATACTACGCCATCTATTTTTAGATAAATTATATCTCCCAATTAGGTAAAGGAACAATTTTTGGAGAAGCAGTAGGACGCTCTGCCTACCTGGCGCCAAATGCAGCAACTAAACTCTATGAAAGGGGTAGTCATTCATACCCCTAGGGTAGATGATATCAAAACTTTTATTGAAAATGCTACTATTCGATATTGAGTTTATTCCACAGGCGCATCAAAAGGAAGATACAGACCCCAAACAAAGCTGCCATCAAAATTCCATAGGTCATATTCCCATAAACGAAATTGCCAATGGAAAACAAGGCGCTATAGATACCTAAACAGCCCAGAACTACACTTAGCAAACCATGAGGTACATCCCAGCGCGCGTCATCGGACTCAATAGGGTCCCCTTCTGCTTTCGCGGCATCAACTACATGCTTCCATCCCGGCCCTCCCGGATGTGTCAGTCGATAAAAGGCTTTCAGGTGTTCCTGTGGCTCGGGGCTTGTTACAAACGTTGTAACTATCCAAACAATGGTCGTTATCACTACTGCAAGCATCAACTTCGTTGTAAACCCATCCAAAACGCTATTGGCAACAGCTTCATCCGGTACAACTAAAATCAAGACAAATGCCACAATCGTCGCTACTATCATAGCGACGATCTCCGTCCAGGCATTGATTCTCCACCAGAACCAGCGCAGCAAGTATATCGCTCCGGAGCCAGCACCTGATAACAAAAGGATGTTAAAAGCCTGAGTGGCATTCTCGAGAATAGTCAGAGCAAAAAAGCCAGCTATTATCATCAGTGTCACGGTAGACAAACGTCCCACCAATACCAACTCTTTTTCAGACGCGTCGGTTTTTACAAATCTTTTATAGAAATCATTCACCACGTAAGATGAACCCCAGTTTAAGTGCGTGCCTATGGTGGACATGTAAGCCGCAATTAATGAGGCTACAACCAATCCCAGCCACCCTGGTCCCAATCTTGTTAGCATTGCAGGATAGGCAACATCATGTCCAAGGTATTGATCTGTGATCCCTGGAAATTCTCTTTTTATGGCATCGAGATCAGGGAAGATCAATAAAGAAGCCAGGGCAACAATGATCCACGGCCAGGGTCTCAATGCATAATGAGCAAAATTGAAAAACAAAGTAGCTCCGATAGCGTTTTTTTCATCTTTAGCAGATAACATGCGCTGGGCAATGTAACCTCCACCACCTGGTTCAGCGCCTGGATACCATACTGCCCACCATTGAACCGCGATTGGAATTATCAGCAATGGCACAAAGACAGAAGGTTCTGAAAAATCTGGGAGAATAGACAGTTTATCCTGAATAGCGGGGTTCATAATCAGGTTTTTCAATCCACCAACTTCAGGTTGGCGTACGGCTACCACGGCGGCATATACTGCACCAAACATGGCGATACTATATTGAAAAAAGTCAGCCCAAATCACTCCTTTTATCCCACCCAACGATGCATAAAGCACAACTGCTATACTAGCGAAGATTACCGTTACCAAAGGGGAAACACCAAACATGACGGCTGCTATTTTAATAGCTGCCAGCGTCACGGTACCCATAATGAGGCAATTGAAAAATATGCCAAGGTAAAGCGATCTAAACCCCCGAAGAAAGGAGGCTGCCTTACCTGTATATCTTAATTCATAAAACTCCAAATCTGTCATAACCTGGGACCGACGCCACAGTTTCGCATAAATGAATACCGTAACCATTCCCGTGATGAGGAATGCCCACCAGGCCCAGTTCTTCACTACACCCTCTTCTCGCACCATCCCAGTAACCAGATTTGGTGTATCCGCAGAAAAAGTACATGCAACCATGGAGACCCCTAATAACCACCAGGGCATAGACCTTCCTCCAAGAAAAAATTCGCTCGTGTTCTTCCCTGCGGTCCGGGAAGCCGCCCATCCAATTCCAAGGACGATGATAAAAAAAACAGAGATGATGATCCAGTCGATTGAGGTTAAGAGCATGTCACTAAACTATATAATAAAAAAGAAAGTAGTCGGTAGTAATTAAAGTTGATCTGCCATTTGGAGTACGGTCTTTGACAGTTTTTCACGGGCGTAACTTGCGGCTCCAAGTACCGCCTTGTTTTTGAAGCTGGAATCTGAGACCCAGATATCAACCGTTCCTTTCAGTGACTGCAGCACTTGATTTTCAAAAGTCACTTTGACAGGGTCCAATAACAGATCTCCAGAATTTGCCAACCCACCAGCCAAAACAATCGCCTCAGGGTCAAAAATAGCCGCTATATCAGCCAGGGCATTTCCTAAATGTTCTCCGGTGATTCTGAATGTTTCCAAAGCCAATGGATTTCCCTGACTAGCAGCCTGCGAAATACTTAAGGCATCCCGAATATTCTCAAAACTATCTTTGAAACGTTCCACAGTTTTCAGTTCGCGGGCAGTTCGAACTAATCCCGTTGCCGAAACATACGTCTCCAGACATCCTAGCCTACCACAATTGCAATTGCGACCATTTGGCACCACAGTGGTATGCCCCACTTCCCCGGCGCCACCGCTTTTTCCAATTAGTAGTGACCCATTACTGTAAATACCGCATCCAAGACCCGTCCCTAGCGTCAACACTACAAAATCCTCGTAGGGTTTTGCGCAACCATAATACTTCTCTCCTACTGCCGCTGCATTACTATCATTCATCAAGTAGGTAGGCACCCTAAATTGTCTTTCAAATACTTCTTCCAGAGGGACATCATGCCCCCAAATATCCTCAAGATTGCAAGCTCCGGTTATTCTTCCGGTAATAGGGCTCCCCATAGGAGACCCCACACCAATTCCCTTCAATTGACAGGAAATACCCTCCAACCGTTTGTTGATTTCACGTGAAAAAACTTTTGCAAAATCCCGGAAGTTCGAACATTCCCTGGAAGAGATCCTGCCTTCAAAAAGCAAATCCCCTTCTTCATCTATGGCACCGTACTTCGTGTAGGTACCTCCTATATCCACCCCTAAAATCAACTTCATGATACCGATCAATAGTGGTATCTAACAAAAGCCTCGATGGCTTCGTATTCCGTCAAACCCAGGCTGTCGTAGGTTTGAGCAGTCATTTTATTTCGATCTTCTGCTCTTTGCCAGAACTCTCTGGAATCAGAACCTGGGAATACGGGTGTGTCTTTTTGTGACTGGTGTTTGAAGATGGCTTTTCGCTTCTTCATTAAGTCAGACGGGCTGATAGGTATGGCCATTTCAATTTCGTCGATTGGCCACTCTTGCCATGCACCTCTATATAGCCACAGGTAACAATCTTCAATCCATTTGGCACCTGCATCTTTTTCAGAACGGAGCGATTCAAGAATAACATCAAGACAAACTTTGTGTGTTCCATGAGGGTCCCGAAGGTCTCCGGCTGCAAATACCTGATGAGGTTTTATTTCATCCAGTAATTTTTTTACAATATCAACATCTTCCGATCCGACTCCTTTCTTCTCAACTTTACCTGTTTCATAAAAAGGAAGGTTCAAGAAATGAATGCGATCCTCCTCCAGTCCACAAAATCGTGCTCCAGCAGCCGCTTCACCCTTACGTATCAAACCTTTGATTGTTCGTACGATTGGAATGTCCGAGTCTCCTTGTTTCTTGTTAACCAAACTATCGTGAACAGCATTTTTAAGTTTGAAATGTTCTTCATTCAAAGTACCGGTAGCCTCTAACAGGTCCATCGCGAAATCTGCGTATCGCATGGCGTCATCATCAAAAACAGCAATATTTCCAGAAGTTTGATAAGCTACGTGAACTTCGTGCCCTTGCTCTACTAACCTTAAAAAGGTTCCGCCCATAGAAATAACATCATCATCCGGATGAGGGCTGAAAAGGATAACTCTCTTGCACGATGGATTGGCTCGCTCGGGGCGGTTCTTATCGTCAGCATTGGGCTTGCCACCAGGCCAACCCGTAATCGTATGCTGAAGCGCATTGAAAACCTTTATATTCAAGTCATGCCAGTTCCCATAATAAACAATCAGGTCACCAAGGTCATTTAATTTATAGTCGTCTTCCGTAAGTTTCAAAATAGGCTTGCCGAGTTTCTGGCTCAACCACAACACTGCTTTCTTGGCTTTATTATCATCCCAATCAACCAAAGAAACAACCCAGGGAGTTTTGATTCTAGTCAATTCCAAAGAGGCATTTTCATCAATCAATACCTCTACATTCCCATGATTTTGCAGAAAAGTTGCGGGAATATCTTTCGTTACAGGCCCTTCAATTGCTTTTCTTACAATTTCGGCCTTCTTCTCACTCCATGCCATGAGGTATATCTTCTTGGCTTTGAAGATACTTTTTATTCCCATCGTAATAGCCCTTCTTGGTACCAGGTCTTCTCTAAGAAATTCACGAGTTGCATCCGCGATAGTGAGCGGGTCCAACTTCACCAACCTGGTTTGGGTATCAGCGTGAGAAGGTGGTTCATTGAATCCTACATGCCCTGTCCTTCCAATTCCCAGTAGTTGAATATCAATGCCTCCATATTGATCAATCTTCTTCTCATAGTTTCGGCAAAATTCACCTACTGTTTCCAGTTCAATCGTACCATCGGGAATGTGTACATTTTCAGGCAGTATATCCACATGATCAAACAAATGGTGGTGCATAAAATAGTTGTAGCTCAACAAGGACTCCTTACTCATAGGGTAATACTCATCCAGGTTAAAACTGACCACATTCTGAAAACTAAGGCCCTCTTCATGATGCATGCGCACCAATTCCTTATAAATATGGATTGGCGACACCCCCGTTGCAAGGCCCAAAACCACCATTTCATTCCTTGATTGTTTGCTTCGAATCAGCGAAGCAATTTCATTGGCCACTTTTACACTTGCTACTTTCTCACTTACGTGAATGCTTACCGGCAAGCGTTCCAGTGTTTTTGAAGAGTCATCAATTACAGAAGTCATAAGGCAATATCAAATTGGGTTTTGAGAATAAGTTATAGCAAATATAGGAAAAAATATTAAAGTGTGTTCGAACACACCATGTTTTTGTTCGAACACACACTCATAAATTGCACAATACATTGATTTGTTGGTACCTTAGTCAGGTACGAGTGCTTATGTCCGAAAAAAAGATCACTATTAAAGACATTGCGAAGCTGGCTCAGGTCTCCGCAGGAACTGTGGATCGAGTCCTTCACAACCGTGGAAAAGTCTCTGAATCAAATAAGAAAAAGGTGGAGACCGTTCTCAAGGAAATCAACTATGAACCAAACCTTATTGCCAAAACATTAAAGAACAACCGCATCTTTCAATTGATTGCGATTATTCCATGTTCTGAAGAGGATGAATATTGGCAAAAAGCGAGGAGAGGTCTGATTGCGGGACTTAAAGAATTCAAATCATTTGGAATAGACGTAAAGGTCATTGAATTCAACATCAATCAATCCGAGTCATTCAAAGCGGCGTGTACAGAAACACTGCTACAACGACCAGACGGTGTATTGGCGGTGCCCATTTTCCACGATGAAGCGCCTAAGCAATTTGAGGCCTTCGATGATCAGGGCATTCCCTATATGACCTTCAACACACATCTACATGATTTAAATCCAAGGTGTTACATTGGTCAGCACCTCCTGCTTAGTGGAAGGCTGGCAGCGCAATTGACATTGGTGCATAGAAAAAATACAGGAGCTATTGCGATGATTCATGTGAATGAGCATCCGGATAAGGCAGATCATGCCCGGGAAAAAGAGGAAGGTTTTAAATCCTATCTCAAAGACCAAGAATTTGATCTCTCTAACTTTTACAGTATCAGTGTCGATGAAGGGGCTCAATTTAGTCAGGAACTGTCCGATGCGCTTGTGAAAATAACGGACCTTTCAGCCGTACATGTCAGTACGTCGAAAGCTTTTCTTATTAGTAAGACTTTGAAAGATATACATCCGGATTGCTCGCTTTCCGGATACGACCTGATAGCCCAAAATGTAGCTCTGCTGAAATCTCAACAGGTTCAGTTCCTCATCGACCAAAAGCCCATTGAACAGGCATACCAGGGCGTATTGCGATTCACAGATCTTTTAATTTTCAAAAAAGCGGTAGAGCGACAGTATTTACTTCCACTTAATGTTGCTTTTACCGAAAACATTGACTCGATGCAATCACAAGTTTATTCTCAAAAAATCACATAACATTTAGTTGATAATGTTTGTGAATTTACAATTTGGTGTTACTTTTGCCGTCCACATCGCAGGATGGAGTTTCGAAAGTGATCGAAAGTAGCTCGTTGAAGTAATGAATTAACGAGAGAAACCAAAGAAAGTGATGGTAGAAATCGCGGGATGGAGCAGTTGGTAGCTCGTCGGGCTCATAACCCGAAGGTCGCAAGTTCGAGTCTTGCTCCCGCTACTAAAACAAAAAGCTTCAGAGAAATCTGAGGCTTTTTTGTTTTGATTTTTTGAGATCTAAAAGTTCAAAACCTGGAAATGACGGATCAAGCAATATTTCTGCGAGGAGATTGTATTATCCATAGATTTTAGCAAGACGACACAAGAATAGGGACACATTTCTCATACCTCGAAAACTGAGGTCTTAAGCTCTTTATATTGCAAAAAGTTCGGGCTCCAATACTTTCATCGGTTCATCCGGACAACACATCGCCATCTCCAATAATTCAGAAAAATATTCACAAACTTTTGCGATTTCCGTCTCGTGGATCAATTCTGTCTTATAAATGCAATCGATCATGATTGCTTCCTGGTAGACGTGAACGTTGAACGTGAAGTCGAAAACGAAATTGTCCATCTGATCATATCCCAGTTCTGTAGGAAACCCCGGACTGGGATCATGAAGACCGCTTAAAACGTTCAGTTGTGCGGATACCACGTCATTCCATTTCTCCTCTAACAACTCTGAATAGGTATTGAAATACACATGATCCAGGCTTTTTGCAATTTTATCTTTACAATCCTCCAGAAGCTCCCTGAATGTCGCTTTACGATCAATGGCCACTCTCGAGATCATCGGCCCGATGCACCAACCAATGATTTTCTGAAAACGCTCCCCGCGAGTAGAAGAAGGAGAATCTACGAAAAACTCTTTTTGTCTGCTGATCCGACTCAGGAACAAACAAAAACCACTCAACATTAGATTATATAAAGTGATTTTGAGGCTGGATGTCAATGCCAAAATCTGTCTTGAAGTAGTATCTGAAAGTACAAATCGGTAACGACCACTGGGCAACTTTTCCTGATAAGATGTATCAAATGTAAACTCGTCTTCTTTCAAAAAATCACCGATCCGACCTGGTTCTATTTTTAGTCTTGGTGGCAGATCTCTAAAAAGTTCTTTGAAGTACGTCTCATGAAACTTTCCTTGCTCTCCGTCATAATGTTCATTATGGAATATGGAATAGTCTGTTGACTGAATAGTTAGTGGCTCAAGTGGATTTGAGTTACCATTGTTATAGGCATTGTACAATACCTCTATTTCTTCAAAAATGACTTTTTTAGAATGAGCATCGGATATCATGTGATCGATAGAAAACGCAATGATGCTTCGGTCCTTTTCTACTTTCAGGCATTTGAAAAGAAAAGCTTGCTCTTGCTGATAGTCGAAAAGGTACGTATCCATCTCTTCCAGGATCTTGACAACCAACTCCTCTTTATTTTCCTTTTCCGAAAGGTCAAGAAAGATCACATTCGACGAAAGATTCTCTGGTTCACAAACCTTCTGATAAACCACTCCCTCTTCTCGGGTAAATAGCGTCCGCAAACTATCATGGCGCTCAACCAATGTATCTACCGCCCGGAACAGCGCTTCCTGATCGATTTCACTGAATTCGTCAGTAGCGAACAAATTGATAGGAATGATATCTCCTTTTTCGTAATCTTCAAATCGCCACTCCTGTACTTTCAACGCCTTATACAATGTACCTTCAGGATTGGATTTGAGGTTTTTAGCGGTTTTATCTTTAGCTGGAATTTTCTGTGAGGTTTTCATTTGAATGTTCTTTAAAAATTCTGTGGTTAGGTTAGTGACAACATGTCTGAAGCTTACGTGCTGATACGCTTTTTACGAATTAATTACTCAGTCTCCAGTGATTCCAATAACTGCTTACTTCTCTCCACTAAGCCACAGTAGTTCCAGTTTAGTGTAACGATTTTATTGAAACAACTTCGTGCCTGGTCAGGTGCTACTTTCAGGTATAAACTGCCTAGTTCGAAACAAGCTTCCACCCAATACCACCTTTGAGCACCTCCGAAATATTGATCAATGGTTTCAAAATGTTCTTTGGCCTCCTCAAACAACTGAAGCCTCAAACATTGACGGGCCAGGTAATACCGGATATACGGGTTCATGGGTTCTTGCAGCAGTAACTTCTTACCGACTGTTGAAATAACCAGTTCCCATTCCGTTTCAACTTTATCTGGATCTGAAATGGCATCTATCAGATGTAATAACGCCAGTTGATCAAATTCCGTCAAGGCATCTACCTGTAAGATTCGCTTTACCTCCATCAGACCAGTGGTATCATGTCCCAATTGGTAGGTTTTTGCCAGGAGAAAGGGGAATAATCTTCCAGAAAGCTTTTCATCCGGTTGTTGAGTTATTTTCACCTCTTTTTTCGCTATACGCTGTAATTCATAAAATGGTGTGGTGATAGGTCGTTGTTCAACATATGCAAAGCAGGGCTCAAAAAACAGGCTACTGCGAATATCTCCGTAGATCAGTCGCGCCGGATCCGTCAATTGGGGGCTGTTGCTAAGGATGAATATTGAACAATCGTATTGAGGAAACCGAAGGTATAAATGGCCCAATCCGTCTTCCTGTCCAAATGACCAAATGACCGGACTTTCATCCACAGACTGGACAAAAAGCCCTTTCCCTGTAGAATGCAAATTCCCATTGGGCCTGACGGCTGGCTGGATCAAATCCTCACAAGTTTCTGAGGCAATGATCTTTCCGGCAAATAAAGCTTGTTCAAACTGAACAAACGTATCAACCGTCATCGATAACCCACTGGCACCGGTCAAACCGACTTCATATTTGCAAACTGTATGACCTGATTCCGGATAATAAAGGGTAACCAATCGCTCCGCCAAAGCCTCAACATCTGCTTGATCTCGTAAAAAATAGACTTCTTCTATACCTGCCGGACTAAAAACGAGCTCTACCAATGCCTGTGGCAGTTCCATGTCCATTTCATGTTCTATGACCTTTTTCAGCAAACCAAAACGGCCACCATCGTAAAGAAACATGGAACCATCGGCCAGGTTTGAAGTATGAGTCAGTAACTGCACCAACTGAGTTCCTTTCGAAACCTTGTCCTGAAGGTAAACTGGCACATGATCATACAATTTTATCTTTCCCAGTTCCTGCATTCGATACATCGCAACGGATGTGATCAGCTTGGTCAGGGATGCCAATGGAAAAATCGCCTGGGATTCCATAGATCGATGTGCATTGATATCCTGCCAACCCAGGTCTTCCTGTAAGACAGATCGGCCATGCTGTACCACCCTAATGCTCATTCCGGGAATATCAAGAAACTCACGCAACGCTGAAATTTCGGACATGAGTGCAGCCATCAACTGATCCATGATTGGGTTGGTCAAATTCTTTTCAAACGGTGTTATGCCACTTCCGCCTTTTCCAATTCAGGAAGTTCCAATTTTTGGTCTTCTACTACCAAACCGTAATTGAATTTGATGATTCGATCTGCGTGATGAAAGAAATCATCATCGTGAGTAGCTAAAATGATCGTTTTACCGGCTTGTTTCAATTGAGGAAGTAAGGTCTCATAAAAATAGGCCCGGAAAGCAGGGTCTTGCTCTGCTGCCCACTCATCTAAAACCAACACCTGTTTTTCTTCCAGTAAAGCATAGATCATTTGTAATCTTTTCTGCTGTCCTTTGGACAATTGACGAACAAAATCTTCATCGTCTTCCAGTACTTTTCCGTCTAGCTTCATAGTTTTCACCCAATCCACGAGGGTTTCATTCTGTCGGGTCAGGTCGAAGTTGTTGTAGTTTTCACTAAAGATGATGCTATCCGTAAAAATGGCAGACATCTTATCCCGAAAAGCTGTCATATCCTCTGGCTCAAGCTTCACTCCATTGCAGGTAATATAGCCCGACTTGGGGTAATACAAACCCACGAGTAATTTCAGGAACGTACTCTTACCACTACCATTCCCACCGATGATGTAAATGATCTCCCGCATGTTGATCTCCAAATTGACGGGACCAACAGTGAAGGTCTTCTGCAACCTCTCGTCGAAGTAGTCATAAACCATCTCATGAAATACAATCTTATCAATGTCAAGATCATCTGAAATCTCAGCAAAATCATCGTCCTCACCTGTAAGTTCGACACTTGACTTCAGTTCTTCATTGAATTGTGTCAAGCGCTCTAAAGCAATTTTAACATTGGTCATATTGGGGATCATGGTAATCAGGATCGCTATTGGACCGATCATGTAAAGGATGGTTACAATGAAAGCACTCACCTGATTAGCCTGAATGTTTGAGATCGATGGTAATACGAAAATGATAAACCCAAGGACCAGGTACCAGCTGTAAGAACCGGTCAGTTCATTTTCCAGGTATCGTACCGAAGTTTTGAAGTTGACTTCCTTACTGTCTTCCCGATTCTTTTTGAGGTAGTCGCGATAGATGGTATTGTTCCGGCGAATGCTCATTTTGATCTCACGATAGCCGTGTAACAGATCATTGAGGTATTTGTAGTAAAAGTTATTGAGGTCTCTGACCAAATTGAGGTTCTTCTCCAGCAGGGTATTTCGGTACATGTAAACGAAGAACAACAACGTCATTAATCCGAAAATGACCAAACCGCCAATGATAGACGTGTACATCAGATAAACGAGGCAACAACCAACAATGATGATCGAGTTGAAGGCATTCATAAAGACCTCAGGCAATCCACTGAGGGTATTGCTATCCTGAATAGCTGTAAAGACTTTTTCCTTACCCAATTTTTCGTACTTCTCGAAATCACTGTTTTTGAGTCGCTGTAGGATCATCATCTCAAACCCATACATGGTCTGGATCGTAAGTTTGATCATCATGGTCTGAAAAACCCGATTACCGACATAAGCCAGTACAATGGTCCCCAGAAAAAAGGCCCAGTCATACTCAGGAAAAAAGGGCAATGACTCACCAACCACTTTATTGTTGATAAAGACAAGCAACCCACTGTATAGCAGGCTATTCAGTATACCTAGTATAGCGATGAGCAAGTAAAACCACTTGCTTTTTACTTGAAAGAAACTTAAAACATTCATATTTAACGTATTCTTAATCTATCAGACTTTCACAAAACCAGGTCCAGTTCTTTTTTGACGGCTTTCCTCGGATTAAAACCAAATGTATTTTCGCACCATTTTGTGTTGTACACAGTATCCATATAAGGCATACCCCGGTCACAGCATAAAAAGGCCACACTGGGTTTTCCCTGGTAGGAATGTGTTTCGAAATATTGCTTAATGGCATGGTACACCGCCCCCGAGGAACCTCCAACAAAAAGTTGTTGCTCTTTTATCAAATCAAAACAGCCTGAAATCAACTCTTCATGTGAAACAATGATCACGTCATCGAGATATTCGGCTTTAAGATGTATAGGAACCTTACTAGAACCCAGACCAGAAACATATCGACGCTTGGGTTCATTTTGGAAAACCACAGAACCTTCAAGGTCTACAGCAATGATCTTGATATTAGGGTTCTCCTCTTTTAAGCGCCGTGAAATCCCTGTAACAGTGCCTCCTGAGCTTACGGCGACAAATAAGTAATCCAGTTTAGGAACTTCCGCCAATAATTCAACGGCAAGGGTATCATAATACCCCATGTAGTTATCAATGTTTTCATACTGATTTGTCCAAAACGTATTGTCCAGTGAATTGCAAATCTCCTTTACCGTAGCAATCCGAGTGAGCAGGAAACCTCCTGTTGGGTCACGCTCCTCTACCGTAACAACATCCTTACACATGAGCTTTAATTGTTCTTCGTAGATCGCATTGACATTAGGGTCCAATACGGGGATAAAACGGATCCCAAGAACATTGCATATCGTGGCCAAAGCAATAGCAAAGTTGCCGGAACTGCTCTCGACCACAGTAGTATCTTCATTGACCTCTCCCCTATGTACCGCTTCGGTAAGAATATTGATGGCTGCCCGATCTTTGACAGAACCAGAGAAATTCTCATATTCCAACTTGGCGAAAAGGTCAACCCCATCCAGCTCCAAAGGTCTCAGGCGGGTATTCCCAATGAACTTGCTGACATGTCCTAATTTTGACTTCATGATGTTTGATTAAGGTGATATTTTGAGTTCTATTTAACCATGGTAACAGCTCAACAGATTTATATCCTGCTGCTACTGAGCCGCTTAAAAAATTTCACAAAGCTTCAATAAGCTTCCGAAAAGGATTTGATATTCTTGAGTACCGAAGTTAGATGAGCTTCATCGAGTACTTCAAGGTGTTTGGCTTCGAGGTAGTGATGAGTGACCTTTCCATGGGTATGTGCCTGCCAGTCCTGCATATCTGTACTGGTCTCATTGAGGTTCGCCTCCAGTGCCAATACATCAGCATTCAACATGCCACTTATCTCATGTTGCATGCTGATTTTGATGTTATTCGCAAAAAATTCCTTAAAGTAGGTGACCTCTTCCACTCCCATTTGTTCAAGCCAATGGCTGATCTCTTGAAAAGCCTCTTGTTTTTCAATTTCCTCGATATCTATGGCAACATCCCGTAATGGATCTGGCACATTTTTATCCAGTAAAACGAGTTTGACCTTCCAGCCTTTTGATTCTAAAAGTTTGGCCATTTCAAAACTTATTAGTCCTCCCATGGAATAGCCAAGTAAGATCACAGATTGTCCTTCATCAAAAGATGTGATGAGTTCCGATACAAACCTTTCACTCATTTCCAGCAAACTCTCTGAAGGGGCGTCGCCTTTTTCAAAGCCAGGATATTGAAACCCATAACAATTGTAATCAGACTCAAGTAAGCTCACCAGGTCTTGAAAAACTATCGCAGAACCTGCAACAGGAGGTATCAGGAACAAACTGGATTTCCCCGCTTCATTTTTCCCTAATTGGATCATGCAAGACTGATTCATTTCCTCACCAGTCATACACTTGTGATCAATGAGGAAAGCAAGAGACCTAATCGTCGGATTATTATATACATCCGCAATTCGCAGTTCTGTTTCAAACTGTTGCTGAACCCGCGTAACGATCTGGGTAGCTTTCAGCGACTGACCACCCAAGTCAAAGAAACTTTCCTCCGTTCCAATTTGATTACGGCCCAGAACTTCTTCCCACATTTCCAAAAGCATCAACTCTGTAGTAGTTTCAACCTGGTCCTTGCGCTCATTTTGTTTACCCAAACTTAACAACGCAGATACATCTGGCTGACCACCTTGCAGGTATTGCAATTGGTCTACCTTGAACAACTGCGTTGATGTATGCGTATTTGAAAAATGTTTGCTTAATAATTGTCGTACGATCGTATCACCAAGACCTGATCCTACATAAAGCAAATCAAAAGCATCGGTTTGTCTGGGTAGAACTAGTATTTCACGAACTGGTTTGTGTCGCATCAATTCGTTCTCAATCATGGACCGGTCGATCCGGTTGCCGGAAATAAGCAATGCGTCTCTTTCCTTACCCAGGTATTTCAACTCATGGGTAAACGAAAACTGGGCAAGACAAGAATCCATAACAACAGAACAGTTTGGAGCACCGCCTGTGGTTGATATGGAAAGATATCCTGGTATACCCGCAGGTACAAGGCAACCTGAATCATCAACAACTCTTAATTCATAGCCATCTAAAGTGGTCAATTGACCATTCGTTTCAGTAGATATTTCCCGGTAAAGTGCGAAGGGACCAAACTCTTGATCTTGTTCACCCACGACGTTCAAAAGGCGGGTAGTTTTAGGGAATTTTTTATAAAATCGCTTTTGTAGTTCTTCGGTGAGCACTTCCCCTGTAACCAATACTGTATGCACCTGGGTAAGAGACGGGGCGTGATCTATCAATGATTCAATCAATGAGTTCAAAAAGTAGGTAGTCGCATAAAAAACATGAACCTGATGCTTCGATAAGGCTTTGACAAATATATTGGGATCAATCATCTCCTTCTCATCACCAATGATCAATGTATGACCCGACAAAAGCGTTGCTAGTAATTGAGATGCACCCAGGTAACTTTCAGCCGGAAAAGACCAATAGGTTCGTTTAAAATCTTTGTCAGAAGTGCACTTTTCTAAAAGGAACTTCACTGTATTTTGAATGACTGAATCTTGGAATTGCTCTAACGGGTTTTCAGCATCATCCCCAAGAAAAGCAGGTAACATATGACTATTCTGCAACGGTGTAGAAGGAATGGAAGTGACTTTTTCATCCAGCATTTGAACATTCATGCACAGTAAATCCAGGTCCTCCACTATTTTCTTATCCGTAATTAAGAGATCAATACCTGCGGCTACCCACCGATGGCTTAGGTCCTCCACTGAAATCAGAACATGTCTCACTCCAGCTTTCATCGCTCCAAGGACAATCAGTGCAAACCAAGAAGACTTTTCTAAATTAATCCCCAGGGTAAAATCTCCTTCTTCAGGAACCAGCGATAAAAAGTAATTAGCCACCTTATTGGTTTTCAGGTCAAATAAATCATAAGACCATTCCTCTTGTCCATCGATCAATACAGGACGTAAAGGATGCGCCAGGACCTCCTCATCCCATCTCGACAAGAGGTCTTTTTCCTGATAATTGGAAGCTACTTCTGGTCTATGGACCAAAAGCTTCTGGTCATCATCAGACACATGACTTATTTCTTCCAACAGTTGTGTAGGTTCCGATAACAACTCCGAAGACATTTCGCGGAATACCTGAGCCATTTGTCTGATTCGAGCTTCTGTATAAATATCCTGATTATAGTTGAATTCACAGGTCAATCCGCGGGAACCCTGTACAAACGTGAACGTAAGGTCATATTTCGCCACTTCATCTTCCTGAAAGTAGATTTCGTCTTCCGATCCTTCCCAAATCACCTCTTCTTTATCATGAAAATCCGGTTGGGAAATCATCACATCAAAATCGGTGATCGGCTCATATCTCTTGACAAATCCAATTCCTCTACCAACATATCAAAAGGATAATCCTGATGGCTATAGGCCTGAAGTACCATGTCTTTGACCTGAACAAACAATTGTTCAAAAGTCTGACCGGATTGAATCTTATTCCTGAGTGCAACGGTATTGACGTAAAAACCAATTTGATTCTCCAGCCCCTGATGATGCCTACCGGCAATCGGCGAGCCCAGAATAATATCGTCTTGTGACGTGTATTTATATAACAGTACAGTACACAGGGTGGTAAGCCCCATGAACAGTGTTGCATTATTTGTTCTGCAATAGAACTCCAGGGCATTGGAAATATCTTCCGCCAGCAACATCTTGATCGTTGCACCATGATGTGTTTTCTTAGCCGGACGAGGGTAATCTCCAGGCAATTGAATGACCGGCAGTTCTCCTTTTAGGGTCTCGAGCCACCAGGCTCGATGTGCCGACCACATACCTGAATACAATTGCTGGTTCTGCCAACTACTATAGTCTTTATATTGGATCGTTAGAGGTGTTAAGCTGTTGGGTTTACCGTCCATTTGGTCCTCATAACACTGCATCAGATCCCGCTCCAACACCGACATGGACCAACCATCGCAGATGATGTGATGAATCACAAAAGCAAACTTGTATCGATTCGGTCCTAACTCAAAAAGTACCGCCTTGAATAGTGGTCCGCTTTTTAAATCAAATGAGCTGCCAAATAAGGCTGTCAATTCACGATGCAATACATCCTCTGAAGCTTGTTGCATGTCCCGAACTTCTATCACTTCACCCAGGTCATGTACCTCTTGTATCCTTTGTCGCAATTGGCCCTGATGCATCACAAAAATGGTACGCAGGGCTTCGTGTCGTTTGATCAGTTCCAGCCATGCCAGTCGGAATAAATCAATGTTGATATCGTCCAGGTTGTATTGAATTGGAATGTTGTACACCCCTTCGGATGCTTCAAATTGTTCAATGACCCACAAACGTCGCTGCGCATTTGAAACTTCATAGAATTCCCGTTCAGATATCGGCGCAATAGCAGCCGTTCTTGATGCATTTTTCTCCTGTACAAGTTCCGCAAGTGTTTCAATCGTCGGATTTTCGAAAAACTCCGGCAACGTGATGTCTACCTGCAAAGTTGTAATCATTCTGGTAACCACCTGCATGGCTTTCAGGCTATGCCCTCCTAATTCGAAAAAAACCTCTTTTGGACCAAATTTTCGATGCTTCAGTACGTCTACCCATATTTTGTACAAGGCTTGTTGCACAGGTCCTTTAACCATATCACGGGTCTGTGAGTCGTCCGCATCAGTATCAGGTAAAGGAAGTGCCTTGCGATCTAACTTACCATTGGAATTCAGTGGGAACTCCTCCAAATACATGTAATAGGCAGGGATCATGTAATAGGGAAGTTTGAGCTTCAGGTGGTTCTTAAGCGTCTGAACATCAAGATCTGCGCTATCATGATAAGCAATAAGGTGCTTCTCTCCTTCCGGTTGAAAAGTATTGACAACCGCCGTAGAAATACCGTCCAAAGCAAGGATGGCTTTTTCAATCTCACCTAGTTCAATCCTAAATCCACGTATTTTAACCTGAAAATCTTTTCTCCCTTCGTATAGGAGCAAACCTTCTTCAGACCATTGCCCCAGGTCGCCGGTAAGATACAAGCGCCCTTCATCTTCAAAAGGATTGGTGATGAACTTTGCATCGGTGGCTTGAGGATTATGAATATAACCCCTGGCCAGGCCTTCTCCTGCAATGGTAATTTCTCCTATGACTCCTACGGGCTGCTGTTGTTGTTGCTCATCTAAAATGTATACACGAGTATTAGCAATCGGCTTTCCAATAGGAATGGGTTCCTCCTGTCCATCTAGCTGATACCAGGTACTGTAGGTGGTATCTTCAGAAGGTCCATACAAATTGCGAACCTCCAGATGATCATAATCCAGGTGGCGAAATACGAAATCAGAGATAGGCTCTCCAGCCATATTCAATGCAGCGACCTGGGACCAATCCATCTTTTCCCGAATAAGAAATTCTACCACGGAAGGAACCGTATTAATAAGTACACTATCTCCTTCATGAACATGCTTTGGGATCTCAGTTCCAGACTCCAGCAGATGGATTGGTACCCCCTGATACAAGTGATAAAAAATCTCAAAAATCGAAAGATCAAAACAATATGACGTGACGGCAAGCACCCGATCATAGGTTGTATTTTCAAATTCTGATTGACACCAGGCCAAAAATGCAGTTACATTTCGATGCTCTATTTCAACGCCTTTCGGTTTTCCCGTTGAGCCGGAAGTATAGATGAGGTGAGACCGGTCCCCGACCGAATTAATCTGAAGAAGTGGTGTAACAGGAAATGAAACAACTTCCTCCTTATATTCTCCGACCAGTAAAACAGGACAGTCCTCGACCTCATAAGGTTGATCCGTCAGGAGTACACGCATATCACTATTCTCAATGATATAATCGATGCGCTCCTGTGGGTATTTCTTATCAATCGGCACATAGGCTGCACCGGACCTTTGAATAGCCAACATGAGAATGATCATGTCTACACTTCGGTCTACCATCAATCCAATCAGCTGGTCTTTTTCGATCTTGTAGGTCCTTCGAAGAAAATGAGCCCATTGATTGACTCTTTCCTGCAACTGACCATAAGTCAGTTGATTCTCTTTATCATCAATGATGGCAACATCATCAGGGTTGCGGTCAAGGGCTCGTTCAATCCATTGGACTGTGGTTTCCTCCCGGTTAAATTCAAGGTCGGTTTGATTGAAGCTGTAAATGAGGGCCAGTTCTGAGTCAGGCAGAAGATTCAATTGGTTGAGAGGTGAATCTGGTTTCGCAACTACAGCTTCGCAAACTGCTTTCAACTGTCCTGCCAGTCTTCTTGCCCGGCTGGTATAAATCAGATCGGAATTGTAATTCAAGTCGCAAACAATCACCTGATCTATTTCTGAAAAAGTAAAGGTCAGATCCAGCTTACTGATTTCATTTTGCTCCAGGAGAAATTCACCCACATCGGGAATCTCCATTGCCTCTTTTTCAAGTGACCGATGCGCAACCATCACATCAAAAATTGGATTTCTACTAAAATCTCTGGGCAGGTCCAGTTCTTCAATCAACAAATCAAATGGGTATTCCCGGTGCTGTTGAGCGGTACGCATGTTTTCATTGACCAATTCCAGCAAATCCACAAATGAATCAGAGATGTCAAATGAATGTCGTAAAGCAAGCGTGTTTTCATAGCAGCCAATCTGTCTTTCGTAAGCAGGCAGATCTCGATTGAGTACAGGGATACCCACAATAATGTCGCTCTTATTGCTCAGCCGGGCTAGCAAGACATTTGTTACGGCCACCAATCCCACTTGAAGCGTTACCTCTTGTTGTTGGCAATAGGCTCTAAAGTTTTGAGTAAGTTCTTCTTCCAGGGTAAACCTTAACGTTTCCCCCTGGTAGGTTTTAAGTGGAGGCCTACTGTTGTCAGACGGAAGTTGCAACAATGGCAAAGGGCCCTTCAACACCTCTTTCCAATACTCAAGGTGTTGATCCCAGACTCCATTGGTCTTTAATGCATGCTGTTGATCTGAATAGTCTTTGTATTGCTGTGGCCAAGGTGGAAGCCGGTCATGCTTGCCCAAGGAGACATGTTGATAACAAATAGCAAATTCTTCAACCAAAAGGTCCAGTGATTTATTATCTGCGATGATCGGATGAATGACCAGCAAAAGGGTACTATTTCCATTCTCATCCGTCACCAAACTGGCTTTGGCTAAAGGGCCTTTTTGTAAATCCAACTCCTCAGCCGCCAGACTTGATTGAATTTCTTGAAAATGTGTTTCTACTCTATCCTCTCCAACAAGATGAAGGGAATAGTTTTCCGCAATAAACGGGTGTATTTTTTGGTAAGGTTTACCTTTTACCTTGACAAAAGAAGTGCGTAAAGATTCATGCCGTTCTACCAGCTGATGCCATACATCTTCAACCCATTGAGGGTTGGCTTTACCTAACGCATAGTGCCTTATCGTCTTGTAAGCGTGTTTCGCGAAATCAAATTGTGACAACAACCATAAGCGGCGCTGAGCAAATGATAGTTCGTAACAATCCGTAAGATCAATCACTTCCTCATCCGCTGGCGTTAATGTTTCCTGAATCGGATCAGGATTCATTAGACGTGCCTCTACAAGGGTACTCACAGTTGGATAATCGAACAAGTCTTTCAAAGTGATTTCAGCTTCAAAGGCCTGATAAACTTTAGAAATGATTTTTACAGCCTTGAGGGAATGTCCTCCTAGTTCGAAAAAATTCTCATGGATTCCAATCGAATGAATCTGTAGCACTTCTTTCCATATCTTTAATAGCTGCTCTTCCTGCTGAGTGATGTTCCCCACCTCTCCTTCGTTTTGTGAACGTCGGATCACTGGTTCCGGCAACTGCTTCAGGTCTATTTTATTATTGGCATTGAGCGGAAAAGCTTTCAGGTACATGAAAATGGAAGGGATCATGTAGTACGGCAACTGCTGCTTAAGCGTGGTTTGAAGCAAATCCATTGATGCTTGTTCACCTGTATAATAAGCCACAAGATTTTTATCTCCCTGCTGTTCAACCACATGAACCAGTGCCCGATCAACATTTGATAAGGTCATCAGGGCGTTTTCAATTTCTCCCAATTCTATGCGGTAGCCTCTCACCTTCACCTGATGATCCAATCTTCCTTCAAATACCAGTTGCCCGTCCTGACGCCACCTTCCCAGGTCTCCGGTCAGGTACAATTTTTTTCCCGTATAATAAGGGTGATCGACAAACCTGGTAGCAGTAAGGTCGGGAGCATTAAGATACCCATCAGCAAGTTGTCTACCACCAATGGCAATCTGGCCTTTTACGCCGACCGGAACCAATCTGTGCCGATCATCGAGTAGCAAGATCTCTGTATTGGGCAAAGGCTTTCCGATCGGAAGGTCAGGATCAGGATGCTCATCATCAAGCAGAGTAGAGGTTACAATGATTGTGGCTTCTGTAGGGCCGTAATTGTGATACAATTGGGCAGGATTTGGAGTTACTTTGCGCATTCTTTCTCCTCCCGTCATCAGTACCAATCCCTCTGGTAATTGTGACTCTTCCTGCAACTGTTCACAAAAAGCTGTGGTAAGAAAGCTGTGCGTAACTCCCTCTTTATGGTAAAAAGAAGCCAATTTCTTGGTATCTAATCTAATGGCTTCGGGAATGGTCACCACGCCAGCTCCTGAGATCAAATATGGCCAGATATCCCAAACAGACGCATCAAAACCGATGCTGTTGTACATCGCTGAATTGCTGGAGGGTTTAATATCAAAAATCGTCTTAGCCGAAAGACAGAAACTCAACAAGGCTTCCTGACCTACCATTACCCCTTTGGGCTTACCAGTAGACCCTGAAGTATAAATGACATAAGCCCTGCTTTTTGGATCAGTACAAAGTTCAAATGGACTATCCTTCTCAGGAATATCCTGTAATGATTCATAAGTGACTATTGTCTGAAATTCAAGTTCAGGCAGTGCTTCTCCTAGCACCAATACCCGGACTCCCGCATCATCTAGTAGGAGTTCGACACGATCCGTAGGATAACTTAAAGGAATAGGAAGAAATGCAGCGCCACATTTGAACGCGGCGAGCATTGAAATAACAAATGCCTCATTTCGATCTAACCTTAGTCCTATCAAATCTCCAGGACACAATTGGTAGTTTTCCTTCAACACGCGAGCCAGTTGCGTGGACTGGTGGTCCAGCTCATGGTAAGTCCATTCCCTGGATTGATGTTTCAGCGCAATTGCCTCCGGCTGCTTTTTTACCTGATCTAGAAATAAGTCGATCACAGTTGTAGATTCCGGAAGGTCCAAAACAGGTCCCTGAAAGTCCTTTAATAAGATCTTTTCTTCCTCTTGTGTGAGGTAGGCATAACTATTGATGGCAGCATTCGGGTTCCTTGTGATCTCAAAAAGTAAATTCCGTAAATGCTTTACCATTGCATTCATACGATCATCGCTGAATAGATCGCTGTTGTAAGTCAGATTGGTCAATAACCCTTCGGTAGTTTCTACAAAATTGAACGTCAGATCAAATTTGCTGATTTCATCTTCATCTAATTCCAGGCGTTCCGTTTCCCACTCCTGAGCTTTTTCAACTCGTTGACTTTGCAATATCAACATCATATCAAAAAGCGGATTTCGACTCAAATCAACATCGAGTTCCAGTTCATCTATTAAAAGGTCGAAGGGATAATCCTGATGATCGTAAGCATCGAAAGTGGTCTTTATCACCAGGTCCAGTAACTCCAAAAAAGTCACTTCACCAGTAAACCGGGTACGAATAGGAAGGGTATTCGCATAAAAGCCAATTTGATTTTCCAACTCTAATTGATTCCTCCCAGCAATCGGTGAGCCTATCACCGTATCGGTTTGCCCGGTATATCGATACAATAAAGTATTGATCAACCCTAGAAGGCCCATGAATAAGGACCCTCCACGATCACCGCATATTTTGACAAGCGCTTCCGTTTCGCTCTTGGAAATACCAAAAGTCAAGCTTTTTCCGGCATATGTCTTTTGTGCAGGTCGTGGACGTTCAGTAGCCAATTCCAATACGGGTAATTCTCCCTTAAAGCACTCATGCCAGAATTTTCTGGATAGCGCTAACGCACCTCCTTTTACCTGATCATGCTGCCAAATGGTATAGTCAATGTATTGAAGCGGCAAAGGTTGCAGTTCTGGGGTTTCGCCAGTAGTCAATCCTTCATAAAACTGAAAAAACTCCTCTTCCAGCACTTTGATTGACCAACCATCAGCTATGATGTGATGGATATTGATCAATACTTTGGTATCATCCGATGCCAATCTCAATACATGCACCCTGAGCAAAGGACCTTCAGCCAGGTCAAAACGATGGTGAAATTCACTGTCCTGATAACTTTCTACCTGCTTAGCAGGATCCGAGCTATCACTCAAGTCAACAAACTCGATATAAGGCAACAGTGTTCCAGCAGGATAAACCACTTGCTGTGGCGTCCCTGAAGTGGCTTTGAATACTGTTCTCAGTGTTTCATGGCGGTGACTTAATAAATGAAATGCCTCTGTAAAAGCTGCCTCGTCAATCTCAAAATCAATAGATCTAAGTTGTATAATGTTATACGCGGAGCGAGTAGCTTCCATTTGACTAATCACCCATAAGCGCTTTTGCGCATGCGACAAGTCAAAATTGGATCTACGATGTGCCTTCAACAAAGACCCGTTAGCTCTTCGAACCGGTTCACGGTCTTTGAGGTACGCAATCAGTTCCGGTTTTTGGCTACGTATTCGGGTAACAATTTCTGATGTGATCTTCTCTTTAGAAGCTGTCACTTTTAACTGTTCCTCCTGGAGACTTATGAATATCTGATTGGACTCAAGTTCTTCGACAAAAGATACTATGCTCATGATTTACAGCATTGAATGGGTATGATACAATAACGCGGACCATAGGTCCTGACCTCAATTAAACAATGAGGGTTAGCCGGAAAGATCCAGCTTGACTGTGACTTATCGTGAATTCTATTTGTGGCCTGATTCAAAAGACATTTGGATCAGTGTGCTGAAAAATACTATATAAGTATTTCTTCCATTTCTTCCGCCACTACATCCTTCTTTGGGGTCGTGACTTCAAGATCCTTCTGATCCAATTGATTTTGGATTTCTATTGCCAATGCCTCGATTGTAGGGTTATCAAAAATGATCCTGATTTTGAATTCTATTCCGTAGTGTCTGAGAATTCGAGAAACAATAAGAGTAGCTATGATGGAATGACCACCAATATCAAAGAAATCATCGTGAACACCCACCCGATTACATTGCAGCGCCTCTTTAAAAATACCTTCAAGTCCAGCCTCGATTTCATTTCTGGGAGCCACATAAGGGACTTCTGTTTTCTGATCCTGTGTTTCAGGCTCAGGCAATTGCTTTAAATCCACTTTTCCACTACTGGTCACCGGAACCTCATCTATCCGAATGAAATACGATGGGATCATATAGCCCGGTAAAATAGCGGCCAGGTATTTTTTTAACGCCCCCCGATCAGGCTTTTCGTCACTAACCACATAGGCGCATATCAGGTCATTATCATCTCCATCACGTTTTACTGTGATTACAGATTGAAGCAATTGAGGATGATTGTTTAATTGGTATTCGATCTCCTCCAACTCAATCCTGTTACCTCGTATCTTCACTTGTCGGTCAAGTCTACCCAACATTTCAACTTCACCAGAAGGTAACCATCTTCCCAAATCACCAGTTTCGTACCTAATTGCTCCTTCAGTACCCTGTTGTTTGAAACGCGAAGCCGTAAGTTCAGCCTGGCCCCAATAGCCTTTTCCTAGTCCATTTCCGGCCAGCAAGATTTGACCGGCCACGCCAGGAGGTACCAGGTTTCCATGTTCATCCACTATGTGCATTTGCGTATTCGGTAAAGGTGCTCCAATGGTAATTACCGGTTCTTCTGGATTCAGTCGTTTGATACTTGCATATATGGTAGCTTCTGTAGGGCCATATCCGTTGAAGACCGCTGCCTTGGTTCGTTTGACCAATTGCTCCAGTAACTGCTTAGGAAATGGTTCTCCAGCAACCAGAATTTTGGACAATCCTGCAATAAATTTCGAGGAATATGGATCTCTCAATATGGCTTTGAGCAAAGACGGTGTAGTCTGCAACGCATTGATCGGTTTGGATAGCGCGTCTTCACGCTTAAGCTCCTCCCTTAATTGTGTAAATCGCCGCAACTGATCTTCCATGATGCCCTTATCAGGATTAATATCTGCGATCCAGGCCAGCTCGGTGATACCCATTGCAATCAATCTTTGTAACTGTTGCTTGACAAAACTACCCTTTCCGATAAGGCTGATCTCCTGATAATTAACTAGTGCATAAGCCTCGGCGTTGGTTTCTTTTTCATTCAGCGTTTCCCGAAGGCTTTCGCTCAGACTAACCCGACTATTGACATAGGCACTAAAACCCGTTTTCCACTGCTCCTCCGTTTCCTGAGCCTCCAGTACATAACCAGCTGTTACACAAGTAATTTTGGCATCCTCTATGTTGTAACCTGCATTTTTCAACTCCTTCTTGTACGTTTTGATACCATATTTAAGGTCAGGTTCCTCGAAATCAACAAGGTGTAACATCAGGTTGGCTCCCATTTGACCGGCCTTTTCAAAGTCGGTTTCCGGATCAACCACTGTAACCCAAAGTGGTAATTCCTTGCTCATGGGTTCAGGAAAAACTTTTAAAGAAACTTCTTTTCCAAGACCATTTGTACGCTCGATGGCGTCGTTGTTCCAGAGTTTGTTCAGCTCACTATATGACGTTTCAAATAGCTCGGTTCGATCTTCGAAATCATCTTTCGCGAACGAAAATTGCTCCGAAACGCCCCCTTGATTGATTGCCAGGCCTACTCTCCCTCCGGATAAATTATCCACGATGGACAAATCCTCTGCAACCCGAATTACATCATGATTTGTCAACACCAAATTATCTACCCGCAGGTCGATTTGATTGGTCATGGTGGAATACGAAGAAACATTGGCTAATGAAAGGGTTGCATCACCAGGTATCTGAACTCCATCTGCTTGTCCGAACCAGATTGCCTTCAGATCACTAGAATCGGCATCAGATACAAGTTTTTTCCTCGACTTTAATTCCGTCTGATTTGCAGGTTCTTGAGTAAGATATAGACTGTATTCTAATCCCTCAGTGGACTTTCGGACATATTCATTAAGCTCACCTAATTGTGTAATATCAGGTTTTATGGTAAGTGCATTACCATTACAAAGCAGGGCGACGAACTCGAAGATCGAAATGTCGAAAGACATGCTGGTTACAGAAAGAAAGTGCTCTTCCGTGGAAAGATCCAAAAGATCAGGAGCAGCTACTGAAAGGTTTAGTAAGCTATCATGATTGATCATCACTCCTTTTGGTAATCCCGTCGAGCCCGAAGTATACAAGACGTAGGCCATATCCTTCAGACCCACGGCTACGCGTTCGGCCACTTCAACCTCCACAAGTGTATTTTCCCATTCGTTTGAATTATGAACGGAAACTGATGCAGGCAACCAATCTTGTACGGACATGTCATCCGCAATCAAAATCGATAACTGGCAGTTATGAACCATTTGTTGCTTACGTTGCAACGGAAGTGCCGGATCTATCGGCACATAGACTAATCCTGCTTTAAACAATCCAAAAATGATACTGACCAATTCCGCCGACCGTTCAATGGATACACCTACGTTCAATCCCTTTTCATAATCCGCATGACTGATCAACAATGCCGCGATCTGATCACTGCGTCGCTGCAGATCAGCATAGGTCCATTGACGAGTCACATCACTGACTGCCAATACCTCGGGCTGATTTTTAACCTGCTCTTCAAAAAGGTCAACAACTGTTTTGTTTTTAGAGATTTCTAATTTTTGGTTATTGAAACCTTCTAGTTGCTTTTTAACTTCATTAGAAACAAGTGAAATTTCAGTAATGAGTCGTTCTTTGTCGCTCAAAAAAGCATCGAGAACAAGCAAAAACTGCTCTCCTAATTGTGCGATGATCTGCCCATCATATCGCTGACTATGATGAATTTCGAATTCGCTCTGATCAAAGACGAATCCAATGTCATGCTGATTCAAAGATGTATCTTCCAATCTGTGCATTCGCTTATCAGCAATTAGTAATGACTGATAGCTCGCAATTTCAATGGATTTATTGATTAGCAAAGATCTTCCGAGTTCTGACTCATCGTATCGCGAAAACCGGAAGGCCGACTTAAGCTGTTGCTTTATTTTTTCTAATACGGAATGAAACGTATCTTCTCCAGACAATGCAGGTAGCATATACAAGAAAGAAGAAGCTTCCTCTCCTTCTTTGGCTTTCAATGGAGGCGTACTGAGCGACAAATCTCTCACCTGATGATGGTAATATACAACTGACAGTGCAGTACTAAATATCACAAATTGAGATGCCACATTGTCTCCGCAAATTTCCTTCAACCGAGCTGTAAGTGCTTCGGGTATTTGCTTACCCAAATGCAAATACTTCTCATGTTTCGATTCTACTACAGGTAAGTCAATTTGTTGGGGATTGACTTTGATCAACTGGTTGTACCAGTGATCCATTGATAACTGCTTATTTTGCATGATTAGATAAGTAAAGTCAGTTAGAAATTCATTTCCAGTGATAGCTCCAGGTCTGCTTCGTCCGTATCGGTACTTAGCTGTTCTTCCAGGGCTACATTAAGTTCGTTTAGTGCTATGTCAGGATTGTCCAAAACAATGTCCATGATCTGCTGAAATTTTTCAGTCATTAGTTGCACACGCTCATTGGACAGCAAATCCACATTGTAATTGAATACTGTCGTGATCCCCTCACCTTCTACTTCGGTAACGACCACTTCCAGATCCAATCGGCTGATGATGTTCTCCAGATGAAGTGTTGATACTTTCACCTGATCCAATTCCTCCACTTCTTCCATGTTTAGCTGCGTATTCTGAAAGATGAATACAACATCAAAGAGTTGATTGCGTTTTGCAAAATCCTTTGAATTCAACTTTTGGATCATCTTTTCAAGAGGGTACATCTGTCGCTCACTGTCGTTGAGGAACTCTCGTTTCAACTGATGCACTAACTCCCTGAATGTCATGGTGCTGGAAAACTGTAACCGAACCGGCATGATATTGATGAAACAACCAATCAGGTTTTCAAGGTCCGGGTGAGTACGTCCAGCAATAGGTGTACCTACAATCAGGTCTTCCTGATGGGTGTAGAGATGCAATAATCCATAGAAGAACGACATGTAAGTCATATACAGACTGGATTCGTATGCATAGCTCAAATCCTGCAATTGCTGTGCCTTATTCGTATCCAGGTGGAAGGCAATGCTTCTGCCTGTGTATCTTGTCCTGTCTACCCTGGGGTAGTCTACCGGCAGATCAAGCACCGGTAATTGGGCCAGGCGCTTCATCCAGTAATCTTCGAGATTGATGAGGTTTTCACCCGCCAACTGCTCATTGTGCCAATGAGCATAATCCCGGTACTGAATAGTCAATGGTGAAAATGGCGCAGGTAAACCTCGCTTGATGGCATTGTAAAAGGTCAAAACTTCCCTCAAAAGAATCTGCATCGACCAGCCATCAGTAATGATATGAGGCATGACCAGCAGGAAAAAATAACGTTCGTCATCTACTTGAATGACCCGCGCACGGATCAACGGCAATTTGGAAAGATTGAAGGTCGTTTGACTCAGCTCATCCAGATTGGCAATCGCGGCTTCTTCACGGTTTTCCTTTTCTCGGAAATCCTCCAATTCGATGAAAAACCCCGTATTCTCAGTTGGTTCTACTTTTTGCTTTAGTCGATCATCATCAAAAGTGAATCGACTCCTAAGTACGTCATGTCGTTCAATGACACGATTGAAGGCATCCTGAAAAATATCAACTTTAAAATCGCCTTCCATCACGTGAGAGGTAGACACATTGTAGTGATTGTTGACTTTTTCTCGTTGATCAATCAACCAAAACCTCAATTGTGCATGTGATGCATCGTAAAGCGGCTTTGCTTCCAGGGGTTTGATTTCGTGAAAAACTACCTGATCCGAAGACACAATTTTCCGAGCAATTTGAGCAATTGTCGGGTGATCAAAAATGAACCTAAGGTCCAGCTTCACCTTGAATTCCTTGTAAATGAATGATACCATTCGCGTAGCTCGCAGGGAATGTCCTCCTACCTCGAAGAAGTTATCTGTAATACTCAGCTCTTTATCCCCAATCAGGTTTTTCCATATACTCAGTAACTTTACTTCCGTTTCATTGGTCGGCAGGACCATAACCCTGTCAACAGGCTGTTCTATGCCCATTCCTGCCAACTTCTTACGGTCAATTTTGCCATTTGGAGTAACTGGCATTTTTTCCAGTATCCGAATGCTTTCCGGTACCATGTAATTTGGCAACAGTTTCAAGGCTTCTGTTTTGATGTGCTCTGCCGACATCATGTTTTCCTGATTTACCGTGATAAAGGCCGCCAAAAAAGATTGTTTCTGATCATCCTGCTGAAGCAATACCGCTACCTGACGTATATTTTTGATTCCTGTTAGTTTATTTTCGACTTCACCCAATTCGATACGGTATCCCCGTACTTTGACCTGATTGTCTAGTCTCCCATAAAATTCAAGTGTACCATCAGGTAAAAACCTGCCCAGATCACCCGTACGGTACATTTTTTTCCCTTTCTCAAAAGGGTCTGCCATAAAGACCTGCTGGGTCAATTCATCGCGATTGACGTATCCTCGACCTACCCCGATTCCTGATACGCATATTTCTCCCTTTACCCCCTTAGGGCACAATTGTAGGTTTTGGTCGAGAATGTAGATGTTGAGGTTCTGAACTGTTTTTCCAACCGGAATATCCACCACCTTAGGCGCTTCATACATGAAATGATGTGTGATGTCATCAGAAGCTTCCGTAGGACCATAGGCATTGACTACTGGTGTATGAGGAAAAATATCGAACCATTGCCGCAATACGGATGACTGAACAGCTTCACCTGTGACCATCAGATAGTCTAATCTGGACCAGATCTTCTTGACTTCCTGAATCTTCATGATTTCCATGAGGTTATCCAGATAAGAAGGTACTACCTCAAGAATTGTGACCTGATCTTCTTCCACATTGGAAATGAATAATTCCGGATCCATTACGGTAGCATTATCATATACTACTGTTGTTCCACCACACATCAATGCAGCTATTGCCTGCCAAATGGATATATCAAAGCTCTGTGAAGCATTCTGAATCAGTATGCTCTGATCATCTATCTGTAGGTCGTTTACCTTGGCAAACAGGTGATTCATCATTCCCTGATGCTCAACCATTACTCCTTTGGGCTTACCCGTAGAACCTGAGGTATAGATGACATAAGAAAGGTCTTTGTTTGTTTGATGAACAGATAAGTTTTCTGAAGCTCCGTTAGCAATGGATGACCAGTCGTCCTTGTAGTTGATGCACTGAATATCGGGACTTTCAGGGAGTGAATTGCGCTGGGTTTCTGTCAAAATTACCCGGGCATTGGTATCATCAAGAATGTACGCCACTCGTTCAGCCGGATAGTTCGGGTCTACTGGCACATAAACTGCATCAGCTTTCCAAATCGCCAGCAAACAAATGATCATCCAATGATCTCTTTCCGCCAGGAAGACTACATAATCTCCGGTTGAAACGTCTGCTTCATTCCGCAAATGGTGGGCCAATTGGTTGGCTTTCTCGTTAAGTTCGTGGTAAGTCAAAGTGGTCTCTCCACACTTTACGGCTATTTTATTCGGATACTTCAATACCTGCTTTTCAAACAGTTGATGCCACAGTTTATCCAGTGGCAGGTCAACTTCCGGGCCTTTGTAGGCTGAGATTAGTTGTTGCTTCTCTCCTTCATCCAGGTAGTTGATCGCAGAAACAGTAGTCGTATCATCGGCTGCCACTGTTTTTAACATTCTTTCAAAATGACCAAGGGTTCTATTAATCATTTCGGGAGCAAACAACTCCGTGCTATACTCCAGATTGAGTACGATTTGATCTCCGTCAAAACCGAATGTAAACGTCAGGTCAAATTTGGTCGCATGTTTTTCAATGGGATATGAAGACACTTCCAGATCAGTCAGCTGACTTCCATTAATGTCCTGAATCTGATGGGTGTCCTGCAAGACGACCATTACATCGAACAACGGAGAGCGTCCGGTGGTCCGATCTACCTGAAGTTGATCAATGATCAAATCAAAGGGGTAGTCCTGGTATTGCATTCCTTCCACCACGGTCTGGTTGACCTGCTGGAGTAATGTATTGAAACTCTCTTCACTGTTGATCTCACTCAAGAAAGCCAAAGTATTCGCATAGAAGCCAACTTGCCCTTCCAATTCCTGACGTGTTCTTCCCGCGACTGGTGAGCCAACAACGATGGTTTCCTGACGGGTATAACGATATAACAGACACTTTACCGTGGAAAGAAGAAATACGAAAAGGCTGGTATTGTTATCCTCTATTTTGCGTTGAATGTTGTTGACTGTCTCTGTTGAAATCATCAGCTGAGCCTTGCTTCCCCTCGAAGTTTTCTTTTTACTTCTTGGGTAGGACACAGGCAAATCGATCAAAGGAATATCCCTTCCTAACTGTTCCAACCAATAATTTTCCATTTGCTTCCAGCGCGCTGTTTCCTGCTGGTTCTGTTGCCATCTGGCATAGTCCCGGTATTGCAAGGTGGGTGCTGAAACCGATGTACCCGAACCTTGCTCTTCCTGATAAAAATCCAGGAAATCCTTGAGGAGCACTTCGAGTGACCAACCGTCACAAATAATGTGGTGGACTACAAAAACATAGACATAATTGTTCTCTGAAAGCTTGAATAATGAGATTCTGAAAAGCGGCCCGTCTTCCAGGTCGAATTTTTTAATGGTCTCTTGCTCGATAGCTACATCGACTTTCGCTCTGGGGTTTTCAAACAGAGAAAAGTCCTGATGATCGATAGAATAATCGAACTGAGCCTCTGGTATGATCCGCTGAAAAACCTCCCCATCTCGGGCTTCGAATACCGTCCTTAGCGCTTCGTGACGACCAACCAGCTTTTGAAAAGCTAAATCGAACGTCATGATATCCAGGTCCATGCGGAGCAAACTGGCTTCTACCATATTGTAGGCAGAATGTTCTTGTTCCAACTGACAGGTGACCCACAGTCTTTGCTGACCGTAGGAAAGCGGATGATTTTCAGCTTCTTCTCCTGCAGTGATGGTCTGATCACCCACTTTTTCTTTATGCGAGATGATTTTCGCCAAAGTCTCGGGCGTTTCATTTTCATAAACTTCCTTCAACTCTACCTCGACTTTTAGCTCTCTCAAACATCTTGCAATTAGTCGCATCGCTTTCAGAGAGGTCCCTCCCATCTTAAAGAACTTCATGTCTCTTCCAATCCTGGGATGCGCCAACACTTCCTCAAATAAACGCGCAACGGTACTTTCCATTTCTCCAACAGGAGCAGAATAGTGGATGTGTCGAAGCATCAATTCCTCAGGTTTAGGCAACATGCGCTTGTCTACCTTGCCATTTACACCTTGAGGAAGTTGGTCCAGGTGAACGAAAATATGTGGGATATACGCTTCTTCCAGCCTGGTTCGCAATTGGCTTGCCATGGAATCCTGAATGGCTGCGTCACCAGTATAATAACAGATCAATGAATCACCATTATCAATATCTGTTTCGTGAGTCAGCACAACTTCTTCCACCCCTTCCAATTCCAGTACCTCTCCTTCAATGTCCACGAGGTTTACTCTCAGTCCATTCAATTTGATCTGATCATCTAAGCGACCGAGCACTTCAAGATCTCCCTGAACATTCAATCTGCCCAGGTCTCCCGTTTTATAGATGATGTCCTTTTTGATGGACTCAAGTGGGTTCTGGACGAAAACGGATGCATTTCGTGTGGGCTGATCGATGTAACCCTTGGTCATGAAAGGTGTCTTGATGTACACCTCCCCAATTTCACCCACCATACAGGCCCGGCCCTGATTGATCACAGCAATCGCCGTATTTGAAATGGGCTTACCTACCGGCACTTTCCAACCCTCATTTCTCGGCAAGGAGGTAGTGGTATAAAATGTCTTGGCCATCGTGGTTTCCGATGTTCCGTACAGGTTGATCATAGACACCTGATCACCAATGTATTGATTCGCTGATAGGATATCTCTTCCGTAAAGGGCTTCACCTGCCAGGAAGATCCATTTCAACTGCCCCATATTCGGTAACTCCGACTTTTCTCGGTGTTCCATTTCACGGATCAGCAATCGAAAGACAGAAGGCACGGTGTGTACCCATGATATTTCGTTCTCAGCTAACCAGTCAAGCAAACTCAATGGATTGTTTCTCACAGAATCATCGGGTATGTAGAGTGTTCCTCCGACGCTTAGTGGAAGTAGATAATCTCGTAATGAAGCATCAAATGTTACCTTACTGATTTGAGAAACCCTGACCTCCTGGGTTGCCTCAAATTCTGTTTTTTGCCAATGTAGGAAATGTCCAAGGCTCTTGTGTTGACCTAAAAAAGCCTTTCCGTTCCCTGTCGTACCGGAAGTGAAATAGATGTAGGCTCCATCACTTCCCTGAACGTCTGCTTTCGTTGCAATGGGTTCGGCTTCCAACTCTATTTCTTCTTTGATTCCTGTCGTATACCGGTAATATTTCACAGGAAGTCCATTTTCATTCAGCAAAAGAATATGGGCAAAAGGAACGTCAAAATCCTGAGCAATCTCATGTTCAAACCATTCCAATTGCCGGGCAGTAGTTATGAACACCTGGGGTTTCAGTACCTCGCAAATGGTACGCCACCGCGCCTTTGTAAAAGTAGATGCAGTGGGTAAGTACACCCCTCCCGATTTGAAAACCCCCAACATGGTTGCCGCCAAAGACACTCCGGGATCAAGTAATACACATACTGTGTCCCCTCGTTCAATGGACAGGGCACACAGGTCATCAGCAATCCCGTTGATCAGGGCATTCAAATGCTGGTAAGTAATGCTTCCTTTAGAAGTTACAATGGCTTCCTTTTGAGGGAATTTCAGTGCCGCTGCCTCAACGACCGTATGAATTAGCTTTTTATTCATTTCTCTGTGGAGTAACAGGTGAGGAGAAACCAGTTCTTCGCATGAAAAACTGGTATTGAGTTTACGTTTTAGAAAAAAATTTAATGTGTCTTTTCGTCTATTCCAGACTAGCGTCCTATGTGACAAGGCGTTTCAGCCGCACACCACTAAGGCGTTCATTAGGTATAAGATCAACCAGGAATTCAGTATCGTTTGTTGAGCGAAGTTTCAATCCAATTAGATAAAGTCGAAACCACCTCGACTTTACTGACGGCTTGGATTTCAGCTTAAAATTCCTCGGAAAGTTCAGCAGTCATGCCTGATAATTGTTCCAGGGCAGTTTCATGTCGATTCGTGAGCTCATGTCTGAGTTCGCCAACTGTTACCTTCTCATCTTCCTGGATCGCATGTAATAATGAATGGAATCCCTCAATCAGGTTTTCAATGGTTTCAATCCGGAACATTGAAGTAGCATATTCTATTCCCAGTTCAAAGTAATCATCTTCCTCGGTGATGTTGAAAGTAAGGTCGTATTTGCTCAAGGCAAACTCCGAGGCCATGACATCTACTTTCAGCTTCTCTGGCAGATAATCCTCAAATTGACTGTTCTGCTGTTCTTGCTTTTGGATCAGTACGTTGAATACCTCATTTTCTATATCCAGGTCTTCCACCAAACTGTCAAAAGGATAGTATTTGTATTCCAGTACCTCCAGATTGGATTGCTGTTGTTGTTCCGTCTGTTGCATAAACGTAAGACTGTCATTGACATGAACGGGAATAGGAACCAGGTTTACAAAAAACCCAGCCAGGTGCTGCAACTGTGGATGATCCCGACAAGCAACAGGCATCCCAAGCAGAAAATCACGTTGCCCCGATCGTGTACTTAATAGGATACTTATGACAGACGTCAATGCATTAAAAACGGTTAACTCTGCGCCAGGCGTTTGGTTCTCTAACCATCGGATCGATGATTTTTCTATTCGCGTTGCGATTCTCTGACCTCCGAATTGGTTTTCCTTTTCCAACTGAGTATCGGCCGGAAGTAGCAACGTTTCGAAACCAGAGTTGAATTGTGATTTCCAAAAGTCAGCGGAACGATCTTGAAGTCCGTCCTCAAGCAGCTTATTGTGCCAGGCCGAGTATTCCTTGTATTGGATGTTCAACGCCGGGAATTCATAACTGGACTCTCCGGTCATTGTTGTGTATTTCTTGATCAACTCTTCAAAGAGTAGATTCACAGTCCAACCGTCCGAGATGATGTGATGAATGATGAAACATACCACCCATGAATTTCTTGAAGTTGGGATGACTGTAAGCCTGACCTGACCCGGTTCACTCAATTCAAAAGGAACAGCAGATTCGGCATTGACCATCTCTCTGACATCAACTTCATCCCCAACAAACTCCCTAACCTGAAAAGGCAGCGTCATTTCTTCCAGCTTGTGAATCTTTTGTTTCATCTGAGCGTCCTGTACCAAAAAGCTGGTCCGTAAGACTTCATGCCTGTCAACAAGAAAACGAAAAGCTTCTCTGAGCTTATCTACTTGTAAAGGGCCCTCAATCCTGATCGCTTCCGCAATATTAAACTTCGCTGAAGATTGCTCGGATTGATCTACAATCCACAATCGACATTGGCCATGGGAGGTTTCATAATTATCCAAATCCGGATCCAATACTGGAATCTTATGCGCAGAAGTGTTTTGTTGACTCTGTTCTATTTTCAGCGCCAGTTGTCCGATACCCGGATGATCAAAAACATCTCGAAGTTGTAACTGAACTTCATGTTCCTGATAGATCTTAGATATCACCTGAAAGGCTTTTAATGAAGTCCCTCCAATTTGGAAAAACGATACCTCCCTACTGACCTGAGGTAGGTTCAAAACTTCCTTGAAGACAGATTCGAGGAATGATTCTAACTCATTGATTGGTGCATGATAATCTTCTGTTTGCAATAGTAACGTTTTGGGACTTGGCAAATGACGTTTATCCACTTTGCCATTGATATTCAGAGGGAAGGCCTCCATGTACTGAAAAAGAGAAGGAAAGGAGTTTTTGGAAAGTAGTTTCTCTAACCGATCACTCATAGCTTCTACCGTCATCTGATTGCCTGTGTAGTAACACACCAAGCTCGTTTGATGGTTTTCATCCTCGTGTTTCAAAACCACCGCTTCCTGTACCTCTTCAAGGGAATTTATGCAAGCTTCAATTTCATTTAAATTGACACGAATGCCATTTACTTTAACCTGGTCATCTGTTCTACCGACAATCTCTAAAAGTCCCTGAGCATTAAACTTGCCATAGTCTCCCGTTTTGTAGACTATGTCCTTTTTATCGGAAACAAGAGGATTTTGAACATAGGTTCGGTTGTTACTGGCCTGATCGCGGAGATAGCCATTTGTCCCGAAATGCGTTTTGATGTACACTTCTCCAATTTCTCCAATTTCACAACTGGCTCCCTCAGCAATAATGGCTACCGCCGTATGGTCGATAGGACGACCTACCGGCAAGGGCCTGGTTGCTTCATAAACGGACGGATCCCCAATTCGAAGAAAGAGTTGAATCATGGTCAACTCACTGACGCCATATAAATTGACAAACTGACAACCTTCCCCAAATACAGACTGCCAACGGTTAACATCCGAAGGATACAAGGGTTCTCCTGAAAGAAAAATGTTTTCTAAATGATCGGGTTTCAACTCAGGATGTCTCTCTGCCTCATCCAACAGTATCCTGTAGAAGGAAGGAACGGTGTGAAAACTGGTAATCTGTTTTTCAATAAGCCAGTAGAGTAGTAGTATAGGATTTTGCTTGATCTCCGCTTTAGGAATGACAAGGGTCCCTCCTACAGACAAGGGTAATAAAATATCTCTAAAAGATGCGTCAAAGGTTAATTGACTTAACTGGGCCACCCTACAAGTATGATCGAACTTAAACTCTTTTTGTTGCCAATGGATAAAATGAGACAGTCCCTTTTGTGTACCGGTAAAAACCTTGCTTTTACCTGTTGTTCCGGAAGTTTGAAAGACATAAGCATCTGCAGCAGGATCAACCATTTCCCAGGAGACTGGTTTCCGTTCGGTTTTTACCTTGTGCAAAGCTCCTTCCACGATGTGATATACGCTGATCTCGTCCTCGAACAAAATGCAATAGTGTAGCTGAGCTAATGTCGTGGCATTCAACCGTTGTAGAAGTTGATTGATATCCTGACGGGTACTAATGATGAGCTGTGCACCAGAAGTCTCAATCCCATTTTGAAGGGCATCTTCAGGCATTCCATGATCGATCGGTTGATAAATTTTCCCAGCATGAAGAATACCATACATAGCTGCCACCTGTCGTCTACCTGTAGGCAATGCAATCAGGAACTGATCTGAGCTAAGGTCGGCAAAGTGCGCCACCACTTCCGAAATTTCAGTGACCATGGTGTTCAGTCCGGTGTAGGACAGAAAACCTTCCGAATCTTCAATGGCAATACGATCGGGATGATGGCTTACCTGCTGCCGAAAAGCAGCATTAACAAGCATATTGTTCTTCATGATTATTCTGATATAGGGTATCTTAATGTCTGAGGAGGATCCGATTTATCTAAAAAGCGTCGACGACTTCTACTTCGCTGAACTTCATATCAAGAGAAGCTTTTAACGCCTGTTCCCCAGAGTTCAATGTCAGCTTTTTGACCTCCTTCATTGAAGTTTCCGGTTGCTCGACAAGCAGTTCACACAGATTGAGGAATTGTTCCTGAATGTCATTTATCAGGGCTTTATCAAATATTTCTGTATCGTATTCCAAAGCAGTAGTGATGGTTCCGTTTTTATTGACCGTAAAATTGAAGGTGAGGTCGAATTTGGAAACATTCACTTCTGCGTGTAGTGAACGTATTTTCAGTCCGTTCATTTCTAAGTTCGATGGAGAGGTATCACGTTCATCCTGAAGCTGAACCAATACATCGAATATTGGAGATCTGGTATCATCCTCATTGGCATTTAACTCGGAAACCAGCAAGTCGAAAGGGTAAGACTGATGGGTATAAGCATTCGCCACACGCTCTCCCAGTTCAAGTATAAAAGCTCTGAAATTCTGGTCCCGGACTATACTTGACCGAATGGGCAATAAGTTCACAAAATTTCCAACAATAGATTGCAAAGAGCGATGCGTCCTGGCCGTTACAGGAATACCTACAACCAGATCTTTCTGACCACTCAGGCTATACAGTAGTGTCTTTACGACGCCCATCAGGACAGGAAGCAGGGTAAGTCCTTCACCCTTGATGCACCTTTCTAATCCTGTAGTGATCGACTTATTCAGGTCAAAATAGGTGTGTGAACCATTCAGGGACTTCACGCCAAAACGTTCTTTTGATCCAGGAAGATCTACTCTCGGAATCACTCCATGAAATTGATCGAGCCAAAATCTTCTATGCGGTTCGATGGTCTCGGAGCTCAGCTGCTGATTCTGCCAGGCAGCAAAGTCTTTGTATTGCAGCTTTAGGGCAGGGAGTGGGTTGACTTCTCCTCGAGAAAATGCATTGTACAACTGCTTCGTTTCTTCCACCAATAAGTGCACAGACCAGCCATCAGAAATAATGTGATGCATGTTGATGAAACAAGCCACCTTGTCCGGTCGCATTCGAAAAAGCTTCGCCCTGAATAATAAGTCTTTTTGCAAGTCAAAAGGTATGCTACCCTCTTCAGAAGCCAATTGCAATAAGGTTTCTTCAGAAACATCTCCTATGTCCTTTACCGTTACTGTTAGCCCGTGCATGTTGACTGGAGTAATCTGTTGTACGGCCCTCCCATTTTCAGAAGAAAAGCGAGTTCTTAAACTTTCGTGTCGATTGACCAGTGCAAAAAAGGTCCTTTTTAAGGCATCAATGTCTACTTCGCCTTCCATCACAAATAGATCAGGCATGCTGTAAAAATCATTAGCCCCATGCATCTGGTCCGTAATCCATAGCCGTTTCTGAGCATGGGAAACAGCCAATGCAGTGTCTTCGTCTCGAATCGGAACTATGTCAATCGCTACTTCCTCTTCGATGGTTTCCAGTAGGTCAGCAAGTTTCGAAATGGTCGGATTTTTGAAAATATCCGTCAACACCAGTTCCTTTTTCAAACGGTGATAAATTCCTGAAATGACCTTAATGGCCTGTAGGGAAGTGCCACCGATTTCAAAGAAGGAAACCTCCGTACTAATTTCAGGAAGGTTCAAAACCTCAGACCAGATATCATGTACCAACTGCTGTACTTCCGAGTTAGGAACCTTGACTTCACCCTGTTTCATGAGGATAAGCTCAGGTTTGGGGAGTGCTCGTTTGTCGACCTTCCCATTGATGGTGAGAGGAAAGGCGTCCATTTGGTGATAAAACGCTGGCGCCATGCCCGAAGACAAACTGCCATATGCAAACTCAGACAACTCCGTATTGTTGAGTACACTGTTCGCAGTGTAATAGCATATTAAAAAGTTCTCATTCGACGGGTTCTGATGACTGATCACAACAACTTCCTTCAGCTCGGGATGTTCCAACATTCCCTTTTCTACCTCGGTCAGTCGAACACGAATTCCATTCACTTTCACCTGGTCATCCGTACGGCCCAGTACTTCTAATGCTCCGTCTTGGTTCCACCGGCCATAATCCCCGGTACGGTAAATGATATCTCTTTCCGTGTTCAAGGGGTTTTGCACGAAAAACCTGGCATTCAATTCAGAATCCCCGAGGTAACCTTTGGTCATGAATGGGGTCTTGATATATATCTCGCCGATCTCGCCTTTCCCGCAAAGTCGGTTTTTTTGGATCACGGCAATGATTGTATTATTAATCGCCTTGCCCGCAGGGATCCTGTATGCCAGATCATCGCCAGGAATATCTTCAATGACGTGAAAAGTCTTAGCCATTGTCGTTTCAGATGTGCCATAAAGGTTGACCAACCGGGTGTCAGTTCCCATTATAGCCCTCCATTCAAGGACATCTTTCCCAAATAATTGCTCTCCGGCCATTAGTACATATTTCAAATCATGCAGGTACTGACCTGGCAAATCACTGCTGACCACTCCACTTATCAATCGGAATACCGAAGGTACGCAATGGAACAGGTTGATCTTATTTTTGGTGAGCCACGTCACCAATCGAGTCGTATTTTGCTTCAATTCTTTTGACGGAATATAAAGGATGCCACCTATTGAAAGGGGCAACAAAATATCCCTCAATGAAGCGTCAAAGGTTATCTGACTTAAAGCGGCCACCCGCATATGAGGTGTCAGCTCAAACTGACTGGCCTCCCAATGAAGGAAGTGAGCCAACCCTTTTTGAGTACCCATGAAGGCCTTCCCTTTTCCTGTTGTTCCAGAAGTAGATAACACGTAACTACCCTGCTCAGGGGAAATTTCCAAATCGGGGTTGGTTTCATTAATTCCGGTTTTGGATTTCCTTAACTTCAGTTTTCCATCCTCCCAGATGGTAGGGCATAAATGATGCTTTCCCAACAGAATGAAGACAATCGGAAAAATCTCCAGCTCCAGAAAGAGGGCTTCCAATTGGAGCATGTGCTTGCCTTCTGTAATGAAGTACTTCCCAGGATAGCCAGAGAGCCAGGATTTCAGTTTTTCTTCTGGAAAATCTGGATCAACGGGGTGATAAACACCACCCGCTTTCAATGTGCCCAGCATTGAAGCCACCAAATTGATTCCGGATTCAAGAAAAACGCTCACCTGATCTTCCCGCTCTATCCCTTCCAGGATCAAATGACGAGCAATGCGATTTGCATAGGTGTTGAGTTGCCCATAATTGACGATCTGGTTACTGGCCTCTTCAACGATCGCCAGTTTCTCTGGGTTTTGAGTAGTCTGGTACTCAAAAACAGTATGAATAATTTTTTTATCCATTGCTCTTCTTTTATCAGTATGATTTGGGATAAGTGTATCTAAATATTCTCGCTATTGCGCTTTTTACCAACAGTCATCAAAACGACTCGTCAATAGCTAGATTGATCAATGATTCAGCCTCCTCATTCAGGAAAACCTCAGGGTTAAGGTCCATCTTCAGTGAGGCCAAACTCATTTGTTCCTTTTTCGTGATTTGATTGAGTAGGTTCTCGAAATCAGATGCCATTTGCCCAATTTCTTCCAAAGTGAATAAACCAGATTGATATTCTATTTCAACCGAGAGTCCATCGGCACCATCATAAAAGTCAAATGTCAATGGAAATTTGGCTGCCATAAAATCTGACGGTACCTCCTCAAAAGTAAGGGCTTGCGCATCTGCCTTACTGCTCTGCTGCATTTCAGTATCCTGAAGTTGTACCACCACATCGAACAACGATAACCCCTGGCTATTTTTGCTAAGCCCCAGATCTTCTACGATGCGGTCAAAAGGATATATCTCATGCTCATAAGCCTCTGCACATGTTTTAGCCACATGAGCTAACAACATCGACAAGGTATTTTCACTCGCCAATTGTATGCGTATGGGGAGCATATTGACGAAAAGACCTATTTGATTTTCCAGTTCCTTATAGGTACGTCCTGCCATGGGCGACCCGATCGTAAGGTCTTCCTTACCGTAGCGGATGAATAGCAATGCATAGACAGTGGTTAGTAAAGTCTGGAACAACGTTGCTTTATTGTCCGCCGCTGTTTTCTTCAATGATTGGGACAAGGCATGAGACACCTCAAATCGATGACGGCTTCCTGTAAAATCTCCGGCCTGAGCAAGTAATGCGTCTTCGGTGACCAGGCGTTGCTTCTGATCAAAGTCATAAAACTGAGACCTCCAAAAACGCTCATGTTGCTTTCCTTCCGTACCTTGGAGTCGAGCATTGTGCCAGTTGCTGTAATCCCTATACTGAATTGGTAGGGAAGGTAAGTCAGCCTTCACACCATCAACGTTCGCATTATAATAAGCAATCAGGTCATCGACCATGATGTGCATCGACCAACCATCTGCGATGATGTGGTGAATCGACAAAATGAAAAGGTGTACGTCAGGTGCTTGCTTGATCAACCTGACTAAAAATAAGGGACCTGCAGCCAAATCAAATACATGATGATAGGACTCGTTTCGGATCTCATCTATTTGTGTCTTTTGATCGGCCGATTCACTTAAATCAATGAATTGCAAATCAGTAACTAACTCGCTGATTTCTAATATTTTTTGAACTGGATTACCATGCACGTTCTTGAATGTAGTTCTCAAACTCTCATGACGCTCCACCAATTGATCAAAAGCGGTGGCCATAGCCTGTGGATCCAATGGCCCCAGTAGGCGGTAGCAAGCATTGATATTGTAAGCGAATTGATCCTTTTCGTATTGATCCATGATCCAAAGTCGCTTCTGCGCATGTGAAACGGGATATGTCTCCGCCGGAGAGACTGCAGGAATGGATCGATCTTCTGTAATGGTCAACTCATCGATATGCGCCGCTAGTTTAGCAATGGTATTGTTTCGAAAAATGTCTCCAATAATGAGTCGAACACCAAATTGCTTAAACACCCGAGCGACCACTTGAATGGCCCTCAATGAAGAACCTCCCACATCAAAGAACTGAATATTCCGGCTGAGTTTATCTTTCTCTTTACCTAAAACTTCTGCCCATATTGCTGCAATTTTTGATTCGGTTTCTCCCCGAATTTCATAGTCTTGTGTTACTTCTTCTAATGAGCTGGGATGTGGCAAAGCCTTCTTGTCCACTTTACCATTATAGGTAAGCGGAAACTCATTCATTCTTACCAAATGAGTAGGAACCTTACCCTGATCCAGAAAATCCGATAAGTATGTTTTAACACGACTTTCCTCTAAGTCTTCACTGATATAATAACCCGTAAGCAGTGCATTATTAGATTCATCCCGATGGACGCGTACCAATGCATCTACGATCTGGTCATGACCCTGTAATACGCGTTCAATTTCTTTCAACTCGATCCGAACCCCATTGACTTTCACCTGATCGTCAATACGGCCCAAAATTTCCAGGTTCATCTCTTTGTCCAAACGACCCAGGTCACCGGTTTTGTAGATGATATCCTTCTTATTTTTCACCATGGGGTTTTGAACAAAAACCTGATTAGTTGCTTCGTCATCATGATAATACCCCTTGCTTGCAAATGGGGTTTTGATGTATACCTCACCGATCTCACCTACACCACAAGCTTGACCATTGTTCAAAATGGCAATTTTCGTATGGCTGATTGGTTTTCCTACCACACAGGAGTGATTACTTAATGCTCCACCTCCAAGGACATGATAAGTTTTGATCATCGTGGTTTCCGTCGGACCATAGAAGTTTATCAACCTGGTTGAATCTCCAGCAAGGTCGTTCCATGCATGAACATCCTTGGCATATACAGGTTCTCCCGAAAGCATGATATATCTCAAAGACTCAAATCTCTTCGCTGACGATTCAGATTGCGCCTGATATTCTTTGATCATCAGTCTAAATAGTGACGGTACCGAATGCATCAAAGAGATGTTTTGATCTGACACCCACTGCATCAGCGAGGAAAAGTCCGAATAGATTGCCTCCGAAGGGATACATAAAGTACCACCAACACTCAATGGAACAAAAACGTCTCTCAGATAAGCGTCAAAAGTGAACTGAATTAACTGTGCCACCCGATCTTTTGCGGTAATATCAAATGTTGATGCTTCCCAGTGAATGAAATGTCCCAAACTCTGGTGCATTCCCAAAATCGCTTTAGGAGTACCAGTAGTCCCCGAAGTGAAGTAAATATAGTTTGATGATTCCGCTCCTATTTGCAATTCGGGATTGGAGCCATTGAGCTCTTGTAGGTCATGCAATTCACCAGAAATTGCGTCACACAAAGTAATGTTTTGAAGGTCATCTATCACCAGTATTTGCCTAACACTGCTTTCTACTTCAAGAAACAATTCCTTTACTTTTTGTACCTGGCTTGCGGATACTAACACTACACCAGGTGCAGCAACGTCCAACTTTTTGGCCAGGGTTTTTGTAGGATGTGTTATGTCCAATGGAACGAACACCTGACCAGCCTTGAAAATACCAAGAGCCGATGCCACTAGTTGGTAATCACGATTGCCAAATACCGCAACAGGCTCTTCGGCCCCCTTGATCAAGCTCATTAGTACATGAGCAATCCGATTGCTCAAACCATTAAGTTCAGCATAGGTCAAAGAAAGCCCTTCCTGTTCTATCGCAACGCAATCCGGTTGGGCATTTACCTGATATTCAAAAACCTGATGAATGAGTTTCCTGTTCATGTTTATGGGTTTAATTACTAGTGATCTGATGAAGCAGTTATTTAAAGTTGGCTTCTAGAAATCGGCAATGATCTCTTCTTCGTTGAATGCTTGATAATATTTTAGGCGATCCGGATCTGACTGTTCCATCAACTGCATTTTAACCGCATGGATTGGTAGATCCGGCTGGTTGATGCAGCAGTCCAGAATATTTAGTAGTTCTCGCCCCATGGTCGAAATACTTGACTCAAAAAACAAGTCAGTATTGTACTCAATGTCTACACGGACGGTATCTTGTTTTTCCGTGAGGTTGAAGGTCAAATCAAATTTGCTTACTCCTCCATGCAACTCATATGGATAGCTGGATACTTCCAATGCAGCAAGTGATTCGTTCAGTCGCTCTTCCTGACTGGCATTTTGTATTTGCACCATCACGTCAAAGAGGCTGTTTCTTTCGGTTTCTTCCAATCGCAAGGAAGAGACCAGCATATCAAAAGGATAAGCCTCGTGTTCATAGGCCTCCAATACTTGCTTTTGGGTATGTTTAATCAATTCCTCAAAGGCAATCTGATCCCCCTCCTGAATTCGAAGCACCAGGGTATTGATGTAAAAACCAATCTGATCTTCCAACAAGTGATGATTTCTGCCTGCCGCAGGGAAACCGAGAATCATGTCTGTTTGCCCTGTGAGGCGATAAAGCAGGATATAAATGCAAGACGTAAGGACAGAGAAGAGTGTGACCTGATAATTAGCTTCCATGGCTTTCACTTTGTGATAGCAATCGGACGTTAATTCAAATGAAAATACGGCCCCCCGAAAACTTTGATGGTCTCCTCTCGGAAGATCCAGTGGTAGTTCCAGGACTGGAATTTCTCCTTCCATTCGCGACTTCCAATAGGATTCAGCCCTATTGAATTCCTCTCCATCCAGGTTTTGTTGCTGCCACCAGGCATAATCTTTGTACTGAATCGGCAGGGGATCCAAGGTTGCACCCAGGCCTGCGCTCAGGCCATTATAACTTTGGATGAAGTCCCGAATAAGGATACCCATAGACCATCCGTCAGAAACGATGTGGTGCGTAGAAAAAAGCAAAATATGTTCTTCTTCACTGATCCTGACCAAGCTTGCCCTGAACAATGGTCCTTCCCGCAAATCAAAAGGAGTCTGTAACTCCTGATCAATCAAGCGCTTTACTTCATGATGAGGCTCAGTTAGACCTTCCAGATTGATCGTATTCAAGCCGAAATCAAAGTCCCTGGCTGGCAGGATTTTTTGAAAGACCTCATCGCCATCTTGTACAAACAAGGTTCGGATACTTTCATGACGGTTAATAAGCGCCATAAAAGCAGATTCCAGCCATTCTCTTTGGAGATAACCCTTCAATACATAAGCCGCAGGCATGTTGTAAGTCACTTGATTTCGCACCAATTGATCTTGTAGCCACAATCGCTTCTGGGCATTAGACACGGGATACAGATCAAGCTCCGGTGCTTCTTCAATCGCCTTCACCTGGTTTTCTTGTTTCCGTGCGAGTAGCTCTTGTTGTTCGTTAAGAACCGGATATTGAAAAATCTCTTTTAGGCTCAAGTGAACACCCATTCGCTTTTGAATCTGGGTACTCAGCCTGGTTGCTGATATGGAATGTCCGCCCAACTCAAAGAAGTGATCGGAGGCACTAATATCAGCTCTACCCAGTACCTCTCCCCAAACCTCAGCCAATTCGCCTTCTGGATAGTTCGTCTCTTCATTCGTGGAGAGCTCCTCACACATCAGCTTTTCTATGGCTTTTCGGTCAACTTTTCCATTAGCCGTCAGCGGCAGCTCTGGCAAGCCCCCTATGAAAGAAGGGATCATATATGCTGGCAACTTTTCTTTCAAAGCCAATTTGCATTGGGCTTCATCTGTTGTTCCCTTTTCCGAGTACACAAATGCCAGCAGGTTTTTAAGGGTATCCAGAAATACCACCGCATGATCAATTCCAGGAAGTTGACTCAGGTGGTTTTCAATTTCACCCAATTCTATTCGATAGCCCCGGACTTTGACCTGAGCATCAGCCCTTCCTAAAAATTCTATATCTCCTGAAGGTAGCAGCCGGGCAATGTCACCGGTTAGATAGGACGCGTCTTCTCTTCGTTCCTTATATGAAAAGGTTTTTTTCGTTTTCTCATCATCACCATAGTATCCACGGCCTACACCTATTCCTGTCACTTGTAATTCACCTTTCACTCCTACTGCACAAGGTTCTCCTTCAGGACTTAATATTTTCAATCGGGTGTTTCTTATGGGTTTTCCGATCGGTACAGTACGGTCATCTGAAATTTTATCAGTAATCCAATGGTGCGTAATGTCATCTGAAGCTTCTGTTGGTCCATATGCATTAAGCACAGGAACTTCTGGAAAAAGTGTCAACCAGGTATTGACCTGATGTGGACGAACGACCTCTCCAGTCACTAACAACGACTGAAGCGATTGCAAGTAGGCCTTTGGCGCATCAGACAAGTATGCTGACAATATACTTAGATAAGAAGGCACAACCTCTAATACCGTTACCTCAGCCTCCGAAAGTAAAGACACCATCGCGGGTTCATCCAAAATCGTATCATTAGGAATGACCAATGTGGTTCCCCCAGCAAGCAGTGCGGTAAACATTTGCCATATGGAAATATCAAAGCTCTGCGATGCATTTTGAGCAATCACCGATTCGTGTGTTATGTTGAGATCTTCCAGTTTCGCCAGTAAGTGATTTAACATTCCCTGATGTTCGATCATGGCTGCCTTTGGCTTACCTGTGGAGCCTGACGTGTACAAGATATAAGCCAGCTGATCTCCTTTTAACGCGATGCGTGACACAGCCTCCGTTGGTTCGAAGGTTGAGAGGTCATAACATTGTGGATATTTGCCCGAATATTGGGTGTCACCAGTACATAATATCTCGTAAGGCCCATCAATCGGTAAAACAGACGATTCGGAAGTCTCCCAACAGTCCGGGTCAGTTACGATGACACGCGTGTGGGCTTGTTCCAACATGTAGCTCATTCGATCCGGTGGCATGTCGGGGGTAATTGGCAGGTAACAGGCGCCTGCTTTCCAAATACCCAGCAAGGCTGCAATGTAGGTGTGATTTCGGTACATCACCACTGCGACAACTTCTTCCGTAGCCACTTCCCGACTGATCAGGAAACCAGCAATCCGATCTGATTCCTCATCCAATTGTTGATAGGACAATTGTTGGCCTTTGTATTGTATGGCCACCTTATTCGGATACTGTCGAACCATCTTGTCAAAAGCGTCCAGAATTGTCTGATCCAATGATAGGTCTATTGTATGACCTTCCATCACCTTCATGAACTGTGACTCCTCTTTCGAAATGATACTCAACTTCCCAACAGGTGTGTCAGGAGATGTCATCAATCGATCCGCCAACAAGCAGAACTGGTCACTCATAGATTGGATTTGAGTTCCCTCAAACACATCTGTATTGTATTTGATATCGAAGAACGTACCATCCTCTTCCTCTCGGATAACAATATTCAAATCATAAATAGCTGTCTGATTGTCGGACCCAACATGACTCAATTGTAATGCATCCTTGACTGTTTGCTGAGCCTGCTCTTCTTCCATAAGTCCTTCGAAATTGTGTGCTTCTACCAGCACATCGAAAAAAGGAGATCGTGAGAGGTCGTTTTCAGGCGCCAATTCATCCACCAGTAAATCAAATGGATAGTGGGCATGTTCAAAAGCCTCATACACCATACCTTTGATCTTCACCAACACTTCCTTGAAAGTATCAGTCGGGTCCATCAACGATCTTAGTACCACCGTATTCAGGTAGTAGCCGATCTGATCCTGAACGTTTCTGTTGTCTCTGCCTGAAATTATGGTTCCCAGCAATATGTCCTTTTGATGCGTGAGGTGATAAAACAATACCTTCACAATGGCTGTGGTAATGACGAAAAGACTTACTGCCCGGTCTTGTCTGAACTGTTGGAAACGATCCGTGAATACCTCGGGTAGTTTCACAGAGTGAACCGCTCCATTGGCCGTTAGTTTAGCCGGTCTTGATTTGTAAACAGGCAATTCAAGTACGGGAAGAGTTCCTGATAGTTGCTTGTGCCAATAGGCTTTTTCATGATCAAAGTTCCCCTTACTCAATTGTTCGTTTTGCCAGTTTGCATACTCTTTGTACTGAATATTCAATGGTGTCAAAACAGGAACCGAATCATCACTGAATTGTGCATATAAATGCATTAAATCCCGGATCAGGATCTGAATGGACCAACCATCTGAAATGATATGATGCATACAAAAAAGAAAGAAATATTCGTCAGGTCCGGTTTGCAATAGCTTGCACACAAACAAGTGTCCATCATCCATTCTGAAATTGAGCTTCCCTAAACGCTTGATCTCTTTAGCTACCACCCCGTCAACATCCAACATTTTTCTCAAATCCTGGTAGATCAGGCGATTCTTTACTTCCTCTTTCGGAAGGACACGCTGCCAAAGTTTTTCATCATCATAAACGAAGTTGGTTCGTAAAATTTCGTGTCTTTGAATCAGGGCATCAACGGCCTGACCAAATGCTTCTATAGCCAATTCGCCTTTAACCTTATTAGCGGAGTAGATGTTATAGGCAGTCTCGTCTTCAACAATCTGATTGAGCAACCATAAGCGCTTTTGAGCATGTGATGCCTCATACTTCTCCTGAAGGGGTAATGTCTCCCATTTTTGCTGCTTAATTTTATCTGAAGTCTCAATAATCGCTGCCAGTCCTTTGATGGTAGGATTGGCAAAAAAGTCGTGTAGTTCCATGTCGGTTTCCAACGATTCATTGATTTCCGATACGATCTGCGTGGCTTTAAGCGAGTGTCCTCCCACTTCAAAGAAATTATCCTCAAGCCCCATTTGATCATGATTCAATACTTTTCGCCAAATCTGCATGATCATCATTTCCGTTTCAGAAAGGTCTTCTTTTGAGATCTCTTGCGTAGAGCGGTATTCCATTGTTCTCAGAACCCTGTCATCTACCTTTCCATTAATAGTCACGGGAAATTCCTCTAACAAAACCCAATACGCTGGCACCCAGTAATCAGGGTATTTAGCAGATAAGGCCGCTTTGAGTTCTCGAGCATGGATGCCTTCAATTACCTTGCAGAAGGCCACCAAATGTGGATCTGGTTGATCATTGTATAGGACCCTGGTTTGAATTACTGAATTGAGTTGTTGAACGGTCGTTTCGACTGCACTTAGCTCAACCCGATTTCCACGGATCTTCACCTGATTATCTGTTCTTCCCAGAAATATCAATTTACCATCGGGCATCATCAGTCCCAGGTCTCCTGTTTTATAATACATGCCTGATCCTACTTCAACATTGAGGGACAGGTAAGCACCAGTGGCAGATATGGCCTCGTTAGCAGGATTTATTCCTACTCCTCCAATCCAGATGTGCCCTACCGTACCTCTGGGAATCGGCTCTCCCTCATCGTTGAGTAATACAACCTGCGTATTGGCAATGGGCTTTCCAATATAAATGTCCGAATCACGGGACGGCTGATTGAAAGTGTGTAGCAACGAAACACAAGCGGTTTCTGTCAGGCCATATTGATTGAACAATTGGTTTCCATTTTCAATCAATACCCGAACCACATCCACCGAAGGAGCCTCTCCTCCTGTATAGATGATCATTTCATTCAACTGTTCCAAAGGCAGCAAATTCATCACCGCTGGTGGAATACCTACGACTTTGATCTCATTGGATTGTATGAAATCCACGTATTTCTCCAGGTCCCTACTCACCGCTCTGGGCATCATGTAGATTGCCGAACCTGACACCAGAGCCATTCCCATTTCCATGACAGAGACATCAAAACCTATAGAAGCTGCCTGCTGGATGTTGGTTTTATTGGGCACCTGCATGCCACTGTTCACGCTCAGGAGCATGTTCAGATAGGCATCGTGCCGGACACAAATACCCTTAGGTTTTCCCGTAGTACCGGAAGTGTAGATCATGTACGCCACTGAATCCTGGGACGCGGCTACATTCTCTAAAACAGCATGCTCCAGGGTATCCATTTGGAAATCTATCGCAAACATGGGAATGGTGGAGAATTGTGAAACCTTACCAAATGCATCTGAATTCAGCAGCAGGCAGACAGGATTCGCATCCTCAATAATATTTGCCAATCGGTCCTCTGAGGATTCCACATCTACCGGAACATAAACTGCCCCAAGTTTCATCAAAGCGATCATAGAAATCACTACATGATGCGTATTGGGTGAAATGACTAACACACGGTCCCCTGATTGCACCTGATACTCGTTTTTCAGGGTAACTGCCAGGCTGTCAGATTTTTCCTCCAACTCGGCAAAAGTCAGTCGGGTATTGCCTGATACAACTGCAGTAGCCTCAGGATCACTGCAGACCCATTGCTTAAATGTTTCAATTACATTTCCTTCTATCACTGTCTTTGTTCCATCCCAAGCGGCAGGAAAGACTTCTTTGCTTATGTATAGGAAAATGTCCTCTAATGTCCGGTCTGCAGTACTCAATTGCAGTAAAATCTCTTGTAAAAAGCCATTGAATAAGCTCGCAAAACCTTTGGAACCTCCATTCAAAAAAGTCAATATCAGTTCGCCTTTTTCCCCGGATTTAATGAACAAAGACAACTCGGCATCCAGTGCGTTGTTATGGATGTGTTCATCACTTACGGCGCAATTGCCAACTTTTGTAACTTGGTGTGATGAACCATTATAGACCTTTAGTATAGCTTCCCGAACTTTCCCAACATGTTGTTTAAGAGTATCCGCTCTGTCCACCTGCGAAGTTATGTGCAACCGTTCGCCCCGCTCTGAAAGTTTGTCTTTCATGGGAGGAATATTCAAGTTGATCGCTTTTCCCGGATCGAAAAGATCTAAGGTTAAGATCAATCCGGATACGATCAGCGTAAACTGACCGAGTACATCTCCTTTCGATTTCTCTGTCAAAAGTTGCTGAACTTCAGGGCTGAATACTTCACTTACTTTCTTATTAGGTTGCTGCAACTTTTGTTGCTCGAACCATGGATTGGTGAAGCGGTATTCTCCTCCTGTCGATGGTGAAGTAACTAAGGTATTCTCCCCTTGCATATTGGGTTCTAGTGGTAAAACGGTAACGCTCATTACTATTTCAGTATGGTATCTTATTAGATAGAATTTTCCACATTGACCTGGCCGGTTAAGACCTGGTCAGTGAAGTCAAGAGGGAGGCAGGTTAAGCCTCCACAGGTTCAAGCAGGAGTACTTCTCCAGTAGCGGACAAAATCTCTTTTTCTCCAAAGAGTCGCTCGGCAATGATGCCTCTGCTACGACAATCTTCCAGCAGTTTTTCTGACTGAATGATAGGGTTGCTGTCTTCCGTGTATTCCAGGTCCAGGATATGCCTGAGCCATGGTTCTTGTCCCATTGCGTAAACAAAGACCTCTTTGAAACCGAATCTATTGACAATGTCGATCCCTTCTTTATAGTTACACCCGCGTCCTCTGCGTGAGCGGTCAAATTCCCGATTTAGGGTTTCAAAAAACAGAGGTCCGTAAGCCCACGAAGCGGGAGCTCCATCGCATTCCATACCGAGGAACAGTACATCAATATCACCTTTCAGTTTGTGAATATGATCGTACAATCTCGGCTCTATGTTACAGGAATCTGCCACTGCCATCACAGAAAAATCATCGATCTTGATGTGATAGCCCAATTTGCTGTGAATGTACAGGTCATGATGTTCTCCAAGGAATGGCAGTCCCGTGATCGCCCCGCCCTGAATTGGCAACTGGTCCATTTCCGATAGCTCAATGACGTTGTTAAAGCCTTGCTTATTGAGAAGTACCTTCATTGAAGGGTCTTGCAAGGCTCCATCAATGTTGCGTCCCATGACCACATTACCAATCTTATGTCTGAGTTGCAACATGGTTTCCATCAGGATATGATCCTGGTGACTGTGTGTGATCAGGACATAATCTATGTAATCAGGAAGATCATCATAGGTGTAACGAGGTACCTCACTGTCGTAAGTATAGCTCAGCACCGGGTCGATCAAAATGCTAACGTTCCGGGTCTCTATAAGGATGCAGGCATGACCAAAGTATCGGATTCGGGCTGAATCACCTTCGTATTTTTGATACGGTAACGGGGGTTCAGGCGTAAAGAAGGACCTAAAGAGTTCTTCGTCTTCGATGGCAACTCCCAGACATGATTTGATGTAATCCAAAGTCTGGGGCACTTTCTTCATTTTGAACAACTCATCTAGCCCTCGATTCGAGAAAGGGGTTTTCAGGTGGAGTGTCTCCGGACTTTTCAATCGCGGCGTACTCAGAATAAAAGGACGATCTCCGTCTTTCTCAATGACCGATAAAGCCACGCTTTGTGCTCCTCGATTGTAGAGTTCACTATCATATAGTAAGGGCTCAAACAATCTGAATGAAGGCCGGTGATTCAAGTCATAATAGAGTTCAACATAGCCCTTGAGCAAGTCAGGAATCTCTTCATAAAGAGGTTCCAACGAATACCCTTTGGCTTTGTCCAACAAAAGCTCATTGAGTTCCTGAAGCGCATCTGCAAAAGCAATTACTTGTTCGTTTTCCGCTTTCGATTGCGCCAACAACTCTTTGACTTCTGCTACATACTGTCCATTGAGATCAATGAACGGGCCGCCACGCATGGCTGGGTTTTTTACCGCTGCTGCGTGCATCATTGGAGAGGCGATATACGACTCCATGATATTGAGGTACCTGTTTTTCAGGTTGAGCGCACAGGTGGCAGGTGAAAGTAGATGCACCCAGGCATACCATCCATTGACCAGAGGCTCGACTTGAATGTCTGACCTTAAATACAATAATTCCTTATCCATGAGAAACAACAGCTTCCAAAAATTCCAAATTCAATTCCAGATAACTCAGCAATGGAGCAACATGTACTTCTTCCAACCACTCACTCTCAAAATCTTCGATGATGTGGTGCTCTCCTACTTCCTGCCCTCGATTGTACTTCCTTATCACAGGATGGATAAAGGCACTTTTATCGGCATTGGTCACGTCATTTTTATTGACCCTTGACATTGCAAAAATGTCTTTGCACTCATCAAAGTACTTCTGTCCCCATTCCAGGGTAACCACATAGTAGTGTTCATTTTCCCCCAAAGGTCCTTCATGGATGTAATCCACTGGAAGTCCTTCATAGTAGGTAGCCGTATCTCTGTTTTCATCAATGACCAAAACATCCCCCAGGAAGCCTGTTTGCTGCCACAGTGCAGAGGTTTGATTGATCTGCCCAATCAAAAACTTTGTAATGGCCTCCGGGTCCAGTGTCAGCTGCTGAGAAGGAAAAGGCACGTCATCGTGTTCGTAGTTCATGATATCAAACAAGGCCTTGGCATTGTAGCGAAACCCGTGAATAAAACCGGATTGCTTTTTCTTAAAATCACGCATGTGCGTCAACGTGCCATTGAAATACAATCCTTTAACATTCGTAGACTCCCAGGAACTGGTTTGTTTTGGGAAACGATCGTCAATGCACAGCTCGGGCTTACAGGTTTGATCGAAAATAGAATCGTCAAAACAGAAACCAGCGGCTAAGATGATCCGGTCATACTCCAGCGTTTCAGATTCATCCACATACTTATAACCAAATGAGACGAGGAATTTACCGTCTTCCGTACGTCGGATCTTTTTGATATCGGCATTGATCACGCCGTTTTGCGATTTGAGCTGATAGGTGTCTAAAAAGTGATTATTTACCGCTCTCAAATGACCCACATAGTGTGTTTTCCAGGCCAGTTTAAGTGGGCTCCTACTGGCAATATGGATCAGAGAAGTCGTGCTCAAAAGGCTATCTGCTGTCTCAAAGCCTGAATTCCCTTTGCCAATGATCAGAACTTTTTGATCAATGAAGTCTTTGGGATCTCCACTCATGTTAGAATACGTCTCAGTGACGTGCTCGATACCTTCAATTTCTTTGGGGAAATTAGGCTTGAACATACCTGTAGAAACTACAATTTGACCGGCCTCATAGATGTTTCCTTTTTGGTCAATGACCTTGAAGTGATCGGCTTTTGAAATCATTCTGACCTCTGTATTGTAGCTGATATTCAGATCATAGTGCTTCGAGAAATCATTGAGGTAATCCACCAGTCTATCTGCTTTAGGCAAATAGTCATCGGAATAGTTTTTCATGGAGATCTCCTCATCATCGCACAACAACGAATTCCAATCCCACCTTAAATTCCTTTCATGGTCGTCAATCCCCGTATATTTTTTATTAATGGAGATAAGTTGACGCTGCCTTGGAAACTTAGCAAAGAAAGAACCTGATTGATTTTCTCTTTCCAGCACAAGGTAGCTTTTGCCTGCTTTGTCCAGAAAATAAGCCATCTGAAGACCAGCAGGGCCAGCCCCAATTATTAAGTAATCATACATTGGTATATTGTTTGAGTAGAAAAATTTTATTTAAATACTAAGGCCGCTCCTATAAATCCAATTCGAAATGAACAGGCTCAGCGATTGTTTCGTGTCGTTCAAGTTCCCAGTTCGCAATCGGGCCTTCCGGCATACTGATCGCGTAAGTCAACAGATGCTTCAACTGGGCTACATAATGTTCCACCAATGAAGTGTTGAAGCGATTGGGATCGTACAAAAATTTGCATTGCAACTCACCGTCAATCGCATTCACAAGGATCCATAGATCACAAGGAAGGTTAGAGGTTTGAGTCATTAAGTCTGACAGATCGTATGACGACCATTTCTCCCGATCTTGCAATACTTGGAATCGCTTCTGTTCAATTTGGCTATGCAACGTGAATCCCATGTTGAAATATCCGCCAGTTCTTTTTTGAGCCTGGCCGGAACGAGCAAGGTCTGCAGGGTAAAGTTGGTGCCCGAAAGAATCCAGAGTGTCCTGTTTTACCCTTCCCAATAAAGTTTTGAAAGAATCATCTTCATCCACCTCTGAAAGTATTGGAACCACCTGAATGTAAGGTCCTAGCTGATTTTCCAAATCGGGTAGGTTTCTACCCGCAACTGGAGATCCAATCGCAATATGCTTTTGCCGTGCATTTTTGTAGAGCCATACTTTAAGTACAGTCTGCAATAACATGTAAAGTGTGCTGTCCTCGTCAGCGGCCAAATTTGTCAAATTCTGGGAAGTGGCTTTGTCAATGGTAAAAGAATATACATGACCAGCGGGAGATTTTTCTGTGCGTGCCAGACCCGGGATCACTACCGCCTCATAGTCCAACGGAAACCGATTACGCCACCAGTGTTTTGAATCATTCAAACCGAACTGGATCATTTCGTTGTGCCAGGCTGCATAATCCTGAAACTGGAATGGCAGAGGCTCCATGGACACTTGATTGTTCTTCCGTACCGTATTGAAGATTGTCAAAAAGTCTTCCCCCAGTACTTGCAATGACCAGCCATCTGAAACGATATGATGGGTCGCAAACAACAAGACATGGTAGCCCTCTCGAACTCTAACGGCATACACCCGGAACGTATCGCCCGTTTTCAAATTGAAATTCAAGTTGATCAGGGATTCGGCCAACTCGATCAAAGCCTTCTCAGGATCGGGCATGTCACTGACATCCATAAAACTAAACTGACCAGCCGCTTCATCCGTGGTATGGATGAACATTCTAGGCGCCCCTTTGACGATTTTAAAGGAAGCTCGCAGGATATCGTGTCGTTCTATCAGTAGACGCATAGTTTGCTCAAAATCCGATGCTTCAATGGATCCGTGATAAGCCAGTGCCTCTACCTGATTGAATTGATTGTCTCTTCCAAGCAAGGTATCTTCCATCCAAAACTGTTGCTGCAAATGACTCAACTCATAATGTGGCTGATCCTGCAACCGCTGGATCTTATGCTGAAGTGCAGCGTTCTTGCTGTCTATTAATCGAGACAATTCCCTTAAGGTTGGATTAGCAAAAATTTCAGCAAGTTCTACCAATACACCAAACGTCTTGTAAATGGCCGTATACATTCGGGTTGCCCTTAAGGAATGTCCGCCCATATGAAAAAAATGATCATCAAGGTTTATGTCATATACTCCCAGTATATCCTGCCAAATGGCATTAAGGGATTTTTGTGTTGCAGTAAAGTCTTTTGTAGTTACACTCGCTCCGGTTTTGAGATCAAGCTCAGCCGTACGAGACACCAACTGCTTGCGATCCACTTTGCCATTATCTGTCAAAGGATATGAAGCGATGAATTCTACTGCATCCGGGATCATGTAGGAAGGTAATCGATCCAACAAATGTGCCTTGATAGCTTCCAGTTTGATAGAGGTATCCCCTACTACGAAGGCCACCAATTGTTCCTGATCATTTACCTTACCCAGGACCGCTACCGCCGAATCAATTCCTTTCAGGCCAGTTAAATGTTGATCAATTTCAGAGAGTTCGATCCGGTTGCCTTTGTATTTGACCTGAAAATCTTTTCGACCCAAAAACTCAATAGACCCATCACTCAACAAACGACCCAGGTCTCCGGTTCTATACAATTTTCGATATCGCTTATGTTTATGATGTGGATTGTCTACAAATGCCAATTCTGTTTGTTCTGGTCGATTAACGTACCCTTTGGTTACACCAAAGCCTGCCACACATATCTCGCCAATGACACCTTGAGGGCATAGGTTCATTTCATTATCCAGCACCAGGACCTGGAGGTTCTGAAGGGGTTTGCCGATAGGTATTTTACGTTTTGTTGGCAGTCGATTAAACCACTGATGCGTAATGTCATCCGATGCTTCTGTAGGTCCATAGGCATTGACAACAGGTGTTCCTGGGTATAGTCGCAACCATCGCTGCAATGATTTAAATTGCAAGGCCTCTCCTGTCACCAAAAGCAATCTCAATTGCTCCAACTTCGACGAGGCTTCAGCCATCTCTTCCACTTCGCAAACGACTTGTAAATAAGATGGTACAATTTCCAGTATGGTCACCTGATCTTGTTTCAACTGACTGAGAAATCCCGGGATATTCAGTGTTGTTTCCTGATTATAAACTACAACTCCTGCTCCCGAAAGTAATCCCGCCATAGCCTGCCAGATGGAAATATCAAATCCAATCGACGCATTTTGTGCGATCGTATCAGCTTCTGTAATCTTCAGATCGTTGATCTTGGCCATCAGATGGTTGAGCATTCCAAAATGGTGAACCTCCACTCCTTTCGGCACGCCTGTCGAGCCTGACGTATAAAGCACATAAGCAATATCATCTGATTCACAGTAAATGGTACGTTTATTGAATTTGGTGGCCAACGCACCCTTCATTAAGTCGGAAGGAGTAATTACTTGATATGTTTCTTTGTCAACTGTATCAACATCTGTGATCACCAAAGCCGGCTTAGATTCCTCAAGAATATGAGCCACCCGAATCACTGGATTCGCTGGATCAATCGGCACATAAGTTCCATTTATCTTCCATACGGCCAGCATTGTGGCAATCATACGGCTATCTCGTTCCGCACTGTAAACCACTCGGGTACCCTGACGGACGGCATGCTGATCATACAGGTAATTGGCAAGTTGATCACTCAGGACATCCAGTTCGTCATAAGTCAATTGCTTATCTGTTGAAGTGACGGCTGTTTCATCAGCATGCAATAGCGCTTGCTTTCTGAATAAAGAGATTACGTCCTCATTGGGCACAGGTATTACCTGGCCTTGCGCCTTCTCTAAAAGGTCTGTTTTTTCGCCATCAGACAAGTAATCCAAATGACGTAGAGGATCATCAGATTTCTCCGTGAATGCCAGCACTAGCTGCTGAAAGTGATCAAACATTCTTCGAATCCAGCCTTCACTAAAAAGTTCGGTGCTGTATTCCAATTGCAAGTGCAAGTCCTCCGGATTTTCAAAGAAGTTGAAGGTCAGGTCGAATTTCGTGTGCTTACGAGCCAGCGGGTAATCCGTCGCTACGAGCCCATTGAATAAATCCCCTTCAGAAACCACAATCTCCTGACTTTGCAAAATGACCATGATGTCAAATAGTTTGCCTCGATTGGCTGAGCTTTCAAGATCGATTAACTCTTCAATCTTGTCGAATGGGTAGTACTGATGGTCAAAAGCCTGCAGCAATCGCTCTTTGGTCTCTTCGATCAAGTTATTGAAGGTATCACATTCGGGTATCTGCGTCTTTACTGCTAGTGTGTTGACATAATACCCCATCTGAGATTCCAGTTCGGGACGCTCTCGTCCGGCAACCAACGTACCAAAAACCATTTCCGGGTTCTGGGTATATCGATAGAATAACGCTTGCATGGAAGCAATCAATACCGTAAGCAAATTACATTCTTTGCCTTCCTGCCACCGCCTCAAGGCCGCAGAAACTTCGGGGGACAAAGTAAAGCTCAGGGTTTTACCCTGATAATTATTCGCTCCTGACCGTTCCATATCCATGGGCAATTCCGCCCTTGGTGCTGCATCTTGAAACTGTTCCGCCCAGTAGGCCTCGTCTTCCTTGAACTTTCCCAGTGAAAGTCTTTGGTTTTGCCAACCTGCATAATCTTTATAATCAATAGCCGATGAAGCGGTAATCTGCTCATTGCCTTCAATGTATTGATTATATAATGTTGTTAACTCATCTATGAAGATCCGGTACGAATATCCATCGAAAATCAGGTGATGAATCACAAATGCCAGCACAGCACGACCTTCACCACGGCGGTATACTTTGGCACTATAAAGCGGCCCCTGACTGATATCAAACACCTGTTGACTGGCATTGTTGATTTGAAACGATAACCAGGCATCACTTTCTCCCTGGTTTTCAATGATTTCCAATTCGTGAGCCCTGGATAGTTCATCAATCTGTTGTCGAGGTTCACCATCAACCACCACAAAGCAAGTACGGAGACTTTTGTGCTTCCGTACCACCTCTCTAAATGCCCATTGAAGTGCCCTGGTATTCAAGTCCCCACTAAGGGAGACCGCAAAACTCATGTTGTATGCAGCCAAACCTTGTTCGAGCTGATCGAGAATCCACAAGCGACGCTGTGCGTGTGATAACTCATAGTTTGCTGCTTCTGGCAGCTCTATTAATTCCAATTCACAAGCTTTCTCTTTTTCACCAAGGTAAACCGCCAGTTCCTTGATTGAACTGTTGGTGAATACTTCCTTGATCGTCAACATCACGTTGAATTTTTTCGAAATCCTCGAAATCAGCTGGATCACCTTCAGAGAAGTACCTCCCAGCACCATGAAGGATTGATTACGACCTACTTGCTCCAATCCGAGAATGGTGCAGAAAAAGTCATGTAATTGTTCTTCTGTTTCTCCTTTTGGGGGCTCCTCATTGGAATCTGGATTCAAAAACTGCTCAGGTTGGGGTAATGCTTTACGATCAATTTTACCATTAAATGTCAATGGAAATTCGTCCAAATGAATGAGCCAGGCGGGAACTACTCCTTGCCACAAATGTTGCTTCATGCGTTGCTTCAACTGTAGAGAGTCTTGTACTTTGCCTGTATAATATCCAATCAATTCCACATGGTTTTGCTCGTTTTTCCGAGCAATGACGATGGCTTCTTCAATGTCTTCAACCTGTCTTATCAACAGTTCCACCTCGTGTAATTCCACGCGGATCCCATTGACTTTAACCTGAGTATCCAACCTCCCCAATACTTCAAGGTCTCCGGAAGGGAGGATACGTCCCATGTCTCCGGTTTTATATACCAGGTCTTGCGCATCACCCGTGAGTGGATTCGGTACGAACACCTCAGCTGTCAACTCAGGTTGATTCAAATAACCTTTGGTCGCATAAGGTGTCTTGATATAAATCTCTCCGGTTTCTCCTTCCGTACATAGGTGTCCATTATTGACAACCGCGATCATAGTATCTGCAATCGGTTGACCCACTGGCAATACCTGGGCCAGGTTTTCCGGAAGCGCTTCAATTTGATGAAAAGTCCGAATCATCGTAGTTTCTGTTGGACCATACAAATTCGTGATCGCAACTGATGGTCCCATGACTGCCCGCCATTGTGAAATATCTTTAGAAAAAACAGGTTCACCTGATAACAGGATATGACTCAGATGTGTATTCAAAGCGGCTACATAATCCTTATTTTGTTCTAATGCCTTCGTGAATAGCCTGAAAAGGGAAGGTACGGTATGTACTAAATTGATTTTATGTTCAGCGATCCATCCCATAAGATCATCAGTGCTTGACCGAATAGATGCTGATGGAATTAATAACGTGCCTCCACAACACAATGGTACCCAGATATCACGCAAAGAGGCATCAAATGACAAAGCGATCAGTTGGCTTACGCGCGTGTCTTTATCCAAGTTGTAAGTTGCTATTTCCCATTGGATAAAGTGTGCCAGACTATCATGCGCACCCAATACTCCTTTTGGCTTGCCCGTGGACCCACTGGTAAAATACAAATAGGCAGCACTCTCCGGATCAATGTCACGATCCAGATTCGATTTAGAAAGATCTCCGACTGTTCCATTAAGCGCAAACCCTTTCCCCCACTGGTAAATCTCACCTTCCCTTACAACAATCACTGCTTCCTGATATTCACCAGATTGCTCCAGAAGTAGCCGTAAACTTGTCAAATCCTCAGTATTGCATATGAAGACCCGAGGCATTGCCTGATGCAGGATCTGCAGGTTGCGACCTATTGGGCTTTGACTGTCCAGCGGTAAAAAGACACCTCCCAGCTTGAATATCGCCGCATTGGCCACTATGACATCCGTAGAGCACCCCGATGACCACACGGCCATCTGCACTTGAGGATCCACTCCGGCTTGTTCTAACAAATGTGCCAGTTGATTGGCTTGTTCGTTTAACTGACGGTAACTCAACTGACGGTTGACATCTGTAACAGCCGTGACATCAGCATACTTGATCGCATTTTGCTCTAAAATGCTGTTTACCAGGTTAATAGACATGTCTTCTTAAAAGAATAAGGGTTTCAAAATCGGTTGTTCGCGAGGCTTACTTGTTCATTTTTCCAGTAAAAGCCGCAGCCATTTCTTTTTGGCGGGAACTTCTGCTTACAAACTGTTCATATATCGCTCTTAACTCCAGGTCCGGGTTTTCAGTGACCTTTGAAATGAGTTGCCTGAATTTCTCAAGCAAACCATTCATGGCCTCTTCCCGAAACAGATCGGCGTTATATTCCAATGAACCAGAAACGCTTTGCTCATTTTGAATGAAATTAAATGTCAGATCAAACTTGCTGCTATAATTGGGGACAGCCACTTCTTTCACCTCCAGGTCCGCCAGTTCGGCGACGGTATAATTTGACATTTCCGTATTTTGCATTTGCACGACCACATCGTACAACATGTTGGTATCGGGATACAATGGGAGTTTCAACTCTTCGACTAGTCCATCCATCGGCCAGTCACTGTAATTCGTTCCTTCTGTCACTTTCTCCCCTACATTTCTTAGAAAATCGACAAATTTCCAATTAGGATCTATCGTGAGTCTGACCGGTAGAATGTTGACATAATAACCGAGTTGATTTTCCATTTTTTCATGGTCGCGACCAGCATGAGGCACACCCAACACCTGGTCCTCCCTTCCAGAAAATACATACAACAACAGGTCAGTGACAGCCAGCAGAAACATGAAAGAGGTAACCTTTAAATCTTCTCTTAGAACGAGCATGTTTTCACTCAGGTCACCATCCAAAACAAACTCGAGTGTTTTTCCTGAAAAGGAATGAGTAGCGGGTCGGTCTCCTCCGACCGGAAGCCTCGTAAATGTCCGGTCCTCTAGTTCACTTAGCCAGTATTTTTTAGTCTGAGACAATTTATCTTCAGACATCTGGTTTTGCTTCCACACATTTATGTCTTTGAATTGTAATTGCAAAGGCTCCAATGAGGGTTTTTCTTTTTTTACATAAGCGTTATAAAACACTCCCAACTCCTTTAAGAGGATGTTGATCGACCATCCGTCTGATATGATGTGATGTATCAGCATCAGGCATATGGTCTTTTGATCTTTTAGTTGGATCATCCTCAATTTCAGCAGGGGTCCGTAAGTAAGATCCATATGCTCGGTAGCTCCGTCATTCAGCACTTGTTGAACGGCTTCATCTGAATAATCAAGGTTGGAAAAATCAATCCATTCTGGTTGAATTTGCTTGACTAAACCTTCATCGACATAACACCTCAACTCCTCGTCCTTGTACCTGAAGGTGGTCCGCAATATCTCATGACGTTTCAGAATTTCCTGCAATGCATGTTGAATACCAGCTTTGTTAAGATTTCCTTCTAACTGCCAGGCATTCACAATATTGAACGCCGACACAGTTTCATCAAACTGCTGAGCAATCCAAAGTTGTCTTTGAGCAGGCGAAGCTATTGCCTCCACTCCTTCCGGCAAAACGGGAATTTGTTGATATTGCTGATCTTGACCTTTTTCAATGAAGCCAGCTAATTGTTCAATTGTGTCATGTCTGAACAAGTCCTGAACCGTCAATCGGATTTCAAATCGTTTGAACACCCTTGATATAACTTGAATGGCTCTTAATGACGTCCCGCCAACCTTGAAAAAAGAAACATGCTTTGATACCGATGGTAAACCCAATACCTCTTTCCAAATGTCCAATATACCTTGCTCTGAGGGATTCAAGTCTTCTTTGATCACCTCACGACATTTCAACTCCATCAAACCAGGCAATTTTTTGCGATTGATCTTGCCATTTAGATTGAGTGGCCATTGATCTAGTTTCACCAGATGCCCGGGTACAATGGCCCGGTCCAATACCTTAGCTAACTGCAATTTGATTTGGTTTTCGTCACAGGTACCCGAATAAAAACAGATCAATTCATTGACCAGGTTTTCATTCTTTTCTGCTACAGTGTAAGCCTGATCTACACCATAGATCCCCATTGCAGCACGATTAATTTCTTCAAGCTCCAGACGAACACCATTAATTTTTACCTGGCTATCCAGGCGTCCAATGATCTCCAAATTTCCCTCGGCCGAAAAACGCCCCAAGTCCCCTGTTCTGTAAACCCGATCCTCTGTATCACCCGTTATTGGATTTGCAACAAAGCGGGCGTCGTTCAATGCCGGTTGGTTCACATACCCTTTGGTCATGTAATCGGTTTTAATGAATACTTCTCCAATCTCACCAACAGGGCACATAAGACCATCATTTACTACAGCAATACGAGTGTCGGCCATCGGCTTACCTACAGGTAAGGCATCATTCACCTTGCCAGGTAGGTCATCTACTTCATAAAAACACTTGATCATGGTCGTTTCCGTTGGACCATAAAAATTGACAAGTTTGGCCTGATTAACTTTTTGATTCCATTGTCTTGCATCTTTCACATAAAGCATCTCCCCTGACACAAACATGTACTTCAAGGATCCAAAGTCGGACGTTCCTTCTTCTAACAACACCCGCATCAAAGATGGAACCGTATGCACATGCGTGATTTGTTTATCATGAATCCATTGGTCAAGAACCAGTGCATTGTCTCTAAATTCCTGCTCAGGAATAACTACTGTTCCTCCCGAACATAATGGCACCAAAATGTCCCGTAAAGAGGCATCGAAGGTAGGCCGCATCAATTGACTGAACCTGCTCCCTGATGTGATACCAAACTGCTGTATCTCCCATTGAACGAAATGAACCAAAGAACGATGGCTTCCTAAAATGGCGTTGGGTTTGCCGGTAGAACCTGAAGTATGATAAATATAAGCCTCATCATATGTCTGATCCGAATAGATTGGAGATTCACAAGGCTCTGGATTCTGTATCACGCCCGACTCATCAAGCCCTACAATTTTCAAGATTTCGCCAGATGGGTGCGTTTTCCCTGCTAATCGGCTTTTCAATTGATGATCAACAAGAATGGTGTTCACTTTAAAATCAATAAGCAATTCGTCCAGTTTTTCGGAACTGATATTCGAATCAACCGGCATGAAAACCTGATTGGATTTAATTGCTGCCAATAAACTAATCACATGACCCACTCCTGACTCGCACATGACAAGGACCACTTGCTGACCATTGGGTCGATGCAATTGATTGGCCAACAGATCTGCTTTTTCGAATAACTCCGAATATGTGAGTTGGACATGACTAGTTTCCAGCGCTACTTGAGGGCCGAATTTTTCCCTTTTCTGGGTTAAAAGTGAAAGAACAGTAGTATGCATTGTTTTCTACTTTTTCTAAAAGTGTTCAGGTTCTTTTTGGGTATTGGTGACTCGCAAATGCTTGCGAGGTGATGACCAATAAATTCCACATTGATCAACTTACTTCGAATGAGAGAATAGAATCCCCTCAGACAACAGTGATTAAAGACTCAGAAAGCGACTTCCAATGGAACTAATGATTCATCATTCGCCGCAATACTGGTCTGTTCCATCCAGGATTTTTTAAGTTCCTTCAGGGTTTGGACTGGCTTTTTCAATGTATGTTCGATCATCCAAAGCAGGTCCCCACTAAATTGTTGCATGAATTCAGCCGTATAGATATCTGTTTGAAATTCAATTTCGACATCAATCGTTGATGGGCGAATTTTGAAATCAAAAGTCAGGTCAAATTTACTGCTGTGGTGAGGCAACGGATATAGATTAATGTCCATACCCTCTACCGTTTGCTCCTCAGCCACCGAAAGGTCCTGTAACTGAACCATGACGTCAAACAAGACGGACCTGCTTGGATCATTGCCAACGCCTAACTCCGCCACCAACTCATCCATAGGATACAAGTCATGGGCGTAAGCATCCAAAGTGTTCCTTTTTACGGTTTCAACTACCGAGGCGAAAGAGGCTTCCACATCCAACACAGAACGTATCGGAAGTGTATTCACAAACAGACCAATGGTCTTTTCAAACTCTTGTCGAGCCCGACCTGAAACAGGGTTACCGATCACAATGACCTTTTGTCCAGAATAGCAGTACAACAGGGCTTTGACCTGAGTAAGTAAGATCATGTACGGGGTAAAACCATAAGCCTCCTGAAACCGATGTATGGCTGAAGTCAGTGTTTCAGACAATTGAAATTGGATCTTATCTCCTTCAAACGACTTAATCAGGGGTCTTGGAAGCGTGTTAGTTAACGTCAAAGGCTGGATATCTTCCTCGAATTGATTGAGCCAGAAAGACCGGGACTTTTGAAACTTTTCACCCTGTTTTTGCTCATTGATCCAATGTACATATTCCTTATAATGTATTTCAGAAGTGTCATCTGTGAATTTTAATTGCACCCCCTGATACACCTGAATCATTTCCTGAAAAAACAATTTCATGGACCAAGCATCTGAAATGATATGGCTGATGACCAATACGACAATGTTTTTTTGATCGGAACATTTGAGGACCTTCACTTTATAAAGTGGCCCGTTGGTGAGGTCAAAATTACAGGTCACTATCTCATGTATTGACTGATCTACCAACGCCAGGTTGATGTCTAGTACATCGAACTGAAGCGGTTGATCTCCAGCCTTATGAATATGCTGTACCACTTCATCCCCGTATTCTGCAAATGTTGTTCGCAAAGACTCCTGTGAAGCTACTATCTTCTCCAACGCCATTTTCAGTTTGGCCTCATCAAGTGATCCATTGACTTCATAAGCCTCAGATATATTGTACGCAATTTGATCACCATTATATTGATGAAGTGACCAGATACGCTTCTGTGCATTCGAAGCAGGGTAAGTTTCACCTGGTGCCAACGAAGTAATAGCATCTTCTTGTTGCACCGACGCTTCATCGATGAACCTGGCTAGTTCTTTCAGAGTCAAATGGTTGAAGATTTCTTTGATACCGATCATCACTTGAAGTCGTTTAAACACTCTGGCGATAACCTGTACAGCAGAAAGGGAGCTTCCTCCCATATTGAAAAAAGAAGCGTTTCGCCCAACTAATTTCAGATCCAGTACCTCTTTCCAGATGTCTTCCAAAACTGCCTCAGTACTTGTAACTACAGGAACGTAATTGATTTCCTGAAGTATGACTTCACGGGGTTTTGGAAGAGCTGATTTATCAATTTTTCCGTTTGCTCCGATCGGAAAGTGTTCCAACCGAACAAAATAAGTAGGTATTATTTTTTTATCTAACAAACTACCTGCCTGATCCCGAATCACTGTCTCGTTATAAGAACCGGCAGTCGTTGTAAAGTAGCAGATCAACTCCTGGGCCTGCGTACCTTGCAGCGGTAGTAAATACACTTCGTCAAAACAGGGCATTTGGCGCAAGGCTCGTTCTATTCCTTCAAGGTTTGCTCGTACACCATTGATCTTGACCTCACGGTCCATTCTTCCAAGCAACTCAATTCGGCCATCTTTTAGGTACCTCGCTTTATCACCGGTTTTGTAAACCAGGTCTGCAGGGTCATTGGTCAAAGGGTTAGGAACAAATACCTCTTGTGTCAGTCGTTCATTTTTGTAGTATCCTTTGGTCCAATAAGGTGTTTTGATGTAGACCTCCCCTATCTGCCCCGGTCTGCAAATGCGCTTTTCATTGATAACTGCTACAACCGTACTAGAGATAGGTTTTCCAACTGAAATAGCTGCTGACGGGTTTTCAGGTAATTCATCTATGACCTGAAAAGTTTTGATCATGGTTGTTTCGGTAGGACCATAAAAATTGACCACTTTCGCTTCCGAACTTACTTTTTCCCGCCAGTGTAAGACATCTCTGGTATAAAGCATCTCACCACTCAAAAACAAGTATTGCAAAGAAGGTAAATCAAAAGTCTCGACTTCTTTGAGCCATACACGCAATAAGCTTGGAATGGTATGTAAATGAGTAATGTTCTTTTCTTTCAACCAACTCAAAAGCAATTCCGGACTTTCTTTGATCCCCGGATTCGGAATCACTACTTCTCCACCCACAGAAAGTGGTAAGAAGATATCTCTCAAAGAAGCATCAAAGGTCAAACTAGCGAGTTGGGCAACTCTGGCCTCCACACCTACCTTAAACTCTTCTGATTGCCAGGAAATGAAGTGTGAAATGCTGTCATGTTTCCCCAATATTCCTTTGGGAAGACCAGTGCTGCCACTGGTATAAAACAAATAAGCGCTGGATTCTGGTTCAATTGGATAAAATTCAGGCTCGGGAAGTTCACTGCAATCTAATTGCTCGTACTTCCCTCCCCTGTCGGTCCAAACTACTAAATTAAACTCATCATCTAGCGTCAAAATTTTTGTGTCTTCCAGGCAAACTGGCCGCAATCGATCAGTTACTTCTAAAAAAAGTGAAGGGTGGGTGACGATCACCTGAGATCCTGTTCCTGTAAAGTATCTTTTAAATAGCTCACCAGTAAGGTCTTCTGCGATAGGTTGATATACTCCTCCTGCTTCGAACACGGCTACCAGGGAAACCACTGCCGACAATGAAGGTGGTAACATCACAGAAATAGCTTCTTCCGGTCGATCCATTAACTGGTTCAATATGCGAGACAGCTCTTTGACTTTCACTTCAAATTCAGCATAAGTAAGAGAGTTCCCGCCGCAGGAAGCTGCCGTTTTGTTGGGGTACTGGCGAACAACTTGCCATACCCTATCCATCACTGGTGAATATTTAGCATTCATTACTTTTTTCTTTATTGTGGGGAATACTCCCTTTGAGTTTTATCAAATCAACTGTGACTGGCTTACGACTTCCTCGCAGAGGAGTGTAAGTCAATGTTATGTAAGCTCGTTTCTTCGTCTCCCGGATAGCCGGAAAAACATATATCTGAATTGCTCTTATCGTACATAATGTCCATCTAAAGGCCAATACTTGTAATCATTCTTCCATATTCGACTCAAGTCATTTTCCAACAGGTTAAATACACTTGGTTCTCTTTCCAGGGTCTTTCTTAAATGGACTTTCTCATTGTGAAAAGCTTTCGTATCGGAATCGAATGGCAGATTTCCAAAGTTGTGAAAACGAACAGCCCCTTCTGCATCCCTGACGGTCACAACCTCATTGCGGTTGTATTGATTGGGTGACCAGGGGATGTCGATCAGTCCTTGTTCAATGGCCTTGACCGCCCCTTCTGCCACCGATCCATTTCCCAGTTCCAAAATGGCTTCGATTGTGGCTTTCACTTGTTTGAAAAGTAGCCTTTTCTCCAGGCCCAGTGCCTCTTGGTCTACTTGATAAGCTGCAGCCATCATGGTACCTTGTCGACTCACTTTTACGGCATGGGCATTGTCATATCGGTCAGGGATTTTAAGCGCTTCAACGACCGTTTTGACCATCATTTTGGTTGCACCGGCTAATGTTGCAGTGATGCTTGAGTTTCGAATCAACTCCTCGGCCTTGTTTCTATCAGATGGAAACGCGGCCATGAATTGATGATAAACGGTCGTTACCCGAACATCATTAAAGCCATATCTCTTCAGGTAGCTCTTTACTGTTTCTTCAAGGACCTGGATCGCTGCAATGTCCTGAACCCGATTGCCTTGTTCCGCATATCCCACAGATATGCTTTTTATACCTTGTTGTGCACTTAAAATCGCTTGTACGATGTTCACCACAATGGCCAGTGTTGGCTCAATCAACGTAGCGGTTAACACTCCAAAATATTCCCGATTGATCGCTACGCCGGACTCTTGATGAAACTTGGTACAAAGCCGATCAATATACTGCCAGTTTTTTAGTGATTGTATTGGATTGGCCGTTTTCTCATAAGGTAAGCTGTAACAAATCAATCCACCTTCTACAGCTGTGATGCCCGCTTTCAAGGCAACCTCATATACGAATCTATGGTCTGATCCACCTGCCCGCAACTGGAAAGGTCGCCTCAATTTCTGAAGCATACCCTGCACTCTTTTTGGGCCGTAGACCGGAATGGGAAAACCATTCAATTGCGACCTTTTACGCTCCTTACTCAAGAAAACCGCTTCCTCTGCCTTGTCGTACATTCGTGACCTGGAAGCAGCATCTAACTGGACAGAACTGATATCACTTCCTGAACTTTCCAAAAACTGCAGGAGACTGACTTGCTCATCGATATCCGCGACCCCCGTCCGGGGCTGCAGCAAGGGCCTTCCGCCTCTCATTTTGTTGTTCCATAAGGCCCGGTCGAGGGTTTCTATTTTTTTGTATTGCCCATCGGTAAAATCGCTGGTCAACAACTCTAGGCCGGTTCGCCACTCAGTGACCACCTCCTTTCTGAGTTCGGACAATTCCTCTTCCGTCAGCATTCGGTTGACGACTTTATTGGCATTGAAATCAAGTTTTTTACTTCCTGCAAACTCTGAATTTCTGGCTGGAGAAGGTTTGATTTCGTGTCTGTGGATGTCTTGTCTCATATCATCCACCACTTGCTTGAAGCTTATGGTCTTTGGATAGACATTGGTAAAACCTTGTTGCAGGAACTTTTTCTTGATACTGAAATCTGATTCGCTTACCGAAAGGCTTCCACCCAGGTACCATAATCTGGGTTTATCATCCCTGAGCTTAAGCGCCGCGAGTTCAGAGGCAAAATTCTCAAGATACAACTCTGCATGGCCGTTTTTATTGGATACCAGAAAAATGTCGAACCCATCTGCCTTTCGAAAGAAGTCTTCAATCTCGTTGCGAATACCAATGTTGGTCACATCAAAACCCGCTTCTTTGAGCCCCAGGGATAGCAGTCCAATACCTACAGAATGGGCATCATCTCCGATCCCTCCGATCAAAATACGATACTTATCCTGCATATTCGTATTGACTATAGCACAAACCAACGGATTTTTCTACAAGGGCATCGAAAGCATCGATGCATGGCAGACTCACGGTAGTTTTTTCCAAACCCACCTGTACTTCAGAACATCCGCCAATAAAGACATCCGCTCCGCGATCAACCAATCGATCAACCGACTGTCGAAACAACCCTAATGAAATATCGCTGATGATCCCGGATTTCAGACCACCTTCCATGTAAAGGCTTTTCATGAACAAGCTTTCCTGTTCATTCGAATCCAACGTTACTAATTCAATCCCATGTCGTTCACAAACGCTTTGAAAAATGCGTCCTTTCAAGGATCCTGTGGTGCATAATACACCCAATCTCTTCTGATATCCAAACTGAGACAAATACGCTTCTACTGCAGCTTCAGCAGGATGAAGAATCGGTGCCATGGCACGTTGTTGCAAATCACTGTAATAGTAGTGCGCAGTAACACAGGCCATCAGGATATAGTCCACTTCACTGTGATTCAGGAGGTCAACCGATTTCATCATATAAGGCAAAGGCGATGCTTCACCATAAACAATGGCACGGGTCCGATCAGGAACTCGCGTATTGCTATGTAAAACCACTTCGATAAAGTCCTGGTCCGTAATCGCCGGGCTTGCATCAATCAGTTTCTTGAATAGTAGCAATCCAGCCCTGGACCCCATACCTCCAATAATACCAAGTTTCGCAGTAGATTTCATTCGGGTTTGTGTTTGTTGTATAAGGAAGCCTCTCCCCTGAGAGGCGATACGATGCAAAAAGTCACTTTTAACTCGCCCCCAGATAAGGAGGTCGCATGGTCAAAATGCTCCAAGATCAGGCAAAAAGAGCATGTTTGCCAATATTCATATTCATGGGCTGACCCGCAAAGTCCGGCATATCAAATACTTCCAGAAATATGTTAAAAGTCAATACCACAATGAGCAGATCACTGTCATAAGGCAAATTCAATTTGAATTTCGGATCGGCGTAGATTTTCTTGATCCTTTCAACTGTGTCCGGATTAAAATATCCCTGACGCTTGATGCGATCGTAGGACAACAAGTCCTGAATCCATTCGATATTATTCTGTACTAACGCCGGGCTACCTGGTGCTACGAAGCTGAATTTTTGTCTCTTGAAGATATCTTTTGGAAGGTATTTCTCCCCTACTTTCTTCAGGATATATTTCTCAATCAGTCCATTCAATTTCAACTCCTGAGGAATAGTCTTTACAAATTCCAACAAATTGACATCAAGGAAAGGGTATCGGCCTTCTACCGAGTTTGCGTAACAAACCCGATCACAGTGGTCAGATATCAAATGATCTGAAAGCCTCAACTTCAAATCGAGGTAGGAACGTTTATGGAAAGGCGGGATTCCTTTCAGGCGATCCTTATTGATTTCCAAACGATCCAGTGAATCAAATTCGTAGAAAATATCTTCCAGCCCGCAAGAGTAAAGTGACTGTTTGGTTTCTCGGAACTCTACCTGACGCTTTTCATAAAAGAAGTCCGGGTCACCCCATAGCTTTTGTCTCATTTGTGCTTCAAGTAATTCCCCAAGATCTTGCTCTTGCATAATGTTAGATCGCTGAGAATCGAAACGATATCCGACATAACCTCCAAAAATCTCATCGGAACCTTCTCCGGACAGGATCACTTTGATATCGCTTTCTCTCACAGCTTTGGACAAAGCCATGGAGCACGTATTGTAAGATTCCTTCAAGGGGCTTTCCGAAAAGTAGACAGCATCTTTCAGTCCCTTTTCTACTTCAGACCAGTCAAATGAGATGTCTTTATGTACCGAACCAATTTGTTCTGCCATGATTCGTTGAAATCGAGACTCATTGTGCTCCATGTCCTCCTCTCTTGGAAAACTAATGGAGAAGGAGCTGAATTCGGTATCTGGTTCTAAAGCTCTCATCATAGCTCCGGTCAACGAGGAGTCCAGGCCTCCACTGAGATAAAACCCAACAGGAACATCAGCATTCAAACGGTACTTTACAGATTTGAGCAATTCTTCCTCCAGTCGATCCATATAATAGGATTCTGGTTTTGCAGGCGCATTAAAGTCGACAGTAGTGTAATCCAGGTCCCAATACTCATGCTCTGTATACTCTCCATCTTTGATCCAGGCAAAGAATCCCGGTTTCAGGCTTCGCACGTTTTTGAACATTGAAGAGGGGCTCACTAACCCAGGAAAGGACAATACCTGATCCAAACCTGTAAGGTCTACTTCTTTTTTCACCATTGAATGCTCAATGATCGCCTTGACCTCTGAGCCAAAAATCGCTACTTCATCCTGAAGGGTGTAGAACAATGGGGCAATTCCAAAATGATCCCGGATCAGCATCAATCCACGTTCCTTTGAGTCGTACAAAGCAATCGCAAATTGGCCATTCAGTTTTTTCACAAAGTCCTTTCCATAAATCTCATAGAGATGAGGAATGACTTCTACATCACAAGTCGTATGAAATTTACAGCCTTTGCCTATCAGGTCTTCCCTAAGTTCTTTGTAATTGTAGATCTCACCATTACACACCGCAACTATACTTCCGTCATTGCTAAAAAACGGCTGGTCCCCATTGGCCAGGTCAATGATACTTAGTCTTTTGAAGCCCAACCCTAGTCCACTGGACTGGTCCACATGTATGGACGTGGAATCTGGGCCTCTATGATGAAGGGCTTCTGCCATTCGGGCCAGCTCTTCTCTTCGTATTTCAGATTTTCTATGATCAAATATTCCGGTTATTCCGCACATAATGTTGATTTTTTAGGACATGGATACTAAAACTCTTCTTTCACCTTCGTAAGGTGCTCTGCCATGCATAGTCAGTACATTATCCAGTAGCAGCAGCTCACCTTCATTCCAACTTCGGTAGGTGTTGACCTCTTCTATGCTTCTTGTAATTTCGGCCACCATTGCTTCAGTGATCTCTGCATCATCACCAAATGAGACATACATGGGTAGTTCTTTTGGGTCATCCCCATACATCATCATCAAGGTTTCATAGATCTCCGTATCGAGATGTGACGGATGGAACTGGTCAATCTGGTTGAACCACACTTCTTCTCCTGTAACCGGGTGAGTAATGATTCCATCATGATGTTGAATGATGCGCAATCCACCGTCAGCTTTCCATTCCAACTCCGATTTTGTACCCTGACAAAACTTCGCTACCTCTTCTTTATCTTCCGTTTCGAAGGTCTCCTGCCAACTCGGGCCAATCCCTCCTCCACCATGTAGGTTTCGATAGTACTTGATCTTTTTCGTTTTGATCATTTCTACCAGCTCGGGATTCATCACTTCCAAAACTTTTCTTCCATCTGCAATAGGGGTCTCTCCACCCTTACTAGCTGCTTTCACACAACTGAAATAGATTTTGGAAGGCCACTGATGCGAGTAAGACAACTCATTGTGCATCGTGATATGAAAGTTCTTATCATATTCCGTAGAGGTGTATACCTTGCTGGAAAGCTTGGAACGGGGAGAATTTCCGTCCACGTAAGTCAATGTATTTTTCGTGAGAACATCTACCAGTTTTTCAAACTGTTCCAGGTCCTGTATGCCCAGCCCCTGGATCAATACTCCTCCGGATTTAAGCATTTCGGATGCTATTTCTTCCTTATGTTGGCCGTACCATACCTCAAAACCATCCTGGCCTTCAGAGGAATCGTATTGCATGATAAAAGGCAGCAGGTTCTCCTGAACCACTGCAGATTCGCTGTATAGCTCATTCATGTCGTTAAAAATTCTAGATAATTTCTTGTGTGAAACTTAATGCGTGCTCTTGCTCAAATTCACTGGCTTCCACCAGGTTTTCATCCGCTATTAGCAACTGCGGATCTTTTATAATGGTATCCAGGACTTGCCCCAGATCCTTCGTTATTTGTTCAATGGTCTCTTTGTTGAATAAAGAGATGCTGTATTCAATGGTGAGGTTGATGGATCGCTCGGACACATCAAATAGAAATGTGAGATCAAACTTGCTGTTAACCTCGGGAAGAGGATAAGTTGAAATGGTAATTCCTTCTGCTTCCAGTGTCTCCGTTTGCCACACCTGGTCATCTTGTACAAGTACCAGGACATCAAATAGTGGCGCATGGCTCACATCTCTATTCAGCTTTAAATCGTCTAGTATGGCATCAAAAGGGTAATCCTGATGTTCAAATGCCTGAAGTACAGTCTCTTTTACATGAGTCAGTAATTCTACAAAAGACCATTCTGGATTGATACGCTGACGTAAAGCAAGGGCATCCATGTACAAACCGATCTGTTCTTCTAGTTCAGGCAAATGCCTTCCGGAGACTGGAGATCCAATGGTAATGTCTTCTTGTCCTGAATATCGATGCATCAATACATACAGTCCCGTCAACAACGTCATAAACAATGTGGCTGATTGATTTTCAGATAATTGTTGCAGCTCCGAATAAAGTGCTTCCCCAAGATCATGTCGATATACATCGCCCAGGTATTCTTTCTCTTTCGGTCTTGGATGATCATAGGGCAAAGAAATTACCGGACTGACTCCAGAAAGTTGCTCTTTCCAATATTGACGACTTGGCTCCAGTTCAGCTGAGTCAACCCTTTCACGCTGCCATGCGGCATAATCACGAAATTGGATAGGCAGAGGCTGGATCTCAGGCGTTACACCACGGACAAATCCATTATAGTAGGTAATCAACTCCTTCATCATCACCCGTTTAGACCACTCATCGGAAATGATATGATTCTTGGTATAAATGAAAAGGTGATCCTCCGGCGACAAGCAGATAAGTTCCGCTTTCAGTAAAGGTCCTTCAGTCACATCCAGCGCTGTATTCAAATATCTGTCTATCCGGGCAGTAATATGACTTGATTGGTCTTGTTCATCAGTCAGGTCCATAAACCCAATCTTGAAATCCAACTCTTCCGGTGTACGGATCAACTGTTTTGGTGATCCCTCTATTTTTTTGAAATATGTCCGAAGAGATTCGTGTCTGCTAATGAGCAGATGGAAGGCTTCCTCAAAAGCGGGTTGGTCAAAGTCTCCATGAATCGTAAAAGCCTTGAATTCATTGAATGCATGTTTGCTGGTATCCAATTGTGCCAATACCCACAAATGCAGTTGGTTGTATCCTATTGGATACCAGGGCAGATTAGGATCAGTCAACGGTATTTGAATGGCTTGTTCGCTGTTTGTAACTTGTTTCAACAAGGTTTCAAAACTGGCAATTGTTGGATGAGTGAAAATATCCTTCAGCCGGACATTTACCTGAAACTTCTCTTTGATCTTGCTGATTAACACAGTAGCCATCAAGGAGTTCCCTCCAAATTTGAAGAAATTATCTTCTAACCCAACTTCCGATACCAACAGGCAAGACTTCCACAGTTCAATCAGAGTTCTTCTAATGTCATTTGAAGGATCCTCCGTGAGTTCCCGAGTCTCCTGAAGTTCAAAATCCAGTGTTTGTAATACTTTTCTATCTATTTTCCCATTGGACGAGAGCGGCAACTTCTCTAGCTGAAAAATGGCCTTTGGTACCATATATCCGGGAAGTAACTCTCCCAGGAATTCTTTGACATCTATCGTAATGTTTTCAGTATTCGCCTGTACATAAGCCAATAAAACGCGCTGGTCATTCACTGATTTCACCACAACAGCAGCCTCAATGACTTGTGGATGGTCTCTTAAGACCTGCTCTATTTCGCTAAGTTCTATTCGATAACCATTGATTTTCACCTGATGGTCAGACCGACCACTGATGACCAATTGTCCGAGCTCATTGATGTGTCCCAAGTCTCCCGTTCGATAAATGATGCCGGTCTGATTCGAAAGTGGGTTTTCTATGAATGATTGAGCTGTAAGGTCTTCGTTATTCAAATATCCCTGGCTCACCCCCTTGCCACCAATGTACACATGCCCCGGGATACCCTTAGGTAACAACTCCAGATGATCATTGAAAATATAGATCTGTGTATTGGCGATAGGTTGTCCCGCGGTTACAGTATCGCCCTGTTCAATGCGTTGATAGGTTGACCAAATGGTTGTTTCCGTAGGTCCATAAACCTGATGCAAGGTGGCAGCTGACTGTCGTTGAAGCTCACCCACCAGCTGTTGTGGTACTTTTTCCCCTCCAATAATAATATGTTCCAGTTGCGCCAAAAAGACCCGGGAATAGGGATCTTCCATCAATACCCTAAGCAAAGATGGGGTAGTCTGCAACGCATTGATGCGATCTAACTTTCCTGGTGCCTTGGCTAAATGAAACTGATCTTTGACTTCTTTGAGCAGCGGCAAGGATGCTTTTACCTGCTCTTCAGGAATACCGAAATCTACCAAAGCACCGATCTCAGTCACACCTATTGTAGCAAGTTGCTGCGCTAATGCTGTAGCACGCTCTACTGTTCCGAGCATAGCCGAAGTTTGCCAGTAGCGATCGAAGGCTTCTTCGAGCAGGTCATCCATCTCCTCTTCACTGATCTTGTCGAGGCTGGTACCCATGCTTTTGGCCAGGTTGCTAATTAGGCCTACTGAAGAGCGCAAATACGCTTTGAAAGGCTCTTTTGCATCTGCCAATACCTGCTCAATTGTAGGAGCGATATAGGTATGGAGCATGATGCTCACCGTAAAATCTTCTGGCCTGTACCCATTCTCGCGTAGCGCCTTTCTGTAGATCGTCAGGTTTTTGGCGAGCGTCGGCATATCCTGACCTAACATGTGTGTTAATACATTGGCTCCAGACTTCCCAGCATTTTTAAAAGTTTCCGGGTTGCCCGCAGCTGTTACCCACAGAGGTAACTCCGCGTCTGTAGAAACGTTATCTTCAGGATCTTTTCCTTCAAACTTGAGTTTCTTTTCAGTCCAAAGTTTCTTGAATTCAGCGATCTGATCAATAAGAATTTGGCGTCGTTTCTCGAATCGATCTGAAAAAAAGACAAAATCATCGGCATGCCACCCTGACGCCACTGAAACTCCCGCCCTTCCAGGATATTTGTGGGCCAAAGAAGCCCATAATTGCGCTGCTCTTTCTGTTTCATGAAGAGGAAGTACAAGACTTCCAGAACGAATTTGTATTTGCTCTGAGGCCTCGGCAATCGCATGCGCCAGCAGGCCTGGATTTGGGAATATCCCTCCAAATTCATGGAAATGTCTTTCAGGAACCCAAACAGCTTTGAACCCGGCTTGATCCGCAAATTTCACACTATCCAGTAAAAAACTAAAGCGATTGTCATGATTTTCCTGTGTACTGGGAAAGTAGAATAGACTGAAGTCCAGTGCCTGTTTATGACTGGGCAAAAAGCGATCAAAAGAATGTATCTCCTGATCTTCCTTGATGGTAACCGTATGTCCTTCGACCATAGTCCATACCAATTCGAGTATGGCGATATCAAATGAAACGGAAGTAACCGACAGCAGGTGTTGACCTTGAGGCCATCCCAATGAATGGTTCATCCCTGCGCTGAAATTTCGCAAATTGCCATGAGAAACCTGAACGCCTTTGGGTTTCCCCGTAGACCCGGAAGTATAAATCACATAAGCCAGGTCCTCTGCCAAAATCTCAGTTGCGTATTTCTGCCCCTCCAATTGGGTACTATTTTCGAATAAAGCATGTATATCGAGGGGCTCTACGCCTGAATTCAGCGGTACTTTATATGCATTAGTGATCACATATTTGGCTCCGGAGTGTTCCAATATGTAAGCCACTCGGGCTTCGGGTAAATTTTCATCAATTGGCAAAAAGGCCGCACCCGCATTTAAAATAGAAAGCATACTAATCACCATTTGCTCTGACCTTGGGATTAGGACGCCTATAACATCACCTCGTTTCACCTGATAGTGTTCCACCAACCCTTGAGATATCTGTAGTACCTGTTGATGTAAGGAGGCGTATGATAATACCCGTTCACCTGAGCGGATCGCTGGCTTATCAGCCCACTTGACTGAAGATTTAAAAAACGCTTCTATTGCATTTTCTTCCTGAAGTTCTATGGCCACGCCATTCTGATCGCTCAAGAGTTCCCTCTGCTCCTCTTCACCAAACCATGGCAGTACTGAAATACTTTGGTTATCATGAAGGGTTAGTTGCTCCGCAAAAGCTTCGAAATGGCCAGACATCCGATGGATCCGAGCTGCATCAAAGAGCTCCTCGCTGTATTCAATGTCCATCCGAATGTTATCCTCATGATCCCAGAAATTGAACGTCAGGTCATATTTTGATGTGCCTTTTGCTACCGGATAAGGCTCCAGGGTAAAGCCCTCGAAATCCACTGGATGGTCCTGAATGTTTAGATTGATCATGACATCAAACAAGGGGGAACGGCTCAGGTCACGGTCTGTTTCCAGGTCGTTGACCAACTGATCAAAAGAATAGTTGCGATGATCAATACTGGCCACCAGGTCCCGCTGAACACGCTGGCTCAATTGTCTGAAATTAATTTCATTCCCCATTTGCTGCCTTAGTACCAGGACATCCAACATCAGGCCAATGTTCCCCTCAAAAGCTGCATGTGGACGATCTGCCAATGGAACTCCCAGAATGATATCATCCTGATTAGTGTATTTGTGTAAAAGGCTAAACACCAATGAGGTCAATACCGAAAACAAATTAACTTCTCTTGTTGAAGTGTATCTCTTGATCTGTTTTGATAGACCCGTGGGCAATTGAATTGTCTGTGTAGCCCCAAGAAAAGTTCTAGAGGACGTTCTGGGACGATCCGAAGGTAGGTTTATCTTTGGTAAGCTACCTGAAAGTTTCTCTTTCCAAAACTTTGCTGATTCCTTAGAATCCTCGTTTGTTTCCTGCCAGTAGAGATAGTCAGAAAATTCCAGTTCCAGTTCAGGTAAATTCGATTCCTCGCCTTTCACTTTTTGCTGATACAAATGGAACAACTCTTCCCGAATCACTTTTAAGGACCAGCCATCAGCAATGATGTGGTGGATACAAAAACCGATAATACCTTCTTGTTCTGCCGTTTTGATGTATTGCGTTCTGAACAAAGGGGCCGTTGCCAGATCAAAGGGAGTCCGCGCAAGTAACGTCAATTTATCTTCGATATCCGATGATTGCCCATGCAAATCGCTGATATCCTCGTATTCCAGCCCTAGTGGTACCTGCTCTAAGGGCAATACCTCACGAACCAATTGACCTTCTTTCTCATTGAAAACACTTCTGAGGCTTTCGTGTCGGGAAACCAATTCCTTCCATGCCGCTTCAAAATGACGGGTATTGAACTTACCTCTGAACTTTAATGCGATGGTTATGTGATGGGATCTTGGCTCGTCTTCCAATTCTTGCAACAACCATAGTCTGCTTTGGGCATTGGTCAACGGATGCACATTACCTCTATTCGCTTTTTTCTCAATGGAAAGAATTTCAGGTTTATTAGCTGCAGATAGAAGCTCTCGCATTTCGAACAAGCGAGGACATTCAAACAGCTCTTTTAACGTCAGTTTTACATCAAAAGTCGTCGTTATGCGGGCCAGTAATCTGGAAGCCTTCAATGAATCACCACCCAATTGGAAAAAATGATCCGTTCTGCTGACCGACGAAACCTTAAGCAGCGAAGACCAGATTACTGCCAATTGTTTTTCAGTCTCATCTTTTGGTTCCTCAAATTGTACGGTCAGAGGAGTCCTATCACTGCCTAATTCCATCAGTGATCTTTCATCTATTTTACCTGTATTACTTCTCGGTATAGCTGAAACCTGATAATACTTCCGGGGGATCATGTATACCGGCAAGGATTTCTCTAGCTCAAGTATCAATGTATGGACCTGAATTTCCCCCGCTGCCACGAGATAAGCGACCAATTGCAATTGACCTGCCTGTAATTGTGCAACGACATGAGCCTCATCCACCAGACTGAGTTCCAGTAACTGACCCGTAATTTCTCCAGGTTCGATTCTGTAGCCATTTACTTTTACCTGTTGATCGATTCGTCCTAAGTACTGTAAGTTACCATCCGGTCGGCGGCGCACAAGGTCTCCTGTTTTGAAAAGCCTCTGATCAGGTTGATAGGGATTCACGACGAATGCAGAAGCATTCAACTCCGGCAAATTCAGGTATTCGCGACAAACACCCCGACCGCCAATGTACAACTCTCCCGGGATACCATCAGGAAGTAGAGATCTATTCTCATCGAGAATCAAAAGCTGCCGGTTATTGATCGGTTGCCCAATCAACGCGGCATCTTCCAATTTTTTGATCTCATGGTAAGTGGCACAAACGGTCGTTTCTGTGGGACCATAAGTATTATAAATTCTCGTGTTCGTTGTTAGCAGGTTATTGATATGTTGTGGTAAAAGCTTTTCTCCTCCACTGATCAATACACGAAGGTGCTCGACCACACTTACATGTCGTGTATTGAGTTCATTAATCACGGCAGGAGTGCTACTCAACAACGTGATGTTATGAGATGTAATGTCCTTCGCCAATCTCGCAACATTTTCTCCACCGTCAGCTCCAACCACCAACTTACCTCCTACAGTCAGTATCGGGAATATTTCTTCCAGGGCCAGATCAAAGGAAAGCGAACCCTGATGAAGCACTACATCATCTGATGACAGATTAAAATAATGGACAAACGTATCAACATAATCTGCCAACGCTTCTCTCGCTACACTAATTCCCTTAGGCAAGCCAGAAGAACCGGAAGTATACAGGACATAAGCTTCTGCATTTGCTTCATGATCAACGGGTATAATTTCCTTGGAAATTGTCTTGTTGATATCAATCACTATACAAGTAACTTTATCCTGATACTGATCCGCAAACCGGGCTTCTGTTAGTAATAGTTCGACGCCACTGTCCTTCAGTATAGTTTCGTTTCTTGTTGAATCATAAGTAGTATCGATGGGTACAAATGAGCAACCCGCCCTTAGTACCCCAATCAATGCAACAATTCGGTTCGTATTTCTACCCAATGCCAGTCCTATTCGAGCTGGCTTGTCCTGCGCATGATGTAACATTTGCTGAGCCACGCTACCTGAGGCTTCCCATAACTGGGCATAGGTCAGTGAACCTTCCTCAGATATGACTGCCAATTGTTCTCCAAACTTTGTTGCACTGTTCTCGAGTGACTGAACCAGATCACCCTGGTAAGTTGTAACGGTACCTCTTCCTTTTTCAAGGGTCGCCTGTACCATTGAATCATCCAAGAATGAGTAACTCGATAATGGTTTCGTTGCATCTTTAAGAATCGTGTCAAGTAATGTTTCAAACTGAAGCATCATCAACTGGATGTCCGAACCATCAAAAAGTTCCTTATCATAACTTACATTCATCTGAAGGTCTGAGGATCGCTCAACAAATTCAAATTGGAGCTTCGCAAACCCATTGCGTTGAGGAATTTCGATCAGGCTTACCTCCTGATCATTTAACCAGGGTTGGAGGATAGAACCATTGTCAAAATTTCTGTACAACACGAGTACATCAAACAATGATTTTGATAAACCTGAAGCATTTTCCTGCGCATTTCCTCCATTTTGCAACCATTCGTAAGGATACTCCTGATATTGCAACATGCTGGTAAATTGCCCGGTTAGCACCTTTATCAGTTGATCAAAACGCCAATCGGGTTGTAATTGGACACGTATCAAAAGGGTTTTAAGGAAATACCCAACCAGATTGTTCTCTTCCGGAAGCGTGCGTCCAAATGAATCTGTTCCCAAACAGACTTCCGCGTCTCTGGTGTATCGATGGATCAACCAGATCAATACCCCAGTCAGCACGTGGAAAGGTGAACTTTTCGTGGTTTTACTTACGGCTCGTATACCCTCCAGGGTGGTTGACTCGAAAATATGATGAATATGGTCATGCGAATAGGTGATCTTCTCCTGCACGGAACGCTGAAAAACAAGTGGCGTAGGAGGCTGAACTCCCTGCAGGTAATTATTCCAGAAATCACCAGCGGTATTAATTTGCTTTTGTAACTGGTGATTCTTCCATTGATATACCGACTGATAATCAGGAGTAGGGAATTCAGTGAATACCTTTCCTCCCAATAGTTGGCCTAACTCCCTTGCCAGTAGTTGCACGGACCACCCATCAGCCACGATATGACTCACCGCGAAACCGAGAACGAAATGATCCTCGGCCTGAACTAGAAATATTCTGATCGGATCTTCTCTATCCAAATGAAACCGACGGCTGGCCACATTAGATAAGCTCTCATTTGAAGCATCTTCCAACGATTCAATGGACATAATCATTTCATCAGGAAGCCTGTACCGCAACCTCACTTCATCATTAACAGATATCCATTGGGTCCTAAGGTTCTCATGACGAGCCACGAGCGTTTTGAAAGCAGTTACAATTTTTTCTGGCTCAGCAGTCCCTGAAATTTTCCAGGCCACTCCAATGTTATTGGAGAAAGTATCTGAAAGTTGGTCCAGGTGATACAATCTCTGCTGAGTAGTCGTCAATGCATAGTCCGTCTGTGGATCGATTACTGGGATTTTTTCCTCTGCTCCTACTGGTTTCAGGGTAGACAGATAAGTTCCCAATCCTTCGAGGGTTTCAAATTGAAAAATATCCTTAAAACCTATTGCCGTCCCCAACTTTCTGTTGATACGGGAAAGGTATTGCATGACCTTCAGGCTGTTAAGGGCTGAAGATTCCATTAAGGGTAGATCAACTTCCGGCTGAAATTCAAAAATTTCTTCAAAAAGCGCTGCTAATATTTGTTTAATAGATTGCTCTGTAAACGTTTCCTTTTCTGGCTGATTCTCCTGGTATTGAGCGATGATTTCATCAAATTTCCCATGCTGATAGTCCTCAGCCATGCTGAAGTACTTGACCTTGCCGCTGGTCGTTTTAGGAAGTCTCTTGATGGGTACTACAGCGGCTAGTCGTAACCCTGTTCGTGATTCAAAATGCTTAGTTACCTTTTCGGCGATACTGGCAAATTTACCCGGCGGACTTTTGTAAACTACAAACATCACCAACTGCTCTTCCCATCCCTGATTGGCTCGAATACCGACAGCAGCAGCGCCGAGATTGACCTCAGGAAGTTCACTTACCAGGTTCTCAAAATCTTGTGGATAATAGTTTTGGCCATTGATGATGATCAGGTTTTTCATTCGCCCTGTGATCACCAGTCTGTTGTCTTTGATAAATCCGATATCTCCCGTTTTCAACCATCCATCTGAGGTAAATAATGCCTCATTTAGATCAGGACGCTCATAATAGCCATTCGTTACATTTTTGCCTTTGATTTGGATCTGACCAACATTACATTCTTGCAAAGAAGAGTCGTGATCATCACAGATCCGTATGTTACAATGATCAATAACAGGCCCTGTTTCCACAAAAGAGATGCAAGCCTCTCCAGCTTCCTGACAAAAATCAAGTTCACCGGTTGCTAACTTCTCCCTTGACAAATGATGTGTTTTGAGCACATCTCCGGGAGTCGGAAGAGTCACAGCTACAGAAGCTTCCGCCATGCCATAGCAAGGAAGAACTGCCTTGGAAGAAAGACCATACCCTACTAATTGCTGATTGAACTCTTCTACCAGGGTATGTGAGATGGGCTCTGCACCATTGTAAATAATTTTTACAGAACTTAAATCCAATTCCGGAGCCTCAGGCGATGCGTTCAATCCATCCAAGGTATGACGAAAGCCAAAATTGGGGGAGTAAAGTACTGTTGCGCGGAATTGACTTGCCAACTCTAACCAAAGGACAGGCCGTCTCACAAATAAGGACGGAGGAAAGATCACCTGGTCAATGCCTGCCAGCATACTGGTTAGATGAAACCCGATCATACCCATGTCATGGGTAAGAGGCATCCAGCACAATGTTTTATCGGAATGGTCAATATTTGACCGGATCATGATATCAGCTGTATTGTGGATCAGGTTCGCATGCGTTAAAGTCACCCCCTTGGGCAAGCTTGTCGAACCTGAAGAATATTGGATGAAAGCTATATCATCCGGTGTAGCCCCAGGTAGGTGAGCTGTATTAGCAATTGCTGTCTTTAGTTCCCCGATGGCCAAAAGTCTGTTTCCAAGATTTTCCTGGTCAATCTCTGTTGCGTTGATCAGCAGTTCATGTCGCTTTTCATCCACAACCACCTTTGCGGAATCCAAAGATCCCAATATGTTGAGAATCTTTTTAGAATATTCAGCACGATCCCCTGTTGAAAGGGGTACCGGAATAAATTTCCCCAGTACACAAGCCCAGAATAAAGGCAAAAAGTCCTTAATTTCCGCAACCTGTATGAGCACCTCCTGCCCCACTTGAACCCCCGCTTGTTGCAGGTTACTCAGCAAGCCAGATGCCTCATGAAAGAGCTGGCTATACGATAAGAAGAGGTCGTTCGCTCTTGAGGCATCCTGTATAATATGGATCCCTCTGTCGTTTACTTCACTCAACTCCTGTAATACAGAAATTAAGGTCAATTCCTCCAACTGAGATGGATTTTTAAGCACGGTTTTCAACAGTACAGATGTTTGAGAATGATCGTTGAATAAAGATTGCTCTTGCTTCAAAAAAGCAAGGTGAATTGGCAGAAAAGGAACAGGGGTGGACACACCGATATCTGTTCCCTTGAGTCCACAAGGGAATAATGATTAACCCTGAGGTCGCCCAGACAGGCCACAATAGTCTGACTGAACGATCTCTTTAGGTCAACACACTAAAACAAAAAAGTTTGAAGATGATATAAGATGGAGTATTCTGTTTGAATAATGTTACATATTCATACCAGAACAGTCACCCTTTCATGTTTCGGTCGTTTGATTCCTTTTGACTTATCTCCTGAGGTACTTGACCGGATTGGTTCGAATCGTACGTAAGTACTGAAAGTTGATGAACAATATCGAGATGAAAGCGACAATCAAACAACCCAGGAAAAATAAAAGTACATCATAGTCAATGCTATAGTAAAAGTTTTCAAGCCATAATTGTGTGGAATACCAGGTGATTGGCAAAGCAACGGCCATGGCTATTCCAATAAGTATGACGAATTTTTTGTTCAGGATGATCACCACGTCTTTGATCGTCGCTCCCAGTACCTTTCTGATGCTGATCTGCTTTTGATTTTTCTCTGCGATGAAACTCGCCAGCGAGGTGGTTCCAATGATTGAAATAATCAAAGCCAAAATAGCGAATAATGTCACCATACCTGCAAATTGTTTGTCGCCTTTCAATTGAAAACCAATCTGCTCTTCCAGTATATGATATTCAAATACGGAACCTGGCAAAAACGAATTCCAGACGGATTTCAATTCTTCGATCGTGGCATTGTTGACCTCCCCATTTACCTTCACAATGAAGTAATCCAGAAAATCATGATTCACAATCTTACGAATGGCTAGTGGTTTGATCTTGTTATGCATCGATTCAAAGTGAAAATCCTCGACAATCCCGACGACTTTCAATCTTGATTCATTGCCATTGAAATCTAATACCGCTCCAAGGTCCTTCACTTTCAAGACATCTGCTGCTGTTTTGTTAAGAATGACAGCCGTTTCGTCTGAGGCCCTGTTTTTCTGGAAAAATTCACCATCCAAAAGATTGATATCCAAAGTATTGAGGTAATCTCCGTCTACTTCCGTATAAGCAATAGAGATGTTTTCAATGCTCTCACTAATATTGCTCATGGTTCGATTATAGAAGTGGTTGAAATTAGGAATGTTTGTGGTGATACTGATCCCATTTACTTTCGAAAGTTTGAGCAATTCCTCCTTAACCACTTCACGCTTATTCAATAACCTTTGATTGATAGGCAGCACCACAACATTTTCATGGTCATAGCCCAGTTCCTGTTGATTGGCAAACTGTAGTTGCTTGTAAATGAACATGGAACTTACAATCATGATGAAGGCAACAAAGTATTGCAATAAAATTAGGGCATCCCGAAAACCACCTTTCTTCTTGCCATCCTTGGCAAAACCTTCGGTCCTCAAGACAATGGCAGGTTGAAATCTATTGAAGTAAAAGGCAGGAAACACACCCGAAAGGAATGTCAAAACGATGAGCAACAAGAACATAATTCCAAGCATGCTTCCACTAAATAACTTGGCAACCTCAATGTCCTTATCCAATAAATTACTTAGGCTGGAATCGAAAATCAGCAGGATAGTAATTGCTGCAATAATCGACATAAATATGAAAATGAAGGATTCGGCAAAATACTGTGTGCCGACTTGAAAATTGCTGGCCCCAACCGCCTTTTTGATAGCTACATCCTTAGATCTTCCCGAAGAACTAGCGGTACTGAAATTTACGTAATTAGTGATTGCTGTAATGAGGATCAGGATTGCAATTGACATCAGGATAATGATCCTATAGAAATCCCCGTTTACACCTAATTCATCATCAAACGACGAGTGTAAATAGATCTCCTCCATAGGTTGCAATGAATACCCCAATTGGTTGTTTTGCTCTACAAATTCATTGTAAGTAATACCAAAACCTTCTGTAAGAGCAGCATCCAAATACGGGACCAAAATTGAAGCAAGAACTCCTTCCACCTGCTTATGGTCTCTTCCAGGTTTTAATGCCAAATAGGTGTAAAAAATATTCCACTCCCACTTGGTACGAGCCATATCAACCTTTGGAGAATGCATGGAAAAGAGTACGTTGAATTGGATATGAGAATTTTTAGGAGGATCCGCAAGAATCCCGGTCACACGGAAAGGTTCGGCAAACCCTTCTACATAAACAGACTGCCCAATGGCTTTTTTATCTCCATAAAATCGCTCTTTCTCAGATTGGGTCAAAACGACTGAAGACGGTTTAGAAAGCATGGTTCTTGGGTTACCTTCCAGTATCTCAAAATCAAAAACGTCGAAGAAAGACGGATCCACATACAAGCAGGTTTCAGACTTAAAACCTTGTTCTCCCACCTTGATAATCACTTCTTGTTGAGGCAACAACCTGGTGATTCCCTCCACATCAGCGACTTCCGAACTTACTATGTCCGAAAGCGGGAAAGGAGCAGCTGCACTTCTTTCAATACCTTCTCCCACTTTCAGGAGGCTATTGACCCGATACATGTCCTTTTGCTTGGTATGAAAATCATCATAACCGAGCTCATTCATTACGTAGAGTGTAATGAGAAAAAAGCAGGTCAAACTGAATGTAAATCCTACCAAATTGAGAGAGTAGTGCAAGATATTTTTGGACAAATACCTCGCTGCATTAATAAATAATATCTTAAGCATGAGTTCTAACTTTTATATTTCCGCAACTAGTTTCGTTAATCAAGATGGCCTTTTCGTTTCCCTGGTATAGAATCTACCAATGTGAAAAATTGGCTTACACCACAATGACAGGGTTTCGCATTTTCGTATAAACCAAGCAACACCATCTGTGTCACTTTCCGAACAAAATCAAAATTGACCTTATCAAAAGTATCGTTTTTGGAGTGATAATGCTTATAACGGGTTTCTGCCCCATCAGTTACATGTATCGCTTTAAGGCCTGCCACCCAAAAAGGGAAGTGATCTCCACGTTGGAAATAGGGATTACTTTCCCCCATACCATCTAAAACCAGCAGCTCTTTGTACAGATCGTTGAAATTGAGATCATCACTCCTCTCTAAAGAATTGCCTATTCCCAATGAGTTTTCATTGCTAACAATGAGCGCAAAGTCTCCGGAAAAATTTCTTTCTTTGATCCGGTTATAATTCTCGGGAAAAAGGACATCAAAACCTTCAGGAACTTTCTGCGTGTTGGCCTTATCACTATAAGCGCCGATCATATCCAGATTGATCAACCCTTCAAAATGTGGATCATTCTTCAACCCACCTTTACCAAACACTAAACTTCCAGCACCGAGAAGTTCTTGCTCTTCCTGATCCAACGCAGCAAAACTGATACTTTTTAAAAATGTATAATTACTTAGGATCCTTGCAATTTCCAGCAAAGCGGCCACGCCTGTTGCATTGTCATTTACGCCTGGACTTTTCGGTGAAGTATCGTAATGAGCAGCCAACATATATTTATGCTGACCCAGCAGCGTCCCTTGTTTGCTTCCCACGATATTGACAACAGGAAATTGTTGTCGGCTACCTCCACTTTCTCCGGAAATGACACTGAGCAATTCGGACAAAGACATAGTGGTATCCTGAACGGTTACTGGCAATGAGAATGACTGAAATCTTTCTTGAATATAGTCACGCACGTTCTGATGATGCAGCCTGGTTTTCTTTGTACGAGAAGATCGTTCCCCTTCCAGAAATCGAACATGAGTTTCGAGGTTAATCTTGCTAACCTGCTCTATAAACAGCTCTTTTTCGGGAAGCTGCCAATCATCTGCCAGAAGAACCCACTGAGTTCCATTTGATGTTTCCACTACCTTTCGAGGTATGGATAACTCATGTTCACTACCTGAAGCGACGAGACCCACGTCTCCACTCACTTCACTTTCCGCCAGCCATACCAGCTGGTTTTGCAGGTAGTAACCCAGGCGTACATCGACCTGATCATTTTCGGCATCACTTAACGCATAGGATATCTTAAGGTATTGCTCCAAACTATCCCAGGCCATTTGACCCACTTTAATGACCGGAGGCGAGTTTTGCCCAAATATCACGAGTGAGCACCACAACAAAAATAATGTTATCAAAAACCTCATTATAAAAACTTTATTGTTATTATCAATTTGCACTCCTATTCCGATGTTCATCATCTTGAGATCAATCGAAAAGCAGGATATTTTCAAGCCACCTTCAAGGCTTATTGATCCTTTAGCTCAATTGAGCGATGGTTTCGTTTTCCAATTGAACACCTTCATTCAGAATCAGGCATTGACGGTAGTAGTAACTAGCAATTGCAATATCAAACACAGCCATACCCATTGGATTGAACATCACCACATCATCCTCGACTAAATTGGCAAAGATTTGTCCCGAAGCCAGGTCTGCGATAGAAGAAGTATCCTCTTCTCTCAATCCCACCTGCTTGTGCATATTTTCGATATCGGTATTTTCTCGACAGACTTCTTCCCAATCGTCTACTATCATTAAATCCACAAACTGGCGATATTCAGCCACGTAATCCCGTAAGGAAACGTTCAACTGTAAGGACCCCTTTTTTGGTGCCAGATTTATGTATGGCGCTTTTGAGACCGTACAGGTCATGAAAATATCAGCATCCTGATAAGCTTCTTCCCAGGAAGACACCAGATGAATCCGATCCTGAAAATCTTCAGGTAACAAGGAGCGATCGATTGCACGCGGATCATAGATGGACACTTGTCCAATCCGATCACCAAGAAGACTCAGAACCATGGACAGATGCAATTGCCCGATAGGTCCGAATCCGGTTATTCCTACTTTTAGACTACCATTGATCTGTTTGACTTTGCAATATTCTTCAATAACAAAACCTGTCACAGCACTGGTCCTAATACCGCTGATAAACGGAGTATTCACAATGGATCTTACCTGTCCCGTATCTGCATCGTTCAGGATAGTAACCGAATTAGCTCTGGGGACCCCATCACTTCGATTAATGTTACCTGGAAAACTGGCAATCCACTTGATACCAGCAAAATTGATATCACCCCCAATAAAGGCGGGCATCGCAATGATTCGATTTTTAAGGTCTCTATAGCGTAAATAGGGTTTTACTGGCTGTGCAAAATCGTCCGTGGTTAACACTTCAGATGCTGACCTTATCTCATTCACCAGTTCACTCCAATGGATACCTATGTTTTCAATGTGTTCCTTATTGATGTATATCATATTCAGTTAGGGTTTGGCCTTTACTTGGCCAGTGAGTCTTTTTTGGGGGATTAACGTCAATTGCAATGTTGTGTCCTATTGATACCTGAAAATCCTCAGTTTAGAAATCAAAAACCATCATATTTAGAATGGACTCCTGCATGATCCTTACCATCTCGCTTTTGTGCTCATTGATGAAAAAATGTCCTCCATCAAAATAATGTCTAGTACATTCTCCTTCGACATGCTCGTCCCATCCTGAGATTTCTTCATCCGACCATTCTTCATCTCTTCCAAAGAACAGTGTAATGTCACAACCTAAAGGAGTTCGTTCATTCTCTAATACAAGAGTTTCAACCAGTTTGAAATCCTGGCGCATTATCGGTACGAAAAAGCTTTTCATTTCCGGATTATCCAGGAACTCTTCTTCGGTCCCTCCCATGTTCATGACCCGTTGCAAAAATTCCTCTTCTGGCAGGTTATGGATTATCCGATGCGCAGGCTTGGGTATATGTGGACTTCCTTTTCCTGAAATAAAGAGTTCCAATGGCATTTTCACTCCTTGCCTCTTTAGCTCCCAGGCTACTTCAAAAGCAATCATTCCTCCCATACTGTGACCATAAAAAGCATAGGGTCCTCCATTCATTTGTAACTTCACCTGATACGTCAGGTCCAGGATCATCTTCCTCCATGAAGAGTAAAGAGGTTCCTGAATACGTCTGCCTCTTCCGGCCAGTTCTATTGGCAACCAATCTATTTCGTCCCCAAACAAATTATTCCATGATTGATAAGACATGGTAGACCCGCCTGCATATGGGAAGCTAAATAGCTGAATGATGGAATGTTGATTTTGCACGGGTAAAAAATTGAAGGTCAATGTAAGGCTAAATCTAAATCACGTTATGCTATCCGATCGGATAGAGCTTCGCCAATTGAGTAACATGTGCTACTCATCAAGGTGAAAAATACTATGGCATCTGCCTCCGACTGAAATGGCCTGGGCAGAGTAGTCATTCCTACGAAAGGAATGAAGGCTTAAACTTGTGTTTCAGCTGTAATTAGACAGCCAATAACAACTTCTATTGTGTCAGAGGCTGTACTTAAACAGCCTCCAACAATTGTTCTTCTATTCGTTCGAGGTGTTTGGCATCTACCAACACCAAAATGTGTTTTTTCAAAATCTCTACAGAGACGGATACACGTCCGTTCTCCTGTTCTTCCTCTATAACACCTTCCAGGCCAATTAAGGGCCCTCCAGTGATCATGACCGGCTCTCCGGTACGCAGAGGTTGTCCAATGATCTCATAGTCTGTCTCAAATAACTGCTTAATTGCCGCCATTTGCTTATCTGACAGAGTATCCGTGTAGCTCCCGGTGGTTAGAAAGCGTACAAAACCATCGATCAGATAAACTTGTAATGAATCAGCTTCATTGACCTTGACAAATAAATAACCTGGAAAAACAGGGACCACAATTTTCTTTTTCCTGTCATGCCATTGACGAATTTCAGTTCGTGTGGGAAGGAAATGCTCAATGGCTTTCTCTTTCAATTTAGAAGCTACCTTCTTCTCGAAATTAGGCCGGATATACATGACCTGCCATTTGCGATTGTTGATATGTTTTTGCGTGTTCATTAATCTGCTAGTTCATTTATAGGCAATTTAAGATGCCCTATATAGGCTGGAAAGAATTTTGGACTAACTGGATTATTCGAGGTACATATATATACCAACGCCTTTCCAACGTAGAAAAAGCCGCCTGCAGAATCTTTCAAATTCCTCTCAAAACAAGCATAATCAGTGTTATTCATGAAAAAAATCATTTTCAACATCTTTGAATCATTCTTAATCCGCGATAGCATATTCCACCACTAATCCACTCGACACTTATGCCGCAGCCTTCATTTTGTTCATTCTGGCAAGTCGGGATTTGTAATACTTGGCAAGGAAGTAGTATAGAATCATTTCATAGAATCGTTGCCTGCTCACTATGGCCCGGTTGACGGTCATATGAATGTAAGATGAAACCAAGCTATTTATCTCTGGTTTACCCTCACCCTCATTTATTTTCAGTATGTCTTTTAACACAGGCTTCAAACAATTCAGACGCTCATTCGATATGTTGAATATATCTAATGTTGTCTCCTCTCTCACACCTTCTAATAACTTGTAGATATCTCCCTGGTGCTTTCTATATTTCAAGTCAAGCTCTCGCCTACCTTTTTTATCCACGGCAAATTCAGTTAAGAAGCAATTCCTATTTTTCTCCAAAAGCTGTAATCGGTCCTCCATTTCTATCCCAAAAGCATTCATGGTATCATCCATCGCCTTGATGAGATATTTCCATCGAAATTCTTCATCCTGAGATTGATGGTCCTGAGCTAGTAACTTTAATGTGGCATCGCTATCGATGCTAAATATTTCTTCGGCGTGCTCGATCGTTGCAAGCCCATATCGATTGACTTCTCTTTCGTAGCTAGCAATTTCTGTGCGCCATATCAGACTCTGTTCTTCGAGGGGTTGCAAGGCTTTGGCTATTTCTGTAACGACTGCTCCAAACATCGCTGTATCGGTCAATCTTACACGAAAACGGACATGGGGATTTCCATCATCAAAGCGGATGAAAAACCATTTTTGGATCATATTTGTGGCCTTCAAACGTTCCACAACAGGAGCCACCGCATTTTCAAGCAAAACATCACTCGTACGGTTTCCACAGTAGAGTTTATAATACAACCAGTCGGAGCCAGGAACAAACTTTCGTCTGACTGGTTCTCTGGATTTTAGTGGCTGAAATCGTCCGGGTGAAACAGTCAAATAGCTCTGCTCTTCTTTCACCAGGCATGCCAACATTTGATTTGAATGAATTTCATTGTTCGCGTTGGTAATATGACTGCTGTCTAATCCCAGGGCTTCCTTGATAATAAAATCCTTTCTGTTTTTGGTCATATCCAACAGGATCTCCAGTGAATCCAGACTTGAAAGATCGATCAGGAGTTCGTTATCTCCATCCGCCAATAAAACATTTCTGGGTAGGTTCCACTGGTGTCGAAACCTTGCCAACTCAAAACGACGGTCAACACCAGCTTTAGCAGTTCTTAGAGTCTGAATATCGTGAGACTTAATTCGCCACTGTGCTGGGCAAAGAATCGCCTTTTGGAATTTAATTCTGGGAAAGAACGTGAATTGTTCTTTAGTGGATCCCCACTGGAACTTCAATGAGCTGTTCTTTTCGTGTGTTTGTAAGTCGCAAAGAAATTTATAGACAGGAAGGTTAGAAAGTGTGTAATTATGGGCACTGCTCAAACGAGGAATGACTCTTTTCCCAAGTTTTTTGGACCATAATTGTATGTTTCCTCCCTCCATTTTGATGTAGAGGTCCTGTAAATGAACCTGATACTCGTCATCTACTCCTGCTTTGGCCAAATAAGGTATTTCATAAGGACGCACAGCAGGTCGTTGGAGAATATTGCCTGCCCGGCTTTCCGGCAGATGTGCAATCTCAGCAAAAACGACCTCAGGATTATGGATTTCTTCTTTTTCAGCAATATCCTGCATGATCGAATGAATGTCTTCACTACCATGTGCAAATCTTCCGAGTAAATTGATCGCACTGGATCCGCCTACACTTTCGATCATGACTTGTCCTTCTTCCTGATCAACAACCCTGAACAAAACCGAAATAGAAGGAGCTAAATCATGTTGATAGGCCGGAAATTTCTCCAGGTCCTGATTAGTGATTTCGACTTCATACTGCCCATTTACTTCTGCTGCAACCAGTTGCTGAAATGCCCAGGATTCAAATTCGTTCCAGGATGTGTTGGTGTGAGATTCAGCTGAAAACTCAAGACCTTCTCCCAATTCATAGAGATCACTATCAAGGCTTTCAGGATATCCAATACCTGTTTCCGGATCGAGAACTTCCGAAAGAGGGACCTGGCGACCCTCGTAACGTTCGTTAAACCGATCAATAAATCTTTTCAAGTCCTCATTTTCATGAGGAATCTGGCAACGCATTAACGTCTCTATACCTGCCAACAGGTTTTCTTTAATGTCTTTATTGACTTTGGCATTTTGAAAATCCGCAAAGCTATCCACCTGGATAAGTCGATTAGGATCAGGTTTCACTCCTGTTTCTTCCAACTTCCTTACTACACGCTCGTAAGCCTCAGGGTGATTCCAAACCTGCTCATCAATTGCTTTTAGTTCTGTACAAACTTCAGTGAATATGGCATCATACATCTTCGCAGATGGAATTTTTTTAAGTCTCTTCAACACAGAATGAATCTGTTCAAAATATTCCGCTCCGGTTACCGTTGGCTCAAGTTCGCTAACCAGTATCTGAGCATCTACCAATTCGGACAGATATAGATAAGCATCTTTCTCGTTGATCTGATAGGTGGTACAAAGTTGATCGAGTAAATCAATCAAAGTCACTCCTTCTTCTGCCTGTTCTAATACCATATTAAGGTGACTGGACTGAGAGACAGCAGTGATCTTATAGCCCACTCGGTTTTCGTGGCTTTCAGACTCCAGAAACCTGTAATCGTCCCCCATCAGGTAGATACTACTATTTGGATAGAATTTTAAATGACAATTAATTTCCGGATCTTCCTCAATCTGCATACCGAGCTGATGGAGGTAAGACATATCCAACCTTGTTTTACGTTTGATTTTGGCTTCTGAAAGCCTGATTTGATCATTAGATTCTTCAGACCAACTGGCTACGCCCACGGCTGCGAAAAGTCCAAACGGTGTTGGACGGGTACACATCCTGCTCCAATACTTAATCACAGATTTTTTCACCTGTTGGAGTTCTGTGTCTTTTAATAAAGTCTTGTTATTTATGACACTTTTTATTTTCTGATAAAGGTCATAGGAAGAAATTCTTACAGCTTCCAGAAAGCCAGGGTCTTGTATGATAGTTGTCCAGTGGCGATTCCTTTCATTCAACGATTGGACAGGTGTTCTGACTAAAAGTTTATTGTGAAATTCATATTTTGACAGTGACATAGGATGATTGAGAAGAAGTGAGTAAAAAACATTGCTGGGTATAAAAAAGAAAAAGGACGGTCTCCCCTCCTTTTTCTTCCATGTGGTCAACTCTAAAAAGTCGTTGGAATGGTCGTGCAAATAGCACTGGACATTTTAATGGTCTTGTTTGATTTTGCAGACAGTTTCTGAATGGTTCTTCTTTGTAATTGTAATCCCTGAGTTTTCATATAGTTATAAGATTTAGTGTGAAAAATTGATAGAGCCAACTTAGGGGTTTCTCCTAGACGAGTCAATAATATTACACAAACGTTATTATAGTAGGTACCAATTATGTAATTCAAGCACTAATTACCACATATTTATTGCGAAATGGGGTTTTCACGGTATTAATACCCTGTACCGACTCGTATAACTTTGGGATCAACACATTGAATTTTCAATAAACTGTACCTTGAAATACAACTTTTACTCTTAATAATCCATGTTGAGGTTCGTACAACCGACTTGATGAATTTCCCATTTGTAAAAAAAGAAACTGCAATGGTCGTTTTCTAAATTCTAACTGCAGTACGTTTTGAATAGAAATCGATCGTAGATGCCATCCCCTCCAAGAACTCCATATATATGACTATTACTAGCCTCTGAAGTCGTCTTTGCGCCAACACAGTAATCCAACCTTTATGTTCGCACGCTCCTTTATTCCAATGGGTCACCGTTTAAATCCAATAGCAAGATCCTACGAATTCACACCATTTGCCGCGTAGCCGACACGAAAGTCGAATTCTGAGTTTATCGTTATTTAACGAAGGTTCCTCCACCGTCTTAGATGGCCTTGGGAGGTACTCATGTATCTATTAGAATTCCATCCAACTTACGAATAGTTGGGCTTTTGAATGGCCTTTTAGCAATAACATTTTCGTCCATAACAAAGCGTAATTGATCCTAAAGACCTAGGTGGAATCTTAAGAAGATTCTACGTCTATTTATCAAAACACGCTACTTTTTCTGCCTTCTTAAATTAACTACAACACGGTACCATCTGGCAAATAGGGCGTCAGTTTACCCATTTTGAGGGGAAAAGACTGATTTTTGTTGTTTAGGCAATTTGGCTTTCGCCTATTCGTAGCAATTCACACCAGCCCAATTACCTCTTCTAAGGTTAGAAATACTTCAATCAATAATTTAAACTTAACTGTTTTGATTTAAAATTTTATTCGTACCTACCTTAACCATATTAGTCCATTCAATCCACATGTTATGTACAAAATATTTTTAAACAGCGCGTACAGAGTCTTTGTGTAAGTAATTTTACAACCTCGCACAAAGCGTAAATCGTTCATATCCATGCAAATGCGAATCGAAAAAGAAGAAAGAAAATATCATATTATTAGCTGGATCGTATGGATCGGAATACTGACATTAAACGTTCAGTTTAGAGGGCCGAGCCTCTCGATGTATATCATCTCTCCTATTCTCTATTATTCCATATTTATATTCTATTTCTATTTCACTTCGTTTTATGTCATACCCACTTTCTGGCGGGTCAGTTATTTCAAATTAACTGCCTCATTTGTCGTGTTGTTTTGCATCTATTTAGGCTATCGATATTTTACGATTTACCACCTTTTATCCTGGATTGATCCCGGGTTTCAAAAGCCAACCTATAGTTTGGAGCGGTTTTTTTATGCACAAGTACTTCATTTTGCCCAAATCACTTTCTTGGCGATTGGTTATTTCATATTTAAAGTAAGCATCAGCAGCATTAAACATAAAGCACAACTTGAAAAATCACTTATAAGGGCGGAAGCATCGTTCTTGCTTACCCAATTCAATCCACACTTTTTGTTTAATGTATTGAGTTACATGTATTCCCGTGCAGGGCAAGTCTCTGATGAATTGTCTCAAGCCATCGAGCTTTTATCCGAAATCATGAGGTATTCTCTGAAAAAGACCAATCCAGGCGAGAAAGTCTTATTATCTGATGAAATCGATCACATCGAAAACTTCATTGAGTTAAATCGAATGAGGTTTGATAATGGCATTTATGTGGACTTCAATGTTGAAGGGGATGTATTTGGAAGAAAGATTATCCCTTTGATTCTCATTTCACAAATTGAAAATGTTTTCAAACATGGCAAGATCAACGAGCCTGAATTTCCTGCCTGCATTCAACTAATTCTTGATAAAGATTACATTGATTTTCGCTTAAAAAATCACAAAAAAACCAACAGCAATGAGCCAAAGGCAGTCTCTCATGGAATAGGAAATGAAAATGTTACAAAAAGGCTGTCGTTAGCCTACGGCGAGGATTTTGAAGAGACGGTAGAGGAAGATGACACGATTTACAGTTACACATTAAAGATTAAAGAAAAGTCTTATGCAATGTCTTATAATTGATGACGAAAAACACGCAATTGATATCTTATCCGGGCATATAGAGCGCACCCCGCACCTGGAATTGGCATTTGCAAGCACAATTGCATCGGAAGCATTGTCTTATATTAGATCCAATCACGTGGATCTAATGTTTCTAGACATAGAAATGCCGGAAATGACAGGGATCGAGGTACTGAAACTGTTGTCACAACTATCTCTGGAAAAACAACCCTATATCATGTTGACTACTGCCTACTCGGAATATGCAGTTCAGAGCTATGAATTCAACGTGGTGGATTATATGATGAAACCCATCACCTATACGCGTTTTTTGAAGGCATTAAACAAAGTGGACAACTTATATGAAATCAACAAAAAAGAATCTAAAGCCGACAAAGATGATTACTTCATTGTAAAAACTGGTGTTAAAGGAAAGATGCTCAAATTGAAATTTGAGGACATTGAATATGTAGAAGGGCTTCGAAATTATCTTTCCATCTCGTGCGAGGGTCGTAAAATACCTGTGCTATACAACTTGTCAGATATGGAGAAGAGACTACCTGCTTCAAAGTTTGCCAGGATTCATCGCTCTTTCATCCTGAACCTCGAAATGATCAAAGGAATCGAGGGAAATGAAGTAGTACTGGAAAGTGAAAAACGAATCCCTATTGGCATCAGTTACCGGGAAGAGTTCTTCAAAACGATCGATGAAAAAATCTTAAAAAAATAAGACTATTAGTTCATACCAGTTTTTCGAAGAAAAAAGGAAGCTGGGCTAGAGAAAACGCAGGTAACGTTGATCAAATAATCGAATTACTGCGCACATAAAACCCTCAATCGCTCCTAAGGATTTCAGTTGGATTGACACTTGTAAATCTAATGGTATGGTAACTCACAGTGATTAATGTTATTCCTAGTGCCGACAAACCGCCAATGATGAAGCTCAGCGCCGAAATACCATTAGTATAAGCAAAACTACTCAGCCATTGATCAATGATGTACCAGGACGTTGGTATACTGACTAAATAGGCAAATGCAATGATTATTAGAAAGTCCCTGTTCAGCACAAAAACCAAGTGAAGTACCGAAGATCCCATGACCTTTCTTATACCTATTTCTTTGGCGCGACTCGACATACTAAAGGCCGCGAAGCCAAATAGCCCCATACAACTGATTATTATAGCTATGGACGACAGGATGCTGAATAGCTGCCCAAATTGCTGTTCAGACCTGTAAAGAGAATCATATTCTTCATCTAAGAAGAAATACAAAAAAGGTTTTGAAGGCACCAGCTCTCCCCACTTCGATTCAATCGCGGCGATAATCTTCATAGTGTTCTGCGCATCAATATCGAATGTCACAAACGTAAACAATGCCGGATGTACACGAATCGTCAACGGTTGAACCCGTTGGTGTATGGACTCAAAGTGAAAATCTTTCACCACTCCGATGATAATACCTGTTCCGTTCCCCTGTGTAAACGCTTTGCCAATGGCATCCTCAGGGCTACTATACCCCAGAGTAGATACAGTGGTTTCATTAACAATCATTGCTTTGGCAAAATCGCCTCTTATCTCCCTGGAAAACTTCCGTCCGGCCACGATATCCATCCCAAATTGATCCAGATAATTATAATCAACGAAATATACATCTGCAAGTACCTCCTGCGGTGCACTGGAGGCATTAACTATTTCTGTATTGAACTCCCGATTGGCCTTACCAGGAATAGCGGAAGAAATACTGACACCATTTACCCCAGGAATAGCAGCAAATTCGGTCCTCAGTAAATTCTCCTGATTTCTAACCTGGCTATCGAAATGAAAATCCAGAACAACCATAGGATCGTTTCTGAAACCCAAGTCAAAGTTTTGGATATAGCTTAGATGCATATAGACCGCCAAGGTGAAAATAATAATGATAATAGATGCAGAAAACTGTAGTACCACCAGAATTCTGCGAAAATTTGAGCCACCAGCATTGGTTAATAACTTGGCTTTAAGGCAATGCACGATCTTGAAACGAGATAAAAACACTGCTGGATAAATACCCGCTAACAAACCAGTCGTCATAGCAATCAAGAAAAGAACAACTAACTGGCTCAAATGACTAAAGATGCCAGAACCCAGGTTCTTACCAACCAATTCATTGAAAAAAGGCTGAATTAATACTGAAAGTCCCAGTACCACCACAAAGGCCAGTGAAGACAATAGTATCGAATCCATTAGAAGCTGTGTTGAGAGTTGCAATCGGGTAGCACCAAGCACTTTTCGCATTCCAATCTCCCTGGTCCTGTTCAAAGCAAGAGCAGTTGAAAGGTTTATGAAATTGAAACAGGCTAATGCCAGGATCAGTACAGCAACTAAAGAAAATAGATAGATGTTATCGATATTCCCAATCACCGCAGAGCCCGTCCTACTCCCTCTGGGCAATGAATGAAAATACAGATCGCGCATCGGTTCAGCATTCAGCACATAATTGTAGTTACCATTGTCAATGAATCTTGAAGGAAAATCCCTGATCTTTTCATGGAATTCCCGAGGATCTACTTTTGAATTTAGTAGCAGGTATGTATAAAACCCAAATCTTGTCCATTGCTTATTCATTCTCGGGTTCCATTCCTTGAGTAATGTAGACATGGAAACCAGGATATCTACCCTGAAGTGAGAACGGTGCGAAATGTCCCGCATCACGGCTGTGACTTTGGATGGCTGATTTCCATCAAGATGGAGCATCTTCCCAATACAATCTGTGGTACCAAAAAAGCGTTTTGCAGCAGTCTCCGATATCACCAGACTAAATGGCTCCACTAGAGCTGTTTCAGGATCACCCCTGATCAAAGGAAACGTGAACACTGAAAAAAGTGTTGAATCTGCATAAGCTACATTCTCTTCGGAGTATTCGTTGTTATTATTGATAATGAGGTAATCCAGATAGATTCTTGCGGCTTTCTCAACCTCTGGAAATTCGTTGCTCAAAGCCGCGCTCATAGGCGCACTGGAACTTTCGTATTCCGTACCTGAAGGCGTCTCAACATCTGTTACAATTCGGATAATTCTATCGTAATGCTCATTAAACCTGTCGTAACTCAATTCGAATTTGACGTACTGATAAGCAAAGAAACAAACACCAATTCCAACGATGAGTCCAAATAAATTTACGAACACAAAAAAGGTGTTCTTCTTAAAGTATCTTAAAGTTGTTCGCAGATAGTTACTAATCATACCAATTTTAAGTTAGGCGTTTTGGCTATGTAGTATTTCAATTCTTGAACTTACCCTTTCTTCTCATCTTTCTGGTTTACATTGGTGAGGAATTTTCAAGCTTTCATCATGTATCCAAAGGTAGTAATAGCTGATAAACACAGAATCCACCTGAATGCATAGATATCTCTTGAAAAGGGCTTTTTGTCCTCAAAGAAAGCTCTCAGAAGTACATGACACATACAGTAACTCTAACTCAATAATTACAAAGAATACTTGAGCTCTTCTTGCGCCAATCTACCGTAGGTCAAAGTTCTACTTCTATCTTTCGTGATAAATTTAATCTTTGCGGAAATTTCTTAATATGAAGATCTCGGTAGCGACGTTGATAGTTATAACGAGCTGTTTATTTGCAAGCAATGTGTATTCACAGGACATTGAACTTGATTCAAGTACTTTGAAACTGGCAGCAGTTACCGTAAATGCATTAGGCATTGAACGTGATTATCAGTCCTATGGAGGAAATATTTCCATCATCACTAAAGAGTCGCTGGAAACCGCGGATCCCGCTAATATTCAAGAGTCAATTAATCGAGTTCCAGGTGTTTATATGCATTCGGGAACAATCAATACTAACCGCATTACGATCCGGGGAATTGGCTCCAGATCTCCCTTTTCAACGAATAAAATCCGGGCATATTTCGGTGAAATCCCATTAACCAATGGATCGGGTGAGACCACAATCGAGGACATTGACCTGGCGGGACTAAGTTCATATGAAGTCATCAAAGGTCCCAATTCATCAGTCTTCGGAAACGGGCTTGGGGGAGTTATCCTCATGAATCCCGTGAATGCAGCATTTGAACGGAACAAACTAACAAACGATATTACGATAGGTTCATTTGGGCTCGTTAAGGAGCAAATTAATTTCTCGGGAAGAACTGAAAAACTCAACATTTTTCTTAGTGCCGGGCATCTATCAAGTAAAGGATACCGGGACAACAACAGCGTAGATAGGTCCCATGTTTTGATGAATCTGGAATCCAATACTGGTAAAAACAAAATCAACCTTCTGACGTATTTCGTCGATCAAAAGGCTTTTATTCCAAGTTCATTGAATGAAACAGACTTTGAGCAAAACCCAACCAAAGCAGCATTTACATGGGGAGGTGCTGAAGGGTTTGAAGATTACTATTCTTTCCTACAGGGTGCCTCTTTTTCCGCTTTGCTTAGTAAAACTGCTATTTTAAAGTCAAGCGTTTTCATCACGTATCAGGAAAATTATGAGCCAAGGCCATTTAACATACTTGATGAGAAAACCACAGGATGGGGAACAAGAAATCGATTAATTTTTGACTTGTCTGAGCGAACGACATGGATGCTTGGATCAGAATTATTTTGGGATAGACATTCCTTCCAAACCCTGGCTAATCTATATCAGGCTTTCCCCGGTATGGGAAGTATCGAGGGTAATCAACTGTCAGACTTACAGGAAAAGAGAAATTACATAAATCTATTTACGCAATTTGATCACGAACTCATTCAGGGCCTTATTCTCACTGGTGGTCTGAATTTTAACCAAACCCAATATCAATTGGACGACCGATTTGATAGCGCTATGGATCAAAGTGGTTCTTTCGATTATGAGGGTGTCCTATCTCCGAGAATTGCATTGAACTACAAGATCTCACCTCAATTGAATACTTACTTTGCAATCAGTCATGGTTTCTCTCCACCAACACTTGAAGAAACTCTCTTACCGGATGGTGCGATCAATCCTGATATAGCGCCGGAAACTGGAATAAATTCAGAAATCGGATTGCGAGGTTTCTTTACAAAGGCAAGATTTGATCTTACCATTTACCGAATGCAGGTGCGAAATCTACTCGTTTCAAGAAGGACTTCAGAAGATCAATTTATTGGAATAAATGCCGGTAAAACAAATCATCAGGGAATAGAGCTTTCATACCTCTATGACTTCATTGACAGTAAACTGATTAAGTTTTCCAGTCAGGGGTCCTATAGTTTTTCGGACTTCATGTTCAAAGAATTTGTAGATGGAGAAAATTCGTTTTCAGGCAATCAATTAACAGGTGTTCCAAGGCATGTGTTTTTCAATCGGTTTCAATTTCAATTCCGTTCGGCTTTCTATGCTTATGTGGATCAACAGTATACATATGAAATTCCAATCACCGATGACAATACTGTCTACTCGGACCAATATCTGCTGATCAATGCCACAGTGGGCCACAAACAGGTAATTGGAAAATGGGACTATGACTTGGGGGTTACTTTCAGAAACATTACTGATCAAAAATATGCTTCCATGTTATTGATCAACGCCACTGGTTTTGGAGGAGCTGCCCCTCGCTTTTTCTATCCTGGTCTTCCTTTTAATTTGTTTGGACGGCTAAGGGTAGCTTACTCATTCTAACATTCACACAACGCTATGTTCTTTTCTCTAAATCGTTTTAGAGATTCATCAAAGTTCCAATCCATTACCCAATACAGATGGCGATGGTCAATATGAACTATCTAATAGTTTATAGTCTACCTGAGACTATTTACAAGTAATTAAGATTGAGTTAATGTAATTATTATGTTACTCAGCCAGGTCCTGTTAATGCATTTTGCATAATCTGATTGATCTCAGGCAGTGTTCATTTCATTCAGAGCTTTCTTGTAATCTTTATTGAAGTCCATTCCGAGGAGTAACCTTAGCTGCACATCTCTTTTCTCCTTAATCGGTTCTGATCATACTAATCACCCACTTTTGTTCCCACATGATGTGACTGCTTTAATCAGAGGCCATGGCGTGAGAGAATATGCTGGTTGAATTCCAACATGTTGGCACCGATAGACCTCAGCTTTAGACCTAAGGTGTCCTGGCAAAAAAAAGCCCATCGAAACCGATGAGCTTTTGAAATGACTTTATAGATAAATTATCTGGTGCCTTTCATGATCATTACACGTTGACTTTCCCAAACATTCCTGTTGTTGTAGAGCTGGAAGAAGTACAACCCTGATGACAAATGATCTGTTATCACTTCAACCGCTTGATTCCCTTGTAGAATATCTCCGGCAACAACTTTCTTACCACTTTGATCAATGAGTACCCATTGCAAGTCCATCATTGTAGGCTTCTCTAATTCAACCGTGAAGACATTTTCTGCCGGGTTGGGATAGATCTCGTAAGTCTCATTACGGCTGAAGAAGTCAGGATGAATATCGGTCACCGTTTCGGGAACAGCAACTCGAATCGTTTGTTCAATCACCTGGAAAATCTCTTTTGAAATCTCATCCTGAACGAAAGCAACCACAATCATATTCACACTATCCTGCTCATTAGGATCCGCAAATATTCCGCTTACTTCCCAGGTCTCCGTTACATTCACAAACTGTTCTCCATTTTCGATTACACCAGGTTCTGTGATTCCGCCAGACCCTGAGATGATGTCTCTAAGAACATTTCCAAATATTACATCTGGCTGATCCACATTTCCAAGATCTGCTGAAGTCACGGACTCTTGCAGAATCATAATTCTTGTTGAAATCTGAGACTCTACATCAAATGGATTATCTCCAGTAGGGAAATCAGCAGTTGCTGTCATAGCGATATTCACCGTATTTTCTCCATCTAACAATTCGGCGGTAAGTGTCAGGTCAATATCTGTTCTCGACAGGAGTTCTCTGGAGAAATCACCTCTGGTGAATCCAAGATTACCAAATTGAGCATCAGGATCTACACCTCCAGCAGGGGGCACAATGTCAGTGCCTATTTGGCCACTCAAGACAGCCGTCTCTATTTCATTTACACCATAGAAGGCTAATCTCGCATTCGGATCTGATGGATTTTGAGCATAGATCGGATCAATCCTATTTTCATCTACAACATCAGCTAAATCGGTGAAATAATTAACAACAACGACATCTCCCAGAAAGCTTTCCTTCGCGAATTCCGTGATAACAATTCCGGAATTGGCACCGTTTTCATCCAAGTTTTGAGAGGAAGTGAAAGTTTCCAACAGCGTCACCCTATCTCTGGAGAAAACTCTAAAATTATCGAAAGCAAAACCTTCTGCGCCATCCTTTTCTCCAGATCTACTTCCTAAGGCAAATCTGAATCGCACGGTTGTCAAATCAGAACCGGAGACAGCATGCGTACCGCTAAACCATTCATTCTCATCACCTGCCCAGGCATATCGTTGTTCATTACCTTCCAGTCCTCCAGGGTTAGAAGCCACTCCTTCAGCGTTGTACCATTGTAACCCAGTTGTAGGTTCACCCAAGGTTTCCCATGTATTGCCATCATTGGTGGATACTTGAAGCACAACCCCATCTCCGGTATTTACCATATCCACATAGTATTCGAATGAAATTGCCGGACGCGGAATGTCAATATTGAATGATGGCGAATACACATATGATACCTCACTTGCGTTATACAAACCGTCACGATTTGTAACCCACATGATTGATGGAGTTCCACTGGCATTGGCATTGATTTCGCTGCCTGCCGGTGTTTCCAAATCCCATGAGTTTCCTACCAATTGTCTAACATTTTCATTGTCGACTTCACCTGACGCATCTCTATCTTCCTCTGCGAACCAGCTTTCCAAATTGCCGTTATCAAAATCAATCAATGTATCAGCTGAAATGGTCACTTGAGGAAGAATATTGAAATTAAGCACCTGATCATCAAAACATCCACTAGTAGACATGGTCTGCATGGTTGCCTGATAGGAACCCGCGGCAAAGTCACTATTAAATGAAGAATTCAAAATACCAGATTCTTCACCGCCTGCTCGTACTTCGTTGAAAATCGTAGTACCACCTGAATTATTAATGATCATCGAGATATTTTCAACCAATGCGTTCGTAACATCAGTATTGTTATCACGAACTGTGAAGGCCGTGTTATTGTTCTCGGTAATATTACTTATAGTAAAGTCCGCTATTGGAGTTACTCCAATAATTCTACTCTCATTGATCTCAGCAGCGCACATCGTGGTTTGATTCTGCACCGTAATATCAAACGATACTGAACTACCAGCACCATACACCTGATCTACTTCAAGGTTGAAATTGCTAGATTCAGATCTTAGCTCATCATCAATTCTCCAATCCACATTGAAGTTATCTTCTGTCAGCGTATTCAAATTATTGACACTAATCTCCGCTGTGATACCTATCTCACAGGCTTCTAAAATGTCAATGAATGACGATCCGTTATCAAAACTGGTAAATGAAGGGTTCGGGTGAACATCTACTCGAGCCTGAGGGCTTTCACATCCAGTAAACTCAGCACCTCCTTCTCCTGAGAACGACACCTGACTAATGAATATCGTAGAATCAAGGCCAGCAAGGAAATCGTCCTCTGATAAATCGAACAGGATTGCACTTTGAGTTGCACTCAGGTCATCATCTCTGGTCACCCCATCACCTTGATAAATTCTAAATATATCTGCATTGCCATCATCGGTAAATCCAATTGATAGTTGTGTGCTTACATCGTCACAATAAGCAACAGTATTAACAGGAGTGTCCAATACTGGAGCAGCCGGTACTTCTTTTACATCTATTGTAATTGTTGTTGTATCACTAATTGCTCCAGCGAATGGTAAATTCACGGAATCCGGAGCGATAGAAGAAGAATTAGAAGTGGTACTAACAATGTCACTTACCTGGTAAACCTTAATCGTATAAAGGCTATCTACTGGTGTCGCACCTATTCCAAGTTCCGAAGCAATGTCCGCAATAGAAACTCCATCTCCGTCAGCATCCTCAGTATGTAATAAGTTGTTGTTAACATCCAACCATCGGAAAGAATTACCAGCTTCACCATTCATGGTAATATTCGCAACTGTTTCTCCTTCACAATAGAAGAAACTTGTTGTTCCATTTGGGGCCGAAGGTTTCACTTTAACAGAGAAGAGAATCACCACACCATTTGATGTACATCCATCATAAAGTGAAGTCGTTTCATCTGCAGCCAGCACAATATTTGTTACTTCCTCAAGGTAGATGTATCTGTCGGCATCGGCAGTTAGTCCGGTTAATTGAAGTTGTTGCGCTGTTACGGTACTTCCTGATGTAATTTGTGTTCCTCTTGTTCCATCGGCATTGGCAGAATACCATCTAAACTCATTAGTAATAGAAGCTGCTGCAGAAACATCAGAGGTACTGGCAACAGGATCAAAAGAAGCGGCTGTAAAGCTACTCGTTGCATCAAAAGTTACTGATTCGGTCAAGTCCGAAGCGTCATAGAATAAGGCAAAATCAATTGCATCACTGTTATTCGCCGAAACCGCCGTGTTCCCATCAAAGATTGGTTCAACCGTATCTTCAAATACTGTGATCGCAATCAAAGTCTCCGAGCTTGTGCAGCCGAGAAAATCATCGGTTGCGCCCCTCACCTGGTGAACCCAGAAATAATAGATTCCTGTAGTTCCGTTGGTGCCATCGTCATTCGTATAAGTCTGAGTCGTTTGCCCTGTACCATCAATTTCCGTAAAAGTCGTGGTTTGATTTAGAATATTCGCATTTGTCAACGTGGTGCTTCTGGTAATTTCCGTGTCACCTGTGCCAAACGACAAGTCACCATTATCAGCATACCAAATGTAAGTAGAGCTTTCCGCAGCATTACTCGTAGCAATAGCAGCCATTGCATCTCCTTCACAGGTAAAATATTCCGTCGCAAAATTTGTTTCCTGCGTAACAATATCATCAACAGGTTCAAAGAGATATAAGTTAGTCGTGGTATTTACTGTGAGATCCGCTGCCGACGTTGCGTTATCATTTGCTGTGATATAAGCAATGATCAATGTATCGATTACTGATCTCCCTGAAGTCACGTTGGCGTCAAGGAATGAATCGATAGCAGACGCATCAATATCCCAATCCGTACTGGCAGCCCCTGAAGGAGAGCCAAAAGTTTGAGTGGTGCCACTGTAGACCAAAGCACTGGCGATCTCTCCTCCTGCGCTTGAGTTCACTCCAGCAGAGCCAATCGAAGTAAGAATCGCACCATTTTGCACATAATACACCTCCAGATCATAGAAATCGGCATCCCCTCCATCTGTGCCACCAGCAACGTCCACGCCCGATGGATTGTCGTTGATTAACAGGTCCTGACTTGTCTCATCCCGACAGAAGTTGATCTTTTGAGAGGATTCAAAGAATGGAGAAACAACTGGTGTGATCGAAAGTGTCACGACATCTTCAAACCTTGCATCTACGCCAGATGAGGCATTAACCCATTGGAAATCTAACAAGTAAGTACCCTGGCCTACAATACTGGCATTGAAAGTAGCTGAAGTAATATTTGAAGATTCGCCATTCACAAAAGAGTTACCTGCAGCTGTAACCGGAGAGCCAATGGCAACACCGGAAATTTGTAGTTCCTGATTTTGTGAATTACCTACTCTGAGATCAGTAGTCGCGTTTTCACCAACAGAGAAGTTGATTCGATCATTCGTATTATCAATGTTATCAAGGAAAGCCAAAGAGTATCTAACTGATGAGCCTTCGCTATCCGTATCGTTTACTGCCGTTTCAGTAATGTAGAAAGTATATACACCGTTGATGTCATTAGCATCTGCATCATAACTCGTAGAAGACCCTAATGTCAGTCCCTCATCGGCCAGGAATACGTCAATAGTAGGTGTCCAACCTGAAGCTTTAGTCACTCCGGTTTGCTGAGCACCTGTAACAGGATCAGTTAAGTCGGCATCTCTGTAAATCGTTATTGTACTTCCTTCAACTGACGGAGTGAAGGTTACAGGAGTTCCGGTAAACACGTTTACACCACTTGTCGTTGTTCTGTACATGGCTACATCATCATCCGTGTCACCCGATGTACCCGTGGCAACTTCTGTAAGAGATACCTGACCAGAGAAAGTTCTCTCAATGGTCGCAGCTGAGGTTGTAGGTGCCTGGTTATTAGCCAGGTCAAAGATTTCACCATTATTATTGGTATAGGTTACTAACAGATCACCCTCCGCAGCGCTAAAATCAGCCACTGTGATTTTTATGTTTGCATCCTCGCTTGTATTATCAATTTGAGAGGATACAACAAATGCATTCCCATCTTCATCTACGACGCTAAAGTCAGTAGGATTTGTACCATTCGTTGCTACATTTTCATTAAATGTGACAATGATCTCCGTTGTACTTGACCCATCAATTGCTGCAGAGATGGTACTGGAAGGTGCTGTATTGTCCACTGCTACCGAGGAACCATCAGTGATATCGGATTCGGTGACCTGAGTACCTGAGTTATTCGCATCATCGTTGAAATCAATTTGGAATGTAACATTTCCATCCGTATCTCCTGCATCTACTGTGAATACGAAGGTCCAAACATCATTCGCTGCGTCCGTCTCAGTGATAGTCTCACTTCCTGATGCAACCATCGCCGAACCTCCACTTTGTAGGTTACTGATCGTAGGGAATCCACTAAATATATCGTCATTAAAGTCGATTGTAATGGTGACTTGATCAGTACCCTGGACCAAATCATCATTTCCGGAAGTATTATCCGTACCTGAGGTTCTTGCAATTGACAGGGATTCAATAGCCGGATTGGTATTATCCACCTCCACAGACTGTGAGGCACCACCACCATCAAGGGAAGTATTGTCAATTCCAGAGGTAGTATTCCCTGCGTCATCAGTGAAGCTTAAGTTGAAGTTCACCGTTCCATCAAAGTCTCCTGAGTTCACCGTATAGGCAGCAGTCCAGATATCGTTGGCCGCATCAGTCTCAGTATAAGTAACCGTTCCATTCACAGCTACTAATCCACTAGAAAAGGCCACCACGGGATCCGCCGATAAATCATCATCAAAATCCATAGTCAAGGTCACTACTTCTCCAGTTGTTGCATGATCTGTAGGGGCTGTTCCCGATGCTATGGATAATGCTTCCAGTGTTGGTGAAGTAAAGTCCACCTCTACCGAATTACCTGACAAGTCTGACTCGGTAATTGCAGCACCTTCTGCATTACCCGCATCATCATCAAAGGTAATCGAGAAGGTTACATTACCCTCTGTGTCATTCGGATCATCTACCGTATACGTGGTTGTCCAAATGTCATTGGCCGCATCTGTTTCAGTAAATGTTCCTGAATTCGTTGTATTTGCTCCACCGCTTTGCAAAGCATCAAGGCTAACAGCAGACATATCTTCAGCAAAATCAACGGTGATGGTCACTACATTCCCCCCTACTGCATGCAAATTATCAGTACTGTTGTCAGTAGCAATCGTTACAGCAGGTGCTGTAGGAGTGGTATTATCAATTTCAATCGAGCTACTATTCGTAATGTCTGATTCTGATGCCGCAGTTCCCGCGATACCTGCGTCATCATTGAAATTAAGGTCGAAGGTCACATTGCCATCCGTATCACCTGCATTCACAACATAGGTGTATTGCCAAACGTCATTCGCTGCGTCCGTTTCTGTTGTTGATGGTGCCGCATCTGTAATTGCGACAGAACCACTCTGGACATTACTAAATACCGGAGATCCATTAAGGTCATCATCAAATTCTACCTCGATCGTTATGGTATTCCCTGTAATTCCATGTTGATCATCTGTTGCATTGTTACTGATGATTTCTAATCGTTCAATAGTCGGTGCAACCTTATCAATTTCTACTGTTTGAGACGCTCCTCCCCCATCTAATGAGGTATTGTCAACACCTGAAGTGGTATTCCCAGCATCATCAGTGAAGCTTAAGTTGAAGTTCACCGTTCCATCAAAGTCTCCTGAGTTCACCGTATAGGCAGCAGTCCAGATATCGTTGGCCGCATCAGTCTCAGTATAAGTAACCGTTCCATTCACAGCTACTAATCCACTAGAAAAGGCCACCACGGGATCCGCCGATAAATCATCATCAAAATCCATAGTCAAGGTCACTACTTCTCCAGTTGTTGCATGATCTGTAGGGGCTGTTCCCGATGCTATGGATAATGCTTCCAGTGTTGGTGAAGTAAAGTCCACCTCTACCGAATTACCAGACAAGTCTGACTCGGTAATTGCAGCACCTTCTGCATTACCCGCATCATCATCAAAGGTGATCGAGAAGGTTACATTACCCTCTGTGTCATTCGGATCATCTACCGTATACGTGGTTGTCCAAATATCATTGGCCGCATCTGTTTCAGTAAATGTTCCTGAATTCGTTGTATTTGCTCCACCGCTTTGCAAAGCATCAAGGCTAACAGCAGACATATCTTCAGCAAAATCAACGGTGATGGTCACTACATTCCCCCCTACTGCATGCAAATTATCAGTACTGTTGTCAGTAGCAATCGTTACAGCAGGTGCTGTAGGAGTGGTATTATCAATTTCAATCGAGCTACTATTCGTAATGTCTGATTCTGATGCCGCAGTTCCCGCGATACCTGCGTCATCATTGAAATTAAGGTCGAAGGTCACATTGCCATCCGTATCACCTGCATTCACAACATAGGTGTATTGCCAAACGTCATTCGCTGCGTCCGTTTCTGTTGTTGATGGTGCCGCATCTGTAATTGCGACAGAACCACTCTGGACATTACTAAATACCGGAGATCCATTAAGGTCATCATCAAATTCTACCTCGATCGTTATGGTATTCCCTGTAATTCCATGTTGATCATCTGTTGCATTGTTACTAATGATTTCTAATCGCTCGATGGATGGTGCAACCTTATCAATTTCTATTGTTTGAGAAGCTCCTCCTCCGTCCAATGAGGTATTATCAATACCTGAAGTGGTATTCCCAGCATCATCAGTGAAGGTCAGGTTGAAATTAACTGAACCATCTGTATCACCTGACATAACCGTGTACGATGCTGTCCAAATATCATTTGCAGCATCAGTCTCAGTATACGTAACTCCACCATTAATGGCTATTAGGCCACTAGTAAAGGCAATTACAGGATCTGATGGCAGGTTATCATCAAAGTCCATGGTCAACGTCACTACCTCACCAGTAGTTGCGTGATCATTGGGTGCAGTTCCAGAAGCAATTGATAGTGCTTCCAAACTTGGTACCGTATTGTCTATTACAAAATCCGGCGATACCTGATTGGTTCCACCTTCTACTATATTCGTCGCTGCATCTTGAATGCCAGCACTGACTATGGTAATCCCAAGGTCTCCATCTCCTGCAACATTGCTTATATCAACTTTGTAGGTTTGATTATCACTGGTGTTCAAGGCAATTGAGCCCCCAAATCCCGCATTATCAGCAGTTTGACCATCGGTGGTAAATCCATTAATGGAGGCACCGTCAGGAATATTTACCTGGATGTCAGCAAGAGTAAATGTACTTCCATCAAGATCTTCACTGAATACAAGGTCGAAAGAAACTTCGTCATCATTGGTGTTGTCTGCCGTACCATTAGTAGTGGCAACTCTCGTTAAGGTTGTGACTGTTGGGTTCGTGTTATCGAGTGTGAAATTGGACGATGTTTCATTTGTACCACCGTTCAGCTGGTTTCCAGAAAGATCCGTAATACCCGTTCCCGATAAGGTAACTCCAAGGGTTCCATCACCCGCCACGCTGGCGAAGTTGATGGTGTAATTTTCATTGTCCCCATCAGGAGCGATACTTATCTGACCTCCGAAAACAGCATTGTCTGCCGTCAATCCGTCAGTGGTCACCCCATTCACACTTGCCCCATCAGGAATGTTTACGGTGATATCTGCTAAGGTGAACCCTGCGTTGTTAATGGGCTCATCAAATGCTACATCAAAGGCCAGGTTATCTGAATTGGTTTCACCAACAGTTCCGGCAGCAGGAGCATTAGTCGTAATGGAGACCGAAGGCTCAACATTATCAATTTCGACAGCTACTCCGGAAGTCACTGCTATCACCGAAGAAGCAACTGCATTGCCCGCATCATCTGTGAAATCAAAGTCAAAAGTGACAGTTCCATCAGCATCCAGTGCATTAACGGTATAGGTTATGGTGTAATTTGGATTAGTTCCTCCTACTGTTGTCGAATTGTTAATCAAGGCGCCTCCACTTCTAACGAAGTTTACGTTTGGATCAGCAACCAAAGCATCGTCCACCGTTATTGAAATAGTAATCACATCTGTGGCAATCGCGCGATCTGTACTTGTGCCATTGTTAGATGTCATAGTAACGGCTGTTGCTGTTGGTGCCGTATTGTCAATGACAAAATTAGGTGATACCTGATTCGTACCTCCCGCAACCTGATTCGTTGCCGGGTCGGGTATGCCAGCGCTCAATAATGTCAATCCAAGATTACCGTCTCCTGCTACGTTGCTGATTACAATGGTATAAGTCTCATTATCTGCGGTATTCAAGGCAATTGAACCTCCGAAACCTGCATTATCAGCAGTAAGCGCGTCTGTCGTTACTCCATTGATGGATGCTCCATCAGGAAGGTTGACCTGAATATCCGACAAAGTAAACGAAGCCCCTTCAAGTGGCTCACTGAAGACCAGATCAAAAGTCACCGCGTCATCATTTGTATTATCTGCCGAGCCATTGGTCGTTGTGGCTCTTGTAAAAGTAGTAGCAGTGGGATTGGTGTTATCAACCGTGAAATCTGATGAAGTTTCGTTTGTTCCACCATTCAGTTGGTTGCCTGATGGATCAGTAATGCCTGTTCCATCCAAAGTTATTCCCAGGTCACCATCTCCAGCCACAGTAGCAAAGTTGATGGTATAGTTTTGATTGTCTCCATCTGGAGTGATACTTATCTGTCCTCCGAAGCCTGCGTTATCGGCCGTCAACCCATCAGTGGTTACACCATTAATACTTGCTCCATCAGGAATGTTTACGGTAATATCTGCCAAGGTGAATCCAGCATTATCTATCGTCTCATCAAAGGCTACATCGAATGCCAGATTATCAGAATTGGTCTGTCCAACTGTTCCTGCGGCAGGTGTATTGTTGGTTAAAGTAACACCAGGTTGAATGTTATCCACCACAACCGCTGATCCCGATGTTAGCGCGGTAACCGATGAAGCTACAGCATTTCCCGCGTCATCTGTGAAATCAAAATCAAAAGTTACTGAGCCATCCTGATCTGAGCCATCTACTGTATAAGTAATTGTATAGTTAGGATTTGCTCCTCCTACTACCGCCGTATTAGCGATCAACGATCCTCCACTTCTAACAAAATTGACACTAGGGTCTGCATCCAAAGCATCATCAACTGTTACAGAAATTGTGATCACATTCGTCGCAATCGCCGCTCCCGAACTGATGCCATTATTAGATGCCATCGTTACAGCCGTGGCTGTAGGTGCCGTATTGTCGATAACAAAGTTTGGTGAAACCTGATTCGTACCACCTGCAACCTGATTGGTCGCTGGATCAGGAATTCCTGCACTCAATAGTGTTACTCCTAGATTGCCATCCCCTGCTACATTACTGATTACGATCGTGTAAGTTTCGTTATCGGCAGTATTCAATGCAATTGAACCGCCAAATCCTGCATTGTCTGCGGTGAGGGAGTTAGTGGTTACACCATTAATGGAGGCACCGTCAGGAATATTTACCTGAATATCGGCTAAAGTGAAAGAGGCTCCATCTACTGGCTCACTGAAGACCAGGTCAAAAGTTACTGCATCATCATTCGTGTTGTCAGCAGAACCATTCGTAGTTGTTACCCTGGTTAGTGTGGTAACCGTAGGATCGGTATTATCAACTGTGAAGTTCGATGAAGTTTCGTTTGTTCCTCCATTCAATTGATTACCAGATGGGTCCGTAATACCTGTTCCTGACAAGGTAATTCCAAGCGCCCCATCTCCTGCTACACTGGCGAAGTTGATGGTGTAATTCTGATTGTCTCCATCAGGAGCAATACTTATCTGCCCTCCGAATCCTGCATTGTCTGCCGTCAATCCGTCTGTGGTTACCCCATTCACACTTGCTCCATCCGGGATGTTCACCGTGATATCTGCTAAAGTGAACCCTGCATTATCGATCGTTTCATCAAAGGCCACGTCGAAGGCCAGGCTATTGGAATTCGTCTGACTTACTGATCCTGCACCAGGTGCATTGGTAGTAATCGTTACGCTTGGTTCCGCCCGATCTACTACGACAGCCACTCCTGAAGTAACTGCTGTCACGGGGGCCGCTACTGCATTGCCTGCATCATCAGTGAAATCAAGGTCAAAAGTGACCGTTCCATCTTGATCAACAGCATTAACTGTATATGTGACCGTATAGTTAGGGTTTGTACCACCTACTGTTTCAGCGTTGTTGATCAATGCACCCCCACTTCTAATGAAGTTCACATTCGGATCCGCAGCCAAAGCGTCATCCACCGTCACAGAAATGGTGATCACATCCCCGGCAATCGCTGCACTTGAACTGGTGCCATTATTAGACGCCATAGTAACAGCTGTGGCAGTAGGCGCCGTATTGTCAATGACAAAGTTCGGCGATACTTGATTAGTACCACCTGCTACCTGATTGGTTGCAGGGTCAGGAATTCCTGCGCTTAACAATGTAACTCCCAAATTGCCGTCTCCCGCTACATTGCTGATTACGATTGTATAAGTTTCGTTATCGGCAGTATTCAACGCAATGGAACCTCCGAATCCAGCATTGTCTGCTGTAAGTGCATCTGTTGTTACCCCATTGATAGATGCTCCATCAGGAAGGTTCACTTGGATATCGGCCAATGTGAACGAAGCGCCTTCAAGTGGCTCACTAAAGACCAGGTCATAAGTTACTGCATCATCATTCGTGTTGTCAGCAGAACCATTCGTAGTTGTGGCTCTTGTGAAAGTAGTAGCTGTCGGATTGGTATTATCAACCGTGAAATCCGATGAAGTTTCGTTTGCCCCTCCATTCAACTGGTTACCCGATGGATCTGTGATGCCTGTACCGGATAAGGTAATGCCCAGGTCACCGTCTCCGGCTACACTGGCAAAGTTGATGGTATAGTTTTGATTGTCTCCGTCAGGGGTGATACTTATTTGACCTCCGAATCCTGCATTGTCTGCTGTCAATCCATCTGTGGTGACTCCATTTATACTTGCGCCATCCGGAATGTTTACAGTAATATCCGCTAGCGTGAATCCAGCATTGTTGATAGTTTCATCAAAGGCCACATCAAAGGCCAGGTTATCAGAATTGGTCTGTCCCACAGTACCTGCCGCCGGGGCATTGGTAGTGATCGTAACTCCTGGTTGAATGTTATCAACTACAACTGCCGATCCTGAAGTTAATGCAGTAACAGAAGATGCTACCGCATTGCCTGCATCATCTGTGAAATCAAAATCAAAGGTTACTGACCCATCCTGATCTGAGCCATCTACTGTATAAGTAATTGTATAGTTAGGGTTTGTTCCTCCTACTACTGCGGCGTTGTTGATCAATGAACCTCCACTTCTAACAAAATTAACGCTAGGATCTGCATCCAAAGCATCATCAACTGTTACAGAAATTGTGATCACATCTCCCGCAATCGCAGCTCCGGAACTAATTCCATTATTGGAGGCCATCGTAACAGCAGTGGCTGTAGGAGCTGTATTGTCAATAACAAAGTTTGGTGAAACCTGATTTGTTCCTCCTGCAACTTGATTGGTCGCTGGATCAGGAATACCTGCACTCAATAATGTCACTCCGAGGTTACCATCACCTGCTACGTTGCTGATTACGATCGTATAAGTTTCGTTATCGGCCGTATTCAACGCAATCGAACCACCAAACCCGGCATTGTCCGCTGTTTGGGCATTCGTCGTAAATCCATTAATAGAGGCACCATCAGGAATATTTACCTGAATATCCGCTAAAGTGAATGACCCTCCATCCACAGGTTCGCTGAAGACCAGGTCAAACGTTACCGCATCATCATTCGTGTTGTCAGCAGAGCCATTCGTAGTTGTTGCCCTGGTTAGTGTTGTTACCGTAGGATCGGTATTATCAACTGTAAAGTTCGATGAAGTCTCATTTGTTCCTCCATTCAATTGATTACCAGATGGGTCCGTAATACCTGTTCCTGACAAGGTAATTCCAAGTGTCCCATCTCCGGCTACACTGGCAAAGTTGATCGTGTAGTTTTGATTGTCTCCATCAGGAGCAATACTTATCTGCCCTCCGAATCCAGCATTGTCTGCTGTCAATCCGTCAGTGGTCACCCCATTCACACTTGCCCCATCCGGAATGTTTACGGTGATATCCGCCAGGGTGAATCCTGTATTATCAATCGTTTCATCAAAGGCCACGTCAAAAGCAAGGCTATTGGAATTCGTCTGGCTAACAGAACCTGCACCAGGTGCATTCGCTGTAAGCGTTACCCCAGGGTCGATGTTATCAACAACAACTGCTGATCCTGAAGTAACTGCCGTAACAGATGAAGCTACCGCATTGCCGGCATCATCAATAAAATCAATATCGAATGTTACCGTTCCATCTGCATCAAGGGCATTAACCAAATAACTAATGGTGTAGTTGGGGTTAGCCCCACCAACAGAAGCCGAGTTATTGATCAAAGCTCCTCCACTCCTTATAAAGTTAATGTTTGGAGTTCCTGTTAAATCATCGTCTACCGTCAAGGAGATGGTGATCGTATTTCCTGCAATTGCGGCCCCGGTACTTGTTGCGTTATTAGAAGCCATGGTTACGGCTGTTGCCGTAGGTGCCGTGTTGTCTATTCCAAAGTCGGAAGAGGTTTGGTTCACTCCAGCTCCTCCTCCGAGGAAGTTCCCGGCATTATCTTGTATACCAGCCCCTAGTAAAGTGATCCCTAAGTCTCCATCACCGGCTACATCAGCTATTGTGATGGTGTAGTTCTGATTATCTCCGTCGTTTGTAATCGCGATATCACCACCGAATGAAGCATTGTCTGCCGTTTGAGCATCAGTTCCGAAGCCATTGATCGTGGCGCCATCAGGAATGTTAACCTGAATATCTGCCAATGCAAAGGTACCATTGTCAATCACCTCATCAAACGCAATATCAAAGCTTAGATTATCCGCATTGGTACCGCCTACTGCACCTGAAGAAGGTGTGTTTCTTGTGATCGTAACTCCCGGCGCTGTATTGTCAAATGTTACAGTAGGAGACGATGCTTCTACATCTGTACCGCCTTGCAACGTATTACCAGATCCATCGACGATTTGTGTGGTTACTGGTGTACCGGCACCATTTCCATTCAGTACATCGAAAGATAGGTTTCCATCGTTTGCTACTGATCCGAAAGTTAAAGTCCATGTCGTATTATCTCCGGTTGCCAATACTGGTGTTGAACCAGAAATATCCAGTGACCCTGTTGTTACCACACTTGGTTGGATATCATCCGCATAGGTGAAACTTCCAACTGGTTCTGAGAAAACAATTGTGAATACAACCGAATTGTCATTGGTCGATGAGGACGATCCATTGGTCAATGTATTCAAAGTGACACTTGTGATACTGGGTGCGTTACTATCAACTGTGACCGAAGAGGCATCAGTTACTGTTGTGATCTGTGTAGCCACATTACCAGCCACGTCCGTGAAGTCAATTGTGAAAGTCACGGCTCCTACATTGTCGAGGGCATTGACGGTGTAGGTTCCATTATAGTCTAACACCGTATTACTTACAACTATTGCACCGTTAACTACCCCGCCTCCACTATTGAACGCCACAACCGGATTGCTCGCTAGCGGTTCACTTACAGTGAAATCCAAATCAACATCATCTCCGAGTGCTGCGAAGGTCACGGAAGCATTAGTGGATGTAATAGATACCGGTGTTGCAGTAGGGGCTGTGTTGTCTATTTCATAGTCTCCCGCGTTGGTATTGGTCTGAGTACCTACTGAATTGCCAGCCACATCTGTCACAGTGATCGTAACCAATTCGCTGGCATCATCTCCTGTTGGTACATTCCAGGTATACGTCCAAACTAAAGGATCAGCAGTGGAACTCATGTTGGTCGCACCGACACTGGAACCGATGGCGATCTGAGGAGTACCATTTAGTTGATTGGTCTCCGTGAAAGTGGCCGTAATAGTGATGTTATCCGCATCGCGCACCGTATCATCATTGGAATCATCGGGATCGGCATGATCATCTGTAACAACCACAGTAGGTTGGGTATTATCAACGGTCATGGAGCTACCATTAGTAATGTCAGATTCGGAAGCTGCCGTACCTGCATTACCTGCGTCATCCGTGAAATTCAGATCGAAGGTCACTGCCCCCTCCGTATCAGCTCCATTTACTACATAAGTATATTGCCAAATGTCATTGCCAGCGTCCGTTTCAGTGATAGAGGGGCTACCGTCATTAATGGCTACTCCACCACTTTGAACGTTACTGAAAACAGGGTTCGCACTCAGGTCATCATCAAAGTCCACTTCAATGGTTATTGTATTACCCGTGATACCAAAGGCCGTATTCGTAGCATTATTTGAAATGATGGTCAGCGCTTCTATCGTAGGTGCCGTATTATCAATCTCAACAGTCGTACCCGAGCTAAGGTCAGTATTGTTGGCAGTGGCTCCTGCAATTCCGGCATCGTCAGAGAAGTTAACGTTAAAGTCTACCGCACCATCATTATCCAGGGCAGACACAGTATAGGTTGCAGTCCAGATGTCGTTTCCGGCATCCGTCTCAGTGACAGTCACCGAGTTGTTGATACCACCTCCGCCACTAGTGAATGTGACTACCGGGTCAGCCGACAAATCATCATCAAAATCCATCGTGAGTGTTACCACATTGGTTGCAATCGCATGAGAAGCATCCGTTCCGTTGTTTGAGGCAATGGTAAGCGCTTCCAAGGTAGGTGCAGTCAAATCCACTTCCACGCTACTTCCAGCAAGGTCTCCCTCGGTAATCGCGGCACCTTCCGCATTGCCTGACGCATCGTCAAAGGTGATGGAGAATGTCACGCCACCTTCCGTATCTCCACCTGCAACCGTGTAAGTAGCAGTCCAAATGTCATTTGCAGCATCCGTTTCAGAGACAACTGCACTATTAGCCGTATTCACACCGCCACTTTGTAAGGCATCTACGCTCACAGCTGACATGTCTTCATCAAAATCCAATGTGATGGTCACAACATCTCCAGTGGTGCCATGAAGATTATCTGCACTATTGTCTGTTGCAATGGAAACTGTAGGCGCATTAGGCGTTGTGTTGTCAATAGTCATAGAACTACTATTGGTGATGTCCGATTCGGAGGCAGCAGCACCAGCATTTCCTGCAGCATCTGTAAAATTCAGATCAAAAGTGACTGCTCCATCGGTATCTCCGGCATTTACCACATACGTGAACTGCCAAACATCATTCACAGCATCTGTTTCAGCGGTAGCAGGGCTTCCATCATTGATGACTGCAGCTCCACTTTCAACATTCGTGAAGGCCGGATCAGCAATCAGATCTTCATCAAACTCAACTTCTATCGTCACCGTGTTTCCAGTGATACCGAATGCTGTGTTCGTACTATTATTACTTACAATTTCCAGTCTTTCGATGGTTGGAGCAGTCTTGTCAATAGTCACTGACGATGCACTGGTGATATCTGTTTCATCAGCGGCTCCCGTATTTGTGGCAACATCTTCAAAATCGATATCGAAAGTCACTGCGCCATCGGTATCTAAAGCGTTCACGGTATAAGTAGCTGTCCATATGAAATTGACACCATCTGTCTCTGTTACAGTTACTGTTCCATTGACAACATCACCTCCGCTTCTGAAAGCCACCACAGGGTCTGAACCCTGATCTTCATCAAAGTCCATGGTAAGCGTCACCACATTACCCGAATTTGCCAGGCTATTGTCCGAGTAATTAGAGGCGATTGTCAAAGCATCGAATGTACTTGCCGTGTTGTCAATTCCAAATGCTGCAGAAGGTCCTGCGGGCGCTGCCATGTTATTTCCTGGTGCGTCAGTTACACCAGTACCCACAGTGATTTGGATATCGCCATCACCAAGAATATTGTTAAGCGTCAGGGTATAATTCTGATCGTCACCCAAATTATTTAATACAGGTGTTGTATAGTTATTCGCAGTTTGGGATGCCGTTCCGTCCCCGTCAATGGTGACGGTACCAGAAACGCTCACCGTAATCTCTGATAAGACCACTGTGGCATCATCCATCTCTTCGGAAAACTCCAAATTGAACTGAACTGAATTCTTAGTGGCATCTACCGTCCCAATAGATGGTTCTTCTCTCGAAATGGTCACGGTCGGAGGATCAGTATCCGCCTGGGTGGCAAATGTCCAATCCGTATCAGTTGAAAATCCAGCAAAGTCCAGTTCGGCGGCACCTACTGCATTTGTATTATTAGGGCTATCGTCGAATGCACCCGCGTCTACAAGCACATAATAGTTAGCAGACCCCTTCAATAGAGACGGCAACGTTAATGTTGCTACATTATCTGTAACCGAAACTTCCGCATTGTCTGTGACATCCAGTGTGATCACTTCAGGTGGTGTATCATCAAGTACAACACTGATGTTACCGGTGCCTTTTGCTACATCTTCGTTGAAAGTCATCGTTAAGGTATTCCCCAAAGCAACTCCAGTCTGCGTATCAGGTGGAGATAGGTCCATCGACTTATCATCAATAAATGGTGCAGTAGTATCATAGATATCCACCAACGTTGCTGTAGCACTGGTCATTGGACCTCCATCATCCGCAAAAGTGAGGGTCATATCTTCAATTTCATTGTGCACCTCGAAGCTTGTAACTACCTGTCCTCCGCTGAGTGTTTCGGATACTGTTGTAGCTCCGGCACCATCAAAATCAGGTGAACCCGTACCTGAAATCTGGATTCCAGACGTTTCGTCTGTATCATGATTACCATTTGCATCGTGTGCCTGAATGGTAGGATTGATCGTTCCGGTTACTCTTTCAAATTGTGTACTGCCTGGATCATTCGCCGTGATAGCCAACTCTGTTCCTATGACATCAATTTCATTATCTCCGGCATTCGGGTTTGAGGTGATTATGCCCGTCGGTGTGGGATTTGCGATACCGGATCTGCCACCACCGGTATCGTCAGTGATCGTATTAACCTCAAACGTCATTTCCGAACCATCAGTAATCGTTGGGGTCGCCTGGAAGGTTACTTTTATTACGATTGTCTCAGTTGAGGCGTCGGTGACATCCAGCGTGAACGAGTTAAAAGCTATCGTACCCGCGACAGCAGTTTCTGCTCCTAACTGAGTTCCACTGCTCGTAAACAATGCAGCTTCTGCTACAACCGCCTGGGCATTTGCATTAAGGTCAAAAGTGATGTCTGTTATTCTGGTGACTTTGCCATCACTCTCGGCTGCAGCACCACCATCACGGATGATGAACTCAGCAACTTCGAGGGAGTTTGATCCTGCAAAAAGAATCGTTGGTTCATCACCAGTCTGATAAGAGAAGTAATCAATATTCTCAGGGTAATCAAAAGAAGTGTTTTCAATGATATCAGAACTTTCATCCGATATCACAATGGTCGAACTGATCACATTGAAGGCCATATCCGTTGTTTCAAACCTTAACGTGTAGTCTGCACCTCGATCCAACTGCAGATCGGTCCAGGAATATTCGCCAGAAGCGGCATCATCTTGTATTCCTGAGACTCCTCCATTGCTATCTGATCCAGTCAGGGTTCCCGCCGGACTCGTAGGATTCGCCTTTGTTTCAATGGAGGCTGTAAGATCTACTCCATAATCAACGTCCAGGTTTCCATCAGCATCTTGTGCTTCAATTGTCGCTGAGAAATTCGTATTTGTAGCTCCATTTGCAGGGAATGAAGTAACTACTAATTGCGAAATGGACACCTCAATTCTATTTTCATCAGAACTATTCGCGTCTGCCAAATCCGATCCTCCGGTAAATGTTGCATCTAATCCTGAACCTGTTCCGGTAGCCAGGGTACCTACGTCGATCGTAACTTGGATCGCATCATTATCCGTAATACTTCCGTCATCGACAAAAGTTGCAAATACATTCAAGGTCTCGGTTCCTTCATCCGCTGCTGTAACAGTTAACGAACTAAACGAGATTGACCCGGCGGTCAAGGTTCCTTCCCCTAATTCACCACTACCATCATATAAGGCTACTCTAGCAATGTTCGCGTCGTTGCTAAATGTCAAAGTAATGTCCGTAAGAACCGTAGGGGCTCCATCAGCATCTGTGTTGTCACTTCCGCCATCCTGTAATGTGAATCGCGCGACCTCTAACTCATCGTCTCCTGTATTGTCAAGATTTGTTGCATCAAAAGTAGTAGGATCAAAATTGCTCGTTTTCGTAAGCGTTCCGTCCACTATAATATTAGATTCCGCATCCGGTGCTGTAACATTGAAGGTGCTACTGGTGCCATTTGACACACCTGATGTAGCGGCAGTCAATGTACGGCCAGTTGCGGCTGCAGTGTGTAATATGTCATTGAACGTCGCAATCCCAGAAGTGAGAGTCGCTGTTTTTGGAGAGCTATCCAGCGTACCATCAGAGGTAATATTTATGGTAGTTCCCGCACCAGCAGAATTGTCGGTATCCAGGTTACCATCAGCATCCACAAGTGATACTTCCGGTGAAGGTGACATGTTCACGTTCGCGGTGGTGGCGCTGGCATCTACTGTAAATGAAAGTGTGGTACCATTGACCTCAATTCTATTCTCATTCGAACTATTAGCATCTTCAAGGTCTGATCCACCAGTAAACGTCGCATCCAGATCTGAACCTGTACCTGCGACAAGGGCACTTACATCAATAGTTACTGAAATGGCATCCCCATCTGTTATGCTTCCATCATCCACGAAAGTTGCAAATACATTTAAAGTTTCCGTACCCTCGTCTGCAGCTGTTACTGTCAGGGAACTGAACGTAATTGAACCGGCAGTTAATGTACCTTCACCAACTTCTCCGCCGCCATCGTAAAGGGCCACCCGGGCAATATTGGCATCGTTGCTAAATGTAAGTGTGATATCCGTTATTACAGTAGGTGCTCCATCAGCATCAGTATTGTCATTCCCCCCATCTTGTAAAGTAAACCGGGCTACTTCCAATTCATCATCTCCTGTATTATCCAGATCTGTGGCATCAAAAGTTGTCGGATCGAAATCACTTGTTTTCGTAAGTGTACCATCTACAATGATATTAGACTCAGCATCCGGTGCGGTGATATTGAAAGTAGAACTTGTTGTCATCGAGGCCACCGCATTTCCGTCCGTGGCCGTCAATGTTCTACCAGTTTCGACAACTGTATGTACAATATCATTGAACGTGGCAACTCCAGAAGACAAGCCAGCTGTTTTAGGGCTAGAGTCTAAAGTTCCGTCTGAAGTAATATTGATTGTTCCTGCTCCTGCAGAGTTGTCTGTGTCAATAGCACCATTGCCATCCACTAAAGTCACCTCGGGTGACGCTGACATGGCCACATTGGAGGTAGTATTACTCGCATCGGTTGTGAAAGAAAGATCGGTACCATTTACTTCGATCCGGTTCTCATCGCCAGTATTGGTATCCACAAGGTCTAAACCTCCCGTAAAAGTGGCGTCAAGCGTTGATCCAGTTCCTACTACAACTTGGTCCACATCCACAGTAACGGAAACGACTTCTCCATCTACAACACTCCCATCCTGAACGAAAGTTACATACACATCGAGCGTTACATTATCGTCATCAGGAACGGTTAAAGAAAGACTACTGAACAGTACTGCACCTAAAGAATGAACGTCCTCCGCGACTTCAGTTACTCCATTGTATATGGCCACTCTTTCAATGTTGTGGTAGTTGGTTAGCAAGAGTTGAATATCGGTCAAAACTGTCGCTTGATTATCTGCATCAGTACCGTCTGCTCCCCCATCCCGTATTTGGAACGCTGCAATTTGTAGTTCATCTCCTGCTGAGGTGGGATCAATGTCTGACGCATTGAGAAAAGTAGGATCGAAATTGCTGGTCTTTACTGAAGCACCAACAACAATGTCTGTTTCATTGCTAGGTGCATTAACTGCAAATGTTGAACTGGTAGCACCGGCAGCAAGAGCAGCTATGACGTTTTCTTCGCTTGCGTAAAGTCTGAGACCTGTGCCGGTAGCCGTATGTAAGATATTACTGAATGTAGCCACTCCTGAAGTAAGTGCTAGAGATTTAGGAGATGAATCCAAAGTACCATCGGAAACAATCTCAATGTTAGCGGCCCCAACGGTGTTGTCTGTATCGACATTACCATCAGCATCCTGTATGGCTATCGCAGGTGATGGTGACATGTTCTCGTTGATGAAAACATCACTCACGTCCTGCGTGAAAACCATTTGGGTAGCGGTTACTTCAATTCTGTTTTCGTCTGAACTGTTCGCATCTTCAAGGTCAGCGCCACCAGTGAATGTGGCATCCAGGTCAGAACCTGTATCTGTAGCGAGTGCACTTACATCTATAGTTACTGAAATCGCATCTCCATCTGTGATGCTTCCATCGTCCACGAAAGTTGCAAACACATTCAAAGTTTCTGTTCCTTCATCTGCCGCGGTAACAGTCAGAGAGCTGAAGGTAATAGAACCTGCGGTCAATGTACCTTCCCCTACTTCGCCGCTGCCATCATATAAGGCAATCCTCGCAATGTTGGCGTGGTTGCTCACTGTCAGAGTGATGTCTGTCAAAATAGTAGATGCTCCATCCGAATCCGTATTATCGTTTCCGCCATCCTGAAGGGTGAAGCGTGCAATCTCCAACTCGTCATCTCCAGTATTGTCCAGATCCGTCGCATCAAATGTGGTCGGTTCGAAATTGCTCGTTTTAGACAGTGCACCATCAACAATGATGTTGGACTCGGCATCTACGGCAGTGACGTTGAATGTACTACTGGTGTGGCTGCCCGCGATGTTGCTTGCCGCATCCGTGGCCGAGAGTTGAAGGCCGGCTCCTGTTGCCGTATGGACAATTCCTGTGAAAGTTGCTACTCCTGACGTAGGTGCCACCGCTTGTGGTGAGCTACTTAGAGTTCCAGTAGATGTAATTTCAATATTACCTGCTGATGCCGTATTATCCGTATCCACATTACCATCTGCATCTACCAATGAAACCTCCGGTGAAGGGGTCATCGCCAGGTTTTGATCGGCATTGCTGGCGTCAACTGTAAACGATAAGGCCGTTGCTGTTACTTCTATTCTATTCTCATCAGAGCTATTCGCATCTTCAAGGTCAGCACCTCCCGTAAATGTGGCATCCAGACCAGAACCTGTTCCCGTCGCTAGGGTACTTACATCAATCGTAACAGAAATTGCATCACCATCCGTGATGCTTCCATCATCTACGAGAGTCGCAAATACATTCAAAGTTTCCGTTCCTTCATCTGCCGCCGTAACGGTCAGAGAGCTGAAGGTAATAGAGCCAGCTGTTAGTGTACCTTCTCCAACTTCGCCGCTGCCATCGTATAAGGCTATCCTCGCTATGTTGGCGGGGTTGCTGACAATCAATGTGATGTCGGTCAATACGGTTGACACTACGTCACTGTCAGTATTGTCATTTCCTCCATCCTGGAGTGTGAATCTTGCTATTTCCAGCTCATCATCACCGGTATTGTCCAGATCTGTCGCATCAAATGTGGTCGGATCGAAATTGCTTGTTTTAGTCAATGTACCATCCACTATGATGTTGGACTCGGCATCTACCGCTGTAATGTTGAAAGTGGAACTTGTTCCATTAGACACACCTGAGGTCGAAGCTGTCAGGGTCCTGGCCGTCGCAGCTGCTGTATGAACGATATCTGTAAATGTCGCCACTCCGGAAGTAAGCGTGGCATTCTTCGGAGAGCTATCCAACGTTCCGTCTGAAGTGATGCTGATGGTCGTTCCAGCTCCTGCGGAATTGTCCGTATCTAAGTTACCGTCTGCATCCACCAATGAAACTTGTGGAGAAGGAGTCATGGTCACATTTTGGGGTGTTGTACTAGCATCAACCGTAAATGAAAGTATTGTACCGTTTATCTCAATCCTGTTTTCGTCTGAACTGTTGGCATCTTCAAGATCAGCACCACCAGTAAATGTGGCATCCAGGCCCGAACCTGTGTCTGTTGCCAATGCACTTACATCTATAGTTACTGAAATCGCATCTCCATCTGTGATGCTTCCATCGTCCACGAAAGTCGCAAACACATTCAAAGTTTCTGTTCCTTCATCTACGGCGGTAACAGTCAGGGAGTTGAAGGTAATAGAACCTGCTGTCAGTGTCCCTTCCCCTACTTCGCCACTGCCATCGTATAAGGCAATCCTCGCAATGTTGGAAGGGTTGCTCACGGTCAAGGTTATGTCTGTCAAAATGGTAGATGCACCATCCGAATCCGTATTATCGTTTCCGCCATCCTGAAGAGTGAAGCGTGCAATCTCCAACTCGTCATCTCCAGCATTGTCCAGGTCCGTTGCATCAAATGTGGTCGGATCGAAATTGCTCGTTTTAGACAGTGCAACATCAACAATGATGTTGGACTCGGCATCTACTGCTGTGACGTTGAATGTACTACTGGTGTGGCTGCCCGCGATGTTGCTTGCCGCGTCCGTGGCCGAGAGTTGAAGGCCAGCTCCTGTTGCCGTATGGATAATTCCCGTGAAAGTTGCTACTCCTGAAGTAGGTGCCGCTGATTGTGGTGTACTACTTAACGTTCCAGTAGATGTAATTTCAATATTACCTGCTGATGCCGTATTATCCGTATCCACATTACCATCTGCATCTACCAATGAAACCTCCGGTGAAGGGGTCATTGCCAGGTTTTGATCCGCATTGCTGGCGTCAACTGTAAATGACAAGGCTGTTGCTGTTACTTCTATTCTATTCTCATCCGAACTATTCGCATCCTCTAAGTCTGAGCCTCCTGTAAAAGTGGCATCCAGGGCAGAACCTGTACCTGTGGCCAAAGCACTTACATCTATGGTTACCGAAATAGCATCACCATCTGTAATGCTTCCATCACTTACGAAGGTCGCAAAGACATTCAGGGTTTCGGTTCCTTCATCGGCAGCAGTGATAGTGGCACTGCTGAAAGTGATAGAACCTGCTGTCAATGTGCCCTCTCCCACTTCGCCACTGCCGTCGTATAGAGCAATTCTTGCAACGTTATCCGGATTACTGACTGTCAAAGTGATGTCTGTCAATATCGTTGATGCACCATCCGAATCCGTATTGTCATTACCACCATCCTGCAAAGTGAATCGGGCAATCTCCAATTCGTCATCTCCGGTATTATCCAGGTCTGTTGCATTAAAGGTGGTTGGATTGAAATTGCTCGTTTTAGACAGTGCACCATCCACTATGATGTTGGACTCGGCATCCACTGCATTGATGGCAAAGGTTGTACTGGTGCCATTTGTGACTCCTGAAGTAGAGGCCGTCAAGGTGCGACCTGTCGCTGTTGCTGTATGCAATATGTCAGCAAAAGTAGCCACTCCTGACGTCAGGGTAGCCGTTTTAGGTGAACTGTCCAAGGTACCATCTGAGGTGATGCTGATCGTGGTTCCCGCTCCTGCCGTGTTGTCTGTATCGATGTTTCCATCTGCGTCAACCAGCGATACCTCAGGAGATGGAGACATGTTCGCATTTTGCTCTGTGTCACTTGCATCTACGGTGAACGACAGTGCCGTTCCCGTTACTTCTATTCTGTTCTCATCAGAACTGTTGGCATCCTCAAGATCTGCGCCGGCAGTAAAGGTTGCATCCAAACCGGAGCCCGCACCTACTGCCAGTGCACTTACGTCAATAGTTACTGAAATCGCATCACCATCTGTGATACTACCATCACTCACGAATGTCGCAAAGACATTAAGGGTTTCCGTACCATTATCCGCAGCAGTAACAGTCAGGGAACTGAAAGTAATAGAGCCAGCCGTCAACGTACCTTCTCCAACTTCGCCGCTGGCATCGTATAAGGCGATTCTCGCAACGTTATCCGGATTACTGACTGTCAAAGTGATGTCTGTCAATATCGTTGATGCACCATCCGAATCCGTATTGTCGTTTCCTCCATCCTGCAAAGTGAATCGGGCAATCTCCAATTCGTCATCTCCGGTATTATCCAGGTCTGTTGCATTAAAGGTGGTTGGATTGAAATTGCTCGTTTTAGACAGTGCACCATCCACTATGATGTTGGACTCGGCATCCACTGCATTGATGGCAAAGGTTGTACTGGTGCCATTTGTGACTCCTGAAGTAGAGGCCGTCAAGGTGCGACCTGTCGCTGTTGCTGTATGCAATATGTCAGCAAAAGTAGCCACTCCTGACGTCAGGGTAGCCGTTTTAGGTGAACTGTCCAAGGTACCATCTGAGGTGATGCTGATCGTGGTTCCCGCTCCTGCCGTGTTGTCTGTATCGATGTTTCCATCTGCGTCAACCAGCGATACCTCAGGAGATGGAGACATGTTCGCATTTTGCTCTGTGTCACTTGCATCTACGGTGAACGACAGTGCCGTTCCCGTTACTTCTATTCTGTTCTCATCAGAACTGTTGGCATCCTCAAGATCTGCGCCGGCAGTAAAGGTTGCATCCAAACCGGAGCCCGCACCTGCTGCCAGTGCACTTACGTCAATAGTTACTGAAATCGCATCCCCATCTGTGATACTACCATCACTCACGAATGTCGCAAAGACATTTAGGGTTTCCGTACCATTATCCGCAGCAGTAACAGTCAGGGAACTGAAAGTAATAGAGCCAGCCGTCAACGTACCTTCTCCAACTTCGCCGCTGGCATCGTATAAGGCGATTCTCGCAATATTGGCAGGGTTGCTCACCGTTAGTGTGATGTCTGTCAAAATCGTAGATGCACCATCCGAATCCGTATTGTCGTTTCCTCCATCCTGCAAAGTGAATCGGGCAATCTCCAATTCGTCATCTCCGGTATTATCCAGGTCTGTAGCATCAAAGGTGGTTGGATTGAAATTGCTCGTTTTAGACAGTGCACCATCCACTATGATGTTGGACTCGGCATCCACTGCGTTAATATTAAAAGTCGAACTCGTGCCATTCGTAACTCCTGAGGTGGATGCAGTCAGGGTCCTGCCTGTTGCACCTGCTGTATGAACAATGTCGTTAAATGTTGCCACTCCTGAGGTAAGCGTCGCATTCTTCGGAGAGCTATCAAGCGTGCCATCGGAGGTGATATTAATCGTCGTGCCTGCTCCAGCTGTATTGTCCGTATCCACGTTACCATCAGCATCCACAAGCGAAACTTCAGGAGAAGCTGACATGGTGGCGAACTGTTCGGTAGCGCTGGCATCAACTGTAAAAGAAAGCGCCGTTCCAGTTACTTCAATTCTGTTCTCATCTGAACTATTGGCATCTTCCAGGTCTGCTCCGGCCGTAAACGTAGCATCCAAACCAGAACCAGATCCTGTCGTTAAAGCGCTTACATCTATGGTCACTGAAACTGCCTCTCCATCTACTGCACTTCCATCATCCACAAACGTGGCAAATACGTTCAGCGTTTCTGTCCCATTATCCGCTGCATTGATGGAGACTGTATTGAAGGTGATAGATCCTGCACTCAGTGTTCCCTCTCCTACTTCGCCACTACCATCGTATAACGCAACTCTTGCAATATTATCTGGGTTAGAGAAATTAAGTGTGATATCGGTAATTTCCGTTCCGTCAGAATCCGTATCTGAACTGGCTCCCCCGTCTCTCAAGGTAAACCTTCCTATTTCCAATTCATCATCTCCCGTATTGTCCAGATTGGTTGCATCAAAAGTAGTTGGGTTGAAATTGCTGGTCTTAGAGAGACCCGTATCGACAATGATATCTGAATCACTACTCGACGCAGCGGAACTTACATTCGCCACTACCAGATTATCTATATAAAAGGCTCCTCCTGACACCTCGCCACCGGCATAGCTTACATATAAATGAGTGATACCCGTATTGTTGGTAGATAAAGCAATGGTCGCTCCTGCGTTACTTACTGAGTAATTAGTTACAATGGATCCAAGGTTCGAGGATATATTGAAGTTATAAGGACCAGCATTATATGCTTTTATGTAAATAGACGTTGCATTAAAAGTGGCGCTACCATCAAAATTCATCGTTACAGTACCTCCAGTGTCGCCAGTATAGAGAGCACCGCTATAAGCGCCCGTACCATAGTTACTGCCACTGGTGTAGAGCGTATACTCCATCGAAGCACTGGTATAGAACTCCGCATCGTCCTTCGATCCACCAGAACTATTGTAATCTCCGGTATTTTTAATTTGACTGAAATCTATCGTACCAGAAAACTGAAGCGTACCGGTAAAGTCCTTCAAAGCAATGGATTCAGGAAGCGGGATTGCTTCAATGTCTCCGGTCTGGATCTCCAGGTCCCAATTGGCTTTGTCTGCATCATTTCCTGTCAGGTCATTGGAAGCTGCAATATCAAAATCATAATCTCCCTTCACTACTTCCAGGAAACGCTCACCTTCTGCACCTTTGGCAAGCTCGCATCCATAGAACAATAAGTCGCCACCTGGCTTGATCGCACCGTTCAAAGCCGCTAACGCACCAACGTTCTCTTCAAAAGTTTTGGCATCAATAACATCATTACCCAATTGCAATGAACCGGACTTTGCGTGTGAAATCACATGAACCGCATCGAGGTTACGATATTTCGTCAAGGTAGCCAGCAGTTGCACAATACCGCTTTTACCTGATTCTATTTCGATAATATCTACACCAGGTCGATCCTGTGAAAGAAAAACCGACTTGTTCTGGACTGCTCCATCTATAATCAGTAGCTCCTTAATCTTCTGCCCTTTTTCAAAATGAAAATCGACATCAACTTCTGCGTCCGTTCCTCCAACCGCGCCTGCTGCCTTATACACGTCAGGGAAATTGATACTTGAAAAAGGAGTCAATCCCGGATCAGCCAGATATTGCTTATTTCCAGTATAACCCCCTCTACGGACTCGGTAGTAGGATGAGGACGAGGTTCCTCCAAATACCGACAAGGAAGCCGATAATGCCACCTGAAGGCAGGCAATCCTTAGATTTTTGAATATACTATTGTGCATCGTGTAGTATTTATGTCTCGTGGTTTTCTTTAATTCTTAAAAAATCAGCGCACTGCTGTCAACATATTTGACTTAGGCGCTATGACACTTGCCGCTGTTCCCGCTTTATCGGTCCAGAAGGCCATTTCACTATACTTCTGAAAAAGATCAGGAGGCAAGATGGTCCTTCTTCGTTTATATTCTACTTTTCTTTTAACTGTGTGCAACCCTTTCACCCCCAACGTATAATCAAATTCATCATGACTGAACTCTACATTGTCAAAGTCATGATTAAATTTTGGTTCACCGATGAACTCATATAATAAGGACATGGTCTTCTCCGGATGCATGGCAAGGAGATCGTAATCAATCAGCAAAAGCTTATCTGAAAAATCTCCATAGTAGGCTTCTTTTAAAGCCATCCAGGCGGAGCCGACAACCCCACCATTGATCATGGACTCACAACGTGCATATACCGTACCCCTGTTTTGTGCGGCAAACATGCGGCTATAATTAAATGGGTTTTTGCGATAAATCTGCTCAAAACTATCCATCACCCAGGCCGGGTTTCGAACCAAACAAATGACTTTGAAATGATCGAATAATTCGACTAACTGGTGAAGGCGTGCTGCCCACATGCGATTGGTATCGAAAATCACATCCTTTTCCAGGCTATCATCATAATAAGCATCAAAGATGGCATCGCACATCTTCTTCCGCTTAACCTCATCAAAAAAACTGTAAAACTCACTCCCAGCTCCTATTTGTTCCAAAATACTATTGACCAAAGGACCAACCGGACTGCTCATATTCGCATGATACCTTGGATTTTGACGTAGAATACCTGACAGCAAAGTAGATCCGGAGCGGGGTAAACCAGATATGAAATGAAACTTCGTCATTGTATACAGTCAGGTTGAGTGAGCAGCGATAAAAAACCGGTTGAAGGTACGTTGAAAAACGTTGCATTCCTAGAGTCAGGAGGCAGTTTAATGGGACGGTGGCCTGATAGCAGTGTCAAGGTTGAGAGTTTAAGCTTAATCTTCAGCAACGAATTTGCGAAATTCTTTTGTTAATCGAAAGTGATTATCAAATTTTTATTCAGAAAAATTATATTTTTTATCGATATAGTGCAATTGATATTACCCTTAAATACTACAATTAAATCACAAATTTATACAATAATGACATCAATTTCTTATGACTTACCCCTCTACAATAGGCGCAAATTTCACTGAATAACGGATTTCAAAGCTGCTACAAACGCAGCATTGGCCTCCTTATCTCCTATCGTAACACGAACGCCATTCGGATCCTCCATTCCCTCCGCAGGCCTTACCATGACGTGTTTTTCGGCCATTTTCGCCACAAATTCACTAGCCGCCATTTCTGGCCTTATCAGAATGAAATTGGCTTGGGTTTTCCAAAATCGACATCCCATATCATCTAACTCCTCGTACAAATATTCCTTTCCTTCCCGTACTACCTGTACTGTTTGCTCTATAAACGCGTCATCCTTAAGTGCCGCCATTGCCCCTTTCATACTTAGTGTATTTACCATAAACGGACGTCTTAAATTCTTGAGGTATCCTGATATTTCTGAAGTACTATAAGAGTAACCTACGCGTAAACCGGCAAGTCCATAAGCCTTGGAGAAACTGTTTACAGCCACGACATTTTTACCTTTTAGTATATAGGGAGTAGCTCGAACGTAATCTTCCGCATCCGCAAATTGATAATACACTTCATCAAATAGTAACACCACGTGATCTGGAAGGTTATCAATCAATTGGTCTACCAGGGGTTTAGGAATATGAGTTCCAGTTGGGTTATTAGGACTCGTAATGAGTACCAGCCTTGTATTTGCATTGATGGCGTTGAGAATACCTTCGACATCCAATTGGAAGTTCTTGCCAACAAGCGGTACATCTACTCCTGTTGCTCCCATTTTTTCCCCAAATCCCCGATAGGCAATAAAGGCTGGGCTTGAATAAATGAATTCAGTGCCTGGGTCCAGAAAACCTCGCATGACTAATTCAATGTTTGCAACACCACTATTCGTCGTTATGAATTGATCCGCTTTTACGTGTCCATTGTAGAATGTCTCCAATGCCTCATGAAACTCCATATTGGTCGCTTCGGGATATTCAAACGCCGAGCCAGCATATTTATTTAAAGCTTCAATTGCCATGGGGCTGGTCCCAATAGGATTCTCATTCGAAGACAGTTTGTAAATTTTTTGAGTAGCGTCCTCATCACGGGCCTTCCCTCCTTTATAGGTTGCCTGATTAAGTAGATAGGGCTTGAAATGTAGAGGCATTGTTTTAAATTTATTTGTTGAAGCAAATACTTATTGTCAAAACTAAAACATACAGGAGTTACAAGGATCCAGGCTCCATAAAAAAAATCATAAATGCTTCAAAAATTCATCCTTAAAGAAAATTATTGATCCAGCGCATCTAGTGTTACCGAGGCAAGTCTAATAAAATCATTGAAAAAGTTTTTGAGCGCAACTTCCCGTGTACTATTTACTTGAATGGCAAGAGAGATATCTCTTTCAGGCAAGTAAACTCCTAGGGTAAAGTAACCAGGGAAAAATCCGCTATGACCGTATACGCGATCAATCACAGGTAAGGTCATTTCTTGAAAACCAATGCCATATCTTCCGCCAATCTCAGGCGACTCTATCATGTCAAAAAAGAGTGATTCATTTTTCTTTAAGGTAAAAGCTTTACCTCTAAACAGATATGTGAGCCATTTAGCATAGTCTTCAGTTCGAAAGGCCAGTCCCCCGCCCGTCCATTCAAATTGCAGGTTATATTTTGAAGTACCATTCAGGAGCATTGGGCCTTCAAAACCCAAAGGGTCGCTTTCATCGGTATATCCTTGAGCCAATTCCTCAATCACCCTTCTATCAGTCGGAATTATATCCTGAAGGTTCAGGGGTTCCAAAATTCTTTCAGACAGGACATCATAGTAGGGTCTTCGCTCAATCTTTTCAATGATCATCCCCAAAAGAATATAGTTTGTATCCGCATAAGTGAACCCTTTTCCTGCTTCAAAAAGTGGCTTATCACTCAAAATGTACGATATCAGTTCTTCCGGTTTCCAGACACGATCGGGATCCTTCTTTACCTCCATCAGGAATTCGGCATTAAATTCATACCGTTGAATTCCAGATTGATGTTGAGCAAGGTTTTTTACCTGGAGTGCCTGAGAGTTGGGCAACCTACCATACCAGCTTTCTGTTCCCAGCCACCTTGAAACGGAATCATCCATCGTAAGCTTTCCCTCCAGCACAAGCTGCATAAGTACGGCCGCGACCATTGTTTTTCCGGTACTCCCGCTTAAGAGTTTGTGATTAGCAGTCATCTTCAAGCCACTTTCTATATCCGCATAGCCGGCTGTAAAGGTGCTAACCTTCCCCTCTGGACCAACACAACTAAATACAATACCCGGATAGTTACCCTCCAGATAAATTTCATCCATGGTGTTCTGAACAACTGACAATTGCGCCATTCCGAAGAAGGCGAACATCAAGCCGATACAGCTCAGGGAAGGCTTTACAAATTTCATAGAAGCAGGTTTTACCCGGCCAATAATACTTGCCGTTCAAAAACAATACAACAAAGTTTCTTTCAAGGGTTAATTACAGTCTTTGAAAAAGCGCGTGCAATGTACCCACATGTCTCATACGTTTAGTTATGCAAATGAATGACCCTATTCCGCAAATACCCTCCCGATAGCTATCGGGAGGGATCAACTCTTACAATATCTAATTTTTAGCTTCTTAGAGATTTCGGGATACAAAGTTAGATTCTCAATGTACTTTCTTGATTTCATCCGCTTAATATGTGATTCAATTTCCAGTGCCTGGGGTTTTGAATCGCATATCAGTTTAAAATACAATTCCCAATCATTGGCTTTAGAAGTATAGGAGCCAACATAAAAACCGGATCAAGCAATAAATCTGGGGGCAAATTGAATTATCCATAGATTTTAGCGAGTCGATATAGAAAGAATGAGATGTTTCTGACGCCACGGAATTGAGACCTGAAAGCCTTGATCTTTGCATTAAATGATTCTGCGGCAGCGTTTGTACTTCTTCGTTCAAAGAAGTTCAAGATGGTTTCATAGTGGTTTTCAATGGTATTCGCCAGGGTTTTGAAGGACTTAAAGTCAGCTAGTTCTACATCATTATACCATCTTGCCAATTTGGTATAAACTACTCCTTTGTCTTTTCCGGTATGGTAGATATGTCCCAACTTCTGAGCCAACTCATAAGCTTGTTCTAATCTGGGGTAAAGTCGAAAAAGAATCTCTGCACGGTGAATCTGAGAAGGACTCCATTTTTCTTTATTCTTGAAAAGTAGGTATCTACTTCGAGCGAGTAATTGCTTGGGAGAATCTCCATTTTCCAATCGCTGTGTTACATATTTTTCACCAAGTTCTTTAGCTAACGATATTTCTGTATTCTCCTGATCTATTGCCTCCCATCGATATTTGATTCGCATTTCTTGCACCGCATCATAGGCCAGTTTTTGAACATGGAAACGATCGGTTACTAAAGTGGCTTTGGAGAAAACCTTCCTCACTATTTCTTGCATGGAAACCGCCATATCTAGGGTCACTTCTTGAACTGATCTACGTTTTTCAAAGGATATTTTTCTTTTAAGAATAGCCTTTATTGTCTCACTATCAGTGCCTTTGATAATAGCAACCAAACATCCTTTGTTTCCTTTTGCTGCCTTGTTCGTGATAATGGTGTAGAGCTCTCCCTGAGAAAGAGAAGTCTCATCAATGGTCAGGTAAGGACCAATATTATCAGGAAAAACCACATAATTCTCTGCATGAGTAAGTTGATCCCAGGTACTATAATCACTCAAATGCGTGGCATACTGTTCCTCAAGTAGCTTTCCATTAACATGGAAGTAATTACCCAGGCTTTTACAGCTTACTGGCGTTGTGTCGATGCACTGCTTTTAAAAAAGCCGCAAACTCTTTAGTCATGCGGGTCCCCTTAGCCACTAGTTCCCAATCTCTGGAAACCACTTGATTCATGGTCTCATTTAGCCACCTTCTACGCTTGACTTTTAGGTAACTCGCTTTACCCCGGATAGGAAAATCCTTGATGGTTACCTCTTCGAAAAAGCCCTTAGAGCTGAGTTTATGACCCAGAAATTCGGAAGGAGCTAATTCCCTCTCTAATAAACTGATCCAGTAACCTTCTTCTGTTTTCTCTACCGCAGTGACATCAAAGTAGGTCAGAATGCCTTCAGGCAAAATCAGAGATGCTAATTCCTTTTCCAATGATTGTTTTTGGAAATCGAAATTAGACTATATGTAGCTACTCCACAGATTTATTGCTTGATCCTAAAAACCAGTATTATGTTTCACCATTCGCTCTGCCACATCTTGGATCAAGCAATAAATCTGGGGGCAAATTGAATTATCCATAGATTTTAGCGAGTCGATATAGAAAGAATGAGATGTTTCTGACGCCACGGAATTGAGACCTGAAAGCCTTGATCTTTGCATTAAATGATTCTGCGGCAGCGTTTGTACTTCTTCGTTCAAAGAAGTTCAAGATGGTTTCATAGTGGTTTTCAATGGTATTCGCCAGGGTTTTGAAGGACTTAAAGTCAGCTAGTTCTACATCATTATACCATCTTGCCAATTTGGTATAAACTACTCCTTTGTCTTTTCCGGTATGGTAGATATGTCCCAACTTCTGAGCCAACTCATAAGCTTGTTCTAATCTGGGGTAAAGTCGAAAAAGAATCTCTGCACGGTGAATCTGAGAAGGACTCCATTTTTCTTTATTCTTGAAAAGTAGGTATCTACTTCGAGCGAGTAATTGCTTGGGAGAATCTCCATTTTCCAATCGCTGTGTTACATATTTTTCACCAAGTTCTTTAGCTAACGATATTTCTGTATTCTCCTGATCTATTGCCTCCCATCGATATTTGATTCGCATTTCTTGCACCGCATCATAGGCCAGTTTTTGAACATGGAAACGATCGGTTACTAAAGTGGCTTTGGAGAAAACCTTCCTCACTATTTCTTGCATGGAAACCGCCATATCTAGGGTCACTTCTTGAACTGATCTACGTTTTTCAAAGGATATTTTTCTTTTAAGAATAGCCTTTATTGTCTCACTATCAGTGCCTTTGATAATAGCAACCAAACATCCTTTGTTTCCTTTTGCTGCCTTGTTCGTGATAATGGTGTAGAGCTCTCCCTGAGAAAGAGAAGTCTCATCAATGGTCAGGTAAGGACCAATATTATCAGGAAAAACCACATAATTCTCTGCATGAGTAAGTTGATCCCAGGTACTATAATCACTCAAATGCGTGGCATACTGTTCCTCAAGTAGCTTTCCATTAACATGGAAGTAATTACCCAGGCTTTTACAGCTTACTGGCGTTGTGTCGATGCACTGCTTTTAAAAAAGCCGCAAACTCTTTAGTCATGCGGGTCCCCTTAGCCACTAGTTCCCAATCTCTGGAAACCACTTGATTCATGGTCTCATTTAGCCACCTTCTACGCTTGACTTTTAGGTAACTCGCTTTACCCCGGATAGGAAAATCCTTGATGGTTACCTCTTCGAAAAAGCCCTTAGAGCTGAGTTTATGACCCAGAAATTCGGAAGGAGCTAATTCCCTCTCTAATAAACTGATCCAGTAACCTTCTTCTGTTTTCTCTACCACAGTGACATCAAAGTAGGTCAGAATGCCTTCAGGCAAAATCAGAGATGCTAATTCCTTTTCCAATGATTGTTTTTGGAAATCGAAATTAGACTATATGTAGCTACTCCACAGATTTATTGCTTGATCCCACATCTTGGCTCTGACCTACATAGTAGCGATCCAATTGTTTTGAATATATGATATAGACAAAGTGCATGCGCATAAACAAAAAAACCTGGCATTTCTACCAGGTTTCAAGAGCCTCCTATCGGGATCGAACCAATGACCTACTGATTACAAGTCAGTTGCTCTACCAGCTGAGCTAAGGAGGCTTTCCTTACTTTTATTGGGGCTTTTATGATAGCTCCTTTTAAAAGCGAGTGCAAATATAGGAACTCGTTTGAGTTTACCAAACAGTAAAATAAATTTTTCTCAACTAAGAATTATGAAGCATTCGAAGTTCTTTCTTCAACTCATCTAATTCCTCACTAGCTTTAACAATTTTAGCTTCAAAATCTTGTTTCAATTGATCAGCGGCTTTGGACGAAGCGAAAAATTCAAGGTTATTTTTCCACGTGCTGATATCACTATGCAGGTTCTCAATTTTCCTCTTAAGTGAGTTCTCTTTTCGGAAAATCTTTCTATCCGCATGTGGGCCTCCCTTAATCTTACCAACTTCAATGTTGATTTTCAAATCTTGACGATCATCTTGATGAAGTGCTTCAATCTTTAGAAGTTTCTGTGTCACATCGGTGAACCTATTTTGAATTTTTTTCATGCTATGACGAGGCACAAAGCCCGCTTCATGAAATTGATCCAACAACCCGTACACCACATCAAGATCAATTTGCTTCTCGGCAGCAATGGCCTCAAGAGAATCGCAAACCTGCATCTTGACTTTCAGGTTCGCTTCTTGCTCCTGATTTTGCTCTTGATTCTGGGCGCGTCGCTGATCAAAGAAATGATCACATGCTGCCTTGAATTCCTCGTAGATACTTGTGCGAAATTTCTCCGGAACTGGTCCTACCTCTTTCCACCGGGCCTGAAGTCGCTTGTACTTGTCTGTAGTAGCCACCCAATCGGAGCTTTCTTGCAATGCCTTGGCTTCTTCAACCAAATCTTGTTTGATTTTCAAATTATCGCCACGTTGAGCTTCAAACTTCTTGAAAAAGACACTCTTGTTGGCAAAGAAACCTTTGAAGCCCGCCCAGAATCGTTTATTAACATCCTTCGCTTTTTCCCTGGGTATTCCACCTACTGACTCCCATTTCTTTTGCAATTCCTGGATCTCTTTTGTTTTTTTATTCCAGGCGCTAATCCTGTCTGAATCAAATTTAAGAAACTGCTCTACGTCTTCGACTAATTGCATTTTCTTATCAAGATTTTCAACAAAGGCTTTCTTCAGGTCGTCCACATAACCTTTGCGTTTTACATAGATTTTGTCTGATGCGGCTTTAAAGCGCTGCCAAATCTCTTCCTGTTGATCCCTGGGTATAGGCCCTACATGTTTGAATTCTTCATGTAATTCATTCAAATGAACCACCGCATCCTTTACACTCTCTATGACATCCAGTTCTTCTGCTTTGACACAAAGGTCCAATTTAAGCTGGAGGTTCTTTTTGCGATCTAAATCTTTAAGCTCAAAATAGATACTTCGTGCATCATAAAACCTGTCTAATAAAGCATTGTAATTAGCCCAAAGTGTCTTATTGTGTTGACCTGGAACTGGTCCAACATTTTTCCACTCGTTCTGAAGTTCCCGGACAGTTTTGATGCTGATGTCAGTTTCTTCAGCATCGATCAATTCACGAATCTTAACCAGAATCTCTTCCTTGTGTTTTAAGTTATCTTCTTTTCTTTTTTCAAACTCTGCGTAATGTTTATTTCGCTTCTCTCTAAGCAAGTCATAGTAATCCTGAAATTTCTTCGTTTGCTCATCTCCTCTAAATTCGAAATCATCACGCTCATTGCCATCAGCAACAAATGCGTCTAAAGCAGCCTGACGTTCTTCAATAAAGAGTTTATCAAACCTGGATTTAAGTGGCTTAAGATATTTATCTAAGCGGCGGATCTGATCTTGATTGTTGAGGTCAATCGCAAATTCCAACAGCTCCTCCTTAGATTTAGCAGAAAAGTCTATTTCTTCAAGTTCTTCCTCTTCAGCACGTTGCTCATTAGCTACTACCTCTTCATTCCCCTTAGAAAGGTTTTGGGCCTCTGTAGTAGTATCATCAGATACTTCCTTTTCATCACTCTTAGAAGGTTCTTGTGTTTCTATGGCAGCATCATCAGATACTACCTTTTCATTACTCTCAGAAAGTTCCTGAGCATCTGTCGAGGTGTCATCCTCCCTGACCTCTTTATTTTCAACCAGTTGCTTCTCAGTAGCAGGAACCGGGAGTTCCGCTTGCTCTTCAGAACTATCCTCTTTCGTTTCTATGGTCCCTTCAGAATCATTGGCAGGGAGCTCACTTTGCGGTTTTGTTTGTTTCTCCTCCGGAGCTGGCTCTCCATCAGAATCAGGGGCTAAACTGTCAGTTACAGGTTGTGAGACTTCATCTGATGAACTGGCATCAGTTTCAGCACCTTCCGGTTCCAACTCCTGTAATTGACCTTCTTCTTCCTGATCACTCTCTAAAGAAGTTTCGGTGTTATCTGTAATATCTTCGTTTTTTTCAGCTTGTAGCTGAACATCTTCCAAATTCTTAGGATTTTCCTCAGAATTTGGCATACCATCTTGCAATTCCATATCTCAAACCTTAATTCAAACCTGTCCGGTCCAAAATTAACATAATTAGCTCCGATCCAAGCTTCTAATTTAATCGTGGGTCAACCGGGTAACTTGCGATCATCTTAAATTTCCCTCCCATTCTTTTCAAAACCGTGCGCCACATATCTTCGGGTCCAGTATCGAAAACAATTGACTGACCAACTCCCTTACAAACAATCCATGACTTTTGTTCTAGCTCCTCCATTAATTGTCCTGGTGACCAACCAGAATACCCCAAAAAGAAACGAACATCGTCGCCATTGATTTGCTTGGTATTTATTCTAAGTAGTAAATCATCAAAATCTCCAGCCCAGTAAACGCCCGGTAAAATTTCCTTTTCCTTATCACCCATTTCCGCGGCACGATGAATAAAGTGAAGACTATCCTTTTGTACGGGTCCTCCAACAAATACGTTGGCATCAAAACCTTCAATTTCTTCCACTAATTCTGATACAGTAAGCTGGGACCTTTTGTTCAACACATAACCAAAGGTTCCATTCTCATCATGTTCGCACACAAGGACAACCGTGCGTTCAAAATTCGGGTCAGGCAAATAAGGCTCAGAAATGAGCAAATCCCCTCTGGAAGGTTCAATGATTTTATCTGCAGAAAAGAAATCCATATTAATGCAACGCTGGTTTTAATGGTAAGTTTTGGATGACGTCACCTTCGTATTTCGTCATTTCCTGCAACCTCGTATAAACTGGCGCTTCTTCAAAATAATTTAAGGTCATTTTAACAAAAATCTCACCATGTCTCGCTTCGGAAGCCCAAAGTCGGTGATAAAAATCTTTCAAAGACCCGTTTTCCAAAGCCTCATATATCATACGAAAACGCTCTGCCCCACGTGTCTCAACCAACGAAGCAAGTAGCAATCTATCCATGAACCTCTCTTCACGTCCTGAGCGGCAAAAAGTCAATAAGTCTTTGATATAAAAATCCTGTCCCATTTCTGGAGGCAAAGGAATATTTCTTTCTTGCATGATTTGGTACACATCCCTGAAGTGCTCCAATTCCTCTACGCCTGTATCAATCAACTCCGGGATGATTTCCAGTCGATCAGGATATTTAGCCACAAAACTCATGGCCATTGCCGAGGCCTTCCTTTCACAGTTAGCATGGTCTATAAGAAAAGCGTCAAAATCATTCATCACTGTTTCTAACCATGCCTGACTACTCGGAACAGAAAGGTCAATTCTATATTGCATTCCTATATCTTTGAACTTCAAACTTAATGATTTCCCGACCATATTGATTGTGAAATGAAGATAGATGTCGCCGCGCTGAGAGAGGAATATTCAGGAGCTGATTTGGATAAAGATTCAGCAGAACCTTCACCATTTAATCAATTTAAAAAATGGTTCGAAGAAGCGGTCTCCGGAGATTTGCTTGAGCCTAATGCTATGGTGCTCTCTACTAGAGGAGAGGGTTTTCCTGATCAACGTACTGTACTCATGAAAGCATATGACCAAAAGGGTATAGTCTTTTATACCAATTACCAAAGCAATAAAGCGAAGCAAATAGAGCAAAACCCTGAGGTAAGTGTCCTTTTCCCCTGGTATGGTCTTCAAAGGCAAGTCAAAGTTCTTGGAACAGCGATAAAAGTCTCCACAACAGAATCTCTCGCCTATTTTACCTCCAGACCATTTGGAAGCCAGCTGGGAGCGTGGGTTTCACAGCAAAGCAAAGTAATCTCCTCCCGAAGTATTCTGGAAATGAAATTGGCCGACATGAAGGAGAAATTTAGAAATGGGAAAGTGCCACTTCCTGATTTCTGGGGAGGTTATCGGATTGAACCTGAGTCATTTGAATTCTGGCAGGGACGTTCCAACCGACTCCACGATCGCTTGCTTTACGAAAAAGAAAACAATGTCTGGGTCATCAAGCGATTATCACCTTGATTGTGGATCAATGGATGTATTTTGAGCGATACGCTTATGGCCCTCCTCTATTTCCTGCATTTCTTCCTTCTGATGAAACGGAACTCATCGTCGTAATACCAAGTTATCGGGAAACGGAATTGGTTCAAGCTGTCTCATCGCTTGCCCTATGTGATGACCCGGGATTCAAGGTATTGATATTAGTAGTCATCAATGAACCTGAAAAAGCTGATGAACATACCGTCTTCATCAATGATGTTTCGGCAAAACAACTGGATCAATTGAAGCTTCCTTATTTTTTGGAGTTAGTTGTTCACAAAACCAAGTTTCCCACAAAAAAAGCCGGTGTGGGTCTTGCTAGAAAACTAGGTATGGATGAAGCCGCCAGATGGTATAATCAGTTGAATAAAGATGGTGTAATCACCTGTTATGATTCGGATTGCAATTGTGATCCTGACTTCTTCAACGCCATTTATACCGCTTTTAATAAGAGGAAACTTGAAGCTGGAGTCATATTCTATGAGCACCCTCTAACCAATACTGAAATTGTTCAATATGAGCTTTTTCTGCGGTATCATGTTGATTCCCTCAGATTCGCACACTTTCCACATGCTTTTCAAACTTTAGGGTCATGTATTTCTGTGCGTTCCTCTACCTACCAAAAACATGGGGGAATGAATACTCGTAAAGCTGGTGAGGATTTTTACTTTCTCCACAAAATCATCCCTCATTGTCGCTTTGAAGAACTGAACCACACCACTATCTATCCTTCTCCCAGAGAATCGGATCGTGTTCCGTTCGGAACTGGCATTGCTCTAACCAAAATTGCTAAACTTGATCAATACCTTGTTTATGCTCCCGAAAGTTTTCTGGCATTGAAAGCCATATTCACAAAAACAGAGCAGCTGTACAGAAACGAAGCAGTAATTCTACCCGAATCTATCCAAATGTTTCTCGAGGAAAATCAATTTAACGAGGCACTCAAAGAAATGCGTCGGAACGTCTCAAATTTGGAAAGTTTTCGAAAACGTTTTTTCACCTGGTGGGACGCTTTTCGGGCATTGAAATATGTTCACTATGCCAGAGATAATCATTACCCTAATATCCCTCTGACAGAAGCTATTCAGTGGTTAGATGAAAATTTTTGGAACCTTCAATTGAATGGAACTTTGAAGGAGAAACTCATTGATATCAGGTCCTGGGACCGTTCTTATAAAACACCGTAAGCCATACTAAACAAGGTCAAATAGGTTCTTGACTCCAAGAAATTGGTTTTGCTTGAAACCTTCCCCGTATTGCACCTGAATCCTATGACCGTACTCAATTTCTCTGGCCTCGATCATTTTCATGAACTGCGGGTTTGAAATGTATGTTTCCGGCTCTTTGCTATTGGGGTCAAAAAACTGTGACTTATATGCTCGTATCGCTTCTGATTTTTGCTCATGACTATCAGAAATATCCACAATAAAGTCCGGTTCCAGTGAAACACTTTGGATCATATGATACAGCTTTTTAGGTCGCCAGGCTTTTTGTGATTCACCATCTACTTCAGTCTTAATCATTCTAAGTCCCGACTTAAAGAAAGCTTCTTCAACTAACTGTGAACCCCTCCCATGATCTGGGTGACGGTCGTAAGGAGCGTTGGTAATCACAATCTCCGGTTGATACTTCCTGATTGCTTTTATTACCTCCAGTTGCGTTTCATTATTATTCTCAAAATGTGAATCACGAAGACCCAGGTTTTCTCTCGCAGACAAGCCCATCACCTTCGCGGCATCATTGGCTTCCTGAAGACGTTGTTCCGGTGTTCCACGTGTTCCCATCTCCCCTCTGGTAAGGTCCACAATACCTGCCTTGTATCCTCGTTTAACATGAGAAATTAAGGTTCCCGCACAGGACAATTCCACGTCATCAGGGTGCGCCGCAATGGCTAACAGATCAAGTTTTTGCATGTCAAATATTGGCAATAAAAAAGCTGTGCAAACGACACATTCAAGTCATGCACAGCTCAATTCTTATATAATACTCTCAACAGGGCAGAAAAGTTCTACGCAAGTTCAGTTTCCTGGAGTTCAAGTTCTTTTTCTGCCAGAAACTTTTCCGCATCAAGCGCTCCCATGCATCCGCTACCGGCGGCTGTCACTGCCTGACGGTAGATCTTATCCTGAGCATCGCCAGTTGCAAAAACGCCAGGGATGTTAGTTTTGGAGGAACCTGATTCGGTCATAATATAGCCACTTTCATCCATGTTCAACCAATCCTTGAAAATCCCAGTATTTGGTTCATGTCCGATTGCTACAAAGAAACCTTGTACATCCAGGTCTCTCTTTTCTCCGGTTTTGTTGTTAACTACTCTAATACCAGTTACCTCATCATCCCCAAGGATTTCATCAGTTTCTGTATTCCAAAGAATCTCAATGTTTGGTGCATTCTTGACACGTTGCTGCATAATCTTCGAAGCCCGCATCTCTTCTCTTCTTACCAACATGTAAACTTTATTGACAAGTTTCGATAGATAAGTTGCTTCCTCAGCAGCTGTATCGCCGGCTCCGACGATGACTACATCCTGTCCTTTATAAAAGAACCCATCGCAGACGGCACAAGCCGACACGCCTTTTCCATTCAGTTCTTGCTCTTTATCAAGTCCTAACCACTTGGCAGAAGCACCTGTAGAAATGATCACAGATTCCGCTTCAATTTGATCCTTATCGTCAACAGTAGCCTTTAAGGGCCATGACGAAAAGTCAACGCCTGTCACCATGCCGTAGCGGATTTCAGTTCCAAACCTCTCAGCTTGTTTCTGAAAATCTACCATCATTTGAGGTCCCATTACTCCTTCCGGATATCCAGGGTAATTCTCGACATCAGTAGTAATTGTCAACTGACCACCTGGTTGACCTCCTTGATAAAGAACAGGCTTCAGTCCAGCTCGTGCTGCGTAAATAGCTGCCGTGTATCCTGCTGGACCGGACCCTATGATTAGTACTTGAACTTTCTCACTCATAACCTTCAATTTACCTTCCTAACGGGAATCTCCACATTTTGGGTCCACGAAAATACTGGAAATTTAAGATTTGTCCGGGCGTTTACCCTAAGTAAGTTTTTAAGGATTTGCTTCTTGAAGTTTGACGCAATCTCCTAATTGCCTTTTCCTTAATCTGACGTACCCTTTCTCTGGTCAAATCAAATTTTTCACCAATTTCTTCCAAGGTAAGCGGCTCAGATCCACGCAACCCAAAGTACAACTGAATCACATCAGATTCTCTTGGTGTCAATGTAGATACGGCACGACCAACTTCACGAATCAGTGAATCGGCAAGCAAGGCATCATCAGGAATATGGTCTTCATCGCAACGCATGGTATCCAACAACGTTTGACCGTCTTCATCTCCCATCGGTGCATTCATGGATACATGTCTTCCGGAAATCTTAATGGTATCCAGAATTTCGTCTTCCGAAACGTCCAACATCTCCGCAATTTCATTGGGAGAAGGTTCGCGTTCGTAGCGTTGTTCCAATTCCGTAAAGGCTTTAGACATTTTGTTCAGCGACCCAACTCGATTGAGTGGCAATCGAACAATTCGTGATTGCTCAGCCAGGGCCTGAAGAATGGATTGTCTGATCCACCATACGGCGTAAGAAATAAATTTGAAACCTCGGGTTTCATCAAAGCGTTGTGCTGCCTTAATTAGCCCCAGGTTGCCTTCATTGATTAAATCACCCAGCGTCAACCCCTGGTTTTGGTACTGTTTGGCTACAGATACCACAAACCTCAGATTTGCTTTGGTTAATTTTTCAAGGGCTCGGGAATCGCCCTGCCGGATGCGGCGGGCTAACTCAACTTCATCTTCGGCGGTAATCAAATCGACTCTGCCGATTTCTTGCAAATAACGATCTAGGGAGGCACTCTCCCTATTAGTAATCTGCTTACTAATTTTGAGCTGTCTCATTTTTTGGCGGTGTAATAAGTGTGTTTAATAATGAGTCACCCAAATAAAACATTTACTTAGGTGACCTACCGCCAATAAATTTAATCAGCTTTTGGGTTTCTTTCGGGTTTCGGAAGTAAAACTTTTCTTGAAAGTCTAAATTTCCCTGTCTTCTTGTCTACATCAAGCAGCTTAATTTTCAACTCCTCACCTACTTCCAGTACACCATCCATCTTGTCAATTCGCTCCCATTTAATCTCCGAAATGTGTAGCAAACCTTCTTTTCCGGGTAAGAATTCAATGAAAGCACCGAAAGGCATAATGGACTTCACTTTCCCTTCATACACTTCTCCTACTTCAGGAACAGCAACAATGTTTTTCACCCATTGGTAAGCTGCATCCAAAGGCTCTTTACCAGAAGCAAAGATATTGACGAGACCGCCTTCTTTGGTTTCTTCGATTACCACGGTAGCACCTGTTTCTCTTTGGATTTCCTGAACTACTTTACCTCCAGGCCCGATCACTGCACCTATCATGTCGCGTTCAATTTTGATAGAAACAAGTCTGGGAGCATTTGGCTTCAACTCGGCTCTTGGCTCGTTGATGGATTCCGTGATTTTCTCAAGGATATGCAAACGTCCTTCTCTTGCCTGCATCAATGCTTCGGTAAGCACTTCAAAAGACAAGCCATCTACTTTGATATCCATCTGACACGCTGTGATTCCCTCAGTTGTTCCTGTCACTTTGAAGTCCATATCACCCAGGTGATCTTCATCGCCCAAGATATCTGAAAGGATCGCATACTTACCCGTATCAGGATCAGAGATCATTCCCATCGCAATACCTGAAACAGGGCGTTTGATGTGAATACCTGCATCCATTAGCGCCATAGTACCGGCACAAACTGTAGCCATAGAAGAGGACCCATTAGATTCCAGGATATCTGAGACTACACGAATTGTGTAAGGATTATCATCTTCAGAAGGAAGCATTGGCTTCAATGCTCGCATCGCAAGATTACCGTGTCCTACTTCTCGTCTACCTGGTCCACGATTAGGTCGTACCTCACCAGTGGAGAAACCAGGGAAATTATAATGAAGTATAAATTTATTGTATCCAGACTTGGTCGCTCCGTCGATCATCTGCTCGTCGAGCTTCGAACCGAGGGTAACGGTGGTCAGGGATTGTGTCTCACCTCTGGTAAATACAGCAGAACCATGTGCTGATGGCAAGTAATTAGGCTCACACCAAATGGGTCGAATTTCAGTTGTCTCACGACCATCCAGTCGGATTTTAGTATCCAGAACGCAATTTCGAATAGCATCCTTCTCAACATCATGGAAGTACTTTCCAATGAGGAAGCTACTGTACTCGTGTTCTTCACCCAATGTTGCTACAAATTCTTCTTTGACGCCTTTGAAAAGTTCGCCTCGTTTCTTTTTGTCTGCCAGGCCTTGCTTGGCAATATCGTATACCTTGTCGTAGCTGAATGATTTGATCTTCGCTAGTAATTCTTCATCACTATCCTCGTGGTTGTACTCACGTTTCTCGGTGCTACCCACTTCTTCAGCCAACTCCAGTTGCGCCTGGCATTGTACTTTGATCGCTTCGTGGGCCGCAGTAAGCGCTTCGATCATTTCATTCTCCTGCACTTCTTTCATTTCGCCTTCAACCATCATGATGTTCTTCATGTCGGCAGCGACGATCAAGTCCAAAACAGCCTCTGCCGCTTCTTCAACGGATGGGTTTACTTTGTACTCATCTCCTACTTTAATTACACGGACTTCCGAAATAGGTCCATTGAATGGGATATCGGATACAGCCAATGCAGCCGATGCAGCAAAAGCAGCAAGTGCGTCAGGAGCTACTTTAGGATCGTTGGAAATCAAAGAGATCATCACCTGAGTATCAGCATGATAATCGCTCGGGAATAATGGACGAAGTGCCCTATCAACCAAACGACAGATTAACACTTCGTGATCAGAGAGTTTACCTTCTCTTTTCAAGAATCCTCCAGGTATTTTACCGGCAGAGGCAAATTTTTCTTGATAATCCACAGACATAGGAAGGAAATCTACGTTCTCGCCTGCTTCTTTTTTAGAAACTACAGTAGCGAGCAACATAGCATCGCCCATCTTTACTACTACAGAGCCATCGGCCTGTTTTGCCAACTTTCCAGTTTCTAATGTAATCTCCCGGCCATCGGGTAGATTGAATGTCTTTTGCTTAAAATTAGGAAGCATAAAATGATTTTTCTTGTGATGTAATAGGTCGTATCGCAGGCTTTGAGTCCTGCACGGAGGGGAATAAAACAAAAAAGGGAATCGTCAGGATTCCCTTTATTTAAATCTTATTTTCTGATATTCAGCTTAGCAATAATGCTTCTGTACCTCTCGATATCATTCTTGTACAGATAATCCAGTAATCTTCGTCGCTTTCCTACTAATTTCAAAAGCCCTAATCTAGAACCAAAATCCTTTTTGTTTGATTTCAGGTGCTCAGTCAGGTGATTGATACGGAAGCTAAACAAAGCAATTTGAGATTCAGGAGATCCTGTATCTTGCTGTGCCTTTCCAAATTGAGTGAAAAGTTCTTCCTTTTTTTCTTTCGTTAAATACATTATTTAGATTCTCGTTCGTCTATTCTTCTAAATCAAAGCGCAAATTTAAAAGTATCCTTTGTCAAAACCAAGGTTTATTCCGCTCTCTTGTTGCGGAATTTTGTCTTTAACTTGTCAATAACTACATTATAGAAGTCCGTTTCAAACAATCTTGCATCGATTCGTGCTTGTCTGAGGAAGAAAAGGCCAATGGGTAATAAAGTGAAATCTGCAAGCCAGACTGAATAGAAAGGATCGGTAACTCCAGCTTTCGCCCACTTTTCCGCGGTGATTGTCAATACGTAATAGATGATGAAAAAGAAAATGGACACGATCACTGGTATGCCTAAACCTCCCTTTTTAATGATGGCTCCTAAAGGTGCCCCAATCAGGAACATAACGATACAAGCAAAAGCCTGACTAAACTTCTTGTATTTCTCCACCGAGAATTTATTGTGAGACAGCTGCAAGCTTCTAAGGTTCGAATTAATACTCCCCAGTTGGGACTTAATACTCCGGGCTTGGCTCAAAGCATAATCAATTGCTCCTTGTTTTTTATAGGTTGCATCAAATTGCAACGCAAGATCCTCCATTGTCAGCTCCTCAATGGGAGTTTTCATAAACTCGCTAAGCTTCGGTTTACGCTTGGTCCGGTTCTTTCTCTGGTGAGGAGGAAGGTTTTGCAATGCCGCTTCACGCATTGAGTCTACCATAGCCTGTGAAAGATCATATTCCTGTTTTAGGGTTTCTGTATTTAGTAGCCCCTCCTCCATCTGCAATTCTTCTTGCAATTCGACTCGATTAAATTTCTTAAGCGTGTCCTGCTGGTTCCAAATCCAATCGAGAAAGGCCAGGGAAAGCATCGAAGCTTGCATCAATTGTGCGGTATCAGCTCGTACACTATCCACAGGAAGACCTGGAAGACTATCTGCCGGCGCTTCTAGTTGCAACACTTCTGGAATCCTTTCATAGATAGACAGGTCCACTTCTTCGAAAAGACTTGCCACGCTGTATCTTAAACTACCTCTCAAAGCATTGCGAAATCTCATTTTACCTTTGGTGTGCATTCTCACTAGTGAGTCTAAGTCTTCTGTGAGTTCGGCCACATTTTTCATCTGGCGATTGTTACGAAACAACTTTTCATCCGTATCCTTCAATCCAAATGAGGAGAGGTCAAATACTATTTCCATTTGATCAAAAGTCGTCCGATAGAAGTAGTCGATAGGGTCTGCGTTCTTCTTCTCTTCTGTCACTGCATGACCGTTAAATAGTTCCAGCTTCAGGTATCGGTCATTAAAAAAGGTATACATCCGGGAAGAATCGGCAATGATCAAGGATTTGTTGCCCAACTTCTTAGTATGATCATAGATCAAAACTTCCTTCAACGTCTGATTATCAGGCAGCTTCTCCTTCACTTTGATACTATAGTCAGGAATGCCATTGTAGAAAACACCAGGCTTGATATCCAAGGCCGGTTTGGTGTGTTTAATATCATACAATAAGCTATAAGCCTTCAGGTTAGCCGCTGGGACTACATAATTATTAAAGTAAAATGCTCCAATGGACAAGAGGATCACGAAAAAGAAAATTGGTTTCAATGCTCGAAGCAAGGAAATACCCGATCCTTTAATTGCGGTCAATTCAAAGTGTTCGCCAAGATTACCAAATGTCATCAGAGAAGAAACCAGAACTCCCAATGGCAAGGAAACAGAAAGCATATTGAGGCTGAAATAAAAGATCAGCTCACCGAATACCGAAAACCCAAGGTCTTTCCCAACAAAATCATCGAAGTACTTCAACATGTACTGGATCAGTAGGATGAAGGTGGCGACAACCGTTGTTAATAAAAACGGGTTGATAAAAGACTTGATGATCAGCTTATCGATCTTCTTAATACCCATACGTCACGCAGCTGTTGTAATCATTCGCTTCAAAAACGAATGCAAAGTTATTTTGTTGGACGTTATCCGCCTACAATTTCTTTGAGATCATGGACCAGGCTATCCCAAAGCTCACTGGCTTCATCCGCATCCATGTCAGAAAAGTCCGTCACTCGAAGGAAGAGTTCTTGGGTCATTTCGCTTACATCGAGTTTCATTTCCACGAAGTTCGCACCATCTTCTTCATCTTCCGTTCCGAGAAATTCGAATTTCACATGATGATTTGCTCGACTGGAAACCATCTTGGCTTTATTTTCTTCACCATCCCATATGATGGTATAGACTTTATCTTCATTGTTGATATTTACATCATCAGCGAACCATTGAGAAAGTCCTGATGCTGTTGATATATAAGGGTAAAGCATTTTTTTGGATGCTCTAAAATCATATTCTCCAATAAATTTATTCTTAGCCATACACCAAAAAATTTTCAGACAAGGTATAAAAAAAAACGCAACCTCCAATTGCTCGTACCAAAATCTAATTAGCTTTGCACCTCTTTTAAAAAGGAGCCATTTCTGGCGAGGTAGCTCAGCTGGTTAGAGCGTCGGATTCATAACCCGGAGGTCGGGGGTTCAAGTCCCCCCCTCGCTACTATTCAAAAGTCGATTAAAATTCTAAAAATCGGCGATAAGCGAGTATCAGGAACATCTTTTAGACCTACATAAGTCCAAATCATCCCCTCTTTTGGAAATATACAGAAAAGTTGAAAGACATCACGCTGATTTGTAATAAATCGGTTTTCTCTTCTATTTTTTAGCTTTTCGAGTCAATTCTAGTTAGTTGTCTCATAGCAGACTACTTTTCATTTTTTATTATTCAGACTGAATTGAAGTTTTCGCACAATCCAAGAAAATCGTCTTTAACAGAATTTCAAGTTTAAAACTCACGGATTAATTTAATTCTCTCGTAAGGTCCTGATGGGGTCCACTCTGCTGAGTTTGGTAATCTGTATTCCAATTGTACTCAAAATAATCAACAGCAGCCCCGCAGCTGGAATCAGTATATGCATTGGACTAATCTTAATCCTATAGCTGAACTCATTCAACCATTGCCCCGATAGGTAATAAATGACAGGGGCCAGAACAATGATGATCAGCATGAAAAGCATCATGTATTTTTTCATGAATAGAAAAAAGATCATAAAAGAGGAAGCACCAAAAGTTTTCCTCACTCCCACTTCCAATTTACTATTTGCTGCTTCATAAATCGACAAGCCAATTAGGCTAAAGCATGCCAAAAAGATAGACACAAAGGTGAAAACCCTCATCATATTTAGCAGCTGGCCTTCATTGTTAAATTGAAATTCATAGTATGAGGATAGCAAAAAGTATTCAAATGGCAATTCCGAATAAACTTGCCTCCATATCGCTTCAAGTTGCGCATATTCTTCTTTTCCAGGGTCCGTCTTAGCAGCATATTGAGCGGTAAAATAGCCGCGAATTGGATTGTACTTGAAAATCATTGGGCCGATTTTATCTCTTGGAGAAGTTTTGTGATAGTCTTGAACCACCCCGATGACGTTATAAATCTTCTGATTTTCGTCTACTAACCGCTGCCCTACGGCATCAGACAAATCCAATCCCAGAGATCTCATTGAAACTTCATTGATCAACACCTTATTCCTATTGGCAGGACCACCTTGTTCCGGGAAATTGTTCCCCGCCAGAATTTCAATTTCGTACGTTGGCAAGAATTCCCCATTGACGTCATTGACATACATGAGTATTTCCTGTTCGGCTCCAAATAATGAAAAATTCACTTCCTGACGGTAGGCCTGCCCTGGAATGGTGGACGAAGAAGAAACACTATTGATCCATGGCAAACCAGATAATTCGTTCCTAAGCGCCCTTGCTCGTCTTCCCTTCCCCTGAAAGGAGTCTTTAGGAGGTTTAATTATGATCTTATTCTCCAGATTAACTCCCTTTCCTAATCCGGAAAGATATTTCATCTGAAGGTCGATGACGTATGTAAAAGAAATCATCAGGATGGCAATACCGAACTGAAATCCGGCTAGTACCTTTCTTTTCCTAATTCTGGATTTGACTTTATACTTACCTTCTCTTAGAATCGTCGATTTACTACCCGCTATTAGAGTTCCCAAAAAAAAGGTCGAAGGAAGCAGCGCTCCAATCACGAAAATGACCAGAAACATGGTATTTAGGTAGAACTTATTATTTGATATTGGAAGCAAGTGACCATCAGCAAGTTCAGAAAAATAACCGCCTGCTAATAGTAAAATCATCAAAGAAACAAGCACCGAAAAGAGGATTATGGACCCAGTCTCAAATAGGAACTGTCTCATCAACATTGGATTATCTGCACCGATCGACTTACGAATAAACACCTCTCTCTGTCGCAACATAAACTGGACTACCGAGAGGTTGGAGAAGCTAACCCATGACAGTATCATAATTAAGGCGCCTGTAGAAATAAGAAAGATCTCAAACTTCGATAGTTCCGGTTCTATCGGATCGAGGATAACAGCAATACTCCGATCTTCTCCTCTGAAAACCTGCAAGTCATTGATCGCTTTGGAAATCTTTTCAGCTACAACCTCATGATCTTCGCCCGGACCTAAAATCATATACTGATTGTACACCGGGGTTTGCCAGAGGTCTGTTGTGTTATCCAGCGTACTTACAAGTATATTGAACTGGAGGGTTGAGCTTATTGGTGGGTCTTCTACCACACAAGTTACCGTCCAGGTATGTTCTTCTCCCCATGACGTTCTTGCCCTGACAGACCTCCCGAGTGAATTCACATTGTCAAAATATTTTTCAGCGATCGAACGAGTGATGATGATAGAATAGGGCTGATTAAGAGCCCCTTTCAGTCCTCCCACAATCGGCGTTAGGTTAAAAATGTTGGTGAAAGAAGTGTCAACTGAAAAAATTCCTCTTTGATTAAAACTCTTTAGTTCCTGCCCCTCATTTCCCACTAAAACTAGTCGTTCAACGCTCCAGTTAAATTTAGTGAAACCCTGCACTTCAGGAATTTCACCCAGTGCAGTAACAGTAATACCTCTGTAAGTAGCACTACCGTCATAAGTTATATTTGTATTGTTGGTCTCAATTTGGCTGACATGATAAATCCGATCCCTATTAACATAACTGCTATCAAAGATCAAAGAGTAGCCAATATATTTGGCTATCAGAAAGGCTGAAACCATTCCAATTGACAGGCCAAATATGTTAATCGAGGTTGAAACCCAATTTTTCCTGAGTACTCTTAAAAAGGTTCTTAAGTAGTTGTAGATCATCGCTGGAGTCCTGAAGTAAATACAATATAGTGATATCACTATTCATCTCGAACTACTTCTTCCACATACCACAAAAAAGCGACCCATTACTGAGTCGCTCACCTGCTTGACAAGCTAACTCTCAAAGAGTTAGATATATCTATTCTAGAATACTAAATTGAATTCTTTGCTCCACCCAAAGGTGAATCATCCTCCAAAAGGGTCACTGTTCATGGACGCCAGCAGCTCCTCTATATCGGAACGGCTTTCTTCGTCACTGAAGCTCAGGGCTTTCTCCCCCATCTTTACCGCTGCTTCGTTTTCTCCGGCATAGTGGTGTACCACGGCCTTGGCAAGGTAACCTTTCCAGCTTTCCTTGTTGAGATCGATACACTGATCGGTCCAATCCAGAACATCCTTGTAATATTTCGGGTCAAGTTCAAGTTCATGAACTGCCTCTCCCAATCGCATGGATCTGGACATCAATTCTTCCTCATCGTCCCACAGGAATTTCCGAACCATTTCATCATAGGTTTCAAAGAAACGATCGTGGACACCAGTATTATAATAGTAGATGTAGTAAGATTCCAATTTGTAGAAATCTTTCGCTTTGGTTTCATGGCCAAAAGCCACACGTGCGTCATATTCCAAATCAATACTTTGATCCAGAATGGAGAGATCAAGTTTCGATACTGCATTTCCTATCATGTTACTCAAGACATTGCTCAATACATATTCTTCAAATGCCGAACCATAAGTTGCATGAAAGTCTGACCGATTGTTCCAGAGGTATTGAAAAATATCAGAATCATAATCGAAATGAAAGGCCGCTATCATCTCCCAATTAGTTGGTTTCGAGAGATCAGCCTCGGCTAATCCTTCAAGGAAATTATTTACCAATTCATTGGCCTTTTCTTCGTCCGAAGCTTTGAGATAGTTTGCATACTGCAATAACACTTCAGGATCGTTGGGACTTTCAGCATAAGCCGTGACAATGCTTTCGGCATTCAAGCCACGATTCCCGAAATCAATCAACTCAGGAGCATCCAAAGCTCCCACGGACCGAGTAATCTCCTGACCCTGGGCATTGTAGATGACAAGTGTCGGATAGGCCTCGATATAAGTCTTCTCTACAAGTTGTAGATACTCTTTCTCTGCATCTATCGAAACGTTAATGAACTCTTTATTGAAGAACTCTCCAGCTTCATCTGTAGTGAATACTTCTTTCGACATCCAAATGCAGGGGCCACACCAATCAGCATAAAAGTCGACAAAGATGTATTTCTGCTCATTTTGAGCTTTCGAAACTATCTCCTCCCAACTTCCTTCAGTGAATTTGATCCCCTCAGAATTGGCGGAAAAGGAGACCACAAGGCATAGCGATGCCATTAAAATTTTGTGAATCGGTCGCATAACATGGTAAGATTTTATTCGATGAAATAACGTCACTACAAATCAATTATTCTATACTACAAAAAAAAGAACATATTCATCCACTCTTACGAGCTACTTGTTAAATGTCTGCGTTATTACCACAGTTTCTACGGAAATGTCCGCAAGAATGACAAAATTTACAATCTTAAACGTCTGAAAGATATGCGATCCTCTTTGAAATCTTTAGTATTTATTGTTTTAGCAGTTTCCAGTGTATACATGAGTTCTTGCAGCGATGATGATGCCAAAAACGACCTCCTGGGATCCTGGGTGGCAACAACAATCGTGAATAGTTCTTGTGATGACAGTTCCGATGATGGCACTACCACGCCTACTTGCACCAGTGAGGATTGTATACGTATCGTTTTCACTGAAGGGTCCGAATATGAAATTCAAATTATTGAATCAGGTGCGACAAGAAGAGAGTCCGGCACAATACGGATCGATGGCAGCACTATAGACCTGTGTGAAGAAGAAGAAGGAGCTTCCGTTTGTAATAGATTTTCTTTCTCCGTATCAAGCACTACTCTCGTCCTTACCATGACCGATGAGTCTACCGGTTGTCAGGTAAGAACAACTTATTCGAAAGAATAGCATAGCCCGAGTCCAACCTGATAATACTGGTGCCAGATCACGGCTGGTTCTACTTTCCTAGGCGAGGTTGAAGTTTTACACTCATAACTGGATGATTAAGTGCCATTACGAGAATGAAGCCTTGTCTCTTCTGCCGATTAGTAGATTGGAGTCCAACCAACTCATCAAGAATAATTGCACAAAAACATCAAGTATTTACTCGATAATCTCTCACCTGTCTCGATGACCCTTACTTTTTATACCGATTTAATAAAAACCACCAGTTACTAAGATCAATGCGACGAATTTAGCTGGCAGATTCATATTTTTGAATTGATCTGATTTCGTCGAACGTTGAAACCTAAGAAAAGAAATATAATCAATATCAATCGTGAATTTGTAATTTATGGCCTTGTCATGGGGGGATTAATTGTCGTGTTGCAGGTACTCAATTACGAAACAGTGATACATCGATTATCCTCCAATATTTTTTCTGTAGCCATTGCAGTCATTTTTCTGGGAATTGGGCTTTGGTTGGGCTTCCTTCATTTCAACAGGGCCAAATCGACTACAAGACCTTCAATCAAATCGGGAGCAGCTTTCGGGTTAAGTAAAAGAGAAATGGATGTTCTCCTACTTATTGCTGAAGGACATAGCAATCAGGAAATTGCAGATAAGTTATTTGTCTCACTAAACACCATAAAGACACATCTATCTAATATTTTTTCTAAGCTGAACGTCCAGCGGAGAACCCAGGCCGTTCAAAAGGCCCGTGACCACCAAATCATATAAAGATGCATCACTAAAAAGGACTATTTCTTCAAAATCACCCTTTCGTATGAATGAATTTTTCTTTTTGAATGTCTCCTTTGGCCCATCAATCATCACTATCAAAATACGGTCACTATGAAAGCGAAATCTACATTCATCATCTACGGTTCTATTGGGGGTCTTATCACTATCATTGGTTTCTTTCTTTGGCCTGTCATCGCAGGAAGTGACGATCCATTTGCTATGGGTATCGGCGAATTTGTTGGTTACACCTTCATGTTGCTCGCTTTGTCAACAGTCTTTTTTGCATTAAGGTCCTTTAGAAACAAGAACGGAGGCATATTATCATTCAAAGAAGCTTTTATCAATGGAATGATCGTAGTAGTCACAGCGTCCGTCATTTATGTCGTTGGCTGGATGGTCTATTACCCCATTTTTATGCCTGATTTCGCAGATCAGTATACCCAAAGTCAGATTGTGAAATTAGAGTCAGAGGGCTTGAGTCAGGCAGAACTCGCTACACAAGTAGAGGAATTGAAGGCATTTCAGGAAATGTATGAGCAGCCTTTGGTCATGGCCGGTTTTTCGTTCCTGGAAATTTTCCCTGTGGGTCTGATCGTTACGTTGATCAGCTCCTTGATCCTGAGAAGGAAGCGTCCGGAATAACCAATCCTTCCTAAAGCTGGATCAGATAAGTTCTAAGGCTTACTTTTGCCATTATGAGAACAACTCTGGTCCTGCTTTTGCTATTGATCCCCTGTGCAAGTCTTTACTCACAAGCCAATCGATACCTGAGTTCACCGTTTCAAAGTGTCAGAACTCATCTCTTTTACCTTCAAGCGAATTCTTATAATGATTCGTTGGCTGCCCTACCATTTAGTAGTCACTCCGAAAACATACAGACCGCCCAATGGTCTGCCATAAAACTCAAGCAAATCCTGGATGGGGAAGGAATTTACATTGATATCGAATCCTTGCCAACGCAACCCAATTATTTTGACAGCCTGTTCGAGAAGCACCAATACGCACTCACCAAAAAGTATCCAGATATTTATCTGGTCAGAGAAAATGGTGATTGGGTCTATCCTAAGTCGTCGATTGAAACCATCAACCGAGTACATAAAAAGGTATTTCGATTCGGCACAGATCGCATTATATCTCTATTTCCCAAGCAGGGTCACAACCTGTTTTTTGGACTCTATGTTTTTCAATATGCAGGGATTCTGATTTTAGCCTTGTTAAGTACTGTCTTTCACAAAATCATGACTTTCCTATTCAGAAAGCTGATTTCAAGAGCCCTTAAAAACAGTGGTTATGGCACGTTTGCAAGAAAAGTCCTTCAATCCGTTGCTCAGCCACTTAGTTTGTTTTTCATTTTCCTGTTACTGAGCATTCTGGTACCCGTATTGTTATTACCACCATTAATTTCGAAATATGTCATTTTGGGTCTAAAGGCAATGATCCCGTTATTTGGTACAGTTACTATCTATCGGCTAATCAATGTCTTCGCACTCTATACGGAACAACTCGCCAAAAAAACAGATGGTACACTCGATGATCAACTCATCCCCTTGATGAGAAAGACGCTCAAAACCTTTGTAATTGCCATCGGAACTTTGTTTGTCCTGGATAACCTTGAAATCAATGTAATCCCCGTACTCACAGGTCTATCCATCGGAGGTCTCGCTTTTGCTTTGGCAGCCCAGGATACCATCAAGAACTTCTTTGGATCTGTGATGATCTTCGTAGACAAACCTTTTCAAATCGGAGATTGGATCACGACCGGAACAGTAGACGGTAATGTGGAGGAAGTGGGTTTCCGTTCTTCCAGAGTACGCACCTTCCGAAACTCTTTGACGTACATACCAAACGGAAAACTCGCTGATGCCATTATAGATAATCATGGACTCAGGAAATATCGCCGTTTTTATACCCAAATATCCGTACAATATGACACACCTCCTGCCCTGTTGGAGTCATTCATTGCGGGGCTTCGGAAAATTGTGGACGAGCATCCTAAGACACGAAAGGACGATTATAACATTTTCCTGAACGAAATGTCCGCTTCCTCGCTCGACGTGATGTTCTACATTTTTTTCGAGGTACCCACCTGGAATGATGAATTAGAAGCACGACATGAAGTACTCCTGGAAGCGATTAAACTTGCTGAGCACCTTGGTGTGAAATTCGCCTTCCCGACACAGACACTTCACATGGAAACTATGCCTGAGCAACATAGTAGCAACTACATCGATCAAACCACAGCCAAGGTCAGACTGGAGGAGTACTTTCATAAGTCGAAATAGATTTAAGGTCTGGCTCACACCAGTAGGATCTGGCCAATGGCGTCATCATACAAGCTTCGGAATAGAACTGTAATGGAAAGTTCTTATCCATAAATGCCTGATCCTGTATTGAGGACCAAGCTTGATCCGTCGCATCGAAGGCGACTCGCTCCATATAAATAGTCAAGATACGAATGTAAAACTCTGTGATCGTCTCATGATAACCGCCAGTCGATGTATTATCAACTTCCTGGCTCACATTATATTTTTTTATTCCTTCTTTGATTCGAATTGAGGCGTCATCCGCGCTTAAACTTGATAGGTACCAAAGTGCCATATATATGTGACAATGATGAGTCCATTGAGAAACAGGCCAGGTCCCTTGTTCGAATCCAGCAATTAAAGCCTTGAGCTCCTGGTTATTCATCCTCCTATCCCTTTATAATTGGTTGATAACAATTCAAATTTATTCAGTACAGAAATCAAGCATCTCGCGGAGAAGAGAATCCATCCAGAGGCCAATTCTTGAGCTTTTGTGCTTATGAGATTTGATCCACTTAATTATCTCAATAGAAATAAGTTCATCTTCTGCAATGGTCAATATAATGGATCGTCACATGTTGGCTGTATTTGGTAGATTAAATCCGATTATTTGTCTTTTTCAAAAATAACAAAAGTCCTTAAACTAAAATTTAAGTGGTTATAACTAAATAATTAGTTAAATCTTTTGCACATATAAACTAAAGTATTAGTTTTGAAACTAAGTTATTAGTTTTGAACAATGAAAGAACTAACAAAGGCCGAAGATGAGATCATGCAAGTGCTGTGGCAATTAGACAAAGCATTTGTCAAAGAAGTTATCGAAAAGATGCCGGAGCCAAAGCCAGCCTATAACACTGTTTCCACGATCGTGAGGATTCTCGAACAAAAAGGATTTGTCAAACACGAAGCCTTTGGTAAAAGTCACCGGTATTTTCCTGTTATCACCAAAGAGGAATACACTCAGAACTTTATGAAAGGCTTCATTTCTCGCTATTTCAGCGGGTCTTACCAACAGGTTGTTTCCTTTTTTGCCAAGGAAAAGGATTTGTCAGTACAGGAATTGGAAGAAATACTGAAAGAAATTAAAAACGACGAACCAAAATGATCGCCTACCTCATAGAAGTGGGACTAATTCATTTGTCCCTTTATCTGATTTATCTGCTTCTGTTGCGCAAAGAAACACATTACCAGTTGAGAAGAGGCTACCTTGTTGGCGCAACACTGGCTTCGATTCTCCTTCCTTTTCTGGATTTGCCTTTGCTTCCCGCGATAGACACGCCCACAGTTTCTGAGGCCATAAATACCCTGGCACCTGTGGTGATCAGCGGAAAAGACGAATCAGGCATCAAAACTGTCATGTTCAGCTACCAATTTCAATGGACACACTTAATTGGGTTGGTTTCTGTCTTATTTATGGTCTACCTGATTTGGTCTATCAAGTCCATCTCCGCCAACCTGAAAAAAAGTAATAAATCCTCCTTGTACGGAATTCCGGTTTGGCTCCTTAAGGAAGAAAATCCTAGCTTTTCATTTTTCAATTGGATATTTATCGGTCGAGATCGTGAGGAGTTGATTGTTCTTCACGAAAAAGGGCATTCCATTCACAGACATACGGCGGATATTCTCCTGTTAAACCTATACCGTGTACTATTTTGGTGGCTCCCCTCCTCGTGGTGGGTTTTGAGAGAATTAAGATTAATACATGAATTCCAGGCTGATGCCTTTGCGATGAAACATGCAGATGCCGGATACTACAAGAAATTACTAATTGGTAATGCCCTGTCATCGGTGAATATGAGCTTAGCGAGTTCCTTTCATCATGGCACCTTATTGAAACGCTTAAAAGCAATGCAAGCAAAGAAGCAAATTATAAGTAAGTGGAAACTCGGAGTACTAGGTACACTGGTTGCCACAGTTGTTCTCGTATTCTCCTGTTCTGAGCAATTAGAAAAGGATGTACAGGAAATCTCAGCCAACGCGAGCCTGATAGTGGAATATCCACTTGAAGTTCAAAAACGCGTGGAGTTGTTAATGCATGAAACTGGTGCTGAATATTCAGTAATGGAGTTTCATGGTGAAACAGACAAAGCCAAACTGAAGAAGCTAATAGCTGATTATAGTTTCGCTGAGGTCATGGATTTGAAAGAGGGGAATAAACAATTCCTGATTCTTTCGAAAGATGATGCTGCCTATTCTGTAGTCAAGGAAATGAGTAAATCAGAAGATGGCGTCTATGACCTGGTTGATAATCAGGGCGACCTAACAAAAAGTGCCAAGGATTTGTATCAATTTATAGGTGAGAACATGCAGTACCCTAAGCAAGCCCGAAGGCTCGGTATAGAGGGTAAGGTCTACGTTCAGTTCATCGTCAACCCGGACGGATCTGTTTCTGATGCGAAAGCCGTGAAAGGAATTGGTGCAGGATGCGACGCGGAGGCTGTAAGAGTAATCACTGCCAGTACCTGGCCTGTTCCGGGCAAAGTAGATGGAAAAGCAGTTAAGACACGATTGATGATCCCGATCCTATTCAGACTGGATCCAGAAGGTGAAAATGTAAAAAGTTGATCTAAAGGTTCCAAAACAATGATTAAAAAGCTCCTTCATAAGAAGGAGTTTTTTCTATTTAGGGAATTAGAAAATATATATTAATAAATATGTAACTTTTAATGTTCCATTTAAGTATACTTATACAAAAAGGAGTAAAAATGGAAGCGGTAAATCTCAAATCAGTGATCAAAGAAAGTCTTACTCAGGGTATTAGTTACTCTGAATACTCTGACCTGATACAGCAGATGGTAGATGAGGAAAAAACAACAGGCCCAAAACAACATGAGGACCTGGTCTATTACACTAAACTCAATGCCCAGCGAGCACGCCGACTCAACAAAACCACCAAGCTACCGGAAAATGTTGCGAGTTTAATCGCTCAATTTGACCAGCCCATGACCTGGTTAGTACTTACTGAAAGCTGGTGTGGCGATGCTGCACAGATTCTTCCTTTGCTGCAGAAAATGGTTGAAGTCAATTCAAACATCAATCTTCGTCTCGTACTTAGAGATGAAAATGACACCCTGATGAGTCAATTCCTCACCAATGGCGGTAGATCCATACCTAAATTGATCATGCTTAATGACGAGCTTGATGTGTTAGGCACCTGGGGTCCAAGGCCGGTTGAAGCTCAGGAATTATATGATTCCTGGAGAAATGATCCCAATAAACCTCCTTACAAAGAATTTCAGGTAGAAATGCAGAAATGGTATCTAAAGGATAAAGGTCAAAGCACTTTCAACGAAATTTCCAAAGTCCTGGAAGATATTCAGTTAGTCGAGGCATAAGAGTTCCTGCAAACTATTTCGGCTGAATAAAAAAGAGAATCTGCACCTGATCTGAAAAGGTCAGGTTTGCAGCTTCAAAATTAGAGAACTCCACTCCTAACCTGCTTTCTTGTTTCCCATCAGCAAAAGCAAAAACGGGTGCGTCTGGAAAGTTAGTGGCGACAATTCCATATTTTATCTCTTTGATGCCTGCAATCTTATGATTGGATTGTTCTGCGATCAGCTGGGCTTTCGCTTGTGCATCTATTACCGCCTGTCGAATCAATTCATCCTTAAGCGATCGCTTTTGGTTCTCGTCTAAATCAAAGGAAATACTGATCTCTGGGTCGGCCTTACTTCCTGCGGCGGCTGTCAATACCTTCAACAACCGTTTTTTGTCCTGAACGAACTGAACTGTTAATGATTGTAAACCAGTGAATCCCTTTTCCTTTCGCTCTCCCTGATCGTAGACAAAGTTTTTATTTACCGAGAAATTGGAAGTGAATATTTCCTCTTCTTCAAACTTGAGTTTTTTGAGTTCACTCACCAGCAAATCGACCCGTTGAATCAAATCCTCTACGGTACCTGCGTAGGTATCATTAGACGACCTAATGGACAATGAAACTACAGTTTGTGTAGGCCTAACAGCAACTTTTGCTTGCCCTGAAACATGAAGCAATGATTGCGGTTCTTCTTGCCCGGTAGCTTGCAGAGAAAAAAATGATAATGTCAAAAACAATAGACTTTTCATACACCTGATTTTTAAAAATTCAACGTGTCACAAATTCCGGGCCATTTAGAGAATTATATTTCCCAGCCGGCCCGATATTTTCTTCCCACGAATTCGTTAGCCACCTCAAAATTGGTGATGCGCATCGCGCCGCCATCCCAAAGCAGCTTCATCCTACCTGGGAATTCCCTTCTATCATCACTATTGAGTGCTCCGTATTGGTAACTTCGGATTGCCAAGTTGCCCATTAGAACAGATTCTGTTAAGGGTCCTGAATAATCAAATGACGAAGTAAGTGCTTTGTGCTCTGCACTGTTATAACCGGCTTTGATAGCATCAGTCCAGGCGATCTGGTGTCCAAGTTCCGGCAACCCATAGTAAGGTCGCTCTTCACCGTAGTTTTCTGGCATTTCTAAGATTTCACCAGTATTCAAAAAGACTTTTGGGTTACGCCCATAGGTATCACAGGTCATGATTCCTTTCGATCCCATCAGTATCGTTCCATTAGTACCTCCTCCAAACAGGGACATTCCAGCAGGAATTATCTCGGGAATAAAAGGTCTGATTCCGCCATCACTCCATTCCAGCGTGACTTCAGAGTTATTCTTATCTGTAGCTGGAAACTTAAGCTGAATCCTGGAAGAGGGCGGACAACCTTCCGGAATATATTCCGGAACCCAATCTCTCGTAAATACCTGACCGACACTGCATTCTACTTCTGTTGGATATCCCAATCCGAGCGTCTTAAACGCCGGATCTATTAGATGGCATCCCATATCTCCAAGTGCTCCTGTTCCAAAATTCCACCAACCACGCCATTTGAAAGGGTGATACAAAGGATGATAGTCTACAAAACCGGCAGGTCCGATAAAAAGATCCCACTCTTCTTTGCTCAGGTGTCCGGGTCTATCAACTGAATCTGTAGGGACAGGAATTCCCTGCGGCCATACAGGTCTGTTGGTCCAGGAATGGACACGATCCACAGTTCCTATCAATCCCTTGTCAAACCATTCTCTCATTTGAACCTGACCAGGGTGCGAAGCGCCCTGATTACCCATCTGACTTACTATTTTGTATTGCCGGGCTGTTTCTGTAAGCAATCGGGCTTCTTTGATGTTGTGTGTCAGCGGTTTTTGAACATAAACATGTTTACCTAACTGCATGCAGGCCATTGCTGCAACTCCATGTGTATGATCGGGTGTGGAGATGGTCACCGCATCAATGTCTTTGTTTTCCTCCAACATGAGGCGGAAATCCGAATAGAATTTAGCCTTTGGCCACAAATCAATAGCTCTACCCGCCATTTTCGTATCTACATCACAAAGAGCCACGACATTTTCTTTGCCATCATTGTAGGCATTTCGAATGTCGCCAAAGCCCTTACCACCAGCCCCAATCGCCGCGAGGTTCACTTTATCACTTGGGGCTACATATCCGGGGCCACCCAACACATGGCGAGGTACAATCATAGCACCTGCGGCTGCTACAGCTCCGGTTTTCAGAAATTTTCTTCTATTATTTAAGGTTTTCATCAATTTAGATCAGTTCAGAAGGGTCAATTTACTGAGAAAATCAGAACAGGATTGACGTAAGCACTATTATTATCTAACGATAATTCTTCCACCCACATCGCTCCCCAGTCCGGTGACCCGATAGAAATAAAGACCTGGTCTTAAACCTTCCAATGGAATACTTTCATTTTCCAGGAGGATGGATTGGCGAATATGAATTTTCCCATGGTTGTCAACCAACTCAAAAACAGGTGTGTCTCCCTCTTGAAGGACCCTTGTAAAAACATTTAGATTTTCGCCTTGAAAGATAGGATTAGGAAATGTAAGTACTTTCTTCTCTGTGAGGTAGTATGTTACTACAGTATCTGAATAGAGTGTTCTGCCGTTTTCAAATATTAATCCCGCCCTGTGCATATTGAGCCCCTGAAGGGGTAATTCATCTAACAAGGCACCTACACTTCTAATCTGATCCAATTCACCAACAGACTGAAACCCATCCTCATGAAAACGTTCAAAGAAGATCTCATCCACCTGATAGGTGGATCCGAGTTGAAGATTGAGCTCAAGCCCTTCATCAGGAATTATCTGCGCAAAGAAGGAAGAGAAATAACAGCCAATACTCAAACGACTCATTTCAAAAGCGGCGCTCCTTATTGCCGGTTTCCCATCTAACATGGGTGTTATGGCATAAATGCCCGAAATGACATCCTGATCTTTTATTACGAAAATCGTATCATAAATTTCCGCTATTGGTTTCAACGAATTATCGATCAGCTCAGATAATTGATAACTGTCTGCGGCCTCAGCCCTGGTCCATTGCAATAGTGATGAATCGCCACAATCAAAACCTACGGAGGGTGTGGTGATCGGTCCTATCACGAACGGTTCCGTCATATAAATCTGATCTTCAAATTGCATCCTGGCCATAGCAATCGCAACTGTGTCGGGAGAACTCCATCTCCATAGTCCCTGACTCAGATCAATTTCATTTTCCAATATTTCCCAGGTTGCACCAAAGTCCAGGGATACCGACAGTTCACCCACTGTAGCACTGAATGTGGAAGCCCACCGAAAATAACCATCTGTTTCTCCGTTATAGGGCATGTGATCATTGACCAACGGATACCGCCATTCAAATGAATCAGGAAGTTCCCATTCGTAGCTCAAAGCATAGGCTTGTTCCTCTATTTGTGATGTACTTGATACCTTGATCGATACGGGCCCGTTTGGATTTTCCACAGATACTTGTTCGACATTATTCAGGTGATCTTCACCCCGTGTAGCTGGCATGGCCAAAGCTTCCAGGGAGGGACTGATATTCAATATCCAAGGCAAGTTGACTTTCCCTTGGTTATCTTTCACGCTCAGGTTCAGGTCGTTAATTAAGGCCACTTCGTCCCCTGCTCCGGCTGCGGGATCATTCCACACAAGGGTAACTTTGAAGTTGATGGCATTCTCGGGCAAACTGATATCGTGCTCAACTTCAGCTCCGGGAATGAGTAACCCCTCAATGAATTGTCTGCGGTCGATGGTTCTTATACTACCGGCCGCATCAATGTTTCCAAACCCTGTTTGGTGATCAATTCCGGGGATCCCTACATCATCCGCGGCATTAATAAGGGCACTTTTTACCAATGCCGAAGAAGCTGGTAACTCAAAAATCTGTTGGTATCTTTCTTGTAACGCTCCTGCCAGCCCAGATACCATTGCCGCCGAATTAGAAGAGCCAAATACACTATACGCTACAACCTCGGGCTTAATCCGTCCATCATAAGTGGGTCCATTTGATACAAACATATTAGAACGCCCCACTGTATCTACTGCACCAACAGTGATTGTATTTTTCGACATTTTAAAATTGCCTGTCAAATTCGCATATCCGGCAAGGTCCGCATAGTCTCCATCAGTTGCCATCTCCTGACCGCTATTTCCTGAAGAGAACACATGTAGTAGTGAAGGATTCGCATTGGCACTGGCATCAAACAATTGCGCAAATGCTCCGTAAAAATTTTCAATGTCCGTACCATATGAATGATTCTGAACCTGAACATCAAATTCCAGATAATGTGAATCAGGGTCCGGGATCGGCTCGTCAAATCCCGAAGAAAGTAGTGTGACATCAGGCAATACTCCCAAGGCAGAAATCAAGGAATTACCCGCACCTCCTATGATCGTTGCCATTTGAGTCGCATGGTCATTGGTCCGGGGGTCTGATAAATCGGGATATACAGTTCGCCCCAGCAGATCAATATCTTCTTCCGAGAATCTCAGCTCCTGTAGTGATATCTTCAGGTCGGCACCAGTAACATTTGGAAACTCATGCTTCAACACGTTGAAGCTATTGGCATTCAGATTAAGATCCAATACAACCGCCTCTTCCCGGGGAACGTAGCTTTCAAAACCTACGTAAGTAATCTCTTCCCACGATAATAACTGACCGACGTTCTCAAAGCTCGCTGGCAGTCTCAAATAGCCATTTGGCAATTCGGATATCTCAATTTCTTTCATTGCCAATCTTTCATAAGTCACTTCAGGGGCCATTGAGTGTATGATGAGTTCCTTATTTGCGGCCTGGCGGCCCAGGATTTTTACATCAGTAATCGGTAATTGGCCTCCTTTCTGAATTGCGAAAGAAAAGCCTTCTTCATTGATATATTGTTGAGGTTGACTTTTTGCAGTTATAAGCAATAAAAACAAGCCAGCAACAACTATCCAGTTTCTTTTGTTCCTCAAAAACGGAAAAAAATCGAGTCCATATTTTATAAGGAATTTCATTTTAATATTCCTCTTTTCAGAAACTACGCCCCAAACAAACGCCATATATTATTCCGAATAATAACATGAATTAAGAATTATCTTTCATATTTGTCATGATAAGTATCATGGTTGCATATAAAATTCCTTAAAAACTTTATTTTGAAATATAGATGTTTTGACTACTTTACGAGCATAAAATCAACCTTTAATTTTTATGCTTAAGTTAAACTTAACTTTACGGAATGCTATGTTCCTAGCACTATCCGTATTCATTTTCACTTCATGTACACAGGATGGCGTTGAGTCAGAAATCATCCCAGAATTGCCAGAAATCTCAGCAGAGGTTAAGACACAATTCACGAATTTGGGATTTGATGTATCTGATATCGAGCTAGTCAAAAGTGGTAATCACTTCGAAGGCTTTTCCGATGTACATGATGCCTATCTACTGGAAGGAGATATCTTAATTTCTTTCTCACAATTGGAAGAAATGGCTTCTCAATTGAACAGTGGAGACGGGCTCAAGGAACTTCCTAGCGGTGAGCAGTACCGCACCAATGCGTTAGTTACTGGTTTGCCAAGAACCATTAGTGTAATCGGTTACACTGGATCTGGTTTTGCGTTGACTTCCAGAATGAGAACTGGACTTCAGTGGGCAATCAACAACTATAATCGTGAGAACCTACGATTGAATTTCACTCTTTCTTTTGCAGCTTCTACCAATGCTGATATTGTTGTATACAACAATGGCGCATCCGGTGGTGGAGGAAGCGCTGGATTTCCAAGTGGTGGAGATCCTTACAAGTGGGTTCAGATCAACGCTGGTACTAACAGCTTCAGCACTAACGTGAATGAGCATGTAATCGGTCATGAGATCGGACACTGCTTAGGTCTGCGTCACACAGATTACTTCGACCGATCTATTTCTTGTGGATCAGGTGGAAACGAAGGTTCTGGTGGTGTTGGTGCAAATCACATCCCAGGCACTCCTACTGGAGCTGATCTTAACTCTTTGATGTTGGCGTGCTTCAACAGCGGTGTTGATGGCGAGTTCGGCAGCTTTGATGTTATCGCTCTTGAGTACCTATATTAATTGACCACCACTTAATTAGGTAAAACTGATAATGGGTAGTGATCGAGAGGTCACTACCTTTTTTGTGCCTCTGTGTTTCTTTATAAGATGGCTTTATTGACTCAATACTAACAAGTGATCATCCATTACATTTCCTAAAAAGATCAAATCACGATAAGGTACGGCCACAGTAGCAGCGGACATATCTGAACCATCTTCCAGATAAATACTTTCCACAGAAAAATCGCCTTCTCCTCGATAGTCAATCGTCACAATTTCTGATGGTGCCTTATCTTTCTTTGCCTGTGAATAGGAAGCAAAGTGAAGCAAACTAGGATGTGAACCAATCCAAATCTTCCCATTTGGATCAAACTCAATGTTATCGACGCCTGTCCCACAATCAATGTTCTCTCTAAAAATCAGCTCACCTGATTGCCGAACTTCATAAACTTTTACAAGAAACCCTCGAGGTGAGGCCACAAACAATAAATTTCTTGATGCGTCGTAGTTTACCCCATTGGCGTAAGCGATTCCATCAGCAACTTCTCTAAAACGCTCGCCATCAAAGTAACCAACGTTACTCGCCCTCAATCCCAGATATTCCTCAAGCATTCGCTTGAATCCTTGAATATTTCCATGATCGTTAGTGTAGTAAAAACGTCCATTGTCCAAAGCAACAACATCATTCGGCGATACCATCGTTTCATCCTTGAGGGTCCTGATGTATTGTAACGTATCATTTTTAAGGTCAAATAATTCAATGGAGTGCGTGCTTCGAACATGATTCACGGCAAGCACTCGATGCACTGAATCATTGAGGCGTTTCATTGATATTCCGTGAGGATAAAATTCACCGCTATAGGTTGTCGGTAATTTCAATGGGGTCAAAGAAGGATCCGTTAAATCAATTTTATACAAGGCTCCTTGCACGGAATTCCCATCCCGATGGCCAGCCCTATCATCAGAAGAGATGAGCAAAAATTCTGCTTCATAATCTATCTGCATATCTTCAGCGCCAACGACATCAATCTTTTGCTTGATCTTTCCATCAAACCTGTTTTCAATGGTTCTGAAAAATCCTGTAGATTGAACAATGTAAAAGGCAAAACATAAAATCAGCACAAGAAATAAGCTTGCGAATTTTAGCGTTTTCATATCAGGGTTGATTTAATCATTAGAGTAGTTCCTTGAAGCACAACACGATCTTCTTCAACCAATGGCCTAATTGCCTCTAAAACATCCTCGGGAGCCACTTTCTTAAGTGTACAAACTTCTTGAATGGTCATGTTACCCCTGGATTCTAATAGTTGGAACAGGTCATCTGGATCTAATAATATCGTGTTACGCTTTTTTCTTTTGACGCAGTAATCACAAACTCCACAATGTTCATCTGTAATCTCATCAAAATAAGCCTGTAGCATACGTGTACGGCAGGTTTTTTTATCATCCACATAGTCCAGCACCTTGTGGGCTTTATCCAATATCTGTTTTCTTCTCTCCACCAAAGCCTTACCATCAATCGGCAGTTCGTTGATTTCTAGTCTGGGCATCAAGTAAGTAAGCTGGCTTCTCGCAGAACTGGATTGATAATCCAGCACCTCGTACTGGTGCAGCATTTTTAACCGTCCCTTGACCTCTTTTGGATTTGTATTCAACATCTGCGCCAAATCCTTTTCAGAAATCTTGCCATACTGACTAAAAAGCTCGCCTCCATACAATCGCAATATGGCCTTGATCAGTAAGTCGAGTTGTGGGTGTGAAACCTGAAAACGATATAAATCCTCCTTTTGCATCCTGATCATCACCCGTGATGCATGATTGAACCCTTCATTCAACTGTATCAGTCCTTCCTTCTCCAGCCGGGCAAGTGCATTGTAAGTGTCCAGTGGTGTCAGGTTATATATGCTCGCAAATTCTTCCAAATCAAAATCAAGGCTCCCTTCAGGCAAACTTCCGATAGCTAGCTTATAAAAATTAGAAAGCGCCTGATAAGTCCGTTTCAGTAATTCCAGGGAAACCTGAGATTTTTCGATTCTTTCAATCAAGGCATCCTTCTCCGAGGCATGCATCAACATAACAGCATATGCCTTCTTTTCATCCCGGCCTGCTCTACCTGCCTCCTGATAATAGGCTTCCAGTGTATCGGGAACGTCTAAGTGGATCACAGACCTTACATCGGGCTTGTCAATACCCATTCCAAACGCATTGGTGGCTACCATTACGCGAATCCCACCCCGAATCCATTTCTCCTGTTTTTCGGCCCGATCTTCCGGAGACAAACCAGCATGATAATGATCTGCCGAAATATGTGCATCTGACAGGATTCTGGCAATTTCTGCCGTCCGCTTGCGGCTCCGAACATAGACCAGGCTACTTCCTTGTACGTTTTGTAAAATCTCCAACATTTTCCGGAGCTTGCTCTCGACGTGAAACACAGAATAAGAAAGGTTCTTACGGGCAAAGCTCTTTTTAAATACATTGGCACCTTCCATGCCCAGGCGCTCAGTAATATCAACCTTAACTTCCCTGGTAGCCGTAGCCGTAAGCGCCAGTACCTTTTCAAAACTCAATTCATCAATAAAATCCTTAATTAAAAGATAAGGAGGGCGAAAATCATAGCCCCATTGTGAAATACAGTGTGCCTCATCAATGGCAATCATCGAAAAGCGCATCTGCTCAGCTCTGGCCAGAAACAAATTGGACTGTAACCGCTCCGGAGAAACGTAAAGGAATTTCACATCTCCATAGATACAATTGTCCAGTGTAATGTCTATTTCTTTTTTAGACATGCCGGAATACAATGCTTTGGCTTTAATTCCCCTGCTTTCCAGCTGGTCTACCTGATCTCTCATCAATGCAATCAGGGGCGAAATAACCAAACATAACCCTTCCATTGCCATCGCAGGCACTTGAAAACAAATGGATTTCCCACCTCCGGTAGGAAGTAATGCGAGTGTCGGATGTCCATCCAGGACAGATTGAATGATCTCCTCTTGCAGAGGTCTGAAAGACTCGTACCCCCAGTACTTTTTCAATATGCCTGCAGGAGTAGTCAACCTTTTATCCCTTGTTTATCAGATAAGTCATGAGACCAATATCCATCCTGCGAAATGAAATGAGCATCAATACCATTTTCCTTACAGAAGTTTTTCACCTTCCTAAGGTACCAGTAGCTGCAGTTAGCATCAAATATTAAATGATCGTATTGAAAGTGTGATAGTTGATCCATATTCAGTGCATTTTGTGAAATCAATAACACATCAGCTTTGATGGTTTGATCAAATCCAAAATCCTGCAACCGATCTTCTACATACAGGATTTTCATGCCTTTCCAAACCATGCCTTTAATATGCTCTCCTTCAAACACCTCCTCAAAAGAGGTCAGGTCCGTCTCTATAGGCTCAAGCCCTGCATTCAATCGGTTGGGATCAATCTGGAATTTTAATAAGCTGAGATCTTCTATGCTATCTCGTACGACCAACTGCGCATGGCCATCCGAGATCAGGTCCATCGCCAATTGATCTTTTAATTCATAGATTACCAACTCCTCTTTTTGTAAGGTTTGGTATCGATGATGTACGCGAGATCCGAAAAAGACCAAAAGGCAAACTACCGCCATGGAAAAGCTGGAAAACGTACGGTATTGGAAAGTCCACAAAATACCTATCATCACGAAATAGATCAATAGGGTTTGCAGTGGAGTAGTCATAAGCCAATCCAGTTTACTCGCAGGCAAGGCTTCAATGTGTTGAACCAATGTATTAAGCAACCAAATGATTTTACCCAACACCCAGGCAATTCCACTAGCTATGGGGCCTGAAAAAATACCAATCGCCAACATGGGCAACCCTACAAGTAAAATGACAAATGCGGCCGGAATTACAATCAGGTTAGAAATCAGAAAATAAGTTGGAAACTGATGGAAGTAGAACAGTGAAAGTGGCGCGGTACTGATTTGAGCCGCTAATGAAACACAGGAGATACCCCAGATCTTATCGAGTAGGTAATTGTCGACTTTAAGCACCCCGTAAATTCTTGGAAACAAATAGACAATTCCAAAAACCGCCAGAAAAGATAATTGAAATCCTACCTGGAAAAGGTATTGCGGATTCACCAATAGTAAAACAAATGCTGCAACACCCAGAGAATTGTAAATATTGCGCTGGTTGCTTGTGGCGTCTGCAATACTCAGAATGGAAAACATACAGGCAGCTCTAAATACCGAAGCTGATAGTCCAGTAACCAATGCATACAACCAAATGATGGCAATGGCGATCACCATGAACAAGTAGCCTCCTGTTTTATTTGTCTTGATTTTACCAATAAGAAAGCTGATGAATACATAAATTATCCCCACATGCAGTCCTGAAACTGCTAAAACATGAGTCGCCCCAGCTGTCGAATAGGCTTTTTTCATGTCCTGATCCAGGTAATCTTTCACGCCCACCAAAAGTGCCATGGCAATCTGGCGTTGTGAAGGATCAGGAAAATAAGTACTCAACTCATTCCGGACCCATTCCCTTATTTCCAGGCTAAACTTTGTTATCGAGAATTGATTGTTTCTTTCAATAATGGCGACCTGATCTGCTGCCACAAATGCCTGTGAAAACACCTGATTTCTACGCATATACCGGGCATAGTCAAATTCACTGGGGTTCATCGGTGGAGGAATAGGTAACAGGTCTTCTTTCACAAAAAGATAATCCCCGTATTCAGGAATTTCTTCAACTGGTTTTTTAAGATAGAAATGCACGGTGCCTGTAGCATCAATTGTTGAATCATCAGACCTGATTTCATCTATTTCCAGTTCATACCTCAAGTATTTCTCCTTTTCCAATACGCCACTGGCAATGCGGCCCGAAAACCCATCAATATCAACAAAATGAGAATAATGGTGTGGTGTCCGGCTTTCATCGGTGAATTTTGAGATTACCCCTCCAATGTAGCCTACCAACAAAAAGGCACAAAATCCATTGATCAGTGCATTACCATAATAACTATTTCGATGGCTCAGGTAATTAAGCAACGAATAGCAGCCTAATAAGAAAGCAAGCACTCCGAAGGCATGTTGCCATAAGTCAGGAAAGTGGTCGAATAAAACAATACCGACGCCAAGAAAAATGCTGAATCTGATAAAAGGAAATGGCGCCCACTTAAACATAGCTAAGACTAAAGTAAGCGTTCCGATTCATAATGCCACATATCGTATCCCTGAAATAGGTCGCCTTTTTTACGAATCGGTTTTATATGAATAAAACCACCTCAAATTGCTCTTGCTTTTAAGTTAATTCTCATCAGCCGGACGGTTTTTCCCAATCTTCTATTGAGCATCTTTCATCCTATCGAAGCAAGTCGTTTTGTGATTTGATTCTGATTACCCCTTCTCCTTGTTATAGGTCTTCTGATACGCTCCAATGATCCGCTTCACCAGTTTATGTCGCACCACATCACTTCCATCCAACTCCACAAAACCAATACCATCCACGCCATCCAAAATTTCAAGTGCTTCAATTAAGCCGGATTTCTGATTTCTCGGTAGGTCGATCTGAGATCGATCTCCTGTAACGATAACCTTGGAATCAGGTCCCATCCTGGTTAAAAACATTTTGATTTGCATGGGCGTGGTATTTTGAGCCTCGTCAAGTAAAATGTAGGCATTGTGCAAAGTTCGCCCCCTCATATAAGCCAATGGTGCAATTTCAATGATTCCATTTTCCCGGTAATATTTCAGTTTCTCCGAGGGAATCATATCATTCAGGGCATCATAGATTGGCCTTAGGTAGGGATCTATCTTTTCTTTAAGGTCGCCTGGTAGAAAGCCCAAATTTTCTCCTGCTTCAACCGCAGGACGAGTAATGATGATCTTTTTAACTTCTTTATTTCTCAATGCCCGCACAGCCAGGGCCACTGAAATATATGTTTTACCTGTTCCTGCCGGACCGATCGCAAAGACGAGATCATTCTGCTCCGACGCTTTGACAAGTTCCTTCTGGTTATGCGTCTTTGGAGCAATCTTAAATCCCTTAGTACCAAAGACTAACACATCATCTTTTCCGGGCTTCGGCGGGTTTTTATGGTCATCCGCAATCATATTAATTACATTCTCATGAGTGATGCTTCCATACCGCTCATAGTGACGTACTAGCGAGTCCAGGATTTCATTAATTCGCAAAATCTGAGATCCCGTACCCTTAATTTTGATCTCATTCCCTCGGGAAATGACTTTGCTATCAGGGAAAGCTGAGGCAATTTCTTTAATATTCTGATTTTCAACCCCCAGAAAATCAACCAGGGATACATTTTCCAGTGTAATAGTTTTCTCTAGCAAACGAGTTTCTGATTTAGTTTGAAGGTTAACCCCTCTTCTTTTACTTTGTAGTTTTAGAACAAATTAAATAAGAAATTCATTCGCTCGCATGGCAGTTGTCACTTTTATGTCTGATTACGGTTGGGACGATCATTATGTGGCAGCGGTCAAAGCGTCTATTCTGGCCGTAAACCCCAGTATCAACATCGTCGACATCTCACATCAGATCAATGCCTTTGATGTAGCGCATGGAGCTTATGTACTCCGAAATGTCTTTCGGGACTTCCCTAGAAATACAGTTCATCTCGTGAGCGTAGACCCTGTTAACCGTGAACCGCCAACGTTCGTCGCACTCAAGTTGGAAGATCATTATTTCGTAGGAAATGATACCGGTTTGTTTGGCATGTTAAGCGATCAACCCTTCCTGAGCCAAGTCAAACTGAATGCCATGAATCAAATCCAAACCACTTTCCCTGGCAAAGACATTCTCGGGCCGATGGCGGCCAAGCTAGCTAGCGGGGAAAACATTCACGAACTGGGTGAGCCTGCTCTGGAATTGAAACGCTTATTTGCGAGACAGCTCAAAGCCACCAAACGGGAGATTGTTGGGAATGTGATCCGAGTTGATAAATACGGCAATTTGATCACCAACATTCCAAAGACGGAATTTGATGCAATTCAAAAAATCAATGGAAACGTTCCATTTGAAGTTCAGGTAGGTAGAGAAGTATTTCATGAATTCAACAAAAATTATCACGAAGTAGAATCCGGCAACTGCTACTTGTTGTTCAATTCTCTGGGATTGTTACAGATCGGAATCAATAAGGGTAATGCCTCCGAACTTTTAGGTTTAAAATTAGATACACCAATAGCTATTCATTTTTCAATATAACATGCTAGTCAGAGTTGTTAGAATGGAGTTTGACCTCAATAAGGTCGATACCTTCAAGAAGTTATTTTATGAACGAAAAGCAAAGATCACAGCGTTCCCCGGCTGCCAGCAAGTTCAGCTACTGCAGGATCATACCCTGCCCAATGTTTATTACACATTGAGTCACTGGAGTTCTCCTGAAGATCTGGAAAGATATCGTACTTCGCCCTTTTTCGATGACACTTGGGCAGCAACCAAAGCTCTTTTCTCTGGAAAACCTAAAGCCTGGTCATTGATACCGGACGAACGAGAATAACAAACCGGCAATGAAATATAGAGGAATGGCGGCAATCTACCGTTTTGAAGCTATGGGTCTACCTCCATACATTTCAAATGATGTAGATGGAAAATCTTCAATAAAACCTAATGACGGGAGGTCAGGCAGGGTGCAAGAGGCTTGTATGGCATGTGAGGGCTAAGTCATTGCTTGATCCAGAATATTTCACTCTATATGAAAATTTATGGTAATAAAAAAGAAAGCGTCCGCCAGACGCCTTCTCAACCAAGTTACAATAAATAGTGAGTGTCATAAATATCTTTAGAGCCTACACGTATTGCTCCGTTGTTCAATCCATACCTATCCCGTTACCAGCTTACCGCCAAGCATGGCAACAAGACAGGATAAGGGAGCTCAAGTCCTCAGACATTGAGACATCAGATAACCGTGTTGGCTATATTTCAAGACAAAGCTGCACTGGATCCTCCATTGTCCGTTCCCTCGATTGCAGGATTCTCACCAATACCGCATTTGAGGTAACGAACCGAATTGGCTACAAAAAATCCCAGCATCACATTAGGGTTTCCTATATAACGGAAGTTCGTACTTCTAAAAGATGATTTTTTTCGTCCATGCCGGACTCCAGGCGGGCGTCTCTTTAAAGGATCAAAGTCCACTTCACATTTATTGGCAGAAATACCTAATTCCCTCCTCATACGCACCAGAAAAAACTGTAATCTGTGGGCATACTTCCCGGAAAAATGGATTGATTGCTGATTTTGGCCATACCATTTGTATCGATACTTTCGCCTGGGGTGATCAATGGTTGACTTGCCTGGAAGTTGAATCAGGACAATATTGGCAAACGCGTAAAAAAGGAGAATTCAGAGAAGGATTCCTAAATCAATGACCTACGCAGACCGTAATACTGTTTGGATCATACTCACGACTATTGGCCCCAATATTTCCAGTGGCTACAGCAAAGTTGCTGAAAGCAGAACCTTCAGCAACATTCATATGAATTTTGACACTTCCGTTCATTTCCTGAAGGAGATCAAATGTCAACAACTCATCATTGGACAATTTCTGATTTTCAAGAACGGTGATGCTTTCTCCGGTTGTCGCATCTACATCCGTGAGTCTAAAAGCAAGTTCACCAGCTTCGGTTACCGTTCCAAAATGAAGGTGCGCAGGGAAAGGCATGCCCTCCTCAGTTCCGGAAAGCACAATCTCAATCTGTATTGTGGTTGGATCGATTTCAGTAAAAGTCACCTGTCCTTCTACCGGGGTTGTAGATACCCGATGCAGCAGATAAACTGATTCCCGTACTTGCAGTTCGTCGGTGCTGCTGGTACAACTCCAAAACCCTACTAAAACCATTACCCAAATCACTTTACTCAATGCCTTCATGCTTTCAATACAATTCAATGAATTAATACCCTTGTCATCTAACAAAAATCCTGCCTAAAATGGTTTCATTTTTACATCTTTAAGTATCAATGCGTCCCTGCTCAGAAAGTACAATAGCAATATTCTTCGTGGAAGGGAAGTGGGAGATAATAATGACCAGTACTGAAACAATGGGAACAGACAGTATCATTCCTACGATTCCCCAAATCGACCCCCAAAACGAAAGCGCTACGATCACAAACAAAGGACTTAGGTTTAATGTCTTACCCATGATCTTGGGTTCAATATAATTTCCTACAAAAACCTGTGCTCCCGCCAATGCCAGAAAAATCCACAAAAAGGGCCAAAAGGTAGCAAACTGGAAAATGGAAAAAAGCGCGGGCAATAACGTTGCAATCAAGGACCCCACATAGGGTATGTAATTGAACAAAAAGATCAAAAACGCCCATAATGCCGCGAAATCAACTCCAAAAAGCAACAGCACCACATAACTTAATATTCCAGTCAGCAGGCTCATTGAGGTTTTGACAAAAAAGTAAGTATTGATTGATTTCCCGATATCAGCAAGGATGTCTTGTAATGTTCCTTTTCGATCAGCATTCTGAAAAACCTTTTCCAGTTTGACAGGAATAAAATTCTCCTCCAACAACAGGAAAATGACATAAATGATAATCACTGCGAAATTCCCAAAAACAAGACTCAATGAATTAACAATTCCTCCGATATATGCTTGCAAATCAAGACTGGAGAGGTTGTCGATGATAAACTTGTCAACATCTTCAATGACTGGAAGTTGATCTAGCAAAGGAATGGCTCCAAAAGCTTCCACCATCCCATTAATATTTTCCGTGTACTCGCCGGATTTCTGTATGATTAACTGAATGTTGTAAGACAAAATCGACCAAAGACCGTAGAAAATACCAAAGATCAGCAGGAACGCCAGAATAGACGCTAATCGCTTGGGCATGGACCTGCCCTTATACTGAATCCTGGCAATAGCTCCTTTTGCTGCGCTGATCAGATACCAGGTGAATAGCGATAAAACAAAAGGCTGTAATAATCCTTTGAAATAAATCAGACAGACCACTACTAGTGTAAGTATTATGGCCCAATTGGCCGCACGCGAAATTTTAAATGTCTTGTTCAAGGCAGGTATTTTTGTGAAAATAATTGGAATCACTGACATTGTGACGCTGATTATTGTAAAATCAATCAAAGTGACCAGGGAATGTTGAACAAAGCCTCCTACTTGCTAGTTTCATGGCCGTATGACGCAATCCAAAGTTTCAATTTTCTGGTTCCGAAGAGACCTGCGACTAGAAGACAACCATGGACTTTCCCAGGCGCTAATTGCCGAATACCCTGTTCAACCCATATTTATATTCGATCAAAACATCCTTGACAAAATCGACGATACACAAGATGCAAGGGTTCATTTTATTCATCAGGAATTGAAGGGCCTACAAATTAGTCTTTCGGAAAGAGGGGCTACTTTAGATGTTCGAATAGGTGATCCTTTGATGGTCTGGAAAAAACTACTTCAGGACTATGAAATTGGTCGGGTATATGCCAACAAAGATTATGAACCTTATGCCCGAGAACGAGATAAAGGCGTTTATGAGCTACTCGGTGAACACGGTATTACCTTCAAAGTCAAAAAGGATCATGTGATCTTCGAAAAAAATGAAGTGGTGAAAAGTGATGGCCAACCATATGCTGTGTTTACACCTTACAGTAAACTTTGGAAACGACAACTTACACCTAATCACCTTCAGGAATTTAACTCTTCAACTATACAGAACTGGCATCAGGCACTGCCTCAGGAGGTTCCTGAGTTGGCATCATTTGGATTTAAGTCTTCAAACATTGTAGTACCGGATCGTGTGTCTGATCAGAACATTATTCGCAATTACCACAATACACGTGATCTTCCGGCAATTAAGGGTACTTCAAGGTTGGGAGTGCATCTCAGGTTCGGTACGATCAGTATTCGACAATTAGTTCGGCTCACACAACATGTTAATATCAAATACCTCAATGAACTGATCTGGAGGGATTTCTATCAAATGATCCTATGGCATTTCCCGCAAGTTGTCCACCACAATTTCAGTCGCAAATACGATGGTATTCAATGGCGAAATGACGAAAGTGAATTTCTGAATTGGTGCACTGGCAAAACGGGCTATCCTATAGTAGATGCTGGTATGAGAGAACTAAATGAAACGGGTTACATGCATAACCGTGTGCGGATGATCGTTGCAAGTTTTCTGACCAAGCATTTGCTGATCCACTGGTCGTGGGGAGAGGCTTATTTTGCACAGAAACTCCTGGATTTTGATCTTGCCTCAAACAATGGCGGATGGCAGTGGGCCGCAGGGACCGGAGTGGATGCCGCTCCCTACTTCAGAGTCTTTAATCCTTATATTCAAACTGAAAAATTTGATCCAAAACTTGATTACATTAGAAAATGGGTTCCCGAATTTCAAACTTTGGAATATCCTAAACCTATCGTGGAACATAAACTGGCTCGTGATAGAGCAATTGCAACTTATAGGGAGGGAATAGCGCGTTAGTGGAAGGTGTGTCTACTGTATAACGACTCTGATACCATTCCTACGAGCAAAATACCAACCATCAAAAACAACTCGTATCAGGCCAAACCCTCATCAGAATCAAATAATTAGCCTCTCATAAAGCCAATCTATCAAACTGATAACTAACAAGTTAGAAAAGGGCAAATAGAAATTCCTGCGATCAGTCAAGGTTTTCCTATCTTTGTGCCATTAGTACTACCTAGGCTTTCGTTTGATATCTCAGCACTTAAAAGACTTTTGTCTTTTTGTTCTTTGCATCTCTTGACTGTTAGGTATCAGTGAATTAAAATCTTTTTCTACTACACATGTCAGTTTCAAATTCTAGTGCTGGAAAGTATACGCACATTTGGCAAAAGTATCGTCCGGTGATTCTTAATTTGATGGTTTCCTCATCAAATGGGCCCCAGACCTACGACCTTTCGAATCACGAATTCATAGACGTTAACAATAAAAGAAAGACCGGATACAGCTTCGCCTTGAAAATGTTTCAAAACAGAAATGTAAGTGAGAAAAAGGTGAATGGTGTAGGAGCGGATCTTTTAGCGGTGCTTCAACGCTCGCAAAAATCACAAGAATTGACCAATGAGGCTGCTTATCGATTTGAGATGGATAGACATTTCAAACTTCAGGTAATTAGTGAACCCATTGTCAAGGAAGAAGAAGACACTGCAGAAGTTGACGAAGCTTAGGCTTTCTCCATTTAGCTCATAAAATTAGGAGTAAGCTTATTGCCGATAACAAGGTTTAGTCCCAATCAATTTAACATCGGCATGACCCCTTTTCATGATCCACTATACCTTCTCCAAGTCGCATTCCCGAGATTTTGCAGAGACACTCAGGTCCCGTGTTAACGGATATTTTAAAGATCAAAATATATCCAGAAATGCGAACCAAACCATGAAGTTCAAATCTGCTCTGGCTTTGTTCTTTTACGTGGGCATGTATCTCACAATTCTATTTAGTGGCGTAACCAGCATCCCTGCCTTGTTTGGGTTGTGGGCCCTTCTTGGAATGGGACAGGCATTCATCGGCACCAATGTGATGCACGATGTAATTCATGGCTCATATAGCAAAGACAAACAAGTAAATCGATGGATGCACTTGTTTCCTCTGATCATTGGCGTAGAACCGCTCACCTGGAAAATACAGCACAATGTATTGCATCATACTTACACCAATATTGAAAATGCAGACGAGGATATTGCTGTAAAATTTTTACTCCGCATGACCCGAAATCAACCGAGAAAATGGTTTCATCGGTTTCAGCACATTTATGTGGTCATACTTTACAGTATTCCGATCATTGTATGGGCTACAGCGAAGGACTTTATTAAAATGTTCAAATATCGTAAACTGGAATTGATAGAAGGGGGGCGGAAATTTTGGTTAACCATTGCCGGTATCTTTTTCCGAAAAATAGTGTTCCATTTCTTCTTCATTGCAGTTCCGGTACTCGTACTCGGCATCGGCGTAGGTTATGCAATTCTAATGGCTTGTACCATGTTTTTGGTAACAGGGCTGACGCTAAGCCTGATTTTCCAAACTGCTCACCTGGTCCCTGAATTGGATATTATTGAAACTGAAAATCCTGAAATTGATGAAAATTGGTTGGTTCATCAGCTACAAACTACTACGAATTATTGCACAGAGAACAAATTTTTCTCCTGGTATTTCGGGTGCCTCAACTTTCAGGTAGAACATCATTTGTTTCCCAACATTTGTCACGTTCACTATCCTAAAATCTCAAAAATTGTAAAAAGCACAGCCGAGGAATTTGGGCTTCCCTACCATTGTCAAACTACGTTTAGCAATGCAGTTTATAAACATTTTAAATTGCTCTGGCTGCTAGGTAGATACGATGAACTTCCAGATACAAAAAAACAGGCTGCTTTCGCTTAAGTAGCTTTGATTGTATCTTAAATAGAGATTTTAAGATCCTTTTCACAGGAAGCAGTATTCATTTCTTGACCTGAACAGGTGCAATCGAACATTGTCATCTTACTGAATAAAAGTAACCTTCGATATTTTGCCATCCGTAACCTCATAGACCGCCACTGCAATGAGGGTACCCTCATTGAATCGAACGTTTTCTTTATCAATCACTTTATTATTGATCACAATCCGATTTTCAATTGTACAATAAAGATTGGTCACACTCTCAAACATGCCCGCGTAGGCTTCCCTCATTTGATCCTGTCCCTTCACGCTTAATTTACCATCGTTGTAAATCTCAACGTCGGTGCTGTAGGTAGCTAAAAAAGCTTCTATATCCCGAGCATTGTAGGCATTGAGTTGTCGTTGCACGATTTGCTCTGGTGTTTCTTTCAGTATTTCGTCTGGAATAAGGAGTTCACCTGATTTCACCACCAGTTCAATGGCATTGAGGTTATGAATGTCCTCCAATGGATTGGCACTTAAAAGCACAAGGTCTGCTTCTTTCCCTTCTTTTATGGAACCCAGTCGGTTGTCAATTTCGAATCCTTTCGCTGGGTTGATGGTACTGCTGACTAATAAATCCCAATTGGACATATCTGCCTTTTTCATGGCCTCCAGCTCATGCATATAAGAAGAGGCATGCATCGTTCCAATATTTCCGGCATCCGTCCCGGTAGCTACATTAACGCCAGCCTTAAAGAGTTTTGTCAGGTTGGTGCGCATGGTCTCATCTCGTTGGTCCAATGCTGTAGGTCTGTCAGTTCCGTATCTCGACTTCAGAGATTCAGGCCAAAGTTCTTGATCGATTTCATTGGGATCCAGTAGGGTACTGTATGCGTCTGGATTAGCCCATTTCAGGTCCTGGGGATGGTGATTTATCTTTCCAGTAAATGTCTTGAAATATCCGTCGGTGACCGTCAATGTAGGAATGTAGGTGACTTCCTTTTGTTTTAATTCCTTCACAAATTCATCCGGAATCAATGCATCATCTACACTGTGGACCAGAATATTAGCACCTGCTTTCACCGCCAGTTGAGCCGTCTGAAGTTGCGTGGCATGTACGGACAACTTCAAATTATTGGCTTTACAAAGTTCTCCGAGGTAAGCCACCAGGGGGAAGGATTTTTCAGCAGGAAGGTCAGGTGTTACCACATACCAAACTTTCATGAAATCCGGCTGATATGGAAGTTGACGGTTAAACAATTCCAAGACATCCTCTTTGGTACTCATCTGAATGATTGGCGGATCTCCACGATCCAGCTGAGGACGAGAAACCATGGAAAACAAGGGTCCTGTAACCAATACATTTGGGGATGTGGTATTCGCAGCAATTTCATCCCGAACCTTATAATTCCACAACGGACCTCCAACATCCATCACCGTAGTTATGCCATGGCGCAAGTAGCGCTGCATATAGTCTTCCGCATTGTCTTTCGCAAATTGGATTTCCTCTTCATAGGAAAATACATGGGTCAAATCCATGGCATCTGGCCGCGTGTATAACCCTCCGGATTGGAAAAAGTGAATGTGTGTGTCCATCAATCCTGGTATCAGGTATTTGCCTGCTCCATCAATCAAGACATCCTCATCCGATGCCTTCATCTTACTAAATCTGCCAATCTGAGCTATTTTACCCTCCGCTATTTTGACCGATACTGAAGACAGTATTTTTTGTTTTTCAACATCAAGTACGTCGACATCTTTGATGATCGTAGATTGACCAAAAAGGAAAAACGGAAAGAAAGCCAGTAAGAACAAGCGAGTTTTCATGAGCACGTTATTTTTCGAAGTTGCCAACTGCTAAACTACCCATTTGTTCTGCATTTTTGTTCTTCGCATTTGACGTTGATCGTGAATTTCAAAGACCCGTCTTATTTAAACAGTGGAAATGTCAGGCAACGACAAGCTTATGAGGCATTGATGAGTTTAAGGATCTTCGAAGTATTGAATGATTTCTCTCCAATGTTGACAGGTACAATCCCTATCGAAGTAGACCTCCCGTCCAGTGATCTGGACATTATATGTGAATTTCAAGATTCTTCACGCTTTGAGTTTAGAATCGCGGAAAATTATGACAGTCAGATGGGGTTCGAGCTGCATCGGACACAGAAACAAGGTCTGAATACGATCATTGCCAGATTTCAACACCATTCCTTTGACATAGAGATTTTTGGGCAACCCCTGAAAGTCACAAAGCAAATGGCTTATCGACATATGATTAGGGAACATGAAGTCTTGCAATCAAAAGATGAATCTTTCCGGCTAGAAGTGATCGATTTAAAGAAGCAGGGTTTCTCAACGGAAGCTGCATTTGCAAAACTGCTAGGTATAGAAGGGGATCCCTATGAAGGGTTGTTGGATTATTGAAGACAGAAGTCATGATGAATAGTCCAAAAACATGTTGCAATTGTTGTCTGATAATGATGATCTTAGTCTCTGGAGACATTTGACCATGCAAATAGCGGATTTTGTGCATCTGTTCTTTTTCACTGCAGCCGTACAGGGCATTTTCCTTTGGCTGGTGTTCTGGCGTCGTGCCAATCCGGATGAAGGTGCTTTCAGGCTGCTTTCATGGATCTTCCTGACCTTTGCGCTGATTTTGCTTCACTGGGTGGCCTTCTGGACAGGGATTTATCAAACTAACTTCCGTGGCATTGGTATTGTGGCCAACACACTTGATTTTGCTCTGGCGCCGCTGATTTACTTCTTTATAAGAAACGTGCAAACGCCCTCTTTTAAGATTATGGGGCGGCAATGGTTGCATTTTGTACCATTCATGATCTTCTTCCCCCTTTCAATAGAGGTGTCGCGTTTGGTGACCGGAGCTTCTCCCCTATTGCCCATTTCTCAGGCCCTCTCCTCTTCCTGGTATCCCATTACCTATCAAGTGGTTTCCAACGCACAATTTGTGGTCTATGGAATTGTGTTGCTCTTGTATACCCGATCCGATAAAAGGCAATGGGTTCAAACCATATGCATCCTATTCATTACCTATTTCGCTGGGCGTCTGGCATACTCAACGCTTGTCTTTATGTCCAGCATTACGCCAGTTATAGATTATGTACTTTCCGTCATTATTAGCGCTTCTATCTTCTCGGTAGCCTACCTGAACCAACTGAAGCCAATCCACTTTCGAACCCGAAGATCCTACGAACATAGTTCCTTGAGCAAGGACCATGAACACATCATCAGTCATGAGATTGTGGATCATATTGTGCGGCAAAAACGTTTTCTGGACAATGACTATTCTATAGACCTTCTGTCCAAGGAATTATCTATTCCCAGGCATCACATTTCGCAAGCACTCAACCAACACCTGGGCAAGTCATTCAGTACGGTCATCAATGAACTTCGAGTTGAAGAATCCATGCAAATCCTTCAAGACCCTCAGCGAAACGAACAAAAGATCATGGGAGTAGCGCTCGCATCAGGATTTAACAACAAAGTTTCTTTCAATAAATACTTCAAACAAAAGACGGGTGTATCCCCTCTTGAATTCCGAAAAAGGCACTTACAGCCCGTAGAAAAGTAAATTCCGGTAATTATTTACCCTTTCCTACTTCTTCAATTGTTCTTTTGACCAAGACCAAAGGAGTGCTTCGGCTGAACATTTAGCCTGGTGCTTCAGGTATTTCTACGTCGTAGACGATTTGGTCAAATACTCAAACTATGAAACAAAAAAATAAGTGGTCAATCATGTTCTTTCTATTTAGTCTAATCTCTTTTGTCGTTGCCTGTTCCGAAGAGGAAGGGCAAACGCCTGCAAGTCAGTTCTCACTTCCCGAGGGTTATCACATTTATGTCAGTGATGTCCCCAATTTCGATCAACCTTCATGGAAAATCATTAAATATGATCACAATGGGGAAAATCCGGAAGTCTTCACCGAAGAGGAACTTGCCTGGCCTCAGGACCTGGTCTTTTTAGAAGACAGAGGTGAGGTCCTGATCTCCAACCTTAACTCCGGAAGGATCAACCGGCACAACAGTACAACCGGAGCCTTTATCGATACTTTCGCTGCCAACATCAGTGGCCCGACTCGGACGAAGATTGGACCGGATGGCTTATTGTATGTTTTGCAATGGGCCGGTAACGGCAAGGTACTTCGATACGACCTGGAGGGCAACAAGGTAGATGAGTTCACCGATACAGCGATTCCTCAATCCATAGGACTGGATTGGGACAGTTCAGGCAACCTCTATGTTTCTTCTTTCCAAAATAATCAGATAACCCGATTTGATACCGAAGGAAAAAGTCAGGGGGTATTTGCAGGAGGAGATACGAGGGGGCCCACAAACATCTGGTTCAATGCCGAAGGAAACCTAATGGTCAATGATTGGAAAGCAGGAGCTATTGTGGTGTTTGATGCAGCAGGCGAATTCGTCAAGACTTTTGCTTCCGGCCTCAGCCAGGTGGAAGGTGTTAGCGAGTTGGACAATGGCAGTATTCTGATCGGAAACGGGGGTACCGGAGCGGTTAAGTTGTATCAGGCAGACGGCACCTTCGTAGAAGATTTTGTAGAAGCCAGATCTGGCGATTTAAGAAAACCTAACGCAGTGATTGTAAGGAAAGTAAACTAAGCACTGCCCAAGACTTGTTCTTTTACTTTAGCTGATCGAGGCTGTCTCAAAAGTCATAATCACAAGGAACTCTGTTGAGCCCAGTCGAAATGTATGTTTCAGAGCCTGGAATAAGATTTCGAGAGACTCAACCAGACATCTTGGGTGCTTTTGGACAGCCTCTAATCTTTCCTCATATTTGTAATACCTTCAGGAGGTGCTAACTCGCTGGTTTGACAGTCAAAAAAAATTGTCAAATGGTGAATATGATGTATGCTTGCAACTATACTCAAGCGCTTCAACATGACTGAAAGCAATTCACAAGCAACCAGCTGGCCACTCTATCAACGGGTCCTTTTTCGATTTTTCTGTATTTATTTTCTCCTTTCAACGGCCATATGGGGATGGCTGGGAAGCATCCCATGGCTTACATTTCTTGGGACGTTTAGCAATGAGTTTTCAAGTTTTTATACCGAGCTATTCAACGAATACATCTATGAAATCAAAGAAGAACTAGTTCCAACAAGAGGCAGCGGTGACACCTCCATGGGCTGGGCCACACTATACGCCCAGTTATTCCTTTCATTGATTATCAGCATGGCCTGGTCAGTGCTTGACAGCAAGCGTGCACATTATCAATGGAGCAGTCTGATCATTCGCAATATCGTCCGTTACTACATCATACTTTTCGCATTCATTTATGGAGTTATCAAGATCTATGGTCTTCAAATGCCCTCCCCTTCTAACAGTTACTACGCTACTGACCTGGGTCATTTCACAGGTATGAGGTTTTCCTGGAATTTCATTGGTTACTCCAAAGGATATGAATTTTTCAGCGGATTGATGGAAGTATTCGTAGGCATCTTCCTGTTATACAGACGGACCATCGTATTGGGCTCACTCCTTGGGATAGGGGTTTTTGCCAATGTTTTTTTACTCAACATGAGTTACGATATTCCGGTCAAGATATTTTCATTTCAATTGTTAATAGCCTGCGTTTATATTGGTCTCAATAATATCCCAAGGATCAGTCGCTTTTTGATCTTGAATCAATCGGTTACTCCGGACACGTCCTGGAATTTTCCGTATTTCAAACCGTGGGTAAAGCCCACACATATCATTCTGAAAGCGCTCTTTGTAATAACTTTTGCCATTTACCCATTCTACAGTTATTACGAATTTTATACGTCCTTCAATAACAGGGAAGTGACGCCACCTTTTGAAGGTGGGTTCTATAAACTTCAGCATTTCATCATCGATGGCGACACGATACCTCCGGAACTCGAGTCAAAAATTCATTGGCAGGACATTGCCATAGATCAATCAGGACGTGGAAGTATGGGCCTTGTGGACACTTCCTTACGCGTAAGATATGGCAGGTCCTATTTCAGTTATGAACTGGATTCAACAGGCAATACACTTTACATCAAAAAATCATCGCGAGATTCAACATCTCTTTTTGAGGGCACTTATGAATCTTTGAATGATAAGGATCTGCAACTACTAGGCACCTACAAGGGTTCGTATAAAATGCAGGTTGACCTTATCCGGGATGATCGGGATTATCCATTGGCCCGTAAAGAATTCAACTGGATGCTGGAAAGCGTACCGTAGCAGGGTAAAATAATTACAAGCATAACAAGTCAAATCTTTTACCTACACCCGTTCCAATACCGTAGCATAGCCCTGCCCCACCCCTACACAAAGGGTACACAAGGCATATTTGGCTTTTCTCTCCTGAAGTTCAATAGCAGCTGTTTGTAACAAGCGCGCACCGGTCATTCCCAGCGGGTGACCAATAGCGATGGCGCCGCCATTAGGATTGAGACGAGGGTCACGATCATCTAATCCCCAGGATCGTGTACAAGCGAGCACCTGTGCCGCAAAGGCTTCATTCAATTCAATGATGTCCATGTCACCCATGGTCAATCCAGCCTTTTTTAATGCCTTATTAGAGGCTTCTACAGGTCCTACTCCCATGATTCTGGGTTCTACGCCAACTACTTGTGAACTGACGATCCGAGCTTTTGGCGTCAGATTCATCTCTTTTACTGCCTGTTCCGAGGCCACCAACATGGCCGCAGCACCATCATTCAGGCCGGAGGCATTTCCTGCCGTAACAGAACCATTGTTTTTGAAGGCAGGCTTGAGTTTCGCCAACCCTTCGATACTTGTGTCTTCACGAATGAACTCATCCTGATCAAACACGATCGGATCTTTCCTTCTTTGCGGAATACTCACTGGCACAATCTCTTTGGCCAGTCTCCCATTTGCACGTGCCTGAGCTGCTTTCTGCTGGCTCCACAGCGCAAACCCATCCTGATCTTCTCTACTGATTGTATCACGCGCTACCAAATTCTCAGCCGTCTGCCCCATGGCGTCCGTTCCATATTGTTCATGCATCTTAGGATTGACAAAACGCCAGCCAAAACTGCTGTCATAAATCTTCGCATCCGAACCAAAGGGCATCGCTGACTTGGACATCACCAATGGCCCACGCGTCATTTGCTCTGCGCCACCCACCACGAACAGGTGACCATCACCTGCTTTGATGGCGCGATTGGCATGAATCGCTGCTGACATGCCCGAGGAGCACAGTCGATTAACCGTCTCTCCTGGTACGGTAATTGGCAATCCCGCTAATAAGGCTGCCATACGCGCCACATTTCGATTGTCTTCGCCTGCCTGATTCGCACATCCAAGAATCACATCGTCAATTCGTTCGGGATCCACGTCATTCCTTTTCATCAATTCCTGAATGGGAATGACAGCCAGGTCATCCGCTCTCACAGGTGAAAGGGTTCCTCTGAATTTTCCTATAGGCGTGCGAATTGCATCGATAATGTAGCTTTCCATCAACTGATTGGGTTTTTTCAATTCAGGAGCAAGGTACTATGAAGTCAGCCACCTAACCAAACACTATTTGGAAAACAGAACTTCCTCGACCTTAGATCACGTGATTATTACCATTAAAAGAGGAAAGTCAACAAGAAAGTTCGGTATTTGAGTCAAGAACACCTCTCACACTTTTACCTCAAAAACCAACGCATTAATCCCAGAATTTAAAAATGATAAGAGCAAGCAATCCAGGCGACATCATTGAGGAACTATTCAAAGGTCTCATGTCTTCTGTTCCAATAATCATGTTGTAAACATTGAATCTATGGAAATCAAGAAACCTGTACCTCCATTTACCTTAGAAACTGCCAAACAAAAAATACAAGCTGCGGAAGACGCCTGGAATTCGAAAAATCCAGAAAAAGTGTCCATGGCGTACACGCCGGATAGTGAGTGGCGCAATAGAGATTTATTCATCAATGGCCGATCAGAAATCGTTCAGTTTCTGACAGATAAATGGCAAAAAGAACACAACTACAAACTCAAAAAAGAATACTGGGCTCACACCGACAACCGTATTGCCGTTCGATTTGAATACGAGTACCAGGACAAAGACGGACAGTGGTGGCGTGCTTACGGTAATGAAAACTGGGAATTCAATGAGCAGGGTTTGATGCAAAAAAGGTTTGCCAGTATTAATGATGTGGCGATTAAGGAAAGCGACAGGAAACTGAAGTAACAAAATACATGAAGGGGTTCATAGCCCCTTCCTCAAACTCCGTTTTCTTGGAGCTGTGGTAGTTTGATCAAAAATGTCGTCCCCTCTCCGGGTGTAGAGTTAACATCAATGGTTCCCTGGTGTTCTCTCAGGATATTATAAGTAATTGACAGCCCCAAACCGGTACCCACACCGGGAGGCTTGGTAGTAAAGAAAGGGTCGTTGATCTTAGACAGGTTTTCTGGAGATATGCCTACACCTGTATCAGCAATAATCACCTCAAGCTGGTCTTCATTGATCCGAGTTGAGATCCGGATTTCCCCTGAATCCAGGATTGCTTGTTCCGCATTGGCCAGGACGTTGAGAAAGGCCTGATGTAACCGACCCGCATTTCCCTTCATATCCATTGCGTCGGCACCATACGCCCGGACCACTTCAATTCTGTGCTTCAACTTATTTTCCAACATGAGGAGGCAGTTGTCCAGGATCTCATGGATATCACAAGTCTCACTCATCTTCGCCGTTTCCCGACTAAAGTGACTAAGGCTTTTGACGATATCCGCCGCCCTACCTACCCCTTCATTGATGATTTTAAAGTAGGGTTGAATTTCATTCGTCCCCTGAACTTCTCTCATTTCACTTTCAAGGGCCTGAACGCCTCCTTTGATAAAATTCAGTGGATTATTGATTTCATGAGTAATCCCGGAAGCCAGCACCCCCAACGAGGCCATCTTCTCCGTTTCCACCAATTGGTCCTGCGTTTTTTCCAGGTTTCCCAGTGCTGACCGCAACTCTTTATTGGTGTATTCAAGTTGGGTGATCGTCGTTTTGATCAAATCAACGAGGTACAGCACCAATCCAAAAATCAAGCTGCTCACTACTGTTACATTGATCACCAGAAACAAGAGGGAATAATCAGGCAGAATCTCCGGTTTCAAGGTCGTGAACCAATCTTGATAGAAGCCTGAGATCAACGTGCATACGATGAAAAACACCCACCAGAGCAAAGAGTATTTTATCTTGTCATAGCTCAAAGAGGCAAACAAGGCAAACAATGACCAGATCATGATCAGGCCACTGGAAAAGTACCCGCCGAGTGACCATTGAAACAGAAATGGAAGCACTAGACTGATCAATACCTGGATGAACCTGACTTTGACAAAATCTTTCGTCAACTTGAAATAGGTCATGTTCAGGATACTGATCACCACATAACCAAATGGGATCGAAGACTGGACATATAAACCATACAGGCAAGAGATCGTCCCCCATAATACCCCTCCCATGCTCATGAAAAAGGTGAGGAAAACCAAAAAGCTCTTCCGGTTTTTTTGAAATACTAAATCCTCTGCTAAGCGGCCTATGGATGAGATGTCTTGAAGAACCTTATTCACATTAAAATATTAATAGCTTCTCTGATCGTTCGTGTCGTGAACTGTCAATGTCTAAGGCCTGGATTGCAAATTTATGAACTCCGTATGAAATAGTCGCAAGGAAAACATTTTCTATATTTCTAATGGACCAAATGATTATTTCCCAAAAATGGTAAAAAAGCCTAATTCTAAATTTGCATTATTTACATAGATGACGTAGCAATTGAGGTAATACAATCAGTTGAAGATCGGATATCCAATCATCCAGGGATAACACCCTTGTTGAATTGCGTAAAGACTTGAAGCTGACAACTATCTCTTTGTGCATGGTACTAACGGATACGTGTCTTAATCTTGCACGCAAAGTCTATCATTTTGCTATGAACATTAACAAAATATTTTACTGGATTGGTACTGCGGTCATGGGGTTGGTCATGGCTTTCTCTGTGAACTTGTATTTCACCAAAACTGAAGCCGTTCAGGGACTTTTTGAAGGGTATGGCTATCCGGCATACCTGGTCATTCCATTGGCCATTGCCAAGATCCTTGGAATGATCGCTGTGGTATCCGGATTGTCCAGAACGTTGAAAGAGTGGGCCTACTTTGGGTTCTTACTGGACTTTACCCTGGCAGCCACAGCCCACTTACACAGCGGCGATGGTGGTGGCATGTTTTCATTTGTGGCCCTGGGTGCATGGGTCGTGTCTTATGTGTTTTACAGGAGATTGGCTTTATCGAATGCCTAAGTTCAAGATATGAAAGCGCGCATGTTAAAAAACACGCCCTAGTTGGCTACCACATGGGATATTCATCATGCATTTGAATTGACCATTTAAACCAGATCGTCCTGGCGGTTTTTTAGGGCCTATCTTTTCGAGGGCTTAAAAAGACCGCTATCTCTTTGACGATCTGAGTATCATTCGACTCTTCAATCCAAAAAAATAAAGGTGGACGAATCCACCTTTACACAACCAGCATCGGTTCACTCCGGCAAAGCAGAGTCGCCTCTATTGATTTTAACCACTCACTATTTGGTCTCTCTAATGTTATTGCATGGATAGCCTACTCTGTAGTTTTTCCTATCAATGTTTATCTTTCACTTTAATTGTGAAGTAGCACGTCTAATTGACCTTGATCCGTACTGACAAGTGCAAATATTGATATTATTATCATCAATTGAAAATTATTTAATCAAAAATACTTATTATTCTTACCATTGAGCTATTTTAGTTACAACCTTAAATTCTGGAGATCAAGAAAAGGCCTGAGCCAGGAGAAGTTTGCAGCCGAGTTAGGAATTAACCGGGGCAAATTGGCCACCTATGAAGAATCAGTGGAGCCACGTCAGGAATTTTTACTCTCGTTGGTGGATAATTTCAATGTCAATCTACACTACTTCTTTACCCGAAAAATGACTGATAGCAGCTTCGAAACGTTTTTTCTAGATGATCCGGCCCAAGATTTGTCCATTGAAAAAAAGCGTCGAGGCACGGCCATCATAACTAAACTTCAGGCCCTCACGGATCAGGACAAGGTAGAAGATCGTCGACAGTTGACGAATGAGATCATCGTTGAAGTCACAGCAATGATTGAAGAGAATCAGGAGATGAAGGATGAACTATTTCACTTTATGAGACGAATGAAAAAGTCTTGATTTTTCAACCTACATAAGAATTCAAAACCTTCGCAGTATTCCAGAATAAGATGCCCCGCGTTACAACAAGGCATCTTATCACAATCAATGGCTACTCACGGCTCTGTGAAATATTTCGGAATATCTCTCAACCTACCGCCCCACCAGGGCTTCATGCCCAGGTAAGATCGACGAAGAAAACAAACCACGCTCGACAACACAAAGTAGATAATGAAGACATTTCGATAACCTTCCTCAAGCAGCAGTGACCCTGAAACAAACAAAATGGTCAGACTTACAACAAACCACAATCTATTCATAAGTGCTTTCACTTTTCTGAATCATCATCTACAGGTGCGCACTCCGCCACAGCGAGAGCGGTACAGCCAACTACTACCGCCCCTCTACATACGACCCAAAGGCCACATGCTATATCAAATGCGAATGTCCCCCATGCACCAACACGCTCACGAACCTGATCTTGAATGGCGTTAGTACAGTCAAGGAACCCCCCTGCCACATCACATTCTTCCGATCTACCTGAAGAAACGAGACTTGAATAAACAATTTCTATATCCGATATCGAATGATCAGTGAATAGATAATTTACAGTAGCCGAGGAGGTGATCATCGACATGCGACCCTGTTCATTCTCCAAAACATAGTGAAAATCGGATAAAACCCCTTCTGAGAAAGAGAAGACATGATAGTTATCACCATTGTTCCTGTAAGGTACAAAGGCCATCAATAGGTGTTCATATTCCTCATAAATAGCCGTCTGGGCTGACTCAAAATCCAGTGCCTCAGACAGTGATGATCCATTGATTAGATTAGTTATCTCTGTAATTTCAGTTGAGGACAAGGTTGAAGTGTGTTTAACAGCCGGAAAGTTACCCTGCTCGTTTTCTGTGTTATCAATGGTCTCTTGACAGGAGTAATTGAAACCCAGAACAAAAAGAGCTAATAGTATTGATTTGATTTTTTGAATGTTCATGTTCTTAATGAGATTAATTTGCAAACAATATTAACATTAGATAATATTGTTTACAATTAATTATTCCATTCAATACATGCTTCTATTAAAGTAATTTCTCCACCTCACACGTCATAAAGTACCATAATAGTGATTTTTCACCCATTTCCACCAAAATTCAAAACAATTCCTCAAGATAAAAAACAATAACAACTTGATAAAAATGTAATCAAAATGACTTTTTTATCATCAACGTAACCCATAAGATGTTGTGTGAATTTGCAACGTCCGGACTCCATGCGGAACAATCTATGCAGGTGGGTAATTATTGGCATCACAAAACATAATGCACTTTATCTTGTGGTTGGATGCTTTGTAAATCGACCGAAATTGAATCGAGCCTTGTCTAATAGTAAAAACACATTGGAAGATAAACTCAAAATAGCCAAACAAGGTGACATTAAAACCTTCAATGAATTATTCAAACAATATGATAACTCTTTGAAGCCTTATCTCTATAGACTGCTAACAAATCGAGAAGATGTAGAAGACTTTTATCACAATACATTTATCAAAGCATTTGAAAAGATTGACACGTTCAAAGGCGATACCTCTCAGCTAAAATCCTGGATTTTCACAATTGCTACACGATTGGCCATCAACCATTTGAATCTCAAGAAAAAATGGAAAGCAAATGCTCAGGATAAGTGTCGAGATAGCTTAGTTAATGATCCGGAAGTACAGCAAAATTTCGCTTCAACGGTGATGAAAAGCACCCACAACCAATATGATGTAAAGGAGCATATTGATTTTTGCTTCACGTGCATCAACAAGACATTGGCTATCGACCAACAAGTCGCGATACTCTTAAAAAAAGTATATGACTTTAAGGTAAGTGAAGTCGCTGAAATCATGAATAAGTCTCATGGACAGGTCAAACATTTATTAGTTGATTCCCGAAAGGAGATGACACATATTTTTGATGGTAGATGTGCATTAATCAGCCAAAATGGAACTTGTCATCAATGTTCAGAACTACAAGGGTTGTTTAATCCTAAAGCCGACTTTCAGCAAGAATCGGCAAAACTAAAAATGGTGCAATCATCCAGTACTTCTGATAGCGAGCAACTAATGAAACTAAGGGAAGAATTAGTAAGACAGGTCAATCCTCTCGAAGGAGCCGGAACGGATTTACATGATCATTTCATGCAGCACATGAAAAAAGTAAACGGATTGGATTGAGTTCGACCGTTTTTGAATGCTCAATTGTCTAACGAGTACATAAACCTTAACAAGAATTAAAATGACAATTTACGAACATTCACTCTACACATTTGAACTTTTGAAAGACGGACAAATTCTACTCTTCACATGGTCGGATGCAACAGAAAACATGACCATGGAAGACTATCAGCAGGCCTTGCACAACTATGCAGGTTTTGGAGCAGAATACCAGGTTTCAGCTATGTTGGTTGATGTACGGGATTTTAAGTACAAAATGACTCCAGAGTTAGGTATTTGGCGAGATGAACATATCTCTCCAAGGTATGCTAAGTTTGGTTTGAAGAAACTCGCCTACATTGTCCCTTTAGGAGTGATTTCTCAAATGAAAGGTTCTATGACACCAATTGAAAGGACATTCAAGGAAGACTATTTTGAAAGTGGAGAAGAATCCATCAATTGGCTCTTAAATCAATAAATGATAACACTATTTGTGAAGTGTCCACCGCATTACGGAGCGATACGGATTTGGTATAACCCGACTTCCTTGTAATGAACAATCCGCTCAGGTGGACAACATACTTAGGAAGTTGGAGAAAGTAGACCTGCTAAGGCACGCGTTGAAAAACGCGCGCCAGATGGGTGTGAAAACTTATAAAGGGAGAATTAGAAATTGAAAAGTTGCTTCAATAAGGGCAATCCAATTGAAGTGAGTGTAAGTCAGGTTGAGAAGACTTCATGTCTTATCAACTGTTCCCCTTTTATATCGACTACCTTTATTGGGAATGACACAAATGTGCCATTGGCTTTAACAAAGAGATATGAGTCAAAACATCAATATTGCGGTCCTCATAGATGGGGACAATATACCTTCAACGCATGTCAAGGAAATGATGGAGGAAATTACCAAGTATGGCAATCCCACCATTAAAAGAATATACGGCGATTGGACAAGACCTGGACTGAACAAATGGAAGAATCTCTTATTGGAAAATGCCATAACTCCTATTCAACAATATGGTTATACAACAGGAAAGAATGCAACTGATTCTGCCATGATTATTGATGCCATGGACATACTATACAGTAACAAGGTGAATGGCTTTTGCCTCGTCTCAAGTGATAGTGATTTTACAAAATTGGCTACACGGCTAAGAGAGGCCGGAATGTTAGTGATCGGCATTGGAGAGAAAAAAACACCTAATCCATTCATCGTAGCTTGTGATAAATTCATCTACATTGAAATTCTAAGACAAACAGAAGATAAGGTTGAGAAGAAAGAGAAGGGTAAATCAACAATCGAAAAAATAAGCAAGAGAGAGCTCTCTTTAATCAGATCTTCAATTCGAGACTTGTCGGATGAGGAAGGCTGGGCATTTCTTGGTGATGTTGGAAGTCTTATGCAAAAAAAGCAGCCAAATTTTGATTCCAGGAACTACGGATTCGAAAAATTGACGCCACTTATTCAATCCATTGGCAAATTTGAAATTGAGCAAAGAGAAACTTCAAAGAGCAAACACAAACTGATTTTTGTTAGGAACAAATAAAAAGCACCTAACAATCTTCGACTGATGGGAATTCTTAAAAGTGACACTAATAAACCCGATCGTCATGGCGGTTTTTTATGTCCTATCTTTTTGAGGGCCTAAAAAGACCGCTATCTCTTTGACGATCTTAGTACCCTCCTCTTCAGTTCTCACTTTCTAACCTAAAACCAGCACCGCTGCACATACTTCAGACTGAGTGAAAACACTGCATATTCTAAGGCACGCGTTGTAAACGCGCGCTATATGGAGGTTTTTTATGTCCTATCTTTTTGAGGGCCTAAAAAGACCGCTATCTCTTTGACGATCTTAGTACCCTCCTCTTCAGTTCTCACTTTCTAACCTAAAACCAGCACTGCTGCACATACGACAGACTGAGTGAAAACACTGCAGTATACTAAGGCACGCGTTGTAAACGCGCGCCAGATGGCAAACCCTTCAAACAATTACCAAGACTCTATTGCCCGTAAGTGGGCATTTGCAAATGCCTGTTGGTGATCGTACTTTTATCTGAACTTGAAGGACTAAGCCAACGGAGCTTAGTTTGACCTTAGAATCAATCCTTCCAGATCTATATGAATCATAAACTCCCCAGTCTCTTACTCATCCTTGGTCTTCCAATTTCCATAGCCCTCTGTTTTCGTTTCCTGTTTGGAAGCTCCTGGAACGACATTTGGTCAGTAATGACTGTTTCATTCCTTGCCGGACTTCCTTACCTCGTTGGCGTCATAACCATCTATTTTTCAAGGGAAGAGCGCATAAAGAGTTTAGGATACCGCATTATAACGCCATGGATCCCAATTTTTGGCTTTTTCATTATCACCCTTGTTTTTTCCCTTGAAGGCTGGGCATGTTGGATTATGATTTTACCGCTTTTCATGTTTTTTGCAAGCTTAGGAGGGGTAACCTGCGGGCATTTCAGACTCAAGAATCTTAAAAAGTCTGGCAAACTTCAAATCTCATTGGCATTTCTACTTCCAATTCTGATTGGACCGATCGAACATGAATTCGCTTCATCAAGATCACTAACTCAGGCATACACTTCTATTGAAATCAGTGCTTCATCAGAGGCTATTTGGAACAATGTAACACGGGTGTCTGAAATTTCTGATAAGGAACAAAATCGATCCATCAACAGCTTTCTTGGAATACCAGAGCCCAGAAAAGCAGAACTGAATTATGAAGGAATCGGAGCAGTTCGTGAAGCCTCATTCTCTGGCGGTCTGATATTCACCGAAATCGTTACCTCTTATGAACATGAGCAATTTATGGAGTTCACTATTGAACCGAATACTGGTGAGATTCCTTCAACGACATTTGATGAACACGTTTTGATTGGCGGTGAGTATTTTGACGTTTTAACTGGTACTTACAGACTCAAAGAACTTTCGCCTTCAACTTATGAACTTCAACTTTGGAGTGAATTTGAACTGAACACGTCATTCAACTGGTACTCTGAATTCTGGGGACGTTTAATCATGAAAGAAATTCAGAACAACATACTCAATGTGATTAAGAAACGGGCAGAAAAAGATGCTATTAAACACTTCCATGAATGATTTCATAGTATGGAAGGTTGAATGAAGAAATTGAAATACATCATATTATTCCTTGTCCTAACACTTCTTGGGTGCCAGACTGGTAATTCAAACTATGAGGTGCTGACTAAATCAAAGACAGTTGAAAAAGGAGATTGCAAAATCCCAGTCAACTATCCTCAAATTAATGGAGAACTAGATTCCGCTAATCTGAATAAGATAAACGATCTCCTTGAAAAGTTTCCAGAACATGAATATTATGCACACAACTGCAAGTCAAACAACCCACAACTTGTTTCAGGAAAATTTGAAGTATTATTGAAAACTGATAGTGTTTTATGTATTGAATATCAAACAGACATTGAAGATAACAATGGGTACAGAACAATATTCCATTCTTTGGTAATAAACCCAAATAAGGATGCTTCAAGTGACCTTGGATTAATCGGACAGGAACCATGTGATCTAATTCCAAATTTTGACAGGGGTAGAATACTGCCTTATATCAAAAAATATAACTCAGATAATAAGGACAACATAAACCTCCTCGCATACGAAAGCGGAAGCAACTATGTGATCACTTGGGGAATAACTGAAAATCATTTTATAATCTATCCTGGAGGAGAAGGGGAATGGTTTGGATACGACAAAATTGAAATCCCTCTGAGCGATTTTAAAATGAATACAACTCAGGCCACATCAAACTAAGTCCTTACATTCTTCACCAGCAATGACATTATACTATTAATTAACTCCTTACCATCAAAGCAGCTCTAAACTACTTGTGCAGCTACCGCGTGAGGGATAGAGCGGCCTGTTTGAGTCCCTGGACGAGTAGCGAAAGCCTGACCCTATGGGACACGCCCTATCAAAAACCTTCTCCCTTCACGATCTTTCAGACGCAACAGGGTGACTGACTCCCTTACGCTGAAGGAGCCAGTAAGCGAACAATAAGTTAGGAATCCAACTCCACCACGCTACTATCTGAAAAGCCACTGCCGGATTTTGAAAAATAAGAATGAGGACAGGCATCCATAACCGCAGGGTAACCGCTGCGAAGCAAACCGCATAACTGTAGGTCATCCACCGCTGATGGCTGGCTACCTTGCCTTTGGTGATGACCCTCCACCCCTGCCCTGTGGTGATCAGCCATGCCAGTCCCAATAGCACAAATCCTACCTGACTGATGGGTCCTCCCTCTGCATATACGCCCAGGTAGATACCACTGCAACTGCTGATGATGGCCAGCAAAACATACACTTTGCCTATGGTCCGGTGTAGGCTGAGCTTTCGGCTTCTGAGTTTCTTATGAAACTGCAACCACCCAATGAGCAGCGTAATACCTCCGGGGAAGATATGTGCATAGAATGCTGCGAGCCAAAGTTGATCAGCAACCATTTCTGCAGGTTTGGATGTCAGGATACCTATTTGACCCAATGAATAAATGATCGGATATAATCCTATCAGCAACCCAAATGTGGCCATTGTCCAGAATGCAAATTTTCCTTTCATAGCGCGCTATGGGTTTTGAGTAGTTTTTTGATCACGAGGATAAAAAGCACCAATGAAACCAGCAATACGCCCGTACTTAAGAGGAAGTGTTGATCAACACCACTTTCAAAAATGGTGGGCCGCACCTCTGTATCAATTCCAAGGAGGCCTGTCAAGGCGAGGAACGCATGGGTATCCATCAAGGCATGAACGATGATGCCCGGCAATAGGGAGTTGGTCGCATACGCCAGGGCCCCAAACCATGCGCTAAAAACGAATAGTACCAACAGATACGGAAAGTTGGTGACCTGCGGCAAATGAATGGCGGTAAAAACGAGCGAGGCAACCGCAATGGACACTACAGGTCCGTACTTCTTTTCCAGTGGTTGCTGCAGGTATCCTCTAAGTCCGGTTTCCTCAGCGATACCCGCCACCGCAGAAGTCATGATGATCGCCAGGACTGCATGAGCTACGGGCAAGTTCTGAAAGTAGCTGATCGTTTCGGAATACGCACCCTGGGGAAAGCTGAAGAGCCTGAAAATGAATGCACCGAAGGCCAGTTTATTCATCCATAGTAGCAGGGCACCAAACCCACCCCAGATCCAGGCATTTCTCGTGAGCTTTGTTGCGCGAAAACTAGCCTGTCTTTTTGCCTGTGTAGCTGCCGGCCACCAGGAGCCGCTAAAGTATTTTACATAGAGGAACAGAAAGAATGTCATGATGCCAAAGGCTAATGGAACGGGAAGTTGTAATCCCAATACGGGCCACACGCCTACGGCCAGTGAATTGACCAGTAGTCCGATAACTACCGCCTTAATCCAAAGCGGTATTTTGGCCCCGAAAGTTGATTGTTGCGCACCAGGTTCTTGAAGTTGTACGTTCATGATTTTGAGTTTGATATTTTGACTCAAAAGTTGAACATCAACTGCTGCTGTGCGACCGTCTTCAGGAAAGCGGACTAATTTTCAGCTACTTTTTCAGCTTTCAGGGTCTTCCGGAAAGTGGAGGGCGTTTCCCCTGTTAGCTTTTTAAACTCCTTATTGAAGGACGATTTGGAATTAAATCCTGCCTGGTACATGGCTTCTATGATCGTGAACTTATCGTCCTCCCTACTGAGTATCGCCTTTACTTCTTCACATCGATAGCCATTGACGAAATCAAAGAAATTCTTATCAAATCGCTGATTGATGATCTGGGATAAATACCGGGCGGATATGTCCAATTGACTGGCCAGGTCCTTAAGGGTCAAATCCGGATTGAGGTATTGTTTCTCTGATTCCATTTGATGTACCAATTGCATCTGATACGCATCTATCTCATGATCCTGCAACTGGGAGGTGGCGTACCTTGTTTCTTCCTCAACCCTGGAAAATATCTCAGGCTGATTGAGCGCTTTGACCAATATGCGGTTCACGAATAGCAAAGAGAACAATAGCAAAGCCAATATGGAGCCATAGTAAATGGTGAGGTTCTGTGCCATCGGCATCAGGTTGTGAAGCAAAGCCACCGCAGTGATAACAGCAAAGGCACGTACTAAAAACTCCAGCCAGTCCAGGTTGATCTTACTGAGGTTTGAAAATTGCTCGCGAACGGTCCTCCGATACCGTACCAATAACTTCCACGACATCCATAGATACACGAAAATGTGTAAATAAATGGTAGAGGAAATCAGGAAAATCCACCAGGGCACTTGCCCGGAAATGACTTGTTCAAATATCCCAGGATCATCGAGCTCGCTGCTTAGAAAAAACTGCCAGCCAAAAAACAACACAAACAAGCCGAAGAGAATAAAATGAAGGAGGTATTGCTTCCGCCATTTGACCTCATGCTGAGCAAGCCTTATGGTATAAAAGTAGAACAGGGGGCCATATAAAAAGAAAAAGGCATCATCTATCAAATGGAGAATGGTCCATGGGAATTGATAGCCGGAGACCCGTAAGGTAAAGTCCCCCATGTTCAATGAAAATAACAGCAAAATGATACCCAGCAAGGCATTGTTCGTCCGGTTTCCCTTTTTGTGAGTGAAAAGGAAGAGGCTCGTAAAAAGCATCTGGAAAGCGACAAGTAACGACAGGATAACACCAACGTTGGAGAGCATCTTCTGAGTCTGTTCAATTGTTCACGCAAAGATGCAATAACCCTTAGACTCATCTACGCAAGAAGTAAGGTATTGCTGTAGAATTTTCAAGGGAAGAATTTACCCACATAGTTGTCACAACAAATGACGAAGATCATCTTCCATCCTGATTTGTAGCAACAACAGTCTTCTACCCCGCAGAGACCTTTGGGCAACCTTTTAAATGTATCATAATGAAGAAGTTGACCCTACCCTTAGCTGTGGTTCTACTACTATTCTTATTGGGATGTGGCGGTGGACAGAGCAGGATTGATAAAATCAAAGCAGCCTCTACCAAAGAGAAATCGGATCCATCTGATAACTGGGAGACCAATCCCGGTATAGGCCCGATTGAAGCATTCACCTTGCCCTCGGTGATTGACGAGGAGTTGGCCTTGAAAGGGCAAGAAATTTACGAGTCCATGTGCACCGCATGTCACAAAGCTGAAAAAAGGTTCATTGGTCCCTCACCAAAGGGCATTTTGGAAAAACGATCTCCCGCCTGGGTGATGAATATGATCCTCAACCCTGATGAGATGGTGCAAAAAGATCCGATGGCCAAGCAGCTCTTGATTGAATTCAATGGTTCCCCCATGGCGAATCAGAACCTGAGTGAGGAGGAAGCCAGGGCGGTCTTAGAATATTTCCGAACACTATAACCTACAACACCATGAAACATTTCAAAAACCTCTTTCTACTTCTTGTGGGAATAACTGTCCTGATCTCCTGTGGTGGAAATCAGGAACAAAGCGCGGCAGCATCTGCCGCTCCCAGCTCTCATCCCAGAGGACAAGCGTCTGTTGCCGATGATGAATCTGACAAAAACATCCTTCAGGTAGCGCTTTCATCCGATGCACATACGACGTTGGTGGCTGGCGTGAAGGCCGCGGAGATCGAACATGTATTGGTAAATGCAGGGCCACTTACCGTTTTTGCCCCTACTAATGAAGCTTTCGACGGTCTTCCCGAGGGTACACTGGAAACCCTCCTGAAGCCTGAAAATAAGTCGGACCTGGCAATGATCATTACCCGGCATGCGGCTCCCGGTTCCTATAATCCGGAAGCACTAAAGAAAGAAGCCCGCAAAGGGCGGAAGCTGTACATGGCGACAGGAGACTACCTCGAGGTGATTGTGGATGGTGATGACATCACTGTCGGGGGTGCAAAAGTGATCGCCTCCATACAAACTTCCAATGGCGTGATCAATGTCGTAGATCAAGTGATTTTACCTAATTAAAAAATGAGCATCATGAATACTAAAACGCGTTTATGGCCTGTCATCATAGTGATGGGCATGTTGATCCTGGCCATGTCATGCGGTCAACAGGGCAACCAATCCGGAGCACTTAAAAGCAATATGGCAGAAAAATCCTTTGTGCCCCCCGGTGAGCATGATGATTACTATGCGTTCATTTCCGGAGGATACAGTGGTCAGCTGTCCATATATGGTCTGCCTTCAGGTCGCCTTTTCCGGGTTGTCCCGGTTTTCTCCGTCGATGCGGAAAAAGCTTACGGGTTTAATGAGGAGACAAAACCCTTGCTGAACACTTCTTTTGGTCCGGTTCCGTGGGATGATGCCCACCATCCGGATCTTTCCCAAACTAATGGAGAGGTAGATGGTCGCTGGTGTTTTATTAACGGGAACAATACCCCCAGAATAGCTCGCATAAGTCTGGCTTCATTTGAGACAGAAGAAATCATTGAGCTCCCAAATAGTGCGGGTAATCACAGTTCTTCATTTGTTACCGAAAACACGGAGTACGTGGTAGCTGGCACGCGATTTGGTGTACCCGTACCCCAAAGGGATGTAGCCATTGACGCCTATAAAGGCAATTTCAAAGGAGCACTGAGTTTCATAAAAGTTGATCAGGAGTCTGGCCACATGAACCTGGAGTTTCAGGTGATGATGCCTGGGTTCAACTTTGATCTGGCTCACCCTGGCAGGAAAGCCTCTCATGGTTGGATGTTCTTCTCTACTTACAATACAGAGGAAGCTAATTCACTGTTGGAAGTAAATGCTTCTCAAAACGACAAGGACTTTATCGCAGCAATCAATTGGAAGAAGGCAGAGGAATTGATCGCCAATGGGCAATTCGAGACCATGGAATCAGAATATGCTCACAATGTGTGGGATGAATCTACTCAGATGGCCACAACGACCATGAAGAAAGAAGTCAGGGTACTTGATCCTGCCAAATATCCGGGACTGGTCTATTTTTTACCTACGCCCAAATCTCCCCACGGCTGTGACGTAGATCCATCAGGTGAGTACATCATTGGAAGTGGTAAGTTAGCCGCGGCATTAACGGCACACTCTTTTACGAAGATGCTTGACGCCATAGAAAATGAAAGATTTGATGGTGATGCCTATGGCATTCCGATCCTCAATTATGAAGATGTTGTGGCGGGTGTGGTACAACAAGCAGGATTAGGGCCCTTGCACACCGAGTTTGATGGCAAAGGAAATGCCTATACTACCTTTTTCATCAGCTCTGAGGTGGTAAAATGGAAGTTGGGTACCTGGGAAGTCGTAGACAGACAACCTACTTACTACTCTGTTGGGCACTTAATGATTCCGGGAGGAAACTCCAGAAAACCTTTTGGAGATTACCTGGTGGCCATGAATAAGATCACCAAAGATCGCTACCTGCCCACCGGACCTGAGTTGACGCACTCCGCGCAACTCTTCGATATCTCTGGTGATAAAATGGAACTGATCCTGGATTTTCCGACCATCGGAGAACCACACTATGCGGCTGGCGCCCCCGCCCACCTGATCAAACCGGATCAACTTAAGTTCTATAACCTGGAGGACAACAACCACCCCCACGCTGTGAAATCCGAAAAGGAGACGCGCGTTGAAAGGAACGGCAATGAGGTTCACATCTATATGACGTCCATCAGGAGTCACTTTGCGCCGGACAACATTGAGGGAGTGAAAGTGGGTGACAAAGTGTTTTTCCATGTGACGAACCTGGAACAAGACTATGATGTACCACATGGTATCAGTATGATCGGAGCCAACACTTCTGAGTTGCTGATCATGCCCGGGCAAACAGAGACCTTCATCTGGGAACCTAAAAAACCAGGCGTATGGCCATTCTATTGCACGGATTTCTGTTCTGCGCTTCACCAGGAAATGCAAGGATATGTTCGTGTCTCTGCGGAAAACGCTGAGGTTCCACTTCGATGGAGCCTGGATGGGGAATGAGTCCTAACACCATCAGGCCACCTCGCTTTGAGGTGGCCTTACCAAAAAAGTAACTCTATGAAACGTTCAAAACTATTCATGTTCGCAGGAGCCATTCTACTAGGAGGACTCTTCCTTTGGCCGATATGGAACATCACGCTGGAGGCACCTCAATACCCGGACCCACTGGGAATGGACATTCATGTAAATCGATTTGAGGATGCTCAACCCAATGATATTCAAAACATCAACATCATGAATCACTACGTTGGAATGAAGGACATTCCCGAAACGATCCCGGAGTTCGACATCTTTCCTTACTTCGCATGGGGCATGATTGCTCTTGGACTTGTCTTTGCGGGCATAGGCAACCGGTACCTGTACGTGATCTGGTTTGTGCTCATGCTCATTCTTGGAAGTATTGCTTTGTACGATTTTTACCTGTGGGAATATGATTACGGTCATGACCTGAAAGAGACGGCTGCCATCAAGTTTACCGACGAAAATGGCGCACCAATGGCCTATCAACCTCCGCTGATTGGCTCGAAAATGATCCTCAATTTCAAAGCGATATCTATGCCAAGGCCAGGTGCTTACCTGATGTTTATGGGAATGATCCTCTCAATTCTGGCCTTTTTTCAATCCAAAAGAGAACAAAATGAAATGGTATCTCCTACTTCCTAGTTTGCTCGTCTTTATCGCATGTGGAACGGAGCCTCAGCCCATTCATTACGGTGATGATGCTTGCAGTTTTTGCCAAATGACCATTGTAGACCGGCAACATGCAGCGCAGATTGTCACGGTGAAGGGAAAATCATATAAATACGATGCCATCGAATGTATGCTCCGGGATTATGAAGGGTGGGATCGTCCTGAAGTTGCGAAGTTTTTGGTCTCGGACTATGGCGAACCGGGAGTGTTAACCGATGCTACAAGTGCTCACTACCTCATCAGCGATCGTATTCCAAGTCCCATGGGCGCATTCCTCACGGCCTTCTCAACACCTGAATCCATGGAGGTGCATCATCACGCTGATGCCGATTCCCTTGCATGGGAAAGTTTGCGCATGAGATTTCAAATCAAGTAAATGACTACCATGAAAAAATTAACAATACTCTTCCTGGGGGTAATTCTAAGTACTACCTGCATAGGTCAAATCCTGGAGGACATTGAAGGGAAGCAATGTACACAATGCAACATGCCAGTAAAAGATCCCCGATTTGCCTCCATCGCTCAATCAGCAAGTGAAACGCATGCATTCGATGCCATTGAGTGTCTTGTCAATTTTCTTAAAGAAAACGATGAGCATTCATTCAACTCCATTTTAGTACCTGATTTTTCACAAGGTGGTCAACTTATACCAGCGCAAACAGCGGTTTTCCTAAAAAGTAGAGCCATCCCAAGTCCAATGGGGGCTTACCTTTCTGCTTACGCATCGAAAAAAATCGCTCAGCAAGTCCAAAGTGAAAAAGGAGGTCAGCTTTATAATTGGACTGAACTCCAACGGCTTTTCAAAGATTCCAGGTTTGGTCTGTTGGATCATCCTACCCACCATCATAACAATCCCGGATCGTATGCACCTGCCGGTATCATGGGGGATCACCTGCATCATATGGGAGGGCTTATGGTAAGTCTGAGGTACATGGACATGCATATGAAAGGTAACCTGGAAGGCTCAACAGAGGTCAGCAACACCGAGATTTTCGAATCATACATGGTGGCTCCTCAATCTATGACCATGCGAATGATGATGCTTGGTGTGATGTATGCTCCTTCCGATCGCATCACATTCATGTTGATGCAGCAATTCTCAGAAAATAAGATGAACCTGAAGACTAGAATGGGAAATGAGTTTTCTACAGAAAGCCGAGGTATGGGTGATATGAAAGTCTCCTTACTGCTTGGAATTCTTTCATCCAATAACCATGCACTTCATTTAAACACAACTGTCAACATTCCAACTGGTAATTTGAAAAAGAGAGATGGGACACCCATGGTTGAAAATATGAAATTACCCTATCTCATGCAGTTGGGAACAGGTACCGTAGATCTCACGGTAGGTGGCACTTACAAAGGAACGAGTAACAGGATAAGTTGGGGGCTGCAACCCCTGGCTACCTTGAGGACAGGAGAAAACAGTGAGGGATATAGATTTGGTAATCAGCTAGACGTCAACTGCTGGATAAGTTATGATGTTTCAAAATGGATTGGCATCTCTGGTAGATTCAATAGTACAACTCTGACTCAAACAATCGGACAAGACGAAGAGCTGAACGCAATGATGGCTCCACCGGCAAATACCAACAATTCAGGGTCTACAAGAATAAGGTCTTTTATTGGCACCAATTTTTCTTTTGGAGATCAGCCAGTCCTAAGAAACATCAAAGCAAGTACTTCGTTTGGCCTACCCATATTCCAAAAAGTACAGGGTATTCAAATGGCTGAGGTTTCGAGTTTCCACATGGGTTTGACCTATTCTATTTAGGATGTTCCGTTACACCTTAGTCATTCTTCTGTTCTTACTCAGTATCCAAGGGAATGCCAAGCAAACCATCGTTTGCCCTTCCTGTGATGTCCGGGACCTTGAATCTGCAGTGCGACTAGCGGAGGATTTCGATACCCTTTTTATTAAAGCCGGAACCTATGATTGCGTAAACCTGGCCATAGAAAAACCTCTGATCCTGATCGGCGAGCAAGGGACTGTCTTGGATGGCAATGAAGTCGGTTATGTACTCAAGTTATTACATGACAGTATTCAGGTCAGCGGATTCAAAATCATTCGCTCAGGTAAAAGTTATACCAAAGATTTTGCGGCGATTTATGCTTTTCGTGCCAATCATTTTCGCATCAGTGAGGTAGAAATTGAAAATCCATTTTTTGGCATGCTGATTGAAAAATCAAATCATGGGATCATCCAAAACTCGAATGTTCACGGAAATGCCGCCAAAGAGGATGATGGAGGAAATGGCATCCACTTGTGGCATTGTCACGATGTTGTTATAGCTGGGAATGAGGTATGGGGAGTCCGGGATGGCATCTATCTGGAGTTTGTTGATAGTAGCCGGGTTGAGCAAAATTACACGCATGATAATGTTCGTTATGGCCTTCATTTCATGTTCTCAAATCATGACCAATACATTAAAAATACTTTCGAACGAAATGGAGCTGGAGTAGCTGTGATGTTCTCCAAATTCATAGAAATGCGGCAAAATCAATTCATCAGAAACTGGGGAGCGGCCTCATACGGTTTATTACTCAAAGAAATCTACGATGCCAAAGTGATTGGTAATGAGTTCATTGAAAACACAACGGCCATTTTCATCGATGGCGCCACACGCATTGATTACAGCAGAAACCTGATCAAACAAAATGGTTGGGGCATAAAAGTCACTGGTGGTTGCTACTCCAATCATGTCTTTGAAAATGACTTCATCAGTAACACTTTTGATGTCTCCTACAACTCCAAAATGAATGATAATTCGTTTTCAGGTAACTATTGGTCCGAATATACAGGCTATGATCTCGACAGAAATGGGATTGGTGACATCCCCTATCGACCTGTAAAGCTCTTCTCGTACATTGTGAATAAAACACCTGAAACCATTGTATTGATGAGAAGTCTCTTTGTGGACCTGATTAATTTTTCTGAACGGGTATCTCCTGTATTCACACCGGACAATCTTGTCGATACCACCCCTGCAATTCGATCTTTCCGATGATTCAAGTCCAAAGTATCCATAAGCAATTTGGTAAACTTCAAGTCCTCAAAGGCGTGGACTTCTCTATCTCGCATGGTGGTGTTTTCGCGGTACTTGGTCCCAATGGCTCGGGAAAAACCACACTTTTAAAAATCATTCTTGGCATGGTTATTCCCAACCAGGGCACAATACGCATTGCTGACCGTGAGATCAATGGTCACTGGGAGTATAGAAGGCAGCTGGCTTACCTCCCACAAATAGCCAGATTTCCCGAGAACCTGACTGTCCGGGAATTAATAAAAATGATCTCGGACATCCGGCTCACCAGTGGTCGATCAACTCAACTGATTGAACTCTTTCAACTCAACTCGTTCATGAACAAGAAATTGGGTGATCTCTCGGGTGGCACGAGGCAAAAAGTCAATCTGGTGCTCACTTTTATGTTTGACACACCCTACTACATTTTGGATGAACCAACGGCAGGATTAGACCCGGTTGCCATGATTCAGCTGAAGCAACTCATTGCAGAAGAGCGCACAAAGGGGAAAATTATCCTGATAACTACGCACATCATGAGCCTCGTAGAAGAAATAGCCGAAGAGATCATTTTCTTACTGGATGGCAAAATCCATTTCCAGGGAACGGGTACGGCGCTGAAGGAAACCACTGGGGAATCTAATTTGGAAGCAGCCATTGCCAAAATACTCAGCTCATGATCAAGATCTTGAAATACAGCTTTTTTGACCTGATGAGAAGTCGCTGGAGTTACGTGTACTTTAGTTTCTACCTGGCACTGGGACTGGTGTTGCTTTTCTTGAACGGCGACCTGTCCAAAGCAACCATCACCTTGCTGAATATCATTGTCGTACTGACCCCATTAATCGGCACTCTGTTCGGCATCATGTACCATTACAATTCCGGCGAATTCACTGAGTTGCTCCTCTCCCAACCTATCAAACGAAGCACGATTTTTCTGGGTCAGTACCTCGGGATTTCCATTTCACTTTCCTTGAGTCTAATTCTGGGTCTGGGGTTTCCATTTCTCATTTATGGAATTTGGAATTCCGCTTCCGTCGATCAGTTCCTGATCCTGCTTTTCTCTGGCACACTCCTTACATTCATTTTTGTAGCGCTCTCTCTTCTCATAGGCCTATACAATACCAACAAAATCAAGGGGTTTGGCTATACCATCTTGCTTTGGTTGTTTTTCGCAGTGATTTACGACGGTATTTTCATGATCTTATTGGTGGTCTTTGATGATTATCCTTTGGACAAATTCGCCTTATTTGCTTCGTTGCTCAACCCCATCAATCTGTCTCGTATAATGATCTTATTAAAACTGGAGGTTTCTGCCCTCATGGGTTATACAGGGGCGGTGCTTCAACGTTTTTTTGGAACGAATATGGGTCTCATCATTTCCACCGGGACACTCATTGTTTGGCTACTGGCTCCTATCTTTTGGATTGTCTTGAAAGTTCGAAAAAAGGATTTCTAGTCAGGCTTCGTTCAGAAAAATATGATTAGATCGTTACCTACGAGATACAGTTATCGACAGTAATTCACCATCCATCGATTTACCATATGTGTTCACAAGTTTTTACGCCAATTTAGAATCCAACCACCTATTCTTATTGAGTTATGAATACTACTTCCAACAGTGAGGAACGCTTTACCTTCTCAGAAACGAGAGATGTAATCCTTTTAATTGCTGGTTGCATTTTACAGTTCGTTATTGGGTAACATCTCCGAGCAAAACACAATTCTTCTTCTCATTCTTCTTATTTCAAACATTTTAGATTTACCCGAAATTGGGTATTGTACTTCCCTGTTTTTTTCTGGAACTTCGGTGTAATAAAAACGCATCTCATTATGCCAGTTACCATTGGAAACGTAAATCTTTTTATGGGGCCTCATACCCTGGGAGCGCCTGACAACCTCGAAGAGACCATTATTGACTTCATCAATGGCGCTCAAAAACGATTAGAAATTGCCATTCAGGAAGTCGACAACTGGACCATTGCCAATGCCATCATCAAAGCAAAACAAAGTGGCATAACTACTACGGTAGTCTTAGAGGGCGATTACCTCAAATCATACCCTGGACTCAAAAATCCCTACACAGAAGGAGGAGGTCTTAAGCACAACCGGGAAATCATGGCGACCATGATGCGGGCGGGTGTGAATGTAAAACTTGATTTCAATTCCAGCATCTTCCACCAGAAATTCATCGTCAGGGATCGAGCATCTGTACTTACGGGATCAACCAATTTCACAGCAACAGGGGTCACCAAAAATCTCAATCACGTTTTTGTAATCCACGACAGAAACATCGCAAGGCTCTACTATCGCGAGTTTAAAGAGATCATGCAGGGGCGCTTTGGCAAACTCAATGAAGGTCATGATACCGTTCCACGTGTAGAAGAAGTATCTGGTATCCAGATTAAAGTGCTGTTTGCCCCGGATCACAATCCTGAAATGGAAATCATGAAACAAATGGCCAAGGCAAGGCATCGCATCGATTTTGCCATTTTCACCTTTTCACAATCTTCAGGAATTGACGATCAAATGATCTTGACGGCCCGATCCGGCGTTAAAATCAAAGGTGTGTTTGAAAACAAAGCCGGAAACCAGAAATGGGCAGCTACCCGGGTACTGGATCAGGAAGGAGTTGATACTTTTTTGGCATCCAAACTCATCCATGATCAGTTTCCTGAAAAATTAGGCCAGCTGCATCATAAACTGATGGTGATCGATGAGCAGGTAGTGATCGGGGGTAGTTTCAATTATACCGGAGCAGCCAATGCGTTGAATGATGAAAACATCATGATCTTCGGCAACCTCCATGAGGCCAACGCCTCAAAAGTGGCGGAGCAGAAGAAGTTTGGGAAATATGCGCTCGATGAAATCAATCGGATCGTCGATATATTCGGTGAAGAAGTCCATACCTGATCACCTCTGTTTAGCGTACCATACTGTAAACACATCCTGCTAGACTTTATTGAGCAACTGACAAGTCCTCCGGAGGGGGCTTTCTCCATTTTGTTCCTTGCTCATAGGCATAAGTCAACCTGATCAAAGTTGGTTCATCGTACATCCTTCCTAAGAACTGTAGGCCGGCGGGTAATCCTGCAGTGTTATAACCCATCGGCACGGTAAAAGCTGGTTGGCCGGTATGTGGAGAAATTACCTGATTGTTGTCGCCTTTGTATTCATCAATGAAATGGTCAATACGGGCAGGTTGGTTGTTCCAGGATGGGTAGATAATGGCCTCCAGTTGCAAAGAGTCCATGACCATTTCAATAGCCTCTCGAAATGCAATTCTGTTTTCATCCGAATAAACATCCCGGCATTCCGCATCAGAGTCTCCCCATCGTCCAGTGGCTGTTGTGCTCCCTGATAATTGCTCACGGGCATAGTCGGAAATTGTCCCGATTCTGATGACATCCTCCAATGTCTGGATGGTGTCTCTTTTTACATACGTCCTTAAGAATATCTCCAAATCTGTTCTGAACATGGCGCACCATTGATTCTGCCTTAGGCTAGCGAAATCAGGAATAACTACAGGATCAATTACCTCAGCTCCCAATGACTTCAGATCCTGGATGGATTGTTCGAATAAAGCTTGTATGTCCTCGTCTGTTTCATGGTCACTCAATTCCCGTAGTACGCCGATTCGGGCTCCTTTTAACCCATCTTTATCCAGGTACTGTTGATAATTGATTTTAGCCCGGTCTTTGGAATTTTCCGTGAGTGGATCTTTCGGATCTATTCCTACCATCACCTCCATGATTCGGGTAGCATCTTCCACGGTTCGACACATCGGACCCACCACATCATTTCTCAAGAATAATGGCACAATACCTTCTCTACTAATCAAACCCAGGGTAGTCCGGAAACCCACCAAGGCATTGTGTGAAGAAGGGCCCCTGATGGAATTTCCAGTATCTGTTCCCAAACCTCCCAGTGCAAAATTAGCAGCAACTGAAGCGGCCGTTCCTCCACTCGAACCCGCTGGCACGTGATCAAGGTGATATGGATTGCGCGTGGTGCCCATCGTTGAACTATTGGTATGCATGGCCGAAAAAGCCCATTCAGCCATGTTGGTTTTCGCCAATACAATGGCTCCCGCTTCTTCCAATTGCTGAATAACAAAAGCATTTTCATCAGGAATAAAATCACGCAGCGCCTGCGAACCCGCTGTAGTAGGTAAACCAATCGTATTGATGTTGTCTTTCACTACGATGGGAATACCATGCAGTGGCCTTAACACGCCCGTTTTCTGATATTCTTCATCCAGGGCCCTGGCTCGATTGCTTGCATTGGGATTGATCACAGAGATCGAATTAATCTTCGCATCGGAGGTCTCAATGACTTCTATATAGGCCTTCACAAGATCCACGCTACTAAAAGTTCCATCGCGATACGATTCATGGATACCTGAAATCGTCAATTCCTTGAAGTCAAAGTCTGACGGTGCAGTGGCCTGCTCACAAGCTGTAACTAAAAGTAAGGCAGTGAAAACGACTGATATGGATATATAAGGTCTTTGCATAACGTGAACATTCTAACGTATCCACCAAATATAGGTATCCAATCACAAGGCCAACCACTCTAACTGGACGTCTGTGTGACATCTGTCCTCATACCCAGACGTCATACATTTTTAGTGCCCTCGACATCACCTGGAAAGTCGATGATACTTCTCAATATTGTAGTAGCTGACATTCAAGTCTTCTACCTCTTCAATTCCCTTAGTAATAAGCGTATCACCCTGAATTGAAAACTCCAACTCAAAGTGATTTCCCTCCCATTCGCGGATCGTAAAGAAATCGAGATGTTCCGTGTATTTATTTCCCGATATGGTATAAGTTCCTCCACCCGCTACAAACATTTTGCTGCTGTCTTCTTTTGCATTCAAATCATGCCTTAAAAAAGCAAAATGTGTCTCGTTGATGATCTTAATCATTTCCTGCCCCTGTGTAAAATCCGTAAAAGTCGTATCGCCTCCCTGAATAACAGTTCCTGAGATTAGTTTCCAGGTTCCGACGATTGAAGATCCTTTTTCCGGTGGTTGGTTTTCATTCCTAACCGGACCTAAGCAGTCCGAAAAAACAATTGACCCAATCATCATCAAGATGAAAGTAGCTACTTTATTCAGTATCATTTTTACAATCTTCTGTTCAATGGAGAATTTGGCACATTCAACGAAACCACCCCTTTTTCATCTCATTCCAGGTGAGTCTGAGTACGGCGAGGTAAGGGCTATACCCTGGCTTAAGTTCCTTTCCTTTAGCTAATCGATGAATCTGGTAATCATAAAACCCTCCTTCGGCAAAGTCTTTGAGCATTTTGATGGGCATATGAAAAGCCGCATCCCTCACAAATCCATTCGGGTTATCAATAAATTGTTTCGGAAAGTCTTTTTCATTCAGAAAAGGGCGCGCAAACCCAATCATGTCCAGTTCTTTGTTTTTGAGCACCTCCTCACAGAATGCTGTAGTCCTGAATCCACCAGTGATCATCAATGGCAAATTTGATATCTCTTGAACCTGACCGGCAAAATCCATAAAATAGGCCTCCCGCTTTTTTGTCGATTCCTTTTGATAGCGCTCGGTTAGGAATTTGAGGTTTTCATAGGTACCTCCTGAGATTTCCAATAAATCAATACCGAGTTTTTCCAGTTCACGAATAACAAACAGTGAATCGGTTTCATCAAAACCTCCACGTTGAAAATCCGCGCTATTCAATTTGACAGAAATTGGGAAATTAGCCCCTAACTCCGATCGCAACCGGATGATCAAATCAAACAGCAATCTCGCCCGGTTTTCAATTTCCCCTCCGTATTCATCATTTCGTTGATTAGTGATCGGCGATAAAAACTGGCTCAACAAATACCCGTGGGCAGCATGCAGTTGTACACCCGTAAAACCTGCTTCCTTGCAAAGTTTGGCCGTCGTAATAAAACGATCTTCCACCTCCTTGATTTCCTTCAGGCTCATGGCTTTAGGTCTGGCAAAAAGTCCCAATTTCTTCAGTTGTATTGCAGAAGGTGCAAGTGGCTTAAAGGTTGAGAAAATGCTCGACTGCCTGCCCGCATGACTTATCTGGGCCCAGACATGGGTATCATTTTGCTTTGCTGCCGAGACCATTTCAGCAAGTGAATCAATGCCACTTTCGTCTTCCAGAACAATGTTACCCGAGGCCTCTTTGTATCGACGATCTACTATTATGTTGCCTGTTATCAACAGACCGGTTCCATTGGAAGACCACAGATCATACAACGTCTCCAACTCGGGGGTAGCATGTTGATCACCATTGGCGAGGCGTTCTGTCATGGCCGCTTTGACAATGCGATTTTTAATGGTGACGCCACATGGAAGTGTCAAGGGCTCCTGCAGATATGACTTAGTTTCGGACATGATAAAACGGTTGGTTTCCAAACCTACGAAAAGCGCGAGTAATCACAGCAGCAGATCACGATGATCGGAACAACAACCTCGCCTCATTTATCAATTCCACAATGGATATATACTTTCAGTTCTTCGACAAAACAAAAAATGGGAGCGAGAATTAAAAAAAGACCACAAAAAAGGCTCCAAAAGGAGCCCATATTTTGAAAGTCAGTTGAGACTAAAGGTGCATCCAATCTTTCTTGGCAGCCAGTTCCTCGTCAGTTTCAACGTAATCAGGATCATCTACACAACAATCTACCGGACAAACAGCCGCACACTGAGGTTCTTCATGGAATCCGTGACACTCAGTACACTTTCCTGAAACGATATAATAAAACTCATCTGAGACGGGCTCTTGCGACTCGGAAGCATCCACTGAAGTACCATCTTCCAACTCCACTTCTTTCAAATCTGTACCGTCTGACCATTTCCACTCTACACCACCTTCATATATGGCTGTATTCGGGCATTCTGGCTCGCATGCACCACAATTGATGCACTCATCGGTAATTATTATTGCCATAGCAAAATATTGTTATTGTTCTAAATCTAGAATCTAGGCTCGAAATTAATAAACAGCTTTCGCGCGAAAAAGATTTAAAAAATTTAATCTCATTTCATGAAAATGTTTTTATCATACTCCAAACAGCTTTTCCCCCGATATTTGCAGCATCATGTTTTTGAAAGAACGAATAGAAGCATTTGTCAAGTTGGGGAAAAGATTGGATTCATGGCATGGAAGTGAACCCTATGAAACCCTGAAAAGGCAAGCTAAAAATAAAAATAGCTGGTTTATACCAGAACACATCGACCTGGCTGTACAAGGCATTCAAAAAATGCTCGATGAGGCTTCCCTGAAAAAATGGAGCAGCAATTATGAATTAGATGAGATCAGTCCAAAACAGGTGGGAATTGTCATGGCGGGCAATATTCCTCTGGTAGGCTTTCATGATTTATTGAGCGTGCTGATCTCCGGTCATAAAGTAACCATTAAAATGAGTTCACAGGATGAAGTACTCATGGGAGCGATTATTCAGGAATTACTGGAAACCACGCCAAACCTAACACCCTTTCTGGAAGTCAAGGCTCGGTTAAAGGACATTGATGCTGTAATTGCCACCGGTAGTGATAATTCCAGCAGATATTTTGAATACTATTTCTCGAAAATGCCTCATGTTATCCGGAAGAACCGCACATCTGTAGCCATCATCAAGGGAGATGAGTCTCAAGAAGAACTGGACCAACTTTGGGCCGATATCTATCAGTATTTTGGCATGGGGTGTCGAAATGTTTCAAAGTTATTCCTTCCTAAGGGTTATGATCTTACTCAGATTCTTCATGGTTGGGATAACAAAGGAAATCTATCCCAACACCATAAGTACTTTAACAACTACGAATACAACAAGAGTATCTATCTGATCAATAGAGTGCCCCATCTCGATACAGGATACGGGCTCTGGTTGGAAGATGAGGCACTCGTTTCCCCGATCTCCGTGACCTATTACGAAACATATGAATCACAATCGGAGCTGGAAACGCGGCTAGAGCAAAATCAGCATAAAATTCAATGCATCGTTTCCAATAGCAAGACTGATCATGTTCCTTTTGGTCATGCCCAAATGCCTGAAGTCTGGGACTATGCCGATAGAGTCGATACACTTGCCTTTTTGGAACGTTTATAATATAAAAAGGAACTGGCAGCTTCCTATTGGTGTATTAACTTAGCGGATCAATTTTTCAAGAATCTGAAGTGGTGCAAAAGATTAGCCTTTCGGACATGAAAATCAAGGTATTGCGTTAGCAAAGCGTTTTTAGACTATGAACATGTATAAAGATTACATTAAAGAGATAGAAGAGCGAAAAGGCCAGGGACTTCACCCTAAGCCAATTGACGATGGTGTGTTGCTCGGTGAGATCATAGAGCAAATCAAAAGTGCAGATAATACCCATCGGGAAGATTCTCTTAACTTCTTTATTTATAATACTTTACCAGGAACCACCAACGCCGCTGGCGTCAAAGCCAAGTTCCTTAAAGAAATCATCCTTGGTCTGTCCGTAGTAGATGAAATCACACCAACTTTTGCTTTTGAGCTGCTTTCTCACATGAAGGGTGGTCAATCTGTGGAGGTATTGCTTGATCTGGCCTTAGGTAATGACTCTTCCATTTCAGAGGCAGCTGCCAAAGTGTTGAAAACTCAAGTATTCCTTTATGAGGCTGATACAGATCGTTTAGCAACTGCTTTTAAAGCCGGAAACACAGTAGCAAAAAGCCTGCTGGAGAGCTATGCAGAAGCAGAGTTCTTCACTGAATTACCCGACGTTGAAGAAGAAATCAAGGTAGTTACCTTCATCGCTGGCGAAGGAGACATCTCTACAGATTTGCTTTCTCCTGGTGCAGACGCCCATTCAAGGTCTGATCGTGAGCTGCACGGTCAATGCATTTTTGAGCATAACAAAGAAATGCAAAATGAACTACAGGCATTGAAAGAACAGCATCCTGACAAACAAGTGATGTTAATCGCCGAAAAAGGAACCATGGGTGTTGGTTCTTCGAGGATGTCGGGAGTAAACAACGTGGCATTGTGGACGGGTGTTCAGGCAAGTCCTTATGTTCCGTTTATCAATATAGCTCCCATCATTGCCGGAACAAACGGTATTTCTCCTATTTTCCTGACCACCGTAGGTGTAACAGGAGGTATCGGCATTGACTTGAAGAACTGGGTGAAAAAGACCGATGCAGCCGGTAAAACTGTTGTAGACGCTGACGGAGAACCGGTTTTGGAAGAAACTTATTCTGTGGCAACAGGTACGGTCCTTACCATAAACACCAGGCAGAAAAAGCTTTACAATGGCGAGAAAGAGCTAATTGATATCTCCAGCTCACTGACTCCTCAGAAAATGGAATTCATCAAAGCTGGTGGGTCATATGCAGTAGTCTTTGGTAAAAAATTACAAACCTTCGCAGCGAAAACACTGGGCGTTGATGCACCTGCCGTGTTTGCTCCTTCCAAAGAAATCTCTGAGGAAGGACAGGGTCTTACAGCTGTGGAGAAGATATTTAACAAGAACTCCGTAGGAACTACACCAGGTAAAACACTTCATGCCGGTTCTGATGTTAGGGTTGAGGTAAACATCGTTGGGTCTCAGGATACCACAGGTTTGATGACTTCCCAGGAATTGGAATCGATGGCTGCCACCGTCATATCGCCAATCGTAGATGGCGCTTATCAGTCGGGATGTCACACAGCTTCCGTTTGGGACAAAAAAGCACAGGCTAATATCCCTAAGCTAATGACATTCATGAATGACTTTGGTTTGATCACTGGCAGAGACCCGAAAGGGCAATATCATGCCATGACCGATGTGATCCACAAAGTATTGAATGATATCACAGTAGATGACTGGGCAGTAATCATTGGTGGTGACTCTCACACACGGATGTCAAAAGGTGTTGCGTTTGGAGCTGATTCCGGAACAGTGGCGTTAGCATTGGCAACGGGTGAAGCCTCCATGCCTATTCCAGAATCTGTGAAGGTAACCTTCAAAGGTGAAATGAAATCCTACATGGATTTTCGCGACATAGTTCACGCCACACAAACACAAATGCTCCATCAGTTTGAAGGGGAGAATGTGTTCCAGGGACGTGTGATCGAGGTTCACATAGGAACACTGACTTCAGATCAGGCTTTTACATTCACAGACTGGACGGCTGAGATGAAGGCAAAAGCTTCCATCTGTATCTCTGAAGACGAAACTTTGATCGAATCATTGGAGATCGCAAAAGGTCGGATCCAGATCATGATCGAAAAGGGCATGGACAATGAAAAACAAGTTCTTCAGGGATTGATTGACATTGCCAATAAACGCATTGCCGAGATTACCTCCGGAGAAAAGCCCGCTTTGGCTCCAGATGCGAATGCTAAGTACTATGCTGAAGTAGTAGTGGATTTGGATGAGGTTGGAGAGCCTATGATTGCTGACCCTGATGTCAATAACATGGATGTTTCCAAGCGATATACACATGACACGATTCGGCCATTATCTTATTATGGCGGGGAGAAAAAAGTAGATCTGGGATTTGTCGGTTCATGCATGGTTCACAAAGGAGATATGAAAATTCTGGCTCAGATGCTTAAGAATGTCGAAGGACAAAAAGGTAAAGTGGAATTTCAGGCTCCTCTGGTAGTTGCCCCTCCTACCTATAACATCGTGGATGAACTAAAAGAGGAAGGTGACTGGGAAGTATTGGAAAAGTATTCAGGTTTTGTATTTGATGATGCGTCTCCTAAATCATCTGCCCGCACATCCTACGAAAACATGCTATACCTGGAGCGTCCAGGCTGTAATCTCTGTATGGGAAATCAGGAAAAAGCGGCTCCTGGAGATACGGTAATGGCCACCTCTACCAGATTATTCAAAGGTAGGGTGGTAAAAGATTCTGATGAGAAAAAAGGAGAATCTCTACTTTCTTCAACTCCTGTCGTTGTGCTCTCTTCTATCCTGGGGAGAACGCCCAACATGGGTGAATATGAAGCGGCAGTAGATGGGATTGATTTAACAAAGTTTAAGCCTTCGACGAAACAGTTGGTTCGATAAGTCAGGTTGCAACATAATAAAAAAGCCCATCCAGTAATTCGGATGGGCTTTTTTTATTCCCTCGAAAAAGAGATGTGTATAAATTCCAATTATTTGTGACGCACCATGAACTCCATGGTATTGTTTCTTAGAAATTGATTACAGTCTTGTTTGCACCGATGTATAAGATCTTATTTCTTTTGGTGACAACATACTTTTCAATTGATTTATCAAATTCAACATTGACGGTAAGGTTCAGCAGGTCGCCCGCTTTCCTGGCAACATCATTTAATTTTCTCATAGCAAATGGTTCTAATGTTCTTAATGATTTAGTATACGGTTCTTAATGAATTAGTATGCGGTAACTATGATAAATTATTTGCTCTTTTGGGCAAATAGTAATTTTTCGTCGTTAAGCGCTCTAAAAGAATGATGAATGAAACGAAGAACTAAAAAAGCAACCTTTGGTGTTTAACTTTAAGATGTGAACTATTTCTAAAAAACAATTTTCTCTTATGACACAGGATTTCTTCGGCATTGAAAAGCAATTACCTAGCGCACTTGGCTCTCACAAATATTACAGCCTTTTTGATTTGGCCAAAGCCAAGCCAGTCGTAAATACCCTTCCTTATTCGATCAGGATCTTGCTGGAAAACGCCATCCGTAACTATGATGGATTTTCCGTGACCGAAGAGCATCTGAACTCACTATTAAATTGGAAAACTACCGCAGGCGTCAAGGACATTCCTTACTCTCCTGCAAGGGTATTGATGCAGGACTTTACTGGGGTGCCCGCCGTAGTTGACATAGCATCTATCAGATCTGAAGTAGCTCGAAAAGGGAAAGATACAAGCAAAACGAATCCAGTGGTGCCGGCTGATATTGTCATTGACCACTCTGTGATGGTAGATTTCTTTGGTACACAAAACGCTTATCGCAAAAACGTCGATCTGGAATACGAGCGAAATGAAGAACGCTACAAAGTGTTCAAATGGGCACAACAAGGATTCTCCAATCTGAGTGTAGTACCTCCAGGTATGGGTATTTGTCATCAGGTAAATCTGGAATATTTGGCCAAAGGAGTGATCGAAAGAGATGGGTATCTATTCCCAGACACCCTGGTTGGCACAGATTCACATACCCCAATGGTCAACGGAATCGGTGTTCTTGGCTGGGGAGTTGGAGGCATTGAAGCAGAAGCAGCTATGCTCGGCCAACCCATCTATATGATCCTTCCGGAGGTCATAGGCCTGAAGATTTCAGGCAAGATGCGAGAAGGGGCGACATCAACGGATCTTGTGTTGACTATCGTTAAGTTGTTACGGGATTACGGTGTGGTTGGTAAAATTGTGGAAGTCTTTGGTGAGGGTCTGGATAACCTGACTGTTGCCGACCGGGCAACTATCTCTAACATGTCTCCTGAGTTCGGTTGTACAGACACCCATTGGCCAATCGATGAGCAAACACTGGCTTATATGCGCAAAACCAACCGCGAGGAAAAGCACATCGATATGGTGGAGGCTTATGCAAAAGCTAACTTACTTTGGAGAAATCCCAATGATCAAATTGAGTATACGGATATCATTGAACTGGATCTATCCACAGTAGAACCTACCATTTCAGGTCCGAAGCGACCTCAGGACAAAGTACTGTTACGGGAGTCGAAGGAAACCATAAAAAAGTTACTCAACGATTCTTATGGCCGTAAATACCTGGCTGTGGATGATCGCGACACGACGAAAACCTCAGAGGAAGGCACGATAAAGTCCGTCCCTTTGAAGAAAGGGGATTTACGATTTGATCTCTCGGACGGAGCGGTAGTCATTGCAGCGATTACATCCTGTACCAATACCTCGAACCCAAGCGTAATGATCGGCGCCGGAATGGTGGCGAGAAAAGCGGTAGAGTTGGGTCTTAACATCAAACCATGGGTAAAAACTTCCCTGGCACCAGGGTCCAGGGTAGTGACAGAGTACCTAAAGAAATCAGAGCTTCTCCCCTATCTTGAAGCTTTAAAATTCCATGTGGTAGGATACGGCTGTACCACTTGCATTGGTAATTCCGGAGATATGATGGAGGATGTTCAAAGGGCTGTGATTGAAAATGACTTGATCGTGTCTTCGGCGCTTTCCGGGAATAGAAATTTTGAGGCAAGAATCCATCCGAACATCAAAATGAACTTCCTTGCCTCTCCGATGCTTGTAGTGGTGTATGCAATAGCCGGGCGAATGGATTTTGACATGGAAAATGAACCTTTGGGTCAGGATCCGAATGGAACCAATATTTACCTGAAAGACATATGGCCAAGTCAGGAAGAAATCAATACCATGATGGATAAGGTGGTGACACCTGAAGATTTCAAAAAGTCTTACGGTGAAGTTTTTGATGGAGATGAAGCCTGGAAAAATTTAGACGCTCCTTCTGGTCAAACTTATGCCTGGGATAGCAATTCCACGTATGTCCAGGAAGCACCTTTCTTTAAAGACATCTCTACCGAAGTGGCAGAACCTCAAGACATAAAAAGTGCCAAAGTACTTCTTCAATTGGGCGATATGGTGACCACAGATCATATATCACCAGCAGGAAAGTTCCTACCCGAACACCCTGCAGGAAAATACCTAGTTGAGAATGGTGTAGCACAACGAGACTTTAACTCCTACGGGTCACGCCGAGGCAATCACGAAGTAATGATGCGAGGCACATTCGCCAATGTGAGGATCAAAAATAAGCTTGCATCTAAAGAGGGTGGATACACGAAGTATCATCCGACTGGTGACGAAATGTCCGTCTATGATGCAGCTATGAAATACCAACAAGACAATACACCCTTAGTAGTGATTGGCGGAAAAGAGTACGGCTCCGGGTCTTCAAGAGATTGGGCGGCGAAAGGAACGAACCTACTGGGAGTAAAGGCAGTGATCACAGAGAGTTTTGAACGTATTCACCGGTCGAACCTGGTAGGTATGGGTGTTCTTCCTATGGTATTTATCGAAGGAGAGAATCAGGATACTTTAGGTCTAACAGGAAATGAAGATTATAGTATCACAGGACTGGCTACAGACCTAACGCCAGGAAAAATTGTTGATGTATCCGCAAAAAAACCTGATGGTACATCTATTGATTTTAAAGCGAAATTAAGATTGGACTCTGGTGTAGATGTAGAGTACTACAAACATGGTGGCATTTTACACTACGTGCTCAGAAAATTCCTACAGGAATAACCTGATCTAATCTACCTAAAAAGGGCTTTGGAATTGAGGATATTACTACTTTTTCATATCCAAAAAAACTTACAAGATAAATGAATTTGGCAACACGATGACGTTTTCCAAACTTAACTTTCCAAAGTTTTTTATCGGAAAAATATTTGATTTACATTAGAGACTTAATCAACCTAAATTCGAAACGACATAAGGTCTTTCGTGCTTAACAAATTGTAATAGTCCATAAGGCAGTCTCGAAAAAGGCTGCCTTTGTACTTTTTATGCCTTCCTAAACTTCCATACTGGTAATCGTGTTTTCTAATCGCTACTTTTAACACTTTAAAAAATTTCCCTAACCAGATGAACTCGAAAAAATTCACCTTCCTAAGTGCTTTATTATCAATTCTATTAGTCGCCTGTGGCCCGGGTAAATCCAGCTCAGAAGAGTCCACAGAAAAAACTGTAGAACCTACATCGACAATTACTCTCACAGATGATGTACCTGCATCTCCTGCCTATGAAGACGCTTCATTAAATCTGAGTAGCGTGGATATCACCGAATCAGAAGAAGGATTCAACGCAAAATTCGATTTTGATGTCGCTAATTATGAGCTGGGTGTCCAAACCGAAGGTGCCGATACTCGGGGAATTTCCAATTCCGGAAAGGGACAACACATTCACTTTATTGCAAATAATGGACCTTATTCCGCCCATTATGCACCTGATTTCGACAAACCGATGGAAGCAGGCAATTATGTTTTGGTGGCTTTCCTTTCAAGGTCCTTTCATGAGAGTGTGAAGAACCCAGATGCTTTTTGGGTAGATGTGGTAACGGTAGGTGAGACAGAAGAAACTTCGGATATTGATTTTTCTGCTCAACATATGTTTTATAGCCGACCTAAAGGAACGTATTCAGGGGCCGACACAAAGAAGGTCATGTTGGACTTCTACCTTTTGAACACAACTCTTTCGGAAAATGGAAACAAAGTAAGAGCCACCATCAATGGAGAAGAATTTCTGATCACAGAATGGAAACCCATGTACATCAACAATGCTCCCCTGGGCGAGTTGAAAATAAAATTGGAGTTGATCGACTCACTGGGAAATTTGATCCCTGGTCCTTTCAACTCCGTTGAGCGTACGGTTACACTTGCTGAATAGCAGCTCCTAAAAAATGATATGAGACGACCTTCGTAAGCAATTGCGAGGGTTTCTTTGTTTTAAACGACTGGTCCTTCTAAAACACGTATTTCCATGAAATTATCATTTTACACCATTCTTCTCTCCTGTCTCCTGGCCTGTCAGGTAGGACAGAAGCAAGATGGACAACTCGTAAAAAGCCTGGATCAAAAGACCGAAGAATTGATCACTACTATTTACGACTTTAATTTGGCATTTGCAGCTGCAGATGTATCGCAATTGGAGAAACTACTCACAGACAAATACCTCCACACCAATGGTTCATCTTCGCCCTATACCAAAGAGGTTTGGTTGAAGTATGTCAAAAGCCGTAAAGAGAAAATAGACGCAGGCTCATTAGCAGTCCAGGACTATGGAATGTCCGATATTCAGATGACTTTTTATGGAGAAACGGCGCTGGTCAATGGCATGGTTTATTCAAAAGGAACAGAACAGAGTATTGTCTTTGATAAGAAATTTCGTGTTACACATCTTTGGGTGCTAGAAGATAACCAATGGAAAAGAGCGGGATTCCATGATGGGATCATCAATTCACAATAATATTTGCACATTGATCTCATAATATTTTACCATTTTAGAATCATCACATGACTACTTTTGATGAAACGTTTATAAAATGAAATCCAAAATATCAAATGCTTTAGTTATTCTGGCATTGTTCTTTGTCCTTTGGGGCTGTGGTTCAGCCAATAAACAAGAAAACGAAGTAAAACAACCTGCAGAAGACACCCCTAAAAAAAAGGGAGAAAAGAAAGGCAAGGTTCGATTAAGAGATATTGAGGACTCTCCTGCCTATGAGAACGCGAGCTTGAAATTAAATGAAGTGGATTTGATTGAAGAAGAAGGCAGGACATTCGGTCAATTTGATTTTGAAGTAAACAATTTTGAATTGGGTGTTCAGACAGAAGGAGGAAGAGAACGAAGAGTACTAAATACGAAAAAAGGTCAATATGTCCGTACACTTATTAGCAATAAAATTTACTCATCTCATTACGAAGAATCCTTTAAGAGGAGGCTCGGAATAGGAAATAGAGTTGTCTTATCCTTTCTATCAAGGTCATACCACGAAAGCATCAAAAATCCGGATGCCTATTGGTTGGATGTGATCAAAGTAGGAGAGCCAGACTCAGAGAGCGACAGGAGATTTAGAGACTTTGATTTGGATGCACCCCTTTTGTTTTACAACATGCCGAATGGCACTTATAAGGGTAAACATGCTAAAAGAATACTACTCGACTTCTATTTAGTTAACACAACACTTTCGCCAGAAGGAAATAAAGTAAAAGTGACCATTGATGGCAGGAAAATCTTTCTCGACGAGTGGAAACCCATGTATATTGTAAATGCCCCTAAAGGTGAATTAGAAATCAGATTGGATCTTGTTGATTCTGAAAGAAAACTTATTCCTGGCCCCTACAACAAGGTCAAGCGTACGATCATAGTCGAGTAGCATTTCAGTCTATCTAACAATTGTCTTCAAAGGAGGCTACCCGGTATGATGTTTCTCTGTGGGTAAGAAGGGTGTCGATTAACAAAACGTATTGACTTGAAAGTCCGAATTAGAAGCTATTCACGCTGAAATGGTAAATGGGATGCAAGTTATGATCTTTTTGGAAATTGCGATCCTCTACATCAATTTGCCAGATACTGCTTCTGACTCGAAAGTCAAAACCAAGGTTAACAATCATTAACGCTACTTAACTGAGATCGAAATCCCATTGGAATAATCTTGCATCCATGAGAAATGCAATAATTATTCTGGTCAATATGCTACCGTGCTTTTTGTTGTCTCAATGCCCGGAAGCAACCCATCAAAAATTAATAGCAACTTATCAGGCTGTTGCCTCAAATATGTACGATAGTTATTGGGCCGAATGGGAAACTGTCCCAAAAAACCTCCTTCTAATCGGAGATGAGCTGGAATACTATTTTGGATCTCAATATTCCGACACTACCTTCTTGGAAACATGCGAAGGCATCCCGTCACGACCAGCTACTTTAAGCAAACATTTTCTGGCCACCTTTCCCTATATCAACTATCAACCAACCATTATCATTGGTACACCCGAAAATACCAAACAGACACCAATGGAATGGACTGTCACCCTGTTGCACGAGCATTTTCACCAATTACAGTTTTCACATCCTGATTATAACACAGCTCAAAAATCCCTTCAATTGGACAAGGGAGATCAAACGGGTATGTGGATGCTCAATCACCCTTTCCCTTATGAAGATCATCGTGTGGTTAAACAGGTTAATCAAATAACCAAAAATCTTCTCCTCTTGCAGGATGCAGTTGATGTCCAATCAATTTTAAAACAACATCGAATTCTCAAGGAACAATTAAAAACGATCATAGGAGATGAACATTATCGGTATTTGAACCTACAGCTTTGGCAAGAAGGGTATGCACGGTTTATGGAACTATCTATCCTTGAACATTGGATCACCAACTTTGAACACATCGACCAGAAAAGATTTGATCAAGTATCTTTAGACAACTATTTAAAATCATACAAAATCGAAATTCTGAACAGCCTGACTGCTGCGCCGATCAATGAAAGTAAAAGAGTCTATTTCTATGCGCTTGGTGCGGCTGAAGCCCTCTTAATCGAGGAAGTAAATCCAGAATGGAAGCGTGCCTATTTTGATGAGCTGTTCACCACAGATCATTTATTAAAAGATTGAACCGACATTCCTCGGATGAAGCTACTCTTCCTTTAATGCTGAGAAAATATTAAATGCCGCAGAAGTAATGTATCGGGATGTTCCGGAGGTATTCGACAATACCACAACAACAGTTTTGAGTCCTGGAATAATCACCAATTGCGTGGCAGAACCTGTTTGTTCTCCACTGTGACCTATAATCTTTCCTTCATCCGGTTTCGGATAATACAAAAACCAACCAAAACCATAACCATTCTTTTCTTTTTCCAGGCTATGGTGTTCACGCATCAGGTTCATAGTACTTTCATTTATCAACAAATTATTGATGACTGCATTTCCAAATTTGAGCAAGTCCTCCACATTGGAATGGATACCTCCCCCCGGAAACCTGTTACTCAAATTATTCTCTTTTCCTTCTTTGGTTTTGCCCTTGTTATTTTGATGGTATAAAGCAGATTGAGTTGCTTCTCGCCTACCGAATTTTTCAATTCCAGTATTCTGCATACCTACGACATCCCAGATATTTCGCTGCATGTAGTTCTCGAAGCTCATTCCTGAAACCTTTTCGATGATAACTCCTAGCACGGTGTAACCATATGTCGTGTAATTGAAACGAGTTCCCGGCTCAAAAAGAAGGTCACGGTCTTTGAAAATTACCATCGCATCTTCAAGCCGGGCATATTCTTGTGTTGTCTGTGCTTCCCGTCCATTTTTATAACCATCAATACCCGAGGTGTGAGATAGTAAATGTCGTGTAGTGATTTGCGTTTTCGCCTGTTTTGGATAGGCAGACAAATAGGTTTGAATAGGTACATCCAGGTCGATCTTTCCCTGCTCAACCAATTGCATCACTGCGATTGCCGTCATAGGTTTTGCGATTGAAGCTAATCTGCTAATAGTTCCTGTCTCAAACTTCCTCCTGGTGGATTCGTCCGCATAACCTGCTCCATTTTGCCATTTAGTATCACCATCTACTGAATATCCCGCCGCTGCACCAACGACATTGTGTTTCGCAATCAATTGTTGTAGTATTTCGTTCGCCTTACTAACCTGAGCCAGTCCTTCCAATGAGAAGATCAAAGCTCCAATAAATAGGATCTTTTTCATTATTCGCTTTTTTGAACTGACGACAATTTGATGGGAATTATGGACCCAAGACCTCACTTTTAACCTGTCTGGTATAAACCATGGGCTTTTAGGGGCGAATGACCGAGCGTCTGTAAATCCTTCTTATGATTTTTTGACACGGGCAGTTCCATGTGAGTCAAAATAATGGAATTGGCATCCTTCCACTCCTTAAAATGCATGGGATTAATGACATGGGATCGGTGTACTTTGACCAATCCGGGCACCTGATCCTGCATTTTTCTCAAAGTTGAACGAATTAGTTTTTTACTCAGTTCATCATGGTGCAAGTAGGATACCTCGACATAATTGTCGGCGCTGGAAATACAAATTAAATCATCTGGCACCAATCTTAACACATCCATTTTATTGTCACCAATTAATGCGATCTGCTCTATAAGAGGATTGGGTGCTTTTCTATTCAACAGCCAACGGGAAAAAAGTAGAATTGGCAAGACAATCAAGAATATGGGATAGTAAACTTCTAACGTGAACTTCCGAAAGGAATAAAGCCCATTGATGATGTCTGTTTTGTAATAAATAAATGATCCCATCAGGATGATCACATTAAAAATGATTAGAAAAGAGGTTTCCAATACCATGTTCCATCTCCCTAACCAACGAAAAACTCCATTCTGAATAGGAATGAGCATCATGTATCCTACAAGTGAAATCAAGCCATACATTGGCATCACCCACAATCGTATTAAGAAAGAGAGGTCACTGGCATCAAATGGAGCAATGAGGACTAAAAAACTCACAAGCCATATTGCCATGACCAATCCGCAGATCAGGTGATGCCGGTAGGATGTGTTCAGTTTCAATGAAGACATGAGTTACTATAGGAAGTCTCCTTAAATGTTCATGACTAATATAGGCAGTAGCTATAAAAGGAAGAGCAAATCTCCTAACTTAGATCAATGCAAAGGGTGTTAATTACTGGAAGCAGACCGAACTGATCGGTCAATTCATTGGTTTTTTTTTTAGTCAGGAAGCAACAGTAGTCGGCGTTGACAAAGTCAGCTAATACCATCGATCAATTGCTAAGCAGTATGCATCATCTTCAATACGCAGTAAGTCAAGGAGTATATTACCGATGTTGGAAACTTGCTGTGTAATCAAGAAATTTAGTCCATGAATCGCCTGCTACTGTTCCTTTTCCTCACCCCTTCTTTACTTTCCAGCCAGTCCATCAATGATGACATACCTTATCTCCCTGATTTCCAATTGAAAATAGATGGAATGTTTCATGAGTCTGCCTGGCAATCAGCCAAAAATATTTCCCTCACGGATAGTAATAGATTCTATCTAGCTCAAAATGACACACTAATTTTCCTGGGAATGTATCATGAAGGTGTCCAAAGTAAATATGTGGACCTGTTCTTATCAAACGAATCAATAGGAACCATCAACCTTCATGCTTCGATGCAATTGGGCGAAAGGCAATTAACAGCTAATTGGGATGATTCTAGTCCCGCCTGGAATTGGGGCAACAACACCCTCTGGACAGCCAATCACGTAGAAATGATAAACCATTCAAAAGACATCCCTTTAATGGAGAGCATCAAACCTTATCAAGGCTATGAATTTCAAATTGACAAGAGGAAATTGCAAGGTACCAAAGCGAAAATCAGGCTTGAAGTCAGGGATTTCCAGGGAAAGTCAGAAGACCTCATTTTCCCAGAGAATTCTACCCGAAAACACACAGCACAATGGTTTGAGCTCATCTTAGATTGATGGCTACTATGAGGTTCATGTAACTTCGCCCCATGGAAAAAGTGTTAATTACCGGCAGCAGTGGTCGTATAGGCCGAGCTCTCCATTGGTGCTTAAGTCAAAATTCAAAAGTTATCGGTATTGACAAATCACCCTCCTCAGCAACGACAGATGTACAGGACATCACAAACAGGGCAGCACTTTTTCAGCTTGTTAAAGGCGTCTCAACAATCTACCATACTGCAGCACTGCACGCACCTCATGTGGGGGTCGCTTCTGATTTAAATTTTCACAAGATCAATGTAGAGGCTACAAAGAACATTTGCGAGGCAGCCATTGCCCACGGTGTAAAGCAATTGATTTTTACGAGTACTACTGCACTTTACGGATATGCAAATTTTGACCGGGACAGGGCTACGTGGATTACTGAAGCAACAGTTCCCAAACCAAGGACCATCTACCACCGCACCAAACTGGAAGCGGAGGAAATGTTAAAAGAATTTGCCAGCCAGGAATTCAAAATCCGTGTCATTCGTATGTCCCGTTGTTTCCCGGAACCAGCATCAATAATGGCAGTTTACCGACTTCACCGAGGAGTCGATTACCGCGATGTGGCTACCGCTCATTTATTGGCAGCCGGAACTTCTAATAAAAATTCATTCGACGTATTTGTAACCTCCGGCACCACTCCTTTTCTTCCGGAAGACTGTGAGGAATTATACCATGATGCACCTGCAGTAATCCGAATAAGACAGCCTGAACTGGCTGAAGAATTTGATCGACGAGGTTGGCCTCTACCACCTTCCATCGATCGGGTATATGATAATTCTTATGCTAAGTCCAAATTAGGCTGGAAAACAAAAAGAGACCCTTTTTATGTAATGAAACAATTTGATGATGAGGATATTGAAGTCTTACCTTCAATCAATTCAAAGACTTGATGATTTATTTGATCCTCGTTACAAACAAAGATCAGAAGGGGATCTGTTGACGTACTCAATCAGTATGATGAGGGGAACTTTGAAGTATTACCGGCAAACATGCCATGGAACACTTAATGCCGTACCATCACTTATAGATGAAGTCACTTATTGTTAACCAAGCAATTAAAACGAACATTCCTGGAATAAAACACAGAAAAAAGAACACAATCGTCACCAGGGTTTCAACCAACCAGGGCACAGGTTTTTGAATTCGTTTGAACCAAAAAAACTCAAGCTTTCTACGAACACGTTCCTGAAAGAAAATAGCACATAATAAAGTGGTAAATAGCATCAAACATACCGCAAAATCAGCTGATTGTATCCAGGCACTGCCCTCTTTTAAAACAGCCAAAACCATCAAATACACGAAAATCAAAAAATAAATGATGTTCCATTTCCGACTGGAACTAAGCTTGATCATTTTACTGAATACAATTTATTTAACCTTTATCGAAATTCGCGATAGACCTGTTTCTGAATAAAATATTCAAAACATATGCCCCACGGTAATTGATTCAAAACTAAAAAGAACTTCTTGGAGCCTGTTGGTCAAATTAATATGTGATTGATAAGTATTTAAGACTTAATCCAGAACTGTTTCTTCCTGAGGAAAAATCAAAATCACGAGCCATTTAGGCTCCTGCCAGATTTTGTTTCCCTAAAGCGGGAATTTGTATCAAATTCTAGCGAGTGACATTTTTTTATTCAAAAAACACAACCTTGTAATGCCAAGTAGTGTTTAATACCCATAATTATGTATTACTAGATGCAACCTTTTGTTTAAAGTAGGCATCTATTGCAAGAGCAAGGTCAAAAAACTCAAAATAGTCATGTTCAAGAACTACGTCACCACCGCATTACGCAACCTACGTAAGCACTCATTTTACTCTTTGATCAATATTTTGGGCCTCTCCATAGGTCTGAGTTGTTTCATCCTTATTGCAGTGTATGTGCAGGATGAGATGGGCTACGATCAGATTCATTCCGACCTGGAGCATATCTATCGCATGGATTTTGCCGGAAATATTAACGGAAGTGATTTCAACACAGCTTTAGCAAGCGTGCCTGCAGCGGCCACGATGAAAAGCGAATTTCCTGAGGTAATTGATGCTGTTCGTTTACGTGGACAGGGAGACCGTCTTGTCAAATGGAAGAAAAACAATCAGAATTTCAAAGAAGAGCTAGTCACTTTCGCAGATCCCAACTTCTTCCAATTCTTCGATTTCGAAGTAATTAGTGGAGACAAAGCAACCATGCTGGAACGACCTAATACCATTGCCATCAGCGAAAAAGTGGCGAAGAAGATCTTTGGTGAAGAAGATCCCATTGGGCAGGAAATCAGTCTTGATAACCGCACGGATTATGAAGTAACCGGAGTATTTGCAGATATGCCCAGTCAATCACACATGCATTTTGATTTGATCTTATCAATGGAAGGCCTGGAAGAAGCGAAAATGAAGATTTGGATGAGTTTCAATTTCCAGACCTACCTCAAATTACAAGAAGGCACAGACCCTAATGCCATCAATGCCAAATTCCCTGCACTTATAGAGAAATACATCGGCCCGGAAGTTCAACAATTTATGAATGCAAGCCTCGATGAGTTTTATGAGGCCGGAAACAAAGCTGGCTATTCGCTCTTTCCAATGAAAGACATCCATTTACATTCGAGTAAACTAGGTGATATAGAGCCCAATGGTGACATGAAATATGTATACATATTTTCTGCCATCGCTATTTTCATACTTCTATTGGCCTGTATCAATTTCATGAACCTTGCCACGGCAAGATCAGCAAGTCGGGCAAAAGAAGTTGGCGTAAGGAAAACGATGGGCGCCTATCGGTCACATTTGATTAAGCAATTTCTTGCGGAAGCTATCCTGATCTGTCTCATTGCCTTTGGTATTGCAGTCGGTTTATCCGCCGCTGTACTTCCTCTTTTCGAAGAATTAGCAGACAAAACCATGAATATGGCTCAATTGTTCTCCCCTGCTTTTCTGGGTACGATGATGTTGGTCATGGTAGTGGTTGGCATGTTGGCTGGAAGTTACCCTGCACTTTATCTATCCCGATTCAAACCAGTTGAAGTATTGAAAGGGAAGCTTAATCTCGGAATGAAAAGTGGTGGTATTAGAAGTGTATTAGTAGTACTTCAATTCAGTATTTCAATCATCATGATCGTCGGAACGGCAATCGTTTTTGACCAACTCAGTTATATCCAGAATAAAAAATTAGGGTATGACAAGGATCAGGTGATTATGCTTCACGATGCGTGGTTACTAGACGATAACATCCAGGCATTTAAAACAGAAGCCTTGCGAAATAACAACATCATTTCAGGGACCATTGCTTCCTTTCTACCAGTAGGGACAACCAATAACAACAACGCCTGGTTTGCGGGGAAAACGACAGGAACAGGAAACACCTATATCTTCAATAATTACGGCATTGACCTGGACTATATGAAGACTTTGGGCATGGAAATAAAGGAAGGAAGAAACTTTTCCGCAGAATTCCCTAATGATACGACGAAAGTACTGATCAACGAAGCGGCCGTCGCGCAGCTTGGTTTTGAGAAGCCTGTCGGGGAGTACATCTCTACTTTCGGAGGATCACGGGAAGCACCAGAATCCATCACCTTTCAAATCATCGGAATTGTGAATGATTTCCACTTCAATTCCATGAAAAAAGCCATTGACCCATTAGTATTTACACTTGACGAACGAAGAGGATTTGTCTCTTTCAAACTAAGCGCCAATAACCTCAGCCAGACCATCGCATCTCTTGAGGAGACCTGGGAGCAATTTGCGCCAAGTCAACCTTTCGAATACAGCTTTTTGAATGACCGTTTCAATCGTATCTATGAAAACGAGCAACGCATTGGCGACATCTTTGGCGTATTTGCTTTTCTGTCCATTTTTATCGCCTGTCTGGGATTGTACGGCCTCGCATCTTTCACTGCCGAGCAACGCAAAAAAGAAATCGGTATCCGAAAAGTCCTGGGTGCTTCCATAGCCAGTATCCTTAGTTTGCTCTCTAAAGAGTTCATCAAGTTAGTCGTGATTTCTTTCATTCTGGCCGCACCTGTGGCCTATTACTTTATGAATGAATGGCTTACTGACTTTGAATACCGAACTACTTTGAAACCACTAACCTTTATCGTGTCAGGATTGATTGCATTGGTCATCGCATGGCTGACGATGGGATCTCAATCCTATCTGGCAGCTCGAGCCAATCCTGCCACTTCCTTAAAAGACGAATAAGCTCTCTAAAACTCACTCATCATGATCAAGAATTATTTCAATATTGCTGTTAGAAGCCTGGCGCGGTACAAGTTCTACTCGTTGCTCAACATACTGGGATTATCCATTGGATTAGCCAGTTTCATATTGATCTCCCTATTCGTTGTGGACGAATTGTCCTACGACAAGCACGTCCCTGGCTGGGATCGTATCCATCGCATCAATTTTGAGGCTACATTGAATGGGACTGATCACAATTCAGCAACTGTTGGTTCACCCACCGCCGCTGCATTGGTGAATGACTATCCTGAAGTTTTGGAATCCGTGCGAATGAATGGTCATAGTACGTGGTTTATTCGTAAAAAGGAGAGTCTTGAAACGTTCAAAGAAGAGTATGTTTTGATGGCTGACTCCAATTACTTTGAATTTTTCGGCACAGAATTGATTCATGGTGATGTGAAAACGGCGCTGGTTCGACCTAACACCATTGCGATCAGTGAGTCCATCGCAAAAAAAGTATTCGGTGAAGATAATCCCATTGGAGAGACAGTGGTATTGGATAATCGAATCGATTATGAGGTGACTGCTGTTTACCCGGATTTACCAACAAGTAGCCATATGCGCCACGACATGTTGCTATCCATGAGCACCTTCAATTGGGTACGAAACGGACATTGGCTGAGCACCAACTTCCCCACATACATTAAGCTAAAAGAGGGCGCAACGGCTCAGTCCCTTCAAGCGAAATTTCCGGACATGATCAACCGGTATTGTGCTCCGCTGATCAGTCAGTTCCTGAACATGAACATGGATGAATTCCATGAGAGTGGTAATGCACTGAATTTCACATTAATCCCAATGGCGGATATTCATCTACACTCCAACTTGGAAGGAGAAATCGGTGCAAATGGCGACATCAAATACGTCTATATATTCAGTGCGGTGGGATTGTTCATCCTGCTATTGGCATGTATCAACTTCATGAACTTGTCCACAGCAAGGTCTGCCAAGCGGGCAAAGGAAGTGGGTATCCGAAAAGTAATGGGAGCTTATCGTCAGCAATTAATTGGTCAATTTTTAACAGAGGCGATCTTATTGAGTCTGATTTCATTTGTTATCGCCTATGGGCTGGCGTTAATCACGATCCCTGCTTTCAATCAAATCAGTGGTAAAGTGCTTGTGTTGAGTTCGGCCTTATCACCGATCTTCCTGGTTCCCATGCTTCTTATCATGCTCGCGGTAGGGCTTTTTGCAGGAAGTTATCCCGCTTTCTATCTCAGCTCCTTCCGGCCAGTTGAGGTACTTAAAGGAAAAGTGTCAAAAGGTCTGAAAAGTGGAGCTATACGCAGCACACTCGTCGTATTCCAATTTAGTATTTCCATCATCATGATCATTGGCACTGCGATCGTATTCGACCAGTTGTCCTACATCCAAAACAAGAAAGTTGGTTATGATAAAGATCAGGTGATCATAGTAGAGGATACCTGGTTGCTAAGAGAGCAGGCCAGAACCTTCAAAAATGAGTCTGCTCGTCACGCCAACATCATCAGCAATACCATGACCAACTTTACGGTTACAGGGAACTACAGCAATTCAGATTTGTATTTCAGAAGTCCCGCCGTAGCTTCCGATGAAAGTCAGGTGATCCGCGAAGCGCATGTAGATTATGATTTCATTGGGACGATGGGTATTGAATTATTGAATGGAAGAAACTTCTCCAAAGAATTCGGTACCGATTCCACTGCCGTATTAATCAATGAGGCAGCAGTTCGATTATTTGGATACGAAGAAGTTTTAAGTGAAAAGATCTACACCTATGGCGGTGACCAGAATGAGCCAACCATGGAAGGTTATAACATCATTGGCGTTGTAAAAGATTTCCATTTTCAATCGTTGAAGAATAGCATCGAACCGCTTGTGATTCACCTCAATGAAGGTGCCAATGGCCGGACTTTGTTCAAAATCAGTGGCACTGACATAGATGGCACACTCGCTCATATCGAACAAGCCTGGGAAGAAATTGTTCCAGGACAGCCATTTGCTTATAATTTTCTCGATCAAAAATTCAGAGCGCTATATGAAAACGAGAAACGAACCGGTGATGTATTTGGTGTATTTGCATTTCTTTCCATCTTCATCGCCTGTTTAGGTTTATTCGGTTTGGCATCCTTTACTGCCGAACAGCGTACCAAGGAAATTGGTATTCGCAAAGTATTAGGTGCTTCGATTGCGGGGATCATCACCCTGCTTTCCAAGGAATTCATCAAATTGGTGATCATTGCATTCGTAGTTGCTGCTCCAGTTTCGTACTACTTCATGGATCAGTGGCTCACCGATTTCGAATACCGAACCACACTCAAACCACTTACGTTCATAGTTTCAGGAGTGATGGCCCTGATCATTGCCTGGCTTACGATGGGATCACAATCCTACCTGGCCGCCAAAGCAGATCCTGCTAAATCACTAAAAGACGAATAAATATGAAGGTATTGCTTTGGTTCATTTTGCTGGTTTTGTGTTGGCCTTTGGCATTGGTCCTTTTGCTAATGTACCCTATAATCTGGCTCTTTCTGATTCCTTTTCGCATTCTTGGTTTTGCGGTTGAAGGTGTACTTGGTTTCATCAAAGCGATCTTCTTGTTCCCCGCCAGATTATTGCGATAATTAAAACTAAATCCATGGTCATTTTGTAAACGAATAGGCAAGCTTGAAAGCTTGCCTATTCTCGTTTTGCTCCGATCAATTTTATCCGTTCGGGGGAGGATAAATTGATTAATTTTGTGTGTTTTGAAATACACAATATGGCAGACGAAACTCCTCAGCAGAAAGGCGATTATTCAGCGAGTAACATACAGGTTCTAGAAGGGCTTGAAGCAGTCCGGAAAAGGCCTGCGATGTATATCGGTGATGTAGGGATAAAAGGACTTCACCACCTCATTTGGGAGGTTGTGGACAACTCGATAGACGAGGCACTTGCTGGACACTGTGATACCATCAAGGTTGAGATTAACACGGATAATTCCATAACAGTCACTGACAATGGAAGAGGTATTCCAACAGATTTCCATGAAAAAGAAAAGAAGTCGGCCTTAGAAGTTGTAATGACGGTCCTTCATGCGGGAGGAAAATTCGATAAAGACACGTATAAAGTGTCCGGCGGACTACATGGTGTTGGCGTATCCTGCGTGAACGCACTATCGACAGACCTCCATGCCACTGTTCATAGAAAAGGAAAAATCTATCGACAGTCTTACAAACTCGGAATCCCACAGGGTCCGGTAGAAGAAATTGGAGATACTGACATCTCTGGTACGATTATTCATTTCATGCCAGACCATGGCATTTTCACGGAAACGGTTTACATCTACGCAAAAGTTGCCACACGATTAAGAGAGCTATCTTTTCTTAATTCTGGTATCCATATCGAATTAACGGACCATAGAGAAGTTGAAGATGGCAAGCCACTGCATGAAGTATTCCATTCGGAGGGTGGTCTGGCAGAGTTTGTAGAGTATCTAGACAATACTCGTGAAAGACTGATCCCTGCTCCTATCTATATTGACGGGGAGAAATCTAACATTCCCGTTCAAGTCGCTATGAACTACAACAGCTCATTTTCTGAGAATGTGGTTTCTTATGTCAACAACATCAATACCATTGAGGGTGGTACGCATGTAGCTGGTTTTAGAAGGGCTTTAACCCGAACATTAAAATCATACGCGGATAAATCAGGCTTACTCGAAAAGGCCAAAGTAGAAATCAGTGGTGATGACTTCCGTGAAGGCCTGACTGCAGTGATTTCGGTAAAAGTGGCTGAGCCACAATTTGAAGGACAGACGAAAACGAAACTGGGTAATTCAGATGTGAGCGGGGCAGTTGACTCATGCGTTTCTGATATGCTCAATGAGTTTCTGGAGGAAAACCCAAAAGAGGCCAAGCAGATTGTCTCTAAAGTCATCCTGGCTGCTCAGGCAAGGCACGCGGCTCGCAAGGCCCGTGAGATGGTTCAACGTAAGAATGTACTCTCTGGCACCGGCCTTCCTGGAAAACTTGCAGATTGCTCAGAAAAAGATCCTGCCGCTTGTGAGATTTATCTGGTAGAGGGAGATTCTGCCGGAGGCTCCGCCAAGCAAGGTCGCGATCGTAAATTTCAAGCTATTCTTCCGCTTCGAGGTAAGATCTTAAATGTAGAAAAAGCGCAAGAGCACAAAATCTACGACAATGAAGAGATCAAGAATATGATCACAGCCCTGGGTGTTTCCTTTGGGACTGAAGACGATGAAAAAGCGCTAAACACCGTGAAGCTACGATATCACAAAATCATCATTATGACGGATGCTGATGTTGATGGTAGTCATATTCGAACCCTAATCCTGACATTCTTCTTCCGATACATGCGGGAGCTTGTGGAAAGAGGGTTTGTTTACATCGCACTTCCACCTCTTTATCTGGTGAAAAAAGGGAAAACGGAGCGTTACGCCTGGAGTGATGACGACCGGGACAATGTCATTCATCAAATTGCACCGGATAAAGCTGATTCAGTCAATGTACAACGCTACAAGGGTCTTGGAGAGATGAACCCTGAACAATTGTGGAGTACGACGATGAATCCTGAAAACAGAAGTCTGAAGAAGGTAACCATCGAATCCGCAGCTGAAGCGGATCATTTATTTTCCATGCTTATGGGCGATGAAGTAGCCCCACGCCGGGAATTTATCGAGCAAAATGCAAAATATGCGAATGTAGATATTTAACTATCTTTTTCGCCTTTCAAAAAATTCGACCATTTAACAAACTTTCATGAGCGCCTCGGCGCTCATTTTTTTATCTTGGACACCATGAACATGATTAAGAAGCACTACACTTTGGTAGCGGTGCTATGCACGTTATCACTGAGTGGTTTTTCACAAGCCTACTGGCAGCAGGCTGTGAACTACAAAATGGACATTGATTTCGATGTGAAAACCAACCAATTTGCCGGGACCCAGGAATTGGCCTACACAAACAATTCACCTGACACCCTAAGCAAGGTTTTTTACCACTTATATTTCAATGCCTTTCAACCTCAAAGCCTGATGGACGTCAGGAGTAGGTCCATCGAAGATCCAGACAGACGGGTCACTGATCGGATTTCCAAACTTTCAGAGGAAGAAATCGGCTACCATCGCGTTACTTCACTGAAACAAAACGGATCGGACCTGACTTATGACATGGAAGGTACGGTACTGGAAGTAACCCTAAACGAGCCGATCTTACCTGGAGCAACTGTTAATTTCTCCATGGAATTTAATAGTCAGGTACCTATTCAGGTACGAAGAAGTGGTCGGGATAGCAAAGAAGGTATTCGATACTCGATGGCCCAATGGTACCCCAAATTAGCGGAGTACGATGAAAAAGGATGGCATGCTCATCCATATGTTGGTCGAGAATTCTATGCACCCTGGGGTGATTTTGAAGTCAACATTACCATCGACAAAAAGTACATAATTGGAGGAACAGGATTACTTCAAAACGCGGATGAAATTGGTAAAGGGTATTTGCCTGAAGGTACCAAACCCAAGAAAATGAAAGGCAAAACCCTGACATGGCAGTTTAAAGCTGAAAATGTTCACGATTTCGTCTGGGCGGCAGACCCTGATTACATCCACACGACGGCACGAGTTCCTGATGGTCCTTTATTACATTTCTTCTATCAGGGAGATACACTTAAAGAAAACTGGGAGGCCCTACCTGATTATGCGATCAAAGCATTCCAGTACATCAATGAAAACTTTGGTGAATACCCCTACCCTCAGTATTCAATAATTCAAGGTGGTGACGGTGGAATGGAATACCCAATGGCTACTTTAATTACAGGTCACCGTTCGATCAGAAGTCTTGTCGGGGTTACCGTACACGAGGCGTTGCACAGTTGGTATCAGGGATTATTGGCGACCAACGAAAGTTACTATGCCTGGATGGATGAAGGATATACCAGCTATGCAACAAGTCTTACCATGACTAATTTGTTCGGAGGAGACAATGCTCGCGCACTCGAAGGCAATTATCGCGGGTATTTCGCTATTGCAAAAAGTGGCAAGGAGGAACCTCTAAGTACGCACTCGGATCATTTCATGACGAACTTTGCATACGGAGCTGGCGCCTACTCAAAAGGTGCTGTAAGTGTGGCTCAACTTGGCTATGTGATCGGGTCTGAAAATTTGAATAAAGGATTAAAACGCTACTATTACCAATGGCGTTACAAACATCCTGATCTCAACGACTTTGTAAGGGTGATGGAGAAAACTTCTGGCCTGGAGCTTGATTGGTATTATGAGTATTGGGTAAACTCTACTCACCAAATAGATTACGCAGTTGAAAATGTTAGGGACGAAAATGGCAACGTCTCTTTTACAATACAAAAGCAGGGTGTCATGCCTATGCCTGTTGATATAAGGGTAACGAAAAAGAATGGTCAAGTGGTTGACTTATACATACCTCTTGACCTCATGCGAGGTGAAAAACCAGTAAATGGTGAAGTCCAAATCCTCGATGATTGGGGATGGACTTACAATAGCTACGAAGTAAGTATTCCTGGTAATATGAACGATATTCAGTCGATTGAAATTGATGCCAGTAAGAAAATGGCAGATACTGATCGAGATGACAATAAATGGGAAGGTAAATAAAAGGGAATTCCCAAATGAATAGTATTAGAAGGTCAGCAATTAGCTGGCCTTTTTTTTAGAAAAGAAATGAGACTTGAGCTCCTAAACCAATAGAAAACTCAGTATTGTAAATAAATACGGGATCATTGTTTCCCACAAATTTCTCATATAATGCATTCAATCCAATCAAATAGCGGGAATTAGGCGAATAGCCGACTGTGATCTTTCCTCCCCACGTGCCAGATCGGAAAATCCTACCAATACCAGATTCAATATGACCTGCACTTTCATTAGCCTTGAAAAAGAAATTTGAAGTATAAACGGACGCTCCAACATATAAATTGGGCATGAACAATTTCCCTCGTTTATTGCTCTTGGTCAGCGTGGCAACACTTATTGGTATGATTCCCTGAAGTCCTAAAATAAAAGGCAATTCATTCTCCAGGTTTTCCTTATAGCCTATTAAAGGGCCAACATAGAGGAAATGTTTTTTACCGGTGATGATCATTAAGGAAACATCATAGAATGCTCCGAGTCTTGAGTAACTGAGATTATTACTGATAATATATGTTTTCCAAACCGATCGTTGAAGTAAATGTGCCTGACTCTCCAGGGTCTCCACTTTCGTCAACGTATTGGAAAGTATTTCCTCCTTCTCGTTCAAAACACTCTTTAATTTCAACTGTTCTTTTTGTTGCTCCATGTGGCGCATGATCATACTCCTCTGAGCGCTATCTCTACTATTGATGTACTCTTCTCCCAGGAAATATTTTAAAATCACCAGTGCAATGCTGTCTTTAGAAACATTCTCCCTCTTCTCCAGAGACTCCACTGTCTCATAAAACTCAAAGAAGTCCATCTCATATCGGTCTATCCCCTTCAATATCTCAGCAATAGGAACTTGTTTCAGGTTGGCTCCTTCAACTTGCCCCTGCGCCATACCACAGATGGAAACAAGACAAACGATTAAAATATATTTCAACTGATCTGGAGACATACAAAACTATTATCATCGGTTCTCGATTTGCTTTGATCTACCATTCCCTCAAGTTCCTTCTCCAAAAATTCCTTAACCTCTCTTGGGTTCTTCATGACCAGACCTTTGGTTAGAATATTTCTGAAATTCTTTTTGCCGAGTTTTTTCATCTTTTTCTTATCATCACTGATTGCCTGATCGGAAAAACCATCAGATGAAATGACGAGGTTGGTTCCCTGTGGCACATTAATCGCAGTGCCTTTTAGAAGCTTGTTTCGGTATGTGTTGGTATCATCGAGGAACCCTTTTGCTAATCCAAGGTTCTTAACACCAGTCTTAACCTCAACGAGTTTGCCATCATAGTGGCAATAAAGAGGTAAGGTGCCGTAGTAGGCATTAATCTTAGTTTCACGATCATAAACGAGCAACCCCATATCAGTGAACCAATTCTTATTCATCACCCCTACCGTATCCGTAAAGTCCTTGAGCAAGGCTTTCCCACTTAGCCACAAACCCTTGGACTCCCGGGAGAGAATGAGTGCATTTAGAATTCCCACAGAGTAGGCAGTCACTATTCCTCCCTGCATACCATGACCTTCGGAATCCCCAATCAATAAATATTTGTATCGCTCATTTTGATGCACCCAGAAAAAATCACCTCCTATGGCAAACTTATCTTTCAGGTAATATTCAATTTTATGCGTTTTCCAGGTACTTAATATCTTATCCTTGGAACTACAGATATCTGATAACATTTGCCCACCAGCATTTACAACACTGGAAATTTCTTTATTGTGTTCGATCTTTTGCCGGAAAAGAAAAAGCACAATTCCCAATCCGATTAAGACTAAAATAGCCATCGCAATGGTTAACCAGGAAATGATATTTTGCTGACTGGCTATTTTCTTATACTCTTCTGTTTCAGTAGACCTATCTATCAATTCTCTCATATAAGCCTGCGCCGATGCACTTCTGAATTGACCCTTCTCAAGTTCATTGGCTTCTGAGAGGCGTCGTAAGAAATCAGATAATTTGGACTGTAATGAATCAATGGTCTGAGCCCGATCAAGAATTCCTATCATCGCCGGAAGTATGGATTGACGAAAATTTTCCTGGTCTATCATTATTTCATCAAGTTCCTGGACAACTGCAATGACAACAGAACTCAGTTTTTTGTATTTCACGTGATTATCACGGAGCATGTCTATAGCGTCAACTCCTTTTCTAGGTCTGAACAGGATCTCCCGGAAAGAATTACTCTCTACAACTTCCTTTATTGGATTACCACTATTCTTTAGCACCAATTGGTTCTGTTCACTAACAACTTGCAGATTTCGAACCTCCTGATCAAGTAGCAACCAATGAGCTCTTATTTCGATATTAAGCAGGCTAATATTCGTTGAAAGCATTAGCTCGGAAGGGTGGTAATCCTGAAACTCCAACCTTAAGCTGGCAAGGGCTTTCTGAAAGTCTGCAACTTCGATGTAAGATTGTAGTGAGTTATTAAAGAGATCGTGCAACGCTTTTTCTTTTCTTTGATCTAATAAAAGGTCTAACCCCAATAACTCCTTTATTTCCTGTTGCAATTCTTCGAACTGTTGATGATGGATAAAATCATCAACAAATTCGTCTGTTGCTGATTCATCCACAGCTGACACAATTCCTACTTTCTCCTGGAGTTTTTTCAAGTAATTGACATGGAGAATATTTTGTTTGTCGTGAAACGCTTTCATTTGAAGGTAAAGCGTTCTGTTTTCATCGAAACCCTCACCTCCCGTATTGTACAATGTACGGAACAGTGATTCTAACGTGTCTATTTGAAATGAGTCAAAAATCAATGGCGAGAATTCCCGCGAAGAAGTTGATTCTATGCGATCCTGGAGGTTTCTGATACTAATTCCACCCCGACCGTAATCCTGGTAAAAATTTTCAAAATCAAAATTGTCGGGAATTAACGATACAAGTGTGTCAACAAGTTGCTTATCACTTGTTTGATTTAACTGGGACGTATCATACTGAAACGTCGACAAGATAAAGGCTAAAAATAGAACTTTCATCTAGCTAGGTAGCAAACTGGTCTTAGTAGTAAAAAAGTTGGCGGGGGCGTCTTAGTGTCCACGCTAAATTAATGAAGAACATTCACCAGCGCATGAAAACTATTCACAAAAAACTCAAACAACCCATATCGTTACAAAAAACGACTTTATTCCAAATATTCGCCTTCCTAAGTTTCACATTTCCTCACTAAAACAAGCTGTTTCTTTCAAAGAAATCACCTGAGTGTCGGCTATTTTCCATAGTAGGAAAATAGTCTACCTGACCAAAATATTTTCTAATTCATATAAGGATAAACACGCATCACACTTACTATTTATTTCTCTTTCTACAGCCCGTAAAGACATAAAAAAAGGGTTAAGATTACCTCTCAACCCTCCAATTATTTTTTATTAGAACTAAGTTCTGGGTACTTCAGCTCTCAGTGAAAGCACCTGTGTAGGTGCTGAAGGGTCATTAGAAAAAACAGTCACTGTTTTGTATTGGCGTCCTCTTCTTCCCTTTGAGTCAAACTTCACTTTCATCTTTACGGTCTCACCTGGTGAGATATCCTCCTTTTCCAGATCAACCAACGTACATCCACAGTTCGATTTTGCCAAGCGGATATTCAAGGGTTCCTGGCCATTATTTGTCAGAAGAAACTCGGTTTCTGCAGCAGCGTCCTTTTGCATTTTTCCAAAATTGTGTGCTGTTTTATCAAAGGCCAAGCGAGGTGCTTTAGCCAGGTCCTCATCTGACATAGGTGGAAAATGCTCTTCAACTGTACTGATCACATTGAACTGTTTCATTGCTTTATTCCCTTCTTCAGAAGTATAAACAGTAATACGAGAAGAATTAAACCCTAATTCATTGACCTGAGAAGGATCATAAGTGACCCATATCTTACCTTTAGTTTTTGGTTCAATCTCCAAAGGCTCATAGGCAACCTTGATGAATTGAGGGGAAACAAGTTTGTTCTCCAAAAATGAAATAGTCGTTTCACTATCATTATATACATCGAAAGACTTTCTAACAGGTTCGTGATTTTTGATCTTCCCAAAGTTGAAAGAGCGATATTGTACTCTAATACCATCCATTTTAGTCGGGAGGTCATCAGCGATCGTTCTAGGTTTGGGATTAACAGTTCCTTTTATATAGAGTGTTTTTTTGACAGCCGGGTTTGAGGTAGTTACTCTTAAGCTTTTTCGGAATGCTCCAGGCCGATTCAGCGGGTTATACCGGGCCATGATAAAGCCAGATTCACCGGGAGCCACCGGTTCCTTGGACCAGTCTGGAGTCGTACATCCACATGAGGCTTTAACACCTACGATGACAATCGGTTCAATACCTCGATTTACAAATGTGAATTTGTGGTCTACTGGACCTCCTACTTCATCAACCGTCCCAAAATCAAAATCCGGATTATCAAATTCCAAATTGTCTTGTGCTACTAACTGACATGTTACAGCGATTGCAAACAGTACGCTAAATAAGCTTTTCATATAATTAGTATGTAAAGTTTCTGTAAAACTAATAACGTGTTGTTCCCTGATTTAATATTTTCTGGTCTTTTAAGCTTCATTAACATAGAACCTGGTATTTGAATGGAGCATAAAATAGATTTATTGATAGGTTTGCGCCAAAAAACTATCGTATGGCGCGTATCCTTACTGGCATTCAAAGTTCGGGCAAACCACATCTTGGAAATTTATTGGGGGCAATCCTTCCGGCGATCGAACTTTCGAAAGATTCGGCCAATGAATCTTTTTTCTTTATCGCTGACATGCACTCTCTGACCAGCCTAAAAGATGCGGAGAAAAGGATCATGAATACCCGTGCTGTAGCTGCGGCTTGGATTGCTTTTGGCTTTGACATTGATAACAACCTATTTTATCGGCAATCAAAAGTTCCGATGGTGACGGAGCTGGCCTGGTACCTGAATTGTTTTGCTCCATACCCCATGCTTGCCAATGCTCATTCTTTTAAAGACAAAGCAGATAAGCTCTCGGATGTAAATGGTGGCATTTTCACTTATCCCGTGCTGATGGCTGCGGATATTTTACTTTACGATGCCAACATAGTTCCTGTAGGTAAAGATCAAAAACAACACCTTGAGATGACCAGGGTAATAGCAAAGACTTTTAATCGAGAGTACGGCGAAACGTTTGTGATCCCTGAAGAAAAAATCAATGAAGAGTTGATGACTGTTCCGGGGACAGATGGCAAAAAGATGAGCAAATCCTATGGGAACATTGTAGACATTTTTCTGCCTGAGAAAAAACTCCGAAAGAACGTCATGGCAATTGTCACAGATAGTACCCCCATGGAGGCACCGAAGAATCCGGATACATGCAATGTATTCCAGTTGTATAAGTTACTGGCCAGTGGCGAACAAACGGAACAAATGGCCAACAACTACCGGGGAGGAAATTTCGGATATGGACATGCCAAGCAAGCGTTATTCGAACTCATCATGGAAAAGTACGCCGCACCAAGAAATGAATTTGATCGATTAATGAATAATATAGACGAACTGGAAGGTGCTCTTCAAAAAGGTGAAGAAAAAGCAACAGCCATCGCGTCAGAGGTTCTCAATCGAGCCAAATCTAAAATGGGTTTTTAACTGGCAATCCAAACGGTCTCTTTAAATTCATCTTTCTCACCCTGCAGAATAAGTCGTGTAGGGCCGGGTATTAATACCAACCTGGCTCTTACTCCCGGAAAGTCATCCGCTTCTACCGGTATGCCCTGATCAGTTTCGACATCATAAATTACCCGATCATTAGAAGTTTTGAGGTAAGCTGAGGCCATGTAGGCACTGGGAAGCAGGACGTCATTGTCCGGACAATACTCATCATGCACGTTGAATAATATCTCTTCCACAAACGTTCCAAATGTTTGGTGGAATTGCTCCTCCATTGCATGGATTTCAGAAAGGACCGCATCGTACTGTGGTTCTTGAACATCAAATCTTGTGAGTTCTATTTTCTTTTCTGCAATCTCGACAAAAGCTTGATTTAGTTTTTCTATATTCATACCCGGAAAAAATATACTGAAAACGTTTTCATTGGCAAATTTTATAAGAATTTCAATAATTCTCATAAAAAAAATGAAAATTTCAATTTCTTAACGAATTACAGTTTCTGTTCTGACAAATTCATAATTAATATTCGATGAACCTAGTTGAAAAAGCCGATAAATGGTTGAAAAGTGAAAAGGTTGATGCAAATACTAAGTCAGCCATTGAAGAGATGATTTCTGCTTCTGACGACTCTTTATTAACGGAATGCTTTTACAAAGACCTTGAGTTTGGAACGGGTGGCTTACGCGGCATTATGGGTGTCGGGAGTAATCGCGTGAATAAATACACGGTGGGCATGGCGACTCAGGGCCTTGCAAATTATCTCAAAAAGACTTTTAAAGGTCAGTCAATTAAAGTGGCGATCGCTCATGACAGTCGAAACAATAGTCGATTTTTTGCAGAAACCACGGCCGAAGTATTTTCCGGAAACGACATTGAGGTCTTTCTATTTGAAGAACTTCGACCTACCCCTCAGCTATCTTATGCAATTAGAAAATTAAGCTGTCAAAGTGGTGTTGTTGTAACTGCTTCTCATAATCCAAAAGAATACAACGGCTATAAAGCTTATTGGGAGGATGGTGCACAAATCATATCTCCTCACGACAAAAATGTAATTAACGAGGTAGGCTCCATTACCTCCATAGACGATGTAAAATTTGAAGCAAAGCCCAATCTGATCAAAAGCATTGGTAAAGAGATTGACAATGATTATTTAGATATGATCGCAAATCTCTCTCTTTCACCAGAGGCAATCTCAGAAAATAAAGATCTAAAAATTGTATTCTCATCAATTCACGGTACAGGAATTACATTGGTCCCTCCTGTCTTGAAGAAAATGGGGTTTGAGAATGTCCATGTGGTGGAAGAACAAGCAGAGGCAGACGGCAATTTCCCGACTGTGGTATATCCAAACCCGGAAGAAGCAGAAGCACTTTCGATTGCATTGAACAAAGCCAAAAACCTCGATGCTGATCTGGTTATGGCCACTGATCCAGATGCCGACCGTGTAGGAATTGCCGCTAAGAACAATAACGGAGAATTCCAGTTACTTAATGGTAATCAAACCGGATCACTGCTCATCTACTACTTATTGAGAAAGTGGAAAGAAAATGGAAAGATCGATGGAAGTCAGTATATCGTTAAAACGATCGTGACTACAGACCTCATCGTAAAGATTGCCGATAGCTTTGGAGTGAATTCATACGAAACTTTAACTGGTTTTAAATACATCGCTGCACTGATCCGGGAACTAGAGGGCAAAGAGAATTTTATTGGTGGCGGCGAGGAGAGTTACGGCTATCTTATTGGAGATGAAGTACGTGACAAAGATGCCATCGCAAGTTGCGCAATGATCGCTGAAATGACGGCATGGGCCAAAAGTGAAGGCAAGTCCTTGTTTGACCTGTTAGTCGACATTGCGAAGACCTATGGCTTATTTGTCGAATCGCTAAAATCCGTGACTAAAAAAGGAAAAGCGGGTGCCGAAGAGATAAAAGGGATGATGGAGTCCTTCAGAAGCAATCCTCCCACTACGCTTGGTGGCCAGAAAGTGACCAATCTGAAAGACTATAGTGTTGGTTTGAGTACGGATCTAATCAGTGGCAAACAAACTGCATTGAACTTTCCCAAATCCAATGTTTTACAATTTATCACAGAAAATGGCGGAAAAATCTCAGTCAGACCCTCTGGAACGGAGCCAAAAATTAAATTCTATTTTTCAGTCAATAAAGGTGGTATTTCAGGTTTAGATGACTATTTTTCGTCCATGGAAGAACTAAATCTAGTCATCAGAAATATGATAGAAGCACTTGATAACTGAAAAATCCATCGTATCTCATGGAAATTAGACAACAGAATGTTTAATTTGCGAGGATTTTGAAAACATAATCTAGAAATAGTTATATTTCAAATCAGTAAATTCGCTGAATACATTAAATCGCTAACACTAACCGATTCGCCTTGGGGATTTTCGTTAATTTACTACTTGTAGCCGTAGGTTTTGTCCTCCTGATAAAAGGAGCAGATTTTCTTGTTAACGGTGCTTCGAGTCTCGCTAAGCGATTCAATATTTCTGATATCGCGATTGGATTGACCGTGGTAGCAATGGGAACATCCGCTCCGGAGTTAGTCGTTAACATTATCTCTGGAGGTACCGAAAATCATGATTTGGTTTTTGGTAACATCATTGGCTCAAACATCTTCAACATCTTTTTGATCTTAGGGATATCCAGTGTTATCTATCCACTAACCGTGCAAAAAAATGCACTGTGGAAAGAGATACCTTATAGTCTTCTCGCGACCTTTATGTTTTTCATTCTGGTCAACGACCAGCTCTTTTTCGAAAGAGATACAAGCTCTTTGTCCTTGTGGGACGGTATCATTTTGATCGGAATGTTTATTGGGTTTCTGGTTTATATTTTCCTAAACCTTCAACGAAATCCCGATTCTGATGATGGCGACGAGGAAATCATCATGTTTGGCAGTGTGAAAACCACAATCATGATTATGCTGGGCATCGCAGGGTTGGTTTTTGGTGGACGTATGATCGTGGACAATGCCGTGACAATTGCCGAGCATTATCACGTAAGTAAGAAACTCATTGGTCTCACCATCCTTGCTGCAGGGACTTCCCTACCAGAATTGGCAACGTCTGCCGTAGCGGCATTCCATAAGAAATCAGATTTGGCTGTAGGAAACATTGTTGGCTCCAACATATTCAACTTGTTATTGGTTCTGGGCATGACTTCTATCATTCATAGTCCTTTGAACTACACTCCTGATCTGAATATCGACCTTTATCTTGTGATGATTGGTACGCTCTTGTTGTTCATCTTCATGTTTACATTTAACAAGTTCAAACTAGATCGCTCTGAAGGAATTTTGTACCTCCTCGGATTTTTCGCATACACGTATTTCCTTTTCGTAAGGCAATAAGTTTAATTTGTCTCTAACTTTTTCTGGCAATCGTCAATCATGCTTCCACGTATCAATCCTGGAGACACATCCGCCTGGAAGGCTCTGTCGTCTCACTATGAAACTATTAAAAGCAAAAGATTAAGTGCGTTCTTTGAAGAGAACAACAATCGATTCGAAGAACTGACCGTTCATTTCGAAGATTTTCTTTTTGATTTCTCAAAACACTTCATTTCAGAGGAAACTCTGGGCCTTTTTCAACAATTGGCAAAAGAGACCGGTTTGAATGAAGCCAAAAAAGCCATGTTTTCTGGCGAATCTATCAACGAAACGGAAGGAAGAGCTGTATTGCATATTGCGCTGAGAAACATTTCGGGAGAAAGAATCGTCGTGGACGGAGAGGATGTGATGCCAAATGTCAAAGCGGTTTTGCAGAAAATCAGGGTTTTTACTGAGCAATTACATAAAGGAAACTGGTTAGGGTATACCGGAAAAAAAATTACCGATATCGTGAATATCGGGATCGGTGGATCAGACCTTGGTCCATTCATGGTGACCAAAGCTCTCAAACCCTATCAGGTTGAAGGAATCAACACACATTTTGTTTCCAACGTAGATGCTTCTGACCTATTAGAAAAGGTTAGTGAGTTGAACCCTGAAACCACGCTTTTCATCATCGCCTCAAAGACATTTACTACCCAGGAAACCATGACCAATGCCACATCAGCGCGGGATTGGTTTCTGAATGAAGCGGGCGATATGGCACATGTGAGTAAGCATTTTGTTGCTGTATCTACCAATTCCAAGAAAGTTGCAGCGTTTGGGATTGACACTCAAAATATGTTTGAGTTCTGGAATTGGGTAGGTGGTCGTTATTCCCTTTGGTCTGCTATTGGGTTGAGTATCGCATGTTCAATTGGATATGACAACTTCGAAGACTTATTGAGGGGCGCAGAAGCCATGGATCGTCACTTCATCGATACTGATGATGTCAGTGCTAACCTACCTACATTCATGGCTCTGCTAGGCGTATGGTACAATAATTTCTTTGGTGCAGAGACCCAGGCTATTCTTCCTTATGATCATCTGTTGAGTCACTTCAGTAGATACATGCAACAAGGAGACATGGAAAGCAATGGCAAAGGAGTAGATAGGAACGGACTTCCAATAAAGCACCAAAGTGGCCCCATTATTTGGGGTGAACCTGGAACAAATGGACAGCATGCCTTCTATCAATTGATTCATCAGGGAACCAAACTCATTCCTTGTGATTTTATCGCAGCTGCACAACCACCCCACGACCTCATAGATCACCAGGACAAGTTGATTGCCAATTTCATTGCTCAAACTGAAGCACTAATGATTGGCAAAAGTGAAGAAAAAGTACGTTCTGAATTGGAGGAAGAGGGTATGTCTGCAGATGAAATTGAAAAGATTCTTCCTTTTAAAGTCTTTCCAGGAAATAAGCCTACCACCAGTATTTTGATGAAGAAACTTACGCCCAGAGCCTTGGGTTCCCTGATCGCACTGTACGAGCACAAAATATTTGTTCAGGGCATCATATGGAATGTTTTCAGCTTTGATCAGTGGGGAGTGGAGCTAGGGAAACAACTGGCAGGAGCTATCTTAAAAGATCTTCGTGGTGAAAACACAGCTCATGACAGTTCTACTTCTGGCTTGATTCAACAATACCTGGAATTCAAGTCGTCTTAGTACGGATTGCATATAGGAGAACAGAAGTAGCCATTGCCACATTTAAGGACTCTGCCCCTCCAAATCTGCTGATGGCTATTTTGTTTGTAATGAATGGCATCAATTGATCGCTGATACCATGAGATTCACTTCCCAGCACGTAGGCTGCTCGATCTGGCAAATTAAATGCCTCCATGGGCTCTCCTCCGAGGGCCATACCAAAAACAGGTAAATCCTTTCTTGCTGAAAAATATTCTACGAGTTCGACATAGTGAGGTTTAATTCTGGTGAATGACCCCATGGTCGCAGTTATTGTTTTGGGGTTATAGAAATCCGCACAATCCGGCGAACAGATCAGATTATTGAAACCAAACCAATCCAAACTTCGAATAATGGTACCCAAATTTCCAGGATCCCGGACACCATCTAAAACAAGTACAGGTCCCTGATCTTCCTTCAGGCCTTCTTTCTGCATCGTTGCGATAGCTATTCCAGTATTATTAGATTGAAATGAACTGATACTTTCCAGCGTTCGTTGATTGACAACCTCGAATATCGTGTTCTCCAATAAATTTGCTTCACGAAGCTCTGAACCAAATGATTCGGTCCCAATTATCTGCTCCAGTGGCATATTTGACCTCAAAGCTTCTTCTATTCCTTTCTTACCCTCAATGACAAAGCGTTTTTCCTGTAAACGATATTTTTTTAATTTGAGTGATTTGATGAATTTTAAGCTGCTTTTAGTGACCATAGTTTGAGGAGATTAAACCCGACAAATTTATTTATTTTGTTTGCCTTATTGGCAAGTTCTTGTCTGGGAACCAGATACCTTGAAAAGGAGGAGCAGTTGCTAACAAAACAAAAGATCAAAGGAACCAGCAGACTAAGCCAGGAAGCCGTACAATCGCTCATCAATCTTGAACCCAATTCAAGACTTCTGGGGCTCCCTATTTCCACTGAAGCGTATCTGTATGAGTGGGGTAAAAAAAATCATGATACCGCATCTTACCAAAATCTCATAAAAGAAATTCAAAGTCGGTATGATAATAAAATCGCCAAAGCACACAAAGACAAGAAAAAAGCTCGATTAATCACTATTCGCGAAAAAAAGACTGGTCGATTACGGCGAAAGATAGAGGAAGGGAACTGGCGCATGCGACAAGGTAAACCACTCGCGGTATATGACAGTACCCTAATCGATATTTCCGTCGGCAACCTCGCCAACTATCTAAAAACTGAAGGCTACTTTGATAGTGAAGTACTGGCTAACATCAAGCGGAAAGGCACAAAGTATATCGAAAATGAGTACGTCCTCCTTAAAGGGATCAGATACAGACTTGATTCCATAGAATACCAAATTGCTGATGAGAAGGTAGAAAAAGTCCTAACATCAAGAAAAAGCCTTATAAAGAAAGGTACTCCATATAGTCAGCGAACACTTAGTGCTGAAAGGGACGGAATTGTTGATGAACTTAGGAACAATGGCTATTTCGATTTTGGAAGGCAATATGTCTATTTTGAAATTGATACAGTCACACTCGGCGGTAAAAGTATTTTACTGCGTCAGATCATAACAACCCCAAAAGACCAAAGGGAACATAAAATTTTCAAGATTGACTCGGTGGTTTTTGTAGATAACAATCCTGATGTACCCGATCGAAAAATAAACTCCAATTACAAGAACATATCATTTCAGTTCAGTTCCAGTAAGTACAACCGTGACCTGTTGAGTCGCCGGATTTTCATTAAGAAAGACAGCATTTACAGGCATTCTAATGCGTTAGAAACTCAAAGGCAACTAGCTAACCTGGATGCCTTTAAATTTATCAATATCAATTTTGATACAACTGGTGGCAAGTTTATCTCGAATATTTTCACCAGTCCCTTGAATAAATTCGAGACATCTAATGAGATCGGACTCTCTTCTACCGCACAACTGCCTGGACCATTTTTCACCATCGGGCTTAAAAACCGTAACACGTTCAACGGCTTGGAATTACTCGAAATCAATGGAAATATGACCCTTCAGGGGATCGGCAACATTGCCAACGAAGAGAGAAATTATACGCTACTACAATACGGAGGTCGGCTTAGCCTGCACTTCCCCCAATTCCAGGTCCCATTCTTATCCGATCGTATTAAGACAAAAATCAGTCGCTATAACCCAGCTACTTCAGTGACTTTTCAATACAATTTCGAGGATCGATTCACCGAATATGAGCGAGAAATTTTCAATGCCTCACTGGGATACTCCTGGCAGTTAAATGAAAGAGTGAGTTATAAACTAACACCTTTTAGTCTAGGATTCGTCGATTCAAATCTCGAGCCTGAGTTTCAGAACTTCCTGGATACTTTACGTGTCAATGGGAACGGTTCTTATGCTGCTTCTTTTCAATCTGCTATTCTAAGTACTGCCTCTGCTGAAGCGGTTATCAACAATAACAATTACGGGAATAAAGTATCAAACTCTTCTTTTCTGAGGTTATTCGTAGAATCCGGAGGAAATCTTACCAGCGTCATCAGCTCGGAATTTCTAAACCTCGGACAAACGCAATACCGCTTTTTCAAAGCTGTACTCGATTATCGAAATAGTCATGTACTCAATCGTCGATCTCTTTTGGCGACCCGAATCCATATAGGAGTAGGAAATCCGATTGGTAGTGATACGGTGGCTTTGCCCTATGAAAAATACTTTTATATCGCTGGAAGTAACAGTATTCGCGCATGGCCTGCAAGACGATTAGGACCCGGAAGTTTTGCAGTCTACAACGAATCAACAGATGTTGGTCTGAGAACCGTCAATTACACCCTGGAGCAAGGTGGAGAGTTGATCATCGAATCAAGCCTGGAGTATAGAAGTAAGATTACGGGATTCCTAAATTGGGCATTCTTCATAGATGCCGGGAACATCTGGCAACTAAGAAGTACACCTCTCCTCCCCTTAAATCAGGAATTGCCCACTTCAAATTCAGATGGTAAGTTTTCCCCGAGTTCATTTCTGAATGAAATCGCTGTTGGAGCAGGATTGGGTATAAGGATCGATTTCGGATACCTCATCTTTCGTATTGATGCAGCAACTCAGGTTGTAGATCCCGCGCAACCACTTGGTTCGCGTTTCATACTGGATGACATCAATTTTTTTAGCGCACTGCAACGAATCAAAGAGCCCAATTCAATTAAGGGGCGAAGAATTCAGTCGGATAAAGACTTTTTAAGCAATAAGACAAGAATAAATTTCGGGATTGGATTCCCATTTTAAAATACCATGGCAGACAAACATTCCATCCAAGATTGGTTCAAAAACCTTCAGGATCAAATATGTCAATCACTGGAACTTGCTGACGGTAAAGGAAAATTTCAGGAAGATAAGTGGGAACGTCCTGGTGGTGGAGGTGGCAGGTCCCGGATTCTCACAGAAGGCGCCGTAATTGAAAAGGGAGGTGTAAACTTTTCAGCCGTGTATGGTCCCACACCGGAAAAGATATTGAATGCGTTAAAATTAGAAGCTGCAGACTTCTTCGCCACAGGTGTATCTATCGTGATACATCCTGTAAGTCCAATGGTCCCCATTATTCATATGAATGTGCGGTACTTTGAAATGAGTAACGGTACCTACTGGTTTGGTGGTGGCATCGACCTTACCCCTCACTATGTCATAAATGAAGATGCCCAAATGTTTCACCAAACATTAAAAGCCACCTGCGACAGATTTGATACAGGATACTATCCCAAATTCAAAAAATGGGCTGATGATTACTTTTTTATAAAACATCGACAGGAAACACGGGGTGTCGGCGGGATTTTCTTTGATCGACTTACAGGAGAAACATCAGAAGAGAAATCCTCTCATTGGGAATTTGTGAAGGCAGTTGGTGAAACTTTTGCACCTGTCTATGACAAGCTAATAGCAAAGAACAGAGACTTGCCTTTTGGACCGGTACAGGAATTATGGCAAAAGTTGAGGCGGGGGAGGTATGTAGAGTTTAATCTGGTCTACGATAAGGGTACTAAGTTTGGCCTGGATACGGATGGGCGAACAGAATCTATTTTGATGAGTATGCCTCCTATGGCCAATTGGGAGTATGATCATAAACCTTCTCCTGATAGTGCTGAATCACATACGCTCTCACAGTTAAAAAAGGATATAGACTGGGCTCATGGCGGAAGTAGCAATTGAATGGGATTACTACCTGTTCCAACTGATCAATGGGAAAGGACCCGAGTTTATCGACCAGGTAATGATCCTTTTCTCCGATAAGCATGTTTGGATTCCCCTTTACCTATGGATTATTTTCAAACTCACCGAACAGTACGAACATAAGGTATTATGGGTCTTAGTTCCTATCGTTTTAGCAGTTGCTTTGAGTGATCAGGTTACTTCCTCATTAATGAAACCCTTCTTTGAGCGATTGAGGCCTTGTAGAGACCCTTCACTCGTTGATTCCATCATTATCGTTTCCAGATGCGGTGGTAAGTATGGCTTCGCTTCGTCTCATGCGGCCAACACAATGGCACTGGCCTTTTTCTGCTGGCTTTATTTACGCAATCGGTTTGCTCTATTACTATTTGGCTGGGCGATCCTTGTAGGTTTTTCCAGAATCTACCTGGGCGTACATTTTCCAGTCGATGTATTAGTCGGCGCCTTGGTCGGCATCATGAGCGCTATGATATGCTTTCAATTACTGAAAATCATCGCGCCGGAAGTTCTGAAAATTAATCCTTCAAAGCGATAACTCTCTTTTCTCAAGCATCCTACTCACATACTTGCCGATCACATCAAATTCAAGATTGACTTTATCTCCTATTTTCAGGTCTGAGAACGTTGTATGTTCGAAAGTATATGGAATAATAGCAACACGAAAAGAGTCATCCGTCGCATTGAAACAGGTAAGGCTTACTCCATTCACGCAGATACTTCCTTTATTGACGACTACTTCCTCTCCCGGATCGAAACTAAAGTCAAATAACCAGCTTCCCTCCTCCTCTTTGATCCCTGTAACTGTGGCCGTTTGATCTACATGTCCTTGCACTATATGACCGTCGAAACGGCCATTGGCGGGCATGCAGCGCTCAATGTTCAAATGATTACCTTCTGTCACCTGGCCCAGGTTTGTTTTTCTCAAAGTCTCATCGATTGCGGTAACCCAATGCCCTTGACCATCCAATTCCGTTACAGTCAGGCAAACCCCATTATGGCTGACACTTTGATCCACTTTCAACTCAGCCGTAAGAGCTGAAGTGACGTAAAATTGGATGTTTGTGCCTTCCTTTTTCAATTGTTGTACTGTACCAAGTGTCTCGATAATTCCTGTAAACATTGCCCCTTTTTATTCTAATTTTATGCTCTAAATGGACCCCAAAGATAACCTAGAAGATAGCTACCGTCATCGAGGCATGCGAAAGATGTTGGTAAAAGAAGTGCAACGCAAGGGCATTACTTCAGAAGCTATTTTAAAGGCTGTTGGAAAAATCCCTCGTCATTTCTTTTTTGAGAATGTTTTTCTGGAACATGCCTATGAAGATAAGGCATTCCCTATCGGCCAGGGCCAAACAATATCTCAGCCTTTTACAGTGGCCTTTCAAACACAGTTATTGAAAGTGAATCCAGGCCACAAGATTCTTGAAATTGGAACGGGATCAGGTTATCAGGCATGCGTTTTACTTTCTTTAGGTGCCGAAGTGCATACCATAGAATACAACAAAGTTTTATTTCAGCAGACTTGTCAGTTTCTACCACGTATTGGATTTAATCCTCATTTCTATCATGGTGATGGATCCAAAGGCATCCCTGCACAGGCACCCTATGATGGAATTGTTGTAACTGCAGGAGCACCTTCGGTACCTTCGTCTCTAATCCAACAATTGAAAATAGGTGGACGATTGATCATTCCAGTAGGAAATAATCAAACACAAAAAATGCTTGAAATACAAAAAGTTGGAGAAAGGCGTGTTCGAAAGAAAGAACATAAGAACTTCAGCTTTGTACCTTTGCTCGGCCAAAACGGATGGAATGAATAAGAAAAAGAAAAACTGTAAGGATTCTCATGTAATTATGACGGAGTTAGTCCTTCCCAACGACACCAATACACTGAACAACCTCATGGGGGGTCGACTGATGCACTGGATGGATGTAGTTTCTGCAATTGCTGCCCAGAAACATTCTAATCGCATCGTCGTAACTGCATCTGTGGACAATATATCCTTCAAAAAGCCAGTGCAACTTGGTAATGTTGTCACACTTCAGGCCTTTGTTACCAGGTCTTTCAATTCATCCATGGAGGTTTATATAGAAGTGACAGCCGAAGACATTCCTTCGAGCAAGAAAATCGAATCAAATCGAGCTTTCTTTACTTTCGTTGCAGTTGATCAATCTGGCAGGCCTATAGATGTTCCTGAGGCAATCCCTAAGACCGAATTGGAAAGGGAATTGTATGAGGGAGCTCTTCGTCGTAGACAGTTGCGACTTGTTTTAGCGGAAAGAATGAAACCGGAAGATGCATCAGAATTGAAATCACTTTTTCAACCCAACTGATGGAAGAAGGACACTTAAAATTATTCTTAACGGAGGAATTGTATCTTTTACCCAAAGATTCAATTCCTACCGACAAAGCTCCCAAAGCTTCCGTGTCAGAGTCTGCTACGGAAGCATTGCCATTAAACTCTGAGCATACCCCAGAAGTGCTAAAGACTCCAATTGCAGAAGAAGCAACGAAATATCCTATAGTAGTGATTTCCGAGTCTTTAAGTAAGGACGAAAAAGAGTTGATGAACAAGATCTTAATGGCTGTTAATGTAAAGCCGAATCAGATACATCATATCATTGGACAACCAGGAACCAGCCTTTCGTATGATAAACTTATTGTATTTGGTGCATTTGAAATTGAGGGGGTGGGTAGTGAATATTACAATGTTACTCGTACTACTCAAATGAGCCTAAGGGCCAAACCTCTATCTGAAGTAAACGGAAATCGTGAGGAGAAAACCAGACTGTGGAATTCATTAAAAACCTGGTTTGGGCTTTAAGTTCAGCTAACTAAAGCTAAGCTAGCTTACCCAAATATCTCTTCGAGCTTAGCTTTTAAGCTTTCACCTCGCAATCCCTTCGCCAGGATTTTACCATCAGGTCCGATGAGATATGTAGCAGGAATAGCATCTACCCTATAGGTCTGTGCCGCTTGCGAGTTGAAGTATTTCAGGTCAGAAATATGTTTCCAAATTAGTCCATCATCTTCGATTGCTTTCACCCATGCCTTCTTCGTTCGATCCAAAGAAACACCCAGGATTTCAAAATTCTTATTTTGATATTTTTTATAGAGGCGCACTACATTTGGATTTTCAGCTCGACAAGGGCGGCACCAGGCAGCCCAAAAATCGATAAGTACATAATTCCCTTTTAATGAGCTCAATGAAACCATGTCCCCCTCTGGAGTGGGGAGTGCAATCTCAGGAGCCGGGGCTCCAACTGCTAATCTCTTATAAGATTCCAATCGACTAGCAAGGCTTATCGTGAAAGGGTGATTAGCCAGCGCTTTATTGAATTTCTGAGAAAGGCTGTCAATAAATCCAATTTCAGCTTCCAGGTCCAGGTAATTAACCCCATAGATAGCAGCCAGGGATGGCGCCGCTTCCCAGATTCTATCTTTTAATTCTGTTCGATTCTTTCGGTCTACTTTTTGGTATTGCTCGACAATCTCTCCGAATAGTTGACCATCGCCATTCATTCGTGCCTGAATGGCTTCATCATTCAAGAGTTTTTCATCACTTCTGCGTTTATCTTCTGCTTCATTGATAGCTTCTAACAAGTCTGTGTCTTTAGATCCACTGACAACCGCCATTCCTGTTGGGCGGTCACCATCCACTTCAATAGAAATTTCGTTTTCGCTGCCGGTGATTACCAAATTGACGAATTGACGATTGAAGAAATTCAGGCGATAAAAAGCTGGCTCATCCACTTTTAAAAACGCCGTGAAGTTGCCGTTTGATTTGAAGGCGATCGTATCCATTGTCTCGATACTGGATCCAGTCAATTTCTCCACCGTAACCAATTCATCGGTGAAAGGGTTATTGATTTTACCCGTGAGTTTAACTCCTTCCCCGGTAGTTGCCGAACACGAAATCAAGCTAGCGGCAATAAGCGCCAACCAAACAAATGAACCAAATCGAGTTATAGCTTTCATATTTTCAAACTTCTTCAAGGTTTCAACGAATCGGCGAGCTTCTTGTTAGCTGTCTTAGCATCGACCTTTCCTTGTGTTTTTTTCATCAACTCTCCCATGAACATTCCAAGCAAGCCTTTCTTCCCGTTTTGGTAAGATTTCACCTTATCGGGATGTGCTGCCAGAATTTCATCAATAACCAGTTGGAGGTCAGAATCGTTCTGCTCCAACAGTAAATTTAACTCCTTACAGGCATCTATGACTGTCTTCCCGGAATTTTCTAGTAAGAATGGAAATAGCTTTTGTACTGCATTGGAATGTCCTAATTTCTTTTCTTGTACTAAGTTTATGATTTGGTGAAGCTGATCAGGTTTCAACGGGAAATCTTCAATCGAAGATTTATGCTCATTCAACCAGGACTTGACAGGTCCCATCAACCAATTTGAAGCTTGTTTTTTAAATTTCGTGGTTTCAAAAAGATCACAGGCAAAGTCTGCAAGTCCCGGTTCTTCGATAAGTACTTCTGAGTCGTAATCCGGCAACTCATAAGTTGTCGTAAATAAGTCAAAAAGCTCCTGAGGTAGTTTCGGCATCTCCAATCTCCAATTGGACAATTCGATATCAGAAATACTAACAGGGCTTAGGTCGGGTTCAGGGAAATACCGGTAATCATTGAGCTCTTCTTTCATTCGCATCCCCGCGGTTGTTCCGGTATCTGCGTTGAAAGTTCTGGTCTCAGAGACAATTGATTTACCTTCCCGAAGCATTTTTGTTTGTCGCTCTGTTTCATGAATTATAGCTCGAGCAACATTCCTCATGCTATTCATGTTTTTAATTTCTACTTTCTTACCCAATTCCGTTGTTTCGGCAGGCCGAATAGATATATTGGCATCACAACGCATGCTACCTTTCTCCATATCTCCGTCACTGATTCTCAGAAATCGAACCATCCGCCTAACTTCTCCCAGAACGGCTACTGCCTCTTCTGCTGAATAAATATCTGGTTGTGTTACAATTTCAATCAACGGCATCCCTGCACGATTATAATCCACAGCTGTGAATTGACCCTCGTCGTGGATCGACTTTCCAGCGTCCTCTTCAAGGTGAATTTTGAAGAGCTTGACCTTCCTTGATCTGCCTTCTTTTAATCGAGCAGGCACATATCCATTCAGGCAAATTGGAGCCCGGTCCTGCGTTAACTGATAACCTTTAGGAAGGTCGGGATAGAAATAGTTTTTACGATCAAAAATAAAATCCTGTGAGATATCGCAGTGGCACGCCAGTCCCATTTTGGAAGCAAACTCAATAACCTGCCGATTCAATTTGGGTAGTGTGCCCGGATGCGCCAGGGTAATTATTCCAATATTTTCATTTGGTAAATTGCCATAGGCAGCCGGATCCGCAGAAAAGATCTTTGAGTTCGTCTTGAGCTGAACGTGAATTTCCAGGCCGATGACCACCTGATATCCTATGTTGTCCATGTTTTTACATTAACCTAATTTTTCTTTGATTACATTTTCACCATAGGTTAATGCACTTTCAATACCTGATACATCTTTGCCACCAGCCGTGGCATAAAAAGGTTGACCACCACCACCACCTTTGATATGTCGGGCCATGTCCCGAACCAGTTGCGATGCATTCAGATCCAATGATTCAATCAGTTGTTCATCGATCATCACGGATAATTGGGGTTTACCTCCGATTTCAGCACCAATTAATTGGATCAGCTTGGGTGTTTCTTTTTTGAACTGGAAAGCAATGGATTTGAGGCTATCTGCATCAGGCAACGCTATCTTGGCAACAAGTAATTTCATCTGGCCATGATCCGAAATCATTTCTTTAAGTGACTTTTTGACCTGACCTACTTTCTCTTGTTGCAATTGCTCAATTTGTTTTTTGAGCACCTGCCGCTCATTGAGAAGATCAGTCACTGCCTCCACCGGAGCCTTTGGGCTCTTCAAAATATCACTTATCGTATTTAATGTATCAAATTGATCTCCCAACAAATTTTCCGCTCCTTCCGCTGAAATGGCCTCAATTCTTCTAACTCCAGCCGCAACAGATCCTTCACTGATAATTTTGAAAGCTCCAATTTGGCCTGTTCGTTCCACATGTGTTCCGCCACATAACTCCACTGAATATTCCGAATCAAATGTTATTACTCGAACAAAATCTCCATATTTTTCACCGAAGAGCGCCATGGCACCCATTTCCTGTGCCTGAGCTATAGGCACATTTCGTTTTTCAATTAATGCTATATTCTGCCGTACTTTTCTATTAACTATTCTTTCTACCTCTTTGATTTCTTCTGCAGTCATTTTCGAAAAATGCGAAAAATCAAAACGCAAAATCTTCTCATTGACCAGAGACCCGCGTTGTTGTACATGTGTTCCCAAAACCTGCCTCAATGCAGCGTGCAACAAATGTGTAGCGGAGTGGTTATTCTCCGTCAGTATTCGTTTCTCAGCATCGACTTTGGCATTTAAGACAACTTCCATCTCCTTCGGCAACTTGGGCAGTATGTGTACTATCAGTTCATTTTCCTTTTTTGTATCAATCACTTTTACCCGATCTTCTCCATTCGAGAGGAAACCCGTATCTCCTATTTGTCCTCCACTTTCTGCATAAAAAGGTGTTTGATCGAGGACTACCTGATACAACACTTTATTCTTTTGTTTGACTTCACGGTACTTAACCACTCTCACCGTGGCCTCTAAATGTTCATAGCCAATGAAACTCGAGTGCTCAATATCAGACAGCAACTCGATCCAGTCTCCTGATTCTTGTTTTGCAGCATTTTTTGAGCGTTCCCTTTGAACAGTCATTTCTGCATCAAACGCATCTTTATTGATCTCTAACCCATTTTCTCCTGCTATCAATGCAGTAAGGTCATAGGGAAAGCCATAAGTATCGTATAGCTCAAAGGAAGTAGCTCCATCGATGACCGTCTTACCTGTATTCTTAAACTCATCAAGGCGCTTAAGACCTTTGTCCAACGTTCTCAAAAATGCTATTTCTTCCTCGACAATCACCTTAGCAACAAAATCCTGCTGATTGACTAATTCAGGAAAGGTATCTTTGAATTGCTCCGCAAGCATCGGAACCATTTTATTCAGGAAAGGTTCTTGAAAACCAAGGAAAGTGTATCCGTATCGTACGGCCCTCCTCAAAATCCGACGAATGACATAACCTGCTTTGGCATTACTTGGTAATTGGCCGTCAGCAATAGTGAAAGAAATGGCTCGAATGTGGTCAGCGATTACCCTAAGGGCAATGTCTTTCTTTTCATCATCGCCATATTTGATTCCCGCCCAATTTGCTACTTCCGTAATGATTGGTTGGAAAACATCAGTATCATAATTGGATTGCTTTTGTTGAATTGCCATGACAAGCCGCTCAAAGCCCATTCCCGTATCAACATGCTGTTCCGGAAGGTCTTGTAAACTTCCATCACTCATCCTATTGAATTGCATGAAAACCAGATTCCATACTTCAACCACCTGTGGATGATCCTTATTTACTAAATCCCTTCCTGACAATTTTTCCACTTCTTCCTGTGGCCGCAGGTCGATGTGAAGTTCTGAGCAAGGTCCACAGGGGCCCGTGTCGCCCATCTCCCAGAAATTGTCCTTTTTATTCCCGAAGAGCACCCGGTCCTCTGGTAGTAAATTTCTCCATAGTTTCAATGCTTCCTGATCTGCATCAAGTTTGTCCTCCTTACTTCCCTCAAATACAGTAGCATAAAGCCGATCTTTTGGCAATTCGAATACCTCGGTCAGTAACTCCCAGGCCCAGTTAATTGCATCTTCTTTGAAATAATCACCAAAAGACCAGTTGCCTAGCATCTCGAACATTGTATGATGATAGGTATCGAACCCTACTTCTTCCAGGTCGTTGTGTTTCCCGGAAACACGTAAGCACTTTTGCGTATCAGCTACTCTCTTGAATTCAGCTTTTTTATTGCCTAGAAAAAAGTCCTTGAACTGATTCATACCGGCATTGGTGAACATCAAGGTCGGGTCATTTTTTACCACAATTGGAGCGGAAGGCACAATTTTGTGAGATTTTTCAGTAAAAAAAGTCTGAAATTTTGCTCTGATCTGCTTTGAATTCATGTAACCCATTGATATTCAATCCGTTATTTTCCTGTTCTTGCTTTTAAGATGCGAATATGATAAAATTGTGGTTGAATTTTGCTGTCAACCGCTTATTTCAAAGTTCAAAATTAGAGCATACCAACTTTCAATACTCAATGGCCCGCATCAAATATTACTATGATACCGAATCGTGCAGATATGAACGAATCACTGTATCGACCTGGGATGTTATACTAAACTCGCTTGGATTCTTGATGGTAGCCTTCTTGCTTGCTGCTGGGATGACATGGGTTTATATTGATTATTTCGAGTCTCCGGAAGAAGCACTGTTGAGAAAAAAACTAAATCAATCCGAATATTATGGAGAGATTCAGGATCAGCAACTCGCGGAGATGGAAAAAATGCTTCTTTCTCTTGAGAGCAGAGACGACAATATCTATCGTGTAATCTTTGGTGTTGAGCCTGTACCTGAGCAAATAAGAAGTGCTGGAGTTGGGGGTTCAGATCGTTATAAAGACTTGTTAGAAGATGGTGTAGATAGAGATTCTTATTTGATGCGAAACTCAAAGAAAATAGATGAGTTGAAGCGGAAGATGGTAATTCAAACGAAATCATATGACGAAATCGTCAAGCTCGCAAAAAATAAAGAGGAGTGGCTCCGAGCAATGCCTGCAATACAACCAGTTTCAAACAAGCAATTGAAGCGTCTTTCCAGCGGATTCGGATACAGAATCGATCCTATTCACAAGGTAAGAAGACCTCACAATGGCATCGATTTTTCATTACCAAAGGGTACTCCTGTTTACGCTACTGCCGACGGGGTGGTGAAAGTGGTTAAATCAAGTTTTACTGGCTACGGAAAAAGACTAGATATTGACCATGGCTTTGGATACAAAACAAGATATGCTCATCTTGATATGTTCAATGTAAAAAAGGGTCAGAAAGTAAAGCGGGGTGATTTGATTGGATTCTCAGGTAATTCAGGAAAATCAACAGCGCCTCATTTGCACTATGAAGTGCACAAGGATGGAAAAGCCATTAATCCTGTATATTACTTTAGTAGGGATTTGACTGATGAGGAGTTTGAAGAGATTCTTCGTCTCGCCTCCAAAGAAAATCAGGCATTGGGCTCCTATTAATCTCAAAAAAGAAATTGAAAACCGCAGCCACTGGTTGCGGTTTTTTTATGTCCGGGAAATTGAATGCTCATGCATAATTTTCATATTTGCGCTCTCACACAATGAAAAAATCTCTTTATTTCTTAATAATCCTCTTTTCGTTGATTGTTGGTTGTAAACCACAACGTGTGATTGTACAGCAGCCTCCGGCTCAAGAAGCTCCCAAAGACACTGTAGCCCTGGAGCCGGAACTACCTATCTTTATTACAAGTGATGGAGACACTTTGCATTCTCTGGAGGACGAGGTGGACGTTGCCCTGTCAAAGGTTCAACCAGACACATTGTCTATTGTTGCAGTGGGAGATATAATGATGGGCACTAACTATCCCAATACCTCCTATTTACCAGCCGATAGCGGCAATTTACTTTGGAAAACGGTGAGGCCTATTTTAAGGGGAGCTGATGTCACTTTTGGAAACTTGGAGGGTGTAATTCTAAATGAAGGAGGAGATGCAAAAGAATGCAAAAATCCCAAGGCGTGCTATTTGTTTAGAACCCCCGAACATCTGGTTAAGCATTTCACTAAAAACGGATTTGACATTCTAAGCCTGGCAAATAATCATGCCAATGACTTTGGCATCACAGGTCGGTTAAACACACAGCAAGTGCTTGATTCGTTAGGAATTGCCTATGCGGGAAGTCTGGAGGTACCATTTACTCAATTGAACAGGCGACGAATCAGAATTGGTGTCGTAGCTGTATCACCTAACAAAGGCACATTGATTATTCACAACGAAGAACGGGTGCTCAATATCGTCAAACAGTTAGACAGTTTAAACGACATTGTAATTGTTTCTTTTCACGCTGGTGCTGAAGGTGCGAAAAACAAACGCGTCACCAGAAAAAGAGAGTACTATTACGGGGAAGACCGTGGTAACGTATATCAATTTTCACATCGAATGATCGATAATGGAGCGGACTTATTAATCGGACATGGGCCACACGTCCCAAGGGCTATAGAGATTTATAAGGATCGACTCATTGCCTACAGCTTAGGTAACTTTTTAACTTATGGTCGCTTCAATCTTAGAGGCACCAATGGCGAAGCTCCGTTGCTGAAGGTTTCATTGGATTCGGAAGGGAAGTTTTTGACTGGAAAAATTGAGTCTTTCTATCAGGATTATACATTAGGCCCCCGACCAGACAAAAAAATGCGGGCCTTCAAATCAATAAGAGAACTTACTGAAGAAGATTTTCCAGAAACACCCTTAACCTTTGATGATTCTGGCAGAATTATCTATCTTCAAAACGAAAAACAAAACTGAGTGCCTTACAAGGAAAAAGAAATAGAGAAGAAGTACTTTACAATAGGTGAAGTAGCAGAACAGTTAAACGTGGCAACGTCTCTAATTCGGTTTTGGGAAAGTGAATTTGATATCATAAAACCTAAGAAAAATCGTAAAGGAAATAGACAATTTACGAAAGAAGATATCAAAAATGTGAAACTGATTTATTACCTTGTAAAGGAGAAGGGATACACCCTCCACGGTGCTCGAGATTTCATCAAAAGTGACGTGGAAGCAGCTAAAAACAAGATTGAACTAATAGAATCATTAAAGAAAGTCAAACATTTTCTACAACGGATGCGGGAAGATCTGCCGTAGTAACAGAAGAAACATTTTTACACCTGGCCTTGAATAGAATCTCTGGAATTGGTTATTCTACTGCAAGGAATCTGATCAGTTATACAGGATCGATACAAGAAGTCTTTACCTCTTCAAAAAAGACATTACTTCGAATCCCTGGAATCGGCAATAAAGTTATTGAGGGAATAATAAGTAAATCCTCCTTTAAAGAAGCCGATCAAATCATTGCCGAGTGTGATCAGTCAAGTATAAATATTGTACATTTCTTAGATAGCGACTATCCGCCTCAGTTAAGAAGCGTTTTCGATGCCCCAACCTTACTTTTCATAAAAGGCGACCTCAAAAGTCTAAAACAGAGAAGTGTTGCTATAGTTGGTACCAGAAAAGCGACCCGGTACGGAAGAGAAGTTACTCAAAACATTGTTTCAGAACTCAGCAACCTGGATGCGGCAGTAGTCAGTGGTTTGGCATACGGAATCGACATTGAAGCTCATAAAAGCGCTCTACAGCACAATGTTGTAAATCATGCTGTTTTGGCCAGCGGACTTAACGTAATCTATCCCAAGGCACATTGGCCTACAGCTCAAAAAATATATGAAACAGGATGCTTAATTTCAGAAAACCCACCAAGCACCAAGCCTGACGCCAGGCTGTTCCCTGCGCGAAACCGAATCATCGCTGCACTCGCTGACGTCACTATCGTAGTAGAAGCCGCAGAAAAAGGAGGTGCCCTTATCACAGCCAATATTGCTTTTTCGTATGATAAACCTGTTTTTGCTGTTCCCGGAAACCTTACTAATGCTGTTTCAGCTGGATGTAATAACCTGATAAAGCAACAAAAGGCTTTGATATATACGGGCGTGAATGACTTGCTTTATCATTTGAATTGGGATGGAGAAATCAATCAGCACGATCACACCGATTATGAAGCACTGAGCCTCACAAGGGAAGAAAAAGCCATAATAACAGCCATTCGAAAATTTCCAGAAGGTCTGGCAATTGATGAGCTTTCATGGAAGTCCCAGGTACCTATTACCCAACTCGCCTCACTCCTTCTTGCACTTGAGTTTGCAGGACTAATCAGCTCTTTACCAGGTAAAAAATACCTATTGAACAGACCTGGAAGAACCTGATTACTATCTTCAAAAGGGATAAATCAGAGGAATCAGAAAAGTAGCAATCAGCCAGAAAATCAAGTTTAAGCCTATTCCTACTTTCACAAAGTCCCGAAATTTATACTGTCCTGCATTGAAGACCATGGTGTTAGTCTGATAGCCAATTGGTGTCATAAAACTAGCTGATGCAGCTAACATCACAGCGATAAGAAAAGGAATCGGACTGACTTCCAATTGATTAGCCGTAGCTATTGCAATCGGCGCAAACAAGGCAGCTGTAGCATTATTTGACATCACCTCTGTCAGCAGGGAAGTTGCAATATACAATCCGGACAAAACCGCCAATGGGCCCCACACGTTTAAATTTGTAACAATCGCACTTGCCAATTGGTTGGATAATCCTGTTTGGGCCATGGCCTTGCCCATCGATAAGGCACCGGCCAATAGGAAGATCACTTTCCAATCCACCGATCTATAAATTTCTTTTGGTTTAATGCAGTTCATCAGTACCAAGGCTACGGTACCTATCAAGAGTCCCGCCACAATTGGCAGTAAACCAATGGCCGATAATACTACCACAGCCCCAATAACGGCAATTACTTTGAGAAACTTAGTTTTTTGAAAATCTATGATTCCTTCCTCCGACAATACGACGAAAGGGCTCTTCGATTTCATCTCTTCCCTTTTGAGGTTTTCGACTCTATGTGATTTAATTTCGGTAAGGATGATATCACCTGCCCCCAGGCTAACCTGATGGAGTCTTTCCCTGACAATCTCTTCTCTATGCAAAATGGCAAGCGGGACAGCTCTGTACCGTCGACGGAAATCCATCTCTCTCAACGTTTTACCTATAAATTCCGAGCCGTTCGTTATTACCAACTCCAGCAACGTTGTATTACCCTTCGGCATTTGGGTGTCGCTGAGACTAACTGTGGCTCTACTGAGTTCGACACGCAACGCGTCCCTTATATCTTTTAATTTGTTCAAATCGCACCTTATCTTCAAAACATCACCTGAAAAGAGAGTGACATCACCAGAAGGCAAGGTAAATATGGCTTCACCTCTACGTATCTCAACCACATCCAGATCCAGGTCTTTTACTAAGGGTGTACCCATGAGCAACATACCACTTAGGTTGGATCCTTCCTTAATTTCTATTTCCGTTAGGTAATTTCGAATACCAATTTTGTTTTGTAGGTAATCCTCTGAAAGACGGTCTGGTAAAATTCTTTTCCCAAAAGCCAGCAAATAAATTGTCCCCACTATCAAGTATACAAGGCCAATTGGAGTGGAAAGGAACATGGAAAAACCTGGAATACCATTACTTTCAGCAATTCCACTAACTAAAATATTCGTCGATGTTCCTACCAAAGTGCAAGTTCCTCCAAGGATAGAGGCGTAAGAAAGTGGTATCAATAATTTGGAAGGACTTATCCCTGAACGGTGCGAAACGGTAATCATCACAGGGATGAACATGGCTACTATGGGCGTATTGTTTAGAAAAGCCGATGCAGTTCCTATGAATAGCAATGTCACCAACAAGCCCAGGTTAAAACTCTTTTTATAGATTTTACCAAGATAGGGTGCTATACGCTGTAAAGATCCAGTATTAAGTAAGGCGTTACTCAACACGAACATTAACATGACGGTAATCACCGCCGGATTACTAAATCCAGAAATGGCTTCTTGGGGTGATAAAATGCCAAATACAATAAACGCCCCCATTAAACCAAAAGAAATGATATCAACAGATATCCAGTTGCTGGCAAATAGTATCAGCGCAACGATGATAAGTATCGCAACAATTATGGCATCAATCCCCATTCAATTAGCTGAGAAAAACTTCATTGGACATCATCATCGCTTTATCGAACGCTACTCGATCAATAGTGCTCCTCCCATATTTCTCTAAGAACGCTACAATCATTTCCGTCGGCATATTTCCGACCAGATCATCCTTTGCCATCGGGCAGCCGCCAAAACCACGGATGGCACCATCAATACGATGGCATCCAGAATTCAGAACAGCTTCCAGTTTAGAATCCACAGACGCTACGTGGCTGTGGAGGTGTGCTCCGAACTCTACTTTTGGAAACGCAGAGATCAACTCCTTGAACAATGACAGAATATTATCCGGTTCTGCAACACCAATTGTATCAGACAAAGAAATAACCGGAACACCGAGATCGGCAAGTCGACCTGAAAAGTCAGACACAAATTCTACGCTATATTCATCTCCGTACGGATTTCCAAAACCCATACTGAGATAAACATTCAATTTTTTATTGAACTTCTGACATGCTTCCTGTCCCTTTTCGACTACTTCAAATGCATCAGCTATTGATCGATTGGTATTTCGTTGCTGGAATGTTTCAGATAAGGATAAAGGAAATCCCAGGTATGAAATCCTTTCGTATCGCACAGCTTCATTGATTCCTCTCTCATTGGCTACAATAACAGATAGCTCCGTTTCATTCAAATCCTTCAAGCTATCAAGGACTTTGTCCGTGTCCTTCATTTGGGGAATGGCTCTTGGGGAAACGAAACTTCCAACATCCAGGGTATCAAATCCAACTTCCAAAAGTGAATTAATGTACTTCACCTTGATATCCGTTGGTATGAAATCATGCAGGCCCTGCATGGCATCTCTGGGACATTCAATTAGCTTCATTTGATTGATCAGTAACTAAGGTCAAAAGTTCGTCAGGTAGACTAAAAGCCCAAAAATACTAGAATAAAGACTCAGCAATGGTCTTAGTGGCAGCAGATTTACTCATGGTATAATAGTGAAGACATGGTACTTTGTTTGCCATAAGCTCCCTGGATTGTTTGATGCACCATTCTATACCCACTTCTCTTATCTGGCGATTGTCCTTGCATTTTTCGACCTCATTGGTAAGCTCTTCCGGTAAGTCTACATGAAATATACTCGGCAACAGAGTCATTTGTTTCCTTGTAGACAATGGTTTCAATCCGGGAATAATAGGCACATTAATACCGGATTCCCTACATTTATCAACGAATTCGAAATACTTGAGATTGTCGAAAAACATCTGTGTGACAATGTATTCTGCCCCCATCTCGATCTTTTTCTTCAAATATTTGATATCTGTATTGATGTTTGGGGCCTCAAAATGCTTCTCTGGATAGCCAGCGACTCCTACACTAAAGTTCGTTTTCGACCCTTCTACTTCCTCGTGCAAATAGTTTCCATGATTCAAATCCATCACCTGATCCAATAATTCTGAGGCGTAATTATGACCACCTTCCTCCGGAACAAACCTTCCCTCGGACTTGATGGCATCACCTCTCAACACCAATACATTCTCAATTCCCAAAAAATCCAGGTCGATGAGGGCATTTTCAGTTTCTTCCTTACTAAACCCACCACAAATTATATGAGGAACAGGATCAACCTGATATCGATTTATCATGGCAGCGCAGATACCAACAGTGCCAGGTCGCTTTCTGGTAGAGATTTTTTCCAGCAACCCATGATCGCGTTTTTTATAGATATACTCCTCCCTATGATATGTTACATCGATGAATGGAGGCTTAAATTCCATTAATGGATCTATGGCATCAAAAATGGAATTAATACTTTGCCCTTTTACAGGTGGCAGAATTTCAAAACTAAATAACGTTTTACCGTTAGCCTCTTTAATATGGTCTACTACTCTCATTATCGGATTATTTGTAGCCTAAGTTTGGTGCCAACCACTTTTCTACTTTCTCTAGTGGCCAACCTTTTCGATTTGAATAATTCTCTACCTGATCGGCATAAATCTTTCCTAAGCCGAAATAACTTGCTTGAGGATTAGCAAAATAAAAACCACTTACGGAAGCAGCAGGATACATGGCGTATGATTCCGTTAAAGATATACCGGTATTTTCTTCTACATTGAGCAAATCAAAAAGGGTTTGTTTCTCTGTATGGTCTGGACAAGCCGGATATCCTGGAGCCGGACGAATTCCGTGATATGATTCTTTGATCAATTCTTCATTGCTGAGCGCTTCATCTGAAGCATACCCCCAAAACTCTTTTCTTACTCTTTCATGCATCAGTTCAGCGAATGCTTCGGCCAATCGGTCTGCAATTGCCTTTACAAGAATTGAATTGTAATCATCATGATCTGCTTCATACTGCTTTATCAACTTTTCAATTCCTATACCTGCTGTCACAGCAAATCCTCCCAGATAGTCCTTATTGTTTTCGCTCTTCGGAGTGATGAAATCTGCCAAACTAATATTGGGTACGTTCTTACCCTTCTTTCCTTGCTGTCGTAAAAAATGAAAACTTACTCCGTCACTGAGGACTACATCGTCGCCATCAGCATTTGCTTCGTAAATTCCAACTACAGCGCTAGCCTGTAATTTTTTATTAGCAATGATATCATCGAGCATCGCGTTAGCATCGTCATAGAGTTTCCGAGCTTCCTCTCCTACAACTTCATTATCGAAAATAGCTGGGAATTTCCCCTTGAGCATCCAGGTGGAAAAGAAAGGAGTCCAATCTATGTATGGTCGAATCTCCTCCAGTGAGTAATCCCTAAAGGATTTGTTTCCAATAAATGAAGGCTCTACAGGTTGATATTGGCTCCAATCAATTGCCTTTTTATTATCAATCGCTTCTTTATAACTAACGTTCTCTTTTTCTTTCTTCCTATTGGCATGGTTGTATGCAAGTTCTACATACTCAGCCCGTACTTCGTCCGCGTAAGTTCCTTTGTTCTCTCCAAGAAGGCGAGATGCCACGGTAACGGATTTTGATGCGTCCAATACATGTATAATATCACCTTCATACTTTGGAGCAATTTTAACTGCTGTGTGTACTCTGGATGTCGTTGCGCCTCCTATCAACAAAGGCTTTTCCATACCCCGTTTTTGCATCTCATCAGCTACGTACACCATCTCGTCCAATGAGGGTGTGATTAACCCTGAAAGTCCAATAATATCTACATCTTCATTTTCCGCTGCATCAAGTATTTTTTCGGCCGGTACCATTACTCCCAAGTCAACGATATCGTAGTTGTTACAACCAAGAACAACTCCTACAATGTTCTTTCCAATGTCATGAACATCACCTTTTACTGTCGCCAAAAGAATTTTCCCCTTACTGGACCTCTTACCTGCCTTTTCAGCCTCTAAGTAGGGCACGAGGTACGCCACAGACTTTTTCATAACCCTGGCACTTTTCACTACCTGAGGCAAAAACATCTTACCACTACCGAAAAGATCACCTACGGTATTCATACCATCCATTAATGGCCCCTCAATAACATGAAGTGGTCTGTCATACTTTTGGCGTGCCTCTTCCGTATCTTCTTCAATGTGATCAACAATACCTTTAATTAGCGCATGGCCGAGTCGTTCCTCTACTGTTCCATTTCGCCATTCCGTATCAAGAACTTTAGTCTTCCCTGCGCCTCTGACCTTCTCTGCAAAATCTACCAGACGCTCAGTAGCATCTTCTCTCCTATTGAGCAAGACGTCTTCGACTCGCTCCAAAAGATCCTTTGGTATCTCGTCATAGACCTCAATCAGTCCTGCATTCACAATACCCATGTCCATCCCCGCTTGAATAGCATGGTAAAGAAAAGCCGAATGCATCGCCTCCCTAACCACATTATTCCCTCGAAACGAGAATGAGACATTGCTGACTCCTCCACTTACTTTTGCTCCAGGCAAATTTTCTTTGATCCAGGTGGTTGCCTCAAAAAAGTCAATCGCATAATTATTATGCTCCACTATTCCCGTAGCAACGGGGAAAATGTTTGGGTCAAAAATGATGTCCTGCGGTGCAAAACCTATCGTGTCGACTAACAGGTCATATGACCTTTTGCAAATGTCAATTCTACGTTGATAAGTATCCGCTTGTCCAGTCTCATCAAAGGCCATGACAACCGTAGCCGCTCCATACATTTTTACCTTCCTAGCTTGCTCAAGGAATAGATCCTCTCCTTCTTTTAGCGAGATAGAATTTACGACACCTTTGCCTTGTATGCATTGAAGGCCGGCTTCTATGATTTCCCACTTAGAGGAATCAATCATGATTGGAATTCTTGCGATTTCCGGTTCGGAGGCTATCAAATGAAGGAATTTAACCATTGCAGCCTTACCGTCAAGCATGCCCTCATCCATGTTGACATCCAAGATTTGGGCACCACCGCGAACCTGGTCCAGGGCTACATCCAGGGCTACATCGTATTTTTCCTCTTTGATCAACCTGGCAAATCGGGCGGATCCAGTTACATTGGTCCGCTCTCCTATATTGACGAAATTCGTTAGCTCATTGATTACCAGGGGCTCCAGCCCTGACAATTTCAACGGTTGTATGATAGCCATAATTTAGTAGGTTTCTACTGCTTGAAGTTGATTTTGAATTATTCTCGGCTGATATTGAGCAGCCACTTCGGCTATGGCAGCAATATGTTCAGGAGTAGTACCACAGCACCCTCCGATCACATTTACCACGCCAGCTTTCAGGTATTCATTGATTTGTTCGGCCATTTGCTCTGGCGACTCGTCATACTCTCCAAATTCGTTAGGTAGACCCGCATTAGGATGCGCACTTACATTGTATGGCGCCTCATTGCTCAATGTTTGTAAATACGGCTGAAGCTGTCGTGCACCTAAAGCGCAATTAAGCCCAATACTGAAGAGATTAATATGCGAAAGTGATATTAAGAAAGCCTCTGTAGTTTGTCCAGACAATGTTCTTCCGCTAGCATCAGTAATTGTACCCGAAATCATCACTGGTATATCTATTCCTTTTTCAAGTTTTAGTTCTTCGATTGCCTTTACTGCGGCTTTCGCATTTAAGGTATCAAAAACTGTTTCTACCAACAAAAGATCAGCGCCTCCTTCTACCAAAGCACGGGCTTGCAACAAGTAAGCCTTTCTTAGATCGTCGAAAGAAACGGCTCTGAAACCTGGATCATTTACATCCGGAGATAGTGAAGCAGTTTTATTGGTAGGTCCCATTGAGCCAGCAACAAATCTTGGCTTATCAGGTTCTGAGTCCTGAAACTCTAATGCCGCTTCCCGGGCTATTTTTGCGGATTGATAATTCAATTCATAAACCCACTCTTCAGCTTGCAAACCATAATCTTCTTGTGCTATAGAGGTTGAACTAAATGTGTTAGTTTCCGCAATATCCGCTCCGGCTTTGAAGTACTGCCTATGAATATCTCTTATTATTTTGGGTTGGGTAATGGAGAGCAAGTCATTGTTACCTTTCAACGGAAGTGTATGCTGACTTAAACTATCATTTCTAAAGTCTTGTTCTTCTAGCTTATGGCGTTGAATCATAGTTCCCATCGCCCCATCCAGTACCAGAATTCGCTGTTTTACAATTTCTCTAATATCAATATTCATGTGTCTTTCAACTAAATGTACTTATCAGAGAAGGGGAACTAGAGAGTTTGTTCACGCTTATCTGCTCCTGAAGCTAATCAGAATGGGATGTGGCACCGGAATCCAGGAGGAAAGGTTGCCAAGGTGTCAAAGGGCCCTGTCCCTCGACCTTTCTCGATAAGTGGAGCAAATATAGGTGTTGAACGGCAAATAATGTGAAATTAAAATATATTCATCCACGAAGTGCTTCAAACAGTTGGGGGATTTCCAGTCTTCGACCCACAAAAAATTCATCATGACTAACGTCCACTTACCAGAATATCTTTAATGCCCGATTGATCAGCCAACGACTTCCCTTTACGTATTCTCTCAACTGCAACCACGGGGGTACTTTTCTCTTCTTCCTCAAAAACTTTTACATAAACTGGTCGATCAATAGTACGTTCGATGAACACTGTATCTGGTTCACTGGCAACAAATACCGTATCAACAATTGGTTGTTGCGGGATGTATCTCTCAACGATTCGCTCTTTTTCAGGCATCAAAGTCATAAGTAAGCTAGAAATTAAAGCTACTATCAACATAGCAGCATAAGCAGGTATTTTCCATTGAAGGACCAGTTTCCATCCCGGCTGGTGTTTTTCCTTGAATTGTTTCATCAAGTCTTTCTTCACCTGTGGCCTTACATTCTTTACATTTTCCTGTCTAGCAATTATCGTCGTTTCTCGAAGACGATCAAACGCTTCTGCACTCCCGATACTCTCTTCTATCCAATGTTGATCCTCCCCACTCAAAGATTCAAAATCTCCGACTCGAAGTAATTGGTCTAATTTTTCAAAATCCTCATTCATAACTTATTTCTTTAGATGCTCAAGCACCTCTGTTAATCCTTTTTTGATATAAAACAATCTGGATTTAATAGTACCTTCTGAAACTTCGTATTGTACAGCCAATTGTTTAATACTCATCTCCTGTTGAAAGCGCAATAGGAATAGTTCCTTTTTGTCTTCATCCAATTGATCCAAAGCATGAGATAACGCATCGCGCTTAACTTCCAGGTCTAATTTCTGATCCACCGTAGATATCTCGATCCCTTCATACTCCAAATGGGCAAGGTATTCCCTTTCAAACTGACGTTTGCGGTACATATTCTTACACATATTAATGGCTACTCGAAAAATCCAGGGCTCAAAGGCAAAACCAGCTTTGAACAATTCCGGGCGTTCTATCAATTTGGCAAACAAGTCATGTACCTGATCCTCCGCCAATTCTTCTTCCTGCCAAAGCATTCTGAGGAAAAAGGCCTTCATTCTACCTGCGTACCGGTCATAGATAATTGAGAAAGCCCGATGGTCCCCGCTTTTCACGAGGACCATCAGCTCTTCTGTTGTTTTGCCTTTATGGTTGGTAAAAAACCTCAACTTATTCTTCAATTACTTCCATGAACAATCGGATTCCAACGGAGATATCAGAGCCTTCATACCTGTTGATACTGGTAATGGTACTTTCTTCCGCCGGATGGTTCCAACTTCCACCCATCGCAATACCATCCAGATTTGTCATTTCAGCCACGTTGCCCACCACATCATATAATCCCATTGAATTTGCGAAATAAGTTCCAATCGGTGAGGTTAGTGTGAAACCATCTCCTTTGATACCGGCTGGGCAAGTAATCTCATCAGGAGCCTTAATATTGGCGAGAAAGCACTGATGTTCGTTCCTGATACTATTCCTTAAATCGAAATTACGCAGGCCCCACGGGTAGTCTATCACATACTGATCCAAGTCATAAGTATCAGAAGAATTCTTCTTCTTCTCTCCGGGTTTATGAGCAATGATACTATTTTGAGAAAGCTCCCAACTCTGAAAATCTCTGTATCCTAATGCTGCCATCGTCCATTCTCGACGCGTCGGTAAACGGAACTTTACTTTCTTGTGTTTTCTTGAAGGTTGGTTATTGTATTGAAATGTCAACCATTCGCAATAAGCCTTCGCACCCTCGTGACTCATGTCCATTGCCGGATAATCATTGTAGCGTTTCATGTATGTCTTATCCGCCTTTGATTTTTGAGCTTCTGAATTCACTGGGCTGTAGTGGTAATTATCTAGGAATGAGGCTGTCAACGGGTCATATTTTGATTTATCCACGACCGATTTCTGATACATCTCTGTATATTCATTCTTATAAAGATAATCCAGGTAAAACCAGTAATCTTTATTTGAAACTTCATCATCAGCTGCATACACGTTTCCCTTGATTGGTTTCATTCTTTTGTCGAATACCTTCACTGGAATTTCAACTACTTTGAAAATATTTTCCCTGGTTTCAGTATCTCCATTATCCATTAGTCTTTGTACACGGTCCTTTAAATCGGAACGCTCAGCTACTTCAAGGATTTGCTCTCTCCACCGTTCCGAATTCACCTGATCTCCAATCTCATCATAATATTCCTTCAGCAATAAGAAAGGGACGATATAGTTTGTCTCATAAATCCTGCCGGTAGATGTCTTAGGTTCACCATTAAAATTGACTGTTAAATAATCCATCAAGAACTTCTGCTCCACGTTTTGTTTCAACACCTGATAATTATCAAACTCATTCTCCTGATGCATAGAGGCGAGACCTACTACGTACAATCTTTCTTCTACTGGAATCAAGTCTTTATTTGACAGGGTCAACGCATAGTAGAAATCTTGATCAGGATTTGCAATTGGCAATTCTCTTAGCAATACGGATTTCTCGATTTTCCCCGAAACATCAACATGGTTAAACTGATTTTCCTTCAACCATCCACTTAAAAATGTCACATGACAGGTTAGGTCTAAATTCAATACTTTAACATCTTGTCTTACTCCCATGACATCTTGTAATACCCACAATGGAATAGTGCTGTGTTCTCCTTCCACAACGAGGATTCCTCCTTGTCCGGTGGACATCAATACGTTGTAGGAATAATTAAGCAGGCTGGGGTAAATTACCTTTGCGTCAAAAACTTCCTTTGCCAATTGCTCACGTTGATCAGAATCATTCAATACCTCTGCCAACATGATCTCTTCTATCAGAAATGACCTGGCTCCTTCATCTTTCCTAATGGCCTCATGCAAGTAATTTACCCCAGACTCATTCCATCCAAGGGCTCTGAATTTCACATAATTAGCTTCTCTGGACTCTGGAAACAGCGTTTCAATCTCTGTTTGAATTTTTGCTAATTGGTCCTCGGACGCTTTTCCAAAAGAAGCTGCTTTATAGTATTCCAACCATCCGTTTTTGTCCTCTGGGTTCCTTGCAAGGAAATCCATCCATCGCTCGCCAATTTGTTGATACCAGCTGACACTTTTAAGTTCAGTCAGTTTACTGGGAATATCGTCGGGTCGATTGGTCGCTTCTACCCAACTCGTGAGTAATAGCGCAATCATAATACTCAATAATCTTTTCATCTCTTTTAATTTTTTGTGTTGTGGTGACAACTTCCCGGGATCGTCGATTAGCCATACACTCCACAAGCAACGAGGTTCAATAAAATTCGAAAAAAATTTAGACAACTCAGTTTTTGAGCGAAAAGTTGAGGTCAATGAAACGTCCACCCAGGTTCTTTGAGAAAGAATTTTCAAGTGTATGAAACAGAATCCACCAATTTTGATCCATGGATAAAATCAGAGTATTGGTAGCAGGCTGCGGGAATATGGGTACTGCCCACGCGCGAGCATATCATAAATTGGAGGCCTTTGAAATTGTAGGCCTGGTAAGTCGAACCAAAAACTCCCGAGAGAATTTGTCTCATGAGTTGGGAGGCCTTCCGACTTTTAGTGATTATGCGTCAGCACTTCAAAAGACAAGACCCAATGCTGTTTCCATCAACACCTACCCTGATACTCACGCCGAATACGCAACAATGGCATTGAATGCCGGAGCTCATGTTTTTCTCGAAAAACCATTAGCGACTACCGTGGAGGAAGCACAAGCTTTAGTCGAGTTAGCCAAATCCACTCAAAAACAACTCATTATAGGATATATTTTGAGAGTTCACCCCGCTTGGACTGCTTTTATGAAAGCCGCCAGGGGGCTAGGTAAACCATTGGTCATGCGGATGAACCTCAATCAACAGAGTTCTGGCTCCCAATGGGAAACTCATAAAAATTTAATGCAATCCATGTCTCCCATAGTAGACTGTGGTGTACACTATGTTGATATTATGTGTTCCATGACGCAAGCAAAACCAATTTCAGTTTATGCAATTGGAGCCCGTTTAAGTGATGAAATTGCTCCTCACATGTATAATTATGGGCAATTACAGGTGAAATTCGAAGATGGTTCGGTGGGGTGGTATGAGGCAGGATGGGGGCCAATGATGAGTGACACAGCGTATTTTGTAAAAGACGTTATCGGACCTAAAGGTAGTGTTTCAATTAGGGAGATTAATGAAGGTCAATCTGATGAAATAGAAGGACACACTCAAACAGGTGCGCTCAAATCGCATAGAAGCAATTTGAATAGTCTCGGAGAATTTGAGATGGATGATGAATGGATAAGCACATCGGATGAACCCGATCATGACACCTTGTGCCTAATGGAGCAGGAGTTATTTCTGAGCGCAATCCAGGGAAAAGCAGATTTATCCGAACACCTCCAGGCTGCTGTTGACAGCTTAAGAATAGTACTGGCTGCAGACAAGTCAGTAAAATCCGGTAATGTGATTTCATTATAATTTACTTTCGAAGGTTGTAAATCAACTTCATAGATTTATTACTCAATCGAAGTTCTTCACCAAAGAACCAGGCATCCCAGGCCGTATCATGTCCTTCAAAGTATACTTTACGATACCTGGTATTGATCGTGGCGACTCCTGATTCAAAGTGATTCGGACCTTCTATGGCATACTTACCATTAGCTATAAACATCTTGGTATTACTTAAATTTTCAGTCTTCCCCCCCTTTCTAATCTTATATAGCTCCCATTTCCCATTCATCGCATCTTCGAAAGCCTGAAAATCGGGAATGGTCTCCACTGGATTAAAGGTCAACCGAGAATTCAACACTCCCACTGGTCCTAGCTTATTAAAAGGCTTTCCACCGTAATCACCCTTACCAGTAAGTCGGATTTTGTCACGAAGCCTTTCCAGTTGCCACTGCCTATTAAACCATTTGCTATCTGCACTTGAAAAAAGGATTTGATTTCCACTTATGTCATAAAACCCTCTTATGTCTCCTGACCTTTTAGCTACAGCAAAACTCCCATCTGGATTCACTTGCAAAAAATAGGGTGTGTGTTCTTCTATCACTCCATCAATCTCTAATAACTCCAGCTCCCAAAGTCCATGGAGACCAGTAGACGAGTTACTACTTTGACAACTCATTAGGTTTACCAGACACGTGAGTAAAAACAAAATTCTGAATTTCATCTGTTGTCTAATTATAAAGTCGTTTTTGTACCTCTGGTTATTTCCTAATATTACTTCTCACTTATTGCTGGTTGTTCTGTTCCATACTTAATCATGAAATCCACCAGGTTTTTGTCATGATTTAAGGCAAGTTTTTTTCTTAACCGGTAACGGGCTATTTCAACACCACGAACAGATATCTTAAGCAAATTCGCTATTTCTTTGGTGGTCATGTTCATTCTCAAATAGGCGCAAAGTTTCAAGTCCTGAGGTGAAAGTACTGGGTAATCCGTCTGAATGGTTTTCAAAAAATCGCCATGTACTTGATCAAAATTTATCTCAAACTGCTTCCAGGCCCGATCCTGGTCAATGTTCTTATCAATGTCCTTGACCAAGCGGTTCAGGTTTTTCATAATCACGGCATCTACATCAAGTGACTTTTTAATCTCCAACAAATGCTGCTTGATTTGATTCATGAATTCATTCTTGTCAATCAAATGCATTGTTGAAGTAGCCAATTCCTTTCGCTTGGTATTTACCTCTGCTTTCAGCTTTTCATTGCGTAATTCAACCAATTCCTTGTCTCTAAGATCCAACTCCTGTTTTTGCTCCGCAATCAATCTCTTTTGTTCTCGCTTATGCCGTCTTCGATACCAGTTAGCACTAAAAAACAATGTCATAATGATAGTTATTGACATTACAGTGTACGCGAAAGTGGTCCTGAACCAGGGTGGCGAAATCTCAAATGTATAGGAGGTCTGAGGAGAAACACTTCCAAGGGCATCCCTGGCTTCTACCTGAAACTCGTAATCTCCCTCATACAAATTTGTGAATTCCTTGAATGTTGCGTCAGACCAATGGGACCAACTTTCATCTTTGTACCCAAGTAGTCGATAACGATATTCACAATTATCAAACTGGTAATCAATGGAAGAAAAAGTGAATGCAATAGAATTCTCCACATAAGGGAAGGGGGTGGCACGGTTCAACTGGTCATGATTACCATAACCTCCATATAGAATTCTATCGGCATGAATCGAACGCACGGACCTGATCAATACCTTAATTTCTTTATTAAATAACCCGTAATCACTGTTGAAATGAAGAAATCCTTCATTTGCTGAAAACAATACATTGTCTTCATCTATAACAGAAACTTGGATCAAATCATCATTTAGCATCTGATGAACCCCTATAAAAGGGTTTTTATCCATACTGATCCCCGTCCATTGATTAGATTTCATCACCGCTGAAAAATCTCTGGTAATTACATATGTGCGACCATTTGATGCTGGCTCAATGATCCGTGTATGTTCTCCAGGGCCAATAAGTGTATCAAGAAATTCATGAGGGTAAAACTTCTCAGTGCTTTCATCAAAGCTGTAAACTCCCGTCTCACCTGTAAAAACAAGACCTTCAGAAAGTAGAAAGACATTATTTAAATATTGAGAAGGTAATCCCGATTCCGGACCAAAATAGCTTGTTTCAATAATTTCCTGGAAATTTTCACTGAACCGAAATCGATAAACTCCTTTGTATCCATGTGCCATCCAAAGATTTCCGGATGGATCAAAAGATAAGACACGGGAGGACTCCTTAAACCCATTGTATCTTTTGACAAGACTCCATGAGCCATTGGTTCTGGACAAAAGCCCCAGTCCTTCATACGTCCCTGCAATGAAATATTGGGGATTGTTTGTAGGAATAATGGACCACCATCCTTCGGAAATCTCAATCGGTTTTACTGCACCACCTTCAACGAGGAATACACCTTCATGTGCAGAAATTAGGATTTGCTCGTCAAGCTTCTGGATTTTGTTGATTTGACCTTCTATTCCTTCAACCCTCCTGAAATCTGGTTGTGGCATCTCTCCCATATAGAGTCCTGTATTCGTTCCCAGATAAAGTTCATCATTTGTCATTTGAGCGGTATACCCAGTACCCGGCACATTTAAATCACTATTGATGAAGCTAAATGGATATGACCAGGAAACACGAACAATGTTATTAGACATACTCAGCCAAAGTGAGCCATTTCTATCTTCTATAATATCATAGACCGTATGCCCTTCCAGGCCATTGTATTCATTCAGATGTAGGGCCAGTTCTCCGGATTCACTATCTATGATGAAGAGACCCTTTGCTATTGTTGCAACTGCGATGCTACCATTGAACAACCTTATAGCATTTGAAATATCAGCATCATGCAACTCCTTTTTCAAATTAGCATTCAAAAATCCAACCTCCCCTCCTTCGTGCAGTAGTTTGATCTCTTCTCTTGAAACCCAAAGTTCCCGTCCCCTCCCTAACTCTACAATTGAGATTAGTCCACCGCTCAATTCTGGTTGACTGGGCCTTTCTTTCCATTCCGAATCCTCCCAAATATGAATACGTGAGTCTTTGTGTTTTGTCAATAATTCACCCTTATACTCCAATGTAAATCCTGGTTCAATGGATGAATCGATGACCTCTATTTGATTGTTTTTTAGAAAATAAGTCTTACCTGTAGTACTGAAACTAATTCCATGTTCCGTTTCATAAATTTTCCAGACGTCCTCGAAATTCCTATGCGTTTCAGGTATGAGATCTGTCAAAGAATGATAATGCAAAAATCCGTCTTCCCCAGACGAGAAAAATCCGAACTGATTTTGCGCACCAACATAGATGTTCCCTTCGGAATCAGGATATATGGATCTCACTTTTGTTCCACCATCGATACTATCCGTATGCCAATAAGTTCCATCGAAACTCAGCAAACCAAAGTTATTGGCCATGTAGATCAATCCATCATCAGCCTGCCTGATTTGATAGTTTTGGCCGCCAGCTCCATAATCCCTGAAATTGTAAATTTCGATCGAAGGTAAACCGATAAACTGCCCACTGACGGGGTGAATCAGTATAATAGAAAAAACAAGAAAGATCAACTTCGACCGAAAAACAGCTGATAATTCCGATGTAGTACTCCTAATTAGACAAGAAAGCATCAATTCCTTAAAAAGTGGTGTTGAATTAAAATTACCCCGATTTTTTGAATAATGATGTAGTAGTGAGAAAGTAGTTAAAACAAGTTGATGTAGCTATGAGCAGGAGTGAATGTATTATTATCCAAATTATTGAAAACATCTTTGGCTACACATTAAAACGAGGAGTTATGAAAACTTTAACATTGACGAAAAGATTACTGATGTTTACATTGGTTGTAGGCATACTGGGAATTACCAGTTGTTCTGATGACGAACCTACAGTTGATGCCCCAAACGCGGCATTTACATCAGCAGTGGATGGTCTTACTGTAACCTTCACTGACGCTTCAATAGGAGCTGATTCATACAGTTGGAATTTTGGTGATGGAAACAGCTCAACAGACGCTTCTCCTTCACATACATTTGCAGCAGGCGGTACATATACTGTTGAATTGACTGTCACTAACGCTGGCGGAACTGACACTTCTTCGGAAGATATCGTAGTTGAAGCACCTTTCGCAGATAATCTGGTAGGAACCTGGAGAGTCGCTACAGAAGAAGCTTCTCTTGCTGTTGGACCTGCAGCTGGAAGCGGCGAATGGTGGGCTTTACCTGCTGGAGACCTGGAAGCCAGAGCTTGTTTCCTTGATGATGATTACGTATTTGGTTCAGATGGATCATTCAGCATCGACATGGATGGCGAAACCTGGGTAGAAGCATGGCAAGGAGTTGAAGCCGACGGATGTGCTACACCTGTAGCTCCTCATGACGGAAGCGGAGATTATACTTTCACGGCCACATCCAGCTCCATCACTGTAAATGGCTCAGGTGCATTCCTTGGTCTTGCTAAAGCCAACAACGATGGTGAGCTTGCAAGTCTTGATGATGCCGTTCCTTCTTCCATTACTTACACAATCGGTGCATTTGATGGCGATGCCGGTACTATGACTTTGAACATCGAAGCTGGTGCTGGAGTATGGTGGACTTACCAATTGGTTCGTCAATAAGCCAACCTTCTAATAAAATATCATGGGTCGATTCATCGGTCTAATATTATCAGGAATCTCGCTTCTCTTCGCAATCTCATGCGGTGAGGGGGGAGATTCTCCTGTTTTACCCACCCTGTCCATTGCTGATGCCAGTATTCAGGAGGGTGATAGCGATGTAACATTAACTGTGGATATCACTTTATCCATGGCTTCTTCTTCCGATATTTCTGTGGCAATCGAGTCCACTGAGCGGACTGCTACATCAGAGGATTTCTCTCCAATAAATACGATCTTAAGAATCGAAGCAGGTAGTACTTCAACTTCTGTTGATCTTACGATTTTTGGCGATAACCTTACTGAAGATGACGAGACATTTCAACTGATTCTCTCCGATCCTTTCAATGCAACCCTGGGAAATTCGGCGGCAACTTTCACTATCACGAATGATGATTTACATGTTTTCGGTATTCCAACTACCGGATACGAAACTCCTACTTCTTATGATGGCATGACGCTGGCATGGCAGGAAGAGTTCGATGGTGAAGAAATTGACGAAAACACTTGGTCTTTCGAAATTGGGGACGGCTGTGCACAGGGTATTTGTGGTTGGGGTAATGAAGAACTGCAATATTATCAGGAAGAAAACGCCAGTATCGTAGAGGGTAACCTTGTGATTGAAGCCAAAGAGCAATCACGAGGCGGTAAATCTTATACGTCTTCTCGTATGATTTCCAAAGGCAAAGTGAACGTTCATTTTGGTCGAATAGATATTCGTGCAGTAATGCCCAAGACTCAAAGCATGTGGCCCGCCCTTTGGTTGCTCGGTGCAAACATTGACGAGGTAGGTTGGCCCGCATGTGGTGAGATTGACATCATGGAAATGGTAGGAGGTGGAGAGAATGATGCCATAACACATGGCACTGTGCACTGGGATAACAATGGTTCTTATGCCAATTTCGGGAACAGTAAAAAACTTTCTTCCGGAACCTTGAGCGACGAATACCATGTGTATTCCATCATCTGGGATGAGGAAAAAATTCTTTGGTTCATTGATGATGAGCAATATCATGCCATTGACATTACACCTGACGGACTTTCAGAATTCAGAAATGAATTTTTCATGATCCTAAATGTCGCTGTAGGTGGCATCTGGCCTGGAAATCCAGACGAAACTACTTTATTCCCTAACTGGATGATCGTAGATTATATCAGGTATTTCCAGGAAGTGGAATAACAAGATTCTTTTTAATCATAATCGATAAAGCACTGGATGCGCATTTTGCCGTTTAGTGCTTTTTTTGTCCCACTAACAATTTGCTACAATGCTCGATTTTTAGTTAAGCCCGGGTTATTGACGCGCAAGCGGTCACACCATGATCCATCGTCATGAGTACCCCAGACAAAGCAGCTCTTTCGTCTGCACTTTTGGGTAAATTATGCTTAATGCATAATTTGGGTTAAAATATTATCGCCTTATCTTGTTGACAATCCCAGAAATATGAGAGTGCTTTTTTTATTACCCTTATCTTTTTTACTACTCGCTTGTACTCCTACTCCTCTTGAAAAACAAAAGCCCAACATCATCGTCTTCCTGGCAGATGACTTAGGCTATGGAGAAATAGGTGTTCTCGGTCAGGAAAAAATTCAAACTCCAAACATTGATGCTCTTGCTAAAACCGGCATGCTTTTTACCAATCACTATTCCGCCGCTCCTGTTTGTGCTCCTGCCCGGTACATGTTGCTGACAGGGTTGCACAGTGGCCATGCTTACATTCGAGGAAATGATGAATGGGGAGAAAGAGGACCAGTCTGGGACTACCGAAAAGCTGTGGTTGACCCTAATCTGGAAGGGCAACGACCTATTCCGAAGAATACCATCACACTAGCCAAACTGCTTAAAGAAAATGACTATGCGACTGGCCTTTTTGGTAAATGGGGACTTGGTGCACCCGGAACAGAAGGAACACCGAATCATCAGGGTTTCGACACATTCTATGGCTATAACTGTCAACGTCAGGCTCACAACCTTTATCCTCCTCACCTCTGGAAAAATGAAGAAAAGGACATTCTAAACAATGAAATTGTCCCTCCACGTACTCCATTAGATTCTCTGGCTGATCCCTTGAATGAAGAAAGCTATACACGTTATGAACAACCGGACTATGCTCCGGCTAAGATTCATGAAGAAGCTCTTACATTTTTAGAAGAGAAGAAAAACGAATCCTTCTTTCTATACTACGCATCCCCCCTACCACATCTTCCTTTACAAGCCCCAAAAGAGTGGGTGGAGCGCTATCGAAAGGAGTTCGGGGAAGAAACTCCATATATCGGAGATCGTGGATATTTCCCCAACCGATATCCACGAGCCACCTACGCAGCTATGATTTCTTACTTGGATCATCAACTGGGACAATTGGTAGCAAAACTCAAAGCAACAGGCAATTATGAAAACACGATTATATTTTTCACCAGCGACAATGGGCCTACTTACACAGGAGGTGTAGATTTTGACTTTTTTGAAAGTTCGGGAGCTTTCACAAACGGGTATGGGTTCACAAAAGGGTTTGTCAATGAAGGTGGAATCAGAGTACCTCTTATTGTAAGTTGGCCAGGGCAAATTGCACCAACGACACAAAGTGAACATCAATCTGCTTTTTATGATTTAATGCCAACAATATGTGAATTAACAAGCACAGCGATACCAGAGCAAATTGATGGCTTGAGTTTTGTTCCATCGTTATTGAGTAAACCTCAGACTGAACACGATTTCCTTTACTGGGAATTCCCAAGTTATAAAGGACAACAGGCAGTCCGAATAGGTAAATGGAAAGGTATTCGAAAAAACATGCAGGACGGCAATCTTGAGCTAGCCCTATATGACCTGGATCAAGATGTACAAGAACAGACGGATGTAGCCACTGAGCATCCGGATATTATTGCAAGGATGTTAAAAATCCTGGATGAGCAACATGAATCTTCAGAAAATCCCAAGTTCAGGATCGCTGCATTAGGCGAAAAAGAAGGATCCGAGTGATCTTCAGTAAGATGCGCATTGCCATTTGCTCAAGACCTATATCTTTGCCGCCTGATGGAAAAAGGAATTGATTCAACAGCCTTCCATTTCCCCGGTCAAACAGGCAAATACACCGGAAAAGTTAGAGAAGTCTACAGTTTTGGAAAAAGAGTGGCAATGGTAGCCACAGATCGTATCTCGGCGTTTGACGTGGTGCTTCCACGCCCTATTCCGTTTAAAGGTCAGGTACTTAATCAGATTGCCAGTCATTTTCTGGCAAGAACAGAAGATATCGTACCAAACTGGGTAATCTCTGTACCGGATCCAAATGTCACCTACGGGATCAAATGCGAGACTTTTCCGGTAGAAATGGTAATCCGAGGATACCTTGTTGGTCATGCCTGGAGAGTATACAAATCTGGGAAAAGAAAAATATGTGGTGTTGATATGCCCGATGGCATGAAAGAAAATGACCGTTTTCCAGAGCCTCTGATTACACCTACTACAAAAGCAAATGAAGGGCATGACGAGGATATATCACGAGAAGAAATCTTGTCATCGGGCCTTGTTACTGAAGCGCACTATGTGCAGCTTGAAAATTATACCCGCGCACTATTCGCAAGAGGTACGATTGAAGCCTCGGATAAAGGACTCATTTTAGTAGATACCAAATATGAATTCGGTTTATCCAGTGGAAAGATTTATCTGATTGACGAGATCCATACACCTGATTCGTCACGCTATTTTTACGCAGATTCCTATCAGGAACTACTAGATAAGGGTCAGCCACAACGTCAGTTATCAAAAGAATTTGTTCGCGAATGGCTCATGGATCATGGTTTCCAAGGTAAAGAGGGTCAAGCCATTCCGACGATGGATGATACGTTTGTAAACTCCGTATCGGCACGCTATATTGAGCTCTTCGAAAAAATCACCGGAAGAAATTTCGAAAAAGCACCGCAAGAAAATATCAGCGCACGTATAGAAAATAACATCTTACACGCGATTCAAGAAGAGAAGTGAAATCGCACGAAGAAGCCTTAAATCAAACAAAATGAAATTTTCAGTAGATAGACAAGACAAATACACCATCATCAAATTAGATGAAGAAAAGTTGGATACCACAATTGCTCCTGAGGTGAAATCAGAATTGGTAAAGCTAGATTCAGATGGTGTTGAGAACTTGATCATCAACCTGGCTAATGTGAAATATTCCGATTCTTCGGGATTGAGTGCTTTGCTGGTAGCCAATCGCCTTTTCGGGGAAAAAGGCTCATTTGTCTTGTGCGATGTTCAAGAACATGTCATGAAATTGATCAAAATCAGTCAATTGGACAAAGTGATGGAAATCACACCAACTCAGGAGGAAGCGGTGGATATGGTATTCATGAACTCTCTGGAAAAAGGATTCAACGACGAAGCTGCAGAATAGGGCTTGTCGATCGCTTTACAAATACTCGGCTCCAATTCGGCAGCCTTTGCACACGGTAGACATCAAACTTCACAAGTTCTAAAAATACAGGACCAGTATGTCCTGATAGATTGTGGAGAAGGCACCCAGCTTCTGATGAGAAAACATCAGGTGAAGATCTCGAAAATTAACATTATCGTGATTAGTCATCTGCATGGCGATCATTATTACGGCCTTATCGGCTTGTTGTCTACCCTGCACTTGTTTGGTAGGAAAAAAGAATTGGCGCTCATTGGTCCTCCAGGATTATCGGACATCCTCAGTCTGCAACTGAAACACTCCGAGACCACTCTCAATTTCAAAATCAATTTCACTGAATGGGTACCCGGAGAGGTCAGTACTATCGTTGATCATCCAAAATTTACGATCACTACTATACCTCTTGATCATCGTGTACCATGCTCCGGATATCTTTTTAAAGAAAAGCCAAAGAAGCGCAGAATCGACAAGTTAAAACTTCCCGAAAAGCTACCTCCTTCCGAAATCTACAAACTCAAATGTGGTGAAGATCTTGTTGATGAGGAAGGCAATTTGCTGCATAAAAATAAGGACGTAACTCTGGACCCACTACGAGCCCTGAGTTACGCCTTCTGCTCTGACACCCGATACAAACCCGAGCTGGTTTCAAGCATTAAACAAGTGGACATGTTGTATCACGAAGCGACTTTCACGAGTGAAATGGAAGAAAGAGCAAAAAATACCTACCATACCACAGCACGTCAGGCAGCTACTCTTGCCAAAGATGCTGAAGTCGGGAGGTTATTAATCGGTCATTTTTCTACACGCTACAGAAATCTGGAGCCCGTATTAGAAGAAGCGCTGGAGGTTTTTGAAAAGACTGAAATTGCAGCTGAAGGTCACATTTTTGAAATCGATGAACAGTAATACCGAAAAGAAAAAGCAGAATCTCTTCATCGTGCTGACGGCTATTTTCCTGACAAATGCCGTATTGGCGGAAATGATAGGAAACAAAATATTTTCTTTCGAGGAAACCGTGGGGTTAACACCCAATTCCTTTAATATTTTCGGCTTTTATCCCAGTTTCAATCTCACTGCAGGGGTCGTCATTTGGCCAGTTGTGTTCATCTTCACAGACATTGCCAATGAGTATTTTGGCAAACGTGGCGTAAGAAAGATGTCCCTGATAGCAGCGGGTATGATCACCTATTCGTTTTTCGTTATCTGGATTGTTTCAGGTTTAAGCCCAGCGGAGTTTTGGCTCAATGTGAATGCCACAGACGATGCAGGTAATCCGTTTAATGTCAACTATGCCTTCAACAAGATCTTCATACAAAGCAACCGAATTATTGTTGGCTCTTTAATAGCCTTTCTGGCAGGACAACTTCTGGATGTATTGATTTTTCAAAAATTGAGGAAATTGGCTAAAGGCAAAATGATCTGGCTTAGGGCCACTGGATCTACGCTGATCTCCCAATTGGTAGATAGTTTTGTGGTATTGTTTCTGGCTTTCTACTTTCTGGCTCCCAGTGATGCTTCCTGGTCCGTATCCCAAGTACTCTCAGTGGGTACTTCCAACTACATCTACAAATTTGCAGTTGCTCTTGGTATCACACCTCTGATCTATCTGGCACACTGGGTTATCGACCGATATCTGGGTGATGCAGCAGAACAGATCAAAGAAGAAGCCTCTTCAAAAGGCTTCCTCTGATCGAGAAGGTATTAACTTTTCAACATTCCATCTTCCAAACGAATGGTCCGTGATCCAAACTCGGCGTTCTTTTCGGAGTGGGTCACCTGAATGATCGACATGCCTTCTTTATTTAATTCAGTAAAGATTTTCATGATCTCCTCTCCTTGCTCAGAATGCAAGTTTCCGGTAGGCTCATCTGCCAATAGTAATCTTGGTTTTCCTATGATAGCACGTGCAATGCCCACTAATTGCTGTTGTCCTCCTGATAATTGCTCGGGGAACAAGTCTTTCTTAGCAACCATTTGAAAACGGTCCAGCATTTCAGCAACCATACTAGCGCGTTCCTTTCTCTTCACTCCTCTGTAAAGTAGAGGGGTTTCGATGTTTTCATACACGTTGAGTTCATCAATCAGATGGTATGCCTGGAATATAAAACCTATATGCTCCTTGTGAATCTTGGATGTCTTTCTCTCGTTGAATTTATGTACTGGCTCATCTAAAAAGTAATATTCTCCAGCTGAGGGACGATCCAGCATACCAATCAAATTCAAGAGCGTAGATTTCCCTGAACCACTAGGGCCCATGATGCTCACAAATTCACCCTCCTTAATTTCCAGATTGATATTCTTAAGAATAAATACCCGTTGATATTTTGAATCGACATACTTGTCGAGGTTAACCAGCTTGATCATATATGAAAAATTTCCTCAATTTAATGCGCCCTGATTAAGGCTGCAATGGATATTCTACAGAAGATATGCCACTTTAATTAAGTAGCTGATAATCAATAAATTAATATTAAATTAAATAACACCGAATGTCCGGTATTGATACAATATCTGGTCATTTAGGATCAACTGGTTTCCCTACTCGTATCTCAATGCTTCTACTGGATTGGTCTGAGTCGAGCTATATACTTTGGAACCGATCGCCGTTAGTGCCACTACTATAGATATCAAACCACCTGTCAAATACACCCACCAGCCAATGTCAGTGTGATAGGCAAATGACTCCATCCAATAATCGATGGCATAGTATGCGAATGGTGCAGCCAGGCAAAAAGCGATCAAAGTCATGATCATAAATTCACTGGTGATCAAATAACCGATCTGCATCATCGAAGCACCCAGTACTTTCCGTATCCCCACTTCTTTTGTTCGATGGACAATCGTGAGAGAAACTAGCCCAAATAACCCCAAACTCGATATAAGGATAGCAATAATTGTCGTGAACCCAGAAAGTCTTGAAGTCTGCTGTTCAGATTCGTAATACTTCTGCACATCTTCATCGAGGAAAGTGATTTCAGCCGGATCATCAGGATATACCTTAGACCAATGTTTAGATATATTATTGATGATTTCCTCAGCTTCGCTGGATTTCACCTTCACCGTTACACAATTTTCCCAACCATTGAGCGGTACGTACATCACCGGAATAATTTCAGTACGCAAAGAGCGCGTATGGAAATCCTGCATGACCCCTACGATTGTAAAAGGTTTATCCTCCCATCCTTTTAGTGCTTTTCCAACAGCATCAGCTGCATCAGGTAAACCCATTTTTCGTACAAAAGCCGCACTTACCACTAATTGGTCTTTACGTTCTTCAGAAGTCCACAATTCTCCAGCAAGCAATGGTATTCCATAAAATTCCAGATATCCGGGAGCCGCCGCTTTTCTTTCTACTTCAATTTCAATCTCCGATTCATCGGTTACATAGGTTAGAATATCAGTACTGTATCCACCATTGCCAGCTGGAGGGCCTTCCTGAAACAGCACTTCATCAATTTTGGCATCTGCCTCCAAGTAATTGATGAGTACCTCTTGCTTGTTTTTCGGCTCTCCCCATGGGGTATACATTTTCAGGATATTCTTTTGTTCAAATCCCAGATCCTTGTCTAACATGAAGCTTAATTGCAAAGAGGCGGCTATGGTACAGATCAGAAGTAACTGCGAAAAAGCAAACTGAAAAGAGATGAACATCCTCCGAAATAAAGGAAGGCCGCGTTTTCCCTGCACATTATAGGAAGAGGCTTTCAACGCGTTTGCTGTTTTTACTGAGGAAAGCAAAATGGCTGGATAAAGTCCTGATAAAACGCCAACTACCAAAAATATGGTTATCAAAAGCAACCAAAAATTCAAGTCTCCCCAATTCAGCGGGATGGGGTTAGGTAAAAAACTTTCAAAGTAGATCAGACCAAAATAGGCCAGCGGGAGCGAAAGAAGAACAGCAAACAAGGTCACCACCAGACTCTCCGTCAAAAATCGCTGTAACAATAATGTGGCATTACCACCTATTACTTTCCTTACACCCGCTTCTTTTGATTTGACAGATACTTGAGCTGACTCAAGGTTAATAAAATTAAAAACTGCAATTAACAATACGGCAAGCGATACCAATGAAAGAATCAGTAGCGTTTGCTTATCAGCTGGTGAACGTCCGCTAAAGTCGAAAATACCTATATCTCCCCAAAAATGGAGTTCTGATAGGGGTTGCAAATGGAATTGTTTAATGTAGGATTCTTCTTTTTCTAAATCGGCTACATACGTGTTAGCAGCTTTTAAAAACTGCGCTTGATCCAAATCCCCGACTTTTTCCCGCATTTTCACCCAAGCCTGAGAATGACTACTAGTGCCCTTCCAGGAAAATTTAAAACTCTTTTTAAGCCAGGAAGCCCTAATCGTGGACATGGATATGAAATCAGTAAAAATGAAGTCAGAATTTCCTTCAAATTGCTTTACAATTCCATTCACAGTGACAGACAATGAATCCTGATAATTCACCTGACGGCCCATGACCTCTTCTAAAGGTGTGTCTCCAAAATACTTGAAAGCCTGATTTTCAGTTAACACCAATTGAAACGGTTTGTTCAATGCTGTTTCCCGGTCTCCAAGTAACCACTCATATTGTGTGAAAACATTGAAAAACATTGAATCTGCCAAAACCGCTTTGATATCTTCAAACTTCTCGGGTTGTTGGTCATGTTCAGTACCATAAGCGGGTGCTCCCTCGAACCGGCGAGTAAAAAAGGCTGTTATCACCTCTATGTCTGATTCATTCTCTCGCAAATAAGGAACTAAGGCGGTGCTAACTCCTCTGTTCTGGCCCGTAAATACTCCAGTAAACCGAGAGAATACGCGGTAAATCCGATCTCCGGAAGGTACATGATGGTTGAAACTTTGCTCATAGTTCACGACGTTCATGATGGCGATGAATGCACTGATTCCTATAGCAAGCCCAAGTACATTAATACTTGTTGTAATGCTGTGTTTCTTCAAATTCCGAAAGGTGACCTTAAGGTGATGTAAAAAGAACATGATAAATCCTGATTTATATTGAGTTTTATTCCTTGTCAGTGCAAAACTTCGTAGGCTGCGAAATACAAGCCACCAATAGAGCAGGTTGGCCTTTCGAGGGCTTTTCTCTTCTGACCATTCAAGCCAGATTTCAAAAAGATCTCCTTCTATTTCCTCCACCCTCTCACTCGTGCAGAACCACCGCAAAAAACGCAATGGCCATTTTGGGGGAGTCTGATGATCCTTCATAGGTTCTTAAATGCTATTTCCGGAATTTGATTACGCATGTTGTTTCGTAATTCATTCGCCCTATCGAGGGCTACTTTCCCAGCTCTGGAAATTGTGAAGAGGCGTTTGCGCTTGCCTCCACGAGATTTGGACTGCTCTCCCATTCGGGAATCCAACAGTCCTTTTTCCTCTAGCCGGTAAACCGCCGCATGCACAGAACTGATAGTAATTTTCCTGTTGGTTTGTTCAATCAACTCCTTCTGTATAGCCACGCTATAGGCATTGTCGTAAAGGATCCCCACCGTTAGCAAAACGAGTTCTTCAAATTCTCCCAGGTTCGTTCCTTTCATGTGAAATTGATATTTATTTCGTAAATGTAAGGAATATAATGGTTTTAATTTCGTATTTGTAAGTAAAATCCCTTTTGGGAAGAAATCGATAAGTCATTTATTCCTGGAATAGGTATTCGTTCTTCGAATAAAAAAAACCTGGCCTTCGCTTCTGTTGGCAACTGTACTCGTATTACTTTTGCGTAATTTGTCCATATATGAGTCACGACCTTACACAGCGCTTTAACGACCGATTGAAACGACCTAAAAAGGTCAAAATCAACGATTTCGAATCCAACAAATCCCTAAATCACCTGATCTTTTCCGATCAACTTAGCAGGGAATTACTAGACCATTTGAGCAATCTCGCCGAACAGATTAAGATTTTGAGGCGGGACGAAAATGGATCCAAATTCATGAAAAGCCTATTGGCCAACAAGGGCGCAGAACTTTATTTCACCCAAAGCTCGACGCGTACTTTCAAATCCTTTGAAAAAGCCTGTCAGATTTTGGGTCTTGAGATTTCAGAGACGCGTGATACCAGTATTTCTTCTGAATACAAGGGAGAATCCATTTATGATTCCATCCGAATGTACACCAGTTATGCAGACATTCTTATTATGCGAAGTGTACGACCAAATCTTGCCGAGTGCTGCGCTTATTTGATGAACGATCTGCATTCTTTCAATAACAAGAACGTTCCGATTATCAATGCTGGTTCAGGTGCTGATGAGCACCCTACACAAGCCCTTCTGGATATCTATACGATCTATCGAAGTTTTGAATTTGCGGACCCTGCCAACAAAGGTTCATACGAATACGAGCGTCTGTTGAAGAAGTATCCTGAGTTGGAGGATAAGAAGGGTGGTCCTGACAATAAGGTATACGGATTCTGTGGCGATGTAGGACGTGGCCGAACAGTGCGTTCCCTTGTGTCTATCCTGGCCAATAATTACAAAAATGTTGAGGTTTATTTCATTTGCCCCGATCATCCAAAGCTCGGCGTTCCGGACGAGTTGACCTCTCAGCTTCGTAATTCAGGCATTAAAGTTCATGTGGAAAATGAACTCAGTGAAGAAGTCGTCGGCAAGCTGGATATACTCTATATGACACGCATCCAAAATGAGCACAACGACGATGAGATGAATGCCTATTTAACTCCAGAGCTCAAAAGCAGATTTTTCTTAACAGAAGACCTGGTTTATAAGATGAAACGCTACGCCAAAATCATGCACCCTTTTCCGAGAAATGAGGAAATTGAAACGGAGGTGGATAAGGACGAGCGTGCCATCTATTTCAAACAAGCTAAAAATGGCGTCTGGATTCGGGCGGCTTTGATTGCGCATTTGCTTGAACAGGATATCCAGATTAATAATTACTATCGCGAGTTCGCGAAGGACAAGCATAACTACAACGAGTCGGTGTTGCCTCAATAGTAAGATTACCACATGCTTTGCCTGTTCAACCTTGGTTTCAACCATGTTTTGAATTTGTTTATGGAGTATTAGATTCCTAAAATCGGTAGATTTGACTAGGAGGTAAATGTATTCTTATGGCCATATCAAGCATATTCAATGATGTAATCGGTCCGGTGATGCGGGGACCCTCCAGTTCGCACAGTGCAGCTGCATGTCGCATGGGCCTGCTGTTCAACGATCTGATGCAAGGAGAAATCACTCACGTAGAAATTGATTACGATCCGAACGGATCACTCGTCACGACACATGAAAGCCAGGGAACCGACATGGGGCTCTATGGTGGTTTAATGGGATGGCAAGCCAATGACCCACGTATGATGCACTACAAAGCTCACGTAGCGCAATCAGGAATGGAGATCAAAGTGAATTATGTGAGTTATGGGGCGAGTCACCCAAATAACTATCGCATCCGAATCAGTAATAGTAATGTGAGTCATAAGATCAATGCCATCAGTACTGGTGGTGGTATGATGGAAATCCAGGAAATAGACGGTTCCAAGTTGAGCATCTGTGGTGACTATCACGAATTGTTAATCTTCTGTCAGCAACCGCAAAATGTAAAAGATTCGCTTTCAAGCGATAATAGTGAAGAGATCATTCTTCATAAAACCTTTATACAAATCCGAAAACCAACTCCTTATACAGATTCTAGTATCGCCGAAATCGAATCGTTAGCGGAAGTTCATCAGGTTTGCTACTTGAAGCCTGTCCTCCCAACCCTATCAAGAAAAGGCCTGAAAGTACCTTTCCTTACGTGCAAAGAAATGATGGAACTTGGGGAACGCGAAGGGTGGGAACTATGGGAGCTTGCTATTGAATATGAAAGTACTCGCGGGAATTCATCAAAAAATGAAGTCTTTCAGAAAATGCTAAGCATTGCCCGAACCATGAGAAATGGTGTGGAGGAAGGCTTAAAAGGAACAGAATATGAAGATAGAATCTTACCTGTTCAATCTTTAGGATTCCAGGACAAAATGAATGCCAAAGGCTTGCTCGACGGTGGCATGCTGAACACGATCGTCCTATACACCACAGCCATGATGGAAGTGAAAAGCTCGATGGGTGTATTTGTAGCTGCTCCTACCGCAGGGTCCTGTGGGGCGTTACCAGGGGCCATTTTGGGAGCCGCAGACTTTCACGGATCAACAGAAGATGAAATTGTCAAAGCGCTCTTAGCTGCCGGTATCATAGGTGTATTCATTTCCGAGCACGCCACATTTGCCGCAGAAGTAGCCGGATGTCAGGCAGAAACAGGCGCTGGAGGCTCCATGGCTGCAGCAGGTCTGGTTACGTTAATGAAAGGTAACTTGAACCAGGCGGTAGCTGCCGCCTCTCTGGCCTTGCAGAATTCGCTGGGAATTGTTTGTGATCCGATCGGTAATAGGGTTGAAGCACCCTGTCTGGGTAAAAATGTAATGGCCGCATCCAATGCCCTTTCTTGCGCGAACATGGCCCTCGCCAACTATGAACATCTAATTCCCTTTGATGAGGTAATCCAGAGCATGAAAGAAGTGGGTGACATGATGGCGCATGAACTTACTTGCACAGGACTAGGTGGATTGGCTGCAACACCAACTGGACAGTCCATCCTAAACAGGCTGCAGGGTAAGGCACAGTACTGTTAAGGTCGATCCATCGATAAACGGATTTCGCAAATTTCAACTTTTTTGGAGGTCAGTATCAGAGTTCAAACAAATACTACCTCATTCACACGCAACACACACCTTTCTGTGGAGTTTCCCTCTAGTATGGGTGTAGCAGCCACGCGATTTTCGTCAGGCAATTCTTCAATGCTTTCATGGTACTGATTGATCAGTTCCAATATTTGATTGTAATCAGAAACACCAATTGAATATAGTCGATGATCATTCCTTCCTTTTACGATAACTGATTCGTTTGATTCCATGACACGTACTCTTTGGTTCTATCGTAATTTAAGAATCACACCGGTCATTGCATGTACGATACTGGCTGACTTTCATCAGGTTATTAAAGAAATATGATCAAAGCCGAAAGAACTAAATATCGAGTAGTAATTCTGGAATCACTTCATGCTTACCATGAAAGATGTGTTTCTGAGCAGGCTGACCAAGAAGCTTCTCAAATTTCTCGTGTTCCTTATCAAACTGACCATTGTTATCAAATTGATCTTCATCGCCATAAACGAAATGGCCCTCAAAATCGCGCCAATGTTCAATCATTCCAGGAGTAAGTTCTGGTGGCACAGTTCCAGCCCACAAGATCATTTTATTGAAATTCAGTCGGGCATTTTTTGCATAGCGCATCATTGCTGCTGTTCCTTGAGAAAAACCAAGGAGAACAATCTCAGCATGATGATCGTTAATTTCAGCTGCTATCACTGCATCAATGTACCTGAACTGATTTTCAATTTCTGTCAGCCTGTCTTCTTTGGTCATCCAAGAAGCACCTACCCTACCTGTAAAGCCATTCAAGTAATATTTCGACAGCCCCTGCGGAGCAATAATGAAATGATCTTTTGGCTCCAATACCTCAAATTTTTTCAGGAAAAATTCTGTAAGTTGACCCTGACCATGAAATACGATCCAAATCCTTTTGGTAGTTTCCTTTAACTCATTCAACGTACGGTAAGAGCTCTGCAATTGAACCTCTATGTGCTTTTCCTGAGACATAATTTATTGTCCTACTGCTTGCATCATGATTCCACAAAGGTAAGCGCCGTATGTACCCACAACATAACCCATCACTGCTAGCAGTACTCCCACCGGTGCCAGAGACGGGTGAAAAGCTGCCGCAACAATAGGTGCCGACGCAGCACCACCAACATTAGCTGTACTTCCCACGCCCACAAAGAAATAAGGTGCCTTGATCAACCAGGCCACCAACACCATAAGTCCCACATGAATCATCATCCAGGTCACACCCACAAGAAAGAGTCCCGGGTTTTCAAAAATGGCGAACAAATCCATTTGCATGCCTATAGTGGTCACCAGCACATAGACAAAAACAGAACCTACCTTAGAAGCTCCTGCTCCTTCCAGGTCACGAAATCGAGTAAAAGACATGCCCAGCCCAATGGTTGTCGCTATTACCACCAGCCAAAAGAATCCTGAAGTCAAACTGTATTGCTCAAGAGCCGGAAAGTTTTCCTTGATTGCCGGGGCGATGATATCACTTAAAAAATGACCTATTCCCGTGGCTACAAATCCTACCATCAAGATGTTCATCAAATCCTTTGTTGTAGCCACTCGTGTCACCCGTTGCTGAAAGTTTTCCATCTTTTCCTTCAACGTCACGATGGAGCTCTCATCCGCTTTGAGAAATTTATTGATCTTCTTGTTGTACCCTACACCAACCAGCAATGTCCCAATCCAGATATTTCCAACGATGATGTCGACAGTTACAAACTTCGCGAAAAGGTCATTGCTCACTTCAAACACTTCTTTCATTGCAGCCTGGTTAGCACCTCCTCCGATCCAGGAGCCCGCCACAGTTGTAAGTCCTCGCCACATTTCTTCGATGGGCGGCAGGGCAATGATATCCTGAGGAATAACAGAAAATATCAATAGTGTAATGGGTCCTCCCAACATGATGCCCACGGTGCCTGTCAGGAAAATAATCAATGCTTTCGGGCCAAGTTTTAGCAGCTCCTTGAGGTCTACACTCAGTGTCAATAATACCAAACTGGCAGGGAGCAAGTACCGTGAAGCCACGAAGTACAGCCTTGATTCGGAAATATCGATCAAACCAAAAGTGGAGAATAAAGAAGGTACCAGGTAGCAAACCAAAACTGCAGGAACTACCGAATAAAATCTTTTCCAGCCTGGTTTATTACTAGCAGAGGTGGTAAAAACAAGTCCAAGCACCAACATGAGTAATCCGAAGATCACCGCATCATTACTTACCATAAATTCTTCTGGTTAGGGTTACAAATTCACTAAGCATCATTGCAGTTGCGCCCCATACAACATTTCCATTCAAGTCATAATAGGGTGCGTCAAATGTAATGCCTTCCGAGGGAGTAATCGCTTTTTCCTTAGTAGTATGGGGGTCAATCATCATATTGAGATCTGCATTTACAACACCAGCTACTTCTCGTGGGTCTGGAATGAACCGTGGAAATTTGCGGGCATAAGCTACAACAGGTAATATTTGGAAATTACTGACCGCCACAAAAAATGAGGTGAGACTACCAATTACCTCAATTTCATTTGGATTGATTCCCAACTCTTCATTTGCCTCACGAATAGCCGTATCGATAAGGTCTTTGTCTGAATCCTCTGCCTTACCTCCGGGTAGGGCAATTTGCCCACTGTGAACGCCACGGTATTCAGATCGCTGAATCAATGGGAAACGAATGACACCTTCTTCTTCATACAGGAGAATCATAACCGCTCCCGGTCTTGGTGGTGTATCGTGCTTCAATTTAAAGCGGGGACGATGTTTAGGGGCCATTTTATAGTGAGCCTCTGCCCCGGGCAAATCTTCTTTCAACAGACGCTCCAGCGCTGTAACAAACTCCTGTATGATCATTGATTCCAAAATTATAATAATTACCCGCCAGAGGAGACTTAAAAATTCTGAATGGCTACCTAAGCTTGTAGTCGATGGAAATAATCATTTTTACTTACATTTAAGTACTGTTAAACTCATGCCAGACCTTCCAGCTTTTATACCCTACATGTTTGTGGCCATTACGATCGCCACACTACTGTTCATTATTGCCGCCATTGACAAAGCGACACCACGTAAGACAAAGTTCACTACCACGATTGTAGGTACTGTCATCATTTTCTGGTTATTCATTACGGCCCTCGGGGCTTTTTATGGATTCTTTGAAGACTTTGAGGCTCGTCCGCCGAGACTACTCATTCTTTTTGCTGTCAATGCTTTAGCGATTATTCTTCTTTTTTCCACCAGGAAATCGAGGGAATTGATTCAAAAATTGCCCATTACCATACTTACCTTCATTCATATCATCCGGGTTCCGGTTGAACTTGTTCTTTGGTGGCTAGCCAATGAAGGGATGCTGGATCATAAACTTACCTTTCAAGGTTCGAATTTCGATATTCTGATGGGTATCACAGCACCCTTTGCAGCGGTGTTCATGTTGGGATTGAAAAGTAAAAGTCACTTTGCTGCCATTGTCTGGAATCTCTGGGGCATTGTTATGTTGGCCAATATTGTCACCATGGCAGTACGCGCTACTCCTTATTTCTTCAACCCAGAGATATTTGAGCAACCCAACATTGCGGTGTTTTACTTTCCATTTATATGGTTACCTGGATTTGTGGTTCCCGCAGTACTGTTTTCACATCTAACTTCACTATATCAGCTGATTTTTGTGAAAAAGGAAGAGTAATTCACTTTGAAAATCTCAGTGAACACTCCAGGTGATGGTACAATGGATTAATTACAAGTGGATGAAAAACGTTGTGTCGCCCATTCATCTCCTTGTTTGACACCATTTTCCCAGGCTTCGCAAGCTTTCGTCTTTTCGTCCTTTAGGAAATATGCTTCCCCCAGGTACCCAAACACATTTTCGACAAAGTCCTCCGAATCCCGGACTTGCTCCAGGTATCGAATGGCAGCACTAAAATCTCCATTCCGCAAGTGGTATATCCCTTTGTTGCGATAGGCCCACATATTAGATCCATCCAGTAAAATACTTCTATTTACATCTGCAATTCCAGTTTGCAATGAGTCCATCTGAATCCATGTAAGTCCCCGGTTATTCAAAAAATAGGGGTTTTCGGGTTCCAATTCTAATGCTTTGGCAATGCTCTCCATTGCGCCAACAAAATCTCCGTTTGCTAGCTGTATTTGATTCTTGGTATTGAATGCATGTGCATTCTGCGCATTTTGTTTCAGGGCTTTATCCAGCCAATCAATCGCCTCCTGATCCCTTTTTTGGTAGTGCATCAATGTACCCATATTGACCATCGCTTCATCATTTTTAGGCTCTAGCCGCAGGACTTCCTGAAATGATTCGGCTGCTTCAGAATAAGTTCTGCTTTTTGTCAAAACAATTGCTTTAGACAAGTGAAGGAAAGCGGAATCAGGAAAAACTTCAATCAGGGTTTTCCAATCTTTCAATGAAGAAGCAAACCTATTAACCTGCTCATAGGCATAGGCTCGATTGCCTATTGCTTCAAAGTATTGGTTATTGATACCAATGGCCTCATTGTAATCCAGAATCGCCTCTGCCGCACGATCATCGTTCATTTTTGCTACTCCCCTATTGTTGTACGCCAGCGAAAAATCAGGATCAATGCGAATGGCATTATCATAATAGTGAACAGCCTTGTCATAGTCTTTTAGAGATAGGGATTCATTTCCCTGCAAAAAAAAGCGGTCCCGACGGGTTTCATCGCTATCCAGGCAACTGGCCAGAATTAACAACGCAAAAAAGCATAAGATAAATCGCATAAAAAAAGCCTGTGCAAATCTACACAGGCTAACCTCTTTGCCAGGGCATTGTTATCAGAATCTATGACTTTCTAACCCGACCGCCACTGCTTGAGTCTGCATATACTTTTGTTGGGTTACCACGGTAATACACGGAACCTGAACTACTGGCATCCGCTTCTAATTCTTTGGTTACAAAGACGCGAGCATCACCTGAGCTACTGGCATCCACTTCTGCTACTTCACTTTCCAGGTCGTAACCGTCATAATCACCAGAACTACTCACTTTTACGTATTGCTCGCGAGCACGACCCTCAATGGTCAGATCACCTGCACTGCTAACGCGAACTTCCAGTTCATCCACATCTACCTCAACATCCACATCGCCGGCGCTGCTTACTTCAATATCCAATTGATCGGATTTGATCGGACCATCGGAAGTAAGGTCTGCCGCGGAAGACACATCTATTTCTTCCAACGACTTGTAGGTTACATAAACCCTTACGCTGACGTTTCTCCAATTGCCCTGACGCATTCTTATTTTTAGTCGATCACCAAAAACTTCTGTTAGCACATTATTCGGGCTGGTTCCGTCCACTTCAACAACGGCTTTTTCCTCGTTGCCCGCTTTTATTTCAACATCAATGGCCTCTCCAACGGATATGGAAGAAAAAGACTTAAGTTTCCGAGTATCCCTGTCTTGAGCAACTACTGCTGTCAAAAGGAAAATAAGGCTAAAGGAATATGCAAATATTTTTTTCATTATCGTCGTTTATTCTGATCGTGCATTTCTTAAATGACTAGTCACAAAAAAAAGGGTTGCAAAACCCTTTCAATTTCTTTTGTATGGCCAAGTTAAAATCAGGGACCTAACGGACTTTCATAAGAATTTTGAAAATCCTGCCAAGGCGTATTTTTGTACAAATCTCCTCCAATATATTTGATAATAGTATCGAAAAAAGGTGCTTTCTGATATCCTGGAATAGCTTGTAAAGGATTCAATTCCTCATCTATGAACACCGTCATTGGATAGGAGGCTTTTTTGTTCATGAGTGCATAAGCCAACTCGTGGATGCCATTTCTACCTCCTTGTGGTGGTGGCACAAACTTGAAAGTGTGCCCGTGAAACTCTATGTCTTCTTTGTATTTCTCTGCATTGAATTTCACTGCATAGAAATTTGTGTTCAAGTATTCGGTGATTTCAGCTCTGGAGTACACATCACGATCCATCCTCTTACACCAGCCACACCAATCTGTGTAGAAATCCACAAGAATTTTCCGAGGCTCCTTTTCATTGCGCTTCAACGCTTCTTCAAAAGATAACCACTCTACTTCGTCGGCTGGCGCTGTTTTTTCATCAGGGTTGTTCGCTGAAATGAACGTTGCCATTAGCATCAAACCCAACACGTATCTCAAGATTTGCATAAATCCTCGCTTAAATGTTCCTTAAAAGTATCATATTCCCTACAGTTTTCCGAGCAGAAAGGTTTCAATGGCTCGATCTTATGACGTGAGGCTTACTTTTTGCCGCTTCCTCTTAGGGTAATCAATTATTCCTTCCATATCCATAACGTTGCCAACCTGGTTTCAGTACAGAGTGATTTTATTCGCAGTTAATTAATTACCTCCAAACACAAAGTCCGTGCTATTATAAGTAGTACCAAAGGTTTCACTCAGCGTGATCACCTGATTCATCGCGTTCTTAAACTGCTCCACTTCCAGTTCAGCCAACGGATGAGTAAAAACTGCCCATACGATCCCATCGAACAAGGCATACTTTGCATCCAATGCCCGATCAAAATTAGCCTCCAGCATTAGCTTATATTGTTCTTCTTCCAGGTCCTTTTCCTCTATGACAGGCGTCATTATTCGCATCCGGTTTGCATTCTCATCTGTCAGGATCATCGTCTGGTGTTGTCTGTAATTGAATTGCCAGGCCCCCAGTTGTCCCTCAACATCTTGTGCTTCACGATAAAGAATCTTCTGGATCTTCTCGTTCGTCATATTGTCATAAGGGTTCTGTCCCAGAGATATCTGGGAGATGAACAACAGGCAGCAAATTGAAAGCACTCTCATATTCAATTGTTTTCAGCAAGGTACCCCGCGGCCCTGGGATTTGCACAACCCAGCTTTTGTTAATTCTTCAAGAGTAGGCAGCACGACCTTCTTCCAATTGCCGACATAAGTAATTATCTTTCAAGCATGGATAAGCGCTCATTCCTCAAGAATTTCTCAGCTCTCAGTTTAGGTGTTCCATTCACACTGCAGCACCTGGAACAGCTTGTGGCCTCCAAGGCTCATGTAGCACCCTATAAATTAGCTTACGACGAAACATTTTGGTCTACTATCAGGAAAGGTTATCGACTTAAAGATGATTACATCAACCTGGAAAATGGATACTACTGTTTTCTACCTGAGGAAACGCTGGAGAGCTTCATCCAACATGTAAGAGAGGTCAATTATCAGGGCTCTTATTATATGAGAACTGTACAATGGGAAAACAAGAAAAAAAGCACAGAGCAACTGGCCGAAATGGCTGGATGTTCTCCTGAAGAACTGGTCATTACCCGAAATACAACAGAATCTCTGGACCTGATTATTGCTGGTGTGTCCTGGCAAAAAGGAGATGAAGCAGTAATGGCGGAACAAGATTATGGAGCCATGCTCAATCAGTTCAAACTAATGGAAAGCCGGCATGGAATTGTCGCAAAGCGTGTTTCTCTCCCTAATCATCCCAATACTGATGAAGAAATTGTAGACCTGTACGCTTCTGCCATCACTGAGAAAACGCGACTACTTATGGTATGTCATCTCGTGAATATCACAGGTCAAATACTACCAGTTCGTAAGATCTGTGATATGGCCCACAGCAAAGGTGTCGAAGTGATGGTAGATGGAGCACATGCGTTTGCTCACCTGGATTTCAATATATCAGATCTGGACTGTGACTATTATGGAACCAGTTTACACAAATGGCTAAGTGTTCCGCTTGGTGCAGGATTTTTGTACGTCAAAAAAGGAAAAGCAAGTAACATCACACCATTACTTGCAGAGGGGGCTCGGGAGGCAGATGATATTACCCGATTAAATCACATTGGCACTCACCCGGTCCATACTGACCTGACCATTCTAAATGCGATCGATTTCCATAATAAGATTGGGACAAAACGAAAAGAGGCCCGGTTGAAATATCTACAAGACTACTGGACTTCCAAAGTCCGGGATCTTCCCAACGTTAATGTAAATACTCCTAAAGAGATGGAGCGGCATGGAGCAATAGGCAATGTAGGAATCCAAGATGTGGAACCTTCGGACTTATCCAAGAGACTCATGAACGAGCACAACATCTGGACTGTTGCCATTAAACGCGTCAATGTAGAGGGAGTACGGGTTACTCCGAATGTCTATACAACTACCGATGAGTTAGATGCTTTTGTGAAGGCAATTCAGGTTTTGAGTGGGAACGGGTAGGTTGTTATTTAGTATTTAAATATTTGAATAAGAGGTTAATATTTCTTGACCTAGCACTTTAGCTGAAGCCAGGTATAGAAATTGTTTAGGTTGAGTGATTAGGAATTCACTCATTAACCATTGTTCTTTGTCAGAAAAGATTTCATCAAACATATAAGGGTGATATCGGGTGATTGACCCTAAGAAAAACATCACATTGTAAATGATCATTTCCGGAGACTCGCGATAACTTTTTTGCGATGAAATGTAGAGTGAATAACCATCTGGTCCCAGGAAATACCAGATACCTAATTCCCGCAATTTTGATGAAAGTTCGAAGTAGGCCCCTCTAGATGGCGTATACCCGTTCATTTCCACCTCTTCCTGCCAGTAGTACCGCCCATTTTCTTCAAATACTCCGTAGCCTCTATGTAATAGGGAGGAGAGTTTTTCTACATCACAATACACCTCAAACCTCACACCCAGTTTCTTACCTTTCCGATATATCTTTCTCTTGCTGAGCTTAAAAAATACTTCCTCCAGATTGTAAATCTCAGAATAGGCCCTATGGATACCTACACAATGTCGCAAGTACTTCCTCAAATTTTTCACTTCCATTGAATACATCTCCTTACCATCCAGGACCGCCAACAGTTCTGCTGTCACATTTTTGATATCCGGTTTCAACGGCACAATCTTCACAATAGAATGTGAGAACCGATTGTTGTGTTTGGCATCCATACCATGGAGGTAGTTACCCAGACCATATTCTTTCTCCAGATTGATGATGAGTTTCGACAAATTGAGGAATGAATAATAATACAGGAGGGGTTTTGACCTCACAGGGCTGGATTCCGCAGCGATGTAGAAGTTCTTGGCTTGCTCCAGTAAAGAATTCATGAAGTTACGTTCGAAACCTTTCTTCTTAATAACGTAATCCCAAAAAGACCAAAGGTCCGCCACAATGAGCTTCTTGTGATTTCCAAGGTATACATTTTAGCGGCACGAGTAAATAAAGGGAATCCGTATTTGGATCTGACGTCAATCATAGTTGAAAGACCAGCAATATGCCAAATTTTTCTTGCAGTACTTTCTTAGAAGGCTATAAATCAAGCAATTCCGTCCCCACCAGCCTACTCACCTCCTCTCCTCGTGTCAGTGTAATCATATGGCTCCCTCCCCGGACCAAAATATCGTGATCTACATTTCTGATTGGAATGGTGTGGTCTTTATCACCATGGATATGGATGATGTGATCAGGTGCTTCAACTCGATCCCAATGCATGATCATTTCAATGGTTCTTCTTAGGAATATTGCGTCCTTATCCCGGAGCATGGCCTTAAATGTCTCCTTTTCTTTTTGACGATCTGGCTCAACAATTGGCTGCAATAGTTTGGCTCCAAACTTGGCTGTTTTTGGAGAAACCAACTTGTAAATGGGGAATTTCTTCTGAAAAGTATATCTGCCAGGCAGTTCATGTCTGCCCTTAGCACTTGAGATAATAATCACTTTTTCTGCAGGCACTAATTCGCTCATTTCAGTAGCCAGCATGCCGCCAAGTGAAACCCCGATGATGACGAACCGGCCAGAAGTATCAATCTGCTGAACTAACTGCTTAGCAAAATCCTTCATGCTCATTCCCTCTGCCGGTCGTTCGTAAACAATATGTCTTGCTTCAAACCCTGGGGGAAGCTCAAGGTTATTGAAAAGTCGACCGTCACCGCCCTGACCTGGGATTAAATAAACAGATACTTTATCCACTAAATGTTGTGTTAATCCTATTGTAACAATATTGTTCAACAGTATCCATACGAAAATTGAACGGAATGCCATCAGATGTTACGAACTATGAACCAATCTCCAATAAGATCGTATTTCGTACGCCGAATGAGTAAGGCAAGTCGATGAATAGCATAACCCAATGCTCCAAAACCTACTCCAATGGCAATAACGGAAGTAGCCCAGGGATTCTGTTCAAATGCAAGTCCTGCACCAGCGACTAACACCAGGCCAGCTATCCCAATACCAGAAAAACCAGTCAGATTCATAACATCTCCAAAAACACGAGCACCGATATCATTATACACTTTGATTTGATAGAGATCGTCAATATCGAATTTCATGACTTTGCCATTATTGACAATAGTAAGTTCATCTCCAATGATCGATTCGAAGGCGCCCCGATAAGCAATGTTGGCAGAATGAAACTCATCATTGGCTTTTGCAGGGTCAGTGGCGCCCTGAATCAAATAGACTTTGACCATCGTTCCCTTTTTCACCAATCTTCTTTTTGTGTTACCATACCTTTCCAGTACCAATATGTCCCTATTGACAAAAAATTCGAGGGAATCTACCTCACCAGAGCTGTGTAAATGACTTGCATGCACCGAAAATTGAATTGGGTCGCCTTCCGCTGATGCACTCAATCCAAAGCATGCAAAAAAAGAAATAAGGAAAAATTCAAATAGACGTACAAATATCGTCTCTGATAAAATTTTTGCTATCATGGAAGCAATCTTACCAAGGTTGCTTTGCAGCTTTAAAGTGAATTTTACCAAACAGTTTTATGTCAATTGCAAATTTCAGGAAACGGACATTCAACCGTCAGAAGAACTCATTGATTCAATGTACCATTCTTCCGTAAGGTCGTATTTATTCCGGCGGATCAATAAGCCCAATCGGTGTACTGCATAGCCCCCACCGCCTACAACGAGTCCGGCAAAGAAAAACAGTATACCAAATCCTTCATCCTGAACAATCAGGGCCCCACCAGAAATAGCCAGGGCACTCCCTACTGTTAGCCCATATAAACCCACTGCATTCACTAACGACCCTGCAACTCGTAAAAAGGGGGAGAAATACTGCTTAATCAATACAATTTCATTGATGCTCACATAAATCAACTCTCCTCCATTTATCAAAACAAGCGAATCTCCCGATACCTCATGAAAATATCCTTTATACATAATCTTTCCCGTAAATGTGGAGTTGATCTTATTTAACCCACTTGCCTTTGATTTTCTCCTATCTCCGAGCCTAGAATCATCGTATTGATAAACTTTGAGGAAGGTGCCCTTTTTCACCTCCTTCTGATATTCTGTCGTGTATCTTTTTAAAAAAAGAGGATCTCCTTGCTCAACATTTTGCTTTAGCTGCGCCACTGAAGAATAACTCAGTCCTAAAAACAAGCACACGATAAATAGTCCTGGGGATTTGAAGGTTTTGATCATTATTAGAAGCATATAGATTGTATAAAATTGGGAGAAAAAAATGAAGCTTTTTTATAATGACAATTTTCTTTTCTCATGTCCTGACGTAAAAATGAGCAATCAGAAAATGTAAATTGAAAGGTATTCAATTTCGTATATATTTGCCGGGTCTTTAGGGGTGCCGCTCCAGGCTGAGAACATACCCTCAAAACCTGATACTGGTCATGCAGTCGAAGGGAAAAGCGAGAACTCTACCGTAACCGGTGGCTCCTGAAGCGTGTTAAATCAATTTGCTTATGAATATTAAGCTGAACGATAAGGAATTCCCTTTAGCTTCGGAAGATGTACCTTTGAGTGCATTTTTGAAAGATCAGAATCAACACTACAATTCAGGTGTTGCCCTGGCGGTAAATGACCAGGTTGTACCCCGGCAGCAATGGGATAGTTACCTTTTGAAACCTAACGATAATATTCTCATCATCACCGCTGTGCAAGGCGGATAAACCACCCTTATATGAGTAGAACCGACAAAATACCTGCTGCTGAAGTGATCACACGTGATCCATTTCCAGCTTCCAAGAAAGTTTACGTCTCTGGACAAATCCACGACATCAAAGTGGCCATGCGGGAAATCGCCCTGAATGACACAAGGCTCAAATTCAATCCCTCCGCTCCTGTAGAGAAAAACCCTGCGGTAACTGTATATGACACCAGCGGTCCATATACAGATGCTGAAGTGGAGATTGATGTTAAAAAAGGACTACCGAAACTTCGCGAAGAATGGATAGACAGTCGTGGTGATGTTGAGCAATTAGAAGGCATTTCTTCAGAATATGGACAAGAGCGACTGAATGACACGGCATTGGACGCACTTCGATTTGAATACCTGGCCAATCCAAGGAAAGCACAGGAAGGTAAGAACGTTACGCAATTACACTACGCCAGAAAAGGAGTGATCACTCCGGAGATGGAATACATTGCCATTCGGGAGAACCAGAAGATAGAAGAGTGGAATCACCTAAACGAACAGCATCCGGGTGAGAGTTTTGGTGCCAATACTCCCAAAGAAACCATAACTGCTGAGTTTGTACGAGATGAGGTGGCAAAAGGTCGTGCGATCATCCCAGCAAACATCAATCATCCGGAATCCGAACCCATGATCATTGGACGAAACTTCCTGGTAAAGATCAATGCTAATATTGGCAATTCCGCAGTTACGTCCAGCATTGAAGAGGAGGTTGAAAAAGCGGTATGGGCCTGTCACTGGGGCGCAGATACGATCATGGACCTCTCCACTGGCAAAAATATCCATGAAACCCGCGAATGGATTTTAAGAAATAGTCCTGTGCCAATTGGAACTGTCCCTATTTACCAGGCATTGGAAAAGGTTAATGGCAAAGCAGAAGACCTGACCTGGGAAATTTTCAGAGACACTTTAATTGAGCAAGCCGAGCAAGGAGTAGATTACTTCACTATTCATGCCGGAGTGCGCTTAAAGTACGTCCCTTTGACGGCCAAAAGGGTAACGGGAATCGTATCTCGTGGAGGTTCCATTATGGCAAAGTGGTGTCTTTCTCATCACAAAGAAAGTTTCTTATACACTCATTTCGAGGATATTTGTAAAATCATGAAGGCCTATGACGTTTCCTTCTCTTTGGGAGATGGCCTGCGCCCTGGTTCACTGGCAGATGCCAATGATGAAGCTCAATTTGCGGAGCTCGAGACACTGGGGGAATTGACGAAAATTGCATGGAAACATGATGTTCAGGTCATGATCGAGGGACCTGGTCACGTACCAATGCACATGATCAAAGAGAACATGGACAAGCAGCTGGAAGCTTGCGATGAAGCTCCTTTCTACACGCTTGGACCTTTAACTACAGACATTGCCCCTGGATACGACCACATTACGTCAGGAATTGGGGCGGCAATGATTGGATGGTATGGATGTGCGATGCTGTGCTATGTAACACCCAAAGAACACCTCGGACTTCCCAACAAGAAAGACGTTAAAGACGGTGTAATCACCTACAAAATTGCAGCTCATGCGGCTGATTTGGGTAAAGGTCATCCTGGAGCCCAGTATCGTGATAATGCCTTGAGTAAGGCAAGATTTGAATTCCGTTGGGAAGATCAGTTCAACCTATCTCTTGATCCGGATACAGCCCGGGAATTCCATGATGAGACCTTACCTGCAGAAGGTGCTAAAGTGGCGCACTTTTGCAGCATGTGTGGACCTAATTTCTGTTCCATGAAGATAACACAAGATGTTCGCGAATATGCTGCTGAGAAAGAACTGACCACTGATCAGGCACTTGAAGAAGGTATGAAGCAAAAAGCCGCAGAATTCACTGAAACTGGAGGTGAAATCTACATCGATCAATAACAATTTCGAAATCGTGGTAATCACTGCTGAAGGACTGGTAAGTGACGAAGTAGCAACATGCAATGCCTTACTCGAGGCTGGCCTAATGAAGCTTCACATTCGCAAACCCAATACTTCAGCAGTGATTGTAAAAGCGCTGATAAAGGAAATTCGACAAATATTCTGGAATAGAATCATTGTCCATGAACATCATGAATTGGTTGAAGAGATGAACTTAGGAGGATATCATATAAAAAGCGAAAGAACAGCACCTAAAACTATGGAGAATAAACATGTCTCCAAGTCTTTTCATTCCTTTGATGAAATCCAATCTAGTCGACCTGACCTCCAATATGGTTTCCTTAGCCCTATTTTCAATAGTATTTCCAAAAAGGGCTATTCATCGAATTTCTCTATCGACAAATTAAGAAGTTCTCTCGTTGGCGATCATCGATTTCCCATATACGCTTTGGGTGGAATCACCACCGAGAACATAACTATTACAAAAAAAATTGGCTTTGATGGTGCAGCTACTATCGGAAGCATTTGGAATAGGAATTCTGTCTCGGAAAGAGTAGCACAGCTACAAATGATGATGACTCACACATGATATCACGATTGCACTACATATCCCAGGATCTGCCGGAATCGGACCATACCACCTTGATAATGGAGGCGTGCGAAGCCGGTGTTAGGTGGGTGCAATTACGTCTGAAAGATCTTCACAAGAGAGAAATTAAGGCAATTGCTACAGATGTCCGCCAGATTTGCAATGAATATCGTGCCACCTTCATTCTTAATGACCATGTCAAAATCGCTGTTCAGGTTGAAGCGGATGGCGTACATATTGGAAAGAAAGACATGTCTCCTTTGGAAGCTCGAGAAATCCTGGGGAAAGATAAAATTATCGGCGGAACTGCCAATACATTAGAAGACATCCGAAGATTAAACAAAAGTGGCGTGAATTATATTGGTTTAGGCCCACTGCGATTTACTTCAACTAAAACGCAATTGAGTCCTATTCTTGGTGTTGAAGGTTACCGGCATCTCATTGGCCATGCCAGATCAGAAGGTAATAAACTACCCATTATTGCCATCGGAAGTGTTGAATTAAGAGACATTGGTGCATTACTGGATGCTGGTGTATATGGTATCGCTGTGGCTTCTCTGATCAACAAAGCAGATGACAAAGAAGAAATAGTCAACAGTGCTTTGCAAAGACTCGCTCCTGATATCCCGCTCACACAAACTGCATTGAATTTATGAAAGAATTAATCATCGGCGATAAAGTTTTCCAATCCAGACTCTTCACCGGGACAGGTAAATTCAGCAATAATCAATTGATGAAAGCTGCCCTGGAAGCTTCAGCATCGGAATTGGTTACCGTAGCCCTGAAACGAGTAGAAGTCAATAACAATGAGGATCTCTTGCTCGAACAACTGAATCATCCAAGAATTAACTTATTGCCCAATACGTCAGGAGTAAGATCGGCCAAAGAAGCTGTATTTGCCGCGCAACTAGCAAGAGAAGCATTATCAACCAATTTCATCAAATTAGAAATTCATCCGGACCCCAAGTATTTGATGCCTGATCCCGTGGAGACACTAAAAGCCACAGAAGAGTTGTCGAAATTGGGCTTTGTTGTAATGCCTTACATTCACGCAGATCCGGTGCTTTGTAAAAGACTCGAGGAGGTGGGAACAGCAGCGGTAATGCCCTTAGGATCACCCATTGGTAGCAACAAAGGACTAAAAACCATTGATTTTCTTGAAATCATCATTGAGCAAGCAAAAGTACCTGTTGTGGTAGATGCCGGAATTGGCGCCCCGTCTGATGCTGCCAAGGCGATGGAAATTGGAGCAGATGCTGTGCTTGTAAATACAGCCATTGCCGTATCGGAAAACCCCGTTGAGATGGCTGTTGCCTTTAAAATGGCGGTAGAAGCTGGTCGAATGGCCTATGAAGCCAAGCTGGCCTCCCCGGTTGTACATGCCGTAGCCAGTAGCCCCCTAACCTCTTTTCTCAGTGAGTAATTTCAAAGACATATTTGATCAGCATTCCTGGGATCTTGAAAAAGCATCTATTTATGGAAAAACCGCTGCTGATGTCGAGCGTGCACTTTCCAATCAAAGTCGAGACCTGGAAGACTTCAAGGCACTGATTTCTCCTGCTGCCACACCCTATCTCGAGGACATGGCTCAATTGAGTCATCAATTGACGCTACAGCGATTTGGAAACACCATCCAATTGTATGCACCTTTCTACCTGTCCAATGAGTGTCAAAATATATGCACGTACTGCGGCTTTAGCCTCGACAACAAAATCCGCAGAAAGACGCTTTCAGATCTCGAAATCCGGCAAGAAACTGAAGCCATTAAGGAGATGGGCTTTCAACATGTCCTATTAGTAACAGGGGAAGCAAATCGTACGGTAGGTGTTCCTTATTTGGCCAATGCCATCAAGCAAATCCGATCTCAATTTGCGAATGTGAGTATGGAAGTCCAACCACTGGAGCAACATGAGTATGAAGAACTAATTCCTTTGGGGTTGCATGCGGTCCTGGTCTATCAGGAAACGTACCATAAGGCGGATTACAAAAAACATCACCCGAAAGGCAAGAAATCCAACTTTGATTACCGGTTAGAAACTCCTGACCGTCTAGGAAAAGCTGGCATCCACAAAATGGGATTGGGCGCTTTGTACGGGCTAGAGGATTGGCGTGTGGACAGCTTTTTTGTAGCACTTCACTTGGACTATCTGGAAAGAACCTACTGGCAAACAAAATACTCGATCTCGTTTCCACGTCTACGTCCGTTCTCTGGAGGATTAGAGCCCAAGGTAGAAATGACAGACCGGGACCTGGTCCAATTGATCTGTGCCTACCGATTGTTTGACCAAGAAGTAGAACTTTCCCTCTCCACAAGGGAAACCGAAGTTTTCCGAAATAATGTACTCAAACTGGGCATTACATCCATGAGTGCCGGCTCTAAAACCAACCCGGGGGGATACGCCGTAGAAACGCAATCATTGGAACAATTCGAAATCTCAGACGAGAGAACTCCGATAGAAATCAGTGAGCTCCTCTTGAACCAGGGCTATGAGCCGGTTTGGAAAGATTGGGATCTGGTGCTGGAGTAATCTATGATTTTTAAGTTGTTGGGTTTAAAGAAAAAAGCTACTTTTAAAACTTCCAAGAGCAACTTGAAATAATGAAAACAATTTTAGGAACAGCTTTCGCTCTGATTCTTTCATTCGTATTATTGGGTCAGACTTCCATGGAGCAAACTATATTTATTCCAACCGATGAGTCAGGAAGTTCCGCCAACTACATAAAAATCGCCGATTCCTCACGACGGAGTTGTACAACTATCAGATATCATTCCTGGTGTTTACCTTATGAAGGTCCGTAATGAAAGAGGCATTTCTGTGCAAAAATTCATCAAGAACTGATCAATTAAATATCCTAAAATAGAGATCTATGAGGAATATTTTCATCTTAGCCCTGCTTCTTAATTCTATTGTCGCTCTGTCTCAGGAATACAATTTCAATCCCAGAAATCGTGATCTTCGTTTACTCAAAAGAAACAATTTCGATCCTTTTTACGAGGGGCAGAATTTCAAAGTGAACGAACACCTGGAGTTGGCATTCCGAAAAAACAAAATCGCCAATGGCTGGCTAATGGCCACTGGTGCATTATCATTGATTCCACAGTTGTCGATTTTTACTCTTCCTGGTATTGGTATCGGCTATGTCATTAAGCTTCAATCAAGAAAACAAATTCGGATAGCATCATTATTACACATAACCTCTCTTTCAGATCAGACTTATTCCGGCACTGAATCTTTTAGGCAAAAAGAAAGGGTCCGATGGTATGAAAAGAAAAATTTCTACGCGAAATATTATAATGGCCTAAATCCAGAGATAAACCAATCTTTGGATTTGGCCTGGGACCTTAAGAAAAAAGCTAACCTGGAATTGTTCTATGCCACTGCTTCTGGAACCGTAGGAGGCACTTTGCTATTAATCTCTTTCATTAATTTTCTTATCAATACTTTCAGTGGAGGTAATGCCCCTGTACTTGTCCCATTTGCCGCGGGAGCGATCTTGACAGGAACCGGAACCTTCCTATTCATTAAAGGAGAAAGAAGAAAGAATAAGGTTGAACTCAACCTCTGGAATGCTACAGAAAGCTGGTACTCCGAACTTCACGGTAATTCCTCAGAAGAGTAAGAATATTGAATTGACAGTCTATGGCCACTATTTGGCAGAATTCGAAAAGTTAAATAAGGCACCTTAGTACTTATAAAAAGGTCCCTATGATCCGCCAAAACCAAAACCTACATCCACTCATAAAGTACATCAGGCAGTGGAGGGAATTCAACACTTATACCAAAAAAGCATTTATCGCACGTCTCACTCACACCTATGCTTTTCTGTTGGGTTTCCTCCTCCTGGTGTATTTTTTCTTTTGCTAGACTCTGACGGATGGTTCCTCATCGTAATACTCTTTGTATTGCGCGCGGAATCTGGTCACATTAGTAATCCCGATGGCCTTTCCGGCATCGTTCAAGCTTTTGACTTTTCCTTTAGTAAGTAATTTTCTAGCATACTGATACTTCAGTTGTTTTACGTATTCCAGAGGTGTCAATCCGGTTAAGTCTTTCATCATTCGAAACAACGTTCGTTCACTTACAGCGAGTTCGTTGGCCAAAGTTTGATTAGTGATCCGTTGATCGATTCGAGAAGTTACGATTTCAGAAAGTTTTGTTAACCACTCCTGTTCGAGTTTTTCGAGGTTGTAATTCTGTAGTGGTTCTGGCAATTGTTCCGTTGATTGCTGCGTACGCACGGTATTAGCAACTTTCAATTTAAATTCACGGGCATTGAACGGCTTGATCATGTAGTCGTTTACACCCATTTCCAGGGCTTTTTCCCTATCTCCGGTAGAAGATCGAGCGGACACAACAATGACAGGAATATGCTTGAAAGCAGCTTCTTTCTTCAATGAACTAATAAGTACAAATCCATCCATAACAGGCATCATCAGATCCGTGACAATCAAGCTGATTTTTTGTTCTTTCAGAAGCTCTAAGGCCTCCCAGCCATTGCTTGATAAATATATATTATAGTCTTCCGCCAGCACTTCAGAAATATAGTTTCGGATTTGAGGGTGGTCATCGACGATGAGTATAGCGGGTTTAGACGGATCTCTTACGGGTTGAATTTGTTTCTTATTCGACTCGTCAATAACTGGAGTTTCTATTGCAACGATTTCCTCATGATCTATATGTACTTCCGAAGTAATAGCAACTTTCAACTCAAACGTAGTACCTACACCTAATTCACTTCGAACATGTATCTCCCCATCATGCAAATCCATCAACTCTTTACAAATGGCTAATCCAATTCCAAGTCCTTGTCTGATATTATATTCTTTGTGATCTACCTGATAGTAGCGATCAAAAATATGGATCAGGTGCTTCTGGTCAATCCCAATTCCAGAATCCTGAACCCTGACAATAGCCGAGTCATCTTCTTTGATCAGGGTGACGATAATTTCCCCACCCTTGTTCGTGAATTTCAAAGCATTGGAGAGCAGGTTAAAAATGATCTTTTCAAATTTTGATATATCGATTTTTGCCCAAATTTCCTTACTCCCAAAATTCGTATCCAGAATAATCTCTTTTTCTTCAGCTGCGGACTGGAAAAGTCCAACCTGCAAGATCAGAAAGGCTCTAAGGTCATGTGGTGTAACTTCTACTTTGATATTTCCAGAATCCAGATTTATCAATTCTCTGATCTCTTCCGTAAGCGAAATCAATTTATTATTGTTCCAAGAGATCTTTTGAATACGCGAGAGAGCATCTTCAGGAAGTATCTCACGATAATCATCCAGTAACAAGTGTGTCTGGCCGCTGATCAAAGTCAGGGGCGTTCTAAAATCGTGGGAAATGTTCGCGAATAGTTGTGATTTGGCTTCGTTGATGGCCTCTAGTTTTTGAGATTGCTCGGCTATGGTTTTATTGAGGCGTTGTGTTTTTCGTCTGGACCAAAAGAAAAAACCTGCACAAACTGCCAATGCACCTGTTACTATTAAAATGGCAAGATTCACATCTTTTTGACGAGCAAGCTGAGCTTCTTGAATCTCTTTATCATGTCTTAGTTTCTCATTCTCAGATTCCTTTTTGCTCAATTCGTACTTCTTTTGCAGTAGTCCAATTTCTTTCTGGGATTCTGCTCGGCGGGCAGAATCTTTTAAATGCAAAGATGTTATCGCGGCATCATAAGCTTCCTCAAATCGACTACTACCAGCATATGCCAGCGCCAGGTCGTTATAAACGGAACCGGCATTGCCCAATCTGAAATAGTCTATGCTATCTCGAACATTCTCCAATAAGGATATCGATAAGTTGTAATTGCCAAGCTCATAGTGGATCTCTCCTAAATGATATTTGGTAATGCCTATCCCGTAAAGGTCATCAATGCCCATGAAAATTTCATTAGCCTTTTGAATCCGTGGTAAAGCCTCTGCTGCGCGCCCCATATCAATTAATAAATCACCAAAATTGATATTGAAGAAAGCATTGGCAAGATTCATATCTGGTTCTATGATCTTTTCAATTTCTATAAACTCCTGAAAGGCCTCATCCATTCGTTTCAGGCGGCTCAAGCTCAAGGCAATATTGATTCGCAGCCTGATCTGTTGCATGACATTACCAGCATTCTGGAAATAGTCGAGGGAGTTTCTATAGTAAAGCAATGCTTCTTCACTTTCCTTGTTGTTCGAATAAAGAACACCCAAAAATAAATCCAGGCCCGCAAGCTGTAGGTCATCTTCGAGTTCGTCGAAAATCGTTCTGGCTATCAGTAGTTGTTCGATGGCCTTTACAGGGTCCCCTTCAACGTGCTCGATCATGCTCCCCAGAGTTTTAAAGGCAAGCCCTTCTAACCTGCGATTTCCAATGGACCGGCTAAGTTCTATCGCTTCCTCGATCAACTCGGCAGACCTAATCCCCTCCATTTTAATTCGATATTGATCCGCCCAATCTAATTTGGTCTCAATCAACAATTCCATGAAGTGTCTCTTTTCACTAATTTCCTCAGCCTTACTTAGGTGGATTTCTAACAAATCGAGGTTTGCCTCGTCTCTCGCCTGAACCGCTTGCCTATGATGCCATACAGCAGTAACACTGTCTTGCATTCTTCTACCCAGGTCTTGCTTTTCCAAATAGGCAGATAATGAATCGAGTGTTGAAATTTCCAAATAATCTTCGAGGCCTGCTTGCTGGGCATTGGATTGAATACAGCAACAAACGGCACAAAATAGGGCAATAAATAGTCTCATGGTCGGCGGAAAGTGACGATGTTTTAAAGTTAATGAAGCGTACTCAAAACTGGCAGGATTTGTAAATTCTCGTGAATGGAGACAGTCCACGTCAGACTAATGGCAGTTTTGGTAAAATGTATTTTTCAAAAGTTGACCTAGATTTGGTTTGAAATGGCAAAAACGAAACTCATTATCGTCGGAGCATCCGGTCACTCAAAAGTGATCATTGATGTGTTTGAAAAAATGAAAAACCATGAGATCTTGGGTTTGTTTGATGATTTTGTCGCAAAAGATTCTGAGATGCTCGGATACCGGGTTTTGGGAAAAATTAATGAAATCACACCTTTTCTATCCGTGCAGGTAGAGGTTAAGGTGTTTATAGCCATCGGTGACAATTGGACTCGATCTTTAATCAAGAAAAAACTAATCGCGGATCATCCGAACATTCAGTGGGCCCAGGCTATTCATCCATTCTCCCAGATTGGAAAGGGAACAATACTAGGAAATGGAGTGGCCGTTTTGGCAGGAGCAGTCATTAACAGTGATTCGAAACTTGGCGACTTCTCTATAATGGGTTCCAATTCAAATCTCGATCATGAGAGCCAACTGGGCAATTTCGCAAGCATCGCACCTGGTTGTACCACGGGCGGGAATGTCCGGGTTGGAAGTTATTCCGCTATAGGGTTAGGAACAAATATCACACATGGAAGGAGCATTGGATCACATACAGTAATCGGAGCTGGCTCTACAGTACTTCAAGACATTGGTGACAGCATAGTTGCTTATGGAACCCCTGCCAAAAAAATACGATCACGTGCAAATGGAGAAAGGTACTTGTAAGGTGGCTTATCATGTCTAATAACTTAATCGATATAGCGTCCATTCTGTAATTGTTCTTTCCACATTGGAAAAGAATCACGTTGTTATAAAAATTAGTGCTGATAGCTAGGGAGAAGTGTTAACTTTCCATTGATCAACTTAACCCTTCGAATGATGCGACGCTTTCTTCAGTTAGTTCTTTGCTTTTTGTTTAGTTCTGTGTACTCCCTATCCTTGTTACAGGCTCAAATGCCCGAAAAAGCTTTAGCCAAGATGTTTAATCAGTGGAGGGACTTTGAAAGCCCTGAAACGGTTGATGGCGCTCCGGATTATCGAAAAGAAACATTTGATCGTAGAATCATCACTTTCAAAGAGCTTCAAGGGAAATTAATGGCCCTTGACACCTCTAACTGGTCGATCCCTGACAAAGTGGATTGGACCATTATCTGGGCAGAAATGAATGGATTTGATTTCAACCATCGAATCCTTAAGCCCTGGGAAAGGGATCCCGCTTTTTACAAAACGGTATGGACTCATCGAAGCGATGTTCCAGCCCACGAAGGACCAACACATCACGCAACTACAGAATTGTGGACCTACGAATTCCCTCTTTCAGATATTGATGTGACCCGCCTGATCAACGACCTTCGCGTGATCCCTCCATTGAATAAGCAGGCAAAACAGAATCTAACTGGGAATGCTCGTGATTTATGGGTGGCAGGAATCAGAGATATCCGGACCCAGTCCGGGGTATTGGCTGGTTTGAAAAACGAAGACGGTGTTGCGAAGAAGAAAAAACTCGTAAAAGCCATTGATGAAGCAATTGCTGCTACAGATGATCTGGCAAACTGGCTAGAAACACAGATACCTTCTAAAACCGGTCCATCAGGAATTGGAAAAGAAAATTACACATGGTACATGCAAAATGTTCATCTGGTCCCACTTAGCTGGGAAGATGAGGTCATGATCCTAAAAAGAGAGTTAGCGAGAGCCTGGTCCAGCCTAAAACTGGAAGAACATCGGAACCGGAAATTACCACAACTTCAAGCGGTCAATTCACCGGAAGCTTATAATGCCCTGGCAGAACGGTCCGCTAAAAGCCTGATTAACTTTCTTGATAGAGAAGAAATAGTTACTGTGGCTGAGTACTTTGACCCGGCTTTACGCGAGCACCTGGGAGCATTCGTACCGGAGGGAGTAAGACATTTCTTTTGGATCACTGCACATCATGACCCCAGACCTCTTTACTCGCATTTTTATCATTGGTTCGAATTAGCAAGAATGGACAAAACACCCAACAAAAGGGCCGTCAGAAAAGCCCCGTTATTGTACAATATCTTCGATTCCAGAAATGAAGGAACTGCAACGGCTGTGGAAGAAATATTCATGGACGCAGGTCTTTATGATGATGATCCAAGGGTTCGTGAAATTGTGTATATCATGATTGCACAGCGAGCTGCCCGCGGATTAGGGTCACTCTATGCACACGCCAACATCATGACCATGGAAGAGGCCGGCGGTATCCATTCGGAATACACACCAAGAGGCTGGATGAAAACAGAAAAAGAACTATTGATCTTTGAGCAACACCTCTACCTACGTCAGCCAGGTTATGGTACAAGTTACATTACTGGCAAGTACCTTCTTGAAAACGCCATAATGGAATATGCCCGAACAAAGGAATTGGCGGGTGATGAGTTTGAACTTAAAGCCTTTTTTGACTTGCTCAATTCCATCGGGAATATTCCAATTGCTCTTGGGCAATGGGAAATGACGGGAACATCCCAAATGCTGATCGATCAGGATTAGAAAGTTTTCCATTTCTTCCTGGTACCCTTTTTCGTATAACGGTACCATATACCTGATTCAAGTCCATTGTCATAGGTACCTTCGTAGGTTCTTTGATTGCTTTCATAGAATACCCATAGACCGTGTTCCTTGCCTGATTTAAAACCTCCCTCCTGCCATAAAGAGCCATCTTCAAAATAAAAGATCCAATCCCCGTGTGGAAGACCATCCTGATAGTTGCCAATGCGCTTTGTTTGACCATTTTCATAGTTAAACAGCCATTTGCCGTCATAAAGCCCATCCAACATAATACCTTTCTTTTCCAATTTTCCATCGGGATAGTAGTAAAAGGCGGAATCCTGCATAAGATCTTTGTTCCATAATTCTCTCGCCGAGACTTTGCCATTGGCATGAAAATAAGTTTGTTCACCATGAAGTTTCCCAGAATCGTAGTTCAATTCCGCACTAAGTTGTCCTGACGGATAGAAAAATCGCCAGAGGTCCTGTTTTTGTGTTATTGCAATTTTCCCATACGCTTTCACTATTCCATTTTTATAGAATAGTGTGTCCACGGGCTGTGCCTCCAGAGACAGAGAAATCAAAATGACACATATGGCGGGTATTAATTTCATGATTGACTCAGCTCTATTTCAGGAGCGGCTCTCTAAAACTTATTGTGAAGAACGATCGAAGTTATTAAGTGTTTTCTTCATGATGAAAAATATCATGAATTACCCAATCAACATTCAAAAGGACATCCTTCAGGTATGTGCTTATCTATGTAAAAAAATAAACATGGAATCAGCGTTTCTCAGCCCATCATAAACTCACTCCATTTTTCACAGAAGAGTTTTTAATTTCCACAAAAATTAGCAAATTCATCTTATCGCAGACTTAATCATAAGATCAATCTATCAAACTTGTACTCCGTCATTTAAACAATTAGTTTCGAGCGTATGAGAGTATTGATATACTTCATCCTGATCATCTCTAGTATTTCAGCAACTGCCCAAAACGGAGATTTCCGTCTTGGAGCTAGAAGTGCTGGGATTGGAGGCACCTCTTCCACGCTCGTGGACGGATGGAGTATATTCAACAACATCGGTGCAATTGGCGCTTTGGATCGTTCTTCAGGCATGCTCTCGTATCAAAACCGCTATGATATTTCAGCTTTTCAAGTGGTGGGTGGTGCTTACGTACATCATACCAATCCTATCAATGCTGGTGTATCTTTCTTTCGATTTGGGGATGATCTTTTTAACCAGCAAAAGATGACCCTTGCTATCGGCAATAACTTTGATATGGTTTCCCTGGGTCTTGGGGTAAGTTTTGTTCAGTACAATATTGAATCTCTTGGCAATCAACAGGCAGTTGTATTAGAGTTTGGTGGCCTTGCTACCCTAACCGAAGAGTTGACTTTGGGAGCACACGCTTACAACATCACCCAAGCGCGTCTATCTGAAGAGGAAACCTTACCTACCGTTTTAAAAGCGGGCCTGGCCTACACACCAACCACTGCACTATTGATTACGGTAGAAGTCCAAAAGGACCTGGATTTCGATGCGATTTTACGAGCAGGGTTGGAATATGAAATCGTCAAAAATGTTTGGGTTAGAACTGGTTTCGGTACTCAGCCCTTCAAGTCTGCTTTTGGAGCTGGATGGCAATGGAAGGCTGTTCAGATCGATTACGCTTTCAATAATCAGTCAGACCTGGGAGCTATTCATGAGATTTCGTTGACTTATTTACTAAAAAAGGGAGCGAGTGAATAGGCTGGCGAAGATTCTAATTCTACTCATTTTGGCCCTGCCCGGCTTGGCGCAGGATTCCAATGAAATAGATCTGGAATCATTCGTCGAGCGGCTCTTTCAATTCCAGGATGAAGATATCCAATACGATGACCTATATGAATCATTGTTACAGCTTTATACCAATCCTGTCAATCTGAATCGCGCTTCGCGTGCGGACCTGGAAGGTTTATATCTCTTTAGCCCCCTTCAAATCAACGACTTATTGACGCATATTGAGAGCAATGGCAGGTTGATCAGCATTTATGAATTGCAAACCATTCCTTCCATTGACCTATTGACGATACGAAATATCCTGCCGTTTGTGTCCGTACAAGAAATAGATGATGGACGCCCCTTATGGGAAAAGATCCGAACAGAACCCAATAAGTATTTCTTATTACGAAATACACGTGTTTTGGAAAGGGCAGCGGGATTCGATGAAGGCCTGTTCAACGGTGACGCCAATCAACTCTACGGCAGGTTCAGGGTTAGTCACAAGGGTGATTACAGCTTTGGATTTACATTTGAAAAGGATGCGGGCGAAGGACTCAATTTTGATAATAACAGAAAAGGATTTGACTACTATTCAGGTCATGCCATGCTTGAAAACAAAGCAGGATTTGATAAGGTCATCTTTGGTGACTTCCAAAGTCAATTTGGGCAAGGTCTTGTATATGGAGCTGGATTTAGTCCTGGAAAAGGTAGCGAAACTGTCCAGACCACCCGACGAAGCACGACCGGACTCAAACCTTATACTTCTGCCCTGGAAAGTGGTTTCTTTAGAGGCTTAGGATTGTCTAAGTCCTTCAACAAACTTAAAGTTGATCTATTATATTCCAACCTGGGACAAGATGCCAACATCCTCTCAGATACCACATACTCTGATTTTGATGAATTTGTTAACTCGATCCAGACCACAGGATTTCATCGAACCAGCTCGGAACTTGGCAGCAGAAATTCCATCAAAGAACAATCTCTCGGTGCTGCCATTCAATATCAAGTCAACAAGCGATTTACAGCAGGTGCCACCTCCCTATTCTCCCAGTTCAGTCAACCCATTCAAAGAAGACCAAATAACTACAACCAATTTGAATTTACCGGGAAAAATAACCTTATTGCAAGTGCCTACTTCGACGGATACTGGCAGAACTTCACGTTTTTTGGAGAAGTGGCCAGATCATCCAGTGGTGGGATTGGTGCAGTTACCGGATTGCAGGCATCGTTAACGTCAATCGTGGACTTTAGCCTGGTACACCGAAATTATGCCAGAGATTTTCACAGTTTCTATGGCAATGCTTTTGGCGAAAGTTCACGCATCATCAATGAGGTGGGGACCTACTGGGGATTGAAGGTCAAACCCAATAAGAAGCACGAGATCGCCCTATACTATGACAAATTCAAATTCCCGTGGCTACGTTTCCGTACTGAAGCTCCATCTGATGGGTTTGAATACCTTGGCAGATATACTTTTCGCCCTACCAGGAACATTACGATGTTCGTACAGTTTCGGCAAGAAAACAAAGAACGAACCATCCAACCTGAAGGTAGCAATTTGAATCAATTGCAAGGAACCCGCAAAAGAAACGGATTGATAGATGCATCATTCAAAGTGAATCGTAGCTTCTCCGTGAAGTCCAGGGTACAATTCTCAGACTTCTTGCTTACGGGAAATACTACTCGGGGATTCGCAATTCTGCAGGATGTCAATTATGCTTTTTGGAAAATCAAGCTGAGTGGGCGAATAGCCATAGTCGATACCGATGATTTTGAAAATCGTCAATATTTCTATGAGCGTAACGTGCTTTATGCCTTCTCTAATCGCTCTATTTCAGGATTGGGGACCCGACGATATTTACTGGTTCAATTCAAACCTAATCGTAAATTGACTTTCTGGGCTCGATATGCACAAACTCGCTTTCAGGATGCTGAGACAATTATTTCTGGTGAAATTGGAGGTGGCCTGAATCTTATCGAAGGGAATACACGCTCCGAAGTGACCCTACAAATGATGATCAAATTATAGGAGTTCTCCCAGGCTTGCTGATGACTATATCAATCCGTTCTTAAAAGCAAACCGAATCAATTCAGCAATATTTTTCGTTTTGGTCTTCTTGAAGATATTGGAACGGTGTGTTTCAACAGTCCTGGCACTCAAAAAAAGCATGTCAGCAATTTGTGCGTTTGTATATCCTTTTGAAAAGAGGGGAATGATTTCAAGCTCTCTTTTGGATAGTCTGCTAGCTAAAGTGGAAGTTTGAAAAGAAGGAACCGGGCTAACATTACTAAACGTTTCCTTACCTACTTTACTCGTGATCTCCTCAGCATAGAACAAGCCGCCACCAATAACAACCCGGATCGCTTCCTGAACCTGTTCCATCGGTGCAGTTTTAAGCAAATAACCTTTAATCCCCAATGCTTTGAACTGCGTCACCAACTCTGGTTCCTCGTACATACTAAGGATAATGATTCGCACATCAGGAAATTCCACACGCATTTTCCGAGCACAATCCAACCCGTTCATCTCCGGCATCTCAAGATCCATCAGGACCAGATCCGCCTTGTTGCTTTCCAGAAAACTGAGTACCTCAAGGCCATTTTTAGCCATAAAAACGATTTCCGTTTGATCCATGCTATTCAGATTCGCGGAAATCCCTTCAGCGATTACAGGGTGATCATCGGCAATAATAATTTTCATTGGGCAACTGGCTTTTGTAGTGGAACAAAGGGGACCCTAATGTTAAACGTTAAACCCTTCGGCTCATTGGGCTCAATTGATAAATTTCCTGCTACCATTTCTAATCGACTATGAATATTTCGAAGGCCCATACCCTCATTTGTATTATCCACCTCCATCCCAATACCATCGTCCGAAAAAACCAACATGATGGATTCGTCGATCATGAAAAACTGCACAGATACATAGGAGGCCTGGCTATGTTTAATAAGGTTATTGACCAGCTCTTGTAAGATCCGATATAAGGTGATCTCGATAATTTCATTAGCCCTTTGCTCAAAGTTGAAGGTTTCAAAAGTGTGCTCGATTCCGGTATACTGAATCGTGTTTGCAAGCATCTGCCTGGAGGCCGCTACTAATCCAAGCTCATGCAAAGTTTTGGGCATCATGCTATGAGAAAGTGTCCGAAGATCTCTACTCGAGTTTTCTAAGGTATTGAGTAATTCACCCTGATTCTGTCCATGCCGAATTCCAAGAATCACACTTCCAATTTCCTGAACAACACCATCGTGCAGCTCTTTTGCAATACGCCCACGCTCCTTTTCCTGTGCTGTGATGATGTGGCGTATTTGATCTTTTTGCTGGCTATTGATCGTTTTTTGATATTCGATATTTTTCTTACCGATTAGATAATATCGGTGTGCCATGGCCAGGGTCAACACAAAAATTTCAAAAAAGATGAACGACTCGTAGGACAGCACCCTCTCCTTATCCGTAAGTTCCCAAATCAGAGCAAAGTAGTGACCCACGAAATATAGTAGTGGTAAATACGCCACAACAAAGTATCGGGCCATCATGTCGCCTTTCGCAGACAGGCAAAAAGCTACCACAATGCAACACAGCATGGACAACACCAGCTTCATTGTGAGCAGATTGAAAACCAGTACTTCTACCCATTCATATTGACCCAAAAAGATCGTTAAGATTGCGTTGATTGCCGTCGCCCATACCAGTACCTTCATGACTTTATACATCATGGGAGCTTTCTCTTTCACATGTAAAAAGTGGATGACGTACTGTAAGCCAAAGAAAATCTGGGCCAATCCAAAGGCATCTGTGTAGTTCACCCCAAAAAAGAGGTATTTCTCAAAAAATTTCGCTGAAACGAAATCTGCCATTAAGACGATGTTACCTACATTGGCCAGGATAAACCCTACATAGTAGAGTTGGATCTTGTCTCTGGTGAAAACGAAAAAAACAAGCGCCACAAGAATGACAAGCGATGAAAATCCTATGAGCAGCAACAAATAGGTGGTCTCAAACCGAATCTCTTTTCTTCGGCTCTTATAGGACGTAGAGGTCCAAAGATCATTTCCAACTTGAAGTGTCCCCTTATTGATCGTACAATGCAAATAAATACTTATCGTATCTCCCCGCATCAAATCAATCGGAATAAGATAAGAAGGATTGACTGATAAGTACTCGCGGGTTCTATTTTGAGGAAACTGCAATCCTAATGGCGCATACTCCTTGATCACTTCACCTTCCTTGACCAGGTATACTTTCAATGTATCCAGATAAGTTTCGTCAAACTCCAGTAGGAATTGTTGAAATTCTGATTGATTGGATACATGGAATTTGATCCAACCCACATCATTGAAATTTCCAAGATGTAATCGCTCCTGGTTGATTGATTCAAAAAGATCGGGATTACTAATGGCCTTTTTAAGCGATAAAGTATCTAGTCTACCACCCCACAGGTAACGTCGATTTAGAGAAAGATGATCAAAACCACTATCAAGGACATGAACATACTCGTCCTCGGAATAGTCGCTGGCAGTGGCGTAAATGCTCAGCAATATCATAAGTGAAATCAGTATACAGGTTTTCACCTTTCTAATATATCAGATATCTGGCAAAGATTTCCCTACGTAGTTTCCCGTATTTTCAATCCACCGTACAGCTAAAGTATTGACAAACAGCCAAGTAAACTACTCCTTTACCCTACGTCCGAGTATTCCCTTAACGGAATTTCGGAGAAAGATCAAACGTCAACGGCAAAATTGAACATTGATGAGCATACCCTTCACACCAAGAGAGTCCCAAATTCTGGATATGATCCTCGATGAAAAATCAAGCGCCGCCATCGCCATTGAATTGGGAATCAGTCAACGCACTGTTGAAACACACCGAAAAAGTATCTACGCCAAAACTGGTGTAAAAACGGTAGTTGGTCTGGTCAAGTTCGCACTGGAAAAGAAATCCAGTCATCAAGAGTAATACTTATTTAACCGCTAACCACTAAGTACATGAGTAATCAACACCATTTGAAATCAGCCCTGCTCACAATGATGATCGGGCTTTTCGCCACGAGCTTAAGTGCTCAGCTTTTATCCAAAGAAAATGTTCATGACCTTGACCAAAGGAAAGTGAATTCACGCAATCATGGACAGCCATCCCAGGTCATTTATGATGACGCTTCTCAACAGTTTCAGGTGATCTACACGACCAATACAAAAGACAAATCCATTCAGGTTGATAAGCTAACATTTGACTATGATCTCAATTTTGTGAAGGAGGAAACTGAAAACATCTCCCTTGAACGCGCAGAAAAAGGGGAAAAGTCTGAATATACGCCTAGCTATCGTGGTGACGAATACACCATACAAGGAGTGACCGCAGGCCCCAACAGAGCCGGCAGGCTTGAATTCCAAAAGCTGGAAACGAGTTACAAATACAACTGGTTTACCGGTGTGTACAAAAAGAAAGTCAAAAAGCTAGACAAGGTAAAATTTACAGAAACGGACAAACGAAAAATGACCTATGCTGCTCATTACGATAATCCTGAAACCGGTGAAGTTGTTGCTATAGCGGGGCAGCCTGATAAGTTCTTTCAGGTAAAAACCTATAAGGTCCTACGTGTCAATGCCAATCTAGAGAAGGTAAGCGAAGCAGATATTGAAGTTGGGTATGTACAAAGACAAATGTTTGCAGCCCCACTACCTTCAGCCGATGAGGCAGTGGCTTCTGATTTTGTTATGATCTTCGCAGCAGCAGGTGGTAAAGGGGTTTACAAGCCAAAAATCAACGCCGATCCCAATGTTTCGAATTGGACCTACGTCCGAATCTCACCGGAAGGGGAAGTGAAGGAAAAGCTCAATTTTGACACGAAGGCACTGAACTGGATGATTCTGGGTGCACAGGAAAAAGATGGATCTGTCTATATCTATGGTGTTGGTGAATCCAAAGATGTTGGAGAAAAGCATCAAAAGTTCACAGCGGTGATTGGATCCGGTAAGCAAGACTTGTTTCAAATTCTTAAGATATCCAATGGTAAGGTGGATTTCATAAGCGCTCCAGGGTTGGATGAGATCAATTCCAAAAATGAAAAACCCGCCAGTCAAAAGAAACCATCAGAATACTCTGGGAAAAGCGTGGTATTTACTGACATGCGAGTGACGTCTACCGGTGACTTATTCATTACAGCCCAGGATTATTTGAACCTGGGAACGAAAGCAGGCCCCACTTACAAAGACCTTTTCCTGTTCCATTTTGGTCCTGACGGCACGTTCAAAAGGCTCTATGGCATTAAAAATGACCAAAAGAATGCCGCAACCAATGTCCCAACGGAGGGCACCATTTTCGAAGGGTCCAATGGTAAGTTTTACTGGTTCCTTTCTGCTCTTAATGATGTCTATTCACGATCCTGGTCTTCCTGGAGCTACTTACCTGGCAATGTTGTAAAAGAAACCACAAGCACAATTACCATACCCTTGATCCAGTACAAAGGAGGTCAAATGGATATCGAGAGTGGAAACCTTGACGACTTCCGGGTATTTGGAAATGGGGAATTTAATATTTTCCCAAACACACCCTACATTCAGGTAGACGGTGGTAAGAAAATGATCTTTCTTGGGTTTGGCGGCGATAAAGGTCGTCAACTCTGGATGGGCAAATTTGACCCAACTACACTCTAGACTCTTTACAGCATGAAGATGAAAGGCTCGTACGGATTCCTGATTGTTTTCTTGATGTTGGCCTTCCTATGTGAAGGTCAACATCAAAATCTAAAGGAAGTTGATATAAATAGCATCAGCGAGATTAACAGTCATAACATCAAATCCGAGAAACGTATTTTAATGTTAAAATTCAGTCCTTCGGGAGAGCAGCTGGCATTGGGAGGACTGGACAAGAAAATCAGCACCTACAATTTAGCTGATGGCAGTCTTTCCTGGGTAGCTGAAGGTCCTGAGTTTGAACCTAATGCTGCAACAAATCTGCCAAGCAGTCAGCCGATATTGATGTCTGCCCAAAGCAAATGGGTCGGCGGAAAAGTGGTCTTGTTAAATTGGGCCAGTGGTGAATCCCTGGGAAGTCTTTCTCCATTCGACGGAGGACGAGGCGGTATAGATTTCTTCGGAGCTACACAATCCATAGTTGCCTGGGGTGGTCCGGAAGGCAAAGTCTTCGCATACAATTTCTCAGAAAGCAAAATGGAAACTCAAACAGGTTGGCCCCATCACACGGGTAAAGCCTATTCGGTGGCTTATGGGCCTTATGGAAATATCTATAGTTCAGGAAAGGATGGAAGAGTAGTCAAGAATAAAGGGAATGAAACACCAGAACTGGTAATGGAGTTCGATTTTCCGGTAATCGCCATGAGACTTAATCCCTACATCCGAGGGACAGAGGGAAATGAAGTTTTTGTGGCTGCTGGTGACAATCAGGGGAACTTTAAGATCAAAAAGATCAGTTCCGGGCAAGAGTTACTATCCGATAAACTAGAGGGCGATTGTAGAGTCATAAAATTCCATACAACAGATCCTTCACTTGTCCTTGTTGCTACTCGTCAAAATGTATACTTCTATGATATTAAAGAAGGTTCGGAATTGAAAAGGTTATCATTCGACCAATTAGTCTGGTCGATGGACATTTCCATGGATGGCACCAAATTGGCAATAGGCCTTGATAGCGGAGAAGTTAAGCTCTATTCCATGTGAAACATATTGAGTAAAGTAATCACGACACTTTAATGCCGCCAGGCAACGAGGAGTGAGTTGCCGAGCCAGGCCCGTCGTGGCCTGGCCTTTTTTATCCCTTGCGACTGATCGCCGTTAGCTCCATCTCTTCCTCCCTACCTCTCAAGTTTGTACTCCCTAAAGGTTCCAATTGCAGTTCTGAGACACTTTTCAATTTATCTATCAATTTATTTGAGACGATTAAAGAGCGTTCATAAGGTTTACACAAGGCCTGTATTCTGGCAGCAATATTGAGTACGTCTCCTGTAAACACAACCTCCTTTTTCAAAGCTCCGATCACACCGGTGGTTACTTCCCCCAGATGAATTCCCGCTTTAAATTCTGGTACAAAACCGTACTTACTTTTGAAGCTATCGGCTTGTATCCGGAGATTATCTTCAATACCAAAAAAGCATGCTATAGCGTGGTTGTTGATGATGCCGTCTTTCGCTTTCCAGGTAATCACTACCTCATCTCCCACATATTGGTATACTTCTCCCCTGTGATTGATAATAGGTTCTGTCATTATGTCGTAAAAATCCTGCAACAGATCGAAGTACCGGATGTGGCCTAGTTTCTCAGCAATAGTGGTCGACTGGTTCATGTCCAGAAACATGAAAATTCGGCGCTCTTCCTTGGGTCGATGGTAGTTCCCGAGAAACATATTTCTAAGGAAATTATGACCAAGGTGCTCACTAATGCCCGCATAAGTCAAACTCACCAGCAAAGAAAAGATCAATTGCGTCATGGTATTGACCAAGGTCCAACTCGTCAAAAATCTGCCCATCTTTTGCCACACCTCCAAGCTAAAAAAAGATTGGCCAGATTCAATACTTGCTGCCATAGGGTAAAAAATGATTACCAGACAGAACATGAGCAACAGGTAAAGTGAAAATTTGTAGATGATTCCTCGCAGAAATGAATATTTCCTGAAACGTCTTTGAAAGTCCAGCATTTCCAGAGTCCCTACAAGTAACCCAACCGTCAAACTTGCGAAATTCGCAAAAATGAAGACTGAGAAAGTCAGCGATACATCCGTCTCCGGATTTAGGTTTTGATTGCGAGTCAATGAAATATCATTGATCAGAGAAAACCACGACATCACCAACCAGATCACTCCAAAAGGAATAATACGTCCCAGGTTTCTCTTGAATTTCGGACTCATCATCATAAGGTCAATTATTGTAAAGTAAAAAGCTTTACGCGTTCTTGCTTTCCTCTTAGTTCAATATTGCCCAATTCCTTGGGTTTTAGATGCCCAGGCGAAAGTCGTTGAAGGAGTTCATTGGAGAATAATAAATCTACTCCAAATTCATTGCATTTCGATTGTATCCTGGCCGTCGTGTTGAGCACATCCCCGGAAAACGCAATTTCTCGTTTTACAACCCCTATCTCACCTGCCATCACATACCCCTGATGTACACCCGCCTTAAACACTGGATGTGTACCATAATTCTCCAGGAAATACTGTTTTCGGATATTAAGCTGCTCCTGAATATCAAAATAGCTCATGAGGCAATTGGCATCTTTAATCCCTTTCTCCATTTCCCAGCTGATGACAATCTCGTCGCCCACGTATTGATAGATCTCTCCATCGTGTTTAAGAATAGCAGGTGTGGCATATTGAAATACTTCTCTCAGGAATGAAAAATACCTCTCTTCACCCAATTGCTCTGCAATAGTGGTGGAGGAACGTAAGTCAAGAAACATAAATATCCTTTCTTCCCGTCGAGGTTCAAAATAGCGACCGAGCAAGAATTTCCGAAATACTCCCGGACCATATTTATCATTAACCAGTAAAGTAATTATGGTTAATGCGACCACAATCAGCCAAATGAAATAAGGGATAAGTGCTCCTGTAGAAAATAGACGTGCAACTGCAAGAGACCAAATTTCAGGGCTAGTTAGAGAATCTCCATGAATCCCACTCTGATAAACCACATTAGAAGGAACACCAACAAGGGCAAAAATGACGGTATAAGAAATCAAGATACTTCTCAGCGTCCAACCATAAGGTTTAGAACGCAGCCACTTTTCCCACAAAAAGATAACCCCACTTCCTCCTACGAGTCCGGCCAATATCCCCGTTACCAAACTCGTTCTAAATGGCACCATTAGGTCAACCTGATGATCGAAACCAAGTTCCCTTAAGGAATTGAAACTAATAAGGAATTGGAAAATTGAAAAGAGGGTCCACACCACAGTGATCCAGATGATTCTGGACAAATGCGTAATAAGTTTTCCATTCCATTTCATTGCAATGAAAATAAGCAATCCTTGATGGTTAGTAGCCCAATACCTTTAAACAAATCAAATGCTTGGAATTATCATGTAGTATCAATGGCAAGAAGAGTACCATTCTCACTCGTGCATAAAACGAACATTAGTTGACTGTATCGTAGAGAATATAAATGCAATCAAAATGTGATCGGGAGGTTTATTTTCGAAATTCACACTCCATTTCCCTTTATCGCATGGAGCATCACTAGCCATTGTTCCGTATGTACGCATCACTCCAGTTGGCAAAGTCGGACTATCAGCAGGTTCAATCAAGGTAAACTCACTGTTACAATCTGGTTCGTCATTGAATACCATGAATTTGCCCCGATCGACCGAAGAGGTTATTGTGAATTCACGAGGGTCATTGGTATCCGTAGGGCTCGGTGAAAGTAAAACGATGGTGGTCTGATCAACTGAAGAGATTTCCCACCAGATGCCTTTTGTCGGATCTGAATAGTACAAAGCTTTGGCAACAGCACCATTGCTTCGAATTTTCCACTTTTTCAGATCGTCGCCTTCAGGAGTTACTTCATAAGTTTGGTCCTCCACTACCAAAGTGAAGGAAACAGGCCTTGCTACTTTGTACCTGGAGGCTGGATGTTTCTTTTTCTTATACGTAACATCAATTTCAACCTGCGCCTGGAGAGGCCTACCCAACAGCACCATTAATAGAAGGAAAAAGCAACGATTTTTCATGTTTAACAATTGAACTTCAACGTTGATGATATTCTATTCCGGACCTATGAGTCATACTCTTAGTTGATGAGCAATTAAGTGTCAGTGACACGCTAATAATTCGATGGAGAATTAGAGATTGCATAGTAAATTAATCAGATACCATAATAAACAAAAGGGCCCCAGTAATCCGGGTGCTTGAATTTTTCGCCGTACATACCCTCGATGAATTCAATCTTAGTCGCTGCAAAGGCATCCAAATAGGACTGTTGCTGTTGAAAAACTTTGCGGTACATTTCTGTCATGAATATAGCGGTGCCTTCATCAGAAACCGTCCATTGAGTCACGGAGATACTTTTGGCTCCTGCTACCAGGAAAGCCTGCGTCAAACCAACCACGCCTTCACTGGAATACAACTTTCCCAAGGCAGTTTCACATGCCGAAAGGTTCACAAAGTCCGCTTTTAGATTCAACTGCTCAATCTCTGGTACCCGGAGAAATCCATCTTCCTCGCCTCTTGCCTTCCGATATTGGCCTAATACAATGGTAGATAGCTCTGGAATTTCAGAATACGCCCAACCATGGGTGGCAAAATGCAGCACTTTGTAGTTGGCCAATTGATTGGTCTTTGCCATGGATTTCAATCGATTTTCATTGGCATCATCATTTTGATACAGTTCGGATCCCTCTACAATACGCTTGATTTGATTGGTCTCATATATCGTCCCGGGCAAAGGAGTCATTTTGGTAAAGCCCATTTGTATGTAAGTAGGTCGCATGGAAGTTCCTTGCGCTTCTGCTGTGTAATAAGATTCTTGAAATTGACTGAAATCCAGTCCACGGCCATCAGAAACGGTTCCTCCTTCGTTTGCATCCAACTCTTCAAAAACGGGACCTCCAAAAGCTAACAGAGGCTTCCTATTAACCGAATAGTTTCTTGAACTGAGTTGTTGCAGCACCGTAGCGGATTGAATGTATCGAATCTTAAAAGTTTCGGCCAGGAAGTTTCCACTTTCGTCGATCAGGGTTTCAAAAGGCAGGAAGGCCAGTGGGCCATCAGGAATGATAACCAACTCTTTCTTGTCAACAATTTGTTCAGCAATAGGTTTGATCAGCAAGTCATAAAACACGCGTGCATAGCTCTTTCGTAACAATTCATTTCGTGCATTGGGTTCTTTGATCAGGTGACGGTAAAATTCTATGGTCTTAGCCAGGTTAGCTTCCCTCACCAGGCTTTGCGCCACATTCTCCGGCACTCCTTTTTCAGAAACATATTGTCGAATCTGTTGCAGCATGCTACGTTGATTCATGAAGTTTACAAATCGCTCCTCCCCTTCCTGTTTTAAAGAACTGATCAACGTACTGTCCGAAAATTCTTTCCCATAGATGCCACCCTGGGATACCACAATAGGAAAAAAATGCGAATGGACTTCCCAATGGAGATGAACAATATTGTAATCGATCAGGGCTTGATCCGCCTTGAGCATGCTTTGAACCTGTTTCGCCAAGGTCACTGAACCTGACCCCATCTTTTTCAGCAATTCTCGTGATCGATTTCTTTCATGTGCTTCAAAGGATCCATCATAGTCCTCTTGTCTGTGCTTCGCAAGGCTCACAATCCGATAGTAATTATTCGTTGCCGACCTTATTCCTCTGGCAACTTTTGGCGAGGCATTTTTCAACAACTTTTCATTGATAACAATGGCCTTTTCCGCATATGTTGAGGCTTCATTGTATTGTTCCTGGCCCAGCAAACCTCCGGCTAGATTAGCATATATTGTTTTGGCCATTTCAGGATCAGTAGTTTCATTCACATATTGCAGCGCTTTGCGGTAATAGCGAATGGCTTCATTTTTCTTATCACAACTCACCAGTAACTTCCCAATCGAATTATTTACCTGAGCCAGCCCACTAACCATTCCTAATTGAATATAAAGTGACTCGGCTTTCTTGAAATAATCAATGGCCTGGAAGGGTTTGTTTAATAGCATAAGCCCAAACGCGATATTGTTATAGTTATTGGCCAATGCTACCTGATCACCTGCACGTTGGTAAATGCCATTTCCTTGTTCCAACATTTGGAGTGCCTGGTTTACATTATCCCCCTGAGAAATATAGACCGTGGCAATGTTGCCGAGTGCAATCGCCTCGTTTATCTGATTGCCCGTAGACCTGGATATCATCAGTGCCTGTTCATAGTAGGTCAAAGCTCGGGAATCTTCTCCCTGGTTGTCATAGACACCACCCAAACCATTCAGAACTGGTACCTGAAAATCTTCAATACCCCCACCTTCGTACGCAGCTATCAGCCTCAGCGCTTCTTCATAATATAGCTTCGCTAAATCAAACCTAAACCCTTGATTGTACGCGTGACCGGCATTGGTATTTGCCCCTACCAACAAAGCTATATCTCCATAAGGTTTAAGTACTTCTACAGATTCTTTCCCATATGCCATCGCTTTCTCGACTTCACCAAGTTTCCTTCCTGAAGCAGCTGCCTCTGACATGGAAGCACCCATAATTGCAGCTCTGGGTACCTTAAGCATCTTTTCTTGTCGAATAACTTCGACCATCTGATTGTACTTATTTCTGGGAGATGATTGTCCCTGTGCAGTTTTGAATCGCTGCAGGTTTTGAGCTCTCTTTTGAAGGTCCGGATTGATCAATCCTTCCATCCAGTGGTCAAAGTCAGAAAAGTCCTGGGTATATCCGGCAGCTGCTAATAGCGCCCAATCTGTATTTTTCACACCCATTCCCTCATTATCCACTTTATAAGAGATGGTCTTCGTTATTTCCTTTTCGGCATTGGTTCGATCACCATTCAGCAGGTGATAATATCCATATAGTTGATGGGCGATGGGATCGTACGGAATTAATTCAGTCGCCCTATCCAGCAAAGGAGCAACGCCTTCTAATGTCCCATTCAGTATCGTAAACCATCCCATGAACGCATTCGTGAACTGATCATCAGGATAAGCATTGTACACTTTACGAAAAGCTTCGTACGCCGCCTGGAATTTATTATCGTTCGATAAGGTAAATGCCATGTCAACATAATGCTGAGGATCATCGAGAGCATTTATTGGATCGTTCTGCACCCTGGTTACATCTGTCTGTTGAGCATTCAACTGACCGAAACAAAGCCAGGCAACGAAGGTTATGGCGGTTATCCGTCTCATGCTATTTGTCTTGATGTCAAGTTAAATCAAGTTTTCAGAGCATGACAAGAGCAAGGATAAGGCAATGAAAAATTACGTATTTCCCGGTAGGAAAAAAGACCGACCGACAAAGACCCACGCCACCTTTACTTGTTTATTAATCAGAATTATGGTTGTTTCGAGTTAAGAGTGCAAGTGTCATAGAAGCATGAAAACAGTAGGAGGTTTTTTAGTCGAGCTAATCGTGGTATTCATTGGAGTATTTTCTGCCTTTCAACTGAATGACTTTCGGGAAAGGCAACGAAATGATGCCGTAAAGATCAATTACTATAAAAGCTTCCAAAACGAGCTTCTGTTAATATCAGATTTCAATACAAGTGTCCGGGATTCATTAAATAACGTCATCCAATTCTATGAAACTGAAATCAATGAAGGGAGAAAACCTGCCTTACGTTATGTAACAGGTTTCAATATAATCGGGAAAGCTCCTATTGTTGAGTCGGCTTTCAACGATGAACATTTTACATCAATCGGCACCAACTTACTGGTGAACATCAGTTTTGGTAATAATCACTTTGGGTGGATCAAGGAGAAGGTCGATGGTTACAATGAGCGAGTAAAGGACCTGATTTATAATCAAAGGAAAGCTCCAGAATACTATTATGGACCAGATGGTCAGCTGAAACCCGAATTCCAATGGTACTTAGATGAATTACGAACAATTATTGCGCTGATCAATGAGCTTGAACGCCAAATCCACGACGGTGCTATCCCTGCAACCAATCAATTGATAGAGTCACTTAATTGAGTAAAAACGATTGTGGTTTTAGGATAATGGTTCGGGGCTCTTGATCATCCTTGTGAGGCAGCAGTTGTGATTTTATCCAATGCGCCTGCAATTTTCTGTAGGACTTCATCCTGTCCATCGATTGAATGTCTTTCCTTCAAGTAAGCCGGATCATTGTAGGAGATTGAAACGGTTCCATTTCTTTCAGTTACCAGTATTTTTTGAGGCAGATCCAATCCTGCAAAATCGCCAGCCACCATCAGAGGTGTCCCTAATTTCGGGTTCCCAAAAAATATAGCTCTTGTCGGTGGTAGATCCAGGCCTACAGAAGTCGCATTCGCCTGATGATCAAGCTCAAAAACAAGCTTGAGGTTTGGATTATCACTTACAACCCTTCTCAACTTGTCATAAGTCTCTTGAAAGCTCAACTTGCTTACTTTGGTAATGATTCCTGAATGTGACATACGTTCTATTGGATCTACTGGACTTTCTAATAATATGGAAGGCGAATTTACGGGTGTGTTAAATATCCTCCAAAGCCCCTCACGCGAATGTAATCACCACAGCAAACCTGTTATTATTTCCGATATTATGGAACTTGGGACCTAATAATCTTGAGTTTAACCCTTTGATTAACCTTAATCGTAACTAGATGATTTCTAGTAATATCACAAAAAAAAAGGCCGGTCAATATGTAAATTGAACGGCCCTTTTTCTTTAGATAGAGATTAATCTATTTAATTCTGATCACCTCCAGACAGGTTAGGATTCGCATCGATCTCTGCTTGTGGAATCTTGAAAATCCAATCATCATTAGCAGAAGGTCGCTCTATCTGGTAAGCATCCTGATACAATACTTCAGAAGCACCAGAACCACCATCGGCAGCGTGATCTACACCATCATCCCAACGGATTTTATCGGTATATCCGAAGCCTTCACCCCAAAGCTCCAGATGTCTCTGGAATTTGATTTCATCCATCAACGCATCAGCAGTTGTTAACATAGAAGCATCAAATCCGGTATCCCGAGTACCCACGAGCGCCTGAAGTGCAGTTTGCGAAGCAGCAATATTTCCTTGCATTGCCTCAGCTTCTGCCTCGTTCAAATACATCTCCGCACTTCTCATATAGATAACATCATCCGGATCGATAGATCCAGGGTTTGCGTTCCTCAATTTAAAGTGCATGTATGGGTGTGTGTTATGTCCTGATACCAAACCGTAGTTGGATTTGATATCAGCGATAGCCGCATCAAACTCTTCTTCTGTCGTGTAAAGAGGATTGGTATTATTTGCCCAACCCCCTTCTTGGTTCGCAGCGGAAGTATTAGAATTTGGCGCATCCGGAAGGAATGCGTTTCTTCTGAAATCCGTAGCAGGAATGGCATCAACCATTCTTCTGTCTGCCGCTTTTGGATTGTTTCTGATCTGGCTACCATTAAACGTATTGCTTGCCAGGTAGAAATAAGAACGGAAGAATGTAGTTTCAGCGTCGATAACATTACTACCCCATATGACTTCAGAAAGTGTATTGGTATTAAATCCTGACATCCAGGCTGCTTCAGTCATCAATGGAAATCCATCTCTTGCAGCAACAGAAGCGGAAGCAGCAGTTGCCCAATCTCCCGTAGATAAAGCCATTCTTGCTCTCAGTCCATGTGCAACATTGACATTTAATTGAGATTTAGCTACAGCACCACTACCTACGCGGCCTCCACCAGACTCAAAAGCCGCAATAGCAGCAGTCAAATCTGCATCAACCTGATCATAAATTTCCTGCACAGTCGACCGGGGTTGACTGGTAAAAGGAGATTCCGTAGAAAATAACAAAGGAACACCAGGGTCAGAAGCAGGATTTCCGATCAGGTAACCTCTTCCATAATGCTGAACCAACGATAAATATGCATACGCTCTGTAGGTATGTGCCTGGCCCAAAATTTCCTGAAGCTCAGGAGTCTCAGGGAAACCACTATCCGCAATACCATTAATCAAAAGGTTAGCATGAGCAATGATGTTGTATCGGTGATACCACAATAACTCATTGGTCAATGAAGTTGGAATGGTGTGATCATTCCACTGCATCGTCGTTCTCCAACCCAGGTTATTGGCATTTGCCGTATGGATAAGGATTCCTGTCAAATTATCTCCCATTGGCACCCAGAAATGGTTATTAGCTCTTGCTGTGTTACCACCAGGAAATACGGTTTGAGATTGCGAGTACAAGCCTCTGTGAATACCATTGAGCACAAGCTGCATATTTTCTACACTTGCTAATGCATTACTGGCAGAGATTGCGTCTGTTGGTGTTCTTTCTAAGAACTCTTCCTGACATGCCGTCATCAGAAAAGTCAAAAGCACCAAAAAAGAAGTTTTTAATTTAAATGACATAATCAAATAATTTTTAAATGCTTTAGAATGACAAATTCAACCCGAATGATACGATTCTCCCAGGGACAAAATCATCACCAGGTGCTGTACCTGCAAGGTTATATTGAGGATCTAAACCATCTCTTTTGCTATTAAGAAATAAGTTCTCTCCAGTAACCGATAGCCTCAAATCACTAAGACCGATTTTATTAAGGATAGTAGGACCAAAATTATATCCCAGACTTGCGTTGCGAATAGCAATGTAGGAAGCATCTGTGATGAATCGATCTGATTGCGTCTGAACCAAATCAGGGTTTCCTATTTCCAATCTTGGTACATCGGTAATATCACCAGGCTGTCTCCAGGCATTTAAGATATCAGGGTGCAATGCACGACCATAATCGCTTGCGATATTTAAGCCAGCATAAGCATTATCCAATACGCTACCTCCGATTCCGTAAGTGATCAACAGATTAAAATCAAAGCCTTTATAACTCAAGCTATTGGAGATAGAACCTAAGAAATCAGGCACCGAAGAATGACCTGTATAGCCTCTTTGGGTAGTCGACCAATCATTGGTAGTTGCATGATTTCCATCCTCGTCCAAAACTGGTACACTTTGGTTGTTTTCATCAAAATCATATTGGAAGAACAACTGATCTCCCGTTTCAGGATCTACGCCTGCCGTTCTATAAAGGAAGAAATCAAATCTTGAACGCCCTTCAGCCCATCTCTTGCTACCATTAACAAACGGAGCATTCAATTTCGTAATTTCATTTCTCAGTGTAGAACCAAGTACGGTTACATCCCATTTAAGACCATTGTTGTTAATAAGATGACCTGTTAAAGAAAGCTCTATACCTTCATTGAACATATCACCCGCATTAATCGCAACTTCATTGATACCGTTACTTGGTGCAATTGGCTGGAGAGATAATAAGTCAGAGGCATTTCTTTTGTAGTACTCTACTGAACCTTCAATGAAATCATCGAAAAGGCCAAACTCTAAAGCTACATCCCAACTTTCAGTGGTTTCCCATACCAAATCGCTGTTCCCGATCGCATCAATTAAGATGGCCGGATTTGCTGCATTGGACGTGATACCGAATAAAGCCTGAGACAAGAACCAGCGATTCAATTGAAGGTCAGTACCAAGATTATCATTGCCAACCTCACCATAAGAAGCACGGAGTTTCAATGTGCTGAGGAAAGGGATGTTCTGAATAAACGACTCTTGATCCAATAACCAGGAGGCCCCAATTGAATAGAATGTTCCCCATCTATTGTCCGCATCAAATACAGAAGATCCATCTCTTCTCACGGAAGCACTCAAAAAGTATTTATTTTGATAATCATAATTAGCTCTGAAGAAGTACCCTTCAAGCGCTCTTTGAAACTCTGCTCCATCTAGATCAACGATATTTGAAAAGTTGGCAAATTCGAAGATTCCATTAGAAGCCTGGATGGTTTTTAATCCATCAATAAAGGATCTTTCTCGAATGAAACTTTCATGACCACCAGTAAGGCCTATCGTGTGATTGCCAAAATCTTTGTTGTAAGTAAGAACCTGATTAAAAGTTATGTTCGTTTGACGTAATCGAGTCTGGCTCAATCGACCATCAGGCTGAGCATCACCAATTACAGCATTTTCATACTCACTTTCAACGAAATCACTAAAATCTCCACCATAGGTTACTCTCAAGTTGAGTCCTTCAATCAAATTTACATCGGTAAAGGCTCTGAAACCGTAAGTGTTATCTTTATCACCTTCGTTATTGAGCGTCAACTCCTGGATGGCGTGACGTCCCTGATTTCTGGGTCGGGAACCAATACCATAATCCGCGAAACCTTCGCCATTGTCCCATATTGGATTGCCGGCCGCATCTCTCACTAGATTTCCATCTCTGTCATTGACAAATACAGGAAAAATGGACCCCATATTTTGTGCAAAGCTGAATGGGTTAACGATGCTTCCAGTACCAGCGGAACTAGGTCCCCGGGTTTCAGTGATTGAAATATTACCGCTACCGCCAACTTTAATGCGATCGTTTACATTAAACTCTGCATTGAGTCTTGAAGTCAATCGATTAAATCCAGATCGGATGACATAGCTTTCGTCTTCGAGGTATGATGCTGAGAAAAAGACAGAATGGTCTTCTCCACCAGTCGAAACATTAACATTGTAGTTACTTCTTGTCCCCGGGCTTTGCAACTCATCAAACCAATCCAGGCTTTGATAGACTACCCGCGCATTAGGGTTTAATCGACCATCAGTACCTATGATATCATCATTAGCAACATTAAATGGATTGTAACCTAGCTGATTGTAAATATTTGCTGATGCAAAAGCCGGATCACCTCCTGCTGCGGATGTATTTCTAAGTGCTTCCCAATAAGTCTCATAATATTGACCGGGGGTAACCTGATCATAAAAAGGAACGCCTCTTGAGACAACACCTTGTGATGTTGAAAAATTTACCTTGACACCACCTTTCTTTCCTTTTTTCGTCGTAACGATGATCACACCATTTGCAGCCCGTGAACCATAAAGAGAAGTAGAAGCGGCATCCTTTAAGACTGTAAAAGACTCAATGTCATCCTGATTTAAAGTATTCAGAGGAGCATTAAATTGGATTCCGTCAACAATGATCAAAGGATCGCTTTGACCCTGTAACGTCCCAACACCTCTGATCACGATACCAGGAGAAGCACCTGGACCAGCTGGTGATGTAAACTGTACACCTGTAGTTTTTCCTTCAATAGCGGCAATAGGGGAAGTAACTGCTCTGTTTTTAAGTTCTCTGGCGCCAATAAGACTCGCAGAACCCGTAAAACTTTCCAATGTACTTTCTCCGTAAGCAACCACTAAAACTTCCTGTAACTCGGTAACGCCGCCCAACCGCACATCGATAACGGTTCTTGAGCCAACCACAATTTCTTGAGTTTCGAAACCAACATAGGAAAATACTAATGTACTCCCGTCGTTAACAGCCAAGCTGTAGTTCCCATCCAAATCAGTCTGGGTACCTGTCGTAGTGCCCTTTACAAGCACATTCGCACCTGGAAGCCCATCACCGTCATCGCCGGTAACGGTACCAGATACTGTTCTTTGCGCCAACACTCCATGAGTAATAAGAGTGAGGAACGCAAAACTTAATAATAGAATTTTCTTCATTCTCTCTAGTTTTGGTTTAAATATTGGTTTAGTACAAATTGAATCTTCATGCGCGAAACCCATGAAAATTCTCTTCATGACAATCCGAAGATCGCATTACCCCTAATCCAATTGGGTATTTCACCTATGCGCTAGAGGATAAGTACCCAAGCGGACATATTGGTCCATACACGGCTGAAAATCAGTATAAATTTTTCTACGAATTCATAAAATATTTCCATAAAAATGGGCTTTTTTACTATTTAAACACTACTTTTTTACCATTTCCAAAAATTTCGGTAATACCGGATTACGGTTATCCTCCTTCCAAATTGCAGAAAGTACCGTTCGTTGGGGAAGCTGATCCAAGGCGACAAATCTCACTTTAAGATCAAACCCGGATTGAAGAGAACTTGGAACAATGGCGACACCCAACCCTTGTTCTACTAATCGGAAAATGGTACTGGGGTGAACGGAACGGTGCAATACCTGTGGCGTGAAACCCTGATCCTCAAAAATGCTCATCACTAGTTGGTAATAGTCATAGCTATAGTCTTGTGAAAAAAGAATGAAATGCTCTTGTTTTAGCTGATTGATTTGGCGGAAATTATCAGTATCCAGGAAATGATCTTCAGGTAAAACCAAGGCGAAGGGTTCATTTAGAACTTCCAGTCGTCTTAAACCATCCGGGATTTGTAGTGACCTTATAAAACCAATATCCAAACGATCATGAGCAATCGCGTCAATCTGTTGAAGATTGTCCAGTTGATCCAAACTAGCATGGATCTTCGGAAAAAGTATGGACAGTCGTTTCAATAAATCAGGGATAACACCATGCATGGCGCTTCCCACAAATCCAATTCGAAGTTCGCCCTCCTCTCCTTTTCCAATAAGACGAGTGGTTTGTATTACTTGTTCCAACTGACTCTGTATGGCACCTACTTCTTCAAACAGAAACTTACCAGGCTCTGTGAGTCTGACAGTGCGTTTATCTCTCACAAAAAGTGTGACACCTATCACCTCTTCCAATTGTTTGATTTGACGGCTCAAACCTGGTTGTGTAATGTGTAACCGCTCCGCAGCGCGTCGAAAGTGCAGCTCCTCCGCAACGACTTTAAAGTAAATTAGGTGACGTAATTCTATCTGATAACTAAAAAGCATCAATTGGTATACAAATTGGTATTTCCAGTTATCAAAACTACCTAATTATTTTTGTACCTCCATTGCTACCCACAATCCATGAGTCAACACATATTTTATTACGGAAAAGATTATTTGACGGTATCCACGGTGCTGGAATTGGCTCGCGGCACCAAAAAAGGAGAGTTACATCAGGAAACCACTGAAAAGGTAGAACAATGTGCTGCGATTGTTTCTGATATTGTGGCCTCTGAAAAGGTGGTCTACGGTATCAACACCGGTTTCGGCCCTTTGTGCAATACCATCATTTCTAAGGAAAATACTGAAATTCTTCAGGAAAATATCCTGAGAAGTCATGCTGTCGGAGTTGGCAACTACATTTCAAAAGAGTTGGCCAAGATCATGTTGATCTTGAAAGCCAATTCTCTGGCCCAGGGGTATTCCGGGGTTTCGTTGGCACTGCTGCAAAGAATCGTCTGGCACATTGATAACGATGTGATTCCGTGCGTGCCAGAACAAGGATCGGTCGGCGCCTCCGGAGACCTTGCACCTCTTGCACATTTATTCCTGCCTCTGATTGGATTAGGGAAAGTTTGGGTCGGTGATATTGAATCGGACCCGGCTGCTGTGCTCAACAATTATGAACTGGCTCCTTTGAAACTTGGAGCAAAAGAAGGTTTGGCATTGATCAATGGAACCCAATTCATTGCCGCTCATGCAACACTAGTGGTCGAAAAGCTGTACAATTGTCTGGATCACGCCGATCTCATTGGTGCCATGATGATAGAATCACTCATGGGCTCTATCAAACCATTTCTCAAACCACTTCACATGGTTCGCCCCTTCACGGCAAACCTCCATGTAGCACAGCGCATCCACAGCATGTTGGAGGAGTCGGAAATCCTACAATCTCACGAAAATTGCGATAGAGTTCAGGATCCTTACTCCCTGCGTTGCATTCCCCAGGTACATGGTACCTCGAGAACAGCCTGGTTGCACCTCAAAGAATTAGTTGAAACAGAGCTAAACGCAGTAACCGATAACCCTGTCATCATTGACGAGGAGCTGACCATTAGCGGGGGTAACTTCCATGGGCAACCTTTGGCACTTCCGCTAGATTATGCCGCTCTTGCCGCGTCAGAACTAGGCAATATTTCAGATCGACGTATTTACCTGGCCCTTGAAGGGCTGGAAGGCTTACCTAAACTTCTTATGAAGGACACGGGTATCAATTCAGGATTCATGCTTTGCCAATATACCAGTGCCGCTCTGGCCAGTGAAAACAAGAGCCTTGTCTATCCTGCAAGTGCCGATAGCATCCCAACTTCTCTGGGACAGGAAGATCATGTCAGTATGGGATCCATCAGTGGCCGCAAAGCGCTGAAGATCATAGACAATCTGGAAAAGATTCTAGCCATAGAGCTCTTATGCGCTGCACAGGCCTTTGATTTTCGTCGACCTTTAAAATCAGGTGAGGTTTTGGAATCCTGTCATGCGACGATCCGGGCACATATCGATCACGCTGATCAGGACCGGGTCTTTTCTGAAGATATTCATAAAGCATTATCCATCATAACATCAAGAGAGCTTACCAATATGGTAAGTATCGATCAATTCCCACAGTTCAAAACGGAATACTATGAGCTATACGAAGTTTATTGAGCAATACGCATCACATCCTAATTATAAATCCCCAACGGGATCAACGCTCCATGCCAAGTCATGGCAAACTGAAGCGCCATTGCGCATGTTGCTCAACAATTTGGATGGAGATGTCGCAGAAGATCCGGAAAATCTGGTGGTTTACGGCGGAACAGGGCAGGCAGCCAGGAATCGCCAATCTCTAGAAAAGATCATCGAATGCTTATTAAACCTGGAAGACGATCAAAGTCTTTTAGTACAATCAGGAAAGCCTGTGGGGGTCTTAAGAACACATGCGGAAGCTCCTAGAGTACTAATTGCCAACAGTAACCTTGTTCCGGAATGGGCCAACTGGGATCACTTCAACGAACTTAAGGATCGTGGATTGATGATGTACGGTCAAATGACAGCTGGCAGTTGGATATACATTGGCAGTCAGGGTATTCTACAAGGTACTTATGAAACTTTCGCCGCTTGTGCCAGACAACATTTTGGTGGATCGTTGAAACATCAACTGTTGGTGACCGGTGGCCTTGGAGGTATGGGTGGGGCTCAGCCTTTAGCCGCTACAATGGCCGGTGCAGCTTTTCTGGGTGTGGACATTGACCCTGCCCGCATCGAAAAGCGAATCGCAACGCGTTACATTGACAAAATGACCCATTCCTATGAAGAAGCGATGCAATGGGTTTTGGAAGCGAAAGAAAAAGGTCATGCTCTTTCCGTGGGACTGGTAGGTGACATTGGTGATGTGCTTGAAAAATTATTGCAAGATGACATCATTCCTGATGTGCTCACCGATCAAACTTCTGCTCATGATCCCATTTATGGTTACGTACCGAATGGAATCACCCTAGAAGAGGCATTGAAGTTGAGATCTGACGATCCAAAAGCTTACAGAGTACAGTCCATCAAAAGCATGGCAAGACACGTAAGTTTCATGCTCGAGATGCAAAAGCGCGGTAGTATCACGTTTGATTATGGAAACAACCTGAGGGCTTTTGCTCAGGAAGGGGGTGAATCCAACGCTTTCGATTTTCCAGGATTCGTACCGGCTTATGTCCGTCCTCTATTCTGCGAAGGAAAGGGTCCCTTCAGATGGGCGGCATTGTCAGGAGACCCTGAGGACATATATACCACTGACAAGGCACTCATAGAGGCTTTCCCTGAGAATACTCACTTGATCAACTGGCTGACTCAAGCCCGGGAAAAGATTGCCTTTCAGGGTTTGCCATGTAGAATATGCTGGTTAGGACTGGGTGAAAGAGAAAAAGCTGGTCTGATTTTCAACGATCTTGTAAGGACAGGAAAAGTAAAAGCACCGATTGTAATTGGCAGAGATCACCTTGATTGCGGCTCTGTGGCCTCACCCAACCGAGAAACGGAAGGAATGAAAGATGGATCCGATGCGGTTTCGGATTGGCCGCTGTTGAATTTAATGGCTAATACAGGAGGTGGTGCTACCTGGGTTTCATTCCACCATGGAGGAGGCGTTGGCATTGGCTATTCCCAGCATGCAGGAGTTGTGATCTTAGCCGATGGTACCGATAGAGCTGAAAACTGCCTGAAACGTGTTCTCCATAACGACCCTGCGATGGGAGTTATTCGACACATGGATGCTGGTTATGAAGACGCGGTAGCAATGGGTGAAAAACACAACCTGGTACTATGAAATTGATCGGCCCATTCCAGCAACTTGTCACATTGAAAGGTCTGCCTCAAAAGGGGGCTATTTCAGACGATGACCTGGAAGTGATTGAAGGCGGCGCTATTCTGGCCGAAGATGGTAAAATTGCCGATGTAGGTCGCTGGTCGGATTTGAGCCATGGAACTTACAACGAACTTCAGGAGGTCTCCACTCCTCTTGTCGCTCTACCTGGTTTGATCGATTGCCACACCCACATTTGTTTTGGAGGCTCACGTCAACGAGATTATGCCATGAGAATCGCTGGCAAATCGTATTTGGAGATTGCCAAAGCCGGCGGTGGCATTTGGGACACGGTGCAACAAACCCGATTAGCTTCTTCAGCGGAATTAAAGCGAGGATTGATTGAACGTATTGACCGGCAGGTAAAAAATGGCATTACTACTTGTGAGATAAAAAGTGGTTACGGGCTTTCGGTAGAGGAAGAATTGAAAATGCTACGGGTCATCAAAAATGTCAGCGACAGCATTCCAATTGAATTGATTCCAACTTGCCTGGCAGCCCATACGCGACCCAGAGATTTTGAAGGATCCAATCAGGAATATTTGGAAATGATTCTTAACGAGTTGCTGCCCATCGTTCAAAGTGAATCTCTCTCAAATCGAGTAGATATTTTCACTGAGGAAGGCGCTTTTACGGTGGAAGAAAGTCATTCCTATCTTCTCCATGCAAGAGAGATGGGATTCGATATCACCATTCATGGCGACCAATTCCATACAGGAGGAAGTGAATTGGGCGTCTCACTGGGGGTTAAAAGTGTGGACCACCTGGAAGCCAGTACAGAAAAAGACATAATGAGGTTAGCTAAAAGTGATGTGGTTGGCACTGCTTTACCTGGCGCCTCACTGGGTTTGGGATGTCCTTTCACTCCAGCCAGGCAATTATTGGACCATGGAGGCTGCCTGGCCATTGCCAGCGACTGGAATCCCGGTTCAGCACCTATGGGTGATTTATTGACGCAAGCAGCCATTCTGGGTACGATGGAAAAACTAAGTACTGCGGAAACATTTGCTGGTTTGACGTTTAGAGCAGCTACCGCCTTAGGCCTTGAAGATCGAGGCAGACTTGTTCCTGGTAGTAATTGTGACATGGTCGCTTTTCCTTCGAAAGATTATCGCGATATCTTGTATTACCAGGGGCAAATGAATCCTACTCACACCTGGAAAAAAGGGGATTTAATTCATGGATAGATATTTTCCGGCGGACAAGGCCATGTGGACAGGGCGAATTGATAGTCATTCAGATGCTGGTCAGTTCAGGGTGCACCAGGTGGTTAAGACCGTGGACATCCGAGAGATTTCTGATTTATCGCCAGGAGTTTTTCTGTTGGGCTACGCTTGTGATGAAGGCGTTCGGAGAAACAAAGGGAAAGTAGGTGCTGTAGAAGGCCCCAAAGCCTTTCGAATAGCTTTTTCTAACCTTGCAGCACATGAGTTGAGCACCTTGCACGACCTGGGTGACATAATTTGTGAGGATGATCAATTAGAATTGACACAAAGCCAATTTTCAAAAGCTGTCGCAGGCGTACTGCGAAAAGGGCATAAATTAGTTGCAATTGGAGGTGGCCACGATATTGCGTACGCCCATTTTATGGGTATCAGAGCCGCATTGGGCGAAAAAGCAAGTATTGGAATCATCAACTTCGATGCACACTTTGACCTTCGTGAAGTTGAAGAAAACTCATCCTCAGGAACTCCTTTTTGGCAAATCGCTCAGAAAGAAGAAAACTTTCACTATTGCTGTATAGGAATTCAGCCAGCTGGCAATACGAAAAAATTGTTTGATGTAGCGGAAGAAAACGAGGTGCTGGTGATCGAGAGAAATAATATGGGCAATCCCATATCAGAAAGGAAGTTCAATGAATTTATCGACACTGTTGACTATCTATATCTTACGATAGACCTGGATGGTTTTGACATGAGTTATTGCCCCGGAGTAAGTGCACCTACAGTAAATGGTTTTTCATATCAGGAACTATGGCCCTACCTGATGCGTACAATCAGCAGCAATAAGCTGGTCAGTATGGATATCGCTGAATTAAACCCAACCTTTGACACGGGACAGCAAACTTCAAAAATGGCCGCTAGCCTGGCTTTTGATGTTGTTTATAACTGGTCCTAAAACGTCAACTGAGTCGTGAGCGCTTGCTGGATCTCTCTTAGTCCTTGCTCCTGATGTTGCGCATGGGCGTTGATCTCTCTCACTTTGGAGATATGCTCGATATAACTAAGTACTTCAGATCGATCTTCTACAGATAAACCAAGTACCTTTTGGATAATTTCAAAGTCTTTAACATTCATATTTTCCTAGCTATTAGATTGTTACGAAAGTACCCTAAGACGGTTTTTTCATTAATATCGAAGCGCATAAGCGAGAAAAATGTTTCGCAGGTGGGAAAAATATTGTTTAAAGTGTAGTCCACCTTACATGTTTTAGGCTTTTTGGCAAGGCTTTTGTCATGAATTGAAACATAATTAAAGAGATATGAAATACATTTTTATACTGCTGCTCGCCACAGTAGCCTCTAGTTGCAACGACGATGATCTTCAGAACTGCTCGGGAAATCTGGTATGCACGGAAGAATTTAGAACAGTCTACGTTGAAGTGGTCGATAATAATGGAGAACCGATAACACTCGACGCTTACACAGTTACCAACCTGGATACTGAGACTGCAGTAGTACTCGATCCCACACCCTGGGTAAACAGTTATCCAATTGCTGATGATTCGATGCTAGACGAATTACCGAAGGACGGTCAACGGATAGAATTGGTAGGCACCCTGGATGGCGAGGAAGTGATTCGGGAAACTTTTTTAGTAGGTCATGATTGCTGTCATGTGATTTTATTAGAAGGAACTACCACCATTCAACTCTGATCGGGCGATGACAATTATGTTCTTTGCATTCAATTCAAGGGAATTTCGTTAATCATGATTCATTTAGTAAGATAAGGTCGCTATCCTAGAGAGCTACTGACGCACTCCACGGACTTCTGATTAAATGATCCAGGCAGTTTGTGGAATGAGTGGATAGGCCATTGTTTTCAAGATTTAATTATCTTGTTTCTTTTAACAAATGATGAGAACTATTCTGATTTTTTCCATGATCTTATTCATGGGTTGCCAAACGAGCAAAACAGTCACTCAAGTAATCAAATCTAGTTGCGACACAGAGATAGATACTTCGAAGTTGCCTACCTGTACTCCCGCAATGATTTGTACCAGTGAGTACAAAACGATAGCTATTCAGGTAATGGACAAGGAAGGAACACCTGTTCAATTTGATGACTTCAGTCTAAAAAACCTGTCTACTTCGAAAGGCGTTGAAATTAAAGTTCCAGGAGCAACCAATGCAGGATACATTATCGCGGAAGATGCGATGAAGGATGAACTGGCTCAAGCAGGTCACTGCATCGAACTTAGTGGTTGGATTAACGAACAACTCATCTTGCAATATAGTTTTCTGGTGGGACACGATTGTTGTCACGTGATCCTGCTGTCTGGGCCTGAAACCATAACGATATAATTACCAGTAAAAAGTCAGCCAATTGAATAAGTTGATCAACCCCAGCACCAGCAACACCACTCCCGGTATGATGTTGGTTAATACCTTATTCTCCGATATACGAGTAAACTTCTCTCCAATTTTAATCACAATCATTAATAGACTCACTTCTCCTGCAAAAGCTCCAAGGATAAAAAACCAATAATTAATACCTTCGACATTGATCCAACCATTCATCTGTAAAAGTGAAATCCAACCCAGCCAAAAAGGCATTGCTAATGGGTTAAAAATTCCTAGTAACAGTCCTTGTCCAAGGCCTATTTGAGATTGTTTTTCCAAGGCTTTCGCTTCTGGTTTGATCTTTCCGGAAAGTGAAATGATTCCTAATAAAAGCAGGATGAAAGCGGCTATCAGAAAGAAAGAATTCGAAAATTCTACATGTTGCTCGAGATATGCTGCGATTTTCACACTCAGTCCCGCATAAGTGCTATCAATCAGGGCAGCACCAATTGCAAGCATCAACGCCTGCTTTGCCCGATCCTTCAACGCCAACTGCAAAACAGTAACATTGATCGTCGCTGGCGGAATAGTTCCAAAGAAACTGATCAGTCCCGAAATCAGAAAAACCTGTAAAATCACACTGCGATAATAACACAGTTCATCAAATAAGCCATTCATAATAAGTACGGAAGGCAAATCTTGAAAATCAATTATCTTTCGTTCATGATTAGAAAACTTACACTAACATTATGTCTAATAGTTGCTGGGACGATGGTCTTTGCCCAGCCATCAAAAGTGTCTAAAAAAGCCATGAGCCTTACTGCTGAAGTAGAAAGCAAGGTCATTGAATGGCGACATGACATTCATGAAAATCCGGAATTATCCAATAGGGAATTCAACACAGCAAAAAAAATAGCTGCACATCTGAGAAGTCTTGGAATCGAGGTTCAGGAAGGTGTTGCCAAAACTGGAGTAGTAGGTGTACTAAAAGGTGGGAAACCTGGTCCCGTTGTTGGGCTTAGGGCTGACATGGACGCACTTCCCGTAAAAGAACGAGTAGAACTTCCCTGGGCATCTAAGGCAACTTCTACCTATAACAACATAGAAACGGGTGTGATGCATGCTTGCGGGCATGATACACATGTTGCCATTCTAATGGGAACAGCAGAAGTATTGGCAGGTATGAAAAGTGACTTACGTGGTACTGTGAAGTTTGTATTTCAACCTGCTGAAGAAGGAGCACCTCCCGGAGAAGAAGGTGGAGCTGGTTTAATGGTGAAGGAAGGCGTCCTGAAAAACCCGGACGTAGATGCAATGATCGGACTCCACATCAACTCGCAAACTCCTGTCGGAAAAATCACTTACAAACCGGGTGGTACCCTTGCGGCGGCTGATCGATGGGTGATGAAAATAAAAGGAGCACAAACACACGGTTCCGCTCCCTGGGCAGGTGTTGACCCAATCGTTACGGCAGCTCAGATCATCAATGGTATTCAAACCATCATCAGTAGACAAACGGAATTGACCAAGGAAGCAGCAGTCATATCGGCAGGCTTGATTCGAGGTGGTGTACGAAACAACATCATTCCTGAAGAAGTAGAAATGATCGGAACAATTCGAACGCTGGATGTCGCGATGCAGGACAAATTACACGCAGACTTCCAACGAGTGGCTACCAATATTGGAGAAAGCATGGGTGCAGAAGTTGATCTTGAGATCACCAAAGGTGTTCCTGTAACCTATAATGACCCTGCACTCACTGACAAATTGGTCCCTTTCATTAAGAATGCAGTTGGCGCTGAAAATGTTTCCTTAAGAAAAGCTATAACAGGTGCAGAAGATTTCTCTTTCTACGCCCAGGAAGTTCCAAGCTTGTTCTTCTTTATTGGTGGATGCCCTGCGGGGAAAGATCCAAAAACTGCAGCTCCTCACCATACTCCGGATTTCTATGTCGACGATGCGGGATTACTTCCTGGATTGAAAGCCATGGTTTCCGCCACATTAGGATACATGTACAATCCTGATTGAACTAATTAAATCTGATAGCGCGTGAAATCACGCGCTATCTTCATTTTACGATTTAAACAACTAACAGGGACCCATCACGTGAACCTGAGGAAGCCTATCACAATAACTATTCCCGTCACAACTCAAATACTACGCCGATGCTATTATTGATCCTCACTTTTAGGTCTTACGCTCAAACTCTCGAAAGAAGGCAACAAAATCTATTTCCTTAGAATTAGAAGCGTGTCCTCACACGGAATAATTATATTTGATTGCAAGCAAAATTTCCAAAACAACTTAAACGACAATCAATAACCAATGCCTATCAGCGTGTCCTCACGCGTCACGACTATATCTAATAGCAAACAACACTTCAAAACAACTCAAATGAATCACTCAATAAGAAAGTCTGCCATGGATCTTAACAAAATCTATTTCTGGACTGCTACCATCAACCAATGCCTGGTAGCGTGTCCTCACGCGCCACGACTATATCTAATAGCAAACAACACTTCAAAACAACTCAAATGAATCACTCAATAAGAAAGTCCGCCATGGATCTCAACAAAATCTATTTCTGGACTGCTACCATCAACCAATGCCTGGTAGCGTGTCCTCACGCGCCACGACTATATCTAATAGCAAACAACACTTCAAAACAACTCAAATGAATCACTCAATAAGAAAGTCTGCCATGGATCTTAACAAAATCTATTTCTGGACTGCTACCATCAACAATTGGAATCAATTATTGAAAGAAAGACGATTCAAGGAAGTAATCGTAGGCTCCTTGAGAAACTTAAATAAAAGAGGTCTAATTTCAGTCTTTGCCATGGTCATTATGCCCAATCACGTCCATCTCATCTGGAAACTTAATGACTTGAATGGTAAAGAATTACCAAGTGCTTCATTCACAAAATTCACAGCACATCAATTCAAGCAGATGATTGGTGCGAAAGCACTTCAGCAGTATCGTGTAAAAGCCAGTAATAAAGATTTCGAATTCTGGCAAAAGGACTCACTGGCATTTGAATTGTATTCACCTTCCATTGTCTACCAGAAACTAGATTACATCCACAACAATCCTCTTCAGGAAAAGTGGACTCTGGTAAAAGACCCAGTTGATTATGAATACTCATCAGCTGCCTTTTATGAGAAAAACAGCAAACGGTTTTCGTTCCTAACACATATTGGTGACCAAATGTGACTTCAATTCGAGAGGGCACAAATCAAGTGCGAGTCAAGATATTATCAGATTACATTTAGGTGCGTGGGGACACGCACCAGGGCAGAGGAAACTAGATTACATCCACAACAATCCTCTTCAGGAAAAGTGGAATCTGGTAAAAGACCCAGTTGATTATGAATACTCTTCAGCTGCCTTTTATGAGAAAAACAGCAAACGGTTTTCGTTCCTAACACATATTGGGGATCAAATGTGACTCCAATGCGTGAGGGCACAAATCACGTGCGAGTCAGGATATTATCAGATCACATTTAGGTGCGTGAGGACACGCACCAGGGCAGAGGAACCTCTATTGAGTTGTGTTTTGATAAAATTGGGTAAGTTCACATGGTATCTTTCTACCATTAAATTTTAAGACACGTTGGAAATCTCCCTGTATCAAGTAGACGCATTTACGCATCAAACTTTTGGTGGCAATCCGGCAGCGGTCTGCCCATTGGATCGGTGGTTAGACCCCAAACTGATGCAGCGCATTGCTGCAGAAAACAACCTGGCAGAAACTGCCTTTTTCGTAAAAAATGAAGATGTCTACGAAATTCGGTGGTTCATGCCACATGATGAGATTGACCTTTGTGGGCATGCGACTTTAGCTTCGGCTTATGTGATTTTTGAGCATCTGGAGTCCGAGCTGTCCACCATTACTTTCACTTCCCAAAGTGGTCCATTGACTGCCCGGAAAAAAGATGATGGAGCCATCGCATTAGACTTTCCTGCTCGCCCACCCGTCGAGGTAGTCATCCCTCCTGAGATTTTTGAGGCTTTCAATCACCGACCTGTAGCGGCCGCGGCGAGTAGAGATTTACTGTTATTGTTCGAGGGCGAAGCGGAGATTAAAACCCTTGAATACGACCTGAGCCTCTTAAAGTCCCTCCCCTATTTGTGCATCGTTCCCACAGCGATAGGCACCTCCGTGGACTTTGTCTCCCGGGTGTTTGATGCAAATGCAGATATGCCCGAGGATCCGGTTACCGGTTCTGCTCATTGCTCCCTTATCCCTTATTGGCAAGAAAAGCTGGGGAAAACGCAAATGACCGCAAAACAACTCTCGGAACGAGAAGGTGACCTCTTCTGCTCCATTGACAATGACCGGGTTGAGATCGCTGGCAAAGCGGTGTTGTATTTGAAGGGGACGGCTTACGTGGGTTGAGTAGAATTTCTCGTCAATCGGTCAATTGGTTTTGCTCCTGCCAAATCACAATAGCGTGCACCCAAACGATGGCATGTTTCAGAACATAGGAAAGACAATAAAACAACAGCGTGAACAGGGAATGATTGCTGAGCTTATCAAAGCAGAGAATAAGAAAGTAAACTTCCAAAAAATTGCTCCCCTCTGGTCTTAGCGTCTCGCTGAGATCAATAATTTGAAGCCTTTAAGATGGCTAGAGGATAAACGCTAGTCGTTTATGGCCATAAATTTCACCGCAGATTTCCCTCGCTATTGTAGGAACCTCCATTTTTTACATAAAATGGTTGCATATCATACTGTTAGCTTTTAATTTGTGTGGGTGATGAACACACACACGCGTTAACCAAATTAAAACACTGCCTATCAATTCGGCAGCAAAAAGTATAGCCTAAATAATGCGCACGGTGTGTGTTAGATAGTAGTTAGATTCAATCGCAAATGAGGGATTTTAGTATAGAGAACTCTGTATCTCAGTTTCATTCTGACAAAACAAAGGAATACTTTCAAGAAGTAAAGAGTTCCTTTTTCAATGGCAACAGTAGAGCAGCGATCGTTACTTTATACTCCGTTGTAATTACCGACCTATTGATAAAACTTGAGATATTAACTGAATTGTATGACGATAAAATTGCAGAAGCAATTCTTAATGAAACGAAGACCTTCCAAGCTGCCAGTCCTACAAACCCTGAATGGGAAAAAGACCTTATCGAAAAAGTAAAAAACAGAACCAGTATAATTGATAATGTCGACTATGCCCATATTCAGGCATTAAAGAACGACAGACACCTCTGCGCTCATCCTGTTCTTGATAAGGAAGACAAACTGTACACACCGAATTCGGAAACAGTGGCGTCTCATATGAGAAATATGATAGAATCCATATTTACAAAGGCACCATTATTATCTAAGAAAATCCTGTCTACAGCCCTTATTGATATATCCAGTAAAAGTGAGTTACTAATTGATGACGATAGTCTAGACAAGTATATATCTTCCAAGTACTTAAGGAATTTAACGGTAGCAACCGAGATACAAATTTTCCGTGATTTGTGGAAATTCGTTTTTAAGTTAGATAACGAGGAATGTGAAAACAATAGAATTATCAACTTCAGATTTCTCTACCTCCTTTATCAACGAAATACTTTTAATTGTATCGAGAAAATTAAGAATGAACAAGAATATTTCAGCAATATCCTAGAATCAACAACAACAATAAACTTGTTGATAAGGTTTATTGCCGAAAATGAGTTTCTATATAACGAATTCAGAGAAGATGTTCACTTGTTCATTGCCCAACAAGTAGAAAAAGATACCAGTGCCAAATTGGTTGCATGGTTCCTAAATAAAAGCATACCAGAACATTTAAAACAAGTCAAATCATTAATCAAAGACTATTTCGAAGGATATGATCTTAGCGACGCATCTGGACAGGCATATCAAAGAATAATAAAAATATGTTACGCTAAAGGCTTTACTGAAGAAGCGAACCAATTCATAATTTGGAGATATGAAAATGTAGCCAATTACAATGCAGGCGATAGAATATTTTCATTCCTTGTATATCCAAATCTTGATAAACTAAATGAAGAAATGATCCTAGAACTTTGTTCAAAGGCAGATGGAAATTCCCAAGTATACGACAGAAAGCAAGCCAAAGAAGATCATAAAAAATTAAGGAAACATATCGAGAAACAAATTGGAGATACGTTTGAATTCGATAAATACGCCAATCTTTTTTAACTAAAATGAATCTATCAATTAAATTAAATTACGAACGGAAGCCTTTGGTATGACGATACGAACCAGAAATTTCAGTGTTCAAAAACTAGGACACATCCTGGTCTTAGCGTCTCGCTGAGGTCAATAATTTGGAGCCTTTAAGATGGCTAGAGGATAAACGCTTGTCGTTTATGGCCATAAATTTCACCGCAGATCCCCCTCGCTATTGTAGGAATCTCCATTTTTCACAGAAAATGGTTGCATATCATACGGTTAGCTATTAATTTGTAAAAGTGATAGAAATTAAGAAGTACTTTTATAAACGACAACAAATACTTACCAACGTTTTTCTCACTTTGTATCAACTAGATAGCAAAAAAGTATAAGATGGATAAGAGGAACTAGTTCCTCTTATCCGGTCGTTTGCGACAAAACTTGGCACAATACTTTAATATTATTCCGTTCTAAGCTATATTTACAACTGGCGTAAGATCCTAGTTCCATGCCTAAAAAACTTCGAAACTGCTTTGTAAGTTACCATCACAAAAAAGATCAAAAATACCTCAATCAATTAAGAAGAGTTATTAGTAGAATGAAGGTTGCGGATTATTCACTGAAGGATGACATTGGGCATTTAACGGATGAAACCATTTATAAGAAAGTTCGACAAAAAATGCGCAACTGCTCAGTAACAGTAGTTCTGATCGGAGAAAGAACCGGACATAGAAAATGGGTGGACTGGGAAATCTGGGCTTCTCTAAGGGGATATAACCACCCATACGATCAAACAAAATCATTCAAACCAAATGGGCTTCTAGGAATATTTCTACCAGTTGCTTCTCATTCAATCCCAAATAGACTGAAAGACAATATTAATTCAGGTTTTGCTGTAAGCATGAAATGGGAGAACCTAGAAAGGGATTTTGAAAGTAAGGTAAATTATGCCTATTGGAATAGAACTAATAGGTCAAAAAAAATAGCCAATTATAGAGAACGCATGGAAGATGATTATTGGAATTTTTTTGGCTATAGAATATAAAAATGGCATGGCAGGATTAAACAGGTTCTATTACCCAACTAAATACAGCTCTCGCTCTAGTGTCCTGGCACTTGGAGTTAAATGCATATTCATCTCTTATCAAAAGAGTGACCGAGAGTCAGCTGTCAAAGTTGCAGAATATCTTCAAGAAGCTGGAATTGATGTTTACATTGACGTTTATGATCAGGAGTTAAAAACTCATCATCAGAATCACGACCCTCAAAACGTAACAACAGCGATATTAAATGGCATAAATAATAGTAGTCATATGCTGGTGATAGTATCACCAAGTACAATGAACTCAACATGGGTTCCATTCGAAGTTGGATTCGGTTTCGATAAAACGGACTTGGGTATTTTGACACTAAAAGGAATATCCAATGAATCTTTACCAGAATACCTCAAGACATCACCTTTGATTATCCGAGGAACAAGATCACTAAATGAATATCTCTCTCGCTTTACAAATAGAACTATTACATTGATGGAATCAAGTAATCTGATCAAAAGCCATACGACATCAGGTCACCCATTAGACAACTACTTAGATTGGAATTCATGAAATGGGCTGATTATCTCATATCCAAAGAAAAATGGGTGCCAAACTCAAAGACTATTGATAGTTTCATTGTCCATCCAGATAATGGTGATACTGTTGGTTCAGGAGTTCAAAGAAATAGAAATTGGATCGTTCAAAAGTTAAAGAGCGGATTTGCGTTCAAGTGTGTTCATTACTCGGAAAAAGGAAGTTGGACGCTAGGCGGTTCTCTTACTCTTAGTCAAAAGGGAACATTACATTGGTCAGATAAATTACCTCTGATTATAACTAAGAGAAAGACATTTGTTAGTTATTATCATAAAACGAATCAAGGTCACAAGGATAAATTCATAAATCTCACATCCGATTTGATTGTTAACAAATCAGTTGAGGATGGTGATATATCTACAGATGTGAGTGATGAATACATAAAGCAGCTAATCCAGAATGGGTATTTAAGTGACACTACAGTTCTGATAGTTCTTCTAGGTCAAAAAACTAAGTGTAGAAAGCACATCGACTGGGAAATCAGTGGGGCTTTAAATCTCAAAGTTGGGGATAATTATGCTGGACTTCTAGGCCTTAAATTACCGTCACATCCAGATTATAATACAGGCAAATACACCTATTCTGAGCAACCCCAACGATTAACAGATAACTTAAAGTCAGGTTACGCTGTAATTAGAGATTATACGATCGATAGAAGGAAACTGCAAGAATATATCGAACTGGCATTCCAAAAGAGAACTTCCATGGCAGCGGAGAGAATCAATTCAAGAACTCAAATGAAAAAAAACACATGTCAGTAGCCGACTCAACTGCCACGAAAGAAATAGTCAGGATAGCCTTTGATTCAACCAAACCATCATTGACACTTGAAAGCGATTGGTTAGTAATAATAATAATCGCTTTATGCCTTAGTTTATACTTTCTAATTCGTAAAAGGATAATTCAAGGTTCCAAGTGGAGGGAAATGACTTTGGAAATATCTGGCTCTCCAAAGCTGTCCTTTAAAGTCGAAAGAAACTACGAAAACCTTTACATAGCCAATAGAATTTATATTGAACTCACAACTAGAAAGGCAGCAATTCCAATTGTAGAAGATCAGGATGTAATAGAAGAGATTTACAATTCTTGGTATGAATTATTCAAAATCATAAGAAATGAAATAAAATCTTTACCTGGCAAGTATTTAAAAAATCATGATCCAACCACAGCATTAATTGGACTAACAAGAAGTATTTTAAATATTGGATTAAGGCCGCACTTGACTGAACACCAAGCTAAATTTAGAGCCTGGTTAAAAAAGGCAAAAGAAGAACAGGAATATCAGAATTTAACTCCTCAGCAGCTTCAGAAAGAATATCCAGACTATGATGAATTAATTGTATCAATGAAAGGTGTAAGCCAGGTCCTTATCCACTATGCAGAAGAACTTGACAAACTAATTAAAAAGTAAAGCCATTAACAGGCTATGGCAAATGCCTCTAAGTGGTTAATTGAAACTTTTCCGTACATCTGGTACTTTAGTAGATATTTGAAAGTTCAGAGGCACATGCCATATCTGAAACGTTAGAATCCATCGCACCACATAACAGAGAACTCCTCTTCTTATCTAAAATCCCAACACTAATGGCTTATTAGAACAAGGTTCAGAACATAGGAAAGACAATAAAACAACAGCATGAACAGGGCTTGATTGCTGAGCTTATCAAAGCAGGGAATAAGAAAGTAAAACTTCCAAAAAATTGCTCCGAAACAAGGCATTTACTCCCACCCAGTCTTATCGAGATCCATTGAATGGAAAGTTTTAGTTAGCGTTAAGACCAGAGGAATGTAACTTTACATTTGAATGGACTTAGACAAAATCGAATTCATTGATCCTGAAAAGCAGCCAAACAATCCGTTGCATGGAGTGAAGTTAGCTGACATTGTTGAGTGTATTTATCAAGAATATGGCTGGGATAAATTAGGAAGCAAAATCCCGATTCGCTGCTTCACACATGATCCTTCCATCAAATCCAGCCTGAAATTTCTTCGAAAAACACCTTGGGCAAGAGAAAAGGTGGAGCATTTGTATTTAGAAGTCATCAAGAAAAAGTAATGTCCGTCAAAAATCAAAATGATATTCTTGCCAAACTAAGGATTGATCAACTCAATCCTATGCAGCAGGAAGCTCAACTCACTATTCAGTCGAAAGATAATGTAGTGTTGCTCTCTCCTACTGGGACAGGCAAAACATTGGCATTTCTACTTCCAATCATTGAAACACTGAATCATGAGCGTGAAGATGTTCAGGTAATGATTTTAGTCCCTTCTCGGGAACTGGCCATTCAAATAGAATCGGTGGTGAGAGAGATGGGGACTGGCTACAAAGTAAATGCTGTCTATGGTGGTAAATCCGGATCGAAAGAGAAAATAGAATTAAAGCATCTCCCAGCTATTTTAATAGGAACACCTGGACGTGTGGCTGATCATATGAGACGTAGGAGATTCCCTACAAGAAACCTAAAGACGCTAATTCTTGATGAATTTGACAAGTCCTTGGAGGTGGGCTTTGAGGAAGACATGAAGGAGATCATTGGGTATTTACGATGGACTGAAAAACGTATTCTTACCTCCGCCACGAAGGGAGTATCGATTCCATCTTTTGTGGGATTGAACAAACCAACAACCATTGATTACCTGGATCAAGGAACTTCTCAACTGAAGATTAAGCGAATACTATCTCCTGAAAAAGATAAACTAGCAACACTGGTAAAGGCATTAAGCCATATTGGAAACCAGCCGGGTATTGTTTTTTGCAATTTCAAGAATACCATTGAAAGAGTAAGTGATTTTCTTGCTGAGAAAGGCATTTCTCATGGATGCTTCTATGGTGGAATGGAACAAATAGAGAGAGAGCGAATACTTATCAAGTTTAGAAATGGAACCTACCAACTCATCATCGCCACAGATCTGGCAGCAAGGGGATTAGATATCCCCGAACTAGGTTTTATTCTTCATTATCAGTTGCCACACAAAGCTGAAGAATTCATCCACAGAAATGGACGTACGGCAAGAATGAATAGCAAAGGAACCGCCTACCTGCTACAATGGGATCAGGAACCTTTACCTGAGTATGTTCAGCACGCGAGTGTTGTTAAACTAAAAGATGCTCCTCTTCCAGCATCATCCAACTGGCAAACATTGTTCATCTCTGGGGGCCGCAAAGACAAAATTTCAAAAGGAGATATTGCAGGTGTATTTTTCAAACAAGCTCAATTCAAAAAAGAAGAAGTAGGTAACATTGAAATCAAAAATGATTGTGCTTTTGTTGCCATCAGCAGCTCAAAAGTAAAAACAGCCATCAAGATGCTGGATAATATCCGAATCAAGAAGAAAAAGGTGAGAGTGAGCTTGGTCTAATATTTCATTGAAAAACCAGAAAATAGTCTCAGGAATACCTTCTTTCTGGTCTTAGCGTCTCGCTGAGACCAATTATATGTAGCTCTGAAAATGGCTAGAAAGTATATAGACTTTCATTGCTACAGGAATCGAAAACATTCCCAGTAATCCAGTTCGGGTGGGTTTTGTTAATTAGCGTAAACAATGGAATAATAGTAGGTTACTTTTCAAGTCAAAAAGGTTAATAATTTAGTTTTTATTGAGAAAGGGTCTCAGCGAGACGCTAAGACCAGGTGTGGTTTCTTTTTTCACAAGAAAGGGTTGGATATCATACGGTTAGCTTTTAATTTGTGAGAATTAACTTTCCATCTTCCTTTTGACTTGTATAAATGTTCACAACTTAAGTTGTTGGTTGATGTGTAAACGACCAAGGATAAAAACTTTGAAGGCTTTGTGATACATAGTGGAATTAAACTTCCCGAGCCCTTAATTATATAAGTGTGGCCATGTCTCATTGTTCTAGCCAATAATAAATAACTTATACTATGATTTCTTGGGAAGATATAAATCTGAAAATTTTTACTACTGTTCAAAAATCCCTAACTACTGGAAATCCACATTTTAAAGAGGATGAAATTAAAAGAGGAATTTCATTATTTAAGAAAATTATTCTTTTAAAGTCTGGAGAATCTGAACTAGATGGCTTGTCAAAAATTCTTGTTCCAGCTTTGCAAGATGCCCTAATTGACAAAAAGGGAGAGACACCATCGCTAAGACTTCTTGCAGATTCTTTAGAGCCTTTCTATAAAAAAATATTATTGGTTTGCAACTCTCAAAATTTTCATGAAGTAAGTAGACTTACACTGATTCCATTATTAAAGAAGATAGAGATTAATAATGCATTAAGTATTCAACAAAACCAAGGCGATTTTCCTCAACTAAATGATGGTTATTTCGGTCTGACTATGCCACCCATTTCGGTTTTTGTGCCACATTATAACGGTTTTGTGAAACAAGGTGGTTCACATTACTATTCACTCGTTTTGATAGGCAGTAAATGAGCTAACAAGTGGATCTTAAGCCAAAAGGAAACGGAATAAATGGCCAGTGAGGGCAGATTTGAGCGTTTATGCCGTAAGCTTTTGGCGAATCAACTTGCGTGGCTTGATTTGAATATCAAAAGGAAATACCTTAAAACGGTGTAACTGGCACAATCTGCCGAAATGACTGGCACAATTCGAACCATAATATCCAAATGAATCTAATCTAGAAATATTTAAGTCAGAAAACGAATATCTTCATGAAATTTGCAATACATATATAATTAGGAATAAAGTTCATAACTCACCAGAATTTAGTGACTTAGAAACTCTTACTTATGTTAAAGACCTACTGGTAGTATTTATTTATTCCGTTCTGAAATATGCCGACAGAATTGATCTATTAGAATACCCATCCCTAGATATTAGCTCCAATCAAAATGCTCTTACTGGAGGTGAAAACAAAATTCTATTTGATTTTATAAGCTTTGGAAACAGTACAACTGAAATCAAAACTCAGATTATTGAATCCTATATTCTTCATAGTTTGCTGGATTCTGGTGAACAAACTCCAAAAAAAATAAAAAGTGATTTAGAAAAATATCTAAACTATACTCTAACCATTGATTTTTTCAGACGATCAATTGAAAAATTAAGAACAAAAAAAAGGATAGAATATAATAAAGCAACTGACGAACTAAATCTATCACAAAGCGAAAAGCAGCGATTAATAAGAGTCCAAAGTTTGTTCAATGACAACAAAGAATTGTTTCTCCTTTATTACACAGATGTAATTGAACAATATGGATTAAAAGACCACTCAGATGAAATTTTAGAAAAACTTAAAGAGTTTTTTGTTGTCAACTATAATATTGACATTAAGGAGATATGTGATGAAGATCGCTATAATACTGAAGATAGCATCTTAGAAGATTTCCTCGGTTTCATCAGGACTTTATTAAACGCTGAAGACTCTCTAAGGTTAATTAAAGACCTTCTAAAACTCTGTGAAGAAAGTGATTTCATTCTTAGACTTAGTGCTAGTACAGTAATTGGAAACTTAACAAATCCTATTCATTTCGAAAATTATGTGCGTAAACAAAAGCGTTTAGTTTATCTCGATACGCAACTGATTCTTCATGCTTTATGTACAGGTTACTTATCAAATTGTGAATATGAAAATATATATTTCAGAATAGTCGATGAGTTGCTTCAGTTTCAAAAGCCAAACCCCAATATCGAATTTAGATTCTCAAAGTACTATTTAAATGAAGTTGCTTACCAGTTAAAAATGGCTTTGTTACTGATTCCATTTGAGGGCGCAACTAAACACAAACTTTCGACAAATGTTTTTTACGAGTTTTATGAATATCTACACTCAAATGACCTTTTAAATGATGAAGATCAATCGTTTTCAAGTTTCCTAGAAAATTGGCTACTTATTACTGAAGACGATGCATTAGATCCTGAATGCGAAAGAATAATCTCTTCTAACATCGGTTCATTATTATCAGATGAATTAAACATTAACGTAACTACCCTGCCGTATTATGAAGATAAAGAAATAGCGTTATCAGTTTTAGATAAGGTTATTAAAAATCGAAACAATAAGCTTTCATCAAAATCTCATTATGCCATGTCAAATGATGCACTGATGGTTTGCCATTTATCTAATTCCGAAGTTCATCAGGATGAACCCTTCTTTTTAACTTGGGATAAATCATTCACTCCGTTCAGGTCCGCTTTCAAACGAAAATTCAGGAGGCAAGAATTAATTTCATGGCATTTATTTAATCCGTCAAAATTCTTAAATCACATGTCTCTTTTAACATTCAAAATAGATCCCAAAACAATCACAATGTAATACTCCCTAAAAATCGGGCCATAGGCTTAGTTAAAACTGAAACGTTTAAATTGACTAAGATCTATGAAAAAGACACGAAGAAAATTCACACCTGAATTCAAGGCACGGGTAGCCGTAGAGGCCATCAAGGAACACCGAACCCTAGCAGAGCTGTCCAAGCATTTCGAAGTGAGCCCAGTTGTGATCTCACGCTGGAAGAAGGAATTCTTGGCCAACATGTCCAATGCCTTTGGAGGAAATCAAAGCTCCGATGAGCCCGCTGTAGATGTCGATAAACTCTATTCTCAAATCGGGCAATTGAAGGTTGAGAATGATTTTCTAAAAAAAAGCTTGAAGAAAACCGGCCTATGAGTGAACGGGTAAAACTTGTATCAGCCAGGTCCGGGAGATTATCAGTTCGTAAGCAATGCGAATTACTCAAAATCCACAGGAGCAGGATCTACTATCGGCCTCTGGGTGAGAAGCCAGAGAACTTAAAGATCATGCATTTGATGGACGCTCATGCATTGGAACATCCAGCAGAAGGTGTCATGTCGATGCATTATATGCTTAAAAGGAAAGGTTATCATGTCAACCCAAAACGAGTAAGGAGACTGTTGAGGAAAATGGGGCATATGGCTGTTTACCCCAAAAGGATGCTTAGCAAGCCTGGACAGATCACTTATATCAGACCTTACCTTTTGAGAAACAAGGAAATCAACCGACCGAACCAAGCCTGGAGTATTGATATCACCTATATTCCAATGGCCAAAGGTTTTATGTATTGTACGGCCATTATTGACGTCTACAGTCGTAAGATCGTCGGTTGGGGAATATCCAATTCACTTGAAGCTAAATGGTGTACTGAGGTGCTAAATCAAGCCCTTGAAACACATGGAATACCAGAAATTATCAACTCTGATCAAGGCTCACAATTCACTTCTTCGATTTGGACGTCCACCTTAGATGCGCTAGGGATAAAAGTATCAATGGATGGAAAAGGAAGAGCGATTGACAACAGATGGATTGAACGATTCTGGAGGACATTAAAACACAAGCATATTTATCTCAATCCTCCAGAAGATGGCCATGAATTAATGAACAGTATTGAATATTACATCAACTACTACAACCACGAAAAAGTCCATCATACACTAAAAGAAACGCCTGCCGAACGATATGAAAGACCACTGAAAAAAGCTGCTTGAGAAATGAAAATATTAACTTAACAATTGAGCCTTTTGGTCCTATAAATGGGGAGTATTACACAAACGACTATTTACCAATACTAGATAGTCTTGGATTGCACGAAAAGGCAAAGACAATTTATGATAGTATGAATAGGCTAACAGATATCCAAGACATATCAAAAAAACAACGTAGACACTATGTCCAATTGGCTCAGAGGATTTTTAACGAAAAAGAATTTGGCTACGAGGTTGATCAGCCTGAAATGATTAATAATGTTATTAAGCCTTTTGAAAACATCTTGGATGATATCAATAAATATTATCACTCTCATTCTGAATATAGTATTGATAAGTACAAAAAAATGATGTTGAGGGAAGAGTATTTTATCAGGCTACTGGATATTATCCTGATAGAAATATCAAATGGCCCTGAAGTCTCAAATGAATTAACGTCAAATATTGACAAACTTCTAAATGAATTTCTGGAAGAATGAAATGCAATTCCTATTGCTCATAACGATATTTGTTTATACGGCAATCATTCAGATAAACCGGATCATAGTGAATCTAGAAGGCACACTAAAATGAAAAACCTTACAGGAACGTGGGAAGGAGAATACTCCGTCAACATCGGAAGCAATGAAAATCCTGTCGTGGAACATCAGGCTATGAGACTGGAACTTACAGACAATCATGGAGAGCTTAGTGGAACCGGCAGGGATTTGACGCTGGACAATGAGCCCTCAACCATCTCCGGGTTCCATGAAAATGATCAACTTAGCTTCATTAAGAAATATAATCGCCTAGTTTTTACAGAGGAAGGAGCGTATTTTGGAGATGATACAGAGGAACATCCTGATATTCATTACTCTGGAACTTTCAATGAACAAGAGCATTGCTTTATGGGTACCTGGGAAATTCATGAAAGTGAAGAACGACAGGGTCTTCAAACCGTATTTGAAGATCAATTTAGTACTGGCAATTGGTATATGCGACTAGCTGATGACGATCTGCCTCAATAGTTGGCATTTTGTAAAGTCAAGTGGATTCTACCCATCTTGCCAATTTAGCCGTTACACTTGTCACCATAGAAAATGACAACAGAAACATACCAGGAAGCGTTTGTTCAGTTCAGTCCGCAGTTGAAATCTTATCTGTTCAGACTCGCTGCCAGTAAAGAGGACGCGGAAGACTTGCTACAGGATACTTACGTCCGGGTATTTGATAAACTCGATTCCTTTCAGGAAAAATCAAGCTTCAAAACCTGGGTTTTTAGTATTGCCACTAACCTTGCCAAAGACCATTTCCGTGTCCGGGAACGTTGGGGTGAAAACTGGATGGACCTGGTGAGAGATGCGCATGTAGCGGATCCAAAATTGTTTGCGAACAAAAAAGCGGTATTGGCAAATGCTCCGGATGGTAAGTATGTATTAAGTGAGCACCTCAACTATTGTTTCAACTGCACCACCAAAACACTCTTACTCAACGAACAAATTTGCTTGTGGCTCAAGGAAGCCTACCAATTCAAGATTTCTGAAATAATGGTGATCACGGATCTAAGTGAAGGAAAAGTAAAACATGCCCTTGCTGATGCCCGGAAGCACTTGATTCGCATTTTCAAAAGCAAGTGCGCGTTGATCAATCAAAACGGAACTTGTAGCCAGTGCACAGGTTTGAACCATATGTATAACCCTGAACAGGATGCACATGTGGAAGCCAACAAAATCAAAATGGTAAAAGAACAAAAGGGCAAGAATTATGAACAATTGCTGGAATTGCGGTTAGCACTTGTCAAAAGTCTGGACCCACTGGATGGAAAAACCATGAGCCTTCACCATTACTTGATCAAAAACTCCCCTGAATGGGCAAAACAACAGCTTTCTTCTTCTGATTAGCTAGCTCTTTTGGGTTTTCGTCCGTTTTTCAGTGCTCATACGTCTAAAACAAAAACGAAGAGAAAAATGGCAAAACCTGTATACCTATCGGTAAATAAAACCATTGATCAACCTTTGGAGAAGGTCTGGAAAACGGTTGCCCTTGGTTTTGGGCATGTAGCGGACTACAACCCCGAAATCAAAAGTTCAAGATTCGAAACTGACCAACTAAGTGGAATTGGTACGAAAAGGCACTGTGACTTTCATAATAAGGGCTATATCAAAGAGGAAATAACCGCATGGGACCCTTTGACCTCATTTCAACTTAAATTCACTACGTCCTCCGTACCTATGTCCGTTCTGGAAAGCAAGTTTTCATTTGAGGAAAAAGAGGGAATGACGATTGTTACACAAGCATTTTGGTACCGCATGAAAGCCCCCCTGGGTTGGCTTAGCGGATTGATGAAACGAAAAATGAAATCCACCCTAGAAAAAGGATTAAATGGATTGGAAACCTACTTAAACAACAATTGATATGCCGGTCAACGAAGACTTTGCACAGTTTGTAAGAGATCAACTTTCAGCGTTCGGCGAAGTTGAGTTTAAAAACATGTTTGGGGGTATTGGCATTTTTAAAGAGGGCGTGATGTTCGCCAAAATTGGTGGAGATAAATTCCGGCTGAAAGTGGATGACTCCAATAAAAAGCAGTTTGAAGATAAAGGCATGAAGCCCTTCTACTCCGAAAAGAAAAAGAAGGGCATGCCTTACTGGGAAGTCCCTCAGGACGTGTTAGAAGACAGGGTATTGTTGGCAGCATGGGCCACTCAATCCTATGAAATAGCATTAAAATCGAAGCAATAAAGGGGATGGGCTGTCTTACTATTCTACCACATAAAGGGCTGAAAATGATTCTATTGGTTATTAATTTGTAAGTGATGGAAGGAAAAAGGTGAGTTTATAATCAAAAAAAACACCGCATGACTTTTTTTGAAGTGTTTCTGTTAGGTATTGTAGCTGGGTTTGCTGTTGGAGCACCTTATGGCCCGAGTGGTACACTTTCCTTATATAGAAGTATTCAAAATGGTTGGCGAGTTGGAATGGTCACAGCGGTTGGCAGTTTGCTGGCAATTTTTGTTTTTTCCTTTATTTCTGCGTTTTTGATAAGCTACTTGTTAGCAATATTTCAAGACAAGGAATTCTTAAAGACCATTCGACTTGTCATGGGAATAGCATTATCCATCATAGGAGTTCCTTTCATTTATTCAAACTTGCAGTCTTCCTCACAACCAAGAATTGATAAAGAAAATAAAACAGGGAACGACTTAATCTACCTTCTTAGTGCCTTCGGAGTAGGTCTGGTAAGCGGAAAAAATGTAATTGGATTTCCTGCCTTCTTGATTTCAAGTCGATACATATCCGACAATGATAATCCTACTCTTATGGAAGCACTTATTTTTAGTTGCGGTGCAGCACTTTCAAGTTCACTCTTGTATTTCCTGCTTGTCACTATGAGTGTTCGATGGGGTTCTTTAGTTTTTGGACGTATCCTGCCATTTATGAAATATGTGGTTGCGCTTATTTTTATAGGACTCGGACTATGGCTAATCATTGGATACTTTAGATAAGTCCAGGGATCTAAAAAAAGCATGATGTACCAACCTATTAAAGCGTTACACTTGAAAACGCCTCAAATTGTATTGCAACGGTATATTTGCTAACAACGATATTCGGATTCACTGAGTAACAAACAACCTACGCAACGCTCGCCCTACCTCTCCTATAATTCAACCCTTTGGACAATGGACGTATAACCATCTACTCTTCGTGCTGTAGCTGGAATTTGCTCTTTTGGTAAGGACTCAAATCGACTGGCAATTCCTATGTTTTGCATGATCGTGCTGTCCTTTTTCACGATGGCCAGGTTCAATGGTTCGGTCGTGAAGCCATATACATCCAGGATGAATTGTTTGCTTGAATTACCGTCAGTTAAAATGACCTGATCATCTAATGTGGCCGAAGCAATATTAGCCGTGTTTTCAAATACGATTCTGGTTTGGTAGGCTTCTTGCGTCCGATTGATGACCAACACGCCAGATGTTGTGCTGTCCTTTACAATGGTTGGTTGTTGTACATGAAGTGGCGTATTGCTTCTAACCGCAAGTCGCGTGATCTCGTTGGGTATGTTCAATGTCAATGCCTCTGATCCACTTAACAGGTCTTTATTTCCATTATTGAGGAAGTCATCATTCGATACCATAAAGCTTTCACCTGAATCAACATCATGCAAAAAGTAGGCGCTGGAGGGAATAGGCTTTTCTGCGGTTGGTGCTGAGGTCAGGTGCCCGGCGATCATACTGATCAGGAATACACCTATTCCAGCGTAAGCCAAAAACTTCGAATCTACCCACAACGATTTGTAGCAGATCATGATCGCCATAACAATCAGGCAGATCAATATGACAGGCCCTGGCAATCCTTTTAAGCTAAAGGCCAGGAAAAAAGTACTCGTTGTTGGGAACCAAATCGCCACCGGAACTACAATTCCCAATCCTACCACCAGATTGTTGAAAGGTGTGCTCATCCGGCTTGAGTGGGTATTGTTGTACCAAAAGATAACAGACAGGAAGATCGTTGGGAAGATCATGGAATAACTTGCCGTAGGTAGTGCGACAAACATACCTATGATAGCCAAGCCCAGAATCAAAAGGGCGCCGCTCTGTATTCCTATCATCTTATTTTTCCCGTTATACCATTTGATCATCAACCAGGCTACTAGAACAGTAAGGCCAACTGCAGCCAAAAGGTACCATTTGTGGTTATAGAATTGACCCGTATAAAACAGATTATACTGTGGGTAGATCATAAAAAGCAGCTTACTCAAACCGTAGGTGAGGCCAGCACTAAAGATGATGATTGCCAAATTAGCGATCAAACCCAGCAATATTGATTTTACACCCAATTCACCGGATTTTAGTGCTGCATAAAGAACAAATCCGATGAGTAAGATGGTGAATATTACTAATGCCAAATCCCATGAAGCGGGGTATATGATCAGCGTGCCTAAGAAGTTAAAAAATGATGCATTCTTCGATACTGTTTTGCTCAAGTCTGTATTAGAAAAATGTTTAGTCAGAAGATACATGTTTTCTCCTGCGTGCTGCACGCTTTTCAAGTTAATGTTATCGGGATTATCGACGGGGTTATGATAATAGGAGAATCCGTCAATGAAGGCATTGTTAATTCCGGAGACTCCTGCTTCTTTAAAGTAAGTGAAATCCGTGTCGTTAGGTAATTGATTGTAGATCTCGTAAGACATAGAATTGGCCACGGGCCGTTTAGCTGCCTTTCTGAGTTGTCTCACCAGCCAACCATTGCCATCTGACCATTCGAAGGATATACTCGCCCCGCTATTCCCTCTTGATTCATAATTTAGCAACACACCAATACCCGATACATCTTTGGTTTCTGAATAGGCCTTCGCTCCGATCAAACCCAGCTCCTCACCATCAGTAATCAGAAAAATGATATCATTTTCAGGATTACTGTCTTTTAGCAATCGAGCGGTTTCCAATATGTTGGCCACAGCATGCACATCATCAGCTGCTGCTGGTGAATTCAAGACGCTATCGTAATGTCCCACGACCATTACAGCTTTTCCTGAGCTTTGTCCCTTAATAGTGGCAATGATATTTTCCGTTTTTCCTAACCGCATGTAACTTGATCCCCAGGAAAGAGCGCCATGACCGATGAAAACTTCCGTCGGAATATTCATTTTTTCAAATTCCTGAAGGATGTAATCCCGCACTTTCCGGTTGTTCTCAGTACCCATAAAGTGTACATCACTGGCCATGACATCAATGTGCTTTTTGGCGTTGAGTGCTGAGAAAACTCCGTCCTCAGGCGATTTTACTGCTGTAGGGCTCTCTAAATAAATAGCGGCACATCCGATAAGAATTATCCAGGCAGCTCTAAACACATGTTTCATTTTTCGTAGGGTCAGGTTCAATCAGGAAGATAAGTTTTGTTGCTGAGGATAACAATCGTTAGTTCCCGATGGGGTTATTGGAAAAGGTGAATCTGGAGAAGCAGGTTGCTCATAAAACAATCCCATAGACTCCTGACACTACCGTTGTTACAACAAATCACAGTCTCGGTTGTCCCATTTGAATAGGTCATTTTCAACATTTCCAGTTCATATATATTTCACTATTTTAGTGTTTCATCAGCTGAAGGTGAACAACTATTCTCTACAAATCTTAACCTAATGAAAAGCAAATATCTGATATTCATCATCTCGATCACACTATTTCAAAGCTGTGAACAAACTGGGGAAATTTCTCGGCAACTTAGGTTTATGGGTTCTCTGGCCAGTCAGTATGGAGGTCAGTGGAATGGTTCTACGCTCAACGATTGCTATGAATTGGAGATAACCAACTCCGAAATTTTGAATCCAGATACTGATAGCCTGGAGTATCATGCTACATCAATCGGGCGTGCACTTATTGATTCACTGAATTACAATTTCGATTGTATCACACTCGAGTTGGTAGATGAGAAAAGTATTGGAATAGCAAGCAAATCAAATTCCATTTCAGCGTCCTTTGATCTGAACCTGATCAGGAGGTTTAAAAACAAAAGCATTGATGAATTCCTTGTCATTCGAAAGGCTTACAACTCCATGATGAATTCCTATCGAGGTAATGTAGGAGAAGCACAAAATTGGCTTAACGATTTGTCAGTTGCGCAAATGAATCATCCATTTGTAACACTGGCTAAGGCTGAAATGTTAAGAGCAGAAGACAAAACGGAAGAATCTCTGGCATTGGTAAATTCCATTTCATCCAGGTACCCAAAAGAACCTCAGCTTCATAAATACTTAAGTTACTACTTCATAGAAAGCAAAGACTTCATGGAAGCTCTCAAACATGCTCAAATCGCCTATGAATTAGAACCGAAAAATGCTGAAATATTGACTAACATCACCGGTATTTATCAGGAAACTAAAGAGTGGAACCTTGTTAATCAACTTACCACTGAAATGATTGATCTTGATACGAATAATCTAAACGCCTATTATATGCGAGCTTATTCTGCCTTTCAAATCAACCAATTTGACAATGGATGTGCTGACCTGGCAACTATTTTCAAACGTGATCCAACCATAGTATTTGCGGATAGCATGTCAAATTACTGCAAGTGAGATAATAGCCTGTCCATGAGCCAGCTAAATACAACCCTATGAAAAACCCAAAACTTTGGTCTAAACTTCAAGCGTTCGATCTTGATGATTCAAGTAGTGAATTCAATTTCACTCATAGACTGGCGCGAGACAACAACTGGTCCCTTGAATTCAGTAAATCTGTAATTAACGAATACAAGAAATTCCTTTATCTGTGCTGTGTTGATTATGGAGAAATCACCCCCAGTGATGCCGTAGATCAAGCCTGGCATTTGCATTTAACTTATACCAGGTCCTATTGGATTGACTTATGTAAGAATACGCTAGGTAAGCAAATTCATCATAATCCGACTAAAGGTGGCACATCAGAAAAAAAGAGATATTCCAATGATTATGATGTTGTACAAGAAGCTTATTTAAAGGAATTCGAACAGACTGTTCCTTCCAACATTTGGCCCAACAATGAAGAAAGGTTTTCTAACATCAATTTCAAACGGATAAATCTGTCGGATTACTGGATAATCAAGAAACCGAAATTAGGTCACGAGCAGTTGATTGTGGTTCTACTTCCTGTAATTGCATTGCTATTTATACAATCAGAAAACCCGGTTCCATGGGGTTCCCTCATTCTAGTGACAATACTTATAATAATTGTTGCCCGAACCATAAAAGGAGGAGGAAAAGGGAAGAAACGAGGAGGTGGCGGTTCCAGTGGTGGTGGATTTTGGGGCGGATTCTGGGGATGTTCGAGCGATGATCACTCTGGCTGCGGTAGTGGATGTAGCAGTGGTTGTGGAGGCGGTGGAGGCTGCGGTGGAGGAGGTGACTAAGCATGTACTTCATGGAAGCAATCAAAAGATACAGGATTCCCCGTTGTTGTAGTGATTTGATTAAAATTCAAATTTTTAATGAGCAACTCGTAGTAGTTGAGGAACAGTAAATCCTCTCCCTACTGTCTTATCACCGCCACGGCATCTATCTCGATCAGCCATTGAGGCAAGGCGAGTGCAGTAACACCAACCAGGGTACTGGCGGGAGTGATTGCATCCGTGAAAATCTCTTTTCTAACTCCCCTGAATACGTCCAGGTCTTCGGGTTGGTAATCGACAATGTAAGTATTGATCTTAACGAGATCAGCATAGGTACCGCCTTCACTTTCCAACAGTACGCCTAGTTTATTCAGCACATATCTCATCTGCGTTTCTAAATCGTCACCCTCACCCACCTGCCCGGAAATGTGCAGGGTCTTGGTGCCATTTTGTTCCACAACTACCATCTGGGAGTAGCCATTGCCCGGTTGGACGTACCTGCGCGAAAAAGTATGCGCTTCACGGGCTTCTTCATGGTGACTACAAGCGAAGAGAAATATTGACAACAATACAAAAACATATTTCATAGCTCAGATTTTGGTCAATTTGTAATGTAGTTCCAGAAACCTCACCCCATGGAAGTTGAGTTGATGATCTGTCCGCAAAACACCTTGTTCATCTACATAGACATGAATCCATTCATGCATGGCCTTTACGAACCTGGCCCAATACTTCCCCTTGCGGTCCGTTAATGTGAAATAGAATCCATGATCACCGAACTTTCTTCCTTCCGACGACAAAAGAAAAGAACCATCTTGCTTTACTTCCATTTTCATTACCACCGCAGCGTTGCCGTTAGGTAAAGGGAACACCACTTTCAAAAGTCGCTGCCCTGATTCCGGATGTTTACAATGGGTATAGACACCTGAATAGATTACCCGATTTGTGGCATTGAGAATCCTGTACCAAACAGTCCATACTGTTCCCCGTTTGTTCTTGAGCTTAAGGATTTGACTTTCAAGCCCCTTCGATGCTTCCATAGGGTCAAGCGGCAAATTGAGCTGCTTCAGCCTTCTGCTAAATAACATCGCCAGTATCCACCCGAACCATCGAAAAACACCTTTCCATGAAGACCAGAATTCAATTTTATAGTTAGTTGTGTTTGTATAGAAATCGATAATCTCCGGGCTTAAACGAGTCATATCACCCTCAGACAACTCCAGGTCCTGAAACTGATCAAGTAATCCCGCATCTCTCGTTGGCCTTTCTACTTTAAGCCCTTCTTCCCTGGCTAGATGTTCGACAAATTGATCGGAGATCATATCTGTATCTCCAATAGGTCCTAACAGCCAGGCATACTTTTCAGGGGATATTTGCTTACCAGTCCATTTTACCCAAAGCTGGGTTGTCTTGTCCAGAATATTTTCCAAAATCGCGTTAGTTGATCACCTGTAAATTAACTGTCTTGCACGTCTTTGAACAATTGAGCAGTCACATAACCGAAGCTACTACAAATACGCTTCGGGTTCCTTTTCAAAACTCACTTTACAGCCATCACAGCAGAAATAGACCTTCTCTCCTTTGTGCTCCAGGACATGTTTCGCCGTGCTTTTTTGCACAGGGATCTTGCAAACCGGATTGATGTACAAGTCCTCATTCAACTGCTGTATGGCCTGATCGTCTCCTGTTTCTTCCGGTGCCATTTTCTCCTGAACAATCTGAGCAAGAATAGAAATGGCTACATCCTGAGGAGTCTTGGCATTCAGGTCCAGCCCCGCTGGTGTTTTTACTTGTGCCAGATCTTCAACCGGCACTCCTTGTTTTTTAAGGGTTCTGAAAATTGCGTTGGCTTTCCTATGACTTGAAACAAAAGCCACATAGTTAGCGGCAGTAGAAATAGCTGCTTCCAGGCTCTTTTCATCGTCCTCACCTTGTGTGCACACCACCACGAAATCCGCAGACTTTACTTGATTCACGTCAAATTCAGATAATGAGAGGAACTTCCTGGCATTGGCAAACATCTCATGCTCCGCCAGGTCTGAAATCACGGTCATTTCATAGCCTCCAGCAGAGCCGATTTCACACAGTGCTTTTGCGATGTGCGAACGTCCAAAAATAAAAATTCGACTGGCTGGTATCATAGGTTCAATATATACATCAACAGATCCTTCGCTTTGACACATCATACCATAGGTCTTCACGCCCTGATGATCTGTCATGGTTGCCGCTCCCGGCGAAATCTTAACCAGTCGTGGCTTCTGATCTTTAAGAGCGGCGATCGCTTCTTTGATGACAATGCCTTTGGTACAGCCACCTCCGATCCAACCGTGCACATCACCTTCTTCAGTGATCAGTGCCTTGTCTCCAGGCTTACCAGAAGTGGGTGCCTTGCGATTAACCACTACAGCTACAGCAGCATTTCGGTCCTGACTTCTCAGCACTTCCAGTTGTTCAAAAATATGATCGTCAAGCATCTGCTAATAGATTTTCTAGTTCGAGTAAGCTATTCAGGTTGTGCGCTGAGTGGAAATCATCAAGGTAAGGCAAGGCAGCTTTCATTCCCTTTGCCTCGGGCGCATAACCTCGTGTTCCCTTCAATGGGTTCAACCACAACAACTTACTTGTTCTCATCTTTATTTTCTCTAACTCACCGGATAGCAGGTTTGGTTCCCCATCATCCAGTCCATCACTCAAGATCATGGTAATGCTACGTCCATTCAACACGCGTTTCCCAAATTGATCATTGAAATCACGAATGCATTCTCCAATTTTAGTGCCTCCCGACCAATTGTCCGCTTGTACACTAAGGTCCCAAAGCGCCTTATCCAATTGATCGGTAGTGATCAAATCCGTGATCCGCACCAGTTTGGTGCTGAACACAAACGCTTCAATATTTCCCAAATTAGACTTTAATGACCAGATAAATTTAAGCAAATAGAAACTGTATTTATCCATGGATCCACTTACGTCCAGGATCAGGATGATTTTACGCTTTTGTATTTTCCGGTTTTTACGACTCAACTCCAGCAGCGCTCCCCCATTGGACATGTTCTTTCGAATGGTCCTTTTCAAGTCAATAGCCCCTTTTTTTGTTTCAGTCATTTTGCGCTTCATGCGATGATTGAGTTGTCGCAAAAGTCGTTCTGCCAGATCATCCAGATAGGCACTGTCCATGGAAGCCACTTTGGAGAAATCTGTTGCCTTCAGCGATTCGACTCGGCTGGCCCCGGTGATGCTTTTCGCCTCCTCTTCGGCCTCCGCTTCTTGTTCCCCATTGGGTTTGAAACCCGCCATGACCAAAGAGGCATTCGTTCGCTTTGCAATATTCGAAGACCCTTTTTTGAATGTATGAGAATAGTTGTGTCTTCTTCTTTTCCAATAAACGTCAAAGCATTTATTGAAAACCTCAAATTGCTCTTCTTTTACACAGAACAGTGACCTTAAGGTATATTTGAAGGTGTTTTCATCATGAATAAATCCCATTTCAGAAGCTTCTAATGCTTCCAATGTATGGTTCAGTCCCACTTGAAGTTCACTTTCACGACAAACTTTAGCAAAGCCACTCATCGCGTCTTTTATCGAATCATGTTGTGTGCAGTGAACGAGATTCATTTGTTAGAAATTGATGTGCTGCAATCTTTTTTTTGACATCACCATGGGATTAAGCCAAGCTGACAGCACGTTACCTCAGCGAGCCTCAATCAATTCATCAAGACCTTCATTTTTGACGGACGCAATGTCAACTTCAGATTTCAACACGCAGCCCAAGGTCTTTTCTATGTACTCCGGAGAGAATGACTTGGCTCCCAAGGTGATCATGGCCTGAGCCCAGTCAATGGTTTCTGCGATACCCGGTGATTTCTGCAATTTCATTTCCCTCAATTGCTGAACGAAAGTGACCAGGCTGTTGAGCATGTTTTCATCCACTTCCGGCAGGTGCTTTTTGAGAATATTGCGCTCCTTCTCAAAACTCGGATAGGAGACCCAATGGTACAAACACCGACGCTTAAGCGCATCGCTCAGTTCTCTTGTCCGGTTAGAAGTAAGGATCACAATAGGCCGATGTTTGGCTTTTATTGTACCCATTTCAGGAATAGAGATCTGAAAGTCGGAAAGCAATTCCAATAGAAACGCCTCAAATTCTTCATCTGCCCGATCAATCTCATCGATCAGAAGTACCGTGGGCTTATCACTTGTAATCGCTTGTAGCAAAGGCCGCTTCAGCAAAAAGTCTTCGCTGAAAATGTGCTTTTCCTTCTCTTCCTCGGACAAAGCGGACTGCTCATTGATCTTAATGCTCAGTAATTGCTTTTGGTAATTCCACTCGTAAATGGCATTGTTGACATCCAGTCCCTCATAGCATTGCAAGCGTAGCAATTCCGTATCAAGGTAATTAGCAAGAATGTGAGCCGCCTCTGTCTTTCCAACACCGGGAGGCCCTTCAAGAAGAATGGGTTTCTTTAGTTTCAAAGTAAGAAGAAGAACCGTTGCCAGTTCTTCTTCCACTACGTAACTTCTATTATCCAGATCATCGATCAGTTTACTGACCTCTGGTATCATGATTCTCCAGTGTTATCGTCTCCGTCCTTCTTTTTGAAAATACCGGATACTTTACTTTTCAACACGGATCCCATCATTGAACCAGCTTTTAGTGTATTATCCACCTCCGAACCAGCCAGCAGGTTTTTAAAATTGCCGGCGAATTGATCCATCAATTGGGCAGAGACATCATTGATCAATCTCGAACCAAACTGAGCGAGAGTTCCCTGAATGGATACCACCATTTCAAACTCCACCTCTGTTCCACTATCTGTGGCTCTGGCAGTCCCATTCATGGTCATCTCGGCGCTCCCTTTTCCTTTCGAATCCAGTCCCTTTCCGATCAACTTCATCTTGTAGTTGTCATTATCCAACTCATCAATGGTGATCTGACCATCGTACTTTGATTTGACCGGGCCAAATTTCAATGAAACTTCACCTTTGTAATTATTGTCGTCAATTTGCTCTGTAATAGATGCACCAGGCACACAACCTGATATCTCCATCGGATTACTGAGTCCAGCCCACACTTTATCGATGGGTTCTTCTATGGTAAAACTCTTATTGATTGTTGCTTCCATGAAATATAATTTGGAAGTCGCTCATTTGCAGCAAAAGTCAGGTTGAGCCTGTCGAAATCTAATTTTGTGCATTTACACACTTCGAAAAGCTCAGTCTGACAAGGAAATAATACTGCCTGGCGACTTCCATTCTGTTCATTAAACTCGATTATTCGGCGATTGGTTTATCCAGCACTCCTTTTTCCTTCAAAGCCTTGAAGATTTTGTAAGGGGTAATAGGAATGTCCAGGTGAGTGATACCATAAGGTTTCAACGCATCCACAATTGCATTGGCAATTGCAGGTGGTGCTCCCACCGTTGGAGATTCTCCAATACCTTTCGCCCCAATAGGGTGATGCGGAGAAGGTGTCACTGTATGACCGGTCTCCCAACTGGGAGATTCCACCGCCGTAGGCACCAGATAATCCATCAACGTTCCATTAAGGATATTTCCAGCTTCATCATAGATTAGCTCCTCGTACATCGCGGGAGCGATACCCTGTGTCAAACCACCATGAACCTGGCCCTGAGCTACCATCGGATTAATAATATGGCCTGCATCATCTATCGCTACAAACCTTCGTACTTTGATTTCAAATGTATCCGTATCAATATCCACAATACAGATGTACGCTCCCGATGGGAAAGTAAGGTTCGGAGGATCATAGTAGTGCGTCGCTTCAAAGCCAGCTTCCATCCCCTGCGGGTGATTAGTGTATGACGCGAATACAAGCTCCTGAATGGTTTTGGATTTCTCTGGTGCTCCTTTTACAAAGAACTTACCAGGCTCCCACTCCAGGTCATCTTCACTGACTTCAAGTAGATAAGCTGCAATTTTCTTGGCTTTATCTCTCAGTTTCCTGGCGGCCATGGCCGCCGCTGCACCAGCTGTTGGTGTACTCCTACTTGCATAGGTTCCCAATCCATAAGGTGCGGTATCGGTATCTCCCTCCTCAACTTGAATGTCTTTGGCAGGAATACCTAACTCTTCCGCAATGATCTGGGCATATGTGGTCTCATGACCCTGGCCCTGGGACTTGGTTCCAAATCTGGCAATGGCCTTACCAGTAGGGTGCACCCGAATTTCTGCACTATCAAACATTTTGATACCCAGAATATCGAAATCCTTAGAAGGACCAGCTCCAACAATCTCGGTGAAGGTTGACAGTCCAATTCCCATCAATTCTCCTTTCTTGCGTTTCTCAACTTGTTCCTTGCGAAGACCATCATAGTCGACTGTTCTCATCGCCAATTCAAGACCAGCATGGTAATCACCACTGTCGTATTCCCAGCCTGTTGGTGACTGATATGGGAATTGCTCTTTCTTGATGAAATTATCCATTCTGAGCTGCGCTGGATCTTTGTTGATTTCCAAAGCATACCTGTCCGTAATTCGCTCGATTGCATGGACAGCTTCAGTTACACGGAATGAACAGCGATATGCCACGCCACCCGGAGGTTTGTTGGTATAAACCGCATCCGCTTCCATGAAAGCATTGGGATAATCGTAAGAACCCGTCCCAATTGAGAACATCCCGGTAGGAAATTTTGATGGGTTGGCTGAAGCATCAGTATAGCCGTGATCAGCCAGTACTTTCATACGTGTCGCCAGGATTTTACCGTCTTTAGTACCCGCCATTTCGGCAGTAATGTGGTAATCTCTCGCGAAAGAATCTGCTTGCAGGTTTTCACTTCGATCTTCAATCCATTTTACGGGCTTGCCTACCAGGAAAGAAACTGCGATGGCGATGACATAACCAGGATAAACAGGCACTTTACCGCCAAATCCTCCTCCAATATCAGGAGCAATTACACGGATTTTCTCTTCGGTCAATCCAACGTGACCTGCCACCAGGGCAATGACCGTACGAATGGCATGAGGTGCCTGAGTCGTCATGTACATGGTCAGGTGATTGTCCACCTTATTATAGTCAGCGACGCAGCCACAGGTTTCAATAGATGAAACATGTATCCGTGGAATGTGCATATGCTCTTTCACCGTCACTTCCGCATCCGCAAAAATCTTATCGGTCTCTTCCTTTTGACCCGCTTCCCAGTGCCAGATATGGTTATCCTTTTGATCCTCCTTATCGGGACGTAACAAAGGCGCATCATCATCCAGCGCTTTATGTGGGTCCACCAACGCTTTCATAGGCTCATACTCCACCTTTACAGCCTCTCGGCCATCTCTGGCAATGTATTTTTCAGTAGCAATCACTGCTGCTACTTCCTGTGACTGATACATGACTGTATCTGTTGGAAGTACCATTTGTGTATCACTCATCAGCGTAGGCATCCAGTGAAGGTTGTATTGTTCCAGGTCTTTACCTGTTACGACGGCCACAACACCAGGAATAGCCAAAGCATCGGTTGCATCTATATTTTTAATCTTAGCATAGGCATATGGACTTCTCACAATATCCATGTATAGCATGCCAGGTAACTTAACATCATCGACATAGTTACCTTTTCCGTGTACAAAACGATCGTCTTCTTTTCGCTTCATGGAGTGCCCCATGCCGCCGATCTCTTTCGAAGTTTTACATTGTATCATTTTCTTTATCAGGGTTAGGGGTTATTCAACAAATACAGGTTCGGTGGAAGGCAATTCATCGCCTCTAATTTTCGCTCCAGCGTACTGTATAGCTTTCACGATGTTGTTGTATCCAGTGCATCGGCAAAGATTTCCTGAAATACCCCATCGGATCTCTTCCTCTGTCGGGTTTGGATTTTTCTCCAACAATTCAATGGCTCGTAACATCATGCCAGGTGTACAAAAGCCACAATGCAATCCGTGGTTCTCTTTGAATCCTTCTTGTATGGGATGAACACCTTCTGCGGTGGCCAAACCTTCTACCGTGGTAATTTCCTTGCCATTGGCCTGAACCGCAAGGATCGTACAAGACTTTGCGGACCGGCCATTAATAAGAATGGTACAAGCTCCGCAGCTTGAAGTGTCACAACCGATATGAGTACCGGTCATATTAGCCTGTTCACGAATCAAGTGAACAAGTAGTGTTCGAGGCTCAACCTCAAAGGAGTGTTCTTCTCCGTTTATTTTCAATGTTATTGATTGTGTCATGACTTATCCGTTAGCTCTTTCTAATGCTTTAGTAATCATTCTTTTGGTCAGCGCTTTGATGACCCTGCGCTTATAATCCGCATCCCCCCTCAAATCATCCGAAGGATTACAATCTTCAGCAGCCATTTGTGCGGCAGACTCAATGTCCGCTGAGGATACTTTTGTCCCAACAAGGGCCTCTTCAGACCTGGAGGCTCGCAAAGGAGTAGGATTGACATTGGTCAGTCCAATCCCTGCACGGGTACATGTACCACTGTCATCCAGCTCAATCTGAATCGCTACGCCACCGGTAGCATAATCCCCAACTTTTCGTTCGGTCTTGTGGTAGGCATTTCCAAATTTTCCACTGGGTATTGGTACGCTGATTTCGGTTAGGATTTCTCCATCCTGAATGGCTGTGGCATAGAATCCAAAGAAAAAATCATCAATTCCCACGGTCCTCTTTCCATCAGTTCCGGTAATCTCAACTTCTGCCCCCAGTGCAATCATTACCGCGGGATGATCATTAGCTGCATCGCCGTGGGCAAGATTGCCACCGATGGTACCGAAGTTTCTTACCTGTGGGTCTGCAATCAACTTGGCCGCATCCTGAAAAATGGGAAAGTGTTTAGAAACATCATCGGATTCTTCCATGTCACTCTCACGGGTCATTGCTCCTATCTTGAGCGTTCCTCCTTCTACTGTGATATAGGAAAGTCCGGGAATATTATTAAGGTCTACTAAATGCTCTGGCTCTGCAAACCTGAGCTTCATCATGGGGATCAAGCTGTGGCCGCCGGCCAGGATCTTAGCTTCATCCCCAAGCTCGTTCAGTAGCTTGAGCGCCTCATCGAGGGTAGATGGGGCAGTATAACTAAATGAAGAGGGTATCATGCATGTTTATCTTTAAAAGTGATAGAGTTGAATTTATTTTTGACTTATTGGGTAGGTTATTTGTCTCTTTTCGGTGCGAATTCCTTTTGAGCGAAATTTCTTGCTCACCTGGTTCACGAAGGACATCAGATTTCCGTTGGTCCAACTTGCTACAATTAGTCCTACACCACCGACATTATAAAAAGCATCAGGGATCATTAGCTGATGGCTCAATAAAATGAATAAAGCACTGATCAAAGCCATGGATGCCGCTATCCACGTTCGAGTCCCCTTGTTATTATATATGATCATTAAAATAACAATCGCCGAGAGTACCAGAGGAATGTAGGAAACCCAATTATTGGATGTCATGTATATATCCTGGCCTCCGCAAATAGTAATCGCGGAAGAATAAGCCATGATACAAAAAGGACATTTGGGAATAAGAATGATTAAAATAGCACTGAAGAACGAAGAATTCGGAAAAGTGTAAACTTTCCAGCGACTATTACAATTCTTACAGTGTTTAGGCATTGAAAATTTTCCAATTTATGGTTCGTATAACAGATAAATCCTGATATTGTTTAGAAGATGCAGAATTATTTTGAAGAAATCAAAAAATGGCAAAGTAAAGATTACAAAGTTGCCATTGCAAGAGTGATAAAAACATGGGGATCTTCTCCCCGGCCCGTAGGTTCAGTGATGCTCATAAATGAGGAAGGCAAAATGGCCGGATCTGTGAGCGGTGGCTGTGTGGAGGGATCAGTGGTCAAAAAATCACTGGAAGTGCTGAATAATGGGACTGTCACTCGACTTGCTTTTGGGGTATCTGATGAAGACGCCTGGTCCGTTGGTCTGTCTTGTGGAGGAAGTATTCAGGTTTTTTTGGAAAATTTCGATTTGTCAGCTGGGAGCATTTGGCAAAAGGTAATGGACTGCCTTGATCAAAATAAGTCCTGCACCCTTATCACGAGTCTGGAAGAGGGTAAAAACAAGTCCTTACTGATTAATACCGATAACACCACGGTAGGAGATGAAATGCCCCAATCTGTAGTGGCAGAAGCGAAAGAAGCTTTCCAACAACGGGCCAATACCACCATAGAGCACGAAGATGTTTCCTATTTCATTCAAGTGTTTCCACGAAAGCCGACTTTATTAATTATTGGTGCAGCTCACATCACGGTTGATTTAGTGGCATTAGGAAATACTTTTGGGTTTGAGACAGTAGTCATCGACCCCAGAGGGTATTTTGCTCAAAACACAGTATTTCCAGAAGCCCCAGACCAACTCATTGAAGCTTACCCATCGGAAGTACTGGATCAATTCACATTGGATCCTTATACTTTTTGCGCCATTCTATCCCATGATCCTAAAATAGATGACAATGCCCTTGAGATTTTACTACCTTCAGAAGTAGCCTATATAGGAGCGCTTGGGAGTAAAAAAACACACGCCAAACGAACAGCGCGTTTATTGGAGAAAGGCGTAGAACAATCACTAATTGACAAGGTTTATGCGCCTATCGGGGTATCAATTCATGCCAAATCGGCAAGGGAAATCGCCCTTTCTATTATCAGCCAGATCATTCAGGTGAAAAATCAGCATCTTTGATTGAATCAACTCCAAACTCTTTTGATGAAATAATACACTTATGAAAAACCCAATCCGTTTCTTTTTCGCACTCGTCTGTTTAGTTGTTACGACACTAAGTTTCGCCCAGACTCAATCTCTTTTTAATGGCAAAGACCTGGAAGGGTGGACCATATACGGAACCGAAAAATGGTATGTTGAAGATGGACTCCTTATCTGCGAAAGTGGCCCTGATAAAGGCTATGGTTATCTCGGCACCAATGACTTCTACAAAAATTTTGAACTCACCCTGGAATTCAAGCAAGGTGCAGACGGCAACAGTGGCGTTTTCTTTCGCTCAACTATAGAAGGCACAAAAATTACCGGCTGGCAAGCGGAAGTAGCTCCTCCCGGAAGTAACTCCGGTGGCATTTACGAATCTTATGGTCGGGGTTGGCTCATCCAGCCAGATCCGGAGAAAGACAAAGCGTTAAAGTTTGGTGAGTGGAATACGATGAAAATTCTGGTCAATGCCTCAAAAGTAACTACCTGGATTAATGGTACTGAAATGATCACCCTGGATGATGACAAAATTGGCGGAGCCAATGGCTCTATCGCCCTACAGATCCACGACGGAGGTGGTATCAAGGTCTATTGGAGAAACATCAACCTCAAGTTACTACCGGATAGTTGATTTCAGGTCAATCATAGTCCTTCGAAGAAGATCAATCAGCCTTCTTCGATATAATCAAAAGAAAAGAAGCTGTCTCGAAAGGGTCAGCTTCTTTTGTTTTATAAGGTAATGATTGTTCCATCATGAAAATGTCTGATTGATTTAGGCATTAAGAAGCAGGGATATTTCAAGTCCCTAAGCGGCTTTCTTAGCAAGATTATGGGCAATTGCGAGTAATCCGGTTTCTATAGCTACTTTATCGAGGCCTCTAAGGTTAAATCTTCTAAATCCTTTGTTGTGTTTGATTGCTCCAAAGACAGCTTCCACATCAGCAGGTCGTTTAGATCGATGCTTTTTACCCTCCTCACTGAGCAGCTTTTCCCTGGCCTTTTTTTTGTGCCTTCTTAGTTTGTGATTGATCTCTACAATCCGATTGCCTCTTGCTTTATGACAAGATGACCTTAATGAGCACCCTTCACAGTTCTTGGCCTGGTATCGGATGTATTGCTGTTTAAATCCGCTAGCAGTAATTCTTTCTTTCTCACCAATATTCTCCATTTGTTGACCTATCGGGCAAGTCATGGTATCGTTGGATTCGTTGTAGTGGAGGTTATCGGCTTTAAAGGGGTCTTCTTTCCATTTCTTGGTTTGCTCTTTGTGGAAGTAATTGTACTTCACATATCCATCAATTTCTTGTTCCTCTAGATATAGATAGTTCTCTTCACTACCAAAACCAGCATCAGCACACACTACAGCAGGGCATGATCCATATAAGTCATTGTATTGTTGTAGATGAGGAATGAAGGTGAGTGTGTCGGTTGGGTTTTGATGTAGACTGTAATTAATGATGAACTGATCTGAGGTACTCATTTGTAGATTATAGCCAGGTTTTAGCTGACCATTGAGCATGTGATCTTCCTTCATCCTCATGAATGTGGCATCAGGATCGGTTTTAGAAAAACTGTTTCTCTTGCCTAATGTGACCTCTTTCTTCTCATAATCATCCAGCTTGTCAGGCCAGTTCTTGCGAGCATAGTTTAGCTTCTGCTTTACCTTTTTATCGACTTGTTTGCCTTCCAGTGCCTGATCGATCTTGTCAATGGTTTGTCTGACTTTCTGACTATCAATCTCATTAAAATCAACTGACTGCAGGTCCTTCAACTCCTCTTCAGCTACCTGCTGAGTGTAACTCCAAAGCTCATCGAGTTGCTTTATGATACGCTGCTTACTGGTTTTAATGGCTCTTCCCCATACAAAGGAATACTTATTGGCATTAGCTTCGATCTTAGTCCCATCGGTATAGAGTTGCTTGATACTTACCAATCCTTCCTCAACCAGCAAACTTACAATCTGCCCAAAAATCTGACGAAGGCTATCTTTCAAACGCTCACTACGAAAGCGAGCCAGTGTATTGTGGTCAGGCTTACTCATTCCACTTAACCACATCAGATGTATATTTTCCTTTAGTCCTGACTCCATCTTTCGAGAAGAGAAAGTGTTGGTCAGATAACAGTAAACCATCACTTTCAAAAGCATCCGTGGATGATACACTGAGGTGCCTCCAGGTTTGTACTGTTTGAGTAGTACATCGATATTAATTTGATCAATTACATGACTGACTACTCTAACAGGATGATTTGACTCAATTAATTCTTCCAGAGAAGGAGGAAGAAGCATGGGTTGGTTCTGATCGTAATGTTTGAAAATCAGATTTTTGGATGTCTCTTTCACACCCTTAAGATAATAATATTACAAATAGCTGTTAAATAAATTAACCAAAAAAAGAGAGTGCCTTTTGAGACACCCTCTGAAACCTGCATAGACTGGGCAACTCGCCAAAATTACCCAATGACTGAATATGATGTGACCCGGTTGCAACCACTAACACACCAAGTTATCGGGTCAAACCACAACTCGATTACTCACCGCCAAATGAGTTACAGGGTTGCCAGATCCCCAAAAATAAAATCGGGCATCAATGAAATTCGAGGGTAATACGGAGTTCTAAGGCAAAAGGGTTGCCAGCTCTCTGATATTTTTTTTCAATTCATCAAATACGAACCTTCAATTAAAGATTGAAAACAATTCAATAATCGATTGGATGATTGGTTCTGAGAAGGATGTTTTTTTGATTCAATCCTGAAGGTTTGGATTAATGCATTCCCAGCACTCCCCGTTAAGGTGTGATCATCAGCAAATAAAAAAACTCCCCATTTTGATAGGGAGTTTAAAACCTGCATAAACTGAGCAATTCGCCAAAATTGCCCAATGAATTATGGTGTGACCTTGTTGTAACCACTAACACACCAAGTTATTAGGTCACACCGCAACTCAATGGCCCACCGCCAAATGGGTTACCGAGCTGCTAGATTCCCGACAATGAACCGGGTATCAATGAAATTCGAGGGTAATACGGAGCGTCAAGGCAAAAGGGTTGCCAGCTCTTTGATTTTTTTCAAAGAAATTCCTTGTCCCACAAAAATCGACCTTCGGACTTTCAGGATGTATGAAGTTTACGGGACTTCTTTGTATCGTTTTATGAAAATCAAGTTGTCGGGATCAGTCCTACATTCCAATGTGGAACAGCTTCTTCGATCTTAACCCCATTGAGCCAGGAAATAATCCCGGATACTGCCTTCGGGTTCCATACCGATTTTCTTTTTCAGTCGTCGTAAACTACTCTTGACCGAACTGGTTTCTACACCCATCAGGCTAGCTATTTCCTTGTTCCCCATGCCGATCTTGACGTAAGCGGAAAGCTTAAGGTCATTACCAGTTAACCGAGGGAATTCCTCTTTTAATCGCTTGAAAAAATCTGGATGTACGCTCTCAAAGTGCATGACAAAATGATCCCATGAGTTTTTCACCTTAAGCTGAGAAGCGATCACTTTACGGATTTCAACAAAAGCTCCCGATAACTCATCCGAGTGCTTGGATTCTATTGTTTTTACCTGTTCTAATAAAGATTCCAGGAATTGGTCCCGCTCATGCACATTCATTGCCTGAATGGTTAGCTCGCGATCCTTTTGGTCCAACTCCGATTCAAGTAGCACTTTTTCTCTTCTGAGAAGGCGCTCAATTTCAGCATTCTTCTCCTGTATCTCCTTCTGTGATTGTCGCAATCGCAATGTAGAACTTACCCGGGCTTTCAGCTCGACACGATCAAAAGGTTTCCTGATATAGTCAATAGCACCAACTTCCAATGCCGACTTCAGGTCTTCTGAAGCTGTCATGATCCCAGTCGTCATCACAATTGGAATGTCGTTGAGCCCTACAGTCGATTTGATCTTTTGGGTTGTTTGGATGCCATTCAATATAGGCATAGCCCAGTCCATCAGAATAATGTCGGGGTGTTCCTGAATGGCCACTTCATATCCCGCCTCTCCATTTGGGGCGTACATGATCCGGTATGGCTCATCACGAAAAAACTCGATAACCACTTTTAGGTTTTCAATCTCATCGTCAACAACCAATATTTTAACCTCGGACTCCCCCATTTCATTCAAAATTAACTTCTATTCATTTCAGAGTGTTGTCAATTTACGATAACGCTCTTCATCCCAATGATAAGCTGCCGTTTTTAAAGCAGCCTTCCACTGCCTGATCTGTTCGGTATCCTCTATTTGGTCCATCAATGCCTCGATCTTACTCACTTCATATAACCGCAACTCCGCCAAATCGGGCATCACCTTCCTGATGCTATTCAACTCATCCTCCGACAGCCCATCTCTTCCGGAATCCATGGCGGCGGCAGCCGAATCAATCTTCTGATTGTCAGAACGAGCAATATCAAAGTAAAAGGTAGCCCCTTTTCCTAATTCGGACCTTACTCCTATTTCACCACCATGAGCATTTACAGCCATTTTACAAAAAGTAAGTCCCAACCCTGTTGAAGAAGTGCCTCCCAGGTCCTTTGGATCTATCTGGTGAAATTTCTCAAAAATCCTTACCTGGTGTTTCTGATCAATACCCACACCTGTATCAGAAACTTCGACTAACACTCGCTCTCCCTCCTCTTTTGAGTTAACAGTGATCGTTCCTGCAAAATCTGTATACTTAGCCGCATTGGAAAGCAAATTCTGCATGACTCGACTCAACAGTTCCACATCACCGCGTACATGATGGGATTGGACCTGATTGACGAATACAAGGCTTTTGGATTTCAGGATCAATTCAAACTGGCTACGTGCATCTTCTATCAATGTGTTCAAATCGAATTCTTTTTCATCCAGTTTCATGGTCGTTTCTTCGAACTTCTGAACATCCAACATGTTGGTCACCATGTAAAGCATGCGACGGCCCGAAAGGTTAATCTCTTTCATGTCCTTACTCCCTTTCTCGTCTGACAGACCAAGAATCAGGTGCAATGGATTTTTCAAGTCATGCACCAACATACCGGTGATCGCCTCTTTGAATTTACCTAATCGTTGCAATTCATCATTTGTAGCTTTCAGCTCGTACGTCTGGCGATTCACCTCCGATTGCAGTCTGGCTCGTTGGCGCTTTAGGAAACTGACTCGCAAATAGTAAATGGACAACAAAACCGAGATGACTCCAAAGCCAATGAGTAATCGAAACAAAGGTGTTTCCCACCAGGGTGGCATCACCTCAATTAACAAACTCCGTTCCTCCCCCCAGAAACCGTCATGATTCGCTGATTTGACCTTGAATGTATAAACACCTGGATCCAGGTTGGTATACGTTGCTTGCTTTAAGGTGCCGACATAGTTCCAATCGGTTTCAAACCCGTCCATGATATATGCGAATTGGTTCTTATCGGCATGTGTGAAATGTATAGACAGATAATCGATAGTAAAGATCGATTGTTTGTGATTGAGCGTGATCTTTTTTGTCTGATTGATATGTGAATTCAAGGGTGTCTCTGGGCCAGGCTTAATTGATCGGTTGAATAATTTGAAATCGGTAAAGTGAACCTTGGGAGGGTTCATGTCCTTGACTACCAGATCAGGATAAAAGTGATTAAAACCATTCAATCCGCCAAGCAGGATCTTACCATCGGAGCTCTTGAAACCGGAATTGTTGAAAAATTCCCGAGACAGAATACCATCTGATTCATCAAAAATTTCAAAGGACCATTGATCAGACTCACGGGTCATCCGTGTCAGTCCTTTTCCCGTTGCGATCCAAAAGCTACCGTTATCATCTTCAGTAACACTTTTGATATCATTATCCGACAATCCATCTTCCTTAAAAAATCGCTGGAATCCTTTTTGGTCAGCAGCCATGATGTTCAAGCCATACTTGGTTCCCACCCATATATTTTGTCGCGAGTCGATCAAAATGCTGTTTACATTGTGGCTACTGAGGCTTGTTGAATCTCCCTCCTGGTTTGTAAAATGCTCCACCCTGAACGTATCTTTTTCTATAATGACTTTATCCAGGCCCAATACAGTTGCCACCCATAAGGCTCCTGCCTGATCAATTTCCAGGTCGTATGTCAGGTTTGAAGAAAGGTAATCCGGGTTATTTTGCTCGTAACCAATATGCGTAAACGTTCCTGACTTCTTATCCAGGCGACTTAGCCCTTTACCCCAGGTGGTGCACCATAGTCGACCGTTTCGATCTTCCCTGATTGCAAAAACATTGTTACTTCCCAATGATTGAGGGTTGTTTTCCTCATTCAAATAGAATTGAAAACTTTTGGTCGCGGGATCAAAGCGATTCAAACCCCCGCCCCAGTTACCGGTCCAGATTACTCCATCGGAATCTCTGAAAAAAGATAGTACCTCATCGCTCCCAAGGCCTCCTCCTTTCGCTGATTTATCAAAAAATGAATACATGCCGGTGAGGCTATCGTAGACAGAAATTCCTCCACCATCAGTCCCTATCCATAACCCATTTTCATTGGGCAGAAAAGCACTTACTGTCCCAAATTTTAACTGCTGCGTTTGTCCTCGGGCGGGTGTGGTTCGATCAAACTTAGAATAATCCCTATCTCTCACAAAGACACCCTGATTGTTTGTCCCTAACCATAATCTGCCGGATTGGTCTTCAAATACCTCCCAAATGGAATTGCTTTTCAAGCTTCCATCATCCAGGCCTTTGGTATAGGCAAAAAAATCATCAGTATCAGGCTGGTATAACTGTAGGCCTCCAATCTCTGTACCGACCCACAGTTGTCCTTCTTGATTGATCAGTATATCGAAAATTCTATTGCTATTTCCCTCCACTGAGGCGGCTTTTAGCGAATAGTGACCTAATTCCTCTCCTTTCCCGGACAATTTGTATAATCCATTGAAACGTGTTCCAACCCAAATGACATCATCCAATTCTGCAATTGATGTAACGTCAACATCTTCCAACACTACTTCCAAATTATCACCTTCGTACCTGGCTAACTTCCGGTTAGTACCAATCCACATGCGTTCCCTGGAATCGAACATCAGGTCATTGACCTCATCCTCTTGCAAATTTTTGAAAGGTCCACCTGGTCGTTCCAAATACTCAGTTGTGGCATTGGTCCGATATAATCCATGAAGTGTACCTATCCATAGCACTCCCTGGTCATCCTCCTCCAATGCCAAAGCATCTATTTCCAACGTTGGATCATCTACCCGGTCTACGACATGAAAAGCAAAAGCGCCCTCGTCAAACCAAAGTAAATCCTGATAAGTGGCAATCCATAGCTTGCCTTGATTGTCAATTAAAAGATCGTTGACCCGGTTATCAGTGATGGAGGTAGCATTGGACTGAGATGATTCGAAAGTATGAAAATCCTGGCCATCAAAGCGATTGAGGCCCGCAGCAGTACCAATCCAGAGAAACCCAGAGGTATCCTGAACTATTGAACTGATGTTGGTGATAGAGAACTTTTCAAAATAATGGTTAAAGTATAAATCGGGGGGATTTTCCTGGCTCCATCCTTCGAATAAGATCATTAACCACAACAACACAAAGCTGGCGAAACGTTTTGGTTGTGACACCTCCCAAAACTACCGCCGAATTCTAAAAATGCGAAATGGTGTGTTTGTTCATTCTTACCGGAACGATCTTAGCGTTTCTGAAATTCAGCTCTGAACCTCTCTACGAAAAGGGCGTCAGGAGGAGATAATTGTAGGACTTTATGTAATGAGACTACTGACAGAGTCCTCTTTTACCCGGCTTACGACCAGGCTTAAAAAAAGAGATTGTCTCAAAAAGCCTCAAAATCTAATAAATGTCACCTGACCTGACAGTTTAGAAACTTTTGAGACAACTCTTCATTCCCTTGCGGGATTAGGTATATTAAAAACTGGATCTAATCTTTTTTATCGAAATGCGTGAAATGTTCTTTGGAGAAAATACAAGAGCGCCGGAATAACCACTAATCTCAGCGCTCTGTATGAGTAAGATCGTCATCCTGCACTTCGACAATCTTACAATGAACCATTGGTTAATACTATAAACCCTTCTGGTTTTCTAGTACTAAAACGTCTTCGCCTTTGACGTTTTTATTTGAGATCAAAAGTAGATCAGGTATTAATCCTGTGGAACGATTTGCGGGCGCCAAAAGGGCGGCAAAATTGCCATGAGGGGGTGACAAATGGTAGATCAGGGATCAAATTCAATCCAATTGGCCAATTTCCTGGTGTTGAAATACAAATTCTGACCAAATTCTTAAGATTTGAGAATGTCTCATTTCCACAATATCTCCTATATCCTTCTTCATTCGCTGGCATGATTGATACAACTTGAACATGGTCGCCCTGGTGAACAAACCGTAATTCTACTGATCCCCTTTTCTATCTCGCCACTCACAAACTTTCAGGTTGTACAATCAGAAGTAATCACTACTTTCGGTGCATTCGGATAAATTTCTATTGGATTTGTTCGGCACCATGCTAATTGAAATTTCGATTATGAAAATCTCACGTCTATTATCACTGATCTTTTCGATCTTATTCCTGTACCAAATTCAAGCGCAGGACACTCCTCTATGGATGCGGTATCCATCCATATCACCAGATGGAAATACCATTTTGTTTAACTACAAAGGAGATATCTACAAAGTTGCCGCTTCCGGCGGAACAGCTATCCCATTAACCCTTAGTGAAAGCTACGACTACTCAGCTGTTTGGAGTCGGGATGGAAAACAAATTGCATTTGCATCCGACCGATATGGCAATTTCGATGTTTTTGTCATGCCTGCAACTGGTGGAGAAGCTCGCAGGTTGACTTTCCATTCCAGTGCGGAAAAACCCAGTGATTTCAGTATAGATAACCAGCAATTGATCTTTTCGGCGAACCGACAAGACCTTCATACCAATGTTCAATTCCCTTCCGGGGTGATGGCGGAATTGTACAGTGTGCCAGTCACTGGTGGACGCGTAAATCAAGTTTTTACCTCACCTGGTCACGATGCCATCTATAGTCCTGATGGACAATTGATCATATATCATGATCGAAAAGGATATGAAAATGAATGGAGAAAACACCACACTTCATCAGTAACCCGTGACGTTTGGAGCTACAACACTTCCACAGGCGAACACAATCAACTGTCTACCTGGGAAGGAGAAAACAGAAATCCGGTTTTTGATGGCAACAACAATGACTTCTATTATTTGTCGGAGGAAAGTGGCACATTCAATGTTCACAAAAGCAGCATCAACAATTCCGGGAGCAACACCCAGATAACCTCCTTTGATAAGCATCCCGTAAGATTCCTTACCCGAGCCCAAAATGGCACGCTTTGTTTTAGCTATCACGGGGAAATTTACACGATGGCCTCTGGTAGTCAACCTTCCAAGGTCAATATTTCATTTGCTTTCGATGGTCGACAAACGCTGGATAAAACGGTAAAAGTACGTGGTGGCTTCACAGAAGCTAGTCTGTCTCCTAATGGAAAGGAATTCGCTTATCTGTTCCGAGGAGAGATATTTGTGAGTAGCATTGAACACGGCACAACGAAACGCATCACTAACACACCATACCAGGAAAGAAGTGTCAGTTTCAGTCCTGATGGAAAATCATTGGTTTACGCAGCCGAAGTAAACAACAGCTGGAACATCTATACTACTTCGATCAAACGAGCAGATGAAGAATACTTCTTCTTATCTACACTACTCGAGGAAAAGACCATCATCGCTACTGATGTTGAAGAGTTTCAACCTGCTTATTCTCCGGACGGAAAAGAAATTGCCTATTTGGAAAACCGAACCACGGTAAAAGTCATTAACCTGGCTTCTAAAGCCACCCGCACCATTCTACCCGGAGATCATAACTATTCTTATTCTGATGGAGATATGTGGTATGAGTGGTCTCCGGATAGCAAATGGTTTCTGGTCAAATTTGGACCGAAAGAGCGTATGTTTTGGCCAGAAGTGGGTTTAATAGAGGCTTCTAGTAATGGTACCTTGAGAAACCTTACACAAAGTGGATATATGGATTTCATCCCCAAGTGGGCCAAAGGCGGGGAAATGGCGATTTGGATGTCTACAAGGCAGGGTAACAGGACCGAAAACGGATTTATATCTCAGGGAGATGTATTTGGTATGTTCTTTACCCAACAGGGCTGGGATGAATTCAATTTATCAAAAGAGGATTTTGAGTTGCTAAAAAACAAAGAGGACAAAGCAGATAAGGACGAGGATGCCGATAGCGATTCAGATAAATCGAAAAAGAAAGGTAAAACTAAAAAGGATGCTTCCGACGAAGAAGCAGAAACCGACTTACTGACCTTCGACTGGGATGGTATGACGGACCGCAAAGCCAAATTGACGGTTCACACCTCCAATGCTTCGGATTTTGTGTTGTCCAAGGATGGAGATAAACTATTCTACGTGACACGCTTCGAAGGAAGAAGTGACATTTGGGTAACGGACCTTCGATCAAAAGAAACCAAAAAATTTGCTGGAATCGGAGCTAATCAGATCAGCCTGGAATTGTCAAAAGACGGGGAATTCCTTTTGGTACTGGCAGATGGGTCTCCAAAGAAGGTAGACACCAAAGGAGGTAAAGTCAAAGGGATCAACACAAAAGGAGAAATGATCCTAAAGAAGGGAGAAGAGCACGCCTACATATTCGAGCATGCCTGGCGTCAGGTAAGAGAAAAGTTCTATGTCGTAGACCTGCAAGGTGTTGAGTGGGATTTTTATAAGGAAGCCTATGCTCCGTTTTTACCCTACATCAATAACAACTATGACTTTGCTGAAATGCTTAGTGAGATGCTAGGTGAACTTAATGCTTCTCATACCGGCAGTGGATACCGTTCTTTTAATCGAGATGGTGATCAAACAGCTTCTCTTGGTCTGTTGTATGACTATGGTCATGAAGGAAATGGACTTAGGGTGGCAGAAGTATTGAAAGGAGGGCCCCTGCATACGGCAAAATCAAAAATAAAACCCGGACATGTGATTGAAAGCATTGACGGGCAAAGCATCACCCCTTCTATTGACTTTTACCAATTGCTTAATCGCAAAACGGGCAACAATGTCCTGCTTTCTTTACTGGATCCTGCCAATGGGTCTCGCTGGGAAGAGGTCGTAAAACCTATTTCACTGGGTGCAGAAAATCAGCTACTCTACAAGAGGTGGGTAGAAACCCGCAGAGCAGAAACACTTCGACTTTCGAATGGAAAACTAGGTTATGTGCATGTCCGGGGTATGAATGACCCAAGTATGCGTGTGGTGTTCGAAGAAGTACTGGGGAAACACATTTCGGCTGAGGCGCTTATTGTAGATACGCGGTTCAATGGTGGCGGAAACCTGCATGATGTCTTATCTGATTTCCTGGTGGGCAAGAAATACATGGACATCATCCCGCACGGGCAAAACATAGGGTATCAACCATGGAATCGCTGGATCAAGCCATCGATCGTACTCATGGGTGAAAGTAACTACTCAGATGCGCACCTCTTTCCGGTAGCCTACAAGATCAAAAACGGTGGCCAGACCCTCGGTATGCCTGTACCTGGAACGGGCACTTTCGTGTGGTGGGAAACACAAATTGATCCGAGTCTCTTCTTTGGTATCCCCATGGGAGGCTGGAGACCATTGGGACAACCTTTTCTGGAAAACAACCAGATGGAGCCAGATATCAGGGTTCCAAACGAACCCGGGCAAATGGCCAATGGTCGTGACCAGCAACTCGAAGAAGCAGTGAAGGAGCTACTCGGAAATCGTTAAGCATTCAGTCATTACAAATGCCTGGTCTTTATTTCGGCCGCATTGCAAAATGCGGCCGAACTTATTTTTTCTATTTTTGAGGCTGAAAAACAACAACTAAACAACTCATAAAATGATTAGAAAAATACTACTGGTGATTTCGATCACAATGACGATCAAAGTCACAGCACAACCTCCCAATGATTTTCCGAAGGAGATCGATCTGGTGTTTGATTACATGATAAATAAGGACTTTCCTGAATTATTCAACAATCAACCTTATCAGTTTCGGCCAGTGAGATGGACAATAATAGATATTGATGACGATGGCGTCACAGAAGTTTTCCTCCAAACTTTCCCCCATTATCGCCAATCTCCAACCATTACCATATATCAAATTGATCAACAAGATTCGGTCTCAAGAATTGTTGAGGCATTCGCTCCCGGGCACTTAATTAAGGTATCACCAGAAGGTGATTATTTTGACGCACATGCGACAGGAACCGCGGTAGACATGCAAATTGAAACCCACGGGTCGGATAAATTGAAAATGGTGGCTAAGTCCTCCTTGAAATTCGGTTTGAGTCCTATCCTTTTCAAAAATTTTATCCATACGGACAAAAGGGATGGCGACCCATACTATCTGGATTTAACTTATCTAGATGATTATGCCGAAGCCAATTCCTGCGCAAACTTTCAATTTTCATTTCCTGATAATATCATCGCAGGGAAAATTGCTGGGCAAGCAAACAAATACTTTATCGCTCAGGTAAATGATGAGTTGTTTTGTTATGAAATTCAGGGTTTTGATGAACATGGCTGGATTAAAAAACAAATAACTGTAATGAATTTACCTAAAGGATTCAAAGAGTTTCAGGTAATCAACGAGGAGATTCATTTCATGTCACTTAAAGGCAAAATTAAAAACTTCAAAATTTAGCCATTGTGTTACCTTAAGTATTCTCAATTGATTATTTCTAGTTTCTATACAAAATACATTCCCACTCTACTTATCTCAATCTGCCTATGGGGTTGCAACAATAAGCCTGATCGCTCTCCATTTTCTACAGATCAAGTCCCAAATGAGACACCTATTCCTTTCAAACCAGACCTTACGCCCAGCGATAAGCTCATTCACAAAGGAACATTTAGCCCGGATTTACAATCTTATTATTATACCCTATCCGATAAGGGTTATCAGCAATTTGACACGTACGTAATCACCAGATCAGGTGAACAGTGGACTGAACCGAAACCGGCATTCTTCAATAGCGAATTCAGCGATCATGGTATGAGTTTTTCTCCCGACGGAAAAACCCTTTTCTTCAGTTCAACAAGACCCAGTAACCTCGAAGATGTCACCGATACCTGGCACATCTGGAAATCGGAAAAGGTCGAAGGAAAATGGGAGGATCCGACTTTCGTAGACATTCCCAATATGAGTAACAAACTCGTGTCTCATCCGACTGTAAGCCAATCAGGGTCTTTATACTTCCATTCCAGTAATCCAGATTACTCGGAGATGGATCTATATCAATCCCAACTCATCAATGGGAAATACAGTCCGGCCAAAAAGGTCCTCATTGAATGGGACCAATCTTTAGGAAAGTGCACACCCCATGTCTCCCCGGACGAATCCTACCTTCTATTTGCGGCAATTGGTGATCAACTTGATCTATATGTGAGCTTCAATGATGGTAAAGGAAACTGGACCCAAACCAAAAAGCTCAGCAAGACCATCAATCAATCCGGACAAGGTAATCCTTACGTAACACCAGACCACAAATATCTCTTTTTTACCGCCGTTTCCAATGATCAAAAATGGCAGGTGAATTGGATCAATATCACGGACGAACTAAAGCCAAGTCAAGCACAATAGATCCATAAAACTCCCATAAATGGTCTAATGAATTGGCCGCTCATGACGCCTGATGGTAATTCCTAATTACAGGACAGAATCTTCTTTTGTTAAAAAGATTTTGCTAAAAGCCACCTGAGCTCTTCTTTTCATTTTGGTCCCTTTTCTTTCGTTTCAACCCTTGCTTTTTGCCACTGCCTAACTTGTGTGAATAGCCTATAAAGAACGTTTGGCTGTCCCAAAAAAAGTTACCTTCCTGAAGGGTAGGTCTTTCTCCTTCAAATGCAAATCTCTGTGTGTGAAAAACGTCATTGAAACTAGCATTCAAATGACCTTTCCCATCAAACAATCGGTACCTCGCTCCTATGTTCATGAAATAAAAAGACAGGGTTCGATATTGCAAATTGGTGCTACCACCTCGATATAATCCTATCACCTGTAAAGTCAACTGTTTATTAATCTTGAGGCTGTGATTGGTCCTGAAATTGTAAATCACATTTTGCACTTCTCTCAACGCTTCTTGTGCTACACCTCGTTGAGTCTGTGAATACAAATCAAAACTAGAATTAAAACTCCATTCGGGAGTCACTTGAATATTGCCAGAGAGTTCAAAACCATAGGCTGAATTATTCTGATAGTTATCATACGAAAATAATATGCCTCCAGGATTGTCCGGATCGTTGAATCCAAATCGCGTGATTTCATTAAAAATCTTACGAAAAAATAAGCCCGAAGTAAGGCTACCAGCTTCAAATTGACGGGTATAATTCAACTCAATCGAATTTGTAAATTGTGGTACCAGGGCAGGATTGCCGACATTAGTAATTCGTGCCGAACTCCAGGCTCGGGAAGGATTCAACTGCAGCAAATTGGGTCGGTCCACCCTTCGACTAATGCTAAGATTAAATGCATCCACTTGCGTCTCCGGGTTGGGTATAAAACCAACGAAGACTGTTGGGTAAATTGATTGAATCAAATCATCATAAACTTCACGGTCACTACCTTCCGGTTCAAAATCACTCGACTGCTCGAACCTCTCCAGGCGTGCTCCTAACTGATAAGACCATTTCCCAACCTGTTGTTGATAATTGACATAAAAAGAATAAATATCCCGATCCAGTTGATAATCGGAGCTTACAAAATTGGGATTGGAGGTATCGTAAGCATTATCAGTATCTTGTATCCTTGCTTCCAGTCCTACCTCCAATTGATTTGAATGTGCAAAACTCCGCTCAAAATCCAGGTTCACCTTGGTGTTTTTACGGACATTGCTGATCGATTCATTCGCATCGGCCACTTCGAGGTTGGTTCCGTAAAATTGAAAATCAGCACTTTCTTCCCCATCAAATGCACCATGATCCATTTCAAATTCAATTGAGGCATGATCAGAAAATTGATGTCTCAAATCGAAGTTGTAGCTGGAAGCATAATTCTCTACGTGAGCTTTGTAGGCCTGACCAAAATTCAATGTTTGCTCCATCGGAAACAGGATATCCGTTGATCGTTCCCCATTGTTACGGAAAGCATTTTGAATGGTGTATGCTGAAGCAATTGTCTTATCGGATAAATTAAAATCGGCCCCCGTTTTAAATAGATGGGTAATTCGATCATTCAGGGCATACCAATCTTCTTCTGATGGCTCATCAGCTCGATATATTTCACCCCATGTAGGCATAGGTGCATCCGTCAAAGCATAATTGAAATAGTAGTTTACTTTCTGCGATCGATAATTCAAATCCGTGGCTGCATTGTAGCGAACTTTATTACCTAATGTTAGACCCGCATTTACATTTCCATTGAATCCCCTGTTTGTATTTTTTTTGAGCACAATATTGATGATCCCACTCATGCCTTCGGGTACATATTTTGCTGATGGATTAGTAATCAACTCAATGGCTTTAATCGACCCTGAAGGAATCTGTTGTAACAATTGTGCAGCACTTTGATTCGTCGGTTTACCATCTACCAAAACCACCACATTCTCATTGCCACGTAGGGATATATTTCCTTCCTGGTCAACATTTACTGAAGGCAGGTTCACCATCAGGTCTGCAGCCGTTGGACCTACAGTAGCCAGGTCCTTTCCAATATTGATGACTTTACGGTCTATTCGCTGCTCTATGGTAGAGCGCTCCGCGGTGACTTCTACGGTCTCCAACACAGCAACGTCACTATACATCTCAATGATTCCGAAATCAACTTTTAACTGATCCGCAGAAAGTTCAACCGATTTTGAATACGGTTGATAGCCTACGAACTGAACCTGCAATTCATACGAACCAACGGCTAATTCTGATAATTCAAAATAACCCTGTTCATTTGTGATTTGCCCGGTCAAAATTTCATCACTCCCATCTGGCGTGACAAAAACGGTCACAAAGGGAAGAGGCACTTTCAGCTCTGCATCATTCACGATCCCCGAAATGGAAACCGTAGGTTCTTTTTGAGCGAAGAGCGCATGATTAAGCAAGATCGCGCCCAGAAAGAAGGGCACAAAAACAATATTTTTATTCATAATGGTTTTGATGTAATTAGTCAGATGTCTTACCGACATATCCAACTGAATTAAGTCTGGAGTGAATTATCCTACCTCGCGAGCGAAGTATTCCCGGGGAGAAGTCCCCATGATTTTCTTAAACGATTTATTGAATGTGGTTTTCGAATTAAAACCCGCCTCCTGAGCGATCCCAAAAAATGTCAGGTGATCGGCCCGATCTGATTTAGCAATTTCAATGAACTCCTTGATGCGGAAATAATTCACATATTCGAAGAAATTCATCCCGATTTTCTCATTGAGCAGACGGGCCACCTCCGGTTTATTGACTCCCAACATTTCCGCGAGATCCGCCTTCATTAACCCTCGATTAAGGTATGGCTTCTTTCCTTTCATTAACTGGTCTAACCGTTTCTCCAATTGGTCCAGTTCCTGCTCAGATAATTTGGATTGGGCATACTTGGTCATTGGAATTCGTTCCACTACCTTGAACAAGGTTGGTTCTTTCATGCTATAATACGCGATGAATAAAACCAAAAAACCCAGTGTCAGCCAAATAAAAGGTCGAACGGAACGCTCCAGCCAACTTTCTCCCACAATACCTATTATGTAGATACAAAGCCAACAGAACAGACATGCTCCGACGGCAATCAGGAAACGTTGAAAAAAACCAGTCTTAATTGAGAAACTTGCTTCCTCATTTAATTTATCTCTCCTCGCAAGGAAAAGCTTACATGCGGCATACCAATAGGAAAAATTGACAATAAGTCCAGTTCCCATGAATAAAACCACAGCTCTGAATAACTCGCCACTTTCAAAACGCGCCTGAACTACTTCCTGGGGTGCGAAAACATAGTATACGGATACCACTATTGCATAAATTACTCCTGGAATGTAATGAATGAGATCCCTTTTGGGAAATGTATAATTCCCGGAAAGTGATGATTTAGTGAATAGATAAACCGTAGCGCCAAAAAGGAAGGTAGCATACTCTGCAAGCCCATAAAACCTTTGATAACCGTCGAAAGTGTACATGAGCGCACGGCCAGATAAGCCGATCAGCATCACACTGATCAATACAATCAGGTACCGGTTAACGGACTTTCGCACTTTTTTGGAAAATGTGAAAATCGCGAACAGAAACAAGCTTTGAAAAAAAGCGAAATAAACCAGATGAGGAAGCAACTGCATAAAATCAGAAGGGACGAAAGTAACAATTATTAAAGGACGAACTGATTAACATGTAATACTCCCTCGTGATCCATGGCTACGTTTTTATCATGGAATTGTTCGTAGGCCGCTCTACTTTCCCATTCGGTGATCGTAAATAAGTCGGGATTATAGTGATATCCAAAGGGTGAAATGCCTTCTTTCATTTCCAAAACAACCCGGCCCTCAGTATTGGACACTTCTTTTTGTAACGCTTGCACGAAAGATTTGAATCGCTTTCCACTTTTTCCCCAGTAGGCAGTAGCTACATAAAACTTATCCGGATCGATAGTTATTTCCTGATCTCGATCCACTTTCCAATAAGTCAAATGGAAATTTGGCCAAATAACACGTCTCATTTCATGAAAGGGTGGGTATTTCGTTTCTATATCTTTGACGAATTTCACTCGGTCCTCATATACTTTCCAGGTAGCAAGAATGAGTACTTCCGGCCAGTAATTTCCCTGCGTCGGTGGCTCTTTGATTCCGGCAGAATACTGCGGAGTGTATCCATATTGCTGTGCCACAGAAACAGCTGCTGCAAAATATTCATTCCTTTTCTCCTTTGCGTCCTGATTGGTAGTCAGCAATAAAAGATCGAGCGCCTGCCCTTTTTTCAGTGATATGGTTTTGGGTTGTGCATATCCAATTCGGATCAGTAAAAGCGAAATAATGCTTAATAGTAAATGACGAAAAATCATGTTTGATAATTTTAGTTTCGCCAATGTTACGACAGGCCAAATCTGATGTTTTGAAAAAAGGCCCCGTAGAGGTACGTGAACGGTATACGTACCAAATAGTACTACTTTCAGAAGCAATTAATGACTCGGTGATTCATTTCAGGTCCAGCTGTGACCCTACAAAATCCACGATCAATTCAATTCCCAGGTAGGGATAGTTGCTTTCAAAAGAAGGATTTTTATTTTTCAAGGTATTGATAAGCATCCCACCCTTAAATCGCAATCCAGCCCGGTAGGTTTCTCCATTGAATCCTGCCCAGGAAATTGGGGGAATAAAATCTAGCGATACACCTGGTCCGTGAGTGAACCCACCAATACCGAACCCTTCATTATCTTGGGTCAAATCCCTCTCTGCCACTGTGATCATCGTACCTCCAATATCATAGAATGGTATGATTCGAAAAGGAGAAATATCCAACTTATACCCAAGGTACAGCCCGCCATAAAAAGGACTTACTTTTAAGCCGCGCTCCCAAAAGCCTTCATATTCGAAATCCCGACGGATGGTCCCTTCCCCGCCAGCCAGTCTAAGACCTGCTACCATGTTTTTATAATTCACTTCCAGGTCAATCAAAAGGGCTAAATTGAATCGAAGCAAGTTCCCAAATTCACCTTGAAATGTACCTCGTGCAGCGCCAATCCCAGCCGTAGCACCCCATTCATTTTTGACGAATTTGCGCCGAACCTTAACCTTCACAAAACTATCGAATGGGGTAGGCGCAAACTCATCCAGGTATAACTGCCCTTGATGGGTCAAATCCTTATCAGAAATATCACTGCTTGAATTCAAGGACAACAAGGTCATGAGATACAACTTCACAAAGGCCTGCTCATAATCTTCCAAATCAGAACTTACAATTTTCGATATGAGCTGGCTGCTATCAAGTACAGCTACATCTAACAAATGGTCAAATAAACCATCTTCGGGTGGGTCTGCTGCATTGTAATTAGTATCTCCAAATGGTCGAGGCTTTTCCATTACTTTTCTCAGGATACCCTTATAATCACTGATCATGTAATTGATCATAAGCGCTTCTTCCCCGGTCAGTGTGAGGTATTTCGTGCTATCAAAGCCGTCGATGAGTTGCTGATGAAGCTCTTTTACTCCTTCATAGTCTCGGACATCTGCCGAAAATTTGATTTGCCTACGCAATTCTCTTAGCCTCAGCACAACCTGATCCTCACTCCCACCTCCACTTTCTTGTCCCAAAGCACATTGGCCAGCCAAAAAAAGCCCATACAGGACTAAAGCATATCGCAACATCGCGTTTCTCATTGAAATTGAAGTTAGGACGAAATCAGCAAAAAATGGACCAAATCAACTTTGAAGCCTTCCAATAAATCGTGGAAAAGTTTTTGTCGTGATTCGTGCAACAGCTACATCTCCAAGGTGTCCTTGATGGAATAGCTCATAAACATCAACATGAAACAAAGGTCAAAAAACTCAAAAAACGTCATTTCAAGGTCAATTCTCTTCTTATTGTTGATTGGATCTTTTTATAGTTCCATCGCTCAGAAATCGCTGGACGATCCTTTCTCAAAGAAGAAAATGCAAGCTGATCTTGAACTGTTTAAATCTATTCGCAATGCCGCCAATTCGGGGGTCTATAAATACAGGTCCCAACAACAAATGGATAGCATTTACCAATGGGCCACAAAGCAGATTCAATTATCTCAAACATTTCGGGACTTTTACAACATACTATGGACCATCACAGACTATGAAGGGAGTTTACACAACAGCCTATATCTACCTCCAAAGGTTGGCGCAAATTTGATTGCAGAATCATCCGGTTATTTTCCAACCCCTCTGAAGCTGATCCAGGGCAATTTGTTAGTCAATACGGATCAATCTCAGCTGCCTTTGGGTGCGAAGATCTTATCTGTCAATGGCATGTCCACGGAAAAACTAATCAATACCCTGGGAAAGTATTATGCGACAGACGGATATAATACCACTGGTAAAGAGATCGGAATCAGCGTAAACTTCAGTGGGTACTACCGTCGGGCATTCGGGAAGAATGACTCATTTCAGGTTGACTATCGCGAACCGGGCATCACTGAAGTTCAAACCCTCAATTTATTAGGCGCTTCTTACAAATCCTATAAAAATGCTTTTGCAAGCAGACATTCAAAGAACTTTGATAGCCTCTCCTATGGAGGGAGAGAATCAACTCCTTATCGCTTCGAATTAGTTAATGAGTTAACGGGGATGTTAAGTATTTCCAGTTTTTCAATTGGATGGAATGAAAATCATCCCAAACACAAAGCTTACGTTCATTTTCTGGATAGCATTTTCGGGGAAATCAACAGGTCTGGTATCGAACATTTGATTGTGGATGTACGACACAATGGTGGTGGCAGTGATCCAAACGATTTGGTCACATATAGCTACCTCACAGATAGAAGCTTTTCTGAAAACAAAGAAGCCTGGGTACTTTTCAAAACACCACCCTACTTTAAATACAACAAAGAAGTGTCATTGATTGGGAAGTACCTGGAGAAACGTGCCTATAAACGCATGTTGAAGGACGATTTTCCCGAAGTACGCGATGGAAAATTCTATCAAGACGAGACCAGCAGTGATCATTTAATACGGTATCCGCACTCTTTGGCTTTTAATGGAAATATCTACTTATTGATAAGTCCAAGAACTGCGTCTGCTGGTAGTCTATTTGCTGCTATGGTTGCCGGAAACAAAAACACCACTGTGATTGGACGAGAAACGCAAGGCGGATATTATGGGCACAATGGACATATTCCAATTCGCTATCGCCTCCCAAACTCAAAAATCAAATTCATGTTCTCCATTGTAAATCTGGAACAGGATGTTGAACCTAAATCCAACCAGCTTTTCGGCCGTGGGATTATGCCTGACATTGAAGTAGAGCAGTCTATAGAGGATTTCTTACAAAACAGAGACACAGCAATGGATTTTACGCTGAAACTGATCCAGGAAGAGAAGGCTATGGATAATCCTGCTTTCATAAAGTCCCATTGATTTTCGGCTCTCGCTTTTTACGCAAGTGCTGTCAAATCTAAGGTCATGTCTGTAGATGTCCTGGCATTCATGGGTTACATGCTTCTCTATTGCCATTCAATTTTAGGAAGACCATTTTAGGGATATTTTTGCTTCATGAATTATCTTCATTTCTTTGAAAGTCGGTGAATTAATCAGTTATGAACAGAATTTTGGCAACTATTATAGTGGTACTGATTACCACTGCTTGTGGAGACGAAAAAAAGAAGACTGAAACAAGGGTTAAGGAAGTGCCAACCATCAATCATTCACATGTGGCTGAATATCCCCATGACCAAAAATCCTTCACTGAAGGTCTGCTCTTTCATCAGGGGAAGCTTTACGAAAGCTCTGGCGCCTCTAACGCCCCTGGTACCCGATCATTATTCGGTGAAGTGGACCTCAACACGGGTGAAATTGATGTCAAAGCAGAGTTAGATCCTCAAACGTATTTTGGAGAAGGAATTACGTTTCTGAACGGTCGGGTTTACCAACTTACCTATACTTCGAAAAAGGGATTTATTTACGATGCCTCCACCTTCGAACTTCTTCGGGAGTTCAACATTCCCAGCAAAGAAGGTTGGGGTATGACTACAGACGGAGAACACCTGATCATGAGTGATGGTACGCACTATCTCTCGTACCTGGATCCCAACACGCTCAAAGTGATCAAAAAACTAAAAGTGACGGAAGGCTATTACAATAAGGACAACCTCAACGAGTTGGAATATGTGAACGGATATATATATGCCAATATCTGGATGGTCAATGAAATCGTCAAAGTCGATCCGGCAAATGGCCATATTGTTGGCCGAGTGGATTTATCCGCTTATGCTACAGATGCTAAAAATTTCTATTCGGAATCGATGGACATGAACGGCATTGCCTACCATCCGGAGAATGGTAGCTTCTTCATTACGGGCAAACTCTGGCCGAAAATTTACGAAATCAAGCTCAACCAGTGAGGGGTGACTGGATCAAATCCCAAATCTTGTATGCCAATAGGAGTAGTACGGCCAACCCAATGATGATCACCAGGGTTCTACATCCCTTTCCCAGGCCGTTTTTCTCCGAATCAGGCTGGTAATGATGTTCCACTGCCATTTTTCAAACTTACAGCAATCTTTAGGGATCAAGCAATTTTTCTGGGGAGGCTCTTAATTTAATGCAATTTTCACGATCTAAAATTTAGTTGTGGCACTTGAAAGACCCCCTGAAGAACTATTGAGTCAAGAAGCATCTCCGTTTCTCTCCACTTTTCCATCGATGAAAAGCGGGACAAAAATCTAGCCCGGATTCATTTTTTAACGCTTTTTGAACCAAAAAAGCCGGAATAAAATAAACTCGCCATTTCGCGAAATCAAATCAAATGAGACTCTACAGGCTCAAACAGAATTTTATTCTTCTCTGCTTTTCTTTGACTCAAAAAGCTAAATGAATCAAGGGCGTTACTAGTTGGCAACTCCAATTTATACCATTGCTCCACAGGTTTTCGGATTGATCCATCTTTAGAAGGTGCAACAGATCAAGGTAGCATCCAGGTTTTGAAACACAGGGGAATCGCATAAAAAAGCAACCCCCAGACAAAGAGTTGCTCAAATTCCGGGGCGACTCATCCGCCATGAAAAGTTATCCCGGACACATGACCTGTCGCCCTGACACGTCATGATCTAACTGTATTAACGCATGGCTAAGATGCTTGTTTTGAATTTTCAGATTTTGCCAGAGTATTGACTTACGCTGACAGATTAAAGAACTTGATTAAATTATGAAAGCAATACAGAAATTCTGTGACTTTGCTAGTTTCAAATGATCTGGGTGTCTGATTGTGTTCATCATGACCAACCGTATCATCAAAATCCCCGAATACTGCGAAATTTTATCAATTTAGTTTTCTCCGTCAATATATTATGTAAGATCATGACTAAGAGTGACTTACGAATCGCATGTTGATTGACAATTTTTACCCCTTTCGACTAGCATCAGAATTTTTGTTCCTGGACTTGATTTAATATAAGGAGTTGAAGATTGAGGACATTGCCATCATTTCGGAACGTTATTTTTTTTACTTTCTAATTTTATCAGGACTTTCGCTTCAACAAAAAGGGAATGCCGACCCCCGTTAAAGAGTAGGTATAATTAGCAGATTGTTAACCCCAAAAGAAATGGAAAAAGGAAAAATTAAAGTAAGCGTATTGTACCCTGACGGTGAGGGTAAGACATTCAACATGGATTACTACTGCAGTACACATATCCCTATGGTCGCAGAACTTCTGGGTGATGCGGTACAAGGAGCGAGTGTTGAAAAAGGTATTGCTGGAGGAGCGCCAGGCTCAACAGCCACTTATCAGGCGATGGGAAACTTATATTTTGATTCAGTTGAATCGTTTCAAAATTCGTTCGGACCAAATGCTGAAAAGATCCTCGGAGACTTACCCAATTTCACCAATATAGAACCCGTGATTCAAATAAGTGAAGTAGTGATTTAACCCGGGTTATTCAGTAGAATATTTATAATTACTAGTCAAAAGATTCTACTGAATAATGACGAAAAACTCTAAAAGAAAGAGTTTTTGTCAGGGTAACCCAGACAAAGCAGCGCTTTCGTCTGCTGATGACGTTAAAGTCACGGTCAGATAAGTTTCACTTCGTCTGACCCTTTCGGGCAAATTATGCTTAATGCATATTTGGGTTAAGGAACTGATCATGCATAAAGGGCAATTCGTTTGCCTTTTATGCTATTCATTACAGATTGTCCTATCCATCAGGGACACCTTATCAGTCTATTTGGTAGCGGAAGTTATCTCAAAACCACCTTAATGTAATGTTGATCAACTTTTGCTTGAAATCGTTGTAAGGAGGTGTCAACATATCCAGGGCATTGGGAATATGCTGATGCATGATGCCTCTTGGATTGGTAAATGCCTTAAAGCCCTCGTCTCCATGCCCACGACCAATACCACTATTATTACTTCCTCCAAATCCCAGGTTCAGGTTGAAGAAATGAATTGCATTATGATTGATACACGTTCCGCCGGCTCGGGTATTGCCAATCATTAAATTGATATTTTTCTTCGATTTGCTGTACATGTACAGGGCCAAAGGCTTCTCCTTCGAATTGATGATTTCAATCGCTTCTTCGATTGTTTTGAAAGTAACAATGGGCAATATCGGCCCAAAGATCTCTTCATTCATCGCTTTGGAGTCCATGGACACATTGTTGAGAATGGTTGGGGAAATGAAATTCTCAGCGTCATCAAATTTTCCACCCTCCAGTACATTAGCCCCGCCATTAAACGCATCTTCCATGACGTTTTTCAAGCGGTTGTAATGCCTTTTATTAACGATTCTGTTATATGAGGGCTCCTTAGCCGCGTCTTCGAGATAAAAGGCTTTGAGTATCTCTTTGAACTTTCCCTGAAGTTCTTCCTGCTTGCTTTCATGCACCAGAACGTAATCAGGCGCAATGCATATCTGTCCGTTATTGAGGTATTTCCCCCAGGCGATTCGCCTTGCTGCTACATTGATGTCTGCCGTCTCATCCACAATCGTGGGCGACTTGCCCCCAAGTTCTAGTGTAACAGAAGCCAAATTCTTGGCTGCAGCTTTCATCACGATCTTACCAACCTGTGGTGAACCGGTAAAAAAGATATGATTAAAAGGTAAGGCCAACAAGGGTTCAGCCGTCTTCACACTTCCTTCTATAACGGCTACTTCAGATTCATCAAAAATCTCTGCAATCATCTTATGCATCAAAGCGGAGGTGTGAGGTGTCATCTCCGAGGGCTTGATCATCACACAGTTACCTCCGGCTATTGCAGATACCAAAGGGCCTAAAGTCAGGTTCACAGGAAAGTTCCAGGGAGAAATGATCAGAACCACTCCTTTGGGCTCATACTTGATTCGGGAACTCGCACCCATCAATGCCAGGGGCGTAGATTTACGGTTCTTGCCCAACCACTTACGAATCCGGCGTTTGGCATGCTTGATTTCATTAATTACCGGGTAAATCTCTGAGAGATCTACCTCAGCCGGGTGCTTGCCAAAATCATTAAAAAGGGCTTGCTGCAATGCTTTGCGGTTTTGTAATACTGCATCCAGCAATTGCTGAATCTTGGCCTTTCGCTGGGATGCCGATGTGTTCCCGATGTTGAATTGGTTTTTCTTCTGAGCCTCGAATATCCGTTCGATTTCAGCAACCTCGGTTTCTATCATTACCAGCGTTTCCATCATATCAGTAGTTAAATGTGGGGGTCAATCAATCAGGAATATAATCAGTTTTGACCTGAACCGGGAAAGTTCTGAATTGAAAGTGAAAACAGGCTTTCGGAGGATGTGCGTAACCAATGTTGGAATGTGCTCCTGTAAGTAAGGTTGTGATGGTCCAGGACGTGAAAAAGTTTACTCCCTCACTCCTGCGTTACAATCTTTTGGATATTCAACATCACCTTGGAGGCCGGACCGAATGCAATAAGGACATGATCCCCGATTTCGTGATCCTGATAAGCATCCATATTGACGTGATAGGTCACTCCATTGATTTTGAAATCACAGTTTGATCGGTGACGCATCTTATCTTCAATTTCACCCATTACCGCTTCCTTAACCCCTCCTGTCAAATCTGCTTTGAGGCTTCTGTAATGTTTTCGGATCAGAAACGTCAGAATTGCGATGACTATCGCACCTACAGCGAGGATCATACCAGCGGTACCATCATCTTCTAAAAAAACAAAAACGAACCCAAAGCTTACCATCATTAAAGTGACGATCGACAATAGACCGAATAGTATGCCACTCACCACTTTTTGAAATTTGAGCTTTTTCAAGTCCCTTTTCGTCAGGTCCATGGTACGGATCTTGTCAGGCATATAGAAGTCATTTAAATGATGGATTGAAAATAGGAAATTATTCAAATACCGGGCAAGTGTATCTTTAGCAATGAAAAGAGATAAATTAAGCTTGAAAGTTCAACATTACCCAGGAATCATGCATATCGACATCAGGTGGCAAGCAATCCCATTATTACTTGGCTTATTTTTTGCCATTTCCTGTACTACTCCAGTCAAAGAAGAGAACCCACCAAATATCATCGTCTTCCTGGTGGACGATATGGGATTGATGGATACGTCAGTGCCTTTTCTCACCGATACAACTGGCAATCCGATAGTTTCTTCATTAAACAACTATTATAAGACACCTCATATGGAGCAACTGGCAGCACAGGGAGTCCGATTTACCAATTTTTATGCGCATTCCGTTTGTTCACCGACACGTGCCTCCATCCTTTCGGGTCAGAATGCTGCTCGCCACGGAACCACCAATTGGATCAGGTCAGAGAGCAATAACCGCACGGCGAATGGTCCAAAGAATTGGAATTGGCAGGGGCTGACCAGGGAATCGGTGACACTTCCTCGCATACTGCAACAAGCGGGATACGAAACCATTCACGTGGGTAAAGCACATTTTGGCCCTTTCAATAGTGATGGAGAAGACCCTACTAAACTCGGCTTTGATATCAATATTGCTGGCAGTTCGATTGGGCATCCGGGTAGTTACTACGGCATGGACGGGTTCGGACATATCAAGGGCCAGAAAGAGCGGGCAGTCCCGGGCCTGGAGCAATATCATGGACAGGAAATCTTTCTGACCGAAGCGTTGACTGTCGAAGCAAAAGCGGCCATCACTGAGGTTTCTAAGACCGATAAACCTTTCTTTCTGCACATGGCACATTATGCAGTCCATGCTCCTTTTCATTCAGATCCACGGTTTGCGGATCATTACAAGGGTTCTGGTAAATCTGAAAAAGCCCAGGCTTACGCTACCCTGATCGAAGGGATTGATCAATCACTGGGAGATATCGTGCAGCATGTCAAAGATCTGGGAATCGGAGAAAATACTTTGATCCTGTTCCTTGGAGACAATGGCTCTGACGCCCCCTTACCTATTGACAATGGTTACAGCAGTTCCTCGCCATTGAAAGGAAAAAAGGGCAATCATTGGGAAGGCGGTATGCGGGTGCCATTCATTGCGTCATGGGTTGCACCCAATGAAAACAAAGCCTGTCAGGCTAAAACGCCTATCGCCATTAAGGGAGTGCAACAGCAACAAGGTACGATTCTCGATATATTTCCAACACTCATTGACGTAGCTGGAGCCAATTACCCGGAGAGCCATGTCCTGGATGGATTCAAACTTCAAAAGCAACTGGGAGGTGAACAAAACACAGATCGCCAGGAGCTTTTCCTTAATCATTTTCCTCACGGAGATCATCGCAGCAATTACTTCACCAGCCTGGTCCAATCCGACTGGAAACTCATCTATCACTACCCAATAGATACTGTACCTCAGTACGAGCTGTACCACCTTCAAATAGATCCTTTTGAAACCAAAAACCTTGCGGAAAACAATCCCGAACAACTCAAGGTCATGATGGAAGCCCTCTCCTATCAAATGGAGCAATATGGCGCCTTGTATCCTGAGAAAGATGGCGAGACATTGGAATTGGTGATGCCCTGATTGATCCCAAAGTAGCTTTAGAAAGTTTTTTTTTGCAGCAACTGGTTTTGATTGATTCAGGGATGTGCTATATTGATTTCTTTAGTGTTATGATCAGTGGTGTTGTAAGTGTTTACAAGTGGATAATTAGCTGACTGTCATTATATTTTAAGAAGGAACTTTGTTCCTTCCATTCTTAAGTTGTAGTTCATACCCTGATGACAAACTGGTTACCTTCGAATAAGCATATAGTTAGAACATTTATCATTCTCTCATTGGTATTTACGGCAATAGGATTCGGTTTTAATGCTTTGCCACCCATACAAATCATACTTGCAGGCATGGGATTTGGATTAATTTTTACTCTCATGTTTCTGGGAGAACAATGGTCTGGTGAAGGAATTCGGAAAAGTGTATTATCTGATTACCAAAAATCTGAGGTTTTCCGAACGAAGAATCTGAAACTAGTAGATGAATCGTCAATTTCCGGGGAAATAAACGGATATGGGTTCAAATTAAGGCCGACAATTGGTGCACGTATAACAATTAGATTGGATTTACAGATTGAATTAAAAGATGGACCTCAGAATCCCACTCCTGAAACGATTGATCGGGCGTTGAAAAGACATAATTATCGTGTGCATGGCTCAAGTTTATATATAACAAATTGGTCACCTAGACTTTTGGGGTATGGAAACCTGGAAAGAGTTTTGAAGAAACTTGAAGAGCTTTTGGACACTTTAGAATGAGAGTACGAACTACAACAATTGCTAAGAGGCATTCGCTTACTTAGGCTTTGACATCTCATCAGAACCATCATCGCGCCCCTCTGGCCTGGAAAGGAAACGGTTCTTTGCCTGTGGCGTACGGAGTAGCCCTTCACTTTCGAAGCGGTGCCTCCGATTAGCTTTTGTGATTAGCCAGAGGTTCACTATTTTGGTGGGAGTATGTTAAGGGGGGCGCACACCTCTTAGCTGGGTTGTAGCACATTACCTTCATGACGAAAAAAGAACTAACCAAACTCATCCCCTTCGGAATCGCTTGCGTACTTTTTTTAACCTATGCAATTCAGGTACTATTAATTCCCAGCCATATCAACGAAGAAGGAAATGAAGTCACATATTCAATGGTGGATTCAGTAAAATACGCAGGCTTTGGATTAGCAATCGTTTTAACACTGATACTGGTCAACAAACCAGTTTGGAAATATGTCTTTGCCATTCTAACCATAATGGCGTTTTCGGAACACATTAACTTTTATCCTAACACTTTTTCTTTTGGTATTGGCATCATATCATTCGAATTAACAGCATTGAGCCTGCTTATTTTCCATCTAATCCTGAGCCCCGAAGTATTTCAGTCCTTCAAAGGATTCATAAAGCCCAAACCAGAATCGGAGGAATCCAAAGAGTCAAAATTTGAGTCGGCTGTTAACGGTTTTGAAACAAGATTCAGTAAAAAATCTACGGACGAACTTCGGAACATCGTTGAACAGAACTCTCTGATTCCTGAAGCGATTGAAGCTGCAAAACGACTTTTGGAACGGAGATAAACGTGCTACAACATTGTGTATGGACGCATGTGCGAACTGAGCACTTAGCTGGTTTCGGTGGAACTCGACCGTGAATCAGCCGCTGGGAAAGGTCGATGCTTTCTATTTGGCGCATTTCACAGGATTTTACTCTTTCTGGACGCTGTGCATTCTGATACTTTGGAAGCACCTCCTTGCCGGGCGCGGACAGATAAGCTACTTTTATTGGTATTAAATAAGCTCGGAGGCCACAGCGCCATATCTGGTCGTTGTTGATAATTCCTCCTGAATCGACCTATGTATAAGTTACTGGGATTGATATCCTTGATTTTTCTGTTTTCTTGCGATCCATCTAAGTCACTAATTGTTAGGAATCAGACCGGATCAGACATTACAGTGACAGTGGTTACAACAAAGAACATCGTATCGTTTGAATATCTCCCAACAGAAGATTCATTAATGCCAAACAAACAACTCAGGGCTAATCTTCATGAAATCCTAAAGCTTCAGACCCCAATAATAGTATTGGACTCAACGTATTATACCTTTGAATTTAAAAAAGGGTGGACAGGTTACATAATTCCTTCTGGCTTGGGAGGCTTACCTTTTAATTCAATAATTCTGGATTCTGAATTGGGCAATGATACAATTTGGTTTCGATCTGGCGGCTTGGAATTGGAGCACTACGAATTGGATGCAAAAAGTCTGGGAATCAGAAAAATAGTGCTAGACCTTAAGAGCAAATAGGGAACAATCTACACCAAGGCGCTAGCAATTATGCGCCTAGTGAGCATCCTGCCAGCTTCAACGGTTAATTGCCCGCTTCACTGCCCATTCTGAGACATTAGTGCTGCTAGCTTCTTCTGTTGTTCTGGACTAAGATCGGGAGAACGCATTTCTTCGTAGATACTGTTGTAGTGGTTGGGCAGTTTCACTATCTTTCTGCTTTTTATAAGCTGGTGAGCGCACACTTGCAGCTGATCGTCAGGGATCACCAGATATCAAAAATGAAGAATCGATTGCTTTTTATCTCTGTGCTGATCTTGGCGGGATGTAGTCCAAAGCTTTCCTCTCAAATCAAAGAGAACTTTAGAGCAATTCTCCGGGAAATCGATTCACCAAATAGTGACATAACTGAACTGCAAAGTCGATTTCCTGAATTTTCTATTGTCGAAAAGGTCTTGACTGACAGTGAGGTAGAGACCAAAAGAGAGATTTCCGCAATTGGGCTCGGTAAGAATGAACGGACCGACATAATCACGAATGAAGACGAAAGTTGTGGTATTATAAAAGTGAAGGAAATACGGAGTAATGCCCGAATGAGAGTGAGTTACATTTATTTAAATGATGAAACATCACAAGGTGAAGAATTGGCAGACTTGATTTTGGAGGAGCACGGAGACGGAACATCCTTTGTTGAGTTGGCTAGAGAACATTCAAAAGATGGAAACGCTGAAAAAGGGGGAGACTTAGGTTGGTTCGATGAAAAAATGATGATTAAGGATTTCACAGAAGCAATCCGAAATCATAATTATGGAGATGTATTTAAGGTTAGAACACGGCAATACGGATGGTATGTAATATTTTACTCGCATCAATTTGAAGAGAGAAGAGAGTTTGACATAATTGAGATAGAGAAAGAGGGTTGTGGCTAACAAAGACTTCCATGAATGATCTCACGGCGTGGAAGGATGAGCATGAAAGGGACACTACACCTGATCAGGCCCCCTACTCATGAAAAATCCTGGTACAGCGACCTAGATCGAGATATCATGAAACATATCATTGGTGAAAGCCCTTAGATCACTCTCTTGAACCAAGACTAAGCCGCCTCGTCCACTACGAAAGTCTCCTCTTCGGCGGTTTAAACTCCCATTACATTTCACAGAAAATGGTTGCGGGCATTTTCCAAGCTACTTAACTTGAGAATTAATGAGATATAAGTGCTCTTCTTTATCGGTTTACAAACGACTAATAACGTTTTTATAGCTGATATTAAGACACTTACGAAAATGATATAAAGGAAATAGAAGGAGCTTTGTTCCTTCTATTCTTAAGTTACCAGCAATAAACCACCATGAGAAAATTTGATCTTTGGCTAGAATTTGAAGAAACAGGAGGCTGGGAAGACCTAACCAACGATTTTGCAAACATCCTGGTAACTCTTGAAGATGGTAGAAAGTACGGAATTAACGTCTGGACATTCAAGTATCTGGATGAAGCCAAGAAAGAAGAAGGTGATCTCTTTGTTGTTCCTCCTGATCTGTTTGTTGCTGAACTAACTCGTGAATGTATTGAACGAACTATTTCGAAGCTCCTAGAGGAAGGCGAACTGGAAGAACTTCTGAACCCATCTGTATTCAACTTGAATTTTCTAGACCCTTGGTGGGACATCATGGAAACTCCTGACATAGGGGAAGCTATTAACATTGAACTAAAGAAGGAACTACACCGAGATCACAAACTCTACAATAGTGAATATGAAGTCTTGGCTAAACGACAGGATAACGATGAAATCCTAGTAGAACTAAATTCTGGTGAATTAGCAAAAGTCCACTTAACTTGGAGTGGTAAGAGGGAACAGCGAAATTATCCGCTGACCACATTTTTCCGCAACCATCAAGATTTCTGGCAGAATTCAATGAAACAGTCAATCCTTGAACATCAAGAGTAAAGCTGGAAACAGACGATGATGGCGTATGGCCTTACTTAGCTATCTGCCAAGAGCTTGCTAAACATCCCGCATATCTGCCGCCCCGCCTACCGGCAGGCAGGCAAGAACCTGATGTGCTTTCTACCATCTTCTTCTCGTGGGAGTTTTTATCTGTATGGCAGTGCCATCCTGACGCTATGGTCGGGACAAGTCTGATACTTTGGAAGCACCCCCTTGCCGGGCACTGGCAGATAAGCTACTTTTAGTGCAATTAATTAAGCTCGGAGGCCACAGCGTCATATTTAAACGTTATCTTCAACTAGACCGTCGATGAAATTCGAATTAAAACATAGCGATAGCTTAAGTATTATTGATTTTGAGAAACATGAAGTTTGGGCACAATACTATTCTGCTGATGAAATTGAGCATATTGTAAATGAGGGATACACGAAAAGTGAGGTGGAAAGAAAATTAGAAGAAGTTGATTGGTCAGATGATTTTTGGTTCAGAACGAATCATTCAAAAGATACAACTCCGTATATGTTTACAAGATTTAAGGCCCAGTTTGAACTTCCTAATCAAGAAATTGTAAAGGGGTATATTGAATGTACTGGTTATGCCGGTATTCAAAGTTATTGTCTTTTTGTGAATGAAGGATTTATAGGATTAAATGTTCAGCATCCAGACATGACCGAAGAAGAAGAGTTAGAATTGAAGGCCCTTCTTAACTTGAATAAGTTGTACCCGATTAGAATTGAGTCCTTTGATAAACAGCTAAGTCTTGGAAATTATTCGCCGATGAAAGAAGATAACAAACACTTCCTCAATTGATCTCACAGTCTGGAAGGATGAGCATATAATTCGCCTATGGCTTAATGGAAAGCCCCTACTCATGAAAAATCCCGGTACAGCGACCGGGATCGAGATATCATGAAACATGTCACTGGTACAAAGTTTAGGCCAGCTCCCTGGCATCAAGACTAAGCCGCCTCGTCCACTACGAAAGTCTCCTCTTCGGCGGTTTTACTCCCGGAGGGGGCACGGTAACGATCGCGCTTGGCGACCTCATCGAAATACACAAACTCCGCAGCTGCATTAAAAGACCTCAGGATGTCATAGATGGCATTGGGGCGTTTGATCCTTGCTTCCGTGTTCACAACCCGATTTCCTTTCTGTGTTTCCTGCTCCATTTGTGCCGCTTTCAGGATATCGGCCTGAGACACCACCTCGTCGAGTAAGGACGATGGAGTTCCTTTGCCTTCGAGGGTGGCGCGGTGCGTGGTGATCATTTCTGCCAACTCATAGTAGAAACTGATCATGCCCATTTGAGACCTGGTCACCTTGCTGAAGCGGCCTACTCCAAATTTTCGTTGGGTAGCAGTGCTGTCCAATCATACAGCACGAATGAATCGACTACTAAGAAAATGCTCCATCTGAGTGCAGCAGCTTTATCAACTCCCGATACATTTCACAGAAAATGGTTGCGGGCATATTCCAAGCTACTTAACTTGAGAATTAATGAGATATAAGTGCTCTTCTTTATCGGTTTACAAACGACTAATAACGTTTTTATAGCTGATATTAAGACACTTACGAAAATGATATAAAGGAAATAGAAGGAGCTTTGTGTAATACTCCCCATTTATAGGACCAAAAGGCTCAATTGTTAAGTTAATATTTTCATTTCTCAAGCAGCTTTTTTCAGTGGTCTTTCATATCGTTCGGCAGGCGTTTCTTTTAGTGTATGATGGACTTTTTCGTGGTTGTAGTAGTTGATGTAATATTCAATACTGTTCATTAATTCATGGCCATCTTCTGGAGGATTGAGATAAATATGCTTGTGTTTTAATGTCCTCCAGAATCGTTCAATCCATCTGTTGTCAATCGCTCTTCCTTTTCCATCCATTGATACTTTTATCCCTAGCGCATCTAAGGTGGACGTCCAAATCGAAGAAGTGAATTGTGAGCCTTGATCAGAGTTGATAATTTCTGGTATTCCATGTGTTTCAAGGGCTTGATTTAGCACCTCAGTACACCATTTAGCTTCAAGTGAATTGGATATTCCCCAACCGACGATCTTACGACTGTAGACGTCAATAATGGCCGTACAATACATAAAACCTTTGGCCATTGGAATATAGGTGATATCAATACTCCAGGCTTGGTTCGGTCGGTTGATTTCCTTGTTTCTCAAAAGGTAAGGTCTGATATAAGTGATCTGTCCAGGCTTGCTAAGCATCCTTTTGGGGTAAACAGCCATATGCCCCATTTTCCTCAACAGTCTCCTTACTCGTTTTGGGTTGACATGATAACCTTTCCTTTTAAGCATATAATGCATCGACATGACACCTTCTGCTGGATGTTCCAATGCATGAGCGTCCATCAAATGCATGATCTTTAAGTTCTCTGGCTTCTCACCCAGAGGCCGATAGTAGATCCTGCTCCTGTGGATTTTGAGTAATTCGCATTGCTTACGAACTGATAATCTCCCGGACCTGGCTGATACAAGTTTTACCCGTTCACTCATAGGCCGGTTTTCTTCAAGCTTTTTTTTAGAAAATCATTCTCAACCTTCAATTGCCCGATTTGAGAATAGAGTTTATCGACATCTACAGCGGGCTCATCGGAGCTTTGATTTCCTCCAAAGGCATTGGACATGTTGGCCAAGAATTCCTTCTTCCAGCGTGAGATCACAACTGGGCTCACTTCGAAATGCTTGGACAGCTCTGCTAGGGTTCGGTGTTCCTTGATGGCCTCTACGGCTACCCGTGCCTTGAATTCAGGTGTGAATTTTCTTCGTGTCTTTTTCATAGATCTTAGTCAATTTAAACGTTTCAGTTTTAACTAAGCCTATGGCCCGATTTTTAGGGAGTATTACATTGTTCCTTCTATTCTTAAGTTATCCTCAACTGATCAATTCGAAGATGTTTAAGCTACCTCCATATTTTACTGCTGGAATAATCCTATTCCTAGGATTTGGCTGTTCAATAAATTTTGATGCATCCCAATATGTGATTGAAGCTGGTGATTCAGTTGAAGTGGCTGACTCAATGAATACCCTGGTAACCAAGTTTCATTTTGACGGTACAGTGAAATCTGAATTCACTTTATATAATGGAGATGTCGAAGGAGATATTTACAACTATTATAATCTCCATGATACAGTTATTATTGCTGATGAAAACGGAGATGGAATATTAGTGACAAAATCTAGGTTAAAGAGTTATTACTATCTGGATAATGAATCAATAGTATTCAACGCCTTTCTATCTGAACAAGGTGAAATTGAATCAGTGCATGGACATCCAGTATTAATTCATTACGTTACCGAATCTAAATTTCAGGTTGGAGACACACTAAAATCTGAGTTACGCTTTGCTGCGGTAGATCAACTAGAAATAAAAGCTTACTTAATTGAACTAGCTCTTTCTGGGAACAAAGTTATGCTAGATACTTTGAGCATAAATGATGATTTTGTTGCTGAATTGAACTATCAACTTGAACGGTCAGGAAATATTTCGCTTGGTGTAGAGTATCACATTGAGAATGAAAAAATTAGAGTGGTTGACCGAGTTATACTACCTACTATCTACGTTGAAAAAAGAGGATAACAAACGCTGATGAATGATTGGGGGTTTATCTGTCAGGATATTTTGGTGGGGATTGGAAAGTCGGGAACGCCAAGTCGCCACAAGTTTTAAATTTAAATCAAGGCGTGGCTTTGAGGAGCTGGGAAAGTTAGTACTTTCTAATCCCCAATCATCATAGCTGGTTATGAACCATACGCAATGGATATACTGATTCTCATCCTGGTTATTGCTGCTTTTATTGGTCTACTAGTGCTAATTCCACTATTAATAATTATCTTAATAGCTCGGATCAACTCAGCTAATATTTCACTCAAACAGTCTTGGAAACTTTACCTAAGAAAGTCTGCTAGAAAACCAGTATTTCAAGCTCTAGCAATTGAACAGAAGAACAGCTTAGGTATTAGTCTTGAACAAATCGAGACACATTGGTTCGCAGGTGGCGATCCGGTAAAGTTGATGAACATTTTGGCTAACAATTCTGACAACTCAGAAATAACATTTCAGAACCTTTCTGCAATTAACTTGGCTGGCAAAGACTTAGAAAAAGCCATAACCTCCGGACAAAAAATATTTGAGATAGACATCAAAGACTTTCCGGTGAACTCCTTCCGACTGGATTATCATGCTAACTACAAACTTGGTTTGTATTCCGTATTTGGAGACAGTGACCCAGCAGACCTAGAACAGAAAATTATCAAAAAACTCAAATCCTTCTCATCAACTTGGGATTCTGATGACCCTATTAACACTCAGAATTTTCTTCGTACGAACATCCTGAACACCGAGTATTGGGAACGAATTCTGAACGCACAGCTAGTAAATCAAACTGTGCAAATCAAAATCTAAAGATTTGCCAAGAAATAACGAACTAGATACGGCAGGTATAATGATACTCTTCCTTGGGGTTGGGCTTTGGTTAGGAGTCAATCTCACTCTGAAAATAAGGACAATCACATAAATCGTGTGGTAACAGGTACTAGCACGAATGCGCCAACGGCCTCTTTACTAGCTTTAGTACTAACATCCCCATGAATCTACTGCTGGGAAAGGGAATTGCCCTCTAAAATCTGTTGCTCGTAGGAGGCTTTGATTTTCTGAACGCAGTGCTATTTAAAACCGTTGTAAGCTTCGGCAGATTTCACTACTTTAGTGAGATTCACTAGCTGGGGGACATTCGTCCGATAGCTTGTCGTTGTACATCATTAGGTAATAAATGAAGATTGGGATCGGATTCGACAAATACTTTGATAAAGTTGACCAATACACCGAAGGTGACTGCATGGCAACTTTTGAAAAAGCGGTGGGATTGGAAGGTGAGAATATCCTTCAAGCCCATTCAGATGATGAGGTCCCAATAAATGTGTGTGAGGTAACATTCATTAATTGTGATCAAAATGAATCTGAATTCATGGCCGAATTTCGTCATCAAGTCGAAACAAAAGAGCGTGAAGTTAGCATTTATATTATTTCGACCAAGAATGAAATCCTAAGTACTAATCACATATCGGATGTTGATATTACATACCCATTTAAAGATGAGAATAACAACCTTAATCTCACGATCGATGGCTGGTTAGCTGCATCAGAGAAGGGATTTTTCGAAATTGCCGAAAGATACCTTGACTATGGGATTAGTGAACTTGGAACATGGAAGGCTTTGCCTTCAGACAAGGTCCATGGTTGGTTAGAAGCTGCGGTCAAGTTTCACTCAAATCGAAACGATGTTTCTGGTAAAACTGTATCAATTGACAGTGACGGTCTTGATTCGGAGTATAAATTTCATTGTGCATTGGGTGAAGCCGTAAATGGCCCTTTAGGATACTTTGGACGAGGATTAGATGGCCTCTCTGACTGCTTTTGTGGAGATTTTGGAGTTAGGGGAAATTTCACTTTGAATTGGAGAAACCATAAGGAATACAAAAAGCGATTTCCAGATTATTTTTTTTGGATAGTAGATGTGTTTCGGTCCGGGAACCAAACGATCAACTTGCTATGAAACGATGTACAATTGAGTAGACGACCCCACCAGCGCTAACTGATGGGGTGCACCTCTGGATCGCCAGCCCGGTGGATCGCCAGCCCGGTCACACCACGTAGCGTACGGTTCTCGTACTACGCGGTTCGTAAAGCATACAAACACCGCTCTTTACACCGGTAAGTGCTTTCAAAACGCCATTCGATTTGAGAAATCTGGATAAGTAAAATGGCAATATTTGATGTGGTTTGGTCATCAGATTTTTCTAACTTTAAAAAAATGTCAGGAAACGCATTCAGTTTAGGAAATCAAGATGAACACAAGATATCCGCCAGTGTCGCTGATAACAGTGGGGTGTCTCTGGCTGAGTCAGGCGTTTTACATGGAAAAATGAAATCTTCGGGAATGGCTACCCTATTAGACAAAAGCCCAAGACATCAGCAAATCGCGCAGCTACAAAGAAAAGTAGATGCTTCAGATCGCCAGAGGTCCTCAGGATGGAATCAACAAGCAAATTTGAGTGAAAAAGGAAGTCAGACAGCATGCACATCCTATTGTGAGCCATTTCCAATGCAGCTTGCAAAAATCGGAGTTGAGTTGACTTTTACGGATAATGACATTGCGAATCTCTCTCCTGATAAAAGGCTGGCGGAGATGTCTCCCGAGCAACGGCAACAAGAAATAGATGCGCGGAATGCTGCAGCTCGTAAAATGGATGCATGGGCTGGGCGGGTCAATGGCTATGGAACAGATCAGCTTCCGCCGGGCTTCAAGAAAGGTAAAGGCGTAGTGAAGGACAACTACAAAGCCAGGTACGAACAGATGTCTAAATCCAAGGCTGAGCAGTTTCCACGGGCCAAACTCGTAGAATATACCTGGATGGAGAACAAAGTGCAACGGGGCTTTTGGTGGAACATGGACCTGGACCCTGGTGTACTGGAAGTTCAGGCACAACCTATTGATACAGCAGAGTTAGCTGACGGTGAGCCGGTCGCAGCCATTATGGATGATGACATATTCGGAGGTGCCGCACATGCTGGTTTAGAAGCACGATCAGAGCTAGGTGGCGGGCATGTAAATGTGGACCTGGAAAGTGGATTTGGGAGCTATAAAAATGTTTTAAGAACATTCCTGTTGGCAGCCTTCGAACAACAATACAAAGATTTGGACCCGGGCCATGATATGCTTAACAATCCCTCACTCGTAGAAGATAGCAGGTACCAACATGGTACTTATTATTCATGGTTGCCCGTATTGAATCGTGCCCGGTATGACCAGCTGGCTGCAATTATTCGAAGAGGAATCAATAGCGACAAACAACAGCTTTCGAAGGATGATATGAAAGGGATTATTCGACAACTTGCGGTTTGGTTCAGGGAAAATAGAACTACTGCTCAGGGAAGACGAGATGGGCAAAATCATTTTCAGGCCATCAATGTGGATCATACCGTGCATAATGCAAATAAAAAGCATGAAAACCGGGTTGAATTTCGAAATCCAGATGCTCAAACAAGTCGAGCAGACTTACTTGCCGATGTAGGAGTTATAACCACGATGATCGAAAAAGCGAAGCGGATGGATCAGGCCACCGTTGACGGCCTGCTGACTCAATTGGAAAACCAGTACCGACACTGGAGACCAGCGGCATTGCAAGCCCCGGCTGACGGGTGATATAGATACTTCCCAACAGCTTCAATTAATCAGGCCACGTGCAAACGCTGTAAGAATCTGATGGTGTAGAAGAAAGATAAGAATTCTCTTAAACTCTCCATGTCCAATTTATCTAGCATTATGACACTGAAACATTTTGTCGAAATTTCAGAGGTGTTTGAGAAATTCGTTTTTTAAACACGCGATTGAAGGCCGCTTCTGACTGATAACCCACTTGTTCAGCTATTTCCCTTACAGATAAACTACTTGCATTCAAGAGTTCTTTCGCTTGTAACAATCTCCACTGGGTGATATAGTTAAAGGGCGTCTCCCCCGTTAGTAATTTAAAACGGTTGGCAAAACTGGTTCTAGACATGGCGGCAACCTGAGCTAACTGTTCTATTTTCCAATCCCTTCGTGGTAAGGCATGAATTTCCTTCAAAGCCCTTGCAATCCGTTCGTCCTGCATTGCGGCAATAAATCCACGTGAGGCCTTATTCTTCTCAATATAAGCACGCAATGTGTGAACGAATAGAACTTCCCCCAATTTGTTAACAATCACATTACTTCCAGGTTGTTCCTTAGCGGCTTCTTCGATTACCAAACCAGTAATACTTTTCAACCAGGAAAATTGCTTCATATCAGTATCGTCAATATGAATAATTGAAGGCAATTCTTTAATAAAAGGATGGTCTAATTTTTTATCAAATTCAAAATGGCCGCAAACTAAAGTAGTGGATAGCTTATCTCCATCAAACAACGACTTTCCTGACAAAATTGATTCGACCACATCTCGTCCCTGGATACGTTTACTATGTTCATTGTTAGCTAACCAATGACTTGTACCAAGAGGAAAAACTACAATGTCCCCTGCAAATAATTGAATTGATTTATCCCCGGTGCGTAAATCACATTGTCCTTTGGTTACGATGTGGAATTGGGCAAATGGTCCTTCGGGAATCTCCATCCCCCATGGCCCTGAAAAATCAGATTTGAAGTAAACTACACTTGTGAGTTTAATTTTGGAAAGTATATCACTCAAGATATCCATTGTATAATATTTTGTACTAATGAGCAATTAGTATGTATTATTTGATATCAATACTCCCACATAGGATTGCATTTTTGTATCATTGTTAATTTAAAACTATATAAAATGAATGGAGTTAAAAAATTGATAATGGCCGTAATGGTTATTATCAGTATGAATAGTGTACACGCTCAAAGCGTCAACACAGATGAAAACAAACTAGCTAATGGTGGCTATGATATCGTCAACTATTTTGTAGCCAATACCCCCGCGAGAGGTAGCGTCGAGTTTTCTACGAAACACAATGGGGCAATCTATTACTTTTTAAATGCTGAAAACCTGAAAGCTTTTAAAGCTAGCCCAAATAAGTACTTACCTCAGTTTGACGGCTATTGTGCCTTTGCAGTAGCCAAAATGAACAAAAAGGTACCTGTAAATCCGGAAACATTTAGAATCGACGATGGGAAACTGTATTTATTCTACAATGATTTTTGGGAAGGAAAGCCATTCAACACCATTGTCCCCTGGTTAAACAATGAAGGGGAAATGGAGAAGATGGCAGCATCAAATTGGAAAACTCTGAAATAAGCTATTATGAGTTTTTACTTAATTAAACCCGAATTGGATGGAAAGAGTGGAGGTTAATGAATTCCTTACTGTTCCGAAATAAAAGTTAGGTAATACTATATCAACAAACCGAACGGGCACAAGTCATCATGGCATGTGCCCTTTTCTGATTCTGAGTGCTCCTCCCAACCCTTGTTATATACTTAATGTTAACATTTGATGGAATTTCGTATTTGATATATTTGGAACAGCATAGGCTTGAAAATAGATCATATTGATCCACTGAAGCCCTCACATATAACCAATACGCATATGACAATTGACATTAAAAATGAATCGGGAAAAACTGCTTATCTGCGATTTTCCGGAGAAAGTCTGGGTATCACTCCTGCGTCTACAGGAACGTTAGAAAGCGGAGGAAGCAGCACTTTTGACTTAAACTATGTCTCTGCCGGAAGATTACACGTTTCCCTGGATAAAGCACTCGGAAGTAGTACTCCGGATTTTATGAATCCCAACGACCCTGATTATAACACCAGGTACGATAAAGTAGAGCTTTCTTTCGGGAACGGTGGGGCCGCAAACCTCACGTCTGTTGATTTCTACGCCATTCCGTTTTCCCTTCAGACGTTCATCAAGAACAGTAGTACACAGGAGGAAATAGCGATTCAGCAAAATCGTTGAAGATTAACAGTACAGGAAATGACCTGGAAACCGCACTGCTCTCTGTGGTGAAGGAAAAAACACAAGTCAATATTACTGATCCCGATGGCAACCTTCTAAGAATCTTGTCCCCGGTTAAAGCTCCGGGGGGATACGACAGCATGCAGGCGTATGTGGATACTGTAATTGCTGCCGCCAGCAACTTCACCATTGCAGGGACTTTCTTTGGCACTAATCCTAGTGAAGACTATAATTTCGCAGGTACGGTCAGTAGCGACAAGATCAAGCTAACAATGAGTGGTAAAGAGGACATTACCATCCTTACCTCCAATTTATCAAACGACATTGATACCTGTAATGGTGTTTACTATTTGGGTTCAGACATGACCACAGAACATCATGTTAAAGAAAACGACCTTTATGCAGCAGTCTATCGTGATGTGATGGCAGCATTTAATTTTGGTTACATCAATGGCAATTACGGCTCTGATAGTAGTGACTGGTGGACTAATGATCCCTTTGCATCAGCGAATACCTATTACAATAAGTATGCCTCTCAGATTACGGCAAATTATCCTGGAGCCTATGGATTTCCCTTTTCGGATCGAAAGAGAAACGTTTTGATGGACCTGGGCGGGGAAGTTGATAAACTTCAACTAACGATTTTGGATGATACAACGGCGATTACTCCAGTTGCTCTCCCTGGTGTTGTAAACCCTCAAACTACAGGTACCAATGGGGCTACATTTGATGTCTCGTTGACATTTGCGAATAATCATCAGGACGAATTGATGACGGTTGCTGGCAATACCTACAAGATTGGGTATGTGAATAGTTATCTAAATGGCGTTGAAAATACAAGTAATGGTCAAGCCATGTCAGTTATTGGTGTAACTGCCCAGGATGGTTGGAATAAATACGACATGGTATTTGAGAAAAAGAACTATACCTTAATCGCCAGAGTGGAGAACGGGGCGGTCGTCCAGGCAACCATTGCCGGAGGAGGAAACTCCAACTTTGCCACCGGCACTTTATTTGCTGGAGGATTGGATGACTAATGAGTGATCAGCTGGCACGTATTGGAGCGCGTGCCAGCAAATTTTGCAAGCTTGCAAACAGTGGAGAAAGCTGATACTTTGGAAAAAATACACAAGCAATTACTGTACAGATGCAACTACAACTTAAACAATGAACAAAATGAAATATTTCTTAAAGTTTTTAATACTAGCTATCACCTGCTTCTCTTGCGGAGGAAATGACGGCACTCCGGATGTTGTAAAGTTCAAATCGGGCGCTTACGGATCTAAAGCAGGCCAATTCATCGCAGAGTTCCCCGGCGAACCCACTGTAAACTCAGAACATTATCAAATGGGTTCAACGGCAGAATACGATGAGTTCTTTTTTCAGTATAAAATCGTGAATGAACACATTTATAGTGTCTCCTACGTCGACTTTCCCGAAATCATTTTAGAGTCCTGGGATACGGAACAATTGTTTGACCAATCCATCAAAACAATCAGCACCCAATTGGATGAATTTAAAATCACCGAACGGAAAGTAAACAATGAGAAAACGTTTGAGAAAAGTATAACCTATACATTGTACTCTTCAACCCCTGGAGCTATGATGAAAGCCAAACTTGTGAAACACGGAGATCGGATCTATCAAATTTTCTTTGCATGTACCCGAAGACAACCGGAAAACGAAAAAATTGATGCGTTTATCGATAGCTTCAAGATTTACCAGTCAAAAGAAAATACATAATGGTATTATAAAAAACATAAAGCTGTTATTTGCTACACGCAAATAAAATAGATCCATCATAATTTCTTCAAATCACTGGAAACATACAACATACTAACCATCATGAAACTGATGTAAAGTGCATCTCCTGTACTCACACCATGAATCAATCGAGTCGTAAGCGCTCCTAACATCACAACCGCTAAAACAAGTCCTCCGTACACCCTTGTTTTGGGAATTAAAATAGCTGCTCCCCCCAGTGTTTCCAATACACCGATAAAGACCATGAACCACATGGGGTAGCCCCATCGCTCAAAGGCACCTACCCAAAAGCCATCCACTACATCAAATTTGCGGATGCCATTTCGTAAAAAAGACTGAGCAAAATAAGCGCACATCAACCACAATAAGATGGGTTGAATTGTAGTCAGTTTCGATGTGATTCGATCAATTAGTGCTTTCATTTTTGCTTTAAAGAACAAAGCAAAAAGGTGTGGAATCAAGTAAAAGTGGCGAATCAACCCAATTTAGTGGTCAACGAACAGCTGCTCTTATTTTTGATCGGTAAGGTCTACTCACATTGCGTGTAGCACCATTCGACAAAGTAATTTCTGTACCACCACCTTCGGTTACTCCCATCGAAACCACCTCATTTAGGTTCACGATGTACTTTCTATGGATCCTTTGAAAGGTGGATGGGTCAAGCTGGCGCTCAATTTCCGCCAGAGGTTTCCTAACCAACTCGTATGTTCCATCTTGGAAATGTATAGAAACGTAATTGTCACTGGATTCTACAAACACGATCTTTTCCACACCCACAACAAATGTCTTGTGCTTTGATTTGTAGGAAATTTTCTTCAGGTAGTCTCTGGTTGGCTCATCCGGTTCTACCTTAACCGATCCCAGAACATACATCACCAAACCTGTGGCTGCATACCCTAACAGGATAATAAGACTGGAATGTTGAGTGGTAAACAAAACCCCACGCCAATAATTATATTCACTCGGGCTAAAAAACCACTCAAGCCAGCTAAAAATGAGCAAGTAAAGCAATCCGTAGAGGATGAAAAAAGCAACAACTGCAATGGCTCGACTCACAGCGCCTTTCCTCAAGTTCCAACTATAAGGAAACACAAATGCAATAGGAGAAAAACCTATGTACTGAAAAAGCGAGGGGTATATATTTAAGTGCGGCGGATTATTGTAGCCACTGAATATCAAATACGCCTGGAATAGTTTGAAAGCCCAAACCAAAAGTCCTAGCACAAAAAGGAAGAGGAATATTCGTTTTTTGGAGGGTACTATTTTTCGCATTCGCAGCTAAAATTAAGTATTGATGAATATATGTAGGTAGGGTCATGCTATGTTCACGGTATTAAAAGAAAAAGATGATCGTAATCTGACATTGAATATATGCAAACCCTTTATCTCATTACACACTGCGAAGCTTGTCATTCCATCGAAGGAAAAGTAGGTGGGTGGTATGATTCTGAACTTACTCCTAAAGGGGAGCAACAAGCCTTAGAACTGTCGAAACAATTGCGAGAACGGGTAGACTTGGAGGAACTTGAGGTGTACAGTTCAGACTTGAAAAGAGCCGCACAAACGGCAGAAATTCTCATGCAAAACACAGGGATAACTCCCCTACTAGATCAAAGGCTTAGGGAAATGTCTTTTGGTTCTCATGAAGGCATGCCTCAAGATGAACACATGCAATCTATGATCCCTGTCAATGAAAGTGGAGACCGCCTGGATCATCGGATATGCCCCGGTGCAGAAAGCCGCAGGGAAGTGGCAACCAGGGCAACCGAATTCATGGAGGAAATCATGCAATCCGAAAAGGACAAACTGATTGTGACTCATGGGTTTGCAGCCACCTTGGTTATAAGCGCTTTTCAAAAGGTCGATATTTCCTCCATGGGCTATGTCAATTATCCATTTAAACCGGGGAGTGTTACTCTGTTAGAAGTAGATGATCTGTTTAGGAATAGATCGGTTCGATTGATCAAAAGTTAAGAAACGATGCAATTAACTACCGCTAGACTCATACTAACTCCCTTCCAACTCGAGGAACTGGACCTGTTCCATCGCATCAATTCAGATCCATATGTCCGGCAATTTTTGTGGGATGATCAGGTCATAGCTATCGCTATAGCTGAAGACATTCTGACGGAGAATCAAAAACTGTTTGACCAGCATCAGTACGGCCTCTGGAAAATAGCCCTTCAGGATGGATCCATTATAGGATATACGGGTTTATGGTTTTTCTTCGAGGAAGCACAACCGCAATTGATTTATGCCCTTCTTCCTGAGTATAGTCAACGGGGATTTGCCACGGAGGCTGCAAGACGCATCATTACTTATGCTTTTGATGATCTTGGTTTTGACTATTTAATGGCTGCAACCGATGAACCACACCATGCTTCCCAGAAAGTGGCCCATAGATTAGGCATGGATTTCATTGAAAATAGAATAGAAGACGACAAGCCAACCCTGTTCTACCGCATTGATAACAAGTTGAATTAACGCAGCACCTTTTCTTATTCCAGGATCACTCTTCTTGTCCAATACTTATCCAGGTATTGAACCCGGATCAGGTATAACCCGGCTTTTACATGGTTGGGGATGCGAACTTCATATTGGTCATTTTGACTGGAAATACTTGTTTGGTACAGTTTCCTTCCAGACAAACCAATCAACTCAAACGTTGGTTGTTGACTTTCATCAATGGCTTTCGATAGACTCAAATTCAATACCCGTTCCTGTCCAATTGGGTTAGGAAACAACTTCCACTGTTCCTGCTTGTCCGGCGCCACTTGTACAAGGATGATGTGGAACCATTCAAACTGGCCATCGAAATCAATCTGTTTCAAACGGTAATAGTAGTTGCCTGAACCCAGATGTTCATCTTGATAACGATAAGAAGCACCTTCACTGGCATTCGCTCCTTCGACATCCGCTATCCATTCAAATTCCTCACTATCTAAAGAACGATATATTTCAAAATGACTGTGATTGACTTCTGTAGCTGTTTCCCAGGTTAACTGGTTGTAAGAATCTTCGGCTCTTCCCTGAAAGGAAAGTAAGGTGACCGGCGTTACGACATCATCGGGACCTCCCGAACTCATGGGAGAAAAAGATGTGAGGGTGCCCGACAGCACGCTTCCCCTTACTACTTGATTGGTCACGGTACCTCCTTCGTTGACCCATTCTGATCCATCGTGATGTGCCACTACCACCTGATCAAGGTCGTTGATTCCACTACGCCCAAAGTCCCGGAAAAACAACCTTACCCTTGCTTCCATATTCGACCCGGCACTTCGATCAAGGTTCCAATATTCCTGGGAGCTTATGGCCTCAAAAGTACCTGTTTGAGGATTATCTATCATTCGGTCATTCGGTCCGGCACCATAGGGTGTATCAAAATATTGTGCTGTGAAATAATCTGTAGCAAGGCCATTGGCCACACTTTCAATGCCAATTGGCGCAAAATGTGCCGGACTTCCAATAGGGAAAGTGAAGCCAGCGGCACTGTTGCCGACTTTTCGTACTGGCCCGGTCACATAACTGTCAGGGCCCTCTCCACTCACAGCCCCGGTTGCGGAAACAATCAAAAGCTGACTGGGAGAAGAGGTGATTTTTCCATTGGTCAGGGTCAGGGTCCCTGCAATAGTAATATTTCCTGCCAGTGTGACTCCAGCTGCATTATTAATGGTCAAATTATTGAAAGTCATATCTCCGGTGATGGTAGTAGGGCTATTTCCCGCTATGATCACAGTGGAAGTTTGGGCATTGAAGGTGCCTGCATTCTCGAAAGTGGTTCCGTTGAATGTTACCGTGGAATTGTTCAAATTAAGGGTTGCGCCAGACCCAACATAAAACTCATCGGCAATCTCCCAGGTCGCATTGTTGGCCAAAGAAATGGTCCCGGTGCTGTTCATGGCAAAACTACCAAGACTGACATCTCCGAAATCAGCGAGGGTACCTCCATCATGGGCATAATTATTCATGGAAAAGGCATCTATTTGACCACCACTCACATCCACGCTGAAGTACCTCACGGCACGGCCACCATCGTAAGGTCCTGAAACGGAGACACCATAATCACTTTCAAAACCATTCCCAGTAGGCATCGCACCATAGGTACCCGTATTGGTATTGTTGTATACCACATATCCCATCCAATTGAAGCTTGTTGGTGCTCCGGAACCCGTAATATGCGACCAGGGTATGGTCACAGTCCTTCGGTTGCTACAATTGCTTTCGCTGTATGACCATGCGGCACCACTGGAGCTGGAATTCCAGCCGTTCGCTCCATCATCCGTATGGAAAGTTCGCCCACTGGCATTGACGATCCCGACAAAGTCTGCCCGGAAAGCAGGGTCTATCGTTGCATTATCCACTTGCAGGCCTTCCAGAGATCCATCGGAATTCACACCTCCATTTACGGGATCAACCGGATCAATGTCCAGGTAGATCACTGCTGATTCGTTTGTAGGAGCATTGACTACAGAAAAAGTGATCCCAGAATTATCCCATTCTGCGCCCCAGGTTACATCCCCTACACCGCTGGTCGCAGAAGGTGTATTGGCATCGATGGCCACATTGGTGTAGATTTTTATCTCTCCTGCATTTAATCGAAAGTCAGTACCCAGGTTCAGTGTTTCATTGGCCTCTGAAATATGTTCATACCATTCCCCACCGCAACTTTCAAAAATTGCGCTAGCGTCAAAGTCAAGAAATTCGGTCTGTGATCCATTTTGGCTGTCACCACTCTTCCAGTCCTGGAAATTCGTCAATACTACTGCGGTGACTCCATTGTGTTTGAATCGCATCCACTTAACCCAACTTCCTCCTCCCAGGTCGTACGAATCAAGGTGATGAAATACTTCATGGTTCTTCCTAAGGTTGAGCAACTTGGCGTAGAAATCATGAAGCTCACGGCGTTTCGAGTTATTGTAATAGTCCCAACGTGGCGGCTTATTCCCTGTCCTGCCATTATAATCAATCGAGTAGTCATACCCCAATTCTCCGAATTGCCAAACCATTCGGGCTCCGGGTAGTAGCAGATTGATCGCGGCTGGCAGTTTTAAACGTGTAATGAAACTGTTCATGTTTACAGGATCAAAGTCTTCACTCAAATTGCCAAAATCCCGATTGGCTACATCCAGCTCTGCCTTAATGTAGTCTCGCCCATAGTTGTGCAATTCGTAAGCAAGTCTTTCTTCGTCATGGCTCTCCATATAGCTCATCCAATTGGCGAATGAAAAGAAGGTTGGGGACGCATCGTACACGCCATTGGTCAAATCACGATTCGTATCATCATAACCCAGCACAATTTGTTCATACCTTTTAGTTACTGATGCTCCGCCCCACATGTGTATACCCCCATTAGCCAGGATACGGTCTTCATCGGCATTCGCCAAATGTTCAAATATTACATAAGCTCCAGGGTGGTTGGCTTCCAACGCATTTTTCATCCGGTTGAGGTTATCGATCCGGGCCTGATCATAGCTACTCCCCCAACAATCCGGGCAATTAACAGTTGTATTGGAGAATCCTTTGGTGAAGTCAAAGCGGAATCCGTCAAAGCGATATTCGGTCATCCAATAATTGGTCACACTGTCGATCATCGCCTGGGTATGGGTACTGTTGTGGTTAAAGTCCGCACCCCACCAGGCGGCTCTTTCGTCGACGAAATTGTGACATTCGTTCATCCACGGGTTATCCGACCTGGGTCGTGCATTTGGTGCACAAACGGAGCTACCGGCACTCCCTTCATCCCAATAAAGTCGAGCAAAAGGAGAAGAAAAGAAGGAATGATTAAGGACCAGGTCACCAATGATAGCAATACCTCTTTTATGTGCTTCATCGACTAATTCTTTCAATTTGTTCTTGGGTCCGTAGAATTTGTCCGGTGCGAAGTAGTAGTTGGGATTATAACCCCAGCTTTCGTTTCCTTCAAATTCGCTGGTGGGCATCAGATGTATAGCTGTGAATCCGAGGTTTTGAATGTAATCCAGGTTGTCAATGACACCCTGATAGGTTCCTGCTGTTGTGAAATCGCGGATCAGGAGTTCATAAATATTGGATTTGTACAAAGCCGGTCGCTCGAAATCATTGATTTGCCAATGGTAAGGTGTTTGATTCGTCTCAAGTACAGTAGCCCGGAATTCTGTTTTATCTGAGGGATATGTAATCAAATCGGGATACCGAGCTGCTGAAATATATTGATCATCTGGATCACTCACCTTATCGGCATATGGGTCTCCGGATTTCACAGATCCGTTGACCAAATACTGATAGATATACTCTTGTCCCGGAGTTAAGCCTGTGAGCTCCAACCACCAGACATCACCCGTCGTAGTACGCTTCATCTTATATGTTTCTGAGACGGTCCAGTTATTGAAATCACCAATCACATGAACTACAGAAACCGGGCCTTGCGTTGGCATGTGTAACAGCAAGGTCGCTTTACTGGGATCATTGTCGTCATAATTGGGACCATACAACATACCAGCGGGATGGTCTTCACTAGTTACCGGCGCAAATACATTAATGGTTGCGGTTTTAGTCTTCGAAGTTGCGCCATCATCAGCGGTAACAAGTAGGGTGTATGTACCATTCGTTGAAATATTGGTATCGAAGCTGATATCGGTTGTACTACTTGCCGAATTTGAATATGAGGGGCTATTATTGATGGATACATCGAAATCCGCTGAAGTCGAAGCAGTCGCGGAAATAGTGAAAGTTGCTCCTTCTTGTACCAGGCCCGAACCGTCTGTCGGACTGTTCAGTAGTAAATAAAAGCCAGGATCAATGTCCAGATAGATATCATTATCCGTGTTTATATCCTTTTGCTGTACTGACCCATCTGCATTTCTGAACACCATGGCCAGACGAAAGATGTTCTCATTTGGGTTTAGACTGCCACCAAAGTAGTAGTCATCTGGTGTAAAAGTAATCGACCATTCATTGGGATTACCTGTGGCTGTCATTTGACCTACCCCATCATCTTGCCCCCAGTTTCCAATGGTCGTACCCCAGGTCTCTGAAGTCGGGCTTTCTGTGACAGCCGCGGAATGTAAGTAGACTTTTGAGGCACTTTCCAATGAAGTATTGCTGGCATTAAACGTGATCGTAAGGGAGGTGGTGGCCGTCGGAAGAGCTGGATCCAATGCAGACGATAGGGTAACGAAGTTGTCACTATCATAGACATTGAGGTAGCGAACGATGGTTTTAGATTGTAACACCCCAGTGCTTGCCGCTACTTCCAGTTTGTGTAAGCCTACCCCCAGCGTTGATACATTGACCACTTCAGAGAAAGAGGTTACACCTGCAAGGTTTTGCGCAGTTACGTCATTGACTTTGATCACCAAATCTGAGGCAATCTGAGTCGTTCCGGAAAAGGTGTAGTTGGTACCGGCAGTGGCCAGATCAACGGCAATTAGTGTGTCCAATGGATCGGCACCATCAAGCAAGAGGCCTATTCCGGGTGTAAGATTTTGATAAATATCATTCCCATCACTAGCTCCATTGTCCTTTACAACCAGGTCACCACTTGTACTCCGAAATACGAGTCCCAATCGGAAAATACTATGCCTCAGGGAATCAAAAGCCAGTGCAGCAGAGGCTTCCTCCGGATTGGTATTTCCCTCATCGATGTTCTCTATATCAGAAAAATAAGGATACGGGTCAAACGTCATTTCCCAGATATTTGACCCATTTGATGTTTCGATCAATTGACCAACACCATCACCAATTCCCCAATTTCCTTTTGTTACGTCCCAGGTTGTCGAAGCGTTTCCCTGAAGTACAGTACCCATGTGCACATACACTTCCTCATCTGTGGGCAAAGTCGCAAGGTCCGTGCCTTCCTCGGCAAACCGAAGTGTGATCTGATCGGTGGCAGAAGGAGTTGTCGGAGAAAACCTGTAAAATCCAGGAGTATATGAGTAATTGGAGCCTCCGTTATTGTTGATGTTTATGGTGAAAAGGTCGGCATCCGCAGGTGCAATCGTCAAGCCACTACCTGAAGTGAAAAGATAGTAGCTAACAGTTGTCCCGTATGTGTTGGCCGCAGCCGGAACTATCCCGGTATAAGTTGTGCCCGAACCTGTCATTTCAACAATGGTACTAGAGGAGTAGCCATCTGTGGTATATCTTAGGTAAACCGACTGGCCAGCGGAAAGTGCTCCATCCAAATTCGCTGTAATTACCACATTATCATCGGTAATAGGGCCTGTGATATCTCGCGAAACACTGGAAACCGAACGTACATCTCCTTCGACCCGGAAGAATACAAAATCCCCGGTGGGACTGGTTCCTGCATTTAATGTTTTGAAAATGTATTGATGGGCAGTAGATGTCACATTGGTATACATCGCTCCGCTGGTTGTACATGAACTACTTAATGAATATTTAGTGCCGGCGTTCACCTGGGTATCGCTCCCTGGGGATATGGTTAGTTGTGAGTGTGTACCACTCCAGTCCACCGCAAACCTCCAATACTGATTACCGGTGGTTCGGGCATTTAGCGCATTAGATACATAGGTTCCACCGGCAGAGCCAGAAAAATATGACAAGTCTGAACTGGCCGATCCACAGCCTCCATTCCAGCCTGTTGAGAAATCTGCACCAACCAAGGCATTCTGTCCTTTTAATGACAAAAAATTTAAAAAAATTAAGGCCCCTAGTCCAAAAAACCTGAAAACTGAACTTCTTGAAATTTCCTTCATTTTCACCGCAAACGTTTTAACCTACTCCAATCAATATTTCTGCTTTTTCTTACAGCAATACCTTTCAAAATAGTTAAAATCAATGATAAAAACGGCGCTTACACAGCATGTAAAATGTGCCGAAAAATGCTACAATAGACTATTTTGATGATCATAATGGTAGGTTTCAATGAAGTACCAAGTTCAAAATAGGTACTTACACCTCATCCCGTTTTCATACTTCTCCTGGTATAAAAAAAGGAAGTGCAACGTTTGCGTTCCGTAGGTAATCCGCCATTCATTGAGGCGTGATCCATCGGAATTCCAAAATCAGAAGCCAAAGTACCCTGCTGACCTCCAAAAAATTGGAATAATTCAGGCTGTTTTCTATATTTTCCCTTTCAATAAGCTAGAACTGATTGGTGAAGTAGGTACATGAGAGGAAGACCAACAGATAATATTCACTTTTACCGTACATGGATGAACCTTATCTTGTTCGGAATCTACTCGTTGGGGTCCTTCTCATTACTCGCTTTTCAAAACACGAAGATTGATAGTCTTCAATCAGTTTTGTCACAGGAAATTTCTGACATTGATCGGGTCAACACCTACAACTTATTAGCATTCCATACCTACCGTATTTTACCCGACACAGCGAAATCATATGCACGTCGTGCAATGCAATTATCCAGTGAGACTAACAATGACACGGGTAAAGCAAAAAGCCACAACAGTTTTGGGTTCATTGCTTTTTCCAGAGGAGAATATGATAGTGCCCGGTGGCATTATGAACAATTTTACCTGATCAGTCAAGCGACTCAAGATTCGGTAAGCATGGCAAATGCGCTGAATAATCTCGGGATCCTCAATCGGAATCAGGGCCAACTTAATGAAGCACTGACCTCTTATGAACAATCACTCGCCATACGAAAAGCCATTGGTTCAGAGACTGGCCTTGGACCGATGTACAATAATTTAGGTCTCCTACATACTAATCTGGGCAACTACAGAGAAGGGATGGACTATTATTTGAGAGCCATTGAAGCGAAACGTAAACCCGACCGTATGACGGGTAGAGCCATGGCTTATATCAACCTGGCTAACCTAAAAAAGTTGCTGGAGGATTATGAAGGTTCTCAGGACGCATTTCAAAAGGCATTTTCCATTTATCAGGAATACAATGACAAAAAGGGAATGGCCATTTCATTTCACAGTATCGCTAAAACACTGACGATGCAGGGTCAGCTCCCTGAAGCATTCGCTTATTACAAGAAATCTGAAAAGATCAATCAGGAACTCAGCAATCCAAAACAGCTAGCTGAAAATCTAAATGCCATTGCCAGATTAAAATATCAGCTTCAAGAATGGGATTCCTGCCAATTTTACCTGGAAAAGGCCCAAACTATCGCCAATCAAGTGCAAGCTCCGCATGTACATGCGAAGGTTCAATTGAGTTTTGCGGAGTTTTACCACGCTACAGGTAAACAACGGCAGGCACTCCAGGCTCTCACCGGGGCTTATAAGAATTTTGTGACTATACGGACAAAAAAAGAAATTGCCGAAAGCTCCCTTCTTCTCAGTAAAATTTATGCTGACCTAGGAAATGCAACCCTTGCTTATGATTTTTTAAGCGTACACATGACCTACTTAGATAGCCTCATGAGCGAAAACAAAGCGACTGAAATTGCAAGGATTCAGTACAAGTACGATTTGTCAAAAGTAGAAAATGAGAAAAAGAGATTATTGGAAGCTCAACAGGAAATGGGAACGACCATCAACGCCAATCAAAAGCAATTGGCCAATCAGCGCCAGACCATCTTATTTGGCGGAATAGCATTTGGTTTGATCCTTATCTCCATCGTTTTTATATGGCATTTCTATCAACAAGCCCGAAAAACCAGAAATTCATTGAGAGGGGCCAATGATGAAATTTCACAGTTCAATCAATCTCTGGAACAAAAGATTCTGGACCGAACAGAGAAAATCAAAAAACAAAATCAACAGCTCATGGACTATGCTTTTGCTATCTCCCATGAGATTCGTTCACCGTTGACTAATCTGATCGGTTTCCTTGACCTGGAAGAACATGACGAAAAGGATCGATTTTCGGATGAAGAAAAAGAGCAAATCAAGAACTCAATGGCCAATTCCATTCAGAAAATAGATGAAGCCACTCGCAAAGCGGCGCAAATTGGCCATCCCAAAAACCAGGCATAGTGCAAGAGCTAGTCAAGGTTAAACTAAATGTAAAAAATCAAGGAGGACATCAAATAATGAAAAAGGAAGGGAGCCCACCTTCCTAAATACCTAACCTAAACCATGCGGTAAGCCCCCCGTCCCAGTCAACTAACTCAAATTGTAAGATCTTCTACTACGCTTCTTGTGCCTTTAGCAGGTTGCTTAATATTTTCTTTGCGGTACTCAGTTCATGCTGAGTAAATTCATACAGCCTTTCAAATCCTGAGCTAGCCAAAGACTTATTATTTTCAACCAATTGATAATCGTGGCTTTCGTAAGAATATATTAGTGCGTATTCCATAATGACGATGTAAAAAATGTGTCTGCCCCTATTACGCATTATCAACGCCTTTTGGTTGCCTATTATGATTTTTTTATGAATAAATTTCACTTTATTTAGATAAAGTGTCTTCTAAACCCGATTTTCGGTAAGGATCAATGAAGGAAGAAGTAAAGAATTAATTCTTCTGGAATACAGAATCCAGGTCTAACAGATAACCCAATCGTATCAGAAATACAGAAACATTCCCTGGTCGAGAAATAAGTTGCGAGGTACCTATTGTGCTTTGGTATTCTGCCGTTCTGCCTAAATATTGAAACCGAAAGGTCATCGTAAAGTCGTCGATAGATCCTCCCAATCCAATTCCTGTACTTACATTGGGTCTGGCAATCTTTCGCCTGTCATCAGTATGAACAAAGGCATTTAAATTGGCATATCCGAGCCTCGGTTCGAAAAAGAAATACTTCAGGAAGTTTTTTCGGTAAAGAAGGCTGATGACCGTAAACCTTGTATCGTTCGCAGATAAAAATTCTCTTCCTGGCTCCTGAATTGTATTGGTTCCTGGAATAATATTTCCGCCACTGGTAATATCCAACCCAAATTGACCTGATTCAAATTTCCTGAAAACAGTCAAAAAGACTTCTCCCTTCCCTTGTCGGTGTTCTTCCCCCGCGATGTTACCAAAACCAATACCGCCTTCTAAAAACAGGTTTTGACCTGTTCCATGGAAGGATAAAATAACCAATAGTAATAGCAACCATTGTCTTGTGTAATGCATGAGAGGTTCCGTTTATCCAGAAACGATTTAATGAGGATGAACCCTTAATTTCAAGCCATCATTTGCCTAAATGTAAGGTTCACACGGGGTGCCATGACCTTTTTTGTAGGAGGTAAGCGGTGCAGCCAATGCGTTTGGGTAGTCCCTTTCATCACCATCAGGCTACCATGTTCTAACCAAAGATCTATCCGTTCTTTCGTCTGTTTGTGCTTGAAAGCAAATTTGCGTTCCGCACCTAAGCTGACTGACGCAATAGTTCCATCTTTCTTCAATTCTGTTTCTCCGTCACTGTGCCAGGCCATTCCTTCTTCTCCGGTATGATAAAGGTTCAACAAGCAAGAGTTGTACGTTTCACCGGATTGTTCTTCTATTCGGGTTTTAATAGCAAGCAATGCTTCGGTCCAGGTCAAAGCAGTTTTCGTGGTTCCTGAATACCTATAGAAAAGCCTGATCCGCGTACCAGGCAACTTTGCGTTTAGTTTGTATGGTTTTTCCGAAAATCACCGCCCGATCAAATTGCCATTCAATTTCTTTCAACAAGGTTGTGTAAAAATGATCAGCTTCACTAGACTGGAATACTTTTCCATGGTAAATGACCTTTCCGTCCTGAGGCAAGAGGTTCTGTTCTTTATTTACCGGTCGATCAAACAATTCCATTTTTCCACTTCGTATAAGCTTCTCTCATACAATGTCCGCAAGGTCGGTAACCTGCTTGAAGAGCCTCTTCTTCATCCTTAAAGAACATCCGGTTGATTTTATTCATCCGTTTACCTGAACCGCAATTCAATTGACCATATATCAATAGTTGTTTGTTGCCCGCAAGGTGAATTTTACTTGCTTTAAGCAAACGGAAAAGCACTGGATCACTCAAGTCGCTGTGTTTGTACATTTTCTTTCCCAATCAATTTAAGGCATCATGAAAGATAATTCCCAATGTAAATCTATTACCATCAACTACCTCACTTACACCGTGCCTGAGATTGGCCCGGTAGAAACCACGTGACCCTTTAATGGGTCGGAAACTTGTTGAAAAAACAAGCGCATCTCCCTTCGCAGGTTTTACCACCATAGGCTTGGATTGAGCGCGAGGAATTTGTTCGGTCATCACAAATTCACCGCCTTGATAATCTTCTCCATAATCAGACAAGAAAATCACCAATTGAAGAGGGAAGTAAACCTGCCCATATAAATCCTGGTGTAAGGTATTGAATCCACCTTTTCCATATTTGAGTATGAGCGGAGTGGCTTTCTTTTGTCCCTCATCGTGGCACGCTACTAAAAAGTGTTCATGCTCTGCTGGATAGTGATGGTCAATATTCAGTTGTCGCATCCACCGATTCGCTATAGGCACCAGATTGGGATAGATCGCACTCCTTAACTTACTAATTGTACCTGGCAACGGATAATCAAAATACCTGTATTCTCCCCGGCCGAACCGATGACGCTCCATGATCACGGTCTTCCTAAAAATACCATCTGTATCATACAATTGGGTCCATTCATCGCACATTTCACGATCAATCAAACCAGGAAGTAAAGCATGTCCTCGCTGATCCAGGTGAGTTTGAATGGCTTCCCATTGCAATTCCTTAAGGTTGAGGTTCATGAAGCAAGGGATTTATTGACTTGAGCTGCTTCCCAGCCAAGAATGGCGATCTTTCGATTAGTCCCCCAATGATACCCCCCTATGGCACCAGATGATTGAATAACCCGATGACAGGGAATTAGATATGCCACCGGGTTGTCGCCAATAGCGGAGCCTACTGCTCTGGAGGCCTTTGGATTACCCATGGCTTTGGCCACATTACCGTAACTGGCGATGGCTCCTTCGGGAATCTTGATCAAAGTTTCCCAAACCTTCAATTGGAAGTCAGTCCCCTTGAGATGCAATTTGATTTGAGGAATTTTATTCCAGTCGTGCGTGAAAAGAAACAAGGCATTTTGCTGAACCAAATCCACATGCTGGGAAAAATTGGCATTGGGAAATTCAGCTTTCAAAATCTGTAAAGCCAAGGCTTTGTCATTGGCAAAAGTCAAGTGACAAATGCCCTTGGGAGTAGATGCCACAATCACTTCACCAAATGGGCTATCAGCAAAACTATAGTTGATCTCCAGGTTCTTTCCTCCATTTTTATATTCAGCGGGTGTCATGCCTTCGATGTTGACGAAAAGATCATGAAGTCGACTGGTTCCGGATAAACCCGTTTGATGAGTTGTTTCAGAAAGCGTTAACTGTTCCTTCAGGAGTTGTTTGGCATAGGTGGTACTGAGGTATTGCAAAAATTTCTTAGGGCTTACTCCTGCCCAATCTGTGAACATTCGTTGAAAATGATAAGGACTCAGGTGAACATGTTCTGCAACCTGTTCTAAATTGGGTTGTTCCCGAAAGTGATCTTTCAGAAAACTGATTGCCTCGGATATCCGATCGAAATTATGCACTTGTTGGGCATCCATCACATTGAAAATTTAATGAACATGCGGCAAACCTAGCCTGGTATGCCCCTTCTGAACACCCGATTCTTGCGGAGTTGTATCTTACTTTAGAATTTGTTCATTAAATTTAGATAGAAACATTTTTTTTATGGAAGTCCATGTCACCTGGGATGAACGTAATGCTGTGACTATTGTAAAATATGTCGATGCAAAAATCGATAGTGAACTTCACTACAAAGAGTGGAAACAAAAACTCCTAACTCAATTTGACAGGATTTTAGTAAAAACAGGAAAAAAATTCCCTTTGATCGTTGGAATCGATGGTCTGAGCTTCTCTTCGGAGTTTGAATCACGTTATGGAAAGGAATTGGCACCAATGGTGGCTCAAAAATATGCCAGTTCTATTGCTCGTTTTGGGAAGAACGTCTCAACGAAAATGATCGTTTCTAATCAGGCTGTACAGCGAATTCTTGAACATACCTCTCCCGAATCTCTACTTAAAGAATATGGCGCCAACGTATTTCAGACCCTTGATGATGCGTTGATATTCATCAAGGCCATTGAATCAAAATAAAAGGGACTCTCCTTCATTGACAAAAGTATTCTCGAATCTGATCACCACTTTGAACCTGAGCATCAGACAAACATCAAGGCATAACATGTAATCAATGAGATGACGCTCTTGAACTTGACGCTTGCCCGGTCCAACGGTTAAAATAAATAAACATCACAAAAAGCTTTGCCCATTCACGACAACTGCCCGCCAGTTCACGAAAAGATACGCAGCTGAGATTTCTCATCTACTTTTCTATCGTTTGATTCACTCAAAACTTATATACATGAAGCGATCTACATTTATCAAAAAAGGACTGTTGGCCGGTGGTGCGGCACTTTCATCCGGAAATCTACTTGCACAAGAAGAGCGGCCTTTGTTCAATAAAGAGGATATCTACGATTTTGTGGCAGCCGCGCACAGTGATCTGGATAAAGTTAAGGAACTCTACGGGCGACAACCGCTCATTCTCAACTGCACCAATCAAATTAAGCGGGGAGATTTTGAAACAGCCATGGGAGGTGCTTCACACATGGGTCGAAAAGACATAGCTGATTTTCTGCTTGCCAAAGGCGCTCGAATGGACATCTTTAGTTATGCTTTTCTGGGTTACAAGGACTTTGTCAGGCAACAGGTTGAGGCCTTTCCTCAGTTGTTACATAGTCCCGGACCTCATGGCTTTACCTTACTACACCATGCAAAAGTCGGTGGTCATGAAGATTTGATGGAATGGATCAAAGAAAAGGGCCTCACCGAAACTTTTGTGAAAGGTGTATTTGGCTAATCAAAGTAACTCGTAGATTTACCATATGTCCGCAATTCCGCTGATAAATCATCCCCTGACTCAACGCAAGGTTCTTTGGTATTCGGTGTTGTACCTGATGTTTACGGCCATCGTGCTGATGATTCAAAATTACATTCGTTATGGAGGTCACGCCAGCTATGATCCCAGTATCGGGGGCACCTACCTCATGGTTTCAGTACTTGGATTCATTCCCGTTATTCTTCTCGTACACAAGAGCCTTCATTGGTTTGCGGCTAGATTCACAAGCCATTATTGGATTGTTGTTTCTGCTTTGGGTTTGATCATCATTCTTACCTTCTTCGCAATCTCCAATGTGATACTTCACTATTTCGGATATTTCGATTCCTGGATTGACACAAAATATGCCAGCTGGTATTTCGGTAAAGAAGCTCTAATTCATGGTCTTCTGCTTGCCGGCAATTTCTTCCTGCTAAAAGAACGTAAAGAAGACCATGACAAGGTGATCTCTGCCAATCAGGGCAGAAAAGAAGTGATCATTAAAGCGGACCTGATCGAATGGATTGAAGCCGATGATCACTACTTAAAAATTCACCTGGCCGAACAATCGTTGATTAAACGTACGACACTAGAGAAAATGGCTGAGGACCTGCAACCTGATTTTGTTAGAGTCCACCGAAAATACCTCGTCAACAAACAAGAAATCATAGGAAAGGAGAAATCAGGGCGTGACGAATACCTGATCATGAAAACTGGCACCAAAGTAAAAGTTGGAAGGTCCTATCAGCCATTGGAGGTTTTGTAGAAAAAAGTAAAGCGTCATTCAGGCGATCATTGAACAGATTTACAAATTCTGACTATTCATTATTGATCTGCCGGAATCTCAAACAATGGGATACCTACTAAAGCAGCTTGAGATTCCTGCCTGCGCAGGAATGACGTGCATAATGTGGTATGACAATCGGTTTGTGTGGGTACTTAACTCACTCCTGTCTTAACTGCTTAGCAGGGTTTACCAAACTGGCACGAATGGCCTCAAAACTAATGGTCAATATGGCAATCACACTCGCTATGATCGCACCGGCCGCAAACAAGGGCCATTCCAGGGTAATGCGATTTGCCATCCATTCGATCATCGTTTCGACGAAATACCAGGCAATAGGAATGGCGATAATGATGGCTAGAAACACCAGTTTAAAGAAATCTCCAATGAGGATGAGTAATAGCTTCGACAGGCTGGCTCCAAGTACTTTTCGAACACTGATCTCTTTGGTCTTTTTCCCTATCAGGTAAAGCGAAAGGGCAAATAAACCTGAACAGGCAATGACCAATGACAATACGGTGAATAACAGAAATAGCGTTCGGGAGCGTTCCAGGTCTTTGTACCAGATAGCAAACTGCGCGTCCATGAACCGATGCCTAATGGCCTGATTGGGGTTGAACTCATCCCACACTCCTGCAATGGCCATTAAGGACTCTTCTACATTTTGTGGTGCGATCTTTACCGAAAGTGTTGCTGAGGGAGCACCTGTAGATAGGGCAAGTGGTCTGATATCTCCAGTGATGGGTTCGAAATAGAAGTCACTTACCACGCCAATGATATTGTAGCGATTCTTGAACATATCCGTAAGATTTTGCCCCACTGGGTCTTCCATATTCAGAATAGTGGTCAATCTTTCATTAATGATGATCGATTGGCCAGGTTCGTTTTTACGGAAATTCCGACCGTCTTTCAATTCCATTTCCAGCGTTGGCAGGTAATCTTCATCTACAAACCACATGGCCGCTTCGTAGCGCTCGTGTCCACTTTCATCAGAGCCTGTCCAGAAATCTCGATTGTGCACTGCACCCCCTTCGACTGGCAGAAAATCACTTAGAGATGCACTTTTCACGGCGGGCAATCGCAGCAGTTCAGCTTTTAGAGTCTGTTTCTTTTCCTCGTCCATGGTATCCAATCCCAACAAATTGACCACTTGTTCCTTTTCAAAGCCCAATGGTTTGTTCATCATGAACTGGAATTGCTCATGTACGGCCAGCGCACTGATGATCAGGACAACCGTTACCGCAAATTGGAAGACCACCATGCCACTTTGCAAAAATGATTTTCTTCCCGCGCCTACTTTTCCTTTCAAGGCCTCCACAGTTCGGAATCCTGACAATACCAACGCCGGGTATAAGCCCGACAGGACTCCCAGCAAGACGGAAAGCATCAGCAAACCTGGCACAAACCACCAGGTCGTCCACGGCAACGCAAGGTGTAAGTCTGTCAGGTTGTTGAAAAAGGGCATTGCAATAAAAGCCACGCCAACCCCCAACGCTACCGATAGCAAACTGTAAAGGCAGGATTCCGCCAGGTATTGCACAATCAAACCGGAACGAAAAGATCCTACCGCTTTTCTTAACCCTACCTCACGCGCCCTGCTCATGGAACTGGCAGTAGACAGGTTGATGAAATTGATACAAGCCAGCAGTAGTATAATCGCGGCGATGATACCAAAGGTCCATACCAGATCTTCAGATCCGTGACTTAAAAAATCACCCACTTCTTCAGGGTTCAAATAGATATCGCTTACGGGTTGGAAGTAGTATGACTGATAAAGGGCTTGTTGCTCCAGGTTAATCTGACCATCTTGTTTGAGCAGATCAATGACCAGGCTTTTGCGTACCTCTCCTGTTTTTTGTTGTACTACTTCTTTATCTGCCCCAATGGATAATTTAGTGTACATGGAATAATTAGTACAACACCATCCACTGGTACCAGGACCATCTTTACGCCCAAAGAGTGTCATTATAAAATCGCCCTGTAGGTGCATGTTTTCCGGCAAGTCATTCATGACTCCAGCGATGGTATAAGCACTTTCAGGGTTTTTGTTCAAAACGAGTTGCTTACCAATAGGATTTTCATCGGGGAAGTAGACCTCCGCCTTGCTTCTTGATATCACCAGTGTATTGGGTTCGAACAAGGCCGCACGATCTCCGTACACCATACTGATCTCCAGAATTTCCAATAGCTCCGGGTCTGCGTAGAAGAAACCTTCTTCATAATGACTTTGAACGCTACCTCCTAACTGGATATGGTTATCTCCTGCATCGCCCCAGGACCAGTCAACTGTCCGGGCAAGTAATTCCATTTCTGGAATATTCTCTTCCAGTATTCCCTTTAATGGTCCGTGTACATTGGACCAGTATCCGACCTCTCCGGACTGAGACCACTGATTGACTATTCTAAAAACACGATCACCTTCCTTGTAATGCCTATCATAACTCACTTGATGTGTGATGTAGAGAGAGATCAGTAAACACGCCGCGATGCCAAGCGCGAATCCTCCGATTTTGACGGAACTGAAAACTTTTTGCTTGTTCATTTGCCGAAAGGCAATTTTTAAATGATTGAGGATCATGCCAAAATGATTTAATTGATGATCGCCACCCAGACCTCTGATCAACCTGGGTCGGAGTAGTTTCAATGTGTCGAAATAGTACAGCCGTTTGGCTTTGGTATAACCAAAGTGGTCAAGGTTATCGTAAAACCTTTCTTCCATATCACCTTCAACCTCTTCCATGTAGCGCTCTTTGATCAAAAACCGCAATACCTGGAGAGGCCATCGAGGAGGAAACAGCTGATTAGACTCGCTTGCCATTAGGAGGAGCTAGTGCCCAAACTGGGCATGGCAGACCACAATTGTGACCGAATGTCTTTCATCTCCTGCAAAGTCTGATAAGCTTCCGGAGTAGCCGCATAGATCCGTCGGCGCTTCCCTCCTCTTCTTTGACTGGCTTCTCCCCACTTGGATGTTAGGAATCCTTTCTCTTCCATCCTTTTCAATGCAGTCTGAATTGCACCAACGCTCAGGCGTTCCTTCAGGCGTTCTTCCAGGTCACGCTGGATCTCATTGCCATATGCCTGTTCTTGTAATACAATTACTGTCATCAGGATCAACTCCTGAAATTCACCGAGTCGCGTCTTCTTCATCGTATTTTATACTAATTGAAGTAAATATAAATACGATATTATTCTAAATGAAGTTTTATTAATTTAAATTTATTTTCTAGGCCACCTAAAATGGTTTTAAAAGGATCTAATACTCAAAGGTTACAGGGACAATCCAAGCCTTTCAACACGCTACGCAGGCTAACTAAGTATCTATTACTTTGTATTTCTCTCTATCGAATTCCATTAATATCAATTAGTTGTGCTTTTCCTGAAAATGTTCCTTTCGATCGCAAGAAATACTACAAGTATATTTCAGGAACAAACTCTTGCTTCTCCAAAGGTGGACGAACGTAAGATTGATCTTCAGTTAAGGGTGGCAATTCAATTTCATCATACTCCAGTGTTTGATAAGGAATCTTCGACAACAGGTGATGGATACAATTTAAACGAGCTTTTTTCTTATCATCGGCATTCACGGAATACCATGGAGATTGTCTGGTATTTGTGTGAGCGAACATTTCGTCCTTGGCTTTGGAATAGGCTACCCACCTGGCTCGGGATTCCAGATCCATCGGGCTGAACTTCCATCGCTTAAGGGGATCCGATACCCGTGCTTTGAATCGCTTCTCCTGTACTTCATCACTGACGGAAAACCAGTATTTCAGTAGTACAATACCCGACCGAATCAACATGTTTTCAAACTCAGGACAGGACCGCAGAAATTCCTGATGTTGACCTTCTGTGCAGAACCCCATGACACGTTCTACACCAGCCCGGTTGTACCAACTTCGATCAAAAAGCACGATTTCTCCCGCAGCGGGTAGGTGAGCAACATATCGCTGAAAGTACCATTGGCTCCTCTCTTTTTCTGTGGGTATTCCCAAAGCCACCACTTTCACTACTCTTGGATTGAGTTTTTCAGTAATTCTTTTGATTACGCCTCCTTTACCCGAGGCATCGCGCCCTTCAAAAAGGACAACAACTTTCAGTCCCTCTTTCTTCACCCACTCCTGCAACGCTATCAGATTAATTTGAAGTTTATTCAGCGATGTTTCATATGTTTTCCTGTCCATATTCAAATCTAATGACAGGATGGGGTCATATTAGAATATTAAAGAAGAGATTAATTCGAATCTGTTCCTGCTGTTTGAGCTACTTCTTTGATCGGAACTCCGTTTATAAGAACATCTTTGATTACCGCATCTCCATCGCGAATTGCAACAACAACGTAGGTAGAGGAGCTGCTGTCTCTTTGTGATTCGTTATAAGACAATTCGGCCTGATAAGCTTTCGTCTCTTCCATGTAGAATCTATCAAATGGATAGTCTAAGTGCAATTTGTTTTTACCATCATTGGTGACGTAATTGATTGAAAGTGTGATATAATCAATTCCATCCTGAGGCTTTTCTTTGCTAACCGCCTCGATCTGTGAAAATCCAGCTTCATCTTTCACAAGCAGTCCAAAAACCTGTTCTCCAATTACCCACTCTGATTCATCATCAACCTGAATGATCGTCCCTTGGAAATAAAGATTGATGTATTTCCCCCTGAAAATATCAACGGGATCTACAGGAGCGGTCTTGAACAAGTGGGTGGTCCCTTGCAACCAAATCTGTTCACTATCCCAAATCATCTTACCGGGAACGTATAACTGAGCAAGAATCATAAGTACAAAGACAACCGGAAGCACTATTTGTCTATACATGAGCTTTCCTCCGTTTTAACATCTGATAATTTGCTAAAAAGCATCCAACTCCCACTACAATGAACAGGATTCCTCTCATGACGAAACTAAGGTCCGTATCTAAAAACCGACAAATGATCAGAGAAATGATAATCAGCAAGCCAAAGTTCAGGATACCCAGGTGATCCCGTAAGTTTCCTTCCCTAATCTTGGCAATGCCCAATGCAAATAACGCGGCATTAACCAGGACAACCGGAAGTTTCGTGAATAGCCCAATGATGAATAGAATAACAAAAAGGGCAAACGTCCAACTCAAATAATCGCTGCTTACCGAAGAGCTTTCTTTAAAACGTTTCAAGAACAAAACCGTGGAAATAGCCGTGAGCATTAAAGCCATCCACAATTCAGGGGCGAATACAAACTCCTCCAAAACGAAACTCGTTCCTAGCAAGTCTTCCCAGAACCAATCAAAGCTCATCATCAACAGCATGATAATCGTGCCTATGGTTCCTATCATTCGATAACCATTCCTCGCAACCGACTGCCTACTAAGAAGATCACTATTTCCTAATAGCGTCAACAACCCCAATAAACTCATGTAAGCCAGAAACATGAAATGACCATGACGGTCAGCAAGCGTTCCAAGTGTGATCACCAAAGAAAGGGGAATCAACCAATGGTGGAATACAGTCGCATTACTTGTGGGTCTGGATTTGAAAAGACCGAAATAATGAGGCAAAACCAAGGCCATCAACATCCAATAGAGATAAGATGTACTATTCGGATATTGCCAATAACTCGTTTCACACGCGTACCATGTGATCCCAACAATACAAAGCAAGGAAACGATGGAGGCATTCATTACATAAATAAGTGGAATACAGAGCAGCATCCAGATCAGTAAGAATCCACTTAAATCTCCTTGAATGTGATAGATCTGACTAATTAATGAAATACTGGAAGCAACAGCAAAAAATAAGAATGCAGCGGAGCTTTCTTTCCAAACAGCACTTTCTCGTTTTCGAAATCCGGCATATGCACACAAGATCTGCCCCCCGATCAAAGGAATAAAAGCGATGATGGTTTTGGGCAATCGGGACAAATCATCCCAATTATGGGCAATGATTAGAATGATTCCCATACCTACCAAAATGGCTCCGAGAACACCGAAAACCATGAATAAACGGTTGGTCGATAACCCTTCCTGACGATTGTAGAAAGTACGGATATCTTCAGCTGTTTCCTCAGAAATCACCCCCGCTTCTCTCAATTCGTCAATGTCTTTTGATATACCCATGTTGTTCCGTCCTGGGTTGATTGTCAACTTCCAAAACGTCAGTTTACATGAGTAAGTTACTGAAGTTTTGAATTTCTTACTTTGCGGGTTATCTGCAGGAGATACTAACCTCGCTCAGATATCTTGTTATTGAAGTACGAGGAAAGGTTATTGTTTTACAAACCACTTTCGGGCATTTTTTCGTTGATTGTGCCCCACAATTTCTCCAGTAATTGTGTTTCGCATCATGGCGTCGCTTTGGCCGTTTGTCCCTCCAACGGAAACCCATTCCAAATTTTCTTTCATCGTGATGGTATAGCTTTCAAAATCGGGTGTTTGGCCATAAATAGGCCTGATCTGAGCCATCACGACGGAATCCATCATGACAGTAAGGAAGGCGGCATCAGCCAGATGATAAACCCTGGAAACACCTTCCTCATTCTTCCTACTCCACCAGGCTACGCGAACTTCTTTTCCATCATAAACCGCCTGAATCAATTCTTCTATACTCCCTGCCACCCGATTACCATCAGCATCATTGTGATACACCAGTTTCCATTCCTGGGCATTAATTGATGTGGAAAGGAGGCCGAAGCACAACAGAAGAAAAGAGCGTTTCATACAATTAAGGATTGGTTGATATATGTACGAGACATCTAAAAGTCAGTTGAAGGGACGAAGTGGATTAACACGCTATTAACATAGCTGATGAGCTAATTCCATTCTTGAAAGAAGAATGGCCTGACTTTTGCCCTGGGTCTCAGTAAATCAAAAAATACAATATGTGTATGCGCCCCCTGGACCCTTTATCCGCTTCAAAAAATTTAAATGACCAGAGCAACCCTTTTGCTGAATCTTCATCTATACTCTAAAGGTCAAAAACTCAAAATGAAAAAAATACTATTATTGATCCTGATCCTGGGTCCATGTCTGGCCTATGCTCAAAGTATAGGCAAGGCCATCAAGCACTACGAATCTAATGAACTTGATGCTGCGAAGAACATACTCCTTGAATTAGACGAAAGTCGTGAGGTCCAATACTACCTTGGGCGAATTGCATTCGATCAGAGTGAATACAAAAAGTCAACAAATTACTTTGAAGATCTTACAGATGAATATCCGAATGAAGCGGATTACTTCTATTGGTATGGTAATGCAATGGGCAGATACGCACAGGAGTCCAGCGTATTTCGCCAGGGACTAATGGCTCCAAAGATCAAAAACGCCTACGAAAAGGCAGTCTCCCTGGACCCAAAGAACATCGATGCGCATCTGAGTCTAATTGAATTCTATACCCTGGCACCAGGATTTATGGGTGGGAGTTGGGAGAAAGCGGAGGCAACCGCCAGCACGATTCTAACGATTGATCCAGCTCAGGGACACGCGGCAATGGCTACTGTCTGGATGAGACAAGAGGAATACGGAAAAGCAGAAAAGGAATACGTGAATGCCATGAAATATGACAAACGGTACGCCTTTAACCTGGGGTATTTTTATCAAAATCAGCAATCTTTTGACAAAGCATTCGATCTGTTTCAAAAGGTCTATAAGGAGGACACCACCAATATAGGAGCCCTGTATCAAATTGGCAGAACCAGTGCATTTTCAGGATTAAATAGCGAATTAGGCATCTCGAGCCTCGAAACATACCTCTCAAAGGACCTAACTCCGGGCATACCTTCTCCATCGGCGGCGTGGATGCGGATGGCTATGATTTACGAAAAACAGGGAAATGAGCGTAAAGCCGTTGAACTGTACTCCAAATCGCTCGAGTTGGACGAAAACATGGGAGAGTCAAAAAAGGGACTTGCCCGACTTAAGTAAGTTGCGCATATAAACTGACCAGAGGATAGGTTGGCGGGGAACTATACCAGCATCTGCATGGATGATTCGGTAAAGTCATGTGCCGTAAAAACTAGCGATGATTTCTTAATCTCTTAATTGAATTGATCTATCTTTTCGCTAGAAAATCTACACAGTGAAACTTAGACTAACCCACAACAGCATAAGAATCAGAATTCAGCGATCGGAACTTGCTCGATTACGGGAGCAAGGCCGGATTTCAGAAAGCATTGAATTCCCTTCCAAAAGCACCTTTCAATATGAAATTCTGATTCTGGAGAGCTCAGAAATAGAGGCGTTGTTTGAGGAAAACAAACTCTTGTTGATCCTTCCAAATCCAATTGCCAAGACCTGGATTGACACCAATCAGGTTGGCATAGAAACGCAGCTTGCTCTGGGAGAAGGGGAGCTATTACATGTGTTAATCGAGAAAGATTTTCCATGTGCTGACCGACCTGATGAAAACAAATCAGAGAAGTTTGAAGAGTTGGTCAACAAACCTGACCTAAAGTGTTAGCCTAAAAACATAAGCCGCATGTCCCAGGAATCGTATAAAACTGCCTGTATCCTTTGTAACCAGAATTGTGGCATAGAAATAAAAAAAGACGAAACTGGGAATTTTACGCAAATTCTGGGCGATAAAGATCATCCCGTCTCTGAAGGGTACTTGTGTCAGAAAGCCACCCGATTAAACTACTATCACAAGCAGGAACGATTGACCAGTCCTCTTCGGAAAAATAATCATGGCAAATTTGAGATCATTAGCTGGGACGAAGCGATCAAGGAAATTGCGGGAAAGCTGGTCCAGATTAGGGACACTCATAGCGGCAAGGCCATTGCCTATGCAGGTGGTGGTGGTCAGGGCAATCATCTTGGTGGGGTATACGGGGCAGCATTACGGACGGCATGTGAAACTCCCTACATCTACGCCTCGCTCGCACAGGAAAAAACAGGCAATTTTTGGGTTAATGCACACCTTTTTGGACGTCAAAACACAAATTATTGTGAAGCAGTTGGGGAAGCGGAATATGTAATGGTTATTGGGGCAAACCCGCTGCAATCTCATGGATTCCCCAAGGCCCGCCCAACGGTCAACGAGGTAGCAAGGAACCCTAAGAAGACGCTGGTAGTAGTCGATCCCAGAAAAACTGAAACAGCGAAAAAAGCCGATCTCTTTTTACAAGTTCTTCTAGGCAAAGACGCCTATCTATTAGCCGCGTTACTGGGCTATATCATCCAAAACGAATTAGAAGACCAGGCTTTTATTGAATCGCATACGGTTGGATTTAATGAAATCAGACCTCATTTCGATCAAATTCCAGTCTCTCAATATGCAAGAATCAGTGGCATTTCAGAAACACTGATCATTGAGGTCGCCAAAGGAATCACCAGCGCCAAAACTTTTGCCTTACGATCGGACCTGGGTATTGAGCAAAGTCATAATAGCACCCTCAATGCTTATCTCGCAAGATTACTCTTTCTTGTGACCGGGCATTTTGGACGGGAAGGCACCAATTGTCTACACAACTTTCTTTTCCCTCTGATAGGTCATTCCAAAGAGCCGGAGGACGGTGGCGTGACTACACAGATCACCGGAATGAAAGGAATAGGTAAGCTTTTTCCTCCAAACATTCTGCCTCAGGAGATATTAACGGAAGACCCTAAACGAATCCGGGCACTGATTGTTGATTCGGCCAATCCTGTCGCCACCTATGCAGATTCGGGTGCACAACGAAAAGCCATTGAAAACCTGGAGTTATCAGTAGTCATTGATGTGGCCATGACCGAAACTGCTCAGGCTGCACAATATGTGCTGCCAGCGCAGAATCAATTTGAAAAAATGGAAGCTACCTTCTTCAATCTGGAGTTTCCAAACAATTTTTTTCATCTACGTCACCCAATCGATGAACCTATCGCCAACACACTAGATGAGCCTGAGATCTACAGACGACTGGTAGTCGCTATGGGCGACATCCCCAGTTCATTCCCACTGCTGGCATCTGTCGCAAAACTTGATCGCAAAATCCCTTCTTTGAAGTTATTTCCAGCAGCGCTTGCCGTCACCACGGCGTTCAATCCTAAATGGAAAAAACAACAATTGTTGGTATTGACGGAAAGCCTGGGCAAAGCCCTACCCTATCCATATGCCAAATCCTCAGCCTTCATTTGGTTTGCCTCACACCTTTTTGCCAAGAAATATGAAAAACAAGTCCGGCGTGCAGGTTTCAAGGGCAAAGGTTATGCATTGGGAGAGTCCTTGTTCAACCGCATTCTTCACAGCAAATCAGGGACGCTCATCAGTAAACACACTTATGAGGAAAGTTGGGAATTGATCCGTCACAAAGACAAGAAGATTCACCTGGAAATCCCGGAGATGCTGCAATGGTTAAACAAGCTTCCCAAGGAAACTGCGGTCGATGATGAGTTTAGATTCAACCTGTTGGCTGGTGAACGTAGGTCTTACAATGCTAATGCTTTGATCCGAAATCCTGAATGGCGAAAAAAAGATACCGAAGGTGCGTTGAAAATTCATCCTGAAGATGCTGCCGAGCAAGGAATTGAAAATGGAGACTGGGTGCGATGTTTCTCAAAAACCGGCGAAGTAGTGATCAAAACCTGGGTGACGGATGAATTGCCGAGAAAAATGCTTTCTATGCCTCATGGATACGGTTTTACGTACTCGGGTCATGACATCAAAACTACAGGTGCCCTGGTGAATAGCCTCACATCTATGGATGATTGCGATCCACTGGCCAAGACTCCCTATCACAAAAATGTAAGGGTCAATTTGGAAAAAATAACCATCAACGAGTCGATCTCACAACGTTTGAAGCAATAATGAATGCTCGAATTATTCAATTAGTTTCGTAAACAGGTTTCAAGCCTCAGTTAAGTCCTGCTATCCTTATAGGTACTCCTAAATGCATCAACCTATGCCTATTGATAGTCAGCCATCTCACCAAGTATTATTGTCCTTACCTGAAGTTGAAGTAGAAGCCATTTCTATTGATAATCGTCAATTTCTTCTATTCGAATTTCGAAATCACTTCTCGACAAAAGCAGCGGAAGCTGCCGCTGCATGTTGGACAACCTATAATCAGGAGCATCAACAAAGCGCCATTCACATTTGGAATTGTAAAAGAATGAGTGGTTTTGACATGGCTGCCAAGAAGGTCTGGATGGCTAAAATGAAAGCATCCGGAAGTCTCATGGAGCGTATCATTCTGATCTCGGAAATGATTTTGATCCGAGGAGCAGCGAGGCTCATGTCAAAATTTAGTAAACATCTACTTGATGTCTATCGATCAGTTGAGGAGATGGAAAAAAAAGAAGGTTTCATCTTAAGTAAATCCCTTGAGCAAACTTGATCTATCATAAAATTGTAAAAGTGAATTTGGAAAAATAGTGACTGAAAAGCAGGTCTGATGTTATTTGCTTAAGCTCCCGAAATTGTCACTCACACCCTTCCACCTTCCTAAATAGTCAATGCCAACACTGTTGATCCACTGGCAAAAACGAAAAATACGATAGTAAACACCAACCAGAATTGTGGCCAGAACCAGAAGAAGTCCACAAGTTCGGCTCTTTTCGGGTCATTCTGATGATATAATACTTCTATCGTATCTCCAGGTCCGTATTTCTTATTAGAACTAAAATCGTTTTTCACAATGATCTCTTCTCCAGTTTCTGTCTGATAGGTCACTTGCACTTTGAACATTTTCTCCTTTCTCGCAACACTTCTTTCATCAAAATCAGTCTTTAACACACCCAGATTACTTTGGCCAGTCATCGTCGTTTTTTCGATCCTGGAGGCCGCTTCCTCGACTTTTCCCAGCGCTTCTCTAAATGAATCGGCAGATAGAAATCTGACCCGATTCATATACTTATAAATCGTGATCATCAAAGAAAGTGCAAACAATAACCCCCCAATGAGTTGTACGGCGAAAATGATCTCATTTCCGCTACGCTGATTTATAAATTCTACTGAAAAATAATCTACATTCCAGGTTCCTCTTCCTGTTTGTTCAAGGTATATCCGCACCCTTCTATCTCCCTCTTCTCCGCGGGTACTGTACACGTTGATCAAGTATTCCACACTATTTTCCAACATACTGTAGGAAGGTATCCAACCGATTCTGCGTATCTCTCCAGTGACAATGGCTAGTTCTTCGGACGCTTCTATGGCTCGTAAAGCTACCTGAAAAGCAGGGTGTTGCCTGATCTGGAAAAGATATATCCCAGCTCCGGCAAGGGTCAGAAACAACACCAAAAGCAGCAGTCTGATTTTGCGTTTGATCTTCTGGTGAGTTTTCTTGACGGAATTCATCTGGCTATAAGGTAAGGAAATTCTGAATACATGCTCAAAAGGAACGATATAATAAAGCGGAAAACCTCAAACTGCCATTCTAGATTGGCGATCGATCTTTTATCTTAATTTTATCTCCCATTCACTCTTCTCATGAAAAAACGTCATATACTTCTAATTATCATCGCTGTACTCATTACCGTTCTATATCATTCCTTCCTCAAGCCTACCTTGATGATTGCCACGGGATATGCGGCCAAGAACCTATGTTCATGTGTTTTTGTGGCAGCCATACCAGAGGATATTGCCAAGAAAGTAGACCTGGGCTTTTCTTTCGTCGGAATGACCAACAAAGAAGTGAACTTGCAAGGTCAGTATGCCACCGCCAATTTGTATGGTCTGGCAGGAAGAAAAGCCATCTATCGCGGAGACCTGGGTTGCGTTTTGGTCAATGAACTGGATGAAACGACACTAAGAAATCACCCTTATCGAAATACCTCTGAATACGATGTTGCGCTTCAAAATTGGTTTGAATTGATGGACACGGTACAGGTGATTAATACTGATCAAAGTGCACAAATACAGGAAAGTGTTGACAAATTCTTCGCTGAAACTGATCCCGAGAAACCGAAAAACACCAGAGCCATCGTTGTGCTTTACAAAGGCCAGGTGATTGGTGAAAAGTATGCAAATGCATTCAACAAGCACAAAAGGTTACTGGGCTGGAGCATGACCAAGAGCATCACAAGTACGATGGCTGGGCTGATGATACGAGACGGCTATTTCCAATTGGATGAGCCGGCGCCCGTGCCTGAATGGAAAGGTACTTCGAAGGAAAAGATTACTTACAAAAATTTGCTGCAAATGAGTAGTGGGCTCGAGTTCGGCGAAAATTACTCCGGTTACTCTGATGCCAATCGCATGCTTTGGCTCAGTGACAGCTCCGGTATTGTGACTATTCCACAACCGTTAATTAGTGAACCCGGAGAATTTTGGTATTACTCATCAGGAACGACCAATCTGTTGATGCAACTGATGCGAGGCTATTTTGACAATGACCAGGACTATATGAATTATCTGAACAAACAACTGTTCGAAAAGATCGGTGCAAGTTCCTTCCTTATCGAACCAGATGGTTCCGGTACCATGGTAGGATCATCTTTTGGATGGGCATCGGCACGGGACTGGGCCCGGGTTGGTCAACTATATCTGAACAAAGGTTACTGGAACGGAGAAAGTGTTGTTCCCGAATCCTGGGTAAATTTTGTGAAACAGGATGCCAAAGATGCCAAAGACGTATACGGTGGACAGTTTTGGCTCAATAATCCCCACCCAGACCTTCCGGAAGACACCTATTACATGGGTGGATTCCATGGTCAGCGCGTGATCATCATTCCTTCTGAAGAACTGGTTGTGACTCGTCTCGGAACTACCTATGATACCTCCGTTTTGGATTTTGACGGATTTATCAATGAAGTAATAGCAACTTTGAAAAACTGATCTATCTCCAGTAATTATTGGCTGCGGCTATGGTAGCAAATTCGGTAGCGACAGTGGCCCCGATGGCAATCAACATTGCGCCATCCTCAGCGTACTGTGGCCGGATTTTTTCTCGAATTCCCGCATCAGGTTGAGTGGCTTTAATGATCAATCTCGCCATCTTAACAGCCAATTGTCGCCCCTCTTCGGGAGTTGAAGTAATCAATGAATTGCCTGGTATAAGTACAGTCTGGTCTGACATTTTCAACTATTTAAGGTTTTATGTGGCAAACTTGATTAAGCACATATCAATAAACAGTGACTATTGTCACATTACAAGACTTTTATTTTTCGACCCAATTGTTCTATTTCCTGGCTATGTTCTAATTTTTTCATCAATCGCGAAATTACCTCTCGGGACGTCCCCAGGTCACCGGCAATTTCCAGGTGGGACAATTTCAGAATATCTGAACCTTCGAGTTGTTTTCGTCTTTTCAGATAATTCAATAATCGATCCTCCAGATTATAGCAAACCACTTCCTTTGTCGTATGAAGCAGATCATTGTAATGTTTCTGATAAGCTTTCAACAACATGGCATTGAACCTGGGATATTGCTCACTCCATTCTCTTACCTTATGAATAGGTAACAGAAGTAACTCACTATCCACTTCAGTCAGTCCCGAAAAAGAAACGGGCTCTTCATCAAAAATGTGAGCGAAACTAAAAATACATGTCTCACCCTTATTGATAAAATACAACAGGAATTGCATGGACGCTTCATAAGTAAAGACTTTCACCCGACCTTCAATCACGATGGGCAAAAATCTGAGTATTTCCCCCTGCTCTACCACTAATTCATTTTTTGCGAACTTCTTGCCGGTGGAGGAAGATTTAATTTCTTCGAGCAGTTTTTCACCCAGATTTGGAAGGCATTGGTTAAGGTTCTTCATCATATTGCAGTACCTCAAAAAGGTAGAAAAAAGTTGCTTTTTCTTTCAATAAAACCCTCCACTATCGTCATCTCAAGACGTGGTATCATTTCATCCCTCGGGATTAAGCCTGACAGATGCACGATCCATCAGGCCCATATTTTTATCAAGTTTGTGCCCCCTGACATTTCCATGCCTCAAACGGTCATAGGGAATATCATCGCCTGCTCTTCCGTGGGGGTCATCAGCAGGTCGTGCCACCAAATTTGCTTCATCTCCATTTTCACCACTACCTCTTATTTGCCCGGTTGCAAGGTTAAATTCGGCCACATCGCCAAATTCACTTGGCTCAGTTCCAAACACATTAATACAATCCACAATCAAGCCATGTCTCATTTGCCACCACCTATTATTTCTCGGGTGATCAACATCACGATCTCTACTCATCCAAACGGTTCCAAGGCTCACATGAAAAACGGGGTTAGGTCGTCTTCCAACAATACGTTCCAGCTCATTTAAAAGTAAAGTTCTAAAAGCTATCAATGCATCAACATTCTCAAGTGTATTATTCGTATTGAGATGCCCCATAACCGCAAGTCCAGTTCGATTATCCTGAGCTGCAATGGCAATACAATTGCCTAAACCACGCGTAACCAAACTATCTGCTACAGGATCTGTTGCCGCTGAAACGCGATCAAAACCCACCGGAATGCGTGCCAATTGAATACTTTGATCAGTCGATTGTCTTTTATTATGCTGAGTCCTTTGGTCAGAAAATTTAGAAATGCTCTGAGTACGACTATCAACGATGGCGGTCAATTGAGTAATTTTGGAAAGCCGTAAACTGTTGTGAATAGCAGACGCTAAGTCACTTATTGCTTCATTTTTGTGGCCAGAAACCCTTTCTCTATTTGCCGCAGAAGGGGAATAACTGGCCTCTTTATACGGATCCTTTTTACCTCTTTTTTGTCCTCTCTGGTGAATCACAAAGTGATAATACAAAACTAATGGAAGAGATCAAACGATATCTTATTAAATAACTGTCTAATAAACCAGCCCTACACTAAAATTAACAAGCAAAGGGCACCCCGTCCCGGAGCACCCTCATACCTACCTGAAAAACTAGGAGACTAACTCCTAACTCGTTAACCTCTTCTTCGTCTTCCTCTTACCGACAACTCAATTTCCTCGGTTACACCATCTCTTGTTACTGTAGCAAGGTTGTCACATTCACCATCGCCATAGTCAATAGTGGCCGTGCTCTCACCTACCGAAAACATTTTCACTCCGGAAACCGGAACAAACACCCCGGATCTCCAGCAAGCACGTTGAAATTTAAGGTCCTCCGTAATATCCATCCGATAATCCAGGCCTTCACGGTTCACACCGGAAGCTGATCCGCTTATAGTCGTTACATGATCGCCATCCGCAGAAAATGCCCAAACCCTGGTCTTCTGTGCTTCTCTTGTAGCGAAAGTGCCATCACTAAAGGTAAGTTTACCTCCTGTTAGGGTTATATCCACCGTGATGCTAAGGTTCTCAGCGTCCACAGCAGTGACTGTTTTGGTTCTTGTCCCTTCTACTTGTGTACTGTCCACAAAGAAGTCTTCAAAAGTGACACTTCTGAATGATCCGACAGTTCGTCGATTGCCATCGTAAGTAACAACGATCTTCCCGGACCGGAGACGTCCTCTTCTTCCTTCACACCCATCCCCGAAATCAATGGTTATAACTTGATTGACTGTATCACGCTCTACTGTGGCACAATCAAGAATTTCATCTCTTACCCCATTTTCTGTCCTGCCAAAACTCAATTGAAATAATTCATCTGCGGCATCAGTAATGGTGGTCACATCTTCTTCGGCAGATTCCATGGTCACTTCTGACGAAAAATCAAGTTCAAATACTTCTGACTCTGTGATACCTGAATCTTCGCAGGATATAAGAGCAAAGGCAATAATTGCCGTAAATAAAAAGGCTACTCGCTTCATAACTATTATATGGTTTTTAAAACTGTTTTCTAATTCCGTATTCGCTAGCTTAGAGGGGTCTGCCCGTAAAAGGTTTAATCAGGATTGAATCTTTTTTTCTTTTTTTTCAAAAAACATTGATTCAAGTTCAACCAGGCAGTTTTTACTATCGAGATTATTCCCGAGCGTTCTCTAAAGATTCTTACATTTGAATCAACCTAAAGACAATTCTACCAGTATAGTTAAAATGGAATGAAGCCATTGAAATCTACAAACATCATACTTCTGTTTCTACTGTTGTTTAGCTGTTTTTACAGTCATGCACAGTACGATCGGCTAGAAAATGCGATGGAAGCATTTGAAAATACCGACTATTCCGGAGCGTACGAACAGTTTTCCTCCCTGAGTACGGTTTTTCAGGAACAAGGTGAAAATCAGCTTTTTTCCGTTTGTCAATTGCGAATGGCTTCCTGCGAAATCTCGATGGGCAACTTTCAGGAGAGCAAAACACTCGCCGAGAAGACTTTGAAGTTCATTCGTACGACAATTCCCGATCAGGCATTACTATTAGCAGAGTCCTATTCAATGATTGGGGAGGCCGAACTCAACCTGGGTCGCAATGACCTGGCCCTGGAGAACTTGCTGGAAGCGGAGCAACTTTTCCCAAAAGAACCCAGTGCTTTTCTGGCAGAATGTTACGAAGACCTGGGATTGACCTATTGGAACAACGAGAATTATGACCTGGCCATACAATACCATGAAAAGGCCCTGGAAATGCGACAAACCTTGTTTGGTAAACGATCACTTGCCGCAGGAGACTCTTACAACAACCTGGGTATCACTTACATTCAGGAAAACCCCTTTCAGGCTTCTCTATACCTGACTCGGACGAGACAGATCTACGAACAAGAATTAGGCAACAATCACCCCAAAGTAGCTTACTGTCTTTTGAACCTGGCGCGTGCCAATGAACAGCTCAATAATCATCTCGAAGCACTGGAACTCATTGAAGCAGTGCAAGAAATTTGGAAACAGGAATATGGGGATGAAGATCATCCGAACAAAGCATTTACACTCAGCACCCTTGGGCGAACTCATTTGGAAGCAGATGCTTTTGATGAAGCCGAAGAAGCTTTGAAAACCTCCCTTGAAATGTACATTCGGATCTACGGCGACAAACATCCGGACGTAAGCAACGCATACGCCCTCATGGGTCAGCTATTTTATGATCAGAACAAGTGGAAACAGGCAACCCACTTTTACGAACAGTCCATTTACGCCAACCTTTCTGATCAGGAACAAGGAAGCAAACAACAATTGCCCAAATTGGAGGGCTATTATAATGTGAATATTCTACTGCAGTCGCTCATTGCTAAAGCTTTGTCATATGAAAACCTGCACACGGACAAAAGTCTCAAACCTGGTCATTTGCAGATAGCTCTTAACACTTTTGCCCAATGTGATACTTTGATCGGTCAAGTCAGACAATTACGATTAAATGATAGTGACAAACTACGACTGGCCAAGGACGCCAAAGATGCGTATGACAATGCGATTCGAATCTCCCTCATGTTGGCCAACCAACCCTTTCAGAAGAAGAAATACGAGGAAATCGCATATAATTTCAGTGAGCGTAGCAAATCCGCCGTACTCCTGGAAGCCATTTCAGAAACAAAGGCGAAAGGCTTTGCAGGTATACCCATCACATTGATTGAGCAGGAAGATAGCCTCAAAAACGAAATTTCTTATCTCAATCAGAAGCTTGCAGCTAGTTCTGAAGAAGAAGAACAGAATGAATTAAAAGGGCAACTGTTCAATTATCAGTCGGCTTATCGTTCTTTCATCGATCAGTTAGAAAGCGATTATCCCAAATACTTCGACTTGAAGTACAACGCTAAAATGGCAACGGTGGCAGACCTTCAAAAAGCACTTCCAGCTGATCATGCCATACTCTCTTACTTTGAAGGAAAGACACGAATGTATACTTTCCTCATCACTTCAAGGGGTCTCGAGATATTCAACAACCCAAAAGATGAAGGTTATCAAAAACAAAGCAACGCCCTTCGCAATGCCATCAAATACAATATTAAATCTGCTTTTGAAACATCAGCGAAAGCCCTGTATAAACAATTAATTCCAACAATGTCCAACTACATTAGGCAGCTAATCATCATTCCTGATGGCATTTTGGGCACAATTCCATTCGAAGCGTTAGTAAACCCTTCCTCGGATGGTGAATCGTACAAGGATCTCAAGTACCTGCTGGCAGAATATGACATTAGCTACGACTACTCTGCCACCTTATTTGTTGAACGCATGCAACCTGATGAAACGACATCAGGTCAAAGAGACATTTTGCTAATGGCTCCGGTGGAGTTCGATCGTTCAACAGGAATGGGAACCCTCAAAGGAACAGAACAGGAATTGAAATCTATTCAATATCTCTTTCAGGGAAATGACTTTCAGGTAGAATCCCGATTGCTGGCGGACGCGTCTGAAAACTTCATCAAAGATGCTGGACTGGACCAATACAAGTACCTGCATTTTGCAACACATGGGCTGGTACATGAATCGGAGCCTGAGCTTTCCAGAATTTTCCTCACACCCTCGGAGGGAGAAGACGGTTCACTGTATTCCGGAGAAATCTACAACCTCAAAATCAATGCGGAATTAGTCACACTTTCAGCCTGTGAAACAGGACTGGGCAAAGTGGCCAAAGGTGAGGGAATTGTTGGCCTATCGAGGGCTCTTTTATATGCTGGAGCAAAAAACTTAATCGTCTCTTTATGGCCAGTTGCGGACAAATCCACCTCAGAGCTCATGATTGAGTTCTATAGACAGCATTTGTTTTCTTCTTATAGCATGCACTTTGCAGGTGCCCTGCGTGAGTCTAAACTGAAAATGATGCAAAGTGAAGCATACCAGCGGCCTTATTTCTGGGCGCCATTCATCCTGGTAGGAATGTAATTTCCCTTGATTCCTCTCTTATAATTTAGGTCATTAAATTTTTCGTTTAAAATAGTTGTATATACAACTTAAATAATTAGATTAGTCAAACTATTCAGAAATAATATTCATGACACCCACAGGCTTACATGATAATATCATTTACCAATCTGGTCGTTTTACGAAACTATTCAGTGAGCAAATGACAGAGAATTTTCGCAAGCATGGTTATCAGATCACCAACGAACAATTTGGGGTTTTGACGGTCCTGTGGTATAAAGATGGCATTTCTCAAAAAGAAATCGCCCAGGCAATCGAACGAGACAAAACTACAATCAGTCGCGTTTTGGATAGTATGATAAAACGAGATCTGCTAAAGAGAGAAGAGTCGAGTGTTGATAAAAGAACAAAGTTGATCTTCTTAACCAGCAAGGGAAAACAAATGCAAAATGAATTGGTGGCAATTGGAGGGAAAATGTATCTACAAGCAATTGAAGGTATTACTGAGGAAGAATTGAAAACCACTTTGCAGACTATTCAAAAATTAACCGACAATATTTCTACATAAATTTTAATCAATTAGTTGTATATACATCTACAAATATGAAAACAACCCTTAAAATTCTCGGACACTCTTTCGCACTCTTATTCTTCTGGATAATAGCTAATATGATTTCCTCATCCGTCTTTAATATCTCACAACCTGAAAGTGCCAATCCAAGTTTTGTACTGACACTTTTGTGGGTAACGTGTTTACTAAATGCAAGTGTCCTACATCTTTACCTGAATCACACAAGTTTATCCAGGTCCAGGAGGGCAGTTCACCTATTTATCCTCCACTTTGGTATCCAGTGGTTCTTGTCCCAAATGGAAGCCTGGTTCTTCATTGATTCTCAGGTCATGAGCAGGTCACTCATAGCTTCATTGGTTCTTGGTGGTGCAATAATGGCTTTTTGTTATTCAGTCATGACATCCTTCACCTATCCTGAAATAAAGCGCCAAACTCAATTGGGGTTGGTTGATAAAAAGGCCTTAATCCTGAATATGTTGATTGCAGCGATATTTATTTATCCGGTCATTTATTTCAATTTCGGATACTTCATAGCCTGGCAATCTGAGGAACTAAGAAATTATTATACTGGAACATCTCAAAATCAAGGCTATTGGTCAATGCTCCATCACCATATTTTCGGAAGTTCCATATACATTCTACAGGTCTTACGATCTTTCATCTGGATGGGGTTAGCATGGATAATGATCGAAGGCTACTCCAGGACTCAAAGGTCAGCCATGCTAACATTGGGTTGTTTATTTGCAGTTTTGATGAACTCCAGCCTGCTATTACCCAACGCAATCATGCCGGACACGGTGCGTTTGTATCATGCTATTGAAACGGTCACCTCTAATTTTATTTGGGGCATTTTATTGGTTCTTCTATTCACGAGAAAGGATCAAAAAAAAATCCCCCGATAAACTACCGGAGGATCGCTCTTAGTATTGACAGCTCCTGTTAATTCTGGTGTACATGTACATCCATTTGAGGAAATGGAATATTCAGTCCAACCTCGGCAAAGGTTTTGTAAACATTTTCATTCATTTCGAAGAAGACACCCCAATAATCTCCTGATTCAACCCATACACGAACTGCAAAATTCACGGAACTATCGGCTAGTTCAGATACCGCGATGAATGGTTCAGGGTCTTGTAGAATTCGGCTGTCTGCATCTATCAACTTTCTGATTACTTCTTTGGCTTTGTCCACATCGTCACCATAACCAATGCCTATGGTCCAATCGACACGCCTGCGAGGTTCAGTCGAGTAATTCGTCATGGAGGCATTCGCCAATTGTCCGTTTGGAATGATGATGGTCTTGTTGTCCGGTGTTTTCATGATGGTATTGAAAATCTGGATTTCATTGACTGAACCAACGTATCCTGTCGCATCGATGACGTCCCCTACCCTGAAAGGTTTGAACAGTAAAATCATCACTCCACCCGCGAAATTTTGAAGTGTTCCTTGCAAGGCCAAACCTACTGCCAGGCCTGCCGCTCCAAGAATGGCAATGAAACTGGTAACTTCCACTCCCAGGATACCTACAACAGTAAGGACCAAAGCAACTTTAAGTACAATGGACAAAATTGACTTCAGGAAAGGAACCAGACTCGGGTCAACACCACGATTCAACATGGTCTTGTTGACAAAACCAACGATAATCCCAATGACTATAAAGCCAATGATAAGTGTAAGGACTGCTCCAATCACTTTCGGGCCATAATCCATTATAAAGGCAGTAATCGCGTCAGATGAAATAGAAAAATCTTGCATAGTATTCTATCAGTGAATTTTGGAAAGCAAAAGAATTCCTGCACCTCGAATGTTGTGTTCTTTTTCGGTCATCGAGCTAAAACACTCGACGTAAGCACCAATATTCCGATTTACAAAAGCAACTCATAGAATTACTAATAGTATGATCCCCAAAGCTCATTTACTTCTCTGGCATTGTATAAGAAGTGCTATCTGCTTTTAGGTAGTTATCTTTGCGGAATGAGCAAAAAGGTGGCTTTTTACACGTTAGGGTGCAAGCTTAATTTCTCTGAGACCTCAACGATTTCCCGGATGTTCCAGGATCGTGGATTCGAAAAGGTAGATTTCACGAATTCCCCTGATATTTTCGTGATTAATACTTGTTCTGTGACTGAAAACGCGGATAAGAAATGCCGAAAGATCGTCAAGGAAGCCAAGAAGATCTCACCCCAATCTTACATCACTATTGTTGGATGTTATGCCCAACTAAAGCCCAAAGAAATTAGTGAGATCCCAGGTGTAGATGCTGTGCTTGGTGCTGCAGAGAAATTCAGAATGTTTGAATTTCTGGATGAATTCATTTCCACTAACAAGCCTCAGGTTTTCGCTTCACACATCAAAGAAGCCAATACTTTCACCTCCTCCTACTCCTTCGGAGATCGTACCCGTACTTTCTTAAAAGTACAGGACGGTTGCAATTACGGATGTGCTTTTTGCACGATTCCTCTGGCCCGCGGGAAAAGTCGCAGTGACAGTATAGCAAACATTGTAAGACAAGCGGAGGAAATAGGAAAAACAGACGTCAAAGAGGTCGTACTTACGGGCGTCAATATTGGAGATTTTGGCATTCAGGATGGTCGTCGTAAGGAAAATTTCCTACAATTGGTAACAGCTCTGGATCAGGTTCAAGGAATCGAACGCATACGAATCTCCTCCATTGAACCCAATTTGCTTTCCTCAGATATCATTCAGTTTGTAGCTAGTTCAAACAAGTTCGTTCCCCACTTTCACATTCCATTGCAGTCAGGCAGCGATAACATCCTGAAAAAAATGAACCGACGCTACCTGACAGGACTTTATCGGGATCGTGTCGAGCAAATCAAGTTGTTAATGCCTCATTGTTGTATTGGTGTGGACGTGATCACAGGTTTCCCAGGTGAAACGGAAGAAGAGTTCCTCATCACCTATAAATTCCTAAACGAATTAGACATCTCGTATTTGCATGTGTTCACCTATTCGGAGCGCGCCAACACCAAGGCCATAGACATGGAAGATGTGGTTCCACAAAAAATAAGAAATGAACGCTCTACCATGCTTAGAACCCTTTCGGAGAAGAAAAGGAGGTATTTCTACGAGCAGCACCTGGGCGGTGAATTCAACGTCCTGTTTGAGTCTCAGGAAGAACACGGAAGCATTGAAGGGTTCACGGAAAATTACATTCGTGTAGCAGCGAAATACGATCCGCTTCTTGTCAATGAAATCAAACCCGTACAACTTACAACAATCAATGAAGGTGGACAGGTCGAGGTAGTGGAGCCTTCTTTATCACTGGCATAATTCACATAATTCACACACATGAAAATCATTTGTATTGGTCGGAATTACACCGAACACATCGAAGAATTAGGCAATGAACGACCAGATGAGCCAGTTATCTTCATGAAGCCGGATTCGGCCCTTCTAAGAAACAATGATGCATTCTATTTACCGGACTTTTCCAATGATATCCATCATGAAGTAGAAATAGTTGTGAAGATCAATCGGGTCGGAAAATCCGTGGAACAGAAGTTTGCAGGTAAATACTATGACGAAATTGGTCTCGGCATAGATTTCACCGCGCGTGACCTACAATCCAAGCTGAAATCTAAAGGTTTACCCTGGGAAAGAGCAAAGGGATTCAATATGTCTGCTCCTATTTCTCCGTTTATGGCAAAAGAAGGCATCGATTTGAATAACCTTGATTTCCATCTTGACATCAATGGCGAAACGGTTCAAAAAGGGAATACCTCCCATATGTTGTTTTCCATTGATGAAATCATCGCCTATGTTTCTCAATATTTCACCTTGAAAAAAGGAGATTTGATCTACACTGGAACTCCTAAGGGAGTAGGACCCGTTAAGATGGGCGACCGACTCCAGGGTTATATGAAAGGTGAATTGATGTTTGATTTTTTAGTGAAGTAGTACACTTCGACAAGCTCAGTTTACCACTCACAGACTCAATATTTTATAGGATTATAAGACTAGCTCAGTGTACCACTCATAGGCTCCATAATTTATAGAAACTAGTCTGGCGCTCGTTTGAATCGAGTGCAAAAAAATCCGCGTTTGAAACGTGGATCTTCCAGGTTGCACTTCGACAAACTCAGTGTACCTGACAACTAAATCTCATACTTCAGAGATAGTGTGAAATACCTCGGTAAGATGAAGTAAGCATAGTCACTGACCAGGCTACTACTAAACCCGTTTCTTCTGATAGCTTCCGTCCCCGTTAGGTTAGTACCGCTCAGAATCCATTGCCAGGGGCTATCTTCTTTCTGAAATGCAAGACTCGCCTCCAGCAGCTCATATGTATTTACAACATCCATTTCCCGCGCTTTGTAGCGGTTGATGTTGTATTCCACGTCCAAAACCAATGAAGGCAAAAGTTTAATTCCCATTTCAATGTTCGGATTGACATTTACAAATGAATTATCTGTGAAGTCGCTTTTGTAATTGCTGATCTCATGCGTGTAACCCACGTCGAGTGTCAACACCTTAAACAATCTTGTCTCTACTGAACCTTCATATCGTTGCGTCCAGGTTGCATTGCGATTTTGTAAACCATCAATCACATTACCTGTAGAATTATATATTTGGTTTGTACTACCGCTGATTCGCCATGTTTCGAATGTTTTGGTAACACGAGTCATCATATTTACAAATTCATTGGCTCCTGTGAGGTTGATGGGTGTACTTATCCGCTGTAGTCCTTCGTAAGTTAGTTCCTGACTCAAGTCCCTGATTCTTCGCTGATAGTTGGCGAAAGCGAATATGTTCAAATGACTAAACATACTGAAGTTCGTGTAACTCAAATCGAGGTTGTGACTCAAACTGTTCTCTAATCCGGTAGCTCCTCGAAACAAGTTATTATAATTAGAAACTCGCAATCCTTGCGCCACCTGCTCAACATCAAAGAAGTTTACTTGTTGTCGGTACTGAAACCGGATGGTTTCTGCGCTGTTTACGTCGTAGCTCGCTGTAAGCTGAGGCAATGCTGCCCAGAGCAAATTCGATTCGTTCAATAAATCTTGTCGCTGATCTACATCAAAACGATGAAAATTGATTCCCGGCTCCAGGACAAAGTCCCCCAACTTGGAACGATAGCTGATTCCGCCATAAGTATCTAACAAATTGAAACGCACATCATTCTGAAAATCCTGGGCATTCACATCATCATTACCTTCCTGAATCAGGTCAGTTTTCATTCGCTGATTGACATAACTATTGCCAATTGAGAAATTAATATGATTCGTTTTATTCAGGATATAATACCAGTTTAGCAATGCTTCCTGTTTATGACTTTTCACTCGCCTTTGCTGGTTGAACATCAAGGGCTCAACGGCACTGAAGGGAACAAAACCATCAAAGAGTAAAGCATCAGAATTGATGGACAATAATGGGTCCTGGTCAGTGAATTGATAAGATGCTTCCATGGACAGGATATTTCGATCACCCAAAGAGTAATAAGCCCTCATGTCCTGCGAAATTTCAATGGGACTTTGATCCGTACGAGAATCAATTCGGTTGACTGTTCCAAACAAATTGGAGAACCGTCTAGTCTCTGCTTCCAGCCTGGAACCTTTGATAAAAGACTGGGTACTCAGATAAAATGCCTCACTTGGACTGTACACAGTCTTAAATCGACCAATACCTGAGAGGTTTGTTAAGTCTTCCCTATTCTCAACGAATTCCTGGTTATCTCCTTCTGTATTGATGTAGGTACGGTCACTTTCTGTAACAATGCGATTGCGGTTACGATTGCCTATAAGAAATCCGGAAAATTGCCATTTATCTGTAGGATGATGATCAAAATTAAAAGCACCCACCGCGGTATTGAGGCGCCTGGCGTTATTGGCCTGCATGCCAAGAGAACCAAATTGGTCATTAGAAATCGTAAATCCCGATCCCGATCTATTGGATAACCCGCTGAATCCTCCATTGAAGCGAAACATATCTCGAGCTGTAAAGGCTTGTCGCCCAATGTTATTGGCATCACCAATAAAGTTCAAAGTAGTTTTTGGATTGAAATAGAAGAGGTTAGCATGACCCAAATACCGATCTTCCGGGCCAATTCCGGCCTCTAAATCTCCAAATAACAGGTTCTTTTTGTCTTCCGAAAGCTGAATGTTTAGTGCTAGTCGGTCATCGTTATTTCCAAGGCCTGACATAGGAGCTACTTCATTGAAGTTACGAAGCACCTGAACTTTATCTACCGCATTCGCCGGAATGTTTTGAGTGGCCATTTTGGTGTCTCCTTCAAAGAATTCCTTCCCTTCAACCAAAACTTTCTCTACTCTTTTTCCCTGTACGCGTACTTCTCCATTCTCATCCACCTCAAATCCCGGAATGGCCTCCAGTACATCCTCAAGTTTCTTTTCATCGCCTTTGGTAAAGGCCTCTGCCTTGTATATGATGGTATCTCCCGAGATTGTAACTGGAAATTCCTCCACAATTTCAATGGCACCAAGTTGAGTTATACTTGCTTTCAACAGCACGGGAAATGGGTCATCCACATTTTCGACTGCCTCTATGGTTTGCTCAAAGGGTTCAAACCCAATGAAAGTAACTTTTAATTGATACGATTGACCTTCATCCAATTTGAGCAGAAAGCGCCCCAGGTGATCTGTCACACCAAATGAAGCAACATCTCCGGTTTCTGCAGAGATCGCATAGGCATTGGCCAATTCTACGGGTGCCTCCAGGCTGTCTTTAACCATTCCCATGAAACGAACCGTCTGGGAAAATGTGGGGAGACTTGCTCCCCAACATATGATGAATAATATCAGGTACTTAATCCTCATTAAACAGATTGCTTGAGTTTGACTTGAGTTTTTGACTTTTGAGTTCTAAGTTGAGGCTACCCTCCTATCCGGATCATCGTTCTACTTCCTTCCCCCTGATATTGATTCATCATTTCCTCCATTTTTTCTTCACGAAGTTCTTCGAATTCCTGCCGTGCAATTTTCTTTCCTTTCTTAGGTACTTCGATCTCGCCTATTTCATCAGAGTTCATCACCACTTTGGTACACAAAATGGAGAAATTCCCATTTTTCACTTCCAGGATCAAACCAGGAAGCCCCCAATAAGAATCGGGCCCATGACTTACAGGAATACTGGGAGCAAACCATGCCACAACCTGAATGGTGTCGATCTTTTCAACCACTTCGTTGTTGTTTTCAGAATCAACGGTCATTTGCCTCGTTGTGCTTTCAAAAACCGCCTTTTGGCATTCGTATTGACCAATTTGTTTGAACTCATTGAGAATTTTCCAGTCGCGGGATTCTGGCTCATCTACAATCAGGAATTCCTTTCCAAAAAGGTCTTCACTTTCTTTACTTACGTTGGTCTTGGTGTTTCTGTAAGTAATTCCTTCGCCTCCTGTCATTCGGATTTGAACACCTCCCGAGGAAACAGAACCGTTTTGATCCAACTCCTCGATTCGCTTGTAAGAAGATTCATGGGTATTGAAAGTCAAGGTGTATTCCCTTTGCATTTGCTGAGCCAATTGCTTTCGAATGGCTTCTGCATCTACACCGGGCATATCACCACCCAATTCCACATTCATGGAGGCGGCTGTTTTGTAAGTGGCTTCCCCTTTGAACTGGGCAAATACTTGGCTGCTACAAATAATAGCCAATAAAAGGACGGTAATTTTTCTCACGTTCATGTCTATTTCAATTTAAGGTTTGAGATTTCATCAAAGGTTCGATACCGAACCACTGACGCAAATGAACGGCGCTGCATCTTCAGGGTAGGTTAACCTAAGTTAACGAGTGTTAACAAGCTCATCCCAAGTGTCCTACCCCTCGTATATTTGGGTATGCAAAAAGCGAAATTCAAGTGGATCTCCATTGTAATAGCCCTCAGCATTGTCATAACTGTGCTGACCCAGGGATATTGGAATTATCGCAATTATCAGTTGAATGAGCAGCGGTTTTTGAGTGATATGCAGGTGGCGCTAGATAATGGTGTTGAGAGCTATTATGCGAATCTGGCCAAGTTTGAGATGATTGACCTGACTCAATTTAACAGCGACACCTTACCTGGTGCATTCTCTTATAACTTCTCCCTCGATGATTCAAATCCAGATACAGTTTTTCTTGGTTATAATAGCTTTTCGACGGTAGACACGTTGAAAACAGGTCATATTTTTACATCTGTTACAGCCACTGCGGGTAGACAAGAATTCGTGCATCGGGGCAATGGCAACGTAAAACTCAAAAAGATCATAACAGGAGATACAGTCCTTGATGCAGTCCCAGATCGCTTTACGGATTTAGCTTCCAAAATCATAATATCTCTTTCCAGGGATTCCATCGATGAAAAGTCCTTACAAAAACACATCCAGGAAGAGTTAAATCGGAAGTCGCTACCGAATCGGATCAAATTGGCCCACGATGAAACCTGTTGTCCTGACCTGACGAAGCCTTTAGGAACAGCGAATGTACTCCGAGCAAATCCCGCCTATCTACCTCCAGGGTTACAATTGAAAATGGGATTCGGGAACTACACCTGGAAAATCCTTCAAATGGGATTGGTGAGTCTGCTACTTTCTTTAATTATGGCTGCCATGATCATCTGGGGGTTATTGTACCTCTATCAGGTGATCAAAAATCAGCGGCAGCTCGCTGAGCTTAAAAATGACCTGATCAATAACCTTACCCATGAATTCAAAACGCCCATTGCTACCATTTCCACGGCACTGGAAGGCATTGACAAATTCAATGAAACCAATGACATAGAAAAGACCCGAAAATACATTGGAATTGGTCAGGATCAATTGAAAAAACTGGACCTAATGGTCGAAAAACTCCTGGAAACCGCTACCCTGGAAAAGGACGAGATCAATTTAAATAAGGAAAGCATCAATGTTTCTGCTTTGATCACAGGAATGCTGGTTAAGTATGAAATGATCAGGGATAAGACGTTTGAGGCCGATATTGAATCAGAAGTCATCACAAGAGTCGATCCTGTACACATTGACAATGCCATTTCTAATCTGATCGACAATGCTGTGAAGTATGGCGGTGATCAAATCAAAATCAAATTGAAGGCAAGTCAACATTTGGAACTGGAAGTAACCGACAATGGTACCGGAATAGAAAAGCGACATCAGGACAAGGTTTTTGAGAAGTTCTATCGAATTCCTAAAGGTGATCAACACGATGTGAAAGGGTATGGCATTGGACTATACTACACTCAAAAAATTATTGAAAAGCATGGTGGCCAGATTGCTTTATCATCAAAATCCGGACAAACAACTTTTAAAATAACCCTGCCATGAGCACAAAAGTCCTGCTTGCAGAAGACGAATCGGCCCTGGGTATGATTGTAAAAGAGAGCCTCGAATCCAGGGGTTTTACCGTACAGTGGTGTGAAGACGGTGAAACAGCCTGGAAGGCCTATCAGAATCAACTTCCTCATGTACTCGTATTGGATGTGATGATGCCTGCTCGGGATGGGTTTTCCCTGGCAAGGATGATCCGCAAAAAAGACAAGAAAACTCCTATACTGTTTCTTACCGCAAAATCTCAAACTCAAGATGTAGTGGAGGGGTTTGATCTGGGAGGTAATGACTATCTAAAGAAGCCTTTCAGCATGGAAGAGCTCATTGTAAGAATCAAGGAATTGGTTCAACGATCTGATCGTCGAATGGCTTTTGAAACGCAGGAAATTGGTCGATATACCTTTAACTACCCCAAACAAAGCCTAAGCATCAATGGCGAAGACCAGCCCCTTACTCATCGGGAAGCGGAAGTACTGCAGCGACTGGCGAGCAAGCCCAACGAACTATTCGATCGGGCGGTTATGCTCGAAGAGGTATGGGGTACAGAAGACTTTTTCAATGCCCGCAGTATGGACGTCTTCATCACAAAACTCCGCAAGAAACTCGCTCAAGATCCGGATGTCCAAATCGTGAATGTGCGAGGGTATGGATACAAGTTGATTTGTTAGCTTTTTTGTCGAACTGAGGCCCTAGAAGTGTGATAATAGCAGGCACGCTATGTCTGGTCTTCGACGAGCTCAGACTGACATGATTGGAACCTGAATAAATAACATCACGACCTTTCCGTCAAGTTTCATATCCTAGTGAAAATGGCTCAAGACATGGCCGAAGAACAAGAGTGGAAGGATGAGGACTTACCAGATTGCGATTTGGTTCGGAGAGGTCGGATCGCGTTGCTAAAAGAAGGTCCCCGTAAATGGAATGCTTGGAGAGAAAAGCGCTCTATGACTAAAATAAATCTTTACCCGCAAAACTATCACTCTCATGATTAAGATTACAATCAGCTGATCTTTGGGGAGATGATTTCATCTTAGGCCAAATTAGATGATGTGTCATTGATACGGTACTGGATGGGAAAAGACACTGAAAACTTTGAAGGATTTAGGCGTTATATTAGAAGGTAAGGTGATTTTTATTAGCTGTTTTACGACTCACATGTTGATTCTTTGTTATTTTGAGGTACGATGAGTAATGATTCCGTTAAGATCAGAAAAAGAATCCATGATTATGTGGATAAAGCGGATGACAGATTTTTAAATCTGGTCAATAATATGATCGATGCTGATGAGCAAGACATCATTGGTTATCGGCCTGACGGATCTCCAATTAGCAAGAACAACTTGAAAAAAACCGTCGAAATAGCTGAACAACAAATAAAAGAGGGTAATGTGATCTCAAAACAAGACTTTTTAGAGGACTTTGAATTGTGGAAGAAGAACAGACAAACCTCTACGAATTAAAATTTACGATTTCATCAAGGCAACACTTTCAAGAACTACTTGATTATCTATTTGATCAATATGGAAGTGCTAAGTCCGAAGGTTTCGCCAATTCACTCATAGAAAAGACGATAAGTTTATCACAAAACCCGCTCCGAGGAAGAATAGAAGAAAGTTTGAAGACCGAACTCCTCGAATACAGATTCATACTTTTCCCAAGAACCCAACGAGCCGATATTAAAATTTTATATCGAGTTGACCAAGAAACAAAAACAGTTTATATCATCGATTTCTTTCCTACGGAGATGGATTCTCATAAACTCCAAGAAAGAGTAAAATAGTCTTCTAAGATGTAATGAAAGGCATTCAGCAAAAAGCGGAATGGTATATCACCCGATGGTACTGAAGAATCAACGAAACGACCAGCCTTACTCAACCACAATGAACTAAATTAGACCACATAAACCATCAACTTCGCTATGAGAATATTCATGCTATGTTTTCTCTTCGTGGCATGTATTAGCCAGGCTGCAGGACAAAGTGATCCCCCAAACATCCTCCTGATCATTGCTGATGATATGGGCATAGATGTATTGAATGGGTACGGTATCAGCGGAAACAAGCCCATCACTCCACATCTCGACTCACTAAGAGAAAGCGGCATCAACTTCACCAATTGCTGGGCAGCGCCGCAATGTACCCCTACCCGAGCCGCCATCATGAGTGGGAAATTTGGCATCAAGACGGGAGTAATGGTTCCCCCGGGCCCCTTGGATATAGAACATACTTCCATCTTTAATCGCGTAAAAGCTGATCCTTCAATCAATTATGATATGTCCGTTATCGGAAAATGGCACCTGGCCGGTGGCGGGAATAACCTGGATCAACCAGCTGAACATGGCGTGGATCACTATGAAGGGCTTTATAGTTCAGGAGTTGAAGACTACTACGAATGGACCAAAGTAACGAATGGCGAATCAGAGACGGTTACTGAATATACGACCAGTCATCTAACTGATGCCGCTATTGACTGGATCGATCAACAAGACAATCCATGGTTTCTTTGGCTAGCGCATGCTGCTCCGCATAGCCCGTTGCAAGCCCCACCTGAAGCACTTTACACCACGGCACCGGAAACCAACAGAACCACGTACTACTCCATGATAGAGGCGATGGACCATGAAATTGGCAGGTTACTTGACAACATAGCACCTTCAAAACTTGAGAATACTGTCATATTCTTTATAGGTGACAATGGAACACCCGGCAACACCAGTCCATTTTACCCCCGGGACCATGGTAAAAGCTCCATTTATGAAGGTGGTGTACGCGTTCCATTTTTTGCTACCGGAAATGGTGTATCAAGATCAGGTATTGATGAAGAAGCATTGGTAAACGCTGCCGATTTGCATTCCACCATTCTCAATTTAATGGGGATGGAATTTGAAGGAGGAATTAACAACAGCCTGAACCTGACACCATTGTTTGCCGAAGATGGCTCCATAGCAAGGTCCATTAACTACATCGACTATGAGGATGATGGATTACTGGTTTGGGCCACCCGCACAGAGCAATACAAGTTGATTGAAAATGAAAACGGAGATCAGGAATTCTATGATATCATCAATGATCTGCTAGAGGAAAACAACTTAATTGATGAGTTAACTGCTGATCAGCAAGCTATCAAGGAAATGTTGGAAACAGAGGCACGAATCATTAGAACTGACTGGTCATGTAATGATGGAATTTTGAATGGTTCTGAAACATCAATCGATCAATGTGATCAAGTGTTATCCAGTGAATTAGAAAATTCCAAAGTGCTGACAGTTTTTCCTAATCCCTGTCACGGGACATTTCAGGTAGTAACGCCAATAAAACAACCATCAGAATTAAGTCTCTATTCGATCGATGGAAGACTTATTTCCAGAACTCAGGGGACAGGTTCTTTTCAATTCTCGCAAATTCCTCAAGGAACGTACGTTTTAAAGATGCGATGCAACCACAAGGTACAGTCTTCGAAGGTTATCGTCAGGGAATAGGACTAATCTATTTTGAGGATTTGGCCATTTTGGACGCTGCACAATTTTCGCAGGACTCGTCACTGCCGTGATTGTTGACAAAGAACCTTCTTCCCAAAAAAAACAGGGCTCCCAGAAATAATACCGTTACAAGAATGGATTGTATCATGATGCTAATTGATATGCGATCCAGGCCCCAAAATAAGCAAGCCCAGTCATATACACCATTTGGATCAACGGCCATTTCCAGCTTTTAGTTTCCCGCCGTGCTATGGCCAGGGTACTCATGCACTGCATAGCAAATGCATAGAAGATCATCAGTGATAATCCTGCAGCCAGACTGTAAACCGGTTCTCCAGTATCGGCATGGGTCTGAGCTTTCATCCGTTTCAGCAAGGTGTCTCCTTCTTCAAAGTCCTCTCCCACACTGTAGATGGTGGCCATGGACCCGACAAAAACTTCCCTGGCTGCAAATGAGGTGATCAATGCAATACCAATTTGCCAATCGTAACCCAGCGGTTTGATAACAGGTTCAATTTGTTTTCCAAGTAAACCGATCCAGGAATTTTCCAACTGAACGGAAGCCACTTCATTATCGGTAAGTCCTTGTTCAATAGCTGATAGTTTCGCTGCATCTATCCTACCCGGAGGGCCGTAAGAGGCCATGACCCATAAAATAATGGATATTGCTAAAATGACTTTGCCCGCATCCAGAACGAATATTTTAGTTTTTTCCAGTAGGGTTAGTCCTATATTTTGCCAGCGGGGACTTTTATAGGTTGGCAATTCCATGATCAGGAAACTTGGACGTTTGGATTTGATCAGTAACTTAAAAACCACAGCAATCAATAACGCCGCTACTGTGCCTAGCAGGTACATGCCCATGAGCACCAGCCCCTGGACATCCATGAAGCCAAAAATTGTTTCTTCCGGAATGACCAATGCAATCAGCAAAACATAGACTGGCAAACGTGCTGAGCAGCTCATTAATGGCACAACCATTATGGTAACCAGTCGATCTTTCCATTGGTCAATGCCCCGCGCCGCCATAATCGCCGGAATAGCGCAAGCCACCCCTGAGATCAAGGGCACGACACTCTTTCCATGTAGCCCCAACGGACGCATCACTCGATCCATGATGAAAACCACTCTGGACATATAGCCCACTTCTTCCAGCAATGCCAGAAAAGCAAATAGTAAAACGATTTGAGGGATAAAAATGACTACTCCTCCTATTCCCGGTATGATTCCCTGCGCAAGCAGATCGGTCAACACTCCGGCTGGTAACAAGTTCTGTACCCATTGGCTAGCTTGCCCAAATGCCCCATCGATGAGGTCCATGGGTACGGTCGCAAACTTGTAGATCGCTTGAAAGATCACGAACAATACCGCCAGAAAAATCAGGTAACCTCCAATAGGGTGAGTTACCCACTTGTCTATCTTTTGTGTTAATTGTCGTTGAGACCTGGGTGCTTGTTTCCGCTTGAGGCAAAACTGCAACACCTGTTTGATCTTTTTATAACGCTCATTCGTATCAGCGATCTGCGTTTCCTGATCAAGCGAGTTCTTTGTATTGAAAAACTTAACCGGTGAATCCGAGATAAAATCAGCCTCAATCGCCGTGATTTCCTCCGCAAGAATTGCTTTTAATTCGTCGACACCTACTCCATTTCGGGCATTAATGGAAACCCATCTGGCCCCCTGCAACATCTCACTCAGTTTTTCCTGATTGAGTTCAAAGCCTTCCTTATCTAAAAGATCAGACATATTCAGTGCAAGTACGACCGGAACCTTAAGGTCCATCACCTGCGTGAATAACAACAGACTCCTTTCCAGGTTACTGGCATCTACCACCACAACTACCACATCTGGGAAATCCGGATGATCCTGTTTACTCAACACTTCAACTGCTACCTCCTCATCCCCAGATCGGGCAAATAAGCTATACGTTCCTGGCAAGTCGATGACTTCTACCTTGTCCTTGTTCGGTCCGATAAAATCACCATAGTATTTATCAACAGTAACTCCCGGGTAGTTACCAACGTGCTGATTGAGTCCTGTCAATTGATTGAATAAAGAACTCTTACCGGCATTGGGATTCCCAATTAAAGCGACTTTCTTCTTACTCATTTGTAGTTCTTGAAACCTCCACCAATTGGGCTTCAGCGATTCGAAGGGTTACGACATAATCTTGTACTTCCACAGCAATTGGATCCCCGAATGGTGCCTTGAGTACCACTTTCAGTTCCTGACCAACAATCAGGCCCATATCAATAAGTCTCGATTGTAAATGATGCTCCGTTACCCTAACGACGGAAGCAGCTTCTCCCAAAGCCAGTTGATTGAGTGTTATCACAGATTATTCAAGTATGGTGCACAAATGTAGAGCGTTATTGATTTAGAAAATGTGCCTTAACCCTTCTTTTCAAATAAGGACAGTCAGAAGACTTTAAGGTCCGTAAAATGATCCGGTGTTTGGCCTCGGGGTTTGCCGTTATTTCAGCATCCAACTTGAGTAAGAATTCATCAAAGTCTTTAACAGATTGCATGTGGGACCATTTTGTTATCACAAAATTGCTCCTATACCTAAACGTGTACAATCGCTAATCCTCGCCAATTTTGAATCACTAGCACTAGCACGCTATCACTAGGATTAGTGACTCGCGGCAATAAAAGTACAATTCTGAAAATCCAATATTGATAAACTGGCAGTATTGAGGCTTATAGCATAAATTGATCTCTCATGAAGTCAACATCCTTAGCATGTCTTTTTGTTTTGCTACTATTCGGTTGCACGTCGGAGGAAAAGCAAAAGAAACGGCCAAACGTTCTATTCGTCTCCATTGATGACCTGAGACCCAGTCTGGGTGTTTATGGGGATGAAATTGCCCTTAGTCCTAACATTGATCAACTTGCATCAGAAGGATTTACCCTCAGAAATGTATTTACTCAATCTGCGGTATGTGCACCTTCAAGGGCCAGTTTGATGACAGGGATAAGACCGGATTCTACACGCGTTTGGCACCTGGGGGATAAGTTCCGTGAGATCAATCCACAAACAGTGACCATGCCACAATACTTTTCAAAAAATGGCTACCATACGGTCAACATTGGTAAGATTTTCCACAATTACATGCCTGATTCTATCTCATGGGATGAACCCGATTTACGTCCAGCGCAATTTGTGAAACCTGAATGGATCGGTAGAGACGGAGAAACGTTTTACATCAGCAAAGAAGTGCAGGCATCACAAGAAGTGAAAAGAGACTCCTTGCTGAAACTCCGGCCCAAACGATACGCAGATGGGTGGAACACCGGCCCCGCCTGGGAAGCTGCGGATGTACATGACACGCTGTATTATGATGGAGCTCAAAACGAGCTTGCCAAGCGCACTTTGACACGCATCGCCAAAATGGATCAGCCCTTTTACATGGGATTGGGCTACTTCCGTCCTCATCTTCCTTTCGCAGTTCCTAAGAAATACTGGGATCTTTATGACAAGGAGGAAATGCCTCTTTCCAATAACCCTGGCATTCCCGAGAATGCTCCAGTTCATACAATGAATTCCATGTACGAATTGAGGCATTACGATGGTTTCAATCACATTGGCCACCCAACTTCTTCTTATCGGATGAGTGAGGATACCGTCAGGATCCTACGACAAGGTTATTATGCCAGCGTCAGTTATGTTGATGCACTACTGGGAGATCTCATTGCCCACATGAAAAAGATCGGCATTTACGAGAACACCATTATCGTCATTTGGGGCGATCACGGCTGGAAATTAGGAGATCACAACAGCTGGGGGAAGATGACAAATTATAACATTGACCTCAAGGTCCCGGTCATTGTAAGACATCCCGATCATGAAAATAGAGGTATACAGACTTTCGCTTTTACCGAATTGGTTGATCTTTTTCCTTCAATCTGTGAGTTAGCAGGGATTGAAGTCCCGAGTTACATGCAGGGAACGAGTTTCGTCCCTTTGATGAATAATCCGGATCAACCCTGGAAAACCGCAGCTTTCAGTCAATTTCATCGGCGACCCAGGGTCTCTGCGGACGGCCAGCGATACATGGGATATTCTATCAATACCAAAGATTATCACTATATCGAATGGTACGGTTGGGATCATACAAAGGGTGAACGATTGGGTTTCAAATCGGCGGAATTGTACGATGTGATTAATGACCCGCATGAAACGATCAATATTGCTGAAGCAAATGAGATGAAAAAAGTAGTTACTCAACTTTCAGCTCAATTAAAAGGTGGGTGGAAAGCAGCTCGACTTGAGATTTATTAGATGTCTGGCAGAAATCCTTATTCTAACACTATCTTTAACCTATGAAAGCCACTTCAAGCACTAAAAAAAAGGGCGTCGAATTAAGCATCGATCCAGATACTGGATTATCCATTGAAACACTAAAACGAGAAATTGAAAAAGGTGTACTTTCTGGTGCTTCTGAAATGGATTTAATTGAATTAAGAGAACACATAAAAAAAGAAGCTCGACAACATCAGAAGCAACACAATCCAAAAGACTAATAGCATAAGTGATAAACTTGACTGTATCAAAAGAAGCCAGTCTTGATCTCAAAGAAATGTGGCTTGATATCTTTGAGATAACTAAAAGTCATGATTTCTCCGATAGTTTCATAGATTCATTTTTTGAAACTTTTGAGAAAATATCAGAAAATCCAGGAATCGGTGAAGCTCGACCTGAGATTAGACATAACCTAAGAAAGTGGACACACCGAAAGTATATTATTTATTACAGTGAAAACGAAAGTCACATTCAAGTCGAAAGAATTCTATGGGGTAGAAGGCAACAGCGGATATGAACCCTCTTACCATCATTACTGATAAAATAGAAAACCAACAACTTTGGGAACGAACTAAATCACTTAAGAGAAATGAGTTCCTGAAACATGGCATCGGGATAGATACGAATCTTTACTTCGTGGTAAGCGGGACACTCCGAATTTTTGTCATCGATCAGGAAGAAGAACTAACCATTCGTTTCGGTTATCAGGAAAATATCATCGCCGCACTGGATTCATACATTTCTGAGAAACCTTCCGACCTTCACATACAAGCGTTGAAAGAAACACATCTGAAGGTGATCTCCAAAAAGACATTCATGGATTTCATTCAGGGTGATGAGCAAATGCAGCAAACCTGGTATCAGCTACTTGAACAATTCGTCTACCAACAAATGGAACGTGAACGAGATATCCTGATCTCTTCACCCGTTGAAAGATACAAGAGAGTGCTGACCAGGAGTCCGCAGCTCTTCCAGGAAATTCCACACAAATACATCGCTTCTTATTTACGAATGACTCCCGAGACCCTTTCACGAATTAAAAAGTGTTGATCTCAATCAATGTTTTTCAAATGAGAAGCAGTGAGCTTTGCAAAAAAAACGAATGAGATCGTCCGAACTGATTGAGGAATTGACGGAAATGACCCAAAGCCACCTGAATGAAGTGGAGTCATTGCTACAGCTAGATGAAAAAACTCTGAACTGGCGAACGGAAGATGATAGCTGGAGTGTATTGGAATGTCTGGAGCACCTGAACCGCTATGGCGATTTTTATTTACCTGAGATTGCAAAAAGAATGAAGAATGGCAGTCAAAAACAGCCGGAATTCTTTAAAAGCGGCTGGCTTGGAGATTACTTTGCGAAAAGCATGCTACCCAAGGAGAAGTTGAACAAAATGAGCACCTTCAAAAACATGAATCCTCTGGGTAGTCACTTGGACACGGCTGTAATCGCCAAATTCCAGGGTCAACTGAAAGAAATGTTAAACCTATTAGCAACTGCAAAAAGTATCGACCTTACACGAACAAAAACGGGTATTACAATCAGCAGTTGGATCAAGCTTCGACTGGGAGACACCTTCAGGGTCGTGATCTATCACAATGAAAGACATATGGTTCAGGTGAAACGGGTTTTATCTTGTCAAAATGAGCCACTGTAAGTGTGACGCACTACATCATCATCGCCTGCTTCACATAATTCTTACCCGTAATAGCTGAAGCAGTCAGATAACCCGCAAACAAAGCGCCTCCTATCCCTGCTGTCACCACATCTTGTCCGGTCAGGTAGAGGTTTTTTATAGGTGTTCGAGGTTGAAGAAATCGCTGCCCGTATCTGGAAGGGTCGTGATCTAACCCATACAATTCTCCTTTTTCATAGTTCATGAAATGACGTGTTGTAACTGGCGTTGACAACTCGTAATGATCGATTTTGCCTCTCACTTGTGGCTCGCGTTGATAAAGCGCTTCAAGCAATCGCTGCGCCATGGCTTCTTTTTGTGCCTCGTATTCCGCACCACGCTTCTTCCATCTGGTATTTTCCCACTCCTCGAAAAGCTCATAGGGCATTACTGTAATGATATCAATGGTGCTTTTCCCAGGATATCGCTCTAACCAGTTAGGGTCCTTAGCTGAAGGAAATGACACATAGACCACTGGAAATGGTGCATTGATGTCTTTTGCGTACCGTTCCACGGCACCATCATGATCAAGGTCTTCCGGATATAACCAATAATTGGCCTTCGGCAAGTTCAATTCTTCGGCTGTCTCATTCAATCCGATGTACAAGCACACATGGGCTGCTGATGGTTTCACTTGTTCCATCAATCCCGAAAAGCCGTGTTTTTCAGCAATGGGTTTTTCGATCAACTTACCATACGTATTGAAAATACCCGTCCCACTGATGATTTGGTCTGCGTGGTACACGGTACCATCTTCCAACTTAACCCCAGTGGCAGCATGGTTCTCTATTACGATTTCTGAAACCTCCGCATTGGTCAAAATTTTGCCACCACTTTGTCCAATGACGGGAGCTACATTTTCAACAATTTGTGAGGAACCTCCAACCGGAAAAGCCGCGCCCTGCAAATAGTGTTTAGCAACTGCAGCATGCATCACAAAACTGCTTTGCCCCGGAGGCAATCCATAATCTCCGTATTGACCGGTAAGTACTTTGACCAATTCCTGGTCCTGAGTGAGTTCCTGAAGAACTGAAAGCGTGGTTCGGCTGGCATATTCCATGTAGGGTTTTCGATAACGCTTGCCCATCAGTTGTTGCATCAATTTTGGCATCGCTTTTTCTGTGTAGAAGTTTCTACTGAGTTTCGACATCTGAAACAACAAGTCCACATATCGATCTATCGCCTCTGCCTCCTTTGGGAAATAGGTTTTCATCTGGTCCTTGAAATTGCCGACCCCTTTCCGGTAATCGTAGATTTTATCGCCAATCACGATACGATCGTAGACTTCTCCCATATCCGCCCATTGGAGTTTACCGTCAGTGATATAATCAAACAACTTTCGAAGCACACTATTTTCTCGGTTCACTTCCCCGATGTAGTGAATGCCCACATCCCACTCGTATCCACGCCTTTTAAATACATGCGTGTATCCTCCAGCGGTGTAGTGTCTTTCCAGGACGAGTACGCTTTTACCTTCTTTCGCCAGCACTGCAGCAGCGGTCTGAGAACCCATACCGGATCCAATACAAATGACATCAAAATGGTTTTTTGTATCGTGCTTTTGCTTGTAGGATTGGATCATAGTTTACTCTGCCAGGATATCTTCAATGATCTTATAATGATGATTCGTGTGAATTTTAATGAAACGAACGGCCTCATTCCTTGACATTTGACCGAAAGCAGCGTTTTCAAAGTATTGATTTGGTTCCAATTTACCAACCCGATTTAACCGATCTCTGGCTTCTTCCAACTGCAACAGAATATCAGCAGTCCTGATGTTTTCTGGAGGGCGCACATTGTCGGGGGCCTGGGCCACACCCCTGGGAAAATCTCCCATTAAAAAGATCATTTCCAATGGGATCGAGAATTTGCCTCCGTCATATTCAGCAGGATCTGATCCTTCCATATCCGAATGGATAGAAACGATGGTTTTCAATACATGATCCAAATGCCAGGCAACATCTACCTGCGAAACTTCATTATTCTTCGCGTCCCGATTTTCAAGGTATTGTTCAATTTTTGCCAGCTCTTCCGTCATATAAGGTGTCTCGGGTTCACCGACTGGAATCATGAAAATAATGCTAAATACGACTATGATTAGAACAAGGACAATTCCGATTTTTTTAAGTGTCTTCATGGAGATATTGGTCTGGTAGGTTGTACCAAATATATCCTAAACTGTCTTGAAAGCGGCCGGAATCTTTTATCTTCCAACTTTCATAATCGATCACCATGAAAGTACACAGTCCTAATTTGAAGACACTCCTCTCCGGCGTTTTCATTTTTTTCTTGCTGATTTCCCATGCTCAGAACATTCCTAAGCGGTCCTATGTGCGAGTGGTAGAAGGGTTTGATTGGGGAGCGGCAGTAAGTAAGGTTATCATACGACTAGATGAAGAACAGCAATCTTTCGATCATTCGAATTTCATGGTTTTGGCTGAACGAAAATCGGCATGCTTTCATGAAGAAGCAGCGGGTCAAAAAGGTGAAAGGACTATTCTATACAGTTTTATTTCCGACGAAAAGGGAAATCGGATCGAAAAAGGGGAACATGCCTCCTTGATACTTGCTGTAGGACCGGACATGGCCATTAGCAGTGCTATGCAGTATTTCTGGAGAAATTGTCAAGGTACTAAATGGGTTGACTATTACCTGACGATCGAAGATCAATCTTCTGGTTCAATTTGGAACAAAGAACATGACTGGATCAGCCCCGTGGCGGATCAATTTGATCAAAAAGGCGTATTCAATTACAAAGACCACCAACCCCTGACCTTTGCTTCGTATAAACCTTCTCTTACCAGTTCAGAAAAATCACCGTTGATCATTTGGTTGCACGGAGGTGGCGAAGGGGGAACGGACACAACCATACCCCTCCTGGCAAATAAAGCCACTAACTATGCATCGAAAGAAATCCAGTCCATCTTCGGTGGAGCTTATGTCCTGGTTCCACAATGTCAGGGAGCCTGGATGCATAACGCAAAGGGAGTTTCTACCTGGGGTGCCGAAGATGACATTTACAATGAAAGTTTGATGGCCTTGATCCGTGATTTTGTCAATAACAATCCAAAAATTGATGAAAATAGGATCTACGTTGGGGGTTGCTCAAATGGCGGATACATGAGTCTGAAATTAATGCTACGGGAGCCAGAATACTTTGCGGCGGCCTATGTGAGTGCCCTGGCCTACAAATCCGAATTCCTAACGGACGAAGAAATAAAAAGGATCGCCAATAATTCCATTTGGTTTATGCATTCCAATGATGACCCTGTGACGCCAGCCTTCGAAACGGTTATGCCCGTATTTGCAAGATTGATTGATGCAGGTGCCAATGATGTTCATTTGTCTTTATACGACCATGTTGTGGATCTTTATGGTTCTTATGGAGGGAAGGATTATCGATATAATGGTCACCTCTCCTGGATTTACTCACATAGCAACCATGCTGCTAAAGTGATTGATGGAAAATACACAACTGTCATGGATTGGATGAGTACCAAAAAAAAATAACTCAATCAAAACCTAATAAGATGAAAGAAATAAAAAAGGAAGACATTAATCAGGAGGTATTTGACCTCTATGATGATTACGCCCATAATCGATTGGACAGGAGGGGGTTTGTTGAAAAGCTATCCACCTATGCCGTTGGAGGACTTACAGTAAGCTCGTTGATGAGTTTCATGATGCCTGATTATGTCAACAAGATCCGAGTGGCGCAAGATGATCAGGATCTCAATACGGAAACTATCGAGTACGATTCACCTCAAGGCGGTGGTACAATCAAGGGGCAATTTTCCCGGCCTGTTAATGCTTCAGGCAAACTTCCTGGAATAGTGGTTGTTCATGAAAACCGTGGGCTAAACCCTCATATCGCGGATGTGGGGCGCAGAGGTGCAAAAGCAGGTTTCATCACCTTATCTCCGGATGCTCTCACACCGCTCGGTGGATATCCTGGGACGGATGATGAGGGGCGCACCATGCAGCGCAAGCGTGATCGCAATGAAATGCTTGAAGACTTCATTGCCGCTTTTCAGTATCTAAAGAATCATCCGGAGTGCGATGGCAATGTGGGCGTCGTTGGTTTTTGTTTTGGAGGTTGGATCTCGAATATGATGGCTGTTAAGGTCCAAGATCTGAAAGCGGCTGTTCCTTTTTATGGAGGACAACCTTCAGCCGAAGATGTTCCAAAAATTCAGGCCGCACTTCAACTCCATTTTGGAGAGCTTGACAAAAGAGTGAATGCTGGCTGGCCTGCTTATGAAGATGCCTTGAAGGCGAACAATAAATCTTATCAGGCGTTTGTTTACGAAAGTGCTAATCACGGTTTTCACAATGATACGACTCCTCGTTACGATGAGGAATCTGCAAAATTGGCCTGGAGCAGAACAGTAGACTTTTTCAAGGAAAATCTTAAGTAATCCATCCCTGAAAAATTTTTTGTATTCTTTGGGGTTATAACGGAAACTTATTGACTCATTAGTGACTTTTATCAGGATACGGTGAATCGCTGTTGCATATGGAATTTCTGGATTAGTTTTGCAGCGGCAAAAATTGAGATTGGAAAGTGCTTAAAAAGACTACATCAGACAAAGTTGTAAAGTACAAGAGTAATAAGGTAAAGGATGACTTTGCCAAAGAGCTTAGAAAAAGGGTAAACGCGTATTTCAAAGACAATAACCTGTCGCCCTATGCAAACACAGAAGTAAAGATCAAAGGAATCTTCGCTTTTGTCATGTGGTTCGCGTTTTATGCCTTGATCATGTCGGACATTGCCAGTGGCAATTTCTGGCTGTTAATGCTGGCTTTTCTTGGACTGGGATTTGTGAATATCTTCATTGCATTCAACATCATGCATGATGCTTGTCACAACGCATACTCGAAAGATAATAAGATGAATCGCCTGCTGGGTTACAGCATGAACTTCATCGGCGGGAATAGCTACCTATTCACCAGAATGCACAATGCCCACCATGCATTTGTGAATATCGCTGGTATCGATGTGACTTTGGAAACACATGGCATGTTCCGTTTCACTCCACATGAACCGTGGGAGCCAAAGCACAAATGGCAACACATTTATACGCCAGTGCTTTACATGCTGGCCATGATACATTGGGTGACGGTAAAAGATTTTAAATGGATGTTTGGCGAAACCAGTATTGGAAATACTAAAATGATCAAACACCCTATCAGCGAATACATCATCTTGATTGTCAGTAAGGCATTGTACTACGGGGTAACACTCGTACTACCTATGATCTTATTGAGTGCTCCCTGGTGGTGGGTTGCAATTGCCTGGGTGAATCTGCATTTGTTACCTAGTTTATGCTTCGCGTTGTTGTTTCAAGTGACACACGTTTATACCGGAACTCACTATCCTTTACCTGACGGAGAAGGTAACATCGAAAATAATTACTTCCTTCATGTGTTAGAAACTACTGCAGATTTCAGTAGAGAAGACAAGTTCATCACCTGGTTGTGCGGAGGTATCAACATTCATGTGGTGCACCATCTTTTTCCACATATCAATCACGGGCACTATATTCCGATTACTCGTATCATTAAGCAAACTGCCGAAGATTTTGGAATGCAATACCAAGAGAATCCTAACTTCTGGGTAGCCTTGAAATTGCACATGAAAATGTTGAAGAAATTAAGCAGTAAAGACGCAAAGGTACCTCAGTATGGTGCCAGCGCAGCCCTGGCCTAAGTCGCCTTATCGAACGCTGAGCGCTCAGCATTGTGTACTTAAAGAAATTCTAAACCCTGGTCTAAAGCCGGGGTTTTCTTTTTTACAGTAACTTCATGGATCGCTGACCCATGATCTCTATGACGAAGTTTATTCCTTTATGCTGTTTGCTTTTCTTGATCAGTTGCGGCACTAATCAAAATTCTTCTGAACAGCTACGAAAACTCCTTGCCGAAGATCAAGATTCTTTAGACCGGGAATTCCCAAATCGAACCCCCGGATACGATCGGCTAACTTCCGTGACAGAAGAGGCATTTGCAAGACGGGCTCAACATGCTCAAAGCATGATTGAAAAAGCAGTCAACATCTCTACAGAAGGATTAACTGAATCTGAGAAAATATCTCTTGATCTCTTCCGTTTCATCAAACAAAATCAAGTAGCCAGGTTCGAATTCAAGGCCCATCATAATTCCCTGTTAGCGGATGCCGGCTTTCATATTGGTTTATCATTCATACCTGGTTCTTACACCTTCCGATCGCAACAGGATTACCAAAGTTATTTAAAGGTTTTACAGGACTTTCCGCGGTACATCCAGGAAAACATTGACTTGCTGAAAGCTGGGTTGGAATCAGGCAATAGCCAATCAAGAATCATTTTCGATGGCTACGAAGTAACTTTTGATCAACACATTGTAGAGGATGTTGAAGAGAGTTTGTTCTATCAACCTTTTAAATCTTTACCTTCTACGATGAACGCGGAAGAGCAGCAAGAGCTCCGAAAACAAGCCACGGTGGTCATTCAATCTTCAGTAATCTCAGCTTTCCAAAACTTGTCGGATTTCATGAAAAGGGATTACATGATCAATACCCGTGAATCAACCGGCGCGCTCAATCTCCCAAATGGAAAAGGTTACTATCAGCATTTAATTGAATACTATACGACGCTCCCCCTAAACGCCGATTCAGTTCATCAATTGGGCCTACAGGAAGTAGCCCGTATTCGGAAAGAAATGGATGCCATTATTACAGATATTGGGTTTCAGGGAACCTTTGCTGAGTTCCTGAATTTTCTCCGGACAGACGAACAGTTCTATCCAAAAACAGCAGATGAACTACTAAAAACTGCCTCCTACTATGCCAAAGAAATGGATGGGCAACTTCCTAAACTCTTTGGAAAGTTACCAAGACAGCCCTATACGGTGAATCCGGTCCCGGATCACCTCGCCCCAAAATATACGGGTGGCAGATACGTCGGAGCGGACATCAACAGTACCAACCCCGGACAGTATTGGGTGAACACTTACGACTTGAAGAGTAGGACCTTGTATACATTGGAAGCCCTTACTTTCCACGAGGCCGTTCCAGGACATCACCTCCAAAATGCACTTACTGCTGAAATTTCAGATATCCCCGATTTCCGAAAATCCCTGTATATCAATGCCTTCGGTGAAGGTTGGGGGCTATACTCTGAGTATTTAGGCAAAGAAGTTGGATTCTATACAGATCCATATAATGATTTCGGTAGGCTAACCTATGAAATGTGGCGTGCTTGCCGTTTGGTGGTCGACACAGGCATTCATGAATATGGATGGAGTCGAGAGCAAGCCCTGGATTACATGACCTCTAATACAGCACTTTCGTTGCATGAGGTGACCACAGAAGTCGATCGATACATCTCCTGGCCAGGACAAGCTTTAAGTTACAAAATAGGTGAACTGAAAATCAAAGCCCTTAGGGAAATGGCCATGAAACAGCTTGGAGACCAATTTGATATTCGGAATTTCATGACTTGATTTTGTCGCAGGGGACTGTAACCTTGCCAATCCTGGAAAATATGGTCATTCGATATATACAAACAACCCTTAAATCTTAATTCATGCCTGCAGGATATTCAGCCACTCCTTTAGCCAAGAAATTGGGCATCAAGCCTGGTTATCGGATGATGCTCATCAATGAACCGGATCATTACGGAGATCTATTTGAGGACTTGCCTGGAGATCTCGTATTGGATCACGATGGAACGGCAATTGATTTTGCCCATATATTCCTGACTCAGGAAAAAGACCTGGAACCGTTAGTCCGTGACACCATGACCCGATTAAAAAAAACGGGGATGGTTTGGATTTCCTGGCCAAAAGGATCAAGTACGATTGAAACCGATCTAAATCGAGACATCATCCGTGAGGCGGTATTGGAAATCGGATTGGTAGATGTGAAAGTAGCTGCAGTAGATGATGATTGGTCCGGACTTAAGTTTATGTATAGAAAGAAGGATCGTTAACGCGACATAACCTTTTCTATTACTTTAAAAGCCTCAACTATCTCTTCTTCATTCAATGAAGCAAAACCCATTCGAGTATGATTGTGATACTCCAAATGAGGATCGTAATTACGCCAATTCATGATCTCCAATCCCTCTTCCTTTAATTGAATACTTAGTTCCGCCAGAGGAAATTCGGGGTTTATTCCTACCCAAAATGCCATTCCCCCATTCGGCATATCATAACTGAAGAAGTTAGAAAGCTTATCTAAATACCCTGAAAAGAAATTCCTCCGTTCACGATAAATCTTTAAAGCTTTTTTATTGTGACGCATGACATCCCCATTGGCTAGTAATTGTGCAATGGCACGCTCCATGATACTATCTCCCTGGCGATCCATAATACGTCGATAATATCCCGCAGATTCAATAAAATCTTTTGGTCCAACCAAAAATCCGATCCTCAATGCAGGTGAAATGATCTTCGAGAGTCCTCCAATGTATATGACATGTCCGTTTTGATCTGAACTGGCAAGAGGAAGTAAAGGAGATCGCTCATAGTGAAAGTCATAATCATAATCATCTTCGAAAATGGCAAATCCATATTCATTTGCCAGTTGAAGTAAATGCATTCTGCGGTCGGCAGCTAAATTCGCTGTTGTCGGGTGGTGATGGTGTGGTGTTACATAGACAGCAGTCAATTTTTGTCGCTTACAAAATTGTTCCAGAGCTTCTGTATCTATCCCATCTTCGTCAATTGGAATGTACACCAGTTTCGCACCAAAGTGTTCCAGAGTAGCATTGGCAGTTTGATAATTCAAATGACCAACAGCAACATTAGCGCCTTTACTTAAGGTCAAAACCGATGCCAGATAAATTGCCATTTGACTACCACGAGTAATTAAGATGTTTTCCGCATTGACTAATAACCCCCGTGAATTCCTCAAGTATTTTGCATATTCATCCCTTAGCCAATCATCACCAAAAGGAGAACTATAGGACCAATGCTTCAGCTGATAGGTTCGGGAAAGCATGTTGCGGTAAGTCCTTTGAATCTCTTCGATTGGAGAAAGTCGTAAATCCGGAAGGCCCTCGTCAATGACCAGGCCTGTTTTCTGAACAAGAAAGGGAAATTTCAACCATTCATGTTTTTGAAATTTAAAACTCGCTTTATGCGAAGGCTGAGTGTCTTTCAAATCCCCCCATTCAAAGGCATTGAGTTTCGGGAGTTGACTGGCTACATAAGTCCCCTTTTGTGGAATACTCTCCAAATAACCTTGTTGTAAAAGTTCATCAAAGGCCATATTGATTGTCTTCCGATGCAACTTCAAATGGCTTGCCAGAGATCTTGAACCTGGTAGTCGTTGACCAGACGTTAATCTTCCAGAGGTAATTAGTTGGGTTATTCTATTACTGATCTGGACATATATCGGAACACCTGATTGTCTTACAATTCGGAGTTCTGCCATCAACAATAATTCAACTGGACTACTCATTATATCAATTCTGGATCACTAAAATAGGCCAATATTTTCCTAAATTTGAAGTGCACATTAAAAATATGACACCATGAGTACATACGATAAGACCCACATGAATCAGGTGAAACGTGGGCCTAAAAGGGCTATTTACGATCAATCTGAGATTTACGGTATCATCGATAGCCACATGATATGTCATGTCGGCTATGTTCATGAAGGTACTCCAATAACAATTCCAACGGGGTATGGTCGAATTGGCAACACCCTGTATTTACATGGATCAATGAAGAACAGGATGCTCCTTGGAATTGCGAAATTGGAACAGGCGAGTGTGACCATTACTCACTTAGACGGCTTAGTACTAGCCCGATCCGTTTTCCATCATTCCGTGAATTACAGATCGGCAATAATCTTTGGAAAACCGAAACTAGTGACAGCAAGGGATGAGAAAATGAAGGCGTTGGAAGTTATTACTGAAAACTTCATTTCAGGTCGATGGAATGAAGCCCGACATCCCAACGAAAAAGAATTTGAAGCGACCCTGGTTATCGCCATACCAATTGACTCAGCGTCTGCTAAAGTACGCGCTGAGGGCGTGAGTGATGAAAAAGCGGATCTTGACCTTAATATCTGGGCGGGTGTAGTACCATTGGAAATGATCGCCAGGGACCCTATTTCCGAATCCGACTTAAAAACCGGCATTGCTGTTCCCGATTCGGTGAAAAAATTTGATTTTTGAACATAATTTCACATTCACCCATTTTAAGTCACAATCAATCAAAAATTCACCTGTTTAATCCTTCCTATACCTGAAAAATCCAATTAGTCCAAAATAATTCTCTTTCACTACTTCCAGAGGTGTTCGGGTAGTCCCATCTACGTAAATTCCGCGGGTTGAGATTTTAGTTTGGTCTCAACTTTCTTCGCTTAAGATGGAAAAAATGGATTTAAGGACAGCCGTGGATTCGGACCTGATCCAAAAAATGCTCGCTGATGCCTATGCTTGCCGAACGAATGATTTGGCGAAGAGTAAGCATATTGCTGAAAAAGCCCTCAAACTTAGTCGGGAGATCGATGACCTTCATTTGATTGGCAAATGCCTTTCGGATCTTGCACTCTATTACATGATTTTGGGTGAGTACGAAGACTGCATTCAATACGGTCAAGAAGCTATTGGGTATTTCACTTTAGCCGGTGATGAAAAAGGTATTGCTAACGCAAAATACAGTCTTGCCGGAGCACTCTACAAAACAGATGAATTTAACCGAGGCCTCCAATATCTAACGGAATGCGTTCCCGTTTTCAAGAAATTTGGAGATCATCACAATTGTGCCAGAACCTGGAAATCGATCGGCACCATCTATGAATTTTTTGGAGATGAGAAAGCCGCGATCGAGGCTTATAAGTCATCCATTCAGGCTGGTATCGCTGCAAGTGACTTAAATGTTCAGTCCAATGCCTACAATCCACTTTCAGGAATTTTCCTGAACCAGGGACGAACAGCAGAAGCCATGGAGTTGATTGAAAAATCGATTGCCATGAAACAAGAAACAAATGATATCCGTGGACTTGCCTTTGCACTATATGGGAGGGCAAAGATCTTCACGAAGCGTAAAGCTTACGAACTGGCAGAAGCCGACTACTTTGAAGCCATTCGCATCCACGAAGAGATGGGTGAAAAACTCGGCGCTGCCATGTCATTTCATAAACTTGGTGCTCATTTCCTGAAAAAGGATGATTTTGAACAGGCAGAACGCTACCTTGAGAAGGGGCTGAAATTTGCATTTGAAAATCGAATCGCACTGATCAAATTCAAATGCTGCTACTTGTTGTACGAGCTTTATAAAAAACAAGGTGATACAGAGAAGGCACTACACTATCTGGAGAACTTTGTTCGAGAGAAAGAACTGGTGATCAATACTCGCTCTTTCAATATCATCGAGGGTTATGACGCTATAGCCAAAATGGAAGTGGCTCAGTCTGAAATTCATGCACAAAAAGAAAAGGCGGAAATCATTGAAAAGAAAAACCTCGAATTAGATGCCTTTTTCTATCGCGTATCACATGATTTGAAAGGACCGATCAATTCATTATTGGGTCTGGATATGATCGTCAGTGAAGAGATAAAAGATGAAACAACTCAGGAATACCTGGGGATGTATCGAGTCCAAATCCAACGCATTAATCAGATCCTTGATGGGCTGATCAAAGTAACTCGTATGTCACATGCGACGGAAAAAGCCGAACCTGTCGAGTTTGAACAATTGATCGAAGAGTGTTTGAAGTCTTATCAATTCATGACCAACTACAGTCGAATTGATTTTGAAGTCGACATTCAGGAAAAGTTAGATTACCGAGCTGAATGGGCGCTTATTAATACCATCACTCAAAATTTGATAGAAAACGCCATCAAATATGCGAGGATCCCGAAAAACGAACCAAAAATCTTCATTTCGGCAAAAGAGCATAAAAGTCAAATCGTAGTAATAGTTGAGGACAATGGTATTGGAATAGAAAAGGAACAGCAAGACAGAATTTTTGAAATGTTCTACCAGCCGGATAGTAAGCAATCAGGTGTTGGACTGGGACTTTACATCATCAAAAGAGCCGTTACTCAACTGGGAGGGACTATAAAGCTGGAAAGCGAGGCTGGAGTGGGTTCCAGATTTACTGTGAGTTTACCTAAGTACCACAAAACACAATTGTAGGAAGCAATCTAATCATGATCATTTTCAAATAGTACCATTCAAGGTTAGGTTTTATTACAGATTAAATGCAACATTATTGCATTAAAAGCTTACATGTCATAACTTAGCATTTATACAAGGATTAAAACTAGCTGGCACTTTAAAGCCAATTGACGCTTTTCTCTATTTAACCTTAATGCTTTGGTCATGCAATATTTAGTCTTCATATGGTTGTTCCTTTCAACCTTCAGTGTGTTTGGACAACAAGCTTTTGAATTTCAAGGCAAAAGCGTAGATCCCGGAACGAAGGCACATTTCATTATTCCAGTCTCAGATCTCACAGATACAACCTTCATTCCCATTCCATCTTTCATGGACAAGAAAGTGGTCCAGTCCTCGGAATAACCGCCGGAGTTCATGGATATGAATATGCTCCGATTCTGGCTGGTCAACAACTTATCAATCAAATTGATGTGAAGGCTTTGACAGGAACAGTGATTCTTATACAGGCAGCTAACGTCGAAAGTTTCCTTGGCCGTTCTCCCTTTGTTAACCCAAAGGATGGAAAAAACCTCAACCGCTCGTTTCCCGGAGACCCTAATGGCACACTTACTGAACGAATTGCCGATTTCATCTCAACAAAAGTAATCCCCAGGTGTACCCACTTCATTGATGCACACAGTGGTGATGCTCCGGAGGACCTTATCCCCTACTCAGGATATTATCATAATGACAACATGCCTGAAGTCTCCGCAAAAGGACGAGAAATGGCCAGGCATCTTGGGTTCGAATATGTATTGCTGTTTCAAACCACAGGCAAAGATTACATGAAGCAAAGTTCCCCCAGTCTGTATTGCTCTGCACAGGCATTTAAACTGGGAATACCAGCTGCTGATATCGAATGTGGAAGACTGGGAATGGTCGAACCAACATATGTCAATCGCATTGTAAAGGGCCTCACTAATCTGATGGATGCATTAGGTATGACCGCTAAAAACCCTGAAGAAGTGGGAGCCCTTTTTTATTGTGAAAGTCGAGCATCTTTAAAAAGTGAGCATACAGGGTTCTTCTACCCCAATAAAGCAGCAGGAGACTATGTGACCAAAGGAATGAAGATTGGCCACATCACAGACTTCTTCAATGAGACAAAACAGGAAGTTTTCTCTTCCACCAATGGGGTCATTCTTTACCTGCTGGGTACGCCTCCTGTGAACAAAGGTGAAACTCTGGCTTCCATTGGAATCATAGAATAAACTAAGATTGATGAAAAAGAAATTCGGGATCGATCAATTAGGTATATGTACCTCCGCACTGTGCATCATTCACTGTATAGCCATGCCTTTTCTGTTGATTTTAGGGTTGGATACTTTGCTTTGGTGGACAGAAGTAGACTTCATAGAAATTACCCTAATTGGTCTTTCCCTTTTCATTGGGTCTGTCTCTTTTATCAACGGATACCGTCGCCATTAACAACACTTCATTCCAGTGTTATTTATGGCAGGTCTATTACTGATGATCAATGGCGAGTCAGTTGGTCAGGAATGGCTCGGTGTTTCACTCTCAGTAGTGGGTGCTGTTATCGTCATCTACGCCCATTTCAATAATTATCAATTGCAGAAATATGTGGCTTAGTATTCTTCTCTTTTTGATCGGAAATGAATTCGTAGGATGGGAACTTTTTGAAAATGTGGAATTCGAAATTCGCTATGTCGAAGAACTCGGTTACGACGTGGAACATCCCGTTTTCGATCAGAAAACCCTTCAGGCAGACGGAAATGAAATTGTGTTAACTGGATACTATTTACCCCTCGAATATGGGCGCAAAAGAATCATCCTTTCCAAGATGCCATTTGCTTCCTGCTTCTTCTGTGGTGGAAGCGGAGGCCAGGAAACCATTGCTGAAATTCAATTTGCAGAAAATCCACGTGGGTTTGCCCCCGATGAAATCGTAACAGTAAAGGGCAGGTTAAAGTTAAATGAGACCGATTATGACCATATGGTCTTTATCGTGGAAGAAGCTGAATTGATCAAATGAGAAAGTGGTACTTCTTGATATTTCTAATCGCATGTGGTCAATCGAAAGAAGACTCCACACTGGTTCACGCTGCAAACGTTCATTCGGAAATTACCAAAACGGGTCATCGAACTTCCGTTGGAGTTGCCGAAATGAAACGATTGGAATCAACCATGAGTGGACCTCAACTTGATACCCTACAGGTAATCATACATGATTTAAGCGGCTGGTATGAGTCCCTTGTGGAAGTTCCAGGTTATGAAGGAGATACTCACGATCACGAAGGACATGGGCATAATCATGAACACAGTCACAACGATAACTACCTGGAAGGTTTGACTTCCAGTGAAATATTGGCAATTCAGCTTGAGCTAAAAAAAGAAATCGACAGAATTCAGGGCAGAACCATCAATCTGATGAATAGAACTTTGTCTCGAGACACAATCCATTAAGCCTTAATCTCATCATGTTATTCAAAAAGAAAAAATTACCAGTAACCGTATTAAGTGGTTTTTTAGGAGCAGGAAAAACCACCTTACTCAATCATGTACTGAACAACCGTGAAGGCCTGAAAGTAGCTGTGATTGTGAATGACATGAGTGAGGTGAACATAGATGAAAAGCTCATTGCCAATGGTGCCGAATTGTCTCGAACTGACGAGAAGTTGGTAGAAATGTCTAATGGATGTATTTGCTGCACCTTAAGAGAAGACTTGATGATCGAGGTGGAAAAATTGGCAAGAATGAACAAATTCGATTATCTCCTCATCGAAAGCACAGGCATCTCCGAACCGATTCCCGTGGCACAAACTTTCTCTTTTGCTTCCGGGGATGAGTTGTACGACCTGACACAAGTCAGCCAGTTAGACACAATGGTGACCGTAGTTGATGCGTTGAATTTCTTTAAAGACTTTGGAAGTGCGGAGACGATACTGGACAGGGAAATGACCGATGATCAAGAAGACGAACGCTCTATTGTCAATCTGTTGACGGATCAGGTAGAGTTTGCCAATGTAATTCTGCTCAACAAAGCGGATTTGGTTACAGAAGAACAAATTGGTTTGCTTGAAAAAACCCTAAAGAAACTAAACCCTACAGCCAAGCTCATTCGAACGACCAACAGCAAAGTAGATCCAAAGGAGATTCTCAGTACAGGACTGTTCGACTATGAAGAAGCTGAACAAGCCGCTGGTTGGCAAAAAGAGCTTGAACTAGCGCAAAAAGGCATTGCTCACAGCCCCGAAACTGAAGAGTATGGCATTAGCTCATTTGTCTACCAAAATTCCAAGCCCTTCCATCCGGACCGATTCCTGAATTATGTAGCACAAGATTTTCCTAATTCGATCATACGAAGTAAAGGCATTTTTTGGATCGCTTCCAGACCGGCTAAAGCCCTTTTATGGAGCCAGGCCGGAGGATCTTTGAAAGCAGAGGAATATGGTAGTTGGTGGGCGAGTGTACCCTTAAAAAGGCGTGCTATGAACCCCTCCTATCTGGAGAATCAGGAATTGATCCAGGCTAAGTGGGACAAGCAATGGGGCGACCGTATGAACGAACTGGTTTTTATTGGTCAGGACATGGACAAGGCAAAAATCACAGCAGAACTGGATTCATGCCTTCTTACGGTCGAAGAGATCGCGAAAATGGAGAATGGTCTGACATTTCAGGACAATTGGCCCATATGAACTTGCTTTCTACGTTGATTTCTCTTTGCGCAAAGACAAAATCACCAGAACAAGTAATCAGTAATGGCTGGTCAGATAGGGAAGCGATTCTTTCCCGTGGTGTCAATCTATTTTGCTGGAGACGTCCGGCTGACACCTGGATAGCACAATACTTAAATCGGTTATTGAATCATGAGCTAGAAAACATCAAAATTCACATAGGTCTTTCCTCCTTAGACAGTGATTTAAGACAAGTCAGAAAAGCTTGGGATCCCGCTTTTGAGCCCAGTGCCAGCGCTTTTTGGCGAGATTTATCATTCCTGGCTAAAGATTTTTTACGAATGTCTGATACGGGTGCCGGCATCTTACATTTACGCATGGTTCGTAATGATGCCTGTTCCAAATTTCATCTGGATGGTTATGACTTGCGATTGTTCACAACTTACCACGGCCCCGGAACGGAATGGCTCCCGGAAAAGGGAGTTAGGCGAACCGCGTTGGGTAAAAACAACCATCAAATTGTAAAAGACCCAAAACTTATCAAACGAATGGAGCCCTTTGAGGTCGGGATTCTTAAGGGAGAAATTCCCAACCGTCTCAATGGTACTCCTGGAATAGTTCACCGATCTCCCAGCCTCACTGGCTCTGGAGAGCAAAGGATCATTATGAGAATAGATATATAAAAACAAATCTCAGGGATTAGTCAACCCGGAGCAGTAAAATTCTTTCAATTAAAACTCAAAATTATGCGACATTTTTTCAGCTACTCGCTAATACTTTTTGCCAGTTGGTCACTGGCGCAAGAAACTGAAAACTTCCCTCCCCCTGAAATTCCGATTGAAGTTCAGGCCCGGAAAGCCTCGACTTCCATCAATGTAGATGGACGACTCGATGAAGCCGATTGGCAAGAAGGGAAGGCAGTAGAAAACTTCTTCCGAGTTGAGCCGCGCCAAGGTGGTCCGATCCGATACCAAACCAGGGTCAAGTTTCTTTATGATGAAAAGAACCTTTATATCGCCGCCTGGTGTTTCGATTCCGTAGGCCTGAAGGGCATTCGCGTCCAGGACCTGCGAAGGGATTTTGGTTGGGGCAATAACGACATTTTTGGTGTGGCCCTTGATCCACAAAACCTAAAGCAATATGCCCAGGCCTTCCAGACGACTCCCTACGGTAATCAAAGAGACCTTCAAAACTTCAATGGCAATAATTTCGACAATGGATGGAATACGCTATGGAGGGTACGAACCCAGCGATCTGAAGAAGGATACACTGTAGAGATGTCCATACCCTTCAAAACACTTAGGTACGACCTCCCTGAAGCCGGCAAACCCGTGGAGTGGGGTGTGACGCTTGTACGGTACGCTCGACGAGACATTGAAGTATCCACCTTTCCTGCCATTCCGCAATCCTTCACACCATATCGGATGACCTACGCAGCTAAGCTGAAAGGAATTGAAGTACCTCCACCCTCAGCAAACATTCGCATAGAACCTTACACGCTATACCAATATGATGATATTAAGGACGGTACTAGTTTCAGCTCTGAAGGAGACCTGAAAATCGGGGGCGACGTAAAGTGGGCCATCAATCCCAGGTCTGTATTAGATCTGACTTTCAATACGGATTTTGCGCAAGCAGATGTCGACCGGGCAGTGAACAACCTGGAACGATTCAACATCTTTTTCCCAGAGCAGCGACAGTTTTTCCTTGAGAACTCAGGCATTTGGGCAGGAAGTGGACAACAGTCTATTCGTCCCTTCTTCAGTCGTAGAATCGGACTGCAGGGCAGCTTCAATGCGGCACCTGCTCCTATTCACGCAGGCGCGAGGTTTACGAATCGAACAGATCGACAGGCCATTGCAGGGCTGTTCGTCCGACAGGGAGAAACCAGCAATTCACAGGCGGCCAACTTCGGTGTTTTGAGGTACCTGCGCAACTATGGTCGGGAAAACAATATTGGTGTAATGGTGACTCAAAGGTCCGACGAACAGCTTGACAATACAGGTACTACAGCCAATAACAACACCACTATCTCGGTGGATGGACAGTTTCGCCCCACCAGCCAATGGAACATGCAGTACTTATTGACCTCATCGATTGACGAAGCCACAGAACAAACAGGTTATGCCGGAAGACTAGCGGCTCGGATGAATTCCAACAAATGGTACCTGGGCATGTTCCTCGAGTACACCGATGAAAACTACAATCCACGGATGGGATTTGTACGTCAAAGCAATGTGATCCGTCATGACCATGGTGGATATTACATCCTACGGCCCAAGGTGAATTGGATTCGGCGTTGGGATCCGGGCGTTTTTGCAAATCTCAATCACGACGCGAGTGATCCTTCCCGTTTTCAACAGGCGAGTTTGTACATCTTCCCTGTTTATACCTGGTTCAAGGACAACAGTTTCTTAGAAATGTCCTTCACCCCCACCTGGCAAAACATCAATTTCGCTTTTTCTCCGCTGGGGCTTACCATCGAGGAAGACAACTACTACTACACGCGGTTCACGGTCCGGTACAATACCGATCAGTCCAGGAAATGGTCTGCAGGGTTGAGCTATAACTTCGGAGATTTTTACAATGGGACAAGAAATACGATCAGGTCCTCATTAAGACTAGCTCCCGTTCCTCATGCTGCGCTAACCGTCGACTATGAATTCAACGACCTCAAGGGTGTAGGTACCACAGAAAGTGACCTTTCCACCCATTTAGTTACCATCGGCTCACGCTTTGCCCTGAATCCTCGCGTACAATTGTCTGCCTTTTATCAGTACAATAGCTTTGACGATCGAGGACGTTGGAACGTTCGTGCTAGCTGGGAATATCAGCCCCTGTCATTTGTTTATCTGGTATTCAACGATACGCGTATTGATGACCTTGAAAACCCTTTCGAAGAACAGCAGTTTATCGGTAAAGTGACACTATTGAAGCAGTTTTGATAGGACCAAAATTTCAGTGCTATTGAGGTGAAAAGTTTTCAATTGTGCTTCCTACTTTTGGAAGTAAGACGAATAAACTATGAATGATTTGCAAGAGCTTAGAAGCCTAAAGCTGGCATACAGGGAAGGCGGAGACCTAAGGGATATCATCGATCGCCTATTAGATAAAACCAAACGATCTCCATTCGACAGCCCAGCGCTGATAAACTCACTCATCTCCTTAAAAGACAAAGTAGATAATCTGGCCCAGCGTTTTCTAAAAGGAGCTCTAGATAGAAACGTCTATACCTTGGAATGGGATGAGTTGGTCAGGGATACGATGAAAATTATTGATCAACTGGAAAAAGAATTGGATCGCGCTTAATTGTCTTCATCATCAGGGATCTATTTAGATAAATGATTTCTCAAGAATTCCTGAAATGTTCTGAAAGATTAACTCATAATCACGGGGCTACAAATACTTCAATTACAAGCATAAAAAAAGCCATTGACAAGTCAATGGCTCCACTTAGTAGGTTATCTCTGTACGTGAAAATTCACTTACAGAGAATCGAATACTTTAAAATAAAATCAACCTTTAAAGTATGCTTTACTGAACACTAAGCTATAAATGCAAGTGTATTGCAATTAGGGGGATTAACCAACTTAAATCCCCGGAGAAATAAAGAAATTACGTGAAAGGAATTTATTAGTTCGAAGTGGTCAATTCCCAAGACTTGAATAATCAAGTGCAAACAAAAAGGGCCACTCTGCGAGTGGCCCTTTAAGCTAAATTAACCTAGTTTATTGTATTGAAATATTAAATTCAATATCAATGTCTGTACCTCCAACGGTAGCATCGGAAGTAGCGGTTTTCATATCCGGCTGATGTTTTAATACGATTCTAAAATTGCTGTCCGATGATGTTGCAGCACCAGACGTCCAATTAGTAGATAGACCAATCGGAAGGCCATTTGCATCCTCATCGTTGTAGTTCAGTGCATCGTCACGATTATCAAAATTTCCATCACCTGAAGGGCTTGTAAAAATATCCGTGGTGAATTCAAAGAAGAACATGTGCTCATCACCTTCCTCCTCGATCTCTACCGTAATATCTTCTCTTTCAGCACCGAGTGTATTAGCCAATGTGATGGACATTTCGTATTCCGTTTCAGCTTCTAATGCAATGTCCCCAATGGTTGGATTCCCAACACCTTCTCCATCTTCGTCAAACCACGTCGCTGTTATGGCATCTCCTCCCGCAGTTGGAGTGAAAGTCAAAACAATTTCATTGATCACCTCTTCTTCATCATTGTGGCCATGACCTTCTTCTTCTATATGTAATGGGAAGGTAATATCTACATCCGTACCGCCAACAGACACGTCGGAAGTCGCCGTTTTCATTTCTGGCTGATGCTTCAGAATTACGGTGAATTCTCCTTCGGTTTCACTGTGTTCACCGGCTGTCCATGTCGTCGAAAGGCCTACAGGAAAACCATTTGTATCCTGATCACCATAGTTGATGGCATCCGCTCTGTTGTCAATGTTTCCGTCTCCTTCCGGATCGGAAAAGAAACCTTCAGTAAATGAGAAAAAGAACATGTGATCTGCATCTTCCTCTTCTATCTCAGCGGTGATATCCTCATCTTCTGTACCAAGTGTATTGGCCAGGGTCATCGTCATTGTGTAAGTAACACCTTCTTCCAGTTCAATTTCATCGATTTCAGGGCTTCCGGAACCTTCTCCATCAGCATCCAGCCAGGTTGCAGTAATCGCATCTTCACCATTGTCAGGTGTGAACGTCAACACCACTTGAGTGATCTCCTCTTCTTCTTCTTCACCACCAGGGGTAGGCTCATCATCCGTACAACTCACCACCAGTCCCAGACCAAGCACTAAGAATAAATAAAATATCGATTTAATGTTTTTCATGTTTTTGTTGAAGTATCATGATTTTCCTGTTGCAATGTTATTGCATTTATAATTTTTACGCAATAGCTATGCACTTAAAATTATTTCGCAACAATGATGCACTTAAAACTCAAACCCGATGGATAGGGAGAGATTTCTTCCAGCGGCTTCAGAGAAGTACCTAAGTCGATCTGTGTAAACACGATAGGAAGTATTCAATAGGTTATTCACTTTCAGTTCGACACTCCATGGCCCTTGTTGAAAGTCGATTTTCGACCCTATGAGCAAGAAATCCGCCGGTGCCGACATAAAATCAAAAATCTGATTAGGATCCACTACCACCTCATTATTTTGAAATGCCATGGGTTCGATTACGTCTGGGGCATTCCACTGTCGGGCTGAATAATTGAAGTTTAATCCATATCCCCAATTTCCTTTCTTAAAGTCTATCGCATAGGTAATATTGAGTGGTGGAATTTCTATAAAGGGCTGATTATTTTCCAACTCAGTGGCCCATACATATGAAATTTTAACTTCAGAGGTCAGGAATTGCGAGTGATCGTACCGAATGTCCCAATCACTCCCCACAAAACGCGCATTGGTCTGATCAAAAAGAAAATAAGGAAATGTACCTGCCACATTGGTGGTAACACCAAAAGGCCTTAAGAAAATGTAATCATTAATTTGGTTGACATAGATAATGAACTCCGCTTTCACTTTTTCCCGGTTCAATTCAAGTCCCGAAACCCATTTGTAACTTTTTTCTGAAGGAATGGATCGGTCAGTTTCGTCGAATACCCGATTCAAGGGAGTAGAAATTCCTGGGTTAAATTGATGTCGCCAAAGCCCAAACTGAACCCTGGAAGCGTGGTATCCGAAAGAATATAGTTCAGATACATTTGGAGGTCGCCATGCGGATCCTATGTTTGAAAACAACGTCCAGTGATTGTTTAATTCTTTTCTAAAGCCAAGTGTGAAAGTGGCATTCGCAAAATCAACTTCGTTTGCGTAAATCGTTACCTCTCTGATCGTATCAACTACACTTAAAGTCTGATAGTCGAAACGCACGCCTAATTCGATTACAGAATTATCAAAATTCAAAGATTGAATGGTATACCCTCCAACATTCAATACATCGTAATCCGGCACAAAATTGATCGGATTGGTTCCAGGAACATTCACACTATTTTGAGCGAATAATTGAACGCCACTACTCCCGCTCCATCGACCCTTTTCCGGCTGAACCCATTCTGTTTCAAAGGTTTGTGATAATAGTTCTAAATTGATGACCGGGCGATCGTTCAACTCACCTCTCCGGACATCAAACTCCTTTCTGATATTACTTTGAATGGCATATTGAACATTCAATATATGTTCGCCCAGAAAAATGGCGAGGCTTGATTTTAAGAGTCCATGTTCAGTATTTTGCTTGGGATTCTGAATATCATATGTTGGATCCAAGGTCGGGCTCGGAACGCCTCGATCAATAGCTCGCTGTAAATCATCCAGGTTACCAACAATCGACCCTCGCAAGAGGCCCAACTCCTGATTGAGATAACTTCCTGAAACCTGAAGGTCAAAATGCTTTTGATGCCACAACGCATTAAAACTCCCTCCATATTCTCTTCTTCCGGTATTTGACAGGTTATAATCAGGAGCTTTTAAATCACCCTGATAGAGGCCAAAGCCACCAACATTCCAGGCAAATCGGTGTGAGCCCTGTCCCAAATTCAAGTTGCTACGTACAGCTCGTCCGTTAGTTTGGTAGGAAGACCCAACTGATCCATTCAGTTTCCTATCAAACACCGGTCTTTTGGAATTGTATAAGATTACTCCTCCTAATGCCTCAGGACCATACTTTACTGTACCGGCGCCCTTCACAATCTCAATTTGATCGACGTGAGAAGGATCTATTTCGGGCGCATGCTCCTGCCCCCATACCTGGTATCCATGCCTCACGCCATCATTGATCACCAGTACCCGATTAGAATGTAACCCATGAATAATTGGCTTAGAAACATTGGCTCCGGTCTTCAATACTGAAACGCCACTCAACTCTTGCGTCAATTCTCCGATAGTAGAATTCACCACTGATAACTGACCTAGTTCCTTTTTTTGGATGGATACTGACTTTAATTCTTCTGTTGGGGATTCCTCAATGATCACACTCTCCAGTAATTGATCGTCCAGGGCCAAAAAGATCTGCGGGTTAGCGTGGTAAATGTCATGATGGTGCACTACCTGCTTATAGCCGATATGGGAAATAATCAGATCCATTTCCTCCTCACACAAATGATCTAATTTAAAACGCCCATTTTCATCTGCTATGGTACCAAGAGTCTCCTCTGCCGCATGAACATCATTGGCTAATTGTATGGTTGCAAAAGGGATCGGCTCATTTGACTCCAGATCGAGGACCACTCCCTCAATAGTGAAATTACAGTTCTGTTGGGCAAAGACTTGACCTGTTAATACCAACCCTCCAAAAAACAAAAGAGCAAGTTTACGCAGCACAGGATTTGCAGATTCCGTTAAGAATAAGATTTGCTTCCTTCACCTGATAACCAGGAATTTCGATCATTGGAATATGTTGTTCGAGGCATTCAATACTGCCACACTCGTTGCATTTGAAATGTATATGATCATGATTGTGTTCATCCGAATCGCAGGTATCATGGCATAATCCATAGGTGGCAAAACCACTATCATCCGGAATTTTGTGAAGTACTCCATGCTCGGTGAAAGAATTTAATGTGCGATAAAGTGTCACACGATCAAATCCTGTAAACTCCTCTTCCAAATCTTTGAATGACAAGGCTTTCTTCTGGCGTAAAAAAAATTCTAAAACATCAATTCGACCATCAGTCACCCGCAACTTGTGGGTTTTCAAAATCTTTTTGACTTCACTAAATCGCACCATAACAATAAGAAGCTTCCCTCTTGCAAATAAGTTGCAAAAATGCAATATTTATTTCAATCCTCCCCTAATCAAAATGAAGAACTCAAAAGAAATTACCCAAAATGAGGTATTGACGAGTATTAGGTTCTGTGACTAATTTCAACAAAATACTACAAGCATGGATCAGATTACAGAAGAAGCCAAAGTAGCCATTACACTAGCGGCACTAGCCTACACTAGCACCGGTGAATCCGGCGAAAATATTAAGCAAGGTCTTCAACAAGCTCTCGGACATGGGGATCCCTCGAAACCGGACCCGAGTGGTGTGTTACCTACTCAAAAAAACTGGAATATCGTATGGGGCCCCATGGTCTCAAGACAACAAGACATGTCCTTTATTGTCCATCTCCAAAACACAAATACCTATGCCTTTGTGATCAGAGGTACGGCACAATACCTCCTCGATGCACTGCAGAACTTTGAACTGACGCTTGTCGCTCCTGCCAAGGAGGACGGTTGGTTTCCCGAAGGAAGTAAGGTCATGGTTTCAGAAGGTGCGTACTATGGTGTTAAGAAGGAGTTGTGTCTGCCATCACTCGTATCGGGAGATGATCATCAGACAGCTCTACAGTTTTTAAAAAAAGTAAAGCCAGAAAAGTTATTAGTTACGGGGCATTCTCAGGGAGGGACAGATACCACCTTGGCGGCAGTGGCTCTTCATTCGGAACTGAATACTGATCCAAATTCTCCAACGGAGGTTGTCCCTTATGGTTTTGCAGGGCTATCGGCAGGGAACACTGAGTTTGCCACATATTATGAACGGTTGTTCAAAGAAAAAACAAGGTTCTTTAATATTTACGACCTTGCCTGGAGGCCCTGGCAGGTAGACACATTACTGGGTATGATTAATGTATACCAGAAAAAAGGTACCCGCCCTGGTTGGCTGGAAAAACAGATCTTTTTAAGATTCGCGAAACGAGTAAAGGATTCCCATTTCCAGCAACCTGCCACTGGTTTCCCCTTGCCCGGAGAATTGTACAATGGTACACCTTACAATGGCCAGGCTGGAGCCCAACACAATCACATTTACTATATGAAATTGATGCAAATTGATGTAGAAAGTGTCTTCAAAGTATACCAGGATGGCATCTTTTCAGAACCATGGAACCCGCCACCAACGCTGGCAAAAAAGCCTAAATCTTCTATTTTTCAATTTTTGAAGAGTTTATGGAAATTCCTATTGGGCTATAACCCCAGGTATAATGGGGACAAACCTTCTTGTAAACAAGACTGAAACGATCAATCAAATAACTCGAACTAATGTCTAAATTCGTTTTTCTGATCTAAATGAAAAACGATGAAGGCCATTAGCTACGAATCCTTTGGAGGAGAAATCACTTATCGCAATGTTCCAGAACCGGAATTAACATCGGACTCGGTAGTCATTAAAGTAAAGGCTACCGGGCTCTGTCGCAGTGATTGGCATGGGTGGATGGGACATGATTCGGACATTGAACTTCCACATGTGCCAGGACATGAATTTGCAGGTGAAATTCTGGAAGTGGGTTCTTCTATCAAGAAATGGGTTTCGGGAGATCGGGTTACGGTACCGTTCGTCAGTGGCTGTGGGGCTTGTGAACCTTGTATTAGCGGCAATCAACAAGTTTGTCATCAGCAATTTCAACCAGGATTTACGGCATGGGGTTCCTTTGCCGAATATGTAGCGATAGACTATGCCGATCTCAATCTGGTCCGTTTACCTGATGAAATGACCTTTGAAACAGCTGCCAGTCTGGGGTGTCGATTCATCACGGCCTTCAGAGCAATAGTAGATATTGGTCAGGTCAAAGGCGGCGAATGGGTCACTGTACATGGCTGCGGAGGTGTAGGGTTATCGGCTATTATGATTGCTAATGCCATGGGAGCTCAGGTCGTAGCGATAGACATAGACGATGGTAAACTGACCGAAGCAAGAAAAATCGGCGCCCATTTCAGCATTAATGCGCGTGAATCGGCAAACGTTGCTGAAGAAATATTTTCATTAACCAATGGAGGCGCCCATCTGTCGATTGATGCGCTTGGCAGTCAGGAAACCTGCCACAATTCTATTGCAAACCTTCGAACTCGGGGACGGCAGGTTCAGGTAGGTTTAATGGCCGGCGACGATCATAACCCAACAATTCCAATGCACCTTGTGATTGCCAGAGAACTTAGCATCCACGGTAGTCATGGCATGCAAGCTTACCGTTATCCAGCTGTTTTTGATATGATCAAAAGTGGTCAGCTACGTCCGGAATTATTGATTGGAAACACGATTTCACTTGAAGAGGCCAGCATCCAATTGCCGCAGATGAATGAATTCAAGGGCCAGGGTGTCACCATTGTGAACCGGTTTTAATGTTCTACTATATTTTGGGCCTCAGTATTCATCTTTCGGTAATCCATGAAAAGGAATATCAGGAATATCGCAACAAATGAACATGCGACAGCCACGTTGATTTTACTGCCTACCAGGTAAGCCCTGGGTTTGAATTCGAAGACAATTTCATGGTCTCCCGCTGGAATTTCTAAGCCCCTCAATACATAGTTGCTTCTCAGAATATCAACTTCTTCTCCATCAATGGTAGCCACCCATCCCTTCGGGTAATAGATCTCTGAAAAAACTGCGAAGGCATCACTATTAGTGGAGCTCTGATAGGTGATTTTCTTTGGCGTATGCTCCTGAACCCTAATCTGACCCCCTCCATTCAACTGATTACTTCCTAATGTGAAATCGACAGTGTTCACTACGGCAGTCGTCCTGGTATTCAAGTCGCTCAACTGATCCATTTCTTCATTTGCTGAGCTTACACTAATAACTTCAGTCACAAACCACGCCGGACCATTGGCAGCATTATTTGGAAGCACGCCATTTGCCTCATCACTATATTTAAAATATTTGGTATTGAGCATATTAAGTACACCCAACCCATCGAAGTTTCTAACCCCACTTTGAAGTCCCTGGATCAATTCATTCATTTCAGGTGCGATATGTTGTTCAATCAATTCCTGGTAACGTCCCATCTTGGCTCCATGATACCCACCAACCGAACTATGGAACTGCGAAGTGTGCCCTTCATTGAAAGGTCCAAGCAAGTTTAGAACACGATATCCGGGACTATTGTCATTCAAAATGAAGTTATCTGCAGCTGTGGGGCTACTCAATCCCTCATTTCTAACACGTTGAAAATTGTCCTCGTTGAGGTAGCGTTTATCGATCATAAGACTATCCAGTGTTGCCAGTCCTATAATTGCAATCATTCCGATTGTCATACTCAGCTTTTCCTTTGTAATCGCCCAAAGGATACCAGCAGCAGCTAAAACAAAAAATGCGGAACGAAGTGCATCCATTCTCAGTAAACTAGCCCGGTCTTCTCTTAAGGCATCTATGTACCAATCCGGCACCTGTTGCGCTAATTGTTCATCTATAGCTCCACGATAACTTCCTATTCCCGCAAGTATGGCAGCTAAGACGGCAAACCCCGCTGTACCAGCAGCGGCATACAACAACTTCTTTTTGTTTTCTGGAGTCATGTTGGTCAACAACTCATTCAAGCCCTGGGCACCCAAAATGACCAATCCAAACATACTGATGATGATCGCGAAAGTGGGAGATCTAAACTTATTGTATCCCGGAAAGTAATCGAACATGAAATAGTTGAATCCCTGGAACGTATCCCCCCAACTCAACATGATTCCCAATAATATGACAATGACCAACCAGACCTTATCCCTCAATTTCAATGTAAGTAAGGCCAGCACCACAAGAAAAATGGCGATCGATCCAAGGTAATAAGGTGCAGATAATCGTTGTGGTCCCCAATAAGTTGTTACCGATTGAAGAGAGTTTCTTATTTGTGCTCGTGGCACCCCTTGCTTTCGCAATTCCTTTCCCAAAGCAGAATCATCATCCAGTTTCTGGAAAGAAGAGCCTCCATACCAATTTGGGATAAACATCACCATGGGTTCAAGGATAGCGTTGCTAAATTCAAACGCATAATCCTTGTCCAGTCCTGAGCTTTGGGATTGTTCTACTGTCTTGTATTCGTTTTTTCCTCTCGTGGAGTACTGGCTATATTCAAGCAAAGTCCATAACTGACCGGTATTCGCTGCCACACCAAGAACTGCCGCGAACAACAGAATTGGAACTTTTTTGGTAAGGAAACTTAAATCCTTTTCCCGAATAGCGAATATCAGATGGCTCTTGCCCAAAATCCAGACGATCAATGCCAGGTAATAAGTAATCTGAAGGTGATTGACTCGGATTTCCAGGGCCAATCCAATCGCGGTTAGTAAGAAACCCCATTTCAATTTACCATCCATAACCAGTTGAATTCCGGCTACCACCAGCGGCATCATCGCTATAGCAGCTACCTTGGCATTGTGGCCGGCGCTCAGTCCAATGATAATGAACGAAGTGGCCCCGAAAAATAGTGCCCCCAAAGCAGCAACCAAAGGCTTTATACGATAAGTCAGAAGCAGAATGTACATGCTGATGAAACCCAGAAAAACAAGACTAAAAGGGCGTTTGACTCCCAAGCTCATGAACTTGGTTACAAACCCTGTTAAATCCCAATCATACCGCATGGACACCAGGTAAGCAGGCATCCCTCCAAACATGGAATTAGTCCAAAGCGCCTCTTCACCGGTCTTTTCGCGATAGTCTAAGGTCTCCTCGGCAGTGGCTCGCCATTGCGAAATATCATGTTGATTTAATACTTCCCCATTCATGATCCCCGGATAAAAGAGGATCAAAATCACCGCAAAGAAAAAGGCGATGATTGCCGCATGGGTGATAATATCATTTCGCAGTTGTGGTGTATTTATGTTCATGCTTGCGCGCTTTTTGAGCAAATCGTGCACAGATTTGCAGCTCGAAGTTATTTATCTGGTCAAATCTTCCAGTATTTTTCGTGATATTATTATTTACACGCTCTAAAAACTTATGTCAGGCATGCAAAATATTTTGATATGAGAATCGGAATGATTCTGGATGCTACTTTTCCACCTGACCCGCGTGTAGAAAACGAAGCGGTTACCCTGATTGGAGAAGGACATAAAGTTTTTATTTTTTGCTTCGATTTAAAAGGAGATGCCCCTGAGCAAGAAGAAATCAATGGCATTCATGTATGGAGGGTACGACCCAGTAAACTAACCTACAAATTTTCAGCGCTGGCCTATACTGTACCTTTTTATCATTGGGCACTTGCACCCTCGATTCGATCATTTATTGATGCTAATCAGATTGAAGCGTTGCATATTCACGACATGCAAGTAGCCCAGGGTGTTTTTGCAGTCAATCGGAAATATAACCTTCCTGTGACCCTTGATCTTCATGAAAACCGTCCGGAAATCATGAAGTATTATCATCATGTAAACTCGGGTCTGGGGAAATGGCTGATCAGTCCTCGCTACTGGAAAAAAAATGAAATCAAATTCATTCAAAAGGCCGACAAAGTAGTAGTAGTCACAGAGGAGGCACGTGACTATTATGTAGAAAAAATACCTGTAGCACCTGAAAAATTCTTTGTGGTACCCAACACCATAAGAGAAGACTTTTATACGGATTACAGGCAGGAAGCATCCATCTTGTCAAGGTACAAGGATAACTTCACATTACTTTATGTCGGAGACACAGGTTATCGACGAGGGTTAAACACAATAATCGGTGCGCTGGATTATCTGGTACCAGCAATTGATAACTTGAAAGTTGTCATCGTCGGAGATAGCACGTACGATCCGACTTTAAAGCATTTGGTAGCTGAAAAAGGTTATGAGTCTTACGTTGATTTGATGGGATGGCAAAATTTCGAACTATTTCAATCGTATATCCTGGCTGCAGATATCGGTCTATGTCCCATCCACAGGAACATTCATCACGATACTACCTTCGCTAATAAGCTCTTTCAATACATGGCTTTCGGTAAACCAATTGTAGTCAGCGATTGCCCATCACAAGCAAACCTTGTTCGTAAATTCAATTGTGGGTTGGTACATGAAGCACAAGATGGAAAAGGACTTGCTGATCAAATTTTACAATTGTATAGTGATAAGTCATTGTATGCACAACTATCCAAAAATGCTTCCGAAGCCACCAAGAATGAATTGAACTGGAAAGTGCTTTCTCAACAAATCATTAACGCTTACTGCCATGATTGAAATTGACCCCAAAGGGACCTATTATAAAACCCATAAACGACGATTTAATAAGACCATAGAATTCATGGGGGAATTGGATTTGAAAGGAAAGAGAATTTTAAATCTGGGACCGGACAATCCTCTCTCTCAAATGCTGGTGAAAGAGGGTTATGACATAGTAAATACCGACATAGGTCAAGACCTGGACCTGGATTACGAGGTGGTAAAAGATCCCTCGTATGAAGTCGTCGTTGCTTTTGAGATTTTGGAGCATCTGGTGTCCCCTTTTCCACTTCTACAGGCTATCGCGGGAAAACAACTTGTCATCAGTGTTCCAATGCCAATGTGGTTTGCGAAAACTTATTGGAACAATAATGATCCATACGACTGTCATTTCCATGAGTTTGAGCCAAATCAAATGAAAATGTTATTAAGTAAAGCCGGATGGGAAGTCAAAAAAGAAGAGAAGCAAACTTCACCAACCAGAAAAATTGGTTTTCGACCTTTAATGAGATGGATCACACCCAGACATTATTATGTCTACAGTGAAAGGAAGTAGCATCAATTTGAAAACAAGTTTTTCAAGCGTAGCAGGACAATTTTAATTTTATGGGAAAAGGTGGACCACTTACGATCCTGGTGTGAATTATGGACTTTCGAAAATTCTGACAAAGCTTGATCATAATCTCCCTGAGCGCCAATCAACTCCCAAAACTGCTTAAAACCTTCCTGGTAATGTTCAAGATGAAATTCCATCTTTCGTGTCTTGTTCTGAAGAAAGAATTCAACATTATCGGTAACTGTGTCAATGTAATCGACAGCTATTTGATAGCGTTCTTGTTGAGATAGTTCCTCTACTCTTCGCTGTTTAATCCCTTCAGTAAATGCCGTTAAAATGCTTCCAACGAAGCCAAATCTCTTTGTAAAACTCCGAGCAGTTTTTGCTTTATCACGTTTAAGGTGCACATAGACCGCTTCATCTCCAAATTTCTTCTCCAGCGTTCCGGTAAACCAACTCAACCGATTATCTACTTCAATGTGGTTCTCCGGAAAGGCAAAACGTTTTTCTCCCAGAGCGCTTTTTTCGGACTCATGACTGCACGTATAATTCGTCATATGCTGACATGCATGATAGAGTGACAGAGATCCGTTTCGCCCTGTACATAATACAAAAACTCTCATGTGATCAATTTAGCCTCACTTTCTTCATAATATTTTTAATTACCATCTCCGCTTCGGCCGAAACTTTGAATGCTAAGACCGCTGAACCAAAAATCAAAGTAGTTACTAATGAGCGAATCACAATGCGCCAGAACGCATCAAACGGCATAGGAAGCCAATAAAACAAACAAAAGGTCGTGATCCCAATGACCAGAGCTTTCAAATGATTTATCGACCAGGGAGATAGCTGCATCGTCTTCAAAATGATGAGGTATCGGGAAACCACACTTAGAAAGACCACCAAAACCATGGCCACAGCCGCACCAGTGATGCCCACGGTCGGTATTAGGGTCACATTTAGAATAACCATTAACACCCCCCCTATCCAGAGGATATGTAGGTTGTAATTTCTATACCCCGAAAACACCAATACCTCACCGGCAGTCCCTCCTATCATAAGAAATACTTTTGCTATCCCAATCCATAGTACGACATGAAACCCCTGCTGAAAAACTTCCCCCTTAGGGATCAGCAAAAAGAGGTCTTCCAGGTTAGTTATAATACCAATAAAGATCAAAAAGCTCAGCAAGGACAAATTCAGGGACGACCTTACATACATGTCTTTTACACCCTTCATGTCCTCCTGGCTAAATAGTTTAGCGTAAATGGGGGAAGTAATTTGTGAAGTAGCCCTCTTTGGCATTTCGATAATTGTAGCCAGGTACAAACAAGTCACAAAAATGCCATTGGCTTCGAGTCCCAAATAAGTGGAGGTCAAAATTGAACCCAAGTTCAAAATAAGCGAAGTACCGATTCCCATCAACAACACATATGCTCCGAAGTTGCGGGTTTCTGACAGCCAGTCTTTGGTCAGTAAATTAACCTTAAAGGTCAGCCGGAAAGGGTATTTGATATAGCCTAATACAGCCACAAATAGCGTGGTAGTCAGGTAATTGATGGAAATGCCATTGATAAGCCATTCAAAATCAATGTATCCCATACCGTATAGCAAGATCAGGATTACAATCACCAATCGCAGATGTACTTCCCTGAAATAGTTTGGAATAGTGATGTTATAATGCGACCTGTAGAAGGCGGCGAAGTACTCATACAGACTTTGTGATATCAGGATAAAAAACGAGACGTAGATATACGATAGATAAGCCTCAGATTTCTCTACAAATGCCGCTTCGATGTACGGCCCTAATGCTAAAAGAAGCGCAAGCAACAACAAATTACCCAACATGACCAACCCAGTTTGAAACAGGTAATAGGTGCTCTTGAGGTCTTTATTTTCACCAAACTGAGGATGATACTTGACAAGAGTTCGAGGCATACCCAAGGTAGCGATGGGTACAAGAAACATCCCATTCGTCTGAATTAACCGAATGAGACCAATCTCATCCACACTCAGGAAGGTGGGAAACAGAATGAAGGTATTGATATATCCTAAGGCCACTCCCAGATAGGTGAGAAATGAAACCCAGAATGCCTGTCTAATGACAACTCCCATGTTATGAACTCAAAGACGAAAGCAACCGCTCCATGTCCTCCCGATTATTGTAAAAGTGTGGAGATAATCTCAGCTTTCCTGATTGTTTGGAGGTCTGGACACCTGCTTTGGCCAATTGCTCATATCTACCGTCTTCCACCTGTACACGAAATATGGAGGATCTTGTATTGGGAGCCAGGTCTATTGTTCGACCTACATTTTGAAGTGCTCCAATTAATGCCTGTCGGTACCTAAGGTTTTTATTATATATCTCCTCTACACCTAATGAATGGATTAGTGAAAGCCCTTCATAAAGCGCCAGGACATTGAGAAACAAAGCGTTTCCTACTTCCAAAGAAGCGGCACCTGTTTTGGCGTGTCCAGTACCGAAATCAATGCTGTTCCAACCTTGGAAGGCTTTGAAACTAGGAAGCAAGTCTTCGGATACGTAACCCACAGCCACTCCATATCCAGCAATCAGCCATTTGAAAGCACTACTGACGAATACCATCGAAACGTCCGGATCCACCTGAAACGGTATCGCTCCAAATCCCTGTGTTCCATCCAATACCAGCGTGGCGTCGTATTTTTTGCACCAGGCATAGATCCGCTCCAGATCAACTTCAAAACCATCAGCTGATTGTACCCAGCTCACGGGGAGTATTTTATTGCCTTTGGAAAGGAGCGCTTCCAGGTTTTCATAGAAACGCTCGTCGTGATAATCACAACTTTCAATTTCAAATCCATGCGATTGCCAGGGTAACACCACAGATGGAAAATCCTTTTCCAGTAGAACTACCTCCCGATCTTTCGACAAATAAAGACTAGCCAGATTGATACCTGTCGAAACATTAGGGATGAAAAAAATCTGATCCGTAGTACTTCCCATCATATCTCCAGCCAGCTGCCTCGTCCGTTCATATTTCTCGGACCATTCGCCAAACTTCCAGGAACCATGCTGTGACAAACTGTTTAAATACCGGCGCTGGAGATCAGTCACAGTGCTGGGAAGGGCACAAAACCTGGCTGTATTGAAATAAGTGTAGTCTTCAAGGATGGGAAAAAGTGCTCGGGATTCTTCTATAGTCATAACGTAATGTTTTAGGCTAAAAAAACCAGAGTTTGATGGCCAAAGCTACAACGGTAATGATAAGAAACATCCTTATCCACTTATCATCTTTCCCTACAGACCAGCGACTCGCCAACCAACCACCGGTAGCGTTACCAATGGCCAGAATTAGCCCATATTCCCATTTGATCTTATCTTCTATCCAAAAGACAATCAATGCAAATACCGTGTAAATCAGTATCGCAAATACTTTGACACTGTTGGTTTTGGCCATTCCCAGTCCGTGAATATTGGTGAGTACTGCAATGACTAAAAACCCAACTCCTGCCTGGATAAATCCACCATATATTCCAACGAAGAAGAAAAGAAATACCGATAGAGCAACTTTACCCTTTGCAAAGTCCTCTACATCAATTTTCCTGGTCAAATAAGGCTTCAGTACCGTAAGCACCATAACCATGACCATGACAACTGCCAAAATTCTTCGAAACAGATCCCCACTAATGTCAATGGCAATTTTAGCTCCTAAGATCGCACCTATGGTGGCCGAAATGGCCACCCACAAAGAGTATGGAAATAAAAAGACTCCTTTACTGCGAAAGCCCTGTACGGCAAAAACATTTTGAACAAAAAGTGCTACTCGATTGGACGCATTGGCTTCAACCGGAGGTAATCCCATAAAGATCAAAAGAGGCATGGTAATCAATGATCCTCCACCTGCAAGCGTATTGATTACACCTGCAAAGAGTCCTGCACCTACCAACAGAAGTATCTCCTGTATTTCCATCAAGTTAACGTCAGTTTAGTCTTCTTCACATCCAAAGGATCTTCACATGCCGCCAATAAAGACATGTGATTCTGATCCAAAACCGGGTGATTTACAAAGGCGGCTAATTCCACCAACGGTAGCAAAGTGAATTTTCGATTTTGTATCTCCGGATGGGGCAATGTAAGTCGCCGTGAACTAATCACCCGGTCATAGTAGTATAAAATATCAATGTCGATGATCCTTTCACCCCATTTCTCAAATCGTGTACGGCCAAGCTGTTCCTCTACATCCTGACACTTTAGTAACAGCACGTCGGGAGTAAAACCAGTTCGGATCTCAAGCAGCACATTCAGAAACCAGGGTTGGTCCTCCTTCCCCCATGGTTCTGTTTCATAAATAGAGGAGTTGGCAATGATGTCTATTCCGGCCTCTAGCAAAAGCGCTTTCGCTTTGATGAGATTTTGATGGCGATCACCAAGGTTAGTGCCCAATAATAGGAAAATACCTGTCATTTTTTGATGGCGTTAAATCGCGATAAGAATGAAAAATTATTTAAAATCATAGTAGCATTGTCTGAATAGGTCAATTTTGAGGTGAAGACATCTTCCCGTTCGTAAAAATACAATTGAAAGCCAAGTGCCAATGAGATGTCGTCATTAGTTTTGCCGAAATTTACGGATAGAAGTAATCGTGCTTCTTTTTTGAAATAGTAAGAATATATGCTTTCATTCTTTCGCAGTTTATTGGCCACTTTCGTGGGGTTATGTGCGTTCACTTTCATTGGAATCTTCATTTTGTTTGCGGTTATTGGAGCGGCTTCTCAGGATCCAGTGCCAGTGGTAAAGAATCAATCGGTATTGGCCTTGAAGTTGAGTGGTGTTTTGATGGAAAGGGCCTACGAGGATCCTTTTGAAGATTTTCTTCCTGGAAATACAGTATCCAGCCATGGCCTTCTTGAAATCCTTCAATCCATTGAAAACGCTAAAGAAGATTCAAAGATAAAAGGCATTTATCTGGAGCCTTTCTATCTATCCGGTGGATTTGCTTCATTGCAAGAAATCAGAGATGCGCTGGTCGACTTCAAAAGCTCCGGAAAATTCATCATGGCCTATGGAGAATTCATGACTGAAGGAGATTATTATATGGCCTCCGTAGCCGATCAGTTATTTCTCAACTCTCAGGGAAGCCTGGAATTCAATGGTTTAAGCGCGAATGTCACCTTTTACAAAGGCATGTTCGAAAAACTGGACATTGAGCCAGAGATCTTCAGGGTAGGTCAATTCAAAAGTGCCATCGAGCCTTATATCCGCAAAGACCTGAGTAAGGAAAATGAATATCAGTTGTCTGAACTTCTCAACAATGTAAACGATCACTACCTAAATGGTGTGGCCGAATCGAGAGGTTTGTCATTCGATCGAATCAAAGAAATTCAGGACCAGATGTTAGTTCAGGTGCCTGAAGAAGCAGAGGAATTTGGACTGGTTCAAAAAGTAGCTTACAAAGACGAACTCCTGAATTTGATTGTAGATGAGTTGGGGTTGGATGAAATCGATGACATTGATTTCATTTCATACAAAAAATACCATAAGACCATAAGCAGTGACTACTCCAGCAATAAAGTAGCTGTAATCATGGCAGAAGGAGCTATTGTGATGGCAGGCGATCCCAATACCAGTATCATTGGTGACAAGATTGCACGGGAGATTCGAAAAGCACGTGATAATAAATCAGTAAAAGCCATCGTATTGCGTGTCAATTCACCCGGTGGTAGCATTACGGCCTCTGACTTGATCTGGCACGAAATTGAATTAGCAAAAGCCGAAAAACCTGTCATCGCTTCCATGGGTACATACGCTGCCTCTGGTGGATATTACATTTCTATGCCTTGTGACACCATTGTGGCACAACCCAATACCATCACCGGATCGATCGGTATCTTCAGCATGCTCTTCAATTTTGGACAGTTCCTCGAAAACAAACTTGGCATAACTCATGATGTTGTCAGTACAGGTGAGTATTCTGATTTGATTACCGTAACACGTTCATTATCTCCTCAGGAAAGGGCGATCATTCAAAAAGGAGTAAACCGTGGATACGATACTTTTATTACTAAAGCCGCTGCGGGAAGAGGACTGACCAAAGAGCGGATTAATGAACTCGGCGGTGGCAGGGTCTGGACGGGAGCACAAGCATTGGAGTTCGGTCTTGTCGATGTATTAGGGAGTTTTAGTGATGCTATCGAAATCGCGGCAGAAGCAGCCGGAGTTTCAGATGACTACAGCGTACGTTACTTCCCGATTCAAAAACCTTATTTTGAAGAACTGATCGAAAAACTGGGATCTGATGTCAGTACTAGAATTTTCCAACCCGATTATGGTATGCTAGAACCTTATATGGAGGATATTAAAGTATTGCAGGATCTTCAAGGAATCCAGGCCAGAATGCCCATGAATCTGGAGATTCACTAACCCTCGAATGGCCATTAAATTCAACCGGAGAAGTCTGATTCGCTGGAAAGTGTACGTGGACAGGGCCAGAATGTATATCGGATATGCGCAATTTCTCATGATCGGGTTGGTTTTTCTAGACCGGTTCAAGGGAACACCCACTGGTGATCTCATCTTTGATTACAGCCTTGTCTCTATCCCTATACTTTTTTTCCTCTTCATTATTTTTTCATTGATATTGGGATTCTTCGATTCTAAGTTAGGTTTGCGAGAAGAAGAAATCAGGAATCACGCTACTTCCAATCCGGTGCTTAGAGAGATTCAAGAAGATATTAAAGAAATCAAGCATAAACTAGCGGAATTGGAAACCCAAGAAAAACCCAAGAACTAACATGCAATTAAGACACGACTGGACCAAGGAAGAAATTCAAGCCATCTATGATCGTCCGTTAATGGACCTGATTTATGACGCGGCTACTGTTCATCGCGCGAATAATGACCCCAGTGAAGTACAAGTGTGTACCCTATTATCTGTGAAAACAGGTGGGTGTCCCGAAGATTGTGCGTATTGCCCGCAAGCAGCAAGGTACCATACCGACGTAAAAGTTCACAAACTATTGGACGTGGACGTAGTTTTGGGGAAAGCCCAAACTGCCAAAGACAATGGTTCCACCCGTTTCTGCATGGGAGCTGCATGGAGAGAAGTAAGGGACAACCGCGATTTCGACAAGGTGATCGACATGGTAAAAGGAGTAAATGAGATGGGGATGGAAGTGTGCTGTACTCTGGGCATGCTCTCTGAGGATCAGGCACAAAAATTGAAAGACGCAGGGCTGTATGCGTACAATCATAACCTGGACACCAGTGAAGAACACTACGAAGAAATCATTACTACACGTACCTACGACAATCGTCTGGATACCTTGACCAATGTCCGAAAAGCCAACATTTCAGTTTGCTCAGGTGGAATCATCGGGATGGGTGAAACTGTAATGGATCGGGTTGGGATGTTAGAGACGCTGGCGAATTTGCCAGAACATCCGGAATCTGTTCCTGTTAATGCATTGGTTCCAGTTCCTGGTACCCCATTGGAAGAACAACCCAAAGTATCCGTTTGGGATATGGTCCGAATGATCGCAACCGCTCGAATCATCATGCCAAAAGCTCAGGTTCGGCTTTCTGCAGGCAGGGTGCGAATGACTGTAGAAGAGCAAGCTCTTTGCTTCCTGGCTGGAGCCAACTCCATCTTTGCAGGAGATGAATTATTAACAACACCCAATCCTGAAGTAAATCAGGATAAAGAAATGTTTCAAACCCTGAATCTCAAACCTCGTGCGTCCTTCAAAGGAGCGGCTGCTGATAAATTTGAGATGAGCGAAGCATGATCGAAGAACACTTCCGGAAATTGGAACGCATGTACCTGCAAAGCAATATCCAGCAGGAAATGTATGAAACCACTGCCATCGAAATCAGTAAAAAGCAAGCGGTGGTTTCTCTCACAATCCAGGAAAAGTACTTTCATGCATTGGGTGCGATACACGGATCTATTTACTTTAAACTACTTGATGATGCTGCTTTTTTCGCGGTGAACTCCATAGTAACCGATCGATTTGTGCTCACAACCAATTTCAACACCAATCTGGTTCGACCAGTCGCCAAAGGAATCTTAACTGCGACGGGTAAACTGCAGTTTCAGTCTCGCAATTTGTTCATTGCACATTCATCATTGGTAGATGAAAAAGGTAAAGAAGTGGCTTTTGGAACCGGACATTTCATGAAAAGTCAAATTGAACTCACGAAAGAGATAGGTTATCAATAATGTCAAGGTGCTTTTACCTGAATGGAGAGTTTGTTCCTGAGGAAAAGGCTGTCATGCCTGTTACTCAAACAGGCATCCAAAGGGCTTATGGCATTTTTGACCTTTTCAGGGCTCAGGACTCAAAACCAAGGTTCTTTCAGGACTACCTGAACCGATTTGAGAAGTCACAAAAATTCCTCAATCTTACTCGTTTGATCGAAAGAGAAGAAATTGAGGTGATCGTAAGTGAATTGCAATCAAGAAATCAGTTCAAACACAGCACTTTCAAAATCGTGTTGGTTGGGGACGGAACGGATACGCTAGACACCTTGTTCCAGCCCTTTTTCTACATCATCAACACACCTTTTGATCTAGAAGTATTCCCAACAGAAATGGGCGTCATCACAGAGGAATTTTTACGAGATTCCCCTGAAATCAAATCTTTGGTCTACCTGAATTCTTATGCCCTCCACCGAAAGCGGATAGCAGCAAAGGCTGGAGAGGTGCTCTATCATTTCAATGGACAGGTTTCGGAAGCTTCAAGGAGTAATGTCTTTGTCATTAAGGATGGAAGACTGATCACACCCTCGACGAATATTTTACACGGAATTACCAGACTTCATGTATTGAAAGTCGCGAAGGAGATCTTGCCAGTTGAGGTCGGCGTACTCAGTTTGGAGGACTTACTATCTGCTGATGAAATTTTCCTTACCAGTACCATCAAAGAAGTGCTACCTGTTTGTTTCGTAGACGAAAAACAATGGAATGTTCCAGGCCCATATACTGTGAAAATTCAAAAGGCCTTTCAGGAATATCTGAGAGAGCAATCTCAGGTCTAAAAGCCGTCCAGCAGAGATACTAAATCCCTGGCCTGTTGATCTCGCGAGTTTTCCGCTAATAACTTATCATAATGTGCCTGATTCGTGTCATAGGAACCGGAATTGACCGCTTTGATGAATTGACCCATTTCATCCATACTGTTTACCGAGTGGACCTCTCCTATTTCATGTTCTTCAATAATTTCTGCTAGTTCTCCTCGGGAGGGTGTGATACAAAGAATAGGCCTCCTGGCGGACAGGTATTCGAAAAACTTAACGGGCAGTACCCATTTTGCATTATTGCTTTTATTTTGAAGCAAAAGCAACAGATCACATTTATTATACTCCTGAAAAATATCCTGGTGATTCAAATACCCTAAAAATGAAGTTCTGGGACCCAGGTATTCATCATCCTTCAAGCGATTTTTGATCGTATCGCTCACGATGCCTCCAATTCTAATTTTTAGTCGACTACCAAGCGAAAAATCTTCGCTGCAAAGTTTGCTGAGGCTGTCCCAAAGGAAGTCAGGGTCTCGCAACTCATTGAGCAAACCAAAATATCCGATAGTAAAATGTTGTTTATCAGTCTCATATGATTCTGTGGATTTTCTGACTGGCATGCCATTTCGGATTACATGTATATCAAGTTCCTTGCTGGTTTTGGACTGAAATTCGTCTGCATACCCTTTCCCAACTGTTAGCACCCGATCACAATTTTCCAAAACACGTCTTTCCAACTTGCGATGCAAGCTCAGCACGGGGCCAGAAACGTACAGTTTAGGCAAAATGTCCCATCCCGACCAGGCATCCCGCAAGTCTGGCATCCACTTCAATTGAGGGATCTTCTTCTTCAACTGCAGTCCAATCAGATGCATACTATGGGGAGGGCTTGTTGTAATACAGTGGCTGATCTGCTCTTCCTGAATGAATTTTGTTAAAAACTTCGTAGATGGACGAACCCAGAAGACTCGTGGATCTGGTACAAACAGATTTCCTCTTATCCATACAAACAAGTGGTCCAACCAGCTCTTGCTGGATTTCTCAAGTACCAAACCCTGTTGAATCTTATCCTTGTTTTTCTTTCCTGTTAGTCTGTGAAAAATGGAAAAGGGCTCCCAAATGGGTTGTTGAATGACTTTAATATCCGCAACAAGTTCTAAAAGCGCTTCGTCCCTGATATCAAATTGAGGATTAGAGGGGGTATAAACTATTGGTTCCCATCCTAACTTCTTGAGATTGATAGCAAAATGCATCCAGCGTTGAACTCCTACTCCTCCACTTGGAGGCCAGTAGTAGGTAATGATCAGTACTTTTTTCTTTTTTGTATGCAATTGCCTCGGAGCTAAAGAGCAACAAAACTAATTGAATTGTACACAGAGCATGTCAGGATGATAGCGCTTATTCACATAATTCGACGGTAAAACCGATAGAATAAAACGATTGACAGAAAGTAAATCGTTTGCGTTCCATATTTCATGTATAAATGAACATCATTCATGCCCATCTATTCAAATTTTATTTAATATTGGCGCCGGTTTGAGAACGGTCACGATGGACAACATCCATTTAGCCATTTTTAAGCGATTCACCCCGTCATTAAAAGGTCTATATGAAAAGCATTGGAGTATTTACTTCTGGAGGGGACGCACCTGGGATGAATGCCTGCATTCGATCTGTAGTACGGACTTCCTTGTTCTTAGGATTAGATGTCTACGGTATCAAATACGGGTACAATGGCATGATTGAAGGCGACATCTACAAGATGAAGTCTTATTCTGTAAGCAATATCTTGCAACGAGGTGGAACTATCCTGAAATCCGCAAGAAGCAAGGAATTCATGACCCCCGAAGGCCGTAAGAAAGCCTTTGATCAATTGAAGAAAAGAGGAATTGAAGGTCTGGTTGCCATTGGAGGAGACGGAACTTTTACAGGTGCCAATATCTTTCATGAAGAATTTGGAATCCCTACGGTTGGAGCACCCGGTACCATCGATAATGATCTTTATGGCTCGGATTTTACAATCGGCTTTGATACTGCTGTAAATACAGCGCTTGATTCCATTGATAAGATCAGGGATACTGCTAATTCCCATGACAGGGTATTCTTCATCGAAGTGATGGGTCGCCATTCTGGCTATATTGCTATTCAATGTGCAATAGGCGGCGGTGCGGAAATGGTAATGGTTCCGGAAACTTCCACCACCATCAATGATGTGATCCAGACGTTGAAAGAAGGTCGCGATCGACAAAAGACATCTTCTATCGTTATTTGTGCAGAAGGTGGCCAGCAAGGCAGTGCTCTGGATATCGCTTCCAAGGTTTCTTCGGAACTCCCAGGACTGGATATTCGAGTATCCACATTAGGGCACATGCAACGAGGAGGGTCTCCAACTTCATTTGATCGAATTCTCGCTTCAAGATTGGGCATGGCGGCAGTAGAAGGTCTTGTCAATGGCAACACAAATGTAATGGCTGGTATCATTGACAAAAAAGTACACTACACCAGTTTCAAGCTTGCGATTACGAAAGCTAAACCAATCAATGAAGATTTGATGAGGCTGGTACAGGTATTAAGCATTTAAAATTATCAAGATATCATCCTTAATCGTCTCTACCTGTTCAGGATGATACCACTTGATTTCGGGATCTCTTTTGAACCATGTGAGTTGTCGCTTCGCGTATCTTCGTGAGTTTCTCTTAAGAAGTCGAATCGCCTCGTCCTTATCATACTCTCCATCAAAATACCTGAATATCTCTGTATAACCTACCGTTTGTAACGCATTGTACTTACGGTAGGGCAACATTTTCTTTGCCTCTTCAAACAGGCCCACATCAATCATAAGGTCCATCCGCTTATCTATTCTTTCATATAGATCTTCTCTGGGCATTTCTATTCCCACCTTGATGTTTTTGAACGTACGGGGAATTTTTGGCTTTTCATTTTCTCTGAAAAAGGTGAAAGTTTTTTGTGTTGCACGGATCACTTCCAGGGCCCGTATGACACGTTGAGGGTTTTGCCGGTCAACGATATCAAAGTACTCCGGATCTTTTCGTTCCAGTTCTTCAAGAAGTGGCCCCAAACCAGATTGATGATGCTCATTCTTAAGGGATTCCCGAAAGGAAATATCAATCTCCGGAAACTTATCCAGCCCTGCCCAAACCGCCTTACAGTAAAGACCCGAGCCTCCGGCCATGATTACTACTTTGCATAGCTGGTGTAATTCATTCAATTTTTCTAACACTTCACGTTCATACTGTCCAACATCGTATCGATCAGTAATATGACAATGATTGATAAAGTGATGAGGAGCTTGTGCAAGTTCTTGATCTGTTGGCTTGGCTGTACCAATTTGCAACTCCTTAAAAACCTGACGAGAATCTGCCGAAATAATCTCTGCTCCTAACCAATTTGCCAGTTCAATAGCCATTGCAGTTTTTCCACTCGCGGTAGGTCCGACAATAGCTAACAAATATTTTTCGGGCTCTTCACTCATATGGACTAAAACTAGGAATAATTAGGTAATTTTAAGATTATGGGAGAGATTATTGACGCTTCCTTAGCGAGTCTCCAACGACAAGTGATCGGTTTGCAAAAAAAGCTGACCATCATCCAGAAGGAGCATTCTCGAACACTTGAAAAAACCAACCACCATTTCAAGGAACTTTTCAATAGTTCCAGTGACCTGATTCAGATCTTCGAACCTCGTGGCGAAATCATTTTCGTCAATGATGCATGGAAAAACAAACTTGGGTATTCGGAAAACGAACTCAAAGACCTGCGTTTTGTGGATGCCATCCATCCGGACCACCGTCGCTCTACTTTAGAGAAACTTCTTAAGATCACTGCTGGTGTCAAAAGTGAAAAGCTTGATACCGTACTTATATCCAAATACGGAAAAAACATATTTGTCAAAGGTACGATGACGTGTGTCTTCGAAGATGAGAATCCTATTGAGTACCACTGTATCTTCTTCGATATTACTGAGCGGGTTCGTGCCGAAAAAGCACAGAGCCTGTACTATAAAATTGCTTCTCTTACCATCCAAAGAAGAAATATTGATGAATTCTACAATCGAGTTTATGAAGAACTAAAGAACTTTCTAAAAGTCCGCAACTTCACGATCGCACTAAAGAATCCCAACAAAAAAGGGTTTCATTTTCCATACATTACCAATGAATCAACGAATCCCAAGGCAACTGCAGAATTAGATGCCTTACTGGCTAAATACACGTTCGAATATGGCAAACCCCTCATCATGTATGCTGAGGGGATCGAGAAAGTCCTTGAAAGAAAAGGGTTAAAATCCATCCAACCTCTACCAAGAATTTGGCTGGGAGTGGTCATGAGATATTCAAACAAATCCATTGGCGTCATGTCCGTCTACTCCTATCGACATGAAACCGGATACAATGACAAAGACCTTGAATTACTGGACTTTATCGGAAGTCAGGTAAGCTTAGCCCTACAGAGAAGAAGTGACGAACGGAAAATTGAAGATCAGGCGGCGCGTTTGAGTGCCATTTTCGAAAGTACCACTCACCAAATATGGAGTGTCGATCGCAATTACAGCTTTACTTCCTTCAACGAAAACTTCTCGGAATCCTTTCACGCTAACTATGGGTTTCAACCTGAGATCAGTATGAGCCTGACAGGTAAGCGTTTGAAAAAGGTAGAGAAAATCGACAAAACGCTATGGCTTAGTCAATACCGAAAAGCTTTTGAAGGAGAGATCATCAATTTCCAGCATAAACTGATCAGCGACCAGGGCAACGAGATTTGGCGAGATATTTTCCTAAATCCCATCTACATGCCGGATGGAAGTATTGACGAAGTTTCAGTTCTGGCGAACGATATCACGGAAAAAAAGGACAATGAGCGGTCTTTGATGGAAAGTGAGGAGAAGTTTCGTAACATCTTCGAATCCTTCCAGGACATTTATTTTCGGTGTGATGTTGAGGGCATCATATCGATGGTGAGTCCTTCTGTGCAAGAAGTACTCGGATTTACGTCAAAAGAACTTATAGATAGAAACATTGGAGATTACTTTTTATCGAAAGTTGGCTTTACCGAACTAATCAAGGAGTTATTCAATAAAAAACGAATTCGAAACATTGAAGGAAATGTACTGACCAAGTCCGGTGAGGAAATCAACTTTCTGTGTAACGTACGTATGGTCTCTAAAACCAGCAGAAAAATAGAGATAGAAGGTGTCGCCCGGGACATTACTCAATTAAAGAATACCAATGTTGAGTTACGAAAAGCAAAGGACCTGGCCGAACATTCCCTGCAAATAAAGGAACGTTTCCTTGCAAACATGAGTCACGAGATCCGAACTCCTATGAATGGCATCATAGGCATGATCGATTTGTTGGGGTCTACAGGGCTGGATGGAGAACAGTCAGAATATGTTCGTACCATCAAACAGTCCTCAGATACCTTACTCAATATTCTTAATGATATTCTGGACCTCTCTAAAATAGAGGCTGGAAAAATGGAAATCCGAAGGAAACCTGTTCGCCTTGTAGAAACTTTTGAGCGTATCTACGAACTATTTTCACAACAGGCCTATCTGAATAATACGCAACTTTACTACCACCTGGGGAACAAAATTCCTGAATGGGTTCTGGCAGATGAAACTCGCCTATTGCAGGTTATATCCAACCTAACCTCCAATGCGATCAAGTTTTCTCCTACCAAAGGAAAAATCAACATCTCCATCCGCATACGGGAAGAAAAGGAAGATCAAATGATTTTTCAGGTTTCCGTAAAGGACTCGGGTATTGGGATATCAGAAGAGGATCAGAAGAAACTATTCCAAAGTTTCAGCCAGGTGGACAACTCCAGCTCCAAGATCTATGGAGGAACTGGTCTTGGTTTGGCAATTTCCAGTGAATTAGTAAAATCCATGGAGGGAGAAATTGGCGTAGTTTCAACCCCAGGATTAGGAAGCACATTTTGGTTCACCTTTCATGCTGTACGTATCACTGAGCCATCGGAGTATCAGGAAAAGGAAGAAGAGCCCTTTATCGTCAAAGAATTCACCAGTACAGAACCCAAAGTATTACTGGTAGACGATAATGACATTAACCGACGAGTTGCCAGTCAAATCCTAAAAAAATCTGGTTGTCAGGTTGTAGAAGCTCAGGATGGCTTTACTGCTATAGAATTGGTTTCAAATGAAGTTTTTGACCTGATCTTCATGGACATCCAGATGCCGAAGATGGACGGTGTAGAAGCCACTACCAAAATCAAAGCACTCGGCATAAAAGAGCTCGCTCCTATCGTCGCGATGACAGCCTATTCTATGGAAGAGGATCGTTCGAAATTCCTGAGTCAGGGAATGGACGACTATTTGGCCAAACCAATCAAAGCCAATTCACTCATTGAAAAGGTGAAGAGTTGGGTGAATTTTGAACCTAAAACTGCTGTCGATGGTGAAGTTTTCTCTAAACACGCCGAACTCCTTGTGATCAACCAAAACACACTCAATCATTTACACAAATACGGAGGAACGGAATTGATTCAGAGTGTCCTTGAAGAATTTGATGAAGAAGCGAGCGAGCAGATGGCTAATGCACCTCATTGGTTCGCATCAAATGATATAGAGTCACTTAAGACTGCTTTGCATACATTGAAAGGAAATGCGGGGACTTTAGGGATCGAAAAATTATCACGACTTGCAGAATACATTGAAAAGAAGATAAAAGAAAATAACTTTGATAACCTGGAGCAGGATTTGGACGATCTCAACCAATCGTTTATGGAATTCCAGGAAAGCTATAGGAACCTATTAATTGATTAAAACCTGGAAAATGGGCAAAAAAATACTTGTGGCCGAAGACAGTTCGGTGATCCAGAACCTCACCAAGCGGATTCTGACGATTCAAAATTATGAAATCACTTCCGTGAAAAATGGAGCGCAAGTACTGGCGAAGCTCGGTGCATCCGTCTACGACCTGGTTCTGCTCGACATACATATGCCTGTAATGGATGGCATGACTTGCGCCAAAGAAATTCGGACAAACGACCCTGGAGGCAATAAAGACATTCCCATTATTGCGATCACGGGAAACGCAAAGAATTATTCCATGGAAGATTTCAAGGAAGTAGGCATCAACGACTATTTACCCAAGCCATTGAATTACGATAATATGGTGGAGTTGGTAAAGTCCTATATAGAGGAATAATGACAATAAAGTTTACCAATCATTTTCTCAATAAATTAGAAGATCTCTTTTCCGAAACGGATTATGTCCTCCGTTACGAAAAAGGCAGGTTCCAGTCTGGTTACTGCATCATTAAAGACAAAAAAGTAGCAGTGGTCAATAAGTATTTTTCCATAGAAGGAAAAATCAACAGCCTCATTGAAATTCTGAAATCCATTGAAGTGGACATTTCGGGACTTAGCGAGAAAAACAGGAAGCTTTACAACGAAATCTCTCAAACTGAACTTCAACTTTGAAGATAACATTTCTTGGATCCGGAACGTCACAGGGTGTACCTGTGATTACATGTACATGTGACGTATGTACGTCGTTAGATTTTCGTGATAATAGGCTGCGAAGTTCAGTTCACGTACAAGCCGGCGACTCCAGTATCGTTGTAGATACGGGGCCGGATTTTCGACAGCAGATGTTACGAGAACGAATCAGAAGGCTTGATGCCGTTCTATTTACCCATGAACATAAGGATCATACGGCGGGACTTGATGATGTGAGGAGTTTCAATTTCGCACAACAGGCGGACATGCCTATTTATGGCAGAGAAACAGTACTCGAACAAATCAAAAAGGAGTTTGCCTATGCTTTTGCCGAGATCAAGTATCCAGGTGTTCCAATGATTGAACCTATAACTATTGAAAATAAAACATTCGAAGTAGCCGGGATACAGGTGACTCCTATTGAGGTGATGCACCATAAATTACCCGTTTTTGGTTTCCGGTTTGGTGACTTTTCCTATATCACAGATACCAATTATATCAGTCCTGAGGAAATTGAAAAAATCAGGGGAAGCAAGGTTTTGGTGCTGAATGCCTTGCAAAAATCCGAGCACATCAGTCATTACACCTTGCAGGAAGCCGTGGATGTAGCTACAGAAATAGGTGCAGAAAAAACATACTTTACACACATCAGTCACAGGCTTGGCCTTCATAAAGAAATAAATTCAGAGCTCCCGGAAGGTATGGAGTTGGCCTGGGATGGACTCAAATTGGAGTTGTAATTCCTCTTTGCCTTATCTTCTATGTTCCATAGCTATTATTTTATTCGAAAACTGTCGCACGCATTGGAGCAAAAACTCCTCCAATGGGAATTTGCAACTTGCTTCAGTCAAAATAAGGACGAGTTGATCTTCGGATTGGTTCTTGGACAAGACGAATTCTACATCAAATGCAATTTTGATCCACAGGTAAGTCTCATAGACTTTCCGAAAGACTTCAAACGTGCAAGAAAAAATAGTATCGACCTTTTTCCTGAGATCATTGGAAAGACCCTCACAGCAGTTCATCAAATCGACTGGGACAGAAGTTTTTATTTTGATTTATCTGACGGATCACGGTTAATATTCAAACTACATGGGCGTCGAAGCAATATTTTGTTATTGAAAAATAATGAAGCCACGAAAACATTTCGAAAAGTCCTGGTGAATGACCAACAAACGGATAGTTTGACGCTTTCGCGGAATATTTCAATACAAGATCCACAGGCGGAGGATATCAATCTGTTACGGATGTTGTTAGGCAAAGGGTTTCCCATATCAGCCTCAGACACAGCAGTATTACATCGGACAAATGAACTTTTGGCGGCGGAAACCTTCTACCTACATAAAACAGCTTCTGGAAAACCTGAAATAAGTCTAATTCCCCCGGACCAACCTGATTTCCAAAGTGATAACCCTATCACCATTTGCCAGGAACTCTATCTTGCTTTTGTACGAGACTTCTTATTCATTCAAAAGAAGCAATCTATAGAAGGCCTTCTACGCAAACGTCAGTCTAAAATTGAAAAGGTTATTCAGAGTTATGCGCTACATCTTGAAAAGATCAAAACCCGACGAAGTTTTGAGGAAGTAGCGAACATCGTCATGGCCAATCTGCACCAATTCCAGCCAGGCCTGGAAAAGGTAGTTTTAGAAGACTTTTATACCAATCAACCCATAGAAATCAAGATCAAACGGGGCCAAAAACCTCAGATCTATGCTGAAAATCTATATCGGAAGGCGAAAAACCAAAAGATCGAATTTCAAAAAACAGAAGAGAGCATCACAACCAAAGAAGAGGAATTGCTGATCATAATGGGGGAATTGGAAGAATTGGAAAAGATCGACCATTTCCGCTCCTTGAATCAATTCATTCGAAGCAAAAAGCTTGATACCTCAAAGGGGTCAGACACAGATGTCCATTTGCCCTATCGGGAAATTACCTTTATGGGATTTCAGATTCGCATAGGTAAAAATTCCAAATCTAATGATGAGTTAACTCTAAAGCACGCTCGAAAAGATGACACATGGTTGCATGCAAAAGACGTCTCAGGGTCTCATGTGGTCATCAAAAATGCAGGTAATAAAACCATCCCTACTCCAGTCCTCGAAAAAGCTGCCGCTTTGGCTGCCTATCACTCTAAAAGAAAAAGTGACTCTCTGTGTCCAGTCATATATACGCCAAAAAAGTATGTAAGGAAGCGAAAAGGAGACCCTCCAGGAGCCGTGGTAGTAGATCGTGAACAAGTGATCATGGTAAGGCCTTCTCAGGAACTATAATCCCTTTCACCCTTCATTTATTCACTTTCATTCAAAACCATTGCCTCAACCTTCTTTTTGAAATGATATTTGGTTTCAACCATAGCTATTTCATGAAGATCAAACTTTCGATTGCGTTTCTGTTATACTCTTTAATCAATCTCAACGCACAGGATAACATGGGCACTCCTGAAGCAACTCAATTTTACCAGGCGGGTTCGTTGCTATTGAAAGCTGAAAAATATGCTGAGGCGAAAGTTGAGTTTAATAAGGCTCTGGCGATCAATCGGCAAAACTCAGAATATCATTATGCGCGTGGACTGGCTCATTATCATTTGGGGAAACGACATTCGGCTATTAATGACCTGAACCGTGCAATCAATCTGGATAATACTCAATCCAATTACTTTTACTATTTGGGTATTATTTATCATGACCTGGAAGATTTTACCAAATCCAACGAATACATGACGTTGGCTATCGAGAAAAACCCGAGTTCCTTTCTGAAAGTTTCTGATGCGAATGTCCAATTCCATATGGGCGTCAATTACATCAAGCTTGAGGATTATTCGGCAGCTCATGACATTTTTGCCGGAATTTTGCAGTCTAATCCAAAGCATAGCAGCGCTCTGATCAATCGTGGTATCGCACTGGGATTCATGGAGCGATATGACGAAGCTTGCTCTGACTTCACGGAAGCCTCCACACTCGGCAATAACAATGCCTCTTCTTATATGAAAAAGTACTGTAGAGAAGGTATCAAAGTAGTAACTAATCCCTAAGTGTAAAAAGGGTGTAACCAACAACGGAAACACCCCTGGATAGCTGGTTAAGTGTCGTTATTCAAAAACCCAAAGCGTCACCGGACTCTTTTTTGCCTTCTGAGATCAATAAACCCTTGGTTCTTAATTGTGCTCATCGTCCATGAAGGCATCAAAAAAATACTAATCTCTGTTGGAGGCAATCGAGCCCGGCAACACGCTCAGGTTTACGCTAGAATTAAAACGTACGGCATAAATAATTTCCAGAATTTTTCATATCTCCACAACTTGGGTTGAAGCCGTTGATAAGTAGGAAATTTTGTAATTCAGGCTCTCCTGGAAGTATCCGAATCACACATTTTTCATAATTCATACCTCTGGCCTTTTCAATGGCATACTCAAGTACCTTATTCGCATACTCATGGGAAGTGTACTCCTGGCACAAATGAAATTTCTTGAGTTCACAAGCCCCTTCATCGGAGAAGGGTTTGATGCCAATGGTTCCCACAATTTCTTTGTCATTGACCATTACCCCAAAGAAGGATTTTCTGTCCTTGTAGGACTTGAATATATCCCGATACTCCTGATCGCTTTGTAGAGCTTCGGAAGCAAGGTGACCTTTGTATAGAAAGATGTGATTTAGAAAATGAGCAATGGAGCCATTATCCTTTGCCGTGACTCCTCTGATAATAAGTCCTGGTTTAAGTGTTGACAACTTACTTGCTAAATGATTGGCTACATTTTCGCAAGCGTCCATTGCCATGCGGAATCGCTGCATTCTGGCAGCAGAGACTCCAAGTGTGAATGATTTGTTCATAAGCGGTGTTCAATTCTGTTTGCGTTGGAGCAAAACTATTTTTGACGTGAACATTCTTACGACAACACCAGGTGGACTGGATGTAAACAAGGGTATGAATATAGGTGTACAAGAGGTGTACAACAAGTAGCAAATACCTAATAATCAGATACTTATGAAAATTAGTTATAATGCAGCAATTCTAGAGATTTGGATCTATTGTCAAATTTAATTAGAAAATCGAATAGGTTTTCTTCCGTTTTCAATCCCAGTTTTTTTCTTAATCGGCTTCTGGCTGTCTTCACACTGTCCGCACTAATTCCCAAAATTCTCGAAGATTCTTTCAAATTCATATTGAGCCTAAGCAGCGCGCAAAGTTTCAAATCAGCATTACTCAATTCCGTATATTCCTCTTTTAATCTCATAAGGAATCCACCATGAACCTCTTCAAACATCAAACGAAAGGTTTCCCAATCCTGATCAATTCGCATGCTGCCACCAATGATATTATTGAGTTGGTTCAATCCCCGGTGCATTTTATCATTGGAGATATCTTTAAGTTCATTTACTTTTTCAGTAAGCTCACCCAGTAGCTCATTCTTCTGAATAAAATTTAATGCATAAGATGCCAATTCTTTGCTCTTTTGATCTAGCTTCTCTTTCAGATGCTGGGCTTGTTTCTTCGCCTGCCGTTCCCTGTTTCTCAGGGTCAAAACGATAAAGATTGCAATGGAGATCAGTAAGAACACACCGAACAGAGTAAGCACCAGAAATAGTTTTTGTTGTGCCTTCTCCGCTTCCAGCGCTGCAAGTTGCTTAGCTTTCTTTTCGTCCTCATATTTCAAAGTAAGTACCTCGACCTGTTCCTGAACCTTGTCCCCTCTAATCTGATCATCCAATTTGTACTCTTTTTCCAGGTATTCGAATGCTTTTTCAAATTGACTTTGACGCAGGTAGTGCTCCTTATAATAAGAGAGAGCGACCTGCTGCATATATGCTTGCTCCGTCTGTACGGCCATGTTCATCCCAGAGTCCAGATAGTTCAGACCAACCACATCTCTCCCGGTCAATAAATAGGCATTGCCAAGTCCTAAATAAATATTCGCACGTAATAAGTCATCAGGCTTGACAAGTCGAAGGGCCTCGTGATAGTATTCAGCGGCGGTGACAATATCTTTTTTGAATTCAAAAACATTAGCAATATTCAAATTAAGCAATGCAATTCCAGCAGTATCCTTTTGTTGCACGCGATACTTCATCACTTCCTCGAAGTAGTAAAGAGAGGAATCGTAGGCTTCCTGATAGAAAAAGATCACACCAAGATTCAATTGTGCCTGGGACATCCGTTTTTGATCATCAATTTCCTCCAGTATGGCAATGGCTTGCTGTACATATTCCATCGCTTTATCCGTCTGCCCCAATTCATCATATGTATTGCCAATATTGACCAAAATTCTCGCTTCTCTTCCACGATCACCGATCTCCTGAAAAAGTCGCAAGGCCTCCAGGTATTGCTCCATAGCTTCCTGATGTCGATCACGTCCCCAATAGGAGACACCTAAATAACCGTAACCCTGAGCTTCACCTTTCTTATAGTCAATTTGCTGAGATAAGTTGATCGCATGCCTGGCATAGTATTCCAAGGCCACCAAATCCGCCCTAGGGAAAGCTTTCAGCGTATCATTGAGCCAATCTATCGCTTCAACTCCATTACCGAGTTTCTTTAATGAATCATCTATTGCAGGAATCTGGGCGTTTAGAAAAAAAGGAATGAAGCAAAAACAGGCAAAAACAGTCTTCATCAAGTGTGGTTTTCAACAGTTAATTTACAGCCTTTCATGAAAAGATAATGTATTGGCTTTTTCTCTCTACACAACTATAATAAAATTCATGTCTTCTCTTAAAAGAAATAGAATCAAAAAAACTTAAATCCTCCTATGTGTGTTTTAATAGCGATGATCGATATTTGCAACAGCATTTATCTCAACCAGATTTTGTTACAGCGATGGAGAACCAGAAGAATATAGAACAAACAAATTTGCTGTCCTTTAAAGGGCTTTTCAAGAGAGTAGTTGATGAATTGAAAGAAAAATCCTTGTTGTCCTGGATGGGGCTTTCTTTTAGAAGCAAAAACAGGAATTTTATTGAGCGATCCTGTTAATACGCACCCGTTAGATTAAACTTTCTCAAGTAAGCCGAAACTGCTGACATCACTCTTTTAACAAGAGATCAGTACTTTTTCTACCCTTTTTTGATCAGGCAGTAAGCCATGTAATCTAGCTCCTGATCAGGTCATTTCCCCTTTCGATCCATTTGATTGATTTTCCCATATTTTTTATAAAATCACCTAGTAAAAAAGTATTTTGAGGGTGACTTGAAAAAACCGGGAAATCCTGGTGGTTCACATGTCTTATGGTGAGAAACAATATCACAATGACCCTTAAACATTCGTGGCTATGCATAACTATTTGCCTTGCGATATCCTCCACTGAAGCTAACTCATTGGAGGAATGCACCCTCCGAAGTGTGGAACAACTAATTTTCGATGGTAAATACCAGGAGGCCGAAAACTGTGCGCTAACGTTGATTGATACAGAGATTGATGATGAAATTAGAGTTCAATTGCTTACTTCACTTGGTGAGGCTCTACTTAATCAGAGCCGCGACGGTCAGGCTTATTTGGAGGAAGCATTACAACTAGAAATATCAAAAGGCTTAGATAGTTTATTAATAGGAAGAACCTTACTTATACTCAGTAAAAATGCCGCTAATCTTGGTCGTTTCGACAAAGGCCTTTCTTATAACTATCAATCCATAGAAATCAGAGAAAAGTTATTGGGTCCGGACCATTGGGAACTGGCTGACAATCACAATATGCTTGGCTACTGCCACCGATTGACATCAAACTATGAGCTGGCCCTCACCAATTATGAAGAAGCGAATCAAATTTGGGAAAGTCACAAAGGCGAGTTAAAAGCTTCAATGGGTCCAACTTATGACGGGTTGGGGATTGTAACGCGTGTACTTAGTAGGCCTACGGAATCCCTGGAGTATCTTAGTCATTCATTACAATTGAAAAAGGAACTACTGGGAACAGAAATACATCCATCCATTTCCAACACCCTTCAACATATAGGTCGCAATTACTACGACTTGCACCAGTACAATCAGGCCCTGGACGTTTTCTCCAAAGTGCTTGAAATACGACGGCAAACCCTGGGTGACTCGCATGTCAATGTAGGGGTTGCCTATGGCTTATTAGGGAACTGCCATGCCAAACTGGGGAATTACGATTTGGCAATTGACCTGTACAAGAGGAAGATTTCGATCTTTAAGGAATTCCTACCTTCCGATTATCTACTCACGCCCTATACGGAACTGGCGGACGCTTATAAAAACAACGGGCAATCTGACGCTTATCTCGAGACTCTGGCCAAATCTGAAGCAGTGATTAATGCTTCTGCCCGTTTTGGTGGTCAGTACCTTGTCAGTAATTATCTCCTTCGGGCTTCGTACTTTCAGTCTATTGGCGAGGAAGTCAACCGGTTGATGCTACTTGAACAAAGTAGCAAATTGGTCGATGAGAAACTACCAGGACTTGCGGCACAGCGTTCCAGAATAGATTTCCATCTGGGTAATTACTATTTAGATCATGGGGCTTTTGAAAAAGCTCAGCAGCTGTTTGATCATGCACTGAAAAGAAAAGCAAGTTTCTACGGACTTGCCAGCCCCGTATTGTACCAGAACTACCTTGTCTTAGGTGATTTGCATCATGAGATGGGTCATTTTACAACAGCGGTTGACTATTATCAAAAAAGTCTGGAACTGCAGTTCATAAATAAATCCATTGACTCACCTACAATCCCGGAAGTTGACAACATTCTGGTGCCACTGGAGGGATTGGTCAGCATCTCAAAAATGGCCTCCTCCTATTTCGCCATATACCAGCAGGACACAACACAATTGAAGGTTGGAATTCAATCGACAGAATACTATCTGGCAGCCTTGAGGTATCTACGCTTTCTCAGAAATTCCTTTCAGTCCGATGAGGCAAAAATCCGAATCAGTAATCTCTTTTCAACCGTTAGCTCAGAAGCACTGGACATCACATTCTCATTATACCAAAAGACTAAAGAACAAGCGTGGCTCCAGAAAGCATTCTGGATATCAGAAATGAGGCGTTCTCAAGTGTTAGTTGAGGCCATCAATGAAGGTCAGTTAAAGTCATTGGCCAAGATACCTGACACGCTATTGTCGAAAGAAATAGCATGCTATGGAGAATTGGCTTATCTACGACAAAAACTCGGAAACGCGGATGAAGAGCAAACTCGTGTAGAGCTGGAGAAGAGGCTATTTCAGAAGGGCCAGGAACTTGATCAATTAAAGACAGAAATTCGCCTCTACTACCCTGAGTACCATCGAGTAAAATATGAAACAAGTTCACTCAACATTTTCGAATTCCAGAAAAGCTTGAAAAAGCGTGAAATTTTATTAGCCTACTCCATTTCAGACCATTTTATCTATCGCTTTCAAATTGGAAAAGAGCAAGCTCTATTTGATCAGGTTCACAAACCCGATAATTGGAGTGAACTTTTGCAAAATCATCATCAATCCATTACCGATTACGATTTCATTGTCAATCAGGCTCGAAAAGCGGATCACCTTTATCGGCAAAGCGCCAGGCGGCTCTATGAATTACTTATACCTGAGTTTTCTATGCCTGACAAGGATGATCAGTTGCTAACTATTGTCCCTCATGATTCATTGCACAATGTGAATTTTGCACTCCTGTTAACCGATAAAGTTGAAGAGCCCCTTAACTTTAGGAACTACTCCTATTTGTTAAGAAAGCAAAGTATCAGATACGCCCCATCTGTATCCATTCTTCTAACCTATAATCGGCCCTTCAACAACTCTGGAAAGGGATATATAGGGTTTGCTGCGTCCCCGGGAGATAATGATCAAACTACCAGCAGTCATCAACTAGCTATACCGGGTGCCCAAAAGGAGATCAGGGCAGTTGGACATCTTTTCAAAGGGAAAACATTGATAGGCCCTATGGCCACTGAAGAGAATTTCAGGAAAGAAGCGTCAAACTTCAACGTAATTCATTTAGCCATGCATGGCTCCGTAGATCAACGGTCTCCCCTGAACTCCAGGCTGCATTTTTCGGGAGAAGCAGATAGCTTAAATGACGGAACACTCCACCTTGACGAAATCTATGGCATTCCACTAAATGCCGAATTGGCTGTCCTTAGTGCTTGTGATACGGGAGATGGAAAACTGAGTAATGGGGAAGGATTGATGAGTATGGCCCGTGCCTTCAATTATGCGGGATGTCGCAGCGTATTGATGAGTCAATGGAAAGTCGCTGATGAGGAAAGTGTCCGGCTTGTGATCGACTTTTTCGGCGAATTGAAGCAAGGTCATACAAAATCTGCTGCGCTAAGAGCAGCGCAACTAAATTATCTGGAAGAAGTAGCTGGCAACATGCGAACACACCCCTTCTTCTGGGCTGGGTTCCGTTTAATGGGGGATGATAGCGAGCTTACCGATGAGGATCAACTCATGAATGAATGGCTGATTGTCTTTCTTTCCCTGGGGTTAGTCCTTTTCATGCTATTTCGAAGAAAGACAAATGGTAGTTTTTTCGGTTTCTGCCGGGAATAATAAGTGGACTGCAAGTCTTATTTATAAAAGGTCACCTCGATGAATTCAAAGGCCCAGGAAAATACAGAGCAAACGGAACTATTATCCTTGAAAGGATTACTTAAAAGAACAATTGAAAAATTGACACCAGAATCCGTTATCTCCTGGTTAGGGCTTTCATTCAGGAGTAAAAATCGGGCCTATTTCAGATAATCAGGTTTGATGAAAATACACAAACTGACTAGAAATTCCTTTTTACCCAGACAAAGCAGCGCTTTCGTCTGCTGATGACGTTAAAGTCATAGTCAGATAAGTTTTATGCTTAATGCATAATTTGGGTTTAACTAGTAATCGTCAACTTTTCAAGTGACAGTTCCCAGTTGTAGCTAATTAATCACGCAATATTTGCAATAGGGTTTGCGCCTCTTCTTGGTTTGAATGGTGGATTTCCTTCTCAATGATTTCCAGTTGTCGCCTGGAAACAGCAGTATCACCCAGCATTAAGTTGGCAATCGCAGTGTAATATGCGGCGTTTTCCGCGTATAGACTCTGTTGCACCTCAATGCTATTGAAATACATAAGTGCGCTATCGGGACTTGGAGTGGTTTGATATAGGTGTGTCAAGCCTGTATAAAACATATTCTCACCAGAAAGCTCTGTTCTTTGTAGTTCCTTTCTTGCCATCTCATAATTCCCGTTTCGATAGTGAATAATGAAAGCCTCAGTGTCTACGGAACTCCGAAAAGCAGGAGCGGGATAAGGTGAATTCACATCAAGACCTTCTGAAGATGATTGGTCTATGAAAACAATCCAACCAATGGCGAGCAATAAAAGCGTTACAACGGCAGAGCCAAACCAAACTTTACTCGCAACACGATGCTTGGGTAATTGTTGATCGATGACGTCCCAGGATCGCTCTTTCGAATTACTGATCAATTGTTCTATCGGCTGTTTACGCTTTAATGATTCCTGCTTCATGAGTTGCAGTCCTTCCACGATAGCACTACAACGCTCGCAGGAATCCACGTGCGCTTTAATCCACTCCTGATCAGAATGTTCTTCAAGCTGATCTATATCTGGGTGATTTTCGACTTCCATCTAATAACTAAGACTGTTGAAACATTTATTCTTCCCGATTGATTTTCAAATACATAGCTTTCACCATCTTCCGAATTTCTGATTTTCTGTTAGCAACTGTTTTCTCACTCATACCTGTTTGAATAGCAATTTCCTTATTGGAAAACCCTTGGGTATCCATGGACCAGATTTCCTGATTAACTTCATTGAGAATCGTCCGAATTTCTTTCTTGATTATCTCCTGATCAATGAAGTGATCTGCTTGCGCATGCTGAAGTTGTGTCTTTGTACTGAACAATTGGTCGTTGATCTGTCTTCGGTTATTTTCTTTGTTGACATACCCCAGACAGTAATTCCTGGCAATGGTAAATATCCAATTTTCGGGTTGCTCTACTTCCTCTATTTGTTCGTACGTATAGAGTTTAATGAAAATCTCAGCTACCGCATTTTCGGCCAGGTCAAACTGTTTTAGTTTACTCATTGCATAAGCCAGAAGGGCATCATAATACTTGTCGTACAATGCCCTGAATCCCTTTCTTCGATTACTAAGAAAAGAGCGCCATACTAAATCAGTCTTTGCAGTCCCCATCGACGTTACGAACTTACAGACATATGGCTTAGTTCGTCATCATTACCATTAAAAATGTCGCGCAGAAATTAATTGATTTTTCCAGATAGACGTGGTATTTCCAGATCGTGATCAATGGCCTTTATTTCTTTCACTGTAACTATTTTGACGGTTTTATAGAAATTCTGGAAGTAATAGTCCCCTGTTGGGCATCAACTTTAAAAATATATATTCCAGACGAAATGTGATCCAGATTAATTGATTGTTCTCCCTCCAGAAGATTTCCTGTTTGAACGATACTTCCAGTCAAACTCAGTAATTGATATTTACAAGAAGTCGATGTTCGAATGTTTAGTTTTCCAAAGGCTGGATTTGGGTAAAAGAGCGCAAAGTCGTTTGCTTCAATTGTAAGTGGCTCTTCTTCCACACAATTAAACACGCCCTCCCATTTGGGAGAAGTTGTTACATCTTGCCATTGACTTTGTAATAATCCAAAAGACCCGAAAGCATCAGCCCTTTCGGCCAGGTTAAACACATTGAATAACCCTCCATCGTATTCCTCATACCAGGTATCAAGCAATTCGCAGAAAAAAGATGTCATGCCGGGTAATTGATTCATTTCAGCAACCAAAGCTTCGGCACAGGGGGTCATGGGTTGGAAATTCAACTCTGTTACATGTTGGCCTCCCTCATATGCAACAACCTCAATCGCCGACGAGCCAAACAAATCCCGAAACCTCGAGACCATTTCATTAAGCTCAGGATCTATTCTGCTCATCAGCGTATCGAGTAATTGTTGCGGTGTATGGTCACAAATATTGATGTTCTGATCCCTCAAATCGTCAAAAAGAGTGACCCCAATATATGAGGCTATGGCTACCATATCAGGCTGCTGACCTTCGGGGTTTATGATGTCTGACTCATAAGCATCCCGCACCAGATCCGCTGTAAACGGATCTGATTGGGAGCCATGCACCCTGACTAGCCGTGCATTTTCGTCTAAAGTTTCTTCAAAAATCTGCCAGATCTCCAACGATCTTCGTGCATGATACCAATGAATGGCTTCAAATTCAGCCACTTCCGGAATATCACTTTTTGCCAACTCAGCGCCCATTTCCAACATATAGGCCCTTGTCTCAGGGTAAGCCGGATTCCAGGTTTCATTGCTGTATTCTACATGTAACCTACGCTCACGATCCAACTCATTGAATAATTCTGCTGCGGCTCTCACATAATCATCTGAAGCAAGATATGGAATGGTAATCCAAGGGTCTGTGCCGGTTATGTTGCTGACCTCAACTACATCTTCGTAGGGCATTCCTGGCAAAACCGCATTTTCCACATCAAGGAAGTAGCTAAAATCATCCGCTGTGGACCTCTCCCCAAAGTCAACGATGGTATTATTTTCGGACTTCAGAGGTTTCATAAACCGAAGCACGTCAAATCCCGAGGCCAAATCCAAAAAAGATTCCTGAAACTTAAGTACTTCCCCCTGTCCATGGTAGCCTGGAAAAATAAGCTCAATATTCCTTATAGGATCTCCAGGGTCACTGCTCAAAATAAAAAATTGCAATCCGGTACTTGTAGGTGTTGAAACAGAGATTTGATATTCATCCGCCATATCAAATTCCATGTACTCCTCATCCACATCTCCCCGGATTGCCATAACACCTGTTCCTTCAAAACTCAAGAGATAAATTCCAGCTGGGTACAGATATGGTTCAGGTTGTCCATTCAAGACCAAACAACTTGTTATCAAAGATTTTCCAATCAAATCGGGATGTAAGTCCGATTGAAATGGCACCTGCAAAGGATATCCATTTTGATCATAATGCTGTGTACGTATCTCAGCGGTGAGCTCACTTGATAGATTGATCCCATCCGTTTCATTATTAGCATCATACACGAGCCATCCGGAAGATTGCTTTAATGCATTGGTGTAATACCACAGGGTACCAAAAGGAGAAACATCGGTAAGGTTTACGCCCAGTGGTCTATCCTGCGCAACGGAAAATTGAGAATTGCCAACTAATAAAAGCAGAACAAAGGCCTTGCAGGCCCCTGTTCTAACAGAACCTATAAAACATCTAAAGAAATAGCGTCTTTCCTGGCGGCGATAATTGTCTTCCATCTAACAACAAGACTGCCAGGTCTGTGCCTTTTCCCGATGACTCTGAAAGTTTTACTGATCATCAATTCTAGACAAAGTCTCTTTTACAAACTCCGTCTTCCCCAGCACGTATGCGCCCCTGTCATTTCGGTACTTGGAAGCCAATTTCAATTTGAGGTCTTCATATGCGCCAGCATGATCTGGATTATCGATAAGGAAATCCCGAAAAGTCACTTGCTTCCACATGAAATTGTCAGCGGGACACATATGGATGTGGAAAATCTGAGCTTTGGTTCCATCAGTGTAGTACCCTTTCCCAAAAGACATATATGCCTCAATTCCGTCTCTCTCTGGCACTTTGAAATGCTGATATCCAATGGGTTCAAATTGCTTGATCAAATCCTCATTGAATAACATTTCCTCTTCAATTTCGATCAGGATATCTATGTAAGGCTTAGATTTTAGCCCTGGGATCGATGAGCTTCCAAAATGTTCGATCTGTAATATTTTGGACGGATCCACAGTAGAAAGGATCAACGCTTTTTCTTCCTTAAAAACCGCTGCCCAATTGGGGTCATGATCCACTAACTGAATAGGAAACAAGGTATTAAACTGTTCTTTGGTCAGTTGAGAAAGGTCTGTATTGTTCATGGGTTCCTGGGTTAAAGTGAAAAAAGGGTGGCGAAGATAATCAGTTTTATTCTCCCGAAATAAGGGTGTTTTTTAGGAAACCGTTGGTTCGTCCTGACACACAGCCTTTCGTCTTAGCCCTGCGCGACGGTCCGGCGATCCGGCGGGGCAGGCGAGTTCCTGCATCTTTGTCGGCCACCAAAGATTGTCTTAATTATGGATCCTCAAATGGCTGCAAATATTCCTTTCGGCTGTTTGGGAATATTCCTTTCGAATCATATCCTTGTATCCAACAAAATCCAAAAAACATGAACTTAGGACAAGGCAGCAGAGTAGAACACGAAGAATTAGGAGTTGGTGTCGTATTGAATCAAAAAATTGGCAAGACCGTCATTTCATTTGTGCGACATGGCATCATGGACATGACTGACGAAGAATTATCAGAATTGAAGATTCTGGAAACGGTTGAACCTGCCTCAGACCTGGTTAGTCTTGCCGACATCCAGCGGATGCTTTCTGAATTGATTCAACCTATCTTACCTGAAGTGGACGAAACAGAACTTGGTGCCAAATGGGAAGGCGGAACTCTTTCCTTTCAACCCGGAAATCCTGACCTAAAGCCTTACGAACTTCCGGTGGAAACCTTCTTCCACAAAATTGTGATGGTCCGGGATCGCCTTCGGGTCATGGAGCAGCGCATCAACGCCTCCAACCTCACCGATGAAGAAAAAGTAAACCTTCAACAGTACATCACCAAGATTTACGGCAGCCTTACTTCTTTCAACATCCTTTTTGACATAAAAGAAGATAGTTTTGTCGGAAGTGGGAAAGGATAGTGAAAGTTAACGATGACATCATTTAATGATGTCATCGCTTTATAAGACATTACTTTTTCTTAAACTGTTGTATAAACTGTTTGGTAAAATCCGAAGTGACCAGGTTACCGCTGATCTGAGCCCTTTCCGATAGTAGATTATCCCAGTCTTCCGTACCACGCCAGAAAACCTTTTTCATCTCAGCCATTGCTTCCGGGTTCGATGTAACCAATTTGTTGGCGAGCGTATTAACTGCTTCATCCATCGCACTGACATCATCGTAGACTTGAGCAAATAGTCCTTTTTCAGCCGCCCATTGTGCTTCGTAAAACTCCGAAGCATTGATTCCCATCTGAGAAACAGCTGAGATTCCCATCTTGCGTTCAATCGCAGGACTTACGACAAACGGGCCAATTCCTACTGCCAGTTCGCTCAATTTGATGGATGCAAATCTGGTAGCGAAACAATAATCAGAGGCACTTGCAAGTCCTATCCCTCCTCCAACGGCCTTTCCCTGTACTCTGCCAAGGATGAATTTCGGGGCCTTGCGCATGGCGTTGATCACATTGGCAAACCCCATGAAGAATGCTTTACCATTTACAGGATCTTCAATAGCCAATAGTTCATCAAAACTGGCACCTGCACAAAACGCCCGGTCTCCTGCGCTTTTTAGAATGATTACCTTGATCTCCTGATCATTCCCAGCTTCAGTAACCGTATTGGCCAATTTCGCCAATACAGCTCCGGGCAATGAATTGCTCTGCGGAGTGAAAAACTCGATCGTCCCGATTCCTTCAGAAACGCTCAGGTTAACGTAAGCTTCCTTACTCATTATATTAAGTTGAACTGTTCAAAATGGTGATTCAAATGTTTGCGCTCCATCAAGTACCATTCGTACTTATTGAGCTCGCCAAATACCGCGTTGTTGGGTTTTGCTTCCGGGTTTTCTTTGAAGTAGGTCAAATAAGCTTGTCGGGCTTCTAAAAATTTTGCCTTGGCCTCATCCAGAGAAGCATGTTTGGTCTTATCGATCTCCGACTTATCGGCCAGTGGAAAATCAAACTCCCTTGGCATTTTTCCATAATTGTACAAGGTGGCGTGTACTTTCTCAAGCTTCCTTTCCGGTGTAGCTACTTCAAAATCCTGAATCTTACCAGCTGCAATCCAGTACGTATACTCGAGATGTTCTAACATACGTTGAGCGGACAACCCTCCCCAAACAGGTTGAGCATCTTCTGTTAGTTTGTTAAGGCATTCCTGAATTTTAGCATCCGTCATTTCCACGAATGTGGTTTGCTTTTTCTGAACCATGGTCAGAATCGTTGCAATGGCTACCAATTCATCATCCACATCGAAAACTTCCACATACCACTTGACAATACCACTTGGGTGTTCTGCGGAATTCACATCCCGTTCCATCTTCTGTTTGCAAGTCAGTCGAACGTAAATGGTGTCATTGTGATAAAGGGGTCGGATAAAACGACATTCTTCCAGACCGTAGTTTGCGGCAACCGGACCTTTATTTGGGTAGACGAATAGTCCCGCTGCTGCGGATAAGATAAAATAGCCATGTGCCGTTCGCTTTTCAAAAATGCTCCCGTCCAGAGAAGTCGTGTCCACGTGCGCATAGAAATGATCCCAGGTGAGGTTAGCGAAATTGATAATATCCGAATCCGTAAGTGTTCTTCGATGAGTTTTCAGAGACATACCTGGCTGGATGTCCTCCCAGTGGTATTTGAACGGATGATGTTCCGATTCCTGATACTTTGCGTTGGGTTGATAAACTCCGGTAATAGCCGTAATTGTTGTGGGAGAACCTTGGATTGCAGTTCTTTGTAAGTAGTGCAATACACCGCGCTTACCACCCATTTCTTCGCCACCACCGGCTCTTCCCGGACCTCCGTGAGTAAGCAAAGGCAATGGGGATCCGTGCCCTGTATTCTCCCTGGCACAATCTCGATTGAGTACTAGAACACGGCCATGATGAGAAGCAGTTCCGACTACATACTCCGTCGCTAAACGGTCATCAGCTGTCGTAATTGAAGTACAAAGCGAACCTTTTCCTTTTTTGGACAGCTCTATAGCCTCATCCATGTTTTTGTAAGGTACGATTGTACTCACCGGACCAAATGCCTCGATGCTATGTGTTGCTTCATTCTGAAAAGGGTTCTGATCAAGGAATAGCACCGGAGACATGAAAGCGCCTTTCCCCCACTCTGCCCCAAGGGCATCACCGGGCTCTAAACCTCCATAGATCATTTCGGAAGTCTTGGCCAAATCGGCTACCCTTTTTGTCACCTCATCCAATTGCTCTTTTCCAGCCAGGGCACCCATTCGTACACCTTCCACAGCCGGATCTCCGATGGTGGTTTTTTGTAAGGCTTTTCCCAAAGCGATCTGTACATCTTCGACCAATTTTTCAGGAACAATGATCCTGCGAACTGCCGTACATTTCTGGCCGCATTTCACAGTGATTTCTTTCCGAACTTCCTTAATGAACAAATCGAATTCGGTAGTTCCAGGGACCGCATCCTCACCCAGTACCGCACAATTCAGTGAATCCGCTTCCAAATTGAAGGGCACAGCATTTTCAATGATGGGTGTTAATGTCTTGAGCTTTTTCCCAGTTTCAAACGACCCGGTAAAAGTCACTACATCCTGCGAATCGACATGATCAAGGATACCATCGCCATACCCAGCTACCAACTGTAATGAACCCTCCGGAAGTATACCTGACGTAATGATTTCCTTTACCATCACTTCCGTGAGGTAGCAGGTCTGTTCCGCAGGCTTGATGATACAGGGCACACCCGCAAGCCAGTTTACTGCTGCCTTTTCCAGCATCCCCCAGATGGGGAAATTGAAAGCATTGATATGTACAGCAACTCCCTCTTTAGGAACCATGATGTGGTGTCCTATAAAGGTACCCTCCTTTGAAAGTCCAATGGTATCACCATCTACGTGGTATGATGAGTTGGGAAACTGCCTTCTCAGGCTCGCATTCGCAAACAGATTTCCTATGCCTCCTTCAATATCAATCCAACTATCAGCTCTTGTCGCCCCGGTAGCCTTACTGGATTCATAAAAAAGTTCCTTTTTCCTGATCAGGTAGGTCGCCAATTTCTTAAGCATCAACCCCCTGTCATGAAAGGTCATTTTCCTTAGCGCCGGATTACCTACACTTCTGGCGTGATCATACGCCAACTTGAAATCAACTCCTTCTATGGTATGCGCTGCAACTGGTTCTCCCGTGATGGCATGGTGTAAAATCTGCCCATCTCCTGCTCCTTCTACCCACTGGTTCGCGATGTAGTGTTGTATCTTCCTCATTTCTTTTCTAGTAATTAGCGAATAGCGATGAGTCCTTAGTAATCAGGTTAAAAAACTTTACTAGTACTCTCTATTCTTATTATTCCTATAAAAACATTTCAAAATTCATCGAGATGAGTATCCCTCACTTTTTTGCTCGTCACCAAGCACCATTCCCTAACAACTCTTGACTAACCTCCAGGCACTCTTCACTATTCCCTAGGCACTCTTCACTAATCCCTATTTCCCCTAAGCACTCTTCGCTCATCACTAGGCACTATTCCCTTAGCACTATTCACTCATCTCCAGTATTCCATTCCTCAGCTCTTCTATAAACCACTCCCTTGAACAGTCCTACCAACTCTTCTCCTCGCATCACACGGACCAGATAGAAACCGACACTCCGAGATAAACTTTCCTTTTCTGCAGTAGCAATCAGATCATCTCCGGAAAACACAGCCTTTGTATGATTGATTGACGTCTCTATAGAAACTGCTTTCTGTCCATGAGAATTACTTGCAAACGCAAAAGCACTGTCCGCCAGCGAGAAAGAAATACCGCCATGCATGACACCATGTCCATTAAGCATTTCGTCTCTGACCGTCATCTTCATTCGGGCATAGCCTTCACGTACTTCTATCATTTCAATACCCAGCCACTTGCTAAAAGCATCCCCTTCCATCATCTGACGTCCGATTTGTTCCGCTTTCGACTCAGCCATAGAAGGTTTGGTTGTTCTTCGCCATTCTTCTCAAAAGAGGGCTGCAACGATAGCGATCCTCTCTATACTCTTCATACAATTGATCCATGCCGTTAACTACCCAATCGATGCCCTTCTCATCTGCCCAGATCAACAAGCCTTTCGGGTAATTGACTCCCTTCGTCATGGCCAGGTCTATGTCTTCACGGGTTGCAATGTCCAGAAAAAGGGCATCGGCTGCTTCGTTAATCAACATTACCAAAACACGATCCAGAACTTTTTGTCCAATCGTCGTATCTTCTACAGGTTGAGGCTTCGTTGCTCCTTCCGAATAATCGTAGTAACCTCTTCCTGTTTTGCGGCCCAAAAAGCCAGCTTCTGACATCCTTTTCTGAGTAAAAGAAGGCTTATATCGGGGATCATAAAAGAACGATTGAAAAACCGTCTCCGTAACCGTATAATTTATGTCGTTGCCAATGAAATCCATCAATTCAAACGGACCCATTCGAAAGCCACCTAGTTCCTTCATGGCCCAATCAATGGTTGGAAGATCAGCCACTCCTTCTTCAAAAATCCTCAAAGACTCTCCATAAAAGGGTCTGGCCACCCGATTCACAATGAAGCCCGGAGTGTCCTTAGTCAGAACGGTTATCTTCTTCCAGGAATCCACCCAGGACTTAGCTCGATCGACTGTGGTCTCTGAAGTTTGTACGGCAGGGATGATCTCCACCAGTGGCATCAAGGGCGCAGGATTAAAGAAATGTATGCCAATAAACCTTGACGGGTTTTGAAGCGCTGAACCTATTGAAGCCAGCGAAAGGGAGGAAGTATTTGAGGCAATAATCGACTCAGGTCCTACAACCTTTTCTACCTCCGTAAATACTTTTTGTTTGATCTCGAGGTTTTCTACAATCGCTTCAATAATCAGGTCACAACCTTCAAATTGATTTAGGCTTGTCGAATAAGAAATCCGGTTTTGAATTCCGTTGGCAGCATCCTGATCTAATTTACCTTTCTCTACCAGGCGCGCCATTACTTTCGTCAGTTTCGCCTGAGCACCATTTAATGCTTCTTGATTTTGATCCAGAAGAATGACATCCCAACCTGCCGTAGCAGCCACCTGGGCAATGCCAGCACCCATTGTTCCCGATCCTATTACTCCTAGCTTGCTCATTTACCTGTAAAATTGGGTCTACGTTTTTCCAGGAAGGCATTGATTCCTTCCTGATAATCTTCTGTCGCAGCGGATTTGGCCTGAAAAATCTTTTCCCGTTCAAGTTGTTGATCAAAATCATTGGCCATGGATTGACTCAATAAATGCTTCGTGTATGCCAGGCCTTTTGTGGGCATCTTAGATAGTTTCGTGGCAATCTTCAAAGATTCCGCTTCGAATTCTTCCGCACCTAGTACCTTATAGATCATCCCTAATCTTTCTGCTTCCTGAGCGGACACTTTATCACCAAGCATCATCAATGCCGAAGCCTTTTGCCATCCAATCAATCTAGGCAGTGTAAAAGTACCCCCGCTATCAGGTATCAGGCCAATCTTGCTAAACGCTTGCATGAATGTCGCAGATTCGTGAGCCACAACAACATCACAGACAAAAGCTATGTTGGCTCCTGCTCCGGCAGCTACACCATTAACAGCTGCGACGACTGGTTTGCTCAGGTTCCTAATACCATTTACAATTTCGTTGTAATGCTCAGCTACGGTTCGTTCAATTCCAATGAAATCATCGGAAATGACTTCCTGAAGGTCCTGTCCTGCGCAGAACGCTTTGCCATTTGCAGATAACAATACAGCTCTGGTGCTTTCATCTGCTTCTGCGTCCTTAAGCGCCTTGATCAGCGCGTGAGACATTTCTCTATCGAGACTATTGAAAACATCAGGTCGATTGAGTCGAATAATGTTTAGGTTTTCTTGTTGCTCGGTGAGTATTTTCATATTGGGTTAATGGCATTTAAAATAGTCAAAGGGTTCCAGACAGTCGTGGCATTTAAAAAGCGACTTACATGCCGTGGATCCAAATTGGCTGATCATTTCGGTATTATGAGACTTGCAATTGGGACATTCAATATCATTTTCATCTGAAGGATTAGGAGGGGCAATACCGTATTCCTTCAATTTCTGCTTTCCTGTTTCAGTCATGAAATCAGTACTCCATGCAGGAGAAAGTACAGTGGTAATTTTAAAATCCTGAATACCCGCTGATTTGAGGGTATTATTGATGTCTTTTTCAATTTCAAGCATCGCCGGGCACCCCGTATATGTGGGTGTGATTACAATCTCCAGCCGGTCATTCTCTGTATTGACAGCTCGCAAAATACCCAGGTCCGCAATTGAAACAACAGGAATTTCCGGGTCTGTAACATTCTTTAATATCTCTGTTACAGCGTTATTCAGAGATTGAGCATCTCGTTGATTACTTTCAATATGGTCACTTGATTGGTTCACTCAAAAGGAAGATTACCACTCTTGTCCAGGGTATGCTCTTTGCAAAAACTGAAGGTCGGCCAGGATGTAACCCAGATGTTCACTGTGTCTCCCTTCCTTTCCTCCTGAATGACTGTAACCTCCTTCTGGGATTTCCAGCGTTGCTTCTGCAAGGGTCTTATTGATAAGATCATCTCTTTTTGACCTGATTTCACTTAGATCAACGCCCCAACCAGCTTCCTGCGCTTTTTCATCAACTTCGGAAGGTGTTACAATTTCATCTTTGTAATTCCAAAGTGTATTGACCGCTTCTTGAATTTTATGGTGACTTTCTTCAGTCCCATCTCCGAGGCGTAACACCCAATCACTACTCCACTTCACATGGTAGCGTGATTCTTTATGTGATTTTGCCGCAATAGATGCCAGTCTTTCATCACTGCTTTGCATCAATGTTTCGTGATAAAAGCTACTGAATGCATCGTAGAAAAACTGCCGAACAATGGTTTGAGCAAAATCTCCATTTGGCTGCTCCACCAAAAGTACATTTCTAAAGTCCCAACCATCGCGCAGATAAGCCAGGTCATCTTCAGATTTTCCCTCGCCTTGAAGTTCGGCTGCATATTGATATAGTAACCTCGCCTGACCAATCAAATCCAGAGAAATATTGGTCATAGCAATGTCTTGCTCCAATACCGGGCCATGCCCACACCATTCCGCCAAGCGCTGCCCAAGGATCAGGCTGTTATCCGCTTGCTGAATTACGTACTTGTATTTTATGTCTTCCATCTTCATCATAGTAGTGCGCATTTAGAAAAAGGAATTTCACTATTCCCTCTTCACTAATGGCTCATCACTCTTAATTACATGTGTTTTACCTCGTCTGGAAGATCATAAAATGTTGGGTGACGATATACCTTATCCTTAGCAGGTTCGTACAGAGGATCAGAATCTTCAGGATCAGAAGCAGTAATGTGCTGTGATTCTACCACCCAGATGCTCACGCCTTCATTTCTCCGTGTATATACATCACGTGCATTTTGGACAGCCATTTCGGCATCTGCGGCATGCAGACTTCCCACATGTTTGTGATTCAATCCTGCTTTGCTACGAATGAAAATTTCCCATAAGGGCCAGTTACTACTCATGCTGCTTTCGATTTCTTAAAATTTTTCTTTTCTGCGTACGCCCTGGCTGCTTCACGAACCCATTCACCTTCATCCCAGGCCTTTTTTCTAGCGTCTACACGCTGCTTGTTGCAAGGTCCATTACCCTTGATCACCTGGAAAAATTCTTCCCAGTTAATGGCTCCAAAATCATAATGGCCCCGCTCCTCGTTCCACTTCAAATCCTTGTCAGGAATAGTAATCCCCAAAAGATCCGCTTGTGGTTTGGAAACATCCACGAATTTCTGTCTCAATTCATCATTGGTAAATCGTTTGATCCCCCATCGCATTGACTGCTCAGTATGAGTGGATTCTTTATCAGTTGGACCAAACATCATCAACGCTGGCCACCACCATCGATTCAGGGCATCCTGCGCCATTCTCTTTTGCGCTTCGGAACCTTTACAAAGTGTCAACATGATCTCAAACCCCTGCCGCTGATGGAAAGATTCTTCTTTGCAAACCCTGATCATCGCTCGTGCATACGGTCCATAAGAAGCACGGCAAAGTGGTACTTGGTTCATGATCGCGGCTCCATCAACCAGCCAGCCGACAGCACCCATATCCGCCCAGGTTAGTGTGGGGTAGTTAAAAATACTTGAGTACTTGGCCTTCCCCGAATGCAAATCATTCAACAAGTCGTCACGCTCCACGCCTAAGGTTTCGCATGCACTGTAGAGATAAAGACCGTGTCCAGCTTCGTCCTGCACTTTCGCCAAAGCAGCCGCTTTTCGACGCAAAGATGGTGCGCGGGAAATCCAATTGGCCTCAGGCAACATACCTACAATTTCAGAGTGTGCATGCTGCGAGATTTGTCGAATCAAAGTCTTTCGGTAATTCTCCGGCATCCAGTCTTTTGGTTCGATCCGGATGTCCTGATCGATCTTGTCGTTAAAATGCTTTTCTAATTCCTCTCTACCCATAATTAAAATCTTCGTCTATTTTCTAAAACCCTTTAGTCGTTATGATCGAAGTGTTATACATCAAATGTCAACTTCACTTTATCCGTTACCGGTACACTTTGGCAACTCAGCACAAGGCCTCGTTCCAATTCATCGGGTTCTAAGGCATAGTTAGTTTTCATTTCTACCTCTCCAGATTCCACTTTGCAAACACAAGTACTGCACACCCCACCTTTACAAGCAAAGGGCAAGTCAAGTCCATGCTGAAAGGCAACATCCAAAATTGAGTCTTTGGAATCATAAGCAATTTCATGGCTATGTCCATCCAGAACGATCGTGACTTCACTTTGAGCCTTTTTCGCTTCTTTAACAGACTTGGCTTCTTGTCCCAATTTACCAACTGGTGAGGTAAATAACTCCAAATGAATCCTATTCGAAGGTACACCAAGTTCCAGTAAAGTATCCCTGATGGTCAACATCATAGGTTCCGGGCCACAGGTGAAAAAGTCGTCCACTTTATCCGGCTGAAAGAACAGTTTTGAAAAAGTCGTGAGTTTTTCCGCATCTATTCTCCCGTAGTATAATTCTGGGTCAATTCGTTCTTCACTGAGCACATGATAAAGACTGAATCTCCCCATGTACTTGTTTTTCAGAGCCTCTAATCGTTCATGAAATATGATGGAGCTGGTTTTGCGATTGGAATAAAACAATTGGAATTTGCTATTCGGCTCAGTTCTAAGTGTAGTTTCAATAATAGAGACGATTGGTGTAATGCCACTACCTCCAGCAAATGCCACATAATCCTTCTCCTGATTGGCATCCAAAGGTGTATTGAATTTGCCCGCCGGTGGGAGGATATCCAATTCATCTCCTACATTCAGGTGATCATTAGCAAAATTGGAGAACCTACCTCCTTCCACCCGTTTGATGGCAACCGTCAATTCATCATCCAACGGGCATGAACATATGGAATAAGAACGACGAACGTCCTCTCCTTCAATTTCTTTACGCAACGTCAAATGCTGGCCCTGAAGGTACCGAAATTCCTGCTTTAGCGCCGCCGGAACTTCAAAAGACACAGCAACTGCTTCTTCTGTCGGGCGCTTCAAATTCGATACACGAAGTGAATGAAATTTCATAAACTAACAAATTGTAGCATAAAACTAATGATCATTAGTTAACTCTTGCAAGAGTTATCACCGAAATTCGATGAACTGCACATTGATGTTAACTATGTCAAGTAGCTTCGGAGATGTTTTAATGCAATCGAAAACAACCTAATTCTTCAACTTAATGATATGATTATCACTTACAATAAGTTTCAAGTCCCAGGTTAAGTTTGATAACATCAATCAACTAATTTCTTCCACCTTTTTCTACCAGAACATAATTAGCGTGATGAAAATGGATACGATTAGCACAACTAGTTGATACCTGTAGTCCTTAAACCATGGCAACCCTTCCGTATCTTCGTGCATAAGTGAAGGCTGGTAGGTAAGCGCCAACGCTTTTGGCGTAGGAGGTTCTGTCATATTACTCACAACTATGAAAACCAATGTAGAAAAGCCCACCATGATTCCAATATTATAAGTGAAATGTATGGTCCAAATCCCTACTTGTGCCAGGGCGAATAATAGTACACCTCCTAAAATTCCTGTGATGAGTGTCCAGAACGCTCCTTGGCCATTTCCCCTTTTATAGAAAACGCCCACCAGAAAAATCACTGCAATTGGTGGAACAATGATGCTGAACATCTGTTGCAGATAGGCCCAAATACCTCCAAAATTCCCAATGAACGGGGCCCAAAGAGCGGCAACCACCATGAGAATCACTGTGGTAATCCGACCATATTTCACGGTTTCTTTATCAGTAAGGTCTGGCTTTCGGGTTTTTATAAAATCTACCACTACGAGCGTTGACGCGGAGTTTAGCGTAGAATCAACGCTACTTAGAATGGCCGATATCAAGCCGGCCAATACTATGCCTACCAGTCCCACCGGTAGGATATTGATCACTGCAGTTGGAAATACCTGATCAGCATCCACCAAATCCGGAAAGAGGCTGATTGCCATAGCCCCAGGTATTACCATGATGAACAATGGGATGAGTTTCAAAAAACCTGCAAGGATCACGCCCCATCGGGCATTATTCAGGTCTTTGGACCCAAGCACTCTTTGTACAATGTATTGATTGGTTGTCCAATACCAAAATCCTAAAATTGGAACTGCTAGTATTAATCCAGGCCAGGGCAAAGTATCGTCATCTGCAGGTTGTACCATTGATAAATGTCCTTCAGGAACGCTCGCCAATACCGAATCCCAGGAGAAGTCTAGTTGCTCGAACATCATGAATGTTAACACTGCACAACCGAGGATCAGGATAATGGCTTGGATCGCATCGGTATAAACCACAGCCTTCAGTCCTCCTACAGCGGTATACAATCCGGCCACCAACGCCAAAACAAGGGTGGTGTGCCACAGTACCAGGTCCGGAAAAAAGATTTTCAGTACCAATGCTCCGGCATAGAGACCTCCGGCTGTGTCAACGAGAATACTGATGAAAATGGTAATAAATGAAAAGAAGTTACGAGACCTGCGATCATATCGTAGCTCAAGGAACTCTGGTATGGTCGTGATTCTGGATTTTAGGTAAAGAGGGATAAAAATGAGGGCAGCAATCGCCAGGGGAATACCTGTCATCCATTCATAAACCGACCCCACTATGCCAGTTTTATAGGCAGCACCGGACAAACCGATGATAGTGGTAGTAGAAATATTGGAAGCAAACAGCGATAAACCTACCAGACCCCAGCCGAAAGACCGACCCCCTAAGAACAAATCTTCTCCACTTTGAGTCCCCTTCGCCACCCAAAGACCGATGCCTACAACGACTATGAAATAAACACCTACGACAATCAGATCTATCGTGCTGATTCCAGCTCCCATATACTCAAAATTTAGGTTCGATTTTGGAATATAGTAAAGTTGTCCTTACCAAATGTATGGTTTGAGGTGACATCAAAAATGAAAACGTTTGGAAGAAAAAAACCTGAGTATTACGCTGCCTATTTCTAAGAAAACGCGCCCATATTAGGCTTTTCAAGAACTTGAGTATCTGATGTGAAAATGAATTAAATCAGGCCTAATAAAGCTGGACGTTTCCAAAAATCGAAACGCGCTTAGTCGCTATCAAATTAATGAGATATTGGAGGTGTAGCGTATCAATTTTTACCCCATCCTCAAGTCTACGATCCTACTCAGTTTCCCGCCCTGACTCATAGGGACTTCTCCTTTTTTCATCAGTTCCACTTTCATAGAAATCCCGATTGTGTCTTTGATTTTCAGTCGAAAAGATCTGGAGAATTGCTGACTTGAAATATCAACACCTTCAGCAACTTCTACTTTCACCAAAACTTCATCCATGGTTCCTTCTCTTGTCACCACCAATTGATAGTTCGGAATTAAGAAATCAAGGTCTTTGATCACTTCTTCAACCTGGGTATAGAACAAGTTCACTCCTCTTATGATCAACATATCATCAGCACGACCTTTGATTGCAGACATTTTGATATGCGTACGTTTACCATTAGGGTCATACTGTAAAGAACAGATATCATTTGTCCAATACCTAAGCAATGGCATGGCCTGTTTTGTCAACGTAGTGAAGACCAGCACTCCTTCTTGTCCGTATGGCAATGGCGCCCCAGAGTCTTTGTCCACAACCTCAGGAAAAAAGTGATCTTCCCAAACATAACTTCCTGTTCCCTTTTCATCTACATCTTCCTGCGAGACGCCCGGTCCTATGATCTCACTCAGCCCATAGATATTCGTGGCATCCACTTGCAGTCCTGCTTCAACCTGTGACCGAATGGTTTCTGTCCATGGCTCAGCTCCCAGAACCGCATATCTTACGGCCAAACTACCTGTATCTATACCTCGTTTCACACACTCTTCGGCTAATGTTTGTGCATAAGAAGGCGTGCAACAAATGACTTCCGGCTTGAAATCCTGCAGGATCATTAATTGTCGTTCAGTCATACCTCCAGATACCGGTATAACGGCCATTCCCAATTTGGTAGCACCGCCATGCATACCTAACCCGCCTGTAAATAATCCGTAGCCATAGGCATTGTGCAATTTCATACCTGGCCTTGCTCCTGCACAAACGAGGGAACGTGCCACGACTTCATCAAAGAGTTTCAGGTCATAGGCATTATACCCCACAACAGTTGGTTTGCCAGTCGTTCCACTAGAGGCATGTATCCTACTGATCTGATCTTGTGGTTCCGCGAAAAGGCCATAAGGATATTGATCTCTTAGATCAGTTTTCCGGGTAAACGGAAGTTTGGAAAGATCCTCAATACTATTGATATCATCCGGATGGATTCCTTTTCCCGAAAGCAACTTCCTATAAAAAGGAACATTTTCATATTGCCTGTGCAACATGGTTCTCAGGTGTTCCGACTGGAGTCGACGCAACTCATCTAAAGGCAAGCTTTCTTTTTCGGGGTTGTAAAGCATGGGTTCCGGATCAGGTTATCTGGTCAATCGATAAATCAATACTGCGGCACGCTTGGCTTGCATGGGGAAAGTATGTAAATGACCTGTTTCGTTGATCGTGTGATCATCTGCTCCGCCCATTCCCAGACCATCCAGCCCCATTTCAATGTATTCCGAGGTAAAAGATATATCCGCTGCTCCTGCATCACTTGGGTTTACAGGCTTTACCGGATCAAAACCCAGGTCCGTACTCACCTTACTAAATTGCTCTAGCAGCTGATAATTTCCATCAGTGGGTGCAAATGGAGGATATCCTTCACTAAACTCGATGATTACCGAGGTGCCAGGCAAGTTTCTGGTGCTAATTTCCATCATGGTATTTTGAGCCTTCTCCAATTGCTCTGGGGTCAAACATCGAATATCTCCGGTTACAATTACCTCTTTCGAAACCACATTATCCTTTCCGTAAGCGGAGCTGCTATTCTCCGTTTCCGAATAGTTAACCGTAGTTCCCCCTGCAAACATGCCGGGGTTAAAGGTTAGAAACTCCTCTTTCGAAAGTTCTTCATGGAATTGGTAAAGAATCCTGGACGCCTCAAAAATGGCTCCTGAACCTACGGAGGGTTTAAATATTTGTGACGAATGCGCTGCATTTCCAGTCACTGTTAGCTTCCAACCCGACGAACTCCTTCTTGCAACATTTGCCGTTAGTGGATTCCCGTCACCATTTTCAAAACCAAGAGCGATATCTGCCCATTTGGCAGCATCAATTAATTCTTTTTTCGACTCAGAAAGTGGTGCTCCACTGAGTTCCTCGTCTCCGGTCATTACAACCGTGATGTTCATCTTCTTCAAAAGATCTTGACTATGCAAAGCCCTTAATGCCTGTAAGATGATTATATCCCCACCTTTCATGTCTGCTATCCCTGGTCCTTTAATTGTGTTGTCATCGACCTGCTCCCATCGCTGCGCAGGACTATCTGGCTCAAATACAGTATCCAGGTGGCCAATTAGCAACAATTTCTTACCCGTTCCTCCTTCAATTTTTGCCACAAGATGTCCGGCGCGATCAAAAGACGAACCTGCAGCCCAACGTACTGCCATTCCAAGTTCCTCGAAAAGCGGTATTAACTCATTTCCCACTCGCCGAACGCCCTCAAAGTTCATGGTCCCGCTATTGATGTTGATGATCTTCTTCAGTAGATCCAATGCCTTGTCATTGTTATCATCTACATAGCGCACCAATTTTTTCTCCGTTTTAGTGATTTGGGCATGCCCCACGGAGGTTAAACAAAAAAGAACAGCCAGGAAAAGAACAGAACGATTCATATGTATCAATTTGAGCTCTAAGATAGCATGAAGGTACTTTTTGAAGGCATTCTTGCCCTCATTGCGCCTACATGAACTATTGTTTTTCGGTAAAAATGAAGTTGAAAATTACCCTTAATTGGGTATTGTACAGCCATTTAAGGTGGCCTACTTTTGGAATAGCTTTAAAAAGCTGTTCAACTAAAGCTTTCTAGCTTACACCGCCGTAAGGGACCCTCATCGATTGGTGAGGGTCTTTCTTTTTCATACTGTTCCTGATAAGTCTAACCGTTTAACGATGGCGTGACTCAAGCTTTTCGCTGATTCAGGATTTAATCGAAACCACAATTCAGGCTCAATCAATTCCATCTCTCCCAGATTCCATTCGTCGCTTTGATCCTTGATCAGGTCAACACGTGCATAAAGGGGCAAAGTGGGACATTGCCTAACCGTATTTTCAGCAAAATCAATGGCCGCCTGATCGGGATCCTCTATTTGAATGCTCCCTCCAAAATCGCTTTGCACGCGATAATCTCCAGACTTTGCCAATTTCCGCACACCATGTGTCACCTTTCCTTCAATCACAATCAAAGACAACTCGCCCTCTGTAACAACACGACTCAAAAAGGGTTGGATCATCATTGTTTTTTGCTCACAAAGCGCATCAAACATTGCCTGGGTAGCCAGACTGGAGTATTTCTTATCAGGCAGGTGATGGGTATCTCTTGAGGAAGCAGAAATCGTAGGTTTAATCACAATTTCATGCCAGCTATTGGCATCTGCAATCTCTTTGAGGTTCTTCTTCTGTCCTTGTTCTACAACATAAGTCGGAACAATCTTCGCCCCTCTTTTCTCAAGCTCCAACAAATACCTTTTGTCTATATTCCAGTATACCAATTCTTTCGAATTGATGAACTGTGTAACTTTTCGAGCTTTTTCCAGCCACACTTCGAATTCCGCAAACCGATCGAAATAATCCCAGGTTGTCCGAAAAATAACCGATCTGGTTAAGGACCAATCAAAATCAGGATCATCCCAGGATTTTCTATCCACCAAGAGTCCAAGTTCCTGACAGGCCTCCATTAGAATCTGATCTTCTTTCACCACATCCGCGTCATTAGGATTGGCTTGAATGGGGTTGACGTACTTGGAGTCCGTCAATACGACAATGTCGAACATCTATTGGGCAGCTGTCAGGATATCTGTGCCCAAAATTCGATTCCCAGGCAGTTCATACCAGGTACGGTTATTGGGTATTTTCATATTCTTCACTGAAAACAATCCCTCAGTAGGAATGAACTCACCTTTACCAGCCTCTTCGTCTTTATAGAACTTATAGGCGATCATCGCAAAATTGTCTTTTCGCATGTAGAAATACCAAATATCAGCCTCATACGGGACACGTAGGACATAACAATCCACGCCATCTAATGTCTCCTCAGCATAGGCATCATCCAGCGGAGTTCCAGGATCCTTTAGTTTCATGGGTAGCCCCCACAAGTACAGGTAGTAATTGCGCAGCATGAGCCCTCTATCATTTGTACCTTCTCCTTTCTCCACAGTACAATTATCACCTTCCACACGATAAACTTCCTCATCATTTCTGTTGAGAGCGAAAAACCCCTTGTTATTATTGACAGTAGCTACCGCTTTCCGATCAGGTCCGTTAGGTCGGGTCTCTTTAAATGTCAGCTCAGCTTGCAGTGTAGGCCATTCTCCATCGGGATCGTGAAAACCGATAGATCTATCCAAAATTTCCGATGCTTTCAATACTTGACTGAAAGCTCCATGAACAGTGAAAAATAAAGCAAACGCAACGATTATTCTCTTACACATGTTGTATTTTCTTTCTATAAGTCAGCTATAAATTGCCAGACTTCTTGAGTGTCAAAATTTTCTTTAAAAATACAGTCTTATTCCTTTAACCAAAGCAAGGTGGGCGGCGTTATGATAAGTATGGAAGAGTCGAAACAAAAAACGGCAAAAAAAGCCATCACAAAAGAAAAACTGCAAATTCGATATATCGAGTATTTGTTGTTGAATGAGCGGACACCCACTTCAATCTTCGCTTTTTGTCATTCATTGAAAATAAAAGAAGTCGACTTCTACGAGCACTACAACTCGTTCAGGGCTTTGGAAGGAGATATTTGGAAATCATGGTTTGACGCTACGTTGGATATCCTTCACAAAGACGAAGCCTATATCCAATACTCCGTACGCGAGAAATTCCTTGCCTTTTACTATACTTGGGTCGAAGTGATCAAAGCGAACCGCAGTTTCGTGTTAATGAAATTTGATCGTATACCTCAAAAAGAAATCAATCCTGATTTTTTCAAACCGCTGCATCACGCCTTCAAAACTTACGTAAATGATTTATTATTGGAAGGAAAGGACACTGCGGAGATCGCAGATCGCCCGTTCAGCAAACAATATGACAAGGGGTTCTGGATTCAGTTCATGTTTTTAACCCGCTTTTGGGCCAAAGATGACAGTCATGGATATGAACAAACAGATGCTGCCATTGAAAAGGCGGTTAATTTCTCATTTGATTTGGTCAGCAAGGGGCCTCTGGACTCATTCCTGGACCTTGCCAAATTCTTGTATCAGAACAACAAAATATAAAGATCTATAGTATGAAGGAGCAAACCACAATCCCGACGGGAAAGGTATCGAGGGCCGCGAAATTTGTGAAGACGGGAGCGAAAGTGGGTGGTAATTACATCAAGCACTATGGTAGAAAATTGGTAGATGCCAATGCCACAAGAGAAACGTTGGATCAGGATAACGCCACGGACATTTATCAGTCCCTGAGCGAGCTTAAAGGAAGTGCGTTGAAGGTAGCCCAAATGCTGGCGATGGACAAAAACCTGCTTCCAAATGCTTATCAGGAAAAGTTTGCCATGGGTCAATACAGCGCCCCTCCCTTGTCTTTTCCCCTGGTTGTCCAGACATTCCGGAAGTACCTGAACCAAACACCTGGCGCCTTGTTTGATACCTTCACCAGGAATGCGGTCAATGCTGCATCCATCGGACAGGTTCACAAAGCCACCATCGGTGACAAGGAATATGCTGTCAAAATTCAATACCCCGGTGTTGCCCAAAGTGTCAGATCCGACCTGAAGCTTGTAAAGCCCATCGCCTTACGAATTCTGAGTCTCAATGAACGAGAATTGGATCAGTACATGGAGGAAGTAGAGGAAAAATTACTGGAGGAGACCGATTACCATCTGGAAGTCCAACGTTCGAAGGAGATTTCCAAAGCCTGCTCCCACATTCCTGACTTGTTCTTCCCTGAGTATTATGAAGAGATGTCAGCGGAACGTATCATCACAATGGACTGGCTTGATGGACAACACATCAAGGAATTCCTGGCAACTAATCCCTCACAAGAAGTGCGCGATAAGTTAGGGCAAGCCATGTGGGAGTTTTATCACCATCAAATCCATAACCTAAAGCAAGTCCATGCAGATCCGCACCCAGGCAATTTCATGATGACCTCAGAAGGTCATTTAGGAGTGATCGATTTTGGTTGTGTCAAAGTAATTCCTGAAGATTTCTATGGTCCCTATTTTACACTCATGCGCAAGCAGATCGTGGATAATGATGAGGAATTGATGCAAGTTTTGCTTGGCTTAAATTTCATTTATGAAGACGATAGCGAGCACGAAAAGCAGGTGTTCCTGAGTGTTTTTAAAGAGATGACCACTTTACTTGGTCGTCCGTTTCACTATGACTCTTTTGATTTCGCAGACAATACGTACTTTCAGCAAATCTATGATTTGAGTGATCGCCTCTCTCATATGGAAGAATTACGCAAATCAAAGCACCCACGTGGTTCACGACACGGATTGTATATCAATCGAACCTATTTCGGTTTGTACACCTTACTCAATGAGCTTCGGGCCAAGGTCACCACAACTAAACCAGCATTTTTCTAAGAGATTAAAAAAAGGAGGAGAGACAAGCCTCTCCTCCGCATTATTCATTATTCTCGCCATACACTCCTACCCGCGCCCCGCATTCCTACGCATCGGCCATGCTGGGTACCACTCCTGTCGAGTCTGGTTTGTAAGGTTTTCCCTTCGAGTTTAGGTTTAAACACACCTCCTGCCTTTCTCAAGAGGGGAAAAATTTATTTATCTTTCGAGGATGAAGCAAGTCCTAACCTTAGCCCTATTTGCCCTATTGTTCGCTTCCTGCGAATCTAAAAACAGAAACTTACCGTGGAAGTCGATTGAAGCGGACTTACAGAAACGTTTTATCACAACACCGGATTCCGCAGTAATTGAGTTGCCTGCTGGTTATTTTATGTTCACTAAAAGCATCTTGCTCGATGGCAAGAAGCACATCACCATCAAAGGAGCTGGTGCGGATCAAACCATTTTATCATTTGCCAATCAGACAGAGGGGGCTGAGGGGCTGAAGGTTAGCAATTGCGTCAACGTAACACTTCAGGATTTTACTATAGAAGATGCACCCGGGGACAACATTAAGGTGACTGATTCCAAAAACCTGACCATTCAATATGTAAAATCCCATTGGACTGGAGAACCCCAAGAGACTAATGGTGCTTACGCCTATTATCCGGTACTATGTAAAAACGTCCTGATCCAGAATTGTATCGCCGCTGGTGCCAGCGATGCAGGCATCTACGTGGGGCAGTCGGATTCCGTTATCATCCGAAACAATAAGGTCTATCACAATGTAGCGGGTATAGAAAGTGAAAATTCTAAGTGGGTTGAAATCTATGGCAATGAAGCGTATCAAAATACAGGTGGCATTCTTGTATTTGACTTACCAGGATTAACTCAATTTGGACATACGACCCGTGTCTACAAAAACACAGTGGAAAGTAACAACTTCAAGAACTTTGCCCCTGAAGGCAACATTGTAGCTACAGTCCCTCCTGGCACCGGAATTATGCTACTGGCAACCCGAAACATTGAGATCTTTGAAAATGTAGTTACTGACAATCGCACAGCAGGGCTGGCCATCGCCAGTTATGACCTTGTTTCTGCATTAGGAAGTGGCGAAGGAACACAGTTGGACAACAACATCGAAACCGCAAGAAACGATGAACGATACGACCCTTACCCGACACAGATGTATGTCCATCACAACCAGTTCGAAAACAGTCATTGGTTCCCAACCATGAAGAATGATTTTGGACTGTTATTCATGACCAAATTCCCTTTCAACACGCCCGATATCGCCTGGGATGGGATTTCACCAGACCGTTCGCAACTTGGCTTTTGTATGGCTGAAAATGGTGAAATCACTTTTGCAGATTTAGACGCAGCCAATGATTTTGAAGCACTGACCACCGACTGGACAACATTTGATTGTGAAGGAACACCAATTAGTCCGATGTTTGCTTTATGAGAAATGTATTTTTAGCACTTCTGATTATACTGGTCGCCTGTGGCCCCAAAGAACAAGCACCAGAAGAACAAGCTCCCGAGGAAATTGAAGTAGTTACTTTGGGAGAGCCTATAGAAATAGAGGAAAAAGAAAGGTTATCCGAATGGGGGTTATTCGAAGGGGATTTGAAGTCCTTAACAGCCGCCGTTGGCATGTTGCCTTACGACCTCATTACACCATTGTTTAGCGATTATGCTCAAAAATCGCGCTTTATCAAGTTACCTGTGGGCACAGCTGCCCAATATCACAGCACTGAGGTAATGGAATTCCCGGAATCCACCATACTGGTCAAGAACTTCTATTACCCCAAAGACTTTCAAAAACCTGAGGGAAACCGTCAGATCCTTGAAACCCGTCTACTTATCAATACCGGACAAGAATGGAAAGCCTTGACTTATGTTTGGAATGATGAACAGACAGAGGCATTTCTGGAAATTGCCGGAAAGTTAATCCCGGTATCCTGGGCGGATGCAGACGGAACCTTGCAGCGCATCAATTATTCAGTACCCAATCAAAATCAATGTAAAAGCTGTCATGAATTCAATGGCAAACTAGTACCTATTGGTCCTACTGCGCGGCAACTGAACCATGAGTACGAATATGCTGAGGGTTCACACAACCAATTAAAGAAATGGACAGAGTTAGGGCTTTTGGAAAATATCGATCCTCCACAAGAGTGGCCTACACTTGCTAAATGGGATGATCCTGCAACAGGAACATTAGATCAACGTGCCAGAGCATGGTTAGAAATCAATTGTGCGCATTGTCACCGCAAAGAAGGTCCTGCAAAAAATTCCGGACTGCACCTATTAGCGTCTACCGACAATGCTTATGAGATTGGCGTCAATAAACCTCCGGTCGCTGCCGGGAGAGGTTCCGCAGGCCTCAAATTTGGTATTGTTCCCGGTAAACCGGAAAACTCCATCTTGATGCACCGCATCAAATCACTTGATCCGGGAGAGATGATGCCAGAAGTAGGGCGAAAAATGCAACATAAAGAAGGTATGGCTCTCATTGAAGAGTGGATTAGGGAGATGGATGCATCGTCTGGACCTTAATTCAAGACGTCTTTTGCTTTTTCTCCTTCATGGCGAGCTGGGGAGTCAGATAATATTACTCGTAATGCTCTTTCAAATCTTTCAGGAGTCCCTGGGAAATGGCCTTCAGGTTTCCTACCGCAACCTTATTCGAATCAAAAAGGTCTTTTGTCCAATAAACGAGGGTTTCAATATCATTCATTTCACGTGAATTGGTTTGATCAAGCCAGGGGTATTTATTCAGATCGATTGGCAGTTCTTCTCTCAAGACTTCCTGAATCATCCAATAATCGTTCAAACTTTCCTGGATCATTTTGTCTCTCAACTGGTTATTGTACTTCTCTACATAGGTACTCCATTTGTTGACATTCTTGTAATAGTAAATGATCCTTCGTCTAAGTCGGTCATTCTTCAGGGAATAAATCCTACTGGTGTTGAGCATTTCTTCAAAAGTGGTCGTATTTGCCTCAACCAAAAAGAAGTTGATCATATGAACAGAAATGATTGCCTTCCGATCACCTATTGTTCTTTGATTCTGAATGAGTGCTAGTACAGAATCACATCTACTGATTCGTTGATCAAAACGAGTTGTCAAGAACTCATATCGCTTCACGTCACTCTCTATGTCGTCTATCATCCGCGCCATAGTAGTTTCTTGGACCTTATTGGCCTTACGAGTGTCATTCCAACTATTAAGGATAAAGGCGCCCAGTATACCCAGGGTGATTACCAGAATTTCCAGAAAATATTCTGGCCACTTTTCTTTCAGTGTTTTGAATATGATTTTCATGGTTTGCTAGCTTGGTATATTTAGTCAGGAAGTTAGTAAATTAAGATGATCTTCAAAGACGTAAAACACACCCCTGGCTCCTCTCGGCTCCTCTCAAGAGGGGAATTTAGGTTCTAATTTCCAGGCAAATTTTCCATGAGAAATCTAATTTGATTACCGCCCATGATCTGAATAATTTCTTCATCGCTAAACCCAACAGTCATCAGGGCCTCAGTGAGCAAAATGATCTGCGAAGCATCAAATGGAATGGTCACCGCTCCATCAAAATCAGAGCCAAGACTCACATGATCAATTCCTGCAAGGTCAACTGTATATCGTATCGCTCTTGCAATATCGTTCACAGACTTACTTCCAGCCGCTTCTTCCCAAAAGCCAAGACCAATCATTCCTCCTTTATTCGCAATCGCCCGAATATGTTGATCACTTAGGTTCCGGGGACTTTGATGAACGCCTTTTACTCCTGTATGTGAAACTACAACGGGTTTTGTACTTACCTCCAACACTTCATCAATTAACTGCTCCGATGCGTGTGCCAAATCAATAATGATCGATTCCTCATTCATGATCCTTACCACCTGTCGACCAAGGTCAGTGAGGCCACCTTGCTCTACTCCGGCAGATGAGCCTCCTATTTCATTGTCAAAGAAGTGTACCAGGCCCAGCATTCGGTAGCCTGCGTCAATGAGCACCTGCAGATTCTCCAATTTGCCTTCCATGGCATGTAGCCCCTCAATGGATAAAACACCACCAATCATCCCGCCATTGGTATTCCATTGTTTCATGAAATATTCAAGATCACCGCGCGTCTTAATAATCACCAGGTCCGAAGATTCCTCGGCAGCATCGTGTAATATTTTACTTTGATGTAGTGCTCGCTGAGTCAATCCAAACCAACTGGCCATGGGCCACCGATTGGCCATGGACAGCATCTTGATCTGGTCCGTTTTATCAGTATTGGATTCATAGTTTAACCCCTGAGGTACTTTGATCACCGCGTCAAAAACCTGTATGGCAAAATTTCCTTCAATTAGTCGTGGTATGTCCACATGACCGTGATCCAGTTTTGTTAAGGGATCACGATCCCAAAGCAGATTATCCGAATGCCAGTCTGCTACGGCTATTTTAGGGTGTAGTCGTTTGGCACGCTCCGATACGACAATGAGTTCATCTGTTTCTCTTAGCCGAACGTTATTGTCCTTGTCTACCCACTTTCCTACGACAAAGAAGAATAGTGTCAATCCGAGTAAGACCAAAACAACAAACAGGTCTCTCAGTGCACGTAGGAACCTACCCAAAAGGGTATTTGATTTCTTCACCATGAGTATAAACTTAACCAGGATCGATCATTGCCCCAAACCTAACGCCGCTACAATTTCTTTCAGAGCATTCTCTCCTGAGTTTCCATCTGGCACATACTCTACAATACTGGCCCCGACCAATGGAATTTCCCTCACAATTTGGTTTAGTTGCTTCAGTAGAGTCTCGATAAGCACGCCACCAGGAATAGGTAACAGCAAATGTGGAAATGAACTTGGGTCCAGCACATCCAGGTCTATGTGTATGTATACATGTGAATGTCCCTTTAACAGCACTTTATCCACCACATGATCAATATTGGGCGGGGTAACTACCTCTATTTGATTATTGGAGATGTACGCTTTTTCTGCTTTATCCAGATCACGTGTCCCGCCCAAGATCACCTGCTCCGGGTTCAATTTGGAAAAAGCATGTTGTAATACAAAAGGGTCAGATTCTCCAAGCAAAGCTCGCAGCGGCATGCCATGAAAATGCTTACTTGGAGAAGACTGGGGGGTATTTAAGTCTCCGTGGGCATCCAACCAGAGCACAGTCAGGCCTCCATCATAATATTGATTTAAATACGAAACAGGTGCTATTTCAGCGGCACAAGTCCCTCCCACCATAAATATCGAAGCTGGCTTTTCTTTATTCAGGACATGAGCCGTGGCCTTTAACTGCCTCAGGTTGGCCTCATATCCAATGATATCATTTTCTAGAAACAAATCTTCCTGCTCCGGAACCGGTATGCTGGTAAACTGATGCGTTGTGGCAAGGAGTTGTTGCAAACGGAGTGTACCAAAATAGACCGAGTTAGATTCGGCATATCCCTGCCATTCAGGGAAACACAAATTGAGGTGTTGATTCATTTGTAGCTAATTCGATGGAATCAAGCGAAATTAATGATTCAAATCAAGTTAATCCCCTCAATTTGCACTCAAAGCAAACCCTGTGTCGGTTAGCCTGAAGGTCGGTAAAGTTTAAGAGATATTATCTTTTGGAAGATGAGTAACGCTAAGAAATCCCTTGATTGTATATCGCTAACAGATCTTCGTGATCATTCGGATTGAGCATTTGACCATCCTGAAGCATGATGAACCGATCCGCCCCATCAAAGTATTTCTCATCATGTGTTATGATCAGCAACGTCTTTCCTTTTGCCTTGAGGTCTGGTAGCAACGTTCGGTAGTAGACTTCCTTATAGTAAGGATCTTGTGTAGCGGCCCACTCATCGAAGATATAGAATGGCTTGTCATCCAGGTAAGAAAGCAAAAGTGCTAAGCGCTGCCTTTGACCTGTGGACAAGGAAGTGGTAGAGAGTTTATTGTTTTCAATTTTGACCTTCTTGTCCAATTCAAGCAATTTGAGGTATTTCTCCACGTCCTGTTTCAGGCTTTCGGAATTTACGTGTCCAAGGTCCTCGAATAGGAAGAAGTCTGTAAATATGCTATTGAAATTTTCCCGGTATGCATCAAGGTTTCCTTTCTTCTGCTCTACACCTGCCATCTCAATTTTTCCTGATTCCGGGAGGTACAGTCCACAGATGATTTTGGCCAAAGTACTTTTCCCGCTACCGTTGCCTCCAAGAAGATAGATCATTTCCCCCTTATTAATCTCCAGGTTGATCGGCCCAAGTTGGAAATACTTCTCCTCCCCTTCATGATAATAGGTGTAGGATACATCTTTAAGCGCCAGATAAGTCTCCGATTCTTTATCAAAATCAGGAGCTTCAGCTGTACGATCAATCTGGGCCTCATCCAACATCAAACCTGTGCTTTCTATTTGCTCCAGTGCTACATCGATTTTACCCAAGAATGGTAAGAAGCTGCTGATATTACTTAATGGTGATATGGTGAATAGGGCCACCATTAAAAAGTCTTTCAGGGTGGCAAATGAAACAAATTCCGTATTAGAAATAATGATCAGAATACTCCCGAATCCAATGAGCAATACCATTTCCGCCGAACGGGAAAAAACTGACACCCATATATTCGACCATAAATTATATTCTTTCTGTGCCTTCGCGGAAGGTAACAATGTGTTTTCAATGAAATTATGCCTGAGTCGAAAGTTCAATAACAACTCTTTCAAACCATTTATCAAGGCATTGAAATGTCCAAGCAGATCTTTTTGTGTGTCTCGCGACTTCCGCATCTTATGCTTAAAGTTGTTCAGAGGTTTCTGGAAAAATCCATACGCCAACGTAAACAACAAAAGGAAAACAAATATTAACTGCCATGAGATGAAGGCCATGTAGATCAACGCTCCCAAAACCATTGTAAGAGAGGTCAGAATATTTGGGAACCGTGTTACTGCCTGAACAACACTCATGATGTCATCCGTCAAAATCGCCAGCAGTTGATTTTTGCTACGTTCCATCCTGGTAAAGGAGGCTTGCATGATCTTCCTACTCAGATCTACCCTTAGGTCTAAGATCACATCCTGACTCATTCGGGTCACAAAATAGGACGCTGTAACACTGGTGAAGCCGTACAGCAACCAAAGGCCTAAAAATGTTGGGATCAAATACCCAAAATTCAATGTACCTGGCTCGTTTCCATCATTTAGAGTAGCTACATCTTCCTCATCGAGGTACCACTTAGGTTCAATGGTCTGTTGATTGCCATTACGTATATCATAGACTTCTACACCATGACTGATTCCTTCATTGATACAGTAAATCATACCCATCAAGGCGAGACCGGAAATGGCACCGGTGATTACGGCAACATAGAATATAACTGGCGATTTCTTAAAAAAGAGGTAAATGATCTTCATAACAGCAGCGCGAAGCTAAAGCCAATTCTTTTCCTTATAGTAATTGATGGCCTCCTGAAAGCCCTTTTCCAGGGTATAAATTGGTTCAAACTCCAACAATCCCTGATCTTCGGTCTGGTGAATGGTCCAATCGGTGGCCAGTAGTTCCCGTATTTTGGGAGGATTGTAATGCCACGACTTCCCTAGTACTTTGTTGTAAAACATATTGACCAACAAGGAAATATTTCGGACCAACCCCGTCGGAATATGAACACTTAACACGCTCTTCTTGCCAAGACCAGATTTGATGGCGTTAAGTAACTCTTTTTGTCCCAGGACATTGCCGTCATGACCATAAAATGTCTTTCCGGTATATGGAGCGGCATGAAAAATAAATCGAGCTAAATCATGACCATGAATAAATGTGAGTTTTTGGTCTTTACTACCTATCGATAATGAAATTCCGTATTTCATCAACTTCACCAATTCAAAAAATGCAGCATCACCTGACCCGTAAACAGCCGTTGGTCTGACAATGACAAAATTGATACCTGAGGACTTTACCACAGCCTCCGCTTCAGATTTGCTGATGCCATAATCGGAAATGGGATCGTCCTTCCCCTGGTAATTGGGCCCCCGGGCAGCCAGACTTGAAATGTATACAAAATTGGATTTCACCAATCCACCTTGTAGTGCCTTGATCAGATTACCAGTAAGCTCCACATTACCTTTTCGGTAAGCCTGTAAATCTATCGCCTCTGTAACACCAGCATTGTGAACGACGAAATCAAAAGGGCCATGCTCTGACAGTACACTTTTCAAATTCGCATAAAGCTGGTAGTCCAATCGCAGAACTGTAACATCAAGGTGGGCAATGCTTGAAATATCACTGGTTTTCCGAACGGCAGCATATACCTTGTAACCGTCTTTCAGGCCTTTTTCTAACAGGTGTCTGCCTACAAATCCATTCGCACCGGTAATTAGTACAGATTTCATTAGTTATTGAGTAGAAAGACCATGGCATACGCCCCAAATCTTCCATGATGTGATAATGAAAGGTCTACTGAAGATAGTAGTTTTTTATCAACAAAGAATTGAGGTACCTGATCTTCATTTTTTTGAATGGTTAAGTAACGCATATCAAGATCCAGGTGATCGGCTAATGTTATGATTGCCTGCCTTCGAACTTCTCCGGATTGTTGTTCATAATCGTCACCGGGGCATTCGAAGCAATCTGATCGTGTAACAAAGTCATTTTTGGGTTGAGTAATCGTATGCAAGAACCTTTTTTGAATAGAAGTGGTAGTTCTTATAACGCGATCTTTAAACACAATTTCAGCAATGAAATCGTTTGTATTTTGCTTCAACGATGTTACACGATACTCAATCGGAAAAAAGCGCCTGCCATCCCAATCTCCCTGAACCAACGATTTGTATACTGCTTCTTTCAAAGACCACAACAACCATAAGCCAGTATTACCTTCGGGAAGGTCATTCAGTAACCATTCGTCCTCAGTAAAACTTGTGGTTTTTAACCGGTCGTAATACTGAGGTCGATGCTTACTCGCCTCATCCAGATCGATGATGTCGTTACCGATCGGCAAAGACTAGCTGGCGGCTACCGCAAGCTTCGCTTCAACTACATCGATACTAGAGCCCACAGTGATCATTTCATTGATAGACTCATCATCAATCATAATATCAAACTCCGACTCAATGTCCAGAACGATATCAACGATGTGTGCCGAGTTGATCTTCAGATCATTGATCAAATCAGACTTCTCATTCATAGCGGTAAAAGCATCATTGTCTCCAACATAAGGTTGAATCAGATCTTTCAATTTGGAAAGTATGCTCTCTCTATTCATAAAAATTTAGTTTTTCCAGGATTTAAGTACGACACAGCAATTCAAGTCACCAAAACCAAAATTGGACTTAATTGCGATGTTGATTTCTTTGTCTATTTTCTTAGTAGGAAATTTATCCGCCGGTACTTTTGACAGTATATCGGGATGAACCTCCTCAAGGTTTAGGGTTGGGTGAATAAAATTTTCATGCATTTGAATGACTGTTCCTACCAATTCAATGGCACCAGCACCTCCAATACAATGTCCAATCATTGATTTAGTTGCATTGATGTATGGAAAATCGTCCCCTTCCAGTCCCAATGCATTCACCCAGTTATTGATCTCCACTACATCCCCTTTGGTAGAAGTTAGATGACCATTGATCAAGTCAATCTCGGAAGGAGCAATTCCCGCATCAGCAACGGCTCCTTTGATACACCTTCTAACGCCTTCGGGGTTTGCGGCAGTCATTGAACCTCCTGTTCTTTGGCCGCCAGTATTTACGAAAGAACCAATTACTTCCGCATATATTTTCGCTCCTCTTTCGAGGGCTGAATCCAATTCTTCCAACATCAAAGCGCCAGCTCCTCCACCCGGGACAAATCCCATTGGAGTACTGGACATAGGTCTTGACGCTTTTTCGGGATTATCGTTGTAAGCACTACACAAGATCCTCATGGCATCAAATCCGCCCCAAATGTAACGACCATCACCTTCGGTACCTCCACACAACATGCGTTTGGCACGTCCCATCCTGATCCATTCAAAACCTTGCGAAACTGCCTCTGATCCTGTAATACAAGCTGAAGAGTTGGACATCACACGGTTGCCAAACCCAAGGATTTGGTTGAGATATGCGCTGGCACCACTACTCATACTTTGTGGAATAGCTCCGGCTCCCAACACCTTGTGGTTTCCCTCGTCGATAGGCGTGGTTTTCGAAGTAATGAAACTATCCAAACCTAATGCTCCTGCTCCAAAAGCGGCACCAGTATCAAAATCTGTTTCTTTACTCAAAACTTCTAATCCAGCATCTTCCCAGGCCTCGACACCAGCAAGGCAGGCATACAGAATCGCATTATTAGTAATCTTTTTGGCTATGTAAGCGGGTAATTTTTGTTCCAGGTACTCCATGGTCACCGGAGGTTTTCCTCCCACCTGGCACCGAAAATTCAAATCTGCCAGTTCTGGCCAACTGGTGATTCCTGACTTCCCGTTTTTGATAGCGTCACTAAAGTCCGGCGTTCCTATTCCGTTGGGAGAGGTTACGCCAAGTCCAGTGATTACAACTCGCTTATATTCCATTAATTTCTATTCGCCTTACGTGTGACCATGCCAGACAATGTACCTTTACAAACTTCCTCACCAGCTTCATTCGACACCACCACTTTGCATTTCAACTTACTAAATCTGAAGTACTCTTTGGTTGAGACCACTGTTACTTTTTCTCCAGGATAGACAGGCTTCAAAAAGTCCATGTTTGACGAAGAAAACACGGGCACAACCTCTCCTTCTTCCTTATGTTGAAGCAAGTAGATTCCTAAACTCACCAACCCGATCTGCGCAGCAATTTCCGTAAGGATCACACCTGGTGTAACAGGGTTTCCAGGAAAATGACCCTCATAGAAGAATTCATCCTTCCGCAAGGTATAACTGCCTTTAACGCCGTTTTCATCCAGCTTCTCCAGACTATCTACGAACAGAAATGGTTTTTGGTATGGTAATTGGTCTATGATGTCCTGCATCGATTAAATCCTATATGCTTTTTTTATCATTAAAGGGATGTAACAGATGAGCTGGTCATAAAATTCATAGGCTTGATCTTCTTTACAAAATATAAGTGTGCTCACGGTTAGACGTAAACCCACTTCAGTGGAAGGCAAATAGCAATTTCTATACCCCCAAAAAAAAATTAAATTTTTGCGAAAAAAGATTGAGCTCTACTTTTGACAAAAAACAACTCGCAATTCGGTGCTATTGCTTATCTATTATTTGATCAAATCAGGGTCTCTCCTCCATCAACTATCAGACGTGAGCCATTGATCCAATTCGCTTCGTCCTGTGTTAAGAGATAGATCGCGTTGGCTACGTCTTCCGGAAGTGTAAGACGTTTCTTAGGGTGTTGTTCCTGGATTCGCTCAATCATCTCCTCACTCCCGGGAATAAGTTGCATAGATGGAGTAACGGTAACACCCGCTTCAATCAAGTTTGATGTAATACCGAGATGAGCATATTCTACTGCTATATACTTGATGATGGCATCCAAAGAAGCCTTTGCGGCTGCTACTGCCGCGTAACCTTTCCACACACGTTTGTCACCTGCACTTGTTAGTGCGATAACTCTTGCCGGATTAGCCACTAGATCTTTCGCAAGAATGGCATTGAGCCAGGGCACAATACTGAAGGCCATGCTATCCCCAGTAATGGCAAAATCTTCATCTGTAAGTAATTGTGATGGATAAGCTATACCTCCATCCTCGGGAGTGGGGGTCATCAATTTCAGGTTACCTTTTGCAATTGAGTGCATTAGTAATCTGATCTTTCCGTCGCCGATTTTTGTTACAATCTCCTCCAGTACCTGCTCACGTTTTGCTTCCTGCAAGGCGTCGGTATTGAAATCCATGACCTGTACACCCATGGCTCTCATTTCATTGAAAGCTTCATCAACTTCCGTTTGTCGGGATCGACGTTCGCGATAGACAAGGATTAGGTTCATTCCGGATCCGGCCAATTTTTTGGCTGTGGCTAAGCCCATTCCGCTAGACGCTCCTAAAATGAGCCCCCAAAGGTTCTTTTCTGCAAATACACTCATGCAAGCACTTTCTTATAGCACCTCCGACGTTGATAAACTTCAGAAGTGAATTCGTTGAACTGAGCAAGCACTTTTTGATTGCTCTCCAACATCTGGTTGGTTATGGTGGTTTTAATGCCTTTATCAATATAGGCTTGAATCAAATCTCTAAAAATGATCGCCGTTACACCATGCATTTGGTATTCAGGCAGTACACCGATCAAATACATGTCCACTTTATCATTCTTTTTCATGGCTTTCAATATATGAAAGACGCCAAAAGGAAGAATCTGCCCTTTGGCCTTCTGAAAAGCCTTAGAAAGGGAAGGCATTGTCACTGCAAACCCTACTAATTTACCCTCCTCATTCACTATCATACTCAGAAAATCCGTAACTACGAACCCAAGGTACTGATCAATATAGAACTTAATCTGTTCTTCAGTCAGTTGATGGAACCCAAACAAATCCGAATATGACTTGTTAAGGACATCAAAAAGTTGATCTCCATATTTCTGAGCTTCTTTCTTATTTTTGAATTTGAGGCTTTTAAACTTGAATCGGTTCTCGATCATTTGGGCCCGTCGCGCCAGTCTTTTCGGTACTTCATCCGGTACCTCTGTTTCCAGTTGCAGCCAGTCCGCGCTTTTGTTGTAACCCAATTGTTCCAGGTGTTCCGGGTAATATGGGTGATTGTAGATGGTAGCAATGGTACCTGGTTTATCAAAGCCTTCTACCAACATCCCCTCAAAGTCCATATCCGTGAAGCCCATTGGCCCCTGGATACCGTCAAGACCCTTTTCTTTGGCCCACTTTTCCACAGTTTCCAGCAACAGTTCCGAAACTTTAGGGTCATCGATGAAGTCGAGCCACCCAAACCTCGCCAGTTTTTCTTCACGAGCCTCTCTTTGCAGGATGATTCCCGCAATTCTACCGACCGTCTTATTCCCATCGTAAGCCATCCAATAAACGGCTTCAGCCTGATTGAATGCCGGATTCTTCTTAGGATTAAAGACAGTCAATTCATCCATCAACAGCGGAGGAACCCAACAGTCATTCCCTTTAAAAATAGTGAACGGGAATTTGATAAATTTCTTTAGGCCTGCCTTGCCTTCAATCTTCTTTATGTTATACACTAGAAGACACGTTTAAAGGCATATCAACTTCCTTGGCTACTTTATGAATTTTGGAAATTGCCTCATCTATCTGATCTTTCGTATGGGTGGCCATTAAAGAGAAACGCATCAGTGTATCTTCAGGACGCACCGCCGGAGGAATGACCGTATTGACAAAAATATCTTCCTGGATCAGACGAGTTGATATTTGGAAAGTCTTATCATAATCTCTGATATAAATAGGAATGATCGGCGTTTTCGATTCTCCTATATCAAATCCCAGTTCCACCAATCGCTTTTGTGCGTAATGCGTATTCTCCCAAAGTGTTTTTAATCGCTCGGGCTCACTTTGTAAAATCTCCAGCGCCTTGATCACTGCAGCAACAGAAGCTGGCGTCATACTAGCACTAAAAATAAAAGAACGAGAGATATGCTTCAGGTAACTAATTGTATCTGCATCTCCTGCAATAAACCCTCCAAGAGAAGCAAATGATTTACTAAAGGTTCCACCTATCAATTCAACATCGTCTTCCAAACCAAAAAAGGAAGGCGTTCCACGGCCTTCTTCGCCCAATACCCCCACGGCATGGGCACAGTCTGTCATGACGGTCGCATTGTATTCTTTCGCTAAGCGTACGATATCCGGAAGCTCACAAATATCTCCTTCCATGCTAAAGACGCCATCCACGACGATCATCTTAAACGCTTCTTTACCAATGCTCCTCAGTTTGGTTTCCAATGACTTCATGTCATTGTGTTTGAAATAAACCGTGGAAGCTTGCGATAATCTGGCACCCTCAATAATTGAGGCATGGTTCTGAGTATCCAGAATAAGGTAATCTCCTCTTCCAGTCAGCGTAGGTAGCACTCCCAAATTGACTTGAAAACCAGTACTATAAGCAATACAGGCATCTTTTCGCAGAAACCTGGCCAATTTCTCTTCCAATTCCACATGCATGTCCAGCGTACCATTCAGGAACCTGGAGCCACCACAACCGGAGCCATATTTTTCCACGGCCTTGATGCATGCTTCTTTTACTCTTGGGTCATTGTTCAACCCCAGGTAACTATTTGAACCAAACATCAGTACCTTCCTACCCTTGTAGATCACTTCAGTGCCCTGGTGAGATTCCAATTCCCGGAAATAAGAATAGAATCCCAGGTCTTTAACACGCTGAGGCTCTGTGAACTGTCGGGTCCGCTCCCGTAATGCGCTCATACTAAAATCGATGGTGTTTTATGCATTTCAACTTTCAGCGCCCGATGATCCCTTCTTGATAAAGTTATTTATGGCGGCAAATATAAGATTTGTTAGGTCAAAATCATGAAAAGTACTCCCTCAAGAAAATGCTTTCTTGTTTCTGAATGATTTTCTATAGCCACGCAGAAAATGACAATTCGGTAAATGAATTACTGGTACTTCTTAAAAATCAATTAGGAGGAACCTCGAAAGCTATTTGATCCTGATATTAAGAAATAGTTTATCTCATCATATAGCATCAATGCGCACTTGCCATATCGAAAGTGACCCTATTTATCTTTTGTCACGCCTGAAGTCCATCCTCCTTAGCAGGGCTACCTTCACCAAACAATCTGGCATTCCTAACGATATCGCTCGTCACATTGAAAAATTCCTTGTGAATATTGAAGTTCTGTTCCTCTTCGGAGGTGGCATTGTACAATCCGGATTCACTCATTTCGTACGCATTCACATTGTCTTTCAAATTATAAGCCAAAATATTGATGGCTTGTTGCTTGAGAAACTTGTCCTTGATAAGGAACAGGGATTCCAATCTTCGATCGAAACTGCGAACCATTACGTCTGCGCTACCAGAATAAACTATTGGATCATCATCGTTGTGGAAATAAAATATTCGCGAATGCTCCAGATAGTCACCCACAATCGAACGAACTTCAATGTTTTCACTGAGGCCTGTTCTTTGGGGACGTAAACAACAGATTCCACGCACAATCAGCTTGATGGGCACTCCTTTTTGTGAGGCCACATACAAGGCCTGAATTGTATCTTTATCCTGCAGAGAATTGATCTTGATCACTATTCCCGAAGACTTACCCGCAGTTGCATTTTCACCTTCACGTTCAATCAACTCAATCAGTTTACTTCGCAAATCCCGAGGTGCTGTGAGTAGGTTTTCATATCTATCAGGGAAGGAGTGTCCGGTAATTACATTAAAAAACTCCTGTACATCATTGGCATATCCGTCATCGGTAGTCATGAACCCAAGGTCCGTGTAAAGTTTGGAGGTGGCCTCGTTATAATTTCCACTGGACATATGAACGTATCTCTTTACCCGATCACGTTCCTTTCTCACAATGAGTAATAACTTTGTGTGTGTTTTGAGTGATCCAACCCCATAGATTACAAAGCATCCTGCTTTCTGCAAGCGCAGCGCCTGACTCATATTGTTTTCTTCATCGAATCGAGCTTTCACCTCAAACAACACCGAAACGTGTTTTCCATTCTCGGCTGCTTTCAACAATGCCTGAATAACTCTCGAATTCTTGGCAAGTCGATAAACAGTCAACTTGATGGACATGACATTTGCATCTTCCGCCGCCTGATCCAGCAAATCCAAAAGAGGTTCAATGCTATTGTAAGGCTGGTGCAATAAGATGTCCCGGTCTTTCAGGATTTTAAAAATGCTTTGATCCTGATACTCCTCCATACTCAATGGCTTGACTGGTGGAGTAGTTTCTTCTCTGTACTCTTGAAGCGCTTTATGATTGACAAGCTGCCAGAGTCCCGTATAGTCTAAAATGGCTGGAGAATCCGCTTTAAACAAATTATCGTCTTCAATTTCAAATCTTTCCTTGAGCTTTCGGATCAACCATTTGTCATAACCTGTACAGACCTCCATTCGTACTACCCGACCTGTCTTCCTGGTTTTGAGTTTCTTCTGAAGTTCTTCGAGGTAATTGGCTTCAATGTCCTCAGATTCTTCCAGGGTGAAGTCCCCATTTCTGGTCATTCTGAACTTCGTGCAAGAAATGATCTCCACATTTTTGAAGAGCTCCTCGATGTTACTCATTACAATTTCCTCGATCGGAACAAAAACCAAATGACCTTCACGATCAATTTGATAGAACCGACTGACATTATGAGGTATTTGGACAAAGGACATCTTTTTCTTCTCTTTTACCCCAGCTCCTTTAGATACCACACCGAAAGTGAGCACATTGTTCATCAATACCGGAAAGGGATGATATGAATCAAACATCATCGGTGTGAGCATCGGAAATACTTCCTTTCTGAAGTATTTGTCGACAGTTTTTTGCTCGCTTTCATGCAGGTCCGCATAATTGGAAATGGAAAATCCATATTTCTCGAATTCGGGAACCAGTTCTTCTGAGTAAAGTTGATGTTGCTTCTGATTGAACTCTTGCAATTCCTGAAAGAGTGCGTTTTTGAAAGGAATCAGATGCAATCCTGAGTAATCAATCCGATCCGTCTCAAAATCGACGTAGTTGTACAAACTACCTACACGAATCATGAAAAACTCATCCGCGTTACTGGCAGTGATCGCTAAAAATTTCAAGCGATCCACTAAACTTCGGTCTTTTTTCTTCACCTGGTCCAACACACGATAGTTGAACCTGATCCAACTTAAATCACGACTGATCAAGTCGCTTTCCGAAATAAGTTCCTGGTAATTTTCCTGCATGTCACAAAATTAAAACATTGACGGAAGGATAACGATCAATTAATCAGCTTGATACAGGGCTTTTTTGAAACCCTTCCTGAAACAGGCCATCTAGTCAAAGAGTAATAAAATTATATTTTTTCAAATTATAATACAATTTTTACCATTATCTTCGTTGATAGATTGTAAAAAGAGCCTTTGAAATGACACAAACACCGCAAGCCACCACAGGAGTCATTTGGTACAATCCCATCGTTAAAGAGTATCAATACGGAAGTTGGGCCAGTTATAATAATGCTGCCCGGGAAAAACGAGAGGGAAAAGACTTAGAAGTGTTGTATGAAATGGACGGATTGACCAGCAAATTAGCTTCTAAAATCGTACAGGAATTGAATTTAGCCAGCAATCACGCTGCCTAGGTAATAAAAAAAACCACTTCGTTGGAAGTGGTTTCAGTTCTAAGTTCGTATATGGGATTTACACCATATTCATATCTGAAAGTACCGAGTTCATTTTGCGAACTGCATCAGCACTAGCATTGAATTTGGTTTGCTCATCGTCGCTCAATTTGTACTCAATGATCTTTTCCCATCCGTTCTTTCCAACAACAACAGGCACACCAATACAAATGTCGCTCTGACCATATTCTCCATCCAGGTAAACACAGCATGGGAATGATTTTTTCTGATCGCGGACAATGCTTTCAACCAAATAAGCACCCGCTGCTCCTGGCGCGTACCAGGCTGAAGTTCCGATAAGTTTAGTTAAAGTCGCACCTCCTACCATAGTTTCTTTCACTACACTTTCCTGTTGTTCAGCAGAAAGGAAGTTTGTAACAGGCGAACTGTTATAAGTAGCGTGGTTGATCAAAGGAATCATGGTTGTATCACCGTGGCCACCGATTACTACTCCATGCAGATCATTTGGAGAACATGGAATTGCTTCGCTCAATCTGTATTTGAATCGGCTGCTATCAAGAATTCCACCCATACCGATGATTCTTTCTTTCGATAACCCACTTGCTTTAGCTGACAAATATGTCATGGTATCCATCGGATTACTGATCACAATGATGATCGGATTCGGTGTATACTTAAGAATATTATCTGTTACCGATTTCACAATTCCGGCATTGGTTCCGATCAATTCTTCACGGGTCATACCAGGTTTTCTTGGTAAGCCTGAAGTGATCACCACTACTTCTGAATCTTCAGTCGCCTGGTAATCATTGGTAGAGCCAATGACTTTGGTGTCATAACCATTCAGAGTCGCGCATTGGTTCATGTCCATGGCCTTACCTTCGGCAAAACCTTCTTTGATATCCAACAGGACAACTTCCTCACACAACGATTTTCTGGCGATATTTTCAGCACAGGTGGCTCCAACTGCTCCTGCTCCTACTACGGTAACTTTCATGAGTTTGTCTTTTTTATTCTGTATTATGACTCCACAACACATCAGTTTGCGAAATCGGGGCCAAAACTACACCGTATTTGGTCTATCTTCAAATGATTTTTGACAGGTGATTTTTAGCATTTTCCGAGTGCTGCTGGTCACCTTAAATCGATCGTCTAATCGGTAGTTCACCACCCAGCAAATTGTCTCGCCGGACACCAGGACAAATACATCAGCCTTTTCAATCAAAGGCACTTTTTGATCTACAAGGAAATCACTGATCTTCTTTTTACCGTGAAGCCCCAACGGTTGAAAACTATCACCATTCTCCCAGCGACGTAGAATGAGCGGAAAATGAACACAATCAGCATCCAGAAAAATTTCATTCCTCAGTTTTCCTTTTTTAAAATCCTCCGGTGATTGCTCCCGGATGGTCAACTCCCACTTCCCAAAATGATGTGACCCAATCATTGATTTAATTTCCAAAACCGGCAAATAGGACAATACCGTTTTACTTTTAACGATGTACCGATCACGATCCACATTCAGTACAAATTTCTCACTATCGAATAATTTCCCAATCTTATCATTGGCCTTTAATATGTCCACACATTGGGGAAAAGTAAAACCATAATCCCGTAGCAGCTCAGAAAGGATTACTGCATCAGATTCTTGTTGTGTCAACCAGACCAGATTGATGTAGTAGGCCTCTTCCAACCATTGACAATGTTCTTTACTTATTTGATTCACCTGTTGCATCAGGACCTGCTCCGTGCCCAAAAGTCTCAGCCGGGTATATTCAAAATGCGGTAATACTGAAGGATTAATTGCTGTCAAAACCGGCAGCACCTCATGTCGTAATTTATTTCGCGTATACTTCGTATCCGAATTGGATGCATCTTCTCGCCATTTGATCGCATTGTTTTTTGCAAACTCCTGAATATCTGATTTAACCGCAAAGAGCAGTGGCCTTGCTAAGTTCCCGTCTTTGGCTTTGATGCCACGCAATCCTCTTATTCCGGTTCCTTTTGTTAAATTGAAGAGTACTGTTTCTAAGTTATCATCTGCATTGTGCGCGGTAAGTACATAATCATACCTATGAGTTTCAACCAGTTCATTGAACCATGAATATCTCAATTCACGTGCCGCCATCTGAATGGAAATGGCATGCTCGTCGGCATAGTCTTCTGTTGCTACCTTTTTCGTAAAAACAGGTATCTTCAGTGCGTTACCTACTTCTCTAACCAATGCTTCATCCAGGTCGGAATCATTTCTTCTAAGCCCAAAATTCATGTGTGCTATAGATACTTTATAGTCCAGCTGGACCAATAAACTGCACAAAGTCATGGAATCCACCCCGCCGCTGACACCTAATAGCAAGTGATCATGAAGGGTGAACAATTGGTTATCTTTTATAAAAGCACTCAAATCCGACTGCATCCCTCAAAATTCGTCATAAAAATGAAAGCAATCCTTTTACCTACTTGATCGTTACTAGTTTTGTCTATTGAAATTTCTTGATCCATAATTTGTATGGCTTTTCGTCGATTGCTTTTTGTTTTACTCCTGATCTGTGCTATGCTGCCCTTAGCCGCTCAACGCAAAGCCAGAAAAATTGATTATAAGGCCAAGACCTTGACAGTCGGTAAACGAGAGGGTCAAAAGTTCCAAAAGTTGTTGAATGAGGTCGTGTTTACCCAAAAAGAAACGACAGTTTATTGTGACAGTTCTTTCTACTTCAAAAGACGTAACATCATGGAAGCTTACGGTCACGTCAAAATCGTTGATGATTCTACTGTCATCACTTCAGAGGAACTAATTTATGATGGTGATACCAGGGATGCCGAATTGAGGGAAAACGTCATTTACACGAAAGGTGTACAGCAATTATTAACAGATTTTCTCGATTACAACCTAGATTCTGAAGTAGCAAAGTATTTCAATGGAGGAAAACTACTGGACAGCACAACCAATACCCTAACAAGCGAAATTGGTTATTTCTATGGACAGCAAAACCTGGCAACATTTTACAAGGATGTAACACTCCTCTCTCCAAATTTCACGCTAAAAGCGGATACGTTGCGATACGACAGTAATACTAAGATCGCCTACACTTATGGGCCTACTCAGATTGAAAATGAGGACGGCACTAAACTATTCTCGGAGGGGGGTGTATTCAAAACGCAAATCGATCAGTCCGATTTCGTAGATGGAAAACTGGATACAGAGGACTATGTCCTGGAAGGTGATCAGTTGTTCTTTGATGATCTGTTACGTTATTACAAAAGTGTCGGAAATGTAAAACTCACTGCGAAAAATAATGATGTCATTATCATCGGTGATGAAGGCTACTATGATAAAACCAATGGCATCAGTAAAGTATTCGGCAACCCGATCCTTAAGCGAATTCTGGAGGAAGACACACTCTACATGGCTGCAGACACACTAGTGGCCATAGAAAGTGAATACGATAGTGCAGAAAGAATCCTGGCTTACAACAACATCAGGATATTCAAAAAGGGTATGCAAGGACTTGCAGATTCAGCTGCTTATTACAAATCTGATTCCCTCTTTTTCCTTTATCAGGGACCGATACTTTGGAATGAAAAAAACCAAATCAATGCAGATACCATCAGTTTAACCATCAAAGAGGAAAATCTGGACCGAATGAACCTCTATAAAAATTCATTCATGGTAACTGAGGATACTTTACAAAATTACAATCAGATCAAAGGACGTGATATGATCGCGTATTTTGTAGAAGAGGAAATGACACGTATGACTGTTGATGGCAATGCAGAGGGCATCTACTATGTACTGACGGAAGGAGATACCAGCACTATGGGAATGAACAAGTTCATTTGCAGTACCATGAAGATAGGATTCAAAGACAGCCAGGTTTCGACAATATCTATTTTTCAACAGCCGGAAGCAAAGTTCATTCCTCCGCATGAACTAAACGCTGCCGATACCCGGCTAAAAGGATTTTCATGGCGCATCGATGAGCGCCCAGACCTTACGCACATTTTCGGCAAAAATCCGCCACCTGCAAAGGGGATTCAACCCATCAAAGACATGACGATAGATCCCGAAAGTATGGTTCCAGAACGGGATTTTCGAGGCGAGAAATTCATCCCCGGGAAGCGTAAGATGATAAAAAACGTTAAAAATGAGGAATCTGAGGGTGGATAGGCCCAGGTTTTCTGTTCTCTCTTGGACTTTGTATTTTTGCGCTCGATTTTTACCCTTGATATGACAAGAAGGATTTTGCAGATAGGTTTGGTCTGTCTTTTGGCAGTGAGTATTTCTTCATGCACTGGATTCAGAAAACTGCTCCGTAAAGGACAGTGGAAAGACAAATATGAAGCTGCCATTAAATACTATGAGGATCAGGATTATTTCCGTGCCGGACTGTTGTTAGAAGACATACTTCCTATCATCAGGGGAACTGAAGAAGCAGAGGTCGGCAACTTCTATTATGCTTACTGTCAATTTCATCAACGACAGTACATTTTAAGCGCACATCACTTCAAAACTTTCTCGACCATCTATGGACGAAGCGAATTTTTGATGGAGGCCACTTTCATGCATGCTTTTTCTCTCTATAAGCAAAGCCCAAAACACAGCCTCGATCAAACCAGCACTTATGAGGCCGTGACTGCTCTTCAAAATTTCATCAATACCTATCCCTATTCCGAATATTCCGAACAGGCAGATAAACTGATTGATGAATTACAGGTGAAGCTTGAAAAAAAGGCCTACGACAATGCTAAGTTGTATTATCAAATTAAGGGCATCAAAGGATTCCGGCCAGCGCTGGTTACTTTTGAAAACTTTCAAAGAAACTTCCCTGATAGCAAATTCAACGAAGAAATTCTGTTCCTCATGGTTGAAACTAATTTCAACTATGCACGTCAAAGTGTCTACTCCAAACAGGAAGAGCGATACAAAGAGACAGTGGAATATTATGAAACTATGCTCCAACGCTACCCTGAAAGTAGCTACCTGAAAGAAGCGGGTGAATATTATCAGGAAAGTTTGGAGGAATTATCTAGATTTGCGGCTCAAAAAAATAAATCGTAATGGCAACGGATCCATCTATCATTACACGAAACAATGATCACATTGCTCAACCAACGGGCAATATCTACGAATCTATTTCCATTATTGGAAAGCGGGCTCGTCAGATCAGTACAGTAAACAAAGAGGAACTGAATGGTAAACTCGCAGAGTTCGCTTCTTCAGTTGACAACCTGGAAGAGATTTTCGAAAACAGAGAACAAATTGAGATCTCAAGGTTCTATGAGCGAATGCCAAAGCCTAGCTCAATGGCGATTGACGAATTTCTTGAGGAGCAAGTGATGTTCCGCATGCCTGATTTAGGTGAAGAGGAGGAATAATTTCCACCTCTGATGCTTACGGGTAAAAAAATCTTATTGGCGGTAAGTGGGTCTATAGCAGCCTACAAATCCGCCTTTTTTGTTCGCCTACTTGTAAAAAGTGGTGCAGAAGTACGTGTGGTGATGTCCGAAAGTGCTACGGATTTCATTACGCCACTTACTTTGGCCACACTATCAAAGCACAAAGTTTACCGTGATTTTTTCAACAAGGAAACAGGCGAATGGGATAGTCACGTGGAGTTGGGATTGTGGGCCGATATAATGGTCGTCGCACCCGCAAGCGCGAATACGCTGAGTAAAATGGCTAATGGCGCATGTGACAACTTGTTGATCGCTACTTATTTGTCTGCCAGGTGTCCCGTGTTCTTTGCTCCAGCCATGGACCTGGACATGCATACGCATCCTTCCACACAAGCCAACATCAGCAAACTTCAAAGCTTTGGCAATCACTTATTTGCTGCGGAGGAAGGTGAACTTGCCAGTGGGCTATCTGGTGTTGGACGTATGGCCGAACCAGAACACATGGTCGAACAATTGGATACCTTCTTCCAATCATCAGAAACACTCAACGGCCAGAAGGTCTTAATTACGTCTGGCCCCACCCACGAACAAATTGATGCTGTCAGATTCATCGGCAACAACTCCTCTGGAAAAATGGGGTATGAGCTTGCTATGAATTGTTTGTCTAACGGAGCTGAGGTAACCTACATAACCGGCCCCACACAACATGTACCTCGTGGAAATAATCTGACGGTACTAAGAGTCAATTCCGCTCAGGAAATGTACAAAGCAACGGATACACATTTTTCACGATGCAACGTGGCTATTTTTGCCGCCGCCGTATCCGACTATCGTCCTAAGACTTCTATTGGACATAAGATGAAAAAAACCGGAAACGGCATGTCCATCGAATTGGTTGAGAACAAGGACATAGCTGCTGAAATGGGTAAAAGGAAATCGAAGGATCAAATCACTATCGGTTTTGCACTCGAAACAAATGATGAAGGTCCCAATGCTAAGAAAAAATTAGAACAAAAGAACTTTGACTTTATCGTCCTTAATTCATTGAATGACCAGGGTGCTGGTTTTTCTCATACCACGAATAAAGTAACTATCTACTCTCCGGATAATAATCCTAAAGCTTTTGAGTTAAAAACTAAAAAAGAAGTAGCTTCGGATATTGTCAATGAGATTGTTAAAAAGCTCAATGCGTAAGTTTTACCCCTTGTTTTTGCTGTTCTTACCAATTACAGTTAGTGCTCAAGAGCTCAACTGTCGAGTAGTCGTGAATGCAGATCAAGTGCAAACAACAGAAAGGTCCATCTTCCAGGAAATGGAAGTAACGTTTGCCGAATTCATGAATAACCGGCGATGGACAGAAGATCAATATGACCAGGAAGAACGTATCAATTGCAATCTGGTCCTGACGATTTCTGAAATGCCAAGTATTGGTCGGTTTGAAGCCTCGGTTCAGGTCTTGTCCTCCAGGCCGGTTTTTAATACTGATTATGAATCTGTTCTCATGAATTTCGCAGATCGTGACTGGACATTTGAATATGTGGCCTCCCAGCCGATCCAATTCAGCGAAAACACTTTTCTCGACAACATCAGCTCTCTCCTGGCCTATTATGCCTACATGATCATTGGTTTCGATTACGATTCTTTTTCAGAATTAGGAGGCGAAGATTACTTTCAGAAAGCGTGGCAAGTCGTGATCAACGCGCAACAATCGGGCTACCCCGGTTGGGAGCAATTTAATAGTATCAGGAATCGGTACTGGCTCGGCGAAAACTTATTAAGTAATGAAATGGAGCCGATTCGGCGCGCCTATTACAACTATCATCGAACGGGTATGGATAATTTAAGTGAACAACCTGACGAAGCTCGTAAGGCGATCCTCAACAGCCTGAAAGAAGTACAAAAAGCAAATAATGTACGTCCTCGTTCTATTTTAACAATCTCTTTTCTTGATGCAAAAGCAGACGAATTGGCTCAGATCTACTCAAGTGGCGCTCTGGCCGAACGACGCGATGCCTATAATATTCTGACCAACATTGATCCAACCAAGTCAGAAATTTTCGAGGTGATGATCAAATAACATGTCGAAAATTCAGGTCAAAGTTGCATTCAAAGATCTCAAACATTACGCCGCATCTGGTGACCCGTTGAATATTGTTCTTAAAAGCAATGAAGTGCTTCATCTCTCAATTGTGAAGATCGAAAAAGATAAACTTACGACAAGGAATGGGTTAGGACACAAGCGCGTTTTACTTTTGCAGGGCATAAGAGAAATGTGGTCTGATAAAAAGGCGCCTGTCCATCAATGATCCAATCGCTTTCCATTAGAAATTACGCCTTAATCGAAGCGCTCGAATTGAGGCCTGAACCAACGCTAAATATCATTACTGGCGAAACGGGGGCTGGTAAATCCATACTATTAGGTGCTGTAGGGCTTTTACTGGGTAAACGCGCAGATGTAAAGGTCTTATATGATGCCTCTCAGAAATGTGTCGTCGAAGGTGTCTTTGAAGTAGAGCAATTAAATCTGCAACCTCTTTTTGAAGCAGCCGACCTGGACTATGAGTCAGAATGTGTTATTCGAAGAGAGATTAGTCCCACTGGCAAATCCAGAGCTTTTGTCAACGATACCCCGGTGACGCTTGATGTATTGAAAGAACTGGGTTTAAGACTTGTGGATATACATTCTCAGCATGAATCTCTGGCTCTGGGCAATAGTCAGTTTCAACTCCAAACGCTGGACAAGATCGCTCAGCACGAGGAACTTCTGACGGCCTATCAAGACCAGTACAACACCTACGTCGCCAGTCAAAAAGAACTGGAGTCACTGAAGCAGCAATCTCAAGAAGCATCTAAAGATCTGGACTATCAAAAATTTATCCTTCAGGAATTATCCGACGCCAACTTGCAAACAGGAGAGAAAGAGGATTTAGAAAAAGAATTAAACCTGCTTGAGCATGCAGAAGAAATTAAGGAAAAGCTCACCGGGGCAGTTCATCTATTAGATGAAAGTGAGACTTCCATATTAAATCAACTTAGAGAAGTCAGTCAAATGATCGGCAAAATTGCTGACTTACGAGAAAATCTGCAGGCCATGCCTGAGCGTCTGGAAAGCTGTAGTATTGAATTAAAAGACATTGCAGAAGAATTAGTTACAACTAATGAGCAGACGGCATTTGACCCTGAACGCATCTTGCTTGTAAAAGAGCGTCTGGATCTTATTTTCAGGCTGCTGCAAAAACACGGAGAAAGCGATATCGAAGGATTACTTGACCTGCAAAACAAGCTCTCTACAGAACTGGAGGGATATGAAAATTTTGATGAACGCATCAAGCAACTTCAGGAACTGACCTCCCGCTCCAAAGAAGTCTTATTAAAAAGAGGCAAAAAACTCTCTTCCTCCAGGCATAAGGCTGCCAATGGTTTGGCCAGACAGATTGTGAGTATTATCCAATCCATTGGAATTGAAAACGGCGAATTACAGATCCAGTTGAGTGAACAAGAACCTGCTTCTGATGGTTTGGATCAAATCGAATTCCTTTTTACCGCGAATAAAGGCATTGTTCCAAAACCGCTAAAAAATGTAGCTTCAGGTGGTGAGTTTTCGCGATTGATCTTTGCAGTAAAATCTGTTCTCGCGCAGAAAACGGCCATGCCTACCGTCATTTTCGATGAAATTGATACCGGAGTGTCGGGTGAGGTTGCTATTCAAATGGTAAAAATGATGAGCTCTATGGCCGGAAAGCATCAGGTAATTGCCATCAGTCACCTCCCTCAATTTGCGGCTGCAGCAAAGCAACACTACTTTGTTTATAAAGATCATGACGCTAAGCGATCGATTAGTCGGATCAAAGTACTGGAGGACGAAGAAAGGATCAACAACATAGCAAAAATGATTGGAGGCAATAACCCCAGCAATATGGCTCAGGAAAGTGCCCGGGAGCTTGTGGAGGAACTCAGCATGTAATCAACTGCTGTCAAAAACACCAACTAGCTAATCATCTTCGCTCATATTACTCTTCCAGTTTTCACGTTCATTGTTCAAAATTCTCTCCACTCGATCTACAAAAAGTCGAAAAACGTCATTCTCTCCTTAACCTGATATTGATTGGTTCATGTTCTGAAGAGTATTTTTCACTGTCAACACGATAGTAATTGTTTTCAAACGGAAATATGTCTTTTGGTATTCCTAACTCTTTTATAGAAATAGTTCTATTGCTATTAATACGTTTTTTGAAAAATTCCTCTACATTCTGATTTGTTGTAGCTGCCTCACTCAGGGTAATGTTGTATTTACTGTAAAAACAATCTTCGAAAGAGACCGCTAAAAGCCACTATTGTCTTGACAATTATGAATTAATAATTACTAGATCAAGGAAAGGAATCAGTTCAATGATTTTAACCTTTACTTCCATAAAAAGAACTCAACATCATATTACCTTTAAGAAGACTCAACGGCCTTTCTGTTGCAAACAAACACTCAACACTTCTCCCTTGTTACAACCTTGCTTCTGGTTGTCATCATTTGCGTTGTAGATTCTTGTAATCGGCCGACCCATCAAAAAGTCGAGACAAACCCTACAGAAGTCTCTCTATCGTCAGAATCTGAAATTCCCTGGACAGATCCCCTTTTCTTTATAGACGGTCAGTTATGTCAGCATGTCCGAAAGGTCTTTCGAGATTCTCGGGGAGATCTATGGATAGGGACCAACGTGTATGGTCTAATCCGTTATAATGGTGATTCGTTGATTTATTTTGACGAAAATCATGGATTGGGAGCTGGTCGTATCACGGAGATTATTGAAGATCAGGCAGGAAATGTGTGGTTTGGAACAGCGAAAGGACTAAGTAAGTACCGTGAAGCATCCGATTTCAAATCTGATACCAGGCTTTTTGAAACTTTCGATTTTGATAATGGACTAATCGATGAGGAAATATGGTCCGTTTTGATCGACGATGATGGATTGATCTGGGTAGGTACAATCAACGGAGTTTATCAATTTGATGGACAAAAATTTGAAAAATTCAATCTACCCAAAGCTTCCGTGAAGGACACGACTTCAATTCTTTCGTTTGATCGTGTCTCTCAAATCATACAGGATCGAAATGGCACCATGTGGTTTGGTACAGATGGTTTCGGTCTCACCAGCTTCAAAGAAAGTGAGGGGTTTCAGCATTTCACAAAAGAAAATGGGCTCCCTGACAATAACATTTACAGCTTGTTGGAAGATAGTCGTGGAAATATCTGGGTCGGTACCATGTATGGTGGACTTGCAAGGTGGAATGGTGTAGATTTTTTCAAATACCCTTTCGGCAACCCTATCAGGGGTTGGGAAATCGGAGCATTGTATGAAGACAGTAAATCGCAAGTTTGGCTGGCCTCCGAAAATCACGGAATCTACCGATACAATGCCACGTATGACTCATTTACCAACTTCCATAAAGGGCAGGGTTTAATGTCCGATGGGGTCCTGAGCATCTACGAAGACAGGGCAGGTCGGTATTGGCTTGGAGGCTGGGGTGGTTTGTTTAGATATTTCCCCGATGAAAAAGATTCAACCAGGTTATTTTCCGCGGTTACAAAAGACGGTCCCTGGGATTGAAAATAATTTCACTAGAAATCCGACAGGATAGAATAATTGAAGATCAAAGTCACTTCTGCGATATGAGAAAAGAAAAGTTACTCATCTTCGACCTTGATGACACGATTTTTGAAACCCGATCTATTCCAAAAGCGCATTTACAAGGTGTATTTGATGAGTTTGAACAAACTTTTCACACTCATTTTGCCCCAGGGAAATTCGACGAAGTAGAAAAAGATCTCTGGCGACTTCCTTTTGACCTTGTGGCCAGGAAACATCATTTTCCACCCCTACTGACCAAACAATACTCGTCACTCATTAATGAGAGGGAATTTAAGTTTAAAATCCAGCCTTTTCCCGATTATAAGTGGCTAAGGAAAAATCGCTTCCGGAAAATTCTTTTAACTACAGGGTTCAGGCAATTACAACTCGCCAAAGTAACTGCTCTAGGCATAGAAAATGATTTTGAAGCCATTTATATCGATGAGGTGGACGCTTTGGATCGAATCTTTAAATTGGGGATAATGTCCGAAATCATCACTAAAAGTGGCTTATCAAAAAAAGATCACCTGGTCATTGGTGACAATCCGGAATCGGAATTGAAAGCCGGGTTTGAATTGGGGCTTACTACTATTCAGGTAGCAAAATTTGATCAGGAAAGGTCACCATATTCAGATCAATACATCACTCATTTCCAGGAACTGTCTGACCAACTGGCACTAGACTATTGAACACATTAATGATGTGGGAAAAAGATCATTTTTAATAGCATCAAAATCACCAAAGTGGCTGCTATTCTGGAAAAGGTCAATTGCTTTATGAACCCAAATCTAAAGGTTTGTGGAGACGTCACCTCTGCGACTAACATATAACCCTGTTTGGGAATGGTTTGAATCAACGATTTGTCCAGAGCATTTCTTATCAGGCAGATGGAATGGGTCAGTAATTCATCACCTGATGAATAATTTCCCCAAATCGCTTCGATGAAAGCTTTTCTTGGAACAACCTCTCCCTTTTTGCTAACCAATAGCTTTAAGATCTGCATCAGTCGTGGTTCAAGATTCTGATTGGATCCATCTTTTAAATTTTTGATTCTATTTCTTGAAAAATCTATGTGATAGGTCTGATTTAAGGTAATGTTCTTCATATCAATGTTTTCTCAAGGTGAAAAAGTAAGATGCTACAAGCGCTCAATTATACATTTGACAAGAAAGGTCAAAGAATGTTGCATTTTAAAATGAACAAAAGAGAGAAGCGTGTAGCTCTATCTATACTGCTGGTCTATCTCACTACCTCTATCCATCATGTTTACGGCGCGTGGCTGTACGAAACACCATGGAGAAATCATATCGCTTACCAGGGATTTAGCTGGCTCTTACTCTCCTATCTGATCATGCTGATCTACATCAATTGGAAGAAGAATTTTCTGGCCTGGGTGTTTGTGGTCTTCGCAGGGTTCTTCTTCGTAGGTGCCATTGGTTTCTTCGAGGGGGCTTATAATCATGTATTGAAGAATATCCTCTATTTTGGAGGCCTACAGGTAAACAGACTACATGCCATGTACCCTCCACCAAAGTACCTACTACCTAACGACTGGATCTTTGAGATCTCAGGTGTATTCACGTTTTTCATTAGTCTTTGGTGCCTCAAGACGATGATCGAATGGATCCGGAACTTAAAGTCAAATGTTTGAATCCAACAACACCTCCCATTTTCCCATGGCATCTTTTTGCCAGACAATGATGTACTTCCCATTGTAACTACCACTACATTGTCCGATTTCTAATGCAATGCGGTCATTAACCTGCTTTGTCTTTAATGGAGTTAGCTTAAGCGAATAACTCTCACGGTTCATGTATTGATAGTCTTTAATCACACCCTCTCGGCCTGTAATCAATGGTTTATGATTGTAATACATGGTATTTTCCGCATACAATTCATTGATGAGCCCTGCCGCATCATGTTTATTACAAAGATCAATCCATTCCTTTCTTCTTTGACCTATGGCCTCCGATGCGGACGTGAAATCGGAGTTTCGAGCATAAAACTCCAGTTCAATAGGACTACCTTCCTCTTTTCCTTTTCTAACCATCACATAATTGAAGGAAGCGCCTTCGTCATCGTCAAATTCTCCTATTTCGTAGACATAGGAGCCATCTCTATTGGCCACTATATCATAAATAGATTTTAGTGTTCGTCGCGTAAATCCATTCTGCTCATTCATTTTCTGAATGTTCGATGCTCCCTGTACAATTTGGACCGATTCATTAATACTGATGGCGTTTTGTGTGTAATTGACTGACTGGGCTAGAAAACTTAAGCCACTACTGACTAATAAGATTATCGATAGGGGCAAAACTTTACTCCAATAGAACTGTAGAAAACTCATAATTCGACCTTTTGTTGTAAGGTACCTCATGTACCTACTAATTTGAGGTATTAGATGAAGAAAAACGGCCTCAGAAAGGGTTTCAGGTCGTACATTTTTTTAATTTTGCAACGTGGAGAGTTACTTTTTCAGTCAAGACAAAAATTACCTTTTAAAGAAGGCTCAGCAAGAAAGCAGGGATATCTTGATGGAAAAGTGGGTACTACAAAGCATAGATGCTTATATGGAACTCCATAACCCAATGGGACTAATAGATGATTTCGTCCGAAGTATCCTGAGTGTAACCAACTATAAGACCGCATTTTTGGAGGAATCTTATGATTTCATGGCTGCGGGTTACCGATTCCTTTATTCATCCAATCAATTGGAATTCCTTTGGGACGGTGGATCTCACTTTCACAAATATCAAGATGAGTGGGAGACCCAATTCAATCACTGGATCTACGGTCTTACGCGCATTGATCAGATCAATCGCCCCATCATTCGCGCATGTGTATTGAAAGACGATTCTTCTTTGTTATTGATGCAAAAGAATTTTGGCCGGGCTATTCTCAAAGAATTGAAGCTCAAATGGGATGGGCGTCGAAAGTCTCTTGTTAAAGCAGCTTAACGCTTTAAAAGTAGCGCACTTCAAATTTTTCCAAATTTTCAATTTCCGTTTTGGTCCGAATGACCTCATCTACCCTTGCTAAGGGAGGTCCTTGTTGACACCATAGATACAACTCATGAACAACTTGTTCCGGACCCTCAGCATGTACAGTCACATCGCCATTGCCTTCATTTTTCACCCATCCTTTCACTCCTAGTCTATCAGCCTGTTCCCTGGTAGAAGCCCGGTAAAAGACTCCCTGAACTTTACCGATACAACGAAAATGATAAGCTACAGGTGGCACGAAATGCTAACGTCAGTGAACTATATTACAGGTCTTACAAAGCTTGCGCTTATGCAGAGGCCGTTTCTTTGGAGGCTTTTTATGACCAAAATAGAGTGGATTAGAGTATTGAGGTTTCTTAGCAAGTTTTGCCTCCTTGGCTTTTTGCTTGGAAACTTCCTTCATTCTTTCCCTGAATTCCTCAATGTCAGACTTTGGCTTCTTCTTGAATACCTTGGCGACAGATAGCTTTTTCTCTTTCTTTCCCTGATACCTTGGAGCCGGTGGCTTTGGCGGAGCTACATCTTTAGAACTCTGACCATAAACAACTACAGAGGCGCCAAAAAACAGTATCGCCAAAAACACTTGTTTTGAACCCATAACACAAATTTATAAGTCTTTAACGTTTTAGCTTCATGTTTCCGTACATGGAAACACTAAATTGCATGCTACGAGACGAACATCTTTGATAGAAAAGTGGTTCTGGCAACATCCTTGTTGTATGGAATGTAGTGAATTTTCGTTAAAGTAGAGAGATGATATGATGCATGTTAACAAGTTCTCATCAGAGATCAATGCCCAGCGAACAGTACGTGTCATGATACTGATTGCCTGTTGGATGGGATGGTCTGCCCAAAACGTGCTGGCACAGCAAATCACTGAAGCGGACTTTTTGAAGCGAATGGATCATGGCGAAGACCTCATGAAGCAGGGGAAACATGTAGAAGCCGATGTGGAGTTTTTGTTTGTCATAGATAACATGAAAGTACTCCCCAGTGAAATCGCTTTCCTATTTGGCCAAAACAGCTACCACCTCGGTAAATACAAACAGGGAATCAATTGGCTGAATAAATACATTCAGATCAAAGGGACCAAAGGGAGGTATTATGAGCCTGCTGTGAAATACTTACAATTGTCAGAAAGTAAATACATAGAAATTCAGCGCGAAAAAAACGCAGAAATGTCTACTGAACTTGCCGGTGATGATTACGACTGTGACGGGTTGGAAAACATGATCTGTCCGGTTTGCCATGGCAATGGAGTAATTATCAAGCAAACATTTTTTGACAAAGTTTACCAAACCTGCCCCTATTCTGCTGGTGAACCTTACCTCACTTGCGAGGAGTACAATTTGTTCATGAGGGGGATTCTGGAGCCTAAAGTACCACAGCCTTAAGAAAGCCGGGATTTATAATCCTGATAGTCAAACGTTCGGATGAGTTCGAATTTACCCTTAGTTATTTTTCCAATTGAAGGGTGCTGAACACCGTTAAACATAGATGTTTTAACCATGGTATAATGCATCATGTCCTCAAATACCAATGGGTCGCCAGGGCGTAATTCATGCTCAAATCCATAAGCATCAAGAAAATCACCGGCCAGGCAACTTACTCCTCCGATCCGATACTGATGTGTACCTTTTTCAGGATTCGTGTGCGCATTCCTGATATCAGGTCGATATGGCATCTCCAGGCAATCAGGCATGTGGCACGTAAATGATATATCGGCAATTGCCGTATGAACACCTCCCCTGTCTATAACATCGAGGACTGTCGCATGTAAGTCTCCTGTTTGCCAGCCGACTGCACTACCAGGCTCCAGAATAATCTCCAAATCGTACTTTTCGCGAAAGGATTTCAGCAAACCGACAAGATGTTCCACGTCATAACCTTCAGAGGTCATCAAATGCCCACCTCCCATGTTGAGCCATTTGACATGATGGAGGTATTTCTCAAACTTCTGCTCCAATTCCTGAAGTACCCTTTCCAGAGAGAATGAGTTAGACTCACATAGCACGTGAAAATGTAACCCCTCCACCTGCGGTGGTAATTCTCCAGGCATATCATCTGAAGTTACCCCAAGCCTCGAATGTGGTCCAGCTGGATTATAGAGCTCTGTGATTACATCCGACCATCCCGGATTGATCCGCATCCCACAACTCACATGATCAGGAATCTGGTTTGAAAATTGGTACCACTGGTTCCAGGAGTTGAACGTAAGGTGTGATGAAAGGGAGGCAATTTCCTGAAACTCCGTAGGTGGGTATGCAACCATATAGGTATGCGCAGGCACCCTCATTTCTTCCTTACAAAGACGGGCTTCATATAAAGAACTTGCTGTAGCGCCTGGCAGGAATTCCCGTACCAATGGAAAAGCATTCCACATGGCAAAGCCCTTGAATGCCAAAATGATCTTTGCAGCTGAACGCTCCTGAACCTCTTTCATCAGCTGTAAGTTGCGGATAAGCCGGTCTTCTTCCAGAATGAAGCATGGAGATGGGATCACAGGAGGATTCACTATTGAAGGTACCTTGATTTGAGGATTTCCATATGATGATACAGATGCCCGATAATGATATATCCAATGGAGTTGACATCCAACTTCAATCCGTTGGCGGAACCAAATCTCTTAATCTCCTTCTCACTAAATCCATTAAAAAGATCAATAGTAGCATTTCGAACGTTGATGAATTCAGTACAGTGATCAGCAATTGTGCGTTCATTTGCCCTACTGTGAACTACATAGTCATCTTGCTCAAAACCGGGTAAGTCTGTCATGTCTCCTCGTCCAAAACGCAATACACGATAAGAAAATATGCGCTCGGCATCGCAGATGTGATTAATAATTTCCTTGACAGTCCATTTACCAGTTGCATAAGCATAACTACCTTGGTTTTCAGGTATGTTCCGGAGCATAACCGAAAATTCGTCACGAGAATCTATCAATGACGGAAGTAATTCTTTTTCTTCGGAAATACCTTCCACATACCCCTTGTAGTACATGGGTATCTTCTCTATATCAGGTCTTGGCATGGTTGATCAGTCTTTTTGTACAGGTTCGTTATAGGTATATCAGCGGCTATTAATCAAGCTCCAGGTTTACTCCTTCCTGCTCATTCCAGGGAAGGCCGTAGGCCGCGAGCTTTTCAAGAAAAGGATCAGGGTCAAATTCCTCGACGTTAAAAACGCCTTTGCCGGACCATTTTCCTGTCATCATCATCATGGCCCCTACCATTGCCGGAACTCCGGTTGTGTAAGAGACTCCCTGAGCTCCTGTTTCCTGGAAGGCCGTCTGATGTTCGCAATTATTATAGATGTAATAAGTCTTTTCTTTTCCATTCTGGACGCCTCGGATACGACAACCAATACTCGTTTCACCCTCATAATTTTCTCCAAGATCTCCGGGATCAGGCAAAACAGCTTTCAAAAATTGAAGGGGAACGATCTCCTTACCTTCATACGTGACTGGTTCAATCCCCGCCATCCCGATATTTTGAATTACTCTGAGGTGAGTAAGGTATTCTTCTCCAAAAGTCATCCAAAAACGAGCACGTTTGAGGGAAGGGTAATTTTTTACCAGTGATTCAAGTTCTTCGTGATAAATCAGATAAGAACTTCGTTCACCAATGTTCGGATAGGTTAACTCTTTTCTGATAGCATGAGGTTCAGTCAGCTTCCAGTTTCCATTTTCCCAATACTTTCCCTTCTGTGTTACTTCCCGAATATTGATCTCCGGGTTAAAATTAGTTGCGAAGGCTTTGCCATGATCTCCACCATTGCAATCCACAATGTCCAGGTAATGCATTTCATCAAAATGATGTTTTGCGGCTCTGGCTGTAAAAATACTCGTCACTCCCGGATCAAAGCCACACCCTAAAACAGCGAGCAAACCTGCATCTTTAAATCGATCCTGATAGGCCCATTGCCATTTATATTCAAATTTGGCCTCTTCCGGAGGTTCATAGTTTGCTGTATCAAGGTAATGAACACCGCATTCCAGGCAGGCATCCATTATCGTCAGATCCTGATAAGGTAACGCGACATTGATCACCATTTTAGGCTGATGCTTGTTGAAAAGCTCCACCAATTCTGGAACCTGATCCGCATCTACCTGATCCGTTTCAATAGTTATCCCAAACTTTTCCTGAACATCAGATGCAATTGCATCACATTTAGATTTGGTTCGGCTGGCAAGTACAATTTGCGAAAATACTTCCGAAACCTGAGCGCATTTGTAAGCAACAACCCGACCGACACCTCCAGCGCCGATGATCATGACCTTTGACATACACCTTGTTATTTATTTGCTCAAAGTTAACTCTACTTTGTCAAGATGTAATTGTCGCTGACAAACATTCAGGGATTTTGTACTCCTTTCATTTGCCTAATAATTGGTCACTGAAAATCAATAAGCAGCCTGTTTTTCAAATATCCGTTCGAATTCAGACTTGCGTATTAATCGCCAACAGAGGGTATATAGATAATTCTCATAGAATAAATCTATACGTATACTTGATCAGGAAGGTATTGTCCGAATTGATGTTGGTCAGTTGATTACTCAGGCTTCTAAACCCGTTGTTATTGAGTTGGTTGAAATCGGAGCCATTGGATGACCAAACGAGGAACAAAGTGGAACCTTGAATGTATTCCCAACGAATCACGAAATTGGAGCGGAACTGTACCACATTAAAGTCTGGATCTCCTAGGGTATAATCGGTGATGCCATCACGATTTTCATCAATGTTGAAGCTTGCTTCCGCCTCATCCCAGAGAACCTGATCTGAACCTAATGTTTGAAAACGATCCTCATAGGTCTCGGCATGCGGAGATACCGCCAGTTTGAATTCACTGTATTCTCCCCGGGTTATAAAAGGTTGGGCCCACAACTCAACAGAGAAATTGGGAGTAAGATTGAAGGTGCTACGTAATGAAATGCGATAAGTAGCCTGATTGATTCTACCCAACAAAAATCGGTCAGATCCGACAAAGTCGGCAGTTTGAATGTACTGCAGGTCATTTCGATTCCAACTTACTGACGGCTGTAGATTAAGGCTCAGCGCATTAATGGGTTGCCAAAATATTCGTGTATTAATTCCGCTCTCCCAGGCATAATTTTCAAAGCCTCTAAAAAACCATTGATTAACATTCAAAGTCAGTTTTTTCTGTCTGTTTGTACTTATATAGTACCAATAATTAGTCCCTCCCGGATAGGCAATGGAAGGCCCGCCACGTAAATCAGCATTTGAAACCGACCTAACCCGATAAGTAGATCCATTTCCAAAGGACCAGTAATTCTTAAATTCCGCATGGGCATTTACATTATACCCTTGCGAGGTATTGATTCCATCAAAATCCCAACCAGCCCATTGATTAATATTAGCTCTGAACGACCTGAAAATACCAAATGTTTTTAAGGTCCTGTATTGCATCCAAAAATCCTGAGACATCACATCTGATTGTCGGAGAAAACCCAGATCGTTGACTTCAAATTCTGGCGATTTATAAGAAAAAGACAAATTATAACGAAGCTTTCCCTGTGCTTTACCAACTCTAACTGATCCTGAAGAACCATTCAGTTGTGTTAGCGTTGAATCCACATCATGGTGTCGGTTGTCCGGACGTTGAAAAAAGCGCTCAGATGCAGTCTGGGTCAACAAAATCGATTCAGACGTTCCATTCACATGACTAAATGATGACCTCAGGCTCACATAATATTTCCTGTTTAGAAAGTTATGCGTAATGTCTACTCCTCCCGAATAAGCATTGTTATGTAAAAAATTGAGGTGGCTATCCTCGTCATTAATGAACCTGTTGGTTGAGGTTAAAATAGCTCCTACCACCGTATTCCCTTCATCAATGTCTTGCTGAAATCTACCTACCAGATAATTCGTTGCAGGTTCTACAGCAATTCTATTCCTGCTTCCATCAACGTTTTGGACTTTTGCTTTTTCCCTATTGGTTACTGCCTCGAGTAAACCCCAGGAAAACCCTTTTTTGTTTTTCCCTGTAAGTTTGGCCGCACCCCAGATCCTCGTAAAGTTGGGTTGATCTACGTAGGCAATACTGTCGTCTCCCGGGAAAAAACTAGGCCTTTTTCCAATTCTACGTGAATAAAACAGGTTATCTCCGTTACCAGCAGGAAAGTTTAAGATATTGCTACCTTCCAGAAAAAAGGGCCTTCTTTCTTGAAAGAACAGACGGAAAGCTGAAAGATTCACTTGTGAGGGGTCCGCTTCTACCTGACCAAAATCCGGATTGATCGTAAGGTCCAGAGTGATATCACTGGTCAATCCGATTTTAGCATCCACTCCAGCGTCAAAAGAACTGGCTTGTCCTGTTGCAAATGGATTACCATCCTCCGCTTCCGTTAATTCAGTTTTGGCAACTACATAGGGCAAAATCTCCAGTTGTTTCTGAGGCTTAATCCCTTTAATCCCCTTTAATTCTCCAAACAAGTGAACCCAACCAGGCGCATCCTGTGCAATGGGCTGCCATACGGACCGCTCCTCATTTCGAAAAAATCTTCGAGTCATTTGAATACCCCAGGTATGCACAGGGACATCCGCAAATCGCAATTGCGATAAAGGGATCTTAAATTCTGCAATCCAACCTAAATCGTCAATTGAAGTCTTAAGGTACCAAATGGGATCCCATGTATCGTCCCAATCATCGCCGTTATTAGAAATATATTCATCACCAATAACTCCGGAAACCGTGGCAGTAAACGAAAACGCAGTTCGTTTATCGTGGTAACTGTCAATATTGATCTCCACCCAATCTCCCTCGAATCCATCCCTTCTTGATAATCGCTTTACAATGGCAGAAGGGTCTGAATCAAACGCTCTCACACCCACATAAAGAAATTTCGCATCGTAAAGGATTTTAAATTGTGTCTGCTCTGTTGGGGCCACGCCATAGTCAGGGAATCGTTGAATGAAATCTCCGGTCCAATCCACCTGATCCCAGGCTTCATCATCCAATTTTCCATCAATTATGATTTCCCCATTTCTTTCGGCAGTGGCATATTGCCTTGGTGTGTTCTGTTCTTGAGAAAAAGCCAACGTACTGACCAGGCACATAAGCAGGGTTGGGATAAATTTCATAATAGGCAGTGTTTGACCTTAAGACAAAGACTCAAAGATTTCTTTGAGGTTGCTTACATGTATTACTCCCCTTATTGATTTAGGTTACAATTATTATGAGGAACGGCGCCTGGTAACAATAAAAAATGAGTATTGAGAGGCCGCGATTTAAACGCGCTAAAAATCATATTTGAACCCCATCTGCACCCCAACACCGGATGGATTTGATACAAATGCTGCATCCTCCTTGGTTAGTGATTGTAAGTGCTTCTGATAGGAGGGTTCAAAAGTCAGGTTCACTCGGCGGTGTACCCAGTAACCTATTTCAAATCCTGTAACAGTTGCAATCGTCAAACTTCGATAGGGAGACCGGCGGCCCGGAACCAACTCGAAGGAGCTCAAATCTTGTTGACCTCTAAGGCTATTGCCCAGATAGAGATTTGCCGCCACCCCGGCATTGATTGTCACATTGAACCGTTTATCTAATAGTTTGTACCCGGCCTGTACCGGAATTGAGATGAATTGAAAAGTGTTATTTATCTGTATATCATCGACACTTAGTTTCGTCAACTCACTTTCAACAAGGTTGGCGACGGATTCGAGTCCGGCAATTTCACTGGAGTACGCAACTGCATTATTAAATCCCTCACTTTCCAGAATCAGGTTGGTAAAGGTCCTGGCTCCTAGCAAAGAGTACAGAGCACCTACTTCTATGGACCATCTATCTTTAAGTTCCATACCAAAATTGATACCTACAGAATAAGAAGCTCCACCACGGATATTTTCGGAAAGCTCAGGAATAACCTCTCTTGATCCCACCTCCTTCGCCAGCAATTCTTGCGAGGTAATAATAGTACCTGGTCCATAATTGGGATTAAAATAACCTGACGCAAAATCTACTCCACTCCAAAAACGTGTCTTAGCCTGAGCGTTGAGTACCGGACGTCTCACCTCATTAACCATGACACCATTGACGCGCTTAACGCCATAGGCAGATATATTAGTTGGTGAAACTGCCAATTGATTACTATAAGTTTTGCCAATCAATATGACGTTTGTAGGCCGATCCGCTTTTTGTATAGCCGAGGTAATGATAGCTGGCTGTTGCTTATTAGGAATTAGGTCAATAGTTGAAGCGACATTATCAGAACTAACACTTCTTAACTTAGGATAATATGCCCTTACGTTTGTATAGGCCACTGAAGGGATAAACTCTTCCTTGGTTTTCAGATCTGATTCTGGTTCGGCCTCGGATTGTATCTCTTCAGTCAAAGTGCTCCCCTCAAAATCATTCCTCAAAATTGAGAACCCTGCATAATTACCAGTTGTGTTCTGGGGTTGATTTTCCTCAAGTAAGGCAACTACTTCCTCACCTTCTCCCACATCAAACCCAAAAAAGGCTGCAACCTCCTGATAATTGAAAGAAAGAGCCATGACTCCAATTGAGGTTGCGATAATTACCGCTGCTGCTGCCGTCCACTTGTATACGATGCTTTTCTTTTGCAAGCTCGTCAGTTGGGTTTGTGTCAGGCTGTGATCGATCTCACTCCATATTCGGGCTGGAGGAGTCACCTCAGGCCCTGAAAGTGCTGATTTCCAGGTTTGTTCAAATTCGCCACTATTACCCTCTTGCTTGCTCATAAGACGGATTTTTGGATAATACTTTCTGTTGCAAGAGCATTTTTGCTCGTGAGTACTGAGACTTGGAAGTCCCTTCACTGATTTCCAACATTTTGGCAATTTCATGGTGCTTGTAACCTTCAATTGCATATAAATTGAAAATTACCCTGCAACCGTCAGGTAGTTCTTGTACCATTTGCAACAACTCCTGGTGACTAAAGTCTGAAATGGCTGTACCTTCCTCAGTCCAACCATTCAATTCGGTCACGTCTACCATTGGATACATGTACAACTTGCTCCGTTGTGAATTCAAAGCCGTGTTAATCACTACTTTCTTAATCCAATGAACCAATGATGAATCTTGACGAAATGTGTCAATTTTCTGAAAAACTTTTATAAATGCCTCTTGCAAAATATCCTCTGCTTCCTGCTGCATTTTTGCATACCGAAGAGCAATTGCATACATCTGACCGCTGTACTTGTCGTACAGGGCTTGTTGCATTTCTCGTTTACCGGAAATACATCCTTTGATCAATTGTTCTTCTCCAGGTGTCACTTGCAGGTGATATGTATTAATGACAACTTTAAACGGAATTCGGTTGTAATCTAAAAATAAATAAATAGAATTTGTGGCGTCAAACACTGTAACATTCTCATTTACAGCAATCTTCTTCCTTATGACATGGCAGTCTTTATCACTGAAAGGGCAGTCACGACAGCTGGCATATGAGGATATGAACTATGAAGAAGTTGTTGGAATGGTGACTTTACGCCCACTGGGAGCTTCGACTTTTGATACGGATCCGGTTATTTCTCTGGGAAAAACGTTACACCTCGATTTTGATCTTATCGGCGATGATTATGAATTCCTACATGCCAAGCTGATCCACTGTACTTATGATTGGAAAAAATCAGAAATCAGGCCTCTGGATTTCCTTCGGGTCTACAACGAATTCTCGCTCGATGAATTTAGTTACAGCAGCAATACGCTCATTCCCTATACCCGCTATCAGTTAAGTCTTCCACCAGTCACAAAATCCGGCAATTACCTTCTTGTCGTTTATAGGGACGGTGATGAGGATGACCTCATATTGACCCGTCGTTTTATGGTTTACGAAAACCTCGCTTCGGTTGAAGGCCGCATACTATTCAGTCAGCTGGCCCGACAAATGCAATCGCATCAACGGGTAGAATTCGAGGTACGACATCCTACACTCAATATTTTCAATGCCTTCAGAGACCTCAAGGTTATTCTATTGCAAAACCACAATTGGCTCACTTCCATCCAGAAATTGCAACCCACCTTACAAAGGCCAGACCAACGCTATCTTGAGTACCATCATTTCAGCGGCGAAAACGAGTTTCCAGGTGGTAACGAATTCCGCTTTTTTGATCTCAGAGCCACGCAATACCGTGGCAGAAACATCAACGCTATCTTCCAGCAAGGGTCCTCATACAGTGCGCGACTGGGAAAGGACTTACCTCGCAACAAGTTGGCATATTCCAACGCCAGCGAGGATGAAAATGGTGCCTACTTTGCAGGCAATACGGATTCCGGAGAAGATCTTCTTGAAGCTGACTACATCTACACTTCCTTTTTTCTTGAAATGGAGCAGTTGAATGAACCCGTATATGTTACCGGTAAATTCAATAACTGGCGATTAGATACAGGCAATGAAATGGAATATGAACCTGGCTTGGGTTTGTACGTCAAAGAAATTCGTCTGAAGCAGGGCTTCTACAATTTCACATATAGTACTCAGGCTGGCACGGAATTGATAGAGGGCAACTTTTCTGAAACGGAGAATCACTATGAAATTCTCGTTTATTTCACGGATCCGTCATTGGCCTATCATCGATTGATTGGATATACAAAATTAGCTAGCAACAACTAGCTCACGTACTGTATATGGAACGATCTTACGGTGTTGGTCTGCATTAGCAATATCTAACATTCCAAAGCCCTTTTGAGTGTAAAGCCCCAGGCCACAGGAAAATAAGAACTGTTGAACTTCGACTGGAGCATAAAGTGTAAAAGGAAAGGTATAACCCCGTACTTCATTCTTAATCTCCTGCTCAAACATGGGGTAAACCCAGGCGAACTTTTTTTGTGCGGCCTTCACCTTTTCAATGTAAGCCATGTCAGGCACCAATTGAAATTTGTGAATATTCGGGATCGCATCCACATCGATCCCCGCTTCTTCCATCCGCTTCATTGTAGACTCAAATAGCTGATCTGAAAAATCATCAGAAGCAGGATTGACAAATTGTGCACCGGCTGGTGAATCGGGCGTTGCGGTAGTAACGACCAAAGGGCTCAGGCAAATCAATTTCTGTTCTTCTACCAGTTTTACGTCCTCCTCATGGTGAACTGTCTCCGGAATGACAACTAGCGTACTTATCTCAATTTGGTGTTGCTCAAAGATCTTCCCAATTACGAAATCAACAAATTCCTCGTCGGGAGAAGTAAAGACAATTGTTACCCGGCTCGACTGAAAATGCAGGCCTTGTTTGCTTACTCTGGTCTGTCCCTTTAGAGAACTGAAACTGTAAAAAGGATTATCTAAAAAGTCCTTATGGTTACCAGAAGCTATTAATTCTTTAAAAATCTGTGCTATCAGGTATTGGTGATGAAAAGGAATTGCGGTTCCCTTATTCTTAACCTGAAAAGTTATCCTTACTCTCACGATGGTTCACATTTAAGCATTCCAATGAATAGTGAACAGTGAAAATGGGATATTGTTCAATGATCGGCAAAAAAAATTAGACGTTGAATCGAAAATGCATGATGTCACCATCCTTCACGATATACTCTTTCCCTTCTATGGCCATTTTACCTGCCTCTTTGATCGCTACTTCAGTTTTGAGTGCTTGATAGTCTTCCAATTTTACTACTTCCGCTTTGATGAATCCTTTTTCAAAATCGGTATGTATCACACCTGCAGCCTGTGGTGCTTTCCATCCCCGACGAATGGTCCATGCTCTTACCTCTTGTGGCCCTGCCGTAAAGTAGGTGATCAGATCCAGCAGCGCATAAGAAGCTTTGATGAGTCGATTTAGACCGGATTCCTCCAATCCGTACTCATCCAGGAACATTTGTTTTTCTTCGGGATCCTCAAACTCAGCAATCTGCGCTTCCAGACCCGCGCTGACCATCACCATTTGGGCCCCTTCTTTTTGTATGGTCTCTTCCAGCAATTTGGACCACTCATTACCAGTAGTTACTACTGCTTCCTCCACATTAGCGACATAGATAATGGGCTTGTCTGTCAGCAACTGAAGTGGCTTTACAAGATCCCTTTTCTCTACATCCATCTCCAACTCGCGGGCATTTTTGCCAGACTCTAAATGTTCTTTGAAAGGTTTTAAGGCCTCCATCTCACGTTTCGCATCAGCATCGCCAGACTTGGCGATTTTTTCGACTCGTTGAATCCGCTTGTCTACAGATTCAAGATCACGCAATTGCAATTCCGTATCTATGATCTCCTTGTCATCGATAGGGCTCACCCGACCGGATACATGAACAATGTTATCATCGTTGAAGCACCGGACCACATGTATAATGGCATCTACTTCACGGATATTAGCGAGGAATTTATTTCCCAGGCCTTCTCCTTTACTAGCTCCTTCAACTAAACCAGCGATATCCACAAACTCCATCACCGTTGGAATCATTTTTTGTGGATTTACGAGTTTTTGCAATTCATCTAACCGCTGGTCGGGTACAGTAATAACCCCTACGTTTGGTTCGATCGTACAAAAAGGAAAATTGGCCGCTTCCGCTTTCGCGTTAGACAGTGCGTTAAACAAGGTGGATTTGCCTACGTTAGGCAATCCGACTATACCACATTGCAATCCCATGCGTTTACTCTGCTTCGTTTCAGGCCGCAAAAGTAACTCGTCTGTGGCTTACAGTTATAGATTGAGAGGATTAAAAACAAAACAAATCCTATTTGTACATTTTCAGGATATGATTGGTTCAGAGAAGTAAATTGATCCTTCCGACGTTTCCACAGCAACTTGTTCCTCGCCCGATACACGGGATGCGTATCGTTATTTCCCGGTCGCACCCTGTCCGACACGTTATGGACAGAAATTGTCGCCTAGGCGACCTTGTTTCACAAGCGATTGGACTGAATTCTAGGAGATCTTGCATAATTTGAGTTGCCGGCTTAATCAGATTATGCAGCAAATCTCAGCTCACAAAGCCTGATAAGCCCACACCAACCAAGAAATCACCTAAATACCGCAATGATGATAAAGTATGATTGTTTTACTCACAAAGTAGCGGTTATTTCCGGAGGAGCCGGAGGAATGGGCATCTCAATTGCCGAGAAATTGTTAGAGCAAGGTGCGCATGTCGCCATTATTGATCAGGATCAGGCCCGTCTGGACTTTGCCCGAAAACAATTGGAAAATCAGGGTGGCAACCAGATGAAACGCCTATATATAAAAGCGGATGTCCGAAATTCCAAAGAAGTGAAAGCTGCAATTGAGGAAGTATCTAAAGAACTAAAGGTGATCGATATCCTGATCAATGCCGTGGGTATCTACATTGGGAAAGCGATCGATGAAACTTTAGATGAAGACTTTGAAAACCTAATCGGTACCAACTTGAAAGCACCTTTGTATTTCTGTAGAGAAGTTGTCCCACACATGAAGCAAAATAAGGGGGGTGCTATCGTCAATATTTCTTCAATTGGAGGGGAAGTGGCCATGGAAGGTAGTCCGGCCTATGTGGCTACCAAAACAGGTATAGCCGGACTCACTCGTTCGCTTGGTTTGGACTTGATCGAATATGGCATTCGCGTAAACGGAATCGCTCCCGGATGGACGCTTACACCCATGACAGAACCGCTTTATGCCGACGTAAATGTTCGAACCGCTTTACTTGCGGATACCCCTGCCAATCGTTTTGCTATGCCTGAAGAACAAGCGGATTTAGCGCTATGGCTTGCCTCTGACCATGCATCCTATATTTGTGGTCAAACCATCCTTAATGATGGTGGTTGGACCCTGCGCTAACTTGTCGACATACAATTCATGTCCGATGATCATATAAAAATCCTGGAAGAGCGCCTGAAGGCAGCCGAAGAGGCTTTGGCCAAACAGCAAGCCATTCCCGACAGTATGAACAGGTATGCTAAAAGAGGGCTTCAGGTAACGATCAGAGAGCTCAGCAAAACCAACGCCGCCCTTGAAATTGCAGAACAACAATTGGTTCACCAAAACCAACAATTGGCGGACCTCAACCGATTGAAAGATCAATTTATGGGCGTGGCAGCACATGACCTCAGAAATCCGCTCAATATGCTCAATGGTCTGATGGAAGTACTGGCGCTAAACTTAAATGATGAACGTTGGCATGAAGAGAGGAGTATGTTGGACAAAATGAAGGAGATCACGGGATATATGAATGGGTTAGTCAGCAATTTTCTTGATCACAACATGATCCAAAATGGTAAATTCCCTATTCGGAAAGCTTCTTATGACTTACACAAAATCATGAAGAAAGTTGTGTCACAACAGGAATTGAAAGCTAAACCCAAGCACATTGCAATTAATGTTCTGGAAGATGCGGGTTTACATTCTTTTCTTTTCGACCCGGAACGCATGTCTCAGGTTTTCCAAAATTTGCTTGGTAATGCTATAAAATTCTCTCCACCTCATACGAATATCACTTTAAGAGCACTTCGTAAAAACAGCGAAGTGCATTTGTGGGTAGAAGATGAAGGCCCCGGGATACCAGAAGATGAATTGAATAAAATCTTTGAACCCTTCGAACAAACAAGTGTACAACCTACTGATTCTGAAAAAGGGAGTGGCTTGGGGCTGTATATTGTGAAGAAGATTGTTGAAGCTCACGAGGGAGCGATAACCATTGGGAGCACCTTAAATGAGGGAACCAGTTTCCAAATAATACTACCCTATCTCACTTAACCCTTTGCTAATTGGAAGTTGCATCAATGAATTCATCTACGTCCCGCTTAAATTTTCGCATAGAGGGTAGATGCGTGTACATCATATGGCCTGCTTCATAATATTCCATTATGATATTCTTCTTCAATTCGGCATCTAATCCCATGTGATTAATAGAATGCTCTACGCCATAGAAAACAGTAGCGATATCATAATAACCATTAAGAATCAGAATCTTCAAATTTGGGTTTCTCTTCATTGCAGAGGCCATGTCAGGCAGTGTACTGACTGCCACTTGCGCATTCCAGGTGACATTTCCGCTGTGGTTCCAATCCCATTTGAAGTCACTCCTTGAACCTGTACTTGTTGTATAACTCAGGTCTTTTCGAACCTTTAGATCATTGTATAAATAATCTTTGTAAGCAGAAATATAAGGCGTGGAAATCGCATCGCTCTGTGGATCAGTGAAGGCAGATTGAGAGAGTAAATCTTCATTTATTCCTGTAAAGCGTGAGTCTAGCCTTCCAACGGTTAACCCCTCAGTTCTCAATAATTCCTGAAAAAATTCCCCGTTGGTGACACGCAGGTCGGCTCTCTTCCAGAAATCTTTACTCAGACCTGAGTAATCCGCCAGTTTTCGGGCCATTTCTTCCTTTTCAGTCGTCGTTAATTGATCGCCCTTGAACAAGGCAAGTGCATATTCATCTTCAGTGAATTTCCGCACATCTGTTAAAAAGGATTCAAGACTTTCACCCTTGTCTGACACCTTATTGTGATACCATGCGGTCGCGGCGTAAGTAGGAAAATGAATGAGGTAAGCAACATCATCCCCCGGTCCAAATAACAAATGTTGTAATTCAAACACAGCCGAAACCATAATGACACCATTCATGGCAATGCCTTTATCTTGAAGGTGTTTGACCAGGCCTGCATTTCTGAATGTACCGTAGCTTTCACCTAACAGGTACTTTGGAGCGTTAAATTTCTCCGACCTGATGATGAACTGTTCTATAAATAGACCAATGCTTCTGATATCCTGATCCACGCCCCAAAAGTCTTCCCAATTGGAATCACCTATGGGTTTACTAAACCCAACTCCAATGGGATCTATCATAACCAGGTCTGCTTTATCCAGTATGGAAAACTCATTATTCACCACTTTATACGGAGCAGGTTTCGTGTAGCCCGGATCGTTTATTTCTACTCGCTTAGGGCCCAAAACACCAAAATGCAACCAAAAAGAAGCCGATAGTGGTCCGCCATTAAATGCGAAAACAATAGGCCTGTTGTTATCTGAGTTGGTCTTTTTGTAGTGGGTAAAACCAAATAAGGCAATGGGCTTATCATTTTCATCCCTTAATTGAACGGTACCTGTTTCAGTAGCCAGGTTTATTGTTTTACCGTTGATGGTTACTGATTGGGCCGAGGTAAATATTTCACCTTCTGGTATTTGAGCTTCAGACTTATCCTGAGCAACTAAGGATAAAGCAAGAAGCATAAGCAGTAAACTGAATAAATGATTTTTCATCTTATCAAGGTTGATCTTTTTGGTGTTTTTGAATGGCTAAGAACTTATCCAAAACATCTGCACCCTATCTCCAGGCAGATGCTCTTAACAAACGCTTCACAAAATAGCGAACCTCAGGCTGACTTCAAAGTTTGAATATCGATCACCTTAACATCAGCAAGATCTTTGAAGTAATCTAGTCATCAGATTTGACCATCGGTTATTTTCCTCTTGAAGAAGTTTATAACTTTAGTTATCTCTTAAGAGAGCTCAAAACGAAAAACATAGTTTTCAAGCGTTACAGATAGAACAAAATAAAGGTCTCACCTACTACCATTTGGAAGACCTTATGGATTGGAAATAGCTCGTTGGCAGTAATCACTGGTTCCTTCGACTTTTTCATAATTCTAACGAGGAACCAGTTATTGGGAAATATGAAGTTAACTGTGGCGCAATCTGATTTTCATTAAACTCTCAGCCCTCAGTCTTCTTCTTTGAAAGGAAAATAATCCAGGACATCATATTCCCAAACGTTTGTCGGAAATATGACGACAAGATTTGCCGTTTTCTCACCGATGTTCTTAAAAGCATGGGGCACCATCGGTGGAATATTCACAATATAAGGGGCCTGAATAGTGAATAGTGTATCGCCCAATGCATAAAGTATCGTTCCCTCTAATAGCACATGTGATTCCTCACCTTTATGTGTGTGCATAGGTGGTGCACCTCCCGGGAAAGTTTCTGTGATACCTATCACCAAGTTTTGGTAACCATGTTTATAACCTTCCATAACGTGTACATATTCTCCTGGGCCCGGATTGATGGCTGGGAGGTCTTCGACATCCGCCACATATTCACTCCAATACTTTAGTTCCTTACTCTCATAACCCGCTGGCACTGTTCTTCTTTCCAACACTTTGTGGGCATGGTGCTGCGCATGTAGGTAATCCATAATTGAATCCGGAACAGTCTTTACTTCTGCTACTAGTTTTTCAATAGAAAAAGTTTCTTTGGAATGATCATGGCCACCATCGCTATCACCGTGCGAATGACTTCCTTCTCCATGCGTATGTGTTTCGCCATTATTTTGAGAACAGGAAAAAGCAAAAAGTATGACAAAAAGGATCGTTAATTGTTGAAGGTATTTCATAATTTGTGTTTGATTATTCAGGATAAAGTTGGTCTGAATAGCGCCAGATTGATATGCGAGAATCATCATATATTGTGCGAAATCACCCAGAACTCAAGTAGAGATGCAAACCGATGGTACCCACACCTTGAATCGAAGGGATTTCGTTGTTCACTTACGAATATGCTGCCTGTCATTTTGGTGGTTCACGGGATTCTATTTGTTTGCTGAGCAAAATCATAAAGTAGATAGCCTGATCAATCAGTTTTCTATCGAATCATCGGATTCATCTAAAATTAATGTTCTTATTGAACTCAGCAGTGTACTTTCCGGGGTAGATCCAGAAAAATCCAGGGATTACGCCGAATCCGCCTTAACTGATTATGAGAACCCGACTGTCTCACAATTGACGCGCATTCACAGATATCTCGGATTCTATTTTTGGGATGGAAACACCCTCGACAGTGCAATTCAACAATTCGAAAAAGCCAGTCAGTTCGCTCTTCAATTGGAAAATTCCTTTGAATCATTGCGAATAGCTACGCATTTAGTAGATCTACACCGTCAAATGGGACAGTATGAACAAGCTTTTAACATTGCATTTGAAGCGCTTTCATTAGCTGAGGATCAGAATCAAATCCCTCAGGCAGCCTCGATAAGCAATCGCATTGGTGACATGTATCGGGATCAGTATCAAACGGACAATGCCATTATTTACCTCAATAAAGCTTATCAATATTATGAAGAAGCTGGCAGGGAACGTGGTATGCTTTCAGCACGTGTTAACCTTGCACTGACTTATAAGCAACGTAACGCCAGAAAAGCCCTGGATACCTACCACGGAGTACTTCGAGATTTCCACCACTTATTCAATACATGGGATTCTGCAAGGCTGTACTCAAATCTGGCCAACATCCACATGGATTTAAATGAATTTGCAGAAGCAGAAAACTTCCTTCGGCACGCACTTTCCTGTCACCAGAGAATTGATAAAACCATTTCAAGGGCATATTGTTACAAGGAACTGGCTGAATTATACCTACGTACGGACAAGCCTCAAAAAGTCATAAAGAACGCTCATAGAGCCTATTCTATTGCACAGCGATTGCAACATAACACACTTCGGTACCAATCGTCCAAACAATTGTCCGATGCCTACGCCCGATTAAACCTAATGGACAGTGCGTATCTCTACCTACAGATATCTGTCGGTTTTCAGGATTCTGTTTTGAAGAGAGAAAGAATTGAAATTAGTGAAGCACTTGAAGCCAAATATTCAAACAGTCAAAAAGAACAACAAATTCTATTTCAGGAAGAACAACTGAGTCGCCAATCTGCGGAAATTAGTCAGGAGATCACAATTCGAAATTCTCTGTTCGCAGGAATCATATTGGTATTGATCATTGGTTCCATGATCCACAGAAATGCCAAACTCCAAACGAAAAGAGCTGCTGAGGTAGAACAACATTCCATTCGAATTCAGGAACTCCAATCCGTACAGAGTCGCTGGTTTACTAATATCGCCCATGAATTACGAACACCATTGACCCTCATTTTAGGTCCGCTTCAAAACTTATTGCAAAAACCTTCGCTGCCAGTTGAGTTAAAGAAAGACGCTCTTTTGGCAAAAAAGTATGGCCTTCAATTGACCGAACATGTAAATGAGATATTAGAAGTTTCTAAACTTGAATCTGGCAAACTCGTACTCCAAGAAGAACCAGTGGACATGGTACGATTAATCAAGCAGGCCCTCAGCTCCTTTGAATCCCTTGCTTCCCAAAAGGAAATCGATTTGTCTCTGGAAGAACCGTCCTTCAATCCAATACTCCGAGTAGATAGGAAGAAAATCTTGACGATTTTAAACAACCTCGTATCCAATAGTTTGAAGTTCACCCAAGCACAAGGGTCTATTCGACTGTTTTTGATTCAAACCGAACAATTCTACGAAATTCAGGTAAAAGATTCGGGATATGGAATAGACAAACTAGATCTTCCTAATCTGTTTGACCGTTTCTATCAGTCCGGAAAACATCAGGCATCACATGGGGGCCTTGGAATAGGACTTACCTTATCACAAGAATTGGCCAAATTACATGGCGGCATCATTGTGGTGGACAGTGAATTAAATAAGGGCAGTACCTTCAGTCTTAAGTTACCAGACTCCCTACAAACTGAATCTACTCCAGAAGATTTAGAATCGACAGAAGTCACAAAAATTGATGATCAGGCTCCTTCAAATACGCGTACGGCAAAACCCATCATCTTGATAGTTGAGGATCATCCTGATATGAGAATGTATATGCGCAGTTTTTTACTGGGTCATTATCAATTACTGGAAGCTCGTGAGGGAAATGAAGCACTCCGCCTATTGGAAAAAACAAGACCGGATCTGATTATTTCCGATGTGAAAATGCCAGGTATGGATGGCCTCACTTTTGCCAACGTGATTAAAAATCAAAGCAAATTTCGTTTGACTCCCTTTATCACGCTGACTGCTCATGCCAACGAAAAAGATAAACTGATTTCCTTCAAGGCGGGGGTGGACGATTATCTACTGAAACCATTTGATACGGAAGAATTATTGATTCGCATAGATAATCTTATTACGAATCACCGTGAGCGACAAAAGGCAGTGGAGGAAGTTGATCGCGAAACACATCGCGGTGAAAGTATGACCCTCGATGAGCAATTGATCCAGGAACTGGAAAATAGGGTCAACGAGCATCTCTCCAATGCTTCCTTTTCTGTTCCGGACCTTGCGAAAATATCTGCCATGAGTATCAGTACACTTACCCGATTGATCAAGAAAATGACTGGGCTAACTCCGGGGCAATTTATACGCGAGTTGCGGTTATTGAAGGCCATTGAGCTTCTTGAAAGTAACAGATTCGCTACCATTTCGGAAGTGGTCTATTCGATTGGTTTTGAAGATGTTTCTAGTTTTTCCAGGTTGTTCAAAAAACGTTTTGGAAAAAGTCCTTCTACTTTCGTAAAGTCACAAGTTTAGACACTTTACTGCGTCAAGTGGCCTGATTTTCAAGGGATAAGAAATTTATCTGAAATGGTGGCTTAATCAGTGCTTGTCCAAAGACTATTTTATCCGCCAAGCAAAATACAAGTCTATTTACCATTTCAGCATACGTTAAAACTCAACTCACATTTCTGATTGGGTCGAGGTAATATTTCACCTGTTGCCTGAGCTACTCACGAAACCGCAAACAGAATAAGCAGTGAAAATGGACATACGATTTTTCATCTTTCGTAAGTTGATCTTTTTAGTGTTTTTGAATAGCCAAGATCTTAGCCAAAACATCTGTACCCTATCTCTTAGTGTGAATATGTCTTGGGACTATTTAATAGTGAATATGCTCTCATTTCTCACCACTTGTTATCAATATAATTCATCATTGATAATCGATCTTCAACATAGGAAATAGTGAACCTCTGGTGAACCACAAAGCCCTGCCGGTGGTCCGACATTTCGGCGTGGCCTTCATTTTTGGCCGCTTCGGCGGTCCGATTGATTCAAAAACGAACCACGGCTGCCTTTAGATTAGAATCCTATTATTACTATTAGAAATGTGGGGGTCTGAGGGAGACTCATAAGTTGAGAATTCTGTGGATAACTTCGTTTCGAATGAGGTGAACTTACGCGGCGGCTAGGCAATACCTATGGTTCGTTTTAGTCCTCATTCTATTTACGGTTGCCTGTAGAACCAATTAGAATTTTAGACAGGTAGTAGGTCTTAGTAAAGGTCTTAGTTCGTGCAACTCTAATTCACTAAACGAAAATGTTTTCACTATTTAAAAATGCAGTCGGTATAGATGTGTCAAAAATGACCATTGATGTTTATGATCACCTTTCAGGGATGTATCAAAAATTCTCAAATGACAAAAAAGGGTTCAAGCAAATGATGCGATGGATCCAACGGATAAATCAAGAAGAACTGTCGCTTATTTGCTTTGAGCATACTGGGATTTACTCCATGCCTTTAGCTATTTATCTGACTGACGAAAAGGTTCAATTTGTCATGGTCCCAGGCCTTGAAATTAAAAGGTCTTTAGGTATCCAGAGAGGCAAAAATGACCAAGTTGATGCAAAGAGAATTGCCTACTACGCATTCCTTAGGAAAGATGAATTGGAACCTACAAAAATCCACTCTAGAGCCTTGTTAAAGCTAAAAAGCGCACTTAGTTTGAGAGAAAAGATGGTCAAACAAAAAGCAGGATATAAGGCTAGTATTACCGAAATGAAACGGTTATTAAAAAGCATTGACAGCTCTAGTATCATCAGTTATCAAAAACGATTAGTGATGGTTCTTGATGCGCAAATCAAGAAAATTGAATTAGATATAAAAGCCATATTAATGGGTGACACAGAGCTAAAAAAGCTCTTCGACTTGGTGACATCAGTAAAAGGAGTTGGGTTGATTCTGGGCGCTAGTTTTATCGCTTATACTAATGGGTTTACTGGCTTTAAGAACTGGAGAAAATTTGCTTCTTACAGTGGCATTGCACCCTTTGAACATAGATCAGGCACGAGTATTCGAGGAAGAAACAAAGTTTCTCACTTAGCCAATAAAAGAATGAAAGGGTTGCTTTCAAATGCAGCATGTTGCGCAATCCAACATAGTCCAGAACTAAAATCTTACTATCAGAATCGTCTTGCACAAGGGAAGGATAAAATGTCTACCCAGAATATTATCAGGAACAAAATTGTTGCGAGAGTATTTGCTGTGGTCAATAGACAGACACCATACGTAGAACTAGCTCAGCATGCCTATTAAAAATTATCAACAAAATACTTGGAATGATCTTAGAATACGAACCGTCAAAAAGATCAAGTCACAATCAAGCTCCACTCCACATGCCAGCCCGCCCCCGCGATTGCGACGGCCCACCCACGGAACTACTCCAATTCGTAGTTTCTCTCCAGGCCAGAGGGGCGTGGTGATAGCAGTTTGTTGTACGCTGGCATTCTAGTTCAAGATTTAGTCTTAATTCCGATAAACATCAATCACTTATTAGCTTCTCTGCTACTTCATCATAGTATTCTTGTGTTACTACTTCCGTCCATGTGGTAGGTTGTCCTCCTCCATAGAAAGCCAAATAAGTTACATCACTGAGCTTGGTTGAAGAATGCCAGTGTTCTACATCTTTTTCACATTTAATTACATCTCCTTTTTTCAAGATTACTGGCTCATTTCCTTTCTCCTGATAATAGGCTTCTCCATCAACAATAATTAAGACTTGGGCCGAACTGTGTTTATGCCAGTCTAATGTGGAGTTTGCCCTGAAGGTTGCTTTTGTAATATTATAGCCGAGTTCTTCGTCATCGTGAATAATTCGGTTCAACCAAGCGTCTCCTATATAATGAGTGTTTGGTGCTCTTGCTCCCTCTGTTAGAAAAGAAGAGACTTTATATCCCGAGTTTTGGGAAAAGACAGATAAGGAGGTTAAAAGAAAGAGGAAGAAAATTGAATGTTTCATAATCATGTTTAGTGAAGGCTCTAAGTTCTGCAGGTTAGCGTACAACATCTTGATAAACTACACAGCGTACCTTATCTACCTTTCAAATATACCTGATTCGTATTTTTAAAAACAGGATCCATCACGTGTTCGCCTGGAATTCGAAACTACGTCGATTGGATATGTTGTTATGACGGCCATTTCTATCACTTTATCCTGTTTCCAGTTGAAACGCAAAATACCTGTTAGTGCTCAAATAGTCAGAGATGATCGAATTTATTTAATACTTCCAGGCTTCATAAACGTCTGCAAAAACGTATAAATACGTATATAAACGTCTACGAATACGAATAAGGTAATGATTGGCCAAAAGCGTGTCTGACTTTATCTGCATCAAAGTTCGCTATGATGGTCATCTCTACCTCCGTGGACGATCCATATAGATTGGTGGCACCCATTCCACTCGATAAGGATCCGGAATACCTACAGTAGCGTGAAAGAGGATTTCGCCTTTAGGATCCATCACCAAAATAGAGCGAGATCTGGGAGAGCAAATCAATAGATTACCTCCGGTAAGTGCCGTCACGTTACCCATACGGTCTGCATATAGATCATCCGGAAGATCCATGACCATTGTGGGTATAGCAAGACGCTTTTCAATATCAAACTCCAGCAGTCTCGATTTCCTCTTTTCCCGCCCATTATCGAAAAGCAAGTAACGACCTGGTGCAGTTTTGTGAATGGCGTGCTGGCCTGAAAACAATACATCCAAATCGGATATGGCAACAGTCCCTTCCTCGCCCAATACCCAATCCAACTGTCCAGTTTCCGGATGGACCTTCCATATTTGATTCCAGTCTCTTTGGGATACTAAAAGATGCTCCCCATCAAACGAAAAGGCATTGGTATGGCCCCAATCTTCGAATGAGTCCAGGATCTTTGGGTCGTCAGCAGGGTTTTTAGTATCAAAAATGCTCCATTTCCATCGAGCCTCTCCTTCTTTTGACATGCGAACGATGGCACTGGAAGCCACAGAAAGTTGCACACCATTTTCGTCCGGGATCATCAAAGTATCATAAACGAGCACTACTAAATCATCTTCAAGCTCCACTACTTCATGGTGGGCCACCATACCCAGTTGATTCAGGTCAACCTCATAAATGATTTCACCGGAAAGAGAATAACAAATGATCTGATCGCCTGCGCTGTTGTTGTGTCTTGCATTGCCATAAAGCACCAATACATTTCCGTCTCCGGTAAGTGTACTCAACTTGGGCTGCCCAGGGGTCGCCTGGTACCAAACTACTTCGCCATCCGCATCTAACATATAAACACTGCCCTGGACCAGTCGTCTTTGAGTCAGTAGGTAACCTTCAAAAGCATTTGCATAATTTGAACGTGTTTCTATGTGGACAATTCCTGAGGGAATACTAGCTGTCTTGAACGAATCCGGTTCCGATATAGCATCTCCATCCGCCAATACCTGATAGGTATGCCATTTGTTGGGCTTGAGCCCTGCCAGGGTGATATGATGATGAGTTAACTTTTTGGATGGTAAGGTGAAATATTTCTTCTCACTACCCAATTGGACGACCTTCACCTGAACAGAAGCCGGTTGCTTCAAATTGAACTTCAATTCATGAACCGTCTCATTTTTGGCAATAGAGATGACAGGTGGTTCCTTAAGAAAATGCTCCTCCTGACAACTCATGATCAGGAGGATACTAAGTAGTAAAATATAGAAGGAACACTTCATCTTTTGAAAACGGGGGGAAATTAAAGTACAGAGGACTGCCAAGCCGATCCATTCACCTTAACATGACCTCTACTTCTGTTTAAAAATTCCTCAAAAAATCGGTCAGGATCTCCTTTTTATCCAGATTTAGCTTTTTTCTTAGCCTGTACCGACTGATCTCAACAGACTTCACTGAAATGTTGTTGAGGTGTGCAATTTCCTTTGAACTCAGATTGAGTCGCAGCTGTGCAGACAGTTTCACATCATTGTCAGTCAGGTTTGGATACTTTTCCCTGATCCTGTAAAAGAACTCATCGCTGACATTATCGATATTGGCGTGGAATTTTTGTAGATCTTCATTGATGTTGAGCCTGGCTGAGTACTCTTTCAAAAAAGTATTGATCTTCTGATTGTAATCATCTCTATCGATGAAATTCAGGTTGGAAAGGGTCTGAGATAAATTCTCATAAATCTCGTTACGCTGAGAAATAAACAAGGCGAGGTTCGTCAGTTCTTGTTTCCTGAATTCTAATTTTTCCTGTAATTGAGCTGAATGTAATTCCTCATTTTTGAGTCGCTCCTTTGACAGTTGCTGATCCTGATCATAAATGATCTTATTTTTTCTGATACTACTGCGTAGCCTTCCTACAATAAGGATAGTAATGATGATGATCAAAATCACTACCACAATTAGCACCCTGGACATTTTCCTGTCTGCCTTGCGGCTTTGTTCCAGCAACTGAATTTCATTTTCCCTTTTTGCAGCTTCATAGAGTATCTGCATCTCCGAAAGGTTGTGGCTTTTCTCTTCTGTCAGTATTTCAGCTCTTGCACTGTCATAACGTTGATAGTACATTAAAGCGCTTTTGTAATCACCCAACGAGTCGAAATAAGCTGTGGCGATCCAGCTGTTCTCCGCAATCAATTCTTTATTATCTTTCAAATTCTTGATGATCGCTGATGATTCATCAAAAGCCGAACGAGCTTCGCGATACTTTCTTTGTTTCAAGAAGACCTTCGCCAGCTCGTTCAGGGCCTCTGACTGGTTGTATTCATTATTCTGTTTCCTCGAAATATCCAGAGAGGTAGAAAGAACGTAAATAGCCGAATCGTACGTATCGAGGGCACTGAAGCAACTACCGATGTTTTTCAATGTCTCGGCAATACGGTCCTGATTACCAAAAGGTTCTTTTAATTGAAGGGATTTTCTGAGATAGGATAATGCCAATTCGTAATTTCCTTTTTGAAAGTAAATCAATCCGAGGCTGTTGTAACTGTAAGCCTCTCTTTCCTTATCTACAAGCTGCTGATGGATCTTCAGCACTTTTTCATGATACTCCAGGGCCTTATCAAAATTCCGAATATCGTAATAAAGCCAGCCCAACGTTCTTAAAGAGAAAGCAATATCATATTGATTACCGAGACCCTGACGAACTTCCAGGGATTTGAGGCCGTAATCCAGCGCTTTATCGTACAGGTCATTGAATAAATAGCCCTGACACAAATTGATCAGCGCCATCCCTTCGGCAGTCAAGTCTTTTTCCTGTTTGGCAATTTGAAGGGCCTCAGATCCATATTTAATTGTGAAATCAGGATCCACCAACCAATACAACTCTGCAAGGCGATTCAGCAGCACTAATCGCTCTTTGTCCTGATGTTCAGGTAAGATGCTTTCAAGGCTATCAATAATTCTTTCAGCATTCAAAGGGTTTTCGTCCCAAATGAGCTCTTGTGATTTCGAAGGAATTGAAAGCCCGAAAATAATCGAAAAGAAAAACAGGAAACACATCCCCGGAATTTTGAAAAGATTGCATTCCCTTTTTTTAAATGATAAGAAGGTGAACCTTTGGGACTTCCAGGTTTCCAGATAATTTGAGGGCAATATGTTCAGATAGGCTCGCAATACTACAATTCTAGAACTACTTGATTACGTAACAAGTCATCATACGTTTCCCTCTTACGAATGAGATGGGATTCTCCATCAAGTACAAGTACTTCTGCTGGCCTAAACCTCGAATTGTATGTAGATGCCATACTGAATCCATACGCTCCTGCACTTTCAAAAACAATTAAATCCCCCTCTCTGACTGTCGGTAGCATTCGATCCTTGGCAAGGTTATCAATTTCGCAAATATTCCCCACTACCGTGTATTTCTCTGGTGAACCATTAGGATTTGAAGCGTTGATAACTGGATGATAAGCCTCATAGAACATCGGACGAATCAAATGATTCAAGCCTGAGTCTACGCCTACAAATTCCGTTCCTCCATTTCTTTTTCTTACCTGGCAAGTAGTGAGCAGGTGACCTGCATTTCCAACCAGGTACCTCCCAGGCTCAAACCACAGAGACAACACCCGACCATAACGACTGCAAAACGATTTGAATTGCTCCTGAAATGCTCCGGCTAAAGTAGGCAAATCCACTACTTCTTTCCCGTCACCTACATCCAGTTTTATCCCGCCTCCAAAATCTACAAACTCCAGGTTTGTAAAATCCATGGCTATATCAAAGACGGTCTTTGATGCCTTGAGAAATACATCTGTTGTCATGATCACGGAAGAAGAGTGGATATGAATGCCATTGATCGCCATGGTGTATTGCTCTTCTAGTTTTTTCACTGTCTCAAGCTGATCCAGGGAAATTCCGAATTTTGACTGGTTGTGCCACCAGGAAACTTTATCAGCGTTCTGCTGTACGGAAATATTTGGATTGAGGCGAATACAAACAGGAACACTCCCTCCGTACTTTTTACCAAATTTCTCGAGGTTACTGATGTTTTCAATATTGATCTGCACACCCAATTCCACACCTCGAACAATCTCCTCGAAATCCACACAATTAGGTGTAAAAACGATTTGGGAGGGGTCGAATCCCATTTGAAGTCCCATTTGAATTTCCGGTATGGAAACCGTATCCAGTCCCAAGCCATTGCGGCGCATCAATTGCAGGATACTCAGATTAGTCAATGCCTTGCAGGCATACTTTATTTTTAGGTCCACCCCGGAAAAGGCTTGTTTGAATACATTAATTTGATTCTCAATCGCCTGTCCATCATACACATACAAGGGTGTTCCATAGGAGTTTCTAAGCTCCTGCACGTTCACGTGGTTTATGTAATATTTTCCTTCGTGTAGTTGCATCAATTCAGTGTGGCAAAGTATTTTTCATGAATATTGTATTCTTTATCCAGTCCTTGTATCCGAGCCATCAACTCTCGCACGCGTAGCTCCTGGGATTCATTGGCAACATCTGCCAGATGAAATCTCATGTGCCAGCAAATCATACCGAAAGCAGCCAACATGATGAATTTCAACAGCATCATTTCTTCGGTTTCCGTCAGTTGACGATGCTTTTGATATCCTCTCAAAAACGCATCAACCTGATCTTTTGAGAGTTTATTATCGATGAAACAGAAACCATTCATGGTCATGCCAATGTCCAGTAGCAATCGGTCCACGCAAGCCTCTTCAAAATCAATCACCGCAACCAATTGTTCCTGAGGATCGAAAATGGTATTATTTGGAAAAATGTCGCCATGAATGATCCCAGCGGGCAAGTTCACGGCCTCCAATAAGTAAAACTTCTTGTAGTAGGTTTCCACGAATTCGAAGATTTCCGGAATAGGGTTTGTTGCTTTCGGGAAGTGATCGATCAGCACCCCCATATAAGCAGGATCCAGGGTGTTTTTCTTCTTCACTAAATGATCATCAGGAGTAATGCACGAAAGCCGACCAACTGCCAAACCAATTTCATAGGTAGTTTTGGCATTGACCAAAGGTGTTGTCCCCTCCTTAAATTCATACACCATAACCTGTTGGTCACCCCTCAGAAAAATGAACCCTCCGTGGATCAATGGAACAGGAAAAGCTGTTGGAAATCGGTTGACTTTTAGTCGTTCCATGAGTTTCACCTCATACTCCAGAAACTCCAGCGGCTGTTGTAGACAAATACGTAGACAATAGGTACCTCTGGAGGTAACCAGCTTGAAATTCTTATTGGCATACCCACCTGCCAGCTCTTTCAGTTGTATGACCTGTCCCAGCCCAAAGGCTTTGGAAATCGATGAAAGTTCCTCTTGACCAATCATTTTTGGTGTGGTGATATGGTGAATTTGTATTTGAACTCGCCAGGCTTGATCGTGTATTTCTCATGGGTTCTGGCACCCCAGGTATTATCTCCACCCACTCCCATCTGTAGATAGTCGAAATGAAAAGTTGTCAAATCGCCAGGTTCTATCTCCGAGCCATGTTTGTTGTAGTCCTTGCCATGATGACTTAGTTCGGAATAGCGAAAAGGAAACGCACTAAAATTCATTAAGGTGTCTCCCTGAAACCTGATGTCCAACTCCTGTCCATTGGATAAGTCCACCCATCGGATATCCGAGCGGCTGCCATTCTCTTGTGGCCTCAAATAGGGTGTAGGTAGTTCCTCCACAGGTGATTGGTACTGACCGACAAACGTGGCGGTTTTACGATCCCAATAATTCTCTTCAGGACCTCTACCATACCACCGCACCTGATCAAACGATTTAGCAAATGTCATGCGGTAACCGATCCTCGGCATTTCCGGCAAGGTGGTATCTGCACGAATATGAGTGGTGATCGCAATGTTTCCGGCTTGATCAATTTCATATTTGACCACTTGTTGAAAGGACGAATAATCATGGCTTGTGCTGATGTTCATTTTTCCGTCAACCACATCGGCACTTAAACCCTTAAGTTTCAACTCTGAAGTCGCTACAGACCAGAATTGGGCTCTTTCCGGCAATCCATTCCCAAGGTCATTATCTGTTGGTGCTCGCCAGAAATTGGGCTTGATGGGTTCTAAAAGTATGTTTTCATCCCCTATTTTTAGTTCGTTGATGAAGCCAGTTGTTTTGTTAAAACTAACTTTCCAGGCTTCGGTCTGTACACTGATGGCATGTTCACTTTCAATAAGGTTTTCTTGATCCAATCTGCCACTTGACGCAATTTTGCGAATGGGTCTTCCTGTTAGAGCGATTTGTTCTTGCGCTACGATATGCCCGGCAGGAGCCAGATTATGCGCCTCTTTTCTTCGAACCGTGAAATTGATATGATACTCGTTACCATCATTTATCTGAAACGGATATTTGATCGAAATAACCTCAGACTTCTGCGGGGCTATTGACAAATTTTGAAGCATATCAGAAAAAACACTGACCCCATTTCTGTAGAGCGCATACTGGAAATCAAATTCATCTGTATGGGTGAAGAAAAAATCATTCTCAATCTCGAAAACACCTTTTGCATTATCGCGGCTTTTGACTTTGATGTTCTGGTAGACTTTTTTGACTTCTGTCATGTATGGATATGGCGTTCTATCTGCATAAACCAATCCATTGGCACAGAAACTGGAATCGTTCAGGTGTTTGGGGTCACCCATGTCACCACCATAAGCCCAGATCTTTACTCCCTCATCATTGGTCCTGGCAAACGTTTGGTCCACCCAGTCCCAGATGAACCCTCCCTGGAGATTGGGATAAGCATCGATCACATCCCAGTAGTCCTGAAGGTTACCTACGCTGTTGCCCATCGCATGGGCATATTCACAAAGAATTAATGGTCGGGAATCTTCCTTTTCAGCAAACTCTGAAATGAAAGTGATGTTTTTATACATGGGAACCACAATATCCGTGTGCGCCTCGTACCAGGCCTCCTGATATTGAATGGGCCTGGAATCATCCCTGTTCTTGATCCAGTTGTAACTGGCAACGAAATTTTCGCCATCACCTGCTTCATTACCCAGGGACCACCCAATGATACTGGGGTGGTTTTTGTCACGTTCCACCATTCTACTGATTCGGTCCAAGAAGGAAGGTTTCCATTGACGATCATTGGTAATCAGGCCATACCCTTGTGGATGAGATCCCATCCCATGGGCTTCAATATTGGCTTCATCGATCACATAGAGACCATATTGATCGCAGAGGTCATACCAATATTCATCGTTCGGGTAATGACTTGTTCTCACAGCGTTGATGTTGTTCGCTTTCATCAATCGAATATCTTGAAGCATGCGCTCTCGGGAAAGGTATCGCCCATTGTTAGGATCCCATTCGCACCGGTTTACACCTTTGATATCGATGGGCTTCCCATTGACCAATAGTTGTCGATCGGTAACTATCACGGATTTGAATCCAACTTTAATGGCTATCACATCATTCACTGCATCATTCGTAGAATTTTGAATAACCAGGTGGTACAAATTAGGCTGCTCTGCAGTCCATTGAGCGACATCCTTAATCGTAGTTTTCAAAGGAATTTGCTGATAATCATCGAGGTTTTCCACTGAAATTGTTTTAGCCCATACTTCATTATGGCTGGCATCCAATAATTGTATATCCAATTCCGAACGGGTTACATTAGGAGAATGACTTTTCAGGTCGATAGTAAGGTCCAACAGACCATTTCTGAAACTTTCATCTAGCTGGGCTTTGGCGAATACATCCCAGATTTGGATGTCCGGAACATGGAAGAGGAACGCATCCCGCTCGATACCGCTAACTCTCCAGGTGTCCTGCCCTTCCAGGTACGAGCCATCACTCCATCGATAGATTTTGATGGTTATGTCATTTTCTCCCTCCTCCAAATATTCAGTCAGGTCATACTCAATCGGCACCTTGCTGCCCTTCGCAAAACCCACTTCCTTACCATTGACCCACAAGTACATAGCTGACCGTACTGATCCAAGGTACAAGACAATTTTTCCCTGATCAAACCATGTTTCTGGGAGAACTACTTTACGTTTATAAGTGCCCACAGGATTTTCCTCGGGTGTGTATGGTGGATTAGCTTCAAAAGGATATTCTTCATCGAGGTAATAGGGAATACCAAAGCCCTGGGCCTCCCAATTCCCTGGTACATGGATGGTATCCAGATCTGTCAATGCAAAATCCGTTTGATGAATATCCCGGTACACCTCAGCTTCGGAACCTGCATAATGAAATGACCAAACTCCGTTGAGCGGAAGAAATCGATCTGAACCTTCCCTGTTATTGGCAAGTGCCAGGTCCCAGTTTTCGTAGGAAAAAATGGAAGCCCGGGCATCCAACCGGTTTCGGGAAGTAATGGTGGGATCACTTAAATCATCTGGCACCTGAGTTTGCTGACTACAACTTGTCAGTATGGCGCACCAACACAGGAAGATCAATAAATAATGATGATGAGTATTTCCGAGCATAGTTATTCGTGGGTCAGTAGTAGGAGCAAATGAGCAGCCGTCCAACTGAATTGGGCTGCATTTAGTGCATCTCCTGTCACCGGGTGATAATTTTCATGTAGAGGAAAGCCTTTCGTCAGCATGCCCTGAGCATGGTGAACCAGGTTGCGCTTTAGTGTGTCTGCTTCCTCCATGTATCCATAGTTTTCCAGACCAACAATTCCAAAAAAAGCCTGATCTATCCAAACCGGTCCTCTCCAATAGCCATTGAGTGGATCAAACTCCGGATGGGAAAGGTTGAGTGTTGGAAAGGGAACGTGGCTGTTGAAAAGTGACTTGTTCATCACGGCATTTTTCACACCTTCTGCTTGTTCCTTTGAAGCCAGGTTGGTCCATAGAGGCAGCCAACCTTCTGGTCCGGGAATCTTCATTAGTTGCTCTTCAGTAGTATGAAAGTCAAAAAAGTATTTAGCTGAATCATCGTAAAAACGAACCAGGTCTTTACTCAGCATCTCAAGTGAATTGGTCATCGAATCCTGCACATCGGAGTATCCCAGTTCATCGGCAAGTTCGCTCAGCTTAAGTTTCTCATAGAGCAAATAGGCATTAAGATCGACTGATTCCTGATCCAACGACCAGGCCTCCTTACCATTTTGAATCAGACTTGCCCGATCGAACCGTACGGCATTGTCCATTCCGCTTTCCCATGCTGCAGCCACACGTGTTCCATCTGTAGAACCATATTCGCACCATCCATTCTGATTGTGATCCCTTTCTCTATACCACCAATCATGATACTTCATCAACCGCGGAAAAATGTCCTGAACAAAAGCCGTGTCTTGAGTTTGTTGATAAATCTCATTTACGGCCCATACGGCAAGGGGTGGCTTGGTATCTCTCCAATTGTGATTTTCGATCAGCGTATCTCTAAAGACACAATCAGCGATCATTCCTGCATCATTCTGAAAATCAAACATGGCCAGCATCTGAGATTTGGCCAATTCCGGTTCGAATCGAGCCAGAGCAGCGGAATGCTTCCATGAATCCCAGGCCCAAAAGCCGTGGAAACCTCTGTAAGCGTAGGAAGGAAACAGACCATCATGGTCCAACTCACCCGCCGCGCTTTTCCAATTGATAATCAAAGTTTGAATGGCCTTTGATTTCAAAACCTCGAACGGCGCTTCTTCCAACCAATGACCAGCTTGGTAAGGAATTGCCTCGTGGTACCCCTTCCAACGATTTTGTGCCTGCTGAAATAGATTGTTAACCGGATCTGGAAGAAAATCCTCCTCAGGCTCGCCTTCAAACAAAATGGAGTATTGCATCGAAGTAGCAAATGTGGCAGAAGGGGCCAAAGCTACCGGAGCTAAAGTCGATTTAAACGACTTGTTTTCTGACAGTTCTGTTTGAGTTTCATCCTGGAATCTATAAACATGCTGCGTCTTATTGCTCGTAAAATTCAATCTGGGAATTCCATTGTTGTCCATCTTGAAAAAAGCATCTTCAAGCCACGTTTCTCCTTCCCAATTCGGAATAATTTGTTGCTCCTTATCCGATTGATTGGTGACCTTCGCCGTGACTATCAGTGACCGATTAGAAACAAAAAACAATCGAACCTTCACTTGGAACGCGTTATTGGCAGTAATCAGGTTTTGTTCAAGCCAACCCGGGTATTGGTCTTGTTTCCCCGAAAATTGATAAGACAATTGGTTTCCTTCAGGTGTTCCCAGGTTAAAGTGAGCAAATTTCCGACCTACCCAAATTCCATTGTTCCTTGCCATTGAAAAAGGCCCTATAAATCCTCCTGCCATTTTAGGCGTATCAGGTACGGAGTAACTGTGCCAGGCACCTAAATCGCAAAAAGAATAGACCGATCGATCTGCAGGGGCATCAGGTGTTCCGGTAAAATCAAGTACATTGGAGAGCAAAGGGCTACTTTCCGTTAGTTGCTCCTGATTCGCTTCAGAGCAATTGAAGAGCAACAACAAGGTCATCAAAATGTGCAGCGTGCGATTAAACATCAATTAGGTTGGTTTTTAGGTTTTGTATGAAACACATGAAATCTCAAACGATCATTATTGATGGCTACAAGTACGCCCTCCGCACCTGAACGCAATTGAATCCAATCCAGATCCCGGACATCCCCCCTAAGATACAAGCCCAATTCTGAATTAGGGAGAGACTGAAAGGTGCCATCACTTTTTCCTTTGAACAACGTTCCGTAACTCGCGTCGTTTCGAGGGGTCTCCACTTCCGATTGATAATTATTGCCTGCAAGCAGCAAATCCATGTTTTGATCACCATCGATATCCCGAGCCAATATCGAATTGACCGATGAAAATTGGGCCTCTGTCGGAAGTAACTCTTGTTTGAATTGCTTATTTCCCAGGTTCCTGAGAAGTATTGATCCAAATGTTGATGCAGTCAGGTGGGTAGCATCCTGCAGATTTTCCTGACCATAAACGGTCACCAGGTTGGCTTTTGCAAATTCGTGATAGGTTTGAAATTTCTTTGCTAGATTCGGAATTTGCTGAGCAGAGCACTGGCGGCCTCTCAAAGGAAATAGATCTCCGTCATTGTAATAGCCCAAAACAATGTCCATGTTTCCATTTCCATCAAAGTCATCCGCGTAGATTTCGAAGGGCGCTTCTGCGCTTGCTTTATATTTATAATTGAGGCCATTGTTACCAAGGATGTAGTCCATATCTCCATCTCCTTCCACATCCAATGCTGTGATACATTGCCACCAACCTTCCGTTGAACCGATTCCACTTATCTCGGTATCTCTTAAAAATTTACCCTCCTTGTTCTCCAAAAAAATGAGAGGGGTCCACTCCCCTGCCAAGATCAAATCGTCATCTCCGTCCAGGTCATAGTCCGACCAACTGACACTTGTTATCATGCCGATATCTTCCAAATCAGGAGCCAGTACTTTGGACTGGTCCGATAATACCCCATCGTTGTTCACTAATAGTTTACTACTTACTGCTAATGGATAATGTCCTGGAAATTGCCTGCCAGTCACCAGCAAATCCATGTCTCCATCCTGATCGAAATCGCTTCCTTCCACAGCGAATCCACTTTCTGGGAAATCCGACCATTGATCTCGAACGAAGACACCCCCTTCATTCTTGTACAATCGGTCAACCAGATTAGGACTTCCCCGATCAAACTCGTTCCCACCGGAAACCACATAGAGGTCCAGGTCCCCGTCCTTATCGATATCAAACAGTAAGGCACCCATGTCTTCAAATTGTCTATCTTTTTCAAGATCAGGCTGTTGACTCTTCTCGAAGAAAGCATGCTCGTTTTGAAAGAAGACGGTCCCGACCTGCCCCGATGCACCGCCAAGAAAAACATCATCCCAGCCATCTCCATTGATATCTCCTACCTCCACTGTCGGGCCCAACCTGCTCATTTTATGTGGAAGTAAGATTTCTCTCGTAAAATCATCGAAAGTATTTTCTTCATGCTTAAAGGTTAACCCATAATCGTGGGCCACATCTTCACTGAAATAGCGCCTGGTAGATTGAGGAATCTGAGACTGTTCCAGTGTTTTGGCCTCAACATATCGGAGGGTAACTGTTGAATTTGGATCGATAGCCAATACTCGTTGTTGTTTTCCATCTGGCCACCTAATCATCAGACTATCAGGCGTAAGGCTCGACTTGATGCCAAAATGAGCAATCGGTGCAACAGATGACTGATAGCCCCGAGTGGCATAAACTTCCCGAATCTGACGAATCCCTTGCGTATACAACTCTATTCTGGAACCCATCCCCATTAGGTTGTGATTGGGGCCTTCTAGTTTGATCTTCAGATAATCACCCAATTTAAAATCCCGTGCCTTGTTTTCATAGACGAAAGGGAATTCATCCACATTATTCGTCACCAGGTCCAGATCCCCATCTTGATCCAGATCCGCATAAGCCAAGCCATTGGAAAAAGAAGCTACGTCTATTCCCCATGCTTCTACCCTCTTTTGAAACTTGTATCCATCGAGGTTTTTATAGACGTAATTATTCAACTTTTTCTTTGGAGTCATAGCCACGAGATTCTGAATGAGTCGGTTCTTCTCAACGTTCGGATCCTGCTCGGCTTTCTCTAGTGTTTTGATCTTGTAGTTGCGATAGTCATTGTTTCGAAAATCTCTTTTCAAACCATTCGTGATGAACAAATCCTGAAGTCCATCCAGGTCAATATCAAGGAACAAGGGGGCCCAGCTCCAATCGGTGTTGGAGACGCCTGCCAGTTGAGCAATTTCACTAAAAGCCAGGTTACCTCGATTCAGCTGCAAGGTGTTTTGCATATACTGATAATGGAAGCCGTTGCTGACCTGACGGTTGAACTGCTCCGGGTCCATTCCACTCATACTTGTTTTAATGCCATAGTTGTCCTCCGCTACCATATCCAACACACTGATGTCCAAAAATCCATCATTGTTGAAATCAGCAATGTCTGTCCCCATGGAGAAACTAGACTGGTGATTGAAAGCAGATTTCGCGACTTCTTTGAAAGAACCATCGTGCTGATTGATGTACAAAAAATCGTGCTCGGAATAATCGTTGGCGATGTAGAGATCCGGCCATCCATCATTGTTCAGATCACCTGCAGCCACTCCCAATCCATAACCCAACTCATTCGCTATCATTCCTGCGTCCCGGCTCATGTCGGTGAATTTGCCTCCATCATTGCGAAAAAGCTTATCACCTACATTGGGATCGACTGTATTCCTAATCTCATCAATACTGTAGTATGGTTGGACATAAACGTTGTGATTGAGTAAAAACATGTCCAGGTCATTGTCTCGATCAAAGTCAAAGAATATGGCTTGTGTACCATATCCGGTATCATTAAGGCCCAGCTCTGCGGCCATTTCAGTATAGTTGGGCAATCCGTTTTTGAGGCCTTGAGAAACAAAAAACAGGTTGGCTCGCTTCGATTCTGGCAGCTTTCCTGATCTGCATACATAGATATCCAGGATGCCATCATTATTTATATCGACCATGGTAGATCCGGTGGTCCAGCTTGGGCTGTCCCTTACGCCAACTTCTTTAGTAACATCTCTGAATTTCAAACCACCCAGGTTTAGAAATAGCTTATTGTTACTCACATTACCTGTGAAGAACAAGTCAGGGAGTCCGTCTTTGTTGATATCTCCAATAGAAACACCACCCCCATTATAGTAATACTCATAGGTCAGGCTATTCATCTGAGCACTCTCGGGTACGGTGTTTTTAAAAGTTATGCCCAGGTCATTTCCAAGGTGCAAAACCAATAACGGTTCTGCCAGAGCATTGACTTGTTCATTGGGTTCACGAACACATCTTGTCAGCAAAAGCAATAGTGCCAAACCCATAAATCCTTGGGTCAACTTCGCCAACAGCCAATGAAAATAGCCATGCTTCAACAAAGTGAAGCATGGCTGAGGTAAAACATCATTTTGGGATATAGTAGCTGGATTCAATAGCCGTTATTCTGTTGTAGGTTTTCATTGATGTTGATTTCACTCAGGGGTATTGGAAAAACATCGTGAACACCATCTCTAAAGTTTTCAGCAAAAGGCTTGTCGTGACCTGCCAGGATTTGACTGATGGGCTCTGGCGCCACAGCACTCCTGGACCAGCGATACAAGTCAAACCACCGGATAGTGTATTCCATGGCCAGCTCAACAGGTCGCTCATGGTGTCGGATCTGATCTCTTAGCTCTCCCTGAGTCATGGTCGTCAAAGGTGCCGCATTAGATCGGGTCCTCACCTGATTGACCAATACCAGCGCTTCGTCGGTCTGACCTTCCTCGTTCAATGCTTCTGCCTGCATCAAGAGTACATCTGCATACCTCATGAGGTTGATATTGATGCCGTTGTAAAAACTCAGGTCAAAGTCATCGGAGTATTTCTTAAAGTATACCGGATGACTCAGGTTATCACGTACTTCGTCGTAAGACCTATTCACGCCCGCGTACCGGTCACTCATTTCCGAAAGAGGGTCGTCGAAAAAGATGCTGGCATATACCCGATCACTGAAGCCTCCAGAGGTGGTTTGATCGTTTTGCATTTCTGAAAACAACCAATCCGAGGGATAGTACAATTCCCATCCTCCAAGTGCCGAAGGTGTTACTTCAAAATTGAATGGATGTCGCTCGTCATTTCCGTTGGAACGGTCCCCACTCCATTGAATTTCAAACACCGATTCTGATCCGTTTTCTCCAACTCCATTGAAGTTGTCTCCATAATTGGCCAACAATGAATAAGGACCATCGATGACTCCATTGAACGTACTGATGGCTTCAGCAAATTTCTCCTGGAACAGATAGGCCTTTCCCAAATAAGCCGTTGCTGTATGCCTGTTCGCACGTCCCAGGTCATCACCATGATCTTCCGGCAGGCCATTGCGAGCCGCCGTAAAATCCTCCTCAATCTGAGCCCAAATGGCTTCAGGAGTGGTTTGGTTTACAAAAAAATCATCTGGTGATCGCGGAACGCTGGTGATCAGCGGTATATTCTCAAAACCCACGACCAAATGAAAATAATACAGCCCTCTCAAAAACCGGGCTTCTGCAACAATGGCAGTTTTCTCCTCATCAGACATGGCTGCAATACCGGGGACATTTTCAATCACCTGATTCGCATAGGCTATCCCGGTATAATTGGAGCGCCAAAAACTGGTAAAAGTTGGGTCGTCCGTGCCATTCGTAAAGTCAGCAAGTGACTTTCCATAATCTGTTGGTGCATTCAGTACGTCATCCGCTTTCCAGGTGACCCCTATGTACAAGTGTTCGAAAAACGTCCACTTAGAGCCATCATAAGCCTGAAGTGCCGAATAGGCCGCAATCAATCCACTTCTGGCATCGTCGCTGTTCTGCCAGAACGAATCCTCTGTTAACTCCTGGAGGTTCTCCTGCTCCAGAAAATCGTCACAACTCAAGGAAAATAGCAGGACGATCAATAAGAATCCAAATCGTTTCATTTCTATGATTGTTAGTGTGTTAAAATGTTACTTGTAGGCCCATGATGATATTTCTGGAAAGTGGATATAATCCTCTGTCCACACCCCGGGCAAAAGTTGGGTAATTGGAAAGTCCGGGATCGTATCCGGAGTAGTCGGTGAACGTCGCCAAATTCTCGCCACTCAAATAGATGCGAGTAGAAGAAATGCCCTTCAGCACATCCTTGAATGTAAAACCAACCTGAATGTTTCTTAGTCGCAAATACGACCCGTCTTCAAGGAAATAATCCGAAGGGCGAATATTTTGGTTCGGATCCAACGAGCTTACACGTGGCACGTTGGTATTGGTATTGGAAGGCGTCCATGCATTCAACAGATCACTGGAAAAGTTCTTCTCATCCCCTTGCCTTCTGTACAATAATACCTGCGTACCGTTGTAGATTTCTGTCCCGCTTGAACCCTGAAAGAAGAGGCTCAGGTCAAAATTCTGATAGGAAGCATTGAAGGTAATGCCATACTCCAGGTCAGGCAGGCCACTGCCCATGAATTGTTTATCACTATCGTTAAGTGCTCCATCACCATTGGTATCCACAAACCTGAGGTCCCCCGGTTGCGCGTTGGGTTGTACCCCGTGCGCGGTTACTTCTTCTTCGGACTGGAAGATGCCATCCGTTTTGAACAAATGGAATCGGCCTATTTCGCCACCTACTTCCGTCCGTGTGGTAGGGTGCGTATCAAAGATGACAAACCCATCCACAAAGGCCTCATCTGCGAAACCAAGCTGGGTTACTGTGTTTTCACTGGAAGCGAAATTGGCACTGACGTCATATTTAAAGGCATTGTCCGCATTTCGATAAGAAAGGGTAAGTTCCCATCCTTTGTTCTCCAGAGTTCCGCCATTGGTCACTGGCGAAACATTAATTCCGGAAGTAGCAGGAACAGGAACGCCCACCAACATGTCACTTGTTTCAGTATCGAAATAATCAAAAGTGATTCCTATTTTATCTTCTAGAAGTGCCAAATCAAGCCCAATGTTCATTGTTCGTGACTGCTCCCATTTGATATCCGAAGAGGCCAGCGACTGACTGATCGTTCCCACATTCACCGCTTGTGACTGCCCGCCACCCAAAGGGTAATTCAACGCGTTGCTGTTGCTTGCCACGGTGGCTAGGAACAGGAAGTTTCCGATGCTTTGATTCCCTAACGTACCTATACTGAATCTTGGCTTCAGGTCTGAGATGAAAGGAACGTCGAAGAAGGATTCTTCTGAAAGCCTCCAGCCTACAGAAACAGAGCCGAAGGTTCCGTATCGATTGCTGGGCCCAAATCTTGAGGACCCATCCTGTCGAATCGATCCCTGGATCAGGTATTTGTTTTGAAAATTGTAGTTCAATTGTCCGAAGAAGGACTGTAGCGTATTGGTCACGTTAGATCCCCATGAGTTGGCATCTCCGATACCCGCATTCAAAGCAATTAGTCGATTTGAGGGAAAGTTATTGTTGGAACCTCCTGTGGAGCGAAAAACTCCTTTTTCCGCTGATATCCCTACCAATGCTGCGATCTGATGGTCTCCAAATGTTCGATTAAAATCGAGTACATTATTCCATACAGTCTCGGTGAATCTCGATCGGGTTTCAGAAAGGTCAGCCTGATCGTTGACAGACTGAGGGCCAAATTGATAAGTCGGAGAGTGGAACGTGAAATAATTATTAGAAGCGTTTAGGCCGAATCTAGATCGAAATTTCAAACCTTCAATGATCTCAAATTCCGCATAGATATTACCTTGAATCTGATCATTCTCGCTTCTATTGGTCGTCAGGTCAGTGATCCCTACCACATTACCCGACTCCACCAGTGGTGCGGCATATCCGTTTGCAGAATTTGGATCTCTTACAGGGTTGTGAGGCAACGACTCCAGTGTCGAGAGAATTGGGGAGAATCCTGCATTCCCCCCATTACCACTCTCATTTTCACCTAGTAGGTTTCTTTCAGATCTGGCATAAGACACAGTTTGTCCCACTCTGATGCGGTCACTCAGGTCATAATCACTGTTCAACCGGAAATTGTACCGGGTAAAGTCTGTGTCAATCACAGTACCCTCATCACCAAAATAGCCAAGTGCCAGGTTATAATTTGAGTTTTCCGAACCCCCGGAAATAGCGATATCATATTTCTGTTCTAAACCCGTCTGGAACATTTCGTCCTGCCAATCGGTATCAGCTGTTCCTGTAAGGGAAGTATATGCCAGAGGATCCTGACCGTCATTGCTATGTGCGGCGTTGCTCACCTGATTGTTCTGAGCCGTATTCAACACGTCGATGGTGTTGCCGATAGAACTAGATCCCACATAGGAATTGAAAGTCACAACTGGCGCTCCGCTTGTACCTCTTTTTGTGGTAACGATCACAACTCCATTGGAAGCCCTTGATCCATAAATGGTTGCCGCAGAAGCGTCCTTCAAAACACTGATAGATTCGATATCCGAAGGATTGATCGAAGAAATATCTCCAGGAATCCCATCAATCACGAATAGTGGATTATTATTACCGATGGTGCCCAGTCCGCGAATTCTAATCACAGGTGCACTTCCCGGAGCTCCGGAACCAGGTGTAGATACCACCCCTGCCGCCTGACCTTGCAATAAATTGGAAATATTACCACCAGGTAGTTTCTGCATATTTTCAACATCGAGTGTGGTAACAGCCCCGGTGATGTCCTGCTTGTTTTGTGAACTATAACCCACCACCACAATCTCAGACAGTTGTTGCACATCAGGGCTCATATTGATCTGCAGACTAGTTTGGGCATTGACCTGGATTTCCTGCGATTCAAATCCTACAAAACTGACCACTAGTGTTGCTCCCGATCCTACCTGTAACCGAAAGTTACCATTGATGTCCGTGACCGTTCCATTGCCGGTACCTTTCTCCAGGATCGTAACACCGATCAGCGCTTCTCCATTGATTTCATCAGTGACCGTCCCTGAAACCAAATTGCTCTGAGCCAGTGCCGGAGCGTGGAGTAATACAAAAAATGCTATTAACAAAAATGAGCATTGAAACCGTAGACTTCTTCTCATATTACTTTGAGTTAATTGAACTGAAAAAATTATTCATCTGCCGTTTTTTTAGCAGTGGTAAAAATTGAAAGAAGAACAGATAATCCCGACAAACTACCCTATACACCGCCTCTACACGTCAAAATACAGAAACAACGGATTCTAAGTCTTTAAGCAATCGATTTCATACCACCAGTGATGTAGCGCTATTATTATCCAGATGGAAGGTGTGTGCTTGTGATTAGCTATTCAATACAACTGTATTTTGGTATTAGGGAAAACTCGATACATTTCCAAATCGCAAACGATATAAGTGCTTTATAATCTGTTATTTACGTCCCCAAACAATCCAATAATGCAATGAAACAAGTCCTCTACAGCACCACTACAATCCATGGCTATTTTGTTAAGGATGTAGAAAAGAGGATTTGTTAACAAGCGCGTGCCAAAGACTTTTAAACCCTCGGGTTTGTGCATAGGAAGTTGCACACTGAAAATCTCCTCATTTCTTTGGAAATTGCCTTAACATCCGGTCAAATTAAAAGTCATCAGAAAAGCAGAAAAACGGTCATTTTCTGATGAAAATGGATGGACTTAAGCAGTTTTCATCAATTACCTTTCATTGGGTGGATTGCGTATCACTTGCTGTTGTGCTTATTAATGAGACACAAGCCTCAGACCATATTCATCATTTGGTAATTGAGCAACCGAGTAATTGCTAAGGATTACTAGCCCATAGTAATGGCTGACGGAACCAAAAGAATCGGAGAAAGCCAGCAAGCACTTAGGTCTCCCCGAAATTAGTAAACTTGGCGAGCCGCTAATGGGCAGATCGAAGATACCGTGCTGAAAGTCAAAATTCACTTGGTAGACCAACGGCAAAGAACCGCTTTCTTGCCAAGTCTGAGGCGGATGCCTCTTAGCAAGTTCGTTTGAATCTGTTAATTCAACAGCTTAGCACCATGAATAATCCTGATGATGACATTAAGTTCAGACGAATAAATCCGATATACAATTTTGTAATTGTTCATGATCAGTTCTCTTAGCTGTTCGTTCTGGAATTCAGGGACAACTCGACCCGAATCAGGAAAGTTTTCAGTTGTTAAATTCGAGCAAAGATTCGCTCACCAAATTCTTGAGCATATCTTACAGAATCTTGAGCTATATAATTGGAAATAGCGTTCAGGTTATTCCAAGCAGATTCTGATAAGGTTATTTCGACCATTTAGATTTAAACTTTTCCTTAGCCACATCTAAGGTGATTACTTTTCCTTCCTCTACATCCTCTAGTCCCTGTTCAACCTTTTCCACAAAAAGTAATCGGTCAATTAGCTCCTCAGTTGAAAATTCATTTGAAAGTTGATCAAGTGTTTCTATGACTTTGGATCTGTTCATTTAGTAAAGTTAGCAAATAACATGGCCAGGTGGCAAGAAGCACTAACACCAAGAGAAAGTAGATTATGCATCTTATTTACCTTATTCTTATTTAGCTATCTGATTGATAGTCGATCATAAAAACGTTGTTAGTAGTGTTCCTACCTAAATTAAAACACAACGCATTACTCTCCAATCATTTTATGCTAAAAACCTTCTTGTTGAACATCGTAAGAATCGGAACTTTAGTTCATTGCAAATGTCGTTAACGAACACAAACCTTCCACCCCAATGAGGGAAGAATCACAGGCGATATTCATCATTCGGCACCTGTACAACCGAGTGATTGCAGGGCTAATTACCCATATTAATGGCCGACGGAATTATAATAATCGGAGAAAGCCAGCAAGCACTTAGCGTTACACCATTGCCGTTATCAGCTGCTTTGATTGCCTCATTCTCGATATCGAAATACGCTGTGATGATCGCTTTAATAAAACTTCCAACCTCTGGGATTTCCGCCACAACATCCTCAATGATTTTCTCAATATCGCCCGCTACAGTTCCGGTTACAGCCTGAGTTGCAGTCTCGTCAAGGTAGATTTGGTATCCCCACCATAGTGCCTTTGCCCCGACATGTTTCCAAGGTGAGATTTGCGGTGGTTCAGGTGGCGGAACTTGTATTTTAATCTGCAAATTGTAAATCGCCTGGCCAAAATTTTCATTTGCTTTGTTGAGCACTAGTGGATTAGCGCCTTTAAATTCTTCTTCAACGATCGTAATAGTTGCATCTGGAGGTGTGTAAATTCCAGCCTGGAACAAAACAGCTCCTGGGTTTTGAACCAGTAGTGATAGTAGTTGGGTATCAGGGTATTGCAATACCTTCTGTACAATAAACTGAGTACGAGTTTGAATAAAGGACGGATCCTGGCCTGGCCCGGCAGAAACTAAATTCGGGACAATGAATGCGAATTGTTTTGTCCAAATTAAGATGTTGAAACCGTTTTCATCTTGAATGACTAATTGTGAATCATTATCACCAAATATATCAACAGATACACCTGGATCAATCGTTGTAATCACGGAATATGTATCAGGTCCCGGGAAAGAACGATCAGTAGTTTCTACGCCAACACCAGGTGTACCTGTTAATCCGATTTGATAATTACCCTTCCAACTAAGGTCTACAGGAGTTGTATCGTCATTGATGATGATATTTACGAGATTAAGATTCATAATAAAGGCATGTTTTCAGTCTACCTTTTTACAGGATTATAGACTTGGTTCTCTGATCGTTGATGGAGTTATTCCACGGAAGAAATAAGCAATAAGGACAATAGTTTCATTTATATCACTATTGATTGAGTAATATAACTATTATTTCATATACCTGCTTTCGTTATAATTCTTACGCGCCTTTGAATTAAACTGCATTATGGTGTAGAACTCAGGTTGATTTAAAGGGGATCGTCAAAGCTGACGTACTGAGTTTTATATCTTTTGAATCCGTATTCGCTTCTAACCGTTTAGTGTATAGTGTTGTAAATCTTCTTTTATTCAATTTCAGTTCTTATTTCATTCCCCCAATAAAAGGCATAGTTGTCAGCGAAGTTTTCCGCCCTCTGCCTTTTGTAATTTGGACTCCAATAGCGTTGATACACACTATCAATCTGATGACCTACTTCGTGAAGAAGAAGTCCCTCTAAATAGTAATTCTTAATTTTTTCCTCTGTCCATTTTAACATCCACTCCCCATTGTAATGAATCAATTCCGGTTCGAATGCAGAATACCATTTTAGCGTTCTATTGGATGGTTTCTTAATTCCAAACTTCATTTTTAAATGTGTTGGGAAAGGATACAATACAATCAAACTAACTCCACTGCCACATATGAAACATCCTTGACAACTGCCTTCTTTTTCATATTCTTTACTGGTCATTTTTCGCAACCAAATATGGGTCAGGTTTTCTGTGTGTTTTTCAGGGAGTTTCTTTAGAAAGTCTTTTATATCATCGATTGTAATTGGAAAGTATAAATTTCTTGAAGCATTATCTACAATAAAGATCGGGGTTTCTACGTCTGAAGGTGGAACTTGAAGATTATGCTGTCTATTAAAAATATTGTCAGCGAGTTTTGGTCTTTTTCTACCTCCCTTGACATCACCGAATTTTCGACTTTTCTTCCAAGCTGTTTCTTTTCGATTTTGTCTCATTTGTTCTATTTAACTAGTTGAACATTGTAAGGACTAGAACTGAAGTGCATTTCCAATGTAAGAGAGGAGTATAAGCTCTCAATTCATAGGTAAGATCCTCAAGCGATATTTATCACCAGTTACCCGGGCAACCGAGCGATTGGAAGGGTTGTTTTATCCCTGTACTTTCTATTAGCCTAAAGTTGCTCATGCTTATTATTCGGAAAGTACAAATTGCCACGATATACCATATTTATCTTCACACCATCCGAATTTCTTACCAAATCCGTAATCCCCTTCACCTTCGTAGTTGTCAAGAGGAACCATTACCTGACCGCCATTTGAAGAAAGATTTTCGAAAAGTGTTTGTATAACGTCATTAGAACTGTCACTTATGAAAATCGAAACTGCAGGCGTAAATGACCAGGCATGATTATAATTACTTTCAGAAACCATGTAATCGGTTCCATTTAAGGTAAATACGCCATATTTAATGAGTTCGGGTGTACCGCCTGCCTCTCCTTCAGCGTATTTCTTTACGCTCTTAATTTCAGAATTCGGAAATAGGGATGTGTAAAAGTTTATGGCTTCTTCTGCCTTTCCACATTGATCACCGACAAATGTTAGGAACGTTGTTATTTTCATTTTTCGCTGTTTAATCAACCATTCTATTTAATTATTGCCAACCAGGCATGAATGTGCCTCTGGACTTTTATGTATCTACTAAAGTACCGGATGTATAGGTCACTTTCAAGCTGGCTATTTGAGTTAGGCGATCCTGTCATTTGGCAGATGTTCATTTTTTCTCCATCCCGACCTCTGTTAGTCCGATCGTCCTGTGCGGTTGATCACTAAATTTTGCATTGATCACAATCAATCGTATAAAAACTGCTCAAAACGTAATTTTAAGTGCCGCTTGAACAAGGACGACTTCATTCAGCATCCATGACTTACTAGTGACCCAGTTACCAAAATGAAAAACCTGATCTGCTCCCTTTTAACACTTTTAGCTACCGCCGGCTTTGCTCAGTCAATCATTTTTACGCAGCAAGTCAACAACAATGACAACCTGATGTTATGCGATGACAAAGGCAACATCAGCGCCCTGACGAACCACATACGGAAAGACAGCAGCCCTATGGTATCTCCGGATGGCAAGAAAGTGGTATTTACTTCTGAAAGGAAAGGCTGGTGGAAGATCTGGATCATGGACATTGACGGTAAGCATGTGAGGCAGCTGACTAACAACAGCTCAGCGGACTACAGCCCCTCCTGGTCCCCAGATGGAAAAACCATAATTTACACAGGTACCAAAGACGGCAACCAGGAGATCTACCTGATGAACCCTGATGGTACAAATCAACGAAACATGACCAATACCCGCGGAGATGAAGTAATGCCCTTCTGGGCCAATGACGGATTTATCTATTTCTCAGCGACTGTAGGTAATTTCTACCAAATCGTGCGCTGCAAACCTGATGGTTCAGGCAGAGAGGCGATTACTTCGGACAAAGGCGACAAACTTATGGCCCAACCTTCACCTGATGGAAGGTCCATCCTTTATTACGGAAATCAAGAGGGCAACATGGAGATCTATCTCTATGATACAGCCTCAAAAACATCCAAGCGATTAACTGATCATCCATTAATCGACCTTCGTCCTCGTTGGTTGGTTGATGGAACAAAGATCGTTTTCGAGCGGGGAAACAAAGGAAACAACCATCACATCTTCATGATGAACCGTGATGGAAGCAATCTAAGAAAATTAACAACCAGGAATTACAACTACACTCCATCATTTCTACCAGCCGGCAACTAGCAACAAGCATCATGAAAAAACTACTCATCCTATTCCTACTGAGTACCTCACTAAGTATGAGCGCTCAAAAGATCTACTACTTCTCGGAACAGAACTCCGGTGGAAGGGACCTATACGTCATGGACCTAAAAAGTGGTAAGCAGCATAAGCTTAGTCAGAAACTGGGAACCGGACATTACCCGCACTTTATCAATCCTAAGTTGTCTCCAGATGGGAAAAAGCTGGTGTTCCAATGTGATTCCGATGGACATGACCGCTATGCGATCTGGACGATGAACGTTGACGGGTCTGAAATGACGCGAATCACACAAAAGGAAGGCATGTATCCCAACTGGAGTCCCGATGGGAAGACCGTCATTTTTAGTGGGAGAAGGAATGGAATTTGGGAGATTTTGACCGTTCCTACCACTGGAGGAGTTGAACGAAACCTGACCAACAACGCACAAAAAAGGAACCGGCCCGGATGGGGTGCTACCTGTAGCTTTCACCCAAATGGAGCGTCGTTTGTCTTCTCGTACATTAGAGAGAAAGTGCTGTATTCCTATGACCTCAAAACCGGTGCGATCACTCAGCTAACCCAACAAGGAAGCTACACCCACCCGACCTATTCGAACGATGGCTCTTCTATTCTGGTAAACCGAAAGATTGAAGAATCCTACGATCTGGTGATTATCCAAGGTAGCAAAGAAGAAGTGATCAGTGAATCGGTCGTGTCCTACTCTGCTCCCGATTGGTACGATAATGAAAGCAAACTTCTCTTTACCGGATCGATCAACGGTATCCAGCAGCTCTTTTCCATTGATCTAAACACCCGGGAAGAGACTCGGTTAACTAACAATCGGGACTTTGATGGGGGGCCTTTGGGTTTTTAGCTCATTTGGTTTTATCACTCGGTGCTGTCAAGGGGGGCTGAGCGATTGTGGGGGGGGAAGCACATGACTTCATACATTTTGTTGTGGGGCTGTTAGTTTGTTATAAAACCTATAATTAAACATAAAATTCCTAAAATTCCATTAAGAAGCCAAGAATACGCAAAGAGCTTCGAACCAAAATCATAATACTTTATTCTGTTGTCAAATATGGAAAAAATGATATTAAATGCGCTATGATCTTTATGTTCATCGCCTAGTTGAGAGAAAAGAATTCTAATCATAAAAAGAGCCGCAAGTGCACACATTGCAATACGGTACTGAAAGAGATAAATCAGAATCACAGGATCTTAGCCATGAATTCTTTACGATGAGCTCTACCTATCGGTATTCTATCTTCCTCCATCCAGATGATATTCCCTACTATCCTGTCGATCTTACTGAGCTGCACAATATATGATTTATGAACTTTAGAAAATCGTGAAATGGGTAACAGCACTTCCCAAAATTTGAGGTTTTCCGATAAGAAGAGTTTCGAGTTTGCCAAGTGAATATTGACAAAGTCACCTGCTGCTTGAACAAAACGGATTTCATCAAAATTGACCTTGACCAATTCACGGTCGAGTTTCGCAAAGTAATAGTTGGGTTGTTGATCAACATCCGACAATGGCAAATGTTCTTTGGGGTACAACACATCTTGTGCTTTGCTTATGGCCTGGTAAAATCTTGGGAAATCAAAGGGCTTCAACAAGTAGTCTACCGCGTTGAGCTCGTATCCAGTCAGGGCATAATCAGCAAAAGCCGTCGTGAAGATCACCTTCGGAGGGTTGGGTAGTATTTTCAGAAAATCCACCCCAGACAGCTTCGGCATATGTACATCCAAAAACATCAAATCTATCGAATTTGCTTTTACAAATTCCAGGGCTTCAATGGCATTGAAAAATGTTCCCACGAGTTCTAATTGCTCTATTTCACCAATAAACCGCCGCAATATCTTTTGAGCGGGCTGTTGGTCTTCCACGATGATACATCGAATCGTCATGCCTGTAATGTCAGTTGCAAATCCACGATAAAATACCCCTCCTCTTTGCGAATCTCAAGTTTGTGCTGATCCGGATACAGTAACGCAAGTCTTGATTGGATGTTTTTCAATCCGATCCCCTTTGGCAAGTCATCATGCACCTTTTCATCACCCTCTGAAAATGGATTGCTGCAATGAAGGAACAATTGATCTTTTTCGACATTCAGGTGGATCACAATTTTTATTCCGCTCGTCAGTTCTGAAAAACTATGCTTGAACGAGTTTTCAATGAACCCAATGATCAACAGGGGCGCTATTTTAAGGGATTCGTCTTCCACACCACTGACCCGGAAGTCCACTACTCCCCTACCCTCAATCTGTAATTGCTGCAAGGCGATGTAGTCGCTCATGTGCTCAATTTCTTTTTTCAGCGGCACCAGGTTATCGTCACTCTCATACAACATGTACCGCATGATCCTCGCCAACCTGTGGATCAATGCCGGTGTTTCCTTATCGCCTTCCAAAGCTTTGCTGTACAGGTTATTGAGGTTATTGAACAGAAAATGTGGACTTATTTGGTTTTTAAGGTGATCGAGCTGACTGGCAGACTTTTCTTTTTCCAATTGGTTGATCATTGTCTGCCTCTTCCAGGCATCGTAACCAAACTTAAATCCCACGAAAATGGCCAGTGTGGCGCCTACATCAATGATGGCATAATAAGGATTGAAAAAATCACCCCTCGTATCAGAGTAAAACCATACCTCCAGTACCAGTTCTTCGATCAGCATGGCACCGATAACGACCAACAGGAACAGCAATAAAAACTCCCAATACCTGGCTTTGTAGAATAATCGCGGAACCAGGAACAGGTTGATAAAAATCGAGGCAAGGACGTAGTTGCAGGTGAATATCAGGTCGACGAGTGTCAGGGACGGATCATGCTTATCAAAAGCAAACTGAACCAGAAAAAGCAGCCATAAAAAAGCAGTAAGGACCGCTTCATTTCTAATGATCAGTGCGTACTTCGATTTCGACAAAAGCATGGTTAAAAGTAGAACACGATTCATAGAGGTAAAAAATTTAGTTGCCCAACGACCGCAGATGAGGGTCCAACGACTTCCTGGAAACGTCCATCAACACCCTCAGTTGAAATGACCGAACATAGGCGGGATGTGTCGTTGGACGATAAAATTTCAGATAGGTCTTCTGGCTGATTTCTTTTGGTCTAGATTAAAAAATCAAAAGTTATGTACATGAAGATTTATTCCAGGATTGTAGCCGCTATGGCACTTATGATGATGAGCATATCAGCCATTCACGCGCAACAATGGCAACTAGATAAAAATCATTCGACCGTTGGCTTTTCCATCAGTCACATGGTGATTTCCGAGGTTGAAGGAAAGTTTGATGATTACACGTTGACTTTAACCACTAGCAAGGACGATTTTACGGATGCTGCCATTCAGTTTGAAGTACATGTCGGAAGCATCAATACCGGACACACCGGGCGTGATGAGCACCTTCAGGAAGAAGACTTGTTCAATGTGGCTAAATATCCGACTCTGAGTTTTGTCGGGCATAGCATGAAACAGGTTGATGGCAAACGTTACAAGCTGACCGGAGATTTCACCATGATGGGCGTAACCAAAACACTGGAACTTGATGTCATTTTCAATGGCACGATCAAGGACAATTGGGGCAATCAAAGAGCAGGATTCAAAGTGAGTGGCGTGATCGACAGATACGATTTCGGGTTGGAATACAATTCTGTTCTGGAAGCAGGCGGTCTATCAATTGGTCGTGAGGTGAATCTGGACATCAAACTGGAAATGATCAATAAAGGAGGAGCCTGATCCGGGGACAACTTCAATACAACGATCAGCAACAAGAAACCCCGCTTTTAACGACTCAAACAAAAATTTAAAATGAAATTAAGGTCTCTATTTTCCCTGTGCCTGCTAGGGCTAGCAAGTATTCAACTTTTTAGTCAATCCAATCGCGACGGGTCTGGTCTTTTCATTGAGGGACGTGTTCAGGATGCTTTTACGACAGAACCACTTCAATATGCCACTATTTCGGTATTTAACCGACAAGATAGTTCGCTACTCACTGGTGGCATAACTGACGAACAAGGAGCATTTCATCTCGAAGTTCCTGATCAAAACATTTACCTGAATGTAGGCTATCTGGGCTATTTAACCCTCAAAGTAGAGGAGCTGACCTTCGAAAGGGGTCTGGTGCCTTTGGGTATCCTTGCTATCAAACCCGATGAGCAAATACTGAGTGAGGTAGTAGTTTCCGCCGAAAAATCTCAGGTGACATACGAGTTGGACAAGCGCGTGTTTAATGTTGGTAAAGACATAAGTTCTGCAGGCGGAAGCGCCATGGATGTTTTGGTGAATGTGCCATCGGTGGACGTGAACATCGAAGGGGAAGTAAGCTTGAGGGGAAATAGCAATGTACAAATACTGGTCAATGGCAAGCCTTCGGTCATCGCCTCCGGTAACTCCCTGGGCACGATAAGTGCAGACATGATCGAAAAAGTGGAGGTCATTACCAATCCTTCCGCTAAATATGACTCAGAAGGGACCACAGGTATACTGAACATTGTGTTGAAAAAAGAAGAAAAACGAGGCATCAATGGTTCCGTAACTGTCAATACAGGCATTCCTAATAACCACAGTCTTGGGTTAAGCCTGAATAAAAGAACGGATCGCTTCAATGTATTCAGTCAGTTTGGAGTAGGAAAACGAACCTTTTTATCCAATTTCAGCGGACAAACGATAGACCGCTCAGGAGCCCGACATACGGAGCTTGTTTCGTCTGGCGAAGGTGAGAAAAACGAACAATTCTACAACATCATTCTGGGTACGGATTTCTTCATCAATCCATTGAACGTTATTACCCTGTCCGGACACTTTGGGTATGAATTCGAAGATGAATTCTCTGATACTAACTTCGATTTGGCTTCCAGAGAGGAACGCTCGATCAGGGAAGAAATCACAGATGCCACCAATCCCAAATGGCAATACGAACTTCAATATAAAAAGTCGTTTGAAGGCAATAAGGATCGTACGTTGATCGCTAGTGCTACAGGATCCTTCTTCGGAAAAGATCAAAAATCCTCTTTCGAAAATTTGGCGATCTCCGGCGATGCTCGGGAATTTCAACAATTCGTAGATGACAATTTTTCCAGCATACGACACAATTTTCAGGTGGACTACACACATCCAATTTCCGAGAAAAGAAGCTTTGAGATTGGCGGTAAGTACCAAATTGACGATGACATGAATGATTATCTGCTGGAAGATGTCTTAGACGATAACCGCGTTGTAAATACCAACTTCACCAATGATTTTGATTTCACACAAAAAGTACTTGGAGTCTATTCGACGTATTCGATCGAGTTTGATCAGTTGAGTCTTAAGGGTGGTTTACGTGTAGAAAATACCAGCCTAAGTGCGTTTCTGGCAACCACCGATGAAGCCAATGATCGGCAATACACTGATTGGTTTCCCACTTTCCACACTTCCTACAAGGTGACCGATAGGTTTTCAGCCCAACTCGGATACTCTCGCAGGATCCATCGCCCAAGGGCCTGGAATTTGAATCCTTTTGCCAGCCTCAACAATAACCTGAACCTGAGGGCAGGGAATCCGGACCTGAAGCCAGAATACACTGACTCCTATGAATTTTCCCTGCTCCGGGATTGGGAAAAGTTTTCGTTGAATTCCGCTGTATTCTACAGACATACAAATAACGTCGTGGACAGGATCATACAGGTAATGGACAGTCTTACCATATCCACGCCACAAAATGTCGGTTTGAGCAACAATGTTGGTGTAGAAGTCAATGCTCAATTGGAACCCGTTCAATGGCTTAGTTTATTGGGCGATTTCAATTGGACCTATTTCAACAGAAACGGGACCTTTGAAAATCAAAATTTTGAATTTAGCAATACTAGGTGGACCGCCAGGGTAACGAGTAAGTTCAAGTTTGCCAATGATTTATCAGGTGAAATACGGCTAAGGTACCGTTCTGAAGAAGAGCGCATTCAGTCCGTCATTCAGGACAATGCCTATCTTGATCTGGGCATCAAGAAAAAACTTTTCAAAGGTCGGGCCATCGTGAATCTCAGTATCCGTGATGTGTTCAGTGCCCGGAGGTTCATCAGTGTGACAGACCAACCTGATTTTTTCCGATTGAGCGATAGTCAAAGAGATGTCCGAAGAATCGTTCTGGGGATCAGTTATGGTTTTGGTAAAGGTGATGCAATGGAATTCTCAGGACTCAAACAATTTTAAGCCACTTACCTGATAAAAAGGAAGTTAAAAGATCATACTGGTTAGCCCCGATTACTCCGGGCCTAACTGGTATGTGCAAAAACCGGGTTTTTAATAAAGATAAAACCGCCATGACCCTTGTGTTTTCCATTCATACGATGGAGATTTAACATCTGGCTTTCGATTGGTGGATTGACCGTCAATCATTCCTTATTTTTTCTGTTCTTGAGTGTCTTTACCAACAATATCTACTATTGAGTTGCCATTTCAAGTCAAAAATCTCAACCCAAAAAGAACTGCCTCAAAATGAAACACATTGCTATTTTTTTCCTACTCATCTTTTCAACTCTTTCCCTGCTGAGCCAAAGTCAGCAAGAATCACCAACCCTCAAAACCCGCTGGACAGATCAGGTTGATCGCTCCAATCCTTTGAGTGAGTATCCGCGTCCTCAAATGAAAAGAGAAAGGTGGATGAGTCTTAATGGGCCATGGGACTATGCCATCACTGAATATCCGGGGAATGCCCCGCAGGCATATGATGGAAAAATCGTAGTGCCCTACCCTATTGAATCGGCACTCTCTGGCGTTCAAAAGCGAGTCACTCCCAAGCAACGCATCTGGTACAAACGCTCTTTTCAGGTCCCTGGATCCTGGAAGAATGAAAATTTGCTGTTGCATCTCGAAGCGGTAGACTGGGAAGCGGTTATATATGTGAACGGACAAAAAGTAGGTGAACACCAGGGAGGGTATGACCCTATTGCCCTTGACATTAGTCATGCCCTGATTAGTACCGGGCCACAAGAACTTATGATCGCTGTTTGGGACCCCACAAGTGAGGGGACACAACCCCGTGGCAAACAAGCTACACGTCCTCAGGCAATATGGTATACGCCAGTGAGCGGCATCTGGCAAAGTGTCTGGCTGGAACCTGTGACTGACCAGTACATATCTCAACTGCGTATTACGCCTGATTTAGATAAGGATCAGTTCCATGTGAACGTAGCTGTCAATAAAACTCAGGGTACTGACCTCACGGCGACTATCATGATCAAAGACGGGAATGAATTGGTTGCATCCGGAAGCGGCGATCTCAACACAAATATTACTTTGACAATCGCTGATTCTAAACACTGGTCACCTGAATCGCCATTTCTCTACGATGTGGAGGTGAGTATCCTGAAAGGCAGACGTACCCTGGACCAGGTCACTTCTTACGCGGGCATGAGGAAAATTGGCCAAACCAAAGACGAAGATGGTCACATGAGGTTTGCACTCAACGACGAGCAAATATTCATGTATGGCACTTTGGACCAGGGATGGTGGCCAGACGGGCTATACACAGCCCCTGTGGATGAAGCGCTTCAATACGACATAGAAATGACCAAAGCCATGGGTTTCAATACCATTCGAAAGCATGTAAAAGTGGCCTCTGCCAGGTGGTATTATCATTGTGATCGCTTAGGCATGCTGGTCTGGCAGGACATGCCAAGTGGTGATAAGAGCTCCAGATGGGATCCTCCATCGGGGCATGCCGGACACGAAATGGTTCGTTCAGCTCAATCAAAACACCAGTTTTATCAGGAATGGAAAGCGATCATGAATGCTTTCTATAACCATCCTTCCATTGTGATGTGGGTTCCCTTCAATGAGGGCTGGGGTCAATTTGACACAAAAGAAGTGATTCAATGGACCATTGATGAGGACCCTTCCCGCCTGGTGAACGGGCCAAGTGGCGGGAACTTCTTCGATGCGGGACATACGGTGGATCATCATCAATACCCGGGTCCGGGTTTGCCGGATAGAGACCTCTATGCCCCTGCGATTTTTAGGGACAAGGTAGTCCTGCTCGGAGAATTTGGCGGGCTTGGACTACCCCTTAAGGGACACCTTTGGCAGTCGGATAAAAATTGGGGATATCGGAATTTCGATCAGAGAGATGAGCTACTTAAAAATTATGTAGAATTGCTCGAGAAAATGCCAGCCCTTATTTCCAATGGACTGGGAGCGGCTATCTACACACAAACCACAGATGTGGAAGGTGAGGTAAATGGCCTTATCACTTATGATCGCGAAATCATTAAAATGGATCCGGACAAAATGAAAGAAGCTGCTGGAAAGCTTTATCAATTGTTTAAGTAAATATTGAACGAGAATTTGTCACATTGAGCTCCGTCCCAATTTGACAACTGCATGGATTTTGAAGCTTTCCTCTACTTAAGAATGTGCAGACTCACAACAGAAAGATCAACGCAAAGAAGGGAAACAATACACCTGCCAGGGCCAGGATCAATCCTCTTTGCCGGAAGCTATTCTTACCTGACACGATGAACATTCCCGTAAGCGCGATCGCCAACATTCCCAATCCAAATACATCAGAATACCATATCCAGACATGGTTAGTGGTCTTATGTAACCAGGTCATGTGGCCTAAAACGGGAATTTTTCGATATATCTCAAGTTTGACTTTACCTGTTTTGGGGTCCATAGAGACAATCCCATCTTCAACAAACACCTGAAGTCTCCCCTGGCGTTCCCGGAATCCCCGTAGCTGTAATTCTATATCCAGGTCACGCTGGATGATCCTTAATTTGTTATTGACTGTTTCCTCTTGTATATCTTTCAGTGAGAATGGCGAAGTAGTCGTTTCGGCTTCATGGTATACGTAATCCTGAGGATCCCAGTCCGTTCGGTGATTCAGGGCGATCCCGGAAATGGAAAAAGAGATAATAAGGCCCACGTAGAAGTACCCAATGTCCCGATGATAGTTTCGGATCCAGTTTTTGTTTTTCTTCATTGATTTCAAATTGAGCGACCAAGTTGAAAAACGTCACTGTTTTGTTAAAAAAGGATCGACGATCGACAAGCTTTGAAGTTGAACAACATAGAACCGATGATACTATAGTATTTGTGTCGTTTGTCGCTCAATGGGGTTGTTGACCGATAAAGTTTCCCGGGTCAGAGGGAATCAGGTTTATTGCAGGTGATTTTTAAACCCGATCCGACAGTTCATTCAAATGATTCGATATGAGTTCAAGACTAGATAGAAAGAACTTCCTCAGAAAAGCCGGGTTATCCATATTTTCAATTCCGTTTTTAGGCTTAAAGAGCCCGGATGAGCAGGAATCAAACGAATGTGGGTATACCGATAAAGCCACAGCCGGTCCCTTTTACGTGTCCAACACGAAAGAAACGGTCAATCTGAATTATGATAACCTGCCAGGAACACCCATGGAGATCCATGGTTCGATCTATGGTGACCCGGAGGGGAAAATGCCAGTTCCTGAGGCCGTGATAGAGATATGGCATTGCGATAAAGACGGTGTGTATCACCCGACAGGAAATGGTGACATTTCAAAATACAAGCCTTTACAAGTGAAACTAAGGGGCTACGTAATCAGTGATAGCCAGGGAGCCTACCGTTTCAGAAGCATCGTCCCGGGTCTGTATTCCGGCAGAAGGCGGCATATCCACTACACGATCCAGGCCGAGGATTACCGCTCACTGACGACTCAATCATACTGGCTCAGCGAGAAAGGCAGCCGCCGGGAAAAAGTAGACCGAACGGATAGGAATACCGAATCGTGCCGTTATGTTGACTTTATCGAGGGTTCCGATGGCCTAATGACTGGGCAGTTCGATATTTATTTAGCGTCTGAGTGAGAAAGTTATATTTGGTTTTTACGAGTTCGTTAGCCGATAAATCAAAATCGTGTAAGATGGTTGAAGCTTCTTCTTTCCTCAGACAGAAATCAAAGGTGAACGAGTAAGGTAGGCATCTCATGGAGTGATCTTATCTAAAACCTAAAATTCACTTTCGTATAATAGTAGGTGCCTCGCAAATCAAAGGGTCTTACTTTCTGACTGTAGGTATACACGCCGCTTCTGGTATTATCGCTATGTTGCCACTTGTCGGGATACTGATTGGTAATGTTCTGCACCCCCAGCGTAAACTGTAACTGACTGAATAACCGAAAAGTCAAATCACTACTGAAGATATCTTTCGGGCCAAATTCCTGATCTCTGGTGAGTACTTCATCGGTTATCTCGTCGATCACCCAATTGGCCGGATCTGCGTCATTGGGATGTAAAAATTCAGTCTGTCCGTAACGTGTATGGTTCAGGGTCAGTGTCACGCCTTTGATGGTTGCACTAAAGTTATTGCGCCATTGGTACAACGGCACAAAAGACTCTACCCGGCTTATTTCCTCACGAAACATTTGATCGTCTGCTTCCTCGGGAACGTCAGTCACTTTCGTTTCGTTGTAGCTCAACGAGGAATTGAAATTATAAGCCACATTCGTTCCATAGTATTGGGCAGCCAGCACCGCATCTATACCTCGCGTTCGGGTATCTACTAGGTTGGCAAAAAATTCGATGAAAGGAGAAGTCACTCCTGCAAGCGCAAAAAGAAACTGCTCATCTTCCCCCTCCGCTCCGATGCGATTGACCAGACCAATTCGATCTTTAATCTCCGTTTGATAAGCGTCAACACTCAACGAAATATTTCGGTTGATGCTGGAAGTAAATCCGATACTGTAGCTTTCTGCTGTTTCGGGTTCCAATGCCACATCGGTAGTAAGCAAATTGCCTAACACGGGCGTCTGAGTATTTACATGCGCTACGTCTTGTAAACCACCATCTATGAACTGTGAGGAGGTCCGGCGATAGTAGATTTGATGTAGCGATGGCGCTTTGAATCCTGTATTAAAGGACCCTCTGAGAATGAATTGGTTGGCAAACTTATAGCGTGTGGCCAATTTATAGTTAGTGGTGGAGCCAAAATCACTGTACTCCTCGGCGCGGATTGCGCCGGAGATCAGGAAATCTCCCAGGCTATAATCGAGCTCCGCGTACCCGGATACATTGGAGCGAGATTCTGAAAGTGCATTGTCATCGCTGATCCCAAAATACCCCTGAATACCTGCTGCTCTCGGAGCCCCAAAAAAGGTCGTATCCATACCATCTATATGAGAGCCTTCTACACCTGCAATCAAGTCATAGCGCTCGACCCTGTACTCTCCCCCGAAAGCGACATCTAATTCTCCCAGGGATAGTGGATAAATCCGGGAGGCTTCCACATTGACTACATCATGCTGATACTGGTATCCTCCGGAAAATGCTGTGAAGGGTGTGAAAAAGCCTAACGAGGCATTGTTGGAGTCTTCCACAGTTACTTCAAATCTGTTTAGACCTGTTCCATATGAAGCATCCAGAAACCATTCGGACAATTGGCCTCTAAATCCGAAATTGATGTATTCATCAATGATCTTGTTAACGATTTTCGGTCCAATCCCATTTTCATTCCAAAAAGGATCGATCAGCTCATATTGATGTGGAAAACGATAAGTTGCCTTTACTGGCCCCTCCCGGTAGTTTAATCCTCCGAATGCATATAACTCCAGTTGGTCGTTGATCTCAAAATTGCTGTTCAACAGAAAGGATCCATTATTGTACGCACTTTGCCCAATCTCTACCAGCTCCCGATCCGTCCTTCCAATATCATTATAAAACCTTTGCACCGAGTCGGGCAAATCATCGCGGAAATCACCGAAGATCGGCCCCGTATAAGCACCTGATCGATTGACACTGCCCTGGTCCAGGTACTCTGCCGTTAAATTAACAAACCCCCTACCCTTGAGTTTGAAACCATAGTTGATCCCGACTCCCAGGGCGCGGCCATCTTCCTCTTGCGATATCCCGGAATAAGTGGAAACCTCTGGCGTCTGGGAATGTTCTTTTAGCACCACATTGATCACACCACCGATGGCATCTGATCCGTACTGAGAAGAAGCGCCATCGCGCAGTATCTCTATTCGATCTATAGCTAATAAAGGAATGGTATTCAGGTCGGTGGCTGCGGTTCCTTTTCCAAACACGTCTTGCGTATTCAAAAAGGCACTCTTGTGTCGTCGCTTTCCATTGATCAATACTAAAACCTGATCCGGACCCAATCCTCGAAGAGAAATGGGATCTGTGTGATTGATCCCGTCATCCACGGATTGCTTGACCGAATAAAAGCTCGGCAACAATTGATGCAATGCCGATGTTAAATCGGTTTGTCCGGAGGTCAGCAGGTCTTTGCCATAAATCACATCGATAGGAACAGGAGATTCTAGCTGATTTTGAGCTACAGTGGTCTTGCTTCCAATGCTCACATCTGCGTCGATCAGGTTACTTTCCAAAGAAAGCTCCATGTCTTCCTGCTCCAGGTTATCCAGACGAATGGTTTGATCCACCGGATGGTAGCCCGTCAGTTCCAGCCTTAGTTCATGATATCCAGTATCAATCTCAAATGCGAAATACCCATTCGCATCGGTATACGTGGCATAGGAGGTTCCCTTTATGGTAATGGTCACATTATTGAGCGGACCAAATCGATCGGATATGTTCCCAGTGATGTAGCCATACTGAGCAAATGCTCCAAATGGAAACAGGAAGAAGAGGACTAAAATTTTCCCGAATTTCATTTTTTTACTTTTACGTTGATTGGTTCAGAAACAGCTTTCACCCCGTCTCTGGTAATGATCTGAAAAGTGTATCGACCCGATAGACTGACTTGCATGTCGGGGCCATCTCCGATGTAGTTATTCTCCTTAAACCACCGATATTCTCCGAGGACATTTGCCCTCCCATGGAGCATCCCATCTTCCTTAAAAGCGACTTCTCTACCTTCTAAAATGAACAGTTGAGGTTCGACAAAAGACTGTACGGTCACCTTGATCGGCTTGGAAACCAGTACTTGTCCCGCCTGGCTGATCCCTTTCACTTCGTACTTTCCTGTTTTATTGACTGGTACCGTCGCTTTGTTCAAATACTGATGCCCATTGAAATACCAATAAAAAGATACTCCCTTGAGGTTGGAAACGGCATGCAATTCACCATCACCTTCGAAGGTTACCGAATCTCCCTCGAGAATATTCACCTGAATGGGGAGCTCAGGTTTCGGCCTTAAGATCAGCTCTCCTGACAGGGAAGTGGATTCCCAGGGAATCTGTTTTTCATTCGTCTGCGCGACCACCGTATTCCTGACACGTGCAAACACCTCATTGATGGAAAGGTCATAGGTACCCAGGTGATTGAGTAACGCATCGGTGTATGCTCCATTTCTCGCATCGCCAGCAACGCCATCAAAAGCTACACGGCCAGGAGCAGTTGCAAATGAGATGATGGTACCAGGAGGTGCATCCATCAGTGCTAGTCCGTCGCTGGCCTCATCGGAAGACAACAAAGTAAAAGGGTTGGACCGGCAAGCATCCAAAATCACAATGTTGGCTTCGGATTTTGCCAACTTCATGTATTGTGTAATGGCACTGGCGCTAACACAAGTTTTCCTTACCTCAGTAGCTGAAGTTGCCAGTGCTCCAATAGGCACAAAATAGTTTTTACCAAAGATCTCAATACCATGGCCTGCATAGTAGAACAACAGGATATCATAGTTTTTGGCTCTTTGGCCAAAATTCCTGACTGCTTCTTTTAATTCTTCTTTCGAGGTGTTGATGTGAAAATCCACTTCAAAACCCATTTCCTCCAAAAGCCGGGAAACGTCGGTGGCGTCATTCTTAGCATTTTTCAGAGATTCCAGAAATTCATATTCCGAATTCCCTATCACAAGTGCCAACTTGGTTTGTGGAAAGGCACCATATCCCAGAAAAAGGAAAATAAGGAGGAGAGTTGAGCTAGTCTTTTGCATACCTGAAATGAGCTGGAAATCGGTCAATCAATAACGGATCAAAAAAAATTAATTTCCTTAAAACCAAAAGTATGATCTCTTCCCTTATCGAAGAGATTACCATTAACAAGAAATGGTCGAATTGTCCGTTTTCCATCAATCATTACCATGGTTTTAGATCTATCATTAACACTCATTACTAAAAAAGCGCATACTTCGATCCCATTTTATGGTTAACCGAGGTATGCGCCCTAAGCACAATCTAATCATCGACCTCCCAATTTCTTCCTCAGTGCTGAAGATCAATGCAGGACAATTTCCTGTCCCGTAAAATTACAATTCATCTCATAATTACCCTACACGTCTAACCAGTAAACTTTAAGACAATTGATCCCCTCGAAATTCTAGTGCTCCTGATGAGGTATTTCTACCTCGAAACAATTCATTTCATTCACAGTCTTCACCCGGATTGTTCCACCATGTAATTCGACCAGCTCCCGTGTAAGTTCCAACCCTATACCCATCCCTTTGCTTCTTGCACTTTTATCCGAAAAAAATCTATCAAAAATTCGTTTTTGCTGTTCTTCGGAAATCAGGTCACCGGAATTCATTACCTGAATGGTTGTATGACCAGGTTCTTGTTTTAAAGCTACCTCAATGACTCCTTCCTGGGGTGTATGTTCAATGGCGTTTGTCAGCAGATTTTGGATGATTCTGAAAAATTGCTTCGGATCAACGTTTAGCATACGTGCCTCAGAGGGTTCAAAACGGACATTAATACTTTTCAAAGAAAGGGAAGTACCATGAATTTTTAATTGGTTACGGATGAGTTCAACCAGGTCGTGAGGCACCTTATTCAATTGAAGTCCGTTGGTCTTTATCCGAATTAAGTCAGTGATTTGATCAATCAATGTACTGAGTACATTCACACCTTGTTGTGCCTGATCAAAGTATTGTTGTATCGAATCAGTTAATTTGACCTGATCAAGTTTGATTAGATCAAAATTCCCTTGCACCACTGCCAATGGAGAACGTAAATCATGGCTGATATTGGCAAAATATTTGTCTTTTAAGGCATTGATCTCACTCAGTTCTTCTGACTTAAATTGTAGCTCTTCTTTTTGATCTCCAATGATCCTTGTTCGTCGCTCAACAGTATGCTCCAGGGTATCCACCAATTCCAGAATTTTATGGTGGCTTTGATACCGTTCAAACGCCAGAATGATCATTTGAATGAAAATCACCACTAAAAATCCATAAGGCAGAACTTCTTGTGGAAGACCCGTTTTAAATCCATATTCATATAAACCATCGTTCATAGCTGCCAATATCATGACCAGGATTCCCAATAACTGCAGTGTATTGGCGGTAAGGCTTTTATTGGTCTTAACTCCCAGAAAAATCACGGTGATGATGTAACAAACAGCAAGACCTACAATCACCTGAAAAGGCAATAGTGTTGGGGTATAAATAGCGATGGGCGTCGCAAGTAAAAAGATACCATAGACCGTAATAACAATCAACAGCGCTTTTCCGATCCAGGCCCGAGGGATATTTGGGTAGAGCTTATTGATGTATAAGCCTCCAAGGCCCGCTACCATATAGGTAGAAAAGTAATACAAGGAGCTCTGCCATTTGAAATCCAGGCGATCCGTGTCCTTCAACCATTGATAGGCCAGGTTTTCGCCAAACACAACCATCTTAAGTACCAGTAAAAAAGTAATGCCTGCAATGAGTAAATAAATGGTATCTACCCTCCCAATTAAATACAATATCACATGATAGATACCCATGATCAACAAAGCGCCCAACCACAGCGTTTGCATGGTCTCCTGGCTCTTTTTCTCACCATTAAGCTTTTGAAAGGTGCTCATTTTAAAAGGGTACAATAGTCCACCGAGATAAATGTCTTTATTGGCTACGTGTACCACGATATCCCATTGTTCTGCAGGAGGTAATGGCATGGTCAAGGTCTCCAGAATCAGGTTTTCACGACTATCTATCATTCGTAGATCCCCTCTTTCACTTACCAATTTACCATTTACCCAAACCTTAGAATTGGACCATATTTTCGGAACATAGAGCGCCAGGTTACTCATGGTATCAGGAACATCCAAAACCAATCGATAAGTTGCTTTTCCATCTGCAGGATATCCAAATTCCGTCCAGGAAGATGGAACGATAATTTTCTCCGGCTTAAGTGCTGTTGTTGCTAACTGACGGGTACTCAATAAGGTGTCCCAATAAAATTCCCACTCGCCATTTAATTCAATCAATTCGTTCGCATCGCGTTCATACTGAGCTTGTAACGGAAAGGACAGTCCTATTTGCAAAGTCATGATAATAAAAGCTCCTCGAATCATATTGATCATATCGTTTTTGTCCATAAAAAATCCGTAACATCCCAAGATGAGGTTATTCAAAGAGCGAAACTGGAGTACCCTGGAAGGGGTATTTACAAATATAGCAAGGTTGACCAGTCAGACCAGTTTCCCAATCCAACTTTAAAGTTGTCATAAGATAGTCAATGTATTCAAATCATAGGTCATGAATTTGCATTTCTATCATAGATTAAGGCAGGTCTCTGGCCAGATGTAAAGCCAACCAATTAATACCTGAAATTGGTACTTTTCGTTTGCAGAAAAAGTTTACTACGTCTATGATTTATTATCAAGTAGTTATAAATTAATCCTTTCTTAAACGATCATCCACATCCGGATCAAAAAAGCCTTTTTCTCGCATCAATTTTTGATTAATCTGTTGCTGCTTTTCATTAATTCGCTGCAGGTTGGTCTTGGCTTCTTCCAGCTGTTGATTACTTTCATGAAGTTCTTTCTGGGCTGATTCAAGTTCTATGTTTTTCTTCTTAAACAGTACTGTAACTTTTTTCAACTTATCGTTCGTCTTTTGCACTTCTAACTGAGCGGCTTTACTCCTGCCAACATAAAATATGACCAGGCCAAACACTATAGTGGAAATCACCAGAGTATTGAGTGTTAGAAACAATAAAGATTGATCCGCCAAAATTCCAGGTTTTTCGGCTATGAAAAAGTCATCATATTGGTATGAAAATATTCCTCCGATGAGGTATAGAATCATCCAAACGGATGAAAATTTGACACCTCCCAAAGCGGGAGCTGATGTTACAGCAAGTAGGGCCCATAGCATGATCAAACCTGATGAGAAAAACCCACCAAGTGACCATTGAAATAGAAAGGGCAGCAATAAACTGATGAAAAGCTGAACAGTCCTTGCAAAATTGAAATTTTTCAATATCGCGAATAAGGACAAGTTGAAAAGCGAGATCAATACATATCCATAGGGAATTAACGACTGCCAAGACAGACCATAATTCAGGGAAATAGTTCCCCATATGATGCCGCCGCAGGACATAAATGTAGCTAAAAAAACGAGAAAACTTTTACGGACTTTTAATTCAGAGATATCCGAGGGGGACTGACCGATACTCAGGTAATTTTGGAAAACATTTGACACAATCACTTGTAAGTTTGGTTGATAGTAAAGTGGTGTCTACATCCGAAATCACTGATCCTTAATGAATTAGATCAGAAACAAGATAAGAACTATTGACCGTGAAAAGCCCTTAATGGTACGTAAAATGTCAACTTCGCGACATTAATTATATTGCATTTGCTGAGATTTTATAATTTCCTCCGTCCATAGACCCAACTATAGATTGATTTAGAAGAACGTCCTATTTCGCTATGCTTATAAGCAAACTTTAGTGAAGGTCAGTTAGCTTCTACCTCTCGTACATATTTCATGTACTGCGCTTCCGCCAAAACCTCGTAATAGGCTGGGTCTTTGTCCCACTGTGTTTCGCCATTGAAAAAAGCTTTTACCTCGAAGAATAGAATTTTTCCGCTTTGAGTTTTGAATCTGGTGAAATCCGGACGAACAGCATCCCCATAGATCATTGCTGTAGCACACCATCCACCATAAGCTGGCAAAAATTCTTCCGGGTTCTGGACAAACCGATCTTTGTTCTGTGCCGTAGCAAATCTCAACTTCAATTTATTGTGCTCCAAAGAATGCTCGGCTTTACCCTTTACTGGTTGACCATTAAAGTAAGTGGTAAGGTCAAAACCTTCAAAGGCAATTTCATCGTTATCGGTGACAAATTTTTCCTGAGCAAAGGACAATTGCGTAGAAATCGCAAATATCAAGAGGGTTAAAAAATATCTACTCATATCATTAGGTTCTAAGGTTAACATTAGGGTGATTAGGATACTAACTTAATTGATCTTCATAGCCACATGTTGTACATCTATACCCTGTTCTTACCCTAAAGGGATGCCCATCCACTGTCAATAAGCCGACATTTTGAAGATAGAAACGGGGTAGGTGATTCACAGTTATGGGTTCAAAGTGATACTGTGGCACTTCTCATACAATTTCAATTGTGGCTACTTATCCGACAGGTAAGTCGGCGAATAGGAGTTTTATGAGCACGCCAAAAAAAGTTCTCGCGGATTAACCTTTTAGAAATCACCTGGATTAATTCCACACGTGCCGTAAATATCAGGTCTGAATCAATGCCTTAGAGGGAATGTTCGCGTAATGTTGAATCCAATCCTGATATCTCCATTTGCCCAACTTCCAAAAGATCGTGCCAGGAACAGTTTTTCCGTCATTCCCTGCGTATTACTTGCTACAATTTGAAATACATGACCGCCGGTTTCTAATTCCAGACCAAACCCCAGAGGCTCGTCAAATACTTCTTTCAAATCCGAATCATGGATATAATAGTAATCCATCAAAATGGCCATTCGTTTGGTGAATCTCCACCTACTGGCAACCCCCAGGTAAAAAGTATCATTGCTCTCTTGCTGAAATTCCCTGATATTGTTATGCGTATAGGTTGGTGCCAACTGTAGTGAAAACCGATCATTAAACTTTCGGGCGATCAGTAATTGATGGGTATAAAAGAGTTTGTTTTCAAATTGATTGAATTCCGGATTTGCCAGACTTCTTGAATTTATGGCCAGGTTAGCGTTCCATACAATTGACACTGGAATATTGGTGAGTCCTGAAGATTGTCTGACAATCTTCCATTTACTATAGAAGTCGAATGTGGCTTGCTGTCCGCTTCTGCCCAGTCCAATGGCCCAGGTATCAGAAAGGCCATATTCGAAGCCAAGTCTAATTTGGGCATCGTCGAGCCCCCATAGCCTATCTGCTCCGCTATTGACAGGCCCAAAACGGTGTGAAATGGAAAACTGTAAATCTCCACGGGGTTGGAAGTCAACAGAAGAAGAATGGACAATTTTAGTTCCTTTGAAAGTCCCGTAGGTATAGTTGATATGTTCCAATTCGTCACCTTCTTCTTCCTCCAACAACGCAAGCAGGTCGTCCTGCCCGAGGACCTGTGTGGGAATTAATGAGATTATCAATAAAATGAAGGGTAAGGTCAAATATTTTCTCATGTGCGAAGTTCATTTTCACAGCGTCTGCAAATGCTGTTTTATCAATTCATACAGGGTTTTAAAAGCTACTCCTCTCGTTTGAGCATAAAATCGAAATCCAAAAGAACCTCCTCAGCTAGCTTCTGAAACATAATCTTTGGAATAGCAATCCCAAATGCCTGTAGTTCGACGGGGCATTTCGCCCGGATGTACATCATTCCATCCTGGATATTGAGCGTGCCGGCCACAATCTGTTCTTTGGAAATCCCGTGGATTTCCAGTTGACCTTGCACTTCAACTTCTTGTACGCCTTGTTTATAAAAATCTACTTTGCTGATAAATTTTCCTGAAAAGGAAGCTTTGGGAAACTTCGAAGTTTCCATGTAGTTTTCATGGAAATGGGTACGCTGGAGATCACTCTTAAACCCTTCAAACGTCCTAATTTCGACCAGAAAGGCCATTTCTCCAGAAGTAGGATTTACTACCCCACGCAATTGCTCCGTATATCCCTGAATCAGCTCCAGAGGTGCATCTGACGTAAAAGTGATGGTCCCATGATCGAGTTTAAAAGCACTTTGAGCCAGACAGCACTGAACCCATGAAAGGCTTATCAGTAAACAGATTGATATCTTATTCATATCCTCCAATAACTAAATCGTTTGACCCCATGTGACAATTGAAACAAGGTACTCCGCGAAGTGTCAGTTCATTGCCACCACGGTTTACATCGATCAAATTGGTGTCGTCACCATCGATCAGAATCCATTCCCAATTATTCCCGGCCCTATTAAACTCCCCGCCTCTCTTCACCATGACCTGAAATCCAACTATCTGATCCCTGTTAGAAAAATTCCGCAGCTCTTTTAAGAGAATGGTCCCTACAGAATAGAATCCGTTGGTCCGGTTGGCCTCTTCTGGTTTGTTTATATAAATGGTTCGGAATTCATTCAGGTCTGGTCGATCAACGGTGCCCAGGGCCGTCCAGTTGAGGTAACCTGAAATATCTGCTGGTGTAGCAATGAATTCTGTTTCATCCTCATCTGGCACAATAAACCCGTCTCTATAGGTGCATGAGTATACGAAAGTGATCAAAAATACCACAAACACGACTAGTAATCGCCTGTTCTCACTCATTTCGCTCCATCCATTATATCCCTTCTTCATCGAGATCTTCCAATAAATCGTCCAGCAAATCTTCTTCTGTGGCCTCTTCTGTCGATTGTGGCTGATTTGAAGTTGCTTGTTCTTCGCCAGTCCCATCCAATTCTTCTAGTAGCTCATCCAAATCATCACTTAAACTGTCTTCGGCGATATCGTTAACAGGCTCGTCATTCGACTTGTTACCGGGATCATAAGAAAGTTCACGCCGTTTCATCTCAGCTTCCAGCGCAATTTTCACTTCTTCTATTTTATTCAAAGTGCCTTGCATATGGAAATAGTAGCTTTCGATCAGTGTGATATAATGCCTTACTTTGTTCTTAAACAGGATGGTAAGATTAGGGTTCTGCCTGAATATTGTTAGGTCTTGAACATCAAAATTGTTGATGAAGAAACCAGACCATTCATTCCCTTCGATGTAGTGATTAAAAATTTCTCCCTGATTGAGCGTCACTGCATAAGATTTGTCCAACTCACTGAGCAGAATTTTAAACTTATGGTTCTTGACCAACTTCAGGTCACCACTGGTCCGCAAGGTGACCAAGGTGTTGTTCACAGGGTTGTAGTTGAAATGATACTGCAAATGGGATTTATACTCATCCACGATCGACGGTCTGCTGTTCTTATAATCCGAGTCCAGTAATTGAAGGACATTATAAGCTCCCTGAATCTTTTCGTCATACTCGTAAACACGGCGATTCAATTGATTTAGATCCTTTCGAAGGTCTTGATGCAAACTGGCCAGATAAGCTTCTTCCCGGTCGGTGAAATCTTGATTTTCGTCCCACTCTTCTAACTCAAAGGCGATATAAATACTGCCAAACAGTACGATAAATTCAAACAGGTACTGTTGAAATTGCTTCTTATTTCCTACGACATTCATATTTTCAAGACAAAGTCTGCTTCTACTTCTACAATGATCTTTTCGGCGAGCTTTTGCTGCACGACAGAAGGTATTCGGATCTGATGATCGGCAAGCAAAACCTCAAATTTTGACTTAACTGTAACTACTCCGTTTTCTACCTTAATTTCACAAGGAATTTCCCGGACTAATTCTATGCCATGCAGGTTTAGCTTTCCCTTCGTCATGACTTCATAAAAACCATTTTTGTGCAGGTCCAGCTTATCCAGGATCAACCCTCTGTAGACGATCTTAGGAAACTTAGCTGATTCCATATAGTTCTCATTGAAATGTTCACGCTGGAGGGCACTGTTGAATCCGCGGAAAGTCGCGATGGGAACCGAGATCGCGAAAGCCATCTTGTTTATATCCAAAATACCAAGGACTTTAGATGTTTTGGCTTTAATTAATTCAAGCGGAGCTTCGGACTTAAAATTCACACTACCCATGGTAATGTGATATCGCTCCTGGCCCTGTGTCACTATTGGAAGTGTATATACAACTGCATGAAGCAAAATTGTCATTGTCACAATGAATAGTCTTCTATGCCCGGCCGTGCCTGTCATTCGATCAGCAGCATCTGGCAATTGTCTATTGAACTTCGTTCGGGAGAGGCTTTTTCTCCATAGTTTACAATCTATCATCCGCTCTCAACAATTGAATTTTGTGTTTCTTCTATAACTGGTATCTGGCATACTCATTTGTCTATAACTAACCTCACCATACCTTGAAGCTCTTTGAGAAAGTTGCCTGGCCATTCTATACCACCCGTCAATTGTCCGACATCCGACCTTTGTGAAATCTTGCTACCCGGATCAACAGGAATTCGATTCCTTCCCACCTATAAAAACAAGGACAACCCTCATTTCAATGTGGAGTTGTCCAGGGTTTTGAGAATTGTACGTTCTGTGCAGGCCTATAAATCCGGGCTTTTGAAAAGTAAAATCAAGTTTACCTCGTTGCACTTCATCGAATCACTCTTCGCGTAAGCTACCTATCAGTATCAGCAGGATTTAATTGATCATATGCTGGAAAACAAAAATGATATTATGGCCGCTATCCGTTCATTTGGAAAGGTGGAAAGCATCATGATGGCCATCTAAAAGTTTTCTGAATTCCGATGGCTGTTTGTCGTTGAGCAATCGAAGACTTCCTTTTATTTCAATGAGTTCTGCGAAGTTATCTTCTCGAAGGGCTGCTTGCTCTTTGTTGCTGTAAATGGTAATTAGAATGATGTCATAAGGTGTCTCTTCGGTGCGGTCCACTTGCATGAATTCGTAATCTGAGATGTAGCCTTTTTCAACAGCCAGTTCTCTTAACCACCTCCAATTGTTTTCGTAGTAATACAAAGCTTCTTCGTGATTATCATTCAGGACCTGTACGAAATCTATCGAAGAGATTCTGGTTTCGATTTGAGCATCGACCATTGTACTGATCAGGCTAAAAAAAACTAGTGTATAGTATTTTCTCATAAGTCATATTTAGATTTTTGTCTGTCACCGGAAACTCCGGTTGCATATCTTTCGTCTTAGGGATCAACGAGAAAAAAGATCTTTAAACTGATAGAATGCGGCCCTTTTATACGTATGTGTCCTGTTTCTATATCAAATACCCCCAGACCCTGACATACTGATGTGGCTATCTAAAGAACTTTATCTCTTCCATTCCCGCGTCTTGACTCACGTCTTGTTTTGGCTGGCCTATTATGTGATTTTCGGGATTATGGGAATTCGGGACGATGATGTTTTTCGCTCTTTCGAACTAGAATTTGTTTCCATGCCCGTCAGGATTAGCCTTGGATACCTTACCATCTACTTTCTGATACCAGGGTTGCTGCTGAAAGAGCGATACCTTTTGTTTGTATCTGGCTACCTCGGGATCATCACTTTTGCGGTCCTTGGTCAGCGACTCGCCTGCTTCTATTTTCATGAATGCTTTTTCATGGATGACGAAGTGTTGATGGTTCCTGCTTTATTTCAAAGTGCGTTCTTTGATTTATTTCTGGTTACCTTATTGTTGTCGGCCATTAAGCTGTTCAAGTTTTGGCGCTCAGAGAAAATGGAGAACGAAAACATCCAGGAGTTGCCCCTGAAAATCAAAGCTGAGAAACGATATCATCGGGTACTTCCATCCAACATTCTCTTTGTAGAAGCCCTGGGCAATTATGTAACCTTCAGTATTGAACATGAAAAGTCTTTGATCGCATACATGTCCTTGAAAGAGGCAGAGCAATTGCTACCTCCTTCCTTTAAAAGAATCCATAAATCATTTATCATCAATCAAGCCAAGATCGAGTCATACAATCATGAAAATGTGGAAATAAAAGGTCGGATCATCCCAATTGGTAAGTCTTATGCGTTGTAATTAGCGGTTCTTTTGGCCTAAAACCAGGAGTAGTGAATACCAAACCATCTGAGTCTCTTTTTTCAAAATCAGATTCTAAAGTATATTACTTATAGCTGTTCATTGAAGCCCTTCTGGTAATAATAAAAAAAGAAGCTGTCTCGAAAGGGTCAGCTTCTTTTATTTTATATCCTTGAGTGGTATTTTTAGGTAATACAGACTGAGCTAATGATTGATGAGTTAAGGAAGCCTTTACCTCATTTAGGCAGCCTTCTTGGCCAGATTATGTGCAATTGCGAGTAATCCTGTTTCGATTGCGACCTTATCCAGGCCCCTAAGGTTAAACCTTCTAAATCCTTTGTTGTGTTTGATTGCTCCAAAGACAGCTTCAACATCAGCAGGTCGTTTAGATCGATGCTTTTTACCCTCCTCACTGAGCAGCTTTTCCCTGGCCTTTTTTTTGTGCCTTCTTAGTTTGTGATTGATCTCTACAATCCGATTGCCTCTTGCTTTATGACAAGATGACCTTAATGAGCACCCTTCACAGTTCTTGGCCTGGTATCGGATGTATTGCTGTTTAAATCCGCTAGCAGTAATTCTTTCTTTCTCACCAATATTCTCCATTTGTTGACCTATCGGGCAAGTCATGGTATCGTTGGATTCGTTGTAGTGGAGGTTATCGGCTTTAAAGGGGTCTTCTTTCCATTTCTTGGTTTGCTCTTTGTGGAAGTAATTGTACTTCACATATCCATCAATTTCTTGTTCCTCTAGATATAGATAGTTCTCTTCACTACCAAAACCAGCATCAGCACACACTACAGCAGGGCATGATCCATATAAGTCATTGTATTGTTGTAGATGAGGAATGAAGGTGAGTGTGTCGGTTGGGTTTTGATGTAGACTGTAATTAATGATGAACTGATCTGAGGTACTCATTTGTAGATTATAGCCAGGTTTTAGCTGACCATTGAGCATGTGATCTTCCTTCATCCTCATGAATGTGGCATCAGGATCGGTTTTAGAAAAACTGTTTCTCTTGCCTAATGTGGCCTCTTTCTTCTCATAATCATCCAGCTTGTCAGGCCAGTTCTTGCGAGCATAGTTTAGCTTCTGCTTTACCTTTTTATCGACTTGTTTACCTTCCAGTGCCTGATCGATCTTGTCAATGGTTTGTCTGACTTTCTGACTATCAATCTCATTAAAATCAACTGACTGCAGGTCCTTCAACTCCTCTTCAGCTACCTGTTGAATATAACTCCATAGGTCATCAAGTTGCTTGGCAATACGTTTTTTGCTGGTCTTGATCGCTCTACCCCAAACGAAAGAATACTTGTTTGCATTGGCCTCAATCTTGGTCCCATCAGTGTAAAGTTGCTTGATACTCACCAAGCCTTCTTCAACCAATAATCCCACAATCTGACCAAAGATTTGACGTAAACTGTCTTTCAAACGCTCGCTACGAAAACGTGCTAAGGTGTTGTGGTCTGGTTTACTCATACCACTAAGCCACATCAAGTGAATATTCTCCTTCAAGCCAGCTTCCATTTTACGTGAAGAGAAAATGTTCGTCAGATAACAGTAAACCATAACCTTCAGCAGCATACGTGGATGATATACTGAAGTGCCTCCGGGTTTGTATTGCTTAAGCAACACATCAATGTTGATTTGATCAATCACTTGGCTAACAACTCGAACAGGATGATTCGCTTCAATGAGTTCCTCCAAGGAAGGAGGAAGAAGCATCGGTTGGTTCTGGTCGTAAGGCTTAAAATGTAGATTCTTGGATGTCTCTTTCACATCCCCAAGATAATAAGATTACAAATAGCTGTTAATTATACTAAATAAAAAAAAAGAGAGTGCCTTTTGAGACACCCTCTTTGTCTGCGGTAAGCATATCCCAGGCAATCTGACGAGCTGGGATGTATTATTTTTCCAACTTTCAGTTCATCCATAAGAGGCGGTTGCCGGTTTGTGAAGGCTTACGACTACCAGAACCGCCCCTCCATTTGCCCAATAGTATATCGCATCTATACCTTGAAATGATAAAACGAAAGGTGCAATAACGAATGTAATTCCAACAAGCATATCCACAATAAGGTGAATTTTGTAAGGAATGACTTTAATCAGGCCCAATTCGTGATTGGTCAAGATAGTGAGGATCAATGCTGCAATTCCTGTCGCGACAGAAAGCTGAAGAGCTAATGGGTTTGAAGCGCCCAATCCCAGGACGAATGGAAGGCCCATAAGTGCAAAAGCTACCGGGTAGTCGAGATAAGCATGAATTTGTTGGGTGACGAATTTCATAATCAAAAAATTATTAGGTGAACTTATTTTTCATCAGGTGACATCTATCTTCCTATCTAATGGTCAATATCAATCACTCCACAAAAGTCACTCTTAGCCTACATGTAACAGCTACAGAAAAAGGTCACTTTATTGTACTTTTTTTAGCAGTCGAGACCAGGTAAACACAATCTATCTGAAAACAAAAGCCCCCAAAACTTCACGTTCATGCTCGAATGAAGGGTATTAAGGTATGAACAATTCAACATCCAAAGAACAAGGTTTTTTCAACTCTGAGAGGTCAGGTCGAAAAAGTCCATATCTGGTCAATTCAATTGATCAAAATTTGAAGGTGTATACCAAATTAGGGATCATGGGAAGTTGATAGCTCTTTTCAATTTCCTCTGTTGGTTGAATATAATATTCCCGCACCAATGCCTGGTTATTGGTGATGTTGTTCGCATCCAATTTCAACTCACGTGTAGTTCGGCCCTTATTTCTTCTAATCCCGATAGAGAAATTCACAAAGAATACATCTTCTCCTTCACTAGCCAATGGGTTGGTATCATCATAGATGGTAAACCCGGCTGCTCTACTGGACTCTAAATCAATCGGCGTATATCTTCCTCCTCCAAGTAGTACCACCTTGGTATTCATGAACATGACCCGGTCTTTTTCAGGTTTGCCAATTGGAAATTCCTTGCCACCGATGAAATTAACAATGTAATTCCCATTGAAAGCCGTAGATCGTTCAATGCCATCTTTGGCTGTATAGAAGGACTCATATAACGAGACATTTCCCATATAATAAAGGCCATTATGGAAAAAGCGCTCATAGGTTAGTTCGAGTCCAAAATTCCTACCTGTTCCGGCATTGGTCAATGGAACAGTTCCATATGTATCTGACTCGTTCAACAACGCATAGGAACTTGCCGGATCATTTTCCACCGGCACATGGTACAGGTATTGATAGTACAATTCAGCTTTAAAATGCGTTTGTGGATTGATTTTGCGATCGTAACCTAAGACAAAGTGAGCGGCTTTGGATGGCTTCAAGCCAAGGTTAGGTTGTAAGAACTGGTCTTCCCCAGTTGGTACACGCGCAAGGTAAGTCGAGATAGCATCTAACTTACTGTGGAGGCCGAATCCAACATTAAAGGCTCCACGTTCACTTGCCTCCCACCGCAATGCAACCCGCGGTTCTATCGAATTGGATTCATTCAACGTAAAATGCATGAAATGCAGTCCGGAGATCAAAGTGAGATCCTCTCCCATTCTATATTTCCAGCTGGCAAAAGCTTGTAATGTATTGGAAGCGCCATTATCGTTTAATGAAGTTTCCAGGGTTTCTTCTTCGTAGTTGTAAGTCTCCGCATGAGCCTTGAAGGACAGCCGAGAAAAGATGCCTCCAATTTCTATCTTATGACGCACATTTAACTTGTAGTTAAATGTTGATAAAACCCTGAATGTACTTTTTGAGATGTCAGTATCGTCAATCACATAATAATCATCAAGATCGTTGACCAACTCATCTGTAAAGCGTAATCGCGTACCTGTATACGCCAATGTAGATTTCAAAAATGCCCGATCATTATAGAAATGTATGTGAGATAATCCTAATACACCCAGGTCACTTCCCATGGTTCCCCGGTACGCTTTGTCTCCATTGTCATGGAATTCCTCTCCCGCAATGTCACTGATACCCCCTAAACCAAATAAGGTGAAGTGATCGTTCTCCCCTGCCGGCAGGCTTACATTGATCGCTGCATCCTGATATTTTGGAACACCTGTAAAATCAACTATTCCCAGATCCGTGAGTAATTGCAGAGAGCTATAGCGATAATTGGCAATATAAGATCCGTTGTATCCTTTTTTGAAGGGCCCTTCAGCAGTAAAGTCAAGCCCCAGGGTACTGGCAGAGGCGGTATATTCCCGCTGCTCGTTGTTGCCTTTTTTGTATTTCATATCAAAAACGCCTGACAAAGCATTCCCATATTCAGGAGCAAAAGCACCCGTGAAAAAATCAGAATTAGCGAGCATGTTACTGTTCAATGCATTGATTGGGCCTCCTGTCGCTCCCTCATTAGCAAAATGATTGGGATTTGGTATCTCCACTCCTTCTAGTCTCCAAAGGATTCCTTTCGGTGAATTACCTCTTACTACGATATCGTTGTTGCCCTCCGCGTTGCTGTTTACTCCAGCAAATGATGCAACTAATCGAGCAGGATCATTAAAGGAACCAGCATAACGTTGTGTCTCTTCAACAGAAAATGTACGGGCACTGACCAATGCCATTTCATTCAATACTTCGTGATTCTCGGTAGCAGTGACCACCACAGCTTCTAAAGCTTCAAAGCTTTCTGTTAAATCAATATCAAGGATCACTTCTTTGGCTGCTGTAACCAAAACATTGGGTAGCACACGTTCTTCATAACCGATGTAACGTACCAGTAGGTCCACCCTTCCATAAGGGACATTAATCAGTCTGAATTTACCATCCAGATCTGTGACTGTTCCAATAATCGGTTCCTGGTTCAAAACCTGTACCGTCGCCCCGATCAGGGGAGATTTGGAATCTGTATCGAGGATTGTTCCTCTGATGGTTTGATGTTGCCCATAGGAGTAAGTGGTAAGCAACATGACCAGTAGCGAATAAAAAAATTGTCGTTTCATTTTGAGATTTTTAGCAATGATTTTCGCCACTTTGAAAACCAACCCGGGATTTACCCCCATGCGGTTTTTAAAACTTTCTGCTTTTTTTCACCTTGACCATGGAAATCCAGGAAACCTGACTTGGGTTAGAAGTTCATGAAAACACGAACTGAGCAGGACAACAGGGATTCGTGAAGACACGAACCAGGACGAGGAGTTGGGATAGCGGTGATTGGTGAAGAATCCAGGCGAGGGTACGTGAACAATGGCCAGGTGCTTTGTCTTTGCGAGCCCGCAAGAGGGTGAAGCAATCTTTGAAGAAAGTTCGAAATACCTATTGTGAGCTATTCAAAAAAAGTCTAAAAGAGCATACCGACCTTCTTAGGTGACAGGACTTACTTAAGCGCCTATGAGTTTACAGGTCTATTTTCGTATGATTTGGAAGGTTGTTTTGATACAAGCCTGGCAAGTAAAAACGATGATTCGTGAAGACACGAACATGGGCAAGGGCGTCCAAGGAGATTTCAAGGGCCTTTTTCGCTGTTATTGATCTAAGCAAAATTACAGCAATGAGACTCAATTCAATCCATGACAAAGGTTTTGGGAAAGCGCAATGACTGAAACTTAAAACCTTAAGGCCACATCATATCCCAGCCACCACTTACGGTTGAAAGAAGAGGTTTGAGTACTGGAAAATGCATTGTTTCCAAATCGGTTGGAAAAGGTCAGGTCCTCTGCATTGTCGGGTTTAAAAAACAGAAAGTGAATGATAGGGCCGCCAATCAATTCAGCATTTTTCAACAACCGATAACCGAATCTTACCTGAAGTCGGGTCTCAAAATTCACACCATCTATGAACTTCTTGTCGAGAGGTTGGATCGCATGATAGGTTGTCTCCAGATCAATGAAAGCTTTTTGCTTCAGGTTAAAAAGTGTACCAATACCCATTCCATAATCCCACAATTGATCCTTATGCGGATTAATACCCGCTCTCAAAATGGTGTAGAAGGATTCAACTCCGGACTTAAATGACAAGTTGTAAGGCGAGATATCATTTGAACTGAACTCTAATACATGGAAACCATTTTTGGCCCAGTTTACGATACCCAGCATGGCACCTCCTGCAACCGAATCCGCCACATTCACGACCCCAATCTGAAGCCCTTTTAATTGCTTTGTGTAATTGAGACCACCGGATATTTGAACTCCCCGATACTCATATTGATTCCAGTTGGAAATACCTGCAATCTGTACTCCCTTCATGTTCTTAGAAAAATTCATCGCACCTCCCATCTGAACTCCCGAAGCTTGATCTGCCTGATTCGAAAAACCGGCCGCCTGCCATCCTTTGAGGTCGGATAAGGTAATGTTAGAAATTCCCGCGAATTGTACCCCATGAGTTAACTCTCCATTGATATTTACTCCTCCGGACATCTGTACGCCCTGGACATAGCTGCGCGACATGTTCAACGCGCCCCCAAATTCCACGCCTTCGATAGCATGACTGTAACCAGCAATGATATTGATGGACACTTTATTGGTGAACTGTCCACTCAGGAATCCATTGGTACTCAAACCGGGTGTCAAGGCCAGTTGAATTGGCCTTCTTTCGGTTAGGTTGACGTTTTTGGCGTGCATGGATATCTTCTCTCCCAGGAATTTTTGCTGGATTTTATCAGGTTCCTCTTCAAGCTTCTTTGGCTTCCTTTTCAGCGAGACCTTCCACAGCTCATTTCTTCTGACCTGGATTACTGTATCCTGATAGTTCTCCTTGCTAATGGCGATGAATGCAATCTCATTGGGAAGCTCCACATTCAGTGAATATGCACCCATAGCATTGGTCAGCACTGGCTTCAATGTCAATACATCATAGACGGTGACGTCTTCCAGTTTCTTGTTAGTTTCTGCTTCCAGGACCTCACCTTGAATTTCTGTAACCGTGCTTCTACTGGATCTGGACTCGCGTCTTTTCTTTGGAAGCAATACAACATAACTCCCCCTAATCTTCACCTGGTAGTGTTTGGCAAACAGTTGACTCACCGCTTTTTCAAGCGGCACCTCCTCAATTGCCACACTGATCAGGTCATTGATTAATACATCAGGATTATAAGCAAATCTGAAATGCGTTTGAGTCATGACTTCAGCCATCGCTTCTTCAGCAGTTACTTGCTCAAGATCCAGCGTTACCAAATCTGTTTGACCCCAACACGTGAATGCGGAAACCAGAAATAATAATGTGATTAGTTGACGCACCCTTCTCCAATTAGTAAGTAATTGGTTCCATCGACAGTCACTTCCAGGTTCTGAGAAAGTGCAATAATTTCTATAATCTCGTCAAAGGACTGACCTTCAAACGTCGCCTGAAGTCGGCAATTCATAATCGCTTCATTCCCCACGTCTATCGTAACATCAAAAATGGCATTCAGCTCACGCAACACCGTCTGTAGCTCCACACCCTCAAAAGTTAGCTTCTGGTCGATCCAATAGAACTCTGTACCTGATAAAGAAGTACTACCAAATGTGGTTGTTTCATTTTGGAGGTTTAATAAAATCTGTTGGCCCGCATCTACCGTATCCAACACAAAATCAGACCAAACTTCTACTCGCCCACTGGACACTGACACCTCTACAAATTCTTCTGTAGTATTCACATTAAACTCAGTACCCAAAACCGTGACTGTTATAGGGCCAGCTTGTATCCGAAAAGGCCGTTCCTTATCTTCCTCCACGCTAAAAAATGCCTCGCCCTGTAACTGAAGGGTTCTTTGGTTTCCATCAAATTGTACGGGATAAGTCAATATTGTTTGATCATTGAGTGTTACTACTGAACCGTCAGACAGGCTGATTTCCTGAACTCCTTCAGAAGCAAAGACTAGAGGGGCGGGAGAAGGTTTCCAAAACCACCATGATACGGTGAGTAGGAGTAACAACCCTGCCGCTATCTTCCACATGGAGAACCGAACTTCAGATTGACCAAGTACCTCCTTTCGATGTTTAACCTTCTCGAAAGCGGCATTCAAGTCTACAGAGACGGACTTTGTCCGGAGCATATTCGTATCCAGCCAGATTTGCCGCAGCTGCTCTAACTCACCCCTATTGACGTCCGAAGCATCCACCCATTGTTCAACAACCTGTTTTTCTTCTGAAGAAATTTCTCCGGCGAAATAAGCTGCAAAAGCTTCTGAAGATGGTCGATATGATGATTCTTGTTCCATGTTCAATTTGTTGACACCTCAACTAAAATTTACCCCCATGCCACCAAAACCAAATCAGCAATAACAGGTAATCACCCAATTCACTCCTCAGGATTTTAAGCGCTTTTCCCATTTGATTCTCCACGGTTTTTAGCGACAATCCCAATTCTTCCGCAATCTCCTTGTAACGCTTCCCTGCAAATCGATTCAGTTCAAATATTTCGCGGCACTTTTCGGGTATTTTATTCAACGCTTGCTCTAATCGGTCAATAAGTTCCTCATATTCCACCTGATCGCCCTGATCATAGCTTTGATGAACTGCTTGTCCAATATATGACTGCTCGACTTTCTTGTGTTTTAAAAAATTTAGGCAAGCATTTCGAGTGGACGAAAACAGATAAGAGCGTGGAGAGGTCTTGATGTGTATTTCCGTGGCCTTTGACCATAGATTGGCAAATACTTCCTGTACCAACTCTTCCGCTTGATCCTGGTCCCGGATGTAATTCATGGCGAAACTGACCATTACCGGATAATGGGAATCGAAAAAAGCCCTAAACGCGCGCTCCTCGGTGGGAATGATGAAGTTGGTAATCTCTGACACTTCCTTTACTTATCAGAAAGTAAAGTTATGGGCGTTTTCTCATCACCGGTCAACCTTTATAGAGAGAATTATCTATTGAAAACAGAAATTTTTAAAATTGATGTCGATAGGAGCTTATCCCAGTCGGTCTGCATACTCACTTTCCAGGGGCATATGAACAGACCAAAACCCTTTTGGTTCCACATCATTCAATCGATCATCAAGAACATTTAAGTGGGTGTGCCATCCGGCTAAAGTGCCTACTCTCGCCTCCTGGTCATCTTTCAACTTTTCATGCGTTAATGTAAGCCTTATCTGATCTCCATGAGGTTCTAATTCAAACTTCACTACTCCCTCCCATTCAATCACGAAAAGCGTATGCGGTTCACACTTTAATACTTTGGCTTCTGATACAAATCCATCACCAAATTCCTTGTACTTTTCTGGTGTAGAGTCTGGTGGGTTAGACAACTTCGAGTTGTTGAAAATCAATTTCATGGCTCCTCCGGCATTAAGGTCCGTAGGGCCTCCTGCAAACCAAAGGGCTCGCTTATCTCCGTCCGTCAAATATTCCCAAATTCTCTCAATAGGCCCAGGTAGCAAGCGTTCGAATTGTAATGTGGTTGAATCAATCAATACTCCGTATTTGTTCATGATTTTGTGTTTTTGTTATGGTCATCTGCTTTCAATAAGAATTCCAATCGGTCCAAGGAGTCGTTCCAAAACAACTTGTATTGATTGATCCAGACAGCCACCTCTCCAAGTGAATCGAGTTTAGCCTTGTAATGGCTTTCCCGGCCTCGCTTTTCCACTTCTACCACCCCACATTCATTAAGAATTCTTAAATGCTTCGATACCGCGGTACGGCTCATAGAAAAGTTGTCTGAAAGTTCATTTACATTGGCAGTGTTCTCTGACAAAATCTCTATGATCTCTCGTCGAGTCGGATCGGCTATGGCCTGAAATACATCTCTTCGCATTAGATATGAAACCTTTTAGTTTCAAATATAGAAAAATAAAACCAAAAGGTTTCATATGAACCACAGGTTATTCCAACATTTCTCTATAAATCCAGTTTGAATACAGCGCCATACTCCATCCGCTCCTGGTTAAAAACGTCCTGTAACGACGTGTTTTGAAGGGCAGCCATAAACACCCGAATAACTGCAAAATGAGCCACGATACCAACAGGAGACACGACTTCACTTCTAATTTCCTCCCACCATGACATAACTCGATTTTGCAGATCCATCATGGATTCTCCTTTAGGCGGGGCCTGATCAACAAAGTGCTGTTTCCAGTGATTCAACTCGGTCTCGGGAATTGCTTTCCAGGGTTGCATCTCCCACTCACCGAAACTCAATTCCTTCAATCTCGGTTCGACAATCACCTGAGCGGAAGGAATGGACTGAGCCAGGGAATGGCACCGAATCAACGGGCTTGAATAAATCCGATCAAACCAATTCGGTAGTTGATCCAGTATGATTTGTGATTCTTCCTCAAAAGTATTTTTCAACGCCAGGTCTGTCTGACCATAACATATACTTCGATCAATATCAGGGGTCGTATGACGAATGAGGTAAATATCCATAACGGAATTGAAGAATCGTGGCGTTTAATTACTAAAATTCGGATTTGAATTAACCGGCTTCATTTTCCGGGTCCTGTTTCAAGGTTTTATTTTCTTTTTGGCAAGTTTCCAGTGCATCACGCGTGGCTTTTAGGTCCGATTCCACAGTCCGGAAATTTTCCAATTGCCGACTGGCGGCTAACTCCGCCTCCTTGACCTCACTGATATCCCTGGAAATACCCATTGTTCCCATGATCCGCTGATGAATATCATATAAAGGCATCTTGGTATTGGATACCCATTTGTGCGTACCATCCTCGTAATGATTCTTAGAGATCACATCCAGACTTGGCTGTTCTTTGCTGATAATTTCCTGTTCTCCTTCAAAAGCAAACTGTGCCTCTTCATGAGGATAAAAATCAAAATCGGATTTTCCAATAATGTCCGCTTCTGAAGATTGACCTGCCAGGGAGGCTACCGAATGGCTGCATCTGATGAACTTGCTTTCCAAATCTTTGAAATAGATTGCGTCCGGTGAATTCTTCAGCAGCGCGTCCAGTAAGCTTTTTTCACGTTCATATGCGGCTTTCATATTAAAGATTCGGTTATCACTTGTTTTATGACCCGAAAAAGTAATCATCATCAATCCATTAGATAGGGTTTGAGATACCTCGGCCAGGGTGTTCATTTTTATATGGGCCGTTCTCATTCCGGTAGATAACTGCTCAGCTGAAGCAGCTATTTCGTCAGTTCCCGCGGCAGTCTCCTCAGCCACGACTACAATATTTTCCGTTACTTCCACAATCTTTTTCACACTGCTCACCTGCGTGGCGGCTGCTTCACTGATTCCCGCTGATAGTTCACTGGTTTTGGAGGTAGATTTCAGGATATTACCAAAAGCATTAATCGCCTCCCGGGCAGCTTCGGAACTCTCTTCCACACCTTCGTTCATGTTCTTAACTGCCTGCGTGGTATCTTCTGTATGGGATTGTACGGAGGCAATAAGCACCCCTATTTCTTCTGCAGATGTTCTGGAACTTTCTGCCAGCTTTCGAATCTCTTCCGCAACTACGGCAAATCCTCTTCCAACCTCTCCCGCCTGGGCAGCCTCAATAGCCGCATTTAGTGCAAGCATGTTTGTTTGGGTGGCGATTTCTGACAATACATTGAGTACCGCATCTATGGCTTTTGATTGTTTTGTCAATGCCCCGGTTGATTGATTGGCCTGATCAGAAAGTTCCTTTAATTGAACCATCCGCTTTTCCATAGAGGTAATCCGCTGCAAACCCTGTTCGCAAGTAGACGCACTTAGCAGTGCCGCTTCATGAATTTCTTTTGACTGAACTTCCATCGAAGAAGTTGCATGCTGAATGTTTTCGACCAAAACAGAGGACTCATCCGTTTTCTGCATTTGCAAATGACTCCCTGCACTCATTTCACTGATAGATGTTGCGATCTCCGAGGTACTGGCAGCCATTTCATTAGCTGAAAGTTTCATTTCCCCTGAAGACTCATCAAATACTTTTACACCATCCGCTATTCGAAATAATAAGTCGTCCAATTGTCCCAGGGCCGCATTTAGATTAGAAGCCATCTCCCCAACATCACCAGTAGCTTCTTTTTCATACCGTCTGGTAAGGTCACCGGAAGACATGGCTGCCACAATTCGGTTCAATTCGGACAGGGGTTCTCTGAATGAATCCAGGAGTTGATTCACTCCCTCACATATTTCCTTCCAAATACCTTCCTTACCCTCCATACTTATGGCTGCGTGCAGCTGTCCTTCCACCACCGCCTTGGTAAGTGCCGTAGATACATCCTGAGATACAGATCTAAGATTATCACGCATTGTTAAGAGCGAGCTGCCCAACTGGTCCTGGTCACTCAGCCGTTGATAACCCACATCAAGATCCCCTGAACTCACGCCTTCGGCAAATTCATTTACGCTTCTCAATGACGTCAAAACCCTGGAAAGTGAGCGTTTCAGACTTCCAATTTCATCATCATTTACCTGAGTGGTGATTTCTCGAAAATCAACTGAAAGATCGCCCAAAGAAATCTGATTGATCCTTTTGGTCATTCGATAAAGTGGTACATGCACATTTTTAAAGGTGTGCCTGGCAATCAGGTAAACCTGGAAAAAGATGACTGGAAATACCCACAACATGTGAACGAAGCCCATCTTACCGGCGAAATAGGTCAATAATGACATCTCACCAGCTAACACGCCGACCCACATCATGATTCTTCCCAGAAAAGAATCCTTAAAATCCTTCCTAATCCAAATCAGCCCTATGATGAGCGCCACCACGACCATCACAAACAAGTAAATTAGTTCTTTGATTTCCTCAACCATGATTCATATTCTCATAATCAATGATAAGCAATGTCCCACACAAAGGGTTTAAAAACGGGAGCAATGGGTGAATTTCAAGTATTTATTGTAGAATAAATACTTGTTGTAAGAAAACAGCTCTGATAATTGAAATCCGGTACTTTGGTGTAGCTATTCTTCCACCAACTTAAAGCGTTCCACACCATCTCCAAGATCAGATGCAATATCAGAAAAGCCTCTGGCATTATTTAGATACACTTTCATGACCTCCGAAAGTTGTTGCGATGAAGCAGACAGTTCATTAGTACCAGCAGCAGTTTCCTCGGCAATTACCACCACACTTTCCACCATTTGCACAATTTCCTGTATTGAAGAGGTTTGATCTGAAGCAGCCACTTCTATCTCTTTCGACATTTGTAAAGTCTCATCATTGGCTTTTGCTAATTTTCTAAAAGATTCGTGAGACAATTTTGTGGCAGATACACCTTGGGTGATGGATTTTCCCATTTGATTTAACTTCTGGGATGTGGTATCCGTTTGCTCCTGAATACCTGTAATCAGGTCTTCTATTTCCCGAACCGACTTTTTCGAGCGATCTGAAAGAATTCTTATTTCACCGGCTACGACGGCAAAACCTCTACCTGCATCTCCAGCCTGAGCAGCTTCTATCGCTGCATTCAATGCTAACAGATTGGTTTGCGAAGCTATTTCTTGCATCACGGTAAGTATGCTAGCTACGGCGCTGGTCCGTTGTTCCAAAACCTCCATTGCTTCTCCGGTATCTGAGGAAAAGCCTTCAATCTCTTGCATACTGCTGTCCATCTTGCCCATTAAAGACAGTCCTTGATGACTCAATTCGTTACTATCCTCTGTTGTAGATCGTATATTCTCAGTTTGTCCGGTTACTCCTTTGGACAGTTCCAATACATTCTCCAATAATTGAGAAGAACGATCAATGATGTTCACCTGATTCGTAGCTCCCTTACTGATTTCACCAATGGCAGCGGTGATCTCATCAGTACTTAATTTGGCCTGAGTACTGGTTTCCATCATTTCATCCGCAGAGGCTTTAATGCGACCGGCATTTTTTCTGATTTCTCCCAGAAAATTGCTCAGCGCTTTCATGCTGATATTCAAATTTCTTACCAGAATGGCCAGATCACCGTGTACATTCCCTTTAAACCTTGCGCTCAAATCTCCTCTCGCAATTCCTTCAAAAATCTGATTGATCTCTTTGATAGGTTCGGTCAAATTTTGAAAAAACAAGTTAATAGACAAGGTCAGGTCGAGCCATAGTCCTTCCTTTCCATCTGTCGCTATACTGGCATTCAGATTCCCCGATTCAATGGCTTCATGGATCATTTGATTAGTCTCCACCAGAGCTCTTTGCAAATTCTCTTTCTGCGAGGAAATCTCATCCCTTTGTATTTTGATTTCATCGGTAGCCTCCGAGATTTGATTCCGGAGGTTATTTTCTAATTGTAAACGAAGCCTGCGACGCCACAGAACAAGCATAATAACAAATATCGCAACGAACACTACCACGATGGATTGAAACCAGGTGGTTCTCCACCAAGGTGGGTTTATTGTGATAGAAAGGCTACTGAATGCCGTCTCGGAACTTCTTCCGTCTCGGATCTGAATCTGATAATCGCCGGGTTCAAGATAGGTAAATGGAATACTGTTTTGCTGGCTCAAAAAGACCCACTCTTCTTCCAGGCCCTCAATGCGATAATAAACATTCGATATCGCACCAATGTCACCATTCATCGCCGAGAAGAAAACTTCAAACGTGTTCTGATCATAGGGAAGTTCGATCTTAAGACCATTTGCCAGTTTCTTTTCAATCTCAGGATACTTGTCATTGGGGAACCTAATTTCAGAGAAGGCGTATTTACTGGAGGATTGTACCTGATCCAGTGATTTCTCCTGCACCTGATAAAATCCGCCCTGACCTCCAAAGTAGATCCATTCATCCGCATGAACACTGGTCAACTTCAGGTTAGTCATTCCTTCCTTTTTCCCTAGTGCTTCAAATCGATCCTGATCCGCGCGGTACAACGCTCCTCCGCTGTGGGTGGCTACCCAGAGGTTGCCCTTACTATCCAGATCCATATCTTCGATATAAATACCTGGTAATCCATCAAATTGATCATACACTTTAAAGCGTCCGGTTTCACGGTCCAGGCGTGCCAATCCGCCCACATAACCCACCCAAATATCTCCTTCAGCGCCTTCAAGGATTGTATTCAGAGAGTTTTTCGGTAGGGAATAAGGATCAGATGGATCATGCTGATATTTGGTAAAAGAACGTCCATCAAAATAGTTAATCCCTGATTCTGTAGTCGCAATCCATAAACCTCCATCCCGGTCAAAACTGATATCCCGGATCCGGTTGCTACCCAGGCTTCCCGGATCTGAGGAGTCTTGCGTAAAATGGGTAAAATTTCCGTTTTCGTAGTAGGCGAGTCCGTTGGTTACAAAACCCATCCATATTCTACCATCAGGGCCCTCTTCGATGGTACAAACTTGCGCTCCCGGAATGCCCTCAGGGTTATCAGAATCATATACGAATTGAGTCACACTCCCATTTTGAATATAATCCGCCCCGGAAGCAAGATTCCCTACCCATACACGTCCCTGACTGTCCTCAAATACGTCAAAAGGCCGGGATGCACTTAAATTTTTCGGATCATCAGGGTTTTGGGCATCATGTTCGTAAGTATTGAATTTTCCATCAATAAATTGATTGACCCCTTGATACGAATTGAACCAAATCCCTCCTTTTGAATCTTCAATAATGGACCGCAACCCAGCTGTAGGAAGCATACCTTCCTCTTTCAAATTCCGATGGATGTAGCTTTTGATAGGAACAGAGGAGAGTCGATTGATTCCCCCTAGAAAATTAGCAGTCCAAACATTACCATCGCGATCAACCATGATTTCTTCTACATTATCGGATAGAATTGAAGTTGGAATGCTTTCATCATGCCGGAATGTGATGACCCCTTCCGGTTCAATTTTTTGTAATCCACCACCCCAGGTACCTACCCAGATACTTCCATCAGGATCTTCTGCCAGTCCCAACGCAATGTTGTTACTTAATCGAAACGCACCCAATGCCATATCGGAATAATGCGTAAAAACGCCTGTCCTGACTTGAAGGCGATCTACACCTGCACCCACAATGGCAAGCCAGATATCTCCATTTCGGTCAACGATGAGGTCATGAATGAAGTTTCCTGCAATAGAATGCTGATTGTCCGGATCATGAACGTAAACCTTGAATTGACCATCTTCAGAAACTCTTGTCAGGCCATTCTTACTCCCAACCCATAAGTTCTGGTTCTTATCCATGGCCAACGTGAAGGTTTCAGTATTGGAAAGTTCTCTCACATACTGCTGAACATCGCCTGTTTCCTGATGATAGAAATTCAACCCGTTCTGGGTAGCAATCCAAACCCCTTTCCGTTTCGGGTCTTCCAACATATCTTCCACCAAATCACTGGTAAGCCCTTTTCCATTGTTAGCCGCTCGCAAAGGCTCCAAGACCAGTCCATCCTTTATTCTGGATATACCTCCTCCTTGAGTAGCTACCCAAATGGTACCGTCGGACATCTCCTGTATTTGTCGGACAATACTTTCCTTCAATGGGCTGTTTTCGTCTCTAGGGTTGTGAGTGTAGTTCACAAACTCCCGCCCATCATAACGTTGCAAGCCTGCGACGGTCCCAAACCAGTAATATCCCTTGCTGTCCTGAAAGACGCTGTAAGCCATGTCGTCTAATAATCCGTCTTCTGAAGTCAGATGGGTGAATTGATAGTTTCCCTGGGATTTTAAATCAATAGGATGAAAATGCAACAACAGCAGTATTACACCACAGGTAATGGCGCTAAAGGTTCGGTTCATGGGACGGTAGTTGTATAAACTCTTGGCTAGTGTAACTTCCAGAAAGTTACGTGAATGGCACAAAAAACAAGACTGAATTTGGATTATTGGTCCGTGAGTAGGCAATAATATTACAGAGTTTTATGTGCAAACGTTTGTCAAAGCAAGTTCCGAATAGAACAAAAACGATATCGTTAAAAGAAAAGCTCATTATCGTTTTACATGATAGGGTTCACTTCCGTAAGCAATCGAGAACTAAAGTGTTTAAAGTGTAAATCCTGCCAGGATCAACCTTATTCCACATCACATATGTTAAATCGTACTTCCTCTCAATTTCAGTTCTTTCTTGATCTTACTTAGCATCACAAATTGAAAGGGCAGTATAGCGCTGCATGCAAACGCCACAACCAATAAAGCGATGAATGTACTTTTATCCTCCTTAACCACCAATCCATAGATGGTGAGGGTATATAAAAAGAATAAAACAATGGCCATAGCACCCATCACGATTTGAATGGCCTTCAATTCGCTCTTTAATTTTTCTGAAGACTTCTCTTTAAAACCCTCTATTCTCATTCTCTGGTTGGATAAAAGCTTGTGTAAGCACAAAGTTCACAAGCCGAAACTAGTATTTTGATGAGCCTTCTGCAAATGGTTATTGAATGTACATAAGGTGTTAGTCCAAAGACAAAATCGTCCATACCCGATCCTGTTCTTCCATTCGAAAACATTCTTGATTTAATTTGACGAAGGAAGCGTTCCAACTTACATCAAATGCAGTCCCAAAATCTCCATGAATTCCATTCGCTTGACCTGCCTGGGAATAATCCTACTCAGTTACTTTCAACTCTTTGCACAAGAAAAACAACTCATCGCTCCTGTAGATTGGAGAACTGAAACGATCAACCTTCCTCTTTCCTTTGCTCCCTCCATTCCAATTCAAGGTATTGAAGAAGTGAGGTTTGCACCAGGATGGGGTGATTCAAATAATAACGAGTTTTTCACCTATGCTTTTACCTGGTTTCTGGACAAAAGGATAGAACCGAATTCAGAGGATTTGGAAAAGTACTTGGTCGCTTATTTTGATGGCCTGATGAAAGTCGTAGCTGACTATGATGAAGTGGGGACTTCTGCACAAATAGATACTGCGCCTTATGGATTTAAGGGAATGATCGAAACCAAAGATGGATTTTTCACAAAAGAGGGCATTACCCTTTTTTGTACGATAGAAAAACTTGATCACGGTGGTTCCTGGCTTTTTCGACTTTCACCGCAAGATTGGGATCATGGAAACTGGAAGCTACTAAAAGAACAGGTGCAAGTAAAGCAATGAACTAATTAGATGTAGTAGCATTGTCTCCTCTGACTCCCTTGAAGGAGACTTTAGACACTATAAATCAGATGTTCAATACCTCCTATTTTGTCCGTTTCGGTCCTGGAAAAAACCTGTTCGTTTGCTTTTGATAATCTGTGTATCCTGGTCGCTTTTTCATGGAATAGTATTCTGAAGGAACGGCTCCTGTATAGAATACCAGTGTCAGGTACATCAACCTGGAAATGAATATCAGAGCAATCGATAAAAGTATCCAAATCCACAAATACTCCTGGCCGTAGAAATAGGACAAAGATGGAATAGTGGTGATGATTAATGCATTCCATACCATCCATTCTCCAAAATAATTGGGGTGCCTACTGAATTTCCATAAGCCCACATTACAGTGCGCTCCTGTACTCCCGTTCCTCTTTGCAGTACGCGTAAAATTGCTCTTCTGAAGATCTGCCACATGCTCAAATACTATGAAACCTAACCACAGCAAGTAACCTAGGGTTTCAACAACTGACAGGTGTTCGGTAGGGTTTTGCGACTGCAGATATGCTGGAATCGCCAGGAACGTAACATTAGCAAACCCTTGGATCATGATCTCATATTGTAAGGATAGATCTTGGTTGGAAAATCCCTTCTTAGCCCAGCGTTTACGTTGAAACTGGTAACGATTTAGTTCTTTATTGAGATGGCCCTTACGCCACATGATTACAGCAAACACTCCCATACGTAAGCCCGCAATCATGTACATGGATCCGATGATTAGTTTTCTCCATAAAAAACCTTCTCCAAACAGGATAGTCACAAGGCCAATGCACACCAAACCCCATGGCCATCCAATATCAACGTAAGACATGCGCTTGGTCCGATAAGCCGGAATACACACGACCAGAATGAACAACGACATTTGAACAGTGCCATTGATTATGGTTAATTGTTGAAAAGTATCGCTTAACAACAACATTCCGAAACAGATGAAATAAGGTAGATAACCAATAAGTCGGTGAAGAAACTTGCTCATACTATTCTTCGCAAAATACGATAACTGGTTTAAACGCATTTCAAAATGCATGAATCCACTATGTTGTAATGCAATGTTCTATTTGTTCTCTTTTGTAGAATAGATATTTGTTCTACATTTACGAAAAAACTATCATGAAAGGTTCGCACCTTGGAGAGTTCGAAGAACTTGTCCTGTTGATTGTTGGGTATTTATTTCCCGATGCTTATGGTTTGGCGGTCAAGAATGAATTGATTGAACAATCCGGGCGAAAAATTGCTATTGGTGCTGTTCATGCTGCTCTCAACCGACTTGAGGAAAAGGGTTTCTTACAATCGAAACTGGCCGAAGGAACAAGAAAACGAGGTGGAAGAAGAAAGAAGCTTTATGAAATCACGGCCACAGGCAAGAGGGCCCTCGAAACCAGTCGTGATCTCAGAAACAACATCTGGAATAACATTTCTGCCTTAGCGTGGAAGAATATATGAAGCCTGATAACGCACCACGCCCACCAAAACGAGCGGACCAACTGCTATCATTATTGTGCAAAGAAGAGTGGCTCGAACCCATAAAAGGTGATCTCTACGAACAATTTCTAGAAGATCGTGATCAATATTCTGCCCGGAAGGCACGATGCTACTACTGGATCAACGCGCTGAATTTTTTAAGACCTTTTGCTATGAAAGCGATAAAAACACCCTTAGATCAATTCCCGGCTCTGGGAACCATTGCTAAACCACTTTATCGACACATGCGAAAGAAGCCAGGATTCTATGGCATTAACATTCTGGGGCTCGCACTTGGACTTACTGTCGTATTTCTAGCTACCATGTGGATTGAATACCACAAAAGTTATGACAATTTTCACTCGAAAAGAGATCGCATTTATCAGGTAATGACCAACTCTGGGGGCACCACCGGTGATATCAAAACGAGTGCCGGAGGTATATACCGTGTTTTTCAGGAAGCTTCTACCCAAATTCCGGATATTGAGTTCATTACACGGGTGATTTCCAATTGGCGTTGGCCATCTGAACAGTGTTTCAAAATTGATGAGAATAAGTCCTGCATTTACGCTCGAGGTATTTATGCCGACTCCTCGTTTTTCAAAGTATTTGACTTCAAAGTGGTGGAAGGGGACCCAAATCCATTGAGAAATCCCAGGCAAATTGCATTAAGTAGGTCTTTAGCCACAAAACTTTATGGCGAAGAAGACCCTATAGGAATGACGTATAAAATGGATAATCATTTTCCAATGCAGGTGGTTTCCATATTTGAGGATATTCCAACCCACTCTTCGATTCAATTCGAATTCATTGCTCCACTGGCAGTAGCCGCCGAGTTGTGGGGACAGTCGTTGGATAATTGGAGTGATTTTTCGTACATAACCTATGTTTCATTGTACAATGATCATGTTCAAAAAGTCAATGCCAGGATCAACATCCTTGAATCCAATGCTAATTTTCCCAATCTGGATTTCTTTTTACATCCGCTAGCGGATAATCATTTGTACGATCAATTTGAAGATGGTCATGCAAAGGGAGGATTAATTACTTACGTCCGAATTATCAGAACTTTTTCCATTTTCATTCTCATCATTTCAATCGTCAATTTCATCAATTTAACTACCGCACATGCGACCAGCCGGGGCAAGGAAATTGGTGTCAGAAAGATCATTGGAGCCAGCAAAGGAAACTTACAAATCCATTTTCTGTTTGAAATTGGATTTTTGGTTATTGTCGCGTCATTCATTGCTTTGGGTACAGCTTACTTGCTAATTCCAATCATTAACGAATTGACAAACGAGGCCATTTCCTTTCAATTGTCGGTGGAATTAGTGCTACAGTTACTAGCCACCGTTTTTGGTACTTGTCTACTCGCGGGCGTGTATCCAGCTTTGATCTTGTCGGCATTCAAACCACTGCTTATCATCAAAAACCTTCAATTCAAAAGAACAGGACATGGTAAAAGTCGTCACGTGCTTACGTTGGCACAAATGGCTATTTCTTCATTTATCATTCTGGTTAGTGTTGTCTTCTACAATCAACTGACCTACCTCCAGCAACGAGACATTGGTTATGATACAAAAGGAATCATGATGCTAGAACCTACCTACCGGCATATCAAGAATTACGAAGGCTTTAAAAATGAGTTATTATCACATCCTCAAATTCAACATATTGGTGTCGCAAATGCCAACCTCATCAATGTGAATTTTACCCTCGATGAAATTCATTGGCCTGGTAAAAAATCAAATGACAAGTATTTATTCAAGGCAATCGGCGTTGATAATGGCCTTCTGGAATTGATGGGACTACAACCCACCGAAGGAATGTTATTTACTTCTGATACAGCTTCTCAGTTGATTTTAACTCAATCTGCAGCAAAAGAAATAGGCATTGAAAATATACTAGGCACAAGTATAGAAATCTATGATTACCCTCGTCAGGTGGTCGGATTAGTCGATGATTTTAACTCCGAATCGCTCCACGAACAAGCGATACCCACAGTTCTGTACCCTGTAACACCCGAACATTCAGGCACCTTCTATATCCGATATGACCCTAATCAAACGTTGGCGGCCCTTGATATCATTGAAAACGCCTACGATCGATATGAACCATTCTTTGATATGAAGTTTCAATTACTTGATACTGAATATCAAAAGTTGTACGAACGAGAACAGGTCATTAGTAAAATTTCCTGGGGCGTAATGATGCTGGCTGTTTTCATTGCACTTATGGGAATCCTTGCGCTATCTATCTTCAATGTTTCCAGGAAGTTGAAGGAAATTGGACTTAGGAAAGTATTCGGCGCTTCAGGCATTCAATTGCTTCAGTTTTTATCTAAGGAGTTCGTCTTATTGACAATCATTGCCAATCTTATTGCGCTACCCTTTACTTTTTGGTTCGCCAACCAATGGCTTGAAGGGTTCGCCTATCGGATATCATTCCCGTTTTTGGCATTTATCCTGGTATTCATTCTGAGTTTAGTCACAATTCTGATTTTACTGGGACTTCAATCCATCAAAGTATCTCAGCTCAATCCTTCAAAAATACTGAGGGACGAGTAGCATTGTACTTCGTCCCTTCAGCACCAGATGTGTCAATCTACCTAACTGGAAAAAGGCCCATCGACTTCTTCCAGTATACTCCAAAACTCATCAATCAGCTTCTGATCCGTAAATGCGGGATTCAAAGGTTTCTGATCGGTAAATTTTCCTATTGATTTTCCCGCCGGAGCTCCAATCAGATCGCCGTGCTGCCCAACTTTCCCTTCCAAGCAATCGGCGAACTTTCTCCCTCCGTTTTCAGGACCTTGAGATTGGCCGATCAATGAAAAGATACCAAATAGCACATTGTTCATGAACCACCGCTTAACAACAGGAAGATCGTTCAATCCTGCGGAACCAGAAGTGAGTCCCGGAGAGAACCAAATGATATCGTGATCTTGTTGTAATTGTGCCAATTTGGTTGTCCAGAATGCACCACAAAGCTTGGAGACACCAATGGCGTTCATTGGATTATACTTAGGTGCATCCTCCCGATATATGTAATTCCGAAGTTGCGTCGGATCTGAAAAATTCGGGCGATCTATCATGCCTTTGATACCCCTTGCTCCTTCACCACCAGCAATTACAACCCTTGCCCCATCTTTGATCAATTGTCGTTCTCTAAGTCGTTGATAAGTAATATGACTGCCGATCATGTTCTGAAAAACATTCTTCTCCACCTTTTTCCCATTCCATTCAACAGATTGATAATCATCTGAGAATACTGCAAATCCGGCCGCCAGGAACACGAGATCAAAAGCCTCCCTATTGTCCAGAGAATTCACTGCACGTTCAATACTTTCCGGGGCATTCATATCGAATCCATCCACTAAAAGAAGCTTCACATTTTGAGCCTTTGTCGCTTCAAGTATTTCCTGTTTTGCGGCCTCTCCCTTAATCGCTGTTCGACAACCCATAACAATTTTCTTGTAACCGTCATGGATTAAATTCTTGATCGTTTCTTTTGCCAATGACCCATTGGCCCCAACGACTAAAACAGATTTTTCAGACAAGTCTCTGGATCTGTTCATCAGCTGGCAAAATAAAGTTTGACTTTCCCAGAAAAGGAGATCAACATGGAAATAATAGCCACTGCAATTCCAATGTAGGCTTTCGTCGGTAGTGCAATCAATACATTGATCAGAAACATCGCCCGAAATCCGACGATATTCTTATTCAAAATGAAAAATACCAGCGTCGCGAAACTCACAATATAACCAATACCCGTATAAATCATATAAGTTGGATTTATCCCTTCAATAACAATCTCTTTTGTCGTGAATACATAGTAGAAAATGAAAGGAAGAATCATCATCAAAGCGTTGATAATGAATATAATACGTAGTGTGATAGGCTTTTTCATGGCTTAGCTTTTAATATTGTCTTTTGATGTCCTTAAATGTCTCCTTGTTCACAATTTCACCCGTCAAAACATGGTGTTCTACTGATAACAGGTAATTGGTCAATGTCTTCTTGAAATTCCCTTTCGCCATGGGTCCGAGAAAAGCCGGTTTAGTTCTGTATTCCATAGAAAATACCAACTTGCAGGACTTTTTGTCGAGGGGAACTACCTGATAAGTAGCAAGGGAATAGTCTGTATCCAGAGGAAGTCGTTCAGCGTGGAATACCTGTACCTTGAAGGTCAGGTTCTCCGGGTCATATTCAATCTGCTTTTCATGTGTGTATTTGGTGGCCTTTTCATTGAAATGACAAACCCGTTCTGCTCCCTCTCCGGATGTCAAAGATCCTTCCAGGTAACTTGAACTGATAATTTTAGGATGGGAGTTGGCAATAGCGCCAAAATCTTCTCCCACAACTTTCCATACCTCCCCGGCGGAGGCATTAATCACTCTTGATACTTCAAATGACTGGACTTTTTTCTGACCAAGACTACCATAGCCCATGATCAACAGGAAGACCAAACTTGTAAAATGTTTAATTATGTTCATGATTTTAAAATAAAATGACCGTTCGTCATATATTGACATTCAAGTTATTTTGTAAAACTCTTGAGTTGTGTCAATGGACATGTTTATCTCACAAAATAGCTTAGTTACGCATTTCTCTATTGGTTCATAAATGCAATTATAATGACCGGTCGTCATATTTTAAAATAAATCTCATTTTATTCCAAAAAAACCATTAGAAGCCCATTAAATCCCCATTCACTAATTTGTCATTCTACATTATAAAGTTGTAGGTCGAGGGATACCCTGGTTGTCCCTATTTTTGAGCTCATGGATTGGGAGTTAACCAGTTTAATCATTCAGAGTATCGGTGCATCTCAAAGTATTGCCTGGGCTTTTCTGTTGCTCTCGAATCCGAAAATACGTCCGCACGGGATATGGGTAGGTCTGCTTTTTCTCTTGTTCGGGCTAAGGGTGATCAAATCTGTAATATACATTCATGCAAATCCCGCCCCTGAATGGATTTACAATCTGGGATTTGCTTTCCACCTTTTTATTGGTCCAGTGATGGCCATGTATTTTTACAGGGTTCTCTCTGGAAAACCCATGTCCCTTCAGGTGCTTCATTTGCTACCTGGTATTCTCATCTTGGCCCTATCTCCGATTATCACGTTAGGTAATTTTTGGTACCTGGGGGGGTATGCTGCCTTGTTATTTCAATCAATCCTGTACCTGGGATTTTGTGCTTATTGGTTGATTGCAAAATCTCACCAATCAAGTCAGCAGCTAACTGGATGGCTCATGATGCTTATTAGTGGATTCGGGTTGGTACTTCTCACCTATTTCGCCAATTACCTTTTGAGAATTGTCGATTACGACCTTGCTCCTACCCTATTTGCTCTCATCATATTTGTGCTTAGTTTTTATCTCTTTAGAAACCAGCGTGAGGTACTTTCTCCCCAACCACGAAATAAGTACACCAATTTGAATCTCGATGACGGTAAAATGGAGACCTTCAAAGATCGCATTGAATTGCGATATGAAAATCATCATGATCACTTGCAATCAGATTACTCACTGGCTGTACTCTCAGCTTCCACAAAAATTCCAAGACATATCCTTTCCAGTGTATTTAGTCAAAAGTTGGGCATGAGTTTCATTGACTTTACAAATCAGGCACGTATTCAATTTGCTTTGAAGAAACTGGTCAATGAAGAGCATCTAACCATCTCGTCCATTGCTCATGATAGTGGGTTCAATAGCGTATCCTCTTTCAATAAAGCTTTCAAAAAATTTACCGGAATCACTCCAAGTGCTTTTCGCGATGATAAATCGAAGGAACTCGGGGATTAAAAGAGCATAATCTACCAGACTTCTTATCAATACATTAATTAATTACTCAGGTCATTTAATTAACGAACTGGGTTCTTCAGGGGCTTGTATTGATTTTTGGCTTAGGTCGAAAAACATCAGACATGCTCAAAAATTATATCATTACCCTATTCCGGTTAATTAAGAGAAAGCCGGCCGCATATCTACTCAATATCCTGGCCCTAAGTTTTAGCATGGCCACACTCTTCCTCATTCTTCAATATGCCTCGTACCATCTTCGTTTTGATAACTTTCATAAGGAAGTGGACAATATTTATAGGGTGGTATTGAATTTTCAGCGCGAAGGAAGAGACCCTTACATTGGAGCAGCCACTTTTCCAAGAGTAGGTCCGGCACTAGTAGATGAGTTTCCGGAGGTTAATCTTCAATGTCGTATTGTTCCGATCTTAAATGGCGGAAATCTATATCACAGAGAAACACATTTCCCAGTCGACCATATCCAATATGTCGACACCACCTTTTTCTCACTATTTGGTTTTGAGATGTTACACGGTAACCCAAATTCGGCATTACAGGAATTGCATTCGATAGTTATCAGCGACCGAATAGCACAACGGCTGTTTGGAGAAGAAAATCCTGTCGATCAGACAATTGAGTTACAAACCATCGATGGATCGCTGGATTATCGTATTACAGGAATTTTCAAATACCACGAAAATACACATCTGAAATCGGAAGTACTGGTTTCCTTTTCATCTCTGTTACATCTTGTTGGCGAACAAGGAAATACCAATTGGAGTTGGTTTGATTATTTGACTTATATCAGAATCAATCCTGAAAGTACCGTTACTCAGGTAGAAGAAAAACTCCCTGCATTCATCGATAAACATGGAGGTGAGCGGCTCGGCAGCAACACCATTTCTTTTTCGTTGCAACCCTTGAAAAGCATCCACCTGAGGTCCCATTTAAATCAGGAAATTACTCAGAACGCTAACTACAGCACGCTCATGTTTCTATTGGGAATATGTGCTCTGGTATTGGTTATTGCCTGGATAAATTATGTCAATCTATATACGGCAAAGGCACAGGAAAGAAGCAAAGAAGTAGGCATCAGAAAAACCAATGGTTCTTCAAGAAAACAGCTTCTTTCACAATTTCTACTAGAATCAGGAATGTTAAACCTATCATCGATCGTTATTGGATTACTACTTGTTCATTCTAGCGGGCCCTTTCTTGAAACCTGGCTCGGCCTGGAACGTGACCAACACCTTTGGGCTAACCAGCTGTTTTGGATTGGGATCATCTTGTTTTGGGTTTTGAGTTCTTTGATTTCAGGTTATTACCCTTCCATAGTTCTGAGTAAAATGCAACCACTTACAGCCATGACCGCTTCCCGGTCGAAATCGCTTAGGGTGAATTTTCGATCTGCTATGACCACATGGCAATTTCTCTCTTCCTCGGGACTCCTGGTCGCCACTTTCGTAATTGCTGATCAAGTTCAATTCATGAACGAACAATCATTGGGTATCCATATAGAAGATACTTATATCATGGAGTTACCTGATCATCAAAGAAACCCACAGCAGCACATACTCCAGATGAAAAGGTTAAAAACAGCACTTCTAAAGGCTCCTGGAATCACGAATGTCAGTTATTCTTCAGAAATACCCGGACAAGAAGTTGGGTGGCGAGGAAGTAGTTACCTGCTGAATGCATCTCAGGGAATGGATGCACGGAAATTGATTCTGAAAATGACGGTTGGCCCCGATTTCCTAAATGACTATCAGGCTGGTCTGGTGGCGGGGAGAAGCTATCGTTCTTCCGAGGATTCCACCGGAGTGTTGATCAACGAAGCTGCCGTTGAACTATATGGTTTTGATTCTCCGGAACAAGTCATAAATGCAAATATCTACTTTCCGGGAATAGACAGCTTACGAGTGATTGGTGTGGTCCAAAATTTTCATCAGGAATCTTTAAAAACTCCTTATCGACCTACTGCCTATTTGCTTACGTCACAAGAAATCAAATTCCTTTCTATCAAGGTAACCTCTGGCTATGAATTGCCTGAGATCGAACCAATTTTGCAAACAATCATCCCAAATCAACCAGTAGAAGCTCGTCTCTTAACCAATAGCATGCAATCCCGGCATCAGGAGGAAACGGTCTTTTTACGAGTATTTCGGTTGTTCACGGTCCTGGCCATCTTGTTGTGTGTGGTAGGAATTGTCGGGTTAACTTCACACACATTATCAAAAAAGGAAAAAGAAATTGCCATAAGAAAAGTCCTTGGATCGTATTTACAAGATATTATTTGGCACATCCTAAAGGAATTCTTTAAGCTAGCGCTCATCGCCAACCTATTATTGCTTCCAGTGATGTATGTCCTTACCACCAACTGGTTGAATGGTTTCGCATTTCACACTGAGTTCAACTGGTGGTTTTCGATCGGTGCATTTCTGTTGAACCTCCTCTTAATCATCTCTTTTTCCTTGTTCCGCATATGGAAGGTTGCTCGCCTCAACCCCAGCCTCACTTTGAACAAAGCGGGGTAACGGACCAGATTCACCACTTTGATAAAATACGATGTTCATTGTTCTGGAATTTCACCAAAAAAAGAGGGGTTCCGAAACTTTTATACCGAACGAACGTTCTGTACCTAAAAGTATACTAATGGCAAAGCAGAAATACTCCAAAGAAGAACTCATCACCAATTTGTTTGAAGTATTCAGGCAATCGGGTTATGATGGGGCGAGTATGGAAGCTTTGGCAAAAGCTACAGGTCTACGTAAATCCAGCCTTTACCATCGATTTCCCAGAGGGAAAGAACAAATGGCCGAGGAAGTGCTGCAAACCGTATCACGATGGATCAGAACCCACATAATAGAGGTCGTGCGACTTCCCATTCCTAATGAAGAAAAGCTGGATCGGGTTATGAAACACCTTCACGAACTCTATGCAGGCGGAGAAAAATCTTGTATTCTGAGAAGCATGTCCACGAACCACTGTCAGCACTTCATAAAAACGAGCTCTCTTGTATTCTCACTGGTTCAAATCACGCTATTGGATATGCACATTTGTGAATAGACACCAGGGAAATTATTGATGAGTAGAAGAGACCTGAAAGTACCTTATAATATTCAAGGGTTTTCCCGAATTTGTGATTCCCGTTATCACTACCTGATAATTCCCTTCAAGCCTTGAAGTAGAAAAATCAAGAATTAGTGGACCTCCTTGATGGGCAAGAATTGGCCTCCAGAAAACATTGGAGGCATAATGAGGAAGATTTTCGGTAACGGTAAGTTGATACCCCTTGCTGGAATATGGTTGAAATTCAGTTAATGTGAATGTGTATCCTAAAGGTGTCGGGGCCCCTGATTGTCCAAAGGTATGTGCCGAAATCAAGCCTTTATAAGTTTTGTCATTGACGAAGTAGTAGGCAGGTACTATCTCTATTTTTTCAATTTCGTTGGGGTTATGGTCCAAAAGCGTTCTGGCGTCTACTCTTAATCCATCCAGTAGTATAAGAGGAGATTTGTTTGCGGAAGTTAATCCTGGTGGTTGCTCACACCTTACAAATATGTGATCACTTTCTTCTGATTTGGAAACACCTACAAGAATGGTCAACTCGATAAAAGTGTCTCTGATGGAGGAAAATCTCTTATAATCATCCAAATTATATGTAACGGCTTTATTACTTATGGAATAGGCGTGTTTATTTGGTTCCTCCAATTTCTCTTGTTCTACATAAGCGTTTTGAATTTGAGAATGAATACTTCGCGCTATTACTTTAGAAATAAGTATAGAGTCTAAAACAGTGCTTCCATCCTTCAATTTTGTATAACCGTCATAAAATTCACTTATTACCTCTAGTAGCTGAACTGAGTCTTCTTCAATCTGAATCTGAATCGCCGTGTTATTTGAGGTTATATCCGGATTGTAGTTCATCCAAAATCTACCGGACTCATCTGTTTGTGAAGTAGCTACCTGTACCAATTCACCCTTTAAGGCCATGTTGATTCGTTTTTTACCGTGCTTTCCTGAAGGATCTTTGACACGTCCTTGTACCAGTGCATACTTGTACTCTGGAAGAATATCAAAAGTATTAATAATTGTTGGGGGGTTATTTAAACTTATATCGTTGGGGTAAAACAAATCTGGTTTTTCGTGAACTGTCACGGATAGGGTCGCGCGTTCAATTGCCCCAATATTTATTGAAATATGATTGAGTGGTCCATAGGTTTCACCTTCCTGATAACGCTCCTCCCTCATTAAGGGATTCCCAGAGATTTCAAAAGGATTGGTTAATCCGATGTAAGGATTGAAAATCAGTAGTTTTTGCTCAAAAAAGGAGTCGTAGTTTCTCATCCATTTGGTATAAGCTACAATGCGATATGTGCTTGATATCCATTCAGGATTGATACTAATGCTACCTGCCCCTCTACCATCACGGATGCCAATTTTGGTTTGGTAAACAGGTATCCCTTCTTCATCAATTAATTCCACATACAACAGGCTACTTAGTTTACTCAATTGTTTAGTGGTATTACTGTAAACAAATGCAGAAAAATGCAATGTTTCACCAACGAGTACATTCGTTGTATTCAGGCTCAAATGAACTTCCTCCTGGAAATCCCTAGTTTGCGCACATAGGTTTAGTATTGAAAAGCTGAACCCGATAACCAGTATAGTCTTTAGTCCCAAAATATTGGCTTTTCTAATGATCCGTAAGTTCTGCAATCACTGCATATGGTTGGTGCCAGAATAATCGCTGTATTATAAGTAGTGCCCGGTACAAAATTATCGGTAGGCGCAAAATCATAGATAAGACGATTGCCAAAGTTAAAGTCTCCGGCGAGGATGTCGACTGTAGGTACTGTATCTGTTAATTCAACACAAAAACCCAAAATCTTATCAGCTGCAAATCCCTGATCCTTCCACGTTCCTTCTTCGAATATTTCGAAAGTTTCTGTAATCCCGGCGGCTTCAAAATAACCTAGGACCGGCTCTGTGATGTCGTTGATATTTTGGACGTTACCAATAAGCTGACCTTTTTGTCTGTCGAAAAATGATCCGGCGGACTCGTTGTTTTCCTGAAGGTCCTTATAATACTGATAAGCAGCACCCGATATTCGATAAGTTTTAAGGCTCAATGAGTATTTACCAAGTAAATCAGGCTCATCTGTCTTAACAAATTCAATTGGAAACTCACGCAAAGAACTAGTCACTTGCCCGCTTGTGGTCGCAATTAATAAACTTTCGGATGGTTTATTGATGTAGCAACGTTCAATGGAAGTAGTTCTGCGATCGATTTCACCAGTAACCTCATTATATTCATACAATGACGCATATGGTACACGCATTTCATAGTCTTCCTCATACACAAACCTGTAGTTGTGATTTTCCTCACTAACTCCTTCAATGTCGGTTAAAAATTGAATCCCAACATCAAATCCCCCACTGGTTTCTGAACGGAGCATTAAAAATCTGCCATAAAGATCCAATTCTACGACAGGTGCCAGCAGTTCTTCTTCCCCAGACTGGTATTGATTGCCTTCAGGAGTCTCAATAAACAGCTGGTACTTCCTTCCAATGATTCCAGTAAATGATGCATGGGGTAGATAATGTCCCGAACTAGCTTCCTGAAATGTTTCCGTATTTCCAAGATTATCCCTCAGTTCCACGCTTGCTCCTGATAAGAACTCAGGTTCTAATCCATCTAATGGATAAGAATATTGTAGTTTAACAAATTGTTCTCCTGTCACATTCGTTAATTGAGCATCTATCACCAACACCCTTCGTGTTTCAATCACCTCAAATTCATGTGGATTTATACACGCAGTAACGCTAAGGATTATTAGGATCAGGTAGTTTCTCAAAATCTAAAATTGTAAGTGACTGTTGGAATAGGAGTAGGAAATATGCTCAGTTCATATCCTTTTATTTCTTCTTCATCAACCTCAAAGAAGATCGAGTATATGTTGTCTCTACCTAGCAAATTATACACAGAAAACGACCAGGATGAATGTGTAAACTTTTTCAACTTGTGACTCGCATTGATTTTGATTCCTAGATCAACTCTGAAATAATCCGGAATCCTGAATTCATTTCTTTCAGAGTAAAGAATATTTTCAGAAGATTTAAAATCCCATTTACCTACCGGATAGGTGATCGGAATGCCACTTGCATAAACCAAATTCAGCGTCATCGTAAATCTTCTCGAAAACTTATAATTGGTGACGGAATTCAGGTAATGCGGTTTGTCATAGCCAGTAGGAAAGAAAGCTCCGCCATTGATGATCTCTGATGGGTTGCTGCCATTCAGGCGGACAAAAGACCTTGAAAACGTATAATTCAACCATCCACTCCACCATCCTTTAGATTTTGAAATAGAAAACTCTATTCCATATGATTTACCATCTCCCTGCAACAAGTCTGTCTCCAGCGTTCGATTAAATTGAAGCTCAGCTCCTGTTTTGAAGTCCAGGAGGTTTTCAATGCCTTTATAGTAAGCTTCAACTGAGACTTCAATAAGGTCTTTTCCGAAGATATTCCTGAAATAACCTACAGAAAATTGATCGGCTAATTGTGGAGCAATAAACGGCCCTGATAGTCTCCATACATCCGTAGGGGCGATTGATGCAGCGTTCAATAATAAATGTATATTCTGTCTTGTTCTTCCATATCCGACTTTCAATGAACTGGAAGGGTCCAAAATATATCGGCCTTGAAGCCTAAATTCCGGCCCATGATTTTGGTGAATAATATCACCGCGTTCGTAAGTTTTACGACCGATGATAGTGGAAGATTGCCTGGGCTGCCCTTCCTCATATAAGTTAATTTCAGTCGGACCATAAGAGGTAAATACTGAGTACCTTATGCCTCCATCAACCGCCAACTTGTCAGAAAAACTGTAGGAACCGGAAATATAGGGTGTTAATTCAAGGGCATTTTCTTCGTTAATTTTGTCCGCTTCTATCAGAGAAGTAGGGCCTTTAGGCTCCTTCTCACCGGGACTGAGGATATAAGATTTTGTCTCAGCACCAAACTTGAAGTTCAATTTCGAATTGACATAGTAATCAAACTTTGCAGCCGTTCTAAATTCATTGACTGACAGGGCCACATTGAATGCCTGCGTTGGCAAAACATCGAAACTGGACTGGTAGCCAAAGTTGCTATTTCCGGCCTCCAGTATACCGAACAAATTTTCATTGAAAACATGCTTCCAACTCACACCAATAACTTTGTTTTCATAGGAAAAGTCGCTGAAAGACAAGAGCGTATCAGACTGGATTTTGAACGCATCGAAACTATAATACCCTGTAATCGCCAACTCATCTTTCTCGCTTAGCTCAGTGTGAGTTTTCACTGTGAAATCATAAAATTCAACATTATTATTTCCAATGGAAGAATTCTTAAACTGGTCTAGAATGTACTGAGAATAAGTTCCTCTTGCATTCAACAAAATGCCTGTTTTTGCTTTTTCAATTGGTCCTTCTATTTGCAGCTGAGAAGTTACCAGCCCAATTCCTCCACTAAGTTCAAAGTGCTCCTCATTTGGCTTTTTTGATTTAATATCAAACACGGATGAAAGCCTCCCCCCATACTCTGCCGGGATTCCGTTTTTATAGAGTGACAGTCCTCCTACCCCGCGGGAATTAAACGCAGAGAAAAATCCAAAAAAATGATTCGTTGTGAAAACCGTGTTTTTGTCCAATAAGAACAGGTTTTGATCCGCTTTACCCCCTCTTATATTGATTCCTGCTGATCCTTCACCGACATTCTGGACGCCAGCAGTTGAAGTGGCTACTCGAATGATATCCGTCTCGCCAAGAAAGGCAGGTAAAATGGAAATTTGCTTTGGTTCAATTGACGTTAACCCTATTTGAACTGCTTCGATGTTTCGATCTCTTTCTGCACTCACGATCACCTCTTCTAAAGCCACAACATCTATTTTGAGCTTCACGTCAAGTGATCCATCTGAGAACAAATTTATTCTTCGTTTCGTGTCAATTGTTGTGATGGACTGAAAGTGCAACTCGTTCACCCCTGTTGGTAAAAGGATGCTAAACCTCCCGTCCTCATCGGTTATGGTACTGATAAAAGGTTCAGTAGCGAAAATGTATACACCTTCAATAGAACCATTTTCTGTAATTACCTGCCCCTTGACCGTACGCTTTGCCCCTCTTTCATACTTCTTAATGTTGCCTATGACATGAACTTTGCTTTCCACGTCATTTTCATTGGCCTTATTCTGAAATACGAAATTCTCCAGAAAACCCGTTGATGGTCCTTCATCCTTAACATCGCTTCTCTGTATTTCAGGCACCAAAATGGTTGTATTCAAAAGAAGGATTATGTCTTCATCATTCAGATAAAAATTGAGTTTGGTGTCTTGTAAGAGAAGACTCAGGGCATCTTCATCGCTGAGTTTCGTGTTTACATTTTGCCTAGGCACTTTTACATCTTGCACCCATTCGTTACGAAAAAAGAAATCAAGGTGATTTTTTGATCTTTCGATCTCCTTAATGGCTTCAAAAAGTGGAATACTGTCACTCACTACTGACGATTCCTGGGCCAAACAAGCGTGAATCGTAAATAAGGACAAAAGTATTTTTCCTACAAACCTCATTTGACAATCGAATCACAATGGTTTAACACGCGAGCAAGAAATGATTCTTTGTTCTTTCTGGACAATCTGAATAAGAGGTTCTCGCTGATAAATCTTTTCAGTTCTTTCCTATGATTGGGAAATATCTTGTAGAGAGAAGATCGTTGCCGATAGATATGAATTTGGTTCTTATATCTTATGTAGAAATTCGTGTTTTCGTTGAATTCATAAACCGATCCTTTAGGCTGACCAATTTTGGTTTCTTTGGCAAAGCACTGGATGTTTCCCCCTCTCATGACTAATTTGTAAAACCCTTGTTGTCCAATTTCAGCATGTTCAAAACGCAAAAATTTGTCGTTGTGAATTGTAAATGAATCGATTTTGTTTTGATCAATCAGAAGTGACCTTTCCCTATCTTTTTCCATTTTGGAGTTCCTGATCAGGAGGAGATCTTCGGATGTATTGTAGATGATGTTCACCCTTGGAAAGAACCGCCCCTCATAGGTAATCTTCCCAAAGTAGTCCCATCCGGTTTTGTAAAATGGCGTATGGTGTTGCGTAATTAATTTCTCATTCTCGTCATAGTGGTAGATACCGTTCATCAGAGGCGTTTCACTATTTCCGGTGACCTCACTATACCACTCCTCTATGTTCCCATTCAGTGTTGGAAACTCATTAAAACCCTGCGCACTCAAGCCACCAAACACATAAAATTGCAGAAGAGGGATCAGTAGTTTCTTCAAAGCTTTGTTAGGTTTTGATGTCATTCAGAAACACTGAAACAAACGAAAACATACTTCACCCCTAAGGGGGCACAACTATCTTTTGAAAAAGTATATTGAGTTGACATTGCCTGACATTTCCTCAATAATATAGTAGGGGTTCTTCGTCTGAATCCTCAGAAAACGTCAAATGGAAAAGGTTCGAAACGACACAGAATAACCGGATATTATCCGTATCGCAAATTGCTCTCCAATTGGAAATTTCCGATGGAATACCAGAACCAAGGGAATGGTAACAGAATTTGCCTTGCTCATACTCAAGTCCAAGGTGGCAGGACAATTTACCACCGAACAACCATATGCATAATCTGAGTTACGCATGAAAGCAAAACTAGCGTGAGCGGCAGACATTGAAACAAGAGGTCAAATCCAATCATTAGAATTCATTCCTATAAAGGAATCACGACCGTCGCAATCGTTCCTGAATTGAGCCCTGAAGAAAAATCCAACTTCCCATCAACCGTAACCAGTCTGCTGGAAATATTGCTTATTCCTATTCCTCCGGTTGGCTCATTATCCATTCCAATGCCATCATCTTCCACGATTAGGATCAGGTTTCCATCATTCTCGATCAATTGCACGTCAACACTTTTGGCTCTGGCATGCTTACTGATGTTATTAACCAGTTCCTGAAAAATGCGATAAACAGATATTTCAATTTGATTTTCGTATCGGCCCCTGAGGTTAAAATGTTGAAAATCAGCCTTAATCTCATTTACAGCAAACATGTTACTGATCACATCTTCCATCGCTGGTACCAAGCCTAATTCAATCAGTGCCTTAGGCATCATCTGATGTGACAACCCTCTTGTCTCGATGGCAGCTTGTTCTGCAATTTTCAATGCTTTCAGAATCGCTACTTTTTCTATTTCAGATCTTACTACGGGTTCGACTACCGATAAATTTACCTTGATGGCCGCAAGCTGCTGAACAACGCCATCATGAAGATCTTTAGCGATTCGTTTTCGTTCATCTTCAGTAGCATTGAGGACTGCTTTAAAACCCGCTTCTCGTTCTCTGGCTACTGCCAGCTCCAGATTTTGTTGAATCTCTAGTGCCTTTAGTTTTCTCCGAGTAATTGCATATTTAGAGGCATAATAAAACAACAAGGTTATTGTAATGAGTATGATGAATTTGAAAAGCAAAGTTTCAAAAATGTCTTTCTCTATATTGAAGGATTTTGAAGCCATACTCCCGAGTCTCCCATAGGTGTTTTTCGATCGTACATGAAAGGTATAATCACCACCTTTCAAATTGGTGTAGTCTTTGAATGACTCATACGTCCAATCAGACCATTTTGCATCATAGCCTTCAAGCCAATATTGATACTGATTTTTATTAGATGACTCAAAAAATAAAGCAGCAGCTTCAAATCGCAGGTCCTGCACATCCTCCCTAAAAGTCAGGTCTTTTCCATCAGTTATGTACACCATGGAGTCTGTACCGAACGTTACTTTTTGAAGTTTGGTCAAAAAGCCGTGAGTCAAGGTTTGAGCAGCCGGGTTAAACCTAACTATGCCAGAAGGGCCCGCTAGCCATGTGACACCATCATCATCAAGAACTACTGCATAATTGTATCCTTTTTCATTAAACATTTGATAGGTCAGTGAGTCGACAATAGATTTTCCGTTCTCAAACTTCACTTTGTAGATATAATCATAATCCATCAAGATCATCTCATTTCGATGATCATTGTAAGTCATTCTAAAAACGGAGGTCGTCGAATCACAAAAATATGTTCCAAGCTCGCAATAAGGTTCAAAACGATCGGAGGTTTCATCGAAGTAAAAAAGGCCTTTCTGTGTACCAAACAATATTTCTCCGTTAATTTCAAATACTTCTGAATTTGACAGGCTTCTCAGCCCATCATTTAAATCAAATTTGCGTACAACTTCATCTTTAGTCGGATTTGATACACTGTAAAAACCTGCATTGAAAGTACCAAGCCATAGTGTACCCGAATCATCTTCTTTGATCGATCGAACGTGGGAGTTTACCCCTTCAATCCAGGTTTTCTCAGACCAATTATCTCCGGACCTTTGGGACCAAAAGGCACCTTCGGAATTGCCGAAGAAAAATATGGAGGTATCCTTTTTAGATTGCGTGAAGTACCGAGCACTCTCCTCGTTAATTAAACGGATCGAATTTCCAATCAGCTTTCCAAATCCTCTTTCAGTTGCCGCATATGTCTCATTACCTATCTCCGCAATCTGTACAGCGAATACCGCGATGATGGGTTCATCGAATTCCCAGCTTTCATTCTTCTCAACCAGGCGCTGAATACTTTGGCCTTTGCCTACATATATCTTGTCCTGAACCCTGGCAAGTGTTTCCACAGACTGACCGTCACTTCCTCTGGTTTGGAAATACTCCACCTCACCGTAGTTTTGAATTAAGGATATTCCCACATCCGTACAAGCCCAAATATTGTCCTGTCTGTCTTTGAAAGAATGAAAAACAAGATTATCTGCCAGTCCATCATCCATCGTGATTTTATTAATAAATTTCCCTTCGGCATCCAGAAAATACATCCCGTCCCGATAGGTCCTTACAACGGCCAAATCAGGCCCCAGGGAATCAATACCCCACATTTCCTTCTGAAAAAGTTGTTTTGAAATACCCGTTGGGCCAGATTCTCCACTATCTTCCCAAACGTAAAACCACCTTGGACGATTGGCCATTAGCCATTTCCCGTTGAACCGTTTGTAGATTGCGGCTTCCACCAATTCAGCATTCAATGCCGGCTTTTGAAGTGTATCTATTTTACCCTCTGAAATGGTAAGCACTGTTTGCGTTCTATAGTTCTTAGTAATTAATCGGTCCTGATTCACATCTGCTGATTTGAAGAAATAAGCATTCTCATCATGAGAGCGGGTGACTGTATCACCATCGTAAGTCAGGATTCCATACCGGGCAACAACAAAAATTTTATCGCCACTTTCATAAATGTAATTGGCACGATCAAAATTGTGCTTAGAAGAGTCCAGTTTGGAAAGAAGGCTCTTGTAAATATGGGCGCCGGATTCATCTTTTGTTAGCAACCCAAATTCAGAGGGCCCGGAAGCATAGATGGTTCCGTCTGAAGCTTCCAGTAATGCGGTGATATGACTTGTCTCAACAAGGTTCCAATCTTCACCATCATAAGTCAATATACCTGAGCCATTTCCGAAGTACAAGTATCCGTCGGAAGCATGAATCCCATCATAGGTCTGAGCATGGCCATTATAATCCTGTGGTTTGAAAGTTTTTATTTTAGGGACTCCATGCTCGTTGCCCTGGGCCATTATATACTGAGAAGTAAATAGTAATGACAGAAGGACCGCTATCGGAAATTTCATTTGGCGTGTTATCGGTGTGGCGACGGATAAGTTAAGTTTAAATACCAGAGAAAGCAAGACTGAAAGGCTTCCGTAATGAAACCAATAGCTGTCTGGCTGGTAATCAAAGAAGTCAGGGACACTATAAAAGTGTCCCCTTCCCTCAACTTAATCCAAAGCCAATTGCTGAGGAATGTTTTGGTTTATATTGTGACTTATTACAGTGAAATTCCTGCCCGAAAACCAGCATAGTTGACAAACTTGCCTGAGTTGAGAAACAACCCACCATGAAACAATTTCCAGCGAGCATTTACACCCAATCTAAAATGCCCCGGAGAGTCGTTGATTCCATCGCTTTTCAACACATTGATATGATAGAAAAGCTCCGGTCCTACTTTCAGGTCGTTGAAAGAGTGAATATACCTTAGTCCTACGGGCACATTTACAAACCATTGTGGATCAGGCTTTTCAGGACTATCTCCCTGCTCAGGTGCATAAGCCAATGCATCTCCACCAAAATGAATGTTAATAGGAAGATTAACTATATCATATAATTGGATAGCATAAAGAATACCAACATTAGCCATTCCTGAAATCCCGTCGGGATTCACCAGATAAAAGTTTCCGTAGAGCTCCCGTAGCTTGTCGTTCATCAATCTGGCTCCAACTCCCAATGAACCCTGATCCGTATTTTCAAACCCATAATTCTGTACGTGGGCATTGAATCCTTTAAAAATGTAATTGCTCTTATCAAGCTTTTCAGCATTACCAGCCAATTTTAGGTTAAGCCCTGCAGAATTATCGTCCTCATCCCTAGCAACGACATTCCCATCCGTGTATAATTCATCAATGCTTCGACCGCAATCGGATCCGTCAGGCAAACCACCTTTTTGTGCTGCTTCTTTGAAAAGAGATTTCAGGTCGATTTCCTCTTTGACGAGGGCCAGCGCTCCCAAGTCCTCCTTTAAGGCCGAAATGTCCTCGTCTCCGGTAATCTCATCCTGACCCTCTCGCTGCAATCTCAAAGAAGTGATTTTCAATTCTACCCGACGATTCTTTTGACGTCCTTCTTCCGTTTCATTCGTAGCGACAGGAAGTGTTTCACCATACCCAACCGCAGCAATTCTTTGTCCGTTGATGCCCTTTTCAATGAGATAATTCCTCACCGAATTTACCCGAGCCTGTGAAAGTTGCTGGTTGGACTCGTCAGATCCTACATTATCGGTGTGACCTCCGAACTCAATAACGATCTCTGATTTTTCCATGATGTCATACAGGTGATTCAATTCCGTTTTTGATTCCTCCCTTAGGGTCGCTTTTCCAAAATCGAAAAACAAATTCTCGACATTGAATGATGCTCCTACTTCTATCGCCTGTACCTCATGGTCCTGAACGATGGTTCTTTGATTTTCCAACTCCAGCAGATAAGCATATTTAGCCTCTCTTAACAGCTGTCGCACCTTTTCACTTTCAAGATCATATGAATCCGTGAGCTTGATGAAGTCATCAAAATTCTGAAGCATATCCCCTTCTGTAGTTGCTGACAGATGGGCATTAAATGATTCATTGAAAGATTGGTAGTTACCTTCGGAAGTCTGTAATTGGGCAAATTTGTTACCTACGATCTCGTCAAAACTTTTGATCGGATAGTATTTTGACAGATCATTTAGATCCAAATCAGTATCGTAATACAAATATCCTTTCATGTCTACAACCACATCATATCTTTTGAATGCTGGCAATGAGAGCGCATAGCTACCATCATTTTCATCACTTACGGTCAGGCCAACTTCCTCCTTTGTCTCATGGTCATAGTATCGAATGATGACTGGCGCACCTTCAGCCTTTTCATTGATCACGGTTCCTTTAACATTAATAAATGTTTCAGGCCGTAAACTTGGAGGCAAAATGAATTCATAGATGTTTCTATTTTTTGCAATACTCGTCTGATCATAGGCACCGATATATCCTCTGGTTCCCGAAGAGGGTATCGCCAGGTATCGATCGGCATCTAATGTGTTGATCTCCTTACCCATATTGATTGGCTCTGACCAATTCTCCCAGGTGTCGTCTAGCCGGCGCGTAATAAAGAGGTCCTGACTTCCAAATGAAAAGTGCCCTGAACTGGAAAAGTAGAGTGTTTCATCATCAGCAGCCAGGTAAGGAGAATATTCACCTTCTGGTGTATTGATCCCTGACAAATTAATGGGCACTGACCACCCATCACTATTGATAGTTGTCACATAAAGGTCTGTTCCTCCTTTGCCCCCTGCCCGATCACTGGCAAAGAGCAAATATTTGCCACTTCCACTCAAGGAGGCCTGGGCCTCCCAGTTGTCAGTATTCACTGATCCCCCCAGGTTACAAGGGAATGACCAGGTTTCATCTTCTTTCACGGAATAAAACAAGTCACCTCCTCCGAAGGATCCAGGGTAATTCCCGAACAAAATGACTACATCCTGATCTGCATTGATCCCTAACAAACCCTCATGTGTCGTGGTGTTGAGCACATCAAAATTGATCGGATTGTCCCAGTTACCATCATCGAGTCGGTTGGTATAAAAGAGGTCTTCTCCCCCTTTACCATCATCCCTGCCACTCCCGGTAAAGTACAGTCGACTACCATCTTTACTTACTACAGGGTAGTACTCCAGTTTGTCGGTATTGATGTTTTCGATCAATCTCAACTCTATGTCCTCATCCTGTCTTTTCAACAATTCGATGTATTTCCTCGCGTAAATGACATCTGCGCCGCTGTATTCATCCCTGTAATTTTCCATGGCGGAAATGGCCTTTTCAAATTCTTTAAGGGCGAAATAACTTTTGGAAAGATTCAGAAACTTGGATGCATCATCCCGGACTTCTGTTTCGTAGTAGCGTGCTGCATTGTAATAGTCTTCACTTTCAAAGTAGCTATTACCATCTTGGGCTGCTGCAAATGTCAAACCTAGTATCATTATGCAGGCGGTGAATATATAATGTTTCATGGCTTTAAGATTTAAACCAAAGGTCCTCTTAATTCACAGCCATGGGTATACCGTATTTACGGTATTTGTATCCGTTTTTATACGTAATTAGTAACCAATCAACTTGAAGGGTGCCCAGTAATACGGATGATTGAATTGTTCCGATCGGATCAATTTGATCTTTGCCTTTTGCAGGGATTGCGCATAATTTCCTGTGCTTAGCAGTTCATTATAGAAATTAATCATCAGTTGTTTGGTACTTTCATCATTGACCTTCCATTGAGAGACCAGGACCCTACGGGCTCCGGCTAAAAAGAAACTACGTGACAGTCCTACAATACCTTCTCCCATGAAATAAGTACCCAGGCCAGTTTCGCAAGCTGAAAGTGAAACCAATTCCGTATTGAGTTGAAGTAATTCGATCTCATTGGCGAATAAAATCCCATCCTCAGTAGCGTTCGAACTGGGATCAAGGAAAAGGCCTGATTTGTTAGGATTTAACTCATTAACAAACCCATGAGTAGCAAAATGAAGGTACTTTACTTTATTGTAATCTATGGCTTTCACTCGATCCTCACTGGCCTCTGATTGCAGGAAGTATTGCGCATTGATCGTGGCTCCTTCAAAAAGACTATTCAATTGCTCTACCTCCGATTTCGTTCCCGGAAGCGGCTGGAGCTCCTGACCGAATGCCGAGAAAGATCTGGAAGTGCCCAGGGATGGAGCAATGGCTTCCCTTACAAAACGGCTGGCATCCAGGTTCAGTTTATTGTTCTGGTCGAAAACTGGCGCAAAGGCGATCATTTCATTGGGCTCTTCCTTTGCCTCTCTGGCAGCTATGGCTTCTCTTAACGAAAGGGAATTGTGGTAAGTAATTTGATAAGATTCTATCAAGAATGGATCCCCTCCTGACCTGCGCAGTAATTCGAAGGGCAACGTATTTAATGGTCCTGAGGGAATGATGATCAATCTCGAAATTGACTCACCTTTCAGATGTCCTTCAACAGGATCAATAAGCGATTCATAAATGCTCTTGCCGGCGGCATCTAAGGCGGCACTTATTTTAAATAACACCGAGTTATTGAGTGCCAAAAGGCTTTTTGAGAAAGTGTTTTCATCGTAGTTATGGTAACTCACCTTAGTGCTGCTTTTAGTGATCAGAAGCGACACCAGGGTATCTCTGGTAAAATCATATTGTATTACGGCCGTACCTTCCTCCAATGATGCCTGTAAAGCTGATGTGGAAATTTTCCTCGGTTCATCTGTCCACTTCCTGTTCGTTTGTTCCAGGGACTCAATCGCGGCTAGTATTTCCAGTTTACGATCGTGCAGGCCAGAAATCACTGAAGGATCTTCTGCTATGGACAGAGCCGCTTCCACCCTTACCAGTAATGACTTTTTTTCAAAGAGCTGGCGATCGAATTTCGTATTGGCAAAACTTCTGTTAGATATGCTTCGAGTCAATACGGATGACTTGGAAGCTTCCATAAAGTAAAGTATCCGGTCCAAAGTTCTGCCTGAGGGGCCCCTGTCATGGGCTAGCAACGCTACTTCCAGTCCGATGGTGTTACTGGAGGCATAGGCATTGGTAATCTGATCCGATTCATTCAACAGCTGGCTTTGCCCCTTCTGTTTGAAATCATTCGCCAGGGCAATCGTTTCAAAGATGGGCTCCAATTGATCATTTTCGAATTCCAGCAAGTATTTAGCTTTCTGCACATAGAATAAATAATGCTGATGATAGGAAATCTTTTCCCTTAATAATTTCAAATCCTGTTCTGTTTGCTCGATCAGGGCCCTGGCTTCCTGCGGTTTTCCATTGGACTTAAGCGCTCCAATCAAAATATGCCTGACCCGGGTCTTTTCACTTTCGTTGTTATGGGTTTGTGTCAGGATTTCCATGGCTTTATTCAACAAAACCACTTCCTCATCATATTTTTCTAGCTCCTCCATAGCAAGTGATTTATTCACCAGACTCGCATAAACCTTACTGGACATGTTCCCATAAGTGTTTTCATACAATGCAATGGCCGAATCGAAGTGAGATATAGCCTCTTCCTCCTGACCCGCAAGGTCATAGAATCTGGCGCTTTTTTCATACAGGGATGCCAACAGTGTCACATCACTCAACTTTGCGGTAACGGGAATGAGCTTTTTCAACTCTTTTAATGCTGTTTCATAATCATATCCAATGGCTTCAATTGCGTTGATACGAACCAAAATGGCGTCTCGACTATTTTTTCCATAGATGCCCTCATATAATTGAATAGCACTTTCATACAGAGATTTGGCCTTAAATTCCTGATTGATAATTTGATAGACCGCTCCAAGATTATTGTAGCAAAGCGCCACATCTTTTGAATGTGCATCGATACTTCTATAAATGTTCAATGACTTCTCCATCATTTCGATAGCTTCGTATGGTTTTCCGATGTTGTCCAACAGAATACCGTAGTTCAGGTAATCCCCAGCTAACTCGGGACTATTGCTTTCGAAACTGGACTCGGAAATATCCACAGATCTTTTGGAGTGGGTCAATGCTTCCTCGGATCTTCCCTGATGCATCAGCGCCATCGCATAGTTATTTAGCGCATAAGTCGCATTGTGATCCTCTTCACCATACAACTTTTCTGTAAGCTCAATCGATTTTTTGTAAAACATTGATGCAGAGTCGTACAATCCCAAATCTGCATAGTACAGTCCGAGGTTATTATAAAGGCTTATTTTGAAAGGATGGTCTGCATTTAGCCCTATTTCGGCCAGTTGTACCGCCAATTTAAATTCACGGAGCGCATCACGAAGCTGATTTAACTCTTTTAAAATAAAAGAAAGGTTACGATGGATGGTATAGCGCTCTCTAGGGTTTAGATCGATTTCTGTTGCCAGGGCAAGGGCCTCCTCCGCCAGCGTTTTTGCATCAATAAACTGATAGTAATCGTTAAGGGCTTTGGCAAAATCTGACTTGCATTTGATATGCCATTTATTAAGGGTGTCTACCTTGAAGTAATCCAAAGCTGTTTGATACAAGCCAATGGCTTTTTCCGTCTGATCCAGATCCGAGTAGCAATTGGCTGCGTCCTGATATGTCTTAGCTGTGAGGAGGGAATCGGAATCCGGCATCTCTTCAATGATCTCAATGTTTTTGAGATAAAGGGGAAGCGCCTCTTGCTCGCGATCAAAGCTATTCAGCGCATCCGCCAATCGTTCCCTTTCTCGCAGTGTCAAGCGATGAGACTCATCGTAATTGGTCTCAAAATTTTTGAGTGACTTCCTATAGTGCGCTATTGCTTCTTCGAAATCTCCGTTGTTGTAATAGTGATTTCCCTGACTTGAATACGCTCTGGCTGTTCCCCGAGCATTTTCTCCTTCATTTTTCCTCCTTAAATTGATGGCGATCCTACCATGGTGGATACTCTTTTCATGGTTGTCCAGAGCATCGTAGGTGTTACCTAAATTGTAATGCATGGTGGCCACTTCGGGAGCCGAATTTCCTTTGAGTTTGATATAAGCCTCAAGCGCTTGCCCATAATAGATTATCGCCTGCTCGGGGTTCTTTAACCCATCACTATATACCACCCCGATGTTCTGCAAAGTCCTGGCTACTTCTATACTGGCAGGACCATTTTTTATTTTCCCCAATTCGAGATTTTTGAGGTGAATGTCCAGGGCTTTTTGAGATTGGCCAATATTCTGCAGGCAAAGCGCATAATTATTGTAAAAATTGACCATCCATTTCTTGTCGCCACCTATTTCTGTCAGCAGGTAATCGTAAGCTTTTTCATAGTAAAAACTAGCACTATCGGACTGGTCCTGCCAATTGTACACATCACCAAGGCTCTCGTATACAAACCCAAGGAAATGCTGTGCCTTTTTCGCTTGTGGTTTAATCAAATCAATGGAAGAATGGAAGTATGCCGCGGAAGAATCATATTGCTCCTGCCAATAGAAATACTGACCTAACAAAAAATTAAAATAGCCTGCTTCAGGAGATTGTTCTCCATACCGGGCAATTAGAGGCTCTACATCATCTTCAATGGTCCCAAAAAACGCGTCGTAATCGTCAAAAAGCAGCTCCAACCATGCTCTCTCAGCTTGTGACACATAGTAATTCTCCCAATCACCTGCGGCTTTCAACGCCTGAGATGCCTGAGCATATTCTTGCAAAGCAGTGCTGTAATTCAGGTCATAAAAGGATTTCTGAGCCATTTTGAGGACTTTCTTCCCGGATTGACCGAAAGCAGAAAAAATCCCGAATATGAATACAATTGATAGAATGCGCATTTTCCAAACCATTTGGAAGGAAAATTATCTCTTTGAAAGTTGTCTCAAAATACCGTGATCATGGTATTTTAGTAGTAGCCAATTGCCGAGTTACCTAACCACTTAATCCTTGTCCATGCAGATCTTCATTGTGGATGACCATCAAATAATGATTGATGGCCTTGAAAAAATCATACATGAGATGGAAGACGTTGAGATTGCAGGAATAGCATGCAACGGCAAGGATGCTATTGAAAAAATTCCTATCATTCGTCCTGATCTTGTATTAATGGATTTGGATATGCCTGTCTTGAATGGACTGGAAGCTTCACGTATACTTTTAAAGGAGATAAGTGACCTAAAGATCGTGATTCTTACTATGCATGGGGAACGATCAATCGTAGAGAGAATGATGAAACTGGGGATTTATGGATACCTCATCAAAAATGCGGATAAAGAAGAGTTGAAGCTAGGTATTTCCCGGGTATTGAAAGGGAAGAAGTATTTCCAGGCAGAGGCTTTGGAGGGTTTTGTTGGCAGCACCGAATCAAAGGCAACCCTAGAAATTGGTCAGTTGTCGGTATTATCTGATCGTGAAGTGGAAATTCTTTCGCTGATTGCAAAAGGAAAAACATCCACGGAGATCTCTGAAGAATTGCATATTTCCTCCAGGACTGTAGAAACTCACAGAAAGAACATTCATCAAAAACTGGACATCAGGAATATTGCTGGCTTAGTGAGGTTTGCCATCCAGGTGGGTCTGGTACAATAGAAAACAAGCTCGAACAGTTCGCGGAAAGACGAATCTATTTACACCTCCCAATCTTTTCGACAAGAACTAAAACGTACTGCTCTGGTACGTCCTTAAAAACAAACCCTCCCCGACTTACCGAGGAGGGAAATTTCAATAATTTTTAGAGGCTAAGCCTCATCAGTTTAACGCTTTTTCTTAAACCTTTCAAAGGCATCGTCACCCTCTGCCTTCGGAAAGACGTTGTTGTTCATGTCAACATCAGCAATTTCCTGGTTGGGGTCTACGACGATACTGACTACTTCTTTCTCCTTAAGAAAAGAATGCTTGTATTCCGCTTCATTATGTCTCCAAACTTCCGCGGGCAGTACTTCTCTTTCGGTCGTACCATCTGCGTAAGTCCACTCTATGATGATCGGCATGACCAATCCACCTCGGTTTCTGAATGTAAGGACGTAGATGTTTTTCCCGGACAGTGAAGCCTGCAGTTCTTCCTCGTTAATACGGCTCAGAAATTGGCCGTAGCTACCATCAGCACTTGGAAGAACAGAGATCATTTCAGGGCCGTTGCTGAAGTCGTTCCCCTGTGAATTACCGGCGCCCGAAATCTTCATGGATTTTCCCTTCCTGGGTTGGTTCTCAATTGTGCCCTCTTCTTGTAAGGTCTGAAACCACTTCACTTCCGCCAGCTCAAGATCTACATTATCAGTCGTAAAATACCACCCCCTCCAGAACCAGTCCAGATCGGTGGCGGTCACATCTTCTATGGTTCTGAACATGTCCGCCGGATTGGGGTGTTTGAACTTCCACCTATTGGCATATTCTTTAAATGCTTCATCAAACAATTCCTGACCTACAATGGAATTTCTCAGCATCTGAAAACCGACCGTAGGCTTCTGATAGAAGTTGCTGCCCATTTGCGCAAGCAGGTCATTGTCAGCATTGGTCATGATTGGACGCAGGATACTCTTGTCGCCCTTCATAAAGGGGACAATGCTCTTAGGTTCAGTATGGCTCCATTGTGGGTAGCGCTCCGCCAGGGTCTTTTGATGGACATAAGTGTTTAGTCCCTCATCCATCCACATCCACTTTCTTTCGTCAGAGCTTACAATCATAGGAAACCAATTGTGACCTACCTCATGTACTATCGTGCTCGTCATACCCCGACGAGCTCCCTCAGATATCTTTCCGTTGACCGGGCGACCCCCATTAAACGAAATCATGGGATACTCTATACCAATATTAGAGGTATTGACGGAAATGCATACGGGGTACGGATAGTCAAAAGTGGTTTCCGAATACACTTCAATTGCATTTTTGATGGCCATTGTAGATTCCTCTGTCCAGACAGGTAACCCTTCCTTTGGGTAGAAACTCATGGCCAGCACATTGTTTGTTGGGAGTTTCACCGCCATGGCATCCCAGATGAATTTCCGAGAAGTAGCGAAGGCCACATCCCTTACGTTCTCCGCACGAAACTTCCAGGTCTTCGTGGTAGTCGACTTCTTTTTCTCATTTTTCCTGGCTTCCTCTGGGGTCACGATCATCATCGGTTTGTCGGATGACTGCCTGGCCTGTTTCAGTCGTTCCATTTGGGCGGATGTCAGGACTTCCGATTCATTGACCAGAGCCCCGGTGGAAGCTACAATATGATCCGCAGGGACTGTGATTTCCAATTCATAGTCTCCGAACTCCAGAGCAAACTCGCCCAGTTTCTGGAACTGTTTGTTTTGCCAGCCTTCCGTGTCGTTATAAACCGCCATTCTGGGAAACCAATGTCCCAGTAAAAACACTTTGTTGTCATCCTTGGGAAAGTATTCGTAACCCTCTCTTGAGAGCAAATAATTGGCCCGGTTGGTGATGAAATTCTTCCATTTGATTGAAAAAGTGATTTTCGAATTTGGTTTCAGGGCTTCCGGAAGGTCCAACCGCATCATGGTTTTGATTTCGCGGTATTTAAGGTCGTTACCTGCTTCGTCTTTGACAGAAAGTATTTCCGTTCCCGCAGGGAAATCGATAGCTCTTAAAACTCGCTGAGCTTGTAGAGAAGAAATGCTGTCTTTTACACCACCGAAAACATAGTTAAAGTCCGAACCATCTTTCCTATTGACATTCTGCTCCAGATTGATCCACAGGAATTTTAGCGCATCGGGAGAGTTGTTGTAATAGGTGATGGTCTCTTCCCCCTCCAGAATATTATTGAGTTCATCAATGGAAGCTTTAATTTGATAATCAGCGCGCTGTTGCCAGTATTCTGCGCCAGGAGCTCCTGAGGCGGTCCGATAGGGACTGGGAGGCTCTATGAGCCGATCAATTGCTTCAAATTTTCCAGCATAAGGAGGTGTTTCCTGAGCGAACAGAGAAATACTAATGGCAAATACAAAAAGTGTACTAAGGACTATATTTTTCATTTGAGTAATTTATCTCCACGGGTCTTTTGGTATTCCTTACCCTCATGGACATTAGAACCACCAAGTTAAGCTGTATGATGTAGCTCTTAGGAAGGATTGTAGCTGACCGGCGCATATCTTCCGTAAGTGTTCAATCATTAACTCAAATAGGTAACACAATTCGTTATTTTTATCAATTGAATAATCAAGCGCATTGTAACCTATGAAACCGCCAGAAAACTCCAAGATCACTGTCAAGAAAGAGGGCGAGCAATTAACCTTCGAACTGGCACCTAGCAGATCCATAAAAAACCTACTATTTTGGTTGCTCATGACTGGGCTTTGGACCTTTACTTTTTGGGGCTTTCTGACTAATGACGCTCCTGTCATATTTCTATTACCCATTGGTTTCATGATGCTATTATCGCCGCTGGTGTTCCTTTTCATTTTGACTGGTAAACGAAAGGTCATTATCGATCGTGATCATTTCACTTTTCAGTGGTCACTCTTTGGCTACGGACGGACAAAGAAGAGAATCTGGAAGAATCTGAAAGAAATTCGAAAGGTGACTATGTATAAAAGTAAACACAGATGGGTCTATGGCGTCGGGCTCTATTTTAAAGGAGAAAAAAAGATCAAGTTTGGATCATACTTAAGTGATGAAGACCGGATTTATTTGATGCGTACGTTCGAGACACTGAAGAATTAACGTTCTTCGAGACCATAAGGCAAAGCCAGGATTGACCTTTAGAGTGGCAATCCTTCATTGACAGGATGGATATCATCACATCCCTCATACTCAAAAGCAATTTCTCCTCTTGTCATATCGAGAATCAGCCTATGTCTTGCACCCGTCAAATCCGCGTCACCCAGCCTATATCCAGCATCTCCTTTGTACATGCAGATGATAGTGCTTCCTTTTTGATCAATCACAGGCAACACAGATACAGGTTTAAGCTTGTTCATTCTCTTCTTTGCCTCTGCTACGGATCTGCACTGACTGATCAACTGCAGGCTCATAAAGGTTGGTGGCATCATCGCGAGTTTACCTTCTTTAAGCTGATTTATTGCTGCCTGGGGTTGTATCCAGAGGTGCTGCTTGATTTCATGGTCGTCAATTATCACCTCAGGAGCGTGATCAGGTAATGCTCCAAAGAAAAACCAGGTAGAAAATCGACGAGGATCTGCCTGGGGGGTTGTCCAATGCCTGAAATAAATAAGGCAATCCGTAGAAATATCGACATTTGTCTCCTCTTTGGTTTCTCGCACCGCAGCCTGTCTGGCAGCATCTATATCATCTTTTCCGTTCTCAAATTCTGCAGGTTCTATTTTCCCGCCAGGAAACACCCAAAATCCACCAGCGAAATTCAGTGTTTTATTCCTCTTCAATAGTAAGACCTCAAGTTCACCTTCCCAATCGCGACAAAGCATGATTGTGGAAGCAGGTACTGCTTTAATCATCGATGGTAAACTTAGTTTTTATAAGGGAGTTTGTGGTGACAGTCGTTCTTTAACTATCAGTTATAAAAACCTATCAATGAGCTTCATTTGATTCGAATTGACGATATTGTATTAAAAATTCTTCGATATGCCGCGAAATCTTCTCTATGTATGGCTCCCTTTTTTTTTATTATTGATGGCCTGCGAAGAAAGTAATGATGGTCCTGACGAAGCCGAAAACACCGCTTTAAATCAGGAAGTGATTAATGAAATACTTGAAGCACATAACAAGTACAGATCGGCCGTAGGCGTTGCTGATATCGTTTGGTCCGAAGAAGTAGCTGAATCTGCTCAAGCGTGGGCCGATGAGCTGGGAACGACTTGTTCCTTTGAGCATTCAGGAAATGAGCAATATGGAGAAAACCTCTGGGGAGGAACTGGCAACGGCTGGACCGTTACGGATGCCGTAGACTCATGGGGCGAAGAAAAAGCATTCTACGATTACGAAAGCAATACCTGTGAGTCTGGAGCAGTTTGTGGACATTATACACAAGTGGTGTGGGCAAATTCCACGGAGGTAGGTTGCGGGATGGTGACTTGCGGAGATTGGGAGTACTGGGTGTGTCAATACTCCCCATCAGGTAACGTGGTAGGAGAAAGGCCATACTAACGTAATGCTATCTTCCGTAAAGCTTTTCCACTGGCGGAGTGCCGTGTAGAAGCGGGAAAAATCAACTGAAAGCGGGAAAATAAAAAAACCCTCCCCGCAGTGCGAGGAGGGAAAAAACGATGTACTGAAAAGTAAACCGTTATCGAACTTTTTGGAGGATTTAGAAGAGTTTACTTAAAATGCCATTTTATTTTGAGAGTTGAATTGAATGCAGAAAGTGTGATCTTGCCATCTTTGATATCCATTATTCTTCTTCAAGGTTCTTGGAAAGGGTTTTCAGGCAATTATCCCATTAAGTTTGAAGTAAGTGCCTTTCAGTTTTTGAGTAAAAGGTATCAATCAAGTCAGGCCATATCAATTATTTTAAAGCTCCAATCATGCCAGGCATTGTTCCAGAAATGAAACCGGATTCCAAATCAGGCATCAACCTCTCTTGACATCTTATTCCAGATACTGGTCATATTCTTCAACATTTAAAAGCACCAAATGACCTTTACCATTTAGTGTTTTTAAGTTAACATCTGCAACTACTTTTACTTTATCGTAATTCAGTATCGGTCCACCTTCTAAATGAACTTTACCCTTTTACCATCGAATTCGGCCTCCTCCAAATTAAAATGGTCCATGTTCGGGTGCATTCCTAATTCAGTGCTTGTCGCTTTGAACATGATATATAACCACTAACAATGTACCTTTATTAATGCCCGGTATATCTCTTCGGGTCTGATCGATTCTATTGGGTGAGAAGCTAAATAGCTTTTCTACTAATTCATTCATGATTTATAGGCTTTGAGCTTTGTAGTTTTCGAAGTAATCTGTTACGAAGACTTTGGTTCAGTTCAGTTATTCAAACCTTCTAAAGCCATTTTACTATCATTCATTCGAATCAGTGTACGGTTGATGATATTTGTTATGGACATGGTTTCATCATGCAAAAAAAAGTGGCCACCATCGAAGTAATGGGTACTACACGTGCCAGTGGTATGTTTTTCCCATTCGGCACACTGTTCTGGGGTTAAATCGTCCTCTCTTCCAAGAAACACCGTCATATTCTGGCTCAGGGCTTGAATTTCGCCTTGATGCTCATACGTCTCGGCGATTTTAAAATCGTTTTTTAACAAAGGCAGAAATAACTCCAGTAATTCAGGATGATTGAAGAATTCAGGTGGGGTACCTCCCAAATTGATCACTTCCTTTTTGAAATTCTCAGTATCCATTAGATGATATTTTTTTTCGTCCTCCCTTTCAACATGAGGAGCCCCTCTTCCGGAGAAGAATAAATGCACTGGTTCGGCCAATGAAGTCTGATTAATTTTTTGTGCCAATTGATGTGCGATTATGGCTCCCATACTATGCCCCAAAAAGGCATAGGGTGCTTCAATCAGCTCTTCGTATATCTGATAAAAAATGTCATCTGTTGCTTCATTTATATCATTATACAAAGGTTCCTGAATGCGCTTTCCCCTACCGGCCAATTCAATGGGCCTTAGTTCTATTGAAGGATCTAGGTGTTGTTTCCACTTCTTGAAAATTACGGCCGAGCCTCCTGCGTAAGGGAAACAAAATAGTTTTAATTTATTCATAGCAATTCAATACAGTTCAATTCAAACCATTCACATTAATAAGAATTAAGTTTTATCCCTATCTTAATTATATACTTCGAGATTATTCAGAAAATACCTAAGCATCATAATAGCCTGGGTATTCTCCCTCTTCATTAATTTTAGGCCCGTGTTCTTGCGTCCACTCACTTACCGTTTTTTGCCTGTCTCCTGCTGAAGAACCATTCGTTAATTCATATTGTACCATTTTTATCCATGGTCCTTGCATGAATTCTTTCATAGCTGCACTCACCGGGTTTTCAAAGATGTTTTTTATTTCTTTTTGAAGGTTCTCCGTTTCCGAAATGTATCTGCAGTTTATTGGTTTCTCATCGACAATGGCAAAAATTCCAAATACCGCTTTTTCCTCTGGTAATTCTTCCAGGTTATCTTTCTTATCAAGATTGTAATCTTTGTGATAGACTTCCTGTCTAATTATTGTTTCTATTGCCTCCATAGATTTATTAAATTATGTGTGTAAAATTTAGTAGTAAGATCAGAGTTGATGGGCACACAAGTTAATCATACCCCTGAGTGTCACTCAATAATTTTGTACTAACCGTTTTGAACTCATAAACCATGATCACCAGACAGTTTTAGATCGCTTTTGACTTCTGGTATTTCATAAGTACCTTCTGTTGCTTCGATCAAAGCTCTGGCAAGTATTTCATTTGAATTGAAAATCAGCATGTCATTAACAGAATGCTCTTTAAGCACCAGAGATAATTCGGTGCATCCCAGAATGATTCCATCAGCATTTTGATCCTTGAAAAAATCCAGTGCTTTTTCCAAAAGGACCGTGACTTCCCCACGAATACAGTCTGCACAGGACTTAATCCCATATTCGCTATCGTAAATCATTCTATGTATTATGTCATTCTGAAACTCAAACTCTGGTATTATCGCATGAAGGCCCATATTTTGGAGAATCCTGGCATAAATTCCAGACTTGTATGTGCCGTTAGTTGACATCACCCCAACACGTCGAACCTGAGGGTATTGACCTTTTATGTATCGACAAGTTTCAAAAGGCATATGTAATAATTTCACACGACTATTTAGCCTTCCAAGTTCCTCTAAAACGACTTCATATATTTCAGGCATATGAGAACTATTACAGGCGATTCCCACCACTTCAGCACCAGCATATTGCAGTTTATCAATTACCCTGACTATGCTATAAGCGGGATTCACCTCTTCTCTCCCTTCAATGAAAGCAGTCCTGTCAACAATAGATCCTGGAAAAGACATTAGAATTACAGATTTGTGATCCTGATCTTTATCCGCATCAACGAGACGACATATGTGATTTGCCAAATCAATCCCTGCCTGAGGACCCATACCTCCGACTATCCCTATGGTACTACCTTTATTAAGATCCAATGGTATACTATTGTAATACTCCCTAAAAATCGGTCCAAGGGCTTAGTTAAAACTGAAACGTTTAAATTGACTAAGACCTATGAAAAAGACACGAAGAAAATTTACACCCGAATTCAAGGCGCGAGTAGCCGTAGAGGCCATCAAGGAACACCGAACCCTAGCAGAGCTGTCCAAGCATTTCGAAGTGAGCCCAGTTGTGATCTCACGCTGGAAGAAGGAATTCTTGGCCAACATGTCCAATGCCTTTGGAGGAAATCAAAGCTCCGATGAGCCCGCTGTAGATGTCGATAAACTCTATTCTCAAATCGGGCAATTGAAGGTTGAGAATGATTTTCTAAAAAAAAGCTTGAAGAAAACCGGCCTATGAGTGAACGGGTAAAACTTGTATCAGCCAGGTCCGGGAGATTATCAGTTCGTAAGCAATGCGAATTACTCAAAATCCACAGGAGCAGGATCTACTATCGGCCTCTGGGTGAGAAGCCAGAGAACTTAAAGATCATGCATTTGATGGACGCTCATGCATTGGAACATCCAGCAGAAGGTGTCATGTCGATGCATTATATGCTTAAAAGGAAAGGTTATCATGTCAACCCAAAACGAGTAAGGAGACTGTTGAGGAAAATGGGGCATATGGCTGTTTACCCCAAAAGGATGCTTAGCAAGCCTGGACAGATCACTTATATCAGACCTTACCTTTTGAGAAACAAGGAAATCAACCGACCGAACCAAGCCTGGAGTATTGATATCACCTATATTCCAATGGCCAAAGGTTTTATGTATTGTACGGCCATTATTGACGTCTACAGTCGTAAGATCGTCGGTTGGGGAATATCCAATTCACTTGAAGCTAAATGGTGTACTGAGGTGCTAAATCAAGCCCTTGAAACACATGGAATACCAGAAATTATCAACTCTGATCAAGGCTCACAATTCACTTCTTCGATTTGGACGTCCACCTTAGATGCGCTAGGGATAAAAGTATCAATGGATGGAAAAGGAAGAGCGATTGACAACAGATGGATTGAACGATTCTGGAGGACATTAAAACACAAGCATATTTATCTCAATCCTCCAGAAGATGGCCATGAATTAATGAACAGTATTGAATATTACATCAACTACTACAACCACGAAAAAGTCCATCATACACTAAAAGAAACGCCTGCCGAACGATATGAAAGACCACTGAAAAAAGCTGCTTGAGAAATGAAAATATTAACTTAACAATTGAGCCTTTTGGTCCTATAAATGGGGAGTATTACACTATTAATTCGTCTTACTTTGTCATGTTGGGGCTTTCCCTTCGTGTCTCGGGTTCCTGGGTAACCGATCCATCCCTAAGCCAGGAGATGCTGCATGACAGCTCTAAAGATTACATTTCAGCCAGATTATACACACAATCCAATTTTCGTGGATTTCGTCCAGGTTCCCTAAGTGCCTGCGTAGGGATGCTGACCTTTCGTTAAATTGACCAAGGAGGATTAGAAATAGATGTTTTTCTCAGCACCAATTACGGTTCCTCTGAATTGCGTATTGAAGGTGTTTCTTACTATGAGCGGAATGTTATTTTCGGCAAGTAGTTCAATAGCTTTATTGTGCACCAATACATTTGAACTGCATTTTGATAAATGCAATAGTTCTTTAAATGTAATTCTGTCCAATGTTTCCGGATTATTTGAAACTTTTGGATCAGCTGTCATTACACCATTCACATCCGTCCACTTTGTAACAGATTCAGCATTCAATGCAACTGCAAAGATAGCTGCAGTATAATCCGAGCCACCTCTTCCTAAAGTTGTAGTGGTTCCACCTGGAGTTACACCTATAAATCCGGTAGCTACAAAGTCACCACCATTTTGATTCCAATGACTAATAATATTTTTTATAGATGCTCCAATATTGACATTCGCATTACCATGTTTTTCATCAGTTAATATAACCCGACGAGTATCCAGAAAGCTTACTCGTGAACCTCTGCCGTTTAAAAAACGTGTAATTAGATTTGCTGATAACAATTCACCATAAGCCAAAATCTTATCGGATTCCACTTTTGAAACCAATGCATTGAGGTATGATTCTTTAGCTAAAGAAAAAAGTTCTTCTGTAATGAGAGAAAAATGCTTTTGGAATGACATAATCTCTTGCTGTTCAAGTAAAGCATTGACAAGTCGGTAATGAATTTTGAAAATATCATTTAAGACCGCTTCATAACCGCTATTTTTTTCAGCGATTAGTTTGATCACCTCATTTAGTTTATCCGTTACCCCCTCCAAGGCAGATACTACAATTACAAAGGGTTGACCTCCTTCCTTCAACTCATTTGTAATCATCAATATGTTATGCAAAGATTTATAAGAACTTATAGAAGTGCCTCCAAACTTTAATATCTCCATCATCTACGTAAGGTTTATAAACTTGTGTTTGTTTTGAAATTCCGGATAGTACATTATCAATCTGATTAAGAAGCTAAGTGCTATCAAAAATGAGATTATCTGGTACTCGATTTTAAAGCTCTACAGTATTCCATAAATTCTCACCTGAATGAACTTCGAGCTTACCCCTGTTCATTTTCAGTACCTTATCCGCTACATCGAAATAATGATCATCATGTGTAATAGCAATGATGATCTTGCCAAGTTTTTTCATCTCCGGCAAAAGCGTTCGATAGAAGAAATTACGGTATTCGGGATCTTGGTCTGCGGCCCACTCATCAAACAAATAGATAGGGGAATTTTCAATATAACATTGCAGCAATGCTAATCTTTTTCGCTGCCCTCCTGAGAGTCTGATCGTGCTGTAGTGGTTATCGATAATCTCAACTTTTTCCTCCAGGTCAAGCGTATTAAGGTATTGTTTAATTTCGTTCTCTCTGTCTTCTATATCACAGTTATACAATTTTTCAAAAAGATAAGACGGACTAAATACCGTTGAAAAATATTCGCTTAATTGTGAGTTTTTTAAAGCTGTATTATTGATCGATAAATGGCCTTTGTCCGGCTCATAAAGACCCGTAAGCAGCTTAGCAAGCGTTGTTTTTCCACTTCCGTTCCCGCCTATGATGAACAATATTTCACCGCTGCTAACTTCCAGATCAATGGGACCAACCCGAAAGCCGTTTTTGTCCCCTTCTTCATTTTCAAATTGATATTCAATTCCCTTTGCTTCTAGTTGATCTATCCTGTTAAATAATGGTTCAGGGATAAGGTCTAGATCCAGGTTAGCCGGTATCTCTCTGATGAATTGATTGATGCGCCTCCAGGCTATTCTCAAAGTCATCAAGGCGGGTACACTACCCAGAATACCATTGATCGGCCCTATTAAATATAGCAGAACGATTACAAAACTCATTACTGCATACCATTGTATATTAGGAAACAGCTCAGACATTCCTATGGAGACTACTCCTAAGAGTATTACCAGCAAAGATTCACCTACTAAAAAAGCATTCACAAAACGAATGTCTGCCGTCGATATTTTTTCCTTATATTCTCTGGCGCTTGCAGCTACGTCTTCCTTATATTCCAGTTTTTTGTTGCGATGTAAACTGATCTCCTTAAACCCATCGATCATGCCATTGACCAAACGCATGAAGACATTTCGAGAATCGCGGGCCTCTTCAAAATAAATATTGGTGCTTTGAACTGCAAAATAGTAAATAGTAGATAGCGTAGCGATCAATGATATAGTGAGTACGGTAGCCCAAAAAGCAATCGATGCCAAATATAGAAAGGCTCCTATCGCAGTAATTATGCTAGTCGCCAATGAAACAAACAGATTTGTTGACCGCCCAATGGTATTGACATCATCATTTAAAGCTGTATAGACCCTTCCCCGATCCATCTTCTCAAATTTGTCATAAGAAGTTGAGAATATTTTGTGAATCAACTTTATTCTCAAATCATATACCAATCCCCTGGTAAATTTGATCAGGTTAATCTGAACAAACCGCCGGCCCGCCAGATAGAGACTTATGATGAGTCCGTAATAAAAAATCAGGTATTCTATTTCTGTTTCAGAATTAATGGCTGAGGTCACCATTATAATAACAGCTACATTTGAAAGTCCCGAAAGGATGCTCATCAGTAGTATCTGGGGCGCTTTTCTCTTGTATTGATTCTTTTCCGGAAAACATAAACTGATCAAATAAGCAAAATAAGTGAAGGCTATTGCTGCTAAAATGGCACCGATCAGTACCGTAAAGCTCGCAGGGGTCCATACCAAGATAGCTTCCCATGTGAATCCAGCGATGGCTTGAGGAAGAAGGTAAAGACCCAATAAGAAAGGCAAAATAAGAACGAATGACCTGGCAAACCTACCTAAACCAGCCAGGGAGATTCCTTGCAAAGCCCTCCTTCTTTTCACGACATCAACGACGATCAGAAGTAAAAATGAAATGACAACTATGATGTAAATCACAAGGGCGATAGAGATACTTGAATAAGTCTTATCGTTCCCATCATCTGGATCCAGTTCTCGTTCAATTTCTTCGCCAGCTAATAATTTCATTAATTTATTGCCCATGAAAGCGGTGTAGTTGCTATTGGAGTTGGCAAGTATGGCGATTGCCAGCTTTTCACCGGGACGAAATGTGATGTAGGAAGTAAAGTTCGGGTTCAAACCTCCATGATAAATTTCTCCCGTGCCATCAAGGGCAACGTTCCATCCCCTAGCATAGGATGACATGCCGTGGAGAGCCACCGTTTCATCCCGCTGATGTGTGACTTTAGCAGCCTCATATAACTCTGTATCGACCATTCCCATTTGGAATTTCACCCACCTGGTGATGTCCTTGGCGTTTGATATTACGTAACCTGCGGCATTGTTTCCCTTATATACTGGGGCATCATATTCTCTGGCAGCAAAAAAGCCTATTTTATATCCTTTCGATAATAAGGTACTGTCTTTTGGTTCTCCCATAGTTGTACTGTTCAACTGGAGTTGATCGATGATGTTTGTCTGCACATATTCCTCAAAAGGCTGACCGGTCACAACCTGGACAATAAGCGCCAAAACATCGTAGTTGATGGTAGCATACTTGTATTCTTTCCCGGGTGGTTCGTCCAGTTCCTGCCCTATCAATTGCCGGACAGTCTGTTCCAGGGCATCAGAAGCATTAGTTGGCGGTATTTTGGCAATGGTCTCCCAGGGAATTCCACTGGTATGGTGCAGTAATTGTCTTATGGTGATGACGGCCGGAGCGTCTTCGCAGCTTACCCTGAACCAGGGTAGGTAGTCGGATACCTTATCATCCAAATTAATTCTGCCTTGCAGCTCCATGTCGGTTATTGCCAGGGCGGTAAACGCTTTGCTACAAGACCCGATCTCAAACAATGTATTGGAATTAACAGGCACTTGTTTTTCCAGGTCGGAATACCCATAATTTTTTGTGAACTGCCGGTCACCTTTTATAATTACAAGGCTTACCCCTGGAATGTCCCCTTGTTCCATCAATTTTTCTACTTCTTGCTCAACCTTCAATAAAAAGTCTTTATCAATCTCTTTTGAAACAGATAAATGACAGCTGACCAAAAGCACAAAAATTAAAGCATTTACTACAAGACATTTAAAACCCATCTTCTTTAGTTCTATTTTTAGTGGTTGACTCAAAAAAGTACACTTCTGCGACGTATCATCGTGTTTCTCTGAGGCTCTGAGGTCGCAATGAGCCTTTTTTCTTCCCTGAAAACTATGTGATCTCTTTTCATATGAACACCATATGATCAAAAGTTCATTTTGGTTTTTTGACACTCATATATCTAATGGAGAATCAAATACCCGCATTTACTAATTTTGGTTCGGGGCTTTGAATGTTTTCCTCAACCAGATTTGCCAGCCCCTGAACGCCTGGTTGTTGAAGAATAGAAAAATGATCTCCTTTAAGCTCCTTAAATGTTACTTTAGTTTCGAAATACGCTGACAATGAACGGACATCAAAAGCAGACTCAGTCGCACGGATATAAACCAACCTGGTTTGCAATTTTTCAGTTGGTTGAAACCTGAGTGCCGCACGCTGCAAAGTCCGGATGGTACTGAGATAATACACCATATTTCTAATGTCAATTTCATTGAAGTGAGGTATGAGTGACCAAAAATCTTCGGGAACTAATTTTCTAATCTCTTCGCCCTTTTTTTCCCGCTTCTCTAAAACGTCCACGGTCTTGAACCATAGCTCTTCTATGGTGTTTGCACTTTCTAATCCTTCGATCGGATGAGTTAAACCTTTCCGGAGAAGTTCCCTTTCCCCTCCTAATGAAAAAGACGGCCCCCAGCCATTTGACTCGGGCAAAGCATGAATAGAAAAATGGGAATCTATCATGAATATTTTATCCACCACTTCTCCTCTTGATTCTAGTTGATGAGCAACCTCATAGGTGATCACCCCGCCCAAACTCCAACCCAGAATGGAATAGGGACCCTCTGACTGTATCTCCTTCATTGCCTCGATATAATTTGCAGCAATTTCCTCTATGCTTATGTGCCGAGGTGCAATATGATTGAGTGTCTCACTTCTCAAACCCCAGCAATTGACGTCCTTTATCAATTTCACAAGTTCTAAATAACCCTGAACATCCCCACTACCATCGTGGATCATGAACAAGTTGCTTTGAGCACTGTGGTTCTGCTTTAGCAAGGTCAACAAGTCATTTTTCTTGGCTACTTCACTACTACTTTGATCTATTTTAAGGGCCAGTCCTTTGATTGTGGGGGTAGAAAAAAAGTCAATTAAAGGAATTTCTACTCCGACGTACCGTGAAATCTTATTCACTAACACAGTAGCCCGCAAGGAATGGCCGCCCAGCTCAAAGAAACTCCTGGTTACACTGATTACTGCCTTATCGAGTTTTAATACTTCGCTCCATAGCTCTACCAGTTGCTCTTCCGTGGCATTTGAAGGGGCTACAAAATCTTCACCAGCCTCAATCTCAGGTACGGGTAATGCTTTTTTGTCTGTTTTACCATTGGTATTCAAAGGAAACTTGTCCAGATGCACATAATAATCGGGAACCATGTAGTCAGGCAGCTTCTCTGACAGGTAAGCTTTCAATATTGACTCATCCAATTTTTTATCAGATAAATAATAGCCAACCAGGTATTTCTCTTCTTCATTGTCAAGGTCTCTGACAGCCGCTACAGATTCTTTTATCAAATCATAGGTTGACAATTGGTACTCAATTTCTCCTAATTCTATCCTGTAACCTCGGATTTTTACCTGATCATCTATTCGTCCCTTGTATAGTACTGTACCATCATCAAGCATTTGCACCAGGTCACCGGTTCTGTACATCTTGGTTCCCTCCACAAATGGGTTTGCCAAAAAGCGTTCGCCAGTTAATTCTTCATTTTTTATGTAACCTCTGGCAACTCCCCGTCCCGATACATACAGTTCTCCCTGGATTCCGACAGGAACCGGTCTTAAATAACTGTCCAGAATGTATATCTGTGTATTATTTATAGGGTGTCCAATAGGAACCGACTGCAATTTCTCATCAGGAACAAAGCGATGGATCATACACCCTACTGTGGCTTCGGTAGGACCGTATTCATTATATATTTCAACCTTGCCCCCAAACTTGCTATGAATTGCCTGGGCCAGAGATGTCTCTAACTCCTCACCTCCTATTATTAGTTTTCTTATTTTAGTTGAGGATGGTACAATTTCACTTTCCTTTAGAATTTTTAAATGTGAGGGGGTGAGTTTCAAAACACTTACTTCACCTTCTTTGAGCATTTTTTCTACCACCAGGCCATTTTGCTGCTCTTTATAGATAATAATTTTATTACCGGTAATAAGTGGGGTGAAAATTGATGTTACTGTTAAATCAAAAGAAATTGATGTATACAGTCCAAAAGTCGCCTCTTCTCCATCGAGATAATAATCAGAGGCCCAACTAATATAATTGATTAAAGAGCCGTGTTCTATCATTACACCTTTGGGTTTGCCAGTGGAGCCTGACGTGTAGATAACATAGCATAGATCTGAAGTCTTACTCTTATTCTCTATTTCTTTTACCTCCGTAAGATTTTCAGAATCTTCTACGAAAAACGTCGGAATGGTGTATTGAAGGTTACTCTCCAATTCTCTTGTGATTAACAAGGCATTTGTCCCGCTAGCCTTAAGGAGGTATTCTTTTCGTACATCAGGAAGATCAGTATCAATGGGCAGGTAGGCTCCTCCGGCCTTTAGAATTCCTAAAATACCTATCACCATCTTAGGTGGCTTCTTCATCATTAGCCCAACAATATTTCCGGGAGCAATGCCTCTATCTATTAGATAGGAGGCCAGGCTATTACTTTTCTGATCCAGTTCCTTATAGGTAAGCGTTGCCCCTTCAAATACCAAAGCCGACCTGTCGGGGTATTGTAGTACCTGTTCATTGAACAATGACAGGACAGTTTTGTCCTTCGAATAATCCGCAATTGTATCATTAAATTCTTCCAGTATTTGATGTCTTTCCTGATCACTGATTATCACTATGTCAGACAATCCTATTTCTGGGTTTGAAACGACTTGCTCCACTATCCTTGTAAAGTAAGAGGTAAACTTCTCGATGGTTTCCCTTTCAAATAATTCGGTAGCGTACTCGAAATTTAAATGAAGGCGTGCTGCATTTTCTGATACCGTCAATGTCAGATCAAACTTAGAGATACCATGACCGCTGTTCTGAGAGGCTAACTTCAATCCAGGCATCTGAAGGGAGGACTCTTCGAAGTTTTGATAAGCAAACATTACGTCAAATAGCGGGTTACGACTGGTATCGCGTTCTATTTTCAGTTCATCAACCAACTCCTCGTATTGGTAGCCCTGATGATCAAAACAAGCCAACGTGCCGGATTGTACTTCCGATAAAAATTCCCGGAAACTTATCGTTCCTTTAGGATAATTGCGCAGGGCCATTGTGTTGACGAACATCCCGATCATGTTGTCTACATCGGCATGCTGACGACCGGCCGTAGGAGTTCCAATCACAATGTCCTCCTGGTTGCTAAGTTTATTTAACAGGATGTTGTAGATCGAAAGCATCACCATAAACAAAGTAGCTCCTTCTGATTCGGCTATTGAATTCAATTGAGCGGTTTGCTTTTCTTCTAAGACAAAACCCAAATTGCCGCCCCGGTGATTTTTCACCAGTGGTCTTTTGTGGTCATAGGGCAACTCAAGGACCGGGGGCAGGCCGGAATATTCCTCCAGCCAGAAAGATTTTTGTTGCGCCAAAGCGGATTGTTGCGCTTCAGCCTGTTGCCACACCGCATAGTCTTTGTAGTGTAAACGCACAGGAGATAAGCCCTCCCCTTCGTAAAGGGACATAAAATCCCTGATCAAAAGCCCCTGTGAGACACCATCAGTGATGATGTGATGAAGGTCTACCATTAAAACATGAGCCGCGACCTCTCCTTCGGAATCCTCCGCTCCCGAAATCAATCCCACCCTGATCAAGGGTGCCATAGACAAGTCAAAGGGGCGAATGAACCTGGTGATTACCTCCTGCACTCCCGCTTCGCCTGACTGGTAATGTTCCAGATGGAAATCAATCTCGTCGGCTATATGCTGGACAGGTTCGTCGCCCTGTAAAACAAAGGAGGTCCGTAAGCTCTCATGACGAGCTACTAGTTCTTTAAATGCCTTTTCCAAACGTTCTTTGTCCAGTTTCCCTTCCAGGCTCACCACCTGAGGCATATTATAGGTCAGCGCGTACGGTTCAAAACTGTACAGGAAGTGAATGCGGCGTTGCGTCGACGATAATGGATAGTATTCCTGCTTTGCTGCAGGTACTATGGATTGATAACTGGTCTTCTTTGCATCACAGATGTACTGACTCAAACTTCGGATGTCCTGATGTTGGAAGATGACCTTTAGTGGCACTTCTACGGACAAATCCTTAAAGATCCTATTGACCAGCACAGTCGCACGAAGAGAATGGCCTCCCAACTCAAAGAAGCTTCGGGTCACACTGATCACTTCCTTATCAAGCTTTAATACCTCACTCCATAGCCCTATCAGTTGCTCTTCCGTTTCATTCGAAGGGGCCGTATAATCTGCCCCAGCTTCGATCTCCGGAGACGGTAGGGCTTTTTTGTCTATCTTCCCATTTGCAGTCAATGGAAGCTTGTCCAAATGCACGTAATAGCTGGGAACCATATAGTCGGGCATCCTTTCTGACAGGTAATTTCTTAAGACAGATGATTCCTGAGTTTCTTCGGATACATAATAAGCCACAAGGTACTTTTCTTCGTCTTTCTCTTTGGCTAACACTACCGTCTCTGTCACTTCATGATGATCAGTCAGATGATGTTCTATCTCTCCCAGTTCTATCCGGAAGCCCCGGACCTTCACCTGATCGTCTATCCTGCCCAAAAACTCTAAGTTTCCGTCGGGCAGCCACCGAGCAAGGTCGCCGGTACGGTATACCCTTTCTCCAGGCCAAAAGGGACTTTCTATGAATTTAGCTTTGGTTAATTTTTCATTATTTAAGTAACCTCTTGATAAACCAATCCCACCTATGCACAACTCACCATGTATTCCAACTGGTTGCAGGGAATTGGATTTGTCCAGGACATAAAGGTTGATGTTATCTATCGGCTTCCCTATCGGGATTGTATCATGGAATATTTCATCGCTGATATTGTAGTATGATACATCAATGGTTGCTTCTGTGGGGCCGTACAAATTAATTAACCTGGTTCGATTGACCCCATAAAGTAGCTTATTGAAGTTCTCTGCATGAGCCAATTTCAGGGCTTCTCCACTACAAAATACCTGCCGTAAAGAGTTAAGGTGAGAGATATCGCCCTTACTTTCGAAATAGTCCAAAAAAGCTTGTAGCATGGAGGGCACAAAATGAATGGTACTTACTTTGTGATCGGCTATCGCTTTAGTTAAAATATCCGGAGCCTTCTCTCCGCCTGACTGTAACAAACATAAGGCTGCTCCCTGCTGTGACCACCAAAATAGTTCCCATACCGACACATCGAATGTAATCGGTGTTTTCTGTAAAAGAACATCCTGTTCGCCTATCGGATACTTCCGGTTCATCCAGTGAAGCCGGTTCATCAATGAACCATGCTCCACCATGACGCCCTTTGGATTTCCTGTACTCCCGGAAGTGTATATTACGTAGGCAAGTTCTTCCGGTCTGGCCCTGTTTTCTATTATCGCATCAACTGTCGGCGTATTGTGTGATGGTTCTATGAATACAATCTCTACAGATTTTTTAATCTCACCTTCAAAATCAGATGGGACAATTAGCCTGGTTGCACCGCTATCCTGAAGTATGTAATCTATTCTTGATTGAGGATAATTGGAGTCTATTGGCAAATAGGCTGCCCCGGATTTGAGAACGCCAAAGATTCCCACCATCATATCAAATGAGCGATCACACATGATCGCCACAAGATCTCCCTGGTTAACTCCTATTTGGATAAGCATTCCAGCCATTCGGTTTACGCTACCCTGAAACGATGCATAACTCAACGATTCCTCCTCAAAAATCAAGGCCGTCTTGTCAGGAGTTTTCTCTGCTTGCAATTCAAACAAATCAATGACGGTTTTGTCCTTCGGATATTCCGCTATTGTATCGTTAAATTCCGTCAGTATTTGTTGTCTTTCTTGTTTAGTTATTATCTCTATGTCAGACAGCAAGGTCTCCGGGTTTGAAACTACTTGCTCCACTATCTTTTTCAGGTAGGTATTGAACCGTTCAATCGTGTGTTTTTCGAATAATTCCGTGGAATACTCAAAATCCAAATAGAGCCGTTTGACGTTTTCCGATACTGTCAAGGTCAAATCAAACTTGGACACACCGTGGTTATTGTTTAATGAAGTTAATTTCAACCCAGGCATCTGAAGAGAGGACTCTTCAAAATTTTGATAGGAAAACATGACATCAAACAAGGGATTGCGGCTGGTATCACGCTCTATTTTTAGTTCATCAATCAACTCCTCGTATTGATAGCCCTGGTGATCAAAACAAGCCAACGTCCCGGATTGTACTGCCGACAAAAACTCCCGGAAACTCATCTCGCTTTTAGGATAATTCCGCAAGGCGAGTGTATTGACAAACATCCCGATCATACTGTCCACGTCAGCATGTTGACGACCGGCAGTCGGGGTTCCAATCACAATGTCCTCCTGGTTGCTTAGTTTACTCAAAAGAATGTTGTAGATCGAAAGCGTCAGCATAAACAGGGTAGCTCCTTCTGATTCGGCTATCGATTTTAGTCGGGCAGTTTGCTCTTCTTCTAAGACAAAACCCAAGTTGCCACCACGGTGATTCTTCACCAGGGGCCTTTTATGGTCATAGGGCAACTCCAGGGCTGGGGATCTTTCGGAATATTCATTCAGCCAGAAAGCCTTTTGTTGTGACAATGCGGATTGTTGTGCTTCGGCCTGATGCCATACCGCATAGTCCTTGTAGTGTAAACGCACAGGAGATAAGTCCTCACCATTATACAGGGACATAAAATCCCTGATCAAAAGGCCCTGGGAAACACCATCGGTGATGATGTGGTGAAGGTCTACCATTAAAATATGTACCGAAGCCTCTCCAGCGGAATCTTCCGCTACTGAAATTAGTCCTACCCTGAACAAGGGTGCCATAGATAAGTCAAAGGGGTGAATGAATCTGGTGATTACCTCTTGCACTCCTCTTTCGTCCGACTGGTAGTGTTCCAGATGGAAATTAACATGACCGGCTATTCTCTGGACGGGCTCTTCTTTCTGTAAGACAAAGAAGGTCCGTAAGCTCTCATGTCGGGATACCAGTTTCCTAAAGGCGTCTTCCAATCGATCCTTATCCAACGCTCCTTCAAGCCTCACCACCTGAGGCATATTATAAGTCAGCGCGTCCGGTTCAAACTGGTAGAGGAAATACATCCGTCGTTGCGCCGATGATAAGGGATAGTATTCCTGCTTTGCAGCAGGTACTATGGATTGATAGCTGGTCTTTTTTGCATCAGTGATGTACTGACTCAAACTTCGGATGTCCTGATGTTGGAAGATGACCTTTAGCGGCACTTCCACCGACAAACCTTTGAATATCTTGTTGGCCAGCACGGTCGCCCGCAGGGAATGACCTCCCAGCTCAAAGAAACTCCGGGTCACACTGATCACTTCCTTATCAAGCTTTAACACGTCGCTCCATAGCGCTACCAGTCGCTCTTCCATTTCATTCGAAGCACATACATAGTCTTTACCAGCCTGGATCTCCGGGTCGGGTAATGCTTTTTTGTCTGTTTTACCATTGGCATTCAACGGAAACTTGACCAAATGCACATAATAACCGGGAACCATGTAGTCGGGCAATCTCTCTGACAGATAATTCCTCAAGGCTGATGGTTCCTGAGCTTTTTCCGATACATAGTAGGCCACAAGGTAGTTTTCTCCCTCTTTCTCTTTAGCTAATACTACCGACTCTTTTATCTCCCAGTGACTGACCAACTGGTTTGCTATCTCACCCGGTTCTATTCTAAAACCACGGATCTTTACCTGATCGTCAACACGGCCCAAAAACTCAAGGTTCCCGTCGGGAAGCCAGCGGGCCAGATCCCCAGTCTTATACATCCGCTCGCCGGAATGAAAAGGATTCTCTACAAATTTCTCCTTTGTCAAGTCCTCATCGTTCACATAACCCCTGGCCAGACCATCTCCGGATATATAAAGTTCTCCTGCGACTCCTTTTGCTAATAAGCTCTGATAGTCGTCAAGAATATAGACTTTGGTATTGTTTATGGGTTTGCCTATGGGGACAATTCCACCTTCAACCATACCTTTCGCCACCACACAATTTACAGACGAAATAGTAGCTTCTGTCGGCCCGTACTTATTGAAAAAATCATATCCTTCTATAAACCTGCTAGCCAGTTCCAATGTACAAGGTTCCCCTCCGGAAATTATACGTCTTAAGTTGCTGGTATTATCTAAAGTGATAGCTTGCAAAAATGACGGAGTAGCATGCAGGTGAGTTACTTTATGGCTTATGATGTAATCACTAAATTTCGTAGTGTCATTTATTGTCTCTTTGTCAGTGAGCACAAGGGTATAGCCATTCAATAAGGCTAACCAGATTTGTTCGACTGACGGGTCGAAGCTTATGGTGGAAAATTGAAGTATTTTCTCCTCTTCCCCCATACCAAACATTTTCTTCTGCGAGTAGATGTAATTTACTACAGATTGATGCCTGACCTCAACACCCTTTGGGCGGCCAGTGGAACCTGATGTGTAAATGATATAGGCGATTCCAAGAGATGAAACCGAAGTTTTCATTTCCCTCATGCTCTCACCGGAAATTTCACTATGATTTATATCAATAACATCAATATATTTTCCATATATCTTCCCTCTTTCACTATCTGTTAGCAAGAATAGCGCCCGGGCCTCTTTCAGCATTCTCTCTACCCGTGTTTCAGGATGACTTGTATCTAAAGGCAAATAAGCACCTCCCGCTTTAAGAATTCCTAATATCCCAATGATCATCTCTACTGACCTGTCCAACATCAGCCCTGCAGTACTTCCTGGCTCGAATCCCTTATTTTTAAGATAATGACCCAGTTGGTTGGCTCTTTGATTTAGCTCTCTGTAGGTAACCTTCTTTTTATTATAAAGTAAAGCCGTGTTTTCGGGTGTAGCTTTTACCTGCTGCTCAAATAGGGATACGAGGGTTTCTTCCCGTGGATAGTATGCCTCTGTGTTATTGTATTGATATAATAATTGACGCTTTTCTGCTTCAGGTATGACTTCTATAGCTGAGAGTTTTATATCAGCATCAGAAATAACTGTCGCCACAATGTTCCTAAGGTAAGTGACGAACCTTTCAATGGTTTCCCTGTCGAATAATTCGGTTGAATAATCAAAATTCAAATGGAGTCGTTCAACGGTTTCCGATACTGTCAATGTCAGATCAAACTTGGAGATGCTTTGATCACTGTTTAATGATTCCAGTTTCAATCCGGGCATTTCAAGTGTCGATTCCTCAAAGTTTTGATAGGAAAACATCACATCAAAGAGCGGATTACGACTAGTGTCACGATCTATCTTCAAATCATCGATCAACTCCTCATACTGAAGGCCCTGCTGGTCAAAACAGGCCAGGGTTTTAGATCGAACTGCCGATAAGAATTCCTTGAAATTCATTGTTCCTTTGGGATAATTCCGAAGGGCCAGCGTGTTGACAAACATTCCGATCATGTTGTCTACATCAACATGTTGACGGCCAGCTGTAGGGGTCCCAATCACAATGTCTTCCTGATTGCTCAGATTGCCCAACAGAATATTGTAGATCGAAAGCATCAGCATAAACAGCGTGGCACCTTCTGATTCGGCTATCGATTTTAGCTGAGCGGTCTGTTCTGCTTCTATGACAAAACTCAAGTTGCCGCCCTGGTGATTCTTTACCAGGGGCCTTTTGTGATCACTGGGTAGCTCAAGGACCGGGGGCAGGTTGGAATATTCTTCCAGCCAGAAAGCTTTTTGTTTCGACAATGCGGATTGTTGTACTTCGGCTTGCTGCCACACCGCATAGTCTTTGTAGTGTAAATGCACAGGAGATAATTCCTTTCCACTGTAAAGGGACATGAAATCCCTGATCAAAATCCCTTGTGAAACCCCGTCGGTGATGATGTGGTGAAGGTCTACCATCAAAATATGGGTCTCAGCATCTCCTGCGGAATCCCCGACTAACGAAATCAACCCCACCCGGAGCAGGGGCGCCCTGGACAGATCAAAGGGACGAATGAAATTATCGATCACCTTCTGCACTCCCCTTTTGTCCGACTGGTAGTGTTCCAGATGGAAATCTCCCTGGTCGGTTATCCTCTGAACTGGTTCGTCGCCCTGTAAGGCAAAAGAGGTACGTAAGCTCTCATGACGGGCAACTAGCTTTCTAAATGCGTGATCCAGACGTTCTTTGTCCAGTTCCCCTTCCAGTCTTACCACCTGGGGCATGTTATAGGTCAGCGCATCCGGTTCAAAATGGTAGAGGAAGTACATGCGATGCTGCGCCGCAGACAGCCGATAATATTCCTGCACGGTTGCAGGTGCTATCGGTTGGTAGCTGGTCTTTTTTGCCTCACTGATGTACTGACTCAAACTTCGGATGTCCTGATGTTGGAAGATGGCTTTTAGCGGCACCTCTACGGACAAAGCCTTAAAGATCTTATTGACCAGTACGTTCGCTCGCAGAGAATGTCCTCCCAACTCAAAGAAGCTTCGGGTCATACTGATCACTTCCTTATCAAGCTTCAATACCTCACTCCATAGCCCTACCAGTAGCTCTTCTGTGGCGTTTGAAGGTGCTATAAAATCTTCACCAGCCTCGATCTTCGGTTCAGGTAATGCTTTTTTATCTACCTTCCCATTGGCATTCAAAGGAAGCTTGTCCAGATGAACATAATAACCTGGGACCATGTAGTCAGGCAGCTTCTCTGACAGGAAATTCCTGAAGACGGATGGTTCCTCTGCTTCTTCCGATACATAATAGGCCACCAAGTAGGTTTCTCCCTCTTTCTCTTTGGCTAAAACTACCGTCTCTTTCACTTGATCATGACCAGCGAGATGATGTTCTATCTCTCCCAGTTCTATCCGGAATCCCCGGATCTGCACCTGATCGTCTATCCTACCTATAAATGCTATATTCCCATCTGGCAACCAGCGGGCAAGGTCGCCGGTTTTATACATCCGCTCACCGGGATGAAATGGATTCTCTACAAATTTGGCTTCCGTAAGTGCATCACGGTTCAGATATCCTCTGGCCAACCCCACCCCACCAATGCACAACTCTCCGTTTACTCCTGCCGGTAATAATTTACCATAACTGTTCAGGATGTAAACCTTATGGTTGGAAATCGGTTTCCCGATAGGAATCTCCTGAGTGGTCTCATCAACCTGAAAACTGGTCGTGACCACTGTATTTTCTGTCGGTCCGTAATTGTTTACCAGTTTATAGCTTGCATCCTCAATTGATGTCAATCTATCGCCGCCAGTAAGTAGGTATCTCAGTGAGTTGTTCTTTAATCTGACAAACTGCTCACACACCTGTGTAGGTAAAAAGGATATGGTGATATGATGTAACTCAAAATATTCATTGAGTTTATCAACATCAGTTCTGACCGATTTGTCAATAATGTGGATGCTGGCACCTTTAACCAAGTAGGGAAACAGCTCCCATACCGTAGCATCAAATCCAATTCCGGCATATTTTGTGCTATTATCCAAATGGCTCACCTGGTAATAATCATTGTGCCAATGGCAGAGATTCACCAGTGATTGGTGTTCGATCATGGAACCTTTAGGCGTACCTGTACTGCCTGAAGTATAGATAACATAAGCAAGGTCTGATCCTGTATTGACCGGATTAGGGTTTGCGGAGGAACCCTGAAAAAAGACTGCCCGCTGAACATCCAGAAAATCCTCTTCAATACCGGTACTCTTTCCCAAAGATGAGGTAGAGAGTAGTAACCGGGGAGCACTGTCTTTTAAAATATAATCTATCCGTTCTTTAGGGTATTCAGGATCTATAGGAAGAAAAGCGGCTCCAGATTTAAGTATAGCCAGTATTGCGATGACCATTTCAGGAGTTTGATCCAGCATAACAGCAATGATATCATTAGGCCGGGCTCCCTGTTCTCTGAGAGCAACAGACAAACTATTTGCTTTTTCGTTTAAGTCACGATAAAGGAGCTTCTCTCCATTGAATACGATGGCTATCTCGTTCGGTGTATTCCCTACCTGCTCTTCGAACAGGTCAATGACTGTTTTGTCTTTCGGATAATCAACCTCAGTATCATTAAATTCTTCCAGTATTTGCAGTTTTTCATGCTCACTGATGATCTCGATATCAAGCAATGCTGTTTCCGGGCTTGAAACTACTTGCTCTACAATCTCTGTAAAATAAGAAGTAAATTTTTCGATGGTTTCCTTTTCGAATAATTCGGTGGAATACTCGAAATCCAAATGGAATTGTTTGACGTTTTCCGATACTGTCAATGTCAAATCAAACTTGGATACATTATGGTTGTTGTTTAAGGACGCTAATTTCAACCCCGGTAATTCGAGAGAGGACTCTTCAAAGTTTTGATAGGAAAACATGACATCAAATAAGGGATTGCGGCTGGTATCACGCTCTATTTTCAGTTCATCAATCAACTCCTCGTATTGATAGCCCTGGTGATCAAAACAAGCCAAAGTCCTGGCTTGTACCGCTGATAGAAACTCTCGGAAACTCATTTCGCCCTTAGGGTAATTCCGCAAGGCCAGCGTATTAACAAACATCCCGATCATACTGTCTGCATCAGCATGCTCACGACCGGCGATGGCGGTACCTACCACAATGTCCTCCTGATTGCTCAACTTAGTCAGCAGGATATAATAGATCGAAAGCATCACCATAAACAGCGTGGCACCTTCAGATTCGGCTATTTCTTTTAGTTTGCCAGTCTCTTCTTCTCCTAGGGTAAAACCCAAATGACTGCCTCGATGGTTATTTACCCGGGGCCTTTTATGGTCATAAGGTAACTCAAGTGTAGTGGCAGCCTCGGAAAATTCATTCAGCCAAAAGGTTTTTTGTTGCGTCAAGGCGGATCGTTGATCCTTAGCATCCTGCCATACCGCATAATCCTTATAATGTATTTGCACGGAGGGTAATTCCTCTCCGTTGTACAATGACGTGAAATCTCTTATCAGAATACCCTGCGAAACACCATCGGCAATGATGTGGTGCATATCGACCATAAGTACGTTCGCTACTTGCGTGTCTTCAGATGACAAGGTAATGAGCCCTACTCGAATCAATGGAGCATCAGTCAGATCAAATGGACGGATAAAGTCTTTGATCACCTGTTGTACTCTCTCCGTATCTGAATGGTAATGTTCCAGTCGAAAATCAAGCTGATCTGCTATCTTCTGAACTGGTTCTCCGTCAATCAAATCAAAGGATGTCCGCAAGCTCTCATGTCGGGATACCAGTTTCTTAAAGGCGTCTTCCAATCGATCCTGATCCAACGCTCCCTCCAGCCTTACTACCTGAGGCATATTATAAGTCAGAGCGTCAGGTTCAAAGCGGTACAGGAAGTGTATTCGGCGTTGCGCTGAAGATAAGGGATAGTATTCCCGCTTTGCAGCAGGTTCTATAGATTGATAGATAGCCCCCAGGGAGTTGAAGAATTGTATTATAGCAGGCTTTTTAGCTTTCAGTTCTTCGATTATTGCCTCGGTTAAGTCTCCTTCCGAAGCTTCAACTTCAAGCTGATTCTCCTTAACCGAAACAATGATGTTGTTCCTTCTTAATTGAGTAATGTACTCGTCGATACTCATATTAAAATTTTAGACTTTTCACCTTCACTTACTTCGACCTTTCTCAGTTGTTTAATCGTAATGATGTAATCAGACAAATCTCGAATAGCTTGTTTTTGAAAGATTTCTCTTAAAGGAACTTCGACCTCTATTGTTTTAAAAATTTTATTGACCAGCATGGTAGCCCGCAAGGAATGGCCTCCTAATTCAAAGAAACTCCTGGTCACGCTAATCACTTCTTTATCCAGTTTGAGTACTTCGCTCCATATCTCTACTAGGCGCTCTTCTACTTCGTTCGCTGGAGCGACATAATCGTCACCAGCTTCGATCTCAGGTTTAGGCAAAGCCTTTTTATCTATTTTACCATTGGTATTCAAAGGCAGCTTATCCAGATACATATAATGACTGGGAACCATGTAGTCAGGCAGCTTCCCAGACAAGTAACTTCTTAATTCCATCACCTCCAACGCTTCTTCCGCCACATAATAGGCCACCAGGAAGTTCTCTGCTCCTATTCCGCTTGATACCACCGCTGATTCTCTCACTTGTTCATGGTTCGACAGGTGGTATTCTATTTCTCCCAATTCTATCCTGAAACCCCTGATCTTTACCTGATTGTCGATCCTTCCCAGGAATTCGATATTCCCATCCGGTAACCAGCGGGCCAGGTCACCTGTCTTGTACATCCGCTCACCTGGCAGATGAGGATTCTCCACAAATTTCTCCTTCGTTAAGGAATTGTTTTTTAAATAACCCCGGGCCAATCCAGCTCCTGAAACACACAATTCACCCGGAACAGATATGGGGCATAAGCCTTGATTTTGATCAATAATGACTACTCTCCTGTTTGGAATAGGTTTACCCAGGTAAGGAGTTTGATTTAAATTTTCTATTTTGTTATATGTAATACATACAGTTGATTCAGTAGGGCCGTATGTATTATAGACCGGATAGTATTCAATTAATTTATCAATATATGTGGGAAGTAACAGATCGCCACCACTGATCACAACTCTAAGATTTTTAATCTCTTTTGAATAGTGATTAAGCTCATTCAACACCATTGGCGTTGTACTTAAAATAGTAGCTCTCTGGTCTTTGATAGCTCCTATCAGGTAATTGATGTCACGTCCCATATCGGGCATGATTAGTAATGATGCTCCGGATATCAGTGTGGGGAAAATCTCTTCAACAGCTGTATCAAAGGACAATGACGCTTGTTGTATTACTTTGTCTTCCTTTGTAACAGAAAAATGTTCCCTGAAAGTCAGACTATAGTCCAAAAGAGACGAATGTTCGATTAATATCCCTTTGGGAATTCCTGTACTCCCAGAAGTATAGATAATATAAGCTGCATGGCTCGGGTGTATCAAAACTTCCGGATTCGATCCACTCATCTTATTTATGCGATCTGAATCCATCATAAGGTCTATTGCCGGAACCTTAGCATTAAAGTTTCTCAACTTACTGCACTTATTGGTTACAATAAGTCTCAGGTTGGAATTGCCAATAATTTTGTTATTTCTGTTATCCGCGTATTCGGGATCAATGGAAACATAAGCTGATCCTGTTTTTAATATGGCCAGTAAAGTAAAAATCATGGAAGCAGACCTGTCTACATAGATGCCGATGACATCTTCGGCCTGAATTTTCATCTCCTTTATCAGGTAATTGGCAAGCTTATTTACCCTATCATTTACTTCTTCATATGTGTATCTCTCCCCTTCAAAACTGACAGCTATCCTTTTAGGGTCTTCTTTTACTTGTTTTTCAAATAAAGAAATGACAGTAGCTTCCCCTATCGGGTAATTCACTGGGCTGTAGTTAAACTCATACAGCAGCTTGTTCCGTTCTTCCTGCGTTAGAATCTCAATTTCAGAAAGTTTCAAAAGCGGATCTGAAACAACTTGACTTACTATCCTGGTAAAATATTGGTTAAATCTTTCTACTGTACTCTTTTCAAATAATTCGGTAGCGTACTCGAAATTTAAATGAAGTCGTGCTGCATTTTCTGATACCGTAAGGGTTAGATCGAACTTGGATACGATATGCCCGCTGTGCTGTGAAGCTAACTGCAACCCGGGCATGTCGAGTGTCGATTCCTCAAAGTTCTGATAGTCAAACATCATATCAAACAAAGGGTTACGACTGGTGTCACGGTCTATTTTCAATTCATCAATCAACTCCTCGTATTGATAGCCCTGGTGATCAAAGCAAGCCAACGTATGGGATTGTACAGCCGATAAAAACTCCCGGAAACTCATCGCTCCTTTGGGATAATTGCGCAATGCCAACGTATTGACGAACATCCCGATCATACCATTCACATCGGCATGCTGCCGGCCTGCTGTGGGGGTTCCGATCACGATATCTTCCTGATTGCTCAGTTTGCTCAACAAAATATTGTAGATCGAAAGCATTACCATGAACAGGGTGGCACCTTCTGATTCAGCTATCGATTTTAGCCGAGCAGTTTGTTCTTCTTCAATGACAAAATTCAAATAACCGCCCTGGTGATTCTTCACCAGGGGCCTTTTGTGGTCAGAGGGTAATTCCAGGACCGGGGGCAAGTCGGAATATTCTTCCAACCAGAATGTTTTTTGTTGCGACAATGCGGATTGTTGTGCTTCGGCCTGCTGCCATACCGCATAGTCTTTGTAGTGCAAACGTACAGGAGATAAGCCCTCCCCTTCGTAAAGAGACATAAAATCCCTGATCAAAAGGCCCTGGGAAACCCCATCGGTAATGATATGGTGAAGGTCAACCATTAAAATATGGGCCTCGGCCTCTCCAGTGGAATCTTCCGCTACTGAAATTAGTCCCACCCTGAACAAGGGAGCCTTAGACAAGTCAAAGGGGCGAATGAACCAGGCGATTACCTCCTGCACTCCCACTTCGTCCGACTGGAAGTGTTCCAGATGTAGGTCAACCCAGTCGGTTATGCTCTGAACGGGTTCGTCACTCTGTAAGATAAAGGAGGTCCGCAAGCTCTCATGACGGGCTATCAAGTCTATGAATGCCTGTTCAAGACGTCCTTTGTCCAGTTCCCCTTCCAGTCTTACCACCTGCGGCATATTGTAAGTCAGGGCGTCCGGTTCAAACTGGTAGAGGAAGTACATGCGACGCTGTGCCGATGACAATGGATAATATGCCTGAACTGATGCAGGAGTTATAGGTTGGTAGATGGACTCATCTGCCTCCCGGATGTACTGACTCAATCTTCGAATGTCCTGATGTTGGAAGATGACTTTTAGCGGCACTTCCACCGACAAAGCTTTAAAGATCTTATTCACCAGTACGGTAGCCCGCAGGGAATGACCTCCAAGCTCAAAGAAACTCCTCGTTACACTAATTACTGCCTTATCAAGCTTTAACACCTCGCTCCATAGCGCTACCAGGCGTTCTTCCACTTCATTCGAAGGAGCCACGTAATCGTCTCCAGCTTCGATCCCAGGATCGGGTAATGCTTTTTTGTCTGTTTTTCCATTAGCATTCAAAGGAAGCTCGTCCAAATGCATATAATAACCTGGAACCATGTAGTCCGGCAATCTCTCTAACAGGTAATTCCTTAAGGCCGATGGTTCCTGAGCTTCTTCCGAGACATAATAGGCCACCAGGTAGTTCTCTCCCTCTTTCTCTTTGGCTAACACTACCGTCTCTTTTATCTCGTTGTGACTGACCAGATGATGTGCGATCTCGCCAGGTTCTATCCTGAAGCCCCGGATCTTCACCTGATCATCTATCCGTCCTATATATTCTATGTTACCATCTGGCAGCCACCGAGCAAGGTCACCGGTACGGTACATTCTATCGCCAGAACTAAAGGGGTTTTCTATGAATTTTGCTTTGGTTAATTTTTCATTATTTGCATAGCCTTTGGCTACACCTTCTCCTGAAATACATAGTTCCCCCGGCACTCCTACCGGCTGAAGTCCCATATACTGATCCAATATCAATAAGTTAGTGTTACTCAGAGGTTTGCCTATTGGAACAGTTTTTTTATCTTCCAATGATGCTGTCGAATAGTTGCAACAATAAACAGTCCCTTCTGTAGGCCCATATATATTATCAAGTGTTATATCAGCACCTAAAGCATTAAATGCATTTACCAGGGACATGGGTAAAGCTTCTCCAGCCAGGAATATGTGTTTTAGACCACTAATCCTATCATCATTTTTGCTTGTCAGTTCATTTACAAAAACAGCAAACATGGAAGGAACAAAGTTGATATGGGTCACATGCTGGTCACAAATAACCTCCAGCAGGTTGTCAACATTTGCCTCATCGCCTTGTGGCAAAATGACCATCGATCCACCACTGAGTATCCATCCAAATATTTCAGTCATCGATACATCGAACATGTGACTCGTTTTGAATAGGTAGCGATCAACTCCAATTAATGGATACTGGTTATCCATCCAGCTAATTAAATTGTGAAGAGATCTATGAGTTATTTCTACACCTTTCGGATTCCCTGTGCTACCAGAAGTGTAAATGACATAAGCAAGATCTTCGACCCGGGCTCTGCTCTCTAATACATCACCAGATGGTTTGTCTTCGAGTGTATCTATGGATATTAATGCTATTGGAGGCAAGTCTATTTTGCTCACAGAGGAAGAAGTCAGAAGTAACTCCATGCCGCTATCTTCTATGAGAAAGTTTATCCTTTCTGTCGGATAGTCCGGACTAATTGGTATATAAATCGCCCCGGCTTTCATAATTCCAAATATCCCCGCCATCAAATCAAATGAACGATCACTCATAAGACCGACAATGTCCCCTTGTTTGACACCTCTTTTCAATAGCACATCAGTCACCCGATCCACTTTTATTTGAAAAGACTTGTAACTCAGTTTTTCGTTCTTGAATACTAAAGCTGTCTTATCAGGTGTACGTGCTACCTGAGATTCAAACAAATCAATAACTGTTTTGTCTTTCGGATAATCAACTTTCGTGTCATTAAATTCTTCCAGTATTTGATGTCTTTCCTGCTCACTGATGATCACTATGTCGGATAATGCTGTTTCAGGGTTTGAAACGACTTGCTCTACTATCTTTACAAAGTAGGTGTTGAACCTTTCAATAGTGTCTTTTTCGAATAATTCGGTGGAATACTCAAAATTTAAATGGAGCTGTTCAACGTTTTCTGATACCGTCAATGTTAGATCAAACTTGGACACTGTATGACCGCTGTTCTGAGAGGCTAACTTCAGTCCAGGTATCTGAAGAGAGGACGCTTCGAAGTTTTGATAAGCAAACATGACGTCAAACAGCGGGTTACGACTGGTATCGCGTTCTATTTTCAGTTCATCAACCAACTCCTCGTATTGATAGCCCTGGTGATCAAAACAGGCCAACGTCCCTGATTGTACTGCCGACAAAAACTCCTTGAAACTCATCATTCCATTGGGATAGTTGCGCAGGGCCATGGTGTTGACAAACATCCCGATCATATTGTCAACATCAGCATGCTGACGACCGGCCGTGGGGGTTCCAATCACAATGTCTTCCTGGTTGCTTAGCTTACTCAACAGGATGTTGTAGATCGAAAGCATCACCATAAACAGAGTAGCTCCTTCTGATGCGGCTATCGATTTAAGTTGAGTGGTCTGATCTGTTCCTAAGACAAAACTCAAGTTACCGCCCTGGTACTTCTTCACCAGGGGCCTTTTTCGGTCATAAGGTAACTCCAGGACCGGTGGCAGGTCGGAATATTCTTCCAGCCAGAATGATTTTTGTTGCGACAATGCGGATTGTTGTGCTTCGGCCTGCTGCCATACCGCATAGTCTTTGTAGTGCAAACGTACAGGAGATAAGCCCTCCCCTTCGTAAAGAGACATAAAATCCCTGATCAAAAGGCCCTGGGAAACCCCATCGGTAATGATATGGTGAAGGTCTACCATTAGAATATGGGCCTCGGCCTCTCCAGTGGAATCTTCCGCTACTGAAATTAGTCCCACCCTGATCAAGGGTGCCACAGACAAGTCAAAGGGACGAATGAACCTGGCAATTACCTCCTGCACTCCCTCTTCGTCCGACTGGTAATGTTCCAAATGGAGATCAACCCGGGTGATTATACGCTGGACTGGATCGTCGCCCTGTAAGGCAAAAGAGGTCCGCAAGCTCTCATGATGAGCGATCAATTCTGTGAAAGCCCTTTCCAGACGACTTTTATCTAATACCCCTTCCAGTCGCACAATCTGAGGCATATTATAAGTCAGGGTGTTCGGTTCAAACTGGTAGAGGAAGTACATGCGACGCTGCGCTGAAGATAAAGGATAGTATTTCTGCTTTGCCGCAGGTGCTATGGATTGATAGCTAGTCTTATCTGCCTCACGGATGTACAGGCTTAAACTTCGGATATCCTGGTGCTGGAAGATGGCTTTTAGCGGCACCTCTATTGATAAAATCCTAAAAATCTTATTGACCAGAACGGTCGCCCGCAAGGAATGACCTCCCAGCTCAAAGAAACTCCGGGTCACACTGATCACTTCCTTATCAAGCTTTAACACCTCGCTCCATATCTCCACCAGGTGTTCTTCCACTTCATTGGAAGGGGCATCATAATCGTCGCCGATCTGGAATTCCGGATCTGGCAATGCTTTTCTATACAGTTTACCAGAGGGAGTGAACGGCATTTCCGCCAGGTGAACATAATGACCCGGCATCATATAGGCTGGGAGTTTTTTTGACAAGAAACTCCTTAGATCAGATGAGGGGATCTCCTCTTTCGATACATAATATGCCACCAAATACTTGTCTCCACCTTTTCCCTTCGTTATTACTGCTGACTCGGTGATTTGATCATGAGCATTTAACTGGCTCTCAATCTCACCTGGTTCTATGCGAATACCACGAATTTTTACCTGCTGGTCTACTCTCCCTAAAAACTCAATGTTGCCATCTGGCAACCATCTGGCCAGATCACCGGTCCGATACAACCGATCACCGGGAATAAAAGGATTGTCAATGAATTTTTTCGCTGTAAGGGTTTCATTATGAATGTAACCTTCACCTACCTGTTTCCCTCCTATGTATAATTCTCCTGTCACATGAACGGGTTGAGGTTGCATGTATTTATCCAAAATGTAGATAAACGTATTTTGAATCGGTCGGCCTATGGGTGGCATCGTAGGTATTACTTCGGCAGGTGAGACCGTATATGCCGTAACTACCTGGGTTTCTGCAGGGCCGTAATGATTATGTATGTAGGTTTGATTCTTTTGTAAATACTTTTTGAATAAGTCTCCTATGATTAATTGCTCTCCGGTGGTGACGATATGCTTGATAGTAGATGGCACCAGATGCATGTATTCTTTTGTATTGAATATCTGATTCAATACGGAGGATGGCATATAGATGGCCTCTACTTCATTTTCACGGACATGGTTCAATAATTTCGAAAAATCCTGTACGGTTTCTTTGTCGATAAGGTGCAATTTTCCGCCTTTGAGTAGTGCAGAAAAAATCTCCATCGCAGAAGCATCAAAACTTAAAGTGGTAAACTGCAGAACCGAGCCGTAATCAACCTTTTCTTCACGGTATTGGTGATCCAAAAGATTCGTCATATTTATGTGGTTGAGCATCGCGCCTTTAGGCTGACCTGTAGATCCGGATGTGTATATCACATAAGAGAGGTCGGTACTTACATTTACATTTTTAATGTTCTTGGTTTCTCCAGTCTCGAAATTTATTTCTTGTACATTGATACATTCCAACCCTTCAGTGGTGTCCTTTGTTGGCATAGACGTCCTGTCTGTTAGAAGTACGGTCAACTGACTATTGATGAATATGTACTTTATGCGTTCAGCCGGAAACTCAGGATCGATTGGGAGGTAGGCTCCTCCTGCTTTTAAAATCCCTAGTATGGATATTATCATCTCAAAGGATCGCTCCTGCATGACCCCTACCACTTTATTTCTGGTTATTCCCTTGGCTCTTAGCGTGCCGGCCAATTGATTTGACCTGTTATTGAGCTCACGATAGGTAAGTGATTTTCCCTTGTAGGTCAGGGCCACTTCGTACGGTGCTTTATTCACTTGCTCTTCGAATATCTCATGAAGGGTCTTATGCTCTTCCTCATAGTCCTTCGATGTATCGTTAAATGCGTATAATATTTTGTTGCGCCTGGGATTGTCAAGGAGGCTAAGGGCTGATATTTTTTGATCGGGATCGTTGGTAATTTGAGAGGTAAGGTATTTGAAATAGAAAATGATCTTTTGAATTGACTCCTGAGAAAAAATGGCGGAGTAGTATTCCAAACCGAAGTACAACCGATCATTGTGTTCTGTAGATGATAGTAGCAAATCAAATTTTGAAGTCGATTTTTTATCTGAGTAGGGTTGTAGTGTCAGCCCCTGCATTTTCAACTCCGAGTCCTCAAGATTTTGATAGGAAAACATGACGTCAAATAGTGGATTGCGACTGACATTACGATCTGTTTGCAGTTCATCTATTAGTTCATCATATTGGTAATTTTGGTTGTCAAAACAGGCCAACGTTCTGGATTTTACTTCTGATAAAAATTCGCTGAAGGACAGTTCTCCCTTCGGATAATTGCGCAGTGGAAGTGTATTGACAAACATGCCGATCATATTTTTCAAATCTTCATGCTGGCGACCGGCCAGTGGTGTGCCGATCACTATGTCTTCCTGGTTACTTAATTTACCCAACAAGACATTATATACAGATAAGATTACCATGAACAGGGTAGCTCCTTCCCTATCCGCAATTGTTTTTAACCGGCCGGTTTCTTCGACAGTCAGTTCAAAGCTTATCGAATCACCCTCATAACTCTTGACTGATGGCCTGGTGAAATCTACAGGTAATTCAAGGAGAGGCGCTTCTTCCGAAAATTCATTGAGCCAAAAGGCTTTCTGTTTCGCTAATGTCGCTTGTTGTGATTCTCCCCTCTGCCATTCCGCGTAATCCTTGTAATGTAACGTTGCTTCCGGCAATGACTCATTATGATATAAGTTCATAAAGTCTTTAACCAGTATACCCTGGGAAACACCATCAGCAATGATGTGGTGGATATCTACCATTAGTATATGTTCTGGTAATGCAGCGTTTTCTTCGTTGGTGAGCGTTGTTATCAGACCAGCCCTTATGAGGGGGCCATGGCTTAAATCAAAAGGTCTGATAAATTTTTTAATAACCGCAGGTATCTGTTCCTCAGTGGATTCAAAATAATCCAATTGAAAAGCTACCTGCTCTAATATTTTCTGCACCGGTTCCTCGTCGACGACTTCAAAATAAGTACGCAAACTTTCATGATGGGCTACCAATTGCTGAAGGGCTTTTTCCAATTGATTCCTATCGAGGTTTCCCTGGAGTCTAACAACCTGGGGCATGTTATAGGCAAGGGAAGTCTTATCAAACTGGTAAAGAAAATATAAGCGACGCTGGGCGGATGATAACGTATAATAAGCTTTTTTATCGGCTGGTACTATCACCTCATAAGCCGTTTTCTCCAAACCACTTATAAATTGACCCAGGCTTCGGATGTCCCTATACTGAAATACTGCTTTTAAAGGTACTTCTACCGCCAGTACTTTAAAGATTTTATTGATCAGGACGGTTGCTCGAAGAGAATGGCCTCCCATTTCAAAGAAACTCCTGGTTACACTGATGGCCTCTTTATCTAGTTTCAATACTTCGCTCCATATTTTCACCAGTTGCTCTTCTACTTCACTGGATGGCGCCATATAATTGTCATCAATTTCGATATCAGGATCCGGCATAGCCTTTTTATCCAGTTTACCATTGGTATTTAACGGCATTTTGTCCAAATAAATATAATTATCTGGCACCATGTAGGCGGGTAACCTCTCGGACAGGTAACTTATTAATGTTGCTGTTTCCTGGGTTCCTTCTGAAGTGTAGTAGGCCACAAGGTATTTCTCTGATTCTTTTCCTTTGGCTAATACTACCGATTCTTTTATTTGCTCATGATTGGTAAGATGATGTTCTATTTCTCCCAACTCAATCCTGAAACCCCTGATCTTTACCTGGTCATCTATTCGGCCCAAAAACTCAATCTCTCCATCGGGCAGCCATCTTGCCAGGTCACCTGTAGCGTACATACGCTCTCCTGGCTTAAAAGGATTCTCTATAAACTTCTGCCTGGTCAATGTATCATCATTGACATACCCTTTTCCAAGTCCGTGACCACTTATATACAATTCTCCCGTTATTCCTTTAGGCAATAATTGCATCTGCTCGTCTAAAACGTAGATTTCGGTATTATCAATTGGTTTACCAACCGGTACCCGATGACTTTTTACTCCGGATTCAGAAACTTCACTAATGATTGATGTTACTGTTGTTTCAGTAGGGCCATATTCATTAAAGAATTGATACTTTTCGCAAAACCTGTTTGCCAGCGATATGGTGCATTCTTCTCCTCCAGCAACTATCCTCTTAAGGCTCTTATGATGATCCAAGGAAATGCTTTCCAAAAATGACGGAGTGGCATGGAGGTGGGTAATCGCATGCCGTGACAGGTATTTATTAAATTTAACAGTATCGATGATATTATCCTCAGTGATAAGGACCAAAGCAGCACCTTGCAACAATGACAACCAAATTTGCTCTACCGAAGCATCGAATGTAAAAGATGAAAATTGAAGAATCTTTTCATCTTTATTGATCTGAAACAATTGCTGTTGCGAGCGTATGAGGTTGATTACAGAATAATGCCGAGTCATTACACCCTTTGGCATACCTGTTGAGCCTGAAGTAAATATGATGTAGGCAACATCGTCTGATGATACAGGTAGGTCTAGATTTCCATCACTATTTGAGGCATATATATCTGGATCATCAACATCAATGGTTTTAATAAAAGGATCCCAGCACTTCTGTTTATCTTCTGTTGTCAATAAAAGTTCAGCATTACTCTTTTCAAGCATATACCTTGTGCGAGGCAATGGCTGAGATTTGCTTATAGGCAAATAAGTGTAACCGGCTTTCAGTATCCCTATGACCCCTATGATCATTTCCATGGATCTGTCTACCATCAAACCAATGACACTTGATTTTTCAACTCCTTTGTTTCTCAAATAATTTGCTAATTGATTAGCTCTGATGTTTAGTTCCCGGTAGGTTATTGCACGCTCATCAAGAATGATAGCCGTATCTTCAGGAGTTTGATCTACCTGGTCCTCAAACCATGTAACGATCGTATCGTCTTTCGAGTAATCGGAAGTTTGAGTGTTAAGCTCACTTAATAATTGATGTTTTTCTTCACTATTTAAAAGATCGCCGGTATTTAATACTTTCTCAGGAGTATTGAATTCCACTTCCAGTACCTGCTCAAAATGGTATAAGAATTTTTGTACATACTCCTCACGAAATTCAGACTTAGCATATGAGATGTCCACATAAAGTGAATCATTCATAGTACTCATCATAAAGTCCAGATCGTAGTTGGTCTTTTCGTAAAGCGCAATATCTAATTTATGAGATGTCTTTTCCTCGACGCCTGAAACGTCTTCAGATTTCAATTCCTTATAAATATGAAAATCATTGTGATTAAAGATTGAATTGAATAATGGCTTGCCGGTAGGGCTTGAATCTCTTTTCTGATTTAATATTTCAAATAGGGACAGTTGCTGATGCGCTCTTATATCAGACATTTTACGATCAACATGTCTGACCAGGTCACCAAAAACCATCGGTTCTGAAATGCTAATTTTGAATGGAATAGTATTTAGAAAACACCCCAGAATTTGATCCCCGCCTTCTTTAACAGGGCGGTTATTAGTCACTAAGCCTACTAATACCTCATTGTGGTATGTCATCATCTTCGATGCATATAGATATGCTGCAAAACATATCTCCTTAATCCCGGTATTGTATTTTTTTGATCGCTCTTCAAGTAGTTTGTAGGTCTCTTTTGGTAAACTTTTTTGAACACGTCCTAACTCCCTACTTTCCTTATCAGAAGCATCGAGATCTTTTAATTCCATTCCAGAGACGTCATCTAATTCCGCCTTCCAATAACTATTCGTCTCATCATTGTTTTTAATTGCCATTTGTTCTGCCACAAAATCCTTGTAATCAGCTTTTAATGGCTGTGGCTTGAAGGATTTATCTGATAGTAATGCTAAATAGGTATTATTTAACTCTGTCATCAGTGAGGCTGAACTCCATCCATCCAATATAGAATGATGAAAAGTCCATAGAAAAAGAACATTACTTGGAGTAGTTTGAAAAACCTTAGCCCTCCATAGAGGAGCGCGATCAAATTTGAAGGGGGTTTCTCTATCAGATTTCATAAAGGCACCCACAATGCTTTCCTGTTCTTCCTTTTCTTTAGACGAAATATCAGAATAGGATACTTTGACGGGCACTTTTTTGTGGACTATACTTACCTCGGTTTCGTAATCATCAAGGTTGAAGCACTTTCTCAGGTTGGTATGTTTGGCCACCATCAAGCTCATGGCCTTTTCAAATATGGCTAAATCGAATTGCTTGTACTTGACGTTGTATACGTTTTGATCATGATAAACAGCTTCTTCGATGTTTGACAAGGAATGATAGACCATCCCTTTTTCAATGTCGCTCATCGGAAAAATATCGGACACGTGAGCTGTATCTCGCATTTGTGCCAATACCCTTTCTTTTAGCTGTTCGATTTCCGAATAAGAAGGAAGAGCAGAGGGTATCGCTTTACTATCATTGTCAGCCCCATTTTTTCTGATGTAGTCCGACAATGCAGATATTGTGGAATGGTCAAACAAATTCTTAAGGCTTATTTTTACAGATAAACCTTTATTAATAGCAACTACCAGTCTGATCGCTTTTATCGAATCTCCCCCTATTGTGAAAAAGTTGCTACTTACGCTTAGTTTCTCCTTGCTTATTTTTAATATTTCAGACCATATCTCAACAAGCTTCTCCTCTGATTCATTGGAAGGGGCTTCATAATCTACACCAGCTTCGATCTCAGGATCCGGCAAGGCTTTCTTATCCAGTTTACCATTTGCAGTCAAAGGCCATTCTTTTAAATGGACATAGAATGACGGTAACATATATTCCGGTAATCTTTCTGACAGGTAATCCTTCAATATTAACTCATCCAATTTTTCATCAGATAAATAATAGCCAACCAGGTATTTCTCTTCTTCATTGTCAACGTCTCTGACAGCCGCTACAGATTCTTTTATCAAATCATAGGTTGACAATTGGTACTCAATTTCTCCTAATTCTATCCTGTAACCTCGGATTTTTACCTGATCATCTATTCGTCCCTTGTATAGGACTGTACCATCATCAAGCATTTGCACCAGGTCACCGGTTCTGTACATCTCTGTTCCCTCCACAAATGGATTTGCCAAAAAGCGTTTGCCGGTTAACTCTTCATTTTTTATGTAACCTCTGGCAACTCCCAATCCTGATACATAGAGTTCTCCCTGGATTCCGACTGGAACCGGTCTCAAATAACTGTCCAGAATGTATGTCTGTGTATTATTTATTGGGTGTCCAATAGGAACCGACTGCAATTTCTCATCAGGAACAAAGCGATAGATCATACAACCTACTGTGGCTTCGGTAGGACCATATTCATTATATATTTCAACCTGACCCTTAAACTTGCTATGAATGGCCTCAGCCAGAGATGTCTCCAACTCCTCACCTCCTACTATTAGCTTTCTTATTTTACTTGAAGAGGGTACAATGTCACTGTCATTTAGGATTTTTAAATGTGACGGTGTAAGCTTCAAAACACTTACTTCACCTTCGCTGAGCATTTTTTCTACCACCAGGCCGCTTTGCTGCTCTTGGTAGGTAATGATTTTATTACCGGTAATAAGTGGGGTGAAAATTGATGTGACCGTTAAATCAAAAGAAATCGATGTATACAGTCCAAAAGTCGCGTCTTCTCCATCGAGATAAAAATCAGAGGCCCAACCAATATAATTGATCAAAGCGCCGTGTTCTATCATTACACCTTTGGGCTTACCAGTAGAGCCTGACGTGTAGATAACATAGCATAGATCTGATGCCTTATTCCTATTTTTTATCTCTTGTACCTCCGTAAGATTTTCAGCATCTTCTACGTAAAACGTCGGAATCGTGTATTCAAGATTAGGCTCCAATTCTTTTGTGAGTAACAAGGCATTTGCCCCGCTATCCTTAAGGAGATATGCTTTTCGTACATCAGGAAGATCAGAATCAATGGGCAGGTAGGCTCCTCCGGCTTTTAGAATCCCTAAAAGACCTATTACCATCTGAGATGACTTCTTCATCATTAGTCCAACAATACTTCCCGGAGCAATGCCTCTTTCTATTAAATACGAAGCCAGGTTATTACTTTTCTGATCCAGTTCTTTATATGTAATTGTTGTCCCTTCAAATTCCAAAGCCGACCTGTCAGGGTGTTGCATCACCTGTTCTTTGAACAATGACAAGACGGTTTTGTCCTGAGGAATTTCTACGTTAGAATCATTAAATTGATAAAGGAGTTGTTGTTTCTCTTCTTTATCAAGAAGTTCAATTTCCGATATTTTTAATAATGGGTTTTTAAGTATGGAATTAAGAACCCTATTAAAATATTTGATAAAGCGAACTGCCTGTACGTTGGAAAATAGATCGGTACAATATTCAAAAATGAAATCAATGTTTGTATCATATTCCAGAACTTTGAATACGATATCATAATTTGAAGGAATGGATTTACATAATTCTAAAGTAGCTTCATCTATTTCGTCGATACTCAAAACTTCCGACGAAATATGTTTGTACTTCTTATGATTTAGCACATCAAATGTTACATCAAAAAGCGGCGACCTGGAATTGTCTCGGTGTAGATTGAGGCTTTTTACTAATTCATCAAATTGAAAATCTTGATTATTGAAGCACTCTTTGACATTCTTTTTCAAATCATTTAAGTAATCGACAAAAGTTAAATGGTCAGCTGGATAGGAACGGATAGGGATGGCATTAATAAAAGTGCCAAACATGGTGGTCAATTCTTTTCGATTCCTTCCTGATACAGGAACACCTACTACAATATCACTCTGACCACTTATGGATTTTAAAAACGTTTTAAAAACACACAACAAAACAGTAGACAGAGTGGTCTCATAAGCCTGTGCTAATGATCTGATGGCCAAAGTGGTATTTTCATCAATCTTAAAGCGACAAGCTTTTCCTTTGTCACTTTTAATCTGAGGCCGAGGAAAAGATATGGGTAATGCGAGTGGTTCCGCTGGTGTCAAAAACTTGTTTTGCCAAAAATTTTCCTGCTTCTTTATTTTCTCAATCTTCCGTGATTGGAAATACCACTCTGAGTAATCTCTATATTGCAATGTTGGTAAGGGCCATTTCCCTCCGACGGAAACCGTACTAAAAGCTTTATTAAATAAAGAGGTAGAAACTGCATCAAAAATAATATGATGAAATTCTATGAATAAAAATGGATACTGCTGCTTACCTCGTGTTATATGGGTTAAACGGATTAATGGAAACTCGTCTAACCGAAAGGGCTTCATTAAAAGCGATGGAGCCTCTTCCAGTGTTAAATCTTCAGCTTGTAAATGACCAACTTTTATTTCGCCCTTGTCCTGTACAACTTGTACCGGATTTCCATTGATGTTTTTGAAAGTGGTGCGAAAAATTTCATGTTGTTGAACAAATTCATTGAGCGTGTCTTCAACTTTTGTCAAGTCACCGGTATAATCTGGAATGATTTTGTTCAAATTATAGGCAACACTATCAGGATTTAGTTGTTGTATTACATACAGTCTTTTTTGAGCAGGCGACAGTCTGTAATATTCTTTTTTTTCTGATTTCTTTATCGTGGAGAGATTACTCATTTTTTACAGTTCGATTAGTCAATTGTTTCTGAAGAATGTCTGAATCAGCGTCGGCTATTTATCTTGTTCCAAGGGTTAGATAAACATGCCTTCTAAAGTGTAATTCACCCTGCTTCATGAATAGGAAATTTTTAAGTTTCTCGTTGTTTAAACCGGCACTCAACAAGTCCTGTATCTCAACTTTATTTTCTTCGCTCTGAACAGCATGATCAATGTACTCTTGTACATTTAGGTCTACATTCATCATTATTTCATTCGTTTTTTGCACCTCATGATCGATGAACAGTTGATTAAAAAAATGTTTGTCACGTGTTTGATGATGACTTACATCAACCAGTTTATCAAACCTTTCGAAGAATTGATTCACTTCAGCATCCTCGTAAGAAGTGATATCAACGATACCTATTTTTCCCTGAGGTTGACAACATCGGATCATCTCTTTAAATACTACTTCGGTATTTATAAAATGATGGAATGCATACCTACAGGTTACTACGGAAAAGGTGTGATCGGAATGGGGCAAATTTTCTACGTCTGCACGGTCAAATGAGACATTTTTAAGCCCCATCTTCTCACCCATGGTTCTGGCGATTTCAATTTCATTATCAGAAATGTCTACGCCAGAAGATTGCGCGATCATCGTAGCACAGTAGATAGCAAAGTCTCCAGGACCGCACGCCACATCTAATAATGTATCATGGGGTTGAATTTTACAATAGTTAAAATAGGTTTTTAACTTCTGATCACTGGTCACCATAGACCAGTTGGCATATCTCTCAGCTTGTTTATTAAACTGATCTCTAGTAATCTGATTTTTCATTTTCACAGGAAAAAAGTTCCAACTGGTGTATAGCGTAATTACGTAAGCCTCTCTTGAAAACTAGTTTGGTTTGAAAACACTTTTTCTTACCTACTAAGAGTTGCTTTTCAATTATGAAAAAATAATCCGGAGCTCCTCAAATACACAATAATGCTATTTTTCGAGGCATAGAGCTACTTTATAAGGGCCACATCGTGGCTTCAAGTTTTGTCTATTTTCTTTTGTTCGCCCAAAAGAAAAGGCACCACAAAAAAGAGCTCTCTAAAAACACGGCGCTTGATATTTGAGAAAGTTGGACTTACGTTCTGCTTTTCGTGAACGCCCTAAATAAAAACAACTAAGATTGTAGAGTCAACAAAAATTGGAAGCTATTTTATGGAAAGCTCGAAGCCATAGGTATCAATATCAAAGCATATGCTTTCTTTAAAAAAGTCCTTGTTCCTGACAAACTCTAAATATTCACGGAAAGATTTCGTGAAGTATGGATGAGTAGTATCATGGGCAATAACCCAGGCACCATCTTCTAGTTTATCATACAAATTTCTCAAAATCGGATAATTTAATGATTTTTCAATTTGAGATATTCCTACATCCAAATACAGATAGTCAAATGTTTGGTCTATTCTTTTAGCGAAATTAACTCCGTCTTCTGCTATCAAATCTATTTGTGTATCACCACATAACTGAGCCATATTACCTTTCGCCATTTCAATAGCCTCTGGATTCACATCAATACCGATAATTTTATCAACGTCATATACTTTCCCTTTGCCGCATGAACTCCCGATAGTCCACGTTAAAGCATTACCCCAAAAGACACCCACAGCTAAAATATTTTTCGGCCTTCTTACTGAAGATAGCATATAAAGTAACCGCTCAAAAACGGGAGTTATGGTTCCCCACTCTTTCTTAAACTTTCTCTTCATCTCAATCCTCAACTCAAGAAATTTCTCTTTATTATAGTGAGCCCTGTCATTGAGTATATGCCCATTATCTAAAAGAAACTGCAGCGCCTCATCCACCACTTTTACCTCGTCACAGTATCCTAATGCTTCTAAAAAATCACTATCCCGATAAGCAACTTCTGATCTTAAGCCTTTAGGATTTTGAAAGTTAAAGACCGCATGATCAGCTACCTTCTGTTCCTTTATTAATTTATTTAATGCTTCCTGTATTACGCTTTCAGGACTTATAAAGTGAGTAGCCATACTTAACTAGTTAAGAAGTTGATAGATATTTTGATTAACATAATTGACACATTCATTGATATGCCATTTTTCCTCTAGAAGCTTGCAAATTACCTCCACCACTAGCTTAGTCTGTTCATGTTGGAATATGTTTCGTCCAATGGATACTCCTGAAGCACCACCGTACAAAGATTCATCAACGATGTGGAGAAATTCATTCAATTCGGTAATTCGTGTTCCTCCGGCGATCAAAACGGGTATGTTCACACTCTCGTTGATCTGTCTCATTCCTTCTGCACTACCCGGATAGTTTACTTTTACAATATCCGCTCCTATTTCCTGAGCCAGACGAGCAGCATGAGCCGTATCTTCGACAGGATGGTCAGACGGTTCCGTATACATCATTGCTAATAATGGCATGCCCCAATCGTTGCATTTTTCTGAAACGATCCCAAAATCTCTCAACATCCCGGGTTCCGCGTCTACACCTAAATTGACATGTATTGAAACGCCAACCGCACCGAGCTTAATCGCCTCTTCAACTGTACCAACCAAAACTTTTTCAGACTGATATTGTCCTAAAGAAGTTGAAGCAGAAATATGCATGATGTAATTGGCATCGGTCAAACCCGAAAATTGTCCAACTTTCGACAAGTTACCTTTATGCAATACAATAGCACTGGCTCCTCCTTTTTTGATTTCGGCTATTGCGTCATAACAATTTTCTAGCCCGGCAATGGGGCCATATGTGGCCCCGTGATCTATAGGAACAATACATCCTCTCTTATTCGGGAAAGGAAGTATTCTCGCAAGTCTTATTTCTTTACCATTCATATCTCTGGATTGATTTTTTAAAAGAAATTATTATCACTACTATTCTTCAGTGATATGCTCATCAATTTTGATTCCCACGTGTCTTCCGGGTTCACACACATAGGCAAGCAGTTCTTCACCTACTGCTACAGTAGAAGCATTTCTCGGCTCTCCGTTTCCTCCGAAAATTCTTATATGCCAATCATCTTGTACAAAAGCGTTGATTTTTTTCCCCTCCGCTTCCACTTCAATTTTCAGCAGTGGTCTCAACTCTGTCTTAACTCGACCTACCGTCACATCACGGGCATTCCCCTTTACATCTACACAAGTTACTTTTGCTCCACCTTTAAGCTCAGTTATATATGATGTGTTATCGTCAGGACACCAAACATAAGAATGGACGGCTCCGGCGTTTACTCTAAAAGGACGTAAATCCATATATGGCAGGTAATGCGTTTCTGAGCTAACACATAAGCCTCCATCAGAAGTTGACCCAATGATCATGCCTTCATCTTTTTGAAACAGGTTGGTGGTATCTATACAAGCCCTGTATCCCATTCCAGCATGCTCAACATCAGTAACTTTTGCTTTAACAAGTTTCATTTTGTAGGTATCATCCTTTTGAAGGAGCTGATCCAGCGCTTTCAATTCATTAAAGCCATTATTCGAAAACAATACACCATCACTGCCAGATTCCATTACCCCATAGGCAATTTCGGCATCTATGGCTTTGTCTACTTTCTTAATCAGAACAGTATCTGTGGGCTGCAATTTGGCAATCAAAAGTTCAAGTGGAATATTGGTTTCAGCCACAAGCTCAATCACCAAATAATTGTAGTTTAATCCTTCCTGCCACGCTTCGTCCATGGTCTTTTGATCTACTATAGCAGTAGAGAAAGCTGTCTTATTTCCTCTAGTGGCTGCGTTCTTCAATAAAGCTTTGTCTTCTGAGAGCACTACTGCATCATTCGGTACTTTATCAAGATCTTCCTGGCTGGAAACTTCTACTATTAAATTACTTTTCTTAGGAAGGCTACGTTTGCTTAAATCCTTTACACTAACCAATATATTTTCAAAACTCAGGTTATTCACCAGAGCTACTTTGTCCTTATTCTTGCTAATATCTCTACAGTCTATCCAGACTATTTTCTTTTCTGACTTCATTCTATTTTGTTAGTTTAATTATTGTCGAAGATTCTTTTGTCTAGCGTTTTTTTTTGAAAATATTCGCACATAGGAAGACCTACAGATCAAAATGAACTTTCGAATTTTTCTGATTAGGAATTATGTTGGAATTATAAAAATTGACAGCTATGCAACCTGTTCCGATTTCGCATTTTCCAAAAACATGGCCATTTCAAAAACTGATTGATAATCAAAAACAGTGCTTAATTCGACTTCCATATTAAATGAAGAATGGATTTCATTGACAATTTCAGTTGCCATCAACGAATTTCCTCCAAGTTGAAAAAAGTTATCATGTACGGTTATATCTTCCTTGTCAAAGACTTTCTGCCATATAACTAATATTCTTTTCTGTAAATCGCTCTTTTCAACACTTTCAACTTTTTTCCTGCTGTTTATCAAATCTTTATAACTAATTCTTGGCAGGCTGTTGCGATCTATTTTGCCACTTGCCGTGATTGGAAATTTCTCCACCTTCACAAAAAAAGAGGGGATCATATATTCGGGAAGCTTTTCTCTTAAGCTGTTTTTAATCTTTTCAAGATCAGGCTTATCTTCAAAAGCCGTGATAAAAGCTACAAGGGAGATTTCGCTATTGTCATCCTTGACAGGCACCAAAACACTCTGTTCAATACTCTCGTCCGTATTAAGACAAGATTCAATTTCATTCAGGTTTACTCTGTTACCGTTGATCTTCACCTGACTATCTTTTCTACCCATCAGCTGAATACTCTGGTCAGGGAGCAGCTTACCCAAATCACCCATTCTTACAAGCTTTTCTTCCTCTCCAATGTCTACAAACATCGCCTCGGTCATCTCTCTGTCCCTATAGTACTGAGGGTCTAAGAATTTACTGCTAAAATGAATTTCTCCAACTCCGTGAACGTGTACCTGGTTTTTATTCTCATCTAAAATACTTGCCTTCACAGAACCGAACGGAAAGCCAACAGGTATCACTTTTCTTTCGTTGGAATAACTTTTATTGATGACGTACATGGTGGCCAATATGACTTCCGAAGAGCCGTATAAGTTGACAAACAGGCAATCTTCAGAAAAATTTTCTTTATACAGGTCTACGTCATTTTGAAGAACTTCTTCCCCACCCAGCACGACCAATCTCACATCTTTCAATAGCGATTTATCATCGGCAGACTTTATCATATACCTGTAAAGTGTAGGAACCGTGTGAATAATGCTTACTCCCAGCTTATTCACTAATGATATGAAGTCTGAAGCATCCCTATCCTTCTTTACATCGATGATTGAAAGTGAGGCTCCGGTGAAGAGGGCGCTAAAAATATCGATTACGGAAACTGTATGACTGTAGGGGGTGGTTAATAATATATTGTCAAAATCCTTGATATCGAGTTCATCAATATAACCCGAAATAAAATGAACCACGCTTTGATGGGATTGTGCCACACCCTTGGGTTCTCCTGTAGAACCAGAGGTATAAAGAACATAGGCACTTTGAGTCTCATCAATTTTCAACTCGGGATTTGTTTCATATTTGTTCTCAAGCCCGGAGATATTAATCAAGGTGATGTTTTTCTTGGAAGAACTCAACAATTTATAAGCAAAAGACATTTGATTATTGTTGGTTATCAACACATCTGTCTCCGAGTCATTCAAGATTTTTTTGGCTCTCTCGAGTGGGATGAATGGGTCAATCGGCACATACGTCTTTCCAGCTTTTAGCACACCCAGGAGCGCAATAATCACCTCCTCGTCATGATCTAATAATAGTGTAACGTTACGGCACTTATTGGCGGTCGACTCCCTAATGTTATAAGCAACTTGATTTACTTTTTTATTCAATTGCTCATAGGACAATTTATTGTCCTTGGTATGAATAGCTGTATTATCCGGGTATTTCTCAACAGCTGATTCAAATCTTTCTACAATGTCATGGGTTTTCATGCTATATTAATTTTAACTGCTCTCAATTAGTTGAATTCAAAAAATGAGTTAATCTTTCCCACAGGTATCTCTGATAACTTCTTGGGAAAGTCCGTTTAATGAATATTTTTTAATGGACTTATAATAGAATTTTCTAGGGCATCGGATGACACCAATTCCAGTGATGGTTAAGTCAGGTTCTATTATTTATTATGTTTCTCCGCTTTCAATTATTCAGCGTGTTCATCTCACATTTTTCGAGATCTTCTTTTATTCGCCAGATCCCAAAGTTCAATTCTTTTGCTTTGGACAGGTTTTCATAAGCCAGGCCATAATTTTTATTCCTCATGTGTAGACGGCCATTTAGTGCGTATGCGGTTGAGGACTCGGGATACAATTCTATAGCCATCTCCAGGATGGACTTTGTGATCTCTTTATTTCTTCCTCCAAGTAAAAACGCCAATGTGTTAAGGGTGTTAATGTCCGCTTTTTCTTCCCGGCTCAACTCCTGAAGCTGCTGAAACATGGTTTCTGCATCGCTGTTATCATAGGCATTTAGCAAGCGCGTAGTAGTGCTGGGGTATTGCCCAGAAAAGTAGAATGACTTAAGAAATGGGGTCAGGTCCAGAGCAACGGTCAAATCGTTGAGCCTGGAGGTCATCAACAGTCCGCGATCACTGTTGGTGAGAAAGACGAATCCTCTTTTCTGCTTGACTGAATAGAAGAAATAGTTTTTATGCCCCTGGTCATCTCCGCCATGTGCTACCAACGTGTCTCCATTGTGAATAGCAACTTCAAAACCCGGACCATAGTAAACGGAATTGCGAACTCTAATTTTAGGTTCCAAAATATTCTTGCGTTGATTTTTCGAAAGCCTTTTATCATCAAATGTGGCTATGATCAATTTAGCATAATCCTCGGCAGAAAAATGATTCCCGGCTGCGGGATTGGTATAAGTATTAAAGTAGACCCCACGTTCCTGCCCCAACACCGTATGCCCACGGGTATGATTCCAGGTCGAAATTTTGTAGATCGGCGTAGGTTGTCGCAAGGTGAACTTTTGATAGATATTTTTAAATATTATACGTGTCGTTTTTAACTTCAGTGGTTTAATTACTCTTTCGGAAATATACTCCTCATACGACTGTCCCAATATCTTTTCAATTACAGCAGCCAGATAGTTATACCCCTCTCCCGAGTAGATATATTCTTCGCCAGGATCACTTAGTATATCCAGTGTATCACGATTGTAGTATTGTTTGGCCCAATTCTCTAATCCGGAGGAGTGACTCATAACCATTCTCGGAGTTATCTGTGTATAGCGCTCATCGTGGCTCAGACGATCATTAGGTAAATACTCGTACATTGGTCTATCCAAATCCAACCTACCTTCATCTGCCAATTGATGGGCAACAAATACCAAATAGCTTTTTGAAAGAGAACCACCATTAAACATGGTTCTTTTATTTACTCTTTTATTTCCTCTTCTATTGCCATATCCTTTAGCAAATACTACCTGATTGTTTTCAATGATCGCCAGCGACATGCCCGGTACTCCAACATCGTCCATCATTTGATTGATCTGTTTGTCCAAATCTCCCGACCGGAGCCTTTTATGGGTAGGGCCATCCAAAGAAGGTTTTTGCGATAAAGCAACAAAAGGTGACAAAGTCAGCAGAAGCCACAATACCAAAAAGAATCGTTTGGCGTGAGTACCCGAGCTTAGTAAAGATGGTTTAGAGCACATAGAATGTTCGAGTTTTTGGAAATAAGTAAATAGGAATTACCCAATAGAAGTCATGATGAATTTGCAACGCAATGTCAATACAACATGCACTAATCCATTGTTACTGGTTTGATCCTGGTCTTGGCCAGGCTATCACTTAATGTGTATTGACTATTTTGATTTTATTTGACGTACCCATGTTGTGATCAAAAATTAAGTATTCATCAAGCATCAATTCCTGACTGTCTATAATTTGATCTAACAGGGAGGTGTATTCGTCCATAAAATATTTAACGGTAGATCTTTCGAACAAATCGGTCTTAAATTGAATGGTGAATTGGATATCACCATCTACTACCTGAAGTAAAACCGAAAGATCAAATGCAGTAGCCTTATTCGGAATCTTATATGGAGAAAATTGCTGTTCCGATGCCCCCTCAGGTTTGCCGTTCTGTTGACCCTGGCCACTAGTAAGGGTTCTGGAATTGAATAGAATATCAAAAAGAGGGTTCCTGCCTTTTATTCTTTGGTACTTTATTTCATCTAAGAGCATTTCATAAGGATACCCACCGTTTGAAATTGCTTTTATCATCGTATCTTTTACATCATTCAGATATTCTGAAAACCTAGTAGTTCCCTTCGGGTACGACCTGATGATCAGTGTATTTAGCAGAACACCTACCATGTCTTCAAGTAAAGTGTGATCCCGGTCTAAGTACGGCATACCAATGCAAATGTCATTTTGCTTAGTCAGTTTATGAAGCATCACCTTAAAGACAGTAAGCATTAACGTATACATCGTTACATCTTTGTCCTTCGACAATTTGGTTAGGTCACTGGTACGATGCTTACCCATAAAAAACTCATATTCTTCCGCATCATAACCAGTGATTTCTGAGCGGGGATAGTCCGTAGGTAAATTAAGTGGTTCTACATCCGTTTTAAACTCATTTAGCCAATGTTGTCGCTGCTTTGATTGCGTATTAATCTGGGAAAAATTTTTGTTCTGCCATAAAGCAAAATCTTTATAGTGAACTTTTACTGGCTCGAGCTGTTCTCCTGCCATGATTTTGATGAATTCCTGGTTGATTATGTCATGAGACGCTTTGTCCATAATGGAGTGTTCAATATCAAACAGCAACCCCCATTTAGCTTCTTCAATGGCAACAACAGCTATTCTAAATAGAGGTGCCACGGTCAGTTCAAACGGTTGAATAAAACGATCAATTTCGTCCTCCATCATACTTTCCATGCTTCTCCCATCTTTGATGTTCCTTAAATCTTTGGTAAGGATTTTTATGGGTACGCTGGCATTTACTTTTTGTACAGGACTTCCATTGATAAAATGGAATGACGTTCTTAAAATTTCATACCTCTCTGCAAGTGATTGAAAAGCTTTTTCAAGTTGCTCCAGTTGTAATTTCCCCTCAATAAGAAACACACTCGTTGAGTTGTAGCTTGTATCGGTTTTGAACATTAATTGGGAATAAATTATTCTTCTCTGGGCAAATGAGATAGGATAGTATTCTCTCTTTTCAGCCGGAAGTAACTTGAAATTCGGCTCAGGCTTATGATCATCATCTCTCAGCTTGTTCTCTATTATATTACTAAAGGTTTTTAAGTCGGAACTGACAAATATGTCTTCGATTCCAAATTGAACCCCATAAGCAGCATTAAGCTTATTAATCATCTGAATTGCCAAAATGGAGTGTCCTCCCAGCTGAAAGAAATCTGATTCAAGACTAATTTCCTGCTGTTCTATTTCAAGCACTTCGGCCCATATTTCAGCAAGTTCCTTCTCTATCGAAGTAGATGGTAACTCGTATTCATTTTTCTTTTGATTCTTAGGAGCAGGCAGCGCTTTCCTGTTCACTTTCCCATTTGAACTCAATGGTACTTTGTCAAGCTGAATAAATTGCCCCGGGATCATATATTCCGGCAGGTAACTTCTTAGAAATTCTTTAATGGATTGCTCCAGGCTCCCATTATCGATTTGCTCGTATTTCTCAACGGCTTCTATTTGGTCTTCAGATATTACCCCACCCAAGAGACTATAAACCACAGATGTATCGGAAGAAAGAGTCAAAGCTTCCTTTAGTCTACTTTGATTTACCGTACCAGCAATACATAACCCAATCTTACGTGAAGGACTGTGGTTCATCATGGCTTGTGCGAGATAACCGGAAGCGAGTTCGGAATGAATCGATTTTTTTCCTGTTATAAATATGCCAAAACCGCCATTCTCGTAAATCATATCATTGCCTGAAAAGACATCCAGAGCTGATTTACATGGTGTCAATAATTTGAGGCTTGATGTCGCCAGCTGATATTGGTAATACCCGCCTTCCAAAGATTGCACTTTCCCAGGCTTTGCATATAAAAATAACGCTAAGCCCTCCGCTCCAAATAAAGGAGAATCAACGCCAGCTAATGCAGATTTAAGTAGAAAACTCAAATCATCTAAAGAAAGAGCATCGTTGAGATAAGTCCTGTAGCTTTTTCGATATAGGTGAGAAAAAGAACATGTCTCGTCCAGTTCGCTTTCCGGCAACTGAATAGAAGGATGTACCATTTTGCCGTTTTCAGTTCCTCCAAATGAAGAATAAACCTGGTTATCGGTAGAGTTTTCAGAGACCCTTCCTCCTAAAAATTCCTGGATAATGATATGCTCCGGGTCTAGAGAAAATTTCGCATGAAGATCAGCATCATGCGTTGGATTTTGGGGTATCCAGGCCAGGTTTTCATTAAAGAAGTTAATCAATAAGTTGGCCATGTGGCCCGCCTCCTGATGGCAGAATCCTTCTGCCAAATCACCGTATAATGGTGCTATTGCTTTCAAGTCTCCTACCAGAAAAAGGCTGACTGAACTATGATCAGCGTCTGATAGGTACTCTTGGTGGCATGGATTTACGAGGTAGAGGCAATGATGCTCCGGGTGGTAATAGTAATAGCCTCTCTTCAAACCAGAGACCTTATTTTCTCTGACATGAAGATATGTTTGAACCGGATACAAGCTCCCCGCTGAAGGATAATAATACTTTGGCAGTATTAACTCAGGACTAGTATGCTGTATTAGCCCTTCTAACATTTGACCAAGATCATTCAGGGTGAGACCTTCTTCGATAAAACTCTTGTTAAAAGGTGACCTTGCCTTTAGTTGTAATTTTTTTGATTTTTCGATGGATGGTAAGAAAACACTAACTGCTTCTGGGTCAAATGCTCTCAGTCCCGGTTTGGACATTTTGAACAATTTACGTTCGACGTTATCGCCAATTACTTTACTCCTGAATGTCTCCACAACACCAATGTTATCTTCAGGATTGACATTACTTTCTTTTCCTACGACATAAGCTACCAACCGTTTAGCCTGACCTCCGGCACTAGTGGCTATGGCTACTGCATCCTGTATGTCTTCATGGTTTTTTAGCGCTTCTTCTATCTCTCCCAGTTCAATTCGATATCCCTGAATTTTCACTTGTGAATCCTCCCTACCTAAAAACTCTATGTTCCCATCATCCAGATAGCGGCCTAAGTCACCCGTTTTATAAAGTCTTTCGTTCGTATCCGGATGTATAATGAAACTCGAATCTGTCTTTTCTTTATCTTTCCAATATCCCTTTGCTAATCCGATTCCTCCTATATATAAGTCACCTGCGACATGGTTGGGGCAATCGCTTAGGTCAGGTTTAAGCACATAGAATTGTTGATTTTTAAGGGGCTTACCATAGGGTATGCTCTTCCAATGGTTCTCCACTTTATCAATAGGACAGTAAATAGACCAAATGGATGCTTCGGTTGCCCCACCCAGACTAATGATAGCTGATTCCGGGCATCGGTGGGTTATCCTCTCCGGTAAACCTACAGGTATCCAATCGCCACTCATCATAACCAAACGAAGGGGTAAATTCACCTCCCAATCCTGGGAATAATCGATCATCATCTGCATCAGGGCAGGTACCGAATTCCATACTGTTAGATGGTATGTTTCAACGTAATGCAGCCACTTTTCCGGAGACTTTAAATCTCCTTTATCTGGAATAAATATCGTACCTCCAGCAGCCAGTAGTCCAAAAATATCGTATACCGACAGGTCAAAACTTAAAGAAGACAAGCCAAATGCCTTATCTTTTTCAGTAACATTAAACCTTTCGTTGATGTCCAAAACAGTATTTACAGCACCTCTATGATCAATCATAACACCTTTGGGTGTGCCTGTGGACCCGGAAGTAAATATTACGTAAGCCAGATCTTCTGCTGATTGAATGTCCGGCATTTCCTCGTTCAAAGAATCGCCCGGAGAGTCTTCTGTTAATTCTATTACTTTCTTACTATCAGGAAATTCAATGCGGTTCTTAATTTCAGGAGTAGTCAATAAAATATCTACCTCACCTTGCTCCAATAAAAGCTGGATGCGTTCCAGGGGAAGGTCTGCATCTATAGGCAAATAAGCGGCTCCGGCATATAGAATACCTAAGGCTGCAGTTACTTGCTCCCAGCATTTATCCATTACCACAGCAATTAATTGGTTCGGCCGGGCTCCCGCACTCCTTAACTCATGGCCTATTTGATTGCTTAAAAGATGTAATTCTCCATAGCTCACGCGCTTATTGTTTGTTTCGATGGCTATGGCATCTTTTTGCTCCTTAGCCTTTTCGCGGAAAATTTCATGCAGCAGTTTTTCCGGAATCTCGCCGACAGTATTGTTAATAACTGTTCGTTGTTGCGCTTGCTGCTGAGGTAAGGGTATCAGAGATTTAGAATCAAAAAGGTTTTCTGATTCGGAAAGTTCATTTAGAAGTGTTTCATACGCTTCGAACATGGCATCTATCAGACCGTCAGGAAATAACCCTTTAATGGAATCCCAATTAAAATAGAGCCCTTTGGAATTTTCCATTAACTGGACATCAAGCCATACTTGCGGGGTTTGAGTAATGGCATAATTCAGTTTCTTTTCATCTTTTTCAGAAAGGTCTTCTTCCACTACCTCCTTATTCTCGTCCCCTATTCCAAGCGTACTTGTCAATACTATAGGAACAAATACCGTATTTCCATGGTGACGTGACATCTCTCTTAGCACCTCCACACCACTGTAATATTTATGCTCTAAATCTTCCCACATTCGGTCTTGAATCCCTTTCAAACGATTCGAAAAAGTATTATCGCCTCTATAATCCACCTCTAGAAGCGTTAATGAGGTAAAATCTCCTAAGATTTTATCGACATCCTGGTGAAAAGGAATTCTGTTAAATAGGGTAAGGTTCAGGGTAAAATGCGCTGATTTACTCCAAACTTTCAATACTTCGGATAAACATCCAATTAGCAAGACTGTCGGAGTGATCCCCAACTTTTTGGCTTTGTCCTGTAAATTGTTCCATTTCTGTTTTGGAAGGTATGAACCATGTCGTTCAAAGCTATTATCACTATTTGTATCTTTGTTCTGATTGAGTGGTAATTCTGGAGCTAAGGGGAAATGCTCTATTCTGTCTAACCAATATTTCTTTGATTTATCAAAAAGATTGGTTTCCCTTAGCTTCAATTCGGTTAGTATATAATCGCGGAAGGATATATTTATCGCTGGAAACGCAACATTAGTATCTACATAGAATTTTTTAAAGTCATCGAAAAGAATAATCAAGCTTCCTGCATCCATAATGAGAGCGTCCAGGCTGCTATGGACCTTATAAGTACCATCTCTAAATATGGTGATCCGAATATCAAACAAAGGCCATTCCTCCCCTGAAAATACCTGGTGGGAAAGTTCGTCTCTCAACAGATCAAATAACTTTTGACCTTCTTCTTCTGAATACTTGTTTAGATCAAGAACTTTAGCTTCATATCGTGGTACTTCCTTCAGTATTTTCTGTTCACCCTGCTCAGTAACCACCATTCTAAGCATTTCATGGCGATCAATTAACAATTGGAGCGCCTTGTTGAATCTTTCAACATCCAACTCTTCCACGTAAGATTCCGAATAGATGTGAGTTCCTACATTGCCGTACTCGAATATATCCTTCCTTCCAATCCAGTATGCTTGTTGTACTCCGGTTAAGGGAAAGGACTCATATCTATTCTCCTCATCGGTCAATATTTGAGGAAGCACCTCCTGCTCTTCAGATCCCTGAGTGATCAATTTTGAGATTGCCTTAATTGAGGGGTCATTAAAGAAGGCCGGCAATGTAAGGTTAATCCCAAAAGAATTTTGAATCTCATTCAACAGTTTAATGGCTAGTATCGAGTGTCCACCAAGTTCAAAAAAACTACTATTGGTACTAATGGCATCCTGACTGATTGTCAGTACTTCTGACCATATCCTTACAAGTTCTTTTTCTGTAATGTTAGAGGGCGCAATGAATCCATCACTGATCTTAATTTCCGGATCCGGCAAGGCCTTTCTATCTAATTTTCCATTAGGAGTTAATGGCAGCTCTTCTAACTGAACGAAATGCGAAGGAACCATATAGGCTGGGAGACAATCGATGAGAAATGCTCTCAACTCAGCGGTTTCCAATTCTTTTTCAGATGTATAGTAGGCAGCTAAAAATTTGTCATCATTTTTATCTTTCACCACCACAGCCGCTTCTTCTATCCATCTGTTATGTAAAAGCTGACTCTCAACCTCACCTAACTCTATTCTATAACCACTAATTTTTACCTGGTTATCAACTCTTCCTAAAAATTGTATGTCCCCATTTGGAAGCCATTTTGCTAAATCTCCTGTCCTATAAATAATATCATCATTCACAACAGGATCTTTTATGAACCTTTCCCTGGTAAGTTTGGCGCGATCCCAGTACCCCCTGGCAACTCCCCTACCACCAATGCACAGTTCACCCGGAATTCCAATGGGTTGCAATTTCCCTTTGTTGTCCAGAATACGAATAATGGTATTGGCTATTGGGGTTCCAATATTTATGGACGTTGCATCAGTAAGATCCTTTATTGCTGACCAGACTGTCGTCTCAGTTGGTCCATACATATTGTAAATTTTCCCGGAATAGTAATTTCTTATGTCGTTAAGAAGGTTAACGGGAAACTCTTCACCTCCAACCATTAGCAGCTTTATGCCTTTAAGCGCATCACCCTCTTTGTTTGACAATAATAATTTCAAATGTGAGGGCGTGATTTGAATCCCATCCACCTTTTGGTCTTTGATTAATGTTGTCAAGCTCCTGGTATTTTTCTGATCGGTGGAGCTTGCCAATACTATTTTGGATCCATTCAAAAGAGGTAAAAGGGTTTCTAAAACGAAAATATCAAATGAAGCCGTTGTAAGGCTTAGCATCGAGAAGTCTTCCGGTATGGAAATCCTGTTGATAATGCCATGAACAAAGTTTATTATGCTTTTGTGTTCAACCATTACTCCCTTAGGGTTACCCGTAGACCCTGAGGTATAGATCAGGTAGGCGAGGTTTGAGGGAGAGGTATTCACATCAACCGGCTCTTCTGATTGCTCAGGCAATTCTTTTGATGTCACATCAATCGAAACCACATCTTTGGGAAGCCACTCAGATACGAGCTGCGAAGAATTCCCAGTCAAGATGATTTTCATCTTACTATCCTGAATAATGAAATTGATCCGCTCTTCAGGATACTCTGGATCAATGGGAACATAAGCGCAACCGGCCTTTAACACTGCTAACATGCTAGCTACCAGTTCCACAGATCGATCCATTATTATTCCGATCAATACTTCTTCTTTCCCATTGAGGTGAGTGAGTAGTTTTCGGAATAATTGGTCGCTTTTATCGTTTAATTCCTGATAAGTTAAACTTTCACCTTCAAACGAAATTGCAGGCTGATGAGGATGTCTGGACACCTGCTCTTCAAACAACTGGTGAATGGTGCTGTTTGTGTCAAAATCAAGTCGTGTGTCATTGAAGACATGTATCAAATCATCTTTTTCAGCATCAGATATCACCTGAATATCAGCAAGCTTAATTTGATCATTTCGCATCACTTCAGACATCATCGTCCTGAAGTAACCCATGAATTTCTCTACGGTCTCTTTCCTGAATAATGAAGTGGCGTATTCAAAATTCACAACCAGTTTTTCCGAGCTTTCCAGTACGACCATGGTCACATCAAATGACGATCTGATGCGCTTAGAATCAAATTGCTTGAGGGTTAACCCTGGAATTTTCAGTTCTGATTTTCGATAATTCTGATACATAAACATGACATCAAACAGGGGATTTCGACTTGTGTCACGTTTAACATTTAAAATGTCTACTAATTCTTCATAAGGGTAGTCCTGGTTATCCAGGCAGCCTAAAGTATTCTTTTTGACCAGGGATAGCAGCTCCAGAAAGCTTACATCTTCACGGAATTTAGTACGCACGGCGAGTGTATTGACAAACATCCCAAGTATATTCTCCAGTTCAGGGTGTTGATGTCGACCGGCAACAGGTGTTCCAATCACGATATCTCGTTGACTGGTGAGTTTACTGAGCAACACATTGAACATGGAAAACATGACCATGAACATAGTCGCTCCCTCACTTTCGGCAATAGATTTCAGTCGGTTCAAATCTTCCCCAGCTAGCTCAAAGCTTACCACTTCACCTGAATGATCTTTAACCGCAGGTCGGGAAAAATCCGTTGGCAAATTCAGGATCTCAGGCATTTCCGAAAATTGATTGATCCAGAAATCTTTTTGCCCGGCTACCTTATCCTGCTGAGTTTTCTCCAATTGCCACTGAACAAAATCTTTATAACTCAAGCGCAGCTTGGGTAATTCTTCATGGCCACCCTTATAGATTGCCATGAATTCTTCAATGAATATAGTCTGAGATACTCCATCGCTAATTATATGATGCGTATCCATAATCAATACACTATCCTCAGAGGAAGTTTCGATCAATCCTACCCGCATCAAAGGAGCAATAGCCAGATCAAAAGGCCTGATAAACGCTTGAATAGTAGCAGGCATCTTGTCTTCATCTGCCTTGATATAATCAACCTCAAACGTCACATCTTTCCTGACGTTCTGTACCGGTTCCGAACCCTTCGTTTCAAAGGATGTGCGCAGACTTTCGTGGCGGTCAATGAGTTTCTTAAACGCATCAGTTATTTTCTTCCTGTCGGGTTTTCCTTCAAGCCTGACGATTTGAGGCATATTGTAGGCCAGTGCCTCAGGGTCAAATTTGTGAAGAAAGAAAACTCTCTTCTGGGGCGAAGACAATGGATAATGTTCTGCTTCCTGTGTTTTTATGATTGATGCATCACTTTCACCTGTTTTGTCCTGAATGAATTCCGCCTGCTCTTTGATTGTGGGATATTCAAAAATTCCACTGAGAGAAATTTCTACGTTAAAGGTCTTGCGAATACGCCCAATCAAATACAACGTAGTTAAGGAATTTCCACCCATCTTCTGGAAATTGCCATTTGCACTGATAAGTTCTGGTTTGATTTTTAATACATCTGACCATAAACCTTGAAGAACCGTTTCGATTTTATTTGAGGGTGGAACATAATCCAGGTCACCTGTCTTTTCCGGGCTTGGCAGGGCTTCTTTATCTAGCTTGCCATTTCTTGTGAGCGGCCAGCTTTTCATATGGACATAAAAAGCGGGGATCATATATTTCGGCAATTTCTCTGACAGGTAATCCACGAGTAAAGTCGAATCAAGTTCAGATTCCGATAAGTAATATCCCACAAGATAATCTGGCCCTTCTTCACTCTCGGTCCGCACAACTACCACCGAATCGGTGATTTGCGGATGATTTGACAATTGATAGGCTATCTCTCCTAATTCTATTCGGTAACCATGCACTTTCACCTGGTCATCTGTGCGGCCTTTATACAGCATGCCGTCATTAGCATGACGCCTGGCTAAATCTCCAGTCTTGTACATGACGGTTCCCTGCACAAAAGGGTTGCTGATGAAGCGTTCTTCCGTCAAAGAAGAATTTGCCAGATAACCGCGGCTTAAGCCCGCACCGGATACATATAATTCTCCTGTAGCTCCAAGTGGAACAGGATGCAAATCCTTATCCAGTACGTAGACCTGCGTGTTGTTGATCGGGTGACCTATTGGCACGGAAGTCAGTGTCTCCTCTGGAGAATAACGATGAATCATACAGCCCACCGTGGCTTCGGTAGGACCGTACTCATTATATATTTCTACTTTACCGCCAAACTTATCGTAAATCGATCGGGCCAGACTGGTCTCCAATTCCTCCCCTCCTACGATCAGTTTTGTATTTTTTGCAAGTATGGGAATATCTATAGCTCCATCTCTGATTATTTTCAGATGTGATGGCGTAAGTTTTAATACATCAACTTCTCCCGAACTCACCAGTTCTTTTATTCGTGTTCCATCATCTTTTCCCGGATAGATAATGATTTTATTGTTTGTGATCAACGGGATAAAAATTGATGTGACTGTGAGGTCAAACGAAATAGACGTATATAGCCCAAATGTTGATGGTTCTCCTTTCAAATAATAACCTGAAGCCCAATTGGTATAGTTTAGCAATGACCCATGTTCGATCATGACACCCTTGGGTTTACCTGTCGAGCCCGAAGTATAGATCACATACGCCAGGTCTTCTCCGGTAATCTTAACAGAAGATGGCTTCTCGTAATTTGTATCAATGTCATCAAGGTCTGTGTCAAGGTCCACTATTTCCGGTGAAATGGAAATCAAAGACTGAATATGACTATTTCTTGTAATAATTACCTGTAATGCTGAGTCTTCAATCAGGATAGTTTTCCGATCATCAGGAAAAGACGGGTCAATAGGAATATAGGTACCTCCTGATTTTAGGATTCCTAGTATGCTGGGAATCAATTGCAGTTCCCGTTCAAGCATTAAACCGACCATATCACCCTTTTTAGTCCCTTTTGCTTTTTGCAGATAGGAAGCGAGCTTATCCGATCGTTGATCAAGTTCTTTGTAGGTCATCCTGTTATCCCCGATGGTTATAGCAAGGGTATCAGGGTTTTGAGCTACCTGTTTTTTAAACAGAGATAAGACAGTTTCTGATGAAGAGTAATCAGTTCCTGTATCATTGAACTCATATAGTAATTTTTGATGCTCTTTCGTGGTATTTACATCAATCTTTGATATATCTGTCGCTGTGTCGGAAATGATCTCTTCAATGATTTGATTTAAATGAACCAGTACATTTCTGATGGTGACACTATCGTATTTATTGGCATTATAATCAATCTTTATTCGAGTCTCCTTTGCCGGGGAGATTTCGATTGTCAAGTCGTAATTTGTCTGTTCGAATATCTCCGCATCAGCCACCTTGAAATCCTCCGATGTGTCAAGACTTTCGGTTACCGGATAATTCTCAAATACCATAAGGTGGTCAAACAATCCGTTATCCAACTCACTGGAAGATTGTGTTTCCGACAAAAGGCTAAAATGGTGTTTTTCACTTTCTATTGCTTCTGCCTGCACTTTGTTGAGCAACTCACCTATGGAGCAACCTTTATCAATACTCATCCTTACTGGGACAGTATTAATAAATAACCCTATCATCGTTTCAACATGCTCAAGCGCTGCCGGACGACCAGATACCACTGAACCAAATACCACATCATCAGTATTGTTGTACTTGGCCAATAGTATGGCCCAGGCAGCCTGAAATATTGTGTTTAATGTTACCCCGTACTCACTGGAAAGTTGATGAAGTGACTTCATTGCCTGATGATCCAGGAACCATTCTTCAGACATTAAATGGTAAGGTAACAGATCAGATAAGGAAATTTCCTTTTGCGGTAATGTCACCAGTTTATTATAATAGGACAGATATTTTCTCCAATAGTCAGCAGATTCTTCTTTGTCTCTAGCCTCCAGCCATTTTATATAATTGGAATAAGGATTAGCTATAACAGGCAAAGTTGGCTCAATCTTATCCACATAACTTGCATAGATTTGTTTGAACTCATTAATTAAAATACTTAAGCACCACCCGTCCATCAAGATATGATGTCTGCTCCAAATGAAAAAGTATTCATCTTCAGTGATTTTAATTACTGACAAGCGCATGAGCAGATCTTTGCTCAGATCAAATTTTCTAAGTTTTTCTTCTTGCTGACATGCTGATATCACGGTATCTACAGACCGGTTTTCGACCTCCTTTTGAAGGTCCTGGTAGTTAAAATCGATACTTCGCTCCTTTAAAACGAGCTGTAAAGGCCGATCATAGCCTTCATTTATAAAAATGGTCCTTAAAATGTCATGCCTGCCGATCAAGACATTCATGCTCTTTTCAACCAGACTTACGTCCAGCGTCCCTTTAAGACGATAGGTCAGTTGTGAAAAATAGTTTTCTGACTCACTATCAAGCAACGAATGATAAAGCATCCCCTCCTGCATCGGTGACAGAGGGTAAATGTCTTGAATATCATATTTTGACTGAAGTGCGTCAAGTTGGATTATTGATAATTTTTTATAAGTTAAATCGGAAGGAGTTAACTCCAATTTATTGTATGTACAGCAGTAATCTATAATTTCTTTTAAGCTCTCTTTGAACTGCTGCATGAACGTTGTTATAGTTTCTTCGCTGTACTGCTTTTGGCTGTAAGCAATAGTCATCTTCAACTTATCAGAATGGACTATTCCCGAAATGTCCCAATCATAATTGATAGTTTCTGTGGATGATACCGTGTCTCCTCCCCTTTCTTTAGCTATCGAATAAGACCGGCCTCTCGTATCAGCATCAAATTGACCTAAATAGTTAAATATGATCTGTGAATTTTCCGTAAGCCACTCTGTCTGGTCATCGTCCTCTGAAACATAGTATTTGGCCAGTGAGTAATCAAGTCCACTATTAGGAACATTGGCCAGAGCTTCTTTAATACATTTGATCTGATAAGCTAGATCACCATCCATTTTTTCCAGGATCACCGGATAAATAGTAGTAAACCAGCCGACGGTTCTACTTACATTCGTGCCGTTTATCTCTTCTCTGCCATGACTTTCCAGGTCAACCTGTACTTTACAGTGGCCATAGCGCATGGATACACTTAATAGCAATGCAGTCAGGAGAATATCATTAATCTGGGTATTAAATGATGGATGAACTTCTTTTAATAATAGCGTAGTTTCTTCGCTGTTTAAAGTAAATGAAGCATATCGTCTATCAAATCCGGTATTGCTCCCGTTTTGATTGTCTTTTGGCACCCGGCTTATATTTTTAGCATCAAAACTTTCCCAATAAGTTTTTGCCTCTTTGAACTGATCTCCTTTAATGTATTCACGCAGGTGACCGGACCAGGAGAGAAAAGAATCGGTCTTACTTGGTAAGTTCAGTGATTCGTTGCGGTTTATCTGTTGGTATAGAAGCTCAATGTCTTCAAACAAAATACGCCATGATATTCCATCTACAACCAAATGATGAATAACAATAAGTAATCGGCTACCTTTTTCCAGATGAAACAAGCCGACCTTCATCAGTGGGCCTTGCTCCAAGTTGATGCCAGATTGTATCTGATTACTAATTTCCAATAAAGATGCTTCGATTTGGGTTCCCTGATCTTTCAGGTCATATTCTTCAACAGAAACAGGTAAGTCTGTACTGAGGTTTTCCTGGATAAGTATTTCATCTTCACTTCTAAACACCATCCGTAGTGCATCATGGTGTTCCTGAAGTTTCCAGAAGATCTCACGTATGTTTTCAATTGATACCTCCTCCTCAAAACTGAGCATTACTGCCTGATTGTAATGGTGTTTGGCTTTGACTGGACCTTCAAAAAACCAACTCTGAATAGGCGTTAAGGCGGCTTTACCGATTATGGTAGATTGATCAGATATAACATCTAAAGGCTTCAGTATTGTGGCTAATTGTTTAATATTTTGATGGACAAAGATGCTATGCACCGACAGCTCATAGCCTTCTCCTCGAATTCTCGAACATATCTGTATGGATTTAATGGAATCACCACCGACAGAAAAAAAGTTATCTGTTGTTCCGATATGATCAATACCCAATACGCTGGCCCATACTTCAGCCAGGAGTTTTTCCTCTTTGGTTTGCGGTGCTACATACTGGTCTTGTATTTTAATTTCCGGATCAGGCAATGCAGCTTTATCTAATTTCCCATTGACAGTCAATGGTACCTCTTCCAGGTGAACATAGTAAGATGGTATCATGTAATCGGGCAGTTTCCCGGATAGAAAACCTCTTATTGTTTCTATATCGGTTGTCTTTTCCGAAACGTAGTAAGCGGTCAGGAAGGTGTGATCCTGGTTTTCTTTCATTATAACAACCGCTTCTTTGACGGTTGGGTAGAGATTCAATTGATTCTCTATTTCTCCTAACTCTATTCTGAAACCCCGGAGTTGAACCTGATGATCAGCCCTACCAAGATATTCAAGATCGCCTGAGCTTAAAACCCGAGCCAGATCACCGGTTCTGTATAGCCTTCTGTCTGAATCATGTGGGCTTTGAATGAATTTTTCTTTCGTTAGCTGCTCTTTCCCCAAATAACCTCTGGTAACTCCCGCACCTCCTACGTATAATTCCCCTATGACCCCATAAGGGACCGGATTCATATGTTTATCAAATACAAATGCTGATAAAGTAGGAAGCGGTTTCCCTATATCACTGATGTTATTTTCAATTTCTTTTTCAGTTATTTCTTTATAGGTCACGTGAACAGCGACTTCTGTGATCCCATACATGTTGACCAGCTTAACATCGGGATACCTTAACCTCCAGTCCTTTAGTCTGCCCGGAACGAGTGCTTCTCCTCCAAAAATAACATGACGCAAGCTTAGCTCGGTTTCAGGGCCAGATAGCTCTGCTTGAATAAGATTGTAAAATGCACTTGGCGTCTGATTAAGTATACTAACCTTTTCCTGCTTTAGAATATGATGGTAGGCTTGGGTATCTCGCGCTACCATTTTAGGAATAATGATGAGCTTTCCACCAAAAAGCAGTGCACCAAAAATTTCCCAAACGCTAAAATCAAACGAATGGCTATGAAACATCGTCCAGACATCATCACTTTGAAACGTGAATGGAACCTCATCATTGAAGAATAATCTTACAATGTTTCTATGTTCAACCATAACCCCTTTCGGGTTTCCTGTAGTACCGGAAGTATATATGACATAACACAGATCTGACGGCTCGTTTATGCTATCAATTTCAGGTACCTGATCGGAATCTTCCTGTACTTCATCGATGAAGATCGTTTCAAGATCATATGCTAAGTCTTCTTCAAATTCCTTTTTGGTTAACAGCAGTTTGGTTCCGCTATTTTCAAGGAGGTATTTTTTCCGTTCCCGGGGATAATCAAAATCAATTGGCAGATAGGCCCCACCAGATTTTAAAATGGCCAATAATCCAATAATGAACTCAATCGAACGGTCAGTCATTAATCCGACAACACTATTCGCTTCCACTCCTTTGCTTCTTAACAAAAATGCCAATTGGGTAGACTCCTTATCCAATTGAACATAGTTCATGGTTCGATCCTCGTATTTCAGCGCTATATGATGAGGAGTTCTTTTCACTTGTGCTGAAAACAAGTCTATTAATGTTTTGTCCTTCGGATAATTTACCTCTCCAAAATCCAGGTCTTGTAATAAATGGTCCTGCTCCTGCGAATCCCGAAGAATGTCGATATCATAAATTTTGGTATCAGTATCGATAATTACTGCCGATACTATTTTTTCAAAATAGGTTATAAATCTTTCTATTGTCTCTTGTTTAAAGAGTGCTGTAGAATATTCAAATGTCAGATGGATTTGATCATCTACTTCACTTCCCAAAAAATTAATATCAAACTTCGCTGTGGCATGTTCTCGCTTGTATGATTCTACCTCAATCTCCGGTATCTCTAGTTCGGACTTTTTATAATTCTGGTAAGCAAAAGTTATATCGAATAAGGGGTTGCGCCCAGCATCCCTTTCAACTTTTAAATCATCAATTAATTCTTCATAAGGATAATCTTGATTCTCTATGCAGGAAAGCACGTTATCTTTTACTGACAGCAAAAACTCTCTGAAGGAAAGGTTTCCTTTCGGGTAATTACGTAATGGCAATGTAGTAACAAACATGCCAATTAAGTCTTCCAGATCAATATGTTGATGTCGACCGGCTACAGGTGCCCCTATCACTATATCTTCCCGGGCACTTAACTTACTTAACAAAACGTTAAAAATGGAGAAAACAACCATGAACATGGTTGCTCCTTCTTCTTCAGCAATGCTTTTCAATTTACTAGTTTCCAAAGCACCTACTTCAAAATGTAGTTTATTAGCCTTATCTGCCTTTACCGAAGGTCTTGTAAAGTCAACCGGTAATTCGAGTGTTTCAGGAAGCTCGGAATACTGCCTGAGCCAAAAATCTTTTTGTTTTGCTATGGTTTTTTGTTGTTCTTCCAGGTGTCTCCATTCGGCAAAATCTTTGTAATTCAACTTCAATTCGGGCAGCTGTCGATCTGTATAAGATGCCATGAATTCTTGTATAAGAACGGTTTGTGAAACACCGTCCATAATAATGTGATGGGCATCTACTATCAAAAGATGTTTTTGAGTGGCAAACTCAATCACACCTATTCTAATCAACGGAGCTGCGCTTAAATCAAAGGGCTGAACAAACTTGTCTACTTCTTTGTCCAAGTCGTTTACAACAGCTTTAAGGTATTTAACTTCAAAATGAATTTTGTCCTTGATTTTTTGAACAGGCTTACCATCTAATACTTCGAAGTATGTCCTAAAGCTTTCGTGTCGCTCTACAAGTTTATTAACTGCCTCATTTAATTTTCTTCTTTCTATTGCCCCATGAAGTTTAACAATCAGTTGCAAATTGTAAGCAGTAGAATTTTTATCGAATTGATGTAGAAAGAACAACCGTTTCTGAACTGAGGTAACGGGATAATAATCAGCTTCTTTAGCTTTTGGTATCGTTGTTTTATTGTTCTTATTTGCCGATTCAATAAATGCAGCCTGTTTTTTGATCGTAGGGTTTTTGAACAACTCACCTAAAGAAATTCTGACATCATAAGCGTTATTGATTTTACTAATCAAAGTCATGATGGTGAGAGAATTCCCTCCTATTTCATGAAAAATATCCTCCATTGAGATCTCTTTATCTCCAAGGATCTCCTTCCATATCCCAAGTACTTCTATTTCTATTTTGTTAGATGGAGCAATGACCGTCCTGTCACTTATCAAAAGGTTATGTAAAGCCTTATAGTCTATTTTACCAGTGATCAGTAAGGGGAATTTATCTACCTCAAGAATCTTTGAGGGTATCATGTATTTTGGCAAGTGGTCTTGCGCATATTGTTGAATCTTTTGCTTAAAACCAGAACCCGACCATAATTCTTTTCCAATAGCAAATGCGATTAAAGATTCATCTCCATTTTCTTCTGCGTGGACTCTGACAACTACATTTTTAAGCAAGTTTGAGCTCAGAAGAACATTCTCAACTTCATCTACTTCAATTCTAATTCCTCTTAATTTGATTTGTCGATCTTTCCTCCCAATTAATTCGATGTTGTTGTCAGTCAATAGCCTGGCTTGATCACCCGTTCTGAATGCATGTTTACCAGCATGGTTGCCGGATTCAATTTGCACAAACTTTTGTTCGCTAAGCTCCGGTGCATTCAAATAGCCTTTGGTCAAGTAATTCGAAATGATGTACAATTCACCCGGTACGAGTTTATTACAAGGTTTAACACCATTTTTAGTAATTAATAATTCTGTACCATCTATTGGCTGACCTATAGGAATTCTTGACTTCCTGGCATCTGCCGGTAAAATTCTATGGAAGGACTGAATCATGGTAGCTTCAGTAGTGCCATACATATTAACGAGCTGTATCCGGCCATCAAATACAGTATACCAATTAATCAGTTCTGCCGGGTTTATCTTTTCACCGGACATTAGCACATATTTCAGCTTAGTATAATTATCAGTCGTTATTGCGTCATTATTTATAATCCGAAACAGGCTGGGCACACAATGAATTAAGCTGACTTCAGATTCGTCTAACCATGGTGTTAATTTTTCAGATACATAGAAGTCTTCCCTTTGAGGTGGTATACAAATGGTGCCTCCGGCCAGGAGAGGCACAAATATATCCCGGAGAAAAGCATCGAAGTACGGGCTAACAAATTGGCTGAACTTACTGTTTTCATCAATATCAAATTCCTTAATTTCCCACTGAATGAACTGCAACAAACTACTGTTTTTGCCAATTATACCTTTAGGTGTTCCTGTCGATCCAGACGTGAAATAAACGTATAAGCTGTCCTCCGCATCAAATTCGGGGTAATCGATTTCACCAGTATTATCAAGTGAGTCATCATCAAAAATGTCCTTTAGAGCGAAGTTATTAGTTGGCCACCATTGTTTATCTGATCGTGTTTCTGATAAGCTATCCGACGAGATTAAATATGCTAATTGCATATCACTCACAATGGAATAAAGTCTATTATCTGGTAAAGAGCTATCTACTAATACGAAAACACACCTGGCATTAATTACTCCAATGACAGTACTAATAATATCGACTCTATTGTCTAGCAGGATTCCAATTATAGTTTCCTTCTCTAGTTTTTGTTTTAATAAGAATGATGTAATCCTATCGGCTTTACGATGAATTTCTGAATAAGATATGGTCTTAGAATTTACTTCAATAGCTGTTCTTTGGGCATGATCAACTAGACTTTTAATCAGTTTATTCTGAAAAGACATGGTATGATTTTATCTTAAGTAATTATTATTATTTTCAAAATGAGCGATTGTTCTTGCTCTTAGATGATCAGAAATAGAGGCACAGATCCTGTGGTAATACTGATAACTTTAAAAGAGGATCAGTTAAAAAAATTCATCCAACAATATTCCAAAGGTGATCACGGTGATCAATAGATCGCTTTCGAAGGGAATGTTCAATTTAAATCCGTCCTGACTATAATCCTTTTTAAGCTGTTCAATTTGGGCCGGATTAAAATATCCTTGTTTCTTAATCAAATCGTGCGAAAGAAGATCATTCACATATTCTACATTGTTTTGTAGTAAATAAGGGCTTCCAGGGGCAACGAAGCCAAATTTCTCCCTATCTATTATTTCTTTAGGGACAAATCTTGCCGCCATTCTTTTTAGTATATATTTCTCTGTAAAGTCGTTGAGTTTCAATGAAGAAGGCACCTGAGTTGAAAACTCAACAAAATCCTTGTCTAAAAAAGGGTATCTCACTTCTACTGAGTTGGCCAATGCCATTCTGTCGCCATGATCGGATACCAAATGATCTACCAATCTGACTTTATAATCTATATAAGACCTTTTACTAATTACATCCCGGTTGCGAATCCTGTCTGTCTTGATTACATGATGGTTCAGGCAATTTACTTCATCGAAAGAGGCGTTGAGATCATCAGAATACAAACTTCTTTTTATTTTTTCCAGCTCGGAAAAGTTGGTTTCATAAAACATGGACTTATCACCCCAGATTTTATTTCTGAGTTCTTCCTCTTCGGGGCTTGAAGCATTTTGTACCATATTCATCGCCCTCATTTTATCAAATCTGTATCCTACATAACCGGCGAAGAGCTCATCAGAACCTTCTCCTGACAAAATGGCTTTGATACCTCTGGACCTGGTAGACGCAGATAACGAAAGTGAGGCGGTATTGTAGGTTTCTTTTAGAGGGCATTCGCAATGATATATTGCTCGTTTCAGCCCTTTGCTAATGTCTGTATAAAAGAACGTCTTTTTGTTAAGATTGGAATTGCTTTTATCGGCCACCAAAACTTGATAAGGTGTTTCAGAAATATCAGATTGCGTAAAATCAATTGAAAAAGCTTCTTTCCGCATATCAGGTTGTAACTGATTCACTTTCATGGTAATCATGGATGAATCCAAACCTCCACTTAGATAAAGTCCCATTGGGACATCCGCCCTCAACCTAAGTCTAATTGATTTTTCAAATAGTTCTTCTAGTCGGTCAATGTAATACTCTTCCGATTTGCCATTTAACTGTACTTCTCCCTCGGGGTAGATAAGATCCCAATATTCATTTTTTTCTATTTTTCCATGCCTGTCAACTTCTAAGTAATGACCATTTTCCAGGCTATGGACATTCTTGAACATGGTTCTGGGGCTAATTAAACCAGCAAAAGTAAAAACCTGGTCAAGTCCTACAGGATCAACTTCACGAGATACAAGAGGGTGTTGAAGAATTGCTTTTATTTCTGATCCAAAAATGAATGTATTCTGAACGAAGGTGTAATGCAGTGGGCATATTCCCATGTGATCACGAGCGCAATAGAGGGCTTTTCTCTTTTTATCATATATAGCAAAGGCGAACTGGCCATTCAATTGTTGCAGTAAATCCATTCCGCATTCTTCGTACAAATGAATGATTACTTCAATATCAGATTTCGTTCTGAACTTATGGCCTCTGGATATCAGTTGATCTCTAAGCTCTATGTAATTAAATACTTCACCATTGCATATAAGAATAACGGATTCATCCTCGTTCAAGATGGGTTGCATACCCATTTCTAAACCGATGATGCTAAGCCTGCTAAACCCCAGGGCTACATTCTCGAATAAAAGTGTGTCTTGATCGTCCGGTCCCCTGTGAAAGTGCTGGGCATTCATTTCTTTTATTATTTCATGATCTTCACCTGAAATTCTTTTATCGAATTTTATAAAGCCTGTTATGCCACACATACTATGTCTTTTAAATTAGAAGCCATGCCCTGGCTTACTATGTCAATGATGGTCTACATCCTCTTTAGAACACCGTACCAAAGATTCCGTGGAATTGATTATTGTATTACAAATTTTTAAGGTTCCCTGATGATGAAGCATTAAACCTCACAAATGGATGCATACTTGGGAAGGAAGAAATCCTTATTTACAGAGGAGTTATTTTAGCTGAGTTTGAAATTCATTCGGTTTAATGAACTCTTTCCTGAATGCGATTTGCCTGTAACTCCTGCAATTTCTTAAGGTTTTTCAGCCGGTCAATCACTTTAGACGGTTCAATTCCAAAATCAACCAGGCAAGCTATTTCATCTATTCCGATTTCACTCACTTGGTCAACAAACGACGAGCAGCTCTCTACTGAACCAATCAAAGCAGCGCTTTTGCTATACCGCTCATAGGAAAACTTTAACATAAGTTCTTTGTCTTCCTCTGGGATATCGTCCGGGTTGTGTCCAGCTTCTTCATAGATAATTTTGCTAAGACTAGTGGCGCTTTTCAAGTATTCGATGAATGGCTGTTCAACCACTTCCCCAATATCTTCGCCATCGTCACCAATATAGGTATGCAGCATTAACGCTACTCTTCCTTCTTCCGGGGGATATCCATTTTGTAATCTGGCTTCCCTGTATAATTGAACTTTTCTTGCTACATCTTCCGGTTCCTGACCCAACAGGTGAGTCAGTAAATTCGCTCCCATTTCGCCTGCTTTAATGTAAGTCTGTTCGTTTCCCGCAGCAGTAACCCACATGGGCAATTTCTTTTGAATGGGAGACGGAAAAATACGAAACTCTATTTCTTTTCCATGGCCATTTTCCCGTACCAAACTACCTCCTTCCCATAATTTTCTGATTAGTTCTATCTGATCATACATGATCTGGTGCCTGTCCTGATAATTGTTTTTAGCCAAAACGAAATCATTGCCATTCCAGCCAGATGCAAATGACAAAGAAACCCTGCCACCAGACAGGTTATCAACTACGGACCACTCTTCTGCAATTCTGACAGGATCATGCAAAGGAGATACCACACTCCCACTCCTTAGCTCAATGTTATTGGTGATCACAGCCAAAGCAGAACCAATAACTGATGGGTTAGGGAATAGTCCTCCAAACTCGTGAAAATGACGTTCTGGTATCCATACGCCACTAAGACCATTTTGGTCAGCATATTTAACCAATTCGGTCAATAAGTGATATTTATTTTCAGCTTGAACTTCATAATTGGAAAAAAAGAAAAGGCTAAAATCTATCATGTTGGTTTCAGATATTTAATGGACTTATTCAATAGGTTAATGATCCTTATAGACGCTATATGGTCTGGTTTTGAAATTCTTCTTCCTCTAATTCAATTTCTTCAATGACTTGCTCAGGGTTCGTAAATACGACATGGAGTATGTTGCGGTAATACTGCATAAGCAATTCAATGATTTCATTATCATACAGTTCACTGCTATAAACAAAAATCACATTGATCTTTCCGTGTGATTCATCAACTTTTATAACAAATTCATACTCACCCTTTATTTGTTTACCCACATTGACAGGAACGAATTTCAGTTTGTCAATTTCCTCCTTATTCTCGGTAACATTAGAAAAAGAAAAGTAATGATCAAAAATGGGATTTCTTGATAACTCTGCTTGACTTTCATTGACCATATCTATCATCTGGTCAAATTGAAAATCTTGATTGTTGAAAGCTTGTAGAACACAATCTTTGACCTCACTTAAGAAATCAAAATAACCATTTTCAGCGTCGACATTGACCCTTAGTGGTATTACATTAACAAACGCCCCTACGATATCTTTCCATGCAGTCTGGGTTCTTCCATGCGCTTCGGTTCCAACAATAATATCTGAATTTCCAGACATCTTGTGAAGCAGAATATAGTAAGCTGACAGAAAAACCATGAAATTCGAAACATTGGCTTTGATCGCGAATTTTTTAATGCCTTCTAGAAATTGGTCGGTAATTTCAAACTCCTTATAATCCACTAGTTGGGTATTCACCTCACTGCGGTTTTGCATCGTGGGAAGATCAGTTCTAATTAGTTCATCAGACAGTTTTCTCTTCCAAAAATCTCTTTGCTGGCTTAGCTTTCCTTTAATGTTATTTATCCAATTGGCATAATCTATATACTGGAAGTCTAGCGGGTTGATTTTTTCTCCGAAATAGATACGCTTAAAATCATGAATTAATACATCGAGAGAAATGCGATCCGAAATAATATGGTGCATATCAACGAATAAGAAATTTCCGTCTTTACTTCTCAATAAACCACATCGAAGCATGGACTTTCCAGACAAATCAAAAGGTCTTATAAAACGTTTGAATGCTTCTTTAACCGAATAGAGTTCGTTTTCATCTATGATTTCCAGTTCAAAAGCGTAATCCTGATTTACTTTTTGGATGACCCCTTCATCTAACAAAATGAAACTAGTCCTTAGGTTCTCATGACGGTCAACCAATTTCTCAAAGGAACTATTCAATGCATCATAATCTGCTTCTCCCTTAATTTCGACTGGAATCGAAATGTTAAAAGACGTATCCTCTTTATGGAGTAAATGTTGATAATATAGTCTTTCCTGAGCCGGAGATGCAGGATAGAATTCTTTTCTCTCTGTCTTAGAAATTTGTATCTCATCTTTTTGTTGAGACTTCTCAATAAGATTAGCTATTTCAATAATTGAAGTATTCTTGAAAATATCAGCCATCTTAAGCCTGACAGAAAATTCTTCATCAATTTTATTGAGTAAATGGAATATATTAATCGAATGCCCACCTATCTCAAAAAAGCTCCGGTCAGTGCCTATCTCGTTCCTTTTTAATTTCAGGATATCCGCCCATATAATCACCAGTTTGCTTTCCAATTCATTTGCAGCTGACAGTCCATCGGCTGGAGCATTGAAATCGGGTGCTGGTAAAGCTTTGAGGTCTACCTTGCCGTTGTATAATAGTGGAATTTTTGTCAGTTGATCCAAGTGGGCCGGAATCATGTTGAAGGGTAACTTACCATTTAGGTAAAGCCTTAATTCATCTAAATCTACCGGTTCATCGCCTACAAAATACCCACACAAAAGTTTTTCACCGTCTCCACCTGCAGTACTTGATACGACCACATCCCTTATACCAGGATACCCCAACATGTTCTCTTTTATATCATCCAGTTCAATACGAGCCCCATTAACTTTTACCTGATTATCTCTTCTGCCCAGGATCTCAAATTCACCGTTGCTATTCATTCTGGCCAAGTCCCCCGTCTTATAAATCAGGTCATTTTTCTCCTTTGTAATAGGGTTAGGTATAAAGGACTCTTTTGTTTTCTCCAAATCAAGATACCCTAGCGTTCTATAAGGCGTTCTGATATAAACCTCTCCAATAGCTCCATCAGGACATGGATGCAGGGCATTGTCCAACAACATCAGTTGTGCGCCTTCCATGGCTTTTACGGGTATGTGTTCTTTAGCACTATCTTGAGGCTGGATCAAATGATAGGCTTTTACCAAGGTGGTTTCCGTAGGGCCGTATAAATTGACTATTTGAATACGGTCGCCAAAAGCCCCGTACCAATTCTTCAATTCGGATGGTAATATCTTTTCTCCTGACAGCAATAAATAGTTTAGATCGTTAAATGAATTTGCCTCTATTCCACCTTGTTGAATCAGCTTAAAGAAACTCGGAACGCAATGTATTACATTGATCCTCTCGGAAGATATCCATTCTTTTATTTGGCCAGCATCAGATAATACGGATTCCATTGGAATACAGATGGTTCCGCCGGAACACAGAGGAATGAATATGTCCCTCAAAATGGCATCAAAACCCGGATTGGTAAATTGACTGAATCTGGAAGATTCAATTCCTTCAAACTGACTTAGATACCAATCAACAAAATGCACCAAACCCCTATTTTGGCCTGTTATTCCTTTTGGAATACCTGTACTGCCAGAAGTAAAATGCACATAGATAGGGTCGTCCAACTGGTAGCTACTTTCGCTATTACTCGATTTTCCAATCTGTTTTTTGATCTCATCAATGGTTATCCAGGTAATACGATCTGATGAATCCAGGTTTTTGTATCCCTCAGGCTCCTGATCTGTTATAATGTATTTGGTACCCGTTTGATCAATCATTGAAGATAATCGCTCTTCAGGCATCAGAATTTCAAATGGTACAAATGCCATTCTTGATTGAAGGACACCCAACATAGAAGAAATCAGCCAATGACGGTTTTTAAGTAACAGGCCGATATTAGCACCTACTGCTATATTGTAATCAGTAAGCGCATTGGAGACCTTGTTTGCTTCATTTTCAATCTGTGCATAGGTGAAAGATTCTCCTTGATACTCTATCGCACAGTTCTCACTATTCTTCTGAAAGCTGTCACTTAATTTTTCTTGTATCGGAACAATGTTAAACGTTTCATCAAGGTTCCTAGAAAAATTCTCTCTTATAGCAACATACTGCTGATCATCATATAAGGAAACATTTTTAACTAACATGTCCGGATTCTCGAGAATCGAACAAATGATGTTTTTCAAATGAGCAATGACATATTTTACTCCCTCATTTCCGAATAAAATTCCATTATAAGTGAATTTTACTTCAAATTGATCCGCTGGAGTGACTGTAAGGTCGAAATCATAATTGGTTTGAACTGAATATGTCGAATCACCTATCTCAAATGGCTTATTAAGTTTATCATCCGAGACATCAATACTGGTTTCCTGAGAAATTGGTGTATTCTCGAATGTGATTATATGATCAAACAAATTCTTCCCTAATTCACTTGAAGATTGTATCTCTGCTAATGGGTGATAGTGATGTTCTTCTCCTTCTATCGCACTCTCCTGAATGGTTTTTAGCAAATCCTCAATCCTGGAGTTTGGATCATATTTTATCCTGACAGGAATAGTATTGATGAATAGGCCTACCATATTTTCAATACCGTCAATCTCCGCTGGCCTACCCGATACTACCGTTCCGAAAACAATATCATTATGATTATTATATTTTGTTAGCAGAAGCCCCCATGCACATTGAAATAACGTATTAACCGTGACACCACAATTCTTAGCCATTTTATATAGTAAGCCAGTTTGCTCTTTGTCCAGGGTAAGTCGCTCACTTTCCAGAAGATAGGGCAATGGTTCTGAAGGTGTGATTCCCTTTTGAGGCAAAGTGGACAGGCTTTCATAAGCAGTCAAATACTTACGCCAATAATCAGCAGATGCTACTTTATCCCTCTTTTGGAGCCATTTGATATAAACAGAATAAGGATTAGTCCTGGGTAGAGATACTTTCTTTCCTTCGAGATAACCCCGATAAACCTTAAAGAACTCGTTGATAATAATGCTGATACACCAACCATCCATCAATATGTGATGATGACTCCATATGAGCGAATACTCATCCTCTGCTACCTTCATCACGGTTAACCGCATCAAAGCATCCTTACCCAGATCAAATTTTCTATCTTTATCTTTTTGCCTGTAATCGGCAATCACTTCTTCCTCTGATCTTTCTTCGATATCGTTGCCGATATCTGCATAGGTAAAGTCTATCTTCTGTTCTTTTAATACAATCTGAATGGGTCGATCATAATTTTTGTGCAGAAAAACTGTCCGTAAAATATCATATCTCGAAATCAGGAAATTCATACTTCTTTCCATCATTCCCACATCCAGTTTTCCTTTTATGGTACCGGTTGTTTGCCCAAAATAATATCCCTCCGCTGTATCAAGGACCGAATGAAACAGGATTCCTTCCTGCATGGATGACAATGGATAAATATCACTGAAATCATACTGTTGTTGAAGATTCTGAAACTCAGTATCGCTTAATCCTTTATAAGTCAAATCAGACTGAGTCAATTCCTGTTTGTCATAAGTGCAGCAATACTCAATGATATCTTCCAGCTTCTCTTTATAACTATTCACAAAAGCCGTCATACTTGCTTCCGAATACTGCTCAGTGCTATAAGCAAGGGTCATTCCTAATTTCCCGGAAATAATGCTCCCGGATATGTCCCAGTCGTAATCACTTAATACTTCGGTGTTCGAAGAATTTTTTCTTTTCTCTTCTCGGACTATTGAATAAGATCGGTTCTCGGTATCACTATCAAACTGCCCCAGATAATTAAACAGTATCTGAGAACCTGACGGGTTATTCTCTTGAATTGCCTTAAAGTCAGATACAAAGTGTTTGGTTAATGGATAATCAAAACCATCATTCGGAATTTTTCTCAATACTTCTTTTACACGCTTTATCAAATGAGATAAAGCACCATCTACTCTCCCTAATATTACAGGATAAATAACTGTAAACCAGCCTATGGTGCGACTAAAATCCACATTGGATATCTCCTTCCTTCCGTGACTCTCCAGATCTACCTGAATTGTCTTGTTTCCATAATGACGCTCTACACTTAATAGTAAAGCAGCCAATAGAAGATCATTGATCTGTGTCCCAAATGATTGGTGCACCTTGGTTAACAGTTCAGCGGTTTGTTTTTGATCAAGGGTAAATGAAGCGAATTTTCGATGTTCTCCAGTATTCCTTCCTTGCTCATTATCCCTGGGTAAAGGCTCCACCTCCTGGGATTCAAAGTCATTCCAAAATACTTTTGCCTCATGAAAAGTATCCGTCTTTATATATTTCGAAAGCTGTTCGGACCATGACAAAAAGGAACCGGTTTTCTTTGGCAGCGTGAGTGGCTCTTTTCGCGTGATCTTCTGATACAAGCTTTCAATATCCTCTAATAAAATGCGCCAGGATACTCCGTCAACTACTAAGTGATGAATAGTGATAAACAGACAACTACCTTCAGGCATTTGAAACAGGCCTAACTTCATCAAAGGACCTTCTTCCAAGTTAATGCTGGATTGTATTTTTTGGCAGATGTTTAATAGGGATGTGTTACTGTCCTCAGACTTTTCAAGATCATGAACTTCCATTGAAAGGGGTACATCTGCACCCAGGTTCACCTGAACGAGGATATCTCTTTCTTCTCTAAACACCATTCTGAGTGAATCATGATGTTTTTGAATCAATTGGAAAATGCTGTTAACATTCTCTTCTGATAACCCATCTGCAAAATGCAACATCACTGACTGGTTATAATGATGCTTATTCTCCAGGGACCTGGTAAAAAACCATTGCTGAATTGGGGTTAATGAGGACGTGCCTTTAACTTCCGATTGATCTATTACGGACGTCAGGGGCTTTAATTTTTTAGACAGTTTTTTTACTGTTTGATCGGTGAAAAGGTCTTTCACGGACATTTCGTATCCTGCTCGTCGTATTCGTGAATTTATCAGGATAGATTTGATAGAGTCTCCTCCCAAAGAAAAGAAGGTGTCGTTAATATTTATCGGATCGGTAGACAGAACCTCTGACCATGCCTGAGCCATTATTTTCTCCTCTTCAGTTACCGGAGGCTCATAGTCTTTCTGGTCAATTTGCTCAGGATCAGGTAAAGATTTCTTATCTAATTTACCATTGGTTGTGAGGGGCCACTTTTCCAGGTGTACATATAATATGGGAACCATGTATTCCGGTAAGCTTTCCGATAAGTAGCTTATTAATGAATCCTTAGGTATTTCCGAATCGGATAAATAATAACCCACCAGGTACTTATCTCCTTTTCCCCCTTTCTCTCTGCCAATGACTATGGACTCATCAATTAAATCAAAGCTTGATAATCGGTGAGCTATCTCATTTAATTCTATTCGATGGCCCCGAACTTTCACCTGATCGTCTGTACGTCCTTTGTATAGTACTTTGCCGTCGGCACCCATTTGTGCCATGTCCCCGGTCTTGTACATGATGGCCCCTTCAATAAAAGGATTTACTATAAATCGCTCTTCAGTCAATTTTTCATTTGCCAGGTAGCCCCTGGCCACGCCTGATCCTGATACAAAAAGGTCGCCTTTTGTCCCTTCTGTAACCGGATGCAGGTATTTGTCTAAAATGTAGACTTGGGTATTATTCACCGGACCACCGATCGGAACAGTAGATAAAGATTCTTCCGGTGTAAAACGATGGATCATACATCCCACGGTAGCTTCTGTAGGACCATATTCGTTATAGATCTCTACTTTACCTTCAAACCTGTCATAAATTTCTCTTGCTAAATGTGTTTCTAATTCTTCCCCACCAACGATCAATTTTTTCAGCTTTGAGGATTCAAGTACTTCAAATTCTGAGTCTCTAAGTATTTTCAAATGTGATGGAGTCAGTTTCATGATCTCAACTTGTCCATCCCTGAAAATTTCCTCCACCGGTGAGCCATTGTCGTCTCCCGGGTACATAATGATTCTATTGCCCGTAATCAAAGGGGGAAAAATCGAGGTGACGGTCAAGTCAAATGAAATAGAAGTGTATAATCCGAAAGTTGCCGCTTCTCCATTGAGATAATACTCTGATGCCCAGGATACATAGTTCATCAAGGATCCGTGTTCTATCATTACACCCTTAGGCTTTCCTGTAGAACCTGAAGTATAGATCACATAAGCTAAATCTGAACCGCTGATTTCAACATCTGGTAATTTCTTATCCGAGACAAGCGCTTCCAGGTTTTTGGCAGGATCAATGAAATCGGAAAGAACTGCACAAGGTACCTGCTGATAACGATCTTTTGTCACAAGTACTTTTAAGCCAGCGTCCTGTGCGATTGTGGTTACATAATCCTCAGGATACGAAGCATCAATGGGTATGTACACAGCCCCCAATTTTAATATCCCAATTATGCAGGGAATTAAATGTTCATTCCTGTTAAGTTGTACCCCGACCAAGTCACCCTTTCGAACTTCTTTTTCGTTCTGCAAGTAAAAGGCAATGTTGTCAGATTGCAGGTCAAGTGCTTTGTAAGTAAATTCTTGATCACCACATAGTATGGCTTTTTTGTGGGGATTTTCTTTGACTTGATTTTCAAATAAGGTAAGTACGGTTTGCTCTTTGTTATATGCTACTTCGGTTTGATTGAAATCGTACAATAAGTGCTGTTCTTCTTTATCGTCCAGTATCTCAATGTCTGAAATTTTGACGTCAACATCTTTAAGAATGGCTGCTACTACATTTTTGAAGTACGAAATAAATTTTATAATGGATTCCTCTCTGAATAGGGAACTTGAATATCCCATTCTGAGAAATATTTGCCCACTCCTTTCAACAGCAGTTAAAATGATGTCAAATCTGGATGACCTACGTTCGAAATCAAACGGAGCCAGCTCAAGGTTCGGTATTTTTAGTTCGGTTTCTTTAAAATTATGAAAGTCAAATAGGGCATCAAATAGCGGGTTTCGCCCGAGATCTCTTTCTACATTTATAGCATCTATTAATTTTTCATAGGGATAATCTTGATTTTCAAGACCATCAAGTACTTTAGATTTCACAGACGACAGAAAATCCCTGAAGCTTAATTCTCCTTTGGGATAGTTACGGAGGGGAAGGGCACTAACAAACATTCCCACCATCTCCTCTAAGCCTGCATGCTGATGGCGACCGGCTACCGAAGAACCCACTACAATATCTTCCTGGTTGCTAAGCTTGCTTAACAGAATATTATAAAGGGATAGTATAACCATAAACATGGTGGCTCCTTCTTCATCTGCTAGTGACTTTAAACTACCCGTTTCTTTTATATCTAAACTAAAGTCTACTGTATTGCCCTCATATTTATTGACGGATGGCCGCTCAAAATCAGTCGGTAATTCGAGCGGTTCCAAATCTTCCGAAAACTCTTTAATCCAAAAATCCTTTTGCCCCTCAAGCTTTCCCCGTTGCTCTTCCGAAAGGTTCCATTCTGCAAAATCCTTATAAGTGAGCTTAAGTTTGGAGAGTGGTTCATCATTGTAAAGGGCCATAAAGTCATTAATAATAATGCTTTGGGAAACGGCATCCATGATGATATGGTGAGCATCAAGCACCAATAAATGCTCATCAGCTGATAGCTCCATTAATCCTACACGGATCAATGGCGCAACGCTCAAATCAAAAGGGCGGATAAATTTGCTGATACTTTCTTCGGGACGTTCCGTTCCCTGTTTAAAGTAATCAACATTAAAATCAATTTTATCTTTGATTTTTTGCACCGGCTCTTTATCCAACGTTTCAAAGAACGTCCTAAAGCTTTCATGCCGAAGGATTAATTTTTGAAAAGTCATCTCCAACTTTTCCTTATTGATGCTTCCCAACAATTTAAGTGCATGCACTTCATTATATGCTGTACTTTGTTCATCAAGTGTCTGCAAAAAATACATCCGCTTTTGAGCTGAGGACAGCACGTAATGTGCTTGATCTGCTGCCTTAGGAATATCATGCTTCGTTACTTGGTCACCGATATCAGCAGACAGTTTATCAGTAAGCTCACGAATGGTGGTATACTTGTACAGATCTCCAATTGAAAGCTTGGTACCCACTTTTTGATTGATCCGGGCCACCAAGGTCATCCCTTTCAACGAATCTCCACCAAGTTCAAAAAAATCATCGTTTGGGGTCACTCCCTTTTTTCCAAAGAAGTGTGAAAATATTTCTAAAAGCGTTTTTTCCAGGCTGATTTCCTCAATTGACTCTGTAACGGGTTCTGATGAAGCTTTAAGTGTTTCTACAATTTTTTTGTACTTGCTCTCATGTGTCTTAATCGCAGCATTTAAATCCCCTTTGTAAATAATGTTCACAGGCACTTTACTTTGCAAGCATTTATGAAAGCACACAGCACCTTCTTTTGGGGAAATTCCCTGTGAGGTTTCTACATCGATTTGCTGAATATTTTCAGTCTCTTCCCGTTTCCTCTTTGCTTTCACGGTCATACCCACATCCAGCCAATCGCACCAGTTGATCGTAAAAGCATGAACATTCATTTTCTTTTGCGCAAAGAGTGAATAGTTTTCTAAAAACTCATTTGCGGCATTGTATCCCACCTCACCAAACTTTGATTGATAAAATACATTTCCGATTGAAGAAAACAATGCAATGAAATCCAGCGACCCGAATCCCAAGTATTTTTCAAAAAGAAGGAGACTGTGAATTTTTGAAGAAGTGTATTTTGCGAAGTTTTCCTTTTCTCTATTTAAAATTATTCCCCCAGAATCTATTTCGCCTGCGGCCCAAATCAAGCCATGCAGTTTAGCATACTTATCCTTTATTTTTAATGTCAGATTTTGTACCTGGTCTTCTTCAGCAACATCGACTTGATACAAATCAACTTTGCCTCCAGACTTCTCCATCTCTAATATTTCCCGAATTCTTATGGAGGTGAGATCTTCTTTTTCTTTGTTCGTCAGCCAATCATTCCACTCTTTTCTTTCAGGGAATTTTGAACGATGTACTAGTAGCACATTTGCCTTGTACTGATTGACCAAATCTTTGGCTATGGTGAAGCCCATTCCCCCGAAGCCACCGGTAATTAGGTAAGTGCCATTTTCAACTATTTTAATGGTTGATGTTGTTTGCTCATTTTCAGGCAATACCTCAAAAGATTGAACCCATCTTTCTTTGTACCGATAAGCAATAAATGCTGTATCAGAAACATAAAAGATTTCATTTATTATCTTAGATAAGTAACTGTTTAGTGATTTTTCGGTCTGAAAAGGATAGGGTATATCTATAACCTTACAAATAATGTTCTGTATCTCAGAAGGTATTACTTTGGCAGGACCAAGAACGGTAGCTTTTAACGGATTTATTTCATCATCTTCCGTGACATAAGCTATATGATTATTTATTACAGTTAAGTTGACCTTTCCTATCTGAGGTGTCTGAGTGATTGATTTTGCCAGATAGGACAGACCAATATAACCTAGCTCGAAACTTTCTTCTATGTCTTCGTACCGGGGACTTTCCGCATGCTCACTCAATGCAGCGCAATAAATAACATTACTTATCACAATGCCTTCTGACTTACTTAAATGACTCCAAAGGTCCGAGGCATCTAATATATCGACCTTAAATACATTATTTTTGATTTTTTCGAATGACTCACCTGGTCTTACTTCAATAACTTTTTGTCCTGAGGAAGTTAAGTCACGAATTAAAGATTCACTGAAATATTCATTTCCCGAGATCACTACAACATACGACTTATCCTCTAACGGGATAGAAATTCCATTAGGCGAAATCGATCTCTTCCAACTAGAAGTATGGATGTAATCATCATTTCCATAGTTAGATGTTTGATGTGTTTGCTGCCCATTACCTGTCAGTAATTTCTTGGCATCCACGTTGGCTGTATACGAATTTTTCTCAAAAGAATAAGTTGGAAGCGCAAGCCTCCTTCTCTTTTCATTGATGTAATAATTATCCCAATCAATCTTAATTCCGTTCAACCATAACCGACCAATTTTTTCAATCAGATATTTCTGATCATTGACTTTTTGCCTGGGTTGCCTGACCGTATTTACAACATGATATTCTTCGCTTAATGATATGATATCTTCCACATAACTGGATAAGCTTCTTCCCGGACCTAACTCAATGAAAACAGCCCTGCCTTTTTGCTGTAAAGTTTCAATCCCCTTTAAAAAATGTACTGTACAGCGAAGGTGTCGACTCCAATAAGAAGGTTTTCTTATCTCTTCGTAGGTTATAATTTCACCATTGATATTGGAAATACAGGGTATTGCTGGCTCATTGATATCAACCATCGAAAGTTCCTGCTCAAATTCATCCAATATTTCATCCATCATATAAGAATGAAATGCATGTGATGTATGTAGTTTTTTGCAGGTATAACCCTGGCTCAGAATTTGTTCCTCAAATTTGTCTATATCGGTATCTTCTCCCGAAACAACAAGCGAAGTAGCGCTATTGATGACCGCCAAATCTAAATTCTCAGTTTCATCCAACAGTGGTTTTATTTGCTCTTCACTGGCATTGATGCTAAGCATACTGCCTCTCCTTGCTTTGCTCATGAGTTCTCCTCTACGAACAACCAGACGCAAAGCGTCATGAAGCGTAAAGACACCACTTATACACGCTGCAACATACTCTCCAATACTATGCCCTATCATATAATCAGGTCTTACTCCCCACTTCATCAACAGGTGGGCCATCGAGTATTCAATGATGAATAGTAAGGGTTGTGTGTATTTGGTATCGTTAATGTTAGAGGTAACTTCTGAATCATCTCCTTGCTCGGGGAATAGAACAGAGTGGAGGTTATCTTCGAGATAGAGCTGAGCAACCTCTAAGCACTCATCCACTTTATCCCTAAATACTTTTTCTTTCAGGTACAGATCCTTACACATATCCACATACTGAGAACCCTGGCCCGAAAACATGAATACCACATTTTGCAGGTCCTCCTGTGTATCTAACATCCGCTGTTCAATGGATTGAATGTCAGATAAAATGTTGATTGCTTCATTTCGATTCTCACAAACAAGCACTTTTCTGTGTTTGAAATGAAATCTACCCTTTTGCAGTGTGTAGGCTATATCCTGTAATTCCGAATCAGTATTAATTTTCAGGTATTCTGTAAACTGACTTACATTCCTCTCAAGGCTGCTTTGTGTCTTTGCTGAAAGTAAAATCAGATGAAAATCCCTATGTGGAGTGGATGGTTCAACAACCGGAGGTTCTTCCAAAACCACGTGGGCATTGGTACCACCGATGCCAAATGAACTAACACCTGCCCTAAGTGGTCCTGAATTATTTGCCCAATCTTTTAAGGTATGATTGACGTAAAAAGGCCCATCAGTGAAGTTAATTTTTGGATTGGGTTCTTTGAAGTACAGACTCGCAGGAATCTGCTTGTTTTTAATAGCCAATATCGTTTTGATAAAACCGGCCACTCCTGCTGCGCTATCCAAATGACCAATATTTGACTTCACCGAACCTATGGCACAATATTTTGAATTGCTTTTCCCAAAGGCTTCATTCAAGGCTTCAATTTCAATGGGATCTCCTAGCTCGGTAGCTGTTCCGTGGGCCTCTACGTAACTAATGCTGTCTGAGGATACACGAGCCATTTTATGGGCCCTTTTAATGGCCACACTTTGACCTTTGACACTAGGAGCAGTATATCCCACTTTATCGTGACCATCATTATTGATCCCTGTTCCTTTGATAACAGCATGTATTTGATCACGATCCCGGATTGCGTCTTTCAGCTTTTTCAATACTACTACGCCAACTCCTTCACCTCCGACTGTACCGCTTGAGCTAGCATCAAATGGACGGCATTTCCCATCTTTAGACTGGATCATTCCTACCTGATGTATGTATCCCTTCTTTGAAAAGTTATGTATGGTGACTCCTCCTGCCAAAGCCATGGTACACTCCCCTAACAATAAGCTACTGCATGCTTTGTGAATGGAAACCAGTGATGATGAGCATGCGGTCTGGATAAAAATGGAAGGGCCTTTTAAATCCAATTTGTAAGAAATCAATGAACTTAAAAAAGTGATATTCCTTAAATGATGGGCCGAAAAATCATTAACCAGGCCTTCTCTGTTTTTACTATAGGAATGCAATTCCCAATTAACATTGGGAGATCCTGCTGCGAATAGGCCAACTATATTTTTATCATTGGGGCTGCTGTAACCACTATTTTCCATTGCTTGCCAGCAACACTCATGAAATATTCTGATCTGCGGATCCATCAATTCCGCCTCATCAGGTCTGTAACCAAAAAAATCAGAATCGAAATACGCTTTACTTTCTAAATATGCACCGGCTTTAACATAAGCTGCATTTTTGATTGCCTCCGCACTTTCTCCCTCTTCTAATATTTCTTCAGTACTGAACTTGCTGATACAATCTCTCCCATTCTTTAAGTTATCCCAATACTGTTCTATATTCTCAGCTTTCGGAAACCTTCCGGCCATACCAATTACAGCAATTTCCAGACCTGTATACTTCTCCATTTCTATATTGTTGGATATTATGGTTCGAATTGTGCCAGTCATTTCGGCAGATTGTGCCAGTTACACCGTTTTAAGGTATTTCCTTTTGATATTCAAATCAAGCCACGCAAGTTGATTCGCCAAAAGCTTACGGCATAAACGCTCAAATCTGCCCTCACTGGCCATTTATTCCGTTTCCTTTTGGCTTAAGATCCACTTGTTAGCTCATTTACTGCCTATCAAAACGAGTGAATAGTAATGTGAACCACCTTGTTTCACAAAACCGTTATAATGTGGCACAAAAACCGAAATGGGTGGCATAGTCAGACCGAAATAACCAATTGTTATGCAATCGAAAATTTCCTTGAACTATGTCAAGGGCATGAAATGATGGGGTTCCAGCTTAGTCGATGGTACCTCAAATTGTTTTATGTATGTTGAACCCTGAATGGTCATGATAGATCCTACAGACACATTTGGCCATAAGAAGTCCTGTGATTTGATTCCAGATTCCTGCTCCCCATTTTTATGCTCCCTATACGAAGAGAGCAATTGAGTAAGTTTTGATTTCCTGATTTAGCGATGTAACCACCTCTATCAAAAATTTTATCACGCAAAGTCCTGAGTTGATGAGCTTATCCTACCTTCAAAACCGCCAAGCTGAAAAGGCTACAATGCTGGATTAAAAATTATTTAGGAGATTGACTGTTTCGCTCATTTGCTCCAATCCACTTTCTACATCAGCGTCAATATCATCAGAAGATTCTGATCCTTCCTTTTTGTCTAAATAACTCGCTATTCCCGAAATAGAAGGAAATTCAAACATCTTAGCTAAGGGTATCGAAATATTAAAGTGCTTCTCAACTTTATTGGTCATTCGAATGAGCTTCAAGGAATTCCCTCCCAAGTCGTAGAAGTTCGTATCAACACCAATATTTTTCACTTCTATGGACAGTATATCTGACCATATTTCCACAAGTGCTTTTTGAGTTTCGTTTATCGGCAAAGTATGTTTTAGCGTCTCACCAATTGCTATATCAGCAAGAGCAGATTTATCCAATTTGCCATTGGATGTCCAGGGCATTTTTTCTAAGGAAACATAAAATGCGGGAACCATATAATCCGGCAAACTTTCCTTTAGATATCCTCTGAGTGCAGCGGGTTCAAGTTTTTTTGGTGCTACATAGTACGCCACCAAAAAATTATCTTCATTTTTTTCCTTTTTCAGCACAACAGCTTCCTGAATGTCCTCATGAGTGCTCAATTGATTAGCAATCTCCTGCAGTCCTATGCGAAAGCCATTTATTTTAACCAAATCATCGTACCTCCCTATAAATTCAATGTTTCCTTCAGGTCGCCATTTTGCATAATCTCCGGTAGCATACATTTTACGGCCTTCGACAAACGGGTTATCGATAAACTTTTCATCTGTGAGTTTTTGATCATTTATATAACCGGTAGCCAACCCTTCTCCACTGATGTATAGCTCTCCTTTTACTCCTTTAGGCAACAATTTCGATTGGTCGTCCAAAATATAAAGCCACGTATTTTTGATGGGTTTTCCTATGGAAACGTGCGGTTTATTTGACTCACTTTCCGTTATCTGGCCTAATGTTGAACTGACCGTGGTTTCAGTTAGTCCGTATTTGTTGTAAAACTTGTAATCTTTACTCAACCTGTTGGCCAGCTGCACCCCACATTCCTCTCCGGCAGTGATTATTCGCTTTAGGCTATTTGGCTTCTGCAACTCAATACTTTCTAAATAGGATGGTGTTGCATGAAGGTAAGTGATTCCTTTTTCGGAGATGTAGCGATTAAAATCATTATTATCAGCAATGGTCTGTTTGTTGATTAACACGAGAACGGAACCACTGCATAATGCCATCCAAATTTGTTCCATTGAAGCGTCAAAACTGATCGTCGAAAACTGAAGTATCTTTTCTTCTTCTCCAATGTCCATCTGTTGTTGCATCGAAGTGACAAGATTTACCAAACCCTGATGTCTTACCATTACACCTTTAGGTTTTCCGGTAGATCCTGAGGTATAAATGATGTAAACAAGGTCTAAAAGGGCCTCATTTATCGGCAAATTTTCCTTAGGCATGGTGGGTATCTGCTCATCACCCATTTCGACAATATCAATGTATGATTTATATACATCAATATGCTTTGACTCAGTTAAAAGTAACCGTGCACTGCTTTCATTTAAGATGTGTCTAATTCGTTCCTCAGGATGTGTCCCATCTATCGGTAAGTAAGTACCTCCAGCTTTCAGAATACCAACCATCGCAATGATCATATCAAAGGACCGCTCCAACATTAGCCCGACAATACTACCAGCTTCCACGCCTTCTTGAACTAAATAATGCGCCAGCTGATTGGCCTTTTCATTCAATTCCTGATAGGTAATTTGATCATCATTAAACTCTAAAGCAATCTTATTGGGTGCTTGTTTCACTTGCTTTTCAAACAATGAAATCACACTCTTTTCTTGTGGGGGACTTACCCTTGTATCATTAAACTGATGTAGGAGTTCGTGTTTTTCAGCCTCACCCAAAACATTGATATCTGCGATCCTGACATTGTCGTCTGAAATAACAGTTAACATTATTTTCCTGAAATATGATTTAAACCTCTTTATCGTCTCTGGTTTAAACAATTTAGCAGAATATTCAAGTCTGAATGAGATTTGATCTACATCCTCAAATGCAGACAGGCTCATGTCAAATTTTGATGTTGTGCGTGTTTCACGAAGTGGTTCGAGCTTAATTCCGGGAATCTTCAGGGCAGACTCTTTCACGTTTTGAAAGACAAACATCACATCGAATAAAGGATTACGACCTTTATCCCGTTTTACATTTAATGCGTCAATGAGCTCTTCATATGGGTAGGCTTGATTATCAAAATAAGACAGTACGTTAGATCCCACTGAAGACAAAAACTCTTTAAAGGCCAGGTTGGCTCGAAAACGGTTTCTTAAGGGAAGCACATTGATAATAAATCCAACCATATTTTCCAGGTCGGGATGCGATCTTCCCGAAACCGGAACACCTACAACAATATCGTCCTGATTGGAGATTTTAGATAATAAGATATTATAAAAAGCAAACAGGAGGGTAAACATGGTGACACCTTCTCTTTCTGCTACCGATCTCAGTTTGATCGTTTCTTCTTTACTAAAGTCAAAACTGATTGAGTTTCCTTCATAACTTTTTACCAAAGGCCTGGTATAATCCGTAAGCAATTCAATTGCAGGAATGTCTCCTGAAAACTCATTGAGCCAAAACTCTTTTTGTTTGGCTATTTCCTTCTCTTGACTTTCACTTTGCTGCCATTCAGCATAATCTTGAAATTGTAACGGTAGTTCAGGGAGTTTTTTCTCTCTATAGATGTCCATGAACTCCTTAATGAGAATCTGTTGTGAAACACCATCACCAATGATATGATGTACATCTACTGTCAAAATATGCTTTTCAGGCGATTTTTCTATTAGACCTACCCGCATTAAAGGTGCCTCCTCCAAATCAAATGGTCTTACAAAACCTTCTAACGATGCCTGGACGCTTTCTTCGGTGGCAGAAAGGTGTTCAATTTCAAAATCGACCTTTGGTGATATTCGTTGTACCGGTTCTCCATTTATCGTTACAAATGATGTCCGTAAGATGTCATGACGAACAATAAGTTGCTGAAAGGCATGATTAATTTTTTCCTTATTCAAATCACCCTCCATCAAGACGGAAGTGCCTCCATTATAAGCAATTGAAGGTTTATCAATTTCGTACAGGAAGTACAATCGTTTTTGTGCCGAGGATAATTTATAATATTCCGCTGATGCCGCCTTTTCAATAGCAGCATACTTTTTGGTCTCCTTTGATTGGATATAAATTCCCAGATCTCTTATCGTCTGATAATTAAAGAAATCGTTGATCGGAATCAGCACATCAAATTCTTTCAGCACCCTGTTCAGCATCAAAACAATCTTTAGAGAATGCCCTCCAAGATCTAAAAAGCTTTTGGTTACGCTTATTTTGCTCCCATCCAATTTCAAGACGTCAGACCAAATCCCAACAAGCTTTTCCTCAGTGCTATTAACTGATGTTACCCTTTCCTCTTCAATCTCAATTTCGGGTTGGGGTAACGCTTTTTTATCGAGTTTACCATGGGAGTTCAGAGGCATTTGGTCTAAATGCATGTAATAATGAGGAACCATGTATTGAGGTAAACCCTCGGAGAGGTGGCTTTTTATCTCATCACTTCCTATGCGGTTTGATGCAACATAATAGGCCACAGCGCGCGTATTTTCATCCTCTTCTCTGATGGTTACGACAGCTTCTTTTATCGCACCATGTGATAGCAGATGTTTTTCTATTTCTCCCAATTCGACCCTATGCCCGTTGATCTTTACCTGATCATCCTTCCTACCTTTAAATACTATCTCACCGCTAAAACATCTTACTGCAACATCTCCGGTTCTATACATTTTTTTACCCTTGACGAAAGGATTCTCAATAAAATGCTGATTAGTAAGTTGTTCTCCTCCGACGTATCCTCTTGCCAGGTTGTCACCGGATATAAATAATTCTCCAACCATTCCAGTCGGAACATGTTCCAGGGATTCATTCAACAAATAGATCTGCGTATTGATGATGGGATGACCAATAGAAACTGATGTTGTCGTTTCCGTTGAATCAAATTTATGAATCATGCACCCCACCGTAGCTTCGGTGGGTCCATATTCATTGTATATTTCTACATTTCCTCCGAATTTTTGGTAGATATCCCTTGCCAGTTGCGTAGGAAATTCTTCGCCTCCGACGATTAGCTTTTTTGCCCTTTTTCCAGAAAGAGAGTCAGGATCTAAACCATCATTGACGATTTTTAAATGTGAGGGAGTGAGTTTTATGACATCAATGTCTTCACTAGTGATGATTTTTTCTATGAAATTCGATTCGTTTTCCTCGTAGACCATGATTTTATTACCGGTAATCAGAGGAGTGAAAATCGATGTAATGGTCAGATCAAACGAAATTGAAGTATATAACGGGAAAGTAGCCTTTTCATTTTTAACGTAATTTCCCGCAGCCCACGTAATGTAATTCGCCAACGATCGGTGTTCGATCATCACCCCTTTTGGAGTGCCAGTAGAGCCTGAAGTATATAATACATAAGCCAGATTTTTACTATCCAACTTTTGAGATACAGGTCCAACAGGGAACTTAATGATATCCTCCAGACATTCATCCAGATCGAGTAGAACAGAGCTAGTTGCAAATACTTCCTGATGCCTTGCCCTCGTGATCAAGACTTTTAAACTTGAGTTATTTAAGATCGCCTTTACTCGATTTTCAGGATAGTTTGGGTCAATGGGTACATAAGCGCCACCGGCCTTTAAAACTCCCAGAATAAAAGGCACCAAATACTTTTCCCGGTCAAGCATCAATCCTATCAGGTCCCCTGTTTTAACCCCCTTCACTTCCTGTAAGTATGAAGCGATGTGATCAGACAGGGCACTAAGTTGTCCGTAGGTGAGTTTTTCTCCACCACAATCCAATGCAAGGTTTTCGGGATGTATTTGAGTTTGTTCTTCAAATAAATCTACTACCGTATTTTCATAGGTCGAACTAAACTCGGTCGCATTAAATTCCTCTAAAAGCCGTAGATCAACCTGATCCAATTTTCCGGAAATCTGCCCTACTGTTAGGCTCCAATCATCTAAGATCTTATTGAGAATTGATGTGTAGTTGAGTGCCAATGATTTTACAAATTCATCGCTTATCAGGTTTGATTTGTACATCAATTCAATTTCCAATTCTTCCTTAAAGAAGACAGTAATTACTAATGGTGTACTGGTGTTTTCTCGTACGTTTCTTAGTTCAACATAAAAATTGTCATGATTGATAATTGATTCTTCATCGAGCGGATAGTTTTCTATCGCTATCACGGAATCATATAAATCATCATTGGCCTTTATGCCAAGGAATTGTTTGATGTCAGGATAGGCGGTTCCTGTATACTTACTTCTGTTGATTATACCGTCGTGTACACTATTCACGACTTCCAGAAGACTGTTTTCGCTGGAGGTTTCAAGCCTAAGGGGAATTGTATTCACAAAATTCCCTATTGTTTGCTCAATGCCTTTTATGGCACTGTCACGATTAGAAACGGTGGTGCCAAATACTACGTCAGAGGAGTTATTATACTTATATAACAGTAGGCCATAAGTCGCATAAATAACAGCTGCTTGTGTGACTTTATGTTGCGTGGAAAATGCCTTGAGTTTGGTAGCAGAAGCTGTAAAAAGCTGTCTTTTGGTTTGTCCAAGATCAATTTGGTGAACATGGTTATTTAAGAATAAGAATGATGCTTTATGGTTCTCCAAATATCTTTTCCAATAACTTTCTTGTTCATTGTGATCGATTTTTTGACGAAGTGCTCTTTGAACAGTGTTGTAATCAGGTTTTGCATATAAAGCTGGGTTTTTGTTAGTTGTTAAATGTTCGTAATGTCCGAATATCTCTTTCAACAAAACGCCGTTGCTCCAGCCGTCGTGCAAAATATGATGATAAGTAATGTTTAGGACGAAGGATTGATGATTCACCTGCATTAATTGAACCCGAAATGGTAATTCGTTTAGATCAAACCTTTCGCTCCAATCGCTCTTAGAGAACTCTTCTGTCAATCGCTGAATGTCTTTTGCCTCATTTTTTAAAAGATCATGATACGAAAAATCAATGTGGTAATTTTTGAGCACTATCTGCACTGGTTTGCTCACCTTCTCCCATCTGAATACAGACCTTAATGCCTCATTATTTGATTGCGTATGGTTAATTGCCTCTCTCAGTACATCCTTATTGAAGTTGCCTTTTATGTTAAAAGACAATTGAACGTTGTATAAATTATTGTCGGTTTCTTTGAGAAAATGATATAGCAATCCCTTTTGGATAGAATTCAATTCAAAAATTTCCTGAACATCTGATTTTTGTATTTTATTCTTCATTGAAAAGTTGTCTAAAGATTCACCGTTAAAAGCTCTTCTATTTTCAAATAAGGGTACTCGTTGAATAGGCAGACTCCCCCAAAGACCGAATTGTTTCTTTCCTGTAGTTGTGATGTAAGATCAAAAGGTACCGCAATTAATAATGAATTGATGTACCTGAAAATCCGAGAAATAAACTAATATATTACGATCCAGAACTCCAATTTGCAACCCGATAGAAGAGGTCAAATTAGAAGCAGATCTAATTAGTCAAATTGAGACGCTCAAGAAACGGCTTCTTTCAGACTGTAACTTCTTGCCATGCCTACAAGCGTTTTTCTTTCTCCCTCGAAAGGCTCCCGTCCGTGCGTAAATAACATATTATCAAGAAGGAGGAGATCATTTTTTTCCCATTGAAAAGAGAATTTGGTTTGTTCATAAACTCCTCTGATAATGGAAAGTGTCTCAGCATCGATCGGAGTACCATCTCCGTAATAGGCATTTCGAGGAAGATTCTCTTCTCCAAGGAGTTCCAACAGGCTCTCTCGCAATTCATCGTTTAAATTACTGACATGAAATAAATGCGCCTGATTAAACCAAAGCTTTTCCTTGTTTACAGGATGTGTGATAACTGCTTGATTGACTTGCCTTGTTCGCAAACCATGTTCGGTCCACTCAAATTCTATATTATTATCTCTACAATATTGTTCGACTTCATACTTATCCTCTGTTTGAAAAACTTCTGTCCAGGGTAGATCAATACTACCATAATTGCGGACATACATTACATTTTTCCTTTCAAATTCTTCTCGTATTTCCGCAGGGATCTGTTGATAAGCAACCCTGCTATCTGAAATTGGGGTATTGCCCATCCTGCTTGCCGGAGTAACACACAAAAACCCGATACGCATCGGCCATGAATGAGCGTATGCGTTTTCATTATGTTGAGGGATGGTTTCCGAGGGATGGTATTCCGTAGCCGTATAAATATTGTTTTTCAATTCTGTTCTAGGAGTCGACCGATACGTGTATGACGCTAATTCTTCTCCAAAAAGATCCGTTAAAACACTTCCAAACTTCTCACTCGGAATATTTAAACCGCGAACTAAAAGCAGACCCTTCTGCGATAACCAAGATTCAATATCTTCCTTATTCTCTTCTACCCATTGTTCAAGTGTTAACTCATTATTTTCAATACGGAGCAGCATTTCTTTGCCTGCTATTGCCTGTATATCATCTGTGATCATAATTAATTTTTGTTAAGTTTTTTGAATTAGGCACTTAGGGCTTAAAGGTTTTTGCAGAAAACTGGATCATGAGTAATCAATTTTCTTTTCGGTCTATTCCTACTATGACAGCCTTTTTACGATCGTTTTGACTTCCCTTAGTACCTGTTTTCAGTTGATCAATAACTGCTTCATTTACCTCTACTTTGCCCCATCAAGAAATGCTTTTTACTGCTGGCCATGGTCTTCATATCCCTTTGCTTAAAAGACCAGCAAGTTTTCTATCTCAATCCTAGTTTGCGGCTTAGCTCAGTTGAGGAAATGCCCTATTTATTTGGTAGCGATAATGTAAACGATATAGAATGTTCTCAGAATAGGAAATTTCACTTTATGAAAGAGCTTATCTTTAGTTGGAGTGGTCAGATAGCCACATCTGGTGCATTGCCTGATTCTTTCAAGTTTGCCTTTACAGCAATAAGCATGTTCAAATTTCTCAGAGACAAAACCATCCTGCTATTTGAGGTTAGCAAGATGGTCCTAACAGTCTTTAGCTCAAGAGCTTCTGAAACTCAAAAAGCGTAAGGCTCTCGTTTCTTTTTCCATATTACCCGGCTTGAAACAACTTATAAGATGCTAAATACCAGCGATTTATGAAATAAGAAAACTCGATTTATTAAGGAACTGATTCAGCAGGTTTTTATAATACATGATGAATTCCATGCCTAAATCATTCTTCTTTTAAACTGTCTACCGGATTAACTTCTGACGTCTTGATCATATGAAACCCTATAGTTAACCAGGTGATTGCAATTACCATTGCACCGGGACCAACAAAATATTGCCAATTTAAAGCAATTCTGAAAGCAAAACCATCAAGCCAGTTGTTTGTTAACATATAACTTACCGGCAAACCAATAATCACAGCTATCAGTGCTGTTTTAGTAAAGTCTTTTGATAAAAGATAAATAATGCTCCAGTTACTGCTTCCAATAATTTTTCTAATACTTATTTCTTTAAGTCTTCTTTCAGCAGTAAAAGCTGCCAGAGCAAACAAACCAAGACATGAAATAAGAATTGCCAATCCCGTAAAGTAATAAGACAGAGTTGCGATTCGTCGTTCCGCGACATATTGTGCTTCATAACTCTGATCTAAAAACTTGTAGTTCATAGAATACCCGGGGTTTTGATCCAAATAGAATTCCTCAATCGCTTCAATCGTTCGATATTCCTTACCCCCCTCAATCTTAACCATCACTCTATCAGTTCTGGCAGGCCATAGCATAAAAACTAGCGGCTTAATGTTTTCATGGAACGATTCGAAGTGAAAATCCTTAGCCACACCAATAATTTGGCGATCATTAAACCCCCACCCTTTTATCGTCTTACCAACCGGACCTGTCAATCCCATATAATCTATGGCCGTTTCATTAAATATCAAGTTCTTCCAATCAGAGCCAAATTCTTTAGAAAAAGTCCTTCCTCTTACTAGTTCTATATCCAGCATCTTAAGCATATCATGATTAATAGCAACAACCTCAAACTCAGTTTTGTCTTCGGGATCTTTTCCTTCCCAGTTCAATCCACCCGCACCCCATACATGGCCTGTCATAGTATGTCGCATACTGGAGGCATTAACTACTCCTGGTATGTTTTTCACCTCCGAGATAAAAGTTTCCAGATTTTCACCATCAAGCAACTTACCTTCTCGGTTCATCCAGATAATATTGTCTCTGTTAAAACCCAGGTCCTTCAGCCGAATAAATTCAATTTGCTTGTACACCACCAAAACAAAAACAATCAAAATCACTGAAATCATGAACTGGAAGATTACCAGCCCCTTTCGAACCCATATTTGGCCGCCTTTCTTCAATTTCCCCTTTAGCACTGTCGCAGGACTAAAGCCAGAAAGATACAAGGCGGGGTAACTTCCCGATATTAGTCCTGTAAATAGAGTAATTCCAATGATTACTGATATAAGCTTTATATCAACATTAAATGAGAGTTCCTTCCCCATTATCTGGTTGAATTGCGGAAGAAAAAATAATACAAACAAGATTGCCAAAATCACTGAGAACACGGTGATTAAGACGGACTCGCTTAGGTATTGAAAAATAAGTGCATTTCTGGTCGCACCTAAAGATTTTTTAACTCCTACCTCTTTTGCCCTTTTTGACGCCCTAGCAGTCGATAAGCTCATAAAGTTAATACAGGCTATAACCACAATAAAAACGGCAATGATGGAAAACAATTTCACATATTCTATCCTTCCCCCCGCTTGTACTCCATCTTCATATCTGCCGTACAGATACTTTTCTGAATAACGTTTAATAAATGGTGTGCGATTTGTAGTCTGATTATCAGTTTTGGTTTTTATGTAATCTTTGATTTTATCGTTAAACAGTTCAACACTGGAGCCTGGTTTTAAGATGAGATATACAAAACTGCCAGTGTTTCTCCATGACAATACATCAGGATGCATTTCTTCATACAAATCATAAGACAGTGCAAAATCCAATTTTTCTGAAGCATTGTTTGGAAGGGTCTCAAAAATTCCGGTAATCGCAAAATATTTCTCACGCTGGAACTCAATGGTTTTTCCTAAGATATCTTTGGTAGTGCCGAATAGCTTCTCGGCTAATTCCTCAGAAATAACTATTGAATTTTTGTCTAATAAAGCCTGTTCTTTACTTCCCTGAATGAAGGGATGGGTAAAAACTTCGAAATATTCCTGACTAACGTAATGCCCACTGGCCTGTATATTTTTCTCTTTAACTGAAATGTAAGCGTCTTCAATTTGTTCTCCTGTAGTTGTTGCAAATTCTACTTCGGGCATTTCTGATAATAGTGCTTCAGCCATAGGTCCTGAAGTGGCATTGATAGTCCTAATGCCATAGCTTTGGACCATATGCTCCATCACCTGGTACAGCTGACTCTCATTTTTATAAAATTTGTCTATTGATAGTTCGTCATTTACCCAAAAGTAAATCAGCAAAGCACAGGCTAAACCGGATGAAAGCCCCGCTAAATTGATCAAAAAAGAACTCTTGTGGCGCTTATAGTTTTTAAGTATAAAAGATAGATTGAATTTAAGCATAGCGATATCCTGGCCTTAATTAAGGTATTAATGAGTACAAATTATTATTCAAGATAATGTATTTATAATTCCATATCAAATGGGATTGGTCATGCGTCTAATACGTTTTTACATCAAAGTGATTTATGTGATTCAAAACCATCTTTTTTCCACGGTCTGTAAAAAATTGATTCTTTCGCCAATGTATTGATCACCCAACGAGCCTTTTCCGGAACTGAAGGTGTCGAATATCTGCAGTCCCATTCGCCATATATCTCGGATTATCATATAGTCTGCTGTTAATTCCAAATCACTATCCGACAATGTTCGTTTCGAAGTGTACCCCTTAAGATATTGCTCCCAGAAATCCCTGTTTCCTCTACCTTTATTCAGCAAAATACTCCAACGAAATACCGAAATCTCATATGCTCGGTTGCCAAATCCACAACAATCAAAATCAAAAAAAATCAGGTCCCCGGCAGATTTATGTGCATTCCATCCATGAAGATCCCCGTGGCAAAATCCATAGTCTACCGTATCAGAAGGTATCTCATTTATATTTTCTAAGGACTTATTACACAAGGTGTTAATATAATTCCAATCATCAGGACGCTCCTTTAGAAATTGTTCAATTGCTTTTAAGGGTTCAATAATCAAATGAGTATCATCTAATTTAAACCTATCGTTATTCGATGAGAATCCTTCTGACAAAGAATGAAGTTCAGCGACACGCTCACCATACAAAAAGGCATCATTACTCTCTTTGTAAGCCAAAACATCACCTTCAGCAAAACTCATTAGTACAGCATATCTTGTCCCTTCCGGAGCATTTAGTTCTGTAATGAATTTACCATCTCGCCGACTAATAGGATAAGAAACCTTAGCCCCCCTATTGTATAAATAATTCAGAGCATCTAGTTCAAAACTTATTTGAGCCCTTGTCCTCCAGTCTTTTTTGTAAATCCGAAGTATATAGTTCTCCTCCTGCGAGGTTATTTTATATGTATCGTTGAAACCTCTATACCAAAATTCGCATTTTACAACACCGTCAATATCATAGGTAGGCATGATTTTTTCAACCAGGTCGTCGGTCGACAATGATGAGTATGTGGCATTAATATTTAACATTAGATCCAACTTATACCTTCAGTATGAATTTGATGAGTATGCTAACCTTAAGGTGCTTCTTTCAGAATAAAGCGTCTAATTCTTCCTGGTCTAAGTTCGCCATTTCGAAATCGGAAGGTGTAAAGTAAATATCGTCCTCTTTCTTAATATGAGCTATTATCTGGGATAAGTGATGTAAAAACGAATCGGCCAGTCTGTCGATGGTTAAATGTTTATAGGCTTTGCTGTTATAAAACAAATCCAGGACAAATACTCCATCCATTACCATACAGTTCCATTCTATCTTAGTCGTTGCGTGATTCACTTCATCCATTTCCATGCCCGTAATTTGCGGATCATATCTAAACAAATCATTATTCAGCTCATCACCGAGTTGCCCCAGGTAATTAAAACGTATTTCTGATCTCAAGGCATTTGTGGTGTCGGTCAGGTTATTTTGGAAAGTGTTAATTCCATAACCCATTCCATGATCGGGCACCTTTCTTAATTGTTCTTTAACTGCTTTGATATGTTCACCCAATGAGTTTCCCATCATTTCCAATAAGACCGGGTACATCGAGGTGAACCAACCCAAGGTACGAGAAACATCGATTCCATCGAGGTGTCTTCCATGGCTTTCTTGTTCTACGACAAACTGCTTTCCTCTGGTCCACTCGTTTAGGGTCAAAACAAGTGCCGTATTAAGTAGCATCGGCACATTGGTTCCATAAGTTTTATGGGCCTTTTGTACCAAAAAGCCAGTTTGGTCTTTGTCTAAACTTCTAGTGAGTTTCTTGATATTTCTAACCCTCCAATCATCGGTCTTGAAATCCTGGGGGATTTTGAAGTTTATTGTTTCTAAGCCTTGCCAATATTTTTCTTCTTCAATGGTGCATTGATATGATTCTAACCCCTCAAACCAATCTTTTAATGATGCTGTTTTGGTAGGTAAGTAACGACTATTACCTAGCTCTAACCTCTTATAAAACTCGTACAGATCAGTCATCAAAATACGCCATGAAACACCATCCATTATCAAATGATGAGCTGTAATAAACAGTTTACTTTTCTTACTTTTTTGATGAATTACAACGGCTTTTAAAAGTAAGTCATTGTTGATGTTCAATGTGCTGCGAACTTCTTGACAGGCATCAATCAACTCCGTTGAATCGGATATCTCAATTCCATCAATATCGAAACCTCTATTAAGATGTCGTTCGTTGTAGAACAGGACTTTTTTCACCGGGTCATAATTGATCCGCAATTCATCATGACATTCAAGTAATTTTGTAAAAGCCTGTTCAAGTAGTTTGATATCTACTTTATCATCAAGATCAAGTAGCAAAGACTGATTAAAGAAATTAGGATTCTCGAAGTTTTGAGCAAGAAACCATGAAATTATAGGCGATAGTCCTACGTCTCCCCTAATTATCCCCTGCTCGTACTTACTATCTCCTTGCACTCTTTTCACATAAGGGGAAACCAACCGGATCGTTTGGTAAGTAAGTATGTCTTTGGCTTCTACACTGATCCCCTTTTCATAAAGCCTGGATGAGATCTGTACCGCTTTAATAGAATCCCCTCCTAATTCGAAAAAATTGTGAGAAACGGATAGACTCTCTCCATCCAAGATATCTGTCCAAACTTTCAGAGAGATCGTTTCTATTTCATTCTCAGGTATCAAAGTCTTTTCAATCTCCGGATTGCTGCCTGGTTCAGGCAGCGCATCATAATTTACCTTCCCATTTTTTGTTAGTGGGATCTCTGATAACGGAATAAAATGTGCAGGGATCATGTAGTGGGGTAACAGGCCAGCCAAATAGTTCCTTAAAATACCCTCTTCGAAAAGACTGTTTTTTTCTCCTGAATTTTTATAATAAGCACAAAGTATCTTGTTGTCCTTCTTACCTTTTTTCAGTACTGCTAAAGCTTCGCTTATCCCATCAAAGTTTTTCAAATGACATTCTATCTCCGACAATTCAACCCTGTATCCATTAATCTTTACTTGCTGGTCAGAACGCCCGACAAATTCAAGTTCTCCCGAAGGCAAACGTCTGCCGACATCACCCGTTTTATACATCCTCTGTCCATTTATAAAACTACTGGGTAGAAATTTTTTATTAGTCAGATCTTCATTAAACAGGTATCCCCTTGCCAGACAGTCTCCGGAAATATATAATTCTCCATAAACTCTTTCAGGAACAGGCTTCATAAATTCATCAAGAAGATAAATCCTGGCATTACTAATAGGGGTTCCAATCGGTACTGTTACTGAGTTGTCGTTGGGATCAAAACGATAGATCATACAACCCACCGTCGCCTCCGTAGGACCATATTCATTGTATATCTCGATATCTCCCTTAGAAGCATTGTAAATGTCCTTAGCCAATTGGGTCTCCAAAGCTTCTCCTCCGATAATAAATCTTTTAATATTGGTTTTGGCAACCAACTTCGAAAGGTTATTTTCTTTGAATAACCTTAAATGTGAAGGAGTAAGTTTGATGATATTCACTTTATTATCATCAACTATTTGATTCAAAACCAGGCTATCTGTTTCCCCATAAATGACAATTTTGTTTCCTGTAATCAAAGGAGTGAAAATGGATGTAATGGTTAGATCAAAGGAGATAGATGTGTAAAATGGAAAACTCGCTTCCTGACCTTTGGTATAGGTTTTGGCAGCCCAGTAAATGTAGTTGACCAGCGATTGATGTTCGATCATGACTCCTTTAGGACCACCGGTTGTACCCGAGGTATAAATTACGTAAGCCAGATTTGTCGAAGTATTACTATTTTCAATAGCCACAGGTGCATCAAAAGCTAAATCAAGCGAATCGATGTTGATGACAGCACGATCAAGGTCATCAGATACAGCTTTCAACCAATCTGTGATTGTCGGTTCGAATCGATCTGTTGTCAATACAATATTACATTGACTATCGTCAAGAATATATTGGACCCGTTCTTCCGGCAAATCGCCTGCTATTGGTAAAAAAGCTCCACCAGCTTTCAAAATTCCCAATATACTGATTATGAAATCAGGTGATCGGTCTAACAGAACAGTGACAATAGTGTTCGACTTTACTCCCTTTTCTCTTAGAATAGTCGCCAATCTATCGGCTCTTTCACCAAGTTCCTGATAAGTAATGATTTCCTCATTAAACTCAATGGCTATGGCAGACCCTGCATTTCTAACTTGTTCATCAAATAGTTCGTGGATTGCCTGATCTTTCGGAAATGTACTTTGGGTATCATTGAATTTCCTGATATAAGTATCATACTCCTCATCAGTAACTCTATAGAAGCGAGATAGCTTCCCGACCGGATCATCAAGCACTTCTTTTACCAGCCTGGTAAAATTCGTAGCCATCCCTTCAATGGTTTCCTTCCTGAATAACCTGGTCGAATATTCAAAGGCATACTTTATTTCATTTCCATCATCAAGGACTTCCAGCGACAAATCAAATTTGGAAAATCCCGGATCGAAAGAATGCCAAGAAACATCAAGCTCCTCACTCTTTGCTTTGGGAAGTCCCATGTTTTGATAATTAAACATAGTGTCGAATATCGGATTCCTACTGATGTCTCTTTGTAGGCTGATCTTTTCAACAACATATTCAAATGGATAATCCTGATGGTTGTAGGCATCGGCAAAATTGCTTTTCTCAGCTTCCAACAATTCAAGAAAAGATGCTTCTTTGTTGATCTGTGTTCTGATGGCCAGGTTATTGACAAACATACCTTGCAAATCCAGTACATCGGGGTGTCTCCGTGCAGCTACGGGTATCCCTACAATGATGTCACTCTGACCGGAATATTTTGAGAGAAGTACATTGTAAAAAGTAAAAATCAATACATGAAGTGTGCAACCATGCTCCTTAGCAAGACCTCTAAGCCGTTCTCCGGTTTCTTCATCAAAGCTGAATTGAATTTTTCCTCCCTCTCCACTAAAGACCACAGGACGCGGAAAATCAGTCGGGAGTTCCAATACTGGTAATTCTTTATGCAAATGGTTCAACCAATAATCTTCCTGAATTCTCAATTTTTGAGGATCCAGTTTTTCTTTCTCCCAACAACAATAGTCCTGGAATTGAACAGAAAGTGGAGGCAAAATATCATCATTATAAAGTTGGAAAAGCTCCTTTACAAAGTTGTAAACAGAGATTCCATCAGATATAATGTGGTGAAAATCCAAAAACAGCACGCTAGGGCCATTTTCCATTTTGATCAGCGCTATTCTGAATAATGGCGTCTTTTCCAGGTCGAATGGTTGGACTAAACTTTTAAGAACTTCATTTAGAAGCTCTGAGTTACCTTTTTTACAATTAAGTGTAAAGTTAAAAGTAGAAATCGGATTAACTCTCGATCGTGGCTCATTGGTCATTTCAAAAGACATCCTAAGTGTGTCATGTCTTCTGATCAATTGGTTAATACAAGCTTCCAGTTTTACAACAGCAATTTTTCCCTTAATTGAGAGGGCAATCGGCATATTATAAGCAACTGAGGATTTGTCCGATTTCCAGGCATAGTATAGCCTTTTTTGAGGGGACGATAGCGGATATGTTTCAGATTCCGCGACTTTAGTTATCGGTTGGTATTCTTTTTCGTCAAGGGTGATTATCTCATTAGCCAATTCACGGATCGTGGCGTTTTCAAATAAAACATAGGTCGGTAGTTCTACCTGCAACTCTTTTAAGATCATCATGCCGACTTCCGCTGCTTTTAAAGAATTACCACCTACTTCCAAAAACTTGTCCAAAACGCTTATCGCGTCATTTCCCAGTACCTTTCTCCATATAATCACCAACTTCCGTTCCGTATCATTTTCGGGACTTACGATGGGCTTCGTGTCGTCCTCCAATCCCTGAATCAACTCTTGTAGACGTTGCTCAATTTCCCGAAAATCACCATTCTTAAAACGTTCGGTAATTTTGAATCTTTGAATTTTCCCGCTGGTGGTTTTTGGTATATCATTAACGGGTATAATATGATCCAGTTCAATACCTGTTTGTGAATTAATGTGTGATTTGAGAGATACAGCAATCGAGATGAATTTTTCCAGGCGTTCTCTAAAAAATACAAATGCAATAGTCTCTTCTTTTTGAGTATCGTTATTGAAAAGACCACTTACTATTATTTTATTTAATTCAATGCCATTTACAGCCTCGGCTACCCGTTCAATATCATGTGGATAGTAATTCTGTCCATTAACAAAAAAGATGTCTTTGGCTCGTCCTGTAACATAGAGCCTTCCATCTCTTATAAATCCCAAGTCACCTGTATTCAACCATCCTTCTTTATCAATGATGTTTTGTGTCTCAATCGCGTTATTATAATAGCCAGATGTGATATTGATACCTTTAATCTGGATAGAACCGATAGTGTCTTTATCAAAAGGTTTATTCCCGGCATCAGCAATTCTGAGTGAGCAATCATCAACCGGTACTCCAACATTTACAAATCCAACAGAATTTTTTGTTAAGTCCGTAATAGTTATTGTATCACCAAAATTCAAATTTTTTCTATGCACATGACATGATATAACTTCAGCTTCCAGATTTGAAATGGCAACGGCCAGGGTAGCTTCAGCTAAACCATATACCGGACACATCGCAGTTCTTTTTAAGCCAAATCTTGACATACCGTCCAGAAAAAGATGGCATAATTTTTCCGATATGGGCTCAGCACCATTATACAGAATCCTCACAGAGGATAAATCCCAATTGGATCCAGATAGATTACAATATTTTAATACATAGCTATAGCCAAAGTTGGGCGAGCACAAAATGGTCACTCCATATTGGCTTGCTTTGTCCAACCAAAGAGCTGGCCGTCGGATAAATGTATTGGTCGGAATCAAGTACTGTTGTATCCCACTGAAAAGAGGGTTTAGATGGAAACCTATTAATCCCATATCATGGGTCAAAGGCATCCAGCTAAGCATAGAATCTTCCGCGCAATACTTTGCTGCCCTACTTATAGCATTGATGTTGGAAAGAAGATTCTCATGGGTAAGAATAACACCCTTTGGGCTTCCGGTAGAACCGGAGGAGAATTGAATGAAAGCAATGTCATCTTTTTTAGCCTGGAAAATTTTTCCCTTGTGCTGAGAAACTTTCATCTCTTCCAGTATGATAGTATGATCTCTCATCTTAAGGTAAGGATCATCTAAATTTTCCCGCTTCGCGAATTGACTAGCATCATCAATACCTTTTTTATCAATTATAAGATATGGATGATTCAAAATCTGCCAGATATTAAAAAGCTTGCGTTTATGGTCATTATTCTTACCAACACTCAACGGCACGGGAATTATTCCTCCAAGAATGCAGGCCCAAAAGACGACAATGAAGGTTCTATTATCATTAATTTGAAAAACCAATTCTTCTTTAGGCTTTAAGCCACGATCCTGAAGAATAGATAAAGCCTTCAAAGCCGCCTGATATAATTCTTTGTAAGAAAAGAACTTCTCGTCATCACTCTTTTCGATAAAAGTGATACCGACTTTATTTAAGTCTTTTCTCTCTTCCAGAACCTGGATTAAGGTGCTTTTTGTTGGGTTGGGTTGCAAAATTTCCGTATTAAATCACAATAATTTATAATGTACCTGCTTTACAATGAGTAAAGGCTATCAATATGAGGTTAGAAGTGTGTGTCAACAGGCATTGCCCTATAGACTTTTACACTCTCCCAGACGATTCATTCAACTAATTATACTTCCTCAAATACAGGCCCTGGTATACTATAAGCGTTTTGATCAAAGACCTAAGCAGTTTTTGCGGTACGATGGATAAGATCCGATAACAATTCGACTGTAGGATGTGTAAAGACACTCTTAAGGTCTATTCTGGTATTAAATTCCTTATGTATACGAGATGTTAGCTGTGTTGCCTTTAGAGAATGCCCCCCCAATTCAAAGAAATTATCTTTCGCACCTACCATATCTCTACCTAATATTTCTTGCCACAAGTTTGCCAATTTCTTTGCAGTTTCATTTTGTGGGGGAGTATATTCTTGAACAATACCCAATTCTCTGTTGCCAATTTCAACCAGTGCATTTCTATCTATTTTACCGTTAAGGGTCTGTGGAAAGCTTTCTACGAAAACATAGCCCGAGGGTATCATGTGATCAGGAAGTTCCTCCTTGAGGTGGCTATGCAACAAGGGTACCATTCTGCGATTGAGTTTGCTCTTCAATGGATCACTGCCATAACGAATCAACTGGTTATCAGGAAATTCTCTTTCTATTGTCTTATAGTAAATACTGCTCAAATCCGGAAAGTCTTTATGGTTCGCTTTTTTCCTAAACAATATGTCGTAGCCTCCGTTGTGATTATTGCTTTCCCAAAAAACTTTTATTTCATAGGAGAGCGTAGCTGCCAGGTCCTTAAGCTCATCCAACTTAATAACATCTTCCGAAAGTTGTTTTGTTGTTTTCAACTCCGCCACGGTTACCTGCGTTTCTTCATTTTGCAACAATGCGTATACTTGCCTGTCCCGGAAAAGTCGATGATTCGGAATATTCTTCAAGCCAATTATCTCCGTCTCTCTTTCCTTTAACAAGGTCTCTAAAAAAGGAAGTAGCTCATTTTCTTTCCGCCAGTTTATCCAATTGATCTCTTCAGCAACTTCTATAGATGGTCCAATATGAATTACCACCTGATAACGGAATTTGGATAGCTCATTGTCGTACTTACTGGTCTTGGGTAGTATTTCTACATGGCTGATCTTTGGATACCGTTTTTTTAATTGAATAAAGAATCCAGGATCCAATAATAATTCACTTTCCTTAATGATATTTTCTTGAATTTTCTGGCTCAGCTCCTGCCCGGTAATTGTATCCTCTGCCTGATAAAGCTGCACCGAAGTTTGAAATAAAGGGTATAGCGAAAAACTTCTTACATCGCCCACAAATATGATTCCACCAGGCTGAATCAAATCAATAGCTCGTCCTAATACTTTTTCCAAATATTCAATGCCAGGAAAGTATTGAATTACCGAGTTCAGGATAATGGTATCAATGCTTTTATCCTTTAAAAATTCAAATTCATTCGCAGCTCCTTGAAACAGTTCCACTTGTTTCCACTTATCCGTGTCGTATTCAATTTGTTGCTTAATGTAATCTATGGCCGACATTGAAATGTCAGAGCCAATAAATCGTGTGCAATGAGGCGCTATTTCAAATAGCATTAACCCTGTACCACAGCCTATTTCAAATACATTCCTTGGGTTGTAAGATCGCACTAAGTCAACAGCTTCATTTATAAAACCTCTCATTTCATCTTCCTGGATTGCTCGTCCCGTATAGCTGCTGTTCCACCCGGAGGTGTTAAATAGCAAGTCATGATTGGCGTGAGTACTTTTATAAGCTTCATCCCATACTTTACCCCATCCAGTAACCTGCTCTTGATTAATTTCCTTATGTATTTCAGTAATGTTGTTGTCAATAAAATTTGCTTCAGGCACTATATAGGCTATGAGGTTTGTTTCTCCAGTATGGTCCTGTTGTTGAATAAGGACTACTTTCTGAACGAGCTCATGCCTGTATATAACAGATTCTATTTCGCCTAATTCTACTCGATGGCCCCTGATTTTTACTTGTTCGTCATTACGGCCTATAAATGCAATACTTCCATCTTCCAACCATTTTCCTAAATCACCCGTCCTGTACAATCGCTTTCCCTCTTCAAATGGATTGGTTATGAATTTTTCCTTTGTTAGCTCATCTCTGTTGAGATAACCTTTAGCTAATCCGTCTCCACCGATATATATTTCCCCAACCACTTCCTGCGGGACTAATTTCTGTGTATCATCTAATATATAGATACTTGTATTTGCAATAGGTTTTCCTATACATGACAGATCTGATTCGTTAGCTATAGACTTAACTGTCGACCATATTGTAGTTTCAGTTGGGCCGTACATATTCCATAGTGAATCAGAGCGATCAAGCAATTTCTTTCCAAGTTCAATGGGCAATCGCTCCCCACCACATAAAATTTTTAATTTTTCATTTCCTAACCATCCATTTTCTATCAACATGCTCCAAAGACTCGGGGTAGCTTGCATTATTGATGGTGATGCTGCATCTATAAGCTGTTCTAACAATACCGGCTCCCTGACCTGGTCCTGACTGGCAATCACCACACTCGCTCCTGTCACTAATGGCAAAAACAATTCCAACACCGATATATCAAAATTACAAGTCGTGACAGCCAACAATTTATCGTTCTTATCCATGCCTGGTTCCCTTGCCATGCTTGTCAAGAAGTTTACCACGGATTTATGAATAACTTGAATCCCTTTTGGACGGCCTGTGGAACCCGAAGTATAAATCACATATATCAAATCATGAGTGGTGCTAATTTTTGAAGGATTAGCATCTGAATATTGCCTGATTGATCCACTGATCTGATCTATGTAGATCGTAGTTGTTAAAAGTCGATCAACTTGTTCTTCCTGAGTCTTCTCAGATATAATAAGATTTAATCCACTGTCTTCAATAATATATTTTAATCGCTTCGTTGGATACTCAGGATCAAGTGGAACATATGCTGCACCTGCCTTTAAGACTCCAAGTAGGTTTATTACTAATGTCGCTGACCGACTGAGCATTACTCCTACTAACATGTTTTGTTTTATATCTTTTTGTTTTCGCAGGAAATGAGCTATTCGGTTACTTTTTTCATTTAACTCTCCATAGGTCAATTGACAGTCTTGATAGACTAAAGCGATACTTTCTGGTGTTCTTTTGACTTGTGCCTCAAATAAGTCAACTATCGTCTTGTCCGAAGGATAAGGTAAAGCATCACCATTAAATTCTTTCAGGATTTCTTTAGTGTTCATTTCAGGTCATTACTGTCCAGGAAAAATGCGAGGTTTAGCGAAACAACTTGCAGCGGCTACAATTTCATTCGAGTAAACAAAGGGTAATCTCCCTCCAATTGGAGTATACGAAATCCTAAAAATCATTATAACCTTGATCTTCAATGAATACTAAATAAATAGTACTTCTGATCAGGGAAGTGACTCTAAATAACTAAAGGGAAATGTTTACTTTGAGTGACTACTTTATATCAAAAATGTAAGAAGGGAATAAAGGAACTTCCTCCCATTTTTGCGATCACTTCATTGTCTAAGTTTTTACTTAAATGGAAGTTAGACCTCTTCCAAATTGTTATGTAACGAATTAAATACTTTTTCTCTTGCTTGGAGTTCGTGTACAAGGCGTACCAACTTCTTGTCAAATTATTTATTAAGTCAAATAATCAACTTATTTATTAAGAGAGAATACAGCTCCGCCACTTGGCTAACATAGTTTTGGAGCCATCATATTAAATCATATTGCTCTGACATAGAAGTATCCAAAAAAGCTGGAGATGCTTTCGCCCGACAGAGACAATAGAATCACAAGTCTATTAAAAAAAATGTATTCCACCAATATATTTTAAAAAACTTGATCCGTTATTAACGTTAAAAATATTAACAATTAATTTTAAAAAACTCGTTCCGTTATTTTTATTATTAATTCAACTAATGTATTTATATATAGGGTAAAATCAAACAACAACCTATCTTCACACTTATACCTAACTCATATAGACATTAGTTTTCCGTATGAACATTGGGCTTTAGAGATATTTGCCTTCTTTGAAGAGGTGACTATGACAAACCTCCCTATCCGAGGTAGGCATGTTACTTAAAAAGTCTACCGTCGACGTTGGCTCAATGAAATAATGAATGAAGTAATTTCAAGAAATTGGGAGTTAGCCGCAGGCACCGGCATGACTAAAGAGTTTGCGGCCTTCTGAAAAGCAGTGCATCGAAACAACACCAGTAAGCTCTAAAAGACTTGGTAATTACTGTCGCTGGAATCTTTCGATGCTAAAATCAAAGCATTTAGATCTCAGTTCAGAGGCGTGAGAAATGTATCCTTTTTCTTATACCGTCTTTCTAAAATCTATGGCTAATACAATCTCCTCCCCAGATTTCTTGCTTGATCCTGTATCGTCTTGCCAAACTCTATAGGTATAATTCTGGATCAAGCAATAAATCTGTGGAGTAGCTACATATAGTCTAATTTCGATTTCCAAAAACAATCATTGGAAAAGGAATTAGCATCTCTGATTTTGCCTGAAGGCATTCTGACCTACTTTGATGTCACTGCGGTAGAGAAAACAGAAGAAGGTTACTGGATCAGTTTATTAGAGAGGGAATTAGCTCCTTCCGAATTTCTGGGTCATAAACTCAGCTCTAAGGGCTTTTTCGAAGAGGTAACCATCAAGGATTTTCCTATCCGGGGTAAAGCGAGTTACCTAAAAGTCAAGCGTAGAAGGTGGCTAAATGAGACCATGAATCAAGTGGTTTCCAGAGATTGGGAACTAGTGGCTAAGGGGACCCGCATGACTAAAGAGTTTGCGGCTTTTTTAAAAGCAGTGCATCGACACAACGCCAGTAAGCTGTAAAAGCCTGGGTAATTACTTCCATGTTAATGGAAAGCTACTTGAGGAACAGTATGCCACGCATTTGAGTGATTATAGTACCTGGGATCAACTTACTCATGCAGAGAATTATGTGGTTTTTCCTGATAATATTGGTCCTTACCTGACCATTGATGAGACTTCTCTTTCTCAGGGAGAGCTCTACACCATTATCACGAACAAGGCAGCAAAAGGAAACAAAGGATGTTTGGTTGCTATTATCAAAGGCACTGATAGTGAGACAATAAAGGCTATTCTTAAAAGAAAAATATCCTTTGAAAAACGTAGATCAGTTCAAGAAGTGACCCTAGATATGGCGGTTTCCATGCAAGAAATAGTGAGGAAGGTTTTCTCCAAAGCCACTTTAGTAACCGATCGTTTCCATGTTCAAAAACTGGCCTATGATGCGGTGCAAGAAATGCGAATCAAATATCGATGGGAGGCAATAGATCAGGAGAATACAGAAATATCGTTAGCTAAAGAACTTGGTGAAAAATATGTAACACAGCGATTGGAAAATGGAGATTCTCCCAAGCAATTACTCGCTCGAAGTAGATACCTACTTTTCAAGAATAAAGAAAAATGGAGTCCTTCTCAGATTCACCGTGCAGAGATTCTTTTTCGACTTTACCCCAGATTAGAACAAGCTTATGAGTTGGCTCAGAAGTTGGGACATATCTACCATACCGGAAAAGACAAAGGAGTAGTTTATACCAAATTGGCAAGATGGTATAATGATGTAGAACTAGCTGACTTTAAGTCCTTCAAAACCCTGGCGAATACCATTGAAAACCACTATGAAACCATCTTGAACTTCTTTGAACGAAGAAGTACAAACGCTGCCGCAGAATCATTTAATGCAAAGATCAAGGCTTTCAGGTCTCAATTCCGTGGCGTCAGAAACATCTCATTCTTTCTATATCGACTCGCTAAAATCTATGGATAATTCAATTTGCCCCCAGATTTATTGCTTGATCCATAATTCTGCTTGATCCGTTAATTGAAGGTTATTAAGGAAACAACACCTACAAACAAAAAACCCTCCCCGCAGTGCGAGGAGGGAAAAAACAATGTAGTCCGTAGGGGAATCGAACCCCTGTTACCAGGATGAAAACCTGGCGTCCTAACCCCTAGACGAACGGACCAGAGTATTTGGGAGTGCAAAAATAGAATTGAGGTTTACAAATACAAATATTTATGCAAAATATTTTCAGGTATCGACAGGCTCAACCTGACAAATGCCTGATATCCATTAAGATGAGTAAAAATTCTTTTGGATGACGGAAGAATCAACAAACCATTCCTCCATCCGGATCGAGGTAACAGGAATCTGACGAGATTGACCGACTCCAGTTCAATTCTTTCTCCAACGTTAGCAGAAAATCATTCATGGCCTCTTTTCCCTTGATCACCTTGCCACTCTCCAATAAGTACGGAAGTGATGTAGCCACATTTGCAAATACTTCGTAGGCGGCCACCATGTTTTTCAACTGCTCCTCTATTTCATCCGCCAATCCACTCTCTACAGGCCTTACCAATGTTAACATTTGTTCATTGTCTATTGAAAAACTTTTAACGCAAAGCCCTTCTTTTTTGTTCAACGAAGCTATGCAAACGTTATACTATTTCAATATTAAAAACCCTTATTGAACCTGAATTTGTTTGGGCGAAATCAAGTTTTACATTTGCACTTCAATTGATTACAGTTTAAAACTTAGAACTTATGTCTAAAACTAAAGTTGCCATTAATGGATTCGGCAGAATTGGTCGAATTACCTACCGAGTATTGCTTGAAAAAGACAATGTGGAAGTAGTAGCCATTAATGATCTTACTGATACCAAGACTTTAGCCCATCTATTGAAATACGATTCGGCCCAGGGAAGATTTCCCGGAACTGTAGAAGCCGATGATGCTGGATTAATCATCAACGGAAAGCACATAAAAGTTTCTGCTGAGCGTGATCCTGCTAATCTACCCTGGGGAGAACTGGGTGTAGATATCGTACTGGAATCAACTGGTATTTTCGCGGATCCAGCAGGAGCAGGTAAACACCTGACTGCCGGAGCTAAAAAAGTCATCATCTCAGCCCCTGCCAAAGGCGACATCCCCTTCGTCGTACTTGGTGTGAATGATGATCAATTAACTGGCGAAGAGACCATTCTTTCTAACGCTTCTTGTACTACTAACTGCCTTGCTCCTATGGTTAAGGTCTTAGAAGACAATTGGGGTATTGAAAGTGGTTACATGACCACAGTCCACGCGTACACGGCTGATCAAAGATTACAGGATGCTCCTCACAAAGATTTGAGAAGAGCAAGAGCCGCTGCGGCTTCCATCGTACCTACTTCTACCGGAGCTGCTGGTGCCGTAGGCAAAGTGATTCCTTCCGTGAAGGGTAAACTTGATGGATTTGCTATGCGCGTTCCTACGATCACAGGATCTATCACTGATTTTACTGCTACGCTTTCTAAGCCCGCAACAGCAGAAGAAATCAACGCGGCCATGAAAGCTGCTTCGGAAGCTCGATTGAAAGGTGTGATGGAATACTGTGAAGATCCAATCGTTTCTGTGGACATCATTGGAAGTTCTTACTCTTGTATTTTCGATGCTGACTTGACAAAGTCGACTGGCACGTTGGTTAAAGTTGTAGGATGGTATGACAATGAGGCTGGTTACTCTAACCGAGCTGCAGACTTGATCTCTAAATTGGCATAAGCCAATAATCATACATTAAAAACAAAAGAAGCTGCTCATTTGAGTGGCTTCTTTCATTTTAAAGTAACTCCGATCTCAGCTTTCCTCGTAAAAATCGTAATGATATTCGATGGTATATTCGGCCTCACCGTAAGTATTGAATATCTCTGTCTTCTCTTTTAACCCCTGCTCATTGTAAATATATAAGCGGTGGTTTCGCATCTTTCCTTTTAAGTGAAATTCACTTCGAATCAATCTGCCCGCCGCATAAAAGTATTTGTATTGAGAATTTCTGTTGTTGTATTCTTTTAATTTTTCGCCTTCATAAACATAAAGAGGGGTGTTTCTTTTACTTTCTGATGTACTGGTTTTTACTCCATCGGAAACCTCCCTGTACCTTCTCATCATTTCGGGATTGTAAGTCATCTCTGTTCGAAAGTCTACCACTTTTCCATCTTCGTATTCAAAGTATTCCTCAAAACCGTCTACGAGGTGCATTATTCTTTCACTCTTTTGGTCGTTGGCTATTGTTTTGATCATCAAAGGAAACTGTCCTTCTTTTGATGGAATCGTGCTCTTATAGCCACCAAACATTTTCTCCCACTGAGCTCCGTAGATAGGGTGACCTTTTCCTTCGATAACTTCTGCATATTTCTGAGGCCAATCATTACCATATAGAAAAATTCGGTCAGCTCCGATATCCAAACCGTCCATGACATGTACAAGCTCATCAGCATTGGGTTCTGACCAATAATCGGCTACTATAGGTTGTGCATAATCATATGGATAGGTCATGTGATTGGTCATTCGGATCAAGGACCCATCAGGATTAAACTCCGCTACCGAGACTATTTGATCATGTTTTTGCCTGGTATCGTTTTGATGACTGGTGAAAGTAGTAGTTACACTTCGAACATGCCCTTCACTAATGGTACGAACAGGCTCTGGTTCCATCCGACAGGCAATAAGCAGGCCTGATAAGAGTAGATAGTATAATCTCATGTGATTTGTATGTTCTGTTATAAGTAAGATAAAGAAAATCCAAGATTGAAACCAGTTTCACTTCAGTCTGGCAGCGTTTTTGTAAAATATGAAACATGAAAAGTGCAACTATCACACTCGCGATACTTTCTTTCACTATATCAGGATGTGTAAAATATCAATACCTGAGCATCGACAGTTCAATGGAAGAATCAACAAAGGGTTTTGTTACCGAAAATGACTCCATCAGGCTTTCATATTGGTTTACTGGCAGTGGTGTTATGGAAATCGAAATCCACAACTTGTCAAATGAACTTATCTACGTTGATTGGAATAAAAGCTCGTTGATTAAAGAAGGAGAGAGTTTTACATTGGCAAGCAATCAGGCAACACTAGAAGCCAACTCCAGTTCTATTGAGTGGCTGGCCGGCATTGAAAGCGGAGAAATATCAGGCACGATTACCACCCCTTCATCAACAAACTTTATCCCCGGGGGAAGCTACATACGTTATCGCGCCAGAAAGCTCAATCTTGATCATTATAATCTGAAGCTCTCCGCAGGAGTTGAAAAACGGAATGTACACGGCTATCAAAGTAAAATTCTGGAGATTGACCAATCAGAAGCCGATGGTTTTCAAACACGCTTGTTTCTTGCCAATGAATCAGACAAAAAACGGTCAATCTATCAACATGAATTCTGGATTTCTACCGTAATGGAAACGCAATACAATGACCCAAAGTCAGGTGGAAACCAGGTCAAACTTTCAAAAACGACAGGTGCTGGAAAAGTACTGAGCACAGTAGGAGGACTAGCACTGCTTACCATTTACGTTGCGGCAGAACTGGAGGAAGAATAACTTAATGCAGCAAAGTTCTTAAGGCAGAGTTAGAACGTCCATAACTAACAATTCTTACGTCCAATGGGGCCTTTTTAAATTGATCAATCACTTTTTTTAAAGACTGAATGATCCAATAATTTTCGTTTCCAAATGCACCACCTCCAACTAAAGTAAGGTAGAGCATGTTATTTCCGGTGCGGTGATAATTTTCCAGAGCAGCAAAGAATGTTGATTCATAAGTTGCTTCCAATATAAGTCTAGCAAAACGCTCCCAATAGATTGCTTCAATATGGCAATAGGCAACCGGAAGCGCTGAACAATAGACCTGAGTGACGATATTCCCAGAATTTCGAAAAGTCACCTCAGTATCTCTTTGAATCCCAACTCTCAAGAGTCCTTTTACCTTCTCATAGTTGCCACTATCAAGTTGTGCCAGTTGTTTATTAATATATAGTAACCCTTCTTGGTTCGCCATTGCATAACCATTTTGCATCTTCCATAGCAACAACTCATCGTTTTTAAAATATCTCCCTAAATCTGCTAAGCAATCAATTTGATTGTCGTGTGTTTGCCCTATTTGACCATTTACTGGCACAAAATAATTCCTATAAATCGTACCCGCACCACAAGCTACAGCACATGCCGGGCCTTGGGTTAAATCTGATTCATAACCATCGACACCTTGTTCAGGGGTTACATGCGGGCCTACCATTTCCAATAAATTGAACTGCGAGGCTGCCTGGAAAATAGCACCATCATTGATTGATAAGGCATGCAATTGCTGTACATCCCCAACATCTTCACTTACTTTCAAACTACCCTCACTAATTTCGGAGATCTTATGTCTGCCTCTTAACTCTGACAAAAGAGGCACTTCCAGCGTCCCAATCCTGATCGATTCCCTATTCACATTAGAAATGAGCTGCTCTCCTTCAATCTGAAGTTTTTGTCTAACCTGTTCCGGGTCAGCTTCATTAAAACCCACCAATTGCTTAAACCACATATTTAATATCAGTAGATCATGTTTGGTGCAAGTATGAAAAGTACGCAAAACAGGAAGAGGATTATAAATCCAACGATAATTATTCGCGATACAAATCGCGAATGGCTCATGAACAGCGGTTATCTGAGATCTGGTACAAAAAAAAGCCGTGACTTTCGCCACGGCTTTTCAATTATACACCTGTAGATCTAGTCTACATTATCATGAAGGAACTTATTGTTCCCTAAAATCTGATTATCATCTGTCAAATTGAACTTGGAAATATTGCGCTCCGCAGAATGCGGAACTTCCTTCAATTTCACCTTTTTACGTTCATAAGCAGGAACATCCCACTTTTCTTTAAAGCTCTCTGTATTCAGGTATTCCTGTTGCTGACGAGCCTTTCTTGCCGCTTCAATTTTCTCTTCCCGAATTCGGCGCTCTTCCATTAACTCCACTTTACGTGAGATTGGAATCGCAGGTCCTTCCACCAATTCATCGAGGACAGGATCTTCATCCTCAGCTTCCTGCTTTATCTGATAGTCCTTGCCCAATTCCACCAGGAAATCACCATCTTCCTCCTCTTCGTCTTCCTCCTCTTCCATAAAATCCCGGGGCTCAGGCTTTTCAAACTCAAACGTGAACGAAGGACGTTCAGCCGGGCGTTCTACAGGCCGATCTTCCTGCTCCTCATCAAGATCATCTACTTCGAAATCAAATTCCTCAAATCCAGATTCTCTTACCGGACGTTCAAAAGGACTTGTTCTTAGGGGGATATGATCATCGTCCTCCTCTTCCTGAGCTGGCTTACGCACCTGAGGGCGATCAAATAGTGTGAACTGATTAATCTCTTTGGAAGATTCCAAATCGAACACCTTCTTCACTTCATCCTGCTCCTCCAATTCTACCTCCTGTTGAATTTCGGCCTTCAGGAGGGCCATGGTATCAACTTTCGGCTCTTTGCGCATTTTGAGTTGCATGTCCTCATCACTCGCAAAACCTGTCGCAATCACCGTTACACTAATATTCTCACCAAGTGAACTATCTACACCATGACCGAAAATCACCTCAGCATCATCACCTGCAAACTCTTGCATGTAATCCGTAATTTCCGCCAGCTCGTCCATTTGCAGCTCTGAATCTTCTCCGGACATGATCGAAAGTAAGATCTTCTCTGCTCCCAAAATGTTCTGATTATTGAGTAACGGAGAGTTTAGTGCCATTTCAGCGGATCTTCTTGCTCTACTGTCGCCAGAAGCCCGGGCAGATCCCATGACTGCCGCACCTGCATCTTTCATGACTGTCTTGACATCTTCAAAGTCTACATTGACATGTCCGGGAACGGTAATTATTTCGGCAATTCCTTTTGCAGCAGTGGTCAGTACGTTATCGGCTTGCCCAAATGCCTCACTGATAGCCAGGTTACCGAACATCTCTTTGATCTTGTCGTTCAGAACCACAAGCACCGTATCGCAATGCTGCTTAAGTAATCGGATTCCTTCATTTGCCTGGTTCATCTTTTTTCGGCCTTCAAAACCGAAAGGAGCGGTTACTATACCTACAGTCAAAATATCAAGTTCTTTCGCTACCTGAGCAATGACCGGAGCAGCACCTGTACCGGTACCTCCTCCCATACCTGCAGTGACGAAAACCATTTTGGTATCCTCAGAAAGCATCTCTCTAATATCTTCCTTGCTTTCAATTGCAGCATTTCTCCCCTTCTCAGGATTGGCTCCCGCACCAAGACCTTTGGTCAGGTCGATCCCTATCTGAAGTTTATTGGCCACCGGGCTACTCTGAAGCGCCTGGCTATCCGTATTGCAAACCACAAACTCGACATCTTTAATCCCCGAGTTAAACATGTGATTTACGGCGTTGCTACCTCCACCACCAACTCCAATTACCTTTATAATGGATTTGTGATGTGAGGGCAGGTCGAATGCGTATGTATTTTCACCCATGATCTAATATTGTTTATGGCCTTGTCTAAGCAGCAGGCCCATTAATATTCCATTTTATCGTCTATGTCATCAATCAGCAAGCCCTTAGTTTTTTCCAGGATATTCTGAAAAAAGCTACTATCCGGCCGATCTCTGCGTCTACGTCCACCTTCTTCTCGCTCTTTGCGTTCCATGTATTGCATTTCCCTGAAATCCAAAGCTTTGAATCCGGATAATACTAACCCCACCGAAGTAGCGTACATCGGACTCTTCACAGACTCCACTTTGCTTTTGCCCAGATGTTCGTTTGGATAACCAACTCTGGCATCCAGACCAGTCATGTACTCGAATAGCTGTTTGATACTGGTCAGTTGAGATCCACCACCGGTGATCACAATCCCAGCTGCCAATTTCTTATGATATCCCGAGGTAATAATCTCAGTGTGAACCATCTCAATGATCTCTTCCATTCGGGCCTCAATGATGTGCGCCAGGTTCTTCACGGAAATTTCCTTTGCCGGCCGGTTCCTTAAGCCCGGTATCGAGACAATTTCATTGGCATTGGCCTCTTCACCAATTGCTCGACCAAACTTGGTTTTCAATTGCTCGGCCTGATGCTCCATCACCATGCAGCCCTGTTTGATATCGGCAGTAATGATGTTGCCTCCAAAAGGAATAACCGCTGTATGCCGTATAATATTATCGTAGAAAACGGCAATATCGGTCGTACCACCACCAATATCTACCAGGCAAACTCCGGCTTCCTTCTCTTCTTCACTTAGTACCGCTAAACTGGACGCCAATGGTTCCAGAATCAAATTTTCAACTTCAAGTCCTGCTCTTTTGATACAGCGATTGATGTTGTTAATGGCATTGGTTTGAGCGGTAATGATATGGAAATCCGCTTCCAATTTCACACCAGACATTCCTACCGGATCTTTGATGCCATCTTCATAATCTACAATGTAGTCTTGTGGCATGACATGAATGATCTCGCTCCCTGGAGGAATTACGATACGATACATGTCGTTTGTCAGGCGATTAACATCTTCGACAGTAATCTCATCATTGCTCTCACGTGTGATAGAGCCATGATAAACCGCACTTTTAATGTGTTGCCCGGCAATTCCGACATTTACAACACGGATATCAATATTGGCCATTTCGCTTGCCTGAGCGACGGCCTTTTCAAGGGCATGAACAGTCTTGTCAATGTTGGTCACAATGCCTCGAATGACTCCATCAGAAACAGCTTTCCCCATACCCAGGATCTCCAGTTTTCCGAATTCATTTTTGCGCCCTACAATGCAGCAAATCTTGGTGGTACCAATATCAAGACCTACTATGATTTTATCCTCTTCCATTTTTCTTTTTATCTCAATCAGATAGTAGCAAATAGCGTCCTATTCACAAACAATTTGATCTTTAAATTTTAAGTTAACCAGCGAGTAAGTGTTCCATCCCTTGTTGGGAAGTATTTCCTTGTAAAAAACCTCCAATTTCCTAAATTTTTCAACGACATCAGAGGGTTTTCCAAAGAGAATTTTTTGCTTCGTGATCTGAGGTAACATCGTGACCTCTCCGCTACCTTCAAACACCAGGTGGGCGATCTGTGCTTTCCAAAAATCATTACTATCAATAAAGCGCAAAAGTGCAAAGAGATCTGCACCTTCTTCACTATCTGTGATGGCAATTTTCCAATCAAATTTCTTCTCTAGTTCTACCAGCGGTACCCGAGCGGTGTGCTTTCCATTGACAGGTAAAATCAATCCTCGATCATCGATGTATTTGTCCGCACCATATGGATCATAAATCCGGGCAATAGGACGTGCCTGCTTCACATTTACGGCCAGGTTTCCCTTCAGATCATAGTAGATTTGGGCATCTTCAACAAACGCATGTGCTTCCACGCGGCTCTCAAGTAGCTTCAGATCAATATCTCCGATCTTAGATCCAAGTACATAATCCGTATTTCGGGCATTCAACAATCCCAGTACTTCAGGTTGGTCAATGAAGTAATTGCCCTTTTCATGTTGGATATTGATCAAAACGTCGTGAATTACTCTTCTGGAGTGCTTCACTCCACTAAAGCTGATCAATCCCAGCATCAAAAAGCTGCAAATGCCAATAGTCGATATGGTTTTTATGCTAACTCTCAACTGTTTCTTTGTTTTCTAAGTAAGACTTGAATCGAGGTACCAACTGGTCTATGTCTCCAGCACCAACGGTAACCAACACTTCCCAATCCATGTGCTCCAGGGCTTCCGGAAAATCCGACTTCTGCATCATCTGACATTTCGTAGTGATCTGATTCAAAATGATTTCTGACGAAACGCCTGGAATTGGCTCCTCTCTTGCCGGATAGATGGGCAACATAATTACCTCATCGGCAATGGATAGACTTTTACTGAATCCCTCCTGAAAGTCCCTTGTTCTTGAGAACAGGTGTGGTTGGAAAATAGCTGTGACTTTTTTCTTTGGGTACAAAAATCGTATTGAATTCAATAAAGCCTCAATTTCTGTTGGGTGATGGGCATAATCATCGATGTATACTTTTTGGCCATCTCTGTAGATGTACTCAAACCTTCGCTTGACGCCTCGATAAGAAGCCATTCTTTCTTTTACTTCTTCCGTGGACATTCCCAGGTCCAATGCTACCGTGATTGCAGCAACTGCATTGGAAATGTTGTGATAACCTGGTAACTGAAGATGTATGCCTGTTATTTCCTGCTGGCCCCGGTAGTCAAATAGGTTATAACCATCCTGGACTGAGAGGTTGGCCGCTGTAATGTCCGCTCCCTCCAGGCCAAAAGATTGATAATTAAGATCCCCAAGTTGGCCACCCAACTGACGAATCGTATCGATATGTAGTAAAAGCTTTGCTTCATGGTTCAATAAGAGAAAATCCTTATAAGTCTGTAGCATTGTGGATTCGTCACCATAGATGTCCAGGTGATCAGGATCCAACGAAGTAAGTATGGTATGATTGGGGTCCAGTTGTAAGAAAGAACGATCAAACTCGTCTGCCTCCGCTACTACCGGTGATTCCGGACCACCCATGATCAAATTAGAACCATTATTAGTCATGATCCCGCCAACAAAGGCCGAAGTACCTTTAGCAGATCCCGCTAGCAAATGGGCCACCATTGACGAAGTGGTTGTTTTCCCGTGGGTACCCCCTACGGCAACTGTATAATGATCTTTGGTGATGATTCCCAACACTTCAGAACGCTTTTTGACCTGATAATCATTGGAAAGGAAATAGGTCAATTCAGTATGTGTGGAAGGAATGGCCGGTGTATAAACAACTAATGTCCGTGATTTGTCCTGAAAGTCTGTAGTTATAAATTTAGTGTCGTCTACGTAATGGACAACTATTCCCTCTTCTTCAAGCTTACTGGTTAACGGCGTTTGTATTCGATCGTAACCGGCAACATTCATTCCTCGTGTTTTGAACCACCGGGCAAGCGCACTCATACCGATTCCTCCGATACCAACAAAATAGACGCTATCGATACTTGCTAAATTCATGCCGTCAATTTGATTACTTCGTTGGCAATATCATAAGCCGCATTTGGCCGGGCAAGGTCTCCTATTTTGGATTTTAAGCTTTCTAATTGCCCCTCATTCTCCAACACTTTAATTACCGCTGGTATCAATTCATTTTCTGCCTCATGATCCTTCACCATGACGGCTGCATCTTTGTCTACTAATGCCTTCGCATTGAGGGTCTGGTGGTCCTCTGCGACATTTGGAGAAGGTACCAAAACAGTTGCCTTACCCATGATCATCAATTCGGCAATGGACAAAGCTCCTGCTCTTGAAATCACCAAATCCGCCACATTGTATGCGTATTGCATCTCTCTTATGAAATCATGAATGCGGATACCTGGAAAATCATCTCGATCTAATTGTTCAACAATTTCCTGATGATAAAATCCTCCTGTCTGCCAAACAAGCTGTATATCGTGGGCCTTGAGTTCCTCCAGGTGTTTTAAAATGCTCTGATTAATCGTACGTGCCCCAAGGCTTCCACCTAAAGCCAGGATAGTCTTTTTATTGGGATCCAAATTGAAGTATCCGAAAGCTGCATTTCTATCTTCCTTTTGGATGTCCAATCGCACAGGATTGCCTGTCAGTATGAGTTTTTCTTCAGGAAAGTACTTTTCTAAGCCATCATAAGCCACACATATCTTATCGACCCGTTTGGCTAACCATTTATTTGTTAAGCCTGCATAGGAATTTTGTTCCTGAATTAGTGTGGGGATCTTCTTTTTAGTGGCAGCATATAATAAAGGACCGCTTGCATAGCCCCCAACACCTATTACCACATCAGGTTTGAACTCCCGAATCAATCTGAATGACTTTCGAATGCTGGCAATGACTTTGAAAGGAAGCGATAGGTTATCTACAGTAATCTTTCTTTGAATCCCACTGATCCAAAGTCCTTCAATTTTAAAACCCGCTTCAGGCACTTTTTTCATTTCCATCCTACCCTCAGCACCCACAAACAGGATTTCCACATTTGCGAGTGTCGCCTTTAAAGCCTGAGCAATTGATATCGCAGGATAGATATGCCCGCCAGTCCCGCCGCCGCTAATCATGAAACGATATGTTCTTTTATCTTCACTCATGATCTACGCCGCTTCAGGCACCTCCTCTCTAATCGCGTTTTCTGGTTTATCTTCCTCTGCATCTATCTTACCCCTGCTCACACTGATCACTATTCCCAATGAGAGCCCCATGAACAACTGGGAAGTTCCTCCCATACTCAATAGCGGCAAGGGCAGACCCGTAACAGGTCCCAGGCCAACCGCTACCCCCATGTTCACCATGGCTTGTAGCACCAGAGCAAAGGTGAGCGCCGAGGACAGTAGTCCCCCAAAAGGCCGTTCACTGTTGAATGTAGCTTTCATGCCCCGATAGAGTAAAGTCAGGTAGAGAATCAATACAAATACGCCCCCTATCAAACCGTATTCCTCCAGAATGATGGCATAAACAAAATCCGAATAGGGATGTGGCAAGTAATTTCTTTGATCACTTTGTCCGGGCCCTTTTCCAAAAATTCCTCCAGTGGCAATAGCCACGTACGCCTGCTGTGATTGAAAGGACTGTTCCTGATTGATGAATCGCTCAATTCGGTTAACCACGGTTTCCTTTCTCTGCCCCAAAAGCATCGCAGATGCCCCTGAAATGCCTCCGATCAATACCAAAATCAATAAGTACTTAATGGGTACTCTCCCGAGGAATAGCAATAGCATGCAGGTAAAAAACAACAAGATCGCTGTTGAGAAATTGGTCATAGCTATCAAACCACAGATCAAACCAATCCAGATCAACATGGGGATGATCGCTTTCTGAAAATCTTCTATCGTGCCCTGCTTTTTGGTCAACATGCTCGCCAGTGTGATTAGCAAGGCCAGTTTCGCCAGATCGGATGGTTGAAAAGCAATACCAATGAATGGAATTGGAATCCATCGGGAAGCTTCATTAATATTGGTACCAAACAACCACGTGAATATCAATAGCGGAACTGAAACCCAAAGCAGGAATCTCGAAATCCTGGCATAGTAGCGATAATCCACTTTATGCGCCAGCCATACTGCAAACAAACTGATCGACACAAGCGCTGTATGTTTGATCAGATAGTATTCTGTATTACCATCCATCCGCTTATAAGCCAGGCTACCAGTTGCACTATAAACCACAGCAATGCTGAATAACGACAATAGAAAAATTACCAGCCAAATGACTGGATCTCCTTTTAAGTTTCGATATGCCCAATCTCTTACCACGTTCATACCTTCGTTTTTGCTTGTATTTCCAATGTATTGACCGCCTCTTTGAAACGATCACCTCTATCTTCATAATTCTTAAAGCGGTCAAAACTGGAACATGCAGGAGATAGCAATACCGCATCTCCATGATCCGCCGCTTCCGTAGCCAAATTGACTGCTTCTGCCATACTTGAGGCCTCCCCTATATCCAACTTACCTCCAAATGCATCGATTAACGGCGTATTATCCGTACCCAGGCAGATCAATTTCCTCACCTTCTTCGAAGCAATTGAAACGATTGGATCATAGTTGTTTCCCTTGTCAGTTCCTCCTGCAATCCAAACAATAGGCTGAACCACCCCATCCAATGCATAAGAGACCGCATCTACGTTAGTGGCTTTGGAATCATTAATGTACTTGACCCCATTGATTTCACTAACCAACTCCAATCGATGTGGCGCATTCTTAAAGGTCTTCAGCGCTTTTAGTACCTTTTCCATCGATACATCAAAATGCAAACCAGACAAAACTGCTGCCATGGTATTGATCATGTTGTGTCGTCCGATTAATGCGATCTCCGCCAATGGAATAGCGTGATATTCTCCCGATTGGGTAAAAGTCAAATCAAAAATCAAATGATCCTGATCAATGTACGCCGCTGAATTCTCCTGATTGGATGCAGAAACAGCAAACAAACAAGCTTCTACTTTCCGCTTAGCCAACTCCTCATTAACCGGGTCGCAATCAGAGCAGTAAATAAAGCACTCATCTTTGGTCAGGTTTTCGCTTATCCTAAATTTTGAATTGACGTACTTGTCAAAGTCATGATCGTACCGATCCAGGTGGTCTGGTGTAATATTGAGTAGCACGGCCACATCCGGCTTGAAGGAAATGATTCCGTCGAGTTGAAAACTACTCACCTCCACTACATAATAATCATATCCACCTTCGGCAACCAGTTTCGCAAAACTCACCCCAATGTTGCCTCCCAATGCTACTTTCAACCCTGCTGTTTTCAGTAAATGATAAGTCAATAAGGTTGTGGTAGTTTTTCCATTCGTACCTGTAATGGCTATGACCTTTTCCTGGTCCAGAAATTGATAGCCAAACTCGATTTCAGAAATGACCGGTGTTCCCTTCTCGAGAAATTTCTTTACAACTGGAGCTGTTTCCGGAATACCCGGGCTCTTAACGACCAAATCAGCATTCTCAATCACGGAAGAATGTCCCCCTTCTTCGAAAGCGATAGCCTCTTCCTTGAAAAGTGCTTTGGTTTCTTTGCTGATCATACCGAAATCAGAAACGAATACATCATACTGCTTCTGTTTGCCCAGAATGGCAGCGCCAATACCGCTTTCTCCTCCTCCTAATATGACCAGCTTCTTTGTCATGCTTTGATGTTCTGACTTTTGATAAAGTGATTTACAATCTGATCACTGCTGATAGAGTACATCGACAATAAATCATACCCGGACTTGATGAAAGAATCTACCGCCCTGATCGACATGAGGTTATTCAAATCGTGCAAACGATCAAGTTCAAAAACCAGGTCGTTCATTACCTCCTCCATGCGCTCTAAAACAGGCCAGAAAGTGCGTTCATTTTTCGCATTAAGAAGTTGGTAAAAAAGCTTATGAATCTGCCCGGCGCTTCTCTTGAGCAACGTCGCAAATTCCATGACATCCGCCCGGGGCATCAGCTCTGTCAGCCCCAGGGCGCGATCCTGAAATCGCTGGTTTTGTTTTTCAATTTGTTCTATCGTCATAATCCAGGCGTTTTAATGCTTTATCTCAATTTCAAGGTGGCCAAAGTGAAAATGGCCAACAGGATACCTACGATCCAAAACCTTGTTACAATCTTTGCTTCCGCTAAATTTCTCTTCTGGTAATGGTGATGCAGGGGTGACATCAAAAACACGCGCCTTCCTTCACCATATTTCCTTTTGGTGTATTTGAACCACGAGACCTGCACGATCACGGAAACCAACTCAACCAGGAAAATCCCACATAAAATGGGAATCAATAATTCTTTTCGGATCACCAATGCCAATACCGCAATAACTCCTCCCAATGACAAACTCCCGGTATCTCCCATGAATACCTGAGCCGGATAGGCATTGTACCACAAAAAACCAACACACGCTCCGACGAATGCTGTACAGAAAATCACCAACTCACCTGAATTGGGGATGTACATGATGTTCAGGTAATCAGCGAAAATTGCATTACCAGAGAGGTAAGCGAAAATGGCCAGGGTCAATCCAATGATCGCAGACGTTCCTGCCGCCAATCCATCGATTCCGTCTGTGATATTCGCTCCATTGGACACTGCTGTAACTATGAATATCACCAAACCTATGTAGAGTACCCAGGTGTAATCGGCAAGGAAACCAGGCAACAACCAATTGTATTGGAACTCATTGTCCTTAAAAAAAGGAATGGTGGTCAACAATGCTTTCTTATCCTCGAATGAACCATCGGCCAGGAATTCACGGATCACTACATCATCGTGAAAAACCATCACCAGGCCTACCAGCAAACCAAGCCCTATTTGCCCTACAACTTTGAACTTGCCCCGAAGGCCTTCTTTATTTTTTCGTTTGATCTTGAGATAATCGTCCAAAAACCCGATGATGCCCATCCAAAGTGCCGCAACAATCAAAAGAATGATATAAACATTGCCAATTCGGGCAAAAAGAATCGTTGGCACAACGATGGCCAGGATAATAATGATCCCACCCATTGTAGGTGTGCCCTGTTTTTCCATTTGTCCATCCAGTCCCAAATCTCTGATGGACTCACCTACCTGATATGATCTGAGTTTTTGAATCAGGTACTTTCCGAAGAAAATTGTGATCAGCAAAGAGACAATGGCCGCCATGCCCGCACGGAAAGAGATGTATTGAAACACTCCTGCGCCGATCAGGTCAAATTTTTGCTCTAAAAAATCAAATAAATAATAGAGCATTATTGGTCATTTAAATTTTGGTTTAAAATCTCTTTATCATCAAAAGGCATGCGCACACCATTCACTTCCTGATAAGTTTCATGTCCCTTGCCGGCTACCAAAATGATGTCTTGATCAGAAGCCAGGTTACACGCCACTCGAATCGCCTCTTTCCTGTCTGTTATTTTCATGGTCTTGCGCTCCTCGGACTTGGGCACACCTTCCATCATCTCTGTTAAGATCAATTCAGGGTCCTCCGTTCTGGGATTATCGGACGTCAAGATCACCTTATCACTGAGCTTGGTAGCAATCCTGGCCATCTCAGGTCGCTTATCACGGTCTCTGTCTCCACCACATCCGATTACTGTGATCAAGGTCTCATTTCTCGTTCGTACTCCGGAAATTGCATTCAACACATTCTCCAGCGCATCTGGGGTATGTGCATAATCGACAATTGCCGTAACTCCCTGCCCATTAGGAACTTGCTCAAAACGACCTCTCGCACTGTTCAAACTTGACAAGGCTGCCAGTATCGTATCAGGATCCTCGCCCAGTTCCACGGCCACAGCATAAGCCACCAGCAGATTATAAGCATTGAATTTGCCAATTAATCGGCACCAAACCTCTCTTCCATCCAGGTTGAGTTGCAACCCTTGCAATGAATCGGAAAGGACTTTACCCTTATAATCTGCCACTGATTTGATGGCATAAGTATTTTTGGAAGCTTTGGTGTTTTGAAGCATCACCATACCTCGCTTGTCATCGGCGTTGGTCAGGGCAAAAGCACCCTTTCCTAATCCATCAAACAACAATTTCTTCGCGGCGATGTAGTTATCGAAAGTCTTGTGGTAATCCAGGTGATCGTGAGAGAGATTCGTGAATACACCTCCGGCAAACATCACCCCTGCTACACGTCCCTGCATCAAGGCATGCGAACTTACTTCCATGAAGCAATGTGTTACACCTTCTTTAGCCATTTGATGCAAAAGCTCATTCAACTGAAGTGCATCGGGAGTAGTGAAGTTGGCAGGTAAGACCTTGCCGTCAATCTTGTTCTCAACTGTAGATAGTAAACCTGATTTGTAGCCCAGCTGCTGGAACAGGTCGTAAAGTAAAGTGGCTGTAGTAGTTTTCCCATTCGTTCCCGTCACTCCAATCAGTTTCAGCCTGGAGGAAGGTTGATCATAATAATTACTCGCTATTACTCCCAAAGCCTTACTACTGTCATTGGTTTGCACGTAAGTCACGCCCTCTTTGATCTGTTCGGGCATTTCCTGACACACGATAGCGATCGCTCCGGATTCGATGGATTGGTCGATGAACTTGTGTCCATCTACCGTCAATCCTTTGACTGCCACAAACAAAAATCCCTCGGTGACTTTTCGGGAATCAAAAGCAATACCTTCGACCATCACATCACGATCTCCCTCAATAGCCATCAGGCTCACACTGTACAATATGTCTTTCAGGTTAGCCAAGTGTCAATCGAATTTTAGTGCTCTCTGTGACTTTCGTTCCGGGTAGTAGAGATTGCGTGCTGACGCGACCTCTGCCTTTGCTTTGCACCTGGATACCGATATTTTCCAGCACATACAACGCATCTCGTAAAGTCATGCCTCTTACATCAGGAACTTTCTGTGCATTTACATCATTGGGTGTCCAATAGACGGCCTGTCCGGCTACTTTCGTTTGCACCCAACTTTCTGCGGCACCCTGAGAGTGGTTGGAAATCCCCAGTTCATTGCAGAGGAATTTGAGATCATTGTGATTACCCGATCTGATCACAGGAAATACACTGGCAAATTCTTCTCGCGTCTCTGGCATGTAGTCATGCAGGTCCACCTCCAATGCAGCGATTTTATCAACGATATCCTTAAATACAGGGGCAGCCACATCGCTACCATAAATGTTAAATCCCTTAGGGTTGTCTATTACCACAATGCAGCTGTAACGTGGTGATTCCGCAGGGAAATAGCCTGCAAATGAGGTATAGTACTGCGTGATGTACTTCCCATTCTTTACTTTCTTGGCGGTACCCGTCTTACCTGCAATACGGTATTGGCTGTCAAAAATATTCTTGGCCGTACCGCGTTCAACCACGCCTTCCAGCATCGTTCTAACTTTTCTTAATGTATTGCTGGAGCATATCTTATCATTCAGCACCTTGGTTTCGAAGGTCTCCACAACCTTATCCGCTTTGCGAACAGATTTAACAATCAGCGGCTGGACCATTTTACCATCATTGGCTACGGCATTAAACAGGGTTAGCGTTTGCAGAGGGGTCATTTTCAGCTCATAACCATGAGACATCCACGGTAGTGTGGTACCACTCCAGGTAGAATCTCTTGGTGTTTTTATATACGGTTTTCCCTCTCCAACCATTTGAAAACCAAGTGGTTGAGATAATCCCATTTGATTCAGGTAATTGATATACTTCTGCGGATTGCTATTGAAATGATGACTGATCAGTTTCGCCGTACCAATGTTGGATGACTTCTCAAAAACTTCCTGAACGGTCAAAACGCCGTACCCGCCAGGCTTATGGTCTTTCATCACTTCATCGAAAAAGTGATAGACACCATTTCCTGTATGAACCGTATCAGCCAGGGCAATGTCCTTCTCTTCAAACAGTGCAATCATGCTTGCCAGCTTGAACGTGGAGCCAGGCTCTCTGGACCCTTGACTACCAACCGCGTAGTTGTAAGTCTCCCAGTAGTTTCCTCGGTTATCTTTAGATAGATTGGACATGGCTTTGATCTCCCCGGTGGAGGTTTCCATCAAAACGGCCACACCATAGTCGGCCCTGTGCTGTCGGAGTGCTTTCAATAGCGCATCTTCGGTAATATCCTGCAAATTGACATTCAGGGTGGTTTCTATGTCCAGGCCATCCACGGGAGCTACTTCCGAACCATCAAAAACGGGTCTTTGGCCTCCACCAACCATTTTTTGATAAAGGGCCTTTCCATTCTTCCCTGCCAGTTGCCGGTTAAAGCTGTATTCCAGGCCTACTGTACCTCGGTTTTCTTCATTGACGCGGCCTACTGTTCTATAGCCTAAACGCGAAAAAGGTAGCTTTCTCTTTTCTACCTTTTCAAAAATGATTCCTCCACGAAGCTGGCCTTTTCGGAATATCGGCCAGTCCTCGATCATTTTCTTTTCTTGGTAGCCTATCTCCTTCCTGTTGAGCACCAGGTACTGCCGTTTCTCCTTCCTGGCTTGCAGTATTTTTCTTTTATACTGCGTCTTGGATATGTCTTTATAAAACCGGGAGAGTAGCATGGCCAGTGAATCAATGTGCTGATTCATGAGTTCGTCGGAAGGGACCATCGGATCCATCGCCACCTTATAGTAAGGTAATGAGGTCGCCAATAGACTGCCATTATCGGAGTAAATATTACCGCGGGTGGCGGGAATCGTCTCAACACTAAGGCTCAGTTGATCTCCGAGCTTCCGCCATTTTTCACCCTGCACAAATTGCACGGTTCCCAATCGGTACAAAATCGCCAATGAAAACAGGAAAACCACCAAAAAGGAGATCCTCACTCGAATCAATATGGACTTCTTGATGCTCATTCCTCGATTACTCTTACTTTACTGGGTGCTTCATCAGTTTCTACCAGGCCTATTCGCTTGGCTTGTTTGGCCACTTCTGATTGCTTACTGGCAAACATGTAATCGGCCTTCAGTGAGATGAAGTCAGCTTGCAGGTCATTGACTTCTGTCTCAAGCTGGGTTATGTTTCTGATTTTCTTTTCAGCAAGGTGTCGGTTGCCGATGTAGATGACACTCAATAGTGTGATGAACAAAATTTGAGGCATGAACCGAACATGGATTACCTCTGCCATCGTCTGATCGATGCGCAAAAACTTTTCCAACCAGCTAAATAGCCCTGGATTATCGCCTTTGGGTAGTTTATAGGTGTTCGTTGCCATTTCTTTTTTCTGCTATTCTCAGTTTCGCACTGCGTGATCTGTTATTTACATTTATCTCCTCCTGGGTAGGCACGATGGGCTTTCTACTGACCGGATCCAATGGTCGAAGTAGGTTCCCATAGAAATCCTTTTCTTGCTTTCCTTTAAAGTTTCCGGCATTGACAAAGTTTTTGACCAGTCGGTCTTCGAGTGAATGATAGCTGATCACCACCAATCGCCCACCAGGCTTAAGTACCTCAATTGACTGCTCCAACATTTCTTTGACCGCTCCCATCTCATCATTCACTTCAATTCGGATCGCCTGATACAGTTGCGCCAGGTACTTCACTTCCTTGCCTTTTGGGGCCACTTGTAGTGCTGCTTCCTTCAGCTGCTCGGTGCGTTCCAGTTTTTGCGTCGTTCTCATCTGCACAATACGCGAGGCGAGGGTTCTGGCATTTTTGATTTCACCATAAGCGCTCAACAAATGAATGAGGTCCGCCTCACTACTTTCGTTGATCACCTGAATGGCTGACTTTCGTTGACGTTGATCCATGCGCATGTCCAGATCGCTTTCGAAGCGAGTAGAAAAACCACGATCAGCCTTATCAAACTGATGAAAGGAGACACCAAGATCAGCCAATATGCCGTCTACCTGAGTAACTCCGTGAAACTTCAGGAACTTCTTCAGGTGCCTGAAATTGGATTCAATAAATGTGAAAGAACTATCTCGCTTGTCCTCCATCAGAGGCTTTGCGTTGGCCTTTGCGTCAGTATCCTGATCAAAGACGAGTAATCTTCCGGTTGTCAGTTGGTCGAATATGGCCTTTGAGTGTCCCCCTCCTCCGAAGGTTACATCTACATATATCCCTTCTGGGTCAATGTTCAACCCGGTCATGCACTCATTTAGTAGCGCTGGAACGTGATACTCCATGGCCTGTTATTCGTCGAGGTATTTCTGAGCCAACTCGGAATACAAATCGGCATCCGACATGGATTCACTTTCGAATACTTGCGGATTCCATATTTCAACATAATTGCCCATACCAATTAGCAACGCTTCCTTCTCGATGCTGGCATGAGCAAGCATAGCTTTGGGGACCAGTATTCGGCCCGCACTGTCCAGTTCTACCTGGGCTATGCTTTTGAAAAACATTCTCTTCAGTCTTCTTTGCTCGGGGTTAAACTCACTAAGAGATGATATCCGGTGATGAAGCTTCTTGTACTCCACCATTGGATATAACGTGAGATTAGACTCAAAGCCCTTTCTCAGGACGAGCTCGTTGGAAGAAACCTCGGGAAGATTGGCCTTAATCTTTGCAGGTAAGACCAACCTCCCCTTAGTATCCAACTTACACTCAAACTCGCTTGTAAAAAACGCCATATGAGCCTAAAAAAATATAAACCACCAGTGCTAAGATAGACAAAATCACACATTTCACACCACTTTCCCCCACTTCACTACACAATTTTTCCATTATAACTCAAAAACAGCAAAATATTGTGTTAAATCAGCGATAAAAGCACAAGAGGGTAAATAGGCATATATGAGACAGTTAGCTCTTCAATTGCTTAAAAATGAGGTTTTTGGATAAATTTTCGATCACATCAGAAATTGGTGGGGAAAAGTGGGGATTTCGGGGATTTTTTGAAAAAAGTGGAGCAGCCGACTGTCAACCTTCGCATCAAAGTAACTGCCAGCTGTCCGCGCAAACCCAGGCACTACCCACCATCTGGGCTAGCTTGAACGGGGGATCCTTCGAGTACCCACAGCCGAGAAAAGGCATCAATCTTCTATTTCCTCCAAATAGGGAAGCTCAACTGATCCATATAGTCTTGTCGTTTGACAATAATGGCTTTTGGAACACCTTTCGGGTCTACAGTTGGAGCAAACGCATAGTCATACACCAGATAGTACAACAACTGTTTGCAAACCTGAAAAGTGACGGAAATCATAGCCCATCTGGTCAAGGACTTCTTTTCTGACAGTAGCTTTTCCTTCGGGGGAAAGGGTTTTGAGAATGCGCCTGTTTTTCCTGATTTGAGAGTTCAGGTACTGAATCTGTGCTTCTTCCGATGATCGGTTACGGTTATTGTATGTATTTCGGCAATAGGAATCACAAAATTTCTTATCTATCCTACCAGTCAAAGTTTTCTGGCAATGTAAGCAAGTTGTGATGCCAAGATTATTCATTTATTTAAATACTTATAGTCGATTATAAATGCTTATAAAATTAATTAATTTCTTCTTCTTGTTGTTATTGCAATCATGAAGCAATTAGTAGATGAGTTCAGAAATCGGGAATACAAACAGGCAGTGGAGGCTTTGAAAGCTAAGCTTATACTTTGTCGATACAGCAAAGCCACACTACAAACCTATTCGCATATGTTCCGGCAATTTCTTTTGGCCCAATACCCAAAACCTCTCCACCAAATAGGCAAGCAGGACATTCAGCAATATCATCTCCATTTGATCAAGGAGAAAAACATCTCCAGGTCCTATCAAAATCAATCCATTAATGCCATCAAATTCTATGCGGAGAAAGTGCTAGGTCAAGATCGACAACTCATTGAATTAGAGCGACCTTCCAAAGTCAGTCGGTTGCCAGTTGTCCTTTCTTTGGAAGAAGTCAAACGAATCTTGCAGTGTGCTGAAAACCTGAAACACAAAGCCCTATTGACCACTGTTTACGCGGCCGGATTGAGAATGGGCGAACTCCTGAACCTGCGACCAAGAGATATTGATTCGAGTAGGATGAGGATCTGGGTTAGAGAAGGCAAAGGCGTCAAAGACCGATATACCCTATTATCTCCTACCCTATTAGCCCTATTGCGTGCCTATTTCAAGCAATACCGGCCAGTGGAGTATCTTTTCGAAGGGCCTACCGGTGGGCCATACAGTGGCAGTAGTGTTCGAAAAGTTCTTAAAAAAGCTACTAAACGTGCCGGGACTCAGAAAATAGTGAAGCCGCATACCTTAAGGCATAGTTTTGCTACTCATCTCTTAGAAAATGGTACTAATCTGAGATATATCCAAACCTTACTTGGCCATAGCAGCTCCAAAACCACGGAAATCTATACTCACGTAAGTACAACCTCGCTCAAGGACGTAGTAAGCCCATTGGACCTGATGGAATAGCATGTATATTTGAAAGGCGTATAATACGCACAGTGCGTATTATGTAGTAGTTATCGGCAATTCAGAACAAAATGATATTCCTTGAATGTAGAATATTAAATACGATTTATGAGTCTATTCAAACACCCAACATTGTTTATCGCTCATGCTAAATCAGAGCTTGAAACAAGAAAGACTGCTATAAGAAATCAACATCCAGAATGGGATGAAAAAGGAATATCCACTAAAGCTGAGTATGATTATTACTTTGCTCTTTGGAAAGAAAGGCTTAAGCAAAATATTCCATATCTGATTTTAGCTAGCATCGGTACGCTAAGTCTATTCAAGGAGTTCTTCTGGATAGAGCCAACACTTGCGGGACTTTTATCTAACTGGAATTCACTTGCTGAAAATATTTTTAAGATTATCACTCTACGAGTTTTCGATTGGCCTTCTTGGACTGTCAATTATCTCTGTATTGGAATTGGTATGGCTGGAATATTAGTTAATATGATTAATGACATGCAAATAGTTACTAAAACTTCGGTATTTGATGAACCAATGAATCATTTATCGCTACAGTTGGGTTGCTTCAAAAAATTTATATGGATTCTATATGTACCTCTCCTTTCTCCTCTTTGGCCATTTATGATAATAGTACCAATCTTGACCATGTTCTCAAACTCATTACAACGTGAATGGGGTGTTTCAAAAATCGGATTGGTTAATATTCAGCTAAAGCGGGTAGCTATGGTTTTGGAACCTTTCATCATCCCTTTATTTGTTTGGAGTGTTTCAGCTGTTTTTCATTGGGTCAATGAGTATTAGATGTCTGAAAAATGAACAAAGAGGACTATCTAAAAACAGCCCTCCCTGAATTTTAAGATTCTTGCCCAATTCGCTCAAAACCTTCCCACAAGATTTTCAAATCAAAAAGAGCAGACTTTTCATCTTTATCAAAACACAAATCTGTGTGATATAAAGCAAAATCGTGAATCATTTTGAGTGATACAACAAACTTATTAATTCCGTGAAATTTAACATAATCAAGAAACTCTGCTTCGGAAGAATTTAAAAGAGTTGAGACTTTAGGTTCAGATGAACCATTGACCGTTTTCAAAAGATTGTCATCTAGACAAGCATTTTGACCATTTGTGTTTCGCATAATGTAATGGATTAAATGAATAAAAAGAGGATAGGTCACTGCGAAACACATCAAAGCAACGCCTTGAACGGTCTGCGGGACTTGCACCCGTATGCCTACCCAATATTTTCTGTTTAAGCCGAATTTTGATTTTTGACGTCATTTGATAAAGTATGATGTATTTCGCATTCCAAAGATACGACTAAAAATGAAACGAGGGAAGAAAAGCCGATAACACTGTATATAAAAAATAGCGGTTTGAGTGCTTAATTCGAGGTGAGTTTCGTAAATTGGTGGCAAATAATTAAACGAAAAGTTAGTGTTTTTTAATCCGCTACTTTTCATATACTAACCGTTAGATGCCAGAAGTGCTAAGAATCAAATGAGCAATAACAAGCAAATTTTAGTGGAATTTCAGTCTATGAAATCTGAACTGAATAGACTGTTTCGAGACTTAGAACTGATACCCGGGTCACCTTTGGATGAATTTGAACATTTATCTAACCAACTTCTATCACATCTTTGGAAAGGAGCTGATGAATCCAAGATTTTCAACATTGTCCGAAGTGAACTGATTTCTAGGTATGGACTTTCAACTACGGATGAAGACGTGCAACAAATTACCAATGAAGTACTTGAACTCTGGGAAACTCGAAACCCGTAGAAACCTGATTTTTGCAATACTAGTTATATTCACTTCTTGCGGACGAACTCCAAGTGAAGATCGGTTTGAACAAGCAACTGATATTCAAATCCCAAGTAACGTTGAAATATTGAAGGACGAATATCAAGACATGATACAAGATTATTCGATTGAATACTCAATAAAACTAACAACTTCACAATTGGCGGAAATATCAAATTCCATCCGCTCCTCAGATCTATTTAATCCAACTGTCATGGGGACTGAACTAACTCAACAACAATGGTTTCCACATGAATCAACCAACGCTGTTTGGTATCGAACTAACACTGGATATTGCTTCGCGAACAGAAACAACCGAACAGGTGTGACTGCCAAACTTGACACATTAACGCTTGTGATGGAATTTTCTGAGTGGTATGACTAAAAAAATCCAGCATCTAACAGACGCTGATCGGGCATATGTCTAAGTGCTTTTTGGCTGGTTTCAGTGCAACTCGACCGTGAATCTGCCGCTGAGATACAGCAGTGTTTTCTACCATCTTTTGCTCGCAGGAGGTTTTGACTTTCGGAACGCAGTGCGACTTGGAACCGTTGTGAGCTTCGGCAGATTTCACTACTTTCGTGCTATTCACTAGCTGCGGACATACGCCCGATAGCTAGACGTTACTTGCCACAAGATGGATCGACTTAGGAAACTCTCTATTTATGTGACTTTGGGCCTTTTGGTCATAATTGCTTTTTGGCTGCTCTTCAATGCCGACAAGCAAATTGAAGGCGTAGCACTACTTATCTCTGTACTTTCTCTATCCGTTGCCTCAATAACACTAAATCAGTTCCTTGATTCTAAGCTTCCAGAGATACTAGTTGAAGTTACTGATAATCGAAGGTATAATTTATTAACTCTAGTCATTAAAGACATTGGGAAAATGACGGCTTATAATGTTGAAATAACCTTCCCTGAAAAGCCACTAATTCGTTACTACAATAAAGCGGACAATGAGAAGTTTTCGAAACTTACTTATCAAGCCATTGCATCACAAAACGAACTTGTCATTGGACTGGGAGGGCCTCAATACTTTATTGACTTGAAAAACAAGGAAGAGCTAGTCCATGAAGTAGAAATTAGTTTTCGTACATCAAGTGATCGATCATGGTTTAACAGGTATACTACTAAATCAAAATTGGATGTGAGTGCATTGAGCGAAACCTTACTTAGCCCAAATGAGGAATTAACAGCTTTAAAGAACGTACCGGATGAACTCAAAATGATACGCGAAAAGATCACTCAAATTTCAGACGAGATCTCCAGACCAAGACGAGAAGCCACAGCTAAAAGATTGATGAAGGAAAGAAAGTCTCAGAAAAAGAAAAATGACTAGACTAGGATTGTTAGTCTATAATTTTTATTCAAACCCTTCACTGAAAAACTCTTTTAGGCTCATATCGAATGCCGTGATCAATTTTAAGAGGCTACTGTATCGTAAATCCTCGCCCTTTTCATATCGGCCATATTGAGCACGTGGAATTTTATGTTCATAAGCGAAATTCTCATAGTTTGTGTAGCCCTTGGCAATTCTTAACGACTTTATCCTTGCTGCTAACTTGGCCAGCTCCTCAATTGTAAATTCATCTTTCTTCGTTGGCATGGTAACAAAGAAAGAGTAGTGGTTATTTTCATGTTACCACTTATTAAATACTACTAATAAGTAGTATATTAGTTGAATGAACCATCTGAACATAAACAGCAAATCAATTGAGGCGTTTGATGACTTCATTGGACTTGTCGACATCCAAAGAGTCCAGAAGAATTTGAGAAACTTGCTTCTCTACTACCTGAAAAACGAATTTGAAGAGCTGCATCCTGATTACGGTCTATTCATCGAAGACATGGAATTTCTGTTGAATCTGCTTGACAAGATCGAGCAAACGAAATACCACGAAAACGGCAAGTAACAGGCGATATGGCAAATGCCTCTAAGTGGTTATTTGAATCTGTTCTGCACATCTGGTATTTTAGTAGATATTTGAAAGTTCAGAGGCACATGCCATATCTGAACGTTACCTGTCACCCTGCCACTTGCCAAGTCTTGTGCAATTAGCGAACTTTGAGCATGATCAAACGGGTTTACATCGACACCTCAGTATTTGGAGGCTATTTCGACACAGAATTTGACGAACCAACCAAGAAATTCTTTGAAGTCTTAAAGACTCAGAATATCATAGTCATGGTATCTGATATTCTTGAACTTGAAATTTACAATGCCCCTGAACGTATTGTTGAACTTTATGAGTCACTGAAGAACTTTGAGAGAGTAGAACTAACTGAAGAAGCCAGGCAACTTGCTGAATTGTATATTTCAGAGAACGTAGTTGGACGAACAAGCACTGCCGACTGTCAACACATAGCCCTTGCTACAATTTATAAGGCTGACGTACTTGCCAGTTGGAACTTTAAGCATATTGTCAACCTTGAACGTATAAGAGGATATAATTCCATTAACTTTAGGGAAGGGTATCAGATGACTGAAATCCGAACACCGAAGGAAATTTTTAGAGATGAAGACAGCAACTAGAACACAAACTATGGTGGAACGAATGAGAGAAATTCGTGATCAGGTAAGCCACGACATTATGAACATGTCATTAGCTGAGGAACGTGCATATTTAGCTGAACAACTCAAAAAATTGAAGGCTAAACGTAAAAAGGCGAACAGGTAACAGGCACTAGCGCGAATATGCCTGAGTGCTTTCTGCTGCTTTCAGTGCAACTTGATCGCTTCACTGCCCATTCTGAGACTTCATCTCCCGCCTCACCTTCTTCCCCTTCTGGACTTTGACTTGCGGAACGCAGTGCTTCGTAGATACTGTTGTGGGGGTTGGGCAGTTTCGCTGGTTTAGTGCTCTTTACAACTAGTGGGCATACTCTCGCTAGTTAGATGTTACCCACCATACCCAGAACGTGAAAAAGAGAATCCGAAAAATCATTGTTAGACTTTTGATCGGTGGAGTTGCTCTAGTGGCTGTGAACTTTCTGGTAATTATTTTCATCGGTGATATCAGCTATTCTCAAACTTTTGGAACAGAGTACGAACGAACTGGAAACAAACGGATAACTCGCACCTCCTGGATTGAACTTCGAACAACAACTAAACTCCTCAACATTGAAATGAAACCATATTGTCCCGGGACATATGGAATATTTCTTACCAACAAGGGCAGACTGGATTATGAGTATGGGATGTACTCTCCAAATTTTGAACCTGATTATTATGAGTATGAAAACTACCAGATTAGAGAAGATTCGGTAAACGGCTACTTGGTTCGAACTGCTGAAAAGGATGGTGAATTTGGGCTTCACATTCCAGCTCAGAAAGATATGAGCTGGTCACTGACTATTTATCCATCATCAACTGCATTCGAACTTCAGTACGAACTGGTGAACGCTGCAACAACGGCGAACTACAACGTAAAATAACAGGTGGGTAACAAGCGCTTCCATGAATGATCTCACGGCGAGGCAGAAGGATTAAAAGTACTAAAAAACCTCCTATTTTCTATTTCTGGGTGCGTTTTCTTCAAACAGCGGACTAGAAAAAGTAGGCATTGCTGTCAAGGAAGAGCATGTAATTCGCCCTTGGCGTAATGGAATGGTCACTCGCCTTGTCCTTGACGGTCATGAATACTTTTTGCACCTTTTGAAGGAAGAAAATTGGCCTGCATACTTCCATTAGTGATCCACCTGTTTTGTGGTCACAGTAATCTATCAGTAGGTTTAATACCCTGCCACAGACTAAGACTAAGAGTTCGAAACTCAGCGCGTGTTGAGTGGTCGGAGTAATATTTTGATGAGGCAAGCCTTGATTTCTTTCCAAATTATCATGCTACTCTTCCTAGTTCATAAAGCTCCTGATACCTTAAGACATGATAAATCCTTGAAAGTAGCTTTCTGGCTATTACTATAATGGCTCGTTTCTTGGTCATGCGTTTAATCAAATTTTCATACTTTATGAGTAATGCTGGGTCTTTTTGTACCGCTTGCCAGCTACTTTCCACCAAAGCACTTCGTAAGGCATTATGTCTTCTGTTCGTCATATGACCTTTCCAGTCATGCTCACCACTACTATAGGTAGTCGGTTTAAATCCTACGTAGCTATTCAACCTTTTGAATGATTCGAATCGATTGATTTCCCCTAATTCAACCATGAGTTGGATAGAGGTCAATGGACCTATACCTGGTATACTTCGAAGCAGGTCTACTCCCCATGAATACCTGCTACACTTGGCTAGCTTTCGAACTTGCCTTGAAACCGCAAGGTGATGTTTGTAGATCTGGTCGTACTGATCCAATAACAAATCCAATGTACGGCGACCGGAAGTCGAAGGCATGACCACCTCTCTTAACCATTTAAGGAATGCTTTGGTCCAATAGGCATTGTCGTATTCATGTGGTAGAGATACACCCGCAAAAGTCAAGGTTCCTTTGATCCTATTCTTAATCCTTACCAGGTCACTCCAAAGCCGCTTTCTGTATCGGAACAACTGTCGGTCACCTTCTAACTCCTCTGATGGAATGTAACTTCCTGTCAACAAACCAGCCTGCAATGCTTTGGCTATCTTTCGACTATCTATGCTATCTGTCTTATTCTGTGTTTCCTGGTGTGTGGATGGAATATCTGCCGGGTTCACAACTAAACATGTATAGCCGAACGATATCAATTCTCTAGCGATCCAAAAACCGAAACGAGTAGCTTCATAGGCACAATGTATCTCAGCTCCGGGAAAATGAGCCTCTAGATAGGTTTGTAATACCTCAGGGAAAGGTGCCTGACTAAATGTTCTGTGATGAATCTGGCCTGTGAAGATTGATACTGACCATTGTTTTTTGTGGACATCAATGCCCACATAAAGTACTAAATTTTCAAATGTTAGTGATTCCTTTTTCATAATCTCAAGGGTTTTATTATTAGATAACCACTACCTTGGGATCATTACATGGATACTAGCAGTTATGCACCGACTGAGCATTCTGCCAATTTCATCGGTTAATTGCCCGCTTCACTGCCCATTCTGATATTTCTGTGCTGCTAGCTTCTTCTGTGGTTCTGGCATTTGATCGGGAGAACGCATTTCTTCGGAGATACTGTTGTTGTGGTTGGGCAGTTTCGCTACCTTTCTGCTTTTTACAAGCTGGTGGGCGCACACCTGCTAGCTAAGCGTTATCTTTCATCTGTTGAACGGAAAAGAATGATATGCATATGTAACTAATACACGAAAATGGACTGTCCTAACTGCCAAGAAAAAATATTTTCAAGTGATAAATTTTGCGGTAAGTGTGGTTTTCAACTTCCAACTGAAGTAAAAACTATAGATGAAATTAAAAAGCCGGAAATAGCCTATAAGAGAAGAAATCTTATTAGATATTCTTTTATCACCGCTGGATTGATTCTACTAATTTTTACTTTTTACTCATTATGCCTTAACCTTCTCAGCGGCAATATTGATGAAATATACCTGAACAAAGAGTTTATCCCAAACCCCTGGGGAAGAGAAATTCGAATAATGGAAATTAGAGTTGAGTCAAAACAAATCGTTTATATTAACGGAGAACGGTACCAAATGCATCCGGCTGGTATCTTACGAAATAATAGTTTTTATTACGGTAAGATGAACGGCAAGACGTTGAAGACTTTTCCTAAATGGGACATGTATGGAAGGTATGGAAGATTAGATTTTGAAATAGTTCAAGGAAGCCCCACAATTAGATACAGTTCAGGATCCTACAAACAGATTTACAAAGAACTACATACATGGCAAAAACCACTATAACTCATTACCACAGTTTGTACAATATTTTTGATTTATCTCATTTTTTGAATGGCATTTAAGACATTTTATAGAAGATGGGGGTTTTTGAGGTGCTTTTGAACTTCCTGAACTATTCTTTAGCAAATAGCTAATTTCTGTCAATAATTTAATTTGCTTTTTCTGATTCTCTAGATGCTCGTTGATCTTCCAGTACCATGTGACCAGCTCCCGACCAATTAGAAAGACTAATAATAGAACGACGAGAGCTCCGATTAAATAACTTGCAACTTCTGGCATGGCTTAGTTTTAAATTAAGTAAATTAATATGAACATAATCATAGCAATCAATGCTACATAAATTAAAATCCTTTTAACTGATTTATCATTTTTAAAGATGTAGTAGACAACAAAAATCAAAACCACACCTAGTAGCACTTGACCTATTAGTGACATAAAAGAAAGTTAACTATCATATTGAAAACACGAAAGATAACAACTGCTAAAGTTGCATATGCCAACGTGCTTCTTGTAATACTCCCCATTTATAGGACCAAAAGGCTCAATTGTTAAGTTAATATTTTCATTTCTCAAGCAGCTTTTTTCAGTGGTCTTTCATATCGTTCGGCAGGCGTTTCTTTTAGTGTATGATGGACTTTTTCGTGGTTGTAGTAGTTGATGTAATATTCAATACTGTTCATTAATTCATGGCCATCTTCTGGAGGATTGAGATAAATATGCTTGTGTTTTAATGTCCTCCAGAATCGTTCAATCCATCTGTTGTCAATCGCTCTTCCTTTTCCATCCATTGATACTTTTATCCCTAGCGCATCTAAGGTGGACGTCCAAATCGAAGAAGTGAATTGTGAGCCTTGATCAGAGTTGATAATTTCTGGTATTCCATGTGTTTCAAGGGCTTGATTTAGCACCTCAGTACACCATTTAGCTTCAAGTGAATTGGATATTCCCCAACCGACGATCTTACGACTGTAGACGTCAATAATGGCCGTACAATACATAAAACCTTTGGCCATTGGAATATAGGTGATATCAATACTCCAGGCTTGGTTCGGTCGGTTGATTTCCTTGTTTCTCAAAAGGTAAGGTCTGATATAAGTGATCTGTCCAGGCTTGCTAAGCATCCTTTTGGGGTAAACAGCCATATGCCCCATTTTCCTCAACAGTCTCCTTACTCGTTTTGGGTTGACATGATAACCTTTCCTTTTAAGCATATAATGCATCGACATGACACCTTCTGCTGGATGTTCCAATGCATGAGCGTCCATCAAATGCATGATCTTTAAGTTCTCTGGCTTCTCACCCAGAGGCCGATAGTAGATCCTGCTCCTGTGGATTTTGAGTAATTCGCATTGCTTACGAACTGATAATCTCCCGGACCTGGCTGATACAAGTTTTACCCGTTCACTCATAGGCCGGTTTTCTTCAAGCTTTTTTTTAGAAAATCATTCTCAACCTTCAATTGCCCGATTTGAGAATAGAGTTTATCGACATCTACAGCGGGCTCATCGGAGCTTTGATTTCCTCCAAAGGCATTGGACATGTTGGCCAAGAATTCCTTCTTCCAGCGTGAGATCACAACTGGGCTCACTTCGAAATGCTTGGACAGCTCTGCTAGGGTTCGGTGTTCCTTGATGGCCTCTACGGCTACCCGTGCCTTGAATTCAGGTGTGAATTTTCTTCGTGTCTTTTTCATAGATCTTAGTCAATTTAAACGTTTCAGTTTTAACTAAGCCTATGGCCCGATTTTTAGGGAGTATTACATCTGGCCTATTTCTGTGCAATCCGACCGCCAATCTGCGCCTTCTGCAAGCGACTGTTTCTGTCTGAGAGTTTTGTGGTTCTGGGTGTCACTTTCTGAACGCAGTGGTTTTCTGAGACAGTTGTGCGTGTGGCGCAGATCAGCTAGTTTAGTGCTAATAGCAGAGTGTGGGCATACGCACTTTAGCTAGGCGTTAGGTTTCATGCTGTGACGTAGAAAACCCACCGCACATTTTAGCACATTTGGTTTTTGCCACCACAACTCCAACCCTGAAAAAACCAAAAGAGCTAAAATCACCCCGCCTACACTGCACCAGAAACAGTATCACGAAAAGTCGTCCCCATTTTCATCTATTTTCGGGACAATTAATTCGGTCCAAGAAACTTGATCTGTCCCATATTTTTACTATTTTTGGGACAATGCTTGATTTAAAGAACATAGAAAAGAGGTTTAACAAAGGAGAGATTTTCTTCATTTCAGACTTCAGTGAATTAGGTACCTATGAAGCTGTTCGCAAATCTTTGCAACGCCTAACCACAGAAGCTAAGATTAAGCGAATAGCGAAAGGAATCTACTTTTTACCCAAAAAGCATGAAAGGCTGGGCATCCTCTATCCTCATGCAGAAGAAATAGCCAAAGCTATTGCAAAACGCGATAAAGCACGCATTATTCCTACTGGATCTACCGCTCTCAACATACTGGGGTTATCAACTCAAATTCCTTTGAAAGCTATCTTCTTAACAGATGGTTCGGCACGACAAATTGAGGTAGGAAGTCAAACGATTCAATTCAAGAAAACGAACCCAAAAAACTTGAGCATTGAACACCGACTAACCAATCTGATTATTCAAGCATTAAAAGCAATTGGTGAAAAGAATTTGACACAGGAGCAAATGGATAAAATTCAGAAAATCATTAATGAAAGTGGTGAACAAGATTTGATCTATCAACACTTAAAAAATGCGCCTGTTTGGATGCAAAAAGCAATCGTAAGTAAATGAGCAACTGGCTGACATTATCGAAAGAAGAACAAGTCGAGTTGTTCACACAAATTGGAGTTCGAACGAACCTCCCTCCTCAAGCCGTTGAAAAGGATGCCTGGGTAACGCTAATGCTACGCATGGTATTCACTTCCGATCTTGCGGAATGCTTCATATTCAAAGGAGGAACTTCTCTAAGCAAAGCCTTCAATCTGATTCAACGATTTTCTGAAGATATTGACCTTGGTATAGACCGTAAGCATTTGGGTTTTGAAGGGGAATTGACAAAAGGACAAATAAGAAAATTGAGGAGAGCTGGTCACACGTTCGTTTCCACCCATTTAACAACAACGCTCCAAAACAAACTGAATAAATATGGTATTGACCCTGGTTTATATGCGCTTATTGTGGAGAACACTAAAATTTCAGATCAAGACCCTGAAACGGTTGAGGTGAATTATCAATCCGTTTTCGATCAAGTGTCTTACCTCCCCCAAAGAGTTTTGATAGAAGTAAGTGCCAGATCGTTGATAGAACCTCATCAAGCAGTTGGGATTAAATCAATGATTGATGAACACTATCCCGAAACAGATTTCTCGGAACAGCCATTTGTTGCAAACACCACAAATCCTCAAAAGACATTTTTAGAGAAACTCATTCTACTACACGAAGAATTTCAGAAACCTATAGAAACGATTCGTCATTTGAGAATGTCCAGACATTTCTATGACATAGGACAAATATTGGATTCTGAATACGGCCAAACAGCCTTGAAGAATACTGATCTATTCAACAGCATCATAGCACATAGAAAGGTATTGACACCAATGAAAACCACCGATTATGATTCATTGAGCTTACAAAACCTCAATATCATACCACCAGAGGAACATTTAGAAAACTACAAGTCCGATTATAAAGAAATGCAAAACAGCATGATACATGGGAAATCCGAAGATTTCGGTGTACTGCTGGATAAAATACTTAAGAACTTAAAAGACAACTAATGTCGGAAGACCAGAAGAAACAGCTCGAACAGCAGCTTTGGAATATAGCCAATACCCTTAGAGGCAAAATGAATGCGGACGAGTTTCGTGATTATATTTTAGGATTCATTTTCTACAAGTATCTGGCAGAGAAAATGGAAATCTATGCCAACGATATTTTAAAGCAGGACAAGCTGAGCTATCGTGACATAAAAGAATATACAGAACAAGGCAAGGAATACATTGAAGCCATCAAAGAGGAATCTTTGGAGAAGTTGGGCTATTTCTTAAAACCATCTGAACTCTTTAGCGAAGTAGCAAAAAGAGGGAATGGAAATGGCGACAAAGAAAGTGGGAGCAATTTTATACTGGAAGACCTGCAAAAAATCCTGATTAACATTCAGAACAGCACCATGGGTACGGATAGCGAAGAGGACTTTGATCACCTCTTTGAAGACATGGACTTGAACAGTACCAAATTGGGTAAATCTCCAGAGGCCAGAAATGAAATAATTGCTAAGGTGCTGTCGCATCTTGACAAAATTGATTTCAAACTGGAGCAAACCGAATTGGACGTATTGGGTGATGCCTACGAATACCTGATTGGACAATTTGCCAGTGGTGCAGGAAAAAAAGCGGGTGAATTTTACACACCACAAGAAGTAAGCATGGTGTTGGCAAAGTTGGTAACGACTGGAAAGAGTAAACTCAAATCTGTCTATGACCCTACTTGTGGTTCAGGTTCTTTATTACTTCGTGTGGCAAAAGAAGTACAAGAGGTAAGTAATTTTTACGGACAGGAACTTAACAGAACGACTTATAACCTTGCCCGTATGAACATGATTTTGCACGGTGTGCATTATCGAAAATTCGACATCAAACAAGAAGATACCTTAGAGCATCCACAGCATATTGACAAACAGTTTGAAGCGATTGTTGCAAATCCTCCTTTCTCTGCTCAATGGAGTGCAAACCCATTATTTACAAGTGACGACAGATTTAGCCAATATGGAAAACTCGCCCCAGGCAGCAAAGCAGATTTCGCTTTTGTACAACACATGGTTCATCATTTGGCGGAGAACGCAACAATGGCTATTGTTTTACCACATGGTGCATTATTCAGAAGTGGAGCAGAGCAACACATAAGACGCTATTTGATTGAAGACCGAAACTATTTGGATGCGGTCATCGGATTGCCAGCCAACTTATTTTATGGCACTCCGATACCTACTTGTATCATGGTCTTCAAAAAGTGTAGAGAAACTCCTGATAATGTCTTGTTCATAAATGCTGCCGAACATTTCGAAAGAGGAACACAAAACACATTACGCCCAGAAGATATCGAATTGATTATTTCGACCTATCGAGAACGAAAAGAAATCGAGAAATATAGTAGTCTTGCTACCCTTGACTTCATTGCTGAAAATGAATACAACCTCAATATACCAAGGTATGTGAACACCTTTGAAGAAGAAGAACCTGTGGACATTGCTAGCGTAGCTCAACAACTCAAAAGCTTGGAGGGTGAAATGAAAAACACGGATGCTGAGTTAATCGCATTTTGCAAAGAACTAAATATTGATACTCCTTTTTAACGATGGAAAAACTACAAAGCAAATCACCTGCAATACGTTTCCCTGAGTTTAAGGACGTTTGGCAACATTCCCCAGATTCGGGGCTGAAATTGTTCAAATGAAAGCTACCAATTTCCTCCTTTCCAAATTGATTTCAGGTGCTAACGTTTTCACCCCTATTAAGAGTATCTTGATTTGAGCCCTTTGTAAGATCGTTGGATTGTTTGGTATCTCTGCTGATTCATTCAGCACATCCGAGCGTCATTTTGATCGGAATGTAAGAAGCCCCAAGGTATGAGCTTGAGGCTAGTTGATAAATTTCACCGGTGGATCTTTTGATACCCCGTTCAGTATAATTTTCAAGGATAAAGATACATTCTCTTAGGGCTATTTTAAAACCTTAAAATCCAGAGAATGAAAAAGATGCCTTTGACTATCATCAATCCTAATGCTGCGGGTATTGATGTAGGAAGCAGATCACACTTTGTGGCTATTGGTCAAGAACAAAAAGATGTAAAATCCTTTGGCGTGTATGCCGAAGACCTTGCTGCTCTGGTAAAGTGGCTTGTCAATAACCGAATTACTTCTGTAGCTATGGAGTCAACAGGTGCGTATTGGCAAAACCTATTTGTTGAGCTCAGTCAAGCGGGACTTGAAGTCGTACTCACCAATGGAAAGTTCACTAAGCAGGTCAATAGGAAGAAAACCGATGTATTGGACTGTATGTGGATACAGAAACTCCACACACTTGGTCTGCTGCCTTCCAGTTTCCTTCCTGATCACACCACAGAACAACTTAGAACACTCTGTAGACACAGAACCAATATGATTGAGCAGAGAGCCGATAGCATCCACAAAATGGCAAAGTTTCTCAAATACCTCAACTTCAGACTCGACGTGGTAGTCAGAGACATAGCCGGACAAACAGGTTTAAAGATTGTCAAAGCTATTTGCGAGGGAAACCTTGAACCTAATTCCCTGGCTGCTCTAAGACATTTCAACTGTCGAAAGTCTGAAGAAGAAATTGCCAAGGCTTTAGTCTCTAACAGGAGAGAAGATTATCTCTTTGGACTCAAGCAAGAGTTTGCCAGACATCAGTTTTATACAGAACTAATTGAATCCTGTGATCAACAGATCAGTGACTACCTCAATCAAATTATATCAGAGAAAAATGAGGTGGTAGATGATGTCCCTGAAAATAAGCCTCATAAAAGGCAGAATAAAAATGCATTGAAGGGAGTAGATCTCAACATTGTATCCTACCAATACTTCGATGGAGTGGACCTGCTCTCTATCCCAGGTGTGAGTTACTCAACGATCCTCACTCTGATGAGCGAGATTGGCCCGGAAGGCTTCAAGAAGTTCCCTACAGCTAAGCATTTCGCTTCCTGGTTAAAGCTTGCTCCCAATAACAAAATCAGCGGTGGCAGAGTGCTCTCTAACCGGATTCCACAAGGAAGTAACAGGCTCAAAATTGCACTACGAAATGCGGCAAACGCGGTGGGTAATCTCAAAGAATCTGACCTGGCCAAGTTCTTTAGAAAGATTGCCTTTAAGAAAGGTAGGCAAACCGCTATCAACGCCACAGCCAGAAAGATCGCCGTGATTATTTGGAACATGATTACCAAGAAAGAGCCGTATCAACCCAAAGAGAATTATCTATTTTTAGATCAGAAAAGACGAATCGTAAGCAAGATGAGAAAACAGATAGCAGATATGGGTTTAAATCCTGATGATCTGGGGTTCGCCAGAGCTAACAGGGACGATATCGCCCGAAAAATGACATCTGATAATCAGACACTTAGCTTACGTTAGTCAGTATAAAAAGCTAAGCGAATTTTTGAAGGAAGCAAAAAAAAGAAATGGCGATTTAAAATATGATAAGGAGCATGTACTTTCTGTTTCTGGTGAGTTGGGCATAGTAAACCAAATAGAACATTTAGGCAGAAGCTACGCAGGTGTTTCCGTACACCAATACCATGTGGTGGAAGTTGGTGATATTGTGTACACTAAAAGCCCATTGAAGGCTAATCCTTTCGGCATTATAAGACTTAACAAAACCAAAGCAGGAATTGTCTCTACGCTCTATGCCGTTTACAATGTGAAAGAGCAAAATGCTTATGGGCCTTTTCTGGACTATTACTTCTCTTTGGATGCCAATACCAACCGCTATTTGCGGCCATTGGTAAAGAAAGGTGCTAAAAACGACATGAAGATTAACAACGCTTATGCATTGCATGATAGAATCTTCGCCCCTTCTATTCCCGAACAAAAACGCATTGCTGCTTTCTTCACTGTACTGGACAAAAAGATTGCCCAACTCAAAGAAAAGAAAGCCCTGCTGGAGCAATACAAAAAAGGCGTGATGCAAAAACTCTTTTCTCAGGAGCTGAGATTTAAGGATGAAAATGGAAAGGATTTTCCGAAATGGGAGAAGAAGAAGTTGGGAGAAGTTGCGCCACTGCAAAGAGGTTTCGACTTGCCTGTTTCCGAAATTAAACCAGGTGCTTTTCCCGTAGTTTTTTCAAATGGTATTTTGAAACATCACAATGAATATAAAGCTATCGCGCCCGGTGTTGTCACTGGACGATCTGGAACTATTGGTAAAGTAACTTATGTGGAAGAAAACTACTGGCCGCATAACACCTCTTTGTGGGTAACTGATTTTAAGGAGAATTATCCATTATTCATCTTCTACTTTTACTTTCAATTTAACTTAGAAAGATTTGGAGGTGGTTCTGGAGTACCCACTTTAAATAGAAATGACGTCCATAGACAATACATAGCAATTCCATCTAATACTGAGCAGATAAAGATCGCCAATTTCCTATCATCCATTGACGATAAAATCAATCGAACTGAAAATCAAATCCAGCAAACTCAAGAATATAAGAAAGGGCTTCTTCAACAAATGTATTGTAATTGATTATGGCTAAACAACCCGAACAAATATTAGAAGAACAATTGGTGGCACAGCTACAAAAGCTGGGTTATGGTTTGGAGCATATCAAAGACGAAACGGAACTCATTGCCAATCTCAAAAACCAATTAGAAAAGCATAACAATATCCAGTTCAGCCCCAAGGAATTTGAGAAAGTACTCAACATCCTGAGTAAAGGGTCGGTGTTTGAAAAAGCCAAAACACTACGGGAAAAACAGCACATCGTGCGAGACAATGGTGATAACCTCTACTTCGAGTTTATCAATACCGAATATTGGTGTCAAAATCAGTTTCAGGTCACCCATCAAGTGAGTATGGAAGGTACATACAAAAACCGTTACGATGTTACCCTGCTTATCAATGGTTTGCCCTTGGTACAAATAGAACTGAAACGCAGAGGTTTGGAACTCAAAGAAGCCTTTAACCAAATCAACCGCTACCAACGTCATTCATTTGGGTCAAACTCTGCCTTGTTTCAGTACGTGCAGTTGTTTATCATCAGCAATGGGGTGAACACAAAGTACTATGCCAACAACAGGCACCAGAGTTTTAAACAAACCTTTTACTGGACAGATGTAGAGAATAAACGCCAAACGAATATCCTCAATGGTTTCACAGACACGTTTTTAGAGCCTTGCCACATCAGTAAAATGATATGCAAGTACATCGTGCTCAACGAAACCAACAAAATACTGATGGTGCTACGCCCCTATCAGTTTTATGCGGTAGAAGCCTTAATCAATCAGGTACAAAACAGCACGCACAACGGCTATATCTGGCACACCACAGGTTCAGGTAAAACACTGACGAGTTTTAAAGCCAGTCAAATCTTAATGAACCTGCCACAAGTAAAAAAAGTGGTATTTGTGGTAGATAGAAAAGATTTGGATTACCAAACCAACAAAGAGTTTAACAGCTTTAGCAAAGGAAGTATAGACGGTACAGCCAACACCAAAAGTCTGGTCAAGCAATTTTCAGACGATACGAAACTAATCGTTACCACCATTCAAAAACTCAATACTGCGATTAGCAAAAAGCAGTATTTGGGTAAAATGGAACTTATGCAAGACGAACGCATTGTTTTCATATTTGACGAATGCCACCGTTCGCAGTTTGGCGAAACGCATAACCGCATCAAGTCCTTTTTCAACAACATTCAGATGTTCGGGTTTACAGGCACACCCATTTTTGCAGACAATGCTGTAAAGAATGAACTAGGGAAAAGAACCACCAAAGAACTCTTTGGTGAGTGTCTGCATAAATACGTGATTACAGATGCCATCAAAGATGAAAACGTATTGAAGTTTTCGGTGGAATATGTAGGCCGATACAAGCAAAAAGATACGGCTACAGAAATCGACATTGAAGTAGAAGACATTGACACCAAAGAGTTGATGGAATCGCCAGCACGTTTGGAAAAAATTGCGGATTACATCATTGCCAATCACGACCGAAAGACGCACGCCAAAACCTTTACGGGAATGTTTTGTGTGAGCAGTGTGGAAACGCTGATCAAGTATTATGACCTGCTCCAACGCAAAAAGGAAGAAGGTAAACACAATCTAAAGATTGCCACTATTTTTAGCTATGCAGCTAATGAAGAGGATGCAGATGCCAACGGTTTTTTACCAGAAGAACTTTCTGTAGTCGAAGAACCGCAAGCACTATACGGTTTGCAAGCACATAGCCGTGAGAAACTGGACGAGTTTATCGGGCATTACAATGAAATGTTCGAGACTAAATTCTCAACCAAGGACAGTGAGAGTTTTTACAACTATTACAACGACATATCCAAAAAGGTAAAAGAACGAAAAGTGGATATCCTGCTAGTCGTGAATATGTTTTTGACAGGTTTCGATAGTCCGACACTGAATACCTTGTATGTGGACAAAAACCTGAAATATCATGGTTTAATTCAGGCATATTCCAGAACGAACAGAATCATTAACGAGCAGAAATCACAAGGTAATATTGTGGTTTTCCGTAATCTGAAAAATGCTACTGACAAGGCAATCACACTTTTCAGTAATAAAGAAGCCATTGAAGTCATCATCATGAAACCCTACGAAGACTATGTAGGGAAATTCAATGAAGCCTTTATCGAGTTGCTGAAAATCACACCAACTGTAAATAGTGTCAACGATCTGCAAACGGAAGATGACGAACTGGCTTTTATCAAAGCTTTTCGTGACTTGATGCGAATTAAGAATATTCTAACTGCTTTTTCTGATTTCAAATGGGCAGATCTGGCAATGAATGAACAGCTTTTTGAGGACTATAAAAGCAAGTACCTTGATTTGTATGACAAAGTAAAAAGCGACCATCAAAAAGAGAAAGTTTCAATTCTGGAAGATGTAGACTTTGAACTGGAACTCATCCACCGCGATGAAATCAATGTGGCATACATTATCCAGTTGCTAATCAAACTGAAATCAGACACACAAAAAGACGTTTCCAAAACCGAGAAAGAAATCTTCAACCTGCTGAACAATGAAGCTCACCTGCGAAGCAAACGAGAACTCATTGAAAAATTCATTCAGGAAAACCTTCCAGTCATAGAAGACAATGACGATGTACCGCAAGAATTTGAAAAATTCTGGAACGAAGAACAGCAGAAAGCCTTTTCTGAACTGGTAAAAGAAGAAAACCTAAGTTCTGAAAAAACGGAAAAACTGATTGAAGATTATCTCTTTGCCGAACGTGAACCACTCCGTGATGAAGTGCTGGAGCTGATTGATGGAGAAAAACCAACCTTGCTTCAACGGAAGAAAACAGGCGATAGAATCCTAAGCAAAATCTTGGGCTTTGTGGAGACTTTTATAAATGGGATGACGGGACAATGATGCCAACGCTTCACAGCCATACACATTGCCAAGTCGCTCAAAGCAACTGCACAAACCAAGACTTGTCAAAGAGTATGTCTGCCCAACCGCACTATGGTAAACTGAATGGAACTGCCCAGAACGAAAAACACGAAAACCTAACAAAATGTATAGTGAATGCGCTTTCGAGCTATTTTCAACTGTCTCTGCAATTCAATACTTTAGGGATATTAGAAAGTGCAAGCGCACTCACCATACATAGGCGTTATGATCAATTTCCTAGGGTACCACTTTGCAAACTTTCCAACAAGCAACAATGAAGAACATCTTTGGTTATTTTCTCTTTATCGGAACGTATGTTCTCTTTTACACTTTTATCGAACTAACAACTCTGTTTTCTGTTGATTTCATAATTGCAGTCCTGATAAGCTTTATTGGAATGATTGCTACTTTTATTGCCATGAGGAAATGGTTGGAACTTTACAACGGGCCAACTTTTTTCCAGATTAACCTCGTGTTTGTTTTCCTGTTTTCCCTATTGACAGTCATTTATGATCAGACTTCCGGGTTAACAGAAATAGAACCGATGAGTAACGGTGGAATCATGTTCTCAAACAGTCAATTCTACGAACGAACCCTGTCTGTAAATCACTCTATTATACTAGGAACTCTGACTTTGACGGGTTACTCCGTAATTTCCAAGAGGTGGAAAAACCTTGGAATCTGTGCTGCGACTTTAGGCGTGTTATTCGCTTATTTCTATTTAATTGTTTGAAAGATCATAACAGGCGATCGTTGGCATTCATTCCGCACTTTGAACAAGTCTCGTTCGTAATTCGTAAATTTGAATATGGAAATTCAAAGAACAGATAAAGAAATACTTCTAAGGCTTCCTGCTAACATTGATACACTCGGTCTTCAACGAATGATAGACTATTTGAAGTATAAAGAGGTAACTGCCGATAGCAATGCAGGTCAGGAGGAAATAGATAAAATTGCTAATGAATCCAAAGTGACTTGGTGGAAAGAGAATAAGCACCGATTCATCAAATGAAAGTCGTTGTTGATACCAACATCGTTTTCAGCTCAATTTTGAATTCTAATGGACTTATTGGTGAACTTCTCTTTAACACAGAACCTCAGTTTGACTTCTATTCTCCTGAATTTATGATTTATGAATTGGAGAAATACAAATCAAAACTCAAGAAATATACAAACATGAGTTTGGAGAACATAGAAATTTCAATTCAACAAGTACTGAAGAAAATCGACCTAATTTCACCTGAAGCAATATCAGAATTCAATTGGAATCATGCCTACAAGTTAACATCTGAAGTAGATGAAAAGGACATTCCATTCGTTGCGACTGCCCTAGGTATCAATGGCTCAATATGGACAGGAGACAAAAAGCTAATGAACGGCCTCAGAAATAAGGGGTTTAGAGATGTTTATTCAACTACTGAGCTTTCCGAACGAATAGAATGACGAATGCCAACATGCGCTTCCATGAATGAATGGGGGCTCATCAGTGACGATACTTTCGTGGGGATTGGAAAGTCCGCCACTAGCTTAAAATTTAAATCAAGGAGTGGCTTTGAGGAGTAAGGAAAGGATTAGTGCTTTCTAATCCCCACTCATCATAGCTTGTCGTTGTAGCACATTATCACACTTAGCAGAGTTTTATGGATAAAAAATACACTTCAGTTGAGGAACAGGTGAACTACGGATTGAACTCTATTGATCCAATTGAAGAGGTAACAATTAAGACTCGTGATCTAATGGAGATTTTTCAGGTATTTGGTGAACTGAATCGCTTCTTCCATCAACCAACTCATTACGAACGGCTTTCGGACGTAACGAACTTCATGGGGAACAAAGACCAAGGAGCATATCACCTAATACACAAGATGTACTACGAACTCCTTCCAAAGTATATCCCGAAACACATTGACGAGAAATTTGGCGATGAAGATGATCCATTCGACAACCCTGATCTTCCACACTACTACAAGAACAGCTCTGATCATGATATTGCCGATGGAACTCAATCCATAAAATCAAAAGCTGACTTCATTGAATTTCTGAAGAACTTTCAAGCTAAGTCTGAAAATTGGGAGAACAACAAACTACAGGATTTTCTGGAAGCTCTGGAACGGTACACAGAAGATGTTGATGGCTACTATCAGAACATGAACTTTAAACGAACACCTGAAGAGGCATCTTGGAGATTGTTTGCTCAAATGCTGAATGGAGCAACTGTTTATGAATAAACGAGATATAACAAGCACTGAGCGGTAATCTGCCTCTTTGCATTCTGCAAGCTTTTGTTGAAATTGCCCGTTTCAGCTCTTCTTCTGAAACATCAGAGACACTAGCAAACCTGATGAGTTCTCGCATTTATCTTGTGTAACGTGTTTTCTCCTTGCTGGCTTTTGAGGGTTGAAGAGCTTTCACTACATTGTGAGCTGTTTAAAAGCTGGTGGGCATACTACCGCTAGCTTAGCGTTACACACCACAGTGCTTCGAATCAACTTCATATGAAATTTGAAAATAATTGGCGACACAAAAATCTAGAGTCGTTGGAGAGGGAAAGTTGGGGATCAACTCCTAAGGACGAAAGTTATCTGGTAACTACAGTGCATGAACTTCGCAAGAAGCAACTGAACGACTTCACAATTGAAGATTTGCGCATAATGATTGGTCAAAATGTTGGGCTACCATTCCTTATCCCATTAGCAATTGAACAACTAGAAAAAAACATTTTAGCTGAAGGTGATTTTTACGAAGGAGACTTACTGAAGAACGTGCTTAGTAGTGACCCTGAATATTGGAAATCCGAAAAGACGAACTGGCAAACAGTAACAGAACTTTTCTTAAGTAACGAGCAAACTCTGAACGAATTCGATACAACTCGCAACATCAAGAATGGCTGGAAGGAAGAGTTCCAGAAATTCAGAAAGATAAATAGCGGTGTATAACAAATCGCTAATCGGGCATATGTCTCAGTGCTTGCTAGATAGTTTCAGGGAACTCAACCGTGATATCTGCCTGCTGAGAAACTACAATGCTTTCTACCATCTTTCACTCGCAGGATTTTTTGACTTGAGGAACGCAGTGCATTCTGGATAGTCGGAAGCACCGGCAGATTCACTAGATTAGTACTTTCTGCCAAATTCGGGGCGCACTCCTGCTAGCTTAGTTAGCGTCCATCAATAGCTATGAAAAAAATTCATAGTGTCCCTCAAAAATTCTAATTAATAATGCCAATTACTTTCACCTGGTACTTCGTCCTTTGATCCTGAAGTACTCAGAACACACACAATTGTATTAAAATATGAAAAGCTGCTATTTCAACATTATCATAATTGGGACCCTATTGCTCCAACTTTCTTCTTGCCAACCTGATCCTTCTTCAGCATTAAAAAATTCCCTTACTTTCTACGTTTCTTTTGACAAAGGAACTTCAGCAGATTTTGCATTGGGAGACGCTAACATGTACACCGCTCGTGGTTCATATGTCGACATGAAAAGAAAACTGGAAGGAATACAAGTCGGTATGAACAGCCCTAACAATGGAATAAAAAAGGGAATAGGACGTTTTGGTGATGCGTTTGAATTTAGTTACGAGAAAGGTGGTAAAGTCATTTTCTATAAAAGCAAAGACAACATTGCTTACAATGCGCAAAGCTGGTCAGGATCAATTTCATTTTGGTTGAGCGTGGACCCTGCTATAGACCTTGGTTGGTATACTGATCCCGTGCAAATCACCGACACCAATTTCAACGATGCATCCATTTGGGTAGATTTTACTGACGACACACCTCCTAATTTTAGGTTGGGTGTCATCGGAGATAAAAACGCCTGGACACCAGATACACTGAATTCGCCTGTAATGGAGGTGTTTGATAGAAGAACCGTCAACGTTGAAGCTCCCCCTTTTAGCAGAAAAACATGGACACATGTGCTTATAACTTATGACCGTTTAGGCACTCCTAAGAGTTTGGCAAAACTTTATCTGAATGGCGAAAAAAAAGGTACCATAAGCGAAATTGATGATCCCTTCACATGGGAATTGGAAGAGTCAAATATTTTTCTTGGATTGGGTTTTAACGGTTTAATGGATGAGTTGTCCATTTTTAACAGACCATTAGCAGATAATGAAGCCATGCAACTTTACCGATTAAATGAGGGTATCAAATCGATTTTATGATTCTTAAATGATCGAAAAATTGCTGAGATTTAAGTAGATACAGTAAAGAATTTCTAAAATTAGACCCTAACAAACATCATCCATAAGCAAACTGAGCTCTTTGCAAAGACTGGTACTATCTGATACTTTTATAGAAATTTGAAAAGTCTAACGTGACCCGGTCCAGCTTAAGGATTAAAGCCGGTTAGAATCCATTCTCCTCCCACTTCCTAATAATTGTTAAAATAAGAATCTATGCCGTATGAATTACCGTTTCTTGGTAATAAAACAACTCTTATGCACACTTCAATTTTTTGGAAAAATCACTTTGAACAAAACCTAACAAAGAAACGAGTAGATTGGAACATACCTCCAAGAATCACCGATGAAGAAAAGAAAGAAATTCTATATTCCCTAAAAGCATGGCAACTGGGAGAAACTAGTGATGGAAGTCACCTACTAGCAGCAGCAACTAAGCATGCTAAGAAAATCAATGATCTAACTTATGTTGATGCTGTAAAGCTATTTATCAAAGAGGAACAAAAACATGGTAGTAATCTTGGAAGATACATAGATCTGATTGGCGAAGAACAAACCAAGAAAAATTGGGGTGATTCTCTATTCAGAAGAATTCGGTACTTCAACACAAACATGGAACTATGGACAATAGCAGTGATAATAGTCGAAAGTGCCGCCCAAATATTTTATCAGGCCCTGCACGATGCTACGAACTGTCAACTATTGAAATCAGTTTGCAAGGACATCATTATAGATGAAGCTCACCATATAAAATTTCAAAACGAACGACTTCATAAAATTTTTGATAACAAAGGCTTTTATAACAAAGCACTAAGTGTTGGATGGTACGGAATACTCTTCTTCGGAACAATTCATGCAATTTGGTTTGGGCATAAAAGTGCATTCAAAGCAGGAGGCATAGCTAAACAAGAATTCATGCGCCAGATGTATTACAAGTTTTTCAACAGCTTGAAATTCTGTCACTCAGCTTCTAACTCTGGAACGGAATTAGAAACAACTTGGGTAACTACTTAACCAGAAACTGATGCTAACAAAACGCTGATCCAGCATATGTCAACGTGCTTTCTGACTGATTTCAGTGGAACTCGACCGTGAATCTGCCGCTGAGATACAAGAGTGCTTTCTAATTAATTCTGATCGCAGGAGATTTTGACTTTCGAAACGCAGTGCGACTTGGATACTTTCAAAGCACCACCTTGCCGAGCGCGGCAAATTCATTAGTTTTATCGGAACTTGCCTCGCTCGGGGCGCACTCCTGCTAGCTTGGCGTTACCTCTCATTGATCACACATGAATCCAAAACTACTTTCCCTTCAAGCCATAACATTTCTATTAAATACTTCAATGAGCTGCTATAGAGGAGTTGTATACGCTGCACAAATGGATATTCAAATTTCACCATCTCCTATATTGATAAAAAATGATCAGGGTTCGTTCACCCTTAAGCTGGCTATACCACCAAGTAAAGAATTTAGGAAACTTGACTCGTTAAAATTCATTTTGAGCGCTCGGAATATGGACCAGCATATTCCAATTGGAACTCAAATGTTGACGATACCAAAAGTATGGGCCCATAGAAATGTATTGTTTCATTCTATGGAATTTGAAATTGAGGATTATCAACTTAATGAATCACCTTTGGATTTACAGGTTTTTGTATTCAAGAAATCTAAGGTGATTAGAACGCCATACTTAGAGGTTTCAAAGATCCGTAAGTACGAGAGGTAACAGTCGCGAAGAGGTATCCGCTTACTTAGGTTTTTGACAGGTCACTGAACTTTTAACGCGCCCCTCTGGCCTGGCGAGTAATGTGGTTCTTAGTTAGTGGCTTACTCAGGAGCTTCTTACTTTCAGAACAGAATGGTAACAGGTTATTTTAGAGATTTAAATTTTAATGGTCGTGAAAATGAAAGTGATATCGATGAAAGCACTTCTTTTGAAAGGCATCAGGCATTGAATTGGGTAAGACAGTTTTCAGGAATTAGTGGATGGGATGAAACTGATATATCAACCTAAAATACAGTTAACATATACTTTGTATGAAAGTGGTTTTATCGGTCAGGATACCTGCCTTGCCGGCAAGCAGGTTTCGCGGGGATTGGAAAGTCGGGGACGCCAAGTCCGCCACACCTGCTCCAGGAAAACAAATACAAAGTGACTCACTTCAACAAAGAAGGAGAAAAAGTAAAGAGTAAATAACTACCGCCAACAAATACGATTGTCAATAAGCTCACCCAGATATTTACAAAGGCATCTGCAATCCGGTACTTTTATAGAAATTTGAAAAGTCCACCGCGACCCGGACCAGCTTGCTGATGATTGACAAATGTTCTGTACCAAAATCTACATGATAATCTCCCCTCTCATTGACCATTTGAACTCATATCTCCCGCTAACCGAGGATGAGACTGCTGAACTTGAAAAGAGGGTCAAGTCCAGGACTGTAAAAAGAAGACAATTCATTTTATCCTCCGGTGATGTTTGTAAACACTATAATTTCATAATTGAAGGATGCATGAAAATGTACAAAGTGGATGAAAGCGCGAAGGAACACAATGTGCATTTCGCAGCTGAAAATCAGTGGATCACAGATATTGGTAGTTTTCATTCCGAACAACCTAGCCAACTCTATATTGAAGCCATTGAACCTTCTACCATCTTACAACTATCTAAGCAAGATTTGATTTACTTTTATGAACACAGCATCAAATTCAATCGGATCTTTAGAGTAATTGTGGAAAATGAATTTGTGCTATTACAAAATAGATTGCTCCAAACGATCAGCACATCCGCTGAACAGCGATACCTTGAATTCATCGAACTTTATCCTAACCTCTTCAGCAGAATTTCAAACGTTCAGATCGCTTCGTACCTGGGCATAACTCCGGAGTTTCTCAGTAATATCCGAAAAAAACTGAGCCAATCTTAAGATAGTTTAAGACCCCTTCTTAAAGTACTTCATAGGTCCATTTTCAGACGCTTGAAGAATTTTGTGCTGTTCAATACAAAAAAAGAATTAATGAAAAAGTTAATCCTATTAGTACTGGCAGTATCGGTCTCAACTGCCAGTATAAAAGCGAAATCAATTTATCAAGATAAAAATTTAGAAGTTATGCAAAAGCAAGACAAAGAAGCAATCGAAGCATTGCTACAGGTTTACAAAAAGTCATTGAATACTTCAGACGCCCAATTAGCACAAAGTCTTTACACGAAAGATGGAATTTTCATGCCAACTGAAGCTCCGTCTGCTATAGGAAGTAAGAACATCCTCAGGTCCTATGAATTCATCTTTACGCAAATTCAATTGAACATTGAATTCTACATTGATGAAATTATGGTGGAAGGGGACTTTGCATTCGCAGTTACGAGTTCCAAAGGGACAACTCTCATTCATGCAACAGGAGAAACCATTCCTGAAGCAAATAGAGAGCTGTTTGTATTTGAAAAGATAAATGGTGAATGGAAAATTGCCAGGTACATGTTTAATAAAACAGAACCAAAAGGTTGAAAAATCCGGATTGATAACAAAAGCAGGAATTCCGGAAGTCATAAAACTAAAAGAAGTATCCAGACCAGAAGTAACATCTGGTTGGGTACTGATTTTGTGACTGAATACATCTGAATTTTTCAATGGAAGAGGTGAATCCTGCAGATGAATTTCCACGTATCCAGAGAATCAAATGCGTAGGGATTGTTGAATCAGATCCGTCAGGCACCTTGCCCCTCTGACCAGGAATGAATATTAGGTCTTTGCCGCTGCCCACCGAGCAGCCTTTTACATTCGAAGGGGCACCTTCGATTTACTCACACCCTTCGCCATAGGCTTCGGAGCGCGCAGTTTGAAGTCCGCCAGAGTTGTACTATTTTGGTGGGACCTGATAATTATTGGGTTTGCTATGGGTTCGTGCACCTATGCGACCGGACCCTCTTAGTTTTGACACCAATCCATTCAAAATTAAATAACCATGAAAGTTACAGTCGAGAAAAATGAAAAGGTAGCCAATATGATATTTGCATCCATTTATCCACTTTACCTGAATAGATTGGAAAAAAATGGTAGAACTAAAGAAGAACTCAACCAGGTAATTAAATGGTTTACTGGTTTGGATCAAGATGCTTTACAAGCGGTTATAGACGAAAAAGCAACCTATAGAACATTATTTGAAAAAGCAGAAATTCACCCCAATGCACACATGATCAAGGGAGTCGTTTGTGGTTATCGAATAGAAGAAATAGAGGATGAATTTGAAGTGTATAAGCAATGCCGACAGATGGAAAAGTTGATTGATGAATTGGCGAAAGGTCGTAAAATGGAGAAAATTCTACGCGAAGAAAAAAAGTAGAAATTGATGATCTCAAGATATAAACTGCGTTGAAATACAATTTAGTTTGACCTTAAGTTTTGATCCAACCAACACAACATTCCAGTCTTTAACCTATCAATCCTCGATAGTACACTTTCTGACGCCTTTTAGGGCATTTACCCTTCACAGCACAGCAATACCAGCAAGGTTATAAGGGTGATGCCAGTTCGTTACTTTTAGTGTGATCCAGCAAGTGTCAGGCATACGCCACCTGGCTTGTTGTTTAGTACTACTTTAAATTATTAACCTAATTCTCATAAAAGAATACTACAAAATAGTATTGATTGAAAATCTTTCACTACATTAGCAATACTACTTTATAGTAATCAGATATGAAGCAACTCCAACTTGGTGAATTTGAAGAGATTGTGTTATTGACTGTAGGCATCTTGCATGGTAACGCATATGGTGTAACCATTAGAGATGAAATAGAAAACAGGCTTGGCAGAGTAGTTAGTATCGGTGCGTTGCAGACCACTTTAAGAAGGCTGGAAAAAAAGGGGTTACTGGAATCCAACCATGGAGAAAGCGATAAATCGAGGGGTGGTCGTCCCAAGTTATTTTTCACGATGACATCTCTTGGCAAAAGATCGCTCGACAATGTCAAGGAAACCAGGGATCATCTTTGGAGTGCCTTACCCCAAACAATCGTCAACCTCTCATGAATATGGATTCCTCAAAACCTCCTAAGTTCATACTGCTATTCCTCAAGTGGTTTTGTAGATCTGAGTATCATATAGATATAGAAGGCGACCTACTGGAGTTTTACAAGCGAAATGTTCAAGGACACGGGAAGAAAAAAGCCGACCGTATTCTTATGAAAGAGATTGTACTGCTTTTCAGGCCATCGATGATCAAAAACCTGAATTTCGGCACTCGAATTATTCAGACCAGCCTGTTATCGAACTATTTCAAAGTCAGTTGGCGGAACATCCTGAGGCAAAAGCTGTATAGCTTTTTTAATGTTGCCGGACTTGTCATTGGTATCACCAGCTTTATACTTATCTCAATCTTTGTATCACATGAGCGATCCTTTGATGCTTTTTATGAAAATGTTGACAACATCTATCATGTATACGAGTACGAGTACTCTCCAGACAATAGCTACCTCGGATCGGACTATTATGCGGTAACCCCGGCACAACTTGCCAAAACACTAATGGCTGACTACCCCGAAGTGGTACATGCGACGACAGTTACTGAGAACCATGCGCTCATCACCTACCAGAATGAGAATCACTGGTATGAAAAAGGACTATTCACCGATGCAACATTCTTCAGGGTTTTTTCGCACCCCAGGTTCGTTGAAGGCAATGCTCAAACGGCATTTCAGAATCCAGCAAGTATGGTTTTGACAGCATCCCTGGCTGCAAAAATTTTTCCCGCTGGTGATGCGCTGGGTAAGTCCTTGGTCTACAAAGAAAAATCCCACCGCATTACGGGCATAGTAAAAGACCAGCCCAAGAATGCCACGTTTCAGTTTTCTTTTATCGCCAACCTTCAGGACGACAATAGATATTTAAATGAATTCAAAAAGGAAAAGTGGGATGGAAGCAACTATTATACGTTTTTCTCCATGAACGCTTCCTCAGATCCCAAATTGCTGCAGCAAAAGATGAGTGACCTGATAGATCGTCACTGGACCAAAGACCGACCTTTTAACTTCGACTATCTCATACAATCCTTTAGTGATCTCCATCTAAACACCGATTTGAACAATGATTTTGATTTAAAAGGTAATCCACAGCAGATCTATCTATTCATTACCGTTTCCATACTCATTTTGATATTGGCTGGTATTAATTACATCAACCTTTCTATTACCAGGTCGATGATCAGGTTCAAGGAGGTAGGCCTACGAAAATCATTCGGAGCTGACCGAAGACAATTGCTTTTTCAATTCCTACTGGAGTCAGAAATATTGACACTTGTGGCGTTCGGCATTTCATTAATAATCGCGGCAGTAATGCTCCCCTACTTCGGAGACTTGTTAGACAGACAGTTGACAGTAAACTTCTCCAACGACCTCAACCTATTACTGACCTTAATGGGCGCTGTTTTATTGCTTGGGTTTTTTACTGGAATTTATCCAGCTTTAGTGATCTCTTCCCCCTCAATCATCGACATTATTAAAGGAAAGTCCCATGATGATATCCGGGGTAGAGGTACTCAAAAATGGTTGGTGATCTTTCAGTATTCGGTTTCCATTTCGATGGTCATTTGCACACTGATCATGAATCAACAATTTAAGTTTATAAGCGAGAAAGAGCTAGGATTTCAAAAAGATCAAATTCTCACCCTGGAGGTTATGGACCGTGAAATCCTGAAGAATTTTAATTTGATAAAAGCTGAGTGGCTGACCAATCCCGACATTATTGGGGTCGGAACTTCACAAAACCTACCTCACGACATTCGATCCGGGACGGTGGTTAACGATGACAAAGGTGGTGATCCAAAGGATGATTTGGAGATCTACAGGTTACGTGCGGATCGTGATTTCTTAGACATGTTTGGTTTACAAATCCTGGCAGGAACTACGCTACCTCAAATCCCACTAAAAGGCAAAACCCCGGAATGCCTTATCAATGAGTCTACAGCGATCGCACTTGGGATGAGTCCAAATGAAGCAGTAGGCCAAATTTTAACGGATGATTCGCCTCACAATTACCGCAAGATTATCGGTGTGATCAAAGATTTTCACATGCATGATATGCATTTAAAGATCAGCCCCTTGTTGATTGAAACCAAAAGATATTTTCAGTTCATCTCAGTTAAAGTACATGCCCAACAGATGCCAGATCTTTTGGGGTTTCTCGATGAATCATTACAAAAGTATAGTGACTATCCGGTGAATTTTCGATTTATGGATGATCGGATCAATCACCTTTATGAAAGTGAACAAAAGAAGGCAAAGTTGTTCGGTTCTTTGAGTTTGTTGACGATAATCATTGCTTCATTAGGATTGTATGGGCTTGCCGCCCTTAGTGCTCATCAAAAAGTAAAAGAGATTGGAATACGCAAAGTTCTTGGTGCTTCGATATCCAATATCCTCGTACTGATATCCGGAAACTTCATGAAGTCGATTGTTGGAGGTTTTCTAACGGCCATACCGATTGCCTGGTTTTCGATGGAGGGTTGGCTGGAAAATTATGCCTACAGAGTCAACATCGATTGGATTACATTTATTGTAGTTGGTTTGGCCGCTTTGACTATCGCATTACTTACCGTGGGTGGCCAGTCTCTCAAAGCTGCATTAGCCAATCCTGTGGATTGCCTTCGAGATGAATGAGTGGCAGTATGGTATTATTGGAAACATGACTTGGCACATATCCTGTCTAAGAGTTTTATGCAGAAACATAGCACCTTTACTTTGAATGTGCCCTAAAGCATGAACCATAATTTTGACTCTGTGCTTCTTTCCTATTACGAGGCAAGCAAATGAGGCTATTCATTTCGCAAGGAATCTATTGGATTTGTATAAGACGTCTTTAGGGTTTGGAAACCTACAGTCAACAATGAAATTCCAAGAATGATGAATGCGGATATCAGGAAATACCAGGGCTCAAGGCCAATACGGAATTTGAAATCGGATAACCAATTCATGGCAAGTATATAACTAACAGGTAAGCCTATTAATAGCGCGAGCAGTACCATTTTTGTGAAGTCGAATGAGAGCATGGTAACGATTCGCCAAATGCCAGCCCCCAAAACCTTTCTAATTCCGATTTCCTTACCTCTTTTTTCGGCCGTAAAGGCGGTCAAACCCAATAGGCCCAAACAGGAAATGATAACGGCAATTACGGTAAAGTATTTTGCTAAATCAGCTACTCTTCTTTCGCTCTCATACATGCCTTGATATTGATCTTCGAGAAAACTGAATTCAAATGGCAATCCGTTGCTAAATTCCTCAAAACCTTTCTCGATTTGACCCAATGTTTGCAGGGTCTTTCCCGGTTGGATTTTGACAATCGTATGGTCATTCATCGGATAAGCCTGAATGAAAGTGGGTAAGATGGTCTCATAAAGTGACTCTGCGTGAAAATCTGCCACAACGCCAATGATTTCCTTCTCCTCTGCACCCCACAACACCATCTTTTTGCCAACAGGATCAGCTAATTCCATTTTCTTGATAGCGGTTTCGTTAAGGATAATTTTGCCTTCTTCATTCGAGCGGTTACGATCAAATGCCCTACCCTTGATCAATTGCATCCCCATTGTTTTCAGGTATCCGGGGCTCATTTCAAGGTTAATGAAAGTTATCTTCTGATCTGAGGTCTTACCAGGCCAGCTAACACTTTGGGTTTTCCCATGGTCTCCTGTCAGGTTATGATAGATCGAAGAAGTACTCGTGACGCCTGGTATACTTTCAAGACGACTCAAGAAACCTTTGTACGCCGTTTCTTCTATACCATCATTGCTGAATTTGAGCACATTGGCACGTTCATAACCCAGGTCTTTTGATTGTATGTAATCGATTTGTCGTGAAATAATGAGCACACTCACGATCAAGACAATAGAAATAGAAAACTGAAATACCACTAATCCTTTTCTCACCCACATGTCACCGAAGTTTTTAGCCAACTTTCCTTTTAAGGATTCGGTTGCTTTGAGTCGTGAAAGATAAATGGCAGGGTAGCTGCCAGCTAAGCTTGCTGTTATTAGAATAATTGAAACGATGGCAGCCAGTAACTCGGTGCTGAATTTTATGGATAAAGTTTTGCCTGTGATGGAATTAAATTGTGGTATTACCAATATTACAATACCTAAGGCCAATATGGTACCTATTATGGTAACAAGTAACGACTCTGTAAAATATTGTCCCATCATCGCCCTTCTTGTTGTTCCCAAGGCCTTTTTGACCCCAATTTCTCTGAGTCTGCCCGCTGCTTTTGCTGTTGACAAATTCATGAAGTTGATACAGGCTATTACCAGCGTGATGAGCGCCATTGCTGAGAAGAGACGCACATAGGCAATTCTGCCGTCACTCACTTTTCCATTTTCATATGATCCCCGGAGATACCTATCGGAAAATTTCTGAATGAACAAGGTCGATTTAGAATTCTCGTATTTGGTTTGAATGAGGTTTTCAATTTTCTCATTGAAAGTCTCCGCTGAGGCCGTAGGTTTCAACAACACAAGGGCATCTGGATTGGTATTGCCCCAGCTTTTCATATATCTGTAAGCATCCATCATGATTTGTGAGCTAAGAAGCACATCAAATTGAATAGTAGAATTCTGCGGTAAATCCTTGAAAATTCCACTGATCAGGTATTCTCCTGTGGCTTTTCCATCGTTTAACTTGATCGACCTACTTACCACATTGGTGGTCGAGCCAAACATTTTTTTCGCTAATGATTCAGAAATCAGTATTTCAGATTTGTCCCTCAAGACCGAGTTAGCATTTCCTTCAATCATTGGGAATGACAGGATTTGCAAAAAGGTTGGACCTACAAAGTAGGCTCGGGTTCGGAATTGGTTTTCATCGAAGGAAACATAGCCATCTTTCCCACCTAAAACTTCAGGTGACCAGACCATAGCTGCTGTTTCTACCTCAGGAAACCTGGCTATCAACTCCTCTGCTAAAGTGCCCGGCATTGAGGAAGTCGTCCTAACCTCTCCGTTCTGTTGGGGCACGTTTCTCAGCACCTGATAGATAGCTGAATTGTTCGCATGAAATTTATCCACGCTCATTTCATCTGCAACCCAGAAGTAAATGAGTAATGTACAAGCCAGCCCGCTAGCCAGTCCAAAGAGGTTAATAAAGAAGGTAGTTTTGAAACGCTTGAAACTTCTGACGGAGATGAGGATATTGTGTTTTAACATGGCGAATTTGTTGATAGAGTATTGACTTTTTCCTTTGAAAAAAAGATGGATAATGATACCAAATACTTCTATCAGGTAGATTAACCTGGCTTTTCGAAGACCTTTAGTCGCTACATTGGCCTGGAATAACTCTTCCAAATCCCAAAGGGCGGTAGGGAGAAAGTCATAGGAACAAAAGCTCTCAAGAAGCCATGCACCGAACTTTGGAGGAGTTACTTTTTGATGCCCTGAACTCATGATTTTAGCCAGTCGATTTTGGTCTGAGGAAGGCGATTGAAAAGCTCATTTCGCATGTCGCGGACCTCATTCAACACCATTACACCCTCTTTGGTAATATCATAGTATTGCTTTCTTCTCCCCCCCTGTTTTTCTGTTATGCCACCAATTCTGGAATTAACCCAACCCTTTTCCTCGAGGCGCTGAAGCGCCGCATACAGCGCACCAAGGCTTATCTTTTTATTCAGTTGATGCTCCAGTTCCAGTTTAATGGTAACCCCGTAAGCATTGTCCTGAAGCACTCCCGTGGCAAGGAGGACCAACTCCTCAAATGCACCTAAAGTGATCTTTTTCATTTCCTCTCTTTTTCGTAATAAACATGAAAACTAATAATTTATTACGAAAAAGAGAATAAATATTTTTCAGAGTTGCATATTGAGTTGGAAATAATTTAGGCGTCGAAGAACGTTTTGTAATTCCGGCAGATACCTCGATCAACAGGCCATCTGGTTGTTGGCATTGTACGTTTGTAGCAAGATCGCTACTTTTAATCTCAAAGAAATAGCTGTGACATGAGTGGTCATTGATAAGAAGACACTCCACAAACATTGAAGCAACTGCAAAATCAAAGTGAGTAAAAAGAACATTTTTACATGAAAAACAAAGCCATTTACAAAGACGCACCTGCGTATTGCGGATATTTTTTTGATCTGATACGGTCCGATGATTTATTCTCTGAATTCGAAAAAAGTAAGGAACTAACCCTTAGTGTTTTTAAACAAATTTCTCCCGAATTAGAAAACCATTCTTACCAACCAACCAAATGGACTACTAAGGAAGTCTTGCGACATGTGATAGATATGGAAAGAATTTTCGCATACCGGGCGTTTCGATTTTCACGGTTTGACCGTACAAATTTATCGGGCGTGGAAGAAAATGACTACATAGAAAACGCAAATCAAACGGATATAAAACTCTCTGACTTACAAGAGGAATATCTCGCCGTGCGGAACTCAACTATTTGGATTTATAGAAATCTCAAACCGGAGATGTTAGACTTTAAAGGAACTGCCAATAACCAAATTTATACACCCAGGACACTTGGCTTTGCTATGATCGGCCATAACATTCACCATTGTAACTTTATTAAAACAAAGTATTTGAACCCATAAGCAAAATCGACGAATTCGGAAATCAATACTATCCTCCTATTCCTCGATAATCACAAATGCTCATTAACAAAAAAATCATCCTGGTCATCTGGAGTAGCTTCCTGGCAATCGCTATTTATTCTCAGGAAACTGAACTTGATGTCTTAAGTTATGATTTGACTATTGAGCCCAATATACAAACCCAGCATATCAAAGGAAGTATTCTGATTCAGTTTGAAGTAACAGCGGATACAAAAAGGATAACACTAGATGCCGCGAAACTCGAAATTGATGAAGTGTTGGGATCAAGTGTTTCATCCCATAATCAAGTTAATTCAACATTGTCTATAGAGCTCTCCACACAGGGACAAACTCAGCATGAAATAACCATCCATTACCATGGAAATCCAAAAAAAGGGCTTCTGTTTAACCCAGGTTTAAGCCAGGCGCATACCGTCTATTTTACCGATCAATGGATGGTTTGTAACAACAAGCCGAGTGACAGAGCAACTTTTTCGCTCAGTATTATACTCCCAAAAGGACTACAATCCGTTGCTAGTGGCGAGCTATTAGGGTTGGAAGAAAGATTGGACAAAGTGGTACATAAATGGAATCAAGCCTATGAAACACCACCTTATACTTATGGTTTTGTTATCGGATCATTTACTGAGGTAACTGATCAAATCGGTGATATAAAACTGCATTATTACTCTTCCGAACTGGATGAGAATGAGCTCAAAAAAGTATTTAAGGCAACCCCGAACATTCTTGAGTTTTTTGAACAGAAATCAGGTGTTGCGTATGTACAAGAGTCTTACTCTCAAATCTTAATTGGCAGTCACTATCAAGAGATGTCAGGTTTTTCTGTTTTATCAAAATTATACCCTGATTTCGTTTTTGAAGATAGTTCCGAAATCCATCTAACTTCTCACGAGTTAGCACACCAATGGTGGGGCAACATGATAACATGCGAAGATTTCGGGCATTTTTGGCTAAATGAAGCATTCGCTGTGTACATGTCTTCGGCTTTTAGCGAACATAAATTTGGCAAAGAAAAGTATCAGGCGGATATATCAATATATAAGGGCATCTATGATGATTTAGTTGAGAGGGGCAAAGACAGGTCACTGATCTTTAAGGAGTGGAAACCATCAAGAGATAATCGCAATGTTGTTTATTATAAAGGAGCTTACGTGTTGCACCTATTGAGAGAAGAGCTTGGTGATGAAGCTTTCTGGAAGGGTATCCGAGCTTACAGCAAAACCTATTTCGGAAAATCAGTAAAAACAGAAGATTTTAAATTGGTTATGGAAAAAGCAACTGGTTCAGATCTAGATGATTTTTTCGACACCTGGGTTTACAAGTAACAAACGACGATTGAAGATGGCCTTATCTTGATTGCTAGAACAGGATCTGCTAAATGTCCCGTTTGCCGGGCGTCTACAGAAAAGCTTTTTTTAGCCTTAATAATCAAGCTCGGAGTTTACAGCGTGTATTCGGTAGCTAGATCCCTGGCAGATAAAGTTTAATCATGAAATTAAAACCAATTGCTTTTTTATTGATCTTGGTATTAGCTGGATGCACGAGTGGTTCGTCCCCTGAAAGTTCTAAAACCTCAAATCACAATCTCGACTTGGCTAATCAATTTATTGAGGCGTTTTATTCTTTTAATGAGGATTCTCTGAAGTCGGTCCTAAGTAAAGCGGTTGAATCTCAACCTAATATATTGTTCTATCAAAAATGGGCTGAATGCGCTAACTACAAGATATTTGCAAAGAACGATTTTATATTAAAAGGTGACACGCTGATTTCTTGTCCCATCACAGTTGAGGACGACCTCATGAGCGCTTTGAATATTGAGTTTAACGTTACAGATTCCTTTCACATATCAATTCTTAATCAGCAGATTGTTTCAGTTGAAACAACTTCAAACGACCTTGATGTATATTATGAGGCAAAAGATTGGGTAAAGACAAATCATTCTAACCTCATCGAAGTACCCTGCATTGGGATTTGGGAGGGTGGCCCAACACCCTGTGAATGTGTCAAGGGAATGATACAAGGCTTGACACTTTTCACTGAACAGAAGGCTTCTAGCAGTCATTGATGTTGCGCAACTCAATGGGATGGCTTTGCTGATAAGATTGAGACTCAAAGATGTTTCCTATCCGATCCGGAAAGCAATGTAGTTCTGAACCATCATGAATTTTCACTTTCATAGTATCAATTCCGCTTCATAAACTGATTTAAGGTGCCTTCCCTGTCCTCTTCAAGGTTCCGGGCAAATTGCTTTGCCGGTTCCGTAAGGTGCTCACTCAAATATTTGTTACTCCATCTAACATATTCGGCAATGACAGGAAAGAGATCCACTCCTTTTTCCGTCAAACTGTAAATGAACACTTTCTTATTAGTGGGATGATTGACCTTATTAAGGAGTCCCAGATTATCAAGTTTATGCAGTCGGTCCGACAGGCGAGCAGATGATATCTTCTCATCAGCATTTGAAAATTCCTTGAACGTTCTTTCTCCGAAATACACCAAATCACGGACAATTAATAGTGACCATTTATCACCAAATAAATCCAGGGCAGAGCTTATTGGACATTTAGACCGAAAATTAATTTCCTCACTTTTCGCTTTCATTTTGAAAGTAATTATTATTTTTGCTTTCGAATTGAAAGTAAAGTTAATAGTTAAACCACAACTATATGAACAAATCAGAATTTATAGAGGTAGTTAAGGCCTCAAAAGAAAAGACATGGGATGTACTTTTTAATCAATATGGGGATATCCATATTCACAACCCAACGATGCAATCCTCTGGTTATATGAACGACGCTACAAAAGGGGAATTAAACTGTGTCCGACACACTGAGTTTACAGACAAGCTTTATCTGGACGAAAAAATAACCGAGGTAAACGGCAATGACAGCTTTACGGTTGTTGTGACCGAACACAATTTGCCATTTGTGAATGAAATGTCAGCCACTTACGAGTTAACTGCGAAAGGAGATCATGTCACTGAGATCAAGATGACCTCCTTCAATTCATTCAATCCTGGTTTCATGAAATACCTAATGAGAGGCCAACTCAAAAAACCTATATATAAGCATCTCTTTGGCATGAAGTATTACATAGAAACCGGAAAGACTGTAAACAAGGAAAACTATTCAAGGGTTTTTAAAAACTACAAATGAGTTGAATATTCCATTATTTGTATCGAGTGAAATTTAGCAATGGGATCATAGTTCAACATTTATTATTTTTAATGTAGTACAAGGCAAATTACAGTTGACAATTAAACAGTGATGGCAATGAGAATATGGTCCACAGATACTACCGAATATCTATTCATATAGGTCCTATAAGAATTGCCAGCAATTCAAGAATCTACGAAATCAAGGATGGAAACAGTACCATAATCCCAGGTTTACCGTATTCCCTTTTAACATTGCTTTTTGGTTGGTGGGGGTTTAGATGGTTCCGAGCAATTCAAGAATCATCCGAGACCATTGGAGTTAACTTCTCTGGTGGAGTGGATATTTCCAAGGTGATTTCTGAGGGTAATTACGATGAAGATACTAACTACATCTGGAATAATTTATGTCGAGCAACAAAAGAAACTATCAATAAGGACGATTTAGAAACAGTGTTAAGCTTACAATATGAATTTAGTGAAAAGGGCTCTGGAGAGACCTATTCAGAAATAAATATTGAATTTCTTTTGAAAGGCCTGGAAATACTGCAAGTTCAGAATTTTGACATAGTGATCATAGAAGATCTATTCGAAGCGTTGCAAATGTACGAATCGAAAGAAGTTTAGACTTTGCTTCACAGCTTCGGCATACACAGTTTGTGGTTCGCCGGAGGTTCACCTATTTTGGTAGGAGTAATTAGTTTCCGGGGTAGATGAGGTGATGTTCACACCCCTTGCTGTGACACCAGTAGTCCTTAAAACCGACAGACATACCAATGATATGAAAGCAACAGGAAAAACAGTTTCGGAAATTCTAACCAGTGTTCCTACGGACAGGGTAGAACCTTTCAACAAACTCCATGAAGTCATTATAAAAAATCTTCCTAAAGGATTTGAACCCGCCATTAGTTATGGAGGGTTGGGTTATGTTGTTCCTCATTCAATTTACCCCGGGGGTTATCACTGTAAGCCAAGTGAGCCACTTCCATTTGCAGGAATTGCCTCACAAAAAAATTCCATAAACTTCTACCACATGGGGATATACTCCGACCCGGAACTTTTGAAATGGTTTGTGGCAGAGTACCCTAGCCACAGCAAACAAAAACTCGACATGGGGAAAAGCTGTATCCGTTTTAAGAAGATGGATGAAATTCCTTATGAACTCATTGGCGAATTAATGAGTAAAGTGAGTGTCAATGATTGGATAAATAATTATGAGGAGAACATCAAAAAATAAAGGACGATCCGCTATCAAAATCAATACTCAAAAACGTTCTCAGGGACATTATTGCTCATGAGTAAATCGTTACATATCCTATAATGCAACCTCTGTACTGTCGATATAGCAGGAAGTTTGAAATAATTCAAAAGATTAAAATCAGGCAGGTGGATGGGTCTAAGTACTCTGGCCCAGATAGAAACTGCACTTCACAAATGCAGATCTAATACACCCATGTTTCTGGTACCTTTCACTGCTGATTCTGATACCTTGAAAGGTGTGCAACAAACGGATTTCACTATTTTGCAATCCATTATCAGGCCATCGACTTCAGATCAATCACATTAAACCCTTAGCATGGAAAAACCTTCGTTCAAAGAAGCCTTTTGGTTTTGGCTAAAGCTAGGATTCATCAGTTTTGGCGGGCCAGCGGGTCAAATTGCTATCATGCACGAATTTCTGGTTGAAAAGAAAAGGTGGATTTCTGAAAGCCGATTTCTACATGCATTGAACTACACCATGATATTACCCGGGCCAGAAGCACAACAACTGGCGACGTATACGGGTTGGCTACTGCACGGAATAAAAGGAGGTTTAGTTGCAGGGATTTTCTTCGTACTCCCTTCGATGTTTATCCTACTTGGCCTTGCATCTCTTTATGCTGTTTTCGGCAACATTCCCTGGGTTTATGCCATGTTTGATGCCTTGAAGCCTGCAGTAATGGCCATTGTAATTCTGGCCCTTATCAAGATTGGTAAAAAGTCATTATACACTACTTTTCATTTTCTTATTGCCGTTGCGGCCTTTATTGGAATGTTCTTTTTCAATATACCTTTTCCCTATATCATTATTGGATCTTTCTTGTTTGCATTTATCGCACGCAAGGTGACCCCAGGTTTGTTCAAACAAACTGAAAAAGCGAAAGAACAATTGGCAAGTGATGAAGCAAATTATTACATCAACCGAAATCACTTTTTACCAAATGCCGGGTTTAAGATAGGTCGGCTGCTAAAGCAATTTCTAACTTCTGTACTGCTTTGGCTGGTACCTTTTGGATTATTCTACTTACTCACCAGTGATTTTGCCTTCTGGAAACAGCTCTCTCTCTTTTTTACACAAGCTGCCTTTGTCACTTTTGGTGGCGCTTATGCGGTCTTACCCTATGTCGCCCAGATAAGTGTAGAAAAGCTGCACTGGCTTACCGAACTTCAAATGATTGATGGTTTGGCACTGGGAGAAACGACTCCCGGCCCACTGGTTATGGTATTGGTATTCGTCGGATTTATGGCGGGTTACAATCATTACGGTGGTTCAATAATGATGGGTGGATTAGGTTTGATCACTACTACTTTCTACACCTTCGTACCCTGTTTCCTTTTCATCTTTGCCGGCGCGCCTATTATAGAAAAAACCAGGGAAAATGAAAAAATAAAGCAGGCGCTGACCCTGGTCACTGCTGCGGTGGTTGGTGTTATTCTCAATCTTACGATTTACCTGGGAAGGGCAGTTGTCTTCCCACAAGGTGTATCTATCGACGGGATCGACTACTTAACATTTCTCTGGATAGCAATTTCGTTCATTGCCATGTATCGCTTTAAAGTCAACATGATTACGTGGATAGGTGTAAGTGCATTTTTTGGATTAATACAATATCTGATAACGCAGGTTTCCTGACAAAATAGTAAACCACGATTGCCTGGTTCATCAGGGTTGGACGAACGTGTTGGTGGTTCATGCGTTTAATGCAAGTACATGCTGAAAATTGCTTTCCTAATCCTCATCATTCCGGTCAAGCTAAACTGCCTGCAGATTGACAATAATCCATGCCCTAGAAATCAACCAGTCACTGCCTATCATATTAAAGAGAATTCAATATTTCTATTCGGTGGCTATTGCAGCACTGAGAAAAAGAGGCTGAATGACCTATGGAAATTTGATGGCAAGGAATGGGAGTTCGTCCAAACGGATGGTGCCCCCGAGCCTCGAAGTGGCCATTCAATGGTATATGATTCATTCAGTGAACGACTGGTGGTATTTGGAGGAAAAAATAATGAGGGGGAATTGCTAAATGATCTGTGGTCCTGGAATGGTGATCGCTGGATACTCCTCAGCAACAATGGTCCTGCACCCAGACAATCTCACCGAATTGTCTTTAATACCAACAACGGGGATATTTTCCTTTTTGGAGGGTCGAATTCCACAGGTCAATCCCTCAATGATACTTGGGTTTTCAGAAACGGAGAATGGACCCGGTTACACATACAAGTCTCGCCCACGCCGCGATTGCAGCACACACTGGCTTACGATCAACAAAGAAAGAAAATGGTTTTATTTGGAGGATTCGACAGGACTGACAAAGGAAAAACGATCTTCGGCGATACCTGGGAATGGGATACGTCACAAGGTTGGGTATTTAAAGATAAGGATGAGGACATTGCAAGAGATCATCATGCCATGGTTTATGATGTCGAGTCAAAAACAACCCTTCTATTTGGTGGATATAACCAGGGATACAAAGGTGATACCTGGACTTGGAATGGTGAGAGATGGACTAAAAAAGCAACCAATGGACCTTCAAGAGCAGGGAAACCGGGATTGATGTTCCATACCGTCGAAAAACGTATAATCCTGTTTGGCGGAGGTAATAATGAGCATATGCATTTGATGGATTTTTGGCAATGGAATGGCACCACCAGCGAATGGAGTATTTACCAACAGTAGTTTCAGTACTCACGAATAAACATGCCAAAGCTTTACGAGTTTCAGAAGAATAGGCGATAAAATAGAAAGGGCAATATTTCAACGAGGATCAAATGAAATTGATGCTTATTAGATAACAATATGAACAAGAGACGAATATTCGGCATCGCCCTTATTATTGCTTCTATTGGCTCACTCTACTTTGTGCCATGGTTATTGGTTAAGGCCTGGCTCCTACCACTTCCGGGCAACGTGCAGGAACAATTGGATGAGGCCATTGAACATGGTTTTGACGGGATGATTGTTTACATAGATCAGGCCGATCAGCCACCACAATATTTTGCAGCAGGCTGGCACGATCGGGAAGTCAAGTTACCAGGCAAGCCCAATGCTCTGTTTAAACTAGCCAGCATTAGCAAGCTCTATGATGCCGTAGCCGTCACTAAATTGGTGAGTGATGGACGTTTGTCTCTGGACAAAACGATCGCCGACTATTTACCAGAACTTGTAGGCAGAATTCAGAACGCTGAGAAGATCACGTTGAGGCTAATGATACAGCACCGAAGTGGCATCCCTAATTTCACGGATGCCCCCAATTTCTGGGGAGCTCCTACTCAATCGTATGAAGAGAGTCTTGCTTTGATACTCGATAAGCCTGCCAACTTTAGCCCTGGCGAAGACTATGAATACTGTAACACAAATTACCTGCTACTCAACAGAATCATGGATGTGGAACTGGGGTATGAAAACTTCCAATTCATCCGGGAACGGATTTTGACGCCACTAAATCTAAGCAATACTTTCAGTTCGCTAAGTGAGGTGAATATCGACGATGTAATGAGCGGTTACCATCAGGGCTATCCTCATGATCTTAAGGCGGACGACCATGGCATGGTGGCTACAGCCGAAGATGTGGGCACCTTCCTACGAGCCTTGAACGATGGATCATTGTTTGAAGCCGGAGAAAGGAAAATCTACTCCTCGATTTACAAATATGAGCATGCGGGTTGGGTTCCGGGCTACCAAAGTTTTGCGGAATATCACGAAGACATTGATGCGGTTGTTATTCAGTTCTACAGCACAACGGACCGGAAACTGTATTTGTGGAACTTATCAGAAATCATAAATAGTCGGATTGCCAAAATCCTGAAAAGACAAAATACCTCATAACACTCAAAGTAGTTGGGACCGGTGCCCACAGCACCTCTAATGGACTGACAGCCAAAGGTGGGTTTGTAAAGAGGGCCGCTATCCCATACTTTTATTAGAAATTTGAAGCGTTCAACACAATCTGCATCGTGAAACCATTGACATTGAAGACGGACTCCCAAGTAGAAGCAATCTTTGCCAATTATCCTGATTTTGTCCGGGATAAAATGCAATACCTTCGGGAACTTGTCATTGAAACAGCAGAAGAAACCGAAGAAGTAACAGGTTTGGAAGAAACCCTGAAGTGGGGAGAACCCAGTTTTGTGACCAAAAACGGAAGCACCCTGCGAATGGATTGGAAAGAAAAGTCACCCGATCAGTATGCTTTGTATTTTCAATGTACCAGCAGGTTGGTCGATACCTTTAGATTAGTTTTTGACCATCAATTCCAGTTTGAAGGTAAGCGAGCCATTGTATTTCAATTGGACCAAAAAATTCCTGAGCAAGAATTAAAAGAATGTATTAAAGCTACCTTACGATACCATAAAGTGAAGGATCAAATGACATTGGGAATTTAAAATCTAAAACCTCAATTAAAAACCAGAAACCCCATCGGCGATAACTTTTGCAAGTAACTAAATGAGTATCTCCTCTCCATATCAAAAAAGTGATCGGTTGGTTCTAAAACCACTATCCGATGATGATGAGCTCTTTATCCTGGAATTACTCAATACAGAAGGGTGGTTGAATTTCATTGGTGATAGAAATGTCACGGACGAATCGGATGCTTCAGAATACATCGAAAAAATCATTAGCGAAGAGAACGTCACTTATTGGGTTGTTCACCAGTTAGACGACACTAAAATTGGAGTCATCACATTGATTAAAAGGGCACATTTACCCTACCCTGATATTGGCTTTGCTTTTTTACCGTCCGCAAAAGGAAATGGATACGCATATGAAGCCTCTAAAACTGTCTTAGAACACGTTGAGAAGACCACCGACTATGAAGCAATTTTGGCATCTACGATTCCTCGAAATAGCCGTTCAATCCGGCTGATCGAGAAATTAGGGTTAACCTTTTATACGACTGACAAGCAAAATAATGAAGAACTTAACCTGTACCGTTTGAATTTAGACAAGGTTAAGATTGATAAAATCGTTCATCAATTTTTTACAGCCTTCGACAATAGAAAAACAAAGCCGCGGTTAAGTCTCCTTAATGAAGTTTGTCTCGATGAAGTCACGATCATTAAAAAAACAAAGGACACACAAGAGATTTTTGATCTCCCGGGATTTACTACTCCCAGAGAGAAATTACTGACCGATGGAACACTTCGGAGTTTTCAAGAATCCGAAACGCATGAAGAAACAGTCATTACAAGAAACATCGCCCAAAGAATATCTCAGTACGAAAAAGAAGGTGTTTTGAACGGTAAAGCCTTTTCACAAAAAGGAACCAAAATGTTCCAATTCCTTAAAATCAATACAGAATGGAAAATTTGCAATGTGATTTGGGATGATGAATAGGGAATTTGTAATCTGATACGAGGTTTGATAGAAAAACTTATTCAATCACAAGCAAATGGATACCTTATTAAAAGATAGTGATCTGTTCATTATAGATGGAGGTCTATCGAATGTATTAGAGGAACAAGGGCACGATTTAGATCACAAATTGTGGACAGCTCATTTACTGGAAGAACATCCCGAAGCTATCATTCAAGCCCATCTTGAATACCTGAAATCCGGAGCTCAATGCATCACCACATCCAGTTATCAAGCCTCAGTTCCGGGATTAATTGCAATGGGCCACACGAAAACAACCGCTGAACGCCTCATATTGAAATCAATTGAATTAGCTGAAGTTGCCATCAAAACCGCTTTGGATTCTGGTCTTATTGACATCAAACCAATAATTGCAGCCAGCATTGGTCCCTATGGAGCCTATTTGGCGAATGGCTCCGAATATCATGGAAATTATGATGTTTCTGATCAAACATTGAGGGACTTTCATCGTGACAGGATCATGCTACTCGATCATTCCAACGCGGAAGTACTGGCATGCGAAACTATTCCCAGTTTACAGGAAGCAAGCCTACTTTCAGAGATCTTGTTGCACGTTGATAAACCTGCCTGGGTCTCTTTCTCTTGTAAGGATGAACAACACTTAAATGATGGGTCTGATATCAAGGATTGTGTTTCACTCTTCAAAAATCACCCTAAGGTTTTTGCCATTGGCGTTAATTGTACCCATCCAAAATACATCTCCCGTTTAATCCAGCTGATAAAGGCAAATGGAGGTAACAAAAAAGTCATTGTGTATCCCAACTCCGGGGAGGTATATCTTCCTCAAAGTAAAACCTGGAAGGGTATATCAGAACCAAAATACTTTGTTGAAATGGCACAGGAATGGGCCAAATCCGGGGCGGATATCATTGGCGGATGCTGTAGAATTGGTCCCGACCATATTAGAAGCATAAGCCATAACCTGAAGTGAATGTAAACCTCGTGAGTAAACGTATCTTTAGGTTAATTTGAAAAGACAAGCTTATTGGCTATTTGCTAAAGAATCCGCAGTTCGATCTTGACGATGTTCAACAAGAATATGACCCATTGATTGATTTTAGAGCAGAATTCAGCCTTATATTCACAGAAATGCGAACTCTAAAAGTTGCCGTTTTATTGAAACCAGTGGAAATAGACACTGTAAGCGTTGAAATATATGAGAGACTCAGGGACACTAACATTTGAGATGTTTTGAATGAAACTAATTGAGCTTAAGAATCAGACTCGAATGAAATTAATCATCCTTCTCTTTTCTTTTGGGTTATTCGCATGTCAAACTTCTTATCTCCATGAAAAGGAGAACTCAATTGAATGGCGTAAACAAGCAAAAATACCAAGTCATTTAAGAATAGATGCAGCAATGGTTGTTCACGAAAATGAGGCGTTCTTAATGCCTGGAAGAGGAGGTTATCATTTGGGTATTGAGCCTGAAATATTTAGATTTTCTCAGAACAAATGGACGGAAGTTGCCAGCTATGATGGCTGGGCAAAAGCTGGAGGATATGGCTCCTGGAAATATAATGATCTAATCTATCTGGTCGGTGGCATCAATGGTTCTGGTTCACCAACGGAGGAAGTAGAAGCTCACTCTGTGCGTGTAGTACACAAACAAAGGGATACATTGGGTACGGATTAAGTTATAAACCCAATTTTAAACAACAAGAAGATATTTGGTCCTACAACTTTAGTTCAGGTGCATGGGACTCAATTACCAGACCCGCAGTAAATCAGGTAATTGATTTTTCCCTGATGGCATGTGAAAACAATTCTGTTTACCTTTTATTCCCGACGTTAGCAACAAATAATTTTTACGGTTTCGACGAAAAAACAAAAGAATGGTCCAGGTTAACTGACTTTCCTGGGAAAACCAGGTCAGGATCCATCATCGTTTCTAACTCAGTAAATATTTATACCGGGTTGGGAATAGGGACATCAGAAGAAATGTCTATTTATGACGATATCTGGGAATACGATATTGAAGAAAATACATGGGTTAAATTCTGTCAATATCCAGGAGTTCCTTTTCATTCTGGTTTTGCTTTTGCTCTAAATAATGATCTGTTCTTTGGTGGAGGTTCTAATAAATACGTTATTTCAAATCAATCTTTGAATAACGAGGTATACAGATTGAGGAAAGAATAGCACCAAGAGTTAAAATTCAATGCAAAAGATCGTCACTACAAACAGGTCGACGATTTCTTAAGCATCTTAAACCTTAAAAAATTGAAAACAGGAATTGAAAGAGACTATTCAAGGACATAGATGTGGTGGAATACTCGGCACTAAAGAATTGACCTTGAAAAGTAGGCGCAGAACGGAACTTAATGATAGTTTCGCGCTAGAATGAAAACCTGTCAGCCAAGCTCAAAAGACTAATGCCCAATGAGCACTGAACACTCAAATTCTTAAAGTACAAACCAATTAAACACGATGCCAGACAAGTGGAGTAAACGCAAGATATTCAGAACGGTCTGGTTCAGCCTGGTCACAGTTTTCACGTTATGGAATTGGAATACCTTCCAATCTCACAACCTTCCACAGTACACCTTTTCCAATTCAGCAGATATTAATGTCAAAGAAACAAATGATAAAATCACGTTTGAATCTATTAATTCGGAGCATCAACTAGAGGTTATATTCTTTCAGGGTGGCCTAACAGATCCAAAAGCATATGGACCACTCTGTAAAAACCTCGCTGAAAAGGGATTCACAAGTCATCTTATAAAAATGGATTGGCGACTTCCCGTATTGGATTATGAAAAAGTGCCCAACTTATTTGACCTTGAACAAGGTCAATATGTGATTGGAGGTCACTCCCAGGGAGCTAAAATGGCGGCACAATTGGTTGCTGAAAACCCGGAAAGTTTCAAAGGCCTTTTCCTCATGGGAACTTCACATCCTCGTGATATCGATTTATCGCCCCTTGATATTCCATGCATCAAATTATATGCTGAATATGATGGTCTGGCAAGTGTCGAAGAAGTAATGGCCAACGAAGGCAAATTACCAATGCATACAGAGTTCATCATGATCAAAGGGGGCAATCATTCGCAATTCGGCTATTTGGGACAACTTCTTATGGATAATACCGCTGAAATTTCATTGGAAAAACAGCAAAATCAGACCTTAATGCATCTCCTTATCTTCATTGAAGAAATTGCTGGAACTCCCGGCAATTAGCAAATGTCGGGAAGTGCTTCAAATAACGTGAAAGCTCTAATTTGCATACAAATCATAATATGCAAAGAGAGCAATGATTTCTTTCAGGTATAAAGTCTTTAGCGCGGTAGCCGGCCAATTGAGCTTTTCGAAAGCGGCGGATGAATTGTTCATTTCGCAACCAGCTGTTAGTAAGCAAATCAAACAGCTGGAGAACGATGTTGGTGTCGCCTTATTCAAACGAGAACGTAATAGTATACACTTAACAGATCCCGGAAAACAACTATTTGAAAAACTGAAGGAAGCGAAATTAATCGAACGATCGATTGAAGAGATCTTTACGTCCCGGAAGCAGGAGTTGGAAATGGGTGGAGAGATAAGCATTGGGGCCAGCACCACCATTTCACTCTATGTCATGCCTAAAATTCTTGCTTCCTTTCACAAGCGCTTTCCCAAGGCCCGGATCAAGTTACTCAACAGAAACAGTGAAAATATTTTGGAACTGCTTGTCAACCATGAAATAGATATCGCCTGTGTGGAATCTCATCACCGGGACCATTCGTTTCACTATGAGAATTTTATGAAAGATCAGATCATACCTGTTTGTGCTCATCGCAGCCCCTACGGGCAATCAAGAATTACACCTGGACAACTTCTGACCATTCCTCTGGCCCTAAGAGAGCGAGGCTCAGGTACCCAGGGTGTGGTTTCCAAAGCCTTTGAAGCATGTGGCCTGAAAATGAAGGACCTCAATATCATCGCCCGGTTGGGTGGTACCGAGGCACTTAAGAACTATCTCGTTCAAGCTGAGGCCATCGGCTTTCTATCCCAACTATCTGTCAAAAAAGAATTGGAGTCTGGTGAGTTAAGAAAAGTAGATGTAGAAAATCTTAAAATCGATAGGGCCTTCTCTTTTGTAAGTCGTGCAGGTGAAGAAAGCGTAGGAATGGTGAAGTACTTTGTGAAACATGCCAGAAATACGACTCGTAAGCAATTGTAATCCGAAAATTATTAGAGTAGGTGATTAAATCAGTTCATAGTTAAATCGCTATAAGGACCCACAATAAACATGCTGAAACCAATATCCAAAGTGCGCTTGACTTATTGTCCAGTTTTTTGTTGCAATTCCACTTTGGCGGCTGGTCGGAAAATAGCGGGCGGTTGAGCGTAGGGCCGTGTTGCTGGCAAGCGGGAAGCCGAGGGAACCATTGATTTTCCGGAAGGCCTTTTGCTTCGTTTTTGGCCTCAAAAATGAAGGCCCCGCTGGCAAGCGAAAGATCTCTAAGAAAGACGAAATCACAACAGGTGCTAAGGCCAATCGACCTACGAAGTTATTTGCAAAGGACTGTGCAATACGATATTTCAGAAGAAATTTGAAACGCTGAGCCGACTGTGCTTAGCGTGACATAAAATCTATGGCTAAATCGCTATGAGGACCCACAATAAACATGCGGAAACCAATATCCAAAGTACTGCGCTGAACAATAATGGCTTGCTCCCCACCACAACGAGTTTCCGGACGGACAGTGTGGTCCCGATCAGGAACAAAGCGACTGTCATTCCTCGTTTTCCAATGTCATAGAGACCCATTGATACATGCTCCCATTCCTGAAAAACGGTACGAAAAGTCATGGCAAGAATGAAGCCTAGAATAAAGTAGGGTATCGATACCTTTCCAACTTTCCCATGCTTTCCCAGGGAGAGCATCAATACGATTGGAATAATCCAAAGAGACCTGGTAAGCTTTAATGTCGCTCCGATTTTTAGGGATTCCTCTCCAAATTGTTCTGTTGCGGCCAGTACCGAACTGGTGTCATGAATTGCCATTGCCGCCCACTGGCCAAATACTTCCTGGTTAAGCTCAAATGCATGTCCTACTGCCGGGAATAGCACTGCGGCCAGTCCATTCAAGGTAAAAACACAGGTTAACGCAATGGAAATTTCATGCTTCTCGGCCTTGATTGCACTTGAAACAGCAGCTATGGCACTTCCTCCGCAGATTGCAGTGCCTGCAGCGATTAGAAGGCCTATTCGTACTTTTAATCCAAATAACCTTGAAATAGCATAACCTCCCAAAAAAACGGCGATAGTCGTTATCGAAATCAATAACAAGTTCGGTGACACGACACCATAAGCATAAGTAAAGTGCAATCCGAATCCCAGAAGTACAACAGCCAACTGGAGTATGGTAGTGACGTGTGTAGAAGGTCCCTCGAATGCTCTGATTTTCAACAGAGAAATCAACAAGCCCAAAATTAATGCCGTCCAAGAGGGTATTGGAAGTATAAACACAAGTAAGAGGCTTGTATACACCAACCACTTTGGAAATTCCAAACTATTCATATTACATGATGCATTGGTGGGTAAGATTAGCTGGTTTCTGGCAAGTCGCACGCTATCAACCTATAACTAATAGTTATGATCTATAATAATTTTTGACACGTTAGTTATTATAATCTCTCCAAATTTGAGGCCCATGAACCTCTCAGAAATAACTCCAACTCAAAACAATAGCCAAACGGCTACACTCATATGCTCCAATTGCTTGTCGACGTATGACATTACTCAGCTAAGCACGTTTTGTCCAAAATGTGTCAAACCTTTATTAGTTGAATACGACCTCCCACGCTGTTCACCAACAGATATCATCAACGAGCATGACTATTCCATGTGGCGCTACGCAGGTGTATTGCCACTTTTGGATCAGTCCCATCGGGTGAGTCTGGGCGAAGGGTTGACTCCCATTTCACAACTGAATTTACTTGGTGAAATTCATGGTTTAACCAACTTATGGCTAAAGGACGAAGGGTTGAATCCTACAGGATCCTTCAAGGCCAGAGGTTTAAGCATGGCCATAACCAAGGCCAGCGAACTAGGTGTTGAACACTGTGTGATTCCAACGGCTGGAAATGCAGGAGGCGCATTAAGTGCTTATTGCGCTAAAGCAGGCATCAAAGCGACAGTAATCATGCCCAAAGGCACCCCACTTACATTTCAACTGGAATGTCAATTACACGGAGCTGAATTGATCCTGGTGGATGGGCTCATCGATGAATGTGGTAAAAAAGCTGCGGAAATTGAAAAACAGACGGGTGCTTTCAACATTGCCACACTCAAAGAACCCTATCGGATAGAAGGAAAGAAAACGCTGGGGTATGAGATTGCCGAGCAAATGAATTGGGTGCTTCCCGATGTGATCGTCTATCCCACTGGTGGGGGCACCGGATTGATCGGTATGTGGAAGGCTTTTCGGGAAATGATCCGGATGGGATGGATCTCTGCCAGTCATTTACCTAAAATGATCGTCGTTCAATCTGATCTCTGCTCTCCTATGGTAGATAGGTTTTGGGGCAAACAGGAGCCGAAGCAGGTCGAAATGTCAATTGCCAACGGATTATCTGTCCCTAAGGCTTTTGGTGATGACTTGATTATGAAGGTACTCGAGGAATCAGGAGGAACTGCATTGACGGTTTCAGAGCAACAAATCATTTCAGGCTTGAGGGAGATTGCTCAATCAGAAGGCCTTATTGTTTCACCTGAAGGGGCTGCCGTATGGGAAGGAACAAAGCAGTTGCTCAACCAAAAATTCATCTCTCCCGAGGATAAGATCCTGACCATCAATACTGGAAACGGGTTCAAATACTTTGAGAATATTTGATACTAAATCTTTGCTAAAAACGCAGGTAAGAACCATCAAAAAAGCCATTGGCAGAAGAATGAATTTCGCTATAGCGAAATTTTATTGACACTTTTTAATGAAATTGGGGAATGCATCATCATTTCCAGACATGAGTGGAGAAGTAATCAGCAAATTGATCCCTACCTCTGCCTTATTGATTTTGGGTATTATAGAAGCGTGGGGTGGACTTTACTTTCATGACAAACGAACCAGGAACGATTTCTCCATTGAGATCGTCAGCCTGATCACGCTACCCGTACTCATACAGCCAGGTATCTTCCTTTTAATCTTCTGGGTCGCCGGAACATGGATTCCTGCTTATGAAAATACCTTCTCTGCCTGGGCTATGGGTTGGCATTTCCTGGCCTTTCTGGTATTTGATGACATGATGCAATATTGGTGGCACCGCATTTCTCACCAAAACCGAAGTTTATGGAAGTTGCATCGGCCTCATCATGTGGTTGAAGAAATGGGAGTTTTGGTTACCTATCGAAATGCTACTTTATATTATGCATTGATGCCTGGAATCTGGTTTTCAGCCCTACTGATCTATTTGGGAATGGGCTATGCTTATCTTATTTATTTACCTATCAAGCTGGTGGTCATTTTGCTGGCCCATAGTGAAACCAAATGGGATCGCTTTTTATACCGCAAAAAGTGGCTTCATCCTCTTGCCTGGATTGTGGAGCGTACCATTTCAACGCCCAGTACACATTTCGCTCATCATGGGCTTACTGCCGAAGATGGTGTCTCAAATCCAAATGGGAATTACGGAAACCTCTTGTTCTTGTGGGATATCATTTTTGGCACCGCCAAAATTACCCGCAAATACCCCACTAAATTTGGCGCCTGGAATCGAATCAAAGAACCGTGGTATGTCCAATTATTGTTTCCTCTGATCAGGTCTAAAAATCCAAACAGCGAACTACACGCCTGGATCTCCAAAAATGATTACGACCCTTCTGTTGATTATAAGGAGTTTGACAAATAACAAGTTGTCTGGAATCGGCGGTCGCGAAATATCAGATCAACTGATGTCGAACCAATCTAAGCTTTAGTCGTACTTCAATGCAATGAGCACCGTTTCTATTGTTTACCTGTTTGGCGCTTTTCAAGGATTGCTACTTGTTCTGGTACTCGCCTCCAAAAACAAACTGGAAATCAATGCAAAGACGTTTCTGATCTCATTCATCGCCCTGGACATTGGGTTCCTGTTATATCAATTGGCGGTCTATGAACGGTACATAGAACGCTTTCCACACCTGATCGGAACGTACCTTCCGCTCACCTTCCTACTGCCCCCACTGTTTTACCTCTATGTGAAATTCGAGTCTTCTCCCAATAAATGGGATCGGTCCCAATGGATACACTTTCTTCCAGGGCTTGCGGTTTCGTTCATCATGCTCCCTTACTACCTCTCCTCCTCAAGTCAGAAAATTGAGCGTCTTTTTAATGACTTTCATACCCGCAACATTTATCCTTTGCGAGGTGAACTAGGGCTTGCTTTATTGATTTCAGGAGTGATCTATGCCGCCTTAGCCTACAAATCTTCCAAACAGCATAAAGGCAAAAATGCCAAATGGATAAGGGCTTTTTGCCTCGGGTTCGTTGGATTGATTTTTTGCCTGGTGGTCTCATTCTTTTTGATGAATTCCCACGTCATCCCTCATCGAACAACTATTTCTTCGGCTGTAGTGGTGTTCTCCTTGTTTATCCATTTCATTGGATATGCGGCACTGATGGAACCCGGAATTTTAACTTCGACAGCTGGTGCCAAGCGAGTATTGAATTATGGTGACGAAAACATCCGTAATCGAATTGTTCAAATTTTGGTCGAGGAGAAACATTTCGCTCAACCCGGATTTACGATTAAGGACCTAAGTCAATTGATGACAACCAATGAAAACTACTTGTCCCGGTACATCAACCAGGAATTCGGATGCAATTTTCCTTATCTCATCAATTCATATCGGATTGAAGAAGCAAAACTGATGATCAATGATCCACATTATCATCACCTCAATCTTTTGGGCATTGCCACATCCGTAGGATTTTCCAATAAAAATTCATTTACCCGGGCTTTCAAGCGGCACACAGGACAAACTCCCTCAGATTTTCGTGAAACATCTCCTTTTTAGAGGGTGCAATTCATGAATTGAGGCTTTATGAACCAAACAGGTCATTTTCTTAGGGCAAAAATGGTATGAAGAAACTGATTTTTCTGATGCTTAGCTGCCTGGCTCAGGTAGGTTTCTCACAAGTTTTGACAGAGACCCTTCCCTTTGATAACACGATTTATGGAGTAGCTGTCGCTAATGATGGATCCATGATTTTTGTGGCGGGAAAGGACTCTACTGCCACTGTATGGAATAGGAATCTTGAACTGCTCACCACTTTTGCGGATCATCAGACTTCTATCTCCTCCATTGATTATTTGGATGAAGAAGAATCCATTATTACCGGTTCCTATGATCACACTGCTATACTTTGGCGTCCCAATGGCAAAGTGCTAGCCACGTTGAAAGGCCATTCCGACGGTGTAATCAATGTAGCACAAACATCGGATTATCTCGGTACCGCAAGCCTGGACGCCACCGCAAAAATATGGAATCGGAGTGGCCAACTGCTTTTTACACTTAACCACGATGCACAAGTAAACGACATTCAATTCATTGAAGAGAAGCAATGGATCATCACAGGAAGTTTTGATGAAACTGTAAAAATTTGGAGCCCTGGTGGTAAGTTGATTCACACATTCAAAGGACATCCCTCCGGAATACGATCTTTAGCCATTTCCATACCCAACAACCTCATCGTGACTGGTCATCAGGATGGCACCCTGTCCTTACTCAATTTGGAAGGTACGCTTCAACAGACCCTTTCCGCACACGGGATCTTTGGAGAGAAGTACAAAATGATCAACTCCATTGCACTTACCAGGAGAGAATCAAAAATTATCACCGGTGGCGCGGACGGATACGTAAGAATCTGGGGACTCGATGGGAAAATGATAGCCGAAAAACTAGTCGCCCCTGAAAAAGATGCTTACGTCGCTGGTATAGACGTTCATGACAATATCCTTTACACAGGAAGCGGAGGTAAAAAACCAAGCCTGAAAAGATGGAAACTCAATTAGATAAATAGACACAAATGAAAACAAAGTTCTTATCCCTCATCACCTGGATATTAGTCGCCGGATGTTCCACGAAAGGAACAGTCAAAAAAAACGAGTTCCAATACTTCACGAAAGATGGTATAGACGTATCCGGGGACCTATTCATTTCTGATAAAAAGAGGCCCACGATACTACTCTTTCATCAGGGAGGGTCCAATGGTAGAGCTGAGTATGCAACCATCATTCCCCGGTTACTGGACTTGAATTTCAATGTGGTTTCCATAGACCAACGAGTAGGTGGTCAGATTTACGGAAAATTCAATCGGACAGTAGCTAAAATTCCCATCAACGAATTCGGATACTGCGATGCGCTCCAGGATTTACTTGGAGCCCTGGACTTCCTGAATCGAAATGAACTAAATGGTCCAAGGATCTTATGGGGAAGTAGTTATAGCGCGGCTTTGGTCATCCAATTGGCCGGAAATAGCTCCCTTGTGCTTGATAGAGCGCTGGCATTCTCACCTTCATTCAATCCGAAAGCCATGGAAGGCTGCCATCCAAACCAATACTTCGCCGAAGTAAACATTCCACTATTGGTTTTGAGGCCTGAATCAGAAATGTTCGAGCGATCTATTGAGCAGTTCAATCTGGCTGAGCAGCATGGACATCAAACTTATATCGCCGAAAATGGCACCCATGGTTCGTCCATGCTAGTAGAAGAACGTGTAGAGGGAGATATCTCTGAAAACTGGAAGGTGGTTGAAAATTTTCTAACAAAAACATTCTAAAAATGAGACACATAGTGGTCCTACTGATTATGATCTGCGGGCATGTGATCGCCGCACAGGAACCTTACACATGTGCGAATAAAGGGTACGATTATTTTAGACATCTCTCTGGCCATTGGAGCGTAGCAACCAAAGACCGTACCTCCCCGGGTGAGTATCAAAACAACACAGGAAAAGCCATTATTTCTCCTGGTATTGACGGGTGTGGTATTTCCTTGAGCTATCGTGGCATTTATAAAGACAAGGCCTATGCACGAGAAGTGAGTCTGATTGCATTGGATTCGGTCAACTTCCAGATGGTCGCAATGGATTCTGAACACGGTTCCTACTCCTTTCTGGAAGGCCGGAAGGAAGAAAAACAATTGATTTTGTATTGGTTCAGAAACAAAGAGGTAGGTAAGCTGAGATCAAAGTATATCATGACACATATTAGTGCTGATCAGTTCGAATTCTCCTCCTTCCTTTCCACGGACCATGGAGAAAGTTGGGCCTTGACGCATGAAAGGAAATACAGGCGAATTGAGTAAAAGACAAAGCGATCTTTCTAAGTATTCACAAATTATAAGAAGGGAGTCTACAACCGAATATTATCCGTCTATTGATTATTCCGAGTTTGGCTTATAGTTTTATCAATTGAGAAACTCAATAACTATGGTCAGAGTCGTGTATCGCTGGCAGGTGGAGCCAGAAAACTTCGAGGCATTTCAAAAAATATGGAGCACTACGACCAATCACATTCATACATCAGTTGATGGTGCACTCGGGAGTTTCCTTCTGAGAGCCATTGAAGATGAAACAGAAGTGATCACAATAGCAAAATGGAACTCACTGGCCTCCTGGAAAAACTTCTGGGGTCATGAAAACCCAGAACAAATGCAAGCAATGAGAAAGCTGGGCACACACATTTCCGCGGAGGCCTACGACGAAATTGAAGACCATACGCGGTAGATGAAATCGCAGAAGGGGTCAAGAGAAACAATTGATGTGGAGAAAAGCAAAGAGCCAAAGTTTGAATTTCAAATCAACTAAGTTTTCATAAATTCACATTTTCAGTCTCAAGGACCATGAGCGCAACTCCAATTCAAGCCTCAAAAAAGTAAACTCATATGATCGAACGCTTTCTCAAAGCCAAACACTGGCAACTCTTCCTGATCACTTTTGGGATCCCTATGATTGCTCAGATCATTCTGATGACTTCAATGTTTGTCACCGTTGCCATAAATGAGGAACCTGATCCGATGTTTATGATGGGTTGGGTATCTTTTTTCCCAATGATCATGCTTCTTTTCATTGGAGGGTTTTTCGGTTGGTTTTGGTCGGTCGCCATTGGATTACAATCCAAACTCCCTGAGGAGGTTTCAATGAAAGTAAGTCGTTTCAAGCTCTTCTTTTTCATTCCTCTTGTTTACATCCTCCTAATCATCAGCTTAGTTGCAACAGCATTTAACGGTGCTTTCGAAAGCGGAGCGATGGAAGACACCTCTTCCGTTTTTGGTATGATGGCCATAATGGTACCGCTTCACTTTTTCTCCATGTTCTGCATTCTCCATAGTCTCTATTTTGTGGCGAAGACTTTTAAGACGGTAGAACTTCAACGAGAAACGACTTTCTCGGATTTTGCAGGTGAATTTTTCATGATCTGGTTTTTCCCCATCGGCATATGGATCGTACAACCCAAAATCAACAACATGATTAGTAGTTAGCCCTCTGTGACACCCTGAAAGTGGAGAGCATTCAAGTCTCTTATAGGGGTTCTGTTTGCATTTCTCCGTAAAGGTCTGCCTTTGTCAGGCTATACTTTCGAACAAAATTTAAAAAAAGTTTAGCTTGTTGTCCAATATTCTGATGCCCGATCATTAAGCATACAAACACTTAATTTTTTACTCAATTAAAACGAAAGACATGAAAGATTTTATGATGCTATTCCACAGCGAGCCCAACCCTAACATGGAGCCTACTCCTGAGGAAATACAGGAGGAGGTAAAAGCATGGCAAGATTGGATCGGAGGAATCGGTGCACAAGGCAAACTCAAGAACCCAGGAGAAGCACTTGGCTTTGAAGGTAAGACCCTACACGCAGATGGTTCGGTCACCGACGGGCCTTATGCCGAGGTGAAAGAAATTATTGGTGGATTCATCATTGTCTCTGCCGAAAACATCGAGGAAGCTGCCGAACTGGGTAAAGGTTGTCCTGCCCTAACAAGTGGAGGCAAAGTGGAAGTGCGCGATGTGATGGTGTTTGATGAAATGTGATCTTGTTCGCTAGAGCAACTGACGATCATGCATGACAAGGAATTGTCCGAAATTTTTAAGTCTGAGTACAGTAATCTCATTGCTGTACTCAGCAATTACTATGGCGTGGCAGACCTTCAGCTAGCGGAAGATATCGTTTCAGATACTTTCCTCAAAGCCCTGAAGGCCTGGTCGCATAAAGGGGTTCCCGAATATCCCAAAGCATGGCTAAGAAAAGTCGCTCAGAATCTGCTCATCGAACATTACCGAAGAAAGAAGATTTACGATCAAAAAATCACACCCGAATTGGGTGGTGAAAATCAACAAACAACTACAATTGAGATTACAGAAAAAATCATAGAAGACAGTCAGCTGCACATGATTTTTGTACTGTGTGACCCGGCACTCAATAATGAATCACAACTATGCATTGCACTCAGAATATTATGTGGCTTCAATATTGAAGAAATTGCCCGAGCCTTATTATCCAATAAGGAAGCCATCAATAAAAAGCTATATCGAGCGAAAAAGACCATCAAGGAGCGCAATCGGATAGAAACGAATCTTCCCACCGAGGAATACAGAAACAGATTGGACAATGTACTTCGTGTGATCTATTTACTCTTTAATGAGGGTTACTATAGCAGCGCCAAGGAAGAAAACATTCGTCATGACATCTGTTGGGAAGCCATGCGGCTTGGCATTTTCCTTTCGGATCAAACCATTTTTCCCAGGCAAAAGATTTTTGCCCTGATTGCCCTCATGTGTTTTCATGCTTCTCGATTAGACGCAAGAACAGCAGGAGAAAATGGCGATCTGCTCTATGATGATCAAGACAGGAATCACTGGAATCAGGAATTGATTCAAAAAGGAAAAAAATACCTCAAATACGCTGCAGAAAGCAATATTGTATCCAAGTACCATTTGGAAGCAGCCATTGCCTATTGGCATACGGATGAGGCCGATGGCAAATGGAACCACATTTTGCAATTGTACAATAAGTTGCTCACCCTCGAATACTCACCTGTTATTGCAATGAACAGGACTTACGCCCTTGCGAAGGCAAGTTCAGTTGATGAAGCAATCCGGGAAGCCCACAAATTGGACCTCAAAGACAACCATCACTATTACTGCTTACTCGCTGAACTCTATCGAATTGGAGGCAATATTGATGAGGAAATCAATTATCTCAACCAAGCTTTGAAACTTGCAAACAAGGAAAATGAGAGGCAATTGATCCAAAAGAAACTGGAGAAAGCTTTTGAGATAAATTGATCCTGGAAAGTAACTTCAGTCAGTGATAAAAAGGCCTTAGATTAATTATTGAACATGTCATCCGTTACCTCAAATAAACACTCACAAGTACCACCCCTTTGTTTATTTTCAGAAAGAACAACATGAACCCAATCGCTATCAGAGGTGATGAAGGGATTCAAGTCGTTTTCTTCGTTTGATAAATGAACGTTTATGGTATCTCCTTCTTGAGGGAAACCGGACAATCCACATAAGCACTCGGCCCACTACCAATTTCAAATCTTCGATCGATAAATACGCTATCATTCGGAGCAAGAATAAGTGGCAAATGGATCATACTGGGGTTGTGTGATGATCAGAAGATCCTTGTCAGTCTCATTAATAATAATCTTACTGTATCGACCAGTCGGATCACAAGAATGGAGAAGCAATAGGCTTATCAAGGCAAGAATCTTACTCAGAAAATGTTCTTTCAAATTTTTCATTCTTCAGTTATCAGTTCGGTAAATTAAAAATTCATAAATAATTCAGTTCATTAAAATGAACAAGTTGAATGAATGAAAGGTGCTATTGTATAATTTTACCAATGCTTCGGTCAGTCAATATACAAATCTGAGAATGTAACCATAAATGAGCTTGTTTGATGCGCTAGATCATGCCCTTTCCGGGACCTTCGAATGCATCGACGAGTATCATAATCCTTCTAATAAGAGGTTTGATATCCGACTGGCCGAAGTTTTTTCCCTCCTCCGCAATTGCCGCATAACCAACGTTTCTTTCAGAAAATAAAAATGAGTGAACCACTTGTCCACACAATGCGTTGGAAAATCGATCTATATCATATACTTGCGGTTTTAACTCGAAGGTGTACCCCATTATGCTGGATAAAGAAGTAAGAGATTTTATTAAAAATGTTCTGGAAAATATGCCTGGTGATTGGTTGCGTCTAACTACGCACCGGCTTGATATTTATAATGAATCGCTCGCTAAAACAGAGTTTCTTGAGCAACTTGATAAGTTGTTTCAAGCAAATGACGTGGCTCAGAATGCTCTAAATGAGTTGCCTACTGCTTTTGATTATATTCGACTAGGTCATCCATTGTCCTGTGTCCTGGAGTGGACCATCGCCAAATCCAATCATTTGAACCCTGATCAGGTGATCAGTTTCTCTTCTCAAATAATGCCATTGATGGCAATTCTGAGAAAAAACGCATTAGAACACAAAGCCACCAAAATCTTTCACGAAGGTGATCTACCTGCTTCTTTTGATCCGGAAGTGGTGAGAAGAATTTATGGCTACACCTTTGATTTGGTACAAGTAGAATCCATCAAAGAAGTTGCTGAATTCAACGGCAGCAGTGTTTTTATTAGCCAGGCCAGCGAGGTTGACAATGTAGACCTTCGATCTCCTATTGACTTTCATATCAATTTGCAGGATCAGGCGGGTAGTATTGTTATGGTCCATGGCGAACAAAATGATGCATACATTACTGAGATTCAGCATGTACGTCGAAGAGAAAGCATATCCATGACACCCGCGGATTGCCACATGGCATTACAAGTTATGATTAGTAAAACGATCCATAACAAAATCCTTGATCCGAACGCCAATAAGGCCAGTGTCATCAAGACCATCCAGTCTATCACCGGAACAGACACAACTGCTCTGATAGCTTCCAGTGGGTTATCCATCCAATATGCCATTATGATGGGACTGGTTCACCATGCAAAGGAAAATCACGAAGGTAAACCGATTCGGATCATCACACCACCCAATGCCTATGGCGGTACCAATGATCAGGCCAGACGCGTGGCGGCATGCATCCCAGACACGGAGGTAGTTGACCTTGCTGTAGACGGAGGCAATGATATGGCCCAAAGCATAAATGCAATTTTGGATCAGGTGGCAAAAGACTGTGCGGTACCTTATATCATCGCAGAAATCCCTACTAACCCACGGGTAGAGGTTCCGGACCTTCAAAAGTTACGGGACGCCCTGGGCAGGGAACGGAAAACAAGCACCGGAGAAAAAGCCATCGGCCCTGTGTTTATTTTGGATCAGACCTTCTGCCCAAACGTCCATTTCCTGAGAAACGAAGACCTATTATCTGAGGTAAGTACGCTCGCCTACATCAGTGGCTCTAAATTCCCTAGTGGTGGACTTTGCACCGCTGGCTATGTGGTGGCCAACAAAAAAGCGGAAAATCTTCTGGAAAAGATTGAAAAGCATTTGATGCTTTGCGATAATGAGGCAACCGATCTGCAATACGAGATCCTGGCCAGGCAAATGCCTTCCATGATTGAAAGAATTGCTGGTGCCTATGTGAACACACGCGAATTCGTAACTTTCATCCAGGAAACTTTACCCCAGGCCAAAATCAATTTTGTTTCTGAAGATTTGGCCTCACAGGGGTTTACACCTTCCGTATTCTCATTGGATCTGCCAACCAAAGGCGCGACAGCTGAGGAAAGAGAAGCTTTCAAAAGAGACCTGAATCTTCAATTGATCAATCTGATGATTGGTGACATCCCCAATGAAAGCAAGTACTGCGTGAGTTATGGGCAGTTGAAAGGCTGTTATTGGACCATTCCTGCCACCTCCACACAAGGAACCACCAAAGAAGGTGACAAAGACTACATCGTACGTGTAGCGCTTTCTGCTAATATGGATCTTCGGAAGCATAAAGAAGTCTTTTCCAAATTCGTTGCAGCTATCTGAGAAGTAGAAAGTGAGCTGACATTGAATTGAAGAAAGAGCTTCCAGAATTAGCTCCTGAACAAAATTCATGAAGTGCTAAATCACTGACTAATAACACTTTATAGCTACAAATTTAAAAATAGAAAAAGAAGAAATATTTCTCCCTCTCGGTTCTCGTATATATAGAATAGTTAAGCTTAAAACTCGTTTCAAGAAATTTCGAGATGTACCGGAACTCCAACCTGACTCAATTTCCTAATTTTGTACGCGTCACAATTGTGTCGATTCAAAACAACGCAACTAACCAGCTTATTTTTATGATTAAAATTCTCTTTTTTACAATTCTCGTCTTCATGTCGAATGAACTGCTCTCCCAGCCTACTAATAAATCAGAATCAGTGCGGATCAATGGACAAGAAATGTACTACGAAGTACATGGCGAAGGTGATCCATTGATTCTTTTACATGGTTACAGTTTATCCTCCACTTCCTGGAAACCTTACATTTCCGATTTTGTTGATGACTATCAAGTTTACCTGATTGACTTGACAGGGCATGGAAAGTCCTCACCGTTCCAGGGAAAACTCTCGATCAAAGGGGTAGCTCAGGACCTCAATTCACTTCTTCAGCATTTGGAATTGGACCAAATCAAAGCCATTGGCTTCAGTTTTGGTGGGGATGTTTTGTATCAACTAGCGCTACTTAATCCTCAGCTCATTTCGTCAATGATTACTATTGGAGCAGTAGGAACCTGGGATATCAATCAATTTCCCGAATACCTGGAAATTTATAATTATGCAAATCGGGAGAAATTTTCATGGCTCCAAACCTCACACGCAAGTGATAAACACGTCGAGAGAATACTCGATCAATTCCAACATTATACCATTCGGTTAAGTGATCAAGAAATTGCACAAATACAGCCTGAAGTATTTATCATCATAGGGGACGATGACGATGGAATGGATTTTGATGAAATAGCCAGAATGAAGAAGCACCTGCGTCGTTCTTATATTTGGATTTTGCCGGATGTCTCCCATGGCGCACATGAAGGAGCGAACAAAAAGACCTTTGTCACGAAAGCAAAAAGGTTCTTATCAAAGAACAATAACGAAACTGGAAGATGACAGTCTTCATGGAATAAGATGATTGCCCTGGAGCATTTCTATTCGAACAAAGAAGAACCGACCAAAAGCTGCCTGCTGGCATTAAGGTCGATCATCATGCAATATCATTCGGAACTTGAACCCAGGTGGTATTATCGTTTACCATGTTTCATGTTTCAAAATCAAATATTCTGCTACTTGTAGGTAGATAAGCAAACGCATTGGCCGTACATAGCGATTGGGAAGGGAGTAAAAATCGAACATCCGGATTTAATTCAGGGAAAGAGGACTTTTACGAAACTGCTACTTATTGATCCCAATGAGGATATTCCCGTTGATAAAATTCAGCAAATCTTTGATATGGCCATGGAGTTCTACGATCAGTGAATATCCTCCGATAATTGTTTGATTAATTAAACCCATATTTTTACCCATCGTTGATGCAAAATCATTGAGTTTGAGGAGTGAAACAGATGTCAGTCAATTAGTTGAACATTTTTTTCGGCATGAGTCCGGGAAAATGTTAGCAGCATTGATTCGAGTTTTTGGTACTTCTCATTTAGCGCTTGCTGAAGATATCGTTCAAGACAGTTTGATGGAAGCTATAAGTAACTGGACGTATAAGGGAATCCCCGAAAACCCGAAAGGTTGGTTATATACTGTCGCTAAAAACAAGACATTAAACGCGTTAAAGAGAGATAAACGCAACATCTACAGTGACAACTTACAAGAAGCTTATTCCGATCAAAGCTCGTTCAATCTCTTTTCTGAAGAAAGCATCGCAGACGATCAACTGCGAATGATGTTTATGTGTTGTCACCCCTCGATTTCCGAGGACTCACAAATTGCCTTGATCCTTAAAACATTAGGAGGATTTAGCATCAGTGAAATCGCCAAAGCCTTCTTATCCTCCGATGAAAACATCAATAAACGATTAACAAGAGCAAGGCAGACCATCAGGGAAAACAAAATCACTTTTGAGGTTCCGTCCAAAGATCAACTAGATTCCAGGGTTAATGCAGTATTAGAGGCGATCTATCTCCTATTTAATGAAGGTTATAGTGCTTCAAGAGGAAAGGACATCATTCGAAAAGAGCTTTGTCAAGAATCCATTCGATTGACAGAAATTATTGTAGGTCACGGGAATATCACCCAAAAATCCAACCCTCTGGCTCTTTTGTCACTCATGCAACTCAACACCTCGAGGTTTGCGGCGCGTGAAGATAAAAATGGAAAAATCCTGACTTTAGGGGAACAAGACCGCACACTTTGGGACTACCAGGTCATGGAACAGGGCTTTTCGAATTTGAGAAAAGTCGATACGCATGAAGGAATTACCAAGTATCATATACTAGCCTCGATCTCCGCTTATCACTGTGCTGCCAAAGACATAGAATCAACAAACTGGAAAGGAATAGTAGCACTTTATGAGCGCTTGTTGATCATAGACTCCTCCACGGTCGTTATCTTAAACTACGCCATTGCCCTCTCAAAAACAGGCAAAATCACTCAAGCATTACAACGGCTGGAAGCCATAGAAAGTCATAAGGAAATTGAATCCAATTATTTATTCTATTCCGCCAAAGCGGAGATTCAAATTCAATTGAATCAAAAAGATAACGCCAGAGAAACGCTAAAAAAAGCCATTGAATCTGCCCCTCTTTCCAGCGAGAAAGACCTGTTATCGACCAGGTTAACAGCTATTGATAAAAAAGTAGTCCGGTGATGTCCCTATTGGGCAAGTCCAATTGTCACTAAAACATCAACATTATTAATCATTTATAATTAGTGAACAAATGAAAGATTTTCTATTGATTATTAGAACAGAGGGTTGTGTTTGGACCGACTTATCTGCAGAGCAATTGCAAAAACACATGGAAGAGGGAAGTAAGTACATTGGCGGGCTGATGGAAAAAGGTATTTTGAAAGCAGCCAACCCAACCGACAAGTCTGGCAGCAGAATAGTATCAGGTAAAAATAGCACGCTAAAAGACGGGCCCTTCAATGAAAGCAAAGAAGTAGTTGCCGGATTCTTTCATATTTCAGCCCAAGACGCAGACGAAGCAGTTGAAATCGCAAAGGCAAACCCGATTTTTAACGACATTCCAACCCGTATTGAAGTACATCCATTGATGTCTATCGGAGAGAAGAAATAAATTCTGGCAAGAAGAATCCGATGATAATCATCTCTAATCAATCAGCTTACCTGGTGACAATGAGGTGATTATCTAATTCTCCAGGATGTTTTTTATCTTTCGATTGGCACATGCTCCTCACTCAGAAGACATGCGGCTTTTTAGTTGTTGGAGTGGAACGATTTCTTCTAACTCCAATAGTCTGATATCATCCCTTTTCTTCAGCGCTCGTAAAAACCAACCTTTATGTCCAGCTCCATAGGTGATAAGTACCCTCTTACCCTGGTTTTTATATTGATACAATGCCTGCGCGATATAAGAAAAATGAGCTTCATTGATGTTGTCCCAGCCGCCATCGCCTAATTCCTCGTTGAACAATTCGTTGTAAACACTCAGTTGAATCTCCACAAGGCTGTCATATGCTGGAGTATTGATCCAATAAGGATCGTACCTTTTGCCTGTCAGCTCTATTAGTGAGTCCGATACACTTCCAGCATTGATATATTTCGACCAGTCATCCGCTCGATTGGGATCCTGACTGATAGCACGTAGCTTCTTTTGTCTGGCATCTGCCATCGGCCTGGTCCATCCTGCGGTAGGGATGATTTCAAAATTCATTTCTTTCGAAAGGGGGAAAATGACATCTATATATTCCGGAAATCGAATTACCCGGGGTTCCTGGATACTATCGGTTTCCTGAAATTCTTTCATCGCTGTGGGGAAACGATCCGGCGGGATTTCTGTCAGAATGATATCTGGCTTTATCTCCCGGATAAATGCCGTGAGCACATCGATCCCAAATTCCGGTTGGGTCAAATGCCGGCCATGGATCATCCCGAAAACCAACACCTCGTTTTTTTTCGTTGCTTCCTTTGGCTTTTCAGTTGGGTTACTGCAAGCAAAAAACAACAACAGACACACCGGTATGTATTTCATAAAACTGGGTTGATATTAAGAAACTTGAAATTAACATTATTGTATGATAGGGTTATTTTTATCGCGTCCCCTGAAGGACATCTGATCGAAATTTAGCTGTTTCAAAACCCTCTAACCAACTACCAGGTAGGCCTTTTCCTCGGCAATGCCTATCTCCACAGTACTGCCCGAATTGAAGTTGAGAAAGTCCGATTCAATGCCATCGCTAAAAATAACTCCATTGGCAGGCATCTTAGAAACCACTTTGAGTTTGCCGTTTTTAGTAATGGTCCCGTAGCCAATATCAATTCCTGTCATTTTACTTAGGAAGGGTTCTCGCACCACGAAAATCAATTGCTCCGTTTCCCAATCCAGTTTCGAGCCTGGGTCACGTTGATCCAATCGTCCTTTCACATTGTTAGCCATATTGAAAACAGAACTCAACCAACCTGTAGATCCAGCCCCCGTCGAAACGATGATACCGCTTGACGATTGATTTTCAGTCTTCCCCCGGTAAGAGATTTCATAGCGGGAAGAAACGTGAGACGCTGCCCCGAGATAGAAATCATTGAACGCCAGCAATCGCTGATCATCATTGAGTACCGCTTCTGCCATGGTAATGCTGCGAATCTGATGTCTACCTGTCAACAGGCCGTCGATTGCACCGCCAACGTTTTCCGCCTGATAAGGTAGCAAAACGCCATCATATTGGTCCGGATTGGGATTTATAGCGATGATGGGCATCTTACTCACATACTTTGCGGTGTTCGCTACCAGGCCATCCTGACCAATCACAACGATAAGGTCAGTTGCTGCAAAAAGGTAAGTCGACAAAAAAGAACGATCAATGACTTTGGTTTTGAATCGCTGTGAAACAACCTCTTGTGATTGCTTCAAAGAACTATAAAACCGACGATGTTCATGCTCATAGAACTCAAAATCGCCGCCAGAACTCTCCAGATAAAACTTGGCCTGAGCTTTAGAATTGAATCGTTCAATCAATTGCTCAAGCCTCGTCTTATCCCGTATAATTATTGCTTTCTCGAACTCCATGACGCTTACTTCTTAGTAGTCATAATTGAATCAAGAAGTTCAGGGGAGATATTGAGGTTCCCTATTTTACCTGCATTTTCAGCCAATTCTCTGAACGCCAGGGCTATATTGTCTTTTGCCTGCATTCCCCTGGAATTGATCGCCATCAAAGTTTTCCAATCAAGTGATTGATATGGTTTCAAAGATGCCGTAAGGACATACTCATGTGCATCCGCCTCTTTCTTCTCATTCTTCACCTTCAGGTCAATGAGCGATTGCTTTTGTTCTTCAAGGGAAATATTGGACTTCATTTCCATCTCTTGCAATTGCTGCTCATTCTCCTGCTTGACGATCTCCGTCTCCATTTGCTTCTCTGCAATCTGTTTTTGCTTCTCCTCCACTGCGATCTCCGTATTTAACTCACTTTCTTTGATGGTTCGCTCTTGCTCAACTGCGAAGTTTCGACGCTCGTATATTGCCTGGTCCGCTTCTTTTTGCAAAGACTCCCGGGTTTGAGCCTCCAATGCCCTAGCCATTTCCGGATTAGGAGTTACGCCCAGCACATTCACACTCATGATTTCCAGGCCCAACATGTTCACTGTTTTTGAAGATTGAACGCTTTTCAAAATACTGCTCTCAATCTCCTGAAGACGTCTTAGTGCTTCTTTTACATTCAACCCCTGGATCACAGCAGCGCTCGCCGTTTGTGCTTCATTGATGATCCGTTGTTGAATCTTTTCATAATCCTCCTTCAAATATTTTCCATTGGAATTGACAGTGAAATCAAGGCTCTCTGCTAGTTGTTTGGGAGCAATCACTTTGTAGGTAATCTGGCCTTGAATAGTTACTTCCTGGTAATCCTTAGTGGATTCCTTAAAGACGAACTGAAAATCGTTACTCTCCATAGGAATAGAGACGATAGACGAATTGGGAACAAAATAGAAGAAGGACAATCCCCTACCTTCCTTGATGATCTTGCCATTCTTATAGAGAATGACATGATTCATAGAATCGAATTTGATGTAGTTAAAGCCAAACATGATGAATTAGTTTAAGTGAAATATTCTATTTGTGTATTCTACACGCAAATAGATCACCTTAAGATTCACTTTGATTTGACTTTTTTTGCGTTTATTTTACGCAAATAAGGTAAGATGCTGATTTAGAGTGTTTTAAATTTCAAATAAAATTCCCTCTTCCTTAAGTTGAAAATACCTGGTCTTGTTGAATTGAAACAAATTGGCTGGTCTTCCTGCTCCCTTTTTGACTTTTTCATCTAGTTCATCCAGCATACCATAGCTCAGGATCTTCTTCCGGAAGTTGCGCCGATCAATCTCCCTTCCCAGCAAAGTACTGTATAGGTTTTCTAAATCTGAAAACGGAAAACGTTCCTCCAATAATTCAAAACCTATGGGTTCATAGGTGATTTTCGCTCTTAGTCGGGTAATTGCCACATTCATGATCTCCTGATGATCAAATGCCAAATCCGGAAGTTCATTAATATCGAACCAGGCTGCCTCTTTGGCATCAGAAGACGCATTGACATTTACGGTATCAGGTCTTACCAGTCCAAAGTAGGCCACGGAAACCACGCGTCCCCTTGGATCACGCTTTGGAGTTCCAAACGTGTAAAGTTGTTCGAGATAACTGATGTTTACTCCGGTCTCTTCTTCTAATTCACGATGTACTGCTTGCTCCAGAGATTCATCTTGCTCAACGAACCCACCAGGAATGGCCCAATGGTCTTTAAAGGGGTCGTATTTTCTTTTTACCAGCAAAACAGAAATACGGGGGGTAGCATTATAACCAAAAACTACCCCATCGACAGTAAGGCTAATATTGGGTCGAGACATATTGCGTACAAATTACGCGTAATTCCACAAATTGTTCATTCACGGGGAATTTACCAGAACGAATTCCAGGCTTACTAAATCGTTTCGGTCATTCTACATTTGTAGAACACGGATATTCATTCTACATTTGTAGAAAATACTCTATTACTATAGAATATGAAGTTATCTGGCAAGGAAGAATATTTAATGGGTTTGATCTGGCGCATGAAAAAAGTTTATATGAAGGACTTGATGGAGGCTCATCCCGAACCCAAGCCAGCCACCACAACGCTCGCCACTTTATTGAAGCGTTTATCGGATAAAGGGGCGATTGACTATGAATTGCATGGTAACTCCCGCCAGTATTTTCCTCTAATTGACGAGCGTGACTACTCCTCTTCCTATCTCAAAAATATGATCACTACATTCTTTCAAGGATCCAGTGGACGGTTTGCCTCGTTCTTCGCTCAAAATGCAAACCTGTCCAGGAAAGAACTGGAAGAATTGCGTGGAATCATTGATGATAAAATTAAAGACACACCAAAATGATTCTTTATCTACTAAGGTTCAGTCTGGCCCTGATAGGCATCTATGGGTTCTACAAGTTGGTGTTGGAACGAGAAAAAGCGTTTGTATTTAATCGCTTCTTTTTATTGGCCGGCCTGGCCCTTTCCCTGATCATTCCATTGATCTCTTTTTCAGGGCCTGAAACATTCAAATCTTACCTGAGTGTCACCCAACAAACGGTAGATCAAAATATCCTGAGATGGGAAGTTATTTTCAATTTACTCTATCTCTTTGTCAGCAGTATCTTCTTGTTGCGATTTGGAGTGGATGCCTATCAACTACTCCGCAAAGCCAAAACAGGAAAGTTGAAAATCATCAGCAATACTCAAATCATACTGACAAATGAATCACACCCACCTTACTCGTTCCTCAACTATGTATTCATCAGTGAAAAAGACTTCAGTGAAATTCAGCCGGAACTGCTCGAACATGAGATCGCACATGTCAGGCAAAGACATACCTTCGATATTCTTTTCATAGAGCTTGTGAAGGCCTGTTTTTGGATTAATCCAATACTTGGACTATTCAAAAACTCCATGCGACTCAACCATGAATTTCTGGCGGATCAATCAGCCCTAAACAGCTCTGAGAGCATTTCAAATTATCAAAAAACCTTGCTTAGCTATTTCATGGCAAGCAAAACACCTTCCATCGCCAGCGGTTTCAACTTTTCTCTTACCAAAAAACGATTCCTAATGATGACCCGGCCTAAAAGCAAGACGCAATATTTAAAGCAGTTTTTGGTCATTCCCTTATTTGTAGGGGTCATTTGGGCTTGCTCAGACAGTAGTGGCGTAACCGGAAAAGAAATGCTAAAGTACTGGAGGTACACTGCAAGTATGGAAGAGATACTCCGTACCGGTGAAATGAGCGAAAAAGATTTGAATGAAGGTGTTCTACTACCCATCGAAAACCGCGATCAGTACGATGAATTACAGGAAATCTATAGTCGCATGAACAATGCACAAAAGAAGTCCGTCTATACGCTACCTCCCTACCTGACACCCATTGAGTCGGACCAGCCGGATTAGAAAAGTAGCTAGTACCCATTTCATTAATCCTTTTAAACCAAAGACATGAAAACGCTTGTCCAAATTATTATTGCACACACTATTTTTATAACTACTCAATTAAGTGCGCAAGATCCTGCTTCTGCCAAGCTACATAAAGAGACCCTTCAATCCCAGGTTTTGGGTGAATCCCGTGACATCTGGGTTCAGATTCCGGATGATGCCAGGTCCTATGATCGATACCCGGTGGTATATATCCTGGATGGAGGGGACCAAATGGCAGGACTGGCTACAGTACATCATTATTACTGGGGTAACTACCTGCCCAAAATGATTCTGGTGGGTATCTCAAATCGGGCAAACCGGGATCGGGATTTAACGCCAACCAAGGTGAAAGGAATGGAAAGCGGGGGTGCCGAAAAGTTTACTGCATTCCTCGAACAAGAGCTAATCCCTTATATCGATGAAAAATACGCAACGACCTCCTATCGCACATTGATCGGGCATTCGCATGCAGGGTTATTTACGTTAAATACGCTTGTAAATCACACTGATTTATTCAATAACTACATTGCCATAGATCCTAGTCTCTATTGGGATAATCAGCGATTCCTCAATGAATCTCTACAAAAGCTGGATCAGGTCAATTTCAAAAACAATTCTCTCTTTATTTCGCTCGCCAGTCCTTTGGATCGTTCGGATGAATCCATTGGAATCGATGAAGTAATGCAATCGGATTCACCACATGCGATGCTGGCTCGCTCCGTTCTTACTTTTTGCCATGCTGCAAATTCCATTTCCTCTGAAGCCTTTAGGCTCCAATGGAAGTATTATCCCAATGATATCCATGGAACCGTGCCCTTGCCCTCCATGATTGATGGTTTGCGTTTCGCCTTTGATTGGTATCAATTGAAGAATGCTTCAGAATACAATTCTCCTGAAACTCCCATTGGAACTTTGAAAGCCCTTATTGAAGCGCGAGAAAGCGTCCTTTCGAAAAACTTTGGTTATCCTTCGCCTGCAGGAAGTGAAGAACTATTCACAATTGGTGGCCAGATGTACATGCAAATGGAGCAAAAGGAAAAAGCAGGTTTTTTCTTTGAATATGCAGCAAGATTCTACACCAGTAGTGAAGAAGCTCAAAGCAATCTTGCCCACTTCTACCTTGGAACTGATCAACCTCTCAGCGCGATCGAATACCTGGAAAAAGCTTATCAAATAAGTGGAGATGAGCAGTACCAACAACAGATCAAAAAGCTCAGGTCTGAGAATGAATGAATAGAAATCTGCAGTCATGTCTACTCATAGCGCAATGTATCTACCGGATTGATTCGGGCAACTTTCAGGACATGCCATGAGATCACGAGTAAGGCCATTAACGCAACTGAACTCCCCACCATAAGAAAGACCCACCATTCTAAATGGATTCGGTTAGCAAAGTTGTCAAGCCACTGATCCATCAAATGCCAAACCACAGGACATGCCACAAGGAAAGCCAGGCCAATGGTGGTAAGGAAAGATTTTCCGAGCATTTGGAATATGTCCCGAATGGACGCTCCATTTACTTTTCGAATACCGATCTCTTTGGTTCTCCTTTTGGTTTCATGAAAGGTGAAGGTAAACATCGAAATACAGGAAAGAAATAATGTTACCATACCAAATGACAAGTAGATCTTGTTGGTTTTCTTCTCTGTGAGATACTGCTGCGAAACTTGTTCTTCAAATCGATTGGCACGTATGAATCCTCCCTCATTTACTTTCTGGTACAACTCTTCCAGAAAAGACAGGGTCTCCTGTTCTTTTCCTGCGGCATATCTGATCAACATGTCCTGATCTCTGAAGTAGAAGTACGGCATGACTAATGGTTGAATCGCCTGTGACAAGTGTTCATAATGAAAGTCTTTTACAATACCGATGATCTGGTATTTCTGAACCTCAGCACGCCCCCTTGGTTCTGCTTCGATCCTGGCACCTTTAAGATCCTTAATTCCCCAGTGTTTCATGGCCGCTTCATTGATCACCACTTTCAACTCTCCGTTTCTATCGAGTGAATCATTGAAGAATCTTCCACTCAACACTTCAAGGTCAAATACTTGCTGATAAGTTGGATCTGCTCTCAAGGTTTTGACAGGCAAATAATCATCGGGTGAACCTTCTAGCTTCCACGAGTTGGCATAGGCATAATCCAGGGGAATTTGTCCATGTGAAACTGCCGTAATATCCGGGTTCCGATCCAGTTCGTTTCTCACGAAACGATATTTGGCCAATAGCCGCTCTCTTTCCAGGCTGTCTTGTCTTGCTGAAGGAATGATTTCAAAAAAACCTGTTTGAACGATGTTCTCCTGATTCAGTCCGGTCTCTTTATTAAGCATAAAGTTGATTTGCAGATAAATCATCGCAGTAGCGATCAGTAAGGATATGGCTACCGCATACTGAATCGAAGTGATCACCTTTTGTCGGTAAGCTGCTTTGAAAAAATTCACTTTTCCTGACAAAGCCTGCAGCGCATTAATACCACGCAATTTGAATACCTGAATCATTGTTGTAAAGAATACAGCCATGCCAATGACAAGACTGATCATTTTCAGGTCCAGTAGCAGATCATGATCGAGGTGCAATTCCATGGTTTCAGTATAGGACTCGAATAGCATTTGAGTCGTAACAAACGCCATACCTGCTGCTATGAGGAAATAAAGAAACATGTTCACGATTACTTCAAAAATCAAGGCCCTTTTCTGCGCGCCGATCACGCGCTTCACGCCAAGCTTTTTTGTCATGGTCAATAAGGCCGTGCTTTGAATATTGGTAAAGCCAAATATTGTGATCAGGAGCAACGCAAATGCTACAATCTGCATGACCAAATAATTGGTCCTATCCCCGTATTTTGCGAAGAGACTGATGCTGAAAGGCTGCTCGTGATAGATGCTTGTAAGTGGCAAAAAAGCAATGGTTCCTTCCTTGAATCTACTCTCTTTTACCAGTTCATTTACACGATCATTGAGATCTTCAATACTAGCCCCTTCTGATAAGAGAATCAGGTCCTGTGGCATTCTTCGCCAGAAATTTTTGGAGTGTCTTGGGATCAGATAATCGAAGTACAGAGAGCTATTGGATGGGATATTCTGCAGGACCGCTGCTACCTGATAAACACCTTCCTGGTCACATTTAATTTCAACTCTTTTCCCGATCGGGTACTCCTCACCCCAGACGCGTTTCGCAAATTGTTCGGTCACCAGGATACTGGTCGGATCATGGATTGCCTTAGGGTCCCCTAACAAGGTCGGAAAGCTGAACAAATCAAAAAATGCACTGTCTGAGATCAAAGCTGTTCCATCAAAGCTCCTGCCAGCGGATATGAACTGGATTTCCCCAGGTTGATAATTGTGGATCGCCACGTGCTGCTCTATTTCCGGATATTGTGCATAATCCAAGCCAAAAAGCCGCTCAATATGCCCGGCCATAAGGTTCGAGTTAGGCGTTAAATTGGCTGTGCCTATATGTACCTGATCTGCCTTTTCATGGAAAACATCCATGGAAGCCTCATTATCGATCCACGCATAAACCAATTGGAAACTGACCGCACCCACCACAAGCGTTAGCAAACTCATCACTGACACCATCTTATGCTTCAGTAAATTCCTTGCACTGATCCTAAAGAGAAACTTAAACATGCTGTAAGTGTTAAAGTGAGCTTTTGAAGTAAAAAGGGATAACATGCGCCGAAATCGCATAAATGCGAACGACCGACGGGTATAATTCATATTCGCGCGAAACCTACTTTTACCCTGTTTCAAGTCTTTCTGAAATAACTCAAACAAGTCCCCTTCCGCACTCTCCCAGATATAAGGGTGGCAAAGCCGGGACATCACGAATCGGATGAATCCTGGAGGTTTAATATCGCTCATGAATTACTGAGTCTAACTGAAGGAATATTGCTCCAAAGCTTGTCCCGGAGGCTTTTTGCTTCTTCCATGGCCTTTTTACCTGATGCCGTCAGTGTGAATATCAACTTCCGCTTCCCTCCTCTTTCCGGAGTGGGATCACTATAACTGGAACTCAGGAAGCCTTTTTCTGCTAGACGGTGAAGCACATTATGAACTGAACTAATGGATATTTTCCGGTCACACTGTGATTCTACCTCTTCCTGAATCAATATCCCGTAAGCATTGTCATGAAGGCTGGCTACTATCAATAAAATGATCTCTTCCAGCTCACCCAGGTTAGTCCTTTTCATTTCCTTTTATTTTTTCGACTATTACGAAATTAATATATTTTTCATAATTGTCGAAATAACTTTTAAAAACAATACGATAGCAGCCGTCTTATTTGTATCCTGATATGCTGTTCAGATCATACATCTTGCCAGGAGCAATAGAGTTCACTATTTTAGCCAGCACCAAAAAATGATCGTACGCCACCGAAAAAGCCGTACAACCCAACTTTCAATCTATAAACATGAAAAACTTCCTCACCCTGATTGTAGCCTTCCTGGTTACTTTATCCGTTAAGGCGCAAAATTCTCAAGGATCGGGCTTACTTACATTGGATCGTATCTACGACCGGTCTGAGTTTCGGCAAGACTATCAATCACCCGTAAAGTGGATTGAAGAAGGTGCATCTTACATCATCATAGAAAGGGATGATGATGGAAAAAACGAGATGATCAGGTACAGTTCTTCGAATGCTGTACGATCCACCTTCTTATCAAGCACACAACTTACTCCGGCCAACCAAAACGAGCCACTTTCTATCGAGGAATTCACCCTGTCCAATGACGAAAGTAAAGTATTGATTTTCACCAATTCAAAAAGGGTGTGGCGATCCAATACCAAAGGCGACTACTGGGTTTATGATTTAACAACCAACAGGCTCTCTCAGATCGGCAAAAGCTCACCAGCTTCCTCCTTGATGTTTGCCAAATTTTCCATTGACAACAGCTTTGTTGCTTATGTAGTGGACTTCAATGTTTATAAAGAGGATTTCACAACTGGTGAGGTTACTCAATTGACCAGCGATGGCACCAATAACATCATCAATGGCACGTTCGATTGGGTCTATGAAGAAGAGTTTGGTTGTAGAGATGGCTTTAGGTGGAGTCCGGATGCATCAAAGATCGCGTACTGGCAATTGGATGCTTCGACCATCGGCGTTTTTAACATGATCAATAATACTGACTCAGTTTATTCCAAAGTGCTACCTGTGCAGTATCCAAAAGTAGGACAAGATCCCTCATCCGCAAAGATTGGTCTGGTAGATACCAAAACAGGAAATACGAATTGGGTTGAACTGGAAGGAAGTACAGTTCAAAATTACATTCCCGCCATACAATGGGTAAGTGAAGATCAATTGCTGATCCAGCAACTCAACCGGAAGCAAAATCACCTAAAAATATGGTTACATCAGCCCTCAACCCAACAAACGACTTTGCTATATGAAGAGAAAGAGGACAGCTGGGTGGATATTCAATATCCGGATAGATCGAGTTCGCATTGGGGAGATAACGATTTAAAACTTATAGATGGAGGAAAGTCGGTATTGAGGCTGACGGAAGATGATTGGAGGAACGCCTACAAGGTAAATTTATCAAATGGAAGCAAAACACTGGTCTCACCTGGCACCTATGATGTGGCTTCTGTCGCAGGAAACAACAAAAAGAACCTGTACTACATCGCCTCTCCAGACAATACGACACAGCGATACCTTTATACGGTAGACTTAGGTGGAAAGAAACGTGACAAACGACTTACCCCCACCGCGTACGAAGGCATCAATAACTATAATATCTCCCCTAATGGAAAATATGCCTTTCACACACATACCAGTGCCATGCACCCTGGTAGTGTAAGGCTTATCTCCCTACCCGACCATAAGACAATCCGCACGCTAATTGACAACAACGGATATCTGGAAGAATTAAACAGCCTGGACTTACCTGAGGTTGAATTCTTTAGTGTGGAAACGGCAGACGGAATTCGGGTAGACGGAAGAATGATCAAACCACTCAACTTTGACGAAGGATCTAAGTATCCTGTAATCTTCCACCTTTATGGAGAACCCTGGGGACAGCAAGCAACAGATTCTTATGTTGGTTTGTGGAACATCTTTCTGGCGCAACAAGGTTATGTCGTAATTGCCATTGACCCTCGCGGAACTCCCTGTCTCAAGGGTTCCAATTGGAGAAAGTCCATCTATCGGCAGATTGGTAGGATTAACATCCAAGACCAGGCTCAGGCGGCAATAGAAATTGCCAAATTCCCCTATATCGATGAAGATCGTGTCGGTGTTTGGGGATGGAGTGGTGGTGGCTCTTCTACATTAAACCTTATGTTTCAATATCCTGATGTATTCAGTGCCGGTGTTTCTGTGGCACCTGTGGCTTATCAGCTCACTTACGACAATATTTATCAGGAACGATATATGGGTCTGCCACAAGAGAATAAAGAGGATTTTATTGCTGGTTCTCCTATTACGCATGCCAAAAACCTAAAAGGCAAACTTTTACTGGTTCATGGTACCGGAGACGATAACGTTCACTATCAGAACACAGAGATGCTGGTCAATGAGCTGATTAGTCAGAACAAGCAATTTGAAATGATGGCTTACCCCAACCGGTCTCATGGTATCTATGAAGGAGCGAATACGAGAAGGCACTTATATACCATGATCAACAATTTCTTTCTGAAAAACCTTCCTACCAATTAGTATGAGAATACTCACAATATTAATACAATGAGGCATCACAAAAGGTCCGGCACATGTCGGACCTTTTTTATCACTCGTTTCAATATTATCGGGTTATTTAAAACAGTATCGAATTCACAGTCGGTATTATGGTCGATTCAACGACAGGCATTACTATTGCCTAATCCATGGATCTGACTTTACTCTTCCATCTCCTTATCGCTTTTGGTGCTTTACAAGCACTGTTTCTTGCGATTATCTTAGGCTTGCGAAAGAAAGATCTGCCTTCAAAGTTGTTCGCTTCATTTTTGTTTATCGAGGGCTTCACTCTGGTAGAAAGGTTAATTGCAGAGTCCGGCTTGATGTCCGAAATGCCGCACATTCTCGGCATTAGTTACCCTCTCAATTTCATCAAGTCGCCTATCCTCTATTTGCTAGCTCTGTCTATTCTCCAACCGGATTTCCAATTGACAAGAAAGAACTTGTGGCACAGCATTCCTTTTGTGTTGATGCTACTGATGAACCTGCCTTTCTACCTGCTTTCGGGCCCTGAAAAGGTGGAACAGGTTACCCAATTCATCGACTATGTGCCTTCGTACCTAAGCTTCAATTTCTGGTTTTTCCTCTCATTCTTCCTGTACATTGGCATTTACCTGTTCCTAAGTATCAGAACTTTGAGTTACTACAGTGTGCATATCAAAACCAATGTACTGGCCAATGGTTACCTGAGGGTATTGTACCTGTACGCGGGGCTTTTATGTATTCAGTTGCTACATTTCTTTTTAAGGCCTTCTGGTTTAGTGGAATTTCCATGGGTCAATGAATCGAGCATGTTGTTGATGACCTTTCTAATACAGTCTATCGCTTATACTTTTTTGACTCAATCAAAATTGCTTGAAAATGGCACCAGAAAATTCGATCCGAATCTAACTCAACTTAAAAAAGACGTCATCCTCATAAAAGAACAATTGGAACAAGAAAGGGTCTTTTTACAGGACGATATAAGTCTGGACATTTTCTCCCAATCTATCGGACTTTCGAAGAGCCGTGTTTCTGAAGTGATCAATCAAAGTTTTGGTACCAACTTCAAAGGGCTGCTCAATCAATACCGGGTTGAAGAGGTCAAACAGCTTATGAGCGACCCAAAGAATCAGGAGGTTCAACTCATCCAGTTGGGTATGCAATCGGGATTCAACAACAAAGTGAGTTTTTACCGGACCTTCAAAAAGCTCACTGGACAGTCCCCATCGGAGTATTTTCAGGATATTTTGAAAAAACCCTAAAAAAGGGAGGTTACAAAAAGGTTTGGTAACCTGTGGCGGTCTCAATCTCCATAAAATTGTAGCGAACCAAATGATAAAGACCTATGAAATTCGAGGGGCATATTGATATAGACCAATCCATTGACATTGTAACACGGCTTTTCGCTGATCCCAAGTACCTGGGGGAATATCAGGAAGGGTTTGTCAAGAAGGAATTAATCAGTGGCAAAGCGGGGCTGAAGGATGCCGTTTCCAAAATGTACTATCAGCATGGAAAGCATGAGATGGAACTTACGGAGACCGTGCTTCACAATGATCTACCCAATTCGTTTGAGGCTTTTTATCACCACAAACACATGGATAACACCATGAAGTGCACCTTTGAAGCACTGGGAGAAAAGAAGACGCGCTACTCCTGGAAAGTTGATTATACTCGAATCAATTGGGTAATGCCCAGACTCATCGCGATCCTTTTCCCCGGAGCTTATAAAAAGCCTGCCAGAAAATGGATGGAAAATTTTAAGCGGTTTTCAGAGGCTCAGTAGTCGTATATATCATTCGGCAATCTCTCTTCTCGACTTGATCCTTAATTTTGAATAGATACTACTCACATGAGTCTTTACGGTACTTAGACCGATTTGAGTTGATTGGCTATTTCCTGATTTGAGGCGCCCTGAAGCAAATGTTGGTATACCTTCTTTTCCTGAATACTTAGTTTTTCAATGTTTCGGTTGCTCTTACCTAACCGACTTCTTCGCATTATCCAAGTGACCAAAACCAGTATTAACAATATGAGTCCTCCAATTACCAGCCAATAATTGCGTGGGCCAGGTGCCTGGAATTCCTTTGTAAATGAATGGAAATAGTCATTTTCCTGATCACCCCATTTTTCAATGTAGGATTGATAGTAGTCCATTCGAGACGCGTACTCAGAAGCGAAATTGCTATGATGTAGCGCATATAAACTTACCAGCAAATGTTTGGAAGTATCTGCAATCAACAGGAGGTCTCGCTGCAATTGTTCTTCTATTAAGGTTCTTTTAGAAGCAGAACTTTCTCCTGCAATACTATCAGAACGGTGGACTAATCGTGCAATTTGATGGAGAGCATTGTTCTCATTGGATTGATAGAAAGTAATGTGACGGAATGGAGGGCGGGACACAGCGCTTTTAAGTTCAATCTGGGAAGAACGATTGAGCATCAAAAACAAGTGATTTTCATTTCTACCTCCAATAACCAGGCTTGCAGGTGAATCTCCTTTTTTAACGAGATGCAGGCGATATAGATGATCTTCTTCTGGCAGGAAATCCAGATCAAAACTGAAATGGTTGGTACTGTCAATTTCAGACTGAGCAATGATCATCTTATTTGACATATGATGCATTTCCTCCATAGATGGGATATGGGAGATATAGATAGTTCGTTCCCAGGTATCATCAATGGATAGTTGTCCCTCTATGCGAGCACTTTGACCAACAACGTCCAAAACCTGAACAGTACTCGCTGCAAGTCCTAAAACAATGCGTATGTATTTAAACGCTGGTATTGTCATGCACTGCTCTCATTCAAAGACTACTGACTCAATATTGATCTCACCGGTCGTTTCAAACGGAATAATTCGGACTCTCCAATCTCCCGAAAGAGGCTCTTGCCATGATTTATGAATATTACCTTTGACTATTTCCCTCTTCTCACTTTTCATTTGAGTCCCGACCGTGAAGTTCCCTTGCTTTTTACCATTAGGATCATAGAACTCAATCGTCAGTTCCCCATCACTTATAGTACTGCCAATTTGCAACCGAAAACGCTTCGTATTTTCCGGCATAGTTAAGATTACCTCCTCAGGATTGGAATCCTGCTCCAAAAGAATAGTCCTTCTCAATTCAAAGGCGGACTCAGATTCCTGGGCCAACGAACTGAAGGAAATGACAAGAAAACAGATGATTGAAAATACTTGCTTATTCATAATTATAATGCTTGGATTATTTCAACCCAAAACTATCTTCTGAGTTTGCCTGCAGCACGATTTTACCGACTGAAAAAAGTGCTATAAAAGTATGAAATAAGGTCAATACAGTAAGAAGTCCATTGTAACAGCCAAATTCGTACTTAGCAGAAGTAGAAGAAATCAAAAAGAAATCGCCTATCATGGCGACACTTTATCTCAACATCCTTGTGAGGAACTTAAAGTTCTTTTCACACTCATCAATTATTCAATGGCTCCTCAATGTCTTTTTGCAATGCTGGAAGCTGTTTGTTTCGGAACAACTCATTGAACGATTCCACATCACCATCCATGATCTGTTGATAAATCTGTTTGTGCGATTGCCATTGCTTGTCCAGGTCATTGAATCGGGTTTTGTAGCCTTCAGGAATACTGGGCTCATAAGTATCGAGGTTATTCCGGATCAGGAAGAATTCCGAATTCATACCGGATGGCCAGTTGATTGCATCCTGAAATCCCTTTTGTCTCAACTCAATGACTTTTGATCGCCATTCTTCAATTTTTTCAGACAAATCTTCACCCGCTTCTTTCAAATCGTCTACTCCATTCAACTCTTCCAGTTGCTCTGAAATGGATCGTAAGCGCTCACTCATGTCCATAGTGGTATTGATCCGGTCATGGATCTCGTTGATTCTACCTTCGATTTCAGACATCAATTGCTGTTGACTTTTCCAGGCATCGGCAGAGATGTTCATCTCCGGTGGATTCAAAATGGTAAGGGTCACTTCCGAAACTTCTTCACCGTATGTGAGTTTAGCTGTAAACTCCCCCGGAGCGACGCGATGACCTCTGTAGTCTGCTCCAAGGATAAAGACATCTGGCACTTTGGTAAGTCCATTGGTTCGGAAATCCCAGGTGAATCGATTCAGTCCTTTTTTCATGGGGAGTTTCGTCGTGTTTGGGAGTGGGATATTTCCTCGACCTCCAGCCAGCTGAACTGGGATTTCCTCTGTAGTTCCTTCCAGTTTCCTCGCAATTTCACCATTTGAATCAAAGATCTCCAGGGTCAGTTCCCGGTCGTCGATCTCAGGCAAATAATAATCCAGCGTTACGCCTTCCGCAGGATTCTTACCATAGGCATATTCCGTGACCAGATAGAAAGGAGGGTTTCCAAACAAGCGATAGTGTGTTTTGGGTTCAAATAACCTGGATGCACCAGATAGTTCACCTTTGGATTGCTGAAGTGCGGAAATATCATCTAAAATCCAAAAGCCTCGTCCTGCTGTCGATATCGCAATGTCATTGTCTCGAATAGTGAGATCCGTAATGGGTACGGCTGGTAAGTTTTGTTGAAAATGGTGAAAGTTTTTACCACCGTTTAAGGAGATATAAAATCCTCTTTCCGCTCCGGCGTATAACAAACCAGGAACCTTAGGATCTTCCCGAATCACCTTGAAAAAGTCGTCAACACGTATGTCATCCCCTATTTTGGTCCAGGTCGTGCCGTAATCTGTGGATTTATAGCTGTAGTTTCGATAGTCATTGAACTTGTATCGGGTGGAAGCGAAATAAACGGTAGCAGGATCGTGAGGGGAAACTTCGATGGCGTGGACCATCGTTTCGGGAAGGCCTTCCGGCGTGATGTCTGTCCAGGATTGACCGCCATCTCTGGTGAGCTGGATCATACCGCCATCAGTCCCTGTGTAGAACACACCCTTCTCATGAGGTGATTCCGCGATGTAGTAAATCGTATTATAGTTTTCGCCACCGGCTCCTTCATTGGTGAAGGGTCCTCCGCCCTGTCCCTGCTTGTCTTTATCGTTCCTGGTCAAGTCTCCACTGATGACTTCCCATTTCAAGCCACCATTGGTTGTTTTGAATAGCACGTTCCCCCCATAGTACATGGTTTGCACATCATGAGGGGAATTGATCAAGGGCGCATTCCAGTTGAACCGGTACTTCATGTCCTTGGGTTCATACCCCAGAGCAGTTTCAGGATAGGGCATGATGTCCTTCGCTTCCTTGGTCACCACATCCAGTAAACTGATCCGGCCATTGAAGCACCCTCCATAGAGTATTCTTGGGTTTTCGAGGTTATCAAAGGTCACCATGGCACTTTCACAACCGGGGCCATTGTACCAATCAGTGCTTAAGATTCCGTAGTTTTTGCTTCTTGAGGGCATGGCGACAGACAGATTATCCTGTTGCCCACTGTACACCCAATAAGGCACTCGCTTGTCGGCAGTAATCCGATAAAACTGAGCCGTTGGCTGATTGTTCAGGGAAGACCAGGTTCTGCCCGCAGAATAACTAATGGTGGCTCCTCCATCTTCCGCCATGGCGAAATTGCTGCTGTTGGATGGGTTTATCCAGAAGTCGTGACAGTCACCATGGACCACCCTCATGCTTTCAAAGGTCTTTCCTCCGTCGATTGATTTCATTAACGGCGCATTCAGCGCATAGACGATGTTTTCATTGCCAGGATCCGCAAAGACTTCCATGTAATACCAGGAGCGAGCCGTGATGGTTTGGTTGTTGGACATCAACTGCCAGGACATGCCGCCATCGTCAGAACGGTACATGCCTGATTCCGATTTTTCCGCTTCCACCAGAGCAAATACACGGTTTGGATTAGCGCGAGAAACAGAGAGGCCGATTTTCCCCATGACTTCCGGTAGTCCTTTCACAATTTTGGTCCAGGTGTCTCCTCCATCGGTAGACTTGTATACACCGGAACCTGAACCACCACTTTCCACCTTCCACGGATATCGTCGATGTTGCCAGGTGGCTGCGTACAATACCCTGGGGTTAGTCATGTCCATCTGCAGGCTGGATATGCCGGTATTTTCATCAATGTAGAGGGTCTTATTCCAGGTTTGTCCACCATCCATAGATTTGTACACCCCTCGATCAGGAGAAGGACCATGAACGGCGCCCTGGGCTCCAACATATAGGGTATTGAAATCTGAAGGGTGGATGATCACATCAGAGATATGACGTGTTTTTTCAAGTCCTACTTTAGTCCAGCTTTCTCCGGCATCCAGAGATTTGTAAACACCATCGCCATAGGAAGTCATAACTCCCCGTACGGCATGCTCTCCAGTGCCTACCAGAATCACATTGGGATCAGATTCACTCACGGCAATGTCCCCAATGGATCCAACGGTAAACGGACCATCAGACAGATTTTCCCAACTGGCACCGCCATCTATGGTTTTCCAAACTCCTCCTCCTGTGTATCCCGCATAGTAGGTATTATCATCACCGATCACCCCTGAAATGGCGTTAGCACGCCCCCCTCGATAAGGCCCCAGGTTCCGCCATTGCAATCCATGAAATTGCTCAGCTTCAAAATTGGGTGCTGGCGGCGAAGTATTTCTTCTTTTTCTTCGTTGTGCGTCGGCATCTACCAGGAGAAAGCAAATGGCGAGGAGGGCTAGGAGTGATCTTCTCATATCTTCAAAATTTCGAGATCTTAGTTACTCAAATTCGCAACCAAATACAAGAAGGAAGGTGCCTGTGGACCTATTTGGGGGATTGGAATTGTTCTGGATAAGAACAATGGATTGGTGAACTAAACATCCTGCGAAAATTGTTTCCTGACCCTACTGAGTTGCGTGGGTGTAATGCCTAAATACTGAGCGATATAATAGTGTGGAATTCGATTCAACAATCCGGGATATTCGTTGAGAAAAACCTGGTACTTTTCTGATGAAGTCAAATTCAAAAGTGCTACAACCCTGGACTGAACCTGTCTGTTCATTTTTTGAAACTCCCTGGTAATGACCTCAGTGATCCTTGCATCCTTGTTGACATGGGACATTACTTCAGAATAATTAGCCACAGATAGTTCGCATGAGGAAAGCGCCTGGATGGCCATGGTCGTAGGCACATCAGGTAGAAAACTACCAATAATCATGTCTCCTTCCTGGTAAAAGTGAGTGGTCACCTCCAGGCCTTCTTTATCATGTACATAACCGCGCATTACTCCCTGATTCAGCAATCCGATTTTACTGCACATCCTTCCAACCTGGAGAAAGAAATCACCACTTTCCAGGACTTCTTTCCTATGCAGCGACTCATTAAGCTTTTGGCTATTGTTCATCAATTCATCCAAGTTCAGGAGCCAAGATAAGCATTGATCGCCGCACTCCAATCCTGAAGGTCGTCATGAAACATGTGATGAAGGGCCGCTCGATTTTGCTCATTTCCTTTTGCATTGAGTCCGGTATAGGCGTATGTAACTGTTACCTTAGTTTGCTCTTCCTTAGAAACAGGTTGGCACACGACATCTATTGTCCAGAACCTATTTTCAGTGGAGACCAGGTATTGAACCTGATAATTCTGAGGTTCATACTTCGTGACTATCCATAATGATTCATGTCCGTGTCCACTCACTGAAAACGTTGTGCCTTCTTCCATTGTCTCCTGCTCAGGATAAATCAATTTGGGCTCCCATCCTTCCGCCCATTTCCGTTCTTCGAAAGCCCCAAATAGAGGAAAAACTTCACGGATTTCACCAAGAGCATTAAAGGAGGCGGTTTTTGAAATTCGCTCTGACTTAAAATCCCGATCTTGCGTGCATCCAATAGTTGTGATCGAAATCAATAAAATCACCATTTTAGTTTTCATAAGTACTTCATTTTTTCAGTACTCAAAGAAAGGCTGGCACGATCTGGTTTGCATTTACATTTGTTGAGAAAGCGCTGAGGACTAAAAATTGCCAAAGTCTATCCCAGGGGCAGCAAATCTCAACGCAGTAGACTTTGTAACAGAAGAAATTCCCGAACCATATCAGATTTCCTGCAATTAATTACCCCCATTCCTGTGACCTGTGAAAATAGACAATGTTTGGATTCAACTTGCTCGTTCATAAGCCTCCTTCAACCATTGGATCAATTCCTCATTTACCTGATCTACGGTTTCCAGACGTACCCTATGGGTGCACATTGCCCCGAAAGGTCCGGAACCTTCAAGTCTGTCTCCGACTGGCACATCTTTCAACTTCAACCCCAGGTCCATCCTGGTTTTGGTAGCGGGTTTTATCAATGCGAACTGCTTTTTCCTGATCATACTCACACTGTCCTTCTTGGGCGTTCGGGTAATGTCGTCTCCGAATTTATTGATCTCTTTTACCAATTGGTCGTAAATGGGTTTAAGACTCTCCTTCCCTTTGTATTGGTTTGTGAGTAGATCTGCATCAGTATGAGAACCAGCATCAGATTTTAAAGTTTTCAATGTGACGAAATTTGCGAAGCCGTGGGTAAAGCCATGTTCCTTTTTCAAGAAATCCATAATGGATTTGTATTTGTCCAACCCCGACTGCTCTACGACCTTAATCCAGTGATCCAGAGGTTTTCCCGTTTTTTCTAATAATCCTTTTTCCATCCTATTTTATGTCTATATTTTAATAAATGAGTTCAACCATTTGTAATCATTATACCTCATGTAGTTACCAAGCGATTAGCGAAGAGTTAAAAGTAGAACTACACGAGAAATAAACCTTACAAAAACACTGAGGCGGTCAATAATGAAGATCAATGATAATGTGTCAATAATTTACCAAGCGCCTAGGATGAGCCCCATTAATGTAAGTGAAATAACACAATAGCCGCCATTGATAAGAAAGGCTTTAATCGACCTCATTTCAAAAAGGTACAATATTCCCAAAAAACTCGCTACCCATCCTATCCCCGCAAAAAAACCTGCAAAAGCGCCAAACATAAGGTCCGCCTCGACCCCAATGAACATATCCAGTATCAACGCAGCGAAAAAGGCGAGCAGTAGAGATAAACCAAAAGTTTTTGGAATACTTCGTTTTTTCAAATCCTCCTCCGTGTAACCAAATTCCTGCATCCAGGCTTTTCCAAAGATGGGTCCGTACCAAATACCTCCTACCAAAAATGTGGAGATTGCTGCGATCAAAACTGACAGCCAATTGATGTTTGTAAATGCTGTTGCTAAATCCATAAGAAATGATTTTTGAGCAACATTACAGCGGTCCAATCTTTGATTATAGTAAAAAATTAACCTGTTTCAAATTGATGATTCATATTAGAGCGCCCGAAGAGTTGCCGGTATTTTTTCACCTTTAACCCAAATTATGCATTAAGCATAATTTGCCCAAGGGGCAGACGAAAGCGCTGCTTTGTCTGGATTACTCTGACAAAAAAATTCTTTCCTTTAGAATTTTTCGTCATTATTCAGTAGAATATTTTGACTAGTAATTATAAATATTCTACAGAATAATCCGGGTTTAACAATGATAAAGTCAAAAAAACCGGCATGACACGCTTGGTCATTAGTTACGATCTAAAGGGAAAAAATTACCAGGATCGTCCTTGTTCAGTTCTTGACCGATGAACTCCTGTGGGTTAAATCCAGAAAAGTGTCGAAACTCTTTGATAAAATAAGATTGATCGGTGAAACCACATTCGTAAGCGATTTGGGCCCAGGCAATTTTTTCTTTTTGTTGCATCCGTTTCAGGATTTCATTGAAACGCATCATTCTATGAGCATACTTCGGAGTAAGTCCAACATACTTTTTGAATTGATCAATGAGGTGTTTTTGTGAATGGGGATAGTGAGTAATTGCCTGTCCATTTAAGGTAGGTTGTTCTTGCAATGCCTTGTAATATTCCACCAATTCCACCGGAGGAACTAAACGTGCATCGAAACGTGAATCCAGCCAGGATTCTGCCGCCAGGAACTTCTCCTGAGCATTCTCTCCCCGCTGAAGCGCACCACGAAGTTCAATCAACTCATCATTAAAAAGTGATTCGGTATTTACCACCTGGTCATTTAACTGTTCGATAGGAAAATGGAAAAACGGATGTGTTCCGTAGGGTTTAAACTGGATAACAAACATCTCTGAATGCTCATGCGCCGAAATGGAAATGTAATTCCGGTGAGCTCCTGAAATCCATACTTTGCGATAGGAATTGTTCGGCTTCAAACTTTCGTTATCGAATGTGTTTCGCTCAAAGCCGTCTAATTCAAAAATGATGAATACATGTCCTGTGGGCACTACCCGCTCGATGGAGTGGTCGGGCATGAAATTTTTAAAATGAAAAATGGATTCAATAAAGGGTTGGTAGGGTTTTTCCAGTGCGTGAGTTTCAAAAATCATCTGTCAAATAATGAAGCAAAAATTGAAATATCAATTTAGTTTAACTTTTCTTGCCCTGCACAAAAACTTGCCTGGTCGCTTCAAAATGAAGAATGACGGGGAAATGACGGGCATAAAATTACCTTTGCATTCGCCACAAGGAACAACGGGTCGTACTATTGTTTCAAAACCAGGCCGCTCTGAAATTTAAGATCGGTCGTAAATTTGAATGTATCATGAAACAACCCGAATTAGGTCAGAAATTATCAGAATTAAGGAAAGAAAAAGATCTTACACAAGAGGAATTGGTAGAAGCTTGCCATGTGAGTATCCGCACTATTCAGCGGATTGAAGCAGGGGAAGTCACCCCTCGCACTTCCACTATCAAAATTATTCTTGCGGCACTTGGGGAGGACCTGTCAGTCTTCAAGGCTGCCACCAATCAAATGACAAACCAGGCGGCATTAGCCAATGTTGCGAATGGGTTGCAAATGGCATGGATTGCGGGAATCGTTTACTTTATCGTAGGATTCATTGAGATCGGCATGGATATGGCGCGATATGATGTCATCATCGGCTCCTTCTACGACTATTCCAGCTACACTTTCTTCAACAACAGCTTCTACATACTTATCAAATTGTTGTCCTTTGGGTCCATCACGATCTTTCTATGGGGCTTCCGGCATTTAGCTGTTTTGTTCAACAACGACTTACTCAAAATTTCTGTCTATCTGCTGATCCTGATATCACTATTCATCAGCATTTTCGACATTTTCATTTCCTTCATACCGCTTGATGAAGACTATATGTTACCAATTTTGGCGATAGAAACAATTTCTCTGGGAGCGGTTGGTCTGGTATTCGGGCTGGGACTGATCAAGCTTCAGGACGGAATGGGAAAAATGGCTTTAGCCGTAGGTGTTTTGGAGCTAATCATTGGGTTCTTTCTCATTACAGTGGTCCTCTTCCTTTTCGGCGCGTTCATCATGATTCCAACTATCATTTTGGAAATCGTACTACTCTACCGTGGTTATGAATATGTCAGGCAAAATCGGGGTGAGGAACTCGTTTGAATTTTTACAACCTAACCAACATTCGTCATGGAAGTTTCCTGCGGTCATTTATTCGAGATTCTTCCATGACCCTTCTCTGTTACTTGCAGATAAAATTAATCCAAGGGACTAAGGTTTTTGCAACCATGACTCCACAACACTCTACCTGGTATTGTGTTATATCACCTTCGTGTAAAAGCAAGTCGAATACCCAGCAAAATCATCACCAGACCTGATATATTTTGTATCCATTTCGCAATTGATGCTTTTGTTTTCAAATATTGTCCCACATATCCTGAGAAATAACCCAAGGTGATCAGAAAGGTCAAAGTGAAACACGCGAAAATACTTCCTAGCAAAATAAACGGAACCGGAGAAGCACCGGTCTCACTGGTCCGAATGAATTGTGGCAGAAAGGCCATGAAGAACAAAGCAACTTTTGGGTTTAGTGTATTCGAAATTAATCCCTGAAGAAATACTTTCCGTAATGGAATCTCGGATTCTTCCTCCAAATCAAACTGTGGCCCATTGTTTTTTAACATTTTAGCTCCCAGGTAGATTAAATAGCCGGCACCAATTATCTTGACCAGCGTAAAAGCCAATGCAGAAGTTTGTAAAATAAGTGATAAACCTAGCGCCGCAAATACAGTATGAACCAAAATTCCAAGAGTCACGCCAACCGCAGAAGTCAAAGCTGCTTTTTTTCCGCATGAGATTCCTTTGGTCAATACGTAGATCAAGTCGGGTCCGGGCGTAATGATAAGGATCCAGGACAATCCCATGAATAGGACAAAATTTTGAATTTCTGACATTTTTATGCGTAGCTATGTTCAAGCATCTAATCTACCAAAAACCTCATTTACTACCACCTTTTTGTAGGAAACAACATAGAATAACGACTGAAGTTTTCTTTTGCTAGCGACTGTACTTCATTAAAAATTGCTTCAGGCCTTCCATGTTCGTCTTGTGACCAAGCGGATTTTTATCAGGCCTTAGGGTGGATGCGGCATGAACGCCATGTTCCTGCATAAACAATACCTTGGTTTCTGAACGGATTGTTTCGTACCGTTGGATTTTTTCATCGTCCATTTCTTCCGGAGACCAGGTAACAAAAACCGGTAAGTCCACCTGTTGAGACCAGCTTTGCGCGGCACCATTCATAGATCTGGCAAAACCTCTGCCCGGTGAAAAAGCAGCAGCGGCCACTACATTTTGGGGTTTTTCCAGAAGCACAGCAAACATGCGCCCTGCGCTATAACTACTGCCGATGATTGTGATCTTGCCAGAACTTACTGAGCTTAACCAGTTCAATGCAGCTTTAAAGTCATAATAAGCTTGTGGCCCTCCTCCATGATGAGGTAAATTGGCATTGGTGCGGTTGTGCCTCCCATAATTCTGACCTCCTCCCCGTGCATCAACGGCAAGGCAACGAAAGCCCCAATCCAGAAATGAAGGGATCATTGGCAGGTATTCGTTGCTGTTCGAAGCAGACTGATGTAGCAATAGCAGTACAGGTGTTGATTCGTCAGCGCCTCTTGGAACGTAATAGTCTCCAAATACCCAAATGCTATCTTCTGTATGGAAGCTCACCGTCGTTGAAGCAAGTGGATCGTCTAATGCTTGTGCTGAAGAAGTAAGGCAGAAAAAAAGGAGTAAACAAGTGCCCGTGAGGTAACGCATAGTTCGAGGAAGTTATCCCCAAATCAACTGCTTTCCCTACCTCGTTAAGCTGATTAACAGGTCGTTAACAAGTAGTAAGGCTCGAAACCTTAACCTTCCGGAGGTCCAAAAATCTCAACAAAAACGCCATCAGGATCTTTGATGAAAAACAGTCGGTATCGATCTCTACTGACCCACCCCATTTTTTCAATGCCGGCCTTTTCTATTCTGTCAACAATCTCTTCAAACCCTTTAGCATCGTAGGAGAACGTCAGGTAATTGACACCTGCCTGTACATCCACGCCGGACATTTCAGGCTTTTTCTCCATTTTTTCAAAATACGCCAGCTTGAGGATGGTTGCGGAGGGGAGATTTTTCTGCTTCAGCATTTTGACCGAAAACGGCCTACCATTGGAAGCACCTGCATCATCGGCCCATTTTTCATCCAGGCTAAATTGTCGGATTTCCTCCATTCCGATGATTTCTTTATAAAACCGCTCAGAGGCGGGTAGATCGCTTACGACCAAACCTATGGACGCTACCCCAAGCTCTGCGTCAGTCTGAGCTCGAGTAACAATACTGATTAACAAAAACGCGATAAAAAGAAGGGTTAGCTTTTTCATGATGACAATTTATGACCAATCTGTTTTTCACTGGAAAGACAAATTGGTGATAAAAAGGGGGTATTTAGTTCAGTTTCAAGGGCAAATCTCCTTGTATCACTCAAACGCTAACCGTTTGATCATGAATCTTACCAATCCTCCATTGGGGCGTTTCAGAAGCATATCAACGTATCTAATCTCCCGCAAATGGCGTCCCAAAAATCCCGACAGCCAGTTCAGCCCATACAAGTAGGAACAACACAATTCCAATCGCGATCAAAACCGCTCGAACGCTTTTCTTAACCACTTTCCTCATGATCCATTCCATTGTAAGACCTGTGGTCAGGAGTAAAGCTCCTGCTACTACAAAATCCATTGTTGTCCAATAGACCTCAGATGTCAATTGCATCGCCACCAAAGGCACCAGCAATAAGAGACCAGAGATGAATAGAACAACAACTTGCCGATTATTCAGAGTAATCATGATAAAATGATTTAAAAGTACTTTGTATTTCAAAGTTAGTGGAATGAAAACTTATTCACAATCTTTATCATATGGAAAATGTGCATTCGGTTTAGAATGAAATATGAATCAGGAATTGAAACCGAGAACGTACTCAGCTAAATCTCCGAAGCAATTCATAGGTATCAATAACTTCGGCAAACTCTTCATTTAAGCTTGCCAAAGCCGTTTGATGAATCGTTTCTGCGTCAAACTTTTCTCCATTGATGCCGATCCGATCAAATGTGGCCGTAGCATCGGAAATCAATTGCACCTCATAGCCAAAATTGCCAGCCATTCTCGTGGTAGTCGAAACACAGTGATTCGTGGTTAAGCCTACGATCACTAATTGCTCGATTCCCTGACGGTCCAATTGTTCTTTTAAATCCGTACCAATAAAGGCGCTGTTTACCTGTTTGGCAAGTACTGGCTCCCCATCCAATGGTGTGATCTCATCTTTCATTTCGAAGCCTGGATGTGAGGCATGTAATTTCGATTTCGGATCTTTGGAACTGTGCATGATGTGGAATACCGGGAGTCCCAATGATCTCCATTTTTCCAGAATGGACACAATTTTAGCTTCGGCACCTTTATTATTCCTATTGCCTCCCCAATGGTCTTCAATGTCAAATCCTTTCTGAAAATCGATAATCAGGAGTGCAGTATTATTCTTCATTACTTAGTTTTTCAACAGTTCCAAACCTACAACATCATCAGGAATGGTTTTCGTTTCAAATATATGTTGTAATGCTTTTTTGTAATCAGGCCAGGTCCTTATTCGCAAACAAGTTAGGTAACAACACCAGCGACCGTTCACCAGTATTCAATCCATCACTACGAGTTACAGAACTTCTCCCATTGCACCATTCGATTCAGCCATTGTTTGATAAAAGACTGATTAAAATAAGGATTGGAGAAGTCATCGAAACCCTGATACTGAACAGCCAGATAAAAGATCCAAAACATATTACCCAACATAGGAATGGAAGACAATTCCGAGTCCGAAATGTCTCTGTGCTCACGATAGGCGTCTACAAAAGTCTGAAAATCCTTGCTGGCCTGTTCTTTGGATGTAGCGCCATGTGTCACATGAAAGAAAAAGTGTATTTGAAAACTAAGCAAATCATTCACCAAGAAACCCTTACCAGCAAAGTCCCAATCAAAGAACGTGATTTCATCACTGTCTGTGAAATGAAAGTTCTTCGGCATATAGTCGTAGTGACAATAGCCGAAACCAAATTGTCGTGTATCTACCGTTTCGAAGGAAGCGATGGTCCGTTTTGCAATTTCCTGTAATTGCTCCTGCCCCTCCTGATAATCAAACCGCTCAAACATCGGCTGAAGGACTTTAAGAGGCTGAAGAATGGTGCTTTCAATCGTATATTCAGGGCGGTCAAATACCAGGTTCGGTTTCGACAAAAGTTCATGATTAAATGCCATTTCGCGACCCAATACTCGTAGTTGGCTGTCAGTCAGGTCCTTTGATACTTTTCCCGGGGCGTAAGAAAATAATACACCATATCTCTCTCCTTCTCCTGTGTTAAATTTTTGGAGGTGGCTTCCTTTCTTATTTGCTACGGGATATGCAACCCTGGCATTGTTTTGCTTAAGGTAATTCAATAGGTCCACCTCCGCCTGTATTTGAGATTGGGACCGATGACTTCTTCTATAAATCTTCAGGATGTACTTTGACTGTGCTCCGTTGACCACATAGGTATCGCTGACATTTCGCACCAGGAATGTAGTGGTTGTATCCATTAGACCAAAAGCCGATTGAAGGTGATCATTCAGGGCGGAGGCAGAAAGAGTTGAATATTGTATTGGGAAGAGGTGCATTTTGTAGCTGTTGTCAATCCGGCGCAAAACTACCTTTAAAATGAAATTTTCTACGAGACAGCTCTGATGAAATAAGCAACAAAACACATCTCCAACTTATAATTAAGTTGCTTAACTTAAAAATAAGTTGCTTAACTTAATTTTAAGTAGCATATTTACTTCGCTGATTACAAAACTCACCAAGCAATGGTCAACTTAACCAAGGCAGAAGAGAAGATCATGAAGATTCTCTGGGATATTGAAAAAGGTTTTATCAAGGATATCCGAGATCAATATCCCGACCCAAAACCTCCGTACAATTCCGTTTCAACTATCGTACGGGTGTTGGCACAGAAAGAAATCATTGGATATAAAGTATATGGTATTTCATATGAGTATTATCCATTGGTTTCAAAAGAAGAGTACCGTAAGGGTCAGCTTTCCAGATTACTCTCAGATTATTACAACAACTCTCTGACTCAAATTGTCAGCTACTTTTCTGAAAGTAGCAATCTGGATAAAAAAGAATTGGAAGAAGCGATGAAAATGCTGGAAGACCTCAAAAGAAAGGAACATGATTAACCTGTTATTATACTTGTTGGAAAGTAGTGTGATACTCATGTTGCTGTATCTATTATTTGCAGCTCTGTTAGGTAAAGAGACTTTCTTCAACATCAGTCGCTTTTTCCTTTTGGGTATTCCCCTTTTTTCATTGTTATTCCCTTTGCTAAGCTTCGAGTTGTACTTCAGCAAATTGGGTGTGGTGAAAGACCTCAACTCTTTCAGGCTGTCTTATTATCAAATGATCACAGGATGGGATGACCTGATCATAAAAAGTGCGACCCCAATGGAAGTATCTGCAATATCTAACTTCAATCTCTGGACGCTTTTGCTATGGACTATCATTTTGGTTTACGCAGGCGGTCTCGTTTTTCAATTGGTCAAGACTATTGTGATCTACCGCAGAATGAAGCTTTTGACCGCTAAAAGTGATTCCGTGATGATCGATGGCCTGAAGGTGATTCCGTGATGATCGATGGCCTGAAGGTGATTCAGATGCCTGATCTAAAATCTCCTTTTTCTTTCTTAAAAACCGTGTTCATCCCGAAAGGGCTGGAAAAGGCGGAAGATTTTGATCAGGTACTGACACATGAAAGCATCCATGTCCAGCAAGGACATACTTACGATTTAATATATGTTCAACTAATGGCTTCCATTTTTTGGTTTAATCCAATTATATGGCGGTTGCTAAACCATCTAAAAACAATACATGAATACATAGCCGATGAAAAAGTAATCAATAAGGGTTATTCCTTGGTTGGGTACCAGACCATGCTCCTGAGACAAGTGATCAGCAACAACTCTCACGGGTTGGTACACAATTTCAATCTTTCATTTATAAGAAGAAGAATAGCCATGATGAATCATAAAAAATCCGGATGGACAGGTCGAACCAAAGTGCTCCTGACCTTTTCCATCGCTATAATCTTAGCCGTTGTTGTTGCCCAGGGCAATGCATGGATGAATTCAAAAAGCACCATGGAGGCTGCGGTTCAGCCTTACCTTGATGACGAACGTGTGGACCGGGAAAAAGGTGTAAAAATGTCTACCATCGAAAGCAGTGAATTCAAAGGAATATTCACTGTTCAAATCGAAGACATTGAAGCCGGGACCATTTCGTATGAAGCCACTCACGTAAGAGGCGGAATCGGACTTACGAAAATCAACGCCGAAGGCCCTATCGACCTGCTTGCTCTTCTGAGGAACACAGAAGTTGGAGATTGGATCGTTGTAGAAGTAAATGCTCCTGACACCAATACAATTATCAATTTCGGCATTGTCGAATAGTCTTTATAAAGGGTTGTCCTCAAGGAATTGCCAGCACCTTGTGACAACCTTTTTTATCGAGACAACAAAAAGGAAAAGTTCAATATGAATCTCGTATTCAAGTAAAGCTCCTTTTCCTGATAAGCTAAACCAAGGCACAGCGGGAGTCCCAGGTTGAAACGCTGTAATTGAACATTGGGGAACAAGCATGCGCCTGCTGTGTAAATCCATAGCTGATCACTTTGCTCTGTTTGTGAGGGAAGATGCGAAATCTCTCCAAACCAGTTGGTATTCAATTTGATGGTATTCCCAAGTTCAGTGGTCTTCATTGTGCTCCCAAAAAATATGTAATACCCATAGCTATTGCCTTCAAAAATGAAGGAACCTAACTCCAGGAATCCTGTGTTTTTAGTAAAACCCACCCCCATAGAGAGTCCCTGACTATAGGAGGTGCTGCCAGTCTTAAATTGATAATTGACCAGTTGTGGTGCCCTGGTAAAAAGATATGCTCTCAACTGTTGTGCATTGACGGATTGAAAGCCAAACAAGCATAGCATGGAAAGGAGAAGTCGGTTCATCGGTTTTCGTTTTGAGGCAAAACAACCCGATAGCCATGCCATCACGCAACCGAAAACTGGACAACTATATTATTCCCTTTTTGAATTCCCAATCACGAGGACATGATTCCGCCATCAATATTGAAGGTAGTTCCCGTGATCCAACTGGAATCATCGGAAACAAGAAATAACGCCAGTTTTGCAATATCTTCAGGGGTTCCTAACCTGTTTAAAAGTGTCTTTTCACCTGCTTTTTTTACTGCCTGAGTTGGGTCGTCAAAAGCTTTTGCCGAATCCCAAATCAGCGGTGTATCTACCGGACCCGGACACATACAATTAGCGCGGACATCCGGTCCGTAATCCAATGCAATTTGTTTGACTAGTGCCACCATTGCTGCTTTTGAAGCACAATAAGCGGGATGATTAGGAAAATTCTTAAAAGCCGCGATAGAAGCATTTCCAATAAAACTACCCTTGCTCTCAACCAAATGTGGCAAGCTATAACGGGCCAGATGGAACACGGAATGAAAGTTGGTATCGAACGTAGTATGCCATTCCCACGGATCTATCTCGGTTACTTTTCCAATACCCAAAACTCCAGCATTTGGGATCACGAAATCCAGCTTTCCAAAGCGTTCGATAGCAACATTTACCAGTGACTCATTAGTCTCCTGTTTTCCGACATCACCTATTAATATTTCAACGCTATTTGGTCGCTGTGTCTCCAATGAAAATTTTAATTCTTTGGCTCTTTCTTCATTCCGTCCACTCAATACAAGCCGTGCTCCTTCCTCATGCAAAAGCACAGCCATGGCCTTCCCCATTCCGCTAGTGGCTCCCGTAATGATGCCTACTTTATTTTTTAGTTTCATTGTATTTGGATTTGCGCTTTAAATAATGGTTGGAGCTATCAAATGAAAAGGCTGCTAACGCGAACTTAGGAGGCATTCCGTTTCTATTTGGCCCATCAAAACCGGATTGTCACCTCTGCGATACCGGAAATGGGCTTATACCCGTACAAAAGAGCTGGATTCCATTGAGGCCCTTCCAGTAACAATTGTTTCGCATAGCCATCTCGGACGGCATCCAGGCGCTCTATGTATCTAATGTCATAGATCTCTCCATTTTCCGAAACATCAAACCTCATTGTCACTTCTCCATAGATGGAATCTGCTTTCATCACATTTTCAACTTCAAAGTAGGCATTGAGCACCTCATACCCTCCTGTTGGATATGGCCACCATGTACTTTCATCATACTCATGCTTTGTACCTTCATGATAAGAAATACCTTTTATCAAATCCCCGTGCTCATAGTATTCCTGATACACGCGTTGCCCGTTAGGGTTGTAGCCTGTTTCAAATCCATGCTGCACCCCATCCCTAATAGTTTTCTGAGATTTCAGCTGCCCACTGTTATAATATTCAAACTCCTCTCCATTTCCTTCGATCACCATAGGATTACCCAGACTATCCCAGGAATTCTCTATCTGCACAGGGCCATCCACATATCTGATTTCCGTAGCCAGAAGACCATTCTCATGAAAAATCTCCCATTTACCAATTCGGTAATCCTCTCTGTATCTTCCGGCAGACGAGTAGGTACTGTCTGCATTATAATAAATAAATACACCTTGCTTTGAACCACGCTCATAGGCGCCTTTCATCTGAATGGCACCATTGGCATAGTGGTCGAAGACGCGGCCCTGCCAATCACCCAGGCTGTCTCTTTTTCCTTGCCGGTAATAGGCAAAATCATCATTATCAGTCTTGAGCCAACGTTCATCGTATCGTTGATAAGCACTCACAAGTTGCTCCTCAGTCTTATCTTCATCAGGTATTTCCGTTTCATCACGGACGTAGTTCAAATAATAGCTTATTGGTGGTAGACTCTTTGTTTTCGTGCTTTCGTGATTGATACTATCAAAATAGATGTAGGATTCCCGTCGGATCTCATTGAGATAATATTCAATCTGTTTTTTTCTAATCTGGAGATAGCCAAGAGTCACCAGGGTGTCCTGAGCTAATTTTTCAGGATAGTAATCCACGGATCGAAAAAGGGCGATGGTTGAATCAGGGACATCTCCCACAGCTTCCATTCCCTTAAAATACTCCGTATCAGTTACCTGGGCATTGAAAGCACTTACAATCTTATTATCTGCATCTAAAAACCCTTGAAATGCTTGATAATACTGGACCTGGTACCGGGGCAACAGTGCATAAGTCAAGATTAGCAAACTCAATGCGATCAAAGGTGTGAGTCGAAAAGGAAACTTAATATCTACCGCCCTTAAAATCATGCCTGCAAACACACCTCCAAAGTGACCGGCATTGTCAAAATTGAGTTGACTCCCAATGATCGTATAGACGGCCATAAGGATCAAAAAGTTGATAATTACCCTAAATCTATCAGCAGATTTTTCAGACAATACATGAACGATCATATATCCATACAGACCAAACAATGCCCCGCTTGCTCCGACACTTATCGTAAACAAATTGAAAGAAAGGCTACTTAACCCCGCTACCAGTCCGGTTAAGAAATAGACCGAAATAAATGATGCCCTACCAAATTGATCTTCAAAGCCTCTACCCAGAGAATACAGGCTGTACATGTTCACGGCCAGGTGCAGGAAATTACCATGCAAAAACATGGAGTAAATCAATCGCTGGGGTTCACTCCCCAATGTGAATGGCGCAAAATTGGCGCCAAGGTCCAGTAGCGTGATCGTGTCGAAAGACTCGATTCCGTAAGTCAAATAGATGATAACATTGAGCAAACACAAAATGTAGGTGGCCAGGTGTCTCTGAATTACTCCTGTATCAATCATCTCTTTCTGTTGTTATTTCCCACATGCTCCTTGAGTATTTGCCAAACAAAAATAGGTCGGCGCTTTACATGTGATGAGATTTTGATTAATTAATTGCTTCATGTCATTAATTAACCATTTGGGTGACAAGTATGCACCCCTATTTTCAGAAACCAGCATCATGACGTGTACTCAATGAATTTCTCTACGATGAAGAACCGAAATTCATTTTCCGCAAAACCAACATGGAACGTGTAGATGGAAAATCAGCAGGTCAAAAGCGAGAAACTCTGGAAATGATACAATGGCGTCGGTTCTCTAATTCCTTCACCAGGACTGGCGTCACAGCAATCGGCCTTCAACAGGTGTTGAGGCTTTTCATTTCGATCCCGAATAAAAGAGTTTTTCAACTGGAACGTACCCTGGGCGTACAGGAAGGTATGACGAAGCAATACCCTGAAGTTCACCTATTCAGTGAAGACTATCGGTCCTTTACCCGTCGGGGTGTGGCCAATTTCTCCAATATGCCTATTACAGAGTATAACCTCACCATGATTTGTTAAGCCAGCAAAAAGTAGTGTTAAAATACCTTAAGACTGGATCAGGAATCGTTCCACATTTCTGCGGTAAGTACCGCCCAGAGGTAGTTCCTGATCACCCTTCAAGACCACCTTCTTTACTTCCATTCGTAGGATGTGCTGCGGTATCACCAGATAGGACTTATGTACCCTGACGGCCTGATCTCCCAATTCATGTTCTATCTCAGCGAGTGGTTTTCGGATGAGCAACACGTTATCGGCGGTATGTACTTTGATGTAATTCCCAAAAGCTTCAATGAATAATATACTTGCAACATCCAGTTGATGGATTTGTCCATCGGCTTTTAGTCGGATAACTTCTGGTTTTGAAGTCAGGTCTCTAGGCACTTCATTTACTTTTTGAATGGCTTTCAAAAAGCGTTCAAATGAGACAGGTTTCATAAGGTAGTCCACCACTCCGTATTCGTAGCTTTCTGCCCCGTATTCAGAATAGGCAGTTGTCAAAATCACAGAAGGTCGATGATGCAGTGCCCGAAGTAATTCCATTCCAGAAAACTCTGGCATATTTATATCCAGTAACAGTACATCCACCTGATGATTTGCCACAAAATCGATCACTTCCAGCGCATTGTCTAGTTTGCCAATTGACTGTAGCCCTGGCGTCCGGACTACATATTTTTCAAGCAGGTCTCTCGCGATTGGTTCATCATCTACAATCAGGCAATTCAACATGTCAGCACCAGGGTTAAATTCACTGTGTAATCATCCTCGTTTTGAACAACATCCAATGTGTGTTTGTCCGGAAGCATAAGGTCCAACCTCCTTTTGACATTGGTAATTCCAACACCTCCATCGCCATGGGGCCTCCCGATTCGTTTGCTGTTCTGAACTTGAAAGGAAAGAGTTCCTTTCTCAATCATCACGCTCAGACGTACAAAGCTCTCCTTGATAGTAGCAAAAGAACCATGCTTAAAGGCATTCTCCACAAAAGGCATCAATAAAAACGGAGGCAGCATGCAATTGGAAAAATCACCCGTTTTCTCAAATGAGATACAACATTTCTCGCCGAGGCGGAGCCGCTCCATGGCGATATAGTCTTCTACAAACTTCATTTCCTCCTGTAGCTTGATGCTTGTCTTTTGAGAAGAGTAGATCAAATAGCGCAATAAAGTAGAGAGGGTCAATAGAGATTCGCCCGCTTTATTCACGTCCTCCTCCATCAATCCATAAATGTTGTTGAGTGAGTTAAATAGAAAATGGGGGTTGACTTGTGACCGCAAGGAATCAAGTTCCGCTTTATGTTGCTTCGCCTCAATCTCAATGAGTTTATTTTGAGCGGATAATCCGACAAAGAAATACTTGAGGCAGGTGGAGACGGTGATAAATACCGCGACCACAAGTTCTCCCGCAATGTACAGATTGTCATCCTCCGGAAACACCCATTCCATCGCAACCAGATTAATCAGTTTCCCAAAAGCAAAAACGATACCTACCAAAATGAACATGTACAGTAGGAAATTCTGTTTTTTCAAAAACCAGATAAAAACCCGTAGATGCAAATAAACAGCAGGTACTGAAGGAAGAAACATGGCCAGCATGATCTTGAGGCTCATTTCCGGAGATTGAACAACTGAGATCGTCAGAAAGAAGGCCAGCCCGAAAAACATCCATGTTATCGGATGAAGAAACGCTTTCTCTTTGATTCTATCTAAAAGTTTCAGCACCTGCATGATTGATTAAAGATAATTCTTTGTCGCTTTAGAAATGACCAAAATCAATCAAGGTGCCCATGCACCAGGACTGACTTCTTCTATAAGTTCATACATGAGGCTTTGCAAAAATGGATCTCCAACATTAACAGCAATAACCCAACCCGTCTCTGTCTCAGGAACCATACCCATATACGCCAGGAATGAGCCAGCACTTCCCAGGTGTTCGTGAATAATCATACCATTTTCGGATTTCCGTATGATCCATCCTCCTGCGTAATACCCTTCTTTTGACGTGTGAAGTTCCTGATATGTATCAGCTGTCAACAAGTTATCCTTTCCATTTAACCCGCGCATATGTGCCATCAGAAATTTGGCCAGGTCTTTGACAGAACTGTGCACTTCGCCAGCTGGCGCCAGATATGGCCCTAGTTTATACGCTTTGTCTTGTACATGGGTACTGTCCGGGTACCCGAAATGACCTCTGGGTTCGTCGATCCCCACCTGTCTGGGCCATCCTGTTCCGGCAGTCTTCATATTCAAGGGAAGGAAGATATCATCCTCCAACAATTCCTCCCATGATTGATCGGTGATCTGCTCACAAATACTCCCCAGGATCGTATATCCGGCATTGGAATAAGCAAATACACCCGGTGCTTCAGCCGGAGTTTCCATCAATACCTGCGCAACAAATTGGGAACGTTGTTTTTTCGGGCTCCCAGGCAAGGCCAGTAATTTCGCTTCTTCCTCTTCTGAAGGACTTAAATATCCGGGTATTCCAGCACGGTGATCCAATAGCTCTCTGATGGTCACGGTTTTATATTGTGGAACCATGTCCAATTCCGGAAAAACTTCGCTAAGTGTAGTTTCAAAAGCTATTTTTTTCTCCTCAATGAGCTTACCAATGAGCGTAGCTGTCATTGATTTGGTCAATGAACCCAGATGAAATCGGCTATTTTTCCCTATGCGTTGTGTACTACCTGTTTCAATCACTCCGGCAACACCTGCTTGATTAATTCGACCATTGGAGATAGTGACCATAGCGATTCCAGGGATCTGTTTCTTATTTATTGCGTTTTCCAATAACTGACTGATTTTCTTCCACTCTCCAAATACAGCATCAGTCGTTCCATTCTTCGGGGCTTTCCCTGGACGTAATAAAAGGCTTTCAAGCAATTCAGACCCCTCTTCCAGCCCAAAACCTATCTTAAACCAAGCGTCCTTTTCAGGTGCATATGCCATTAGTTCCAAATGAAGGGTATCGGCTTCCAACAAACTAAAAGGAGTCAGATTGACGATTATCTTTTTCTGACGATCATACATTTTCATGCGTTTCTCTGGTGCAATTCTTTTCAGGGCATTTGATGTCCGTTTATCGGTAATAAACTCCTCCATTCTCTCTCGATCAGGGGCATTAAATGCTTCGAAAAACAATTCGGCCATCTTTCCAACCGGTGTATCGGGAAATGTAAATGTGGACTGTGCATTCAGCACCCGCGGTGCTACAATTCCAAGCAAAAAGCAAAAGGGTAAAAGAATTTTTCTGATTTTCATAGCTATTGAATTAATGTGTTTTTGTGGACGATTTTGTAATTGAGTTGGAAATGGTCTTTCTCCAGAACCAAAGCAGAAAGGCGCCATTGAGTAGTATTCCTAAATACCCCACTTCAGGTCCCAATAAAACTGTATTCTCAACACCCAGAATTCCAGTCTTTTGACCGAATGCGAATAAGAAGTAATTCACCGCATTCCATACAGCATGGGATATCGTAGGGACTATGGTGTTGCCCGATCTAAGCCTCATAGACCCCCAAATGAGTCCTATTAATGTCGCGTTGATCAGGTAAACCGGAACCTGACTCAAGGGCAGCGCATAGGAACTTCCGGATGTGACCGCAGAAATGTGCCAAATGGTAAACAAACTACTTGTCAGGAACAGGGTTTTAGTTTCTGAAAGGCCGGTTCTGCGAAATGCCGCCCACAGCGTCCCTCGAAAGAAGCCTTCTTCTGTCAGAAGTACCATTAAGGGGCCGATTATGATCCCGGCAAGGAGATTGACCATTTCCTTATTCAAGCGGGATTCATCGATTTGAAAACCTACCAAAAGGAAGGCAATGAGTGTTGTCAATCCTAACACGACCAAGGGATACAACAACGCAGATCCGTATGCCCGAATGGAGCCAAACCTGAGTCCCATCTCAGTCTTATTCAACCGGGTAGTCCAAGCCAGTAGAATCGAAATCAATATCAGTGGAAAAGCACTGAAAGCAGTCAGGCCATTGAAATCCATAAGGGTAGTAATGACTACTGCCAGTACAATGGCACTCCAGGGAAATAATTGCTTCATATCGTTCGTTTTGAAGCGAATGTGCCATGGATCTTCGGTATAGGCCTACTTTATGTGAGGAGTTTGAAAAGTATGTGACGAACTCTTTTCATACAGGGATCAACTGAATCGTTACATTATTTTGATAAGGTTTATCAGGATATTTTTTAACCTGAGAATCAACTGTAAAGCAGGGTTTTTCCTTATGCTGATACCCGGAAAAATCCGCTTTCGTTATGCCAACTTCGAAAGTCCGTTTTACAGCGATCGAATACCATTTAATTTAGCTGAAATCTAAAATAACTAGCAAATGACAGAGATGCCCACGCTTGGTAGAATGATGGAGTACCGGATTCCCATACGATTGAAAGGTAAGCTGCTCTATAAACGGAATCAAAAGCACCCCCTGGCAATTTATCTGGGCCAAAATGGAGATTTTCATTATACGGACCCACCCAACCTCTTCAAACCCTACGCGCTGTATATCCACCCTTACTTTCCCAAAGAGCCCGTGGTTAGGGTCGAAATCGTACAGGCGATCCCGTTTGCCAGCAGAGGCGCATTCTACAATATGAATCAAGCCGAATCATCACCGATTGCTATCATCGAACGTAAGCGACTCGCTGTATCCATCAATGACATTTATCGCTATCCACAATATTTCAAGCCCGTCTATGCTTTTCAGTTAGAAGCAGATTTCCATGAAATCATGCCGTTCCAGTTGGATCGGATTGATCATCGAAAAGCACTACGGAAAACGGAATAAACTTAAGCACTTGTACGGAAAGTTATTAGTTGGAATTTAGGAATTCACTCTTTATGAGAACTTACAACATTAACATACAGTTATCAATCGCTATGTTATCAGACTTATTATATTTACCTTCCACCAAGCGCAGCAGATTAAACCTTAACCATGTACAAAATCGAACGCCAACATTATGGGGTCAAGCTGACCTTTGAAGGTTTTATTACTCCAGAGGAAATGCAAGCTTACAAGGACGAGTTCCGGGTTGTGTTGGACTTGTTACCTCCAAAATTCACCCTACTTGCGGATATGAGGAGTATGAAACCTCTACCCGCCGAAAGTCAGGCAATCCTAAGTGCAAATCCTGAATGGACCGCCAACCGAATAACCAGATCAGCTACCATTATTGACAGTGCATTGGTCAAAATGCAATCTCGTAGATTGACGAAGGAATGGAAACAGAATGAAGCAAAGAGGTATATTGATGCTTCCAAACATTCAAACTGGGAGGTACTTGCCATTGACTGGCTGGAAAATGAAACTGAACCGGAATAGAGGTAAATACTAATGAATACTCAATAAGTATCCAATCGAAAAGTTGCCATCCCAGTCGAAGATATAGGCGTCACAATTCTCCAGGTTATCATATAATGCCTTGTAAATATTGATACCGGCTCTCGCTTTTGGGTCCGTTATATCATCATAATCTTCTGGTTCCTTCAGCTCAATGTATCGTTTTGTATAATTCGCATCCAGTTTAGCCAACTCGTATGGTACACCTCCGATCACGAAACAGTACTTCGTATTTATTTTTGGAATTTCCTTGATTCTGGTCTTAATCGCCTGGTAAATATCTTCGTCGCTTAAGCCATTCTGGTAATACTTTGACCCTTCAAATCCGATACTTTTGATTTCTCCCGCTTCTATCCACGAGACCTTTGTATTTCCGGAACCAATATCTAACACAAAAGAATTATCCCTATAGGAGTCTGGCATGATTGCTTTAAAGGCAAAAACACCTTCTTGCCTTACATCTACACTCTTAATTGCGAACCCCAGCTCCTTTAAAGCCACATTGATTCGTTGCACTTTTTCATCTTTGGTGGCCGTGCTACTTTGAATAATATGAATCTTATCCCGTTCAACACCCTGTTCCAACATGCGTTCGATGTGGATTTCAAGACCTGACTCTAATGCTTCCAGTGTGGCCTGGCCTTCGTAAACATTGCTCTCTCCGTAATTCGCCTTTTCCAATTTCCAGTTTCCTTCTTCATCAAGGTTCACTATAAAAGAATTAAAACCGCTTCCTCCAATTTCAATAACTCCATACAATGATCCATCAACGGGCTCGGGCGGGATATAGTGGAATTTTTCACCTGCTTCTGTAGTCTGAACAACCCCTTCAACCTCTTCATTTTCTTTTTCCTCCGGAGCAGAACATGCCGATAGCAGAATTATGAAGAGCAATATGAGAAGTGGGTTTCTTGGCATTTCACTTGGCGTTAACCAAAGCTAAAACAAAACCTCAGAAACTGGAATGCCGCTGGTGTATTCTTCATTTTAATTACCATATGTTAAATTCAAAGGTCATTCGCCTGTTTTGATCTTTAAAATGCAATAGCAATGCACAACAGTCTGATAAACCAATTCACGGAGTTAGCCCTCTCTTTTCCCAATACGGAGGCTGTTAAACATCACGACCGTAAAGCTTTCAAACTCATAGGAAAAAGAATTTTCGCCACACTTCATACGGCGACAAATAGTGCCAATATGAGGTTATCAAAGGAAGAGCAAACAACATTTTGCACGCTAAACGACCACATATATCCTGTCCCCAACAAATGGGGAGAACAAGGTTGGACGACTTTCGAGTTACAGTATTGTGAAGAAGGGGTCTTAAAAATTGCTATGGAAAGTGCGTATCTTAAGGCGAAGAAAAAATAGGTCATTTATCACGATGAAATCCCCTTTCACTTCATGTTTATGGTTCGACGGAAAAGCGGCCGATGCAGCGACATTTCATTGCAAAACATTCCCCAACAGTAAGATTATTCACAGTGATGATGTTGTCACGCATTACCAACTCAACGGTTATCGGTTCACTGCGCTTAATGGCGGCCCGCAACATCATGTGACACCTGCTGTATCTTATTTTGTCTATTGTGGCAATGATGAAGAGATTGAACGACTCTATGCTGCGCTATCTGAAGACGGTCGTGTATTAATGCCACTCGATACCTATCCATGGACCAGCAAGTATGCCTGGGTACAGGACAAGTTTGGCGTAAGCTGGCAACTGGACATTGATGACATTAAAGTCGATCAAAAAATCGTTCCAAGTTTCCTATTTACAGATCAAAAGTATGCTTTAATCCAGGAAGCCTTTGATCACTACGATTCGATTTTTGATACCCATTTCTTAACCAGCCTGCCTTACCCGATTAGTGCAGGAGCTCCGCTGGGAACATTGCAGTTCGCACAATTCAAGTTGAATGGAACAGTGTTCAATGCAATGAGCAATAATTCCAAACACGACTTTGATTTCACACCTGGCAATTCGTTGGTGATAGAATGTGAAAGTCAGCAGGAGATTGATCACTGCTGGAATAAGTTAACCGAAGGTGGTCAAGCGGGTAAGTGTGGGTGGTTGATTGATCAATTTGGGATCTCGTGGCAGGTAATCCCCAGTCAGTTAAAACAACTGATGAATAACCCAAAAACTTCCAAAGCTGTGATGGATAAAATGCTGGAGATGCAGAAGATCATCATTGCCGAACTGGAAGAGATCGCAACATGAACTGGCACTCCATTGTGCTCACGCGAATGCCCTACGAGACTATTCTTTTTTGATGAGGGTAAAGTAGGATTCCTCGAAGGAACAGTATTGTTCCTTTAAAAGAAGCGTATCTCCTGAACTCAAATTTTCAATTAAAAAGCCTTCGCTTAGGATACTAATACTGAGATTAATTTTGAAGAAAAGAAGGGTACATTTGTCGAATGTCTCGCAGAACGAAAACGCTCGGGTATTGGGGAATTGCATTCCTTGGGGTTTTCTTATTGTCCCAGGACTACCTTTTTGTTGATTGGCCTCCAGATCGGGGATTATTCGGATTCCCCGTTTGGCTCGGGTGGTTTGTGTTTGTGCACCTGGCGTTCATTGTCCTCTTTTTCTTCTTCTCCAAAAAGCACTGGAAGTAAGCACATGATCTACATTATACTTATTGGGTATGTGCTTATAGTTTTCCTGGGAAGTCTGAGAGGAGCATCTAAGCAATCTTCCACACCAGAGGGTTATTTCCTTGCTGATCGAGGCTTAAAAAAATTGACACTGTTTTTCACAGTCCTCGCTACCAATTTCAGTGCCTTCTACTTCCTGGGCTTTGCAGGAGCCGGATACAGGATCGGCTATGCGCACTATGTGATCATGGGACTAGGAACAGCTTTCGCAGGAATCTCATTCTTCATCATCGGTACAAAAGTCTGGAAGTGGGGCAAAGCAAACGGCGCGATTACTCCATCCGAATTGATCTATCAGAAAACAGGCAGCCACACACTTCGCTGGACATTCGCAATCGTGATGCTACTATTCACGTTTCCATACCTCGCTTTGCAAATCGTCGGGGCCGGATATATTATTGAAAACCTTACCCAAGGTGAAGTTCCGTATCTCGCAGGAGCCATCTTGCTAACAGTTTTCACGATTGTCTAAGTTTGGATTGGTGGCATGCAAAGTGTCGCTCGAACAGATCTCAAGCAGGGCATTTTAATGATTGTTCTGATGTTAGCGGCTGTAGTTGTGATCAGTGAAAGCCTTGGAGGTCTTGCCTCCGCCCATGAACGCGTCTTTCAGATCAAGCCGGAACTATTCGACAGAACAGGCCCGGGAGAAACGTTTCCTCCTGGCCGTTGGTTTAGTCTCCTTATTTTCTGGATTTTCTGCATACCCATGTTTCCACAGATCTTTATGCGCTTTTACGTCGCAAAGGACCTGGAAACACTCAAGTTTTCAGCAATTTGGTATGCATTGATTCCTGTATTCATTTCTCTGTTGCCTGTAATTATCGGGGTACTGGGACATCTGTCATTCCCTGACCTGCAAGGCAAAGAAACGGACCAGATATTACCAAAGATGCTGGTTGTACATTCCCCAGAATGGTTTTCGGGTCTGGTTATGGTCGGGGCCCTGGCCGCATTTATGTCTACGCTAGACTCCCAGTTACTGTCTTTGAGTACGATCATTACCCGAGATATCGTGCTGCCTTTTCAAAAAGAAATGGACTTGAAGTCTCAGGTAAAAGTGGGAAGGATTTGTGTGGTTGTTCTGGCACTCATCGGACTTGCTATAGCTGCTCGCCCTTTTGACACAATTGACGATATGGGCAGACTCGCCTTTGGTGGGCTGGCTGTGCTTTTTCCTGTAGCATTGGCTGTGTTGTACGGGGTAAAGTTCCCACCAATCTACGGTGTGATTTCTGTTTTCGCCGGAGAATTTGTTTTGATAGGACTGTACTATAATTTCATTCCAACTGAATGGACAGTTGGCCTTGACAACCCTATTATTGCAATAATTGTATCGTTTATAATTCTGGGAATTGGAAAAGTCCTGTCTAAAAGTTTGAAAAGTCCGGGTTAGTATCAGGTTCTTTCTTTAGCGACAGACCTGGTTGAAAGAAGGTCGAAGATCACTCAGTGAGATCGGATTTCAATTCTTTGGATTTTAGGTCAATTGATTACTTTAGCGAACAACGCTACTCAAGATGACTTTTACTATATTCTTAATCATCCTATTTCTAGGTCCGTATTTGGTGATGCATCGGAAGCGCTACCGGGAAGCGCGGGATAGAGAACTCTACCTGAAAACTAATTTCCTATCGTCCAACCTGTGGATCATTCTATTGGTTTCTATTTGTCTGGTAATTGTTAATTTCTCATTTGAGGAAAATACCGTCAATGAAACCGATGAACCTTTTGAGGTTGTTACCGACACGCACCTGGATAGCATTAATTTTCATCGGTATTCACACATGAATATCCCAGAATATCAGAAAAACCTCATCATAATTCATCTTGAATTAAAACAAGAGCACCAGAGTTTATTCACCTATTTCGATTCGGTCGCTGCATCAGGCTATCAAGACATAGCGCATTGGAGCAAAGCATTTACGCTCCTGGAACTGGAGGAATATGACAGTGCGCTTACTTTTCTGGACCTTATAAGTGAAAATTATAACGAACCCTATTTTTTCTATACAAAAGGCATGGTTCACGCAGGGTTGGATCAAGACGCTTTAGCTGTGGATCAGCACTTTAGGGAATTGGAACTGCAAGGTGGTGCTCATGCACTTTCTGCCGGCTGGCTGATCTGGTATCACTTTCAAAGGAAGAATTACGAAGCACTCTCCTATGTCCTGGATAACGTCAATGCATTCGACCATTTCCCACTGGAATTAAGAAGAGAAGTACAGTTCTTTGATGCTGACATTCTGGGTTACTACATTACCATCTTCACCTCCTTTCTGAGTGAAATCAATCCAATCGGTATTCTGGCCGCATTACTTATCCTGTTGGTTTGGTTTCGCTTCGTTACCAAATTGGCATTTTTTCAACAATTGCGAAAAATGGAGTTGGTCGCCTGTTTGATTCTAGGAATAGGTTTTGCCTTTCTGACTTTCTTATTAAGTGATGCGCTGCAATACTGGTCAGGAGACAGTGAATTCTGGAATACATTTACCTGGAGTGTCATTGGTATAGGCGCCATTGAAGAGTTGGTAAAAATCATTCCGCTCCTGATTCTGATGCTTTTAATTAAGCGTAAAATGGAAGCTTATGAATACATTCTTTTCGCCAGTATTTCTGCACTAGGATTCGGGTTCTCGGAAAATCTCCTCTATTTCGATGGAACTTACGGTAGTATCATTACGGGGCGGGCGCTAACCGCTGCTGTAGGACATATGATCGATTCCTCCATATTCGCATATGGATTTGTCCTGGCAAAATTCAAATACAAACACCTCCATCCCATCGTTGCTTTTTTCATCTTTTGGGCGCTGGCGGCACTTGTTCATGGTCTTTATGACTATTGGATCTTTGCTGAATTGTACCTCTTTTTCTTTTTCTTTCTTTTGCTAATTATTCGCGTATGGAATACGGTACTAAACAACTCATTGAACAATAGCAAAGGGTTCACCTATAGCTCTAATTTTAATACAAAAAGACTACAATTCTATCTCGCTATCTCACTTACAGCAATCATCATGTTCGAGTATCTGGTGACCGGAGCACAGATAGGGAAAGCAGAAGCCAACAGTTTTCTCCTTTCCGCGTTTTTCTCAGGAGGTTTTCTCATTGCCTTTCTCGGCTCAAAGCTGAGTTCGCTAAATCTGATCAAGAACTATTGGGGCAAGATTAACTACTCCATCAATCCATTCACTGATGATATCGTCACCCAGAATTTCGTTCATCAGAAAATTTTTCTCAGTACCTATTATGCGGACCAGGGATTGGTTGAGTATTTCCCGAATGGTGTTGTTGGCAAAATTAACAGTAGAGCCATTTTACAAAATCGTGCTCCTACATTTTTCATGTCCAATGACGATTCGGGCTGGTTTTTGGTGAAATTGGCCCGACCTCTGGAAGAGCATGGCTTCCGAAAAGACAAAGTATTGGTCCAATTCAAAGACCAGTATTCTTCCCTAAATGATCAAAAGAGATTTATCGTCAAGCTACTTTTGATTCCTGAAAAGATCACCAGGATTGGAGGATATCCAGCCAGAAAAGACTTTGAATCACTTGGCTGGGTTTTTCTGGAATCCGGCGAAGCTCAGCTATTGGATGCTACTCATCCTTAAGCACATCTACCGGATTCAATCTGGCTGCACCAAAAGACCTTGACCCCATAGTGATCACAGACACAACCAGGGTAACTACAAACGCCAATAAAAGAATTTCCCACCCTATGGATATACGATATTCAAATCCTTCTAACCATTGGCTCATCAGGAAATAGGTAACGGAACCGGAAACGACAAAAGCAATGATCAGCAACCATGTAACTTCTCTGGCAAAAATGGATAAGATCTGCTGAATCGTGGCACCTAAAACCTTGCGGATTCCTACCTCTTTTCGTTTGGAATTCGCCATGTAATCGGTTAGTCCATAAAGCCCCAGGATACTGATAACCAATGCTACGATCACAAAGAATGAAATGGATTTAGCCATGACTTCTTCAAATTTGTAGCGACTTGCAATCTCCTGGTCAAAGAAATTGTACTCGATTAGCAGTTCCGGATAAACTTCGTCCCATGTGGTTTCAATATTCGCAAGTGCTGCTGATGTTTCTGCAGTTGATGAAAGCCTCAAGGCCATTTCGTAGAATCCACTTTCCTGATATTTCATCATCACTGGGATCATTTCATTTTGAAGGGAAAAGGAGTTGAAATCTTTGACGACTCCTACTATTCGATTTTTGGAATCCCATCCACTGGCATGTAGCTCCTTACCCAGCGCCTCGGATGGATTTCCAAGTTTGAATTCCTTCAGCGTATTTTCCGTAACCAGCACGTTTGAGGAAGGGTCATTGGCTCGAATATTTCTACCGCTTAATAGTTCCAATTCAAATAGTTCAAGGTAGTTCTCGTCGATGCTCTTCACATTGAATTGATGGTCTTGATCTTTCCCTAATTCAGGGTTGAAATACCGGTCTGTATTATTGGTGTTGGCCATTGGGCTTCCCAGATGAATTGATACCTGATCAATTTCCGGTAAGCTTTCCAATCTTGTCTTCAGGCGCTGCTGTCGCTCCAGATCAGGCTCAGGAAACACGAGCTGAATGATACCATCACTCCGAAAACCCATGTCATAATCTCTCATGAATCTCATCTGCGAGAAGATCACAATTGCACCTATTATTAGAGAAACAGAAAAACCAAACTGCAAGCCCACCAGGATCTTCCTTATCGGCAGCTTACTCTGTTGATCAATATTGGAAACCCGAGTTTTGATTGCTACAACAGGCGAGAATTTTGACAAAATCAATGCCGGATATAAACCTGACAATAGCGTCATCAGCACAAGAACTACTGCCGCGAAAATGAGCCACTCCATAACAGGCATATCACTCAAACTCAATGTGGATTCCATCAAAGTACTGAATAACATCAGGAATTGTTCACCAACGATGAATCCTAATCCAAGTGCGACAATTACAATTAAAAACGTCTCAAGAAGAAATTGTGCAATCAAATCCTTTCGGTAGCCACCCATTACCTTTCTCAGGCCTACTTCTTTAGCCCTATGAATGGCTTTTGCCGTCGTAAGATTGATGAAGTTGATGCTCCCAATCAGTGCAAGCAATACCGCCAGGGTATACGAAATAATTTTGTAAACTGGCTCAAAAACAATCCCGCTGTAATTGCCAACGCTCTCTTCATGGATCTTAGACAGAGGTTGTACTTCCAGCCAATAACCCTCTATGACATTGTGTTTTTCAAAGGCATTGTTGACATCCCGCTGTGTTATGCGCGCATCTGCACCTTCCTGTAACTTCACCACACATTGCGTACCTCCATTGAGTCGTCCCCATACTTTTCCTTCACCATAATAGGGGTTGACTCCTTCTTGCTTCTCATAGTCCACCACCATTTGAAATGGAAAATCCGTACTTTTAGGAAAATCCAGATAGACTCCCTTTACAACTAAAGTATGCTTATTGGCCAGACTTATGTCTCTGCCTAATAGTGAGGAATAATCATTGGTCTCAAAAAACTTATACGCTACTGATGACGAAAGGTAAACTGCATCCGGGTCAGTCCGATCCGGAGAGCCAGCCAGCCAATCAAAGGTCAAAATATCAAACATCTCAGCTTGTACAAAAGCAATATCTCTCTGTTTGATTTTTTTCAGTCTGCCATCACCAGATGGAATGTTTACCTGATCACTAAGCATGTAAACATTAGAAATCGCTTCTACGTTTGTAAGCTCTCCTCTTAGCCCACTGGCCAGCGGATGGGGCACTGTTGCCGTTTTGCCTGACTGGTCTCCCAACTGATACGAACCTATCAAACGATGTATAGAATCAAAATGCGATTGATGGGTATCGAATCGGTCCTGAAAACGAATGATCGAGTATAAGGTAATGACACAGGCGATCCCCAATGATAAACCAAGGACACCAAGAAAAAAATAGGCCTTGTTTCTCAGCAATGACCGATAAGAAGTAATGAAAAAGTTCTTGAGCATGACCAGAATAATTTTTAACCAAATGCAATATAAGCAATACCCTACAAAAACCAGTACCTTTTAATGCAAAGTACCGATCAGACTAAAATCTCACCTGTCTGTCTTAAATTCGTTGACGTCTAATCTAACTTCAGAAATCAAAGTTAGTGTTTGAAAGTTTTCATGGTGCAATCAACAACATTCATTCTCCGTACTGCGCTTCCTGAATTTGTCTCCAGGTCACTAATTTAATATTTCGCTCCTCGATCAAGTCTTTGAATGCCTGGCTTCGTAAAGTCTCCAGATCTCTTTGACGCCATGCGGAACCGAAATCCGGATGATCAATGGTCACTGCTTGCATTTCTGCATTGTCATACGCGAAGTGCACAATAATCTCATTGAGGCCAGGCTTCATGTTTCTAAGGATATCCAGGTAATACTCATCCCAATCCTTTTCTTCTATTGCTGGGTTAATCATGAACAAACGATCAACCAGAATCTGGCCGTCGGCGATACTATTGACCAATTGTGGAGCAGCCGATAGTGACCCAAAGGGTATGAATACAGGAATTTGATACTTCTTACCCACCCGTTGATAAGCCTCAAAAAATGCTGGTGTCGCAAATAGGGTTCCCATATGGCTATCCAGATGGGTTGGTTTGATCCCAAAAGTCAGGGCGCGTTCTACCTGAGCCACAAGCTCTTTCTCAACTTCCTCAACTTTGGCATTCCGGACCACCTCAGCGACCGACGGGGGAAAGTGTTTTTCCTCATTCAATAAGGTCGAAATTGAAGATGAACCGGACACGCCATCCCACTTGTACTGATCCCATTCAGATGTTAAGGTCAGATGCAATCCCAGATCAGCATCTGGATTATTCCTTGCATATACAGCGATTTGTGGAAACCACGGACAGGGCACCATGATACTGGCTGAATTTATAGTTCCATCATCCAGGGCTTCTACGGAAGCCGCGTTGACCGAATTGGCTACTCCAAGATCATCTGCATGCAGGATTAGCAATATGGCGTCTTTATCATAGCCGAGCTTTTCTGCTGTGTTTTGTCCAACAAGGACAGTAGACAGGAAAATAATCAACCCTGTTAAAATCAATCGAATCCGGGAGGTTTGACCTTTCATAAGCATTTCATTATAGCAATGAAATTAATGAAATCACGAATCAAACCCATCCTCCACATAAGGACAGAAGAAAACGCACAAACACATACGCACATAGTTATACCACGTTACGGCATCATGAAAAACCATTAATAAGAACCAGAAAAGTGTTTTTTGGCAGAATAAAGTAAACATTGGCAGGCACGTGTAAAGGTTATTCTCACGCTCAAATCAACCTTTGGTGCCATAAAAATCGAGTAACCATGAGACCTATTTATTACCTATTCTGTCTGATACTGGCGGGCCAGTTACAGGGGCAAACACACTCTTCTTTTGAGGTTGTAAGCTCCTCGGGCTCCTTCAATACTGAATCTTTGTCTGTGGCCTTCTAGAACTCACAATTACTGACTCAGGCATTGGTATCCCAGTAAGTGATCTACCTTATGTTTTTGACCGGTTTTATCAAAGTGAGCACTTAAAGAGCGGAGAAGGAACTGGCGTAGGCCTGGCGCTTTCGAAGGAATTGATTGACCTGCATCAGGGAACAATTGCGGTCAGCAGTCAATTGAATAACGGAACCACCTTCACTCTAACCTTCAAAACCGGGAGCGACCATTTTCAACCCAATCAAATCGTAGCATCGGAGGCGCCTTACCAACCTATTCCCGAGAAAATACCTGATTTACGGACCTCATCACCTGTTCCGGAAATCAGCACCGCTCAATCTGTCGACAGTCAGCATATCCTAATCGTAGAAGACAATTATGAAATGAGTCGCTTTATCCAGCAAATCCTGGAGGAGCAATACCAACTCGCCTTTGCAGAAAATGGGCAGCAAGCGATTTCTCTTCTTGAACAAGGTGCTGTTTTCGATCTCATCCTAACCGACTTTATGATGGATGGATATGAGATGGCCATGGAAATCAAAAAACACAACCAGTGGGCGTTGATACCGATGGTATTCCTGACTGCAAGGGCCCAGGAACAAGACAAGATCGATCTGCTGAACATTGGTGTGGACGATTATCTGTATAAACCCTTCAACGATGTGGAGTTGAAAGCACGGATCAACAACCTCCTTCAAGCCAAAACACAACGAGCGGAATACTGGATCGAGAAAACCATCGATCCGCGAGACATTGAATGGAAAGAGTTTCCGTCCAAACTGAAATTGGATATTGATCAATTCATCCAGGATCACATCACCGAAGATATCTCCGGCAAGGACCTGGCTGAGATCACTGGGCAAAGTGAAAGAAGTCTCTATAGGAAAGTGAAAGCGAATACAGGATTGACACTCAACCAATACATCAAAGAGTTCAGGCTCAGAAAAGCAAGGGCGCTACTCGAAAACAGACAGGTGATGACTGTTAGTGAAGCGGCCAATGCCGTGGGGTTTAACTACCTACACAACTTCACCAACAACTTCAAAGAACGTTTTGGGAAACTGCCGTCGGAATATCTGGATTAGGTCGTCGGGAATTAGCGTCAAGCCCTGGCTAGAAGTGTTACGATACCGATCAATGTTTTTCTATCAAGGATTCAAATAAACTTGTTTCTCACCAACACACCTCTCACTCCTCTCCAATGCTATTAAGTTAAGCTTCATATGGTCACTTATTGAATTGAGTAATCCTTCCCTTTTTACTACTAGCTATTACATCTCGGCCAAAATGCCTATCAGGAATTATTGCTATGATGGAAGAGGCTACTTGATTCAATATTTGACTTATGAAATGCTCATTATTTGAGTTAAAGAGGAATGAGAGTAGTTTTTCTCTTACAAATCGATAGGCATTCTTCCAGTTGTATTTGTATTTCCATTTACGGTTGGAAATACGTTGATCGATAGTTCTACTAGCTAATAAGCCTGTAATAGCGACTAAATTCATACAAAAAATATGTGCGTAAAACTCTTGAAAGATGCCTGCGGCCTTCTTGCAACCAAATTGTTCAATTTTCATCTTTGGCTTTAAGTTTTTAAAGCCTTCCTCCACGCCCCAACGAAGCTGATACAGCTCATTTATGTCCCGAGCGCTGTATTTCTGCTGATCGAAAAGGTTGGTGATTAGCAATTCGGTTTCACCACTACTTAGTTCAATTCTTACAATTCTGACCTTAATGGGAGTGGCATCGAGTTTATTCTTACGGCTATTCTCAACCTCTTTTGGACTAGGCTCCCATGTGGTAATTATGTCATCCTCATCGTGAGTTATGATATTCTTGGCGAAGTTGGAACTGTTAATTGGTAATCGTATACAGACTTTGGTCTGGTGACTCACCAACTCTTTTATCGTACAGAAATGACCAAATCCTCTGTCTAAGATCAGCATATCATTTTCTTTAACGCTAGACAGGCCCTTTTTAAGCAAAGTCTTTTCACCTTCTCTCATTGTAGATAATTGACTGTCCACCACAAACTGATTCAATACATCATAGATCATGAATGTCCTGGCCAAGTACCTTTTAGTTCCTAACTCATTAGTCGCGTATAGGCCAAAATAATCTTCGATATCTTGATGTGCGGGTAGGTTTAATGTACTACCATCTCCCGCAAGTAGACAATGCCCTTTCCAAAGCTTTTTGTCACAATCATGAAAAGTGTCATTTAGTTGCTCTACGAGATCTCTGAAAAACTCAGGCCTGATTTTATAACGAGCTTGAGTAAACGCACTTCCAGTTACAGGTCTTGTATCCAGACAGGGAAGAATCTTCTGAAGATTAAATTCTACTGATTCTTTAAATAAATGAAGAATACTGCCAGCGACAGCTTCAAACGATAAGGGAGAGGATCTACTAAAGTCTCTAGGAGAGCGTTTATAGCGAGATATTTTTCTCGAATTATGAAAAAAGTCAAAGAGTTTTTTTTGAAGAGCCCCCAGAGCTCTTCACTGTGTCATTTTCTTTATCTAAATTCATTGTCGATATATTTTACGTGTCTCTAAGATAACCGAGACAGGCCGATTGATAGCTATTGATCGGCTTTCTTTCTTCTTAACTTAATAGCATTGCACTCCTCTCCAGAGGAGAATTTAGGTGTTCATTTGAATCCACTATCTACTACTGACTTAAGAAAAAGATGAGCTGAAAAACGCCAAGGAAAAATAGCAAGGTTGCTACATTTAAACGGTGAGGGGGTCGCTTCAAATAGAAGAAAAGCACCTCTAATAGCAGCACCACAGGAATGACAATCCCAAATATGATGTAGATGTTATAAATCTGTTGGTAACGATTGGTCTGACCACCGATTGTGATGTAGGCAGCCATCGGTTTCCTGAAGATACGAGTGGCTTCCACTTCGGCCTTTTTATAATCCTTCACATCTGGCAACTCGTTTTTATCGAATTTCATTTCAAAATCCGCAAAAAAGATCTTGTCGTATCGGTAATAAATCCCGTTGCGACTGGTTTCATACCCTTTGGTCACCGCTAAAATATCTTGCTCCTGGCGCTTGAAAGGCAACAAATAATCCACGGAAAGCAGGACATTCCACGCTAAGATCAAAGCAGCAACGGGCTTAAAATAATTGACCAGTCTCTTAATCAGCAGCGCTTGTTGTCGCTCTTTTTCAAGCTCTCTTTCCTTGTTTTTCCGACGTTGCTCTGCACGCCAAACCTCCTCTTCCGAAGGTTGTTGAGACGCTTGTTCCCGAAAGTAATCATGCAGCTCCTCATCGGGTTTTTCGTTGGTCAGGTATTCGTAAGCGGCCTTGATTTCCAGGAATTTGTCATGTGCCCCGGCATCGGGATTCACATCAGGATGGTATTGCTTAGACAACTCGCGATACGCTGCCTTGATTTCTTCTTTGGTGGCATGATCAGAGAGTTGGAGAACCTGTAAGTGTTGTGCGCGCAATTTCGTCGAATTGAATGAAAAGGAAAGTTAGTAAAATTGATGGAGAGGTGGCCTAGATGGATTATTGTGGGGTTTATACAAACATCCAACACATGATTATGATCATGTACCATCTGTTCTAAACCCCTTTGAAAGTTACTTCATATCACTTACCCAACTTCTTCCAGCGACTCCTTAATACCTCCGCTGATTCCTCCAGCAGCTTCACCCCTGCCATGGTCTGATTGGTGGGTCGTACATCGGCAGACTGCAATACATTCATCAGGTATATGAATTTCCTTTGCAATCCGACAACCGTTTCCTCCTGCGGATTGTTATAGGTGATGCTACCGTAAAGTAAATCTTGTTCGCCCGGAACACCCCGACCTCTTAGCGCTCTGAACGATGAAATTTTCCCGCCGGCTTCAATTCTGGATTCCAGGTCTTCCCGTATAACTTGCAATGCATTGTATCCCTCATAGCACCTTTTAGAATAAACACTCTGTAGCGCCAATTCTTCCTGGGAAGTGGACACTCGTGGATCTATTTTCACTTCAAAGTCCTGACTTTGGGCATTCCCATCCACTGTCAGCCTTGCTTTGTATTTACCTGGAACCACAAAAGGCCCGTGAGGTCCACTTGGAGTCTTTTTCCAAACCGCAGCAATTGAAAACTGACGACTCGTCCCCTTTGGAGGTTCATGTCTGAGGTCCCACACAAAGCGATGATGTCCCAATGCCGTCTGTAATGACTTCCAGGGTCGGATCCAATAAGTCGGATGTGGCAAAGCCGTAGTATCGACAACTTCTGGCAAATCTGAACTGGAATACGATCTAACAACCGCACCTGAGCCATCAAGTATATCCAATTTGACCTGAATCGCTGCCCTGGGCAGGTAAAAATCAATGATCGCTCCGTCCGGAGGGTTCTCTCCCGTAGGTTCTTCCGGTGGCAAGGGCGTATCACTGAACATGTTCCAGCGTACCCGGTGTGTATCTTGTACTGGAAATAAAGTGGCTGACGCTTCAGCATTATTCAAAGACCTCAATGGAGAAATATTATCCAAAATCCAGATGGAGCGTCCGTGTGTACCTACAACCAGGTCATTGCCTTTGATCACGAGATCTCTGATAGAAGTAGCAGGCATATTTTGTCTGAGGGATTGCCAGTTTTCTCCAGCATCCACGGAGAAGTGAACTTGTCGTTCTGTCCCGGCAAAAAGCAAACCATCCTGTTTCGGGTCTTCACGAACCACATTCACGGGCCCATTATCTGGAAGACCTGTGACCACCCGTTTCCAGGTCTTGCCTGCGTCTGTGGTTCGGTAGATATGTGGCCGCATGTCATCTTTTCGAATGGCATTTACTGCTATGTATGCCGTATTTTTATCGAAGTGGCCCGCATCAATGATGGAGATTTTGTCCCATGACTTCACTTGAGATGGCGTTACTTCCTTCCAATTCTTACCACCATCAGAAGTAAGGTGGACACGACCATCATCCGTTCCGGCCCAGATGGTATTGACATCCAAAGGAGAAGGTGATACTGCGTAAATCACACCTCTTCTTTTCATCGTCTTCATTTGAGGTGTCGTAAAGTCCCCGATACTGGATGGCACAGCAGGTTGTTCATAAGACAGGTCCGGACTGATCACTTCCCAGCTTTGACCTCCATTAAGGGTTTTCCAAAGTACATTGGTCGCAAACAGCAGCATGTTGGGATCCGCGGGATGAAACATCAATGGCATGGACCTCAGGATCCTATACTTGCCGGATCTTACCGCTTCTGGAGCGACGTTCTGCGATTGGCCCGTTCGTTTATCGAATTTCATGACACGGCCACCGTAGATGATATTCGGATCTTTAGGGTCTGGTGCCACGAAACCGTACTCGTCCGCTCCTACCCCTATGAATTCACGAAAAGAGATTTGTCCCCCATTTCCCCGGCTGGCTATGCCAATGGCACCACTTTCCTGTTGACCGCCATATACCCAATAGGGGAATTGATTGTCCGTATTAACATGGTACAATTGAGAAGTCGGTTGGTTGTACCAGGAACTCCAGGTTTTGCCTGCATTGACGGTCACTGTTGCTCCTTGATCAGTGACAAAGAGCATGATGTCTGGTTGATTTGGATTGATCCATATCCGGTGATAATCATCTCCACCAGGCGCTCCCTTGATCGACATCCATGACTTGCCCCCATCATTTGATGTATATGCAGCGATATTGCCCACATACAGCTTATCAGGATTCTTAGGGTGCACTTTAATTTCAGCAAAATCACCACCACGACCCCAAAGTCTATAATCCTTGTTGATTATCGTCCAGCTGTTGCCGGCATCTTCACTTTTATAAATACCACCATTATTGCGAGCATCCACGGTAGCATAGATGATCCTGGAATCCGAAGGCGCAATACCGATGCCAATCCTTCCCAACCCATCATCTGCTGTGGGTAATCCTTTTGTCAGTTGTCTCCAGGTGTCCCCACCATCTGTTGATTTATATAAACCACTATTTTCACCGGAAAATCGGGCATTTTCCCAGGGACCTTCCCGGTGTTCCCACATATCTGCAAACAGTACATTGGGATTATTCGGATCGAATTCCACTTGTATTGCTCCCGTATTCTGATCGATGTATAACACCTTTTCCCAGTTCTTTCCTCCATCGGTCGTTCGAAATACTCCGCGCTCTTCATTCGGTCCGTAGGGATGTCCCAGGCCCGCGACGAAAACAATGTCAGGATTCGTTGGGTGAACGATCAATCGCCCTACTTGCTGGATGTCAGGAAGTCCAATATGACGCCAGTTTTTTCCACCATCAGTACTCTTAAAAATACCATCTCCTACACCCAGGTCCGGTCGATGCAACCCTTCTCCGCTACCTACATAGATGATGTCCGGATTTGTAGAAGAAACAGCCAAATCCCCTACAGAACCCGTAGGCGCATCATCAAAGATCGGGTTCCAGGTTCGTCCAAAGTCATCTGTTTTCCAAACACCACCATTGTTTACTCCGATATAAAAAACGTTGGGTTGAGTAGGTATACCCACTCCTCCTACCGTTCTACTGGCTCGAAAAGGTCCAATCATACGGTAATTAAGTTCTTGGTAAGACGCCTCTTCAATAGATTGAGCGGACACTTGCGTGAAGGAAATCACTGGAATCATGACCAGCAATAGCTTGAGATATTTCATGTTGAAATCAAGATTGGGTTGCAGACAGCCAAGTTACATTCGGAATGGCAAATTGCGGTGCCTTACTATGGAAATTTGAGCGCGGCTGAAGTCAAGGTTCTAACTCAGATACAAGGCACTCGTTGCAAACGAGCGCTAGTTGGGGGTTAAGAAAATTAAATAAGTGTCATTCCGAGTCATTCGAAGGAATCCAGCATTTTTTTCCACCAGAGAAGATCGCTACGACATACCGGTCACTCGTTACAAACGAGCGCCAGATGATGAGAAAGATGGAAAATCCTTATTGATGTGGCAGTCTATGACGATGTGAATGGACAGAGGTCCACCTGTCCGTATGATCACCACAGCTTTTCCTTTCCCCAAAACCTTCGTGAAGAAATGGGTTTTTAACTTCCATAACCTTGAATGTATAAAAGTGGTATGTTGAATCAGGACGCACTCGTTATAAACGAGCGCTAGCTGGTAAACGAGCGCTAGTTGAGCGCTGATATCACAAGTTTTTGACTCACAAACCAAACTTTCTACTGAATTTGATTTGATCTAATTATCTTACCAGTTCATTCTCTCACTTTTCCCACTCGTGTAAATAGGCGTTTATCAATCGGTTAGGTAAAGTAGCTTTGCCTTTTCTAAGGGTCAACCATGTATTCAAAGCCATTTTTTAGTTTTTTATTACTCCTTTCCGTTAGTACTGCCTTTGCCACAGATCCGGCAGAAAAGGAAAGGAAAGATTCTTTTTATGCGGAAAATCCGCCGATCATTGACGGACTCCTCAATGACGAGGTATGGAATGAATCGACTCAGGTGACTGGTTTCAAGACTTTTGTCCCTGATTTCTCCCAGGAGATGAAGCATAAGACCATTGCCTACTGGTCGCACGATGAAGAGAATCTCTACTTTGCTTTTAAATGTTTTGATGACCCGGATATGATCAAAACTTCCGTGGCAGCCCGGGATAAGATCCAGGATGATGACTGGGTTTGTATCAACCTGGACTCTTTCAATGACCGTCAAACGCTCTATGGGTTTTACATTAATCCCAATGGCATTCAGATGGATACACGATTTGCAGGAGGGCGCGACGATTCGGGCATTGATATGATCTGGTACAGCGCCGGAAAAATCGACGCGGATGGCTATACGGTGGAAGTCAAAATTCCCTTCAAAAGCATACGTTATGCCGTAAAAGAAGGGCAGGTAGATATGGGTGTGATTTTCGAAAGGAAAATTAGCCGTCTATCGACACAAGGTACGTTCCCCGCACTGGATCCTGGACAAGGACTTAATTTCCTCACACAAACAATGCCTCTTCACTTTGATCGGGTAAAAAAGACGACCTTACTGGAGTTATTACCTGCCGTTACTTATGGGAATTCGAAAATTAGAGAGGAAGGTGAAACAATCAAGGACGATCAGGCTGACATTAGCCTTACAGCGAAATATGGCCTTACTTCCGACCTGATCCTTGATGCCACCTACAATCCCGATTTTAGTCAGGTAGAAGCAGATGCCTTACAAATAGAAACCAACCAGCGATTTCCGGTCTTCTTCCCTGAAAGAAGACCCTTCTTCCAGGAAGGCAGTGAACATTTTACACATGCCGGAGGGTCTGGTCGAGCTGAGATTCGCAATATTGTTAATACCCGATCGATCGTTAATCCCATTATGGCAGGAAAACTGACTGGAAAAATTGGCAATTCCAATATCATTTCGGTGATAGGTGCAGTAGACGAATTGGATACTGCGTACAATGCCAATGTAGGAGTGGTCCGGTACAAAAGAGCGTTCACCAGGGATAGCTACCTGGGTGGATTCTGGACGGGCCGAAATGAGGATGAGTTCTTCAATTTGGTCTATGGGTTGGACGGCCAGTATCGAATCAACGACGCGAGTCTTGTAAGTGGATACCTGTTTAACTCAGGCACACGCGACGACATCAATTCATCCGTCAGTAACGTGCATGCTGCGGCAGCTAATTTCTCTGTTCGTAACCGAACCGTATCTTATGGAGGTGGATACACGAATATTGGTGATGGTTTTGAATCAGCCGTCGGTTTCATTACCCGAACAGGTATCGCCAAATACAATGTTTTCTACAGCCCCAAGTTCTATCCCAAAGAAAGCCTTATTAAGCGCATTGATCCTTTGATCTATGTGTCATACACCCTTGATAAACCCAGTGGTCTGTATGAAAACAGCTATTTCACCCGAACCAATATTACCTTACCCCGAAACACGCGGTTGAATGTGGGTGCTAATTCGTCTAATGAGATATTCGAAGGACAGAAATTTGATCGAAGTAGTGTATCACTAGAGGCTCGTTCTCAACTAACCAAACGGATCTTTATTTCCGGGAATTACCGCTGGCAACGACGGCCTAATTATGGCGAATCGGAACAAGGACGTGGGAAGTCCATTCGTGGTAGTCTTATCTTCCAGTTCTCGGATAACCTGAATTCCGAATGGCGGTACAATTACACGAATCTGTTCAATTCTGAGACCGGTGAAAAGTACTTTGATATACATATCATTAGTTCACGCAACACCTATCAGCTAAATAAATACATGTTCTTCCGGGCAGTTGTCCAGTACAACTCATTTACGCAGGTACTTTCTCCCAATTTCCTTGCTTCCTTCACCTACATTCCAGGAACGGTTGTTCATTTAGGATACGGTGCTGTGTACGATCGACAGGAATGGGACCCAGAATCCCGAGAGTACTTTGAAGGCAATCGGCATACGGCTAAAGCCCAGGGATTGTTCTTTAAGGCTTCTTATTTGTGGCGGCATTGATTGGCAATGCCTGGATGCTCCCTTCGACACAGCTCAGGGTGACATCTACGCCTTTTGAACAGGTACTTCTGTAGCACCCTCTGGCGCGCGTTTGCAACGCGTGACCTCACTCAATCAATTGAACATCGATCAAACCTTTTTGCCCCGCATAATCTCCTGCCGAACTGTATAAAAAGTGTTCGGATTCATCGACAATTCCACAAGTCGATCCAATGCACAACCGTACTTGTTACAAAATAAATACCTTGGTCATCGTGAAATTTGTACTTCTCTGACATCTGATCAAAATACCTACTTCAAACTAAACTCCCAAGGTAATTAGCACGCGTTGCATATTGAGGATAATTGCACGCGTTACAAACGCGCGCTAGATGGGGCGTAAACCTATTTCAGGACAAGACACAGTGTGGGTTCCAGTAGGCACGGAAGTAACTTCCGCGCCAGTAGGGTATAAATACCTTGGTCATCGTGAAATTTGTACTTCTCTGACATCTGATCAAAATATCTACTTCAAACTAAATTCCCAAGGTAATTTGCACGCGTTGGACCTGCTACATTTGACTGGACGGTAAGTTAAGCTCGCAAGCTAAATTTACTGTAGATGAAAAGAGAGAGAAGACACTTTGATCGAGAGTTCAAGCAAATGGCTGTGAACCTATGCCTGACAGGTAAATCAGTTCGAGAAGTTGCTGATGAATTGGGGATTCGAGATGAGATGTTAAGACGCTGGAGACGTGAGTTCACACAATTCGGAGAGGGAAGTTTCTCTGGGAATGGGAAGGCGAATCTGACAGCAGAGCAGAAGGAAATTGAGAAGTTGAAGAAAGAGCTTAGAGAAGCTCAATTAGAGCGAGATATCTTAAAAAAGGCCATAAGCATCTTCTCCAAGGGAGACAACAAATATTCCAATTCATAAAGGATCATAGCCACTTATTTGGTGTTGAGAAGATGTGTCAAGTATTCAAGTTGAGTAAGAGTGGTTATTATCATTGGAAGAATCGCCAACCCTCTGCCAGGTCAATAGAAACTCAGGAAATCATTAGGGATATCAATGCCATTTATCAAGAAAGTAAGGGTAGATATGGAAGTCCTAAAATCACTATGGAACTCAAAGAGCGTGGCTGGAAAGTATCTAGGCCTAGAGTAGCCAGAATTATGCGTTCTGAAGGACTGAGAAGTGTTATTTGTAAAAAGTTTAGGGTAACCACTACAGACTCAAATCATCGGTTCCCGGTGGCTGAAAATCTCCTCCAAAGAGATTTTCATGCCAGCCGGCCTGGGATCAAGTGGGTCTCTGATATCACATATATACCTACCGATCAAGGCTGGTTGTATCTGACTATCATTTTGGATTTGTATGACCGTAAAATTGTGGGGTGGTCGTTAAGCACTGACATGACAACTCAGAACACTGTCTTGACTGCTTGGAGGATGGCGCTGATCAATCGGCCTGTAGAGCAATGCCAACTGTTGTTTCATTCCGATCGAGGTATTCAGTACGCTTCGTATGGGTTTGGTGATGAACTGAAATCCAAAAGGATCACTCAAAGCATGAGTCGCAAGGGAAATTGTTGGGACAATGCCGTAGCTGAAAGTTTCTTCAAGATTCTTAAATCAGAGCTCGTCAATCACACCAAGTTTCATAGCATTTTACAGGCCAGAAATGAAGTCTTCGAGTTCATTGAAGTCTGGTACAATCGAAAAAGAAAACACAAGTATCTGGGGTATAAGACTCCTCAACAATTTGGTGAAATCAATTATTCAAAATGCGCTTGACTTATTGTCCAGTTTTTTGTTGCAATTCCACGTTGCATATTGAGGATAATTGCACGCGTTACAAACGCGCGCTAGTTAGGTTGAATGGATCGTTAAGAGATGAGCTTCTCAACGCCTATGTATTTAAGAATCTCAGGCAGGTAAGAGAGCGTATTGAAATTTGGGTTGAAGATTATAATCAAAAAAGACCTCATGAGTCACTAGGGAATCGTACTCCCAAGCAGGTTTACGAAGAATTTACTTAGCTTGAAACTCTATTTTTGAGTGGATCAACTTCAGGGGAAGTCGACACCTTGATGTATTGAAAAGACAAAGGATTCCTCCGAAAATTGATAATTCACATTATTATCATCAAAAATTTCTATAGCGACCTCCCTTAAATCAAATAAGTCATCATAAAAACAACTTGTTCCAACGTTCATCGGGCCTGAGTATCTACCCATTAAAAGCAAGTATTCTACATAGGCTCGTGGGAGCTTTAGGCCGTAGAATTCTTCAACTTTCTTTACTTCTTCATCTGTGCAGCCGAGTAAACCAATATTACGAGATTTTAGGTGGTCCTTGATTTCCAAAGATTGTTTCACTGACCAATTTAACCTTTACCAGGTTTAGATTCTGATCTACGTCTTTCTATCACTTCTATTTACAATAAATTCAGGCTCTTTGTCGGGCCAGCTGGGCTAAATTCCCAAGGTAACTAGCACGCGTTGCAAACGCGCGCTAGTTAGCAGACAAGAAATTCTCATGAAGGTTATTAAAAAACAGATATTGTAATCAATTGATTAACAGCAACAAAAACAATTTTAAACGACTACAAACGGATCACAAACGACTACAAATGTTTGTTAACCGAGTAGGGCTCTTGTCCACCCACAACTTTGCTTCATCGATTTGATCATCTACCGATCAAACATTAATTCAAAGTTCAATTATTAAACACTACACACATGAACACTTTAAAAAACCACGTACAATTAATTGGTAGATTAGGTAACGATCCACAAGTGAAAGCATTCGACTCAGGTAAGACTGTAGCCACCTTTTCCCTTGCCACCAATGAAACTTACTACAACAATCAGGGCGAACGCATTTCCGATACCCAATGGCACAACATAGTGGTCTGGGGTAAGAAGTGTAGCGTTGTAGAAAACTACCTTCAAAAAGGAAGTGAAATTGCCATACACGGTAAACTCGTTAACCGATCATATGAAAAAGAGGGCGAAACAAAGTTTGTCTCTGAAATTGTTCTTAGCGAACTGTTGATGATGGATAAGAAATCAACTCAGGTATAAGATTGTTCCCAATACAACTATTGCAAAAGGACATCTTTTCGGGGTGTCCTTTTTTGGTTTGAACACAATCATTGCTAAAAGGGAACAGTCAATTCACCGCAATTTTCCAACATCCTGGCGCGCGTTTGCAACGCGTGACATCACTCTAATAATCGAACATCGATCAAACCTTTTTGCCCCGCATAATCTCCTGCCGAACTGTATAAAAAATGTTCAGGTTCATCGACAATTTCACAAGTCGATCCAATGCACAACCTTACTTGTTACAGAATAAATACCTTCGTCATCGTGAAATTTGTACTTCTCTGACATTAAATCAAAATACCTACTTCAAACTAAATTCCCAAGGTAATTGCACGCGTTGCATATTGAGGATAATTGCACGCGTTACAAACGCGCGCTAGTTAGGCGCTAGATGGAGATCATTTCTTCCACTGATTCCATTTGTTTAAAATTTTATCAAGGTATTCCATCATCGCCTTCCAGTAATCTACATAAGAATCATATAGCTTAAGAACTTTCTCATCTTCATTCTGTGAAAACCCATATACTGTGGGATTGTCACTTTCATTTGTTTCAAAAAAAAGAAACGTGTAGCCCTGATGAATCTCAAACACAAATTCGCTTTTAGAAAGTTGATAATCAATAGAATTATCATCTAAAATTTCTTGAGCAACCTCCTTTAGATCGAACAAATCATCATAAAAACAATTTGTTCCAACATTTAATGGACCTGAATATCTACCCATTAAAAGCAAGTATTCTTTATAGGCTCGCGGAAGGTTTAAGCCGTAGAATTCTTCAACATCCTTTACTTCTTCATCTGTGCAGCCGAGTAAACCAATATTACGAGATTTTAGGTGGTTCTTGATTTCTTCCAGAAATTGTAGTTGACTCATTGATTTCCAAAGATTGTTTCACTGACCAATTTAACCTTTACCAGGTTTAGATTCTGATCTACGTCTTTCTATCACTTCTATTTACAATAAATTCAGGCTCTTTGTCGGGCCAGCTGGGGCTAAATTCCCAAGGTAATTTGCACGCGTTACAAACGTGCACCAGTTCGTAGACTAGAAATTTAATAAAACCCTTGGAAAAATATCTAACCTAACCAATTGATTAACAGCAACAAAAACAATTGCAAACGACTACAAACGGATCACAAACGACTACAAATGTTTGTTAACCGAGTCGGGCTCTTGTCCATCCACAACTTTGCTTCATCGATTTGATCATCTACCGATCAAACACTAATTCAAAGTTCAATTATTAAATACTACACACATGAACACTTTAAAAAACCACGTACAATTAATTGGTAGATTAGGTAACGATCCACAAGTGAAAGCATTCGACTCAGGTAAGACTGTAGCCACTTTTTCTCTGGCCACCAATGAAACTTACTACAACAATCAGGGCGAGCGCATTTCCGATACCCAATGGCACAACATAGTGGTCTGGGGTAAGAAGTGTAGCGTTGTAGAAAACTACCTTCAGAAAGGAAGTGAAATTGCCATACATGGCAAACTCGTTAACCGGTCATATGAAAAAGAGGGCGAAACAAAGTTTGTCTCGGAAATTGTACTTAGCGAACTGTTGATGATGGATAAGAAATCAACTCAGGTATAAGATTGTTCCCAATACAACTATTGCAAAAGGACATCTTTTCGGGGTGTCCTTTTTTGGTTTTGGGCTCAATCTGGCGTGCGTTTGCAACGCGTGACGTCACTCTAATAATCGAACATCGATCAAACCTTTTTGCCCCGCATAGTCTCTAGCCGAACTGTATAAAAACTGTTCGGGTTCATCGACAATTTCATCTTCCACAGGATTCAAATGGATGTATGATAGTTTTTGGTCTTGCAACTCTTTTGAATCAAGTAGTATCGGATGACTACTACTCTGGCGTGCGTTTGCAACGCGTGACGTCACTCTAATAATCGAACATCGATCAAACCTTTTTGACCCTCATAATCTCTAGCCGAACTGTATAAAAAATGTTCAGGTTCATCGACAATTTCATCTTCTACTGGATTAAAATGGATGTATGATAGTCTTTGGTCTTGTAATTCCTTAGAATCAAGTAGTATCGGATGATTGCCATCTTGCCAGACTTTATGTTGCTTGATCCTCTTTAATTCTTTCCCTGCTTTGATAAACCCTCTTAACAACCACTCTTTTCTACTTTCATTGATCAACTCCAATTCTTCAATAATTTTCTTAGCTGTATATTTCTTGAAATCTCGCATGATTTCGGGCAATCTCCGCTCAGCACTACTAATAATCATGTGTAAATGACTCGGCATTAGACACCATGCATGAACCACCAATCCCTTGTTCTCCTGGCAATATTTTACAGCATCTGTTATGATATGTTTGAACTCCTTTCTGGTGAACAAGTCGATCCAATGCACAACCGTACTTGTTGCAAAATAAATACCTTCGTCATCATGAAATTTGTACTTCTCTGACATTAGATCAAAATACTTACTTCAAACTAAGTTCCCAAGGTAACTAGCACGCTTTGCATATTAAGGATAATTGCACGCGTTCCAAACGCGCGCTAGATGGGGTCTATTCTAAATTCGAAAACCAGTCTGGCTCTGAGTTAGTCTTTTTAGCAATTCTATATCGATCCACAAAATAGTCAATAGATCGAAAAGTACCCGTTTCATGAATAGATCCGTTTTCCTTATCATATATAAATGGAGCATTTCCAAGAAGCATATGTCTAACATCCTTGGACTCCAAGTATTCCTCGGAAGTATAGTAAAAAACCCAACCAAATTCATAGGTTAAAACCTTACTTATTACCAAATTATATTCTGATAATCCAGATTGTTCTTCTTTTAGTAATTTCTCAATTTCTTCTTTTGCCTGATTTAATTCTATCATCATTTGTTAGTTTGTAACATCCAAAAGTTAACAAACCCATCCTCTAAAAAAGCTTCTTGATCTACTTGACCATCTAAAAACTTAATTTGACCATTAACATTGATGGCATTAAACGCGTGACCTTCGACATTCTCGCCTCTTGATCCCATAATGATTGCTCGATCGCCTTCATTCGATAAGTAATGTTTTACAAGATCAAGGTTATCTCCTAAATCATTTAAATCACCTTCACATCCTGGCGCGCGTTTGTAACGCGTGACATCACTCCAACAAACGAACATCGATCAATCCTTTGTGACCTGTATAATCTCTAGCCGAACTGTATAAAAAGTGTTCGGTTCATCTACAATTTCATCTTCTACTGGATTAAAATGAATGTATGACAGTCTTTCATCCTGCAACTCTTTTGAATCAAGTAGTATCGGATGACTACTCCGGCGCGCGTTTGCAACGCGTGACGTCACTCTAATAATCGAACATCGATCAAACCTCTTTGACACGCATAATCTCTAGCCGAACTGTATAAAAAATGTTCAGGTTCATCGACAATTTCATCTTCTACTGGATTAAAATGAATGTATGACAGTCTTTGGTCTTGTAATTCCTTAGAATCAAGTAGTATCGGATGATTGCCATCTTGCCAGACTTTATGTTGCTTGATCCTCTTTAATTCTTTCCCTGCATTGATAAACCCTCTTAACAACCACTCTTTTCTACTTTCATTGATCAACTCCAATTCTGCAATGATTTTCTTAGCCGTATACTTTTTGAAATCTCGCATGATATCGGGCAATCTCCCTTCAGCACTACTAATAATCATGTGCAAATGACTGGGCATTAGACACCATGCATGAACCACTAATCCCTTGTTCTCCTGACAATATTTCAATGCATCGATAATGATATGTTTGAACTCCTTTCTGGTAAACAAGTCGATCCAGTGCACGACCGTACTTGTTACAAAATAAATACCTTCGTCATCATGAAATTTGTACTTCTCTGACATTAGATCAAAATACCTGGTTCAAACTAAGTTCCCAAGGTAACTAGCACGCTTTGCATATTAAGGATAATTGCACGCGTTCCAAACGCGCGCTAGATGGGGGGGCTCCCAATTCTCGCTTCTTATTACAAGATTAAATATAATAAATAACTGTTAAATGGCTTAACTTAACGACATTGAACGCGCGCTAGTTAGGCGCTAGATGGAGATCATTTCTTCCACTGATTCCATTTGTTTAAAATTTTATCAAGGTATTCCATCATCGCCTTCCAGTAATCTACATAAGAATCATATAGCTTAAGAACTTCCTCATCTTCATTCTGTGAAAACCCATATACTGTGGAATTGTCACTTTCATTTGTTTCAAAAAAAAGAAACGTGTAGCCCTGATGAATCTCAAACACAAATTCGCTTTTAGAAAGTTGATAATCAATAGAATTATCATCTAAAATTTCTTGAGCAACCTCCCTTAAATCAAATAAGTCATCATAAAAACAACTAGTTCCAACGTTCATCGGGCCTGAGTATCTACCCATTAAAAGCAAGTATTCCACATAGGCTCGTGGAAGTTTTATACAGTAGAATTCTTCAACTTTCTTTACTTCTTCATCCGTACAGCCAAGTAAACCAATATTACGAGATTTTAGGTGATTCTTGATTTCTTCCAGAAATTGTAGTTGACTCATAGATTTCCAAGATTGTTTCATTGACCAATTTAACCTTTACCAGGTTCAGATTCTGATCTACGTCTTTCTATCATTTCCATTTCCAATAAATTCAGGCTCTTTGTCGGGCCAGCTGGGGCTAAATTCCCAAGGTAACTAGCACGCGTTGCAAACGCGCGCTAGTTAGCAGTTCCAAACGCGCGCTAGATGGGAACGGCTAGTTCGCAGACAAGAAGCCTTCATAAAATCATAAAAAAAGTGAATAATCTAACCAATTGATTAACAGCAACAAAAACAATTTTAAACGACTACAAACGGATCACAAACGACTACAAATGTTTGTTAACCGAGTCTGGTTCATGTCCATCCACAACTTCGCTTCATCGATTTGATCATCTACCGATCAAACACTCATTCAAAGTTCAATTATTAAAAACTACACACATGAACACTTTAAAAAACCACGTACAATTAATTGGTAGATTAGGTAACGATCCACAAGTGAAAGCATTCGACTCGGGTAAGACTGTAGCCACCTTTTCGCTAGCCACCAATGAAACCTACTACAATAATCAGGGCGAGCGCATTTCCGATACCCAATGGCACAATATAGTTGTGTGGGGTAAGAAGTGTAGCGTTGTAGAAAACTACCTTCAAAAAGGAAGTGAAATTGCCATACATGGCAAACTCGTTAACCGATCATATGAAAAAGAGGGGGAAACAAAGTTTGTCTCGGAAATTGTTCTTAGCGAACTGTTGATGATGGATAAGAAATCAACTCAGGTATAAGATTGCTCCCAAATACAACTAATGCAAAAAGGACACCTTTTCGAGGGTGTGCTTTTTTTTGGTTTGCACACAACTCTAGCGTGCGTTTGAAACGGCATAGTTAGAAAATGAATAGTAGCTCTTTCCAAGAACATTTGAACTTTCGCCTTCTTCCTCTGGCGCGCGTTTGCAACGCGTGACGTCACTCTAACAAACGAACATCGATCAAACCTTTTTGCCCCGCATAGTCTCTAGCCGAACTGTATAAAAACTGTTCGGGTTCATCAACAATTTCAGCTTCTACTGGATTAAAATGGATGTATGATAGTCTTTCTTCCTGCAATTCTTTTGAATCAAGTAGTATCGGATGATTGCCATCTTGCCAGACTTTATGTTGCTTGACTCTCTTTAACTCTTTCCCTGCATTGATAAACCCTCTTAACAACCACTCTTTTCTACTTTCATTGATCAACTCCAATTCTGCAATAATTTTCTTAGCCGTATACTTTTTGAAATCTCGCATGATATCGGGCAATCTCCCTTCAGCACTACTAATAATCATGTGCAAATGACTGGGCATTAGACACCATGCATGAACCACTAATCCCTTGTTCTCCTGACAATATTTCAATGATGTTTGAACTCCTTTCTGGTAAACAAGTCGATCCAGTGCACGACCGTACTTGTTACAAAATAAATACCTTCGTCATCATGAAATTTGTACTTCTCTGACATTAGATCAAAATACCTGGTTCAAATTAAATTCCCAAGGTAATCAGCACGCTTTGCATATAAGGATAATTGCACGCGTTCCAAACGCGCGCTAGGTGGGAGTATTATTCGCTTATAAAGCTATTTCAAAGCATTATTCACGCTTAATGACCCTAGGAGAGAAGATAAAACTGGCGCGCATTCAAAAGAAGCTATCCCAACAAGAGTTAGGGGATTCAGCGGAGACACATCAAAAAAACATATCCAAGTATGAAAAGGACTTGGTGATTCCTTCCGCTCTTGTTCTTAAAAAAATAGCTGATGTTTTAGATGTGACAACCGATTATTTGCTCGGTAATGAGGTTGATAGTGCGATCAAAGACACTGCACTTTTGAAGCAATTCAAAGAGATTGACACCATGCCCGACGATGAAAAAAATGCGCTAATGAGGGTCATCAGCGCATATATTCGAGATTACAGAACTAAATCGGCCTATTCTTAAGGATTCCTTTTAAGTATAGACTAAATCGGCCTAGAGGTTTTCATAATACTCTTCTAACCCAGTCCATAACAGTTCATTGATCGCTTCTCTTAACTTCTCGGACATTGTTTCAACCTTCGCACCTAATTCCTCGTCCTTAGTTTTATAATGTTCGACAGTATTCTCAACTTCCCATGGAAGTTCAAACAGGCAAGCAACCATTAATTTATCTAAATGCTTCTCATCTTTAGTTGCCTCGGTCAAGCGTTCTATGGCTCCTAAAAGATTTTCAAATCGATTTTCATCAACCCTGTTTTCACGAATCAATGAGGCAAAGCCTTCAGGCTTCATACATTCAGTATAAATTATATCTTGATCTTTTTTCATATCCATCAATTCGGATTTTCAATTACCCTAATCGCATCTGCAGGAATAGGAGCCGAAGTTCCATTATCCCTTATCAAAACTTCTTGGTGTGACTTAGTCCTAGAAAAAACTCGACCTTTTCCAGTTCCTTTAGATACATCTACTACTTCACCATTCACTTTATTTAAATCAATTTCAACAACGCCATTACCACTATTAAAAAGACCTGTTGCTTTGCTTTCATCTCGTGTTGTTGAGATCAAATTACTTTCTTTTTTCCCCATCACGTGGCTACTAATCTTTGTATCTTTTCCTGGAGCTCTAGAGAATAACCCCTCCAGCGGATCTTCTCCCTCCCTGAGTGCTCTATATACCAAATTGCTTCCTTCTGCTATTTCATCAGAACCTTGAAGGGCTTCTCGAAGTAATTTGCCACCTGCCTTAATTAAATCTCCACCACCTGGAACAAAACCTACACCAGCTAAAAACATTCCAACTCCGTCTCCTTCAGAAGCCGCAGCACTGAAATCCAAAGCATCCACGGCTACTCCTGCCGGAGTTAGCCCAACCAATACTTCCCCAACGAGACCTGCACCCTGAGAACTGCCATTTTCGTGGAGAATGATAGCATCAGGATTAACATAGTTGAAATTATCTCCTGGAGCATTGTAAGTCCCATCTGAATTGATACTCGCCGGCTCAAGCCCTTCTAACTCCCTGTGAGCGGTAACCATATTCCCACTAAAAGCATAAGGAGTCCAATAATGATATTCTTCAGCAAGTGGATCAACATTGAAGAACCTACCAATTGCCGGATCAGCATTACGCCACTTGTATTGATCCCAGCCTGTCTCAGGTTGATGCTCCTGTCCCTGGAACATATATTGGTTCTTTGGCGATACATGCCATGAGTTAAAGGTGAGCCCGAAGGGCAACTAACTATCGCAAAATTTTAAAGCGCAACTTTTTTCTTCTAGGCTCTTCCAAAAAAACAACAAGCAATTTTTAAAAGGCCGTCTGCCTTTCTATCAAATGTAGCACAGAACCACGCAACCCACACACCGCTTTGAGAAGGAAAGGACCGGTGATACATTGATTTTCTGAGCAGGCACCTGGTCGGTCCTTTGCTTTTCAAGGGGGTGTGCCAAGCGAACAACTGCAATTAATCTGGGTAGCGCGCACTCAGAGCGCGGCATGTCGCACTGTCCGGCTGGAACACTTGATAACCTGTCTATCTTGATACTCCGTCGGGCCGTCTGCGGGTACTCTCGCCAGCCTGACAGGTAAAGGCCGAGGAACGAGGACGGCTGGCAGTGCCGGAGCAAAGGCCAACTCGTTTGGGCTGCAGTGTAGGGAACTGGCGGGAGTCGCAGGCCCGCATTAACTAGAGGTGAGTAGCTGGCTTTTTTGCCTAGCTGCCGCAGGCGTTCAATCATTCAAAAAAGACAGAGAGAACACCTGTGGCGAGGACCGTACTGGCAGCAACAGGAAGAACATGCAGGGTGGAGCGCCTGTTTTTTTGGCCTTAAAAAGATAGACAACTCAAAAAACAGTCGAACGACCTTGCAGGGCTCTGGATGGCAGCCTGACAGACGAACCACAGGCACGCCGCTTTACCTGTGGTCGTGCCGAAGGACGGCAAGCCTTGTGCGGTGGGTTTTGGGGATGGTTAGAGCGGTTGGAGTTAAAATATTGAGGGAGTAATTCCCCGTTCAAAAGCTTAGACAGCTTTTGATAAAGTGTTTTTTAATAAAATCAGTTACTTACTTCTTATCCTTCGGGTGGATATGGATCATTCTTGTAAGTTCTTTCAGACTGGATCTTTCCATCCATCTTATGAATGATCACCTGACTCTCTCCTTTGCCTTTTGCAATATCGATTGTCTTTTGTTGAACATCTGCCTTGGTGTCTCCACAACAGAAGCTCTTTCACCTCCTTGGGCTTTTCCTTTCCATTGACCAGATTCCTGATCATAAGTAACATGATATTTTTTTCTTGCCATAATTTTTAGCATTTATTATTTAAAGCCACTAAAGCAATAATTATTCCCAAAATAATTAGCAAGACACATTGTCAGATTTCATATCATTACCCCAACGGATGGAACTGCTGGACTTCCTCTTTTAGTCCTTCCAGATCATTTTGCAAGTAGCTTTCTGTTGTGCTGATGTAGCGGTGGCCAGCCAAGTATTGTGCTTTTCTCAGGTTGTACATTTTCACCCATTTTGTAATCACACTTGCTCTGATCTGCTTGGCATTCTGAACGCTTGGATTAATCTTTCGAACCTTGATCATTAACTGGGTCATGAAGTTGCTCAGGCTGTAACAGTTACCACCTTCTCCAATAAATAGCTGCTCGGTTTCCTGTCTTTTCTGGCTCTTTCGTTTCGGTTCCATTTGCAGGATTTCTGGTCGTACTTGTAGCATGTAGTCATACATATCCATTACCTGATGGCTTTCTAGTTGCATCAATCTCCCGTTGTTCTTTCTGCTGCCCATCACATCTATTTTCCCTTCTCTGAGCTTCACTTCCTTAATCGTCATTCTTGCCAGTTCTTCGGTTCTGATTCCTTGATAAACCAGTAATCCCAACATCACTTTATTTCTTCTGTCTCTGTGAGTTTCTGATGGATATTGATTGTAGAGCTTGTGCAGCTCGTGAGGTTCGATAATGTGATAAAGTACGTGCCTTTTGATTCCCTTCACTTCGATTCCTAGAGTCGGATTAACGCTGATTCGCCCTTCTTCTTCCAGATAGTTGTAGTAGTGTTTAACTGTATTCAGATAGTGTTGGATTGTCTTTTGGGATATGCCTTTTTTGCTGCAGTACTTCATGAACCCTAGCAAGTCCTGATAACTCACTTGTTCGGGTTCCATTCGCTCTTTTGCCACCCATTCCAGATAGATGTTGATTGTAATTTTTGAGGTCGATAAAGTGCTATGACTAAACTGTCTTCCCTTTAAGTATTCGATAAATCGCTCGGTCTCATTCGTCCTCATGGAGTTGGGTTGTTTCGTATTTCGGGATGTTTGGATAATCCTGTTCCTGCTGATCTTCAAGCCCTGCCAGATGTGTGTAAATCTGTGTACTCTCTAAACTGCTGTGTCCTAAAAATCTGCTGATTGATTCCAGTTTCATTCCTGCTGCCATCAAGTGAGTAGCTATTGAGTGTCTGAGTGTGTGCAAGCCGATTTCCTTTTCCATTAAGTTTAGATTTCCTGCTTCTCGTTGGAGTTGCTTGAGTCTTAGCAACATGCTTTGTCCGTTCATTCTCGTACCTCTTTGACTCAGGAACACGGCATCTATTGAACTGCTTTTGATTAGCACTGGTCTTTGGTCATAAACGTACTCTTGCAGGTATTTCAAGCTGCTTTTGCTGATCGGAACGAACCTTTCTTTGTAGTTCTTTCCCTTTCTCACGTGCAAGATGGATCGGTCGAAGTTGATGTCTGATAGGTTCAGGTGAACCCCTTCATTTCGTCTAAGTCCACAACCGTAATAAACTGCCAGCAATGCCCGATCTCTTGATTTAAAAGCTTCCTGCTGTTCTGGATTTCTTCTCTTATGATCTGGGATAGGAAGATAGCTTGCTTCGAACAGTAGCTTTATTTCTTCCTCTGTCAAAAACGTGATTCGGTGGTTTTCTTCTTCACTATCCAGTTTCAGGGCTGGCAGTTGGATTCTGCCTACTTTCCGCAGGTAATCCGTAAACTTTCTAAGGGCTTGGATATGCTTGTTTAGATGTCCGCTACTCAGTCCACCACCTCGGTTTGTTCTGCTTCTTTCTTTTAGCTTTTCGTAGTGGGCGTTTATGTGCTTTATTTCAAGTTCCCTGATGTGATTGATTCCCTGACTTTCGAGGTAGTGTAGTAGTTCTCTGACGTGGGTAGGAAGATTGTAAACTGTCGTGTCTGCAAAACCTTGTATGTCTAACCATTCTTTAAAACTCTGCTCTAGGAAGCGGTATGAGGGGTTTTGGAGTGGTAGTGATTTCATCCCTGTTTACCTTTCCCATTTCGTTGGCTCTCTGAACTTAACTTACTGGATTTCTTGATTTAGCTGAGCCATTTTGAGAGTGGCTCACTACTGGCGCAGTGGCGCACTCTTTCAACACATCATCCAATACGCTGGCAATGCTTTCCTTTAGTTCCTCGTACTCATCTGGACTGATAATCTCATACTGGTAACCTGTTGCTTTCTTTCCGCTCTTGACCCTAATCAATCCTACATCTAATAAGCTGTGATGATATCTTCTCAGTGTCGTTCCCTTGATCCGTAGATTCACCCTGATCTCTCTGTTGGAGAACTCTTGCTTTTCCTCTTTGATTAGGTAGGATTTCAGCCTTTCCAGGTAATCTCTGGTCGCTCCGTTCAACTGATCTGATTTCCTGAGTAGCACTTCTTTCATCAGCTTGTTAGCTTCTGCAATGTCCTCTAGTGTCGTCTCGATGTATTCTTCTCCTGTTTCCTGATCATATTGTTTCTCCCGCTGGTACTGATGGTAAAAGGTCACCACCTCGATAAAAGCCAGATAGTGAGCATTTGTTCTTCTCGGTTTGAACACCTCATTTGGGATTTTGAGTCGTTCGGCAAATGGGTTTCTAATGGTCACAGGTACAAGCACCCTTTGCATATTTTGGAACTGCTCCTTTACGCCCTGTTCTGATTCTAAGTCTATTTTTCCTGCTGCCAGTTTTCGCTGATAGCTCATGATTTTCTCGTCCTGCTCTGGACTTTCATCTATGTAGATCAGGAATGATCTGTTAGCATTATCCTCATAAATGGATTCTCTAGTCGTGCAACCAGCTACACAGACAGGGCCTTCAACCACCAAGCTGATTGTCTTGGTTTCTCCTTTCGTGTTTTTGACCACCACTGTTTTAGTGATTCGCTTTTTGCTTTTGATTTCTCTAAGTGGATAGAGGACACTTTCCGCTCCGTCCAGATCCTCGATGAGTATGAGCTTGTTTCTTAGTTGCTGCTGACCAAAGTAGTAAAAGGCATTTTCTGACAGGGTGGTGATTTCCAGTTTGTCTTCTGCAGGAATCAACTCTGCAACCTTCTCTTGCAAGTGTGTCTTACCATTTCCGCTACTTCCCAAGCTGATTACATGGAGTGGGTTTTCTCTTTTCCTGCTGGTGAAGATCAGGTATTCTAGCAGTCGGTTCATTTCTTCTCCTATCACACCTGCTTTGCCAATGTCCTCTTTCGTTCGCTCCATCAGATTCGGACTGGACAAGTAGAGCTTGGCTTCTCTCATTTCTTCCTCTGTGAGCATTTTCCTTTTATCCAGTGAGGTGACTTCCTTTTCTCGCTCTTCCAGTCGATGGGTTTCCAGTAAATCGATCAAGTCCATCAAGGCTGCTGCAATGATGCTCGTCCCGATCTCTAATCTTTCTGCAACCATTCGCACCAGCTTGTCCACCTGCAGACTATTGTACAAGTCCAGGTTATGCCTGATACTCAGATGCTCTACTTTGATTTTTAGTGTTACTCGCATCCGATCCAATATGTCGGTTCTGATCCCGCCAAGTATGGCGATCTCTATCATATCATGCTGATAAAGGATGTGATCTGCATTGCTCGTGTCTAAATGTCGGGTGATGGGTAGCTCCATTTTTCTCTATTTTTTTCTCATGTGAGTATTTGCATTACAATAATACTTATCCTCTTGAATACAATCAAGACTTAACGCATGATTATGTGTGTATGAGCTTTAAAATGATTGATTTAATGATGCCTTTAGCTTACATTTACTGCTTTCACAAGCAATTAATAGCATACATGAGCTTTAGTGAGCGTCTTAAAAGTGCCAGAACTAGGAAGGGATTGTCTCAGTCGCAATTGGGACAACTGGTAAATCTGCATTACACGCAGATTGGAAGATATGAAAATAAAGGTGCTCAACCCTCGGCTGATGTACTATCAAAACTGGCTGATGCTCTGGACGTAACTACTGATTTCCTGATGTATGGGTCTCGTGAAGATGTTGCCGAAGGTATTGGAGATAAGGAACTGATCTCACAGTTCAAAAAGATAGCCTTGCTGCCTACTGATCAAAAGAACATCGTCAAAGAGTTGATTGATGCTTTTCTACTCAAAAACGATCTCCAGCAAAAATTAAGTCATTAAAAAAAGCCCCTGACTTCTCAGAGGCTCTCTCGCTTTATTTTTTATTTATTTAAACAATCACCACGGAGTAATTTGGGAATAAGAAAATTCATAGATCAAGTAGCCTAATACCGATGAGCCAACTAAAATCAACTTGTGCTGTTTTTTCCCTATAAAAAACACTCCTACAACTGTCACCACAAATATTAGTTTGTATTTTCTCACAAAGTCAGACGCTAGCATCTGCCATGATAAGTAGTCTTTCCCCATGATAACATCATCCAAAGAGTAAAAATCTAAGTTCACAATTGCCAATAGAATCATCAGAATGATGATCATAAAAAGATTCATGTAAATAGGTAGTTTCCTTACTTCTTGTTCCATTTGAAAAAGTTCCATCTTTTACCTCTTACACCACTCGCATTCAACAACCCATCGCGTTGTCCACCTGTTGAGTGATTGTAATATTTACCACCATTTGATCTATCATACGTTCCTCGTTGAACTTTGGCACCTATATAACCTGCACCTCCTAAGAAATTCGGATCAGATGATTGCCTCAAGCCACCTTGATCAAAATTCCCTTGATTAATATTCACTACACCTGGGGTAGTGAATGTTACTACCTGAGTATGATGTCCCCTTCCTTCACTATTCACAAATAATAACATATCGCCTTTCTTCAAATCATTCTTTGACACATCCACTGTATTAGTACCATTTGATAAATCATTAGCTCCGGTAGTAGATAAAACTTCATTTCTAAACCCATCTACATCAGAATAGTCCTCAGAAGCTGCATCTAATGTAACTGAAGCTCCATTTTCCCCAGAATTATTGGTTATCTGTAAAGGCAACTGATTTTCAGACGCAAAATCTATCATAATATTTAACGCTAAATCTTCACAAGTACATCGAACTTCATTGGACTCATACTCAGCAGCTTTTTGAGCTGCAAATTCTTCATATTTCTTTATCGTTTCCTCATCCCACTCATTTTTTATGTCCCACGCTTCAAGACCTTCTAATTCAATGTGTGCAGTAACCTTATTCTCACTAAAAGCATAAGGTGAGTTATAATAAAACTTTTCTGCTAGTGGATCAACATTAAAGAACCTTCCCAATGCTGGATCGTGATTTCTCCACTTAAATGAGTCCCATCCAGTTTCATCTTGATGCTCTTGACCTTGGAACTTGTATTTGTTTTCAGGACTCACATGCCAACTGTTGAAGGTAAGTCCGAAAGGATAGTAGTTTACGCATTTTTTCTGCTGTCCCCGTTTTTCGCCTAGTATCTCATAAAAATGAGGGTTGGTTTTTTCTAAGCGCTCCTTCTTCCAGACCTCTAAGAACGGTGAGGACTCCTGGGTGGGACTATATAGATGTTTTGGACAACCCATTTATATGTAATATATAGATAAACGACTAATCCTTCTTAATTCGGATTCGGCCATTTTTAAAGTCTGCATCTGCTTCAAGAGGGCCTTTATATTTCAAGAGCATTCGGAGCCCAAGCAATAAAGACACTACTAAAATAACTGTTATGATTATCGAGGTTATGGAAGGGTCCATAAGCATAAAACTTTATCGTTTATCGGCCTATGGGTTGGTTAAAATGATTCCGAGTCCTTTCGGATCACTTCTGTATTCTGTGGTCCTTCACAGATACTTTTAGTGCCGCTAACTTAAGTTCTATACTTAAATGCAATACACTGCGTAGACTAAACAAGACAACCCGTCATGTAATGTCCAGTAACTCCACGCCTGATTACCTTCAGACAAAACTGAGTTACAGGACAAAGATATAAAAAAAGGATTGGAACTAGTGGGGATATGCTTTAGCAGGCTTAAACTCTGGATCGTCCATCGTTCCGGTGAACAAGTCGGCGTAATCGACTATCAACTGAAGCACGTACCAGGTCGCCGACTTGGTTACCGGGAGGATGTGCCAAGGGAAGCACTATACCGGATCGGGGCAGATCATTAACAGAGTGCGGCAGGTTTCCACCACCTGAGTTAAAAGCCTGATGAGCTGGGCTATCTTGAACACCTTGGCGGGCCGTCTGCGGGTACTCTCGCCAGCCTGCCGGGTAAAGCGACCAGAGGGAGTGACCGGAAGTGCCGGAGCAAACACCTGATTCGTTCAGGAGTGAAGCGTAGGGAACTGGCGGGAGTCGCAGGCCCGCATTAACTAGAGGTGAGTAGCTGGCTTTTTTGCCTAGCTGCCGCAGGCGTTCAATCATTCAAAAAAGACAGAGAGAACACCTGTGGCGAGGACCGTACTGGCAGCAACAGGAAGAACATGCAGGGTGGAGCGCCTGTTTTTTTGGCCTTAAAAAGATAGACAACTCAAAAAACAGTCGAACGACCTTGCAGGGCTCTGGATGGCAGCCTGACAGACGAACCACAGGCACGCCGCTTTACCTGTGGTCGTGCCGAAGGACGGCAAGCCTTGTGCGGTGGGTTTTGGGGATGGTTAGAGCGGTTGGAGTTAAAATATTGAGGGAGTAATTCCCCGTTCAAAAGCTTAGACAGCTTTTGATAAAGTGTTTTTTAATAAAATCAGTTACTTACTTCTTATCCTTCGGGTGGATATGGATCATTCTTGTAAGTTCTTTCAGACTGGATCTTTCCATCCATCTTATGAATGATCACCTGACTCTCTCCTTTGCCTTTTGCAATATCGATTGTCTTTTGTTGAACATCTGCCTTGGTGTCTCCACAACAGAAGCTCTTTCACCTCCTTGGGCTTTTCCTTTCCATTGACCAGATTCCTGATCATAAGTAACATGATATTTTTTTCTTGCCATAATTTTTAGCATTTATTATTTAAAGCCACTAAAGCAATAATTATTCCCAAAATAATTAGCAAGACACATTGTCAGATTTCATATCATTACCCCAACGGATGGAACTGCTGGACTTCCTCTTTTAGTCCTTCCAGATCATTTTGCAAGTAGCTTTCTGTTGTGCTGATGTAGCGGTGGCCAGCCAAGTATTGTGCTTTTCTCAGGTTGTACATTTTCACCCATTTTGTAATCACACTTGCTCTGATCTGCTTGGCATTCTGAACGCTTGGATTAATCTTTCGAACCTTGATCATTAACTGGGTCATGAAGTTGCTCAGGCTGTAACAGTTACCACCTTCTCCAATAAATAGCTGCTCGGTTTCCTGTCTTTTCTGGCTCTTTCGTTTCGGTTCCATTTGCAGGATTTCTGGTCGTACTTGTAGCATGTAGTCATACATATCCATTACCTGATGGCTTTCTAGTTGCATCAATCTCCCGTTGTTCTTTCTGCTGCCCATCACATCTATTTTCCCTTCTCTGAGCTTCACTTCCTTAATCGTCATTCTTGCCAGTTCTTCGGTTCTGATTCCTTGATAAACCAGTAATCCCAACATCACTTTATTTCTTCTGTCTCTGTGAGTTTCTGATGGATATTGATTGTAGAGCTTGTGCAGCTCGTGAGGTTCGATAATGTGATAAAGTACGTGCCTTTTGATTCCCTTCACTTCGATTCCTAGAGTCGGATTAACGCTGATTCGCCCTTCTTCTTCCAGATAGTTGTAGTAGTGTTTAACTGTATTCAGATAGTGTTGGATTGTCTTTTGGGATATGCCTTTTTTGCTGCAGTACTTCATGAACCCTAGCAAGTCCTGATAACTCACTTGTTCGGGTTCCATTCGCTCTTTTGCCACCCATTCCAGATAGATGTTGATTGTAATTTTTGAGGTCGATAAAGTGCTATGACTAAACTGTCTTCCCTTTAAGTATTCGATAAATCGCTCGGTCTCATTCGTCCTCATGGAGTTGGGTTGTTTCGTATTTCGGGATGTTTGGATAATCCTGTTCCTGCTGATCTTCAAGCCCTGCCAGATGTGTGTAAATCTGTGTACTCTCTAAACTGCTGTGTCCTAAAAATCTGCTGATTGATTCCAGTTTCATTCCTGCTGCCATCAAGTGAGTAGCTATTGAGTGTCTGAGTGTGTGCAAGCCGATTTCCTTTTCCATTAAGTTTAGATTTCCTGCTTCTCGTTGGAGTTGCTTGAGTCTTAGCAACATGCTTTGTCCGTTCATTCTCGTACCTCTTTGACTCAGGAACACGGCATCTATTGAACTGCTTTTGATTAGCACTGGTCTTTGGTCATAAACGTACTCTTGCAGGTATTTCAAGCTGCTTTTGCTGATCGGAACGAACCTTTCTTTGTAGTTCTTTCCCTTTCTCACGTGCAAGATGGATCGGTCGAAGTTGATGTCTGATAGGTTCAGGTGAACCCCTTCATTTCGTCTAAGTCCACAACCGTAATAAACTGCCAGCAATGCCCGATCTCTTGATTTAAAAGCTTCCTGCTGTTCTGGATTTCTTCTCTTATGATCTGGGATAGGAAGATAGCTTGCTTCGAACAGTAGCTTTATTTCTTCCTCTGTCAAAAACGTGATTCGGTGGTTTTCTTCTTCACTATCCAGTTTCAGGGCTGGCAGTTGGATTCTGCCTACTTTCCGCAGGTAATCCGTAAACTTTCTAAGGGCTTGGATATGCTTGTTTAGATGTCCGCTACTCAGTCCACCACCTCGGTTTGTTCTGCTTCTTTCTTTTAGCTTTTCGTAGTGGGCGTTTATGTGCTTTATTTCAAGTTCCCTGATGTGATTGATTCCCTGACTTTCGAGGTAGTGTAGTAGTTCTCTGACGTGGGTAGGAAGATTGTAAACTGTCGTGTCTGCAAAACCTTGTATGTCTAACCATTCTTTAAAACTCTGCTCTAGGAAGCGGTATGAGGGGTTTTGGAGTGGTAGTGATTTCATCCCTGTTTACCTTTCCCGTTTCGTTGGCTCTCTGAACTTAACTTACTGGATTTCTTGATTTAGCTGAGCCATTTTGAGAGTGGCTCACTACTGGCGCAGTGGCGCACTCTTTCAACACATCATCCAATACGCTGGCAATGCTTTCCTTTAGTTCCTCGTACTCATCTGGACTGATAATCTCATACTGGTAACCTGTTGCTTTCTTTCCGCTCTTGACCCTAATCAATCCTACATCTAATAAGCTGTGATGATATCTTCTCAGTGTCGTTCCCTTGATCCGTAGATTCACCCTGATCTCTCTGTTGGAGAACTCTTGCTTTTCCTCTTTGATTAGGTAGGATTTCAGCCTTTCCAGGTAATCTCTGGTCGCTCCGTTCAACTGATCTGATTTCCTGAGTAGCACTTCTTTCATCAGCTTGTTAGCTTCTGCAATGTCCTCTAGTGTCGTCTCGATGTATTCTTCTCCTGTTTCCTGATCATATTGTTTCTCCCGCTGGTACTGATGGTAAAAGGTCACCACCTCGATAAAAGCCAGATAGTGAGCATTTGTTCTTCTCGGTTTGAACACCTCATTTGGGATTTTGAGTCGTTCGGCAAATGGGTTTCTAATGGTCACAGGTACAAGCACCCTTTGCATATTTTGGAACTGCTCCTTTACGCCCTGTTCTGATTCTAAGTCTATTTTTCCTGCTGCCAGTTTTCGCTGATAGCTCATGATTTTCTCGTCCTGCTCTGGACTTTCATCTATGTAGATCAGGAATGATCTGTTAGCATTATCCTCATAAATGGATTCTCTAGTCGTGCAACCAGCTACACAGACAGGGCCTTCAACCACCAAGCTGATTGTCTTGGTTTCTCCTTTCGTGTTTTTGACCACCACTGTTTTAGTGATTCGCTTTTTGCTTTTGATTTCTCTAAGTGGATAGAGGACACTTTCCGCTCCGTCCAGATCCTCGATGAGTATGAGCTTGTTTCTTAGTTGCTGCTGACCAAAGTAGTAAAAGGCATTTTCTGACAGGGTGGTGATTTCCAGTTTGTCTTCTGCAGGAATCAACTCTGCAACCTTCTCTTGCAAGTGTGTCTTACCATTTCCGCTACTTCCCAAGCTGATTACATGGAGTGGGTTTTCTCTTTTCCTGCTGGTGAAGATCAGGTATTCTAGCAGTCGGTTCATTTCTTCTCCTATCACACCTGCTTTGCCAATGTCCTCTTTCGTTCGCTCCATCAGATTCGGACTGGACAAGTAGAGCTTGGCTTCTCTCATTTCTTCCTCTGTGAGCATTTTCCTTTTATCCAGTGAGGTGACTTCCTTTTCTCGCTCTTCCAGTCGATGGGTTTCCAGTAAATCGATCAAGTCCATCAAGGCTGCTGCAATGATGCTCGTCCCGATCTCTAATCTTTCTGCAACCATTCGCACCAGCTTGTCCACCTGCAGACTATTGTACAAGTCCAGGTTATGCCTGATACTCAGATGCTCTACTTTGATTTTTAGTGTTACTCGCATCCGATCCAATATGTCGGTTCTGATCCCGCCAAGTATGGCGATCTCTATCATATCATGCTGATAAAGGATGTGATCTGCATTGCTCGTGTCTAAATGTCGGGTGATGGGTAGCTCCATTTTTCTCTATTTTTTTCTCATGTGAGTATTTGCATTACAATAATACTTATCCTCTTGAATACAATCAAGACTTAACGCATGATTATGTGTGTATGAGCTTTAAAATGATTGATTTAATGATGCCTTTAGCTTACATTTACTGCTTTCACAAGCAATTAATAGCATACATGAGCTTTAGTGAGCGTCTTAAAAGTGCCAGAACTAGGAAGGGATTGTCTCAGTCGCAATTGGGACAACTGGTAAATCTGCATTACACGCAGATTGGAAGATATGAAAATAAAGGTGCTCAACCCTCGGCTGATGTACTATCAAAACTGGCTGATGCTCTGGACGTAACTACTGATTTCCTGATGTATGGGTCTCGTGAAGATGTTGCCGAAGGTATTGGAGATAAGGAACTGATCTCACAGTTCAAAAAGATAGCCTTGCTGCCTACTGATCAAAAGAACATCGTCAAAGAGTTGATTGATGCTTTTCTACTCAAAAACGATCTCCAGCAAAAATTAAGTCATTAAAAAAAGCCCCTGACTTCTCAGAGGCTCTCTCGCTTTATTTTTTATTTATTTAAACAATCACCACGGAGTAATTTGGGAATAAGAAAATTCATAGATCAAGTAGCCTAATACCGATGAGCCAACTAAAATCAACTTGTGCTGTTTTTTCCCTATAAAAAACACTCCTACAACTGTCACCACAAATATTAGTTTGTATTTTCTCACAAAGTCAGACGCTAGCATCTGCCATGATAAGTAGTCTTTCCCCATGATAACATCATCCAAAGAGTAAAAATCTAAGTTCACAATTGCAAATAGAATCATCAGAATGATGATCATAAAAAGATTCATGTAAATAGGTAGTTTCCTTACTTCTTGTTCCATTTGAAAAAGTTCCATCTTTTACCTCTTACACCACTCGCATTCAACAACCCATCGCGTTGTCCACCTGTTGAGTGATTGTAATATTTACCACCATTTGATCTATCATACGTTCCTCGTTGAACTTTGGCACCTATATAACCTGCACCTCCTAAGAAATTCGGATCAGATGATTGCCTCAAGCCACCTTGATCAAAATTCCCTTGATTAATATTCACTACACCTGGGGTAGTGAATGTTACTACCTGAGTATGATGTCCCCTTCCTTCACTATTCACAAATAATAACATATCGCCTTTCTTCAAATCATTCTTTGACACATCCACTGTATTAGTACCATTTGATAAATCATTAGCTCCGGTAGTAGATAAAACTTCATTTCTAAACCCATCTACATCAGAATAGTCCTCAGAAGCTGCATCTAATGTAACTGAAGCTCCATTTTCCCCAGAATTATTGGTTATCTGTAAAGGCAACTGATTTTCAGACGCAAAATCTATCATAATATTTAACGCTAAATCTTCACAAGTACATCGAACTTCATTGGACTCATACTCAGCAGCTTTTTGAGCTGCAAATTCTTCATATTTCTTTATCGTTTCCTCATCCCACTCATTTTTTATGTCCCACGCTTCAAGACCTTCTAATTCAATGTGTGCAGTAACCTTATTCTCACTAAAAGCATAAGGTGAGTTATAATAAAACTTTTCTGCTAGTGGATCAACATTAAAGAACCTTCCCAATGCTGGATCGTGATTTCTCCACTTAAATGAGTCCCATCCAGTTTCATCTTGATGCTCTTGACCTTGGAACTTGTATTTGTTTTCAGGACTCACATGCCAACTGTTGAAGGTAAGTCCGAAAGGATAGTAGTCATCCCGCTGAAGGACTTCCAATCCATCTTCCCCCATGGCTACAGAGGCCCGGACGTTACCCAAATGGTCGGTCAGGTTATACTCATATTGGAACACACCATTATTGTTCAAAGCTCGGCCCGCACCATGCTGCACAAATGACAAGGAATTGTTGATGAAGTGTAACCCACCATTGTAATCTGTGGTAATAGTGTTATTCCCGGATTGTACGGACTTTCTGAGTTTGATCCCCGTAGCATCATAGGTATAGGTAATGACCACCGGGCTTCCATCACCGTCTTTGGTATTGACTACTTCCGGCAAATTGAGATGGTTGTAGGTGATGCTGGAGATCTCCTTGTTCAAATCCCGGGTCATGTTGCCATTGTCGTCGTAGGCGTAATCATTCCCGGAGGTATTTCGATCATAAAAGAGCAGCGTATCTCCGGCATCTGCCACAGATAGCAGTTGGTTGCTCATGGCCGTACCTGTCCCATAGGAATATGTCAGGTCATCCAGCGCGTTTCTGGAGAGGTTCAGGATATTGCCATTGAAATCATATTCGACACTACTCAGGTCATGGTCTCCTCCTACATAATCTGCGGATTGTATTCTACTGACCGCATCGTAGGTATAGTTGAATTGTTGCGGGGAAGTGGTTTGTTGTCCATTTCCTCCCTCTGTTTGCCATTTGATGCGACCAATGTTGCCATTGAATTGCTCAAACCCCGCGGCATCATGGTAATTCAATACCATACGAAACTGATCACTTTCTCCACTATTTGATGCCTGACCTTTATTGATGCTTGTTAACCACCCACGGATGTTGTAATCAAAATCGATTGACTGTATAGGTGAAACATCCCCCTGCCCACCTTCAAAGAGGGAACCGCCCACATTTTTCTCAATGAGCTCTCCCATCTTGTTATAAGTGTTCCTGGCAATCACCTCTGTATCCCCTCCATTAATGCTTTGCGTCATACTTAACAGGCGATCCATGTGGTCATATTCGTTTTCTTCCACGATATTGACTGGCTCGCCTCCGGTATGGGTGGTAGTAGTCCTTGTAACTAAACCGGAAATGGCATTGAGGTAATCCAATTCCACGATATCATGGCCTCCCAGGTAATTCTCTGTAATGGTTTTGATAACCCTGTATCGTTCGTCATAAAAGATAATGGAGGTCAACCAGGTATCAGTACCAAGTACGCGCGTTTTGGAACCCGTTACCTGACCAATCGCTTCTGCCTCTTCTCCCGAAGGATGGACTTCATCTGTAAAGTCATAATTATCGTAGAAGGTTACGGTGAAGAGATCATCTTCTGTGATGGACGTTCCTGATTCTCCTTCATAGGGAAATGCGTCATTGGTGTACCCAAAAAGTGGCCCGGAGCCGGTATAAGACTCCCCAAAAGCTCCATCTGCCAGGTGATGCGTATCAAGTGCATCAATGATTTCTCCAGAGGTTCCCGACAAATCTGCCTGTCCCGTCATAATCGGCCGATTGAGGTGATCGTATTTTGTGAATACCCATCCACTATTTCCCAGGGCCTCATGCGCCCTGCCGAGAAAGACACTTCCGGAAGTAGCGGTTAAATGAAACCCTTCCTGCAATTTGATGGATGCTCCATGTACCTCGTAGAATGGTTCTATAGGATCGGTATCTCCATTCAATATCACATCCGATCGCGTATATTCTTCCTGGTTTTGGTTGCCATCGCGCGTCATGACCAATCTGTCTCTAAAATCGTAGATCAACTCCACGGGCTCTGCACCCGGTACGCTTTTCGAGATCATGCGTTGGCGTTGGTCGTACTCGTAAGTGAACATCCATTTTTCCCTAAAACCTGTATCACTCAAATCGGCCCATGTGTACACGCCCTCTTCAATGAGTCTCACCCCTTGCGGTTGTACCACAAATCTCAGGTTCCCATAATTATCATAGCCATAGAAAGTTTTCATGTAGGTCACCGTACCATCTTCTACAATTTTGACAGCCTTCAGTACGGTCTGGCCAGACTTGTTGGTCCAGGCAATACTTTCCCCTTCCTGGTCACCGTTGTTCTCATCTGTTACGCGAATACCTGTTAATTCTTCTGCAGCATAGTATGTGCCTTCTCCAAATACCATTCCACCCAAGTCATTAACATAGACATCCGGAACGGTTTCTGAACCATCATTGATCAGGTAGGTATTTTCCACCAGGTGTGTCCCGTCATCAGTGCTCCATACCTGGCCAGGTGCGGCTGCTTTTAAATGTCGATTGAGTGGCGAATTCTCAGGAATCTGTTCACTATAACCAAAATCTTTGTCGATACTACCATTGAACCTTTCATCGAGGTAGCTGATTTGCTCGTTTTTCCAGCTACTTCGATAGCTCCCAATGGTTGTCTCCGAAAAATCAGAAGCGTAAGGCAAATACTGCCTTAAAGCCCGCCCATAGTCGTCAAATTCCGTCCCTTGGACCCAGTCTAATCCATTGGGTGAAGCGGCAATACTGATTTGTTGGATGGGTCTTCCAAGGCCATCGACATAGGCCACACTTTGGACTACTTCGTCTTTCGAACGCCCATGAAGACACTCAGAAATTGGCACCCTTGGTACCATGCTACGGATATAATTCTTCTCTTCGTTCAGGGTCACTAATTCGACACACCCCACTACCGTAAACGTCTCAGAAAAGGCCTCCTGCGTTCCCTGAGAGATGCGAATTTGATACTCAGAACTATTAGAAAGGTTAGAGGGGATGATCCAGGGTATCGAACGACCGGAGTTGGGGCCGATTTCAGAACGATAAGTGCCCCCCTCATATAATTCAACTAAGAAATCTGATTGTATAGATCCACCTGTCCAGGTGATATTCGTCTCAGTCCCTTTACCATAAGATTGTGCAAGGGGTGTTTGTACGCTGACATAACTGATCAATTCTACGTTCTGAGCCTGAAATGTGATCAAACCGCGAGATTCTACAACTAGAATATCTACAAATCCCAGATCGGGAACATCCGCCCATTCATAAACAAGGTTACTTCCCTCGGCCTGACCTGCTATTTCAGTCGCTATGGAGACCATAACTCCGTCATTTTCATAGTATATGTTATATAACCATCCAGACGTTGGTTCAGGCCATTCAATACTAATGTCATCTCCCGTCAGGAACACATCATTTGTCTCAGGAGTAATGAGGGCTAGATTATTAGGGTTGATGATCATTGTTTCGGCACTAGCGGTCTGAGCGCTACCGCATGAACCCGAGGCATCCACTGTTACCGTCGCAGGGCCATTATATGCCGGGCTCCAGTTAACTACGCCTGTCGACGTATTAATCGTACCAGCACCCGCAGGTGCCAAAGACCAGAAAAAGGATTCTGCCCCAATCGATGTGGCATCATAGTCCGTGGTTCCGCTGCCCATATTCCGTTCTTCCAAAGGGCTATCAAGGGATATTTGAACATTTGGCACGACGGTCACCTCAAATGTCTCGCTGGTACTGAAATCACACGGTCCTGTAGCCTGGGCCCTAACATTTGCAATGCCATGAAATGATGATGCCCAATCCACCACACCATCAACAACAGTACCTGATTCTGCTGGCTCCAATGACCAGGTGATGGTTGCTCTAGGTACAAGGTTTATCGTATAAACCACATCCTGATCTCCCTGACAAACAGTGCTATTCTCATCTTCAAAAACAACACTCCCGTAAGGCTCATCGCTAACAACTACAATTCTCTGTGTATCCGTTGTGCCACAGATATTTTCCGTGCCCGACAAGATATAGTCAATTTCTACGCCAGCGCGCACCTGTACGCGGAAAGTACCATCTGTCTCGGGTTCGATATCGTGATCATCGCCATCTTCTCTTAAGGTATAATTACTTCCTCCAGTCGGTGTGATGGATACCCAGTCTTCGTCGCATCCTGTAAGTGGACCTGTTTCTGCCATCCTGACCGATCCCGGATCCAGTCTACGAATCTCAATTTCATTGGTGACATCCACCCAGGAGCATTCGTTTCCGACAGGTCTTCCCTGTATTTTGTAATCGCCAATGTCAAGATTGCTCCAGGTGTATCCGGTAGTTTTGGTACCTACATTCTCACTTGTATTTTTCATCAACCGGTACTTATAGTCTTCCTGAGCGTTATTCAAAGTGATGGTTGTTCTGTCGTCTGAGCAAAGATTTTGCGTTCCAGCAGTAAGGGTGTTACCGAAGCTGTTGGCCGGAGCAATAACATCCACCATCCACGTGTCTTCTCTTGAAGTTTCGCACTCACCAAAAGCCGTAATCGTAATGGTCGCTTCTCCCGCAAAATCCTCAAGCCAGGTCACTTGCCCATTTTCATCAATAGATCCCGCATTGTTAGGTGCAAGACTCCATTCATATGTCAATGCATCTTGTGCCACGCTATGGGTAAAATCGGTGGTGCCCTCTCCCTGGCAACGGCTGGTGATTTCACTGTCCACCGTTACTCCTTTCACCGGTAGATACCCTCCTACTACCACTGACTCATTCACAAGAGTACCACAAGCACTTTCATTACCCGTCAAGGTATAGGTTATATCACCTCCCTCATAGATATCCACAGCAAGAGGCATGGTTGTATCCCCATTGGTATCTTCATACGACCAACTGTAATTAGTACCACCTATTCCCGATAAAGAGATAGTTTGACCCGGACATCCCTGGAGATTTCCTGTCGAATTGATAGACAATACACCAGGGTTCATTCTAGTAATGACCACATTGTCAGAAGAGGCAGTTACCCAATCACAAGAACCTATCCTGCCTTGAATTTCATAAGTTCCGACATTCAAACTGCCCCATGAGAGAGAACCGGAACCGTCTTTGGTGCTATTTGAAACTACATTACCATCCTTTATCAATCTATATTCATAATCAGATTGAGAATCTCCAAGCGTAACACTGGTATAAGATCCCTCGCAAATACTTGTGGAACTTGAGCCGGTTGACAATGATTGCAAGGCTGGGGGGGCTAATACCGTCACCTCTCTGGAGGCGACAATTGAGGAGTTACAGGCCCCCGAAGCGGTTACGTTGACTGTAACAGGTCCGGAGAAATCCTCATCCCACGTGACCACTCCAATGCTGTCAATGGATCCCGCTGAACCATCACTTAAAGACCAGGTATAGGAGGTTGCTCCATCGGAATCTTCACGGGTATAGGTCGTCGAAATCGTGCCCTGACAAATACTTTCATCGCCCTCAGTGATGTTGAATGGAGCCACTTCGTTCAGTCCTTGAATACTTTCAGTGGCAGTTGTTGTAGTATTACAAACGCTCTCTTTACCATGCAGGGTGTAAGTAACAGTTGCATTTTCCTGATATTGAACCTCTAAAGACCCGTTGGTGTCATCAGTTATATCCTCCCAGGACCAACTGAAATCACTACCCCCGGAAGGGTTGAGCGTTACGCTGTTTCCTGAACAACCAATTCTTTCTCCTTCTGTCAGGGAAATGGACAGGCTTCCCGGAGATTTAGTACCAATTTCTTTGGATCCCGACACATCTACCCATGAACAGGAGCTGTGGGAACGCCCCTGGATTTTGTATGTTCCAGTTCCCTGCTCGCTCCAGCTAATGGATGTAGCACTTCCTGCAATTGTGCTTCCAACTTGAGATGAGCCCTTAATCAATCTGTACTCCACCGAAGATTGTTTATTACTCAAACTGATGGTAGTTGTCTCTCCGGAACATAAATCATCTTTAGTTGAAGAGACGGTGTAGCTTGCCGGATTGCCTCTCACTGTTATTTTCACTGAAGTGGTGTACTTGGTTACTGTATTGCCACAACTTGTTGCTTTCCGTCGGTACCATCGGCTTCCGGTAAGTGCCGGTGGGTCATACGTCGCACTCGTGGTTCCCGATCCACTGATATCAGTAAAAGTAACGTCATCACTGGATATCTGCCATTTATAAGAAATACCACCTTCCCCTCCTGAGGCGCCGGTAGAATTAGATAAGGCATTGGGATTCCCGTTATAACAAATGGTTTGTGCTCCACTTATGGAACCTTCATCCAAATCGAGTATTGTCAGGTAAACTGTATTAGAGAACTCCTCATCAGAACCTGAAGTAACCTTGCGACGGATTTCCGTATCACCACCCACACCCCAGTGTTGATAAGTGGTTTCGTCATAATCTCCTACCGTGATATCTTCCCATTCATTATTGGTCTTATTATTCTTGTGCTGCCACCAGTACATATAGCCTCCATCCCCACCGGTGGCGTCAGCAGTGCTTGTGAAAGCAGCAGGTGTTTCCCCTTCGCACAAGGATTGATCACTACCGATAGTACCTCCATTGAGAAGGGCATTTGTGACTGTTGCACTTGAAGTCTTTATGGTCGTGCCTGAACTATTTTTAATTGTTATAGTTTGTGTTCCACCAGAAGTGAAGGTAATATCAGCCGTATAAGTGGTCTGACTGGTCCCTTTTACAGGAGCCGTTGTTGTGCCTACTGTACCGCCAGTAACCGACCAGGTTACCCCTCCTGATATAAAGGTACCAGCGTCCCAACTCCAGGTATCTTCTACTCCAGTTACTGCTACCGAATTTCCATTGGTGTTTTGAATCGGATTGGACTGACCTACTGACTGATGAGCCAAAAGGAGAATAAATACTGAGATCAGTATTTGAAAGTTTTGGTTATGAGTTTTCATGGACTTTAGTCGTTTTGGTTGGCGAAGTGATACTCGTTTTGGGAAAGGACATGACCTTCATGATCAATGACCCTTAACAGGCGGCCAAAGCTGTCATACTCATAGTGGGTGGTGCGGCCATTCGGATCGGTTTGCCGAACCATCCCTTTTCCAGGATCATGGACATAGGTAGACACAAGTGTTCCGGGAATGGACTTGAGCGCCTCGTGGATAGTCGCACTGTAGGCATGTCCTCCATCATCATCAGGAGGGTTAGCAATGATCGTGTTCCTGATCTGATCTTCCTCTTCACCAATAATCTGCGCAATAGGAAAATAGTTATTGTAGCCCCAAACATAATGTTTGAGTAGTCCATCCGCGCCTCGCATCTTAGTAACATTGTTATATCCATCATAAGCCAGGATCTCCGCACGATCTTCCAGGTCTTCAAGATCACTGCTGCCATGGGCAATCTGAATGATCATTGGACGACCATATTCGTCATAAACCGTGTTTTTAACGGATTGTAGGGTGCCATCAACCCAGCGTTCTACCCTCACAGGGGTTGCTACCCTATTATCATCAGTCAATACCGACATATTGAGTACCTCCGGGTCTACCGTGGACATTTCTGATGGGTAGTAGTTTTGTATGGTTTCTAATCGATCATTGGCCATTTCACTGGTGATGGATTGCACTTGAAATTGATTTGTACCCTGTGTATCATCGTAAGAATAAGTCCGGACAGTCCGGATTTCAGCACCATCTTCGTGTTGAATCGTAGTTGTAGAAACTTGCTGCAACCAGGATCTAGGGATGCTATAGACTTGCTTATAGGTGATGGGAATTTGTGTAACCTGCGGGAAACACTCGATGAGCAACGGATCGTACTCTATGAGACCGGTGTAATCCGGAGTTTCCCCATTAAATAATGTCATCACAAAATCATCTGCGGCAATCAAACCAGCGGCTATTGCGTTAGTTGTGGTTACTGCATTCACAATGTCCTCTAGAACATCAGATTCGTCAGCTGTCGACGTTCGATTATGATTATGATTGAAGGAGCAAGGTGCCAAATGATCTTCGCCGCTAATGCCCTCAGTTCCTCCTTCTGTTAGGTCATGGACCGCTGTTGACGTTTTATAGGTAGTACCATCGATTGTAAAGGACGCTATTATATGAATAGTCTCAATACCCGTGTAACTGGACCCGCCACTTAGTCCCAGTGAAGTGAAGTACATCGGGGCGTATACCCATTTCGCTTTTGATGCGTCCTGAGGATCTTCTTGCAACATCGGATCAAGAAAAGCCGAAGCCTGGGACTCAAAACCATAGGCCACCATACCTCCTAAGGACTCGATGTGATACTCATTTTGCTCCTCAAGTAATATATCATATTGCCAGACGCCATCAACTTCTTCTGCTTTGAAGACCTTCTTGATTTCAGGCATACCATTTTTGAGCTTGGTCTTAATAAATGGCCGGGTTCCAACTCCTTCATCCTCATTGTAAAACTGATAAACCGTCACCCCATTTGAGTTCCCCTCTTCATCTATGTTCATCTCGGACACAGTTGTGTAGGTCACGATGTTTGGCGTTGGCGTATTTTGGTTACTGGCAAACCTTGTCAAAGACTCGCAAGGCACGGGTAAACTGCTATGAATGGCTTCACTACGATTTACCTTTTCAAAATTGCGTCGATGATGTAGTACACCCGAGATACTTGATGTCGAGTTTGTCATATCACGGTAACGGTAAATCGTATGGTTTGCTAAATGTTCCTGTTCATCGAAATTTTGCTTACTGATCACGCGTAATCCTCCGGCAGGAATAGTTACATCCTGATCTTCGTCGACTACTCGTGAAACGTCAAGAGAGACCCTGGTTCCAGGTTGATCATTGATCAGGAGGACATGATATTTACCAGGTACAAGCGTTGTAGTAACCGCACCAAAATTATCTGGGTTTAGCTCCAAAAAATCGAAAGACCCTTCATCCGTTGGATAAGTTGCTTCGCATTGCGCGAAATATGCCAGCCGAATGGCGGCTCCCTGCACGGCATCTCCACTCCCTCCAGAGGCACTTAATGAAATGGTGTACGTATCCGTTTCCTCAATCACCATCGCCCCTCTCTGGACAAACGGAGCACCCTCCGTGCCGGCCTGAGGATCACATGGATCAGTCAATTCAGGGTCAGCACCGCCATCTAAATCGAAGTTTCCAACATAATCTACAGTGGACACGTTGTTTCGCCCAAAATACCCGTTGTTGGTGTACTCAAAAAACGTGCTTCCTCCTGTAGGATAATGCACTTTTTCCAATACTCCCGCTCTCATTTTTGTCCCTACAACCGATCGATTTCCAGTATGATCTGCAGGATTCGTCAATAGGTCATTCCTTGGTACCAGGCCCTGATTCTCATCAAACCCGTTGTAATAACCCCAGGCGTCCTGGGCAAAGGAATCTCTGTCGGGTAAAGATTGATCGTCATAGTCAAAAGCATAACTTAAGGTCTCTGTACTTGTTCCATCTCCCAGTATCAAAACTTCGTCCAATCTAAGTCTTGAAATATAGTCTCTTCGGATATCTGACACATCGGGTGTACCGAAGTAATCGTAAATGAAATCATATGAATTGATCACCTGACCCAATACATCTCGAACCACAATGGCATCTAACATGCTTTCTGTAGACAAGTCCAGTCTGTTCGCATCATAAGTAAGTTCAAGTCTTGGAGTCGTATTAACAAAAACCGAGGTAAGGCGGTTTTTAGCATATTGATAATGAATGGTTCCGGGATCATTCGGTGTTGTCCCTCCACCACAATATTGATCACTATCATCTCCCTGTGCATACCTATCACCGATAGTTGTTCCATGTCCCAGCATGTTGTACTCGGCCGTAGTGTATCCTTCATAATTGAACACATAAGTATCTTTAGCAAAGGGGTTATGGATTTGTGTGAGGTACCATCCTGAAGCATAAGTTCTGTAACGAAAAGCAGGCCTTCCCGAGCCCTCATCATCTCCCCCAACAGTGGTGGTTTCTATTGCACTAAACTGGTAGATTGTGCCCTGGTTATCCGTTATTGTCCACGCTTCTATGGGTTTTTGCCCTTTCTCTGTTCCAGTAGCTCCAAACTGGACCTCCACCTGATAATCAGGATGCTCTATGCAATACGCAGACTGATCATCATAATTAATTACAATTGTTCCTGAAATACCACCTGCCGAAAAAGAATAAGTATCAGGGCTAATTTCTATGTCACCTCTTCCTGTATAGTGATAATAGATCTCGTGCCATTTATCGTCATCGAAAGGTTGATAAGTTCCCTCATAGGTTTTACCAACAACAGGGTCTGAGTAGTAAATACCATAATCATTATCTCTGAAGTGTCTGTAAACATCGAAAATTGGAGGTGTTGGTCCACCACCCCCCCATTGAAATGGTAGCTCCGAGTAAAATGGGTAGTAGGAGTGATCACCTCCGGAATAATCATCAGGAAGTCCATTGACATTTCGGGTGACCATCCCGCCAACGTTTAAATTCCAACCCAAACCTGCCACACCGGCTTCTTGCTGGACTTTGATCCCCCCGGTGAGGTAGGTCAAACTGACGGGATGCGACAGTTTGTGCCCTGCAAGTCCGTCGATTGGCACAGATACCGAAGCTTTGCCGGTATACAAGGAGACACTGGCTGTATTGGCATATTCGGTGAATGCCGCTGCCTCTGGTGTCTTCGGAATGGTTACTAAGTCCTCGACTTCAAATTGAGCACTAGCAATAAAAGGTGCAAATAGAATTGCGACAAGCAGTAGTCTTGGATTCATGATTTGAAACATTGGTGATTTTGAAAAGCAGAAGCTGTGGCGTTGTTTTACCCTCGGTTGTATCATACGTAAGTTGTCACAGTTTTTTAGTTGATTGAAACGCAAAAGACAGAAAATCTAAGAACAGGTAGAAGTTTTGTTTTTGTTGTTTCAACGACGAAGGTAAAGAAATCCTCTGAAATTACAAATAATTACTCCTCCCGCCTCACCCACCTTACTCCATCTGCTATAGCAATTGAAATGCTGTCGGATTGTATTTGTTTGATCACAAAAGCGTCAAGTTGCTCCCCTTTTTTCAGGAAGACTTCTTTCCCTTCTATCACCAATAAGGCAATTCGTGCATTGGTGCCGCTTTCGGTTATAAATCCACGGTACTGGATGTTTAGTGGTGTTATTGGTGTAGTTGTTTCCTGCGTCTGGGGCTGCTCCTGATTATCTATTTTATCATTTAAAGACGTAACTCCATCTGCACTTGTCAAAGTCTTCAAAAAAGGGTCCGGATAACTGGATTTCAGTTGATATTGTTCTGTTTCCTGATTTTCCCGAAGTGGTGTTGCATAAGTTCTTGGGGTGAAATCGGCATCTCCGTCGGAGGTGAAATCTACGACTCGATAGATGATCACTCCCCATACGAATAGTACTGCAGGTACCAGGAAATATAGATTCTTCTTATTCTTCACCTTTGATAAGCTTACTCGACCGTCAATGACCGTATGATCGCGGGCGTCTTCCGATTACCATTAACTGCCCTCAAACTCCATTGATAGCTCCCAGGGCTCAGATTGATGGTAACCCGGTCTGATGCTACTTCCTGATCGCTGATGATGCTTGTGATTCCGTCAAAAGTGGGTGTTACCACCTGAATTTCATAAGATTCCGCATCTCTAAGAGGCTCCCAGATGAACACTACGTCGCCAGAAGTTACCGTAGTTCCATTGGTGGGTGAGAGGATTTCCATGGATCGATTTTCAAATGGCACATCTACAATCAATGTTCGAATGGAACGAGCAGAAACAGAGCTACTGTTCAAGGCCTGCACACCCCATTGATACACCCCTGAATCCAACTGAAAACTAGCTCTTGACAACTCGGTAAGTGTATCCCCAACTACGATTTCGATCAGCTCAAAAGAAGGGCTGACAATTCTCACATTGTAACCAGTGGCATCTCTGATTGTGTCCCACAGGAATACAAAAGTCCCCTCGTCCGTCATCACGCTATCTGCAGGTGATATAAGATTAGGAATTCTCCCAGAAATATCGGGCTCCGTAGGCTCCACAACTGTAAAAGTTCTGGTAAAGAAGTCTGTGGTGTATGCTGTATTTGCGGCGTTTACACCCCACGTATAGGTTCCCGCCGCCAAGGACGTAGTAAAGCTCGTGCCAGTCGTGATGGTATCTGCCCATACCTGAGCAGGGTTTTCAAAATCAGGAGAAACCAAAAGTAAACGATAATCCAGGGCACCTTCTAGGGGGTCCCACACAAATGTGACACTCCCGGAATCCAATAAAACCCCATCAGCAGGAGCAAACAGGATCACCGCATCATCGGAAATATCGTCTTCCAAGATATCGTCACAACCCATCAAACTGAGTGTGCAAACAGTAATCACTATGACCAGTGGCCACCCCAGTGTTTTTCCAATTGTATTTTTCATTCTATGGGGAAATAAAGTGCCAAATAAAGTTTCGTTTCACGTGTACGGCGGTTAGTTTCTGTATCAAATCGTACGGAAACTAATCCACCTCCTAATCGCCTGTTTTCAACTTCCCTGAGTAGTTTTAGCAATTCGCGGTAAGAACCACTGAACCTGAACAGGTTGAATTTTTCTTTCGTGTCTCGCTTTTGTACTTCCGTATACTCCACAAGGGGTGTAAGACTGGGTTTGCTCAAACGAGTAAGCTGACGTAGCAGCAATTGGTCTCCACCTTTCAGGTCCAGGTGCTGCAGGAGGGAATCCACCTTTTTCTTATCTCTTTTCAGAACAGCGGCTTTGCGATAAAGCTGGTCGGCATTAACAATACTCCGTTGCAGCTGCTTATTGTGTTTGTTAATTTCCAGGGTTTCTCGAATTGACAAGAAATAACCGGCCACAAGGATTACGCAAGTTCCAATCAGGAACATGAGGTTCTTCCGTTTATATGACCAATTACTAAACATTGGCTTTAATCGTAATTTTCAACTGAAAATTTCCCTGGAGATAGGTATTCTCGACGATACCATCCACCCAGTCCAAATCCTTTATCCGATCAATCCAGTCGGCATAAGCCACCGCATTTTCAGAAGTCCCTGTAATCCATACAGAAGGAGCTTTTTCAATAGCTTTCTTCTCATCCAAATAAAGTGGACGAACCTCAAGTAGCTTCAACTGGATCGTCGGCGGGACAGAAAAACCCAGCTCATCAGAAAACCTCGTGAATATGGACTGTTCTCCCGCTCCCAGTAAGTCCTGATAGGATTCCAGAAAAGTTTCCATTTCCAGGACCTGTTCCTGCGTAGATAAAATACTTGAATTCTCCTGGACTAATTGTTCGTTTTCCTGACTCAATTGAAAGAAGAAAAAGGCATTAATCAGGAAAACGAGAAATATGACTCCCAGCACATAGGCACCAAACCTGGATAAAAAACGCTTATGGACATATTCTTGAATCGCCAATTTTCTATTAAAATCAGAGGGTATCTGCGCTTCTATAAGGTAAGTCAACGCTGTAGCATAACTCAACGCATAGTCCTGTTCCAGTGACTCCTCTGGTGAAAGTGAAATAGGTTCGTCTACAGCTGATACATGATCCATTTGTATCACTTCATTTCCTTGCAGGGTCAGCTGAAAACTGCTCAATGTCACAGATTCCATTTTCAATCCTTTGGCCAGTGTCGTAAGCGGCAAAGGTGCCAGGTATAGGCCTACCACCTGATTACCCTTTGGTACAATTTCCAGTATCTGATTGAGCTTATTTTTACGGATAACAGCAACAAACGTACCTTCCGCAACTTCCAATTTCTGTGTGAAAAAATCTTCTGGTCTGGCCTGAGGAATGATTAATTTGAGTAGTTGATCTTTCGCTAAATCCTTTGCCTCTACGTGTCGGTTCAAAACTTCCTCACTTGAAATCCCTATGACCAACGGCAAATCTTTTACGACATCCAACCAGGCTTCCACTTGTCCATGAGAAGCAAAATGACCTTGCGACTTTATCGCAATCTGACCTTTTTCCAGGGCCATCACCATGCCATAAGTTTCCCAGTCTTCACCTTCCTGCGAGAAGCTTATCGCGGCAACTTCAGTTCCCTTAAGTCTGGACCATATGGAATTGAGATAACTCATGTTTCCAGAAAATGGAGGCGTATATGTTTAATTGAGCAATTCACGATAGGCTCCTAATACACAATAGTGGGTTTAATAAAAATGATTAGCCTGCTATTTCGATCAACTTTACTCTTGGAGCTGAACAACCACTTCAATACCGGAACACGTGATAAGAAAGGCACGCCACTTCCTGTCTCGGATTTCGAAACCTCTTCCAAGCCGCCCAGAACAATCATTTCTTCATTTCTTATCCTGATCTTGCTGATAAATTTCCTTGTGGCATTACCGGGAGGCGCACCCTCAACAGTGGGGTCAATAAAATCTGAAAACTCTGCCTCAATGCTTAAAGTAATGTCTTCATTCGCAGAAACAAAGGGCAGGATCTTAATGTCCAGATTTGCCTCGACCTTCTCATACCTGGGAGATCGGGTTACAATCGGATTGATGCCTCCGGTCACATTTTGGGTTTCAATCAGAAAGTAGACGGATTGGCCAATGGTCAATTCGGCCTCATTTCCATTGAGAGTTGAAAGTTTGGGTGTGGATCGGACATTGAGGTTGTTATTGTTTTCCATGGCCTGAATGGTTGCATAGAATTTGGGTGTTACTCTTCCGAGGTTCACGACTCCTTTTGCATCCAGGTTGTTCAAAATGCCATTCAGGGAGGTGGAACTAAGTGTAAGGTCTACTCCCCCAAATAGCTGACCTCCAGTACTGGGTACAGAATCAGCGAGAAACGCCTGAACTCCAGTATTCAATGTTGATCCTTTATTTACTTCGGTTACGATTACTTCGATAAGTACATTCAATACGGGTTCGTCGATTTGCTCCAAAAAACCTACCAATCTGGCGGCATCCCTTTCCCCGCCGGTAATCAACAAAGCGTTTAACTCGGGTAGCAATGCAATTTCCAAACCAGTTGCTAGCGAAGCTGGAACCAGGGCATCCGCCCCTTCCACACTTCGGTTTTTGAAACGATACACCGTGGCCTGAGCCAGTCCTGTTTTTTGATCTGAGCCAATGAGATAAACATCATCCTTCTTGCCATAAGTAAATCCGGCACTCTCAGTGGCAAATCCTAGAAATTGCTCAAAATTAATTTTGGCAAAATAGCCTTCTAATACACCTTCAATGGGTTCTAGTACCGCATAATTTACTTTTAACTCCTTAGCCACGGCTGTCAATACCTCAGAAACTTCAGCTCCCTGGGCCTCTAGTGAGATAAATGTTTCCACACCTTCTTTGATCGTCTTTAAGGTGAACGGTCCATTTCCCCTACTGCTATTAGCGGTTCTGCTTGAGGCAGGTTGATTTCTCCTTCGCCGGTTGTTGGTTGTAGGTTGATTTGCATTGGAACTGGAATTGGCGGGTTCCTGAACAATTACTTCGGCTTGCCGAAATACAAACACGCCGGAATCAGCCAGTTCGAGTTCCAGGTTGTTGGTAATCGCGAATTGCTCCATGGCTGTAGCGAAGTTCAGGTTCGATACAAAGCCGGAAACCAACAAATTTCTCACTTCAGGTGTGGTCAGGACGTTATTCCCACTGCTGATGGTCAGCGCTTTCACTACCGACGCCAAGGTATCCATTCGCAAATCAAAGCTGACTAACTGCTTGCTCTGATCATAGTCTATAATGACCGGTTTAGGTTTTCGATAGGCATAGGGCTTTACCGTGAGAATGTTATTCACAAAGCGGATGTCCAAATCATATTCACGACAAATGAATACCAGTACGTCTTTGACTGTGACGTTATTGAAATTATTGGTGATGTTCAGGTTTGGAAGCTGACGTACATTGATGTTAAGCGTATGAGTTTCTGCCAGTCCCCGCAACAACTCATGGATTGGGGCATTATTCAGTGTAAAGTCTACCTGGCCATTCAAACCACCTACCGTCGTTGAAAGACCGGTCAGTGTGGAATCGAGTTTTGCGATTCGATCTGAGCTTTGTCCGAATGTCGTAAATCCTGAAACGAGAATCAGTATGAATAGATAATATCTCATCAAACGAGGTAGGGTAAAATTTCTTCCAAACTTGTTTCACCGGCACTGAAGAGCTGAATTGCGCTTTCTCTCAATGTCCCAATACGTCCTTGAATAGCCTTTTCATTAGGGGCTTCCTCCATGTTCTTGATAAACTTTTGCATTTGGTGATCTACCGGTATCATTTCGTAAATCGCTTTTCGGCCACGATAACCTGTACCATAGCATTGTTCACAACCGACTGGCTCATGAAAACTTTGTACAACCCCCGGTAGTGGATCAAACGGCACTTCAGGTAAAGTCACGCTCTTTTTACAATCTGGACATAGCAATCGTAACAATCGTTGAGCGATCGCGATATTAATGGTATCGGCCAGTATGTAAGGTGAGATACCCATTTCCAACATCCGTGTAATGATACCCCACGCTGAGTTCGTATGTAAAGTTGATAGTACCAGGTGACCTGTTAGTGCCGCACGGATGGCCATCTTCGCCGTTGGCAAGTCCCGAATTTCTCCTACCATTATAATGTCTGGGTCTTGCCGCAAAAAGGTGCGCAGCGCAGCCACGTAATCTAAGCCGATCTTCTCCTTGAGCTGAACCTGATTAATGCCTTCAAGCGTATATTCCACTGGGTCTTCAATGGTAAGAATATTACGCATGTTGTCATTGAGTTCCTTTAGAGTAGCATAGAGCGTTGTGGTTTTACCTGATCCGGTAGGCCCACTGATCAGAATGATCCCATGTGGTTTCGCAATGCTATTAAGGTACACGGACTTTTGCTCTCCAGACAAACCCAGTTTTTCTATAGAGAGCGACGAACTTTCATCAGATAAAAGTCGAAGCACGACTTTCTCACCATATAGCGTCGGCAATACAGAAACCCGCAGATCAAACTGTTTGCCGGCTTCTTTGATCATGATACGTCCATCCTGAGGCAATCGCTTCTCAGCAATGTCCAGGTTACTCATGATCTTCAATTTGTTGACAAATTCCGGATAGTCATGTTTTGGAATGATGAAGCGTTCCACCAACTTACCATCCAATCTCATTCGAATCCTGCACTTGTCCTCGTAAGATTCCAGGTGTATATCACTGCATTTTAGTGTTTCTGCTTCCTGAATCAACTCGTTGAGAAAATTTGAAGAAGAAAGTGATAATTCACTTTTGTGTTTCTCAGTTTTCCGAAGATAGAATTTGTTGAGCGCCTGGTCCAGTTCTGTCTTGTCAACAAGCTCGATTCTGATGGTTTTACCAAAGACAACTTCCAGCTCTTTCACTGTACCATTCAGCGATAAAGACTCATCCCGATAAAAAATCATTTCTTCAGACGAAGCAGATTTCGGCACTATGCGATAGTAGTGGGCCTGATCGGTAGTCAGCAGTTGCTTTAAGTCTGTGGAAACATCAATCATTTGAACATGATAAAGATCATTGAAACGATTGCAAAATATCCTGCAAAAGGCACTCCTGTTTCAGCCTGATACTTAGGTATTCTTCCTAAGAAAAAATGGGCAACTATTGCAAGGACTACCGACACATTGAAGTAAATCACAAACGTCATGGTCTCGAACCAAAAACAGATCATAACCAGAAACAACAAGTCTCCTGCACCCATGACCTGACGCCAGCCAAGCCCTTTCTTTCGTGCGACCACTCCTATGCTTATCAGCAAAATCAATGTCGTGAATATCAGGTTCATTGCATAATATTCCCAGAGGTACCAGGTATCATTCCAAACCAACTGCGTCACCGTAATAGCGAGTAATGCAAGTATGGTCATGATATGCACATACCTTGACTTAAAGTCTGTGTACACTACATGTCCCAGGGTCAGTAGACTAGCGGTTTGGAGCCACATGGGTTAATCTTTTTGGAGCTCAACCAAATTACCGGTTTGGTCGATTTCCCACGTATTGTAGACCCCATCTCCATCGAAATCCACGACGGCAGTTGCTCTCGCCAAAAAGCCGGAGGCACTTACTTCGGTAACTTCAATCAGGTAATTAGCTGTACCTGGTGTCTCATCAGTAACCAGCGCTGGTTGTTCAAACCCAATGGCAATGAAATCATCACTGTATCTCGAATATTCGAAGAAATAGGTCTTCTCCAGCGATTGCAAATGCTTAAGCTGTTGCTTGGCTTCCACCGCCCGGGTCCTTGAGATCATTGGCATCAGTTGAGGCAATGCCAGCAATACCAAAATGCCAATAATTACCAGAACCACTAAAAGCTCTGAAAGTGTAAAAGCCTTTAATTTTTTTATCTGTTTCATGGTCTATATTATCATTAATGTCGTTTCGCGTGTCAAAAATACTTAACCATTTGAGCAATTCCACTTACAAGATGGAAACTGAAGTGACGTTGTTTTGATCGACGTTTTGTAAAAGCAACTTTACCGAAAAGATTCCGATTTTGCAAAATATGCAAAAAGAGAATTGGATAGACGGTCAATATTGGTGCTAGTTGATCTCCATACTTGTCGATAATTGAAACATGGGTAAATACATGGCTATAAGAATGATCCCGACCATGAGTCCTAAAAAAATGATCATTACGGGTTCCAGAAAAGTATTTAATTGCTTTGTTCGATAGCTGGCGCCATTGGCATATTCCATCGACAATTTATCAAAAAACTCCCCCAATTTATTCACCTCTTCCCCCACCCGGATCAACGACACGAAACTCTTATCAAAAATAGGTTCTAATGCCAGAGCTTCATGTAATTGTCGGCCCCGCACAATTTCCTTCTCTACGCGCTTAAGAGATGCCTGTAAATGCTGCATGGTCATCATTTGACTTACAAAATCCAGGGCCCTGGTCAGCGGCACACTCGCGTTGGTAAGCAATGCCAATGAAGCAGAACACCGCGATAGTTGAATGTCTAAATACAACTGACCAATATATGGCAACTTCATGACGGCCGTTTCCATCAAAAAATTGAAACGGGCATTTCTTCGAAGCGCGACAAAACCACCAATAAACACCAATACCACAAATAAGATCAAACCAACATTGTCATTGATGAAACCGGAAAAGCCGATGATCGCTTTTGTCAAAGCGGGCAATTCACCTCCAAACCGTTTAAACACCTCTTCAAACATGGGAATAATGGTTAACATCATGAACGCAATGGCCCCAATCGCACTCAAAACTATGAGTGTAGGATAAGAAAGTGCATTGACGAGTTGTCGAGATTGTTCCAGCTTCTGATCATAATAATCTGCAAGTGTATCCAATACCTCAACTAACCGGCCCGACTCCTCACCAATTCGCAAGCTAAAAACTTCATAATTGGTAAACTTACCTGATGACTCAAAGGCACCAGAAAGGGATTTGCCACGGACTAATTCTTCGATGATCTGTTGAACAATCTCAATTGATTTTTTCGACTTGAACTGATCGCGTACCAATTCCAGGGAGGAACGAATGTCCACGCCCGAACTTACTAATGTCTTGAGTTGGTGATAGAAGGTTGATTTGTGTTTATCGGTCAGCTTGTTCCCGCCAAAAGAAATGTCCTTGTTCCAGATGGATTCTTTTGTGGTACTTTCGGCTGCTTCCGCCGGAATCGAAAAATCTTCTAGCTTCATTCGTTCTCGTTTTCTGTCTCTCCTGAATCAGATGCTCTATATGCCAATACTCCTGAACTAATTGATGGAAGTCTGATGCTTGTCTTTCGCTCTCCTAAAAGTAACATGATTGTCGCAGTTGAGTCGGTTAGAGAAAGCCCTCCCGTCACGAGCAGACTGTCTACTCTGATACCCTGTTGTCTAACAATTTTTTCTCCAAATGAATAAAAAACGGTATCAATCCCATCTGTAAAAATCAATTCAGTACTGGAAGCTTCGTAGAACTTCATTCGATTAAAATCTCGATAAATCACATACTTTACTTCCTTGAAACTTCCTACTTGTTCCACTCTGTCTTTCAATCTTTTATGGAAACTACCTACGTTGTACAAGGTGGCTCCCAAAACGGTCACCACAATACTGATAAGAATCATCACCATGAGTAATTCAAATAAGGTAAAAGCCGATAGCTTGCTATTCCTCATCAGGTACGATCCTTTTGTAAACCAGTTTGCGGCTAATCACTTCATTTTGTAGTGAGTCTGTTAAAAGACATTGCGTTAACCACAAGTGTTCATAACGTTCATAGGGTTCCATTTCAAAATGAATTTCGAGGCCGTTGAATGAAACATAGTCCAGTTCTTCTGGCACCTCAGTAAGCATCGCAAGTGAATCCATATGATAGTTCACTTCACTTTGAAGAAAAACCCGATATTCCTGATCCAGAGAAGAAACCACATTTAGGTAAATCAGAAACCCCAGAGAAAACATAATACTGGCAATGGTCATGCTCACCACCGTTTCAATGATCGTGTGCCCCGGTAATTTCCTATGAAATCCTATCTTAACCACTGCAGTATTTTTTGATCTTCTTCATAAAACCAAAGCGGCGGAACGAGAAAATGTTGGTTTTGCTTTGTTCCGTCAATCTCAGCATTGAGAAAATAATTTTCATAAATCGCGGATGTGGCATTGACCAGAGATTTACGAACTGTCGCATGTCCCTGGATCTCTCCATAAATTTCTAAAAACCCATGACAGTATACGGCTCCTGATACTTTACCTCCGGATTCAATATAGATGTGTCGCTGATAATAGTTGTTCACATCTCCATCAACTCCCAGGATGCCGTTAACCTCTCCTTCTTTTTCAACCTGAATGCTGCCGTTTGAAAGGCCACTGGAAACAAAAAGAACACTCGGATAATCAACTTTCGCACCGGACCTCACGTAGATCGTATCCTCAGCAAAAAATTGACCGCTTCCTTCGAAACCTTTTTTGAATTCGATCACGTCGGCAGTCACCAATACATTTTCTAGGCGACACAGGCTGTCCAACACAACTTTTCTGGCATCTAACCATATGAATCCACTTAGGGTATCGTTGACGTTCAATCGAAAAGAATTGAATCTAGCAAGTGTATCGGAACTGAACTTTTGTTCAAGGTTGAAAGTCTCTCGGTAACTGACCCGATTGCGATATTTTGATACTTCATCTACATCATCCAGTAGATCTTCATTTAAATCAGGCATCTCACCTTCACTCGTGCGTCGTTGGCCATAAAACAGGCTGTCGTTTTGGTAGCCTACTCGCTCGACATAAGCACTCTGAATACCGGATTGAGGCAGGTACACGGTCCCTGTCAGCCGGGTATTTCCTACCACGGACAATGGCCTTCTCTCATCGACCAGGAATAAGGCACTCTTGGCCTTTTCAGAAGGCTCGTTTGCAATTGAAAAATATGAATTCCGAATAAACCTCCCATGCTTCGCCGTGATCTTAAAATAGTCAAACACTCCCCAGGGGCGACGTTCTAAAATAACCGTATCCTCACCTTCTCCATACAAATCCAGGCTTTTCGGCACCAAATAATCAAAAGACAGGGGGTTACTTAAAGCCAGTTGTTCTGCGGACTGAAGGTTGGCATCCACTTTTAGGTTAATATCATATCTACGCGTTTGTAAACGTGTGTAATAACCCAACAAAATAATGGAGCTAAGAATGATGGTTACAACCAGACTTATCGCCATGGTATAGGCCAGGACACCTGCCTTTAACCGGATCACTGGGTGCTTTGGAATACTGTATCCGTTACTACTCCTTGTTTATAAACCAGCGCATCTATGGCTGGATCCCGGTATAAGGTGAGTTTGCCATTATAAACTCCATTTTGATAGGTTCCTGATCTGGTCAATTCTCCATTGTTATACTCTCTGAAAGGTCCATTTTCCACACCTTTATTGAATGTATATTCGGCTTGCAGTAACTTCCTGGCATCCCAGTACTTCCACGGACCATCCTTAAGGCCGTAGCGAAAAGTTCCCTTTTCCTTTAATGATCCGTCTGAATAAAATCTTTGAAAAGGCCCATGTAGCAAATGACCTGAAAAATCTCCGGGTGTAGCATGTACCCCTCTGTTTTTCATCCAGAAATAGGTCAGGGCAGGATTGACTTTCACGACTTGTTTCTCCGTGATTTCGCACTCAATAGAGCCATCTTGCTCATCAATGCGAATGGCCTGATAGATTTTCACCTCGTCTTTTTTCCAAAACAACAATTCCGAACAACCCATCAGGAAACATGTGGTCGCAAGAAGTAACGTTACTTTTTTCATAGGTTCATCCTTATCTATAATGAAATTCGTCAGCAAACGATGACAGCAAAGGTAGCAACTTCGAAAATCGCTTATTTGCCTTTCAGTTTAATGATCTCACTTTCAAGACGTTCTATTTTCTTGTTTTGTTCGATCAGGTACAGGGTGAGTTCTTCAATTTTCTGAAGAAGTTTAGAGTCCATGTTCCCAAGATCGTATCCTTCGTCAAGTACTTCAGCTTCTGAGGGAATATCTTTCAAGTGACCTTTTTCAATGATGTGCTGCTCTACTTCTACCAATGAGGGTAATGCATAATCTTCTGCAAAAACGAAATCAGACCATTCCAGTTGCCCGGAATTGTAAAGTGATTGTGCATTTAAAGAACCATTTACATCAAGTTTGTAACCCGGTGTAAGAATTCCTATCCCGACATTTCCGTTTCTTTTGATCACCATCCTATCGGCATTGGCTAATTGAGAACCATTCCAATAGGTTGTATGAAACCTGATCTCACCATAATGACTACTACCCGCAGGGTTCATATTGACAGCATAGATACCTGGGCCCCCTCTCCCAAAACTAAGCCCCCCACGATAAGTTAGTTGGCCACCTACTCCGGACTCTCTGGTACCAACAATGTCCTCAGTAATTACCAAAGTTGGTTCCTTTCCATTTGGCAAAAACCCTAGAGTCTCACCTGAGTACCCTACAAAATCACTATAGACCGCTGTTTTCCCTTTTATCCATAAGGTTCCATCTTTTAGCAACATTCGGTCATCACCATTGATAAACCACCGCTGATCATTGGGTCGAATTTCATAAAAGTCATTGATATCATCATTACCTGCAAATATTCCAGTAGTGGACTCAATTCTCGGAGCCAGGAATTTACCATCCTGATGAAACATAAATCGGTTATTCCCTGATCCCTTGGGCCGAAACTCCAAAAAATCGTTATCCCCGAATTGTGCAAGATCCCAAAAATTGGCGCCTGTCCCTTTTAATCTAAGGAAAGTCCAGCCAGTCCCTGAACCGTTAATATTCTCAATAAACAATCGAGCTGTATTGTCTCTAATATGTAAATCAGCTATGGGATCATCCGTTCCAATGCCCACTTTACCATCGATTGATGTGACCTCTCCAACGGCCTCAACTGAAATTTCTGAAGTTGTAATTTGAGCGAAAGTAAAATTGTATGTAAATACTAATCCTATAAGCAGCAATAGTTGTCGCATTGTTGTTGTCTTAAATTAGTTGTTAAATAAATAGAAGTTTGTTGCAAGGTAGCGATAAATAACAATCACTCAAAACAAAAAAGCCCTCCGAAGAGGGCCTTAAAAATCTATTCCTTGAAGTATCAGCTATTGTACTTCGTTGATCTTCATCATGTTGGTATGTCCTTGCCAGTGTGCAGGCATCGACGCTGTGTGAATAAAGATATCCCCTTTGTTCAGATACCCTTCTCTTACTAATCGCTTCTCAATGGCATCTAGTGTCTCATCGATATTTTCTTGCTGGTCGTAATAAAAACCATTCACCCCCCAGATTAAGCTGATCTGACGCAGCAAGTACCTGTTGTTTGTAAACAAGAAGATTTTGGCTTTAGGCCGGTGCATCGCCAGACGATACCCGGTATAGCCGGATTTGGTCATTCCCACGATTGCTTTAGCCTTTGTCGATTCCCCCAATCTGCAAGCGGCTCTAACCAGCAGGTCATTCTGTCTCGTCGAACTGAGTTCTTTTTCTTTGTCCTGGTATTTATGGTAAATACTGCCCATAGATCGCTCAACCTCCTGGATGATCCTGGACATGCTTTGCACGGCTTCCATCGGAAAATCTCCAGAAGCTGATTCAGCTGAAAGCATCACTGCATCAGCTCCATCCATAATCGCATTGGCCACGTCATTGGTCTCTGCTCTTGTAGGTCTTGGATTTTGGATCATGCTCTCCATCATCTGAGTAGCGATAATTACTGGTTTACCCAGTCTATTGCATTTCTTCACCAAACGTTTTTGCTCAAGAGGTACTCGTTCCATGGGTATTTCCACTCCAAGGTCCCCTCTGGCCACCATGATCGCATCAGTTGCCGCAATGATCTCGTCCATGTTTTCAATGGCTTCAGGTTTTTCAATCTTCGCTACGATTTTGCTATTGACACCTTTCTCATCAAGTCTACGCCGTAGTTCTCTGATGTCATCAGCAGTACGGACGAAAGAAAGTGCTACCCACTCAATATCAAATGACATCCCAAATTCCAGGTCTTCAATATCTTTTTCGGTCAATGAAGGTGCAGACACTTTCGAGTCGGGCAGGTTAATTCCCTTTCTGGACTTTAGCACCCCACCGTGGATGATGGTCGTATGAACGTCGTTCCCCTTCACTTCATTGACCTCCAACTCAATGTTGCCATCATCGATCAAAATTTTATTGCCGGGATTTACGTCATTGACAATGGCCTTATAAACAGTACTGACTTTTTGACTTGTCCCTACCATTTCTTCAGTTGTGATGATCAAAGGATCGCCGGAGTTAATTTGCACTCCATCATTTTCGATCATGCCACATCTTATCTTTGGTCCCTGAAGGTCCTGCAATAAGCCAACATTAGTACCCAGCTCCTTATTTACCTCATTAAGCATGTCAATCACTTCTTTATGATCATCATGGGTTCCATGAGAAAAGTTCATTCGAAAAACATTAGCTCCGGCTTTTACCAATTGCTTCAACATTTCCCTATTTCTGCTCGCCGGGCCCACAGTGGCCACAATCTTCGATCTCTTTTGAGTAATCTCCATTTCTAGAAAAGTAGGTTTTCTTTATTCTTTATTTTATCCGTATCTAATTTCATCACATATTGAATCAGCGAAATAGAACGGGCTTTTTCAATGATTTGGGTAACGTTTGGCTCTTCGGTTTCAGCCTTCATTTGAATCAAATAATCGAAACGATCCAGTTCCGGAATAAAATATTGATTCATCTTGGTATTGCTGGTCAATAATTTGTTGCGAAGCAAAAGAACGCGCACAAATTCAGATTCAAAAACAAAATTGGAAATTATTATTCGGGATTGGTTCTTGAATTCAATTTCAATGTCATCACCTTTAACGAAGTGCAGAAAAGAGTTCTGATTGAAATGCCAGGCTAACGTATACTCCTTGGCCGAAGATACGATTCCAATCAAATCAAAATCAAAATCATATTGTGGATCAAGTTTGGTCTTCAGCTTCATGCAAACACGCTTCCAAAGGCGAATTTAGTGTGTTGGAACTGATTGCCTACCGAAAGCGTTTTCATAACGCATTACAGAGGGTTTTTGATGTTCATTGTATGTTTCAATCAGCCCTTGATTACAAATTGAAAAAAGACATTCCTTCTAACGTCGGAACAGTTATTTAAGGGTTAGTAACTTTTCCCAACAAGCGTATGATTTGATTTTAGAATTGAATGTTATTTCTTTGCACAAAATTTTTAAACCAAATCTTTAAAGAAATGTCTGAAATTGCACAAAAGGTCACACAGATTATTATTGACAAGCTGGGTGTTGAGGAATCGGAAATCAACAATGAGGCGAGCTTTACCAATGATCTGGGTGCAGACTCTTTGGACACTGTGGAATTGATCATGGAATTCGAAAAGGAGTTTAACATCTCTATTCCGGATGATCAAGCTGAAAACATCGCTACGGTAGGCGATTCCATCAAATACCTGGAAGAAAACGTAAAATAAGAAAAATCCAATCTTACACTGATTAAGTATATCAAACTTTGATGCAACTGAAACGAGCTGTTATTACGGGCCTCGGGGCACTCACCCCCATTGGTAATACGAAAGAAGATTATATGGCCGCGCTGGCCAAAGGTGTCAGCGGCGCAGCCACAATCACTCGTTTCGATCCTGAAAAGTTCAAGACAAAGTTTGCCTGCGAGGTAAAAAACTTTGACCCGAAAGATCATATAGACCGAAAGGAAGCTCGAAAAATGGATCCTGGCACCCAGTTTGCTATGGTTGCCAGTGAAGAGGCCATCAGCGACTCAGGTCTTGATCTTGAGGAAATCAACAAAGAAAGAGTTGGTGTTATCTGGGGTTCCGGAATCGGAGGCTTGGAGACTTTCCACAATGAAGTCAGCTCCTATGCTCTTGGTGATGGCACGCCAAGATTCAACCCCTTCTTTATTCCAAAGATGATCGCGGATATCACTCCTGGTATGTTGTCGATCAAATATGGATTCCGCGGCCCCAATTATGCCACGGTTTCTGCTTGTGCGTCTTCAAATCACGCACTCAACGACGCCCTTACCTACATCAGACTTGGGAAATCAGAAGTCATTCTCACGGGAGGTTCTGAAGCTGCAGTTGTTCCATCGGGAGTTGGCGGCTTCAATGCCATGAGAGCACTTTCTGAAAGAAATGACTCTCCAGAAACCGCCTCAAGGCCATATGATGCTGAAAGAGATGGTTTTGTCCTGGGCGAAGGCTCCGGCGCGTTGGTCATCGAAGAACTGGAGCACGCGAAAGCACGTGGGGCAAAAATCTACGCAGAAGTCTTGGGCGGTGGCATGTCCGCAGACGCCTATCACATTACGGCACCTCACCCGGAAGGTCTTGGTATTGTTGCCGTAATGAAAGAAGCATTAAGCGATGCACAAATCACACCAGATCAGGTGGATTACGTAAATACGCACGGTACTTCAACGCCACTTGGAGATTCCGGTGAAATCAAAGCAATTCAAACGATATTTGGAGATCACGCTTACAACCTGAATATCAGTTCGACGAAATCAATGACCGGACACTTGTTAGGTGCAGCAGGGGCCATTGAGTCCATCGCTTGTCTCATGGCCCTCGAAAAGGGAATAGTCCCTCCGACAATTAATCACTTCACGGATGATCCAACGATTGATCCGAAGTTGAACCTGACTTTCAACAAGGCACAACAACGGGAGGTGAATGTCGCCATGAGTAATACTTTTGGTTTTGGAGGTCATAATACCTCTATCGTTTTCAAGAAATATAACCTGTAAAGCATATCGTGCTATCCTGGTTTAATAGAGTCGTTTTTGCATTCAAGTTACCAAACGATTCTCAGGATAAAGAACTGTATAAAGCCATCAAATCCATTACTGGGCGGGCTCCTTACAATTTATCCCTGTACAAACTGGCAATGAGGCACAGCAGCATTGCCCTTGTCAATGATCACGGCTTAAGGGAATCCAATGAACGTCTGGAATATCTGGGTGATGCTATATTGGGCATGATCGTCGCAGAATTCCTATTCATGCGCTTCCCATTTAAAGAGGAAGGATTCCTTACGGAAATGAGATCAAAAATCGTGAACCGCGAAACATTGAATGATCTCTCAAGAAAATTAGGGATTAAAAATCTAATTCGATACCATCAAAACAAGTCAGCTCTTTCTCCCAAATCCATTTATGGAGATTCTCTGGAGGCTCTGATCGGCGCAATCTATCTTGATCGAGGTTTTAACTTTTGTAAACGATTCATTATCAAACGGTTGATCATCCCACATTTTGATCTCGATGAACTGGTGAACACCATCACCAATCACAAAAGCAAGATCATCGAGTGGTCTCAAAAACAAAACCGCAAGCTTTCGTTTGAGATTGTTGACCAGAATCAAAAAAACAGAAACGGCCAATTCATCGCTCAGGTTTTTATTGATGGAGAAGGATTTGAAAAAGGATTCGGTTTTAGTAAAAAGAAAGCGGAGCAAGATTCAGCTCGAAAAACACTGGAGCGGATTCAGAAAGATGAACAATCTTAACGATTCAACGGACATCAGCTTTACCCATTGGAATACGTCTGAAAAATTAGACTTCAGGATAAAATGAGCAGAAAGATCGTCATCGGAGGAGCATGCCTGAATCAAATCCCCATGGATTGGTCACACAACATTCGCAACATCAAAGCGGCTGTGTTGGAGGCGAAAAATGAGGGTATCCAACTGTTATGTCTTCCTGAATTGTGCCTTACAGGCTATGGTTGTGAAGATCTCTTTTTAAGTAATTGGCTGCCACGAAAAGCCCTCTTGAAATTAGAAGAGTTGATTCCACTGAGTAAAGGCATTGCATTCACTGTGGGATTGCCAGTGCGAATGGATGATCAGGTTTACAATACGTGCTGCCTCATCAGTGAAGGTAAAGTGCTTGGATTCTACGCGAAACATCACCTTGCTAACGATGGTGTGCACTATGAAAAGAGATGGTTTTCAAGTTGGCCTTATCAAAAGACTGTCGAATTTCAAGTAGGTGATGAAGTAGTTCCATTTGGAGCATTTCAAACTACACTCTATGGCGTAAAGGTAGCTTTTGAAATTTGTGAGGATGCCTGGCTTGAAGACCGACCTGCCTGTCACCTGGAAGAACCAAATATCGACCTCATTCTGAATCCAAGTGCAAGTCATTTTGCATTCAGAAAAGGCACATTCCGTGAAAACCTGGTGATGTCCTCCTCTGAAAGGTTTGATTGTGCATATCTCTACACCAATCTTCTGGGCAATGAATCCGGTCGAATGATCTATGATGGTGATATCCTGATTGCCCAAAAAGGAAAACTCATTGGTCGCAACAAAAGGCTTTCATTCGCAGATCGAAACCTACTTTCACTTACGCTGGAGGTAGATGGTGAATCTCAGACACATATTCAAGACGATTGGAAAAATCAGTTGGAAGAACTATCACGTGTCATTCCACTCGCACTCTTCGATTATTTACGAAAAAGCCGCAGCAAGGGCTTTGTGCTTTCACTTTCAGGAGGGGCCGATAGCAGTTCTATAGCTACCATGGTAGCTCATATGGTATATGAAGGACTTTCGGAACTGGGTCACACTGAGTTTGAACGCAAACTTGGATTTGAAATTCCCGATGAACCGAAAGCAATTATCAACGAACTTTTAGTCACAGCCTATCAAGGCACTAAAAATTCTTCCCAGGATACGCTCGATTCCGCTCAGGGATTGGCAGAAAGCCTGGGTGCCAGGTTTCACCATTGGCTGATCGACGAAGAAGTCACACAATACAGGCGTACCATTGAAAGCGCCGTAGGTCGAAGGTTGGATTGGAAGACAGATGATATTGCCCTGCAAAACATACAGGCAAGGGCCCGATCTCCAATCATTTGGATGCTTGCCAATTTGGACCGGTTTCTATTACTTTCAACAAGCAATAGAAGCGAAGGAGATGTAGGTTACGCTACGATGGATGGGGATACAAGTGGCAGCATTTCACCCATCGCAGCAATCGATAAAGATCTGGTCCTCCAATGGTTGAAGTATGCCGAAGAGGCCTTAGGATATGAAGGGTTAGGGTTAGTTAACCAACTTCAGCCAACTGCGGAACTAAGACCACCGGAGCAAAAACAAACCGATGAAGATGACCTGATGCCATATGCGGTTTTAGTCAAAATCGAAGAATGGGCCATCAGAGAAAGACATTCTCCTGTAGAGGTATTTCAGGCCATGCATGAGGATTACTCGAAGGAGCAACTCAAACAATGGATCACTAAGTTTTTTAGACTCTGGGCAATCAATCAGTGGAAGCGCGAGCGAATTGCGCCAAGTTTCCACGTAGATGACTTCAACATCGATCCAAAGACCTGGTGCAGATTCCCTATTTTATCCAGTGGATTTCAGGAAGAACTAGAAGAACTTAGGTCGCTTTAAAATCGCGTTGAAAGGATCAGTGGGTTATTTTGCAACGTGGTACATCGACAAATGACTTCAAGAGTAGCTTTTCTGTCCTCCCCGCCAATTTTGTTTAAATCCAAAATAGCCCCATCCTCATTGGAAGTAAGGAGGACCAACCGACTCTTGTCCAGATATTGACCATCTATTAAGTTGCCCAGATAGTATTTCTGTTTACGACAAGGTTCTTCCGCCTTAAACTTCCAAATATTCCCTGTTTTCTCAATATGAATACCAATCCTTTGACGTCTTTCAGTCCCATCAGATAAATATTCCTTGAGGCCAGTTCCCGGCCAGCTATTGTGATACGGTACTGTAGCGCGAACTCGCCCCGATTCGAAGTATGTGGTTCGAATACCTTCTATCTTGTTATTTACATATGGAGTAGTCGCATACAATTCACCCGATTTATAGTACTTCTTGGATGTACCTTCTCTCAGGTTGGTATTATAGGGCATTTCAAGGTGAACCTTCCCATTGGAATAATACAAATAAGAAATACCATGTTTTTTGCCATAATGATAATTCACCACTGATTTAAGTTTCCCATTCCTATCCATGGATTCATATCGCCCATGTTTTAAGGAAGCTTCCCGAAGCTCTTCTGCAGCTTCCTCTTTAGCAAATTCAGCGTGTGCTTCATCCGAGCTGGCTGGCAATAAGCCAAATGAGGCGGCACACAGTAAGAGAAATACCCAAAGCAGGTTGTGGTATTGCGAGGACCAATTCATAATCTTGTTGCTTTCGTCACAACTAAGGTAAGTAATTATTGATCTTAAAGGTCATCAGGGACAGGATCATAACCGCTCCCACCCCATGGGTGGCATCGACCAATTCGTTTGGCTCCCAGCCAAAGTCCTTTCAAACCGTGTTTCAAAATAGCTTCTTTCATGTAGCTAGAACACGTCGGTGTATACCGGCAAGAACTAGGGAAAAGGGGGCTAATACTGTATTGATAGAGCAACACAGGTATGATCAAAATTTTACGAAATAATCGCACAGATCAAATCTATCGTCTAATTTGGTGGATATTATCATTTTGAACAGGAATTGTAAGGATCAGAAACCGCCAGGAGCAGCAGAAGTGTGAATAGGATAGGATGTTGGGTCATATTGCTGATCATTGGGTGTCTTCCCGGGTGGTCTTTCGGCCAGGTAATCAATGATACCGTAGCGGCCAAAACTGTCATTGTCAAGGAGGTATTCATTCTCGGTAACCATAAAACCAAAGCGAATGTCATTCTGCGAGAAATGCAGTTGACCAAAGGTCATGTGCTAGCAGACACACTGATTGACAATGCCATACTGGTTGATCAGCAACGCATTTACAATAGCAATCTCTTTGACGAGGTAAGTATCAAACCTTTATATGCTTCTGACAAGGAAATAATGATTCTTGTCACGGTATCAGAACGGTGGTACATCTACCCTTCTTTTATTTTTAAACTGGCAGATCGTAATCTCAATGACTGGTGGGTAAATCAAAATCGTGATTTGAGTCGGGTAAATCTGGGAGTAAGGTATCAACAATACAATTTTCGCGGGCGTAGGGAATTACTGAACCTGATCTTTCAGGTGGGTTTTGAACGAGATTTCCTGGCCAGCTGGCGCATTCCATACATTGAGAAGTCACAGAAGCATGGTCTCTCGCTAAGTTTTTCCTATTCGGAAAGCAGGAATGCTGGGTTTCGCACTCAGGATCATGTAAGACAGTTCGTAAGCGCTGAAAGGTTACTTAGAAAAACCACCCGCGGACGAGTAACATACCGTTTTAGAAAGTCTTATTACAATACGCATCGTTTTCGAGCAAAGTTTGATCATCGGGTAATTGATGATACAGTTGCTATGCTCAACCCAAATTACTTTGGAAATGGGGCCACGCTTCAGAAACACTTCGACCTCTCTTATCAGTTTACTCGCGACCTACGAAATAATGTTAACTACCCTACTAAAGGTCACCTGCTAAGATTCAAATTAGAAAAAACAGGAATTGGAATCTACAATCAGGTAGACATCTTTGATATCAATATTTTTTATAGGCAATACTTTGACCTTGGCAACAAGTTTTCTGCAAGTACGGGCGTCGAGTTATTTTCATCCTGGCCGAAAAATCAACCTTACATCAATTATACAGGAGTTGGATTTGTGCAGTCACTCGTTCGAGGATACGAACAAGACTTAATCGAAGGACATCAATATATGCTTTACAAGACTACACTTAGACGGAATCTATTCAGGCACACCCAGGACCTGGGTAAGGCGATGCCCTTTAAGCAATTTCGAAAAGTACCTATTGCTCTCTATGGAAAAGTCTTCTTTGATGGTGGTTGGGTCAATAATTACCCACAGTATGAGGTCAGTCAAAGGCTTGCAAACAAGCATTTATTTGGAGCTGGAATCGGATTTGATCTGGTAACGATCTATGACCTGGTCACTCGTTTTGAATGGTCGGTAAATGCTGAAGGGAATATCCGTTTTGCAATCGGTACAAAAGTTGATTTGTGACCTATTTGGCAGACTCCAGGGTCAACCCCTCATCTTTTTTAGAGGACTCATGCTCATGATTAGAAACGCCAGTTAACTTCTTCAACATACCAGGAAAGACCAATTCGTGTAATGGAAGTACCGCGAACCAGTAGAATCGTCCCAGCAACCCTCTGGGTCGAAAGGTAGCGGTCATTCTTAGCTCTTCCCCTTCTATTTTAAATTCAAGCCAGGCTTCACCAGGAAGTCTCATTTCTGCAAAAAGTAACAAGCGCCCTTCTTCTTTATTTGCGTAGAGTACTCGCCAAAAATCAAGGGCATCGCCCACATGTAACGAGTGTTCTCTACTTCTTCCACGCCTAAGACCCACTCCTCCCAGAACCTTATCTATAAACCCACGAAAGCGCCAAAGTAAATTGGCATGATACCATCCGGTTCGTCCTCCCAGGTTCCATACCTTTTCAATGGTGTTTTGTCTATTTCTGTATTTTCTTCTTCTTTCGTCCTTAAAACACCCATAGGTCGGCACCTGTATGAAGTCCGATATATTGAAATTTAAGCGGCCACTTACTTGCGAATCTTTCCAGGATGAAAGGTCCTCCTGGGAGAGTTGTTTAAAAGTCTGACGAATAGCAGCTTCATACCCAATAGGTTCAATCCCCAATATTTCACACAATTCATTGTCCCTGCAAATCACCTCAACATTCATGCTATTTACCAATGCAACTGCAAGGTTGTAAGAAGTTGAAGTAACGAAATACAACCAGTAAGATGACAACCTGGGAGTAATAACAGGTAATGTAACAATGGAACGTTTCAAGCCTCTTATTCGGGCGAAAGTAAGCAGCATCTCCTCATAGGTGAGGATGTCCGGACCACCTATATCGAAATTGCGACCATAAGTTTGTTCGTGCAGAAATGACTCAGAAAGCATCGTGACAACATCATTAACACCGACAGGCTGACACTTGGTCCTGAGCCATTTTGGTGTAACCATGATTGGCAGTTTTTCTACCAGGTCCCGAATAATCTCAAAACTTGCACTACCTGATCCGATTATAATACCGGCTCGCAGCGTCGTAAAATGATATTTCCCAGTACTTAAAACCTCCTCAACCTTTTTCCTGGAAGCAAGATGCGTCGAAAGGTCTTCTTCATTTGCAATACCACTGAGATAAATTACGTGTCTCACCTCAGTTGCATCCATCGCCCGACGAAAGTTCTTGGCAGACTGCTCTTCCAGGCTATTGTAATTGCGAGAAGCAGACATAGAATGGACCAGGTAGTAAGCTCCATCTATATCCGTTGGGATATTTTCCAGGGTCGAAGCATCCAACAAGTCTAACTTAATGACCTCAATTCGATCCTTTAGCAAATCCGGTACTACCAATCTTGCCGGGTCACGTACGGCGCAAACCACCCTATGCCCCTGACCAGCAAGAGCAGTAAGCAATCTTTTACCAATGTAACCAGTGGCTCCGGTAAGGAGAATTTTCATCTTGGTCGTTTCCAAGTTCCAACCAATAGGTAGCGTCATTGTTCAGAAAGGGCAAAAAAAATTATTAAAAAGTACTGGAATTTACTATTTATTTTCATCAACAGCTGTAGTGTTACTTTCACTAAAGAAGGGATTGCTACTTAATTGAAAGGAATCAAGGGACATTCCTTATTTTTGCGGCCTTATTAACGAGCAATTTTCACGATGACCTATAACCTACTGAAAGGAAAACGAGGGATCATTTTCGGTGCCCTTGACGAAAATTCAATAGCCTGGAAGGTAGCCGAAAGAGCCTACGAAGAAGGAGCAAAATTCACCTTGACTAATGCACCCATTGCTATGAGAATGGGTGAGATTCAAAAACTTGCTGAAAAATGTGAAACAGAAGTAATCCCGGCTGATGCTACGTCAACAGAGGATTTAGAAAACCTGTACAGCAAATCAAAAGAGCTTCTTGGAGGAAACTTTGACTTTATTCTTCATGCCATCGGGATGAGCCCGAATGTGAGAAAGAAAAAGGACTATGGCAACCTCAACTACGATTGGTTCCAAAAGACCCTTGATGTTTCTGCCCTGTCTTTTCACAAGACCATGCAAGTGGCAGAAAAAATGGACGTAATGAATGAATGGGGATCTGTTCTCGGACTGTCTTACATCGCTGCGCAAAGAACATTCCCGGATTATGCGGATATGGCCCAGGCAAAAGCAATGCTGGAATCAATTGCGAGAAGCTATGGTTACCGTTTTGGGAAATTGAAAAATGTACGCGTAAATACCATCAGTCAATCACCTACCATGACTACTGCTGGCTCTGGTGTCCCAGGATTTGACGTGTTTTTCAATTACGCCGATAAAATGTCTCCACTTGGAAATGCTGATGCTGTAAGTTGTGCTGATTACTGTCTTATGATGTTCTCCGATTTCACAAGAATGGTCACTATGCAGAACCTGATGCACGATGGAGGATTCTCAACTTCTGGCATCACCGAAGATATAGTTGAGGAATTATCCAAGTAGTTCTTTCGATGGAAGGTTAGTCCAAAACCTTCAGTAGCCCACTCTTTTGAGAGGAATACTGGTGTTTTGGCTACTATTCATCGACTTAAAACTATGGCTTGATTAATTAAATGATCTCCTTCCCTAATGCCAAGATCAATCTTGGCTTAAATATTATTAGAAAAAGGCAGGATGGGTACCACGATATCGAATCCTGCCTGTTTCCAATTCCTTTTCACGACGTGCTGGAAATTATCCCTTCTGATACTTTCTCGTTTCGTCAAACGGGTCTTACCATTCCTGACAATGGTCAAAACAACTTGTGCATTCAGGCTTTCGAGTTACTAAAGACGAACCATGACATCTCTTCTGTAGCCATACACCTGCACAAAGTCATCCCAATGGGGGCAGGATTAGGTGGTGGGTCATCAGACTGTGCTTTTACCCTGAAACTACTCAATGAAATTTTTTCTTTAAGACTTACCAGTAATCAGCTGGAAGCATACGCTGCTCAGCTGGGAAGTGATTGTCCCTTCTTCATTAAGAATATTCCGGCAATAGCTACCGGAAGAGGTACTGCACTTACTCCATTCGATTTAGATTTATCAGATTATCATATTGCCATGATCTTCCCTGGCGTACACATTGGCACAAAAGAAGCTTATGGTGGGCTAACTCCTAAAAGTCCTGAATTTCCCTTACAAGAGACCTTGAGGTCAGTCATTCATACATGGCAAGGTAAACTGATCAATGACTTTCAGTCAGCTGTCGCAAAAGAACATCCATCTGTACAGAATGCCATCTATAAACTGGAAAGTGCCAATCCATCATATGTGGCGATGACAGGATCAGGGTCAGCTGTTTTCGGGCTTTTCGAAAATCAGCCAGATGTCGAGGATTTCGATTTCACGGGTGCGCTACGAGATCTATAAGAGTTGTTGGTCACTCAACTCCCGAAGCTTGTCCATATCCCGAATCAAAATTCTTCGGCGATCAAAATTTATAAAATTCTGATCTCTCAACTCGTTGAATACCGTAGTTACTGTCTGTCTGGAGGTTCCCGTAAGTCGCGAAATGTCCTTATGTGTATAATGATTTTTGATCATCGTTTCAAAACCGACTTTTTTACCTCGCTCATCCCCCATTTCCAATAAGAATTCTATTACCCGGGTCTTCGAATCTTTGAAAACCATTGATTCCACTTTGCGCTCGACTTTTCGGAATTTCAACCCAATAACCTTAATGATGGCAAAATTGAGCTCCTCGTTCTCTTTCATCATCATTTTCAGGTCTTCGATGGTTAGAGGACATAGGGTTGTAGAGTGATCCATTGCCTTCGCAAATTCCTTTGTCTTCATCTCACCGGCGATTGCCAGTTCTCCGAAAATTTCACCCCGACTTAATATGGCTTTCACCACTTCTTCTCCTTCCTGAGTATAGGAGCCCAGTTTTACTCTACCATCAGAGATGAGGAAAACATGCTTATGAGGTTCATCGGGCATGTAGATAAAATCTCCCTTCTTGTAGCGAATGAATTGATGCTTCTCCGCCATCTCTTTTACCCGGTGGGGACAAAAGATATTGTACAAATCCACTTCCTCGAAAAACCAAAAATTTGTTTCTTGACTCACAGACGCTTTTGTTATGATCTATTCAACTAAAATAAGTGATTTTTTAAAAATGCCTACAGACGACAATTAAGACTTGCGTAGGATATTCATTATCCTACCAAATTCTTTCTCAGTGATTTTACCATCTACAATGATATTTTCAATCTCATCTTTCTGTCCCTCAGACAGTTTTACTTCGTGCGGTGTAATACGGTCCATCAAAACACTTACCTCATCAATCCGGTTACTTAGGATCATAAATTGATTCTCATTGATCGTGCCATCTTCAAACAATCGACTGATTTGTTCTTTCTGTTCTAATACCCTCGTCTCAAACTTTAAATGGTCCTCAAGAAAGTCTTTAAGTAGCTCATTTGTTTGGTAAAGAATAGTCTTAAATCTTCGTTGTTTTCTTTTTGAAAACAACCGTCCAATCAACGCGGAAATAGTCGCAAAAACAACTCCCAGGATCAGTCCCAGCTTATCCCAATAATCCTGCCGCCAAAATTTGGCACTGAATATATTATGATTTGGTGTGTCAAAAACCTCAGAACCATCGTCCTGAATCTCTGCATGCAAATAAATAATTCTGAGTTTGTCTCCTTTATTGGCATTCAAACCTTCAAAATGAAGGTTTTTTTGGCTCAGAGCTATCTGATCTTTAGGTATCTCTTTCATTTCGCCATTGGATGTTAGCCATGAGAATTGATAGTGTCCCAGATTGATTCCGTCATCGGTTCCATAAGTCACAAACCATTCATTCTCTTTCTGTAGTAGTTCTGTTTCAATTTGCTGATCTTCAAGGAGGTGCTGGACTGCAATTTTGGGCAGTGCTGATTTAACAGCCTTGAGTGTAATATCCCCTTTACCTGCAAGATGATCCCCAACCTCCACCTGGTAATGAAACATGTCTTCAACAGCGAATAAACTTACTTCGATGTTTAGGGTATGTAGCGGGTCATTTTTTTTAAGGTCAAATCGTCCGGATAGTTTTATTTCCTGTTCTATATCTGTTCGAAGCAGCGATAAAATATCACCAGATTGACCAAGAATTTCCTGAGTCTTTTGCCCTACTTGCAACGTTAAATTAACGTGCGGCTTAATTCTAACTTCTCGAAGGTATCGACGAAGTGAATTGTAGTAGGACTCATTCCTTGATATCCATGAATTGATTTTCAATGGGTTAGACTCAAAAACTTGATTGATAGCTGGATCTTTACCAGCCCTCAGCATAATTTCACGAACCCTATCTCTTTTCTGAGGATCATACTTAGGTGAAAACACATAGGCGTGGTATGGAATCTCGTAGGAAGTCAATATTCTGAATTCACGTAATTCGTGAGTGACTTTGGAAAAACCCGCCAGATCAATACCGATGGCATCCACATCCCCTGCCACCAACGCTTCTATCGCCTTGTCATGTCCACCTAAAAAGGTTATTTGATTCTCCGTAGGAGAGACATCATACTCTTCTATAATACTCTTTGGTAAGTGATAACCTGAAGTAGACGTTGGCTTTACAAAGCCTAGTTGTCTATCTCTTAAGTCGGTAATCGATTGAATTTCACTGGAGTTCAATGTTAAGATCGCTCCCTGATAACTTTCCTTTCCATTAACTGTATGTGAAGCAAAAACTTCTAACTCCGGAAAGTCTGTTTTGGCTGCCAGGTATGGAAATACGGTGAAAATGCCCATATCCAACTCTCCCTGATCCAGTCGAAACCCTAATTCAGATTCAGAAACCAAGGTAAGTTCCAATTCCTGAGTTAGTTTTTCAGCAACATATCCCAATAATGGAGGGTAAGTTTCAAGTACTTTTTGGTCCGTCTTATAAGGAATAACACCAATTCTCAATTTTTGACCCTCCAACTTAATGCAGAGTCCAAAAACAAAGAATAGAATCGAAAATAACTTTGTTCTCATTTTAATTTGATACAAGGATATTTTTGCTGGTAAAATATGTTAGGCGGCAGATTTTGCAGCTCTCATAACTCCTCTCATAATGACTAAACAGCCCAGAATCATCAATAAATGAGCGACATCATGATGGTTGAACCAGATTGGGTGGATCGAAAGTTTCATAAGACGTCCTACTGCGGTGAGAGCCGAAATGATGAATCCAAAAATAATCAGTTCGCCGCCCAGCACCAATTTACTTAAATAACCATACGCTTGTAAGATCAACACTGTAAGTAGCGAAAGAACGGTAGTGGCAAGGACCACTTCAAATACCTGAAACCAAAATAGAGCTATAAAGAAAAGCACCAGTTGAACTTTTATCAGCAACATACCGGTTCCGGTTTTCTTCTTTGAAATTTGCTCCATTGTAGCTGTCTGCGCAAAATAGGCAGTTAATCCACCAAACACCCATCCAAATAATTTCAGCCATTGCATCTCATAACTTGACAAAAGGTGCGAAAAGATACCTATGAATGTTGATGCTCCTAAAGCCACAAAGAAGTAGGACCAGGCCACTGTTCCATGAGTAGGAGACACGTTCTTTATTTGCTTAAAAGCGTAATAGCAAGTGAAGGCCAATAATAAATTTCCGAAAGCCGTTACAGGTTCAGAAAGAATTAGTCCAAATAGTTCGATTTGCATGATGGAGATTTGTCGGCAGCGCAAGTTACTTACTTGAAACGAATCTCGATTGACAGATTTATAACAATTCTGTGTTTTAAGACCTATTTCTCATGTAGCGATGGATGGGGGGATAGATCAGAACTGATATGAGAATAATTCCGGTACCAAAATAAAATGACAGGTTCATTTCCTCGGAAACACCAAATATCAAAAGTGCCATTACGATACCATAAACTGGCTCCAGATTGATGAGGAGATTAATGGTAAAGGCAGACAACCGCCTCATTAACTCTACACTGACTGTAAATGCGTAGACCGTACAAACCGCGACCAGCGCAAAAAGATATACCCAGTCCCAACCCATAGGAATCAATTGCAATTGACCCTGCGCAAAAGATGTCAGATACACGGGTAAAAAAATAGTTATCGAAATTGACGCAAATCCCATTTCATAGAAAGAAATGGTCACTGGGTCGTTTTTACGAATTACATGAGCATTGATCACTGTGAATATTGCGGAAAGAACAGCAGCTCCGACAGCTACAGCAAACCCCAACCCGTACTGAAAATCATCTTGAAAAATGACCAACATGCCTACAAATCCCAGTGCCCCGATTAACAGTTCATAGGGTTTGACCTTTTTTCTCATGGATAGAGGTTCCGCTAAACTGGTCCAGATGGCAGTGGTTGCCATTCCTGCCAGGCAAACGGACACGTTGGATAACTGAGCTGCCAGAAAAAATAGAATCCAGTGTGCAGCAATGAATACTCCAGCAAGAACTACCAAAACTCTATTTCTGGATCCATGAATTTTGAAAGTGCGTCTTGCATAAACGATAATTATGAGCAGGCCTATGGCAGAAAAAAAAGTACGCAACAAGACTAACTCAACAGGAGGAACAGAAATAAGCTTCCCTATAATAGCCGTAAAGCCCCACAGCAAAACAATGAAATGTAGCTGTAAGTAATCACGAATTGAACTCATCTAGGAACCGTATGATACATTAGAAAGCCCACTACTGTAAACATAATATTGGGAATCCACACGGCTAAAACCGGATCCAGGGTATTGGCCTCGGCAATTGCTCGCGTCAGAATAAACAAGATGATAAAAACAAAAGCAATCAAAAAACCAAGTGCAATTTGAAAACCTGTGCCCCGCCTTGATTTTCTGGCTGAAACAATAAGTCCGATAAATACCAGAACCAGCACGCCAAAGGGCTGCATAAATCTGATATACTTTTCGATTTGATAAATCTGGACGTCATCGGCGCCCCGTGACTGTTGGAGGGCGATATAATCATCCAATTCAGGCATGGTGAGTGTCTCCCAAAGTCGTTCCTTGTTATCAAAATCTTTCGGGTACAGATTCAATGCCGTATCCAGACGGCTTCCTGTTTCAAAAATCTCTTTGTTATCCAGTAGAATGCGCTTCCTCCAATTGATCAATGTCCACTTATTCGTAGCGGTATCCCACTCAATCCGGTTAGAAGAAATCTTTTCCTGCAGTTTCAAATCATGGATTTTCTCCAATGTTACTTTGTAGCCAATCTCCCTCCGATTGTTGTACCGATCCATATAAATGTAATCCTCTTCCCCAATCTTGAAGTGGATATTTCGATCACTAAAATAAAAAGGTTTACCCAGGTATTCGATCTCAAAATTGATGCGAAACTTGTTGGTATCGGGAATTACATAACTATTCAGATAGAAGCTTGAAACTGAAATAAGTATGGCTCCGATGAAATAAGGAACCATCAATCGCCGAAAGCTTACTCCGCTTGCGAGAATCGCAATAATCTCAGTCCTTGCGGCCATCTGAGCGGTAACAAACACGGTTGCAATAAAAACGGTGATTGGTGTAAGTAAGCTTGCGATGAAGGGTATGAAGGTCAGGTAATACAATCCAATCAATTCACCAGAAACCTGATTTTCTATAAAATCGTCGTTCTTTTCTGTGAAATCGATCACACATATGATGGCCAGTAGGCCGATAACCACAAACACAAAAGTGCCCAGGAATTTCTTCAGTATGTACCAGTCAAGTTTTTTCATCTAATGCGCCATGGAGTAGCTATCACAGTCTTCTGGATACATTTTTAATCATATGGTTTTTCCAGCCTGCAAATTTTCCTTCCTCAATTTGTTTGCGGGCCTCTCTTACTAACCACAGATAGAAAGAAAGATTGTGTACGCTGGCAATTTGTGCTCCCAGCATTTCGTTGCTCATGACCAAATGCCGAAGATATGCTTTAGAGTAAAAGGTACTTACATGCCCCTCGAGGTTGGGGTCAATTGGACTGTAGTCCATTTTCCACTTTTCATTTCGAATATTGACGACCCCCTCGGTGGTGAACAGCATACCATTTCTGGCATTCCGAGTCGGCATTACACAATCAAACATGTCTACGCCCAAAGCAATACATTCCAGAATATTGGCTGGTGTACCCACTCCCATCAGGTAACGCGGTTTGTCCTGTGGCAGAATATTGCATACCATTTCTGTCATCGCATAGAGATCTTCATGAGGTTCTCCTACTGAAAGACCTCCGATGGCATTGCCTTCCAGCTCGCATGATGCAACAAACTCGGCAGACTCTTTTCGCAAATCCGGATATACACTGCCCTGTACAATTGGAAATAAGGTTTGGTCATAGCCATAATGGCCTTCGGTAGAATTAAACCTTTCGATACACCGCTTCAGCCAGCGATGAGTCATGTGCATGGATTTCTGAGCATAATCGAATTCGCATGGATAAGGCGTGCACTCATCGAATGCCATAATGATATCCGCGCCAATAACTCGCTGGATGTCCATGACATGTTCAGGTGAAAACATGTGTTTGGACCCATCGATGTGGCTTTGAAAATTCACACCCCATTCTTCAATCTTACGATTGTCTCCCAGGGAGTATACCTGATATCCACCACTGTCGGTTAATATAGGTCGATCCCAGCCATTGAATTGATGTAATCCTCCCGCTCCACTGATGATATCCAAACCAGGACGCAAATACAAATGATAAGTATTACCCAGGATAATCTCAGCATTGATGTCTTCTTTCAATTCACGTTGATGAACTGCCTTAACCGTCGCGGCTGTTCCCACAGGCATAAATATGGGCGTATGGATTTCTCCATGATCTGTTTTCACCACCCCCGCTCGGGCTCCACTTTTCTTATCGTTTGCTACCAGGTTAAAGTCCACCTTCTTCAGTTTTTAATCAGGAGCACAAAAATAGTTTTTTGATTAGAGTTAGTTAGAGAAGTTTATACGATCAGGCAAAAAACAATAAAAAGCAAAGCTTATCTAACCTTGGTGTTCATCTACTAAATCTCGAAATGGTACATCGTGGATATCTTGACAATAATTTTCTAGTTTCTGCAAATCGTATTCTCTGGTGAATTAATCATGAGTTCGTAGGTTATTGCGAACTCCCTTGTTCCAATAGGATTTTCAGTTCCTCATTTTTTAATTGATCATTCATCTTGTTGACTTCCACATCCACATATTGCTTAAACTTCGATTCAAGCGTACTCAATCGCTGGTCAAGGACGTCATAAACAGCTTGTTGCTGGTCGGTTGGGGAAAAGTCGATCCCGTGCCCGGACAAGTCACTAGCCAGTGCACTTAATCTTCCATACAATTTCATCGGCGCACGGAAAGCGTCCTCTCTGGCACCTGTCAGATGAATATCATATAATCCGGCGGAAATAGATTGTGCCAGTGCATCCAATTCCCCAGCCCGATTCACATCAGCTTTTCTTTCGAGTTTCGGAATCAATTGCTTTAACTCGCTGCGTATCAATTCAAGTGTGTTGATCATGTTTACCGCTATATTCATCGCATCTCTAAGCTCTAGTGCCAAATCTACTTGAGCAACAATTTCAGCCTGTGTACCAACAGAGGATGGATCCTTCAACACCTGCACTTCTTTGGTAATTTCCAGTTCGTCTACTGTCAATTTCACAATGTATGATCCTGGAACAACGCGTGGACCTAATTGCCCTCGCCACAAGTCCAGATCCCAGGTCACGAGTGGTCGCCAGCCTTCACCATTCAATTGCACCCATGGCCTGCCGGGCGGAGTGTTGCGCAATCTCGGTTTATATGTCGGCTCGTATCGCAAGTCCCACATGACCCTATTCAACCCCTGACGGTTTGTTCCATCGAAAGACCGGACCAGGTCTCCTGATTGAGTAAGCACTTCCACCTTGATGGGGTTTTGAGCAGTGTCTTTCAGGAAGTAATTGATATCCGCACCATAAGCGGGGTTACTCCCTGAGTTAAAGCTAGGGCCATCTGTCTTAATGGCCTGTTTATTATGAAACCTATAGGCTGACCTTAGGTCAAACAAGAAAACGTCCTTATCGTTCGCGTTAGAACCGTAATCGCGCAAGGGACCAATGTTATCCAATATGTAATAGCCTCTACCATAAGTCCCGATCACCAGGTCATCAAATCGTTCCTGTACTTCCAACCAATATACTGGAGAAGGTGGCAGGTTATTTCTTAGACGCATCCAGTTTCCACCGTCATCAAAACTAACGTATACGCCATTATCAACTCCCAGGTAGAGCATTCCTTCCTTTTTAGGATCTTCCTTGATAACATGCGCAAAGCTATGAACGGATTTGGGCAATGAATCACTGATTTTTCTCCAGGTTTTACCATAATCTGAGGTCTTATATACATAAGGATCAAAATCACCTAAATGATGTAAGTCTATCGAAATGTAAGCTGTTCCTTTGTTGTATCGTGAAGTTTCGATGTTGGAGATTGTTCCCAGCTCCGGTAGTCCCTTGATATTTTTGGTTACATTTTCCCAGTTCTTCCCATAGTCTCTGGTGACATGAACTTGCCCGTCATTGCTGCCCGTCCATATCAATCCGGACTCCTGAGGCGACTCTACTATGGAAATAAGGACCGAAGCATCAAAAGTCATGAGGTTATCTACTGCTACGCCCCCCGAAGTTTGTTGATGTTCCTTCCGGTTCAGGGTAAGATCGGGACTTATGACCTGCCAACTTTGGCCGTCATCATCTGTTTTATGAACATATTGGCTTCCAACATACACCCTATGGCGCACATGTGGAGAAAATGCAATTGGGAAATTCCAGAACCATCGATATTTCATATCTGCCGGAGCCCAGCCATATCCGGCTTCCGGCCAGACCCGTACATCCCGAGCGTGTCCTGTTGTGGCATCGTATCGTTCTAACCCTCCGTCGTAACATCCTGACCAAACAATGTTGTTGTCAAAAGGGTCAGGTTGTGCAAACCCACTCTCGCATCCACCAACACCTTCCCAGAGCCCAATAGGGATGTAGCCTTGTTGGCTGTTGCTTGGTCCCCGATAAGAATACCCATCCTGCCTGTTGCCATACAGGTTATAAGGAATCTGGTCATCAACAGCCACATGATACATCTGAGCAATTGGTAAAACTACTCTGCGATAACTTTCGCCGCCATTCAAAGTAATACTTGCACAGCCATCATGTGCAACCATAAACCGATCAGCATTAGTTGGATCTATCCAGATGTCATGGTTATCACCTCCCGCACTGTAGTTGCCACTGATGGTCTTTCCACCATCCTCTGAAACTATAAATTTGACATTGAGAAAATATAGCCGATCAGGGTTGTCCGGGGCAACAGCCAACCGGGTATAGTAGGGTGCTCTTTCGTTAATGTCATGCTTCCGGGTCATCAACTCCCAGGTTTCTCCAAAATCCGAAGAACGATACAATGCCGGACTTTCTATCTCAAACAGTGCGTAGACCATATCTGGGTTGGAATAGGATATCGCCACTCCTGTCTTCCCTACCGGATTCTCTTTTCCTCCCGGAAGGCCATTTTCTGTCAATGGTTGCCAGGTATCTCCACCGTCCATAGAGCGGTAAACTCCCCCTCCGGGGCCTCCACTATTTAATTTCCAGGTATTTATTTGTACAGACCACATGCCAGCAATTAATCGATCAGGATCTTTAGGATCTATCGCAAGATCAGCTGCACCAGTTCCTTCGTCAACAAACAAAATTTGTTCCCAGGATTTACCCCCGTCTGTCGTTCGATAAACACCTCTTTCCTGCTGTGGTGCATGTGTATGACCCAGCGCAGCAGCATAAACTATATCAGGATTAGTGGGGTGAACTACAATTCGGCCAATCCGACCACTTTTGGGAAGGCCCATGTGCTGCCAGGTTTCTCCACCGTCTTCCGATTTATAAATACCATCTCCCATGGCATGGGCTGGCCGGATCAAGAAGGTTTCTCCCGTACCTACCCATACGATTTCCGGGTTACTTGGCGCGATAGCAATGGAGCCAATTGAAGAGGCTTCCTGACCATCAAAAACAGGTTTCCATTTGATCCCTCCATCTGTTGTTTTCCATAATCCTCCGGAGGCTGCCCCTATGTAATTGGTCATTGGATCACCAGGTACACCCGCTATAGCAATGGCCCGATTCCCTTCGGGGCCAACAAATCGGAATTTTAGTTGCTTAAATACCGCAGGTTCTACCTGAGCCAATAGACTCAGCTGCACCAGTGTCAACACAAACGTAAGGAGATGCTGAAGTTTGTTCATATCAGGTTAAAATGTAAGTAGCTATGTGATATCCTTTCCAATTTATGGATTTCTATCAAAAAGATTCCTGTCAATTATTTCTATGGTTGCGCGACCTGCGATAGCATAAATCCGTATTGGATATCAAAACGCTTAATAAACTAATAAAACCATTATGAAAAAAATTCTTTCAACAGCATTCATCTGCTTATGCGTATTACAATTGAGCGCTCAAACTGAACAAGGAAAAATATTGATGGGAGCAACATCCAATCTAGGGCTATCAGTGCTCAGTCAGGATGCCGTAGAAGATAACAACTTTAATCTGTCGCTAAATGCACAAGGTGGGTATTTTGTCATTGATAACCTGGCTGCTGGTCTAAATCTTGGTTTTGGTGTTTCAAACCAGGGTGATATTTCAGTTAATAGCTTTGTCGTTGGTCCTTTTGGACGTTACTACTTCGACAATGTGTTTTTCGGAGCTGGCTTTTCATTCATCAATACCAACAGAGACGATGGGATTACAGATCTTTCATCAAGTGGATCACAAATCGGTTTGGAACTGGGGTATGCGGCTTTTATTAACAATAATGTAGCTATCGAGCCAGCACTAACCTACTTCAATACGGGTGGTGATTTCGACGGGCAAACTTCAATTGCTCTCAACATCGGATTCACTATTTATCTGGCCCCATGAGCAACACTTCTTGCACGTTTATCCACAGATAAGCGTGCAAGGATTATCATCTTTCCAAATCTTCTTCACAGCTTATTTTTTTTCAATAGTTTCGCATCCCTCAATAGAATGATCGCGAAAGGTGTATTTTTTTAGTCCGGAGAAGATATTAGCAATAACATTCCTAACCCTGGCAGGGCTGCACATCATTCCTCTTGTTGTCAAGACCTTTTTCATTGTAACCTCCAAGAGACCTGAATCAAAAACGCATACTCCAGTTTCTGTTATTGTTTGCGCGCGCAATGAGGAAGCAAACCTGAAGGAATTGATCCCTTTATTGTTGGAGCAGGATCATACTGAATTTGAAATAATAATTGTTTTGGATCGGTGTTTTGACCAAAGCCTGGATTATTTGAAGTCCATTGAACCTCATCATCCCAATCTGAGAACACTGATTATCGACTATGTTCCTGACCAATTTCACCCTAAAAAATTCGGATTAACCCTGGCCATAAAAGGAGCAAAATACGATTGGGTATTGCTCACCGACGCAGATTGTCGACCTGCTTCCCAGAAGTGGGTTTCGGGAATGACTGATCATTTCTCCGATCAATGTGACATAGTCTTAGGATACTCTCCTTATTTTCAGGAGAAGGGCCCACTGAATGCTTATATCCGCTATGAGACGTTCAATACCGCATTTCAATACCTGGCTTCTTCACGGATCGGCATTCCCTACATGGGAGTTGGAAGAAATCTGGCTTACAGAAAATCGTTATTCCTTGATCATTTAGGGTTTGGAATTTATCAGAGTATCACCGGTGGCGATGACGACCTTTTTGTACAATATCGGGCAGGCCGTCACAATACCGAAATCGCTATTGGACCAGACCTTTTGGTCTATTCAAAACCCAAACACAAATGGGGTGAATACCTCAAACAAAAGAAGAGACATTATTCAGTCTCTAAATTCTACAAACCCATTATCATTTTCCGCCATATACTACGTGGCAATATTCACCTTCTTCTTTGGCTTAGTTTCACTATTTTAGCGATTCTAAACTTCGAAACACTTCTGATCTACGGAACAATGATTGGAGTTTTAGCGTTGAAAGGTATATTTTTCAAGTGGTCAACTCAAAAAATGGGACAGGGATATAAGTTTTGGTTCACTCCTTTTCTTGATCTGGCGTATGCCACGTTCACCCCTGTGATCAGTACGGTTGCATTCTTCAGAAAAAACATCAGATGGAATTAGATCGCCAGTTTTCAGATAAGGCCCTTCAAGACTTCAAACTGATCGATCAGGCTACCTCGCAAGGGGATGAAAGTGCTTTTGCCAAATTGATGGAACGGTATAAGAAGCCTGTTTACCACATGATCCTAAAGATGGTCAGAAATGTGGATGATGCAGAAGATCTTACCATTGAAGCATTTGCCAAAGCTTTTAAGAACCTGAAACGATTCAAAAAGGACTATACTTTTAGTACATGGTTGTTTCGTATTGCGACTAACAATGCGATAGACTTCATTCGAAAGAAGAAACTGGAGACTTATAGCCTCAACACTTCTTTTACTGATGAAAGTGGGGATTCGGTAAATATCGATGTGGAGGACAGAAACCTTACTCCTGATGAAGAGACCATCAAAACGCAAAAGATTGAACTGGTCCGGATGTTTGTCACCAAGCTACCGGCTAAGTATCAGCGTCTGGTTCGCCTTCGCTACTTTGACGAGCTCTCATATGAAGAAATCGCGAAAGAGCTGGATGCTCCTTTAGGAACAGTCAAAGCGCAACTCCATAGGGCACGTGAATTGATGTACGATCTTGTAAAAGACAAAAAGTCTCATATTTAGAAGGCACATGCAGTTCGACCAGTCCGTCGTTGCCAGGTATTTTCCAAATCTATCCGAAACACAGGAAAAGCAATTCTTTGAGGTTGGTAACATGTACGCCGAATGGAATGCCAAGATTAATGTGGTTTCGAGGAAATATTTTGATGACTTCTATTTGCGGCATATCCTCCACAGTCTGTCAATTGCTAAATTCATTTCATTTAAAGACGGCTCAAAGGTCATGGACCTGGGTACCGGCGGAGGATTTCCCGGAATTCCCCTGGCCATCATGTTCCCTCAAGTTCATTTCACACTGGTGGACAGCATTGGTAAAAAAATAATGGTTGTGAACGATGTGGCTCAACAAATGGGCCTTTCAAATGTAACTGGCATCCAATCACGATCTGAAATAGTGAAAGGCCCTTTTGATTTCGTTGTAACTCGTGCCGTAGCTCGCGCTGAAAAAATATACTCCTGGTCAAAAAAACAAATCTCCACCGAACACCGAAATGAAATTCGAAATGGCATCATTTGTCAAAAAGGTGGTGAACTGGATGAAGAATTAAAGGAATTGAATCGGCCATACGAATCTATAGCGATTCCTCAATACTTTGATGAGCCGTATTTCAAGACGAAGAAGTTGATTTATATCCCTTTCTGATATTCTCGCAAGCGAATAATAGCTTGAAGCTAGCAGAAACTCTCTTTTGGTGAATTCGTTATATTACTTCTGAACATTAAAATTTAATAGCATGGACGGCTACGGAATGGTAAGGAACATGATCGCCACCAACAAGGGCAACCTTTCACGAGTGGGTCAACGGAGGTCCCACAAATTCGAAAGTTTTGATACCTCTCTGTATGAGCCTTCATTCCCTACACTCAATCCTTATGCGACTCAGCCATTGTCCTTAGCCTATAAAGTCCAATTTCAAGAACAACAGCAGGCCATCAATAAAAAGCACAGACTTAAGAATTTGGTTGCTGGAATGGTTTCACTGATTCTTACTTCCATGCTAATGACCGTTTTCTTCTGGAATTTCTACTAGCCTGAAGTAATCCGTGTAAACCCTGTTGGTTCTTCGAGTCCATTCTTTTCTTTTTTGGTGGTCGGAAATCCTAAACTGACTGATCAAATAATTTAAAAGGCAATCCGCAAATACAACTTCTTGAAGTATTTAGATAGATACATGTAATGGCACACTATTTGAATTTCCGTAATTTGAATAATCCCTCTCTCGGATCACAAGACATTTGAAGGGTCGACCCTGCGTTTTGTCCATTGATTCCTCTCCCCCGTCAGGTGGGCGCAACCACTTGTTAAAATCACACCCCTAAACCGGTCACCCGTCTTTTTTACAATTCCTCGCTCTTTTTTACCTCTAACATTACCGATCATAAATCCAAATGTTTAACAAAATCTAATCTTATGAGGAACATTTTACTCTTGGTTTTGTGCTTCGGTTTGACTTTTACAATCCAGGCACAAGACAGAACGGTTTCAGGTAAGGTGATAGATGATTCGGGGGAGCCAGTACCAGGCGCCAACGTCATCTTGAAAGGTACCGCCAACGGTACAACCACCAGCCTGGACGGGACTTACCGCCTAACCGTCCCCGGTAACGGAGGCACATTAGTGTATTCGTTTATCGGCATGGTCAGTCAGGAGGCTGAGATCGGGTCTCGATCAGTAGTCGATATTACAATGAAATCTGATGTGACTGAACTTCAGGAAGTAGTTGTTACTGCCCTGGGAGTTGCCCGGGACAAGAAAGCACTCGGATTCGCAGTTCAGGAAGTGGAAAGCAAAGCGCTTACTAACTCCGGAGCCGTCAGTGCGGTTGATGCATTAGTAGGTAAAGCCGCTGGTGTGCAGATCACCCGATCTTCCGGTTCCGCAGGTGGCGGATCCAGAATTCTGATTCGTGGTGTAACTTCTATGGTGGGTAACAATCAACCTTTGATCGTTATCGACGGAGTTCGTACTAACAATGACTCCAATAATAGTGATGCCAATGCATCAGCAACTAACACCAATGGAACAGCAACAAGTAACCGATTGATGGACCTCAATGTTGAGGACATTGAAACGGTAAGTGTCTTAAAAGGTGCTGCTGCTACTGCTCTTTACGGTACTGCTGGTGCTTCAGGCGTGCTTGTGATTACCACTAAAAAAGGACAAAAAGGAAGCGGATTACGGGTTAATTTCACGAATTCCGTAGCTTTCGATAACATTACCCGAAACCCCAAATTGCAAAATATCTATGCACAAGGAACTAACGGTAGCTATCGTGATCCTTCTACAGGTTCTTCTGGATCCTGGGGGCCCAGAATAAGTGATTTAGAGTATGCAACTGATCCAAATCACGAGAATGCACCTGGCTCAAGGGCCTTTGATGCAGACGGAAATTATCTTTATGATAACAATGGCTTCCTTGTTCCTGCTGGAACAGGTAACGGTACTCGTGCCAATACATACGATAACCTGAATGACTTTTACCAAACTGGTACAACGATCTCTAATTCGTTGAGTATCCAGGGAGGCAATGAAGTAGCTACATTCCGATTCTCATTCTCTAATCATGATCAGGAAGGTATCATTCCAAATGAAGAGTACAATAGAAGAACCATTGGTTTAGCCAGTACACTTCAGGCGACTGAAAAGTTATCATTTGCAGCAACCATTAACTATGCAAGATCTGATCTAAACAGAATCCAACAAGGTTCTAATACTTCAGGGCTGTTATTAGGGCTTTATCGTACCCCTATCTCCTTCGACAACTCGAATGGATTTGGATTTGACGCGGTTGATCAGCCTTCTTCTTACATCTTTGCTAACGGTGCTCAGCGTAACTACCGCGGAGGTGGCGGATATGACAATCCTTACTGGGTGATCAACAATGCCCTTCGTGACGAGCAGGTCAATCGTGTTTTTGGTAGCTTCAAAGTCAATTATGCTTTCAGCGATTGGTTGAATCTATCTGTAAACGTAGGTACCGATGTGACCAACGACATTAGGGAGCAGAACTTCGAGATCAACTCAAGAACAAACCCCAATGGTCAGGTATTTACTGATGACTATACCACGACTCAGACAGATATAATTGCCAGTATTTCCGGCCAAGGTCAGTTGTCAAACGAATTTGCCTTGAATTACACAGGAGGAATCAACGTCTTCACCTATAATGACCGAAACTCTTATACTCAGGGTGACGGATTGACCATTCAGGGATTTGAGGACATCAGTAACGCTTCTACTATCAGTTCAATCGAAGATGACACAAGGTACCGTCAGCTTGGTATTTTCGGTCAGGTTGAAGGTAGCTGGAGAAATACAGTTTTCTTAACCGTAAGTGCACGTCAGGATTATGATTCTCGTCTTGTTGTTCCAGGTAAAGAGTTCAGTGCCGGCGATGTAGGGTTCTTCTACCCTTCTGTTTCACTTTCCTACGCCTTCACCGAGATGATTCCTGACAACAATATCTTATCTTTCGGTAAGTTCCGTGCTTCATGGGCACAAGTAGGCGGACCTCCTCCGTTTGCTTATCTTACCAGTACTCCTTATGAAACTAACGCAGTTGGTGACGGATGGGGACCTACAATTGCATGGCCAATTGGAGGACAAACTTCATTCGAGCTTGATAATCAGTTGGGAAATCCTCAATTGACGCCTGAGCTTTCTACTACTGTAGAATTTGGTTTGGATTTGAGATTCCTAAATGGCAAAGTAGGATTAGATGTTACCTACTTCAACCGTGAAACAGAGGATGCTATCCTTAACGCTTCCCTACCAAGATCAACAGGTTATTCCAGTGTGTGGCAGAATGCGGGTATCCTGGAGTCAAAAGGATGGGAGATCACATTGAATGCTACTCCTGTTAGTGTTGGTGATTTCCAGTGGAATACTCAAATTAACTGGACGAAAAATGAGTCTATTGTTAAGCAATTGGCTCCAGGTATTGAGCGATTGTTCCTGGCTGGATTTAACAGTGCAGGTAGCTACCTTGTAACTGGCAATCAGTATGGTGCCATCTTCGGTGGAGCCTATTTGAGAGAAGATGCTGGAACTGATCGCGATACTGATTTGAACATCCCTGGTGGTCAAATTGTGATCAATAGCGATCCTTCTTCAAGTGAGTACGGGTATCAATTGGTGGATCAAACTCAGCGCGCGATCGGTAACCCTAATCCAGATTGGATTGCAGGTTGGAATAACACCTTCACTTACAAGCGATTCACTGCAGGTTTCCTAATTGACTGGAGACAAGGTGGTGATCTTTGGAATGGTACTGCATGGGCATTGTCTTTCTTCGGAAGATCTCAGCTGACTGCAGAAACAAGGGGCGAAGTTCCAGTTGCATTACCTGGTGTAATCAACGTTGGCGACGCTGACAATCCTTCTTATGTAGCGAATAATATTCCTGTGGTACGAGACCAAAACTACTGGCAGTCTTCTCTTGGTGGCTTTGGCGCCGTAGGAGAGCAGTTTGTACAAGATGGTGGATGGGTTCGTTTGAGAGAAGTATCCGTTTCTTACGCCCTTCCAGGCACTTTCTTCGGACAGAGCTTCATCAAAGGCGGATCAATCGGATTCATTGGTCGTAACCTGTGGTTCACTACTGAGTACGATGGTGTCGATCCAGAGACAAGTTTGACAGGTACTGGAAATGGTCAAGGATTTGATTATTTCAACCAGCCTAGTACAAAAACGGCCCTGTTCAAACTGTCACTTAACTTTTAATCGTTAGATCATGAAATTAAGAAAGTATAAAGTCATATTGATGCTGACCTTGATGTTGTCGGCATTCTCTTGCGAGGACTTTTTGGCGGATCAAAATGTGGATCCTAATAAACCAATTAGTGTCTCCGTCTCCGGTCAATTGGCCAATGTAGAGTTAATCCTTGTAGATGTATGGGGCGGGGCGTTCTCCCGATTCAATACCATGTTCATGCAACAAGTACAGGGGGTTGCCCGACAGTGGACTTCCTTTGATCAGTACGTGCTTACTCCAAACAGATTTGATAATGCCTGGCAAGAAATCTATGAGAATGCTCTTGTAGAATTGGTCAGCATTAAACAACAGTCTGTAGACAATGGGTACAATCATTATTTAGGTGTAGCTAACGTTTTGGAAGCTTCGGCATGGATGATGGCTACTGATGTTTGGGGAGATATTCCTTTTTCAGAAGCCATTCAGGGTTCTGACAACTTCAATCCTGTATTTGAGGATCAGGCTGGTGTAATCTACCCAGCGATCATTGCTCAGTTAGAAGAAGCCATCACTTTGTTCAATGGTTCTGCAGGAGCTGTAGTACCTGGCAGCGAAGATGTTCTTCATGGTGGAGACATCAGTTTGTGGATTAAGTCTGCAAATGCTTTGCTGGCCCGTGCACACCTGCACCAGGGGAACTACAGCCAGGCATTGACTTTCGCACAAGCTGCTTATGAAGGTGCTTCTGAAAACATGGCGTACACTTATCCTAGTGTGGCTGCCGGTGCTCCATGGTACCGATTCAACATCGGACGTACGGGAGATATCGAATTCCACCCTACGATGAGAGGAATCATGGAAGGACTGAATGACGAAGCTCGTCTTGGAATGTGGGACATCACTTTCGATGGCTCTCATCCATATCTGTCAGCTACTTATCGTCAGGAAATGATCTCCTATCGCGAGATGCAATTTGTGATTGCTGAAACAGCTTTCCGCACCGGAGGTTCTGCAGCAACGATCAGAGAAGCTTATCTCAACGGTATCGAGGCTTCATTTGCTGAAGCTGGTGTTCCTGAAGGGTATGACGCTTATGTGGCTCAAAGCTCAGTAGACCCAGGTGAAGGTAACATCACATTGGAGGACATCATGATTCAGAAATACATTGGACTGTTTACCCAGTCTGAAGTATTTAGTGATTGGAGAAGAACAGGTATTCCTGCTTTGACCCCTGTTTCCGGAACTCAGGTTCCAAGAAGATGGGATTACAGCTTTAACGAGTATTTGTTCAATTCAAATGCTCCGGAGCCAAATTCTAATATTCTGTTCGAACGTGTAGACTGGGATAACTAATGTATATAACGATGAAAAATATCCGAAATATCATAGCTGTGGGAGCACTGGCCATATTGGCCCTCTCATGCGACCGAGCTGGTCAATTCGAGGCCTTCAACGAAGGTACCGAAGCCGCTGCTTTAGCAGCATGGGTAGACGAACCATCCGGTAATCTATTATTATCAGATCCAGCTTCAGCTGTTTCATTTGAAGTAGAATTCATTGGAACGACTGTTGATCAATTTGAACTGAGCGTAACTGATGGTACAAATTCTGGCGTGTTGATCACGGCTGCGACAAGCGGTAACTACTCAGGTAGTTTCTCTGTTGCGGAAATTGCCAGTGCTTTGGGTGTAGATGTGTCAACCTTGTCTGAAGGAGATGAATTTGATTTCAGCTCCACATTAACAAGCAATGGCATCGTTTATCGATCAAGTAACGGAAATACCAGAGAGTTCAATGTTGCCGGTGATTTTGATCAAAGTATCTTAACGGAAACTGTAGAACTCACAGATAACTCGCTTGATACGGACGGTATCATTCGAGCAGGACAGGCAGAGCGAATCTTCTTAGAATTCGAAAATGACCTGGGATCTACGCTTGAAACGTTACCAACGATTACGAGAACTTCTACTTCTGGAAACACCGACGATACAATAGGCGCGGTACAATCGATGTTAGATGAGGATGATAATACAATCTATTACTTCGATTACACAGCTGGTGCTGCGGCTTCAGATGCTATTTCATTCGAAATCACTAACGCTTCTGCTGTAAGTGTCGATGGTTTTGCAATGGAAGCTGTATCCCTAGCCTCTCTAATTGAAGTCGATAATGTGGTGCCAACGTTGGCAGGAGATGCTTCAACAGGCAACCGTGTATTGTTGGTCTTCAGCGAAGAGATTGGAGTTGTTACTGCAAGTCTTGATGGTGAGGCACTTGACATTAGCATGGAGGAAGACGGCCTGACCCTGGATTACGCATATAGTGGATCCGGTGCTGCCGTATTGAGTCTCTCAGTACAGGATTTTGCTGGAAACACCCTTACCCTGGGTGATTTCAACTTGACGAACTAGGCTACGAAGGACCAATTAAGTCTAGGTTTTTTGATTCAAGAGGGTGTCTCAAAAGGCACTCTCTTTTTTTGGTTAATTTATTTAACAGCTATTTGTAATCTTATTATCTTGGGGATGTGAAAGAGACATCCAAGAATCTACATTTTAAGCCTTACGACCAGAACCAACCGATGCTTCTTCCTCCTTCCTTGGAGGAACTCATTGAAGCGAATCATCCTGTTCGAGTTGTTAGCCAAGTGATTGATCAAATCAACATTGATGTGTTGCTTAAGCAATACAAACCCGGAGGCACTTCAGTATATCATCCACGTATGCTGCTGAAGGTTATGGTTTACTGTTATCTGACGAACATTTTCTCTTCACGTAAAATGGAAGCTGGCTTGAAGGAGAATATTCACTTGATGTGGCTTAGTGGTATGAGTAAACCAGACCACAACACCTTAGCACGTTTTCGTAGCGAGCGTTTGAAAGACAGTTTACGTCAAATCTTTGGTCAGATTGTGGGATTATTGGTTGAAGAAGGCTTGGTGAGTATCAAGCAACTTTACACTGATGGGACCAAGATTGAGGCCAATGCAAACAAGTATTCTTTCGTTTGGGGTAGAGCGATCAAGACCAGCAAAAAACGTATTGCCAAGCAACTTGATGACCTATGGAGTTATACTCAACAGGTAGCTGAAGAGGAGTTGAAGGACCTGCAGTCAGTTGATTTTAATGAGATTGATAGTCAGAAAGTCAGACAAACCATTGACAAGATCGATCAGGCACTGGAAGGTAAACAAGTCGATAAAAAGGTAAAGCAGAAGCTAAACTATGCTCGCAAGAACTGGCCTGACAAGCTGGATGATTATGAGAAGAAAGAGGCCACATTAGGCAAGAGAAACAGTTTTTCTAAAACCGATCCTGATGCCACATTCATGAGGATGAAGGAAGATCACATGCTCAATGGTCAGCTAAAACCTGGCTATAATCTACAAATGAGTACCTCAGATCAGTTCATCATTAATTACAGTCTACATCAAAACCCAACCGACACACTCACCTTCATTCCTCATCTACAACAATACAATGACTTATATGGATCATGCCCTGCTGTAGTGTGTGCTGATGCTGGTTTTGGTAGTGAAGAGAACTATCTATATCTAGAGGAACAAGAAATTGATGGATATGTGAAGTACAATTACTTCCACAAAGAGCAAACCAAGAAATGGAAAGAAGACCCCTTTAAAGCCGATAACCTCCACTACAACGAATCCAACGATACCATGACTTGCCCGATAGGGCAACAAATGGAGAATATTGGTGAGAAAGAAAGAATTACTGCTAGCGGATTTAAACAACAATACATCCGATACCAGGCCAAGAACTGTGAAGGGTGCTCATTAAGGTCATCTTGTCATAAAGCAAGAGGCAATCGGATTGTAGAGATCAATCACAAACTAAGAAGGCACAAAAAAAAGGCCAGGGAAAAGCTGCTCAGTGAGGAGGGTAAAAAGCATCGATCTAAACGACCTGCTGATGTTGAAGCTGTCTTTGGAGCAATCAAACACAACAAAGGATTTAGAAGGTTTAACCTTAGGGGCCTGGATAAGGTCGCAATCGAAACAGGATTACTCGCAATTGCACATAATCTGGCCAAGAAGGCTGCCTAAATGAGGTAAAGGCTTCCTTAACTCATCAATCATTAGCTCAGTCTGTATTACCTAAAAATACCACTCAAGGATATAAAATAAAAGAAGCTGACCCTTTCGAGACAGCTTCTTTTTTATTGCTTCTTCTAACACTAAAAAAGAACCCCTTATCTGGAGTTTCGGCCTTTTTTACAATTTCTAAAAATATCGAAACCCTAAAATTGCAATCAGGGTTTAATTACTCGGGCATCGCGCCTATAGAAATGACATAAAACACAAACTAAGTAGTATAATTCTCGAAAGGCTATTTCTCAAGGAGGTAGCCATTCTTTTTTTATAGCGCTTTAGTTTCTCTTTCAAATACCACCTTATTCATTAAAGGAGTCAGGTCGTATCTCCAATTCCACTTTCCACCACACATCAACGCTAATGACATCACGGTCAACAAAAAAGTAGGCACATATTTTTTTGAATAGCGGCAAGCCATGTCATCTCCAATCCACATACATTGCACTGGGCATCCAACTCAGTACAACAGAAGTATAGGACCAGGGCATAAAATCGATCAGGACATCTACACCTTTCTTCTCAACTTTGAGGTTCCAATTTTCATCATCCTTCTCTAAAATACCACTCCTGCGCAGAAATGTATCCCGAAGACCTTCGATTGAAGTATTCCCAAGTCGATCCCAATGTTGGATAACACTATGTAGCATTTCCTCAACCGTAGCAATCTCTTTTTCAGAGATTTCAAGGTTGGGTTCCATGCGTTCAGTAAAAGGCAAGCCACACAGAATCTTATTCAGTGTCAGGTTGTATTCCGGGTCGTCCCAGTCTAATCCACCAATGTGATGGAGTAAACGAACAGCACGACTTTGTTCCACAATCGATTTGAAACCCCCTTCCTCATTCAGATAGCCTAACATGGAAAACAGGCGTTTATAAAAAGGCCAAAACAACACCAGTCCTGCGTTTGGTACACTAAGGCTTGAAAGATCTTCAGGTTTTTCCATCACCTTTTCTAAAACCTCTCTGTCAGATTGACGTTCTTTTTCCTGAGCCGGCCTGATCTCATTTTCGATAATCGCTAGTTCCGCTGCTGGTATCCAGGAATTCAATTGTTCATTTGCTCTTTTTAATCCTGTAAAAAGCCATTTCTGAACCAATTGATATTTAAATACTGAATGTTCAGCTAATTCCTGTAAATAGAATTTCAATACTTGCTCGAAATCAAGTGAATAATTGCCTGTTCGATTTGCCAACATCAATCGAATCGCGAGCAGTTTGTTTTCATCTATCGAGATAGATCGTTCTTTCCTGAAAACTTCCACCAGAAGTCGTTCTACGGTTCCTGTATATTCAACAAACACCTGATGATTGGTCCCAGTTTCAGATCTGATCCATTGCTCTATATTAACTGAACCTAAACTCTCCACATATCTCCGTGACTCTTTTGAAGTAAATGAAAGCCGACGAAGTTCTCGAAAGAGAGCTGTCGCATCTTTGATAAAGAGTTGATTGAAAACTATACTGGCCACATTTCCTTCGGTAGTGTCCAAATTAACTTCTGATAGGATCTTGATCAGTGTTTCAAGTTCATAAGAAATACTGGTCCCTTCTTCAGAATCCGAGTCATCCGAATCGAGCACCTTCTGAATCTTTTGCTGTTGAACTTGAATACTCTTCAGGTATTGTTTAGATAACCTTAGTCGTTGATATGATTGATTGATCCAACTAAACACCTCATTGACATTGCTATGTCTTTTTTGGTACAGCTCCGCAAAAAAAAGACTTGTTTCTGGTTGATAAAGAGTGGATCCTTTGACCATTAAAAGCAATGATTTTTTCAATATCTGCCATTTACCAACTACCAACTGCTCAATCAATTTTTGGTAATGTTGTTTTTCCAAATGCTCGAAAAGGAAACCCACTTCTTCTAATTTGAGATGGTCGAGCAAGGAAAAGGTATCTATATCACTTTCCTGAATCTTGTTGAAAGCTTCCCTTATGGCCGCCTTCTCATAAGGTTCTTGCAGCCTATTGGTATCTTGAATGGCTAATAATAGCCGTTTACGGGATTTAGTAAATGAAGTCTCCGTGCGTTGATTCAGATCCATTGTATTCTGAAAATCAGGATGCGCCATGATATTTTGAAGCGATAGTTGCTCGCTCAGTTGGTAAAATAGCATTTCTGAAATGCCGGAAACCCCGGCCACCTTTTGAAGAGGTTGGCTTGTCTTCGTCAATTTAAATGATGAAGAAATAAGAAGTTGAAAAACGACCTTGCGATACCCGATCGGGTACACAGCTTGACGCTCAATCTTTCTTAAGTGCACAACAAATTGGTTTGATTGGGAAACCGTAAAATCCCAACGCTCCATCAGAAGAATCCGCACAATTTGCTCAAATTCCTCGGGCTTGAAATCAACCATTGAGGAGAGTACTTTCTGCTGTTCCGTCAAGAAAAACTCGAAAAGGTCGGACCTCATTGAAGTGTCAACATGACTGTTCTCCAGGAACTTCAAAATAGATACCTGCTGTTGTCCACGTAAGTCAATTGGGATAGCACCGGACTTAAGGTATTCTTTGACCAGAACTATGTTATCCGGTGGTCTCTCCGATGCCGTATGTTCATAACTTATAGTCGTCTCTTCTTCGGACAAAAATTCCTCAAGAAAAGATAACATACCTGAACTGCGATTGACCGACCCCATATTAGCCAAAGAATTCCGAAGTAAGCTCAAAATCGTTGCGTAACTAATACCCTTGGTTTGGACCAACCCTTTCAATTGATACCGAAGGAAGGCCTTCTGGTTAAATCGTGACCCTCTATCAATCATTAAATATCCAAATACAACCTCGTAGATCTGGGTATTCATCGCTTGATCCGATTTGTGTTCAAGTTTTGAATGCGCGATCCCTTTTGCTCCTCTGATATATGTCAGAATATATTCATACTCATCAGGTTCAATAACGGTGATCAGTCCTTCCAACCTGTTCTCATTCAACCTGGCTACCATTGATTTGACCTGATCGGAAGTTCTGGTATTTAGTAGCAGGTAACTCTTGAGTTCTCCTGAATATTCTTCAAGAATATCGTCAAATGACTCTTCCAGAACCGGATGCAGTCCGCCAGTTAATTCAATTAAGGTTTGAAATACCTCTCCGTAATCTAAAAGCTGATCGTTGGTCAACGCCTCTTCCCGGTGATATTTTTCTGATAGGGTGCGAATCAGCGCCGGAAAGGTGTTGCTCACCTCAAAAGGAATTTCTTCGTTTAGAACTCGTTCAAAATGATTCAGCAAATCCAAAAAGGAAAGGTTGTATTCGTTTGCGAGCGCTCGTAAGTTTCTTTCAATAAACATGCGCCTATTGAAAGCCGAACCGTATTCATTAATCAGATCTAACAAAATCAATTCACGCAAACTTTGGTCCAATTGACGTGCTGAGGTTGCCGGCGAAAACGGTGTAATAGGATTTACCTTTTTTACGTCAGCAATAAATCCCAAAATAAAACTCGCTTCCGCCGGCCTTAATTTTGAAATCAAAGACCTATAGTCACTTTCGTCAATCAAAAAGATAATTCTTGCCACAATCGCTTCCTTGTACCGGGAATCAACAAAAAATTGAAAAAGAGCTCCCGACGATTTGCTCAGGACTTCTCGGAACAAGTTATGGAAGGACATCTTTCCCAAATCACTCCAGTGTTTTAGTCCCTTTTCCAGATACAGCGTCAGAGCTTCCAATTGAAATCGCTGTGAAGACTGGTCAATTCTTAGATCCTCTACCAAGTTCTGTAGCGCTTCAGTTAACTTTTCTGCTAATTCATCCAGGAGTTTTTGATCCAGGTCTCTTCTGCGCATTTCCCCAAGATCCAATTCGAGTTTTTCTATGCTCAGCGCAACATCACTTTTCTCTAGCACTCCTTCAATCGTACGAACGAGTCCATTTCGACAAATACTGAAGAATTTATCCTGAAGATCACGAGCTTCTTCACCATCAGAAAAGCTCACATCAAATTTTATCCGGTCTATGCGGTAATCCAAGATTTATAGGTTTTCGTGGAACCTGTCTTGCTGCAATTTGAGTAAGAATAAAACAAATGCTTTTCTGCTTTTGGACAGTTTTGCTTTCTCCTTCACCAGCTGATTAACCCTTAATTGTCTGTTTTTAGATTTGGCATCCAGTGATTCCAACTTTCTGTTTTCCACAGATAAAACATCTGAAATCCATGCCTTATAATACTTTTCGTATTCCCGGTAACGTTCGACATCAAGCCAATGTACGTGTCCAAGGATATGCGCTGGAAGGTTGAGCAGGATCGTTTCATCAGCCAATTGTTGGAATGACCTGTCACCGAAACGCTTATTCCAGGCTGGCAATAGGATACTGGCGGAAAAATTGTAGAAACTGTATTCCTTGGTGATTGATCGTTGTTGATTGTCCTTAAAGAAACCCCTGAAATTCACATCTTTTTCGCCGTGTTCCGGGCGCAACATGATATGATCTATTAATGTAAATCGCTCAGTAGCACGGTTCAAATCTCCACAGATATCGACCAGGTACCAACCCATATTCACGGCTTGCTCTAAGGTATCCAGAGTACCAAGGTCATACCATTCTATCCGATCATAAAACCGAGTTCTGAGCAACAAATGAAAACTGAATGATTCGTTGGAGCCACCCTCTTGTTTCCATATATGAGAATAATGCTTTGCCTCATCTCCATCCCTATCTTCTACAGTTCTGCGTTTCGTAATAGGGTATATATAGTATCCCTCCGGATCACCTCCGTTTTTTAAAAAGGACTCGCTTATATAATTGTGCCTGAAAAATTTAACCCTCATTTTGACCTCATCTGTAAGGACATCATGATGGTCCGGGTGACTAAAATCTGTAAGAGGAGGAATCAGGCGGTCCTCCACGAGCTTATGAATTTGTTCTGATTTTAGCCTGCTTTTTTGCTCTATAGACAGGTATGGTTCTTTTCTGGTTCCCAGGTTTGAAACAAAGTGTCGTGGTTTGAATACGCTGAACAATGACCTTCCATCACTCCCATCCAGATCATTTTCAATCAACCCCAATAATACCTGAACTTTAAGCTCAAAGCCATTCATTTCAGACGGCTCACGGCTAGCCGGATAACTGGGAGCTTTTGACAGGTTAGCGCTGAAATTGGGCAATTTCTTAAGCATCCGGAGTTTATTTCGAATGATCTCCTGTTCTTCAGAAGTCTTGTGGTTTGCGCTTCCTATTCGTCGTAAAGTCTTTTGTCTAAACTGCTCACCATAAAGGGCTAACATGTAATCCAAAATCTTACTCTTATGAGACATGTGAGGCAAATGTTCATTAAGTCTTTCCATCAGACCCTGCAATACCTGATTCGGATTTATATCATCCGTCTCCTCCGCTTCGGAGCTTTCCAACAGGTTTCCGACACCCTTCTTTTTGTCGGACGGTGCGATCGAGTGACTTTCAAGATCGTCAAAAGCTTTTTTGGCAATTCTTGGATCGAGGGCAGCATTTTTCAAAAATTGATCCAAATGCTTCCTTGCATCTGTTACCGGGTAAGTGGACAATGAAAGTCCCAATTCAAAATACTGACAAAAACTTAAGGGATCCGTGAAGAAACTCTTCCTGAATGCGGGCAGTAGGTTATTGTCTGATTGATGATTCTTATTGTCTGACAAACTTTGTTGAAATCCTTGGAAAGCAAGTTCCAGAATGATAGTACTCGTATCCTGATCAGCATCGCGGGTGGATGTTTTTATATCCAGGTCATAGAGTTCCTGGATATCTTCAATTTCCCGATCAGAAAAAGTTTTGGGGTAGTAAAATCGATCTGCGTGTTCTTCGGAGGTGGAGAAAATATTCTTCAGGTTCTGAATTTGCGTAGTTGTATTGGCCAAAAGTTGTTCAAACAGCAACAGGTAACCTTTCAGTTGCTTGACTTGCGCCTTTCGAAGCCGCTTCTCATTCCTGGAAAGTCCAAATCGATTGACACCATAGATAAACGGAAAGACTTCTCTGACGCTAAAATAACGTCCGAAATCTCTGAATTCACCCAGGGGTTCTCGATGATCTATCGTGTTGGATTCTTCGATAGAATAACTCCGATTCCTCAAGGCCTGCATCTTTCGCAAAGAGCGAATCATTTTATCATAGCTTACTGGTAAGTACTTGGAAGAACTCTTTTTCCTGAGTTTCAGCGTCATAATCCAGTCTTTCCCACTATTTCTGATCACATGTTGGTCATTGAGACCTCCCTTCATGTCTTTTTCGAATCGAAATCTCGGAATGAATCCATGTTTTACTTTGATTCGATCCATGCTCACCGGCCCATCCTCCCGGATCTCTTTCTCCTCCCATTTACCATCTCTGTATTCTCCTTCGATCAATCTTAATCTCTCCACACGCTCGATATCAGAAATATTGGAAAGAATTGCTAACACCCGCGCCCGCGAAACTTCCTTGGGCCTGAACGGAAGTTGAGATATAAATCCAGTATCCAGAAGAGGTCCGTCAAATATGTCCTCAAGGCGTTTCTCTTCTTCGATTAGGTCCTCAAACGTTTGTCGACCAACACTCGGCGAAAAGTAGTTATCCATCTTGTACACAATCTCGGCAAGTGTCTCTTCAAGTGAGTCTGTGTTTTTGAAGATAAGTTCTCCCCGTAAGAAAATATATTGGGGTTCAAGAAAGGTAATGCTGTGTAGATCTTCACCAAAACTGCGGATGCCTGGCCAGTGTGCAAGAATATCTTTCTCTACTTTATTCTTTAACTCTTCTGAGTGCAGTTGTCCCTGATTCCAGGATGATGGATCAAGGAAAACATACATATTGTAAAGTCCCTCTACCTCTCCTTTTCCAACGGGGATCGGCTCTATCCAAACATTTTCAATTTCTTTGACCCTATCAAACAAGACCTTACGAAAATCCTGAATGGTAACAGGATTGGTTGTCAATATTTTCTCAGGCGTATACAAACCCAGATGCTCGTGATCGAGTTTTCCTTCCTCATTCACCAGGTAGTCCTGAATATCAAACCCTAACTTGTAACAGAGGTCGGTGATAGCAAACACAAGATTTTCCAGAATCGTTACTCCCGGATCATGTGTATTGTAGTCAGTCCAAAGATCGCCAGCAAGGTGTTGAATCCCCTCAATCGCCTCATTTTGAAGCGTTTTGAAATCCTTTTGAAAAGGGGATTTTTCATCCTTCCGTATGAAATTGGCTTCCTTCATGCGTCAAAAATAGTAGGGATCAATGGCCGCTGATGTCGAAATAAAGAAGGTTAATGTTAAGCAGTTTGACATAGAACCTGGTTACGACCGTTTTGGCAATGAGCCCTCCATATGGGGGTCAAACCATAAGTCCGTGATATGATAAGCAATGTGCAAACCGCCGCCATAGTTCATTCGTGTCCTGACCTCCAGGTTATATGTCTCCTCGGATTTTGAATAGACCCACCTGAGATCCATTTTACTCCGTAGATCGTGAGTAAATGATTGGGTGACTTTGATTCTATTGCGAGCTCCAAATATTATTGACAAGAATCCCTTGGGTTTAGGTACACATGTAACAATCGCGTGCATAAGTGCATAACGACCTTTTTCTTCAAAACGATTTCCCAATCCCGCAACCACCTCAAATACCTGGGCCCCTTTAAGACCAGCAAGAATCGGATGCCAATCGCCATCAGCGGGTGCCAACAACTTTTCCGCCGTGGACCGATATGATCCTCTGCGCCCAGTAGCGGTAATCGTACCTCTTACATCCAGAGGAGTACTCGGATGATTGGTGTTGATTCCGACATGCCCATTTTGTTTGAGCATGAGCATTGTTTTCCCCTGGTGATTAGAAAAAATCAGTTTACTTGCATCACTCGACAGTCGCAATGTCCAATGAGGTGGCTTTTTGCTCGATTTCAAATCCTTGTAAAAGGAAATCAATCGTTGCTTATCCTTGTCCGCAACGATGGCGAAATTTTCGCTCAACCAATCCTCCAGGTTATCATCCTCCAAATTATAGAATGAGTCGATAAGCGAACCGAAACTTGTTTCGGTCGGCTTCAGTCCTTTGCGGAACAGCTCCTTGAGTTTCTCTCTACCTTGTTTAGCCATTACTCATCGTTTCGAATTACAAAATCCTCATCCAAGTAGAGTTCTTCAATGCCCGCTTGATCCGGCGCCTCGTATTTATCACTTGTGATCATCGTAATCACATGTTTGGAGGCGGTAGTCAATAGTGACCAGGGATACTTCCCCTGGATTTTTTCCTGCCACGTATCATCCTCTTCTAAGGAAGTCTCATCAGGAGAATTATCGCCGGTATCTAATACTTCGTAGTGTAACCATTCCTCTCCAGGCAGCGTGCACCACCCTTCCTTTCGGTTATTCGACCCATCATTCAGGTCAATCAGGCTGGTTTTCGTTACGAAAGCCACATAATCCTTTTCATATACAAAAGCTTCAATTTCGACAAGGAGATCATCCAGGTCCCTGTTGTCTTTATTGCGTTGTACAAATTTCTTCAAATAAGCCATGAGTGTATCGCAACGCTCTTTTACTTCTTCTCCTTTCCCGAGTTTTACGCGGATGGAGAAAAGTTGAAACTTATTTCCCGGATTTTTGATGTTGAACTCATACGTTTCTCCGGTAAAATTTCGCGCTTCAGTTGGCGGAAGAAGTTCCTCCTCACCACCTTCCAGGTTTTGGTTTACTTTCAGCAAAGAAACTTTCGTCACAAATTCGATGTAATCGCGTGACTGAATAAACGACTCCACCTGAGTAACCGGAATCTTGCGTTGAAATGACGGGGCTTCCTCTGTCCCTTTAAGCCAGGGGGAAATAAAGGCTTTGAGTTCCCTGTTTAATTGTTGGTGGTAATAACCTACATCCACGCCTTTCTTGAACTTGACATTGGCAAATACCCTCAACTTTTCGTAAAGTGGGTTGATCACTGTCAGCTTTACAAATGGGGAAGTCATACGTTCCAGATACTTTTTGATTTGCCTTAGTTCACTAATGCTTACCGTGGGAGTTTCCTGATAGAGCGACGCCCGATTATTGGTTTTTGGAATTACAACAAGAATTACTCGCCCCATGGATAGGCCCATTTTCCCCAGATCTGTAGCACTCAAACAAAGCACTTTATTCACCGACGGAAAACGATCGAGAACAATTCTTTCAAATCCATAGAAATCTACACATCGATTCTTATGCCTAAGACGTTCTGAAATACGTGCATCCAGGGAAAGCTCACTTTCCGCCCCCTGTCCTCCTTTAGACTCCAGGTCTTGAGAAATACTATCAATGCCAACCAGCTCTTCCAAAGACGCTGCGATAGACCCTGGAGGTAAATTTTCATCCAAATCTCTGTGTCCCTGAGATTTATGGTCATAGGTCAACTCAATAGCTTGAGCAGAAATCTCAGTGACCATACCTAACACTTCAGTATGCTCCAAGGCACTCACACGAATCCAGTAATAAGCATGGTCCAGAATCGTATTGTTAGATGTATCAAATTGTCCCACATCAAGTTTGACAATCCCAGAATGCAACAGTCGGTCAGTAGAATCTTTAATGATCTGATCTGATTGAAACCGACGCCAGGAATTATCTTCCAGAAAGGCCCAATAGATTTTAGGTGATTTATCAGTGACCTGTTCTGTGACCCTCTCCTTCATATTGAAGAAGAGCGTAAGGGTATCAAAAGGTCTTAGATCCTTCACCCCGATATAAAGAATTCCTTCTTGTCGAAATTGAGGAATGAAAGCTGCTCCTGTCTTTCTTCCTCCTATTGGTATTTCATTGTACCCTTCGAAAGGAAACAAATGATGAAACCGGGTTTTCGGATCATTGACCTTCTTATTTTTATTGAATTCCAATGAAAAACTCGCATCATAGTCCAACGTTATGCGATTGATCTTAGGGGTATATGGCGTCTCTGGTAATTCGATCTCCACTTCCTGGTTGAGCATCTTTGCTAACCATCGTGTTGAACTTCTGGCATTGTTAAGGGCAATTTTTGAAAGCAGGTTGGGGTAAAATTGATGTCCAAATGCATCCTTTGGGTTAGACAACTGTAACTTCAAAAAGCCACGTTTTGATCGATGATCGTAATTGAGATCATCAGGATTCCAATTGAAGTCTTTTTCAAGAGCAAGCCTGGAAATATCAATCTCACTGATGGAAGTATTGTTACTTATGGTATGATTTTCCTGACTCTCTTCCATGTTTTCGAAGAGCATAAATTCTTGCTGCTCGTTAAACAAGGGTGTCCAATCACCATTTTTCAGAACGGATAGTTTTGCCCTGAAAGAATCATTTTCCATTCCCAGATCATAAAGGTCATAATGTGCCCGAAACCCTCCGGAATCTTTAGGGAGATCCATCCACTCAATATTGATTCCCAAACTGGTTATATCTTTCGTGAAAAGCTCTGAACTCCCCAGTACCAGATATGCGTCCAAATTAGGCGTTGGTCCAAAAGGTGAAAATGGCATTGAAATGTCCAGGGGTCCCAGCTGATTATAACCAACTAAACTCTTAAGTCCTTTCACAGCAACACGGCAATCAATTTTATCAAGATTGATGCTGGAAAAGAAATCGTAGGGATAGACAAATGCGCTTGGGTTGAGCTCAAAACGAACTGCGGGAGCATGAAAATAAGGTTCATCTCCCTCCTCATAGATAAGTGGTTCTATACCTGGTGAACTTTCGTCCATGACAAGAAGAACCTTGATCGTGTAGTTCTTGCTTTTACTCCCAGGGTATAATTCAGGACAGGTCACCAAAGTAGGTTCGACTTGTACCCAGCCTTCTGTTGTTGTGTAGAAGATATTCAGGCAATCTTTAAAAAGTCTTTTAATAGAGGACGGGTCTTTTTTGCCCTCAAACATCGCCAGGAACTTATCCAGGTGATTCAGTTCATGCCTTATTCGAATTTTCCGTTCGATCAGTTTGATAAAATCCTTCAGTTTGATGTCGGTCATCTGTTCTGCCAGAGACTCCCCATCATCCGCAGCAGTTTCTAAGAAGCTTTTTACGGGTCGTGCTGCGAAATCACCTCCATTGATCCTGAAAATAGAGTTGAAGAAGTAATCGCTGACCACAAAATCATCTTCAGGCTGTATCTCTGTCTGATCATCAACAGACAGAATGGTCATATTCTTAAGGAAAAAATTGCCAATAGTCAATTCAACTCCTCTTTCTGTTTGATTGAGATCCGTATATAAAATTTGACTCAGCCTTACATTGCCAAAATTTTTGATATCACCTGTCTGTCGTAGATAGCTTTTCAATTCTCCTGCCAATCCGAAAGCCCGGGTGCTACAATGTATATCGAACTCCAGGTTTCTACTTTCTTCTCTAAGCAAGAGATATGGACTTTCAATAACAAAGCCAAATCGAGCACTTTGGTGTCCGCGGGATCCAAGATCTCCGAGAATAGGCCAATCCTCACCATCCGGATCAATCGGATATTCCAATTGATGCAAATTCAATGTCTCTGAACTGCTGTCTTCACTGCGTTGAACAAAAAGTCCTTTCAAAGCTGCTACTGAAGCTTTATTCAATACTGTTGCATTGACACTTCTATAAATGATATCGCGCCCTTCACTGTCCTGACCTGCAACGAACCCCGTATCCTCTGGTATTTCATAGCTACTGAAACCGTCTGCCAATTGCATATTCACAATAGCATGATCCGGATTAACTTCTCTTGATCGGAATTTCAACAAGTCTTTGAAATAGAATGCTTTGTGTCTTGCCGGGAAGGTGTTAAGGCTTTCTCCAGCGTGCTTCAGCAAATCCGCAAAAGCGATCAGAAGCGCCAAATGAGGCTGATGTCGATCATGACCAAATGAAAGTTCAAGAAATTTATCTGTTTGTGCCTGTAAGAAAACGACACTATGGGTAAGTTGCTGAAATAACCTCTTTATTTCCCGGAAAAGCTCTTTTGTCCGAAATTCATCGGCTTTATCAAACAACTGGATTGTTTCCTTGATCTCATGCTCGAAGCGATGCATATCATCAAGGGCCATCTTCCATTCCTTTTTGATCGCCTCCGCCGATGGAGCAATATTGGCTCGCTCAATTCTGGTGCGATAATCAGAGAATTGCTTGACAAGTTGAGCCACCACGGTAGCGGCACGGCCCAAAAATAAAAGTCTGCCATGCCCCCTCCCCTTTTTGGCCCAAAGCATGTGACTGGCAAATTGATCCTGTAAACCTTTAATATCAACCCGCCGAACTTCTGCCAGCGGAACGATCTCATCCATTTCGAGTAACCTACTCCACCTGCCATTTTCCTTATTTGTCTCGTCGTAGAATTTGACGTATTTCGAAATTTCGTACAAATATCGAATCCTGGAATATTTGGACCGATCTTCCATTTTTACAAAATCCTCGGCAAGGGCCATTGGAAGTCGCTGCTTTTGGGTTGTCCCCTCGTGTTTGATATTTGTATGTCCCTTTTTCAACTTTGAATATCAGTTCCTTCCAAAAAGTAAAACGGGTAAACAATATTGTACCGCGTATTGATTTGCCTGATATTATAAGCCACATCAATGTTGACAAGGCCATCAAGCTTATCATCGATATGTACTTCGACACCTAGCACTTCAATTCTTGGTTCATACAAAATCAATGCTCTTTCTACAAGATCTCCCAATCTTGTTTGTAGTGTGGTATTAATTTCTTCAAAAACCAGCTGATGAATGCCACAACCGAAATCAGGATTCATTAATCTTTCACCTGGTCGGGTCGAGAGTATGATCCAAATACTCTCCCGAATATCATCTTCCGCTTCTGTCATCCTCACGCCACTCACTCCTCTTTCAAATGTGGGGGGAAACCCCCATCCACGACCTAAAAATGTTTGATCCTCGTTCATCCTCCAATCATTACAGTGGGCAATCCCAATACAATACTTCCCCCATGTGCTGTGGTATCTCCCATTCGGGCTGCAGGTTTTCCGCCTATCATGACGGTACCAGAACCCTTGACGATGGAATCCGGGGGGCCGACACATACACATGAATCACCCATCACAGCGGCTGGCATACTCCCAATCAATACGGTGGGCACACCAGGCCCAATCACGGGACCACCCACATGGGGGATGGGAGGTACTGCTGGTGTCTGCATGGGACAAGTGTGCATATCCGTTAATCTCGCTGCTGGGGGCATAATCTCTTCTCTTTAATTAATCATTACCATGGCTCCTTTTACCGTGACATTACCTGACGCTTTCAATTCCGCCGAAGCACTACCCTGAGCCGAAAAGGTTGTGTCCGCTTTCTGTTCGATCTTCATTCCGCTAACTGATACTCCCATGGAGCCTTTTTCCGTCAATTTTGCACTGGAGGTAATTTCTGTGTCCTGCGCGGATTTCAAAACCAACTTTTTAGTGCTGTTGATTTCTATCCCGGAGCTATTCAATACAATCTTGTTTCCGTGCTGATCCTTTAAAGTGATCCCTTTGTCCTTATCACTGATGACTGCCTCATTTCCACCAGGTGTTTCAAGAGTGAGGGCCTTATTTTTTTCGTCAAAGGTTATTTTGATCTTTTCCTTACTAATAAAAGCTTTAGTCTCGTTCTTTTTTTCTGGAGTCTCTCCTGGTGGCAGTTTCGAACTGTGAACCGAACCTAAAATGATCGGAAATCGTGGATCGTCGTTTAGAAAACCCAGCACAACCTCATCATTGACTTCCGGATAAAAAAATGCTCCAGATTTGTTGGTGGCATAGAAGGTTGAGAGACGAGCCCATACTGTGTCTTTATCCTGCTGAAGAATGGGAATCTTCACTTCTACCCGGAAATTATTGTCGGGATCCTTCTCAATTGATTTTACAATACCTATTTGCAAGCCCGCAACGGGAGGCAAAAGTCCTCCGGCCGGAGGTGCAGCGGCATCCGGATTTTCTTGAAAGTACCAATCAACCGGAACTCCAAATTGTACTTCAGTGGTCCAGTCATCTTCCAGGTGTTGGGTAACCGAACGGACAAAGACGTTACCGTTAAAGTGTGTTCCCATTCCTGCCAATTCCAGCATATCCCCTGGTAAAATGGCACCATTCCCAATAAATTTTACTGTGCCCACAAATGAAGCCAACTGGGCGCGGGTGAGCTTGGCTGAAGCCCAGCTCTTCAAGTCCGCCGCTTCCATGTTCCCGACCGATTGCAAGTTGTATTCTTTTACTCCGAGTACATCTGCCAGCTTACCGGAAGTCACGTCTCCGGGAGTTTTCAAGCTTGCCTTTCCTGCTCCATCAACAACTTTTTGGTCACCATCTGCCCAGGCATAACTACTGGTTTTCGACAATTGATCTTCCGCATTCATCTCCGCTTCAAATTCGAAGATTGTACTGTTACCGTATGTAACCACAAGGTCCGCCGCTTTAGATGTATCAGGAGGCTCTACCGTTGCCTTTCCACTATCCACATTGACCAACATTCCATTGGCATCTGCTCGCATGAGCATAAAATCCCAGTCCGAGGCATTGAACTGGATCATATTCTTATGTTGATAGGTCGTGGCTTTCACCGTGGCACTTCCACCACCATTTGATACCAGGGTGGAGATAATATCACTGTCTTTCTTTTTGGCGTAATAGGCATTCTTTCGGCCAACAGTCATTTTAGTGAGTTTGTCTTTGCACTCTATCACCAATTTAGATCCCTCCTCTCCCGAAGAGATCGTATGCTTCATGATAATTCCCTTAAAGACCGACTTATTTTTTGAGTCATAGCCAAGCTTGATCTCTACCTCTGCCCCCGGAAGGAATTCTTTCCCACCACTAATTGGAAAATCCGTCTTGGAAGGGATTCCATCTGCAATTTTCACTAGTGCAGATGGCAGTTTATTAAGTTCCTTATGGACCTCAATTGATGTGACGGCATACTTTGTTCCGATCTCTTTTCCACCCACCGTAATTTCATAAGTGAGTGTATTTCCAATGCTATCAAGCGGTGAAGCTGCCATACTATTGCTTAAGAGGTGGAAAATGAAGCACCGTACCTGGTTTGAGGTAGGTTAATGAGTTGATTCTATTATGCCTCGCTACTTGCTGATATACCGTAACGTCACTGTAAACCCGGTCGCAAAGCGCCGGCAAAGTATCTCCAGCGGAAACAGTAATGGTATGGGTCATGTCCGGAGAACTGGTTTTTGTTTTACTGGCAGTCTCCGTAGCATCCATTACCTCATAGAAAGAGGCATTGATCTTCGCCCTTATTGGCGTTCCATCATCTTTGAACAAGGTGTAGTCCTCTGTATAATCTTTGAGCTGGCAATTGAAGACAAGGGTACCCCAAGAAAGCTGAATAAAGGGAGGTCGGTGAATGGTTCCATTGATATCTGCAAAACTCTCTCTGAACGTCTTAAGCATATCCGAAACACTCTTTCCTTTTAATCCAGCAGGTGGTGCTACCACACCAGTAGTATCAAACAAAAATTCAAACTTCAGCGTCTCCGGTTTATGTCCTTTAAATACATGCTTCCCAACCCCTCCAATGGTTTTTACTTCTTCAAGATCTGCTGCGTAAGAGCGGGAGTATTTTTCAGGATTGAACATCACCGAAAAAGCGCTACCTATCTTCTTCTTACACGCAGCATCTTCGCAAGCCTGTAATTTCAGTTTTGTAAGTGCCATCTATCTTCTTTTCCTTCTATCCAGTTTCCGAAGGACTTGCTTCACACAAGCACTGATTAATTCTTTTTTGTCCAATTCTTCATTGGATTTTGCTCGGTCGGTATCCTCCATGACCGTCACTTTTACCACCAATTCACGTATTTCAAGCATGCGCGCAAAGTGTTTTCAAATTTTAAGTTTCGAGGCTAACGATAGTGTTTCATAGTATTGAAAGGTGAGTTCCATGGTTTCCACGACGTATTTGTTCTCCATCGCCTGTAAATCCGACATCTGAACCTTGACAGGCCATGCATTGTAAAATGCCCAGGCAATGGAAGGCAAGCGGTATTCATTCATCAATACCACTACTACATTTTTAGGTTCAATAGGTTCTGCCAAATTGCCTTCAAAAGAACTGGCACACCACTGAGATAAAGGAGAAACGGTCGTAACCAAACCTCGTTTCAATACCAGGTTGGAGTACTTTGTGCGCACGGGCAACTTATGTACAAACCGATTCTCTCCTCCCTCAGTGACTGATTCTGTATCAAACTCAACCGATATCCCGGAAACATCAGTAAAACTGCTGTCGATTGCAGCTTTTAAGGCAGCCTTTGCCAATCCAAAGGCCGTTGTAGGCATCGCTCCATCTACCAGGTATACAGCGAAATGAAAAGCTGCTGGAGGATACCAACTTTGTCCGAGCATACTTGAGATGCCCGGAATCTGAGGTTTCGGGATATTCATAGATCAGGATTTATTATGGTTTCAAGCTACCTTTTCCATTCTGAGTAATGCCTTCATGAACGATCTCGATCGTTTCGATGGCCACTTCATTACCGTCACCTTTCAAGTCAGTCACTGTAATTTTTGTTGGCCATGCATTTTCCAAAACCCAGGACATCAATGGTGCACCCGCTTCATCCAGTAAATTGATGGTGATGGTCGTTCTCGCAATGGTGTTCATCTTGATCTTACCATACCATTCCCAGAAGGCATTGTCGTCTTTGAACATTCCTTTTTTCATGGTCACGTTGCTGGACTTCACCAAACCCGGCATTTTAGCCGCACTGAATCGAGGGTCATTTCCAGCCCGATATTCAATGATTTGTGATTCTATGTCCATTCCCGAAACTTCCTGAAAAGGAACTTCTCCGAGGCCGCTATCAGATCCCATGTCTACATTAAAGTAGAACTTGGGGATCGGCCACATATTTTCTCTAGGACTTTGAGCTTCTCCTGCCATAGTCGTATTTCTTTAAAATTTTAGTCAATAAATCAATAAATAGAAGATGTGATTTAGGCCTCAGCCATTTTTTGCTGGAACGTAATCACAATGAATTCTGCAGGTCGTACAACCGCCACTCTAACTGTCACTCTCATGTATCCATCAAGAATGTCATTGGCCGTCATGGTAGTACCCAGACCAACCTGAACATCGTAGGCTTCTCCTGGTGTTGAACCAAAAAGTGCACCTGCTTTCCATACATTGTTCAGGAAATTCGAAATCATACCTTGCAGCAAAATCCATGTATTGGCATCGTTCGGCTCAAACACATAAGCACGCGCTGCTGCCTTAATAGACATTTCAAGGAAGATCATCGTTCTACGAACGTTTACGTATCTCCAGTCCTGGCTATTGCCATCCAAAGTTCTGGCTCCCCATACGATCACACCCTGTCCTGGAAAAGAACGGATAGCATTTACTGATTTGCCATTCAATGGCACATTTAAGTCATCGTTCAGGTCATTATTGATGTTCACATTGGGCTCCATTACGGCATTCATGCTTACATTGGCAGGCGCCTTCCATACACCCCTTGTATTATCAACCGCTGTGTAAATCCCAGCCATTGCAGGAGCAGGTGGCAGCAGATTTATTTTCTTGACCGCTTCTTTGATAATCAGGCTCTTATAAACCGGAGCCACACCCCGTAATCTGGCTTCAGATGCAAGTAAACCTGCTTCATCGACTTCCTCTTCCACTTCTCCGCCATCTTTTTCCAGGGTCACATTATACATCCCTGGCTTATCAGGAATTGCGACCGTCTTCAACTCTCTGGTTATTGCAGCATTTAATTCTGGAGGGTCAGGCGGGGTTATCAATGGCCCAAGTGATTCATCAAAATTTAGCATGGTAATTTCTCGATCAGAAACTACATTGGTTTCCAACCAGGGGAAATAAGCAGCACCGTAATCAAGGAAATTTGTGCCAATGCCGTTGTGAAAATCACCAATTACTTTACGAGAATCGAATTCTACTTCCGAGTTTCCACCGGGAACATCGAATATGCCTATTCGGCTTTGCATCTTTTTACAATGTGCCAGAATCGTTGTGTAGATGGAGAAACACTCCGAAGGATCAGCCAGGGTTAAAGCATCGGGACACAATACCATAGTCGGTTCTGGCTCATCTTCGAGGGAACCAACCGCTTTCATCATTGGAGCTTTTGCCACATCTCCATCATATCCACCCACAGACACAATCCAACAGGTACCACCTCCATTTTGATAAAAATGTCGGATTGAATTGTACAGGCGAAAAACACCTCCTGTCCACTGGATCTTGTGTTCAGTCCTTCCAGTAGCAGTTGCTAAAGGGAATAGGTCTTTGTCCTGATCTGTATCCTTTGGAACCACACTGAACTTGTAATCAGGTGCCCCACCGAAAAATTGTTCGAACTCCACGAGTGAAGTAACCCTAATGGGTTTGTTAGTAACTACTTTACCCAGTTTTTCAGCTTTCCGGGTATAGCCGATAAATGCCGGCACCGCGGTAGCCACAGCTACTACGGAATTGGGAAAGGCATTTTTCTCTTCAATATAAACGCCAGGCGTTTTGTATGATAAAGCCATAAGTTAGATAGTGAGTTAAGAATTATACATTTATAAAAACTTCGTTAAAATATTCATCTGGTTGTTGCTCCATGGGCTTCATTTCTGCTGCATTGCCGAGAGGAAGTTTATCGATCAGTGGTCTTTTCTTGCCATTGACCAGTCGAATGTTATAAGGCGATTGCTGCAGGAGTTTCAACCTGGTGTTGGATTGAAACAGCACTCCGTAAGCTCCGATACCCTGAGATTCGAAAGTAATTTTGCCTTCTTCATCTTTTACAGATAGGGTATTTAAATCATGATGTGTTGAATTGATCCAGTATTTTAAATAGACCTCTCTCGTGGGTATTTGCAGTTCTTTCCTAACAATTTCATCGGAAACTAATATCTCCGATAGTTTGAGGGCCAATATCGCGCAATGCCCAGGTCTCAGGCCATTTTTAGCGAGATAGAAATCTCGTCCTCGCAAGGTGTATTTACCATCCACAAATTCCGCAAGTAATAAGGGGAATTCCCGGTCTCCTGGCCTTAGAGTCGTCTCACTAAGAATATCTACGGCTTCCTGAGGATTGGAGTGCACTTGAGTAATAACGGCTGTAGGATAATTGTAAAAAGCTCCGAGGGACCTTCGTACAGGTAATAGATATTGGTCATCAAAACCCTCAGCTCCTTCAGAACTTACCAAATAAGGAGTCGTTCGATTGGTATATTGTTGAACAGCTGCAAAATTCTTAATACCCGGAAAACTACTGTTCAACTCGAAAGTGAGGTACGGCATTTCAATTGAGATATTTTTCAAACGTTCCCGCCCCTCAGGAGTAGCCGAGACAAACAAGCCATTCTGTGTACCCTTACCTATTATATGATGCCTTTTGAACAGCTCATTCCATTCTGATGTGAGTTGTATGGTTACAAAACTTTCAGCCTCATCACCAAAATATTCACTCTTCACATTGATTGATACCAGTTTTTGATAAACATCTTTCATTAGTTGTTACTCACCCTCCCTGATGAAACTGCTGGGACAATTGCCTCAACCTGATCAGAATCAAAGGCAACTAATCGCATGCGGTATAAAATGGACGGCACGTACTTCGCTCCCAGCCTACTCCAGAGTTGGCTGGATTCATGATAGTCCAGGTCGAGCACAGAAAGACTCAATTTTTTCACACCTTCTGGTAAGCCAGAACTGTTGGTAGAATCGTAGAAATGATTGGCTTGAAAAAAAGAAATGGTATCCGATAGTAGTTTTAATGATTCTTCGTACTTGCTGGAACTGGCTGAGAACAACAAGTCAACATTGAATGTTAAAGGAGAAGGAACTCGCTTGAAATTCTCTCCATTGGGCACTTTACCGTGTTGATTGAAAAGGGAATATTCAATATTGGTATGTGCTAAAGAAATAAGCAGTTTATCAGAAAATTCAGGATCACTCCCGGCCTGAACTCCTGCTATATTAGCTATTATGGCTTTATCTTCCTCCCAACGTGATGTATTACGAAAATACGAATTGATTTTATTCTTTACGAATTGTATGGTTGAAAATAGTATCAAAAATGAGTGAGTATAATGCTGATTATGGTTCACTTTAAATATATCCAGCCTACCATTATCAGTCAATATAAATAGGATAATAAAGGGGTTATTATTTGTTTAATACAGTATTATGATGAAAAAATACAATTATTTAATTATATTTTATTAAACGGCCTACGTTTTATGTTTCTCATTCACTGATAGATAGCACGTCTCTTTTGATTCATTAATTGAGGAAAACGGAATACATACATGTGTAAAAAATATATACGGAGAGTGTATTCAGAAATACCTTTAGGTTGATTGGATATTTAAGTAATATAGAGACAGTTTTCAATAGCTTTCTAATTCCATTGCATGAAACTATCAATTACATCAGTCATTACATTGTTCATTCTGAACTCAATCGCTATGGCGCAGGTAACTGTAATGAGTTATAACATCAGGTACGCTACCTCTAACGATGGTGAAAATTGGTGGGAGAACAGGAAGCAAGACGTCTCAGCTCTGATCAAGCTTTACCACCCTGATTTCATCGGCATACAGGAGGGTCTCGATCATCAGGTATCTTATCTGGATCAAACACTGGATGATTACAATTATGTGGGTACTGGAAGAGATGGTGAGGGAGTAATAAGCGAATACACGGCCATTTATTATGACAAAGCTAAATTCGCACTGGTTGAAACTAACACTTTTTGGCTCTCTGAGACCCCCAATCAGGTATCTAAAGGCTGGGATGCCGCACTGAATCGGATCGCTACTTACGCAGTATTTGAAGAGAAGTCAACGGGCAACCATTGGCATGTATTCAACACACACTTCGATCATATGGGAAGCAAAGCAAGGGAAAGTTCAGCACGTCTGATAGTAGAGCAAATAAGCTCCTGGAAACTCATTGAACAGCAGCTTATAATCATGGGTGATCTCAACAGCTTGCCAGATAGTCCGCCTATATCTGTCTTAAACGAAACGCTCATAGATACCAGAACCATCGCAGATGGAAAGTCTTACGGTCCGGATGGTACTTTCAACGGGTTCGATTCCGATGCAGAACTAAAGAACCGCATCGATTACGTCTTTGTAAAGAACCTGGAGGTGATTCGTCAGCGCCATATTGAGGACCTCCGCCCTAACTTGTTGTGGCCGTCCGATCATTTACCGGTTTTCGCTGAAGTGAAGTCATTGCAATAATAAAATTGAGACGAAACCTATATTTCCTCATCAACCTATCAATTCGACCTGAAATCTGAATTTAAGAAATTCTTATATTTTCTTCAACAGCTGACGATGTAGCACTTTTCCCTCCTTTCCAACAACAAGTAGGTAGAGGTTCGGAGCTAATACCGATAATTCTATAAACGACCTGACTGCTCCGTATTCCAGTTGCTTTTTTCCTGACAAGTCGAGAATCGTCACCGTGGCCCCTTGAAGAGGCTTTGAAAAATACAAACGTTCTCCAGCCGGATTGGGATAAACCTTGGTCTGATCTACTGCCAAAGAAAGGATTACCTCGGGATCTGGATCAGGGTCATCAATCTCTTCAGGTGGATCTTCAAAACTTCTACAGCTATTAGTGATACCCGGATCCAGATCAATTTGACCACTTGTAGTGGAACCTTCCATGACTTCCATTCTCCTATTGATCTCCGGTTCATACAACTTATCAAGATGCCCTGTAGGCCATTGGATGTGTATTGAATCCACGACTGTATGATTTCCAAGTCCAAACATGGCATCGCGTGTGTTCTGTCCAAGAAATCCCATTCCGCAATGTACAGACCTGGTTTGGGTCAAATCAGCGGTAAAAACCTTGATCAATGCGCCGACCCCATCTCTATTGCTTTCCACTCCTTCTAAAGATACCTTCAACCAGTTATTGGTATGACCTGAATTTTCCCAAAACTGCGCATCAAATGGAGCATCGTTTTTCACAGCAATATCAGGATAACCATCTTGATTAAAATCTCCGAAAGCATTGACATAGCTGGAAACCGTATCTCCCTCAAAGCCATAATCCGGCTGTTCAAATGTACCATCCCCAAGATTCCGGTAAAACTCATTGGACACCACGTCCGAACCCACAATAGAACCACACACATACAGGTCCAGAAAACCGTCGTTATCCGCATCGAGAAAATTAGCTCCCCAGCCATTTCCATAAAATCCGGTACCATTTTCATCAGCCACTTCCTCAAATAAGTCTTGATTAGGAATATTTCTAAGCATGGCATTCCCAATGGGGGTATTGGTCACATATACATCCTGCCAGCCATCGTTATCATAATCCCCAACGGCCACACACATGGCATTCATCCGTAGATTGCTTTCAGTGGGTATACTCACATCCGTAAAAGTGCAGTTGCCCTCATTTCGGAGTAATGTATTGAGCCTTAGTTTATCCTGAGCTGTGTAGATATCAGGCCACTTGTCATTGTTGTAATCGAAAAACGCTGAGCAAAACGGCAATTTTAAATCGTCATCGCTGTTGGAATTGATACTTATCTTTGTAAAGGTTCCATTTTTATTATTGACGTACAATTGACTATTGCCTATAGGCCATTCACGTTCCCCATAATAGAGGTCCAGCCAGCCATCCCGGTTGAAATCACCAAAAGCCGCCCCATAGGAATTATTGATTTTTTGTGACAACCTCGCCTGTTCTGTAATATCTGTAAATTCCAGATCCCCTACCCGTTCATAGAGTCTATTGATAGCATTGACGGTGGCGATGTATAGATCTTGATCTCCATCATTATCAAAGTCTACCCAAAGTATCTGTTTGACTTCATCCTTGTTGTCTATTAGTGGGTCAATTTTGCGAAACGCTCCCTCTTCGTTGATGTAGAAGTCGATGTATTGCCCTAACTCTGTTCCAAAGGTCAGGTCATCCAGGCCATCCCCGTTGAAATCCCGGAAGCTAACACCATTCCCAATGGACAATTGCATTTTCGTGGTATTGATCCCTCTTTCAGTCGCTGTATTAGAATAAAATGGTTGGGCCACCGCCAGGCAACAAAACAACGAACCCCCAATAAAAAAGATAAAGCGCTCATAAGAGCGCTTGGTTAAGTAGTATAATTCCCGCATTTTCATTTGGCAAGGAAGACCAAATGTAAAATACAATATTGAAAAACCAAGAGAATTAAAGGAATTCTCCCAATACAATTTTCTAACTACTCCAACTTATAAATATCAATGACTACACGTCGGTTACGTGAACGGCTCTCTGGGGTGTCGTTGGACACCAGTGGTTGTGACTCACCAAAAGCCCTAACTTCAATGAGCTCAGGAGGCCAACCCTGACTGGTCAGAAATCTCTTTACTTCTTCTGCGCGCCTCTGAGATAATCTTAGGTTGTAATTGGCAGTTCCGGCATTATCCGTGTGTCCGGAAACCACCACATGATCCACCTCGGTAGTTTCAATTTCCCGAGACCAGTTGCTCATAATCTCTATAGTCGAGTCATTGAGGTTCCAACGGTTAAATTGAAAATTGATATCCTCCAAGATCAGTGTTAGATCTGGCTCTACAGCAATTTCCTCAGGATTTAAAACTGTTTGGTATTTAGACTTTACATAAACCGCATCAATAAAATAGTAAGCGGCGCTATTCAATTGAGGTTCATCCCGATAGGCCTTGCTCCAGGGCCAGGATATCGCTGTTTGCCGAATGGCCGGCTCCAGCGCACCAATCAGAAGAATCTTCTCTCCACCACTAGCTTTGTATGCTAGCTGCACCTTTTTCCATCCCAATTCCGTTGGTTTTTTGATCCACCACCGCAGCATGTCAATTGGACGGGATGGTTGCCAATCCAAATCAAATTGCACCGGGTCTTCCATCAGGCTCACATTGAGCAACTCTATTTGGTAAGCAGAAGCAGAAGCATGATTGATCCATGCACCTACAATATAGGTACTGTCTTTGATCAAAGGTTCAGATAACCTGGCCTGCAAGGTCTCCTGATATTTGCCTCGAAAAACATAGAACCCGAGGTAAGCATCACCATCTATTGGTTCAGCAATACTGGCCCAATTCTCAGGAACTCCTACTTCGCCATTCGAACAGCGATGATAATAATCAGGTGTCCCCGTATCCGCACTAAACCAGCCAGGTACAACTTGTTTTACGGGCTTACTGTTGTAAGTATTTGGGCACGGCCTGGCGGCTTCAAATCCGGGGTTGATTATCAGGTTTTGACTTACAACCGCGAAAGCAGCAAAACCAACAATCACGGATAAAAAGACACCTCTATTTATCACTTACTATCTGGCTTGGACATGTAGTTTATTACGGCATCCCGGATGTCGTTTTTTACCGTACCAAAACGCTCAGGATTGTAATACTTGAAGTTACTCAGAAAGCCCAGGTTTGCCTCTCTTCCATCCATCAGAAATTTAGGGGAAATGAACTTATAGTTTTTACTTGGATCAATCGCATGGCCATTAATCAAAAAACCATCTGACGTTATTGTGATTCTATCTGACTGAAAATAGCCTCCTATCCCTTTGTTTTCTACAAAGCCAACTTGCAACATTTTTTGAACGTCAGATCCTTTCATATCCACTACAACAAGGCCTCCTCCGAAAGGTAAGGTTCTTAAAATATCTGTTTGAGTGATGTCTCCAGTCAATTGATCATCTAATCGAACGGAACCACTATTGTAAACGGCAAAATCCAGATCAGATTGCAACGTATAAATCGCTTTGGCTATCAAACCACCCAGATTTGTGGGCATGTATCGAATACTTTTTTCCCTGCCATCAAGCATCTCCGAAGTATTATATATAACCTGATGCGGGTCATACCCCATAGCAACCATGCTTTTTTCAGAAATCTGACTCCATTTATCAACCACTGCCTGAACAGTCGGTTTTGCGTCGATCTTATCTGTAATATCCATTAATGTCGATTCGACGGACAATTTACCCGTAGTGCTATTGTAGGTGCAGAGATGAATGTAAATGGTCTTGGCATTGGCATCAGCTTTGGTGATCACAGCATTGCCAACCTGAACTTTCATGTTTACATGATCATGTCCACCAAGTATCAGAGGTATTTGAGGTAACGCCTCAGAAAAAGCTTTATCCTGATCCACCTCGAGATGAGTAATCGCTAATGGCACATCATATTCTTCCTGATAATCCTTTAGCAATCTTTTACCCACATTCGTGTAATCGCTCAAATAATGAACGTAATCTTTCTTATTAAAATCGACGGTGATTCCCATTAGGCCTACTCGTACCGAATCACCTCTTCCATTGGTGAATATTTCAAATTCAAAATTGTTTAGCGCGACACCTCTCTGTGTCCAGGGCTTTGCAGCACTATCCACAAGATGAAAAGTATTACTGGCTATCCACGAAAATTCAGATTTATCGATCTGTCTTTGGATCTCACTTTCTTTTATATCAAACTCGTGATTTCCGAATGTGACATAATCCAAATTCATTGCGTTGAGGGCCTCTACCATTTGTAGTCCAGCAATTCTCTGTCCATCGTAATCAAGTGTCCCCGTTAAAGAAGGGCTCAAAAAATCACCTGAAAGAACACTGATCGTGTTTGAGTTGAGGGCCTTTAAAGAATCCAAAACAGTAGCAACTCTTGCTACTCCGCCGACTTTTCCTCCCTCCAATGGAGCGATTTCATAAACATCATTCATCTGAAGGATGTAAAACTCTACCTTACCTGGGTTCCGTGAGCAACAGGAGAGTAAAACAAATAATAGGGTGGAAATAGTTAGAATGCGATACATCAAGGAAAGGGTGTTATTGAGACGGTAAGTACAAAGGTGTTAAAAAAACTCCGAAGCTTTTCAGACCCTTCATCACTATATTTGATGCTCCATATGATGATCAATTAACTTTGAATCATACAGATCAATATATACAAGAATTAACCCTATGAAACGGAAGCTATTCCTTACCCCATTTCTATTCTTACTTTCCTTTTTGGTTCTGGCACAATCTGATTGGGACATCAATAACCCCGGTGAACCCTTCAAAGAAGTATCAATCACGACAGATGAAGGCACCTGGATGAACCTGGATGTCAGTCCTGATGGTCAGCAAATTGTTTTTGACCTGCTTGGCGATATCTACTTGCTACCGGTTACAGGCGGCAAAGCACGATTACTACGTGGTGGGCATGCTTTCGAAGTACAACCTCGGTTTTCTCCGGATGGCAAATCCATCTCATTCACCAGTGATGCTGGTGGAGGTGACAATATCTGGACCATGAACCTCGATGGTACCGATGCCAAACAAGCAACAAAGGAAAGCTTTCGCTTACTGAATAATGCGGTCTGGACGCCTGATGGTGACTTTCTTGTTGCGAGAAAGCACTTCACCTCTCAGCGGTCTCTGGGTGCAGGTGAGCTTTGGATGTACCATCGAACCGGAGGAAGTGGCATTCAGCTTACAAAGCGAAAAAATGATCAACAGGACCTGGGTGAACCTATTGTCAGCCCTGATGGCCGATATGTGTATTACAGCGAAGATGTTTACCCCGGTGGCTTCTTTCAATACAATAAAAACCCCAACAGCCAAATCTATGTAATCAAAAGATACGACCGTACTACCGGGAAAACCGAAACCGTAGTAAATGGTCCTGGCGGTGCCATCCGACCCCAGTTATCACCTGATGGGAAAAAGCTTTCCTTTGTAAGAAGAGTTCGCACTAAATCTGTTTTATACATCCGCGACTTGACTACCGGAGCACAACGCCCTGTTTTTGATCAGTTATCCAAAGATCAACAGGAAGCCTGGGCTATTTTCGGAGTGTACCCCAACTACAATTGGTTGCCGGACAATCAAAATGTGATCATCTGGGCCGGAGGCAAAATCAACAAAGTCAATACAGCAACAGGTGAGAGTAGCGTCATTCCATTTGAGGCGACCGCTACTCATAAAATTACAGATGCCGTACAGTTCAAAATAGATCCTGACCCGGAAAGCTTCAACGCTAAAGTCATAAGAGGCGCTAAACTTTCTCCCGATGGCAAAACCCTGGTATTCAACGCCGCTGGGTATCTATACTCGATGAAATTTCCTAAAGGCAAAGCAAAAAGACTGACTAACGGAACAGATCTGGAATTCGAACCTAACTTTTCTCCAGATAGTAAAACGGTCGTTTTTGTAACCTGGAATGATGAGCAAAAGGGGAAAATCCAAAAGATAAGCATCAGTGGGGGGTCACCTTCGCCAATAACGTCGGAAAAGGGTATTTATCGACAGCCTGCTTTCTCTCCAGATGGAACGAAGATTGTCTACTACAAAGAACGAGGAAATGGCGCCATGGGTCATGCCTACACGGTGAAACCAGGAATCTATTGGATGAATGCCAATGGAGGGAAAGCCAATTTTGTCAACAATGACGGTCAGTTCCCATATTTCAACAAAGCCGGGGACCGTATCTTTTATCAAAAAGGAGGATTTCTCTTTGGAGCACTGGACAAGAGTTACAAAAGCGTGAATCTATATGGAGCGGAGGAACGTACACATTTCCATTCTAAATACGCCAATCAATTTGTACTTAGTCCTGATAACAAATGGTTGGCTTTTGGTGAATTGTACCATGTCTACATCATGCCATTTGCAGGTCATGGAAAAGTATTTGAACTGTCCGGCACACAGAAAGCTGTGCCTATGACTAAAGTATCTGACGATGCCGGAATCAATTTACAATGGTCAGGAGATGGTCAGCGATTGAATTGGACGCTTGGTAATCAACATTATTCCGTACCCCTGAAAGAAGCATTCACCTTTTTAGAAGGATCCCCGGATAGTATTGGCAAAATCGAAAAAACAATCACTCCGATTAACTTGAAATTGGACACAGATCGACCTGAAGGATTAGTGGCATTCACTAACGCGAGGATTATCACCATGAAAGGTGAAGAAGTGATTGAAAACGGAACAGTGCTTGTTGATGGAAATCGGATCAAAGCTGTTGGAGCAAACGTGGATGTACCTTCTTCTGCCACGGTTATTGATGCTACGGGAAAAGTGATCATGCCCGGAATCATCGATACACATGCGCACCTGAATGCATTCCGATATGGATTGAGTCCTCAGAAAGAATGGCCTTACTACGCTAATCTGGCTTTTGGCATCACTTCTACGCATGATCCTTCATCTAATTCCGAAATGTCCCTTTCCCAGTCGGAAATGGTAAAATCCGGCAATATGGTGGGTCCCAGGGTTTATTCTACAGGCACAATTCTTTACGGCGCAGACGGAGATTTCAAAGCAGTAATCAATAGTGAAGACGATGCGCAGTTTGCCATTCGAAGAACGAAGGCTTATGGGGCTTTTAGCATCAAAAGCTACAACCAACCACGAAGAGAGCAGCGTCAACAGGTCATTAAAGCAGCAAGAGATCAGGAAATTATGGTGTATCCTGAAGGTGGGTCCACTTTTTTCACCAACCTGACGATGATTCTGGATGGTCATACAAGTATTGAACACAACATTCCGGTAGCCCCGCTTTATAAAGATGTACTGGAATTGTGGCAGTCCAGTAAAACTGCGAATACGCCTACCCTGATCGTGAACTATGCGGGCATGAGTGGCGAGTACTATTGGTATCAAACGACCAATGTTTGGGAAAATGAACACCTTTTGAAATACACGCCACGAGGCTTAATCGACAGTCGATCACGTCATCGTACCATGGCTCCGATGGAGGAGTTTGAAAATGGTCATATTCTTACTTCAAAATCATTGAAAGATCTTGTTGACCGTGATGTACGCGTCTGCGTAGGAGGGCATGGACAATTGCAGGGATTAGGTGTGCATTGGGAGATGTGGATGTTGCAACAAGGCGGCATGACGAATTTCGAGGCGTTGAGAGCTGCTACGACCCACGGTGCCGATTACATTGGCATGGGTAAAGACCTGGGATCGATAGAAGTGGGCAAGCTTGCTGATATCATTGTGTTGGAAAAAGACCCATTGGAAGACATTCAAAACTCGCAATACGTCAGCCAGGTCATGGTCAATGGCCGACTTTATGACACAGCTACCATGAATGAAATGGGCAATTACGACACCCCTCGTAGCAAGTTTTACTGGGAGATCGATGGCTACAATGACAACTTCGATTGGCATAGCGAAGCTCATGGATTTAGCCGCCCTCACTGTGTTTGTGGAAATTAGGTCATTGGCCCGAGGGTAGAAGAAGACAAAATATCGTGATTGGGCATTGTTCAATCAACCAGCAATTACCTCAAAACTAGAATTTAGAGTTGAAACTTGCTGGTTTTGAGAATCAAGTATATATCTTCTCCAGAACTGAAGAAGAAGGACCTTTATGTGCTTTTGCCTTTTAAAGTTTTAGAGACATTCAATAACATGTTGATTGAATTGGCTCCCTTATTCCCATTTTGGTAAATCATCGAGGGGCTAAACTTAAATTGGCCAACCTCAAATTGAGCGGAACCCTGAAGTGAATGCAGGAACTTTCTATCTGCTCCAAACTCCTCTATTGTTCGAACGTTACCTAAATTCTCAAAGTAGATGTAATTGAATATAATATCTATCTTATCCACTCTCCCAGATAAGCCGACATTTATACCTTCCAGGACATTACTGACTCTTGTAAAAGTTAGATCTTCCTCATCTGGAATCAAAAAAATACCATTCCCCACAGGCTCATTGAAATATGACCATCCTGATGCATAAAGAAAATTATTGTAGAAGTTATCGGGTTCAAAGAAATAAGTACCATTAGCCCTTCTTTTATCTCCATTTTGCTCCTTAGTGTTCCAATACTCGATGGTTAAACTCTTTACAAGCTTTCCATTTTTGAATCTGAGCTTCGTACCAATCAAACCAGCATCAATGAATTTCGGATTGAAGCCACTGCCATCCTCGAAAGGAACCTGGACGTAATTCAGAAAATCCACTTCTCCAATATTTAAAGTGAAACCGAAATCCATTTCTCCAAAGTGATCTCCAATCGCATTTATAGTTTCTCCCCTAATATCAATTTGATTATCACTTTGAGTTAACATCACTCGAACATAATCCTTAAATGAAGATGAGAGTTTGGTATTGGTATCTACTTTTAACCCTCCCCAAAGGGCATTATGAGTAATTCCAAAATACACTTTGGACTTCTCCATTTTACCTAATCGGAAGTGCAAAGATTTTTGATGAAGAAAAGGGTTGCTCACCCTTCTGTTTTCTTCCATCCAACCATGAGCGAAATAGAATTTAATGTTCAAAAAATCATTCCAGATCCCTACTGGCATCCAATCTTGAGAACGAATAGAAATCTTAGGCACAGGAAGTGAATGATTGCCATTAAAAATAGGTCCCACGCTCTGAAGTGAATCTCTGATACCAAATAATTCTTCTTGTCTCCCGCCAAAGATTTCGATGTTTTTATAAGACAACTTCAAACCTCCCTGTATCAGGTCAGAGGAAAAATCATTGCCTATTCTACCCACAAGCTCAGCTTTGTAACCAACTTGAAATCCTCCCTTTGCAAATAAGGTATACTGACTGAATAAATTCAGCACGGCTTGATTTGGATCTCCGCTGTAACGCTGTGAATTATTGGCATGAAACCAAAAACCAGCTTGATTTCCCGAACCCAGCAAAGAAATAAATGACAGTCGATGAACAGAGTCCTGAGGGTTTTGAAATTGGCCATGAGACTTGATGAGCCCAGCAAACAGTAGTAATAGGAAAAACAATGGACGCAACATCAAAATTATATTCAATTGATTGTTCACTAATGATCATTAAAAGAAGAACCGAAAATAGCCGAAAAACCATCCTTTTCCTTGGAATGATCCCATTCATTCCAGTTGACCTCAAAAAATGGCAATCTATCAAATCTAAAGTTTCGCTTTAATAATACTCCTGACCAACAAATGAATTGCACATTAAGGATTTAACAACTACTTTCTGAAAGGTGATAGAAACACTACTTTAGTAACTTTGACGGACCGATCAATAAAGCAGTTGAGTCCACAATATGTGAAAGAGCCATTGATTATTCGGAATCCATTTTTTACACTTCGTAGAAGCACATTCTTTCCGTTGTTGAGGTTGCTGTTTTTATCAAAAGTCATTCTTCTTTGTCCTGGATGGGTACTGGGACAAGAAGAGCAGCCTTTATCAAACATCGTACTAATCACACTTGATGATCTTGGGCAAGAAATCGGATTTGCAGGCGATAAAAAAGCACGTACTCCTTTCATCGATTCACTTGCTCGCTCCGCAGTAAATTTTACGAATGCGTACGTAACCCAATCTTCCTGCTCTCCATCCAGGGCGAGTATTCTAACAGGTTTGTATCCTTTTCAGCATGGACAAATTGGTTTAGCAAATGACAGAACGGAGTTTAAGTTAAATGATCATATAACGTCCCTTCCCAACGCGCTAAGAAAAGATGGATTTTATAGTTCATCCATTGGAAAAGTCCATGTCAAGAGTTCTGATGAGGCGATGAAATTTGATTTTGTCGATGGAAGGACGGAAAAAACCAGAGAGGCTTCACACGTACTGAGACTTCTAAACCGAATTTATACGCATGAATCGGACAAATATTTCACTATGATCAATTTGTATGACCCTCATGTCAACAATGAAAAGTCGTTCCCCGGCCAGGTCAATAACATTCCTACCTCCCCTTTCGAGGCAAGTGATATAAATCCACTGCCTTATCAAATGGTTGACGATGATGAACAATTATCAAGAATAGCCTCTTATTACAATGCCGTGTCCCGGGCCGATCATTTAATTGAAGAGATCTTTAATTTCTATAAAGAAAGTGGCTTACTGAATCAAACACTGTTCATTATTCTAAGTGACAATGGCGCCCCATTTAACCGGGGTAAAACATCAAATTATGAAGCAGGTGTAAAGACTCCTATGATCTTAATTACACCTTTTCAATCCAAAGTTGCTCAAATCAATGAACTAATCTCGAGCATTGATATTATGCCGACGATTTTGGATTATGCCAATATGAAAATACCCCCTATGCTTGCTGGAAGATCCCTGAAACCAATAATTGACGGAATTTCAGACTGGAGTGAACGTCCAATATTTACCGAGTTCCATCATCATGGCCCCAACGAACATTACCCCAGAAAGGCCATCCGATTCAAAGATTGGAAGCTTATTCATAATTTGGATACAACGATTAATATGCCCCTAACATCAGTTGATGGGGATTTGTCGGGAGAATTCGTGAATAATGAGCAATACGATGAAACGAAAGCAAGGAAAATCTTAGATCGATACTTCAATCCTCCGGAATTTGAGCTGTACGACCTGAATAACGACCCCCATGAGTATAACAACTTATCGAACAACACACAACACAACAAAATACTCAGAAGGCTTAAAAACATGTTAAGGCCTCGAATTCAATCTGCCATCTTTCAATCTTTTCACAATCTGGAAAAACCAATTTCTATTTTCGAAAACTTCCTAATTGACAGCATTTGGATTGATGAATCTCATGATTACGAAAAATTCGAGGTTATCAATCGAAAAGAAATTAGATGGATTGGTGAAAAAGAAAGTGAACGATCAGGGGACATTCCTACGGAGGATCAATTCGAGCTTAATCTTTATATCAAAAACGGGTATGGAGAAATCTCTTCTTCACTTCTAACGCTGAAATCCGCTCCCTACCTCGAATTTAAAAACGTATTCTATGGCCCAAGATCAAGGCAATTTTTAGACATCTACCAGGCAAAATCGGATGGCCTCACTCCGGTTTATTTTGATTCTCACCCTAATGGGGGGAATATTTCAATGCCAAACACGGTAATTGAGGAGCTTACTGAGGCGGGCGTCTCCGTGGTATCGTGGGAATCGATTCCAACGTTGCGAACGGTTACGGATATTCAAAAAGGCTGGAATGATGCGAATAGAATGCTTCAATGGGTGAAAAATAATGCGTCCGAATACAATTTTGACACAACAAGATTCATCATCGGTGGTTCTTCAAGGGGAAGTATTCTAAGCTGGAAAATTGCCCACCTTCCTGAGAATGAAATCAAAGGAATCTATATGTACAATGCCTTACCCGATGTGGTTTGGCAACGACCAGAACGGTGGCATCCACCGGATGAAGTATCTATGTCATCACCCCCTTTATTTTTGGCTTATGAGTTTCACCCTGGTGTGCATGACGCCCATGATCCAGACAATGGCTTAACAATAAGCGCGACTTACGACTCCCTGGGCCTTGGTGACCTTGACACCCTCGTTCATAGTATCGGATATAGTGAAAATCAGGATAAATATCAGTTTCTACTTAATTTTATTCAATCCTCCCTGAATAAACCATTTATTCAAAACCCTCTTGAAGAAATCATCATTGACGAGGATCAAGGCTTGAAAATTGTAGAGTTATCAAGTGTTTTTATGGACCCTAACCGTGAAGAATTAACGTTCGAGGCGACGGATAATTTCGAAGGAAATGTAACCATTCAGATAGCAAATAATGCGATCGAAATTAATCCTGAAGAAAACTTTAATGGAACAGGTACTATAGCATTGACAGCCTCAAATGGTGATTATGCAACGAAAATTGGTGCCCGTGTAACCATTAACGCCATCAATGATGCTCCCATTCTCGTCTCTCCAATTGGGGACCTCACAGTGGAAGAAGACACAGAGGTCACAGAGCTGGACCTTGCCGAAAGATTTGCAGATATTGACAATGGTGATGAATTAAGCCTTTCTGCCTCAAGTCTCATTCCTGATTTGATCCAGGCTTCAATTACACAAAGCATCCTTACCCTGGAATATTTACCTAATCAAAATGGCTCGGGGACTGTTGTCCTCACAGCCACTGATAATCAGGGTGCGACCACCCTAGACACCATAAATGTAACCGTAAACCCCGTTAATGATGCTCCCATTTCGGCCTTGGACTTTGAAGACCTTGAAGCCACCGAAGACACTTATTTCGAATTCACTCTCCCCGAAGATCTTTTCTACGATGTTGATGGTGAAACATTAACGCTCACTTCCAGTTCCTTACCGGGTTGGTTGACTTTTGAGAACAATATCTTTTCCGGAACGCCAGTAAATAATGATGTTGGTTCAATAGAGATCACCGTAACGGCCACCGACGAAAGCAATGCATCGGTTTCCAGCGACCTCTTTTTGTCCGTTTCAAATGTCAATGATGCTCCCATTCTCGTCTCTCCAATTGGGGACCTCACAGTGGAAGAAGACACAGAGGTCACAGAGCTGGACCTTGCCGAAAGATTTGCAGATATTGACAATGGTGATGAATTAAGCCTTTCTGCCTCAAGTCTCATTCCTGATTTGATCCAGGCTTCAATTACACAAAGCATCCTTACCCTGGAATATTTACCTAATCAAAATGGCTCGGGGACTGTTGTCCTCACAGCCACTGATAATCAGGGTGCGACCACCCTAGACACCATAAATGTAACCGTAAACCCAGTTAATGATGCTCCCATTTCGGCCTTGGACTTTGAAGACCTTGAAGCCACCGAAGACACCTATTTCGAATTCACGCTCCCCGAAGATCTTTTCTACGATGTTGATGGTGAAACATTAACGCTCAGTTCCTTACCGGGTTGGTTGACTTTTGAGAACAATATCTTTTCCGGAACGCCAGTAAATAATGATGTTGGTTCAATAGTGATCACCGTAACGGCCACCGATGAAAGCAATGCATCGGTTTCCAGCGACCTCTTTTTGTCCGTTTCAAATGTCAATGATGCTCCCATTCTCGTCTCTCCAATTGGGGACCTCACAGTGGAAGAAGACACAGAGGTCACAGAGCTGGACCTTGCCGAAAGATTTGCAGATATTGACAATGGTGATGAATTAAGCCTTTCTGCCTCAAGTCTCAATCCTGATTTGATCCAGGCTTCAATTACACAAAGCATCCTTAACCTGGAATATTTACCTAATCAAAATGGTTCGGGCACTGTTGTCCTCACTGCCACTGATAATCAGGGTGCGACCACCCTAGACACCATAAATGTAACCGTAAACCCCGTTAATGATGCTCCCATTTCGGCCTTGGACTTTGAAGACCTTGAAGCCACCGAAGACACCTATTTTGAATTCACGCTCCCCGAAGATCTTTTCTACGATGTTGATGGTGAAACATTAACGCTCACTTCCAGTTCCTTACCGGGTTGGTTGACTTTTGAGAACAATATCTTTTCCGGAACGCCAGTAAATAATGATGTTGGTTCAATAGTGATCACCGTAACGGCCACCGATGAAAGCAATGCATCGGTTTCCAGCGACCTCCTTTTGTCCGTTTCAAATGTCAATGATGCTCCCATTCTCGTCTCTCCAATTGGGGACCTCACAGTGGAAGAAGACACAGAGGTCACAGAGCTGGACCTTGCCGAAAGATTTGCAGATATTGACAATGGTGATGAATTAAGCCTTTCTGCCTCAAGTCTCAATCCTGATTTGATCCAGGCTTCAATTACACAAAGCATCCTTAACCTGGAATATTTACCTAATCAAAATGGTTCGGGCATTGTTGTCCTCACTGCCACTGATAATCAGGGTGCGACCACCCTAGACACCATAAATGTAACCGTAAACCCAGTTAATGATGCTCCCATTTCGGCCTTGGACTTTGAAGACCTTGAAGCCACCGAAGACACCTATTTCGAATTCACGCTCCCCGAAGATCTTTTCTACGATGTTGATGGTGAAACATTAACGCTCACTTCCAGTTCCTTACCGGGTTGGTTGACTTTTGAGAACAATATCTTTTCCGGAACGCCAGTAAATAATGATGTTGGTTCAATAGTGATCACCGTAACGGCCACCGATGAAAGCAATGCATCGGTTTCCAGCGACCTCTTTTTGTCCGTTTCAAATGTCAATGATGCTCCCATTCTCGTCTCTCCAATTGGGGACCTCACAGTGGAAGAAGACACAGAGGTCACAGAGCTGGACCTTGCCGAAAGATTTGCAGATATTGACAATGGTGATGAATTAAGCCTTTCTGCCTCAAGTCTCAATCCTGATTTGATCCAGGCTTCAATTACACAAAGCATCCTTAACCTGGAATATTTACCTAATCAAAATGGTTCGGGCACTGTTGTCCTCACTGCCACTGATAATCAGGGTGCGACCACCCTAGACACCATAAATGTAACCGTAAACCCCGTTAATGATGCTCCCATTTCGGCCTTGGACTTTGAAGACCTTGAAGCCACCGAAGACACCTATTTTGAATTCACGCTCCCCGAAGATCTTTTCTACGATGTTGATGGTGAAACATTAACGCTCACTTCCAGTTCCTTACCGGGTTGGTTGACTTTTGAGAACAATATCTTTTCCGGAACGCCAGTAAATAATGATGTTGGTTCAATAGTGATCACCGTAACGGCCACCGATGAAAGCAATGCATCGGTTTCCAGCGACCTCTTTTTGTCCGTTTCAAATGTCAATGATGCTCCCATTCTCGTCTCTCCAATTGGGGACCTCACAGTGGAAGAAGACACAGAGGTCACAGAGCTGGACCTTGCCGAAAGATTTGCAGATATTGACAATGGTGATGAATTAAGCCTTTCTGCCTCAAGTCTCAATCCTGATTTGATCCAGGCTTCAATTACACAAAGCATCCTTAACCTGGAATATTTACCTAATCAAAATGGTTCGGGCATTGTTGTCCTCACTGCCACTGATAATCAGGGTGCGACCGTTATTGATACCCTAAATGTAATAGTAACACCAATTAATGATGAACCTAGATTCACATTAAGTGAAACCACATTAGACACATTTGACCATTCGATAGTGAAGATGATCGATATAATCCCTGAAATAGTCCCCATCGATGAACTTGATCAGGTTGTTGGCTATTCCATCCATTCTGTGGATCCTGAAATAGCAACAGTTACTGTTAATGATCAGGCCATTACAGTGAAAACAATAACGGGTATTTCGGGCACTCAGAGCTTCACAATCGTGGCCAATGATGGGCAAATAGAGAATAATCAATTTACTGTATCCTTTGATGTATCAGTTAATACTGTTCTTTCCATAGATGGGCATAACTCCGCTCTCAGCATATACCCGAACCCGGCAACAGGCCAGTTATTCTTTGATAGCCCCCGAAAGTTGGAAGTACAGATTCATTCTTTGGATGGAAAACTTTGGATTCAAAAAAAAGTAATTGGATCTATAGATATAAGTTCTTTGAAGGCTGGGGTTTATATCATTCAAATTGTAGGTTTAGAAAAAGCACAAAGTTCCCGCATTCTTAAACTCAGGTAATATTAATTATTCTTCAACACAACTCGAAGAATTCTAAATACATACTGAAGGCAGTTTGGTAACGACGATTATTACGAGATCGACTAATACCTACATCATGACGGGACGCAAATAACTTCATTCGAAACCTTTGTATAATGATAAAAATTTCACCTTATAAAATAGGTTTTACTTTTGTAATACTAATAGTAGGTGTCCTTATGATTTTACGGAGGTATCTTTGCTTGCTTCCATTTATCCTAATATGTCCAGTTCTGGTACAAAGTCAGGATCAACAACCTGTTTCCAATATTGTATTGATCACTTTCGATGATTTGGGACAGGAATTAGGTGTACTTGGCGATACCTTGGCACGCACACCGTTTTTAGATTCCCTGGCCAATTCATCAGTGAATTTTTCCAACGCATATGTTACCCAATCATCTTGCTCACCTTCTAGAGCGAGTATTTTGACAGGTCTATACCCATTTCAACATGGACAAATTGGTTTGGCCAATGCCAATACCGAATTCAAGTTAAAAAATCACATTATTCCCTTACCTCGCATCCTTTCAGAAAATGGTTTTTATAACTCCGTAATTGGGAAAATACACGTAGAGGATCAAAATTCAATTGGATTTGATTTCAAAGATGGAAGGACCGAAAAAACAAGAGAGTCGACCCACGTCTTAAACGTTTTGGAAAGCATTTATCAAAACCATCGAGATAAACGCTTTACCATGATCAATCTTTATGATCCTCATGTAAATAGAGAAAAATCATTCCCGGATCAGGTCAATAATATACCCAACCCTCTGTTTGAGGCTACTAATATAAATCCGCTTCCTTATCAGATGGTCGATGATGAGGAGCAACTATCCAGAGTCGCTTCCTACTACAATGCTGTAGCCAGAGTTGATCATCTGGTTGACCAAATCTTTAACTTCTTTCAAGGTAAAGACCTATTAGATAGGACACTGTTCATCATTTTGAGTGATAATGGTGCTCCTTTCAACCGGGCAAAGACTTCAAATTACGAAGCGGGAGTTAAAACACCTCTCATCATTGTAGCTCCCAATCAAAACGAGGCCTTACAGGTTGATAAGCTCGTATCTGCGATAGACATTATGCCGACCATCCTGGAATATGCCCAGATTGAAATACCCTCCATGCTCGCTGGCAGATCTTTAAAACCACTAGTCGATGGCAGAAACATAAAAACCCTTCCTGTATTTACTGAATTCCATTATCATACGGCACACGGCTATTACCCAAGAAAAGCCCTTCGATATGAAAACTGGAAATTGATTCACAACCTTGACACAACTTTAAGAATGCCGTACAGGTTCGTGGATAATGATCAGTCAGGGAGACTTGTTCAAGGTGAAGCGTACCTGGGCACCCAGGCGCGGGAAGTTATGGACCGGTATTATAATCCACCTGAATATGAGCTCTATGATTTGAGTACTGACCCGTACGAATTAAGTAATTTATCTTACGATGCAAGTCATGTAGCGAAATTGGCGGAACTCAAAAACAAGCTTCAACCACAGTTCCCGGATTCGATATCCCGACAGTTTCGGAACGTGGAGGGCACGATCATGCGCATCTTTGATCAATACCTTATCGATAGTATCTGGATTAGTCCGGAACATGATCACGAGCAATTTGAAATTTTCAACCGAAAAAAGATTAGAAGGCTACCTCTAAATGGAGGAGACACAATCAATGGCAAGAGTAAGACTCAATACAAAATCATCATTAATGGCAAAAACGGGTATGGAGGGAGATTTAACCTGCTTCTAAATTTAAATGCAGTAGCAATACCCACCATACCCAAAGTAGAATATGGGCCGGAATCAAGACAGTTTTTAGATCTCCATCTTGCTCGGTCTAACGGGCCGTCCCCGGTTTATTTTGAAGCTCACGGTAATGGTGGAAATGTTTCAATGCCGCAATCTATTGTCGATGAGCTCAACGAGACAGGAATTTCTGTTGTGTCGTGGGAGTCCATTCCTTCATTAAGAAATATTGAGGATGTGGAAATAGGATGGAACGATGCTGAATTAATGATTGATTGGGTAAAAAAAAATGCACATGTTTACAATCTAGATACGACAAAGTTTTTGGTGGGCGGGTCTTCTCGCGGTAGTATCATTAGCTGGAAAATTGCCCATAATCAACCAAACATTCAAGGCATCTACATGTACAATGCTCTGCCTGATGCGATTTGGAATCACCCTGACTGGTGGTCCCCTTCACAAGAAATAAATACAAACTCTCCGCCTTTGTTTTTGGTATTCGAAGATGAGCCAGGTTCTCAGAATGGTCATGATCCCAGAAACGGACTACTTATAGCAGATATTTATGACTCTCTTGGGATTGATCATTTAGATACTATTGTTCACAGTATTGGTTCTAGTCTGAATACTGATAAGTATCAATTTCTAATTGACTTTATATGCACTATTTTTAACAAACCGCCGGTAGTTCTCAACACCATTCCCAACACTTCTATCGATGAAGACCAGGGAACGGTGCAAATTGCAGAAATTTCATCCGTTTTCAAGGACCCGGAAAATGCCGCCTTACAATATCATGTCACCCACGACTTTGAAGATGAGGTTGTCATAGCAATTAATAATGGTTATCTAGAAGCCACCCCATCCGTAAATTACAACGGGATAGGAACCGTGCGAATTACAGCGAGTGACAGTTCACAACAAGCAGAATCGTCATTTCAACTAACTATTAACCCTGTAAATGATGCACCAAGATTCACATTAAGTCAAGATTTCATTGAGTTTGATGAAACTTCTGATGCAATTGTTACTATCGATATTCTGCCTGAAATCGTGCCTAATGACGAGTTAAACCAAAAAGTGACTTACACTTTCCATTCTGAAGATCCAGTGTTTGTAGAGGCCTCTATTTCAGAAAATACGGTCCTTTTGAGCCGCGTCATGCCAGGAGTCGGAAATCAAAACTTCACGATTATTGCAGATGACGGACAAATTGAAAACAACGTATATTCGGTAACCCTCAGCGCATCATTAAGTCTTATTCTTTCTTCAGATGCAGCTGTTAGCGAAACCAGCATATACCCAAATCCAGCGCAAGAGACCCTGTTTCTAAAGAGTGACAAAGCCATAGACATCCGAATCTACTCACTAAGCGGTCAAACCGTTTTCAGAGGCAGAGTTACTAAATTGATGGATATCAGTCACTTGAAAGCTGGAATTTATATTGTGAAGATCATTGAACAGGGAGTTACTGAGACGCACCAAATAATCAAGACCAATTCAAAACCTTGATTCCCATTTCGTGAAGCTGATACGGACCATCAATGACACTTACATACCATAATCGCACACATTCATTTAAGTAATCACAAGCCATTCGGTCCTGTAATTTTATTTGGAAATAAAACTATTCAATTCATTTTCAAACACTTAAATTGCCGTTTTTGATACCCTTAGACCATTGATCAGAAAAATTGACATTGCCATTATTGGAGCTCAAAAGTCCGGAACTTCATCTCTTGCCGGGTATTTAGAAACCAGTCCTAACCTCACTAGTCACAAGCAATTGGAGTTTAAATTCTTTGTTGATCACAATGAATACCAACTTGGCTATGAAAATGTATATCCAAAATATTTTGATGAGGTTCCAGCTGGTCATCAAATCATGATAAAAAGTGTGGGTCTGATCTATTTTTCAGAAGCGACCCAAAAACTATATGAACACAATCCTTCATGTATACTTATTGCCATACTAAGGAATCCGGTAGAACGTGCATACTCTCATTACTGGTATGCCCGGCAATTAGGTCTTGAGAAAATGAAGACCTTTGAAGAAGCACTTGAGGCCGAACAGAAGAAGAAAAACTGGACTGAATTCAATCAGAGACATAACGCTTATATAGATCGGGGTATGTATGCGAATCAATTGAAAACAGTATACTCTATATTCGGCCGTGAGAATGTCCAGGTAGTTTTATTTGAAGAAATGGCGAAAAACCATGATAGCGTAATTCGGGAACTCAGTTCTGAACTAGATATTGCTATGCCTGACTTTGAAGGGAAAGTAGTAAATAAGAGAAGTGCTTCCAAGTTTCCAGCTTTGTCAAGGTTATTCCTAAGTGATAACCCATTAAAAGGTGGCTTAAAACAAATCGTACCTAAAGAAGTACGAGTAAGGCTCGCCAGCAAAATTAAAACATGGAATAAAAAAGAGTTCAAACCCACTCCCCTAAGTGACGCCACACGTCAATACCTTTCAACATTGTATCAACAGCCCAACTTGGAATTATCAGAATTACTCGAAAGAGATCTTTCCATTTGGGATCACGCTAACAAATGAGCTTCGTGGAAAAGGAATATTTAATCATAGGAGGAACGACTAAGGCCGCCACAACCTCACTATTCTTCTACCTTAAAGATCATCCTGAGATATGTGCATCTTCTATCAAAGAATCACGCTACTGGTTGTCACAGGAGTACCCATTAACATCTGCATCGAGATATACTGGGGTCAATGAATATGAAACGTATTTTGATCAATGTGACTCAAACAATTTACGCATGGAGGCTACTCCTGACTACTTGTATTCACTTCCAACACCCAAATGGATTCATCATGAACTAAAATCTCGAGCTAAGATCATCTTCATTCTCAGAAATCCTATCGACCGGCTGATTTCATGGTACAATTTTGCTAAACAAGATGGATATCTCAAAGGTACCGAAACACTTGAGGGGTATTTACAGATGATGCTTCAGTTCGAAGATTCCGATCCCCAAAAACAGCATTTACTTACCTTAAGACAAGGTAAATACATGGACTACCTTGAAGCCTGGTATGATCAAATTCCGAAAGAGCAAATCAAATTGATCCTTTTTGAGGATTTAGTACGGAATCCAAAGGAGACCTTGGCCGAAATTTGTGATTTTGCTAATATCAAAGCGAAATATTACGATCAATATAATTTTGAGGTAGTGAATAAAACCGTATCTCTTAAAAGTGGCCGCGTACATGGTATTTACAAAAAGTTAAGGTTCAAAATCCGAAACAAGTCTCACAAACACCCCGCAATTCATGGCGCGTTAAAGGCCTTAAGAGAGCGTTTTGAACCCATTTATCTGAAGTTGAATGAGAAAAAGGAAAGTACCGTGGATAAAATGTCCAATGAAACTTACCTATCTCTGAAAGATTACTACAAATCCTCACATGAAGCACTCGAGAAAAATTTAGGATATTCCTTATCTGAAATTTGGAATTAAGATGATCGCGCAATTAACTAAAAGCTATCTTAAGCTAGGGTTCTCCAAAGTTTATCAAAGGTTATTGGCATATTTCCTATTTGAAGGGCGACCATTAACAACAAAAGGGAGATTCATTAACAAGTTTGTATTTTTCTTTTTCAAAGTTATCGATGTTTTGACACCTTCGAGGGCCTATCCGCCTGTTGGGTTTTTAGTGGGAGTAGGACGAAGTGGCACAACTATTTTAGGGAAAGTATTAAGTGCCCAGACGGATATTGCCTATCTGAATGAACCAAAAGCCGCCTGGCATTTTGCCTTCAAAAACGAAGATTTGATTGGGAGTTATTCTAAGGAGAATAATCTTGTCAGCCTGCGTCCGCACCTTTCTCAAGAGAAAAACGGGGCTTCCAGACTGATGAAGATTTATTCCATTTTTCAGTGGTTGACTGGGACTAAATTGGTGTTGGACAAATATCCGGAGTTAATTTACAGGCATAAGGAACTTAAAAATGTACTTCCTGAGGCTAAATGCATCGCGATCATAAGGAATGGATACGCAGTAGCCAATTCCATTGAAAAATGGAATGCCTTACACAGTTCCCTAGAAAATGGCCAGGAAGCAAACTGGTGGGGTTTAGAAGATCGCAAATGGACAATTCTTGTGAACGACATTATTAAAAATCCCAGTTTTAGTCATTGGGAGGGTGCCTTAAGGAATCTAATCGACAATACTCAAAGAGGAATTGTTGAGTGGTGGTATGCGTCCAGAGAGCTCCAGATTCTAAGAGATAAAAAATCTGATCAACTTTTGATTGTGCGATATGAAGATTTATTCGAAAATAAAGTTGACAGCATAAAGGAGATATTAGATTTTCTTGAGCTGACCATGAGCGTCAAACTGGAATTATTCATTCAGACCGAACTACGAGAGAAAAAAGGAAATTATACGAAACCTTCAATTCCTCCCTTTATGAAGGAGGACTTTCGAGAAATTCAAAATGCATTCGGGTATGAAATTTAGACCATTCATCATACTGATTGGAGTTGTATTCTTTTTCATATCAGAAGAATTCATTCTAAAATGGCTACCTGTCAATGATCTAATTTATAGTCTTTCAAGGTTTGCCGGCGAGCTTTTTCTCTATTTTCTGACGTTCTTAGTTTTGGGAAGGTACTTTCTTCAGAATAGGTCATTGCAGAGAACCCCGCTTGATAAATACTTCATTGCAATAGCATTGATCTTCATTTTGTCTGCCTTGATTAATGGAAGCTCTTTGATTCCTCTATTTTCCAAGTTGAGGATCTTTTTCCGGTACGTCAGTGCCTACTACCTTATTGTTCATTTGGTTATTACTCCTAAGGAGGTACGATCCCTTGTGAAGATGTTGACTATTACCGGAGTTTTCCAGGTAGTTGTGAGCCTCTATCAACAATTGGTGGAAGTACACTTGTCAACTTTTTGGATGCCGCGAGAAGTAACTTTGGTTGTGGGAAATATCTCCAAAGGATTTAGAACACTCGAAGGTCTGGACGCAGGCTTTATTGTCGGCACCATGGCATTACCAGGACAGTTGGCTATTTTCTTTGTCATCATCAGTGTTTCACTTATCGCACTCAATTTCTACAAATACAAAATCGAGATTTTCAAAAAGAACCGATTAATGATTTTGGGTGCACTATTTACGTTATTGGTAGGAGTCACGATTTCTTATACGCGCTCAGCGGCCATAATCGTCATGTTAGCCTTTCCGATTGTGGCAAATTTTTCTGGTGCGAGAGCCAATCTCGCCAAATTGGGACTTGTTCTGATGATGGCTCTGATCCCGCTAATATTTTTTACATCCAGTTTAAATGCTGTTATAGATTATTATGCCAAATTTGATGCCAACAGCCTTTTCAAGGAGGATATAAAAAGCCCTATTGAGGAGCTTCAAGAGGCTTTTACAGTGGAGTATTACGAGGAAGAAGCCAGTAAAAATCGTCTATGGGTCATAGGCCAGGTAGTCCCGGTCATCATCAAGAATTTCAAATTACTTGGATATGGAGCCGAAGAAGCCACGGTGAGAATGCGATTGTGGCAAGATGGCACACCTATCAAGATACTGTCATACAAACCCTTTAAAGATGTATACTGGGTAAATCTAATGGCCCACTTCGGTATTTTTGGTTTCTTTTCTTACGTATTTCTACTTCGCAAAATTGGTCAGATGGCCAAGGTGGTATACTATGAAGAGGAAAATTCTACATTCCGGTTTTCAGGCCTCTGGACCAGGGGGCTGGTTTACGCATTTGCCCTGGGAGCCGTAGTAGCGGCTGTTTTTGAATACCGGCCAAATATCTTAATTTTTTGGGTGGTCACTGGAATCATGGTCAACAGGTACCTAAACATACGTGATCAGAAATGAAGATATTGAATATCAATGGCTATTATCACGTTCGTGGAGGGTCTGATCAATACATGCTCAGTTTGGAAAAGCTCTTAACGACGCATGGCCAGGAAGTTATTCCCTTCGCTACGATAAATTCAAGAAATTTAGCAACTCCCTACAATAAATATTTCCCTTCAGGGCCCTTTTCGGAAAATTCTCCATGGAAAACACCACTGAAAGTATTCTATAATAGGGAGGCCAAAGAGGCGTTAAAAATCCTCATCCGGGATACGCAACCTGATATCGCTCACTTACATATTTACTATGGCAATTTAACAGTTTCGATATTAGAGGCTTTGAGGGAGGAAAATATACCAGTAGTTCAGACACTGCACGAATACAAACTCATTTGTCCGGTCTATACACTCAACAGAAATGGAATCAGATGTAACAGTTGTGCCGGTAAAATGTTTTACAAAGCAGCCTTAAATCGATGCAAGGATGGAAAGTTACTGCGCTCAAGTATGTTGGCTGGAGAAGCTTACTTTTCAAGAAAGTTGGGAGACCTCAAACTTGTTGACCATTTCATCACAGTAAGCGAGTTTCAAAAAAGAGAAATAATTAATACTGGAATAGTGTCAGTTGATCGAGTCACAGCCATTCATAATTTCATAGACCAGGAGCCGATGATGAATCGGCACCAAAAACCCGGAGAATACTTTCTGTACTTTGGTCGTCTGGATGTAACAAAAGGTCTACGAACATTATTGAAAGCCTTTGCTGGACTACCAGATGTGCCCTTGAAAATTGCTGGATCGGGACCTTTGGAAAAAGAGATTAAAGATTTTATAGATCAAAAAAATTGCGTAAACATTGAATTTCTAGGATTCAAAAAAGGGAAGGACCTTGAAACACTGATAAGAAATGCCATTGCCTCGATTCTTCCTTCAGAGTGGCCTGAAACATTTGGACTTACTCTTCTCGAATCATTTGCAAATGCGAGACCAGCAATTATTTCCAATATGGGAGGAATGACTGAAATTGTCGAACAAAATTTGAACGGATTACACTTTGAATCAGGAAAACCTGAGGAACTACAAAAGAGAGTTATTAATTTGTTCCAGAAAAAGAACGCTATAGCCATAGAAATGGGATATAATGGCCTCAAAACTTTTCGTGAAAAGTTCAATAAAGAAGTTCATTACGAGAAAATCATGAACGTATATAACTCTGTCGTGGAAAAAAAGAATTCCGAAATACTCACAATCGACTAATTATATGTTCAGGTTTAGAATCATATTGTTACTAATCCTTTCAGCCTGTAATCAAGCAGATAGAATAACTTCACCAGCATCTGGCATCATTTCATCTTCCATTGATTACAAAGTCGTTGGTGAAAAAACATTGAAGCTTGAGATGCTACGATCGACTTTCAGCAGCGCAAGGTTGTCGACGGCAATTATTTTCTTTCACGGTGGTGGGTTTACATCAGGCAACCGGTCTCAATTCTTGAAACAAGCCACCTATTTTGCTCAGCGTGGAGGGATTTGCTTCCTTGCCGATTACAGTCTTTCACCCTCACAATCGGAGCTAGACCCGTTTCAAGCATTGGAAGACGCTAAATCTGCAATACGATTTTTGAGAAAGCAGGCTAGTTTTTTAAAAATAGATGAACAAAAAATTGTGGCGATCGGAGGTTCCGCCGGAGGGTATCTCGCCATTGGATCAGGTCTTCTAAATGACTACAATGATACAGAAGATGATTCCTCGATCTCTGCCAGTCCAAACCTGTCAATCCTATTTAACCCACTGCTAGATACCGGACCTGGGACATTTGCTTCACAATTCTTTGGTACAGATTTTCAACGCCATTCTCCAATTCATAATATTTCGCAAGGTGCGCCTGCCTGTCTCATACTATCTGGTTCAGAGGATAAAGTGGCAAATCCAGATTTGGTTATGCAATTCCAACAAAAAATGCTTGATAGTGAAAACATTTGTGAAGTGGTAATTTACGAGGGCGCAGATCATGGTTTTTTTAATTACGAACACAAAGAAAATTTTATCTCAACTGTTATGGAAGTCGATAAATTTCTCATCAGTCAAAATTTTCTCAACCCCAAACCTGAGGTTTCAATTGACTGATAAATGAATTCAGGCTCACTTCAGTATTAACCTAAACTTGACTTTAAAATCAACCCTCGAATAACCTTGGCATTCTTGCTTTTATGAAAGCTTTTTTGAAAAAAATTTTAATATTCTTTGTGCTGCTGGGTGTAGTACAACTGATTCTAATTGCAGCTCTTCCTTACTATCACGGTAACGAGTTGATGATGAAGAAGATGTTAGAGTTTCAACGCAGTGAGAATCAATATAATGCAGTCATTTTTGGCTCAAGTCGTCTGTACCGACACGTTGATCCTCAGAAGCTAAAGGACTCCCTTCAATCCTACAATTTTTACAATTTTGCACTTCCAGGAACATTCAATGCGGAACAATCTTTCTTGTTTGAAAACTTTGTCTCTGACTTGGATTCCGGCAGTATCAAATTGGGGATAATGGAGCTGAGTATGCTGGATACATTAAGAAAACCCAATGTATCATCGCTTAAAGGAACGTACTCAATGAATAACGATCAGTTACTGTATGCAATTAATTACATCAATGCTAGCTCCTGGTCTACTTCGCAGAAAAAAAGCACGAAAGAGAAATACATCGAAGCATGGAAAAACAGGCTAATCACCTTTCAAAAGTTCAGAGGCATTTTATTCTACTTAAAACTATTGGTGAATCCTCCTACTCAGAGAACAGACGGTTACCTGCCTCTCCGACTTGACAATGATCATCGACTGCAAATTCGGCGGAAACAATTTAAAAAAGACACCTCCCAACTCGCTGTACAGATCCAGGCGGCGAGGGAAGCAAGGTCATTCAAAGCTCAAAGTATCAACAAAGTACTCTATGAACGAGTGATAAAACTGATTTCAATAGCACAGAGCAAAGGAATACATCTGGTCTTCGTAATTCCTCCAAAACTGTCCACTATAGAATATAAAGAGCTATTACCTATAACCAACGTGATACCTAAGACGCATATGATTGAAATGTATGACCATTTGAAATATCCTTTTTGCTATGAATCCGGTTATTCATTTGATTTTGCGCATTTAAATCAAAGTGGAGCCGAAATGTTTTCATCATTACTATCAACCGAAATCAAAAAAATTATCTATTAATAATAAACGAGATCTTACCTCTCGACGAATACCGTCTTTTATTACACCTAACCAACCGCCTTCCGACAATGCTTTTTTACTCGTTTACCTATTGCCTGTTCATCGCAATTGTCTTTCTGATCTATTGGTTCCTACTTAACAGGAACCTCAAACTTCAGAACTTTTTCATCCTCTCAGCCAGCCTGTTCTTCTATGGTTGGTGGGACTTTAGATTTCTGGGATTAATTCTCCTAAGTATTGTTGTAGACTATTTCGTCGCACTCAAAATTCAACAGGCCGTTAGACAAAAGCAGAAAAAGGCATTTCTGGTGCTGAGTGTGACCAGTAACCTTCTCCTATTAGGTTTTTTCAAATACTTCAATTTTTTTATTGACAGCCTTCAACTAGTGCTGGGAAATATAGGACTCGCAACATCAGAAAGTTCCCTTCAGATCATTCTCCCGGTGGGAATCAGTTTCTACACTTTCCAAACCATGAGTTATACCATAGACGTCTACCGGGGAAAGATGCGTGCTACAGAAGACTTTGTGGTATTTGCGGCTTATGTGAGCTTTTTTCCGCAATTGGTTGCCGGGCCAATTGAACGGGCAAAAAAGCTCCTCCCCCAATTTTTAACTCATCGGACTTTCGATCCATATCAGGCTACAGATGGTTTGCGGCAAATTCTTTGGGGTCTATTTAAGAAACTTGTTATTGCTGATAACTGTGCTGTTTTTGTATCTCAGGTTTTCGATCAAGGCTTGGAACTAAACTCTCTTGCGCATTGGGTCGGGATGATATTCTTTGCTTTTCAAATCTATGGGGACTTCTCTGGGTATTCAGATATTGCTTTGGGCAGCGCAAGACTTCTTGGTTTTAATCTTTCTCAAAATTTCGCTTACCCCTTCTTCTCAAGAAACTATGCGGAATTTTGGCGGAGATGGCACATTTCTCTTTCTACCTGGTTCCGGGATTACTTCTACGTGGCTATAGGAGGTGGCAAGAGAAAAGTCCTAAATCTGATGTTACTTTTCACATTAAGTGGACTATGGCATGGAGCGAGTTGGAATTTTGTCATCTGGGGGTTGCTCAATGGTCTTATGTTCATACCCTCAATAGTTAACAGGACTACTAACAGATATACAGGAGTTGCTGCAAATGACAGTACACTACCCACATTCAAGGAGTTTTTCAACATCATCAGAACTTTTGCGAGTTTGTGTATCACCTATGTATTCTTCCGTGCCGCTGATTTGAACGCTGTTCTTATCTATTACAAAAAGTTATTTTCGTTTTCAAGTAACGGAGCATCTCTCAATTATGTTAGCACCGCTGTGACATTATCCCTGATATTTATATTTGTAATTATCGAATGGCTCGGAAGAAAGGACCAATATGCAATTGAAAAAATTGGACATAATATGCCATTGGTTTTAAGATGGCTCACTTATTTAGTAATCTTTATCTCGCTTTCATCCATTGCAGGAAGACCACAAGAATTTGTATATTTCCAATTTTAGTAGCCTACTCTCTTATCGAATGAACTGCCACTGAAATATGAATAAAATACCAGTCTTTGTAATCGGTAACAGTAGGAGCGGGACTACCATGACGGCCAGAATACTTGGAAAAAGTAAAGAAGTTTTCACCTTCAACGAACTACATTACTTTGAAGGATTTATTGATATAGAAAGATTAGAAGACTTAACGAACACAAAAGAACGATATACGGCGGTCAGCTATCTGATGAAAAATGGATACGATGGATACTTTAAGAAGAAACCATCAGAAGCTACTGAAAAGGCTATAGAAGAGTTTGTGAACACTAAATTAATCTCAGAAGCAAACATCAAATTTGCTAATATATACTTAAAGACTTTATCCCATATCGCCAGTGAAGGTGAATCCATTTTCGTTGACCAAACACCTAAGAATATCTTTTTCATTAAAGAACTACGTTCGTCCTTTTCTGAAGCCAAATTTGTAGTTCTAGTAAGAGATCCCAGGAGCATTCTCTTATCTCAAAAATATAAATGGAAGAGAAGATCCCTTGGGGCATCCAACATCCCTCTGAAAGAAGCATTGAGGTCCTGGGCCAATTATCACCCTGTAACCATCAGTAAACTTTGGAACGCGAATATGAATGCCGCTATCAGGGAGATGGAACACTCAGATGTAAAAATCCTTCAATACGAACATTTAGTAAATGAACCTGAATTGCATGTCAGAGAGTTATGTGAATTTCTAAGTGTGAAATTCGAACCCACTATGCTTGATATTCCTCAAATAGGCTCCTCAATAATACTCGATGAATCAGGTAAAACTGGCATCAGAACAGGCAACATATCAGCTTGGAAGAAAAACCTAACTGATACCGAAATATTCCTATGCGAGCGAATCTGTGCCAGCTTCATGCGACAGTTTAACTACGAATTAAGCGGTACCCGATCCAGATTCTATTTCATTTCGTTTATAACTCTCCCGATAAAACTGGGAGTTAGTATTGTCCTTAATGTAAATAAAGTAAAAAGCATCTATAAGTCAATCCGTAGAAGGTTGTAGAACCGGATACATTAGTCCCAATCAAATAGCGTCTTACTTTCTGTGGAAATGCCTGTGATCAATACCTTTAGGTGGGTATTTCCTGGAAAAACTCCGCATAACGATTGCATATTTTTTCCCAAGAGTAATAATTGGTGGCTTTCTCTAAAACTGTCTCCTTCATCTGTTTGACTTGTTCTCGAGAGTCTTCGCACTCTAAATAGTTTAAATGTCGTTCCACATCCTTCTCGTCACTGAAGAATAGTGCATTTTCTGAAGTGACCTCCCTATTGAACTCATTGTCGTGGCAAACACAAAGATTTGCAGCTGCCATAGCTTCCAATAAGGATGGGTTGGTGCCTCCAACTTTATGTCCATGAAAATATGATGTGGCCTTCGCTCTTAGCATTTTCAATTCCTCTGGATCGTAGACTCCCCCCAGGAAAATGAGATTAGTATTAGCACGATCTGCCAAACTTTTACAGTAGTCCGTATCTTGAACTCGCCCAATAATTGCCAATGGCATCTGTCTAGGTGACATTGTGTATCCGTCTATAATGATATGTACATTGTTTTCCGGCTCCAGTCTTGAAACTACCAAATGGTATTGATTTGATTTCAATCCGTATTTTTCAAGCGTTTTGTTAGCTATTTCGGAATCGCCGTTAATGAATTCATTTTGGTCAGCCCCGTATTCGATAACATGTAACCGATCTCTCTTCTTGAAAATTCTTTGCAGATGTGTTTTGATCATTTCGGAATCACAAACCACATAACTACTAGCAGAATAATTCACCTTAGCAAGGACATACAACAACTTCTTGAATAACCAATTGTATTTATCTCTCTCCCAGCCTAGTCCGTCAGGGTTAGATACATATTTTACTCCAAACATTTTGGAAATCCAAATAGAGAATGCACCTGCCTCTCCACAAGCATAAATGACATCTGCGTATCGTATGGACAACAGAATAGAGCTTAAGTAGTACAGATTAGGTGTTCTTGTCTTGTTAAACCAGCTATAGGCCAAACGAACACCGTTGTATTCTTTCTTATTATTGAATAATTTCTTATGAGCCTGTTCACAAATAACTGTCACCTCAAAATTCTCGTTCTCCTGTAAACCAATGGATGCTTTTTCAACAAATGTTTCAAATCCACCGTGATTTGCGGGGATTCCATGGCTACCTATAAATGATATTCTACTCACCTTCATAAAGACAATTCCTTCTCTTTAATTTTTCGACTTGCCACAAAAGTCTCTACACCAAAAAAGATCAGAAAACTTAATCCTAAGCCTACTGAGGTACCTAAAGCACCATACTCCCACGTCAAAAAACTGATTAACAAAACCTGGAGAATAAGAGCGAACACTAGTATAGTGAACAACAAACGTTCGTGTCCAAGCATTTTTAGAAAGATCTGGAATGGCGATAGAGAGAACTGAATAGCAACAGCTATAGAAATCAAACTTAAGATTAAGGTACCTCCTGCAAATTCCTTACCCCAAAACTCCATAATGACTTCTCCAAAAATCGTGACACCAGCAATAAAACCTACACCTATAGCTACGGCAACCCTGACATGACTCTTAAGCGCATTTTTAATATTTATCAAATCTCCTTTACGGTCAAGATGAACTAATTCAGGGGTAAGTTTTGTATTGAAAACAAATGTGAATAAGCGCATCAATGATGCCATCAGTGATGCAGCGGCATAGACACCAAGGTCGGCTGGGTCCAGAAAAAATCCTGCAATGATTAAATCGATATTCAAGAACATATGATACAACACCGAAATCCAAAAAAAAGAATTACTCCTTTCAATTAGTTTAAAATCAAATGTCGGCTTCAGGTTCGGAAGTTTAAGGGCCCTAAATTCCAATATCGAGATCAAAAAGTTTGCAACTCTTCCTAAAACGAATATAGAGGACAGGACCACATAATCCACTTTAGCTGCGGAACAGGTGTAAATAAACATCCCGGCCAATGTGACTGCATTAATCACAAAGCCATCCAGGATTATACCTTTAGTCACATCTTTCCTAGCTATAAGAAAAAAAGAAACAAGACGGGCAAAGAGTTGTAATAGTAAACCCGCCATGAAAATCTTAAAGAATACCTGAGCTCCTTCAATATCGATAAAACGTCGTAACCAATTCTCTGGAAAAAGTAGGACAACTATAAACAGACCACCACATGTAAGCAGAGAATAACTAAAAACGGCATTGATCCAATTATTCTGATTGGACCTTTCAATCTCATTCTCAGGTTCGATAAAATTCTTAATTACATATTCCCTAAACCCGAAAGCGCTGATGATAAGAAAGATTTGAAGTATTCTTTGACTGAAGGATACAACTGCTAATGAGTCCGGACCATATGATCGACTAATCATCCAACTAATTCCGAGGCCTGCTATTGAAGAAGCAAATCTAAAAACTAAAGGAAACTTCAGCTTGTTGGCAAAGTGTTTGGCGGATTTCAACATGTGTTAGGCAGTGAGCAGTAAAATTGAATTTACTCCTTCAACGAAATTCCCAAAAAAAGCTTAAAAGAAGGAATTAATATCCAAAAAGATCCTACAAAAAAACCAAGGGCAGTAAAAAGTACGCCAAATAAAAGTATTCCAGGGCTGGCTTTCTCATAAGGAATTACAATTGGCTTAATTACAACGAATTGAGGCGTATTGCGATTAAGGTCCAGTTCAGTCCTTTCCTTTTCAAGTACGATATTATTGTATATCTGCTCCTTAACACGAAGATTAGATTCCAATCTCCTTAATTGATTTTTAGCTATCGATGTAGTGATTACCTGATTCTCATCCATGAATTTTGCAAGCTCATCCTGGGCCTCTTCAAAATCACTCTTCTTTTCCCCATAGCTCCACTGAAGAAATTCATACTCACTCGCAATTCCCTTTGTCTTATACTCAATAATGGCATTTTGTAAAGCTCCTTCAACATGTTTCGCCATCTGAGCTGCTAAATAGGGATCGGGCATTTGGACTGCAATCTGAACATCTCCCCCTTCCCTTTCAGGAATAATGTTAATCTGATCTCTTAGGACCTCAATAAGGTCATATTGCTCGGTAGTTAGGTATATAAATTCCTCACCGTAATCATTTTCTTGTCTTGGCAATAGTCGGATGATTTTCTTAGGTAACCCTATCGTATACTCCCTTATTACTTTTAGCACGCTCGGGCTGTAAAAGTCATTGTAGTATCCTTCGAATGTAGTTTCCTCACCAGTTGGTAAAGCTAAAGGAGCCTTTAACAGTTCCAAACTTACTACCACGTTACCTATGAGGCTTGGATATAATAGTGGTGAAATTTCCTCGGTGGGTGTAGAAAAATCAAATCCTGCTATTTGTGCCAGGCCTCCGATATTCTCTGATAACGAAGATGCATCCCCTATTTTGGGAATAAAATTCGATGTGGCGATGTAATACTTTTCAGTTAGAAAAAAGAACACTACTCCCATCAGGCCTGAAACGATGACAATAACCAGTAATCTTTTCCAATTATTGATAATAGGCAGAAGAAGGTCCTTTATTTCAATTTCTTCGTTTTTGGGTTTCTCTGTACTGGACATTGCCTGTTTGTTAATTTAAAAGCCGATCTAAAACGAGTACTAAAGAGGCCATGGCGCTCGCGGAGGCAATGACAGATTGGTAATTTACCGGGGGTTTCTCCTCCTTTTTAGAAATCACTATGGTTGCTCCTGGCTTTACAGGAGGGTAATTCTTAAAGAAAAGAAAAGACTTAAACTTTCGTCGCTCACCGTTGGCGTACTGAATGTAACTTCGATTCTTTTTAGAAGTGCTCAGGTATCCTCCCGCAAGGCTAATGTAGTCTTTGCATTTCTTTTTGGACTCATATGGCAAGATAATGCTTGATACAACCTCACCAGCAACACGTACAGTTTCTTGTCGCTCGGGTATTGATATTACGTCACCTGGAGTTACACTCAAATTAGCTTCGTCAGAATCTTCGTCCAGAATCTTCTGCAAGTTAATAGCAACGGGCTCTCTTCCACTGACGCCAACAAGCTCTCCATTTTCATTGAGGGGAGTTCCTGTCAGCAAGTTATATTTAAGGGCTTGCCCTCGATCATCCTGAAAGTCGTTTGATTTAGCCAAAACCTCCAAACGTCCTATCCGGTCAAGGAGCTCTGCCTCGATTTCTGTTTTCATATGAGAAGAACCCTCTTTTATTTTTGACCTTAAATCATTCAATTGAGATCGATCAATTATTTGAGATTTTGGTTCGGGGTTGGCTCTAGTATTACGAATCAGGATGGCTCCGTTGAGGTCGGCATAATCAGTAACACCCCCTGCTCTTTTCACAATATCCTTGATAGTCTCATCCTGTCTGATCAAGTCATAGGTTCCTGGAAATTGGACTTCACCCTCTATTGTTACATCTCCTCGTAATCGCTTTGAACTTTCAGATCGAATATATATACGATCGAAAGCTTGAAGGTTGATATTTCTGCTCTCCAAAAGGTTGCCAATGATAATATGGGGAATATCTTGATCGTCATTGCTTTCACGAATAATCTCAAGTGACTCATGAGCTAACCTCGTACTACCGTGGGAAAGTACGATTAAATCCTCCAAAGTCATCTTTTCAAAGTAGGGATAGATACCTGGGTCCTGAACTTCTCCATGCACAGAAACATAGAACTCCTCCTCCATCTCGTGGATAGATGGAATCGAAATAATGTCATCCGGAGACAATGAAACCTGACTTTGCACAGCTTCATCCGCGTTTTCAAAACCAAGGCCAATTACTTCCTGACGGTAATCTTCGTTGACACGATATATCCTTATGTTGGAAATACTCGCGTCTCCCTTGAAAATAGCTTCATTCAACAATTGTCCTAAAGTCATTTCAGGCTTCAGTTCATACTCACCAAATCTTTCAACTGCGCCTTTAATGGTGACCTTGTTTGCAAACTTCTGCAATATTCCGCCTATTGTTATTTGATCCCCATCTCTAATTTCGAATGATTCAAACCTAGAGGATTCTACATCGATTATTTCTCTCATAGTATCCCCAAAACGTTTCAGAGTAACTTTACTCTTGTATGCATCGCTGGTAAAACCTTCTGCATAATTGAACAAGTCCATGAGCTTCTCATCCTTATTTAGTTCATAGATAGCAGGCCTCCTCACCCTACCTTCAATTCTCACACTAACTTTTTTGCGAGGTACAAGGATCACATCTCCACTTTGCAATCTCATATCTCCAGTCTTAATACCCTGAGTTAAGTAACCATATAAATCAATTGACGAGACACGTCTTCCGTTTCGCATAAGAAGGATACCTCTCATAGTGCCTAATGAAGTGGGCCCCCCGGCTAGCTCAAGTCCTCGATAGACGGTTGCCAACGATGGCAATGAATAGGTGCCTGGAGATTTCACATCTCCTACAATCTGAACATCAATAGTTCTGATCCTTGTAAGACTTAACTCGTAGCTAATTGAAGGCTCCTCTCCGTTTTTGCTTTTTAGTCCAGCATGGAAAGATGACATTCGATTGACGATCCTCTCTTTAGCTTCATCTATAGTAAGTCCCGAAATGTAAATTGGCCGGGTTGACTCTGGTCTGACTGTTCCTTCATCAGAAACTCTCAAATTGAACACCTTTTGTGTGGATCCCCAAAAGTCTAACATCAATTCATCCCCAACACCCAGGATGTATTCTTTCGGTGTAGGAATATCCAACCGAGGGTTAAATTGATTACCCCCAGGCTTGAAAAGGTCCATCCCAAAAATCTCAAGATTTGATGTCGCATTGTTATTAACCGTAGGCCTCGACTGACTTTGAGCAACTGGGATTACACTCCTTGTTCCACCTGAGGAGCTAACTACATCCGCTTTATTGGATGAATTACTATTCCGAGCTTCATAACTAGCACGTACTTTTTGTATCTCAGACTCAGAAACACCTTGTGTACGGGCTAAAGTCTCCACTTCAGAAATAGACATACCGCTATTTTCAAATTGAATGATTAATGAGTTTATTTCCTGCTCTGTGAGATTATTGATGTCATTTAGCGCTCCAAACTGACCTCTGGCACTAACACTCAAAAATAAAATTGACAGGACCAGGCTACATTTCAGAATTCTCTTCGTACTCAGTGCAGTAGGCATGATTGTTCTATTTGCTAATTAAAAAGGTGAAGCTAAACTTTTAAAGTGATTAAAGAATAGAAATTCAACGGTCTCCATATGGATATGAAAAAACTAATTTTTCCTGGCATTTCTCAAACGTATAGGGAAATCTGACGACATAAGAGCAACTCTTTTTTAAATCACCAGCTTATCTGGTTCCATCAAAGTTTTTGGTGTTGATTTTCGAAGATTGGCATTACCTTCTTTCTCACTGGTGCTTGTGAACATCATAAATATGACAATAAGTAAAACGATAATAATGATCACATCCAGGACCCTTATTATTTTGTCTTTCTTAGTGTCTCCCGATTCCTTAGAACTACCCTTATGTTCCATATGACATGAAGGTTTCGGTTTCACAGGGAATACAATGTCTGCATTCTTTTATTGGCGGAATAAAATGCATGAAATTTCGTAACTCAATCCAGTAAGATCCTAAATAATTCTGAAGTTAATATTTTCAAGTTATTAACTTCTCACAGAACTATTTTTTTCGATTTACAACATTAGAAAGTTTTGCCTTCTGAAGCAAAAACTGTTTAGATTTTTCAACATTCTAACAGTAATACCTGTACCAACATCAAGGTTTACCTACACTTTATCCTGAAATCATGTAGACCTGCCATTCAAATTGTCCCTCACCTCCGAAACAGGCAAACCCAACGACCTGTACACACGATAATGATTCAACAGTTAAAAATTAAAGCTCCAAAAATCTTTGGCAACGATGAAAGGAGGCTGGTAGAAACAGCCACGATGAACGAGATAAGGAACTATGAAACGTCGTAACAAATCATGCTTGGGGATCGATGGCTACAATGACAACTTCGACTGGCATAGCGAAGCTCATGGATTTAGCCGCCCTCACTGTGTTTGTGGAAATTGATCTTTTGGCAGGAATTCCGAAAGTGAAAACGGCGCTACATACCAGTGGTCTGACGTTCTTTCGAATGGCATCACTTGGTGAAGAGCGATTAATCAAAGTATTACTCATATACTTCATTCTTCGCTAATGATGAATTTCCGACATCAATAACATTTGGTTGAACTACCATTCTTTTGGTAAGTCTTGTTTTCAATTAACAGATGGTCCGATAATCCGCTTCCAACCACGTTAATTATCTAATAAGGACGCTGACAGGCTCAAAGGAAATTTGTGCGGGAGTGAGGGGGGTGAATTACTAATTGACTTGTATTAAGATTGAGAATTTCACAGCATTTTAACATTGATTACCAGAAGAAAGTATCTCGGACGACAGCAATTTATACTCATATAAGTAGAGATTAATTAAGTTTACGATCCCGCCTATTCTGAGTATCACTTTATTAAATCATATGTTTAAACAGACTTTGCTCATCGCACTTATTGTGTTGATCTCCTGTAAAAATTCACAACAGACATCTCAGGAATACCCCGATGTTAGTGATGTTATTATTGAAAAGCTTGGAACTAAATTCGAAAAAATCGACCGGGGCGATCTCGCTCTCTGCTACACTTCTGATAAGAAAGAATTGACCAACAGAAGAACAGTTCTTGTTATTAATACCAAGACTTCAAAGATCCTATATGGGCCTGAAAAGTTAAATGCCGAGGTGAAATGGCACTCAGATCGAAAATTATTGATCAAAGAAACCCCTGAAGTAATCGGTGATAAACAATCATCGAATACACACGCTTATATCTATAATTTGGATACTAATAAAAAAGAATCAATCAACCTTTAATTAACCCATTTAAGATGAGAAAACTTATACTTTTTCTTGCCTTTGTATTAGGCACGGTCGCACTGATCTATACGGATAAATACATTCCGGTTGAAAATCAGGAAGCTGTTCAATCGACGCAGGTCAAAAAGAAGAAAAATTCAATCTCCGATCCGTATCAAGATTGGCTAAACAAGAAAATTGCCAAAAGAAAAATGGGGATTGTGAAAGCTGACGCACCTGAAATGCACGGCATCATACAGCGCAAACTGAGAACGAGGGAAGGGGATGACGGACCCCAATATGGCCCCAATCAGGTAATGGAAGAGTATGCTGCTGCAAAGAAAAGAAGCACTTCTGCCCTGGCAAGAACTGAAAGTACAAACTTCATAGAAAGAGGCCCCGGAAATGTAGGGGGAAGAACCCGGGCCCTGATTGCTGATCCTAGCGACCCTAATCAGCAAACTTTTTATGCAGGGTCAGCCTCCGGTGGTATTTGGAAAACTACCAACAATGGTGAGGATTGGAATTACATTTCTGAAGACTTCCCCAACTTAGGTACCAATACGCTGGTAATGGCCCCATCCAATACCGAAGTGTTGTACGCAGGAACCGGAGAGCACTTCACAAATGATATCGATGGAGCGGGAATGTTCAAATCGACGGACGGAGGTAAAAACTGGTCGCAGATTGCCAACCCTTCTGTATATAGCGATTTCAGAAATGTTTCAAGGATCGTGGTAGACCCCAACGATGAAAATACAGTAATCGCAACTACGAGGAGTACCGTATGGGGAGACTTTGCCTCTTCTATCTATAAAACTGTTGACGGAGGAGCATCCTGGACGCAACTAAGGACCAGTACTACAGAACGTCACGATGATATAGACTATGACCCTTCAAATTTCAACACTTTGTATGTAGCTATTAATCAGGTGGGTATCATAAAATCTACTGATGGGGGTGTAACCTGGAATTATTCAAATGGAGGAATGACTCCCGGAGGTCGAGTAGAGATTACCGTTTCACCTGTCAATACGGACCGAATCTGGGCCTCGGTACAAGGGAACCTGAGTGGAAACGGATCAGACCTATATGTTTCCAACAACGGAGGAGCAAACTGGCTACTTGCCGTCAATGAAAGTGGTGCAAATGAAGACTTCCTCGGAGGTCAGGGCTGGTACGACAACATCATTACAGCTCATCCATATGATGCGAATAAGGTCTTTGTCGGTGGCGTTAATATTTTCATGTTTGAATTAACTGGCGCTGAGGCTGAAGACATCACACTCATTGCCGTAGATTATCAAAACAGTCCCTCCTTTCTTGATTTCATCAATTTCACCGGAAATACTTCTCCCGGCTTTCAATTTGGAGGAGTCAGTGAGGAAAATTTATTGCCAGTAGAGATCAGATTTGGACAGGGTACTCAAATGGCACATAGGTTTACAGTTGGTGGTGAGGGACCTGGTGTTCCTGCTGAAGACTATATTTATGAAGACTATGTTGAAGTGCCATTTGTAGTATGGGATACCCAGAATGATGTTCAGTTGATGGCTTCATTTAGAGATCAGCAAGAAGATGGCACCTGGAACCTGATCGAATCAAATACTGATGGAGACGGCTCAACTCATTCCCGAGAATACTTGTTTATCCATAATATCCCTTATGCTGAGACCCCAGCAGATACGGTTACTCAAGATGGGGGACATGAAAACGAACAAATGTATTTCTTCTGGCCAGTTCTTGCTGCAGGAGCCACTTTCGATCCTGCGGCATTGCCAGTCAGTGACTTATCGGTTGACTTCAATGTAACCCCTGGTACGCTAAAAAATACCACGATCGTTTCCGACGCTTATAACGATTTTAATGGTGTCAACAGTTTCCCCCAATCTACCAGAGAACAAGGGGTTCATCCGGATCAACATAACATTGTGATCTATGACAAAACTGATGCCGATCAGACCTTCAGACTGCTAAGTGGCAATGATGGAGGCGTATATATCACTGAGAAAAGTACACAACCGGGCCCTACAGATGGTGACTTTCAATTCATCAGTCATGGGTACAATACTACTCAGTTCTATGGTGCAGATAAGGCTCCGGGAGAGAATCGATACATTGGAGGTACACAGGACAATGGGACATGGTATCACCCACCAGGAAGAGAAGGTTCTGCCAGTGCAGATGCAAGGTTTGGAATTGGAGGTGATGGATTTGAAACACTGTGGCACAGCTCGGATCCTAATAGAATCATTGGAGGGTCCCAGTTCAACAATTTTGCCCGCACATTGGATGGTGGAGAAACCTGGGTAGGTGCTACAGATGGATTCGATGATGATGGCCCATTCACTACGCGACTGGCTCACAACAAGCAACTGCCAGACAGAATTTTCACAGTAGGCGCCACGGGCGTATGGAGATCCGACGACTTTGGTGGCAATTGGTCCGCATCCACGATGAACGATGCCGCTAGCTGGTCATTTACCAATAGTGCTGATGTCGAAGTTTCGTATGCCAATCCGGATATAATCTGGGCAGGAGGTATCATGAATGAAAATAGCCGCCTGCATGTATCCATTGATGGAGGAAGCACTTTCAATCAAGCAGCTAATTATGATGTTTTCAATCTAGGTGGCGTAGCCGGAATAGGAACGCATCCCACCGAAGAGAATACAGCCTATGCATTGTTCTCGTTCGCCGGGTTCCCAAAAGTCCTGAAAACAACAGATTTAGGTCAAAGCTGGGAAGACATCTCTGGTTTTGACGGAACGGGTGCAACCAGCTCCCGGGGGTTTCCTGATGTAGCTGTCAACTGTCTATTTGTATTTCCAAACGATATCAACCGCATCTGGGTTGGGTCTGAAATTGGTATCATCGAGTCCCTTGATGGTGGAGCTAGCTGGAACCTTATGGAAAATAACATGCCACCGGTCAATGTGTTTGACTTCAAACTGGCTGAGGATCAATTGGTAATAGCAACTTACGGTCGCGGGATCTGGAGCGTGCAACTGGAAGGAGTCACGGTAGCTCCTCGGGTAGAACTGGTTTACGTTCAACCCAATGGCGGATTGAATTTCACATTCAGTTTCTCTCAAGAATTTGATTCGGCACAAGTATTTCTCGAGGGTGAGATCATCGGAACGATCTATGATAATGCCCTGGGGTCTGTATCCGAAGTGCTTGAAAATCGAGGTTTGAATGGTAACAGAAAGGTCCGCTTAGATGCTTATCTCGATGGACAAAGATTCCCATCTGCTGAGCGAACTGTTTTTATATTCGAACCTGCTGAAGTCGCCACTTCTTATGGAACCGACTTCACAAACGCCTTCAGCGACTTTATTGGAAGCGGATTGCAGATACGAAATGAGGAAGGCTTCACCGATCGGGCGCTACATAGTCCGCATCCGTATGTCGATGGAACGGAGAGCATATTTCACTTAAGAGTTCCCATCACAGTAGCTTCCAGCAATGCGACATTTACTTATGAGGATATCGCACTCGTTGAACCGGGTACAGAAGGTACATCATTCGGAGATCCCGAATTCTGGGATTTTGTCGTGGTTGAAGCAACGTCAGACGGGATTAACTGGATACCGCTGGAAGATGGTTACGACGCATCTCGTTTTGAGGAGTGGACTACTGCATATGAAGCGCAAGAAGATGGAACCTCAGACCTGTTCATGTTGCATACGATCAATTTGCTAGATCATTTCGAAGCAGGACAGGATATTCTTGTTCGATTCCGATTGTTTGCAGACGCCAATACGAACGGTTTCGGATGGGTAATCGATAATGTATTTATTCAGGAGCAACCACTTAGTTCAGACGAGAGAGTATCCTCCGATATTTCGATTTATCCTAATCCAATCGAGACTACTGCTGTTATTCGACTTGGTGATCAAACGCCAGAACGCGTGGATATCATCGATCTCAATGGCAAATTGCTGGAAACATTCACTCCAAAAGTTGGAAGTAAAGAAATTCAGTGGAACCGTGGCAACTTGAAAAAAGGAATGTATATCGCCCGGTTTGAAGTAAACGGAAATTCAGTAATTAAGAAATTGTTAATCGATTAAGAACAATCGAAACCTATTCAAAACAGCCTTCAGTTATCTCAATTGAAGGCTGTTTTTATTTCCTCTAACTGAGAGCTACTCGGGGATGACAAAAAATGATTTTAAAGGGTTAATTTGAGTCATTTAAACTCAAAAGGCCTGAATATCATTTCAAAGCAACCTCCAGAATATAATCATCAGCAGTAAGGAAGAGCCTCTTTTCGTCAGTGGATAATGCACAATTAGATGTCAATTGCCCTATATAGACCCTGGCGACGGGTTCTCCGGAAAGATTAAAAACCCAAAGCCCGCCAGGTCCCGTGGCAATCAGGAATCCTTTACTGTGCATCTTCATACCATCCGGAAGTCCTTGCTGATCTTCCTGACCAACCAAAACAGTAGCATCGTAAAATATTTGCTTATTGGCCACCTGACCGGGGGTTATCAAATCATATTGATACCAAACTGCATGATTCGGATCGGAGACAGCTACATAAAGCCGTTTTTGATCAGTAGAAAGCGTAATCCCATTTGGTCTGGTTAAACTATCCAGTAGCACCAATTCGCCTGAAGCCAGTTGGCCATATACTCCCTGAAAAGGCAGTTCCTTGCCGATATCTTCCATTTTATGTGGTAATCCATAAGGCGGATCCGTAAAATAAAGGTTACCCAACCTATCCAAAACTCCGTCATTGGGACTGTTGAACTTTTGCCCGCGATAATTATCGACCACTGTGTTGAAATTCGATTCAGGGTTTTCAATGGAAGCATTCATGATCGCCACTCTACGATCCCCATGTTGCATTAATATTAATTCACCGTTCTGGTTAAGGAGCAAGGCATTCGATCCGGGTTCGGACCCATACGATCCAACACCTGTATAACCAGATGGCGTGATATAGGTCGTAGTGTCGCCTTGCGCATCCAACTTATACACCTTGTTATTTGGGATATCAGAAAATATCAAATACCCACCCTTTTCAATCCAAAGTGGCCCTTCTGTCCACGTGAATCCAGACGCCAGTACCTTGATCGAAGCATCTTCATCAATGATTTCAGTCGCTTGTTCGTCTAATATTTCAATTCTGAATTCCCATTGTTTCGAAGACGTTGATTCTCTCTCAGTTTCTTGTTTTCCTTCTTTACACCCCGAACACGAACATAAAATCGTGAGGAATATCAAGTATTTGAAATTTTGATTCATATCAGAAAATTAACATAGTCACCAGAAAAATAATCACCATGGCAGATACCCCAAAAATAAAGGTACCGGCTGTTTGGGTCTGATAGCCTTGTTTGACATTCATCCCGGTCAGCTGTGTCAGCACCCAGAAAAAGCTATCATTCACATGGGACGCTACAGAAGAACCGGCACCAATCGCCAACACACACATAGTCGCCATTCCAGGGTCACTTAGCCCCAAAGCAGGCATCAACGGAGCCACAATAGAAGCAGTAGTCACCAGGGAAACAGTGGAAGATCCTTGAGTAGTCTTCAAACAAGCGGCCAGGAGAAAAGGGAAAAAAAGGCCAATTTGCATACCATTAAGCCCAGTTGTGACTACATCTCCCAGGCCGGAACTCTGAAGCATCTTCCCGAAAATACCGCCCGCTCCTGTGATCAGAATGATGGGCGCTGCCACTTTCAGAGAATCTCCAACCCAGCCAGTCGATGAAAAGATTTGCTCATCAAGTTTCTCAGGAAGTGTTAAGGCCAGCACAATTCCCAAAAGCAAGGCAATGACAGGAGTTCCTAAAAAAGATATCACTTCTAAAATCCCAGATGTTCGGAGACCAAAACTCGGATACTCCAGAAAAGACTTTGAAAGAATCAAAACAAGAGGAATGATAATGGGTAGTAGCGATTTCCAAAGCTTCGGTTGCCTGTCCGGATTGGCCATTGACTCCAGCCGAATAGGTAATTTAATTTTGGACGCGAAACGGGTGGCATAAAAGTAACTTGGAATCATGGCCAAAGAACTAATCAGTAGTCCCCAGATAATGACGCTCCCCAGATTGGCGCCAAGTATGCCCGCTGCAGCAATAGGACCCGGTGTAGGTGGTACCATTACGTGTGTGGCGGTCAATCCAATCGCCAATGCCACCGTAGTACCCGCATAAGATACACCCGCTTTGCTTGAAAGCACTTTATTCAATGGGTTCATCATTAGAAGGGCACTATCTGCGAATATTGGTATAGAAAGCACATACCCCGTGATCATCATGGCCAAATGAATAAACTTCTGACCAATTACCTGGAGTATTTTGGTAGCAATGATTATGGCACCACCAGATTTCTCAAGTATCGTTCCTATGGTTACCCCAAAAAGTATGATTAAGCCTATCTTCCCAAGGATGCCCCCAAAGCCCGTATTGATAGCCTCGATAATCATAGGCACTTCCATCCCCGCCATAAACCCGTAGGCAATTGCGGTCAATAACAATACAAAAAACGGATGGATCTTAAACCTGACAATACCCACAATGAGTAATGTTAGGGCCACCAAAAGTGCGATTAAAAAAGTCATCTGATTGTGATTAAATTTTTACGATTTCGGTAAGGCTTCGGTGACTGGTCCACCAGATCGTACAATGCATCATACAAATTTTCATTCTCGCACAATTTAAAGTAATGCATAGATGCATGCTCAAAAAAGTATACTCAAAATTAGGAGAATGTCAACGCAGCACCTTTTCATGGCAACCGTTCTTCACTTGCTTTTATCCCCGCAAAAATCGAATGAGCTGGGAGTTAAGAGGCAAGAGATCCTGTTATCGAATTCCTTCCATCCTCATGAAATGTCCTTCAGTATAAGCCAAATTGCTCAACCTGAACGTTTTGTGTAGTTTGGTACAGGTCAAAAACTTAACACATGCTACGTACATTTATCTTGGTGGCGATCCGAAACTTTCGGAAAAACAAGCTCACCACTGCTATCAATACCATTGGACTTGTCCTTGGTTTCTCCACTTTTGTCTTACTTAGTCTTTCGGTCTACAACGACATTTCCTATGATCGCTGGCATGAAAAATCTCACCGGACTTACCGCTTCACAACAATAGATGAGGCACTTGGGGTCTCTAGCAACGAAGTTGCCATTTCTAACCCTCGCATGCCTCTGGCTGCCAAAGAGGAACTTCCAGAGGTGGAATTCTCATCCAGGGTCTTGTATGCCGGACAGCAACGAATGGAAAAAGGGGATGTTGGCTATTATTCCGACCATGCCTTATATGTGGAAAATGACTTCTTCGAAATCTTTGATCTACCCATTCAAAACCGAGATGAAACCCTTAAGCAATTTGAACAACCTCACAAATTGATTCTTACCGAATCGTTTGCTGAAAAGGTATTTGGAAGAGGGGGCGACAAATTAGGAAAGGTCCTTGACATCAATGATCAGAACTGGGAAGTTGTGGGTATCATGAAGGATTTGCAACAAAACTCACATCTGGAGTACGATGTACTGATGTCTCTGTATCCAGCCCAGGCTGATTCCTCACTTGCTCAATACATCGATTCGTGGAACGGCCTTGGAATGATAGGATATGCAGCGCTTACGGATGGTGCCGACGAACTGACGGTCGAAGCAAAAATGGGTGAAATTGCGCTTACCAATGATGTGAATGATTTTTGGATTCCTCAGCTACAACCATTGGAAGACATTCACCTTCAGTCTTCCGGAATTCTATTTGACTTCTACCATGAAAACAAAGGCGACAAGGTATATGTTTATGCCCTGTCTGGTGTTGCGCTCTTTATCTTGCTGATTGCAGCATTCAATTTTGTCAACCTGACCACCGCGCAATCAACAACGCGGGCAAAAGAAATTGGCATTCGCAAAGTTGTCGGAAGTTCCCGGGCTTTACTTATCAGTCAACACATGACTGAATCCATTTTGATGGCCTTCATGTCCATGCTCCTGTCCTTGGGTATTGTCTATGTTGCCGTTGAAGAAGGCGGACTCAACATGAATTTCGAGTTACTGCCAATGATCAGTAACAACCCCATACTGCTCCCCTCTTTTGTTGTGCTTTCTCTGGTCGTAGGTGCGTTGGCGGGATTGTATCCCGCTCTGGTGTTATCCAGTATCAAATCAGTCAATATCCTGAGAGGCAGGTTCCAGACGAGCACGAGCGGGGTTTGGCTTAGAAAAGTGTTGGTGGTCCTGCAATTTGTTGCCGCCATCGGAATGATCTGCACGACGCTCATCGTGTCCCGGCAGATCTATTTCATTAAAAACAAGAGTCTTGGGTTCGATAAGGAACGGGTTATCACCATCAATGTAAACGATGGGGGTCTCACGGATGGCATGCCCAATTTTCAGGATCAATTGGCACAAAACCCTAACGTCCTGAATACCTCGTTTTCGAGTAATATGCCAGGCAGAACCTTTGGCCGCGGTGGCGTAAATGTCGAAGGAGGTGATCCCGATGAACCGTGGATCGTCAGCGTAATGTCCATTGACGAAAACTATTTTGAAACCATGGACATTGCATTCGCTGCAGGCCGCAATTATGGTGAAAGTTATGGAGCAGATCAGCAAGAATCCATTATCATCAATAAGGCGATGATGGAATCCCTGGGATGGGAAAAGGCGGTTGGTAAAAAGCTGGTATTCGGTAATGGGGATAACGCCACTACCCGCAATGTCGTAGGTGTCATCGAAGATTTTCATTTCTCTAACATGCGGCACAAAATAGAGCCGCTGATGATCTATTACAATCCTGATCCCAATAGCAACTTCAATGTTAAAATCAGTCCGGCTAACATGCAGGAAACTTTGCAACAACTTGAAGCAACCTGGGTTGAAACCTTCCCCAATTACCCATTTGATTATCAATTTTTTGATCAGGAGTTCAATGAGATCTTTGCTTCCGATGAGTTTTTCGCCGGACTGGTATCAGCATTTACATGGTTGTCTATCATTCTCTCGTGTCTTGGGCTATTTGGGCTCTCCTTCTTTATGGTAGAGCAGCGCAAGAAAGAAATTGGTGTACGTAAGGTTCTCGGTTCTACCATTCGCCAGATCATTTCTTTACTGATGAAAGAATTTGTGATCCTCATTGTTTTGGCTAATCTCATTACCTGGCCTATTGCCTATTGGTTTACCGATAGGTGGATCAGTGACTTTCAGTATAGGATCGACCTCCTGAGTTTGGGCAATCTGTCTATTTATGTCTTCGCTGGAATCGGGGCTTTGGTCATCGCCATGATCGCTGTAAGCTACAAATCTATCAATGCTGCCCTAGCTAATCCGGTTAAATCACTGAGAGATGAATAGGGTGATGCCTAAGAAGTCACCCAAATTCGTGCTTCAATGCGCCAATAAAATCTGATCTTCTCCTGGAGGCCAGTGGAATCTGGTCTCCATTCCTCATTGAGATCATTTCATCCTTCTTTTGGAATGTTTCAACCATCCTAAGGTTAATAAGATAGGACTGATGGCTCCTGAAAAAGGAATACGACTTCAATAATTCCTCATAATAAATCAAGGAATAGGAGGTTAAGTACTTTTTCCCATTTGCAAGTGTGAATGTCGTATAAGACCCATCTCCCTGACAATGAATGATGTCATTCACCTTCACTACTGCGATCAGCTCTTGTGTTTTAAGAATCAAATTCTTCTCTGCTGTCCCTTGTAGATGTTGCAATAAGTTCTGGAAATTTATTCGCTCAGCTTCAACATCTAATTGGGCACATGCTCGTCCAAAAGCTTCTTTCAATTCCAGGGGATCGAACGGCTTCATTAAATAATCAATAGCACTAAATTTTATGGCTTCAAGGGCGTAATCTTTATGCCCGGTGATGAAAATAATCTTGAATGAAACACTGCTGAGTTTTCGAAGAATATCGATACTCGTTCCATCGGGGTATTCATTGTCCAAAAAGGCAACATCGATGTTCCTTTCTTCCAGTAAAACGATGGCCGACCCAACCGTATCTGCTTCAAAGATTTTGAGGCCCTCATCGGCAATGACCGATTTTATCAGCGCCCGGGAATTTCTTTCATCATCTATTATCGCAACGTTCATTTACAATTGAAATTCGAGCCTCACCAGGGTCCCTGTATGTGGAGCGTCCAGGTTTTCAATGAGAAAATTAATAGGTTTTTGAGCTCTTTCAATACGTTCTTTCGTGATTTTTGTCGCCATTGATTTACGACCTGACGAATTAATCTCCTCTCGAATCCCCATACCATTATCCAGTACCTCCAGAATCAACTTTTCTGCTTCTAATCTAAAATTGATGGTTATCAATCCGATATAGTCAATGTCCCTGAATCCATGTTCGATACAGTTTTCAATAAAAGGTTGCGTAATCATCGGAGGAATACTCACTGAAAATGGATCTATAGTGTCGTCCAGATTGATTTCATATGAAAATCGAGATTCAAATCGGAGTTTTTGAAGTTCCAGGTAATTGGATATGATAGTAACCTCTTTTTCAAGGGAAATTTGCTCCAGATCGGAAGTCTCCAATATTTCTCGCATCAATTTAGAAAAACGTGCGAGGTAAGACGCAGCATCTATTGCTTTGTTAGCCAATACGAAGTTTTGAATTGAATTTAAGGTGTTGGAAATGAAATGTGGACTCATCTGCGTTCTGAGTAATTTCTGCTTATGGATTTCATTCTCACGACTTACCTTCAGTCTTTTAGCATTTAAGATCAGGACCAAGACCAAGACAATTAACAGAATAATTGCTGCTATACTTAGCATTACCAACCATTGAAAGTTTTGTTGCTGAATGGTAAGGTCCTGCACCTTGTTCAAATTGGTGAGATTTGCGATTTCCTGTTCCTTTTTCTCTGTCTCGTAAACAATCAATAGTTTATCAAACTCCTGAGCTTTCTGCACACCCATAATTGAGTCGTTCAAGAGCACAAAATTATCCATTAAGCGGAATGCGTCTATATGATTCCCAGTCTCAAACAATAGCCTGGCCTTTAATCTGGAGAACGTAGAAAATGAGGCGGCAACTCCCAACTCATTTGAAAGTTCAATGGACTTATTCACATAAGGAAGTCCTGATTCAAAAGATCTCATCTTATAAAAGAGGTTGGCAATATTTCCGTTGATTACCGCAATGTTATATTGATCTACAAGTTTTTCAGACTTAACCAGTGCTCGTTTTTGGTAAAACAGCGAACTATCAAATTCTAAAGCCTCTTCAAGCACACTAGCGATGTTCATCAGAGAGTGAACCTCCTGAGTTGGGTTTTCAACAGTTAAATAAGAGCTATCGAAATAAATTCTCGCGTCTTCAAATTTCTTCATTTCGTAATACGCTGCTCCAATGTTGAGATAGGTCTCAGAAATTTGACCTAATTCGGCGTTGTTTTTCTTAAGAGCAAGGGCTCTTTGTAAATATTTGATCGCTTTTTCAGGCTCCTCTTTCCTAACAAAGAGCGAACCTATGTTATTTAAGGTGTAGGATAATGCCCTCTGATTTTCAGTCTCCTCACTCATCTCCATCACCCGAAGGAAGTACTCCAACGATTTATTGAAATCTCCCAGGTCACTATAGATTACACCAAGGTTCCCGTTTGATCTAAGTTCATATAAATCAGCCCATGGAGCTTCCTGATCCAATGCTTCGATGATCGAAAGGTTTTCCTTATAAGAAGCAATGGACGCTTGAAAAGCGTTTTGTATCAGTAATAAACGACCCAACTTATAATTTGATATCACCTGCTGCTCAGTATTTCGGTTGGCAATCGCCTTTTCCTTTGCAAGCCGATATGCTACGATACTGGAATCTGTATCATAAGCCTGATAAAAGTCTCCCAACATGCTATAAAAGTCCGGCGTGTTTTCTGATGTAACACAACTTATATGGCGTATTGCTTCTGCAACGCTGGTCAATAAAATTTCTTCCTTCTGTGCATTAATGAGACTATCGATAGCACATTGACTCGAAAAAGCATCAACAAAAGAAGGTAAATAAGCAAAGCACAGAACGACTACCCAACGGAAGAATCTTACGGTTTTAAAATACATCATGGCGGTTATCGAAAAACTACTGGCGTAAATAAAAAATCACTCATAATGAGGGAGTTACAACGGAATTTTACTTCAGTAAAGAACATAAAAAAAATAATGAAAACATTCGAATACCGCCTTATAATACCTCTGCTCTTAATCATTTTTACCGCCGTTCGATGTGCAGATGATGAAAGTCCGGCCGACGCCTCCTGTACTGATGGCACCATGAATGGGACGGAAACCGGAATAGATTGCGGAGGCTCTTGTGCGCCGTGTCCGTCATGCACAGATGGCATCATGAACGGAGAGGAAACCGGAGTTGACTGTGGAGGAAGTTGTTCCGTGTGCTCAAGCCTGGAAATCATTTTTGAAGATGATTTCAATGTATCTAACACAAACAGTGGCCTGGGTGACGATTGGGAAATCGTAAATACGCCAGACAATGTGGTGGTGAAAATACAAGATGAAAAAGTATCCATTGTCCCTGATGAGGATGGAGCAGATGCAGCATTTGTGATTGTCAAAAACCTGAATGTCTCTGATGATTCTTTTGCCATCCGGGCAAAAGCCAACTTTCCAAACAATTCCAGTACGACTGTAGGACTAATGGGAAGGTTGGACGCATCGGAAGGGCTAGGTTACTCACTGCTAATCGAAGATGGCCAGATCAAGCTCTTCAAATTTGCAGGTAATGATGCCGTTGAATTAGAAGGAAAAGACATTACATGGACCGCCAACGCACTTTATCACCTTGAACTGGTTTTCGAATCTTCAACAATCACTGGCGCTATCTATAATTCGGACGGTGATCTCGTTGAATCGGTAACCGGCACGGATACAGAATATACGTCGGGCTCTGTGGGTATCCTTGGGAAAAGTGGAAGTCTTACTGAAGTAGTGCTTTTTGATGATTTTCAGGTTTACAAGGAGTGAGTATCAATGGTTTTTCAGATCATGATATCGGTAAAGTTGAAGCCCGGAAGAAATTTCGGGTTTTCTTATTTTCTTTTCTTGTAAACAATTACTCATTGAAATTGACCAGGCATACCTGATTATTGCTATGATTGTGGTGAGATACAAATCCACCTATGCAGCCATTTCAAACCGCATGAAGTCTTTAAGTGATGAATAGATATTTAATCCCACGGTATTGGTCCGGAGCCTTCTCCTTTATTACAATGTTATTTTGCTTGACATTGGCCACATCTGCTCGTTCACAAACATCCCGGGAATTGCTTCTGGAGTCGAATGAAATTCAGCGCAGAGCTCATATGGAGAATGATGCTGCATTACTCGTTTCACAGATTGCTGATAGCATGCTTAGTATACAGAAAGGTGAAATATCAACAGTGTCTAATGCTCAAATACAGGCCCGATTTGAGAACTACTTTAAATCAGTTAAATACACGAAATGGGACGACCTGCAGGAACCCATCATCCAGGTTTCAGATGACGGAAAATGGGCAGTTATGTTTGTTAAAAAATTCCTTGACCTGCAATACAGGGATAAAGATGGAAACCTTGGAGATCATCATTTTGCACAATATGCCTGGGAATCTCAGTATAGGAAGATCAATGGTGTATGGAAGATTACCAGTATCACTTCTACAGATAAGGCTTTGACCGCTGAAGAGGCGGCGAAGTTGATGTGACACAATAATCCCGAACTACAAATATCATTTGTGATGCTTTTCCAAATGGACGGGGATTCACCTATCCAACATCTTAAATATTGCCAATAACTGCATTTATTCTACGAATATTTTTCCTGATAACGTTTTTATAATTATATTTCTCTCAACAAGTAGGAATATAAAATGAAATTAGAGAAAGATGAATCCTTTAAGAATTTCGTTGAAAACGACCAAAATAGGGTTAGCATAAATGACTATTTGGAGGAATTAAGAGGTTCGATCAACGATATTCCATCAATATTAATTCGCAGACTCATTGGCTTGAAAGGTAAATTTCTTCCCATCAGTCAATCAAAACCGAATGATTTTTCCTCTCAGATCCAAAAAAGTATTGGGATACGGTCAATTGATCAACCACAATTCGAGGAAAAAATACAACGTAAGCTCTATGAATACATCAATGACCAATTGATCCATGAGCTTACTAAAGAATTAGAAGAACATTACAGCCATATTAAATTTGTTGGACAAGAAAACTCGGAAGAAAGTGGAGTAGTATATAATTCCATTTTCGATGCTCTTGAAGATTGGTTTCAAGAAAGCCTTGATCTGGTTTCTGATACTTTGGAAAATAAGATTTTTGATAAGATTTCAAGTTTTATCGAACTGGAACCATCATTTAAAAGAATTCTTGATGAGAAATTCTTTGAGAATGAGTTTGTTCCAATTTACCGGGATATGGAATTTGTTGACAATCCCGAATTACCTGAAATCGTAAGAATACAGAAACTCAAGGATGTATTTCTGTCAGAGTTAGAAAAGAAAGTTATCCCTAGTCTTCTCAATAAATTCAGCTTCGAACAAGTTGTAAAATCCTTTCTAAAAAGGCCAGTTGAAAAAGTTACAAAAAGTGCCAAATCTTTTAAACATGAACAATTACTTGAACGAGAAGTAAAAGAGTCGAAAGCCGAACTCATAAATATTCAATCAAGATGGCTAAAAATAATAATTCGTGATAGAGTATTAGGTATTTTCATCATAGTTGCCTTTGTAGCTTATTTGTATTACGCAAAATCTAGTAAGATACCGGACGAGCTACTCAAGAGGATTGAAATACTTGAAAAGGAGAATAAGGCGATAACTTCAAGGGTAGAAAAATTTGAACAACAGGTTCAAAAAATGACCTCCGAGAAGGAAAGGCTTAATACTGAATTGAATAAAGTCTATCAAGAATTGACAAAGGTCAATTAAAAATGAGGACGCAAATATTACTTTTAATGGTCACTCTTATATTGTATGATTTTGATGCGATATCGCAGGATTATGTGCAAGAACGAGAAGACTACATCGAAATGCTAGAATCATTTAGTTTTTCATTTAGCAGAACTCTCAACTTTAGTAATCATACTGTATTAGTTTATCATTATCCATTCGATTTGGGTAAAAGCAGGGTTTCAGCTTTTAGTGAGCTATTACTCGTTTCAGCGCTAGATAGTATTTATACGGTCTCATCCAGACCTATTAGTAAAATTACTGTTTACGGTCACACAGATTTATTTAGAGCCTTGAATGACTCATTTTTTGACACCAGATCAATATGTGACAATGCAGGATATGACACTAATAGTAATGAGTGTCTTGGATTAACAAGATCTACTGAAATCCATGAAATTCTTAGAGATTACCTCTCTAACCCAAGTAAATCTCCATGGTTAACCGTTCTTGAAGATCCAGAATATCATCACGACTTCTTTCTAAATGAATGCAATTCAATACTTGGTGACAGTCTCTATCAACGACTAAACATAGATTCGTTGGTGAATCACTTTAATATTAATGTCCTGGGATTATCAGATAATCGACCCCTGAATAGTCGAAGGTTAGATCAAATCAGAGGAGATAGTACGGTTCAAGAAAATATTGTCGGGAAATATAGGCTATTCTCGCCTTTTAGAAGTGTACTAATAATCAATACACATGAGTAGTTAAAAAAGTTGATCGATACAATCTTGACTAAAGCTTGAGCTGAGAATAAAAACAATTTAAACTCGCTCCACGCTGAACTTAATTACTTTTTTAACGTCTTCTCCTTGTTCAATTTTGATATCTGCCTCCCATTGTTCTCCCTCAACTTCATAAGACCAGCTCTCCCCTTTTCTCTCCCATTCATATCCTTTCTCCGCCTGGAATTCAATCACTTTCATCAATTCGTCTGAAGTAAGTTCTGTATCGACCGCTACTTCCATAAGCCATTGGTTTTTATCGCCCTCATATCGCAGCCACTCCCGATCAAACTGATTGATGAACTGCCCAAAGGACTGTAAATGCATGTCGGCAAGCGACGCTCTAACAAATCCTTTGTCAGGACTCCAGTCATATTCCAGGTGTGTGGCAATTCGTTGGGCGTTACCAAGCCCCTGATATTTGCTGACGAGGTAGATTGCCGCATCAATTCCAGAAGAAAGCCCTGCAGAAGTCAAAATTTTGCCATTATCGGTCCAGCGTACATCTGAAAGTACTTCGGCTTTAGGGGCCACTTGTGACAATCCGGGAATCAGGGGAGCAAAAGTGGTTGCGCGCTTGCCATCCAAGAGTCCGGCTGCGCCCAAATGATAGGCACCATTACAAACGGACAGAATTTGTTCCTTCTCCTTAGCTTGTTCCTTTAGCCAGTTCTGGATTTCCTTATCATTGTGTTGAACGTTTCCTCCTGGCACCAGCAGAAAATCTGCCTCCGGTGCATCATCAAAGGAGTAATGAGGTTTGACCTGCATACCCATAGCCGTCACTAACAATTCATCGGTTTTTGCAACCGTAAATACATTCCAGTTCGCCTGACCGAATACCTCCCATGGTCCGGTGTAATCAATGATCTGAACCCCCGGAAATAACAAAATGGCTACTGTTTTTTGAGGAGCGTTGGTTACCCTTCCTTGATTAGGTTCGTACTTGGCTTTGTAAGCTGCAAATAGCTCCATTCCGCAGGCGCTACAATTTCCTGGCGCATCATGAAAAACTTCGTCTTCCCCACAGCCACATGGACCACAAACAAAACCAACTTCAGCATCCTGGGCACTGGACATAAAAAAGCATAGCAAAATGATGGTCGTAATTGTTATTCTCATCTCATTGAATTTTTGACTAATCAATGATACTTGTCTTGATTACAAAGCGTCTATATTTATCTTAATAAGATAAATTAATGTCTGAATTAGATAATAAAAGAGTTTTTGTTTTACTTTTTTCCAAAGTCCACGTCTTTGACTTTGCAGGAGCAGTACAGGTCTTCTATGAAGCCAATACCCTGGACAAAAAGAAGTTTGACATTCATTATGTTTCCTTGCATTCAAATATTGAAACGGAACAACATATTCAATTTTCCCGACTTGAAATGATCCACGACATCAACCCTGGAAGAAGGGACATTATTTGTGTGCCAGGAGTAGATTTTGAACAAATGGTCAATGGCCAACTAGATCAGGAAATTGAAGCAGCAGGTAAGTTTCTCTGGGACCATCACCAACAAGGCGGAACCATTTTATCTATTTGCACAGGTTCCATTATCCTGATGAATTTGGGGTTACTGAATGGCAAAAAGGCCAGTACTCATTGGAAATGTTTTGATTGGGTGAAAAAACAATTCCCACAAGTACAATTGCAAGAAGAAAGCCTGTACTCTGTAGATAGTAATATTTACACCAGTGCCGGAATGACGACCGGAATCGACATGACTTTGGCTTACCTGGAAGAACTTTACGACCCAATATTAGCAGCGGAAGTCGCCCGGGAACTGGTGATCAATGTGCGAAGAGAAAACATCGGTTCTCAGAAAAATACGTTCCTCAATTTCAAAAACAAGTTTCACCCGGTTGTGTACAAAGTGCAGCAAATCATTCAATCCCGGATGAATGAAATCGTCACTGTGCAGGAATTGGCGGCAGCAATGAACATGAGTGAACGGAACCTTAATCGCCTCTTTAAAGAGCACGCCGGAACAGGGATCGCAGCTTATCGCAACAAAATCAAGTTACAGGAAGCTGAAAGGTTATTGCAGTATTCAGAAATGACAATTAAGGAAATCACGCAAGATTTGGGTTTTCAGGAACCTGCCTATTTTAATCGCATCTGGAAGGAGAAATATGGCATTTCGCCGGGAATGTTCAGGAAGGAAAAGGCCATTTGACATAGAAATTGAATTGTATCAAGTAGGTATCGAAAGGGTTTATTTCGATGGAATCCTCAATTTGAAGCTCCTACCGAGTTTTGCAGCTTCCGATACCTAACCTTCCATATTAATTCCTCCCTGCCATCACTCCTCCGTCTATATCCCAGATGGCACCGGTAACCCAGGAACTATCATCCGTCAATAAGAACTTGATGGTCCTGGCAATATCTTCAGGCCTACCTACCCTTCCAATGGGGTGAAAATCATTGAACCCCTGCAAGGTCTCCTCGATCTTATCTTTTTCGATGAATGTACCATAAATAGGAGTTACCACGACTGCCGGTGAAACTGCATTAACACGAATGTTATGCTCCGCAAGTTCCATGGCCAGGTGTTGCGTTAAAGCATGCAATCCAGCTTTTGCCATGGAGTAGGCAGATGAAGGTGTGGCTTTGATTGCTTGTTTCGCCCACATACTACCAATATTCACTATGGATCCGCCTTTGTTCGATTTCATCACTTGAGCCGCCGCCTGAGTAATTAAGAAGAACGCTTTATTAAAGTTGTGATAGATATCATAATCAGCTTCTTCATGATCCAGAAACGCCTTCGGGCTAAAGTATCCCGCGGCATTCACCAAATACTTCAAATATGGGAGTTGGCTAGCCAGGGAGTTGGAAAACGCTTTTACTGCAGTTATATCAAAAAGATTCAGGGCAATTGTTTTCACTTTTCCCAATTCAGAAAGCTCTGTCCGACATGCTTCTAAGCCTGCTTCTTCTTTACCTATAATATAGACTTCAATTCCCTCCTTGAGAAGTAAGGTTGCAGTAGCTTTTCCCATACCGGTTGAACCACCAACTATCAATGCTTGACTTTTCATTCTAATTTCTAATAATGTTATGGAAAGTCAAACGTGACCAGCTCTACTCAGGAATGGTAAATGAGTGCCATCTTCTGGTAAATCACAGCAAGGTTTGCCGAAACGTCCTGGGTGTAATGCCCGTGGCTTTTTTAAAATACTTGGTGAAGTAGGTGGCTTGTTCAAAACCCAATCGATAACCGATCTCTTTTACTGACAAACGCTGATTGGAAAGCATTCTTTTCGCTTCTAGTATTTTGAGGTCAGCAATGATTTTTGCGGGTGTCTGTTGTAAAACTTCTTTAGTTGCCTTGGTCAGCACCTTTGTGGTGACGTGAAGTCTATCTGCAAATTCGTCGATGCTCCAGAATTCCTGAATGTTTTCCATCGCCATTTTTTTAAATCTCGCAGTAAGCTGGAACGAATCTCCCGGTATCTTATACTGAGAACTGGTTTCCAATTTCCTTTCAAGCTCAACGACTATCGCCACAAACAGATGGAATATTGCTTCACCGTAGAATTGCCTTTCAGCTGACCTCTCCGCAATAATCATCTCCGTAAGGCTTTGTATTTTCTTCGCCTCAACTTGCTCCAGAACCAGGTGGTTTGGCAACATCTCACTAAAGGCCGAAAGCGACCATCGTTCCAGTACATCCGGATGGTGTTGGGCAATGAAAATATCATTGAAATGGAACAGAGAGCCATCATTGGGGGAATCCTCACAAAAGTGATGTACCTGATGCTTATTGATCAAAAAACAGGTATTAGCAGCGTGTTTCACTACTTCGTAATCAATGTAGTGATTCCCCTCACTTTTGAACCAAATCAACTGATAGTAGCTGTGTCGATGTGGCCTGGAAGCCTTGTCCATTCTGGTGGCGAGATAATCTTGTATATCATGTACTTCGAAGTGAAGCTTGGCATGGGCAAAAGCATGCAGGTGATATTGTTTTAAATCACTCAAAGTGGAAGGTTTTTTGCATGATCATATCCCCTTCTGACAAGAAGTTATCATCCCAAATGGTAATATCAGTGGCCGATGCTTTAACCATATTTCATCAAACCTAACACAATGAATCCAGGTTCCGTCTACATCAAAACTTAACAAGAATATTATCGGTGAGCTTTTGACAAATCCTATTTTGATAAATAGTCAGAAGCACACTTTTGACCTATGTCAATTCTCGGATGACACATCAACGCGTATCAGGTAGTCATTCATCAATTCGACCACATCAATGTCCCTCAGCCTCTTAACTGATTGTTGCCATTCCATCATTGGCAAAACTTCATTCTCCCCGATCCGAATTGGCATCAGGAAAGAAGGTCGTGCATTGGTCCATCGGTAGGCAAATCCCTGAGTCCCTTTTTTTAATTCCAAAACTGGAACTTCAGTTGTTGTGAGGTATTGATTAAAAAATGAAGTCAGGTTCATCTCCAGCTGTAACTGTAGATAATCTGTCAATGTCTCCGTATCGATGAATCCATGACTAAAATCTTCCTGTATTCCCTTCAAGGCTTCAAACCACAACTCATCATCATTCACGACATGCCTTAATGTATTGAGCATCAAAGAACCTTTAGTGTACTTATCCTCAATACGATAATGGAAGTGATTGACGCCATATACACCGACTAATGGGTGATCATTTTGGATTTCGGACTTTCTGGAATTCAGGTATTTCTGGCCCATTTCATAACCCAGTGTTCCCTCCAGATACAATGATTCTGCATAAGTAGCAAAAGCTTCATGGATCCATATATCAGCATTGTCTGCGACACTGACATGATTGCCCCACCATTCATGAGCTGTTTCATGAAGGATCAAAAAATCATCAAAATAGGGCCCTACTGCAACACAACTTTGATGTTCCATCGGATAGGGAGATTGAACCAACTTAAAACCATCTTCCTGAAACGGATATGGCCCAAAATAGCGTTCGTAAATCGCCAGCATTTTTGGCACCATTTCCACGTTCTCTTTTGCCAGGTCTTCATCATTCGCCAGGAAGAAATAGTCCAATTGTAGTTCTTCACTGTTGGATGAGACGTAAGAATCGCCAGTGCTTGTATAGTTGCCTATATGCACAGCAATGTTATAAGTATTGATAGGATTGGATGTCTTCCAATGGTAGCGTCTTGTATCACCAATGGTATCCACTTCAATCAGCTGCCCATTTGCTACAGCTACCAGGCCCGAAGGAACTGTTACTTTGATATCCACCCCCTCAGGTTCATCGGAAAGGTGATTCTTCACGGGCCACCAGCCCTTGGCACCATACCCCTGGCAAAGCGTCTGTGCAAATGAAATTCCTTCACTATCCTCGCCCCACAAGAAACCGCTGGTCCACTTTTCATCAAAGTCCGCCTCAAGTGGGTGGCCATGATAGCTTACCTTAATGGCATACTTCCCACGTGGCATAAGCGCATCATCGAAGGAAATATGTACGGCATCTAAATCCCGTTCAAATGAGAGCTCTCGCTCTTGATGGGTGATCTTCTCAATAGTGAGGTATTCCATCAGGTCTATTCTGATCTGTTTTGTCGCCCTTATCACCTCAAAATTCATAGTAACTACTCCGCCAATGGTCTCCTGATCAACATCTATCTCAAGGTCCAATTCATAGTGGTTCACATCATAACAAGTCAAATCAGGGCTTAGGGTGCCATATAAAGTATCAGCTCGTGTGAATTGCCGTGTTGCATGATCTCCGATTTTCAAATGTTGGGCCTCATGAGAAACGGTACTTTCACTAGATTTAGAATGTTCGCTTCGTGGAATAGCGGATTTATCATTTTGAAGAGTCATGTCAAGGTCTATTCCCTGAATATCGTTGAAGTACTTCCAGAAAGCTGAATCGTAAGGTTCTTTTCTGTTGATCAGGCCCTGCTTCTTCCTCAACTTGTCTGTTGGCGTTACGACTGGGTTGAACTCCACGTGATTGATCAGGAGCTCCTTGGAAAGATAAGCAGTGGAAATTACCTCTTCTGATTTCATATCATAACATCTAAAATCAAATCTTCTGAAAGAGTAATACGGAAATAACTTTCCACCGACTTTTCTGTATTCATAGGATTGATGGTCATATATGGCACCACAATCCTGGCCTTTGCTATTCATTTTTCTCCAGACATAATTTTCATGGTCCGCCTCTCCGACCTCCAGAATCAATTCGTTCTTGTAAACCGTAAAGTCCTCAACATCTACATAAAGTTTAAGTGTTCTGCTATAAGCTTCGTTGTTCAACACATAGACCAGGCGGTCATTGAAATAAGTAAGTTCTTCAATCTCCAGGGGTAATCTCCAAACCGAGGATTTATGCTTCTTCGCTAATGGAATCAAATTGATCCCGTTATTCAACAGCAGTAGCAGGTGATTATGTCCTTCTTTGGTTTGAATAAACTGATCGGTGTTTTGCTTACGATCATAGACTTTTCGAAACTGATTGATCGCAATGTCTTTGAATTTCCTGGTGACATCATCATCAAACACACTAATCGCGCATTCTAAAATACCGGTCCGCTCACCATCACTTTGATGCACTTCACGGAAAAAGCCATCCATTCGGAAATCCTGGTCGGGATAGCCTTCACCTAATGTAATCTTCTGAATGGCCTTATTGAAAACCTCCTGAGCAGTGAGCCGATCCGTTTCTACCTGGATAGCATTCAGGTCAATGGTTGCCTCTTCTAGTTTCACCTTGATCCGGGCAGGAAGGTCCGCTACAACTGCATAGTAGTTTTTGAATCCGACGTGACTGACAACCAGGGTATCCGAACCCATTTCGCCTGGAATATTCAACTTAAACCTCCCTTGAACGTTTGCCACCGTACCGATGACCTCCCCCTTCACAAAGACTGAACAAAACGGCAATGGGCTACCTGTGGCACCATCGGACACCTGCCCTTGTATCACACGATATTGTTGCGCATAAGTCAGATGAATGGACAATACTAACAAGGAGATCAGGAAACCTTTCATGTGCTTTTTTAAGTCCTACACATGAAAAGCAATTGGGTTCAATCGCATCTGGGATTTTATTAGTCTTGTTCTTATTACCAAGTCTGATGAAATCAATCACTAACATTTCGGAATTTCCAGCCAAAGCATGGGATAAAATCCGATACGCTGATACTGACCGCCAGGGACATGTAAATAATGCCGTCTTTTCCACCTTCTTCGAAACAGAGCGTGTTGAAATCTTATATGGTGATCGCTTGGACCCGGATACTTTGGACATCAGCTTCGTGATCGCCTCGCTTCAAATTGATTTTATTGCCGAAGTAAACTGGCCGAGCACGGTAGACATAGGCACCGGGATCACCCAAATAGGACGCAGTTCCTTTCATTTATATCAGCAGTTATATCAAAATGATAAATTGGTTGCCAATGCCAGAACGGTCATTGTTCAGGTAAGCAACGAAACCAGGAAGAGTGTAGCAATTGAGCAAACTTCAAGAGGAGCATTAAGTTTCTTTATGATCAAAGGTGAATCGAATTAAAAACAAGTACACATCGAGCCACGAAAGTTCTGAAAAGGAAGTTTGAATGTTCAATTTGCTTACGCATGCGCCATTTCCCGATTGTACTTATTCCTGTATTCCAATGGCGTCATTCCCGCGTAACGCTTAAATAAGGTCCGAAAGGTCTTATCATCATTGTAGCCACAGTGATACATGACCTGATACACATTCATGATCGAGGACTCCAGTTGTTTTTTGGCCACCTCTATCCGAACACGCTGAACATATTCGATGGGTGTATTATTAGTAGCCCTCTTGAATCTGCGCACAAAATTCCTGGCACTGGTAGCAATCTTTCCCGACAATTCATCAATGCTCAACTTCTCTGCATAATGCTCCTCGATATACTCCTGGATGGTGATTATCTCCTCGTCACTATGATCTTTCTGTCCATTGAAGATCACAAACTGATTCTGATCCAGCCTGTCAAAATCAATTTCCGAAACTTTGGCACACCAAATGGCTGTTTCTCGACCGTAATACTTCTCTATCAGATATAGCAATAGGTTAAGGAAGGAATACGCACCTCCACTAGAATAAATACCATTGTCTTCGCTGATGATCTTTTCCGGGATCAGGTTCACACTCGGGAAACGGCGTTTGAAGTTATCGTGGGTCAGCCAATGTGTTGCGCAAGATTTCCCATTCATAAGTCCCGTTTCTGCAAGTAAAAAAGCACCTCTACACAAGCTGGCAATTTCACTGTTGTTTTTGATTCGCTGCTTCCTCATCCAGTCAACAAATGGTCGGTTCAACTCTATTTGTTCATCCATATTACCGACGATACCAGCTACAATGATCAAATCGGTTTTCTCAATCTGGTCAATGGTCTTTGTAGCTTGCACAGTAAATACCCCATTGTAGGTTACCGCTTCTTTAGATAGTCCCACCAAATCAATGTCATATAGATTTTCGGAAGAAAGGCCTTTTTTAGTATAGTAATTATTGGCCATCTGAAACATGATCATTGAACCAATGATTGTATCGACAATGGCCAGGCCTTTAGGAACTAGTATGCTGAGATGCTTCTTCATGTCAACAAAAGTACAAAATCAACTTGTCCATATCAACCCCTATACATGTCACAATACACACCCTAAGTGGGTGTGATTACGACATACATTTGCTTCATCAATCATTTAGAAAAACAATAAAATCATGAATAATCAAGCAATCACAGTCGTATACAAGTGGACTGCAAAACCTGGACAATCAGAAGCCCTAAAAGCAACCTATCAGGAAGTAAGTAATCAAATGAAGGCCAACGAACCAGATGCGATGGAAGTAGCCTGCTACTTTGAAGAAAGCACTGACACCCTTGTGGTTTATGACCTGTTCAAAGACGGAGCGGCATTAGGGTTACATTTAAGTACAACCGCTGCCGGGCACTTCCCCTCCTTGTTGGAAATCGCAATCCCTGGACCGTTCCTTTTCTGTGGAGAGGTACCTGAATCGCTACAGCAAGCTGCAAGAGGCATGGGCCTCGATGCCACTTTTGCACCGAGAGTTTTCGGTTTTGAAAGACAGCCATAGAAGATTAATATCATCCAATTTGGATATAAAAGCACGGACCTGAGTTCGTGCTTTTTATGTTAGTTAAAAAAACAAGTGTCGCTATCTATCCATTGATTTGAGTCAATTTTTTCTAGATTTTGAACCTCCTCTCGAAACGTTACTACTCACCCTGCATCTGCTTCATTTGTTTATTTTGATCGATTAAATGCAAAGTATCGACAAGTTCCAATTTCAGTTCAGCCCAAAACTTTCTTTGATTGCTGTAGAAGACATGAGTTCTTTCAATAAAAGACCTTCATTAGGTGTCTTCTGATAATTATGTTCCTTAAACAAGGCTTTATACGCGGCCATTCCTTGATTCTCAAAAGCGTCCAGTTTTGAAGGCGCCATATCTTCAATTTTGTTGAGGACGTCTTTTTGAAATTGCAAATGTTCAGGATCCACATATCCCTTTTGAATAAAACCAGTGGTTTTCCGAGCACATCTACATGGATTGGCTTTATTAATCAAGCCGCACTTTGCATTCATAAAATTATAGAGTTGCTCCCTTGTCCTGCTCAATTGTTTCCTGAAATTCACCGGCGTAATCTCCAATATCCGAGCTGCCTCTTCAGAAGAGGACTCAAACAATTCCCCCATGACAAAGATCAGGCGTTGTTCTGGCGTAAGGCAAAGCAACATGGCTTTCATGCAACTCAGTTTGGCCTCTTCCACCAATAACTTTTTGTCTACCTCATATTGATCTGCCAATTCCTGATCTTTAGTTCGCTCAAGGCCTGCAGCGTACTCTTCCCATGGGATTGCCTGGGTTGATTGGCCTGTTCTTTTGGTATTCAGAAAGTGGTTCTTGATAATGCGATACAACCAGGTTCGAAATTGGCTTTTCGCTTCAAATTTTGACAAACTGGTTACCATTTTGATCAATACTTCCTGCATTAGGTCCGCTGCTTCATCCGCATCTGCCGTAAGGTTTAGTGCAACATTGAAAACCCAGGTTTGGTGCCTGGTAACCAAGATCTCCAAGGCTTTTCGGTTTCCCGCCAGTGCTTCTTCTATGAGCACGTGATCTGAAACTTCTTCTTTTTTGTTCATCTCTCAATTCAATGAAGGGAGCTCTACTATCAGGTAGATGCTCCCATTTAAAATCTACTTTTGAAAATGTCCGATAATCATACCTGAGCACAATGCTACCAATGTGAAGTATGGCATGTTCACCGCAAATAACAAAAACCTTCCCGCAAACAACCAAGGTCCTATCACTACTTGAAGAAGGAAGGTTATGGCAACAATTGCTCCAATTCTTAGCCCCGCTATCGCACCTGTTTGTTGGCTTTTAACCAGGAAATAAGCCAGGCCATAATTAGCCAGCCATCCGATAAAAAAGCTACTCAAAGAAGCCCAACCTGATGGTGCTTGAGGTTCTAAAACTTCGGCTCCAATAGCCCAGGCTTCTCCAAATAAAGGACCATACCAAACGAAAGCAAGTCCAAACCCCAGCAGACTTGCTCCAAGAACTGCTGGGTGATGAATTTGTCTCAAGACCATCAGTCTTCCAAAAGCTTCTTCAACAGTTGAAGCTCCTCCGCTAGTTGCTTTTTCTGCGCTTCCAACGTTCCTTCAATCTCCTCTAATGGAACTGGAGGTGCCATCAATACAAAAGAGAAAATACTGGTTTTACCACCATCATTAGGAAGTACGCGCGAATAAGCCATCCCTATGCTGTTATCAGGCATGGTCATGGTTGTATCGACCGTCCCCAGTTCAGGATTAGTTTGCATGGTCATGCCAACTTTCATTTTCCCTGCGGGCGTTTCCATGTAAGCAGTTTTACCATCCACTTCTGAAAACCCAAGCGCCCATTTAGGCACATTAGTGGGCTCGGCTATGAATTGAAAGACTGTGTCCGGATGCGCGTTGATCCTTATACTCTGTACGTCAAAATTGTTCGTTTCCATGTGCTTATTTTTTGATTTATGGTTAGACACAGCACACAGATGATCGTGACAGTAAATGCAAGGAAACTTAATAAAGTATAAATAAGCCCATAGGGTCCTAAGGAATGCTTATACCTCATGGGCCTTTTCTATTTGGTGCAATCACTCATCCTTCAAGGCATCCACTGGGTTTTGATATGCCACCTTGAACGATTGGAAACTGATGGTTCCGGTAGCAAGCAATAATGCTCCTATGATCGCTACAGCAAATACCCACCAATCAATCGGTGTTCTATAAGCAAAATCACTCAACCACCATCGCACAGTGAAATACGCCGCTGGAGTAGCTAAGAAGATCGCAATCAGCACCAGTCGTGTAAACTCTGTCGAGAATGTTCTGACCAGATTGAGAACAGCGGCTCCAAGCACCTTTCGAATCCCCAATTCCTTGGTGCGCTGTTCTGCAGAGAAAGCAGCTAATCCGAATAAACCAATACAAGCGATCACCATGGCCATTACTGTGAATACATTAAGCACTGTCGCCATTCTTTGCTCCGTTCGGAAAGCTTGTTCAAAATCCTGATCCATGAACGTATATTCGAAAGGGACACTAGCATCTATCGATCTCATTTGATCTTCCAGGTCTAATAGCAATTTATCCAAATCCGATTTTCTATTGACAACATTCGAATCTATCTTCAGAGAAATAAAAGAACGGCCGGCACCATAATCCCACACCTTATCATTGTGGTGATGAATAACCACCAAAGGCGCAATTTCCTGCTTCAGGTCACTGAAATTGAAATCCTTAACCACGCCAATCACCTCAAACTCATCCTCATCTCCGGAAGCCAACGCCATTACTTTTCCTACGGGTGAATTTTCCGAGTACTGGTCACTGTTGCCCCAACCCAGCATAGCGACTGCCTTTTCATTGAGGACTACTTTGTATTTATCAGTAGGTCTGCCAGCATCGAAATTTTGACCCGCGAGGAAGGTAACGCCTAGCAGATCAAGGTAATCTTCTTCCAGTCGCACATTGTTCAACTGGACTACTTCCTCGCTCCCCTGGGCCTTGTAACGATCACCCGAGTAAATATTCGGTGGCAACCCATAGGACTTTCCAACCTTTATAAAAGCTGGATTCGATTCCAGTCGCTGATTTATGTGGTCAGTATCAAACCCAAATTGTTCGATGTTATGCAATTGAAGAATATTGTCCTTCGCAAAACCGACATCTAGCTTGGAGGAATAATCCAATTGCTTTTGCACAAAGAAGGTGCAAATGATCAAGGTAATGGAAATGGTAAACTGCAACACCACCAGGCCATTCCGAATGCCTTTACCTGTACGTCCGGTATTCAGTTTACTTTTCAACGTTTCCACTGGCTGAAAAGAGGACAAATAGAAGGACGGGTAGCTTCCTGCAAGAATTCCAACGATTAAGACGAATACAGTCAATATAACATAGGTCACTGGAAATTGGAAATAATACCCTAAAGTCATTTGTTTATCCGCCAGGGAGCTGAAAGCAGGTAATGCGAAATACACCATGGTCAATGCGAGGAGCGTACTTGTGGCTACATAGAAGACCGACTCCAGCACAAATTGATAGACCAGGGTTTTTCTCGAGGACCCTAGAACTTTCCTTACTCCTACTTCTTTCGAGCGAGTGGTTGATCGGGCTGTAGACAGATTCATGAAATTGATCACGCTAAGTATCAGCACCAGCACACCCACGGCTCCAAATATCCTTACAATTTCAGGATTACCTGTTAGTCCGAACATCTGATACTGTGGTTCAGGCGAGATATAAATATTTCTTAAAGGTTGAAGAGCAAGCTTCCAGGGGTACTCTTTGGTAAACTCTTCAAAAGTTTGATTGAAAATTCGTTCCGTAGTGGGTGGTGCCCATTTAGGCGGCAACTCCTGCATTTTGTTTGTCAGCGCCAGAAGATCTACGTTTTCATTCACCAATACATACGTGGAAAATGCTGTCCATATCCACTTCCAGCCATGCATCTCCATCATCTCCTGCTCACTTTTCATCGATACAAGCGCATCAAATTGGATATGCGAACGGGTTGGGATTTCAGCAGCCACTCCGACAACTTCATAATCTACCCACTCGCCCAGGTAGTTTTTGATGCTTATGATTTTACTGATCGCTTCGTCAGGTCCTACCTGATCACCAAGGTATTTCGATACGGTTTCTTGCGTGAGCACAACCGTATTCGGACGATCAAATGCAGTGTTTTGATCCCCGGATAGTAAAGGAAAAGTAAATACATCAAAGAAGTTTTCCTCCGCCGCATAGACCCTTCTCTCTTTAAATACGCGATCATGATTGATACCTCTCACCGTTTGATTACCAAGGCTTAGCAACCGGGTAACCTCTTCGAATTCGGGAATATCCGTCTTAAGTGCTGTAGCAACATTTGGTCCTGTATTGGAAGCCCAATCATCCCAATCACCCCAAATATTAGGTTGATTAACGCGATAAATACGATCTCCCTTTTCGTGGAACGTATCATAACTCAATTCATCATCGATATAAAGTGCTATGAAAACTGTAGTAGCGATACCCAGGGTCAGGCCCAGGATATTAAGTATCGTAAATTGTTTTTGCCTAAGCGCATTTCGCCAGGCAATCTTGAATAAACTTTGAAACATGACTGTTGACCTATTTTGAGTTTTAAATGTTCGGACTTTTGAAAAACCTATGAGCAGATGAATCGCATCTACCCAATACATGAAACCAGCAAACCACTGCCCTCGCTGATCGAACCGCTCTGCTTGCATTTCCTGCAAATCGCCAAGCAGCTCTTCAATGAAGCCATGGTCCACCCATTTTGAGAACATCCACCTGACCAAGGCGGGCGTCTTCTTTCCTGGTTGCTCCATGTGATTATCCTTGAGTTTTTAATTGTGGAATGACTTGCCACATACTTTGGCGTACTTCCTGTGCTGATTTGAGTTGCTCCATGCCCGTATCAGTGATCTCAAAAAGTCGCTTTCTTCGATCTCCGCGCTTTTCAGTGTTACCTCCCATTTCAGATTTGAGAAACCCCTTATCCTGCAACCGGTACAGTGTAATGTGAACAGCTCCCAACAAGACTGATCGTTTAGAATGTTTCTCAACTTCCTTTTTAACCGCTACTCCATACGCTTGCTCCAGGATGCACACCGCCAGAAGTACCAACTCTTCAAATTCCCCTAACCCTTTGTTTTTCATTTCTTACAATAATGTATGATATACAAAATTATAAGAAATAATAACGAAACCAAAAGCACTAGGTTACACATTAACAAAAACTAATCATAAATCTATTTTTTGAAACATAAACCCTCAAAGGAGCTATGCACTCTTCGAGGGCCTCTGAGTAACATTAAAACGCCTTAATAGTCACATCAATCAGGTAATGCACAAAGCCTAACCACAGGATATCCCGAGATCGGTAGGCAGTGTAAAGGATCATGACAGTGAGACTGCTGGTCAATACGCAGAACGTAAGGATATGTCCCCAGGGATCTCCTTCCGCAATGGATCCTGGAACATGTGCCAATGCGAAAATGATGGCCGGAATTATGATGGCCCATTTGGCCCCAACCACCCAACGAAATCGAACGAAAAGAAAGGCCAACGCTACATTTTCAAAGAAGACTGCTGGAAAATTTATCAGGCTTTTATAAGTCAAAGCATGTGAAAGTATTTCAGAAAACCGACCCCATTCATTGCGAAGGCCGATGAATACTACAATCCCAATCAAACTAGACACCAACCCAAAAATCACTTTTTTGACCAGATCGTTCTTTGAAAGTAACACCGTGCTCAATGATTGCTTTCTAATGATCAAGACACCCCAGATAGGTGAGAATATAATCACATTGTTCAACATCCAGCTAATTCCGGCTCCTATCTTATTTTCAGGAGATGGCAGTAACCATCCGTATGAATAAAGTTGCCCCACGGCTAAAACAGCTATTGCGACAAGTATGGCTACTAAAAATTCTACCCAGGGCTTTTCGGGAGTTTTGATTGGCGCGATACGCCACAACCAACCTTTCCTGTCAAGTAAAAACCATAAGCCACAAATGATTCCGTAACACAGTACGATTGGCACCATGAAAAACGCGTTGGACTGCATAATCTCTTCCATGATGCTTAGCTATTTTTATTGATAAAATCTCCATAAGTACGAACTACATGACCTTGCTTCTCCAGGGCTGCCTTGATGGCACCGACATGTGCACTTCCGACCGTAAGCACTACGGTATTTGCCTTCTGAGATCGAGCTGTTTCGATAATGCGATTGGCCATGATCTCGTTGCGGTTCAACCAATACTCTTTGACTGCTTGTGCTTCTGCAACTTTCGGTAACTTTTGGGGCAACCCGTTTATGAGGTTTGAAAATGCGACCTGGAATTCGGGGCCATTGATAAACTCCATCAAACGACCTTCTTTTTCTGCTTTTTTATAGTGTTTTTGAGTTTTCATATAGGAGCCCAGAACTTTCCATTTGAATCGGAACAATAACTTCTTTAGCACCTTTTGATTATTTGCCAAAAATCCCTTTTCACCGGCTCGGTAATCAATGGGAAAAAAATGATCAATGCCTAATTTCATCGCAGCCGGATAAACCATCAATCCGTACTCAGATCGGTCCAGATTTCTCATATAGGGAGCAAACTGCATCAAAGAATCACCTTCCTGAACGACCTGAAACCAATGGTAGTAGGCATTCCAGAAGTCATAGGAGGCAAAACTCGAAGCCCCTCTGAAGCGCATACTCTCCAATGTTGATGCGTAGGAATCAGGTGTAAAAGGAATATGACCTTTTTCGGCAAGGGCCTCTCGCATTTTATCAGCCTTTCTCATATTGTTAGGCCAGATCTCTTGCAGACTCAAAGTATCCGTAGTAGGGATCGCTTCAATACAAATAATGTCTGGATGCTGGTCGATAATATATTCCTGCACCCGTTCAAAATCCTGTTTGTCCTGATATTCCTTTTGGAAAGCGTGTGAGGTTCCGATAATCGTAACTTCTAAAGAGGATTGTGCCAGGGAAATCTGGCTGATCCAAAGCGCAATGAGTGTGATAATTATTTTCATTTTTTCGATTTGTTTTTGATTCAAATCACGCACAAGGCACATAGGGAAGTTGAAGGGAATGTCCGAATTCTGGGTTTGTTGGTCCGAATTCTGGGTATTTCATTAGGGGAATTCTACCTTTGAATGTCTCAAATCCGAATATCAGAGTCCGAAATCTGAACCCATGTGGCTAACACTTTCATATGATCTGCTAAAAAACTGGAAGGTCATCCTGATCACGACCTTTTGCATGACGCTGGCCTATCTGGCCATCATCTATTTGCATCCGGCAAATCTGGAGTGGATCAACAATGGCACTTTTACCTGGAGCAACCTCCTCTGGTACGTATTCATAGATCAGTTTGTGATCGAATGTATAAGTGTCACCATTATCGCCACGCTTATTAGATTTTATGCAATCCGTTTGAAGCTCACTTCGATCAGACTGTCTATCAAAGAGATCTTTATATACGAGTTAAAATTTCTTCCTTTGCTTGCTGTTGCCTTTTTCTTCTTCGCACCGTTCACACTTACCGGACGCTTTTTGCTGCACTATTTACCGGATCTTGATGCCGCCATTTATTTCGATGAGTATTTCTACAGTTTTGAGATCTACCTGAATTACCTACCACCAGTCTTACTCATTGGTTACACCCTGATCAATGTCAATCTGATCGGACAATACAACCTGCAATTGAATCAAACACAGACCGACCTTAAAACAGTTAAGGATAGCCGCACGAAAAACAGACTATTTGCGACTGATGATTTTGGGGAGGTCTTTCTTGAAACCAATAAGATTATCTGGGTAGAAAGAGAGGATCGAAAAACCATGGCCACTACTGAGGAGGAGCGCTATCGACTTAAAGAAACCATTTCCGAACTGGAAGAAAAGCTGAGCCCAGAACAATTTATCAGGATCAATCGCAGCACGCTAATTAACCTGAACTATTTGCAACATTACGCCTTCTGGGAAAATGATAAATACGTCATTCGAATGTCTCATGAGCAAAAGGAATTTGTGATGTCACGAGATCGACTGAACAAGATCAAAGACAAATTGGTGTTGAGTTAATATGTCCATTCCACCGAAGCGTTATTAAGAAAACACCAGAGTACTCGCACCCTCGCCCCTCTTTAGTGTCCTCACTAAAGATAACAAAACCAGGTCCTCACTAAAGACGACAAAACCAGGTCCTCACTAAAGACGACAAAACCAGGTCCTCACTAAAGACGACATAACCAGGTCCTCACTAAAGACGACAAAATCAGGTCCTCACTAACGAAAATCGGGTCCGTTAGAGAATCACACAAACAACAACGCAAGATTAAATTGGAAAAAAATTAAGTTACGCCCTCAAATCCACATCGAACAACTCCTCCTTTTGTTCCCTACCCCGCAACTCATAGCACCCTTGTGAAGCGAAGACATAGGATATTGTATCAGGCAGCAATGCCTTCAATTCTTCGGAAATGAGCAGGCCTGAGTGTAATTCATTACACAATCCCTGGATCCGGGCTGTGGTATTGAGCACATCTCCTATGAAGAGCATCTCTCGCTTAATCAATCCGATTTGCCCCCGGGTAACCTCGCCAACATGAAGCCCCGCTTTAAACGTTGGAATCTGTCCGTATTTTGTGTCATAGTATCCGGCTCTTCGTTTGATCTTTTCCCTGATCAGGAAGAAACAGGCCAAACAATTGGCATCGCTCAAGCCACGGTCAACTTTCCATGAGATCACGATTTCGTCTCCAACATACTGATAGACCTGACCATGCGTCTGAATGATGGCTCCGGACATGTCTGCATAATAGTCATTGATCAATCGGTAGTACTTTTCATGCCCGAGTTTCTCTGCTATGGTGGTAGAACCTCGCATGTCCAGGAACATGAAAATTCGATCCTCTTTGACTGGTTTGGAATATTTACCAGTGAAGTACGTTCCAACTACATCCAGGCCGAGAAAGCTCACAATTTCATTAAAAAAAAGCGTGAGGTCGATAACTGCTCCCGCAAAAATGGCAATACTGAGAAAGGTGAAGCTGCCAAGAAAATCCAACACCGTTTGGATCACTGCCGGGTCAGTCACGGATGTCCCCATATTGATGGCATTCAAAATGACAGATGAGATGAACATCAGTAAGGTCAATAACCCCATGTAAATCACGGTCTTCAAGAGAAGCTTAACCAGAAATGAGAATTTCCGGAACTTACCTTTGATCAAGGTTTCTTCAATTAGGCCCAGGAACAATCCTAAAATGAAAGTCATGGAATGAACAGCTACGAAGGAGGTGGCGCTGTTATAGAGGTTACCTGTTGATGGATAAAATTTGGTCTCTCCAAGAATACCAATCTCGATGACCCAATACAAGAACCCTCCTGCCGTGGCAATGATCGGATAAGGGATCAACTTGATCAGAAACCATTGTTGGCGGGCGTTCAGCATGTTATGTCTTTAGTTTGAACAGATCGGCAATAACAATCACAACAAAAATGATGAATACCAATGCTCCAAAAGGAGCGGTCCAAAAGGTAAGCCAACCCAGTACACCCCAAATACAATTGCCTTCATGGCATGGATTCCCAGTAAGCCACTCCGAAATCGATCCTCCAATCAGACCAATAACCAACGGGCTTATCGATATAAAAAGTATGATAAGAATCCCACCCGGAATTCGTGAATAGATGTGGCTGCGTTTTTTGAGGATGATTCCCATGGGTTGACGATTAAACCCAATGATAAGCTTTTTCTCCGAGTATGAAATGTCTTAGGGAGGGCTCTCGAATTTGAATGATCATTACCTTGATCTACAATCTTTTACCTGAAAAGCTTATCTTTGAACCCGGCAACATGACAACTTATTGCACAAACAACCAAATAATGAAACAAATCACTTTTCTACTCTTATTGATTTCAGCGAGTCTGAATGCCCAAAAAACGCCTTTCAAGTTCGGTAAAGTATCTCCAGGAGAACTAAAGATGACCGAATGCGAATTTCACGGGGAGGCCGATGCCATGGTTCTCGGAAGATTTGGTCGACTCAAATTCAAAAATGAAAATCAAGGGTTTATCTATGAAGTGGAAGTCACGAAACGAATCAAAGTATTCAATACATCAGGAAAGGAGTACGCCAACATCAGCCTGATTCAATACGCCCCAACAGAAGGTATAGCCAGAGAAGAGCTGACTCACATCCAGGGAAATACTTACAATTGGGTGGATGGCAAAGTACAAAAAACCAAACTCGATAAAAGCCAGATTTTCGAATCCAGATTGAGTGACTTTCGCAAAGAGATAAGTTTTGCGCTTCCTAACGTAAAGGAAGGCTCAGTGATCGAATACAAATACCTCCTCAGGTCACATTACCTGAGCAACTTGTATAGCTGGGTATTACAGGAAGACATTCCAGTGGCCTTCACCCAATTCATCTATACCCTACCCGACTTTTTTGAATACCGACAAAGTATTCTGGGCACGTCAATAGAAATAAAATCTTCTTCATTTGACGAGGTGGAAGACTTCCATCGAGGCTACCAGGCCATGTCGCGGACAGCTACCAGCAAATCGGAGGCGCTGACTTCTTATAGCACCACCTCAACCATTGAAGCTTACGACATACCTCCGGTCCTGGAGGAGCCTTTCATGAACAACAAAGTTGACATGCCCGCGAGGTTGGAATTCCAACTTGAATCCCGGGAATTTCCTGACTACAACTTCTCGACAGCAAGAGTGAGGACTTATGGTGACTTTAATAAGCAATTGCTCGAATCCGGGACGCTGGGAGGTACCCTGAAGCGTGGAGGGTTTGCAAAAAATAAGGTCAAAACAATTGAAGGAACTGATTTAGAAAAGGCCACCGAGATTTTTAATTGGATCCAGGGGAATTTTGCGTGGAACAATGTGCTCTCCACCGGAAGTTCCAAGGCCGGAGGCGTAGCTTTTAAGGAAAAGAAGGGAAGTACCGCCGCCATCAATTTGACTCTTGCCGCGGCATTGCGACGTGCGGACCTGAACGCTTTTCCTGTATTGATCAGTACACGAGGCCACGGCACACCTCACCCTAGTTATCCAAGTTTCGACGATTTTAATTCGGTTGTTATTGCCACGATCATCGATGAAAAAATCATCCTGTCCGATGCCTCCTCTGACCTTCCATTCGGCATGTTGCCCAACAGGTGCCTCAATGGCAGGGGGTGGCTTGTCAATGACCCGGAAGGCATGTGGATCAATTTGAAGAGTCATGCCAAAACCATCACAGATTTTAGTACATCAATCTCCATTGAAGGTGATCAGCTTATCAGTGATGTAAAAGCCCGGTACACAAACTATGGTATCGTTTCAGAGAAAAGATTCATAAATTCCGAAGGTGATGACGCCTACAAAAGCAGGATTACCGATCGATATTTTTCGGATATGGAACTTGGTGAGGTAAAGATTGAGAATAACCCAAAAGATATCCGGTGGTCTATTACATGTACGGAATCACTTGATGACGCACAGACCATATATCTCAATCCGGTTCGGTTTGGCGCGATCAACGAAAATCCATTCAAAAGAGAAGTAAGAAACGCTCCGATTGATTTCCCAACTGGTCAAACCATTAGGCTATTGACAACCATTAGAATCCCGGAAGGGTACAAAGCAGAATTGCCACAACCAGCAGTGGTCAGTCTCCCCGAAGGAGCTGCAAAATTCACCTATGCCGTTCGGCAAAACGGACCATTAATCAATATCTCTTCTTCGTTTATTGTCAATCAGACAGATTTCGGCTCGGATAACTATGCGTATATCCGTCAATTTTATCAGCTCGTCGCAGAGAAACACAACGAATCTGTAATCCTCAAAAAGCTATGAGAACATTACTAAGCGTCATGAATCTTTTAGTGATTTTTTCCGCTTTCGGACAAATCGCTACTTATCCTGATTCGCTTGCGGAAGGCGCGAACGAAGTAATCCTGTCAGACGACACGAGGTTCTTTGTCGAAAGCAGCAAAAAATCCAAGCTCAAGCGGACTTACAAGACGGTTATTCTTAACTCAAGAGCGGAAGAAGCCAATCAGATCAAGCTCTTTTACAATGACTTCAGAAGAGTTAAGTATGCCAATGTTAGAACCAGGGATATGCGCGGCAAGGAAAAGGAAACCTGGAGACTCAAGGACTTTCAGGACATCAGCACCAAAGGTTACAGCCTGGCATCAGACTCCCGTGTCAAATTCCTGGAAGTGATCCACAACGACTATCCATACATCATTGAGGTCGAATATGAAATCGAATATACAGGATCACTCTTCTACCCTACATGGATCCCACAAAGTGAGAAGCAAGCAGTACTGAACGCAACCCTGACCATCGAAAGCGCCCAGCCCGATATGTTCCGACAACAATCCTTCAATACATCACCGAATGAAGTCTCGGGACTTGGTCAGAAGATGCAATGGGTGGTGAAAAACCGGAAAGCATTCGAATTTGAACGTTATTCTTATCGGTACGCGGATTATACGCCGGTAGTCTATAGCGCTCCCAATCAGTTCCAAATGGACGGTGTTGAAGGAGACCTTTCTTCATGGGAGAATTTCGGACAATGGATCAATCAGTTGAATTCAGATCGAAACGACCTCTTACCCGGACAACTTGCTGCTGTAAAACGACTGATCCCTGAAGGTGCATCGGTTACAGAAAAAGCCCGTATCGTTTACGATTATCTGCAGAAAAATTCACGCTATGTGAGCATTCAGCTGGGCATTGGTGGGTGGCAACCCTTCCCTTCCTCCTTTGTACATGAAAAGAAGTACGGAGACTGTAAAGCTCTTTCATTCTATACCCAGTCCTTATTGGCCGCTGTTGAAGTTCCCAGCTTTTACACGTTGATCAACGCTGGAAGCTCAGCTTCGCGGCTTTCAAAAGACTTTCCCATGTCTAAATTCAATCATGCGATTCTGACTGTACCTACAGAACAAGATACGGTATGGCTGGAATGCACCTCACAGACCAATCCTTTCGGGTACCTGGGGATGTTCACCAGTGACAGGGATGCATTGATGATCACTCCCCAGGGTGGCAAGGTCATCCATACACGCAGTTATGATGAGGGAGAAAACCTTCAATCAACAAAGGTCAAGGTCACCATTGATGAATCAGGTGTTGGCAAGGTTCAGGTTAATCGGAACTACCAGGGCATAGAAATAGAGAATGATGGTTTTGACCGGGCCAATCGGCTCTCAGAGGACAAGCAGCGAAAGTGGTTCATCGATGAACACGACTGGGGGCAAATGGACCTGCAAACACTGGAAATATCCGTTCCTTCGGAAGGTGTGGTACCTGAAGCTAGCATGAAAGCCTCGCTGAGCATCCGAAACATGGCCAGTTCCTCGTCCAATCGGTTGTTTTTCAAACCCTTCACGTTCTCGAACATAGCCGGTTACAACATGAAATCTTCTTCACGAAACGTTCCCTTAGAGATACGGTATCCGTTCACACAAGTAGATACGATCCAGGTAGACTTTCCGGAGCAATATTTTATCGAAAGTGCTTCGTTCGACAAAAAGATAGATAGTGAATTTGGTGCCTACGAAATCAAACTCATCAATGACGAAGGCAAGTTGACGTTCATTCGAAAGTGTGTGATCCGCAATGGCATTTACACACCAGAAGAATACGGAGAATTAAGAAATTTCATCCGTGGCATTCAGAAAAGCGACAACAAGAAATTGGTGATGATTAATAAAACGTAGCGTCGTGGATGCTGCTTTAATTGGTACTTTTCTGAAAAAAAATAACATGGGATTTCAAAGTTGTTTTTGCTTAGCCCTTAGTGAAAAGTGATTAGCGAATAGTCTTCTGTGTTGTTGTGTAAATAAGGCTACCATGAAGTTAGCTTACATATAGTGTCCACCACATTGGAATCTTCCCCAATCTGCGCAAAGGAGGGTGGCCGAAAATTTAGCGGGGAGCGTGTCAGCCATACGGGGAGGAGCTTTAAATTTTCTTGATTTTTTTGTCATTTTTTGTATCAAAACAAAAAGCGAGGCAAGCAAGCTCGAAGAGACGACATTCGTTACCAGAGGAGTGTTCTTTAAATCAGAACTAGTCGACCTGGATGCACAAAAATTCCTGACATCCAATTCAAACTTTCGCCAATCCTGCGCAAGGAGCGTGGCCGAAAATTTAGCGGGGACGTGTCAGCTATGCGGGGTGGAGCTTTAACCCAAATTATGCAATAAGCATAATTTGCCCATAGGGCAGCCGAAAGCTCTGCTTCCTCGGAAATCCGTATCGAATCGGCCTCCTCAAACAACCTCACAGCTCGCTCATAATCCGATTGCCCGTAAGCCAGGAAAGCTCCGAATAAAACCCAGAAGAATAACCAGTATTTCATCGTTTGATTATTAATTTAAAAGTGAAGCATTGTCATTACTAAATCTAAGTTCGGTTTTAATAAAATGTTGGTGTAACCTCCAAAATGAGCTTTACACTCAACAATCGTATTTTGTCCCAGCCCGGAACGGCCCCAATCAGATCCGGCGGAATCTCAGCAGCGTGTAATGAGATTCCTGAAATTTTCTGACTTCTACAGAATTTTAAGCCAGAAAATTCTGGAATGACGCGCTGAGGTCGTTTTTTCGAGTTCAATAAATCGAACCGAAGTTTCGAGCACGCTTCACAATTGACTACCTGTTTGCTCACGGCCGCTGAAGCTTTAGCGAAAGAGCCCACGAGGCATGGCTTTGTCTCTTGGCTGTGATTCTATGCTGATTCCTCGATCGCCTTGAGCAGCTTCCTCGCGCTTGACTTATAAAAGGATTGCCGCTCAATGAGTGATTTCAATAGTGCCCGTGTCTTGTCTAAATTCTTAAGTCTTAAGTGTGCCAGGGCCATATACCACTGCGCATCAAGGTAATGATCCTGCCCTTCCAGGATTTTATCTAATTCCTCAATGGCCCTCTCCGGTTGCGCAAGTGCCAACAAAGCATTCCCGTAGGCCAATTGCACTTGCCCGGTTTTGCCGTTGAAATCCACTTTCCCGTTGTTCAATACGTCAATGAATTGCTCATACTTCCCCTCCGCATAAATGTGAAGGGGATTAAGTCCATTGGGCGTGTCTCCACGCACCACACTCATGACCGGGTATGGATCGAAGTACTGATCAAACAATTGCTGTGAATGGGACGGGCCTTGAAATTGTAAAACTCCAATAAACCCCACCAGTAAAATCACGGAAGCTGCGACCCAAAAGGTTTTCCACGGAAAAACCCGCTCTTCCCGCACCTGAATCATCATGTCTTGAAGCTCCGACTTCAATGCCAGTTTCTGTTGTGCTTCTAAATGCCCCAGCAATCGCCGATTAAAAACAACAGCTTCCCGAAACTCCGCGGATGCTTCCTGTTTCTCCTCGAAAAGCAATACCTCTTCAGGAGACAGATCACCATCCAGGTACTTCTCAATCAGGGCGATATCGTTCGAATCAAGTTTCATCGGGATTGGTTCAATTCATAGGCCCGGGCAGAAAACTGCTGAAAACAGCGGGATTTCGTCGTTTTAGCCACATTTGCAGAAGCAAAAACCATGATTTCCGCAATCTCCTTCATCTCCAGTCGGTCTACATAAAAGTAATGCAAAATATCTTTGCATTTCTCTGAAAGCTCATTCCAAGCCACTTTAGTGATCTCCACCAGGTTTTGGTCGTAGGGATCATTCTCGTTGCTATGAGTAGCTTCATAGAAGAATCGAACTACGTCTTCTTCGGCCTGGTCCTGACGATTTTTCTTTCTGAGCCGATTCATCAACATGAAATGACAGGTCTTATACAGGTAGCTTCTCACATTGGCCACTGCTTCCACAGCACCCTGGATCAGCTTTTCCCGCAGGTTCATCACCGACTCGATAAAAATATCCTCAGCATCCTCAGAGGAGCACTGATGTTCCCTGGTCAATTTTCGCGTACAGTAACCTGCATGCTCTTGAAAAAAGACCGAAAGCATCTCATTGTTGCCCTGTTTAAGTTCGGACCGAAGTTCTTGCCAGTTGATGTTTTTCAAAAAGTTGAATCCTTTACCAGTCCACAAATCTAGTGCGAACTGGTATAGTCTTCGTCGGGTTGCAAAATGAATTTGAAACAAAATAGCGAATCGGACCCTAGTTGTTCGTGTTTTGGGAGCAAAGTTAAGCCAGACTAGTTGTAGCCTGTTGTCATCAATATGATTCGCTTTGGTAAGTTCTTGCATCATTTTTACAAACCTCTCAACCTTAAGTGTCGAGATTTGAAATAGGTAAACACAGTTTTGAAAGTTTTTTCAAAAAAAGTTTTTAGGTCTACCGAAAAGCGTTCTCTTCGCTCGAAGCGAAGAGAACGCTACTCCAAAAACAAGTCCAGATCTGACGCTACCGGAAGTTTATGACATTCAACAAACGCATCTACCCCACCAAACCAATCCAGTAGTTCTGCTCGCTGCAAATAAGTATCTCGATCTGTTTTTAAGATCGACTGATAAGAAGAGAATGAATAAGTTTCAAAGTCTCTTCGAATCGCATGTTTTACGGGGTTTTGATGAATGTAGGTAACAAGCGTTGTAAAGTATTCATCACTATCCACCTCAATCCTTTTAAAAGGATTCTCGAAAACAGGACCCGTAAATCCGTATCTTTTGTTTACTGCCTGAGTATAGCTTTTCAACCAGCTCGAGAAAGCTTTACTCACATGCCAATTCGATGAGTTAGGACTATCTCCCTTGAAAAGGTTTGCGATTTCTTCCTCTTCTCTTACCTGAATCAGAAAATGAAAGTGATTCTTCAGTAAACAGTAGGCGAAAGTTTTGGCATAAGGGCTCACATACTTTTCAAATTGTCTCAGGAAATAGAAGTAGTTCTCTTCTTCGAAAAAGACCTTCCGACTGTTCAGTCCTCTATTAAAAATATGAAAGTAGCCTCCGGGCTGTAGCTGTTGGTTTCTGATATTCATAGTTGTTTTGTTTGAATAGCAAGATAATTCAAATTCATTGATCTCTTCGCTTAAGTGAAGAGATCAATGAACAAATCGAATGGATTGCATGAAATAACCTCATCCATCTCCACCCCTCACCTTCTCAAAAAATCACACCTTTGTCGCCATGGTACAATTGGATGAAGGTACATTAGATTTTCCGCAGGAAGCTTTTGAAGCGTTACTCAATAAAACCTGCGATCAGGTATTGAGGAAGTTTGAGTCCATGGATACAGACATGGCTTTTTCAGGACTTACTCCGACTGATATTCAGTCATGGTTGTCAGAACCCATTCCTAACACGGGTATGGATACCTCTGCCTTATTGGACATGGTGCAGGAAAAAGTAGTGGACACAGCTACTCTCAACATGGCTCCGAAGATGTTTGCTTACGTGATGGCTGGTGGAACTCAGGTGTCAATCCTGGCTGAGTTGCTAGCAACTACTATCAATCAAAACATTGGGAAGTGGCACCTGGCTCCGGTGCTTACGGAAATGGAAAAGCAGGTTTCCAAATGGGGTGCCCAGTTCATTGGTTATGATCCAAATGCAGCCGGAGTGCTGGTCAGTGGAGGTTCTGCGGCAAACCTTACGGGACTCACGGTAGCGCGAAATGTCTACTTTCAGGACAAACAAATCCAACAGAAAGGAGTTTTTGGAATGAAACCCTTTACCGTCTACGCTTCCATCGAAACACACAATTGTGTAGATAAGAGCATTGACATTCTGGGCATCGGTACGGATCAATACCGTAAGATTCCAGTCAATACAGATTTCACAATCAATATTCCGCAACTCAAAGCTCAGATTGACCAGGATGTAAAAGACGGTTTTGACCCTTTCTGTTTGATCGGAAATGCAGGCACGGTCAATACGGGTGCCATCGACCCACTGGACGAATTGGCTGCCATTGCCAGGGAGCATAACATGTGGTACCACATCGATGGGGCCTATGGCGCCCTGGCGGCGGGGACAGACCTGGTAAAAGAGCACTATAAAGGCATTGAAAAGGCTGATTCTGTTGCCCTCGATTTTCATAAATGGCTTTACCAACCCTTTGAAGCAGGATGCACACTGGTACGGGATTATAAACAGTTCAATCAGACCTACTTCAAAAAGGCCTCTTATCTGGCAACCGATCAGGAAGACAATGGTCGACTAGATTTCAACGAACATCAGTTCCAGCTTTCCCGCAATGGCAAGGCCTTGAAAATCTGGATGTCATTCAAGGCCTATGGTGCAGACCGACTGAAGGCTATGATCGAGAAAGACATCCACCTGACCCGCTACCTCGCACAGGAAGTGGAAAAGTCGACTGACTTTGAACTTAGTTCCGACCCGTTATTGGGCATCACTTGCTTTAGATTCAAAGGTGATCTCGAGAGTCATGAAGTTGAGAAAATTGACAAATTGAATCAATTGATGATCCCTGCACTGGAAGAGGATCGTCGGGTATTCATCACAGGAACTCGTCTTGGTGACCGGTCCGTGATTCGGGCGTGTCTCATCAACCACCGTATGCAGCTACAACACGTGGACCATCTGATTAGCGTACTAAGGGAAGTGGGGCAGCAAGTTCAAAAAGGAATGTAACGCAATAATTATCACCCATTTCTGCCAGCTACAAGTTACTGTCATTACGAATCTATCTCACACATCCGTTCTTTTTCAAAAGTTCATTCGTTGAAGTAATCTGGCAACTTATCCGAGGGTACTCAACTTCCTTTTGGTATCAGACCAATGTAATAATGCATGTTGTTTCTCGAAAAGACGCTCCACAAACTTGTGGTGACGAGAAATTTGAAGTAGAAATCAAACCGCTCAATTGAATTGAAAAGTTGAACCACTTATCTTGCCTCTATAAGCAAAAGCGAATCTGAGATTTTTAATGTACCGGCAGATCACTTCCTTTTTTGACCAGCCCTACCCCTTCATTCATTACGGCAAGTTGTTGTTGCGAAATGCCCTTTTGGTCTTTTGCATAGCTTTCTTCTTCGACTATTTCTTTGAACCTTACAATGTCTACCGACCAGAACATCGCTGGCCATATGCCATCATCGTCATGGTACATGCGGGCCATGGATCGCTTCAGCTACTGGTCTACGGTTTTATCTTGAGCATGCTCGTCTCAAAAGACGACTGGAAGCTCTACAAAGAATTTACTTTTTGGGGGTTCCTGTTGATCAGTATCGGGGTAGGAAGCTGGCTCATCCGAGACTTCATTTACGATAATGCCAACAACTGGCAACTCCGGTATCTATTGGAAGAAGTGCGAAATACCCTATTGACAGGTAGCCTGATCTTGTTCTTTGTAACCTACATCAATTTCCGGGTACTCAAATCTCAACACCAAATTGAGGCGTCAAAATTACCCGCGCAAAAACCTGAGGAAAACAGTCCATTGGTCCAATTAAAAACCCCTCTACATTCAGAGGACATTGCATTCGTTGTTGATGAGTTAATATTGGCCAAGGCTGAAGGCAATTACGTCCGTTTCTATGTTAAAACAGGGAATGAAATCCAGGAGCATTTTATTCGGATCAGCCTGTCAAGTGTAGCCGAGCAATTGAATTCCTTCCAACAAGTAGTTCGGACACATCGTGCCTTTCTTTACAATATCCATCACCTGGAAAAAGTAGAAGGAAATGCTCAGGGTTATTTTTTAAGTACCTCCTCCATTGATTTCCAGGTGCCTGTTTCCAGAAGCAAGCTGGCCAATTTTGATCAACAGATCGCTTTGAGTTCATAACAACACAAGTTGTCATCCACCACTTTCGTTGTTACTCGTCACAAATCTTTGTTTTCAAACACAAAACGCTTGTCATTCGACACAAGTCATGTTTCTCTATGCTCGTTGCCCGTAGGTTTGGGTCAATCAAAAACTCAATAAAATGGAAAAAACAAGACGTTACGACCTGGACTGGTTAAGGGTGTTAGTCTTTGGTCTTTTGATTTTCTACCATGTTGGCATGTTTTATGTCCCCTGGGGATGGCACATCAAAAACGATGTAATCTACGGTGGCATGCGTTGGCCTATGCTCTTTGTGAATCAATGGCGCCTGCCAATCCTGTTTGTGATCTCTGGTATGGGTACTGCATTTGCTTTGGGTCACCGTACGACAGGTGCATTTATTAAAGAACGTTTCATTCGACTCGCTATTCCTCTTGGCGTTGGTATGCTCCTCATTGTCCCACCACAGGTTTATATCGAGCGCATTGCCAATGGAGATTTTGCTGGCTCCTACTGGGAATGGTGGACCGGACCAGCGTTTGATGGCATCTATCCATCAGGAAACCTCAGCTGGCATCACTTGTGGTTTCTACCCTACTTACTGGTCTATTCACTGCTATTGAGTCCTGTTTTTATCTGGGTCAGGTCAAAATTGATCAGCAACTTGAAATCCATTGGTGACCGATTATCCAACAAACCGGGCATGCTTTACTTATTTGTGATCCCGCTCTACTTATACGAATCACTGCTGGAACCCTTCTTTCCTATCACACACGATCTGATCGCTGACTGGTTCAACTTTGTGAGTAGCATGACCCTTTTCCTATACGGTTTTCTGATGATCAATATGGGAAGTAAACTATGGGATGCTATCCATAAGCTCAGGTTCGTCGCCCCAATCATTGGAATGGTTGGCTACCTGGGACAACTTGTCATTTGGTTCAATTTTGAGGACTCGGTTGTCATCCACTTCACAGAAGCCTTACTGAAAACGACCAATCTATGGTCCTGGATCATTGCGATTTTCGCCTGGGCAGCTATCTGGTTGAACAAACCCAGTTCATTGATCGCCTACGCAAATAAGGCGGTATATCCCTTTTACATTTTTCATCAGACGTTGACCATCATCATTGGTTACTTTTTGTTGCAAATAGATTATGCATTTGGGCTTGAATTTAGCCTAATGGTTGGGGGCACTTTCCTGGGAAGCTGGTTGCTTTATGAGGGTCTGGTGCGAATAACCAAAGTAACTCGTTTCATGTTCGGCGTTAAAGAACGTTAGTGCCCGCTTTGATCGAGACAAATGGTTCAATCACACAATGTCGTTGAATTCGTTATTTAATGACAAAAGGAATCCGGATGGATCCTGCCGGTTCCTTATGCGCTGGATCATATCCTTCCTTAGTGGCTGTGTCAAACAAATGGAAGGCCGTATTTCCGGCCAAATCTTCCAATAGCGGGTCTACCTCTATGAAGTATTTACCTGATTGCCATGTAGAAGTTGGCCTCAGGTTGAGTTGTCTTTCCTGATCAGAAAGTTCAGGAATCGCTTCAATTTCTTTCTCATTATAAATGACGCGAATCATTCGCTTTACTAAAGCATGGTCCAGTGGTTCAGGCCAAAGCACTTGCAAAACATCGCTGGTGCCCGATTGAGGGAGCGTTATGATCCAACGACCAGGTGTAATAGTCTTCCGGTCAGCTGCTTCAACAAAAAAAACCTTGGTCTTCCTGGATTTTATAGCTCTCCCCAGGGCATCCTTCCATTCCGGATCAAATGTCAATTGATAGTTCTTTCCCGGTTGCAATACGGTGCCCATGGTCATGTTTGGCCCAACACCTCGCTTTACGCGACCTGGGTGAAAAAATAAAGTCAGTCGGGTTCTTCTCGCATTCCACAGGCCCTCAGTAATCTCCACAAAAGGTGTAGAAATTACTTGTCCGCCTTCGTCTTGTAGCCAGACATGATCATGTGGATTGTCCAGTCCCATGGATTGTTCGAAGTACACGTACAAACGAAGCCAATTGGCAGGTACCGTATCGGAAGTAGGATAAATCGCAGCAATGGCTTCCCCTGATAAGGGGCCTAGTTTCGGCACAACAAATGTTTCCTGGACAAAAGTCGGAAGATCGACAGACATCTTTGTACCCGATAATTGATACGCCTGAATTAGATCGAATACCGCAGTATAGGTAATCCCTGGTGGAGGATCAAACCTCGGGCGGAAAACGACATGGCCTTCCTGAATTTCATAACCACCAGCAATGGAAGGAATGGACTTATCATCTGGCAATTCATCACCCACATAAATCCGAAAGATCTTCTTGATTTCAGCGTCATTAAGATTTTCCAACCCACCGCTTAGATCAATAGGAATCACAATAGATAACTTTCCGAAATCTCTCGCTTGAGGGTTATTTTCAAAAGAAAAGCTAAAATTCCGATCCTGGGCGGAAAGGCCTAAAAAAAGAAAGACGGCCACCGTAGTAGTAGCCGCCTTTTGGAAATTTAGCAGATTGATCAAGGATGTAACCTTGATTTACTAAGTGAGACAAGTGCTAACTTTCCACCTGCCAACCGCTGAGTTGCCAGAATGTATTTTTCATCAAAATCAGCCAATTGATAGATGGCAGAACCAGCACGAGGTGTGTACTTCACTCCTGCCAGGTAACCTTCAACCTCTTCTTTGATTTCACCATCATAGGCTTCTATATCCTTAGGATCAATAACGAGCAAAGGCAATTGACTATTAGACATCAGGATCATATCGTCCCCATTGCTTTTATAGGACACCATGTCAATTGGAAAATTTCCTGCTCCGAACTCTGCAATAGTTCTTCCTTTCGCATGTGTTCCACCTTTAAGGTTAGCCGTTTCGAACGTCACCAGGGGTGTACATAAATAAGCAGCAAGCAATTGTTCTTTATTTTGAATGTTATAGGGTAAAAACGCCCGAACTGGAGAATGTGTCTCATAAGCACCATGTGCTCCATGATAGATCTCCAACGTGGTGGCCGAAGCTTCACCTGAAAAAGGATAAGGCAATACCCACATCGCTGAAGCAAACTCTTCATTTGAGAGTCCTGCCACATACAAAGAACCATTCTTATAAGCCAGGTCCGAAATGGCATCTGCCCGAAGTGATGCTCCTTTTTTCCATCGATGCATTTTATCAGCTCCCACTGGATTAGGAATAGACGCCTGAGCATACTGTACTTCTTCCAAAACAACTTCTTCCATATCACCCGCAGGGGTCACGCGAATCAAAATGGTAGCATCTGACAATTCCTTGGGCATTTGCCAGTTAGAAGTCCAGTTGGCTTTTCCCCTGGAAACACTGATGTATGCATTCTTTGAAACTGGATTTACAGCAAGATCATGGATCAATACATCATCATCGGTCGTGCCAAGCAATGCCGCCAGTTTCGTTTCTAAATTTGGGATAAACAGTGGCTTTTCAACAGTTCCACCTGCCTCCTGCAAATCCACAGCGTAAATGGTTGCATTCTTGGAGTCTCCAATAAACAGTACACCTTCGTCTGAAAATTCCAGGACACCCATGGACTTTATATCAGGAGTCCCGACTTTCATGAAGGGGTTGTTTCCTAAAGCCGCAAGGGCAGCAAAAAACGTAAGTAGTGAAAATATCTTTCTCATAGAATTTAGGATCTCGGTTAATGTTCTCGATGAATTACGATTAATTAAGTATCAGGATTGAAATTTATGACGAATGGCTTGCCTCTCCGTACATACAGCCAGGAATTACTGAAGTTAGTAAGGTCAACGACAACTTCTCAATCACAGGGAGTTCCTACATTTGCACGATTGTACTACTTACTTATGATACGACTCTTTTCTACGCGCCCATTCGCCAGACTTACTTCACAGGTATTTGTCACATGCTTTATTCTAATATTGATACAGGCTTGTGATTCGGGACCTAAAAGCTTTGAAGACCTGATCAAAGGCCATGTAAGTGTCCAGGTAAACCCCTACAAAAGAGTGCCCCTTGGTGGCAAACTGGAATTCCAAACTGCCCAGCCAGTCAAGATTTCGGTAGAAGTCCAAGGCAAAACACCAATCAAAAAAGCTTATTCCTCATTTTCAACACGACATAGCATCCCTGTTCTGGGTCTATATGCAGGTACCAGCAATCAGGTAACGCTGGAACTAACTACCGAGGACGGCAAAGCTTTCTCCAGCAACTTCTCCTTTGGAACGGAGCCACTACCTGATTTCTTTCCAACCATTGAGATCGACAATCTGGACCGAACAAAAATGGAACCGGGTATGCACCTGATCGAAATGCTGATTGCCAATAATGGGAAATTCCAGTCCTATACAATCATTTTCGATGACCTGGGAGACATTCGATGGTTCATGGACATGAGCAGTACAGGCCAGATCACCTATTCAGCATTGCGCAACAGCCTGGGTAATTGGTTGTACCTCGATTGGATCGATATCTATGAACTCAGTGACCTAGGGCGCGAAATCAAGAAAGAGACCTTGTTCAACTTCGCGGGAAATCATTACCTGAAAGAGCTCCCTAACGGAAACCTCGTGATGGGTGGCTCAAGAAAAGATGCAGCTGTTAGACGGTCAGATGGCAGACAGGTAGTCACTCGTTTTGATCATGTAGTGGAATGGAATCGACGCGAAAATCGTCCACAAAAACACTGGGATCTAGCAGAAGTACTGGACATAGACCGTGCTGTCTTTCAGGAAGATTATAGCCTCGACTTTGCCGCGGATTGGTTTCACCTGAACAGCGTCGCTATGACCGGAGATGGCTCTGTTATCGCCTCGGGTAGGAATCAGGGAATTGTAAAAGTAGATGCCTCTAATCAACCCCAATGGATACTGGCACCTCATGTTGCCTGGGGCAAAGCAGGAAGATCTGGTAATGGGGCCGAGACGAAAGATTATCTCCTCACAGCGGTTGATAAAGATGGAAAAGCCTTTCCTGCCAATGTACAACAGGGCTCGCAGCCTGTCGAAGATTTTGAGTGGAGTACCGGGCAACATTCAATGAACTGGCTTGGTAATGGCCGACTCCTGATCTTCGATAATGGTCTTGCTCGAAACCTGAGCAATAAGCCTACCTACTCGCGGGCAGTCGAATACCAAATTGATGAGGAAAACCGAACCATTCAACAAGTATGGCAATATGGAAAAGAGCGAGGACTGGACATGTATTCTCCTATCACCAGTGATGTAGACATTCTTCCTCGTACAAAGAATCGATTGATTACCGCTGGAAATATCCGTGTCAATCAGCCTGCTCCACATGCGAAACTCATCGAACTGGCGGGCGAAGAAGTAGTCTTTGAATGCCGGGTTTTATTTAAGGACGCGAAAGGAACAGGCGAGCGCAGCTGGGCACAATTTGATCTGGTATTCAAAGGAGAACGCTACACACTATATCAAAACTAGGTCAGAACTTATTTCAGTTCAAGCTTCTCGCCTGTATTAACCATCCGGGAGATTTGCTCATGAAATTCTTTGCGTTGGTTCTTTTTGGGATACGGTACCTCCGGCACAGGCACTCCTAAAAATTCACACAAGGGCTCCCACCCATGTTCGGGACGGAAAATCAACAATTGTTCCGCAGGGACATGCGCTTTAACCTCCTCATTGTGCTTATGAAAAAGTTCGAGTGCCTTTTCTTTGTTGCCAAATTGATTGCCGTAAAACCCTTTCCATAAGTATTTTTCGACCAATCGAAAGGCTCCAGAAAGTTCTCTGAAACGCTTAGATCGGATAAACTTTCCAAGGATCGCGAGTTTCTCCATGAAAGTTTTTGGCGTTACAGAGTACACCGTCTTTAAGGAACTCTCGTACCACAATTCAGGGTCTCTTTCCGTAAGGATCACCTTGGCATCCGGATATTGCTTCAGGAGAACTTTGTAATTCAAATGACCAGGAAAATCAACCGTACTCTGAAAGCCATCAAACAGCTCATCAAAGTTTGTTTTACCAGTTTCATAGAGCTCCATCCAGTTTTTTACCTGATGAGTATTGTTAAATACCCACTCCATATGGTAGCACTTACCAAACCCAAGTGTCTCTAAAGCTACTTTGAGTGAAGCTGTACCTGTCCTGGGGCCACCTGCTCCGATTACTTTCAATGCCATAGTGAGCGAAAATAGCCAACCTGTTGAAATTTCATATGAATACCAGGATTAAAGTCTTGTATTCACTCCTAAAATTCCTGTTCCTGGATCTGAATATTTCTGCGATTTGCATCATGCCGCAATACACGTTTGATCGCTACAAGATTATTTTTCGAACAGTTGAAATAAACAGGCCATTCGCCTTCAATCATTTGAAAGTGGACTATTTTATTCTCTATCCTGATTCCTTGCAATTGCTCCCAGGAGATTTTATGCACCGAGTCCCGTAGCGTAACCTTAAATTGGAGGCCATCAGAATTGACGATCAAAAATGGCCCTTTGAAGAAATTGATAAAAACCAGAACTCCACCTGCCAAAGACATCACACTTAAGCTGTAGTAGATCAGTAGATCCGCAGCGTAGGCCCTCAAGAAATAACTAATACTGAACAGCAGTAAGATTATCGCCAGGATCAAACGAAACCATTTGCTCCATATGAATGCACTTCTTACCGAAGATTCGATGGTGATGTATTGCATAAATAATGGCTTTGAACGGAGCAAGATAAACTTTCCCAATGATCGTTTATCACATTTTTTCTGGAAAGGCCCCGGAACTTCATTAGGTTTATCGCTATGGATTTGGACATAGCTTCCATACTGGGAATTTTCACCATCGGTCAGGCGATTTTCATAGCCGTATCATTTGGCACTTTAAAAACGAAAAGCAAAGAGGTTGCTATCCTATTGGTCGCCATCGTTTTTGCCCTTGCATGGTATCAGGCCGAGTTTCTGGCCATTCGGAATAAATGGGAGATCAGTACCGGGTTATTTTTTGGCACACGATATGGGTCCTGGATATTGCTTGGACCTCTGCTGTATTTTTACTCCAAAGCCAGTTGTCCTATCTTTTGGGAATTCAAATTCAGGGACGCATTGCATTTCCTTCCTTTTGTGGTTTTTACTTTGTTCCTACCATTGTTCATCACCGAATTACATACCTGGAGATCAGTTGATTATGGCCTGCTGACCGTTTTCGATGATATGAATCAGGTTCCGATTACCTTTTGGCAATACATATATGGAGCCGTCGCCTTTGGTCAGTTCCTACACCTGATGGTCTACGCTTGGCTCGCCCACAAGAATCTCAGTAAATGCCAACAGGAATTGCAAAAAGAATATGCCAATCTCCTACAGCAGGGTTACCGCTGGCAGCGGCTATTTTTCCTGTTCACCATTGTGATCGTTTTGGCTATTGGCGCATTCATTGGCTTCCAATTTGTGACAGGGATTTACCGTCGGCATGCCGATTACTTATACGTCGTTCCACTCTCACTGGCCATCTATTTCCTAATGTATCAGGCCATGAAATTCCCACAGCTCTTTTTTGACTATACAGAAGCTGTGAAACCCATCCGGTATGAGAAATCCAGCCTATCACCCAATGTTTCAAAAGTGTACATCGAAAAAGTGATACAAGCGGTGGAATCGCAATCACTATTCATCAATCGGGAATTGCGCCTCACTGATGTTGCCCGGCAATTGGAAATGTCGCCCAATCACCTGTCTCAGGTCATCAACGAAAATCTGCAAAAAAACTTTTTCGATTTCATCAATCAATACCGCGTGAAGGAGGCCAAGTCAAAAATTGCTGAAGAGCCAGAAAAGACCTTGCTTCAAATCGCCCATGAAGTAGGTTTCAATAACAAAACTTCATTCAACAACGCTTTCAAAAAACACTCAGGAATGACCCCTTCTGCTTTCAGGAGCAGCTTGTAAGCAACCAATTCCTCCCCTCATCCATCATTCGTCGCTTTTCGTTAGTGTCCTCACTATCAAATCAACAAGCGTACTGCCATTATTCGTGTCCCCACGAATGACATAAGTAAAAACCCTCGCTTTCGTTCGTGTCTTCACGAACGAATAAACAAGGCACCCAACTAATGATTATAACAAAACACGCCAATAACAGGGAAAATCTTACAGGGATTGTCGACTTCCCCTGTTTTCCCCCATAATCTTGGATTTTACCATTGATAAATGATCAAAAAATGAAAACAAGATTACTATTCACCCTTGGCGCCCTATGCTTCATGATGAGCATAGCATCCGCTCAAAAATATGTGATTGACCATGGTCACAGCTCCGTTCAGATCAGGATCCAGCGATTTGGAGTAGTGGATGTAGTCGGTCGGTTCAAAGCGGTCAGCGGGAGTATCAACTATAACCCGGAAGACATCAGTCAGACAACAGCTGACGCAATCATCTCCGTTGGCAGCTACGATGCGAATAATGCCGGTGGAGAAGATGCAGTCAAAAGTCCGGCTTTTTTGGATGTCGCCGCTTACCCTGAAATCACTTTCACCAGTACGGGTACCAAAGTTCAGGATGGTCAGAACATACTACTTGGTGATCTCACCATTCATGGGACTACCCAGGCAGTCGAACTCCCTTTCACCATCAACGGGCCACTTCTGGACCTCCCCACACGAAAACAATCCATTGCTGCTGAAGGGTCACTTACCATCAACCGGCAGGATTACGGCGTGAGTTTCGATCGAAAACTTCCGAATGGCGCCAGCCTAATTGGCGATGAAGTCAAGATCACATTAATCATTCTGGCCATTGCTGAATAGTGCTCTTATTGCGCTGTGCTTTTTTCTATATGCCAGCGAAACACAAAGCCGAACGCTTCATCTGGATGTTGAGCGTTCGGCAATTACGTTTAGTGTAAATCACATGGGTTTCCTCACCGTAGATGGCAGCTTCTCTGCATTTGACGCTTCCATGCTTATCTCCAATAAACAGCCAGTCCAGGTTGTAGGTCACATTGAAGTGAGTAGCATTGGAACTGACGAACCTACACGAGACAAATCTTTACGGGATGAAGGATATCTGGACGTTGCCCGGTTTCCCAGAATCACCTTCAGCAGTACAAGTATCCTGGAGGATGACGATGGATACACCATTATTGGAAAACTTCAAATAAAAGACGAAGTAAGAACCATTTCAATTCCAGGACAAATAGAGGTTTTACCAGACAATTCATCTGAACTTACATCCGAGATGATCTTCAGTAGAAAAGCATTCAACCTCGAATTTGGCGCTATGGATGCACTGATAGGTGATGAAATCACTATTCATATCAACCTTAGATTTCAATGACCTGACGATGGGACGTCCAGCCGCACACCTCCTTTCGCGAGCCCTGCTCCACACGGGGCTCACGAGGTACTGCATCTTTCAAAATGACCGGACAAAAATGGAGTTGTTCATGACTTTCCCACTTTCAACTCATAAGTGCAACTTATAGTGGATTGTGCGGGTTTATCAATTGCGTTTTAATTTACATTCCCAAAAAAAACTCAGAGATGATTGCAGTGGTGTCTCCGGCCAAAAGCCTTGATTTCGAAACTCCCTATTCAGGAAAATTCACGACTCCCAGGAAACTGGAAAAGTCTTCAGATTTGATTGATGTACTTCGTCAGAAAGCACCTGAAGAAATCGGGAGCCTCATGTCCATCAGCGATAAATTGTCCCAATTAAACGTGGAACGATATCACACCTTTGAGTCTGAACACAACCTGACCAATGCAAAACCCTCTTTGTTCGCATTTCAGGGTGATGTATACCAGGGCCTCGATGCCAGCACTTTCGAACAAAGCGACGTTGATTTTGCACAAGATCATTTTCGGATTCTATCCGGTCTATATGGACTCCTCCGTCCATTGGATTTGATTCAGCCCTATCGGCTGGAAATGGGAACTCGCCTTGCCTTCGACGATCATAAAACGCTCTATGATTTTTGGGCCAGCCAAATCGCCGAGTTGATCAATAAGGATTTAAGAGCACAAGGTGATGAAATTCTTATCAACCTGGCTTCTCAGGAATACTGGAAGTCTGTAGATCGCAATGCCCTAAAAGCCCGTGTCATCGATGTAGAATTCAAAGACCTGAAAGGAGATATGTACAAAATTATCTCTTTCTACGCCAAAAAAGCCCGGGGACTGATGTCAAGGTACATGATTCAACATCGTGTCACCGATCCGCAAGATCTCAAAGGATTTGACTTGGCAGGATACTTCTTCGATGAAGAGGAATCCACAGATGATAAGCTTTGCTTTAAAAGAAACTAGATGAACAGGTCGTAAGAGCGGTTACGGAAATAGGGGTCTCTGGTTTCCGATTGTTTTGTAAAAAATCGACCTATGATACCAATACGCAGGTCACTGTTTATACTACTAGTTTTTAGCACATTGGGAAGTTGTATTACACCGTACGATTTTGAATCGATCGGACTGCAGCGCTCTCTTGTGATAGACGCCTCGTTAACTAACGAAAATACCTCGCATTTTGTCAATCTCACTTATACTTTCGAGATTGATACTTCGCGTATTGACCCGGCAGAAAATGCCACCGTGGCCTTCATCGATGACTCAGGAGCAAGAACTGCTCTCATAGAACGATCCCCTGGCAATTACCGAACCGATTCAAGCTTTGCAGGAACTCCGGGCAGGACCTATGTATTGGAAGTCATCCTTGCAGACGGATCTGAATACCGTTCAACACCCGAACTCATGCCCGATCCTGTTCCAATCGATAGCATTTATGGGCGCTATCTCACCATTCCAACAGATGATGACAATACTGATCAGACCGGAGTTCAGGTTTTTCTTGATTCCCGCACCAATGCTGCGGAACCCAAAAATTTTAGATATACCTACCGTGAAAGCTTTGAGACACCCGTACCCTACCCATCCCGATATGATTGGTCCGGCAAACGGAAGACCTTTCGAATATTCGAACGAGACCAACCGCTGGGTCCCTGCTATCGAAAAGGCGAATCGCAAACTACCATCGTCGGTACCACTAAAGGGCTTTCCGAAAATAGTATTCTCGAATTCCCCATCCGTTTCATCAATGAATCTGGTCGGGAGTTAGCTTATCGCTACATCATCGAGGTAAGTCAGTATACCATATCCAACGATGCCCACACATTCTTCAGGTATTTGCAGGAAAGTAACGAGGGATCGGGTAGTCTTTCAGATCGCCAATTAGGAAGTATCAATGGCAACATCTTTGATGTCAACGATCCCAATGCAGTTGTTTTGGGATACTTTGAAGTAGCTGGTGTTGCAAAAACCAAACGAATCTTCAACTATCATGATTTTTTGCAGGATGGTATAAGAACCGAAGAGTGGATTTGCCTCGCTTCAGAAAGCGAAGAGGACTTTGGTTTTGGTTGTGAATATTTTGATCAGCGTATGTATCAGATCTTGTTTCAGGAAGACCGGGTGGTGATCGATAGCAGAACAGGCGACACTGCGGTAGTAGAAGATACTTATTACGATTTCAGCGGTCTTGATGCAGTTCTGAATGATAGTTCGACAGCTATAAGTCAAGAATGCGGTTATACGAATCGCATTGTAGACCTAACAGAAGAAGGGGATTTTGTGTTACTTGCTCACGAGCATTGCAGCGACTGTACCATTTATGGCTCACTGGAAAAACCAGACGTTTGGAATGATTGAGGTAAAATTAGAATTCTATTTGTACTAAAAATCAAAAGCAACCTATGATAACGACCCGCAGGTCACTGCTTATACTACTTGTTTTCTCCTTGTTAGGAGGTTGTATCACACCCTTTGATTTTGAATCAATAGGACTTCAACGTACCCTGGTCATCGATGCTTCCCTGACCAATGAAACGACCGCACATTTCGTAAACCTCACCTATACCTTTGAGATCGATACTTCCCGCAATGATCCTGCTGAACAAGCTACTGTGGCTTTCATAGATGATTCCGGAGCAAGAACCCCACTTTCTGAACGACATCCTGGTTATTACACAACCGATTCCACTTTTGCGGGAATTCCCGGTAGGACTTACACATTGGAAATTACCCTTGCCGACGGTTCCGAATATCGTTCCACGCCTGAACTTATGCGTCAGCCTGTTCCAATCGATAGTATCTATGGGCGCTACCTCACACTCCCGACAGACGATGATGATACCGACCAGACAGGAGTCCAGATCTTCCTGGATTCGCATGCCGATGATCCGGAACCCAGAAACTTTCGATATACTTATCGTGAGAGCTTTGAGACGCCTGTCCCGTTTCCTTCACGCTATGATTGGTCAGGTTCGGGTCCGACTTTTCAGATAATCGAACGTGAACAACCTCTGGGGACTTGCTATCGAAAAGATGAGTCCAACACGACCATTGTCGGAACCACCAAGGGACTTTCTGAAAATAGGATTCTTGAATTTCCCATTCGTTTTATTAACGAATCCGGTCGGGAACTGGCCTATAGATACATCATTGAAGTGAGCCAATACACCATTTCCAACGATGCCCACACATTCTACAGGTATTTACAGGAAAGTAATGAGGGGTCCGGTAGTCTTTCGGATCGCCAACTGGGCAGTGTCAATGGGAATATCGCCGATGTAAACAATCCGCTGACTCCAGTCCTGGGTTACTTCGAAGTGGCTGGAGTATCTAAAAGCAAACGTATCATCAGTCATCATCAGTTTCTTGATGAGGGTATTAAAACGGAGGAGTGGATTTGTTTGCCTTTGGAAGATGGAGAAGACCTGGGGCTAGGATGTACTTATCTGGGACCGGAAGCCTGGAATGTACGTTTTACGGAAGAACAAGTGGTCATCAACCCTCGAACAGGTGATACAACCATTAATGTGGTCACTTTCTTTGATTTTGGTATCATAGACGCCCGGGTAAATGAACCCAACTGTGGTTTTAGTCATAGGATCGTGGACTTCACTGATGAGGGCAGTCAATTGATTCTGGCACACGAATTATGTGGTGATTGCACCTTATATGGACTGCTGGATAGGCCATCAGTTTGGGACGACTGAAAAACGCCTGTAAAACATAGTTAACAGGTTCGATGTATCTTAGAGCAAAACCTGGCTCATGCGTTATTTTGCACTCCTACTTTTGTTTGTCTGCTGTTCTTCCTTTGTTTTTGGTCAGGACAGTCGCAAAGTCACCTTCCCGGATGTTCCGGGTTATCAAACCATCAGTGTCGATTTGCATATGCACAGCGTATTTTCTGATGGCAGTGTATGGCCTGATATCAGGGTGCAAGAAGCCATTCGCGATGAGATTGACCTTATTTCTCTGACCGAACACCTGGAGTATCAACCTCACTCTAAAGACCTTCCGCATCCCAACCGAAATCGGGCATATGAGGTGGCCATGGAGGTAGCCAAAAATTCAGAATTGATCGTGGTAAACGGAGCGGAGATTACTCGTTCTATGCCTCCGGGGCACAACAACGCTGTGTTCATCAAAGACGCCAACAAGCTATTAGTAGATGACGCATACAAAGCGTTTGAAGCAGCCAATGATCAGGGTGCATTTACATTCTGGAACCATCCCAACTGGACCTCTCAACGATCCGATGGAATTGCCAAAATGGAGCCTATGCATGAAAAACTGATCGCTGAAGGCTTGTTGCATGGCATAGAAGTCGTTAATGAATTGACCTACTCAGATGAGGCATTACAAATCGCACTGGATAATGATCTGACCATCATGGGTACTTCCGATATACACGGACTTGTGGATTGGCAATTCGGTATCCAGAATGGAGGCCATCGGCCTGTGACCCTGGTATTTGCCGAAGAGCGAACAGCACCCAGCATCAAAGAAGCCTTATTTGACGGTAGAACAGCGGTCTGGTTTCGAAATCTACTTATCGGCAAAGAGGAGTACCTGATTCCATTGATCGAATCCAGCCTTGAAGTAAAAGTAGCTCGCTATCCGGAATGGAATTCCGTAATGCAAATCGTGATTAACAATCCAACTGGTGTGAAATTCATTCTGCAGAACCTGACCGACTACACCTTGCACGCAAATGGCGATGTTGTGGAAATCGCACCGCGAGAAGAGACTACAATTTTTGTGAAGACCATCGAAAAGTTAGAAACAATAGATTTAAATTTTCAGGTACTTAATGGGATTGTTTCTCCGAAAACACATCCGGAAATTACCATTCGGGTGGGCCTTTAAACTTCCCTATTGAAGTGTGAAGCCAGTATTGTCCGAAAAGACATGTTTTCACTTTTATGGTCGATCAAGACCCGCTCATTTGTTGACGGGATATTTCCTCGTTTCGCATACGCTGCAACAACTGGTTTACATACGTTGACCCTTTACGGTATCCAAAATCAGCATAAGCTTTTCCCGCCCAGTATTTCGCCTCATTCAAATCTCCAAGGGCCTCGTACCCTACGGCAATATTAAAAGCAAGAAAACCCGCCACCTTTTGACTCTTAGGTCGCTGAAGGCCCGTTTTCCAAATATCAATGGCTCGTTTCCAATTGTCCACATCGGCATACCTGGCTCCCTCTGCCAAAGCAGGGGCATCTTTGTGTTTCCCTCGGAATGTTCGATAAATAAAAATGTTCATCGGAGCGATTCGACTGGCATAACTGGCACCTAAAGAGCTGCTCAAATTACTGGTAGCTTCTGACTTTGAGATCAAAGCGGCCAATGCAGCTGCTTTGCTGTCTGCAGTAGCATTCCAGGTGCCCGTCCGGTTAAAGATCTCCTGGTCTTCGACTGTTCTGGCAATTGGATTGTATAACCGCAATCCGATTTTGATATTATCTACTCCTTCCGCATAAAATTCTTTCACCTGTACTTCACGTTTCTCTACCGTTCTTGTCACCATTTTTGAGGTTTCGGTAATTATAAAATCCGTATCAAACATTTCGATGGCCAGTAAAGCATCGGTCCCATATCGACTACACAATCGCTCTATTTCCGGCCAGGACAATGCTTTTGGCAATGCGGCCGTCAGGCTATTACCCTTGAGTCTTTCGGTAGCAATTTTTACCTCAAAACGATCCGACGTTCTTAGCTGGTGACGCAATGCATTCATCAATCGCTGTACCGCGGCCTTATCTTCATCGGGCAGTTCTCCGGTCAGTACCCCTTCCAGAATATTGAGTCCACCCACATCAAATTGAGTCCGATCCACTAATACGATGCTTCGGATTTCAGTCGGAACATTGATGTCCGCTGGGCTTACCGAACGAAAGGAGACACTGCGATTTCCTGTACAGGACACCAGGGTAATGGAAAAGAGAAGAAAAATTAGGTTTCGCATCATGTTGATTTTAGCCCTCATAAAAGTAAATGATCCTGAGTACTTTTTATCCTAGATCATCATTGCTCCGAATGCAATTTCTATTATCAAGAACAAGGCATTCAGCAAAGTTGTTTTGCTTTCGAGTACGAGGAGTCTCCTGAATATAAGAACTGGACACTGAATGGAACCAGAATCAAAGTTTCGTTAGTAGGGCAAGGTCTGACACTCGATTTTAAAAAAAAATTGAAGCCAACGAGGGCAATTCGAGGCTCATCGCTTTCCAGGATTCTCTGATGGATAATGGATCACCAACAAAAGAAACAAAGGACACGATTTATATAATCAATGAATCCATTGTGTAACGGTAATAAAGACCTGTCGACCCACTAGCGCTTTAACAACTTAAACGCGATCTCTCTACCCTGTCCCTGAATCATGGCCAGATTGATCCAGAAATACGCAAACTGTTCCATCAATTGGAATTTATCATTTCCACCAACATCGTAGCATGCACCAAAACCGGCATCCATGGCTAGCTGCATCGCAACCTCTTTGGCTTTGGTACTATCCCCCGCTGTAAAGGCGTCAATTTGATGCTTATTATATTGGGTATCTTCCATGTTGTTGAACCCCGTAGTATTGAAGCATTTCGCAACATCACGAGTTGTCGTATGATCCAGGATCGCACTACTGGTACTATTATACCCAACAGGCCCATTGCCCCGTACGATGTTCATACTATCGATGATCACTTTTCCCTTTGTGTCCCCTAACGACTGGGCTACTCCGATCGCTACGCTGGCTGGTGTGGCAATCAAAACAACTTCTGACCGGGCTACAGCTTCCTTTATAGCATGTACCCTGGTGTTCGAATTTTCGAGCAATTCTTTTCTTATAAAATTGGACGTATCTCTCACTCCTAAAAAGATCTGATGACCGGCAACAGACCACTTAGTAGCTAAGGCCCCACCTACATTTCCGGTTCCTATAATGGCTATTTTCATCTCTAAAATTGTTTTCTAATAAATAATCCCGGATTGGAGTCCGTTTGCTGGTACTGTGTTCCCGATCCCGACAGGTTTAGTGCCAAACCGAACTGGTAATTATCCCAACTTACTCCGATTCTCATCCGCTGCACACTAGTAACATGACCTGTTTCTATAAAGCTGGAGAAAAGTTCTAAACTTGTATAAAGCTTCCATCTATCAGACAGATCGGGAGTATATCGCAGTATAGAAAACCAGCCATAACTAAGGTCCGCACTTAAAGCTATAGAAGCAAGTGCATACACCATCCAGGTACCATTTGCCTTGAAAAAATGCACACCTGCATCACTTCCTGCGCCAAAATTTGAAATACGCCCCAATACCGTCCCACCAACACCATATTTGGTCGTGTAGTTGAGATACGCTCCTGTAAACAAATTGTTATTTTCATCATAATCTGTAGTCGCCCGAGACCGACTGAACAGCGACCACTTCCGATCTTCATCAAGCGTGCTCAGCCATTGGCCATCCACGAAAATACGCTCGGACCCTGGCATAAGTTCCAGGCTCTGACTAGATGCGTTACTTAAAATTAGCAGCGGGGCTATGAGCAATAGAAGAATAGTCTTCATAGCGAATGCTTGTTTTTTTAAAAAAAGAGAAATGTCCATTTTCGACGAGCAATGAGACATTTCAATTTGTCGTCATTACAAGTAAATCAGGCTTATCATCACTTCGTGAGCTGTTCCACTACCAATCGGGCCGCAGCAGCTCCTGAATTCTGTTGCTGGCCAGTGATCAAATTACCGTCGGCAATCGCATAAGAAGAGAAAGGTGGAGCTACTTTGAAGTTGGTTCCGGTTATTTTTCTGGCTTCATCCTCAATTCGGTAGGGTTGGATCTTTTGACCTACCGCCTGATCTGCAAAATCCTCTTCCGAATTGGCAAAGCCGGTCCAGGTTTTTCCCTTTACCAATAACTCCCCACGACTATCCCTGGCTCCTAACAACAAAGTCGTCGAATGGCAAACAGACGCGCTTGGCTTGCCAGCTTCATAAAATGAAGTAAATAAAGTCTCAAGTCCTTCATTTCCGCGATAGGTATACATAGGTCCCTGTCCTCCTACAAGGAAAATCGCATCATACTGATCCATATTGACAGCTGACAATTGCTTGGTATCTTTCAAAAAGTCATTGAACCAATCTTGCTGCATGTACCCCAGAGAGATCACGTCATGAGCTGAATAGCCACTGGCATCTGTCGGATCGGAATAACTGTCCATGAGGACCACTCCGCCCCTGGTAGATGCCAATTCCACCTCATAGCCCGCTTCCTGAAACACATGTAAAGGGTGTGTCAATTCTGCAGCCCAAAATCCAATCGGCCAGCCGGTTTGCTGAGATACGGTCGGACTGCTCACAACCATTAAAATCTTACCTTTAACTGGCATTCCGTGCGCATGTACATATTGTTGCGTTTCTTTTACTGCGGTATCCATCTTTTGATTATTTGTATTCTGTGACTTTGATTCACATCCCATGAGAACCAAAGCACTTATAATGATGATTGTCAATAAGTTTTTCATGTCTGAACGATTTATGAGGCAAATCTGACATTATACCCTATATTTATAACCATACTTACCCAGAATAGAGATACTTACAAAAAAGAAAGTATACTGAAAATCAATTAGTTATGCCTGAATTCATGTATAAGAATAAGCTCTACTACAATCCTGTAGAGTTCGCAATGGATCGAATTGGGGGCACTTGGAAGATGCCCATCTTGTGGCGACTAAAGGATAGGGTGATGAGATTCAGTGAACTAAAGAGGGATATCAGCCACATTACCGATAAGATGCTCACCACACAATTAAGGGAACTTGAAGCGGAAGGGTTCATTCATCGCAAAGTCTACCCAGTTGTACCTCCCAAGGTAGAGTACTCCATGACCGAAAAAGGAAAGACTTGTGTTCCAATAATTGAAACAATCAGAAATTACGGATTATTCCTGATTGAGGATGCAGGGATTAAACATGAGAGATAGGCATTTACTACCAGTTCAATCTTATGAAAACCCGTCAGAAACCGGCAATGGTGCTATAGGACATCTACTCACAAACTGGCGGACAGGTCAATTCCACCATCTTCTCACTTCGAATGTCTCTGGATGATGCACCTACTTTCACGTGATAGGCACCCGGCTCTAGGGCCCAGCTTTTTTTGGCCTCGTCCCAATAACGAAGTTCCGAAACCGGAATGGCGAAATTCATTTCCTTACTTTCTCCCGGAGCAATCGTATTGGTCTTTGAAAATGCCTTTAATTCCTGCACAGGTCTATCAATTGAGGAATTGAGCTTCTCGGTGTATACCTGCACAACTTCCTTACCCGCAACATTTCCTGAATTCTTGATAGCAACTGTCAACTTTAGCGTATCATTCTCTACCGTTACTTCAGGTTCTTCGTAATCAAAACTGGTGTAAGAAAGTCCATACCCGAACGGATAGGAAACTTGCATTTTCGTCTTATCAAAATGCCGGTACCCCACATAGACACCTTCATCATAGTGTGTAAAATCCTTGTTGCGTATTTTCTCAGCATCCGGCCGTTCTTCCGGAGGCATCAACAGTCCCATGAACATCTGACCAGCACTCCATTGCTCACCACTTTTGGGAAAATTAGCGTCTGATGCATGATCTGACATATTTACAGGGAATGTCATAGGCAGTTTACCACTTGGGTTAATTTTGCCAGACAACAGATCCGCGACGGAATTCCCCCCTTCCTGACCTCCCTGCCAGGCCAGCAAAATCGCATTTGGTTGATCTTTCCAACTGGTCGTTTCTATTACTCCACCAATGTTCAACACAACAATTAATTGTTTATTCGCATCTTGGTAGGCTTGTGATACCATCTTGACCATTTCTTGTTCTTGATCAGAAAGCAGGAAATCATCTTGTTCTACCCTATCTCCTCCTTCTCCGGAATTTCTTCCAATCGTAAGAATACCTACATCAGAAGAGCCAACAATATCTGTCAATTGATTAGCTGAAAAGCTCATTTCCGGAGGATCGTAAGGTGAGAATATCACGTCCATTCCTTCAGGTTTTACAAATCCTTCCGGATTCGCGTCACGGTGCGCCTGATAGGTATCTTTCGCGGCTTGATTGATACTGAACCCGGCATTTCGTAATCCTTCTTCCAGGGACACTGTATAAGCTTCATTCACATCTCCGGATCCAGTACCTCCAGCAATGAACTCATAGGAAGTCACCCCTAGCAGGGCCACATTCTGACCAGCAGATAAAGGAAGTGTATTTTCATTTTTCAGCAAAACCATCCCCTCAGCTGCTGATTGACGAGTTATCTGCGCATGGGCTTCTAAATTCGGGTCATTGTTGAAAGCATAATTTTGCATCTTTCTTGACTTTAGAATCAACTCAAGGATACGGCCCACAGAAAGGTCTATCGCTTCCATAGAAAGTGAGCCGTCTTTTTGAGCTTCGATCAACGCATCCCATTGTTTTTTGGTACCCGGTTCCAGCAGGTCATTTCCCGCCATGATCTGCTCACTAACATTTTTCCCACCGAACCAATCAGTCATCACCAACCCTTCAAACCCCCAATCATCACGCAAGACATCTGTCAACAGATATCTACTTTGAGATGTATAAGTGCCATTCACTTTATTGTAGGAAGACATGATGGTCCATGGTTGAGCTTCTTTCACTAGAATTTCAAAGCCTTTCAAATAGATCTCTCTCAAGGCTCTTTCCGAAATGATCACATCGTTGAAATTACGTTCAGTTTCCTGGTTGTTAGCTACGTAGTGCTTGACCGATGTTCCAACACCATTCGATTCAATGCCATTAATAACCGCTGCGCCCATATACCCCGTTAGTAGAGGGTCTTCGGAATAATACTCGAAATTTCGTCCACATAAAGGATGCCTATGAATGTTCGCCCCGGGCCCAAGAATTACGTCAATTCCATACTCCAACGCTTCGTTTCCCATGGCATCACCTACTGCATAGACCAGGTCCTCATTCCAGGTAGACGCCAATAAAGTAGCAATAGGGAACGCCGTACAATAATAGGTATCCGTATCTCCTTCTCTGGTTGGTTGAATACGCAAGCCTGCTGGGCCATCAGACAAATAGATTGTAGGCAATCCTAAACGGGGTGTAGGCACGATCGTGCCAACAGCTCCGGCAATTCCATCAGGCTCTCCCTGTCCCATCGCGGAAGCCAGGCCGGACCCTTTTAGCAAATGAAGTTTTTCCTCTAATGTCATTTGTGAACGAAGATCGCCCACTCTTTCTTCCATGTTCGCTCTATCGTCTTCATAAACATCCAACTGGCCATTCCCATTGCGATCCGTGAAGGTGTAGCCATCCACGATCAATTCTTCGATTATCGGTCTGTCAGCATAAGCTGACTCAAAATCGAGATAAGTATTATTGAAAAAATTGAAGACAAAAAATCCTGTACCTCCTATCAGGACAATAAGAGCAATCACAACAATCAGAATGATTTTAAAAAAACGTTTCATAGAAATCTAATTTGTGGCAATTAGTCACAAATATAGAAAAATACTTTATGTGTCAACGTGTCACATATGTTATTTTTGTTGTTATGGAGGTGAAGGACATCATTGAAAATGGCGGGAATTACTTTCTTCCTAATCTATCGATCGATCTTGTAATCATTGGATACGAACAAGGGAAGTTAAAATGTCTATTGCTAAGGTTAGGTGAAAAATGGGTGCTTCCTGGTGGTTACATTGGCAAACAGGAATCGGTTGATGCTGCAGCGATAAACACCCTAAAGCTTCGAACAGGCCTTGATCATGCTCATCTGAAATTCCTGGATGTATTTGGAGCCAGTGATCGTCAGTTTGGAGCAGATTTCAAATACTTCTTTGAGAAGAATGGGCTTCCCTGGAAGAAGGACTCCTTCATTAACCAGCGTTTTGTAACGCTCTCCTATTACTCGTTAGTAGATATCGCCACCACCTATCCCGTACCTGGTGAGTTTGATGAAGAAGTAGCCTGGTTCAGTTTTGATAAAATCCCGTCGATGTGGCTGGATCATGGACAAATAGTAGAAACAGCCAGGCAACGCCTCAAGGAAGACATAAAGCATGAACATGTAACCTACAATTTGTTGCCGGATGCTTTTACGATGCCGCAATTGCACACCTTACATCAAGCTATCCTGGAAGAAAGAGTAGACCGAAGCAGATTCCAGAAGAAGATGCTATCAAGTGGTATTTTCGAGCGTTTGCCACAACTGAAAAAAGAATCCCCGGGTAGAAATCCTTATTTATACAAATTGAAATAGCATCTTTTCAAAAGGCAAACACAACTATTCAGGTTCGGCTATTTCCGGAATAACGTACTCTACCACCCGATCAAATCCGGAATAAGCCGAATAATCTCTGTAGACACGTTTTAATTCACCGGACTCGTCTTGTCTAGCAATCTCACCTTTATGAATAGCATAAGAGATATCATAAAAGCCATCTTTGGGATCAAGTTGATTCACCACACCATTATAAGAATAAGACGTCACAGTAACATAAAGGCTATCATCCGTCGCAGTGAGTACTTTCATTAAATAATGGTCATATTCAGATGTTTCTTCCAGGTCGTGGATCACATAGACATCACCAACCTCTGGCGATGAAATCATTGAGGAGCGCTCCTGCCCATCAAAAAATTCATTGACGAAAACGAACGTAATTAAAATGAGTACCATACCCAGGCCGGAAAACATCCACCAGGGTATTTTAACTGCCCCCTTAAGTTGACGGACCTTTTGCTTCATTTCAGGCTCAAGATCCCGATCCTCGTCAGCTCGTTCACAATTCATGCATATAATCTGCGCTTGCTTTCGGTAGGGAAAAAGTGGTATCCAAAAAATGTGGACGTATGAAGCAAAAATGGCAAGCACCGAGTGCCTATGATGACAATCCGGGCATTCAAAGGCCTCTCCTAACGGAGCTTGTTTGATGTTTTTGGAATTCCAGCCGTAAATAATCATGTTTTGAAAGGTTAGGTTTTGTTTTGGTGAATGGAAAATACATGATTTTCCTAAGATGCAAGCCCTCCTACTTAAAGAAGTCTATGCATTTATTCCATCACCTAAACCTTTCTTATCTAAAAAAGTAAGCTTCAGCATTCTCTTCTGTCAGAGTCTTCAATTCATCAAGACTTGATACGTTGAAAGCCTCTCCACACTTTACCTCTATGTGAGGCAGGTTTTGTAGTTCTTTTAACACAGCATCATATCCACCTTCACCCTCCAGTTTTCTTTCCAGGCAAAGAATCTCACTTTCATTAGCAAAATAAGTCCGATTCTCGGTAATACGATCCTGCTGCCCTACCCAATATGATTTTGCATTTAACTCCATCACCAGTTGATTCTCCGAAAAGTAATAAGTTGACCTATCACATCCATGATCTGAGCAATTTGCTACAGATAGTAGTTTGATGGAAGCCCCATCCATACTACGTTCGTATTGGGTAAACCCACCGCCTTCTTCAACTTCAAAGGCAATTTTCTCAAATTGGCCGGCAGCTGCTTTCTCATCCAAACGGGCCACGAATAAGATAATTTCGTTCACTTCCGGCGTATACTCTCCACCGTTATGTAATTTCACTATTGACGTAGCTGTTACTGTTTCTTCCATTCGGTAATACACAATCACCCGTTCTCCATTGCGTGCTTGATAATTTTCATCAACGAATGCTTCGAATTGCACCATCTCGCCTTCATCTGTTTCAATGAAATAGGGCGCTGGGGTGTCCCCTGCTAAATGCTCTGCAATCATGATTCCTTCAACTTTATTCCAGGCCGAGTCAATTTTCCCATCATTTCTTTTTACACTACTGTACTCTTTATAAATCGAAGTGAGTCCATTTGTGTCCTGGTAAAGGACATCTATTTCACTTCTTTCCTCCCTAACACTGAACTCCACTACTACTGGTGATCCCACCTTGTCCTCAGGAGAAAGTTCATTGTCATATTGAAAACGCTTTTCTTCATTGTCTGACTTCACCGTTATCGACCAAAGTCCATAAATCCCGGTTTCGCTGACATTCGTCAATATCCCGTTAAAAGTAGGTTTTACTTCCTGAACTTCTGCTTCAACAACAGATTCGACTTTTTTGTATCTCGTCGTATTACCACGACCCGCATAGGCCAATTCCAGGTTGTTTTCATCCATGTTTACAATGTACCAGCACAAATCACTTTTCTTTACGGAGATATATTGTGGGTCTTGGAGCTCGATTGCAAACTCATTAGATGCATTTAAGCAATTCTTTGACAACTCGTAAGGTTCAGTTTCAGAAGTGTCCGACCCGGGAGACCAGTTTAAATCCGTATCTGTGAACTCCATGAAATTTGTTGGGTCATCCAGACTTTGCCAAATACCTACCAATAGCATGTTTTTGGCTTCTTCTACTTGTTCAGTCTCTTCAGTAGTTGAAGCAGTTTCTTGAACTTCAGTTATCGCAGTATCTGATTCAGTTTGCTGTGTTTCCTGTTTGTTTTCGGCAGAACACGAAATAAGAAACAAAGCAATTAAAAAGTAAATTGCTACTGGAGACGTCTTCATAAGATAGGGTCAATTTGTGGTTGGTGTCTATGTTGCTGGCAGAAGGTAAAGAAATTACTAACCACAAGTCAACACTTGATTCATGAGATTGGGTAATTGTCACATCAACGAAGGTTTAAGTCGCATGAAGCAACGCATTGAATCAACGACTTCATTTCTCATCCATTTTCTCAGCCTTAGTTTAAATTGCTTTATGCTTGTTCTCCTCCTCATTCTAATTAGCGTAGCCTTCCTGATCATCGCCACTACCTGGCTCAGGGTGCACCCGTTCCTTGCATTGATCTTAACCGCATTCCTATTTGGCATTTTATCCGGCATGGATCCTATGCTTATTCTAACAACCGTCAATGAGGGCTTTGGTAAGACAATTGAGAGTGTAGGGCTAGTGATCATCGCCGGCATTGTCATTGGCGCCTTTCTTGAAAACTCTGGTGGTGCCCAGGCACTTGCCGACGGAATTCTTGGGTTCATTGGTACCAGGCGTGTCCATACGGCATTGGGGGCTATGGGCGTCATCGTCTCTATTCCTGTCTTTGCAGATAGTGGATTTATTATCCTTAGCTCCTTACAAAAAGCGCTTTCTAAAAAAGCAGGAGTATCAGCTGCAGGAACAGCTGTGGCTTTGGCCATGGGTTTATTGGCGACGCACACTATGGTCCCTCCAACCCCAGGGCCGGTTGCTGCTGCAGGAATTTTAGAGGCTGATCTTGGCCTTGTGATTATTTTTGGACTGATCACCTGTATCGTGGCCCTCATCCCTACCCTTTGGTTTACAAAGAAGTTTGGTAACAAAATCGCTTTAGACACCCATGGCGTAGTAGAGAAGGTTCAGCCATCTAGTGAAACACCTTCCATCGGCTTAGCCATGCTTCCAATCATTATTCCCATATTATTGATCGTTCTAAAATCAATTGCAGCATACCCCACATCCCCTCTAGGGAATGGAGAAATCAAAGCTTTTTTCTCTTTTGTTGGTCATCCAATTATTGCTCTTTTCATCGGCATTCTATTGTCATTACTACTTCCCAAAAAACTTACGAGAGACATGCTAAGCGTAGAAGGGTGGGTAGGGAAAGCTTTGAAAGATGGCACCATCGTCCTATTGATCACTGGTGCAGGAGGAGCTTTTGGCAAAGTACTTCAGACGGCAGAAATTGGCGCTTTATTTGAACAATATGCGGGCGCATCAGGATTAGCACTGGGGTTGGCTTTTCTCCTATCAGCAGGATTAAAAACGGCACAAGGTTCTTCTACTGTTGCATTAATTACCACCGCATCTATTATGGTACCCCTAATGCCCGCACTGGGAGTTGAATCTGATATAGATAAAGCGCTGCTGGTAGTCGCCATAGGCGCCGGTGCTACCGCGATTTCTCACGCCAACGACAGTTTCTTCTGGGTGGTCACTCAAATGACGGGAATGAATGTAAAGCAAGGCTACCTACTACACAGTGCGGCTTCGGCTATTCTCGGGCTCACCTCCATTTTAGTACTTTTCTTAATAAGCATGATATGGTAACCTCTATTTTAAAACCTACATCCATCCGGCAAAGGAGCTTGCTGGTCTAAATCCTTAGCAAAGTCCTCGGGAAATTCACGAGACTCAAAACCGCTTTGAGCTGACCCATACATGGCCAGGTTAGAATACCCGGTATTATTCATATGTACCCTAACCCAAACCTCCGTTTCACTGGATACATCAACAGGGCTTCCAGACCGGGTAAATGGTTGTTCATTGACATGGCTGTGCCCCAGGATACGCCGATAACGTAACTTCCCGGAAATGTCAACCACCTCCCACCAATCTGCATATTGCTGACAGCCCTCGTCAGGTGATGTCAGAGTTACACGAAAATTGTAACTACCAGGACTGCCGGACGTTTTCACGTCCATCACTCGAGCTTCTACAGGTGTTGAAGTTGTCTCAATCTTTGCCTGACAGCAGAATACAAGCACCCAAATCAAGTAATATCCTTTAATTTTCATACAATGAAATTAAGCGTAATCTGATACTTGTTATTGCAACGACCGCAATATTCAATATATTTAGTTTCATATTTCATAATAAAGTTCACATTATCAAGTCCATATTTTGAACAATTTCAATAATTAGTTTCTTTTTTAGAGAAAAGGGAATTATCTCGCGGTAATTTATTTATTGGACGATTCCCGATTTATTTTGTGGGAAATATTACACTATTTATGATCATCCCGAAGGAGCCCAAACTTACTCCGGAACAATTCCAGGAGGTTCAGGCAATTGTGACTGAATTTGAATGCCGACTGCAGCCGATAGAAGGTTTCCATCGCACTATTTACGCCATTTTAGGTGAAGAGCGAAAAGCCATTATGAAAAATCGGATTCTTGGGTTGGACTATATTGATCGAATTGACGCGATTGATTCCCCCTATAAATTGATGGACCGTTCATCAGAACTGGCTTTTCATAAAGTAAAGGTGGGCAATACGTTCATCGGGGAAGAACCTTTTATTATTGGCGGTCAATGTACCATAGATCCTGATAATCCTCAGCTGTTCCTTGAAACAGCTCATGCAGTAAAAGAAGCTGGGGTAAAAGCCATTCGTGGAGGAGTTTGGAAACCACGAACCATGCCTTATTCTTTTCAGGGCGATGACAGATCCATGAAAATCCTCATCGAAGCAAGAGAACAAACGGGTATCCCTGTTGATACGGAAGTCATGGACGACTATCAATTGGAAATTGCACTAGAGGCGGAAGTAGATATACTTCAAATAGGTGCCAGAAATGCGTTGAACTACTCACTGCTAAGAAAAGTAGGCGAACGAACTGCCAGCAAGAGAATGGCAGTTTTATTAAAGAGATCTATGTCCATGGGGCCTATTAATGAATTCATTGCTGCAGCGGAATACATAGCGGCTGGTGGCAATGCAGATGTTATGCTCTGCCCTCGGGGCACTGTCCCCAAAATGGACGGATATAGGAATTATCCGGATGAAAGTATTACGCCACTGCTCAAAGAGAAAACCTGGGCACCCGTAATTGTCGACCCTTCTCATTCAGTAGGAAGGGCGAAATACGTACATAGTGCATCCCTAGCTGCTATGAGTTATGGTGCCGATGGCTTGATCATCGAATCACACATAGAACCTTCCAGAGGAATTGGTGACGATCCTAAGCAAGCAGTGACTCCCGATGAATTGAAAAAGATCATTGATCATTCCAAGGCGATATGGGCTATGCGTAAGGAAGAAGCAGAATTGGTATGATCGACACGAGATGAAACGATAGTTTCAACTTTCAACAAAAAAGAAAGCCAACCTCAGTGAGGTTGGCCTTTACGTTTAAAGGTTTTCTTACCTTTTATTTTCCTTTGACTTCTTTGATCAAGTCTTCGTTTCTCTTCACATATCCAAAATCGCCACCTTCCCAATTTTTGGCTTTTGCCATAGAGTCTTCTGCAGTAGCGATCGCTTCTTTATTTTTGCCCAATTTCGCCAGGATTTGAGCTTTCAGGTGTACATTCCAGAATTGCCTGCTATTATTCCCCGTAGCAAGGTACGAATTTACCCATTCCAACGCCTGATTCAGGTCTTTTTCAGCTGCCAGGTAATAGTTAGCCGCCTGAATGTAGTTCACTGGGTTGACTTGCGTTTTTTCGGCGATCTCTTTCATTACAGCCGCATCAAAATCAACCTGAACAGGTACATTCCAGGTCACATTTGCCCATGAGAATTGAATATCGGCAGAAGTATTATCCTCGCTGATATTAGCAATTTGGAAAGTCAATCGCTCAACAGTTGAACCTGTTGTCATTGGCTTCACGGCAACTTTCGCTGCCACGTTTTCTTCCTTGTAGTTATTCATGTTACCACCGATCTGTTCAGTGAGAAACATTACTTGCCACTCATCCTTGCCAGGTAGAGATACGATTTGATACTCTCCGGCCTTTACATCTTGTCCACCAATTTTCAGGTCAGTGCTGAAATTAACAATGGACCCGCCATTTGCTCCCGTTCGCCATACAACTCCGTATTGCTCAAGGAATTCATCGCCGGTACCGAATACTTTACGACCCTTTACTCCAGGTCGGAAATAATCGATTTTGATGTCAGTAAGTCCAACTGTGCTACTTACAGAGCCTGCCGGGCTAGGAATAGGAGTATTGATCTGCGCTTCGGCAATAAACAAAATGCCGGTTAATAACAGCGCGGATAGTAGTGATTTGCTCATTTCTATAAATTATATTTTTGGTTAAGTTCCCTATTTGGATACGGAAAATTACAAGTTTTGGTTGGACCAGTACTGCCCCTATTCTAATAAATGGTCAATTGGTCTTTTTGACACCTTTTCGCTTTCTCTGAAAGGTAGAATAACTGCAAAATCACCAAAATGCATTTTTTTGACTTATTTATGACATCTCATGACATGGGTTTACGGACCAATGACAAACCCGATGGTAACTCCGCGTTAGAGACTACCACAAGGTCAAAAACTCAAAATAAAAAGTTATGAAAAATCCAATCACATTATTCCTCGCTCTTTTCCTTATGGTAGGTACTGCTTTCGCGACTGAAAACGAGAAAGAAAAGGGAAGCTCGAACGTCACCGTAATCAAATGGAAGAGCAAAGTACATCAGTTGTTTTATGAAGGTTCTGATGAAAAAGTAAAAGTGCGCGTGTTAAACGATGAAGGCATTGAACTTTGGAGCGGTAAAATCAAAAATCAAAAAGGCTTTGCATTGCCATTGAACTTCAAAAAGCAGGATCCCGGAACATATAGCATAGAAGTGCGGGACAGTAAAATAACCTACATACAAGAAATCGAAGTTTCGGAAGAATAATCTATCACGTAATTGACTTACATCTTGTATCATTGTCAATTTTGTGATCATCTGAGATATTAGAATCAGAAATACAATTCGAAATTAGCATTAATAACTTCTTCATACTATTACAAAGTCTCCCGGCACTGTCGGGAGTTTTTGTTTGTGGTCATATCCACTTCCTGTACTTTCCAACTATCTAATTTAGCAGTTGAAACAGGAGGTAACAGACATAACCCATGCTCACATCGACCAACAAGGCATTCATATTTCTCTTACCTGAGGTCCCACTTGAAGCAAACAGATCCACACAACATTGACCACAGAAACGCACATTTTTCACTCCCGTTACATCTTTTTACATTCATTGACTGGTGAATGACCCCCAGGCTTTTCCAGCTGCGTAATATTGAGTAGAATTTGATGTGAAACTATATTGCACTATAAATGAAAACGGTTCAGAAAATATTGACGATCTATGGCATATTCTTGAGCTTCAGTCTTTACGGAGGTGGCTTCAATGAAGAGCGTATCGTCAATTTAAGAGGAGTGTGGAAGTTTTCTATTGGAGACAATCCAGAATGGGCGGAACCCAATTACAACGATTCGAACTGGGAACGAATCTATGTTCCGTCAACCTGGGAAGATGAAGGGTTCAATGGTTATGATGGTTTTGCCTGGTACCGCGTCAATTTCGAACTTAGTGGAAATATTAACATCAGCACTTTGTCCATCGAGTTGGGCTATATAGATGATGTAGATGAAGTGTATATCAATGGTCATCTGATCGGATTCACCGGAGGTTTCCCTCCTGATTTTCACACAGCTTACAATGCCTACCGCAAATACCCAATCCCTGCTGAGGTGATCAATGAACATGGCATGAATACCATAGCCGTAAGGGTATATGATACAGTCCTTGAAGGGGGTATTTTGAGAGGAAATGTGGGCATCTATCATGAAGAGCGCTCGCGAACGACAAGTATGCAGTTGAATGGTATTTGGAAAATTCGGGAAGGAGATCGCGAGGAATGGAAAGAAGTGGATGTCAACGATGATCGTTGGAATAACATCATGGTACCCAGCTATTGGAGAAGTTTGAAACACAAATTCCGAATAAGAAGAGGGTTTGCATGGTACAGAAAGGAATTTACTTTGAGCGATGAGTTGAAACAGGTAGAAGACCTGGTCATTGTGCTGGGGAAAATCGACGACTTTGATAAAGCATATCTCAATGGTCATCTTATTGGTTGGACTAACGATGGTCGTGGGTTTGGATCATCCGGTTCCTATCGAGAATATCGCATCTATGGACTACTCGAAAAACACCTCAACCGAAACGGAAAAAACGTTATCGCAATACAAGTGGAAGATATGGGTGGCGATGCAGGTATATATGAAGGTCCTATTGGTATCTGCCCAGCCAACGAATACAGAAGGTTTATTGACTAATATAGTTACCAAAATGAGACTGAATCACCTCCTCGGCAGTTTTACCTTGTGGTGTAAAAGCTCCATTTGTTGGACCACCATGGTCTCTCCGTAAATGCCATTTCCACAAAAAACCACCAGCAAACCAAGGTTCATCCCAAAACACATTATATAATGCCTGATAAGCATCTGCCTGTGCCTGCATGTTTATGGCTTCACTTCCCTTATCTATTTCCCAATGCTTCCCGGCAGTTCCTGTCAAACTTTGATATCCGTATTCAGTAAATAAAATTGGAAGATCCACTTGTTCACTAAATCGCTGAAGTTGCTTACTGATAGGTCTCCAGCCTTCTTCCAGATCAGCGATACTAGGAGAAGTTTCATCAGAAATCGGGAAGTAAGCATCAATGCCAATATAATCCAGTTCATCCCAAAATTTGATCTTATCGTAATTATCCCAATTGGAAGCATAGGTCAATGGGCCTTTATATATTTTTCTAACATCTTGAATAAGGTCTCTCCAAAATTCCTCGCGTTTCACACCAGCAATCCTAAATTCCGTTCCCACACAAAACATGTCCACTTTCATTGAATCAGCGATACTAGCATAGTTTAGGATATATTTCCGGTATCCATCTTCCCAAACTTGCCAATCTTCATCCGAAACTAGATCGTACTCTCCTGGCCACCCCTGCCCTCTAACCCAGACATGAGGTTTCAACAATACATTAAGGTCATAATCATTAGAACATCGGATTAATTCACACGTTCCATCTGATCGTTCACCCCACCATTGCCGTGCATGATCGAAGTAAACTTCGGGCTGCCCCTCTCTGGAAAAACCAAATGGAATCAGCGCCACCCAGTTGGCATTGGTATTTTCGACTGCTCCAAACAGAGAAGGTGAAACTTTTTGTGGGGGTGACACCAAACTTATACCATTGATCGGGGGAATGGTTTGTGGAGAAGCAACACTCCAACCACTAATGGTCAGATACGCCACTACCGATAACACCGCTACGGGAATAATTAGGATTAATCTCAGACGCATGGTATTGAAAACGGAGTAACTTAAATTCGGTTCAGCAATAGCCTAAAATCGTTCGATTTTTGCTCCTAAAGCATTCAGGCGACTATCAATATACTGATAGCCACGATCTATTTGCTCCACGTTGTGTATAGTACTGGTACCTTCTGCAGACATGGCTGCTATCAACAGAGAAACTCCCGCCCGAATATCAGGTGAGGTCATCTGTATACCCCTCAAAGGAAAAGCTCTGTCTAATCCAATAACCGTCGCACGGTGGGGGTCGCACAAAATGATCTGAGCACCCATATCTATCAGCTTATCCACGAAAAAGAGCCTGCTCTCAAACATTTTTTGATGGATAAGACAAGTCCCTCTGGCCTGAGTTGCTGTTACCAAAACCACGCTAAGTAAATCAGGAGTAAAACCTGGCCATATCGCGTCTGCAATCGTCAATATAGAACCATCAATGAACGTATCAATTGCATAGGATTTCTGCTCAGGAATATACAGATCATCTCCCCTAACATCTATTTGGATGCCAAGCCTTCGGAAAGTATCGGGAATTAGTCCCAATTGGTCAACTCGTGCGTCTTTTATTGTTAACTCGGATTGAGTCATGGCGGCCATACCGATAAAACTACCAATCTCAATCATGTCCGGCAGCATGGTATGCGAGGTTCCCCTCAACTCTTCCACTCCTGTAATCTTAAGAAGATTTGACCCAATGCCTTCGATTATAGCGCCCATTCGCACCAGCATGTTACAGAGTTGCTGCAAGTAGGGTTCGCAAGCTGCGTTGTAAATGGTAGTCTCTCCATCTGCCAGAGTAGCTGCCATTACGATATTCGCGGTACCTGTCACAGATGCCTCGTCCAAATGCATGTAAGCCCCTTTAAGGTGGCTGCCATCTACAGTATAAAATGACGACTTACTATCGTAATTGAATTGAGCTCCAAGCTTTTGAAAACCAATAAAATGAGTATCAACTCTTCTTCGTCCGATCTTGTCGCCACCCGGTTTCGGCATTTTGCCCACACCAAACCTCGAAAGTAGCGGACCTAGCAACATCATGGATCCTCTTAATGAACCTGCCTGTTCCTTGTAAGTATCTGTATCTAGATACGCCAGATTGACATTCGCAGCTTTGAAACGATAAGATTCAGGACCCAATTTGGTCACCTCGACGCCCAGGTCGCTCAAAAGCTCGATGAGCTTAATAACATCCCGGATATTGGGCACTTTATGTACATCTACTTCCTCTGCTGTCAATAAAACCGCAGAGACAATTTGTAGGGCTTCATTTTTTGCACCCTGAGGGATAATGGAGCCATTTAATTTGTTTCCACCCTCTACTCGAAAAGACGCCATTTAATTTTATGGAGATTAGTTACGCTTTCTTTTGCGTTTGCCACCACCCATTTTACGTTTTTGGTGATGATGATTATTACTATTATCAGGGCGACCATTTCCATGTCCATGCCCGCCTGACTTTTCTTTTTTGGAGTCAAACAATTTATGCTCCTCAACGAAAGCCAGGTCCATGCTTAACTTGCCACCTGAGAGTTTCTTGATGTGTTCAAGGATAACACGATCTTCTATTGAGTCTTTGTTCCAAGTCAGGCAAAAAGATTTCATCAATCTGCCAATGGCAACAATTGCGCCTTGTTTATCATCTTCAGATTCCATTTCGATGGCCTGTGAAATCATTATTTCCACATTTCGACCATAATGCCGAAACCTTATCTCATTCGACTTGTAAGGAACGATATCAGGCTTGCGCTCAAGAATTTCCGAACTAGGCACTGGAAAAGGGCTTTCTGCGTCTAAGTTGAAATCTGAAATAATAAAAAGGTCATCCCATACTTTCTGATGATAGTCGTTTGAATCTTTTACATTGGGATTGATTTGCTTCATCAATTCGACCAGAGTGGCCGCGTATTTATCTCTTTTTTCCTTGTCTTCTACGGTCTTGACGAAATCAACTAGCTTATGGATGTTGCGACCGTATTCTTTGAGGGTTAGAGAATCCCTTCCCGTGTTGTATTCCATGAAAGTGCTTTAAGTGGCCTAAAATTAGTCGAAACTCTCCGAACCTGAATAAAGATCTGGCAGGTCCTTTACAATTAGTTCCTAGAAATGCGAAAACCCACGAACCATATGACCCGTGGGATTCAAGTTGTTTTGGGAGCAATCAAGCTTCTATAGAAGCAACAATAAGATCTGATGACTTAATGACATTTGTACCACAACAGCATAAGAACGGCACAAAAACGCCTATCCAATGCGAAAGTTCAGGAGGCCATTGCAGGTCCGCCCTGGGCCTGGCTAATTTGATGAGATTATTCATGGTCACTACTCTTTAATTTCCAACTAAAACGTAATACCCTGATCTTTTTATGAAAAAATTCGTTGTAAACAAACTGTAAATCATTTTACAAGCGTTATTCCCATGTAACTCAATCTAATCCAAAGTGACTCCTACTGAAAAACAACTATTCTCTCAGTTGAAGGTGGCTATTTCTGACCAACTCAGGCATAATCATCCGGATGTACCAGAAGACACGTCTATATGGAAAAAAAGAGAAATTGAATTGTTTCAAGAAGACCTTCATAAAAAAGTTCATGGCAGGATTAGCGAGAAGTGGTTCTACACGCACATAAAGGGTGACCACCTGAAGTTACCCAGAATCGACATGTTGGATTTACTCTCGAAATATGTAGGAGAAACCAATTGGGCAAGTTTCAAAAGAAAGAATCAGTCAAAAACAAAAGGGAAGAGTCTGGGAATGCTGGCCGCAATAGCGAGCCTTTTAATCCTGGTTGTAACAGGTATCGGGCTAGGAATGAAGCCTAACACGGTTCAATTTTGCTTTCATGATCTCTACAGTCAGCACCCCATCCCTGCTGAGGGGCTACAGGTCTCATGGCAAAGAAGCAATGAATCTCCTATTCGAGAAGAAGTGAACAAAGATGGTTGTGTTTGTATCCAGTCGGACGAACCAGTTATCATGCTTCATATAGAGGCTCCTTATTACCTGGAAGAAACCATTACCAGAAAAGTGGACGAAATAGACTATCAGGAACGCATTGCTCTTCGCACAGATGACTATGCCCGAGCCATTCGTTTATTTTCTCAAAAGGACCAAAAGGAGTGGAAACACTGCAGGGCCTTTCTGAATGGAGTTTTCAAGGAAAATGCAAGGATTTATCATTACAATCCCCAAGAAACCTTTGCAGTGGCCATCTTAAATCATAAAGAATTCATTGATAAACTAACTTCTCCTACAAAGTCCTTAAAAAACCTGGAGATCATGGATATAGATTATGAAAACGAAAAAATCGCGGTTTTACGTTTTAAAGAAAATTTACCATGATTTGGAGGTTGCTCATCATCATAGTTAGCCTAACCGCATGCGCTTCGACGGTTTGGAATAATGATAAAGAAGCACCAATTAATAAACGGAAGTATAGTGATCGATTAATTAATTACAATTCACTTTCAGAAGAAGCAATTTCAACCTTAAGGCAATATATCTCTGGTAAAATCGAGGAATTGATTGATCACGCGAATAACACTTCAAATGAAAAATATGCCTTGGAATTACGTTCTTTTTCGAAAGCGAAAATCAGATCAATCATGAACTTCGCTCAAAAGAATGAAGCCGAAAAGGCGGATAAAATCATTCAACAACTTCAAAGTACCACCTTGGATCAATTTGTCATTCAAACACCTAGAAGAGATCCAGACAGTGTACTCATTAGTGATATATTACTTCGAGGAGAGGAGTTTATTCAAGCTCGAATCAGACGCAACTTAAAATTATTCGGATCTGATACATTAAGCGTCTGGGAAGTAAAACTCCAATATACAGGCAAGAAAAAACTTCAGTGAATCACAAAATTATACCTCAGAAAAGGATTTCGAAAAGTACTAATTGAGTGCTATTTCTTTTTCGGCTAGGATTTTACCATCTTCTACAACCTCCACGCGAACAGGAACCGCGCCAAACTTAGACATATCGTAGGAAAAGCTATTCTTCTCTTTAGGTTCCCAATAATAGTACTCAAATTCATCTGTGTTGTTTACATAGAAAAATACACTGATTGCCTCTATTTGTTCATCCACCAATTCTATGGTCACATCCTCGCCTGCGGCAGAGATCAGAACTCTATTCTTCACTTTCTCCGAAGAATCTTTAGATTTTTTCTGGCGCTTTTCTTTCTTTACTTTTTGTTCCGTTAGATAGGTCGCCGTTTTCTCTCCCAGATATACCTCATAATCAAATTTGGTATCACTGAATTTTACTTGAAACTTATAAACTCCATCCGGGAGATTCGCGAAATTGAAGGGCTTTTCAAAAGCGTCAGAATAAACCTTCTCAGTAGCAAGCGTTCTGCCACTCTTATCCGTTAATCGAATTTGAACATCATATTGGTAATCTGCCTTAAAAAAAACTGAAAAAACCTTATTGCCTCTGTCTTTGATATTAACATAGGTGTCTTGAGCCCTCGCCAACATCGAACACGAAACCAGTAGTAATATAAAGTACAATTTGCGCCAAACTCCCATAGCACTCCCTTAGGTCAAAGCAAAGTAATTAATATAAAGATGAAGTTAAAACTTCATTACGTCTATTTCGCATTCGTGAGGTTAACTGTTGTCAAATACCACTTAAATGAAAAAATCCCGGTCACTTACAGGGATTCTTACATTTGCTATAAAACCGGTTGGACCCAATATCAAAATTTTCTGACTTAGTCCACAAGATTTAGAATACCTACTCTAAATCTATACCCAAAGAAAGTTTGGATTTTAGACTAGTGAAAAAGAATTGTCTTGAACAAGGATTATTTTAAAAGAACGGGTGATTCTCACCCTGAATCGGATTTACCATTATCAGATGGTAAATCCGATCAGCATCTAAAGAATCAATCATCCTGACGATCAGTCTCCATCGATCATGCGGCCAATACCACCCAAAATTGAACCCTCACCTTTCTCACTTCCTCCAGCTGCAGGGGCGTGCTGCAAAATACGATCCGCCAATCTAGAGAAGGGTAAGCTTTGTAAGTAGACGGTACCGGTACCACGTAAAGTAGCCAAAAACAAGCCCTCCCCACCGAAAAACATAGATTTCAGATTTCCTGCGCGTTGAATGTCGTAATCAATCCCAGGAGAAAAAGCTACGATGCAACCCGTATCGATCTTCAGCATCTCATTATTCAATTCTTTCTTGACTACTGTACCACCCGCATGAATAAATGCTTTTCCATCACCACTCAGCCGTTGCAGAATAAACCCTTCTCCTCCGAAAAATCCAGCCCCCAGTTTCTGTGAAAATGCTATATCCACTTTTGTCCCTAACGCCGCGCACAAAAACGCATCTTTTTGACACATGATTTCTCCTCCTTGCTCAGACAAGTCGACAGGAATAATTTTCCCGGGATACGGTGCTCCAAATGCCACACAAGCCTTACCACGACCTTCGTTCGTGAAATGCGTCATAAATATGGATTCACCGGTAAGTGCTCTTTTCCCAACATCTAATACTTTGCCAAAAAAACCCTTATTGGGCTCTGAGCCATCACCCATTTTCGCTTCAAAGTTTATGCCTTCCTCCATCCAATTCATGGCACCTGCTTCAGCAATCACTGTTTCCTGTGGGTCTAATTCGACCTCCACCATTTGCATGTCATCGCCGTGTATTGTGTAATCTATCTCGTGTGATCTCATAAAATTATTTGTCAGTTCATTAAAAATATTAAGAATATCTCAAGTCAGTCCAATTTGGTCTAAAAAGTCCTTGCATTGCGATCACCAACTAAAATTCTTGGGTATATTAAATAGTCATATGATTTCACCACATAATCGAAACCCTACCAACCTTCACGCTTAACAAGTTCCGAAATATGAGCTAGATGATGTCTGCAGTGCCAATCGTATAAACCAACGTTAACCCAAAGTGGAATTTCAGCTTTCGACTCGGGATGAACAAATGAACACAGTAAATCTTCCTTGCACATTTGCCTAAGTAAAACTTCCCATTTCTTATGCAATGCTTCTACCAGGGCCAATGCAGGGGCAATGTCACCATTGGAGTCTGGTAGTTCAGCCCACCGATCCTCATGATATGCTTTGATAATCGGTTTGTCTTCGGTCAAGGTCCATTTAAACCGGACATAACTATTCATATGACTATCACCTACATGATGTACCAATTGACGAATGGTCCACCCACCAGGACGATAGGGCGTATTCAACTGCTCCTCACTCAATCCTGACACAAGTTTTTTTAAGTCTGATGGAAACCGGGCTATAGTCCCTATCCACACATCTACCTTGGTCTGATCTAAGTCATGTGGAGTCTCGAATTTCCCAATGGGATATTGAAGTTGTGTAATGTCTTGTTCCATAAAAAAATGATTCAATCAAAAGTACCTCAACCTCGTTCATCCTGAAACTCACTGAACAGTTTATTCAATATCAATTTTATCAATACACAGAACAACGTTATTCATGGGGACCGCAGTTAATACTTAATTTTGTGAATTCTGAAATTTGGATCAATCCTGACCAACCATGAAATATCTGAAATGGGCAACCATTATACTTGTGAGTCTTGTCATAATCATTTTTGCTTCCGTCAAAATTGCTAGCAAATCCTTACCTGAAGGAAAAACGGGTAAAGACGCTGAAGCATTGGCGGACAAAATGCTCAAAGCAATCAATGCTGAAGCTTATAACCAGCTTACCTATTTGGAATGGACCTTTCGGGATAATCACCATTTTGCCTGGAATAAAAAAGATAACCAGGTCATTGTAAAATGGGAGGACTTTGAAGTCAAACTTTCTCCCGATGATCTTACTGGAACTGCGACCAAAAATGGCATTGCATTAATCGGTGAAACAGAGCAACAAGCCATTCAAGACGCCTGGTCATATTTTGCAAATGATTCTTTTTGGCTAGTCGCGCCCTACAAGATTCGGGACCCGGGTACAGAGAGAAGTTTGATAGAAACGGAGGAAGGGCCAGCTTTGTTGATTACATATACGTCGGGAGGAGTAACCCCTGGAGATAGTTATCTCTGGTACCTTGATGAGAATGGACTACCTACCGCCTGGGAAATGTGGACCAGTATAATTCCCTTGCAGGGAATGAGGGTTTCGTGGGATGATTGGAAAACCTACGGAGGAGCATGGTTTGCACCTAATCATCAGGGACCTGGTCCGATTACTGTTCCGCTTATCATTCATCGGGTTCAATGAGCGGCACTTACTCCAATTTTCTGATAACCAATTGATTTGGAGGTTCATTTGCCGCCATGAATTGCTCAAATTGTTCTGATCTAATTTCTGCCACTACCCGGCATGAAGCTTCATATATTCGTTCCACAATCCGCAACTCAAATAGCCCTAAAATTCGCTCAGCAGTAGTGGTCTGATCATATTCATAATTCAACTCGAACCGAACTACGGGGTAGATTTCGTGCTTCGTTACTTTTTTTAAAGCATCCTCCGCTGCTGTCTTATACGCATGGATTAGACCTCCAACACCCAGCTTGGTGCCTCCAAAATAACGAATGACCACAACCAGTACATTTGTCAATCCAAATGAACGAATTTGTCCCAGGATCGGGTCTCCCGCAGAATGACCAGGTTCTCCATCGTCGTTAGCCCTGGTCTGTTGCTGCTCCATGCCCACGGCATAGGCATAGCAGTGATGCCTGGCATCATAAAATTCCTTTCTGAGGCCTTCTAATGCTATTTTCACATCTGCCGCGGATTCCACAGGAATAGCAAAACTGTGAAACTTGCTCCCCCGATCTTTGAAAAACCCATCGGTCTCTTTAGTTATAGTCCAGTAACTATTCACTCTTCTCGCAACAATGCGCGTGCTTCCCGTTTCACATCTTTCGTTTCAGCATATTCCAGTGATTTTTTAAGATAAGCGCTTGAGGTTCCAGGTCTTTTCTTGCGTGTAATTCTGCCCATACCAAGGTAACCGAGGCTTTTGTAAAACTCTCCGTGATTCGGAAGCTCCTGGCCCATATCTATACCTCTTGCGTAATATTGGATCGCCTCATCAGGCTTTTGGAGCACCTTCTCAACATAAAGCCCCCTGAAAATAAATCCAGCCATCTGGGAATACGAATTATCAGTTTGCTGGAGTTGCATAATCAGCTCAAGTGGCATTTCGGAAACAAACTCATCTGAACGGAGTGATTCCAGGTATTTTGTAATCAAGTACGTATTGTTCGGATATTCTTCTATCAAAAACGAAAGGTATTCCTGCGCCTTTTCCGGGGTATCCTCATATCTTAGATATATATATGATATATATATGTTAGCCTCTATCCTGGAAATGATTGTATTCCTGGTGGCCAGGTCCAATTGTTCTAATCCTAACTTTTTATCTCCACTCTTAAATAACCAGACAAAAGGTCGATAGACAGGGTTGATTTCCGGATATTTCACCCTGAAGTAGTTATAAAGTCCCGAGGTAAACAAGAATTCATTAATATCATCTGTCTTCTCAAACCCTCTTTTCACAAGCCCGTAAGCTTTATTGGCTTCGCCAACAGCTCGCATGTATTGCCCTACATCAGCAAAATACTCCGCCATCAACCCTCTGGCTGCCAATGCAAAAAATAGTGCTTCATCATTCTCCTTAATTCCTCCTGGCAAGTTTTCGGATCGTTTTACAGCCTCATCCATCTTCCCGATAAAAGATTCAAACACAGAATCAAGGACCGGGATATTTTGCCACAAGACCAAAAGGCCCTCCATTAAAGGCACAACTGGGTGGTCGGGGAGCTCTGTTCGTACTTTTTCAATGTAAAGGTTGGCTGAATCTTCTTCCAGATTATAGATAAAGTCACCGCCCCTCTTTACCAATTCCATGCGCTCAGGATGACCGAAAAATTCAAACTGTGCACGGACAGAAAATGAAATGAAACAAAAACAAATGATCAGAAATCTTCCCAAAAGAATTTTAATTTCTCAAATTAGAACAACGTTTACACACGGCTTCTGGTATTCATAATCATTAGACTAAACAAAAAGCCCGCCAATTTGGAATTCAGAAAAATAACTCCTGATAAGTTCAACCTGTTAAAGGGAGTCGACTTCTTATTCTACCAACCAGCATATCTGCATGCTCAAAATTATGAGAATCCAGTAGCATTTACGGCTATCGACCAATCGAAGTTAATGGCAGCGATCGTTTTCAACTGTAAAAATGACCTGGCAACAAGTTTGAGTAAAAGTCCTTTCGGTGCAATTTGGGTAAATCCCAACCTCTCATTGGAATCCATAAAGCACTTCCTTGCATTCATCAAAGAAACGCTTGCAGGGGATTCGATTTGTAAAATGCAGGTGACTCTACCCTCCGCTATTTACAGTTCTTTTAATAGGGATATATGGAAATCCATTGACTTTGAGGTAATCTTAGAAGAAACCAATCAACACATCCTTATCGATGGTGATTTCGAATCGAAGCTACATCTAATGGAACGAAGGAAGTTAAAGAAACTCCGTTCCGGCAAAATCAAGATAAGTATGGAGCCTACCTCAACAGATGTTCTTTCAGAATGCCACAGGTTTATAGCAGATTGCCGCGCCGACCAGGGGCTGAAAATTAACATTGAGTTAGACAAGCTGATGGATTTATGTTTCAGTCTCCAAGGTAAGTATGATGTTTTCACGGCACGTTCTGGAGATCAACTCGTATCCGCGGTAATTACTTGTCGGGTTAATCAAAATCACATGTACTATTATTTACCAGCAACAGATTACCGCTATCGAAAACAGAGCCCGATGGTTGGCCTTGTGGAGTTGATCTACCAAAAATGTAGTCGTCTGAATATTCAACACCTGGACCTGGGGGTTTCTTCCACCAATGGAGAGTTGCAACAAGGGCTATATGATTTCAAAGAAAGGCTAGGCGCCTTGCCAACCACCAAATCTACGATCTACTGTGAGTGGTAACGCTCCAGTACTTCCAGATATATCTTTCTAAGTCTCTCCAAGGCGTTTTGACGCCCGTATCTTTCTTCAAAGTCTTTTCGAATTACCGGAGCTTCATATCTCTTCAATTCATTTATCATCTGATTTACCTGTTTTGCAAGATCCATTGGATCAAAAGCCTTGGCTAATAAGCCATTTACTTCGTTGATCATCTCCTCCGGACCACCACACTTTGTAGCTACTACAGGTTTGCCACAAGCAAAGGCCTCTAGAATTGAGACTGGTAAATTTTCATAACTACTGCTTAGGATCATCAGGTCATTAGTTTGGATTTGTTCCCTGATTTGATCACGATCCAGGTTCCCTTTAAAAGTGATCCGATCATCGAGACCTAAATCTACAGCCAATTTCAGCAGTTCAGTTTTCAAAGTTCCATCTCCAGCTACGGTAAGTTTATAATCAATCGAATCAGGCAACAAAGCCAGGGCATTTAGCAAGTCATTTTGCCGTTTTTCTGGAGCTAGACGGCCAATATGCAATAACCTAAATGCTTCGGATTTTGAGGTTACCTTCTTTACATTGAAGAATTGATCATTAATGAAATTATGATAGACTACAGAAGAAATGCCAAACTTTTCAAGCTCCAGTCTCAGGTGATCTGAAACAGCCAAGACCAGATGCGATTGCTTGAGCGGGTCAATTAAGAGCCTACTTACCTTCTTCTTATCACTAAAATCCGGAAACGGAAAAGGTCCCATGTGCTCAGTGATCACAAAAGGAATATCATATTTTTCTGAAAGCTTCCAGGCAATATATCCTCCGGGATAACCTACATGCGCGTGTATAATTTGCGGCCTTCCAAATTGATTCGAAAATTTTATAAAAGCTCGATCACATGCATCAGTGATACTTGTAATATTGCCTCTTCTCCACTTTCTGGTCCAGGTTAGTTCCGGATGGAACCACTCCATAAAATTTTTAGAATGAGTAATCTCTTTTGATTTTATACCTCCCGCCTTTATTATCTTCTCGGGAATTCTAATGAATTGCCGTTTCTCCAGGAGAAGGCGTACATCATTTTGTCCCCAACTCACAATTCCAATTTTGTCCTCAGGGAAGAATTGCGCATACAAACTAGCTTGTTCTTTGAAGAAAATCCCGGCATTGGGTTGAGCGGGTGCCGGATACCATGATGGAATGATAAATATCCGCATCTCTAAACGTAACCGTACTTTTTCAATTGTGAGCCCATCACTTTCTCACAATACTCCACTTCTTCTTTAGTCAATATGGATTCCCACTTGCCAATAGAAGATGTGAACGGTGCACGGTGAATGGAATCATGATGAGACGGTTTAAAGAACTCAGCATTAGGAATCCGGCTTTTATAATCTACCCAATTATCCGGCATTGGACCCACTCCTAAAAACTCACAAATTCTATTAAGTTCAACCTCTGTATCATTCATTAGCGTTTCATATCTAATTTCCAACACAGAGGTACGTTGTGAATACCATTGCATAGCCCTGGCATTCAAAAGCCATCGAGAAGTACTCTCCTCGACCCTAGCCAATTCTCCAAACGCATTCGGGCCTCCCGATTTATATGAAGTCACTACATCTCTGCCATCACGAAACAGAAATATATACTTCGCTTTTGGGAACAGATGATATAGTTCTTTGAAATAGACTGTATTTAAGGGCGTGCTGTCTCCCCAATAGGTTTTATCTACGATCCCTCGATACAGGAAATCCACTACATGTTGAAGTGATCGTTCTCTTGCATCTAAGTCAATCATATTCCGAAGAATCGGTCTCAATTCTAAATTCCATGTATGCTTCCGCTCATCCCATAATTCACCCACAATCACTTGTATCAGATCTCGCCAGATCATGTAATTATAGAAATGATACTTGAAAACAGCCGGGCCAAGGAAATATTGTTCGGATGGGAGTCCCAACTCGGGATGCTCATTCAGAATTCGATTCAATAAGGTGCTGCCACTTCTACCAGCATTGAGAATAAAAAAAGGTGGACGTTTTACTTCTTCTGACCGAAGGGAATATCGTCGGGGCAATGCCTTAGCAAAAAACAGTAGTAATCGGGCAAGTTTGAGCCTGTTCACGAAAGCAATTTAATTTAATGCCACGAGTCGCGATTGGATATTTTCATCTGGCCCAGTTCTTCAAGATAGTTCCGAGCCTTTGTGACATAGTTCGCCTGAGAATCCATAGGCCATGGTCTTAACATCAAATCATCTTGAACTCTTGTGCGTCACATTAATAATATTCCTTTACTTTAGGTTCCCATCAATGGACTCGACCGCTTAAATATTTCAGTAATTGATCTTTTGATCTAGGATTTAACTTGAATGATAATTAAGAAAATCAATCATGCGAATTCTATCGAAAATCTTGCTCTTTTCAATTATTGCTCTGATTGCTCTGGATGCTTCAGCGCAAAGGCGCAGACGTGGAAACACAAGCCCTACAACCACACAAGCAATCCCTTCGGAGACATTCAAGGACATCAAATTAAGAAACATCGGTCCAGCTTTTATGTCTGGCAGAATATCGGACCTGGCGATTCACCCGGAAAACGAAAGTGTCTGGTATGTAGCTGTGGCCTCCGGAGGAGTCTGGAAAACGGTGAATGCCGGAATCACCTGGAATCCTATTTTTGACGATCAGGGCTCCTTTGCGACAGGATGCATAGCGCTTGATCCTCGGAACCCACATGTGGTTTGGGTTGGAACTGGTGAAAATGTAGGAGGTCGACACCTAGCCTATGGTGACGGCATCTACAAAAGTGAGGATGGAGGAAACACCTGGACCAATATGGGTCTCAAAAAATCTGAGCACTTATCTAAGATCATTGTACATCCGGAGAATTCAGATATTATTTATGTGGCTTCACAAGGACCACTCTGGAGTCCCGGCGGCGAAAGAGGATTTTTCAAATCCACAGACGGGGGGAAAACATGGAAGAAAACCCTCGGTGATGAGGAATGGACAGGAGTAGCAGACATGGTTGTTGACCCTCGCAATGCGAATAGAATTTACGCAGCCACCTGGCAGCACCATCGAAATGTCGCGGCATACATGGGAGGCGGACCAAAAACAGCCCTATACAAAAGTGAAGATGGTGGAGAAACCTGGAAGAAACTCAGCAATGGACTACCTAAAGGAAAAATGGGGAAAATTGGTTTGGCAATCTCATTCCAACAACCAGATGTTGTTTATGCTGCTATAGAGTTGAATCGGAGAAAAGGAGCTGTTTATCGTTCTGCTGATCGCGGGGAAACATGGGTCAAAGGAGCAGATGCTGTGGGTGGTGGAACAGGACCACATTACTATCAGGAAATTTATGCTTCCCCACATCATTTCGACAGGTTGTATATGATGAGTAACACTTCTGAAATTTCATTGGATGGGGGAAAAACGTTTAAACCTTTTAACAGGCAGCATCGACATGGAGATGATCATGCATTGGCCTTCAAAATGAGTGACCCTGATTATATCATGATCGGATCAGATGGAGGTGTATATGAAAGTTTCGACGATGCCCAAAACTGGCGATATATGGAAAATATTCCGATAACTCAGTTTTACAAAGTAGCCGTGGATGACGCGGAACCTTTTTATAATGTTTACGGAGGAACCCAGGACAACAGCACGGAAGGCGGTCCCTCCAGAACAGACAATGTTCATGGAATTCAAAATTCCGATTGGCGTGTGGTACTCAATTGGGATGGACATCAGCCAGCCACTGAACCCGGCAATCCGGATATCTTGTATGCAGAACGTCAGGAAGGAAACTTATCCCGTGTGGATATGACCACTGGTGAAGTAGTAGATATTCAGCCGCAAGCAGGACCTGATGAGCCTTATGAAAGATTCAACTGGGATGCTCCGATTTTTGTGAGTCCGCATCAATCTTCTCGAATCTACTTCGCTTCTCAACGTGTCTGGCGTTCTGATAATCGAGGTGACGAATGGACTGCTATTTCAGGAGACCTGACCAAAAATCAAAATCGGCTGGAATTACCGATCATGGGTAGTACACAAAGTTGGGATTCTCCATGGGATGTACTGGCCATGTCCAATTACAACACCATTACATCTGTTTCAGAATCTTCACAGCAGGAAGGGCTGATTTACATTGGGACGGATGATGGTCTGATTCAGGTTACTGAAAATGGAGGTGATAGCTGGAGAAAGGTCAATGTAAATGCAATTCCTGGGGTACCGGCTACTGCTTTTGTAAATGATATTAAGGCGGATCTACATGACGCTAATACAGTATATGTGGTTTTAGACAATCACAAGTATGGCGACTTTCAGCCTTACTTGGCAAAAAGCACTGATCGTGGAGCTTCCTGGACCTCTATCCGTGGCAACATCCCTGACAGAACCCTGGTTTGGAGAATTGTTCAGGACCATGAAAAACCGGAATTGATGTTTCTTGGAACAGAATTTGGAATTTACTTTACCGTGGATGCCGCCAGTACATGGACCAAACTTGAAGGCGGTGTACCTGTTATTTCATTCCGAGACCTTGCCATTCAAAAGCGAGAAAATGACCTGGTGGGTGCGTCTTTTGGTAGAGGTTTTTTCATTTTCGACGACTATAGTTTTCTGAGAGAAGTATCTAAAACAAAACTGGAACAAGAAGCCGCATTGTTCAATACCAGAAAAGCCTGGTGGTACATTCCTCGTTCGCATCTAAGTTTTGATGATGAAAAAGGGTCCCAGGGTGCACAACACTACGTCGCTCCTAATCCGGACTTTGGCGCGACTTTCACCTACTACCTCAAAGAAGGTTATACAACTTTAGCAGAGGACAGGAAAGAAGCCGAAAAAGGTAAAACTGCATCCTTCCCTGGCTGGGAGTCCGTTGAAAAAGAGAAAAGAGAAGCTTCTCCGAAAGTGTGGATAGCTATTGCAGACCAAAGAGGAAACGTGATCCGAAGAGTTTCAGGTACAGCCAGGAAAGGGATGCATCGTATTACCTGGGATTTGCGTTTTCCAGCTCCAAATGCATTGAGAATGGCAGGCGGGGAAAGTTTCCAACCGCAAGGAATGATGGCAGCTCCAGGAACCTATACAGCGCAGTTGTACAAGCAAATCAATGGGAAAGTCACTTCGCTTTCAGACCCCATTCAATTTGATGTAGAGCGATTGAGGGAGGGTGCACTGCCAGGTTCATCCCCGGAAGCAACAGCGGAATTCTGGAGGGCCTATGACGAAACCGTAAGAAGGGTATCGACAGCAGACCTCAAGCTCTCAAACATGATGAAGCGCGTTGATGCGATGCAAAAAGCACTCAGGAATGCCTCAACTGCACCTGGCTTATTGGACGAAGAAATTCACGCGTTGCAACAGCAAATATTGGAAATAGATGCAGCTATGTATGGAATGGCTACTAAGAGAGAAATTGGGGAAAAAACCAAACCTACTATTGGAGACCGACTTTTCGCGGTAGATCGAGGTATCAGTCGATCTACCTACGGCCCTACCCCCACTCACAAACGCACACTAGACCTTGTCAATGATGCACTAAATGGCATTTCGAATAGCATGCGACAGGCACAACAAAAAATGAGTGAGCTGGATGAGAAACTCAAAGCCGCTGGCGCTCCTTATGTAGAAGGTGGTCAATAACAATTAAGACTGGTCAACTAGCCTTGATCTAACGTCAGAAAAATTCACGCTGGTTAAGATTCCTGAAACCAGTGAAATCAATACAGCCCGGAATAATAATATTTCGGGCTTTTTAAATCAAAAGAGTTTAGCAACCTTTTCCATCAAAGACTGCAATTGTTCACTTGATTGATGTAGCATAATGCTAGATTCCAGTCGCCCTGCTAGGAAATCCGCATTAAACGCTTCGATTTCATAATTGAATCCAAAATTGTTTCGACCGTCATTGTAGTGATCAATGCGCTCACTCTCTATATATAGCGAACAAATTTTTGCTTGCCATGCATTGGGGATTTCTATATACCCCTTATCTCCAATTATATATGTGTAATTCGGAAGTCTACACTCCAAAGAAGCGTGCAATGTGGCCATTACTTCCGGATATGTAAATGACATCATCACGTCACTATCTACTCCAGTGGAAGCCTTTCTTGAGTGAACTTTAATATCAGTTGGCAAACCCTCCAGAAAGTAGTTAGCAAGTGCAATCGGATAAACCCCAATATCCAATAAGGCTCCACCTGCTAGTTCTGGATTAAATAACCGGTTTTGGGGGTCAAAATCTGCATAAAAACCAAAGTCAGATTTTACATGTTTAATCACACCAATCCTACCTTCATTAACCCATTGCTTTGCTTTTTTAATGGCCGGAAGAAAATAAGTCCACATTCCTTCCATGAGTAATGTCTTATTTTCGGCTGCCAGCCTTCTTAAAACATGAAAATCCTTGAGAGAAGTGGTAATAGGCTTTTCACATAACACCGCTTTTCCATATTTGATTGCAAGTGAAGCTTGCTCGAAATGAAAATTATGTGGAGTGGCAACATAAATGGCATCTACTTCATCAGATTGACATAATTCATCGTATGATCCGTATGAAACTTCAATAGCATGTCTGTCTGCAAACTCCCTGGCCCTACTTTTAGACCTGGAACCCACAGCCACAACTTCACCATTGGCGACATGTTGAAAGTCTGAGACAAAATTGCTCGCTATGTTCCCGGGGCCAATTACGCCCCATTTGACTTTGCTCATACTTACAATATTTCAAGCACCTTCTCAGGAGGCCTGCCAATAACAGCTTGATTACCATTAATAACAATTGGTCGTTCTATTAAGATAGGGTACTCAACCATCGCAGCAATCCATTCGTCATCAGTCAGGTGCTTGCCCTTAAACTGTTCCTTGTATAAGGTTTCCCCTTTCCTCAGAAGCGCTTCTGGCTTGATGGACAATTTGTTTAAGACAGTCTTAAGTTCTTCAAAAGTTGGTGGCGATTTCAAATACAACTTCGTATCGAAGGACAGATCCTTTTCTTCTAATATTTTTAGAGTTGATCGGCTCTTACCACATCTGGGATTATGATAAATCTGTATCATTACAAAATGAATGCTTAAGGAAACAAAATGAAACACTCAAATATAAGTCGGTTATTAATGGTGTTGTTGGTAGCAGTACTGATAAGTTGCGATCAAAAAAAAGCAAGAACAGCCCTTACTAGCAATCAGATAGCAACAATTGAAAACCTCATGGCTACTGCCAGAATTCCTGGCCTACAACTTGGATATTTCAACGCTGAAAGTGAATCGGTATATGCCGGCGGATATTCATCGCTAAGTGATTCTTCAATTGTTAAAGAAGCCACTTTATTTCGAGCCAATGACTTGGGTTACTGCGTGATTTCAGCACTGTGCTTTAGACTGGCAGAAGAGAATCAGCTTGACTTGAATCAGGCAATAAGTCAGGACTATCAGGATACGCGCTTAGAATCAGGTTCCTACAATCACATCATTACTTATAAAAACCTTCTTTCACATACTGGTGGCCTTCCCATTTGGGCTGATGAAAACGAATCAATAAAAATTATAAGCGTTCCTGGCGAAACCTGGAACTATTCACACCTGGGATTCGAATGGGTCATGAGAGGCCTTGAAGCAAAGTTTAATACCCCAATTCAGGAACTCACCAACCGATGGGTATTCCAACCTCTGGAAATCACTGATTCTTTTTTCGGCAATGAAGAGAAGAAGGACATGGCTAAAGGACACGACTTAATTGGTCGAATCAAATCCGCCGGAGTTACAAATACCACGACATTTTATACCAATGCAGGCGAATACTTAAAAATTCTGAGTGCTTTTGCGGAAGGCTACTTCCAAAACGAATCCATGGAAGCTCAATCAACAACATTAGCTCAGGTCAATATGTGGGAGGATGAAACTACAACACCCCTCGTATCCTGGGGGCCTGGTCTTGGTATTCAAGCAGGAGAAAACATCGGGCTTTGGCAATACAGCGATGAACAAACCATGAAAAGCTTTGCCATCGTTTACCCAGAAACAAAAACTGGATTTGTGATACTTACAAATAGTGAAAATGGCCTGGCCATAGGACAGGCGATTTCAGACCTATTTTACAATGAGCAAATAGCCGCATTAGATTGGCTGGCTTTTGAAACTTTTGATGATCCCTCCTGGCAAGTCAGACGAACATTGGAAAGTGCCTTTTCGTTTGGTGACAGCCTTTTTGCTCGAAATACCTACAAAGAGATATTTAATGATGATTATAATGAACTGGACAACAACCTTTTGAATAATGTCATTTGGTCCTTTTTCGAGAAAAATGAACTTGCCTCGGCAGAGAGATTGGCTCGCCTTCATATAGAGCATTTCCCAAACACGGCGAACACTTACATTAGACTCGGTGAAACGCTGGGATTTCAAAGTAAATATGAGTCATCCTGGCAAAATTATCAGAAAGCCATGGAGCTTGATCCCGAATCCTCCAGGCAGATTATGCCGCGTTTCCCATGGTACATGGAAGCCACAAGTGTATCAGAGGAATCCCAGGAACTTCCTTTGAGCTTATTTTCTGGTTCTTTCGAGAACAGCACGGTGGAAGTACGCAATAATCAACTAGTATTTTCAGATGACCAGTATAATAAGATTGTCCTGAAACGAATTGGCAATACACTTTTTGATTTAGAGATCGCGGAGACTTTCAGAATCAACTTTGTCGTGACAAATGGCCAGATTGAAAGCCTGGAGAAGTCCTACCTGAATGGGGAACGAACAGTTGAATCAAAAAAATCAATTTGAGCTCTTGAAACTGTTGATTTATCTAAAATAAAAAAGCCCACCGAAAAGATGGGCACATAAATATATAGTTACCTAAATTTATTTCAAAGCGAGTGTTTTCTCATCTACTAGCTTCCCATCCAGATAAAACTTCATGATCACATTCCCTTTTACATTCTGGAACGTGAAAAGGTCCCTGACTTCTTCTTGATCATTATAAGTTCCAGTGAATAGGCTTTGACCTTGATCATTGCTGAAAGAATACTCCAACACAGAACCTGAAAGATTAGTCCCAACCAGGGCATAAGACCCATCACTTACGGACGATATCAAAAGTTGTGACGCCTGGAATCGTTGCTGCAAGGAAGAAAGGTCGGCTGCCTCCGAAATTGAAACCGATTTTTCGTACACGAACTCCCCGGATTTCAATACAAAGGTGTAATCACCGTCAGATAGAAAAGATAAATCAAAATCCTTCGCGAATCCACCTGAGTTCAGGCTAGACTTATACAACAATCTGTTTTGTTGATCCTTTATCTGTATTTGAACATCCTGCTGAGCAGAACCGGCATAGATCATGCGAAATTGTCGATCGTCTAAGGAGAATAACTTACACTGAGGACCCGCATAAAGCGAATCTCGTGTAGCATTGGCATTAGAAGCGGCAGCACTTAAAACTATTAAAAGTGTTGCCATGAGTTGAACCATGTTTCTCATAATTGTCTGATCAATTATTGTTTGTTGCTGCAAATTTCTATCCTTAAAAATGAATATCGCAACAATATCAATCATTAAATAAATCAAAACCAATCAACTAATACAATATTTACATTTCATTCAAGAATATCATCAATATTTGTTGAAATATGAAATTTACAACTCTCAATAACGTTTGCCTTTTTCAACTTGTCAACGGTCTTAAATTCCTTAAAAGATCATCAACATACACCTCGCATATTTACATTTATGCTAAGGACTGGACAGTTAATTGGATTCGTTTTTGGATATTGGCAATTACATTTTCCCAAATCCTTTAAAAAAAAGCTAAATCGTGTGGTAATAACTTTTATGGAAACTCATCATTATGCTCCATTCTGGACCAGGTTATTGGCACACAACATTGATCTGGTATTGTTTATCCCTATAGGTTATGGCTTTTCGGCGATTATAGAGGGTGATTTTGTACTATACGGACTGCTTGCAGTCATGTATGTCATTTATAATACCTTCATGGAATCTTCCCCCTGGCATGGAAGTCTTGGAAAAAGATTGTTAGCTGTAAAAGTGACGACTGTTCAAGGGACAAAATCCACTTGGTGGCGTAGTTTGCTGAGAAACACCTTGAAGATCCTTTCTCTGGCACTTCTTTTCTCTGGATTTCTAATGATTAGATTCAACATGAAGCGACAAGGTCTACACGATTGGCTCTCAGGAAGTGCTGTGATTTCCTCCTAAGAATGGATGAAAGTTTTAAATTCGCGTTAGAATAACTTATATTTCAAAGAAAAATAGACACTGCAATGAGTAGACTCAAGCAATTTGAGAACTTTTTCGAAGGGTTCATGTTTTGGAGCCGCTGGGTACAGGCACCGCTTTATGTAGGCCTTATTATTGGCGCTGTGCTCTATCTGTTCAAGTTCTTTGAAGTACTGTTCCATGTATGGCATCATTTCTCCACCCTGAAGGAAAACGACATGATGTTGGAAATTCTGGGACTAGTGGATATTTCCATGGTAATGAATCTAGTGGTCATGGTAACTATTGGTGGATACTCCATTTTTACAAGTAAAATTGATGTGGATCACCATGAAGACAAACCGCTCTGGCTAGAAGATTTAGATGCGGGTCAGCTTAAGATTAAGTTGTCCACGTCACTTGCTTCTATTTCAGGAGTTCAGCTGCTTAAAACGTTCATAGATTACAGAGAAACGGAAGCTGCAAAGAAGCAGAACTCCGAAGAAGTAATCATGGAAATTGCCATTCATATGGTCTTTATCGTTTCGGCATTATTGCTGGCGCAAACGGAGAAAGTCACCCATAGTTACAAACATGGTAGTCATCCCCTTCCAGAAGAGGAAGAAGAACATTAAAGAAAAATTATAATAGCAAAGAAAAGGCTCCCAAGGAGCCTTTTTTTATTACCACTGATGTGCTGCCAATGAAGGCAAAGCTTTTACAATTAGGCCGACACAAGCAGCTATGTCATTCTTATCAGCCATTTCTATCACCTGATGTAAGTGTCGGGTTGGAATCGAAACTGCACCGGCGATAGATCCATTTTTCCCAGTTCTTTGAACACCTGCAGTATCCGTACCTCCTGCTGTCAATACTTCTGGCTGCCAAGTGATCTGATTTTCACCTGCAATAGTTTTCAGGTAGCTGACCATTCTAGGATCACAAATGGTCGAAGCATCCATGATCTTAATTGCCGCACCTGAACCCAATGAAGTCACTTTTTCGTGAGGTGCAGCTCCAGGTAGATCGTAGGCAATTGTCGTATCTATCGCAATTCCAAAATCAGGATTGATCTGATGAGCAGCTACTTGAGCACCTCGTATACCAACTTCCTCTTGCACAGTAAATACCGCATAAACATCCACATCTGACGTCTCTAATTGTTTTAATACCTCAATCAGAACATATACAGAAACCCTATTATCAAGAGATTTGCTATTTACACAATTTCCCATTTCAATTAGATCTCGTTCCCTGGTGATCGGATCACCAATAGAAACCACCTTTTCAACTTCTTCCCGGGGCATTCCACAATCAATAAAGAAATCCTGAGTTTTAACGACCTTATTGCGTTCTTCAGGACTCATAACATGAATAGGTTTAGTACCCAGAACGCCTATGACATCTTCTTTACCATGTATAATTACGCGTTGAGCGGAAAGAGTTTTCGGGTCAAAACCACCCAAAGTATGGAAACGAATAAAGCCTTGATCGTCGATATGAGTAACCATGAATCCAATCTCATCAAGATGGGCAGCAAGCATTACCTTTTTGGGGTTTTCAACACCCGACCGCCTAACGGCCAATAAATTTCCGAGATTATCCGTAGATAGTTCGTCTACATGATTTCGAACCTCATCAGAAACAACTTCCCGAACCTGATGTTCAAAACCCGGTGCGCCTGGAGTCTCACACAATTTTTTGAGCAAGGGAATATCAATCAACATGTCTATTAAGATTTAGAGGAAAAATGTATATATCACAAATTTTGATGGCAGCCGCGAACAGGCTTCAGCTAGATTGCTCGTAATTACCACTATTTAGCAAATGACACAATTTTTTCGTAATAAAAATGCGCACGAGGAGATTCGATCGCAGCGAACCGCCTTCCACGGGATTGCTCCTATCATCACCATTTAGTAAATCACTCAATTTTTCCAGAAAAGAAAAATGTGCGCACGAGAAGATTCGATCGCAGCGGCCTTCCACGGGATTGCTCCTATATCATCACCAATTAGTAAATCACTCAATTTTTCTAGAAAAGAAAAATGTGCGCACGAGAAGATTCGAACTTCCACGGGATTGCTCCCACCACCCCCTCAAGATGGCGTGTCTACCAATTTCACCACGTGCGCTAGACTGGATCGCAAAAGTATATGATTTAACAAAATATATGTAAAGATTGAGGAAGATTGTAGATGTTATTGATTCCATCTCTGAAACGCTGACCATGAAGTTTTCTTCACCTCACTCGACCACAGATCCAATTTTTTGATTCCGAAACTCAAACCAGGAATCTTCAAATACTAATTGACATCAATTCATGACTTCTCAAACGGTTCCGTTGCTCAGGAAAGTCAAACCACCTCCCACAAAGTATCTACAAAATGCCGATCGTCATCATAAAAATCATTGATACGCTTGAAACCACTTTTCTCCGCCAAAAGAGTAATTTCACTATTTAAGTATTTTTTGGAAACTTCCGTATATATAGGCTCCCATGCTTCCAATTTAAACGTCTTTTCAATTGCCGATATCGTGAATTCCTGATATTCAGTATTGATCAAATAACTCTTACACTCGCCAGTAGCAGGGTTATAAATGGGGTAATGCTGAAAGCTGTCCACATCTATATTTCCACCCAATTCCTTATTGATACGATGCAACAAGTTGAGATTAAATCTTCTTGTTACTCCAGCCTTGTCATGGTAAGCCCTTAAGATCTTATCTGGATCTTTCCTCAAGTCAAATCCCACTAGCATCAGGTCTCCCTTATTCAGATGGCTACTTAACTTGCTTAAAAAGGAAATAGCTCGTTCATCATTGAAGTTACCAATATTGGACCCAAGAAATAAAACAACATTCCTGGAATCCCCCTCATAAGTTAGTCTTGACAGTACTTCAAAATAATCACCAACCAATGGATTTAGAGATAGATTTGGCAGTGTCTGGCGAATACGATCTTCAAGTATGGTCAGTACATGTCCTGAAATATCAACCGGACTAAAAGTGAATGGAACACCTTTATCTGAGAAATGCTCAAGAAGCACCTTGGTTTTTTGGCCATCACCAGCTCCCAACTCTAGTAATCGAAACTTGCGACCGTCTGGGAAAATGGCCTTAAGGATCTCTTCTTTACTATTAACAAAAATGCTATTCTCCGCCCTTGTAAGGTAATATTCAGGCATAGCCATAATCTCTTGAAAGATTTTATCACCAACCTCATCATAAAAGTATTTTGAAGGTAATGTCTTTGGCGATGCGGAAAGGCCGGCATTAACATCCTCGGCAAAACTGGATTCCATAGTTGGTGAGACTTTCGTCTCGAGCTCTAAACTCATGTGACTTATTTAATAATCCTTAAATGTACCGAGCAAGGCGAATACCACTGAACAGCCATTGTAGGTGTGGGTGAAAAAAATTTCTATATGTCTTTCGAATATGGTTGGCCGGTGTTGCATAAGAGCCGCCCTTCAATACCATCTGATTGATCATGAATTTCCCATTGTATTCACCTATGGCACCCGCTGGCGGAGCGTACCTCGGATAAGGTCGATAGGCGCTTGAGGTCCATTCCCAAAGGTTACCGAAAAAATCGCTTGCTGCTGTTGCAATAGGACGATAATCTCCATTTTCTACAAAATTTCCCGAATCATTCCCATATCTTTCGCTTGTCACCTCCCATTCAAATTCCGTTGGTAATCTGAGTCCTCTCCAGCGCGCATATGCATCAGCTTCATAAAATGAAACGTGACTAACAGGTTCATTCAAATCCAAGGGATGCAGTCCATGCAGGGTATAATAAAACCAACCTCCATCCTGTTTGAGCCAGTAAAGTGGACTCTGCACATCATTGGTTTTTAACCAATCCCACCCTTCCGATAACCATAGAGTTGTTTCCTCATACCCTCCGCTTTTTACAAATTCCAGGTAGTCTCCGATTGTTACTGTATGACTAGCTACCTCAAAAGCCTCAAGAAATACTTTATGAATACCTTTTTCATTGTCAAAATGAAAACCTTCCCCCTGATAACCTATCTCATAAATCCCCTCATTCATCGGCAACCAACGTGGCTTTGGAGTTTGTTCTGCAACAAACCGGTTATTACTATCATATTGCGGGAATAGTGGATTCTGACCAAGAATGTACTTTATGTCATAAAGCAGCAATTCCTGATGTTGCTGTTCATGTTGCAAGCCTAATTCAAAGACTTCCAAAACTTCGTTGCTTACTTCTTGCTCAAAGAATCGGACCATAGCCTCATCCACGTGAGCTCTATAAGCGTAAATGTCTTTGACAGTCGGACGAGTTAAGTAACCGCGTTCGGCTCTCATCCACCTAGCTCCGACGCTCACATAATAGCTATTGAATAAAAAACAGTACTCTGAATGAAATACTTTATAGTTCCTAGCATATGGTACAAGAATGAAATTCTCAAAAAACCATGTTGTGTGAGCAAGATGCCATTTAGGAGGACTTACATCCGTTATTGGCTGCGCTACATAGTCTTCCGTTTCCAGGGGCTCACAAAGACGATTGGACTGTTCACGAACTCGTAGGAAACGCTCCAAGAACGTGTTTTTAGTGATATTTTCTGCCGTTACCTGGCCTGACATGTAAGAATAACTTTAAACTTCAAGATATAAGCATTTAATGTGATCAGAGACATTTCAGTTCAAAAAATCACCGCTTTAAGGACATTTTATCTAAAATTTTGAAAGATAAGTGCAGCAAATTGATGGGATTGGAAAAACCATACCGAACAGATAAAATCAAACCAGATAATTACACACAGGTAGCTCCTCTTATTTTAAGTTCCATATTTTTGTTATTCAACCAATTTGTGAAAGCAATTCATCCAGCTTGAGAGCTTTACTGATTACAGTTTCTATTCTATTGCTCGTCGGGGCCGGCTATTTCACTTTTGAAAAATGGTCAAAGCCTTCCAACCTTTCCCCATGGAGCTTTATTCCCGAATCATCCTCGATGGTCTATGAATCAAGCAGCGCCCATCAAACTTTGAAGCGTCTGGAGCAATTAGAAATCTGGAAAACATTAAACAACATCCAGGGTTTTGCCAATTGGAAGGAAAATACTGATTTCCTTGGAGAAGTTACTGACAATCAACTTAGTTCACTTTTAGACAGAAACCCCCTGCTGATCAGTGTTCATCCAGTTTCCCGAGATGAACTTGATTTCCTGTTCGTGCTTGAAATCAATTCGCTCCCAGCACATAGCGTTCTGGCCACTATTCAAGATCATTTTCAAAAGCAATTCCCCAAAAAAAGACGAACTTATTTAGGCTTCGAGCTAATAGAAATCCTTGGATTTGAAGAAACCTTCACGTTCATGTTTCACAAGAATTACTTTGTGGGTAGTTTCTCTGCTTTCTTGGTAGAAGATGCCATTAGAAGCCTGCAAAACGAATCGGCTCCGTTTATCACACAATTTCCTGAAATGGTCAATGTGGCCAAATTGCAAAACGATGATGGAAACTTCTATATAAATATCAAATCATTCCAAGACCTTGTTGATAACTTTTCAGAGGTGCCTGTCTTCTCTCTCGGGAGATTCGCATTCCTCGATGCACAGTTTTCAAACAAATCAATTCAACTGAACGGATTCACGTTTTTAGCCGAACAAGAAGGATTTCTGTCACCACATGTGGGTATTGCCCCAGGTTCATTCGATTTAGGCAGAATAACTCCTCTCCAGACTTCCTACGTCTACCACTATTCATTCAGTGACAATCAAAGTTGGGGAGCCAAAAATCAAGTATACATACAACAAACACAGCCTAGAGTTTGGGAAACGGCAGAAAAACTAAGTACACAGGTAGATCTGGATATCAATTACTTATATAGCCTTCTGGATGAAGAAATTGGGTTACTTCATTTTGAAAGATTAACAGGAACGGACAAGGCGATGATTCTGGAAGTAAGTAACCCTGAATTGTCCTCCAATTATTTTGATGATATCTCAAGGCAACTGGCCAATGCGAATGGTGACACGTTATACAAAGAACATTACCGCGGTTTTGAAATTAAGCACATGATGGCAAAAGAATTCCCGAGCATATTCTTCGGAGAAATGGGGCTCGGATTTCAGACCTCTTTTTATTCTACCATCAACAACTTCATCATATTCTCCAATACTCCTAATCAATTACAGAAGATCATCGATGCTATAAGAGAAGAGAACACATGGGCGAAATCTTTGAGGAAAAATGAATTCCTAAGCCGAATTAATAAAGCATCTAATTTTTCTGTTTTTATCAATACTCCGGAATTTTGGTCCAAGATGCAAAAGAGCATTAACCCATTCTGGAAGGAGGCCTTCGCTCAGAATAGTACTTTACTTAAGAGTCTGGATAATATAGCTATCCAATTCAGCAATGTTGATGGGCGATTCTTCACAAATCTCGTCATAGCTCAAAGTGAAGCTCCTTTATCAACAGCACTTTCTCCAAAACCAACAAAAACAGCTGTTTTGACTAATGAAATCATTACCAAACCTTTCCTCACAAGAAATAACGACACTAATGAATTTGAGATATTGGTACAAGACTCAGCTTATACACTTTATCATTTTAATTCAGACTTAGAATGGAACTGGGAAACGCCAATCAAGGGCAGTTTAACCAGTGAAATCCGCCAAATAGATTATTACAAAAACAACAAATTGCAGTACGTTTTCACAACAAAGGGGCATTTACATATTTTGGATGCAAGTGGGCAATACCTCCCAGAATTTCCAAAAAAAATGGACTCAATCACCTCCATAAGAAACTTCGAGGTGGTAGATTATGATGGTAGTGAAAATTACCGCTTTAGCTATTCAGATGGTTCGGGGAATATTTATTTATCTGATAAAAACGGAACATTGCTGGAAGCCTGGAACCCGAACACTGTTGAACAAGAATTGCTTCAACCAATGAAACACCTACGAACAGGAAAACGTGATGTAATGATCGCTTTTACAAAAGGGGGACAGTTGCACCTTAAAGATCGCAAAGGGCAACCCTTACCTCCATTCCCAATGGATTTCAAGACTCCAGTGGAAGAAACATTTCATCTTAAGAGTGGAAATGACTTCAATAACTCTTCTATATCATGGATATCAGAAGAAGGTGAATGGATAGAAGTAAACTTCAATGGTGAAATCACCAAAAGAGAACAACTATTTAAACCCTCAGCTAATACTTCCTTCTCCATTCTGAATGACTTTTCTGCGGAGCACTATCTGATCACCTCAAACGATGAAAATGGCATTAGAATTCTGGACCCTAAAGGAGATGAGTTATTTATTAAAGAATACCTGAATGTTGAAACTGAAGACCAATTCTATCGAATCACAGCGGGTAAAGAACTCGTGGTTATTAGAGATATTAACAGCGATCGTATCCACATTTTCAATCTTGAAGGCCGATTACTCACTGGCGGGCCTCTCGAAGGAACTCAGAAAATTAGTTTATCTTATCAATCAAAGGAAGACATAGTGGATCTCTTCATAGTTTATGAAAAAGAATTACGAAAGCTTCGACTTTCTAGCTTTTAAAAAAACGAAAGGACCATCCTTCATTGGATGGACCTGTTTCTGAATATCTACAATCAAACAACAGTTTTCTTCCAATTGCCTTTCCGAAAAATTAATACACCTACAATCGCATGCAGCGAATGTGCAACGGCAATGGAAATAAAAACACCCGTCTCGCGAAGATCGAAATGTACGGCCGCTAAATAGGCAAATGGAATCTGGAACAGCCAGAATACACCGACATTAATAATCATCGGTGTGCGTGTATTTCCAGCGCCATTAAAAGCCTGGATTATGACCATACCATAGGCGAAAAATAAATAACCCAGGCAAATGATCTGAAGTGATTCTTTCGCAATTACGATCACTGCTGCTTCTTTCGTAAACAGTCCTATTATAGGATCCGCCAACAAGAAAAATATGACAGAAACAATTACTAAAAATATCATACAGTATTTAGCTGTACTCCACACAGACTTTTCAGCCCTATCTGGATGTCCTGCACCCAGATTTTGCCCCACTAGGGTAGCAGCAGCATTCGCCATTCCCCAAGCTGGAAGTATAGTAAAAACAATAATTCTGAAGGAAGTTTGATAGCCAGCGATTGCCTCTGTCCCAAAAATAGAAACCACCCTCACAAGAAAGATCCAGCTTGCAGACTCTATCAGGAATTGTCCCATTCCACCTATCGATACTTTAATGATTTCACCAATAGTCTGGGCCTTGATAACTATGTTTTTAACTGTCAGTTTAATAATTGACTTATCACCAAACAAACGAGTTAACTGATAAATCACTCCAATACTTCGTCCCAAAGTAGTTGCAATCGCCGCTCCTTCAACACCGTATGCAGGAATAGGCCCGAGGCCAAATATCAAAATTGGGTCCAATATAATATTAAGACCATTCGCAAGCATCAAAGTTTTCATGGCGATTGATGCATCCCCAGCTCCACGAAAAATGGCGTTGATGACAAAAATCAGAACAATACTGATGTTACCGGCAAACATGATCCGGGTATAACCCACACCCTCGGCAATCAAACTCTCATCGCCGCCCATCAATCGAAGAATGTCATCCGCCAATATGAAGCCAATAAGCCCAAGGACAATGGCGATAACGGATGAAACCATTACACCTTGAAATGCAGCATTCGCAGCTCGCTCGGGGTTCTTTTCACCAATTCTCCGAGCTACGATAGCAGTCAGTGCCATACTTAAACCAACGGCTACTGAGTAAATAATGAATAATACTGATTCGGTAAGCCCTACTGTGGCCACCGCATTAATGCTTATGCGAGATACAAAAAACAGATCAACAACCGCAAACACGGCTTCCATTCCCATTTCAATAATCATGGGAATACTTAACATGAAAATAGCTCTATTGATGCTACCTGAAGTAAAATTCTTCTCGGAGCCTTTCAATGCCTCTAATGTGTATTGAAACAAACGCTTAGCACCTGTAAAAACAGAAAGCATAGTAATAAGAAATAATAAGTGTAGAAAAAAAGATTAATAGGGAAAACCTAGTTCGGGCGAACTAGCACTTAACTTTTCCCGGCGCTATGTTGTATAGACTAAACATAATGTGGCAAATGTAATCGAATTCATGATTCTCAAAAAGAAATTCTGCTTATTTCTAAAAGGAGATAAACCAATAAACCTCGAAGCATAACTACACGACCGAATACTACCAATCCATCGGCAAACATTATCTTCCTACAGATTTCCTGTAGCTATCAATAAATTGACCATTTTTAAGAAAATCAGTGACCCAATAGACTTCAGGCTAGTTATAATTGCATTTTGCATATATCATATTTTCATTACCTTTATTGAAATATAGGTCGCGACTGCTTAACCTGTTAAATGGATAATTCTCCTAAAACACCGCTTGATAAACTCTTAGAACGTCGCTTTGACTCAGCTCGAGAGGAACATATTTTAACTGAAAGCTTCGAAAAATTCGAATATGGGCCTTATTTGAAATACACGCTCGAGTGCATGCAACCCATTGACGGAAGCAATACGAAACGATTATATGCTGTTTCAGGCAAAGTACTCCAAAGGATACGTGGCTTTTTTGATGAACGTTCGGTCAACATCGACCTGCGTTACCAGGGAGCTGTACACACCAACACTCATATTCAGCTAAACGGCGAATTAGAAATTCTTGCGATTCTACGCCCGCGCAATAAGGTAGAAGCTTATAAGAGTGTTGAGAAGTTAGGCACACTCCTTATGGGTCTATTTTCCGGTGAACCCGAGTCTTTTGATAAAGTAGATTTTAGTAATCAGATTAATATTCAGTTATCTACTAGAAGACCAAGCATTGACCTTGTTGTACTCCCAACCATTTGGGTGGATACTACGGCATTTAGAGAGTCAAAAAGGGAAATCGATAGAGGAATCGCAGAATACGATTTTTTAAATAAAACCAGAAAAAGCTTCCTACCATTTAGAAATATGGCAAGGGTAAATGTTAAAGACACTAAGGTTAACGGAAATTTGAAAAGTCTCATCCGCTTGATAAAAAACTTACAATTGGATGCTGAAGAAAAGATCGACCTATCAGATTATGAACTGACCTGTTGTTTGTACAATATCCACGAGAAAAAACTATCAGTACCCTCGGAAAGTTTGATATCAATGCTACCGGTAATTGCAAACTATTTAGAAAAACTTGGGAAAACAGGCATGTATCGCAGAATTATCTCCCCTAGTAGAAAGGAGTTGGTCTTTGGAAATAAAGAAGAAAAAGGGGAAGAGTTGCTTAAAGTAAAAAACCAGTTGGAACTTCTAATAGATCATTTGAAAGGAGAATTAAAGAGTGATCAAAAAACAATCGATCACTCTTTCAAATACTAATTTCTACTTTAAACCTGCTCGTACCAGCAAAGCATCCACAGTTGGTTCTTTGCCTCGAAATCGCTTGTAAAGGATCATCGGGTGTTCTGTCCCCCCTGAACTCAAGACGTGCTTTCTAAATGAAGCCGCCGTATCCTGGTCAAAAATCCCTCGCTCCTGAAAAGCTGCAAAAGCGTCCGCATCCAAAACCTCCGCCCATTTATAACTATAGTATCCCGCGGCATAACCACCTGCAAAAATGTGACTGAATTGAGTACTCAAACATGTTCCGGGAACCTCCTTGAATAAGTCCGTTTTCTTTATCGATTCCAACTCAAATGTTCTGAGATCCGACAAATCCCCTATCCGGTCCGAGGGTAAATTATGATAGGCCAGGTCCAGCAATCCAAAAGACAGTTGCCTTAGCGTCGCATAAGCTTCCTGAAATGTTGAAGACGCCTTGAGTTTATCCACTAAATCCATCGGTATCACCTCTCCCGTTTCATAATGTTTCGCAAAAAGGTCGAGGCAGGGTTTTTCGTAGCACCAGTTTTCAAAAATCTGTGAAGGCAATTCCACGAAATCCCAAAATACATTTGGACTTGCTAAGCGTTCATATGAAGTATCAGAAAGAATCCCATGCAACGCATGACCGAACTCATGAAATAGCGTCTTAACCTCGTCAAATTTTAGTAATGATGGAGTATTTTTAGTGGATGGGGTAAAATTACAAACAATACTTACGATTGGAATTATTCGTTGCTCCCCTACTCTTCTCTGTCCTCGAAAACTAGTCATCCAGGCACCTGGTCTTTTACCATCACGAGGGAAAAAATCTGCAAGGAATACGGCAATAGTCTCTTCACCTTCTTTCACCTCATAAGCCTGTACATCTGGATGGTAAATCGGAATGCTGGAATTCTTAGTGAAGGTGATACCATATAGCTTCTCCGAAGTTTTAAAAACACCATTAATGACTGACTCTAATGGGAAATAGGGTTTTATTACCTCATCATCAAAATTGAACTTATGCTTACGAAGTTTCTCGGAAAAATAAGACCAGTCCCAACGCTCTATCTCTATGTCATATCCTGAATCGCTGGCAAACGCTTGAAGTTCCGCAACTTCCCCCAATGCCTTTTCACGCGACTTGTCCAGTAGATCTTCCAAAAAATCATAAACTTTTCCAGGATTTTCGGCCATCCTTTCTTCCAAGACATAAGCGGCGTACGACTCATAGCCTAGTAATTCGGCCATCCTATTTCTCAATGCCACAATTTCTTTAATGATCTCTGTATTATTCTGATCATTGTCTGCAAAGCACTTTGTCATATGCGCCTTGTACATCTGCTCTCTTAAAGAACGGTTGTCAGCGTATTCCATAAATGGAATGAAACTTGGTGCTTGAAGAGTGAAATGCCAGGCCCCTTCATTATTTTCAGAGTCAGCTAATGAGCTTGCTCTCTCGATAACATCATCGGGCAACCCGCTAAGATCTAATGGATCTTCTATTTTCAGCCGAAAAGCATTCGTTTCCGTCAAAACATGTTCACCAAATTTCAACGCCAGCGTCTCTAATTTTACGGAAATATCCTTCAGTTCCTCTTTTTTTCCCAACTCCAGATTCGCACCACTCCTAACAAAACTCTTATAAGTCTTTTCAAGCAAGGTCAGCTGTTCTTGATTTAATTCCAACGCTTCCTTCTTCTCAAAGACATATTTGATTCTTTCAAACAAATCTGGATCCTGAGTTATGCCACTTTGAAACCCGGTAAGAATGGGAGCAGCTTCTTGAGTTACTTTTTGCAAAGTCTCATTAGTATCTGCTGAATTTAAATTAAAAAGTACAGAGGTGATTTTGCTTAAAAGCTCTCCGGAATTTTCCAGTGCCACGATGGTATTCTCAAAACTTGGGACATTTTCACTTTTCTTAATACCCTTCACCTCTTCTTCGGCTATTTTTAATGCAGCGTGAATCGCAGGCATATAATGGCTATTGTCAATAGACTCGAAAGGTGGCATCTCATAAGTAGTATTGTAAGGACGCAACAATGGATTATTGTCTGGCATAAATCGGATTATTTGCTTAAACTCTGGGTAAAATTAATGCTTCTTTTAACTCATAGTGGCTTGTGTTGGTTCCAAATACTGAAAGCAACCAATCACAAAATTCTGTATTAAAACCGAACTAACTGTTGTTCCTCAACTGGACAATCACGACTCACTGCATTTACCCAATAATTATAAATCACTCTATATGAGTTATTTAAAAGAAGTGGCAACATTTTTATATTATATGAAGCAAATACTTGCACCATGCTCTTACACAGAATTAAAATAGCTATCAGACTAATGCTAAGGCAGAAATTTTTCACTGTCTTAAACCTTGTTGGACTTGCTTCAGGCTCAGCTTGCTTCTTATTAATCTATCTGTACGTTATTGATGAGTATTCATATGATCAGTTTCACGTGAATAAAGACAACCTTTACCGGGTCAACATGACCAATATCTGGGTTGAAAGTAATGAGAAATTCGGATCAACAAGTCCTGGTGTGGCAGGAGCCATGAAAAATGATTTACCTCAAATCGAAAGCATCATCCGACTTCACGCCCCCTACTCTTTTGGCGACCAAATAGTCTCCATAACCAAACCAAACGGTGAAAGAATTTCATTTAAGGAGGCAAGAATTCTCGCTAGTGACCCTGATTTTTTCCAGGTGTTCACATTTCCTATCATTGCCGGCAACCAACAAACAGCCTTAGAAGCTCCAAATTCCATTATTATCACCGAAGAGTACGCTCAGAAGTACTTTCAAGAACGGTCGCCCCTGGGGGAACAAATAACGATCGGAACTGGAGATAACAAAAGGACTTTCGAGGTTACTGCCATAATCAAAGATCTTCCTGACCAAAGCCACTTCCATTTTGACTTTTTAACGTCGTTAAATTCCTATAATCATGTCATAAACAAATCCAATTCATGGATATGGACCACATTCATTACATATGTGGTTCTCGATGAAAAAACTAATATTGAGACGTTCAATCAGTCGCTTGCTGAACTCCCTGCAAAATATGTAGGCCAGGAAGAAGCCTCAAGGAAAAATTGGACACTGGAATTACAAGCAATCTCTGATATCCGTTTGCGATCTGGAAGCATCAACAATAGACTCGGTCCATTAGGAAGTCAGTCTAGAGTAAATATCTTCATTTCCGTTGCTCTGCTGATTATGATTCTCTCCTGTATCAATTTCATGAACCTGTCTACCGCAAGGTTTGGACAAAGGGCAAAAGAGATCGGCTTAAAAAAAGTATTAGGATCCACACAAAATCAAATCCGTCGGCAATTTTTTACAGAATCAATACTGCTTAGTGCCGTAGCTATTCTGTTAGGTTTCGGGCTAGCGGAATTAGTAAAACCATTCTTCAATCAACTGTCAAACAAATCTTTGTACTTCGACCTAATCCAAAAACCTGACATTCTCTGGGTGATGTTATTGATGATTGCAATAACAGGATTATTTGCTGGCAGCTATCCGGCTTGGTTCATGACCCGCTTTAAATTAGTTGATTCACTAAAAAGCGCCAACCTGAAAACGCCCGGGCGGTACAATTTCAGAAACAGTTTAGTGGTATTTCAGTTCACTATTTCTATTGCTTTGATATCAACTTCTTTATTGGTGAAAGATCAGCTCAATTTTTTGAATAATAAAGAAGTAGGTTTTGATTCCGAGAACCTAATAGTGGTGGAGCATGTAGAGTGGATGAAAGATCAAGGCACACTGTTTCGGAATCAAATTGCTGATGATGGCATTCTAAAAAACCCTTCCCTTACGAGTGATATTCCACCTTACTGTTGGAATCAAGATAAGCTAAAACCACTTAATTCGAAGAAAACCGATGAACTTGCAGTGACCTTCATCATGACAGATGCTCATTTTCTACCTTCACTAGATCTGAAATTAGTTGCGGGTAGAAATTTATTCCAGGAAGGGGAAGGAGATATTCAGAGTATAATTATCAATGAAAAATGTGCACGTCAAATGGAATGGCTTGCTGAAGGAGAGGAGCTTGATAAGGTTCTAGGAAAAAAAGTCTCCTATTACGGCGACTTAGAATTTCAAGTAGTCGGTATTCTTAAAGACTTTAATTTTTGGGCTTTAAATAGTCCAATAGAATCTTTAGCTATTTTTCATCAAGATGTTCCTATGTGGAGGGGAGGGAATTTCTTGGTGGGTAGAGTACCTGCCGGAAATGAAGATAGCTATTCGAATACCATCCGACAGCTCAAAAAGACCTGGCATGAAATAAACCCGGGAATCCCATTTGATTATTACTTCATTGACCAAGCGTTCGATGCATCATTTCGAGGACAACAACAGTTTGCTTCTGTACTGAATACATTTACATTTCTAGCGATAGCCATAGCAGTACTTGGACTTATTGGATTAATAAGTTTCACTACTGAGCAACGAACAAAGGAATTCGGAATCAGAAAAGTTTTAGGGGCCCAATTCAGCCACCTACTGGGTATCATCTCATTGGATTTTATTAAACTCCTGGCTTTTGCCATCGCCTTTGGAATGGCGTTAACACTATATTTTGGTAATGAGTGGTTAGCAACCTTCACCTATCAAACATCGATATCACCTCTTATTTTTCTAGTATCAGGATTTACAATATTGGCTTTAATCATGATAATCACATTCTCAATAACGAAAGTCAATTCAACTAAAAATCCTGCATCAATACTGAGAGATGATTAAGTAGGTTTGTAACATTACTATTGACTAAGCAAATAAAGAGGGTCATTTCCTAACTAAATAGAAAAACGACCACTCACTTTGACTTGATTACACATATAGACTGGGGCCTCTTTATTATTCTTTTCAACTGATTTCTCAAATCTTGCACAGTAGTAGTAGCTAAACCAAATGGCCTCGATGAAGAGAGTAATAATTGTAGAATGTATACATTAGAGACAGGTTCTATCCGTCCGTGACGCGTTTCCTTCTATTCTGTCTGTTATGGTAATCGATACAGCTTCACCAGTCTAAAGAGGCCAATTGATAAAACCTCCGTTCATAAGATTAGAGATTGCTCCATTCTCTTTTCTTTTCACCGTCTAATTGGCTTATTCCAACCATGTATCAGTAAACTAATATCCAAAAGAGCATAAAAAAGGAATCACATTCGTTTACTATCTGATAAAAACTGCTAGTGATCAGGGATGCATAGAAGCCTGCACATTCTAACGGCTATGATGTACTTTGATGTGATACGGGATCAAGCAATAAATCTGGGGGCAAATTGAATTATCCATAGATTTTAGCGAGTCGATATAGAAAGAATGAGATGTTTCTGACGCCACGGAATTGAGACCTGAAAGCCTTGATCTTTGCATTAAATGATTCTGCGGCAGCGTTTGTACTTCTTCGTTCAAAGAAGTTCAAGATGGTTTCATAGTGGTTTTCAATGGTATTCGCCAGGGTTTTGAAGGACTTAAAGTCAGCTAGTTCTACATCATTATACCATCTTGCCAATTTGGTATAAACTACTCCTTTGTCTTTTCCGGTATGGTAGATATGTCCCAACTTCTGAGCCAACTCATAAGCTTGTTCTAATCTGGGGTAAAGTCGAAAAAGAATCTCTGCACGGTGAATCTGAGAAGGACTCCATTTTTCTTTATTCTTGAAAAGTAGGTATCTACTTCGAGCGAGTAATTGCTTGGGAGAATCTCCATTTTCCAATCGCTGTGTTACATATTTTTCACCAAGTTCTTTAGCTAACGATATTTCTGTATTCTCCTGATCTATTGCCTCCCATCGATATTTGATTCGCATTTCTTGCACCGCATCATAGGCCAGTTTTTGAACATGGAAACGATCGGTTACTAAAGTGGCTTTGGAGAAAACCTTCCTCACTATTTCTTGCATGGAAACCGCCATATCTAGGGTCACTTCTTGAACTGATCTACGTTTTTCAAAGGATATTTTTCTTTTAAGAATAGCCTTTATTGTCTCACTATCAGTGCCTTTGATAATAGCAACCAAACATCCTTTGTTTCCTTTTGCTGCCTTGTTCGTGATAATGGTGTAGAGCTCTCCCTGAGAAAGAGAAGTCTCATCAATGGTCAGGTAAGGACCAATATTATCAGGAAAAACCACATAATTCTCTGCATGAGTAAGTTGATCCCAGGTACTATAATCACTCAAATGCGTGGCATACTGTTCCTCAAGTAGCTTTCCATTAACATGGAAGTAATTACCCAGGCTTTTACAGCTTACTGGCGTTGTGTCGATGCACTGCTTTTAAAAAAGCCGCAAACTCTTTAGTCATGCGGGTCCCCTTAGCCACTAGTTCCCAATCTCTGGAAACCACTTGATTCATGGTCTCATTTAGCCACCTTCTACGCTTGACTTTTAGGTAACTCGCTTTACCCCGGATAGGAAAATCCTTGATGGTTACCTCTTCGAAAAAGCCCTTAGAGCTGAGTTTATGACCCAGAAATTCGGAAGGAGCTAATTCCCTCTCTAATAAACTGATCCAGTAACCTTCTTCTGTTTTCTCTACCGCAGTGACATCAAAGTAGGTCAGAATGCCTTCAGGCAAAATCAGAGATGCTAATTCCTTTTCCAATGATTGTTTTTGGAAATCGAAATTAGACTATATGTAGCTACTCCACAGATTTATTGCTTGATCCTCTACTTGTTATAAAATGAAGATGTAAGAGCTCACCTTTTGGTTCTTCAATGGCTCTCGTCCCTTGTTAATTAGACCTTGGTACCAGACCTACACTAGAAGGTATAAAAAAAGGGTATTACATTTCTGCAATACCCTTTGTTAAAAGCTGGCAACGACTTACTCTCCCACCTGTTACGGCAGTACCATCAGCGCTGAGGGGCTTAACTTCTCTGTTCGGAATGGGAAGAGGTGGACACCCTCGCTATAATCACCATAAAATCTTTGTACCAGATACTTCTTATCAGTACATAATATCCTTAACATGTTGTCAGAGTAAAAGATCCTGTTGAATCAATATTATCAAGTATAGTCGCTTAAAGAAAGCTTACGGGTAATTAGTACTGCTCAGCTTTGACATTACTGCCTTTACACCTACAGCCTATCTACGTCCTCGTCTAGAACATCCCTTTAAAGAAGTCTCATCTTGTAGTGGGTTTCGCACTTAGATGCTTTCAGTGCTTATCCCTTCCCAACGTAGCTACCCAGCAATGCCCCTGGCGAGACAACTGGTGCACCAGCGGTTAGTCCAACCCGGTCCTCTCGTACTAAGGTCAGATCTACGCAAACTTCTTACGCCCACAACAGATAGGGACCGAACTGTCTCACGACGTTCTGAACCCAGCTCGCGTGCCACTTTAATGGGCGAACAGCCCAACCCTTGGGACCTTCTCCAGCCCCAGGATGTGACGAGCCGACATCGAGGTGCCAAACCTCCCCGTCGATGTGAGCTCTTGGGGGAGATCAGCCTGTTATCCCCGGAGTACCTTTTATCCTTTGAGCGACGGCCCTTCCATACAGAACCGCCGGATCACTATATCCTAGTTTCCTACCTGATCGGCTTGTTGGCCTCACAGTCAAGCACCCTTATGCTATTGCGCTCTTCGC